>NZ_CP108014.1:0-4800000 GCF_036142455.1 Nocardia salmonicida
CTTTATTCGAGTCAGAGCGACACGGACACCGACTCAGCCACTGGCTGGGACACGAGGTAGGACGTTGAGCGCCTGACTGATCATGTGTTCAGGGTTACATCAACCGGATTTGCTTCCGGTGAATGCCTTGAGCTAAGTTTGAACCCTTGCCTCACCGAAACCCCGACGACATGTTGTGGGTAGAAGTGTGTGCGTGTGTTCTTTGAGAACTCAATAGTGTGTCGATGAATGTCAGTGCCAATAGTTATTATTGGTTCCAATCTTTCATGTACCCCCCGGTCGTGGGAGGTTGGACATTGAACAACAGCGAATCTTTTTGCTGGTGTTCGCATTTGCTAGGTTTTCGGACTCTAGTTAGATAATTTTGATTCGCTCTCCTTTGGGAGGGTTGTTTCGAGAGTCTTCAACGGAGAGTTTGATTCTGGCTCAGGACGAACGCTAGCGGCGTGCTTAACACATGCAAGTCGAGCGGTAAGGCCCTTCGGGGTACACGAGCGGCGAACGGGTGAGTAACACGTGGGTGATCTGCCTTGCACTTCGGGATAAGCCTGGGAAACCGGGTCTAATACCGGATATGACCACTGAATGCATGTTCGGTGGTGGAAAGATTTATCGGTGCGAGATGGGCCCGCGGCCTATCAGCTTGTTGGTGAGGTAACGGCTCACCAAGGCGACGACGGGTAGCCGACCTGAGAGGGTGACCGGCCACACTGGGACTGAGACACGGCCCAGACTCCTACGGGAGGCAGCAGTGGGGAATATTGCACAATGGGCGAAAGCCTGATGCAGCGACGCCGCGTGCGGGATGACGGCCTTCGGGTTGTAAACCGCTTTTGACAGGGACGAAGCGCAAGTGACTGTACCTGTAGAATAAGGACCGGCCAACTACGTGCCAGCAGCCGCGGTAATACGTAGGGTCCGAGCGTTGTCCGGAATTACTGGGCGTAAAGAGCTTGTAGGCGGTTCGTCGCGTCGTTTGTGAAAACTTGGGGCTCAACCTTAAGCTTGCAGGCGATACGGGCGGACTAGAGTACTTCAGGGGAGACTGGAATTCCTGGTGTAGCGGTGAAATGCGCAGATATCAGGAGGAACACCGGTGGCGAAGGCGGGTCTCTGGGAAGTAACTGACGCTGAGAAGCGAAAGCATGGGTAGCAAACAGGATTAGATACCCTGGTAGTCCATGCCGTAAACGGTGGGTACTAGGTGTGGGGCTCCTTCCACGGACTCCGTGCCGTAGCTAACGCATTAAGTACCCCGCCTGGGGAGTACGGCCGCAAGGCTAAAACTCAAAGAAATTGACGGGGGCCCGCACAAGCGGCGGAGCATGTGGATTAATTCGATGCAACGCGAAGAACCTTACCTGGGTTTGACATACACCGGAAACCTGCAGAGATGTAGGCCCCCTTGTGGTCGGTGTACAGGTGGTGCATGGCTGTCGTCAGCTCGTGTCGTGAGATGTTGGGTTAAGTCCCGCAACGAGCGCAACCCTTATCTTATGTTGCCAGCGCGTAATGGCGGGGACTCGTGAGAGACTGCCGGGGTCAACTCGGAGGAAGGTGGGGACGACGTCAAGTCATCATGCCCCTTATGTCCAGGGCTTCACACATGCTACAATGGCCGGTACAGAGGGCTGCGATACCGCGAGGTGGAGCGAATCCCTTAAAGCCGGTCTCAGTTCGGATCGGGGTCTGCAACTCGACCCCGTGAAGTTGGAGTCGCTAGTAATCGCAGATCAGCAACGCTGCGGTGAATACGTTCCCGGGCCTTGTACACACCGCCCGTCACGTCATGAAAGTCGGTAACACCCGAAGCCGGTGGCCTAACCCCTTGTGGGAGGGAGCCGTCGAAGGTGGGATCGGCGATTGGGACGAAGTCGTAACAAGGTAGCCGTACCGGAAGGTGCGGCTGGATCACCTCCTTTCTAAGGAGCAATTCTCCAGTGAGTGTCTCGAAGAGTCGAGATCGCTGCTGGCAGAGACAGTTTCGGACCCATTCGTGGTCCGGCTGGAGCTCATGGGTGGAACGCTGACAACTTTCATCGCATACGGTCGAAGCAATGTCTTCGACCGCGATGGGTATACCGACACACTATTGGGTCCTGAAAGAACACGCGAGTGTTTTTTCTGGCAAAACAAACGATCCGATGAGATCTTCCTCGAAACCGCCGGCGGGTAATTCTGCTGAGTAGGTCTGGGTATGAGGTCACAACGGGTGTGTTGTTTGAGAACTGCACAGTGGACGCGAGCATCTTTGTTAGTAAGTGTTTAAGAGCGTACGGTGGATGCCTTGGCACCAGGAGCCGATGAAGGACGTAGGAGGCTGCGATAAGCCTCGGGGAGCTGTCAACCGAGCTGAGATCCGAGGATTTCCGAATGGGGAAACCCAGCACGAGTGATGTCGTGTTACCCGCATCTGAATATATAGGGTGTGTGGAGGGAACGTGGGGAAGTGAAACATCTCAGTACCCACAGGAAGAGAAAACAACAGTGATTCCGTGAGTAGTGGCGAGCGAAAGCGGATGAGGCTAAACCAGTTAGATGTGATAGACGGCAGTTGTTGTCTAGCTGGGGTAGTGGGAACATTCTTCTCAACTCTGCCGAGTTGAGCAACAGTAAGAAACCAAGTGGTTAGTTGAAGTGGTCTGGAACGGCCTGCCATAGACGGTGATAGTCCGGTAAACGAAAACTTCTTGGCTGTTGTGGATGTCTCCCGAGTAGCAGCGGGCCCGTGAAATCTGCTGTGAATCTGCCGGGACCACCCGGTAAGCCTGAATACTCCCTGGTGACCGATAGCGGACTAGTACCGTGAGGGAAAGGTGAAAAGTACCCCGGGAGGGGAGTGAAATAGTACCTGAAACCGTGCGCTTACAATCCGTCAAAGCCTTCGCACTCTTGAGTGTGTGGGGTGATGGCGTGCCTTTTGAAGAATGAGCCTGCGAGTCATCGGTGTGTGGCGAGGTTAACCCGTCGAGGGGTAGCCGTAGCGAAAGCGAGTCTGAATAGGGCGAAACTTTAGTCGCACATTATGGACCCGAAGCGGAGTGATCTACCCATGGCCAGGGTGAAGCGACGGTAAGACGTCGTGGAGGCCCGAACCCACTTAGGTTGAAAACTGAGGGGATGAGCTGTGGGTAGGGGTGAAAGGCCAATCAAACTCCGTGATAGCTGGTTCTCCCCGAAATGCATTTAGGTGCAGCGTCACGTGTTTCACACCGGAGGTAGAGCTACTGGATGGCCTAGGGGGCCTACAAGCTTACCGAAGTCAGCCAAACTCCGAATGCCGGTGTGTGAGAGCGTGGCAGTGAGACTGCGGGGGATAAGCTTCGTAGTCGAGAGGGAAACAGCCCAGATCGCCGGCTAAGGCCCCTAAGCGTGTACTAAGTGGAAAAGGATGTGGGGTCGCTTAGACAACCAGGAGGTTGGCTTAGAAGCAGCCACCCTTGAAAGAGTGCGTAATAGCTCACTGGTCAAGTGATCCTGCGCCGACAATGTAGCGGGGCTCAAGTACACCGCCGAAGCCGCGGCATTCACACAATAGCCCGTCTCAACTGTAGTGGTTGGGGCCAGGTGTGTGGATGGGTAGGGGAGCGTCCTGTGGCCGTGGAAGCAGCAGTGTGAACTAGCTGTGGAGGCCACGGGAGTGAGAATGCAGGCATGAGTAGCGAAAGACGAGTGAGAAACTCGTCCGCCGAATGACCAAGGGTTCCTGGGCCAGGTTAATCCGCCCAGGGTGAGTCGGGACCTAAGGCGAGGCCGACAGGCGTAGTCGATGGACAACGGGTTGATATTCCCGTACCCGTGTATCCGCGCCCAATGCTGAATCAGTTGTGCTAAGTATCCAAATGTTGTTTTACTGAGCCTTCGGGCGAGGGGAGCAATTGCTGCATACGACCCTGGCTGTAGTAGGTAAGCGATGGGGTGACGCAGGAAGGTAGCTGGGCCAGGTGATGGAATACCTGGTGTAAGCCTGTAGGGCGAACGGTAGGCAAATCCGCCGTTCATATAGCCTGAGAGGTGATGCGTACCCGTTGAGGGGAATTCAGTGATCCTATGCTGCCGAGAAAAGCCTCTAGCGAGCTGGTACACGGCCCGTACCCCAAACCGACACAGGTGGTCAGGTAGAGAATACTAAGGCGATCGAGAGAACTGTGGTTAAGGAACTCGGCAAAATGCCCCCGTAACTTCGGGAGAAGGGGGACCACGCCCGGTGAAAACCCTTGCGGTTGGAGCTGGGTGGGGTCGCAGAGACCAGAGAGAAGCGACTGTTTACTAAAAACACAGGTCCGTGCGAAGTCGTAAGACGATGTATACGGACTGACGCCTGCCCGGTGCCGGAAGGTTAAGAGGACCGGTTAGCCTGTTATGGGCGAAGCTGAGAATTTAAGCCCCGGTAAACGGCGGTGGTAACTATAACCATCCTAAGGTAGCGAAATTCCTTGTCGGGTAAGTTCCGACCTGCACGAATGGCGTAACGACTTCTCTGCTGTCTCAACCACAGACTCGGCGAAATTGCATTACGAGTAAAGATGCTCGTTACGCGCGGCAGGACGAAAAGACCCCGGGACCTTCACTATAGCTTGGTATTGGTGTTCGGTACGGTTTGTGTAGGATAGGTGGGAGACTGTGAAGCTCGGACGCTAGTTCGGGTGGAGTCGTCGTTGAAATACCACTCTGATCGTATTGGACTTCTAACCTCGGACCATGATCTGGTTCAGGGACAGTGCCTGGTGGGTAGTTTAACTGGGGCGGTTGCCTCCCAAAATGTAACGGAGGCGCCCAAAGGTTCCCTCAGCCTGGTTGGCAATCAGGTGTTGAGTGCAAGTGCACAAGGGAGCTTGACTGTGAGACTGACAGGTCGAGCAGGGACGAAAGTCGGGACTAGTGATCCGGCACCGGCAAGTGGAAGCGGTGTCGCTCAACGGATAAAAGGTACCCCGGGGATAACAGGCTGATCTTCCCCAAGAGTCCATATCGACGGGATGGTTTGGCACCTCGATGTCGGCTCGTCGCATCCTGGGGCTGGAGTAGGTCCCAAGGGTTGGGCTGTTCGCCCATTAAAGCGGCACGCGAGCTGGGTTTAGAACGTCGTGAGACAGTTCGGTCTCTATCCGCCGCGCGCGTAAGAAACTTGAGGAAGGCTGTCCCTAGTACGAGAGGACCGGGACGGACGAACCTCTGGTGTGCCAGTTGTTCCGCCAGGAGCACTGCTGGTTGGCTACGTTCGGAAGGGATAACCGCTGAAAGCATCTAAGCGGGAAGCCTGTTCCAAGATGAGGTTTCTCTCCCACTTGATGGGTTAAGGCCCCCTACAGACCATGGGGTTGATAGGCCAGAATTGGAAGCCAGGTAACTGGTGTAGGTGACTGGTACTAATAGGCCGAGGGCTTACTTATGAAGGTGTTACGCGTCCACTGTGCGGTTTCTGAAACAACAGACACTGCAGCACACTCACACAGGACTCTTCTGAGTTGTTGTGTGGGGAGCGCTGTCTAGTTTCATAGAGTTACGGTAGTTATAGCGGTGGGGAAACGCCCGGTCCCATTCCGAACCCGGAAGCTAAGGCCACCTGCGCCGATGGTACTGCACTCGACAGGGTGTGGGAGAGTAGGACACTGCCGGAACATCATTGCGAAAGGCCCTCAACCATTGGTTGGGGGCCTTTTTGCGTTCCAGTATGACCCCTGCACCGGGCCGCGCAATCCGAATCATCAACATTTCAGAAAACCTCCATGCCTGAAGTCCCGGTGAGCGACGATGATGCGACGTCGCTTCGGGAGGTCACCATGGACTGGTTCAGCAATCATCGGACTCTGTGTCGTGGCGCGGCCGCGCTCGTGCTGCCCGCCGCGTTGATCGCGACGATCGTCGCCACCGCACCCTCCGGCGCCGCCGCGCCTGATCCGCTGACCGGTGTGGTCGATTCGATCGCCGGCATAGCGGGCATCGAGCTGCCTGCCACCTACGGGCCCGAGACGGCGATCGTGGTGCTCGGATACGGGCTGCTGCCCGACGGCACGATGCGGGCCGAATTGGGTAATCGCTTGCATGCGGCCCTGATTCAGGCCTACATGTCACCCGAGTCCCCGGTGATCGTCACCGGTGGAAACCCGCGCAACGGTGTCACCGAGGCTCAGGTGATGGCCGACTGGCTCAATGTTCGCGGCATCGCCGGGCACCGGCTGCACGCCGAGACCGAGGCAGGCACCACGGTGCAGAACGCGGAGTTCTCGGCGCGCATGATGGAAGCCCTCGGCGTGCACAAAGCCGTCCTCATCACCTCTGCCGACCACATGCGCCGAGCCCTGGACAATTTCCTGGCCGCCGGCATCCCGGTAGTCGCCACGATGACACCGGACGTAGCCCCCCTGTGGGCCCAGCCGTACGGCACAGAGAAGTAATGCATGTCCGGGTCCAGACGGTTTGTCGGGCCCAGCCGTACGGCACAGAGAAGTAATGCATGTCCGGGTCCAGACGGTTTGTCGGGCCCAGCCGTACGGCACGGAGAAGTAACGCATAGGGCACAGAGAGGTAGTAAGTGACCCCCGCTAACCGATAGCCGCGCCGATGTCGGTGACGCCGTTTACTATGCGACTGGCGTCATCGCGGGTTGCGATGGCGCTGTCGGTGTATGGCAGATAGGGGATTTCGATGGACAGGCCACTGTGGGCGCCGGAGGGTGTCGACATGCGGCATCCGAGCCCGGCTCGGATGTACGACGCCTTGCTCGGTGGTTCGCACAATTTCGCCGTCGACCGGGATGCCGCGGAGACAGCGATCAAGCTCGTCCCCGACCTGCCTCGGTTGGCGCTGAGTAATCGCGCGTTCCTGCGCCGTGCTGTCCGTTTCATGCTCGACTCGGGGATCCGGCAGTTCCTCGACATCGGGTCGGGTATCCCCACCGCGGGAAACGTGCACGAGATCGTGCACGAGCTCGACCCGGAGGCGCGGGTGCTCTACGTCGATATCGACCCGGTGGCGGTCGCCCATGCGCGAACCATCCTGCAGGGCAACGAACGTGCGGGCGCGATCGAAGCCGACTTGCGCAAGTCCGCCGACCTGGTCGACGCCGTGCGCGGGACCGGGCTCATCGACTTCGACGAGCCGGTGGGATTGCTGCTGATCGCGGTGTTGCATCTGGTGCCCGACGTCGACGATCCGGTCGGTAAGGTGACCGCGCTGCGGGAAGCTGTGGTACCGGGTAGTTTCATAGCCATTTCACATCTCACGTCCGAGCTTCGGCCTGATGACGCCGGTAAACTGGGTACGCACTCGGTGAACCAGTCCAAGGTCGGAATTCATTTCCGGTCCAAGGATCAGATCGTCGCACTGTTCGCGGGATGGGATTCGGTCGAGCCCGGCGTTGTCGAGCTGCCGCTGTGGCGGCCCGAGTCCGAGCGTGATCAGCACGAGAAGCCCGGCCGTTCACTAGGCCTGGGTGGAGTCGCGATCAAGAAGTAGACCGCCTGACATGGCGGTGCGATAGACGATGACAGGTGGATGAAGCAGTGGGGTCGTGGGAGCTGGCGCAGCGGTGGGCGGATGCCCTCGACGGCGTTGTAGCTCCAACCCTCAATCGCTCGCAGATCGAGGACATGCTGGCCGCCCTCTGTACCGGTCTGATCGACGCGGCGCGCGGCGGGGACGATCCCGATATCGCGCGCCGGGCCGCTCGGATGCTGGTCGCAGCCAACTACCGTGATCCGGCGGCGGTCAGCCGTTCGGTACCGGTGATGTGCGCCGATCTGGTCGAGATCGCCTCGGAGGGCCCCAGCGACCCCGCGCTGCCGCGGATTCGCGACCGGGCGATCCGGCTGGCCGCCGACTTCGCGGCAGGCTTCACCGCGGCGCTGCGGGCCGCCGCGCTGGCCGAGCAGGAGGCGACGCTGGCCGCCGTGCTCGCCGCGGCGCAGGAAGCCGAGAACCGCCGAGCGCTGTCGGAAGCCCGTTTCGAGGCGGTTTTCGACGGCGCTCTCGTCGGTATCGGCACCGTCGACATGTCCGGTCAGGTGGTGAACTGCAATGCCACCATGGCCCAGATGCTCGGCCGGACCCCGGAGACGATGCCGGGCCGGACCGTGGCCGATATCCTCGGCCCCCACAACCTGAACTTCGCGTTCGAACAACTCCAGCACATGGTCGCGGGCGAATCCGAGAGCTTCCGCACCGAGACCGAGCACCTGCACACCGACGGCCGGGTCACCGCGATCGACCTGTCGATGTCGGCGGTGCGCGGAACCGACGGCAGTATCGAGTTCCTGATCGGCGTCGCGGTCGATGTCACCGAGCGCAAGCAGCTCGCCGACCGCCTGTGGCACGACGCCAATCACGACGCGCTCACCGGCCTGCCGAACCGCCCGCACCTGTTCAACAGACTCGCCGACGCGACATCCCCGATCGGGGTCTGCTACCTCGATCTGGACGGCTTCAAGGAGATCAACGACCTGTGGGGCCACACGATCGGGGACCGTGTGCTGCAGGTCGTGGCCGACCGGTTGCGCGACGCGGTGCGCCCGGCCGACGCGTTCGCCGCCCGCATCGGCGGCGACGAGTTCCTCGTGCTGGTCGAGAACTGCTCCGGTGAAGCGCAATTGGCGAAGCTGGCCGACGAGCTGCTGACCGCCCTGACCGAGCCGCTGGCGGTGGACGGACACACGCTCGCCGTCGGCGCCAGTATCGGGGTCGCCTTCTTCGAGCAATTGCCCGGCGCCGTAGACGAATTGGTGCACGCGGCCGACGCGGCGATGTATCGCAACAAGAACGACGCGCGCCGCGATCCGGCCCGGTAGCGGCCGGGCCGGAATCGATCAGACCGTTTCGCGCCGGCGCTCCGCCGCCCGTGCGAGTGAGCGATCCCGCTGTTCCTCGAAGCGCGACACGTCCCCGCGCAGTCGCTCGAGGAATGCCGCCAGATCCTCGCGAGCCCGCTCGCCGCGCGCGCAGAAGTCGTTGCGCTCGAAGATTTCCCACTTACGCAACACCGGCATCAGGACTTCTTCCAGATGCTGGCGCAGGTCGTAGATACCGTGCTTGGCCATCAGCACGCCGTTGCGCCGCCACCCCGGCATGCCCGCGCCGGGCATCTGGAAGTTCTGCACGATGGTATTGATCGCCTCGATGGTCTGGTCGGGGGCCAGGTCGAGCGAGGCGGCGCACAGGTTGCGGTAGAAGATCATGTGCAGGTTCTCGTCGGCGGCGATGCGGGCGAGCATGCGGTCGGCGATCGGATCGTCGCAGACGCGACCGGTATTGCGGTGGCTGACCCTGGTGGCCAGTTCCTGGAAGGTCACATACGCGACGGAGAACAAGAATCCGGCACCGGTCGAGGTGTGGATGTCGAAGCCCGGCGCCTTGTCGTCCACGACGGCCATCGCCGAATATCCGTTGGTCATGTGGATCATTCGTGCCTGCTCGAGCGCGACCGGGTCGACCCCACGGGTCACCACGAGGTAGTCGCGCAGGACGATCCCGTGCCGGTTCTCCTCGGCGGTCCAGCGGCCTACCCAGGTGCCCCAGGCGCCGTCCTTGGAGAAGTTCTCGGCGATCTCACGGTGGTAGGAGGGCAGGTTGTCCTCGGTGAGCAGGTTGGTGACCATCGCCGCCTTGGCGAGTTCGCTGAGGGCGGATTGTTCTGGGTCCCAATCGATTCCGCCCATGGCCGCGAAGTTGCGGCCGTGGTCCCACGGCACATAATCGTGCGGGTGCCAGTCTTTGGCCATCGAAAGATGGCGGTTTACATTGCTCGCGGCGATGGGTTCCAGCTCGATCAGTAGTTCCAGTTGGGTCAGGTTCCTGGCCACGCTCGTTGCCCTTTCCGGTTAGTGAAAAGCGAGAGTTGCGTCGGTCCGGTAGTGTTGCCCGTCGTCACAATAGACCCGGCGCATCGCGCCTGGAAACGACACGGTGCTCTTCGGCACTGTTCGGAATTTGGGCGCGTCGCGTCGTGTGCATATACGCTCCACCAGTTCAGCTCCATCAGCGGTTCCCGTTCAGTCGTGGCATAGCTAGAGAGAGTGAGCGAAAAATTATGACGGACATCGTGGTCACGAGCCTGGCGGCGACCACGTCGATCGCGGGCGACGTCGACTCGACCTGGAAAGGTCTGCTCAACGGCGAGAGCGGAATCGACGTCTTGGAAGACTCCTTCATCGACGACTTCGAACTTCCGGTGCGGATCGGCGGCCACCTGAAAGTGTCGCCCACCCTCTCGCTCACCCGCGAAGAGGCGCGCAAACTGTCCTACGTCGAACAGATGGCGGTGGTCCTCGGCCGCGAGGTGTGGCGCAACGCGGGTAGTCCCGAAGTGGACCGCGACCGGCTCGGCGTCTCGATCGGCACCGGCCTCGGCGGCGCGGAATCGCTGATCTACGCCCGCGACCGGCTCCGCAACGGCGGCTACCGCAAGGTCTCCCCGCTTACCGTGCAGGCCATCATGCCCAACGGCCCCGCGGCCTGCGTCGGCATCGAATTGGGCGCGCGCGCAGGGGTTTCCACGCCCGTTTCGGCCTGCTCGTCGGGCTCGGAGGCCATCGCCAACGCGTGGCGGATGATCGTGATGGGCGATGCCGACATCGTGGTCACCGGTGGTGTCGAGGGTTCCATCCAGGCGGTGCCGATCGCGGCGTTCACGCAGATGCGGGCCATGAGCACCCGCAACGACGATCCCAAGGCGGCCTCGCGTCCCTTCGACGCGGACCGCGACGGGTTCGTCTTCGGCGAGGCCGGCGCGATGATGGTGATCGAGACCGAGGAACACGCCAAGGCGCGTGGCGCGACGATCCACGCGCGGCTACTCGGCGCGGGCGTCACCTCCGACGGATTCCACCTCGTGGCGCCGGATCCCGAGGGCACCGGCGCCGCGCGGGCGATGACGCGGGCGATGCAGACCGGCGGGATCAGCCGCACCGACGTCACTCACATCAATGCCCACGCCACCGCGACCCCGATCGGCGACACCGCCGAGGCCAATGCGATCGCCAAGGCCATCGGCTCGCACGCCTCGGTGTACGCGCCGAAATCGGCACTCGGGCATTCGATCGGCGCGGTCGGTGCGCTCGAATCGGTACTGACCGTGCTCAGCGTGCGCGACAGTATCGTTCCGCCGACCCTGAATCTGGACAATCAGGACCCCGCTATCGATTTGGACGTCGTATCGGGTCAGGCGCGGCGCGGTCGCATCGATTACGCGGTGAACAACTCCTTCGGTTTCGGCGGTCACAACGTGGCGATCTCGTTCGGGCGGTATTGACGATTCGCCTATCCGTGGCGGGTTCGGAGTCAATGTGCGTTGAAAAGGATTGGGAATGATCGGCGAGACTTTCGACGACTATGTAGACGAACTGGGGACTATCCGGATTCCCGGCGATCAGACCTTGATCGACTTCGTCGACAAACACAGCGAGGCCAACGGGGACGACCTGGCCTACCGCTTCATCGACTACTCAACCGAACGTGAGGGGGAATACCAGGAACTGACCTGGCGCGAATTCGGCGTGCGGCTGCGCGCGGTGGCCGCACGATTGCAGCAGGTGACAAAGCCCGGCGACCGGGTGGCGGTGCTGGCGCCCCAGGGACTGGACTACGTCGTCGCGCTGTTCGCGGCGGTGTACGCGGGGAATGTGGCTGTGCCACTGTTCGATCCGGAGGAGCAGGGACACAGCGACCGGCTGCACGCCGTCCTCGGCGACTGCGAACCCGCCGCGGTGCTCACCGTCGGCAGCGCGGCCGCGGGGGTGCGCAACTTCTTCCGTGAACAGCCCGCCGCGCAACGGCCGAGAATCATCGCGGTCGAGGCGATTCCCGACACCGTCGGCACACGGTGGCGCAGGCCCGACATCAATATCGACAGCGTGGCCTACCTGCAGTACACCTCGGGATCCACTCGGGTGCCCGCCGGTGTCGAGATCACCCACCGCTCGGTGGGGACCAACCTGCTGCAGATGATCGATGCCATCGGGATCACCGAGAACGCGCGCGGGGTCACCTGGCTGCCGCTGTTCCACGACATGGGGCTGCTCACGGTGATCCTGCCGACCATCGGCGGCAAGTTCATCACCATCATGTCGCCGAGCGCGTTCGTGCGCAGGCCCGCGCGCTGGATCAAGGAACTGGCCGCACAGGCCGACGGTGCCGAAATCTATTCGGCGGCACCGAACTTCGCCTTCGAACACGCGGCGATGCGCGGGTTGCCCAAGGGTGACGAGCGCCTCGACCTGTCGAATGTGATCGGCCTGATCAACGGCAGCGAGCCGGTGTCGGTGGCCTCGATGCGCAAGTTCAACGAGGCTTTCGCGCCGTACGGGCTGTCCAAGACCGCGATCAAGCCGTGCTACGGGATGGCCGAGGCAACGCTGTTCGTCTCGGCGACCAAGCGCGATGACGAGGCGCGCGTGGTCTACGTCGACCGTGGCCAGCTGAACGACGGCCTGATGGTGGAGTGCGACGAGCATGCCGCGAACGCGGTGGCGCAGGTGTCGTGCGGACACGTCGCGCGGTCGCAGTGGGCGGTGATCGTCGATCCCGGTACCGGGATCGAGCGCCGCGACGGCGAGGTCGGCGAGATCTGGTTGCACGGTGAGAATATGGGCATCGGGTACTGGGGGCGGCCGGCGGAGACCGAGGAAACCTTCCACAACCGGGTGACCGCGCGTATGCCGGTCGGTAGTCGCGCCGAGGGTGCGCCCGATGACGCGAAGTGGATGCGGACCGGCGATTACGGTGCCTATCACGGCGGCGAGCTGTTCATCACCGGGCGCGTGAAGGATTTGGTGATCGTCGACGGGCGTAACCACTATCCACAGGATCTCGAGTACTCGGCGCAGGAAGCCAGTACCGCCCTGCGGCCCGGTTTCATCGCGGCCTTCTCGGTGCAGGCGGGCCAACTGCCCGCGCCGGTGCTCGAGGCCGGGACCGTGTCCGATCCGGCGGCGGAGCAATTGGTGATCGTCGCCGAAAGAGGTACGGGCGCGGCGAAACTCGAGCCGGGACCGATCACGGACACGGTGCGTGCGGCCATCGCGCGCAGGCACGGGGTGATGGTGCGGGACCTGCTGCTGGTGCCCGCGGGGTCTATTCCGCGGACGTCGAGCGGCAAGATCGCCCGACGAGCCTGCAAGGCCGCGTATCTGGACGGCACGCTGCGCGGTGGATACCGGCAGCAGGCGTATCCGGACGCTCCGGAGGAGTGAGGACCGTTCGGCCACTGGATATTCCGGTGGCCGAACGTGTCACCGGGCAGCTCAGTTGACGCAGGGGATGGTGCTGTCGATAGTGGTGGACAGCGGTTTCCCCGCGTCGGGCAGTGGTGCCGATCCGGACGTCGTGGTGGTCGGGGGTGTGGTCGTCGACGTGGTCGGGCTCAGCTCGGTGGGCAGGGTGAAGTCGGCGCCGAGGGCGATCCGGACCCGTCCGTCCTCCACCGACGGCGACGCGGCCACCGGTAGTCCACCGAGGAGTTCCGCCACTGCGCGCGCGTCGTCTTCGGCGCCGAGGCCGTACGTGATGGTCGAATACTGACCGTCGCTCGAGTCACCGTTGCCGATCACGCCCGCACCGTAGCCGCGCGTTGTCAGCGCGGCCGAGAGCGCCGCGGCCTGACCGCTCGCCGAGCCCACATTGTGCACATCCACCACGCTCGTCGGAATCGGGGCCGTGGTAGAGGTTTTCGGGACTTCCTGGCCGAAAGCCGCCCGGACCTCCCGTTTGATCGCGGCCGGGTCGACGATGTTCACGTCCTGACCGTCGATCACGTCGTAGCGCAGCACCGGCAGCGTGTGGAACTCCACCGGCACCGACCCGGCGGCGCCGAGGTCGCGGGCGAAGTCGAACAGATTCCAGCCGTCGGAGAGCACCACATCGCGGTGCGCCACATCCATCAGCGCCGACAGCTTGCTCAGGTTGGTGAGCGTTCCGGAGTCTTTGAGCGACTTGGCGACCGAGGTGAGAAACGCCTGCTGGCGGTGGGTGCGATCGAGGTCGCCGTTGAGCAGGCCGTGGCGTTGGCGAACGAACGCGAGGGCCTGCGAACCGTTGAGATGCTGCCTGCCCGCGGGGAAGACCGCACCGGAGAACTCGCTGTCGTCGACGGCGTGGTTGAGGCAGACGTCGACGCCGTTCAGCGCGGTGGCCAGGTCGTAGAAGCCCGCCAGGGAGATCTCGGCGAAGCGGTCGATCGGCACGCCGACGAGATTGCGGACGGTGGTGACGATGGACGCGCGTCCGGCCTCACGGCCGCGGCGCTCCAGCACCACCGGATCCTTCTCGCCCTGCTCGATCAACTTCGCTTGCACCGCGGCCTTCTTCAGGCCGTATGCCTCTTTGATCTTGATCTGCTGGTACCCGGGAATGCCGGTCACCGGAACGTAGTCGTCACGCGGGATGGAGAAGGCAACGACCTTGCTCACGTCGGCCGGAATGTGCAGCAGGATCAGCGAATTCGCGTTGTAGCCGCCCTCGGTGCCGTCACCGGCGTGCAACTGGTCGAGAATCTCCTTCGGCAGGTCGTTGCCGTTGAGGTCTTTGCGGGTGTCCAAGCCGATCAGCAGGATGTTGACGGCGCCGCCGCCCGAACGCGGCGCGTCCTCACCGATCGCGGTGGAATGGGTGAAGCCGGAATCGAAGTCCTGCTTGGCCGACCAGGCGAGGCCGGTGCCCGCGAGTACCGCCAGCGCGGTCGTCGCCACGAGCATCCTGGCCATGATCAATCCGGCGCGGCGGGCGCGTCCACGCGGGGGCGCGCGGTGGTCGACGATGTGACTGCCGACGCGCTGTGGCCCCCGCCGTGTCGTTTCCCGGGGCGCCCCCACCGGAAATTCGTTGTCCCCGTTCACCGCAGTGCGCTACCTGCCTGCCACTGTTCCCACGGCACACTCCAGTCGCCGTTCTGCCACACCTCGAGCGGGGCGCCGCCGGTATTCCTGATGTCGACCACGTCGCCGGGTTGGGAGAAATCGTAAAACCAGCGCGCGTTCTCGCCGCTGAGATTGAGACAGCCATGTGAGACGTTGGTGTTGCCCTGCGCCCAGATCGTGTCGTCGAGTTGGTGCAGATAGATGCCGTCGGTGCTGATCCTGGTCGCCCAGCCGATGGATTCCTTGTAGCCGAGCCGCGAGTTCACCGGCAGGCCGTAGGTGGAGGAATCCATGATCACCGGGTTCGCCTTGTCCATCACGGTATACACCCCCGGCTGGGTCCAGAAGGTGATGGTCTTGCCCGCGACGGTCTGGCTGCCGCCCATGCCCAGTGAGGTCGGCATCGTCTTGATCAGTGTGCCGTTCTCGTACACCTGCACCTGCTTGTCGTTGTCGTCGACGATCGAGACGTGCGAGGGGCCGATGGTGAAGCTGGTCCTGGTGTCTTCCTGACCGTAGAGGCCGCCACCGAGGTCTTTGCCGTAGATGTCGGCGGCGAGCGTGACTTTCGTCCCCGGCGCGTAGTAGTTCGCGGGGCGCCAATGGGCGTTGCGATTGTCGAGCCAGTACCAGGAGCCGGCGACGGGCGGGTCTGTGGTAACCGACAGGTGCTTCTCGGCCGTCGCTCGATCCGGCATGTCTTCGTCGAAGTGCGCGACGACGACGGTGCCGACGCCGAAGGTACTCGACGGGGAGAGTGCCGTACCGCCGGTGGTTCGGAAATAGACCTTGGTCTGGTTGTTTGGCGCCAGGGTGGTGAACGACGAGGTGATCGGCCCGACCCGGCCGGTGACGGTGACCGCCTCGGCCGTGACCGTGTAGGTGTGGCCGTAGCCGAGCGGTTCCGACGGCTTCCACGCCGACTGGTCGGGGGTGAGAATGCCCTCGACCGTGCCGCCCTGCTCGTTGGTCATCGTGACCGCGGTGAGTTGCCCGTCGCCGGTGCTGACCCGGACCGGAGCGAGCGGATCGAACTCGGTCGCGCCGTCGACCGGTGCGACCGAGATCGCCGGTGCCGGTGGGGCGGCGGATTCGGGCTCGGAGTCGGTGGGCGAGCTACCGCAGGCCGCGACCAGCACCATGAGCGCGGCGGCGAGGCCTGCGCGAAAACGTCGTCCTGACATGCGCTCTCCTGTGCTCGGCGCCGCTCAGCTCCGCAGCTGACCTCGACCCCGGTCTCTCCTCACTGGGCGACCCGGCCGTGTGTGGGCGGCGGGCGTGAAGCGATAGCGCCAACCAGCGTAGCGCCGTTCACCGCGGGCGGGTCAGTCCTCGCTGGTGGCGCGTTCGCCGAGAAACCGGAGCAGGGCCGGATCGGTGGAGGTGAAGCGGTCTACTTCCTGTCCGCCGGTGCATTCGTAGAGGGCGATGGTCACCGCGTCCGGTCGGCGCCCGACGACCCGCCAGATCGCGCCGGAATCCTGCCAGCGGAGGAGGGTTTCGACAGGGTCGGCGCTCACCCGATCCACCGTAATGCGCCGCGGAGGCGGAAGGGTTGTCGCTCAGCTTCGTTCGCGGTAATTCGCGGCCACGAGCGCGAGACAACACGCGGCGATCGCGGCGGTGACCAGGTACATGGCCGGGTAGCCGAAACCGAGGCTGCTGTGCAGGGCCGACAGGACCGCGGGCACGCCGAAGCCGAGGTAGCTCACCGAGTAGAAGACGGCGTTCAGGCCGGCCAGATCGCCGGGGCCCGCGATGCGTTCGATCTGTTGCAGGCCGGCGACGAGGCCGATGCCATAGCCGCTGCCGAGCACGACGGCGGTCAGTAGCGTCACCCAGATGCTCAGGGTGGCCGCTGTCCACGCCGCCAGGACCATGCCCGTGGTGAGCAGCACCAGCGCGATCACCCCGGCGCGTGCGGTGCCGGGGCGGTCGATGCGTCGCGCCGCCGATTGGATGGTGAATCCGCAGCCGAGCGTCACCATGGTGACCAGGGCGGAGAAGGCGATCGGGGCCTGCTGCACGCGTGGCAACATCAGGGTCGGCAGGACGGCGTAGGCCGTGGCGTTCGCGGTGAACAACCACAGCGCGATCGGCACCGCCACGCGCAGGAATCGTCGGTGCCCGGCGGCGGGGATCTTCAGGTCGTCGAGCAGTCTGCCCGGGCTCGCTCGGCGGGTCACGGTTTCCGGTGTTCGAGCCACCCAGAACGCGGTCGCGACGCAGAGCACCGCATTGACGAGATAGGCGGTCGAATCCGGCAGTGGACCCCACTGCGCGAGGGTTCCCGCCACACCCGCGCCGAGGGCGAAGCCCGCGGTGAGGCTCATCGCGGATCGGCGGGCCCCTTTGCCTGTGGCGGCCGCGGCGAACGGCGGTTGCGACAGTTCCTTGAGCCAACTGCCACCGACCGCCATCGCCAGTCCGAGCGCGACGCCGCACAGCATCCGCCCGGCAGCCAGCATCGGCACCGAGGCCGCGCCCGCCGCGAGCAGCAGCGAACCGGCCGCGGCGATCAGCGGTGCGGGCAGCATCAGCGGGCGGCGGCCGAACCTGTCCGAGAGCGGGCCGCCGATGAGCAGGGCGGGCACGATGCCCAGGACGTAGTAGAACAGCAGCAGGTCGACCGCGGTCAGCGCGAGACCGTGGGCCTTGTACATCACCAGCAGCGGCGTGAACTCGTTGCCGCCCCACGCGATCGCCACCATGGCGGCGGACACGCCGAGCCAGGCGCGGCTGACGGAGACAGCACTGGGCCGCTCGGTGGTGAGAATCGCCATCACAGGCCCTTTCCGTACTCCCGCCACCCCTACATGGGCGAAATGGTGGCAACCGGTCTCATTTTAAGGGCGGCCGGTCACTGTATTACCGTCGGCCTGTGCGTGAGCTGCGGATGGGGTGTGCGATGTGGACCCACCCCCAGTGGCAGCAGCGGATGCCCGCGTCGGGGGAGCGGCTGCGCGCATACGCCGGGCATTGCGGTGCGGTCGAGGGCAACACCACGTTCTACGCGACGCCGTCCGCGTCCACCGTCGAGTCGTGGGCCAGGCAGACCGCACCCGATTTCCGGTTCGTGCTCAAACCGCCGAGGGCGGTGACGCACGAGCGCAGGCTCGTCGACGCCGGTGCCGAACTCGGCGCGTTTCTCGACGTGATGGCGCCGCTCGGGCCGCGGGTACACGCGCTGTGGATCCAATTGCCCGCGTCGTTCGGGCCGACCGATCTGGGCGCGCTCGCCCGCTTCCAGCGGGAGCTGCCCGGTGGGCTGCGGTGCGCTGTGGAGGTGCGTCATCCGGCGTTCTTCGACGACGAACGGGCCGCGGTGCAGCTGGAACGGGTGCTCGGACGGATCGGGGCCGAATGGGTGCCGTTCGATACGACGGTCCTGTTCGACGGTCCACCCGGCGACCCGTCGGAATACGAGGCGAGGGCGAAGAAGCCGCGGGTGCCGCGCCGGATGCGGGCGCTGACCGAGTTCCCGATCGTGCGATACCACGGCCGAGCCGACGCCGAACGCACCGTAGCGGGCTGGCAGCCGTGGATCGAGACCGTCGCCGAGTGGCTGCGCGAAGGTCGCTCGCCCACGGTCTTCGTGCACACCCCCGACAACGCCGCCGCCCGTGGATTGGCCCGCCGCTTCCACGACGAGGTCCGCGCGATCGTCCCCGAGTTGCCCGCACAACCCGTCCCCGAGCCCGATGAACCGATGACCCTCTTCTGAGGACGGGCCGGACAACGTGAGGTGACCTGCACCGATTTCGCGAACACTTGTCGTACCCCCGTGTAATGCTGTGCGACACCGCTGGGGAGTGGGTGGGCGAACTCGAAGGGGACGAGTATGTCGACGGATGGAGTGTTGTTGTCGCCCGCGCCGCACTGCGAGCCGCAGCTGGAGGGCGGGGCCGTGGTACATCGGTCAGCGGCTGTGAATGTTGTCGGGTCCCAACCAGTCAGGGGATCGATTCGGCGCAGGACGACCGGTGGCGCGCCGGCCGGTATCCGCAGGGCAGTGCGGGCGTCGTGCCCGCAGGCCGCGCCGCTCGCCGCCGGACCGTCCACGAGTGCGAAGCGATTCACCGAGCAGGTCTTGCGGCTCCTGCTCGAGGTCGTCGATCGGCGCAGATCGTCCACGCATCTACGCGCGTTCACCGACGCGAAGGCGCTGGCGGCCGTCAACACGATGCTCGCGCAGGATTCGGCTCCCGACCGAAATCTCGGGACCGCCACCTTGACTCGCTTCCACCTGACCCCGGTGGAGGGCGATGCCGCCGAAGTCTTCGCCACGTACCAACGCGGCCCTCGAACATTGGCGATCGCGGGTCGCATCGAATCTTCCAAGGACAGTTGGCGATTGGTCGCAGTGCGAATGTTCTGACTGGGCTACTCGGATCGTGGTTTGTTCCGGCTCGGTTGTGCCCCACCGCTTTCCGGGGTGTCGCCGTCGAGTCCGTCTGGCAGCCGCCGAGCGCCGCTGGCCACCTCGGCGATGAGATCGTCGTAGCCGCAGGACAATTCGTGCAGGCGTAGCTGCGCGGAATGGAGTTCGGCTTCGGCGCCGTAGGCCAGCGCGCGGTAGGTGAGCGCGGCGAAATGGGCCATGCGGTCGACGACGGCGCCGATGCTCTCGGTGTGCATCGGCGCCGACGTCGCCGGAGTGGGGGAGCGCAGGACGACCCAGCGGTCGATCTCGCAGACCAGACGCGCACGCGCCCAATCGATGTCGCTGGTATCACCGGGTATCTGTTGTTCGCGGCGTTCGTGGAGGGTGGCGAGTTCGTGTGCGGCGGCTAGGACTGGATCACCGACACCGGCGACCCCGCAGACCGCCTGCATCATCTGTGTTCGGTCCGGCAGTACCGGTTCCGGTCCGGGTCGTCCCGTCGAACCGCTGCCGTCCGTGTCCACTGTTGCCGCACCGTCCTCGCCGTCGGATCTGCACCGCTTGTCGAAGGACATTCGTCTCGGCGGGGAGGACGGATAGGTCACGAAATGACCCCTCAACAGCGAAAACCGGCCGCGAACAACGGTTCGCGGCCGGTCGGGATCATCTACCGAGCTGGCGTATCACAGGCTCCGGGCGATGATTTCCTTCATGATCTCGTTGGTGCCCGCGTAGATGAGCTGGACGCGGTTGTCGACCCACATGCGTGCGATCGGGTACTCGTTCATGTAGCCGTAGCCACCGAACAGCTGCAGACAGGTGTCGGCGATCTGCATCGCCTTGTCGGTGGTCCACCACTTCGCCATGGCGACGGTCGGGATGTCGAGCTCGCCGCGCAGGTGCTTCTCGACGCAGTCGTCGATGAACACGCGCGCGATCCGCGCCTCGGTGGCGACCTCGGCCAGCTTGAACTTGGTGTTCTGGAATCCGAACACCGCACGGCCGAACGCCTCGCGCTCCTTGGTGTAGCGCAGCGTGTGATCGAGGGCCACCTCCATGCCCGCGACCGCGCCCATCGACACGATCAGGCGCTCCTGGGGCAGCTGCTGCATCAGCTGGATGAAGCCCTGACCCTCCTGGGTGCCGAGCAGGTTGGTGACCGGGACGCGCACGTCCTCGAAGAACAGCTCGGAGGTGTCCTGGCCCTTCTGGCCGATCTTGTCGAGCACGCGGCCGCGACGGAAACCCTCGCGGTCGGCCTCGACCAGCACCAGCGAGACGCCTGCCGCGCCCTGGGTGGGGTCGGTCTTGGCGACCAGGATGATCAGGTCGGCCTGCGCGCCGTTGGTGATGAAGGTCTTGGAGCCGTTGATGACGTACTCGTCGCCGTCGCGGATCGCCTTGGCCTTGACCGCCTGCAGGTCGGATCCGGTGCCGGGTTCGGTCATCGCGATGGCGCCGACGACCTCGCCGCTGGCCATCTTGGGCAGCCAGTGCTTCTTCTGCTCCTCGGTGCCGTAGGCGAGGACGTAGTGGGCCACGATGCCGTTGTGCAGGCTGATGCCCCAGGAGGTGTCCACCGCGCGGGCCTGCTCCTCCATGAGCACGGCCTCGTGCGCGAAGGTGCCGCCACCGCCGCCGTACTCCTCGGGGATCGAGATGCACAGCAGGCCCACTTCGCCTGCCTTGTTCCACAGGTCGCGGTCGACGTGGTGCTGCTCGCGGTACTTGTCGATATTGGGGACCAGTTCCTTGGCCATGAACGCACGGGTCATGTCACGCAGGGCGTCCAGGTCCTCGTTCATCCAGCTGGACCGATTGGCGGCCATCGAGTCTCCTTGTTCGGCTCGGTACAGCACCGGTCCAGGCGTGACCGGTGGTTACGGACACCAGTGTGCCGCAGTATTGGCGTAGTGACAATAGTACCGCCGAAATGGCCTCTCACCAGCGGATCATGGGCAGCGGTGAGAGGGGATGGATGAGCGCGCGCCGTACCGTGAGCTCCACCAGCTTGAAGTGGAACCCGCTGTCGGGGTAGCGCCGCATCAGCGCGGAGTAGTCCGCGTAGGGCAGGCCGTAGCGGCGCGCGCCGAACGTCACGTCGATCAGATCGGCCCGCCGGAACAGCTCGACCGGGTCGGTGGCGTTGCCGGCCGAGCGCACGCGATGGTGGTCGCGGATCATCGCGGCGACCAGCTCGGCGATGTCCTCGCGGTTGTGCGCGATCAGCCAGTCGCCCGCCAGCGCGCACGACGGTTCGAGATAGTCGAACGTGGCGGCTGCCCAGATGCCGAGATCGTGGAAGGTCGCCGCGGTGCGGAACTCCTCGCGCGCGCTCGGCGGCGGCCCTGGCTCGCCGCTGCGGGCGAACAGCAGGTCGGCCGAGCGGAGTACCCGAAGTACGTGATGGAAGTAGGCCTTGCGGTCGGCGCCGAGCCGTGCGGTCCACGGTTCGAGCCGTTCGGCGATCGCTCGGTCGAGTTCGCTTGTGTGCTGGGTCAATTCGCTTCTCCGGAGTCGATCTCACGGGCGTGCACGAACCCCCCGGCACCCCACCCAACCCTAGGTGGCCGTGGTTCGGGACGTCCGAGGAAACAAAGTTTCACCCGGGCGGTCGACGATCCGAGCGCGCGTGGCCGCGACGGCACCGGGGCGCTGATCCGGTCGGGTCGGGTTGTCGGCGCGCGGTGTTCGGCAACGGTCGGGCACCGAACCGCTGGAAACTCCGGCTCCGGCGGCGGCGGGGGATTATCTTCGCAGATCCGGTCGCCGCCCGAAATTGTTGGGCGTGTCGCGCGCGGCGCGCCGTGTACGGGCAGCCGTGTGGGAGCATCGGTTTCGCGCTCGAGGGTATATCGACTAAGAATGGCCTGTGCCGTTCACACCTGTGGTCACCTGCCTGCCTTCGCGCGCCCGGGGCGGTGGTCTGGCATGACGATCGAGTCCGGTCTCGAGGACGACGTCAGCCAGCTCGCCCAGCGAGTCGAACGTGCCCGGGGTCGCCTCGCCTACCAATTCGATCCAGCTCTCACCGACGCGCTCTCCGAAGACGAGCTGCGCGCCGAACGTGAACTCGCCGAACGCATCCGTGAACAGGATCGCGAGCAGCGCTGGAAGCACACCCAGGCGATGGCGTCCGCATCGGACCGCAGCCGTCAGACCACCGAAGCGATCGAGAAGGCCGACATGCGAGATCTGCTGCTCGCCAGGAAGGCGATGGCGTCCCAGCGTCGCGAATCGAGCCCCCACGCGAAGCTCGCCTCGCTGTATCGGCACCGGTCGTGGTCGCTGAAGGCATTGGCCGGCGTGGTGGGCGCCGGCATGCTGTGGTCGGCGGTGAACGTGCAGCAGAACATCGCGCCCGGTGGGCCGAGTGATCCGCTGTTCTGGTTCAGCTACCTGCTCGAGGCGATGATCAGTGTGTGTCTGATCATCATCATGGTCGGCACGAACAAGGTCGCCGAGTGGGGTGTGATCGACAACCGGCGCCAGGTCGCCCTCGCCGAGCTTTCGCTGCTCGGCCTCACCGTCACCCTCAACACCTATCCCTACGTGCGTGACGGGCGGTGGTACGACGTGGCCGTGCACGCGGTGGCGCCGGTGATGATCGGTGTCGCGCTCCTGATCCACGACGCGGTCAGCGCCCGCTACGGCTTGGCCATCACTCGGGCGACCAGCCAGGTCAGGGACCTGCCCGACCCGGCCGACAACCTCCTCGGCCGCCAGGCCACCGAAGGCGTCCGCCTCACCTACACCCCGCCGATGACGGGTATGGCTCGGGCGGAAGCGGTCGCCGCCGCGGAAACGGCCGCCACCACCCCTGTCACCCGCGAACCCGCGTGGACGCCCACCGAGCCGATCACCAACGGCAACGGCCGCCCGCCGGAGAAGCGCAAGCGCTTCGGCATCGGCAAGCCGTCCTCCGCCGACAAGGCCACCGCCAAGAAATCCGCTCCCGCGCCCGTCGTGGCACCGGAGCCACCCAAGGAACCGGTCAAGCCGGAGCCGGCCACCGACTCGGTCCCCGCCGCCCGCAAGAGCGCGATCTCCGATATCGAGGCCCGCGTCGAAAAGGCGTTCGCCGAAGCCAATTTCGGCTACGAGGCGATCGAGCCGACCAGCATCTACGACACCGGCCAGTTCCGGATCGCGGAGAGCCTGGAACAGGAACTCAACGACATGCGTGAAGCCCGTCGCCAAGCCCGCAAGGAGCGCGCGAACTAGCAGACAAGACACAAAGGCCGATACCCGCGAGTGAGCGGGTATCGGCCTTTGCTGTGTTCGGGGTCAGCCGAAGATGCTGCCGCCGGTGCCTGCCTGCTGGCCGCCGCCGGTGCCGCCGATGAGACCGCCCGGAGGCAGTTCGGAGGGTTGGACGATGACGAAGCCGCGGCCGGAGAAGGCCAGGGTGCTCGCCTCGCCGGTGCTGCGGCCCATCAGACGGCCGAGGCCGAAGGAGTCGTTGCGCTTGATGCCGGTTTGGAGGCTGGACGACCACGCCACGGCGGCGTTGGGGTCGGCGTAGGTGGCCTGGTCGACGGTGAGGACGACGGGGCTGCCGTGGGTGGTGATGGCGATGCGGCCGCGCCCGGTGAAGACACAGTTGAACAGGCCCGAGTTGGAGGCGTAGCCCGCCGCGCCCTGGACCCGGCCGATGTCGTAGCGCAGCGTGGAGTCGAAGGCGAGCACGTTCGCGCCGTTGATGGTGAGGCCATCGGTGCCGTCGAGGTCGATGATGTGCACGTCGGCGGAACTGTTGGCCAGGAACAGATCGCCTCGGCCGCTCACCTTCATCAGCGGCACGCCCTCGCCGGTGAGGTGCTGACGGATGGCGCGGCCGATGCCGCCGGAGCCGAGCGCTTCGAATTTCAGGTCACCCTGGTAGGCCACCATCGATCCGGACCGCGCCATCACCTCCCCGTTCATGCCGACTTTCACCATCTTGCCGCCCTGCTTCTGGATACCGAGGCCGTTGACCTCGGCATGCGAGGGGTCGAACAGATCGCTGTGCACGGGCTGTGCTCCTTGCTGAGAAGAGAACGAGGGTTGCGGCTGGTGCGCGGGCGGCGGGGCGAACTGGCCCGGAGCGCCGTGACCGGGGTAGCCGGGTGGCTGACTCGGCGGTACCGGCGCACTCTGCGCGGCGGGAACTTCGGGCTCGTCGTCGAGATTGACGCCGAAAGCCGAAGCGATACCGGCCAATCCGTCGTCATAGCCCTGCCCGATCGCCCGAACCTTCCACGCCCCGTTGCGCCGGTAGATCTCCACGCACACCACACCGCTCTCGGTGGTGAGCCCCGAAATCGGGAAAGTCAGTGCGGTGGAGCCGGATTCGATGGTGGCGGTCAGGGCGCCGACCGAGGCGAAGGTCGTGGGCCCACGACCATCGAGACTCGCGGTGACCACCACCTTGTCCACATCGGCGGGCAATGCCGAGGTCTGCACGCCCACCACGTCGGGCCCACCATTGCCGTGCCGGTACACCACACCGGGTCCGGTGGGCTGATTGAAGAAGACGAAGTCGGCGTCGGAACGAACTCTGCCCGCGCTGTTCACCAGCAGCGCCGACACATCGACCGACGCCGAACTCGCCACAGTGATGGTCAATTGATCACCGGGCGCGGGCCGGTTCTCGCCGGGAGCGAGTACGGTCACGACACGATGCCCGAAGATCGGGTGGTTTGTCCGATTCCCATGAGATCCACGATCTCGATAGTGCCGTGTATGCCGCCGCTTCGCCAGCGTCGACGCGCAAGGGGCCGATGCGTAGTGGATTGCCGGATTCGCGCGCCCTGCCTGTCGCGATCCAGAGACCGGGTCGATCGTTACTGCTGCGAATGGCCGTCGGCGGCGATACGCTGCGGCCATGAGCTCCGCGGTCCATGGATTCACCGATGACGCACTCGGCACACACGACGCGGTCGGTGTCGCCGCGGCGTTGCGGGAGGGGGAGGTGAGTCGGGCGGAGGTGATCGACGCCGCGATCGCCAGGACCCGGCGGGTCGATCCGAGTCTGGACGCCGTGCAGATGACCTGTTTCGAGCGTGCGGCGTCGACCCCGGAAACCGCGGGTGTGTTCGCGGGCGTGCCCGCGTTCGTCAAGGACAACACCGATATCGCGGGCCTGCCGAGTTGCCACGGCTCGGCCGCGTTCACCCCGCACCCGGCCACGGTGACCAGCGGTCCCGGAGCGCAGTTCCTGCATTCGGGCGTGATCGTGCTCGGTAAGTCGACGCTGCCGGAGTTCGGCCTCACCGCGAGTACCGAGTTCACCCATCGCGCGCCGACCCGCAATCCGTGGAATCCGGAGTACTCGGCGGGTGCGTCCTCGGGCGGCTCGGCGGCGCTCGTCGCGGCGGGGGTGGTGCCGATCGCGCATGCCAACGACGGTGGCGGCTCTATCCGCATCCCCGCCGCGGCCAACGGTCTCGTCGGCCTGAAGACCACCCGCAATCGCCTGCTCGACCAGCCGGGCGCCCGCAAACTGCCGGTGCACCTGGTTGCCGAGGGCGTGCTCACCCGCTCGGTCCGCGACACCGCGCACTACCTGGCCGCCGTCGAACGATTCGACCCGACGTCGAACCTGACGCCGGTCGGGCTGGTCGAGGGGCCGAGTACGCGACGGTTGCGGATCGGTCTGATCACCGCCGATATCCTCGGCCGCCCGGTGCACGCCGACAACGGCGTCATCCTGGCATCCGCGGCCAAGGTGCTCGAAGGTCTCGGCCACGAGATCGTCGAGATGCGCCTCGACGTGGATCCGCGCTTCGTCGAGGACTTCAAGCAGTACTGGGCGGTGATGGCCGCGGCGATGGCGCTGTCGTTCCGGCTCGGGCATCGCGGGCACTTCGATCCGCGCAAGCTCGACCCGTTCACCACCGGTCTGATCGGGCTGGCCAAGCGCAATCCGCTCGGTGTGGTCGCGTCGACGTGGCGGTTGCGCGGGGGCGTCGCGGCCTACGACAAGCATTTCGCCGACATCGACGTGATGCTCACCCCGGTGCTGTCCCATCCCGCGCCGCGCATCGGCGAACTCGCACCCGGCCAGCCGTTCGACGCGCTGTTCACCAAACTCGCCGACTACGTGGGCTTCACCCCGCTCAACAATGTCGGTGGGGGACCTGGCATTTCGTTGCCGCACGGGCTACTGCCGAGCGGTCTGCCCGGCTCGATCCAGTTCGCCGCTCGTCGTGGCGACGAGCGGACCCTGCTGGACCTTGCTTACCAACTGGAGGCGGCGAGCCCGTTCCCACGGATCGTCGATCGGGCCGCCGCCGCGGGTGCCGCCTGATCAGTTGTTGCGTACCGCGACATTGATCGGGCGCAGCCGTCCCGGGCTGTCGGTGCCCGCGTCGAATGCCCAGTGCTCGCCGTCCCAGCCGGGGTAATCGGCACGCCAACGATCGACGAGACGCGCGTCCTCCAGCGAGGCGACGACACCGGCCGAGCCGGTGTACTGCAGCCGCTCGTATTTGTGCCGGGTGACAGTGTCGACGGTGGATGAAGCGGTGGCTAGGACTGACATTGACCCTCCGGGATCGGGGCGAACGATGACGTGACGAGTGCGCTACCCGAGCCGTCGGCCCGGGTGCTGCGGTGGCGCGTCACCGCTCGATCCGAGAGTATGCCGCTCGCCGTGACACCGCGCAGGTTTTGAAAATCCAGTTCTTCGGATTAATTGAGTACCCGATATGAAATCGTCGGGACGCGTCGATTGGTTACGGGGGTGGTGACTGTTCACCAGCTCGGGCGAACCCGTCCCGGGACGACGACACGGCGCAGTGCGGTGCCGACCTGGGTGAGAGTCGCGGCGCCGAGGGTGTCCGACCAGGTCTGGGTGAATTCGGCCAGCGCGGCGTCGGCGGCCCGGGTGCACGCCCAGCCGCGGTCGGTGAGGGTGATCAGGCGGGCGCGCGCGTCGCGTGGGTGTGGGTTGCGGTCGGCATAGCCCTTGCTGACCAATTCGTCGACCAGCTGGCTGGCCGCCTGTTTGGTGACGCCGAGGTGCTCGGCGATCTCGCCGACCGTCGCGCCGTCGGGCGCCATGCGTACGAAGGCGAAGCCGTGCGTCGGCCGGATATCGGTGAACCCCGCGGCGGTGACCCCGGCGTGCACCGCCTGGGTTATCTCGGCCGCTGCCGCGAGCAGCAGGAGGGGGAGGTCTGCGTTCGCGGGCACGACAGTCATTCTGGCACTTGACACAATGGTCAATCTACTTGACTATATAGACAAGTTACTTGACCTTATGGAGGTTCGAATGCCGGTAATCCGTTCCGCCGACGCGCAGGTGCACGAGGTGCACAACGCTCGGTTCACGTCTCTGGTCCGTCCCGGCACCGGCAGTGCCGAGCTGTGCGTCTGGCAGACCGAGGTCGCCGCCGATTCGGTCGGCGTGCCGCACCGCATCCTGGGGGAGGAGGCCTTCGTGCTGCTGTCGGGCGAGGTGACCATGACCATCGACGGTGAATCCGCGCCGATGAAACCAGGTGACGCGGCGGTCGCGCCCGCGGGCTCGATGATCGCCCTCGCGAACTCGACCGGCGAGCCGGCCACGCTGCTGGTGACTGTGCGCGTCGGCTTCGCGGCGGAACTCCCCGATGGCTCGACCTTCACCCCGCCCTGGGCATCCTGAGCCGTCTTCGCGACTGTTTCAAGACCAGAACTTGAAAGTTTGGCTACCCGAACAATATAATTCTGGAATGAGGGTTGGGTTCTACCGTTCGCCGGTGCGACGCCGGGTGCTCGCGGCATGTGTTCTGAGTGCCATGGCGTTCGCGCTCACCGCCTGCGGTGGGATCACTTCCGATGACGACGAGCGGAAGGTGGTCCTCACCACGTTCACGGTGCTCGCCGATATGGCCCGCAATGTGGCGGGCGAGCACCTGCGGGTGGAGTCGATCACCAAGGTCGGGGCCGAGATTCATGGTTACGAGCCGACCCCGGGCGACATCAAGAAGGCGGCCAAGGCCGACCTGATCCTGGACAACGGGCTCAATCTCGAGGCCTGGTTCAACCAGTTCGTCGCCGATCTCGAGGTGCCGCACGCGGTGGTCAGCGAGGGGGTGGCGCCGATGGACATCAGCGAGGACGCCTACCGGGGCAAGCCCAATCCGCACGCCTGGATGTCGCCGGTGAACGCGCAGATCTACGTGGACAACATGGTTCGCGCGTTCACCGATCTCGACCCCGAACACGCCGACGCCTACCGTGCCAACGGTGACGCCTACAAAACGCAGCTCGGCGCGGTGCGCGACGAGCTCGTCGCGGCGGTCAACACCCTGCCCGCCGATCAGCGCGCCCTGGTCACCTGCGAGGGCGCGTTCTCCTACCTCGCTCGTGACGCGGGGCTGACCGAGAAGTACATCTGGCCGGTCAACGCCGAACAGCAGGCCACCCCGCAGCAGATCGGCTCGACCATCGACTTCGTCCGCCAGCGCCGTGTGCCCGCGGTGTTCTGTGAATCGACCGTGTCCGACGCGCCGATGCAACGCGTGGTCGAAGCCTCCGGCTCGCGGTTCGGCGGCGTCCTCTACGTCGACTCGCTCTCCGAAGCCGACGGCCCGGTGCCGACCTATCTGCAGCTGATCCGCCACGACGCCGACACCATCGCGGCCGCACTCGCCGGAGCGTCCAAATGACCGCACCGGTTGTCGAAATCCAGGACGTAACAGTCCATTACGGTGATGTGCTCGCGCTCGACACTGTTGAACTCACCTTGAAATCGGGCCGGGTCTGCGGGCTGATCGGCATGAACGGCTCGGGTAAATCGACGCTGTTCAAGACCGTGATGGGTCTGGTGACGCCCGACCGAGGCCGGGTGCTGATCAACGGTCGCGCCCCGGCGGCCGCGCGCAAGGCGGGCAGTCTCGGATACGTGCCGCAGTCCGAGGACGTGGACTGGAGTTTTCCGCTGTCGGTGCGCGATGTGGTGATGACCGGGCGCTACGGGAAAATGGGGTTCACCCGCCGGGCGAGCAAGGCCGACCGCGCCGCCGTCGACGCGGCGCTGGCCCGCGTCGAGCTCACCGACCTGGCCGACCGGCAGATCGGTCAGCTCTCCGGTGGTCAGAAGAAGCGCACGTTCGTCGCCCGCGGCATCGCCCAGGAAGCCACGATCCTGCTGCTCGACGAGCCGTTCGCCGGTGTCGACAAGCGTTCCGAGGCGACCATCACCGCGCTGTTGCGTGAGCTGGCCGCGGACGGGGCCACGATTCTGGTCTCCACCCACGATCTGCACGCGTTGCCCCAATTGGCCGACGAGGCAGTGCTGTTGAACCGCCGGGTGCTCGAACACGGCGACCCCGATGTGGTGTTGCGTCCGGAGAACCTGGCCAAGGCCTTCGGCCTGGATGTGGACGGAGACCGATGAGCCTCGAGGAATTCTTCATCGACCCGCTGCGCTACGAATTCATGGTGCGCGCGCTGGCCACCACCGTCACGGCGGCGGTGGTGTGCGCGGTGCTGTCGTGCTGGTTGGTGCTGATCGGCTGGTCGCTGATGGGTGACGCGGTGTCGCACGCGGTGCTGCCCGGGGTGGTGCTGGCCTATATCGTCGGCTGGCCGTTCGCCGTCGGCGCGGTGATCTTCGGGTTCCTCGCTGTCGCGTTGATCGGGGTCGTTCGCGATACGAGTCGCGTGAAAGAAGACGCCGCGATCGGCATCGTGTTCACCACCTTGTTCGCGTTCGGCTTGGTGCTGGTGTCGGTGACGCCGAGTCAAACCGACTTGAACCACATCGTTTTCGGCAACCTGCTCGGCGTGAGCCGCGGTGAGATGGTCCAGATCATGATTCTGGCCGCCATCGTCCTGGTCGCCCTTGTCCTCAAACGGCGCGACTTCACCCTCTACGCCTTCGACGCCACCCACGCCCACGCCATCGGCCTCAACCCCCGCGTCCTCGGTACCGCTCTACTCGCCCTGTTGGCGCTGACCTCGGTGGTCGCGCTGCAGGCTGTCGGCGTGGTCCTGGTGGTGGCCATGCTGATCATCCCCGGCGCCACCGCCTACCTGCTCACCGACCGTTTCTCCCGCATGCTCGTGATCGCCCCCACCGTGTCGGTGCTGTGCGCGGTGACCGGCCTCTACATCAGCTACCACCTCGATACCGCTGCGGGCGGCATGGTCGTGGTGACCCAAGGCGTAGCGTTCACCTTCGTCTACCTCTTCGCACCCCGCCACGGCGTGATCGGCCGCCGGATCACCGCCTCGCGCGCCCGCAAGTCGGTGACCACCATCGGGGTGGTCGACTAGGGTCCCGACGGCATCCGATCGGTGTCGGTGTGTGCTGTCAGGATGTAGATCATGAAGGTCACCGGGGACGACGTCCGCGCCTACGTCCTGTCGCTACCTCAGACGACAGAGCAATTCGCCTGGGGCATGCCGATTTTCAAGGTCGCGGGCAAGCTGTTCCTCACCCTCCCCGAGGACGAGACCTCGATGGCGGTCCGCTGCCCGATCCTCGACCGCGACGAACTGGTCCTGGCCGAACCCGACAAATTCTGGATCGCCTCGCACGAGTCCGGTAACCCCTGGGTCCGCGTCCGCCTGGCCTCACTCGACGATCGCGAGGAACTGGAAGCCATAGTCACCGACTCCTGGCGCCAGGCCGCCCCACGGGCCTTGCTGGAGGCGGACCAGTGAGCGCGTGACAGTCCACCGGTCCGCGAGATCGACTACAGCACCGGCGTGATCGTGGCCTCGATCGTCTGGATGGAGTCCACCGGGATGACGAAGGTCTCGGTGATCTCCACGGTGGTCAGGCGGATGTCGCCCACTCCGGTGTCGAGGAGGTAGTGGGTGGTGACCGTGTCGCCGGATTCGGACATGGTGAGGTCGCGAATGCCTCGGATCACGCGGTACTGGAGGCCGTTCTCCAAGTCGGCGCTCAGCTGCGGGCCCGAGTAGCCGGTTTGGAAGCCGACCTCGACGCGGGTGGCGTCGGGGGCGAAGGGGACCGCGCTCGCGTCGTGGGAAACCAGGGCGTCGAGGTAGGCGCGGGCAATGGCCTGACGGGGTGAGTCGGCCGCATTCGGTTCTGCCGCAGCGGTTGCCGTGCCGAGTGCGAGGAAAACGGCGGCCAGAGCCGAAACGTGAGTGATTCTCATGTACAGATGCTGGCGGTCCGGACCGGTAAGTGCAACCGGGAGTGCGCGAGTAGTCGACGTGGCGGCCCGGTAGGGTCGGAACTCCTATGGCACTCAGCGCAACACTGCACAATTTCGCCGTTCAGCTCGCCGATGTGGACCGGGGGGTGTACGAGGATCTCGAATTGCGGGTGGCTCGGCATCCGTCGGAGACGCTGGAATACATGATCACGCGGATCCTCGCGTACTGCCTGCAGTACGAGGAGGGGATCGTCTTCAGCGACGGTGGGATCTCGGCGACCGATGAGCCCGCGGTGCAGGTTCGGGATATGACCGGGCAGACTACCGCGTGGATCGAAGTGGGCGCGCCCGACGCCGATCGTATTCATCGTGGAAGCAAACTCGCAGGTCGTGCGGTGGTTTATACCCATCGTGACCCGGCGAAGGTACTCGCGCAATACGCGGGCAAGAAGATCCACAACGCCGCGCGGATTCCGCTTGTCAGTTTCGATCGCGCGTTCATCGACGAGGCGGCGGCGCTGGTCGATCGTCGTAATACCGCCACCCTCTCGGTCACCGAGGGTGTGCTCTATCTGGACCTCAACGGCACCAGCTTGCGTACCGATGTCACCGAGCAGCCCCTCGGCTGACGCCGGTACGGGGTAGCTTGGCGGGCACCGGCGACGCTCGGCCCGAGCGCTTCGACTGTGCCGGTCTCGTCGTCGAGTGGAGGTCGCGGTGCCCGGTGTGATGAGTCGGTTCGTGATTCCGGGATTCCTGCGGGTCACCCGGCGCAACCGGAACTACATCGATGCCGAGATGGCCACGGCACACGTGCGTGAGCGCGGGCTGCGGCCCGTGGCCTACGGTCCGCCGCGCAAACTCCGTGGTGTGGAGATCTCGGTGGTGCACGAGGGCGGCTGGCCGATCTACACCTTGACCCCGTCGGACGGCATCTCGCGCGGCGGCCTCGTATACGCGCACGGCGGCGGCTGGGTGGGCGAAATCGCTTCGCAACATTGGCAACTCGCGGCCCGCATCGCCGCGCAGACACACCTCGTCGTGACGGTCCCGATCTATCCGCTGATCCCCTTCGGCACCGCGGCGCAGGTGATTCCCCGCTTCGCCGAACTGGTCACGGCGGCCGACAAGCGCTACGGCCCGACTTTCCTCGCGGGCGACTCCGCGGGCGGTCAGATCGCGCTGTCCACCGCGCTGCATCTGCGCGACGCGGGCCATACCGTTCCCCGCACGATTCTGATCTCGCCCGCCCTCGACCTCACCCTCGAAAATCCCGAGATCGACGAGGTGCTCCGGCGTGACCCGTGGCTCGGTCGCGACGGCGGTCTGGTGTTCGGCAGGTTGTGGAGCGGCGAACTATCGATGAAAGATCCCCTGGTCAGCCCGCTGTTCGGCGACCTCGTCGGGCTGGGTCCGCTCACCCTGTTCACCGGAACCGACGACATCCTGAACCCCGATGCCCGCCTGCTGGAGGCGAAGGCGCGCTCGGCGGGCGTCGACCTCGACTACCACGAAGAACCCGGACTCGTGCACGTCTACCCGCTCACGCCCAGCGCCGAAGGTGCGACGGCCCGCCGCCGGATCATCACCATCCTGCGCGCCGAACTGGATGCGGCGCACAGCATCTCGTGAGGGATCTCAACGCTCGGACAGGTGCACCTTGAACAGGATCGTCAGCTGAGTGACCGCCTGGTCGAACGGGTGTGACGACTTGAGCGCGCGGCTGTGCACGATCGTGCCCTCGATGGTGGTGAGCAGGAAACCGGCCAGCGACACCGCGGTGGAGCGTTCGATCCCGGTGGCCACGATCCCGTCGGCCAACCGGGCGGTCCATTCGGCGAAGGCTTGGCCCGCGATCGACTGGACGGCGGGGTCCAGCTCGTCGAGAGCGGCCGCCATCATGAACGAGCCCGCGGCGTAGTCGGACTTTTCCAGCGGAATTCGCCAGAAGGCGAGCAGGTCGGTGAGCCACTGCTGGGCCGAGGGCGCGGTCTGGAGGGCATCGGCCATCGAGCTCACGTGCGAGTACACCAGGCGGGCCACGATCCGTGCCGCTGTCTGCACCAATTCGCCCTTGCCGGAAGGGAAGTGCTGGTACAGCGAGTTGCGCGAGGTCCTGCTGCGCTCGAGCAGCTCACTGAGGGAGGACGCGTGCACACCGTGTTCCTGGACGGTGCTGATCGTGTGCTCGATCAGTCGGGCGCGTGGTCCGGCAGCCATCCGATCTTCTCCTACCCCTTGATTGAACCGATCGGTTCATGTTAGACCTATTTGTACGTGAACCGATCGGTTCATATGGAGAGGATGCCATGCCCACCCCCATTGCCACCGCGGTTCCGGTCACCCACGCGGGAATTCTCGGCCTCGGCGTGTACCGCCCGCGCCGTGTCGTGCCCAATGCCGAGATCGTCGATGCGATCGAGTCGTCGGACGAATGGATCAAGACCCGTTCCGGGATCGCCGCCCGGCATTGGGCCGAGCCCGACGAGACGATCGTCTCGATGAGCGTCGCGGCCGCGCGTGACGCGCTCGCGGCGGCGGGGGTGAGCGCCGAGCAGGTCGATGCGGTGGTGCTCGCGACGTCGTCGCAGATGGTGCTCGGCCCCTCGGCGGGCGCGGTGGTGGCGACCGAACTCGGCATGCACGACACCGCCGCCTTCGACATTTCCGCCGGCTGCGCCGGCTTCTGTTACGCGTTGGCCGATGCGGCGAATCTGGTGCGCTCTGGTCAGGCGCGGCAGGTGCTGGTGATCGGGGTGGAGCGGCTGTCGGATCTGCTCGACACCACCGATCGCGGGTGCGCGTTCATCTTCGCCGACGGCGCCGGTGCGGTCGTCGTCGGCGCGGCCGAACAGGAGGGGATCGGCCCGGTCGCGTGGGGTTCGGACGGCTCGCGGACCTCGGCGATCAAGCAGGACAAGGACTTTCTCGAGTATTTCGCCGAAGTCGCCGCGGCCGAGGCCAGCGGCGGTACTTCGCAACGTCCCTATATTCGGATGAACGGCACCGAGGTATTCCGATGGGCTGTCACGTTCTTGGAGAAAGCCTGTCGTGACGCGCTCGATCACGCGGGGCTCACGGCCGCCGACCTCGACGCTTTCGTCCCGCATCAGGCCAATATCCGCATCACCGACGCGCTGGTCCGCACCCTCGGCCTGCCCGAGAAAGTCGCCGTCGCTCGCGACATCATCGAAACCGGTAATACGAGCGCCGCGTCCATTCCGATGGCCATGGAACAACTCGTGCGCTCCGGCGCCGCCGACCCCGGCGACACGGCGCTACTGCTCGGCTTCGGCGCCGGTCTGGCGTACGCGGGCCAGGTCGTTCATCTGCCCCCGATCGCCTAGTTCACCAGCGCGCGCAGATATCGGCGACGGTAGAAGCGTTGCGCGACAAGAAGTATCGGAAAAGCGAAGCGCCATGGTCCGGTCGGTGCCGGTCTCGTCAGCGAGCGAAGGGTGAGCGAGACGGTGCCGGCTGAATCCCGATGCACGACAAAGGCCTCCTCGCCGCTGACCGGATGGCCGGGCAAGGTGCCGTAGGCGAAGCCGCACCGGTTCTCGGTATCGACCACCGCGACTACGCGAACCGGCTCGTGGACGGAGACAGGTCCCCAGCCCGCGCTGATCCGGTACTTCGCGTCCGTCGACACCGCGACATCGGGAGCGATGCGAAAGCCGCTGCGGCGCTTGATGCCCCACGTTATGACGGCCTCGGACGCGGCGGCCCACGTCGGCTCGCCGTAGCCGATCACCACCGTGGCGTCGAACCGGCGGAATCCGGAGAATTCGCCGGTCCAGATTTCGTCGGCCGGGCTGGTCGCGCCGGCCGGGGCGTAGGTGAGTTCCTCGTGCATGAGGTGACGATAGGTGCCGTCAGGTCGTCATGCGTTCGCCTTCTCGCGCAGCGACCGCTGGGTCACCGGGACCGCGTAGGCCGCGCCGTCGCGGATGCCGAATTCGAAGCGGCAGGGGAACAGTGAGGGTAGGCCGGTCGCGCGTAGGTCGAAGTTCGCGGCGAGGGTTTGCATGGCCCAGTTCTGTAGCGAATCCGGGAGCTGCAGGGTGGTGCCGTCGACGCAGCACACGTAGGCGTGGGTCTGTTCTCCGTCGACGGGCAATGGGTTGCGCAGACCGATCGCGCCGATTTCCAGAATTCGTCCGGCGTTGCGGGAAGTAGCGACGCTCGGCAAATCCAACTCGATGTCGTCCATGCGGAAAACCGTATCGCAGCAACTATTCAGGGAACACCGAAATCGCGTGGTCTTGACGAACTTCGCTGATGTCGCAAATGCGGGAAAGGGCGAGGTCGTCGCGGCGGAGCTCGGCGCGGTGCGCGCCGGGCCCTGCCGCCGCCGTGTCAGCCGATGGCGAAGCGCAGCAACGCCTGACGATCGCCCTGCTTGATCTTGCCCTTGCGGTCGAGGACCTCCAGCTGCCACACCGGACCGTTGCGGAAGGTCCGCGCGATCGCGTTGGCGTTCTCCGCGCCGAGCAGTGACGGCCAGATGTCGGCGACGGGCTGGGAATCGCCGCCGGTGGCGTCGTAGATCTTGAACGAGACGTTGTTGGCCTTCTCGAAAGAGCTGCCCTTCTTGAAGGCGACGGCGACGAAAACGATGGAGTCGATGGCGGGGGGAACATTGCTGAACGTGACGTGCACGGTCTCGTCGTCGCCCGTGGCCGCACCGGTCTGCTCGTCGCCGGTGTGCAGCACCGATCCGTTGGCGAGCGGGTCGAGCGAATCCAGACCGGCGAACCGCACCGGTTCACCACCTTGGAACAGCACGGCGATCAGATCCAGGTCGACACCGCGCTTGCGCCGGGCCATTCCGAGAATTCCACCGCTGGAACCCGCCGACGGATCCCAGCTCACCCCCACGCTCATCTTGGTGATACCGGCGAGATCGGCTGCGCCGTCTTCTTTCTTGAGAGTAATCACGATTTTCAGGCTACGGACTTCGGTCGTCACGTGCAGGGCCGCGAAATCGGTCAGCCGGAATGGGTCGCGAGGTAGACGAGGGCGGTCACCGCCAGGGCTAGCGCGCCGAGGATCCCGCCCGCGATCGTGTCGGCGCGGTTGGTGGCCACCCCGCTCTCGATCCGGTCCCAGCCGACGAACGCGGCGGCCACGGCCCCGATGCCGGCGGGGGCGGCGACGAACTCGCTGACCACGGGAATGAACGAGACCGCGCAGGCGATGATGCCGAGCACCAACGCCGCGAGGCCGGCGCCGTTGCGTGGCGGCGGCAGGGTCTCGGGACCGGGCATGGGATGAGCGTAGCCCTCGGTCACAGCTTCGTCATGGTTGGTCGCGCGGGGGTCGGGTACTCCATGGAAATGACAGCCCTGCGGGGATTCACTCAGAGTCCCGGGTTTCCGGGCTGTGTAGTTCGAAAGGGGATAAGGTTTGTCGATTTCAGGTGACGAATCGAAAAGTCGAAACCCGGACAAAGGTTATGTAGCCCTATTGGGTTGGAGTTTGAACGCGGTCGAGGCGATCGACCGGTTCGACCGACGCTATATCGTAGTCGCGCCCGAATGGGCGGAAAGTTATTGTACCGAGCACGACATTCCATATATCCCCTGGGATTTCGAGCGGCTCAACGACCGTTCGATGGAGATCGCGGAGACCCTGAAGAAAAAGGGGGTCGACGTCGCCATTCCGATCTTCGAGGAGACGGTGGAGTGGGCGGGTGCGATCAATTCCGTACTGCTCGATAATCCTCGGCTGCTCGGGCAGTCCATGCTCCTGCGCGACAAGTCGTTGATGAAACGGCGCGCGCAGCTCGGTGGTATCCGGGTCGGCATCTTCGAAGAGGCGCACGAGCGCGACGATGTGATCCGCTTCCTGAAGCGGGTCAATCAGACCCTGCTGAAGCTCGATGGTGATCCCAACGATCCGATTCACCTCAAGGCCTTCGACAAGGCGGGCTGCCTCGGCCATCGGATCATCCGGACCCCCGACGAGGTCGACACCATCCCCGACGACGAGTTCCCGATGCTGATGGAATCGCATCTGGACGGTTGGGAGTTCGCGGTCGAGGCCTGGGTCCACAACGGCCGCATCTGCTTCCTGAACATCTCGGAGTACGTGACGCTCGGATACTCGGTGTTCGTGCCCGCGACGCCCGAGCTGGAGAAATACCGGCCCGAGATCACTCGGCAGGTCGAAAAGCTGATCAAGACCTTCGACATCGAGTTCGGCTTCATCCATCCGGAGTACTTCGTCACCAGCGACGGGGAAATGTATTTCGGCGAAGTCGCCTACCGGCCGCCGGGTTTCAAGGTGTTCGAGCTGCTGGAACGGACATACGGGTTCAACGCCTATCATGCGCTGGTGCTGGCTTTCGACCCGAAATCCACCGACGAGGAGATCGAAGCGTTCTTCCCGAAGGAAGTGGTCGATGCCACCGGCCACGCGGGATGCTTCGGCGTGTATCCGCGTCGGCGTGTGGTCAGCCGACTGTCGGTGCCGCCCGAGACCGAGGATCACGATTACTTCGAGACGCACGAGCTCACGGCGCCACAAGCCGAAAAGGTCACCAAACGTACCGCATTCGGTAATCACTGGGGTCTGCTCTATTTCTTCGGCGAGGACCCGTACACTCTGCGGGATCTGTTGAAGCGACAAGAAGAGCTCGACTTCTACATTTGATCCGTTGCCAGGGGCAACGGTGTGCGAAGGGATCGGCGATTGAGTCCGGATGGCCACGACGGGACGAGCCTGGACCGGCGCCTCGCCACGATGGACCACGCCACACAGTCCCTCGCGGACGCAGGCGATTTCGGTAAGCAGGTCAAACTGCCCAGGGTGATGGACTCCCTGCGGCGGGTGTTGCTGCTGCCCGGCGGTTGCGCCGCGGTGCGCGAACGTGCCGAGAAATTGGAGACCGCCGGCCTGTTCCTCGGTACGGATTGGGCACAGCCGCAGATCCTCATCCCTGCGCTGAGCACCGGCTCGTTGCGCAGCGCCAATACCGACACCATGGTGTTGGAGGCGGTGAGTGATCTGCGGCTGCTCGCGGTCGCCAAGGGTGATTACCAGCATGCGCTGGTTTCGGCCGAACAGGCCAATGATCATCTGTCGCAGGTGCTCGCGGTGAATCTGTCGCTGCTGTTCTCCCCGCCCAGCGAGGCCGAGCGGGAACAGCAGGGGCGGATGGCGCAGGTCTCGCGCGAGCTGCTGCACTACCTCGTGGCCGAGGTCGGGTACGAGAAGGTGCTCGAGAATCTGGTCGACGAGATCTGGCGCATCCTGCGGCAGCGGCCCATCCAGGTCGACGGGGTGAAGCGGATGATCACCCAGATCGCTGTCGCCCGTGCGAATCCCGATGTCGACCTCGGTGCCAGTGGTCTCGGTGCCGATCGGCTGATCAGCAGCCTCTACGGAACCACCGAGGGGTGCAGGGAAGACCCGGGCGTCGAGATCTACCGCACGCGTCTGGAATCGATGGACGACAGCGCGTTGCAGTACGAGGCAACGGGATTCGCGCGGTCCATGCACGACACCGGACTGGTCTCGCCGTATCACGCTGTGCTGCTGCGGTTTCTGCTCACCAAGGGTGCGTACCTGCTCGGTGAGGCAATGGGCCTGTCCAGCACCGGCCGCGACAGCCTGCTCTGCTATCACGAACTGGTGCACAGCCTCATCGAGCAGGCGGTGCACGCCGAAACCGCGCAGTGCATCTACGGACTCACCTTGATGCTCGAACGCGGCATCCTCTATCAGCCTCCGGTCGCGCCCGCGCTGTGGCGCCAACTGGCGCTACGGCTTTCACCGCACTCGTGCGCACGGCTGACCGCGGTGTTCGGGCCGACACCTGATCCGCGGGCGTGGTTGTTGTCGGGGATGCTGTCGGTGCTGGGTCTGCCGCTGGGGATCGGGCAGGGCGACAACCCGACCTGTCAATCGGCGCGGGCGCTGTCGATGTGGGCCTACAACGATCCGGACTATCTGTTGCAGACGCTGGTGTGGGCCGCGCGCGACGACGAGATCGTCATGCACTTCGAGGGGCAGCCGATTTCCTCGCGCCCGGCCGTCGATGCGGAATCGAGCGCGCTGCAACTGGATCTGGACCCGGTATCGCTGCTGGTGGTTCCGCACCTGGACCGGATCTACGCGGAGATGGGACAGCGCTGTATCGGTCGCGAAGGCGATCCGCATCGCTGGATCAATCCGGAGTTCCACGGCTGGTGGTCCGGGCGCGGCTTCCGGATCAATGTCGACGTGGCCACCGGCCACCTGACCGACCTCGACGAATTCCTGCGCCACTTCTACGCCGGCTACCACCCCTTCTACAACGGCAACCAGCCGGTGATCCATCCGCAGCCCGCCGGTATCGCCGTGACCGACAGCGCGGCCCGCTTCGTCGGGTGGCACGCGATCACCGTGCTCCGGGTCAGTCTCGATCCGCAGGACACGATGCGGGTGTATTTCTACAACCCGAACAACGACAGCGGCCAGGACTGGGGCGACGGGGTGGTCGTCGGAACAGCCGGGCACGGTGAGCGTTTCGGCGAAGCGTCGCTGCCCTTCGAGCAATTCGCCTCGCGCCTCTACATCTTCCATTTCGATCCGCTCGAGCCGGGTGAACTGGCCGCCGTCGAGCGCGCGGAACTGGACCGGGTGATCGGCTACATCCACCGCAGTTGGGGCGCCGACCGCATGCCCGTGGAATCGGGTGCGGCCGAAGAGGATTGATCACAGCCAACGTTCAGAGTCGAACGCTAGGGTGTGGGCGTCGGCGCGCTTCGTGCCGCGATGATCAAGGGGAGATTTCGATATGGGTGTCAGCTTGTCCAAGGGCGGCAATGTCTCACTGACCAAGGCGGCGCCGAATCTCACCGCCGTCGCGGTCGGCCTGGGCTGGGATCTGCGGACCACCACCGGCACGGACTTCGACCTCGATGCCAGCGCCATCGGCCTCGGCGCCGACAAGAAGGTGGTGTCGAGCGGGCACTTCGTCTTCTTCAACAACCTGAAGTCGCCCGAGGGCGCGATCGAGCACGCGGGCGACAACACCACCGGTGCCGGCGACGGTGACGACGAGACGATCAACGTCGACCTGGCCAACACTCCGGCCACGATCGACTCCATCGTGTTCCCGGTCTCGATCTACGACGCGGCCGCCCGCAGCCAATCCTTCGGCCAGGTGCGCAACGCCTACATCCGCGTCCTCGACCGCAGCAACGGCGAGGAACTGGCGCGCTACGACCTCTCCGAGGACGCGTCCACCGAAACCGCCATGGTCTTCGGCGAGCTGTACCGCAACGGCGCCGAGTGGAAGTTCCGCGCCACCGGCCAGGGCTACGCCTCCGGTCTGGAAGGCATCGCCCGCGATTTCGGCGTCAACCTCTGACGCGCTAGCACTGCCGGTCAGCTGCGTAAACCCCGGATGGCCGGGGCGATCACGCAGCTGACCAGCATGTCGGTCGACGTCTGGCTGCGATGCCCTCCTCAGCGGGCATCCCCGTCGGTCGACCTCACCGGCGCCGAGTTCACCCGTGTGGGGTGATGCGGAGGGCGCCGTGGGTGCCGAGCATCGAGTGGACGCGTCGACCGAGCTGAGGAGCGGATGCACGATGGCATTGGATTATGACGATCGCACCGATTTCGAGAATGCCGATCGCGGGTTCATCAAGACCCTGACGCCCATGCGGATCAGCAAGGCCGACGGCACGGTCGTCTTCGATACCAGTGGGTACGGTTTCCTCGACGGGTCGTGTCCGGAGACGGTCGACCCGAGTTTGTTCCGGCAGGCCCAGCTCTGCGTGAAGAACGGGCTGTTCGAGGTCGTCGAGGGCATCTACCAGATCCGCGGCTTCGACATCTCCAACATGACCCTCGTCGAGGGCGATACCGGCGTGATCGTGATCGATCCGCTCATCTCGGCCGAGTGCGCGGCAGCCGGGCTGGCGTTGTATCGCCAGGAGCGCGGTGACCGGCCGGTGACCGGCGTCATCTACACCCACTCCCACGCCGACCACTTCGGTGGCGTCGACGGCGTGCTGCCCGACGGTCGTGGCGAGGTCCCGGTTCTCGCTCCCGCCGGTTTCATGGCGGAGGCCGTCTCGGAGAACGTCTACGCGGGCGTCGCGATGACGCGGCGCGGCACCTACATGTACGGCCTCGGGATGACGCCCGGACCCGAGGGCCAGTGCGGCACCGGGCTGGGTATCCAAACCTCCCACGGCACCGTCGGTCTGATCCCGCCCACCGTCGACATCACCCATACCGGACAGCAGGAGACCGTCGACGGCGTCCCGATCGTCTTCCAGATGACGCCGGGCACCGAGGCGCCCGCGGAGATGAACTTCTATTTCCCCCGCCACCGCGCGCTCTGCCTCGCCGAGAACGCGACCCACAACCTGCACAACCTGCTGACCCTGCGCGGCGCCCAGGTGCGTGATCCGCGGATCTGGTCGCGCTACATCGACGAGGCGATGGAGATGTTCGCCGTCGACGCCGATGTCGCGTTCGCCTCGCACCACTGGCCTACCTGGGGCGCCGACAACATCATGGGATTCCTGTCGCTGCAGCGCGATCTGTACATGTACCTGCACGACCAGACCTTGCGGATGATGAACGTGGGACTCAACGGCCCCGAGATCGCCGAACAGTTCGAATTGTCACCGGCCCTGGCCGACGCGTGGAGCGCCCGTGGCTATTACGGGTCGGTGAGCCACAACGTCAAGGCGGTCTACCAGCGCTATCTCGGCTGGTTCGACGGGAACCCGACCTCGCTCTGGGAGCACCCGCGCACGGCCAAGGCGGTCCGCTATGTCGAGACCATCGGCGGCATCGATGCGGTGATCGAGAAGGGCACGGCCTACGCCGACGCCGGCGACCTGCGCTTCGCCGCCGAACTTCTCACCCACGCCGTTTTCGCCGAACCGGACAACAAGGCCGCGAAAGACGCACTCGCCCAGACCTATCAACAGCTCGGATTCGGTGCGGAGAATGCCACCTGGCGCTGCTTCTACCTCACCGGCCACAACGAATTGCGCCACGGTGTCCAGCGGACCGAGCTCGACCTCGGCGGCGGGATGGCGGCGGCACTGTCGGTGGAGCAGCTGTTCGACTCGATCGCCATCCGGGTGAACGGTCCGCGCGCGGCGAAGGATTCGTTCCGGATCGAATGGCACTTCACCGACCAGGACTCCGTCGTGCGTCTCACCCTGTCCAATGGCGTCCTGATCCAGACTCCCGATCCGCGGTCGAAGGCCGACATCGATCTCACGCTGACGCTCACCAAGGCGCAACTGCTCGGAATCCTCGCGGGTAAGGGCCTGGACGGGATCGACCACAGCGGCGACCCCGGCGTCCTGCAGCGACTGTTCGGCCTGCTCGATACCCCCGACCCGAACTTCGCGGTCGTCACCCCGTGACCTGCGGCGATGCGGCCGCGCCGAAACTGGCGCTGCCGCATCGCCTGGCCGGTAGTTCGTTCCATTCGTCCAAGACCGACGACGGCGGTCGGTCATAGCGTTGTCTTATGACAACTTCTCCTGGATACGCGGTAGACGACGAACTCCTGGCTGTGCTCGACGAGTGGCAGGTGGCGATCGTCGCCAACGACGCGGACCGGATCGGTTCGTATATGGCCGACGAGTGGATCATGGTCTCCGAGAACGGCATCACCACCGCCGAACAGTTCCTGGCGTTCGTCCGATCGGGCGATCTCACGCATTCGGCGATGCAGCGCGTCGGCGAGCCGAGGATCCGCTGCCACGGCGAACTCGTCCTGCTGACGACCCGAGTCACCAATACCGCCCACTACCAAGGCATTCGATTCGACGCCGACGAATGGACCACCGACGCCTTCCTGCACACCGACGGCCGATGGCGCTGCCTGCTGACCCAGATCACCGCCACGAAGAAGTAGCGAGGTCGGCTGCTGGCATCGACTCGACACTCAGACTTCGGTCGGGGTTCCAGGTTGCGACGGCCCAGATGACGGTGAGGTCGATGGCGATGATGATCACCGACCACCACGGGTAGTACGGCAGCGACAAGAAATTGGCGATGATCGAGAGGGCGGCCAGGCCGTAGGCGAAGATTCGGGCCCAGGTCGCGGTCAGCATCATCCCGATGGCGACGGCCACGAGGAGTATGCCGAGCGACAGGTGGATCCAGCCCCAGTTGCTGACGTCGAGTTGGTAGCTGTACTCGCTCGGTATCAGGAATATTTCGTCCTTGGTGACGCCGGCGATGCCGCGCACGATGCTCAGAATGCCCGCCACCAGGAGCAAGATCACCGCGAGCATGGTGATGCCGGCCGCGAGAACTTGGCGGACGGGATACGAGGTGATGGTCATGGTGTCGACGTTAGGGGCCGTCGACGGCGATCCGAATCCCCCGTTCCGGGTGAACCCGCGCGGCGGCCAGGACGGATTCACCCGAATCGGATGATGTGTGCGACCGGGGTTCTTCGCGACGATGGCGGCATGGATGGAACCGTGACCACCGGCCGGTGGTCACGCTCACAGAAGTGAGGGTCGAATATGTCGTCGGTGTGGGACGTTATCTGGGTCATCATTGTCAGCTTCTGCTTTGTCGCCTACCTGATGTTGTTCTTTTACATCCTCACCGATCTTTTCCGTGATCGGTCGACCTCGGGCTGGCTGAAGGCGGTGTGGGTGGTGTGTTTGATCCTGCTCCCGCTGATCACCGGACTGCTGTATCTGATCTTCCGTGGCGGCGGCATGGCGGAACGGACCGCCGAGGCGCACAAGCAGGCCCGCACGGAGGCCGACGAATACATCAGGCAGACCGCGGGCACCAATTCCGCCGCTCAGATCGCCGACGGGAAGAAGTTGCTCGACGCCGGCGCCATCACCGAGGCGGAATTCCAGCAACTCAAGGCCAAGGCCCTCGGCTGAAATCCGCAGCGCCGCAGCTGATGAACGATCCCGAACCCACTTGCTCACGACAGAGCGCATGACGAAAGCCGATGTGGTCGCCGTGATTGCGGGCGCGATCGGCGGCCCTCACATCGAATTCTCCCCGGCGACAAGCGTTCTCGGCGAGTCGGTACTGGCCGCCTAGCCGGAAAGGACCGCCATGCTGAGTTTTCTGGTCCCCCAGGAGCAACGCCGATCGTTGGCGGAGCTGACCGACAAGCTGGATCTGTCGGTGGGCCAGGTCGACTCGAAGCGGTCGGCGTTCTGGATCATGCTGGTGATGTCGGCGGTGATCGCGATCTCGGGCGTGATCGGCAATTCCACCGCGACCGTGATCGGCGCGATGATCGTCGCGCCGCTGTCGATACCGATCCTCGGGGTCGCGTTGGGGGTGGTGACCGGCCGTGCGTCGTTGCTCGGCCGGAGCCTGCTGCTGGTCGTGTCGGGGATCGTCGTTGTGGTCGCGCTCGGTTTCCTGTTCGCGCAGTTTCTGCCCAATCCCGTCAATGTTCTGTCCAACCCGCAGGTGGTCGGCCGGACCTCGCCGACGCTGATGGATCTGACCGCCGCGATAGCGACCGGCCTCGTGGCGGCTATCGCGATCGCTCGTCGTGACGTGGGCGACGTGCTGCCCGGCGTGGCGATCGCGATTTCGCTGGTCCCGCCCCTCGGGGTGGTCGGCGTATGTCTGGGTTCGCACGCGCCCGCACTCGCCGGTGGTGCGTTCGTGCTGTTCGCGTCCAACGTGGTCGCGATGATCATCACCTCGACGATCGTGCTTCTCATCGCCGGGTACGCCGATGACGCGGATCCGGCGACTGTGCGCCGCGGCAAGGCGTATCTGGCTCTCGGCGTGGCCCTTGTGCTGGTGGCGATTCCGATGGTGCTCAATTCGCTGTCCTCCTTGTGGGCCGGTCAGATCGCCGACGCGGCCGTGCTCTGGCTGGGCGACGCACCGGACGCGCAGGTCACCGACGTCACCCTGCAAGGTGGCACCGCGACGGTCTCGGTGCTCGGACCTCAGCAGTTGCCGCCGCGCGCGGAGTTGCAGCAGGCGGTGAACAACCTCGTTCCGTGGGATCCGAGGGTTGTCATCATCCACACGGTCGGTGGTCGGGTGCAGTAACCGAGTGCACACGACGATGCCCCCACCGGTCGGTGGGGGCATCGTCGGTTGGGCGCTCAGCTGAGCAGTTTGGCCTTCGCGGCGGAGAATTCGGCATCCGACAGCGCCCCGGAGGAGTGCAGTTCGGCCAATTGTCCGAGCTGGGCGACGGTGTCCTGGCCCGCGCTCGCGGCAGCGGGCGGTGGGGGAGCCTGTTGCGGTGGTGGCGGTGCCTGTTGCTCGGAGTAGCCCTGCTGTTCGCCGGCGCGCCGCGCGCCCCGGCGGTTCACCGCGTTCGAGGTCGCCGTGGCGGTACCCGCGACAACGGCCGTCCTCGCGACGGTGCCGAGTAGTCCTGGTCGCCCGACGCGACCTCTCCGAAGTGGCATAGCGGTTCCTTCCTAGGTGAGGGCGAGCACGGCGTCGACGGCATCGCGCGGTACCTGTACATGCAGCGCGACCTCGCCGTCGGCCGCGCGGACCGCGCCGGCCAGGCGCCGCGCCCACGTCTCCTCGAAAACCACGACGACAGCTGTCGTTCCCGGTTCCATCGATGCGCGGACGACGTCGAGGTCGTCGTCGCTGACGAGGTCGATGTCGGCTGCGGTCAGACCCGTCAGACCCACCTCGGAGATGTTGTCGTCGATCTCGCGTTCGGTGACGGTGCCCGCGGCGTCCATGGACAGCACGACCAGGTCGAGCAGGGTGACCGTGCCCTTCGTGACGACCTCGGCCAGTGCCGCCGAGACGGATTCGTCGATCGCGGTGCCGGGAAAGGTGAGCACAAGGAATTCGACCGGTCCGAGCGTTGCTGGTGATCCCATGGGCCGAATCATGCCGTCGGCGGGTCCCCGGCTGCTTCACCCGATTCGGATGAAAACAGGGGTGCGCAGTTCACCCGGAAGGTGTGAGGCGTGTCGGGAACGGCGGGCTTAGCGTCGTGGCATGGGCTCAGTAATCGGCGGTCTGTTGCCACTGGCGGTGGGTGTCGCGGTCTCGCCGATCCCGATCATCGCGGCCATCCTGATGATCCTGTCGAAGAACGCGGGCGGTGCCGCGAAGGGCTTCGCCGTGGGGTGGGTGGCCGGAATCCTCGTCGTGACCGGCGTGATGACCTTGCTCGCCGGAACGTTGGGCGGCTCGGACAGCGAACCGTCGACCGGGGCCTCGATCGTGAAGATCATTCTCGGCGTCGCGCTGGTGGTCCTGGCGGTGATCCAGTGGCAGGAACGGTCGCAGACCGAGGTACCCGGCTGGATGAAGGCGATCGACACGCTCACACCGGTGAAGGCGCTGGGGCTGGGAGCGCTGCTGTCGGGCGTGAATCCGAAGAATCTGCTGTTGTGTGTATCGGCGGGCGTCGCGATCGGGGCAGGCGGGCTGAGCGCGGGGGCCGACCTGGTCGTGATCGTGGTGTTCACCTTGCTCGCCTCGGTCACCGTCTTGGCGGTGGTCCTCGGGTACATGCTCGCGGCCGACAAACTCGGTCCGATGCTCGACAGTCTGCGGGAGTGGTTGCAGCTCAACAACCATGCGGTGATGGCGATCGTGCTGCTGATCATGGGCGCGGTGGTCCTCGGTAAGGGCATCGGCGGGCTGTAGCGAGGAGGAACCGTGGCGCTGTCGATACCGGCGTTCGAGTCACTGCACGGCTACCGGCGGGCTTGGCTGCGTCCCGATGTGATCGCCGGTCTCACCGTGTGGGCGGTTCTTGTTCCCGAGGCCTTGGCCTACGCCTCGATCGCCGGGGTGCCGCCTGTGGTCGGCTTGTACGCGGCGGTGCCGTCGCTGGTGCTCTACGCGCTGGCAGGCAGTTCGCGGCACCTGGTCGTCGGCCCGATGTCGGCGACCGCGGCACTGTCGGCCGCCGTCATCACGCCGCTCGCGGGCGCCGACAGCGGCCGCTACATCGCGCTGACGGCCGCGCTGGCCATCGCGACGGGCATCGTCGGTCTGCTCGCCGGTCTCGTCCGGCTCGGCTTCATCGCCGCGTTCATCTCCGAACCGGTGCTCAAGGGCTTCATCGTCGGGCTCGCCCTTGTCATCATCATCGGGCAGGTGCCGAAGTTGCTCGGCGTCCCCGAACACGACGGCAACTTCTTCACGCAGGCGTGGGGCGTCGTCACCGAGCTGGGTCACCTCCAGTGGCGCACCGTGACGGTCGGCCTGATCAGCCTCGCGCTGGTTTTCGCGCTGCGCCGGTGGCTGCCGTTCGTCCCCGGTGCGCTGGTGGCGGTGCTGGTCGGCATCGTCGCCGTGGCGGTGTTCGGACTCGAAGACAAGGGTGTCGCGATCGTCGGCCATATCGATGCGGGACTGCCCACGCTCGGCATGCCGTCCGGGGTGTCCTTCGGCGACTGCCTCGACCTGCTCGGACCAGCCGTCGGGGTGTTGTTGATCGGCTTCGCCGAGGGCCTCGGCGCCGCGAAAACCTATGCGGCCAAAGCCGGTTACCCCATCGACGCGAATCGGGAGCTGCTCGGGCTGGGTCTCGCCAATCTCGGTTCGGGGTTCAGTTCCGGGATGGTCGTCAACGGCAGCTTGTCCAAGACGGCGGTCAACGGTGGCGCCGGGGCGAGGACTCAGCTCAGCGGGCTCGTCGTGGCCGGGCTCACCGTTGTCACCCTGCTGTTTCTGACCGGGCTTTTCGAGAACCTGCCGGAGGCCACGTTGGCGGCGGTCGTGATCGCGGCCGTCATCGAGCTGGTCGACATCGCCGCCCTGCGCCGCCTCTATCGGGTCTGGACCCACATGCTCGCCAGCATCTACGGCACAGCGGCGCGCGCCGACTTCCTCGCCGCGATGGCCGCGATGCTGGGTGTGCTGGTCTTCGATACGCTGCCGGGCCTACTCATCGGCATCGGCGCGGCGATCGTGCTGCTGGTGTATCGGGCCTCGCAACCGCATGTGGTCGAGCTCGGCAAGGAAGGGTCATTGTGGGTCGCCGCCGACCGGCACCCGGACGCGGCGACGCGCCCCGATGTGCTGGTCGTTCGGGTCGAGTCCGGCTTGTTCTTCGCCAACTCCGACTATGTGAAGGACCGGATCGAAGGGCTGTGCACCGACCGTACGCGCATGGTCGTCCTCGATGCCGAGACCTCGCCGTCGGTCGACGTGACCGCCGCGACGATGCTGCTCGCCTTGCGGGACACGCTGGCCTCCCGGCGCATCAGGTTCGCCATCGCGCGACCGATCGCCCAATTCGGTGACGCACTCGGCTCGGCCGAGCACGGTGACGTGCCGGTCCCGATCTATCCCACTGTCGCCGCCGCGACCGCCGCACTGGCCGGGTCGTGATCGTGCTCGCCCGTCGAAAGGAACGCAGATGAACGGCATTCTGGTCGCCCTCGTCGGAGCGCTGTTGTGCTTCTACGGGATTCGCTCGGTCCACCTGGGCCTGCTCGCGATCGGGTTCGGTCTCGGCTGGCTGATCGCCGACCTGTTCAACGCGAACTTCTGGTGGCTGTTACTGGCCGGACTGATCGGCGCGGTGTCGGTCTGGGCGGTCACCTCGTTGGTGTTCCATTTCGCCGCCTATTTCATCGGCGGTCTCACCGGCGTGATGATCGGCACCAAGCTGGCGACGGTGTTGCAGCCCGGCGACAAGAACGTCGCCTTGAGCATGATCGTCGCGCTCGCGGTGGGCGTGTCGGGCGCGTTCCTGGCGCAGAAGTTCCGGGCTCGCGCACTGCTGTGGTTGACCTCGATCGGCGGCGCGAGCATGGTGTGCACCGGTGTCGCGCAGTTCAGCGAGTCGCTGTCGTTCCTGCGCGACCCCGAGCCGGGCTGGCAGCAGGTCACCGCCACCCTGGCCTGGGTGGGTCTGTCGATCCTCGGCTGGATCACCCAGCGCCACCTGTTCGCCGAGCAGCTCGGCATCCAGCACCTGGTCGGTGGCGACGACGAGCCGGACATGAGTGACCGCAACGGCGGCTGGCCCACGAAGTGACCAGCCGGCGGTCGACACCGCCGGCTGGTCGGTTCCGGGTCAGTGGGCGGTGCCGCCCGTGGCCGGGGTGCGGCCGTGCTTCATCACCAGGGCGAAGGTGAGGGCGACGGCCGAGGCCGCCGCGCAGACCCAGAAGCCCAGTTGGTAGCCGCGGTCACCGAACAGGTCGGGCAGCGGAGTGGGCGGTTGGGCCTGGCCACCGACGCTCACCAGAGCGGTCATGCCGTTGCTGTGCAGGAACGCGGTGACGATCGCGAGGCCGATCGCGACGCCCATGGACTGCATCACGCCGAGCATGCCCATGCTGACGCCCTGCTGTTCCTGCGGAACCGCCTCCACCAACAGGATCGGCATACAGGCGTAGTACATGCCGAAGCCGATGCTGAAGATCGAGTTCACGATCAGGAAGTTGGTGGCGGTCAGCGGCAGGACCGCGAACGCGACGGCCGCGGCCGCGAAGATGACAAGGGCAACGACGAGCGGCAATCGGGCACCGATTCGTCGGGCCAGCAGACCCGCGACCGCGCCGAAGAGCATCGTGATCACCGAACCGAGCAGCGCGATGCGGACCGCGAACTCGAGCAAGGTGTAGCCACTGCCGTAGGTGTAGCCGGGGTCGAGGGTCACCTGCACGGCCTCGGGCGGTAGCGCCTGACCCGTCAGCTGCTGGATCTGGGCCAGCGTGCCCTGCTGAACTCCGGCGACGACGGTCGACTCCGGTGGGGTCTGCGACATATAGGCGATGGCGTAGGACACGATGCCGATCTGCAGGGACGCGAAGAGCGCACCGGCGAGCACCAGCGCGACGCGCGGATGGAACAGCAGCTTCATGTCCATGATCGGTGTGGTGGCCCGCTTTTCGACGAGGACGAACAGCACCAGCAGCACGAGGCCCGCGATCAGCCAGGCCAGCGTGGTCGGCTTCGACCAACCCCAGTCGTGGCCCTTGTCGATGTAGATCAGGGTGAGCGCGGCGCCACCGGCGAGCAGCGCGGCGCCGACGATGTCGATGCGCTCGGTGACCCGCAGCTTGGATTCGGGCACGATGATCCACACCAGCGGCAACATCACCACAGTGAACGCCCCCAGTACCCAGAAGATGGCACGCCAGCTGTGGTTGTCGACCAGGTAGCCGCCGAGCAGCGGGCCCGCGATGGAGGCGACGCCGAAGCCGGTCGCGGTGAGACCGAGAGCGAGCGGAACCATCTTGCGCGGCATCAGATCTCGGATGAGACCGTAGGCGATCACCGCGGTCGCGATGGCGGTGGCCTGCAGGCAGCGACCGAACAGGAACACACCCCAGTTGGAGGTGGTCGCGTCGAGTACGCAGCCGATGACGAACAGGGCGCCGCAGATGAGGAACATCCGCTTCTTGCCCCAGACATCACTCATCTTGCCGATCAACGGAGACGCGGCCGCGCCGATCAAACCGAAAACGATGATGGCCCAGTTGATGTTGGCCCCGACGCCGGGGAAGCTCGGCGCGATCTTCTGTAGTGCCGCCGCGACGATCGTGTACTGCATCGGGGCGATCTCGGAGAAGAGCACGATCACGGCTAGGACCGTGAAGATCCGCGCGCGCGAAGCGCCTTCGAGTCTTCCGGTGTCGTTGCTCTCCGGGGTGTCGTTGCTATCCGGTTTGATGGTACTGGTGGACATGGCCACGCTCCGTTGTTCGGGAACTGCGTTCGAGATGGTGGATCAGGACGGTCAGGAGATGTAGGCGGTGTGGGGAAGGTCGGTGACGGAAGTGCCTGCCCGGACGATGAATTCGCCCGGTTCGCTCGCCCAGCCGTGCTCGCCCCAGTGCTGGAAGGCGCGAGCGGGCACTGTGACAGCGACCGTGCGGGTTTCGCCGGGCGCGAGGCTGACGGCGGTGAAGCCGGCGAGCCATCGGACGGGACGATCGATGCTGCTGTCGGGACGCGAGAGATACACCTGCACAACCTGTTTGCCTGGTCGGTCGCCGGTGTTGGTCACCGTCAAGGTGACGTTTCGGCCCTGGACCGTGAGGTCGCTGGTCTCCCAGGTCGTGTAGCCGAGACCGTGGCCGAACGGGTAGGCCGGTTCGATGCCCGCTTTCAACCAGGCGCGGTAGCCGATGTGAATGCCCTCGGTGTAGTCGAGCACGCCGTCGACGGGGGTGGTGTCGAGCACGGGGACATCGGCCATGGTCTTCGGCCACGTGGTCGGCAGGCGGCCGCCGGGTTCGACGGTGCCGGTGAGAACATCGGCCAGCGCCGCGCCGAACTCCTGGCCGGGGAACCAGGCGAGCAGCACGGCGGCCACATCGTCGCGCCACGGCATCTCCACCGGCGCGCCGGAATTCACCACGACCACCGTGCGAGGGTTCGCGGCGGCGATCGCCGAGACCAACTCGTCCTGGCGGCCGGGCAACCGCAGGGAGGTGCGGTCGACGCCCTCGCTCTCGATCTGCTCGGTGGTGCCGACCACGACAACGGCCACGTCGGCCGCCGCGGCCTGGGCGAGGGCGGCCGCGAACTCCTCGTCGTCGGCACGCTGGGGACGGCGGATACCGAGCGTCGCGCCGAGAATGATGCCGAGGCCCGGCATCGCTTCCTCGATGCTGGTCACCACGCGGACATCGACCTCGTCGCCGACGGCGAATGTGCGCGTGACGTGGCGCTGGGGCGGGTTGAGCAGTGCGGCGGCCGGGTCGCCACCGTCGAGCACCATGTTCTCGTCGAGCACGGTCTCGCCGTCGAGGTCGAGCCGGATGTGGCCGACCCCGCCGAAACCGATCTGCCATTCCCCGGCCATGTCGGCGCGCAGGCGCGTGTGCAGTTCGATCGTGTTCGACTGTGCCGCGAGCTCGTCGCCGAGCAGTACCAGTCGGCTCGTGGTGCGGTGCTGGGTGCCGAGCTCGGTCTCGTCCTTGAAATAGCGGGCAGACAAGCCGGACTCGCCGGTTACGGGGTCGGTCATGATGGCGAGCGGGGCGGGGATCAGCGCTTCGGACAGGTGCACGCCCGCGGTGTGCGTCAGCGGAAGTCGGCCGGTGAGACCTTCGACCGGCGTCGTGGTGTGGCCCGGAATGACGGTGGCGCTGCCGCCACCGAGGAACCGGGGTTCGCCCGCCGACGGGCCGAGCAGGGCGACGGTGGTCTCCGGCGCGAGCGGCAGGATTCCGTCGTTGCGCACCAGGACCATCGCCTCGGCGGCGACCCGGCGAACCAGCTCCTGTGCTTCTGCGTCACTGAAAGCCTGTGTGGGCTCAGGTGTTGCGTCGAGCGCGCCGACGCGGTGCGCGAAACGCAGGATGCGACGGACTTTGTCGTCGATCACGGATTCGGCGATCTCGCCGGACCGGACCTTCTCGGCCAGCGGGTCGCCCCACAGGTGCCACGGTCCCGGCATGCACAGGTCGGTGCCGTTGGCCGCGCTCTCGGTGCTGCGGATGGCGGTCCAGTCCGAGACGACGACACCGTCGAATCCCCATGTGCCTTTGAGTGGTTCGTCGAGCAGGGGGTTCTCGGTCATGGTGGTGCCGTTGACCGAGTTGTAGGCGTCCATGAGCATCCACGCGCCCGCTTCGACGGTGCGCTCGAACGGGTAGAGGTACAGCTCGCGCAGTGCGCGGTCGCCGACCCGCACGTCGACGGTGAAGCGGTCGGTCTCGGAGTCGTTGGCCACGTAGTGCTTCGGACATGCGCTGACCCCGTGCGCCTGCACCGATCGCACGTAGGCCGCGGCCATCTCGGCGGTGAGCAGCGGATCCTCGGAGAAGCACTCGAAGTGCCTGCCGCCCAGCGGCGAACGATGCAGGTTCATCGTCGGGCCGAGGACCGCGTAGACGTCCTTGCGGCGCGCTTCCGCGGCGATGAGGGCGCCGATCTCGGTGAGTAGCTCGGGATCCCAGGTCGCGGCGACCGCGGTGCCGGAAGGCAGGCTGACCGAGGGATCGCGCTCGTCCCAGTTCTCGCCGCGCACCCCGGACGGACCATCGGACAGCGGCATCTCGGCGAGTCCGATCGCCGGATCACCGGCCATCCGGAACAGCCCTGCGCCTGAGATCAGGCGCAGCTTGCCCTCCAGGTCCAGCTCGGCGAGTAGTTCCTTGATGCGGTCTTCCATGAAAAACGCAGCCTTTCGTCGATCAGTGAGTGAGGGTGCTGGCTTGCTCTGACCAGTGCGGGTTGTGCAGGAATTCGCCGGTACCTGCGAGGAATGCGTCATGGGCGGCCGGATCGTCGCGCAATTGGCCACGGAACCACGCTGCCGAATAGCCGAGGTAGCGGTAGACGCCTTCGGTGCAGCTGTAATTGGTGCAGTCGGGCTGGCCCTGGATGTCGTTGTGCTGGGCGCCGACCAATGCGGCGCGGGCCTTGGGCACGTTCGCGGGCAGGGCGTCGTAGTACGCCTGCATCGATTGCAGGCCGATCAGCTCGGGTGGCAGTGGTTGGGTCCCCGGCGAGATGCCGTCGGCCGAACCGTTGACCAGCAGCACCGAGCCCGAGGTGATCGCGCTGGTGTCGACGCAGGTGCTCTGGCCGTCGACCGGCGGCAGCGACGAACAGACCGCGGCCAGAGGCATCTCGAGGGTCACGGCGGTGTCGACCACTCCCGCGCCGCGGGCGAGCGCGTTCAGCGCGCCGAGCCCACCTTGCGAATGACCCATCGCACCGACCGAGTCGGTGGCGACCTTGCCGTGGAAGATGCTGCTCGGGTCACTGTTCTGCGCGGCGAGGTAGCGCACGGCGTCGAGCATCTGCACGCCGGTTCCGGTGTCGGTGCGGTCGGCGGCGATGACGATGAAGCCCCACGACGCGAGGTGTGACAGCAGATAGGCGTACTCACGGGGGTGAGCCATGGTGCCGTTGCCCCAGGTGATGACCGGGTGGGCGACGCCAGGGCGGAGGTCGGCCGGGTACCAGATGTCGTAGCTGTCGCCGGTCGACGTGCAGCAGTCGACACCGGTCCGCTCGGCCACTGCCCAAGGGCCCGGCGCGTAATAGGTGGCTTCGACCTGCGCGGCGGGTTGATAGGACGGCGCCGCCTGCGCTGGTGTCACCGCCGTCGCCGCGAGAACGAGCAGTGCGATGGAGATCAGCGCGGCCCGGGCGCCATCGCGCGGGCGCCGACCGGACAGGACAGTTTTATTGCTCACGATCTCGGACGATAGGGAGACCGGCCGCGGTGCACGGCATGCCGCGCCGTCTTGCAGACTGTTTGCAGACACCCCACGCGGGGAATAACGGCAACGTATTCTCGAAATGATGAACGAGTCGATCCGCATCGTCGCGGACCTCGCATGAGCGAGGTCGGCTCGGCGCTGCGTGTCGCACGAACGGCTGCGGGGATCAGCCTGCAGGGCATGGCCGCGCGCACGAATTATTCGAAGCCGTATCTGGGCCAGCTGGAGACCGGGGCCCGGGTCGTGCGCGCCGAGCACGTGGTCGCCTACGAATCGGCGCTGGCCACTCCGCTCGATCACCTGCTCGACCGGCTCACCGTCGAATCGGTCAACGAACTCGACGATCTGCCCAGACAACTGTCTTCGCTGCTGCTGCCGCCGGTCGCGCACCCGAGGACCGATCACCCGACCTTCGCGGCGACAGAGCTGGCCGACGCCGAGCAGTTGGCGATCTGGGCCCGTGGCAGGCAATGGGCCGACGGGCAGGCGCCGCGCCAGGTCGTCACGGCCTGGTTGGCCGCGAATCTACCCAGGTTGCAGCAGCTTTCGGACCCGAGCAGGCACGGACGTGCCCTGCGAGTCGGCGCGGAGCTGGCCGATATCGCGGCCGCCATGAGTTGGGACGTGGAGGACATCACCGCCGCGCGCCGTTACTCGGTCGCCGCCGCGCGACTGGCCCACGCGGCGCGCGACACGGTGCTGACCGCTGCGATCCTCACCGAGTCGACCTGGCAGTTGCTCGACAGCGGGAGGCCCGCGGAAGCACTGGAAGTGGCCCAGCTCGCCCAGTACGTGGCACGCCGGACGGCGACGCCACTGCTGCGGGTCGCCCTCGCCGAGTTGGAGGCCTACGCGCACGGCATCCTGGGCGAACATGCCGCGTTCCAGCGCGCGATCGTCGTCGCGGTGGAATGCCGTTGTGAAGCGGCGGAGACTGTCGCCGGTGACAGTGTCGCCGACCGGAGCCTCACCGCGGCCACCGTCGGCATGATCCTCGGACCGCGCCGGGACTGGCCAGGGCCGGGGCAGCAGTGGCGGCTGCTCGGCAACAGCTACCGTCACCTCATCGCTACCCGCCCCGACCTGGCTCGTCTGGCCTTCGGCGAGATGCACACGCCACTGTCGCAGGATTTCGTGACACCGGCGACGGCCGCGATCTCCTCGGCACGCCTACAGCTGATGCTCGGCGAGCCCGAACTCGCTGTCGACCAGGTCGGTCTCGCCTTGTCGCTGTGCGGTCGACGACCGGTGGGCCGCACGGCCGCACGGCTGTTGGATTTTCGGCACGAGTCGACCGAATTCGCCGCGGTCTCGGCGGTCGGCGAGGTCCGCACCGCCATTCGTGAGCTGGTCGCGCATTCCGAGTTCGCCCACGACAGTCGGCAGATGCTCAGCCCGTAGCGGTCACGCCGCGCTGGGAGATCAGCATCCCGATGATCCCGGATTCCTGACTCTGTGTGCTGATCATGTCGCGGGCCGCCTGTTCGACCGGCCCACCGGTGGACAGCTCGTCGAACGACTGGGCCATGGCGACGCCGCCCTGGTGGTGGCGATACATCAAGCGCAGAAACATCGCTTCGGCCTCGGCGCCGCGAGCCACAGCCAGGGCGTCGAGGTCGGCGCGAGTGGCCATACCGGGCATGGTCGTGGCTGCGGCGCCGTGGTGACCGGTGGGCATCCACGACATCGGGTGCGGGTTGGTCGGGGTCGCCGCGGCCAACCGGAGCCAGCCCAGCATCATGCCGATCTCGAGGCGCTGGGCATCGGCGATCTGGTCGGCCAGCCGCCGCACGGTGGGATCGACGTCGGCGGCAAGGCGCTCGACCAGGACGAGCGCCTGCTGATGGTGGCCGGCCATGTCCTGCACGAAGCCGATCTCGGTGGGCGTCAATACCGGTGTGACAGTGGCAGTTTCGGAGAAGAAGAGCGGTCGGATGGCCGCCCCGACCACCAGCAGCAGCAATACCGTCGCCGCACCCGCGACGCCGAGCAGCACCCGCCGGCTCATGAGCCGACCGTCGACCGCTGATCGGCGGGCGGGGTGTACACCTCGGGGGACAACTCCAAGGTCAGCAACCCGTTGTCGGCGCAGGTGGTCCACAGCTGATTGCCGCGCCACTCGGGTGCGGAGAAGCACCAGTCGGTGGAGAGGTCGCCGAAGGCCACGTCGCCGGTGCGCGAACTCAGTGCCTGCTCGGGATCGAGGACGCCCGCCTCGACGGCCTGCATCACCGACGGCGCGCTGAGCAGCGGCAGGCCGATGATCGAGGCGAGCGCGTGCGGGGAGTTCCACAGTTCGGCGTTCTGGCCGGTGCGCGCCGGTGGGTTGTAGTAGGCGATCTCGCGCACCTTCAACGGGTCGCGCACGTCGAAGATCCGGACGCCGGAGGAGATCCAGCCGCACGCCAGCGCGGTGGGGTTCACCGCGCGGTCGGCGGAGCAGTAGTGGGCGTCGTAGGCGAACAGCGACCCGCCCATCCCGGAGGCGAGCGCGGTGTCGCGGTGCTGCTGCAGGTTGATCTCCAGCTTGATCGAGTTCACCACGCGCGGATGGGTGTCGTCGGAGATGTCGATCAGTTTGACGCCGCCCGAACCTGCCTCGTCGGTGGTGAACAGATGGGGCACGCCGTTGTAGGTGACGGGGACGTTCTGCTGGGTCGCCCAGCCGTCGGTCCAGGTCAGCTGGGAGATGATCGGCACCTGCGGATCGGGGTCGCGGCGCTGTACCGCGGAGGTGTCGAGGATGGTCAACCCGCCCATATTGTTGGCCAGGTACATCCGGTTGCCGTCGGCGCGCAAACCCATCCCGTGCATGGACTGGCCGGGCATGCCCTGCCAGATCACGCGGGGGTCGGCCGGGTCGGTCAGGTCGACGGCGCTGACGATGCCGGGGATGACGCCCGATGCCCAGTAGGTGCGGCCGTCAGGGGAGAAGCCGCCTTCGTGGGCGGTGATCGGGACCGGCAGGCTCACGTCGGTGCCGGGTCCCGGGTTGAGCAGGCGTGGGTGCGCGCAGTCGGAGATGTCATAGATCGAGATCAGCCCGGCGCCGGTGAACGCGGGAGCTCCGGTGCCGACCAGCAGCTTTCGCGCGGCGTTGACCTTCAGGCTCTCCCAGGTACCCGCCAGCATCGCGGGTTCGGTGAGGGTGGCGGTGAGCACCGGGTTCGCCGGATCGGCGACATCGATCACCTGCACGCCCTGTGCCGGACCGAGCAGGTTGCCGGGGAAGAAGCTGCCGAGGTAGACGCAGTGATCGAACTGCGTCGAGGTGATTCCCGCGCCGCGGCCCGCGTAGCCGCCGATGCGGTTGATGTTGCAGCGGTAACCCTGGGTGCTGCGGCCGCTGTCACGATCGGCGGCGGGCACATCGCCCTGGAGGCCGGGTTCGGGTAGCGAGCCGTCCGCGCAGCTCGCGCGGGCGACGGCGGTATCGGCGAGGGCGAGGTCTTCCAGGACGACTCCCACGGAGTCGGACTGGGCGAGGCCGATCGCGGAGGGCACCAGCAGCACCGCCGCGGTAGCGATCAACAGGTGGCGGAACGGAGTTCTCATTTCGCACTTTCGTGGTGAGTGGCCAGGGTGACCAGGGCCGCGGCGGTCTGGCGGCAGAACTGCTCGCCGTCCTCGTCGCCGCGCGTGAGGGCGCGCAGCAGCGTCGTGCCGCGCAGGAATTCGAAGATCAGGTCGGGATCGCAGTCGGGGGAGGCCTGTCCGGACTCGATCGCCGCGTCGATGGTGGCGCGCAGCCCGACCCGGGCCAAGCCCTCACCGCGTTCGCGCAGCCTGCGGTAGCTCGCCTCGTCGTCGTGGTAGGCCGAGAGCAGGCCGGGGATGCCCGACCGAGCCGCTGGATGGGTGGCCGCGGCGAAGAAGAGCTTGGTCCACCCGAGCAGATCCGCGCCGATATCGCCCGTCGGCTGCGGGACGACGCCGGTCTCGAGGGCGAAGATCGCGTCCTCGACGAGGTGGATCTTGTTGGGCCACCGGCGGTAGATCGAGGTGGCGACCACCCCGGCCCGCCGCGCGACTCCCTGGATGGTCGTGGCCTGGAAACCTTGCTCCACCAGCAATTCCTGGGTGGCGCGCAGCACCTGATCATCCAGGTTCGGGTCACGAGGGCGGCCCGGTCCCGGTCGGGTCTCGCGACGTTCACTCACCGTTCACTCCTCTGTAGGCGTCGGCAGAGCGTAGCCGAGAATCGGATCTTATTAAAAACGCTTCATGGTGTATTCGAATTAGCTAACTTGAAACGTGTTCTACCCCCACTCTCGAAGGAATGGCCCATGTTGACTCCCCAGGACGAGCTGCTCTGCCACCAATTGCCGACGACGTTCGACCACGTCGTCCAGAGCGATCTGCGCTGGACCGAGCGCATCGTGCTCTACGGCTTCGACACCACCGGCCGGGTCAGCGTGATGACCGGCATGGCGCGTTACCCCAACCGCAATGTGATGGATGCCTACGCGATGGTCACCATCGACGGCACCGCGCATGTGGCTCGGCTCTCGCGCGAGATCAGCGGCAAGTACGACGACCTGGGCGCCTGGCAGATCGGCCCCTACCGCTACGAGATCACCGAGCCGCTGCGCGGTGTGCGCGCGACCCTCGGCGACAACGATCACGGCCTGCGCCTCGAACTGAACTTCGCCGGCCAGTTCCCCGCCTACGAGCAGGAACCCGCCTTCTTCCGCACCCGTGGCCGGGTCCGTGAGGACGCCCGCCGCTACTACCAGAACGGCGAGATCTCCGGGTGGCTCGAGGTCGACGGCGAACGCATCGAGATCGATCCGAGCACGTGGTGGTTCGGGCGTGATCACTCGTGGGGCACCCGCCACGGCGGCGGTGGCGGCAGCCTCGGCGAGGGCGGCGGCCTGCAGCCCTCGGAGATCCCCGACGGCGTGCTGTACTTCATGGGCATCTTCCAGTTCGACGACGAGTTGGTCCACTTCGCCCAGCGTGAGACCGCCGACGGGCAGCGCTGGCACTTCGAGGGGTCGATCCAGCGCCCGATCGAGGCGGACGTACCGACCGTGCCGATCGTCAGCGTGACCCACGATCTGAAGTTCCGCGACGACTTCCGGATCGTGTCGGAGGGCTCGTTCACCGCACACGCCGCCGACGGCAGCGAGCGCACTTACTCGGTCACCGCACTGCACGATTTCTGGCCCGGCCTGGCCGGATACGACATGTATCGCGGCTACGCGTCGGGGATCTGGAAGGGCGAGTCCTTCAGCGACGGCTTCACCGTCGATCTCTCCGACGCCGCCGAACTGCGCCCGGTGAGCATGCTCACCGAGACCTTCGTCAAGGTCGAGTCCGGCGACGGCAAGGTCGGCTACGGCCTGGTCGAGATGGTGTTCATGGGCCGCAATGCCCGCTACGGGTACGAGGGGTACTGATGACCACTCGCCCCTCCGCAGAAGATCTGCCGAACGCTGTCGTCCCCATGCTGCGCAGTGGTTTTCCCGACGCCGAGTCCGCGCGGGTGACGAACTGGTCGGCCAGCCCGCGCGGTCTCGCCACCGAGACCTTCCTGTTCGACCTCGAACGCGCCGACGCCGAGCCGGTCTCGCTGGTGCTGCGTCGCCCGCCCGAGGTGGCGCTGTTCCCCGACTACGACCTGCTGCGACAGGTCCTGGTCATGCGCCGCCTGGCCGAGACCCCGATCGCCGTTCCCTCGGTGCGCTGGCTCGACCGCGACGACGCGAAGCTCGGTAGTCCGTATTTCGTGATGGACCGCATCGACGGCTCGGCGCCCGGTGACCTGCCCTCCTATCACTCGGCCGGTCTGTACTTCGACGCCGATCCCGCCGATCGCGCCAAGATGTGGTGGGGCTGCGTCGACACGATCGCCGAGATCCACCAACTCGACTGGCGCAACCTGAACCTGGACTTCCTGTCCTTCCCGAAGTTCGGCGCGGCACCGCTGGAGCAGATGATCGGTTACGTCGATTCGGCGTTGGCCTGGGCCACCACCACGCAGCCGCCCGCGCTGCGCCGGGCCGTCGAATGGTTGCGCGCCAACCTCTACGAACCCGAACACGTCACCCTCTGCTGGGGCGACGCCCGGATGTCGAACATCCTCTACGACACAGAGTTCCGCGTATCAGGCGTGCTCGACTGGGAGATCGCCTACATCGGCGACCACGAGGCGGACCTCGCCTGGATGTTGTTCCTGGACTGGGCGTGCTCGGAATTCCAGGGAACCGAACGACTCGCGGGTACTCCCACCCGCGAGGAGTCGATCGCCCGGTACGAGGAACGCAGCGGCATGAAGATCCGCAACCTGCGCTACAACGAGGTCCTGGCCGCGGTGCTGCTCAGTATTCCGTTGCTGCGCATGGCCCATCGTTTGAACCTGCCGTCGGAGATCGACATCACCGCATTCTGCACACAGCGGGTCGAGCAGTTGCTCGGCGACGAATAGGACAGGCGCCGACTCGAATACGGATCGGTGCGATCCGTATTCGAGCGGCTGGTCAGGTGAGCTCGCGCTGGTGACGATCTGGGTCGAAGGTGGGTAGGGGAGCGCCGGTGCGCAGGATGCGGGCGATCGCGGGCTCGGCGAGATGCAGGCGACCGATCGCGACCAGGTCGAATTCGGCGTCGGCCAGCCGTCGGTAGAGACCGTCGAGTGCGGCCGGTTCGGGAATGTCTCGCTCGTGCAAGGACGTGCTCAGTCCGACGCTGCCGACGGCCATGCTGTGCGCGCCGGTCAGCTTCTTCGCCCAGCCAGCCAAGGTCAGTTCGCTCCCCGCGAAGGCCGGTCGGTCGAAATACCTGCTGCTGGCGTCGAATACATCGACGCCGGCGTCTCGCAGCGCCGTGAGGATCACGCCGAGTTCGTCGGGGTTCTCGGCGATGCGTGCGCCGTAGTCCTGCTGTTTGTGTTGGGAGAAGCGGTAGAAGATCGGCAGTCGCGGGCCTATTTCCCGGCGGATCGCGCGCACGACCTCGACCGGGAAGTTGACGCGTCTGCCCAGGTCGCCGCCCCAGTGGTCGGTGCGATGATTGGTGGCCTCCCAGACGAACGCGTCGAGCAGATAGCCGTGGCCCGCGTGGATGGCGATGCCGTCGAAACCGACCGCGACCGCGTTGCGGGCCGAGCGCACATAGGCGGCGATCACGTCCTCGATGTCGTGTTCGGTCATGGGGGCGGTCGGTGTGGTCACGGTCGACAGGTAGCGCTGCGAGTACGTCGTGCGCCCGACCCGACCCCACAGACCCGACGGGCGTAGGGGTGTGAGCGCCGGGTCGACGCGGGCCATCGCGCCCCACAGCGGGCCGACGTGCCACAGCTGCGGCACGATCCTGCCGCCCGCTTCGTGCACGCCGTCGACCACGCGGCGCCACCCGGACAGGGCTGATTCGCCGTGTAGCCGAGGCACTTTCGTGCTGTCGACCGCCATCGGATGATCTATCGCGACGCCTTCGGTGATGATCAGGCCCGTGCCGCCTTCGGCACGCCTGCGGTAGTACGCGGCGACCTCCTCACCCGGTGTGCCGCCGGGGGAGTGCTGCCGGGTCATCGGCGACATGACGATGCGGTTCGGCAATGCCAACGGCCCGACGCGCAAGGGATCGAACAGGACGTCGGCGGTGGTCATGCGCCCACGCTCCCAGCGTTGTCGGTTACGGGCAACCGGCAGGCCCGTTCAGCGGCCTCTCGGTGAATTATGTAACAGGTTATTATGTAATGATGCCCTCGGAAACTTCGCCGCGCCCCGGCAGGCCCCGCGACGCCGACAAGGACCTCGCGGTACTCATCGCCGCCAGGCAGTTGCTCGCCGAAGTCGGTTACCCGGCGGCGACGGTAGTTGCGATCGCCAAGCGTGCCGGGGTCAACACCCCCGCCATCTATCGCCGGTGGCCGACGCGTCAAGCGCTGCTCGAAGAGGCCATTCACGGCCCCGGTGGGCACGCGCTGCCCGAGCCGACCGGCGACCTCAGGGCCGATCTGGCGACCTGGGTGCGCATCTTCCTCGCTCGCGCCGAAAGCCCGGCTGCCCGCGCGGGGGTGCCCGGCCTGCTCGCCGATTCGCAGACCGAGGAAGCGCGCGGCCGGTTGCTCGCGATCGGCGCTCCCGTGCGCAAGGCCTTCGCGGAGTTGCTCAATAGTGCGGTCGATGACGGTCGGATCGCACCCGGCGCCGATGCGGACCTGATCTTCGAGATCCTCTCGGGCGCCACGACATTCCACGCCCTGCTCCGTGGCGGCGAGGAGGGTGATGCCTTCGTCGCCCGACTGGCCGACGCGCTGTATGTCTTGGCGTCCACGGGGCGCTGAGACGGCCGATCGTCGTGACTCAGACCACATCTCAATAACGTTACATGCTAGTATGTAATTGTGAGTCGAGAGTCCCATGGAGCGTGCGAATGAAGGTCGACCTGCAATTGGGCGCGCGCCCGGAACGGGTGATCGCGCGATCCGCCGAGCTGATCGCCTGCGGGGTGGACGGCCTGTTCACCTTCGAAGGCGCCCATGACGTCTTCCTCCCGTTGACCCTGGCCGCCGCCGGTCCTGAACCGGTCGACCTGATGACCAACGTCGCCATCGCCCTCCCGCGCAGCCCGGTCCACCTGGCGCACACCGCCTACGACCTGCACCTGCTCAGCGGCGGCCGGTTCCGTCTCGGGCTCGGCTCGCAGACCCGCGCGCACATCGAAAAGCGTTACGGCGGTGAGTGGTCGCGCCCGGCCGCGCGCATGCGGGACATGGTGCTCGCGATCAAAGCCGTGCTCGGCTCCTGGCAGGAGGGCACCCCGCTGCGCTTCGAAGGCGAGTTCACCCGGCACACCCTGATGCCGTCGACGTTCGATCCGGGCCCGAATCCCTATGGGCTGCCGCAGATCTGTCTCGGCGCACTGGGTCCGATCATGACCAGGACGGCGGCCGAAGTCGCCGACGGGCTGCTGGTCATGCCGTTCAACAGCGCCCGGCACTTCACCGAACACACCATGCCCGCCATCGAGGAGGGTCTCGACCGCGCCGGGCGCGAGGCCGCCGACCTGGATGTCTATCCCCAGGTGATCGTCGCGATGGGCCGCACGCCGAGCGAGCTGGCGGCCGCGGCCGTCGGCGCGCGCCGACTGCTCGGCTTCTACGGGTCGACGCCCGCGTACCGCCCGGTCCTCGACGCCGAGGGCTGGGGTGAGCTGCAACCGGAATTGAACGCGCTGTCCAAGCGCGGCGCGGTCGATGCGATGACCGACCTCATCGATCAGACGATGCTCGACACCTTGGCTGTGCACGGGACACCGGAGCAGTGCGCGGCGGCGATCATCGCGCGCTTCGGTGCCTACGCCGACCGGATCTGCTGCTATTTCCCGGGTTACGACGTCTCCGACGAACACATCAAAGACCTGATCACCGCATTGCAGGCGCCATGAGCGTGCGGATCGATGTCACCGACGGCGTCGCGGTGGTGACCTTGGATCGGCCGGAACGACGGAATGCGTTCACGGGTGCGATGGGTCGGGCGCTCGGCGAGGCCTATCGCGAATTGGATGCCGACGATGCAGTGCGGGTCCTTGTGCTCACCGGTGCACCCCCGGCCTTCTGCGCGGGCGCGGACGTCGGTGGTGGCGACACAACTTTCGACAAGCCAGACAGCGCAACGTTTTCCGCATCCCCCGTCGACCCACCCGCCTTCGCTCTGCGTAAACCGGTGATCGCCGCGGTGAACGGGCACGCGATCGGCATCGGCCTGACCATCGCCATGCAGGCCGACATCCGCATCGTCGCCGAGGACGCGCGCTACGCCATTCCGCAAGTGCGGCTGGGTGTTCTGCCCGACGCGATGGCGCATTGGACAGTGGCCAAGGTCGCCGGAATGTCGGTCGCGGCCGACATCCTGCTGTCGGGTCGTGCTTTCGACGGCAACGAAGCGGTCCGTCTCGGGCTCGCCTGCCGCTGTCTCCCCGCCACCGACGTGCTGCCCTCGGCCCTCGCGATGGCGTGCGACATGGCGGTCAACGTCGCGCCGATGTCGGCGGCCCTCAGCAAAAGGCTGTTGTGGGACACCGCGATCCACGGCTACGAACCCGCCCGGGTGGCCGAGTTGGAAACCGAACTGCACCTGCGGCTCATGGGCGGACCCGATGCTCGCGAAGGCATGCGGGCTCGCGTCGACCGGCGCGCTCCGGTCTGGTCGGCGCGGTTGTCGCGCGATTGGCGCGACCTGCCGGAGTTCTGAGAACCCGGCCCCACATGTTGATTCACCATCAGGAGTACACAGATGTCTCTCGCAGTAGACGCCGACCAGCATGCGCTGGCGCACTCGGTTGCCGCGTTCGCCCGCAAGATCGCTCCACTGTCGCAGACGCGCGAACACCTGTCCGACTACGCCGCCGGGGTGATGCCGACCGGAGTGTGGACTGCGTTGTGCGAGCCGGGGTTACACGCACTGCACCTCCCCGTCGCGTACGGCGGTGACGACTGCGGGCTCGACACGCTCGCGGTGGTGGTCGAGCAGTTGAGTGCTGCCCTGTTTCCCGGCCCCTACCTGTCGACAGTGACGGCGAGCGCGCTCGTGATGGCTGCTACCGACGCCGGTGCGCTGCTAGCGGACTTCGGGGCCGGCGTGACGGGCGCGGTCGTCACCGGGCCCGACCTGCGGGCGACGCGCGATGGCGAGGGCTGGGTCGTGTCGGGCGTGTCCGATCCGGCGCTCGGGCTGACCGGTGCCGAACGAGTTGTGGTGCGCGCCGCCGTCGACGGGGATCCCGAAGCGAGCCTGTGGTTCTGGCTCGGCCCCGCCGATCTGGTTGCACCGGCGGGCGCGGTCTCGTCGATCCAATTCACGCCCGCGGAGGCTGTCGACCTGACTCGAGCACTGGCTCGCGCCGAATTCGATGCCTACCCGATCGATGCGGGGCGGGTGCTCGATGGCATCGACCCCGCCGTCGCGGAGCTGTGGACGACCACCCTGGCGGCGGCGGAGGCGACCGGGATCTGTCGCTGGTGCCTGGACACCACCGTCGAATACATCCGGGTGCGACACCAATTCGGCCGCCCGATCGGCAGTTTCCAGGCCGTGCAGCACAAAGCGGCGCTCATGCTGGTTCGCGCCGAAGTGGCGAGCGCGGTGACCTGGGACGCCGCCCGCGCCGAGACCCAGCCGACCGAGCAGCGACTGCTCGCCGCCGCGAATGCGGCGCTGACCGTGCTGCCCGCCGCGATCGATCAGGCGGTGGACTGTGTCAGCCTGCTCGGCGGCATCGGATTCACCTGGGAGCACGACGCCCACCTGTACTGGCGTCGCGCGATCGCGCTGGCCGCTGTCGTCGGCGGCGAGGACGCGGCGGCCAGGGCGCTGGGGGAGCGTGCGCTGCTCGCCGAACGCGACTTCGCGTTCGTCGACGCCGACACACTGCCCGAACTGCGTGCCACGGTCGGCGGCGTGCTCGACGCGGTCACCGCTCTCGCGGATGACGAAATCCCCTCCGAGGGTTGGTCACCCGCGCGCGGAGGTGCCCGCCGGGCGGTGCTCGCCGATGCCGGGCTGGTCGCTCCGCATTGGCCACGCCCGTACGGACTCGGCGCCGGACCCGCCGAACAAGCGGTGATCGCCGAGGAATTCGCCCGCCGTGGGCTGGAGCGAATCGAACTCGGAATCGGCGCCTGGGTACTGCCCACGCTGATCGAACACGGCGACGACGAGCAGCGCGAACAGTTCGTCACCGCCACCATGCTCGGCGACATCATCTGGTGCCAGCTGTTCTCCGAACCCGGTGCAGGCTCCGATCTCGCCGGATTGTCCACCGCCGCGCGCAAAGTCGACGGCGGCTGGATCATCAACGGCCAGAAGGTGTGGAATTCCCAAGCGCAGGACGCGGATTGGGCCGTGTGCCTGGCGCGCACCGACACCGAAGTCCCACGACACGCCGGCCTGACCTACTTCCTGATCCCGATGAACGCAGACGGGGTCGAGGTCCGTCCGCTGCGTCAGGTCACCGGCATCTGGGAGTTCAACGAAGTCTTCCTCGACGAGGTCTTCGTCCCCGACAGCCAGGTCGTCGCGAAGCCCGGTGACGGCTGGCGGATCGCGGTTACCACGTTGTCGAACGAGCGGGTCGCCATGGGCTCGGCCACCTTCGGCCACGGCTCGAGCACCCTGGTCCGCCGCCTGCTCGAATCCGGCGACCACACCGGCACCCGCGACGACGCGGTCCGTGTCCTCGGCCGCAACACCGCGCTCGAGCTGTCCGTCGCCGCGCTGAACCTGCGCGACGTCGTGGCCAGGATGAACGACAGGACCGACGGCAACGGTTCCAGCAACAGCATTCGCAAAGTCTGGAACGCCATCGCCCAACGCGACGCCACCCGCGCTCTCGCCTCGATCCTCGGCCCACGCGCCGCCATCGGACACCCCGAGCAGCCCTACACCTTCGACTTCCTCGGCCTGCCCGCCATCCTCTTCGGCGGTGGCACCATCGAAATCCAGCTCAATATCATCGCTCGACGCGTGTTGCGTCTGCCGCAATAGGGGCTACCACGTCGGTCAGTGGCGCGCGGCCTCCTGCTGCCGCCACTGCCGGGGGCTCACCCCATACCTCGCGCTGAACCATCGCGAGAAGTTGCTCACCGAGGAGAAGCCGAGCAGATCGCCGACCTCGGTGAGGGAGTGCCGGCGGTTGGCCACCATCCGTTCGGCCAAAGCGCCGCGGATGTCGTCGACCAACGTGGTGAATGTCGTGCCGTCCTGCGCGAGCTTGCGGTGCACCGTGCGCCGGTCGACCCCGAGGCTGCGAGCCACCTGCTCGACGGTGCAGCGGCCCGTCGGCAACAGTAATTCGACGAGTTCGCGGACTCGGTCGGTGACCGTGGCCTCCCGCGACGGCGCCATGGCGAGCAACTGCTGCGCGTAGGCGCGTAGGAGCGGGTCGGCCATCGCGTTCTCGGCGTCGAGATCGCCGCTGTAGGTAAGGATTCCGTTGAAATCCTGATCGAACTCGACGTGCGGGCCGAACATCTTGTGATAGGTGGTCCGGTCACGCGGGGCGGGGTAGGAGAAGCACACCTGCGTCGGGCGCCAGGTCGGTCCGGCGAATCCGCGAAGCAGCCCGTACAGCACTCCGGTGGTGAGCTCGACGGCCTGCCGGACCGGGACCGCTCGACCGACGTCCACGTTCACCCGAATGGTGGCCATGCCGTTCGCCTCGATGACCTCGGTGTGCAGCGCCTCGTTGTACATGTGCTCGTGGCGCGACAGCAGCCGCAGCGCGCTGCGCACGTCCGGCTCCTCGCGGATGACCAGGCTCAGCGGGCCGAGATTGGAGAACCGCCGCAGCTGCGCCAACCGCAGGCCGAAGTCCTCCCTGCCCGATGCGACGGCCGAGCGTTCCAGCAGGTCGGCGACGGCCTCGGCGGGAATCCACCGGTCCTGCGTGCCGAAACCGGCCGGATCGAGTCCGCAGTCACGGATCAATCGCGCCGGTTCCAGGCCGAGTGACCCGGCCAGTTCGACGTAATCGTTCAATGACGCGTACCGGGACAGCGGCTTCATCCAGTGCCTCCAAGTGTCCCGAGGGGAATAGTTTTCTGTCCCGACAGGATAAGCGTTGATGCGTGATCGAGCCTACTGTTATGTCCATCACATAGAAGGAGAAGCTGTGGCACACGCAATTCGATTCGCTGAAACCGGTGGTCCCGACGTGATGCGGTGGGAGTCCACCGAGGTCGGCGCGCCGGGGCCCGGCGAGGTCCGTATCCGGCACGAGGCGGTCGGGCTCAACTTCGCCGACACCTATTTCCGCACCGGTCTGTACCCGGCAGCGTTGCCGGCGGGACTCGGCGTGGAGGGGGCCGGCGTCATCGATGCCGTCGGCCCCGGCGTCGACTTCGCGGCCGGTGACCGCGTCACCTACACCGGTAGCCCGCTCGGCGCGTACAGCACCGAACGGATCATGCCCGCCGAGCACCTGATCGCGCTGCCCGACGGCATCGCGTTCGACACCGCGGCCGCGACCACCATGCGTGGACTGACCACCGCCTATCTGCTGCGCCGCATCCACCCGCTGCGCGCGGGCGACACGGTGCTGCTGCACGCGGCGGCGGGTGGGGTCGGGCAGCTGTTCACCCAGTGGGCGAAGCTGCTCGGCGTCAGCGTGATCGGCACCGTCTCCAGTGAGGAGAAGGCCGCGGTCGCTCGGGCCAACGGTTGCGACCACGTGGTGATCTACACCAGGGAGGACGTCGCGACCCGGGTTCGTGACATCACCGAGGGCGCGGGCGTTCCCGTGGTCTACGACAGCATCGGCAAAACGACCTACCAGTCGTCCCTGGATTCTCTCGCTCGGCGCGGCCTGCTCGTGTGCTTCGGCACCGCCTCGGGGCCCGTGCCGCCGATCGAGGCGATGCAACTGGCGGTGAAGGGTTCGCTGTTCGTCACCCGGCCCGCGCTCGCCGACTACATCGCCGACCCGGCCGAACGCGCCGAACTCGCCGGTGAACTGCACGACCACCTCACCGCGGGCCGGCTGCGGGTCGAGATCAACCAGCGCTACGAACTCGCCGATGCCGTGCAAGCCCATCGCGACCTCGAAGCGGGCCGCAGCGTCGGCGCGTCGGTCTTCGCGATCTGACGCGTCCACCGGAAAGGAACAAGCCAATGACCGTTCGAACCGCGATGCGCGCGGCGCCGCTGACCGCGACCATCGGCGCCGAACTACACGGGGTGAACCTCGCCGAGGTCGCCGCCGACGACGCCCTCTTCGCCGAACTGCGCACCTTGCTTTTGCGCCACAAGGTGCTCTTCGTCCGCGATCAGGACATCACCCGCGCCGAACATGTCGCGCTCGCTGAGCGTTTCGGCCCGCTCGAGGACCACCCGGCGCTCAGCAGCGATCCCGACCATCCCGGTCTGGTCCGCATCTACAAGGACCTCGACAGCGCGCCCGAGCATTACGAGAACGCCTATCACTGCGATGCCACCTGGCGGGTCAATCCCCCGATGGGAGCGGTCCTGCGCTGCGTGGAATCGCCGCCCGTCGGTGGCGACACCATCTGGGTGAACATGGTGGAGGCGTACAAGCGGCTGCCGCAGTCGGTGAAATCGCGGATCGCGCATCTGCGGGCCCGGCACAGCATCGAGGCGAGTTTCGGCGCCGCGCTCTCGGAGGAGAAACGACTCGCCCTGCACGAGCGTTTTCCCGATGCCGAACATCCGGTGGTGCGTATCCACCCGGACACCGGCGAGGACATTCTGTTCGTCAATTCATTCACCACGCATCTGGTCAATTACCACACGCCGGAGAATGTTCGATTCGGCGCCGACTACGCGCCGGGTGCGAGTGAACTCCTCAATTACCTGATGCGCCAAGCGAGTATCCCCGAATACCAGGTGCGCTGGCGCTGGACCGAGAACAGCTTCGCGATCTGGGACAACCGGTGCACCCAGCACTACGCGGTGCAGGACTACTGGCCCGCCGTCCGCAAGATGGAGCGCGCCGGGATCGTCGGCGACCGTCCCTTCTGAATTCCACTTTACGATCAGCCCCGCAATTCCGATCGGAGTATCCCCATGCATTTTCACGACGACGCACTGTTCCCCGAGAACCAGGAAAAGCTGGTCATTACCGCCGCGCCGTACGGCCCGGAATGGGAACTCGACGATTTCCGCGACGATCTCCCGCTCACCATGGACGAGCATGTCCAGGCCGCCGTCGACTGCTACGAAGCCGGCGCCACCGTGCTGCACATCCACGTGCGTGAACTCGACGGCAAGGGCTCCAAGCGCCTGTCGAAGTTCAACGAATTGCTCGCCCGCCTGCGCGAGGCGGTGCCGGACATGATCCTGCAGGTCGGCGGCTCGATCTCCTTCTCGCCCGAAGGTGAAGGCGCCGAAGCGAAGTGGCTCACCGACGACGCGCGGCACATGCTCGCCGAACTCGATCCCAAACCCGACCAGGTCACCATCGCGATCAACACCAGCCAGATGAACATCGTCGAGTTGATGACCGAGGACGACATCGCGGGCACCTCCTTCGAACGGCCCGAGGTGTACGAGGCGTACCGGGAGATGTATGTCCCGGCGGGCCCGACCTGGGTTGCCGAGCACTTGAAGCGCTTGCAGGCCAACGGCATTCAGCCGCACTTCCAGCTGTCGAGCATTCCGCAGCTCGAGACCGTCGAGCGGCTGATCCGCCGCGGCGTGTACACCGGCCCGCTCATGCTGACCTGGGTCGGCATCGGCGGCGGCTTCGACGGCCCGAACCCCTACAACATGATGGAGTTCATCCGCCGCACTCCCGACGGCGCGGTGCTCACCCTGGAGACGCTGATGCGCAGCGTGCTGCCGGTGAACACGATGGCCATCGCGATGGGTCTGCACGCGCGCTGCGGCAACGAGGACACCCTGTGGGGTCGCAAGGGCGAGAAGATGACCTCGGTCCAGCAGATCCAGCAGTTGGTCCGGATCGCGGGCGAACTCGGCCGCGAGGTCGCCACCGGTAAGGAAGCGCGCGAGATCTACAAGCTCGACGAGCGCTACGCCGACGCCGACGAGACGCTCGCCAAGATCGGGTTCGCCCCGAACCGTCAGCCGGGCCAGGTCGGGTTCACCCACCACGCCTGACCCTCGGCGGGGATCACCTTCCCCTGTCACGACAACCCGGTGGACGTCAGCGACGACGTCCACCGGTTCGCAGGAGCACCCATGGACCACACCACGACCGTCGTGCCCGTCGCGTCGGCGCCGAACCGTTCCTCGTCTGTCACCCGCAACTATCCGTGGCTGGTATTCGCCCTCGCCTTCGGTCTGCTACTGGCCGACTACATGTCCCGCCAAGTGCTGAGTGCGGTGTTCCCGTTCCTGAAAACCGAATGGACACTGTCGGATTCGCAGCTGGCCTCGCTCAGCAGCGTGGTAGCGCTGATGGTGGGTCTGCTCACGTTGCCGCTGTCGGTGCTGGCCGACCGGTGGGGTCGGGTCAGGAGCCTGGTGGTGATGGCGGTGGTGTGGAGCATCGCGACCCTGGTGTGCGCCCTGGCCGACAACTACCCGCAGATGCTCGTCGCCCGATTCTTCGTCGGCGTCGGTGAGGCCGCCTACGGCAGCGTGGGGGTCGCGCTGGTACTCAGCGTGTTCGCGGCCCGTCGGCACGCGGCACTGAGCGGTGCGTTCATGGCCGGTGGTTCGTTCGGTTCGGTGCTCGGTGTCGCCGCGGGCGGTGTGATCGCCGTACACCTGGGGTGGCGATGGTCGTTCGCCACCATGGCGGTCTTCGGTCTGGTGCTGGCCATCGCGTTCCGTGCGGTGGTCACCGAGGAGCGCAATGCCGCCCACGCCACCGAGCCAACCCCCGAAATCGCTTTCCGCGCACCGATTTCGACGCTGTTCACCAATCCGGCCGTGCTCTGCGCCTATGTGGGTAGCGGACTGCAGATGTTCACCGCCGCGGTGTTGCTGTCGTGGATGCCCAGCTTCTTCAACCGCTACTACGGGCTGGCGCCCGACCGGGCCGCAGGTCTGGCGGCGGTGATCGTGACTCTCGTCGGCGCCGGCATGGTGGTGTGCGGTGTGATCACCGACCGGGTCGGTCGCGCCGACATGGCGCGCAAGTGGACGACCGCGATCGTGTTCTGCCTGATCTCGCTCGTCACCCTCGGCCTCGGTTTCAGCCTGAATACCGGTGCGCCGCAACTGGTTCTGCTCGGCATCGGCGCCTTCTTCTCCGGCGGTTCGGCCGGTCCGACCGTGGCGATGGTCGCCAATCTCACCCACCCCTCGGTCCGCGCGTCGGCGTTCGGCACCCTCACTCTCGCCAACAGCCTGCTCGGGCTGGCACTTGGCCCGTTCGTTGTCGGTGTCCTCGCCGACCATCTCGGTCTGCAGAACGCGCTGCGGGTGACGCCGGTGGTGTCGGTCCTCGCGATCGCCGCCCTGCTGCTCGGCCGCCGGGTCTACCCGCTCGGGCTGCGCAAGCTCGCCACCGTGCACGCCTCGCACTGATTCCGTCGAAAAGGATTGCCGCACCTCATGAATGCTCTTCCCGAACCCACCGTTGTCATCGTTCCCGGCCTGCGCGATCACGTCGCCGACCACTGGCAGAGCCTGCTCGCCGACACGCTCTGGAAGGTGGCGATCGTGCCGCCGCTGGAACGTGACGGGCTGAGCCTGACCGCACGGGTCGCCGCACTCGACGCGGCGCTCGCCGACATCGACGGACCCGTCGTCCTGGTCGCGCACAGCGCGGGCGTGCTGATCACGGTCCACTGGGCGCAACAGTCCGACCGGCCGGTGCGCGGCGCGCTGCTCGCCACGCCGCCCGATTTCGAAACTCCACTGCCGCAGGGCTATCCGACCGCCGAGGAACTCACGGCCAACGGCTGGACGCCGATCCCGCGCAGGCGGTTGCCCTTCCCCAGCATCGTGGCCGCGAGCAGCACCGACCCCTTGGCCACGGCTCGCCGCGTCGCAGGCATGGCCGAGGTGTGGGGGAGCAGACTGGTCGACCTCGGCGACGTCGGCCATCTGAATCCGGCATCAGGCTACGGACCGTGGCCGCGTGCCCAGGAGTTGCTCGACGAACTGCTGGACGCGCCGCTATCTGTCCGGCGAACATGCGCCCCGAGCAGCAGCGAGGAACCCGTCACCGCGGCACCACTCACGCGGGGCCGATGACCTTCTGGCCGCTGCGCTCAGCGGAGGTCGTCGGGGTGTGGCCTGACCAGGCCGAGGTCGACCCGCACGTCAGTGACCGGGCGCGTCTACCGACTAGCCGGATAGCCCCATTCTCGGCACGCCGACTTCAGCGCGTCCGGGACGGCCGGGTCGGCGGGCAGCGGGCGCGCCGGCTGGATGACGCCGGAGCGGATGGTCTCGCTCCAGTCGCCGATACCCCGGACATAGCTTCCGTGGTCAATCGGCCGTAGTCCAGCATCGAGGGCTGCCACTCCACGTCGAGGAAGCGGCACAACCCGCGCACGGTTTCCTCGGGGCGGTGGGTCAGGTCCTCGTAGCGGACCTCGTGGCCGTCGAGCGCCGCACGGGCCTCGTTCATCGCCGCGACGAACTCCAAAGTTCTTCGCACCGGATCGATTTCACGGCGATCCGCCCAGGCACGGCCCAAGGAGTCGGCGATCTGCGTGGGGTGGCGCAGGAGGAACACGTAGCGGGCATCGGGCCAACACGCGGCGATCCGTCGCCAGGTCAGCACGCTGCTCGTCGTCTTGTTGACCATCCGGTCCTTACCGCTGCGTTCCAGCTCGTGGTGCAGGAGGCGGTCCCAGAGCAGATGTTCCAGCTCACGGATCGTCAGGCCGAGCGCGTCCAGCGAGATACTCGCGTAGCGCTCGGTGATGTCGTCGGCGGTCCACTCGAGTTCCTGGACGGTCAGCAGATTCAGGTGCAGTTCGTGCGGGGCGTGGATGCGTGAATGGCTGTTCAACACCGAACGCAGCAGGGTGGAACCGGATCGGGGCGCGGACAGGATGAAGATCGGCGCCGGCACGAGACGGGTTGCCTGCTTCACGGTGGTCGGCTCGGTACGGGGGCGGCGAACAGACCTCGTCGGATCAGGAGTTCGAGCACGCGATCGGTCGACTCGGCGACCGTCTCGGCAGCGGTGTCTATCCGCAGCTGGGGGAGCAGCGGTTCCTCGTAGGCGGCATCGACCCCGGTGAGCTGGGTCAGCTCGCCCCGTGCCCGGCGCGCGTACAGCCCTTTGACATCGCGCTGCTCGCAGTCCGAGAGCGCGGTGGCGACGTGGACCTCGGCGAAGTCGAGGCCGACGTCATCGTGGCGGGCCCGCATCAGCGCACGATCGGCGGCGTACGGCGCGATGGCCGCCACGAGAACGAGCACGCCGTGGCCGGCCAGCATCACCGCGAGGGTGGTGATCCTGCCGAGGTTGCGCTTGCGGTCGTCGGGGGTCAGGCCGAGTTCGGGCCACAGCCGCCCGCGCACGTCATCGCCATCGAGTACCTCGACCGGATACCCGGCGTCTGCCACGCGCTGCCGGGTGGCGGTGGCGAGGGTGGTCTTTCCCGAACTGGGCAGCCCGGTCAGCAGAACTGTCCCGCCCGGTCCGCAGGGCCCGTCATTCATCAGACATTTCTGACAGGGCGAAATTATGCGGGGGTATCGATTGCGGGATCGACACGTAAACGACTGCTGCCCAAAGGAATTCGTCCTGGGACGATAACGGATACGGTGCCACTGATAATGAATCAGCGCAGCTCGAGCCTAATTTCCGAAGACGAAGCTGCGCAGAACCAGGAATCGCAGCCCGCCCACCACGGCCATGACAGCGAGCACGGCGCCCGCCTGCGCGGTCTCGCCGAGGCTCGGCGCCAGGAAATCCAGTCCGGCCAGCGCCGCCGTGCTGATGCCGAGGCCGAGCAGCGCCAACCCGCCGCCCTCCCACTGCGCGGTGAACCCGCCGACCCTGCTCCCCGCCCGGAAGGTGAGTTGCCGGTGCAATTCGTTGGCGATCACCGTGCTCACCATCGATCCGGCGACATTGGCGACCAGTGGGCCGCTGCCGTGCATGGTCACGAACAACAGCACATAGGCGATGTTGCTGGCCCCGCCGACCAGGGCGAAGCGGATCAGCTGGGCGAAGGTGTGATCGCCGCGCAGGTATCGCAGGACGAGATCGATGCGTGGCCGAGGACCTGTCCAACCGGTGTAGACGCTGGTGGGGAGCATTCCCGGACGGGTGATCTGCGGTGCGGTCATGTTCGTTCCGATCAAGCGTGTGGATGTCGTCGGTGTGCCTGGCAACGCTTGTGACTATACGTAGATGTATACGTATATACAAGAGGCGCGACTGGTGAGTGCGTTTCCAGACCGCGTCGTAATCGGCATGGCACCCGCAGCGCGGTCGGCGGACACTGGAGTGATGGTTGACAGGGAGCAACGCACGCCCTTCTACGGAGTGGTGCTGATTCTGGTAGCGCTGGGAGCGGCGATGGCGGTCAGTTATTACGGGCCGACCTGGGTCCGTGTCACCGTCTACATCCTGGCGGTGATGGGTATCCTGGTCGGCGGCGTCATGACATTCCGGGACTACTCGCACTGACGCTGCGATGCGATGCGCGCCCCGGTTCGGCGGGGCGCGAGGTTCGACGATGTCGATGCTGCCGGTGACGTGATGGACCCTCTGAGGAGTTCGCTGTGGCCTATATCGTGGATTTCGCAACCGTGTCGACCCAGGGACTGGAGTCGTCGCCCGTCGTGGACGCGCTCGCCGGATTGCGGGCGAACGAGGCTCGGTACTTCAAGAACAAATACGATCATGTCTTCACGGTGGAGCCCGCGAGCGAGGCGACATCGGCCGTCGACTGGGTGAGCCGGATACTCGCGGACGAACGTGACATCGTGATCTCTTCTCGTCCGCTGGAGGCCACGGCTTTCCAGGTCGAGAACCTTCGGATCGCCTACGTCTTCTACGAGAGCGGTCTGTCGATCAATGTCATGTACTCGATCGACGATGCGAAGAAGCGGGCGGTCGGGTTCAAGCTCAGCGAGGGTATGGAAGTGCCCGCCGAGCTCGACTCGTTCAAGTTCGCGCGGCAGAAGTCGAAGCTGGCGGGCACCATTCGCGGCTCCTACTTCGTCATCAAGCACGAGTACTGACTGAACTCACCCTGCGGCAAACCCTGTTGGGAAGGCGGCTGCGACGAGGACCCTGTGGTGGTCCGAGTATTCCCGCCCGTTGTCGCAAGGAGACTCCCATGACCGTCGACGCCAGCACCCGCCTCAACGACGTGAACATCGAGGCCGTAGGTGGTCTCGTGGCGGCAGTTCGAGCCGAGCCGACCAAGGCGCAGACCACCTGGGCGGCGCATATCGCGTGGGACGGCGGGTTCTCCTCCGAGGCGCGTATCCGCAAGTTCGCGGCCATCCCTTCCGACGAACCGGCGGCCCTCGGCGGCGGCGACACCGCCCCCAACCCGGTCGAACAACTCCTCGCCGCTCTCGGCAACTGCCTCGCGGTCGGCTACGCGGCCAACGCCACCGTCGCCGGTATTCGCATCGACAACTTGCGCGTCGATGTGAAGGGCGACCTCGACCTGCACGTATTCCTCGGACTCGCCCAGGGCCACGCAGGCTTCGAGTCGATCACCGCGACAGTGTCGATCGAAACGGACGCCTCCCGGGAGCAGCTCGAGGAACTGCACGCGAAAGTGCAGTCCAGCTCTCCGGTGGGGCATACGTTGCGCAACGCGGTGCCGCTCGACGTGACCCTCGCCTAGGTGTACTGACCCGGGTTGCTCGGCCGAGTCACGTTTCCGTCGGCCGGCTTGGTTCGCCACAGCTCGATCCCGATGTCCACCAGGTCGACTCGGTCGAGGTGGGTGACATCGTCGAGCGGGTGCCAGGCGGCGAGGTCGGTCGAGCCATTGGTTTCGTGACGGAGTTCCCCGGCGGTGATCCGACCTTCGTACACGATCCGTAGGCCGTGGAAGTCCGCGAATTCACCCCCGGCGCGCGGATATCGATGGTTGACCGAGTCGATGCCGAGAAGCTCGACGACCTCGACGAGGTATCCGGTCTCCTCGTCGACCTCTCGAACAGCGGTGGCGATCGGATCCTCGCCGTGGTGCATTCCACCGCCCGGCAACGTCCACTGTTTGGCGCCGTCGGGCGACACCCACCTGGCGAGCAGCAACTCGACGGCACCGGCGACTTCTCGCACGCAGATGGCGTAGGCGGCGACCCGCAACTCATCGCTCACTCCGAGAGGCTACTTCGTCCTGGTTCGCGGAGGTCGCGAATCCGGCGACGGCGAATCATGCGGCGGCAGCGGACTTCTCGGAGGCCGGGGCTACGGGGTCACGGCTGGAGCGGCCGGTTCGATGGCGTTCCGCCTGATCAGCAGGACGACGGCCAGGATCGGGTAGACCAGGATCGGGAGCATCGTTCCCAGGTAAACCTGCTGGTCGAGCAGGATGGCGGCTCCGCTGAGCAAGGAGAAGTCGAACAGGCCGTGGAGGATCGAGTTCACGGCGTTGCTGTGGCTGACCCGGCGGATGAGGTAGAAGAAGTAGCCGGCGAGGCTGACGATGATCGCCTGGGGGAGCGCGGACACCCCGTGCCCCACCACGTTCGTCAGGTGCACCGCGCCGAAGACGACACTCGACCACAACGCCACCTTGCCCTCGCTCAGGCCGTGCTCGCGCAGGACCGTCACCCCGATGCCGCGGAACATGCCTTCCTCGCCCCAGCCGACGAACTGGGTCGCGATCAGCAACACCACCACGAACAGCCAGCCCTTCTCGGCCAGCGCGGCGTAGTCGATTCCGGCCGCGATCGCGACGACGAACACGGCAGGCACGATCCACACCCAGGCGCGCGTCGGCCGATCGTCGTGCAGCACCGGCCGCAGCCACCCCAGATACGCGATGACGCCGTAGGTGAACGCCAGCGCCACTCCCAACGGGATGACCATGGTGAACACCAGTCCGCGGGTGGTGAAGAAGTCGTGTTCACCGCTGAGTCGGGCAAGGATCAATCCACCGCCCTGGATGATCACGAGGTAGGTGATGACGATGGCCGCGAACAGGGGGTAGGACAGGCTTCGCGGCGTCGAGGTGTCCGGAGCGTTCATCCGTCGAAATCTAGCGGATCAGTGTGTTCGATCCTGGCCGCTGCTGTGGCGCTGCGTTCGGCGAGTGCCCGATCACCAGACGACGGCACCGGCCTCGTCATCCGAGATCGCAGGCCGGTGGGAGGTGGACGTAGTGTGTTGGTCGCGTCCTGCCCTGTTCGAGTCCGATGGAGAGATCAACGTTGCCGAGACTCACTCGCGCCGAAAGCGTGCAACGGACCCGTGCCGCGCTACTGAGTGCGGCCGAGGATGTGTTCGCGGACAAGGGATTCGCCGATGCCGCACTGGACGACATCGCCGAACGCGCCGGATTCTCCCGCGGGGCGGTGTACGCGAACTTCGCGAACAAGACCGATCTGTTCCTGGCGCTGCTCGACAACTGGCTACAACGCGAAATCGACAACGGTACAAGGCTGACCGACCCCGACAACACCGCGCAGCAAGATATCGATGCACTCGATGGGCACGGCGGAAACCGGTTCGCCGACCGGAAACGGTTCCTTCTGCTGATCGAGTTCCGGCTCTACGCTCTGCGTCATCCCGAGGTAGCCGATCGCCTGCGCGACTACGACCGAGCCACGATGGACTGGTTCGGCTCCACCGTGGAACGGGTCGCCGAGGCGTCCGGAATTCGGCTGCCCGCGCCCACCGAACAGATCGCGCTCCTCGTACTCGCCGTGGAACACGGCATCGCCACCCTCGCCCACACCGACCCCGAGCGGATCCCGCACGACTCGTTCCTCGATGCGTTGACCCTGCTCAACCGCTCTCTCACCGCGATGGCCGCCGCCGAAAGCTGACGTCGCCCACCGGCATATCGAGCCCGCCTCGGCCTGCGGCTCGGGTCATCGTCGGGTCTTGACAACTCGGACCGACCTCCCCAAACTCATCAGCGATACGCGAGTGTATTCGGATGCCTTGGTGCATATATGCCTGTCTCGCACTCATCGACCATGAGGAGTCGTGCAGATGCGCACAGACCCGGCAACCATCGATCGCGGCAGGTTCCGTAGCGCTCGGTTGCTGCGTCGGCTCGGGCTCGTCTTGTTCGTGTTTCTGTTGCTCTCGACCGAGGCGCGCGTTGTCACCGCGGCTCCCGTGGACGCCGTGCCTCAACTCCGTCGCGACGGACGGTGGCTGGTCGATCACTACGGTCGGGTCGTCATCGTGCACGGGGTCAACCTGGTCTGGAAGCAGGCGCCGTATGTGCCGCCCGACACCGCCGAGGGCTTCACCGCGGCCGATGCCGCCTGGCTGGCCGAGCACGGTTTCAACGGCGCGCGGATCGGAACCCTGTGGGCGGGAGTCACTCCCACCGCGCCAGCAGTGGTCGACAACGACTACCTGGACAGCTGGGACCGCGTCGTCGGACAATTGGCCGCGAACCGGATCTGGACACAGTTCGACTTCCACCAGGACCAGTGGCACGAAAGCTACGGTGGTGAAGGCGTACCGCAGTGGGCGGTGCGACGGCCGGCTGCGTTCGGGCCCTTTCCGGTGACGACAGCCGAATTCCCCTGGGGTTACTGGTTGCCCGAGCAGTCCGCGCTCTGGGACGACTTCTGGGCCAACCGCAACGGTCTGCTCGACGGCTGGGCTCAGGCCTGGCAGGCGGTGGCCCAACGCTGGCGAGATCAGCCCTACTCCATGGGATATGACCTGCTGAACGAGCCGTGGGCCGGATCCGAGTTCGCCGAGTGCGCGATCACCGGATGCGCACAGCACTACCGCACCGAACTACAACCGGCGATGGACCGCGTCCGCGCCGCGATCAGGCAGGTCGATCCGTCCGGCATCGTCTGGTACGAACCCCAGCAGCTCGCGGGCGGACGTGATGTCGCGACCTTCTTCGAGCCGATCGCCGACGATCCGCAGATCGGCTACTCCTGGCACAACTATTGCCCCCAGATCTTCCTGCAATCGCAAGGTCTGCCCGGCGCCGACGCCGAGGGCTGCCTCGCCTACAGCGGTCAGGCGCAAGAACGCGCCCTGCATCAGGCCGACCGCATGGGCGCGGTAGGACTGATGACCGAATTCGGTGCGACAGACAATATCCGGGCGCTCGCCATCGACACCACCGCCGCCGACCAGGCCCTGACCGGCTGGATGCACTGGGCCTACAAACACTGGAATGACCCCACCACCGCCGACACCGCCCAGGGCCTGTTCACCGCGGACGGTGAGCTCTCCTCGACCAAGCCCGACAAGCTCCGCACCCTGGTCCGCACCTATCCCCAAGCCACCGCGGGGATTCCGCGCTCGCTGTCCTTCGACGCGGCAACCGGAGAATTCCACTACACCTACGACCCCGCCCCGATGCGAGCCCCGACCGAGATCTTCATCAGCCCCCTGCACTACCCGAACGGACCTGAGATCACCGTCGAGGGCGGGCGCGCGAGCGCAGTCGGCCCGGACCATCTGGTGCGCATCGAGTCCGACACCACGACGCCGATCTCGGTGACGATCCGCGATCGGGGCCAAGGCCCGCGCTGAGCCGACCAGCCGTTCTCGACGGTCCTAATCGAAGTGGCCGCAGCGGCCGGTGAAGACGGTCGAAATCACCGGTCGCAGAACGGTATCCAGCACACGGGGGTCGGCGGCGGCTGATTCGATCGACAGAATGTCGCCCAGTCCGCGGGTGGCGGAGGTGATCATCGTCGCGGCGGCGGCGCTGTCGACCTCGACATTCACCTCGCCGCATTCCTTGCCGTTCTGGATGGCGGTGGCGATCCTGCCGTGCAGTTCGTGATGGGCTCGCCGCGCGATCCGGGCCAACTCCGGGTTGTTCAGCGAAAGGGTCCACAGGCTGCGATCGACCCGGAACTCCACCTGCCGTTCGGCGTCGAGTGGCAGTAGTTCGGCCAAGCCTGCCAGCAGCATCGCCGAAATCGGCTGCCCGGCCGCTTCGCCTGCGCTGATGTGTTGCGCGACCCGGTCGGCGCTGCGACGCAGGCAGTCCTCGTACGAGAATCGCAGCAGCTCGTCCTTGTTGGCGAAGTAGTGCTGGATCAACCCGACCGAGATCCCCGCGTCGTTCGCCACTTTGCTGAACGTCACCCGAGATAGCCCCTCCTCGGCCAGCAGCCGCTGGAAGGCGTGCGTCATCAGCGTGCGTCGTTGGTCATGATCGGCAACTCGAGGCATGGACAACAATATACTCATATGGTTATCGTTCCAATATGGCGATATTGGAACGATGGCCGGTGCTGCTGTTCTCGATGCTGGTGCTCATCGGTTGCGCGCCCGCTCCGGATGCGGTCGTGGGCGGTTCCGGTCCGAGCGCCGGTTGGGACGAGTTCGTGCGCGCGCGGATGGCCGCGCTGCGGATTCCCGGGGCCGCGTACGCGGTGGTCGACCGGGCGGGGATACGGCATGCCGGAACTTTCGGCACCGATGGCTCGGGCGCGCAGGTCACCCAGGGGACCGCGTTCCTGTGGGGTTCTGTGGCCAAACCGGTGACAGCGCGCTTGATTTCGACGATGGTGGCGGCGGAGGAGTTGAGCCTCGACGAACCGGTGACCACCTACCTGCCGTCGTTCCGAACCGGCGACCCTGCGCTATCGGCGCGAATCACTGTGCGGCACTTACTGAACCAGACAAGCGGCTTGCCGACGTCGACAACCCATACCGATCGAACCGACGCGCACCGCAGGCCGGGTGACGTGGTCGACGAGCTCGCACACGAGTCGCTGACCGGTGAACCCGGTGTCGCACAGCGCTATTCGAGTACAAATTATCTGTTGCTCGGTGCCGTGGTCGAGTCGGTCACCGGTCGACCTTTCACGGAGGTGCTCGCCGAGCGCGTGCTCGAACCACTCGGTATGCGCACCGCTGTCACGTCCGCGGAACAGGCAACCGCCGTGGTTCCCGACGGGCATCGCTTCGTCTTCGGCAGGCCGGTGCCGTTCGCCACGCCGTTCGACCCGGCCGGGGTGGCCTATGGCTATCTCGGCGGCACACTCGACGATCTCGCCGCTTTCGCACGGGCGAGTCTGGGTGATGGCACCGTGCTGGACGGAGCTGTCCCCACCGGTGAGGGGAGGAGCTATGGCCTCGGCTGGCGTCACTGGACAGTCGACGGCACCGACATCCCGATGGTCTGGCATGGCGGTGCCGCGCCCGGCTATGCGGCCCACGTCATCCTGCTGCCGGACCACGCCGTCGTCGTCACCGCGAACGCCTATGGAAAGTTCCAGGAGGCCGCACTGCTCGATATCGGATTCGGGATCGCGGCGCGCACGCTCGGGCATGAGTCTGCGGTGGCCCCGGTCGAACGCTCCTACCAGGCGATTCTCATCGGCCTCGGCGCATCGGTGGCTATCGGCATCGCCGCGGTGGTTCGCGGTATCCAGCTGCTCGTCCACCCGAAAGCGGTGTCGCGACAGCGGGCGGCCGCGAACTTCACCCTCTGGCTGCTCGTGATCGGTGGGGTCCTGGCGGGTCTCGGCATCGCACTGCCTACCGCCGCGGGGGTCGAACTGACCCAACTCGTTCTGTGGGCTCCGGATATCGCAGGCTTGGTGTTCACGATCCTTGCGATCGGCGCACTGGTGCTGCCGCTGCGACTTGCTGTCGCATTGTCGTCCGCCGGGCTGATCGGCCCCACACAGAACAGTCCCCGGTAGTCTCCATCGAAACCATGAGCTCAGTCGTCGCTGATACTCCGGTATTCGATTGGCTTGCCGGGGGCTTAGCCAGATCCTGAAAACGACGTCACTACGGTCGGCAAACGTCTCCGTCGGCAGTGTGGCTCATTTCCGGTGTTCCGGTATCCCTCCAGTCTTCTCCTGATTCGCTCGATGTCAATACCTCGGCACTACTGAATACGGCCGAAATTATCGGCGCAAAGGAGACCGTCCATCGCATTGTGCGGATCGTCGCTTCGGAGGACAGTAGATATGTCCGGTGGCGCCCACCGGGGCGCCACCCTTCCTGAAAGTAGGAGGTGGCCCCGTGTACGCACGTTCCAGCACATTTGCGGCCCAGCGGTCGTCGATCGACCGCGGAATCGCATACCTCCATAATTCGATGATGCCGAATATGCCCGACCTCCACGGGTGGGTGGGTATGTCGCTGATGGTGGACAGGGCGACAGGCCGATGCATCGCCACCACCGCGTGGGAGTCCGAGACCGCGATGCACGACAGCAGTATGCGCATCCGATCACTGCGTGATGGTCTGGCCGAGGCATTGAACGGCTCGGTCGACAGTATCGAGGAATGGGAAGTCGCGGTCATGCACCGCGATCACCTGGCCGGCGCGAGTGCCTGCACCCGCTGCACCTGGATCCAGGTCGATCCGGCTGGAGTCGACTTGGCGATCCAGACGTTCAAGTCCGGCCTCCTGCCGGAGCTGGAGAAGATCGAAGGATTCCGCAGCGCCAGCCTTTTCGTCGACCGAGCAACCGGGCGCGGAGTGGGATCGACCGTCTGGTCGAGCCGAGAGGAATTGGACAACAGTCGCCCCCACGTGGATCGACTGCGGGACGCGGCGACCCGCGTGATGAGAGCCGAAGTTCTCGAGGTGGCCGAGTTCAGGCTCGGCTTCGCGCACCTGCGAGTTCCCGAGCTGGTGTAAACCGCCAGACATCCGGCCGGGCAGCGGCAACTCCCGGCCGGCCTTCGGGCAATAGATCCGAATCCGATCGACTCGGCGGCCGTGGTCGATTTCAGGAGTACGTCACGACTACCGGGACGGCGGGCTTCGATGAGCGATGGATCGCTGAACAACGATTCGGCTGGGCAGGCGCGCACTCAACGTCTGCTGGCGGCGCTGCTGGCGATGGCGATGTTCGTGCTCGTTGTCGATACCTCGCTGATGAACGTGTCGATCTCGGCGGTGGTTCACGATCTCGACACCACTGTCAGCGGGGTCCAAGCGGCGATCGCGTTGGAAGCGCTGGTTTCGGCCGCGTTCATCCTGATCGGCGGCAAAGTAGGCGATCTGATCGGACGCAAGCGGGCCTATGCGCTGGGTCTGATCGGCTACGCGATCGGGGCATCGGCGATGGCGTTCGCGCAGAGCCTGGTCGCGATCGTCATCTTCTGGGCCGTGCTCGGCGGGATCGGCGCGTCGCTGCTGTTGCCCGCCATGCAATCGTTGATCCACGGCAACTTCCAAGGAGCGGCGCAGAAGAAGGTCTATGCCCTCGTCGGCGCGGCGGCTGCGATCGCGGCCGCGATCGGCCCACTGCTCGGAGGTTTCATCACCACCTACCTGTCGTGGCGGGTCGGGTTCGTGCTGGAGGTCGTCGTGATCGCGATCGTGCTGTCCGGGATGGGAATCGTCCGCGATGTGTCCTACACCGGCCCCCGCGGCGTCGACAAGGTCGGGGCGGTGCTGTCGGTTCTCGGCATGGGCGGGATCGTGCTGGGAATCCTGGTGTGGCAGGAGGGCGGCGAATCAGTCGGTGTGCTCTTGGCTGTCGGCGCGCTGGCGCTGGCCGGCCTCGCCTATTGGCTGGTCCGGCGTAAGCGCGCGGGAAAGCCGACATTGCTCGACCCGGACTTGTTCCGATCCAAGATCTTCCGACTGGGCATCTCGGGGCAGATGCTCCAGCAGATCGCCCTCGGCGGCACGATGATCGCCCTGCCGATCTACTTGCAGATGGTGCTCGAGTACAACGCGATGCAAGCCGGCCTGTCCATCGCACCCCTGTCGTTGAGCATGTTCGCCGTTGCGGTGCTCACCGGCAGATACGCGGGCGATCGGCCGGCCCGCAACATCATCCGGTGGGGATTCGTGCTCCTCACGGTCGGGATAGTGGTGCTCATCCCGATCGTTCCACGAGCGGAATTCGGCTGGGGGCTCATAATCCCGCTCATCATCGCGGGGTCGGGGTTGGGTCTGCTTGTGTCCCAGCTCAACAACTACACACTGGCCCCGATCGAGGAGGAGCGGATCAGCGAAGCCGCCGGCGTCAATTCGGCGGCCGGGTCGTTCGGGCTGTCCTTCGGCCTGGCGTTCGCCGGTGCCATCATGCTGGCGACCTTGTCGATCACGTTCACGAGCATGGCGGAATCGAGCACGGTGCTCCCACCGGCACAGCAACAACAGGTGGCGCAGGCACTGGAGGACGACGCCGAGGTCATGAGCAATACCCAACTCGATCAGCTGCTCGTCGACGAACCTCCGGAGATCCGTGCCGAGGTCATTCGCATCAACACCGACGCTCGGCCCTTCGCTTTGCAAGTGGCACTGCTGGTTCCGCTCCTGGCCGGTCTCATCGGGTTGTTCAATTCGTTCCGTATGCGGCGCATTCCGGAAGGACTGCCGACGTCATCCTGATTCAGGTCGCGATATCTGCCGTCACGGCCGACGATGATCCCGAACTGGCTGCCAGGCGGTGACCGCCCAGATGACCACTACGCTCAGCCCGATGATCAAGAGGGACCACGCGGGATAGTAGGGCAGGGACAAGAAGTTCGCGATCATCACCAGCGCCGCGATACCCACTGCCGAGTATCGGGCCCACGCGGCGCCCGTCATCAAACCGATCGAGCAAATGATCGCGATCACACCGAGGACGACATGGATCCATCCCCACGTGGTCGCGTCGAATTCGTAGACGTAGCTGATACCGGCGACATAGAACTCGTCTTCGGCGATCGCGGCGATTCCCTCGAGGATGGAGGCGGCCGCCGTGAGGAACAGCATGATCGCGGCCAGGATGGCGATCCCCGCGGCGGCGGCTTGCCGCTCGAAAGGCTCATCCTCGGGAACGGGACGATTCACGGAAGAATTGCGCTCGGTCATAGCAATCCCCTTGCTGCAGCGAACTTCGGACATGGGCAATCGCGCGCTCTGGTAAGGGCGGCGCCTGACTAAAGGGTGGTGCTCGCGATCGGAGTCGATCGCCCACTATCCGTCGATCTCGACACGCCGCGAGTTTATCGGACACATTCCCGTCGATGCCGCGATGTTTCAGGTTCGCAACCGTCCCGGGTGGTCGATCAGACCGCGCGCGGATTCCAGGTCGTGACGGCCCAGATGACCACCACATCGAGCACGATGATCAGGATCGACCACGCCGGATAGTAGGGCAGCCACAGAAAATTCGCGATGAGCGACAGCGACGCGATGACGACCGCGACAATCCGCGCCCAGGTGGCGCCGCTCATCAGCCCCACCGCGCTCAGCGCGAGGACGATCCCGCCGACGATGTGGATCCAGCCCCATGTCGTGGTGTCGAATTCATAGAGGTAGTCGATGCCGACGACGAACAGGTCGTCCTCGGCCACTGCTGAGATGCCCTGCAGAACGGACAACACGCCGACGACCAGAAGCAGGATCGCGGCGCCGATGGAAGTGCCCGCGGCGAACCCCTGCTGGACCGGATGCTCGGTTTCCGATGCGTGAGCCATCATGAATCCTTCCGTAGAAGACCGACGTCCACCGTTTCTCACTGGGATCTGTGATGGCCTCACCCGAAACGGATGAACCGGATCGCCATAGACCGGTCCGACGACTGGTTTCGCGATCTCATCCCTTGCGGGTGACGACCGGCCGGCATCGGCGGGGAAGCCTTGCTGTGTGGTCGACCGACCGCGTACGCCGGAAACGGAGGATCCTATGGCAAAGACAGACGACGAAACATTCATCTATCTCGCGACCTATCCGAATGAGGCCGCCGCTCGCGCGGACTACCAGGTCGTCAAGGATCTGCACAGCGAAGGCCTGGTCGGCTCCTACGACGCGGCCGTAATCACCAAAGACGCCAACGGCAAGGTGCACGAGAACAAGGACGAGACAGCCACCCGCCACGGTGCCTGGGGAGGTATCGCGGCGGGCGCGGTGCTCGGTGTGATCTTCCCGCCCGCGATCCTCGCATCGGCAGCTGTCGGCGGCGTCATCGGGGCCGTCGGCGGGCATCTTGCCAAGGGCATATCGCGCTCGAAGGTCAAAGAACTCGGCGACTTCATCGATCCCGGCCAGGCGGGCCTCGTCGTCATCGGGGAGCTCAAGGTCAAAGAAGCAATCGAGAAAGCTGTGACCAGGGCAGAGAAGGAAGTCGCCGAAGAGCTCGGTGTCGCGCCCGCCGATATCGATCGGGTGCTGCAGGAGGCTGTGAAGGGGCTGTAGCTACCGGGTCGGTCGCCGCGCGACCGCCCAGGCGGCGTTCACTCGGGCGTCGATGTCGTGGTTGACCCTGCCCCTGGATAACGCGGAGTCGACCGACGGCATCGTCGCGCGCGAGCTGTGATTGCGATCTACGCCACACTCGTGTCATAGTTGCCAGCGTTGAGACGATGTAGTCTCAACATGTGTGAGGGTTGTGTGCGGCACCTTCGCGTGGGATGGCGCAGACGTAGATCGAAAGACATCACATGAGCAATTCATCATTGATCACCACCGGTCTGCCGATCGCGCTGGCGATCATCGTGTGTCTACTCGGTGCTCATGCACGTCCTGGCCACCGCCTTCGGCTTCCTGATCACCAAGTGGCCCACGCGAACCAGCACCCCAGAGACACTGCCCGTTCGCTAGGGCCGCCCAGCGATTTCGCGATTGTGGCCCCAGAGATTCTGTCGAGCGCATGCCCGAGCAGTCTCAGGAAAATGTAAAGGAAGTCGATTCTCGATGATGAGAAAGCTGATCACTCGTCCGCTCTGCCGCGCCGCCGTCGGCGCGGCCGTACTCGCGCTGATCGCCGTGCCCACCGCGGGTGCTCAGCCGTCACCGGCGAGTGGGGCCCGCTACGTCGCCTTGGGCGATTCGGGTGCGGCGACTACGGGTGTGCTGAACATCGACTCGACAGCACCGCTGCTGTGCGCGCGCTCGACAGCGAACGCCCCGGCCCTGATCGCCGACGCACTGGGGATCAGCTACGAGGATCGCACCTGCAGCTCGGCGAAGATCCGCGACTTGGCCGGGCGCCAGTCGGGGGTCGTTCCGCCGCAGTTCGAGGCACTCGGCCCCGCTACCGAAATCGTCACACTGCATATCGGCGCCAACGACGCCGAGATGACCAAGTTCATCGGCAGCTGCCACGCCGCCGCGGTCACCGGAAGTTGCGCGACGGCGGCCGATCCTGCCTGGGACGCCGCCATCGATGCCATCGCCCCCACCTACACTTCCGCGCTGGACGAGATCAGCCGCCGCGCGCCGAAGGCCAAGATCTTCGTCGACGGCTGGCCCACTTACTTCGACCCGGGAACTTGCCCGGCGATGGTGGGGCTGCGCGCCGACGACGCGGCCTACATCCAGTCGAAGTTCGACCGCCTCAACGCCGTGGTCAGTCGCGAGGCCACCGCCCACGGCGCGATCTACATCGACACACGCCAGGCTTCGACAGGTCACGGTATGTGCTCGGCAGCAGATACCCGCTGGTTCGATCCAGTGGTCGGTGGAGACACGATGCTGCCCTACCACCCGACCCTCGTCGGGCACCGGGGAGTTGCCGAACTGATCGTGGCCACCATCCGGTCCTCCGACGCCGTCCCCCGCTGACAAGCTGTCGGCCACGGAAGCGTCGCTGCGGTGGTTTCGGTAGGCACGGGCGAGCAACGACAGGATTCGAGCAGTGCACAGTCCGAACCAGATCGCTGCGTTCGTGAGTGGATCGAGCCTCGAGCAGTCGAGTGATTTCGACGAGCTGCGTGCGTTGTTGACCGACTATGTGACCGGTATCGACGAGCGGGTTGATCGGCTGGTCGCCCAGCTGCGCGTGCAAGTGCCGGAGTACACGGTCTTGGCATCGTCCGACATCGCCTTTTTCACCGCGCCTATCGTCCGGTCGGTCTTGGAGCACGTGTCGGCGACTTTCACCGCGCCCGCCGCCGGCAGCATCAGCGCGGTGGGCGAGCTGGCCCGTCGACGGATGCGGCAGGGCTTCCCGCTGGAAACCCTTACTCGCAGCATCCAACTCGTCGCCCGGTTCGTGCTCGCGGCCCTCGACGAGGAAGCCTCCCGACGCGGGCTGCCGCCGAGGGTGGTGCTCCGGGCTCACGACGCGGCGTGGGAGTTCGCCAACGACGCCGCCGGAGTCATCGCCGAAATCCAGCACGACATGATCGCGGAGGGCCCGCGCCGGAACGCCGGACAGCGCGTGCAGTTCCTCCGCGCACTGTTGGGTGGACATCTGTCCGCCCGACGTCTGGCCACCGATGCCGGTGTGTTCGGGATCGACCTGGTCGCGCACTATCAACCGTTGCGCGCACGACCGGATGAGGTCGATGACCTGCCTGCGCTGATGGCCGTAGTGGCCCGCACGAGCGCTACCCGCGAGCAGCGACCGGTCCTCGCGGTCGCCGAGGGGGAGTTGTTCGGCGTGGTGCCGCGGCCGCCGGTGGTCGACGATCGGTGGTTGGTCGCCCTCGCCGAACCCGCACCGCTCACCGCCATGGCTAGCTCCTTCGACGAGGCCACAACGACTCTGCGACTGGCCCAGGTATTCGGTCGCAGGGGAGTGGTGACACCCGCCGATCTCGGGCCGTATCCGCTGGCGATGCTGGGGACCGGCGATGTCGAAAGGCTCGAGCGCCGACACTGCACAGTGCTCGACGACGGACGGGCCGGGCGCCGCGACATGGAAGACACCGTCTGGGCTTTCCTCGAACACGACAGGAACACCGACGCGACCGCCGCCGCGCTGATCGTCCATCGCAACACGGTGCGCTATCGGCTTTCGCGGTTCCAGGAACTGACGCACCTCGATCTCGCACACACCCACGACCTGATGACGGTGTGGTGGGTGCTGGCCCATCGACGCCTTCGACGCTCGTCACCGATGGGTTCGGCATGCCACTGACACGCTAGCGGTGTTGGCGCCGACATGGCCTCGGTCTGGGGGTGGTCGACCTACGCCACCCCGGCCGATATCGACCGGATAGAGGAGAAGCCGCTCGGCGAACGCGGTCGGCGACACGTCCGGACTCTCCGACTACAGCTATCCCGTGGACAAGGTTTTTTGTCAGCGGATCGGGGAACGGCGATCATCGCCGAAATGTGGCAGAGCTGCCATCGCGGAAACATGTTTTGCGCAGGTCGCCGTCATACCCGGGTGCTCTTCTGAGGGTGCGAGCGCACTCGAACACGCGGAGGCCCTGATCTGGCCCAAGAGCCAGGAATCTGTGCGCGAGAGGGGACTTGAACCCCTACGTCCGTGGACACCAGAACCTAAATCTGGCGCGTCTGCCAATTTCGCCACTCGCGCTTGGATGTGTACGACCGTCCAAACTCTACCGGGCGAATCCGGCTGTGCGAAGCGTAGGGGCGGCGTGGCGTACTCGTGGGTAACACGACCTGGGGTTATAACGATTCGGTAAACCTCAATGTGAGGGCCACTCATGTTTGAGAACTCGAGTAACAGGCCGGACCTGCGCGTTCAAACATGAGGCCGCGTCATGTTTCGCAATATTCTGGTACGGACGTACGAAAATACTGGGCAGTAGCTCGCTACCGGGCCAGAAACGTGAGGCTTTCCTCATGATTTTGTGCGATCGTGGCTTTCAACAGGCCCAAAGGGCTGCCGGATACGTGTGCGTGCCGTCGGTGGGCGACACGCCAGGAGAAGGAAGTCGAGCGTCTTGACGATCAACGAGAGCACCGAAATCGGCACGGAAGCGACCACGAAAGCGAATGGTCGCGGCCAGGCCAGGGGTGTCCGCGCGGCGCTGCTGGAGCAGCTGCGCACCGGAGCGGGATACGCGTTGGCGTTCGGCGGACAGGGTGCACAGTGGCTGCGCGAGCTCGAGGAGATCGGGCGCGACAGCGCGTTGGAGCCCGAGCTGGCCGCGCTGGTCAATGACGCTGCCGCGCTGATCGAGCCGGTTGCGACGCAGTTGCTGGTGGTGCGCCCCGGTGGATTCGATCCGATGGGCTGGGTGCTCGAGAGCGAGCTCGACGAGCCGGAGGAGCCGTCCTCGGCGCCCGCCGACTCGGTGCTGCGGTCGGTGCCCGTTTCCATGCCGGGTGTGCTGCTGACCCAGCTCGCCGCGACCAGGGCGTTGCGGTTGCAGGGTCTCGACCCGGCCGAGCACGCGCCGGTCGCGATCGTCGGACACTCGCAGGGGCTGTTCGCCGCCGCCGCGGTCGAAGCGGGCGGCACGCGTGACGCGGAGCTGCTGGCCATCTCGCAGCTCGTGGGTGCGGCCGCCGGGCTCGTCGCGCGCAGGCGTGGACTGATGCCGGTGGGCGAGCGCTCGCCGATGGTGGCCGTGTCGAATGTGGATCCGGAGCAGCTGCGGACGATCGTCGCCGAGGTCGCCGAGGGAGTCGATCCCGCGATCGCCGCCGTGGTGTCGATCCGCAACGGACGCAGGCGCGTCGTGATCTCGGGTGCGCCCGCGCAGATCGATCGAGTGCGCATTCGTTGCGCGCAGCTGCACGACGAGCAGACCCGTGAGCGCGAGAGCAAGGCCCGCGGTGGCGCGGTATTCGCGCCCGTGTTCGAAGACATCTCCGTCGACGTCGCCTTCCACCACCCGGCGCTGGCCGAGACCGTCGAACTGGTCGCAGGCTGGGCCCGCCAGTGCGAGATCGACGCCGACCTCGCCGCCGCCCTGACCCAGCAGGTGCTCGTCGACCCGATCGACTGGGTCGCCACCGTCGACGCCGTGGTCGAAGCGGGCGCGCAGTGGATCCTCGACCTCGGCCCCGGCGACCTGCTCTCGCGGGTGACCGGCGGTTCGCTCAAGGGCACCGGTGTCGGTGTGATCGCCGCCGCTACCCGCGCGGGTCAGCGCAGCCTGCTCACCCCGGGCGCCGCGCCGGAGCCGTCGACGCCGTGGTCGGCGTTCGCGCCGAAGCCGGTGCGTCTGCCCAACGGCCGCATCGTCGTCGAGACCGCGTTCACCAAGCTCACCGGCCGTTCGCCGATCCTCCTCGCGGGCATGACCCCGACGACCGTCGACGCGAAAATCGTCGCGGCCGCGGCCAACGCGGGCCACTGGGCCGAGCTGGCCGGTGGCGGACAGGTCACCGAGCAGATTTTCGCCGACCGGGTCACCGAGTTGCGTCAGCTGCTGCAGCCGGGTCGCGCCGTGCAGTTCAACTCGTTGTTCCTCGACCCTTACCTGTGGAAGCTGCAGCTGGGCGGCAAGCGCCTGGTGCAGAAGGCGCGGGCGGCGGGTGCGCCGATCGACGGCGTGATCGTCACCGCGGGCATCCCCGAACTCGACGAGGCCGTGGCGCTGATCGGTGAGCTGTCCGAGGCGGGCATCAGCCACGTCGCGTTCAAGCCGGGCACCGTCGCCCAGATCAAGGCCGTCCTGCGCATCGCCGACGCCGTTCCGGACTACCCGGTGATCATGCACATCGAAGGCGGCAAGGCCGGCGGGCACCACTCCTGGGAAGACCTCGACGACCTGCTGCTGGCCACCTACGCCGAGCTGCGCGGCCACGCCAACGTGGTGATCTGCGTCGGCGGCGGCATCGGGACTCCCGAACGCGCCACCGACTACCTCACCGGCGCCTGGTCCACCGGCCACGGCTACCCGCTCATGCCCCTGGACGGCGTGCTGGTCGGCACCGCGGCCATGGCTACCCTCGAGGCGACCACCGCCCCCGCGGTGAAGCAGCTGCTCGTCGACACCCCCGGCACCCCCGACTGGGTCGGTGCGGGCACCGCCAGCGGTGGAATGGCCTCCGGGCGCAGCCAATTGGGCGCCGATATCCATGAGATCGATAATGCCGCCTCGCGGACCGGCCGCCTGCTCGACGAGGTCGCGGGCGATGCCGACGCCGTGGCGAGCCGTCGCGCCGAGATCATCGCGGCGCTCGACGCCACCGCCAAGCCCTACTTCGGCGATGTCGCCACCATGACCTACCAGCAGTGGCTGGAACGCTATGTCTCCCTGGCCGTGACGAGCGAGGTGCCGATCTCGTTCGATTGCGGCAGCGATATCGGTGAAGCGATCCGCGACGCCACCCGCTCGGACTGGCTCGACATCAGCTGGCGCGACCGGTTCGCGGAGATGATGCGCCGCACCGAGTCCCGGCTCAACCCGGCCGACAGCGGTGAGATCGAAACCCTGTTCGCCGACGACGAAGCCTTCGAGCACCCGGTGCAGGCGCTGTGCGCGCTGCAGAAGCAGTACCCGACGATCGCCGACACCGTGCTGCACCCGGCCGACGTGCCGTTCTTCGTCTCGCTGTGCAAGACGCCGGGCAAGCCGGTGAACTTCGTGCCCGTCGTCGACGCCGATGTGCGTCGCTGGTGGCGTTCGGATTCGCTGTGGCAGGCCCACGATCCGCGTTACTCGGCCGATCAGGTGTGCGTCATCCCCGGCACCGTCGCCGTCGCCGGTATCACCCGCGTGGACGAGCCCGTCGGTGAGCTGCTCGACCGCTTCGAACAGGACACCGCGTACAGCCTGGTCAGGGCCGGTGTCGTCCCCGAGCCGGTGGACGCGCGCCGCGTCGCCGGTGTGGTGGCGGGACCGATCGACACCGTGCTCGCCGCCCCCGACGTGCAGTGGGCCGGTCGCACCACCGTCAACCCGGTGCATCGCCTCGGTGACGTCTCGGAGTGGATCGTCGAGCAGGGGAGTGCGGTGCATCGCGCCACCGGCGCCACCCTGACCGAAACCACCGGTCCCGAAGCCGAATTCGGCTACGTGGAGCTGACGGTGCCGCTGGTCCGTGATTCCGTGCGGATCCGCATCACTGTGCCCGCGAGCGTGTATTCCGGCGGCGCGCCGGTGATCACCGACGCCGATGCCGAGACCGCGATGTCGGCCCTGCTCGGCGTCGCCGCCGGGAAGTCGCTGCCCGAGGTGAAAGCCGGTGTGGCGCACCTCAACCTGGCATGGATGCCGGATCTGATCGCCGACCACGCCGGTGTCACGGGCTCGGGCCTGCCCGACACCCTCAGCACTCTCGGCCGTACCGCCCCCGATGTGCTCGTCGGCGCCTGCTGGCCCGCGGTCTTCGCGGTGCTCGGCGCGGCCCGTACCCCGGCCGGCGGCTCTGTCATCGAGGGCATGCTGGACCTGGTACACCTGGATCACCAGATCGACCTGCTGAGCGAATTGCCCTCGGAGACAAGCATTCTTGTCGTCCGTGCCGAAGGCGGCGCGGTGGTCGACACCGACATGGGCCGAGTGGTCGAGGTCGAGGTGAACATCGGCCTGATCCTGGATCAGGGACTCGACGCCACCCCGCTGGCCCGGCTCGTCGAACGCTTCGCCATCCGTGGCCGCAACGGCGCGGGCGAGCTCACCGATCCGCCGCGCGCGGCCGGTGCGGTCTCCGACGACGCCACCGACACCCCGCGCCGCCGTCGCCGCGATGTGAGCATGGCCGCCCCGCGCGCCATGCACGCGTTCGCCGCGGTCTCCGGCGACCACAATCCGATCCACACCTCCGATGCCGCCGCCAAGCTGGCCGGTCTGGGCAGCCCGATCGTGCACGGCATGTGGCTCTCGGCCGCCGCCCAGCACGCGGTGGTGGCGGTGGATCCCGAAAGCTCCGTTCCCGCACGTACTCTCACGGCATGGACCACCCGGTTCCTCGGCATGGTGCGCCCCGGCGCGACCGTGGACGTGCGGGTGGAGCGGATCGCGGTGGACGCGGGCGCCGAGATCGTCGAGGTCTCCTGCCGCGTCGACGGTGACCTGGTCATGACCGCGACCGGGCGCACCGCCGCCCCGAAGACCGTGTACGCCTTCCCGGGCCAGGGCATCCAGCGCAAGGGGATGGGCCTGGACGCGCTGACCCGCTCGAAGGCGGCCAAGCGGGTATGGGAGCGTGCCGACGCGCACACCCGCGAAGCCCTCGGTTTCTCGATCCTGGCGGTGGTGCGCGACAACCCGACCTACCTCAAGGCGCGCGGTGTCGAACACCGGCACCCGGACGGCGTGCTGCACCTGACCCAGTTCACCCAGGTCGCGATGGCCACCCTCGGCGTCGCCCAGGTCGCCGAGCTGCGGGAATCGGGCGCGTTCGTCGAAGGCGCGATGCTGGCCGGTCACTCGGTCGGTGAGTACAACGCACTCGCCGCCGTCGCCGGTGTGCTGCCGCTGGAAGCCGTGCTCGAGGTCGTGTTCCAGCGTGGCTCGGCCATGCACGAACTGGTGCCGCGTGACGCGCAGGGCCGCAGCGACTACCGGATGGCCGCCATCCGCCCGTCGCAGATCGGACTGCCCGACCCCGAGGTGATCGACTTCGTCAACGGGATCGGCGCCGAGACCGGCGAGTTCCTCGAGGTGGTGAACCTCAACCTGCGCGGCTCCCAGTACGCCATCGCGGGCACGGTCGCCGGGCTCGAGGCCCTCGAAACCGAGATCGACCGCCGCCGTGCCGAATTCGGCGGCAAGCGGGCCTTCATCCTGGTGCCCGGCATCGACGTGCCGTTCCACTCCTCGGTGCTGCGCGACGGTGTGCCGGAGTTCCGGCACAAGCTCGAGCAGCTGCTGCCCGCCGAGGTGCACCCGGAGGTTCTGGTCGGACGCTACATTCCGAACCTGGTGCCCCGTCCGTTCTCCCTGGACCGCGCCTTCCTCACCGAGATCGCCGAACTCGTGCCGTCGGAGCCCCTCGTGGCCGTCCTGGCCGACTTCGACAGCTGGGCCACGCGCGATGCAGAGCTGTGCCGCGTAGTGCTGATCGAGCTGCTGGCCTGGCAGTTCGCCAGCCCGGTGCGCTGGATCGAGACCCAGGACCTGCTGTTCACCGACACCGCCCACGGCGGTCTCGGCGTGGAACGGTTCGTCGAGATCGGCCTCGGCGCCACCCCGACCGTGGCGAACCTGGCCTCGCAGACGCTGAAGCTGCCCGCGTTCGGTGGGGTGACCGTGGAGGTCGTCAACGTCGAACGTGACGCGACGGTCGTCTACTCCACCGACACCGATCCGGCCCCGGTCGACGACATCGACGACGCCCCGGTCGAAACCGCGGCCGCGCCGACCGCTGCTGCGGCCCCCGTCGCCGCTGCTCCAGTGGCGACCGGCGGCCCGCGCCCCGACGACATCACCTTCAGTGCCGCCGACGCCACCCGCGTGCTCATCGCGCTGTGGACCAAGCTGCGGATGGACCAGATCGGCCCGGTCGACACCATCGAGGGCCTCTGCGACGGTGTCTCCTCGCGGCGTAACCAGCTGCTCGTCGACCTCGGCGCCGAACTCTCCCTCGGTGCCATCGACGGCGCCGCCGACGCCGACATGGGCGCACTGGCCGCCACCGTCGAACGTCTTGCCCGCACCTACAAGCCCTTCGGCACCGTGCTCACCGATGCCATCGGCGACCACCTGCGCAAGGTCTTCGGCCCCTCCGGCAAGCGGCCCGCCGCCATCGCCGACCGGGTCAAGAAGGTCTGGGAACTCGGCGACGGCTGGGCCAGCCACGTCACCGCCGAGGTCTCCCTCGGCACCCGCGAAGGCGCGAGCGTGCGCGGCGGTGACCTCGGCGGTCTCGCCGGCGGCGCGCTCAGCGATGCGGCTTCGGTCGACGCCGCCATCGACGCCGCAGTGCAGGCTGTGGCGGCACGGCGCGGTGTCGCGGTCTCGATGCCCTCGGCGGGTGGCGCCACCGGCGGCACCGTCGACGCTGCCGCGCTCGGCGAGTTCACCGAGCAGATCACCGGACGCGACGGCGTGCTCGCCACCGCAGCCAGGGTCGTGCTCGAACAGCTCGGCCTCAGCGAGAAGATCAGCGCACCCGAGGCGACTCCCGATACGCTCGCCGACCTCGTCTCGGCCGAATTGGGTTCGGATTGGCCGCGTCTGGTCGCCCCCGCGTTCGACGCCCGCAAGGCCGTGCTCATCGACGACCGCTGGGCCACCGCTCGGGAAGACCTCGCGAAGATGTGGCTCGGCGACGATGCCGCCACCGCGGAGCAGTCGATCGACGGTTTCGTCGGTGCCGGTGAAGCTGTTGCCGCCCAGGCGAGCTGGTGGCGTCAGCGGGCCATGCACGAGGCCCGTTCGGTGCTGGCCGGGGTGTACGCGCAGATCGCCAAGGCCGCGCTCGACACCACCGAGCCGGGTCTGTGGTCCGACGACCTCGCCGTGATCACCGGCGCCAGCAAGGGTTCCATCGCGGCAGCCGTCACCGGCAAGCTCCTCTCCGGCGGCGCGACCGTGGTGGTCACCACTTCCGGCCTCAACGACGAACGGCTGCGGTTCTACCGCTCGCTCTACCGCGACAACGCCCGCCACGGTGCGGCGCTGTGGGTGGTCCCGGCCAATATGGCCTCCTACCAGGACCTCGACGCGCTGATCGAGTGGGTCGGTACCGAGCAGGTCGACAACGCGGGTGGCGCCAAGGTCAAGGTCAAGGACGCCATGACCCCGACGATGCTGCTGCCGTTCGCGGCACCGCGCGTCGCCGGTGACCTCGCCGACGCGGGCGCCCGCGCCGAAATGGAGATGCGGGTCCTGCTCTGGTCGGTGGAACGGCTGATCGGCGGCCTGTCCGCCCTCAACGCCGACCACGACGTCGACGCGAAACTGCATGTGGTGCTGCCGGGTTCGCCCAACCGTGGCCTCTTCGGCGGCGACGGCGCCTACGGCGAAGCCAAGGCCGCGCTCGACGCGGTCGTCACCAAGTGGAAGGCCGAGAAGTCCTGGGCTACCCGGGTGACGCTGGTGCACGCGCTGATCGGCTGGGTGCGCGGCACCGGGCTGATGGGTCACAACGACCCCATGGTCGAGGCCGTGGAGAAGGCGGGCGTGCAGACCTGGTCGACCACCGAGATGGCCGACGAACTGCTCAAGTGGTGCACCTCGCGTGCTCGTCAGGTGACGCTCACCGGCCCGCAGCAGATCGACCTCACCGGTGGTCTGGCGCGCGCCAAGCTGGACCTGCCCGCGCTCGCCAAGCAGGCGCAGGAGGCCGCGGCCGAGCAGATCGAAGAAGCCGCCACCGCCGCGACCATCGCCGCGCTGCCCGCACCGCCCACCCTGAGTTCGGCGCTGCCCGTGCCTGATTGGGCTCCGGTCACCGCGGAACTGAGCGACATGGTCGTCATCGTCGGCGCCGGTGAACTCGGCCCGTACGGCTCCTCGCGCACCCGCTTCGAGATGGAGGTCGAAGACCAGCTCTCGGCCGCCGGCGTGCTCGAACTGGCCTGGACCACCGGTCTGATCCGCTGGGAGAACGAGCCGAAGCCCGGCTGGTACGACACCGAATCCGGTGACTTCGTACCCGAGGCCGACGTCGCGGAGCGCTACCACGACACCGTCGTCGAACGCTGCGGTGTGCGCCGCTACGAAGACGACGGCGCCATGCTCGACAACGCGGCCCCGCTGCTCACCTCGGTGTTCCTCGATCAGGACCTGACGTTCACGGTCGCAGGCGAAGCCGAGGCACGGGCGTTCGCCACCGCCGATCCCGAGCACACGGTGATCAGCCCGGTCGAGGGCTCGGGCGACTGGACCGTCACCCGTCAGGCGGGCACCGAGATCCGGGTGCCGCGCAAGGCGAAGCTCTCCCGCGTGGTCGGCGGCCAGATCCCGACCGGCTGGGACCCCACCATCTGGGGCGTCTCGGCCGACATGGCGGCTTCGATCGACCGGGTCGCGCTGTGGAACATCGTCTGCACCGTCGACGCGTTCGTCGGCGCGGGCTTCAGCCCCGACGAGCTGATGAGCTGGGTGCACCCGAGCCTGGTGGCCAACACCCAGGGCACCGGCATGGGCGGCATGTCCTCGATGCGCTCGCTCTACGTCGACAACCTGCTCGGCGAACCGCGGCCGAACGACATCCTGCAGGAAGCACTGCCCAACGTCGCCCTGGCGCACGTGGTGCAGTCCTACGTGGGCAGCTACGGCGCCATGGTGCACCCGGTCGCGGCGTGCGCCACGGCGGCGGTCTCGGTCGAGGAAGGCGTCGACAAGATCCGGCTCGGCAAGGCCGAGGTCGTGGTCGCCGGTGGTTTCGACGACCTGGGTATCGAAGGCATCGTCGGCTTCGGCGACATGTCGGCCACCGCCGACTCGGCGAGCATGCGCGCCAAGGGAATCAGCGACCGCTACTTCTCTCGCGCCAACGATCGCCGTCGCGGCGGGTTCGTGGAATCGCAGGGCGGCGGCACCGTGCTGCTGGCCCGCGGTGACGTGGCCGTGGAGATGGGTCTGCCGGTGCTCGGCGTCGTCGCCTTCGCCCAGTCCTTCGCCGACGGCGTGCACACCTCCATCCCGGCGCCGGGTCTCGGTGCGCTGGGTGCGGGGCGTGGCGGCAGCGAGTCGCGACTGGCGGCCGAACTGCGCAAGCTCGGCGTGACCCCCGACGACATCGCGGTGATCTCCAAGCACGACACCTCCACCGCGGCCAACGACCCCAACGAGTCGGAGCTGCACGAGCGCCTCGCCGGCGCGCTGGGTCGTACCAGCGGCGCACCGCTGTTCGTTGTCTCGCAGAAGAGCCTCACCGGCCATGCCAAGGGCGGCGCGGCGGCATTCCAGCTCATCGGCCTGTGCCAGGTGCTGGAGAACGGTGTGGTGCCGCCGAACCGCAGCCTGGACTGCGTCGACGAGAAGATGGCCGGCTACCCGCACCTGGTGTGGGCGCGCGAGCCACTGCGGTTCGGCGAGAAGTTCGCGCTCAAGGCGGGCCTGGTGACCTCGCTCGGCTTCGGTCACGTGTCCGGTCTGCTCGCGGTGGTCCATCCGCAGGCGTTCCTGGCCGCGATCGACCCGGCCGCGCGGGCGGAGTACCAGGAGCGGGCGCAGACGCGTCAGCTCGCGGGCAGGCAGCGCTTCGCCGAGGCCATGTGCGGCGGGTCGGCACTGTACGAGAAGCCCGCCGATCGTCGCCTCGGCGCCGACGGCACGCCGGCCAAGCAGATCCGTCAGCTCGAGGCCGACATGCTGCTCTCGCCGCAGGCCCGTCTCGACAGCGACGGCGTCTACAGCGCGAACGGATGGGGCTGCGGCACCGGGCAAATCACCCCGCAGTCGACCGAAGCGCCGTAGGCTGCCGCTTCGTGACGATTCTCGGTATCGGCTTGGACTTGGTGACCATCTCCGAGTTCTCCGAACAGCTGCAACGGCCCGGGTCGACCATGCTCAGGGAGACATTCACCGCTGGTGAACGTCGCTACTGCCAGAGCAAGCAAACCGACCCGGCCCGCAGTTTCGCCGCACGCTGGGCCGCGAAGGAGGCGGTGCTCAAAGCCTGGGCATCGTCTCGCTTCGCCCGCAGTCCACAGATCGGCGACAATCCGTACCCGCTCATCGAAGTCGTCAATGACGCCTGGGGCAGGCCCAGCATCAAACTCCACGGCCTCGCCGCGGAATTCCTGCCCCGGGTGCGGGTACACCTGTCCCTGACCCACGACGGCGACACCGCCGCGGCAATGGTGGTGCTGGAGGACCCGGGCGAGTTGGCCGATTTGATCGAAGGCCGAAACTAGAAGTCGCGAACCGTCATTTTTCTTCGGCGGTTCGCGATTCTTTTTCCGCGACAAGCAGATACGCCACCATCAGGCGCTTGAGTTCGGCGACGGCATCGGTGTTCGATTGATCTTCCTGCACCGAGAAATTCAGCATCGAATACACGACGTGCACCAGCACTTCGGCCATCATCGTGCGCCGGGCGCGCGGTGTGCGCGGCGTCAGCGGCCGCAGCATCTGCGAGACGACCGCGGCGAATTCCTTCTCGTGCAGCGCGCCCGTAGCCCGCGTGGAGGGGGTCGACTGCATCGCCAACCACACCTCGCGCCGCGACGGGTCGGTGGTCCACAGGTTCGCCATGTGGTCGACGAACTGGTTCATGTGTCGCAGCCAGTCCAGCGAGGGCACTTCACCGTGGAAGTCGGCCAGCTCGCGGGAAACCGCAACCAGGTCTTGTCGATTGAGTTCGCAGACGATCACGTACTTGTTGGCGAAGAACTGGTACAGGGTGCCGATCGGCACCTCGGCGCGCTGCGCGACCTCTTCACAGGTGAACGATTCGAACCCCACCTCGACCAGCAGCTCGCGCGAAGACGCCAGCAGCGCGTCGAATTTGCGCTTGCTGCGCTCCTGCGTCGGCCGCTTGCGCGGCATCAACTCTTGCGGGTCGTCCTGCAATTCCAGCGCAGGGTCCGGACGGCTCTGCGGTGACCGGGCCTGCGCGTGTACTTCCACCCATCCAGGCTAGCGGTATCCGCACATCCGCGACACGCCTCTACCGACAGCGTGTCAACAACTGGCAGAAATCCCGACCCATCCATGCCCTGACCGGTGACGAATCATCAGATAAGTGTGCGTCTATCTGCACGCTTGTTCGCGGCTAGCCAGCTCACGCCGCACCAGACCTACCGCGAAGTGACGGACCCCGCGTGGTCTCGTCCCGCACCGTTTCGCACAGGGGAAGGCAAGACTTGTGGCAACAGGATCTGTGGTAACCCTCGGCGTCAGCACCGAGCGTGGAGCCGTGCACGCGGTCGCGTTCGCCGAATCGGGCGTCACTCTCACGGATCGGATGCTGCTGCGGCGCACCGTCCGTGCCGGTGGTGATGGTAAGGCCGAAGTAGCGGCGGCGGTGCACACCGCACTCGACGCGATCGCGGCCGAACTCGACGACGAGCACGAGATCGCCGGGGTGGCAGTGAGTTACCGCGACGCGAACGAGCGGCGCGCGATCGTCACCCGTCTGGCAGAGACCGAATGGCGCACCGCCTCGCTGGTTTCGGCGAAGTCGGCGCATCTGTTCGTCGCGGGCGCGATGACCTGGCTGGACGAGTTCGACAATCTGCTCATCGTCGAGGCCGTTCCCGGGTATCAGGCGATGACACTGGTCGACCCGGGTCGCCATCGCGTGCTCGCCGCCTACTCGCAGACCGGCGCGCCGACGCCCGACGCCTTGCGGGCGGGCGTATCGGCAGCGTGGGATCAGTTCGAGGCTGCGTCGGTGAAGCCCGGCGCGGTGGTGCTGGTCGGTTCGTCGTCGGACGCGCCCGCGGTGCGCGACGCGGTCGCCGGGTTCGGTGTGCCGGTGCTGCCCTGTCGGTTGGCGCCGTTCGCGCCCGCCGCCGGTGCCGCGCTGGTCGCGCTCGGTGACACGGTCGTGGTGCCGATATCCACCGGCTCGCGCTCCAAGCGGGGGACGGCGATGGTCGCGGCGGCGGCGAGTGTGCTGGCCGGCGGGCTCGTCGCGGGTGGTTCGTATGCGGTGATCAACAGCGGTCGGCCGGTGGTCGACAACACCGCCGTGTCGTCGGAGCCCGGCGCCGCGTCGGCGCCGGTTATTCCGCAAGCCCCCCAGACACACGAGGCCGCCTCGGTCGAGACCGGGGGTGTGACGGAAGAGTCGACCACCTCGCCGTACGAGACGGTGTCGCCGAATCCGCAACTGGTGAACCCGGGCGAATTCCCCCTCGACTACCCGACCCAGCTGTACGGAGACGCGCCGCAGGAGGATCCGCTGCCGCTCGAGCCTGTCGCGCCTGTGGTGCCGCAGATTCCCGCCGCGGCCCCGACCCTGCCGGGAACGGGCATTCCGCTCAGCATGCAGCCTGCGCAGGCTGTCACGCCGGAAGGTCCGCGCACGGCATCCGCCGACTGACCGTCTCCACACTGAAGGGGCAGCGCGTGCGCTGCCCCTTCAGTGGTTTCAGACGCTGGTACGACGCCGGAACAGAATTCCCGCCGCGAGGTACCCGACCAGCGCGATTCCCGCGCACCACAGCACCGCGAGCAGCCCGCTGTTGCCGATCGGCGTGCCCATCAGCAAACCGCGCGTCGTCTCGATCACCGGCGTCACCGGCTGATTCTCCGCGAACCGGTGCAGCCATACCGGCATCGACGAGGTCGGTACGAAAGCGGAGCTCACGTACGGCAGGAACATGAACACGAAGGTGAAACCGTTGGCCGCCTCCGGGTTTCGCGCGAGCAGGCCCAGCGCGGCGGCCAACCACGACAGGGCGAACACGAACATCGCGAGCACACCGAAGACGCCGAGCCAGCGCAGCGGATCGGTGGTCGGCCGGAAGCCGAGCGCCACCGCCACCCCGATGACGATCGCCGAGGTGATCAGGTTGCGGATCACGCTCTCGGCGACGTGCCCGGTGAGTACCGCCGAGCGGGCGATGGCCATGGTGCGGAACCGGTCGATGATGCCCTCGGCCACGTCCGTCGACAGCGCGACCGCGGTGGTCGACGCGCCGAAACCCGCGCACAGCAGGATGATTCCGGGCACCACGTAGTCGATGTAGTCGCCCGCGCCCACGTCCATCGCGCCGCCGAACACGTAGACGAACATCAGCAGGATCATCACCGGCAGGGCGATCGTCATGATCATCGTGTCAGGGCTGCGCAGGGTGTGGCGGATATTGCGATCCAGCATGGTGGCCGAATCCTGGAGCGTGTGGGTGGTGCTCATGCGGCTACCTCGGTTCGTCCGGTCAGTGCGAAGAAGACATCATCGAGGTCGGGGGTGTGCACGGTGAGCTGGTCGATCGTGATGTCGAGTTCGGCGAATCGGTCGAGAAGCTGTTTGATCTCGGTGGCGCTGCCCTCCGAGGGCACCTGCAGGGTCAGCTGTTCGGGATCGGCATGTCCACCGGAGTCGCTGTCGAGCGCGCGGGCGGCGGCGTCGAGTAGTGCGCGATCGGCGAAGCGGAATCGGATGTGTCCGCCCGGCACCAGGCGTTTGAGTTCCTCGGGAGTGCCGTCGGCGACGATGCGGCCGCCGTCGAGCACGGCGATCCGGTCGGCGAGCTGATCGGCTTCCTCCAGGTACTGCGTGGTGAGCAGGATGGTCGTTCCCTCGGCGGCCAATTCTTTGATGGCAGTCCACAGGTCGCGTCGGCTGCGTGGGTCGAGGCCGGTGGTCGGCTCGTCCAGGAAGACGATGCGCGGCTTGCCCATCAGGCTCATCGCGAGGTCGAGCCTGCGACGCATGCCGCCGGAGTAGGAGGCGACCGGCTTGTCGGCGGCGTCGACCAGGTCGAAACGCTCGAGGAGTTCGGTACCGCGACGCAGCGTCTCGGCCTTGCCCAGGTGCAGCAACCGGCCGGTGAGCCGCAGGTTCTCGGTGCCGGTGAGTACCCCGTCGACGGAGGCGTTCTGGCCGGTGACGCCGATCAGTCGCCGGATCGTATCGGGGGCTTGCCGCAGATCGTGCTCGAAGACCTCGACATCGCCGCGATCGGGCAGGCTCAGGGTCGCCAGGATGCGGACCAGTGTGGTCTTGCCCGCGCCGTTAGGGCCGAGAAGGGCGAAGACGGTGCCCGCGCTGATGTCGAGGTCGAGGTCGTCCAGGACAACGTGGGCGCCGAAGGCTTTGCGAAGCTGCCGGATCGAGAGGGCGGGCGGTCGTTCGGGTGCCATGAGTTCGCTCCGATCAAAAACTGTTTATGTGGTATACCCAGTTTATAGGCTAAACAGTTCTTGAGCGCAAGAGTGGGCAGGTTAGAGTCGAGGCGAGCAGAGGAGGCAGATGACGACGTCCGGCGACACGGCGCTCCCGAGATCGGTCGAGCTGATGTGGGGCCTCGGGCAACCCGGCGGTCGCGGCCCCAAACGGGCACTGACCCTCGATCAGATCCTCGACGCCGCCACCGAAGTGGCTGATGCGGAGGGGTTCGCGGCGTTGTCGATGAACCGGGTCGCCAAGCAGCTCGGCTACACCGCGATGTCGCTGTACCGGTATGTCGACAGCAAGAACACGCTGGTCGACCTGCTGATGGACCGGGTCGTCGGGGTGCCGCCCGTGATCGCGCCGCAGACGCCGTGGCGGTCAGGGCTCGAGCAGTGGGCGCGGGCCGAATTCGCGCGGCTGGGTCGTCATCCCTGGTGGATGGATATTCCACTGAGTCGCCCGCCGATGGGCCCGAACAATATGGCGTGGCTCGAGACGGCGTTGGGGGTGCTCGCCGAAGCGGCGGTGCCGGATCCGGTCAAGCTGCAACTGGTGATGAACGTGTCGATGTTCGTGGTGGGAAAACGGCGGTTCCTGCGGGACCTGGAGGAGGAAGAGGGCGGAGACTTTCCCTCGGTGATGACCAGGGTCCTCGACCCGCAGCGCTTCCCCTGGGTGTCGGCCGCCCTGTCCGCCGCCGCGTTCGATGATGGCGATATCGAGTGGGAGCAGGCCGATTTCGAATTCGGCCTGGCCCGGTTGCTCGACGGTTACGAGGTGTTCATCGCCACTTTCGGCGACTGACTACACCGACAGATCGCGGCGCAACTTAGCGACGTGGCCAGTGGCGCGGACGTTGTACTGGGCGAGTTCGATCGTGCCCTTCTCGTCGACCAGGAAGGTCGAGCGGATCACGCCAGTCACGGTCTTGCCGTACATCATCTTCTCACCGAAAGCGCCCCATTCTTTGAGTACCTCGCGCTCGGGATCCGACAGCAGCGGGAAGGTCAGGCCCTCGTTGTCGCGGAATTTCGCCAGCTTGGCGGGCTTGTCGGGCGAGATCCCGATGACCTCGAGGCCCGCGCCACCGAGGTCGGCCAGGTTGTCGCGGAAGTCGCACGCCTGCTTGGTGCAGCCGGGGGTGCTGGCGGCCGGGTAGAAATAGACGATCACCTTGCGGCCGCGATAGTCCGACAGCGATACGTCCTTGCCGTCGGCGTCGGGCAGCGTGAACTCGGGGGCGGTGTCTCCGGGGGAGAGGCGATGGTTGTCGGTCACCACCGCACGGTAACCGACCGGGTCGGCGAGGCGCATGGATAGACTCGGTGACGAGCAGCAGACATTTACCTGGAGGTGACGGTGGCCAAGGACGACACCGACCGGATAGAACGCGAGATCGAGATCGCGCGTACCCGGTTGGCGACCACGCTCGACGAACTGGCGGTGCGCGCGGATCCGCAACGGATCGCGGACGACACCAAGAATATGGTGGTCGCCAAGTTGAACGAGCCGAAGGTCAAATACACGCTGATCGGAGCGGGCGCCCTCGTGGCCGGCCTGGTCCTGATCAAGATCTTCCGCAGCTGAATCAGCTGGCCGGACAACAAAAAACACCCGATGTGCCAACGAGTCACATCGGGTGTTTTTTGTGTTTCTACTGCGTGGGGCAGGCCAGGCCGTCGCCGTCCGGGTCGAGGTGCGGGGAGTAGCCCGCCTCGCCGCGGAACAACGGCGCGCGGCCGGCGGCCATCGCATCGTCGCAGCTGCGGAACGCGCCACCGGCCGAACCGGACTGGACCAGGTTGGCCGAGCCGGTCGCTCCGAGAATGGAGTCGAAGCTGGACGAACCGGTGCCCGCCGAGCCCGACACCGGGTCGGCGTGGGAGGCGGGAGCGGCGATCAGGGCGAGCCCTACGGCGGCAAGGCTGACGGTGAGCCGGCGAACGTTCATGAATTCCTCTATGTCTGCTGCGGTTCGGGAGTGGTGACGGCCACGATGTGGCCGGTAGCCCCGTCCACCTTTGTGACGGGGCGACCGATTGTCAACCGCACGCGACCCGAGGATTCGCCGCGAGTAGCGGTCGGTTATTCACCCAGTCTGCGCCCGGTCAGGTGTTCGGCCGGGATAGTGCCCATGCGACCCGCGTTGAAATCCTCCATCGCCTCGATGATTTCCTGGCGAGTGTTCATCACGAACGGCCCGTATTGAATCACCGGTTCGCGCAAGGGAGTTCCGCCGAGTAGCAGGACCTCGAGATCGCCGGTGGTGCTGTGCTGGGTGAGGTCGGCGGTCAGGGTGAGGGCGTCGCCCTTGCCGAAGACCACCAGTTGCCCGGCGCTGATCGGCCTGCGATCGACGCCGACCGTGCCGCTGCCCGACAGCACGTAGGCCATCGCGGTGAAGTTCTCGGGCCACGGTGTTTCCAGTTGGGCGCCGGGCACGAGCGAGGCGTGGGCGTAGGCGATCGGGGTGTAGGTGGACCCGGGGCCGGCGAAACCGGCGACCTCACCGGCGATGACGCGCACGAGGGCTCCGCCGTCGTGCGAGCTGACCAGGGTCAGTTCGCTCGCGCGCAGATCCTGGTAACGCGGGGCGGCGAACTTGTTCGCCCGCGGCAGGTTCACCCACAGCTGGATTCCGTGAAATGTGCCGCCGGAGATCACGAGCTTCTCCTCGGGCAGTTCGTCGTGCAGCATGCCGGAGCCCGCGGTCATCCACTGCGTGTCGCCCTCGCCGATGACACCGCCACCGCCCTGGGAATCGTGGTGGACCATGGTGCCGTCGAGCATGTACGTGACGGTCTCGAAGCCGCGATGCGGATGCCAGGGCGCGCCCTTGGCCGCATACGGCTCGTAGGCCACCGGCCCCATCTGGTCGAGCAGGATGAACGGGTCGGCCGAGCGCAGGTCGACGCTGGGGAACGGCCGGGTCACCTCGAATCCGGCGCCTTCCTGCTGGCGCGCGGCGGTGACGATCTGGCGAACCGGACGCTGGGTCTCGGTGACATCGGGGCGGGGCAGCCGGGGCAGCACCATGATGTCGTCGACGGTGATAGCTGGCATGGGGTGCCTCCTGGGAGCTTCGGAAGTCAGTTGGTTTCCATGTCAACCAACATGGCCCTAGAATCATTCCCGTGCCCCGATGGTTGTCCGAAGAAGAGCAGAAGACCTGGCGGTCCTACATCCTCATGCGTCAGCGTCTCGACGCCGTCCTAGCCGCGGGCCTGGGCGAACACGGGCTATCGATGGCCGACTACGAGCTGTTGGTGCCGCTGTCGGCGGCGCCCGGCGGATGCCTGCGAGCCAAGGACCTGGCCGCCGAGGTCTGCTGGGACAAGTCCAGGTTGTCCAAGCAACTGGCCCGGATGGCGACGCGCGGACTCGTCGATCGAGTACCCGCCGAGGACGACGCGCGCGGAATCGTGGTGTCGCTGACCGAGGCCGGACACAAGATCTTGCGCGAGGCCGCGCCCGAGCACGTCGAACTGGTGCGGGAGTTGTTCATCGACCGGATGACCGACGCGGAAAGCACGGCGGTCCGCTCGCTGGCCGAGAAGGTGATAGCGGCCGGCGAGGCCCGAAACGATTCAGCCGGTTAACGATTCGTGCCCGCGGCCCGATGCGTTGTAGACAGAGCTCGAACTTCGCACAGGGGTGGTGTGGCATGAAGGCAGCCGGGTTCATCGTTTCAGTGGGCATGCTGTGCGCAGTGTCGGTCGCGGGATGCTCGACGGACAGCGGCACCGCGCAACCGGCGACGACCACCGCTCGCGGTGGCTCGTGGGGTTCCGGCACACCCGTCACCGAACTGCCCGGCGCCGGCGGTCCGACGATCGCGCCGGATCAGCCGCCACCGGTCATCATCGCCCCGACGACGCCGGGCCCTCGCCCGACCGGTTCGGGCGCACCGAGCGGCGCGCCTGCCTCCACCGTGCCCCGACCGCCGGTCGCGACCGATGTCGTCTCGCTGGTCGCCGTCGACGCCGCAGGTCAACCGGCCAACGGTTTTGCCCTGACCAGTCCGACCCCGGTCGGCACCCTCGACTGCTCCTACATGTCGCCCAGTCGTTCGGCGACCACCGCGGGGATCTACGAATGCGGTGCTTCCGCCGACTCGGCCAATGTGTGCTGGGCGGCTCCCGACAGGGCCTCGCTGCTGTGCGCGAATGATCCGTGGCAGCGCGGGCTGCGCCTGTATACCGTCAGCCCACCGGTCGCCGACATCGGCAAAACCGCGTCGCCCGAGCCGTGGGCACTCGAACTCGCCGACGGCCGCCACTGCCGCATCCGCGTCGGCGGCGCCTGGGGTGGCCGCTCCGACGGTCTGGTCGGTGCCTACTCCTGCGACGGCGGGAACGACGTGGTCTTGCAGCCGTCCACCGCCCGCACCGCTATCGATACCTCCACCAGTACCTGGGTGGTCGAGGTCGGTCCGCTGGGCTCCGGCGCACCCGACTTCCCGCCCCCCGCGACTGTCGCTGTTCGCACCGCTTACTTCGCTGCAGCGGGCTGAGTTGCCGACCGGGTCAGTCGCAGATGGGCGCCCATCGCCTAGCTGATCGGTCGTCGGGTGGTCGGGATGAACTGGCGGGAGTACGCGATAGCGGCGCCGGTGTCGGTGAATATGGTGTCCTTGCCGCCGGCCGGGAGGGCGCCGATGGTGGACAGGCGATGGAGATGGTCGGCGCGTAGACCGGACAGCAGAACGGTGATGTGGCGGTGTTCCAGTTTGCGAATGGCGTCCTTGAGCACCAGCGCGCCGGTGGTGTCGAGGGCGGTGATGCGGGACATGCGCAGGATCACGACCTTGACGTCGGCGACGTCGGTCAGTTCGAGGAGAAAGCGGTGGGCGGCGGCGAAGAACAATGGGCCGTCGATGCGGTAGGCGACTATGTGGTCGCGCAGCAGATCGTGTTCTTCGCCTAGGTGGTCGCTCTCGTCGAGGGGGACCTGGTCGAGAGTGGCTTCGCGGGCGATGGCGCGGACCGCGAGGACGAGGGCGAAGCCGATGCCGATCACCACGGCGGTCACCAGGTCGAAGGCGACGGTGACGACAAAGGTCAGTGCCATGACGACGGCGTCGCCGCGCGAGGCACGTGCGATCGCGGCCAATGATGCGGCCTCGACCATGCGCACCGTGGTCGCCAGGAGTACACCGGCCAGTGCCGCGATCGGAATATCGGAGACCAGCCCGGACGCGAAATAGACGATGCCGGCCAGGACCACGGCGTGGGTGAGGGCGGCGAGTCGAGTGCGCGCGCCCGAGCGGACGTTCACCGCGGTTCTGGCGATCGCGCCGGTCGCCGGCACACCACCGAACATCGGCGCCGCGATATTGGCCAATCCCTGCCCCAACAATTCGCGGTCGGGGTCGTTGCGGGTACCGACCGCCATCGCGTCGGCGGCGGTGGCCGACAGCAGGGATTCGAGGGCGGCCAGCGCGGCGACGGCGAGGGCGGGCAACAGCAGAGTAGTCACTTCGTCGAGGTGGAGAAACGACAGCGACGGCGCGGGTAGCCCGGCCGGAATCGCGCCGACTCGCGCCAGATCGAGCCCGGCAACGCTCGCGACCACCGTCGCCAGCACCACGGTGACGAGTGCGAACGGCAGCTTCGGCAGGAAACGTCCGCCGACCAGGATCACCGCGGCCACCACGAGCGCTGTCACGAGCGCGGTCCAGTGCGGCTCGTCGACGAATCGGCACACCGCGTCGAACGCCGACTGCCAGACCTTCTCGCCGTCGGCTCCGGACACCCCCAGCGCGCCCGGAAATTGTTGCAGGGCAATCACTACCGCGATCCCTGCGGTGAACCCTTCGATCACCGGGGCGGGCATGAACCGCACCGCTCGGCCGACGCCGGCAAACGCCAGCCCGACCAGCATGATTCCGGCCATCAACCCGACGGTCAACACCCCGGACGCACCGTGTTCGGCCACGATCGGCACGAGCACCACCGTCATTGCGCCGGTCGGTCCCGACACCTGGAAACGCGAGCCACCGAACACCGCGGCCAGCGCGCCCGCCACGATCGCCGTCGCCAGGCCTGCGGCGGCACCGAGCCCGGAACTGATGCCGAATCCCAGCGCCAAGGGCAACGCCACCAGCGCCACGACCAGCCCCGACATCAGATCCGTGCCCGGCGCCCGGAAAGCGGGCGTCCACTCCGACCACGCCGGCAGCAGCGACCGCATGGTCAGCGGTTACCGAGCAGGCGCAACTTCAGCGCGGCGAGCTGCTCGCGCAGCTCCTCCGGTAGCCGGTTGCCGCCGATGCGGGCGAACCATTCGTCGATGGACCGGATTTCGGTGACCCACTCCGCGGTGTCGACGGCCAGCGCCTGTTCGACCAGTGCGCGGTCGGCATCGTCGAGGCCGGTCAGGTCGATGGCGTCGGCAGTGGGGACGTAGCCGACCGGCGTCCACTCGGCGTCGGCAGTGCCATCGAGGCGTTGCAGCGCCCACTTCAGCACGCGTACGTTATCGCCGAACCCGGGCCACAGGAACGTGCCATCGGCACCGCGGCGGAACCAGTTGACCTGGAAGATCTTCGGCAGCTTGGTGGCATCGGCCTGCTCGCCCAGCTTCAACCAGTGCGCGAAGTAATCGCCGACGTGGTAGCCGAGGAACGGCAGCATCGCCATCGGATCGCGACGCACCACGCCGACCGCACCCGCGGCCGCGGCGGTGGTCTCCGAGGACAGCGCCGAGGCGGTGAACACGCCGTGCGCCCAGTCGAAAGTCTCGGTCACCAGTGGCACCGTGCTCGCCCGTCGGCCACCGAAGAAGATCGCCGAGATCGGTACGCCGGTTGGATCGTTCCACTCCGGCGCGACCGAGGGGCACTGCTCGATCGGTGTGCAGTACCGCGAATTCGGGTGTGCGGCAGGGGTTCCTGACGCAGGCGTCCAGTCGTTGCCGCGCCAGTCGGTGAGGTGGGCGGGTGGCTCTTTCGTGAGGCCCTCCCACCACACATCACCGTTGTCGGTGAAAGCGGTGTTGGTGAAGATCGAGTTGCCTCGGTCGATGGTGGCGATCGCGTTGGGGTTGGTGCGCGCGCCGGTTCCGGGCGCGACACCGAAGAACCCGGCCTCCGGGTTCACCGCGTAGAGCCTGCCGTCGGCGCCGAAACGCATCCAGGCGATGTCGTCGCCGATGGTCTCGGCCTGCCAGCCGGGTAGCGCGGGCTCGAGCATCGCCAGGTTGGTCTTGCCGCACGAGGACGGGAACGCGGCCGCCACGTAGTGCGTCTTGCCCTTCGGCGAGGTGAGTTTGAGGATGAGCATGTGCTCGGCCAGCCAGCCCTCGTCGCGCCCGACGACCGAGGCGATCCGCAGCGCGAAGCACTTCTTGCCGAGCAAGGCATTGCCGCCGTAGCCCGAGCCGTAGCTCCAGATCGTGCGTGACTCGGGGAAGTGCGCGATGTACTTGGTGTGGTCGCACGGCCACGCCACGTCGGTCCGGCCGACGCGCAGCGGTGCGCCGACCGAATGCAGGCAGCGCACGAATTCGGTGTCGCCGGTGAGTTTTTCCCATACGGGTGCACCGGAACGGGTCATGATCTGCATCGACACCGCCACATACGGCGAATCGGTGATCTGTACTCCGAAGCTGGGCTCAGCGGAATCGAGTGGGCCCATGCAGAAGGCGATCACGTACATCGTGCGGCCCGCCATCGCGCCGCGGTAGTGCTCGGTGAGCACGGTGCGCATATCGACCGGGTCGACCCAGTTGTTGGTCGGGCCCGCGTCCGTGGGGTCCTCGGAGCAGATGAATGTGCGGTCTTCGACCCTGGCGACGTCGTCGGGGTCGGAGACACACCAGAAGGAGTTCGGTTTGCCGGTGAGCCGGACGAAAGTGCCCTTCTCGACGAGCTCGTCGGTGAGTCGATCCCATTCCGAGGGGGACCCGTCGCACCAGACGACGCGGTCGGGGGCGGTGAGTTCCGCGATCTCGTCGACCCAGGCCAGGATGGCCGGGTGGTCGGTGGAAAGCGTCGTCGGCGCGGAGTTCGCGGTCACGGGTGTTCTCCTTCTTGACTTGCTAGGTATCCAATTTAGAAATTATGCAATCAAACGGCGTGGGAAGCATGATGCTGCTCGGTTGGATCAGGCGGGGTCTAGTAGCTCGGCTTGTCCGGCGACGACGCCGGTCAGGATCGCGCGAGCCACGATCAGCAGCTCTTTCACTCGTGGCGAGGTGAGTTCGTAGGTCACCGAGAGGCCCTCTCGCCGGGCCGTCACCAGCCCTGCTCGACGCAGGATAGCCAACTGCTGAGACAGGTTCGCCGCCTCGACGCCGACTTCGGGGAGCATCTCCGATACCGCGTATTCGCGTTCGCTGAGCAGCTCCAGAACCCGGATACGAATCGGGTGGCCGAGCGTTTTGAAGAAGTCGGCCTTCATCTGGTACAGCGGTCTGCTCAATCCTGGCACCGTCGCGAACCCCGTCCTGGTGTGGCGGTATAGTATTGCTTACTTTAGCAAACAGGCTAACAGGAGAGATATGCCCCTCGCCTCGCTCAACGGCATCCAGCTCAACTACGACGTCACCGGATCGGGGCCGTTGGTCCTGCTCGTGATGGGTAGTGGCAGCCCCGGTCGGGTCTGGCGTACCTATCAGGTGCCCGCGCTCGTCAAGGCGGGGTTCACCGTCGCCACTGTCGACAACCGGGGGATCGCGCCGTCGTCGGAGTCGGCTTCCGGGATCACCATGGCGCAACTGGTCGGCGATACCGCCGCGCTGATCGAGCACCTCGGGGCCCCGGCGCATGTGGTCGGTACCTCGATGGGGTCGCGGATCGTCGCCGAACTCGCGCTGGTTCGACCCGAGCTGCTGCGCACGGCAGTGATGTTCGCCGCTACCGCGCGTCCGCATCCGGTGACGAGCACGCTCAGCAAGGGCGAGCAGGCGTTGTTCGACAAGGGAATTCAGTTGCCGCCGGAGTACGCGGCGGCGGTCAAGGCGATGGTGAATCTGTCGCCGCACACCCTGGCCGATCCGGCCAAGGCTCAGGAGTGGCTCGACATCTTCGAATTCACCTCGGGGAAGGGAACTCCCGGCACTCGGGCGCAAGCGGGGATGGATCGGTCGCAGGATCGGCGGGCGGCCTATCGGGGGATCTCGGTGCCCAGCTTGGTTGTCGGGTTCGCCGATGACCAGATGGTGCCGCCGCGGTTCTGCCGGGAGGTCGCCGAGGCGATCCCGACGGCCGGCTATACCGAGATCGAGCGGTGCGGGCACTACGGGTATCTGGAGCGGCCCGATGAGGTCAATCGGGTCCTCATCGAATTCCTCTCCGCCGCTCGATAACTCACGACGTCCAGCTGACGACGTGACGGGTATCTAGCCCGGCATCGTCAGTGCTGATGCCGCGGCCGCGCCGATCGCGGCCGCGACCGCGGTGAGCGCGGGGGAGTGCAGTTTCCACTGCTGCCAGTACAGCGGGACATCGATGTGGGAGTCGCCGTCGATGTTCACCAAAGTGCCTGCGGTGCGGTCTTGCTCGGTTTGCAGATCGGGCAGCATGCCCCAACCGAGTCCGAGCCGCACCGCATCGACGAACGCGCTCGACGACGGCACGTAGTGACCGGGCGGGTCGACCCGGCGACGGGTGCGGCGGCGCAGTTGGCGCAGCTGGAGGTCGTCCTTGCGGTCGAAGTGCACGACCGGCGCGTGGGTGTAGGCGGCCGGGGTCGGGCCGTCGGGGAACCAGGTGCGAACGAACTGTGGTGTCGCGGTCGGGCGGTAGCGCATCGCGCCCAGCGGGGTGACGGTGCAGCCCTGCACCGGCGTCGCGGTCGCGGTGATCGCGGCCGTCACCGTGCCGTCGCGCAGCAATCGGGTGGTGTGTTCCTCGTCTTCGCGGTGCAGGTCGAAGGTGATCCCGGCGGGCACGCGCGCGAGCGCGGGCATCACCCACGATTCGAGGGAGTCGGCGTTGACGGCGATCGGGATGCGGATCGGCCGGTCGGCGGGGCGGTCGGCATCGCCGAGTTCGCGCGCGGTGTCGCCGGCGAGCAACTCCACCTGCCTGGCCAGACGCAGCACCGCGAGCCCGGATTCGGTGGGGCGCACCGGTTTCGAGCGTTGCACGAGGACGCGCCCCGCTGATTCCTCCAGTGCCTTGATCCGCTGACTGATCGCCGACGGGGTGAGGTCGAGTCGGCGCGCGGCCGCGTCGAAGGTGCCCTCGGTGAGGACGGCGTTGAGCGCGCGCAACTGGTCCAACTGGAGATCCACCTAAGCAACTCTAATGGTTGTTAAGAATCATTAGCTGGACTGAATATTGACGGCCTCTTAGCGTCGATGGGGTGACGGCATCATCGGCGGCGCTGGCCGCCCTCTCCGGATTGGGCTTCGGGCTCTCGCTCATCGTGGCGATCGGCGCGCAGAACGCGTTCGTGCTGCGCCAAGGGGTGCGTGGGCAGCACGTGCTGCCGGTGATCGCGGTGTGCGCGGTGTCCGACATCGTGTTGATCGGCGCGGGAGTGGCCGGGTTCGGCACGGTCGTCGAGTCGTTTCCAGCGGTTGTGACCGTTGCCAAGTACGCGGGGGCGGCCTTTCTGGTCGGCTACGCGCTGCTGGCGGCTCGGCGCGCCCTCGGTTCGTCGACCCTGATCGCCGAAGCGGCGGGCGCCTCGGTGGCCGTCGGCGCCTCCGTGCTCACCTGCCTGGCGCTCACCTGGCTCAATCCGCACGTGTACCTGGACACACTGGTCCTGCTCGGCTCCTTCGCCAGCACCTACGCGACGCCCGACCGCTGGTTCCTGGCCGCGGGCGCCATGCTCGCCAGCGTCGTCTGGTTCGCCGCCCTCGGCTACGGTGCTCGCCGGCTCGGTCCGCTCTTCGCGCGCCCGATCGCGTGGCGGGTCCTGGATTCACTGATCGCCCTGGTCATGCTCGCGCTGGCCATCGGGCTGCTGCTCGCCTGAGGGGCGAGCGCTAGGACTCCCACGGCTTCACCGGTGGCTTGACCCACAGCAGTTTCTCGTCGGCATGGGTGCGCACCGCGGCGGCGTGCTCGGGGTTGCGAGCCGCCCAGGCGTCCTTCTGGTCGAGCAGGTCGGCGACCACCTGCCAGGTCTCGCCGGTACTCGGCGGGTTGGTGTCGGCGGCACGGGCCAGCTTGCGCAGGGTGGCCGTGGGCAGGGCGAGCAGTTCGGCGCTGCGGATATCGCGTGACCAGGCGTAGGCGGCCATGCGGCGGGCCTTGGCGACGCGGCTGGCGGTAGCCGCGTCGGAATGCGCGTGATCGGGTGCCTGATCGGCGCTGTCTGGCACGACGGTGATTCTACGACGAAACGCCCGCGCTCCGGTCGGCGATGACCGGGGCGCGGGCGTTCACCCGTCAGGTAGTTCAGTAGGCGCTGTCGACGTCGAGCGCCTGGTGACGGTGGATCAGTACGCGCTGTTGACGTTGTCCATCGAGCCGTAGCGGTTGGCCGCGTAGTTGCAGGCCGCGACGATGTTGGACACCGGGTTCCAGACGTCGAAGGGGGTGCCATCGACATGGAAGGAGGCGAAGGTGGGGTCGATCACCTGGAGCAGGCCCTTGGAGGGGATGCCGTTGATCGCGTTGATGTCCCACAGGTTGATCGCCTGGGGGTTACCGGTCGACTCACGCATGATGTTGCGGTGGATGCCCTCGTAGGTGCCGGGGATGCCCTTCGCCGCCATGATGTCGAGCGCCTCACGGATCCAGCCGTCGAGGTTGTTCTCGTAGGCGCGGGGGGCCGGTGCGGGCTCGGGCATCGGGGCCGGAGCGGCCTCGGGGGCCGGTGCCGGTACGGGGGCGGCTTGCGGCGCGGGCGCCGGGGCAGGGATGGCCTGGATGGCGGGTGCGGCGGCAGCGGGGATGTTCTCCGCCTGCTCGACGACCATGGCGGCACGCTCGGGAACGCTGTCGTCGGCGAACGAGACGGCGGAGGACGCGGCTACGGCGACCAGACCGACCGCGGCGACTGCCACGGTGAACGCCTCACGGCGCGAGCGACGGCCGATAACGGTGCTGAGCTTGTCTTTGTTGAGCATTGCTTCTCTGTTCCTTCATCTCTGTCTGGCGACGCAGGCCCTGATGTAGGGCGCGATGGATCGCGCAGCGCGCACGGGAGTACACGCCGGTCAGGCGATGCGTTGTTTCTGTCTGTATGGGAAGGTGCGACACTGTCGGGGGACGAACGCTCGATGGCAGTTCATCGCTGGCGCCGCACGGTGCTCCACAGCTGGCTGCGGGGAGACCACGCGCTGTTCGGTGCTATCGGAGGTTGGATACTCCCGGGCTAACCAAACCGCAGGTCCGTTTGTGACCTGATGACAGAATGGTCACGACGGGTTAACGCAAGGTGAACGAAACTTGAACGGCAAACGTTGCCGATCTTGGTTCATTGCCGAGCAGTTGCAGAATCGTTATGTATGCAGGAGGTTTGCCAGCCTGATCTGCGTGGCGGCCGTCACAGAAAAAGTTTGCCCGAATCGTGTTTCGCAGGGGTTTTCGCAGCTCGGGGGAGTTCGAATCGGGGCCTGAGCGCACTAGCACGGGTTAATCCATGGCGGTTCGATAACGAGACCGTGACCGTTGTCCGGCAGGGTGGTGGAGGGGAACGGCTGGACAACACGGAGACGGCCCCCGGCGTCCCACCTGAGCCGTATCGCCGGATGGTGCGGGCGCGCGGCTGCTCTACTGCTGGGTCTTGCTGCGTCTCGGGCTCGACTGAGCGGGCCCGTCCTGGGCGTTGAGCCTGTGGGACGGCTTCCCTGTCGACATCACCGCCATGCGCACCCGAATGGTCGGGCGGGGGTGTCGGCCTCGATGTGCGGATAGCGAACTTTCGGTAACGTCCGATCCGGCAGGGGAAACAAACAAGGCCCTTGACCGTATTACCTGGTCAAGGGCCTTGTTTGTGGTGCGCCATCAGGGACTTGAACCCCGAACCCGCTGATAAGAGCACTCGGTCAGCATTGCCGCAGGTAACGCAGCTCGATCGCTACCGGTGGGCTGCCGATGTCGCCCGCGTCGCCCGCGTGGGGCGTGCGGCATGACCGGCCGGACTGTGACTGTTGTCACACCCGAGGTTGAGCCGACAATCTCGCGAAGTGAATTGGTAATCCTCCTGCGACTCGCCGAAGCTTCCGGCCAGAACTACCTCATCCAGTTCGGGACCGACCACGCATCGCGCCATCTCGCGCTCACGGCACGTTGGGACAATCTGCTTGCCGCACTGGGGATTTCGCATTCGGAACTGGCGCTGTGATCGCGGGTCGCCTTACCACTGCAAGGTTGGTAAAAGGTAGGTCCGCCGGTCAGCAATTTGTAGGGTTCAAATCCGGAGGTTCTATGTCCGGTTGTGCGAATCTTTGCCCATGACCAGAGAGAGGGGGACCAACCGGCCAGTTCCGGCCGGTTGGGCAAATCCCATTACCGATTGGACAGCCGCGTTGCGCGCGAGTGGAGCACCTGCCACCACATGCACGACGCGGCTGTCTCATATCCGACGACTGGCGCGCGGCATGGGCGAGGACTCCTCGCCATGGAGCGTGACCACTGATCAGCTGATCGCGTGGGCCGGTGCCCAGGACTGGCAACGCGAGACGCGCCGGTCTTTCCGATCCTCGGCGCTGATGTTCTACCGGTGGGCAGTCGACGCCGGGCGCACCGAGGTCAATCCGGCCGAGAAGCTGCCGAAGGTCAAAGCGGCCGATCCGACCGCGATGCCAGCGCCCGAGGCGGTCTACGCGCGGGCGCTGGCGATAGCCCAGCCACGGGAACGGTTGATGTTGCGTCTTGCTGCGGAGTGCGGGTTGCGTCGGGGTGAGGTCGCCCGCGTCCACAGCAATGACCTAGTGCGAACGTTCGACGGCTGGACGCTGGTAGTCCACGGTAAGGGCGACAAGACACGGAACATGCCGCTGCCGGATGATCTCGCGGCCGAGGTGCGCAAGCTGCCGCCCGGCTGGGCCTTCCAAGGCGCCGATAAGGGTCACTTATCGGCGGCATGGATCGGCAAGCTGATCGCCCGAATGCTGCCGGGCGTGTGGTCGATGCACTCTCTACGGCACCGGTTCGGCACGGTGGCCTACAGCGTCGATCGGGACATCCTTGTGGTTCAGGAACTACTAGGCCACGTCTCGCCGGTCACGACTCAGCGGTACGTGCGGCTACCGGCCGAGTCCCTGCGCCGCACGGTGAACGCGGTTCAGCGCACGGCTTGATCCATCATTGACCGGGCCCATGGTGAGGTCCGGTGTTCGACGGGCAGCGCGGCCAGACCGGCGTCCGCCTCGCGGGCGGCGTCGGTCGGTCGGCCCATCGCGGCCATGACTATGCCGCGTTCCAAACCCCAGAAACCTGCGGTGTACCAGTAGCCGTACGCGGGTAGTTCGATCCCGTCGACCCGTTCGGCAGCGGTGTCGGCTTGGTGCAGGGCGCGGGCTGCGCGGCGCCGATCACCTTGCAGCGCAAGCAATTCGGCCCGTTGGTACCGGTCGTACACGCCGAGGATCGGGTGAGCGCCAGTGACCGCGATCGCGGCATCAGTGAGCGCGACGGCCATAGGCAGATTGCCGCAGTGCCGGGCGGTGTAGGCACGGAACGAATGCGCGTGCGCCAGCTGGGAATCGTCGCCCGCGTGGGTGGCCAGCTTCGCGGCGTCGGCCAGTACCTTGTCTGCCACCAGCGGCCGGTCCGTCGCGTGCTCGAGCCATCCGCGATAGCGGGCCACCTCGGACGCGAGCACGGCGCTGGCTGTGCCTCCCGCTTGGTGACCGGCCAGCGCGCGGGCGGCGGCGTCCATCCCCCGAACCATCTGGACTACCAGCGCCGAGCCCACGGCGTCTTCCAGATGGCGCGCCCGGTCGAGGATCACGGCGATATCGGCCAGCCCGCTTGTGCCTGCGGTAGATGGATCGGACAGCGTGGCCTCTAGCCGGGCGGTGTCCACGTCGGATAGGCCGAGTGCCGGATCGGACAGCACGTTGCGGTATGCGTCCCGCACGGCGGGTGTCACCGGTTTCTGTCCGGTCTCCACGAGCGACAGATAGCCGGGGGTGAATGCCACGCGGGCAGCCATGCGCCGCAATGGGAGTCCGGCCAGCTCACGCAGTTCGCGCAGCAGCTCCCCGGTTACCGGCGAATCGGTAAACACAAGGAAACAGTAACCGTCTTCCCCGGTCGCCCGCACCCAAACAGACTTCTACCAACGCCGACGCCGGGTGAACCCCAAATCCCCGGCGTCGGTGGAACTCACCACCTAGCGACAGGGCGAGACATGACGACGTACGACGCGATTGGCTATGTGCGCAAGGACATTTCGGGTTGTCGTCAACAGTGGGACGAAACCCAGCTGCGCACCCTGGCGAAGCGGCTGGGCTACAACCTGCGCAAGACGGTCGCGTTCAGCGACCGGACCGACAACCCCGTAGACCGCCTGCGCATCACGGTCGGGCGGCTGGGCGTCGACGCCGTGATCGTGCCGAGTGCGGCGCACTTCGGCGGCACGGTGCCCGCTGATCTGGTCGCGATGGTTGACGTCATCACCGTGTCACCGCACGAGACACACGCCCGGTTCGCGTTGCCTCCACACGTCCGGGTGATCACGTCGAACTAGGCGCGGTCCGTTTACGCGCCGATGATGATAAGTGCACTCGGGCGTTTGACCTGCGCTGATGCTGAGGCCGGCGCGCGCCCGCGGTGAGGCCGGCGAGCACCCTCGGTCCGCTTACGCCGGGCGCACCAGCGTGGCAGTCAGCCGCCCGCGTACGTCTGTCGCGACCACTGCGCCGCCCGCGAGCACGCCGCCGGAATCGTGGGAGACGATCAGCCGTAGAACGTCGCCCGCGACCAGTGGCCGGGTGCCCGTCACCGCCGTGTTGTCGAGCCACGAGTTTGCGTTCGTGGCAGTCGACAGGATCGCGCCACCGACGACGCTGCTGTTCTTGGTGACCTTGATGGCACGGCGCCCGGTGGCGTTGCCAGCCCATGGCCATTCCGCCTCGATCAGGTACAGGCCGGGCACGCGAATCGTGATGCCGACCGAACTGTATTGCGCCGCTTCACCTGCGGGCCGGTAGTCCCACGCGGCAGAGTTCCACGACACCACGGTGTCGGTCGCGTTGTTGATCGAGACCGACGATGTACGGATGGCGCACGCCGAGGCCGGGACGGGCGCAGCCGCACCGGCCGGGCCCGTCGCACCGGTGGCGCCGGTCGCACCGGTGGCGCCCTGGATACCTTGCGGGCCCACGGCACCGGCCGGGCCCTGGATACCCTGCGGGCCCTCGGGCCCGGCCGGGCCCTGCACTGCGCCGAGGTCGTGCCACGCGGCGCCATCCCACACGTGTAGGTGTCCGTCGTCGGTGGTGTACGCCGCGCCCGCGTCTGCGGGTGTGAGCGTCGGCAGCTGGGCGGCGGTGGCCACGGCGCCGCGCAGCTCGATGCCGTCGCCCTGCGGGCCCTCGGGACCGGTGGCGCCTTGCGCACCCTGGATGCCCTGCGGTCCGGCCGGGCCGGTGGCGCCGGTCGGGCCCTGGATACCCTGCGGGCCCTGCGGTCCCTCGGGGCCGGGCGCCTTGCTGATCTGGGTCAGCGCCGTGTCCACCTTTTCCATGCTCTGGCGATTCATGGCCGGGTAGCTGGCAACGGGATCGGTGCCGGTGGCGTAGATCAATTGGTAATTCGGTGTCTGTCCGGCCATGTTTATGCATCCCCTTGGTAGACAACTTTATCCGGCATGTCGTACATATCGAACGCGGTCAGACCGGGGTCTAGATAGGCGCCGCCCGGTGCATCGAATGGCCAGCCCGCGGGCATGTTGTTCCACGTGATCGGCGTGGTATTACCCCAGTTGCCGCACCATTTCGGATTGATCGTGATTTCCCAATGGTCTTCTAGATACCGGATCGTTCCGCCGTTGGCCTGTACTTGGTTCTTGGCGCCGAGGACAGCGGCCAGGGGGCTGCCGCCCATTGTGATTTCGCCGGGGTTCTCGTAGGCGCGGGTCATGCATTTCGCGTTGCTGATGCTGAGGAATCCGCCACCCACCGAGGTATCCCACGTGATCGGCGGCAGCTTCGGGTTCTGCATATTCGCGCCGTACATTGAGAACAGATCCTGGCAGACCTGCGTCACGTGCGATTCCGTCGACAGCCAGGAGTCGTACGTCATGGTGCGTTGGTGGCCGCCCGGCGTCATCACAAGCATCTGTTCCACGTCGGCCGGATCGTAGTAGTGACAGGCGATCGTGTTGATAGATGATGCTGTGCCACTGTCCAATTCGGCTGCGCCATCAAAGAAGCACTCGCGGCCGGGCATCACCGTCGACTGATAGGTGATCGTGTCGTAGACCACCGACAGCGGGTGATAGGTGACCATCTGCCGCCCGTCGTTGTCGACGTAGGCGCGCCAGTGCCGGGCCGTGGGATCGGTCCACCGGCGCACGCCACGAATAGCGTTCGTGTCGTGGGCGTAGGTCCACCAATTCCCGAGGCTGATATAGAACGCGTCCAGCCATTGGCGCAGGTTCGTGTTATTCGTGTCGTAGATTCCGCACGGCCAGCTAACCGTCTGCGGCTCGAAATAGACACCCTCCAGATCAATGCCGCCACCATTGGCCGCATTCTTAATCAGGTTCGCCCTGATAATCAGAGTGTCGCTATGGCTCAGTGTGTTCGGGCCGAACCCCACATTTACCACGTCGGTAATCTTGTCGCTGCCGACAAGGGTGACGATGAATCCACGCGAGAATTCTTGCGGCACATTCGGGCGCGGTCCCACTCCAATTTTGTAGGCGTTCACTCGGCCTCGGAAGAACACGAACGTTTCGCCCGCGTGGGTCCATTGCAGCGTAAGCGGTTTGCCGACAACGTCGTCGGTAAAGAACGTGTCGCCCAGGGGTACCCAGATTTTTACGGTGACGATCGCGGCTACCACGTCGGAATCCTCGGACGTGCGCCCCCACGTGAGGGCCAGGTCGTCAATCGCGACGTTGGTATTGGTGGCTGCGCCGCCCGTGGTCGGCAGCGATACGCCGTCGATCAGGATCGTTGGCTTCGGCATGATGCGGGCCATCAGCCGACCACCTGCACGCGGCGGGCCGCGATCATGCCGGACAGTCGCTGATCGTCGGCCAGCAGCTGGCGCACCTGGCGCGCGACGGCTGTTGGATCGAGGGCGCCCGTGATGCTGATGTTGATGTTCTGGACGGTGCCACCGCCACCGCTGCCGCCCGGCGTGCCCATCGCGGCGAACGCACCGGCCAGGCCGGTGCCACCGGCGAACGCTGCCACCGTGGGCGACGGCACGGCGAACGTGGCGCCGCCACCGGCAGCGCCGAAACCGGGCAGCCACGACGGCGGACTGGGCCACTTGATTCGACCTATCCAGCTGATCAGGGAACTGATCGCGTTCACTACCGCGTTGATCGCGCCGACGACTACGCCGAGGCTGGCGGACACGGCGCCGCCCATCATCGAGGCCAGCGACGCGGCGGCACCGACGACAGCAATTATCAAGGGGGACAGGGCAACTAGCAGATTGGCCAGCGGTGGCAACAGTGAGGTGATCAGAGACAGGATCGTCGGCATGATCGGCAGCAGCGCGGCCAGCAATTCTACGAACGCGCCGATCAGACCGGGCAGCACCGGGGCCAGGGTCTGTATCGCGGCGACGAGATTGGCGCCGATTTCGCCGGCTACCTGTGCGATCACCGGTGCCATCTGAACGAACAGATCAGCGATGATCGGCAGCACCGGCAGCAGAGCAGCGGCCAGCGCCTCGGCCACAGCTTGGAAGGCGGGCGCCAGGGCCTGGACTACCTGCGCCAGGCCACCGAGCAGGATCGCGGCCACCTGCGCCAGCGGCGGAATCAGGGGCGCGATCGCGGTCAGCAGTGAGGCGAACGCAGCGGCGATCGGCGGCAGCACCGGGGCCAGGGCCTCGAATACCTGCACGATGGCATTGCCGACCGTTCCGGCCATCTGCACTAGTGACGGCATCATGGCCGTAAGCGCGTTGCCGAGGATCGTAAAGGCTTGTCCCAGAACAGGACCGATCACGGCGCCGAGGCGCCCGAGCAGTTCGACCAGGGGGCCGATGAACACGGCCAGGCCGGACAGGGCTTGCGCGAACCCGTCCATCAGGCGCGTCATCGTGCCGTCCTCGGACAGCCGAGAGAACGCCTTACCGATCTCGCCGAACACCGAGCCGAACGCGGCGCCGATCTTGTCGGCCACCGGCGCGGCGGCGGCGCCCATGTCGAGAATGCCGCGCGTCATCTGCGCCAGGCCGGGCGCCATCGCGCCGATGAACTTCTGTGTGCCGACGAGTAGCTGATCGAGGGCGGCAGCGCCGGGCCCGGCCAGCTCCCCGACCACGGCGCCGAACACGGTCGACACCGACGACGCGATCCCTTGCATGGCCGGGGTGATCCGATCCATGACGCCGGACAGCTGTTGAAACGCTGGCGCCATCTCGCGCGCAAACGTTTGCGACACAGCGGATTTCAGCCGATCGAGTGCGGGCTTGGCGCCCTGCGCGGCTTGCTTGATTCCGTCCATGCCGAGGGCGATCGCGGCGACGGCGGGCCCGGCCAGCACACCGAGGCCGACCAGACCGATACCGAGTGAGCCGACCGCACCGGCAGCGGCGGCGGCTGCACCGGTGAGCGCGGCAACCTTGGTGGTCGTGCGGGCTACTTGGTCGACCGCCCGGCCAGCCGAGGCAGCCGCCCGCGCCAGCCGGTTCGCTGCGCGCTGCGCCGCGTTGAATCCGGCGCCGCCTAGCTGGCTGATGATGTGAACTGCGAGCACTGCGCTACCGGCTGCCACGGCGAACCTCCTCGGCTTGCTCTTCCAAAATGTCTAGGGCCGTTGCGATTTCCTCGGGCGACGCTTCCCACCACACCGAGGGCGCGGTGTGGGTCGCGAGCGCCAGGCCGACGACTAGACGGCCGTAGTCGTCGGGGCCGTAGGGTCCACCTCGGGCGCCTCGGCCATGTCGTACGCGCTCACTGCGTCGGCGAACGCGTCGAACCCCTGCGGGAACTTGCCCGTGCGGAACAGTGCCGCCCAGCACAGGAACATCAGCCACAGGTCGGGGTCGTCTTGCTGGCTGGGCCACTTGTGCCGCTGCGCGGTTTCGGACCACCTTTTGCGGTCGGCGCCAATGATTTCGACGGAATCGTGTTCGGTGCCGTCGACCATCAGAATGTCGATCAGCAGTCGCTGTACCTTGCCCATCAGATACCTCTCACTCGCCCGAGGGCGCGGTCTGTGTTGTCGGTGAACTGGCGTAGCCAGGTGGCTTCTACGCGGCGCATGCCGTCGTACATGAACGCCCGTGCGCGGATGTTGCGTGCGGGCCAGCCGTAGTTCTGAACGGCTGCGTAGACGATCGGGGTAGACACCGTGCGCCCGCTGGCACGGATCGACCGGGCCAGCCGCCCGGACTTTCTGGGCGCAGCTGCGCGGGCAGCGCGCGCCGCGATCTGGGCAGCCTTCTTGCTCGGCTCACCCGATCGGAGATCGCGTTGCGCGCGGTTCGTGGTCCGCTGAAAGTTGCGGTTCCCGCGCAGCTGTCCGGGCATCAGGGAACGGCCGGGACCAGGACGGGCGTGCCGACGACTTGGAACTCGAAATCCGCGGTGGCTGTCTTGCCGACCTCACCGCCGATTTTGGTCGGGTCGATCACCACCGAACCGCTGAATCCGTTGGCGCCGGACTTGGGCGAGAATCGGAACGCGACTGTGTTGCCAGCCTGCGCCAGCGTGTAGAGCGTGATTCCGGTGTCCTCGAGGGACTGCACGAGCGTGCCTTTCAGCACCCACGTGTAAGTCACGTCGCCCGGAATCTGGTCACCGCAAAGGACTTTCAGCGCGTCCTCTGAGTCCTTGGAAGGCTCGAGAGCGATATCGGTGAACTGGCACGAAAAGTCCGTGGGCGTTCCGACCTCGCCGAATGAGAGTGTGCCGGGACCGACCTTGTATGTCTGCGCGGGCATGGTGTCTCCTAACCGATCGTGGTGGTGGTGGTCATGCGGTAGGCCGGTAGCGGCTGCCCGTTGTCGGTGAGCTTCACGGCTTCATTGGTGACGGTCGGCTCTGTCGGTTCGATCACGGCCAGGGCCTTGCCGAGTAGTTCGCCGAGGGCCGCGTGTGCCAGCGCCGGGGGCCGGTCGGTCGTGATCAGCAGCACGGCCACTGTTGCCTCCACGCACCCGCCGAGGTAGGTGTGTGCCAGCTGTGTGGGCGTGACCCACGCGCACGGAGGGGTGAGCTTGACCGGATCGACGTTTGCCCGAATCCCCTGCGCTCGTAGGGCATTCACGATTTCGTCAAGCGCTCCCGCGATATCCACGGCGCTACCCGACTTTCGGAGGTAGGTGATTGCCGAGGCCCAACAGCATCGCGATATCGGGGTCTGTCCGCTGGACGTAGAACGCACCGAAATCGCCTTGGGTCTCTACGCCCGAGGGCGTGCCTCGGCGCTTCCACAGACGGGCAGCCAGCATGGTCGTGCCGTGCCGCACGTGGTCGGGCCACTCGGCGCCCTCGGCCGGTGGCTCTAGCCACGTGGCCACCCTGGACGCGACCGCCGAAACGGTCGCGGCCAGGTAGGTTTCATCGGCTGCCGGGCCGTCTTCCTCGAGCGCCAGATACGCGCGCACGAGTTCGACGGTGGTCAGTGGTCCGGCCATGACTACGGGGTCTCCGGGGTCGCCCATGCGACCTTGACGAGTCCCTTTGCATTCACGAGATGGTTTGCGGTGTAACCGAATACGGCCTCATCCACACCACCGCGCGCCAGGTCGAGCGCGTTCACCCGGATCGGACTACCGGGCAGTTCGTAGAACTCCACTGCCGGGGCAGCGCCGACGATCACGCCACCGGCCGGGACCAGATCAGACGGAACCCACGACGTCGGCTCGATACCGAGCACGCCGAGGAACGCGGGCACGTCGAGCTCTGCGAAGTCGAGCAGCGATTCGAGATCGGTGTCATTCACCAGGACGAACGACGCGCGACCGGCCTTGCCTCGCTTGATCGCCTGCGCGCCGCGCGACACTGCGCGCAGCATGTCCGGCGCGGTGCCGGGCACCACGGTGGCGCTGGTGTTGAGGAACACCGCCGCGTCGGTGTCGGTCTCCATGGCGTACGACTCGACTGCCGCGCGCATGAACGACGCCAGGAACTCGCTGTCGTTGAAGTCGATGAACTTGCGGTCCAGATCCCAGCCGCCTGCCCACCGCTCGGCTTCGAATTCGTCGGGCAGCGTGGTCGGTACGTTGGTCGGAATCGGGGTCTTGTCGCCCAGGTACTTCGCAACCTTGGGCTTGACGCCCCATTTCCAGCCGACCATCTTGTGGTGAGTCAGCGGGCGCTGTGTCATCAGCGGGATGATTTCGCGCTGGTAGGCGACGCCCTGCCACAGTTCGCCCAGCCAGCCCGGCAGGCTGATCGTGGGAGTGAACGCGGTCGAGGTGATGTCGGCCAGGGCGAACGAAGCCGCGGGCGTCTCTCCGCGCATCACGTGCTGGAGATGGGTCACCACCTGCGCGAACGTGGGCGCTCGCTCGGTCACCTGCACACCGACCGGGCGCGATGCCGAGGCAGCGAACGCAGCCGAGGCAGTCGGGGCGGGCACCGGCGCGGGCAGCGGCTCCGTGGTGCCGGGCGTGATCGGCACACCGGCGCCGGTGCCGGGCGCGACGGTGGTGGCGGCGCCCGGATTTTCGCCGGCGGATTCCGGCGACGCCGGGGCCGTGACCTGCGCGGTTTCGATTTCGGGTTGCATGATTGTGGCTCCTTCGGGAGTTTCGGAGTAGCTGACGTTGAGCACTCGCGCATCAGCGAATGCGGGCGTGGCGACCAGGGCCACGGCGGACACCTGCGCGCGCCGCACGGTGCCATCTGGCGCCCGGTCCATCTGTCCGCTGATCTCGATCGACAGCCCGTCACGGACGCCCTGCGCGTCCTGTAGGGCCTGATCGCCATCCGGGCCTACGCCGATCGCGAACGTGGCGTAGAGCCCATCAGGGCGCGATTCCGCACGGGTCATCCAGCCGACCGGGGTACCGATCCCGTACTGATCGCGGTGATCTCGGTACAACTTGACGCGCCCGAGGTCGGCGGGCAGCTCGATCGCGCCGGGCGCGAACGTGGTCGGACCGATCGAACCTCGGCCGGTGACACCGAACGGAACGATCATGCCGGTTACCGTGCGCGTCGACGCCTCGGCGAAAACCGTTGCGCCCGTGGTAATTCGGACTGTCATCGCGTCGGACCTTTCGAGGCTGCGAGCAGGGGCACGACGGCGCGTAGCCACGCCTCTACCTGCGGAATGGCCAACACTCGGGTGACGACCGCGTTACCGATCAGCGCGGCGCCGACGATCAGCGCTGCGCGCGTCTCGCCGAGGTGCATCACGAGCACCGGCACGAGCGGCCCGATACCAACCAGGGTCGCCACGCTGGATCGCGCGGTCGACCGGCCGGGGTGCGTGCACTGTGTCGGCGGATCGGTAGGCGTACTCACGGGGGACCACCTCGGCCAGCGCCGACCGTGTGCCGCCCGTCTGTCCGTGACTGGCTGTGCGCCAACGCATTGGCGAACGACATCACCAAGATGACGGCGGCACCGGCAGCGATGAATGCGCCGGTGGCGATCGCGTACGCGAGGATCAGATACCACGTCATGACTTGATCCCGTCGACAATCCCGAGGATGGCAGCGGCGTGCGGGTCGCCCGCCTCGGCGGCAGCGCGCACAAGGGCACCGGCCTCGGCGTCGCCCAGCATCGCGGTGCGCTCGGTCGCGTCCTCGTGGATGCGGGCGTCTGCGTTGAGGACCATTCCGGCCAGGGTGTCGACCGGCTTGTCGTTGGCGCGGTACCGGCTGCGCGACGGGTACGGCTGCGTGAGTTCGCGGTGTACGCGCTTCAGCAACTCGCGATCTGCGTCGGTGAATGCCATGTCATCCTCTTCTGTTGGGTTGGTCCCCGGCGCGTACAGCCCGAGGTATCCGTCACTCAGTGCCTCGGCTAGGGCCGATAGCCGTGGGTCGCCCTCGGGGTAGGCGATCTGGAAATGCATTTCGTCGGCGCGGTCCCAGTCGGCGCCCCAGAACACGCAGCCGTTGAACAGCTGTAATCCCGTGCGCACCTTGCGAATTCGCTCCACAGGCATGGTGCGGAATCCCCACGGATACGCGGGCGCGTTGATGTCGAGGGCCGTTCCGGAAAGGTGATTGCTGGTAGCCACGTCGTTCTCACGCGACCATCCCCACACCGGCGAAACGATCTGTTCGACGTTGAGGTGGTACCAGATCAGCCAGGCATTCAGGATCGTCGCGGCGACGCCGGAACGGACCGGCGCCGTGTCGCTGAACGGCACGGGATTGGCCACCACGCATTCATTGCGATCGGCCATGCGCCAACCATTTTCGGAGTGGCTGTTGCCGTAGACGGTGCGAAATGTCATGAGGCGATCCCCAATCGGGTCGGCGTAGGTGTGGGCGGCTGCGGCATGGTGGCGCCGTCGTCGGGTGCGATCGCCCGATCCGGGGGCGCCAGCGACGAGAAGCCGGTGAGGTCGATCTCTACGTGTAGGCCGGGCGCGGTGATGTCGTCCTGTCCGAGGCGCGCGCAGATCGCGGCCATGAACGGTGACAGGCCGTAGTCGATGAACTCCGCGTTTCTGCCCTGCGATGTCTCGTAGGTCAGGGCGGCCTGTGCGGCGGTCGCATCGAGCATCGCGGCGGGAATGCCGATCGCGCGGGCGATGTCGACCACGGCATCGTTGCGGGCCGGGATCAACACGTCTGCGTTCTGCTGTCCGTGCGCCCGTACTTCGATGCTCTTGTTCGTGTAGGCGACGCCACCGTTTTCGCCTCGGCGTGCAGCCGCCCACCGACCGACTAGCTTGCCGATGTCGGTGTCGTCCATCGGCCGATCCGAGGTGTCGTGCAATTCGATGTTCGGCACGGGCGTTTTGGCTGCGCGTTCGGTGGTGGTCGACAGCGAATCAGCGATGCGGATAGCGCGAGAGTTGAACCTCAGCAAACCCTCATCCGGGCCCGGCACGGCGCACACCGTGCCAGGCGCGGCCAGCTGTCCGCCGATCCTGATGCGCCCCTCGGGGTCGAACTCCCACAGATCCCACGGCACGTAATCGAGCGATTCGACCGACATATCCTCGGCGCGGGTCACAGCGAGCAGGCCCCAGCCGTAGAACAGCAAGTCGTCCACGAGCATGGACGTGCGATGGAACGGGCTCAGTGGCTGGTCGGTGCGGTCGATCCATCGCGGTTGCTGGGCGACCGGGCCAGCGGTGTCGCATACCCGCATGGGCATGCGGGAAATGGTGCCGCACAACAGCTTTCGTGCGCGGTTCACTGCCGGTACGCCTAGGGCCTCGGCGCGCGAGACGGGCCACTCGTAGCCGTCTGTCCACTCCGGAACGTCGACGTGCGCCAGGTGGCTAGGCCACTGTGCCCACGGCGACGCCGGGCCCGACAGCGTGTTATGCGCTGCCGCGATCGTCGACGGCGCGTGCGCGATCGCTCGGATTGCGTCCCTGATTCCCACGCTTCCCAGCTTCCTGCCGGTGTCCACGTTCTCTAGCAACCCACTGGCAACTCGCCTTTACGGCGCGTCGCGCGGCGTGGATATCGCGGTGAACCAACCGGAGATGTATCGCGGCAAACTTCCAGGCACCACCGCGAGTGCCCGCGATCGCGCGCCAGGTGCACGAATCACAGGTGACGAGCACGGACGAACTACTGGCATCGAGCAGCGCTTTAGGCATCAGGGGTCCATATCTTCGGCGGGGGCATGGGCACGTGCTGAGCTGCACCGTGGGCAGCGGTCGAGACAGCCTCGAGGGCGGCGATTGATCCGGCGGACGCCCGGCGCCCGAATGCCCGCGCGCCGTCGCCGAGGTTGCGCCAGGCGGCGCAGCCGACTGCCGAGGTCAGCGCGGGGTGAACGCGGCAGCGGATACGCCCGACGATCACGCGATCGGACATGTCGGCGGCAGCGGTCGCCACGTCGTAGGACGTGGCGTCACGCACTGGAACCATGAGCCGATCCAGTTGCACCGCAACGGTTCCCGAGGGTCCGCCTCGGTCGATCCAGGGCGGGCCGTCGCTGTGCCGTTCGGCCAACTCGGCAAGCCGAGGTGCCGCCCATTCGGTTCCCTCGCGCACTTCGATCACCTCGCACCACGGCACACCGTCGGCCATGATCGCGGCAGCGATCGCGGTTTCCGACCGGTCGATCGACACGGCAGCGGCGAACGTCACGGGCCCGTCTGGCAGCCGGTCCACTGTCTGGCAGGCAGCCCACGCCGAGGGCGGGAACAGCGACTCAGCGGCAGCGGTCGGCACGTTGCCGTACGCGCGCGCGAACTCGCCGGGCGACAGCTGGGCTTGCGCCGATTCCAGCGCGGCCATGTCGATGGTGTGCCCGTAGGCAGGGTGCGCAGCGGCGATCACGTCGAGGTTCTGCGGGTCGTCATCGGGGCCTATGCCGTAGTCGACCAGGCACACACCGGGCGGATTGTCCTCTAGTACGCGGTCGATCAGCCCGTGAAACCACGTGCTCGCTGCCGTGCCGCGCGTCGACAGGATGACTGTCTGGCGCATGGGGCGCGTGGCCTGCGTGGGCGTGATCGCGGCCATGAGTCCGGCTGCCTGATCTTCGCCGAACACCCACGCCTCATCGATGAGATTGAGGTCGGATTGCTTGGAGTGCAGACTGTCCTCAGTCGGCGGGTGCGGGCGTAGCTGAGACATGTTGTGCGCGAACTCAATTCGCGTATCGCCCGCGCCGCGTTTGAGGTCGAACAGCTTGCCGAACGGGGTGAGTTTGGCCGGGCGCGCCATCTCCAGAAAGCTGTCTCGGGCGTGCATGCCGGTCTGCGCGGTGAGCCACACGCGCGCATTGGGCAGCATCAGCCCGCGATGAAACGCCTTGGCCAGGACAAGCGCCGTCTTACCCGACTGCCGAGGCACGCTGATGATGACAAGCGGATACACGAAACGTCCTGTGCTCGTGTCGATTTCGGTAGCCACGTCGACTGCCTGCCGCTGCCAGGGCATCAGCGGACGCCCGAGGCCGGTAGACGTGCGGTCGATCGCACGGCCGTAGCTGGGACGATCAGGGTTCCGAGGCGTGTGATACCGAGGCGGCGGGGTCGGGATCACCGGTCGGTCCGTTTACGATCGGCCAGGAAAACGCTGTGACCGGCCAGGATGCCGAGGCCGGCGAGCTCCGCGGGAAGCGTAGCGGTCCGCTTACGCATCGGTCGGCGCGTCGGTGCTCGGCTTGCCGATGTCGTCTAGCAACTCCCTGAGTTTGTCGTCGGTTTCGTCGGCTTGCTGCGCCGGGGTGAGGTTCAATTCGCGCAGGGCTTCGACAGCGGCGGGCACGAGTTTGGCCGGGCCGTAGGGGAGGTTCGACCCCTCGAAACTGTCCAGGGCCCACGCGCAGCCGCGCACGAACGTCTGTAGGGCCTCATGCTCTGGGCGCAGTAGTCCGCCCTCGGTGGCCGAGGAGAACGCGCGGTCGACCGCTTCGGAGTGCCGCCCGCGTACGATGTGGCCGGGCTTGGCGACCGGCAGCGCGTCACCGTCGAACAGTGCGTCTTGTCCGGCGCGGGGTGCGCGGGGGTCGGGTCGAGGCATGCATACGACCATGCATGAACCCCGAATAATATGCAAGGCTGCCATGCATGGCCATGCATAAAATTCCCCCAGAAATCGTTACAAACCCGTGACTTTCTGAGATGTTCATCAACTCATACACCTTTGTACCAACCCCTGTGTCAATACAGACCGAGAGAAACAGGGGAGCTGGGCAGGGGGCTGCCGGGGGGTCTCGCCCTCAAAAGGCCGGCTGAACGCGTGTTTGTACCAAGGTACGAAGGTTGATACAGACTCGCGCAGCCGAGGGTCATGCATGGACCATGCATGGACAATGCATGACCCGCTGCATATTCATGCATGGACTATGCATGGTTTCATGCATCACCACTCGCGCGACGGTGGCACGTCACCACCTGCGCCGAGGTAGTAGCGGTCGACATGGCGCATCGCCTCGGCGGGCCGGTCGGCGCGGGCCCGTTCGACCACGATGTCGGCGCCGGGGTCGATCGTGACCACCTCGGCGCCCTGCGCGCGGTAGCCGTCCAGCTGCGCCGCAGACGGCATGGAATGGACGATCCACACGGTGACCCGTTCGGCCAGGCGCGTCGCCCTGCGGATGGCTGCCTGTCGGGCCGCGATCGCCACGTGCCGCACGTGCGACGGGTACACGTGCTGCGCGTCGTGCGTGGGCCCGCGCAGCGCCGAGGCGATCACGTCGAGGTCGATCACCACGTCGTCACCCTGCGCGCGCTGCCTGATGTAGGTCGATTTCCCTGCGGCCGGTGGGCCGGTCACGATGACGATCCGCACGCCCGGCGTGGCACCGGCCAGGCCGTTGCCTCGGCTGGAGTTGCAGGGACGGCAGGACGGGCGCCCGTTCTCCAGGTCCCATGGATCGCCACCGAGGGACCGGGGCACGATGTGATCTGCGGTAGTGGCGATATGAGTGCAGCCGGGCCGCTGGAGGACACACAACGTGCCGTCACGCTCCAGGACGGCAGCGGTGTATGCCGCTGCCTTCCTGCCGCCCCACCTAGCCGCCATATCGCCAGGTAGCCATGGCGCCGGGCGATTCTAGGCGTACGTCGACGGGCGCACTGGCCAGCATGGCGCCGGGTGGGCCGTCGTAGGTGTCGAGCCAGTCGGCACGGTTGAGGGCCAGGGCGGCGGCGCAGGCGTTCCGGATCGGCCACGTGTACGCGGTCGAGGTGTCCGGGCCTCGGTAGTCGCACGCGGGGTCTTGGCAGTCGAACACGACGATGACGGCGCCGTGGCTGATCGTGGGCGTGATGTGGTGTGTCATTTCGGGCAACCCTCCGTGGGCTTGTGGAGCTTGAACAGCGGGATCGGGCGGATACGCCGGGCCTCGGTGAGGTCGGCGCCGGACAGGACTACGGCGCGATCGCCGCGCACGCGGACCGTGCCGTCCTCGGTCGGTGCGCAGTCCAGGGGCAGCCACGCACCGCCGATCGTCTGCCGGTAGGCGATCGGTCCGAAGCACACGCGGCACACGTTCGTGTCTTCGATGCCTGTCGAGTTCGGTTCGGGCGGTTCATCTTTGGTCGTCATGTGGTTGTTGTCCTGTCTGTGAAGCGATCAGGCGGTGTTCTGGCCTAGCTCTGGGTGGTGAGGGTGGTGGTGAGAGGTGACCCTGTGTAGATGGGTCACACAATCGGCGCGCAGCTCTGGTATGGAGCCGGGCGTATGGAGCCGATATGCGACGCGCTGCGGGTATTACTCGCTTGCGCACAGGCCGGGAAATGGGCATAGATCCCCCTTCCCACCGACACAGCTGTGTCGGCCAGTTGGGCAAGTGGCGCCGTCGGGCAGTCCGTCTAGGTAAGCGGCGCGGCCTATGTCCTCGAGTGCCTTAGCGGTAGGCACGACAACCCGCCACCCTCTGACGGCCGGTGTCGTCGCCTGCTAGGCGTACGTGTGAAACGTGTTGCGTAGCAAGGGATTTAGGCGGCATCACCACCTGTGAATTCCCGACCGCGCCCAGGGGTCGACACCGGGCGCGGTCGGGCGTCTATCCGGCCACCACGGCATTCCCAGCACGGGCGCACTTCCCCCGAGGGCAACCGAGGAACTCGGGTCCGGGGGCTGTAGGGGCGCTCGCACTGCGGGCAGCGTGGCAGCGGCTCAGTACGTCGGATCATGGGCCCGGAATTTCGGGCACGGACAGAACCACGAACAGGACGGGTACGAATGCCATCCAGAACGCGACTAGGGCCAGGTCGAGCAGCAGACCGGCCAGCGATTCGGGCCTGGCGGCGCGGCGTGCGCGTTGCGCGATCACGCGGCCAGCTCCAGGCCCAGCCAGATCAGGGCGGGCCAGGCGGCGCCGAGGGCGATAGTCCACGCCCAGGCTTGCGCGCGGGCGGTCACGCTGCGGCCCGAGGGTTCAGGACGGCCAGGGCTTCGCGGCGGGCCACGGCCAGCTGTTCGACGGTCTCCGGGTCGTACAGCCAGGGGCGCATTCCGCGCTGTCCCTTTTGGGTGGAAGGCAGGTAGCCGGACAACGACCACCGGTTGACGGTGCCGAGGCCGACACCCAGGATCGCGGCAGCCTGCGCAGCCGTGATGGATAGTCGGCCCTGAGTCGAATTGCCAACGCTGGGATTCATGTTGCTCAGAGTGATGTGTTTGAATCACTCTGTCAACCACCACTACAGAGGGTGTCTTATTCTCACTCGTGGGTTTAAGATGCCCGTATGACGACAGCACATCAGCAGCGGGGCGTTATCCCCGTCCTCACGTCCGGGCAGCGACTCATGATCGCGCGGACTCACGCGGGCCTCACTCAGCGGGAAATGGCCACCATGATCGGTGTGGGATCGGCCACGGTTCAGAGGGCTGAACAGGATTCGGTTACCCCGAAGCGTGCCGTGGTGATGGCTTGGGCCATGGCCACCGGCGTCGATCTCGTCTGGCTGGAAACAGGAAATGCCCCGTCACCGAATGGTGACGGGGCATCCCGTGAGTGCGCCATCAGGGACTTGAACCCCGAACCCGCTGATTAAGAGTCAGCTGCTCTGCCAATTGAGCTAATGGCGCATGTCTTTGTTCTTTGCCCCGTCTCCGGTGCGGAACAAACATTAGCAGGCCGTGGGGCGGAAAGTGAAATCGGGCGCTGACCAGCAACAATGCCGCATACTGGGCGTTGTTAACGCCGACGACCTCCGCACGTATCTAACGATTGTGACTTGGTCGTGTCGCGGGGGCTTTCCCGTTGGAACCGGCCGGACTAGCTGGCAGAATGGGCGAGACGTCGAGTTCGTAACGCCCCCCGCCTATACGGATGGCTCTAGCGATTCGGTCGGTGGGATCTGCGGCGCACTGTAATCGCGTCGGTACGGAAACGGGGTTGGCATGGGTAAGAAGCGGGGGCGACCTCGGTCGCTACGGACGATCGTTCCGGTGGTGCTGTTGGCGGTGTTCGCGCTCGGCGCGTCGGCGTGCTCGGCCGCGGAGGGCACCGGGGTGGAGGTAGCGATCGATCGCAACCCCCTCGCCGAGCTCATCAAGCCGAAGCTGGTCTCGACCATCAAGGACGGGCAGGTCGGTGTCTCGCCCGGTATGCCGATGGCCTTCCAGGTCGAGGACGGCAAGTTCACCGACGTCACGCTGACCAATCAGCAGGGCGCCGCGGTCGCGGGTCAGCTGGCAGCGGACGGGCGTTCCTGGTCGACCGCCGAGGTGCTCGGCTACGGCAAGACCTACAAGCTCACTGCCTCGGCCATCGGGCTCGGTGGCGCGAACTCCTCGACGCTGAGCTTCACCACGAGCTCGCCGAAGAGTCAGACCAAGCCGTACATGCTGCCCGGTGAGGGTGAGGTGGTCGGTATCGGTCAGCCGGTGGCGATCCAGTTCGACGAGAACATCCCCGACCGTCGTGCCGCGCAAGAGGCCATCAAGATCACCACCGAGCCCGCTGTCGAGGGCGCCTTCTACTGGGTGAACAATCGCGAAGTGCGGTGGCGCCCAGAGCATTACTGGACACCGGGTACCAAGGTGACCATCGATGTGAACGTCTACGGCAAAGACCTGGGTAAGGGCCTGTACGGCCAGGACAACATCCATTCGTTCTTCACCATCGGTGACGCGGTGGTCTTCACCGCCGACGACAACACCAAGCAGGTGGTGGTGGAGAAGAACGGTCAGGTGATCATGACCATGCCCACCTCGATGGGTAAGGACAGCACGCCTACCGACAACGGCGTCTACATCGTCAGCGACCGGCACGAGAAGATCATCATGGACTCCTCGACCTACGGTGTGGCGGTGAACTCGTCCGACGGGTACCGCACGCCGGTCGACTACGCGACGCGAATCTCCTACAGCGGCATCTTCTTCCACTCGGCACCGTGGTCGGTGGGGCAGCAGGGCTACTCCAACTCCAGCCACGGCTGCCTGAATCTGAGTCCGGCGAACGCGCGCTGGGTGTACGAGAACGCCAAGCGCGGTGACATCACCGTCATCAAGAACACGGTCGGCGGCACGCTGTCCGGCGTCGACGGGCTGGGTGACTGGAACATCGCGTGGCCGGAATGGAAGGCGGGCAACGCCGACGCTCCGTAGTCGCGCAACGCACGAAAAACGAAGGGGCACCGGAAGTTTCCGGTGCCCCTTCGTTGTGTCTGTGACTGTCTCAGTGCGGGGTGGGGAGCTGGCTGCAGTCCATCATCGCCTCGCCCGCGACGGCGAGCGCGCTGCCGAGGGCGCCGCACAGGATGCGTCCGCCGAACAGCATTCGGTCGAGGTTGGGTAGGCCGGCCGAGCCGGTGCCGGAAGACCCGGTGGTCTCGAGGCCGGTGGTGGAGCCGCTCTGCGCCGAACCGGATTCGGGCTGATCACTCGGCAGGCCGAAGTCGCCGATGGGGGTCTCCGCCGCGAAGTCGGTGAGGGGCAGGCCGGGCGATGCCGTTGCGGTACCCGCGACGGGGCCGAGCACGGTGGCGGCGAGGATGGCGACGACGGTGGAACGCTTCATCAAGGGGTCTTTCCGGTCGAGCGCTGACGCGATGGCGAGATCTGCCCCACATCTGGGCAGCGGTCCAAAGTGTAGCGGTCAAACGTGACCTTCGTCATGGTGGTGCGGATTATCCGGCCTCGGCGAGATCGGGTTCGTCGCGATGGATCTCCGACGCGACGCTCAGGTGGTCGACGACCACCCTGCGGGCGCCGCAGCGGCAGCGTTGATAGGCCACGAGGCCCTCGCTGGTCCGGTGGCGCGACTCGATCTGCCAGGTGTGTGCGGGGTGGCTGCTCATGGTTCGAGTCTGATGTAATGGCATTGTGCATTACAACCATTACGGGCGGGAGCCGGTGCTGCTCGGCGTCGACCTGCTCAACGATCCGTGTTCAAGCGCCGCGGAGTTGGCGCGGCGCTGTGTGGGCGCCGGTTTGGTGCTGAGTGCGCCGGTGTCCGAGGGTGATCTCGTGGCGGTGACGGCCTTTCTGGGGCGTTGGCGCGGGGTGGTGGAGTGCGCGGACCGCGCCGAGCGAGCGGCGCTGCTCAATGTGTTGCTGGCCGAGTACGCGTCTCCACCCCGGCTGACCGACCATGTGGGCGACGGCTGGCATCTGCACTTCCGTGACCCCGGGGTGGCGACGGATCGTCAGATCGCCGCGTTGATCACCGTCGGTACCGCTTTGCACCTGACCGGCCTCGGGATGGACCGCCTCGGCGCCTGCGCGGCGGACGGGTGCTCGCAGGTGTACGCCGACACCTCGCGCAACGGCAGGCAACGGTTCTGCAGCCCGGCCTGTGCGAACCGGTCCGCCGTCCGAAGGCACCGAGCGAGCCGCGCGGGCGCCGGATAGCAAAGAAGGCCCGGTCCTGTGGACCGGGCCTTCTCTTCGGGGTGACCGACGGGACTCGAACCCGCGACATCCAGGATCACAACCTGGTGCTCTACCAACTGAACTACGGTCACCATCACCGGTGAATCACCGGCGCCGTCGATACTAGCGTGACTTTGGCGTCAGGCCCTAATCCGCTGGTAGAGGGCTTGAACCGGTGACATCCACGGCATCGGTGGCGGCCTGTGCGGCGGCGGCGATCTCGGTGGTGGTCGGTCCGGGCAGCGGCACGAACGCGGTACGACGGTAGTACTCGAGCTCGCGGATGGATTCCTTGATGTCGGCCAGCGCGCGGTGGGCCAGGCCCTTCTCCGGCTGACCGAAGTAGATGCGCGGGTACCAGCGCCTGCACAGTTCCTTGATCGAGCTCACGTCGACCATCCGGTAGTGCAGGTGCGCGTCGAGTTCCGGCATGTCGCGAGCGATGAAGCCGCGATCGGTGCCGATGGAGTTGCCGCACAGCGGCACCGTGCGCGCGGTGGGCGCGTACTCGCGGATGTAGTCGAGTACCTGCTGCTGGGCCTGCTCGAGGGTGACGGTGGAACGCCGAACCTCTTCGGTCAGACCGGATTTCGCGTGCATGGTGGCGACGACCGGTGGCATGCAGGCCAGGGCGGCGTCGTCGGCGTGGATGACGATGTCGACACCGTCACCGAGAATGTTGAGGTCGCTGTCGGTTACGAGCGCGGCGATCTCGATCAGCTTGTCGCTGTCGAGACGGAGCCCCGTCATTTCGCAATCCATCCAGACCAGAAGTTTGTCTGACACGGGAGTCACCCTAATGGTGGGTCCGTGAACCAGGTCGGCAGGTGTGTCGCGTGGGCGAGGCGGACGAGGTTTGCCGACGACATCAACGGATGTTTGCCACCCTGATGACCGGCCCGGATACAGTTTGCCTGGAATTGACCGCAGACGTTTCGAGCATTTCTTGCGTACGTGCCAGTGAGCAGACGGAGGACGCGCGAATGACCACCCCACAGGAGAAGGCGGCAGCGGCCCGCAAGGCGGCCGAAGACGCGGCACGGGTCGCCGCCGAGGCGATGGCAGCCGCGGAGGCCGCCGAGCGGGAAGCCGCGGCGGCGAGCACGGAATCCGCCTCGAAGCCACCGTCATCCGGCGAGCCGAGCGCATCCGGCGCGGCCGCGGCGATCGCCGAGGGCTACGCCTTCAGCGGACCTGCGTTGGAACTCGGCACGGTGATGGTCGACGGCGTCGCTGATCCTGTTGCGCGCGTGCGTATTCCGCTGCGGATGATGAACCGGCACGGCCTCGTCGCGGGTGCGACCGGCACCGGCAAGACCAAGACCCTGCAGGGCATCGCCGAACATCTGTCCCGCGCGGGCGTTCCCGTGGTGATGGCCGACGTCAAGGGCGATCTGTCGGGCCTGAGCGAGCCCGGCGCCGACACCGAGAAGATCCGGGCGCGCGCGGCCGAGACCGGCGCGACCGACTGGGCTCCTAGTACCTTCCCCACCGAGTTCGTCTCGCTCGGGACCGGGGGCATCGGGGTGCCGATCCGGGCGACGATCACCTCCTTCGGCCCGATCCTGCTCAGCAAGGTGCTCAGCCTCAACGACACTCAGGAATCCACGCTCGGCCTGATCTTCCACTGGGCCGATCAGCGCGGCCTGGTCCTGCTGGATCTGAAGGACCTGCGCGCGGTCATCACCCACCTGACCAGCCCCGAAGGCAAGGAAGACCTCAAGGGCATCGGTGGCGTGTCCTCGCAGACGGCCGGGGTGATCCTGCGGTCGCTGGTGAATCTGGAAGCAGAAGGAGGCGATACCTTCTTCGGCGAACCCGAACTCGACCCGGCCGATCTGCTGCGCACCGCGGGCGGGCTCGGCGTGATCACGCTGTTCGAGCTCGGTCAGCAGGCGGCGCGACCCGCGTTGTTCTCCACGTTCTTGATGTGGGTACTGGCCGATCTGTTCCAGACGCTGCCCGAGGTGGGTGACGTCGACAAGCCGAAGCTCGTGTTCATCTTCGACGAGGCGCATCTGCTGTTCGCCGAGGCGTCCAAGGCGTTCCTGCAGCAGGTCGAGCAGACGGTGAAGCTGATCCGCTCCAAGGGCGTCGGTGTGTTCTTCTGCACCCAGTTGCCCACCGACATCCCCAACCCCGTGCTCTCCCAGCTCGGCGCCCGTGTCCAGCACGCCTTGCGCGCCTTCACCCCCGACGATCAGAAGGCGCTGTCCAAGACGGTGCGTACCTACCCGAAGTCGTCGGTGTACGACCTGGAAGAGGCGCTGACCTCGCTCGGCACCGGCGAGGCGATCGTCACCGTGCTCTCCGAAACCGGTGCGCCCACACCTGTCGCCTGGACCAAGATCGCGCCGCCGCGCTCGCTGATGGACACCGTCGGCGACGAGGCGATCAAGTCCAAGGCGCTGTCGAGTGCGCTGCAGGGTAAGTACGGACAGAGCGTCGACCGGGAATCGGCCTACGAGATGCTGCTGGCCAGCGTGGCGGCCGCGCCGCCCGCACCCGACTCCGCGCCGCAGGCACCGGGGCGTTCGGCGCCCCAGCAGGAAGAGGACTCGGCCGCCGAGCGGATCATGGCCAACCCGGCGGTGAAGAGCTTCCTGCGTTCGGCGGCGAGTGCCGCCGGGCGTGAGATCAGTCGCAGTATTTTCGGCACCCGTCGCAGGTGACAGCGCGGGCTCGGCGGTAGCTCAGTCCACGAGCTCGCGCATCAGCAGGTCGGCGGTCGTCTCGCGGCGCAGCAACTGCCTGGTACGGCCGTCGGCGACGGCGACGAGCGGTGGCCTGCCCACGGTGCTGTAGGTCGTCGCCAGACCGTGGTGGTAAGCGCCGGTGCACGGTAGCGCGAGAACTTCGCCGGGGCGCAGATCGGCCGGTAGCCGCACCTCGGTGGCGATGAGCGCGCCGGACTCGCTGTGTTTGCCCGCGATGGACGCGGTCAGCTGCGGGCCGGTCGGGTGTCGGTTGACCACCAGCGCGCCGCCGGGTCCGCGGCCCTGCCCGCAGCCGCCGCCGTCGACGATCACGCGGGTGCCGCCGTCGGCGGTCTCGTCGACGGCGAGCACCCGATACAGGGTGACGCCCGCCCTCGCGACGATCGCGCGCCCGGGTTCCATCGCGAGCACGGGACGCGGGAAGCGGTGGCGTGCGCACCCGGCGTCCAGCGCGTCGTCGAGGATGTCGGCGAGTTCGCGCAGGTTCAGTTCCGCGTCGCCGCTCCGCAGTGCCACCGCGTGGCCGCCGCCGATGTCGAGGTGAGAGAGCAGGAGACCGTATTCGCGTTCGATCCAGGACATCTCGCCGATCATCCGGCGGATCGCCTCGCCGTAGTGGTCGGGGTTGTGGATCTGCGGGCCGAGGTGGCAGTGCAGGCCGACGAGCTGCAGGTTGCACCGGCCCGCGATGCGGGCGACCGCGGTCTCGAACGACCGACTGCCGAGTGGGAAGCCGAACTGGTCGGCACCGGGAACGTCGATGCCGGTGGCGACGCGGAGCAGCACCTGCTGCGGGTGGGTCGCCACGGCGGTGAGGAGCGTGATCTCGGTGAGCGAGCCGACCACGATCCGGCCGACGCCGCAGCGCACGGCGGTCTTCAGTTCGTCGAGGGTCTTGCCGTTGCCGCGCAACACGATCCGGCGCGGATCGATGCCGGCGGCGAGCGCGATCGACAACTCACCGCTCGACCCGACCTGCACCGACAGACCCTCGTCGGCGACCCAGTGCGCCACCGCGCCGACCATCAACGCGGTGCCCGCGTAGACGATCTCGGCCTCGGGGAAATGCTTGCGGTAGGCGCGGCAGCGCTCGCGCACCTCGGCTTCGTCCACCACCTGGACCGGAGTGCCGAACTGGTCGGCGACATCGGCGAGCGCCACCGCGCCGAGGGCGATCCGGCCGTCGTGGTCGTAGTGGGTATCGGTCGGCCAGACCGCGGGATCGAGCCGCGGCACGGTGGTCGCGCGCAACGACGGGAAGATCTCGAGCAACGTCACTGTGGTCTCCTGAGGACGCCCCCGCATTCGGACCGGCGGGGCATACTCCAGGATTACGCCCCGCGCGGGCCGCTGAACTCGGTGTTTACGAGTCCTTGACCACCTGCGAGTCCATCCTGACGGGTTGCTGACACAGGCGAGCTGTCAGGCCGTGCTCAGCTACCCAGCTTCTTGTAGAACGCGCCCGCGATCGGCGCGGTGAACGAGCGGGGGCCGTAGTTGCCCGCGACGCTCATGCCCTTGCTGATCAGGCCGGGGACGATGCGCATCTTGTTGCGGGCCAGCGCGTCGATGGAGACCTTGGCGGTGTATTCGGAGGACACCCAGAGGAAATCGGGGACCATCTTGTCGACGATCGACTGGTCCTCGGGGGCGGGGGTCTCGGTGCGGACCGGGCCAGGGGCCAGCAGGGTGACGTGCACGCCGGTGCCCTTGAGCTCGCCGCGCAGCGACTCCGAGAAGGTGTTCGCGAACGCCTTGGACGCCGCGTAGGTCGCGTTGTTCGGGATCGGCATATTGCCCGCGGCCGAACCGCTGATCAGGATCCCACCCGCCTTGCGCTCGATCATGCCGGGCAGCACGGCCAGGGACAGGTCGTGCACGGCGGTGGCGTTGAGCTCCATCTGCATGCGCTCGTAGGCGAAGTCGAGTTCGGCGACCGGGCCGAAGGTCGCGATGCCCGCGTTGTTGCAGAGGACGGCGATATCGCGGACCGCGAGCTCGCTGACGAGGCCGGCCCGCTGGGTGCGATCGGCCAGGTCGACGGCGCGGACCTCGGCGGTGATGCCGTGGGCCAGGGTCAGCCGCTGGGCCAGCTCGGTGAGGATCTCACCCCGACGCGCGACCAGGATCAGCGAATAGCCGCGCCCGGCCAGTTCGGCAGCCAGCGCCGTGCCGATGCCGGAGGACGCGCCGGTGACGACGGCACGATTGTCTGCAGTGGGGGAGGGCAAGCTCACGAGGGGGAGCTTAAGGGATCGGCTCAGGCCGCGCGGTGCCCGCGTCGACGGGTGGCAGCGCGGGAACCCGGCAATAGCATGAGTGGCGATATGGCAACCGACTCGAGCCCGCAGGTGTTCGGCATGGGTGACGACCCGCTGGCCGAGCCGACGTGGCCCGCGCTCACCGAGGACGAGATCGCTCGCGCGATCGCCGCGACCTGGGACGGATCGCCGCTCGCGGAGATCGAATGGCGTGGTGCTCGACCGCTGTCGTCCACGGTGGGGGTGCGCTCGGCCGACGGTGCGCGGCTCGTCGTGAAGCGGATGCCGGTGCGATTGCGCGACGAGGTGGCGCTGGGCGAGGAACATCGGTTCATGGCGCATCTGCGTGACCGGGGGATTCCGGTGCCCGAAGTGCTTGCCGCCGTGGGTGACTGGTCGCAGCTCTCGCACGCAGGCAATCATCCTGCGCCGGAGTTCGTATACGAGGTGCATCGCGCGGGGGCGGGGGAGGATCGGTATCGCGCGGACTTCTCGTGGTCGCCTTATCGCGACGTCGACGATGCGGTGGGCGCGGGAGTGATGCTGGGCCGGTTGCATCAGGCCGCAACGGGGTTCGACGATCCCGCTCGGCCCGCCCGGCCGTTGCTGGCGAGCATGCACGGTGACGTGGTGAGCGCGTTCGAGTGGCATATCGCCCGCCGACCGGCCGTCGCTCGGTTTCTAAGGGAAAAGGACTGGCGCGCTGAGGTTCCCCAGCTCCGGGCCGAACTCGCCGATGTCGAACCGCTGTGGACGCATGGGGATTGGCACGGAACCAACTTGCTGTGGGACGACCATGAAGTGACCTCGGTGATCGATTTCGGGCTGGCGGATCGGACGACGGCCGTCTTCGACCTCGCCACCGCCATCGAACGCGCAGCGGTCGACTGGGTTTCGCTGCGCGAGGGCGGACCCGCGCACGTCCGCGCGGACCAGATCGCCGCGCTGATCCAGGGATATCGATCGGTACGGCCCTTGACCGCCGCCGAACAGAACCTGCTTCCGGACCTGCTCCCGCTGGTCCACATCGGCTACGAACTCTCCGAAATCGACTACTTCCTCACCGTTGCCCACGACCCACGCAACGCCGAAATCTCCTATCACGACTGGCTTCTCGGACATCTTCGCTGGTACGAAGCAGGCGAAGGCCGCGAACTACGTGATGCGATACGCGACCTCTCCCTGCGCTGACCGCACTCCCGGCCCCGCACGACCCGACCTCGAGGAGGGTCCGCCGCGCAGCGGCGTAGCGGCCCGGCCGCGAGTCAGCCGCCGTTGCGTCCGCGGCGCAGCCGCCAGCAACGGTGGCTGACTCGCGGCCCTCAGGGGCCGCGCTCGAGCGCACCAGCGCTCCAAATTTACAAGCGTGCGGCTAGGCGGGTGCCTTGGTCGATCGCGCGCTTGGCGTCGAGTTCGGCGGCCAGGTCGGCGCCGCCGATGAGGTGCAGGTCGACGCCCGCCGCCCGCAGGGGCTCTTCGAGTTCGCGGACGGATTCCTGTCCGGCACAGACGATCACGTTGTCGACCTCGATCACGCGGGGGTTCTCGTGCTTCTCGCCGAAGCTGATGTGCAGGCCCGCGTCATCGATGCGGTCGTAGTTCACGCCGCCGACCTGCTCGACGCCTTTCGCCTTGAGAGCCGCGCGGTGTACCCACCCGGAGGTCTTGCCGAGGTCCTTGCCGAACGGGGTCGACTTACGTTGCAGCAGAACCACATCGCGCGCCGCGGGGGAGGGCTTGGGCTTGCGGAGCTGTCCGGGAACCTGCTCGTTCTCGGAATCGACGCCCCATTCCTCTTTCCACTCGTCGAGCTTGAGCGTGGGATGTCCTTCGACCGTGAGGTATTCGCTCACGTCGTAGCCGATGCCGCCCGCGCCGATCACCGCGACCTTCTTGCCGACCGGCTTCTCCTGCTTCACCAGTTCGGCGTAGGACAGCACCATCGGGTGGTCGATACCGGGGATGTTGGGGATGCGCGGGCGCACGCCAGTGGCCAGGATCACCGAGTCGTACTTGCCCGCGATCAATTCCTCGGCGCTGACCCGCTTTTCGAGATGCAGGGTGACGCCGGTGAGGTCGATCTTGCGGCGGAAGTAGCGGATCGACTCGTCGAACTCCTCCTTGCCGGGGATACGGCGGGCGATGTCGAACTGGCCGCCGATCTTGTCGTCGGACTCGAACAGGTCGACATGGTGGCCACGCTCGGCCAGGCTCACCGCGGCCGACAGCCCGGCCGGACCCGCACCGACGACGGCGACCCGCTTGGCGCGCCGAGTCGGCAGCAAGTTCAACGTGGTCTCGCTGCCCGCACGCGGGTTGACCAGGCACGACACCTTCTTGTTGCCGAAGGCGTGGTCGAGGCAGGCCTGGTTGCAGGCGATGCAGGTGTTGATCTCGTCGGCCCGATCCTGCTCGGCCTTGTTGGCCCATTCGGCGTCGGCCAGCAGCGGGCGGGCCATGGAGATCAGCGCCGCGTCGCCGCGGGTCAGGATCTCCTCGGCGATCTCGGGCATGTTGATCCGGTTGGAGGCGCAGACCGGGATGTTCACCTGGCGCGCGATCTTCGCGGTGAACTCCACGAACGCCGCGCGCGGCACCGAGGTGACGATGGTGGGTACCCGCGCCTCGTGCCAGCCGATGTCGGTGTTGAGGATGTCGACACCGACAGCCTCCAATTCCTGTGCCAGAGCGACGATTTCGTCGAACGTCTGCCCCTTCTCGACGAGTTCGGCCATCGACAACCGGAACACGATGATGAAATCGGGACCAACCTCGGCCCGGATGCGCCGGGCGATCTCGACGGGCAGCCGACGCCGGTTCTCCGGTGAGCCGCCCCACTTGTCGGTGCGCTTGTTCACCCGCGGCGCCAGGAACTGGTTGAGGAAATAGCCCTCACCGCCCATGATCTCGCAGCCGTCGTATCCGGCGAACTTGGCCAGGCCCGCGCAGCGCGCGTAGTCGTCGATGGTGCGTTCGACACCCTTCGACGACAGCGCCCGGGGCTTGAACGGGTTGATCGCGGACTTGATCGCCGACGCCGAAACGCTGGTCGGCATGTAGGAGTAACGCCCCGCGTGCAGGATCTGGATGGCGATCTTGCCGCCCTCCGCGTGCACCGCCTTGGTGATCGTGCGATGCCGGTACGCCTCGGTCTTGTTGGTGAGTTTGCCGCCGAGCGGCAGCAGCCACCCGGTGCGGTTGGGGGCGTAGCCGCCGGTGATGATCAGGCCGACGCCGCCGCGGGCGCGTTCGGCGAAGTAGGCGGCGAGCTTGTTGGTGTCCCAGGCGCGGTCTTCCAGACCGGTGTGCATGGAGCCCATGACCACGCGGTTGCGCAGCGTGGTGTGGCCGAGATCGAGTGGCTCGAACAGATGGGGATAGGCAGTCATGGGCGGTCGTCACCTTTTCGCGGTCGCAGGGCCTGCAGTACTTCGTCGCACCATTCGAGGTAGCCGGACTCCGCGCGGATGCCCGCGCGAAGCACCAGATACTGGTGCAGAGCGGTGCCGGAGAGCTGGTCCGGCACCGGGAAGAATTTCTTTTCGCTGAGGCGGTACTCGTCGAGGCGCTGGGCGTGCTGGCCTCGATGGCGCTCCACCTCGGCGCAGATGGCATCGATGTCGCCGTACGCGGCCGCGCGGATCTTCACGCCGAGTTCGTCGCGAGCGGGGGTGGCGTCGGTGGGCTCGGCGAGCCAGCGGGCTATCTCGGCCTGACCGGCCGGAGCCACCGAGTACACCTTCTTGTCGGGTTTTCCCTGCTGGTTCACCGATTCGACGGTGACCCAGCCGGAGGACTCCATCCGCTTGAGAACCCGGTAGATCTGCTGGTGGGTGGCACTCCAGAAGTAGCCGATCGATTTGTCGAATCGGCGTGCGAGCTCATACCCCGAGCCGGCCCGCTCGGTGAGCGAAACCAGTAGCGCGTGCTCCAGTGCCATGGGACGAGAGTATCCGGAACGCTGGGTACTATGCAACCAGGTTCATATGAGTTGACGGCGCCGATGCGGTAGACGGCGTGGGGCGGTTACCGCATCGGCGGAAACACGGGTGCACGCGTTATAGGCGGCGTGGATGTTCGTTCGCCGATAGTCTTCGGCCTATGACCGAGGTGAACGCGGCCGAGACCGTCGGCGAGGCGGCCGGACGCGGGCAGGTACTGGCGTGGGGCCTGTGGGACTGGGGGTCGTCGGCGTTCCAGGCCGTGACGCTGACCTTCGTGTTCTCGGTGTATCTCACCGACAAGGTGGGCAAGGATCTGCCGGGTACGACACCGGCGAGTGCGTGGCTGGGCTGGGCGCTGGCGGGGGCAGGTTTGGTCGTGGCGCTGACGGCGCCGGTCTGCGGGCAGTACTTCGACGCGGTCGGCTCGCGTAAACGGGCCTTGGCGACCTTGACGGCGCTGACGGTCGGCGCGATGTCGCTGATGTTCTTCGTCCGCGACGACTACAACGATCTCTGGCTCGGTCTGGCGCTGCTCGCGTTCGCCTCGGCCACCTTCGAGCTCGCCGGCGTGCCCTACAACGCGATGATGCGGCAGGTGTCGACACCGGCCACGGTCGGCCGGGTCTCCGGATTGGGCTGGGCGATGGGCTATTTCGGCGGCATCGTGCTGCTGCTGATCTGCTATGTGGGATTCCTCGCCGGTGACGGCGACACCCGCGGATTGCTCGCGATGCCCACCGATCAGGGACTCAATGTCCGGCTCGTCATCGTGCTCGCGGCGGTGTGGTTCACCGTGTTCGCGCTGCCGGTGCTGTTCGCGGTGCCCGAGATGCCACGCACCGGCGCCGACCCGGGGGCGGCGAAGGTCGGCTTCCTCGGTTCCTACCGGGTGTTGTGGCGTGACGTGCGGGAACTGTGGGGCCAGGATCGGCACACGGTGTACTTCCTGCTGGCCAGTGCGGTGTTCCGGGACGGGCTGGCGGGCGTGTTCACCTTCGGCGGGGTGCTCGCGGTGACGGTGTACGGGTTCGCCGACGCCGATGTGCTGCTGTTCGGGATCGCCGCGAATGTCGTGGCCGGGCTGGCCGCGGTGGTGGCCGGACGGTTCGACGACCGGATCGGGCCCAAGCGGGTGATCGTGTCGTCGCTGGTCGGAATGCTCGTCTGCGGCGTCGCGCTGCTGCTGGTGTCGGGCTCGACGATGTTCTGGATCTTCGGGCTCTCGCTCACCGTGTTCGTCGGTCCCGCGCAGGCCTCGGCTCGGTCGTTCCTGGCGCGCCTGGCGCCGCCGGGACGGGAGGGTCAGTTGTTCGGCCTGTACACCACGACCGGTCGGGCCGTGTCGTTCCTGGCGCCCGCCCTGTTCGGCGTTTTCGTCTCCGTCTTCCACAGCGACCGCGCCGGAATCGCCGGACTTCTGGTCGTGCTGGCGGTGGGCCTACTGGTCCTGCTCCCGGTACGCGCGCCGGCGCGCGCGGTATCCGCCGATATGTGACGTATCACCGGCGGGGGTGCCGCCGAGTTGTGTGAACGCCCGTGCTCTGAGTTCAGTCCGCGTTTTTGGGTACCCAGCCCGCGATGCCCAACGCGATCAGGCGCATCTGCATGACGGTGCGCTCCACGATCGCCGATTCCTCACGGGAGGTGGACGCGACGAAAGCGGCAATACCGTCGGTAACAGTGGTAACGAGCAGATCTGCGGCGATCTCCAGCTCGGTGGTGCTCCACGAATCGAGCGCGCGCAGGCGAGAGAGATCGGCGACGATCTCGCGCACGATCAGCTGCATCTCCATCGCGATCGCCTGACGCAGTGGGGCAGGCCCACCGTGACGCTCGCGAATGAGGAACCCGAACAGTGCGCGTTTGACGCGGACCTGCTCGAAGACGAAGCGGACCGTATCGGCCAGATGGGCGTCGGGCTTGCGCCTGACCTCTCGCAATGCCAAACGCAATGCGGTGACACCCTCATCGACGATCGTCGCGCCCAGGTCGTCGAGCGAGGCGAAGTGGCGGTAGAAGGCCGTCGGCACGATGCCGGCCGAACGGGCGATCTCACGCAGGCTCAATGCCGCGAATCCGCGCTCCGAGGCCAAGGCCAAGGTGCCGTCGAGGAGGGCTGCCCGGGTATGCGCTTTGCGCTCGTTGCGGGTTCCTGCCTGCTCAGTCACATCGGTGAGCATACATCCGTTCACCATAGCGGCCTTTGTCATTATGTTGTCCGCCTCACATTATTGCCGGTTGACAGTGGCCCGGGGTCATCGGGCACACTAGTGAGTGTACAGACGTGCACTGAAATTTGGAGCGCACGTCGAAGGACTTCTCAAAGGGGCAACGCGACATGGTGGGACTGATCGACCTGGTGCAGACGTTGACGACGCCGCATCCGCTGGACCGGTACCTGGAACTCGTCAACCCCGGGCTCACCGCTCGGGAGCTGCGCGCCGAAGTCACCCATGTCTCGCACGCGGTGCCGGGCTCGGTGACCCTCACCCTGCGCGCCTCGCGGCAGTGGCGCGGCCATGCCGCCGGTCAGTACGTGCAGATCGGCGTCTCGATCAACGGCGTGCGCCACACCCGCTGCTACTCGCCGATCGACCCCGAGAGCCGGGGCGAGCGCTACCTGCAGCTCACCGTCAAGGCGCACCCGGGCGGGCTGGTGTCGAACTATCTGCACGCCAATGCCGAGCCCGGCATGGTCGTCGACCTGGCGCCTGCCTCCGGTGTGTTCCACCTACCGCAGCAGCGGCCCGACAAGGTGCTGCTGGTCAGCGGCGGCAGCGGCATCACGCCGGTACTGTCGATGTTGCGGACCCTCGACGCCGAGGGGTACACCGGGCAGGTCACCTTCCTGCACTACGCCCGTCAGCCCGAGATGGTGCCGCATCGGGCCGAGCTGTCCTCGATCGCGCAGCGTCGCGCCAACTTCCGTATCGAGTACCGCTACCCGGTCGAGCCGGGCACGGTGATCGACGGTGAGACCTCCACCGGCAGTGGTTTCTTCGACTACGAGGAGCTCGAGCGGGTCGCACCCTGGTACGCCGACGCGCAGACCTTCGTGTGCGGGCCGCCGCCGCTGATGCGGGCGGTCAAGACGATCTTCGAAGCCGAGGGTCTCGAAGATCGGGTGCTCAGTGAGGAATTCACGCTCACCACGGTCCCGACCGATCCGTCCGAGGCCACCGGCACCATCACCTTCTCCGGCAGCGACGTCGCCGCCGACAACACCGGAGCAACGCTGCTCGAGCAGGCCGAAGCATCCGGCCTGACCCCGGAATACGGCTGCCGCATGGGGATCTGCTTCTCCTGCACCGCGACCAAGGTCTCCGGCTGCACCCGCAACGTCCGTACCGGCGAGCTCGACGCCGACCCCGACAAGCCCATCCAGATCTGCATCAACGCCCCTGTCGGCGACGTCGACATCGCGCTCTAGACAACCGATACCCAGAACCAACTAAGGGGAGATACAGCTATGACGATCCTCACCGAAGGCAAAGACGGTCCGGTCATCCTGAGCCCGGATCAGGTCGAAGAGCTCGGCGCCGCGCTCGACGCGCTGCGCGCCCGCGTCGTCGACGACCTCGGCGAACGCGACCGTGACTACATCTACAACATCATCAAGACCCAGCGTGGCTTCGAGATCGCCGGCCGCGGTCTGATGTACCTGGGCTTCCTGCCGCCGTTCTGGCTGGCCGGCGTCGCCGCGCTCGGTGTGTCGAAGATCCTCGACAACATGGAGATCGGCCACAACGTCATGCACGGCCAGTACGACTGGATGCGTGAGCGCGGCATCAACTCCCGCGAATTCGACTGGGACACGGTCTGCCCGGCCGACCAGTGGAAGCACTCGCACAACTACATGCACCACACCTACACCAACATCGTCGACATGGACCGCGACATCGGTTACGGCGTCCTGCGCATCGACGAGGCGCAGAAGTGGAACCCGTACTACCTGGGCAACCCGCTCTACGCGTTCCTGCTGATGACGTTCTTCGAGTGGGGCGTGATGCTGCACGACCTCGAGGCCGACAACATCATCAAGGGCAAGCGCAAGTGGTCCGACATCAAGCCCCTGCTCAAGGGCCAGGGCAAGAAGGCGGGCAAGCAGGTCCTCAAGGACTATGTGATGTTCCCGGCGCTGACCGGTCCGCTGTTCGTCTCCACCCTGGCGGGCAACGCGGCGGCCAACCTGGTGCGCAACGTGTGGACCTACTCGATCATCTTCTGCGGGCACTTCCCCTCGGGCGTGCAGACGTTCACCAAGGAGGAGACCGAGGTCGAGACCCGCGGTGAGTGGTACGTGCGCCAGATGCTCGGTTCGGCCAACATCACCGGCTCGCGGCTGTTCCACATCATGTCGGGCAACCTCTCGCACCAGATCGAGCATCACCTGTTCCCCGATATCCCGGCCAACCGGTACCCGGAAATCGCGCCCGAGGTGAAGGCGCTGGCCGAGAAGTACGGCCTGCCTTACAACACCGGTCGTTTCTCCAAGCAGATCGGCTCGGTCTGGGGCAAGATCTTCAAGCTCGCGCTGCCCGATCGTTTGACGAAGAGTGACCCCAAGCCCGGTGTTATCGTTATGCGAAATCAGCCGGAAACCTCCACTGTGAGCGGGTAAATGGTCGGGAAATTCGAAAGCAACAAGGATCTGGTCCAGGACTTGACGGCTTCCGGTGCGCAGCGGGTCGGCAAAATCGCTTCGCTGATCACCGGGACCGTCGCCGAGGTCGCTCGTGAGATCGGTGAATTCGTCACCGATGTGATCGAGATGCGCGAAGCCGCGGCGGCCGCTCGTCGAGATGCCGAGCGGGATGCGGCTTTCGTCGACACCGAGACCGAGTTCGTCGACCTCGACGCTCCGGTAGCGGACGACTTCGGCGCGCGGGCCTCGTTCGCGGAGCCGGTCGTGGGCGACAAAGCCCCGGCTGACGACGACAAAGCCCCGGCGACAGACAACAAGGCCCCGGTTACGGGCGAGCAGGCCTGATCCTCACCACACCGGGAACCGCCTGCGGTGCTCGGTGACATCGGTGATCAGATCTCGATAGCCGTCGGTCAGTTCGGCAAGACGACACCATTGCAGATGGGTGCGAGCCTCCCGCTGCCGTGGTGTCGTCTTCGTTGGTGCCGGTCCGGCCATGGCCTGCTGGGCGGCGATCCATTTCGCGGCCATCCGGTCGATCACCGCGCCGAGGGTCTCGGTGTGCAGCGAGGCGCCGACGCGGTGTTCCACATGGGTGGCGACCCACTCGTCGATGTGGGCGATCAGCGCGACGCGGTCGTTGTCGATGTCGTCGACGAGGCGTCCGCACGCCGCGCCGGTGCTGGTCGACGCGGCGGGGTCGCGTGCCTGCTCCAGGGCTCTGCGGCGGCGATCGTGGCAGCTCGCGAGGTCTCGGGCGGCGTCGAGAACGCGGTGTCGCGTCGGGTCGGGGTGGTCGGTTCCGAGGAAAGCCCGCAACAGTGCCGAGGGTGTCGGTAACTGCGCGGCGTCCAGACGGTGGCCGTGATCGATCGGCATGGTGGCCCCTGACAACGCTGTGTACATGGATACGCCAGGGCCGAGGAGGAGGTGTTGGGGTGCGCTCCCCGGCACCGGCGTAGCCCCGCCCGGACGTCGACAAATGTCCGCGACGCTGCGGGTGGAGAAGACGGCCCGGGGAAAATCGGGACCCTCCCAGGAAAGCGCGATCCGGCGGCGACGCGCAATAGCACGGTGGACAAACCCGGGTGTCGGCAGAAATTGTTATCCACCATTACGGCCGTGTCTCCCCGTGAGTACTCCCCGATAACCCCGGGCACATTTCCGGCAATCATTTCGGCGCCGAATGCACTAACCTCGATAATTGTGCCCGCCTACGTGTCCTCGCCTGAGCTGACCTTCGGGTTCCTGTTCGCCCTGGAATCCCCGGAGCGCATCGCCGATGTCGTGCGCGGCCTCATGGAACGTCGTGCGGTATCGGTGTTCCGGCTCGCTCGCCTGTCCGACGACGAGGGCCCACCCGAGCGCTACGTCGTGAACTGGGCGGCCATCCCGCAGATTTCGATCACCACCGGAGCCCCCGCCGACGAGGAACTGCGCGCGCAGCGGATCATGCTGGTCAACGCCTTCCTGGGGGAGGGCGGCGAGGTGAGCATGTACGCGGGAAACCCGGACGGGCCGAGCTGAATTCAGCGGGTCGACTCGTAGATCCGGCGGACCACGTCCTCTATATCGGGTTCCTCGATCGACAGATCGCGCACCTGCGCCCGGTCCGACACCGCCGCCAGTAAAGCCGCCGCGGTGGTCTTCTCGGCGTCGAAGGCGAGGCGCTGGCGCATGCCGCCCGCCTCGCTGGACAGCAACTGTGCCCCGCACGGCAGGTCATCGAGATCCGGTGTGGGAGCGGCCAGGTCGACCACCAGTACCCGGCGCGCGCCGACGGTGGCGCCGAGCCCGGCCAGTGAACCGTCGTACACCAACCTGCCGTAGTCGACGACGAGCACCCGATCGCAGAGTCGTTCGATATCGCCCATATCGTGGGTGGTGAGCAGCAGCGTGGTGCCGCGCTCGATCCGTTCGGCGCGCAGGAACTCACGTAATCGCTGTTTGGACAGCACATCGAGGCCGATCGTCGGCTCGTCCAGGATCACCAGCTCGGGCGAATGCAACAGTGCGGCCGCCACTTCCGCGCGCATCCGCTGACCGAGCGAGAGCTGGCGGACCGGGGTGTCGAGGGTGTCGGCCATTTCCAGCTGTTCGACCAGTTCGTGGGTCCGCTTGTCGGCGATATCGGGATCGAGGCGGTGGATCGCCGCCAGGATCGAAAACGACTCGTGCAGTGGCAGATCCCACCACAGTTGCGAACGCTGCCCGAACACGACCCCGATGCGCGAGGCGAGTTCCTTTCGCTGACGCACCGGCTCGAGGCCGCAGGTGCGCACGGTTCCGGTGGTCGGCACGAGGATGCCGGTGAGCATCTTGATGGTCGTCGACTTGCCCGCGCCGTTGGCGCCGATATAGCCGACCGCGGAGCCGCGTTCGATCCGGAAACTCATGCGGTCGACGGCGGTGATGGTGTCGCGATGTCTGCGCCAGCGTCGGCCGTTCTTGCGGTAGACGGTGAATTGCCGGGTGAGGTCATCGATGTCGATGATCGGGTCCCGGTTCTCGTGCTCGTCCATCATCTATCCCCCTCCTCCCTGATAGTGCCTCGTACCGATCCGCCATGCCGCCGATGCGAGTAGCCACACCCATGCCGCGGCGAGTGGCGTGAGCCACGCCGACCACGCGGGCAGCAGCGGTGGCCCCGGCAGTCCGAGTAGGGCGATGGTCGGCACGTACGCCGTGAACGCGACGGGAATCGCGAACCCGAACAACAGTTTCAGCGGTGTCGGGAACACAGAGGCCGGCTGCATCGCGGCGAAGGACCCGCCGTAGGTGAAGCTGTTGGTGAGCTCGGCACCGTCTATCAAGAAGAACTGTAGTCCGGCTGCGCATACGAAAAGGCCACAGAACAGCGCAATTCCACTGAGCAGGGTGATCACGATCAAGGTAACCGGGGCGATGCCCCAGTCGATATCGTTGCGCCACAGCCCGATCCCGAGCACGATCACCGCGACCGCGGCCCGTGCGAGTCTGCGTAACGAGATGTCACTGGTCACCAGCTGCAACAGCAATGGTTGCGGGCGAAGGTGATACGCGTCGAGGGTGCCCATCCGAATCATCGACGGCAGCGAGTCCAGGTGCCCGACCGCGACCTGGGCCAGCGCGAACGAGGTATTGGACAACCCGAACAGCAGCAGCGCCGCGTCGACATCGAGGCCGCCGAGGGTGCCGACATTGTGGAAGATCACCCACACCTCACCGAACTCCACCAGCCCGATCAGGAAGGCGCTGAACACCTCGGTGGCGAACGAGAGTCGGTACACCTGCTGGGCTTTCACACGCGAACGCAATACTGCGAGATAGGGAGTCAACCAGGTCCCGGCAACAACGCGCACGGAATCCGGTTCAGCCACCCTGTACCTCCAGCCTGCGTTGTCCCGCCCGCAGCAACACCCTGCCGAGCAGTCCGATCGCCAGCACCCAGAAGCCTTGTATCGCAACGATGATCATGGCCTCCGACCCAGCGGCCCGCCCTGACAGCGTATCGATCGGAGCCTGCAGGATGGAGGGAAACGGCGTAGCCATGGCCACGACACGCAGCCAGTCGGGGAACATGTGCACCGGGACGAAAAGCCCGGCCAGGAACGTTCCGACGATCTGATACAGCACCCGGATACCGCGGATCTCGACCACCCAGAACCCGATCAGCGCCACTGCGAACAGGCACAGGAACGACAACGCCACCGCCAGCAGCACACTGATCAGGCCGAGTACGTAGGCCACCGGCGTGCTCGGCATCGACAGGCCGAAGGTGGCAGCGCCGATGACGATGCTCGGCACCCCACGCGGCAGGATCGTGCAGGCGGCGCGGCCCATATCGGTGGCCAGGTAGCCGAGTTGGACGTCGATCGGGCGCAGGAAATCGATCGCCACGTCACCGGACTTGATCCGGTCGACCAGATCGATCTGCGGCCCCATGAACTGGGTGGCGCCCAACAGCGCCTGCGACAACCACACGTAGGCGCCGATGGTTCCCTCGTCGTACCCGCCGAAATCACCGGCGGCACGCACCGCCGCGACCATCACGGCCGCACGAACGAACCCGAACACACAGTTGGTGAACAGCCCGGCGAACATCGCCAGCTTGTATTGCGCCTGCCGCTTGAACCCCGCCCGCGCCAACGTCCAATACACCCGGAAAGCCCCAGGCTTGCGACGACGCCGCACTGCGAAAGCAAGCCCACCATCCCCCACCACATTGCCCCGCACAATCAGTCAACTCTATGCCGATCGCCCAGAATCAGGACGGAAACGGCACGTATCGCTGGTGCTCGCCGCGCGCGGGGCTATCGGGACATGCTCAGTCCTTGGGGAAGCCCGTCGCGAACAAGATCGCGATGGCGACCGAGCTGACCACGGAGATGGCAAGGATGATCCACATGGGGCGAAAGATTACCCGGCCCCGGACCCTGTCCCGGCATCGCATCACCGTGGTCAGCATCGGTGCAGGTCACGACTATATGTGCGGGTGGTGGCGACGACCGGTTATTTGTCGACCACCGTGATCGTGGCCTCGTTGGCGTCGACCTCCGGGTCGGAGGGATTCGCGTCGGACTTCACCGTGATGCGCGACTTGTCGACGCCGGCGCCCTCGAGCGCGGCCGCGATGTTGTCACCGCGGGCCTCGGCCAGGGTTTTGGCCTCGGCGACATTCGAATCCTGGGCGTAGGTCGTGATCTGGATCTCGGTGTCGTTGCCTTTCAACGGGAGCGCTACCGCTTGGAGGGTCGCGGCGGCGACGGCGCCGAGGTCGGAACTGCCCTCGTCGAAGGTGATCGGTGCGGCGGACAAGACCGTGTTGATCGCGTCTTGAACCGCTTGTTGCGCGGTGGCGCGCACGGAGCTGACGACCGAGGACGCCGTCGAGGCGACGCTGCTGCGCATGGGGTCGGTGTCGGTCGTCGTCGAGGTGACGGTCGAGGTGACCGCCGGGGCGGATGCGTCATCGTCGGAGCTGCACGCCGCGGTCAGCAGCACGACCACCGCGATCGATGCGATCCCACAGATGCTGTTTCTGACGTTCATCGGAGTCTCCTGGTCTGTCGAATGGGCGGACAAGTGGGCCTTGCGTGCGTGGTGCTTCGATCAGTCGCCCGGAGCAGGCGGCTTCGAACTCGTTGGAGCGGATCCGACCTGCGAGTGCCGGGGGATCCGCCCGGTGCCGAACAGTGCCGCGATGGCGAGAAGGGCGGTCAGGGAGAACGCGACTCGCAGCGCGTCCAGGCGGGCCTCCTCGTTGACCTCGAGGATCTCGGTGGCCTGCGGCTCGGGAATTGCGTTGTCGCGCAATGCCTCCCGCAGTTGGGTATCGGACAGGAAGGGGACGCCCGCGGCCAATTCGGTGGTGGCTTGTTGTTTCACCGCGGGCGGCACATCGGGGTCGTCGTTGATCCCGGCGACGACCGAGGTACTCAGCGTCGCGATGAGTACCGATCCGACCAACGCCGTTCCCAGGGACGCACCGAGATTGGACGCCGTGTTCTGCAGCCCGCCCACCTCGGCGCTCTGCTCGTTCGGCACGGCCGACACGGTGACCGCGCCGAGCTGGGATGCCAAGGCCCCCAACCCCACTCCCATCAACAACATGGGAATGGCGACCACACCCGCGTCGGCGCCTGGATCCATGCCTGCCACGAGGAAGAGGATGCCGACGATCATGGCCGCCATTCCGGCCCGGACGACGCGGCGAGGATTGGCGCGCGGCCAGATCTTCGGTATTCCGACGGCGGACAGCAGCAATGCCACCGACAGCGGTACCAGGCGCAGTCCGGTCTGCAAAGCGCTGAGTTCCAGGACAACGGTCAAGAACAGCGGAACGGTGAAGAACACCCCGGCTTGCACTGTGAACTGGCCGAGGAACATCGTGAGCCCGCCGGTGAGCTGCCGATTGCGGAACAGCGCGGGGTCGACCAACGGCTCGCCGCCGGTATCGGCGAGGTGGTTCTGCCAGCGCGCGAAGACATAGAGCAGCAGCATTCCGCTCAGCAGCAGCCACACGACCGGCGAGAGCCCGACGATAGCGGCGCCGCCGGGTTTGGGTTGGACCCAACCCCACTCACTCGACCGCAGCACGCCGTAGACGATCATGCCGAGACTGAGTACGGAGAGCGCCGAACCGATCAGGTCGATCCGGACCTTCGCCGGTGCGACGTCGTTGATCCGGCGTAGTGCGAAAAGGATGATCACGACCAGGACCGACTCGCCGGCGAACACATACCGCCACGACGCGAACGTCGTCACCGCGCCACCGATCAGCGGCCCCGCGGCGACGGCCATCGCACCGGCCGCCGCGACCAGACCGTAGGCGGCGCTGCGGCGCTCGGGCGGAAAGTTGGCCGCGACCAGGGCGACGATCGCGGGCATGATCAAGGCGGCGCCGATGCCTTCCAGCAGTGACCAGCCCAGCAGCAACACGGGCAGGCTCGGCGCCAACGAGGTGGTCAGCGAACCCGCCCCGTAGATGACGAGACCGATCGCGAACGCTCGACGTCGGCCGATGATGGTGCCCACCTTGCCGCCGGTGATCATCAAGGTCGCCATGACGAGCGTGTACAAGGTCATGGCCGTCTGGATGCCGGTGATGGTGGTGTCGAGGTCCTCGGCGACCTGCGCCATCGACACGTTCATCACCGAGGTGTCCAGCGTCATCAGGAACTGACCGGACGCCAGCACCAGCAGCACCACCCCGGATCCGGCGGCCACCGCACGCGACGGGCCGCTCGAACTCATGAGCCAGGGCTCTCGGGCATCGGGGCCTCGCTTCTGTGACCAGAGGGACGATGCTCAGATTCACACACCGACAGCGTGCGCGGCTCACCCGAAAAGGATGAGTCGGCAGAACCCGACGTCAACGCCTCGCTAATTCACGGCTATTCCGCGGCGGTCCGGTCGGAGGTAGATTCGATGTGCGGCGGAGGCCGAATTTTGAGCGTGTGGTCGGAGCCGCGACGGCATCGAACAGCCGTCACGTGAACGCGTCCGAACCACACTGCGAGGTGCAATGTCCGATGACACCGGATCAACTCATGGAAGAGGCCTGCAGACTGGCCAAAGAGTCTGTCGACAACGATTGGGGCGGACCGTTCGGCGCCGTCATCGCGAAGGATGGAGAGATCGTCGCGCGAGGGCAGAATCGAGTGCTACTCACTGGTGACGCCACCGCGCACGCCGAGATAGAAACCATCCGCAAGGCTGCCCTGGTACTCAACGGCGAGGCACCGACCATTGCCAAGGAGCACCAGAACGAGGCGACGCTCGAATTGGTCCCGCGACCCGAAGGATCGGCCGACAAGGTCCCGGAACGCGCGAAAATGTTGATGGGGATGGAGATATTCATCAGCGGCGCACCCTGTCCCATGTGTATGAGCGCAATCTATTGGGCGCGACTCGATGCCGTGCATTTCGCGAGCGATCTGGCCGACACCAGCGAAATCGGCTTCGACGACGCGTATCAATACGAGGACTTCACGAGGCCGCTGCCCGAACGGTCCGTGAAAATCGAGCAGTTCCGCAGGGATCTGGGCGCCGAAGCGTACAAGACCTGGGCCGAAAAACCCGATAAGCACCCGTACTGACATGTCGGCATCGAAAGCGCTGCCGCCGAGGGCCGCCTCAGCGACGGTGGTCATCACGCAGCAGCCTCGAGCCGGCCGCGAGGTCGAGTTCCGTCGGTGGCAGGCGGAGGTCAACGACGCGGCGGGGGCGTTCCCGGGATTCCTCGGCGCCGAGGTGACGCCGCCGGGTGACGCTCAGTCCGACTGGTCGGTCGTGTATCGGTTCGACAGCATCGTCAACCTCGAGCGCTGGCTCGCCAGCGATACGCGCGACGAACTCATCACGAGAGGAAAGGCGCTGTTCGAGCAACCGTCGACGCAGCATGTGCTGGTCGACGAACCGGACGAAGAGGTGGTGACCGTCGTCGTCTCGCATCCTGTGGCGCCCGAACGTGAGACGGAATTCATCGCCTGGCAGGACCGCGTGACCGAGGTCGAGCGGACCTTTCGAGGCTTTCGCGGATCCGGGCTGCATCGGCCGATTCCCGGTGTCCAGAGTGACTGGACGATCATCTATTCCTTCGCCTCGGCCGAGCATCTCGACCATTGGCTCGAATCGCCCCAGCGCAAGGCGCTGCTCGAAGAAGCGCCGGACTTCAGCGAGTTCGAGGTTCACCGCATCGCCAACCCCTACGGGTCGTGGTTTCCGCCGAGCCAGACCGGCGCGGAAGGCGGTCCCGCGGCGTGGAAGACGGCACTGTCGGTCCTGGTAGGGCTGTATCCGACGGTCGTGATCCTGACTGTGGTCATCGCCGAGATCTGGCCGGGCGCGCAGCTGTGGATCAGCCTGTTGGTCGGGAACATCCTGTCGGTCAGCCTGCTGACCTGGGTGGTGATGCCGATCGTCACCCGCGCGCTGGGATTCTGGATGCGATCGGGCCCACGCCCCGATCCCCGCACCGACCTGGTCGGACTCGCCTGCTCGGTGGGTTTCCTGACCTTCGCCGCGCTCTTCTTCTACCTGGTGACAAGGGTGTTCTGGACGCTTCCGTGACGTGTACCCGCTGGTGCGGAAGTCCCTGGCTGGTAGAGCGTCGCGCTCGGAACCCGCAGCGGCCCTGACCCCATGTTCATGCAGGTCAGGGCCGCTGTGCGCCCCCGGCAGGAATCGAACCTGCGACCTAGGGATTAGAAGGCCCTTGCTCTATCCAACTGAGCTACGGAGGCAGTCGCATCCACCTTGGCCGAAGTCGGCCGTGCTGTCCAGCTCGAAAAGTATAGCGACTGACCGGATCGTCGAGCGGGGGCTCGGGTGTGACGCCCCATGAGGGCGTGGCCGGGCACGCCGAACTACCCTCGTTGTCATGTCGTTATCGCAGGACTCCACCGCGGGACCCGCCGTCGACGGCGGACCACCGGCGGAATCGGGTCCGGCGGCGTCGTTCGGTGTGCTCAGTGTCGTGGCCGGGTGTATCGCCGCGGTGGTCGCGGCCATGGTGGTCGGGTTGTCGGCGGCGCACGCGCTCAGTTTGCTCGGTATACCCGATCCGGGGGCATTGACAACATATGGATTGCCCGCGTTGCGCGCGGTGGCCGATCTGGCTGCCGCGGTGACCGTCGGGTCCCTGTTGTTCGCGGCGTTTCTGCTGCCCCCGCGGGGCGGGGGTCTGCTCGACGTCGGTGGCTATCGGGCGGTTCGGCGGGCCTCGGACGCCGCGCTGGTGTGGGCCGTGAGTGCTGCGCTGCTGGTGCCGTTGACGGTGTCGGATACGACCGGTCAGCCGGTGAGCGCCCTGTGGCGACCCGAAGTGTTGTGGCCGGTGATCACGCAGGTCGAGGTGGCGGGCGCCTGGCGGACAACGGTGTTGTTCGCGCTGATCGTGGCGATCGGCTGCCGCTGCGCACTGCGGTGGGGCTGGACGCCGGTGCTGCTGGTCGGCGCGTTCGTGACCATGATGCCGCTGGCGCTGACCGGGCATTCGTCCTCGGGTGGGTCCCACGATGTGGCGACCAATTCGCTGATCCTGCACATGGTGTCGGCCTCGGTCTGGGTGGGCGGCCTGGTCGCGGTCCTGGCGCACGCGATGCGCGGCGGCGCGAATACCGATATCGCCGCCCGGCGATTCTCGGTGGCCGCGACCATCTCGATCGTGGTGATCGGCATCAGCGGCGTGGTCAACGCCTGGGTGCGAGTGCCGGTGTCGGACCTCTTCACCACCACCTACGGCAGACTCGTCCTCGCGAAAGCGGCCGCGCTGGTGGTGCTCGGCGCCATCGGCTACCTGCAGCGCCGAGCCTCGCTGCCCGCGCTGGCCGCCGACCCGCGCGACCGCGGCGCGCTCATCCGTTTCGCGGGCGTGGAGATGCTGATCTTCGCCGCGACCATCGGGCTGGCCGTCGGCCTCGGCCGTACTCCGCCGCCGCCACCGACCACGGTGCCGACGCCGGTCGAAGTGGAACTCGGCTACAACCTCGCGGGCCCGCCCACGGTGAGCCGCCTGCTGTTCGACTGGCGCTTCGACCTGATCTTCGGAACCCTGGCGATCGTGCTCGCCGCGCTCTACCTGCTCGGTGTCCATCGACTGCGCAAGCGCGGGGACTCCTGGCCGGTCGGCCGCACCATCGCCTGGTGCAGCGGCTGCCTGGTGCTGTTGCTGGCCACGTCGTCGGGGGTCGGGCGCTACTCACCGGCGATGTTCAGCGTGCACATGGGCGCGCACATGGCGCTGTCGATGCTGGGACCGATCCTGCTCGCCCTCGGTGGGGCGGTGACCTTGGCCTTGCGCGCGCTCCCACCCGCCGGACGCGGCGGTGTGCCGGGCCCGCGCGAGTGGATTCTGGCGGCCGTGCACAACCCGGTCTCACGCTTCCTCACCCAGCCCGTGGTGGCGTCGGTGATCTTCGTCGCCGGGTTCTACGCGCTGTACCTGGGCGGCATCTTCGACACCTACGTCGACTCGCACGCCGCCCATCTGATGATGAACACGCACTTCCTGCTCAGCGGCTACCTGTTCTACTGGGTGGTGATCGGCATCGATCCCAAGCCGCGCGAGGTGGCGCCCCTGACCAAGCTCGCGATGGTGTTCGGCACGCTGCCGTTCCACGCGTTCTTCGGCATCGCGCTGATGAGCATGACGACCGTGCTCGGCGACTGGTTCTATCGCACCCTCGACCTGGGCTGGAACATCGACCTGCTCGCCGATCAGCGCAACGGCGGCAGTTTCGCCTGGGCCAGCGGTGAGGTTCCGCTGGTAGTGGTGATGCTCGCGCTGCTGATCCAGTGGTCACGCAGCGACAGCAAGCTGGCCAAGCGCACCGACCGGGCCGCCGACCGCGACAACGACGCCGACCTGACCGCCTACAACGCGATGTACGCCGAACTGGCGCGTCGGGACGGCGAGGTCCGCCGGTGAGCCGATCCGGTGTGTCGGCGAGTGAATCGACCGAGCGAGCCGAGCCGGAGCGGGTGCTGCGCACCGATGTGCGAGCGGCGCGACGGCGGTTGGCCGGGCGGGTGCGAAAGACGCCGGTATTCCACACGAGTGTGGAGGGGCCGAACGGGCCGGTGCCGGTCTCACTGAAAATGGAATTCCTGCAGCACGGCGGCACATTCACGGTGCGTGGCGCGCTCAATGCCCTGCTGACCACCGAGAGCGGCGTCGACCATGTGGTTGTCGCCTCGGCGGGCAATGCGGGCATAGCGGTCGCGTTGGCCGCCGCGCAGCTGGGCAAGGAATGCACGATCGTAGTGCCGGAGTCCGCGCCGCACACCAAGGTGGCCGCGATGTGGGCGCACGGCGCCGAAGTGCTGTGGCACGGAACGAGCTATGCCGAGGCGCAACGTCGGGCCCTCACCTTGGCCGCCGAGCGCGGGGCCGACCACCTGCACGCCTACGACATGCCTGCTGTGGTGGCCGGCGCCGGTGTCATCGGGCTGGAGCTGGAAGAACAGGTACGCGGCAGGCCGCCGGTGCTGGCCGCGGTCGGTGGGGGAGGGCTGATCGCGGGCCTCGGCGCCGCGTTGGGCAAGCGCAGGGAGATCGTCGGCATCGAATCCGAGCACATCCCGGTGCTGTCGGCTGCCCTCGCGGCAGGAAGACCGGTCGATATCGACGTGCCGCCGCGGGCTACCGAGCTGCTGTGCGCGACGCGGGTCGGCGATATCGCCTTCGATATCGCCCGGCGACACCAGATGCCCGCTCTCGCGGTCGCCGACGACGCGGTCACCGCCGCTCGCGAATACCTCTGGCGTGAATTCCGCGTGGTGGTCGAACTCGAAGGCGCCGCCGCGCTGGCCGCTGTGCAGAGCGGCGTGTACCTGCCGGAGCCCGGCGTACGCCCGATTGTGGTCCTGTGCGGGGCGAATACCGAGCTTCCCGTCCTCTGACACGGTCGATATCCACACCCGCCCGATTCATCCACAGATTCACTCCGCGCCTCCCACACCCCCGTTCGCCACGTCATTGTTGAGTGGTCAGAGCAACAACGGTGGATTCGAGCGGGGGCGAACACGATGTACGAGGCACACGCGACGGTGGTCGGGACCGTCATCACCCATCCGATGCGGCGCGATCTCCGGAACGGCGAGCAGATGCTGACCTTCCGGATGGCGAGCAATTCGCGCCGCTTCGACGCCGAAACAGGGGAGTGGACCGACAGCGGCACGCTGTATCTCACGGTTTCGTGCTGGCGCAGGCTGGTGGCAGGGGTGGATCGATCGTTGCACCGTGGCGACCCGGTCATCGCCTACGGGCAACTCCGCTCGCACGAGTACCGCGGCAAGGACGGCACCGAGCGGCGGGATCTGGAGATGCGCGCGATCGCGGTCGGACCGGATCTGGCGCGATGCCACGCGAGCGTTGTTCGCCGGTCCGAAGGCATGCGATCGCTGCCGCACGCGGCGGTGCGGAATATTTCCGACCCTCGCGGCGCTGCCCTACCGAAGGCCGACGACGCTGCCACCGGGTATGCGTCGACCGAAGCCGTTGCCGTAGCCTGTACGACCGTGGCGGATGCTGTCCCCGCGCGATCGCCGGACGTGGTGTCCAGCACCAACGGTGCCGAGCAGGTCGACGCATGAGGGTCGTTTCCGCGGCACTCGACCCTTCCGTATCCCGTCCCCGTTTCTCCCACCGATAGGCTTCCGCGTATGGCTGAGTTCATTTATCAGATGATCAAGGTTCGCAAAGCACACGGCGACAAAGTCATCCTCGACGACGTGTACTTGAACTTCCTTCCCGGCGCCAAGATCGGTGTGGTGGGGCCCAACGGCGCGGGTAAATCCAGCGTGCTGAAGATCATGGCGGGAATCGACCGGCCGAACAACGGTGAGGCGTTCCTCGGCGCGGGCGCCACGGTCGGCATCCTCATGCAGGAACCGGACCTGAACGAGGAGAAGACCGTCCGCGGCAACGTGGAGGAGGGCCTCGGTGAGGTCAAGGTCAAGCTGGATCGGTTCAACGAGATCGCTGAACTGATGGCCACCGACTACTCCGACGAGCTCATGGACGAGATGGGCAAGCTCCAGGAGTTCCTCGACCACGCCGACGCCTGGGATGTCGACTCCCAGCTCGAGCAGGCCATGGACGCGCTGCGCTGCCCGCCGCCGGACGAGCCGGTCACCAACCTCTCCGGTGGCGAGCGTCGCCGTGTCGCGCTGTGCAAGTTGCTGCTGAGCAAGCCCGATCTGCTGCTGCTCGACGAACCGACCAACCACCTCGACGCCGAGAGTGTGCTCTGGCTCGAGAAGCATCTCGCCGATTACCCGGGCGCCGTGCTGGCCGTCACCCACGACCGGTACTTCCTCGACAATGTCGCCGAGTGGATCCTGGAGCTGGACCGCGGTCGCGCGATCGGCTACGAGGGCAACTACTCCACCTATCTGGAGAAGAAGGCGCAGCGCCTCGAGGTCCAGGGCAAGAAGGACCAGAAGCTGCAGAAGCGCCTCAAGGACGAGCTGGCCTGGGTCCGCTCCGGCGCCAAGGCCCGTCAGGCCAAGAACAAGGCTCGACTCGGTCGCTACGAGGAGATGGCGGCCGAGGCCGAGCAGCACCGCAAGTTGGACTTCGAGGAGATTCAGATCCCCGCGGGTCCGCGACTGGGTGACATCGTGGTCAACGTATCGCACCTGGACAAAGGCTACGGCGATCGTCAGCTCATCAAGGATCTGTCGTTCACGTTGCCGCGCAACGGTATCGTCGGCGTCATCGGACCCAACGGTGTCGGCAAGACCACGCTGTTCAAGACCATCGTCGGTCTCGAATCGCCCGACAGCGGTGAGGTGAAGGTCGGCGAGACGGTCAAGCTGAGCTATGTCGACCAGAACCGCGGAGGCATCGACCCGAAGAAGAACGTCTGGCAGGTCGTCTCCGATGGCCTGGACTTCATCCAGGTCGGCAACCAGGAGATGCCCTCGCGCGCCTACGTCAGCGCGTTCGGCTTCAAAGGACCGGATCAGCAGAAGCCGGCCGGTGTGCTCTCCGGTGGTGAGCGCAACCGCCTGAACTTGGCGCTGACTCTCAAGGAGGGCGGCAACCTGATCCTGCTCGACGAACCGACCAACGACCTCGACGTCGAAACCCTCGGTTCGCTCGAGAACGCGCTCGACCAGTTCCCCGGCTGCGCCGTCGTGATCTCCCACGACCGGTGGTTCCTCGATCGCACCTGCACCCACATCCTGGCGTGGGAAGGCGACAACGACAACGACGCCAAGTGGTACTGGTTCGAGGGCAACTTCGAAGCCTATGAGGCGAACAAGATCGAGCGTATGGGCGCCGAAGCCGCTCGCCCACACCGTGTTACGCACCGCAAGCTGACGCGCGACTGATTCGCGCGGCCCGCGTGACGGCCCGGTGGAACGATCTGTGAACGGTCGCTCCGCCGGGCCGTCGGCGTTGTGCCGATCGGAGCCCCTGGCGTTCACCCAGCATTCCGCAAGTTACCGGCGCGGCAAGCCCGAATTCCCTCAGCATGTTCGACTAGCCGGAGCTAGTCTCGAAAATGCGTCACCTGAGTTGCGAAATCGAAGCGAACCACAATCCATGGGAGTGGGCTAAACGATGACGGTCTCGTCGGAAATCTCCAGCGCGGCGTGGGCTGCGGGGATGCCGCAGAGTTTGCGCGGCGATCTCGCGACTCTCGAGGAGGCGTATTTCCGACACGTCGACGCCGGTGACGTGGACTTCCCGATCCCCGGAATCACCCAGATCTTCCGGCACCACATGGAATTGGCCGCCGTTCGTCGGCCCGGCAAGGCCACGGTGCGAGTGCATCACCCCGACGACGGGACCGGGATGGGCGCGGCGGTACAGGTCGTCACCGACGACATGCCCCTGCTGGTGGAGTCGATCACCGCGGCGCTGGGCCGGATGCAGGTGAGTGTTTCCGAGGTGATCCACCCGATCTTCGAGGTCACCCGCGACGAGAACGGCCATCTCACCGGCGCCGCGGCGCACGAGGTGGACGGCCACGGCGCGACCGGGCTGACCGAATCGTGGATGCACCTGCAGCTGCACCCGTCGACGAGCAGGGCCCAGCTCGATCACATCGAACGCACCATGCCCGAGGTGATCGACGACGTCCGCCAGGTGATCGACGACACCGAAGCCATGGCCGCGGTGCAGAGCTCGCTCGCCGACGAGCTCGACCGTGCCGCCGCCGCGGGCTCCACGCCGTTCCCCGGCGTCGATGTGGCCGATTGCGCTCAGCTGCTGCGCTGGCTGGCCGCGGGCAACTTCACCCTGCTCGGTTATGCCCGCTATCAGCGCGGCGTCGAGGCAGGCCACACAGTGTCCACCTCGGTGCCCGGCGCGAGTCTCGGCGTCCTTCGCCCCGATGTCGGTACCGATTTCCAGGTGCCCATCAACGGTGAAGACCGCCCGCTGCTGCTGCTCACGCAGGGCCTGGTGCGCGCGACCGTGCACCGCTCGGTGTACCCGTACTTCGTCGGTGTCGCCGATATCGACGACGCGGGCGTCGAGGTGGGTGTGCACCTGTTCATCGGGGTGTTCACCGTGAGCGCGGTGCACGAGAACGTACTCGACATCCCAGTGATCAACCGCCGGGTGCGCACGGCGATCGAGGGGGCGGGGTTCGACAAGGATTCGTACTCCGGGCAGGCGATGCTCGAGGTGATCGAGTCCTTCCCGCGCACCGAACTGTTCTCCGCGGACACCGAGACCATGCGCCGCACCGCCGTCGCGGTGCTCGGCGTCGGATTGCGCAGGCAGGTCCGGCTTTTCCTGCGCAGCGACGCCTACGGCCGCTTCGTGGCCTGCATGGTGTACCTGCCGCGCGATCGCTACACCACCGCGGTGCGTCTGGAGATGCAGGAGATCCTGGTCGCCGAGCTCGGCGGTGTCGATATCGACTACTCGGCGCGGGTGAGCGAAAGCGAGCTCGCCAGTGTGTATTTCACGGTGATGCTGCCCGGCGAAGCCACCGGCGAGGCCGCTCCCGACACCTCCGAGGACAACCGGCTGCGCCTGCAGAACCTGCTCAACGCGGCCAGCCACACCTGGGACGACCGGATCGGTGACGCGGTCGCCTCCTCCACCGTGCTCGATCCCGCTGTGGTGAAACGGTATTCGGACGCACTGCCCGAAAGCTACAAGGAGGACTTCGCGCCCGCTCGCGCGCTGGCCGACATCGGTCGCCTCGAACAGCTCACCGACGGCGGCATCGACCAGTACCTGTACCGCAGGCCCGAAGCGGAGCCCGGTTCATGGCGGTTCAGCCTCTACATCGCCGGCTCCGGCGTATCGCTGAGCCAGGTGCTCCCGGTGCTGCAGAGCCTGGGTGTCGAGGTGGTCGACGAACGGCCCTACCAGCTCGAATACGAGGGCGGCACCGAGCGCTGGATCTACGATTTCGGCCTGCAAGCCCGTCCCGAACTGGTGCGCAACGCACTCGGCGGTGACCTCGACGCCGCACTGCTCGAAGCTCCGAGTCAGGTCGACGCCTTGCGCACCCGGTTCACCGATGCCTTCGAAGCGGTCTGGTACGACCGGGCCGAAGCCGACGGTCTCAACGAACTCGTGCTGCGTGCCGGCCTGCCGTGGCGGTCGGTCGCGATCCTGCGTGCGTACGCGAAGTACCTGCAGCAGGCCGGGTTCCCGTACTCGCAGGTCAATATCGCGCGGGTGCTGCTGGCTCATCCCGAGGTCGCGCGCGATTTCGTCGACCTGTTCGCCGCCCGATTCGACCCGGAAACGGTTTCCGCCGACGCCGCCGTCGAGCTCGAGACACGGGTACGGGCCGGGATCGACGAAGTGGTCAGCATGGACGCCGACCGCATCCTGCGCGCCATGCTCGGGCTGATCAAGGCCACGCTGCGAACCAACAACTACGTCCTCGACGCCGAAGGTCGCCCGCGTGAATACCTGGCGCTGAAGGTGGAGCCGCGCGAGATCGTCGAATTGCCCAAGCCGCGGCCGCAATTCGAGATCTTCGTGTACTCGCCCCGCGTCGAGGGCGTGCACCTGCGCTTCGGCTCGGTGGCGCGTGGCGGTCTGCGCTGGTCGGACCGGCTCGAAGACTTCCGCACCGAGATTCTCGGGCTGGTCAAGGCGCAGGCGGTGAAGAACGCGGTGATCGTGCCGGTCGGCGCCAAGGGTGGTTTCGTCGTGAAGCGTCCGCCCGCTCCGGTTGGTGACCCGGCCGTCGACCGCCAGGCGAGCATCGCCGAGGGCGTGGCCTGCTACCGCACCTTCATCTCCGGACTGCTCGATGTCACCGACAATGTCGACCTGGCCACCGGCGCGGTGCTGCCGCCCGATCGGGTGGTGCGCCGCGACGGCGACGACACCTACCTGGTGGTCGCCGCCGACAAGGGCACCGCCAGCTTCTCCGACATCGCCAACGATGTGGCCATGCGCTACGGCTTCTGGCTCGGCGACGCCTTCGCCTCCGGCGGCTCCGCAGGCTACGACCACAAGGCGATGGGCATCACCGCCAAGGGTGCGTGGGAAGCGGTCAAACGCCACTTCCGTGAGATGGACATCGACACCCAGAGCCAGGAATTCACCGTTGTCGGCGTCGGCGACATGAGCGGTGACGTATTCGGCAACGGCATGCTGCTCTCGCCGCACATCCGGCTGGTCGCCGCGTTCGACCACCGGCATATCTTCCTCGACCCGACCCCCGACGCCGCGAGTTCCTTCGCCGAACGTGAGCGGCTGTTCGCGCTGCCGCGATCCTCGTGGGCCGAGTACGACCGGAGCCTGATCAGCGAGGGCGGCGGCGTCTTCGAGCGAACCGTGAAGTCGGTGCCGATCTCGCCGCAGGCGCGCACCGCGCTCGGCCTGCCCGATTCGGTGCAGACGCTCTCGCCGCCGGAGCTGGTGCGCGCGATTCTGCTCGCGCCGGTGCAGCTGCTGTGGAACGGCGGCATCGGCACCTATGTGAAGGCGAGCACCGAATCCAATGCCGAGGTGGGCGACAAGTCCAACGACGCGGTGCGGGTCAACGGAAACCAGTTGCGGGTCAAGGTGATCGGTGAGGGCGGCAACCTGGGCGCCACCGCGCTCGGCCGAATCGAGTTCTGCCGCGGCGGCGGCAAGATGAACACCGACGCCCTGGACAACTCGGCGGGCGTCGACTGCTCCGACCACGAGGTCAACATCAAGGTCCTGCTCGACGGCGTGGTCAGCGCCGGTGACCTCGCCGCCGCCGACCGCAATCCGCTGCTGGCCTCGATGACCGACGAGGTCGCCCGAATGGTGTTGCAGGACAACGTCGATCAGAACGTGCTGATCGGCATCGCACGCACTGACGCGCCCGGGATGCTCAATGTGCACGGCCGGGTGATCGCCGACCTCGAACAGCGACGCGGCCTGGATCGGGAGCTCGAAGCGTTGCCGTCGAAGGCCGAACTGGCTCGCCGCGTCGAGGAGGGCGCCGGGCTCGCCTCACCCGAACTGGCCAACCTGCTCGCGCACGTGAAGCTCGGACTCAAGGCCGACCTGCTCGATACCGACATGCCCGACAGCACCTATTTCGCGAGCAAGCTGCCGCTGTACTTCCCGACACCGCTGCGTGAACAGTTCGGTGCGGCGATCAAGAAGCACCGGCTGCGTCGCGAGATCATCACCACGATGATCGTCAACGAGGTCGTCGACTACGGCGGCATCACCTACGCCCATCGGCTCAACGAAGAGGTCGGCGCCACCACCTCCGACACGGTGCGCGCGTTCGCCGCGGCCTCCGAGATCTTCCAGCTGCACGACGTGTGGTCGCGCATCCGCAGCGCCGACGCTCCGGCCGGGGTCTGTGACCTGCTGGAACTGGAATCCAAGCGGACGTTGGATCGGGCATCGCGCTGGCTGCTGAGCAACCGGCCACAGCCGATCGCGGTCGGCGCCGAGATCAACCGGTACCACCGCCGGGTGCAGAAGCTGGCGCCGCAGGTACCGGGGTGGTTGCGCGGGCACCACGTCACCTCGCTCACCCAGGGCTCCGCCGAGTTGATCGCCGATGGCGCACCGACCGACCTGGCCACCGAGGTGTTCGGGCTGCTCGGAATGTTCCCATTGCTCGATATCGTCGATATCGCCGATATCACCGATCGCGACGGTGCCGAGGTGGGCGCCCTGTACTACGCGCTCAACGACCATCTCAAGATCGACTGGCTGCTCGAGGCGGTGAGCCACCTCGAACGCGGCGACCGCTGGCATGCGCTGGCCCGGCTCGCTCTGCGCGACGACATGTACGGTTCGTTGCGCTCGCTCACCCTCGATGTGCTGTCCGCGGGTGACCCGGAGGAAACGCCGGACGAGAAAATTGCATACTGGGAGTCGAAGAACCAGTCCCGGCTGGGCCGTGCGCGCGCGGCACTGTCGGAATTGTTCGAGTCCGGGACCCACGACCTCGCCACACTGTCGGTTGCCGCGCGACAGGTGCGGAGCATGGTGAGCGGGGTGGGCGCCCAATCGGAGGTACCACGGTGACGAGTTCGCCGAACGGCAACATCGCCACGTCCGCACCGGATCTGGTGTTGCCGCAGCGTTTTCACGCGAAGGTCGAGATCCGCTGGTCGGATATGGATGTGTTCCAGCACGTCAACCACGCTCGGATGGTGACCCTGCTGGAAGAGGCGCGGATTCCGTGGCTGTTCGGTGACGACAAGCCGACGGCGTCGATGGGGCGCCAGGGCTGTGTGCTGGTCGACCTGCATGTGAAGTACCGCGGGCAGTTGCGTCACGAGGACACCCCGCTCGACATCGCCATGTGGGTCAAGCAATTGCGCGCGGTCGATTTCACCGTCGGCTACGAGGTGCGTGCCAACGGCGCGGCCCCCGATTCGCCGCCCGCGGTCCTCGCGACCACCCAGCTCGCCGCGTTCGACATCGACACCCAGCGGCTGCGTAGGCTCAGCGAGTCCGAACGCGACTACCTGTCACTGTGGCGGGCCTGATTTCGTGAGCTCCGAGCAGCGGGTGCTACACACGCCCGACCCGGCCGAGCGCGAGAACCTGGCCACCTTCCTCACCCGCGCCATCCGCCTCGACCCGGCCGCTGTCGTCCGGTTGCGGCGGCGGGGATCCAGCCTCGTGTCAGCCTGGGTGGCAACGAGTTTCGAGACTCTCGCGGTGCGCACGATCACCGCTGAACTCGGCGTCGACGATGTCACTGTTGGTGCGGACGCGGTCCTCGCCGGGCTGGGAACCGGCCACCCGATAGACCTCGGTTACTCGATGGATTCCGCCTGGCGTGGCGCCCTTCCGCCCACCGACGGCTTCACCCATGTCGACGACGTCCCGGCGCGCACCCTGGTCGAGCTGGCCGAGCGCGGCGCGGATGTGGCCCGCGAACATGGCGGTCCCAAGGGGCCGCCCGCCTCCCTGCTCGACCAGTCGGTTCTCACTGTCACCGGCCCCGAAGATATCGAGGTCCAGGTGCCGATGCGCGTCGTCTTCGCGCTCACCGCGATGGATTTCATTCCGCACGCGGGGGAGAAGACGGAGTCGCGACGGATCCAGCCCTCGGAGCTGGTTCGGGTCCGTGCTACCCGCACCTGGTTGCGGTTGGATGCTCGGTACGGGTCCGTCGCGCGACGGCTGGGTGGGGGAATACCGTTGTCGCCCAGCTGAATGCCGGGGTCGGGTCAGTGCACGCCGACCAGCCGTAGCAGGGCGGTTGTCGTGGCGGCGGCGAGCACCGTGACGAGCAGGGGAGCGCGCCGCCAGGCGAGGACTCCGCCGACGCCGACGCCGGCGGGCAGGGCGATGCCGAGGTGGCCGGAGCCTGTCGGCAGCGTGGCTGTCGCGACCAGGGCGGCGAGCAGGATGAGGGCGCCGGTGTCCAGAAGATGGATTGTCCTGGGGGACAGTCGCAGTCGATGGCGCATCGCGGGGCCGGTCCATCGCAGGGCGTACGTTCCCACGGCCAGCGCCAGCATGGCGGGGAGCAGGTACGGCGCGTTCACGCCGTGACCGGCTCGGCGGTAGGCGTCGGCGGGCGCAGTGCGAAGACCAGCCCGCCCAAGGCGATCAGGACCGGAAGTCCGGCCGGTACGTACGGCGCGACCACCACTGCCAACCCCGCACCGACGAGTACCGGCCGCAACGTGGCTCGATCGCGCAGTGCGGGCAGGATCAATGCCAGCAGAATCACCGGAAACACCGCGTCCAGTCCGAGCGCCGAGGTGTCGGGCACCAGTGAACCCAGCGCCGCACCGAGGGTCGCCCCGAGTGGCCAGCACAGCGCGACCCCGATCCCGCACGCCCAGTATGCGGCGCGTTTGCGCTCCTGATCGCCCGGCGCGGCGGCGAAGGCCACCGACTCGTCGTTGAGGACGTGGATGCCGAGCACCCGTTTCCAGCCGCGGCCGAACACCTCCGGCGCCGACAACCCGTACGGCAGATGGCGCGCGTTGAGCAGCAGTCCGGCCACCACCGCCGCCAGCGGACTGCCCCCGGCCGCGACGATCCCGAAGAACAGCAGCTCCGACCCGCCTGCCAGCACCGTCACCGCCATCACGATCGGCATCCACATCGGGAACCCGGCCGCGATCGTCGACGCGCCGTAGGACACACCGAACAGGCCGACGGCAAAGCACGCCGCGGCTACGGCAGCCACGGTTCCCCGGTCGAGTGTTCGCCAGATCGAACGCATGTTGTTTATATTGAACGCACAGGGTGGGTAAAGTCAACGCGGTATCGCCAGCCCTCAGGAGGCGTAGATGGACCGGCAGGACCCTGTCGTCGGACCGCCCCAGGCGGTGATCGCCGCGGCGCTGCGCCGCGAACGCGCCCGCGCAGGCTTATCGCTGACCGAGGTCGCCAATCGGGCAGGCGTCGCGAAATCCACACTGTCCCAACTGGAATCGGGTACCGGCAATCCCAGCCTGGAAACCCTGTGGGCACTGTGCGTCGCCCTGGAGATGCCGTTCTCCCGGCTGCTCGACCCGCCTCGATCCAACGTCCAGGTGATCCGCGCCGACGAGGGTTCGCCGGTCCCGGCAGCCGACGCCGACTATCGGGTGACATTGCTCGCAGCAGGCCAGTCGCACACCCGCTGCGACGTGTACCGCATCGCGGCCGAACCCGGTCACACGCGCCGCTCGGAGCCGCACACTCCCGGCGTCGTGGAACACGTGGTGCTCGCGGCGGGGCACGCCATGGTCGGCCCGGCCGACGAGCCCGTGGAAATGCGCCCCGGCGACTACATCCGCTACCTGGGTGATCTCCCACACATCTTCGAAGCCCTCGAACCGGGAACCTGGGCGACGATGGTCATCGAGAGCGCCTGAACTCCTCGCGCGCGGTGTGTCAGGCGGCTCCTTCGCCGAGGTACTGCAACCAGATCGGGTCCAGATCGGCGGTGGTGGACAGCAGCCGCCAGTGCGGACCCTTGGGGGAGACCAGCGGGTGGCGCAGGTGCCAGCCCAGGTCGGCCAGCATCTTGTCGGCCTTGCGGTGATTGCAGGGGGCGCAGCTGGCGACGCAGTTCTCCCACGAGTGCTCGCCGCCGCGACTGCGGGGGATCACGTGGTCGATGGTCTCGGCTTTGCCGCCGCAATAACCGCATCGGTAGTGGTCGCGATGCATGAGCGCGGCGCGGGTCATCGGCACGCGGGCGCGGTAGGGCACCCGCACGTAGGTGCGCAGGCGGATGACGGACGGAATCGCTACTTCGGAGCCCGCGGAGTGCAGGACCGGGCCTTCGGGATCGTCGTGGACGGCGTCGGCCTTGGCGCAGATCAGCAGCACGACAGCGCGACGCGCGGACAGCGCGGTGAGCGGCTCGTAGGTGGCGTTGAGGAGGAGGACCCGGCGTTTGCGCCATGCGGCGGCGTCGTGGTCTCCGGCGAGATGCAGCGGCGCGGGGATATGCGGCAGGTCGTGAAGACCGTGTGCGCCCGGATGGTGATCGGACAGGATATGCAGCGGAACAGCCCCCGAGCCACGATTGTGGACGTCGGCGGGCTGGAGTTGTCGGTGCGTTCGCGCCTCGTGTGAACGGGCGCCCGGTCGCTGCTTCATCCTCTTGACCTCAATTTCATGATTGGCAGGATCATGTGGTATCTGGGGCCGATACTGCCCTCAGTTGACCATGGTTCCGGCGGTATTGCACGGCTATTTTTCAAACTTCCGGATGAACTGTGGTTGAAGGGCAGCGCGTTCGTGACCGTGGCGATCGGGGCACAATGGAACGCGTGACTTCCGGTGAGCAGACAACGACCTCCTTCTACGAAGCCGTGGGCGGCGCGGAGACGTTTCGCCGTCTGGTGTCGGTCTTCTATCGCGAGGTCGCGGCCGACGAGATCCTGCGTCCGTTGTACCCGGAGGAGGACCTCGGTCCGGCCGAGCGCCGGTTCCGGATGTTCCTCGAACAGTACTGGGGCGGTCCGCGCACCTACTCCGACGAGCGCGGACACCCGCGCCTGCGCATGCGCCACAACCCGTTCGTCATCGGGCCGCTCGAGCGCGACGCCTGGATGCGGTGCATGCGGATCGCCGTCGGTGAGATCGAACCGTCGATCCTGGACGACGAACACCGCAAGGCCCTGCTGGACTACTTCCAAATGGCCGCCGCATCCCTACAGAACGCCCCGATGTGACCCAGGCGTACACCGAGTCTCCCGCAGCCTCCCTGCAAAACGCCCCGATGTGACCCAGGGGCGTACACCGAGTCTCCCGCAGCCTCCCCACAGAACGCCCCGATGTGACCAGGCGTACACCGACTTTTCCGGCCTCGCCTGAGCCGACGGGTGCCCGCTGTTCGCTGATGACCGACAGGTGGCGGGCCGGTTTCGCGCTCATTCCGCCTTTTACCATGATGTTTCGTCATGGCGTGGCGAACGCTGGTGATTTGCCAGATTCGCAGAAAGTCTCGCCCCACATGAATATTGCGGGCGATCTTTGGCAATATTGCGGGTGTGACACAGACACCTGCCTCGCCGGTGCCGGGGGAAGCAAGCACCGCTCCGTGGTGGAAAACCGCCGTGTTCTATCAGGTCTATCCGCGTTCGTTCGCCGACTCCGACGGTGACGGTGTCGGCGATCTGGGCGGTGTACGCGAGAAGATGGGGTACCTGGAGCTATTGGGCGTCGACGCGCTGTGGATCTGTCCGGTGATGCGGTCACCGCAGGCCGACGGCGGCTACGACGTCTCCGATCCGCGCGACATCGACCCGCTCTTCGGCGGTCTGGCCGCGCTGGACGAGTTGATCGCCGAGGCGCACGACCGCGAGATCAAAGTGACGATGGATCTGGTGCCCAACCACACCAGCGTCGAGCACGCGTGGTTCGCCGAGGCGCTGGAGGCGGCGCCGGGCAGCCCCGAACGCGCCCGATACATCTTCCGCGACGGTCGCGGCGAGAACGGGGACGAGCCACCCAACAACTGGCCCAGCATCTTCGGCGGCCCGGCTTGGACCAGGATCGTCGAGCCCGACGGCACCCCCGGGCAGTGGTACCTGCACATCTTCGCGCCCGAACAACCCGACCTGAACTGGGACAATCCCGAGGTCGCCGACGATTTCGAGAAGACCCTGCGCTTCTGGCTCGACCGCGGCGTCGACGGTTTCCGCCTCGATGTCGCGCACGGCATGGCCAAACCCGAGGGCTTGCCCGACATGGACAAGGTCGACACCAAGATGCTGGTGCACGACGACGACGATCCCCGTTTCAACAACCCCGGCGTACACGCCATCCATCGCCGCATCCGCACGGTCCTCGACGATTACCCGCACGCGGTGTCGATCGGCGAGGTGTGGGTCGACGACAACGTCCGCTTCGGCGAATACGTCCGCCCCGACGAGCTGCACCTGGCGTTCAACTTCCGCCTCGCCGAGACCCCCTTCACCGCGCAGGGCGTCCACGACGCGATCACGCACTCGCTCGAGGCTGTCGCCGACGCGGGCGCCCCACCCACCTGGACGCTGTCCAATCACGACATCGAACGCGAGGTGACCCGCTACGGCGGCGGCAACACCGGCGTCGCGCGGGCGCGGGCGATGATGATGGTCGAGCTCGCCCTGCCCGGTGCGGTGTTCATCTACAACGGCGCCGAACTGGCGCTGCCCAACGTGGACGATCTGCCCGACGAGGTCTTGCAGGACCCCGTGTGGGAGCGCACGGGCCACCAGGAACGCGGTCGTGACGGTTGCCGGGTCCCGATGCCGTGGGAGGGCGCGGCCGTGCCGTTCGGTTTCACCGAGGGCAAGCCGTGGCTGCCGATCCCCGCCGACTGGGCCGACCGCACCGTCGAAGCGCAATTGGAAACCCTGCACTCGACGCTGTCGCTGTACCGCCTGGCGATCGACCTGCGCGCCACCCGGCCGGAGTTCGCGGGCCAGCGGATCGAGTGGTACGGCAGTCCCGACGGCTGTCTCGCGTTCCGCCGTCCGGGCGGGCTGATCTGCGTGCTCAACGCCTCCGAGGGCCCGATCCAGCTGCCGCCGGGGGAGGTGCTGCTGTCGAGTGCACCGGTTGCCGACGATCGGTTGCCACCGAACGCGGCGGCCTGGTTGGTGTAGTCGCGCCGGACACGCGGTGCGGGAACTGCCAGCCGGAGGATGAACTACTACACAGCATCGTCTACCGTTGGAGCGTGAGCATTCTCGAGACAGTGCTGATCTTCGTCGGCATCCCGGCCGTGATCTACTTCGCGATCGCGGGTTTGTCCTTTCTCGGTAAGCCATTCTCCGGTGAGAAGCCGGCCCACTTCGCACTCGGGCAGAAGTGGACCCACCGGCCGGTGCTGTGGAGTGCTACCGAAGAGGTGACCGCCGCGGCGGGGCACCACACCGCCGAGCCGCATGGCGATCATGCGGCTCTCGAAACCGCGCATGCGGAGCTGATCGGAGGCCGGGCAAGTGGCAAGTTCTAATTGGCCCGCGGTGGTCGAGGCCGACCTGCCGCACGGGTTCGCCCTGACCAGTAGCGGCCGTGTGTCCGGCGTGCACGAGCCGGGCACCGTGTTCGACGAGGTGCCGTTCACCGATCGTGAGCGCATCTCCCTCGACAACGCGCTCACCGAGGCGACCCGCGCCACCAAGGTCCGCTTCAACATCTACCTCGGCGACCTCGGTTCCGATCCGGCGGCCGGTGCCGACGCGATCCTGCCGAACACCCCGGAGTCGGCCGATTCGGTGCTCATCGCCGTGTCCCCGAACCAGGGCGCGATCGAGGTCCGCTCCGGTGCGAACGTGACCGAGCGCGCCAACGACCGCATCTGCCAGCTCGGCGTCACCGCCGCCCTGGCCTCGTTCCGTCAGGGCAACCTGATCGACGGTCTGATCTCGGCCACCCGCGTGATGGCCGCCGCGATCGGCCGCTAGTTCGTTCTCCACCGTCCGGCGCGTTCACCTCCTGGTGAACGCGCCGTTCGTGTCTGCGGCGTAGGAGGTCTGCACGCCGCTTAATCCGAGATTGCCCGGCTGCGAACCGTTTTCGCGCCGATGACATTCGTGACGAAGGAATACGATTCCCGACCCTCGTGTTCTAACCGCTGAAATTGATTTAGCAAGTTAGGACGTGACGGCATGCGGCGTGAGCATCTCGCGTGGGCAGGACTGGCGGCGATGACCGTTTCATTCGGCCTGAACTTCACCATGGGCGTGTTCTTCGCCCCCACCGCCGCCGCGTACGGCGTTTCGGCGACCGCGCTGGCCGTGGCCGCGGCGTTGAGCACCGCGGTCACCGGTCTGGCCCAGCAGGGCATCGGCCGGTTGCTCGACCTGCTCGGTCCCGAACGCGTGCTGATCGGCGGGCTCACCTTGATCTCGAGCAGCTACGTGGTGCTGGCCTCGGTCACCCGGACCTGGCAGTTCGTCGCGGCCTACATGGTGCTCGGCGGATTGGGCTTCGCGGCCTCGTCGACCCTCACCGTGACCACCCTGCTCGGGCGGGCACACGGTGCGCAGGTAGGCCCGGCCATGGCACGGGCCGCGATCGGCATCAACCTCGGCCAGCTGATCACGCCGTGGGCGGCGACCGCGCTGTTCGACCCGATCGGTGTGCGCGCCACCTTCGCGCTGCTCGGCGCGATCGGTCTGGCCGCCACCGCCGTGCTGTGGCTGCAGCTGCCCGCCGGTCAGCGGGTGAGTACCGGCGCGGGCGTCGGAGAATCGCTGGCCGACCGGTGGAAAGTGCTGGTGTCCTTCGGTTTCCACGCGGCGACCATGTACGTGGTCGTCTTGATGCTGCCGAAACACGCGGTGGAACAAGGCTGGTCGGTGGCCGGTGCGGGCAGGCTCGTGGCGTCGGCCGCGCTGGCGGCCGGGCTGACCTCGGCCGCGATGGTGCGGCTGTTGCGGCACTACCCACCGGAATCACTACTGCGGGTGCTGTATTCGGTGCGCCTGGCCGCCTTGCTGCCCGCGGTGTTCGTGCCGGGGCCGCGGGTGCTGGTTGTGATCGCCGTGCTGTTCGGCATCGCCTCGTTCCCGGTCATCCCGCTGACCATGGCGATCCTGTCGCGTGGTCTCGACCCCGCTCGGATGGGCCGCACACTGGCGCCCGCCTGGGTGATCCACCAGCTCGCCGCCGCCTCCGGGCTCGGCGTGGCCACCGTCGTGCACGCCCTCACCGACAGCTATCGCGGCTATTTCGCCCTCGGCCTGGTGTTCACCGTCGTCGCCGTCGGACTGATCACCCCGGTACGCCGCCGCGAACCGGTCACCGTCTGAATCCCCCGACCGAGCGTGCCGGAGATCCCGGGCTCGGCGCGAGTATCACCTTCACAGTAAGAGATCCACGATGAACAAGATCAGCCACCGCACCGTCGAGATCCAGGGCCACTCGGTCTTCTACCGCGAGGCAGGCGACTCGAACAAGCCGACTCTGCTTCTGCTGCACGGCTTCCCGTCCAGCTCGGCCATGTTCCGCAACCTGATCCCCGCACTGGCCGACGACTATCACGTGATCGCGCCCGATCATCTCGGCTTCGGCCAGTCGGCCATGCCGGCGGTCGACGAATTCGATTACAGCTTCGACGCGCTCACCTCGCTCACCCTGGAACTGCTCGACACCCTCGGCGTCGACCGATTCGCGATCTACATCCAGGACTACGGCGCCCCCATCGGCCTGCGCATCGCTTCGCGTAACCCCGAGCGGATCACCGCGATCATCACCCAGAGCGGCAACGCCTACCTCGAAGGGTTCACCCCGTTCTGGGAGGTGCTGTTCGCGCACGCGAACGACCGCGTCACCCACGAGCCCCAGGTGCGCGAGCTGCTCGAGCTCGACGCGACGAAATGGCAGTACACGCACGGTGTTCCGGCCGACCGGCGCGCGCTGGTGAGCCCGGATGCGTGGACCCTCGATCAGGCCTACCTCGACCGCCCGGGCAACAAGGAGATCCAGCTGCAACTGTTCTTCGACTACAAGAACAACCTCGACGGTTACCCCGCCTTCCAGAAGTACTTCGCCGAGCACCGGCCGCCGACGCTCATCGCCTGGGGTTCCCACGACGAGATCTTCGGCGCCGATGGCGCCCGCGCGTATCTGCGCGACCTGCCCGATGCCGAACTGCACCTGCTCGACGCAGGTCACTTCGCGCTGGAGACGCACGGACCCGAGATCGCCGCGCTGATCCGCGACTTCCTCGGCCGGGTTCTGAGCTGAACCGGTGGACGGCTGGGCTCCTGGGGCGCCCAGCCGTCCGGATGGCATCGAGTAACCTGGTCGGCGGTTTATCGGCCACGTCATGGGCCGTCGGCGTATCGGGGGAAACTTGCACACACGTATTGCTCGGGTGATCGCGGCGGGGTGCCTCGCGCTGTTCGCATCGGCCTGCGCCCAGGACAGCCGACCCGCCGAATTCGCCTCGGCCGCACCACTTTCCGCGTTCTATAACCCCGGTGCGGAATCGATTCCGGGACAGCGCGGTTCGGTGATCCGTGCGCAGTCGCTCACCGGTGCGCAGGCGGTGCCCGGCGCCCGCAACTACCTCACGTTGTACCGGTCGCTGGACGCGCAGGAGAAGCCGGTCGCGGTGTCGGGGACGCTCGCGGTGCCGGAAGGGGATGCGCCCGAGGGTGGTTGGCCGCTCATTTCCTGGGGGCCCGGTAGTACCGGAGTCGCCGATGTCTGCGCGGCCTCGCGCTCGGAAGGGTCGTCCCCGAGCCGGGACGAACAGGCTCGCTGGGTGGCCAAGGGGTACGCGGTCGCCAGGACCGACTACCAGGGGTTGGGGACACCGGGCGGTCACGGGTACATGATCGGCGAAACCGAGCAGCGTGCGATGGCCGATATCGCCACGGCGGCAAGGGACGTCGACAAGTCCGTCGGCTCGCGCTGGGTGGCGATGGGGCATTCGCAGGGCGGCCACGCTGCCCTGTTCGCCGCCGTCGACGCCGCCGGGTGGACGCCGAACACACCCCTGCTCGGCGCCATCGCGCTGGCGCCCGCCTCGCACCTCGGCGACCAGGTGCGCATGGCGAAGTGGGCGGCGTCGAATCCGCTGGGCAAGCTCGGTACCGGCGATGTGTCGGTGTACCTGCCGCTGCTGGTGCGCGGCGCCCAGACGGTGACCGATGTGGACCCCGCCCGGTTCCTCACCGGCCGTGCGCAGTCCCTGCTGCCGGTCGCCGACTCCGAATGCACCGGCGGGCTGCGCGACAAGGACAAGTGGGGCGGCCTGTCGCCGAAGGATGTGTTCACCGCCGACGGCGATGTCTCCGGGCTGTTGCGAGTACTCGACGACAACGACCCGAGCGGGCTGCGATTCACCGTCCCGGTTCTCGTTCTCCAGGGCCGTTCCGACCTCACCGTCCCGCTGCAAGCGACCGACGCGATGGTCGCTGAGCAACAGGGGCGGGGCGAGTCGGTCGACTACCGCAAATACGACGACGTCGACCACAGCGAGATCGTCGCCGCGTCCTTCGCTGACGCGCTCGGCTGGGCAGACACCCGCTTCGGCATCACCCGCTGAGTCTTTGGAGCGCTGGTGCGCTCGAGCGGGGCCCTTCGGGCCCCTGATCTTCCCTCCCTCCGGGTACTCCTTCGTCGCACCCTCCACTCAGTCCAGATCAGGGCGGGCCCCTTCGGCTCGGGGTTACGCCCAGAGCAGAAGAGCCGGGTGTTTCGGTCCGGGCATCCTTACGCTCGGAGTATGGGCGAGCACAGCGGGTTGCGGGTGATTCCAGGCGGACGCGGCGAACAGCAGTCGCGGCCGGAACCACTCTGGCGTGAGGCGCTGGGTGAACGGCTGCGCGCGCTGCGCCTGGAACAGCGCTCCACCCTTGTCGATACGGCGGGGCGCGCGGGCATCTCGCCGCAGTACCTCTCCGAGGTCGAGCGCGGGCGCAAGGAGCCATCGAGCGAGATGATCGCGGCCCTGGCCGGCGCCCTCGGTACCTCGCTGGGGGATCTAGTCGCGCAGGTAGCCGAATCCATGCGCAGGTACGCCCTCGTGCCGACGCGCGCGGTCGTGCTGGGCGGGCAACGCCAGATCGCCCCCTCGAGCTCCGCTCCTATCGCGCCGGCCCCGAACGCCGTCCTGCTCGCGGCCTGATCCACCTGACTCGCCGGCCGATCAACCGGCCTTCACGCTCGGGCGATGTTCGCGTGACGCCCTGGCGATCAGCTGTCCACTGACGTGCTCGTCCGGGCGGCGGCGATCTGGCTGCGGAGTAGATCGACGATCGCGCTCACGGGGAGCTCGGGGTCGATCGCGCGTTGTACGCCGAGGCCGATGCCGAGCGAGAGTAGTTGCAGCGCGGCATCTTCCGCGGCAATCGGGAGTTCGAGGCCGAGCTGGTCGGCCTGTGTCTGGATCACGGACGCGAGCATCGCCGTCAGGGTGCGTCGGCGATCGGCGAGCTCGGTGCGGATCTCGGGCATGTGCCGGGTGCTCGTCGCGAACTCGACTTCCAGCGCGGTCCAGCCGACATCACCGATGTTCTCGTCGGCCCACCGCGCGAAACCTTCGATCCGCTCGGCCATGTTGTCGTGCGGCAGCATCGCGTCCACGAGCGACTGCGCCCGCTCCACGTGGACGACGTCGATCACGGCCAGGCCCAATTCGTGTTTGGTCGCGAAGTTGGAGTACACCGCGCCCTTGGAGAACCCGGCCTCGGTGGCCACCTTCTCCAGCGGGGTCACGTTGTAACCGTCGGCCATGAACAGCCGCTTGGCGGTCTCGACCAGTCGTTCACGCGTGAGAGCGTGCGACTCCTTGCGCGTCATCCTGGCCATGTGCAGGAGTTTAGCAAGATGGACTACCGCCGGAATTCGAATACCGTTAGTATTCGAAATATGACAACACGACGTGGCTTAGCGATCGGCTGCGGTGGCCTCCTCGGCTTCGCCTGGACCGCCGTAGCCCTCGACACCGTCGAACGCGCGATGAACTGGGACATCCGCACCGCCGATGTCCTGATCGGCACCTCCGCGGGCGCGGAACTCGTGGCGGCGCTCGGCTCCGGGCGCACCCCCGCCGACCTGCTCGCCGCCCTCGACGCGGCTCCCGACGCCGACCCGGTCCTGGCCGCGCACGTCGCCGTCGACCCCGGCAGAATTCCCCCGCTCCCCGGGCTCGGATTCCCCGGCCTCGGTCTGGTCGGCGCCGGTCTGCGCGCTCGTTCGCCCTACACCGCGCTGGCCGGACTCCTGCCGCGCGGCCGCGGTGACGCCGGATGGTTGCGTTCCCTCGGTCAGGCGCTGAGCGGGCCGAGCGGCTGGGTGAGTCACCCCGCGACCTGGGTGGTCGGCGCCGACGCGGCAACGGGCGCGCGAGTCGCCTTCGGCGCGAACGAAACGGCCGATGGCATCGTGACGGCCGGGACATCGGGCGCTGCCGGTGCGGAGCCGGTCGATCTGGGTGACGCGATCGCCGCGTCCTGGGCCATCCCCGGGTGGTTCCCCCCGGTGCGGATCGGCGGCAACGACTACGTCGACGGTGGTTCGGTGTCGTCGGTGTCGGCCGATCTGCTGGTGCCGCTGGAACTCGACGAGGTGGTGGTCATCGCCCCGATGACGTCCGAGGGCGGCGCACCGGCCACCGGCCTGGACCGGGTCGAACGTCTGCTCCGCACACAGATGACCCGCGGCCTCGACCGAGAAGTGGCCCTGCTGCGCGCCGCGGGCACCCGGGTGATCCGCGTCGAACCCGGCCCGGAAGAACTCGCCGCCATGGGCCCGAACTTCATGGACTCGGCCCGCCGCCCGGCCACCCTCGCCGCTGCCCGCCGCGCTATGACGACCCGAGTCGCCGAGGCGCTGCGCGGTTCCGCGGGCCGACTCGCGTGAATCACCCTCTCGCGAAGCGCCTTCCGAGAGCTCTCGGTAGCGGTCGACGACCACGCAGCGCGTTCCCGACTCGGGGTCGGGTGCGCCGACGCGGTCGCTGCGCCGGTCCCTCGTGTCAGGTAATCGGTTCCGTATCTACTCGCGCCGTGATCGGCGCGCCGCTCGTTTCGTTCGAAGGAGAAATCGTATGAGCCGCCACCACGAGGTCGTTGTGATCGGAGCGGGAGTGTCCGGCATCTGCGCCGCGATCAAGTTGATCGAGGCCGGGGTCGAGGATGTGGTGATCGTCGAGAAGGCCGACACCTTCGGCGGAACCTGGCGGGCCAACACCTATCCCGGCTGCGCGTGCGATGTTCCCTCCGGCCTGTACTCGTTCTCCTTCGCGCCGAACAGCGAGTGGTCGCGGCTGTTCGCGACCCAACCCGAGATCCTCGACTACGTCGACCGGGTGGCGCGCGAGCACGGGCTGGCCGAGCACACCCGCTTCGGTGTGACGGTCGAGGGTTCGCAGTTCGACGATGCCGCGCAGCTGTGGCGGCTGGAAACCAGTGAAGGCCCGCTGAGCGCGCGTTTCGTCGTCTCGGCCGCTGGTCCGTGGAACGAACCACGCCTACCCGAGATTCCGGGTCTGGCCGAATTCCCCGGCGAGGTCTTCCATTCCGCGCGCTGGAACCACGATTACGACCTGCGTGGCAAGCGGGTCGCGGTGGTGGGGTCCGGTGCGTCCGCGGTGCAGTTCGTGCCCGCGATCCAGCCCGAGGTCGCCGAACTACACCTGTTCCAGCGCACCGCGCAGTGGGTGTTGCCGAAACTCGATCACCGCGTACCCGGCTTCGAGAAGAAGGTGATGCGCCGATTCCCGTTCGCGCACAAGGCCTTGCGCTCGACCGAGTACGCGCTGATGGAAGGTCTCGGGGTGGCGTTCCGGCATCCGCGACCGCTGATGCAGACCGTGCAGGCCGTGGGTTCGGCGTATCTGCGTGCCGTGGTGCGTGATCCGGCACTGCGGGCGAAGCTGCGGCCGGACTATCTGCTCGGCTGCAAGCGAATCCTGTTCTCCAACAGCTATCTCCAGTCGCTGACCAAGAGCAACGTCGACGTGCACGCCACCGGGGTCGCCGAATTCCGTGGCAACACCGTGGTCGGCGCCGACGGCACCACCGCCGAGGTCGACGCCGTCATCCTCGGTACCGGCTTCCACATCCTCGACACCCCGCTGGCCGACATCGTCCGCGGCGCCGACGGCCGCACGCTGGCCGAGCATTGGAAAGGCTCGCCCGAGGCCTACCTCGGCACCGTCACCACTGGTTTCCCCAACGCGTTCACCGTGCTCGGCCCCAGCCTCGGCACCGGCCACTCCTCGGCGTTCGCCATCCTCGAAGCCCAGGTCGCCTTCCTCGTCTCGGCGATCGAGAGCGCCCGGCGCGAAGGCTGGGTGGGGCTGGATGTGCGTCCCGACGTGCAGGCGCGCTACGTCGACCAGGTGCAAACCGCGCTGGCGAGCACCGTCTACAACGCGGGCGGCTGCCACAGCTATTACATGGATGCCAACGGCCGCAACAGTTTCAGCTGGCCCTGGTCGACCGGTGAGCTCACCACCCGTGTCAGTGCGTTCGACCCCACCGACTTCACCATCACCCACGACGCGACGGTACCCGCATGAACGCCCGCGCCGACAACCGACGAGAGGCCACGACATGAGCTACCCACGGATCGACCTCGAAGGCGCCACCATCGCGATCACCGGCGCCGCGCGCGGCATCGGACTCGCCACGGCCAAAGCCTTTGTCGAGCAAGGCGCGTACGTCGCCCTCGGTGACCTCGACGAAGCACTGGCCGTGCAGGCCGCCGCCGAGATCGGCGACCACGCGATCGGCCACGCGCTCGACGTCACCGACAAGGCCTCCTACGCGGCGTTTCTCGACGCGACCACCCGGTGGCACGGCCCGCTGGACGTGCTGGTGAACAATGCCGGCGTGATGCCGAACGGCCCGTTCCTGGAGCAGTCCGACCGGATCGACCAGCTCACGATGGACGTCAACGTCTATGGCGTCATCCACGGCATGCGGCTGGCCCTGCCCGGGATGGTCGAACGCGGCTACGGTCACGTCGTGAACGTCGCCTCGCTGGCGGGCAAGTTCCCGCTCAAGGGCCTCGCGGTCTACAACGCCAGCAAGTACGCGGTGGTCGGCCTGACCGCCGCCACCCGGCTGGAAATGGATGCCACCGGCGTCAGTGTGAGTGCGGTCCTGCCGTCGGCGGTGCGGACCGAACTCAGTTCCGGCATCGACTACGGCATCTTGCCTGCCGTCGATCCCGAGGACATCGCCGCCGCGGTTGTCCGCACCGTCAGGACTCGGGCAGCCGAGACCGCGGTGCCCGGCTATGTGGGACTGATGGCGAACGCGTCCGGTTTGGTGCCGGAGAGGGTATTGCGGGCATTCCGCAAGATGGCCCACGACGACGCCGCGATCAACGGCGTCGACGACAGTGTCCGTCGGGTCTACCTGGACCGCATCGAAAAGCAGTGAGCGGCAGGTGAACACGTCTCGGGTGTCTGGTGCTCGAACCGGAACTGTCACGCTGGACTGTCACCGGGTCGGACCTAAGGGTAGGTGACAGTCCAGCGTGTCCCGGGCAGGATCATTCCCGCTCGTGCAGGACCTGGTCGACCAGTCCATATTCGAGCGCGGTCGCTGCGGTGAACACCCGGTCGCGGTCGGTATCGCGGCGCAGGGTTTCCGGGGTCTGGCCGGTGTGCTTGGACAGGATCGCCTCGATCGCCGCGCGCATCCGGACGATCTCGTCGGCCTGCAGAATCAGGTCGGGAATGGTGCCCTGGCCGCGAGTCGCCGGTTGGTGCAACACGATTCGAGTGTGCGGCAGCATCGCGCGGTGGCCGGGCGCGCCGCCGGCGAGCAGGACGGCACCGACGGCGATCGCCTGGCCGACGCAGGTGGTGTGCACCGGCGCCTTGATGAATCGCATGGTGTCGTACACGGCGAGCATGGCGGACAGGTCGCCGCCTTCGCAGTTGATGTAGAGGCTGATCGCCTGGCCGGGGCTGTCGGATTCCAGGTGCAGCAGCTGGGCGATGAGCGCGTTGGCGACGCCGGAGTCGATGGGCGTGCCCAGGTAGACGATGCGTTCGCTGAGCAGATGCGAGTAGATGTCGGTGATCCGCTCACCGCCGCCGCGATGCTGCGACACGACATTGGGAATCGTGTAGGTCATGAGCTCGCCTTCCTGACGATGGTGTTTCGGGGACCGGCGCTCATGCGGTGATTCCGATGCGATGCCGGTTCGGGACGACCTGGTCGAAGGATTCGACGATGTGGTCGATGAACCCGTACTCGAGTGCCTGGGGCGCGGTGAACCAGCGGTCGTGCAGCGAGTCCTCGTAGATGCGGTCGAAGGGTTGGCCGGTGTCGGCGGCGATGAGGCCGAGCACCGTGTCGACGGTGTGGCGCAGATCGTCGGCCTGCACCTCCACCTCCACCGCGCTGCCGCCGATTCCCGCCGACCCCTGGTGCATGAGGACGCGGGCGTGGGGCAGGGCGTAGCGCTTACCCGGCGTGCCGGAGGAGAGCAGGAATTGTCCTGCGCTGCATGCCAATCCGAGAGCCAGCGTCGAGACCTCGCAGGGAACGAGCCGCATCACGTCACGGATCGCCAGCATCGAGGGCACCGAACCGCCGGGGGAGTGGATCCACAGCGATATTCCAGCCTCCGGGGATTGTGCTGCGAGGGTGAGCAATTGGGTGATGAGCAGGGTGCCGTTGTCGTCATCGAGAGGGCCGTCGAGGACGAGGATTCGACGGCCGAACAGTTGTTCGCGGGCTCGCCAGCTGAACATCGGGGTCTTGTCGTCGTGTGCCATGAGTCCACGGTGCCTCGCGCACACCCCCGCGCGCCGCCGTTGCTGCCCCCAGCAGATCTGCTCACAGCAGCAAGATCGTCCAGCGCACGCGCGGTTCTCGGGAAGGCTCCGGACAGGGCAAGGGCCCGGTGCGGCGACATCGCGCACCGGGCCCTTCGGTCGAACTACTTGGCGTCGAATTCCCGTGCGCGCAGGGAACGTTCGATGCCCGCGCGGCCCTCGGAGACGAGGCGATACAGGGCGGGCGGGTGGTCGCCTGCCAGGAACTCGTCGGCCTTGGTAACCGCTTCCTCGGTGATCGCCCAGTGCGGGTACAGGCCGATCACGACGGTCTGCGCGACCTCGCTCGAGCGGCGGTCCCACACCGCGGGGATCTCGGCGAAGTACTTGTCCACGTACGGCGCGAGCACCTCACCCTGACCGGCGGGGGCGAACCCGCCGACGATGGCGCGGGCGGTGATATTGGGCACCGAGTCGTCGCCCAGCACCGTGTCCCACGCCTGTGCCTTGACCTCGGCGATCGGGCGCGCGGTGGCCGCGGTGGCCGCCTGACGCTTGCCCGCCGCGGTCGGATCGCCCTGCAGTTCGGCGTCGATGGTCGGGGAGGCCGGACCGTCCGCGTCGATCCGACCCGCCGCGGCCAGCGCGGTGATGACGCGCCAGCGCAGGTCGGTGTCGACGGTGAGACCGGGCAGACCGGCCGCCGCCGGGTCGGCGTCGAGCAGCTGCGCCAGCACCTCGGTGTGGCGCGTTTCCAGCTTCGCCCCGGTCAACGCGTTGACGAAGGCGAGCTGATGATCCGAACCCGCCTCGGCGTCGCGGGCCAGCTCGAGCAGCCGGTCGGCGTATGCCGCCCAGCCCTCCTCGTCGGCCCATGCCGGGTCGGCGTAGCTCGAGATGGCGGTGTTGGCCTGCATGAGCAGCCGCTGCACCACTCCGATCTCGGATTCGGAGCCGATTCCGCGCTGCACGAGCGCGACGAAATCGCGGGCCTTCATCTCGGCCTGACGGGTCATCTCCCAGGCCGCCGACCAAGCCAGCGTGCGCGGCAGCGAATCGTCGATGTCACCGACGCGCTGCACGACCACGTCGAGCGAGTCGGGGTCGAGACGTAGCGAGCAGTAGGTGAGGTCGTCGTCGTTGACCAGCACCAGCGCACCGCGCGGCACGCCGACGAGCTCGGGCACCTCGGTGCGCCCGGCGGCGTCGAGATCGAGTTCGACTCGCTTGGTACGCACCAGCTTGCCGTCGACATCGTCGTAGATACCCACGGCGATCCGGTGCACGCGGTACTCGCCCGCGCCCGGCGCGGCGCCTTCCTGCACGACCGCGAAGCTCGAGAACGTGCCATCGGCCGCGACGGCGAAATCGGGGCGAAGGATGTTGAGCCCGGTGGTCTTGAGCCACTGCGTGCCCCAGTCCGACAGGTCACGCCCCGACGCCTTCTCCAGCGCCGCGAGCAGATCGTCGAAAGTGGCGTTGCCGTAGGCATGGTCGGCGAAGTAGTCGCGCAGACCGGCCAGGAACGGCTGCAGCCCCACGTAGGCGACCAGCTGCTTGAGCACCGAAGCGCCCTTGGCATAGGTGATGCCGTCGAAGTTCACCTCCACCGCGTGCAGGTCGGGGATGTCGGCGGCGATCGGGTGGGTCGAGGGCAGCTGGTCCTGGCGGTAGGCCCAGGACTTCTCCACATTCGCGAAAGTGGTCCAGGCGCTGGTGTATTCGGTGGCCTCGGCCTGGCACAGCACCGAGGCGAAGGTCGCGAACGACTCGTTCAGCCACAGGTCGTCCCACCACTTCATGGTGACCAGATCGCCGAACCACATGTGCGCCATCTCGTGCAGCACGGTCTCGGCACGACGCTCGTAGGACGCGCGGGTCACCTTGGACCGGAACACGTAGTCCTCGAGGTAGGTGACGGCGCCCGCGTTCTCCATCGCGCCCGCGTTGAACTCCGGCACGAACAGCTGGTCGTACTTGCCGAAGGCATACGGCACGCCGAAGTTGTTGTGGTAGAACTCGAAACCCTGCTTGGTCTCGGTGAACAGCCGCTCGGCGTCCATGTGGTCGGCCAGCGAGGCGCGGCAGTACAGGCCGAGCGGGATCTCGCCGCTCGCGTCGGTGAAGGTGTCGGACCACTTCGCGTACGGGCCCGCGATCAGGGCGACCAGGTAGGTGCTCATCCGCGGGGTGGTGGCGAAGGCGTGGCGCACGACCGCGCCGATCTCGTGCTGCTCGATATCGGCGCCGTTGGAGATGACGGCCCAGTCCGCGGGCGCGGTGGCGACGATGTCGAAGGTGGCCTTGAGATCGGGCTGATCGAAGCAGGCGAACATCCGCTTGGCGTCAGCGGTCTCGAACTGCGAGTACAGGTACACCTTGTCGTCGGTCGGATCGACGAACCGGTGCAGGCCCTCACCGGTGTGCGAGTACTCGCAATCGGCCTCGACGACCAGCTCGTTGTTCTCGGCCAGTCCCGGCAACGCGATGCCGGTCGACTCGTCATAGGCGCTCACGTCGAGCGCGACCCCGTTGAGCGCCGCCGACCGCACTCGCTGCGCCACCAGATCGATGTAGGTGCTCGCGCCAGGGGTGGCGGTGAAGCTGACAGTGGTCTTCGATCCGAAGGTGTCCGACACCTCGGACCCCGCTCCGCGCGGCTGATCGGTGAGGTCGAGTTCGATCCGATAGTTCTGCACGGCCACCACGGCCGCGCGTTCGACCGCCTGGTCGCGGGTGAGATTCGGGGCGGACATTGATCTCCTTCGTCGTCGACGAACACGGCACGGTAGTTCGGCGTCCACAATGCCACTTGCGGTCCACCCCCGCTCACGAGTTTCCGGCGACGGGTGGGCCGGGTAGGCCTGAGAGCGGCAACAGGTGGGCCGGTAGAGTTCGGGGAAACCCGCAGGTACCGCACCGGAGATTCGGAGGCTCGACGTTGAAGCATGTGCACGCCGGGAAAGTTCGCGACCTCTACGAGGACGGCGACACCCTGCTGCTCGTCGCGTCGGACCGGGTGTCGGTCTACGACGTGGTGCTGCCGACGCCGATTCCGGACAAGGGCGCGTTGCTGACGCAGCTGTCGAACTGGTGGTTCGAGTACTTCACCGGGATTCCGAATCACGTGATCTCGGCGACCGATGTGCCCGCGGAGTTCGCGGGGCGTGGGATTCGGGTGAAGCCACTGAAGATGCTGGCTGTCGAGTGCATCGCGCGCGGATACCTGACCGGGTCGGGGCTCAAGGAGTACGAGCGGTCGGGGACGGTGTCGGGGATCGCGCTGCCCGCGGGTCTGTGCGACGGCGACAAGCTGCCCGAGCCGATCTTCACGCCGTCGACCAAGGCGTCCGAGGGGCACGACGAGGCGATCAGCTTCGCCGATGTGGTGAACCAGGAGGGCCGTGAGGTCGCCGAGAAGCTGCGCGATCTGACCCTCGAGATCTACTCGCGCGGGGCCGAGCACGCGGCGAAGGCGGGCGTGATCGTCGCCGATACGAAAGTCGAATTCGGCTGGGACGGTGATGTGCTCACCCTCGGAGACGAGGTGCTGACCTCGGACTCCTCGCGCTTCTGGCCCGCTGACGAGTGGGAGCCGGGCCGCGCCCAGAGCTCCTTCGACAAGCAGTTCGTGCGCGACTGGTCGACCTCCACCGGCTGGAACAAGGAATACCCGGGCCCGGAGATCCCCGCCGAGGTCGTCGAAGGCACTCGCCGCAAGTACGAAGAGGCTTACGAGCGCATCACCGGCCAGAAATGGACCGGGATCCAGGCTTGACCCGAGGCGGCGCCGGTCGATGTTGCGGCGCCGCACCACTTCTGACCGGGATGTCGCGTCAGTGCACGGGTGCGTCTACGCCCTTGACTGCGCAGATATGCACCATGTTCTCGTTGCCCCAGGCGCCGAGGGTGGACAGTGCGCCGTTGAGTGAGAGTCCGCGTTCGGTGAGCGAGTACTCGACCTTCGGGGGTACCTGCGCGTAGACCTCGCGGTTGACGATGCCGTCGTGCTCGAGTTCGCGCAGCTGCTGGATCAGCATCTTCTCTGTCACGCCTGGGACCAGGCGTTTCAGGTCGCCGAAGCGTTGAGTGCCGGTGGACAGGGCCCACAGGATCAGCGCTTTCCACTTGCCGCCGACTACGTCGAGCGCGGCATCGATACCGCAGGAATACGGGCGCTCTCGCTGCTTCATGCTCGCCTCACTTACTTTTTGGTGAGTATTGCACTTGATAGTCGGTACTTGTGGAGTCCACCGTAACCCACGAATCTAGGCGGGCGCTGCCGATCGGCGGTGAAAGGCTCTGGAACAAGGGGAATCGTGACTGATTCGACAGCAGCACAACATGTTTCGTTGATCGGCCTCGGTGCGATGGGCACCGCGCTTGCCAAGGCGCTGCTGGCGGGCGGCCATGAAGTGACGGTCTGGAACCGCACCCCGGCACGTGCCGAAGCGCTGGTGGCCGACGGCGCGAAGGTGGCGGCGAGTTCTGCCGAGGCGATGGCCGCGGCCGACCTGGTGATCCTGTGTGTGCTCGACGATGCCGCGGTACGCGAGCACCTCGAGCCCGCTGTCGACCGGTTGCGAGGGCACACGGTGGTGAACCTGACGACCACCACGCCCGAGCAGGCACGGTCGCTGGGCGCGTGGGCCGAAGCCCACGGAATCGAGTTGGTCGACGGCGGCATCATGGCGGTGCCCGCGATGATCGGCGAGCCCGGCGCCTTCGTGCTCTACAGCGGCGCGACCGCGACAGTCGAGCGCTACCGATCGGTGCTGGAACTGTTCGGCCGTGCCGAGTTCGTCGGCGACGATCTCGGCGCCGCGGCGATGTACGACGTGTCGATCCTCGGCGGCATGTACGCCATGTTCGCCGCGTTCGGACAGGGCGGTGCGATGGTCCGTACCACCGGCGGCTCCGCGGCGCGCCTGGCCGAGTTGATGACGCCGTTCCTGCACGCCATGGCCGCGATGCTCGCCGCGCAGGCGCCCGGCATCGACACCCCCGCCGACTTCGTCCAGGTCCAGAGCGACGAGTTCACCGCCGCCGCCCTCGATCTGATCGACCGGGCTGCGGTCGAATCCGGCACGCCCACAGAGCTTTACGGCGTGCTGCGCCGCACGCTCACCGGGCTCTGAGCTGAGCCGCTGCCGAGACTCGCGCCGGGCAGGTCGGGCCCCGCCGTGTTCGGTCGACCGGAGCGGGTTCCCGGTCGGCCGAACGGTCGGTTCAGGCGGCGACGCGACTCGCGCTGAGCAACGCGTCGACGAAGCCATCGGCCTTGGCGTCGAAGGCGGCGTAGTGGGTGGTCCGCGCGTCTCCGCTGATCGCCTCGCCGATCACGAGATTGCCCTCGGCGTCGAGACTTTGGGGCTGCTCCTCGGCGTCGGGAAGCAGGCCGACCCGGGAATCCGCGAAACCGCTGTAGTAGGCCAAGCCCTCGTTGAGCTGGGCTTCCAGCAACTGCTGCATGCCGGGGACGATCGCGTCGTCGGCTGTCGCGCCGGCCAATCCGAGCCACAGGATGCGCTTGCCCGCCAGTCGCGGTTTGCTGCGACCGTAGGCGAAACCGTAGTTCCAGACGGCATCGATCCAGCCCTTGAGCAGGGCGGGCACACTCTGCCAGTAGATCGGGAACACGACGACCACGACGTCGGCGGCCAGCAGTCGCCGCATGTGCGCCTCGGCGGTGGGGGAGTAGACCTTGTCGCGATTGCCCCACTCGGGCTGGTCGGCCACGGTCATCCTCGGGTCGAAATTCTCGGCATGCAGATCGAGGAAGTCCACCGTGTACCCGGCGGCGGTGAGACGGCCGACGGCGCGGTCGGCGACATGGGCCGACAGCGAGTCGGAGCGGTGGTGACCGAGCACCACGAGCGCTGTCGCGCCCGGGGTGACGGAATCGGCGACGCTCGATCCGGGGGTGACGAGTTCGGCGGTTTCAGTCGTAGTGGCGACAGACTGCGGCACGGGGAGCTCCTGTTCGATCGTGGTGCGGGCTGGTCGGCCCGGTCCAATGAGTCAACCGCGAATCATGTGGACGATCTATGGGTGATCATCTCCACTCGATAGGAATTCGTCTACGCTGGTGGCGTGGATCCCTTGAGTTCATTGCTGAGTGGCATTCGTGCCGAGGGGTCGATCGTGGCCCATACCGTGCTGCGCCCGCCGTGGACGATTCGCTTCGCCGACCGCGCCCCGCTGATCATGGTGACGGTGCTGCGCGGCGGCGGCACGCTGGTTCTCCCCGACGGGTCACGGAGTTGCCTGGTGGCCGGCGACACCGCGCTGGTGCAGGCGGGTGAACCGTTCCACCTGGCCGACACCGCCGCCGCGCTCGATCGACCGCACATACGCTACGAGCTGTCCTGTTTCGTGCCCGACGGCTTCGGTCCCGCCGATATCAGTTGCGCGACACCGGAACTGATCGTGATGCCGTCGACAACCGGAGCGCCCGAAGAGACTTCGCTTCTCGTCGGCGCATACCGGGCAGCCGGTCGCCGCCACGAACGCCTGTTACGGGCGCTACCGCAGGTGATGGTGGTCCACGAAGACGCCGAAACATGCCTGTGGCTGGAGCAATCCGCCGCTGATGCCGTCCGGCTGAGCGCGGGCTCGCAGGCGCTGATGGACCGGCTGCTGGACTGGGCATTGGTCTGCACACTGCGCAGTTGGCTCGCCGAACAGCAGCACTGCGCCCCGGCCTGGTATCGGGGAATGTCGGATCCGGTGGTCGGCCCGGCGCTGTCGGCCATCCACGACAGACCGTTCGACCGCTGGACCGTGGCGAGCCTGGCCACCGAGGCGGCGGTCTCGCGCGCCCTGTTCGCCCGGCGGTTCACCGAGGTGATGGGCGAACCCCCGCTGGCCTACCTCACGGAATGGCGCATGGCCGAGGCCGAGGAACTACTCGCCGATCCCGCGCGCAGCGTCGCACAGGTGGCCACGACCGTCGGCTATTCCGATGCCTTCGGTTTCAGCGCGGCGTTCAAGCGGTTGCGCGGCACCAGCCCGACCGAGTTCCGGGTCGGGCTCAGCTCCTCGGCGTGAGCAGGACCAGGGGGATCTCGCGGGTGGTTTTGGTCTGGTAGTCGGCGTATCCATGGTAGGACGAGGTGACTCGCGGCCACAATGCCGCGCGTTCGTCGGGGGTGGCTACGCGGGCTGTCATCGGTTGCTCGGGGCCGTTGCGCAACGACACCTCGACGTTCGGATTGTCGCGTAGGTTCAGGAACCAGGCCGGGTGGGTGGGATCTCCGGCGCGCGAGGCGACGATCACGATCATGTCGCCGTCGATGATCGGCGCGGTCAGCATGACTTTGCGCGGTTCCCCGGATTTGCGGCCGATCGTGGTGAGTTGCAGTGACGGCATCCCGAAGAACGAGTTGCCGAGGCAGCCGCCGCTCAGCGTGAGCAGCGCGCGGTGAACTCTGTTCGTGATCTTCAGCTGCAGGTCAGTGGGCATAGTCGAAATCTACTCCGACCTCAGTCCAGCTGATCGACGAGTCGGGTGAGGAAGGGCCGCTGGCCCTTGCCGAGTTTTTCCGCCGCGGTGGTGGGGTCGAACCAGTCCGCTCGGTCGATCTCGGGGAATTCCGCGACCCGGCCCGACCTCGGCGGCCACTCCATCTCGAAGGTTCCCGGCACGACCTCGGCCGGGTCGAGCTCGCCCTCGACCGCCCACACGGTGAGGTACTTGCGCTTGGCTCCGCTGCGATAACTCACCTCGCCGAGGCCGATCCATTCGCCCTCCGGCACCGGCAGCCCGAGCTCCTCGGTGAACTCGCGCCGGGCGGCATCGCGCGCGGACTCCTCCTCGGCCACGTACTCGCCCTTGGGAATCGACCACGCCGACGCGTCCTTCTTCGCCCACAGCGGCCCGCCCATGTGCCCGAGCAGCACTTCGATCCCGGCCTCGCCCCGGCGGTACACCAGTACGCCCGCGCTGAAAACGTCCGTCATCCGAACGAGTCTGCCAGGTGCCTGCCGTGCGCCGTGCCGCTCGATCGCCCGGTGTCACTTCGCGTCGCCGACGCGCAGGCGGGCGGCACGCAGCAGCAGGTAGTCGCGTTCGGGCACGCTCGCTGTTTGCTGTGCGGCGCGGCGATATTCGGCGACAGCCGCAACGTGATCGCCGGCCATCTCCTGGAGGTGTCCACGGACGGCCGCGAGGCGGTGTGAGCGGGACAGCGGTTCGGCGACGCTGTCGGCTACCGTCAGCCCCGCGGCCGGACCGTGCACCATCGCGGTGGCGACGGCCCGGTTCAGGGTGATCATCGGGTTGGGGGTCGAGCGCTCGATCATGGTGTAGAGCTGCAGGATTCGTGCCCAGTCGGTGTCTTCGGGGCGGCGGGCTTCGGCGTGCAGACCCGCGACGGCGGCCTGCATCTGGTACAGCCCGGTCAGCCCGGCGGGCATGGTCGCGGTGAGCAGCCGCAAGCCCTCGGTGATCTGCGGGCGGTCCCAGCGGGAGCGGTCCTGTTCGGTGAGCGGGATCAGTTCGCCGTGCGGTCCGGAGCGGGCGGCCCGGCGGGCGTCGGTGAGCAGCATCAGCGCGAGCAGGCCGGTGACCTCGGTGTTGTCGGGCAGGAGTCGGCACAACGCGCGGGTCAGCCGGATCGCCTCGGCCGACAGATCGCCGCGCCGCAATCCCGCACCCGAACTGCTGGTGTGGCCCTCGGTGAAGATCACGTACAGCACCTGCAGCACCGCACCGACCCGAGTGCTGTCGTGCGCGCCGTCGGCGAACGGTCGGTCGGATTCGGCCAAGCGCTTCTTCGCCCGCGAGATCCTCTGCGCCATAGTCGATTCCGGTACCAGGAAGGCGGTGGCGATCTCGGCGGTGCTCAACCCGCCGACCGCGCGCAAGGTGAGCGCGACAGCACCGGCGGGCGGCAGGTCGGGGTGACAGCACAGGAAGTACATGTCGAGGGTGTCGTCCCGCTCGATCGCGTCGACGGGCACATCGCGCACGAAAACCGTTGTCTCCCTGCGTCGCCGCGCCACCTCGGCCCGCACGGCATCGGCCATCCGCCGCTGCGCGACCTGGATCAGCCAGCCACGTGGATTGTCCGGAAGCCCGTCGCGATCCCACTGGGTCGCCGCCGCCAGCAGCGCATCCTGCACCGAGTCCTCGGCGAGGTCGAAATCGCCGAAGCGGCGGACCAAGACGCCGAGGACCTGCGGCGAGAGTTCACGCAGCAGGTCCTCGATGCGCGGCAGGGTCTCGGTCACGCGACGTCGGGCGCGCTCATGATCTGACGCACCTCGATGTATTCACCGATCGGCTTGCCGCCGGGGCCGGGCGCCGCGGAAGCCTGCGCGGCGATCTCGACCGCGCGCTCGACCGAGTCGACATCGACCACCCAGAAACCGGCGAGGAACTCCTTGGTCTCCGGGAAAGGCCCGTCGGTCACGACCGGCGCCGAGCGGCCGTCGGAGCACACGATCATCGCCTGATCCGGTGCGGCCAGGCCCTGCGCGTCGACGAGTTCACCCGCGGCGGCGAGCTGTTCGCCCAGTGCCCGCTGGAAGTCGATGTGGGCGGCGATGTCCTCGGGTGCCCAATCCGGCAGCGCGATGTCGCAGTAGGCAGCCTCGGAATAGGTCTTGACCAGCATGAATTTCATGGTTCGGCTCCTGTTCGGTGCGCCCATGTGGCGCGTTCGACTGTTGGTCGGAGCTGATCCGCGGTCTTCGACACTCTTGTCTCTGTGAACTGGATCACAGGGGAATGTTAGTGTCCGCCAGCCGGTCGGGATCGACGGGTTGCGCCGATCCGATCAACTCCTTGATCCGGTCGGTCACGTCCCAGACGTTGACGTTCATCCCCGCGCGCACCCTGTTCTGCGCGTCGAGCCAGAATGCGACGAACTCGCGCTCGTCCAGATCGCCGCGCACCACCACCCGCACATCGTCGCCGCGCCCGACGTAGCCGGAGTACTCCATCCCGACGTCGTACTGATCGCTGAAGAAGTAGGGCAGCCGGTCGTAGACAGCGGCTTTGCCCAGCATCGTCTGCGCGGCGACGGCGGGCTGGTTCAGCGCGGTCGCCCAGTGCTCGACGCGGACCGGCCGGTGCAACAGCGGATGCTCCTGTTCGGCGATATCGCCCACCGCGACCACATCGGGGTTGCTGGTGCACAGCGCGGCGTTCACGAGCACGCCGCCGTCGCTCGCCAGTCCGGCCGCGGTCGCGGTCTCGATATTGGGCTGAGCCCCCACCGCGACCAGTACCGCCTGCGCGGGCACCACAGTGCCGTCGCCGAGCCGCACGCCCGTCGCCTCACCGTCGTCGGTCAGGATCTCGTCGACGGAGGTGTGCACGTGTAGGTCGACGCCGTGCGCGCGATGCAGATCGGCATAGAACCTGCCCATCTCCGGACCGAGCACACCGACCAGCGGCAGCTCGGCCGTTTCGATCACCGTCACCTCGACGCCCTTGGCGCGGGCCTGCGCGGCGACCTCGAGTCCGATCCATCCGGCCCCGATGATGACGAGGCGCCGATCCGTGCGCAGGATCTCGAGCAGCGCGTTCGAATCGCCGATGGTGCGCAGTGTGTAGACATTCGGGGCGTCGGCGCCGGGAATGTCGAGGGTGCGGGCTCGCGAGCCGGTGGCGAGGGCCAGCTTGTCGTAGTCGAGGGTGGAACCGTCGGGCAGCGTCACCGTCTTGGCGATCGGATCGAACGCGGTGGCGGTGGTGCCGAGCCGCAGGTCGATGTGGTGATCGCGGTACCAGGCGGCCGTGTCGACGGTGAAATCGGGCAGTTCCTGGGTGCCCGCCAGATGCTGTTTGGACAGTGGCGGGCGCTCGTACGGCAGTTCTTCTTCGGCGGCCAGCAGAGTGACGCGACCGTCGAAATCGTTGGCGCGTAGGGCTTCGGCGATCTTCGCTCCGCCCAGACCTCCACCGATAACGACGAAATGCTGATTCGAGCTCATGAACGGACCCCTTCTCGCGGACGACCCGGACTCCTCGCAACCCGAGCTTAGTGCGCGTTTTCGCCCACGGGAACGATTCCGGCGGCGATGCGGTTGCACCAGTCGGTGGGGCAGACCGACCCACCACAGCTGACCCGAGAGGAACCCATCGTGAGCGAGCAGGCCACCAAGGATGTCGCCGATTTCTGGTTCGACCCGCTGTGCCCGTGGTGCTGGATCACCTCCCGGTGGATCCTGGAAGTCGAGAAGGTGCGCGATATCGAGGCGCACTTCCACGTGATGAGTCTGGCGGTGCTCAACGAGGGCAAAGACGACCTGCCGCAGCGTTATGTCGAGCTGATGGCCGCCGCGTGGGGTCCGGTTCGGGTCGTCACCGCCGCTGGTCAGAAGTACGGCGACGAGATCCTGTCGCCGCTCTACACCGCGTTGGGCACCCGGATCCACGACCGCAAGGCCGAGTACGAGCGCGAGACGAGGCAGGAGACCTTCGACGCGGTCGTCGCCGACGCGCTCGCCGAACTGAACCTGCCCGCCGAACTCGCCGAGGCCGCGAACAGCACCGACTACGACGAGGCGCTGCGGGCCAGCCATCACGCGGGCATGGACAAGGTCGGCCCCGATGTCGGCACGCCGACCATCCACATCAACGGGACCGCCTTCTTCGGGCCGGTGCTCTCGCGCATTCCGCGCGGTGAGGACGCGGGCCGGGTGTGGGACGGCGTGGTCGCGCTGGCCTCGTACCCGCACTTCTTCGAGCTCAAGCGCACCAGGACCGAGGACCCGGTCTTCGACTGATCCTGCGGGTCGGGGGTGCCGCCCACCGCACCCCCGACCGATCAGACCGGCTTCGGCGGCAGCGGGGGCGGCGCCGAGTTCAGCGGATATCCGCGCTGCGGCGGGATCATGCCGGGGTGCGGCGCGCTCGGTCGCCAGAACATCGGTCCCGGCTTGCTGCGATCACGCAGCGCCCACATCCGCCAGGTGAGCACCGGGTGGCTGGCCATGGCATTGACCAGCCAGATGAAACCGCCCCTGTCGAGTGCGGCCCGGTCGGCCATCTCGTCGACGCCGACATCGCTGTTGAGGTACTTGCCCGCGGCGAGAGTCGCCATCGCGCTGGGCGCGCCGTGCGGTCGGAAGCAGAAGCCGTGATTGTCGGCGGTGTACTCCTGGGCGCGGATCAGCGACGACCCGAGCACCGGCAACCACGGTGCGACGAACATGCCGAGCTGACGCCAATAGGACACATGGCCCGCGGCGATATGGCCCACTTCGTGGCCGATGATGAACGCGAGCCCGTCCGGTTCGCGTGCGGCGCCGCCGATCTCGAACAGGTCGCTGTAGACCACGACGAACCGGCGGAACCCGTGTCCGGAGGCGAAGGCGTTGATCTGGCCGTTGCCCAGGATCACGTAGGCGTCCGGCGCCTTGTGCATCCCGAATCGCGCCGCCGCCTCCTGCACGAGGCGGTACCCCTCGGGGAACTGGGTGGGCGACATCTTCACGCCGTTCACGCGCTGGGTCGCGAAGTTCAGACCACGACCGGCCCACAACAGCACCGGGGCGAACAACAGCAGCAGCACATACGGACTGGTGACGAGGGAACTGGTCTGCTCCACGCCCTTCTCGTCGATGACGGGATCGGTGAACAGTTCGACCGTCATGAGCAGGAGCGCGAGCAGATACGCGACCGCGGTGATCATGACGACCACGATCAGCAGCGGGATCTCCCACGGATGCCGGGCGGGGCGATCCCACGGCATCAGTCCGCGCGGTCGGTGCTGCGGTGGCGGGGGCGGACCGCTCGGCGGGTAGTAGCCGGGGGCGTACTGGCCCGGAGCGTACTGACCAGGGGCGACGGGCGGATACGAGCCGGTCGGCGGCTGCGGTGGGCTGTCGTGCGTGGGGAAACCGCCGGTTCGTGGATCAGATTGTGCCCACGGCGACGGCGGCGCGGTGTCGGAATTCGGTGACGATGTTCGCTCGGGCTGGCTGCCCGTGTGCTCCGGCGGGGAACCCGCCGAATGCGGGGAATGCGGTTCGTGCGGGTGCATGAAACGACTCTAAGCGGGCCTGCGACAATCGCAGCCATGCGCGTTTACCTGGGTGCCGACCATGCCGGTTTCGAACTGAAGAATCACGTGAAGGCCCATCTGCAGGAGGCCGGAGTGGAGGTCGTCGACTGCGGCGCCCTCGAATACGACGCTCTCGACGACTACCCCGCCTTCTGCATCGAGGCGGCTCGGCGCACCGTCGCCGACCCGGGCTCGCTCGGCCTGGTCTTCGGTGGCAGCGGCAACGGCGAGCAGATCGCCGCCAACAAGGTCGCGGGCGCCCGCTGCGCCCTGGCCTGGAGCGTCGAAACCGCCGTGCTGGCCCGCGAACACAACAACGCCAATCTGATCGGCATCGGCGGCCGCATGCACTCCACCGCCGAAGCCCTCGCCATCGTCGACGCGTTCCTCGCGGCCGCCTGGTCGGACGAGGCGCGCCACCAGCGTCGCATCGACATCCTCGCCGACTACGAGAAGACCGGCATCGCTCCCGAGATTCCCGCGTACTGAGGTAGTGCCAGAAGGACATACCCTCCACCGGATCGCCGACCTGCATCAGCAGCGGTTTTCCGGTGGGGTGGTACGGGTTTCGAGTCCGCAGGGGCGGTTCACCGAAGGCGCCGCGCTCGTGGACGGGCAGGTGTTCGAGCAGGCCGAGGCCTACGGCAAGCATCTGCTGCATCACTACGCGTCCGGGCTGACGGTGCATGTGCATCTCGGGCTGTACGGCATCTTCAGCGAGGTCGAGTTGCCGATGGCGGCGCCGGTCGGGCAGGTGCGGATGCGAATGATCGGTGCCGCAACAAATTTCGGTACCGATCTGCGCGGACCCACGGCGTGTGAAGTGTTGTCGCCGCCCGAAGTGGACGCGCTCACCGCGCGCCTCGGAGCCGACCCGTTGCGTCCCGACGCCGACCACGAACGCGCGGGCGCGCGAATTCGGCGTTCCCGCAGGGCGATCGGCGCGTTGCTGATGGATCAGGCCCTGATCGCCGGCGTCGGCAACGTCTACCGCGCGGAAGTCCTGTTCCGCCACGGCATCTCACCGTTCCGTCCGGGTACCTCGATCACCGCCGACGAATGGGACGCACTCTGGGCCGACCTGGTCGAGCTCATGCCGATCGGCGTCGCCACCGGCCGCATGCACGTGGTCCGCCCCGAACACGACACCGGCGCACCGTCGTACACCAAAGACCGCCCCCGCACCTACGTCTACCGCCGCCAGGGCGAACCGTGCCGAGTGTGCGCGACCCCCGTCGCGCACAAGGTCATGGACGGCCGAAACCTGTTCTGGTGCCCCACCTGCCAGCCGGCAGAGTAATCGGCTGAGCCGGACCGCGAAGTGCAGGCTTCGCGATCCGACTCAGCCGGCGACCGCCGTTCCCAGTTCGGGGTCGCCCGATTCAGCGAGCGCGAAACGCCGCCCGCCCGCCGACTTCGCCGAGTACATCGCGCGGTCTGCGCGACGCAACAGGTCGGTGAAATCGCACGTCTTTCCCGGTGGGCAGAAAGCGGTGCCCACGCTGGCCGAAACCGGTACGGGGCCCGCGCTCGACCACACCGGGTCGCGCAGTGCCGCGACCACACGGTGTGCCAGCTCGCCGAGGGTGTCGCGGCGCGGGTTGGCCGCCACCACGAACTCGTCGCCGCCGTATCGGCAGATCACCGTGTCGGGCGGGCACACCTCACGCAGCCGGTTGGCCAGTTCGACCAGTACCTCGTCGCCGATCGCGTGTCCGTAGCCGTCATTGATCTGTTTGAAGCGGTCGAGGTCCACCACCAGCACACCGACACCGCGGCTCGGGTCGGCGGCGAACGCACGTACCCGTTCCTGCAGCAGCGTGCGGTTCGCGAGATCGGTGAGTGCGTCGTGGGTCGCCTCGTGGCGCAAGCGGTGCTGCAGCGCGGCGATCTCCTGTACGCGCAGTGACACTTTCGCCGAGATGTTCTGTTCCTGTTGCGCCAGAGCGCGTTCCTGTAGTGCCTGTGCGTAGCTGTCGATGGCCTGGCTGGCCACCAGCGGCCAGCGGGTCGCCACCAGCGAGCCCGGAACCCCCGAGGGGAAGCCGAGCAGCCAGCGACTGGCATGGGCCAGCATCCTGGTGCGTTCGAAAGGCGCCTCGGCCAACCGCGCGCCGAGCTTGCGCGCCTGTGGTACCGGGAACGGTTCGGTCCGAGCCAGGTGCAACAGCCGCTCGACGATGTCGACGAGCACCGGCTCCAACTGGTGCGGCGCCGTGGAAGAGCCCGGTTCGGCGCATACCGCGCGGGCCCAGGCGCGGGCCATCGCGGCGACCGGTGGCTCGATGTGGGTCATCGAGATCACCGGCGATAGGTGGCGACGGTCTTGCCACCTCGATCATTCGCACTGCTACGCGGTTGGGTCCACCGAGTTCGGCACACGCTCACCGCCCCCTTTCCAGATACCCCCGTCCGGCAAAAAGGATCCTAGCAAGCCACCCGAGACCGAAAATCCACGTTCTGGAACGGGTTCTCTGGTCTCTCGCGAATGGCGATCGGCTATGACATCGCTGCAGAGCCTTCGGCGTTACACAGTTTCCGAAAGAATTTTCGGAAACCTGAAACGTGCAGCGTGATGCCCTCCGCTGGGCGGTGGACGTTGTGTCGCCATGGGTCCCTCCTGGCACGGGGTGCGAGTTGTGACGATGTGGCAGTAGTCGTCACGCGCACTCTCATGGTGGCCTACTCGCCGCCCACGTGGCGGGTTTTCAAGGATAATTCTCCTATTTAATCCCCCCGGTGGAGCAGGCGCCGGTCCCCATGGGCGCACCAATCCATCGTCGCCGGGAGGACGTTTCGGGGCTAGGGTCATTAGGCCCTAATCGGGCATAGCGGCGATTGATCGCAGAGAAGTTGGGTACACCGGCGGCCGAGGCGCATCAATCGGGCAGGCAGGGGCCGGATTGGCATTTTTCGCGCGGGGTTCGGTACAGTCGTGGCGCACACGACATCGTGGCGATCCCATCGATGTCGTATGCCTGCGGGTGTAGTTCAATGGTAGAACCTCAGCCTTCCAAGCTGATGGTGCGGGTTCGATTCCCGTCACCCGCTCAAACATGTATTGCCTCGACGGTGCTCTCGCCGGTGAGGTATCGGGGTGTAGCGCAGCTTGGTAGCGCATCCGCTTTGGGAGCGGAGGGTCGCAGGTTCAAATCCTGTCACCCCGACCATCACCATTCGCCCAGCTCAGGCTTGTAGGAGACGGATGCCCACGCAACGTAAGGTCGCGATCGTCACCGGAGCAGCCCGTGGCATCGGCGCCGCGGTCGCGGTCAAGCTCGCTGCCGACGGATATGCCGTCGCCGTGCTCGATCTCGACGAAGCCGCCTGCGCGGGCACCGTCGCCACCATCGCGTCCGCCGGGGGCGAAGCTCTCGCGGTCGGTGCCGATGTGGCCGACGAAGGGGCCGTCGCCGCCGCGGTGGAGCGGATCGCCACCGAACTCGGCTCACCGACCGTGCTGGTCAACAACGCGGGCGTGCTGCGCGACAACCTGCTGTTCAAGATGTCGGTCGACGACTGGGACACCGTCATGAACGTGCACCTGCGCGGCGCCTTCCTGATGACTCGCGCCGTGCAGAAGTACATGGTCGAGGCGAAGTTCGGCCGCATCGTCAACCTGTCGAGCACCTCGGCGCTCGGCAATCGCGGCCAAGCCAACTACTCCGCGGCCAAGGCGGGCATGCAGGGCTTCACCAAGACTCTCGCCTTCGAACTCGGCAAATTCGGCGTCACCGCCAACGCGATCGCTCCCGGCTTCATCGAAACCGAGATGACCGCCGCGACGGCCGCCCGCGTCGGCGTCGAGTTCGAGGCGTTCAAAGCGGCTACCGCCGCGCAGATCCCGGTCAACCGGGTCGGCACGCCCGACGACATCGCCAACACCGCCTCGTTCTTCGCGAGCGAGGGCGCCGGCTTCGTGTCGGGTCAGGTCATCTACGTGGCAGGCGGCCCGAAGGACTGAGGTCGCCTCAGGCGCAGCCGAACCGGAAGTCCGCTCGCGCCTCGGTGCCCGCTGCCACGGTGACCCTGACCGGCTCCGTGACGGCCAACCCGCAGCCGCCGGGCACGGTCACCACCTCGGCTTCGTAGCAGCCCACCGGCAGCGCCACCGTGGCCCGCCCGTCGGCCCCACTGACCAGCGTGGCGACCACCTGCTTCGCATCGCACGGCGTGACCTCGATATCGGCCCGATTCACCGGCATCGGCTCCCGGCCGGTGAATGTCCACACCGTCAGCGACCCCGTCCCCACAGGTGCTGGATCGGCGCTCGCGACACCGCTGACCATGAGCGGAGCGAGTACGGACAGTGCGAGAAATGTATGGCGCATGAACCTCTCCTCATCGATGAGTCGGGTCGTCCGCTGCTGATGGTAGGCCCATCCGGGTCCGAATCCGCATGTCACACCCGGATTCGGCGTTGACGATTCGGCGACGATGCGTGAGCGGCGAACCTGTCGCCTGGTGAGAAACCGCTGGTCCGACCTAGTCGGACAGCGACATCCGATGTGTCAGGATCGGGCGATGACCTATGTCGCCGATCCGCGAGTCGACGCCTACATCGACGCGCTGCCCGTCTGGCAGCAGGGAATCTGTCGCCAGGTGCGCGAGCTCGTCCACGCCGCCGACCCGGCCGTCACCGAGACGGTCAAACGTCGAATCCAGCCCTACTTCGTGCTCGACGGCAATATCTGCGCGCTGCTCGCCGCCAAGACGCACGTCAACATCTTCCTCTACGACGGCGCGATCGTCCCCGACCCCGACCACATCATCACCGGTGGTCACGACAACAAAACCGCTCGTACGGTCGCCGTGTACGAGGGGCAGGCCCTCAACGAACGAGCGCTGTCGACGATGCTGAAGCAGATCATCGCCGACAACCGGGCGGGTGGCTGGCGCAAGATCAAGAAGGAGCGCGGCGAGGGCTAGGGTTCGTGCCCGTCACACAGTCGGGGTGATGCCCGCGCGTTCGCTCCAGACCTGTTCGGCGGGGACCGAGATCGTGGTCAGCTCGGGGTAGCGCAGGGCGGAGAGGGTGCCGCCGAAGACGGCGCCGGTGTCGAGGCAGAGGGTGTTGTTGACCCAGGCGAGGGTGGGCACCGGGGTGTGGCCGTAGAGGACGGTGGGGGTGCCTCGATAGTCCTGGGCCCAGTCGTAGCGGATGGGGTAGCCGTGTTCGTCCAGTTCGCCGGTGGGGGCGCCGTAGAGGGCGAAGGAGCGGGCTCGGCCGGAGGTGCTGCCGTGCAGGCTTTCCGGGAGACCGGCGTGGGCGACGACGAGCTTGCCGCGATCGAGCAGGTAGTGGCTCGGCAGGCCGCGCAGGAAAGTGTGTGCGGCGGTGCGGAACTCGAGATCTTCGTCCGCCAGCTGGGACAGTGACTGTTCGAGGCCGTGCGCGATGCGGACGTTGCGACCGTCGAGGGCGCGCATCAGCTTGTGGTCGTGGTTGCCGGTGACACACAGGGCGGTCTTCGCGGCGACCATCCCCATCGCCAGGCGCAGCACGCCCGGGGTGTCGGGACCACGGTCGACGAGATCGCCGACGAAGACCACGGTGCGATCGTCGGGGTGGGAGGCGCCGATCGGACGGCCGCGGTCGTCGCGGTCCACGGTGTAGCCGAGTTCGCCGAGCAAGGTCTCCAGTTCGCTGCGGCAGCCGTGGACGTCGCCGATCACGTCGAACGGTCCGGTCAGGTCGCGGCGGTCGCGGGGGAGGAGGTCGGTGCGGCGGGGTTCGGTCATATCCCCTCCATCGTCGTGTAGGGCGGGCCCGCGCCGCAACCGCGTTACCCCGCGGTGGGGATCGCCGAGTCGGGCCAGACCCAGTCGGCGACGACCGGGATGTCGGCGCCCTGTTCGCGGGTCCAGCGGCGCGCGATCAACCGGGCGTCGACCATCTCCTGGCGCAGACCCGCCGCCCGCTCACGCAGTCCGGGCACGCGGTCGATCACATCGAGCACCAGATGGAAGCGGTCCAGATCGTTGAGCATCACCATGTCGAAGGGGGTGGTCGTGGTGCCCTTCTCCTTGTAACCGCGCACGTGCAGGTTGGCGTGATTGGTGCGGCGGTAGGTGAGCCGGTGTACGAGCCACGGGTAGCCGTGGAAGGCGAAGATCACCGGGCGGTCGGTGGTGAACAGGGCGTCGAACTCGGCATCGGGCAGGCCGTGCGGGTGTTCGTCGGCGGGCAGCATGCGCATCAGGTCGACGACATTGACGAACCGAATGCGTAAGTCCGGCAGTCGATCTCGCAGAATCGCCACCGCCGCCAGGGCTTCCAGGGTCGGCACGTCGCCCGCGCACCCCAGCACCACATCGGGCGTGGTCCCGAGGTCGTCGTTGTGACACGCCCACTCCCAGATCCCGAGACCGCGCGTGCAGTGCAGCCCGGCCTCCTCGGCTGAAAGCCAGTCCGGCCCTGGCTGTTTGCCCGCCACGACCACGTTCGCGTAGTGCAGCGACCGCAGGCAGTGGTCGTAGGTCGACAGCAGGGTATTGGCATCTGGCGGCAGATACACGCGCACGATATCGGGGCTCTTGTTCGCCACCACGTCGAGGAAACCGGGATCCTGATGGGTGAACCCGTTGTGGTCTTGGCGCCACACGTGCGAGGTGAGCAGGTAGTTCAGGCTGGGGATCTTGCGTCGCCACCCCACCTTCAGGCTGGCGTCGAGCCATTTGGCGTGCTGGTTGAACATGGCGTCGACGATGTGGATGAACGCCTCGTAGCAGGTGAAGACGCCGTGGCGGCCCGTCAGCAGGTAACCCTCCAGCAGGCCCTCGCACATGTGCTCGGAGAGCACTTCGACCGCGCGACCCACCGTCGAGAGATCGACATCCCAGCGCCCGACTTCTTCCTGCCAGTCGCGCCCGGTCACCTCGAGGATGTCCTGGAGCCGGTTGCTGGCCAGTTCGTCGGGAGCGAAGGTGAGGAAGTTGTGCGGATTGCGGGCGGTGACATCGCGCAGCCAGCCGCCGAGCACCCTGGTCGCCTCGTGCTGACCCGCGCCCGGCGCCACGACATCTACGCAGTAGCCGCGCCAATCGGGCAGGTCGAGAGCGCGAATCAGCGAGCCGCCGTTCGCGACGGGGTTGAGGCTCATCGGATGCGCCGGAACCTGTTCCAGCAGGGCGGGCACCGGCGAGCCGTCGTGGTCGAACAATTCCTCCGGCCGATACGACCGCAGCCACAACTCCAGCACCCGCCGGTGTTCGGCGTCGGTGCGCGCGTTGGGCAACGGCACCTGATGGGCGCGGAAGGTGCCCTCGACCTGTTTGCCGTCGACCACCGGCGGACAGGTCCAGCCCTTCGGGGTGTGCATCACGATCATCGGCCAGCGGGGACGTGTCGTGTCACCGTCCTCGCGGGCGGCCCGCTGGAACTGCGCGATCCGGTCCATGCAGGTATTCATCGCGTCGGCCATCGCCTGGTGGACCGGTGCGGGGTCGTCGCCGGAGACGATCAGCGGCTCGTAGCCGTAGCCGCGCAGCAGTTCGACCAGCTCTGCTACGGGGATGCGGGCGAGGATCGTCGGATTGGCGATCTTGTACTCGTTGAGCGCGAGGATCGGCACCACCGCCCCGTCGCGGCCCGCGTTGAGGAATTTGTTCGCGTGCCAGCTGCCCGCGAGTGGCCCGGTTTCTGCCTCGCCGTCGCCGACCACGCAGAACACGATGAGGTCGGGGTTGTCCAGGGCGGCGCCGAAGGCGTGCAGCAGGCTGTAGCCGAGCTCACCGCCCTCGTGGAACGACCCCGGCGTCTCCGGCGCGCAGTGACTCGGCACGCCGCCGGGGAAGGAGAACCGGTGGAAGAATCTACGCATACCGTCGACGTCGCGCGGGATATCCGGCTCCAGTTCGGTGTAGGCGTCTTCGAGCCACGCGCAGGCGTTGGGCCCGGGCCCGCCGTGCCCGGGGCCCGCGACGTATACCGCGTTCAGGCCGCGATCGCGGATCACCCGGTTGGCGTGCGCCCACACCAGATTCAGGCCGGGCACGGTGCCGAAGTGGCCGAGCAGGCGCGGCTTGATGTCCTCGGCGACCAGCGGGGTGCGCAGCAGCGGATTGCTCATCAGGTAGATCTGGCCGACCGCGAGATAGTTCGACGCCCGCCACCACGTGTCGACCGCGACGAGCTCCTCGCGCGAGAGCGGACCGGGTGCGTCGGTGAGGACGTAGGGCGTGGGAGCGATGGTCTCGCCCTGGCCCTCTCCCAGGTTGTCGGCGGCGGTGTCGCCCGAGCTGTTCCCGGTCATCGCGGACTCTCCTCGAAATCGGTGAGTTCGCAGCGCCGTCCGCGCCGCGGTGCATGCACGGGTGCCGATCGAGGACCGGTGACACCCGGTGGGGAATCGCACCGCCGAGCCTACCGTCGTGCCGGTTTCCGCCCCGGCTACGACAGTCGATTACTGTGCGGGCCATGCATTCTCTCGGCAGGATCATCGGAATCGGACTCGTCGCGGCCGCCGCGATCACGACAGCGGCCTGCGGCTCCGACGCGGATTCGACCAGCTCGCCGAGCTCGAGCTCGGTCGGCGGAAATCCCGCGAGCACGGGTCTCGAATGCACCGCCGACGACGTGAAGGTCAGCGGCGGTTTCGGCGAGGCGCCCAAGATCACCATCCCCGAGACCTGCGATCCGCCCAAGACCCTGATCGTCAAGGATCTGGTGGCAGGCAACGGGCCCGGCGCTGCGGCCGGACAGCCGCTGACCATGAACTACGAGCTGGTCACCTGGTCGGACAAGCAGGTACTCGACAGCTCCTTCCAGCGCGGCAAGCCGTTCGGGCTGACCCTCGGCGCGGGCCAGGTCATCCAGGGCTGGGACGAGGGCCTGATCGGCGTACAGCAGGGCACCCGCAGGCTGCTGATCGTGCCGCCGAACCTCGGCTACGGCGAAGGCGGCAACGGTGTACCGCCGAACGAGACGTTGGTCTTCGTGACCGACGCCGTGCAGGTCGGCCGCTAGCGGCACCCTCAACCAAACACCGATTGCGCGACCGCGCGGGCGGTCAACTACCCTGGTCGGGATGCGCATTGTGCGCCGCACCTGGCTTAGCCGTGCCTGACTATGGCGCGTCGCCCCCTGTGGGGACACCACCATGAACTACGAACCAAGGAGTATGTCCGTGAAGAGCACCGTCGAGCAGCTGAGCCCGACCCGGGTCCGGATCAACGTCGAGGTGCCCTTCGAGGAGCTGAAGCCCGACTTCGACAAGGCCTACAAGGCGCTGGCGCAGCAGGTCAAGATCCCCGGCTTCCGTCCCGGCAAGGCTCCGGCCAAGCTGATCGAGACCCGTGTCGGCCGTGGCGCCGTGCTGGAGCAGGTCGTCAACGACGCGCTGCCCGCCCGCTACGCCGAGGCCGTGCAGGCCACCGAGGTCAAGGTCATCGGCCAGCCCGAGATCGAGATCACCAAGATCGAAGACGGCGAAGAGCTCGCGTTCACCGCCGAAGTCGACGTGCGCCCCGAGATCACCCTGCCCGATTACTCGGGCATCGAGGTGAGTGTCGATTCCTTCACCATCGGCGACGACGACATCGAGGAGCAGCTCACCTCGCTGCGTCAGCGCTTCGGCACCCTCACCGGTGTCGAGCGCGCCGTGGCCGATGGCGACTTCGTGTCGATCGACCTGTCGGCGACCGTCGACGGTGCGGACGTCCCCGAGGCGGCCACCACCGGCCTGTCGCACGAGGTCGGTTCGGGTCAGCTGATCGAGGGTCTCGACGAGGCCGTCATCGGCCTGAAGGCCGGCGAGTCCGCCGAGTTCACCTCCACCCTGGTCGCCGGCGACCACGCGGGCTCCGAAGCCGTGATCACCGTGACCGTGCAGTCGGTCAAGGAGCGCGAGCTGCCCGAGGCCGACGACGAGTTCGCTCAGCTGGCCAGTGAGTTCGACACCATCGACGAGCTCAAGGAAGACCTGAAGGGCCGCGTCGAGCGCGTCAAGAAGGTCGAGCAGGCCGGTTCGATCCGCGACAAGGTGCTCGACACCCTGCTCGAGACCGTCGAGGTCCCGCTGCCGGAGGCCGTCGTCAAGGCCGAGGTCGACGCCGTGGTCCACGACGCCGTGCACGGTTTCGACCACGACGAGGCCAAGCTGGCCGAGGCGCTCGAGGCGCAGGGCTCCTCCCGCGAGGAGTTCGACAAGGACACCCAGGAAGCCGCCGAGAAGTCGGTGAAGACCCAGCTGCTGCTCGACGCCATCGCCGAGGCCGAGAACACCCAGGTCGGCCAGCAGGAGCTGACCGAGCGAATCCTGTTCCAGGCACAGCGTTACGGCATGTCGCCGGAGCAGTTCATCCAGCAGGTGCAGCAGGCCGGCCAGCTCGGCGCGGTCTTCGCCGACGTGCGACGCGGCAAGGCGCTCGCCGGAGTTGTCGGTCAGGTGAAGGTTACCGACTCCGACGGCAACGTGGTCGACACCACCGAAATGTTCGGTGACCCTGCGGATTCCGCTGAAATCGAGCTGGACGAAGCCGCTGCTGAGTAGGTTTCGGCGGCGTGATTTGATTGCGCTGTGAGCGAAGAAGGGCGGTACCGGGAGTTCGGTGCCGCCCTGCTTCGTTAGTGTTTGTGACGACGACCCGTATTCGTATGGCCGTAGCAATCGGTGAGAAGAGAAGGCAGGTATCCGTGACAATCAACCAGGCAGGGGTCATGACAGCCACTACTGCTGGTCTCAACCTCAGTGATTCGGTGTACGAGCGTCTGCTGCGCGAGCGGATCATCTTCCTGGGTAGCCAGGTGGACGACGACATCGCGAACAAGATCTGCGCGCAGATCCTGCTGCTCTCGGCCGAGGACTCGACCAAGGACATCGCTCTCTACATCAACTCCCCCGGTGGTTCGGTCACCGCGGGCATGGCGATCTACGACACCATGCAGTTCGCCGAGTGCGACATCGCCACCTATGGCATGGGCCTGGCGGCGTCGATGGGGCAGTTCCTGCTGACCGCGGGCACCAAGGGCAAGCGTTTCGCGCTGCCGCACACCCGGATCATGATGCACCAGCCCTCGGCGGGCATCGGTGGTTCGGCCGCCGACATCGCGATCATGGCCGAGCAGTTCGCCCACACCAAGCGTGAGCTCAACGAACTGCAGTCGCTGCACACCGGCAAGTCGGTGGAGCAGGTGACCGAGGACGCGGACCGCGACCGCTGGTTCACGGCGAAGGAAGCCCTGGAATACGGCTTCATCGACCACGTGGTCGCCCACGCGAACCAGGCGAAGTAGCGCAGGCCCGCGCCCCATCACACTCGAGACAAGCTTGGAGACCAAGATGGCCAATCTGATCGACCCGCGCGCAGGCTTGGGCGGCGCTGCTGCCGCCAACCCGCAGTCGCGCTACATCCTGCCGCAGTTCACCGAGCAGACTTCGTTCGGCGTCAAGACCTCCGACCCGTACAACAAGCTGTTCGAGGAGCGCATCATCTTCCTGGGCAACCAGGTCGACGACGTCTCGGCGAATGACATCATGGCGCAGCTGCTGGTGCTGGAGTCCCAGGACCCCGACCGCGACATCACCATGTACATCAACTCGCCCGGCGGCTCGTTCACCGCGCTGATGGCGATCTACGACACCATGCAGTACGTGCGCCCCGACGTGGTCACCGTCTGCCTGGGTCAGGCCGCCTCGGCCGCCGCGGTGCTGCTGGCCGCAGGCGCTCCCGGCAAGCGTGCCGCACTGCCCAACGCGCGCATCCTGATCCACCAGCCGTCCTCCGGCGGTGTGCAGGGTCAGGTCTCCGACCTCGAGATCGCCGCGGCCGAGATCGAGCGGATGCGTCGCCTGATGGAAGTCACCATCTCGCGCCACACCGGCAAGCCCGAGGAGCAGGTCCGCAAGGACACCGACCGCGACAAGATCCTGACCGCCGAGGAAGCCAAGGAATACGGCATCATCGATCAGGTCTTCGACTACCGCAAGCTCAGCGGACAGAAGTGACACGCCCGGGCCCGCTGTCCTGATCTGGGCGGCGGGCCCGGCTTTTTCACCCGCGGTGGCTCACAATGGTGATGACCCGCACAGCACTCACGACAAACATGCGCGAGTTGTCGACCTCATTCGCGCACAACAGGTACGGTCGACTCAGGGACCATTGCTCTGATTGACGGCACCGAGACGTATTTCCGGCCCAATCGGGGGACGACGGTCGCACTCGGACAAGGAAGTAGGGACCTACGAGATGGCGCGCATCGGAGACGGCGGCGATCTGCTGAAGTGCTCGTTCTGCGGAAAGAGCCAGAAGCAGGTCAAGAAGCTCATCGCGGGCCCTGGGGTTTATATCTGCGACGAGTGCATCGATCTGTGCAACGAGATCATCGAAGAAGAGTTGGCCGAGTCGAGCGAAGTGAAGCTCGACGAGTTGCCCAAGCCTTCGGAGATTCGGGATTTCCTCGAGAACTACGTGATCGGCCAGGACACCGCCAAGCGGACCCTCGCCGTCGCGGTCTACAACCACTACAAGCGCATCCAGGCAGGCGACAAGGGCCGCGACAGCCGCGGTGAGGCCGTCGAACTGATGAAGTCGAACATCTTGATGCTCGGCCCCACCGGTTGCGGCAAGACCTACCTCGCGCAGACCCTGGCCAAGATGCTGAACGTGCCGTTCGCCATCGCCGACGCCACCGCCCTCACCGAGGCCGGCTATGTCGGTGAGGACGTCGAGAACATCCTGCTGAAGCTGATCCAGGCCGCCGACTACGACGTCAAGCGCGCCGAGACCGGCATCATCTACATCGACGAGGTCGACAAGATCGCCCGCAAGAGCGAGAACCCGTCGATCACCCGCGATGTCTCGGGCGAGGGTGTGCAGCAGGCGCTGCTGAAGATCCTGGAGGGCACCCAGGCGAGTGTGCCGCCGCAGGGCGGTCGTAAGCACCCGCACCAGGAGTTCATCCAGATCGACACCACCAACGTGCTGTTCATCGTCGCGGGCGCCTTCGCGGGCCTGGAGAAGATCATCTCCGACCGCACCGGCCACCGCGGCATCGGCTTCGGCGCCGAGGTGCGCTCCAAGGCCGAGGTCGACACCGATGACCACTTCGCCGACGTGATGCCGGAGGATCTGATCAAGTTCGGTCTGATCCCCGAGTTCATCGGCCGCCTGCCCATCGTCGCCTCGGTGACGAACCTGGACAAGGAATCGCTGGTCACTATTCTCTCCGAGCCGAAGAACGCACTGGTCAAGCAGTACGTTCGCCTGTTCGAGATGGACGGCGTCGACCTCGAGTTCACCACCGACGCCCTCGAGGCGATCGCCGATCAGGCGATCCTGCGCGGCACCGGTGCTCGCGGCCTTCGCGCCATCATGGAAGAGGTCCTGCTGCCGGTGATGTACGACATCCCCGGCCGCGACGACGTCGCCAAGGTGGTCGTGAACGCCGACACCGTCGTGCACAACGTCCTCCCGACGATCGTGCCGCGTAAGGCGCAGCGCCCCGAGCGTCGCGAGAAGTCGGCGTAACAAACCAACGGCAAAGGGCCCCTTCGGATCTGATCCGGAGGGGCCCTTCGCTGTGTGTCGATGGATGCTAGGTGGCGGCCGGGTTACCCATGCTCGGCGCGGACAGGAGATTGTCGGCCTCGTCTGCCGGGATCTCCGCGCTGGCACGGACGATCGCGGTGCTGTAGCGGGCGCTGGCGGCATTGTGGATGAGTAGCGCGACACCGATCATCACCGGGGCCACCGCGTGCACAGCGGCGTCGTACCAGTGCTGTGCGCTCAGGTGTGGATAGGTGTTGAGGGCGATGGTCAGCGTGAGCAGGAACAGCTCGGCGATCAGCACCTGGTTGCGATTGCCCATCACGCCCCACTCGGCCACGCGCGTGGTGCCGATCATGATGATGATCAGGCACACGCTGATCATCGCCTCCAGGCCGAAACTGGCCCAGTAGAGCGGATCGGTGGGACCGCCAGGGGCGATGTTGTGCTGGACGTTCACCGCCGACCACAGCATGCCCGTGATCACCACGCCTGCCAGGGCCCGCAGCGACCAGGTGCGGTGCTGATAGAGCGAGGCGAGGCGAGCGCGTGGGTTGGACTCGCGGCGTTGCGCGGCGATGGCCTTGCGGGCCAGCATCAGGTCCGACATCTCGGCGCGCTCCAGCTCCGCGGTGGTGTCCCGCAGGCGGTCAGCGTGCGAGGAGGCGGCCTTGATCTGTTTCCAGCGCTGGTCGCGCTCGTAGGTACGGATCTTCTCGGCGAGTTCGCGCTCGGCGCTCAACTCGTCTTCGGACAGCGCGTCGGTCAGGGCCGGATCGGACTGATAGGCGATGCGGCGCCTGGCCCGTTCCACCCGCACAGGCAGTGCGGTGACCTCGTGATCGAGCGGGTGTTCCTCGCGCATCGCAACTCCAGGTAGCAAAAGGGTTCGCCGGGTCGCGTCATTGTTGCGCATCGAGCGGGGGGAGAACACCCGTGGGCCCGAATTACTCGGTCCGAAGGCGCTGAAAATGTCTGGCGCACAACTGTGTAGCTGTTGACGGAGCGGTACGGGAGACGGTGACGACCGTTCGAGAATCGGTCGCGCCCGGGGCCGAGGAGCTTCGTTGATCCTCCGTGGTTCGCCGTTGAACCTTGATCCCGTAAAAGTGCTTCTGATGATGTGTCGTTGCTGGTCATCGGGGTGTTACTCCGGCCTGAACCGGTCGGTCTTTTCGTCCGTTTGGTCCGGCTTGCAGGGCCTTCATCGATTACGACGTGTTCGGCACGCAAAACTCATCGGCGTATCCTCGCGGTGTGTCGGACTGGTGCTGCCGATTTCGTGCTGTTTACTCGGTCCGTCAATCAGATGTTCGAGTGACGAGTGGAAGCGGAGGAGACATGGCACTGCCTACGATGACCGCCGAACAGCGCACCGAGGCGTTGGCCAAAGCGGCTGCCGTGCGCAAGGCGCGCTCGGAACTGATCGGCAAGGTGAAGGAGGGCAAGGTCACCGTCGCCGATCTGCTCAAGAAAGCCGACAGCGATGACCTGGTGAAAAAGACCAAGGTCGCTGCCGTGATCAAGGCACTGCCGGGCGTTGGTCCGGTCAAGGCCGCCAAGCTGATGGATCAGGCCGAGATTCCCGAAGATCGTCGTATCGGTGGCCTCGGTGCTCGTCAGCGCGCGGCCCTGCTCGACGCCCTCGAGGCCTGAGCCGATTAGCGATCCGACGCCCGTGGTGCTGGATGCACGGGCGTCGGGATGGTCTGTGAGTGATCTGGAACAAGTGAATTACACGCAATAGGTCAGCAGGAAGTCGTTGATCCGCAGGCGCCATCCCGGTTGCAATTCGATCGGGAGGGTGCCGACGCGCGACCAGCGTTCGCTGTCGGGGGCGGCGAAGAACGTTCCGGAGGTCGCGGGGGCCTCGCGGACGAACACCTTGCCACGGTCGGGGGCGACGAAGGCATGGACCCGCGAGACGAGCCGATCGCGCTCGATCAGGATCGGCGTCGCCGCGGAAGCGCGTACCGATTCTTCCCCCGAGGGATTGCGGCCGAGGACATAGGGCCGGTCCAAGGGGTAGCTCAGCCCTTCTTCGGTGACCAGTGCGCCACGCGAACTGCTGTGGGGCGCCGTGCCTTTGCTCAGCGCGACCGGTTCGGCGCGCTTGGCGGCTTCGAGTGGTTGGGACCACGCGCGGGGCGCGTCGGCATTGGGGGAGTTGCGCGGGCCGGTGCTCACGGTGGCACCGTCGCCGGTGCTCGGTCGGCTGCCCGTGCTCACCGTTTCGCTGTCGGGTCGGCCCGCATCGGGCTGGAAACCCGAGGTCGCGGGCTTGTCGGGTGTCGGTGCCGGAAATCCGGCGGTGGCCGGGAGCGCGTCGCCGGCGTCGGTGGGTCGCGAGGTCGGGGCGCGAAGGGCTTGGAAGCCGGTGGCCTCGGTGGGTGCGGGTTCGTCGACGGATTCGACCCGGCGAGGCGGGGGATTGCGACGTCGGCCGAGGTTGAGTACGAAACCGTTGCCGGTGACGATGCCGGCGCGCAGGTCGGTGCGTGGATTGGCGCTGGTGGGGTCGGCCAGCTCGGCGCCCACCGCGATCCGTCGGACCGGTTCGCGGATGATCTCGTCGACCCAGGTGAAGGCCCGGTCGCCGGCGAGGCGGCGGTTGCCCTCCGCGCCGGAGATCTCGGCGATCACCGCGCCGCGCAACAGGATCAGCATGCCGTCGGCCGTCGGGGCGAGCACGCCGAAAGGTGGTGGGGCAGAAGCTCCGCCGAACACCACGCCCGCCAGCCGCTGTGCCAAGGCCGCACCGGGCGCGCTCGCCGCGGTGTTGTTGGCGACGGTTTCCACCGCGCCGAGTAACCGATCGGTCGACGGCGTCTCCCCGGCCAGATAGACGACGACATCGCCGAATCTGGCGACGATCCCGGTCCCCGGCACGATGGCCACGGTGGACGAATGCGCGTGCATCAACGCCTCCTTGTCGGACTGGCTTGTACCGCCGCCTCGGCCGACCCCCCTGTGCGTCAGACCGCGACCTAACTCTCCGCCGCCAGCATAGATGGCCCGACGCCCGGGGATAAGGCCCGAAGCCGAACTTCGAACAGCGTTCGTGTCAAACGGTGTTCGTCGGACGCGTAGGATCGGCGCATGAACGCCGTACCCGTCAGCCGCCGGGCCCGACCGGCGAAAGTGCCCTTGAGCCGCGATCTCGTCATCGAGACCGGATTGCGCATCCTCGACACCGAAGGTTCGACCGCGCTCACCATGCGCAGGGTCGCCAAGGAACTCGACACCGGCGCCGCGTCGCTCTATGTCTACGTCGCCCATCGCGACGACCTGCTGACCGCCATGCTCGATCACGTCCTGTCCCAGGTCCGGGTGCCCACCGAGGGTGACTGGCGTGCGCGGGTGACCCAGTTGGTCGAAAACGCGATCGAGGCTCTCGGCCGCCACGACGGTCTCGCGCTCGTCACCTTCGGTCGCTTCCCGACCACCGAGCACGCCCTCGACTTGATCGAACAGTTGCGCGCCCTCCTGCGCGAAGGGGGGCTCACCCCCGCGACTGCCACCTGGGCCGTCGATCTGATCTACCGGCACATCGCGGCCGAGTCGGTGGAGCCCGCCACCCACCCCGCCGGTGACGTCCGGGCGCGCTGGGCTCTGCGCACGCTGCTCAACGGGATCGTCGCCACCCCGGTGGCCGGTGGACCTGCTCGGCTCGCGCGCGAGGAGGAGATCGCGGACCTGCAGGAGATCGAGCGACGGGCGGGCGCGCCGTTCGGCGAGGTGGGCATGATCGCGATCGCCGAGGACGACCCGCCGTCGTGGGAAGTGTTGTGGGCCTTCGTCGTCGAGGGGCGCGCGTGGGTGTGGCCGGACGACGACGATCACCCGGTCGGTTACCTGGTTCTCGGTCTCGTCGACGGTCAGCCCCACATCGACCAGGTTTCCGTCGACCCGGCCCACGCGGGCGCGCGGATCGGCAAGCGACTGATCGACCACGCGGTGCGGTGGGCGAAAGACCACGACCTCCACGAGATCACGCTCACCACGTTCGCCGAAGTCCCCTGGAACGGGCCGTATTACGAACGCCTCGGCTTCGCCTACATCCCGGTGGCGGACGAGCCGCCGGGACTGCGCGCGATCCGTGCCACCGAAATAGCCCATGGCCTCGACGAATGGCCTCGCGCGTGCATGCGGGCCGAGCTCGCGACATGGAGATTCGACTGACGGCGCTCGCGGCCTGACCCGCAGCGGCTCAGCGGGTGATCGCGGCGTGTCTGGCGAAAGCGGCTTCGGCCGCGGGTGCGGCGGCTTCACGGTCGGTGGGGATCAGGCCGATGCGGGTGCGGCGGTCGAGGAGGTCGTCGATGGTGAGGGCGGCCTCATGGGTGATCGCGAAGTCGAATTCGGCTGCGGTGACATCGATTCCGGGGGCGACCGGTGCGGCGAGGGCGGGATCGGCGAGCCAGGCGGAGACGATGCGGCTCGCTTCGCTGCCGTAGCGCTCGATGAGGACCGGCGGGGCGTCGATGCGGTCGCGGGCGGCTCCGGACACCGCGCCGACGAGGGGGAACTGGGTGGTGCGGCAGGGACCGGCCGTGAGCGCTGACTGCGCCACCGCCGCGTCGACCGCGTCCTGGGCCATCTGGCGGTACGTGGTGAGCTTGCCGCCGACGACGGTGATCAGACCGTCCGGGGCGGTGAGGACCGCGTGCTCGCGGGAGATGTCGGCGGTGCTGTCGTCGGCGGTTTTGAGCAGTGGGCGCAGGCCGGCGAACTTGCCGCGGATATCGGAGCGCGTCAACGGTTCCCGCAGGGCCGTATTGATGGTGTCGAGCAGGAAGTCGATCTCGGTCTCGGTGGGCTGGGGCTCGTCGGGGATCGGGCCTGGCGCGTCTTCGTCGGTGAGGCCCAGGTAGACGCGGCCGTGCGCGGCGGGCAGCGCGAAGACGAACCGGCTGATGCTGCCCGGTACCGGCACCGTCAGCGCGGCACTGAGTCCACCGAAGGCCGCGGCGTCGAAGACGAGGTGGGTGCCACGGCTCGGCCGCAGCTCGATGCTGTGGTCGACCTCGCCCGCCCACACGCCGGTGGCGTTCACGACCGCGCGCGCCCGCACGGCCAGGGTCTCGCCGGAGAGGGTGTCGCGCAGCTGGACCGAATCACCGGTGGCGGTGACGGCTTCCACGCGGGTGAGAACCGTCGCGCCTGCCGAGGCCGCGGTGCGAGCCAGGGCGACGACCAAGCGGGCATCGTCGACGAGCTGACCGTCCCACGCCTGCAAGCCGCCGCGCAGCCCGTCGCGCCGGACGGTGGGCGCCAGGCGCAATGCCTCGGCGGCGGCCACCCGGCGCGAGCGCGGCAACGTGTCGACGGAGGTGTGCGCCGCGATCCGCAGCGCGTCGCCCGCGGCGAACCCCGCGCGGATGAGCGAACTCTGGGCCAGCTTGATGCCGGGCAGCAGCGGAACGAGCTGGGGGAGCGGGCGCACCAGATGCGGTGCGGTGGTGCGCAACAGGATGCCGCGTTCGACCGCGCTCTCGTGCGCGATCCCGACCCGTCCGCTCGCCAGATACCGCAGCCCGCCGTGCACCAGCTTCGAACTCCAGCGGCTGGTGCCGAACGCGAAGTCGTTGCGCTCCACCAGGATGGTGCGCAGACCGCGCGCGGCGGCGTCGAGGGCGACGCCGGTTCCGGTCACGCCGCCGCCGATCACCACCACGTCGACCTCGGGATTCTCGCCGAGCGCGGTGAGGTCGGTGGTGCGTCGCGCCGCGTTCAGGGTGGCGCCGGAAGAGGGGGAGTCAGCAGACATCTGGGTCCTTGTCGGGTAGCGGGAGCAGGTAACCCTCGATAGCCCTGGACAATTCGGCGTCGAACTCCGCACCGGCCAGCAACGACTCCACCGTGCCCGCCGACTGCACCGCGGACTGGGTGATGAGCAGCAGCATGGTGGCCATGTGCTCGGCATCACCCGCCCGGATCGACCCGTCGCGGTGGCCGAGCTTGATCACGGTCGCGAACAGCCCGATCAGCGTGCGCTGATTGCGGCCCAACCGGCCGAACACATAGGTGAGCATCAGGTCGGTGTCGGTGCGGAAGATCTTGGCGAACACCGCGTTCGACCGAATCGCCGCCGCACCCGACACGATGCCGTGGACCAGCCGATCCCGGCCGAGGCCGGTGTCGGGCATGGTCTCGGCGACGATCGTGCGCAGTTCACGGACCAGCAGCTCGGCGATCAGCGACCCGGTGTCGGGCCAGCGCCGATAGACCGTCGGCCTGCTCACGCCGGCCCGCCGCGCCACCTCGGTGAGCGTGGTCCGGCGCACGCCGAAATCGACGACGCAGGCCCGCGTGGCATCGAGAATCGCCACGTCTGTGGGCGAAAGCTGGTCAGCGTGGGTCGCGAGATCGATCATCGTGCTTCACCGCCGGTGTGTTCGGTGGCGCCGGGGACTGAAAGCGCCGTGGTCGGGCTGGAATCGCCCAAGGGTATCGAGCGGACCAGCGGGGTTGCCGTCGTGAATGGCCGGTAGTGACATCCGACAGCGGTACGGATGTCGACTCTGGGACATATCGTTGGTTACTTCTTGACACTATATGTCATTATGTAACGCATGGTCGAGACGCAACGCGAACAATCCGGGTCTGCCACCCTGGCGCCGAACATGGTGTGGGACGCCTGGGGCGTCGCCGCCGGTCATCAGCCGCTGTCAGCGCAGATCCGTGGCCTGCTGGCGCAGGTGTTCGGGATCTCGGGTGAGCCGGTCACGCGCCGTGGCGAGAACGAGGTGCCGCTGATCCCCACCACGCTCACGGACGCCGATCGGGCGGGCCTGACCGGGATCGTCGGTGACGAATATCTCACTACCGATGACATCGACCGGCTCCGGCACGCCGGCGGCAAGAGCACCCCCGACCTGCTGCGCCGCCGCGCGAGCACACCGCAGGACGCTCCCGACGCTGTCGTCTTCCCCGCCGACCACCCACAGGTTCTCGCGCTGCTCGGGTACTGCGCCGAACACGGCATCGCGGTCGTGCCGTTCGGCGGTGGAACCAGCGTGGTCGGCGGCGTGGATCCGGTGCGCGGACAGTTCGACACCGTGATCGCGCTCGATCTGCGCAGGCTCGACACACTCACCGCGATCGATCCGGCCAGCGGCACCGCCACCCTCGGCGCCGGGCTCACCGGGCCGCAGGCCGAGGAGTTGCTCGGCGCGCACGGGCTCTCGCTCGGGCACTTTCCGCAGAGCTTCGAATTCGCCAGCATCGGCGGGTTCGCCGCGACCAGGTCGTCGGGTCAGGCGTCGGCGGGCTACGGCCGGTTCGACGACATGGTCGAACGCCTGGTGATCGCGACCCCGCAGGGCACCCTCGACCTCGGTCGCGCCCCGGCGTCGGCGGCCGGACCCGACCTGCGCGAGTTGTTCGTCGGGTCGGAGGGCGCACTCGGCATCATCACCTCGGTCACCTTGCGGGTACATCCCGTGCCGGAAACCGTCGGCTACCAGGCCTGGTCGTTCCCCGACTTCGCCACCGGAGCCGCCGCGTTGCGCACGGTGGTGCAGGCAGGCGCCGCGCCGACGGTGATGCGCTTGTCCGACGAGGCCGAGACGGGCCTGAACCTCGCGCGTTCCGCCGATGTCGGCGGCAACCCGGTCTCGGGTTGTCTCGCCATCACCACTTTCGAGGGCAGCCGGGCCCACGTCGCCGCCCGATCGGCGGAAGCGAGTGCCTTGCTCGCGGCCTCGGGTGGCACCGCGCTCGGCGAGGCACCGGCACGGCAGTGGGAGCACGGTCGGTTCGCCGCGCCCTACATGCGTGACGCGCTGCTCGATGTCGGTGTGTTGTGCGAGACCCTCGAAACCGCCACCAGCTGGGCCAATCTGGCCAATCTCAAGGTGAAGGTCACCGGCGCGCTGATGGACGCGCTGGGTTCGCAGGGCACACCCGCGCTGGTCATGTGCCATATCTCGCACACCTATCCGACCGGGGCGTCGCTGTACTTCACCGTCGTGGCCAAACAGCTCGACGATCCGATCGCGCAGTGGCGCATCGCCAAATCCGCCGCGAGCGACGCGATGGTCGCCGCTGGCGGCACCATCACCCACCACCACGCCGTCGGCGCCGACCACCGTCCGTGGATGGGCGCCGAAATCGGTGACCTGGGAGTTCGGGTGTTGCGCGCGGTGAAGCGCGAACTCGACCCCACCGGAGTGCTCAACCCTGGGAAGCTGGTGCCGTGAGCGAACAGTCGGTGCGGCGGGTGGTGGTTGTCACGAACCCGCATTCCGGGGCGGGCCGCGGCGACGGTGTCGCCGAGACGGTGCTGGCCGAACTACTGGCCCGCGGTGTCGAGGTGGTGGAGGTACGGGCGCCGAGCGCGGACGAGTCGGTGACGCAGGTCAGGACGCTCGTCGCGGGCCAGGACCGGCCGGACGCGGTGATCTGCGTCGGTGGTGACGGTCTGATGAACGTGCTGCTGGCGGCGCTCGCGCACAGCGGGGTGCCGCTCGGACTGGTGCCCGCGGGCACCGGGAACGACCTGGCACGCGAATTCGGCATACCGACCGGAGACCCGAGGGCGGCCGTCGAGATCGTGCTGGGTGGTCGAGTTCGGACCATCGATCTGGGGCGGATCGAATCGCCGGACGCCACACCCAGTTGGTTCGCGACCGTGGTCGGCACCGGGTTCGACGCACGAGTCACCCTGCGCGCCAACAAGATGCGCTACCCCCGCGGACCCCTGCGCTACACCGCCGCCGCTGTCGTCGAACTCATGCGCGGCTACACACTGCCGTTCCGGATCGAATTGTCCGGCCTCGCGCCCGGTGCGCTCGACAATCCACCCGACTCGCATGTGGTGATCCTCACCGACGCGGTGATGGCGCCGATCGGCAACACCCGCACCTACGGCGGCGGGATGCTGGTGTGTCCGGAAGCACTCGCCGACGACGGCTATCTCGACATCACCGTGGTCGGTGCGGTGTCGCGGCTGGAGATGGCGCGGCTGCTGCCCGCGTTGTCGGCGGGCAAACGGATCGACCATCCCGCGACGAAGCGGTATCGGGCCCGGCGGATCACGGTCGGCGCCGAGGGCGGGTACGCGACGGCCGACGGTGAGCCCGCCGGGATGCTGCCGGTGACGGTGCAGGCGATGCCGGGGGCGCTGAGCCTGCTGGTGCCCTGATCAGACCGCGTCGAAGGCGATGCGGGACACGGCGTGCAGCGTCGGGCGGTCGATGATCACCACCGATGTCGAGGACAGCGGTTGTGGGTCCGGCGCGAGGGTGGCGCTGCGGGCGCCGAGGGAATCCATCATCGTTTCCCAGCGGCGGCAGTGCCCGGTGAAGGCAACGCTGTTGACGCTTCTCCCTCGGCTGATCTGACCGGATCTGGCCTGCTCCGGGGGCACGTCGATGAGCACCATGTGCAATTCGCGGCGGCCCTGCGCGGCCCAGCGGGTGATCAGGCGACGGCTCCAGCGGAAGGTCGCGCAGTCGTGGATGGCGACCGGTCCGTCACCGGCGCGGATCGCGTCGCGGATCGCGCGGTAGTGCGCGAGGTGGACCAGCGGGCGCCACAGGGGATACGGCGCCCAGCCCAATCGGTGGCGCAGACGATTGCGAGTGTGGTTCGAGTCGAGCACCAGGGCGCCGGACGCGGTGCGCACCGGATGTTCGGCGTCGGGGCCCGCGCCGAAGAAGCGGTGTAGTGCGGTGGACTTTCCCGCGCCCGGCACGCCGGCGAAGACCAGCACGGTGGTATCGGGGTAGCGCAGTTCTTCGACCTCGCTCGCGCGCAGGTCCACCAGTGCGAGCGGGGTGATGATCTTCGGCGCCGACGGGGAAACGGGGGACGAGGAATCGAGCGGGGGCGTCACCCTCTCCAGGGTCCGGTAAAACGGACAAAACGGCAATCCGTGGTTACCCGGATATTTCGGGTTCGAGGCTTGGGGGACAAGGGTTTCCGCGTGTCGTAGTGGCGCGTCACAAGCCTTGCCGACCCGCGCGGTGCAGAAGCTGAGAATTGCATATGGATTCTGCTCGGCGGGGTTGATCGCCGGTAGGATCAGGGCTGTAGGCGGAGTCTTCGGTGTCCCTCATCCACCGAAGATTCCGTCTTTTTTTGTCCTCGGGTAGGCGGGGAAAAAGCTGGTTGCCGCTCCCCTTAGGATTGGGACGTGACCAGCGCAGCCCCTGACAACTCGCGTAATCGTGCCGATGCCCTGCCCAAGAGCTGGAACCCCAGCGAGGTAGAGGCCGACCTGTACGAGGGCTGGGTAAACGCCGGGTACTTCGCCGCCGACGCCTCCTCCGGCAAACCGCCGTACTCGATCGTGCTGCCGCCGCCGAACGTCACCGGCACCTTGCACATGGGCCACGCGCTCGACCACACGATCATGGACCTGCTCACCCGCCGCAAGCGGATGCAGGGCTACGAGGTGCTGTGGCTGCCCGGCATGGACCACGCGGGTATCGCCACGCAGACGGTGGTGGAGAAGCAGCTCGCCGTCGACGGGAAGTCCAAGGAGGACTTCGGGCGTGAGCTGTTCGTCGACAAGGTGTGGGACTGGAAGCGCGAATCCGGCGGGCAGATCCAGGGGCAGATGCGTCGCCTCGGTGACGGCGTCGACTGGAGCCGCGACCGCTTCACCATGGACGACGGCCTCTCGCGCGCCGTGCAGACGATCTTCAAGCGGCTCTACGACTCGGGCCTGATCTACCGCGCCGAGCGCCTGGTGAACTGGTCGCCGGTGCTGCAGACCGGCATCTCCGACCTCGAGGTGGACCACAAGGAGGTCGACGGCGAGCTCGTGAGCATGCGGTTCGGCTCGCTGAACGACGACGAACCGCACGTGATCGTGGCCACCACCCGCGTGGAGACGATGCTCGGTGACACCGCCGTCGCGGTCCACCCGGACGACGAGCGGTACAAGGCGCTGATCGGCACCACGCTCTACCACCCGATCACCGGTCGCCAGATCCCGATCGTCGCCGACGACTACGTCGACCCCGAATTCGGTTCCGGCGCAGTGAAGATCACCCCTGCCCACGACCCCAACGACTTCGAACTCGGCCTGCGCCACGGCCTGCCGATGCCGACGATCATGGACAAGACCGGCCGGATCGCCGACAGCGGAACCGAATTCGACGGCATGGACCGCTTCGAGGCTCGCGTGAAGATCCGCGAGCGTCTCGAGGCCGAAGGGCGCATCGTCGGCCGCAAGTTCCCCTACAAGCACCAGGTCGGTCACTCGGAGCGCTCCGGCGAGCCGATCGAGCCGCGCCTGTCGATGCAGTGGTGGGTCAAGGTCGACACCCTGGCCAAGGCCGCCGGCGACGCCGTGCGCGAAGGCGATGTGAAGATCCACCCGGCCAGCCAGGAACCGCGCTGGTTCGACTGGGTCGACAACATGCACGACTGGTGCATCTCGCGGCAGCTGTGGTGGGGTCACCGCATCCCGATCTGGTACGGCCCCGAAGGCGAGATCGTGTGCCTGGGCCCCGGCGAGGAAGCGCCGGAGGGCTGGGTGCAGGACCCCGACGTGCTCGACACCTGGTTCTCCTCGGGTCTGTGGCCGTTCTCCACGATGGGCTGGCCCGACTCGACCCCCGAGCTGTCGAAGTTCTATCCCACCAGCGTGCTCGTCACCGGTTACGACATCCTGTTCTTCTGGGTGGCCCGGATGATGATGTTCGGCATGTACGTCAGCGACGATCCCGCGATCACAGCATCGCGGAGCGATTCCGTGAGGGGCGGTGGCCGGGCGACGGGTGGGCCCGCCGGTAAGGGCGGCCAGAAGCAGGTGCCGTTCGAAGACGTGTTCCTGCACGGCCTGATCCGCGACCAGTACGGCAAGAAGATGTCGAAGTCGCGCGGCAACGGCATCGACCCGCTCGACTGGATCAACTCCTACGGCGCCGACGCGCTGCGCTTCACCCTGGCCCGCGGCGCCCAGCCCGGCGGCGATCTGTCCGTCGGCGACGCGCACGCGCTGGCCTCGCGCAGCTTCGTCACCAAGCTGTTCAACGCCACCAAGTTCGCGCTGATGAACGGCGCGCGCACCGGCGAGGTGCCCCCGCGCGAGACCCTCACCGACGCCGACCGCTGGATCATCGACCGGCTCGACGCGGTGCGCGCCGAGGTCGACACCGCCTTCGACGCCTACGAATTCGGAAAGGCGTGCGAGGCGCTCTACCACTTCGCGTGGGACGAGCTGTGCGACTGGTACCTGGAGCTGTCCAAGGTGCAGTTCGCCGAGTCCGACGCACGCGCCGAGAGCACCGCGGTGGTGCTCGGCAGTGTGCTCGACGCGGTGCTGCGCCTGCTGCACCCGGTGATCCCGTTCGTCACCGAGACGCTGTGGAAGGCGCTCACCGGCGGCGAATCGTTGGTGATCGCCCCGTGGCCGCAGGCCGGCGGCGTCGCGGCAGACGAGGTCGCGGCCCAGCGCGTGGCCGATACGCAGCGGCTGATCACCGAGATCCGCCGGTTCCGCGGCGATCAGGGGCTGGCCGACAAGCAGAAGGTGAAGGCCACCCTCGTCGGGATCGACGAGGCCGGGCTCGGCGCGTTCGCCGACTCGGTGGCCAACCTGGCCCGTCTCACCGAACCGGGCGAGGACTTCGCCACCACCGCCGAAGTGCAGGTCCGGCTGTCCAACGCGACCGTCACCGTGCAGCTCGACACCTCCGGCGCGATCGACCTCGACGCCGAGCGCCGCAGGCTGGAGAAGGACCTCGCGGCCGCGCAGAAGGATCTCGACACCACCACCGCGAAACTCGGCAACGAGGCCTTCCTGGCCAAGGCGCCGCAGCCCGTGGTCGACAAGATCACCGGGCGACGTGATGTGGCCGCGGCCGAAGTCACGCGCATCGGCGCCCGCCTGGCGGAGCTGAGCGCCAAGTGAGCGACACGGGCCCCGGCGACCTCGACCCCGAAGACGCCGACTTCGGCGGCACCGACTACAGCGCGGCCCAGCTCAGCACCGGGCCGTCACCGGTCGACCTCGCTGAGATGGCCCTGGTCGAGGCCGAACTCGACAAGCGCTGGCCCGAAACCAAGATCGAGCCGTCGCTCACCAGGATCGCCACCCTGATGGATCTGCTGGGTAACCCGCAGAACAACTATCCGGCGATCCACATCGCGGGCACCAACGGCAAGACCTCGGTGACCAGGATGATCGACGCCCTGCTCACCGCCCTGCACCGACGCACCGGCCGGATCACCAGCCCGCACCTGCAGCTGGCGACCGAGCGGATCAGCATCGACAACGCGCCGATCTCGCCCGCCGACTACGTGGCGACCTATCACGAGCTCGCGCCCTATATCGGCATGATCGACCAGCGCTCCGCCGAATCCGACGGCCCGGCGATGAGCAAGTTCGAGGTGCTCACCGGCATGGCCTACGCCGCGTTCGCCGAGGCGCCGGTCGACGTGGCCGTCGTGGAAACCGGCATGGGCGGCACCTGGGACGCCACCAATGTGATCGACGCGCAGGTCGCGGTGATCACCCCGATCGGCCTCGATCACACCGACTACCTCGGCCCCGACCTCGAGTCGATCGCCAAGGAGAAGGCCGGGATCATCAAGCGCGCTCCCGAGGCGCTGATCCCGACCGACACCGTCGCGGTCATCGCCGAGCAGGAGCCCGAGGTGATGGACGTGCTGCTGCGCCGGGCCGTGGCCGAGGATGCCGCGGTGGCCCGCGAGGGCGCGGAGTTCCGGGTGCTGGAACGGGGCGTCGCCGTCGGCGGACAGCTGCTCACCCTGCAGGGACTCGGCGGGGTCTACGACGAAATCTTCCTGCCGCTGCACGGCGAGCACCAGGCCCGCAACGCGGCGCTGGCGCTGGCCGCGGTGGAGGCGTTCTTCGGCGCTGGCGCGGATCGCCAGCTCGATATCGAGGCCGTGCGAACCGGTTTCGCGACAGTGTCGAGCCCGGGGCGGATGGAACGGATGCGCAACGCGCCGACCATCTTCGTCGACGCCGCCCACAACCCCGCGGGTGCGCAGGCGCTGGCCGCGACGCTCACCGGCGAGTTCGACTTCCGCAAGCTCGTCGGAGTGGTCGCGGTGCTCGCCGACAAGGACGCCGCCGGGATTCTCGACGCGCTCGAACCGGTCTTCGACGAAATCGTCGTCACCAGCAACGGTTCACCGCGGGCCATGGATGTGGACGCACTCGCCGACCTGGCCGTGCAGCGCTTCGGCGACGAACGAGTGATCACCGCCGACACCCTGCCCGACGCGCTGGAGTCGGCGATCGCGCTGGCCGAGCAGGCGGGCGACGAGGGCGACGTGATCTCCGGCGCCGGCGTGGTGGTCACCGGGTCGGTCGTCACCGCGGGCGCCGCGCGCGCCCTGTTCGGAAAGGCTCCGGCATGAGTACTGTGCCTCCTCCCGCCAACGATCCGTGGAAGGGTCTGCGCGGAGTCATGGCGGGGACGTTGATCCTCGAGGCGATCGTGGTCCTGCTGGCGCTGCCGGTGGTCGCCGATGTCGGCGGCGGTGTCACCTGGTTGTCCGGGACCTACCTCGTGGTGCTCTCGGTGCTGATGATTCTTGGTGCGGGTGTGCAACGCAAGCCGTGGGCGATCCCGTTCAACCTGGGTCTGCAGGTGCTGCTGCTCGCGGGCGCGTTCATCCACCTGTCGATCGGCGTGATCGCGGTGGTGTTCATCGCGGTCTGGGCATTCATCCTCGTCCTGCGCTCGGACGTCCAGCGCCGCATGGACGCAGGTCTACTCCCCAGCCAGCGAATGCGTACGAAGTCCTGACGGCTGCTGGTACGCAGGTCTACTCCCCAGCCAGCGAATGCGTACGAAGTCCTGACGGCTGCTGGTACGCAGGTCTACTCCCCAGTCAGCGAATGGGCACCAAGTCCTGACCGCTCGAGGGCCCGATCGGCGTGCTGACACGGCCGACGCTAGGGTTACCCCGTGACTGAGCAGACGTTGGTACTCATCAAGCCGGACGGTGTCTCCCGTGGCCTCACCGGCGAGATCCTCGCGCGCATCGAGCGCAAGGGCCTCATTTTCCAGGCGCTGGAGCTGAAGAACGTGTCCGCGGAACTCGCGGCCGAGCACTACGCCGAACACGCCGAGCGGCCCTTCTTCGGCTCGCTCATCGAATTCATCACCTCCGGCCCGGTCGTCGCGGCCATCCTCGAAGGCCCGCGCGCGATCGCGGCGTTCCGTCAGCTCGCCGGTGGCACCGACCCGGTGGAGAAGGCCGTGCCCGGCACCATCCGCGGCGACTTCGGCTTGGAGACCCAGTTCAACCTGGTCCACGGATCCGACTCGCCCGAGTCCGCCAAGCGCGAGATCGCCCTCTGGTTCCCCGAATTTCCCGCCTGACTCCCAGCGGTCAGTAGCGCAGTAAAGCTAGTAGGACACCCGGTCAGGCGGTATCGAACTCCGCTCGACCGGGTCGCCCTCGCTCGCTGGATCCGCCGGATGAACGACGGCCGCGAGCGGGGCGGAGTTCGCGTGAGTTGCGCCGATGGCGATCCCCGCGCGAACCGTATGGGATACTGACTATGGATGTGTTCGACGCCGACCTGTCGCGCAGGTACGTGACGCGGCGGCGGACATGACCGGATTGACACCGCGGTTGATGCCGATCATCGCTGCCACGGACGGCCCTGTTGCTGGGGTTGCCCGCACCGGCACGCTGGATGAGCGCTCGAAAGCGCGGTGCCACGCCGTACAGCCAGGCGCCGTGTGACCGGTTGGCGCGCCAGACGATCGATCAAGGTGCGACCGGACACGCGGGGCGAGACCAGATGACCCTCGTACCATCGGGTACGAGGTGCACGGACGATGCCCCCGCGTCGGCCGCGTCACTCCCGTACCGGGGAAGGACGCGCCCGGGGGCCCGAGGAGACTTCGTGGCCGAAAAAGAGCCGCTGGACACAACACAACAGGATGCCGATCAATTGCCGGAGCGAATTCGAGTTCATGCACTGGCCAAACGGTTGGGAGTGACCAGCAAACGCATCCTGGCCAAACTGGCCGAGTTGGGCGCCGAGGCGCGCAGCGTTCAATCCAATGTCGACCGCTCGGTCGCCGAAACGGTGCGCGACGCGATCGCCGCCGCTGACGCCGAACCCGGCGCCCCCGACGAAGCACCAGCACCGACTACGCGCGCGAAGAAGCGCGCCGCGTCCACACCCGTCGCCGAGCAGCCGGCCGACACCTCAGCGGCGCCCGCGTCGCTGTTCTCCGCGCCGCACGTCGCGCGCACCGACGAGGTCTTCGCCGCGATGCGCGACGATGCGCACACCGATCTGTTCACCCACCGGGTGTCCGAGAACCCCGTGCAGGCCGAGCCGGTCACCTTCGAGGCGCCCGCCTCGGTGGGCATGCCGCTGTTCCTCCCGCCGGACGCCACCGCCGCCGAGGAGGCCCGCAAGCGCCGTCGCGCCGAGCGGACCCCGAAGAAGACCGAAGAGCCCGCCGCACCGCCGGTCGAAGAGCCCGTCGCGCCGAAGGCCGAGGAGCCCGAAGCCGAGGTCGACGACGAGTCCGCCGATCAGTCCGGTGACAACGACGCCGACGGCCAGCCGCGTCGCCGTCGCCGTGGCCGCCGTGGCCGTGGTCGCGGTCGTGGCGAGCAGTCCGCCGATGGTGAGGACAACGAGTCCGACACCGACGACGACGACACCGACGAGGCCGAGCAGCCGGCCGAGCAGGCCGGCGCCGAGGCCGAACAGGCCGACGACACCGAAGCCGAGACCGATGACGAAGACGGCTCCTCCGATGGCGCGAGCCGTCGTCGTCGCCGTCGTCGCCGCCGCAAGGTCGGTGGTGAGTCCGGCGACGCCGAGGCGGCCACCGAAGACGATCCGCCGAACACCGTCGTGCACGAGCGCGAACCCCGCAACAAGCGTCGCGAACGTTCCAGCGCGAACAATCCCGACGAAGTGCAGGGCATCTCCGGCTCCACCCGCCTGGAGGCCAAGCGTCAGCGCCGCCGCGACGGCCGGGAAGCCGGGCGTCGCCGTCCGCCGATCCTGACCGAGTCGGAGTTCCTGGCCCGCCGCGAGGCGGTCGACCGGGTGATGGTCGTGCGCGAGAAGGCGTTCGACCCCGCCGAACACGCGCCGGGCCACCAGACCACCACCCAGGTGGCGGTCCTGGAGGACAACATCCTCGTCGAGCACTTCGTGACCAGTTCCGGTCAGGCGTCGATGGTGGGCAATGTCTACCTCGGCAAGGTGCAGAACGTGCTGCCCAGCATGGAGGCGGCGTTCATCGACATCGGCCGCGGCCGCAACGGTGTGCTCTACGCCGGTGAGGTGAACTGGGAGGCCGCCGGTCTCGGTGGTCGTGAGCGCAAGATCGAGCAGGCGCTCAAGCCCGGCGATCAGGTGCTGGTGCAGGTGTCCAAGGACCCGGTCGGGCACAAGGGCGCCCGTCTGACCACCCAGATCTCGCTCGCCGGTCGCTTCCTGGTGTACGTGCCCGGTGGCACGTCGACCGGGATCAGCCGCAAGCTGCCCGACACCGAGCGCAAGCGTCTCAAGGAGATCCTGCGCGAGATCGTCCCGTCCGACGCCGGCGTGATCATCCGGACCGCGTCCGAGGGCGTCAGCGAGCCCGAGCTGGCTCGCGACGTCGAGCGGCTGCAGGCTGCCTGGCGCACCATCGAAGAGGCCGCCGCCAAGGAGACCAACGCACCGAAGGCGCTCTACGAAGAGCCCGACATGCTGGTCAAGGTCATCCGCGACCTGTTCAACGAGGACTTCGCCAAGCTGGTCATCGAGGGTGAGCGCGCGTGGAGCACCGTCGAGACCTACGTCCGCACCGTCGCGCCCGACCTGCTGGGGCGGGTCAACCGGCACGAGAACAACGGTGTCGACGTGTTCGACGCCTACCGGATCGACGAGCAGCTGGCCAAGGCGCTCGATCGCAAGGTGTGGCTGCCCTCGGGCGGCACCCTGGTGATCGACCGCACCGAGGCGATGACCGTCGTCGACGTCAACACCGGCAAGTTCACCGGCTCGGGCTCGTCGAACCTCGAAGAGACCGTCACCAAGAACAACCTGGAAGCGGCCGAAGAGATCGTGCGCCAGATGCGGCTGCGCGATATCGGCGGCATGATCGTCGTCGACTTCATCGACATGGTCCTCGAATCCAACCGTGACCTGGTGCTGCGTCGTCTCACCGAGGCACTCGGACGCGACCGCACCCGCCACCAGGTATCGGAGGTCACCTCGCTGGGCCTGGTCCAGATGACCCGCAAGAAGCTGGGCACCGGACTGGTCGAGGCGTTCTCCACCACCTGTGAGCACTGCCACGGGCGCGGCATTCTCGTGCACTCCTACCCGGTGGACTCCGGGTCCGGTGTCGAGGAACCGCGGGCGAAGGAGAGCGGTTCGCGCCGTCGCCGCGGCAAGGAACGCGACAAGCCGGCCACCACCGCCGCACCGGCGACAAACGGCACCGCACCGGCCGCCGAACACGCCGAGGAGGACATCGCGGTCAAGCGTGCCCACCCGGTCGTGCTCGCGATGGCAGGTCATCAGGACGACGAGCACGGCGACGAGCACACCGAGGCCGTCGAGGAAGCGCCCGCAGAGCCGACCAGGTCGCGTTCGCGGTCGCGTTCGCGCCGGGCGGGTCGTGGTGCCGCTGCCGCGAACACCGAGCAGAGCACCGAGGGTCCGCTCACCGGGGTCATCTCCGGCGAGGCGGAACCCGAGGCCGCCGAGGTCGAGGAGGAAACGGTGAGCTCGGCGCCCGCCGAGGCCGTCGCCGAGACCTCGGTCGTCGAGACCCCGCAGCCCGAACCGGCCGCGGTCGTCGAGACGCCGGAGCCCGAACCGGCTCCGGTCGCAGAGGAACCCGCACCGCGGGCGCCTCGTAGGCGTCGCGTAGCCCGGTCGACGGCAGCGCCCGCACCGGACAGCGCGGGAGCCGTGTTCGTCCTGTCGGCGAACGAGCAGCCGCCCGCAGCGGCTGTCGTGGACTTCGCCGCGGAGCCCGTCATCGTCCCGGAACGCAAGCCGCGCCGTCGTGCCGTGGGTCGTCCCGCGGGCGCTCCGGCCGCCGAATCGAAGTAACCCGACGCTTGCGTGCGCGGATCACCCCGCGCACGCAAGCTCTCGATTCGGGCCCTGACCGGCCGAATTGGGGGAGTGGATACCGCTCTGGTAACCTAGGTCGGTCGCTGCCCAGTGATTGAGCATCTGGCCGAACAGGCCGGGTGTATACCGCAGGCAGCAAACGTTCTTCCCCCGCTCTGCGGGGATGAGCCCAGAAATACGCGTCGCAGCTGCGGCGTGGACATGTGCAGGACCAATGTGAGTGGAGGAAGCCGACCGATGGCAGCGTACGCAATCGTCAAGACCGGCGGAAAGCAGTACAAGGTCGCGGTCGGTGACCTGGTGAAGGTCGAGAAGATCGAGGGTCCCGTCGGCACCGCCGTGGCGCTGACCCCGGTTCTCGTCGTCGACGGCGCCGATCTGACCACCGACGCCGACAAGCTGGCCAAGATCTCCGTGGCCGCTGAGGTCATCGACCAGACCAAGGGCCCGAAGATCCGGATCCACAAGTTCAAGAACAAGACCGGCTACCACAAGCGCCAGGGTCACCGTCAGCCGCTGACGGTCATCAAGGTCACCGGCATCAAGTAAGAATTTTCCCGAGGAGACGAAGCAATGGCACATAAGAAGGGCGCATCCAGCTCCCGGAACGGCCGCGATTCGAACGCCCAGCGCCTCGGCGTGAAGCGTTTCGGCGGCCAGAAGGTCAGCGCGGGCGAGATCCTGGTCCGTCAGCGTGGAACCCACTTCCACCCGGGCGTGAACGTCGGCCGTGGTGGCGACGACACGCTGTTCGCCCTCGAGGCGGGCGCGGTCGAGTTCGGCACCAAGCGTGGCCGCAAGACCGTGAACATCGTTGTACCGGAGCCGGTCCAGGCCTGACCGCCTGGAGCTTTCGCTCCCCACGGACACCAGAGCGGGTCAGGGATTTCCTGACCCGCTCTGTCGTGTTCGTCCACCCTTACCGAAAACGACAAGTCAGAAGGAGGAGGATCAACCCATGTCCAAATTCATCGACCGCGTCGTGCTGCATGTTCGTGCCGGTAGAGGTGGACACGGTTGCGCCTCGGTGCATCGTGAGAAGTTCAAGCCGCTCGGCGGCCCCGACGGCGGCAACGGCGGCAGCGGTGGCGACGTGATCCTGGAGGTCGACGCCAACGTCCACACCCTGCTCGATTTCCACTTCCATCCCAACGCCAAGGCAGGCAACGGCAAGCCGGGCGAGGGCAGCAACCGGGAGGGCAAGAACGGCGCCGATCTGGTGCTGCAGGTCCCCGACGGCACGGTCGTCGTCGATGACGACGGCAAGGTGGTCTGCGACCTCGTCGGCGCGGGCAACCGATTCATCATCGCTCGTGGCGGCCGCGGTGGCCTCGGCAACGCCTCGCTGGCGTCGAAGGCCCGCAAGGCGCCCGGTTTCGCGCTGCTCGGTGAAGAGGGCGACGAGGTCGATGTCGTTCTCGAGCTGAAGTCGGTCGCCGACGTCGGACTGGTCGGTTTCCCGTCCGCGGGCAAGTCGTCGCTGGTCTCGGTGCTGTCCGCGGCAAAGCCGAAGATCGCCGATTATCCGTTCACCACGCTGGTTCCCAACCTGGGCGTCGTGCTGTCCGGTGACACGACCTTCACCATCGCCGACGTGCCCGGCCTGATCCCCGGCGCGAGCGAAGGCCGCGGCCTCGGCCTGGACTTCCTGCGCCACATCGAACGCTGCGCGGTGCTCGCTCACGTCGTCGACTGTGCGACCCTGGAACCCGGCCGTGACCCGGTCTCCGACGTCGACGCGCTCGAAGCCGAGCTCGCCGCCTACAAGCCCGCTTTGTCCGGTGACGCCAGCCTCGGCGATCTGGCCGACCGCCCGCGCGTGGTGATCCTCAACAAGACCGACGTGCCCGATGCGGCCGAGCTGGCCGACATGGTGTCCGCCGAGTTCTCCGAACGTGGCTGGCCGGTGTTCGAGATCTCCGCCGTGAGCCGCGCGGGCCTGCGCCCGTTGACTTTCGCGCTGGCCGACATGGTGCGTCAGTATCGCGAGGATCACCCCAAGGCCGCGCCCAAGCGCACCATCATCCGCCCGATCGCGACCGACGAGACCGGTTTCAGCGTCATCGCCGATCCGGAGGAGGCGGGTGGTTTCATCGTGCGTGGCACTCGCCCCGAGCGCTGGATCCGGCAGACGGACTTCAACAACGACGAGGCCGTCGGCTATCTGGCCGACCGCTTGGCTCGCCTCGGTGTCGAAGCCGAGCTGGTCAAGCAGGGCGCGCAGCCGGGTTGCCCGGTCACCATCGCCGGTGTCACCTTCGAATGGGAGCCGATGATCTCGGCGGGCGTCGATATGCAGCCGACCGGCCGCGGTACCGACCTCCGGCTCGAGACCAACGACCGCATCGGTGCGGCCGAGCGCAAGCTCGCCTCGCAGGCGCGGCGCGGTCTGCTCGACGAAAACGGTGAGCGAAAAGAGTGAGAGTGGTCGCGTTCGGCGAAATTCGCTGTCGGACAAGACTATTGGATGGGCATACTGCGATGGGTTGGCGAGGTAGCTCGGTGATCACGGTGCAGGGAGTTGGACGATGCAGGTGGATTCGGAGCTGAGTCAGGGGCGCGCGGCGATCGTGTCGGCGCGCACCGTCGTGGTGAAGATCGGTTCGTCGGCGTTGACCAGCCTCGAAGGCGGGCTCGACACCGGTCGACTCGATCTGCTGGCCGACGCGGTCGAAGCCCGCATGCGGGCGGGATCGGACGTGGTGGTCGTGTCCTCGGGCGCGATCGGTGCGGGACTCGCGCCGCTCGGCCTGTCGAAGCGGCCCAAGGACCTGGCCACCAAGCAGGCCGCGGCCAGCGTCGGCCAGCTGGCCCTCGCCCACGCCTGGGGTACCTCGTTCGCCCGCTATGACCGCACCGTCGGCCAGATCCTGCTCTCTGCCGATGATTTCGCCCGTCGCGAGCATCACCGCAACGCCCAGCGCACCCTCGACCGGTTGCGTTCGCTCGGCGCGATCGCGGTGGTGAACGAGAACGACACCGTCGCCACCGAGGAGATCCGCTTCGGCGACAACGACCGCCTGGCCGCTCTGGTGGCGCACCTGGTGGGTGCCGAAGCGCTGATCCTGCTGTCGGATGTGGCCGGCCTCTACGACGGTGACCCGCGCAAGGGCGCCGCCAACTTCATCCCCGAGGTGCGCGGCAGCGCCGACCTCGACGGCGTCATCGCGGGCAGCGGTGGCGCGCTCGGCACCGGCGGCATGGCTTCCAAGCTCTCCGCCGCCCGCCTGGCCGCCGACGCGGGCATCCCCGTCCTGCTGGCCTCGGCCGCCGACGCCTCGTCCGCTCTCACCGACGGCCTGGTGGGTACCGCTTTCGCCGCTCGCCCGATCCGCCTGTCCGGCCGCAAGTTCTGGGTCCGCCACGCCGCCGACACCCGTGGCGCGGTGATGCTCGACGCGGGTGCGGTAGACGCGGTGGCGCAACGCCATTCGCTGCTGGCGGCAGGCATCACCGGCATTCGCGGCCGCTTCTTCGGCGGCGACGTGGTCGATCTGGTCGGCCCCGACGACGAGGTCGTCGCCCGTGGTGTCATCGAATACGACAGCACCGAACTCACCACCATGCTCGGTCGCTCGACCACCGACCTCCCCGACACCATGCAGCGCCCCGTCATCCACGCCGACGACCTCGTCAAGGTCTGATCCGCACCGACGAACTACCGCCGTGGTGGTACCACTCCAGGCTGCGCGGTGTCGGTAGGTGGTGCGGGCCGGACAGGTTCCGGCGGGCCCTCGGTCCCGGGAACCGGTCCGGTGACGCCCGGCTGACCTCCGGGGTCGGACATGTCGGGCATACCTGGCAGCGGAAGTGGTTGTGGCGCTTGGCGACCGGGCGGGGCAGGGGAGGCCGGTTGCTCCGAGGTCGGCGGGGGCACGTTCGGCTGCGGCGTCGGCTCGGTGACAGGCGGCTGTGGGGACGGCGAGACCGGCGGTGGCGCAGGGCTTTCCGTCGTCGGCGAAGCCTCCACAGTCGGTGGCTTCGGGGCAGGCGGATTCGAATCCTGCTGTGTCGGTAGCTGGTTCGGCGACGAAGGCGGCGGCGTGGGTGTCTCGCTGGGCGAACTCGTCGGCGGAGTTGTCGGGGCCTGGCTCTGCGGAGCGGGCGGTTCACTGGACGGTGCGGGTGGTTGGGGCGCTGGCGCTTCGGTGGGCGGCGCAGGCGTTTCCGAAGGAGGCACGGGCGCTTGGGTAGACGGCTCGCTCGGGGGCGCGGGCGCTTCGGAAGTAGGTACGGGCGCAGTGGGCGGCGCGGGCGCTTCGCTGGTGGGAACGGGCGTTCCGGTAGGTGGCTCGGTAGTGGGAGCGGGCGCTTGGGTAGTTGGCGCGGGCGGCTCGGTAGTGGGAGCAGGCGTGCCCGGTGTCGGAGACGGTGGAGTGGAGCCCTGGGGCGCAGGGCTTTCCGTCGGCGTCGGGGTCCGGTCTGTAGGTTCTTCGCCCGGCGTCGCAGTGGTGCCGGGCGCTGGGGTCTCAGTGGATCCCGGGTCCTGCGGCGATTCCGGCGAATTGCCCTGTGGCGTCGAGGGACTCGTGCCAGGGCTCGGCGTCGACCCGTTGCCCTGCGAGGGCGAGCCCCCTCGACCCGACGGCGCTTCCGGCTCCCCGGGCGCGATGGGCAACGCTGGAACACCCGTTCCGGCAAGCGAATACGCCGGCTTGTAGATCATGTTCATCGCCAGCACCGCTTCCTGGCGCAGCGCCTCGGCCGCCATCTGCGCGTCGATCACCTGCGCGGACTCGAGCAGGCGGGCGATCGCCCCGATCGGACCCGACCCGCCCGGCGCGACGACGGCCAGCTTCACGGTTTCGGCGGCCGCGGCGACACCACCGAGGCGGGCGCCGACTTCGGCCATCACCACAGCGAGTTCGTCGATGGAGGCGGCGAAACTGCGGGTGCTCGCGGCGGCGGCATCGGCGGCGGTTCCGGTCCAGCCGGTTTCGTTGATCACCCGGTCGGCGCCGGATTTGGTCAGCGGCATCGAGCTGGTGAGAGTAGCGGCGGTCTCCAGCCAGGTCATCGACGCGCCGAGAATGGCGCCGGCGTCGATCTGCTGGGCGCGCGTGTAGATCTGTTCGTGCGGCATGGATTCGAAATGTTCCATCGCACTGATGTAGGTGGGGTCGGTGCTCATCCGCGCACCCTCGTATCGACGGCGCGCAGGGCGGCGGCCGCGGCGGCGTCGGCCTCCTCGTAGAGGCCGGCGCTGAGCAGGAACGCCTCTTTCATCCGGTAGGCCGCCTCGATGTAGCGGTCGAGCAGTTCGGCGGCGTCACGTGCCTTGTGCGCGAAGCCCGCCTGCAACTGCTGGGCGGAGACGAAACCGCCGAAACCCTCTGTCTCGGCGGCATTCTCGAGCCCCTGACGCAACTGGGCGAGATGCTCGGCCTGCTGTTCGTAGAGGTCGGCGCACCGACGTGCGGCATCGGGGTCGAAACTGAATGTCCCCGCCGCGGCGGCACTGCGGAACCGGGAGATCTCGGCTCTGCTGCTCTCGATCGTCATCGCGTCTCCCCTCCAGATGAAGCGTGGAGTCCAGATTAGCCGGACCTTCTGCTGTGTGAACTGTGCGCAGGCACCAACCTTCGCTGTAACTGTGCCGCTAGTTGACCAGTGGACGCAGGCACCACGTGCACGGTTTCGCCCGCTCGCAGAAGGTATCGACCATCGTTGGCCACATCGATCCAGCTGTAGTGCACCGGCGGACTCGGCGCCGGACGGTCGAGCCCGGTTTCGATGCGGATGTGGCCCTCAGCGGTGTGCGGCCTGCGCAATAATCGTTGGATGCGTGGCACGGCGGGATGGGTCGCGAGCACCGCTTCCTCGTCGCGCACAGCGTCGGTCGCGGCCTCGCGCGCGGGTTCGCGACCGGGCGGAGTATCGGGCAGACAGGCCGCCACGCGGGCGCCGATCCCTGCGGTGTGCCCGATCGAGACACGCACGCTGCCACCGTAATCGGGCCGGGTACTCGGATCCTGCACCACCAGTACCGCATGGTCGTAGACCGCGCAGGCGAGTAGCCGGATTTCGCTGCCGGGAGTATGGGCGCCGCCCACCAGCACGACCCTGACGTGCGGTTCGGCGATGATCCGCAGGCAGGCGGCCAGATCGGGGTCGCCCCCGGGTAGTCGGTCGCGCAGTCCCGCGCGCAATCGGGCCGCGTCGTTCTCGGTGCGCGGTGACTCGAGCACGCGCAGCGGAAACGGCATGCGGTCCTGACCCGATTCCCGCCAGACGTGCGCGAATTCGTCAGCGGTGAAGGTCCATCCCATTGCCGATCCCATCCTTACCGAACCAGGACGAGGGACAGCCTAACCCGCGGTATCCGATTCCGGCGTGCCGATCAGGTCCCATCCGCCCGAATGGAATCTTTCGCCGCTCAGTAACCCCGCGCGGTGTCGATGATCGCCTCCAACGGCTCACCCACGACGAATCGCGCCACATTCGCGCCGACATGATCGGCGAACGCCGCCAACCGCAGCTGGGGTGGGTTCGAATCGTGCGGGGTGATGATCGCGTTCGGCAGGGTCCACAGCGGATGCCCGTCGGGCAGCGGTTCCGGGTCGGTGACGTCGAGTCCGGCGCCACCGATCAACCCGCCGGTGAGCGCGTCGACCAGCGCGTCGGTGTCGATCAGGCTGCCACGGGCCACATTGATCACCCACGACGACGGCTTGAGCCTGGCCAGTTCGTCCGCGCCGATGAGGTGGCGGGTCTGCGCAGTCGCCGGTGCCGCGACCACCACATGATCGGTATGCGACCACACCCGCGCGAGCTGATCGGTGGACACCGTCTCGACATCGGCGGGAATGCCGTGACCGCTCACCGGGCGTCCCGACCGGTTGACCGCGATCACGTGGGCGCCCAGCGGCGCCAGCATCGGGATCAACGCGCGCCCGATCCCGCCCGCGCCGACGATCGTCACGGTCTTGCCGCGCAGCGAGCCGATGTGCGGGAAGAACTCGCGCTGCTGCCACGATGTCGCGCGCAACTGCTCGGGCAGATACCGCACCCCGGCCAGCAACATCATCAGCGCGTGCTCGGCGACACTGTGCGAGAACGCCCCGGCCGCTGAGGTGAACAGCACATCCGGGTGTGCGGTGAACACGCCGGCGTCGAAGAAGTCCTCGATCCCCGCGGCGGGCAACTGCGCCCAGCGCACCGACGAGGGCAGGGCCGTCGGAAAGTCGCCGGGTTTGCCGGTCCAGATCAGTGCGTCGGCCTCCGCGAGCTCACCGACCCGAGCACCCGCCCCGACTACAGCTTTCTCGAGCAAGCGCGGCGCCGGCTGGTCCGGGGCGATCGCGATCGTGGTCGCGGAATCCTGCACTGAAGCCTCCTGGGTCGATCGGCTGTCTGCGCCGCACTGCGCGGCTCGAGCGCTGTCATCGGCGCCGCACACGGTCGCCGGACTCTGATTCTTCCTCGTCGCTGTCGACGGCGCAGCCGCACCCTCCCCGTGCGCGGACGGTTCACGCTTCGTCGAGGTCGACGGGCTCCTCGACGCCGTGCCGATCGGCCAGTTCCAGCAGGGGAGCGATGTCGAAGACGGCCTGGTCCATGTCGGCCTGCAGGTCGCCGAGCTCGGCGTAGCGGGCGGGCACGGTCTGGATGGTGAAGTCGCGCGGGGCGATGTCGTCGATCTCGGTCCAGCGAACCGGGGTCGACACGGTCGCCTCCGGGACGCCCCGCACGGAGTAGGCCGCGGCGATGGTGTGGTCGCGTGCGTTCTGGTTGTAGTCGACGAACAGCTGCGCGGGATCGCGGTCTTTGCGCCACCAGGCCGTCGTCACATCCTCGGGCGCGCGCCGCTGCACCTCCTGCGCGAACGCGAGCGCCGCTCGTCGGACCTGTCCGAACCCGTACTCCGGCGCGATCCGCACATACACGTGCAGCCCGGACCCACCGGAGGTCTTCGGCCAGCCGACGGCCCCGAGCTCGTCGAGTACCTCGTGCACCACCCCGGCGACCCGCCGCACCCGCGACCACGGGCAGTCCGGCATCGGATCGAGGTCGATGCGCCATTCGTCGGGTGACTCGGTATCGGAAGCCCGCGAATTCCACGGATGGAACTCCACCGTGGACATCTGCACCGCCCAGATCACGTCCGCGAGCTCGCGCACGCACAGCTCGTCGGCATGCCTGCCGTAGCGCGGGAAATGCACGCGCACCGTCGAAATCCAGTCCGGCGCACCGGCGGGCACCCGCTTCTGATGCACCTTTCCGCCAGGGAGACCTTTGGGGAATCGGTGCAGCATGCAGGGCCGATCCCGCAAGGCGTTGACGATCCCGTCCCCGACGCTCAGGTAGTACTGCGCCAGGTCGAGCTTGGTCACGCCGAGCGCGGGAAAGTACACCCGGTCGGGATTGCTGACCCGCACCGTGTGCTCACCCACCGAGAGTTCGACCGCGGGCGCCGCAGACTTGGCCACCCGCCCAACGATAGACGAGCAGGCCCGCTCCCGACGGGGGAGCGGACCTGCGTCGCGTGGTGCGTCGGACTGCTCGCTGTCAGCGGCTGTGCTCCGTCGGCGGCGTGTAGTAGCTCTCGGCGTAGGAGTGCCGCGCCCAGCGCGACTCGGTGTCCTCGTCGCTGTCACCACCGTGGCCGGGCCACCACGCACGGCGCCCGAGCAACGCGGTCACCGCGGGAGTGAAGAACAGCGCCATGACGAACGCGGCGATCGCGATACCCACCGAGATGGCGAAGCCCATCTGCGCCAGAGTGCTGTTGCCCGCCAACATCATCGAGGCGAACGTCCCCGCCAGGATGAGACCGGCCGCGGCCACCGTCGGACCCGTATGGCGCACGGCCAGCGCCGCCGCTTCCCGTGGTGTGTGCCCCTCGCGGGCTTCTTCCCGCAAACGGGCGACCATGAGGATGTTGTAGTCGGTGCCCAGCGCGACGACGAACAGGTACATGATCACCGGCAGCGTGAAGATCAGGCCGTTCTCACCCTGGATCCGCTGGAACACCAGCACCGTCGCACCCAGCGTCGCGGCGAAGCCGAGGAACACCGAGGCCATCAGGTACCAGGGGGCGACGAGACTGCGCAGCAGCAGCGCCAGTACGAGCATGATCAGGATCGCGGCCACCGGGAACACGATCGCGTAGTCGTGGTTCATCGCATCCTTGAAGTCCACGAAGACCGCGGTCATGCCGCCGACCGCCGCCGTGGCCCCCTCGGGCGCCGCCTGGTGCGCGACCTCACGCAGCGGACCGGCCACCGTGTCGAGTGCGGCATCGGATTCCGGTGTCTCGGTGAGCGTCACCTGGAAGCTCGCGATGGTCCGATCCGGCGACACCTGCGCCTGCCCGACCTGTCCGACGCCCTCGACCTGGGTCAACGCTGTCCGGTAGGTCGTGAGCTGGTCATCGCCCAGCGGCCCACCGGGCGAGTGCAACAGCACATCGGAGGGCTGGGTGGCGCCCGCGGGCATGCCTTTGAGTAGCTCGGTGGTGAAGACCACCGATTCGGAGGCGTCGGAGGTGGACCCCGAGCTCAGATCGAAGGTCGGGTTGAAGCCGATCGCGAACACCCCGAGCGCCACCAGCACGCCACCGGAGGCGACGGCGAACACGCCGGGCCGCCTGCCCATCGCCGCGCCGATCGCGCCGAATCGGGCGCCCCGCGGCTCGACCTGCCAGGCTTTCGACGGCCAGAACACCTTGGTACCCAGCAGCGAGACGATCGCGGGCACCAGTGTGAGGCCGGCCAGCAGCGCCACCGCGACCGCGATCGCCAGCGCCGGACCCAGCGCCCGGAACATCCCGAGGCTCGACAGCGTCAATGCCATGAACGCGATGATCACGGCGGCCGCCGCCGAGGTGATGGCCTCACCGACGCGGGCCACGGCATTGACCATCGCGGTCTTCGGCTCGTCGCCTGCCCGCAGCCGTTCCCGGTAGCGGAACATCAGGAACAGGATGTAGTCCGTACCGACACCGAACAGCACGACCAGCAGGATCGCGCTGATCGAGGTGTCGATGTCGAGGTCGAATGCCTTGGCGGCCATCGCGATCAGGCCGCTGACGGTACTCGAGATCGCACCGATGGTGATCACCGGCAGCAAGGCGATGACCGGGCTGCGGAAGATGATCAGCAGCAGCACCAGGATCAGGACGATCGTGGCGATGCCGATGATCGCCATGCCCTTCTCACCCTCTTCGGTCTGATCGAGGGTCTGCGCCGCCGTTCCGGTGATGCCTGCCTTCAACCCGGTATCACCCACCTGCTCCCGCAGCTGCTCGCGCAGGCTCTTCACCGCCTCGCCCTGTGTCTTGTCGGCGGCGTCGGTCAGCTTGGTCATCTGTACCGCGATGACCTGGACCAGACGGTTTTCCGACGGCGGCGTCACCTGAATGCCGGTGACGCCCTTGATGTTGCGTGCGGTGAGTGCGTCGGCGGTCGCGGTGACCGCGGCCGAGTCGTCCTCGGTCAGCGCCGCGCCGTCCGCGCGGACCACCACGATGAGAGCGGCAGGCGCGGCGTACTGCGGAAATGCCTGCTCCTGCAACTTCATCGCTTGAATCGACTCGTAATGCGATGGCAGGAACTCGGATTGGTCGGTGGTCGCGGTGAGCGTCGGGGCCGTCGACAACACGGCGACGATCGCGAGCACCCACAGGCCGATCACTTTCCATGGATGGTGAACGACGACGCGTCCCAGTCTGGCGAACATAGTGGTACGTCCTTTCCTGGCCTGCTGCTCAGACGTCGAGGTCGTGGTTCAGCGGGTGCTGGACGCGGTCGACGATCATCAGGTGGACCTTCGGCGAGACCAGTGGGCGCAGTGCGTCGAGCGAATCGACCACCTCGGTGGTGTAGTCGCCCCAGCTCTGCTCGCCTTTGCCGAGGATCGAGCGCCAGTTCTTCCAGTCCTCGGTCCAGTCGCCGAGCTCGTTGTAGTCCGACCACGCGGAGGTCTGCCTGTGCACCAGGTAGTTGCCCTTGCGGGTGAGGTAGACCCGGACGGTGTCGATGGCCTTGCGGGTTACCTGGCGTGATTCGCCGACCTGTCGGCCGGTGAAGCGCTGGGTGCGGCCGCCGCCGGGGCCGACCTTGACGATGATCGGGGCGAACCCGTCGGTGTCCGGGTCGGCGGTGTTCGGCTTGGTTGTGTCGACGACAGCCAGGTCGGTGTCGTGTGTGGGATTGGGTTCGGTGGTCATCGATCGCTCCGATTTCGATAAGGCAGTGCGCATATGGGCATGGGTGTACGAGCGGCGTGCCCCTCGTTGCGGGCCGTCGCCGTGGGTCTGTGTCGGTTAGTACGTGTGTTCCGCCTGACTCACTATAAGTAGATGTATACGTATAGATCAAGGGGCAAAAAAAGTCCGCACGGATCAACTCCGCGCGGACTGCTACTTTCGGGGCCGAACTACAGCTCGTAGACCCCGAACGCCCGGTTCTGGATGCACATCGGCATCACATGAACTCGGTCGGTCCATTCGAATCTGGCTGCCGCCTCGACGGTTTCGCGTTCGGCGATGCACACGCTCGCGGTACCGGGCATGGTCAGCGGATTGAGCACGGCCAGCGGGATGCCGGCGTGCACGCCGCTGTAGAGGCCGCCACTGAAGCACAACGGCGTGATGGCGATGCCGCGGATGGCGCTCTCGCGGTCGGCGGCAGCCTGGGCGCCGGGGACGCCGGCGCAGTCGAGGGGGTTCTCGTTCGACGCCTGGGCGGGAACGGTCAAGAGGGTGAATCCGGCCGCACAGCCCGCGGCAACGGCCATCAGGGTTCGAGCAAATGTGGTCCTGGTCATAGGCGCATTCAAGCACCGGACATGGTGGGCGCACACCATCTGGGCGGCGTGTTGGACTTTTGGCGTGGGGGTGGGTCAGGTAGGGGTCGCCAGGGCGAAGGGGAGGACCGCGTCGGCGCCGCTGGTGCGTAGGGCGTGGGCGGCGACGGTCATGGTCCAGCCGGTATCGGTGAGGGTGTCCACGAGCAGGATCGGCCCGTCGACCCCGGAGAGGTCGGGGACCTCCCACGAGTCGAACAGCCCGGCTACTCGATGGGCGGAGTTCGCCGCGGAGACCGGCGGCCGATCAGGTCTGGTGTGCAGGGTGCCGAGATCGTCGAGTTTGCCGATCTGGGCCAGACGCGCGGCAAGGCTGGTGGTGAGCTGGGGGTAGCGGGGGGATTCCAGGGCCAGCACCGAGGTGGGGCGGGTGGTCCAGGTCCAGTCGCGGAGCACGGCGATGCAGGCGTCGAAGACCGCGTCGGGGACCGGTGCGTCGGGGGCGTCGAGCAGGGCTCGCAAACGCATGCCCCAGCCGAGGTCGGTGAGTCGGCCGAGTACGCGGCCGGTCTCGGCGCCGCCGGAAATCTTGCCCGACAACGGGATTCCCAATTTCGACATGCCGCTCGGCCACTGCTTGCGGGGTGCGAGGTCGAGGCCGGGTCGGTCGAGGCGGGCTCGGGTGGCGGCGATCGCGGCGTCGTCGACGGTGGTGTCGGCGCGGGTGCCGGTGCAGTTGTCGCAGCGGCCGCAATCGAGTTCCGCTGTGGCCAGCCCGGCCAGGCCGGGGTCGTCGAGTTGGCGGCGCAGGAAGGTCATCCGGCAGGTAGACGTCGACTGGTAGTCGATCATCGCCTGTTGTTCGGCGTCGCGTGCCGCGGCCAAGCCCTCGTAGCGCTCGGTGTCGTAGGTCCAGTCCTGGCCGGTCGAGAGCCACCCACCGCGCACCCGCCGCACGGCACCGTCGACATCGAGCACCTTCAGCACCAACTCGAGCCTCGATCGGTTCAGCTCGACGAGCGGTTCGAGCGCCACCGTCGACATCGCCCTGTCGGTGTCCAGCGCGGCGAGCACCGAACGCACGATGTGCTCACGCGGGAAGGCCACGGACGCGAAGTAACTCCAGATCCGCGCGTCCTCGGGGCCGGGCAGCAGGACGACCTCGGCGCGCTCGGTGCCGCGGCCCGCACGCCCGACCTGCTGGTAGTACGCGATCGGCGAGGACGGGGCCCCGACGTGCACGACGAAACCGAGATCGGGCTTGTCGAAGCCCATGCCGAGTGCCGACGTCGCGATCAACGCTTTGACCTCGTTGTTCAACAGGGCGGCTTCGAGCAGCTCACGTTCGGCGGGGTCGGTTTGGCCGGTGTAGGCGGCGACGGTGTGGCCGTGTGAATTCAGCAGGTCTGCCAGATCGTTGGCCGCGGCGACGGTGAGGCAGTAGATGATGCCCGAACCCGGCATCCGGGTGAGCTGTTCACCCAGCCACGCCGTGCGCTGCACCGCGTCGTCGAACCGCACCACCGACAGGTGCAGCGACTCGCGATCCAGCGTGCCGCGCAATACCAGCGTGTCGGTGCCGATCTGTCCGGCCACATCGGTGACCACCCGGTCGTTGGCGGTCGCGGTGGTCGCCAGCACCGGCACATCGGATCCCAGATCGGCGATCAGCGTGCGAATGCGGCGGTAATCGGGCCGGAAGTCGTGCCCCCAGTCCGACACGCAGTGCGCCTCGTCGATGACGACCAGCCCGGCGTCGGCGGCCAGACGTGGCAGCACCTGATCGCGAAAGTCCGGATTGTTCAACCGTTCCGGACTCACCAACAGCACATCGACCTCGCCGTCGGCCACGCGCTGATGGATCTCGTCCCACTCGGTGACATTGCCCGAGTTGATCGTGGCCGCCACCACCCCGGCCCGCTCGGCGGCCGCCACCTGGTTGCGCATCAACGCCAGCAGCGGCGACACGATCACCGTCGGCCCGCGCCCCGCCCCCCGCAAGAGCTTGGCCGCGATGAAATAGACCGCCGACTTTCCCCACCCGGTCCGCTGCACCACCAGCGCCCGCCTGCGCTGCACCACCAGCGCTTCGATCGCGATCCACTGATCCTCCCGCAACCGCGCGTCGGGCCCGGCGAGCTCGCGGAGCAGCTCCTCGGCTCGTTCGCGCAGGTCAGGAGCCGTCAGGTCGAGCACATCGTTGCCTGCGGGTGAGGTCATGCGCCTATCGTGCCGCACCCCTCCGACAGGTTCGATCGGCAACACAGACAGGGGGCGTGCACGGGGCTGGCAGGATGGCCGCATCTGGTTTCGCGGGGAGTGACGAAGCGATCGGGGAATTCGGTATGACAGGCCGCACAAGCGACTCTGAAGTGGTGCTCAACCCGGAAATACCCGTAGTGGCGTACGCGATCGGCCTGCTCCGAACCGATGGCTCGCACGAGGGAAATCTGGATCGAAAAGGGCGTATCTCGCTCGAGCTCGCGGTCCGGGACGCGAGCGTCCTCACGCATCTAGCCGAAGCTCTTCCGTGCTATTCATCGATCGGTCATCGAATTCGGGCTACAAATTTCGCGGCCCGCTCGGAAACCGCCACCCTGCGGTTCTATGACCGTGCCACGAGGCGTGCCTTCGCGGAGCTCGGGGTGACAGTCGGTCGGAAGGCCACGGAGATCCGGCCGCCGCTGACGCCCTTTTCGGAGGCCGACTACCTGCGGGGGCTCCTGGATGGTGACGGCTCGATCGGATTCACCAGAAAGGGTGAGCCGTTCGTGAGCTTTGTGACCGCCAGCACGTCAGCTGCGGAGTTCTTTTGCCGCGCTGTGCGAAATGTCTGCGGGGTGGAGCGGAGCTTTCGCCCGAATCGTCGCGATGGTGTCGCCAACGTGATGGTGCTCGATCACGCTGCCGCCCGGCTCGCGGCTTGGGCGTGGTACTCGCCTGATGTCATAGGAATCGACCGGAAGCGCACCATCGCGGCTCGCGTTGCTCGTTGGACCCCGCCACCAGAGAAAGCAGGGCGTTATGGCGCCCTGCGGAAGTCGTGGACAGCAGCAGACGACGGAGTCGTCTCGGAGTTCGGGTCGGCGGAAGCCGCTGAGCTGCTGGGCCGCACCGTTTCCAGCGTATCGGCGCGGCGTTGGCGATTGCGGAATGGTGCTGCTTGACTCTGTGGGCTTCCTCGGTCACTCAGCGTGTAGCGCTGCCGTAATTTCTTCGCGATCGGGGATCGACGAGCTGGCCCCGAAGCGGGTGGTCGCCAGTGCGCCGGTGGTGTTCGCCCAGTTCAGTGCGGTAGTCGGGCCCTGGTTCCAGGTAGCGACCAGTCCGCCGGTGAACGCGTCACCGGCGCCCGTCGTGTCGACCACATCGATGGCGAGTCCCGTGACGGAGAGCTCGGTCCCGTCCTCGCCGCGATACACCGCCCCGTCACCGCCGAGCGTGCGCACCACGTGCGCGACCTGTGCCAGCTCGGCCGAATACTGCTCGTACTCCAGGGAATTCACGATCGCGAGGTCGACGGCAGTCCACAGTTCGGTGGGCAACGGCTGAACCGGCGAGGGATTCAGGGCGACGACAGTGCCCGACGCGCGAGCATGTCGGGCGGCGGCGAGCACGGTGTCGATCGGAATCTCCAACTGGCACAACAGGATGTCGGCCGCCGCGATCGCCGCGAGTTCGGCGGCCGACAGATCGGTCACCCGGCCGTTGGCTCCCGCCACCACGATGATGCTGTTCTCGCCGGTGTCGTCGACGATGATCGAGGCGATCCCGCTGGCACCGTCGACCCTGCGAACAAAGGTGGTATCGATGCCCGCGTCCGACAGCGTCGTCGTCAGATCCGCCCCGAACGCGTCATCGCCGATCGCACCGAGAAACCGCACCCGCGCCCCGGACCGCGCCGCCGCGATCGCCTGATTCGCGCCCTTCCCGCCGGGCACCGTCGCGAACTCGGTCCCGAGCACCGTCTCACCCGGTGCGGGCCTGCGCGAGACAGTCGTGACCAGGTCCATGTTGACGCTGCCCAGCACGACGACGGTCGGCGAATCGGTGCGATCCATAGCGCTGAATCTAGCGGTGACGGCGCCGCCCGACCTGCGGGGCGTCGTTGTGGATATCGGCGTCGACAGCTCCGCCGAACCTGTGGATAACTCGGTCCCGCCGCCGGTCGGAGCCGTATTCCGCGCGGCGGGCGGCGTCGAGTGCGCGCGGCGGGCTGCGTACGCTGATACCCATGACGGTAGAAGTGACCCCCGAGCTGGACATCCGCGCAGCGGTGCACGACGCCGCCCGCAGGGCTCGCGTCGCGTCCCGTGTGCTGGCTCAGCTGACCACGGCGCAGAAGAACGACGCCCTGCACGCGGCGGCCGACGCCCTGCTCGCCGCCGCCGATCGCGTGCTCGCGGCCAACGCCGCCGACATCGCGACCGCGCAAGCCGCCGGTACCGAGGAGAATCTGCTCGACCGGCTGCGGCTCACCAAGTCCCGCATCGACGGCATCGCCTCGGGTCTGCGTCAGGTCGCCACGCTGCCCGATCCGGTCGGCGTCGTCGTGCGCGGCTCCACCCTGCCCAACGGCCTCGAGATCCGCCAGACCCGCGTTCCGCTGGGCGTGGTCGGCATGGTCTACGAGGCACGGCCCAATGTCACCGTCGACGCCTTCGGCCTCGCCCTCAAGTCGGGCAACGCGGCGCTGCTGCGTGGGTCGTCCTCGGCCGCGAACTCCAACGCGGCGCTGGTCGAGGTATTGCGCGAAGCCCTTGTCGCCCAGGGCGTCCCGGCCGACGCCGTGCAGCTGCTGCCCAGCAACGACCGCTCCAGCGTCACCCACCTGATCCAGGCCCGCGGCCTCGTCGACGTGGTGATCCCGCGCGGCGGTGCGGGCCTGATCAACGCCGTCGTCCGCGACGCGCAGGTGCCCACCATCGAGACCGGCACCGGCAACTGCCACGTCTACGTGCACGCGGCCGCCGACCTGGACATGGCCGAGGCCATCGTGCTCAATGCCAAGACCCGCCGTCCCAGCGTCTGCAATGCCGCCGAGACCGTACTCATCGACGCCGCCGTCGCCGAGACCGCGCTGCCCCGCCTCAGCAAGGCACTCGACGACGCGGGCGTCACCATCCACGGTGATCTGCCCGGTCAGGTCCCGGCCACCGATGCCGACTGGGGCGAGGAGTACCTCACCATGGATATCGCGCTGAAGGTCGTCGACGACCTCGATGCCGCCGTCGAGCACATCAACACCTGGGGGACCGGCCACACCGAGGCCATCGTCACCGCCGACCTGGCCGCCGCCCGCGAGTTCACCGCTCGAGTGGACGCCGCCGCGGTGATGGTGAACGCGTCCACCGCGTTCACCGACGGTGAGCAGTTCGGCTTCGGCGCCGAGATCGGCATCTCCACGCAGAAGCTGCATGCCCGCGGCCCGATGGCACTGCCCGAACTCACCTCCACGAAGTGGATCGTGTGGGGCGACGGCCAGACTCGGCCGGTGTGATCATGACTCTCGTACAGGATCCGATCTTCACCTCGGTCGACGATGTCATCGACCGGCTCGCGACCACCGGCTACCTGGCCGACAAGGCAACGGCCACGTCGGTCTTCCTCGCCGATCGGCTGGGTAAGCCGCTGCTCATCGAAGGCCCCGCCGGTGTCGGCAAGACCGAACTGTCGCGAGCGGTGGCCCAGGTCGCCGACGCCGAACTGGTTCGCCTGCAGTGTTACGAAGGCGTCGACGAAGCCCGCGCGCTCTACGAGTGGAACCACGCCAAGCAGATCCTTCGAATTCAGGCGTCGAGTGAAAACGATTGGGCCGAAACCAAAGCCGACGTCTTCACCGAGGAGTTTCTGCTCTCGCGCCCGTTGCTCACCGCCATCCGCCGTACCGAGCCGACGGTGCTGCTGATCGATGAGACCGACAAGGCCGATGTCGAGATCGAGGGCCTGCTACTCGAGGTGCTCAGCGATTTCGCGGTGACCGTGCCCGAACTCGGCACCATCACCGCCACCCGCAAGCCGTTCGTAGTGCTCACCTCGAACGCCACCAGGGAACTGTCGGAGGCGCTCAAACGCCGCTGCCTGTATCTGCACCTGGACTTCCCCGACGAAGACCTCGAGCGCCGAATCCTGGCCAGCCGCGTACCGGAACTCCCGAACACCGTGGCCGAGCAACTGGTGCGGGTCGTGCACGTACTGCGCGGCATGCAACTCAAGAAGCTGCCCTCGGTCGCCGAAACGATCGACTGGGGCAATACCTTGCTCGCCCTCGGCGCCGCCGATCTCGACGACGCGACTGTGCGCGCCACGCTCGGCGTGGTGCTCAAGCACCGCAGCGATCACCAGCGCGCGCTGGCCGAGCTGAAACTGGCCTGATCATGACCGCACCGGCACCGCACGGACTCGGCGGCCACGTCGCCGGTTTCGTCGGTGCGCTCCGGGCCCGTGGCGTGCCGGTCGGCCCGTCGGAAACCGTCGACGCCGGTCGGGTGTTGACCGTGTTGGACCTGCTCGATCGTGAGGCCGTGCGCGAGGGGCTGGCCTGTGCGCTGCTGCGCAGACCCACCCATCGCGCCACCTTCGACGGACTGTTCGACCTGTGGTTTCCCGTCGCCGTCGGTGATCGCACCGGCGAGGCTCCAGACCTGCCGCGCACCCCCGACGGGCAGGTCGACCTCGCCGCGCTACGCGAGCAACTGGCCGAGTTGCTCGCCGCCGAGGACAGCGGCCCCCAACAGCAAGTGCTGGCCGGGCAGATAGTCGAGCAACTCGGGCAATACCAGTCGGCGCGCGGGCCGTCGTTCTCCGCGTACCAGGCGCTCAAAGACGTTGCGCCCCAGTCCTTGCTGGCCAAGATACTCGCGGGTCTCGGCCTGCCGCCGGATGCGAGTGAGCGAGACACCGAGGTCGCCCGTCGCGTCGCCAGGGAACGCATCGCGGGGTTCCGGGCCAGCGTGGAGGCAGAGACCAACCGGCGGGTGGCCGAGCAGATCGGGCGCGAACGCGTCGCGACCTATGGTGTCGCTCGTCAGGCCGAGGACGCCGACTTCCTCCGTGCTTCCGAACGCGAGCTCACCGAATTGCGGCGCGGCACTCAGCGTTTGGCTCGGATCCTGGCCTCCCGACTGGCGGTGCGGCGCAAACGGGCCAGGCGCGGCGAGATCGATCTGCGCAAAACCCTGCGCGCGTCGATGTCGACCGGTGGGGTGCCGATCGACCTGGTGAACCGTAAACCTCGCCCCGGCCGACCGGAACTGGTGCTGCTGTGCGATATCTCGGGCTCGGTGGCCGGGTTCAGTAACTTCACGCTGCTGCTGGTGAGCGCGTTGCGTGAGCAGTTCTCGCGGGTGCGGATCTTCGCCTTCGTCGACCGCACCGACGAGGTCACCGGTTTCTTCGAGCCGTACGCCGGCCTCGACGATGTGATGACCCGGATCTTCACCGAGTCGCGCATCATCGACGCCGACGGGCATTCCGATTACGGATACGCGCTGACCAGTTTCGCCGAGAACTTCGGCGAAGCCGTCACCAGCCGTAGCTCGCTGCTGGTCCTCGGCGACGGCCGCACCAACTACCGCAACCCGCAACTGGACACGCTGCGCGAACTGGTCGGTACCGCCCGGCACGCGCACTGGCTCAATCCCGAACCCAAGAATCTCTGGGGGACAGGCGATTCGGCGGCTCGCGACTACGGTTCGGTGATCGAGATGCACGAATGTCGATCCGCTCGGCAGCTGACCGAGGTGGTCTCCAGGTTGTTGCCCGTCTGAAGGAGCTGGCGATGAGTGTTGACGTCTTGGCCTACTGCCTGGCGAAACCGGGTGCCTGGGAAGACGAGCCGTGGGAGGGCGACACCGTCGCCAAGGTCGGCGACAAAGTGTTCGCGTTCCTCGGTGCGGGCACGTCGATCGGCCTCAAATGCGGCCGCGACCGCACCGAAGCCGACGAGTTGGTCAACATCTACCCCGACGATGTCACCGCGTCGGCCTACATCGGCCGCTACGGCTGGAACAGCATTCGCGTCGGCGGCGCGGTCCCCGACGACGAACTGCGCGAGCTGATCGACGCCTCCTACGACGCGGTCGTCGCCAAACTCCCGAAGTCGAAGCGCCCCACTGCCTGAGCTTTTCAGCCGACGTTAAGCGCCTCACATGGCACCACAACGAAGATCACGCCCATGTGGGCAGGGGCGTCGCGCGACGACGAACGATCCGATCGGCGGATTTCGGACGTAGGGAAGCTGCGATCGGGTCATTTCCTCGCCGGTTGGGCGTGGTTCGCTCGGTGACCGACCCGCTCACGAACGAGACCGATCGCCCGCGAGATGAACCCTGCATCATCGGCGGTCCTGCCGACTCGGTGGAAGATCCGGGACGTCGAACCATCGCAGCGCCGGATGCGGCCGTGGCCGGAGACCTGGGACGACAACACCCGCCGGGTCTGACGAGCGATGCTGTCGCAGCATGGGACGCAGCCGCCGCGAAAGGTGCCCCTCGAGGCCCCGCGCCCGGTTCGGGGGCACGGGCCGCGCGACGGCTGGCCGGGATCGCTGCGGCACGCCTTGCGGATGCCCCGGCCGCCGCGGAGGAACAGCTGCGGCGGGCGCTCGTCGTCGGCGCCGGTGAACTGGTTGGTCGAGAACTCGCCGCGATGCGCACCCAGCTGGTCACCGCCGTCGCCGCCCAGCCGGGGCGCGACCGTGAGGTGGCCCGTGCCGCCGCGTCGGCCGCCGCCAGTTGGCAGCCGATCTCGCAGGCCGATGCCGTCCATCTGTGGCTGGTCGCCGGGCGCGCCTGGCATCGGGCGGGCAGGCACGGCGAGGCGGTGGTCGCCTTCGACCGTCCGCTGCTGACCGGAACGGTCGGCTACCCACCCGCTGAGCTCGCGCGGGTCCGCGCCCAGTTCGCCGAATCACTGAATCACCTCGGCCGCTACCGCCAGGCCGCGTGGCAGTTCGCCGAGGCGGCCCGGCTGATCGCCGGTTCGCCCGCGCAGCGCCGCCGTCATGCCGATCTGGTGTGGTCGGCCGCGGTCGCCCGTGAGTGCTGTGGGCAGGAGTCCGAGGCGCTCGGGGGCTACCTGCGCGCCGCGGGGCTGTGGGGTGAACAGGACAAGATCGTGCCGAGGGCCCGCTGCTTGCGCGCCGCCGCCTGGCTGCAACTGCGCGGACCCGAGGGGCGCGTGCGCGGGCCGTGGTGGGTGACGATCGATGTGTTGCTGACCGAACTGAACCGCCGGGTCGCCGCCGATCCGGCCGCGCACCTCGTCGAAGAGCTGAAACACACCCGCGCCCAGTTCGCCCAGATGTGCGCGCAGGCGACCCGACCTCGCGAGCGCCGTGACGGCCCGGAGTAGTCCGGTCCGCCCCGGTCCGGTCGGCCGGATTAAGCTCAGACCTCATGCACGAAACAGCTCGGCCGCGTCGCAAGCTCGGCGTCATGGGCGGCACCTTCGACCCGATCCACCACGGCCACCTGGTCGCGGCGAGCGAGGTCGCGAACCGGTTCGAGCTCGACGAAGTGATCTTCGTCCCGACCGGTCAGCCGTGGCAGAAGGTCAACAAGCAGGTCAGCCCCGCCGAGGATCGCTACCTGATGACGGTCATCGCCACCGCGTCCAACCCGAGGTTCTCCGTCAGCCGGGCCGACATCGAACGCAACAAGGTCACCTACACGGTGGACACCCTGCGCGAGATGCAAAACACGCACCCCGACGCGGAGCTGTACTTCATCACCGGTGCGGACGCGCTGGCCAACATCCTGACATGGCAGGATTGGACCGAACTGTTCGAACTGGCGAAGTTCGTCGGGGTGAGCCGACCGGGTTACGAACTGAACACCGATCATCTCGAGGAGCATCTGCGGGACCTTCCCGCCGACGCCGTGACGATGGTCGAGATCCCCGCGCTGGCCATCTCGTCGAGCGAATGCCGCCGCCGCGCAGCGGATGGTCGGCCGGTCTGGTACCTCGTCCCCGACGGCGTGGTGCAGTACATATCGAAGCGGCACCTCTACGTGCCCGCAGGAACGGAAGGTAGCTGACGTTGAGCCACATGAGCGAGGGTCTGACCCCACAGGAGGAGACCGTATGAGTGCCTCTACCGAAGCGATCGAGATGGCAACGGTCGCCGCACTCGCTGCCGACGACAAGCTCGCCACCGATGTCGTCGTGCTCGACGTCTCCGAGCAGCTGGTGATCACCGACTGCTTCGTGATCGCCTCGGCGCCCAACGAGCGCCAGGTCAACGCGATCGTCGACAACATCGAGGACAAGCTGCGCGAAGCCGGTCACAAGCCGGTCCGTCGCGAAGGCACCCGTGAGGGTCGCTGGGCACTGCTCGACTATGTCGACATCGTCGTACACGTCCAGCACAACGACGAGCGCAATTTCTACGCACTCGAGCGCCTGTGGCGTGACTGCCCGGCAGTCCCCGTCGAGGGCATCGCCGCACTCCCGACTCCGGCAGCGGACGACGACGCGCAGGTAGAGGGAATCAACGAGTGAGTAAGTACGCCCATGTGCGCAACCTGATCCTGTTGCGGCACGGGCAGACCGAATGGAACGCGGCCGACCGGATGCAGGGCCAGATCGACACCGATCTCACCGAACTCGGTCGCCAACAGGCCAAAGAGGCTGCGCGCGAACTGGGTTCACGCAATGCCATCGCGATCCACGCCTCCGATCTGCGCCGCGCCAAGGAAACCGCGCAGGCGCTCGGCGACATCAGCGATCTGCCTGTCCTCACCGATCAGCGGCTGCGCGAGACCAACCTGGGTGACTGGGAAGGGCTGACCCACCTCGAAGTCGACGCCGACTACCCCGGCGCGCGTGTGCAGTGGCGTCTGGACGCCACCTACACACCGCCCGGTGGCGAGAGCAAGCTCGAGGTCGGTGCGCGGGCCCTGCCTGTGGTGCGCGAACTGTACAACGAGCGGCAGGATTGGCCCGGTCGGACTATCATCCTGGTTGCGCACGGCGGGCTGATCGCTGCTCTGACGGCCGCGTTGCTGGAACTGCCACCGGAGAACTGGCCTGCCCTCGGCGGGCTGGCCAATACCAGCTGGGTGCAGCTTTCCAGTCACGGCCCGGATGTCGATCGACCCGGCTGGCGCCTCGATGTTTGGAACGCAGCGGCGAAGGTAGCTCCCGATGTCCAATGAAGAGCCCGTCCGATCGGTACCTGATGAGATGTTCCAGCAGGTGACGGCCAAAGCCGGACGGCAATTGCCGGACGCGCTATTCGGTCCGCCACCTGCTCGCGCAGAGCGCGAGGAACCGATCCGTTCGGTACCGGACGAACTCTTCAAGCAGGTCACCGCGCGCAGCGAACGATCGCTGCCCGATGCCCTGTTCGGCCCGCTTCCCCCGCCGGTCGTCGCTGAACCCGAGCCGGTCGACTCGGCGGCAGCAGCCGTCGAGTCCGGCTCGGAGGCAGCGGATTCCGAGTCGCCGGTCGTCGATGTTCCCTCGGGCGACAGCGTCGATGCCGACAGCGCGGTGACCTCGGTCGGTGACGATGCCGAGGGTGGACTCGACGCGGTCGAGATCGCATCGAGTTCCGCTGTGCAGGAAGCCGAAGCCGGCGACGTGGACTCCGTTGTCGTAGATACGGATACCGACCAGTCGGCTGCGGACGCCATCGCAGCCGATGTGGCTGCGGACTCGGCTACCGTCGGCGATGTCTCCGCTGAGGATCCGGCGGTAGTCGCCGAGTCGCTCGCGGTTGCCACCGGATCGATCGATCCGGCTGTGCCACAAACACTCCGACCGGAATCGGCTGATCCGGTTCCGTCCGACGCCGAGGTCACTACCTCGGTCGACGATCCCGGAGCTGCTTCGGTCGAGGTCGCGGCACCCGCCGACGGAATCGATCCCGCCGCTGCACGCCTGGACGTGGACCTGGACTCCGCAGACAGCTTGGTGACGACTTCGCCTGCCGCAGACGCGAATCTCGTTGGCGCGGCGTCCACGAACGTGGTTGCACCGCAGGGCGAATCGGTTGCGGTGGCAACCGCCGGTTCTTTGCTCGTCGAGGAAGCCGGTTCGCCGAGGCCGGTGGAGTCCGCCGCACCGCGCCCCGTGCTGCTGGTGATCGCGGACTCGCTCGCCTATTACGGTCCGAAAGGCGGCCTGCCCGCCGATGATCCGCGGATCTGGCCGAATATGGTCGCCGCGGAACTGGATTGGGATGTCGAACTGATCGCGCGGATCGGCTGGACCTGTCGCGACGCGTACTGGGCACTGATCGGTGATCCGCGGGTATGGGCCGCGGTGCCGCGTGCCGGCGCGGTCGTGTTCGCCGTCGGCGGCATGGACACCCTGCCGTCTCCACTGCCCACCGCGCTGCGGGAGATGATCCGCTACATCCGTCCGCCGCGTCTGCGCCGTGGCGTGCGAGCGACTTACAACTGGTTGCAGCCGAAGCTATCGAAACTCGGTCGCCCGGTTGCCCTTCCGCCGAGGGTGAGCGTGGACTACCTGGAGCAGTCGCGGACTGCGTTGAACCATCTGCGGCCGGAGCTGCCTGTCGTGGCGGTGTTGCCGTCGGTGCACAAGTGCGACGCCTACGGGCGGGTGCACAGCGGCAGGGCACGGGCGGTCAAGGCCTTGCAGGCGTGGTCCGGTCGCACCTCGGTGCCGCTCGTCGACCTCGGCGAGGCCGTGCGTGACGACATCGAGTCGGGCTCGGCGAACCCGGACGGAATCCACTGGGGCTGGGCTGGGCACGCGGCAGTGGCGACGGCGATGACCAAGGCGCTGCAGGAGGTCCGGTAGTCCGTGGCCGTTGTGGTGGTCACCGATTCGGCGGCGGGATTGTCCGCTGATCTCGTCGCCGAGTTCGGTATCGAAGTGGTGCCGTTGCATGTGCTCGTCGGTGAGCGGGAGATCCGGGAGGGCGTCGATCCGATCGAGATCGACTACACGGCGGACTCGGTCACCACCTCGGCCGCTTCGCCCGGAGAACTGCGCGAAGCCTACGAACGCGCGTTGAGCCACAGCGATGGTGACGGGGTCGTCGCGGTGCATCTGTCGCGCCGGTTGTCGGCGACCTGGGAATCGGGTCGTCAGGCGGTGCGCGACATGGGCGCCGAAGATCGTGTGCGCGTGGTCGATTCGCTCGGTGCCGGTCTTGCCACCGGTCTGCCGGTGCTGGCCGCCGCGCGCAGAGCGATGGCAGGCGAGGCGCTGGACGATGTCTACGAGTGCGCGGTGTCGGCCGCGACCCGTTCTCGCACGTTCATCCTGGTCAACCGCACCGAGCAACTCCGCAAGGGCGGCAGGCTGAGCAGCGCCGCTGCGTTCTTCGGCAGCGAACTGGTGACGAAGCCGCTGCTGCAGCTGGTGGAGGGCAAGCTCGAAATGCGCGAGAAGGTACGCACCAGATCGCGCGCCTACACCAAGCTGGTAGCCGCCGCGGTGGACGCGGCCGCGTCCGACGGTGCGGCCCTCGGCATTCAGCATCTCGGTGCTCCCGAGGCCGCCGAGAACATTGCGGCGCAACTGCGTGAGCAGCTGCCGGAGGTCCGGGAACTCTATGTCGCCGAGTTCGGCCCCGCGCTCGGCGTGCACCTCGGTGTCGGCGCGGTCGCCGTCGCGGTGTTGCCGGGCGGATGTGTCTGAGCGGTGCCGGTTCAGAATCTCGCTGAGGGTAAACCCTTCGGTGCCGACGATCCGGTGCCTACCGTAGGTGGCATGGCTGGCACCACCTCTCCACGAACCGACCTCCCACTGCGGGTACTCGAAGTCGACTGGGACCATCCCGACGCCGAGACGCTGCGCGCGGAGATGTCGGCGGAGGTCGGCCCTCGCTACGCCTACCTCGAGCTCGCCGAGCGTGGGCTCGCGCCCAATGCGGTCGATCTTTCCAGCGTGCACCGAACCTTCGTCGCCTACGCGGCGGCAGAACCAGCCGGCCACGCCGCATTGCGGTGGAACTCCGATGATCTGGAACTCAAGCGGATGTTCGTCCGCCCCGCCTATCGCGGCACCGGAACCGCGACCGCGCTCCTGCACGCGGCCGAGGCGGCTGTCCGAGCGGCGGGCAGGCCCCGGATGATCCTGCAGACCGGGCATTTGCAGCCCGACGCGGTGCGTTTCTACGAACGCAGCGGGTATCACCGGATTCCGTTGTTCGCGCCGTATCACGTTCTGCCGTTGTCGAACTGTTTCGCGAGGAACCTGCACTGAAGTGGTGATCGCGTGGGGATCTACGATTCCCCGATGACCGGATACGACGACTTCGACCAGCTCGACGCCGCGAACCTGCCTCCCCGCAGGCAACACATCCTCGCCGTGATCAGGGATTCGGTGCTCGCCCACGGCTACGCGCCGAGCACACGGGAGATCGCCGACGCCGTGGGCCTGCGCTCCACATCCGCGGTCTCCCAACACCTGAAGGCGTTGGAGGAGGACGGTTTCCTGCGCCGTGCAGCCACCGTGGCTCGTCCCATCGACGTGCGCCTGTTCCTGCGTGGCGCACCCGCCGCCGACTCCGACGCCTCGGTGTCGGTGCCCGTCGTGGGCGACATCGCCGCGGGCGCCCCGATCCTGGCCGAGCACAACCCCGACGACGTCCTGACGCTGCCGCGTGAGCTGGTCGGCCGCGGTGAGGTTTTCGGTCTGCGGGTACGCGGTGACTCGATGATCGACGCCGCGATCTGTGACGGCGATCTCGTCGTGGTCCGTAGTCAACGAGAAGCCAACTCCGGCGACATCGTCGCCGCCATGATCGGTGAGGAGGCCACGGTCAAGGTGTATCGCCGCCGCAACGGCCACGTCCACCTCGAACCGCGCAACCCCGCCTACTCCGTGATCGACGGCGACGAAGCGGTCATCCTGGGGCGCGTCGTGTCGGTGATGCGCCGACTCTGAGGTCGCTACGCCGGGCCGAACCAGTCCAGCGACTGGCCGTGCGGCCCGGCGAAAGCCAACGGCTCGTCGTCGAGGGCGAGCACCAACCGGGCCGCTGCCGACTCGCGAGTCGGCAGCCGATCGACAAGCGAGGCGATCACCTCGGTGCCCTCCTGCGAAACCCAATGGCAGGGCAGATCCTGCACCGTCGCGCGGAAGTCCGCGCGCGCCTGCGGTGAGAGGTAGGTGAGCACGGCGCTGTGGAACACCACCACCGTGCTGTCGCGTGGTGCCTCGTGGACCAGCGTGGTGACCTGCTCGTTCAAGTCGCCGGTCGCGATGGTCGCGGGATCCGCGGCGGCGATCGCACAGGCCGCGCGCAGCCGAGTCAGTCGCTCGTCCTGACCCGGCCAAACGAGGGCAGACAACCACTGCTGGTCGTCCTCGTCGCCGGCATCGAGCGGGTTCAGGTCCACTCCTGCTCGATGGACAACTCGGGGGAGCCGGTCCGGGATCGCCACCGGACCGGTCGTCTCGCAGGTCAACACAACCGGCGACGGGCCGTCGGACGGATCCAACGCGGCTCCGTCGTAGCGGTAGCTGAAACGGTCGGGGTACAGGCACAGTCCGGCCGAGGCGCCGACCTCGATGAGTGACAGGGGCCCGGGTAGCCGGGCCAGTACCGGCAGTAAGGTCGCTGCCCGGCCCGCTTCGTTCGTCTGCGTTCGCCGGGTCAGTGCCGTGGCCGAGATCGCCGGCCAGTTCTCGCGCAGCTGTTCGCGGAACTCGCTGTAGGGAATCGCGATCGCGCCGTTCACTCGCGCGGCAGCCAGGATCAGGTTGGGTTGCTGCTTGTCCGTCGGCAATCCGGCGATCAGCGCCAGTGTCGCCGGATCCGTGCTGATATCCAGGGCCCGTCGGTGATAGAGCGGGGAATTGTCGCGCGCCTCGCGGAGTGCGAAGTCGCGGAATCGTTGTGCGAGTTCCATACGTACCTGAGTACTTCGAGTCGGCCATGAGCGCACGGTATCCACCCGGGCAGGCCGGAATTCGTGCGCGAGGGCCGCCGAGGGTGGGTTGTCCACAGGCTCGGAGTTATCCACAGGTTTCTTTCCGACCCAGGTCAGCGAGTTTTCGCCGGCCCGGCGCCGGCATAGCATCGCTGCTATGTCACGACACGAGGAGCACGAACGGGTACGGCGGCGGCTGGGTGGTCTGGCGGTCCGCGAGCGAGGACGACCGAGCAGTCAACCGCCGCACGAGTCCGGGAGGGGTTCCGAGACGATTGATTCGCGCGTCGACGACGATGCAGGGCAGTGGGACGAAGACGAACTCGCACCTTCGTCCGAGCCGCCGGGAGCGGTCGCGACACCCGGTTGGCTCGACGATGGTGCCTCGCTAGGGCGAAACCGGCTGGTGCCCGAGCGCTTTCGTGAAGCACGGCTGGATCCGGGTCGTCGTGGAGTGATAGTCCTCGGCCTGGTGGGAGTCATCGCCGTGGTGCTGACCGGCGTGATTGTGCTGCGCGATCAGCCCGTTGCGCGGGCGGTGCCACCGGTGCCGGCACTCCGGGCGGAGAGCATTGCGGTGCAAGCCGATCCGACCGTTGCGGTTGCGGCTGTGTCGGGCCGCGGGCCGAGTACGAGTGCTGAGGTTGTTGTCAGCGTTGTCGGTTTGGTCGAGCGGGCTGGGCTGCACCGACTGCCGGACGGTTCTCGGATCGCCGACGCTCTCGAGAAAGCCGGCGGGACCCGAGAAGGTGCTGATCTGGCAGGGCTGAACCTGGCCCAACGACTTTCCGACGGTGACCAGGTCGTCGTCGGTGCGACCGACCCCCAGGTCGGACAACCACGCCTCGGCAGCATCATGATCGGTGCCGGTCGCGCCTCCCCACCCGCGCCGAACAGTGCGGGTCCGAGCAGGGTGGGTTCTGATTCCGCAGGTCCCAGCACGGGGGGTGGTTCGGGCGCCGAATCCCGCATCGATCTGAACACCGCGACCGAAGCCGAATTGGACGCACTACCCGGAGTCGGCCCGGTCACCGCCAAAGCGATCCTCGCGTGGCGCTCTGCCAACGGCCGTTTCACCGATGTCGCTCAACTCGGCGAGGTCGACGGCATCGGCCCGGCGCGCTTGGCCCGCCTGCGCGAGCTGGTGACGACATGATGCCTCGGCGCTGTAGCGGACAACACGAAAGCTGCTGGACCGCGACCGATCACCAGATGGTCGCTGACGCAGCGGAGGCGACCGCATGACCTGCCCGATGTGGCCGTGCATGCGGCAGGAAAGTCTGCGCGCCACAGACCGATCCGCGAGAACGCTGGACGGCCGGGCTTCAGAGCCTGGCGAGCTTCCTGCGGCATGCGCGATCGGACTCGGCGAAACACAGTGCGCCGCACACATGTCCGCGGGGAATTCGGACAGCGGCAGGTCCAGACGTGACGACGTGGCCGGCGGATGAGAGCGGCGCTGGGCGAGGAGGCGGTTCGGGAGGAGTCAGCGGAGCGGCGAGCATCGAGGGCCGTGCCGCGAGTGAGGACCGGGAAGCTTCGGCGGACATGGGTAGCGCGGTTCTGGCACGCAGTGGGAAGACCGGAACGGGATCGGCGGATGAGCGCGGGGGCGCAGGGGGAGGCAGTCGGTGCCGAGGTGGAGCATCAGGTGCTCGATATGCGGCTGGTGCCCGCGGCGCTCGGGTGCTGGGTGGCGACGATCGTCGCGGTGACCGTGGGGTGGGTTGCGGGCTCGGTGTTGGCCGTAGGTGCCGTGGCGGTGGCGATCTGGCTGTGGGTGGTGCTGTTGTGGGCGATGGCGCATCGGCGGGAGCGATGGCGGGTTGTCGCGGTTACCGGGTTGGCGACGATGTTGCTCGGCGCAGGCTTCGCGGCTGCGGGTGCTTGGCAGGAGCATCATGTCCAGTCGCACCCGCTGCGAGAGTCGTTCGGTCGCTCGGTAAGTGTGTTCGCGGTCGTCACCGACGATGCGAAGCCGATGCGCGCCGGTGGGTTCGGTGGCGAGCGACGGTGGATTGTTCGCGCGGGTCTGCGCGAGTTCGGTCAGGGTCGGGAGTGGACACAGGCGAGCGGTTCGATCGTGGTGCTCGCGCAGGGAAGCGAATGGGCGGAGTTGTCGCCTGGACAGCTGGTGCGGTTCCGGGCAGAGGTCAGTGAGCCGAGCCGCGCGGATCTGACTGTTGCCACGCTGCGCGCCACCGATGCACCCGAGCGGATCGGCGAGCCGCCGTGGTGGCAGCGCGTTGCGGCGAACGTGCGATCGGACCTGGTCGAAGCCTCTGCCGCGGCACTGCCACCTACCGCGGCAGGATTGCTGCCCGCGCTCGTCGTGGGCGATACCGTCGCATTGTCAGAAGATGTGCGTGACGCGTTCGAAGTGGCTGGGCTGCAGCACCTTTGTGTTGTCAGCGGAGCCAATTTCACGATCCTGTTGACGGCTCTGTTGGCACTCACCCGACTGCTCACGGCAGGTCCACGGATCAGCGCCGCCGCGGCGGCGGGGGTCGTCGTACTGTTCGTCGTCATCGCGCGTCCCGACCCGAGTGTACTGCGCGCGGCAGCGATGGGTTCGGTGACAGTGCTGGCTCTGCTCACCGGACGCCGCAAACAGGCGCTACCCGCGCTGTGCGCGGCCGTGATCGGATTGCTCGCCGTCGCACCACAATTGGCGGTGAGCGCGGGATTCGCACTCTCCGTGATCGCTACGGCGGGCCTCATTCTGCTGGCGCCCAGCTGGGCGGACTGGTTGCGAGCGCGCGGATGGTGGCGCGCACCCGCGGAGATCGTCGGGGTATCGGCGGCCGCGTTCGTCGTCACCCTGCCGCTGATGGTCGCCCTGTCGGGGCGGGTGAGCCTGGTGGCGATCGTGGCGAACGCGCTCGTCGCACCGGTGGTGGGGCTGATCACGGTGATCGGTGCGGTGGGCGCGGTCGTGGCGTGCGGGTGGGGTGGTGGTGCGGTATGGGTGCTCTGGTGTGCCCGCCCACCGATGTGGTGGTTGCTCGGCGTCGCCGATCGCGCTGCTTCGGTGCCGGGCGCCGCGGTCACTGTGCCGGGAGGTGCTGCTGGGGGAGCGGTCGCGGCAGTGGTCGTCGTGGCGGTCGTGGCAGCCTTGCGCTGGTCGCACACCCGCAGATTCCTTGCCGTAGCGGCGTTGGGTGTATCGATAGTGCTGCTCCCGGTGCGCTTCGTGCAGCCGGGTTGGCCGCCACCAGGGTGGGTGCTCGCGATGTGCGACGTAGGCCAAGGCGATGGCCTGGCCTTGTCGGTCGCTCCTGGTGTCGCGGTCGTCATAGACGTCGGCCCCGATCCTCGCCCGATGCGGGCGTGCCTGGACCGGCTGAGAATCACCCACATCCCCCTACTCGTCCTCACCCACCCCCACGCCGACCACATCAACGGACTCGCAGGCGCCCTCCGCGGCCGCACCGTCGACGCGATTGCCACCGCCCCGGGCGAACTCCGACCGGCCATCGCCCGAACCTGCGCCGTCGCGAACCGAACCCACGAGCCGACGTCGGCCCCGGTACCGACACCGACCGCGTCCGGGGAACCGCACCTGGCTGCGGCCTCACACCAGAGGAAGGGAGCACCGACTGTGGGTGGCGATACGCGTCCGAGGACGGGGAGCGATCAGGTCGTCTGCCCGAGTGGAGCCCCGGGGGAGAGCTTGGCGAAGGGTGATAGGCGGTCAACGGACCACGGTGTTTCCCAGCGAGAATCGCACGGCCACAGTGACGACTCCGGTGGCGTCGAGCGGGTGGCGCAACTCGCTGGTGCGGCCGGTATTCCGCTCATGGAACTCCACGCAGGGCACGAAATGACCTTCGGGACAGTCGGACTACGTGTGCTGGCGCCGAGCAAGGAGGAGCCGACATCCTTGGCGGCCGATGAGGCCAACAATCGGTCGCTGGTGATGCGGGCTCGTACTCCGGCCGGGACGATCCTGTTCACCGGTGACATCGAGGCCGAGGCGCAGGACCGGATCGTGCGCGGCGGCGATGTCAGGGCGGACATTCTCAAGGTGCCGCATCACGGATCACGCACCACCACAGCGGAATTCCTCCGTGCTGTCCGCCCGCGCCTGGCCTTGGTCAGCGCCGGGTCAGGCAACACCTTCGGTCACCCGCATCCAACGGTGACCACCGCCCTTGCCGCGCTCGGCACCACCGTGGCTCGGACCGACGTCGACGGTGACGTCGTGATCGTGGGCCCCGCCTCCGAACTGCGGACTGTCACGTCCCGCCGACGCGCGCCACCTGCGCGCCACGGACCCGCGCCCCGATGGCGTCGGCATGGTTTCGGGGTGAATCGCCGGAGGTGGCGCGTGTCCGGGTTGTCGGTGGGCGTACGTAGGATCGCCTGGTGAGCGAACGCCCTGCCTCGGTGCACCTGGTCCTCGGCGACGAGGAACTGCTGGTCGAACGTGCGGTTGCGAAGGTGACCGCACAGGTGCGGGCCGGTGCGCCCGATCCGGATTCGGTGCCGGTCGATCGATTGCGCGCCGGTGACGCGAGCACCGCTGAGCTGGCCGAGTTGCTCAGTCCGTCGCTGTTCGCCGAAGACCGGGTGATCGTGCTCGAGTCGGCGGCCGAAGCGGGCAAGGACGCGGTCGCGGTGATCACCGAGGCCGCGGCCGATCCGCCCGACGGTGTGGTGCTCATGGTTCTGCACTCGGGCGGCGGCCGGGCCAAGGCGCTGGCGCCCGCACTGCAGAAGAAGGGCGCGACCGTCCACGAGTGCACGAAGCTCAACAAGGGCGCCGAGCGGGCGGAGTTCGTGCGGGGCGAGTTTCGGACGCTCGGGGTCAAGGTACCGACCGAAGTCGTGCAGGTCCTGCTCGAATCCGTCGGTTCGGAACTGCGCGAATTGGCCGCCGCCTGTTCGCAATTGGTGTCCGACACCGGTGGCAAGGTCGACGCGAACGCGGTCCGTCGCTACTACTCCGGCCGAGCCGAGGTCACCGGCTTCGACGTTGCCGATCTCGCCGTCGCCGGCGACCGTCCCGGCGCGATGGAGGCTCTGCGCTGGGCCACCGACCGCGGTGTCCCACATGTCCTGCTGGCCGACGCCCTCGCCGACTCCGTCCACACCATCGCCAAAGTCGGCTCGGCAGGCCGAGGCGACCCGTTCGCCCTCGCCCAGAAACTCGGCATGCCCCCCTGGAAGATCAAAAAAGCCCAGGCCCAAGCCCGCGGCTGGAACCCCACCACCATCGGCACCGCCCTACAGGTAGTCGCCACCCTCAACGCCGACGTGAAGGGCGGCGCCGCCGACGCCACCTACGCTGTGGAACACGCCCTCGCCCGCATCCTCGACCTCCGCACCACCGGCTGAGCCCAGGTGCCCCGCCTGATCCCCGAACTCATCTGCTCGGACCTACAGGGCAGCCTGGCTTTCTACCGCGTACTCGGGTTCCGCATCCGATACGAGCGGCCCGAAGAGCGATTCGTCTACCTCGAACGTGACGGCGTCGATCTCATGCTCGAACAACCGACCGACCACGACCGGCTCTACCCACGCGCACCGCTCGAGCATCCATACGGGCGAGGCATCAATCTGACTATCGACGTGGACGACGTCGCCGAACTGCACGCGGCGATCACCTCGACCGGCCGGGACCTCTACCTCCCGTTGGAAGACCGCTGGTACCGGCGGGCCACCGACGAGGTCGGGGTGCGCCAGTTCGCAGTGCAGGATCCGGACGGCTATCTGCTGCGGATTTCCCAGGATCTGGGTACCCGGCCCCACTGAACAGGCGCGCCGCACCTCCATCCAATCGGGATCGAATCGCGATACCAGGTCGCTATCGCGGCTGGCACAGTTGATCATGAGATGGTTGAGCCGAGTGGTAGCCGGGATGGAAGAGGCGGGCGCGGTCGACGCGGTCGGGGCTCGGCGGGGCGAACAGCGCGGCAGGTGGTGAAGGTTGTCGCGGCGGTGTTGTCGGCCGCGGTGGTGGTTGTCACGGCGTATGGGTGGTCGACAGCGGGGAGTTTCGACGCGGGGTTCTTGCGGTCGCGGGCGATCGGTGACGACGCACCGCATTCACTCGGAGGCGATCTCAATATCCTGTTGATCGGGTTGGACACCCGGCGCGATCAGAACGGCGACGAGCTGCCGTCCGAAGTCCTCGACCAACTGCACGCGGGCGACGGTGACGAGGGCGGATACAACGCCAATACCCTGATCCTGGTACACATTCCGGCCGCGATGGACAAGATCGTCGCGGTATCGATTCCCCGCGACGACTATGTGCCGGTCAGCGGCATCCCGGGCTACACCAACGCCAAGATCAAGGAGGCGTACGGGTTGAAGAAGGCCGCTGTGCAGGACCAGCTGATCGCGCGGGGCGTCACCGATCAGCGGAAGCTGGAACAGGCGGGTAGGGAGGCGGGGCGCGCCTCGACCGTGGCCGCGGTCCGGGATCTGACGGGGGTGCCGATCGACAGATTCGCCGAGGTCACCCTGGGGGGATTCTACGATCTGGCCGCCGCGCTCGGCGGCGTGGAGGTCTGCTTGAACAAGCCGGTGAAGGACGACGAGTTCTCCGGCGCCGATTTCCCCGCGGGCCGCCAGCAGCTGGATCCGGCACAGGCACTGGCCTTCGTCCGGCAGCGGCACGGGCTGGAGAACGGTGACCTGGACCGAACGCACCGGCAACAGGCGTTCCTGACCTCGGTGGCCAGGCAGCTACGTAGCGCGGGCACGCTCACCGACCCGGGCAAGCTCTCGGCGCTGATGGATGTGGCGCATCGCAACATCGTGCTGTCGGACGGTTGGAACATGACCGAATTCGTCCGCACCCTCGGCGCCGCCGACGATCCGCAGGTCGAATTCCGCACCCTGCCGGTGCTGCGCTACGACGTGATCAACGGCCAGGACGTGAACATCGTCGACCGGTCCGCGATCCGCCGCGAGATCGCCGCGGCCTTCGGTATGCCGGTACCGACTGCCACCACCGCCAAGCGCACCGGACAACGCACGGAACCGCCTGCCGCCTGGTCGTCGGAGTCGACCGCGGGCGCTTGGCGAACCAGCACGACCACCTCGGAGACGGAGACTCCCGACGCGGGCAAGCCGGTCCGCGGCGATATCACCTCGGGGCAGGTGCCCTGCGTGAACTGACTACTCGCCGGCGACGACGAGCGAGACGTCCACATCCTCGTCGTCGGCGTCGTCGAGATCGTCGTAGCGTCCCTCCCACTCGTCGTAGAGGGGAACTTCGTCCTCACGGGTGACGATCCACGCGGCGCCGTAACCACCCTCCTCGTCGGGCACCATCACATTTTCGACCTTGAGACCGATGCCGAGGATCTCCGCCGCGCGGATCACCTCGGCCAGGTCATCGCCTCGTACCACCGTCTGATTCGCGTACACCGTCAACATGGCGCGAATGGTAGCCGGTGGGAAGGAACGACAAAAGCCGCCGTGGTCATCGAGGCCACGGCGGCTGCGTCTTGCGAGGTATTACCAGCGAGCGCCAGGCTCGCCGACGATCAGATCTTGTTCAGAGCCAGCGCGAGCGCGGACTTCTTGTTGGCCGCCTGGTTGGCGTGGATGACGCCCTTGGACGCGGCCTTGTCGAGCTTGCGGCTCGCGAACTGCAGCTGCGCAGCAGCCTTTTCCTTGTCACCGCTGGAGGCAGCTTCACGGAAGTTGCGGATCGCGGTGCGCAGCGCGGACTTGACCGACTGGTTACGCTTGCGCGCTTCCTCGTTGGTACGGATCCGCTTCATCTGGGACTTGATGTTGGCCACGCCTGTATCCTCTGGTTTCCTGTCGCTGGGTGGTATTCCTTGAAAGCTCGTCGGGCGCGCGCCCACGATGCAGCAGATGGTGCTGAACTACGGGTAACACCGCGCCGAAGATCGAGGTTACCAGCTCGGCATCCCCCGGCGAAATCGGCCCTCGATCCACTCCGACCGGGGAGACGATGCCGATTTCGCCCGTTTCAGGTGATGCAAAGAATTTACCTGCGTCACACACGACCCTGCCGCCGGGTGATGCAGAGTTTTTGTCATGACCTCCACCACTGCGCCGAGTACGGCTCGATCTGCATCACCGGCCATGGTGAGAACGAACGGCCATCCGACAGCCACGCACACCGGATTGTTCGAGGGGTACGGCCCCGGCCGCTTCGCCGACGCGTTCGACGAGATGTTCGACGGGTCGGGAAAAGTACGGGCACCGTACAAGGGAATCCACGCCGCGATGGCGGCCAATGACGTCGATGACCTGGCCAAACGATCCGACGCGCTGGACCGCGCGTTCATCGACCAGGGCATCACCTTCTCCCTCTCCGGTCAGGAGCGGCCGTTCCCGCTGGATCTGGTGCCGCGGGTGATCGCCGCCGCGGAGTGGGCCAAGCTCGAACGCGGGATAAAACAGCGGGTCACCGCGATGGAGCTGTTCCTGGCCGACGTCTACGGCGAGCAGAACATCCTGCGTGATCAGGTGATCCCCAAGCGGCTGGTCACCTCGTGTGAACACTTCCATCGCGAGGCCGCGGGGCTGGTGCCGCCCAACGGCGTGCGTATCCACGTCTCCGGCATCGACCTGGTCCGCGACGAGAAGGGCGACTTCCGGGTACTGGAGGACAACCTGCGCTCGCCGTCGGGGGTGTCCTATGTGATGGAGAACCGGCGCACGATGGCCAGGGTCTTCCCCGATCTGTTCTCCTCGCACCGGGTGCGCGCGGTGGGCGACTATCCGGGCCACCTGCTGCGCGCGCTGCGGGCCTCGGCGGCGCCCAACGAGGTCGACCCGACGGTGGTGGTGCTCACGCCGGGCGTACACAACGCCGCCTACTTCGAGCATTCGCTGCTCGCCAGGCAGATGGGCGTCGAGCTGGTGGAGGGTCGCGACCTGTTCTGCCGCGACAACGTCGTCTACATGCGCACGACGGCGGGTGAACGTCAGGTCGACGTGATCTACCGGCGCATCGACGACACCTTCCTCGACCCGATGCACTTCCGCCCCGACTCCGTGCTCGGCGTCGCCGGGGTGCTCAACGCCGCGCGCGCGGGCAATGTGGTGATCTCGAGCGCGGTCGGCAACGGCGTCGGCGACGACAAGCTCATCTACACCTACGTGCCCAAGATCATCGAGTACTACCTCGGCGAGAAGCCGATCCTGCCCAATGTCGACACCTTCCGCTGCTGGCTCGACGACGAACGCGAGGAAGTGCTCGATCGGGTCGGCGAACTGGTGGTCAAACCGGTCGAGGGTTCCGGCGGCTACGGCATCGTGATCGGGCCCGACGCGTCGGCGCGCGAGCTGGAGGCGATCAAGCGCAAGATCAAGGCCGACCCGCGCGGCTGGATCGCTCAGCCGGTGGTGCAGCTCTCGACGGTGCCGACCAAGATCGGTGACGATCTCGCGCCTCGCCACGTGGACCTGCGTCCGTTCGCGGTCAACGACGGCGACGACATCTGGGTGCTGCCCGGCGGTCTCACTCGGGTCGCGCTGCCGGAAGGCTCGCTGGTGGTGAACTCCAGTCAGGGCGGCGGCAGCAAGGACACCTGGGTGCTGGCCGGGCGTACGGGGTCGGTCGACCGGGAACTGGCCGGACCCGAACTCGTCGGCGAACCGCCGCAAGCGGATTCGTTCGAGCTCGGTCGCGAACTCAGCACGCCGCAGGCCAATCAGCAACAGCAGCAACAGCAGCAGACACAGCGGTTGATCGGGGAATAGGGAAATGCTTGCTCGAAACGCCGAATCCCTCTACTGGATCGGTCGATACGTCGAGCGCGCCGACGATACAGCGCGCATCCTGGACGTGGCAGTCCACCAACTGCTCGAAGACGCCACCGTCGACGCGGACCGCACCTCCCGCGTGCTGCTGAAGGTGCTCGGGATCGAACCGCCCGAGGGCCTGAGCCTCGACGTGTGGTCGGTCACCGATCTCGTCGCCTACAGCCACGACCACGGTGTCTCGATCAGCGACTCCATCACCAAGGCCCGCGAGAACGCCCGCGGCGCACGCGAAGTCACCTCTAGCGAGATGTGGGAGTGCCTCAATGCCACCTACAACGGCATGGCCGCGGCGGAGCGGGCAGCGCGTGGCCTCGGCCCGCACGAGTTCTTCTCCTACATCAAGGGCAGGGCGGCGATGTTCACCGGACTGACCGACTCCACCCTGAGTCGCGACGACGGCTACCGCTTCCTGCTGCTCGGGCGCTCCATCGAACGTGTCGACATGATGGTGCGACTGCTGCTCTCGCGTGCCGGTGACAAGACCTCCTCACCCGCGTGGGTGACCGTGCTGCGCTCGGCGGGTGCGCACGACACCTACCTACGCACCCATCGCGGCGCCCTCGACGCCGCCAGGGTCGCCGAGTTCATCCTGATCGACCGCCTGTTCCCGCGTTCGGTGTTCCACACGCTGCGGGTCGCCGAGGCATGCTTGACCGAGCTCGACCAGCGTCCCGGCAGCCGCGTCGGCGCGCGGCACGAGGCGCAACGGGTGCTCGGACGCGCGCGCAGCGAACTCGAATTCCTGCCGCCGGGAGTGTTGTTGGAAGATCTGCAGAGCCGCCTGCTTGCCCTGCAGAAATCGTGCCGCGAGCTCAGTGAAGCCGTGTCACGCCAGTACTTCCATGCCGCCCCGTGGGTGGCGTGGACCGATGTGCGCAGCAAGCAGGACAGCCGCGTGCAGGTAGAGGGAGAGCTATGAGTTGGCGGATCAGGGTGGTGCACACCACCGGTTATGTCTACGACGCGCCTGTGACGCGCTCGTTCAACGAGGCCAGGCTCACCCCGCGCGCCGACAGCAGACAGAACGTGATCCTCAATCGCGTCGAAACCGTGCCCGCGACAAGGGCTTATCGCTATACCGACTACTGGGGCACCGCGGTCACGGCCTTCGACCTGCACGCGCCGCACACCGAACTCGAGGTGACCGGGTCCTCGGTGGTCGAGACCGAACCGTTCGCCGAACCCACCGAGGAACTGAGCTGGGACGAACTGCAGGGCGGGCGGGTGATCGACCGGTTCGACGAGATGCTCAGTCCCACTGCCTATGTGCCGCGCGATCGCAAACTGTCGACCGTGGCGCGCCAGCTCTCGCGCGGTGAGGAGCCGGCCAAGGCGGTGGTGCGCGCGGCCGAGTGGGTGCACAAGGAAATGGACTACATCGCGGGCACCACCTCGGTGCACACCTCGGCGTTGGAGGCCTTCGCCGAGCGTCGTGGCGTGTGCCAGGACTACGCCCACCTGACGCTGGTGTTGTTGCGCAGCATGGGAATTCCCAGTCGCTACGTATCCGGGTATCTGCATCCGAAGCCGGGCGCGGAGATCGGCGAGACCGTGGCGGGCCAGTCACACGCGTGGATCGAGGCGTGGACCGGGCAGTGGTGGGGATACGACCCGACCAACAATCTCGCCGTCAACGAACAGCACGTGTCGGTCGGTGTCGGACGTGACTACGCGGACGTGCCGCCGTTGAAAGGCGTGTTCTCGGGCGGCGGCTCGACGGACCTGGAGGTCGTTGTGGAGGTCACCCGCCTCGCGTAGTGTCCGAGAGGCTCGTGCGGACCCCGCTCGCCGCGGGGTTGATTCCTCCCGGAGAGGTGGCAGCCGATGTCTCCCACTGCACAGGAACTCGTCGAAATCGAAGTCGTCCCCGAGCCGAAGAAGTGGGCGGCCGAGGGGCTCGGCAGCTTCATCCTCGTGATCTGTGGCGTCGGCACCATGGTCTTGGCGGGCGATCGGGTCGGCTCGCTCGGCGTCGCCTTCGCCTTCGGGCTGTCGCTGATGTTCCTGGTCTACGCGATCGGGCCGATCTCGGGGTGTCACGTCAATCCGGCTGTCACGCTCGGGCACCTGCTGCTCGGGCGGATCAGCGCGATCGGTGCGGTCGGGTACGTCATCGCTCAGCTGGTCGGCGCGTTCCTCGCCGGACTCGTGCTGTTCGCGTTGGCCAACAATCTGCCCGCCTACGACCGCACCGTCGACGGTCTCGGCGCCAACGGCTGGGGTGCGCACAGCCCGTCGGCGGTGACCGGGCCTCTCGGTGAGGTCGTCGTGCAGAACGGGTACGGCTTGGCGGCCACCATCATCATCGAGGTGATGTTGACCGCGCTGCTGGTGTTCGTGGTGCTGGCCTCGACCGATCAGATCTCCGACGTGCCGCTGGCCGGGCTCTCGATCGGCGTCACCCTCACCGTGGTCTTCCTGGTCTCGTTGCCGATCGACAACACCTCGGTGAACCCGGCGCGCAGCCTCGGCGTCGCGCCGTATCAGGTCGGGGCGATGGGGCAGGTGTGGGCGTTCATCGTGTTCCCGCTGATCGGCGGGGCATTGGGGGCACTGCTCTACGGCCTGATCTTCGGCCGGTCCAAGGACGTGCTCACCTAGCGACCGAACAATCGACCCTCGATCCGGTGCACCCGGGTCGGGGGTCGATTGTCGTTCAGCTCCAGCTGTATTCGGCGACCAAGCGGTGCGCGACCAGGTCGAAGGTCTTGCGCTCGACGATCGCGCCCTCGCGCCGGATGCCGTCCTCCGGGACGTCGAGCACCCGGTCCAGCCGCACCCAGCTCGGCCTGCCGTCGTGATCCCACGGCCCGGTGCCGATCCCGACCCAGTTGTGGTCGTGTGCGCGGTCGGCCTTGGACGACAGCATCAGTCCGAGCAGGGTCTTGCGGTCGCGTCCGACCACCAGCACCGGTCGGTCCTTGCCATTGGTCGGGTCTTCTTCGAAGGGCACCCAGGTCCACACGATCTCGCCGGGGTCGGCGCGCCCGTCGAGCTGTGGGCAGTAGACGATCTGGCGGGCGCGATGAGCCGTCGGCACGGGGGTCGAGGCCGTCGGGCGAACCGCGACGGCGGGTCCGGACTTGGTCGCTAGGGCGTCCACCAGCTTCTCGAGCAGTCGCGGCCCCTGCTTGCGCACGATTTTGGGCCCCTGCTCCTTGGCGATGACGCCGAGCTGCTTGCCGAGACTGTTCCAACTGCTGGCCATCCCTGAAATATAACGCCGACCCACCCTTGGAGCGCACCGGTGGCACAGTCGCGGTGGCGCGCATGGGACGATGGGCGCAGTTCGCCTATACCCCGCGAGGAGTGGAGTGGCTTCCAGTTTTGCCGATACGACGTTCACCGATCCGTCCCGGATCCGGAACTTCTGCATCATCGCCCACATCGACCATGGCAAGTCGACCCTGGCCGATCGGATGTTGCAGCTGACCGGTGTGGTCGAGGAGCGGGCCATGCGCGCCCAGTACCTGGACCGGATGGATATCGAGCGTGAGCGCGGCATCACGATCAAGGCGCAGAACGTGCGGTTGCCGTGGCAGGTCGACGGCACCGACTACGTCCTGCATCTGATCGATACCCCGGGCCACGTCGACTTCACCTACGAGGTCTCCCGCGCGCTCGAGGCCTGTGAAGGCGCGATCCTGCTGGTCGACGCCGCCCAAGGCATCGAGGCGCAGACGCTGGCGAACCTGTATCTGGCGCTGGAGAAGGATCTCACGATCATTCCCGTGCTGAACAAGATCGATCTGCCCGCCGCGGATCCCGATCGCTACGCCGCCGAGCTGGCCCACATCGTCGGTTGCGAGCCGGGCGACGTGCTGCGCGTCTCGGGCAAGACCGGCGTCGGCGTGACCGAACTGCTGGACAAGGTGATCGAGGCCGTCCCCGCCCCCGTGGGCGACGCCGACGCACCGGCCCGCGCGATGATCTTCGACTCGGTCTACGACACCTACCGGGGCGTGGTCACCTACATCCGCGTGGTCGACGGCAAGATCTCCCCGCGCGAGAAGATCAAGATGATGTCGACCGGCGCGACCCACGAGTTGCTCGAGGTCGGCATCGTCTCGCCCGAACCCAAGCCCACCCAGGGGCTCGGCGTCGGCGAGGTCGGCTACCTGATCACCGGCGTGAAGGACGTGCGTCAGTCGAAGGTCGGCGATACCGTCACCAGCGCCCGCAACGGCGCCACCGAAGCTCTCACCGGCTACCGCGAGCCGCGCCCGATGGTGTACTCCGGTCTGTACCCGGTCGACGGGTCCGACTACCCAGATCTGCGTGACGCGCTGGACAAGCTGCAGCTCAACGATGCCGCGCTCACCTACGAGCCGGAAACCTCGGTGGCACTCGGCTTCGGTTTCCGCTGTGGCTTCCTCGGTCTGCTGCACATGGAGATCACCCGCGAGCGGTTGCAGCGCGAGTTCGGACTCGAGCTCATCTCCACCGCGCCCAACGTGGTGTACCGGGTGGAGATGGAGGACGGCACCGAACACGTCGTCACCAATCCGTCGTACTGGCCGGAGGGCAAGTCGCGGCACGTGTACGAACCCATCGTGAAGTGCACCGTCATCTCGCCGAGTGAGTTCATCGGCTCGATCATGGAGCTGTGCCAGCAGCGCCGCGGCGAGCTGGGCGGCATGGACTACCTGTCCGAGACCCGCGTCGAGCTGCGCTACACCATGCCGATGGCCGAGATCATCTTCGACTTCTTCGATCTGCTGAAGTCGCGCACCCGCGGCTACGCCAGCCTCGATTACGAAGAGGCGGGCGAGCAGGAAGCCGATCTGGTGAAGGTCGACATCCTGCTGCAGGGCGAGGCCGTCGACGCGTTCAGCGCGATCGTGCACCGCGACGCCGCACAGGCCTACGGCCACAAGATGACGAGCAAGCTGCGCGAACTGATCCCGCGTCAGCAGTTCGAGGTGCCGATCCAGGCCGCGATCGGCGCGAAGATCATTGCCCGCGAGAATATTCGGGCGATCCGCAAGGACGTTCTCGCCAAGTGCTACGGCGGCGATATCAGCCGTAAGCGCAAGCTGCTCGAAAAGCAGAAGGAGGGCAAGAAGCGCATGAAGACCATCGGTCGCGTCGAGGTCCCCCAGGAAGCCTTCGTGGCGGCACTGTCCTCGGATTCGGACAAGCCGAAGAAGTAGGCACGTCCCCAGCACGACTCTCAGGCGCCGGTGCTCACCGGCGCCTGAGCTATTTCCACCCGCAGGCGGACGCCGCCGAGCGGGCTGCGGTCGAGTTCGGCGGTGCCGGAATGCAGTTCGGCCTGCTGGCGAACCAGCGCGAGGCCGAGGCCGGAACCGGGGGAGCCGGGGCGTTTGGCAAAGCGGTCGAAAGCGGTAGGGGACAGGTGTTCCGGTATGCCGGCGCCGTTGTCGTCGATGGTGATCTCGGCGCCGTTTCCGGTGGCCCGCGCGGCGACGGTGACCTCGGTGGCGTGCCCGTGCAGCACCGCGTTGGCTACGGCATTGGTCACGATCAGCATGATCCCGCCGGGCAACCCGTGGACCGGAACCGGGTCACAGGCGGCGAGCGCGACCTCGACGCCGGGGTTCGCGCGGCACGCGTTCTGCACCGCGCGGTCGAGGGTTTCACACAGTTCGAAATCTTCGAACGCGTCATGATCGGTGAGCTCGCCGACGGCCAGACGTTCCAGATCTGTGAGGGTGCGCTCGATCTGGCCCTCGGCGGCCAGTACGTCGGCCAGCACGGCGCCGCGCTGGGCGGCGGGCAATTCGGTGCCCGCCAGCACCTGCAGGTCGGTGCGCATGGCGGTGAGTGGGGTGCGTAGTTCGTGGGCGCAGACGGCGGCGAAGTCGCGGGCACTCGCCAGCGCCTGTCGGGTCTCGCCGTGCGCGGTCTCGAGGCGCGCGAGCATCCGGTTGATCGCGTCGGAGAGTTCTTCGGCTTCCTTGGCTCCACGTCCGGACAGCGGCGGCAATTCGTCGAGTGTGTCTATTTCATGGGTGGCAGTGGCCAGCCTGCGCAGCGGGCGGGCGGCGAATCCGGCCAGCACCCAACCCAATACGGCGGCGGCGATCACCCCGGCCACGCCGATGCCGAGTCCGATCAGCTGGCTGCGCGTGATGGCGGCGTCGACGAGTTCGCGATCGGGGTCTAGCCGGACCACCAGCCCCGGCGCGCCCTGCACCTGCGCGAGCGACTGGTCCGTCGGGCTGCCGGGAACCACGATCGTGTGTTCACGGGGGAAGGGCGGTGCGAGGACCGGGGGTCCGGGTAAGGACGGAGCTCCTGGATTCTCCGGATCACCGTCGAATCGTTGCGCGACCTGCACCCGCATGCTGGACACGGTCTGATCGAGCTGGCTGGTACCCGCCACCTTCAGCAACGCGCCATAAGTCAGGCCGAGGGTGACCGCGACGATCGCGGCGACCACGGCCGATACCAGTGCTACCCGGACCCGCAACGACCACGAGGCCTTCACGGCTGATCCCGCAGCACGAATCCGACCCCGCGCACGGTGTGCACCACCCGTGCGACGCCGTCGGCCTCCAGCTTGCGGCGCAGATACGAGACGAATACATCGACCACATTGGTGTCGGTGCTGAAGTCGTAACCCCACACGGTCGACAGGATCTGTTCGCGCTCGAGCACGATCCCGGCATTGCGCGCCAGCATCGCCAGCAGTTCGAACTCGCGTTTGGTGAGGTCGACCGGCGCCGAACCCGCGTGCACCCGATGCCCGGCCAGATCGATCATCACCTCGCCGACCTGGATCGTGTCGGCCGTGCCGGCCGCCGTCACCGGTCTGCGACGCAACAGCGCGCGCAGCCGGGCGACCAACTCGCCCAGATCGAACGGTTTGGTGAGGTAGTCGTCGGCGCCGCGTTCGAGTGCCGCGATCCGATCGGTGACCGCACTGCGCGCGCTGAGCACACAGATCGGGATGTCGTTGCCCATCGCGCGCAAGGCGGTGACCACACCGACGCCGTCGAGTTCGGGCATGTTCACGTCGAGCACCATGGCGTCCGGCGCGGCCGACCCCACCAGGGTGAGCGCGCGAGCGCCGTCGGGTGCGGTGATCACGTCGAACCCGGAGAGTTCGAGGCCGCGCCGCAATGACGCGAGCACGCGGACCTCGTCGTCGACGACCAAGATCTGCTGTCCGGTCATGCACTCACCCTAGTGTCGGTCATTGTTGTCGCTGGTCAGAAAGGGTGCGCGGGGGTCGATTCGGCGGAGCCGCTACCCGGCGCGGGCACCGTCTCGGAGAACTCGCGCGGCGCGATCACGATGGTCCGCCCTCCGTCGGGGTCGATGCGCGTGCACTCGACCGGACCGTCCACCCGCGGCCCGAGGTTGCCCGGCGCGGGAAGCGACTGCCCCCGGCCCGGCTCACCGGGTGCGACGTGGCGGAATTCGACGCGCGGTCGGTCGGGGGCGGCGTCGTGGAAACCGGTGTCCGGCAGCGGCGGCAGGTCCGGCACGCCGTCGCCCGGATCGGTGCAGATGATCGTCGTGCGCTCACCGCCGTGCGACGGTGCGCCCGGATCGGCGGTCGCGATGCCCGCGGAGGTGGCGGTGATCACGGCGGCGCCACCGAGCAGCGCGAGGGCCGCGCGGCGATTGCCGGTCGAGAATACGGTCATGGTCGGGCTCCTGACTGGGAGTTTCACCGGCCCCTCGGCCGGCGAGCCCGACGTTATGGCGCCGAACTTCACACTCCGTTGAGCAATCGTTAAAGTTCTCTTGGGATGTCGGCGCCCCTGATTCCCCGGGCTCGCCGAAACATGTTGTTCGCCATAAGGTGAGTACCAACCGGCCTGCACGAAATGACAGGCCGACGTTCGGAAAATAGTGTTGGATGGGCCTCACTTCGCCGCTGTTGTGGTGGGGAACTACAGCGATGCGAGTGTTGGAGCTTTGATGACGCGTGATCTGCCTTTCGACGACGGTGCCGCGCGCGAAGAGGGGTCGGAGGGGTCGGACACGGCCTACCGGATCGCCAACGGCGTAGCCAGGGTGGCCAGGGCGGGCGCCTATGTCACCGGTGGTGCGTTGGTCGCCGCCAACGGGACTTCGCGTGAACCGGGCACCAGTAATGCCGACAGCCGGTACGCGGGCTGGTCGCAGCAGACCGTGCCCACCGACCCGAGCCCGGACGCACCGAGCCCGATCGTGACCTTCCCCGACCTGGCCGTCGAGCCCCTACCTGCACCCGTGGTGCCGCACACGCCGTTCTTCACGCCGACGAATCCCGATGTCTCGATGGTCGCCGCGCCGGACGAATCCGGCTGGCGCCCAGAAATTCCCGGCTCCGATGGTGATCGTGAGTTCCGGATCCCCGCCAATGACGAGTCGTCCAGCGGCATCGGCATTCCCGGCTACGGGCATACACCGGCCGGCCCCGGATACAACGACAACCCGCACCCGCTACCTGGGACCACGCCGGACCCGGGCTTCGACCTCCCCGGTTTCGAGGGTCTGCCCGGTGGCGGCGATTTCCCCGGTTTCGACCTGCCCGGCGTCGGCAACGGCCTGCCCGGTTTCGACGGTCTGCCGGGCGGCGGCATCGGCATTCCGGGCTACGACGGGCTGCCCGGACAGGGTTTCGGCATTCCCGGCTATGACAGCGTCGGTATGCCCGGTGGCAGCCCGGGCGGCTCCAACGGCATGTTCGACGGAATCGGCAATCTGGACGGCATGTTCGACGGTGTCGGCGCGATGGTGACCACCGACTGGCAGGTCGACGTCCACGTGGGGCTCGATGGAGTATGGGCGACCTCGCAGATGAAGGTCGACGTGCAGGTCGGCCAGGTCGGCGATCAGCTCGACGACTACGGCCAGTGGCTCGGCGACGGACTGAAGGTTCCCGGCGACCCGGCGGCCGCCTCGCCGACCGGGCCCGGCCTCGGCGGTTCCTCGTCCAGTGGTACCGGCCTCGGCAACTCGTCGGGTGCCCCCGGCCTGCCCGGATCCTCATCCTCGGGCATCGGTCTGCCGGGTACGCCCGCGGCCCCCGCCCCTGCCGTCGCCGGGCCCGCGGCCCCTGCTGTCGTGGCGCCTGCCCCCGCACCCGTCGCCGCGGCACCGTTCGCCCCGGCTCCCGCGCCGATTGCCCCCGCTCCGGCCCCGATCGCACCCGCCGCGCCCGCGCCGGTGGCTGTCAGCCCCGTGGTCAGCACGCCGTTGCAGACCACCATCCAGCCCGAAGCCGCGTCCACCCCGATCGCGAATGTGTTCGGCCACCAGGGTGTTTCGCCGCTCACCGCGCCCGCGGCCTCGGTGCCCGCGCTGTTCACCCCGGCCACGCCGACGAAACCCGTTGTGCTGCCCGATGTCACCGGTGGCTCTCACCCCTCGACCACCGTGCCGGTCACCGTCCCGTCCAAGGTCCCGACGGTCGATCTCGACACCCCGACCACGGTGAAGCTGCCCGGTTCGTCCACGGTCCCGACCGTGCCCGAAATCACCAAGGTGCCGGTGCCGACCACCGTCTCGCCGACCGGTCCGGCCAAGCCCACCGTCCCCGACGACGACCTCACCACCACGCCGGGCACCTCCGGCGGCGTGACGACACCCTCGACCGGCACGAGCACCCCGACCGTCGACGTGCCGAGCCAGACCACGCCGCACACGACCGTGCCGGTACCCACCACCCAGTCGACCGCTCCCACGAAGCAACCGACCATCGATGCGCCGACCAAGCAGCCCACCGTCGACATCGATCCGCCGTCGGTGGTCACCCCGCCGCCGGTCACCGTGCATCCCACCGTCGCGCCGGTAAAACCCCCGGTCATCGAGACCAAGCCGATCGCCGCCGAGTTCGACCAGCACGACGGCGGTTACCATGGCGTTTCGGCCGGACTGTTCGATACGGGCATCGGTGGTGGCGATTTGCTCGCTGCCGCGTTTCCCGTCGAGCACCATGGGTATGACTTCGTGGTCTGACACGACGATTTCGGCCGTGTCGATGTGACGAGAGTGAGGAACAGTTGTCTGCCGCAGCCGGACTGCAGACCGCGACGGTGAAGCATCCGGATGTGATGGCTCCCGTTGTCGCGCTGGTCGACGAACTGCGGGAACTGGTCCGCTCGGGCGGCCGCAACGACCTCGATGCGCGCCTCGGCATGGTGCGGGCCAGGCTCAGTGATCCACGGGTCCGGATCGTCGTCGTCGGTGAGCCGCAGGCGGGGATGAGCACGCTGGTCAACAGCATGGTCGGATCCCCGGTCAGTGCCACCGAGGGCAAGCCCAGCGTTCCGGTGATCGTCGAATACGGCCAGGCGCCGAAAGCGACGCTGGTGAAATCGGCGCCGGGCAGCCGGGTCGAACGGGTACCCGTCGATCCGCTGAATCCGCTGCCCGCGCTGACCGCCCTCGGCGTGCTGCGCGCCGAATTCGCCGAGCCGAGCGCCCTGCTTGCCGACGGTCTCGTCGTGATGGACGCCCCCGGTTCGACCGCTCACGAGGCGGCCGCCTGGTCGATGATCGCCGCCGCCGACGTGGTCCTCTACGCCGCGGATGCCGCCGCCGAACTCACCGAAGCTCAGCTGGACTACCTACGTCGGGTCGAGCAGGTGTGTCCGTCGGTGGTCTGCGTGCTCACCAAGATCGACCGCAACCCGCACTGGTCGCTGACCCAGCGGCGCAATCGCACACTGCTCGACGGTGCCGGGCTGAACTTCGCGGTGGCTCCCGTTTCCGCTCGGCTGCATCGCGAGGCCACCGAGCGCGGCGACCAGCAGCGCGATGCCGAGTCGGGGGTGCCCCAGCTCATCGACCACCTGCGTGAATATGTTGTCGCCCAGGCTGATTCGGTGGCTGTGACGGCCGCGGTCCGCGATATCGCGCTGATCACCGACCAGCTCACCGTCACCCTGCGGGCCGAGTCGGATACGCTGCGCGACCCGCGCAGGCGCGCCGAGATCACCCAGCGCCTGGCCGCCGCGCGCACCACCGCCGATCAGCTGCGCCAGCGCACCGCCACCTGGCAGGTCACTCTCGTCGACGGCAGCTCCGAGCTCAGTGCCGATATCGAACACGATCTGCGGCACCGCTTGCGCACACTGGTCCGCGAGGCCGAGGCCGAGATCACCCGCACCGACCCTGCCCGCAAGTGGTCCGATTTCGCCTCCGAACTCGACGCGCGCATCTGCGAGGCGGTCGAGGAGAACTTCGTGATGGCGCACTACCGCGCCGTCGAGCTCACCGAGCAGGTGGCCTCGAAGTTCCCGCCCGACAACCGGACCCCGCCGCTGCCCGAACTGCGACTGACCAACCCCGGCGAGGTGCTGGAGCCGGTACAGCCGCTGGAACCGCTGGAAAGTGCCAAAGCCGGTGTGGGGCAGCAGCTGCTCACCGCACTGCGTGGCTCCTACGGCGGCATCCTGATGGTCGGTCTGGCCACCAGCCTGCTCGGCATGTCGCTGGTCAACTGGTACTCCGCGGGCGCGGGTGTGCTGCTCGGCGTCAACGCGCTTTGGGACGACCGCAAGAACCGCAAGCATCGCAGGCAGGCCGAGGCCAAGGTGGCCGTCGCCCGGCTGGCCGATGACGTGATCTTCCAGGTGGGTAAGGAATCGCGTAACCGCCTGCGCGCGCTACAGCGGGTGCTGCGCGACCACTACACCGAGATCGCCGCCGAAGTGGGCCGCACCGCCGACGAGGCCCTGCGCGCCGCCGAGGAAACCGGCCTACGCTACGGCGACCATCGCGAACTGCGCATCACCGAGATCGACGCGGGCCTGCGCACCGTGGCAGGGCTGCGAGCCCGCGCCGAACGTCTCGGGTATTGATCCCTTACGACCGGTTGGCCGGTGTGTGTGCCGGTTGGAACTGACCCGCGTTGCGCTGATCCTCGGCCCGGATCACGTGGGTCACCGCGTTGATCAGCGCCAGATGGGTGAAAGCCTGGGGGAAATTGCCCAGGTGCCGACCGGTGCGTGAGTCGATCTCCTCGGCGTAGAGCCGCAGCGGGCTGGCCAGGCCGAGCAGTCGCTCGCACAGATTCGTGGCCCGTTCGAGTTCGCCGATCTCCACCAGCGCCGAGACCAGCCAGAACGAGCAGATCGTGAAGGTGCCCTCCTCGCCGTCGAGGCCGTCGTCGGTGGTGTCGGTGTGGTAGCGCAGCACCAGCCCGTTGACGGTGAGATGGTTGGCGATGGCGAGCACCGTCGCCCGGATGCGCGGGTCTTCCGGCGGTAGGAACCGGGTCAGCACCACCAGCAGCAGCGAGGCGTCGAGGGTGTCGCCGCCGTAGGTCTGGGTGAAGATGCCCTCCTTGTTGACGCCGAATTCGAGGACGTCCTCGCGGATCTCCTCGGCGATCGCGAACCACTCGGCCGCGCGCTCGTGCTGGCCGTGCAGCTGTGCCAGTCGGGCACCACGATCCAGCGCCACCCAGCACATCACCTTCGACGAGGTGAAGTTCTGTGGTTCGCCGCGCACCTCCCAGATCCCGCGATCGGGTCGGCGCCAGTTGGCGATGGCCGCGTGCACGGTGCGTTCGAGCAGTGGCCACAGCGATTCCGGCACCTGCCCACGCGATTTCACGTGCAGGTACACCGCGTCGAGCATGGTGCCCCAGATGTCGTGCTGGTCCTGGTCGTAGGCGGCGTTGCCGATGCGGACCGGACGCGCGCCGTCGTAGCCGGCCAGATTCGGCAGCTCGTATTCGGTGATGTGGCGTTCGCCGCCGATCCCGTAGAGCACCTGCAGGGGGACCGCGTCCCCGTTTTCACCGGTGGTGACGTCGTCGAGGAACGCGAAGAAGTCGTTGGCCTCGCGGTCGAGACCGAGGGTGTACAGGCCCCACAGCGCGAAACTCGCGTCGCGCACCCAGGTGTAGCGGTAGTCCCAGTTGCGTTGTCCGCCAGGGGTTTCCGGCAGTGAGGTGGTGGAGGCGGCGAGGAGCGCACCCGTCGGCGCGTAGGTGAGGCCCTTGAGCGTGAGCGCGCTGCGCTGCAGGAAGCTGCGCCACGGATGGTCGGGGAAATCGCCCTGGGTGATCCAGCGTCGCCAGCACTCGGTGGTCGCCCACATCTTCTGCGCGGCCTCGTCGTAGGTGGCGGGCGCGGGCAGTTCCGACCAGGTGAGCGCGACGAACACCTGGTCGCCCTCGGCCATCCTGGTGCGGGCGCGCGCCTCCCTGCCCTCCAAGCCGAGGCGCAGATCTGTGGTGAGAACCAGTGACGGCCCGCTCTCGGGATCGCTCGACGCCCGTGCGGTCGCCTGCTCGTAGACCTTGCCCGTGTACTCCCACTTGGCTCCGCCCCGGTGATAGTCGAACGAGGGCTGGCAGCTCATTTCGAGCTCGACGGTGCCGCTCACGCACTTGACCGTGCGCAACAGGACGTGTTCGGCGTCCCAGTCCATCGGGGTGCGGCGGTGGGTCTTGGATCGGGCGATGTTGTTGTGCCACGGGCCGAGTACCAGTGTGTCTCGCACGATCAGCCAGCCGGTTTCGGTCTGCCAGGTGGTTTCCAGGATCATCCCGCCGGGCAGATACCGCCGTGCCGCGGGCACATTCTTTCCGTAGGGGCCGATCCGGAAATGCCCGGCGCTGCGGTCCAGGATCGCGCCGAAAACGCTGGGGGAGTCGGGACGTGGCACACACATCCACTCCACCGAGCCGCTGCTGGAGATCAGGCAGCTGGTTTCGCAGTCGGACAGGAAGGCGTAGTCGTCGATCGGTGGAAACGCGCCACGGCGGCCGATGGCGGAGACCGGACTCAGAATCGGCAGGCTGTCAGCGCTGGAAGACTCCATACCCCATCATCACGGCGGTACGGTCGCCCGTCCACCGCTGCGAACGGCGATCTCGGTGGAACGGCTGGTTGTGGCCCGGAATTCCCTCCGCACCCTATGCGGAGGGCGAGGGCGTTCACGGTGACCGACTAGGCTGGTCGACGTGCAACGCATCGCAGGTTGGTGGGACGGCTTCGAACTCTGGGTAGCCGGGCTGCCCTTCATTCCCCAGTTTCTCGTGGTGCTGGTCGGCATGGTCCCGATCAGCTTCGCCATCGCCTTCCTGCTCGATCGCGGCTTGCGTATGGCCTTCCGCGTATTGCGCCGCGACGATCGCACCGAACCGCCGATGCCGGTCACCCTCGCCGAACGCCCGGCCGTCGGCAGCGGTGCCCGCTGATGCCACGTTCTCGCGTTCAGCTCGCGCTCATCGCCCTGCTCGTTCTCGTCGTCATCGCCTGGTTCTTCACGCGGTAACCGGCGCGGGCGATCGCCCGCGCCGACCCAGCGACTAGTTCTTACGCCAGTCGTCGAACCGTTTGCCCAGGTCCGATACCGTCCGGCCGAATTCCTGGCCGACCGTGTTCACCGCCGAGCCCACGTCGCGACCGAGATCACGGACCGTGCGAACCAGCATGTCCTCGGACTGATCGAAGGTCTCGCGATAGTGCCGCGCGGCCTCCTTGGCCTCGTCACCGATGCTCGCGTTCTTGTCCTGCCCACGACGCGGGTAGCTGCCGCCGAGCACCCGCTCGTAGTCGCCGGACTGGATCCAGCGGCGCAGCTCGGCCGCGCGCAGCACCGAGAACGGGTGGGACTGCAGCTCCAGGTTGAGCAGCTTGAGCACGCCGTCACGCAGGTCGCCCGAGCGCATGTAATCGTCGGCCTGGTCGAGGAACGCGCCGTGGTTCATCTCGTGCAGCCACGCACCACCAGCGGTTTTCATGTGCACCCGGACCGAGGCCTCCACGTCCTGGCAGCACAGCAGCCCCGCCCGGTCGCCGGACAGCTCCGACTTGCGGCTCCACTCCATCAGCGCCGCCACGATCGCCCGCAGCGCCCAACCGCCGACCGGCATCCAGCCGACCGAGGCCGACAGCCGCATCAGGTGCATGAGCATCGTGCGGTACACCGCGTGCCCCGACAGCGCGTGGCCGAGTTCGTGGCCGACGACGAACCGCAGTTCCTCGGTGTCCATCAGTTCGAGCAGGCCGGTGGTGAGCACAATGAACGGCTTGTCCATCCCGATGGTGAACGCGTTCACCGACGGGTTCTGCAGTACGAACATCTCCGGGGTCGACTGCGCGTCGAGCACGCCGACGCAGTCCGCGCGCAACTGGTGCAGCGTGCGGAACTGTCGATCGTCGACCCGCACGGCGGTGGCCAGATACATCAACCGGTGCTGACGCTCGCGCAGCAATCCCGACAGCGTCCGCAGCACCGTGTCGAAGCCGCTGAGCGAGCGCAGCGCCACGAGCGCGGTGCGGTCGGCCGGGTGTTCCCAAGCGCGCGTGCTGATCTCCGGCAAACGCGTGCGAACCCGGTCTGGAGCCATGGTCATAGGATGAAATCCCCCCTGGTTAGAGAACTCTCGTCGATTGCGATCATCATGGCGCAATCTGCTACAGTCTGCCTGTGTCGTCGAGTGTCGCCCCGCAGATCCGCCATGAGTTGGCGTTGATCGCTGTCGGCAACCTCGCGGTCGCAGACATCCTCTGTCGATGATCGGCTACCGGACTCGTCTGCGCGTTTCTGCCCAGTAGACTGGCGCGCGCTTTCCTTTCGCAGTCGTTGTCCGTAACTCCGGGGGCCGATGGGCCCGAGTCGCGCCAACTGTCGTGTATCCATACGCGGCAGGTCTACCGATCGACATGAGCACTCCCTGCAGCCACGAAAATCGATGTGCCGCAGGTCCTTTCCCGAAAGGTTCACCCCGATGTCTCGCAACACCTGGATCGGCTCGCGCCGCCGCGCCGCCGCCATCGCTGTCACTGCTGTCGCCGCGGTCGCCCTGACCGCCTGCGGCGGTGGCGCCAGCGACTCGACCGACAGCGGCGCTACCGTGGCCGACGGCAGCGGGGGCACCCTCAACCTCTACGCCTACGCGGTCCCGAAGCCGGGCTTCGACAAGGTGGTGCCCGAGTTCAACAAGACCGACGCGGGCAAGGGTGTGCAGGTCCAGGCCTCCTACGGCGCCTCGGGCGACCAGTCGCGCAAGGTCAAGGACGGCGCCGAGGCCGACGTCGTGAACTTCTCGGTCGAGCCCGACATCACCCGCCTGGTCGACGCCGGCTTGGTCGAGTCCACCTGGAACGCCGACGCCACCAAGGGCATCCCCTTCGGCTCGGTCGTCACCCTGGTGGTCCGCAAGGGCAACCCCAAGGGCATCAAGGACTGGGACGACCTGCTGAAGCCGGGTGTCGAGGTCGTCACCCCGAACCCGTTCAGCTCGGGCTCGGCCAAGTGGAACCTGCTCGCGCCCTACGCCGCCAAGAGCGACGGCGGCAAGAACCAGCAGGCCGGTCTGGACTACCTGTCGCAGCTGGTCTCGCCCGAACACGTGAAGGTGCAGCCCAAGTCGGGCCGCGAAGCCACGGAGACCTTCCTCCAGGGCACCGGCGACGTGCTGCTGAGCTACGAGAACGAGGCCATCTTCTCCGAGCGCAACGGCGACCCGATCGAGCACATCAACCCGCCGACCACCTTCAAGATCGAGAACCCGGTCGCCGTGCTGAAGAACTCCAAGAACCTGGCCAAGGCCACCGCGTTCCGCGACTTCCTGTTCACCGCCGAAGGCCAGAAGGCGTGGGCGCAGGCCGGCTTCCGCCCGGTGGATCCGAAGGTCGCCGCCGAGTTCGCCAAGGACTTCCCGACCCCGGCCAAGCTGTGGACCATCGATGACCTCGGTGGCTGGAAGGCCGTCGACAAGGATCTGTTCGCGCAGGGCACCGGCAAGGTCGCTGTCATCTACGACAAGGCCACCAAGTAGTCGGTGACCCGGCTCACACGTGATACTGGAAAACTGTGACTGACAGCAGTGGGCCCGCCGGGACCGGGGAAACCCCCGATCCCGGCGTGGCCGTGAAACTGGACAAAAAGCCGCCGACCCCGCGCGGACCCCGCTGGTCGTGGCTGCGCGTCACCGGCTCGGTTGGCCCGTTCGGGATCGGTGTCGCCGTGATGTGGCTCAGCATCATCGTGCTGTTGCCGCTGGCGGCACTCACCGTCAGCTCCTTCGAAGACGGCTGGTCGGGCTTCTGGGACGCGGTCACCGCGCCCTCGGCGCTCGACTCGCTGCGCATCACAGTCGGCGTCTCGGTGATCGTCGCCGTGATCAATGTCGTGATGGGCACCCTGATCGCCTGGGTGCTGGTGCGCGACGAGTTCCCCGGCAAGGGCATCGTCAACGGGCTGATCGACCTCCCCTTCGCGCTGCCCACGATCGTCGCCTCGATCGTGCTGCTCTCGCTCTACGGCCCGAACAGCCCGGTCGACATCCACCTCAACGCAACCCAGGCCGGTCTGGTGGTGGCGCTGGCCTTCGTCACGCTGCCGTTCGTCGTGCGGTCGGTGCAGCCGGTGCTGATCGAGGTCGACAAGGAAGTGGAGCAGGCTTCGCTTTCCCTCGGCGCGAGCAACTGGGTCACCTTCCGCCGCATCGTGCTGCCCACCCTGGCTCCGGCGATCATCTCCGGCGGCGGCCTCGCCTTCGCCAGGGCGATCGGGGAATACGGCTCGGTGGTGCTGATCGGTGGCAACATCCCGCGCGAGACCCAGATGACCTCGCAGTACATCCAGCAGCAGATCGAAGTCGACCGGCCGGTCAACGCGGCCGCGGTGTCGGTGGTGCTACTGGCGATCTCGTTCATCAGCCTGCTCGTGCTGCGCATCCTCGCCGAACGCACGTCGCGCAAGGAAGAGGCGGCTCGATGAAACTGTCCGCGTTCACCAGGATCTCGCTGCGTACGGTCGCGCTGGGCTACCTGCTGATCCTGCTGGTGCTGCCGCTGGTGATCATCCTGCTGCGCACGTTCGAGCGGGGGATCGGCGCGTTCATCGAGTCGATCACCACGCCCGCGGCCATCTCGGCGTTCCAGCTGTCGATGATCATCGTGATCATCGTGGTGCCGTTGAACGTGGTCTTCGGTGTGGTGACGGCGCTGGCGCTGGTCCGGAGCAAATTCCCCGGCCGCAGCCTGATGCAGGGCATCGTCGACCTGCCGTTCGCGGTGTCGCCGGTTGTCGTCGGTGTATCGCTGATCCTGCTGTGGGGTGCGGGCGGCTGGTTCGGTGGCTTGGAATCACTCGGGTTCAAGGTGATCTTCAGCCTGCCCGGCATGGTGATCGCGACCATCTTCGTCACGCTGCCGTTCGTGGTGCGCGAGGTGGAGCCGGTGCTACACGAGATCGGTGACGATCAGGAACAGGCCGCGGCCACCCTCGGCGCCTCGCGCTGGCAGACGTTCTGGCGCATCACCCTGCCCGCCATCCGCTGGGGTCTGACCTACGGCGTCGTGCTCACCGTGGCCCGCGCGCTGGGCGAATTCGGCGCGGTGATCATGGTCTCCACCGCGCTGCCCGGAAAATCCCAGACGCTGACCCTGCTGGTGCACGGCCGCTATATCAACGACCACAACACCTTCGGCGCCTACAGCGCGGCCACCCTGCTGATGGGTATGGCGCTGATCGTCCTTCTCCTGATGACTCTCCTCGAACGCAAGCGGGGCACCGAATGATCACCGTGACCAACGGGCGCAAGAACTACGGTTCCTTCGCCGCCCTCGACGATGTCAGTATCGATATCCCCGCAGGCCAGCTCACCGCGCTGCTCGGCCCTTCGGGCTCGGGCAAGTCGACGCTGCTGCGCTCGATCGCCGGACTCGAGGCCCTCGACTCGGGTGTGGTGGTGATCGCGGGCAACGACGTCACTCATGTGGCGCCGCAGAAGCGCGATATCGGCTTCGTGTTCCAGCACTACGCCGCGTTCAAGCACATGACCGTGCGCGACAACGTGGCCTTCGGCCTGACCATCCGCAAGCGGCCGAAGAAGGAGATCGACAAGCGCGTCGACGAACTGCTCGGCATCGTCGGCCTCGACGGTTTCCAGCACCGTTACCCGGCACAGCTCTCCGGCGGTCAGCGTCAGCGCATGGCGCTGGCCCGTGCGCTGGCCGTTGACCCGCAGGTGCTGCTGCTCGACGAGCCGTTCGGCGCGCTCGACGCCAAGGTGCGCACCGATCTGCGGCAGTGGCTGCGCAGGTTGCACGACGAGGTCCACGTGACCACCGTGCTGGTCACCCACGACCAGGAGGAGGCCCTGGATGTGGCCGACCGGATCGCGGTGATGAACAAGGGCCGTATCGAGCAGGTCGGTTCGCCCGAGGAGGTCTACGACCGGCCTGCCAACGAGTTCGTGATGTCGTTCCTCGGCGCGGTCGCCCGGCTCAACGGTCATCTGGTCCGCCCGCACGACATCCGTGTCGGCCGCGACCCGAGCATGGCGCTGGCCGAACACGAAGGCACCGCCGAATCGGCGGGCGTCACCAGGGCCACGGTCGAGCGGATCGTGCGCCTCGGTTTCGAGGTGCGCCTGGAACTGCGTAATGCCGCGACCGGCGACCAGTTCGCCGCCCAGGTGACCCGTGGCGACGCGGCGGCGTTGCGCCTGGCCGAGGGGGAGACGGTCTATGCCCGTGCCACCCGGATCCCGGACCTTCCCCACGCCTGATCCACCCTGCTGCGATCGGGGCCCCGCGACAGACGTCGCGGGGCCCCGATCGCGTTGTCGAGGGATTCGCCGACGGTCCGCGATCCGTCGCTGGACGCGGATCGGCGCAGGTTAACCGGTACCGGCGGTCCGTCGGCCGACACGCCGCGCTCGGCGGACAACTATTTTCCGCGTCTCACAACAGACCTTCGCAGATTGTGCATGACGCAGTGTCACAGGTAGAAGCGCTTTTACTGGCCAGTAGCTTTCTCAACAGGGCTTTCGGCGCGCCGAACACGCAAAATCGGGCACTGCACGGAGTTGACGTGACTCGCTGTAGGTGTAACCATTGGAAACAGTAAACGTCCCTAGAGGAGAGGCAGTGACGACGATGTCTGCGCCCACCACCCCTGACGTCGATCCTGTAGTCGCGGAGGCTCAGGCGTACGCCGAGAAGTTGCTGATGCTGTCCGAGGCATCGGTCGATCGCCACTTCGACCCGTTCGAGGACATCGACTGGGACGCCCCCGACTTCGATCCGAACTGCAAGCCCGAGCGCTGGGTCCTGGTGACTTCGGCCGACCCCATCGGTCGCCACCCCTGGTACCAGGCGCTGCCGCTGGAGCAGAAGATCGAGATCGGCAAGGTCCGTCAGGCCAACGTCGCCAAGGTCGGCCTGCAGTTCGAGGCCATCCTGATCATCGGCATGATGCAGCACATCTTCAACCTGGACAACAACGACCCGGAGTTCCGGTACTGCTCGCACGAGATGATCGAAGAGCACAACCACACTCTGATGTTCCAGGAGATGGTGAACCGCGTCGCCGACGTGCCGGGCATGAACCCGCTCGTGCGTCAGCTGCGTCACCTGGCCGCCCCGGCCGGTGCGCTGTTCCCGAACTTCTTCTTCATGGCCGTGCTCGCCGGCGAAGAGCCGATCGATCACATCCAGAAGGACATCCTGCGCTCGGGTGACGACATCCATCCGATCATGCGCGGCGTGATGGCGATCCATGTGGCCGAGGAAGCTCGCCACATCTCCTTCGCCCACGAGTTCCTGAAGAAGAACGTGCCTGCCCAGCCCGCGCTGAACAAGGCTGTGCTCTCGATCGCCATGCCGATCGTGATGTTCATCCTCGGCCGCGCCATCGCCACGCCGCCGAAGACCTTCTTCAAGCAGTTCGACATGCCCGCCGAGGTTCGCAAGGACCTGTTCTACGGTTCCAAGGAATCCAAGCGGACCTTCGCCGACTACTACGTCGACGTGCGCGCGCTCGCCGAGGAGATCGGGTTGATGAACCCGGTCGCCCGCAAGGTGTGGAAGCTGCTCGGCATCGACGGCCCGTCCAGCCGGTACCGCTCGGAGCCCAAGCGCTCCGCGAAGCACGCTGCCTGAGCCGGTAGATCGATGCCATACGTTGTCACCCAGTCGTGCTGTAGTGACGCCTCGTGCGTCTACGCGTGCCCGGTCAACTGCATTCATCCCACCCCCGATGAGCCGGATTTCCGTACCGCGGACATGCTCTACGTCGATCCGGCGTCCTGCGTGGACTGTGGTGCCTGCGCCACCGCGTGCCCCGTCGATGCCATCACCTCGTCGAAGAAGCTGACCGACGAACAGAAGCCGTTCATCGAGATCAACGCCGACTTCTACCGCGTGCAGCGGGACCGGCCGACGTTGGCCGTACCGGTGATGCCGCCCGCGATCGACACCCAGCGCTCGCCGCTGCGTGTCGCGATCGTGGGGTCGGGTCCGTCGGCGATGTACGCCGCCGACGAGCTGCTCACCCAGCCCGGCGTCGCGGTCACGATGTTCGACCGCCTGCCGCAGGCCTACGGTCTGGCCCGCCTCGGCGTCGCGCCCGATCACAAGCACACCCGCAAGGTCGCGGATCTGTTCGACATCATGTCGAAGCAGGACGACTTCGGTACCTACCTCGATGTCGAGATCGGCAAGCACATCAGCCATGCCGAGCTGCTCGAGCACTTCCACGGGGTGATCTACGCCGTCGGCGCGTCCTCGGATCGCAAGCTCGACATCCCGGGCGAGGGTCTGGCGGGCAATGTGTCGGCCACCGACTTCGTCGCCTGGTACAACGGCCATCCCGACCACGTCGAGGACCGTTTCGATCTGGACCAGAAGCGGGTCGTCATCGTCGGCAACGGCAACGTCGCCCTCGACGTCGCCCGCATCCTGACCGTCGATCCGGCTCTGCTCGCCGACACCGACATCGCGCCGTACGCGCTGAAGGCATTGCGCGAGAGCAAGATCGAAGAGGTCGTGATCCTGGGCCGTCGTGGTCCGGCCGAGTCGGCGTTCACGGTGCCCGAGTTCGTCGGCCTGCTGGCCGCCGACATCGACATCGCGATCGAGGGTGAACTGCCCGCGGTCACGTCCGATCTGCCCTACAAGGTCGAGCAGAAGCTGCGCCTGCTGCACAGCGTCGCGAATCGCCCGTTCGGTGCGCGCAAGCGCATCGTGTTCCGCTACCTGTCCTCGCCGGTGGAGATCGTCGGCACCGACACGGTGACCGGGGTGCGGGTGGAGCGCAACGAGCTCGTCACCGACGCCGAAGGTCGCGTGGCCGCCAGGCCGACCGGCGATACCACGCTCCTCGAGGCCGGTGTCGTGCTCACCTCGGTGGGTTATCGAGGCGTGCCGACCGTGGATCTGCCGTTCGACGACGCCCGCGCGGTGATCCCGAACGACGCGGGCCGGGTGCTCACCGCGCCCGGGGGCGAGATCTTCCCCGGCACCTATGTGACCGGCTGGATCAAGCGTGGCCCGACCGGCTTCATCGGTACCAACAAGTCGTGTGCGCAGGAGACCGTGCAGCAGCTCGCCGACGATTTCAACGGTGGCACGCTGCGCGAGCCCACTCGTGACGCGCAGGAGTTCGACCGACTCGTGCGCGCCCGTCGCCCGCAGGCGGTCGCCGGTGGCGCCGCGGTGCCGCGCGAGCGCTCGGTGCGGCGACTGTTCGCTCGCAGCTGATCATCTGAAACAGAAGGCCCGCAACGTCACTGGACGCTGCGGGCCTTCGGTTTTCTACTGCGCCGTGAAGCCGCCGTCCGCGGCGATGGCCGCGCCGGTGACGAACGATGCCTCGCGGCTGAGCAGGAAGGCGCACAGCGCGGCGATCTCGTCGGGCTGTGCGATCCGGCCCAGCGGGTGCAGCGCCGCGATGGCGGCCTCGCCCTCCGGTGTCGCGCCCATCGACGCGCGGAACGCCGGGGTGTCGACCGCGCCGGAGACCAGGGCGTTGACCCGCACGCCTGTCGCCGCGGTCTCGAGCGCCACCGATTTCGTCAGTCCGACAACGGCGTGCTTGGCCGCCACATATGGCGCCACCTGTGCCATCCCGACCACGCCCAGGTTGGAGGCGTTGTTCAGGATCGCGCCGCCGCCGGAGGCGGTGATGGCCGGAACCTGGTGGCGCAGACCGTAGAAGACGCCGTCGAGGTTCAGATCCATGTCGGCGCGCCATGAGGCGTCGTCGATCTCGGCGATCGGCCCGAAGGCATTCACCGCGCCCGCGTTGTTGAAGGCCGCGTCGAGGCGGCCGTACTCGGTGAGCGCGGCCTGGGTGAGCCGTTCGGCATCGGCGTCGACGGTGACATCGGTCGCGACGAACAGCGCGCGTCCGCCGGTCGCTCTGATCTGCTCGGCAACCTGCTCGCCCTGGTCCTTGCCGCGAGAGCCGAGGACAACGGCCGCACCTTCGGACGCGACCCGCAGTGCGACCGCCTTGCCGATGCCGGAGCCGGCCCCGGTGATGAGTACGACCTGGTCGGCGAATCGAGTGGACATGCGTAGTGCCTGCTTTCCCTTGGTGTTTCGAAGAAACGGTCGGTATCTGTCCGCTCTTTCAGTCAACCGGCGGGCGCTGGGCCGTGCTGGCGGGAATCGGTCGCTGCGTTGACGCGTCACCTACTAAGGGGTCTATTTCGATGTGAGGGAATGTGATTCGTCGTCAGGGAAATCATCCGGGTAGTAAACGAATTGGTTACCGGTCGGTAAGTGCACGTATTGGCGGGGATAACAAACCCTAGGAATGTATTAATTGGGCGCTCTGTCCGATTACTCACAGGTAGCTGCCTCTCGGAGTATGCACATTGCTGGTGGTGTGTTCAGGGGGGTGGATATCTAACCTTCAACCATCTCACCTGCATGAATCACCTTGTGGCGGCGCGTGGTTGCGAATTCCGTATCAATCTGGCAGCAATTCGCGGACGTGCCAGTTAATCTAGGCGAGCTGTTTGGAAAACGACCGCGGCCACATGGTGCGCTCGCGTGCTGGACGTGGTCACGGTGCGTTGACGGGATAGCAAAAACATGACCAGAGGTCTGGGCTTGAGTATCGGTGCGGTCAATGCGATTTCGGCGGTCGTCGCCGATGATCCGGCCAAACCGGCGGTGCGCACACGACGCACCGCACTGACGTTCGACGACGCGGGCAGGCCCCGCATCGGCGCGATCAACGAATTCGCCTCGGCGATCACGGATTTCGCGGATCTGACCCGCGAGCCGGAGCCGATGGTGATGGGTGGGCGGTTCTACTCGGCGACCAACCTGATCGCCGCGGTGGTCACCGGTCTGATCGAGCTGGCCGAGACGCCGGCCGGGATCGTCTTGACCTATCCGGCGGTCTACACCGATAAGCAGGTCTCGTTACTCGGCCAGGCGCTGCATCTCGCGGGCGCCGGCGAGGTCCTGCTGGTGCCCGAACCGGTCGCCGCCGCGGAATGGCTGGAGATCGATCGCGGCCCCTTGGCGCCGGGGTTCGTGCTCGTCTACGACCTGGGTGCCACCAGCCTCGACCTCACGGTGTTGCGTGTCGGTCCCGACTGGCCGCACCACCCGATGGTCGGAACTCCTACGCGGTCAACCGATTTCGGTGGCAAGCCGCTCGGCGAGATGGTCGCCCGTTACGCGGGCGAACCAGGGCTCGGCCGCGCGACCCAGACCCTCACCTCCATGGTGAACATCGACGCGCTGCGGGCCGAACACATCCGCGACACCTTCCCGCTGGTCAGCAAGAGCGTCGCCGCGGCAGGCCTGCGGCTGGCCGACCTGTCGCGCATCCTCGTCGTCGGCGGGGCCTCGCGCCCACCCGAAGTCGCTCGCACCCTCGCCGAACTCGGCGTTCCGCTGGTCACCGTGGCCGACCCCGGCCAGGTGATCGCCTCAGGCGCAGCGGGTTTGGCGGCTCGCACCTTCGCGCCCGAGCAGCAGAGCGGTGGTCCGGTGCCGCACGTCGCGGTGTTCTCCAGCGCGGCAGTCGTTTCCGCGCTCGCCATGTCGGCGATGACGGTGTTCGGCAGCCCCTTCGATCCCGGCCTGATGCCGGTCCTCGACCGGTTCCCTGTTCTCGGCGCCCCGGTCGACGCGCTGCTCTACGACATGAGCGCCGACCTCCTCGCCGCTCGAACCGCAGGCCTGGTCAGTGAGGTCGACCCGGTCACCGGCCGCATCCAGGTCGCGGGCGTGGCCGCGGCCCGCAGCGCCTATGAGAACTTCATCGCGCCCGCGACAGCGCCCGTCGGTAAGTCACGCCCCGGCGCGCACAACGGTAGTGGCGCCGACCGTAGCGGTCTCGGGCGTCCGGACGTCCGCGACGACTGCAAGTCGCCGTTCCTGGCCCGCGCCACCTATGGCGACCCGGCCCGCTTCATCAACCCCCTACCCTTCGGTCAGCAGGCCGCCCAACCCAAGAACACCCCGACCGAATCCGGCGCGCCCGAACTTCCCCACAGCGGGCCGATCTCGACTCCCGGCACGCCGGAATCCCCGAGCACTCCGACCGCACCCGGTGCGACAGACCCTGGCACTGTTCCGGCGGCCGGTACCGCGCACGCGCCGGGCACCGCTCCGACGGACGGCACGTCCGCATCGACCGGCGGGCCATCGACGCCGAGTACGGGTGGTGCCTCCGGCGAAGTCGGAGGATCTGCGTCGACGGGTGGAACGAATACCGGCACACCAGCTTCCCATCCAGGTGGATCGGGCGGAAGCACCTCGGGAGGAACTGCGACCGGCGGAACCACTGACGGCGGTGCCTCAGGAGGCTCGACCGGCGGTGGAACCACCGGCGGCACAAGTCCTTCCGGCGGTGCTGCCGGTGGTGGCGCATCCGGTGGGGGTGCGTCGACCGGTGGCGAATCTGATGGAGGTGGCTCCGGTGGCGGCGCATCAGGTGGTGCCGGGGCCGGTGGTGCGTCCGGCGGTGGAGCCGGCGGCGGTGCGTCCTCCGGCGGTGCGTCGGGTGGTGGTGCGTCCGGTGGTGGCGCATCGGGTGGCGGTGCTTCCGGAGGCGGTGCGTCCGGTGGTGGTGCCTCGGGTGGTGGTGCGTCCGGTGGTGGCGCATCGGGCGGCGGTGTGTCCGGTGGCGGATCGGACAGTGGTGCGTCCTCCGGCGGTGCCTCCTCGAGCGGTGCGTCTTCTGGTGGAGCCTCCTCGGGCGGCTCCAAGGGTGGAGCTTCTTCGGGCGGCTCCGCAGGCGGTGGCGGTGGCGGTGGCGGTGGCGGCGGTTCTCGCCGCTGACTAGCCGGTCACGCTGGCACATCGGTGTTGCCACGACGGAACATGCTGGCGCGCAACGGCAGTTGTTGTGTCACTGCGAGTCGGTCTCAGGTCTTCGGTCATGACCAGAGGCTGACAGCAGTAGTGCGTTGATGGAGTGCCGCCGATCAGCGATCAGGCGCTTGCCTCCATCGTCGTGACGAACGTGCTTGTCTGATTCCCGAGCCAGTAACGATGTGTCGTCAGGGTCGACGAGACGAGCCCTTCCAGCGTCAGGCCCGGTGCACCAGGCCCGCATCAGAGAGATAATGCGGGCACTGGGCACTTCACCTGCGGCCCGGCAACTACCGGTGCCGCGGCGAGTACCGTCGCGCGCGTCCTCGGTTCGGGTCCGCGCTAGGCAATCGCCGAGGCCCGCGACGGCAAGTGCCGCACCGGATGCCGAGTTGTCCGCATCGTGGCGGTGGTGAATCGGCGGTGAGTGTCGGTGGGGGCGGGCACAATAGGACAGTGGCTGAACTCGGGGGAGCGCCGAAGCTGATCGCGCTCGATGTGGATGGGACTCTGCTGGCAACAGGGTTCGAGATCAGCGCGCGGGTGGGGGCGGCTGTGCGTGCGGCGGTGTCGGCGGGGGCGCATGTGGTGGTCACCACCGGGCGAACTCTGCTCACCACACGTCCGGTGCTGAGCGAGCTCGGGCTCGCCGAGGGTCATGCGTTGTGTTCCAACGGTGCTGTGCACATCGACGTGGCGCGGGGCGAGCCGGTCGCGGTCCAATCCTTCGATCCGGGACCGGCGGTGCTCGCTCTGCGTGCGTTGTTCCCGGAGATGGTCTTCGCCGCGGAACGGGTCGGCATCGGGATCTGGGCGACCGGGCACGGGCCGGGGGAGTTCTCGATCGGCGACTTCCAGCTCGTCGACCACCGCGAGCTCAGCAGTGTGCCGACGCCGCGCCTCAACGGCTGGTGGCCCGACGGCAGCCCCGATGAAATGCTGCGCCTGCTGCAGGCCTTCGACGTTCCCGATGCGTCCTGGGTGCACGGTGAGTACGGCCCCTGGCTCACCGTCTCCCGCCGTGGGGTGTCCAAAGGCTGGGCGCTGGAACAACTTCGGCTACTTCTCGGCATCGAGGCCGAGGCGACCTTGGCCATCGGCGACGGCTTCAACGACCGCGAGATGCTGCGCTGGGCAGCACATTCGGTGGCCATGGCCGGATCGCCCGATGCCGTGCTGGCCCTGGCCGACGAAGTGACCGGTCACGTCAGCGAGGACGGTGTCGCCACCGTCCTCGAACGCTGGTTCGTCTGAGTTCCTAGGTCGTCATCGCCACGAAGTGCGGGTTGGCCATGATCCCGAGCACATTGCCGAACGGATCGAGTACCGCCGCGGTCGCGAAACCCGTGCCCTCCCCGCGTTCGGTGATCGGCTCGTACTCGGTGGCGCCCAGCTCGAGTAGCCGGGCGAAGGTGGCAGCGAGATCGTCGACCTGCCAGAACACCACTCCACCCCCGCCTGGTGCATTGCGCGCGCCCGCCGGGGCGTACGCGCGATTGATGATTCCCAGCTCGGCCTGCAACGGCCCGAGCCGGAACTCGTAGTACCCACCGGGAACCTCGTAATACGGCGCGATGCCGAGGAATGCGCTGTACCAGTCCTTGGCGGCGGTGAGGTCGTCGGCGTAGTAGGTGGTGGTGGCCATTCCGCGCAGCATGTCTGCTCCATTCGGTTGTCGCTTCGGTGTGACAACGACTTTGCCAGGCAAAGTGCTCACCGAATGAGCACTTTGTTCGGCAGAATTACCGAGTATGCGAGCCGATAGATTGGTAGCGACCCTGTTGTTGATGCAGGCGCGCGGGCGGGTGACAGCCGCCCAGGTCGCCGCCGAGCTCGAAGTCTCGGTGGCGACAGCCCGGCGTGACCTGGAGGCCTTGTCGGCCGCGGGCATCCCGGTCTACCCGCAATCTGGTCGCGGGGGTGGTTGGTCGCTGATCGGCGGCGCACGCACAGACCTGTCCGGACTCACGGCGGGGGAGACCAGGGCGCTGTTCCTGCTCGCGGGTCCGGCGGCCCAGGCCGCGCCCGAGCTGAAGTCGGCGCTTCGCAAATTGGTTCGGGCCCTCCCGCACACCTTCCGTGCCGATGCGGCCGCCGCGGCCGACGCCGTCGTCGTCGATCCGGCCCGCTGGGGGCGCCCCGACCCGCAAGCACCCGCGGTGCTCGAGACTGTGCAACGGGCGGTGGTAGAACGCCGCCGCGTCCGCATCGACTATCTGAGCAAGGGCGAACGCACGGTCCGCACGATCGATCCATGGGGCCTGGTCGAGAAGGAAACGGTCTGGTACCTAGTCGCGGGCACCGAACGCGGGCAGCGCACCTTCCGGCTGGACCGTGTCGTCGAGGTGATCACCCTCGATGAAACAGCTGACCGCCCAGCAGATTTCGATCTTCAGGCGCAGTGGTCGCGGATTGTCGAGCGGATGGAGGGCCGCCGCGCCGCCGTCGCCGCGACGGTCCTCGTCTCCGCCGGTCTCGCCCCCATCCTGGCCGACCAACAGGGCCGCAATTGCACCCTGCTCGGCCCGGCCCCGGACGGCCGGGTGCGAGCGCGGATCACCGCCGACACCGCGAAAATGCTCGCCCGCCAGCTGGCGGGCTGGGCCGGGGACATCGAGGTCGTCGGCCCCGCCGAGGTAAGATCAGAACTGGTAGCACTCGGCACTCGATTGGTGCGCGACAACAGGTGAGTGTCCCGCGTGGTGCGTCCACTACGCCCTGTCGATGCGCGCGGCAAGCGACCTGGCCACCTCACCGGCCACGACCGCGTGCCCGCTCGTGGTGAAGTGGATGAGATCGGCGCTCATCAACTCGGGTCGCGACCGCAGTGGATGCGTCCAGAATTCGGTGAGTATCGCATCGAATTCGTCGGCCACCGCCCGCAGCACCTCGTTGAGCACCATCATCTGTGACCGCATGGGTCGCATCGGCGCCATCCGTTCGACGTCCCACACGTCGGCCATCGTGAAAATCGACAGCTGTGCCCCCGTGGCGGCCAGCGCGGTGAAAATCGTCGACAGATTCTCCCGCAGCTGATCGACATTGCCGCAGACCGTGAACAGATCGTTGCCGCCGCAGCTGACATGCACGAGGTCCGGTGCGAAATCCAGGATTTCGGACAGTTGCCGGTCGATGACCTGACCGCTGGTCGCACCGATCCGACCCGTATTGCGGTAGGCCAGTGTGGGATTGACCGAGGTGAGATTCGCCGCGACCCGGTCGGCCCAGCCGGTCGGGGCGTAACCGGGGCTCCGATCCCCGGTCCCCGCGGCGATGGAATCGCCGAGCACCGCGAAACGCTGCCACGGTGCCCCTGCGAGGAGTGCGGTGATCTGCTCCGGCGCCGTCACCAGCGGGTCCTCGGCCTCGACGGTGAATTCTACGGACAGTGGTGTGCTGGTAGACATGTCGATCTCCTGGTTCAGTCGGTCGAACGGGCCTGCGAAGGCAAGGCGAGTACCACGGCGACGGCGATATTGATCCCCGCGCACACGGCGAACAGGATGTGGAAACCGCTGAGTGGGTCGTCGGAGGTCGCCGAGAAGATCGCCGCCAGTACGGCGATGCCGAGCGCGCCGCCCACCTGGCGAGCGGTGACGTTCATCCCGATGCCCGCCGCGAACTGCTGCGGTGGAACAGAATTCGCCGCCGCTGTGCCGAGCACCGTCACGACGATGCCGATCCCGCCGCCACCGAGCACGCCGGCGGGAATCCACGCCGTCCACAGCGCGGGTTCGGGCCCGAAGGCGTCGGTGCTCATCCAGGCCAGCGCGGCCGTCGACATCAGTCCACCGAGCACTCCCACCCACCGTTGGCCACGCGGTGTCGTGATCCGTCCGGTGACAACGGCGGTCACCATCGATGCCACGGCGCCGACGGTCAGCGCCGCCGCCGACTCGAGTACGGAGTAGCCCCAGATCGCGTTCAGGAAGAGCGGCCCGGCCAGCAGCCACGCGAACATCGACGCGCCGAACAGGAACGAACCCGCGTTCGCGAGCGCGAATTGCCGCTCACGCCAGAGCTGGACGGCGACTGCGGGGTTGGTATGTCGACGCGAGCGAACCAGTGCGAACACCGTCAACGCGCTACCGCCGAGCAAGGCGACGAGCGTGCCGGGAGCGGTCCAACCCCATGACTGACCTTCGGTGACGGCGGCGACGATCGCGCCGAGTCCGATCGCGATGGCGAGCGTGCCGAGCGGATCGGGCAGTGCCGCCTCGCCCGCAGCCTTGTCGCCGCCGGGCAGTCGCAGCCCCGGCACGATCAACGTCACGGCGATCGGCACGTTGATCAGGAAGACCGCACGCCAGCCGAACACCTCGACCAACGCGCCACCGAGCGCCGGACCGACCACCGCCGCGAACCCGCCGGCCGCCGACCAGGCGCCGATGGCGGCGCCGATCTTTGCCCGAGGCGTGGCCTCCAAGACCAGTCCGAGTGCCGCGGGCACCATGAATGCCGCTGCGATGCCCTGCAGAACTCGTCCCGCGATGAGCCAGTTCGCGCCGGGCGCGAGCCCGCACAGCAGTGAGGTGACGGCGAATCCGGCCAGTGCCAGGGCGAACAGACGCCGACGGCCGAGGGCGTCGGCGATGCGACCGGCCGGGGTGAGCAGGGCGGCGAACCCGATCGCGTAGCCGCTGACGATCCAGGTCAGCGTGCCGGTGGAGGTGCCGGGATAACTCAGGGCGATCGTCGGGAACGCGATATTGACGACGGAGAGATCGAGGAAGGCGATGAATGCGGCACCTGTCGCGACTGCGAGGGTGCGGCCCGCGGCGCTGGAGTCGGGAGTCACGGTGTCGAGCGGATCTTCGGGCCGAGCTGACACGTCGGTCATGCGGAGTCCTTCGAGTGGGAGAAATAAGAACGTACGATCGTTCGTAAATAAAAGTACGACCGATCGTTCGCCTTTGCAACCCCGTGGTGGAACAATGATTCCTATGACCCAGCTGACGGAACCGAGCGACCAGCGGTTGGCCAAGGGCGCCCGCGCCCGCGCCACCATCGCCCGCCGCGCCGCCGAACTCGCTTCTGTCGAAGGCCTCGACGGCCTCAGCATCGGCCGACTCGCCATCGACCTCGGCATCAGTAAAAGCGGCATCGCCACCCTCTTCGGCACCAAGGAGGCCCTGCAACTCGCCGCCGTCCAGGCAGGCCGCGACATCTTCATCGAACGAGTCGTCGCCCCCGGCCTGCGCACCCCGCGCGGCGGAACCCGGGTCCGCGCGATGATCGACGGTTGGTTCGCCCACATCGAGGATCCCCCTTTCCCCGGCGGCTGTTTCCGGGTGGCCACCCTCACCGAATTCAGCAGCAAGCCCGGCCCCGTGCGCGACGCCGTCGTGGCCGACCACGACAGCTGGCTGTCCTTCCTTGCCGACGAGGTCCGCAAGGCCCAAGCCATGGGCGACCTCGCCGCCGTCGATCCCGACCTGCTGGTCTTCGAGCTGGATGCGATCGTGAGCGCCGCCAATATCGCTCGCCAGACCGGTGACTCGGTCCGCGTCGATGCGGCCCGCACCATCGCGACGCGCTTGTTGTCGGACGCGTCGAGTGGGGCCTAGCCGGGCGCCCTCGCGGTATGTCGGCGCGCGTATTCAGCTCTGACGCGACGGGAAACGCTGCTTCGTCGACCCGCTTCGGTCAGTGATTCCGGAGAGCATCGGCCACTCGCCGGGAACTGGCGAGCTCGCCTGTGTTGCCGAGGTAACGCCTGATTCCGGCCGGAATATGCGGCGCGGAATTCTGCGATGGTGGTGGCTGGGGATTTCAGGGTGGTCGGGCCGCAGCGGGAGATGGCACTGTTCCGACGGGGAGGCGGAACAGAACGGCGCCGCCACCGGTGAGGGTAGCGGCGCCGCCTGTGCTCCGTGCGATGAGCCCGTGTGGTGCGTGGGTACGGCCGGGGTCACTGGTGGTGGTTGTGCTCGGGGGCGTGCTGGGGAGCGGTGGTGAGAGTGAAGGCGGCGGTGCGGACGACGTCGTCGTGTTCGAAATCGAGGAACAGTCGATAGGCGCCGGGGCCGGGAACTGCTGTGTGGAAGGTGATTTCGGGGCCCGAGGGGGTGACGCCGTCGCCGGGTTCGCCGTTGGGGTGCACGTGGACGTAGGCGAGGTCTCCCGCGCGAAGGATGACGAGGTGGCCGAAAGCCGCCAGGTAGGGCTGTAGATCGGTGACCGGCTCGCCGTTCTTGCGCACGGTGAGCGTCAACAGATCGCCTTCGGCGCGCAATTCGCCGTCTACGGTCACCTCGTAGCCGTCGACCTCGGTGACGCGAGCTACCGCTGGAACAGGTTGCGGCGCATAGTGTCCGGCGATGGCCAGGTCCGCGCCGATCGTGATCGTCCGGCCGAGTGCCCGCGGGGCGATATCGGTGAATACCCGGTAGGCGCCCGCCTCTGGCAGTTCCAGCTGGATCGCCCAGGTGCCGTCCGCTTCCCGCTGCGGATGCACGTGCCAGAACCCGGTCAACTCCCGTCGCGCCACGATCAAGTGCAGTTCCCGATCGTGAATCGTGTCGAACTCGGTCACGGCTGCTCCGTCCGGTCCGAGAATCCGAAACCGGAAGTCGATCCTGCCTGGTTCGGCGATCGCGGTATCGAGATCGAGCGTGTATCCGTCCTGCGTGATCTGAAGTCCGCCGGGTGAGCCTGCATCGTGCCCGGCGTGGCCGGCTGTATGTCCTGCGTGCGCGTGCGTGGCTTGCTCGGCGGCCGCATGTCGGCCGTGGTCGTGGTTGTCGGTAGGGGTTCCGTGAGCGGCGTGGTTCAGGTGATCGCCGTGCGCGGGCTCGGCTGCGGTAGCGGCGTGGTCGGTGTGTCCGGCGTTGGCGTGGGTGGTCATTGTTTCGCCTCTCTCGGTTCGCTGTGCGTTGACTCGAACATATACCCCCAGGGGGTATTCAGTAAAGAGGTGGAGGCGTGTGAGCTGCGGCACTGGAGTGCCGAACGCTCGGAGCTATAGATCAGCCGCGCTACAAGCTGCTCTGCGAATGGTGGCCTCGGTACGAGCGGCCCTGCTGCCGACGGTGTCCATCAGAGGGGCGAAGCGGGTCGTGGGAGGACTTGGATGGCCTCGCACTCGCCTCCGCGGTTCGGCGTAGAACACGGTCGAGCTACGACTCGTGGGGAAGTCGGCAGCCGGGATCGCGCTGGAATCAGGCGGAGAGATCGAGATCGGCGGCGACGCCGTCGTCGTAACGGGTCCAGATCACGTCGACCAGCGCGGTGTGCGCGCCGATGACGTCGGCATGTACGACCTCGGGCGCGGCGGCGACCAGCCGATCGGTCAGCAGCCCTGGCGCCAAGAACCACGGCGCGACGACAATGCGTTCCGCGCCGCGGGCGCGCAGTCGATCTACGGCCGGGGCGAGGCCGGGTTCGACTGTCGCGAAGCAGATTTCGGTGGAGCAGCCGGTGACGGCCGCCAGTCGGCGCGCCACGACGGCGGTCCGCCGATTGGCCGCGGCATCGCGCGATCCGACAGCGGCGACGGCGATCCCCAGCGAAGGTTCACCTCTCGGTCCGGTCGCGGGAGTCACCACGCTGAGCGGCGCGAGCCACGATGGTCCCACCGAGGCATGAAGTGTGGTCGCCGTCGAGCCATGGTCCGCTGAGAGCTGCACCGCCGGTTGCGAATCCGCCGCCATCGGGGCAGTAAGTGACGGGAGCCGGCACGCCGTCGCGACCCGATCGGCGAGTGCCGAGATGAGGAGCGGATCGGGGCCGAGAACAGGTGCCTGGATGAGTTGTAGCCGGGAGTGCCGACGGGTGGCATCGGCCAGTAGCGCCGGGAGGTCGACACGCGCGTGAAAAGCGTTGCCCAGTAAGAGAGGAACGACGATCACGTCGGTGTGCCCCCGCGCGGCGAGATCGTCGACAACCTCGTCCACCGACGGGGCGCTGAGATCGAGGAAAGCCAGCCGAACCGGGATATCGGGCCGGGCGGCGGCGACTTCGGCGATCACGGCCGCCATGGTCGCCGCCGAACGCGGATCACGGCTGCCGTGGGCGACCGCGATCAACGCGGGCCCGCCTGCGCCGCGTGGCGCCGAAACGGCACCACGCGGCGGGGCGGACAGGCGATACATCAGACCGCGGTACCGACCTCGACCGAAGCCAGCACGTCGCCGACCAGGCCGGCGGCGAGGGTGTTGCCACCGGCCGGGTCGATCAGCAGGAACGATCCGGTGTGCCGGTTGGTGCGGTAGTCGTCGGCCGGGATCGGCTCGGCCAGCCGCAGCGAGACACGACCGATGTCGTTGAGCTCCAGCGATTCCGGGTTCGGCTGCGCGGTGAGCGTCTGCTCGTCGAACCGCTCCACGAGCGCGCCGACGATGGCCTGCGTGGTCTTGGCGCCGTGCTTGAGCAGCAGCCGAGCGCCGGGACGCAGACCCTTGTCGCCGAGCCAGCACACGGTCGCGTCGAAGGCGTCGATGGGCTCCGGCGCGTCGTGCGCCGACGCGATGATGTCGCCACGCGAGATGTCGACCTCGTCGGCCAGGATCAGCGTCACGCTGCGTCCGACCTGCGCCACGGCCAGTTCGCCGTCGGGGGTGTCGATGCGCTCGACGGTGGTCTTCTTGCCCGAGGGCAGCACCACGATCTCGTCACCGGGCGAGACCGAACCCGCCGCGATCTGACCCGCGTAGCCCCGGTAGTCGGGGTACTCGGCGGTGCGCGGGCGAATCACGTACTGCACGGGGAAACGCAGACCCAGCGCGTGCGTTCCGGTCGAATCCGCGTCCACCGGAACCGATTCCAGGTGCTCGATCAGCGAGGGGCCGTCGTAGTACGGGGTGTTCTCGGAGCGGCTGGCGATATTGTCGCCGTGCAGCGCCGAGACCGGGATCTCGATGACGTCTTCGGTGGCCCAGCCCAGCTTCGAGGTGAGATCGTTGAACTCGGCGGAGATCTCGGCGAACACCTCGGCCGGGTTGTCGACGAGGTCGATCTTGTTCACCGCGAGCACCAGACGCGGCACACCGAGCAGCGCCAGCACGGCCGCGTGGCGACGGGTCTGCTCGATGACGCCCTTGCGGGCGTCGGTCAACAGAATCACCAGCTGCGCGGTGGACGCGCCCGAGACCGTGTTGCGCGTGTACTGCACGTGCCCCGGGGTATCGGCGAGCACGAAAGACCGCTTGGGCGTAGCGAAGTAGCGGTACGCCACGTCGATGGTGATGCCCTGCTCGCGCTCGGCGCGCAGGCCGTCGACGAGCAGCGACAGGTCAGGCGTGGACAGCCCACGGTCGACCGAGGCGCGCGTGACGGCGTCGATCTGATCGGCCAGCACGGACTTCGTGTCGTAGAGAAGGCGTCCGACCAGGGTGGACTTGCCGTCGTCGACAGAACCGGCGGTGGCCAGCCTCAATAGGTCGGACATCAGAAATAACCCTCTCGCTTGCGGTCTTCCATGGCGGCTTCCGACACGCGGTCGTCGCCGCGGGTCGCACCGCGTTCGGTCAGTCGGGACGCCGCGACCTCGGCCAGAATGGCCTGGTTGTCGGCGGCGTCGGAGATGATGGCGCCGGTGGTGGAACCGTCACCGACGGTGCGGTAGCGCACCGAACGGGTTTCCAGGACCTCGTTCTCGTTCGGGCCGCCCCACACGCCGGGGGTCATCCACATGCCGTCACGCGAGTACACCGGACGCTCGTGCGCGTAGTAGATCGACGCCAGGTCGATGTCCTCGCGGGCGATGTAGCGCCAGATATCGAGCTCGGTCCAGTTGCTCAGCGGGAACACGCGCACGTGCTCTCCCGCGGCGTGCTTGCCGTTGTACAGGTTCCACAGCTCGGGCCGCTGACGCTTCGGGTCCCACTGGCCGAAGGCGTTGCGCAGCGAGAAGATCCGCTCCTTGGCGCGCGAACGCTCCTCGTCGCGGCGCCCGCCGCCGAAGACCGCGTCGAAGCGGTGTTCGGTGATGGCGTCGAGCAGCGGCACGGTCTGCAGCGGGTTGCGGATGCCGTCGGGGCGTTCGGTCAGGCGGCCGTCAGCAAGGTACTCCTCGACCGAGGCGACGTGCAGGCGAAGGCCGTAGCGCTCGACCACCTTGTCGCGGAACTCGAGCACCTCGTCGAGGTTGTGCCCGGTGTCCACGTGCAGCAGCGTGAACGGCAGCGGCGCGGGCCAGAAGGCCTTGAGTGCCAGGTGCAACAGGACGGTGGAGTCCTTGCCGCCGGAGAACAGGATCACGGGGCGCTCGAATTCGCCCGCGACCTCACGGAAGATGTGGATCGCCTCGGATTCCAGCGCCGCGAGGGTGTCGAACTCGGTCAGGCCGAGTTCGCGTTCGGTGGTGTTGGTACTCACAGGCTCACTCCCAGTGGTGGTGATGGTCATGATTGGTGCAATCCGCATTCGGTCTTGGCGATACCGGCCCAACGGCCGCTGCGCGGATCGGATCCCGGCTCGGGCTTGCGCGTGCACGGTGCGCAGCCGATGGACGGGTAACCCTCCTCCACCAGGGGATTGACGAGAATGCCGTTGGCCTCGATGTAGGCCTGCATCTCGTCGTCGGACCACGGTGCGATCGGGTTGATCTTCACCAGGCCGAAAGCTTCGTCGAACGAGATCAGCGGCGCGTTGGCGCGGGTGGGCGCCTCGACGCGGCGGATGCCGGTGATCCACGCGTTGTAGCCGCTCAGCGACCTCTTCAGCGGGACGACCTTGCGCAGCCGGCAGCACTCGGCGGCGTCACGGGAGAACAGATCCTTGCCGAGCAGTTCGTCCTGCTCGGCGACACTGGCCTCGGGGCGCACGTTGACCACGTTCACCCCGTACACGGCCTCGACCGCGTCGCGGGTGCCCATGGTCTCGGCGAAGTGGTAGCCCGTGTCGAGAAACAACACGTCCACACCGGGTCGGGTCTGCGCGGCCAAATGGACCAGCACGCCGTCCTGCATATTCGAGGCGACGATGTAGCCGTTGCCGAAGTTGCGGTCGGTCCACGCGATCAGGTCGGCGGGCGAGGCATCGGGGCCCAGCTCGGCCGCGCCCTGCTCGGCGAGCGTACGCAGTTCTTCTTCGGACATTCTTGCCGCGAGATTCGTTGTCACAGTGGGGATCTCCTCATCGACTATCGGAGGTCGGCCTCGTCGGCGCGCACAGCCCACACCGCGAAGCGTTCCCCGGATTCCCGGTTCTTGACGAAGTTGCGGACGACGCGATCGATGTAGTCACCGAGCTCGACGCTGGTCACCTTGTGCTGACGCAACTTCCGGCCGAACGCGCTGTCCAGGCCGAGGCTGCCACCGAGATGAACCTGGAAACCCTCCACCTGATTCCCGGTGCCGTCGTCGACGAGCTGACCCTTGAAGCCGATATCGGCGATCTGGGACCGGCCGCACGAGTTCGGGCAGCCGTTGATGTTGATGGTGATCGGCACATCGAGTTCGGCGTTGATATCGGCGAGGCGCTGCTCGAGCTCCGGTGCGAGCACCTGCGAACGCTTGCGGGTCTCGACGAAGGAGAGCTTGCAGAACTCGATGCCGCTGCACGCCAGCAGGTTCCGCCGCCAGACCGAGGGGCGGGCCTGCAGACCGAGTGGTTCGAGCTCGTCGATCAGCGCGTCGACCTGGTCGTCGGGGATGTCGAGGACGATCAGCTTCTGATACGGGGTGAAGCGGATGCGGTCGGAGCCGTACTTCTCGGCGGCGTCGGCGACCTTGCTCAGGATGGTGCCCGAGACGCGACCGGCGATGGGGGAGAACCCCACGGAGTTCAGGCCGTTGCGCAGCTTCTGCACACCGACGTGGTCGATCGGCTTGGCAGGCTGCTCGGGGGCGGGGCCGTCGATGAGCTTGCGCTTCAGGTACTCGTCCTCGAGGACCTGACGGAACTTCTCGATGCCCCAGTCCTTGATCAGGAACTTCAGCCTGGCCTTGGTGCGCAGGCGGCGGTAGCCGTAGTCGCGGTAGAGCGCGACGACCGCTTCCCACACATCGGGCACCTCGTCGAGCGGCACGAACGCACCGACGCGCTGGGCCAGCATCGGGTTGGTCGACAAACCGCCACCGACCCACAGATCCAGACCGGGGCCGTGCTCGGGATGGTTCACGCCGACGAAGGCGATGTCGTTGATCTCGTGCACCACGTCCTGCTGGCCCGAGATCGCGGTCTTGAACTTGCGGGGAAGGTTGGAGTACTCCTTCTTCCCGATGTAGCGCTTGACGATCTCGTCGATCGCCGGGGTCGGGTCGATGATCTCGTCGAGCGACTCACCGGCCAGCGGCGAACCGAGGATCACGCGCGGGCAGTCGCCGCACGCCTCGGTGGTGTGCAGACCGACCGACTCGAGCCGACGCCAGATCTCCGGGACGTTCTCGACCTCGATCCAGTGGTACTGGACGTTCTCGCGGTCGGACAGGTCGGCGGTGTCGCGGCCGAACTCGGTGGAGATCTGCCCGACGGTGCGCAACTGGGCGGCGCTGAGCGCGCCCGCGTCGCAACGCACCCGCATCATGAAGTACTTGGCTTCGAGCAGGTCGATGTTGTCGTCGTCGGTGAAGGTGCCGTCGTAGCCCTCTTCACGCTGGGTGTAGAGACCCCACCAGCGGAAACGGCCACGCAGGTCGGCTTTGTCGATCGAGTCGAAGCCGCCCTTGGCGTAGATGTTCTCGATGCGCGCGCGCACGTTGAGCGGGTTGTCGTCCTTCTTGGACTGTTCGTTCGGGTTCAGGGGCTCGCGGTAGCCGAGGGCCCACTGGCCTTCGGAGCGGCGGCGGACCGGCTTTCCGGTGCGGGCGCGCGGTGCGACCGGGGCATCGGTGCTCGGGCGGGCCGGGCGCTTGGCAGCTGAACGCTCAGTGCGGGCCTGCGCCGTCGACTGTTCGGTCGAACCGGCGTCGGTGCTCGACGTCATGGTGGGGTCGCTCCTGCGGGGTGGTTGGACATCCGTGCTGAAGGCGCGAGGGGCTGGCTCGCGTCAGGCGGTCAGCGGGCCGATGAAAGTCGAAGGCACCGGGGGATACCCGGGCGTGGACGCCGCTGCGCTACCGGTGGAAACCGGGCCGACAACAGGCGCTACAGACACGCTGGAAGTCGACGTGGCGACGGGCCACGAGTCGTACTCCAGTTGCGTGCATGTGCCTATTGTGCCACGTCAGCCGGGTCGTTCCGACCGCAAGGAGATATTTCCCGCACTTTTGGGGGAAATTCCCTGGACGGCCGTCCTGTTCTGTGACGGGGGTCATAGCCCACCGCCCGGAACCGGCCTGTGATACGCCCGGGCGGGCGCGTGTGCGGTGTCGCACAGCTCGGTTGACCTGGAGCGTGCTCGAGGTTGCACAGTAGTCGCATGAGCAACGACGCCACTGCCACCGGTCAGACCCCCGCCGATCTCGACGCCGAACTCACGGCCATCCGCGCCGTCGTCGACACCATCGCGCACGCCCAGGCCAACGAACTGGCCGAGGAGTTCGTCGCCGTCTTCCGCGAAGACGCGATCTGGACCACCGGCCATGGCAAGCGCCTGTTCGGCCGCCCGGCCATCGCCGAGTTCACCGCTCAGGTGCTGCCCGGCGCGACGACGCACGGCTCCGCGACCTACGACGTCGAGCACGTGCTCTTCCTGAGGCCCGATGTCGCCGCCGTCAAGATCCGCCAGAGCTACTTCACCCTCGACGGCGAGCTGTCCGGTCAGGGCACGCCGATGTATGTGATGACGAAGGAGGACGGTGCCTGGGTGCTCACCGCCAACCAGAACACCCCTGTCGTGACGGACTGACGCGAGAGGGGTCGCGCGGGGCGCGGCACCAGGGCCCGGCAGACTGGAGGGGTGACTACCAGCGCTGCTTCCGGGGCTCCCGGCGTGACACCGGCCGATGCCGATCGGCCGGTGCTGCGCGATTTCGGGGGCGGCGCGTTCGGGGTGTACGTGCACGTGCCGTTCTGTGCCACGCGCTGCGGGTACTGCGACTTCAACACCTATACGGCGGGGGAGCTGGGTACTTCGGCTTCTCCGCAGTCGTGGCTGGAGGCGTTGCGCGGCGAGCTCGCGACCGCCGCGGCCGAGTTCGGTGCCCTGCCGAGCGCAACCCCCGAAGTATCGACGATCTTCGTCGGTGGCGGGACGCCGTCGCTGCTCGGTGGGGACGGTCTGGCCTTGGTGCTGGATGCGGTGCGGGCGAACTTCACCCTGGCCGCCGGCGCCGAGGTGACCACCGAATCCAACCCGGAATCCACCTCGCCCGAGTTCTTCGAGCGGCTCCGCGCGGCCGGATACACCCGGATCTCGCTCGGTATGCAGTCCGCCGCACAGCACGTGCTGAAGGTGCTCGACCGCACGCATACCCCGGGGCGCGCGGTCGCCGCGGCGAAAGAAGCGCGCGCGGCCGGGTTCGATCACGTGAACCTCGACCTGATCTACGGCACTCCCGGTGAGACCGACGCCGATCTGGACCTGAGTCTGGATGCGGTGCTGGCGGCCGGTGTCGATCATGTCTCTGCCTACTCCCTGATCGTCGAAGACGGGACCGCGCTGGCACGCAAGGTCCGCCGTGGTGAACTGCCCGCACCCGACGACGATGTCCTCGCCGCCCGCTACGAACGCATCGATGGCCGCCTCGCCGCCGCCGGTCTGACGTGGTACGAGGTATCCAATTGGGCCGCAAACGATTCCGCCCGCTGCCTGCACAACCTCGGCTACTGGGACGGTGGTGACTGGCTCGGCGCGGGCCCCGGCGCGCACAGCCACGTCGGCGGCGTTCGCTGGTGGAATGTCAAACACCCCGCCCGTTACGCCGACCGGGTAGCTCTGGGCGGCCTCCCCGCCGCGGGCTGGGAAGCCCTCACCGACGACGAGCGCTACACCGAACACCTCATGCTCACGGTCCGCCTGCGCACCGGCCTGCCCCTCGCCGACCTGGCCCCGTCCGCCGCCCCCGCCCTCGACCGCATCCTCGCTGACGGCCTCGCCCGCATCACCGGTGACAACCTGGTCCTCACCGACCGAGGTCGTCTCCTCGCTGACGGCATCGTCCGCGACCTTCTCGACTGATCATTTCGCCCGCTGAGGAATCGCCCGGCGGTGATGTCATCGTGATCTGAATTTCGAGATTTTTCACCCTTGGGATCGGTACCAGAGAAAGCCCGGTCATAGTGGGGGAACAATCCGATGCACACCTGATGAGGGGTCCGGAACAGTGGGGTGCTCTAAGGGTATGTTCGGTGGGTTCGGGGTGGAAGATAACGATTAGGGGCGTAGGCTTCAACTCGATCCTAGGGAGTTATATGTCCACCGAACGGCACATCACCCTCGTCCACGAGCAGAGCGAATTCGCTGAAGCGCGCTCCGCTGAGAAGGCGGAGAACGCGCGTCAGTGCGCGGTCGCCGCGAGGACGGTCGCGTCGCATTCCAACGACGCCGACGACTGCGGCTCGCTTCTGGCGATGCTCGGCCTGGATGCCCTCGCGGGCAAAGAGGTCGGCGCTCCCGACTCGGCCGCTCGCTGCGGCGCGGCTGCCCGAGTCTGATTCGGCATCGGCCGCCCGACCGGGCGGCCACTGCTGAAGAATCCCGTCGACTCGCTGACATCGCCGTCAGCCCCGAGTCGCCGGTGAGCGTTGCTCGCCGGGCACGAAGTCATCGCCACCCCCGATCACGCCACCTGCTACTGCCGGTCGTGGCTCGCCGAGCAGTTCCGCGGTGTTCGCCAGTGTGATCAAGTACTCCGGCAGGCCACGCGTGGTATCCACGCCTGGTGCTGTCGGCAGTGCTCTGCCGCATTGGAAGTAACGATCGCCCGACCTGGTTGGGGTATGCCCTGGCGGCGGGTTGGCGCCGATTACGGGGCCGGTGGAACCGGGGATGCTGTTCCCGATCCCTGGCCTGGAAAAGTCACGCTGACCGGGCAGTCGATACTGCGCGGAGCTACCCGGCGTTCGGCCGCGGGCCCCGCTCGGGTTGACGTTCGGCCACGCACGCCCAGCCACTGAGTCAGCCGATGGACCGCGCCCTGTCGAAACGACCGCGGGGTCGATGGCTGGGGCGGAAGTCCCTGTAGGCGCGGTGAGTAATCCGGAGCCGCCAGGTGTTGTCAACGCAGGCGTACCGCCCGGCTGAGTCATGCCGGTGGCAGCAGTCGATGTCGAGGTCACTGTCGTAACGGTGCCGGAACCCACCGCCCCGTCATCGGATTTCGCCGACAGGTTGTCGAACCCATCCGAACCATCGTTCGGAACGTCCGTTCCGCGACCATCGCGTCCCATCGTTTCCGAATCCCCGATCACCTCGTGCAGCGCAGAGCCCGTCCCGGTCGCTGTGGTCTCGTTCTCTGCGCCGCCGGTCGAAATCTCGTCCGGCGGCTGTATACGTCTCTCGGCCCGCGACTGCCCGGCGGTGCCGATCAGCAACTGTCGATCACCTGTCGCGTCGGAGTCGAAGGACCGAAGCGGCATGGGCAGCAAGGGAATGCGAGTGACCAACTCGGCGAACGGCAACACATACCGCTGCCGCATCGCGGCTCGCGCATCCTCCTCCGCGGCCGAAGCCGCACCGTGCGCCGCTGCTGATCCCGTGGCATGAACCGCCTCGCTCACCGACCACGCCGCAGCGTCGGATTCCTCGACATCCGGCGACCCGACCGCGTATCTGGTCGCCGCGATCGCCTCGGCCGCCGCCCGAACCACGCCCGGCAACTCCTCCAAAGCGAGCGTCAGATCGTGCGCTCGCGCGACATAGCCTGCGACCGCGGAACCTGCCGCGGCGGCGCCCACGCCCGACCAAGCCAGTGCGAGCGATCCCTCCGCCGCGTGCCGGAAGGCGCGTAAGCCGTCGTCCCACCATCGCGCGATCTGCTCGAACCTGTCCGCTTGCGTCAACGCGTCGGTCACCTCGAGGGCCGCGAATGCCGCGACGATCTCCCGGTGTCGCCAAGAATGTGTGTTCTCTCCTCCGCCGGGAACACCCGATTCCATGGCGTCGCTCGAATAATTCGAATACGTGTTCCCGTCGCCCCGAATACCGCTCGGCGCGTGGCCGGTCACACTGGCTCCGTGGAAATCTGGTGTCCGGCAAAGGTTTCCGCCGACCGAAGTCGATAAGCCCACTCTTTGTCGGCAACCACCATCACATCGCGCGCATCCCGGAACGACTGGCGAATATCGCTGACGACCCGCGAATGCGCATCCGAGACGGCAACGATGCTGTTCTCCTTCGCCGCTGCCACGGAACGCAATCGCGCCACCAGAGCGGAACCGGATATCAACCGCGCCTGCCCCTCGCCCAATCCCCACTGCGTCTGATCGCCGACTTCCACGGCAAGTGCCCGAATCCGCGCGATCACCCGCAGAAATTCCGCACACGCATCGTCGATCCGGGCGAACTCCGCCGGCCGCACCGCGACCGCGCTCGACCCGATATGCCACGCCTCGCCGATCCCACCCTGGTGCACCACAGTTCCCTCCCCGCGCCACGTGCCGATAGTTGAAAATCGCTGGTATATCCCCTGATCCAGTCCCGAAACTACGCCCGCCCCCCGACCCCGACAACCCCCGGAACCGCATCTGTGGACAACTAGGGCCTGTGGATAACTCGCCGCCGCGCTCGACCGAGTCGGCGGGCCGGACGCCGCCCCCGCAGCCGGATATCCCCGTGTGACAGTTCGATGCCGGACAGCCGTTGGGTCCGGGGATCGAGAACAAGACAATTAGACTGGAGAACAAGACGCTGCGAGCGTCGACGTGCGACCCTGTGCGAACGCAGCACGGCAGGCGTGACGTACCAGGCACGAGCGAGGAAGGTGGGGTCGATGGCGTCGAGTACCGAGGATCGACGTTTCGAGGTCCTGCGAGCGATCGTCGCGGATTACGTCGCCACCAAGGAACCGATCGGCTCCAAGTCCCTCGTGGAACGGCACAACCTGGGTGTTTCCAGCGCCACCATCCGCAACGACATGGCGGTGCTCGAGGCCGAGGGCTACATCACCCAGCCGCATACGAGCTCGGGGCGTATCCCCACCGACAAGGGCTACCGCGAATTCGTCGACCGGATCGCCGAAGTGAAACCGCTCTCCGGCGCCGAACGCCGGGCGATCATGGAGTTCCTCGAATCCGGTGTCGACCTCGACGACGTCCTGCGTCGCGGCGTGCGCCTGCTGGCCCAGCTCACCCGCCAGGTCGCCGTCGTGCAGTACCCCACCGTCTCGGCCGCGATCGTGCGCCACATCGAGGTCGTCGCACTCAACCCGGCTCGTCTGCTGCTGGTGGTGATCACCGACACCGGCCGCGTCGACCAACGCATCGTCGACCTGGGCGCGGTGATCTCCGACGAGGACCTCGTCGCCGTGCGCGGTCTGCTCGGCGGCGCCATGGACGGAAAACTGCTCTCGGTGGCCAGCGCCTCGGTGGCCGGGGTGCCGGAACGCGCACCGGCCAAGATTCGCGACGTGCTGATCCGGGTCTCCACCGTCCTGGTGGAGACGCTGGTCGAGCATCCCGAAGAACGGCTGGTCCTCGGCGGTACCGCCAACCTCACCCGCAATGTCGCCGATTTCGGCTTCCCCGGCTCCCTACGCACCGTGCTGGAAGCCCTGGAAGAACAGGTCATCGTGCTCAAACTGCTCGCCGCCGCGCAGCAGCCGGGTCAGGTGATGGTGCAGATCGGCGAGGAGACCCAGGTCGAGCAGATGCGCGGCACCTCGGTGGTCTCCACCGGCTACGGCGCCGCCGGTGCCGTACTGGGCGGTATGGGCGTGCTCGGCCCCACCCGCATGGACTACCCGGGCACCATGGCATCGGTGGCGACCGTCGCCCGCTACATCGGCGAGGTGCTCGCCGAAAGGTGAAGCCAGCGCGGGAACGACAACAACCGGACTGTTAAGGTCGATACTTCGGCCGGTAAAGTTGAGTGGATTCGACTAAAGGATGCGCCCGGCGCTCGGCCGGCCCACACCGACCAAGGACTAGAGAACTCACGTGGCACGGGATTACTACGGACTGCTCGGCGTCGGCAAGAATGCCACCGACCAGGAGCTCAAGCGCGCTTACCGCAAACTGGCCCGCGAACTGCACCCCGACGTGAACCCGGACGAGGGCGCGCAGGCCCGCTTCAAGGAAGTCTCCACCGCCTACGAGGTGCTGACCGACCCCGAGAAGCGCCGGATCGTCGACCTCGGCGGTGACCCGCTCGAAAACGGCGGCGGCGGAGCAGGATTCAACGGTGCCGGCTTCGGCGGTCTCGGCGACGTCTTCGAAGCCTTCTTCGGCGGGATGAGCGGCCAGGGCGGTGGCCAGCGCAAGCCGCGTGGCCGCGTGCAGCCCGGCGCCGACTCGCTGATCCGCACCAGGCTGAGTCTGGCCGAATGCGCGGTCGGCGTCACCAAGCATCTGACCGTCGACACCGCGATCCTGTGTGATGTCTGCGTGGGCTCCGGCACCAACGGCAACTCCAAGCCGATCCGCTGTGAGACCTGCGACGGCGCGGGCGAGGTGCAGTCGGTGCAGCGCTCGTTCCTCGGCCAGGTGCTCACTTCGCGTCCCTGCCCCACCTGCCGTGGCGCGGGCGAGACCATCCCCGACCCCTGCAACAAGTGCGGTGGCGACGGCCGAGTGCGCGCTCGTCGCGAGATCGCCGCGCCCATCCCGGCCGGTGTCGCCAGCGGTATGCGGGTTCGCCTGGCCGCTCAGGGCGAGGTCGGCCCCGGTGGCGGCCACGCCGGTGACCTCTACGTCGAGGTCGTCGAGCAGCCCCACGACACCTTCGTCCGCGACGGCGACGACCTGCACTGCACCGTCCGGGTGCCGATGGTCGACGCGATCCTCGGCACCACCGTGGTCGTCGACACCATCCTCGACGGCCCCACCGAGCTCACCATCGCGGCGGGCACCCAGCCCGGCGAGGTCATCCAGCTGCGTGCCCACGGCATGCCGCGCCTGCGTTCGGGCGCGCGTGGCGACCTGCTCGCCCACCTCGACATCGTGGTGCCGAACAAGCTCGACGGCAGGCAGACCGATCTGCTGCGCAAGTTCAAGGGCATGCGGGACAAGGATCGCGCCGAGGTGATGTCGACCCAGTCCGAGCACAACAGCGGCCTGTTCGCCCGGCTGCGCGCGTCGTTCAGCGGACGCTGAGGCCGTGGCCGCGACGGTCTTCTACCTCGACGAAGTGCCCGAACCGGGGGCCGTCGCGGTGCTGGACGGTCCGGAGGGTCGCCATGCGGCGACCGTGCGCCGGATCAAGGTCGGCGAGCCGATCACCCTGTCCGACGGGCACGGTGTGCTCGCCGACTCCGAAGTCGTCGCGGCCCAGAAGGATCGCCTGGAGCTGGCGGTCCGTGACCGTCGACTGGCCACCCCGCCCACCCCGCAGGTGACCGTGGTGCAGGCCCTACCCAAGTCCGATCGCTCCGAGCTGGCCGTCGAGTTGATGACCGAGGCGGGCGCGGACCTGATCGTCCCCTGGCAGGCCTCGCGCTGCGTCGCGAACTGGGAGGCCAAGGCCGGCAAGGGAATCGACAAGTGGCGCGCGGCCGCCAAGTCCGCGGCCCGGCAGTCCCGTCGCGCCTACATTCCCGAGATCGCAGGCCTGCACCGCACCCGCGATCTGGTCGAGTTGGTGCGAAAAGTGAAGGCGGACGGCGCGATCGTCGCGGCCCTGCACGAATCCGGCGCGGGCAAGTTCACCGAGCTTCCGCTGGCGCAGGCGCGCGAAGTGGTCCTGATCGTCGGCCCCGAAGGCGGCCTCGACAACGCCGAACTGGCAGCGCTGGAAGAGGCCGGTGCCGACATCGTGCTACTCGGCCCCACCGTGCTGCGCACCTCCACCGCGGCGGCCGTCGCGCTCGGTGCGCTGGGAGCGTTGACTTCGCGTTGGTGAGCAGGAATGGGCCGCCGCATACCACGGGCACCTTTAACCACTGTGCGGTGTCAGTGCTCGGCGGTAAACTGATCTCATCGAACACCAGGTCGAAACCGGAAGCAGGCTGTAGCCACTTTTGAAGAACTCAGGCGAGATCGGCAACCCCACCAACCCCGTATCAGACATCGGCGCAGGCGGTAACAATGCTGGTCCCGCGGCGCGGACCGTGCGTTCCAGCATCGAGCTCGCCCCGGAGTCGGTTTTCGGTTTCCTCGGCTCGGCCGACCAGAACCTGCGTCAGCTGGAGAAACTGCTCCCGGCCGATATCCATGTCCGCGGCAACACCGTCACCATCACCGGTAAAGCCGGCGACGTGGCGCTGGCCGAGCGGGTTATCGAGCAGCTCGTGGCGCTGACCGGCCGCAACCGGGTGATCACCCCCGAGGCGGTTCGCCACACCATCTCGATGCTCACCGACGAGGGCGTGTCCGAATCGCCCGCCGAGGTGCTGAGTCTGGACATCCTGTCGCGGCGCGGCAAGATCATCCGCCCCAAGACGCTCAACCAGAAGCGGTATGTCGACGCGATCGATGACAACACCATCGTGTTCGGCATCGGCCCCGCGGGCACCGGCAAGACCTACCTGGCCATGGCCAAGGCAGTGCAGGCCCTGCAGTCCAAGCAGGTCACGCGCATCATCCTGACCAGGCCCGCGGTCGAGGCGGGCGAGCGGCTCGGCTTCCTGCCCGGCACGCTCAACGACAAGATCGACCCGTATCTGCGTCCGCTCTACGACGCTCTACACGACATGATGGACCCCGAAGCGATTCCCAAGCTGATGGCGTCCGGTGTCATCGAAGTCGCGCCGTTGGCGTACATGCGTGGCCGCAGCCTCAATGATTCGTTCATCATTCTCGACGAGGCGCAGAACACCACGGCCGAGCAGATGAAGATGTTCCTCACCCGCCTCGGCTTCGGTTCGCGGATGGTGGTCACCGGTGACATCTCGCAGGTCGACCTGCCCAACGGGCAGCGCTCGGGTCTGCGGGCGGCCGCGGAGATCCTCACCGATATCGACGACATCCACTTCTCGGAGCTCACCAGCGCCGACGTGGTGCGCCACCGACTTGTCTCCGACATCGTCGACGCCTACGACCGCTTCGAATCCGAGACCCGCGCGGTCCCTGGCCCGCACTACCCGGGCAATCGAGCCCAGCGCCGGGCAGCGGGCCGCACCGACCGTCGCTAACCGGCGGAACCGGGGCGGGACACGATCAAGCTGGCCCGATGCCGCTCCCGGCGGCGTCGGGCAGGCACCGTACCCTGAACAGGTGAGCATCGAGATCGCCAACGAATCGGGTATGGACGTTCCCGAAGAAGACCTGGTCAGCGTCGCGCGTTTCGTGATCGCTCGGATGGACGTCCATCCGGCTGCCGAGCTGTCGATGGTGCTCGTCGATCTCGACACCATGGCCGACCTGCACGTGCGCTGGATGGACCTGCCCGGTCCCACCGACGTGATGTCGTTCCCGATGGACGAGCTCGAGCCCGGCGGTCGTCCCGACAGCCCCGAGCCCGGCCCGTCCATGCTCGGCGACATCGTGCTGTGCCCGGAGTTCGCGATGGGTCAGGCGCAGAAGGCCGACCATTCGCTCGACCACGAGCTGGCCCTGCTCACCGTGCACGGGGTGCTCCACCTGCTCGGCTACGACCATGCCGAGCCGGAGGAGGAGAAGGAGATGTTCGCGCTGCAGGCCCAGCTGCTCGAGGAGTGGTACGTGAGCCTGCGTGAGGAACAACGCCGTGCGGAACTGGCCGAGCGTGACGACCGACTACTCGGCAAGGCAGGTTTCACCGCACCCGGTGAAGGCCCCGCGTGACAGTACTGACCCTGATTTCGCTGGCGATCGTATTGATCGGCATCGGCGGGGTGTTTGCGGGCGTCGACTCGGCGCTGAACACGGTGTCGCGGGCCAGGCTCGACGACATGGTGCGCGAGGAGCGCTCCGGTGCCGCCCGGCTGCGCACGATCGTCGACGACCGTCCGCGCTATGTGAACCTCGTTGTCCTGCTGCGTATTCTGTGCGAGATCACCGCCACCGTGCTGCTGGCCGCGGCGACCTTGGAACTGTGGAACGAGACCACCGCACTGCTGGTCACCGCCACGTTGATGGTGGTGGTTTCCTACGTCGTGATCGGCGTCGGCCCGCGTACGCTCGGCCGCCAGCACGCCTACTCGATCGCGTTGGCCGCCGCCGTGCCGTTGCAGATCATCGGCGCGGTGCTCAGCCCGGTCAGTCGTCTGCTGATTCTGCTCGGCAACGCGATCACCCCGGGTAAGGGATTTCGCAACGGCCCCTTCGCTTCCGAGATCGAGTTGCGCGAGGTGGTCGATATGGCCCGTGAGCGCGGCGTGGTGGCCGACGACGAACGCCGGATGATCCAGTCGGTCTTCGAACTCGGCGACACTCCAGCTCGCGCGGTGATGGTGCCGCGCACCGAGATGGTGTGGATCGAGGACGACAAGACCGCCGCCCAGGCGATGTCGCTGGCCGTGCGCTCCGGCCACTCCCGGATCCCGGTGATCGGTGAGAACGTCGACGACGTGCGTGGCGTGGTCTACCTGAAAGACCTGGTGCCCTATGCCGATCGCGCGCGCAAGGTATCGGTGCGCGACGTCATGCGGCCCGCGATCTTCGTCCCTGATTCCAAGCCGCTCGACGCACTCCTCGACGAGATGCAGCGGCGGCGCAATCACATGGCGCTGCTGGTCGACGAGTACGGCGGCATCGCGGGGCTGGTAACCATCGAGGACGTGCTGGAAGAGATCGTCGGCGAGATCAACGACGAATACGACACCGATGAGACTCCGCCCGTGGAGGACCTCGGTGACGGCCGCTACCGCATCTCGTCGCGGCTGTCGGTAGAGGACCTGGGGGAGCTGTACGGCCTCGACATCGAGGACGACGACGTCGACACCGTCGGCGGGCTGCTCGCGCACGAGCTGGGCCGCGTCCCGCTGCCCGGCTCCAAGGTGACCGTCTACGGGCTGGTGCTGCGCGGCGAGGGCGGCGCCGACGCGCGCGGGCGCATGCGCGTCAACACCGTGCTGGTGCGCCGGGCCGCCGACAAAGTCGACAAAGCAGAGAAGAAGACCGACAAGCCCCGCAAGGGCGCTACCGACGAGGCAACCGCCGACACCGACCAGGTGCGCGTGCCCGACGACAACGGAGAAAACCATGAGTGAACTCGACGCCGAGGACAATAAACTGCTGGTACTGGCGCGTGGCGCGCTGGGCCGCACCGGAGGTGCGAGCGGCGCCGCGGTGCGCGACACCGACGGGCGCACCTACGCCGCGGGCGAGGTAACGCTGACAGCCCTGCGCCTGACCGCGTTGCAGGCCGCTGTGGCCGCCGCGATCTCGAGTGGCGCGGAGGGATTCGAAGCGGCGGTCGTCGTCGCGGGTGACGCCGACGACGCGGGTATCGACGCGGTCCGTGAGGTCTCGCCTTCGGCCTCGATCGTCCGCACCGATCGCACCGGCGCCGTGCTGAGCGAGGTGCGCGGTGGCTGACTCCGGCAAGGAATTCCATTCCGGCTTCGTCTGTTTCGTCGGCCGCCCGAACACCGGCAAGTCGACGCTCACCAACGCGCTGGTCGGCACCAAGATCGCGATCACGTCCTCGCGCCCGCAGACCACCCGCCACACCATCCGCGGCATCGTGCACCGCGAGGACGCCCAGCTGATCCTGGTCGACACCCCCGGGCTGCACCGCCCGCGCACCCTGCTCGGCCAGCGCCTCAACGACCTGGTCCGCGACACCTATTCCGAGGTCGACCTGATCGCGCTGTGCATCCCGGCCGACGAGAAGATCGGCCCCGGTGACCGCTGGATCGTCGAGCAGATCAAGATGATGGCGCCCAAGACCAAGATCCTCGGCGTGGTCACCAAGATCGACAAGGTGGGCCGCGACGAGATCGCCCATCAGCTGATGGCGCTGGTGAAGCTGCTCGGCCCCGAGTCCGAGGTCATTCCGGTCTCGGCCGTGAAGGGCGAACAGGTCGAGGTGCTCGTCGACCTGATCGCCTCGCAGTTGCCCGAGGGCCCGGCGTTCTACCCGGACGGCGAGATCACCGACGAGCCGGAGGAAACCCTCATGGCCGAGCTGATCCGCGAGGCCGCGCTCGAGGGCGTGCGCGACGAGCTGCCGCACTCGCTGGCCGTGGTCATCGAAGACATCGAGCCCTACGCGGCGAACGAGGACATGCTCGAAGTGCATGCCCTGCTGTATGTCGAGCGGCCCAGCCAGAAGGCGATCATCATCGGCAAGAACGGCGCCCGCCTCAAAGAGGTCGGCACCAACGCACGCAAACAGATCGAGCACATTCTCGGTACTCGCATCTACCTGAACTTGCACGTGAAGGTCGCCAAGGATTGGCAGCGCGATCCGAAACAGCTGGGGAAGCTGGGCTTTTGACCGTTTGAGTGTCAGCGGTTCGGGGTATCGTTCGGCGAACACGCCGGTTCGTTCGGCGTGGTTCGCTGAACGTCCGGGGGAGGCCGTGGAAGTGCCAGATGCCAATGATGTCGGCAAGCTGCTCGAGCTGCTGCGGGCGCTGGAGATTCCCGACGCCCGCCCGCGCGTGCTGCGCACCCTGGTACGCAGGCGGCGTGCGCTACCCCGCCCGATCGTCGAAATCGTCGGCGTCACCGGGCATTCGGCGTTGGTCGGCGAAATCTACAGCTGGCTCAGTGAATCCGGTGGCAGGCGGGCGACCCCGCGCGTCAAGATCGACCTGCACGCGCCCGACCTGCCGCGTACCCAGCTCACCCCTGACCTCAATGCGATCGACGCGGGCCCGCACGCCAATGATCAGGAGATCCCGGGCCACTGCCTGCCGATCATCCAGCATTTGGTCGCCGGTTTCGCGGCCGACGACACCGCGATGGGTGCGATCAAGTTCCCGCGCTATCGCACCGCCGACTGGCTGACCCGCCAGCGGGTGACCTCCGACGAATCCGAGGCGCCCGACGAATTGCGCCGCAGGCTGCCCAAACTGCTGCGCAGCGGTTCGCCGACGAGCCGGTCCGACACCGCCGAAGGTGTTGCGGGCGACACGATTTCACGCGTGGTCTTCGGCGTGCTCGCCCTGTGGCCGGTGCTGCGGTTGTGGCTGTGGGTGTCCGGGCGCATCCCCGGTATGTCGAAGGTGACGCGGTGGTTCCTGCACCAGCGCTACCTGGCGCCCGAATTGTCGGGCAGCTTCCTGGGTTTCGCGTCCCGGCTCACCGCGTCGCACCGGGTCGACGAGAACGAGGAGCAGGTCGCCAAGCTCCTCGTGCACGCGTTTCTCGAGGACCTGCGCGACGCCTACCGGCGCCGGATCTGGCGCCCGTCGAGCTGGCGGCGCACCGCATACCCGGTGGCGCTGCTCGGCGGTCTCGCCGAGGGCAGCGACGGTGCGCGCATCCTCACCTGGATCAACGAAATCCGCAACGAGACGGGCCTTTTCGATCCGCTGGTGGTCGTGGCGTTGCGGGACGAGGGGCCGATCCGGGAGGTCGGCGAGCTCTCGCACATCAGTGATCTGCGCCCGCTGCGCACCCTGGAAAGTCTCGCCGACACGCCGTCCCCACAACCGCCCGATCCGCTGCAGGAGTGGGTGCGCGAGATCGACAACCGGCGCACTCATCGTCAGGCCGACGCGTGGTTCCTGCCGTTGCGCGCGATCCTGCCGCCCGACACCACCCCGCGCGTGAGCGACGCCCGATTCCGTGGTCTCGCACTGCCGCCCGCGCCGCCGCTCGCCGCGCGCAGCTGGTTCGTCGGTCTGTGCGTGCTGATCCCGATCGTGATCGCCGCGGCCGCGACGCTGGTCTATTTTCCGCCGTTACGCGGTGCGCAGTGTTCGCATTGGCCGTGGACCGGCGGTGTCTCGGTGAGTCTGCGCGGCGGCGAATGTGTCGGCTACAGCGACAACCCCCGGCAGACCTTCGCCGACGACCCCGAGTTGTCGGCGATGCAACGAGAGGTGTTCCGGCTCAACGCTGCCGCGTCCGACGCGCGCGCGAGCAATCCGAACCGCCCCTTGGTCTCACTGGTGTACTTCGCCGGCCTCAGCTACGTCGACACCAACGTGCGTTATCCGCACGCCCAGGTGGAGGAACTCGCCGGTCTGGCGGTGCAGCAGCGTCGCGCGTTATTGGCCTCCGACGAGTCGGAACCGTTGCTGCGCATCATCATCGCCAATGGCGGCTCCGATATGCGCCATGCGGGGTGGGTGGTCGACAATCCGCTGCGCGAGCTCGTGGCCGATGACTCCAGCGTGCTCGGCGTCGTCGGGATCGATCGCAGCAACGACGAAACCCGCAGAGCCATCACTCGTCTCGGCGAGCTGGGTGTGCCCGCAGTAGCGACAACGCTGTCCGCGGATGGTCTCGAAGAAGCCTCTCCGCTGTATTTCCAAGCGGCCCCGAGCAACAGGGTGCAGGCCCGCCTCGTCGCCGACTATGTGCAGGGCGCTCGCGATCTCAACGGCGCGCCCCGCTACGACAAGGTGGCGATCTATCACCCCGAGGCCGCCGGTGACCTGTACGTGACCACCTTGGTCGAGGACGTGCAGAAAGAACTCACCGACCGCGGGGTGGCGCAGGAGAGTATGAGCTGGCGCGAACAACAGCAGCTCTACCGTTTCCCCGCGCCGTGCGAAACCGCCGGATTCAACCGCCGCACCCTGCTGTTCTTCGCGGGCCGCAACGACGACTTCCCGACCTTCGCCAAATCGGTGAGTCGCGGCTGCCTCAGCGGCGCGGGTCCGGCGATCCTCGGCAACGACGCGGTGACCAGGCTGATCACCGATCCGAAAGCCACCGCCGCACTTCCCGCCAACCTCACCGTGCGCTACGTGTCCAAGGCCTCGCCGGTCATGCTCGGCGGGGCCGACTGTGTCAGCGGCATCGGCAAACTCGGCGGCCAGCCGGTGCCGTTCGAACACGAGCAGCTGTGTACCGAACTGGCCGGGTTGATCGAAGACCTCCGTGGCTATGCCGGGCTCACCGACTACCGGCCCACCTGGGCCGGCGACCGCACCGGTCTGGCTTTCGATGTGAGTGGCCTGTTCGTCCAGGCTGTGCGCAACAGCCGTGGCGTCCTCGCCGACCTTCCACCGAACCGAACCGCCATCGCGGTCCAGCTGCGCGAGTCCGACTATCGCGGCGTCACCGGCACGCTCGGCTTCTCGACCAGTCGCGTCGCCGACGGCTCGTCGATCGCGGTCTTGGTCACCACCGCGGTCGGCGGATCGGGCCCGCAGCGCTGCCTGGTGATGTTTCCTCGGCAGACCGGCCAGGACGGTTGTCCGTCGGGCACGAAGAGCGATCTCGAAGGGTGGATCGAACCAGGGCGTTAGAGCACCCGGTGGATCACCACCACCGCACGGGACGGTTGCGGTCCCAGTGCAGTTCTGATTCCAGCTGGGCCGCAAGCGAAATCAGCAGTGGTTCACTGTCTGCGGTGCCCATCAATTGCGCGCCGATCGGCAGCCCGGATTCGGTGAAGCCCGCCGGTACGTTCACGCTCGGCCAGCCGAGCACGTTCCACGGCCACGTATACGGGCACGCGGCGGTGATCAGGCTGTTGGTCGCGCCGACGCCGATGCCATCGATCTGTTCCACCTGCGGGGGAGGGGTCGCGGTGGTCGGCGCCAGCACGAGGTCGTAGTCGTCGAAGAACGAACCGATTCGTTTGTGCAGCAGCGGTTCCGCGAGTCGCGCCGCGGTGAGTGCGGGCCCGCTGAGTACTCGGCCGATGCGCGCATTGGCCGTGGTCCGTGGGTCGACAACGGCTCCGGGCATATCCCGGTGCACGCGGCTGATCCCCGCCAGCGAGCGCGGTAGGAAGGACGCGCCGATCATCAACCCGTAGTGCAGGTCCGTCACGGTGACGGTATGGCCGAGCGTGCGCAGAGTGCCCGCCAGCGCGTGCACGGCCGCCGCGATCTGCGGATCGAGCGCGGTCTTGGTCGCGGTGTACGGAATACTCAGGGAGAGAGCGATTCTGAGTCTGCCGGGATCGCGCCCGACCGCTGCGCTCGCATCGATCGGCGCGGGCCTGTGTCGATCGCCGTCGTGCGGTCCGGCGGCGATGTCGAGCAGCATCGCCGCGTCGCGCACGGTGCGTGCGAGCGGGCCGTTGACGGTGAGCCCGTTGAACGCCTCCGCCAGCGGCCAGGTGGAGATTCGCCCACGCTGCGGCTTGATCCCGACCAGGTTCGTCCACGAGGCCGGGATACGCACCGACCCCGCACCATCGGAACCCAGTGCCGCCGGGACCAATCCGGCCGCGACCGCCGCCGCCGATCCGCCCGATGACCCACCCGGCGTGCGCGTGCGATCCCACGGGTTACGGGTGTATCCGAACGCGTCACCACTGGTGAAGGGCAACTGCCCCAGCTCGCAGGTATTGGCCTTGCCGACGATCACCGCACCCGCCGCGCGCAACCGGCGCACCGATTCGGCGTCGGCGGTCTTCGGCGCGAATTCCCCACCGCACCCGAACGCGGTGACCTCGCCGCTGATGTCGGTGTCGTCCTTGACCGCGATCGGCACACCGAGCAGCGGCAGCCGCACACCCGCCGCCACGCGCGCGTCCGCCTCGGCCGCCTCCCGGAGCGCGGCGTCGCGACGCACGACCCGGAACGCGTTGAGCGTCGGCTGCGACGCCTCGATCCGCTCGAGCGCGTCGGCGACGGCCGCGACCGACGAGATGCTGCCCTCGGCGATGGCCGCGGACAGGTCGGTGAGACCGAGGTCGGCCGAGGAATTCGGCGCGATGTGGTCGGGCGCGGACATGTGAGCTCCATCTCTGCAGGTACTTGGCTCGACGGTAACCCGAAGCTGGTCACCCGTCCACATCCCCTAGGGTGGGTATAGACATACATACTGAATGTATGTAACAGTGGAGGAGTCCAGTATTCGACCAGGGGAGGACCCATGGGAATCAGCTCAGCACTCGGCCCGGCGCACGAGATCGCCCTGTCGTCCGGCCGTATCCGCTATCACGACACCGGCACCGGATCCCCGGTCGTCTTCGTCCACGGACTGCTCGTCAACGCCGATATCTGGCGCGGGGTGGTGCCCGGCCTCGCCGCCGCCGGACACCGCTGCCTCGCGCCCGACTGGCCACTCGGATCCCACACCATCCCGCTGCCCGACGCCGACCTGAGCCCCACCGGCATCGCGGACCTGATCGCCGAGTTCCTCGACGCCCTCGACCTCACCGATGTCACCGTCGTCGCCAACGACACCGGCGGCGCGCTCACCCAGATCCTGATGACCCGCCGACCGGAACGGATCGGTCGCGTCGTGCTGGCCGCCGTCGACTGCTACGAAATGTTCCCGCCGCAGCCTTTCCGTAGCTTGCTGAAGGTGGCGAAGATTCCCGGCGTGATCCGCCCGCTGCTGGCGCCGATGCGCTTCGAATTCATGCAGCGACTGCCGCTCGGATTCGGAATGGTCACCAAAAACGCACTGCCGCAGGAGATTGCGCAGTCCTATTTGGGGCCCGTCCGTCGCAACGCCGCTATCCGCGACGACCTGCGCCGCTTCGCCGCCGGTGTCGACAATCGATGCACCCTGGCCGCCGCCGAACACTTCGGCACGGTCGATGTCCCGGTGCTGGTGGTCTGGTCGACCGAGGACAAACTGTTCCCGATGGCGCTGGCCGAACGGCTGGTCGCCGACCTACCGCGGGCGAGCCTGCGCACCCTCGACAATTCCTACACTTTCGTCTCCGAGGACCGGCCGGAGTTGCTCACCGAACTGATCGTGGAGTTCACTCGGCTGCATGCAGCGCCGTAGTCAGGAGGATCGTTCCCGCACTACCCGAGCCGCGCTCGAGCAGGCAGGCCGCAGCCTGTTCGCCGAGCGCGGCTTCGCCGGTACGTCGGCCGAGCAGCTGGTGGCCGCCGCCGGCGTCACCCGTGGCGCCCTGCACCACCACTACGGCGACAAGCGCGGACTGTTCCTCGCCGTCCTCGAACAGGTCGAGACCGAGGCCACCGAGGAGATCGCGAGCGCCGTGGCCGCTGTCGACCGCGCCGACATCATCGGCGGCATGACCGCTGGTCTGGCGCGGTTCCTCGACATCTGTGCCCGCCCGGAGATGCTGCGCATCGTGTTGATGGACGCCCCGACCGTGCTCGGCTGGCCCGCCTTCCGTGAATTCGAAGCACGCCACGGACTCGGCCTCATCACCGCCGAACTGCAACGCGCCACCGACGCGGGCCTGATCCCGGTCGCCCCGGTCCCGGTACTCGCGCAACTACTGCTCAGCGCCATCACCGAAGCCTCGCTCATCGTCGCCCACGCCGATGACCCCGACCGCGCCCGCCTCGAAACCCAGCAATCGCTGCTGCTGCTCATCGCCGGCCTGCTCCGATCCTGATCCGTGTCCGTGACCGCGGTGTCGGGCCCGCGTGCAAGACTGGCCACGTGCGGTTGTATCGGGATGAGGCGGTAGTGGTTCGCCAGCACAAGCTGGGCGAGGCCGATCGCATCGTCACGCTCCTGACCAGGCAACACGGGCTCGTCAGGGCGGTGGCGAAGGGGGTGCGGCGCACCAAGTCGAAGTTCGGGGCGCGGCTGGAGCCGTTCTCCTACATCGACGTGCAGTTGCACCCGGGTCGCACACTCGACATCGTCACCCAGGTCATCACCGTCGAGGCGTTCGCCGCCGACATCATCGACGACTACGGCCGTTACACCACCGCGTGCGCGATCCTCGAAACCGCCGAACGTCTCGCGGGCGAAGAACGCGCACCCGCCCCGAAGCTGCACGTACTCACCGCGGGCGCCCTGCGCGCCATCGCCGCCAAGCAGCGCCCGCACGAACTGATCCTCGACGCATACCTGCTGCGCGCCATGGGCTTTGCCGGTTGGGCGCCCGCGCTCGACGAATGCGCCCGCTGCGCGACCCCCGGCCCGCACCGCGCCTTCCACGTGGCAGCGGGCGGCGCGGTCTGCGTGCACTGTCGCCCGCCGGGCGCGAGCACGCCTGTCACCGGGGTGCTCGATCTGCTCGTCGCCCTGTTGAAGGGGGAGTGGGCCTATGTCGACAGCGTCCCCGACAATGTCCGCCGCCAGGCCAGCGGTCTGGTCGCCGCCCACCTGCAGTGGCATCTGGAACGTCAGCTGCGCACGCTGCCGCTGATCGAGCGATCCCGCATCGAATCCCCGTCCACGGACCGGTCCGACGCCGCTGTCGTCGGCCGGGTCAGCTGACAGGTCGACGCTCCACACCCACCGCCGCGCTCCTCAATCCGGAGCCCGTGCAGCCCGCACCTGGCGATCAGGCAGGATGGATGCCGTGATCCTGCGTCGTGACTCTTCTCCCGCGAGCAAGCCGGACGGCGGCACCCGCACCGTGCGCCCGCCGTCCCAGCATCCCTCCGGCGCGCGCCCGCCCGCGATCCCGCCGGAGCTCGTGCCCAACCACGTCGCGCTGGTGATGGACGGCAACGGCCGCTGGGCCCAGGAACGTGGTCTGCCGCGCACCGCCGGACACGAACGCGGCGAGGCCGTGCTCATGGACTCCGTCGAAGGCTGCATCGAGATCGGCGTCAAGTGGCTGTCCGCCTACGCCTTCTCCACCGAGAACTGGCGGCGCAGTCCCGACGAGGTGCGCTTCCTGATGGGCTTCAACCGCGACGTGATCCGCCGCCGCCGTGACGAGATGCACGAGATGGGTGTGCGCGTGCGCTGGGCCGGTCGCCGACCTCGTCTGTGGCGCAGCGTGATCAAGGAACTCGAGGTGGCCGAAGAGCTCACCGAGGACAACGACGTGATGACGCTGACCATGTGCGTCAACTACGGTGGCCGTGCCGAAATCGCCGACGCCGCAAGGGAAATCGCGCGCCGGGTGGCTGCGGGCGAGATCGACCCGGAGAAGGTCGACGAGGCCACCGTCGCGAAATATCTCGACGAACCCGATATGCCCGACGTCGACCTGTTCCTTCGCCCCTCCGGCGAGTTCCGCAGCTCGAACTTCCTGATCTGGCAGGCCGCCTACGCCGAATTCGTCTACCAGGACACGCTTTTCCCCGACTTCGACCGGCGTAACCTGTGGGACGCGTGCCTGGAATACGCCAAGCGCGATCGTCGCTTCGGTGGCGCCAAATGAGCGACAGTCAAGACGGAGCCGACATGGATGCGCTACTCACCCCGGAACTCGACCTGCAGGCGCGGGCCGGTGCCTGCTTGCAGATGCAGGACATCGAAGTCCGCGTCGACGCCGACAGGTCGCTGGGTTTCGAATACGACGGCGCGCTGTGCTCGATCCGCGCCGTCACCCTCGCCCCCGGCCTCACCGTGCTGTCCCTGACCAGCGTCCTGGCCTGGGATCGTCCGCTCAAGGCGGCCCTGCACAAGCGTGTCGCCGAACGCAACAACGAGATCCAGTTCGGCTCGGTCACGCTGATCGCCCGTGGCCAACTGGGCGATGTCATCCTGCGCTACACCTTCCCCGCCGAAGGCCTGGACGACGGGGCACTCACCACCATGCTGCTGCTCGCGCTGTCCGGTGCGAGCCGAGCCCGTCAGGGGTTGCTCGCGCCCTAGCCCGTGACACCTGTCATGGGCGAAGGGTGACAGTCGGCTCAGGTTTCGCGGCCCCGTTCGCGCGAATCTTGAACCATGCCTTCACCACGAACGACCCGCGCGGCCATCGAGCTGCGTGACCTGCGCAAATCCTTTCCCGGAACGACGGATCCGGTCCGTGCCGTCGACGGTCTCGATCTGACCGTCGCGGCGGGGGAGATCGTCGCCTTCCTCGGCCCCAACGGCGCGGGTAAGTCGACCACGATCGACCTGCTCCTCGGCCTGGCCACCCCCGACTCCGGCACAGTCACGGTCTTCGGCGAAGCACCCGAGGATGCCGTGCAGGCCGGTCGGGTGGCCGCGGTGCTGCAGTCGGGCGGGCTGCTGCCCGACCTCACTGTCGGCGAAACCGTCCGTCTGGTCGCCGCCCTGCACGCCCGGCCGCGGCCGGTGGCGGAAGTCCTCGAGCGGGCAGGGATCGCCGATATCGCCGACCGCCTCGTCGGCAAGTGCTCGGGCGGCCAGCAGCAGCGGTTGCGGTTCGCGCTGGCACTGCTGCCCGACCCGGACCTGATCGTGCTGGACGAACCCACCACCGGCATGGACGTGTCGGGCAGGCGCGATTTCTGGGCGGCTATGCGCGAGGACGCCGGGAGCGGCCGCACCGTGCTGTTCGCCACCCACTATCTCGACGAAGCCGATGCCTATGCTGACCGGATCGTGCTGGTGCGCGCCGGTCGCATCGTCGCCGACGGCAGCGCCGCCCAGATCAAGAACCTGGCCGTCGGCCGCACCGTGGCGGCCACCCTGCCCGGCGCCGACCCGGCGCACCTGTCGGCGCTACCCGGTGTCGAGCAGGTGGAGCTGCGCGGCGATCGAATCCTGCTGCAGGCCAGAGACTCCGATGACATCGCCCGTTTCCTGCTCACCCACACCGCGGCCCACGACATCGAAATCACCACCCACAACCTGGAATCGGCGTTCCTCGCGCTGACCTCCGCACCCGAAGGCGAGCGCTGACATGATCGAGACAACCCGCACCGCGACGAAACCGATGAGCACACCTAGCCTCGGCGGCTTCAGCCCGGCCTTTCTCTCACTCGAACTCCGCCGCATGCTCCGCAACCGGCGCACCCTGATCTTCACCCTGATCATGCCGCCGGTCTTCTTCGTGATCTTCGGTCTGCAGGGCGGAAATCGGGACGAATCCTTCGGTTCGGGCAACATCACCGGCTACATCATGGTGTCGATGGCGCTCTACGGCGCCCTGCTCGCGACCACCAGCGGTGGCGCGATGGTGGCGGTCGAACGTGCCCACGGCTGGACCCGCCAGCTACGGCTGACGCCGCTGCGGCCGGTGGCCTACGTGGCGACGAAGGTCGCGGTCGCGATGTCGCTGGGACTGGTGGCGGTGGCGACGGTGTTCGTCGTCGGCGCGTTCTCCGGCGCCGTTCTGACGCCGGTGGCGTGGGTGGCCTGCTTCCTGCTCGCCTGGGTCTGCTCGCTGGTGTTCGCGGCCTTCGGTCTGCTCATGGGCTACCTGTTGCCCTCGGAGAACGTCATGCAACTGCTCGGCCCCGGACTGGCGATGCTGTCGTTCGCGGGTGGGCTGTTCTTCCCGATCCACGGGTGGTTCGCCACCGTGTCGAAGGTGCTGCCGACCAACGGGGTCGCCACGCTGGTGCGCACCCCGTTCGGTGGCACCGGTGCGGGCACCGTCGCGCTGGCCGTGGTGAATGTCATCGCGTGGACCGCGGTGTTCGTCGTGGGCGCGGCCGCTCTGTTCCGCCGGGACACCGCCCGTTGAACGAACGATCACGCGGGCCGATTCGTGGGTACCGTCGGTACTCGCCGGGTCGGCCCGCGTGGCTGCGCAAGTGCTGTGAGAAGGGGAATGCTCGTGAGTTCGGGTGACTTCGTCGACCGGGTGTTCGGCACCGGGGCGGCCGACGCCAGCGGCATGCGCCGCGGGTGGTTCGGTGCCGCGCTCGCGGCGGGATGGTTGCTGTACCTGGTGCCGCAGATCCACGACAGCTGGGTCGAGCACGGCACGGTGCGGGCGGTCGGTGCGACGGCAGCCGTGCTCGCGTTCGGCGGGCTGATCGTGACGGCGTTCGTCGTCTTCCGCAGACTCGACTGGGACGAGCAGGACGATCCGCGATCCGTCGATCCGCGGATCTGGCCAGTGCTGGCCGGCATGGCCGCGTTGTCGGTGGCCATGATGGCGCTGCTCGGCGCGTCCGCGCTCCCGACCGTTCTCTACATCGCCGTGGTCGCGATATTCTCGCTGCCCACCCGGCTCTCGTCGGCCGTGGTGGTGGCGGTCTCGGCGGCGATGGTGGCAGTACCCGTGTTCGCGCCGGGTTGGTGGCTCGGCGGCACAGCGCTGGTGCTCGCGGTGATTCCGCCGGTGATCTGGCTCGCCAGAGAGATCGGCCTGCGTGGCAGGCGACTCCAGGCGATTACCCGCAGTCAGCGCGCCGACCTGGCGATCGAGGCCGAGCGCAATCGGGTCGCCCGCGATGTGCACGATATCCTCGGCCATTCCCTCACGGTCATCACCATCAAAACCGAACTCGCACAACGCCTTATCGATGTCGACGTGGCGCGCGCCAAGGCCGAACTCGCCGACGTGGAACGACTGGCCCGCGAGGCGCTCGCCGGGGTACGCGACACCGTCGGTGGTCTGCGCGAGGTGAGTCTGCACCGAGAACTCGCCACCGCGCATACCGCGCTGACCGCCGCCGAAATCGTTGCTGTACTGCCTGATTCGACGATGGTGGACACGCAGCACGGCGAGCTGTTCGGCTGGGTACTGCGCGAAGCGGTGACCAACGTCGTGCGCCACAGTGCGGCCGAACACTGCACCGTCGTCGTCACCGAGAACAGCATCGAGATCATCGACGACGGCTGCGGCTTCGATGTCACCGCCTCGTCCGGCGCGGGTTTGCGCGGACTGGCCGAGCGACTGCGCGCGGCCGGTGGCACGCTGACCGTGTCCACGCCACCGGGCGGCGGCGTGGGCCTGCTGGCGGCGGTGCCCGCGGAAGGGAGTGCCCGATGATCCGGCTGCTGCTCGCCGACGACCAGGCACTGGTGCGCGGCGCGCTCGTCGCCCTGCTCGGTCTGGAATCCGACCTCGAGGTGGTCGCCGAGGTAGGCCGCGGCGACGAAGTCCTGGCCGCGGTGACCCGCACCAGCCCCGACGTGGCACTCCTCGACATCGACATGCCCGGCCTGGACGGCATCGAGGTCGCCGCCCGCCTGCACGCCGAACACCCGCGTGTGCGGATCCTCATGGTCACCACGTTCGGGCGCCCCGGCTACCTACGTCGCGCTATCGATGCCGGCGCGAGCGGCTTCGTCGTGAAGGACACTCCCGCAAGGGAATTGGCCGACGCGGTTCGCCGGGTACACCTGGGACTACGCGTCGTGGACCCGGCGCTGGCGACCGAGACCCTCACCGCCGGAACCTCTCCGCTCACGGCGAGGGAACGTCAAGTGCTGGCCGCGGCCGCCGACGGTTCGGCGGCCGGGGTCATCGCCCAGCGTTTACACCTCTCGGAAGGGACTGTGCGCAACCATCTTTCGGCCGCGATCGGCAAGACCGGCACCCGCAACCGCGCGGAGGCGATCTTGGCGGCGCAACGTCAGGGCTGGTTGTAGCTCAGCTCTCGGGCTTCCAGGTGATCTTGCCGCCCGTGAAATCCTGGGCCTTGCCGCCCTGGTAGTCGTATTCGTCGCTGGTGGGGTAGCCGTAGCGGCCGTTTTCGCCGCCCGCGCGGATCCAGTCGGCCTGGATGCTGCCCCACACCGCGTGCGCGCCGGTCTTCGCCGTCCAGTAGATGGCGCCGGTCGGGAACATGGTGAACTGGCCGTCGCCCTTGCCCGCCGCGGAGACGTCGGTGAGCGGGAAGCCCAGCGGGCTCGACTCCCAACCGAGTGCAGCCCACTTGTCGCGGATCGGGCCGCTGATCTGGTGCGCGCCGGTGCCGACGGACCAGTAGATCGAGCCCTTCTGGAAGTGGTTGTAGCGACCGCCGCCGACCGGGGTGCTCTGCTCGCGGGTGGTCGGGTAGCCGAGCTTGCCCGACTCGTTGCCCGTCTCGGCGAACTTGTCGCGGATCTGGCCCGCGACGGTGTTGGCGTTGGTGTCGGGGTGCCAGTAGATGGCGGCGTTGTTGGCGAAGGTCTGGTACTTGCCACCGGCCGCCGCGTCGGCTTCCGGGGAGGTCGGCTCGCCCAGCGAAGGTCCGCCCGCCTGGTCGTATTCGGCCTCGATCGCGCCGCCCACCTCGAATCCGCCGATCATCCTGGCCTGCGCGGTGCCTGCCATGGCCGCGGGCAGCGCGGCCGCGACGGTAACTGTCGCCAGTGCGGCCAGGCCGCGTGATCGAAGGGTTCGACGGTGCAATGTCACAGGAAACTCCCTGGTCGGATCGGTATTCAACGATGTCCGGCGCTCGGGACCCCCTCCGGTGCCGCACCCGAACCTACCCGTTGGGCGCCGGTGGCAACAGTGGCGTTGCTCACCTGGGGTGATGCGGTGGTCCCGGCAGCATGATCGCGAGCCCGCGGGCGAAATCGTCCGGTTCGACATCACCGAGCAGGAGGTGCTGCAGGATGAACCCCGGCAGCAAGCCGATGATCGTCTTGGCGATCACGTCGGAATCCGTGCCTGGGGGCAGCCAGCCTGTTTCGCACAACCGGTCCGCGTACTCGAACCACAGCTCGCGCATCGCCGCGATGGCCGCGCGCACCGGGACGGCCGCCTCGGGCGAGACCAGGGCCAGCGCCCACGCCTGCGGGGCCAGTCGCAGCGGCCCGTCGGGTCCACTCCGCTTGACGATCTCGGTGGTGAGCAGGCGGATGACTTCTGCCGGGGGAGGCAGGGTCTCGCCGCGGATGATCTCGGCGAGCCGCTCGCGCAACGGCCCCATCGTCCGGTTCACGAGCGCGCCGATGATCTCGTTCTTGCTGGTGAAGTACCGATAGACCGCACCCGCCGACATCTGTGATTCGGCGAATACGTCCTGCATCGAGGACTCGTGGAAGCCCTTGCGGGCGAAGCACAGCTGCGCGGCGTCGAGGATCTGCTGTCTGCGGCGTTCCAGGTGTTCTTCACTGACGCGGGGCATGGGTCAAACGTAAAACGAATGTCCGTTCTTGACAAGCGAGGTGGGCAGTGTCACGGTAGAAACACCAAAAAGAACGAACATTCGCTTTAACGGGAGAAACCGCATGACGATCACCCGCCGAGCCGTAGCTCTCGGCCTCGCGGCCACCGCGATCCAGGCCCTGATGCTGATCGCCTTCGCCTGGCCCGCCGTCAATATCAGCCCGCGCGATCTGCCGATCGCCGTCGCGGGCCCCGCCTCCGCTCAGGTCGCCCAGCAACTGCAGCAGCGCGATCCCGAAGCCTTCGAGATCACCACCGTCGCCGACGCGGAGCAGGCGCGAAAGGCAATGGTCGACAACGAGATCTACGGCGCCATCGTCACCGGCAACGGCGCACCGCAGGTCCTGGTCGCCTCCGCCGCCTCGCCGGCCGTCGCCCAGCAGCTCACCGCCGTCGCCCAGCAGCTCAGCGGTGTCCCCGCCGCTGCCGTTCAGGACGTGATCGCCATCGATCCCGACGACCAGCGCGGCGCCGGTTTCGGCTCGATGGTCTTGCCCCTGGTCATGTCCGGCATGGCCGCAGGAGTTCTGCTCACCCTGATGATCCCTGCCTTCGGGGCCCGCTTCGCCGGATTGGCCGCGTTCGGCATCGCAGGTGGGCTCCTGAGCACCCTCATCTTCCACACCTGGCTCTCGATCCTGCCCGGCTCCTACCTCGAACTGGCCGCCATCGCGGGCCTCGCCTCCTTCTCCGTCGCCGCCGTCATCGTCGGCCTGGCCGCTGTCATCGGCCGCCCCGGCATCGGCATCGGCGCCCTCACCATGCTGCTGATCGGCAACCCCTTCTCCGCCGCCACCTCGGCCCCCGAACTCCTACCCCAGCCCTGGGGCACCATCGGCCAGGTGCTCCCCCCTGGCGCCGCCGCCTCGCTCCTCCGCTCGGTCGCCTACTTCGACGGTGCGGGCGCCATCGCCCCGCTCGCCGTCCTACTCGCCTGGGCGGCAGGCGGTGTCGCCCTACTCGGCCTCGGCGCCTTGCGCTCCCGCCAGACGAGTGCCTCTACCGCAGCTCCTGAACCGGTGGCAGTTCCTGCCTGACCATGCCCGCGAAAACGCTCCACACGAACGACTTTCGTGCGGAGCGTTTCGCTGTTGAATCGTCACCGCGACAGCTATATCGCAAGTCTTCGTGGGCATCGGTATGCGGGGATGGTTCGATACGGTATTCGCCCGAACCGGCGGAGATGGTTGTTCGACAGAACTGAGAACACGGATGCTCACTCCTTCCTTGCTGGACACCTCAGTGCTGTTTCGGCTCGCCGACGCCGAGCGTGTCCTCGTGGTAGGTGCCGGTGGCGGCTTCGATCTGCTCAGCGGGTTGCCGATCGCCTTCGCTCTGCGGGAGCGGGGCAAGACCGTGTACCTGGCGAATCTCACATTCACCGCCGCCACGCGCACCACTGCACGCTCGGTCGCACCGGGTCTGTTCGAGGTGGATGCCCACACGGAGGGGCAATCGGAATATTTTCCGGAGAAGCATGTTGCGACTTGGCTTGCCGACCACGGTCACGCCGACACGGTGTTCATGATTCGTAAGGGTGGCACCGTCTCGGTTCGTGCAGCCTACGAATGGCTGGCGCGTGAGCTGGACCTCGACAGCATCGTGCTCGTCGATGGCGGTACCGATCTGCTGATGACCGGTGACGAGGCGGGACTCGGGACCCCGGTGGAAGATGTCACGAGTTTGCTGGCCGCCTCGGCGCTGGACTTGCCGGTCAAGCTCGCAGTCTGCGTCGGATTCGGTGTAGACACCTTCCACGGTGTCTGCCACGCCCACTTCTTGGAGAATGTGGCCGCCCTTGCCAAAGCTGGTGCCTACCATGGTGTTTTCGCGCTTATGCCGACGATCCCGGCCGTGGACGCTTGGCTGGACGTCGTCTCCTGGGTGCAGCGCCATACCCCTGGCCGCGAGAGCATCGTGTGCGCGTCGATCACCGATGCGTCTTGCGGAGAGTTCGGCAACCATCATTCGATCGCCCGCACGCGAGCCGACGGTGCTGAACTGTTCATCAACCCGCTGATGTCGATGGTGTGGGGATTCGATCTCGATGCTGTCGCCCAGCGCGTTCTGTACCGCAGCCATATCGAGCACGTTGCCACGCCGTTCGAAGTCGCCGCTGCCATAGAGGCCTTCCGGAGCGAGGTACCACTGCGCCCGTGGCGAAGCATCCCGGTGTGAGCCGAGCGGGCAGCGATGGTGCCTCTATTCGCTGCAGAATGTGCAGCGAATAATCGCGCATTCGCTGCACCGGACGCTGGCCGACTATCCGGTGCGGTAGTCGTCGGTGCCGAATTCCTGGTGGTAGCGCTGGGCTCGGGTGAGCATGCGGTGGACGCCGGCGATCATGCGGTCGGTGGGGAGGGGTTCGGCGATGATGGGATCGCCGGTTTTCACGTAGTAGCGGCCGTCGGGGTAGTCCATCCACCAGAAGGTGCGGGCGGGGGTGGGGCGGGAGTCCAGGGCGGGGCCGGAGAGGGCGGAGATTTCGCCGAAGGCTCGGCGGGGGCGGTGGAAGATGCGGTTGAGTTGGTCGACGGAGCTGAGGCGGCCTGCTCGGTATTCGAAGTGGTCTTCTTCGGCGGCCAGTTGGTCTCGGCGGACCTCGACCGGGGGTTTCTTGCCCGGTTTCGTGCGGGGGAGCGCTGCGACGGTGAGGGCGGCTACCTGGATGGGGGTGCAGTAGGTGAGGGTGACGTCGGCGCCGGTGTCCTCGGTGGTGCCCGGTGCTTGTTGCAGGGTGGCGCCGACCGTGCCGCGGACCGCGCCGTGGAAGCGGATGATGTTCGCGTTGTCCTGGCCCACATAGCCTTTGGACTCGACCCTGGCTTCGGGGTCGAGCAGGACGGACAGTGCGCGCTCCACCGCGGGGTCGTACTTGCGGAGCAGCGTGTCGACGGCCGCTTCTCGGTGCTGCTTCAGCTCGTCGAATGCGGCTATGTCGCTGCGGTATTGGAGGGGGTAGGGGAGGCGGTCGCGGCCGTAGCCGGACCACAGGATCTCGAACTCGATTCCGGTGAATTCAGTTCGGTGCACTGTCGCCGTCTCCGCCGAGCACGGGGGGTACGGTCCTGATCTCGTTCGTGCCGAGCAGGAGCTCACCGTTTTCCTGGGTGATCAGGTAGTCGGGGATGTCTTTGGTCCGGTCCTCGTCGGAGGTGCCACGCCTCGCGCCGGGGGCGCCCATGCCACCCATACCCGCCGCGCCGCGACCGCCGCCGGCAGTTGTGCCCGAGCGTGTTCCGGCTGCCGCTGCCGCTGCGGGGGACTGGCCGCCCGGTACTGCTTTGCCGGGGGACGCGTTGGTCGGGGTTCCGCTGCTGCTCCGGGGAGAGCCGCTCCCGCCCTGGCTGCTGCCACCAGGGCGGCCGACGGCCGAGCCGCCTACGCCGAGACTGCCGACCGGCGTCGCCGCGCCGGGGCTGGTCGGCGTTGTGGCGGTCGGCGCTGTCGTGGTTGGTGTGATGGATTGCGGTGTAGTGGTTGTGCTTTGGGGTGCGGTCGAGCCGGGGTCGGTCGAAGACGTTGTGGTGGTAGATGGTTCGGTGCCGAATTCCTCGGACGTCGCGCCGTCGCCGGGCGTTTCCGTTGCCGGGTCTTCGGCTTTGCTGCCGTCAGTGGTCGAATCACTTTGGTTACCAAAGGTGTTCGTGTCGCCATTGCTGCCGGGGCCGCCGTCATCGCCGGCGATGATCGGTGCTGTGGGCAGGAAGGGGACGCCGTTGTCGGTTTGACCGGCGACCTGGCCGTACACCGAGCGCAGGATCCGCCTGCCCTCCTGGGTGGCCTCGTCGCGATTGTGGTCGTCGACCTTCATCACGCCGTCGGCGGGCAGCGACTTGCCGGTGACGTTGGTGCGCTCGGTGAGGCCGGGCATCAACGCTTGGGTCTGTTCGATTCCGGTGCGCATCTCGCTCAGTTTAAGACTGATCGCGGTCGCGGCCTGAGACAGCGGAATCGATTGCTGTGCATAGTTGTTCACAGCGGCGACAGCGGCGGAAGCCGCCGCACCTGTCCACCCGCTGTGCCCATCGGCGCCGGTGACGGTGCGCGCGAACTGCTGGTTGAAACCGGCGAACGTGCCCATCAGCGCACCACCGATGTTGGCCCACGCGGTGACGGCGTCATCGACGAGTCGCGGTTTCATCGCCGCTACCGCCGCCTGCATCTGCTCGAGCGTCATGCTGTCGTAGTTGTCAGGGGTGGTGATATGCGGCGGTTGGATGTCGCCGTCGAAGATCGTGGAGTAGTTGCCCGCGATCTGTCGCTCGTAGATCTTGGCCCGTTCGGTATTCCACTGCTCCTGTGCGGCGATCACCTTGCTCTTGTAGTCCTCGTAGGTCACAGGTGTTCTCCCGTCGCGGAGATCTCGGCGCCGGTCGCTTCGTCTTGGGCGACGAAGTTCGCGATCGCCTTGGCGACAACCGCTTTCGCTGTTTTGACCGTTTCGATGTGCTGCCTGATCACTGTATCCAACGCACGATCACCTCCGGCCGCGGTGAGTGAGAACTTGTTCTCGAGGATCTTGCTCGAGTCGAACGAACCGAACCCGCCGACCCGCCGAACACTTTCGACCATCTCGTAGACCTCCTCGAGTCGGTCCAGGTGGTCGTCGCACACGCGATCCAAGCCTTTGCCAGTCTCGGGATCGAGTGACAGTTGACCGGCCTCTGCCTGGCCTCGCAACTGGCTCCATTGAGTCGGGTCTATGCCGCGAACCATTAGATGTCCCCTCAGCTTGCGGGCAGGTACTGAACCAGAGCAGTGCTCAGTCGCCGTGCCTCGCCGCAAGGCTCGCCGGCCCCTTCAGCACTAACACGGTTCTGCACCTTGAAATCGACCGACCCGGCTGGCACTTCGACACTGATGTAGCAAGCGACGTCGTTCGCGGAGCCGATGGGTCGGAACTCGAGCGCATTGTGGGACCCGACCTGCAGGTCAGCCCATCCGGTGTACTCGCTGGTTCGCTGCCTGGATTCGGCAAGCGTGTGCTCAGACGACATCACCGAGAAGGTGTATTTCTTGGCGGAATCCGTCCAGTTGCAGACCTTCCACCCAGTGAAGTCCACCCCAGCAACATCTTTCTTCTTACTTCCCAAATTCATCCCGACCGCGGCAACAGCCGAGTCCGGCAACGAACACGGATCCCACACCTTCGCCTCGGCATCCACCGAGGTAGGACTCGCCGCCACACTGCCACCGCTCGTCTGCGCGGTGGCAGTCCCTTGTTCGCCGTCCCCACACCCCGCGACAGCCAACCCCACCGCCACGACAACGCCGACCATCCTCGCCGCATGACCTCGAACTGCCATACCTTCGTCCCTCCCACAGAACCGGTCCTTGTTCATGACGCCCCCACTCCCGAGATCGTAGTCAGTCCGACGCGTATCGCGACAGGTCCTACTCCGCCGCACAGGGGGAAGACGCGGTCATCGAGAACCGCACGTCGGTGGGGTCCCCTCCCGGCAAGAGCCGAAACGACGAGACGGTGTAGCCGCGTGAGTCGCGATACACCCGATTCGCTGGGTCTTTGTCCGGCCGCTGGCTGGGTTCGAGGGTGAACCCGCGTGCGGTCATCGCTTCGAGATTGGACATCGCTCGGTCGATGAACTCTTGGGACGGGTTGACCTCCTCCATCACGTACCGTGGCCGCCACGGCGGGCCTTCGGAACGCAGCGAGTTCGGGTCGGTTCGACAGCCCGTGCCCACGGTGGTCACATCGCCGATGTCGACCGACACCGGTATCGGCCAGATGAGTCCGAAGTTGTGCGCGACTATCGGGCTCGCCTCGGCGACGGTCAGCCCTGTCCGGTCTTCGATCTGCTGATTGGTCGGACCTTCGTGAATGAAGGAGCCGCAACCGGCCAGCGTCGCAGCGGTCAGCGCAGCAAGAGCGGTTCTCGTCGCCGTTTTCATTTGATGTCGATCGTCGAGCCGAGGCCGGGGTTGTCGGTGATACGCGGGTTCGCGTACGGGTCGAGGTCTGGGTTGCCCAGGGCAGCTGCGAGTCGCGCGGCGGCGGCGGCTTTCGCGGCGTCGAAACCTTCCTTACCGCCATCGCCGTTGTCACCCAAACCGATATCGACATAACTTGTTTCGATCCCGCGCTCGACGTATCCGGTCGCCTCTGAGCCTTTGATGACCCCGACAATATTCTGGAACGCCGTCGACTTCGGGTCGTCCCAGTACTTGCCGTGCCCGTCGGTGCCGAAGACGACTTCGTTGCGGTGTGCCTGGGAACTGTCGCTGTAATAGCCGGTGTCGAGCCGAACAACTCCGGGCACTTCATCAGGATCGCCGCCCAACGACTCGGACGCATGGGGATTTCCGGGCAACGCCACTCCACCCGGAATACGCAGTCCCCCTTCGGGATACGACTGCACTACACCGATCAGATCGCCGGGTGCTGTCATCGAATAGCGTTGGACGTTCGGGTTGGCGTTGTTCCACCCGGTGTCGAACACCCCGGTGCCCGCCGATGAGGCGTGCAGGATGCGGTCGGCCCGCAGACCCAGCTGCTCGGCCGAGCCGACGATCGAACCTCCATAGGAGTGCCCTACATAGGAAACCGGCGTGCCAGGTGCGGACGCGGCTACCTCCCGGTCGATCTCGCGGCCGAAGTCGACGAGCCGAGGCGCCATGTCGGCCGCGAATTTCGGGCTGGGCGCACCATCGGAAAGGCTGGTCAGACTCTGCGGGAAGTCGCCCTCCATGTACAGAAAGATCGGGCCGCCGGTCTGATCGGCGAGATTCCATGCGGCTACGTGATTCGACCCCGAACCGTTGAGATTGGTACTGGTGCCGGGCACATACACCCCCACCCCGGGCGCACCCGACTTCATCTCACCGACCATCTCGATCATTCGACCGTTGCCTTCGGTGCTGAACATGACGAACTTGCGGTCGACCATGCCCAATTGTGGTGTCGCCCTGTCGCCGGTTGACGCCGCGGTGGTGTCGAGCGTGCTCGCACCTTCGGGATTCGGGACCGGCGCCAGCATCGCCTCCAACTGCTTGATCCGGGATTCGTCGCGGTTCGGCTTCGCCTTCTCCGATGTCAGCGCGTTGCGGACGTTGAGCTCGTTGGCCTCGATCCGCATCACGAACGGCACCCCGTTCAAATTGCCCAGCTTCTCCGGCGCCGCGATCGCCAGCTGGCGTTGCGCTTCGAGACTCAATCCGGCCAGGAAGGTCGCGCGTTCATCCGGCGACATCGCTGCCAACTGGATCGCCACGGCATCCGGATCCCGGACCGACCCGTCGGCGAGAGTGATGTCGGGTTGACCGTCGCGCATCGCGCCGAGGTCGCCCACGGACTCGCGCAGTCGCGCACCGAACAGATTGTCCAGGCGCTCGATTTCGTCCAAGCCGCTCAACAGGTTGAGCTGGAAAACCCCAGCGTCGCCTTCCTTGCCCGGATCGGGATGAGTCACCCGCCCGTCGGCGCCGACCGCGAAACCCTGCGCGACCGCGAGGTTCTTCTGTTCCAGCACATAGGTTTTGGAGTGTTTCAGGCCCAGATAGGCATCTTCGGCATCGTCGGCGACCCGCAGTAGCACGGTGCGCACCTCGTACCCGTGATCGACTTCCTCATCGATGCGTCGCGAGGCCGCGTCCTTGGTCTGGCCGTGCCAGCTACCTGCCGCCGAGACCGCGCGTGAGCAGTCGTCGACCGAGGTCGAGAGGACATCGGCATTGGCGCGGGCGGCTTCGGCCGCGCGGTGCAGGCCCTCGAGATTCCAGGTGTCGAGTTGGGGGATCGTGGGCCGCATCAGCGGGTACCGAGCTTCCCGATCTCGCCTGCGGTCTCGACGTCCTCGGCCTGGATGTCGGCCGAGAATTTGTCGACGAGGTCGGCCAGCGTCGTGTACCGGGTCGCGATCGAGTCCATCGCCTGCGAAGCCGGGTCGGACAGCCCCCGCACCGCGGCGAGCACGTCACTGCCGTCGCCGGTGGCCTCGGCCGAAGCCGCCCAGCTCAGCGCATCGACTTCGCCTGCCTCCCGACGCCAGGTCGTCGCCATGGTCTTCAACTGATCGGGCTCGACGCCCAGAATCGGACTCACGATGGCCCCTCCTTCGATGCCGAAGGACTACGCGCCCGTGCGGGCCGGTCCCTTCGTGAAGGTTGGACGGGGCACACGAAGCGAAGGTTCCATCATGTGAGGTGAGTCACACAGAGGCGGGCGCGTCCTCGTCCGCGTCGGTCCGGCTGTGCACGCACTCGCGGCAGGTGCCGAAGATCTCGAGCGTGTGGCTCACCTCGGTGAATCCGTGATCGCTCGCGATCTTCTCGGCCCACGCCTCGACCGTCGGACCCTCGACCTCGACGGTGCGCCCGCAATGGCGGCACACCAGGTGGTGATGGTGCCCGCTCGAGCACTGGCGGTAGACGGATTCGCCGGTGTCGGTGCGCAGCACGTCGACCATGTTCGCGTCGGCGAGGGACTGGAGGGTGCGGTAGACGGTGGTCAGGCCGATGCCCTCGCCGCGTTTACGGAGCTCGTCGTGCAATTCCTGTGCTGAGCGGAACTCGTCGGTATCGCTGAGCAGGGCCGAGATGGCACTGCGCTGGCGGGTGCTGCGAACCCCGACCTGCTTCGCGGAGGTGTTGTCTGCCAACGGTTTATCCTTCCTCGGCATGGGCGACGGCATCGACCACGATATGGGCCAGATGGTCGTCGACGAGTTCGTAGAGCACCTCGCGACCCGAGCGTTCGCCGTGTACGACGCCCGCCGATTTGAGAATGCGCAGATGCTGGCTGACCAGTGGCTGGGTGACGCCGAGTGTGTCGACCAGCTCGTGCACGCAGCGCGGCGACTCACGCAACTGCAGCACGATGGCGATGCGTACCGGCGCGGCCAGTGCCCGCAGCAGCTCGCCCGCGTCCTCGAGCACCGTGCGCGACGGTACGGCGGCGGGCGCGGGGGAGTGGTACGGGTTGTGCGGATGCGCGGGCGCGGCCTCGGTGGTCATGAACCAACTCCTTATTGGAAACAGATTCCATTTTGATATGCATAATTGCGCATGTCAAATGACGCGCCGCGCGGACACCTCGGCTGCTGCAAACCCACTGGACGGGTCCCGATACGCTGGACCCACTTACGTACGGTAGGCCGCATCGAACACCGGTACGGCATGCCGAACAATTCCGACTCGCAGTGGATGGAGAAATCTCGCGTGGCACCCAAGTCGAAGGTGGACACCGTTGCCAACCTCGCCAAGCGCCGGGGTCTGGTCTACCCGTGCGGTGAGATCTACGGAGGCACCAAGTCGGCGTGGGACTACGGTCCGCTCGGCGTCGAACTGAAGGACAACATCAAGCGGCAGTGGTGGCGGACCATGGTCACCAGCCGCGACGATGTCGTCGGCCTCGACTCCTCGGTGATCCTGCCGCGCCAGGTCTGGGAGGCCTCGGGCCACGTGGCCACCTTCTCCGATCCGCTGGTCGAGTCGCTGCACACGCACAAGCGTTACCGCGCCGACCATCTCATCGAGGCCTACGAGGCCAAGCACGGCCACCCGCCCGCCAACGGCCTGGCCGACATCAACGATCCCGACACCGGTCAGCCCGGCAAGTGGACCGAGCCGCGTAACTTCTCCGGCTTGCTCAAGACCTTCCTCGGCCCGGTCGACGACGAAGAGGGCATGCACTACCTGCGTCCGGAGACGGCACAGGGCATCTTCGTCAACTTCAAGAACGTCCAGGAGACCGCGCGCAAGAAGCCGCCGTTCGGCATCGCCCAGATCGGCAAGAGCTTCCGCAACGAGATCACGCCGGGCAACTTCATCTTCCGCACGCGTGAGTTCGAGCAGATGGAGATGGAATTCTTCGTCAAGCCGGGCGAGGACGTGGAGTGGCACAAGTACTGGATCGACACCCGTCTGTCCTGGTACACCGACCTCGGCATCGATCCGGAGAACCTGCGCCTGTTCGAGCACCCGAAGGAAAAGCTGTCGCATTACTCGGCGGGCACCACCGACATCGAGTACCGCTTCCGCTTCCAGGGCAGCGAATGGGGCGAGCTCGAGGGCATCGCCAACCGCACCGACTACGACCTCAAGACGCACTCGGAGCACTCCAACGTCGACCTGAGCTACCGCGACCAGGCCAGCGGTGACCGCTACACGCCCTACGTCATCGAGCCCGCGGCCGGTTTGACCCGTTCGCTGATGGCCTTCCTGGTCGACGCCTACACCGTCGATCAGGTGCCGACCGCGAAGGGCACCACCGAAGAGCGGATCAGCCTGCGTCTGGATCCGCGCCTCGCGCCGGTCAAGGCCGCGGTGCTGCCGCTCTCGCGCAACGCCGACCTGACTCCGAAGGCCAAGGATCTCGCCGCCCAGCTGCGTCGCAACTGGAACGTCGACTTCGACGACGCGGGCGCCATCGGTCGCCGCTACCGTCGTCAGGACGAGATCGGTACGCCGTTCTGCATCACCGTCGACTTCGACACCATCGACGACCAGGCGGTGACGATCCGCGAGCGCGACTCGATGGCCCAGGAGCGCATCGCCCTGGACAAGGTCGAGTCCTACCTGGCAGCCCGTCTGATCGGCGCCTGATTCTTCAGGTCGAACGAGCCCGCACCGGCAACTCGGTGCGGGCTCGTTCGCGTCCGCGGTGTGGGCGGTTGATCACACCGCGTCGCTGACGGTTTGCGTTGGCTGCGCGCTTGCCTCACGATCTTCGTTGTGCTGTGGGAACCGGAAGATGTGGTGCGGGTGCTCGACCCGTCGGAACAACGATTCGTGCGGCACGCCACCTTCACCGGACGGTCGGTCACGGTGCTCGGGGAACTGGACGCGGCCGGGCTCGGCGCGGCCTTCGCGGCCCTGCAGCGGAGGTTCCCGATTCTGGTGTGCCGGATCGTCGAGGATGCCGACGGGAACGGAATCCTGTTGCGTCCCGGGGACATCGAGGCCGTCGGGGCGTGGGTGAGTTTCGGTGATCCCGACGAGGTTCGGGTTCCGGCCGAGTCCATGGACCCCGGAGATCAGCTGGCCTATCTGGATGTTGTTCTCGCCGAAGAGGATCGGGCACGGGTCACGTTGTTCGTGCACCACAGCGTGGCCGACGCGGGGCACTGTGTGGAACTGTTCGCGCGGTTGTGGGGCTATTACACCGACTACGTGGAGACCGGGAAGATCGCGGTTCAAGCGGACTCGGCGACCGGCGGCGTGACAGGGGAGTATCCGGTGTCGCTCGAGGCGTTGCTGGCACAGCGCGATATCCGGCGTGCGCGGCGGTCGGGGCTCGAGCCGGTGACGCGTCCGCTCGTAGCCGCCGACTCGGTGAGCGGGGCCGAGCGGTCGGAAGCGGCTCCGGCCTCGCTGGCGCGGCCGGAGCGGATTCAGCTGGACACCGTCGCGACCGCGCGGGTGCTCGACCTGGCTCGTGCGCACGCGGTGAGCGTCAACGGATTGGTCACCGCGGCGGTGTTGCGAGCCTATGCCGATCTCTCCGGTGCGGACAGCGTCTCGTGCGTGTATCCGGTCGATCTGCGCAGGCGACTCGACCCGCCGGTCGAGGCGGTAGCGGGCACCAACCTGTCCGGCCTTGCCGCGTTCCGCGCTGACGCCGCCGACACCGAGAACCTCGTCGTCCTCGCTCGCCGGATCGGCACGAGCCTGCACGACGACCTGGCCGAGGGCGTGATCGAACAATCCGTCCTGCACTTCCCCGATTTCTTCGGACCCCACCGGATCCACTCCACCGCAGGCCACATCGCCCTCACCAACACCGGAACGGTGCCGACGTTCCGCGCCCCCGCCGGAGTGATCCTCGACGACTACGAGATCGTCTACCTCTCCGCACACCCCCGCCCGTCGACGGGGGCGTCCGCGGCCGTCACCTTCCTCGTTTACACCTATCTCGGCAGGCTGACCATCGGCCGTTTGGGCGGCGGCGCGCTCGCCTCCGAATTGCTGGATGCCGTGGCGTCAGAGCTGTCCTGGTCGTCTGCCGGTCAGGAAGCCGCGACTGCTTGAGTTCAGCGGTCGCTCGCCCGCGTCACCGCGGAGCGAGAGGCTCCTGCAGTTCGGTGACCCAGCCATCGGGATCGGGCGTCCATTGCAGGGTGACCTCGCGGACCGGTGCGCCGGTGCGATACCCGTTGTCCTCCACCCAGCGGCCGAGCGCCTGCCACGCCGAGCCGATTCCGCTCACATTCCCGTGATGGACGGTGGTCGCCACGTGTTCGAGCGCGGGCAGATCGACGATCGAGAAGTCCGGGGCCGCAGCGGGTTCCACGTTCACCGGCACACAGGCGTGCACCTCCACCGTTCCGTCGTCCCGCGCGTCGTAGTAGGCGATCGCGGGACCCGCGATCGTGATCCCGGCCTTCGCCAGCCGGTCGGACAGTTCGCTGAACAGCGGACCGATCACCGGGCTGATCGCCTGGGGTTCGAATCCCGAAGCCCAGCTGGACGATTCGGCCACCCTGACCGTGGGCACCGACTTGATCACCACATCCTGATCGGGCATGACGCCCTCCTTTTCGATGATTCGGAGTCTCGCTTCGACCTCGGTCAGCCGCGAACGGTCGGCCGCGATCCGCTGTTCCAACTCGGCTCGGCGCAAGGTGAGCATGCCGCGTAGTTCTGCCGCGTCGGGCCCCGGCTCGAGCATTCTGCCCACCTGCTCCAGGGTGAACCCGAGCTCTTTGAGCGCGATGAGCCGGTTGAGGCGAGCCAGTTGCGCCGCCGCGTAGAACCGGTACCCGGTGGCCGCGTCGACCCTGGCAGGCGGCAACAAACCCACCGCGTCGTAGTGGCGCAGCATGCGCACCGACACCTGACCGTGCCTGGCGAAATCTCCGATACTGAACATGACGCCTTCCGGTGTACGGCCTCACACAGTGAGAGAGTCAAGCGCTCAGAATCTGCCGCCCCGGCTGACCCGTCGTGATCCCGACGAGCCGCCGTAAGAGCCCGGGCGGTAGCCACCGCCGCCTCCGCCATAGCCACCACGGTGCGAACCGCCGCTCATCGCGCCGCGGAGTAGTTCGTTCAGGAGGATTCCGCCCAGCACCGCACCGGTCTGGGAGCCGCCGCCCGACATCGGCTGGCGCGTCTCCCATGCCTGCACACTGGCCTGCGCCTGCTGCATGGCCCGACCGCCGAGCTCGGCGGCGGTCTGTGCGCTGACGAGTGCCCGTTCGGGGTCACTGCCTGCGAGTCCGCGTGCCTCGGCGAGGTGGCGTTGCGCCTCGGAGAGCCGGGTGCGCGCCTCCGCGTCGACGCCGCCGCGCCGAGTGGTGATGAACGACGACGCCGCATCGATGCGTGCGGACGCGTCGGTGAGGGTGCGATCGAGTCGGCGTCGCAGATCCTCCACTGCCAGTTTGCGATCCGAGGCCGCCGCGATCGCATGGTCCAGTTCGGCATCAGCGGTGACCGCAGTGTGGAAGGTGCCGAGGGGATCGCTGTCAGCGTTCGGGGCATCGAGGGCTGCGGTGGCGGACGAGACCGCAGCGGCGAGGTCGGGGGCGCCGAATTCGGTGAGGCTCTTGGCCGTGCCCAAGTCGGTGCGCAGTTCCTCGAGGGCGGCTGGGAGACCATCGCGCGCTTGCTGGATATTCGTCGCGGCCTGGTCGACCGCATCGAGCAGAGCCCTGGCCTGCCCGATCGCACCCTCCGCCGCACGGATCGCCGCGACCGCACCACCCTGCTGCCCGACAGGCTGGGTGAGCGCTGTGCGAGCGGAATCGATGTTGTTCTCGGCGAAAGTGATCCGCTCCTGCGCCATCCGCACGTTGTCGTGAATCGGCGCGATCACCGAGGGCGGATAGGTCGAACCCAGGCGGGCGAGTTCGGCTTCGGAGTCCGGCATGCGCGCGGTCAGCTCGACGATGTCGCGGGTGAGCGTGTCCAGCCGAGCGGGCGCGTCGATGAGCAGATCGCGCATGGCGTCGAAATCGGCGACTTGCGAGTCGAGTTCGCGATCGGCCTTGCCCGCCGTGGCGATCAGCTCGATGAGCATGGCGCGCTGCTGGTCCGGCGTCTCCGGAATCGCGTCGTCGAGTTGCTGACGAATCGTGAACGCCTTCGCGGTGGCGGCGCGGGCGGCATCGAGCGCGGAGCGGAACGGCGTCACCGCGGTGTCGCCGAATTCGCTGGTGGCCAAGGTCAATTCCTCGGCGCTGGTCCGTACGGCATCGTCGATCTCGACCAGTCGCTCGCGGGAGAGCGCGTGCAGGGTCGGCAGCGACAATCTCGCCAGTGCTGCGGAGTCGGTCGGGTCCACCTCGCGCGCGGTGGTCAGCTCAGCGCGAGCCCTGTCGCCACGGCGCTTGCGCGAGAACAACATCAGGCCACCGGCCACCACGATCACAGCCAGTCCGATGAGGATCAGCACACCCCACGGGACCCCACCGCCCCGTATCGCCGAACCGATTCCCTCGGCGGTGTCGACCGCGGCCTGTGCCCACTTCTGTTCGCGCAGATCGGGTTCCACCGAACCCGCGAGCAGCGAGTCCAGTTCGGAATCGCTCACCCCTTCGGGGAGGGTGCCGTCGAGCCAGTAGCCGCGGTCGTCGACGGCCACTGCCAGCAGCAGATCGTGATCGCTGAAGCCGGAGAGGTCGGAAGTGCGGGCAGCCCAGTCGCGTGGCGCCATCGACCCGAAGGTACGCACATAGTTCACCCACAGCTTGACCTGGTGATCACGGTAGAGGGTGTCGACCGCGTCGAGCACGCGCTCCTCGTCGCCCGCGCCGAGCACGTTCGCGGTGTCGACCACCTGCGGACCCATCCGCGCGGGCGGTTCGGCGACGGCACTCGGCGCGCACAGCAGACTCAACACGGCGAACACCGCGCAGAGCACGGAAACCGAACGTGGGGCCGAACTCGACAGCGGCATGTGTCGAATCTAACCGTCGCGACCGACACGAGCGCGACATCGCAGCGCGTGGCTTCTACGATCGGACGCATGGTCACAGTCGCTCGCCAGTACACAGGTCACGTCACCGCGGGCGAGGACGCCCAGCAGCGCGACGTCCCCGGCGCCCGCATCGTGAAGATGTCCGTCGGTCCGATGGACAACAACACCTATCTGATCCAGAGCACCGCCACCGGCGCTGCCGTGCTGATCGACGCCGCCAACGACGCCGAGCGCATCATCGAACTCACCACGCTCGAGACCCCCGGCCAGATCGAACAGCTCGTCACCACCCACCGCCACCCCGATCACTGGCAGGCACTGACCGAGGTCACCAAGTCCCTCGACGTCCCCACCGCCGCCCACACCCTCGACGCCGACCACATCCCGGTCCGCCCCGACCGCCTGCTCGAGGACGGCGACACCCTCGAAATCGGCGACCTCGTCCTCCACGTCATCCACCTGCGCGGCCACACCCCGGGCTCGATCGCCCTCGCCCTCACCGACAACGCAGGCCACACCCACCTCTTCACCGGCGACTCACTTTTCCCAGGTGGAGTCGGGAAAACTCACAGTCCCGCCGACTTCGACACCCTCCTCACCGACGTCACCATCAAACTCTTCGACCGCTACCCCGACGAGACCGTCGTCTACCCGGGCCACGGCGACGACACCACTCTCGGCGCCGATCGCGCGAATCTGCCCGAATGGCGTGCGCGGGGTTGGTGAGGCTCTTCGGGAGTCAGCGCAGCGTGAGAGCCGGTCCGGTGAGAGTCAGGCCCAGGTCGGCGGTGTAGGCGAAGACCGCGAAGAAGGTCAGCGCGGCACCGGCTAGGGCGAGGTCCTTGTTGAAATGGACCATCTCGTGTTGCTTGGCCTCGGCATCGGTCTCCTTCCAGAAGGCGTGCATCAGGAAGGCCGTCGGCACCAGGAACACCACCAGGACAAGCGATCCGAGATCGCCCCACGCCCCGAGTAGCACGCTCGTTCCCGCGACCAGCATGGCCGCACCCGAGGCGTACACCGCCAGGGCGGGCGACGGCACTCCACGGCTCGCGGCATACTGCGCGGTGTCCTTCGCCGCACTCAGATGGCCGACAGCCGCGCCGATGAACAATGCGGAGAACAGGATTCGCCCGATCAGGACTATGACGCTCATGGCTTCCACCTGACCATCGGGAGACGGACCACGTCCAAGTCCGATCCGACGTGGCCGATACCGAGCGGGTATCGTCGCAGCTCATGGACCTCCGTCTCCTGCGATACTTCACGACGGTGGCCGAGGAACTCCACTTCGGTCGCGCCGCCGCTCGGCTGTATATGACCCAGCCGCCGCTGAGCAGGGCGATCAAGCAGCTCGAGGCCGACCTCGGCTACGAACTGCTGCGCCGCTCATCGACCGGCGTGGCCCTCACGCCCGCCGGCGCCGCGCTCTACGACGAGGCCCGCGACCTGCTGGTCCAGGCCGATCGAGTGCGCGCCAAGGTCGCAGTCGCCGCAGGGGCGGACACCACCATCACCATCGGCACCTTGGCCGAACAGGCAGGCGCCCGACTGGCGGCCGCTTACCGAGCCGCGCACCCGGACGTGCAGGTGCACATCAGAGAAGGTGACTTCGCCGACCCGACAGCGGGACTGCGCGCCGGACGCGTCGACGTAGCTCTCACCCGCACGCCCTTCGACGAAACAGGCATCACCACACAGGTTCTGCGCACCGACCCCGTCGGCGTCGTACTGCGCGTCGATGATCCGTTCGCCGACCGCCCGAACCTGCACCTGCGAGAGCTGGCAGATCGACACTGGTTCCAGCTGCCCCCCGACACCGACCCGATCTGGCGCGGCTACTGGTCGCACCCGACCGATCCCGACACCGGGCCGGTGGTGCGGACCGTCCACGAATGTCAGCAAACCGTCCTGTGGAACGGCACCGTGGGACTCACGCCGCTCGGTCATCCGGTTCCGGACGGCCTGGTGGTGGTCCCGCTCGTCGACAAGCCGCCCAGCAGCCTCGTGCTGGCCTGGAACAGCGCCGCACACACCCCGCTGATCCGCTCGTTCGTCGACGTCGCAGCGACGATCGCGTGGACACCGATCGGTAGTTCACCGGAACGGAATCCGCTGGTGACCGCTGACCACACGGCGCGTCGGACCGACCTGGCAGACTGACGAGGGTGAAATCGGGTTTCTCGCGAACGTCAGCGCCCGCCCCGGATGTCAGGCATCCGCGCGGGCTGGTGTCGACGGTCTCGGTGTGGTTCGTCCGGTTGATCGCCGGGGCGGTGCTGATGGGGTTGGCGTTGGTGGCCGGGACGGCGGTCCGGGTCTGGCAGGTCGCGCGGATCGACGACTACACCCCCGCGAACGCGATCGTGGTGCTCGGCGCGGCGCAGTATTCGGGGACGCCGTCGTCGGTGTTCGAAGCGCGGTTGTATCAGGCGTGGCGACTCTACGAAGCCGGTGTGGCGCCCACGGTGATCACCGTGGGCGGCAAGCAAGAGGGCGACCTCTACACCGAAGCCGCCTCGGGCAAACAGTATTTGGAGGACAAAGGCGTTCCGAGCGAGAACATCCTCGCAGTGGAGACCGGGTCCGACACCCTGCGCAGCATCGAAGCCGTCGCGACAGCGATGGGGGAGCGCGACATGTCATCAGCCGTACTCGTGAGCGATCCATGGCATTCACTGCGAACCAGGACGATGGCTCGCGACGCAGGCTTGGAGGCGTGGACCGCACCTACCCGCACCGGACCGGCCGTCTACACGAGGGAGTCGCAATTCCACGGCATCGCCCGCGAAACCGGCGCGCTGCTCTGGTACCAGCTCACTCATTTCTCGGCAGATTTCTCTTATGAGGCGGGACAGTGAGATGACACGGACCTATACCCCGCACGACCAGGAACGCATGGTCCACGAGCCGGGCAAGACCGCGTGGCCAGGTGCCGCGGACAAGGGCCATCGCAGTGAGTTCTCCCGTGATCGTGCCCGTGTGCTGCATTCCGCCGCGCTGCGTCGTCTCGCCGATAAGACCCAGGTCATGGGCCCGCGCGAGGGTGATACCCCGCGCACCCGCCTGACCCACTCCCTCGAAGTGGCCCAGATCGGGCGCAGTATCGCCGACGGTGTCGGCGCCGACCCCGACCTCGTCGACCTGGCGGGCCTTGCCCACGACATCGGCCACCCGCCCTACGGTCACAACGGTGAACGTGCGCTCGACGAATTCGCCGACGAATACGGCGGTTTCGAAGGCAACGCGCAGAACCTGCGCATCCTGACCCGCCTCGAACCCAAGATCCTCGACGCCGACGGCGAAAGCTTCGGGCTCAACCTGACCCGGGCAGCCCTGGACGCGACCCTCAAATACCCCTGGGGCAGAAGCGGTTCCGGCACCAAGTTCGGCGCCTACGACGACGACCTCGAGCGCCTGGCCTGGGTCCGCAAAGACGCGCCCGACCGCAAGCAGAGCCTGGAATGCCAGATCATGGACTGGTCCGACGACGTCGCCTACTCGGTGCACGACGTGGAGGACGGCGTGATCGTCGGCCGCATCGACCTGCGCGCCCTCGCCGACCCGGCCGAGCAGGCCGCGCTCGCCGAACAGGGCCACGGCCAGCACCCCGACCAGTCGATCGAAGCGCTCGCCGCCGCCGCCCAACGGCTCTCCGAACTCGACATCGTGGCCGACGCCGCGACCTACGACGGCAGCTTCGCCGCCTCGGTGGCGTTGAAGCGGCTCACCAGCGAACTGGTCGGCCGCTTCGCCACCGCCGCGATCTCGGCCACCCACGAGCGCTACGGCCAGGGCCCGCTCATCCGCTACGAGGCCGATCTGATCGTGCCGCCGATCGTGGCCGCCGAGGTCGCCGTCCTCAAGACCGTGGCGTTGCGCTACGTGCGCTCCGACCCCGGCCACCTCGCCCGCCAGCAGACCCAGCGCGACCGCGTACAGGCCGTCGCCGACCGCCTGCTCACCACCGCGCCCGCCCACCTCGACGATCAGATGCTGCCCTGGTTCAACGCCGCCGCCACCGAGGCCGCGCGCGTGCGCGTGGTGATCGACCAGATCGCCTCCTACACCGAGAGCCGGTTCGAACGCGTCGCCGCCTCGCTGGACTGCCGCTGAGCAGACCCGACTAGACTCGCTCATCGTGGCCGGACGAATCCCAGATCGCGATATCGCGGCGATCCGTGAACGTGTCCGGATCGAAGATGTAGTCGGTGAGTACGTGGCGCTCAAGCGCGCGGGCGCCGACTCGATCAAAGGTCTGTGCCCGTTCCACGACGAGAAGTCGCCGTCGTTCCATGTGCGTCCCAACCACGGGCTGTTCCACTGCTTCGGCTGTGGTGAGGGCGGGGACGTCTACAAGTTCCTGCAGCAGATGGAACACATCGGTTTCGTCGAGGCCGTCGAGCAGATGGCTGATCGCATCGGCTACCAGATCAACTACGAGGGTGGCGGCACTTCGGTGCAGCGCGACCGCGGTACCCGCTCGCGGTTGGTCGCCGCCAATGCCGCCGCGCACGAGTACTACATGGCCTTGCTGCACGAACCCGAGGCCGAGGCCGCCCGCACATATCTGACCGACCGCAACTTCGACAAGGCGTCCTGGCAGCAGTTCGGTTGCGGTTACGCGCCCGCGGGCTGGGACGGCCTGACCAAGCATCTGCAGCGCCTCGGTTTCGAGTTCAAGGAGTTGGAAGCGGCGGGGTTGTCCAAGCAGGGCAAGCGCGGTCCGATCGACCGGTTCCATCGGCGCCTGCTGTGGCCGATCCGCAATCTGGGCGGTGAGGTGATCGGGTTCGGCGCGCGCAAGCTGTTCGACGACGACACCATGCCCGGCAAGTACGTGAACACGCCGGAAACGTTGCTGTACAAGAAGTCTCAGGTACTGTTCGGACTCGACCACGCCAAACGCGACATCTCCAAGGGCCATCAGGCTGTGGTCGTCGAGGGCTACACCGACGTGATGGCCATGCACCTGGCCGGGGTGAAGACCGCGGTCGCGTCCTGCGGCACCGCTTTCGGCGAAGAGCATCTGCAGGTGCTGCGCAGGCTGCTGATGGACGACAACTTCTGGCGCGGCGAGATCATCTACACCTTCGACGGTGACGCGGCGGGCCAGGCTGCGGCGTTGAAGGCGTTCAGCGGTGATCAGCGGCTGGCCGGACAGACCTACATCGCGGTCGCGCCCGACGGGCAGGATCCGTGCGAGTTGCGTCAGCACTCCGGTGACAGTGCTGTGCGTGATCTGGTGGCACGGCGAACCCCGCTGTACGAGTTCGTGATTCGTGGTCTGCTCGCCGAACACAATCTCGACGATGTCGAGGGTCGCGTCGAAGCGTTGCGCCGTACGGTGCCCGTGGTGGCCCAGATCAAGGACAACGCCACCCGCAAGGGGTATGCCACCAAGCTGGCCGGCTGGGTCGGCTGGGACGACATCCAGCTGGTCGTGCGCCGGGTCGGTGAAGAGGCGAAGAAGAACCGGGCGGGCGGCAATGCCACGCCTGCCCTGAAGTCGGGCGCCGCGGCGCTTCCCGCGCCCCGCGTCGAGGAGAGTTCCTCGGTGCGGCCTGCCCCCAACGATCCGGTGCTGTTCGCGCAGCGCCAATCCCTCAGCGCCGCACTGCAATACCCAGGCATCGCGGGCGTCGCCTTCGACGCCATCGACGCCGCCGCCTTCACCCACCCCGCCTACGTGGCGGTGCGCATCATGATCGACCGAGCGGGCGGCACGGCGGCCGGGCTCAGCGGCGCGGAATGGGTCGCCGCCGTCGCCGACCACACCGACGACCTGATGATCCGCGCCCTGGTCTCCGAACTGGCCAACGAGCAGCTCCCGGTGCGCACCCAGAACGACACCCCGCGCTTCATCACCGGCATCCTCGCCCGCACCCAGGAAGCCTGGGTGGGCCGCCAGATCGCCGAGCTCAAATCGAAGCTGCAGCGGTTGTCCGCCAGCGAGGAGCCCGACACCTACATGGCGTTGTTCGGTGACCTGGTGGCGCTGGAGCAGTACCGCAAGAGCCTCGCGGCCCAGGCGATGGGCAACGAGGGCTACGCGGCCGGAGCCTGACAGCTCGGTGGGTCATGGTTTGGTGGCCTCGGTGAGTGTGCGGCTGGAATACGCGACGAACGGCCCCTCCTGCTGGATTCGATCATGGAGCCGACGCAACTGATCGCGGTAGCCCTCCACGGTGAACCCAGGGACCATCCAGATCACCTTGCGCAGGAAGTACACGACGGCACCGATGTCATCGAACTCTGTGCGCAGGCGCTCGGTCCGCTGGCTGATGATCTCCAGGCCGGCGGCGCGCGCGGCAGCGGCTTCGTCGTCGGGGTGGCGCCCTCGCCGGGCTTCCGGTTGCGGACCGAGAAAATACTCGACCAGTTCGAACACACTGGCAGGCCCGACGTGCTGCGCGAAATACGTTCCGCCCGTTTGCAGTACGCGGGCGATCTCGGTCCACCAGACGGTGGCCGGATGCCGACTGGTGACCAGGTCGAACGCGTTGTCGGCAAACGGCAACGGTGGCTCGTCGGGTGCGGCCACGACAACCACACCGCGCGGGTGCAGCAACGCCGTCGCCTTGGCGATATTCGGCGGCCACGACTCGGTGGCAACCATGGTCCGCGGAAACAACTCCGCCTCACCCAGAACCTCGCCACCACCGGTCTGAATGTCCAGAGCAGCGGAGGCGGTCTTCAGCCGACCACTCATCAGCCGCTGATAACCCCACGAAGGCCGCGCTTCGCTGGCCCGCCCATCGAGCCAGGAGAAGTCCCACCCCTCCACCGGCGCCGACGCTGCTTCATCGACCAGATCCTCGAAAGTCCGTCCCATGTGGAATCACTATGCCAGCGACGACCCCAGACCACGAATGCATAAACCGCGGGTCGAATTAGGACGTTTGCCCTGGTAGACGCATAGACGTCAATGGCCCGAGATAGCCTCGGGCCATTGATCTTCGGAGTGTTGGGAGCGGCCGCCGTGCGGGGACTTCGAGTACGTAGCTACTTGACCGAACTGGCCAACTGATCGGCATACGGGGCAATGAATTTCCCGACGATGGGAAGCTCTACGCGGGCACCGCCGCTGTTGTTTGCCCCGACCATCGCCATGATCCAGACCACGACCGCGAAGACCGCGAGCGCTAGTCCGGCGAGGCTGAAGATGATCCCCAGGACTCCGAGTAGCGAGCCGACGATGCTCAGAACAATATTGAGCACCGAGACCGCGCCGAAGAAGATGATCGATTGTGCGGCATGGAATTTCACATCGGGATCAGTCTTTCCCACGAAGAGGAAGATGATTCCGGTGAGCCAGCCCAGCGCGTACGACAGGATCGCGCTGGTCTTCTTGTCCAAGCCAGAGGGCTGTGTGTGGTTCGAGGGAGAAGATGTCATGGGGTAAGTAGATGCCGCACTCGCCCCCTACCGATCCCAACTTTCAGCACGAAATCGCAGGTCGCGCGCCAGCCGAGGAAGGTTCTGTTCTGGTTTGGAGTGGCAGACGGAGGACTGGCGGCGGTGTGAACGGTCAGGGCTCGGAGGCGGCAACGTGCGTGGGGCACGTCGCGGCCGCCGGTGGCTTGCTCGTGGCCGTGCCGGACGACCCCGAGGAGCCCGGCGCGGACAATGTCGCTCCGCGCACCAGAAACACCCAATAGCCCACAAGGACAGCGCAGTAGAACGACCGTGCCACGGCGGCGGTGACGCTGCTGTGGGGCGGCAACTCCACGGTGAAGGACACGGGGAAGACCGGCACCGCGAGCGCCATGGCGGTGATCTCGCCGCGGCCGAGCGTGATCAGCACAAGCACGCCCGGCCACAGCAGCATCAGGTAGTTGTGCCACGCGATGGGCGAGAACAGCAGGGCTGCGGCGAGTACCGCCCACAGAGCGGTGCCGCCCGGGTCGATGCGGTCGCGGTGACGCCCACACCACCACAGCGTGCCTGCCAGCACCGCCAGCCCGAGTGCCGTCCCGATCTCGGAGGGCAATCCGAAGCGCACCGCGAGCCCCGGCAGCGATGCGTTGTCCACCCAGCCCGGCACCGGCGCGGAGAAGGCGATGCGCAGCCAGCCCTCCGCGCTCGACGGTCCGGCGACGAGCACCCCGATCAGCGAGGCGACACCCGCGCCGGCGATTCCGGCCTTGAACGGCAACCACTGCCGCTGCACGGCCGCGAGCAGCAATATCGGTGCCAGCGACGGCTTGAGCGCCACCACGATGCCGAACAGAACGGACGCGAGCACCGCCCGCCCCCGCCGCTGCGCGATCCATCCGGCAACGAGCCCGACCAACAGCAGCGGGTAGATCTGGCCGAGCATCAGCGTTCCGTACAGCGGCGACGACGCGAGCACAGCCAGCGTGGCCAGCGCAGTGACAGCCGGGCGCAGCCGCAGTTCCGAGCACACCGCCAACACCGAGCCCACCATCATGAGCAGTGTCAGCACCGCGAAGACGCGATAGGCCATGACCACATCCAGCGCGGCGAACGGTGTGAGCAGCATCGAGACCAGCGGTGGGTTGAGATTGCTCAGCTTCGCCGGGGTCTCGTAGATATCGGTGCCGTGCGTGAGGGCAACGGCCGAGTTCCAGAAGGTGTCGAAGTCGACGTGCACCTCGTAGACATCACTGGATAACAGCGGCGCCACCAGCGGGTAGGGGTTCGATAAGCGCCGCACCACCTCGACGATCGACGCGAGTACGAGCAGACCTGCCATCACCCGTATGGAAGCGGTGAGATGGTTGGACTGCGCTACTTTTTCCGGTGACACGGCTCCCGACGCTATCCGTACCTGTCCGGTTTTGTAGAACTGCTCTTTTCCGCAAACGCGAGTAATGACCACCGCGATCACAGGTAAGACCCACGTCAATGCTGGAGTGCGGTTGCCGCCGTGCCACGATCAGGGAGTGACCTCCGGCGCCGGCACCACCGACCTCGCGGCCCTGCGCGTCCCGCTCACCGGCTACTGCTACCGCATGCTCGGCAGCTCCGCCGACGCCGAGGACGCTACCCAGGAAACGCTGCTGCGCGCCTACACCCGTCTAGACACCTTCGACCCCACCCGCGCCCGGTTGTCCACCTGGGTGCACGCAATCGCCACCAACATCTGCCTGGACATGCTGCGAGCCGCCCAACGTCGCATGCTGCACTGGGAGGGCCCCGCCGCCGCGTTCGACCCGGACGCCGTCCTCCCCGACCAGCACTGGATCAGCCCCGCCCCGGACAGCCACACCCTCGGCGCAGACCCGGCCGACATCGTCACCCGCCGCGACACCGTCCGCCTGGCCTTCCTCGCGGCCCTGCAACACCTGCCACCCACACAGCGCGCGGCCCTGGTCCTGCGCGAGGTACTCGCCTTCACTGCCGCCGAGACCGCAGACATCCTCGACACCACCCCCGCTGCGATCAACAGTGCCCTGCAACGCGCCCGTGCCACCCTGCGAACCACCCGCGACACTCCGACCGCGCTGGACCCCGACGCACCCCACGACCGTGACCTGCTCCAGCGCTACATCGCCGCGTTCGAAGCCCACGACATCACCGCACTCACCGCCGTCCTACACGAGGACGCGCGAGTGTCGATGCCGCCTTTCGGTTGGCGTCTGGACGGCGGCGCGTCCATCGCGGCCGTCATGTCCACCTCCGACGACTGTCGCGGCGACCGCCTCCTGCCGGTCACCTTCAACGGGGCAGCGGGCGCGGCGCAGTACCGGCTCGACGAGGACGGCGTGGCGCGCCCCTTCGCGCTGGTCGCATTCGAAACATTCGACGGTCGGATCGCCCGGCTGATCACCTTCTTCGGCAGTGGCCCGAGATTCCCCGAATTCGGGCTGCCGACCGTTCTGACCTGACCGATGAATTCCGGCGGCCGCGCACGTACCACTGGTGACACTGCCGATCGATCAAGGACAACTCATGCCCGACACCAGTATCCTCGACCACTCCGTCGCCGAACGTGCCCGCCTCGCCGACCTGCTCGCCGACCTGTCCGCCGACCAGTGGGGGACACCATCTCTGTGCGAGGGATGGGCGATCCGTGAAGTCGTCGCCCACATCACCGTCCCGTACCGCACCAGCGGGCCCCGGATGATGCTCGGTTTAGCCCGCGCCCGCTTCAACATCAACCGCTATTGCGACATCGCCGCCCGCGCCGACACCGCCCGCCTCAGCGACGCCGAACTACTCAACAGCCTGCGCGACAACATCACCCACCCCTGGCGACCCCCGGGCGGCGGCACCGCGGGCGCCCTGTCCCACTACGTCATCCACGGCCTCGACATCACCGAACCTCTCGGTCTGCCCGCCGCCCCGACCGACCGAATCGCCACGGTGTTGGCCCACGTCGAGCCCAAGGGCTTGTCCTTCTTCGGCGTCGACCTCACCGGAATCCGACTGCAGGCCACCGACGCCGATTACACCATCGGCGAGGGAGCCCCGATTACCTTGCCCGCCAAGGACATTCTGCTCACAATCACCGGACGACGCCTACTGCCGCAGTGAATGACACCATGGGATTCGCGCTCCAAGTTGAGACAGTCTGCCGGCTGCGGCACGTTCCGGCCCCGTTCGTTCCCATGGCGGCTCGGCCAGTAGATTCTGTCAGCTGGCCTGAGCTCGAATGCGCTGACCAACTGTCGGCTCGACGTCATGCGAGTACTCGTCCTGACAGTCCGGTGTTCACCGATCGAGACGGCGGGTGGATGAGCCTTGCACCATCTCGCGCTGACTGGGCTGATGGTTGTCGCCACGGTGGCGTTCGGCCGGGCGCCTATGGGTCGTCCTTCGTGCGTGACGGCAAGAGCATCGTCGCTGAAGTGGTCAACAGGTGGTCTTATCCACGGGGTCAAGCCAATTCGAGCGGTCGTCCAGCAAAAGTGTCGGTCGTTTGCGTTATGTTCCGGACTATGGCTCTCACGAATGTAACAAGAGCAGCAGTAATCGCGGCGATCCGCGAGTTCGATGACGTGGGCCAGACTGAGTTTCTGGACAAGTACGGGTTCGGTCGTGCGCGCTCGTACTTCATCCTCTTGGAGGGCCGCCGGTACGACTCGAAGGCCGTCCTCGGCGCGGCTCATGGGTTCCTGCCAGATCGTGATGCGTTGCGACCGAAGGACTTCAGCGGTGGCGCAGCGACCGTGGCGAAGCATTTGAGGTCGCTAGGATTTGAGGTATCGCGGGCTGAGGATGCACTCACCGCCAATGCGGTGCCGGTTCGGGTGCACGCCGAGCAGACGGAGCGGAAGAAGCGACCTCCGGTGTGGGCTTGGACTGAGCTGGTGCTCGCGTGTGATCTCACTGCTCGCAACAACTGGCACGAGATCGATGACAAGGATCGACGTGTCGTCGAGCTGTCCACACTGCTGCAGCAATTGCCGATCCACCCAGCGGCTGATCGCGGTGACAACTTTCGTAGCCCAGGCTCGGTTCGCTTGAAGATGGCGAACCTTGCCGACTGCCATCCTGACTCACGTCGGACGACGAGCAACGGAAGCGCGCTGGACAGGGAGGTAGTCGCTGCCTTCCTCGAACGGCCGGAGCAGATGAACGCGCTTGCTCTCGGGATTCGTGAACAACCGGGGGTGCATCGACGCGACGTCGAACGCGTCGATTCGACCGCGGATGAGCCGTTGCTCGATGACGTCGGTTCTGCTGCTTCCTCGGGAGATGTCCTAGCTCAGTTCAAGCCGAAGAGCGATAACGCGTATGTCGCTGCAGTCAAGGCGCAAGTCCAGGTCAAGAATCGCCACCACGAGACCCTGGTTCGTGACTACGGTCTGGCCGCTCAGAGATCTGGCTTCATCGCGGCAACCAACGTTCATCCGCGTGACCTCACGCTAACTCGAGGTGGTCGGCATTGGCTGGTGGAGGTGAAGATCGTCTACGGCGGCAACGCGACGGAGGCGGTGCGAGCGGTCCTAGGCCAGCTGTACCAGTACCGCCACTTCTTATACAAACGGGGGACTGCGGTCGATCTTGTCGCGGTGTTCAGCGAATCGATCGGTGATGCCTACGTTGAGTTCCTCGAATCGGTTGGCATACATGCGATCTGGCGTGTGAGCAGCGATGCGTGGGCCGGGTCGAGTGCTGCTGCTGGCAAGGGGCTCATCCCTAACGAAGCAAGCGAATAGCCACAGGCAGGCAGCGCGCCGCCGCACTGGACAACCGATTCCCGGCTAAGCAGCTACGGGCCATGACCGATCCGAGAGGGCACATTGCGGGACGTCACGACGGATGGTCCGCGGCCGAAACCGTGTCCTTTCCGTGTCGCCTCTCGCATGAGTCCAGACCCGGCGCGAACCTCCCAGCTCAGGGGCACTTTATTCGCCACCAGAGGGCTCGATCCTGAAACCCTGAGTGCACTGATCGGGTTCAGAAGGCCAGGTCGGACTGTCAACGTACTCGGCTCCACGCAAAATAAGGTCCCAACCTGGGTGAATAACCGCAGGTCGGAACCTCTTTTTACTGCTCCCCCATCTGGACTCGAACCAGAAACCTGCCGCTCTAGATATTCTGTGTCCCAACGGTTTTCAACATTGCTCAACGTAGCCTATGACCTGCAGATTTGGTGTTCGAGGTGTTCCCGCTGGATCCCGATAGGTCCTGGTGTTTCCCGTTGAATCCGTGTTGTTTCCGTGTTGTGGGTCAAGTCAGCGGTAGCCGCGACCGACCAACCGAGGTGAGATCACCGATGTCCTGGCGGGACACCACAGCCCAACCGGTCCAAGACGCTATGGACGACCTACTTGACGCCGCGCTGATCCTGGCAGGAGAGCAGACGACCCAACGTGGCGAGTTCTACCCCTTAGGTATGGTGATCGATGCTTCGAGCAAGATGTCGCCGACGGCCGCGCGGGTCCGTGGAACCCGCCAGCGAGCCCGCTGACCGGGCCATCCCGTCACACGGTTACACCGCCGGAACGGCCGTGAACTGGCAAGCTCGGACCCGCCGGGCCAGCACGCTAGATCAAAGAAATTTTTGAGCTAAATATCATCCTCGATCACCGGTATACAAGGAGACAGGTTTGTATCGCGTGTGGTCGTAACCTTTCCGCGTTTCATCACCATTACTTGAAATTCATTGTCACGCCCCGTTGAATCCTCGTCATCCCTGATATAAAGAAGCCCATACGATCCAGCTGCAACGCGGCCGACGCGCACAAAGCAGTCGATAACCTGCTGTCCCTCATCTCCCCGATGATTCAACAGCCCGGACAGGCTGAGCTGAGCGGCCCCATTCACCATCCGGGTGTCGATCAGCCCCGCACCACGTCGTAGTTCAGCGACAGCATCCTGAGCAGCGCGATACGCAGCTTCCAATTCAGAATCGGTCTCGTCGCCAGCAGAAGACTGAATGCTGACCCAACCATGATATTCGAACACAATTCCCTTTCATGACTAAAGCGGATCGGTGTCGATGACGACTTCTACACCATACTCATCCGAGTAGCGCCTCAGAGTTCGGATAACATCATCACTAGGCGGGCCATCGAAATGATAGTACACCTTCTTATCATTGGCCTCGGCGGCTTCGAAGGTGGCGCGAGCCTGAGAACGAAATTTCTTGTTACCGGCAAAGTTGGCAGGCTTGGCCTGCGCGACGTACTCGTCACTCACCGCATCGAACTCGCGCCCGCTTGGGTCGTTCTTATATTTCACTCGGGACTCGCCACCGATACGTTCGGCTAATTTGTCGGCGTCAGGGTCAGGCTTGTTGACCTTCACCAGACCGCCGGAGTACCGGTCCTTCGGCGGGATCTCCGACTTGCCTTCCTTAGTCGGAACTCTGCCTTGCTCAGGATCAGTGGTCAGTATCGGGAGTCCGATAATCGTTGGCAGTCCGCCCGTAGTGAGGACAGCCGTAGTAAAGGTGAAGCCGCTGAGCGCGGTGAGGAATGTGTTGGCGGGACCAGCCAAAGCTCCGGCGGCCTGGTTCAGGAAGTCGATGTCGTCTTGGTGTTCGCTGGGTGTCTGTTGCTTGCTCGGTGTCTTTTGCTTCGTTGGTGGCTCTTTGACCCGCACCATCGAAGTCCCGATCTGAATGGCGGTGACGACCACCACCATGGCGAACTGGGTGTTCATGTCCGAGCGCATCGTTGTCAAAGCGACCTTGTGGGCGTCGACTGCGGCCGCGATGTCGCGGGCAGCGGCTTCGATGTCGCCGATGCTGGTAGCCAGCGTGCGAAGGTGGACTGTGAGGTTCGGGATGTCGTCCGGGACGTCGGATCCGTAGCCACGCTCCAGTCCGGAGGCGACCATCAACAGTCGTGCCTTGCCGCCGTATACAGGGTCTGACTGGGCGAAGGTCCTCCATGCGGTCGCGGCGCGCGCGAGCTTGTCGGTGTCCCCGTCGGGAACTTCGCCACCAGCGACAAGCGCGGTGACCTTGTCTTGCAGTTCGGTCCAGTCCGTCTCGAGTCCGCGACTGTAAGTCCCCGATGACGCGACGCCGGTAACTGTGCCCGGGCCGTAGGGTAGTTCCGAGGGGAAACCGCCAGGCAACGATGGCGGGTCACCCTTGTTGGGGTCGCGGTTGGCTTTGTACTCCCCGCACTTCCAGTTGTAGCCAGCCGCAGTCAATATGTCCCCGAAGTGTTGCAGGGCCTGCGCGAAGTTGGTCGCTACCAGCGTCACTGCGGCGGCGCGGTCGTCGTAGGCTTTCGACCACGTCTTGACCGCCTGGTAGCCGCCGGCCATCGCGCTGGTTTCTAAAAGGACGGTTTGCAGTGAGTTGTAGACGGTTTGGAATTTCTCCGACAGGTCGTAGCATTCCTTGGCCGCGCTCTCATAGGACTGCGGGGAGATTGAGCCCACTGAGTTCAGCCACCGCTCATTCTCAAATTAATCTCCGCTGCCGCACTGTAGGCGTCGCGGGCAGTGACTGCGGCGTTGTACATCTCAGTGATTCCTTCAACCACTGCGGCTGCCCCGGTTGCCCATTCGCGGTAGGCTTCCTCCTGGGCGGTGGCAGCGGCTCCCTGCCAGTTTTGTTGGATGGTCGCGATTCGGTGGTTGAGTCCGTCGAGACTTTCGGTGAGGAACCCGATGAATCCATTGGTGCGGGTGACGAGCTGGTCCAACTCATCGATGTCGAACGTGAAGTCGCGGGAGTTGTCGACCATCACATGTTCAGTTCCGGTAGGTCGAGCGAACTCAGGTTGATGGAATTCGAGATGTCTTGGTTGGCAATGGTCTTGCTTGCGACACCCAAGAGTCCACCCATGGTGTTGAGGGCGTTCAACACGTCGGCGGCGCCCTTCTTGGTTCCAGTCCAGCCGTCCCCGAATGCATCTGCCGCCGCGCCACTCCAATTATCGAGGACGCTCGATACCTCGCGGTCAAGCGAATTCAGTCCGTTGATCAGAGAATCCGCGACTTGCTGGATGTAGACACCGGCATCAGTCACCTCGCCTGGAACCATCGCGAAATCTGTTCCGGGCGTACCGTTATCACTTGACACGCGAGCCCCCTCATCAAGACAACGGGTCCAGCCTAGTCACGACAGAGTTTGAAGCGCAACAACCGAGGTGCCAACCAAGTGGACTGCGGGATCTGCTGTTCTCCGACCTCGACGATCAACACTGGACCACGGGCAAATCGGGTGCGGGGTCGTAGCGCCAACGCCGGTCCCAGGTCCTCGACCACTCGTCCGGGGCCGGCGTCGAGACACGTTCAGCCCACGCCGGCCAATCACAGACGGCATTCGGGGCAAGCGTCACGTGCCGTGCTGGGCACACCGAAAGCTAGGTAGCAGCGCTTCGCTCTTTGTAGCGTTCTGACTGTGACCGTCGAAATCGATTGGGACGAAGTAGAAGTCGAGACAACAGTCAGCACACCAGTCAGGGATACCGGCCAGGCCGGACCAGGGATCTCCTCAGCATCACTCTCCGAGACGAGGTTGCCAGCGAGCTCGAAATGCCAGCGTCACGAGTAGTGCAGCGTGAAGTTCCTTGTCGACGCGCAACTCCCGGCGCGGCTCGCACGGTTCCTGCACGACGCTGGGCACGACGCGCGCCGCACAACGCAGTTGCCCGCAGGAAACCGCACCGCCGATGACAGGTAGCCAAGGTCGCAAACACTGAGGACCGTGTAGTGGTCTCCAAGGGCGCCGACTTCCGGATCTCACACCAACTACACGGCCAGCCCGCCGCCTTCTGGTCGTAGCCGTGGGCAACATCAGCAACAACGATCTGCTCGCCGTGTTTGAGACACACCGGGATGCCATCGTGGCAGCGTTCGACCATGTCGACCGAATCGAGGTCCGACCCACCCGAATTGCGGCCTGGCAGCGAAAGTCCCCGGAACAGGAGTAGCAACAAGCGGGACGCCCGCGAATCTGTGCTCAACGATCCGGATCAAGATGCGGCCACCAGGGTTGCGGTCGACCAGTGCAGGAACGTCACGGGCGCTCTTGCCGATGCTGAGAGCGGCAACACGCAATCCAAAACGTGTTGATTCCGTGTCGTCCTTCTCGGAAGACCTCTCACGTCGGAGCGATTCCGCAGATCAGAGGGCAGTTTCCCAAGCGCAATCAGACTTGACCCCGAAACCGTTCTTTTCAGCCCTGGTCTGGGCTATTGGCGGTGAGGCGGGTCTCGCCGGGCCTGAGCAAGCGCAAGACCGGTCGCTCCAGGCCGAGCTTCGCGCTCGACTGGGTGATGGACTCACGAAGATAGGGGTAGACCGCCATAACCCCGACCCTCGCTGCGAAGTCAGTAATGGCCTCCTCGGTGGCTTCGATCGGTTCTTGAAAGGCGAAAACCGCGGACGCATCAGCGATGTATTCGCCCCCAGCGCCAGAGATAGTCGCCCTGCATCGAACCTCCAGGCCGAGTTCTTCCCTACCCAGTGCGATCTGTATAGACAGCGGCGACTCTTCACCCCCCGGACTGCGTCGACCGCTGCATTCGTAGAACACGATGTCGACGAGTTCAGCAAGGGCGAGGAGCTCGCTCGCGTCTGTAGCCCTACCAGTCGGCGAGATGCTGTCGCTCATACGGCGAGGGCGTATTCCGCCTGGAAACTGACGTCCGCCCAGGCATGATGCGCATTGGCCTTAGATGGGGCGTACATCGTTTCCGCTCGTTCGCCGGTCATCTCGACATAGCCCATGATCGCGGGGGCAACGCCTGGAAGGCTCAAACTTGCAGGCAGATCGATGAGCGCACTGTCGATGCGGGTGTGATCACTCATCGAAGGAAACCCGAGGTCGTCCGTCTCGTGGCCTTGCCGCCGAAGCCAGGCAACAACGCTGCCCCACAGCCAGACACCTCCACCGACTAGATTTGCCGGGGCGGGGAAGGGATCCGTACGCATGCGGTCACCCCGAACCCAGTTCCCAACTGCTTGTCGGGTGACCTCGGCTCGGTCGGCGATGTCCTGGCGGGTGACTAGGTCCGGATGGGATCGCACAGGTCGGAGACCACATGCCGTTAGTACCCTTGCTGCATTGAGCGCTGCAGTGACTACTCCGGGCCCTTCTGCAGTGACGGTTGCCAGCGTGAGGCCGGAGTGAGACTGGACAACGATGTCTAGGTGCTCCGCGACCTTCTCGATCCGCAGGTCGCCTGGACCGGAGATCTCTGGAACTTCAAAAGTGAGCTCAAACTCGGTCGGGGACATGCCACCAGCATGAGGCTTTAGCCAGCTGTTGTCAATTGACAACAGCTGGCTACTTAATCAACTCGTGGCGGTCGGGGCACTTCAGCGCAGACCGTTTGACCCGCTTGGCGGCGTTTCCGGGGTTCTTCGAGGTTCCCGGGACTGTGACGAAGTCCCCCATCTCGCCGGCACAAGGACAGTAGATCGCGTAGCTGTGGCCTTGCTTACGAAGACGCCAGCCCACTTTCTTCACGAAGTGCTCGACCACCTTGTAGACCTCTGGGTCGACTGATCCACGGAGGTCTTTTAGGCGAGCCTCTGGCCATGCCTCACCCATTACTCTGCCTTGGAGACGCCACTGACGGGGCAATACGTCGGGCGTTCGCCTTCGAGTAGGCATATTCGCTGGATAGAAGCTTGATCGGGGCCTCCCCTCGTCGACGGCACGATGACCGAAAGATGAGCCGGTCATCGTGCAGCGGAACGAGTTTAGATGCCGGAGGCTCCACTGTAGTCCTGTCGAGCGAATACCTCGCGAGCATGCCTGGCGTTCGCTCACGCAGCACTTCCGCCTGCTCTGCAATTGATCGTCTTACAGCCTGGCCGGTGGCCGCCACGCCGACTAAGTACCGAGCTTTGCAGCAAGACCAACGCCGCCGCGCCGATAGGGCCACGGCGAGCACGCCCAACGAGATCGCCTGGCCTGCCAGGCAAGTGAGCCAGACGATCACCCCGCCGACGGAGGCTGCGACGATCGACAGGATCGAGCCGTGCAGGGTGGCCAACATCGCGACGTCGGGTGTACGAGCCTGGCGATGGTTCCAAGGAAGGCGATTGCTTGATGCCTGAGCCGCCCAAACACCGAACGATACGGACGGTTCTTGCCGGTGCTGAGAGCGGCAACGCGTAATCCAAACGCGTTGATTCCGTGTCTACCTTCTCGGTAGGCCTCGCATCTTCGGCGATTCCGCAGGTCACAGGCATTTTTCCAAGCGCCGTCAGAGTTGGCATGGAAAATCCTGAGCTATCCAAATGCCTTGCATCCCAATGAGTTTCAGCGCTTCCCGTAACGGCTTATCGCCTGCAGGGTTGCCGCGCAAGGTGTTCCCGTGATGTCCCGCCATTCCCGGTTGATTCCCGTTGAATCCATGTTGTTCAGTGTTGTCGGTCGAGTCGGGACCGGCCGTAGTGACCGCCTACGGGGGCGCACGAGCAGCAGTATCTCGTGGACGCAACGTAGCGTTGGCGTGGAAGTGTCGAACGGTTGGAGTGCCCAAGCGCGCCGCCGGATCGCATACCGCCGGGGAATGGGTCTCAGTGAACATGCACCCGAACGGCCATGTGCGCAGCAGCGTCGAGGTCGCCGTGGGTTTGTGAGCGATCGTGCACGGGTGGTCTTCAGCCAGGGCTGAACTCCACTACACCATCATCGAGAGATCGTTGGCTGCGGATGAGTACCCGCCAAGTCCGTCCCGTGGCACCGGGCCGACGATTTCGGGGCACGGAGTTCACTGGAGGTGCCGCTCAAACCGAGCTACCTCACGCAGTACCGCGATATCACCAGTTTTTCGCCACAGGCAGTAGGCCAGAACGTAAGCACGGGACTTGAGAACCAGAGTCACGAACGAACCAACCAGCATGAGAGCCATCGAAAACCACGTCAGCATGCACCCAAGATCGATCAAATCCTGTTCATCCACAATGTCGTCGCCCAACTTCGCGAACCTAGGCCGCACCTGACCGCTCTACCTGCAGTGATGCCTGATTAATCTAGTCAGGGAAACCTTGACAGGATGAGGCGATGCCACGCAAGTATCGCAACACCCTCAAGTCCCACGCTTACGCCCAAGCGAGCCTCGGACGGGCCCTCATCGACCTCGCATCGTCGCATCGTCGCATCGGGCCAGCGCCGCAGCAGCTGAACGCGACGGTGCGGCAGTTACGATCACTGGGCCAGCGCAATTCTCAGAGTGGATCGCTACCTCCTGCGAGATCGCGGCCGCGGCTGAGTGTCTGCTTGCACTAGAGGTCGAATTGGCACGTCGGTATGGCATGACCTGGGAAGGCGTCGCCGAAGTTCTGGGCGTGAGTAGGCAATCAGCATGGGAGCGGTTCCGGTCCCATGACCGCTGGTCTCAAGCTCGGAGCGTTTCCCAGCTTCGTCAGCGCTACAGCGCCTCCCTTTTCCGCAAAATGGCGGTGGGCAAGAGCGAGGAAGAGGTGGCCACTCTAAGGAGAATGCTGCTCCGTCGGCCACCGACCAAATGATTCGCCCAAAGATGAACCGTACAGGTCCAGGACCGCTTCGGCCCGACCTTCGGGCACGTACTAGCTGGAGATTTGCGGATTACTTGGCAAAGGATCGACGCCGTCAACTCCGTGGGCTGATCCCCACTGCGGGGCGACATCCGGTGGCTCGTACCATCTTTGACAGCCGCTACAGGTGGGGCGGTCGCGGATACCTGCGCACATCAGAGCGTAGGGCCGGTCACAGGGGAGCGCCGTTGTACTTGTCGTGCGTGCGTGCTGAAAACTTCCGAATCTTCGGTTCGGGCCCAGGAGAACGCGGTGGCGAAGACGGCCGCTTGGAGCTAGAGCTCGATCAGGGCACGAACGTCCTGGTCGGAGAGAACGACAGCGGAAAGTCCGCGATCATCGATGCGGTCCGAATATGCCTGCTCACCACCGCCGCGGACTACTACCGGGTCAGCCGCGACGACTTTCACGTCGATCCTGAAGGCAGAGCGACAGCATTTACCATCACCTGCGGCTTCGCCGAACTCACAATGGAGGAGCAGGCCACTTTCCTAGAGCTCGTCACAACCGACTCCGACGGCACTGTGAGACTGTTTGTCACCGTCCACGCCGAAGTAATGGACCCGACCCGCCCGCAGCGTATCTCGGTCACGACCAGAACCGGCCCGGATGGCAGCGGCCCGGCACTGGACGGCGCGGCGCGCGAGCTACTCAAAGCGACCTACCTGCGTCCGCTGCGAGATGCTGAAGCCGAATTGCGTTCGGGGCGGGGATCGCGGCTGTCGCAGATCCTGGCGGGTTACCCAGCTATGAGCGACCAGGGGGAGGATGACTTCGATGAAGAAGCCGATTCCGCGAGCACCTTGGTGGGGATCATGCGCCGTGCCCAGCACCATCTGGCCAGGAACACTTCGGTGGCGGCGGCGCTGGACGACATCAATGCCGAATATCTGAACAAATTCGCGATCGGTTCGGATAGTTTGCGAGGCCAGATCACGGTGTCTGGGGACGCCACGCTGGCGCGAGCGTTGGAGCGGTTGGAGCTGGTGTTGGCACCGGAAACCGGTGAGTGGACCCGGCGCGGATTGGGGTATAACAACGCTTTGTTCATGGCCGCCGAGCTGCTATTGCTCGGTAACAGCGACATCGCGCCCCTGCTATTGATCGAGGAGCCCGAAGCTCATCTGCACCCCCAACTGCAGGCGCGGATCATGGACCTCTTGCAAGACCGCACCAAGGCTGACCCGGGCAGCAAGCGCTCCTCTGGTCCGGTTCAGGTTCTCTTGAGCACCCATAGCCCGAACCTGGCGTCTGCGATTCCGGTGCAGCATCTGACGCTCGTGGCAAAGGGACGCACTTTTCGCCTCGCCTCGGGCCAAACCAAACTAGCCGACGGCGACTACGAGTTTTTGACCCGTTTCCTCGATGTCACCAAAGCTGGCCTGTTCTTTGCCCGTGCTGTTGCGATCGTTGAGGGCGACGCCGAAGCGATCCTTCTACCCGCGCTTGCCGCGGCGATAGGGCCCTCCTTCAACGCAAGCGGCGTCACCGTCGTGAACGTCGGCACAGTGGGCTTGTTCCGATACAGCCGCATCTTCCAGCGCGACGGCGAGCAGATCCCTGTGTCGGTCGCCTGCATCCGCGACCGCGACCTGGCGCCGGCTGGGACACCCGAAGACATGCGGAAAAAGTTGAAATCCGTCGAAGAGATGACACCGGACGCGATCGCCGCGTATGTAGATCGGTTGACTGCCCGCGACAGCGGTCATGTGCGAACCTTCGTCTCCGACCACTGGACCCTTGAGTACGATCTTGCCGCCGCGTCCTGGGAAATGGCAACGCTAATGCATCAGGCGGTGCGTGCAGCGGTCGCATCGAAGTCTGTCTGGCCCAAAGCGAACGTCCTCGAAGACTCCGATACGTCGGCGGCCAAGGAGGTCGCCCAGTGGCGGGCCGAACGAAAGTCGTTGGAGGCCGCTGCCATCGACATCTACAGGCCCCTACGCATGGAGGACGCGAGTAAGCCGATCGCCGCACAGCACGCCGCACGTCTCCTCAAGACCACTCCCATCACAGAGGAACAGCTACCCGAGTACCTGGTTCACGCCTTCGCCTACCTGTGCGCGGATGCCCCGCGATGACAACTCTGTACCGCGCTGACGCGTTCACCCGCGATCGCATTCAAGCGTGTGCCTCTGAACTAGGAATGCAGCTCTCCAACCAGGAACAATGGGACTTTCTTCAGAGTGTCGACACGTTGGACTTGCAGGCTGCCCCTGGCTCAGGGAAGACGAGCCTTGTCGGCCTCAAGCTCCTGCTACTCGCCGAACATTGGACGAGCACGACCCGCGGCGTCTGCGTGCTCTCGCACACCAATACCGCGAAGGACGAGATCCTCGCCCGCATCAGGAATTCCCCCTCCGGCGCTAGGTTGCAGCGGTATCCCCATTTCATCGGCACGATCCAGTCATTCACCAGCACGTTCCTCGCGATGCCCTACCTCCGTGGGATGCGCAAGCAGGTCCAGATCGTCGATGACGACACGTACGCGGACCGCGCCAAACGTACCGTTGCAAGCGACAAAGCCTTCAAAATATTGAGATCCTCGCTGGGCCGCCAGCAAGACGGCGACGAGTTGGTTGCGCGCGCCGAGTTCAAATTCGAGTCGGGCGAACTCATCGTTCAATCTACGCGGACGTTGCCGTTCGGCCTCGACAGCGCCAGCGGTACGCAGTTCACGGCCCTGAAGAAGAAGTTGGCTAACCAGGGCATCTTCCGCTTTGCGGACATGTTTGCCCTGGCCGAACTCCATCTCAACCGGCGTCCGGCCCTGGGGCGTGCAGTCGCGTATCGCTTCCCGTTTGTGCTCGTCGATGAAGTGCAGGACACAAGCGCGCTACAACAAAAACTGCTGGATCAAGTCTTCGGTGACCCGTCGACCAGAGTGCAGCGCGTCGGCGACGTCAACCAGCGAATATTCACCACCGAAACCACCACCACCACCGCCTCCTCCTTCCCGCGCCTGGACAGCCTCGAACTGCCCGTCAGTCGCCGATTCGGCAAGAGCATCGCCGAACTCGCCAGCTCACTCACAGTCCACCGCGACCAACGTATCCTTGGCACTGGTCCCACTGGAACGATCGCGATTCTGCTGTACGACGATTTATCCGTGACAGAAGTCGTTCCGGCCTTCGAACGCATCGCAGGAGAGGTCGTTCCATACCCGCTGCTCAAGGACCGTCCACCACGAGTCCTGGCCGCACGGCTGCGCCCCACCAATGCGAAAGCATTTCCCCAGTCTCTTGCCTGCTACGTACCGGAGTTCGCCGCAACTATCCCGGGCGATCGCCAAGGCTCACTGCTCGTCACTGCACGCGCGGCACGAATCCAGTGGCGATCTGGAGCAAGCGGCGCCGCGGTCGACATGCTTTGGGAAGCCGTGAGAGTCGCTACCGGGTCCGCCGCGAATGGAGTTCTACCAACACTACGTGCCCTGAGCCGAGGCATCGAGACCCCGGGCGGCCGAATGAGGGCCTTGCTCCTGACCATCCTGATCGCACAGAACGACGACGAGACCAGTTGGGACAGTCTGATGGTCCGTATGGCTAGCCTGCTGTCGGAACTCTTGAGCCAAGCCGGTCCAGTTCGAATAGTGCTAGGTGAATTCGCCTACTACGTTGCGCCGTCCGCAGCTACCGAGGCGGTGGGTGTTGGTGAACTGGACGAAGCCGCGGCGGCGACAGTGCATAGTGAGCTCGGATCCATTCAGCGTGCCAAAGGCGAAACGCACAGCGCGACACTAATTTTGGAGTGCTTGAACCGAACGGGAAAGAAGCACGACGTCCACGAGGTGCTTCGGCTTCTAGCAACGGAGGGGGACCTCGCCAGCGCATCGCAGACCGTTCGAGACATCGTCCAATTAGTATTCGTCGGAGCAACACGACCCACCCAGCTACTTGCATTCGCAGTTCACCGAGATCGAGCATCGTCATATCTGGACTTCTTCGTCTCAAACGACTGGGTCGTGCACGACCTCACCCTTCGAAGTGATCCCGGTTGAGAATCTACTGCTGACGGGGCTCGCAGTTCGGAGGGACCCCATGACCGACGCCGAGACACCTGAACTGGCTGATACCGCCGCTGTTTTGAACTTGGACTTATGCGGTACGCAGCTGACCCAGCTGACCTCGAGGTAGGCGTAGAGCCGGAAGTGGAAGTGACCTTGGCTGCTGGCGATGACGTTGTCAGCGCCGCCCAGATCCTCGTCAGCTATCTATGGAACAACGAATACGAGGGCAATGGCGAAACCCAGCGCGGCCATGTCTGAAGCGAACCCTGACGCGCTGGCTGACCTCCTCGCCTGAGGGCTGGCCTCAGTCCTAGAGCTTTGGTGGCCCAGGACCGGTGGCTCACTGTCAGCGAGGACTGCGGCCTCGGGGGCACGCACATCGTCGATGTTGGTTTAGGTGAAGTGTTAGCTCGCGGTTCATTTGCCTGAGGCCTCCGCACCGTTTCCAACAAAGAAAAGAACCGTGTAGTCACGTCCGCGCCAGTAATCTCCTACTACCATTTACCTCGGGGGGACGGCTCCTTATATCTGCGATCGGAGTTTTTCATTCAGCCAGAGCAGCGGCTCTAAGACATTGATCGGATGGACCTTGGCCCTTATTCTCGCACTCCCATCGTCCGGGCTACGCAGCACGTTGAATGGATCCTGCGCGCGGAACAGTCCATCAGGAGCATGGAAGCCGACAGCTGAAGTGGCAAAGAACTCGATGTTATCCGGGTAAAAATAAGTTGTGAGTCCTTCGTATACCAGCCCTGAAGATTCATGACCACCGCGGCACAGTTTACGGAAAAATTCGCGCGCTTGATCAGGGCGAACCACTGGCGCGAATGGTGGATTTACGTCGCGGCTCGCAAAACCACCGACATACGCCGCCTTGTAAACGGTGGGATTGTCGAACTTGGTAATGCATACCGCGACGTGATGAGGGAGCCGCGTCCCGGTGTAGCCACTCTCCATAACCCGCGCAGTCAACTGCTCCAACACCGGGTAGAGGTAGGAGAACGAATCACCATGACGTGTGTCACGGTCGGCGTCGAAGAAGTATATAATTCCCTGACAGCTCTGCAAATGGTCGAGCAGGCGTGTACGGTCGTCATCTGCCCCGTCCAGATAGCTGAAACTGCCCTCTTTCATCGGATCATCGTCGGAGAACTCGAGATCTAACAAATCGTCGTCTAGGCGGTCGGTGCGCGAATCGTAGTTGCCTCCGGGAGTATCGAGGACATCAATGTAAAACTGGTCGCGCTCCACCGTGGGAATCGGCATCTGTGATTCAGCACTCCGTCGGCGCCACCTTCGCTTCGGCGCAGGCGGTGGCGGCTCAATCAATCGCTCGCCGGTGAATTTAAACATCATGTGGTGCTGCCGATGGGTAGCGGCCGGGAAGATCTTCTGTTGGACCAGCTGGTGCGTCGACTCAGCGAGGAACTCGCTCGACGCTGGATCCGATCCGCTCATCACCCAGTTACCGGGCAGTTTGCTTCGGAGCGCTGCGATCTTTAGCGCAGCCAGAAAGGTTGTTTTACCACTACCCGGCGGACCCCAAAGGCCAAGTTTCACCTGCGTTGGCGCACGCGGCGGCGCGTACAGGACCGGACCATTCCTTAGATCAGAACTCACAGGTTTTGAAGCGGGTGTGTTTGGCGACGTCTCGTATCTCTTCGGTGGTTCAACAACGTGAAGTCGAATCGATTGCGTACCGTATTCCGTGAGAACCTCTTGGCGAGGAAAATTTCCAAACTCTCGCGTCACCCATTCGGGGGAAGAAGAGTGAATCGCACCAAATGCAGCATCGGTAATTGCGATCAACATCCCCCCGGTAGCAGACCGAGGTGCATGCAGTGTTGAAATGGAATTCAGAATCAATGCCGCATTTTTGATCGGTGTACCAAAAACGCCGTGAGCGCTTATATCGAGTCTGCCGAGGTGTACAACCAATCGCAAATCGAGCCGGTCTGCAAACTTTGAATTATGCTCAACGACCGTCGTTCGTACCCTTTCGATGAACGTCGGCAGTGTCGCAGCCAAACGAGGGACAGTAAAGGCTAGGGAGCGATTCCCAGGGGGGCGCTGATTAGTTGGAATTGGGGAAAATTCGGTTAGCCGATGATCGAAGGCGATACTCCCGATGTATTGATCCAGTATAGAAAACTCCTCCGGTCCATTACCGCACTCCAATACGACTACGAATCGCACGGCGCTGGTGACCACATCCACTTCGTGCATGTGCGGTTGCGCGGTGAGGAACGCAAGAAGCGCCGCTTCGTGGAGTCCGTCGAACTCAACTTCGGATTGTTCCGTCCACGCTCCGCCAATACGTAGTGCTTCCTCGCTGCTTGTCTGCATGTTTAGGCTGCGGATTTCTGCAGCCAATGCGTCGAGTTCGGCCTTCGCGATGTCGACGCAAACCAACACCGTCGGTGACGCGCGGTAGTTCCGGGATCGCCGACGTAGCGCATGCTCAATGACGTCGGCCCCCACCGCAGGATCGAACATCAGAAGTGCACGTCGATGGCTTCGTGCGCGCGCAAGCCAGTCGAGTGCTTCCTGTAGTTCGTTGGTCGCCTCGAAGCCTCCAGGTAGATGAGCGAGCAAGTCGCGAGCGACACGAGCGAACGGTGGAGCATCGTCGCCCCCCGCCGTTCCGATCAGTGCGCCAGCAGGGTCCGCGAGGACTGCTCGGAAATCGACGTGACCTCCAAGCATTTCGTTCACATACCTACCTACCCGCTGTTCAATGAGAAAGGCGTCAGCGCGTGTCATGTGGTCGCGCAGGGCGTCTCGCACGCCGGGGAGGAAATCGTACGCGAGGGAATCCGGATGGCGGTCCCCCTCCGGTGAGTACGGTTCAAGGACCCCGCTGAGCATCACCTCGGCGAGGTGCGCCACCTCCGACGTCGGCAGCATGGTGTGCTGGACCAAACGCATGATCGGCGGCGTAAGCGGAACTGTTGAGAAACAGCAGGCGAGGCGAAAGGCGGTCGGTGACACGGCGGCGCGGAAGTGTGCCACCGCTTCCATAGCCGTGCGGGTGATCTGAAGCGGCGCAACCGTTGACTGACGGCGGGCCGCAAGTACGCGCAAAGGATGTGTAGCCGGGCCGATAGTCGTCACTGCGGACCAATTCCGTAAACCCCACGGTGCGAGCTCGAACACTGGCACCGCTATCGTATCGAGGCTGCTCGACGCCCATATCCGCCATTTGAAGTTTGGTGCGCCGCGTTCGGGGACCGCTGCCTCGGCTCGCACGGTGTGCAGCCCTGTACCCGACCACATTCGGCGAGGAAGGACCGTCAGCACGGCAGTCGGCCTGAACTGCCCCCACCGCTGTAACGCCTGGCTCGCCTGCCCGTTGTGCCAGGGTGTATCGACACCGTCTGTCACGACCAAGATCAGCTGTCGATTAATCGGCCTGTCCGACAACGGATCACTGCTCGTCGCGCCGTCGAATGGGTGCCTGGTGACGACACGGAACAGACCGGTCCAGAGCAACATCCGATTGAATTCGGACACCGTGTCCTCCCACACCGCCATCGACGGGGCAGTGTCGACGAGCAGCGCCACGCTCAGCCACCGCTCTCGCTCTGGACGCAAGACCACAGTCCACAGATCTTCGTCTGCAATCTGTGCCGCAGTAGCCTCGTCGTCCACTTCAAAATAGTGGGCGCTGTCGGCACGACGGCCGAAGGCACGTAGTGCACGGGCCAGTTCGAGCGGATCACGAAGTGCGGGCACCGAGGGAGCACGAATGCCCTTGCCGCGGCGAAGCACTGCGGACTGGCCAGATCCGGCCGGGTATAACGGAGCATCGCTCGACGTCGATGCCGGCAGATCCTGAAGATTCGGAGCTGGAGCCGATCCGTCGGACTTGTTCACACGCTGCTGCGCCCTGGTAATGGGCGACTTAACAGGTCGGTTCGGAGGTCGGTGGGGTCGGGCAAAACTTGACGAGGGAAGATGCTCGACGAGCCAAAGCGCATCCAGCAGTTCGCTCGGTGTGGGATGGATACCGCCGACCGAGAGCCGCCGGATCAGATCATCAGTCATCGCGGTGATCCAAGTGGCCGCATCAACGCTTCGGCTACTTGGTCGACGGACCGGTATGCGCGTTGTGACGTTGCAATGTAAATCGCGTTGAGTAACTGGTCCGTGCTGACCTCCTCTCCCTGATTCTGTCGCTCGAGAAATGCCTCGATGCGATGTGCGGCGGCGGTGGCAGCCTGAGCTCCGAGATGGGAAGCGATAATCTCGGTAAGGGTTTCGATGTCGGGAGCGGCGAGATCAAGTTGCAGGCAGCGGCGTAGGAAGGCAGGCGGAAAGTCTCTCTCACCGTTGCTCGTGAGGACGACGAACGGGAATGCTCGACATCTAACCTTGCCGCGAAGCACTGGAACCGGAGCGCCGCCATCAGCGGTCCGCACATCAACTCGCCGAGTCTCGAGAGGTAACCGAACGAGTTCGTCGATTTCGAACTCCCCTTCTTCGAAGACATTGAGCAGATCGTTCGGCAGATCTATGTCGCTCTTGTCGATCTCATCGATCAACAGCACCCGAGGACGCTCATACGGCAACAATGCAGTTCCGAGGGGCCCGAGCCTGATGTGTCTGCCGATCTCGGCATCGCCGTCGATATCCGCATTATCGATCGCTGTGTCGGAACGGCGGCGCAGATTCTCTTCGCGCAGTCGCCCTATCGGGTCATAGTGATACAGCCCATCACGCAAGCGCGTCCGACTCGTGATCGGCCAGCGCAACACCTGCCCCAATTTAAGCTCCCACGCTACCCGATAAGCCAGTGTCGACTTGCCAGTGCCAGGCCTGCCGGTGATCAACAGCGGCCGCCGCAGAAATAGGGCCGCGTTGACCATCTGTTCCTCATCAGGAGTGGGGGTACGGTGGAAGGGCCCGGAGCCAAGGCGTCGAGAGAATGCCGCGCTATCGCTGTCAGACACAGATGGTCGCGTAATCACCGGTCCACCGTCGAATTTTCGCCAGTTTGGCGGTTCAGGCAAGTCATCTATACCGTCATGCGGGGAGTCGGCACCGTTGTAGATCGGCCATGCGGTCATTTGTAATCTCCGTTTGTGGATATCGGGTAGCGGTAAGTGATCCGTTCGGGCCGCGGCCTGCCCGGATCGTCCCACAAGAGAACTAGATCGGGATAGGCGAGTGCCGCGGAACGAGTAGCCGCGGCTCTCGCAGCACAGCGGTGTCGCAGTACAGCATGTGGCAATTCCGACATTATCGGCGTGCGACCGATGAGGGCGAGCAGCGCTTGCTTCGCTTCACCGGCAGTATACGAACAGGAGTGATGGATCCAGACCGCAGCGGGCACGCCGTAGTCCAACCACTGCTCCATCACCTTCGCCGACAGGATCTTCGGCTCGGTCACCGCAATCCATACATGGCGCCCGTTTGCTAGGACATTCTCGCTTGCACCTACTTCTGCGTAGTCCCCGCTCATCCAATGAATACGTTCGTCCTCGGGGCCACTGTGTCGGCTGCCGATATCGGCACCTCTACGCGTCCATCGTTGTATCCGCGCAGCGGTACGCAGATCTTCGTGGTGACGTTCAGCGGGGCTGATTGTAACTACCGCAATCTCTCCCAATGAACGGATGGAGCCATCTGGTCCCGGGACTTGAATCTTCTCAAACTGTTTGTCCCACTGCGAATGGTGGACCATGAATTCGACGACCGGAGGTTCGCCGAGTGGTCCCGCGTTCAGCACGCGCCCTAACTCCAAGGCGAATTTCGCACTCCAGACGCTGTCGCCCACTTCGTCGATCGGCTCACCTTTGCCGGTCCCTCGATAGACACTCGCGAACAATCCGAGTGGTTCACCGAAAGTTTCCAGAGATTCTACAATGTGAACAAGTATATACAGGGACTCCGGTGCTCGGATCGCCCGCTCTAAGATATCTTCTACTTCGGCCTTAGGAAGGTCCCAGTGTGCTCCTGCCTTTTTGATCCAGTTAAGCATCTGCAGTTTTATCTCACGATGCGTTCCCGGATTTGCAGCCACAAATCCAGAAAATCGTAGGATGGATCGAGAGTTAGAAGCAACATTCAGGTTCTGATACCATTCCTCGCCCAGAGCGGTAGGCAGGTCAGCCCGCGACAGAGCGGCATCCCGCGCTGATGGAGAGATTTTCGTCAGGATATCAAGTAACTCGCGAACGCACGAGTCATCAGAGATAGCGAGATTCTCAAAGAAGAATTCAACCTCACCCCTGCCGTCGAAACGACCGAGAACAAACGGCGTCTGGAGGGTGCCGTTTGCTCGCATTACGTCGAATGCGCCCCGCACATCACTTTCCAGGGACGCGAACCGAGGTGGCCAACTGCGCAGCTCGGAAAAATGCGTGAAAACAATGTTCGAGAATAGCCCCCGACCATTCTTCTCCATGGCGCGCTCACCCTGCGATGCCGCGAGTAGGGCAATTTGCTGCACTGGCGCACTAGTCCGGCCGGTTGGTGATGTGAAGAGCATCGGAGCTAAGGACTGCCTGGCGGAATCATTTGTCATGCATGCGTCGATCAGCAGGAGTTGGCGTGGGTGCTTGCTCGCGTAAGCATTCGACTTCATGCGACTTAATAGGGAATGTAGGTCGACCACATTTCTATTGGAAAATTTGTAATCTGCACACAAAAGAAATCGTTCGTGACTTCCCAACTGCAGCCCGTGCCCACCCCAATGGATGATCAGTAGGTCGCTCGCATGCGCGGGAATCTCGCTCTCGAATAGATCTTTGAGGACGCCGAACGTGGGGGAGCGGACATCGATCCCCCTACTTCTTGCCATCGCGACGTAGTCGACAGTCGCCGTTTCATTCTGTGCCGCCAGAAATATGATTCGATTCTCGGGCACCCCCTTGGTCAATAGCATATCGATGAACCGATATCCGTCAGGCACCGGCGCATCTAGCGTTCGCGGTCGACCATATTCATCGACAGCAGCGCCTGCGGGACCCGTGCCGTAGACATCGATGCTGACAACGACCGCAAAAGTATTGGCAGCATCGGCTATCACCGCAGGATGCCATCCAATACGTCGTAGAATCCCTTGTTGTCACGGGAGAAATAGGCGCTGTGTGCCGCGGGGAAGGGCACGCGGTTATCCACCTCGATATCGCGTATGCGGGCGCCAAAGAGACCCGAACCGCGGTAACCCAACAGGTCTCGGCGATCGTAGATATTGGTCCAGCGAGGGACCGACGCAGGTAGCGGGAGCGGGTAGGGCAGTGTCGGCAGCGCGTCGAGTTCGTAGAGGAACGGTGCCTGCGAACCAACCGTGATCAGGTGAGTCACCTGCCGCAATGGCCGCGCGGCCAGCAGCTCGAGTGCAGCGATGCCACCAAGGCTGTGCGCCAGCACTACCACGGGCCCGGTCAATGAAGTGATCCGGTCGGCGATGTAGTCGCGTATCCCAGCACCGCGGGCAAGGTACTTGAGCACATCACCAGCCGCAGGCGCGGCTGAGGTGGTCCAGCCCATCCGGTTGTGATCAACCCATCGGCTCCCGCCAGCGCGCATCGCCAATTCGATCAGCGCACGACTCATGATCGCTCCGCCGCTTCGTACGTTGCCACCGAGCGCGTCACGCACGGCGTCCAGGAGATCGTCGCGTATAGACCCGGGTAGACCGAATCCTGCTGAAGCACTCGCAGCATGCAAGGTCGCTGCAACGATCGCACGGACCAGCGGTTCCGAGTCGATGTGGTCGGGCGCGTCCGGAGGATCGAGGATTGCGTCGAACTCTGGCGCCTGACACACCATCGACAGCCCTGCAGTCAGCGCACTGGACAAACTGTAACGATCTAAAACCTCAGCCAACTCCGGTGTCGGCAGCGCAACGACCTTCGCCCGCAGGGCGTCCCCGTCGTGGATACCGAACGGGTTCGGCGGCACCGATCGGTTGCGGTCCGAGATCGCACGCAGTTCAACCAGAGGGTCGTACTCGAGTGCCCACCAAAGGGCCATCTCCAGATCGGCTTCTTCGAACGGTGTACCCGGCACGCTCACCCCCCCAGCCATCAGTGCCGCGCCGTGTTCACCTGCCCAATAGCACGGCTCGACTCGCCAATCAGGACGTATACGCGCGATGGCAGCAGACACCTCGGCCAGCCGGGAGTCGTAACTGGGCTGACGAACACCGGTGCCATGGACGAAGAGGATCGTCGTCCGACTGTCGCTTCCGGTCGCCGTCGGCAAGTCTTGCGCAGGCAAGATACCCCCTGTGTTGCGTTCGTCCTGATGATCGTAATCAATACTGCGCGAATGTACTTGACGAATGCCAGACGACCTGGAGGAGTCCGCGATGGGGCATACACCTAACGCAGATCATCGACACATCAACAGCGGCAGTGTCCTTCACCAGAGGTCTCCAGTAGATGGTGCAGCGACCAAACAGAACCGGAATACCGAGACCTCGTGGCCAGCGTAGCGGTGACGGGGCAGGCGGATCTGACTGACGCGCAGTGCCGAGCGTCTGCCGCCGTTGCTGAATCGTCAGCAAGCAGCCAAGGTCGACGTCGTTGTACCCGGCTCATCGTTGCGGGCACGGATGGATTACTCGAACTGTCTGGTGTCGCACCGGTGATCGACGAGCGCGGCGTCACCCTGACCGACGGGTCCTACCTGCCCACGGCGGTCGCTGACACGCAGTTGGCGACCAAGCTCAAGATCCCGGTCGGCTATCTGAAGTGGTTGCGCGAGCAGCAACGGACCGATCTCGACGACGCGAACGTCAACCAGCCTGTTGCATGGCCACGACGATCCCCGCTTGCGGGTTGATAGCCAGGATCGGTCGTTTCTGTTGCGGCTGTTTACTTCTGGCGAGGCCAGCGAGGCTGGGGTGCTGCGGGCATTCCTGTCTGATTGGTACGGCATCATCGACAACCTCGACGTGCTGACCGCGGTGCTGGACGGCATCACCGCCGCTGATGCCGAGGTCGTGGTGCGGTCGGCGGACTTGAGCGAGTCCACGATGCACTGCAAGGTGTATTCGCCGAAGATCTCCGCGTTGGCGCCAACGTTTCTGCGCAACTACGCAACCCGTTCGCCCACCCTGAGCTTGAGGCCGAACGGCGCAGAGTCGCAGGCGATCTGGACCGGGGACGGCGGATGGCGGCTCGTGATGGAAAAGGGTATCGGTCAGGGCGTGAGCCGGTGGTGTTCGCCGGGTTCCGTTTCTCCAATTCCGAGGTCGGTCATCACGCGGTGACGTTGAAACCGGAACTGGTCGTGAAGATCTGCAGCAACGGACTGACCCTCCCGTTGCTCGCTTACACCAAACGCCACCTCGGTGACCGCCTCGACATCGGCGCTGTCGACACCTGGTCGCACGACACCTACCGCAAACGGTTGGCGGTGATCACCGCCGAAACCCGCGACAAGGTCACCGAATGGTCTCGCCGACATTTCTCACCGCACAAGTAGGTGAGCTCGAACGCCACGCCGGGACCCCGGTGGGTCAACCGGACAAGGCGATCGAGGTCTTGGCGGGGAAATTGGGTTTCAGCGAGGACGAACGCGCCGGGATCTTGTCGCATTTCATTGCCGCCGGGCAGCTCACGGCGGCGGGGATCGCGAACGCGGTCACCAGCTTCTCCCAGACGATTCCTGACCCCGACCGCGCCGACGCACTCGATGACCTCGCCTTGAAAGCCATGACCCTCGTGTGACAAACCGGTGCGCTCCTTGACCGACCAGCCACTGCTGGTCTCCTCATCCACGCGTGGGCACCGCACTAGATCTGTCTACGCCCATGACTTTTCGGAGGTTTCTCTTATGACCGACTCAGTGACCCACCCCGCATTCGATCTGGCGGTCCATCACGGCGTCGCCGGCCCTGCGACCGACCTGACAGCCACCACGGTCGCGCAGTGGCGCGAGAGCGATCCGGGTTGGAAAGCCAAGCACTGGGCCTACACCGACCCCGACAACTACGGCGCCCGCAGGTTGCGCCCGATCAACGTGACCACTCGTGCCATGACCGCGGACTGACCCCACCGACCGGTCCCGCACCGAGACCATGCTCGCCATCGAAGGCAGGCACCGAACCGTGCAATCGGTCGGTGCCTGCCTTCCTCGCCATTCAGGAGGATTTTCGATGACCCCGATCCCACCAGCCTCGAACCCGACAACACCGCAGCGCAGCAGCAGAGTGCCCGCCCCGTGAACGTGGTCGCGGTATTCCGTGACCCTCACACTCTCATCATCGACAACAACGTGCGCGAAACGTTCAACCTCGACGACTTTCCTGAGCTCGCGGACTCGATCGCCGAACACGGGGTACTTACACCGATCACCGCCTACGGTCATCCCGAAGACCTCACCGCGACAGTCCGTGACGGGCAGCTGCGTACCTTGACCGCGATGGCTGTCGGGATCGAGCAGGTCCCGGTCTGGTTGATCGAACCCGACGAGGCCCTCGCCGCGAAAGATGCCGAGATCTCGCGGATCCTGACCCAGATCACGGTCAACGATCGTCGGATCGCGCTTACCGACGGTGACCGTGCCGCCGGAATCGCGCTCGCACTTGAACTCGGAGCGTCGGTTACCCGCGTCGGTAAAGCGCTGCAGACCAAACGCGATGAGATCAAGCAGGCCGGAAAGATCGGTGCCTCGGCTACCGCCCGCAAAGCTGTCGACGGCGGCCAGCTTGACTTCGAGCAGGCAGCGATCTTGGCCGAGTACGAAAACGTGGGCGACACCGACGCGGTGCGGCAGCTGCTCGACACCGACCGCGGGTACTTCAGCTACGAAGCGCGGCTGATCGCCAACGATTGCGCCGAACGGCGTACCTACTTCACCGCGGTGCTGCCCTGGGCTGAGGCCGGATTCGGCGTGCTGCACGACTACCCGGACTGCGATGGTTCCGACCCAGTACTGGTCCACGCGAACGATCTGGTCGACGCCAACGGTGACACGATCGACGTCGATCAACTGACGGCCGACGCGGGCTGGTTGGTGCGGATCGAGCTGTGCAGCACACCGTTGGCCGTCGAACGCGATACCGGCTCGATCGTCGATGCGGCCACTGTCGACTGGAACACCGAACACGATCCCGACCGCGAACCCGCAGACGGTTTACGCCACGCTCGCGAAGTCACCCAACACGATCGCTGGCAGGCCGACTACTTCCTGCCCACCGACCAACTCGACGCCGCGGGTCTGCGCCTGATCAGCGATCTGCCCGACGCCGAACCCACCGCCATCGGCATCAGCGACGACCCCGACAGAGAAGTCGACGATGTTCTGGCGCGTGAGGAGCTCGCCGCACGACGAGCCGAAGCTGAGGCCGAAGCTACAGTGCGACGCGAGCAGGAACGGTTGGCGGCACGGCGGGTACGTGAGCTCAACAAGCAGGGACTCGCCGCGATGGAGGTCCGTCGGGAGTTCGTCACCCGGCTCCTCGCTCGCAAGACGTTGCCGCCGGAGGCCTCGAAGTTCATTGCCGAAGCGTTGGTGGCAGAGCCTGCCCTGCTCGGTGAGTACAACGCCTTCGAGACCGCGGCCGAGTTGCTCGGCGGCAAGGGAACGTGGCGGCGCGAGCTCCAGCAGGTGGTCGAGACCGCGAAACCGGCGCGCTGCCAGGTCATCGTCCTCGGACTTGTTCTCGGCGCCCACGAAAAACGCGCCGTCAAAGATTCTTGGCGCTACGCCGATGCCGGTGTCAACCGCTACCTGCGGTTCCTGCAGCAGGTCGGCCACGAACTTGTCCCTGTCGAACTCGCCGCGGTCGGCGACCTCGACTACGAACGCATCGATATCGACGCCCCCATCAGCGAGCCCGACGCACACGCCGCATAGACGCACTCAAGGCGGGCCGAGTCCTTTGTCGCACCGGGGATCTCGGCCCGCCTTGTCCTGCCCGCCGAATACGAAAGGAACTCTGTTGTGGAAGCCAGCGACGAAATCAGCAGCCCGGCGTTTGGTGAGTCCGACGCCAACCCTGGCACTACCGAGAACAACGTCCCGCGCCTGCGCGTCGATGACGCTGGCGAGTTGATCGCGGCGATACCCGCGATGCTCGGATTCGTTCCCACCCGGTCGTTGGTCATGGCGTTGCTCCGCACCGACGCCACACCAGAAGGTGCTCAGTCGATTCGGGCGGTGATGCGGTTCGACATCGACGTCGCCGCCGACCCGGCCGGAGTTCACCACCTGGCGAACGTGGTCGAATCGGTATGTCTGCGCGAGAACCTGCCCTCGACCATGCTGATAGCCGTCGATGACCGGCCAAACGCGTCGACGGTTGCCGAGGAAGTCCTGCACCGCCTCAACCAGGTGGGGATCGAACCCAGTCACGCCTGGTGGGCCGCGGAGATCGCTACCGGCGCCGAATACCAGGACCTGTTGACGCCCGGTCGCGATGGTCGGGTCGATGACCCTCGCGCGTCGACGGTGGCGTTCGCTCACGTCCTCGAAGGCAACCAGATCTACGGGTCCCGCGACGAACTCGCCGACCTACTCACCCCGAACGCAGACCTCGCCGCCCAAATACAGCCCCACATCGGCGCTGCCGCTGCCCACTACCGCGACAACCTCGCCAAGGCGACCGACACAGAACACACCAACGCCTTCCGCCGCGGGGCCACCGAATGGATACTCGCCCAGATCAGCACTGCCAACCAAACGCCGCTCACAGCTGTGTCTCTCGCCACGATCGTCGCACTCGTGCGCGACAGGATGATCCGCGACATCATGTTCGGGCTCTCCGCTACCGAACACCGTGCTCCAGCGGAAGCACTGTGGCGGCAGATCGCGTCCGCGACCGAGGGACCGGACCGGGCTGAGGCCGCCAGCTTCTTCGGATACAGCGCGTACCACTACGGCGACACCGTCGTGGCCGGCATCGCGATCGCCGCGGCCCTGCACGCCGACCCCGACCACACGATCGCGAACCTGTTGGACCTCGCACTGCGCGAGTGCATTCGACCAGACCAGATCCGCAGGATGGCCAACACCGGACGCGAGATCGCGGCGGAGCTCGGCATCGACATCACCACGACCGCCTGACCCTGCGGCAGCGATAGCCGTCTATCGCGACATCGAGAGCCGGGCGGTGGGCCAGCAGCGGCCGCGGCGATTCCTCACCGATACACCGCGTGCGTCGCACCATCGCAGGTTCCGGGCGCACCGCCGTCGGATCCGTTCCAGCGAACACAGCAACCGCGCGGTCGCATTGCGCTGACACGTGCCCGTTCTGTCCCGACCTCCTCTCAACAACGGAAGGCTTTGTCATGTCCGGAGATACGAATCTGCAGATCGTAGGAAATCTCTGCTCCGACCTCGAGTTGACCTACACACCAGCAGGGGTGGCGGTAGCGCACTTCACCGTCGCGTCCACTCCCCGCTACCGCGACCCCAAGACCGGCGAGTGGCGTGACAAGGACCCGCTGTTCCTGCGCTGCAACCTGTGGCGCGAGGCCGCGGAAAACGCCGCAGCCTCGTTGTCCAGAGGCTCGCGGGTGATCCTGATCGCCCGGCTCAAACAGCGCAGCTACCAAACCCGCGAGGGCGAGCAACGCACCGTGTTCGAACTCGACATCGACGAGATCGGCCCGAGCCTGCGCTGGGCCCGCGCAACCCTCACCCGCACCTCTGGCAACCGCCAAAACAGCAGCAATGAAACCAGTTTCGATCATCGTGGCGGTACCCGCACCGGTGCCCAAGACAGTGACAGTGGTGGCACTTCCATTGACAGTTGCGAACAGGACGATCCGTGGTCGAAGCCCGGTCCGACAGGCTCTGAGGACTTCGGTGGCGACGAACCCTCGGCGACCCCGGTATTCGCCGTCGCCGCCGCCGGGGTGTTCAGCGGTGAACCCGACTTCTAGCGGTGTAGCCGGATTCTCCGAACCGCGGGTCGCCGATCGGGTCACCGGGACGGGGTCCGGGGTGACGGTCTGGGGTGGGCCCAGCCGCTCGAGGGCTACCAGGCCAGCGCGCGCCACGGCTACGGGCCCGCGCCCGGCGGAAACGAGCTCCCCGCGCCCGAACCAGCCGCAGCCACCGGTTCGGTCGGTCAGCGCGGGGAACTCGCCCCCGCACGCAGTGGCGCGTTCCCTCCGCCGTGTCGCCCACTGGCCTGGTCGGTAGCCCTCGGCTGGGCCCACCCCAGCCCGGCACCCCTCATTTGTGAAAAGTGTGGCAGTTCCAGCGCGCCCGGGGTGTTGCCGTCATCTCTCGACCACGTCAGGAGTTCCGCTGTGTCCACTACCGCTGTCATCGAATCGGTTGTGCCCGATACGAATCTGTTCATCGATGCGATCGCCGACATCAGAGATACGTTCCTCACCCTCGACCGCGACCACCGTGGCGCGCTCGAAGCGCTGCCCGCCGCGCTGGCGTTGGCGACCGAGCACGACTGGAAGCTGCTCGACTACATGGTCGAGGTCTTCACTCTCTTTCCGCTCGACGCCGCACTGAGCCGGCTCACCTCTCGGTTCAAGACCGCCGACGACCTCGAGCGGCTCCGGATGCTCGAGTTGGTGCCCGACACCGACCCCGGCCTCCACAGCCATGAAACCGCCGACCTGGCCGGAATCCTCGAAGCCCGAGCGCGCCGCAACAACTCCACGGTCGCCGACGAGTTCGCCAAGCTGCATGCCCAACTCCAGACCGCCGAGATGCCACGCCAGTCGATCCGACTGTGGCGTAACCCGTCCTCGCGCCTGGTCGTACCAGCAACCCGACGCATCGATGCCTCCCGCCTCACCCCGACCCAAGTACGCGCACGCGTGCTCGCCCGCGAGAAGCGCCGCCCGGTTGAAATCGAACCGTCGCAGGTAGCCGACTACGTCCGAGAGAACCTGTTCGTCGACACCGAAGTCGATGACCAAGCCCGCCTGCGTCGTCGACTCGCCGAGCTCGCCGCCCGCGGCATCGTCATCGGCAACCGCGCTCCCCGCGGTTGGACACCGCGCCGCCCCGGCGAGTTGCCGCCACGTCCCGCCGACCTTGCCTCCGCGATCTGGGATCACGAATACTGCCTCTACGTCGCCGATCAACGCGACCACGCCCACGCCGTCGCCGGGGGAGCGACAACGTCACAGGAAGACTCCATCTCCTGGGCCGCACAGCGCACCGGCCTACGCGGCCGGGCCGACCGCCGCGACACTTTCCTGTTCCAAGGCAACGGCCTCGACGACTTCCGAACCGCCATGGCGCCCACCTTGGGGTGGCGGTGCGTGTCCTGCTTCGTCGAACGCTCCCACACCGACCGCCATCCGATCCATGCCCGCGACAACACCTTCCGCAGCGACGATGGACTGTGCGACTACTGCCGCAGCGACAACCATCCCGGGCTACCCGCACTGGCGGCCGGGTTCACGTTCATCGATCTGGCGACCGCGTACTGCCGGTTCTTCGCCGAGCACTACCCAGACGCTGCGTGCGGGCTGCTCGCAGAAGTTCGGCGTCGCGCACCCAAGTGGCTCACCGCCACCATCGATGGGTTCCTGCTCGAACACCCAGAGTTGCCCGGTGCTCCGGAACCGGGCGCCGAACAACAGTCCGATACCGCGGCGGCGTCTGCGCGTCCGCGCCGCCGTCGTGAGCGTGTCCTGCCTACAGGCCTGCGTCAGGCCCGGTGTGAAGGGTGCACCGAATACAAGCCCATTCACGACGACGGCTTCTGCACGGTGTGCCGCGTCTGGCTCGAACTCGAGGTTCCCGCACCCCGGGTGCATCGCGTCCCGGCCTGACCGACCTGTCGTTGCTCGGTGCGCGGCTGGGGGATCGCTTGGCGCCCCAGCCGCGCAATCTCACCGACCGACCTCACCATCGCCCGCAATCTCACTGTGCCGCTAGCTCCCTGCGCTCTTACCCGCACCGCTCCCACGAAGCGCCTCGACGCACCTCGCCCTCCACCACCTCCCACAACCCCCTTTCTCATCGCCCCAATTTCATGCAAACGTCTGGCATCACGGAATTATGATTTGATTACGTTGCCCCCCAATGTTTCTCAACGTTTCCCAGCACTTCCCGCAGCGAAATTCTTCCCTTGCCACAAGCGATTTCATCGGCGACAAATGGATGCATGGTCGCAACAATTCACCGAGTCACTGCAGGCAACGGATACCTCTACTACTTACGCAATATCGCCGCCAACGACACCACCGCACGCGGGCGCTCGTCGCTGGCCGACTACTACTCAGCCCACGGCGAAGCACCCGGACGCTGGCAAGGCAGCGGCCTCGCCGCGCTCAACATCCCACCGGGCGCGGAAGTGACAGAGTCGCAGATGAAGTCACTGTTCGGACTGGGCATCCACCCGAACGCCGAACAGATCGAAGAGCAGGTCTACGCCCACCAGATCACCCTCGGCGCAAACGATCGCGAAGCCACCCAGGCCGCCGAGAAAGCATCGAAACTGGGCAATAAGTTCGCCGTCTACGGAGCCCACTCCCAGTACCGGCAACAGTGCTCAGATGCTTTTCGCACATACAACTCCGAACAGAACCTCCCACCCACAACCGCAATCCCGTACGACGAACGCGCAGGAATCCGCACTGGCGTCGCGACAGAAATGTTTACCTCCGAGTACGACCGCCCACCGTTGAATGCCCGGGAATTGTCGGGGTGGGTCGCGAAGAACTCGCGCCCGAAACACGCGGCAGTCGCCGGTTTCGACATCACCTTCAGCCCGGTCAAGAGCGTCTCAGTCCTATGGGCACTCGCGTCACCTGACGTTTCGCACCGGATCGAGGCCGCGCATCAGCGCGCGATCGAGGATGCGTTGACCTGGTTGGAGCACAACGCGATCTTCACCCGGTTGGGCCGCAACGGGATCCGGCAGGTCGACGTCGACGGAATCGTCGCCGCGGGGTTCACCCACCGCGACAGCCGCGCAGGCGATCCCGACCTGCACACCCATGTCCTGATCGCCAATCGCGTCCGCACCCTCGACGGCAAATGGCGCACCATCGACTCCAAAACCCTGCACGAAGCCGTTGTCACCGCCTCGGAAATCTTCGACTCCCGCATCGAGCACCACCTCGAAACCGACCTCAATCTGCAGTTCGAAGCCCGGCCCGGACGCACCCCCGACCAAGTCCAGATCCGTGAAATCGTCGGCATCCCCCTGGAACTGATCGAAGCCTGGTCACAGCGGGGCGCCGCGATCGTCGCCCGCCTCGACCAGCTCACCGCGGCATTCCAGGCAACGTTCGGGCGTGAACCATCGCCGAAAGGAGATCTATGACCTCTACGATCGCGCGACGCTGGAAACCCGCCCGACCAAACACCTCTCGACCTCACTCGCCGAGCAACGCGACACCTGGGCGGCACAGGCCGGGCAACTATTCGGAGGCCGTGACGGCGTCGAAGACATCGTGGCGCGCGCGGTGTCGGTATCGCCGACACCACGCCCGGAGCCCGATGCCGCGTTCATCTCCTCGGCTGCCGAACGTGCACTGGCCGGGGTCTCCGCCAGGCGTTCGACCTGGGGGATCTTCAACCTCCGTGCCGAGGTCGAACGCCAACTCCGCGGCCAGATCGCGTCCGCCGACTGGAACTGGATCCCGGAAAAGGTTGTCGCCGAGGCACTGTCACCGCCGTCCACAGTTGCGCGCGGAGACCCCGACCTCACCGAACAACCAGTATTGCGGGCCGTCCCGACATGGTTGCGTCGCAGCGACACCACCGGTGTCCACGTGCGCGCGAACTCGCAGGTCTACACCACCGAATCCACCCTGGACGTCGAAGCAGCGTTGATCGAGCTCTCGGTCGAACCTGGCGCCCGTGTCCTCGACGCCGAGTTGGTGGCCAAAGCGGTCTCGTACTACAACACCGCGAACCCGGATCGCCCGCTGAATGCCGGCCAGATCGGCGTCGTCTCGTCGTTCGCCACCTCCGGGCTGCGTGTCCATACAGCTAACGCCCCGGCCGGAACCGGCAAGACCACCGCGATGCAGGTCCTCACCACCGCATGGCATTCCGGTGGCGGAACTGTCCTCGGCATGGCGCCCACCGCTGCTGCGGCCGCTGTTCTGGGGGAGTCGATCGGCACCCGCGCCGAGACCGTCGACAAACTTCTCAACGTCATCAACCGCCACACCCCGAGCCCGAACAATCCCGTCATCGCCGGAGATCATCCGTCGTCGTTGCCCCAATGGGTACTCGACATCGACGACAGAACCTTGGTGATCGTCGACGAACACGTCAAACTCGGCAACACCAAACGCCTACAACTGCTGCGGTTCCTCTCCGCTCGCGGGGCGACGGTGCGTTGTATCGGCGACGACAAGCAGCTGCCGGCGATCGAAGCCGGTGGCGCCGACGCCGACATGAACGCCGCCTCGCCTGAACAAACCCTGACGCTCTCGCACGTCGTCCGGTTCGCATCCACGGGCGAAGCGACCGCCTCGATCGGGCTACGCGAGGGCGACCCGTCCGCGCTGGCCTGGTATCTGGACAACGATCGCATCCACGCCGGGCACACCGGATCGGTCTACGACGACACCTACCAAGCCTGGGCCACCGACGACCTCGAAGGTCGCGACGTGATCATGCTCGCTCCCACACACGATGTCGTGACAGCACTCAATGCTCGCGCCCGCGCTGACCGACTCGCTCGAACCGACACTGAAACCGGTCCAGAAGTGGTTCTCGCGGACGGTCTGTGCGCCTCGGTCGGTGACACCGTGCGCACGCGACGCAACAACCCGAAGCTGCGTTTCGGAGAACACGACTGGGTTCGCAACGGCTACTCCTGGACCGTCACCGACGTCCACAACGACGGTTCACTGACCGTTTCACACCGCCACCGTGGCACCGACAGCGACAAAACGGTGCGCCTCCCGTCCGAATATGTGCGCACGCACGTGCGCCTCGGATACGCGTCGACGATCGATTCCGCCCAAGGAATCACCGCCGACACCTGCCATGTCGCGTTGTCCGGACGCGAATCACGCCAACAGTTCTATGTCGCGATGACCCGCGGGATCCACGCCAACCACGTCCATATCGTCACCGCGCTCGACGGCGCCGAAGGCGCGATCTACACCGAACCCGCCACCTACCCGCGCACAGCAATCGAGATCCTGCACCGCGTAATGGCACGCGACGGAGCACAAAAGTCCGCGCACACCGCACTGCGTGATGCCCTGGACCCTGCCTTGCGGATCGGGCGCGCGGTCGATATTTACCTCGACACCCTCGGCCTGGCCGCCGAACACGCATTCGGCACCGACCGACTCGAAGCCCTCGACCACGCCGCCGACACCCTCCACCCGAACCTGACCGACCGCCCCGCCTACCCGATCCTGCGCCAACACCTCGCTCTGATCGCGCTCACCGGCACCGATCCCGTCACCGCGCTCCGCGCCGCAGCCGACAAACGAGAACTCGACACCGCCGATGATCCTGCCGCAGTTCTGGACTGGCGCCTGGACCCCACCGGTGCTCATTCCGCCGGCACCGGTCCGCTGGCCTGGACACCTGGACTCCCGGACCAGATAGTCGATCGTGCTGCCGCCGAACCCGTTGCGGCACGCGAAAAGATCGTGGTCGACCTCGCCGCACAGATCCGAGCCACTGCACAACAGTGGACACCGAGCACTGCACCCGCGTGGGTACGACCACTGCTGGGCACCGACCCAGCGTTGCTCGGCGAGCTTGCGGTGTGGCGAGCCGGACTACACGTACCCGACACCGATACCCGACCGACCGGACCACCCCGCCACACCCACCTCGAACGCCACCACCAACAGCGCCTCGAGCACCGCGTCATCGACGCCAACGGCGATCCGACGCTTCCGCGCAACAAGTGGGCCGAGATCGTCGACCAGATCGATCACCGCATCACAACCGATACCTACTGGCCCGTCATCGCTGACAAGATCGACCTCGCACACCGCGCCGGCATCGATATCGCCACGCTGCTCACCGATGCCGCCGCACACCACCCATTACCCGATGAGATGGCGGCCGCCGCTCTATGGGCACGCCTGGAACTCGAGCCCTCCGCTCTCGACACCACCGGCACCGACCTCCTCCGGCCCGAATGGCTACCTCACCTCGAAACAGTCCTCGGCACGGCCACGGCCGAACAAATCGTCACCGAACCGGCATGGCCACGCGTCGTCGCCGCAGTCGAACGCGCCACGAGTACCTGGTCCTCACACGATCTGCTCAGTACCGCCTACGAACTCCTGCAAGGCGCCCAACCCGATGACGCCGCGCCGCTGCGACCCGCTCAACTCGCCGCCGCGCTGGCCTGGCGCATCGACGCCCTCCATCACCACACTTCGTCGCCCCCGCCAGCCACACGACCCTCGACACCCACCGTCGCCAAAACAGGCACAACAACCGCCGATTACGAACAATCGTCGGCGCCCGACGCCGCCGAGAACCGCCGACCTCCGAGCACGGACGAGCCTGCCAGGTTGGACAACACCGGCCATCCCACCGACGGCGACCCGACGTCCGGGATCGAGGACATCGCAAGAATGTTCGCAGCAGGGCGGATTACCGATGCAGTCGAAACGTTCCGACGGTTCAGCAATGCGCTGTCGGAGGAAGAACGCGGCGTATTGACCACAGTCGCAGACACCCTGTACCAGTACAGCTTCCCCGTCGCGCAGGCTCGATTGCGATGGGCTGCGGACCAATCTCCGCACCATCGGGCCCTGATCCGAGCGTCCATACCGAAGACCGATCCACACACCTTCAACCGCGACACCGACCCGGATCGCGAACGATCGCACCCCGTCTACGACCATCGCGAGCACTCCGACCCCACCCTCACACCAACCGTGTTCGACCCGATCCAGGCAGCTGGCGACGACGCCTTCGATACCTATCTCGCTGACACGGAATCGTCCGATAGCCCTGAACGGGGGACAGTCGAGCGACCTCGGACAGCCGGTGTCGGGTTCCCGATCGACTACGACCTGGCCGCGATGCCCACCGTCGCGGGACTCGTGTGTGTCGACTGCAGCATCGAACGCCCCCGCAACGCGAGCATTCCTGTGCCGCCGCGGCACTCCGACGACGGTCTATGCCACTCCTGCCGCGACAACGCCCGACCGCCAATCCCCGACCACGACCCCGCCGACCACATCACGGCCCGATGCACTCACATCACCGAAACACACCCTGCACCTGCGGCATTAGCGATGCTGCGCCGAGATTGGCGGGCTCTCGACTTCACCCGGCGCGCGATCATCGAACAGTGGCTCCACGACCACCCGCTCCTCGAACAACCACTGCCTGTGCTCGATTCGCTGCAGCGCCTCACCGATCACGACCTCACCCAGGCGATCGAAGGCCTGCGTCAACGACTCGGAAACATCGCCACTGAGGCCGACTTCTTCGTACCCATCCGACACGCTGAAGTCGACGTCGAACCCGATCCGGCCGTGGCCGAACACCAGAAAGCCGCCGACCGTGCACAACAAACCGCCCGGCAGTGCGCTGACGAACTCGACACCGCCATTCGTCGACTCCACGCCACCTCTGTCGCACTTGACGCCGCGCGCGAGGAAATCGATGCGCTTTCGGTGACGCGGCGCCGCCAGCGCAAAACCTTGCAAGAACACATCAACACCCTGACCGATAAGCACCGCCAGCACACCGAAGCACACGAACAGGCCCGTGCCGCCGCGCGCGCTGCCAACCGCACCTCCAACGAACTGGCAGCCCGTGCCGAACACATCGCAATCGAAGGCGAACACCGCCGACTCGCAGATCAAGCCCAAGCCGCCGACAACGACGACGCAGCACGCGACGCAGCTGTCATAGCGCTACAGCAGGGCATCAGTTCAGAGCTCGCCGACCACCGTGCAGAACACCAGCGACGACAAGCGCTGACGCCCTCGCAACGACGTCGGGAAGAGCGTGCACGCCTCGAATGCACACTGGCGGCCGAGAATTTTGGTCCCGAGGAGTATTTCGAACCGGATACCAACCAACCGATTCGCCGAAGGGAATTGGGTCTATAGGCGATCGATCTGACAGGGATCCGGACCAAATGACCTGTATGTACACCAGTGGCATGGATCACCAAGACCGGACGGGGTCGGCGGTCTGGGCGCGATCGGTGAGCATTCTTATCATCGGGCTGCAGCCGATGCCCGCGGGAAGCAGCACCAGCGGGAGCGTCGTCGTGTAGCACGAGCAGTCCCCGGAGATCCGCCCGTCGAACGCGGACGTGGACGTGATCTCGTCGAATCCGTTAGTTTCTCTTGAAGGCGATTAGTCGCCGAGAGTATCGCCACGTGACGCTAGACCTCCGTCGGCCGGAACGGCGGGGTTTCTTGAGGCCATCTGCTCAGCAGGAACCCGATTCGGATGAGAAAGCCGGGCCGAAAGCCTGCCAGCGAGGCGGGGCGGAGCCGTTGTCAGGCGCCGCCCCGTAACGCGGGCCGGTCCCTTACCCTTCCGATGGAGACCCTTCCGGTAGAGCGAGGCGAGCCCGCGGACTTACAGGATCGGTCCGTATCCGGTGCAGGTGGGTTTGAAGTCGGGAGTGTTGGGGCCGAGTGCATTCAGGATGTTCTGCATCGTCGGGCTGTCGAGGAACAGCCCGATGTGTCCGACGGGGTTGTCGGGGCATTGGTCCTGGAGCAGGATGTTGGTGACGTCGTCACCATTGAGGAATGCCTGCGTGTACGGGGTGATGACAAGGTCTTTTCTCGTTTGGATAACGACATAACGCACCCCGGGGACAGTGTCGCCATCAGCATAGAGTTCGGTTGCGACCGGTGATCCGATGACCTGCTGTGTGAGAGCGGGCATTTGGAGGAATTGATAGAGATTCCCGGTCAGACCCATCAGGCCGAGCGCGTTCACCAGGTTGCCCAAACCGTGCGAGGTGGTGCCGTGGTTGCTGGGAGCCATTCCGACGAGTGTGCGCACCTTTGCCGCGCCACCGAGGCGCTTGATGTAGTAGTTGGGAAGCATGCCTCCGCCCTGGGAGTGTCCGACGACATCGACTTTGGCTGCTCCCGTGGTCTCCAGCACCTTGTCGACGAAGGTGGCCATGGTGCGAGCCGAGGTGGGGATGTCGCCGAGCCCATAGAACACGCCGGCGGAAATCATGGTCGCGCCGTATTCGAAAGAGAAAACACAGTAGCCCTCTCGGGCGAGCATGGGCGACAATGTCATCCAGTTGAGAGCGGCAGTGCCACCGGTGCCGTGTACCAGGACAACCGGGTTGGGGTGTGCGGCGCTGGGTTTGCAGGACCAGTCGTTCGCGCCGGGCGGTTGGGTTTCTGCGGCGGCGGGGGCGGCCGCGATTCCGGTCATCAACGTGACGGCGGCAACTGCGGTGAGCCAACGGTGGAGTGCGGGGTGTTTCATGTGTCTCCCACGAGATGGTGAATTCGGTGCCTCGATCAGGCATCGGGTCGAACACAACCTCGCCGCAGTTGCGGCATGTGTTCTGGGACACACATATGAAACACCTAAGTGATGTGTTACGCAAGGGCTGATCGAATCGCACCTCCGGTGCTACTCCTGCCGCGGCACCTGTAGGACGCCCTCCACCAGCTGTTGAATCAAGATCATGGCCTTGGGAAAATGCTCGGTGTGGCCGGCCATGACGTCGGAGTAGAAGATCGCGTCCCCCATGCGCACGACGGCGAACGCGAGAGTCTCGAGATCGACCAATGGCACGAGTCCGCCCTCGGCGACATCGCGCCTGAGCAGCGTGAGGTGCGCGGCGATCAAACGCGGCTCTACCGAGCCATCGGGATCGGTCAGGGCCCGCATCGCCACCGGCTGTTCGTTCTCGAGCAACCATGCCAAGCCGGGCTCACGCACTGCGGCGTTGCCGTAGTGCTCCAAAATTCGTAGGTATCGCAGCCAGCCCTTCTCGTCGCGGACCGCCGTACCGTACTGCTCCAACCAGTGGGTTTCCGCGCGCCGAAGCGCTCGGCTAGCCAGCCACCACACTGCCTCGCCCATGAGCTTCTCCCGGTTGCCCACACGCCGGAAAAGCGTGGTCCGCGACATTCCGAATCGGGTCGCGATTTCGCTGGTGTCCAGCCGTACTCGCTTGTGAATCAGTCCGGCGGCGTAATGGATGATCTCATCTGCGGGGGCATGCACAATCGCACCCTACGACGCGGCGCACCGTATCCGGCGAAGGGGTTCCGATCCCACTCCGAGGCTGGCCGCCGAACTGGCTGCGGGATGCTCGTGTTCAAACCGATCGCTCGGCTGTGTATGTGGAACTGGAACGTCGATGCTGTGTGGAACGGCTATCTCGCACGCAGCTGGCTGGCGCGTGGAAGCGCAGACGCTGTCACCGCGCCGAGGCCGCAGCTGCAGTGCCGGGTCCCTGCTCTACCTTGACGTCTGCGTCGACCTGTTTCACTCTATGCGCCATGCCTGTTGTCAGATCGGCTGCCTTGCGTGCGTTCCGCGCGACGATCGTCGAACTCGGCGGCGACCCCGAGCGCTATGCCTCCGATTCCGGATTGCCAGTACGTGCATTGGATGAGGACGATCTGCTGGTACCGGAGCTTGCGGTGGCTGCCACGCTGCAGGCTGCGGCAGTGAGCCTGGACTGTCCCGATCTTGGATTGAGAGTTGCGGCCAGGACCGACGTCGGGATGTTGGGGACGCTGGGGTTGGCTATGCGCAATTCCGCGACCCTGGGCGAAGCATTGGACTGCGCGTCGCGGTACGTATTGGTGCACAGCCGCTCCTTGCGTTTGTCGGTCGTCAGCGATCCATATGCAGCCAAGGGAGTGGTCGCGCTGCGATACGGTCCCATCGTGCAAGATCCGATGTTTGCGCAGGTCACAGACCTCGGTCTCGGGTGTCTGCACCGATTGACCCAGTCGCTGGTCGAAGGTGGCTACGGATTGCGGAGCGTGGAGTTGGCATATCCGGCTCCGGCTCCGCGGTTGGCCTACGAACAGTTCTTCGGGGCGCCGGTGCGTGATCGTCGGCCATCGGCACTGTTGCGGTTGCCAGCCGCCGTACAGGCGCGACCGGTCGTGGGCTGCAGCGATATCCAGGTCCAGCAACTCGCATTGGCGGTGCTCGCGCAGCAGATTCCGGGATCGGTCACCAGCACGACGCGCCAGGCGCGGTCCGCGGTGCTGAAACTGCTGGGTGTCACGCTTCCCGATGCTGCCGTGGTGGCCGACATGTTGACCATGCATCGCCGGACTTTGCAGCGCCGGCTCGAGCAGGAAGGGACCAGCCTGACCTCGATCATTGATGATGTGCGTCGCGTGGAGGCCCGGCGCTACCTGTGCTCGACCGATCTGTCGTTGCAGCGGATCGCCGGGATGTTGAGTCTGTCGCATCAGTCGGCGCTAACCCGCTGTAGCCGACGATGGTGGGGCGTGGCCCCAAGCGTGGTGCGCGCCGATGCCAGAGCTGCCCGCGAAGGTGTCGCCTGAGGGTAAAAAGTTGTCGCCTCGGGATCAATATCGGTGTGCTGGTTGCTCGACACTTATCACGATCCGCGTTCGGCAATCGAAGGGGTACCGATGGCACACCTGAGTTCATTCCCATCCAATGTGGCCCCCGCTCGCGGCAACAACAATTTCGGCGCTGAAGTTTCCGGTGCGGTATCGCCGATAACCGATCCGAAAGGCAGGGCGTTGCGCGGAATGAATCGCCGAACAGCTGTGGTGCACACCATTGGAAGAGCGGCGTTGGGGGCGGTCTTCCTGCTGACGACTCAAACTGGTGGCGGTATCGGGCATGCCACACCCGGCAATGACGATTGCCGCCCCTGGGCAGTGACGCCGATCGCACGAGACCTCGGCATGCTCGAGAATCTGGCCTTCGACGGCCGCGGCGGAATGTTGCTGTCGCGTCAGGGCATCACGCAACTGGGATCGCTGGATCGACTGACTCCTGACGGGAACGTGCAGACCCTCGCCTCCGATATCGATGCACCCGGTGGCATCGCGGTCCAAGGCCGCACGGCTTATGTGACCGTGGGCAATTCACCTACCGCCGCCGTGTTGGGGACCCGTGACGGCACCGTGGACAGCGTCAACCTCGACACCGGCGCCAGGCACACCGTCGCGACCGGTCTGACCATGCCCAACGGGCTTGCCATCCTGCCCGACGGAAATCTGGTGGTCAGCAGGAACACGGGCCAGGCGGGATTGAGCCTGATTCGCACAACCGATCCCAGCCCGATCCCTTACGCGGTGCAGGGACCAACCACCAACGGCCTCGCACTGGACCACACCGGACGATGGCTCTACACCGACACGAGTTTCGACAGCACCACCCAACTGCTCGCCATCGACACCCACAATCCGAGCTCACCGCCACGCTCGTGGGCCATTCCGGGGGCAGGCCCACTGAACATCGCGGACGACCTCACTGCCGACGATGCCGGAAACGTCTATGTCGCACTCAATCTCGCTGGTGAAGTAGTCCGAGTCGATACGATCAGCGACGCTACCTGCGTGGTGGCGCGCGGACTGGTGGGCATCTCCTCGGTTCGGATCGGCGACGGGACCGGATGGGATCCAACAGCGCTCTACACCACCGGATTCGACGGGACCGTCCACCGACTCGACCGACCTGTAGGTCGCTGAACCTCAATTCTGTTGCTCACTGACCTCTGGCGGATACGACTCCTCGGACAGGGCTCGCAACGGTTGCAGAGGTCCTTACTCTCTCGTCTTCCCATGTGTCAGATGCAGTAGCCGACTCACGCAGCGCACAAGCGGTTGATCCAGCGTGCCCGCGGGTCGGTTCGCACCACTGAGCCCCGGATGTCTCCCGACATGTCAACGCGAAACGGCTGGGCTCCGCGCCAGCACGAAGCCCGATGAATCCGCAGCACTGGGAGCGGCCCGGCGATTCATCCCCGAAACTGCCGAAACAAACGTCACCGACGATCCACTCATTCTGCGCTGACAGAGGCTGACAATTCACCGGGCACTTCGCAGTGCTCACGTTGCACAAAGGAGTCTTATGTATCTCACACAAGGCCTGCACCGGGCAATGCAGCAGAACCCCGACGGCATCATGACCATTTTCGGGAATCGCACCCGAACCTTCGCGCAGGTTATCGATCGCGTGGCACGTCTCGCTGACGGACTGCACCGACTCGGAGTGTCCAGCGGCAGTCGGGTGGGAATCCTGGCCCTGAACTCCGACCGGTATCACGAGTACCTGTTGGCGGTGCCGTGGGCCGACGCCGTCGTCAACCCTGTCAATATTCGTTGGAGCGCCGCGGAGATCGCCTACTCCCTGATGGATTCCGACACCACCGTCCTGTTCGTGGACGATGCGTTCGTGCCATTGGTACCTGCCATCCGCGAAGCCGCACCTACCCTTCACACGATCATCTATTGCGGCGACGGACCCGCACCGGTGGGGACGCACGCATACGAAGAACTCATCGCCACCGGGCTGTCGATACCCGACGCGAGTCGCAGCGACGACTCGATCGCAGGCATCTTTTACACCGGCGGCACTACCGGGCATCCTAAGGGCGTCGCCCTGAGCCACGCCAATCTCGCCACCTCCGCGCTCGGCGCATTGGCAGCCGGATTCGTACTCGAGCCCGGCGCGCGATTCTTGCATGCCGCACCCATGTTTCACCTGGCAGCCCTCGGTGGCTGGTACGGCCAGTTGATCCTCGGCGGCACACACGTGATCATCCCGGCCTTCGATCCGGTCGCCACTCTGCGCGCGATCGAACAGCACCAAACGACAGTCTCGCTGCTGGTGCCGGTGATGATTCAACTGCTCGTCGATCATCCCCAGGTAGCAGATCACGACCTGTCGAGCATGCAGACGATCGTGTACGGCGCTTCTCCGATCGCAGAGGCAGTCCTCAAGCGCGCGATGACCGTATTTCCGCAGGCCGGATTCGTGCAGGCATATGGAATGACGGAACTGTCACCTATTGCGACACTGCTCAGCCCCGACGACCATCGGGCAGGTCGGCTGCGGTCGGCCGGACGCGCAGCTCCCCACTCGGAGGTACGCATCGTCGACCCCGACGGCAACGATGTACCGCGTGGCACCGTCGGTGAGATCACGGTGCGAGGGGGAAACGTCATGCTCTTTTATTGGAACAAACCTGATGAAACCGCGGCAACCATCCGCAATGGGTGGTTGTACACCGGCGACGGCGGTTACATCGACGAGGACGGCTACCTCTACATCAGCGACCGCATCAAGGACATGATCGTCTCCGGAGGAGAGAACGTATACTCCGTCGAGGTCGAGAACGCCCTCGCTTCCCACCCTGCGGTTGCCGCTTGCGCGGTAATCGGGGTACCGGACCCGCACTGGGGTGAACGAGTACACGCGGTCGTGGCGTGCCGGGCCGGAGCCACTCTCGAACTCGCCGACGCTCGCGCACATCTCAAGGACCTCATCGCCGGATACAAGGCGCCACGCAGCCTCGACATCGTCGACGAGCTTCCGGTTTCGGGAGCAGGAAAAATCCTCAAACGTGAACTGCGCAGACGGTATTGGAGTGATACCGGCCGACAGGTCCATTAGGCAGTGGACCGGGTGACTTTATACGGATGGAAGTAGTCGTCGAGCTCGCCGCGATGCCGCAGAAGGATGAAGCCGACAGCGTTGCTCTTGGGTGGCTCGCTCAGTGAGGTTGTGGACGGAGCCAGGTCACCGCTAGATCTGCGTGCTGATTCGTCGCCTCGGCGTGGGTGGATTCAGGTCCAACGGAGCGGGCGCGCGCGAACCGTTGGGGGCGGTGGCAATCCCTATCTCCTCCACGAGGGTGCGGTATGCACTCACTTGTCCAGATACCGTGGTGCGGATCCTTCGGCGGACGTCCGCGCCCCACCTGGACGGTCGCGCGCGCCTCCGCTGGCCGCAGGGCTACCGCGGGTATCGTCCGGCGGACCTGCTGGCGAGATTCGATGAGATCAGGAGTGGGGATGGCAGCTTCGCTGACGCCGGACGAGGCGCGAAGCCTCGCGCACGACGGGTATGTGTGGGGTCTACCGCTGATCTATGTCGCGACGCAGTCCGATGTCCTGACCCACGTCACCTCCCCCACCGGCACGCGCTCGCCGATCAACCAGTTCGCCCATTACAGGGCGTTCCCGGATGCGTCCAACAAAACGGTCGTCGGTTTCAACGTCGACACGCTCTACTCGCTCGCGCAGACGGATCTCGCCGCTGAGCCGTTACTGCTGACAGTGCCGCCGATGGGCGACCGCTACTGGATCATGCAGATCATCGACGGCTGGAACAATGTCCCCGCCGCCCCGGGCTCACGCACGGTCGGCGGCACCGGTGGTGTGTTCGCACTGGTTGGGCCAGGTTGGGAAGGCACGCTGCCCGATGGGGTTATCGAGATCCGTGTCCCGACCAGCATCGCGATCATCGGTGGTCGTATCTACACCGCCGGCCCGGACGACTACTCGGTAGTCCACGCGATCCAGGACCAACTCTCGCTCGTGCCCTTGTCCGCATGGGGAACCCATTACACGCCGCCCGTCGAAGTTCCGCTCGTGCCCGGGGTGCAGGACACACCAGTTCCTGCACAGATCAACGCCCTGACCGCTGAGGAGTTTTTTGCCCGGCTCAACGAACTCCTCGTCACGAACCCACCCGAACCGGCGGATCCGGAAACGGTAAGGAGGCTGGCAGCTCTGGGCGTAGCACCAGGCGCCCCCTGTACGATCGACCAGCAACCCACCGATGTTCAGACCGCGATCGAGGAGGGGATCGCCTCCGCTCGGCGGGCGATCCTTTCGGAAGAGCCCGACCTCGGTGAGCATGTCAACGGGTGGGTAGTTGCGCGCGACCTCGGGCGATACGGTACCCGTTACCTGTACCGGGCGGCGTGGACCTACTTCGGTGTCGGCGGCAACCTCGCTAAGGACGCGATCTACCCGCTCGCTGTCGTCGACGGCGAAGGACAGTTCCTCGAGGGTGCGCACCGCTATGCCCTCCTCTTCTCCGGCGACGAGCTGCCGCCCGTGCACGCGTTCTGGTCAGTGACCATGTACGACGCCGACTCCTATCTCGTTCCGAACGCGGTCGGCATCTACGCGGTCGGCAGCCGAAGTGGGCTCCGCTACGCCGACGACGGATCCCTCACCATTGCCGTCCAAGCTGAACAACCCGACGGCTTGTCGTCGACCAACTGGCTGCCCGCCCCGGCGAACGGCCGATTCAAGCTGGCGCTGCGTCTCTACGGTCCCCGCGACGAAGCCGTAAAAGGTCTCTGGCAGCCCCCTGCTATTCACCGCCTCGGGTAGTCACACAGCTGCGTGCGCCCGAGCCGTGCCCTCACCAGCGGCGTACGTCGGCACTGTTCGACCCGCGAGAGTGCGTTCAGATGGCAAGTGTGCAGGTGAGTGCGCGTCAACGCGTATCGTTGGTGCCTTAATCGCCATTCACTTTGTCGAGAGGTGCGCATGTCCGGTCCTGAGGTTGCGGTTCGTCGTCGGCCGAAGGATCGAAAAGCGCAGATCCTGGAGGCGGCTCATACGCTGTTCGTCGAGCAGGGGTACCGAAATGTGTCAATGGCGCAGATCGCGGATCGCGTCGGGATCACCGCCGGCGCGCTGTACCGGCACTTCTCCAACAAAGCGATGCTGCTGAGCGCGGTGATCGGATCGAGTTTTAGTGAGGCCGTCCCGGCGTTCGATGCCTCCGCGTCGCTCCCGGAGGTCCTGGCAGACAGCTGCCGCTACGTCGCGGTCAGCCGAGACGGGGGAGTGTTGTGGTGGCGCGAGGCACGACACCTGCCGGGTGAGATGCGTAGTGAACTCTGGGACCGCCTGCGGGCGATCAACCGGCGGCATGCCGAGCTCATCCGATGCGAACGGCCGGAACTGGAGGAGTCGAGTGCCGAGGTTCTCGCGTGGGGTGTGCAGGCGGTACTCGGCACCCCGGGATTCCATTCCTCGCAGCTCCCACCACTAGAATTCGCGGCCCTGTTGACCAGGGTATGCATGGCGGTCTGCGCCGCAGAGGTGACAGCGTCACCGCATGTGGTGGCACGCCGCCGGTCCGGACTGTCGGCGGTGTCCAAACGGGAGGAGATGCTCAGGTACGCCGTTGTGTTGTTCGACGAGAAGGGTTACGAAGCCACCAGTTTGGACGATATCGGTGTCGCGGTTGGCGTATCCGGGCCGAATCTGTACAGCTACTTCGCGAGCAAGGCTGACCTTCTACAGGCCGCGGTCGAGCGTGGGGCGAATGCGCTCTGGTTGCTGCTGCACGCTGTGCTGCGGGAGAACGACGAGCCGCAGCGCGCCTTGGTGGAGCTGGTGCGGGGCTATACCAGGCTGGCTGTGGACCAGACGATCCTCACCTCGTTGTTGCTGACCGAGCAGGCGGCCTTGTCGAACGTCGCGCACGCTCGCCAGCGTGAATACGTCGCGGAGTGGACCGCCCTGCTCCGCGCGGCCCGGCCTGAGCTGGAGGAGATGTCGGCGCGAATTCTCGTGCACACGGCGCTGGGCGTCATAAACACGATGGCCAGGATCGAACATCTTCGGGCCCTTGAATCGTTCCAAACCGATCTTGCGGTGCTCGCCGTCGCGGTGTTGCTCTCCGCCTGACGTCGGCGGCAACGGAACCGCGCGAACCCTTCCCATGGAAGTGAATATGTATTAAGGTGAAATCACTCCCTTGGTGTTGAAGGGGCGGCATGACCCATCAACACTCATGTGTTCGGCGTAGGGAAAATTTCCGGAGCCTCGCGAAGCAATCGCCTGTCGGCGTGAGGATTCACCGCTGTAGCCGCGAAGACCCTCGTCGATCGTGGGACTGTGCGACCTGGCCGTGTGCTGTCTTCGGGGCATCTATGTATATGGCGATTCAATCTCTGCCCGGCCGATGTCGGCCAGGGCACGAAGAAAAAGGAGGAAGCGAATGACCGCAACGTCCACTTACACATCACCTTGGTGCGATTCGGAGACCATGGCACTCGGCAATCTGGCCGAGAAGTTCTTCGCTCGGGAGATCACCCCCCATCGCGAGCGATGGGAGCAGCAGCACTGTGTGGATCGGGTGGCCTGGACCAAAGCCGGCGAACTCGGTTTGCTGTGCTGTTCCATTCCTGATCAATACGGCGGTGGCGGTGGGACTTTCGCCCATGACCTCGCCGTCCTCGAGGCGCAGGCTCGCGCGCTGGACACCGGATTCGGCAACATGGTCCACAGCGGCATCGTGGCGCACTATGTTCTGGGGTACGGCACCGAGGAGCAGCGCCGACGTTGGCTACCGAAGATGGCGACCGGCGAGATGATCGGTGCCGTTGCCATGACCGAACCCGGTGCCGGTTCGGACCTGAAGAACATCAAGACCACAGCTGTGCGCGCTGGCGAGCACTATGTGATCAATGGGGCCAAGACGTTCATTTCCAACGGCGCGCTGGCCGACCTCATCGTGGTGGTGGCCAAGACTGATCCGGCGGCGGGCGCCAAGGGAATATCGCTCGTTGTGGTCGAGACCGCTGACTGTCCCGGATTCACCCGCGGGCGAATCCTCGACAAGGTGGGCCAGCCGACCGCCGACACCTCCGAACTGTTTTTCGAGAGTGTTCGGGTGCCCGCATCACACCTCCTCGGTGGCGAAGAGGGCCGCGGATTCGGTCAGCTGATGACCCAGCTCCCGCAGGAGCGGCTGTTGATCGGCATCAATGCGGTAGCGACGATGGAGGCCGCAGTCGCCGAGACCATCGCCTACACCAAGTCGCGCAACGCCTTCGGACAGTCCATCTTCGACTTCCAGAATACGAAGTTCGTCCTCGCAGAGTGTGAAACGGTTGCCCACGCGGCGCGGGTATTCATCGATTCGTGTATCGAGCGGCACCTCGCCGGAAACCTTGACACCACAACCGCCGCGATGGCGAAGTGGTGGCTCACCGAGCAGCAATGCCAGGTGATCGACCGATGCGTGCAACTCTTCGGCGGCTATGGATATATGCGCGAATACCCCATCGCCCGTATGTACGAGGATGCCCGGGTTCAGAAGATCTACGGCGGATCCAACGAAGTCATGAAAGACCTTATCGCGCGAGCCCTCTGAAACCGCGGCGTCTATTCGCCGCGCAATCCGGAAGCGGTAACCCCAAGACTTCGCCACAGCCAAAGGATCGGGAATGTATCTCACCCAATCGCTGCACCGGAATGTGCAGCAGCGCCCACACGCGATGGCCACCATCTGCGGCGACCGAACCGTCACCTATTCCCATAGTCTCGACCGGGTGAGTCGGCTGGCGGGCGCACTACGCCGCCACGGTGTCGCCTCGGGTGACCGGGTCGCCATCTTGGCGCTCAATTCGGACCGCTATCTCGAGACCATCCTCGCAACTGCCTGGGCCGACGCGGTCACCCTTCCCGTCAACACACGGTGGAGCGTCAAGGAGATCGCCTACTCGCTGAACGATGCGGGAGCACGGCACATTTTCCTCGACGACACGTTCGTCCCCCTTGCTGACGAACTCCGATCCGCATGTCCACAATTGGACGTGGTCGTGCACTGTGGAGACGGCCCAACACCGGTGGGCATGCTGTCGTACGAAGAACTGATCGCCGACGCGACCGGCGTACCTGACGCGCACCGGCGCGGCGACTCGCTCGCAGGCATTTTCTATACTGGCGGCACAACTGGGTTTCCCAAAGGCGTGATGCTCAGCCATCGGAACCTGCTGACGTCGGCCACCGCTTGCGCCGCGAACGACTCCTGGTCGACCGAAGGTCGAGTTCTTCACGCCGCACCGATGTTCCATCTCGCCGATCTGGCCTCGGCAATCGCGCATTCGCTGTTAGGTGGCACCCACGTCATGATCCCGGCGTTCGAACCGATCGCGACTCTCACCGCGATCGTCGAACACCGGATCACCGATACACTGCTCGTACCGACAATGATCCAGAGGGTCGCCGACCACCCGCGGCTCGGCGAGTTTGACACCTCGAGTCTATGTACCGTCATGTACGGAGCGTCGCCGATCTCGGAGGCCTTGCTCGAACGAGCCCGCTTTGCGTTTCCCTCCGCGTCGTTTATTCAAGGCTACGGAATGACCGAACTGTCGCCGGTGGCCACACTTCTTGACGACACGGACCACGATGACCCGGTGCGTCGTCGATCGGCAGGCCGGGCGGCGTTGCACGCCCTTGTCGCGATCCTCGATTCGGACGGACATGAGGTCCCCCGCGGTGTCGTCGGCGAAATCGTCGTCAGCGGCGAGCACGTGATGCTCGGGTATTGGAACAGGCCTGCCGAGACCGCGGAGGCGGTCCGCGACGGATGGATGCACACCGGCGACGGCGGATACATGGACGACGAGGGGTTCGTGTTCATCGCTGACCGCATCAAAGACATGATCATCTCCGGCGGCGAGAACGTGTATTCGATCGAAGTCGAGAACATCATCGCAAAGCTTCCAGGCGTGACCCAATGCGCGGTGATCGGTGTCCCGGACCAGCAGTGGGGAGAACGTGTGCACGCAATCGTGAGTCTGGCCCCCGGCGCCACACTCACACTCGACGAACTACGTGAACACAGCAAGAAGGAAATCGCCGGCTACAAGGTCCCCCGCAGCTTGGCCATCGTCGATTCATTCCCCACCTCCGCCGCAGGAAAGATCGTCAAACGCGACCTTCGGCAGCAGCACTTGTGACGTCGAACCCGAACGGCTATCCCATCCACCGGTCCGGGCAAGGACTCGGCTCCCATCACTCTGTAGAACAGGGACATCGACCCTTACAGGCACGTGCCAGATCCTGGTCCTGAACGGTACCGACCTCTCGTCACCGTTTCCGAGCTTCCCGGCTTGTGGCTGGCCACTCGGCAGCCGCACCGTGCTGATTCGACTCCCAGAACAGCCGAACACTCACTGGCCGTTGCGGCTGGCCGCTTCATCGCGTGCACCTGTGTACGTACTGGATGGGGGTGGGGTCATGGCGGACAGCTATCAGTGATAACTCGGGCGGTGGAGAACGCTGCCGGGTCCTGCTCGTGTAGTGAGCGCTACACGCGTTATCGTTGACTGCAGGAACACGAGTCTGGTCTGAAGAGAGGTCGACATGGGTAAGCGGGGTGCGCCGACGAAGCGCGAGGCGAGCCAGAAGACCATCGAGACCCGTCAACGAATCCGAGCCGTCGCTACGCAACTCTTTGCCGAGTGCGGATACCATGCGACGGGAGTAGCGGAACTCAGCACAGCGGTGGGACTGGGGGTGGGAGCTCTCTATTACCACATAGGATCGAAAGAGGAATTGCTTCTCGATATCTGCAGATCTCATATCGACGATATTGTTGCTGTGGGAGAGGATCTGCTGCGCCAAGATATGCTGGCCGCGGAAAAAATTCGACGCCTTGCACGGCGGCATATGTTTAATGTCGCGGAACGCACGTTGGAGTTGCGCGTGGTCATGCGTGAGATAGATTCGCTCACGGGAACTCCGCGAGCCGAGATGCAGCAACTGCGTGATCGAACCGAGGAAATATGGCAAGAAATCGTTCAGCAGGGTAAAAAATCGGGGGAGTTCGAGAACTTGGATCCGCTCTTCGTCAAGCTGATCTTGGGGGCACTGAATTACGCCGTTCTATGGTACCGCAGTAACGGGGAATTGTCTCCGGATGAGATCGCCGACCGCACCGTGGACCTTATGCTAGGAATCCGGAAAAAGGCACAGGTGTAGTTCGCGGTATCCGGCTTCGAATGTCCCGCAGAGACCACATGCGCCCCGATGATCAATGCCTTCTCGTGTGTACCATCGGCGAATGCTTCCTGTTCTTCGCCGATCCCAGGTAGCGCCGAGTCTCGTCCGAAACGCCGGCGCTCAGCAACGCACTGATGAGATCGGTCAGATGGCTGGCGAAAAGCTTGTCGTCGGTCCCGGTCCGGACGCTGGCCCGGCGTCCCAATTCGATGTATCCGAACCGGATGACCGCGAAGCGGCGGTGCAGCGGTGGTCCGACAGTCTCGGGTGGAAGGAAGGGCTGTACGAGCAGGCTCCACCGTTCGAGGCTTCCGTCGGAGTCGTAGACCAGCGCACCTGTCGGCTCAGCAGGATCGATGATTTCGGTGGTCCGATTGACCAGTTGGGCTGCGATCTGGAGGAACTCCGGGCCTCCGTGGTCGTCACGCAACTTGGGTATCAAAGGCAATAGGAACGCCGATGCGAGGTCGCGAAGGGTGCCTTCACCACGGACTTCGATCTGGTCGAGTATCGCGTGACGCCGTGTCGAGACGTCCGATTCGTGCTTCTCGAGCACTGCGCGGAGCAGGCCATCGCGGTTCTCGAAGTGGTATTGCAGGGAGGTGGTATTGCGCTGGCCTGCCTCGCGCATGATCTCGCGCAGTGATACGCCATCGATGCCCTGGGCGGCGAACAAACGCTCCGCCGCCGAAACGAGGGTCGCGCGTGCGTCTCGTGGGGTGTCGCGACTGCCTGATCGAGTCATGCACATGACTTTATCCGAGGGTCGCTATTGGTTGCCGACGACGAGTTCGATGCGTCGGGCAATGTGGGCTTCGGCAGCGACTCGACGGGTGGGCAGGTGCCCGGTGGGCCACAGTCCCGGAGTCGGGCTGTAGTGCTTCAAGATCTCACGAGCCACCATGATCTTGTGGACCTCGGTGGGACCGTCGGCAATCGCCATGATCTCGGACTCCACCATCATGTCGGAGAACGGCATTTCGTTCGAGATCCCGAGGGAGCCGTGTAAATGCATCGCCCGCTGGGCCACGTCGTGCAGCACCTTCGGCATCGCGGCCTTGATGGCAGAGATGTCCTTGCGCACTGCCCGGTAGTCCTGGTGCTTGTCGATCAGCCAGGCCGTGCGCAACACAAGTAGCCGGAACTGCTCCATTTCCACCCAGCTGTCGGCGATGCGCTCCTGGGTCATCTGCAGTGTTCCCAGAGTGCCGTTCTTGGTCTCGCGCGACACCGCCCGTTCGCACAGAAGGTCGAATGCCTTGCGGACGAGCGCGATGGTGCGCATTGCATGGTGGACCCGCCCGCCACCCAGTCGAGTCTGGGCGACTGCGAACGCCTGTCCCTGTCCACCGAGCATCGCGTCCGCCGGAATTCGGACGTCGGTGAAGCGGAGATATGCGTGGTGCCCGTCTCGGGTGCCCGTTCCGACGTTGCGCACGATCTCGACTCCAGGCGTCGTCGGGTCGACGATGAACATGGACATGCCGTGGTGCGCACTCGCGTCCGGGTCGGTCACGGCCATGACGATGAAGAAGCTCGCAAACGCGGCCTCGGAGGCGAACCATTTCTCGCCGTTGATGACCCAGTCGGTATCCGCTCGAGTCGCGGTGGTCGTGAACAGGGTCGGATCGGCACCGGCGTGTGGCTCTGTCATCACGAAACACGACCCGATATCGCCGTCGAGCAGGGGCTGGAGATACGCCGCCTTCTGCTCGACAGTGCCGTAGTGTGCGAGGATTTCGGCGTTCCCGGAGTCCGGCGCTTGGCATCCGAAGATGGAGGGCGCCCATTTGGAGCGCCCGAGGGTCTCGTTGAGCAGCGCGAGTTTGACCTGTCCGTACCCGGGGCCGCCGAGCTCGGGTCCGAGGTGGCATGCCCACAATCCGTGCGCCTTCACCTCGTCCTTGAGGGGTTGGGCCAGCGCCATCGCCCGCGCGTCACTCTTGTCGTACGGATTGTCCAGCACCAGGTCCAGCGGCTCGATCTCCTGACGGACGAAGGTGTCTGCCCAGTCGAGCTGCTTCTGATACTCCCGATCGGTCTCGAAATCCCATGCCATGAGCACTCCTCGCGCGTTGGCTCGATGTAAGCCAAGTGAATTAAATCAACATGCAGATGGTACATGTGCTCGGTCGCGTGCGCTAGACAGTTGTATTGAGTGATCGCTACAATTTTGGGGTGAGCAACATACCGAATACCCCAAGCCCCGCCGAAGCTGTTCATCCCGCTGCGGTCGACGTCGATTCTCTGCGGGAGTGGATGGACTCCGAGGGGCTCGGTCGCGGCGCGATCGAGCGGGTAGCGCCTATCGGTGGCGGCACGCAGAACATCATGTTGCGCTTCGAGCGCGGCGGACGCTGCTTCGTCCTGCGCCGGGGGCCGAAACATCTGCGACCCAACACCAACGACGTGTTGCGACGTGAGATTCGGGTGCTGGGTGCGTTGAGTGGCACCGAGGTCGCGCATCCGCGACTGATCGCGCCGTGCGTCGACGTCGATGTCCTCGACGGGGCCGTGTTCTATCTGATGGAGCCGATGGACGGATTCAATGCGTCGATCGGGTTGCCCACGCGGCATACGCACGACGCGGGCATCAGGCATCGAATGGGGCTGGAGATGGTCGACGCACTGGCTACGTTGGGGCAGGTGGACTACCTGGCCGCGGGCCTCGAAGATTTCGGGAAACCAGAAGGGTTTCTGGATCGGCAGGTAACACGGTGGCTGAGCGAACTCGAATCGTACGCAGCCTTCGCCGACTACCCCGGTCCAGGAATATCTCATATCGACGACATCGCGGACTGGCTCGAGCGAAACCGCCCCGGGGACTGGGCGCCGGGGATCTTGCACGGCGACTTCCACATCGCGAACGTGATGTTCTCACACGCCGGACCCGAGGTCGAGGCCATTGTCGACTGGGAGATGTGCACGATCGGTGACCCGTTGCTCGACCTGGGGTGGATGCTCGCAACGTGGCCGGAACCGGACGGCGCGCGGGACCCGATCGGCAGCGCTATAGCCCGCGCCGGCGGACTGCCGACGCCCTCCGAACTCGTCGCACGGTATGCGCGACGCAGCGACCGTGACCTGTCGGCTGTCGCCTGGTACACGGTGCTCGCCTGTTTCAAACTGGGCATCATCCTCGAAGGCACCTATGCGCGTTCCTTCGCGGGAAAGGCATCGAGGTCCACTGGTGAGCGCCTGCACGCCTCGGCATGTGAGCTGTTCGAAAGTGCGCGGCGAAGGATCGTGCAGGCATGAATGATGCCCCCGCCCAAGCGGATCGGGCTCCGATACCGCGCGGGCGGGTTGGCCGGTGACCCCGCCCGCAGCGACCCTTCTCCGCTTTCGCCTGTCGATGCGCGGTGCGCGTGTTCTTCCTCTACAGCCGCGGATCCAAAACCACTTTGCTGACGGCATCGGATCGCGAGCGGTAGATGTCGTAAGCCTTGACTCCAGCGGACATCGGAAGTCGATGGGAGACCACTGTTTCCGGATGCAAGCGGCCGCCTTGCGTGAGCGCGAGCAGCGCTGGAAGCTCGGCCTGGACCGAGCAGAGCCCGATCGCGAACTCGAGTTCCTTCACCTGTGCCAGCTCCATCGGAAAAGGGAACCGCCTGTTCTGACTCACACCGATGACGCTCACCCGGCCGCGCGGCCGTACCGCGCGCAGCGCAAGTGTGATCGTATTGTCGGCGCCTACCGCCTCGATGACCGCATCGGGGCCGATACCCTTGGTGAGGTCACGGATCTCGACCTTCGGATCGTCCGCGCTCTCGACTGTCCTCACCCCCATTCCCTGCGCAAGCTCACGACGCTCTCGTACCGGGTCGACGCCGATGACCTGCGCGGCGCCCATCGCGAAGGCGCACTGCGCCGACATCAGGCCGACCGGTCCGAGGCCGATCACCAATACCGATTCGCCTGGACCGATCCGAGCCCTGCGGCACCCATACCAGGCCGTTGGGGCGTTGTCGGTGAGCACCACGCCGGCCTCATCACTCACGTCGGAGGGCAGCGCGACCAAGTTTCCATCGGCCTGTGGAACGCGAACGAACTGCGCCTGGCTGCCCGGAAGTCCGCCACCGAGGCCATAACAGGACTCGAGCGCTGACGGCTTGTCGACGCAACTCAACACTCGTCCATTAACACAGGGAGGGCATTTCGAGCAGCCGACCGAGGCGGGAATCAAGACCCGATCACCGACAGAGAAGCGGGTGACGTCACGACCGACCTCGCGGACGACGCCGACCGCCTCATGCCCCATCGAGTATCCGGTGGTGGCACTGAATCCGTGACCATCGAAGATGTGCAGATCGCTTCCGCAGATGCCGGCGAGGCTGACCTCGATCAGGGCCTGATGGGACTCACGGATCTCGGGTGCGGGTATGTCGGAGTACCTAACCTCTGTCGGGCCCTCGTAGGTAAGGGTTTTCACGCCACGCCTCCGTCTATCCGCAGAGTTGCTCCCGTGCAGAACGAGGAGGCCGAGGTGGCGAAAAAGAGGGCGGCATCGACCACCTCGCTCGGCTCACCGCAACGTCGCAGGGCCAGTGTTTCGCCGAAGTGTTCGCGCGTTCCTGCAGGCCAACTCTCGGCTATATCGGTCAAAAACGGGCCACATTGAATCGTGTTGACCCGCACGGTGGGGCCGAAGGCACGGGCGAAGCCTTCGGTGAGAACGTTCAGTCCCGCCTTGGCGGCAGCGTAAGGCAGTGAGTGGACGCTCGGCCGGATCGCCTCGATCGAGCCGATGTTGATGATCGATCCGCCCGAACCCTCCGCCATGCGCGTTCCGATGAGTGCCGAAAGCCGGAAGGGACCACGCAAGTTGACCCCGATGACCTTGTCGAAAAGAGCTTCACCGACCTCCGCAAGACTCGGATACAGCGGTGAGATGCCAGCGTTGTTGACGAGAACATCGACCTGTCCGAACTCCGCGTACGCGGCCTCGGTGAGGGCCTCGCATTGATCCCACTCGCTCACGTTGCACGCGATCGGCAACGCGCGGACACCGTACTTCTCCTGCACTTCATCCGCCAAATCTTTACAGCTATCGAACTTTCGGCTCGCGACGACCACACGCGCACCGCGAGCGGCGAACCCCTCGACCATTGCCCTGCCCAAGCCCCGGCTGCCGCCGGTCACGACCACTACCTTGTTCTCCACTGACACTTGCTCCCCGTTCCCTCAGCTGTTGACCACTCTCGGCATCGGCACAGAACTTGGATGCACAGAGATTTGCGGACACGGTAGCAGTTTGTATTGAGTGATCGCTACAAGTTGAACGGAAGCCTGGACGACCGCACGTGGATCTATCGAGGCGCCAAGCGCTCGTAGTCGTCGGCGCACTCCGGCGAAGCCCGACGAGCTGGGCGAGCGCTCCCCTCGGAGCCTGAGGCGTGGACCAGCGGGCGTAGACGTCCGCACCCGGTTGCGTGCGGGCCGATGATTTCCGGCTGAGTCGGATCGGAGCCGACTCTTCCCAAGTAAGTAAATATCTATTAAGTTGATGTCGATCGCTTGATGCTTGGAGGATGGCAATGACGAACGAAGTTCGCGTGGCAGGCGTGGGGATGATTCCCTTCATGAAGCCCGGAAAAAGTGCTAGCTACAGTGATATGGGTGAGGTGGCTGCGCGAGCCGCGCTGACCGATGCCGGTCTTGACTACTCGGTGGTGCAGCAGGCCTACGTTGGCTATGTATATGGAGATTCAACTGCAGGTCAGGCTGCACTGTATGGGCTGGGCCAGACGGGCATCCCGATCGTCAATGTGAACAACAACTGCTCGACAGGATCTTCCGCGCTGTGGCTTGCTCGACAGGCGGTCGCGACCGGCGCGGTCGACTGCGCCTTGGCACTGGGCTTCGAGCAGATGGTGCCGGGTGCGCTGGGATCGGTGTTCGCCGACCGACCAGGGCCGATGGCACGGTTCGAGGAGGCCCTCGACAATGTGCAGGGTGTCGACCCGCACTCGCCGATGGCGGCCCAGTTCTTCGGTGGCGGCGGCCAAGCGTATGTCGATGAGTTCGGTATCGACCCGGCCGTCTTCGCCGAGATCTCGGTCAAAGCCCGCAAACATGCCGCCAACAACCCCAATGCTGTGTTCCGCGATCTCGTCACGGTCGAGGAGGTGCTCGCCTCACCGAAGATCTACGGACCGCTGACCCGACTGCAGTGCTGCCCACCCACGTGCGGCGCCGCCGCGGCGGTGATCTGCACTCCGGACTTCGCGAGAAAACACGGACTGACCGCCGACATCGCAATCCGGGCTCAGAGCCTGACCACTGATACTCCGAGCACCTTCCAAGCCCACGACATGCGCAAGGTCATCGGTTACGACATGTCGGTGGCTGCGGCGAACAACGTGTACGAAGCGTCGGGCATTGGTCCCGAAGACATCCGCGTCGTCGAACTCCACGATTGCTTCACCACCAACGAATTCATCACCTATGAGGCACTGGGCCTGACCCCGGTGGGCACTGCCGAAAGGTTCGTGCGCGACGGAGACAACACATACGGCGGGCGTGTGGTCACAAATCCATCCGGCGGCCTACTCTCCAAGGGGCACCCACTAGGCGCGACTGGTCTGGCCCAGTGTGCGGAACTGGTGTGGCAACTCCGCGGCCGAGCCGGAGCCCGGCAGGTCGAGGATGTCGAAGTGGCGCTCCAGCACAACCTCGGCTTGGGCGGCGCCTGCGTCGTCACTTTGTACCAGAAAGTGTTCGCCCGATGAGCTTGGACCGGTCGGTGATCGGCTGGAAATCGCCCCCTGTATCACTGTTGGTCACCCGCAGTCGGCTACGGAATTTCGCGAAGGCCACCGGACAGCCCGACCCTATATATATCGACGTCGATGCCGCGAAACAGGCGGGTCATCCTGACCTTCCGGTGCCGCCGACCTTCGTATTCGGAATTGAACTCGAATCGTCGAACCCGTTCGCCTTCCTCGAGGATCTCGGCGTGGATCTGCGCACCGTTCTGCACGGAGAGCAGCAGTTCTCCTACCACCGAATCGCATACGCCGGTGAGGAACTGATCGCCACCAGCACAATCATCGACGTCTACCAGAAGAAGGGTGGTCTGCTCGAGTTCCTAGTCCGGGAAACCACGGTCACCGACCAGGACGGTGGCACGGTCGCGGTGATGCGCGGCGTCACCGTTGTCCGGAACCGGCCAGGAGGGGCCGCAGAATGACAACTTTCGCACTTGAGGTCGGCGACGAAATATCACCCCTGCGAATCGACCCCATCTCTCGCACCACTCTCGCCCTGTTCGCCGGCGCCTCGGGCGACCACAACCCGATCCATATCGATTTCGACGTCGCTACGAGCGCAGGTATGGACGATGTTTTCGCGCACGGAATGCTCTCGATGGCATACCTCGGTCGCCTACTGACCACTCTCGCTCCGCAGCAACGACTTCGCTCCTACCGCGTGCGCTTCGCCGCGATCACCCCGGTGTACGGGCAACCGACCTGTACCGGCACCGTGACCGCGGTGGACCAGGTCGGCGGTGAACGTCTTGCCACGGTCGACCTGAAGGTCGCTCTCGCCGACGGCACCGTCACCCTGCTCGGTGACGCCGTCCTCGCACTCGACTGAGTAGGAGCAAACCTCATTAGCGGCTGTTGGCGCGGTGCTGCGTGCCCGCGTCCGACTCCGCTTGCGCCACACATCAGATCCCCACTCTCGACAAGGAATAACGAATCATTATGGGCAAATTGGACGGCAAAACAGCGATCGTGAGCGGATCTGGACGCGGCATCGGCCGATCCATCGCGCTCACCCTTGCCCGCGAAGGCGCCAACGTCGTGATCAACGACCTCGATCCCGCGCCCGCCGAGGCCGTGGTCCAGGAAATCACCGCTGTCGGCGGCAACGCCGTCATCTGCGCGGGCAACGTCACCGCGCCCGATTTCGGCGAGCGGTTTGTCGGCACCGCGACGGATTCGTTCGGCGGCCTGGACATCATCATCAACAATGCCGGCTACACCTGGGACACAGTCATCCAGAAAATGGGTGACGACCAATGGGACGCCATCCTCGATGTACATCTGAAGGCCCCCTTCCGGATCCTGCGCGCGGCACAGCCGGTGATCAGCAAGGCCGCCAAGGCGGAGGGGGAAGCCGGAACTCCAGTGCACCGAAAGGTTGTCAACATCTCTTCGATCGCAGGTCTTTACGGCAACGCCGGTCAGGTCAACTACTCCTCGGCCAAGGCGGGCATCACCGGGATGACCCGCACACTAGCCAAGGAGTGGGGCCGCTACAAGGTCAATGTCAACGCTGTGGCGTTCGGGTTCATAGAAACCCGACTCACCGAGGTCGCCGCTGATGGTGACGTCACGATCGATATCGAGGGCCGTGAGATCAAAGTCGGAGTCAATCCGCATCTTCTGAGCATGATGAAGGCGATGATCCCGCTCGGGCGCGCGGGCACCCCGGACGAGGCTGCAGGGTCGGTCGTGATGCTGACCTATCCCGAGTCCGACTATGTCAGTGGCCAGGTCATGACGGTCAGCGGCGGATACGAAGGCTAGGCAGACACGTCGACGTCAACCCGGTACCCGGTGCGATGGTGACGCTCGAACACCCTCGCGGAGAACAAGAAGTGGACCGCTGGCTGCGAAATGAGTTCTGTCTCAACAGTATTCAGGCGCAACCCTTCCTACCGTCCGACACCTCGCGCGCGGGTGTCGGCGGGCTGACATCCCACGGAACGCATCACAACGAACGAACAGGAGTACCTCGATGACCAGGACATACATCCGCCGGGAGGACCCGGCGCCGGGCGTGGCCCGCATCGTGTTAGCCCGGCCCGAGACTCGCAACGCCCAGAGTCCGGAACTGCTCTACCAACTCGACGCCGCCTTCGCGCTGGCAACCGGTGACGATGATGTGAAAGTGATCGTCCTCGCCGCGGACGGCCCGGACTTCTCCTCCGGGCACGACCTGAAAGCCGGGCTAGATCTGCCCTGCGCACCGGTTGCGACGCTGCAGGCGGGTATCGGGGCGCCGGGCGTCGAGGGGCATTACGCATTCGAGTGCGAAGCGTTTCTCGGGCTGTGCAAACGATGGCGCGATATACCGAAACCGACTATCGCCCAAGCCCAGGGCCGCACCATCGCTGGCGGTCTTATGCTGCTGTGGCCTATGGACATCATCGTTGCGACCGAGAATGCGACGTTCTCCGACCCTGTCACCGCTTTCGGAGTCAACGGCGTCGAATACTTCGCGCACGCCTGGGAACTCGGCGCGCGGAAGGCCAAGGAGATCCTGTACACAGGACGGGCCTTGAGTGCCGCTGAGGCACGAGAGGTCGGGATGATCAACCACGTCGTTGATGCCGCAGTCCTTGAGGAGTTCACCACCCGGCTTGCGGTCAGCATCGCTGCTCGACCGGCGTTCGGACTGCGCCTCGCAAAGGAAAGTGTCAACCGCAGCCTCGATGCACAGGGGCAGTCGACGGCAATGGATTCAGCGATTGCTCTGCACAACCTTGGCCATGCCAACAATCTTGCCCGCTACGGGCAGATCCTGGACCCAGCCGGCGCCGATGTCATCCGGGCCGGTGCGGTCAGTGACGACCACCGCTGTTGAGAAAGCGCGACCGCCGAACGGCGACCCTCGCCCTCGACCGTCCCTGCGTCGGCCGCGTGAACTGCAATCGGGGAGATTCCGAGAGGCGCGTGCTACACCACTGGAAACGCGGTGGATGGCGATGTCGAATCCGACCTCACTCTGGCCGCTGGCACCAAGGCCCATGCCTCGAGCACGCCCACGGCGAGACCGCGACGCAAGCGACGATCGCCGTCGTACTGCGAGTAAGTGTGATCGCTTCTCCTACAAAGCAATCGAGTCGAGAGGGGAGTTTCACCAGATGCTCACAGTAACTGTCGAAGCCCTGCGATCAGATCGCCCGTGAGCTCGAGCCGCACATCGTCACGAAACGCCGACACTGATCAAACCTGATGGGATTCAGTTTCCGTGAGATCAGCTGACAGGACGGTTGCTATACCAGCCGACAGGGAATTCGACACGTAACATCCGGATTTCCTCGATGAGATCTGCATACCCTTGCTGGACCTGCGCCAGGCGCTGCGCAACCATGTGTCGATGCTCTGCCCCCTCGCTGTGGCGCAGTCTCCACTGCGCTTGCGCGTAGTTGTCGGCAACATGGCTGATCACCTCGCCAAGAGTGTGGGTGTGACAACGTGCGGTGGTTGTGCGGGGAAGATGGTACATCGACCATTGGTCGATCATGCCGATCACGTCGCCGATTCGAGTGCGGGTGGCTGTGTCGTCGAAGTCGGCTGGTCGGCATGCCAGCGATACCGACGCGGACATGAGTGTCGCGTGCAAGTCGCCGAGCTCGCGTGCCCACTCTGCGAGTGGTGTTCCGACGCAGTCGAGGTTTCCGGCGACTGCGAGTAGAAGTTGTCGGGCTTCCAGCAGTCCCGTGGCGTGACTAGCGCGGCGACCACCTTGCAAGTGGACGTTCACTACCGGGACGGTGCGGGTGCCCGGTCTCCTGCTGTCCATCCTCTACCTCTCTATCTCCTGAAGTGGGTGGGCCGAAGCCCAGTTGACGAGCCGGGATGGAAACGTCAGCAGGGCGCCGCCCCGCGTGGAGCAGACCGTCCGCTGGCTGTCGTCATCGCCATAAGGCGCGGTTGCCAGTGGTGACATGTGTTCTAGGGCACATAAATGAAACACCTAAGCAAAGTGTTACGCAAGGGTGCTCGGAACTTCTCCGGTAGTTACTTTTGCCGCAGTACTCGTGAAATGCCCTCCACCAGCCTGGCGTTGGGGAGTTGCTCGGTGTGGCCAGCGTAGAAAATCGCGTCCCCATGCGCATGACCGCGGTAGCCGCCGATGGTGGGGCTTCGTACCGAGTGTGGTGCGCGCCGACGCGAGAACTGCCTGCGAAGGTGTCGCCTGAAGGTAAAAGGTTGTCGCTTTGGGATCAAAATCTGTGCGCATATTGTTCGACACTGGTCACGATCTCGCGTTCGGCAATCGAAGGGGTACCGATGGCGCACCAGAGCGCATACCGATTCAGTGCCGTGACTGGCGTTGCCGGCGCTATCAGAGAGCGCCTGGTCGACCAACTAGCCGCTGGCAGTGGCGACGTGGCGATGATCAACCGCACCGATCGAAATCCCGCCGGACTCGCCTCGCCCCTTCGCTCCACCTTCACCCTGGTGATGGCGGTAAATTTCTCACAGTCAGTTCAATTGACCCGAACCTTGCAACCCGGATCGGCCGCCTTTCCCGCTGGCCCTGCCACCAAGATTCCGAACGTGGTCGATGTAACCGAGACGCAGAGCCAATCCAACTGTGTGGCAAATAGATTCATGCAGCAGGGCTTCGCTGACGTCATGTGTCTGGGTCAGGGTTCCTGCATCAGTGTCGCCACCGTTCGTCATCTATGTGTGCGTACCGGGTTGGGAACCGGCGCGAGTAGGTCACAACGTCGGCAGTTCTGCCACTGACCATGTCCGAGTGAATGCAATATGGGCGTAAATCCTTGGTAGCCCGAAGTTGGGCATGGATATTCTTAGTCGCATCTTCTCGTCGTCTCGGTGGGCGCTGATGAATCACCGCATACTCCTGTCTTTATAATTCGAAATTCAGGGATGCGCCCGGCGTGGACGGTCCTCGGGATGGAAAATCAATCGGTCTCGCCTCGCTGGGCAGTCACTCAAGCCAGTCCGGGAAACATGCGAGAATCGAACAGGAGTGTACGGGTCGGTCGACGCGAGCGATGTCGATCTCGAACCGTTGCCGCCTGACTTAATCATTCGAAACACCTCTCTAATTCGGAGCAAAATATGTCACGATTTCGTCGATGGCCGATGATCTTGATCGCGCTGAGCGTGCTGTTCGTTGTCTTGTCCGTTGTCACGCAATTCGTCATCGCCCCAGCATTGACGAAGCTGCCCAGCAACCTGGACAGCAGAGTGCACTACGCAGGTACCGGTACCCTGCTCGATGCCGACGCATTGGCGAAAAACGACACAGCTCACATCCTTGCCAAGGATGTGCCGGTCACCATCGACCGTCACGTCTACGTATCCAGGACCTCAGGTGACGTCGCAATCGCTCACGACGAAGTCACTCTCTATGCTGCCGGGCACGCGGCGGAGGTTGACAACCACGTATATGCGATCGACCGCGAAACGATGCGCACTCAGACAACGCTTGCAGGATCGGTCGTGGAAGCTGCCTCGGGTTTGGTATTCACGCTTCCGCTTCATCCAGAAATGCGTGACTACGACTTCTACGACCCGAGCACACAGAGCTCGATACCGGCGAAGTACACGGGCGAATCGAACGTCAACGGACGTGATACCTACTTGTATGCGCTGTCCGCCCACGGACGACTGAAGAACCCCAAAACTCTGGATTCACTGCCGCACGCCCTGCCCAAGTCGGTGATCACCGAGATCATGCGACTCCTCCCGTCAGAGAACCAGCGTGCTCTCGGCGCAGCGATCGACAAGCTGCCGAACCCTGTCCCGCTTGTCTATACCGTCACGACGAACGTAGAACTGTCGGCCGACAAGACGCTGGGCACCCCGCTGAACAGCACCCTCGCAAAGCGGATCGTCGCCAGCGTGGCCGAGACCGACACTGCGATCCCGCTGCTTCCAGTCTTCGACATCAAAACTGCACTCACCCCCGAATCGGTGCAACGTTCCGTCGACACCACAAATGTGCAAGCACGCCGACTCCTTGTCATCAGTCAGGCCGTTCCAATCGGATTGGCCGTATTGGGCCAAGCTCTTGTTCTCACCCTCGCGATCACGGGGCTGGGATTGCGCCGCAGAACGACTGTCGCGCCTAGAAATCGGCACTTCGGCTGAATCAACCAGCTGCTCCGAAACCTACCATTGCACACTGCCTTGTCTATCCGATGACCGCAGGAGAATCTCAATGATTGGACTGTCTAGCGAGATCTTCGACGACAGTGGCGAATTAGGCACCGGTCTCAACGTCATAGCAGCCGGGCGGCGAGGTGGACGATCCTGATCCTGCGAGATGGGTTTGGTCGCGGTCAACCCGGGGCGGGATTCTTCGATAGCACGACATCGCCGAAGGCGGGCCCAGGGTAGCAGCGGCGCGACGATGGCGGCACCGGAGTCGCCGGGAGCAGGGGGCACGTGCACTTCGTCGAACAACCCGGAATCGACGACCTTGGCGATCGAATTACGACATCGGTTCCCATCCGCGCCACGGCCGCGGGCCGAGGCGTCCGCGCAGACAATCGAGGCGGTGTAGAGCTTGCGCGGCATGCTCAGGTTCAGACCCAGCCGCTTGCACTGCCATGCATGTCATCCGCAACTCACGGATATCGCGCAACAGCGTGAACCCGAACCCGGTGGTCACGTCATAACCGTATGCGCGCCAGAATAATTCGTACCGCTGCTCCGGGATCCATGCGAACGAGCTGTGCTTGATCGCAGTGGAGGTCAGATCCCAGTCCGGTGGCCCGATCGAAGCGCGCTCCAAGTCGAGGAACGTAGTAACCCCAGCGTCCGTGGTGACCACGTTGCCTGCCCATGCATCACCGTGGATCGGGCCCCACGTCAGGCGCGGCGCCAACTCCGCCCAGGCCGTTCGCAGCTCGGCTAATCGGTCACGTAGCCATTGTCGCTCTTCTGGCGTGAGAGTGGTTCCACCGTTGATACGTTCGTCAAGCCGGACGAAAGGCTCTATCTCACTGAGGAATTCGGGTGTCGGTAGGTGGTGGAGGATCCGTAAGACAGTGGCGATCTCCTGCTCGGTGCCCGGTCGATGAGGGCCCAGTTCTCGCCAGAACGTGACCGGCCGACTGTCGACGTCGACGAAATCAGCGCGGCTGCCTGCTGGTTCGATGGCAGCGACACCGTTGGATTGGAGCCATCGGGCGACCGCGAGCTCTCGGGCTGCAGCCTCGGACTGTCCGGCACGGGCAACGCGCACGACCACCTGCTGGTCGGCCAGTCTATATATCGCGTTCTCGGCGATCTTGATCGGCACTAGACGTGGGTTATCGAATCCTGCAGTGGCGCAGGCCTTTTTCACCACCTGCTCGATATCTCGTTGACTCACGCGGGTGTCGCCGTGACATCGACTCCCGCGCGGTGAGCGTACCGGTGTAGCTCTTGGACGTCCTGAGCTGCGCGACGTGAATGCAATGCGTTAGCGCGTGTGAGGGCTGCTGATCCGATCGAGCGCGCCTCGTCGGGGTCGCCCGTGGCCATGACCAGCGATGCGAGTTTGATCGATGACATCGTGCGTGAGCGTGCCGCCAGGTCAGTGTGTCCTCGGACGGCGGCGAACAGGCGGTCTCGTGCTTCGCCAGAGAAGCTGCCCTTCACCGCGATATCGAATAGTGCGTGCCCGGTGTCGCCTGCGTGCTGGGCGCGGTCGTAGTAGCGCATCCAGACTGGATCGTTGGCCGGTGAGGAGTTGGCGAATTGTTCGTCTGCGCGGCCAACGGCAGTGAGTACCGCCTGTACGTCACCGAGCTTTGCCCGAACGCGAGCTTCGGCGGTGTACAGCATCGCCCGCTCCGTCGCGGTCAGTCGCGGTGCCAACGTGAGCCCTTCCTGGATATAGGCCAATCCGTCGTAGTTCTTACCGGTCCAGATGGCATGGCGAGTCATCGAGGAGAGCACCTTCGCGTGCAGGTGCACCGCGTCGACCTCTTTGGCGCAGTCGCGTGCGAGCCCGAACATCTGCTCGGCGTCGTTGTGCGCGCAGGCGTCGAACGCCATGAACGCTGCGGTGTGGGCCAACGAACCGACGGCCAGATACAAGTCGGCTCGGTCGCAGGGCGCGCACTGGGCGGCGAGGTAACCTTCGGCAATTCGTAGCTGGGTCGCTACGACGTCGCGTACCAGGGCGCCGCCGTAGGTGGCATCCCACTTGGCGAATAGCTGTGCGGCGTCCCGGATTTGCGCTATCTCGACCGCGCCCACCCGGGTAGGAATTGGCGTGGCTCTGGTCTCGTCCAGCAAACGCAGCATCCTGCCAGGCGTGACCACGGCCGCGGCGGTCGCCGCGGCCACACGCAGAAATCGTTGGCGGTCCACCTCGTCCACGGTATCTCTGCGCGGAAGGCGGAACCACAGCAGTTCCTCCGGGATGCGCAGAACCGTCGCCCACCTGATCAGCTTCGACATGACCTCTGGCGCGTCACCCGTCTCGATGCGACTCAACGTCGCTTGGGTGATGTCGAGCCAGTTCGCGACATCGAGCTGCGTGATCGAGGTCTGATGCATGGGGTGGGTGCGGAACGCATAAATGACTCGGCCCATGTGCCAGGACCCGAGGGCGTCTCGCATGTGGTCGCTGGCCCAGAATTCGGCCGGCATCGTCGGCGGGCCGGCGGGAAGCAGCGGCGTTCGGGCGCAGCTGCTGCACGAGGTGCCGGTGTTGTATCGACTCAGTCGGCTCCTGCACGACGTGCAGTGCCGTTCGTTCTCGCTCGTTCGCGTCATCCGCCCCGCTCCAGCGATCTCGCCGTCCCCAAACGATTTATCGGACCGTACCACCGGCAATACCCAGCGCGTATACGACCGCCGTATATACGTAATCGTCTGATATCCGTTGCGCGTATAGCTCTTTGGCGCCCTGCACGGCGATTGTCGTGGTGTCCGCAACGAAATCTGCGAAAAGGGGCGACATGGCGCTATCCCTGCTGGTGCCGATCCTCGGACCACCCGCGTCCGGCAAGACCACACTGACCCTCGCACTCGGCAAAGATCCCGACCGGCATGTGTTCCGGCTCCGCGAACATGTGCCACCAGAAGCCGTCATGGCGACCGCTAGCAACGGTCCGCGAAACCTCGGCTGGATCGACGAGTCCGTCGTAGCGCCTGCTGTTCGCGCCTACCTACACACCGTGGCCGAAGATCGGCTGATCCACACCGTGCTCATGGACAACTACCCGGGCACCGCCGTCCAGGTCCGCACATTGCTCGACATCGTCGAAACCCTGGCACCCAGGTGCGCGGTCGAACCGGTCGAACTTGTACTCGACCCGAAAGTCCGCCGTAAGAGGGCACAGAGCCGACGCGTCTGCCACCGATGCGAGCACGACCCGGCAGCGGATCCACGTATGCCGGCCAAACCGTCCAGGGTCGGCGGATGGATCTGTGCGAACTGTAAGTCGTTGCTACACACCCGACGTGGTGACGCACCATCGCTGTTCGCCGCCCGCACCCGCCGTCACGACGACACCGCCGACCGAGTGCGTACTGCATTTAGCAGCGCCGGTATCGCCACGAACACCCTCGACGCCATCGCCCCCGTATCCGTGGTCGCTGGTCTTGTCGAGCCACTGCTGATCGCTAGGAGCAAGACCGCGTGACCACCTCCAGCACAACACCATTGCCGTTCCCGGCAGTACGACCATTCCGGCCTGAAACCTACGGCCAGGACACCTACGGTCACGCCAGAATGCCACGCAACACCACCCAGCCCGAACCCCATCGCGTCGACAAAGTCGACTACGGCCGCTTCCGTAATCTGTATCTCTACATCACCGAGGCCTGTCAGCTGCGCTGCGACCACTGCTACATGGGCGAACGCCTCGAGCGAGCATTGAAGATGACACCCCAGCAGATCGTGGACACCCTGACGACCTGGCGCCAACTCGGCAGCGACAAACTCACCATCCTCGGCGGTGAACCCACCCTGCATCCGTGGTACGTCGACGCCATCAAAGCCGCCCGCACGATCGGCTACCAGCACGTCATCACAACCACCAACGCACAAAAGATCGCCCAGAAGAAGTTCGCCAAACTCACCCCCGACGACTTCGCCTACGTCCAGGTCAGCATGGACGGCGGCAGCGACCGGACACACGACGCGGTCCGCGGTGCGGGAACTTTCGACCAGGCAATGGAAACCAGTGCCGAGCTGTGTGCACGCGGGTTCGACACCCGCATCATCTGCACAGTCAACACGGCCAACGAAGGCGATGTTCTGCGGCTGCTCGACATCGCCGACGACATCGGCGCGAGTCTGGTGAAGTTCCACGTCTTCTCCACCATCGGCACCGGACACGGAAACGCCGACATGGCGATGACACCGCCCGAATGGGTCGACTTCTGCGAGCGGCTCGAACAAGTTGCGCCAGAACACAAGTCGCGGGTGTGGTTTCAACCCACCTATGCACGCGTCGACCAGATGAGCCGATACGCCGACGAGGGCTACCAGGGCTGCATCGGCCGAACATTGGACCGGATCTCAGTGTTCCCAGATGGGCGCGCCTACATCTGCTCCTACCTGTTCGACACCGACATGTACTTCGCGAAAATGCAGGACGGTCAGGTCCTCATCAACCGCGACGCCTCGGGCAACGAGTTCGATCTGTTCACCCTGCCGCTGACCAACAGTGCCTGCGGAGGATGTAAAGCCGCCGCGTGCATGGGCGGGTGCCCCGCCGAAGAAGTCGTCATGGGCGAGTCCTCATGCTCGGCCTACCCCGACATCGTGCCCGTCTGCCGACTGTGGAAGTCCAGCGCCAAACCCGAATAGGAGACACCCGTGCACACCATGGAAACGATCATCGAGCCGCTGCGCGCGCTGGACTGGAACGACGTCGAGGCCGTCGACTCCGCCACCCGAAAAGCCTTCGACCTCCTGGCCGCAAGCAAATACCTGCTCCGCCGAGCCCTCAATGCCCTGCCCGACAACCCCGACCTCACGCCGCTGTGCGAGCACTACGACATCCTCGACAAGATCGTCCTGCACGACGACCCCGAATCCGGAATCCGGTTGCGGCTGCATATCTTCGGGCCCGGCTACCACGACCGACCCCACAACCACCGCTGGACCTACGCCAGCAACATCTTGCGCGGCGAATATCGCCACCGGATCTACGGGCAAGCGAAAGTCGACACCGGCGTCGACGTCTCGACGTTGCGCGCCGTCCATGTGCGCGACGAACAGGTCGGCGCCAGCTATGCCCTGCACCACAGCGCGATCCATGCCGTCGTCGCAGAACCGGGCACCGTGTCGTTGGTGCTGCGCGGGCCTGCGATCAACGACCGATTCCTGGTGATGGACGCCAAGACCGGTCGGTCGTGGTGGCAGTACGGCGCCAACCAGGAATCACTCGAAGACGCTGCGAAAAAGTGCATGTCGCCGCAGCGGCTCGAGCAACTGATCACCTTGCTCGGACAGTGGGATCTCATCTGAGCGAGGCAAGGGAACGGTGGGGTCGTCGAGACAGCCGTGAGAGGCGGCGCCCCCACCGGGACCACTACCAGCCGTACATCGACATGAGCTCCCCGGAAGCGATGCGATCCAACGCTTCTCGGCAGTAAGGGATCATCTCGGCTGGCAACGAGTCGAGGCCGAACCACTCCAGTGCATCGCACTTGTCCGGCTCACGGTTTTCCGGCACACCCTGCCACCGAGCGACCTGGAAGAAGAACGCCACCCGCCCGCCCGATGAGGAGTTGTGCATGACGTGCACGAACTCGACATCGCCCGGAGCGATGGTGACACCGATCTCCTCGTCCGCCTCCCGCACGAGTGCATCGACCACCGACTCCTCGGCCTCGAGATGCCCGGACGGCGGATGGTAGGCGCCATCGGCATATCCGGTGTTCGCGCGCCGACCGAACAGAACTCGTCCCTGATCATCGGTGAGCAGCAAATGCACGTCACCGATCAATTTGTGCCGCTCAACGCTGGCCACAGCCATTCCGACCCCTTTCTCGATACGCCCGACCTGAGCGCGAGCCGACCCTAGGTCAGCCACCACCAGATGGCTATGCGCCCGACGTATATCGCACCCCGGAGTACTCCATGACAACGCAACCCATGCTCTACCGCCGCGGTGACCAGCTGCGCATCCTGCCCCGTCGCGCCCCGGACAGCGTCTTGGCCGTGATCACCTTCGGCCAAGCGGCAAGACTCGGCCGCCGCGACTCCCGCCTGCCCGAACGTCAACGCACCGGATATCACTGCCAGGATCTCGCTGGCGCTTCCGGCCGACATCGATTGGGGCAGTGACGATATGGAGTCGATCGACGCGTTGGACTTGTACCGCACGGATACCGAGCCTGCGGAGTTCAGGCCGCTATTCGATCTCGACCGCGCCATTCATGGGCTCGCCGAACACGGCCTATTGGCGATCATCGACGACCGGTCTCAAGGAGTGTGACGTGTTCTGGGTATTCATCAGCGTTCTTGCACTTGCTGGTGGCGCCGTCGTGCTGCTCGCCAGCATTCTGCCTGTAGCTCCCGACGATCTCGATCCCAATAGTCTCCTCGTCGCCCGCCGTCGTCGAGTACGACCACTACCCGACCTGGCGCCGCTCGACCACTCCGCGCCCGAAGCTCTGTTGACCGTCGCCCAGGCACATCGAGCGCAGCAGGTCCACGTGGCTTGTCCGCCCTGGCTATGCCCGGCAAAGGCGATGGCGATGACAATTCTCGAGGCCAACCACCGCCGCTCTCATAGCAAGACGATCCTTTGACCGGCAACGACGAGCCACCGATCCTGCCTCAACGCAATCCGTTCGTGGGTCCGCCCGCCCTCCCGGAACCGCAGATCTACTATCGAACTAATGCAGCGATCCTGACCGACCTGATCGCGGCGCTAACCAGCCTCGATCCGCCCGAATCTGTGTGAGCACCCCTGCGAATCCGAGACCGCCACCCCCACAAGCCGACTTTCCCACTGGCCCGACGGCCCGTAACTCCGCGCATCGGTAGTAGTTGTCTGGAAGAGGAACGGCGGTCGCATCGGATGCTGAGAGCGAAGCGTTGCTCCGGCCGCTCGGTCGGAGCGACGATCCTCTTCGTAACGTCTGTCGAATCATGTTTCATCAGAGGGTATTCCAGCTGATCTGTCTGCGGACAGAGGCCAGAATCTATAGCGTCTTCATGGTGAATCCGCCTGACACCGGAACGGCACCGACTGGCAAGCCCGGTCCACTCGAACAGGTTGAGCTGCGGGATTGGTGGGACTGCGACGATGCGGTACAGCGGACGGTCCTCGACTGGGCTGACCACCCAATGGTGCCATCGCATGCCGGCAGATCGATGATCGCCTGGGTTGTGTTCAACTCCAGGAGCTCCGAGTCCGATGACGCTGCCCAGCAATCAGTTCACAGCTGGGTCGTCTACGCTCACGGCGCGCCGATTGCGTTCCTCGGGACATCTATCCGGGCTCGATGGAGCACTCCTGATGAGTTCACTCCGGTCGGATCGGACGTTGAAGTCCCCGGTCCCGTGATGTCCTTCAACACACTCGTCGACCCCGCCGAATGGGGAAAGGGCTACTCGGCCGCAGCCAAATCCCTGGCAGTCCACCACCCGGCAACCCGCCATGTCGTGACCTGCCACGCCGAAATCCGTACGGACAACGATCGGAGTCTTAAGGCCCTGAACAAGATTCGCGGAGTCCGCACCATTGGTACGGCGGTTTCAAACGGATATCTGTGGAGCCATTTTGTGTGGCCGCGGCACCTGTGAGTTCAACACTGATGTCACCCCGTTTCGACTTCCTGCGGCTGTTCAGTGACGGGAGCAGTTGCCGCTCGAACCGTCCGGCGGGTCGTCGGCAGCGTAGCGCGGACCTCGCGCGGCCGGATTCCGTCCAGATCGTGAGCGATGGCGAATGAATCTGTATCACTGCGGACGCTGAAAGTATATTCGCACTAACGTCTTTCGGTCTGATGAGCCGAGATATGAGTCGACGCCAGTACATTCTTGTGGCGGAATCTCGTCTTTTGAGGTTCCATGGAAGTGGAAGAGTCGCTGACAGGGGCCTACTTAAGGCTGCCTTATGAACAACGATCGACAGCAAGACTCTCTCGATTCAGTCCGCTGGCTGTACTGTGCGGGCTACCCACCTGATAAGCCGAAGCGGTCCCGGCTGCACCGCGCCAGTCCGAACGGACATGCGCGAGGTGCGATCCAATGACCAGCGAAGAGGTCTGGCTGACCACCGACGAGGTCGCCGCGCGACTGAAGATTCCGCCAAAGACATTGGCTACGTGGGCATCTGCCAACCGCGGTCCACGATTCGCCAAGATCGGTCGGTACCGCCGCTACCTGCTGCGTGATGTCCAGCGATGGGAGCAGGCGCAGCTCGACGCTAATCGGCCTGAGTCGCCGCCCGGCGTCGGCCATTGACTGTACGCACCACCGTTCGACCGCTCGCGGTCGCGCCTGTCTGTGGGTGAAGCATGCCCAGGCAGTTTCGCCGTCGCGGGGATAAGTCAGCCCTCGCCACATCCCATGCCCCGGATAGGAGGCTTAGACTTCGATGCCTCGCCACGCCCTGCCGATCGGTACATACGGCAAGATCAGCTCCAAGCGGCAATCCAACGGCAGCTGGCGGTCAGCGACCCGCTACCGCGACGAGGATGGGGCAACTCGTCTTGTTCACCGCTTCGGCCCGACGAAAGGCCTCGCGGAGGATGCGCTCCGCCGCGCGCTGGCAGAACGCACCGGCGCGCGCGGCACGCTGATCACCCGCGAAACGAAGCTCACCGAACTGGCCGACCTCTGGCTCGCAGAGAAGGCCCTCCAAGAGGGCGTGACGCCACAGACCTTGGATCTCTACCGTCGAGAAATCGATGTCTCGACCGACAAACGCGCCAAGCCTGACGCCATCAAGATCAAATCAGCGCTAGGTGGTCTGCGCGTCTGGGAAGCCTCGACCTCGCGGCTGGATGCCCATATCAAGCGCATCGCGCTCAACGGTCACCGCGAGAAGGCGCGCCGTCAGCGAGTCATCCTGTCAGAAATGATGGGGATGGCCGTCCGGCATGATGCGATCGACCGCAACCCCGTTCGTGAGGTCGCTGACCTGCCGCGCAAGCACGCCAAGCCCCGTTCCGCCGACATGGCGACTCTTGCCCAATTGCGGGCTCAGCTCACCGATTGGGTCAATGGTGCTCCACTCGACGGATCGGCGGGCTATACGTATGGCCCCAAGCGCAACCAACGAGTCCTCGATGTCGTCGACGTCGAACTCGGTACAGGTCCGCGCCCGGGCGAAACTCTGGCGCTCCGCTGGTCCGATGTCGACCTCGAATCGCAGCCCCCGCGAATCACCTTCGCCGGCACCATCGTTCGCCTCAAAGGTAAGGGTCTGATCCGCCAACCGCGAACGAAGACCGATTCGGGCTATCGGACCGTGTTGATCCCGCCATTCGTCGTCGAGACCCTGCGTCGTGTTCTATCCGAAGCAGTTCCCAACGATCTCGACTTGGTGTTTCCCAACCGCGCCGGCGGCATCTGGGACCCGCACAACTTCAACCGCTTGTGGAAGCAGGCCCGGGGCGAGAAGTTCGCCTGGATCACCGCCAAGACCTTCCGCAAGACCGTTGCCACAATGATCGCTACCGCGCACAGTCCCGAGGACGCGGCCCGCCAACTCGGTCACTCGGGCGACGCGGTGACCCGCCGCCACTACATCGATCAACCGACTCAGGCTCCCGATTTCACGGAGACTTTGGAGCGGCTGAAACGATGAAAGTGTGACGTTTCCGTGTCATGATGACCCCGAAAAGCAGAAAACCAGGGTCAAACTATGACGTTTGCCCTGGTAGATGCTCCCCCATCTGGACTCGAACCAGAAACCTGCCGATTACTTGTCTCGAGTGCGGCGCGGTAGGGGCTTCACGCGACCCCGTCAGACGAACAGACCGCATGGTCTGATCTCGGGGGCCACCCGCTGGCTGAGCACGGTGCAGGACGTCGGCTAGCCGGGGAGCGGGGCGGGGGTTCCTACCACATGAAAGTTACTACAAGTTCTGCACTTTTCGGGCAAAACGCCCGCATCATGATCAGCTACTGCTCACACTCGGCTAGTACCACGGGGTTTCGGAACGTACGCCTGGGACAGCAGGCGACCGCATCCCGGTGGCTACTGGGGAGTGCATCATGAGACAACGGCGTCACTTGACTATCTCGTGCGAATGGGCTTGTGCCATCAAGCAATTCGGCGAAGAACTTGCCATCGCGGAGCGGCCGCGGACCACGCAGAAACTACGCAAATATCAGCTGAAATCGTTCGCCCACGACCAGGGCGAACGCGGGCCGTGGGAGATCACCCGCGCCGATGTGGCCTCGTGGCTACTCGCCCAGGACTGGAAACCCTCGACGCGCAGCAGTTATCGCGCGGCGCTGCGGACCTTCTACGAATTCGCACACGCGGCTGGTCACATCGACACCAACCCGACGGCGACACTGCCGAAGGTTCGTACGCCGATCGGGTTGCCACGACCGGCGCCTGACGATGTCGTCGACGTCGCGCTACAGAGCACGCACGAGCTGGCGCGGCTCGCGGTCTGGGTGATGGTGATGACGGGTGTGCGTCGCGCCGAATGTTCTGAGATCAACAAGGATTCGGTGATCAACGACTTGCGCGGCTGGAACTTGCGAGTGGCAGGCAAGGGCGACCGCATCCGCGATATCCCGCTGGATCCCGACATGGCACAGGCGCTACTCGCGCGGCCGGGCCACTGGGTGTTCCCGGGCGCCATCGACGGGCACATGTCGGCGGACTGGCTGGGAAAGCTGGTCGCACGGGCGCTGCCCGACGGGTGGACCGCACACACGCTGCGGCATCGTTTCGGGACCTTGACGTACGCGGAGGGTCACGACATCCGCGCAGTGCAAGAACTTCTCGGGCATGCCCGCGTCACGACGTCGCAGGTCTACACGTTGGTGGACGACGGGGCGAAGCGGGCGGCGGTCGTGGGTGCCCGGCGTGGCTTGCGAATATCGGGGGCTCACATGAGCCACCATCACCGCGTCGCCGCGGCGTCGCCGTCGTGGCAAAAACACGGGTGAAATACGGACATTCCTGACAGCCGATAAGTCAACCTTATCGGCGGTCAGAACTAATTTGCTCGAAACCTACTGATACGAAACAGGATTGATTCACATGACAACCACTGAATCGGTCGTCGAGCCGACGCCGTACTGGGAACGCGTCTACATGAGCGATGATTTCGTACCCCCGATCACCGAGACCACAGCCACCGATGCCGACTATCTGGCCACCCGGCTACGCCTGGCGCTCAGCGATGCCGCGCGCATGGGCGCAGAACCCGGAGCGCACGACATCACCGAGGGCATCCGATTGCGCATCGACGTCCAGCAGCTCGTCGACGAGCTCACCGTGTTCGGGCGCGTGGGTACTGAACTGCTCGGCACGCTGCGGCGTCAGTGCCCCGGCATCAGCTGGGAACGCAGCCTGGGGCATATCGGCGGCACCCCATCAGTGTGGGCGCTGGTCGATCCCGTCGAGCCGAGTGCGCTACGGCTACGGCTACGGCCGTGCGACGAGCCAGGGCGCTGGTCCGGGGTGATCGAGGGAGTGAAGGTCGTACTGCTGGGAGCGTCTTCCGCGGCGTCGGTCGCGCGAGTGCGGCGTGAGATCGGCGACGATGCCGCCGATTTCCTGCACAAAATCGGTCCGGATCTGCCCCCGATCCCCTGGCACCGCACCGGCCGGGAGCTGGCCGGGCACGCGATGGATCACCCCGGTATCGACGAGCACACCGTGGCCGGCCTATGGGCCGCGGCGCTCGGCGTCACCGATCTCACCCAGCAGTACGACGGGCTCAGCGCGTACACCGGCGAGACGCCGGTGGGCCCCGTGCGCCTTACGTGGGTCTCGGATGCGGTGCGCTGGGCGGCCAGCGTCGCCGCGTCGCGAGAAAGGCTGGGGTAGCCGATGGAATGCCCGACTATCACGTGTCCCCAGTGCGGCAGCGTGTCGTATCACCCCGCTGATATCCAGCAGCGCTACTGCGGGGGCTGCCACCAGTTCCACGACTACATGACCCTTTTCGCGGCTGCGGCCGCCGAGACGAAGGAATGACCATGGATTGGCTGTATGCGATGTACCTGTTGATTTTCGGCACCCCGGGCGGATCCGTTCCGCCGATGCGCCACGAGCCGTGACCGTGCTCGAACCGCTGATCACCGCGACCCGGTGGGAGGTGTCATGCCTACCGGAAGACCATGTGGGCTACCGCCGGTCGATCGTCACGATCGACCGGCGCGGCCCGGACAGCTACGCCGTCGCCTATGGCGGGTTCGTCCATGATGCCAAGGGCACACCGGAGATCGAGCCACCCGCGTCTGAGCGGTCACCCGAATGGCTGGCCCGATTCCGGCACGACTACCCAGCGGCGGCCGCGCTCGCCTCGAGGATTGCTCGTGTAGTGGCGGTCAGCCTCACCGGCTCGTCCGACTGATCACCACAGATCACCACAGATACGACAACGGCCCCCGTCCTAGGACGGGGGCCGTCATCTCGTCTCCCGGGCCCGCAAGCTGCTGGAAAGTGGGCCCGGCGGTTCGAACGCGTCGACGATACTTCGGCGCGGGGGCGAGCCGGAGCAGGCTCGCCAGGGCCTATTTCGCGGTCAGGTCGGCTGGTGGAAGAAATCCGCGTGCTGGCGTGCGCCCGGCGAATCCGATCGATGCTGGCGGTGGCCGGCCTCGCGAACCTCGGCCCACAGCGCAGAAAATTCAGGATGCTCGGTGCGCGCTTCCTCGACCGGAATGCCGTCCGGCCACTGATGGACGGTAACGCCGTCCTCCTGCACGAGAGTGACGCATGGGCGGCTGTCCCGCATTTCCCACGCTGCCCGGTAGTGCTCGACTGTGGTGGATTGCATCAGTCCTCCTGTGGCCATTCGGTGATTGGTCCGTCGTGGTCGATGAGTGTCTGAATCAGTCGATTCGCGCGGTCCTGATCGCGGGCGAGGACGCCGTGCCCCGCGCCGCTGATGCCGTCGACCCACTGGCCACTCCAATGGCCGATGAGGGCGCCGTCGCCAACGTGGAAGTGCAGGGCCCCGCACTGGGACCGGCCCCGCTCGATTGCCCGGTAGGTACCGATGATCGCGCCATCGACCGCATGGCATGTGCCGGTCCATAGGTAGTCGCCGTCGGCGTCCAATCTGATGGCTTCGCCTGCCTGTGTCGCGTTGATCAGGTGGCGATTGATCACCGGCTCATGGTCGCGGGTGGTCTGCCACGCCGCGTACCAGACGCCCGCCATGTCTAGACCCATTGCCACCTCGCCCGACAGTTCGGCGAGGGTGATTCCGAGGGCTCGCGCGAGAACGATTGCGTTGGGAAGTGTGGGGTCCTGTATGTCTTTTTCCCAGCGTTCGACCTGCTTGGCGCTGACGCCAGCTCTGTCGGCGAGTTCAGCTCGGGACCAATTCAGAGCCTCGCGTCGAGCAAGGGTGATGTCGCCGTGCACGCTCATCGGTCTACCCCTAGTCCATCGGATTAGACCCCAGTCTGACAGATCCCGCGCGCGGCGTGGGCTCCTCGCTTATGGTCTAAATCATGCGACCCTAGTCTAACTAAATGGACTAGGGGTAGATCGAAGGGGATGCCATGGCCTCACTGGAATCGAAAGTGCTGGACGCACTACGCCCGACCGGGCGGCTGCTCTACCCGCATACGCTCGCGGCGATCCTGGGGCGCCCTCAACCGGAGATCGAGCGGGCAGTGGAATCGTTGCGGACGCAACAGCTCGCGTTCCGGAACAGGGCTGGCCAGTGGTACGCCTACCGTGGTCGGTCGTCATGAACGACGGCCAGGCGCGCGCCCTCGCGGCGCTGGACAACGGCGCCCTTACCGCTGTCGAGATCGCCGACCGGGCGGGACTGACGGGCGAGCAGGTCTCGGAACATCTCCGGCACCTGACCCACATCGGATTCGTGCGCGGCAATTCCGCCCGGCCGAGAGTGTGGGGAATGACCGGGCTCGCCCGGGGGTGGGCGAACAGTACCGCCACCGGACCGGGGGTTCAAGCATGACCGCTCTACCTACGCGGGTACGAAAGACGTTGCGCGAGCGGATGATCCGTGAGGTCATCGGCAGTGGTAGCCCGTACGTGCCCGCGATCATCTGGTACGTCGACGATCACCCCGCGCTGTCGTGGTCGGAGGTCGGCGGGATGGTTCCGGCAAACCGGCGGTCGCCGCGGGCGCAGGCGATCACCTCGGCGTGTTTTCCCCAGCGGTACACCCAGCGGTTTGAGCAGCGGCCCGACGTGCTGCGGCGCGTGCTTGCCGGGTTCAAACAGTGGTCCGGGACCAACCAAGGGGGATACTGTGACACCACCTCGTAAAGCGGTCGGGCTGCTGAATTCTGCTGTCGGGCACAAGGATCGAACAGTCGATGTGCGTTCGATCCAAGCGATCGCCCGCAAGCGCGGCTACGAACTGCTCCCCGAGGTGTTGGTGATCAGCGACGAGACGTACATGCCGATCACGTTCATCGCCTTTGAAGCGTGCAACCGGGGTGCGGTGGCGGTCGTCGCGCCGAGCGCACAACATTTCGGTGAGCAGGGGGAGAAGTTGGCGCACGCGGTCACGCTCGAGACGTTGGCGGGCACGGTGCAGCGCGTCGGATGGGACGCGACACGATGATGAAGAACAGGGGAATCATGCGAATTGCAGCCGTATTGGTGATCGCGGGCGCGATCGTTGCCGGATCGGGCGGTGTCGCTGCTGCGGCGCCGAATATCGAGCCGATCGCCGCGGGGCGATGCGAGTTCCGTTTCCATCTTGGGGCCGCGTACCTCAAGGATGGGGCGATGATCGGGGGCGGGTACGTCGACTGCAAGGTACCCGGTCCGCCGGATGCGTTCAGCGTCGCGCTTCGGCTGCGATACAAGGGCGGGGCGGGGTGGGTTACCCGAAGCCTCGAGGCGTCCGAACGGGTGCCCGCGCCGGTGCTCAATCTCGCGACGTGGGCGCCGTGCGAGCGCGGAGGCTGGGTTGTGGCGGTCGAGATGTGGGAGACTCGCGGCAGCACGACAGCTCACTACGTCGACGAATCAGCCGCCACGATTACGGGCTGCTGAGACAGGGGTGATGATGATTCATCAGACCACTACAACGCTGCGATGGCGACTGACTCGCCTGGCGATGGCGTTGCGCGATCGACGCGAGCACCGAAGCGACCCCGGCGCGTACCCGCTGCGGCGCGAGTATGGCGGCTGGACGGTGCGCCCTTTCAGCGGGTGGCGGTCCGTGCGCGGCGTGACGCCGCCGCTGGCCTACACCCGGCATATCCCGGCCACCGATCGCGACGCGGCGATCGATTGGGCAATGGAGAAAATGCACCTCGGCTGACGGGGTGATCGGCGCGTCAGCCAAGGGCGTACCGACTTTGTCGGTGTGGACCGCTACCATTTCGATCGTGTGAGCTGACGTCTGGTTATCGCTGGATGGCACGCGTACCCCCGGAACACCGGCAACCCCCCCTGCCCGATGCCCGGGGGTTTCGCGCGTCAGGGGGTCGGCGGCGGTGCCATCTCGACGTGCCAGGTTTCTTCCATCGCCTCGAGGCCGGCGGCCAGTGTCGACGACGGTACGACCCCGGGCGGGTACGGCTCGGGGTCGATGCTCTGTTCGGTGCACCACTTTTCCCACGCGATCGACTGCATGAAGTCGAACCGGGCGCGGTACAGCGTGGTGATGTCGAGGGTGCGTGCCATGGCGGATGCCCTTTCTAGGCTGCGAGGTCGTAGGCCCAGAACGCATCGATCGATGCGCTGTGGAACTGCTGTTGGAAGACGGGGAAATTGCCGCTCACGCCGATACGCACCCGGCGTTGCGTCGCGCCGGTAGGAACGATGGCGCCGGTGTCGGTCCAGGTCAGATGTGTGGAACCGTTCACCAGGAGGGTGAACACGTTGGCGCGCCTGCGGAATTGGATCAGGGCGTTGGTCGCGACCTGGGTGGTGGTGCTTGCTCGAACGGTGCCGGTCGCGCCGGAGCCGGTCGCGATCGTGCACGCGGTCGACCCGCCGGAGTACAGCGCCGCGGCCACGTTGATGCCCGTGGCGTTGGTGCCGTTGTCGCCTGCCAGGTAGATGAGAACCGGGTTGTTGGTGGCGAGGGTGTACCCGCTCGGGGTGAGCTGCACCCGCACCTCATGGTTATCGGTGTACATCTTCCCGTCGTTGCCGCCCCCGCGCCACGTGTTGACGTAGGTGGCCAGGTTCGCGCCCATGCCCTGCGGGGTGATCCGGAACTTGTTGCCGTTGATCACCATCGGTGAAGCCGTGTCCGTCGACCAGTTCGACCCGATCGCGCCGTTGGCCCGGTCGGCGTCGTCGGCGTAGTAGGCCATCGGCGGCTGGAACACCGCGGTCATAGCTGGTAGCCGATGATCTCGGCGACCAGCTGCACGCCCGCGGTGGCTTGGATCGCGGATTGATACACCCAGATCAGATCACCGGTGTCCAGGTCGGCGCTGGGGGTGGCGGTGGTCGGTGTGGTGACCGCGGGTGTGGCGCTGCTACTGGTGATCGTGTTGCCGCCGGCTATGCCGTTGAGGCGCAGCTCGGCGACCGAGGCGCCGACACCGGAGCCGGCGGTTTTGCACCAGTACCGCACCCCGGTCACCCGCATCGGATGCGAGACCGGGTACCCGATGTCTTGCTGGCCGATGCCGACGGCCTGTATTCCGTAGTTCTGCCAGATCACGATGCTGACGGCGCGCGCGTCGGTCGACAGATCGGCGACGGGGATACCGCCGCCGGGCAGGGTGTATTTGGCTTTGAGCTCGGTACCGATCCGGGTGGCCAGCGCGCTGATCTTGTCGACGAGCGTCATCAGACCAGCGCTGCCTCGAGCACGGCCACGAAATCGGTGGTGGGGTCGCCGAGCTGGGCGCGGCTGTACACGCTCAGGTTGTCTTGGCCCTGGGTTTGCTGGGTGCCGTTGAGACCCTGGGAGGCGTCGACGCGCAACCGGTTACCCAGCGCGGTCGCGGTGGTCGCCGCGTAGTTCGCGTCGTCGCCGAGGGCGGCGGCGAGCTCGTCGAGCGTGTTCAGCGCGCTCGGCGCCGACGCGACAACGGCTGCCGCGGCCGCGGCGGCCGCGGCGTCGGCCTCGGCGACGGAGTACACGTCGATCGCGGTGCGCGCGGCCGCCGCGTTCGACGCGGTGACCAGCGCCCGGCCGGTGGTCGTCGAGTCCGAGATAGCCGCGGCGTTGGGCGCGTAGTCGCCCGCCTTGGCCGTCGTCGACGTGGTGCCCAGGGCCAGGTTGGAAGTGCCGGCGGCGATCGCGGTGCGCGCGGTCGTGGCGTCGGCGGCACGGATCAGGGCCTTACCGATGGTGGTGGCGTCGGTGATCGAGTCGGCGTCGATCGTGCCGCCGGACCCGACCGCGGAAAGAACCTCGTTGATCGCGGCCACCAAGGTCGACTTGTCGGTGGTCGCCAGTGAGGCGAGCGCGCCAGTGATCGCGGCACGTTCGGTGCGGACGGCTTTGAACTCGGTGCCGATCCGGGTGATGACGTCGGATAGCTGGGTGACCAGAGACATGAGGATTCCTTTGCTGATCAGGCCATTCCGTTGAGGAACAGCTGAGTGAGGGATACCGGGGGCTCGAGTTCGTCGATGACGTCGTCGACGACGTCGTCCAGGTCCTCGGGCGAGATCTCGCCGGGCGGTCCCGGTGGGCCCGGGGTGGCCACGACGATCACCTGGGCGCCACTGGAATCGGTGACGATGTCGACCGCTTCGGCCTCGGCGACGATGTCGGCGGAGTCAGGAACGGTCACCTCGATTACCAGGTCGGTCACAGCGCGGCCGCCAGACCGTCGAACCGCTCGATGATCCCGTTGACCACCATCCGGTCGTGGCCGTCGACCAGCTGGCCGTCGGGGTAGATCAGCCGGAACGACCACAAGGTGGTCGATTTCAGCGGGTTGATCTGGGTGGCGTCGACTTTGACCACGCAGTGACTACCGGCAGGGGTCGCCGAGACCGTGATGCGTGATGCGTCGGCGCTCTTTCGCTCGGCGTAGATCACGAACCGGGCCATCACCCCCTCGGGGTAGTCGAGGTAATCGCCCAGCGGACCGCCGGGGGTCGTCGCCGGTGCTCGCCGGCGGAAATCGACCACCAAGTCGCCGTCGAGCGACACTGGCAGCACACGCGCCGGTGTCGATGGGATCAGTAGGCCCGTCACAGTCGGTCACTTCCTCTCATACCTTGACCTGCACTCGGAAGTCGTTGAACGCCACGGAGTTCACGAACGCACCGCGTTTGAACCGCACGCCGTAGCCGCGGTTGCTTTCCGCTGAATGCGCGTTGATGCCGTCGACGTAGAGCAACACTTGCCCGGCGTACTCCACCCATGCCTCATCACCGGTGATGACGTAGTCGAGGACGTCGCCATTGTTGAGGGTGAGCGCATCCATACCGAGGTCGGTAAACGTCGGGCTACTCAGGGTCCCGGTGAATTTCGCGATATAGATTTTGTTGCCGAAGATATTCAAGGCGATCCCCAGTGTGCCAGTGGAATTCATGCGACCGATGACGGATGAATCCTGTGCATTCGACAGACCATGAGCGCCGCCCAGGGTCACCGATAGGCGCATGTTCCCCGTGCTCAGCGGGGCGCCGGATCGCCACGCACCACGGTTTCCGTCACTGAGCAGACCACCCGCGAGCCCGAGAGAGTTCGAGTTGATCACGACATCACTGCCTACCGTGGTCCACCCGTTCCCCGGTGCCCCGTTCGACCTGTTGAAATTGTCGTAGAAAACATCGGAGCTCCACACCGGTGCCGTCCCGACGTAGTCGTAAACGAACCAGTTCTCGATCTCGGTGTCGCAGAATGCCGACCGCATAGCCTGGGCGCGCAGTCCGGGCCCGCGCAGGAATCCGCCGCCCTCGAGGCTGGCCGGGATGGTGTAGACCCAACGGACGATGCCGTCCATCCACAGGACGAACGTGTTGTCGTTGATGCACTTCACCCGCCAGTTATGGGTGGCGTAATAGGTTCCGGTGTTGACCATGTCGAACGCGACTTTGCGTTCGACATCGATGCCGGAGTCTTTGTCGTCGAGCCACATGCTGGCGACGAAATGGTGGTCGGTGGTGTCGCCGCTGGTGGTGACGTAGTGCTCCCATTTCAGCGAGACTTGATATTTGGTGGCGGTGGGATCACCACCGTAAACCCAGTTCTTGCCGAGGAAAATGGTGAAATAGTCTTGCGAGACAATCGAGGTATCGGTGATCTTCATCGTCCATTCGATCCCCCAGTTCGCGGTCAGGGGGAAGTACTCAGACCCCCACCCACCACGCGGCCCGAGACCGAAAAAGCTTGCGCTGTCACGAATGTACAACTTGCCGTCGGTGATATCCGCCGGGGTCATGTCACCCCAGGGGCGCCACGGTTGTTTGGGCGGGTTCTCGTTGGACCGGTTGAAATCGTCTAGTCGGCCCTGCTTGGATCTCGGCCTACTCCTCTTGCGGTAGTACATTACGTTTCCTCGATGATGGACTCTATCCAGCAACTGAGACCGTTGACGACTCCTCCGATGGCAGTCACATTGCAGTGGTACTGATCCAGATCCGTCACGGTGTAATCAATCGAGCTGTCCGGATGGACCAGAGCGCCCGAGGCGACATTCGTAGTAAGCACAACAGTTTCCGTGCCATTCAACGCTCGCCGAATCAATTGAAGGGTGATCGTGCCGGTGTTGGCATTCGCCGTGTAAACCACCCGCGTGATCTTGCGAGTTCTGCCAGCAGGCACCGTGAGAAGGATGCCGAGATTCTCCTCATTGATTCCGAGATTGAGCCCGGCCGTTGAGACAGAGAATCCGTCTCGGTCGTTCTGCGCGTTGGCGTAGGCGACGTCGGCTACGTCTTGAGCTGCGGCGGCGACCGAAGCGGCGTTGCTGGCTGCTGTTTGGGCTGCGGTGGCAGTGGTGTACGCGGCGTTGGCGTTGCCGTAGGCCACATCGGCCGACGCCTGCGCCGTTTCGGCGGTCGCCTCCACAGCGTGGATGAAGTCGGCGACTCCGTTCAGGGCGTCCTCGAGGGCATCGCCGAAGACGGGCACACCGCTCAGGATCTCGGCGAGATCGCGCAGCGCACCGGCGATCCATCCCAGGATGAAGTCGCGCACCCCGCCGAACAGGCCGTCGACCAGGTCATCGAACCCCCATGCGCCGACTGTCTGGCCCTGGCTTTCGGGGGGAATCGGGGCGTGATCGGGTGAGGTCATATCAGCACCGTTCCGGCGGGGTGGGCTGTGCGCGGCGGCGTTCCTCGAGGGCGGCGCGTTCGCCGATGAGCCGATCGCGTTGCACGTCGATACCCGCGATCGTGTGGTTGTAGGTGATCAGCAGCGCGCGCGCGTCGATCCGTTCGCCCGTCGCCGGCGGGGTGGCCAGGGCCTCGACAAGGTCGCCCAGGGTGTCGTCGCGGGCGTTGCGTAGGACGTCGTCCTGGTTTTCCAGGTTCCGGTCCTCGGTGGCGATGCGCCGCAGTTCCAAACTGGTGGTGCGGAATTCGGCGTTGCATTCACGCTGATGGCTGGTGAATAGTGCGGCTTGCACCTGGGCGTAGATCACCGCGGCCGCCATGACCGCCACCAGCGCCATCACGGTGGTTGACTGGCCATCGAATCGACTGAACCAGGCGCGCACTTTGTGTACCCAGCCGAACCGCTGTGCCAGCGGTGTGCGGTCGATTTCGGGGACCAGCGCGGTGCGTTCGCCGCGGCGCACACGCCGGAACCCGAGTAGGTACATGCTGCACGCCGTGATGGCGCTACCAGCAGCGAGCCCGAACAGCAGTGCCGTCCAGTAGCTAGTCGGCATTGTCACCACCCGATTCCGTGTTGTCGTCGGTGTCGTTCTTGGGGTCCTTGGGGTTGCGGGCCTTGTAGTAGGCGGCGCCGAGGCTTCCGGCCAGACCGGTGAACACGCTGCCCATCAGCATCGTGATTTCCGGTGCGGGCTGGTACTCCCTCCGGACCGCGGGCAGGATGATGAACGCGACGAACCAACCCACCGTGACGGTCACCGCCATGAAGGCCAGAACCTTCACCAGTACCTTTTCGTCCACGCCGCACCACCTTTCGATTCCTCCTGGTCCGCGCGGCTCAGCCCAGGCGCTCAGACACCGCGGTGCCTGGGGCTGGTGTGGTCTGGGGCAGCGTGAGCTTTCTCGATCTCTTCGCGCGCCTGGCGCAGCACATTGGCACCCGAGGGCCCGAACGTGGAGGTGATGACGCGTTCGACGTCGTCGAGCACCGACCGGGCGGCGGCGGCCGCGGCCGCGGGTACCCGGTCGCGTGGGGTGACGCGACCGCGGGCGGCCTCGATAGCCGGCACTCCCAGCATCAGCGCGATCACGGCGATGATCACCTGGGCGAAATCGTCGCTGATCGTGCCGTTGACCACCAGGTACCCGACCAGCGCGACGATCGCCGGATACATGAGCAACCTCACCGGTTCGTTCGCGCGCACCCACGCCAGGGCCTGCATCACCCGCGTCACCGGGGGCCCAACTTGTCGAGCTTGGCCATGATCGCGCGAGTGTTAGCCGCGATCTCGAGCACCCAGCCGGCCAACGATTTCGCCTCGTCGTCGACGGCGCCGGGCAGCTGGAACCCGTCCCAGACCGTCTCGTTCCAGATGTCGGCCCACATGTCGTACGGCCACGGCTCATCCGGGGACCCGGTCGAGCTGTTGACGTGCTCGGGGTGGCGGATCTGGCGCAGCTTGGCGGGGAACGGGTTGAGCTGGCCAGCGCCAGCGGTGACTGGATCGGACACGGGGTTTCCTCCTGAATGGTTGATGCCGAGCTCGGCCAGCAGCTCGGGCAGATCGAGGGCGGATAGGTTGAGGTCGACCCCGTGCGGCCACGGGGTGCAGTGGCCGCGGTCGGTGTACTGCTGGGCGATCGCGGCGTCTTGCATCCACTTCGGGGGCGGGGTCGCGGCCCAGGCGCCGGGGGTATGGCTGTAGGACGGGGTCACGAACCGCAGACCGGCCGGTCTGGTCTTCCACAGTCCGGCATTGGCGACGGCGTTGAGGTAGCCGAACACCCGGCGCGAGTCGCCGTACCAGCCACTGATCCGGTCGATCTCGTCGTTGACTTCGGCGCTCTGGTCACCGCGGATCGCCCCGCCCGCGTCTTCGACGTCGACCATGGTGGCGGTACGCGGGTGCAGCCACAGCCCGGCCTCGATCAGCACCTCACGGTGTAGATCGCAGTTGGCGCCGTCAGGCCTGAAAAAGTAGTACGGGAACACCGCGGCCAGGTCGCCGGCCTCGAGCATCGCGCGCGCCTGGCGGGCGTTGTCGAGCGCGAGCTGGTCGCGGATGTCGCCGCTGTTGGTGCGGAACGCGAATATCCGGTGCGGGTAGGTGCCGTCGATCGGTCGGCCTTGATGGTGACTCACATCGGCCCAGGTGGTCGTCATCGCGGCCGCCTCCTCGGGGGTAGAAGTTGCGAGAATGCTTGCCGCACAAGGGGATCAGTGCGGGGGTCTGGTCGAGCGGGGGCAGGGTTCAGGATCTGGTCGACGACGTCGGCCAGTGCCGGATCTCCCTCGGGCAACCCCATCTGAAAGTGCATCTCATCGGGACGCAGCCACTGCCGACCCCAGAACACGGCGCCGTCGTAGCAATCCACCAGCGCCTCGATCCGGGCGATCAGATCGGCCTGCATCTGGTAGTAGCCCCATGGCCATTGCGGCGCGTTGATGTCGAGCGCGGTACCGCTCAGGTGGTTGCTGTTGGGCACCGCGTTGGTCGGCGACCAGCCCCACACCGGCGAGATGATCGGCGCGCACTCGGCGTGATAGCGGCGCGCGAAGTCGCCGAGGATGACCGCGGGGGCCCCGCTCCGGAGCGGGGCCGTGTCCATGAACGGGCCGTCCACGGTCTCACATTCGTCGCGGTTGCAGATCTGCCAACCGTTCTCGCTGCGGGCATAACCCGCGTATGTCCGGAATCCCATAACTGTTATCCGCCTTTGCTTTCCAGCTGTGCGTCGATCCGTGCGCGTAGCTCGAGCAGTTCCGAGGGCATCAGCGCCTCGGACGCGGCCGCCACCACGTCCACCGGTTTCACATCCGGCACCGGGGCGTCGCTATCGACCCACGTGCCTGGGTTGGTGATCGAGCGCCCGCCGCGCAGCGGGTCGATGCGCTTGATCAGGGCGCGGTCGGGATCGAGCACGAACCCGACCAGTTCGGCGTGCTCGGCGATCCGGGATGCGGTGGCGGGCAGCGTGATCGCCCCGCGCGCGGTCGGGCGCCAGATCCGCGATTTCTTGCCCTTGCGGTCTCGGGTGGTGATGAAGTGCCCCGACACCGGGATGTCGCGGAACAGGTCGGTGTGCGGGTGCATCGGCTCGTCGGCGAAGTTGGTGCCGTCGGGGTAGTCGGCCATCAGACGTCGACCCCCTGCTGTTGCAGCAGCGACATGATGTTCTCCTTGTATCGCATGAGCTTGGCCGCGGGATCTTCCTCGGCCTGGTCGGACCCGATCGAGATTTCCCACGCCGGGAGGGTGGCGCGGTCGCCGCGGTTGCGGATCGCGTGGACGTGGTCGACGTACCAGTCACCCCCGCCGAAATCGAACCCGATTCGGTCCATCAGCCCGAAGTGCTTGCCCGGCACATACGGTGCGTACGCGTCGATTTCGGCGGTGAACGATGTGTAACCGCGGGTGTCCCAGAACCCGGTTATCAGGCTTTGCAGAGTCGACAGGGTGAACCCGACGCCGGGGCCTTGCACCCAGTGCTCCATCCACGCATCGGGGCCCATGTCCGCCTTGCGCAGCGGGTTCGGGATGCGATGGAACGCCAACAGCGTGTCCTCGATCAGGAAATCGAACACACCCAGCGCCAGGCCGGGATTGCCGATCAGCGCGCCGAGGTAGCCCAGGGCGGCGTTGGCGGCGAGCTTGGCCGCGGAGTTGACCCACTGGGGTGACTTGCCGCCGGTGACCATGGCGTAGGCGAGCGCTTTGTGGATGGTCATGGTTTGCGATCGGACGGTGGAGAACCGGCCCGAGGGGAAAACGACCCACGGCGCGGCCTGCACGGTGCCGAACCAGCCGGGCAGTTTGTATTCGTCGGGCTGTTCGCGCGCCAGCTCGGTGATGATCTGGTTGATGAAGTCTTCGGCGACCGTGCCGACCAGATTCAGCAGCCCGTCGACCATGGTTCCTGTCGGTCCGGCGTACCCCGATTTGTCGAGCACGCGGAACACGCGCGTCGAGTGCTCGAGGGTGTAGAAGCTTCCGGCTGGCTGGGGCTCGCCGGGCATCCATCGCTGTGGCTGTAGCAGCAGCCCGGCCGACGCCAGGGTCGGCGCGACCAGGTCATGCCAGTACGGGAAACGCGCCGATAGCACCGTCCATTGGCTGGTGTCGGTCAGCGGATTGATCGGCACCATGGTGGTCCACCAGTGCGAGGGGTCGATCATGCCCGCCCACTGTGAGGGGTTGAAGATGTTGTCCGGGATCGCATTCAGGCTTTGCACGCGCCAGAGGTTCGACAGGCCGTAGAGCGAGACGCCGGTGGCCGACGGGCCCGCCCAGGGCATCGCCTTGGGTATCTGGATCTCGGCGGGCGTGGCCGGGTTGGCGAAGCAGATCAGCCGTTTGGCCGCGTGGTAGTCGTGCAGGAAATGGATGCGCACCGCGACCATTTCCCCGGCCTTGTAGATCCGCTGGATGATGTCGCACTTGCCCGCCCAACGCCACCACGGGGTGTCGACGGTGATGTGGACGTCGGTTTTGCGGCGCGCGGGATCGAGCAGCCACGACACCAGCAGGTGGTCGCCGGGAATGGTGACCTCACCTTCCCCGGTGTCGTTGGCGATCTCTTGGAAATCCCAGGCCAGCTCACCACGCAGGTGGCATACCGTTTCCCAATACTGATCACGCACAACCATTTTCGGGCGTGCGACCGCGTCGGCGGCCTCCTGGCGGCGCCGCGCGAGGATGTGGTGGCGGACGTCGTCGAGGGTGAGGAATTCCGGCGGTGCCGTCACGTCATCACCCCCACGGCCGTCGGTGTAGCGGGGTCATGTACGCGATGACCTGGGTGGTGGTGTCGCCGCCGGTCACGCTCACCGTGCGCGCCACGGGCACGGTGGTACCGCCCGGGATCGGGTGTTGGAACAGCATTCCGGCCATCCGCGCGGCCGCCTGGGTGTTGGTGACGGTGTCGACCTGTACCCCGGTGGTCATGTCCGGATCTACCAGCCAGTGCTCACCGTCGGCGAACTCGGGCATGGGCACGATGGCGTCGCCGATGCCGTCGGGCAAGGTGACCCGGGCGCCGTCCTGTCCCCAGCCCGCGTACTGCGGCCATATCTCGATGTCGCCGGGGTTGGCCAGGTTCAGTACACCCGAACCCGACCCGCTCGAGTTCGTCCACGTCGACGTCAGCATCGGACCGCGCCAGCCGGGGCTGTAGGCCACGATCGGCAACACCCATTCCATCTCGGTGTCCGGTTCCCAATCGAACGGTTCCGACGGGTACCGCTGTAGCCGTACCGGCTGCTCGCGCTCTTGGCCGTTGCGGTCGGCGGCGACCAGCGTCCCGTCGGCCTCATCCGACCAGGCGTTCCACCAGTCCGATTCGACGTTCTCCCAGTCCTGCTCGCTGGCCGCGCTGGTGAACATCTTCATGTCGATCACCGACGGGTCAGTCTTGGACGGGCCGGGTTTCGCGCCACGCATGTAGGCCGGTGTCTGCACCATCGGCACCCGCACCGGGTGATAGAAACCCGCCAGGCTGGTGAGGTACACCCCTTCCTCACCCATCAACTCGCCGTGCAGATGCCAGACCGAATCGTCGACCCCGATATAGCGGATGTTGCGCCCCGCTGCCATTACCAGCCCTTCCCGTCGTAGCCGCCGGTGCGCGCCCACTGGCGGCGCTGCCACTCGGTGGCGATGTCGCCGGCGGTGAAGCCGTAGGCGTTGTAGGTGTCGCCGCCGCGGGAGACACTGCCGCGGCCGCCGCCAGCGGTGACCGCGGTGACCAGGCGATCCACGGCGGCGATGTTCGATTCGGCGATGTCCCACTTATCCGCGGGTAGCAACGGTTCCGGCTTGGTGAGCATCGACACCGCCAGCCCGCCGGGGGCGAGCATCCCGCCGGTGTCGAAAATGCCGGCCTTTCGCACCCAGCCGCGCGCGTCGTCGAGCCGCGCGCCGTATTTGTCGGGGAACGCGGACCGCTGCACGGCCTGTGCGGCGGCGCCGGGGTCCATGGATTCCCAATCGGGAATGTCGCGTAGTGCGTTGAAAAACAGCTTCGCCGATATCGGGGAGCTCATCCGGTCGGCGACCGACCCCCACGGACCGCGCTGTTGCAGCGTCCCGAGGCTGTCGGAGTCCGATCCGACCGCATCGTGGGGGAACGAAAGCGATTCCGGCACAGTCGAGTTCGCGTACATCTTGAGTTCGGTTTCGACCAGCCCGACCGCGTTGCCGATGACGGCGGCCGCCTCACCCAAACCCATGTCCTGGGCAGCTCGCGCGATGTCGTAGCTGTAGAGCGCGGCCCCCTTCAACGATGACCGGGGATCGACGGGCACGGCGGTGTTCGCGTCGCCGGTACCGGCGCCCGTCGACGACGATGGGGCTACGGTTTCCGCCTCCGGTGCCGCCGGGTTGGTCCCGCTCGAGCTGGCCTGATTGTCGGTGGTACGGACGTCGTCGCCGGTGTCGCCGGTGAGCCATGCCTGGGGGTCGGTCCATATCCCGCCGTCCAGGCCCACTGTCTCGAGTAGGCCGTCTCGGAAGATGGTCGAGAACTCCGAACCCAGCTCGTCGAACGTCTTGAGCCGCGAGACGGTTGTGGCGCTGGTCGTGGTGTCGCTCGATGTGTCGGTGTCGGTGCTCGGCGACGTGCTCGAGGGAGGTGTGGTCGCGGCGTTGGTGCCCGCGCTCACACCACCACCGGCGAACATCGACGCGGGGAAATGCGCGTGGTCGGTGAACGCGCTGGCGTTGGCCAGCTTCGCCGCACCGCCGAATTGGCCGTTTCCTCGATCGCCACCCATTTCGAACCCGGTGCCACCGGGCAACGACCCAGCGGCGTGGCCACCCCACTGGCCGCCGTTGTACCAGCCGAGGCTGTAGTCATCGGGCCCGCCGAGCCCGGGCAGCGCGCCCCGGTCGGCCAGGGCGGTGGCCATGGTGCCGGTGCCGAATCGTCCGCCGGTCTCGGTGTCGCCGTAGGCGATCAGGTTGGCGGCCTTGGCTTGGGCGCCCGAGCAGTCGGTAACCCAGCCGTTGCCCCAGCCGCCGAAGTCGTAGACGGCGCCCTCGATGCCGCGCATCTGATCGAGGAACGCGGCGCGGGTGACCTTGCCGCCGGTGGCGTAGCTGTTGAGCTCGGGGAACAGCGCCGCCAGCGCGGCCGCCGACGGTGTCCATCCGGCGTTGAGCGCGGCCACCAGGCGGTCGCCACCGGCTGCCATCGCGGCCGCGTGCACCACACCCTCGTCGGTGGATACCAGCGCGGTCGGGATACCGGCGGCGTCGATACCCAGGATCGAGTCCGAGGTGGGTGTACCGGGGCCCCACAGCCGCCCGGCGCTGGTCCGCCCAGCGATGCCACCACCGGCGAGCAACGGCAGATCCGGGGTGTCGATCTGGAATTTTACGTTCGTTCCGACCACGGGGATCGTGAAATCGAACCCCAAAGAGAAGTTGTTCCACTTGCTGATCAGCCAGTTGATCGCCGCCCGGAAACTGTCCATGATCGGGTCGAAAAGACCAGCCGTCGCCGACCGCACCCGATCCGGCAAACCGGTGAAGAACCCGATCAGGTCGGAGAACTTGCCGGTGACCCATTCCTTGGCCTCGGTGCTCTTGTCGATCACCCAGCCGATCCCGGTAACGATCCCGGTCAGGGCAGGTTTCAAGGCGTTGTCCCACAGCCAGGTTCCGGCCGCGCCGATCCCGTCGAACGCCGGTTTCAGGGCATTGTTGTACAGCCACATCGCGACGTCACCGGCGGTTTGCAGATTGCCCATCCACCACGAGAAGAACGGCTGTAAAACGTTCTCCCACAGGAACAGTGCCGCTGTTTTGATGCCCTCGAACGCGGCATGAACGATATTGCGGAATGTCTCGGAGTTCTTGTAGGCGATGATGATTCCAGCGACCAGGGCCGCGATCGCGATGACGACCAGGCCCAGCGGGTTCGCGCTCATGGCGGCGTTGAACAGCCACTGCGCCGCGGTCCACGCGATCATCGCGCCTTGGGCCACCTTGCTGGCCACGGTATGCGCGATCGTGGCCACGGTGGCGCGCGCCGTCGCGATCACGTTGCCGCTGGTCGCGAATGTCCATGCGTTGATCGCGGTAACACCGACCCAGGTAGCCGCGGTCGAGATACCCGAGGCGACCGCGGTCCGCATCCGCGAGATCGCCGAGGCGTTTTCGACTGGCAGTGCGCCGCCGTTGGCGACGGTGTTGGCGTTGAGGGCCAGCGTGTGCGCGGCCATCGCCCGGGTTTGGGCCCACGACGCGGCAACGGCGGCGTACTGGGCCGGGACGCGCACGGCAGTAGCGATGTGAAAGGCGGTGGTTGCGGACTGGCCGACGGCGTACGCGGCGGCCAGTCCGATGAGGATCGGCACGACCAACTCGCTGTGCTCGGCCAGGAATCCCATCGCTGTGCCGAGTGCGCCGGTCGCTTCACCGAGCACGGTCACGGTGCCGATGGAGATGCCGGCCAGACCGGTCGCGAACGATGACAGTGCGGACCCGACACCGCTGGCACCGCTACCGGCGGCCCCGGCGGTGTCGAGCTCGCCTATGGTGCCCTTGAAGGCGTCGATGGTGGGTTTGCCGTCGCGGAACGCACCGACCAGGCCGGTGACCGCTTCCCTGATGGTGAACAGGAAATTGACTTGGCTCGAATCTTCTTCCCAGCCAAAGGTTTTCGCCGCACCGGCGAAGTCTCCGGCCGACAGGATCGACCACACACCTTGTATGCCGGTGCCGACACGCGAGAGCGTTTCGGGCAGAGTGGCCAGGCTGGCCACGAACGACTTGACCCCGTCGCTGGAGGCCAGTTTCGTCGAGAACGCGTTCACCTTGGGTGCGATGCCGTCGAGCCCGCTGGTGATGTTGCCGAAAGTCTGGGTGATCAGCGGCATGAACGGGCCCAGGAACGCCGCACCGAACCGCGCGATCGAGGCTTTCATGCCGCCGAGGGCGCCGGAGAATGTGGTGCGCAGACCGGCCATGGTGCCCGCGTATGCCTTGGTGGCACCGGCCGCGCCATCGCTGCCTTCCATGATGCCCTTGGACAGCAGATCCATCGCCTTCTCGGCGGGCACGGCACCGTCCGAGATCATTTTCTGCATCTCGGTGGTGTTGACGCCGAACCCGTTGGCGAGGATCTGTAGCGCGGGCACACCAGCCTCAGAAATTGACCACACCTGATCGAGAGCAACTTTGCCGGTGGCTGCCATTTTTCCGAACGTGGTGGTGATGTTGTTGACACCCTCGGCGCCCTTGCCCGAGGCCGCGGCCGCTTCACCGATCGCCGTCAGGTACCCGGGCACCTTTTCGGCGGGGACGTTCATCGCCACGAGATTCTTTCCGGCAGTGGCGAATTGGTCGAGATTGAACGGCGTGCCCGACACCGTTTCCTTGATCTTGCCCATGAGATCGGCGGCCTTACCCGCGTCGCCCATGATGGTTTTGAGTGAATTGGTCGCGTCCTCGATGGTGGTGAGTCGGTCGAGACCGGATTTCAGCGCGGCGCCGCCGAAAAGGGCCAGCCCGACACCGCCGGTCTTGACCACCGATTTGAAGCCGGTCATGATCGACGCCCCGATGCCGCTGCCCGACTTGGAGTAGTCGGTCGAGGCGATACCGGAGTTGATCGCCGCCCCGGCCTGAGTGCCCGCGGTACGCCCGGCCGCGGCGACCGGGCCCACGATTCCGCTGCCCGCGCGCGAGTAGTCCGCGCTCATCACCCCGGTTTGGATGCCCGAACCGGCCTGAGTGCCCGCGGTACGCCCGGCCGCGGCGACCGGGCCCACGATGCTTCGGCCCGACTTGGAGTAGTCGGTCGAGGCGATGCCGGAGTTGATCGCCGCCCCGGCCTGAGTGCCCGCGGTACGCCCGGCCGCGGCGACCGGTGCCACGATCTGGCCGCTTACCTGGGCGGAGATTCCGCGCGCGGTCGGGATGATGACCAGCGTGGCGTACCCGATGTTCGGCAACTACTCCTCCTTTCGTCGGCGGCGTGCGATGGCGGCCCGGCGCCGCTTGGCGGCTTGTAGTCGGGCGGCGCGTTCCGGGGTGACCGGGCGCGGTGACCCCTTGGGGCGTCGGGGGTGATCGAGCTCGCGTGGGGCCTTCTTGCCCATGCCCTGGCGCGCGGTCAGAGTCCACAAGTCGGCCACCAGGTGATCGGTGAGACTCCACGGGACGCGCCCGCCGGTGGCGTCGATCGCCAGCGCGGACTCGGCGGGTAGGTGGATGATCCGCACGTAGACCATGCGCAGGGTCAGGCGGCGGCGGCCGTGGCGATCGAATCGCCACAGGTCGCGTATATCGCGGTTGTAGAACCGGTCCAGATCCGCCTCCACCAGATTCGCTTTGTCGCGCAGCAGAATCAGGAGGCCCCTTAGTTTCCCGCGGTCTCGAATCCGCCCGCCTCGGCGAGCAGCCCGAAAAGCTCGGAGAACTGGCGGTTGGTGTAGTCCTTGGCCAGTAGCGCGCGGTATTGGGCTGGGCCCAGCAGCCCACGAATCGCGGTCAACACCTTGCCTTCCTCGAACGCTTGGGTGACCGGCAACGACCAGTCCAGCGGATCGGCCGCGATCGTGTAGCTTTCGCCGTCGAACTCGACGGTTTCGGTCTCGATGCCCGCGGCTTCCCGCTGGGCGGGGTCGCTCGCGCGACGCTTGCGCTTCTTGGCCTTGCGTGGCTTGAGGTGATCCTGTGGCCGCGGCGCATGGGGCGGGACGGTAGACCGCGGTGCCAGCGGCTTGGGTCGCGATACCCGAGGCTTACCGCGGTCGTCGTCGAAGTGGCCGCGGTCGTCGACGGCGTCGACGGCGTCGACGTACTCGGTGGCGACATCGTCAGATGGCGGGTCGTAGTCCGACGGCTGGTAGCCGTCATCCAGGCTGATCGCGTCGTTGCGGTTGTGGGGCATCGTCGATCCTTTCGGGGTGCGCGGTTCGGTAGATCATTGGGGCGAGTGAGGCCGTGACGGTGGCCGCGGCCTTGGTGCCGATGGCGTCGGCCAGGCGGTGGTGCAGGTCAGCGATTTCGGCCACGACGGTGTCGATGCCAGCGGATCGGGCTGCCTGGCGTTCGTCGTCTGCCACGGCCTCGAGCAGCGCTTTCGCTACGCGAGAGCGCAAGCTGGGTGGACAGACACCGTTGTCGTCGGCGCAGCCCATTTGCTGCGCGGCGGTGTTGATTTCGTCGTCGGTGGGCACTCGCATACGGCGTTACTCCTGGGTGCGCGGTACGGGTAGGGCCCGCCCGCCGGGTGCACCGCGCGGGCACCCGGACGGACGGGGGTCGGGGAGACACCACTCAGGCGGGGGCCACAATCGCGGTGCCACCGGTGAGACCGGCACCGTTGGCCGACAGCGTGCCGGGCACGGTGACGGCGAACACGCCACCGGAGCCGGTGACGGTGGCGTTTCCGGCACCCACGTTCGACAGCGCCTCGATCGCCGTTTTCAGCGCACCGAACGTGATGTTGTACGCCAGGCCGGTCGCGGTCTGGGCATCGCCCGCCACGGTCACCGTCGCGGTCCAGGTGCCCGCGCTGCCGGTGATGGTGACGGTGTAGTCGTTCTCGACACTGACACCGGTTTCCTGCTTGAGGAAACGGCGCTTCTGGGAATCGGGGAAGATCGAGGCGGTGTACTCGACAGACGCCATGTCCTGCTCGTTGTCGGTGCGCCCGCCGGACTTGACCTTGGCCGGAACCGTGGTGATGCGACGCTTGACCTTGCCGTCATCGGTGCGGACCTCGAAACCGATGAACACGTCGGCGGGCTTGGCGTCGATGACGTAGTCGACGGTGTCACCCGGGCTCTCGAGGTACTCGGTCACGGCGTTGCGCTCGAGGGCGCTGAACTTCCGCTCGAGGCGCCGGTTACGGTACGACTTCTTGATCTCGCCGTAACCCCAAGCGTTGTAGGAACTTTCGTCGAACTCGACGGTTTCGGGGAACCCGTCCTCACCGTTGAGCAGCCCGACCAGCTCCCACACGGCACCGGCGACGTCCTCGAACGCCTCGTCGACATCGGCCGGTTTGATCTCGGCGAGCGTCCACGGTGTGCCGTCGACCTTGGTGGCACGGTGGATCCAGACATCGGCGTTATCCCAGATGTCCACATTCAAAGGCTGTCCGCCCATGTCGAACCCCTCTCAGGTTGTGATGAAGGCACGCGGTGTCACCCCGCCGGGCGGCGAGGTGGTGAATTGGGTGACCGGCTCAGGTGGCCGGGACGGTGCGAACGCGAGTGCGCACGGTGAAGCTGCACATCAGTCCGCCGTTGCTGTCGTCTCGCGCCTCGAGTAGCGCGGTGCCCGGCAAGATCTTGGCGATGCCGGGTACTCGACGGCACAGCAGCAACCCGAGCGCGTAGCCCGCGATCGAGTGGGCGGTGGTGTGCCCATCGGCCCAGACCGTGCCCCGAATCTGGGGCTGTGTCTCGACGGGCCAGTTCATCGGGCCCGAATCGTCGAACAGCACGAGTTCGGGCAGCGACGTCGGGGTCCATCGCGGCGACAGATTCGCCGCTACCCGCACGCCGGGGAATTTGGCCGGCACTCGGTCGGCCAGGAACACACGCACCAGACCGACCGCGTCGGCAGGCACGTACAGGCCCGGGTCGGTCACCGCGGCCGCACCGGTAGACCGGCGGCCGCGGCCGCGCGGGTCAGTGCGCCCTGGCTGGCTTGCAGTCGGGCCGGTACCGACACCGACGCGGCGGCGCGGTCGGTGCGGTAGGTCGACACCCGCGCCCGCGCGCCCGTACTCGATTGAGCGTGATCGCCGATCTGTTTGGCCACCGAGGCCACCCAGGCGGTCACCTCGGGGGAGTTGAGCACCTGGCGCACGCCCTTGCGGTCGAGTTGAAACGACACCGAGGCCATCGCCTTATCCCCTTCCTGTCTCGCACACCGCGACCATGCCGGTGCGCCCGGTCCCGTATGCCGATTCCCAGACGTGAGTGCGGACCGGGTACCAACCACCACGCACGAACAACTCGTGCGCGTCGGTGAGCTGGGCCGGGCTGGGCACGAAATAGACGCTGTAGGCGACTTTTTCGCCGTCGTGGCCCAGCGCGATCACGTGGGCACTGGCGCCCGGTTCCACGCCGCGGGCGGTGATCGGTGTGGCCGGGCCAGCGGGCATAGCGTTGCCCGCGTCGTCGAGCGCGCTCCGGAGCCGCATCTGTAGCCGCTCGGTCACAGCGACCCCGACGACGCCGGGCCCGATGAGGTCGCCTGGTAGCGGTACAGCACCGCCAGCTGGTGAGACTTGAAAGCCGTTCCGCCGCCGCCGAATTCGAACGGGCCCATCTTCTCGGGCACCGTTCCCAGTGGTACGGCCATCGCGTCGGCGACCACGTCGGCGATCACACCGATCACACCGGCCGGGGCCTGGTCGTAACCGTGGGTGAGCGTGACCGTGATGCCGCGCCACCGGTCCGTCCACAACCCGGACCGGTGGCGCAGCATCCCCTTTTCGGACCAGTCGAACTGATCCGCTGGTACTGCTGTGCCGTCCTCGGTGACCGCGGTGATCGCGGTGACATACAGCGATGGCAGCAGCAGCGTTCGGCGACCGGGACCGTCGAGGGTCAGCGTTTCGGTGATCGACGGCGCGATGTGCCACCCGCAGAGATCGCGGATGTCCTGGATCACGGAGTCGAGCCGCATCGCCTTGACCTTGTCGCCGTCGCCCAGCTCGTCGAACTGGTCGACCGACAGCAGCGGTCCCGGTGTGCTCACTTGGTCGGGACCGTCCCGGACTCACCGGCGGCCGCGCCGGTCTCGGGCACCTTGGCCTTGTTCTCGGTCGCGCGCTTGGCCGGGGCCTTCTTGGCCGGGGCTTCACCGTCGGGCGGTTTCGGTACGTCCTCGGGCCGGTATCGGACACCGTCGACGACAACCATGCCGTACTCATCGGGGGTGTTCTCTGCCATGGCGAATCCTCTCGTATCAGGTGTCAGATCAGGCGGCGGGCTTGACGATGACCAGGCGGTTGGGCTTCCAAATGACTTGTCCCGCACGCAGTTCCGCGCGCACGTAGGTCATGTTCCTCTGTGCGTAATCCTTGTGCTGATTGAAGGCCATCACCGACAGGCCCTCACGGTCGAGCAACGCGATTTGCTTGAAATCGCCGAGCAGGGCCTGGACGTCCACCAGGCGCTCCGAGGTCACGCGGGGGCGGCCCCACAGCGTGCCCGGACCGGCACCGAACGGACCCTGGCCGTAGAAACGCTCGTTCGCGTCCTGCAACAGGTCGATCGCCTCGTCCATCTCCGGAGACAGAACGACGGCGTCGACCTTGCCGCCGGGCAGGCGAACAACCTTGGTGATCGCGGACCGTACGGCCTTGACGAACGCCATGGCAGTGGTCGCGTTCACCACCGCGCTCGCGTTGATGTAGGTCTGTTCCTGCACGCCGGTGGTCGTGAGAATGCCTTTCGGCTCGCCGCTGGTGCCGGTGCCGTTCAACAGCTTTTCCTCGACGACGTTGTCGAGGGAGTACTCGAGCTCGGCGTTCATGTACGTGGCGAAAGCGGCGGCGTCGCTCAGCAGCTGATTGGTCACGTCGTAGCCGTCGGCGTAGGTGTACGCCTTGCAGTCGGCCAGGGTCGTGGTCATATCCGACACCGGCTTGAGTGCAGCGGAGTCAGACGGCCCGGTCGATTCCGGCACGATCGCGGCGTTGCGGGTGACGCCGGTGATCTGCACGTACTCGAAGTTGCCGTCCATCTGGCCGTGGTGGATCAGGTCCAGCAGGGTGAGCCGGTTCCGGTCGACCATGTCGATAGTGGGCATACGGATCGGCTGGATACGCGCGACCGGGGTGCCCAGCGTCGCCTTGCGGCCGCCGCGGCGCGAAAGCCAATCGCCCATCGTGCCGACCTTGACGCGGCCGATCTCGATGGGCGTGCCGGTGCCGACCCCGCTGGGGTGTTCCTTGCGGAACGCCACGTACGCCTCGGACTTGGTGAAGCGCTCGCCGAAGGTCTTGACCGCGTCGGCCTCATCACGCGGACGGGAGCGAGCCCCGCCCTTGGTGCCGGCGGGCTGGTCGTCCTCGTCGTCGTCCTCATCGCCGGGGTCATCGTCGGTGACCGACTTGAGCGCGGCCGCGGCCGCGTCCATCCGCTTGATCTTGGTTTCCAGATCGGTGATCGACGATTTCAGGGTGTCGATCTCGGTGAGCTCGTCCTCGGTGAACTCACGCTCGGCGCCCGCCTTGGCCAGCTCACCGGCCCGCTTACGGAATGCCGCAAGTTGCTGCTTGGGATTCATTGTGTACCAGGTCCTTTCATCGTCACACGGTGACCATTTCGAGCCACCCGCGCGCCTGGGCGGACCTGATCACCGACGACTGAGCGGCCGACTTTTCAGAGTCGGCGGCCGCGTCGGCGCCAGGCTGGCCGGTGCCGGTGGAGGGTGCGCCCTGGGCGGGCGCGTCCGGCGTGGCGCCGGAAGACTTGGGCGGTGCGGCGTTGGCCAACACCTCACCGATCGCGGCGTGAGCGGCGGTCAGTGACTCGACGTTCTTGGTCGAGAGCACCCGGCCGCCGCCGAGTCCGCGCGCGAGCTCGGCCGACTTCACCGCCAGCAGCTCGGTTTCCTCGTTCGCGCCGACCAGGGTGGGGCCTACCTCGATGATGTGGAGCTTGCGCAGCTCATACACCTCGTACTCTTTGCCGGTTGCCTCATCGGTTCGCTTGGCCCAGCCCGCATCGAGAATGTCGTACGCGAACGAACTCTGGGTGACTCTGCGGCCCTTGAGCAGCCGGTACACCTGGGCCGCTTTGGCGTTGTCGAGGTCCATCTCGTAGAGCGTTTCCAGCCCGGCCTCGGTCTCTTTCGCGTCGAGCACGACACCGACGTGGGCGAACGGGTCGCGCCAGTCGTGCGACCAGATCGCCGGGATCGGGTCACCCTTGGCCGCCCACGCGGTCAGATCCTCGGCGAACGCACCGGGCATGACGATGTCGCCGACGGAGTCGACGTTGCCGAACACCGACACCAGCGCGCGCACCTGGCCGTCCTTGAGCCCGTCGGCGGCACCGGCGGCCTTGACCTGGGATCGAAATTGCTTGATATGCATGGCTTTTCAGTCCTCCCTAGTGGCCAGTACGCCGCGTGCTCGGAGTCCGCGTAGCACGTAGTCGGCGAATTCGGGGTCCCGTAGCGCCTCGTCGATGGACTTCGGTTCGGGCGCGGAATCGGTCGGTGAGGCTTGCCCACCGATCAGCACGTTCAGCGGCACCACCAGCTCGTCGCCGCCGTCGACCGCGGGCAGGTTCGCGCGGGCCCGGGCCTCGTTGCGGGTCAGCCACGGTGCGCCCGTCGAGGTCTGCATCACCCGGGCTTGTTCCTCGAAACTGCCGCGGAGCTTGGCCTCGATGTTGGCCTCCACGTACAGACGTCGGCCATCGGCGAACGGGGGCACCAAGTGGATGTTCAGCGCCTGATCTCGCGCGGTGATCCACGGGCCCAGCGAATCCCGGTACAGCATTTGCCGGAACGCCTCGAGATTGCTGTACGTACCCTCACGGGCACCGACCAGTTCCGGAGCGATGAAGTACGCGGACGCTACTTCGGCATCGGTGAGGCGGCGGCCTTCCAAGTCGAGAGTGTCGCGGGGGCGGAAACTGGTCACTTCCTTCATCGTCATTCCGTCTTCGAGTACCGGTATGCCGCCCTCGGCGCCGCCGCCGCGCCGGAAGTTCCCCATGTCGGCCTTGAACCGGTCGCGCGCGTAGTCTTCCCACTTCGGCCCGGCGGGACGCTCGATCACCTGGGGCACCCGGGCCCCGTTGCGCCACACCGAGCGCCGGTACTCGACGGCCTCGGTGGACTCGGCGAGCAGGTGGCGCAACGTGTCGATCGGCGACAGCCCGTTGTGCCCGCGCGGGGCATACCCCGCGTCATAGATACACACCGCCGGATCGAACGTGACCCGCTCGCCGCGCAGATTGGTGTACCGGATCTCGGTGATGTCGAAGTCGTTGCCGATCAGCCGGGTGCGGTTGGCGGGCAGGCGAGTCAGCACCAGGTCACCGAGATCATCGAGGGTGAACGTGATGGCGTACCGGTCGTGCAACAGCCAGTCCATGATCGTGTCGTGCCAGAACTTGTACTCGGTGACCTTGGGCCGCGGCGTACCCAACGGCTTGGCCAGCGGGTGATCGGTGATCCGGCGCCGGTCGGTATCGCTGATGCGTTCGTGAAGGTGCAGCGGGATCGATGACAGGTTGCGCGCGATGAAACTGGTGACCTTGCGCACGGAGGGCTGGTTGCGTAGCACGTTCTCGGCGTTGATATCGGGTGCCTGGCCCAGCGGGTAGCCGGGGTCGACCAGCTCGATCGCGGGGTTCGCGCTCGCGATGTACTCGCCGAGTTGGCCCAGCGTGGCAAACGCAACCATCAGCCCAGCACCTTGGCCAACACCTGCACGTAGTGGACCTGCAACGCTGGAATGACGATGCGCCCATCGGCCGGGGTAGGACCGACTACGCCCGCGGATGCGTGGGTCAGCTCGAGGTGGTCACGTCCACACGCAGACAGCGTGCCGGACCAGACGACATCGTCGAGCTGCACCACAACCCGCGAGCCGATATCGCGCCGTAGGTACCGCAACGGCCACCATCCTTTCGTCGATTCCTCGTCACACGACCAACAGCCCGTCGTGCTCGTATGCGCTTTCCTGGGGCGGTTCGGACTCGATCGCCCGACCCAGCGCCATGATCAGAGCCACCCCGGGGTCGATCTTGTCGGCGGCGTTCTTCTTGTCCGGCTTGACATTTCCGGCCGGGTCCATCGAGATCGCGAAGTTATCGATCGTCCACCGGACGGCGGGATTGCCACCGTGACGGATCACCGGCTTTTCCTCGGTGCCCAGCAGGATCAGCCGTTGCAGCTGTTTGGTGGGCGCCGACATCGAGGCGTAGCCCTGGCCCATGGTCACCATCGGGGCGCCGTCGGAGACCAGGTCGTTGACCAGCTGCGACGAGTTCCACCGGTCGTAGGCGATCTCCGCAACGTCGAACTTGGCGCCGTCCTCGCCGATCGTTCGCCGGATATATCCGTAGTCGGCGACCTCCCCGGGCGTGACGTTCAGGATTCCGCGTTTCACCCATAGCGACGCGGCCTTGGCGGTGCGCCGGTCCAGACTCGCCACCGCGGCCTCGGGCACCCACAGCCGCCACAGCGCATCGAACCCGCCATCGTCGTCGGGGAACAGCCAGCACAGCGCCGTAAGGTCCGACGTGCTCGCGAGGTCCAGACCGCCATAGCAGAGTCGACCGACCAGCCGGGACTCGTCGACGATCGCCGCGTTGCGATCCCACGCCGCGATGTCGAGAAAACGCGTCTCCTGCTTGGTCCGGATGCCCAGGTGCAGCCGAAGGTACGACGCGTGATCGGCGGGGGATTGCGCCGCGCGCGTCGCCGCCGATCGCAGGTATGCCCGCGTCGGCGAGATCCCGAAACCCGGGTTGGCCGAACGCTGGGTTTCCTCGGCGTACGGATCGGCCTCCGGATCGGCGGCCCAGATGACCCCGTACACCGACGGATCGGTGAGCGCGCCGCGCGCCAGCTGCTCGACCAGCGTGCGCTTGCGGTCGTACGGCGTCTCTTTTCGGCTCGCATCCGCGGTCGTGATGAACAGAATCAGCGGCTGGCTACGTGAACCGGTGCCGGTCTCGATCGCCTCCACCAAGTCGTTCGTCCGGTGCAGGTGCAGTTCGTCGACGATGCCACCGTGCAGGTCGGCGCCGTGCTGGGCATCGCCGGCGGACGCGACCGGCTGGAAGTAACTCCCGGTCCGGCTGTGCACGATCTTGGCTTTGTACGGCTTGACGTGCTTGGCCAGCGCTGGCGATCGCTCGGCCAATTGCTTGATCGGTGCGAAGACGAACGCGGCCTGTTCCAGCCGGGTCGCCGCGGCGATCACCTGGGCGCCTTCCTCGCCGTCGGCACAGGTGAGGTAGATCCCGATGCCACCGGCGAGGGTGCTTTTGCCGTTCTTGCGCGGCAGCTCGACGTATATCGTCCGCGCGATCCGGACATAGATGCCCAGATCCTCGTCGAGATGCACCCACCCGAACGCTGGCGCGATCACGTAGGCGACCTGCCACGGGTCCGGGATCAGCGGCCGACCGGCGAGCCGGCCTTTCGTGTGCCGCAAATTGCGGAACGTGTTCAGCACCCGGTCGACCCGGTCCGGGTCGAACCGCGCGCCGGGCTGGTCGCGCGGTTCCGGTGTCTTCCACCGAGGCGGGCAGTCCGGCAGCGGAATGCCGCGGCTGAGCAGGTACCAAGCGACCTCGGGGCTGAGTTTCAGCCGATCTAGCTCGGCGGCGTCGGGTAGCTCGACATCGTGGGGCCCGGCCCTACTCGAACGGGTTGTCCGGGTCATCGATTTCACCGGCGCCGCGCGTCACGCGCGCTTCGGCCGACGGGGTCAGGCCGAATTCGTGGCACCACGCGCGCAGGATCTTGGACGCTGCTTCGGCGACGGCGACGGCGGGGTTCTTGGTCAGCCAGACGGTCTCGGTTCCGTCCTTCTTTACTGAGCGGTTCTCGACGACGATGCCCTGTACTCGCACCTGGCGGATCGCGTCGACGTAGGTGGCCCAGGTCTCGACGTAGTTCGACAGGGCCGCCCGGTCTTCCTCTTTCAGCAGGTCGAGGCGGGCCAGACCGGGCACCACGCGCCGCCACTCGGCCTTGGCCTCACGGCTGAGCCACGTCGGCGGTTTCGGTGGGATGCGCCGAAAGTCCGGTGGTGGCAACACTTTTCGGCCACCGGAGTCGCGTCCGGGGGCGCGTCCGTTCAGCAATCGCAGGTTGGCGGGCTGCGGTGACGGTGCTGGCATCGATACCCCCCATGTGTGCGGAGTTGAGCGCGGAAAAATGGAGTTACCAGGCCGTGGTCCGGCGGCCGCATCCCTCGTGATGCGAACCCCCCTACCCCTAGGGCAGGCGGATGAACGGCGAATCGCCGCTACCCGGCGAGCCAGGGTTGCGGATCGTGACGGCGTTGCGGTTGTACAGCTCGCCGGCCTGCTGCTCGGCGAGCTCACGAAGCCGTGCCGCGCGGTTGCGCACGGCCATCGCCGCTCGCCGGTGCGCGCTGCCCACGATGGCGGAGTGCAGACCGTCGACCGTCGCCGCCATGTTGTCGAGGTAGGCGGCGATCGTGTCGCACTCGTCGGCGGCCACCTGCTGCTCGCGGGCGGTCAGATCAGGCAACGGCATCGGGGTTCACCTCACGTACTCGTTGCGGCCGCGCGCGCGGCCTTGGCTTCCTGCTGTGTCTTGTGCTCGTGGTGCGGGTGGCACAGCGACTGCAAGTTGGTCGGGTCGTAGCGGTCGCCACCTTGCGACACCGGCTTGATGTGGTCGACCTCGACGGCCAGGCGCTGACACCCGCGCCACTCGCACAGCGGATCAGCGTCGAGCTTGGCCGCGCGGGTGGTGCGCCATCGTCGAGTGCTACCGCTTCCGGTGTAGTCGTTGCGGTTGCTGTTCCACGCTGGCGAGCACGAGCACCGTTGCCGGGCGGGCACTGTCTTGCGGCACTTGTTGCACACCCTGGGTGGCCGAACGGGCATCGTTGTCGGCCTTCCCGTGGGTGTGGTTCGGGCATGAAAAAACCGCCCTTGACGACTTCCGGGGTCGGGTCGTCAGTAGCGGCGGTTGTCTCACGACTATAGCAACCGGTCGGTTTGTTAGTGGTGTTGTGCCTGGTAGACGGGGCGTTTCACCCTGCATGGACTGGATTGTGCCGCCAGTCCAGTACCTCGACTACGGACACGATCAGCCCTCGGTCTTGCAGCGTGACCGACAGGTCTGCTGCGGTCGTCATCGCGGTCCGTAGGTCGGGCCCGGCCTGGTCCACCCAGACGTTCACATGCGCGATCGGTGGTACAGCCTTGGGTGTGTGCGAGATGACGGTACGTCCGCCATGCGGGGTGACGACAGGGTCGGCATCTGAGGCGAGATGGCGCAGCAGAACAGCCGTGTGCTCGGGGTTGCTGTTCTGCGTGATCAGGTAGTCCGGTTCGAGAACGATGCAGATGCCGTATCCCATGGTGTGATCTTTCTGTTGGCTTAGAAGTCGGCCCATTCCTGCTCGTAATCAGCGTGGCCCGACCAGATCCCCGCGATTTCGCGCAGGACCGCTTTGTATCCGTGCCACTGCCCTAGCCGGTAGCTCGGATCACTGCCTGGCGTCTCCGGATCAGCGATCTTCTCGGCCCATTGGGCGAACACAACGATCTTGCGTTTGGCCATGCAATCGGCCAGCACGTCAGGCGCATTGCTGGCGGCGGCCTCAACGTCGTCGACTCGCGCCAGGATGAACTCGTGGATAGTCACGCTCACACCATTCCCCATTCGTGGCCGCACAGCCCACAGATCCGGATGACCTCGAACCCGGACTCGTCGACGGGCGGCGGCGGTGTGTGCCGGATGGCGACAGGCTCGAGGTTGCCCCATTCGTAGATTTCTTCGGTGTCGTGGTCGCGTTCCCAGGCGGCGACTGCCTCGGGGTCGGGTGCGGGCAGGGGTGGGCGGATCTTGTGGCATTCGTGGCGCCCGCATATCGGGCACGACGCCAAGGCCGTGAACGGCTGCGGGCCGCGTGGCTCGCGTCTGATTGGTCCCAGATCCATCAGACGCCCGCGCGTTTGTTCGCGCCGGGCGGTGTGCCGGTGCCGTCCCACACCCGCGCGGCCGCGACGGCGGCTAGGAAAGCGGTTCGCTTGGTGCGGGGCGTGCCGTTGTCGTCGGTGCCGAATCCGTAGTAGCACCAGCCCTGTTCGATCGACTCGCGCCCGTTGTGGGGGTTGTCGGCGGGGCGTTCGGTGACGACCAGGCGCTGGTTGTACAGCTGCTCGACGACGTCGAGGCACCGGTGTTCGTCGAGGCGGCGCACGCAGTAGCCGCCCACGAACGGGGTTAGCTCCGTGTCGATCATCGGGTTCCCTTCTGGGGGATGGTGGATGCACACCCGCGTTCCCACCGGTCGCCGTGTCTGGTCCAGCGGCACCACTTGCCAGGTTTGGGCTTTGGTGGCTTCGACAGGGTGATGGTGCCCTTGCAATGGGTGCATTGCCCGCCGGTGAGTAGTCGACGGGCCAGCGCCTCGACGGCCTCGACGGGGCCGGGGTGGTTCTCGGCGGTGATCCGGGTGCCCTGATATTGGGCATGGGCGTACCAGCCGGCCTTTTCCGTGGGTACGTCGTCGTGTAGGTAGCCGATCTCGAGCCCACGGGCGCCCGTGCGGGGAATCAGGGTGATCGCGGCGTCGAACGCGTCCTGGTCCATCTCGATATCAGGCGTCATCGTGCACCCTTTCGGCGGCGGGGAGTGCGGGCTGGTAGTAGGGATTGGTTCGGCCTCGGGCACCGCGGGCTTGAGCGTCCTCGAGGGCGAGGTACCAGGGTCGGCGAGGAATCGCGGTGCGCGTCGCGCTGCGGGCGAGCGCGACGCGCACACGGGCGGCGAACGTCGCGAGCGCGGCGGGCAGCTCGATGCACAGGGTCTGCATCACTCGGACCGCTAGGACGGTGGATATCCAGCGCACGCAGTGGCGTTTCCATGCCCGGTACTTCATGTTCGGGAAATGCTCGGGGGTGCGGGCGAGCTGGCCGCGGCTCACCGGCCGCCGCCCTGGGCGAGCAGATGCGCGAGCTGGTAGCGCGAGTATCGGCCGGTCGGATAGTCCCCCCGCACAACGGGCAGCACGTTGACCAAAGTGGGCGGTTGGACGGGCGGGCGGCGGCGGTGGAGGTAGCGGCGGATGAACTGGGACAGCAGTTTCATGACGTTGCCTTTCGTGAGGCGGTGTTGTCGCGGGCGGCGGCGGCGAGGACGTCGCCGAGGCGGTAGACCTCGGGGTCGCCGGGCCAGAGCTGGCGGTCGGTGATGCGCCCATCGCTGCTCATGTGCCCGCGCGGCGGCACGATGCGTTTGTGCGTCCACCGGTAGAGCGTCGATCGGGCGATGTGGTGGCCGATCGAGGGCAGGACGTGTTCGAGCAGTTCGGCGGCGGTCCATAGCCCGTCTTCGGCGCGGCGCAGCGCGGCCGCCTCGATGTCGGCGACGACGTAGCTGGTGTGGCATCGGGTGCATCGCACGGTTGTTCGGTCGGGTGCTGCGAGCAGCCGGGCACCACAGGTTCGGCCCGCGTCACCGACCTCGGTAGGACAGGGTCCGAGGTAGCGGCGCCGTTCGGGGTCGATCGCGGCCTCTATGCGACGTACCGCGCTACCGATGCGCCGGTACATGATGGCGGCGTCGGGGTGGGTGCGTAGATCCTTCGGGTGGCACGCGCACCAGAGAGCGGCCATCTCCATCGGGGTCGCGGGGGTGGATTCGAGCCGGACCCGGTCGATCCCGGTGGCCCGGGTGGCGGCGCGGTTGTTGAGTACCAGCTGGGCCAGGCCGGGACCGACGGGGGCGCCGGCGACCCCGAGGGCGGCGGCCAGGCGCTGGGTGGTGTCGATCACCGCATCCCGTAGCGCGACCAGTTCTCGGTCCCCGCGGAGCTTGGGGGCGCCGTCGCGCGGGATGAGCTGGACCGGGATGCGGGGTACGGCGGTCAGGTGCACGCGCGGGGTGTCGGGTGCGCCCAGACGCTGTTCCCCGGATCGCATGACAATCAGGTCAGCGACGAGTCCGGGCACCGATTGCAGACGTGCGGTCAGGACACGGGCGCACTTCTGGCACAGTGTCGCCGAACCCCGCACTCGGCACCGGCAGCGGCCACAGGTGCCCCTCATGCCGGGGTCGTCCCCAGGATGCCGACTAGCAGGTTCAGCGCGGTGTCGACGGCGGCGGCGCGCTCGGTGATGTCCATGGTGGCGGCAGCCTCGAACATCTGTTCGTTTCCGCCGTCCACGCCGGTACCGGCCAACACGCGGAACGCTCGCGAAGCGATGGCGTCTATGTCGGGGTCGGTGAGGTTGTCGGGCAGCCCGCCGGTCGTCTTGTGGACGGCGATGCACGCCAGCTCGACGATGCGGGCGGTGCTCGGCGGGTGATCGGCGACGGCGGCGAGTAGGTCGGTCTGGCACGGTGCGCAGCCGTCGAACGCGGCACCCATGAGGTGGCCCAGTAGCGGCCCGTCGACGCCGCGGTCCATCGGGTCGGTGGCGGTGTCGAATCCGTCGTGAACGTGGTCGCGCGTCATGGGGTCTCCTGGGCGTGGGCGGGCTGGTGAACGGGCTGCCACCCGTCGGGGGTGTGCTGGACCAGTTCGGCGGTGGCTGTGCCGCCGTACTTGCGTTGGACGGTGCGGCGTTTCTCGACGTGGGCGTGGGCTTGGTCCGGGCCCAGCCCGGGCAGCTCGAATACTCGAGAGCCCGGGCTGTACCGGTAGCCGTAGGTCATGCAGGTTCGGCGACCGTGGCCGCGAGGGTGGATGGGTGGCTGAGTCGGGCGGCGGCCGCGGCGACGGTCATGAATCCGAAGGTGTCGCCGAGGGCGGCCAGGGCGGCGTCGAGACGGGCGGTGTCGGCGGGGTGCAGTTCGGCGACGATGGACAGGTGGCTGGTAGTCATAGTCATCAGGCTGGCTCTTTCGTGGTTTACGGCGTGTGGGCGTGAAGGTTGATCACTTGGGCACCGGTGCCGCGGATGTTCTCGGCGGCGGTGAGGATGCGTTTGACGGTGTTGTGGCCTACTCCGGTCGCCTTGGCGATGACGGTGTGGCGCGGGCGGGTGTGCCCTGCCTTCGTCTCGGCGTCGGCGGCGGCGATGATCGCGGTGACTTGGTCGATGGGTGTGCGGATGCCTCCTTGTTGGATGAGTTGTTCGGCGAGGTCTCGCACCGGTGTCCGTGCGTGGACACGGACCGGTGCGGGTGTCGGGTTCGCGGCGGGTGCTGTGGCAGGTGCCGTGACCGGGGCGGATGCTGCGGCGGGTGACGTCGTCGCGGCGGGTGCCGTAGCGGGTGACATGGCTGCGGCAGGTGTCGTAGAAGCGGCGGCGGGTGCTGCGGCGGGTGTCGTGATCGGGGTCGGTGCCGTGGCGGGTGTCGTCGCCGTGACCGGTGCCGCGGCGGTGGCCAGTGCGGCCGCGACGCGGGTGGACATGGCGTGATGAATCGCCAGCGCGATCGCGATCATGGCCGGGGCGACGGCGTGCACCGCGGCGTCGTAGAAGTGCCCGGCGGACAAATGCGGGTAGGTGTTCAGCACGACGGTCAGCGTCAGCAGCGCGAGTTCAGCGGCGGTCAGGGTGCGCCGTGACACCGTGATCCCGTGCCCAGCGAGCCGCGGCGCACCGGCCATCACCACGATCAGACAGACGCTGATCATGGCCTCGATCAAGTAACTGAACCAGAACAGCGGATCGCTCATCCCGACCCCGCCGGCGATGTTCTGTTGGACATTGACCGCCGACCAGCCCATGCCCGCGGCGACGACACCACCGAGTGCCCGCCCGGCCCACACCCGGTACCGGTGCAGGTCTGCCAGTTGGGCGGTCGGGCTGGCGGCGCGGCGGTGCGCGGCCAGGGCGGCGGCCGCGGCGAGTTCGTCGCGCAGCTCGATCGCGGCGATCGCGTCGGTGGTTTTGCGGACACGGGCGGCGGCCGCGGCCGCGGTGGCCGCTTCGGCGCGGCGCTGCTCGCGGTCGAGCCGACGAATGGACTCGGCCAGGTCGCGTTCAGCGTCGAGCTCGGCGGCGCTGTAGGCGGCGGTCAGCGCCGGGTCGTCCTGGTATGCGACGTGTTCGCGGGCCCGGGCGACGCGCTCGGGCAGGTCGTCGACGGCGGTGGCGCTCATGTGGTCGGCCCCGTGCTCGGTCCGGCCGCGACCCATTCCCCGATCGGCACCACGCCGCGCATCTGGCGCGTGACGACAGCGGCATCGGGGAGGGCGCCGAGGTCGGTCTGGATGCTGCGCAGCATCGCGGCCAGGGTCGGCGCGATGGTCGCGGTAAAGGTGTGGTGTACCTGGACGGTGCCGGTTTCGTCGGTCCAGCGCACCCCGTACGCGACCCATTCGGGGCTGTAGGTGACCCACGGGAAGGCCGGAAGTACCCCGCCGGTGTCGTAGGCGGTCGGGCGTTGGCTCATCAGCGGTTCACCTCCATCGGGGTGATCGCGTCCCACCAGCGGCGCATCCATCGCGCGTCGCCGAGGGCGGTGTGCGCTTCCTCGACGGTGGGCGGGGCGACTTCGCACAGCTCCGAGAGTCGTCCGGAGTGACGCGGCAGCGCGGTGAGCTCGGCGAGCAGAGACGCGGCGGTGCCCTCGATGGTTTCGACGGTGGATAGTTCGTGCTCGCGGGCGGTCGTGGCGAGGAACCCGAGCACGAAATGCACCTTGGCGCGCAGCCACCCGGCGGCCTCGGTGGAGATGTTGGTCAGGCGGTAGTGCCATGGCTGGTAGTGGTAGCCGTGGCGGTCCAGCATCAGCGAGAGCGTGAGCATGTCGAACTCTGGGTTCAGCCCGACCACGTGGGTGTCCCGGGTCCAGTGCGCCACGATCGCGGCGGCGTCGGCCTCGGTGACGGCGATGACCGTGCCGGGCTCGCTCACCTCGGCGATCTGGTCGACGAGCGCGATCACGGTTGAGCGGTGCTTGCGCAGCTCGTCGCGATGGTTGAGGTTCATCGTCGGCAGTGGCGGGGCGGGCGCGAACCAGACCGCGGGGTGAGTGTCGTCGTCGAGCCGGTGTTCGATGTGGCGCTGGTAGAACCGGTTGATCTCGAGGGCTTCGACCTGGGCATCTGCCATGTCAACACCGGTGATCTGGATCAGGATCTCGCGGTCGACAGCCGGGGCGTCGCCGTCGGTGACGCGCTGGATCAACGCGATCTCCCAGGGCCTACGACGCAAGAAGTGGAGCGAGGTCGTTTCGATGTCCAGGAACGTCGTGGTCTGCTGCGGCATGGGTTCGGGTCCATTTCGTCGACGTGGAGGTTTTGCGGGAATTGCGGGAGGGCCAGGCGCCGGGACGGACAGCCACGGGGGCGATAGCGCGGCGGCGCCAGTCGTCGAGCGTGAGCGGGGTGTGATCGCAGCGGATCGCGGGCAGGCTCAGGGCGACGAGCTCGGGCGGCTCGAGCCGGTAGCCGTGTTCGCACAGCCCGCACCCGTCGCGTTCGGCGGTGTGGGTGGCCAGGTCGGTGATCGTGGCGCGGGCGGTGTCGGCGCACGGACCACAGGGGACGGTGGCGCACTCGGGGCCGGGGACGTGCTCGGGCGGGGCCGGGGGGCGCTCGGCGCGGTCGTCGATGACCGACACCACCGATGGCAGCTCGCTCGTTTCGCGACCACCACCACACGTAACTGGTCGCGTTAGGTGTTCTTTTTCTTTGAACTGGTCAACAACAGAACTAGACGCAACCTCAATAGCAACTACAACACAGGGTGTCGCAGACCCTTTCGAAAAAGCGGGTTCGACGACGGAGTCGGCCCGGTCAGAGTCGGTTTCGGGGGTGGGGTCGGAGACCCTTTCCGAGACCCTTTCCGAGACGGTCTCGGGTGCGGCGCGATCCGGTTCAGGATCGGGGTCTGAGATCGGGGTGGCCAGCCGGGCGGCGCGCTCGCGCAAGTGGTTCTCGGCGGCCATCAGCTCGGCGTCCAGGCGGGCGCACAGCTTCGGATCGGCAGGTCGGTGGACGTCGACGCGCGCCAGCTCGGCCAGCAGCACAGCGGCCAGCTTGGGCGAGCGGACTTGAGCCGCGGAGCGGGCGGCGTTGATCAGGACGAACGGGCGATTGCCGATCTCGTCGGAGAACATGAACTCGCGCACCAGGAATTCCTCGGTGTCGGCGTCGGCGTAGATGTCGCCGGTCACCTCGAGCGCGGCCAGCGCGGCCCACACTTGGGCCTCGGTGGCCGGGGACAGCTTGACCAGCCACCGGCGCACGGTGAGGCGGCCCAGGCCCGCGTTGGTGCATTCGTCTCTCTTGTGCAGGACCAGGAACAGCAGCTTTTCCAGCCACCCGTGCTGGCGGCAGAAATCGTCATCGTCCATGCGGTGTTCCCAGTTCTTGGTGTATTTCCGTCCCATGCGAATGCCTCTCGGGGTGAGACCCGCCGCGCGTAGCGGGGGTCTAGGTCGGTGGGGTGGACGGGTCTGCGATGTCGAACAGGCCGGGCTCGGCCAACCGTTCGGCGCGGCGTGAGGCGGCGCGTTCATGCCGGGCGCACACCGGGCCGATACGTTCGGCTACCGAGGCCGGCGAGGTCATCCAGCCGTGGCACCGGCGGCACTGCACGGCGAGCCGCACCGGCGTCCCGTCCTCGAGGGTCGTGTCGTCGGCGTCGTCATCGGCGTGCATCGCTACCCGTCTCGGTCTGTGCCCTCGGCGTCGTCGACGTCGAACAGGGCTAACTGGTTGTCATCGGGCCGACAGGCCCGGCACAGCAGGTCCCGCGGCACCGGTGCGTCGCTCCGGAACGGGGCCCGGCAGGTCCGGCACTCCATCAGCACCAGCGGGCCGTGGCGCCCGACCCGGTATCGGTGGGGGACCGGGGCCCTCGGGGTGCGTTTCACTCTCACCGGCGGCGGCTCAGGGCCGTCGGGACCGGCGATCACTGCGCGCACTGGGGCCTCCTGGGGGTGTCAGTGCCGGGGTGCGGCCCGGCTCGATGCGGCCATGCGGCCGGTACGGCAGTGGGCGGGAGCGGTGGCGGGGCGCATCACAGCGCGGTACCGACCGACCGGTTCGTGAATCCCGTTGCGCGGTAGTGTGATTCGCGTTTCATGGGTATACTTCCTGGTCGTAGTGGTTATTTCTGTTCGCTGGTTGCCCCCGGTCGGCCGATACCGTGCCGGGGGTTCTTGCTCGCTACACTCGCTCCGGTACGAGCGAGGTTGGGAGCCGAGGGGGTGGCCCGGAAACTGGGCCTTCCAGCCGCTTTCGGGCGGCTCGCGGGGCCACCCCCTCGGACGCCTCACCGCGAGCACGGGAGCCATCCCGCGGTGAGGAAACTCAGGCGATCACCAAGGCTGCGACCAGAACCCGGTCGGCGTCTCGTAGGGGATCGGCTGGGGGGTCAGGTGCAGCAGAGAACGCACCCACGCGCATACGTCGAGATCGAACACAGGAATCACCCCCTCCCCTTGGGTCGTGCCCAGTGCGAGCGCTGAGCGGCGAGATAGGCGGGCGCGATCAGATCCGCGCACCGGCGCAGCGCGGGCACGAACGGATCGTTGATCGCCGTCGAGTCGGGATCAGCGGCCGAAATCACCGTGTCGTCGTCGCCGTTGATCCCGCGGCGCTTGATCGCCGACCAGGTGCGCCCGGCGACATCGCAGGCGAAAACCGTTGCGGCCTCGATGCGGTGCGGCAACGCGTGAACTTCGCCGCGCTCGATCGCGTCCTGTTCTTCGGGCAGCAGCGGGTGATCGGCGTCGAGCTCGAGCCGGTAGCCCTCGACTTGGAACAGGCACGCCACGACCGGGGGGCCCGGTTCCGCGAGCGCCTGGGCGAGCATGTCCGGCATGAGCTTCGCCAGTAGCGTGGGGTACTGCTCGGGCGGGTAGGTAGGCACGATCGCGGCGATCGATCGCGGAAACACGCGGCCGGTCTCGGGGTCGCGGACCAGGAGCATGAAGTGGAACAGCGAGTCCCACTCGTCATGGGCGGTCAACGCGTAGTCGACCGCGCGCTCCATCTCCTCGGCGGGTGGGGCGTGCTCGCCGATCCACCCGAGCTCGTGTGTGTCCGTCACGCGCGCCACCTCCGTGCCAGTTGGATCACCGCACGCCGTGCGAACAGGTACAGGTGCGCGACCGCCACGGCAACACCCAGCAGGATCGCCCACAGGCTCACGGCGAGGAACGCTCCGACATCGATCCAGCCGCTGAGGAACCCGACCCACCCGGCGAGCAGCGTCAACGGGGCGGCCGCCCTGGCCGTGGGACTGGTCAGCGTGAGCCACGTCGAGCGCGGCGCGATGCGGGTCACTGCCCGGCCTCGGTCCGGTGGCGGCCGCCGGTCATCCGGACAGCGATCATCAGCGGCTCAGTGTCGGGGTCGGTGGTCATGTGCAGCCGGTACCGGCGCAGCGCGACCAGGTCCGATACACGCATCCATACGCACACCCCAGCACCGGCGGCCGCCGTCATCGCGACCATGAACATGGCGGTCCACACGACCATGTCGAACGCGAGCGGGGTGGAGTATCCCGCGGCGAGCTGCACGCGGGTAGCGGCGATCACAGCGAACCCGCACACGATCGCGAGTAGGACAGCACGTAGGGAGCGCTGGGTGGCTTGCGAGTAGGTCAGCATGGAATCCCTTTCGGGGTGTGAGCGGCGGTTGCTATCCGGGTCAGTGGGTTTCGCCGCGCGGGTCACGGCGCACCCGTGCTGTTTGCTCGGCGTAGTCGAGCTCATGCAGGGGGCGCACACGGTGAGTGCGGCGGCCGCGGAGCGGGGTCACCGTGGCGGGTACCTCGGCGGCGGTGGCGGCGGCCGCGGAGTCCAGCCGACGGGTCGCCGAGTGGAACTGGCGCATGTCGCGCTGTAGACGTCCGTGCGCGCGCTTCATCGAGACGAGCACCACCACGAAGCCGAGGAACAGGACCAGCCACGCGACGAACGACACCGTGGTCAGCATCGAGCACCGGCGACGGCGGTCATGACGCTGCTCGCTCCGTCTGGGCGGCCTGGGCGGCATCGCGGTCGTCGAGAAACTGCTGTACGGCTTCCCGGTCGAACACGTACGACCCGGTCTCGCCCGGCAGCTTGCCGACAACCGGGACCTGGCCTTTCTGTGCCCAGCGAACAACGGTGGTTTGGTGCACGCCAAGCATCTCGGCGGCCTGGCCCGCCGAGAGTAATGCTGTAGTTGAAGCATCTATTGCCATGGGGCTCAGAATGCCTTAATTACAGCTTCTAAGCAAGCACATACGCAGATCTGGTTTTCGAGTTGCCTTGCCGCAACTACCGCATCCGTTGCTATAGTTAGCGCATGAAGGACCACAGTGGTGACCACCTGGTCAACAACGGCGTAGGGGCGGGCACCAACGAATCCGCCCGTGCGCGAAAGCGTTTCCTTGCGAAGCACGCAGGGAAGACCGACATGGGCCGCGATGAGATGTTCCGGCACCGCGCCGGGACCGTGCCCAAAAGTCAGCGGGTACGGCTCGATGAGCCCGCCGGCGAGCGAGAGGGGCAGCAGGGGAAATGACCAGTGTCATAGTCGGCGTCGTGCCGGAAATCAAGATTCATCAGCGGCTGATGATCGCCCGCCAGTTCGTGAACCAGACGCAGGGGGAGTTTGCGCGCAGCCTCGGCGTTACGACCAGCACCGTTCAGCGCGCAGAGTCCGGGTCAACTCAGCCACGGCGCACCACGCTGATGGCGTGGTCGATGGCGACCGGCGTAAATCTCGAATGGTTGGAAACGGGTCAGGCCCCCCGTCCAGCGGACGAAGGGCCTGACACGAATTCCTTGCTCCCCCATCTGGACTCGAACCAGAAACCTGCCGATTAACAGTCGGCTGCTCTGCCAATTGAGCTATAGGGGATTGCCCTGGGTGGTTAGACTCAGGCGGTCTGCCTTGGCGGGCTGACCGAGATGAAACTTTAGCGCATCGTGTCGCGGGAACCCAAATCGGGGCGCTACCTGCGGACATGCGGCGTATAACGATGTGCTGTCGAACTGTGGCCGGATCGACAGGGGTGGGGCGGCTGGGGCAGGATGGACCCGCACACAGACGTGGGAGGAGCTCCAGGAGATGCTGCGGTTGATCATCGGCGTAGCGGCCGGTTATGTGCTTGGTACGAAGGCCGGTCGGGCGCGCTACGAACAGATCACTGCGGCCTCGCGAGCGGTCGCGGGTAGTCCGGTGACCAGGAAGCTGGTGTCGGTGAGCCGGCAGAAGCTGTCGGACAAGTTGAGCACCCAGCCGAAGCTGGAGCCGATGGAGCCGATCGACGAGCGCACCACGGTGCTGATCCCGCACAACCAGCTGCGCCGCTGAGCTCACTCGGGCAGATGTCGGATCTGGTGGCCGGGTAGCGTCGACACCAAGAGAACTTCGACGTCAGGAACGGCTCGACCTGTTTCCGCACGCCTAATGGTCGAACTGTCTGATCAGCGCCGTGGTTTCACGAGATTCCTTGCGGTTCAGTGCGTTTGCCAGGCAGAGTCGCGCGAGTTCCCGGCCTTGGGTCTCGGGGCCCGGCCACCGGGTTTCGAGTGAGCCATTGCGTGAGCACCGTGATGACCTCGGGGGAGTTCTGCAGGCGGTTGCCGATTTCGGCGATCGTGTCGGTGGATCCGGCCACTCGGCGGTAGTCCGCGAGTAGGCGGGTTGCGGCTGTGTCGTCGGTGGGTGTCAACTGCGGGGGAGTCACTCCACTAGGCTCGGCGAAACTACAGCTCAGACAAACCGATACACGGGGGAATGGTCATGACCGATCCGCACATGAACGCTATCGGCACCGCGACGGTGTCATTGTTCAGCGCCCAGAATCACAGCGACGTAAGTACGGAGCCCGTCGAGACGGTCCCCGGCAACCACCTGCCGACCTTCCTGGCCGCCGCTGTCGAAGACCCAGACCTCACCTGACCGGCCAGCTACGCGCGGAGCGCACTGTGGTAGGTGTACGGCTCGGCGCCGATATCGATGAGCCGTGGCCGCGCGGTGACGACATCGCGCGCGTTCACCCCGTATAGCCGCACTGTCCGGCCATCAGCGTCCACCCGTCCTTCGCCGGGTCGCGGACTGCGAGAACACCATCTCGCTGGAGAACGCGAGCTGGATGGCGAAATGGGGCGAGCGCGCGGAGATCTGACGCCGAGGGTCATCCACTGCGGGTGGCGCTCGTCGGCGCAGGCGAATCGACTTCCGGCAGTCGTGGGCCTCGGCGGATAGCCTGATCGCAGTCACGTGGGTGGTCGTGACGCGAAGGAGCGGTGATGGAGTTCGGGCCTGGGGCGATCCTCGCGGGGTATCGCATCGAGCGCAGGGTCGGCGGTGGGGGGATGGGGGCGGTGTATCTGGCCCAGCATCCGCGGCTGCCGCGCAAGGACGCGCTGAAGGTGCTCGACGCGCGGCTGGCGGTGGAGCCGACGTTTCGGGCGCGGTTCGAGCGTGAGGCCGATCTGGCTGCGCGGCTGCGGCATCCGAATGTTGTGCAGATCTTCGATCGGGGGGTCGATGGTGACCGGTTGTGGATCGCGATGCAGTTCGTGGACGGGCTCGACGCGGCGCAGCTGCTGCGGCACGGGTTGTCGGTGCTCACGCCGGAGCGGGCGGTTCGCATCGTCGCCGAGGCGGCCGCGGGGCTGGACTACGCGCATCGGCAGGGACTGCTGCATCGCGATATCAAACCGGCCAACCTGCTGATCGCGCGTGCCGACGACGGCACCGACGAGGTACTGGTCACCGATTTCGGGATCGCTCGAAGTATGGGGGAGACGACCAGTCTGACCTCCGTGGGATCGGTGCTCGGCACGCTCGCCTACGCGGCGCCCGAACAGCTGGAGGGGCATCCGCTCGATGTGCGCACCGATGTGTACGCACTCGGCGGCACCCTCTACGAGCTGCTCACCGGGTTCGTTCCGTTCCGGCGGGAGAGTCCGGCCGCGTTGATCAGCGCGCATCTGATCGAACCGCCGCCGCGCCCGTCGGCCGGTAATCCGGCGCTGCCGCAGGCCATGGACGCGGTGATCGCGCGGGCGATGGCGAAGAACCCGGACGACCGGTACGCCAGCTGTGGCGAGCTCGCCGACGCGGCGATCGCCGCCCTCACCGGCAGGCCGGTGATGGGGGATACCGCTGTGCTGCAGCGAGAAACGCGACTCTCGCGTGCTTCCGGCACCTCGCTGACGAGGAAGGTCCTGCTCGGGGTGGGCGGCGCGGCGGTGGTGGCCGGGGTGACCGCGTTCGCCGTGCTCACCGCCAAGGATCGGGGCGGATCGGACGCGCCGATGACTACGCCGGTCGCGCAGATCGGTGCGGTCCCGGGCAGTCCGAAGGCGGCGACGGTTCTGCGTCCCTGGCTCGACGATGTTCTCGCCGGGGATATGAGCGTGCTGATCCGCAAGTGCTGGACCCAGTCACCCGCCGAGATCCCCGGGATGTACGGCGATGTCGAGCAGATCGTCGATGCTGTGCGTCGGCCCGGCGTCCTCGGCCAGTTCGGACCGTATTGGGAGAACGACGCGCTGCACGTCAGCTTGCGTCCCAGCGAGTTGCGGTCCGGCTACGGCTGCCCGATCGTCAGCGACCGATCGGCGACCCGGCCCACCGAGGAGCAAGCCCGCTATACCGCCGAGCGCTATCTGAGCCGAGTCGTCGGTGACCCCGTGAACCCGGCCGACAGAGAACCGGACTACCCGCTGCTGTGCAACGGCGCCCAGCCGGGCGACACCCTGTCCGGAGTGCGGCGCTTCGAGGACAAGGCACTCACGATCCGTAGCTCCACGGGCTCGGTCGTGACCGTCAGTGCGCCGGTGACCAGCGCCGACGGTGTGACGTCAGCGGTCGATCTCACTCTCGACCATGCCGCGAACGGATTCTGCGTGTCCCGCATCGACCGGGCAGGTTGAGCGTCCGGTGGCAGGCGCAGCTCATCCGAAAAGGGTGATCCGTCCGACTCGCCGACGCGGCTAGCGTGAATAGACATCCACGCTGAATCCAGTCAGGAGTTGCCGTGCCGAAGTTGGAGATCAAGAGGAAATCCGAGCTCTCCCGCAAAGAGGTAGGCGAGCGGCTCATCACGATCGGCCGAGCTATCGCCCACGGTTCCGAAGTGGAATTCGAGACCGGTGGCGACTCGATCGAGATCGTTGTCGCCGACCGGGTTCGATGGGAATTCGAGATCGAAGTCGACGGCGACGAGACCGAAATCGAAATCGAGATCAGCTGGCGTGACGATCCCGCCACCGCATCGGCCGCCGCGGCACCGAAGTCGGCACCGAAGTCGGTAACGAAGTCGGCGGCACCGAAGTCGGCACCGGCCAAGACCGCGCGCCGCCCCAGGGCGCGCAAAACGACCGCCAAGTGATCCGCCTCCATGACCAACACCGACACCACCGGTAGCCACGCCCGACGCTGGTGGGCGCGGCTGGCATTCGTCTGCGCCGCCGCGGCGGCGGTGGTGCCCGTGCTCGCCGCGGGCGTCCTCGGCGCCATGGCGCTGCTCATCGTGGGCACCGGCGGCGTCGTGGTCGCGGTGGCGGCGCTCTACTCGTTTGTCACCCGGTTCGGAATACTGCGATGGATCGCTCTCGGCGTCGCACTGCTCGCGCCGATCGTCGTCGTGGTCTCGTTCGTGCGGGCGAATCTGCTGTGGGTCGTTCTGGTCTCCGGCGTGCTCGCGCTGGTGACGGTCGTCGCCGCTCGCATCGCCCTGCGCGGCAGCGGCGCGGACACGACGATGCCCGAATACTCCATTGCACCGGCACAGCGTCCGTTCCTGATCATGAATCCGCGCTCCGGTGGCGGGAAAGTGTCGAAGTTCGACCTCGTGCGCAAAGCCGAAGAGTTGGGCGCCCGAGTCGTTCTCCTCGAAGGGCCGGAGGAAATCGACGTCACCGCGTTGGCCCAACGAGCGGTCGCGGAGGGGGCCGATCTGCTCGGGGTCGCGGGCGGCGACGGGACCCAGGCGCTGGTCGCGGCGGTGGCCGTCGAACACGATCTGCCGTTCCTGGTGATCAGCGCCGGAACCCGCAATCACTTCGCCATGGACCTCGGACTCGATCGCGCCGATCCCACCCGGTCACTCGACGCGCTGCGCGACGGTGTGGAGTTGCGCGTCGACCTCGGCATCGTCAACGGGCGTCCCTTCGTCAACAACGCCTCGTTCGGGGTGTACGCGGAGATCGTGCGCAGTCCGGCTTACCGAGATGACAAGACCGCGACGGTGCTGGCGCTGCTGCCCGATCTGCTCAACGGGCACAGCGGCCCGAGACTGGTCGCCCGGATCGGTGAGATCACGGTGGAGGGACCGCAGGCCATTCTGGTGAGCAACAACCCGTACGGCAGCAACGATCTGGCGGGACTGAGCCGTCGTGTCCGTCTCGATCGCGGTGTGCTCGGCGCGGTCACGCTGTCGGTCACCAGCACCAGGGACGCGGTCGGTCTGCTGCGCCGAACTCGCCTTCGTGGCCTGGCGCAGGCAACGGCGATCGAGCTGACCGTCGACGCGGACGCCCCCGAGATTCCGGCAGGCGTCGACGGCGAATCCTTGCTGCTCGACACTCCGGTGCGGTGCACCATCCGACCGGCGGCATTGCGAGTGCGAGTACCGAGGAACCGACCCGGAGTGCGTCCGCCCGCCGCGGCCTTCGACTGGGCCCGACTGTGGCGAACGGCTCGCTCCGGGTCATAGCGCGGCCACCTTGTCGTCGAGCAGAGCCAATCGCCTGTCGAGCTGTGCGGTGTGCTCGGGCAGGGCTCGCTCGCGTACTCGCCGTAGCGCGTCGCGCAGACCTGTGACGACCATCGGCGAGCTGACGACGAACGCGATGTCGTCGACGCTCGTCCGCAGGAATTCCTCCCATCCGGGCCGATGAACGACGAGTCTTTCGACGCCGTCGTGGTCGGTGTGACGCGTCGGTTCCAGACGTCTCGCGGCCACCCAGCCGAGCAGATCTTCCAATTCGTCGAAGGCCTGTACAGCAGTCGCCGGGTCGTTCACCGCCGGGGACAGAGCACGGAGCGCGATATCGGACAGCAGTCGAAACGCGAGCAGCGGATCCTGGTCGAAAATCCGTTCGTCGCCGACGACGAGCCTTCGAAGCACGGTCGTGGCGGACAGTTCGCCGCCGTGTACGTCCGCCACGGGACTGCCGTGATGCAGTGTGGCGCCGGGAGTCGCACGCAGGACGATGACCGCGTTCGCGGCTGTAGCGGCATCGATCAGCCGGGGCACGTCGACCCGCTGCAGCACCACGGGGGGTCGCTGCCAGACGATCGTCGTCGGTGACGGCGGCAGGGACTGCGATTCGAGGTGGTGCCCGGTGTACACGGCGTCGAGCACGATGCGCCCGCGGTCGGCGATCGTGCCGAGCGCGGGCGCCAATTGAATAGCGGAGAAGGCTCTCAACTGCAGGGTCCGCAACTGCTCGATCAGCAAGAGCAACAGCAGCATCGCCAAGATCGGTACGAATACCGATACCTCGGGATTTCTGCCGATGGCGATGGCGGCGGTCACACAGAAGGCGACCAATCCGAGGGCGAAGCCGAAGGTCCGCCAGACGATCGGGTCGTCGCGGAACAGCATCAACCGGGGTGTGAAAGTGGTGGCCACCCACTGCACCACCAGGAAAAGCATCGAGAAGATGAGCGCAACCGCGCCGAGTAGGCCGATCCCGATCGAGAGCAGCGCGCCCGCCACCTGGGCGCTCGGCGCGCGCGGTCCCGAGTCGATTCTCGGGACGACAAGTCCCATCCCGAGCCCGACGAGCATGAAGGCGAGCTGGGACAGGCCGGCTCGCAGGCGGCGGGTGCGGATTATCCTGGCGCGCACTCTCAGCTCCTGTCGGCACAGAAGGACAATGCGGACTCTGCGATGGTCACACATCGACCATCGGGATCGACTCACCCGAAACGGATGACCCCCTCCGCGCTGTTGTGGCTACAGTGGCCCGGTGCGACGGTGGCGGGGCGAGAGCGGGTCGGGTCGACCCACCTCAGGGGTAACCCCTGGGAGCGTCTTGTCAGTTGGGCTCAGCGTCCGGAGCAAGGGCGCACGCTTCGCGTGCCTCGCAGCACCGCGGACGAAGGATTCTGGTCGCCCCGCCACCGTCGCATGCCGATGAGCCGGGCGATCGGGCTCGAGCTGGCTGTGCGGCTGGCGCGCTCGTTCGAGTTGCTCGACGACGACTGGGGTCTGTCGCCACTGGCTGAGGCATTCGCCGATGTGATCGAGCCAGGTCCGGCACAGGAGATCGCGGGACGGGTGATCGACCTCATCCCGGTCGAGCCGGTCGATCCGGTGAACACGCTGCGCCGGGTACTGGTCGACCTGCCGAAGCTGCCGACGACCGTCGTCGCTCTCGATCCCATAGTGGTGCCGATGCGATTCGGCGCGGTCGAGATCCCGGATCTTGCCGCGCTGGCCCTGCTGCTGAATGTGACGCCGGCCGAGCTCGACTGGTTCGCCGATCGGGGCGGCTGGTTGCGGCGCGCGTCGCAGCCCTTGTCGCACTACCGATATCGGCGGTTGCCGAAGGCGATCGGGGTGCGATTGGTCGAGGCGCCGAAGGTGCGATTGCGCGAGATCCAGCGACGGATCCTGCATCGGGTTCTCGCGGGTATTCCCGTCGACCCCGCGTGCCACGGCTTCGAGAAGGGCTGCAACGCCGCGACTTTCGCCACTCCCCATGCCGGAGCCGCCGTGGTGATCAGACAGGATCTCCGTGACTTCTTTCCGACGATCGCGGTAGCGCGGGTGCGCGCGGTGTTCGCGGCTTGCGGCTATTCCACCGTGGTTGCCCGCGTCCTCGCCGAGCTGTGCACCACCGCGTCACCGGTGGCCGAACTGCGAGGACTCGACTACTCCCAGCGCACCTTGCTCGGTACCCGCCACCTACCTCAGGGTGCCCCGACCTCGCCCCGCCTGGCCAACCTCGTCGCGCGTGGGCTCGACCGCCGCCTGACCGGCTACGCGAACCGTCACGGCCTGACCTACACCCGCTACGCCGACGACCTCGCCCTCTCGGGCGACGCCGACCTCGACACCGCCCGGCTGATCTGGACGGTGACCCGAATCGCGGGCGACGAGGGCTTCACCGTGCACACCGGCAAGACCCTGATCCGTCGCGCCCACCAGCGACAGGTGCTGGCCGGTCTGGTCGTCAACGACCGTCCGGCCGCACCCCGCGACCGCTACGACGCGGTCCGCGCCCTGCTGCACAATTGCCTGCGCACCGGCGCTTCCGCACAGAACCGCAACGAACACAACGACTTTCGCGCTCACGTCTACGGGTTGATCTCCTGGATCGGCGAGACGAGCCCGCACCGCCGCGACAAACTCCTCGCCATGGCCGAGCGAGTCGACTGGACCGGCTGACCGGCACGGGACCTAGTGGTCGACGAGATCGGGCGCGGAAATCCGGGTGAGTTCTTCGGCGAGGGCAGTGACGGTCTCGCGGATCTGCTCTTCGGTGTGGCAGGCCGTGACGAAGAAGCGGAGTCGGGCCAGGTCTTCCGGGACGGCCGGATAGATGATCGGGTTGACGTTGATCCCGCGGCGCAGCAACGCCGTGGACAGTTTCAGCGTCCGCATCGAGTCGCCGACAATGCACGGGATGATCGGGGTATCGAGGCTGTCGCCGGTATCGATATCCGCCTCGCGGGCAAGGCGCAGAAAGAGTTCGGAGTTGCTTCGCAGGCGGTCGAGTGGCTCGCGGTCGGCCCGCAACAGGCGCATCGCGGCCAGGGAGGCGGCGGCGTTCATCGGCGTCATTCCGACGCTGTACACGAAGCCGGGGGTGGTGTACTTCAGGAACCGGACCAGGTCCGCGCTGCCCGCCACATAGCCGCCGCAGCCCGCGAGCGCTTTCGACATCGTGCCGGACCACAGTTCGACGTCGCGGCGGTCGACATCGAAGTATTCGCCGATGCCACCGCCGGTCTCGCCGAGCACCCCGACGCTGTGCGCCTCATCGATCATCAGCAGCGCCCGGTGCTTCTTCTTGATCTCGATGATCGCGGGCAGATCGGGGATGTCGCCGTCCTGGCTGTAGACGCCTTCGATGAGGATCAGCACCCGGCGGTACTGATGACGGATTTCGGTCAGCAACGCGTCGAGCGCGGCGTGGTCGTTGTGGGGGAACGGTCTGCGGGTCGCGCCGGACAGTTGGCAGCCCTGCAAGATGCTGTCGTGGGCCAGGCTGTCGTGAATCACCAGATCGCGGGGCCCGACGAGATGGCCGATGATCGTCACGTTCGTCGAGTGGCCGCCGACCAGCGCGATCGCGTCCTCGGTGCCGAGCAGGGCGGCCAGTTCGGCCTCGAGTTCGCGATGGATCGGCTTCTCACCGGAGAGCAGGCGGCTGGCCGAGACCGAGCTGCCATAGCGAGCCACGGCGTCCTGGACGGCAGCGACGACCGCGGGATGGCCCGACATTCCCAGGTAGTTGTAGCTGGCGAAGTTGACCACCCGGGTGCCGTCGATGAACGAGGTATCCCTGGTGACGCCGTCGTTGATCAGGAAGTACGGATTGGACAGGCCGAGCGCTTCGGCGCCCGCGAGCCGGTCGGCGATGGCTCGCACCTCGGCGAAGTCGGATATCAGATATTCGGGTTCGACGGTGGTCGGCCTGGCTTCGGTTGCGGGGGAGACGGTTTCGGGCGGGTGGGTGCGCGGGGCGACAGGCGTGTTCGGCTCGGCGGGCGAATCGGTGAGTTGACCGGTGAAGTGGGCGATGACGTCGCCCAGCGTCGTTTCCCCCGTGATGAGGGTCGGATCGATGGTCGTACCGGGGAGTTGGCGGGCCAGACCGGCGAACAGGTCGGTGAGCATGAGCGAGTCGAATCCCAGTCCGTCACCGAGTGTTCGGGCGTCGTGCAGCCGGTCGGCGGGAAACCCGCTCACCCTGGCCAGTTCCGCGCGGACGATCCCCGCGACCGCGTCCGGCGCGAGAGCACCGCGCGCGGTACCGATGTCGATATCCGGGACACGTCCCTCGGCAGGAGCTGCCAGCAGACTTGCCAGCACGGCGTTCTGTTCACGGAAGAGCGCGATCAGTGGATCGATCATGGTTGCCTCGGTCTGTGCTTGCGCCGGTAGGGATTTCGGATCGAATGCCGAGGCGCCGATCTCGCTGACAGCGGGTGGTTCCACCCAGAATCGGTGCGCGACAGAGAACTCGTACACCGGCAGGCGCCGACGGACACGCTGCCCGGGTTCGTAGAGTTCGTTCCATTCGGGGTCGAGACCGTCGCAGTAGAGCGCGGCCACGGTGGCGGCGAGTTCGTCGCCGGTCGCGCTCGGGCCGGGACTCGGAGACAGGTAGCGCGCGCCGAGCTCGGGATCGATCCTGCGCACCGACGCGGCGAGTACGCGGCGCGGTCCGATCTCGACGAGATGGGTCGGGTCCGTGTCGAGCGCGGCGTGCACGGCATCGCCGAAACGGACTGTGGCGCGGACGTGTTCGGTCCAGTATTCGGCATCCATCACCTCGTCGGGGCCGAGAGCTCGGCCGTGCACGGTCGAGTAGATCGGCAGGGCGGCGACGCGGTAGGCGCAGGTACTGGCGACGGCTTCGAACTCGGCCAGCATCGGCGCCATCAGCGGACTGTGGAACGCGTGCGACACGGTGAGCGGCTTCGCGATCACCGAACGCGCGCGCAGTGCCGAGCTGATGCGGGACAGCGCCTCGGCCTCGCCGGAGAGGACGAGATCCTCCGGGCCGTTGACGGCGGCGAGCACCACAGCGGGTTCGGCGGCGAGCAGGTCGGCGATCCGCTCGGTGGTGGCGCGGACGGCCAGCATCGCGCCACCCGTCGGCAGACGTTGCATCAGCCGACCGCGCGCGGTGACCAGTTTGCAGGCGTCGTCGAGATCGAACACACCGGCTACGGCGGCGGCCGCGAATTCGCCGATGCTGTGCCCGATCAACCAGGCGGGCCGAATGCCCAGGTCGGCAAGGGTCTTGGCGATGGCGTATTCCATGGCGAAGATCGCCGGTTGGGCGAGCGCGGTGGGGTCGACGTCGGCGTGCTCGTCGAGCAGCAGCTCCCGGATCGAGCGGCCGAGATAGGGGGCCATAGCGGCATCGACCAGGTCGAGCGCCTGTCGGAACCCGCGGCTCGCCTCGTGCAGCGTGCGTCCCATGCCGGGGAATTGGGACCCCTGGCCGGTGAACATCCAGCCGATGCGGGTCGGCCGCGCGACACCGGACAGCGGACCGGCGCTCAGCTGTGCGATCGCCTCGTCGCGATCGTGGGCGACGACGGCGAGCCGGTGGCGGCCCGACGACTTCACCTGATTGCTCGTCCAGCAGAGCTGGTCGAAGTGGTTGTGCCGCAGTGACTTCAACTCCTCGGACATCCGAAGCGCATTGCGCCGCAGGCCGTCTTCGCTGTCCGACGAGAGTGTGAGCACCCCCGCCCCGGCTGTCGTGGGTGTCTCGGTGGTGCGGGCACTCGCCAGCACCATGTGCACGTTCGTGCCGCCGAGGCCGAAGCTGCTCACACCGCAGTGCGCGGGTCCGTCGAGAGGCATCGGGTCGGCGAGCAGACGCAGGCCCTGCTGTGTCATCTGTAGGCGCGGATTCTCCTGGTCGGCGAATCTCGACGGCGGGACCACTCCGTGATGCAGGCTGAGGACAGCCTTGATGAGTCCGGCGACACCGGCGGCCCCCTCGGTGTGGCCGAGGTTGCCCTTGATGGATCCGATTGCGCAGGGTCGCGCCCGGTTGCTCGCGTGCAGCGTGCCGAGCGCCTTGACCTCGATCATGTCGCCGAGAACTGTTCCGGTGCCGTGCGCCTCGATGAAGTCGATGTCATCGGGTTGGACGCCGGCCCGCTGATACGTCTCGCCGATCACCTTCTGCTGGGCCCACCGGTTCGGCGCGGTGATGCCGTTGCTGCGCCCGTCGGAATTGACCGCGCTGCCTTTGATCACCGCGTAGATCGGCAGCCCCTCGGCCTCGGCATCGGCCAGGCGTCGCAGGACGAGTACCGCGACGCCTTCCCCGCGCACGATCCCGTCGGCGTTGCCGCTGAACGGTTTGCACCGCGCGTCCGGGGCCGAAAGACCTGCCTGGGTATAGAACACGCCGACCGCCGGGGTCAGCACGAGATTGACGCCACCGGCGACAGCCTGGTCGCAATCGCCCGCCGCCAGGGCGTTGCACGCGAGATGGACCGCGACCAGTGAGGAGGAGCATGCCGTGTCGACAGCGATACTCGGCCCCGCGAGGTCGAACTGATAGGACAGCCGGTTCGCGGTCATGAAATATCCGTTGCCGGATCCGTGCTGCGGCGTGATCGCGGCGTAGTCGCTCATCTGCAGGTTGGCCCATTCGTTGGCCATCACCCCGACGTAGACCCCGGTCCGGGAGCCGGCTTGCGCGCGGGGATCGAGCGTGGCGTCCTCGAAGGCTCGCCAGGTGGCCTGCAGGAGCAGGCGTTGTTGCGGGTCCATCGACTCGGCTTCGTGGGTGGTGATGCCGAAGAATTCCGCGTCGAACGCGTCGGCGTCGTCGATGAATCCGCCGCTGCGGGTGTTGATGGTGCCGGGTGCGCCTGCCGGGTCGTGGAAGTCGTCGGCATTCCAGCGGCTAGAGGGGACCTCGGAGATCGCGTCGCGGCCCTCGATCAGCAGCTGCCACAACTGCGCCGGGTCGGCGGCGTGGGGGAAGCGGCAGTCGAGGCCGACGACAGCGATGTCGGTCATGCCGCGACGGCGATTTCGGCGGTGAGGTAGGTGGCGATGGCCGCGATGGTGGGGTATTCGAAGACCAGGGTCGGGTCGATGTCGAGCATCCAGCGGTCCTCGATCTCACCGCACAGGGCCACCGCCGACACCGAATCCATGCCGAGTTCGGCGAGCGGGATCGTGGGGTCCACCTGGTGCGGTGCGCGTTCGGTGTAGTCGGCGACGCGGTCGATGAGCCAGTCCTGGACGGTCGTGGAGTGGGTGTCGATGGTGCTGAACATGTTTCGGCTCCTCAGCGGGTTGCGGTCGATGATCGGCTCAGGGCCGGTTCGAGATCTTCGTGCAGGACGGTCGAGATGCTGTCGTCGAGAAAGGCCTCGCGCATCGAGGCCCGTTGGACCTTGCCGCTGGTGGTGCGGTGCACGGAACGGCTCTCGATGAGGACGACGCTCGGCGCGGGGACGTCGAAACCGCGGGCGACCGCGATCTTGATCGTCGAGGTCAGCTCGGCGAGGGTGGTACCGCGCAGCAGCGCTGTCTTGATGCCCTGCACGACGACGAGTCGTTCCCGGCCACCGGCCTCGACGGAGACGGCGACGCCGGTGGTCAGCGCGGGGTGCACCTGCTCCACCGCTTCCTCGACATCCTGCGGGTAGAGGTTGCGGCCGTTGATGATCATCAGGTCCTTGAGCCGTCCGGTGACGAACAGTTCGCCCTCGCGCAGCATTCCGAGATCGCCGGTGCGCAGGAACGGCCCTTCGGAGCCGAGATGCGCGTCGAAGGTGTGCCGGGTCTCCTCGGGCCGGTTCCAGTAGCCGGCGGCAACGCTGTCGCCCTGGACCCAGATCTCGCCGACGGTGTCGTCGCCGGCCTGCTGCCCCGTCTGCGGGTCGACGATGCGGACGGTGAGACCGCGCGCCGGTTGTCCGCAACCGACCAGCGAGCTGTCGGTCCCCTCGGTGACGACAGCCTGTGCGTCGATCGGTCCCGCGGTGACGAGCAGCGTGGCCTCGGCCAGGCCGTAGGCGGGCAGCAGCGCGGTCGGGCGCCACCCCGCGCTCGCGAATCGTTCGCGCACCGCGGCGACGGTGCGTTCGCGGACCGGCTCGGCGCCGCACAACGCCACCTCGAGGGTGGACAGGTCGAGGGTGGCCAATTGCTCGTCGGTGACGCGCTTGGCGATCAGTTCGTAGGCGAAGTTCGGGGCGGCGGTGCAGGTCGCGCGGTACTTGTCGATCGCCTGTAGCCAGCGCACGGGGCGTTTGAGGAAGGTGGTGGGCGACATGAACACCAGGTTCGCGCCGGCGTAGATCGAGGCGAGCAGCGATCCGATCAGGCCCATATCGTGAAATTGCGGGATCCAGGTGACGCCGGTCGAGGCGTCGTCGATCCCGATCGAGGAGCAGATCGCGGCCTCGTTGTGCAGCAGGTTGCCCTGGGTGACGACGACGCCCTTCGGCGTGCCGGTCGAGCCGGAGGTGTACTGCAGGAACGCGATGGTCCCGGTGTCGATATCGGGCATCTGCCACGCGTCGGGGTCGCCGAGTTCTTCGTCGGTCGCCGCGACGACGGCGGTGGTCGCCGCCGCGACCATCGGCTGGAAGTTTGCGGTGGTGAGAACCAAGCGGGCGCCGGCATCGGCGATGATGCCCGCGACGCGTCGAGTGCTGCGCTCGTCGTGCGGCAGGGGGGCGGGCACCGCGATGACACCTGCGTAGAGGCAGCCGAGGAAGGCCCGCAGGAAGGCCATACCGTCGAGGTAGAGCAGAACGACGGGTTCCGACGACTCCGGGCGGGCGGCCAACCACGCGGCCACAGCCCTGGCGTCGCGATCGAGGTCGCGGTAGGTGGCGGTCTCCTCGACGAGCTCGCGGCCCGCCTCCCGGAGGTAGGTGTAGGAGCGGGTCTCTCCGTAGGCGAGAACTTGCTGCCTGACGTGGTGCACGTAACTGGGCTGCATGTCGCCATTCCTTCACAGGGGAGAAAGTCATAGGGGTTGACTATGACTATCCGCTCTCTGTGTCGACGGGGATAGTGCCCGCAGGTATCACCCAGCGAACCCAGGGGTGGCCGCTGTCCACCCCTGGGTGTGGCAGCCGAACTCGCGCCTCACACCACGACGACCCGCCGCCCACGGGAGTGGCCGGCCTGGCTGTCGATGTGCGCCGCGGCGGCCTCGGACAGGGGGTACGACTTCTCGACCGGGATGCGCAACTTTCCCTGCGCGATGAGGGCGGCGGCCTCGACGAGTGCGTCCGGCACACTCCCGGCGACCCCGGAGAATCTGACCCCGAGCTTCGGCGCATCGAGATCGGCGATGGTGACAACCGTCTGTGGGTCCCCGGTCAGCTCGACCAGCTCACGGATCACCCCCGAGCCCGCCAGATCGAGGGCCGCGTCGACAGGGCCGAGCTGCCGCACCCGCTCGACCCAGCCCTGGCCGTATGTCGTGGTGCGGGCACCCAGGCTCCGCAGATAGTCCTGGTTCGCGGCCCCGGCGATGCCGATCACCGCGATGCCGCGTTCGCGCGCGATCTGCAGCACCGCCGATCCGACGCCCCCGGACGCGCCGCTGACCAGCAGCGTCTGACCGCCCCGCACGCCGACCTCACCGATGACGCGCAGTGCGGTCTCCACCACGGAGGGGTATCCGGCGGCTTCTTCGAAGGTCAGGCCCTCGGGCATGCGCGACCAGGCCGACAGTACGGCGAACTCCGCGTAGGTGCTCGAGCCTTCACCGAACACCTGATCGCCGATCTCGACTCCGTCGACGCCGTCGCCGACCTCGTCCACCACCCCGGCCGCATCCAGCCCGACGCCGGCCGGCAATTCGATCGGATGAGCCCCGAGGACCTGGCCTTCGCGGAGCCTCCAATCGACCGGGTTGACGCCCGCCGCGCGCACCGCGATGCGTACCTGGCCGGGGCCTGCGTGCGGCTCCTCGGCATCTATGAGTTGTAGGACGTCCGGACCGCCGAACTCGGCGAAGCTCACCTTCTTCATGCCGCGAACATAACACTAACGGTTAGTGTTTTGAAACCGGTATGACTTCATAACTGATATAGTTTCGTAGCTGGTAGCCTCCTGGCATGACCGTGCCGACCGGACGTCGTGAACGCAAAAAGGCCGCGACCCGCCAGAAGATCGCCGACACCGCCCTGCGGCTCTTTTTGGATCGTGGGTACGACGACGTGGGCATCCGCGAAGTGGCGACTGAAGCCGATGTGGCCGTCACGACACTGTTCGCCCACTTCGCCTCCAAGGAGGCTCTGGTGTTCGAGCGGGACGAAGAGTTCGAGCAAGGGCTCGTGCAGGCGGTCACAGACCGGACGGCCGGCGAACCGCTCATCCCCGCGCTGCGTCGCGAAATCCATTCCATGGTGCGACATTGCACGGCGGACAGCGCCGCCCCGATCTGGCACATGATCGACGAATCGTCCGCGCTGCGCAGGTACGAGGAGTCGATGCGGCTGCGTCATGCGCGGGCGCTGGCAGCGGCCATCGCCGCCGATCCCGAACTGGCGCAGACCGTTACGGCGAGCGCGACGATCGCGAGATTCGTGATCGACGCTTATTCGGTGGCGAGGGAGGCCGCCGATCCGGAAGCCGCGGTGGATGAGATCTTCCGGATGATCGAGGCGGCCTGGGAGATCGCCCACGCCGGAGTTCCTTCATAGTTCCCGGGGCTCAGCCTCTGTGGAACAAGCCGACCGTGGGCGTGCATGCCCACGGTCGACCGGATCGTGGCGGTTACCCGACGGCGGCCGGGGCGAACGTCGAGCGTTCGAATCGGCTGGCCGGCGCGAACTTCGCCAGCAACTCGCCCGCGTCCGCCCCGGTCACCTCGGTGATGTAGGCGGCGGCGTCGGCGGGGGAGTCGATGGGCAGGAACGGCTGTGGACGGTGCAGCAGACCGACCAGGGCCGAGGCGAACTTCGGGTCGACGGCGGCGGTGGCGAAGAACTGGCCGCCGATGTCGCCGAATTCGGGGTCGCTGAGGAACAGTCGGGTCACCTTGGCGGCGGCGTCGCTGCGGGCGGCGAGGAACGCGGCGTACTGGTCGGTGATCCACTGCTCGTCGAACGGTCCGTCGTGCACAGCGGCGGCCGCGACCAGGCGCTGGGCTTGGATCAGCCCGCTCTGCGCGCCCTGGCCCGCGACCGGGTCGTAGGCGACCGCGGTGTCGCCGAGGGCGGCGACCAGATGGCCGCCCGCCGTGCGCCCGACCCCGGCCCGCACGACCGGTCGGACCGCGCCCTTGAGCCAGGAGTGCGGGTCTTCGGGGATAACCTGGGTGGCCTGAACTTCCGGCAGGTCCCAGTCGATGTAGTCGCGGTAGAGATCCTTCACGATCTGCAGCGCCGACTCGGCGGAATCGGCGGCGGCGAAACGGGTTTCCCAATCGCTGCCGGGTCGGGCCCAGCCCAGGAACGCCCAGCTCGGGCCCGCGTCCTTGTGCAGGTACGGCCCCCACCACGCCTCGCCCTGTTCGGCGAGAATGGAGAACAGGCTGTGCGCGCCGCCCGCCGGGCTGCGGTGCGCGAACACCCCGGAGTCGAAGCCGAGGCCGGTCACGGTGACCGTGAGCAGCGAGCGCTGCGGCTTGTCGTATACCGTGCGCTCTTCGTCGATCGGGAACAGATCGGCCAGTCCGCCGCGGCCGGTGGCGACGAGGGTGAGCTCGTTGGCGGCGGCGATCGCGTCGAGGGATTCGACGGTGACCGGTTCGACGACGAAATTGCCGCCACGCTCGATGAACGCGGTGAGCCGTTCGTCGGCCTTGAGGCGGGTGTCGACGGCGACGCCGACGTAGCCGTCGAAGGTGCCGTCGAAGGCGATCAGTTCGGCGTTCTCCGGTCCGGCGATGCGCACGCTGAGCCCGGTGTGGCGGGGTGCGCGGCCGGTGTAGCTGTCGAGTCCGAGCGCGGCCTCGGCCTGCTGGGTCTCGCCGAATTCCAGGGCGGTGCCGGTGGCGGGTACGTCGTTACGAAGGGAGCGTTGATCTCGGTCGCTGTAGAGGGTGACGGTGAAACCGGCGTCGAGAAGTCCTAGCGCCGCAGTGACGCCGGCTTGGCCGGCGCCGATTACCGCGGCCGAACGAATGGAGCGGGAAACGGGAGTCTGCGATGTCATACCGGAATGGTGCACTTACGTTCGCTCGATGATGAGTGTTGCAATCAGCGGGAATCGATCCGAATACTCGGTGCCGCAATGTATTTGGACAATTGACCGGCACGCGACGATCGCGCCGGGACGGTCGGTCCCGGCGCGATCATCGGCGGAGACGGCAGGCTAGCCGGCGGGTGCCTCCACGGATTCGGGTCGCGCCTCCGAGTGCGGTAGCACAGTGGAACGGGGGCCGCCCAGACGATATTCGGCGCCGCGATGTTCCGGCGGGAGCCGATCCCCGGCCCCGAACAGGGCGTTGCGCAAGGTACCCGGCTCGTACTCGGTGCGGTAGACGCCACGTTCGGTCAGCACCGGAACAACATGGCGCACAATGTCTTCGAATGTTCCCGGCGTGATCGCGTAGGCGAGGTTGAACCCGTCGAGGTCGGTGTCGGCGACCCACTCCTGCAGCAGGTCGGCGACCGTTTCGCCGGATCCGGTGAACACCGGACCCATCCCGCCGATGCCCGCCCAGCGGCCGATATCGCGCACCGTCCACTCGCGGCCGTCGTCGTCGAATTCCTGGAATGCCGCGACCGCCGACTGGATGGCGTTGCTCTGCACGTCGCCGATCGGGTCGTCGAGGTCGTACCGCGACAGGTCGATTCCCATCCAGCCGGACATGAACACGAGCCCGCCTTCGATGCTCGCGTAGGACAGATACTCCTCGCGTTTGGCCCGCGCCGCCTCGTCCGTCTCGTCGGTGATGATGGTGGCCAGCGCGTAGATCCTGGCCGCGTACCGGTCACGTCCTGCCGCCTCGAGCGCGTCGCGCACGCGTGAAACAGTCTGCGCCAGTACTCGTTTCGACGGACCGGCGATGAAGATCGCCTCGGCGTTCTCGGCGGCGAACCGCACACCGCGCGGTGAGGCGCCCGCCTGATAGATCACCGGTGTCCGTTGCGGCGACGGTTCGGCGACGTGGATCCCCGGCACCGTGTAGTGCTTGCCGAAGTGGCCGATGTGGTGCACCTTCGCCGGATCGGTGTAGATGCCGCGTTCGGCATCGCGCACCACCGCGTCGTCCTCCCACGAACCCTCCCAGAGCTTGTAGAGCACCTCGAGGTATTCGTCGGCCTGGTTGTAGCGTTCGTCGTGGTCGAGTTGATCGTCGGCGCCGAAATTCCTTGCCGCGGAGGGTAGGTACCCGGTCACCACATTCCAGCCGAGCCTGCCGTTGGTGAGGTGATCGAGGGTGGACAGACGACGGGCGAACGGAAACGGATGCTCGAAACCGGTACCGGTGGTGATCCCGAAACCGAGGTGCTCGGTCACCGCCGCCATCGCCGACACCAGCAGCAGCGGATCGGCGACGGGTGTCTGCGCGCCCTGGCGCAGCGCGGCGATGTCGTTGCCGCCGTACACGTCGTAGGTGCCGAGGACGTCGGCGATGAAGATCCCGTCGAAGCGCCCGCGTTCGAGGAGTTTCGCCAACTCGGTCCAGTAGCCGATGTCGGTGTAGCGGTGCGACTGGTCCTCGGGGTGCCGCCACAGCCCCGGCGACTGGTGGGCGACGCAGTTCATGTCGAAGGCGTTGAACCGGATCGGCCTGCTCATCGCGATGCGGCCTCGGGACGCACCGTGCTCGAATCCTCCGGCTCCGGATTCGCGGAAGCCGGTGTGCCGGTGTTCCGCTCGCCCGCGCTCCAGCCGAACGGCAACTCGGTGCCGTTGAGCAGGTAGTCGCCGACCGCACGGGCTTTGAAGATGGCGGGATTGTGCACCGAGATGGTGCGGGCATTGCGCCAATGCCGATCCAGGCGCAGCTGTTCGGACACGATCGAGGCCCCACCGAGTTCGAACAACTGCGTGGTGGCGGCGAGCACGATGTCGATCACGCCGAGTTGTGCCTGCGCGGCGGCCAATTCGGCGGCCACGAGATCCTGCTCGTCCTTCGCCCCGGCGTCGAGCACCCGGTCGAGCACATCCGCCACTGCGAGCACCGCCGCGCGCGTGGTGAACGCCGCGGCCGACAGCTTGCCGATCACCTGCTGGACGAGCGGGTCTTCGCGCGGCAGATCGGCGGAGCCATGGGTGTAGGTGCGGGTGCGCGCGCTCACCCATTCCCTGGCATCGCGTTCGGCGCGCGCGGCGATCCCCGCGAGCACCGCGAGCTGCACCAGTTGCAGGTAGGCGGTGCCGTAGGTGGGGCCCGCGACGCCGTAGCCGGGGCCGAGGACACGGTCGTCGGCGACGACGACATCGGTGAACTCGGTGGTGCCGCTCGCGGTGAGCCGCTGCCCGAAACCGTCCCAGTCATCGTGTTGCACCACCCCCTCGGCATTCGCGTCGACCAGCACGCCGAGCCGCTCGCCGTCACGGTCGGCCGCGACGAGGATGTGATCGGCGAACAGCGATCCGGTGCTGTAGTACTTCACGCCGTTGAGCAGCAGCCGGTCACCGTCGCGGGTCAGCCGAGTTCGATACCGGTCGACCGCGCCGACCCCCGGCTCGGTGATCGCGTTGCCGACGAGAGTGCCCGCCGCGACCGCCCGCAACCACCGCTCCCGCTCCGGCCCGGCCTCCGCCAGGATCTGATCCTCGACGAACGACCAGTGCACCCGCAGTGCCTGCGGCAGATTCGACTCGGCCGCGGCCAGGTCGATGAGCAGCCGGAACAGCTGCCGCACGCTCACGCCGTACCCGCCGAACTCGACCGGCACCCGCAACGCTCCGAATCTGGCTTCCTTCAGCCAGCCCACCTCGTCGAACGGCAGCCGCCGGTCGACCTCCCGCTCGACCGCGCCCGTGGCGATCCGGTCGAAGATCGGGGTGAAGATGGCGTCCAGCTCGGAATCGGTGGTCGATGGCGCGGCGGTGGAAGTCATCCACCCACGATCGCGCAGGGGGATGCCGGATTCACGGGTTGCGCGCAGCGCGATCACAACGGACGCGCGCCGGCGGGCACCGGTGAGAGCGTTGACGTGGCCCTGTCACTGCGGACAAGATCTATCATTGATGACGAAGTGTCTGCGTGGACGAAGTGAGAGGCAAACATGTCGACACCCGACGACGACCTGAGCGCGATCTTTCGCCGATACCTGAGTTCGGTTGTGCTGCATGCTCAGGCGGGCGCGAAGGCGGTCGATCTGCACGCGACAGACCTGTACGCGCTGAATATCCTCGCGCTCGCCGGCGCGATGACACCGGGTGAGCTCGGCACCCGCACCGGACTCACCACCGGCCCGACCACCCGTCTCGTCGACCGTCTCGAGCAGGCCGGATACGTACGCCGCGCCGCCGACCCGGGCGACCGGCGCAAGGTCATCGTCGAACCGATCGATCAGCCTGCCGAGCTCGACAAGGTGCTGGCCCCCGCTCGGCGTCGCATCGGCGAGATCGTCGCGAGCTACACCCCGCAGCAGCGCGAAGTGCTCTTCGACTATTTCGAGCGCGCGGCCGTGGCCTACCAGGAGTCCGTGGCCGACCTCCGCGACTGAGCTTCACGGAGGTCGCTCGCCATCTTCGCCCGCCGCCGATCACGCGGCGTCAGGTCAGTGTCCTCGGGCGATCCACTCCGCGAGCGCGGGCCGCTCCGTGCCGATGGTGGTCGTGTCGCCGTGGCCGGTGTGGACCGTCGTCTCCTCCGGGAGCGTGAGCAACCGGTCACGGATCGAATCGATGATCGTGTCGAAGTCGGAGAACGAGCGGCCGGTAGCGCCGGGGCCGCCCGCGAAGAGGGTGTCGCCGGTGAACAGGGCAGCGAGATCGGGGAGGTGCAGGGAAACCGAGCCGGGGGAGTGGCCGGGAGTGTGCAGGATGTCGATATCGATGCCCGCCACCGTGATTCGCGCGGTGTCCGCCAAGGAGCGGTAGTCGGCGTTCGGGTGGGTCATGCGCCAGAGGGGCTCGTCGCCGGGGTGGAGGAGGACCGGGGCGTCGAGCCGCTCGGCCAGTTCCGGGGCGACGGTCACATGGTCGTTGTGGCCGTGCGTGCACAGGATGGCAGTGACCTGACGGTTGCCGACCGCGGCGGCGATGGCGTCGGCGTCGTGGGCGGCGTCGATGACGAGCACCTCGTTGTCGTCACCGATGAGCCACACATTGTTGTCGACATCCCAGGTACCACCGTCGAGCGCGAAAGTGCCCGAGGTGACGACTCTTTCGATGCGAGTCACCAGACCACCACCGAACGCAGCACCTGGCCCTGAGCCATCGCGGCGAAGGCCTGCTCGACCCCGTCGATGTCGATCCGTTCGGTGACGAACCGGTCCAGCGGCAGTCGGCCCTGGCGGTAGAGGTCGATGAGCATCGGGAAGTCGCGCTCGGGCAGGCAGTCGCCGTACCAGGAGGATTTCAGCGCGCCGCCGTGCGAGAACAAGTCGATGAGCGGCATCTCCAGCTTCATGTCGGGAGTCGGCACCCCGACGAGCACGACCGTGCCCGCCAGGTCGCGCCCGTAGAACGCCTGCTGCCAGGTTTCCGGTCGGCCGACCGCGTCGATCACCACATCCGCGCCGAAATCGTCGGTGAGTTCCTTGATCCGCTCGACCACGTCCTCGCTGGTCGCGTCGATGGTGTGCGTGGCGCCGAAATCCTTGGCCCAGTCCAGCTTTCGCTGATCACGGTCGATCGCGATGATCGTGCCCGCACCGGCGAGGCGCGCACCGGCGATGGCCGCGTCACCTACGCCGCCACAGCCGATCACCGCGACGCTGTCACCGCGTGAGACATTGCCGGTATTCATGGCGGCGCCGATCCCGGCCATCACGCCACACCCGAGCAGACCCGCAACGGCCGGATCGGTCTCGGAATCGACCTTGGTGCACTGCTTTTCGTGCACGAGGGTCTTGTCGGCGAAGGCGCCCACCCCGAGGGCGGGGGTGAGCGGGGTGCCGTCGGTGAGCGTCATCGGGACGCTGGCGTTGTGGGTGTCGAAGCAGTACCAGGGGCGTCCGCGCCGGCACGCTCGGCATTCACCGCAGACCGCGCGCCAGTTGAGGACGACGAAGTCACCCTCGGCCACGTGGGTCACGGCGGCGCCCACGGTCTCGACCACGCCGGCAGCCTCGTGACCCAGCAGGAACGGAAACTCGTCGTTGATCCCGCCGTCGCGATAGTGCAGGTCGGTGTGGCACACACCGCAGGCCTGGACTCGGACGACCACATCGTGGGGTCCCGGATCGGGAATCACGATGTCGACGGTTTCGACGGGCGCATCCTTCGCGCGGGCTATGACTGCGCGGACGGTGTCTGGCATGCGGACCTCCTCATGGTTGACGTATCGACGTCAACGCTAGCGGTGCCGCGCGCCCGATCAGTCCGGGATGGGTGGGATCTCGCCCGTCGGCGGGCCGAGTTCTTCCTTGACGTGGTGCTCGACGAGCAACGGAACATAATCGCGGATGTGTACCTTGCCGAACGCGTCGTACACGTGGTGCACGATGTCTTCGAGTTCGGCGGGCGCGATGGTCGGGTACCGAATGATCAACCGCTCGATGACCTCGTCGAGTTGGCGGTTCTCGTGAGTAGTCATATTCCGGGGTTACCCGGAGACGACGTCGATCAACGGGTCGTTGCCTACTTTTCGTCGCATCGAAGGGGTTCGGCGACGGTGGCCGGATAGCGCAGGTGCCGAAGTTCTGGCGTCACCGCCAGAGAACAGGCGCGATGGCCGCCTTCGACGTGGACCTCCGACAGCTATCCTCGCCCCATGGCCGAGGACTCGTTGTTCCTGGATCCCACGATCGGTCGACCCACGGGCAAGGTCGGATACTTCGCCGATCGGCGGGGCTTCGACCGATTCGCCGCCGCCTACGCGGACGGCATGGCGCTGCTGCCGAAACCCGATGCGATGGCCGCGATCGCGACCTCCTTCGGCCCGGTCCGCGCGTATCGATTCGGACCCGGCGGTGACATTCCCGTCGTGCTCCTGTCCGGGCGCCAGGCCTCGACACCGATGTGGCGGTCGAACCTGGCGAGTCTGGCGCAGCGGCGCACGGTGTGGTCGGTCGACAGCATCGGCGAGCCGGGCGCGAGCACCCAGCGGCGCGAGCTGACCGACGGGGCCGGCCATGCGGAATGGATAGCGGAAACGATTGCGGGACTGGGTGTTCCGCGTGCGCACCTGCTCGGCGTGAGCATCGGCGCGAACCTGGCCGTGCAGACCGCGCTGCACCGGCCCGAGTGCACGGCCTCGATCACCCTGCTCGATCCGGCCAATACCTTCGCGTCGTTGAGCTGGAAGATGATCGTCGTCTCGCTGGGCAGCGCGATCCCGATGATGCCCGCGAGTCTGCGCAACAAGCTGCTGAGCTGGATCTCCGGTGGCGTCCCGGTCGACGAGTCGGTGCCGGAAGGTCGGCTGATCGCCTCCGGAATGAAGGACTACCGGGGCGCTCAGCCGTTGTTGGCGCGCCCCACCGAGGACCAGTTGCGGGGACTCACGGTGCCGACTCTCGCCCTGTTCGCGGGCCGCAGCATCGTCCACGACTCGGCGAAGGCAGCCGCTACGGCACGCCTGATCCCCGGCGCGCAGGTGGAGGTCTGGCCGGACGCGTCGCACGCGATCAACGGTGAATACCCCGAGCGGATCGCCCGGCGATTCGCCGAATTCACCACGGGACTCTGACGGTCAGTTCGCGCCGCGCTCTACGGAGCGGGTCGCCTTGCCGTCCGGTCCGATCCGCGTCAGTACCGCGCTGATCACCAGACACCCGCTTTCGACGACATCGGTCAGCGGTTGGCGGTACTCGTCGAGCACCCACTTCTGGGCGATGATCACGATGGCGCCGACCAGTCCGAACAGCACCGTCCGCACACTGACGGCGGGATGGGTTTCCAGGTCGACGTGCGGGGTGACCAGGGCCATGCAGATGTCGACCAAGGCGTCGAGAACGCCGTAGTAGGCCCGGTCGACCGCGGGGCTCACACCGAGGATCTCGAAGAACGCGATCCGGGGAACCCGTGGGTCGTCGCGGATGAGCTGGAAGTACGCGGTCAGGCCGACGCGCACCTGGGTATCGACATCGGCGTCGGGATCACTGAGCCCGGTATGGATCGCCTCGATCATCCTGGCGGCCGTCTCGCGATACACCTCGAGCAGCAGATCTTCACTGTCGGTGAAAGATTCGTAGAAGTAGCGTTTGCCGACGCCGGCCGCCGCGCAGACCGTGGTGACCGTGGTGTTGCGGTAGCCGTCGACGCCGAAGGCCTCGGTAGCCGCTTCGATCAGCCGAGCGCGGCGTTCCTGTTGACGTTGCCCCGGTGCGGCGCCGCGGTAGCGGCGACCGTCGTCGAGTTCGGACGCTGTCACAGTGTCAATTGTTTCAGGCGGCCGCGGCAGGGTGCGCGCGGGCGCTTGATCGTGGATCGCCCAGAACATGTTCTTGCGATCGAACGTGACCCACGCTACGTTACTTCCCGGTACGGGAACGTTGTGGTTCCCGATGGTGGAGGGCTGAACCGAAGCATGATCAAACATCGTGGGCGACTGGCCGCGCTGGCCGCGTCCGTCGTCGTCTTGGCGGGCGCCGTCGCATCCGCGCCGCTCGGGCAGGCATCGCCGAACGCCGAGGGTCTCGACGCGCAGTTCGTCGCCACCCACAACGGGCCGCAGCAGTACCCCAACGTCTTCATCGAGTGGGACGTGCCGATCACGATGAGTGACGGCACCGTATTGAAAGCCAACGTCTATCACCCCGCCGGTGCGGACGGTCAGCCCGTTGCGGAGCCGACGCCCACCATCGTCAACATGACGCCCTACACCAAGCTGGTCTCCAACCTCGCCGACTCGGCGCTCGCGGTGCCCGGCCTGTCGGACCTGCTGATGCCGGTGCTGCAGAACCTGGACTTCACGCCGTTCGGTTTCAGCAGCCTCAGCGACATCATGCACGCGCTGCCCGGCGGCGCGGCGCGCACCTTCGGCGTCGATCGGAACCTGATCCGCGGCGGTTACACCCAGGTGGTCGTCGACGTGCGCGGCACCGGTTTCTCGCAGGGCACCTGGCAGGTGTTCGGTGAACGCGAGCAGATCGACGGCGTGGAAGTCGTCGACTGGGCGGCGAAACAGGGCTGGTCCGACGGCAAGATCGGGATGAGCGGCATCTCCTATTCGGGGATCAACCAGCTGCAAACCGCGCAGCGTCATCCCGAGGCGCTCAAGGCGATCTTCCCGGTCGTGCCGGGCAGCGATCTGATCCGCGATGTCGCGGCCCCCGGTGGTGCGCTCGGGATCGGGTTCATCCCGGCCTGGCTGCTCGCCGTCGACGGCGCGAAGCTGCTGCCCGACCTGATGTCGATGCTGAACGGGAAATTCGACTGGGTCTGGCTGCGCGACCGGGTGACTGATCCGTTCACCTTCTTCAACGTGCTCATCGCCGCGCTGACCACCCCGAACATCGAGCAGATCCCGCCGGAGATGGCCTCGATCCTCGACGACGAGAGCCCGCTGCGGACCGCCTGGGTCGGCGCGCCCGAACAGGTGCAGGTGCCGACCTTCCTCTACGGCGGCTGGCACGACATCTTCACCTACTCCACCCCGCGCATCTACAACGCGGTGGACGTGCCCGCCGAGCAGAAGAAGCTCATCATGGACGACGTCTACCACGTAACGGTGAGCTCGGGCCTCGGTCAGCCGGGTGCGCCCGCCCCGCTGGAATCGTTGCAGCGCGCGTGGTTCGACAAGTGGCTCAAGGGAATCGACAACGGCATCGATCGCTACGACCCGGTCACGTTGTGGCAGCAGGGAAGTAAGCAGTGGACCACCGACGTCGCCTTCCCTCGGCCCGGCATGCAGCACCGGCGGATGTACCTCGACGCGGCCTCCTCCGGCACCGCGCCGGGCGCTCGCCACGACGGCAGCCTGCGCACCGCTCCCGGCGCCGCACAGCGTCTCTCGGTGGACCCGAGCCTGATCACCATCTGCGCGCGTGACGCCGCACAGGGCACGGCCGGAATTCTTCCGCTCCCCGACGTCTGTTCGAAGGACGCCCGGATCAGTGAAGGGGCCGCGCTCACCTTCACCACGGCGCCGGTCTCGCAGCCGACGAGGATCTCCGGGCCGATCGCCGCACACCTGAACACCGTGCTCGACGCCACCGACGGCTACTGGACGGTGACGGTGAACGATGTAGCGCCCGACGGTACTTCGACGGTCTGGTCACAGGGTCAGCTGACGGCGTCGTTGCGCACGGTCGACGAGCCCAAGGCGACCCGCTCGCCGAACGGCGACTACACCGACCCGTATCCGTACCTCACCCTGGATACCCGTCAGCCGATCGTGCCCGGCGAGCCGACGACGATCGACATCGGCGTCCGCGCCACCGACGGTGTCCTGCTGCCCGGCCACCGCCTGCGCGTCGACGTCTTCGCGAGCAACTTCCCCAGCGGAATCCCGCTGCGCCCGTTGCTGAACGAAAGCGGCCTCCGCACCCAGCACCTCGAGCTGGACCCGTCCCGCCCGAGCTGGATCAACGTCCCCTTGGACACCGATCCCGGCTGGTGACATCCGGTCGACCCCGCCTCCGACCGCGCGACGGATCCTCGATCGCGCGGCCTCGAGGCGGGGTTCGCCGTTTATCCTGCGGTCGCGTGTACTTCGGGCACTCGAGTCGCATCCGCGCCCGCGCCCGCGGCCAGGTGGGCGAAGGTCACGGCGTCACGCACCGCCGCGCCGCCGTGATCGTTGTTGAAATAGACGTAGCTGTCGGCGTCGGGTGACCAGGTGTCGAGCAGCCGATGTGCCCAGCCGCTCAACGCCTGCTTGCCGTAGGACGGCAGGGGAGTAGCGCGGCCCGCGTGCAGACGTAGATAGGCCCAGTCGGTGGTCCGCCACAGCGGTGTGATCGGCCGGGAATCGCGGTCCGCCCAGGTCAGCGCGGCGCGGTGGGATCGGAGGACGGCGCGGGTCTCGTCCGTCCACCACGATTCGTGGCGCGGTTCCACCGCCACTCGCACCGAGTCGGGGAAGCAGCGCAGACAGTTGTCGAGCAGATCGGGGTCCGCGCGCAGGGTCGGTGGCAGCTGGAGCAGGATCGGACCGAGACGCTCGCCCAGCCCCTCGGTCCTGTCGAGCAGGCGCCGCACCGGTTCGGCCGGATCCCGCAATCGCTTGATGTGGGTCAGGTAGCGGCTCGCCTTCACCGCCATCACGAAGCCTGCGGGCGTGCGCTCCCGCCATGCGGCGAAGTTCTCCCGGCTCGGCAACCGATAGAACGCGCTGTTCGACTCCACCGTCGCGAACTCCTGCGCATAGTGCTCGAGCCACTGCCGCACGGGCAGGCCCCGCGGGTACAGCACGCCGCGCCAGTCGCGGTACTGCCAGCCGGACGTGCCGACGTGCATGGTCATTCGGCTTGCCTCCCTCCGGAGCGCGGGTCAGATCTCCGAACGCAACAGGGGCGCGAGTTCGCTGCTGTAGAAGTCGAGGAACGCGTCCATGTCGGGTCCCGCGTTCATCAACACCACATGATCGAAGCCCGCGTCGGTGGCCTTGCGTACCGCCTCGACGTAGCGTTTCGGATCATTGCCGCAGACAAAGGATTCGAGCATGTCGTCGACTCGCACGGTGCTGGAGGCGGCGGCGAAGTTCGCGGGATTGGGCAGCTCGCTCATCACCTTCCATCCTCCGGTCGACCACCGGTTCGTCGACAGCGCGGCTTCGGCGCCCTCGCGATCGGTCTCGGCGAAGGCGACACCCACTTCCACATAGCGTGGGCCCGAGCCACCCTCCTGCTGAAAGGTCCGCACGAGTTCGGGATCCGGCTCGGTGGCGAACAACCCGTCGCCGAGTTCGGCGGCGATCTTCGCCGCGCTGGGCCCACCCGCGGCCACCGCGATAACCGGCAGGGTCTGCGGCAGATCGAATACCCGCGCGTCCGACAGCTCCAGGAACTCGCCGTAGTAGCTGCGGTAACCGCCGCGCCACAGCAATCGGATGATCTCGAGCGCCTCGCGCAACATCCGCTGCCGGATCGCCACCGGCGGAAACTCATGGCCCACAATGTGTTCGTTGAGCCGCTCGCCCGAACCGATTCCCAGGGTGAACCGCCCGTCGGACAGCAGCGCCGTGGTGGCGGCGGCCTGAGCGATGATCGCCGGGTGATAGCGGATGATCGGGCAGGTCACGCCGGTAGCCAGCCCGATCTGCTCGGTGCGGGCCGCGATCGTTCCCAGGACGGTCCACGCGAACGGTGAGTGGCCTTGATTATCGAGCCACGGGTGGAAGTGGTCGCTCATCTCGACGAAGTCGAAACCGGCCGCTTCGGCCCGAACTGCCTGTCGAACAAGCTCTTTCGGGCCGAAAGCCTCGGCCGCCAACTTGAATCCGAGCTGCATGGCGCACCTTTCGCAGTGGGGTCAGCTGCGGCCGAGAGCGTTGGCCAATTCCTGCTTGTTCATCTTGGAGCGGCCGTCGATATTGCGGCGGCGGGCTTCCTCGTAGAGCTGATCGCGGGTCTTGCCGCTGCCCTGGGTCCGTTGGCCGCCCGAACCCTTCGTCTCGCCGTGCTGGGCGCGAGTCTTGTTCACCGTCCGCGCGGCGATCTCCTCGGCGCGTTTCTCGCCGCGGCCACGCTCGCGTTCCGATTTCTTGATGTCCTTGTACTGCCGTTCGCGCTTGTCGCTCCACGCTTGCTGGGGCATGACCTGCTCCTCCTCCGATCGGGATGTCGACTCTGATGGCCGCCTACCCGCAGATTCGCCGAGGAAACAGGAGTCCACAGCAATGCTGTGGCAATCCGCGCCTGGCACACTGTTCTGGTGGGCGCACCGAGCAGGATGGCGAACCGCGGGTGGCGGTGGATCCGCAGCGCGCCCGGTACCTACCTGTGGCTGGCCGCTCTCGCCGTGACCACGGTGATCATCGATCTGCTCCCGCCGGAGGAAGCCAGGCAATGGCTCGATCACCGGTCGACGAACCTGCACCACCTCGGCCAAGATCCCGTGCGTGTGCTGATCACCAGCGCGTTCTGGACCGACGGCAGCGGATGGCTCGCCTACGCGGTGCTGTTCACGATCTTTCACGCCAATGCCGAACGCTGGCTCGGCACCCTGCGCTGGCTCGTGGTCGTGGTGCTCGCGCACGTGGGCGCCACCTATCTCAGCCAGGGCGTGGTGCTGTGGGCGATCCGTAGCGAGGACGCGCCCGAACGGGCGATGTACATCCTCGATGTGGGCGTCAGCTACGCGTTGGCCGGTGTCGCCGCGGTGCTCGCCTACCGGTTCGTGACGCCGTGGCGCTGGGTGTACGTGCTCGGGGTGCTCGCGGTGGTGGTTCCGCCGATCTTCCTCAACCGCACGTTCACCGATATCGGGCACGCGAGCGCGGCCGCCATCGGGTTCGCCTGCTACCCGCTGACGCGAGGTCGCGGACGCCGGTGGAATCCTGGCGTACTGCTGAAACGACGGTTCGCCGCCGAGCGATGATTGCTTGTTATTAGCTGGTCAAGTCCATCTTCGTGTTTCGCTCAGGCCACCCGTCGAGGACTGGCGATCGCTGCGAGCCCCGTGCTCACTAGGGTGGGCTGGTGATCTTGCTGGCGATAGGTGTGGTTCTGCTCGGTGTGTTCGCGCTGTGTTTCCGTCAGGAGCGGCGCCGATTCAGCAACGGAGTGTTGCTGCTGCTCGGAATCCTGTGTGTCGGCGCCGCACTGATCGGTTCGGGCGTCGAAGGAGCTGCACTGGGAACTCTGGTCTTCTTCGCACTCGCGTTGTCGCCGCTGCTGGTGTTTGCCCTGGCCGGGCTGTTGATGCTCAACGGCGTGGTGATGTTGCGCCGCGAGGGCGTACGCCTGGCGAATCTGCTGTCCCTCGGTCTCGGCTTCGCGCTGCTGGTTCCGTATGTGTTGTTGCTGATGGCGGTGATCGCCGAGGGGGCGGTGTTCGGCGTGTTGCTGCTGGCGGTCGTGCTCGTCGCCGCCTATCTCGGCTTCGTACTGGTCGCGTTCCTGTTGTACTCGGTCGTTTACGGCGGGGTGACCCGTACCGACGACGCCGTCGCGATCGTCGTGCACGGCTCCGGCCTGCTCGGTGACCGGGTCCCGCCGCTGCTGGCGAGCAGGCTCGACCGCGCGCTGGGCATCTGGCGCGCCGCGCACGGCCCGTCGCCGCTGCTGGTCACCAGTGGCGGCAAGGGTTCCGACGAGAGGGTCGCCGAAAGTACCGCGATGGCCGACTACCTGGTCGAGCACGGTGTCCGCGACGACGAGATCCTGCGGGAGGACCGCTCGACGACCACCCGCGAGAACCTCCTGTTCAGCCGGGAACTGCTCGCCCGGCGCGGGGTCGACAGCCGCATCCTGCTGGTCACCAGCAATTTCCATGTCCTGCGGACCGCTGTGCTCGCCCGTCAGGTCGGGCTCGACGCCCAAGCCGTCGGCGCCCCGACGGCACGCTACTACCTCCCCAGCGCCGTCCTGCGCGAATACGTCGGGATTTTGGTCGAGTACAAGGTCGTCAATGCCGTGATATGCGCGTTGTTGGTGGCGGCGCCGGTCGCGCTGGCGATCTTCGGTGAAGCCGCTTGACAGATTTAGGTGTTACGTAAAGTTATGGATAGTTGTATCATCGGAGCTACCGAGTAGGACGCAACGGCGCGACCTGGTGCGCGGGTAACCGTGCGCGGTTGATCGAGGAGTACCGATGAAGCTATTTCCTTGGGGAAGAGAAAGTCCGGAGATCGATCCGGGCGTGGTGGCGTTGCACGCGCGCAATGTCACCTTCGACTGGTCCGGCGTCGACCTGCAGTGGATGTCCGCCGAACCCATCGCCAGTCATCTGATCAGCGCGCTGAACATGCTGCTGCCCGAGGGTGAGCGCATGTTCATCGAGACCTATCGCGAGGCGTTGCCCTACGTCAAGGACGAGAAGCTGCGCGAGGACATGCTCGGTTTCATCGGCCAGGAGTCCATGCACGCGCAGACCCACGGCAAGGTGCTCGAGGATGTCTTCACCGCGCACGGCGTCGACGCGGACCCCTACCTGCGGCAGATGGAATACCTGTTCCGCATCTCGCTCGGAGCGCGCGGCGACGATCGCGTCGGCCGCCAGATGCTGGTGGAACGGCTCGCCTTCATCGCCTGCCTCGAGCATTTCTTCGCCTGGCTCGGCGACTGGATCCTCAACGCCGACCTGGAGAAGTTCGGCGCCGACCCGCGAATGGTCGACCTGTTCCGCTGGCACGGTGCCGAAGAGGTCGAGCATCGCAATGTCGCCCACGATGTCGCGGAGTACTTCGGGGTCGGGTACGTGCGCCGGTGCGCGGCGATGACGCTGGTTTTCCCGATCTTCCTCGTGGTGTTGGTGCGTGGGGCGCGGTTCCTCGTGCAGCAGGACCCGCAGCTGTCCGATCGGGGCTACACGCGGCTGCTCGGCGGGGTGTTCGCGGCGATGTGGCGTGGTGCGCTGCCCGGCGTTCCGTCGTTGCTGGTGAGTGCGCTGTCGACCTTCCAACCCGGGTACAACCCACAATCGGTCGGCTCCACGGCGCAGGCCATCGCCTACCTGGCCGCTTCGCCGGGTGCCCGCGCGGCCGCGTCGTGACCACTCGCGACATCCCGGCCGACCTCTACGGCAAGCGTCGTCACGACCCGGCGATCAGGATCATCGATGCCGTCGCGACCGCCCGGCTGCGCTGGACCGCGCTGGTCAACCGCAATGATCTGCGACCGCGCGTCGACGACCGCCGCCTGCCCGTGGTGGTGACCGAACGCCGGATCGAAGCGCACGACCAGGACGTGGTGAGCCTGCGCCTCGAGGCACCCGACGGCCGAGTCCTGCCCCGCTGGCGGCCCGGCGCGCACCTCGACCTCGAATTGCCGTCGGGCCGGCTGCGGCAGTACTCGCTGTGCGGCGACCCCGCGGACCACCGCGCCTACCGGGTCGCGGTGCGCCGGATTCCCGGTGGCGGCGGCGGCTCGATCGAGGTGCACGACGCACTGCCGGTCGGCAGTCGATTGGTGGTCCGCGGGCCACGCAATGCCTTCCCGTTCGCGGTGCCGGGGCATGGATCGCCCTCGCGGCGACTGCATTTGATCGCCGGTGGCATCGGCATCACGCCGATTCTGCCGATGGCCCGGCTCGCGCATCGGTTGGGTGTGCCGTGGACGCTGGTCTACAGCGGACGCAGCCGCGACACCATTCCGTTCCTGGCCGAGATCGAGAGTTTCGGCGCGAATGTCGTCGTGCGCACCGATGACGAACACGGTCTGCCAGTCGCGGCGGATCTGCTGACCGGCGTCGGTCCCGGCACCGCCGTCTACGCGTGCGGCCCGACTCCGATGACCTCGGCGATCGTCACCGCGGTGCGTGAGATGCCCGAAGTGGAGCTGCATTTCGAGCGGTTCTCGCCGCCGCCGGTCGTCGACGGCACGCCGTTCGAGATCGAATTCGCCTCCAGCGGCGAGGTGGTCACCGTCGATGCCGACCGCACCGTGCTCGACACCATTCTCGATACGCGCCCCGACCAGCCCTATTCGTGCAGGCAGGGTTTCTGCGGCACCTGCGTGGTGCGGGTCCGCGCAGGCGTTCCGGATCACCGCGAGACCGTGCTCTCCGCTGCCGATCGTGCCGAGGGCGCCATGCTCGCGTGTGTATCGCGTTCCCGCGGTGAGCGATTGGTGCTCGACCTGTGAACCTTTTCGGGGACAACTCAGTGGACAGGGAGTCCGACAGATCATGACGAACGACAGCCCGCAGCCTGCGAACCAGCGCACCGTCCGCAGCGGTGATTTCGACATCGCCGTGTTCGAATACGGCGACCCGACCGCCGACACCATCGTGCTCGTGCACGGCTGGCCCGACACCCATCACCTGTGGGACAGGGTGATTCCGCTGCTCACCGAGCGCTTCCATGTGGTCGCCTACGACACCCGTGGCCACGGTGAATCCACCCGCACCCAGCGCACCGACGACTTCCGTCTCGACGAACTCGCGCGCGACTTCTACGCCGTGCTCGACGTGGTGAGCCCCGACCGTCCCGTGCACGTACTCGCCCACGACTGGGGTTCGGTACAGGTGTGGGAAGCGGTGTGCGAGCCGCAGGCCACCGCGCGCGTCGCCTCGTTCACCTCGGTCTCCGGCCCCAACCTCGACCACCTGTCCAGCTGGGTGCGCGACCGGCTCTCCCGCCCCACCCTGCGCAATGTGTGGCAGCCGATGACCCAGCTCGCCTCCTCGGCCTACACCTTCTTCTTCATGACCCCTGGGCTGCCGCGCGCCACGTTCAATGCCATCGGCACCGAAAAGGTGTGGCAGCGCGCGGTTTCCCTCATGAACGACACCCCCGCCGCCACTGTGAAGCTCGGCCCGACCTTCCGCCGCGACATGGTCGACGGGCTGCTCATCTATCGCGCCAACATCGTGGCCAGGATGCTGTCCCCGCGCGAGCGCCACACCGAGGTGCCGGTGCAGTTGATCGTGGCAGGACGCGATGTCGCCGTGCGGCCCGCGGGCTACGACGATTCGAGCAAATGGACCGACCGGCTCTGGCGTCGTGATGTTCCCGCCGGGCACTGGATGCCGTTCTCGCATCCGGAGCTCCTCGCGACCGCGACCACCGAGCTGATCGACGCGCTCGACGGTGCGGGAGTCTCGCGCGGACTGGCCAGGGCCGAAGTGGGCACTGCGCGCAGGGAATTCGAGCACAAGCTGGTTGTCGTCACCGGTGCGGGTAGCGGCATCGGCCGGGAGACCGCACTGGCCTTCGCGCGGCTCGGTGCCGAAGTGGTGGTCTCCGATGTCAACGAGCTCGCCGCCAAGGCCACCGCCGAGCTCGTCGCATCGGAAGGTGGTGTGGCGCACTCCTACCCGCTCGATGTGTCGAACGAGGACGCGGTGCGCGCGCACGCCGACCTGGTGATCGCCGCGCACGGCGTGCCCGATGTGCTGGTCAACAATGCCGGTGTCGGCCAGGCAGGCGGGTTCCTCGACACTCCGTCGGAGGAGTTCGACCGCGTGCTGCGGATCAACCTAGGCGGTGTCGTCAACGGCTGCCGGGCTTTCGGCGCGGCGATGGCCGATCGTGGGCTCGGCGGGCACATCGTGAACCTGTCCAGCATGGCCGCCTACAGCCCGCAGCGCGACATGGCGGCCTATGCCACCAGTAAGTCGGCGGTGTTCATGTTCTCCGACTGCCTGCGTGCCGAACTCGCCGACCGCGGCATCTCGGTATCGACCGTGTGCCCGGGCATCGTGCATACGAATATCGTCGCCACCACCCGCATCTCGGGTGTCTCCGCCCAGGAGGAGGCGGCCGCGCAGCAGAAGTTCGACAAGCTCTACGAGCGGCGCGGCTACACCCCCGACCGGGTGGCGGCGCAGATCGTGAAGGCGGTGCGGACCGGACGCGACATCGTGCCGGTGACGCCGGAATCGTGGGTGCAGTACCGGATCAACCGGATCGCACCCGGCGCGGTGCGGTTCGCCGCCCGCCGGATGAAGCTGGTCTGAGTCGGCTACGCCCGGCGCAGTTGCTCCTCCACGGCGGCAACGTGCCGGGCGTCCACGCCCCACGGGTCCTCGACGCCGACCTTGCGGTCCAGGTCCCACAGCACGCACTCCTCGTCCGGTCGCGCCACCAGCGACCAGGCGACCACGGTGCGGCCCAGTTGTTCGACCATGGTGCCGTGATTTAGCGTGCTGTCTCCGACGCCCTCCGGGAAATGGTGCAGGAAACGTCCGTAAGCCTGCTCGCAGAAGCTCGCGTAGAGCTGGGTGCAGAGAATGAAGCCGTGCCACGCCTCGTCGACCGCGTGCGAGGGCATGCCGATCACCTGGTCGTCGCGAATGGCGGCGCCGCAGCACCGTAACCATTGGCGCAGGCCGGTTTCCACGAGTTCGCGAGGTTGCCAGGGTGAGGTCTTGAAGATCGCTTCGGGCAGACGCAGGGCGGCGACGGTGCGGTCGACGGTGGGGAGGTCGACGTGCCGTGTGCCGGGCCGGAGGAAAGAGAACGCCACAATTCACTGTAAGGCCACTGGAGGTGGGGATGCTGTGGGCGGGTTCGGGGATTAGCCTGCGGGCATGGTGATAATGCTCCTGCTCGGTTTCATAGTGGTGTGTATCGGCGCGGTGGTGACGACCATCGTGTGGCTGATTCAGCGGTCGATTCAGTCGCAGGGTGCGCCCCCGCTGGATCGGCGATGGGTGGCCGGGTCGGCCGGGGTGACCGGATACGTCGACGGGACCTCGGGTCAGCCGTGGGATCCGGGCAGTCCGTCCGGTGGCTGCGGTGGGGGTTCGAACAGTAGCTGCGGTGGCGGTTCGAACAGTGGCTGCGGTGGTGGGAGCGGCAGTAGCTGCGGCGGCGGAGGAAGCAGCAGCAGTTGTTCTGGGGGGAGTAGCAGCAGCTGCGGTGGTGGGAGCAGTAGCAGCTGCGGCGGCGGTTCCTGATCGTGTGACCTACGTCCTAGTGCACTTGACCTGAACTCGGCTCGAGGTTTCATCCTTGACTCGTTCGGACAACGTCACGAAGGAGTCGCCATGCGTGCAGTGCAGGTCAAGGAATTCGGTGGGCCAGAGGTCCTGGAAGTATTGGAATTCCCGGCGCCACAACCGGATTCGGCCGAAGTGGTCGTCGACGTCGAGGTCGCCGACGTGATGTTCCTCGACACCCGGCTGCGCAGCGGATGGGGTCAGGACTACTTCCCGCTGAGCCTGCCCTACGTGCCCGGCGGTGCGATCGGTGGCGTGGTGAGCGCGGTCGGCGCCGAGGTCGACCCCGGCTGGCTCGGCAAGCGCGTCGTCACCGAGACCGCCGCGAGCGGCATCGGCGGAGGACTGCCCATCGGCGGCTACGCCCAGAAATCCCTTGCCAAGGCCGCCACTCTGACCGAGATCCCCGACGCGCTCACCACCGAGCAGGCCGTCGGCCTCGCCCACGACGGCCGCACCGCCTTTGCTGTCTTCGACAGGGCTGCGGTGCAACCGAATTCGTGGGTTCTGATCACCGCCGCCGCAGGAGGACTCGGCACCCTGCTCATCCAACTGTCCGTCGCGGCGGGCGCGCAGGTTGTCGCCGCTGCCCGCGGTCCGGAAAAGCTGGCGCTGGCAACACGATTGGGCGCCACCGCGGTAGTCGACTACTCCGCCGAGGGCTGGGAGCAGCAAGTCCGCGAGATCACCGGCGGGGGAGCGTCGATCGTGTTCGACGGTGCGGGTGGCGCCATCGGTGGCGCTGCGTTGATCGCCGCCTCCGACAAGGGTCTGTTCCTCGGATATGGTTCCGCCGCAGGTGATTTCGCGCAAGGTGACACCGATGCTGCAGCCGGGCGCGGCGTCACGGTACTCGGCCTGTTCGATATCGTCGGCGACGACGTCGATTGGGTCGGCATCACTGCCCGCGCTCAGGAAGCGGTAGCCACCGGCTCGCTCGAAGTCGTTATCGGGCAGACCTTCCCGATCGAGGACGTGCGGCAGGCTCATGCGGCGATCGAAGGCCGCTCCGCCCTCGGCCGTACCTTGTTGACGATCGGCGCGTCATTGTAACTTATTGTGCGCCGCAACGGAATACACGTTAAGTTATGTTCGTGCAGGGACTGATTATCGTCGCAGTGATAGCTGCGGTTCTGTTGTTGGTAGTAGGAGTCATCAAGGTGGCCAGCAACCCAGGGGGCAACATCGAGCGTCGCGAACGCGAAGTTCGAGTGCGGGGAGGCCAACGAGCCGAGCGCTCGTAACCCTTACCCTCGGGTACAGCACACAACGGCGATCGGTCGCCGCGTCTTCCTCGGAAGCCGCGCCCCGATCGCCGTTCCTGTATCAGCTCGACACGACCACCGCGCCAAGTGGTCAACCCCGCACTCCGCCGGGTACCATGCGACTCGCCCGCGGAGACCCCCGCGGCGAGGGGCGGTAGCTCAGTCGGTTAGAGCCGCGGACTCATAATCCGCTGGTCGTGGGTTCGAGCCCCACCCGCCCCACTTCCCCTCCTGAACTGCCGATATTCTCCGATTCGTCGGCTCGGGCCCCGCGTCGCGCCTGTGCACCAACAGACTCTCGCGTGCTGACGGCAGCCCCCGCCATCCCGACGGCTTCGTCGAAATCAACTACTCACATTGACGGTTCGATCGCGGTGCAACAGGGCTTCGGTAACGGCCCGAAGGCGGTCGGCCGCTTCGGGGTCGAACGGGTCGCCATTGGTATCGACCCGGTTGTCCTGCATGAACGCGGACAGCGGGACGGCTGGTGGGTTGTCGAGGTGGTGGAGAATTCGGCGAAGTGCCGCTTCGACGGGTTGGCCCTGGTCTCGCATACGGGCGACCAATGCCGCACTGGCGGCGTCGTATTCGCCCGTGAAGGCGGTTGATGTCAGGCCGGGGTGTAGGAGAACGTAGCGAATCCTGCTGTCGGGATAGTGGCGGGTGAAGGCTACTGCCAGTAGGTCGCTCAGCTTGCCGCACTGGCCCATGACCTCGTCGGGATTGTAGGAATCCTCGAATTGCAGATCGTTCCAGCGGATTCGGGACAGGTCACCGCCTGGGCCGGACAGGTCGAGGATCACTGGTGAGTCTGCCCGATCGAGATGGCCGACGAGGCCGTGGCCGAGCAGGTATCGGCTCAGGTAGAACAGGGCGAAGTTGGCTTCGAATCCCTCCGCGGTGACGAACCGCGTCGCGCGGAAATAGCGCGCGCCCAGCACCAGTGTGTCCACTCTCGGATACGTCGCACGAATCCGATCGATCACCCGCCGGTTCTCGGACACCAGGCTCAAGTCGGCCTGGATGAACTCGACGCGCTGACCGGCCCCGATTTCGGTGGCAGCCGCCAGAACCGCTTGACCTTTCGGTGCATTGGTGCCGACAACGATCACCTGCTCGCCACGTTCCAGATATGTCAGCGCGAGCGCCTTGCCCATGCCGTCGGTTCCGCCCGTAATGACCACGGTTTTCACGCGTATCTCCTTGGCTGTGCTCGATGACTGCACTACGCAGACTGCTTATCTAGACTCATGAGTCTAAGCAGACTCGTGAGTCTATGTAAACAGGGCGGTAGGTACAGTTCCGTCGAAATCGCTATAGGATCGGGTGATGAGTGCGGCTTCGAATCCGACCCGATCGTCATCGGTCACACCTCGTGGGCGGATCGACAAACAGCAGGCAGTGCTGGCGGCGGCGTTCACCGTGTTCGCTCGGGCGGGCTACGCGCAGGCCCGCGTCGACGAGATCGCCGCCGTGGCACAGGTCGCCAAGGCCACCGTCTACAACCATTTCGGCGACAAGGAAAACCTGTTCCGTCAAGTAGTGCAGTCGCTCACGAACACGGCCCTGGCGGCCAATTTGGCCGCGGTCGAGCAGCTGGTCGGCGACGGCACCGATCTGCCGGAGAATCTGCGCGAGGTCGGCCTGCAGTTGGCAACCTGCTACTGCCTCGAAGAGTCCCGCGCCCTACGACGACTGGTCGCCGCTGAATCCGCACACTTCCCAGATCTGATCGATATTGTCGCCGAGGTTCCTCACCGGGTTGTCCAGACCCTCGCCGACCGCCTTTCCCGCCTCGCTCTCGCGGGCGTACTCCGGATCGACGACCCAGAATTGGCGGCCACCCACTTCACCGCACTGCTCACCGGCAGCATCGACACCCGATCCAAACTCGGCACCCACCCCCTCGCCACCCCCGAATTACGCATCATCTCGGACGCCGCGACGACGACCTTCCTCAAGGCTTTCGGTGCATCTGCCATTCATTCGGCGCCGTGAGGGCGCGTCCATGGTTCCGTGAGCACGGCTGGACGACTCCGCGGCGCTGAGTCGATCTCCTCCGAGTGCGCATTCGGCACCGACGGATTGCTGTCGGACCTATCCGGAGGTCGTGCGAGATTCCGTAACTGGGGCAGAGGCGTTGAGCATCTCGAGTACGTCGGACGTCGGGCGTACGTCGCCGAACGAGCGGTAGATCGTGTGGAGGGTCGCGTTGTGTTCGTGGTCGTTCCGTGCGGCATTGGCGTCGGCGACCATGATCGTTCGGAAGCCGAGGGTCGAGGCATCGCGGGCGGAGGACTCGCTGCACACATTGGTGACGGTGCCCGCGATCAAGACCGTGTCGATCGCGCGTTGTTCGAGTAGTCCCGGTAACGAACACCGGCCGGGGAAGAACGCGCTGAAGGCGGATTTCTCGACGAACAGGTCACTCGCGCCGACGGTCAGATCAGGCCAGAGGCGGTCGGGTAACGGGCCAAAACCGCCTGTGCTGCTATAGCTTTCGGCGACTTGTGGGCCGAAGAACTCGATCGCGGCATCGGTAGGTTCCCCGTCGCTGGGCAGAACCCAGGCAACCGTCCCGCCCACCGCTCGCAGCGCATCTGCGATCCGGTTGATGTTGGGCACGATCCCACGGCAATAGGGATTGGCTCCGACGTGAAACGGCACCATGTCGATCACCACCAGGGCGGTACACGCCGCAGTGAGAACCGGGTAGGCGTGCCTGCGTCCGCGCCGAGCCTCATGGCGGGCGTACTCACCGACACCGATCTTCCAATCGTGCAGCGCGACCGAGTTCTCACCCATAACCCCATCGTGCCGTAGACATGGTCCAGTCGGCGCTGCGACTTCTGGGATCAGAACAGGATCAGCGCGGCACACAGGCCGGCAAGGGCGATGAACTGCAGGGCGACCCGGTACTTCAGAATGCTGTCCCACTTGTCCTGCAGCGCGCGGGCATCGGCCGGAATGATGCCGCTCAGGGCGGCGGCGGTCTGCTGGGCATTGATCGGCTTGGCGATGCGGACGTAGAAGGCGAGCCAGGTGAGCAGTGCTGCCACCGTGATGCCTGCCGCGACAGCGGCACCGATCTGGCCGGCCAGCAGTGCGATCAGCAGGGTGAGCACCGCGGCGACCACGCCGCCCGCCCCGACGACCGGCATCCGCTTGTCGCCGTAGTAGTGACCCCATCCCGCACTGACGGTCACGGTCGCGTCGTCGAGCTTGCGGTACACAGACCGCATGATGACGGCCCCACAGACATCGGTGCCGTAGACAACGGCATTCGCGAGAACGGCGACGACGGCGATGATCTGGCCGGTGACAATGAGCATTTCGGGTCCCTCTCCAATATCTAGCAGCGCTAGAAGCTAGAGCAACGGTAACATTTGCTCGCTAGACTGTCTAGCGTTGCTAGATTATGATGGCGTCAGGCTCCGCGTCTCAGGTCTACTTCGCGCTCAGTCCCGCGATGAGGAAGGCGACCATTCGGCGCGGGTTGTAGCGGGGAGTGTCGCCGCCGATGCAGAGATTGCCGACCGCGCGGAGCAGTTCGTAGGGGTCGATGTCGGGGTGGATTTCACCTGCGGTGGTGGCGGCGGAGAGCAGGGCGGCGCAGGTGGGGACCAAGCGGTCGAGGAAGTAGGTGTGGAGGGTTTCGAAGGTGGCCGCGTCGGATTGCAGTGCTTCTGCCAGGCCGTGTTTGGTGGTGAGGAAGGCGGCGAAGAGGGTTATCCATTCGCCGAGTGCGGCGTGAGGGGAGCCGTGGGAGGCAAGGAGGGCGGGGCCGGCTTCGGCGCACGCTTCGACCTGATGGCGGTAGACGGCGACGATGAGGTCGGCGCGGGTGGGGAAGTGGCGGTAGATGGTGCCGACGCCGACACCTGCTCGGGTGGCGATCTCGCGGACGGGGACGTCGACGCCGGAGGCGGCGAAGGCGGCCGCGGCGGCGTCGAGCAGCGCTTGCTGGTTGCGCCGGGCGTCCGCGCGTTTGCGCGGCGCCTCGATCGGGTTGTCGACCACGGTCGCGAAGCCTCCCTTGGCAAACGGAACGGTGTTCCGTATGTTGGTTAGCGGAACATTGTTCCGTTTGGTTGAGGATGCCAGAACCGGCGAACCGAACCAAGCTCATCTGGGAGGAACCGCCATGCACTACCGCACTCTGGGCCGTACGGGCGTTCAGGTCAGCACGCTCGTGCTCGGCGCGATGAACTTCGGCAAGCTGGGAAAGTCCACACAGGACGAGGTCACCGCCATGATCGACGTCGCCATCGATGGCGGCATCAATCTCATCGATACCGCCGATATGTACGGTCAGGGCGAATCGGAGGAATTGGTCGGCAAGGCCATCGCGGGCCGTCGCGACGACATCGTGCTGGCCACGAAGGCGAGCATGCCGATGGGCGAGGGGCGCAACCATCGCGGCGGCTCGCGCCGCTGGTTGACCACCGCGCTCGACAACAGCCTGCGCCGACTCGATGTCGACCACGTCGACCTCTATCAAATCCACCGCTGGGATCCCGAAACCAGCGACGAGGAAACTCTCGCGGCACTGACCGATCTGCAGCGCGCAGGCAAGATCCGTTACTTCGGATCCTCGACGTTTCCCGCCTACCGCATCGTGCAGGCGCAGTGGGCCGCCAAAGAGCATCACCTGAGCCGATACGTCACCGAACAGCCCAGCTACTCGATCCTTCAGCGCGGCATCGAAACTCACGTCCTGCCGGTCACCGAGGAATACGGCCTCGGCGTGCTCGCCTGGAGCCCGCTGGCCTCGGGTTGGCTCTCGGGCGCGATCCGCGCCGACCGCGAAATAACCACCAGCCGTTCGACATTCATGCCGGACCGCTACGACACCACCATCCCGACCAACCACGCCAAGATGACCGCCGTCGAACAACTGGCCACGGTGGCCGACCAGGCCGGCCTGACCCTGATCCAACTCGCCCTAGGTTTCGTCACCGCCCACCCAGCCGTCACCAGCGCCATCATCGGCCCACGCACCATAGACCACTTACACTCCCAACTGGCCGCCGCCGACACCGTATTGCCGCCGGACGTCCTCGACGCGATCGATGCCATCGTCGCCCCCGGCACCGACCTCGCTCCCCACGAAAAACACGACACCCCACCGGCTCTACTCGACCCTTCCCACCGTCGTCGATGAGCCGACGCTAGAAGCTCGTGGTTCGTGTCGGCCGCACCTCGGAAGTCAGTAGGGCGCGCCATCGATTCATCAGCAGTGCGGTGTACTGGTCGGCGGTGATGTCGTAGGCGCCGAGGGCGTAGCCGTCGTTGGCCTCGACGAGTGTCGTCTCACCGTTGGGCAGTACGCCGAAATCGATGGCGTAGGCAGTAGGGGCGGTTCCGGAACGGTAGTAGGCGGTGACCGCTGACTCGACTGCTTCCATGTTCAGCGGCACGGAGTTGTCACCCTCGTAGTGGTCGACGGCGACGATCTGCCTGCCGATGACGTAGACGCGGTATTCCGACACCCAGGTGACGACCTCGGAGCACCAGACGCGCTGGCGCCGACTGGTGTTCCCCCATGCGGCGAAATCGTGTTCCGAGTAGCAGACCGAGCCCGTGAAGGCCTTTCGGCGGTCCGCGGGTTTGACGAAAACCGGTGGGGAGGAGCCGCCGTCCATCGAGCGCTCGATCTCACCCAGTGTCGACGCCCACACCTTCCGCCCGAGGAAGCCGCGAAGCACTTCGGGATAGTCGTCGGGTTGCGGTATAGGAATGCCCAATTGGCGCATCGCGCCGTGCATCGCATCCATGTCCCCGGCGATGAAAATGCCGGGCCCCAACGCCAACTGCCTGCGTTGAATGCGCTTCAGGCTGTAGTGGCGGACGGGGACGTCGAGTTTTCCGAGGCCCTCCGTGAGGAGCTTCTCTTCGTGCCGCATCGGACCCGATCCGGCGTACTGCAGGTAGGCCACCGTAAAACTCATGCATTGATTTTGCATGTCGGAGGCGTTGTGGCTTCAGCAAATGGCTGGGAAATTACTTGTGCGCCAATCGAAGTCCCTTCCGGTCGGCAGCGGATCGGGGCACGGCAGTGGAGGGGACCGCTCGGGGACTTGATCGGATGGCATCTAGGTGCGGGGAGTGAGGATGACGATCGGGATCGTGCGGTTGCCTGCGTGGCGTTGGTAGAAGTCGTAGCTCGGAAAGAAATCGATGAACTTCGGCCACAAGAGGTTTCGTTCCTCGTCGGTTGCTACGCGGGCTCGGACGGGGTGGGAGCGGGCGCCGATTCGGATGGTGGTGTCCGGGTTGGCTTTCAGGTTGTGAAACCAGGCCGGGTGGGTTGGTTGGCCGGCTTTGGATGCGGCTATGGCGATGAGGTCGCCGTCGGCGTGGTACATCAAGGGTGATGTTCGGTGGGTGCCGGACTTGGCGCCGACGTGGTCGAGGAGCAGGATTCGGGCGTCGGGCCAGGCGGGCAGGTGGCCGCCCACTCGGCCGTTGGTCCGGCGGTACAGGGCCACATGGAGTTTCGTCGATCGGCGGCCCAGGAAGATCCCGCGCTTGTTCAGGAACTGAGAACTCGATTCCACCAGTCGTGCCAGCGGTGACCTCTTGGGGCCACGCCGGGGATCGGCATTGTTCGGATCGCTCATGGGCTCCTCCGATGTTCGGTCTACTACGTTCAATAGTAGACCTGCGGTGGACCGGCGGATGGTGAATCGTCAAGCGACGAGGCGGCGGGCACGGGGGTGGTCGCCGGTGGGACCGATGACGTATGTCATGACCGACCCATGCGAATCCCATCGCGCATCGGTGACTGCGCTTACTACTGGTGACACCCCGCGTCGACCACCGTAGAAGGCATGGGAAACACAGACGTCATCACCGCACGCGGGCTGCGCCGGACGTACGGTCGCGGCGACGACGCATTCGAAGCCGTCAAAGGTGTCGACCTCGAGGTGCACGAGGGGGAGGTGTTCGCGCTGCTCGGGACGAACGGTGCGGGCAAGACCTCGACGCTGGACATGCTGGAAGGGCTCGTCGCCCCCTCGGCGGGCGAGGTCGAAGTCTTCGGCCTCGACCCCCTCCGACACCGCGCCCAGGTGCGCGCGAGGGTCGGCATCATGTTGCAGTCCGGTGGGTTGCCCGCCGAACTGACCGTCGGCGAGACGCTGGAGATGTGGCGGGGGACGTGCACCGATCCGACCACCACCGAGGCCGTGCTGGCGCAGGTCGGCCTGACCGATCGGACGGGCGTGCGGGTCGGCTCGCTGTCGGGTGGTGAGCAACGCCGCGTCGATCTGGCGTGTGCCCTGCTCGGGCAGCCGCGCTTGCTGTTCCTGGACGAACCGACCACCGGCCTCGATCCGGAAAGTCGGCGTGGGACATGGCAATTGCTCGCCGACCTCAAAGCGTCGGGGGTGACGATGGTTCTCACCACGCACTATCTGGACGAGGCCGAAGCTCTCGCCGATCAGATCGCGATCATGCACAAGGGCGCGATCGCCCGCAGGGGCACGCTGCGCGACATCGTCGACGACCATCCTGCGCGGATCGCGTTCGACCACCCGGGGCTGCCCGTGCCGCAGTTCCGTGGTGCCCGCGTCGATGCAGGCGCGCGAGTCACGATCAGCACCAACGATTTACAGGGCCATCTGTTCGAGCTGCTCGGCTGGGCACGCGAAGCGGGCGTGCGGTTGACCGGACTCGAAGCGCGCGCCGCGTCGCTGGAATCGGTCTTCCTCGATATCGCCGAGGCCACCACTCCCACCTTGATCGGAGCACGATGACTACCACCCTGCCCGCCCATGGATTCCGCCGTCGACCGCTCACCGCTCTGGCCAAGGCCGAGTGGCTGCAGTTCCGGCGCAACAAGACTCTCGTCTACATGGCGACGGTGTTCCCGATCGGCATTCCGGTGGCCACCTTCTTCATCGCCCGCAAAGATGCCGAGCCGACAGCGGCGATGGCGGCAGTGACCTTCGAAATGCTCGCGCTGCTCGCCTTGCTGTTCGTGCAGTACTACTCGGTGCTGTCGATGGTGACCACCCGCCGCAGCGAAGGGGTGCTGAAACGGTTGCGCACCGGTGAGGCCACCGACTGGCAGATCCAGCTCGCTCCGGCCATCCCCGGTGCGATCATGACGGTCGCGTGCACGGCTGTCGTCACCGCGGTGGTCTACGGAACCGGCACACCCGCGCCGATCAACCCGCTGGCGATCGTGGTCGCGCTCGTCGGCGGAACGGTGCTGTTCTCGCTGCTCGCCCTGGCGACCAGCGCGTACACCAAGAACGCGGAGGCGGCGCAGATCACCTCGCTGCCGGTGATGATCATCGCGATGCTCGGCATGTCCTCCATCCGTGGTGTGCTGCCGGACCGGCTGGCACAGCTGGCCGAGTGGACCCCGTTCGCCGCCGTCTCCGACCTCATCTCCCTCGGCGCGGCGGGCAAGATGTCGGCGGTCGCCGAATCCGACGCCGCGCTGGGCTTCGTGGACACCGTCACCGAATCCGGCCGACCGTTTGCGACACTGGCGCTATGGACCGTGCTGGCGCTCGCGCTGACCCGCAAGAGCTTCCGCTGGGACGATCGCGGGTGATGCGCGCGACCGCCTGGTGGCACGAGCTGTCCGGGGCAGCCAAGTTCCGGCTCTACAGCCGGGGCTCGTTCCAGGCGGTGATCGCCGTGCTGGTCGTGGTGCTGGCGATCAAAGCCGAGTCTGTGCCGTCGGTGCTCGGGATCGTCGTGGGTGGCCTCGCGGCCGCTGTCGCACTGGAGGCGCAACCTGATTTCGCCACCTTCCCCGGCGTGGTGACGCGGCCACGGATGTTGCCGATCGCCGTCGCAGTGCTGGCTGCGCTGTGGGCGATCAGTGGGGTAGTCGCCCGAGTGGCGAGCAACGAGTCGACTGTCGTCAGCGCGCGCATGGTGGGCATGGCTGCGGTGATCATGGCGATCTTCTCCGTCATCCCGTTCACGCGCCACCAGTGGTGGATTCTGATCGGACTCAGTGTGGCCACCCCGCTGCTGGTCTTCGGAACGCCGCTACGCGCGGGCCTTCAGGGGGCGGCGGTGCTGGTGATCACCGGGATCTGCGCGATCGTGTTGACCCGGCTCACGGTGTGGGGACTGGGAATCATCGACGAATTGGAGCGAACCAAAGGTGTCGAGGCGCAACTCCAGGTCGCCGAGGAACGGCTGCGTTTCTCTCGGGACCTGCACGATGTCGTCGGCCGCGGGTTCTCGGCCATCGCGGTGAAAAGCGAACTAGCGGTGGCACTGTCGCGGGCGGGCGACAGCGATCGGGCGACCGCGGAGATGGAAGAGGTCAGAACGCTGGCGGTCGAGTCGATGGGGCAGATGCGCACCCTGGTGCGCGGCTACCGCAATATCGACCTGCGTGGCGAGGTGGCCGGGGCCCGGTCACTGCTGTCGGCGGCGGGATGCGAACTCGTCGTCGAGGGCGACGCGGCCAAGGTGCCCGCGGCATTCCACGAAGTCGCGGCCTGGGTGGTGCGGGAAGGCACGACCAATATCGTCGAACACTCGGCGGCGGCGACCGCGACGCTCACCCTCGGCGGGTCGGGCATGTCGCTGCGCAACGATCGTCCGCAGGGCGCGATCGGCGAACGATCCGGGCTGCGCGGCCTCGGCGAACGACTCGCCGCCGTCGGCGCGACCCTCGACATCGCCACATCCAGCGACGAGTTCACCCTCGAAATCCATTGGGAGAATCAGTGATTCCCGTATTCCTGGCCGACGACGAAACCCTCATCCGCGCCGCGATGGCGACGATGCTCGGCCTCGAGCCCGATCTCGAGGTCGTCGCCCACGTCGGTTCCGGTGCGGAACTCGTCGCGGCCTGGCGTCGCAGGGCCGAGGAAGGTGAGCCCGCCGCGGTCGCCGTCATCGATCTGCAGATGCCGGGCATCGATGGCATCGACACTGCCGTCGAACTGCTGCGGATCACCCCTGGCGCAGGCACTTTGATCGTCACCAGCCACGGCAGGCCCGGCTATCTCAAGCGCGCGCTTTCCGCGGGCGTGCGCGGGTTCCTGCCCAAGACGACCTCGGCGACGACGCTGGCCGAGGTGATCCGGTCGGTGCACAACGGGGGCCGTTACGTCGATCCCGAACTCGCGGCCGAAGCCATCAGCGCGGGGGACACCGTCCTCACCGCCCGTGAGGCCGACGTCCTCGAATTCGCCGCCGACGGCGCGTCGGTGGAGGACATCGCCAAACGCGCGCACCTCTCCCCGGGCACCACCCGTAACTACCTGTCCTCGGCGATGACCAAGCTCGGCGTGTCCAATCGCTACGAAGCAGCACTCAAAGCTCGTGAGAAGGGTTGGATCTAGCGCGTTTTCGCTAGGGTGTGGGGCATTACGGCCGAGCACGTGTGAGATGAGGAGCGACAGTGGCTGCTGCGCTGGTGAAGGGGCAGAACGCTGGACTGGCGCCGGGCGAGGTGGTGCTGTCGGTTCGGGGCGGGGTCGCGGCCGATCTCTCGGCGCTGTTGGTTACCGAGGCGGGGAGAGTTCGCTCGGATGCCGACTTCGTCTTCTTCAATCAGCCACAGGCACCAGGGGTTCGGCTCAACGGTGCGGGGCTCGAGATCTCACTCGGAGCGGTGCCGGGCGAGATCGCGCAGATTCGCGCGGTGATCACTGTCGCGACGCAGGGCGATACGTTCGGAACGGCCGCGGCGCCGGTGGCATCGGTCGCTGATCGTGCGGGGAATGTGTTGCACGAGTATGTGATCGACGGACTCGATCGCGAGTCGGTGGTGATCGCGCTCGAACTGTATCGCCGGGGCGAACAATGGAAGGTCCGCGCTGTCGGGCAGGGCTATGCGGGCGGGTTCGCCGACCTGGTCACCGATCACGGGGTGAGCGTCGACGACGAGCCGGAAGTTGTCGCGGCGCCCGAGGTTCGGACCGTACCCGGCGAGGCGGCGCTGTCGTTCGACAAGCGTCAGACGCTGGACATGCGCAAGCGTGAAGTCGCGAAGGTGCTGATCGACAAGAGCGCTTTCGGCGCCAGAGCGCGGGTGGTGCTGGTGATCGACAAGACCGGCAGCATGCAGAAAATGTATCGCGGCGGCACCGTGCATCGGGTCGTCGAACGGATGATTCCGGTTGCCACCCAACTCGATGACGACGGCACGCTCGAGGCCTACCTCTACGCACTGACCTACGCGAAGCTGCCCGATATCACCGTCGCGGACGGGGAGCGGTGGGCACAGACCTACCTCCATCTCACCGGCACGCACGAGGGCATCGACTACGACGCCATGGGCGGTCGCAACGACGAACTGCCGATCATGCGCGCGATCATCGAAACCCTGACCGAGCCCACCCTGGTGCTGTTCTTCACCGACGGCGGCTTCGCGAAGAAACGCGAGATCGCCGCACTGATGCGCGAGGCCGCCCACCTGCCCGCCTTCTGGCAGTTCATCGGCCTGGGCAAAGCCAACTTCGGCGTTCTGCGCACCCTCGACGAACTCGACGGCCGCATCGTCGACAACGCGGGCTTCTTCGCCCTCGACGATATCGACCAGGTCGACGACGCCGAGCTCTACCGGCGCCTTCTCGGCGAATTTCCGGACTGGCTGCGCGCCGCCCGTACTGCGGGGATCGTCGGCTGACGGGTCCGCCCAGCGTCGGCTGGGCGGTGGGAAATCCGGTTGTTTCCGCAGGTGGTGATCGTTAGCGTGTCTATCGTTTGCTGTTCGCAGACTGAAAGGATCAACGCATGGAACCCATTACCGAACGCGACATCAGGTCGTCGTTCGTCAACTGTTCGAAGGGTGACGCGAAGCGGTTGAATGTGCCGCGTGACCTGGGTGAACGGCCCTGGGACGATCTCGACTTCCTCGGCTGGACCGACCCGTCGTACGCGGGGCGCTGTTATATCTCGGTGCCGAGGGAGGACGGGCTGGTCAGTGTCGCACTGCGGCACGAGACCGGCGGATCGGGCAAGACGCAGATGTGCACGATCTGCCTCACCACGCACTCGGGTGGCGGCGTTTCGCTGATGACCGCGAGCAAGACGGGCGAGTCGGGGCGCAAGGGGAACACGGTCGGCAGCTACATGTGCACCGATCTGGCCTGTTCGCTGTATGCGCGCAACAAGAAGCGGCCGTCGATGGGCAGCCGCTATCGCGAGGATCTGACGCCGGAGGAGAAGGCCCAGCGCGTGGTGGAAAACCTGAACGCCTTCGTGGACCGGCTCTACACCTAGCCGACCCGAACCACCGAATGACAGGAGGTAGATGCTGTGCGCCGACACTCGACAAACCAGTTGACCCGAGTTCTGTTGAATCCGAACAGAACTCGGGTCGATGTGTTCCTGGCCGGTCGAGTCGGGCCGGGTTGATCCCGGACCGACCCGAGCGGAGCGGGAACCTAGAGCAACGCTTGCATGATGGTGCCCGCGCTGGTGGCGACGACGCCGCCGATCATGGCGCCCGCGACCATCTTCGGTGACTCCATGGAGCTGCCGGTCCACTTCTCCCAGGCGAACTTTCCGCCCGCGACAGTGATGGCGATGATGCCGGACAACAAGATGAACCAGGTCAGGTACCTGACCAGCTGCATGATCTTGTCCGCCAGTGGCGGTGCTTCGGGGGTCGGATTGCCGATCTGCGCCAAGGTATCGGTGACGGCGGCCAGGAGCATGGGGTCTCACTCGGTATCTCGGAGGAACGGGACGACGATGAACTCAGCACTGATGGTATCCGGTCGTGTGCCACCGTGTCGGCGCCCATCTGACCGAACCGATCGGTTTTGTTGGTGTGCAGCGGGTTCGCGCCCGTATCCTGGACCACGTTCGAATACGGCAGGGCTGGAACGCAGTTCGCGTCACGCGATAGGGGAGCAGGCTATGAGCATCATTCTGACGTCGATGGCCGACACCATCACCACGTACGCGCAGATCGGCAATCCGACGCCGGAAGCGCCTCCGCTGTCGGACAAGATCATGAAAATGGTCCAGTACCTGACCTGGTTCATGATCCTGTCGGGCGTGCTCGCCATCACCGTCGCCGGTGGAAAGTTCGCCTGGGAGAAGTGGAACGGTAGCGCGATGGAGTCGCCGAAGATGATCGCGGGCGCCATGATCGGCGGTGTGGTCGCTACCAGCGGCGGCACCATCATGAACGCGATCCTCAGCTAGATCCGCGCGCCCTTGGCGCGATTGCAGGCCCGGCACAGGATCTGCAGATTCGTCGCGCTCGTCGCACCACCGCGACTGAGCGGGATGATGTGGTCGAATTCCAGGTAGTGGCCGTCGCCGCACTCGACGCACGCGCCGCCGTCGCGCTGCCACACCTGGGCTTTCACATCCTGGGGAATACTGCGGCTGTCGAGCTGTCCCGGCGTCAGGACCAGGCGTTTCGACACGCGCAGCGCACCCTCGAGTGCTGCCGCCACATAGTCGGGATCGGTGACGCCGAAAGTCGCGCCGCCCCGCGCGGACGTCGCCGCGAGCACGACGGTGCCGTGCTCGGGATGCACTGAAACCACCCGGTTCCACGGCAATTCGATGCCGGTGCCGTCGCCGACGAAGCGCAGTTTCTTGGAGCTGCCGATGAGCCGGCCCTCGGTGTTGCGTGGACCGCGGGCGAGCATGCGGATGTGGACGGCGGGCAGGTCGAGGTGAACGCGCTCGTCGGGGTCGAGGTGCAGGCCGGGGGTGTTGATGGTGGGCAGTTCGCCGGCGCGCAAGCGGGAGAGGGTGCGGCCGCGATACATTCGGCGGCGCAGATCGTCGACGACGGCGCCTGACAGCGCCAGCTCGCTGACGACGTGTTCGAAGGCATCCAGTTCGTCGGCGAATACCTCACCGTCGGCGAAGGCGAAGGCGACCATGCGCTCGACCTGGGTCAGGCCCGCGTCGCGTAGGAGTGTTCGGCCGCGCTCCTCGTCGATGCGCTGGAAGCGCAGGGCGGCCCACACCTCGGTCCATTCCTGCGACATCGTGCCGGGGCCCGCGAGCACGCGCCTGGCCCGGTTGCGCCAGTGGGTGAGGAATTCCTCGATCTCCTCGGCACAGTTCTTGCACGGTCCGTGACCGCCGAACAGCTTGCGACGCAAGGGATTGCCGCAGCGGGTGCAACGGGTGCGGTGATCGTGGATGTGCGGGTGGACGCTGGAGGTCCACTCGTCGCCGTCCCACCAGCGGAGTTGATCGGGGGTTTCCGGATCGGGGTGCCAGTCGGCGAGCTCGGGGTCCGGCGGTGGTGGCGGGGGGACGTCGATGACGCGGCGGGTGAGGGCGGGAGCGTGGGTCGGTGCCGGGACTTCGTCGAGTGGATAGGCGGCAGCGGGCGTAACAGCCCGGTGCCGTTGGTCGGGCGAGCCCTCGAACTGGCCCATGACTGCGTGGGTCGGTCGCGTGGGGGTGCTCGATCCGGTGCCGGCACGTCCGGCGGTGGGTTCGTCCACCGTTACCCCGAATTCGGTGGCCAACCCGGCCAATCCGCCCGCCCAACCCTGGCCGATCGCACGGAAGCGCCATTGGCCGTCGCGGCGGTAGAACTCGCCGAACATCATCGCCTGGACGTCCTCGATGCCGTCGATGGTGAACTGGGCGATCGGGCCGTCGGCGGCGTGCACGGTCAAGGTGAGGTCGGGGAGTTGGTCGAAGGTGGCGTCGTCGAGGGACGCGCTGATGACGATGCGTGCCACATCGGATTCGGTGCGGGGCAGCGAAATGCTCAGCCGCGCGGTGCCGGGGGCGGGCTCCTGGTCGAGGGTGACCGCCTGGGAGGCGTGGCGGGGCGCGTTGAAGAAGACGAAATCCCGGTCACCGCGGACCAGGCCCGATTCGGTGACCAGCAGGGCGTGCGCGTCTACGGCATGTGCCGACCGCCATGAAACGACCACGGCGAGAAGCGATGTCGGGACCGGCGCGTGCGCACCCTTGCGTAGTTCCATGGTGCTCGCATGATGTCATGAGGGTCCGACAGAGTTTGTTTGAGCGCTGGCGCGCTCGAGTTCGCGGCCCTGCCGGTCCCGCTGTTGCGGCACCGTTGCTTGCTCCTTCGTCGCCTACGCAACGGCACCGCAACAGCGGGACGGCCGCGAACCGCCGCTGCGCGGCGGACCCTCCTCGAGGTCGGGTCGTGCGTGGCTGGTTGTGCGGTAGGCGGCCGGACACGAAGCGGAGGGCGGGTGCTCATCCCTGCGTCTGTGGCGTCCTTGCGGCACAGTGGTGTCATGACGAACCCGAGGAAGCGGGGGCGCGCGCAGGAGGCTGCTCCGCCGGCGCAGGCGCGGAAGGTGCCAGGGGCCGAATTGTTGTCGGCGGCGCAGGCGGCGGTGGGGGCTGCGCAGACCGCGGCGGGGCAGGCTATCGATGCCGCTCAGCAGACGGCCGGATATGCCTTCGACGCGGCGGTTCGGTTGCCGCCCGCTTCGGCGCAGCTGGCCGCGCAGTTGCCGGATCTGGTGGAGAACCTCTCGATCGCGGTCGATCGGCTCAACAGCACCATCGATCGGCTCGATCGGACCTTGGCGTTGGCCGATCCGGTGTTCGCCACCTACGACCGGTTGTTGCCGCGGCTCGAGGCGTTGATCTCGCTGGGTGAGGACGTGCTCGGTGCGGTGGCCAAGCTGCCGGGTGTCGGCCTGCTCGGGCGGATCACGGGGCGTGGGGGCGAGGAACCCGCACCGGAACCGGAGCCGGACAAGCGCGGCCGCCGGCGGCGGTGATGCTCACGTTCCGGGCGGCAGCGCGCGGAACGTCGCTGCCGCCTTGAGCACCATCTCCGCGTACTCGTCCTCGGGATCGGAATCCAGCACGATCGCGCCGCCCGCGCCGATCCGCCACTCGCCGTCGTAGCGCACGGCAGTGCGGATGACGATATTGAGGTCGGCGGTGCCGCTCAGGCCGAGGAAGCCGATGGTCCCCGAATAGATTCCGCGCGCTTCGGTTTCCAGTTCGTCCAGGATCTCCATGGTCCGCAGCTTCGGTGCGCCGGTCATCGAACCGCCCGGGAAGCAGGCGCGCAGACAGTCGATCACGCTGGCGTCGGGGCGCAGCGTCCCGCGCACGGTCGACACCAATTGGTGCAGGGTGGAATAGGTTTCGGTGTCCATCAGCTTCGGGACGTGCACCGAACCGACTTCGCAGACGCGGCCGAGGTCGTTGCGCAGCAGGTCGACGATCATCAGATTCTCGGCGCGCGTTTTCGGGTCGTCGGCCAGCGCGCGACGCAGGCGTTCGTCCTCGTCGGCGGTCCGACCGCGCGGAGCGGTGCCTTTGATCGGCTTGCTCTCGACCACCCGGTCCCGGTCGATCTCGAGAAACCGCTCCGGCGAGGAACAGGCCACATCGAGCCCGTCGAAGCGCAGGTAGGCGGCGTACGGGGCGGGATTGCAGCGGCGCAGTCGCCGGTAGAAGTCGAGTCCGTCATCGGGCGCCGCGGCGACGACGACCGCGTCGGTCAGGCAGATCTCGTAGGACTCGCCCGCGTGCAGCCGATCCTGACACACCGCGATATCGGCCAGATAGCGGTCGCGGCCACGTACCAGATGCGCCGGCACGGCGTCGGGATCGGCGGGCACGCGCAGGTCGGCCGGGTTGACCCAGGTCGGGAGGTCGCCGAGGGCGTCAGAACTCTCGCGCAGCCACCGCTGCGCGTCGTGCTCGGTGGCGGGTTCGCTCAGGGCGATCAGGTGGGTTCGTCCTGCCTCGTGGTCGACCACGATCAGCCGGTCCGCGAAGATCCACTGGGCATCGGGAGTGGGCGAGCGGTGCGCACTGCGCCCACCGCAATCGGCTTTCACCTCGTAGCCGAGATAGCCGACGTAGCCGCCCGCGAAATCGAAAGGCAGTGGTGGGGTCTCGCAGTGCCGAGCCCGGAGTTCGCGGTCGAGATAGTCCAGGACCGTGCCCGCGACGGTGCGGGTGCCCTCGACGTCCGTCACGGTGACGGAGCCGTCACCGACCCGATAGCCGACGATTTCGGCGTGCGGTCCACTCGCGTCACCGAGGAAGGAGAACCGGTCGAGTCCTGGTTCGACGTGTTCGCTGTCGAGCCAGAACGCGCGCACGGCGTCGGCGAAGCGGCGCAGGAAGATCGCTTCGGTGTCGATCGCTCGTTCGATCACCGTGTGCTGCAAGCGAAACGATCGTTCGGGCGAGGTGGGCACTGCTGCCGAGGGCCCGCGCACGACGACGGGTGCGGAAACCTGCGCGCGCGCTTTGGTCAGGTCGGCGAAGTTGCGCAACAGCGCGGCACCGAATTCACTCGACACCGACTCGGGATGGAACTGCACACCCCACTGCGGCCGCTCGCGATGACGCACGCCCATGATCACCCCGTCGCTGGTCGAGGCGGTCACCTCGAGGGCCGCGGGCAGCGGGCTCCGCGCCACGAGCGAGTGATAGCGCACCACGGTGAAGCCCTGCGGCAGACCGGCGAACAGATCTCGATCGCCATGGGTCACTTGATCGAGAAAGCCGTGCCTGGCCTGCGGCGCGCGCTCCACCGTCCCGCCCGCCCCGAGCACGATCCCCTGATGGCCGAGGCACACGCCGAGCAGCGGCAGTTCGGTCTGTGCGATGAGCGAGGTCGACACGCCCATGTCCCGCGTCCGATCCGGTCGGCCGGGTCCGGGCGAGATCACCACATTGTCGAAGTGGTCCAGGTTCAGGACGCTCTCGGTCTCGTCGTTGCGCACGACGGTCGGCTCGCTCCCGTTGACCTCGCTGATCAGCTGATAGAGGTTGTAGGTGAACGAGTCGTAGTTGTCGATCAAGAGCGTGCGCATCGTGGCAGAAACATTACGCCGGGCGTGCGCGTGCGCATTCCCGCGCAGTCCCCACAGCTGCCGGGGCACAATGTGCCCCATGGCTGTTTCTCAACCTGTCGATGTTGACCCGGCGATCGCTGATTTCGCGGCGATCGGGCGGTGGATGGACGAACAGGGCTTGCCCGGGACGGAATTCGAGGCGGTCACCGCGCTCGGTGGCGGAACGCAGAACGTGATGTTGCGCTTCACCCGGGGCGGGCGCGAGTACGTGCTGCGGCGCGGACCCAAGCATCTGCGCGCCAAGAGCAACGACGTGATCGGCCGGGAATCACGGCTGCTCGCCGCTATCGCCGAGACCGAGGTGCGTTCGCCACGGGTGATCGCCGCTTGCGACGACGAGTCGGTGATCGGCGCGGTCTTCTACCTGATGGAACCCATCCACGGCTTCAACCCGCAGACCGAACTGCCCGCCCTGCACGCTGGTGATCCCGAGATCCGACGCCAGATGGGCCTGTCCGCGGTCGAGGCCATCGCCCGGCTCGGCTCGCTCGACTACCAGGCGCTCGGCCTCGAGGACTACGGCCACCCCGCCGGTTTCCTCGAACGACAGGTACCGCGCTGGCTGCGCGAGCTCGACTCCTACAGCGGCAACGAGGGCTACCCCGGCCCGCAGATCCCCGGTCTCGAGCAGACCGGTGACTGGCTCGAACGGCACCGGCCGACGGACTGGACGCCCGGCATCATGCACGGCGACTGCCACCTGGCGAACATGATGTTCGACTACGACGGTCCCGAGGTGGCGGCGATGGTCGACTGGGAGATGTCGACCATCGGCGACCCGCTGCTCGACCTCGGCTGGCAGCTGGCGACCCGACCCGAACCCGGCACCGTCGGCGCGGGCCTGATGGGCACCCTCGGCACCGTCGGGGGCCTGCCGAGCGCGGCGGAGATGATCGAGCACTACGGCAAGTTCTCCGACCGCGACCTCGGCGCGGTCACCTGGTACACCGTGCTGGCCTGCTTCAAGCTGGGCATCGTCCTCGAAGGCACCTATGCGCGGGCGTTCGCGGGCAAGGCGCCCAAACAGGTCGGCGACTTCCTGCACGCGGTGACGCTGGAACTCTTCGAGCAAGCGAATCAGCTCGCCGAATGATGCCCGGATCTCGCCGATAGTTGGCTCGATATTGATGGAGCATAAGAAGCAGACAACCTAGGCTGACTCCCATGATCGTCCCCGACACCAAGAACTGGACCTGGGTCCTCGAGCGTGCCTGCTCCGAATGTGGATTCGACGCCGAGCACACCGCGTACGCGGCCGTTCCCGAGATCGTCCTCGACAGCGCCGCCCGGATCGGCTCGGCGCTCGAACGCGACGACGCTCGGGTGCGCCCCGACGAGCTCACGTGGTCTGTTCTCGAGTACGGCGCCCACGTGCGCGACGTGTGCCGGATCTTCGACAGCAGGCTCGCGCTGATGCTCGGCGGCGACGGCGTCGAGGCGCCGCGGTTCGAGAACTGGGATCAGGACGCGACCGCCGTCGCCGACCGCTACGGTGAGCAGGACCCCGCGGTCGTCGCGCGGGAATTGGCCGTTGCCGCTGATCGGGTGGCCGCCGCGTTCGCCTCGGTCCCGTCGGATCGGCTCGACCTGCGGGGTGCGCGCAGCGACGGATCGCTGTTCACGGTCAGCTCGCTGGGTCGGTACTTCCTGCACGACGTCGTTCACCACGTCCATGACGTGCGTGGATAGAAAACTCTCGGAAATTTTCTAGAACGTGTTTCAGAAACCGGTGATTTGTGGCTAGGGTGAGTGCAGTCACAACGAGGCACGAGCTTGGCGAGAGGTCTACCGGCATGAAGACGAAGGGCGCGATCCTGTGGGGCATCGATCAGGAATGGTCGGTCGAGGAGATCGAGGTCGGCGACCCCGTCGCCGGTGAAGTGCAGATCCGGATGGAAACGGCGGGCATGTGCCACTCCGACCATCACATCGTCACCGGCGCGACGCCGATGCCGGGCTACCCCGTGATGGGCGGACACGAGGGTGCGGGTGTGATCACCAAGCTCGGCCCGAACTGTCCGGCCGATCTGGCCGTGGGCGACCACGTCATCCTGTCGTTCATCCCCGCGTGTGGGCGTTGTCCCTCGTGCGTCTCGGGCAACATGGCGCTGTGCGACCTCGGTGCCGGACTGCTGATGGGACAGGCGATTTCGGACGGTACCTACCGCATTCAGGCGCGCGGCGAGAACGTCATCCCGATGTGCCTGCTCGGCACATTCAGCCCGTACATGACGGTGCACCACACCTCCGTGGTGAAGATCGATCCCGCCATCCCGTTCGAGGTCGCTTGCCTCGTGGGCTGCGGCGTGCCGACCGGGTTCGGATCGTCGACCCATGTCGCGCAGGTGCAGCCGGGTGAGACCGTGGTGATCGCGGGCATCGGCGGCGTCGGCATGAGCGCGCTGCAGGGCGCTGTGATCTCCGGTGCGTCGAAGGTCATCGCCATCGACCCGAATCCGTGGAAGCGCGAGCAGGCTCAGAAGTTCGGCGCCACCCACACCTACGAGAGCATGGCCGCCGCGATCATGCCGATGATCGAGGCCACCGAGGGGCGGATGGCCGAGAAGGTCATCCTCACCATGGGTGAGATGCACGGCGACTACGTCGAAGAGGGTCTGATCCTCACCGGCAAGGCGGGCACCCTCGTCGTCACCTCGATGGGCCGCATGGACGCGGGCGACGTCAAGATGAACACCTTCCTGCTGTCGATGTTGCAGAAGACGGTGAAGGGTTGCATCTTCGGCGGCGGCAACGCCCGCCAGGACGCGCCGCAACTGCTCTCGCTCTACAAGGCGGGCCAGCTCAATCTCGACGACATGGTCACGCGCAGCTACTCGCTCGAAGAGATCAACCAGGGCTACCAGGACATGCTGGACGGCAAGAACATCCGCGGGATCATCCGCTACACCGAAGCCGACTGGTAGTCAGCTCTCGCCGACTCGCTCGGCGAGACGAACCGCCACCTGAGCGATCAGGTCGTACGGGATCGGTTCGCCGAGCGGGAATTTCAAGGTGCCACGACCCGAGTTGTAGGGCTCGATGGCTTTCTCGAGCGCCTCGTCCCCCTCGGGGACGGGGTACACGCTCACGTGGGACTTCCAGCCCGCGAAGAAGATGAACACCCGGCCGTCGATGGTGGCGGCCGGGATGGCGTAGCTGATCTTCTCGCCCGTGTCCGGCACCGCGCGATGGATCGTGTCGCGGATCTGCTGCAGGACGGCGCGTTCGGCCGACGGCTGGGCCGCCAGGTAGGCGTCGACGGAGTCGGGTTTCTCGGTCATGCTCTCGACTCTAGGCTCTGACCAGCACTTTCTTCGGGTGACCCGCTGCTTTCAATTGGCCGTCGCGCAGTAGTAGGCAGTGGTCGGCCCTGCCTGCCTCGTCCCGATCGTGGGTGGCTTGCACCACGGTCACACCGGCCGCGCTGATCTGAGCCAGAGCGCGGGAGATCTCGGCCTGCGAGGTCTCGTCCAAGCCCGCCGCCGGTTCGTCGAGCAGCAGTAGATCGGACTCCTGCGCCAGAGCCTGTGCGAGCAGGGTGCGTTGGCGTTGTCCGCCCGACAGGGTGTCGAGCCGCCGAGTCGCCAAGTCGGTGAGCTCCATTCTTTCCAGGCAGGTTCGCGCGATCTCGCGATCTGCCCGAGTCAGTCGCCGCCACGGTCCGCGGTGTGCCCAGCGTCCCATCGCGACCACTTCGCGCACGGTGATCGGCAGGGTCGGCGGAATCGCCGTGTGCTGCACCACGAAGGCAGGACGCCGGGTGGTGCTCCGGTGCACCGCTCCCTCTTGCGTCTGCACGGTTCCGGCGAGGACTCCGAGCAGGGTCGATTTTCCCGAGCCGTTGGGTCCCACGATCGCGGTCACCTGCCCGCGCGGGATCGTGGCGGTCACCTCGCGGAGCACGGGTCGTCGGGCATAACCGGCCGTCAGGTGCTCGATCCGGATCGCTGCGTCATCTGTGTGGTTCATCTCACCTCAATTGAAACGATAATCATTTTCAGTATATCGTCTCGCGCTATGGATTGGCTGTTCGCCCCGTTCGAGGTGGCATTCGTGCAACGCGCGCTGTGGGGTGGGCTGCTCGTCTCGTGCGTGTGTGCCCTCGCCGGGACCTGGGTGGTGGTGCGCGGCATGGCATTTCTCGGTGACGCGATGGCGCACGGGATGCTGCCCGGCGTCGCGGTGGCGGCGTTGCTCGGGGGGAACCTGATGCTCGGTGCCGCGGTCAGCTGCACTGCCATGGCTGCCGGGGTGTCGGTGCTGAGCCGTGGCAAGCGCTTCGCGCCGGATACCGCGATCGGGCTGTTGTTCGTCGGGATGCTCGCGGCCGGGGTGATCATCGTGTCGAGGTCGCAGTCGTTCGCGGTGGATCTGACCGGGTTCCTGTTCGGCGATGTGCTGGCCGTGCGAGCCGTCGACCTGTGGTATCTCGTTGCAGCCCTGGGCATCTCGCTGGTCGTGGCGATGCTCGGCCATCGTGCGTTCGTGGCGCTGACCTTCGATCCGCGCAAGGCGCACACCCTCGGACTACATCCGAGACTGGCGCACGCGGCGCTGGTGGGGTTGGTGGCGGTGGCGATCGTGGCGTCGTTTCATGTCGTGGGGACGCTGCTGGTCTTCGGATTGCTGATCGCGCCGCCCGCCGCCGCGGTGTTCTGGTCGAACCGGGTGCCGGTGGTCATGGCGGTCGCCGCGCTGATCGGCGGGCTGTCCACCGTGGGGGGACTGGTCATTTCGTGGCATGCGGGAACCGCGGCGGGGGCCACCATCGCCGCCGTGGCCGTCGGCTCGTTCTTCCTGTCCGCGATCGTCTCCGCGCTGCGGGAACGGGTCGGTCGGGTGGGAGTGGTAGCGCTCGCCGCCGTGCCGTTGGTCGGCTGTGGAGCGGGGCAGGTGCCGGTTGTCGAGGAGGCGGCGCCGCACGGGTTCGTCGCCGGTGCGGAGGAGATGAGCGAGGCCCAGAAACGAGTGGTGGTCGCCGATGCGACCGGAGCCGTTCGGGTGATCGATCTGCTGACCGAGCAGGTCACGCCGATCGACCCGGAAAGTGCTCGAGCGCAACCGGACTCGTCCTCATCGGCAAATCCCTCGCCGTTGTCGAGTGGCGACCAGCGGGGTGCGGTCGGTGACGGGCGCTTCGCGTATCTGAGCGCGGGTGCGTCGGTACAGGTCGTGGACAGCGGGGCGTGGACCGTCGACCACGGCGACCACCGGCACTATTACCGTGCGCCGAGCCGCGATGTCGGTGCGGTCGCCGGCGATACGTCGCCAAGCGAGCCGGGGGGTGCAGGCCCCGGAAGCGCGGGTGGTTCCGAGGCGGTCGGTGCGTACAGCGATGCCGCCGTCGCGTCGGTGGTGCTCGGCTCCGGTGCGACGATCTTGTTCGACCGCGCGGAGCTGGACGGCGGTCTCGCCCGAGCACAACGCCGGGTCGATGGCATCGCGGTGCCGTATGCCGAGCGGATCGTCGTCGCCGACAGTTCGGGGCGGGTCGAGGTGCGCGGGCGTGACGGCGCGGCGGGGCAGGTCCAGCCCACCCCGTGTCCGCAGCCGAAGGGCCAGGCTGTGACCAGGCGCGGAGTCGTCTTCGGTTGCGCCGACGGAGCACTCGTGGTGGCACAGCGCGACGACGCTTTCGTCGCCGAGAAGATCCCCTACCCGGCGCCGACGGCGGAGCGGGCGAGCGCGTTCACCCATCGCCCCGGCAGCACCACCCTGACCGCGATCGCAGGCCGCGATGCCGTCTGGACGCTCGACATCAGGAAGAAGACCTGGACGCGGACTCCGATCGCCGACCCGGTCGCGGTGAACACCGCGGGCGAGGGATCGTCGTTGCTGGTCCTCACCCGCGACGGCGTGCTGCACGGGATCGACCCGGTAACCGGCACGGAGACAGCGCGGAACCCGCTGCTCGGAGGACCCGTCGAGGGCGATCCGGTGATCTGCGTCGACTCGGAACGGGCCTATATCAACGATTCTCGGGCGCGCGTCGTCCACGAGATCGCCTACAACGACAACCTCCGCCTCGCGCGCACGTTCTCGCTGGACATCGCGCCCTCGCGGATGGTGGAGACGGGCCTGTGAAGCACATGTTCCCCGATGACCGTCGGACCTCGCGGACCGATCGGCTACGCAGGCTGATCCAGTTGCTTTCTGCCGCAGTACTTCTCGTGCCCTTGGTGAGCGCGTGTACCGGCGGGAGCGAGCGGTCCGGGATCGTGGTGACCACGAACATTCTCGGCGATCTGACCCGGGCCGTCGTCGGTGACACGGTGCCGGTGACGGTGTTGATGCAGGCGGGGGCCGATCCGCATTCGTTCGCTATTTCCGCTCGTCAGGCGGCCGAGATCGAGCGAGCCGCGCTGGTGGTGCACAACGGGCTCGGGCTCGAGGAAGGCGTGGCGCGGCACGTGGGGGCCGCCGCGGCCGCCGGGGTTCCCACGCTTGCCGTGGCGGAGCGGGTCGATCCGATCGCGTACACCTCCGATGAGTCGGCGGGGCAACCTGATCCGCACTTCTGGACTGATCCGCGCCGGGTGCGCATGGCCGTCGAGGCGATCAGTGCCGAGGTGCTGGCACGAGTCGACGGCGTCGATGCCGCTGCGGTGCAAGCGAATACGCAGCGCTACCTCGGTGAGATCGATGAGCTGGACCGGTGGATGACCGAGCGGTTCGCGGCCGTCCCGGCAGAGCGCAGGCAGTTGGTCACCGACCATCACGTCTTCGGTTATCTCGCACAGCGATTCGGGTTCCGGGTGATCGGCGCGGTGATTCCCAGCGGCACCACTCTCGCCTCACCCAGCGCCTCCGATCTCGACGACCTCGCGACCGCGATCAGGACCGCCGGAGTGCGGGCGATCTTCGCCGATTCCGCACAGCCCGATCGGCTTTCGCGCGTCCTCGCCGAACACACCGGTCTGCAGGTGCAGGTGATCGCCCTGCACACCGAGTCGCTCACCCCACCCGGTGACGGCGCGGGCACCTATCTGGAGATGGCCCGCGTCAACACCGAGGCCATCGCCCGTGGTCTATCCGGGCCTACAGCTTAATTCGCACAAAGAGATGGAGCATTTCATGAACAGGTCACGGACCACCACGATGGTGGCCATGTCCGGGGTTCTCGCCTCGGTGGTAGCGCTGAGTGGTTGTGGCACAGAGGATTCCGGCCATGAACATCAGCACACGCCGGGCGCCGAACCGATCGCCCTGACCTACGACGGCGGGATCTACGTCCTCGACGGCGCGTCACTGACCCAGCGGGCCGACGTGAAGATCGACGGATACAACCGGCTCAATCCGGTCGGCGACGACGACCATCTGATGGTGTCGACCAAGGAGGGCTTCCGTGTCTTCGACGCCTACGACGGCGCGTTCACCGGAACCCAGTTCCCCGCCGCCAAACCGGGCCACGTTGTTCGGCACGCGGGCAAGACCGTGCTGTTCGCCGACGGGTCCGGTGAGGTCACCATTCTCGAGACCGCACAGGTCGACAGCGGTAAGCAGACAGAGGTCTACAAGGCTGCCGCACCGCACCACGGCGTCGCGATCGAGTTGAGCAACGGGAATCTGGTGCTCACTCTCGGCACCGAGGACAAGCGCGTCGGCGTCGTCGCGCTCGACAAGGGCCGCAAGGAACTCACCCGCAACGAGGACTGCCCCGGTGTGCACGGCGAAGCCGCTGCCCAGGGCGAAGCGGTCGTGATCGGCTGCCAGACCGGCGCCGTCGTGTACCGCGACGGCAAGATCACCAAGGTCACCAGCCCGACCCCCTACGGCCGGATCGGGAACATGTCCGGCAGTGAGGCGTCGCCGATCGTGCTCGGTGACTACAAGCAGGACAAGGACGCCGAACTCGAACGTCCGCAGCAGGTGTCGCTGGTGAACACCACCGACGGCACACTGCGCCTGGTCGATCTCGGCACCAGCTACACCTTCCGTTCGCTGGCTCGCGGCCCGCAGGGTGAGGCGCTGGTACTCGGCACCGACGGCAAGATCCACGTGATCGATCCGTTGGCGGGCACGGTCGTTCGCACCATTCCCGTGATCGGCGCCTGGCAGGAGCCGCTCGACTGGCAAGCCGCTCGCCCGGCTCTGTTCGTCCGCGACGGCATCGCCTACGTGAGCGATCCGGCCGCCAAGCAGGTGCACCGCGTCGACCTGACTGCCGGAAACATCACCGCCACCGCCACTCTGGCAGGCACGCCGAACGAACTCACCGGCGTCACCGCGCACTGAGCGCGCCGATCGAGGTCACCACGCTGGTCCGGAAACACTCCGCCGAGAGCGTGGTGATCCTCGTTCGCGCCTGACGGACAGGTCAGTCGGCGCACCGCACGACGACCTCGCGCAGGTTGCGGCTGCGCACATCGTCGAGGATCGCCATGCCGAGGCGGTTCATGCTGTAACCGAAACCCAATCCGGTTGTCGGGTCGGCGAATCCGAAGGAGCCGCCCAAACCGGTGGTGCCGTAGGCGCGTTTGTCCGAGCCGAAGCGGAAAGTGCCGCGCGACTTACGGAAACCGAGGTGGTAGCGGCTCTTGGTGTGCAGGACTAGATCGTCGGCGGGCACATCGTCGGCGGTGTCGGCGGCGGCGAGCAGGTCGAGAACACCGTCGTCGATGGGCAACGCGCCGGTGCGGCCCGCCGCGGCGCCGTAGACCTTCGCCAGCGCGCGGGCATTGCCGACGCCGTTCATGCCGGGCCACTCGATCTCGAGGAACTCCCGCCGGGCGGCACGCGCCGGGGCGCCGGGGCGCGGATTGGTCAGCGCCGCATAGGAATATCCACGCTTGGCGTAGACCTCGCCGCCGACCCGCAGCGGGATATCGCGACGCTCGTAGCGCCAGATGTCCAAGCCCTTGGTCGCCGACAGCTGGGCCACCCGTTCCATGGGCTCGGTCTCGGGCAGACCGATGAATAGATCGGCGCCGACCGGTCCCGCGATCTCCTCGGCGAAGAATTGGCCGAGACTACGGCCCGCCGGATCCACCCGTCGCAGCAATTCGCTCTGATACAGGCCCAGCGTGAGCGCGTGATAACCGTGCCGGGTGCCGGGCTCCCACGCCGGTTTCTGCGCGGCGAGCAGCTGGCCGAGGGCGTCACGATCGATCAGTTCCCGCAGTTTCACGATCCGGTCCAGCCCGGACAGCCCCGCCTGGTGGTCGATCAGCTGACGCACGGTGATCCGTTCCTTGCCGTGCGCGCCGAATTCCGGCCAGTACTTCACCACCGGCGCCTCGTAGTCGAGCAGCCCCCTCGACACCGCCGTCGCCAGCGTGAACGCCGACATCCCCTTCGACGACGAGAACACCGGCACGATCGTGTCGCGCTCCCACGCCACCTCGCGTGCGCGATCGCGATGGCCTGCCCACAGGTCGACCAGTGGCTGGTCGCCGGAGTAGACGGCGACGGCGGCGCCGATCTCGCCGTGGTGGGTGAAGTTGCGGCGGAAGGCGTCGGCGACGGGGCCGAAACCGGCCGCCACGTCGCCGTGGATCGATGGTGCGGGACTCATGGTGTCCTCGATCGTAGCCGCGTCTCGTACGCTGCCGATATGCGATCGTTGCAGCAGATTCAGCACTGGCCGGTCAAGAACGCCGCCGCCGCCGTGGTCACCGCCGACGGTGTGTCGACCCTCGGCGATACCGAGCGGGTGTTCCGGCTCGCCTCGGTGACCAAACCGCTCGTCGCCTATGCCACGCTCGTGGCGCTCGAGGAAGGCGCGGTCGAACTCGACCAACCGGCGGGTCCGCCCGGTTCCACCGTGCGCCATCTGCTCGCCCACACCTCCGGCGTCGCGTTCGCCACTCCAGAAGTTCTCGCCGAACCCGGCGCCCGCCGCATCTACTCGAGCGCGGGATTCGAACTGCTCGCCGATTTCCTCACCGCCCAGACCGGTATCGAATTTCCGCGATATCTGCGCGAAGCGGTTTTCGATCCGCTCGGCATGGCCACCGCGGTCCTCGACGGTTCCGCCGGCCACGCGGGCAGCGCCTCCCTCGCCGACCTCACGCTATTCGCCACCGAGTTGCTGACGCCTCAATTGATATCTCGGCAAACCTTGGACGACGCGACCTCGGTGCAATTCCCCGACCGCAACGGAGTCCTGCCGGGATACGGCTCCCAGCGTCCCAACGACTGGGGATTGGGATTCGAAATCCGCGACGGAAAAACCCCGCACTGGACGGGTTCAGCCAATTCCGCCCGCACCTACGGGCACTTCGGCCAGTCCGGCACGTTCCTCTGGGTCGACCCGGAAATAGCGGTGGCGACAATCGCGCTGAGCGACGAGAATTTCGGTGACTGGGCCAGAACAGCGTGGCCGAAATTCAGCGATTCCGTTATCGCAGAGACACATAACACGCAGTAAAGTAACACGCGCAACACCGCACACTTCAGTACACTCGTGCCACGCCAGACCACGACGGGCCGTTGGGGAAGACGTTCCTTGTCGAGGCTGGAGGTGTTGGTAAGTGCGCGCATCGAGTCAGTTCGCTGACGCGACGGCGGGTGTGGTTTACATCCACTCATCGCCCGCCGCGTTGTGCCCTCACGTGGAATGGGCGCTGTCCACCGCGCTGTCGTCCCCCGCGAAATTACGCTGGAACACCCAACCAGCCGACGGGCAACTCCGCGCCAGCAGCGACTGGGTCGGTCCCGTCGGCACCGCGGCCCGGATTGCCCAATCATTGCGCACCTGGCCTGTGCTGCGTTTCGAAGTCACCGAGGACCCCAGCGAAGGGGTCGACGGCGAGCGCTACAGCTTCGTCCCCACCCTCGGGCTCTGGCACGGATCCACCGGCGCCAACGGTGACGTGATGCTGGGCGAAATGCGATTACGAGCCTTACTCCAGGCCGCCAAAGAACTCGACGTCCACGGAACCTTCGACCTCTCCACCGAACTCGACAGGGCACTGGGCGCGCCGTGGGACGAGGACCTCGAGGCCTACCGGCAGGGGACCGACAGCGTCGGCGCCGAAGTCACCTGGTTGCGGCGGGATGTGGGTTGAGAGCTGATCCGGGGCCATTACGGGATCCCGATGATCAGGGGCGAAGTCAATCGGCGAGGTCCATGCGGAGGAACTCGGTGATGCGGAGGAGTTTCGGTGGGTGGGGGATCTCTGGGGGCAGTGCCTGAAATGCTTCGTCTCTGCCGACGACGCGTGGTGTGGTGAGGGCTATCTCCTGGCCGTCTTTGCGGAGTTGCGCGGTGCCTGTGGCCAGGATGTTCTGCACCCAGTCCGAGGCCGATCCGTAGACGAGGACGAACAGGTAGCCGCCGTCGACGGCGTGGGCGTCGAGCGGGGCGCGGTAGGTCTTTCCCGAGGTGCGGCCGGTGTGGGTGAGGACCGGCCATTTTCCGCCCGCGACGGCGCGGGGATTGAAGACGCGTTTGTTGATTTTGCCCCACCAGATCGGCATAGGCATGGGGGTGCTCCCTTGTTCGGGCCAGCGTGACTTACACCTGTAAGGCTGACTTACATCTGTAAGCTTGTCAACGCTTCGTCACCGAGGAGGTCCCATGCCCGTACGGCAACCGCTGAGTCGCGATCGTGTGCTCGATGCCGCGATTCGGGTCGCTGACCGTGGGGGAGTGGAGGCCATCACGATGCGGCGGGTGGCGCAGGAGTTGGGGGTGGAGGCGATGTCGCTCTACAACCATGTGCCGAACAAGGACGCGATACTCGACGGCGTTGTCGACGCGGTGTTCGCGGCGATCGAGTTGCCGGCGGCCGGACGCGCCGATTGGCGGGAGGCGATCCGGGCGCGGGCTCGCTCGGCACGTTCGGTGCTGGCGCAACACAGTTGGGCGCTCGGGTTGATGGATTCGCGTCGGAATCCCGGCTCGGCGACCCTGCGTCATCACGACGCGGTCCTGGGAGTTCTTCGGCAGGCCGGGTTCTCGCTGCCGATGGCCGCGCACGCGGTCTCGCTGATCGACAGCTATGTGGGTGGTTTCGTCCTGCAGGAGGCGAACCTGCCCGTGTCCGTACCGGCGGACGTCGAGGAAGTCGCGGGCGGCATTCTCGCGAATCTGCCGGCAGACGAGCTGCCGTATCTCACGGAGATGATCGTCGACCATGCCTTGCAGCCGGGGTACGACTACTCGGGCGAGTTCGGATTCGGGCTGGATCTGATCCTGGACGGGCTCGAAGCGCGCCGAGGTCAGCGCTGAGCGCCAGCCCCTGATTGCAGGGGCACGACTTTTCCTTGTGTCGAAATTCGTTGTCGTGCAGCATCGAAGAGGTGATGAACAGACGAATTTCTGGAGCATTCCTCGCCGCATCCGCCGCCCTAGTCGCATTCGGTCCCGTCGCGATCGCCCCCGCGGGCGCGGCAACGCCGTTCGTAGCACCCGAGATCACCTTCGCCGGAACCGCGGCGGGTACCGTCACCGCCACTCTGCGCAACCCCAACGACCGTGGGCAGTGCTGGGCCGAAGCGGGCGTCGGCCCCGAGAACAACCACGTCTTCTTCGGCGACGGCGCACCGGAATCGCTGGCCGACCCCGGCAAGACGGTCGTGACCTCGCTCGACGGCCTCGAGCCCGGCACCACGATCACCGCACGCGGCGGCTGCGTCAACGGCGCCGAGTTCGCGTTCTCGGAGTTGGTTACCGTGAACGTTCCGACCGCTACGCCGTCGACCGGAAGCTTCGGCTTCTAGCAGATCCGCAGGCAGCCGCGGCGCGATTCTGCGGCTGCTTTCAGCCGCCCGCGCGGCGTGCCGGAAGGGCGACGCGGTCGAGATCGTGGGCGAGAACGGCGCCGGGAAAGCCGGCCTGTTCGATGAACAGGTGATCCTCGCTCGCGGTGTAGCGCTCCGAAAAGTGGGTCAGAACAAGGGTGTTCACCCCGCAGGAGCGCGCCACCTCGCCCGCCTGACGCGCGGTGAGATGACCGCGTTCGTGCGCCTGATCCGTCTCGGAGTCGAGGAAGGTGGACTCGATGATCAGCATGTCGACGCCATCGGCGAGCTGGAAGACGTTGTCGCACAAGCGAGTATCCATGATGAAAGCCACCTTCTGGCCCGGTCTCGGTGCCGAGCATTCCTCGAGTAGCGGCCCCGACAGCTCACGGATCGCGGCGCCGGAGATGCCGTGCTCGCGGAGCTTCTCGGGCAGAAATGTTCGGCTGTCCGGTTCGGCGAGGCGGTAGCCGTAGGTCGGGATGCTGTGGGCCAGCGGGAGCGCGGTGAGGGCGAAACCGTTGCCCTGCAATGTTTCGCGGGGACCGCTCACCGGGTGTTCGACGAGGCTGGGCGAGCCGTAATAGCTCGTCGCGTATCTCAGTCGTTCCCAATACTCGGCGCCCTCGGCGGGGTAGACGGCGTGCACGTCATGGGGCACCCCGTCGCGGCCGAGTCGCTGCACGATGCCGGGGACGCCCAGCGAGTGGTCGCCGTGGAAATGGGTGATGCACAGCCAATGCAGTTCGGTCGCCGAAGCTCCCGCGTGCGCCATCTGGCGCTGGGTGCCCTCGCCGGGATCGAACAGCACGCCCTGCCCGTCCCAGCGCAGGAGGTAGCCGTTGTGGTTGCGGCGGCGGGTGGGCACAGCCCCAGCTGTGCCGAGGACGACGAGTTCTCGTGTCGACATCGACCCATCCTGGCGGGTCGCCGCGTCGGTGTCACGTAGATATGAATGCCGTCGCGGTGGTGAGATGGACCGAGTGCGTGCCTGCGCCGAAGCTCGCACCGATGACACAGCTTCCGGAGGACGACAATGGATCTGTTCGACTACGACGCCGAACTGCGTCGGCACACTGCGCTCTTCTTCGCTGCCACGGAGGTCGGCGCCGGTGATCGCGTGCTCGACATCGGCTGTGGCACAGGGCAGACCACCCGTGCGGCCGCCCGTGCGGCCGTTGACGGGATCGCCGTCGGGGTCGACATCTCGGAGGTGATGCTCGAACAGGCCCGTCGGATCAGCGACGACGAGGGACTGTCGAATGTCAGTTTCGAGCTGGCGGACGCCCAGGTGAATCCCTTTCCGCCAACATCTTTCGACCTCTGTATCAGCAGGTTCGGTGTGATGTTCTTCGCCGATCCGGTCGCGGCGTTCACCAATATCGCGCGCGCACTGCGTCCCGGGGGTCGTCTCGCGTGGTTGGTCTGGCAAGGGCACGACCACAACGAATGGGCATCGGTGTTCAGTGAGGTTCTCGCCGCCACAGTCCCCACGCCGGGTCGCGGCCCGTTTTCACTCGCCGACCCTGCCGCCACCGAATCCATGCTGGCGACAGCGGGTTTCACCGACATCGGCTTCGCCGAGATAGATGAGCCCGTGTACTACGGCCCCGACAGTGGCGCCGCCTACGACAACCTGCTCCGCCTGACGGGCTTCACAGCATTCCTCGCCGACCTGGAGCCCACCGAATCCGAACAAGCCCGCGCTCGGCTCCACGAGATCCTGGCCGACCATCAGACCGACAGCGGCGTGTACTTCGACTCCCGCGCTTGGCTCATTTCCGCTCGTCGTTCTTGAAGTAGATCAGGTTGCGCTGTGGACAGACGCAGCGCGACATCCCGAGACACTTCACGCGGGGTCACGCAGGTGGCCGGTGTCGTCGAGGCGGAACACCTGACGGTTGTGGAAGAAATCGTCTTCTCTCAGCTCGGTGATACCGCCGGGGGTGGCGTGGAAGGCTGCATATCCCGCCGACTCGATCGGCATCGCGATCCATGCCGCGACCACGAACGTGAGGCTGCCGCCGTGCGTCACGATGACCTGGTGTCGGCAGGTGCTGGCCACGATCGAGTCCATAGCCGCGTAGATGCGTTGTGCGAAGACCTCTTTCGTCTCGGCGCCCGGAATGCCTTCGTCGTGCCGCATGCGCTCGCCGACGCGAGGTGGCGCGACGAACCTGTCATCGAGCCACCGCTGCGGCCTGCCTCCTGCCTCGCCGTACGACTTCTCGCGTAGCCGCGCGTCGAGGATCGGCTCGACGCCCAGCCCCGCACCGATCGCGGCGGCCGTCTGCGCTGTCCGTCGCAGATCCGAGGAGTACAGCTCGACTCCGATGTCTGCGGGTATCCGTGCTCGCAGCTCGTCGGCGGCCGCGGCGGCGACGACCGAACCGGCCGGGGTGAGCTCGGAGTCGTACCAACCGCCGACGAGTCGCTCGAGGTGATGCGTCGCCTCGGGGTGTGTGACCACGTAGATCTTGCGCAACTGCTGTCCTCCCGACGAGTGCTTGTGGTGCCCGAATCCAGCTCGTGCCAACCGGTGTTGCGTGTGTCCGTGGGGTGGTTCGCTCAGGTGTTCATCGGATGAGAGCGGAAGAAGTCCCAGATCAGGGCGGTGGCGTTGATCGAGTTCGTATTCTTGCCGACGATGAGCTCCGGGTACAGCGGGGAACTGGTCCCGGGCCAGATGTGCCCGCCTCCGGTGATCGTGTACAGCTGAACGTCGATACCGGATGGGCACGAGTATCGATCCAACACGACGTCGGCGGCGATCGTGGCCCGAACCGGAGCGCCGGTGCAGCCATCGCGGCGCGCCCAGGCCGCCGCGCTGTCGGTCACCGGGTGCTGACCTACGCCGCTGTTCTCGCCACCGGCCGGCCCGGATGCCGAACCGGAATTCGATTGTCCCGCATACGGAACGATCGCGTCATCGGTGCCGTGGAAGGCGATGACCGGCACCGGCCGGGTGGGACGACACCAGCTGAAATCTCGTAGCCCCGACACCGGGGCGATGGCGGCGACGCGGTCGGCGAACTGGCAGCCGATGGAACTGGTGGCGAAGGCGCCCATCGACAATCCGGCGACGAAAATGCGGCGTTTGTCGACGCAGAGGCTGGACTCCACGGTGGTCAGCACTTCCGAGACCCAGGTCATGTCGGCGGAACCGAGACCGTACTCCCACTGCGAGAAACCCAGCCGATCGAGCTGGGGGGTGATCGTGATGAACCCCTCTCGGTAACCGTATTCGCCGAAGCCGCTACCCGCATCGGCGATGTCGATATTTTCCAGGAGGCCGTGCAGGGCGATAACGACCGGCAGCGGGCGATCGGCTCCGGCGGGGACATGCTGCCGATACCGGCCCGTTTTTTCGGTGCCCCGCAATTGCACGGTCGTCTCGCCTCGAGCAGGAACCGGTCGGCCACACCCCGCAGAAGGCGAGGGTGCGGGCCCCGGATCGTCGGCGTGCGCTACGCCACCGGCAGCGGCGAGCAACGCAACGACACATATCGCTCTCAGTGCCCCCGTGGTAACAACCCGCAGTCCGGACCGGACGCTTCCTCGGCGGGAAGTCCCAACTCCGACCTGCGAAATATCATTCTTGAACATGAGAGAAAGGCTCTCAAATCGTGACCGGATTCTTCCGGGTTCGCGACATCTGTCGGAAATCCTGACTGCCACCCCGCGTTCCTGCCTGTAGTGATCACAGGCGGCTGTGGAGTGGGTCACTGGTCACGGTGGAGTCGCACCTTGACTTGATGCGGTGACGTCGGACACACTACCAGTCAGTAACCGGATTCTTATGTCCGGTTATGGTGTGGCCAGCGAGACCACACGACTCGAAGAGGAGTTGTCGATGGAGGAGCGCAAGCGCAACGGGACGCACGGGCAAAGTCGAGGTCTACTGATCGAGCCATCGCCGGCGGGCAAATCGGCGTCGCCGGCATCGTCTGGTTCCGGAACCGTGGGATCTCTCGGACCTGCCGCGACATCGTTGCGCGACACCAGGTCTCTCGCCGAGGAGATGGTCCGGCACTTCAGGCTGACCGTCGCCCGATGCCTGACCCTGCCCGACGAAGCGCTCCGTGGCGATATCACCGCGGTGACCGTCAACTGCTTGCGGATCGCCACCACGATTCTCGACGGGCGCGGCGCTCCTACCGAACGCGAAGTGGCGCAACTGGAATCGGCTGCCGCGCAGTGGGCCAGAGGCGGTGTGCCCATCGATGTGATCCTGCACGCCCTGCACGAGGGTTCGAAAATGGCCCATGAACTGGTGGCGAGCAGGTCAGCGATCGACTCGGTCGCCGAATGCGTGGACATCGGGGCACGCACCGTCGATCTGCTCGACCTGATGACGACCACGGTGACCATGGCCTACCTGCGCGAATACCGCGGCACCGCACACGAACACCGATGTGCGGTCAACACTTTCACCACCGCGCTGCTCAACGGTCGAGTGACGACGGCGATGGCGCGCGAATGCGGTTTGTCGATCGCCGATCACTACCACCTGCTGGCGCTGTCCATCCTGCCTACTTCCCCTGGGTTCGAGGACGGCGTCGATCCCCGGGCAGCCTCCGGGCGCGTGCTTCGGCGAATTCGCGCCGATCTTGCCGAAAGGGGCGGCAACGAGGTCTTGTCCTTGCTGAGCAACAGCGGCGGAACGATCCTGATCCCCAGTACTGCGCTGCCCACCGATCAGCTGGAACCACTCGTCCGGGTAGTCGCTGAGGCAGCCGACGCCGTGGTCACCGCCGTCCATCTCGAAGTGGCCGTCGACGCGATCCCGCAGATGTCACCGACTCTGCACGACATGGTCGACGTCGCCAATCGGCTGACCCGCGTACTGTCGGCCGAGCCCGAGACTCGCCTCTACGATTTCGCTGAGCTGGCCGCCGAATACCAGCTCACCCGGCCGGGGGCGGTCAGGGAGTCCATGGCACGCCGACTGGACCCCTTGGTGGCCAACCCTCTGCTGCTGCGAACGCTCACCGTCTACCTGCTCAGCGATCAGAACCGCCAGCGAGCAGCACGCCGATTGTTCATCCACCCCAACACCATCGACCATCGACTCAAGCGCATAGCGGGGATCACCGGACTCGATCCCGCCCGCGCCGATGGCCAGTGGGGACTGCGCGCCGCGCTCGTCGCCCGCGCTTACCCGTCGGGAACCACGACCGTGGACACTGTGGAAACCGCCGACAGCGGGAACCGGAACGCGCGCACATAGCGCGGGCTGATTTCGGGCGGGGGTGAATCCTTTCGCATCGCGGGTGCCTCTTATGTGTGTCGCGACGGACGTCGGGACGGGACACGGAGGTTTGTTGTGGTCATCGGTATCGGTGTTGTCGTCGGTGTGGTGCTGCTGTGCACATGCATGGTCGTCGTGCGGCGCAAACGAGCTGGGCGTGGGTGAGTCTCGCTGGCCTGACCAGGGGTTGATCGTCGCCGCGCAGGGCGGGGACGTGGATTCGATCGCGGCGTTGGTGTCGGGTTCGCATCCGCATATCCAGCGCTTCGCTCATTCCCTCTGTGCGACACCGGAAGACGCCGAGGACGCGGCGCAGGAGGCGCTGATCATCCTGTATCGCAAGATCGGGATGTTGCGGGCCTCTGGCGCGCTGGCGTCGTGGATGTTCCGGATCGTTCGCAACGAGTGTCTGCGTCGGGCGCGGACGAGTCTGTCGGGGCGAATTGCTCTGCCGGACAACATCTTGGCTGCTTCGGCTGAGGACGAGGTGTTGCGACGTCTGGAGGCGGGTCGGGTGGCGGCCGCGGTCGCCGACTTGCCCGCGGACCAGCGCAGCGTGCTGATCATGCGCGACATTCAGGGCTACAGCGGCCGGATGGTCGCCGATGCGCTCGGGCTCAGTACCGCGGCGATGAAATCGCGACTGCACCGTGCTCGGGCGGCAGTTCAACAAGCTCTACAGGCCACGCCTGGCGACGTTGCTGGAGGACATGATGAGTGATGATTTCGCGAGCAAGTCCATGCCCGAGCACCTGCTGCGTGGCGGGGTGGGTTTCGGTGCGCTGGTCGGATCGGTGGCTCTGATCCCGGTCGTCGGGCCGTTCAGTGTGTTGTTGCTGCCCGTCGGTTTGGTCGCGCTGCGCGGATGCCCGACCTGCTGGGCGATCGGGCTGATGCAGACCTTGTCGAGGGGTCGGCTGCAGCGCTCCTGTGAAGACGGCCAGTGCACACTGACCGTCGGCGACACCCATCGAGTCACTTCCTAGGAGCTGACGCCTTCGAGCGGCCGACGATCCAGCCGGTCGCTCGAAGGCGGTTCACGCGGCGCCGAGCAGGGGTAGACAGGGGGTGAGTCCGTCGATCGTGACGGTTGTTCGCTGGTGGCTCTCCCATCTCGTGCGCGAGAGCCGTACTCGGCGCATGACGGTGATCTTCTCGCGCACAGCGAGGCGCTGGATCCCGTCGGGCTCGTAGCCGAGTTTCTCGGAGACTCGGAACGAGGACGGGTTGTCGGCGAACGCGCCCGAGACCGCATCGGTGGCCTGTAGCCCGGCGAAGGCGAGATGGAGGACCGCCGCGCGCATCTCGGTGCCGATGCCTCGCCCGTGGTGGCGAAGGCCGATCCAGGAGCCCGTGCCGACCTCGTGCAGGGTCGCGAAATTGCGAGCGGAGATAGCCTGCTGGCCGACGATGCGGCCGTGCTCGAAGACCGCGAAGTTCAGTGTCCAGTCGTCGGGGGCCCAGTTGCCGAGTTGGAGCCAATGATGCTGAAACATTGAGCGTGCTCGTTCGAGAGGAGGTAGGTCTGTCCATGGGACAGTGAAGGGCATGCGGTCGGGGTCGTGGACGCCTTCTGCCGCAAGATCGGCCAGCGCGGCCAGCTCCTCATCGGAGGGCAGCCGGAGTTCCAGTCGGGGTGTGGTGAGCCGGAGGCGCGGCTAACCCCCGAACAGCAGATACAGCCCGGTGAACGTGAAGCCGACCATGGTCAGCATCAAGGCCAGCTGGCCGGTCAGTCGGTGACGAGGCGGGAGAAGTTGCAGGCAGCGGTCGTGAGCGGCGGCTACGCCGAGGATGTGGCCGGTCAGGACCGCGAGCACTTTGCAGGTGGCGAGCACAGTCGGATGACTCGACAGCACGTAGGCCACCTCTCGATCGGCCAGGCCCGCGAGGTTCCATCCGCGGTCGAGCGGGTCCGCGAACAGCAGTGCCGTCGCCTGCCCTTTCTCGACGAGAAACGTGAGGTAGTGGGCGATCAGATAGCCCGCCACGATCGGGGTGAGGCTGAGCGCCAGCCGCCGCGGCAGCAGCGCGCGATCGGTGGGGGAGACACCGCCGGTGGCACGCGCGGCGAGGGAGAACAGCCCGCCCACCACTCCGATGAAGACCAGCAGTCCGGCCGTGCGCACCAGTGTCGCTTCGACGACCGGAGCCAGGTCGTCGACCAGTTCGCGCCACCACGGGAAGGTGGAGAAGCTGTCGAAGGCGGTGGATCCGAGCAGCGTCGCCGCGACCGCGACAGATCCAGCGCGTCCGGGAGTCCCCGCGAGATTGTTCAGCGGCATCCGCAGCACCGGTTGGCCCGAGGGGTCGCGGCTGTAGGGGCTCAGGTGCGAAAGCAGCGTGCTGTACACCTCGAGGGGATCGGCCCGCTCTGCCCAGACGGTACCGAACAGCGCGAGCCCGATCGAGGTCACGACCAGATAGCCGAGCAGCCAGGTGAGCACCGAGCCCACCGACCCTGGTGCGCGCCAAGCCAATTCCAGCCACACGAAGGAGAACAGGCCGAGAGCGGCTGGGAGATGACCCCATTCGTCGCGATAGCGGAGAATTCCGTGGTCCGGCGGGCGTCGTAGCAGCAGGCACCCGAATCGATGGAGCGCCCTGACGGGGGAGAGGACCTTCCACACAGGTCCGATCAACAGGGATGCCACCATCACCCCGACCCAGACGCCGATGTACAGCACTCCTGGCACGGGATTCAGAGCCGGATCCGAGGAACGGAACATCGCGATGACGATCACGCAGGCAGTGACCATCACGCTCGCTGTGGCGATGACCATCCGTGGCGCGCGCGCGTCGATGATCCGCTGTACCGGCGCGGGCAGGACGAATCCCGACGAGTCGGGGTTCAGGCGCGGCTGACGCCAGGCGAAGAACAGCAGCGCGAACGAGAAGGTCAGCGCCCACGCCGCGCCGATCAACGCGTAGGTGAGCGGAATCGGCAGGTCCGTGGCGCCGTTGAGGCCGTGGGCGAGGGGAGTCACTGCCGGACCAGCAGCGTCGTCACCGTCCGTCCGAGCTGGTGCAGTTCGATCTCCACCTGGCCCGGCACGGTCACCGTGAAGTCGAACTCCTGGTCAGAAGCCGCAGCGACGGGAAAGGTGTGCGCGGGGGCGGAGTGGATGTGCAGTTCATCGGTGGCGTCACTGTCGACCCGCAACACGATGCGTTGCCCGACCTGGGCTTCGGTGCGTGTATTGGTCGGGGACACCGCGCCGTTCGCGATCCGGATGTCGATGGTGGGGCCTGTTGTCACGGGTTCGGTGGTCGGTTCGCTCGACGAGCAGCCCGCCATCAGTGCCCCCGCGGCGACCGTGAGCAGGCCGAACCGGAGCCGATGAAGGGTCACGGAATCTCCTCGGTGCGGTCGGTCGGCGCGGATTCTGTGCCTTCCTTCTCGCGTTTCTCCGCGCGCCGGTCGCGGAGCGCGATGAACAGCACCACACCGACCAGCGCGACAGCGGGCAGGAAGGCCGGAATCGCCAGCAGGATGGAATGGTCTGCGAGCAGGTCGACGTTCTCCTGGCGGATCAAGGTTCGACCGTTGCCTTCTGGTCCGGTGTGCTGCCCGCCGCCAGATAGCGGTCGTTGACCCGGGCCGCGCCCCACGCCATCGCGGCGATCAAGGCCAGGGAGCACGCCAGCACCACCAGGCCCGCGAGGCCGATCAGCCAGGACGGATGGTCGAAGGACCGCTCGCGCTGCAGTACCGAGATCTCCTCGACGAACGGCCGCGTGAAGCTCGCGGGCGCGGGCACCTCCGCGGCGCCGATCCCGGGATCGAGCGGCATGAAGATCGGAAGCGCGGATTGCATGCGCCCGTCCTGCAAGCGCAGCACCGTTTTCCAGGTGCCGTGCACGGGCACGGGCTGGGTGGACACGAAGTGGTCGTCGCCGAGGCGACGCAGCTTGTCCACGACGAGGCCGTGGCCGGGACTGTCGTCACCGATACCGCCTTGCCAGGCCAGGATTTCCACCCATTCCGGATCGGGGCCGATGAGATCTCCGGGGGAGAGCCGGATGTCGGCGGTGACCATGCGCCCGCCCTGTTCGGGATCGGCGTCGGTGAGCGCGACGGTCGCCGACGCGTCCTCCGGTACCCGGATGATCAGCCCGTTCGCGGTCGCCGCGGCCGCGATCACCACGGCGGCGACCACGATCCCGCGCCGTATCGCTGGCCTGGGCAGTGCCTCGCCGCGCAAGACGGTGCCGAGCATCGCGCCGATCACACCGCCTGCCACACCCACCGGCACCGCCATCGCGAGCAGTTCCAGCCACATCCCGCCGACCCAGGGATTGACGAACATCCGCCCGATCCACAGGGATTCGAGCCAGATGCCCACCGTCGCCACACCGAGCCCGGTGAGCGCGCCCCACCAGAGCGGTCGGCGGATCAGCGGCACGACGGCGAGCAGTTCGACCACGATCGCGGCACCGAGGTAGAGCGGAAAGACGTTGCGCGGCGCCTCGAATCCGGTGCCGACGAGGACCGCGACGATGTAGCGCACACAGAAGGCGAAGGCCACGAGCAGCAGCGTGCTGAGCGGGCCCAGCGTCAACCGCGCCGAGATCAGGGCGATCGTGGCGGCGAAGACGATCAACATCGGTTGCAGCACCAGCCGGAACTGTTCGACGCCGAAGTCGAACTCGACCTGGAACACCGACAGTCCGATCACCAGGCCGCCGAAGGCGAAGCCCTGAATCGCCCAGAGGAACCGCCCGTCGATCCGCTCGGGATCGGGCCGGTTGTATCGGCCCTCGAGTTCGAGCAGGAGTACACCGATCAGCGACAGACCCGCGCCGCCGATGAGCATGAGGTGGGTGGGTCCCCAGAGCGTGACGTCCTGGCCGAACAGTCGGTGCCAGATGTCGTCGAGCGGGAAGCCGATCAGCGCGTACAAACCGGCACCGGCGATCAAGATGCCGCCGACGGGGGCGTACCAGTCGCGGGTGATCTTCACCGCGGCTCTGCCCGGCTTCTCGTCGAGCGGCAGGATCACGGCAAGCATGCCTGCCATGAAGAGGAAGAACAGGCCGACCAGGATGAAGTAGTGCGCCGGATTGGCCAGCGGTCCGGCGTCGCGGCCCTTGCCCACGTGCAGGCTCACATCCCAGATGAAGCCGAGAAACGCGGTCAGGATGGTCGCGAGGAACATCGCGATCGGCAGCGCCACCCAGCCGGGACGGTTCATGATGCGACCGCTGAAGTCGGCCAGCCGCCGCAGCCAGGTGATGCGCCGCGTCCGATGCAGGTAGGCCACCCACAGCAGAACCGCACCGACCACCGCGGACGCGCCGGTCATCAGCGCGACTTGATCGAGGGCCGCGCCACCGCCTTCGGTGCCCTGCGCGACGATGATGGTGGACGGATCGGTCATCGCTGTGGCCACGGCAGTTCCTCCGATGTGTCGAAGCGCCCGGTCTGCGGGGTATCGAACAGTATCTCGAATTCCGCGCGGCACCGATACCCCGCGCGCACAGGTGCGGGTTCGGATCCAGCGGTCGGGGTGCGCGTGCCGGTTGGCTACCCGGCCTGCGGGAGCTGCTTGCGGTACTGCTCGCCCCAGGTCTCCATCAGCCCGATGATCGGGACGAGACCGCGGCCGAAGTGGGTCAGCTCGTACTCGACGCGGGGCGGGACCTCCGGATACACGGTGCGGGTGAGGACGCCGTCGCGCTCGAGTTCGCGCAGCTGCGCGGTCAGCATTCGCTGGGTCACGTGCGGCATGGCACGGCGCATCTCGTTGAACCGCGCCGTTCCCTCACTCAGATGGAAGACGATCATGCCCTTCCATTTGCCGCCGATCACATCGAGGGTGACCTCGACGGGGCAGTCGAAATCGAGATCCTGCTTACGTTTCGTCACGCCACGTCCTCGTCTCACCGGCAAAGGTATGGAAAAGGGTACTGGGTAACAGAAATGTGCGTTCTTACGCGGATATTCCCCCTCGGGCAGGCTCGATCCCGTAAGCCGACCCAGTCCCGACAGGAGCATCACAGATGGCCCAGCTACTTCAGCTCGACGCGAGCCCGCGCCGTTCGCGCTCCCACACCCGCACGCTGACCGGGGAGTTCGTCGCGCGCTGGAGCGAGGGCCGACCCGGTGACACGGTGATCCGCCGCGACCTCGGCCACGAACCGCCGCCGCACCTCACCGAGGAGTGGATCGCCGCCGCCTTCACCACACCGGCACAGCGCACCCCGCAGATGCACGAGGTGCTGGCCTACAGCGACCGGTTGGTGGACGAGCTGTTCGCCTCCGACGTGCTGGTGCTCGGAGTCCCCATGTACAACTTCGGGGTACCGGCGATGCTGAAGGCCTATATCGACCAGATCGTCCGGGTCGGTCGCACCTTCTCCTTCGACCCCGATGCCGCGGCACCGTACACACCACTCACCTCGGGCAAGCGCGCCTTCGTCATCGTCGGCACCGGCGACGCCGACTACGAGGTGGGCGGTCCGCTGGCGAGCATGAATCACGTAGAGCCGTATCTGCGCACGGCACTGGGTTTCATCGGCATCGATGAGGTCGAGTTCGTCTACACGGGCAACGATGAATTCGGCGGTGAGCGCCTACTGCGGTCCCTCGAACTTGCTCGAAACCGGGTAGCCGACCTGACTGCCGAGCGCGAACCAGCCGAAATCGCGGGCTGAAGGCATCTTGGTGCGCGGTGATGCCGAAACCCCGGACAGAGCCCGGGGTTTCGGTAGATCTCCAGGGTCAGCGAGTGGCGATGATCGCCGATCCATGACCGAAGAGACCTTGGTTCACCGCGATGCCCGCGCGGGCATTGTCGACCTGGCGGCCATCGGCCTGGCCGCGCAACTGCCAGGTGAGTTCGCAGACCTGGGAGATGGCCTGGGCGGGGATGGCCTCACCGAAGCAGGCAAGGCCGCCGCTGGGGTTCACCGGTACTCGTCCGCCCAATGTCGTTGCGCCACTGCGCAGCAGAGCTTCCGCTTCGCCGGTCTCGCAGAGCCCGATGTCCTCGTACCAGTCCAGTTCCAGAGCGGTGGAGAGATCGTAGACTTCGGCGAAGGACAGGTCGTCGGGACCGATTCCGGCCTCTTCGTAGGCGGCGTGCGCGATGGCCGACCGGAAGGTGCGTGACGGGGGCTCGACGGCCACGGCGGAATCCGTCGAGAAATCCGGCAGGTCGAGCACGGTTTTCGGGAACGTCGGCGTGACCGTCGACAGCGCTGAGATGCGCACCGGATCCGCGATGCCGTGGCGGCGGGCGTAGTCCATCGACGTCAGCACCAAGGCGGCTCCGCCGTCGCTGGTCGCGCAGATGTCGAGTAGCCGCAACGGGTCCGACACGATCGCCGAGGCGGAGATCTCCTCGACCGAGACTTCCTTGCGGTAGCGCGCATTCGGGTTGTTCAGGCCGTGCCGGGAGTTCTTCACCTTGACCGCGGCGAAGTCGTCGAGGGTGGCGCCGTGCAATGCCATGCGGCGGCGGGCGTAGAGCGCGAAATAGATGGGGTTGGTGGCGCCGAGCAGATGGAAGCGCAACCAGTCGGGGTCGTCGCGGCGCTCGCCACCGACCGGCTGGAAGAAGCCCTTCGGGGTGGTATCCGCGCCGACCACCAGCGCCACCTCGCACAGCCCGGCCAGGATCTGGGCGCGCGCGTTGGCGATGGCCTGTGCGCCGGAGGCGCAGGCGGCGTAGCTACTGGAGATCTGCGCACCCGACCAACCCAGCGCCTGCGCGAACGTCGCGCCCGAGACGAATCCTGGGTAGCCGTTGCGGATGGTGTCCGCGCCGGCGATGTAGCCGACGTCGCGGTGGTTCAACCCGGCGTCGGCCAGCGCCGCGCGTGCCGCCACCAGGCCGTATTCGACGAAATTGCGCCCCCACTTACCCCACGGGTGCATGCCCGCACCGAGGACGGCGATGTCGCGATTCGTATCAGTCATTGACCGGCCTCCACATCCACACCGTGTGCTCTGCGTCCTCGTCCTCGTACAGCGTGCCGACGGTCAGTTCGACCGGCATGCCGACGGCCAGGTCGTCCACCGTGAGACCGCGTACGACCTGCCCGAGAATCACCATCTGCTCGACCTCGAGCTCCACCGCCGCGACGACGTAGGGCACGAAGGGATCGGCCGAGACGTAGGGCGCGGGCGGCTTGTATCGAGCGTCCGCGTAGGACCAGATCCGGCCACGCGTGGAGAACAGGTACTCGACGAGCTCGGAGCCGTCATGGGTACCGGCGCATTGCGGATTGCGGCAGGCGAGGGTGTTCTTCGGGAAGTACGGCGTGCCGCAGTCATTGCAGCGAGTTCCCACGAGGCGTACCTGGCCGTCGTCCGCAGTGAACCAGTCAGCCACGGCGGGGCGTTGTTCTTTCTGCACGTGGCCGACGGTATAGGAACACGTTCTACTTTGGGGCGGAATTCCGTTCCAGCGCTGCTCGGGCGCGGGTACGGTGAGCGGATCGAGGATGCGATGACATCGATCTGGAGTACCGCGCGATGGGCACCAAAGCTATTGACCCGCAGTCGATTCGCAACGTCACGATCATCGGCGATGCCGACGGGACGGCACGGGTGGTCCAACGTCTGCGCCGATGTTTCGGCGACACGGAGAACGCGGTCCACTGGTCGACGGATCACATCGAGCACACGATTCGCGTCGCCGCGCTATCGAGCGATGCACTCATCGCCGACCTGGAACGCGCCATCCGCGTAGCCGACGGGGTGATCGCGGTCGTGAACGCCGCCGCGCACAGCACCCCGCGGCTCGAAACCATGCTGCGAGTCGCCGACGATCACCAGGTCGCCCGCCTGTGCCTGGTCACCGGGCTCGGTCACCCGGGCGCCGACTTCGACCGCTGTGTCCGCACGATCGCCGAGACTCGTGGGGCAGCGCCGTTGGTATTGCAGGTCCCCGTCGGCGCCGGTGCCGACTTCGACGACGTCATCGACCTGGTCCCGATGGCGTTGTCCGGATCCGGAGGAAGTCATGGGGAACCCGTCGAGCGGTGGTATCGCGAACTCGTCGAGACCCTGACCGACCGAGACCACACGGATTCCCTCGCCCTCCGAGACCTGCACAACCGCATCCGCCGCCGCACTCGCAACGGTGACGTCGTGCCCATCCTGTGCGGCACGCCCCTCGCGAGCGACGACATCGCCCCACTCCTGGACGCCATCGTCCGCTACCTGCCATCCCCCCTGTACGTCTGCCAGCCGGAACACGCCCTCGACTACTGACTGCCGCGTTCGGGACGTGCTCCACGCCATAAATCGGTTGCTGGAACGAGCTGGTGGCACCGACGATGACGTGATGCCAGACGCAGCGGATGGTCGCGCCGGAATTGACGCACTCCTGGTAGAAAGCCTGATCGCGGCACAATTTCCGCACTGGCGGGGTCTTCCTGTCACCCCGGTGGAGCACGACGGATGGGACAACCGCACCTATCGACTCGGCGAAGAAATGTCGGTCCGACTGCCCACCGCCGCCGGCTACGCACCCGCGATCGCGAAGGAGCGCCGCTGGCTGCCGCGACTGGCCCCCGCCCTGCCGATACCGGTGCCGGTCGTCCTCGGCGATGGCGTCCCTGACCTCGGCTACCCGTACCCATGGTCGGTGCGTCGCTGGATCCATGGCGAGACCGTCGAACGCGCCGCCGTACACGACATGACCGAGCTAGCGATTTCGCTGGCCGAATTCCTGCGCGCGCTGCAACGATGCGACACCACCGCGGCACCGGCAGCCGGGGCGCACAGCTTCTACCGCGGCACGCCACCGAGCTACTACGACCAGCAGGTCCGGCACTGCCTGAACGCACTCGTCGATCGCATTGATACCGCCGCGGCCACTGCCGTTTGGGAAAATGCCCTCGCCAGCGAATGGGATCGAAGTCCGGTGTGGTTCCACGGCGACCTTGCCCCGACCAACCTCCTCGTCGATGGTGAAAAACTGACCGCCGTCATCGATTTCGGCACTTGCGGTGTCGGCGACCCTGCCTGCGACCTGGTCTTGGCATGGACACTGCTGTCCGGCGACAGTCGCGAAGCCTTCCGTCGAACGGCCGACCACGACAGAGGCACCTGGGCGCGCGCACGGGGCTGGGCGCTATGGAAAGCGATGCTGACTCTGACCGATCAGTCTGCCGACGGCGACTTGGTCGGTCGCACGCAGAACCTGGTCCACGACATCCTGACCGACCACGATCGGCTTGCCTGAACCACCGCGATCGACCATGCGGCTGTTGACGAAGTCGTGATCAGGTGGTCAGGCGTAGGAGCCGTGCCCAGTCGCGGCACCCACCCCATGAGGTGCATAATCGAACGTATGTGCGACTCGACTCGGCTCTATCTGCGCAATGGACGCTGGACGGAACCAGCGCCGCGCTTCTGCCCGAACGGGCACCGACTCGGGGCAGGGCGGTCGCTCGTCAGTGTGATGCCCTGCCTCCGGATCGGCGGACATCACCGAACGCACACCTGTCTCGCCTGTTCCACGACCATCTACTGTCCGCCGATTCACACCGATTGCGAGCACTAGGTCTGCGCTGGTCGAAGTCCTCCGCCCGCCGGACAGCGGGCGGTAAGGAGCTTCTGTATGGGCCGATTACGTGGGGATGATGATGGACCCGCAGGAGTTGGCGCCGACAGCGCATCCGATCGCGGTGAACACGGACTGCAACAGGCTGGAGGAGCCGGTGCCCAACGAGCTGCTGCCCGAGGGGGATTCCGCGACGGCGGGACCGGCGGCGGCGACCAGTCCGGCGGTAATGGCGAGGGCTGCGATGCCGGTGCGCAACGCCCGGGTGGTGAGAGTCATATCGGAAGCGTAGGGGCGATCTGCTGATTCCGATCGCCCCCTAATCCTGGGGCACCGGTGTATTTCAGAGCCTTCGGACGCATGGGACATGCACGACGTTGCGGGTCGGCCGAATCTGCTGGGAGATCACGCGGGCAATAGGGTACCGACTACGGCGCCGACCCCACCGCCGAGTGCGCTGCCTGCTACGGATCCGACCTGTACGAAGCTGACTCCCGCCGTGGCGCAGCCGACAATCGCACCGGCAATGGCCAAGATCCCAGCGGTCGTGGCACCCACTGCGGCACCGGTTCCGAGCCCGCCGAGCACGCAGCCGGCGGCGAAGCCGATCGCACCGCCCACTGCGGCACCGATGACTCGCCCCAACTCGATGGCGCCGGGAATGTCGCGCTGGCGGCCCTCGGTCGACGGGCCGTCGATTGCGGTCACGCCTGCGGCCACCGGCTTTTCGGCGGGTACCGGCGACACGGGCGCAAGGCCGAGCGCGGCTGATTGTGCCTGATCGGCCGTCAAACGCAGTGTGCTGTCGCTGATGTCGGCGGCAAACGGGATCGACCGACCGGCAAGCTCGAACGTCAGCGGCACCCGTAGGACTACTGTCCCGGCCGAGTCGGTGAGTTCGACAGCGTTTCCAGCGTGCCGAAAACTCCCGGAACTGACTTCTGCAACCACAGTCGCCCCGTCGACGCGGGTATCCCAATTGATCTGCGCTACCGGAGCTGCCGAGGCGGATCCGGTAGTACTCACCATTGTCCCCAGCATCGCGACGCCGGTCAGAGCCGACGCTAGTGCAATTCGAACTGTACGCATCGTTGCGTTCTCCCATTCAGGTGGCGATCCGACGAAGCCCGGTCGAAAGGCCGAAGCCTGCTGCGACGTAACCACCGCGCAAACGAAATGTCTACGGCGCGTAGTGATTATCCGAAACTGGCATCATCGAGAATGGAAGTGTAACGGAACCGTTTTACTTTTGGGACGGCTATGGCAACTGTCCGCACCGGCCCGGCGGCCGAGCTGGAAGTCCGCTCCACCTGTGGGTGCGTAAGTCGCGACGGTACCACCGAGGACACACTGAGAAAGGGTGATCGGCCTCGTGGAAATGCTCCTCCATAGCTCCTCGATTTCGTTGCCATCGCCGAGCAATTCAGTGACGGTTCACAGCAACACCTGTCCCTATTCGGCCTATTGTCAGTGGAACACCAGCGATATTTGTTGCGTGAGTTGTTGTTCGTAATAGTCGATTCCCCGACTGAGTTCCAGTGCGTGCCGCGACGAGTTCCGCCCGATCGCCCAGCTGGCAGGTAGCCAGTGGTGGCTGGTCGGTAGTGGTGCCAGCACCACCGGGTATCGGGGTGGCGGCAGGCTCCTCATGACAGGTCGTTCGCCCTAGTTTCAGGGGATGCGAATGAGACTTGCGATGCTGGGGATGACGGTCTTGGTGGCCACATCGTGCGGCGTGGACGATGCGCCCGACGCCATGGAAGCGGGCCGGGCGCAGATCACCGACGCGCTGAACAGTGCGGTGCACCAGGGCTATCCGGGAGCGCAGGCGGTGATCAGCGATCACGGCCACACCTGGACGGTCACCGCAGGGGTAGCGGACTTGAGTACCGGCAGGCCGTTCCCCGACCGTGCTCGGCTCCGGATAGCCAGCAACACCAAGCCATTCGTCGCCACCGTGATGCTGCAATTGGTGGCCGAGGGCAAGGTCGAGTTGGACGCGCCGGTGGAACGGTATCTTCCGGGCGTGGTGCACGGGCCGGGCATCGACGGCAATCGGATCACCATCCGAAACCTCTTGCAGCACACCAGTGGACTCCCCGAATACGCGGCCGAGTTCGGGACGCCACCCGAGCCGGGCCAGATCGCCGGCCTCACCGAGGAAGTCCGATGGGGGACAACGGATATCGCCGCGGCGGTCCGCAACGTGCTCACCACGCCCGCCGATTTCGAGCCCGATGCGCAATGGGCGTACTCCAACACGAACTACGCCGTCGCCGGGATGGTGATCGAGGAGATCACCGGAAATCCGATAGGCACCGAGATCACCCACCGCATCATCGAGCCGCTCGGCTTGCGCGACACCTACTACCCGAGTCCCGATGAAGTCGACATCCGCGGCCCACATCCCAAGGGCTACACCGACATCAGTGGTGTGCGAGTCGACTACACCAGCCAGAACGTCTCGTGGGCAGGCGCGGCAGGCGCCATGGTCGCCTCCGGCGCGGACCTGAACCACTTCTTCATCGCCCTGCTGGACGGAAAGCTGCTCCCACCCGAGCAATTGGCGGAAATGAAGAACGTCCGACCGACCGGAGTGGACAGCACCTGGGCATACGGCCTCGGCCTGGCGCGGATCACGATGTCGTGCGGCAACGAACTCTGGGGCCACACCGGCGGTCTCTCGGGCACAGTGACCTACGACGGCGTAGTGCCTACCACCGGCCGCGCCATAACCATCGCCCTCAACCAAGACCTGATAGACGACCGCTACGACGAAGGCTCCCGGGCCTTGGACGCTGCCGCCTGCGCGGCACCCTAGGGCCTGTGTCGAAGTCCCACCCCGGGCGAGCCTTTGGGGCTTATCGCTATCCGTCCGTGTTGGGAAGGGTGATCTCCTGCGGAGTCTTGTCGGTTCGGATTCCCCGGAAGCTGGGGTGTCGCAGTAGGCCGTCGCCGCTGATCTCGCGGTACTCGATGTCGGCGACGAAGACTGGCTCGACCCACCACGCGGCGTGTGAGATGGGCGGCGGTGGTGGGTTGTCGAGGGGGCTGGTTTCGCGACGGACTTTGTCCAGTGCGGTGCGGATGCTGCGTCGTGATGCCGCGGTGAAGCCGGTGCCGACGCCGCCGATGCAGCGGAGGTGTCCGTCGGGGGTGTGTCCGGCCAGGACCAGGCCGCCGAAGGTGGTGGCGTTGGCGCCGTTGCCGGGGACCGCGCCGACGATCACGGCCTCGGTTGTGAGTCGCAAGACCACTTTCGTCCAGGCTGAGGAGCGGCGGCCGGGTTCGTAAATCGAGTCGCCGTGTTTGCAGACGATTCCCTCCAGCCCGGAGTCGGCGGCGATTCGGAGCAGTTCCTCGGCGTCGGTCTCGGCCAAGGACCACATCGGTGGAACCCGTACGTGCTCACCGTCGTCGAGGGTGAGGTCGGCCAGTTCGGCGCGGCGTGTGCGGTAGGGGTCGTCGAGCAGGCTCTGGTCGTCGACGCCGAGTAGGTCGAACACGAGGTAGTCGACTCGTACCTGGTCGATCAGTAGGGCTGAGGGGCGTCGGACGTGCATGCGTCGCTGTAGCCGGGAGAAGGAGGGGGCGCCGTGGTGGTCGGGGGCGACGAGTTCGCCGTCGAGCAGCATGGTGCGTCCGTCGGTGATCTCGGTCAGCGCGGTGACGATCTCGGGGTAGGAGCCGGTGATCTCGCGTAAGTTGCGGCTCCACAGGCTGATCCCGGTCGGGGTGCAGTGGGCGATCGCGCGGACGCCGTCCCATTTCATTCCGCGCACCAGCCACCTGGCGGCTGTGGTGGCCGTCCGGCCTTGGCCAGCATCGGTGCCGGCACCGAGAAGCCCACAAGATCAGTTTAGGCCGGTCCGGCCGATCAGGCGGTCATGCTCGGCACGGCGATGTCAACAGCGGTCAGGTCGCTCATCGGTCGGCGGACGTTCCGTAGATGGTGTCTTGGCATCTCTGTCGTTCCAGCTCGGAAGCACAGTCCCAGTCATGGGGTTGTCCTCTCACACCGAAGAAGCAGCTGCGCTCACCCTAGCCAGCGAAATAGGGCAACCGCCGAGTCGACACCCGGTCCACGGCGGGGCGGGACAGTCGTATGTAGGCGTGCCGACACAGAACAGCCCCGGAATCCTGATTGATTCCGGCGCTGTTGCCGTCTCGGGGGTCACAGGGCGCTCAGCCGTTTTTCCCTCGCTCGGCGGATCAACGTCCGTGCGCGCTCTCCGGTGACCGCCTGACGGGCGAGGACATCGAACGCTCGTGCGTAGAGCCGGATCTCTCGTGGCTGGGTGACGTTCAGCTCTGCGGAGATTGTTTCGACCTGGACCAAGCGGTCATCGAACATGACGAACCCGTTGATCGTCGGTGCTCGGTAGACCGCTGCGGCGGGGACGATCGCCAACGACACCCGCGCAAGCTCCATGACGGTCTGGAGGCGGTCGAGTTGGCCCAACATGACCTGATCGTCCCCGGCGGTCGTGTGGAGCACCTGCTCAGCGATGACGAACCAGAACCGATGACGGCCGTGGTAGAGCACCCGTTGCCGCTCGATGCGGGCGGCTACGCCCTGCTCGAGGTCGTTCGGGGTTTCGTAGAAATCGGTGACGCGGGCAAGTATCCAACGCGCGTAGTCGGCCGTCTGCAGGAGACCGGGCACTACCTGCGGCTCGTACCAGCGTGTGACCTCGGTGTCGGCTTCGAGCTTGACGGCCTGTTTCTGCCGACGCTTCGTGCCGGTGGCCAGGACGCGCCGGTACTCCAAGTAGGCCGCCTCGATGTTGCGCAGAGCTGCGATGAGGTCGGGCAGATTCTCGGTGCTGCGGGTGTACTCGCACCATGTCCGAACGTCGTCCTCGGACGGCGTCTGTTTTCCATATTCGATCTTGCTGACCTTGGATTCGTGCCAGCCCGCGAGACCCGCGAGGGCGCGACCGGTGAGTCGGGCGTCGTGGCGAAAGCCCCGGAGTTGGAGCCCCAGGGCCTCGCGTGCCGCGTGGACGGCGCCTGTCACCGCTGGGGTTCTCCGGCGGCATACTCATCGCGAGGAACCGACTTCAGCCAGACCGTGTCTCGAACTTCCCGCAGCATCGCGAGAATCCTGCGGTCCGTGGTCACCGCACCGCCCGCGAAACGGCCGGACGGCTCGAAGACGTTGAACGAGGCGACCTCGTCATCGAAGAGCCACCAATCGTCGGCGGTCAGTAGCTCAGGGTCGATGTCGGCGCGGTCGATGTACTGGATCTGTTCCCCCGCGCGGATGTTCTCCCGCGCGACATGCAGACACCACCGCGTGTAGTCGGTGTGCGGACGGCTGACCACCCGAACCCGGCGCACAGTCGCACCGGACGCGGTCAGGTCGGCCACCTGGTCGAGCCACGGCGTCATCCATCCGTAGTCGTCGGGTTCACCGGCCAACCATCGCGTGTATGGCCCGCTTTCGAGGTCCACGGCGTAGGCGTCTTGGACCTCGAGGTGGAACGCGTCGCGCTTGGTTCGGCGGAACAGCTTACCGAACCCGTCGTCACTGAGTTGCTGCATGACCGTAGAACTCTCGCTTTCCTAGCGGTACCTCGATGGCTGTTTCGTCGGCAGCCAGGTGGATCTGTGCGAGCGTGTCCGCCTCAGTGACCGGGCGGCCGGTGAGAGTGAACGTCCCTCGGCCGGTGTCGGTGAGCGTTGCGCCCAAGTAGGTGCGTGGCTTTGCGAAACCGGTGAGCAAGTGGGGGATTTCGACCTTGTCGGCGGTGTCGGTCGTCCAGCCCTGCACCAGGAATGTGTCCTGGTCTGTCTCGTAGAGCGATGGGCACCCGTTCGTGTTCGATCCACCTGATCCCAGAAAATGAAGCTTCACTTTGGACCCTCCCTTCCAGCGGTGTGCGTGAGTTTTCGTCACACACGTTCATGGTCGCGTGAAACCCAGTGTGCTGACCAGTATTTGCGTAGATTCGAGCAAACTGAAGCAAAGTCGTAGTCTTGCTGACCTCGCGGTTCGTACGTTGAACACGGCTCCGGTAGCGAGTGACAGATCCGGATGGCCACTCCCTCTGTGTTGTGCCTCGCTACCGGATGCCTACCAACTTCGGCCCTGGAAGGCTCGCCATGAGCAAGGCGATAGATGAGACGTTGGACGCCCTGCGCGAACGCGCGGCGCTCCGTTCGATGACCGTGAAGTCAGCGCCGGAAGGCTGGGCCCTCGCGAGTCCCTTCCGGGTGGTCTGCCTCGGCTCCTCGGCCGACGTCGCCGATTGGCTCGCGGCCGCCGAATCGCGCAATCACCAGCCGCTCCCGCTTTTCGCGATCGGCGCGAGGGCGGACTCATGATCACGCTCGGGTTCGTTCTCGCGGTTGTCATCCCGGCGGCCGTCCTGGTCGGCGCGATCGTCTGGCCCGAACACATCACAGAGGATCGGACGGTGGGCGGGATCCAAGCGCGCGTCGAATCCGAGCGCGGGCAGGAACGAGGCCGCCGGCATAGTGCCCGGTCGTCGCACCGGGCAACAATGCCACACGCGCACTTGGGATCTGGGAAACTGACGCGGTGGCGATAGACCCAGCAATTGCAGCGCTGCTCGGCACGCTGCTCGGCGTGGTGAGTACGATTTTCACATCTCGAGCAACGGCCAAGGCCGCTGAGCGGAAGGATGTTCGGGCTCGGCAGGCTGAGCTACGCAAAGAGCGTCGTGAAGCCGCCCATGCCTTCAACGAGATCTACCAAGAGCTCGAAGAGCATCTTGCTTCGGGTGGGGAGCGCGACCGAACCCTGATTCGCCGGATGTGGGTCGCTCACAACAAGCTCGCCTACGTAGCGGGCGACGAGTTACAGGTCGCGACCACCGAACTTGCAGATCAGCTCAACGTGATGTTCTGGAGTTCGGAACCTTGGACGAACGGACGCTTCTATGACTCGCTGCTGCCGGTAAATCGTAAGTTCCAAGCCGCCGTCCGTAGCGACCTGCGTGAGGAGTGACCCGGCCACCGGATGTGCAGCTCGGATCGAATTGACCTGCTGTCTGTGAGTGGGCGCAGAGGGGATCGAACCCCCGACCGCTGGTGTGTAAAACCAGTGCTCTACCGCTGAGCTATACGCCCTGGCACCGCCGGGGAGTACCGGCGGTGTCGGGTTATGAATATCGAGCACACGATTCGCGTAGCCGAGCTATCCAGCGACGCCCTCATCGCCGACCTGGAACGCTCCATCCGCGTAGCCGACGGAGTAGTCGCGGTCGTGAACGCCGCCGCGCACAGCACCCCCCGGCTCGAAACCATGTGGCGAGTCGCCGACGACCATCAGGTGGCCCGCCTGTGCCTGGTGAGCGGGCTCGATCAACCCACCGCCGACTTCGACCGCTGCGTCCGCGCGATCGCCGACATTCGTGGGGCAGCGCCGTTGGCACTGCAGATCCCCGTCGGTACCGGCGCCGACTTCGACGATGTCCTCGACCTGGCTCCGATGGTGGCCCTCGGCCCCACGGCAACCGAATCCTTCGGAATCCATGGGAAAGCCGCCGAGCGGTGGTGCCGCACACTCGTCGAGACCCTGACCGAACATGATCCCGCGGACTCCCTCACCCTACGAGACCTGCACAACCGCATCCGCCGACGCACCCGCAACGGTGACGTCGTGCCCATGCTGTGCGGCACGCCCCTCGCCAGCGACGACATCACCCCACTCCTGGACGCCATCGTGCGCTACCTGCCATCCCCGATGTACGTCTGCCAGCCAGAACACGCCTTCGACTACTGACTGCCGCGTTCGGGACAATATCTGTGGGCGCGTGATATCGCGTTGCTCGGCAACCCGCCACAATCGGGCCGCGTCCTCGTGCCGCCCCAGCTTCCAACGCGGTAGTCCGGTCTCGATCTGACACAACGTCACCTGATTTCCCGGATCGTTCGGTGTTTTCCGGTATGCCATGCGTGTCCGGGCTCGTCTGGTGGTGCGACGGGACCGGGCGGCTCGTCAGGATGCTGCCCCCGGTCGGCTGAATTCGGTGTCGGCCCTGCGCAATACGCCGTTGCAGGCGTTGCAGGTGTACTGGGGTTCGAGCAGGTGCTCGCCCGCGCTGTGCACGATCGTCAGACCGGACCGTCCGTCCTCGGTCAAACGTCGCGCCGCCCACGCGTTGAGCGCGGCGAACACGGGAAAGAAGTCGAGGCTCTTGGGGGTGGTGCGGTACTCCTGCCGTCGCGCGCCGTCCACGATCGGCGTGCGGACCAGCATGCCGTTGTCGACGAAGTACGCGAGGCGGTCGGTCAGGGTGACCGGCGAGATCGACCCGAGCCGGTCCTGGAAATCGCCGAACCGGCGGTTGCCCTCGAGGGCGGCGGCGAGCAGGAAGGTCGACCAGCGATCGGCGAGCACGCTGCTGGAGTCCATCCCCGGCGCGTCCGCCTTCGCGGTGCGCCGGGACCGGCGGTCGGCGACGTCGACGAGTAGCGGCGCGTCGACCTCGGTCCGCACGTCGCGGGCGGTCACCCCGATCGCCTGACACCCGCCGCAGCCGAACACCGGGGTGATGAGGTGCCCACATGTGCGGTGCCGCAGCTGGGTGGTCGGCCGGTCGGGTGCCCACGGCGCCCAGTGGCGGTCCCAACTCCATAGTGCGACGAAGGCCAGCCACAGATCGTCGCCGAGATCGGTGAGGCGGTACTCGTTGCGCGGCGGCGCGGTCGAGTACGGATGCGCGTCGAGGATCCCGTCCTCGATCAGCCGGCCCAGGCGATGCGACAGAACGGCGTCGGAGATCCCCAACTCCTCACGCAGTTGCGCGAAACGTTCGGCGCCGCCGAAGACGGCCCGCGTGATCTGCAGATTCCATCTGTCGCCCGCGATGAGCAGGGCGTGCCCCAGCGCGGACGATGCCGGGTGGGTCGGGACTGAGGACATGGCGTCAATGATCGCAAACAGGGTCCGGCCGGGCGCCACGGCGCTGTGTCCGGGCGTCTGCGCGAGTGGCTCTTCACTCAGAAGTAATCGAAAACGTGCACGGCTCAATCCGGGAGGGGTTTGCTGGCATTATCGGCGATGTTTCGCCTTTCTACTGGCGATTCGCCGATGAAAAGGGTGAGTCTTGGTAACTCTTTATCTTGTAGTAATAACGGGTCGTAGCTAGCCTGAGATGCGACAACAAGGAGGAAAGATGACGAACCCCGTGTACGTGCTCGGAGGCGCCCAGACCGACTTCGCCAGGAACTGGTCGAAGGAAGGGCTCGGCCTGGTCGACATGTTCGCCGAGACCGTTCCCGCCGCCCTGGCCGACGCGCGTGTGGACGACCGCGAGGTCGGCGTGATCCACGTGAGCAACCTCGCCGGCGAACTCTTCGCTGGCCAGGCCCAGCTCGGCGGCATGGTGGTCGCGGCGGTGCCGGGCCTGGACGGGCTGCCGAGCACCCGGCACGAGGCGGCGTGCGCCTCGGGCAGCACCGCGATCCTCGCCGCCTGCGCGGACATCGAATCGGGCCGCTATGACGTGGCGCTGGTGGTCGGCGTCGAGCTGATGCGCAATGTGTCCGCACAGACGGCTGCCGGATATCTGGGGACCGCGGCGTGGGCGGGGCGCGAGGCGCTGGATGCGCAGTACCCGTGGCCCGCGCTCTTCGCCGACGTCGCGCAGGAATACCAGCGGCGCTACGGCCTCGATCACGCGCATCTGGGCCGATTCGCGGAGATCGCGTTCGGCAACGGATCCCGCAACGGCCTTGCGCAGACCAGGGACTGGGACTTCCCGGCGGGATCCTTCGACGAGAACGACGAGGTGAACCCCCTCGTGGAGGGGATGCTCCGCAAGACCGACTGTGGGCGCATCACCGACGGCGCCGCCGCCGTGGTGCTGGCCGGACCGAAGTTCGCGCGGGCATGGGCGCAGCGGACCGGAGCCGACCTGGACCAGGAGGCCACGATCGCCGGATTCGGCCATCGCACGGCCACCCTGCTGCTCACGGACAAACTCGCCGCGAGCGCCGACCAGGACTACCTGTTCCCGCACCTGCGCGGAGCCGTCGAGGACGCCTACCGGCGCGCGGGGATCGCGGGCGTAGCCGAACTGGATGTCGCCGAGATCCACGACTGCTTCACCATCAACGGGCTGGTGACGCTCGAGCACATCGGTCTGGCCGATCCGGGCAAGGGCGGCGAGGCGGTGATGGACGGCTCGATCGAACGCGGTGGGCGGCTGCCGGTGAACCCCAGCGGCGGGCTGATGGCGCACGGCCACCCGGTGGGCGCCACCGGAGTTCGCATGGTGCTCGACTCGGCGCGGCAGGTCACCGGCCGGGCCGGAGACCATCAGGTCGACGACGCCCGCCGGGCCCTCACCGTCAATATCGGCGGTTCGTTCACGACCGTGGTGTCCACGGTCGTCGTCCGGGGTACCAGGTGACCGGCGGCCGCGCCCGCCCGGCGCCGGCCTAGCCGCCAACGACGAAAGTCTCCTGGGCGAAGCGGTTTCGGACCGCCTCGCACCAGGAGACTTTCGATTCATCCTCGTCGCGCTACGCGCGGGCCTCGGTGAGCTGATCGGCGCGGACCCAGGTGGCATGGAAGCCGGAGGGCACCCGGCGCGGCAGCAGCACCCGCGCGATCGGTCCCGCCGCGATGTCCTCGGCGTCGAAGATGTTGATCTCGCCCTTGTCCTCGGCCTCGTCGTTGACGAAGCAGACCAGGTAGCCGTCGGTCTCGCCGGTGGATCCGTCGCGCGCAGCGAAGGGCGCCTCCGAACCCCAACGTCCGGCACCGAACTTGTGTTCTTCCTTGGCGCCGGTCTGCGAATCGAAGCGCACGAGGCCGTCGAAGAGCAGGGTCGGCTCATTGCCGAGGCTCATGCTGTAGGAGTACCGGTGCGGGCGGCCCATGACCCGCGAATCCACGCTGGGGAACTCGATATTGGCGTTGTCGAGTTCGGTCTCGATGGTGGCGCCGGTGCGCAGGTTGAAGCGGTACCGGTAGAGCTGGGCATCGAGGCGCATGTACGCGAGCATGTTCGACAGCGGCGAGGCGAACGTCGTCTGGTGCTGAGGGTTCTTCACCCGGCACACGTCCATGATGATCTCCTCGCCCGCTTCCCACGCATTGACTACGTGGTAGATGTAGCAGGGCTTCACCTCGAACCAGCGCACCTCACTGCCCTGTCCGTGCCGGGGAATGACGGCGAACCGGGCGGGAAGTTCCTGATCGTAGAAGATCCGGTACTTGCCTGCCCGGCGCGCATCGTGATCCTGCACCAGCGGCAGGTCCATGAGGATCGAGTAGTTGTCGGTGATCCCGATGTCGTGCGGAAGGCGCGGACCCGGCAGATCGATCTGCGTGAGGTGCGTCTGACGACCGTCGGCGCCGATGATGCCGTAGCGCAGGAAGTCCTGGTCGGGGCCGTAGTCGAACCAGATCAGTTCGCCGGTGGCCTCGTCGACCTTCGGGTGGGCCATCATGTCGCCCGCGAAGGTGCCGAGGAAGTCTTGTGCGCCGAGGGTTTCCAGCGACAGCGGATCCACGCTGTAGGGCGTTCCGCACAGGTACCAGGTCGCCAGGACCTCGCCGCGATGGTAGATCACGTCGGTGTTGGCGGAATCCTTGATCCCGAGGCCGTGTCCGTTGCCCCACGGATTGCCCTCGGGGTTCTCCATGAGTCCGGTCCACAGGGCGCGGCCCGCCTCGGACTCGTCGTGGAAGGCCTTGGTCCGGACGTACCGATTGCGGTACCGCACCTTCCCGTTCTCGAAGTGCGCGGCGTGAATCATGCCGTCGCCGTCGAACATGTGATAACGGCCCGGCGCCTCGAACTGCCGGTTCGGGCCGTTGCGCAGGTACACGCCGTTGAGGTCCTTGGGGATCTCACCGATGACCGTGAGGTCGTCCAGGGTGAGTTCGTCGTGGACGGGCGCGAACACTCCGAGGGTGTACGGATTGTCGTCGGTGGCCTCGACCGGGCGAGCGACGGCGATGGGCTCGCCGTTCGCGCGGGGCTGGGTGGAAGTCATGCCTGCTCCGTTTCGGTATTGCAGAGTTCTCTTCGAGAGTGCGAATGTTGTTGCGGCGCCGTCGGATAGAGCACCATCTGGGTGCAGCGGAAGAGCGCGATCGCCCGCCCGGCGTCGTCGCGGACGGTGGCGTCCCAGACCTGGGTGCGCCGTCCACCATGGACGAGCGTCGCGTCGACGGTGACCGTCCCCGCCCGTGCGGTGCCGAGATAGTTGGTCTTGAGTTCGAGTGTGGTGAATCCGGCCGCCTCGGTGGGCAGCGCCAGCCGCGCGCCGACACCGCACACCGTGTCGGCCAAAGCCACGACGGTGGCCGCGTGCAGGTATCCGTTCGGCGCCAGCAACTCCTCGCGCACCCGCAGGTCGCCGGTGACCGCCGATGCCGAGGCCGCGAGGATGCGCATCCCGACCAGGCCCGGGAACCGCCCGTCGAGCATCGCCGTCAGCTCATCGGCGATGGGCCGGTCGGACCCGGTCGGCGTCTCGCGTGGTCGGCCCACCGGTGCGTCGGCACCATCTGGCGATCCCACGTCAGCCTGCCTGCTCGATCGCGCTGCGGATGTCGCGCCGCTGCAGCTTTCCGATCGGGTTGCGGGGCAGCTCGTCGACCGTGACGATCCGCTCCGGCAACTTGAACGAGGCCACCTCCTTCGCGCGCAGGAAGTTCACCAGGTCCTCGAGTGCGACCCCGTCTCCGGTGGCGGGAACGACGACCGCACAGCACTTCTCGCCGAGAACGTCGTCGTGGTAGCCGACGATCGCCACGTCGGCGACCGCGGGATGGTCGATCAGGATTCCTTCGATCTCGGCCGGAGCGATGTTCATTCCGCCTCGGATGATGATCTCCTTGCTGCGGTCGACGAACCTGAGGTACTCGCCGTTGTCCCCGCACAGCTCGAAGATGTCTCCGCTGCAGAGGTATCCGTCGTCGTCGAACGGGCTCGACGCCGCTGTTCCCTCGAGATAGCCGGCGAAGATCGTCGGTCCCTTCAGGCGCAGTTCGCCGCGCCCGCCGACGGCGGTGACCTGCCTGCCGGTCGCCAGATCCACCAGGCGCACCGAGGTGCGCTCGGCCACGGTGGTGACCCAGGACCTGTCCGGCGCACCGTAGTTCGGCAGGTACTCGGCGCGGATCATCGGGTCCGGTGTGTCCGACGGTGCGCCGAGCAGGCACACGCCTTCGTTCGAGCCGAAGAAATTGAGCACCTCGACGCCCAGCGAGTACTGCCAGTCGCGCACCACGCCGGGGGGCAGCGGAGCGCCGCCCGACCCCACCCGGCGCAGCGCGGACAGGTCGTGCGCGGCCCGCAGGTCTTCTCGTTGCAGCAGCATGGTGAGGATCGCGGGCGGCATGCTCGTGTGGGTGACGCGATAGCGCTGGAGCTGATCGAGATACACGGCCATGTCCAGCGGGTGGTGCAGCACCAGGTGGCCACCGCCGAGCAGCCACGGCAGCAGCGATGTCGCGAACCCGGCCATGTTGACCACCGGGAACGGGTTGAGCATGACCGACGCCTCGTCGGTCTCCAGACCGTCCTGCACCGCCTGCCCGACCGCGATCCAGTCCCCGTGGCAGCGGGGCACGCCCTTGGGCGCGGCCTCGGTACCGCTGGTCCAGCAGATGGTGATGCAGTCGTTCACCGAGCGGGGCAGCGCGGTGTAGGCGCGACGCACGGCATCGACCGATTCGCCGGTGGCGGGGGCCGCGTCCAGCGGCAAGCCGCCGTTCGACGCCGGTGGGCCGAAGGTGAACACCGAACGCAGCGAGGGCAGTTCGCCGATCAGGCTGAGCGCTTCCTCGGACGGTGTTCGGTCACCGAGACTGTTGACGGTGACCACCGCGACGGCCGAGGCTGATTCGACGATCCGCGTGAGTTCGTGCCGTCGATACGAGGCGGGCATGGGGGCCGCGATCGCGCCGAGGCGCCACAGCGCGAAGTAGGTCGCGATCAGGGCGACGGAGTTGGGCATCAGCACCGCGACGACATCGCCGGGACCGACACCGGACTCGTGCAGCGTGGCGGCGAGGTCGTCGACGCGGGCGGCGAGTTCGCGCCAGGTCAGTGCCGTCGGCTCGATCCCGCACAGCGCGGGCAGGTTCGTCGGATCGGTCACCGCCGGGGCATCCCCGCGGCGACGGACCTGGTCGTCGAGGAGGTCCAGCACGGTCAGTGGCGACCACCACTGGTGTTCGAGGTAGTCCTGGACTCGGTGATCGGGATGGCACGGGCGTAAGCGGTTGGCGGCGTTGCCGTCCGAGTTGGCGTGCATGGCGTCCTTCGGTGCGAGAGGTTCGGGGTGGAGGGTCAACGGAGTCGGCGCACGACGACGGCGGCACCGAGCCCGAGCGCTGCCGGGATGGTCACGAGGGCGTACTCGCCGTCGATGCGGGCGAGCTGGTCCAGGGCGTTGACGAGCAGTGCGCCACCGCCCGCGCCCAGTGGGTGGCCGGTGGCGAGCGATCCGCCGAGCGGGTTCACCGCGGTCGGATCGAGCCCCAGTTCCCGGGTCATCACCAGGACGGACGCGGCGAAGGATTCGTTCGCCTCGATCACGTCGAGTTGGTCCGCGGTGATTCCCGCCTTCTCGAGTGCACGCCGCGCGGCGGCGACCGGTGCCGTCAGCAGCGGCGAGCGCACGGCGACCTGGGCTACGCCCACCACTTCGCCGATCGGCTCCCGGCCGATTCGGTCGCGCGCGGCGGCGGACCCGAAGACCGCCATCGCCGCACCGTCGGCCATCTGCGGAGCGGTGGCTGCGGTGTGCAGCCCGCCCTCCGGCCGACCGACGGCGGGCAGCCGCATCGCCACCCTGCTCCACGACGGATCCTCCCCGAAGAGGGGAGCGAGTTCGCCGAGGGATTCGAGGCTGACCTGCGGTCGGGGTCCCTCGTCCGACTCGAGGATCGTGGTGCCGCCCGAGCGGACCGCAATCACCGACTCCGACAGCGGGGCCGCGACGGCACGCTGGTGCGAGGTCACCGCGTAGGCGTCGAGATCGGTTCGGGTCAAACCGTATTGGGCCGCGAGGAGATCAGCGGAGACCCCGATGGTCACGTAGCCGGTGCGATCGCCGAGCTCCTCGTCGCCGACGAAGGCAGGCCGGTCGGACAGCATCGGTACCCGCGACATCGATTCGACGCCACCGGCGAGGACGACATCGGCGATGCCGGAAGCCACCTTGGCCGCGGCGGACTCGATCGCCTCCAGCCCGGAGCAGCACAGTCGCGAGACCACCCCGGCGCCGACCTGGTCCGGCCAGCCCGCCCAGAGCAGCCCGGCGCGGGCGACGTTGCCGCCCTGTTCTCCGACGGCCGTGCTGGTGCCGACGATGACATCGTCGACCGTGTCGGCGGGGAGTCCGCGTTCCTGCAGGGCGGTCAGCAACTGGGCGAGGAGTTCGTGGGCGGGGACATCGGCGAACGTGCCGCCCTGACGCCGGACCCGGGCCTTCGGCGTGCGGACCGCGTCGTAGATGTAGACCCCGGAAGTGAACTGGGACATGGTCATTCCCCCTCGACCTGGCGGCGATCCTGGACGATGCGGAATCGCCCGGCGATGAAGGACTCGTCGGTGAGGGTCGCGTTGCCCGCCGGGTTGAGGCCGGTGACGTGGTAGTCGCTGTAGGCGGCCGCGAACTGCATGGGCATCGAGGACACCAGATTCGCCGACAGGGAGGCCCCGGCATCGGCGTACGCGTCGGCCACCTCGTCGATGACGGCGTCGTCGGTGCAGTAGAGGTAGGAGCTGATCGCGCCGTGGCTGCGGACGCTCGCGGTCGCGTGCGCCACCGCCGACGCGGTGTCGGCACAGTCGACCAGGAACGCGACCGGACCGAACTGCTCGCCCTCGGGAAGCGTCTCGCCCCGACGGGGGTCGACCCGGATGACCAGCGGCGTCACCGCCCGGGCCTGGGGGTAGTCGGGATGCGCGTACGGCACCGGCTTGCGGAGCAGGGTTCCATTCGCCTCGGCCGCGTCGGCGAGCGCGGTGATCGAGTGCAGCGTCGCGTCGGACTGGAGCGCGCCGCAGACCGCACCGGCGCGGCGAGGTGCACCGGCCAGGTCGTCGATCGCCGACAGGAGCGCGGCGATGACGTCGTCCCGGGCGATCACGCCGTCGTCGGTGCGCACGCCCGCGTCCGGGATGTAGAAGTTCTGCGGCGTGGTGCACATCTGGCCGCTGAAGAGCGAGAGACCGCCGGCGAGCGTGCGCATGGCCGCCGACAGGTCGGCAACGGAATCGAGGACGACGGTGTTGACGCCCGCGGTCTCGGTGAACACCAGGGCGTTCGGGACGTTGCGTTCCAGCCACGATCCGAACGTGGGACTGCCGGTGAAGTCGACGATCCGCACTTCGGGACTGGTAGCCAGCTGCCCGGCGACGGGGGCGTCGGCGGTGTCGACGACCAGCTGAACGGCGTCGGCGGGCAACTGCGCCTCGACCAGCACCTCGCGCAGCACGCTCACCGCGAGCGCGGTCGCCAGGACCGAGCGGGGGTGCGGCTTGACCAGCACCGGATTGCCCGTCGCGAGGTTGGCCAGAATCGCCGGATAGGCGTTCCAGGCGGGGAACGAGGCGCAGGCGACGACGAGTGCGGTGCCGAGCGGGCGGACCCGGAAACGCTTGCGCAGGGTCACCTCCGACTTGCCGAATCGCTGCTGCCAGGTCACCTGTCCGGGCACCCGGGTCATGGCCGACCAGGCCGTCGCCACGGCTTCCAGGCCGCGGTCGAGGGCGTTGGTCCCGCTTCCGCTGCACGCCATGGCCAGGCTCTGCCCGGTGGTGTGCGCGGTGACCGCCGCGAACTCCTGGCCACGCTGGTGGATCCGGTGCAGCGCCTCCAGGCACACGCCGACCCGGCGTTCGACGCCGGCGTCGCGCAGGGCGGTGGCGGCGGCCGCCGCGCCCACGAGCGCCTCGTCCACCGACGGCGCGCTGTAGCTGACATTGAGCGACTTCCCGGTGTACGGGGAGACCTCGTCGGCGGTGATCACCGAGCGGGTGGGCGACGACAGCGACAGGGTGGCGCCGTCGTAGGCGCCGAGTAGGGCGTCGGCTCGCGCGGCGTCGGGCGGGGCGATGGGCGCGTACCCGGTCCACGCGGTGCGGGTGCGGTTGGCCTCTGCCGCTGCCTGCAGCAGTTCGAGGTGGGAATCGAAGAACATGGGCGCTCGTTCCTGTGTCAACAGTTGTGCCGAGATCAGTCAGTCATCGGAGGACGGGGCGTGTGTCCGCTCACTCGGAATAACTACTGTTATTGAAGTGAACCAGGACACAGCGTGAATTGTCAACGGCCGACGAGGTCGAACCGCTCGAAGGGGGGAGGGTTTGTCGGCTAGCGCGGGAGCTGAGCGCCGAACGGGAAGGGCTCGAAGTGCACGGAGGTGCGATCCAGCCGGGCGTCGCATCCGCGGCAGCGCAGCGCGGGGAGCAGCCAGGAACCACATTCGGGGTGGCGGAGTCTCGGACCGAGCGGGAGCGCGTCGGGATGTGCGATCTGCGTCCACGAGATCAGGAAGGCGAAGATCGGGAACAGTCCACGGCCGCGTGGGGTCAGCACGTATTCGCGCCCGCCACCGCCGTCGCTGCGGGTGAGTATCTGCACCTCGGACAGCCGTCCCAGCCGCTCGGTGAGGGTCGTCGGCGAGATGCTCAGGATCGACTGGAACTCGCCGAAGCGGCGCACCCCCGACAGCGCCAAGCCCGTGACCATGGCGCTCCAGCGATCGCCGATCGCCTCCATGACCTCGGTGAACTGCAGGTCGGCCCGGCTCACCGACGGGGCATTGCGGGTCGACCGCCGTCGCCCGCTGTGTGCGACGAGGACCAGCGAATCGCGGTCCAGTTCCAGCCGCGCGTCCCGGGCGCCGACGGTGCCGTCGCAGTGCGCGCAGGCCATCGCCGGTGGTCCCCGATGGCCGCAATCGATGTGCACCAGCTCGGGTTGCAGCAGCCCTTCCGGGGACCATTCGCGCTGCCACGCCCACACGCTGGCCAGGATCTCCCAGGTCGCCAGCCCGAGTTCGGTGAGCATGTAGTCGTGACGGTCGCCGCCGTCGGTCTGCGGCCTTCGCTCCATCAGGCCGGCCTCGACCAGCGCGTTCAGTCGCGCCGTCAGCATGGCGGGCGGAGCGCCGGTGCGGTCGATCCACTGGCTGAAGCGGCGCACGTGATCGACGAAGGCCTCGCGCAGGATGGCAAGGGTCAGCCGGTCGCCGAGCAGGTCGATCGTCTGGGCGACCGGGCTCGGAGGTGCGGCGGTACCGGATTCGGTCACCTCACCCACCTCTCCGTAGTACCTGCGACGATCGCATTCCGGCGCTCGCTTCTTCAGGCCTCCAACACAATAGCGATGCCCTGTCCCACACCGATGCAGGCCGCCGCGACCCCGATGCCGCCGCCGAGCCTGCGGAGATGACGCAGGCAATCGACCAGCATCCGCGCCGCCGATGCGCCGAGCGGATGACCCAGGGCGATGGCGCCGCCGAACGGGTTGATCCGATCGATCGGGATGCCGGGAAGTTCACGCAGGCACGACAGCACCATCGCGGCGAACGCCTCGTTGAGCTCGAGTACTCGAACATCGGCGAGCTCGAGACCCGCGCGGTCCAGCGCTTTCGAGATGGCGGCCACCGGCGCCAGCGCGAACCTGTCGGGCTCGGCGCCGACGACCGCAGAGGCCAGCACCCGGCCGAGTGGTTCGACACCGAGTTCGTCGGCGACGGCTCCGGTGCCCACCAGGGCAGCGACCGCTCCGTCGCTGATCGGAGACGAATTCCCGGCGGTGACGCTGCCACCGCTGGAGAAGGCCGGGCGTAGGGCAGCCAGGGTCGCCGCGTCGGGCTCGCGGATCGATTCGTCGCGGTCGAGGTTCGGGTGTGGCACGACGAAGCCGTCGTGGACGCGGTCCGTCCATGCCCGCCCAGCCAGCTCATGGGACCGCAGCGCCCATGCGTCCTGCTCTGCGCGGCCGACGCCCAGTTCCTCGGCCACCAACTCCGCTGACCTGCCGAGCGTCTCGACCCAGGCCGTCGGGAAACGGGGGTTCGGCATGCGCCACCCGACGGTGGTGGAGATCAGTTCCATCGATCGCGGAAACGCGGTGTCCATCGGCGGGAGCACGTACGGTGCGCGGCTCATGCTCTCCGAACCGCCCGCGATCGCGACCTCGGCGTCACCGACCGCGACCCGTCTGACCGCGGACAACACCGCTTCGGCGCCGGATCCGCACAGCCGGTTGACCGACACGCCCGGAATCGTGTGCGGGAGTCCAGCGAGCAGCACAGCCATCCGGGCCACGTTGCGGTTGTCCTCGCCCGCGCCGTTGGCATTTCCCCAGACGACGTCATCGATGCGGCTCGGATCGAGAGTGGGATGCCTGCGGACCAGGTCGGCGATCGGCAGCGCGGCCAAATCGTCGGCGCGGATGTGGGCGAGCGCGCCGCGGACTGCGCCGAACGGCGTGCGGACCGCATCGATCACCCACGGCGCGCGTCGGTCGGCGGGGGAAAGGCGTCGGGTCATGGGTCTCCTCTGGTGTTCGGTCGGTTGCGTGGCCCTTGCGGAAACGCGCCCGCCGTTGTCTACTTCAATAACTGTAGCGAATGAAAGGGATCTCATGTCCATAGCCGACGTGGTTCGTCTCGCGGCCGATCGGTACGGGCCCACGATCGCGATCGAGGACAGCCGCGACACTCGAACGTTCACCGAACTGTCCGACCGGGTACACGCCATGGCCGGGGGCCTGCTGGGCCTGGGTCTCGCGGCGGGAAGCCGGGTCGTGGTTCTGCTCGGTAACTGCACCGCGGCGGTCGAGGTCGATCTCGCGCTGGCGATCGGCGGTTTCGTCCGGGTCTCGCTCAATCCGCGCGTGGGCCCGGTGGACTGGGAACGCGTCGCCGCGGACTGCGTGCCGGACGCGTTGATCGTCGACCCCCGGATCGACGGCGCGGCCGAGTTCGCCGCCCGGGCGACCACATCGACCGTGATCACCGTCGGCGCGACGTCGTCGACCGGTCCGTCGCTCGACGAGTTGGCGGCCGGTGCCGTGGGCCACGCCGCGATGCCCACGCCGGCGCCGGATTCGCTGTGCGCGCTGCACTATTCGTCCGGGACGACCGGAGTACCGAAGGGCGCCCAGCGGACCCACGCGAACCGGCTGGCTTCACTGGGCGCGATGCGCGACCGGGTGCTCGCAGGCACCCTCGACGGCGCCGAGCCCGCGGTGTTCCTGCACGCAGGCCCTGTCATCCACACCAGCGGGCTGTTCGTGCTGCCTTTCCTCGAGGCCGGCGGGCGTCAGGTGCTGCTCGACCACATCAACCCGGCGGGCCTGATCGACGCCGTCGCCACCCACGCCGCGACCCACACCGCGCTGGTACCCACGGTCATCGCCCGGCTGCTGGACTTCGACGACGACCGGCTGTCGGCGCTGCACCGCCTGCGCATGCTCGCGTACGCGGGCGCCCCGATGCCGGTCGAGCACATCCGGCAGGCGTATCGCCGCATCACGTCGAATCTCGTCCAGTACTACGGAATGGTCGAGGCGATCCCGCCCCTGACCGTGCTGACCGCGGCGGACCACCGCCGTGGCGTGCTCGGGAACGCCGATCTGCTCGGTTCGGTGGGGCGCGCCTGCCCGGCGGCGGCCATCGCGTTCCACGCGCTCGGCGGCACCGTCCCCGACGGGGAGATCGGCGAGCTCGTCGTCGCGGGTCCCGCCGTCAGCCCCGGCTATCACAATGCGGGCACGCGCACGGATCTCGGCAAGAGCCACGTCGACGGACGCCTGTACTCGGGCGACCTCGGCTACCGGGACCCCGACGGCTACATCCACCTGACCGGCCGCAGCAAGGACATGATCATCACCGGCGGGTACAACGTCTATCCCCGCGAGGTGGAGGAGGCGATCTCCGCGATCCCCGGGGTCGACGATGTCGTCGTCGTCGGACTGCCGGACGAGGTGTGGGGGCAACGCATCGTCGCCGCGTACACCTCGGCCGACACGACTGTCGAGGACAGCGTCGTGCTGGCCCAGAGCCGCACGCGACTGCCCGACTACAAACGCCCCAAGTCCGCCCACCGCGTCGACCGTCTCCCGTTGACCGCGCTGGGAAAGGTCGATCGGGCGGCGGCCGCCGAACTGCTCGACGCCCTCGTCCGAGCCGCATCGTGAACGCACACAAGCACTTACACCGACACCCGACAGAGGAAACACCATGACCGACTCGTTCCTGTCCACCCTGCGCCTGCCCGTCGTCGCGGCACCGATGTTCCTGGTGTCCGGCCCGGAGCTCGTCACCGCCGCCTGCACCGCAGGCATCGTCGGTTCTTTCCCGACGCAGAATTGCCGCACCGCGACCGACCTCGACACCTGGATGGGATCGATCACCGATCAGCTCCGCGCGGCGGAGGCCACCGGGCGCCAGGTCGCGCCGTGGGCGGCGAACGTGATCACCCACAGCAGCAATGCCCGCCTCGGGGACGACCTGCGCCTCATCGCCGAATATCAGCCGCAGATCGTCATCACCGCCCTCGGGTCCCCGAAACCCGTGATGGACATCGTCAAGGGATACGGCGGCACGGTGATCGCCGACGTGGTGAACCTGCGCCTGGCGCGCAAGGCCGCCGCCGCGGGCGTGGACGGCATGGCCTGCGTGTCGGCGGGCGCGGGCGGGCACACCGGCCACCTGTCGCCCTTCGCGTTCACCTCCGCCGTGCGTGAGTTCTTCGACGGAATGATCATCATCGGGGGCGGCATCAGTGACGGGCACGGTGTCGCGGGGGCGATCACGGCGGGCGCCGACCTGGTCTACATGGGTACCCGGTTCCTGGCGGCCGAGGAGAGCATGGCCGTGGACGGGTACAAGCAGATGGTCGTCGACCACGGACCCGACGACCTCGTGATCAGCTCCGCGATCACCGGCACCCCCGCCTCCTGGCTCGCGCCCAGCCTCGTCGCTTGCGGCCTCGACCCCGACAACCTGACACCGCCGACCGGGGAGAAGAACTACACCGCCGGTGCAGAATCGATGAAGCGATGGAAGGACGTGTGGGCGGCCGGCCAGGGGCTCCAGCCCATCCGCGCGATCGAACCGGTGAGCACGATCGTCGAGCGGATCGAGGAGCAGTACGTCGCGGCGCTGCACCGGACGAACCAGCGGATCGTGACCACCTCGCTCACGTGTGCGGCGCACGCGGAGCCGGTGCGATCCAGGTGGTGAGGTAGGAGCGCGGGGCGGCGCGGGCTTGTCTGGAACCCACCGGGCGACCTGTGCTCGCGGCGCTGCTCCGATGGCTGTGTCTCGGTCGGCGCCCGTGCTGCCGATTCCTTGCGGTAGTCCGCGTCACCGCCGCCGGAGCCAGCTTCGCCGAATAGCGGCCGTGCCTCGACGAAGGTGCTCGCACGCTGAGCGGCGATCACCGGACAAGTGATATCGGGGGAGTGGAGACGGGCGGCGGGAACAGTGCCTGCTGTTTCGTAGGTGGGCGCAGAGGGGATCGAACCCCCGACCGCTGGTGTGTAAAACCAGTGCTCTACCGCTGAGCTATACGCCCTGGCACCGCCGGGGAGTACCGGCGGTGTCGGGTTATGAATCTAGCGCGGCGAGGGCTTTCTCCCAAGCCGCCTGGTCACGGGCTTGTCCGGGGCCGTTCATCTCCGCGAAAGTGATGTAGCCGGACTTGTCGACAACGAAGGTTCCGCGGTTGGGGTAGCCGGATTTCTCGTTGAAGACGTCGTAGGACTGGGTGACGGCGCCGTGCGGCCAGAAGTCCGACAGCAGGGGGAACAGGTAGCCCTGTTCCGCGGCCCAGATCTTGTGGGTGGGTGGAGGGCCGACGGAGATCGCGATGATCTCGGCGTCGTCGTTCTGGAACTTGGGCAGCTCGTCCCGGACCTTGCACAGCTCGCCCTGGCAGATGCCGGTGAAAGCGAGTGGATAGAACACCAGCAGCACGTTCTTCTTGCCGCGATAGTCCGACAGGGTGACGGGCTGGTTGTTCTGGTCCTTGAGCGTGAAATCCGGCGCGAGAGTGCCAACCTCTAGCGGCATACTACGAATCCTCCGTCGTGTCGGGTCCCAGCCGGGCTCGCGAGCCCAACTGAGACCCTAGCGAACGGCGGATTCAGCGCTGTTTGGATGGTGCCTTCGGCTGAACGAGCCGTGAGGCCGTCCAACTGCCGAGGCTGATGGTCGATGTCTGGGTCAGGCCGGCCGTGGGTGCGGCTTCGGCGATCTCGCTCGGATCGACATGGCCTTGTTGACCGGTTTTGGGGGTGAGGACCCAGATGAAGCCTTCATCTGCCAGCGGGCTGATGGCATCCATCAGCTCGTCGGCCAGATCGCCGTCACCTTCTCGCCACCACAGCAGGACGGCGTCGACGACCTCATCGGAGTCTTCGTCGACCATTTCGCCGCCGCTGACCTCCTCGATCTCGGCGCGCAATGCGTCGTCGGTGTCCTCGTCCCAGCCCAATTCCTGAACAACCAAGCCGTGAGAAATGCCAAGCTTCTGAGCGTAGTTCTGCGCGTCCGCCGCGGCGACCACGGTGGTGTCCTCCCTAAACTTCCGACAGTAAGATAGGTGCAAGCGAACATGGTTATCGGCCGCAGCGCAAGCTGATCGGATGAATTGGGACCGTATGCCGCGTGTCGGGAGGGCAAAATCGGCCGTCTCAGCAGGCGTCGTGGACTGAGGTTCGTGCCTGGTTGATGGCGCGACTGGCCTCGTTGAGCTTGCCGACAGGTGAGTTGTAGGTCATCTTTCTGGTCTGCACGGCCAGCTCGCGCGCGGCGACGACGTAGGCGGTGAACTTGTCGGCCAATTCGGTCGGCAACGCGCCCGCCGCGGTGACGATGCCCGACTCGACCTTGGTCGCCGCGTTGTCGAGGGTGGTAGCCGCGGACTCGCGCTTGGCGGCGTAGTCGGGGGCGTTGGTGTCGTGCGCGGAGACGAAGTCGTTGTAGGCGGTGACGCCGGCGCCGGTGGTGGTGGCGAACTGCCCGCAGTTGTCGGTGATCGCGCGCTCTCGCGCCGCCGCGGCGCGCGAGGACGCGGCTGCCGAGGAAGACGCGGCGGCCGCGGTTTTGTAGGCGGCAACTTCGGCCGCGTCGGTCGTCGGTGTGCCGGGGATCTGTTCGGCGCAACCGGCTATCACCGACCCCGCGGTCACGGCGACAAAGGCGCAGATCAGCCCCAGCCGACGCGCGTGCAGCACCCTCATCGTTCGGCGTTCCCTCTCACTCACCTGCGCGACTCGTCTTCCCCACAGAACCTACCTAATGGTATTCCCGCTCAGGTGATGACCTGGGCAGCCGTTTCGGTAAGGATGGGGGTGCACCCGAACCTTTCGTAACGGGTGGTCCGCACACCAAGCGGGCAGGCCCGGGGATAGCGACGCCGACCAAGCAGTTCAGCCCCCATCACGAGGAGCAGATTTGACCGACCTGATCCACTCTGCAGCTTCCAACGATCCAGTAGCGACCTCCGCCGCGGGCGGTGAATCCACCACCAAACCCACCGGTGAACGGGTACGGGTCATCCGCGAAGGAGTGGCGTCGTATCTACCGGATATCGATCCCGAGGAGACCAGCGAATGGCTGGAATCCTTCGATGACATGCTCGACCGCGAAGGCCCCGGCCGCGCCCGGTACCTGATGTTGCGCTTGCTCGAGCGCGCCGGCGAACGCCGTGTCTCGATTCCGGCGCTCACCTCCACCGATTACGTCAATACGATTCCCACCGAGAACGAGCCGTGGTTCCCCGGTGACGAGGAAGTCGAGCGCCGCTTCCGTGCCTGGATCCGGTGGAACGCCGCGATCATGGTCCATCGCGCGCAGCGCCCCGGAATCGGTGTCGGCGGTCATATTTCGACCTACGCGTCCTCGGCGGCGCTCTACGAGGTGGGTTTCAACCACTTCTTCCGCGGCAAGGATCACCCCGGCGGCGGCGACCACGTCTACATCCAGGGCCACGCCTCGCCCGGCATCTACGCGCGCGGTTTCCTCGAGGGCCGCCTCAGCACGGACCGGCTCGACGGATTCCGTCAGGAATACAGCCACGGCGGCCTGGGCAAGGGCCTGCCGTCCTACCCGCACCCGCGGCTGATGCCGGACTTCTGGGAATTCCCGACGGTGTCGATGGGCCTCGGCCCGATGAACGCGATCTACCAGGCCAGGTTCAACCACTACCTCACCGATCGCGGTATCAAGGACACCTCCGACCAGCACGTCTGGGCCTTCCTCGGCGACGGCGAGATGGACGAGCCCGAGTCGCGCGGCCTGATCCAGGTGGCCGCCAACGAGGCGCTCGACAACCTCACCTTCGTGATCAACTGCAACCTGCAGCGGCTCGACGGCCCGGTGCGCGGCAACGGCAAGATCATCCAGGAACTTGAGTCGTTCTTCCGTGGCGCGGGCTGGAACGTGATCAAGGTGGTCTGGGGCCGCGAGTGGGACGCGCTGCTCGGCGCCGACCGCGACGGCGCGCTGGTGAACCTGATGAACTCCACCCCCGACGGTGATTACCAGACCTACAAGGCCAACGACGGCGCATACGTGCGCGACCACTTCTTCGGCCGCGACCCGCGCACGAAGGCGCTGGTGCAGAACATGTCCGACAGCGAGATCTGGAATCTCAAGCGCGGCGGCCACGACTACCGCAAGGTCTACGCGGCGTACTCGGCGGCGATGGCGCACAAGGGCCAGCCGACGGTGATCCTGGCCAAGACGATCAAGGGCTACACCCTCGGCAAGCACTTCGAGGGCCGCAACGCCACCCATCAGATGAAGAAGCTGGCGCTGCAGGACCTCAAGGACTTCCGCGATCTGCAGCGCATCCCGATCAGCGATGCCGAGCTGGAGAAGGACCCGTACCTGCCGCCGTATTACCACCCCGGCATGAACGATCCGGCCATCGAGTACATGCTGGCCCGGCGCAAGTCGCTCGGCGGTTTCGTGCCGGAACGACGCTCGGCCGCCGTGCCGCTGAAGCTACCGGGCGACGAGGCCTACCGCTCGGTCCGCAAGGGTTCGGGCAAGCAGAAGGTCGCCACCACCATGGCCTTGGTGCGCCTGGTCAAGGAGCTGTTGCGCGACAAGGAGATCGGCAAGCGCATCGTGCCGATCATCCCCGACGAGGCCCGCACCTTCGGCATGGACTCGTGGTTCCCGACGCTGAAGATCTACAACCGCAACGGCCAGCTCTACACCTCGGTCGACGCGGAACTGATGCTCGCCTACAAGGAGAGCGCGGTCGGCCAGATCCTGCACGAGGGCATCAACGAAGCCGGTTCCACCGCCTCGTTCACCGCGGTCGCCACCTCCTACGCCACCCACGGCGAGCCGATGATCCCGCTCTACATCTTCTATTCGATGTTCGGGTTCCAGCGCACCGGCGACAGCTTCTGGGCCGCGGCCGACCAGCTCGCGCGCGGATTCGTCCTCGGCGCCACCGCGGGCCGCACCACCCTCACCGGTGAGGGTCTGCAGCACAACGACGGGCAGTCGCTGCTGCTGGCCTCGTCGAATCCCGCTGTGGTGACCTATGACCCGGCGTTCTCGTTCGAGATCGCGCACATCGTGCGCGACGGTCTGCGCCGGATGTACGGCGGCGGCGAGGCCCCGGCCAGTCAGCTGCCCGGTACCGAGGTGTCCGCGGTCGGCACGTTCGGCGGGGAGAACATCTTCTACTACATCACCCTGTACAACGAGCCCTACCAGCAGCCGGCCGAGCCCGATGATCTCGACGTGGCGGGTCTGCTCAAGGGTCTGTACCTGTACCAGGACGGTGGTGAGGGCGAGGTTCGTGCCCAGATCCTGGTCTCCGGCGTGACCGTGCCCGACGGGTTGCGCGCACAGGAGATCCTGGCGCAGGAGTGGGGTGTGGCCGCGGATGTGTGGTCGGTGACCTCGTTCGGCGAGCTTCGCCGGGAGGCGCTCGACAAGGAGATCGCGGCGCTCAAGCACCCCGACGCGGATTCGGGCTCGCCGTATGTCACCCAGGCGCTCTCGGCAGCGCGGGGACCGGTGGTCGCCGCGACGGACTGGATGCGCGCGGTGGCCGATCAGATCCGGCAGTGGGTGCCCGGCGACTACATCACCCTCGGCACCGACGGGTTCGGCTTCTCCGACACCCGCACGGCCGCGCGCCGGGTGTTCAACGTCGACGCGCAGTCGATCGTGGTCGCGGTGCTGGAAGGTCTGGTCAAGGACGGCACGTTCGACAAGGCCAAGGCGGTGGAAGCGGCCGCGAAATACGGCATCGACAGCGTGTCCGCCGCGCCGAAGCCGAGTGCGGACGCGGCAGAGGAACTCGCGTAGCGGACTATTGGACTGTGGAGCGCAAACCGCCGCGGCCCCGTCGGATCACCGAGGGCACCAGCGAACACGAGGTCTATCTGCCGACGGGGGCTCTGTCCCCGAACCGGCAGACCCGTGATCCGCTGCCCGACACGCTGCTCAAGCGGGTCAAGCAGTTCTCGGGCCGGCTGTCCACCGAGGCGGTGGGGTCGATGCAGGATCGGCTGCCGTTCTTCGCCGATCTGGACGCCGCGCAGCGAGCGGGCGTGCAGATGCTGGTGCAGACGGCGGTCGTGAACTTCCTGGAGTGGTTGCAGGATCCCGATTCCGATATCCGCTTCAGCCTGGACGCGTTCCAGGTGATTCCGCAGGATCTGGCGCGGCGGCTCACGCTGCGCCAGACCGTGGACATGGTGCGGGTGGCCATGGACTTCTTCGAACAGTGGCTGCCCGCGTTGGCGCGCAACGATCGTCAGCTGGTGGCGCTCACCGAGGCGGTGCTGCGATACGGGCGTGAGCTCGGCTTCGCGGCCGCCTCGGTGTACGCCAGCGCCGCCGAGTCGCGTGGCGCCTGGGATACCCGCCTGGAGGCCCTGGTAGTCGACGCGGTGGTCCGGGGCGACACGGGTCCGGACATGCTTTCGCGGGCCGCCACGTTGAACTGGGACGCCACCGCGCCCGCCACGGTGCTGGTCGGCACACCGCCGCTGGACCAGGGCGTGTCGACGGTCGGCGCCGTGCACACCATCGCGACCAAACACGGCAGGGCCGCGCTGGCGGTGGTGCAGGGCGCGCGCCTGGTGATGGTGGTCAGCGGGCACCTGGGGGAGTCGGGCATCGGCTCGCCGTTCCTCACCGATCTGCTGGCCGAGGTGTTCTCCGACGGTCCGGTGGTGATCGGCCCCACGATGCGCACCCTCGGCGCCGCGCACGCGTCGGCGATCGAGGCATTGGCGGGAATGGAGGCCGTTGTCGGCTGGCGCGGGGCGCCAAGGCCCGTTCACGCCACGGAGTTGTTGCCCGAACGCGCGTTGCTGGGCGATAGAGCTGCGATAGAGGCGTTGAACGAGTATCTTGTGCTCCCGTTGGCCGCTGCCGGATCTTCGTTATCCGACACACTCGACGCGTACCTGGATTGTGGCGGAGCAGTAGAAACTTGCGCTCGGCAGCTGTACGTCCATCCAAATACCGTCCGGTACCGACTCAAGCGAATCGGCGAAGTCACCGGCCGTGATCCGATGAATCCCCGGGACGCGTATGTGCTCCGAATTGCAGCAACAGTGGGCCGTTTGACACGAACGCATAACGAATCGTCACCCCCAGTCACAGAAACCCCACCCATCCCAATGGCCAAGGACCCCCTGTAACGGGATCGGGGAAACGGTCGATCCCGACACCCCACCTCGGATTTTGTGGGACCCCTACAAAAGCGATCCGAAACCTTCATTCGCGCCGACATCTCATGCGGTGGGGGTCACAGTGTTGTCTTAGGGGGTGATCGCGTTGCTTACCCCTGGACAGGGGTCCCAGACACCCGGCATGCTCACGCCGTGGCTCGCACTTCCCGGTGCGACTGATCGCCTCGAGCTCTGGTCGAAGGCCGCAGGCCTCGACCTGGTCCGTCTCGGCACCACCGCGACGGCCGAGGAGATCGTCGACACCGCGGTGACGCAGCCGCTCGTGGTCGCCGCCGCACTGCTCGCGTTCGCCGAAATCGCCCCCGGGTCGATTCCGGCGGATACAGTCGTCGCCGGACACTCCGTCGGTGAATTCGCCGCAGCCGCTGTCGCCGGTGTCATCACCGCCGACGAGGCAGTCGCCCTCGCCGCCATCCGCGGCCGGGAGATGGCCAAGGCCTGTGCGCTGGAGCCGACCGGTATGTCCGCGGTGCTCGGTGGTGACGAAGCCACCGTGCTCGCACGGCTCGCCGAACTCGATCTCGTCCCGGCCAACCGCAACGCGGTAGGCCAGATCGTGGCAGCGGGCCGCCTGGAAGCTCTGGCGGAGCTCGCCGCGAACCCGCCGGAGAAGGCACGGGTCCGCGCGTTGCCCGTCGCCGGTGCGTTCCACACCGTCTTCATGGCTCCGGCACAGGAAGCTGTCGCCGATGCCATCGCCCAGATCTCGCCTAGCGACCCGATCCGGACGCTGCTGTCGAACTTCGACGGACAACCGGTCACCTCGGGCGCCGACGCGATCGAAAAGCTCGCCGCTCAGGTCACTCGCCCCGTGCGCTGGGACCTGTGCAACGAGACCATCCGCGCCGCGGCCGTCTCGGCCGTGGTCGAGTTGCCGCCCGCGGGCACGCTGGTCGGCATCGCCAAACGGGAACTGAAGGGCACGCCCAATCTGGCCCTCAAGACCCCGGAAGACCTCCCCGCGTTGGTCGAACTGACCACCTCGGGCTAGCTTTCCCCCCGGCGGTCGTGCACAGCGAAGTGCAGGCCGTTCACGAACCCTACAAATAGCAACAAGAAGGGAGCCACCAAAGTGGCCGCTCTGACCCAGGAACAGATCGTCGAAGAACTCGGCAAGATCATCGAAGAGGTTACGGGTATCGAACCCTCCGAGGTGACCCTCGAGAAGTCCTTCGTCGACGACCTGGACATCGACTCGCTGTCCATGGTCGAGATCGCTGTGCAGATGGAAGACAAGTACGGCGTCAAGATCCCCGACGAGGATCTGGCCAGCCTGAAGACCGTCGGCGACTCCGTCGCTTACGTCCAGAAGCTCGAGGCCGAGAACGCCGACGTCGCCGCCGAGCTCAAGGCCAAGTTCGACAGCGCCGGCGAGTAGGGCCGAACTTTGACCACTCCTGCTCCCAGTACTTTGAACGGGAACTTCCCCAACGTCGTCGTCACGTCGATGGCGGCGACCACGTCGATCGCAGGTGATGTCGATGCGACGTGGAAGGGACTCCTCAACGGTGAGAGCGGAATCGACGTTCTCGAGGATTCCTTCATCGAGGAATACGACCTGCCGGTGCGAATCGGCGGTCACCTGAAGGTCAGCCCCGACACCCTGTTGAGCCGGGTCGAGATCCGCCGCATGGCGTATGTCGAGCGCCTGGCGACCGTCCTCGGTCGTGAGGTGTGGAAGAACGCGGGCAGCCCTGAGGTCGACAACGACCGTCTCGGCGTCGCGATCGGTACCGGACTCGGCGGCGGCGACGCCCTGATCGACTCGGTCGACAAGCTGAAGAACGGTGGCTATCGCAAGATCTCGCCGCTGGCTGTTCAGATGGTCATGCCGAACGGTCCGTCGGCGGTCGTCGGTCTCGAGCTGAAGGCCAGGGCGGGAGTGGTCACTCCGGTCTCGGCGTGCTCGTCGGGTTCGGAGGCCATCGCCAACGCGTGGCGGATGATCGTGATGGGTGACGCCGACATCGTCGTCACCGGTGGCGTCGAGGGCTTCATCGACTCGGTGCCGATCGCGGCGTTCTCCATGATGCGCGCGATGAGTACCCGCAACGACGATCCCAAGGGTGCTTCGCGTCCCTTCGACAAGGATCGCGACGGTTTCGTCTTCGGTGAGGCCGGCGCGCTCATGGTCATCGAGACCGAGGAGCACGCCAAGGCTCGCGGTGCCACCATCCACGCTCGTCTGCTGGGTGCCGGTATCACGTCCGACGGTTTCCACCTGGTCGCTCCCGATCCCGAGGGCACCGGTGCGGCCAGGGCGATGACGCGTGCGATGCAGACCGCTGGTCTGACCAAGAGCGACATCACCCACATCAACGCCCACGCCACCGCGACGCCCATCGGCGACTCCGCCGAAGCGAACGCGATCTACAAGGCGATCGGCAAGCACGCTTCGGTGTACGCGCCGAAGTCGGCACTCGGTCACTCGATCGGCGCCGTCGGTGCCCTCGAGTCGATCCTCACTGTGCTCGCTATCCGGGACGGCATCGTTCCGCCGACACTGAACCTGGACAACCAGGATCCGGAGATCGATCTCGATGTGGTGCACGGGGAAGCCCGTCGCCAGGAAATCGAGTACGCGATCAACAATTCCTTCGGTTTCGGTGGGCACAACGTCGCGCTCGCCTTCGGTCGGGCATAAGCCGCCGACTGCATTCCGATCCCCGGTGGGGGTCGTGCCAACTGAATGGTTCGACCCCCACCGGCGGTTCGCCACAGCAGCCGCCGCAGCGGCAATCTCTTTCGAAGGAGTGAGCGCGATGACCATCATTGCTCCCGCGTTTCAAGACACCACCACCGATCCGCGCGACCCACTGGGTCGGCTCCAACGTTTCTTCGACCCCGGCACCGTCCTGCCGCTGCATCCGCGCGACCGCTCCGGCGTGCTCGCCGCAATCGGCGAGGTCGACGGGGTCCGCACCGTGGCCTACTGCTCCGACGCGACCGTCATGGGCGGCGCGATGGGTGTGGAGGGCTGCAAGCACATCGTCGACGCGATCGACACCGCGATCGAATCCGGCATTCCCGTCGTCGGGCTGTGGCACTCCGGTGGCGCGCGCCTGGCCGAGGGTGTCGAGGCGCTGCACGCGGTAGGCCTGGTCTTCGAGGCCATGGTTCGCGCGTCCGGTCTCGTGCCCCAGATCTCGGTGGTGCTCGGCTTCGCCGCTGGTGGCGCCGCCTACGGTCCCGCGCTGACCGACGTGGTCATCATGGCGCCCGAGGGCCGTGTGTTCGTCACCGGACCCGACGTGGTGCGCTCGGTGACCGGCGAGAACGTCGACATGGAGACCCTCGGTGGTCCCACCACACACTTCAAGAAGTCCGGCGTCTGCCACATCGCCGCCGATGACGAGGCCGATGCCATGCACCGCGCGCGTCGGCTGGTGTCGATGTTCGCCGAGCAGGGTGACTTCGACCTGGTCGCGGCCGAGCACGGCGACGTCGACCTCAAGGCGATGCTGCCGGAGTCGGCCAAGCGCGCCTACGACGTGAAGCCGATCGTGCACGAGCTGCTCGACAACGTCGACGGCGAATCCTCCTTCGAGGAACTACAGGGTGGTTACGCCCGCAGCATGGTCACCGGCCTCGGCCGGCTCGGCGGTCGCACCGTCGGCGTCCTCGCCAACAACCCGCTGCGCCTCGGCGGCTGCCTCAACTCCGAAAGTGCCGAGAAGGCTTCACGTTTCGTGCGCCTGTGCGATGCCTTCGGTATCCCGCTGGTCGTGGTCACCGACGTCCCCGGCTATCTGCCCGGCGTCGGTCAGGAACTCGAAGGCGTGGTCCGCCGCGGCGCGAAGCTGTTGCACGCCTTCGCCGAAGCCCGCGTCCCCCGCGTCACCCTGGTGACCCGCAAGATCTACGGCGGCGCCTACATCGCCATGAACGCCCGTTCCCTCGGCGCCACCGCCGTCTACGCCTGGCCCGGCTCCGAAGTGGCCGTCATGGGCGCCAAGGCCGCCGTCGGCATCCTCCACAAGAAGGCACTGGCCGCCGCCCCCGAGTCCGAGCGCGAAGCCCTCCACGAGCGCCTCACCGCCGAACACGAGCAGCTCGCAGGCGGCGTCGAACGCGCCGTAGCCATCGGCGTAGTCGACGAGGTCATCGACCCCGCCAAGACCCGCAGCATCATCGCCGCGGCCCTCGCGTCGGCACCGGCACGCAAGAGCCACCACAAGAACATTCCACTGTGATCTGACCCGTTCTCCGGTAACCCCCGTCGCTGGTTCGAACCAGCGACGGGGGTTACCGCGCATAATGGCAGGGTGCGCTATGAAGAACTCGCAGATGTCCCGTGCTCGATCACGCGGCCGCTGGTGATCTTCGGTGATCGCTGGACCTTACTGATTCTGAAGTACAGCTTCGCCGGAGTGCGCCGGTTCAATGCGTTCCAGAGCGCGCTCGGCATCTCACGCAGCCGATTGCACGATCGCCTCGAGCGCCTGATCGAGCATGAGATCCTGGTGAAACGCCCGGCTGAGGACGGTGCCTACGAGGAGTACCGCCTCACCGAGAAAGGCCACGCCATCTATCCGATCCTGATGGCGATCCGCGACTGGGGCGACACCTACATGGCACCGGACGGGCCGCCGGTGGAATACCGGCATCGCGGCTGCACGGGTGAAGCGCACGCGCATCTGACATGCGACAAGTGCGACTTGGAGGTCACTGCTCGAGATATCGAGCTGGAAGCCGGTCCCGGAATGACCTCGGCCGCACGTCCCGCCTGACTCAGGACGTATGCCAGGTGATCTGGTCTTCCAGAGGCGCGCGGGCGGTGCGGAAGGTGTTGACGGGGTGGTCACGGTCGGGGTGGCCGAAGGAGATGCCGAACACGACCTTGCGGGTGTCGGGGATGGCGAAGTACTCGCGGATGAAGGGGGCGTAGGAGGCCAGGGCCGCCTGGGGGGCGGCACCGAGGCCGAGGGCCTGGGCGCCGAGGAGGAAGTTCTCGAGCCAGAGGCCGCAGTCGATGGCGCCGTAGATGCCGAGGTCGGCTTCGGAGGTGACGATGGCGACGTGCGGGGCGTCGAAGAACTCGAAGTTGCGCACCATCTGGCGCATGGTCTTCTCGTGGTCGCCCTTGACGATGCCGACGCTGTCGTAGAGCTGGAAACCGCAGGTGCGGCGACGGTCGCGGTAGATGCCCTCGTAGGCGGCGGGAAATTCGAAATCGGGTGCGGTGCCGACGGTTTGGATGTGGTCGAGGAGTTCCTTGCGGAACCGGTCGGTGCCCTCGCCCGTGGTGACCACGACCTGCCACGGTTGGGTGTTGCACCACGAAGGGGTGCGCTGCGCGAGGGTCAGGAGCTGTTCGATCGTCGCGCGGTCGACCTGTTCGGGGGCGAACTGGCGGCAGGTCCAGCGTTCGTCGGCCAACCGCCGCAGGGTGGCGAAATCGCTGTCGTGGTCGGTCTGCGCCATCGCGCGGCTCCCTTGGCTACGGAGAACTAGTCTCATTTTGAGACTAACTTAGCAGGTGGGTCACCGCCGCGGAACCCGCCGACACCGCGAATTCGGGTGTCGGCGGAGCCGGAATCAGTCGCGTCGACGGGCGACGACCAAGATCGCGACACCGATGCCGACGACCAGCGCCACTCCCGCCCCGATCAGGACATACATGGCCCACGGCCGGGCGACTGTGGCCGGACTGCTCACGGCGACAGGCTGGTCTTGCGCCGCCTGCGCGCTGACGCCGAGGTAGGTCGGCCCGGGTTCGGCCGTGCCCGACACGGTGACGTCGAGCTGCACCGGAGTCGGCGGCATCGCGTCCGCGCCCATGGGGATGCCGAGTTTGACGGCGATGTAGTGCCAACCGGCCACCGCCTCCCGCTGGACCTGCGCGTCGGACTCTTCCCGATTGGCGTATCGCACCGGCACCGAAGCCAGCGTGAGTTCGGCGCTCGACCTGCCGGTGTACGCGGCGGTGTCGGAGTCGATTTCGCGACCGAGCGGCGAATACAGGGTGGTTTCCACATTCGACGCGGCGGTACTGTTCGCGCCGCCGGTCTCGGCGAACCGCACGCGGTAGGCCAATCCCTGTCCCCAGTCGAGTCGCACGCGATAGAAGACGTACTCACCCGACTGCAGGGTGTCGGTGAAGTTGCCGCTGCCGGGCAAGGTGGCGGCGGCCGTGAAGGAGCCCGCACCGCTCACCGGTTGCGCGGGCCCGGCCGGGTCGGTGAAGGTGACCGGGGTACTCACCGCGGCCGGTCCGGGATCGGTGACCCCGGGTTCGACGCCGACGAGTACTTCCAAGGGCAGGCGCGCGGGCGAGCCCTTGGCCACCAGATCCCAGTTCAGCTCGAAGTAGTAGCGACCCGCACCCTTGCACTTCGCCGAATCAGCGCTGGTGGGTTCCTCGGTCGCTCCCTCGAAAGCTGTTGCGACGGTGAGCGCCACACCGTCGCTGGCTCTGGTCTCGAGTTCACGCTCGCGGATATGGCAGTCCACTCCGTCGCGGCCGTAGACCCGCAGTTCCAGCGCGTTCATGTCCTCGGTCGTGGACACGCCCTTCGCCCGGGGGAACGAGACGATCCCGGTGAAGTAGGCGGTGGCGCCCGCGGGCACGTCGACCGCGTAGAACCGCTTCTGCTGCTGGCCGATGGTGTCGAGGTACTGGCCGGGCTTCGCGACCGGGGCGGTCCGGTATTCGTCGGTGCCGGTGATGGGCGTGCCGGAGGCCTGGTAATTGCGCAGAGCGGCCGAACTGACCCGCGGCAGAATGCGTTCCAGCGCCGCGCCGTCGGCGGCATCGCTGTAGGTGCCGCCGGTGGCCTGCGCCATGCAGGTGAGCTGGGCACGTGCCTTGTCGTCGACGGCGAACCCGATCGAGTGCACGATCAGGTCGAGGCCCTGCTGCTTCAACTCCCTGGCGACCTCGCACGGGTCCGGCGGTGAACAGGTGTCGTCACCGTCGGAGACGAGCACGATCGAACGCGGCCCGGAATCGGGGAGCGCGTCGGCGGCCTGGCGCAGCGCGACGCCCATCGGAGTCCAGCCACGCGCCTGGATACCGTCGACAGCGGCGGTGAGGGCGGGCTTGTCGATGGTGTTCGGCTGCTGCAGCACCTGCACGTCGCGGCAGCCCGCCGCCTTGTCCGCCTCGGAATTGCTGGTGCCGGTGCCGTAAGTGGTGAGACCGACCGAGGATTCGGCAGGCGCCGAGGCGACGAAGCTACGGACCGCCCGCTTGGCGGAATCCATCATGGTGCCGCCCTGATCGGGGCGCTCCATCGAGCCGGAGGCGTCGAGGATCAACATGGTCGGCGCGTAGTGTCCGGGGTCGGCGTGCGCGAGGACCGGGAGTGACGCGGGCAGCGCGGTGAGGGCTACGGCGGTGAGTGCGGCGGTCAGCGTGCTGAGTCTCGACATCGTCCTCGGCTTCGGTGCAGCGGGGTGAAACCGGACAGACGTTACCTATCGACCACTTCTCGCTCTACCCCTGACGAAGTGGTGCAAACCACTGTTTGAAACACTCGATCGCATTTGCGCAGGTGAGACTGTCGCGGTGTGGCCCGGCTCGCGCCTGCGCCGCATCGGGTCGGTTCCGGGGCACAATCGACCGCATGGCTTTGCAGGCCCGCGACGCGCAGGAGCGCAAACGGCACGGCAGGCACTACACGCCACCGGAGCTCGCGCGGTTCCTGGCGCGACGGGCGCTGCGCTACGCCCCGCGCGCCGGGGAGCTGCGTGTGCTCGACCCGGCGTGCGGGGACGGCGAGCTGTTACTGGCGGTGCAGCGGGAAATCGCTTCGAGCGCACCGGATGTCACGGTTCATCTCACGGGATATGACCTGGATCGACAGGCTGTCGACGAAACCGCCGGGCGGGCTGCCGCGCTCGGCGTCGAAATAGACTGCCGTGCGGGCGATTTCCTGGCGGCATCCGCTCATCTGGCCGACGGCTCGTTCGATCTGATCATCAGCAATCCGCCGTATGTCCGGACCCAGCAATTGGGCGGGGCGACTGCCCAACTGCTGAGCAGGCAATTCGGCCTCCGCGGCCGGATCGACCTCACCCATCCCTTCGTGGCCGTCGCGCCGAGGCTGTTGGCCGCCGGGGGAGTCCTCGGATTGCTCTGTGCCAACCGGTTTCTCACCACTCGGGCCGGCGCGAACCTGCGCCGGATCCTCACCGGTGAACTGACGCCGGTGGAGCTCTACGACCTCGGTGACACCAAACTCTTCGCCGCCGCGGTGCTGCCCGCGATCACCGTGGCTCTGCGCGCCACCGGCCCACCCGACTGCCGCTATGTCTCGGTCTACGAGGAGCTGGGAGTCGAACCCGATTGCACTACCGAGCTTTTCGATGCGCTCGCGGGCGAGGACGCCTGTCTCGTCCGCGAGGGCGGGCGCGTGTTCGCGGTGGAGGTCGGCGTGTTGGCGACCGGCGAATCGGCGAGCATCGCAACGCTCCCGACAGGCCCGCCGTTACCTGGCCCCGCGGTGGTGGACCCGGTCGACAGCGGCCGGTCCGATCGTCACGGCGACACCGCCTGGCGTATGTCGCGCCCCTCGGTCGATCACTGGCTCGGCCGCATCGCCGATCGCACCTGGCATTCGTTCGGGGAGACGGCACGCATCAGGGTGGGGATCAAGACCACGGCGGATCGGGTGTTCATCTCGGACCGGTGGGACCAGATGGATCCGACGCCCGAGCCCGAGCTGCTACGGGAGTTGATCACCCACCACGATCTGCAACCGTGGCGAGTCGCGATGGCGCGTGGCACGAGGGTGCTCTATCCCTACGATCTGCGCGAGCCCCGGCGCACCCCGATCGATCTCGCCGAATTCCCTGGTGCGGCTGCCTATCTGCGCTCTCACGAACAGGTGCTGTCGGGCAGACGTTACGTCCTCGACGGTGGCCGGAAGTGGTTCGAGATCTGGGTGCCGCAGCGCCCGCACCTCTGGGGTGCCCCGAAATTGGTGTTCCCCGACATCAGCGAACGTCCGCGCTTCGCGCTCGATCGGTCGGGCGCGGTCGTCAACGGTGACTGCTACTGGATCTCGCTCACCGACCTCGGCAATGGCCGATCAGCCACCGACCTGGCGTATCTGCTGATGGGCGTGGCGAATTCGGCACTGGGTCTGCGGTTCTACGATGCTGTCTGCGGCAACCGGCTGTACTCGGGCCGACGCCGCTGGATCACCCAGTACGTAGCGCGACTGCCGCTGCCCGATCCGGCCTGCGCGGCGGCGGGTGAGGTCGTGCGAAGGGTACGCGCGCTGCTGGAAGACGGTGTGCCGGTAGCTGATGCGGGCATCGATGAGGTGGTGGCGGCGGCGTTCGGCGTGTCAGGGGAGATCGCGGATACCGACCATCGGTAGCAGTGTGCGCCGCGCGAACTCCCGCCCGGCTTCCGCGTCATCGAGCGGAATGAGCCCGTCCGGGGTCAGCGCCAGCGACAGGGCCAGCCGCGCCATGATCTCGGCGACCAGATCGGGGTCGAATTCGGGGACCGATAGCTCGCGTAGCTTCTCGGCCAGATACGCGCGCCCGACGGCGAGAATCGGTCCGGCCTCGGTGGTGAGGCGGGGCAGGATGATCTCCGGTTCGGTGCTGAGCAGCCGGCGCAGCAGTTCGTTGCCCGCGATGGTGGTGACGAAGGCGACGAAGATCTCGACCAGCTGTTCGTCGGGTGCGGTGACCGCGCGTACCCGCTCGTCGATATCGGTCACATAGCGCTGCGCCTCGCGCACGCCGACGGCTTCGACCAGGTCGTTCTTGGATTCGTAGCGCCGGTACAGGGTGGCCGGGCTGATGCCGGCCCGCCGCGCTATCTCGCCCATGCTCGTGCGTTTGATCCCGTAGTCCAGGAACGCCGACAGCGCACTGTCGAGCAGCTTTTCCCCATCGGTGACGGGCTTCTCGAGTATCCGCGCGAGGATCGACGAAACAGTAGGCATTACCCCATTATCCCTATGGGGAAAGATCCAACGCGGCCATCTCCTGCTCGATCGCATTGGCCGCGAAATGCACTCCGGAAGAACGGAGTTCGTGAACGCGGATGTGGAGTGCCTCGATGCCACCGGGCTGGGCGGCGATATCGGCAACGCTGAGCCGACCCGTCGCTCGGTGCACACCGGAATGCATGTATGCCACCGTGATACCTCCTGCCTCGCGTATCCGGTTGCCGATCGCCACTCTCATGATCGGCACGCAATACGCAGGACAAATGCTATCAGGGAAACCTACTGGTCACTTGCTCAGTGTGACTAGTCACAACACCTCGGCGGCCCGGTGGTTGGTCAGATTGTGCAGATACACCGCGGCGTTGAGCTTGATCCCGTCCTGCTGGGCCTGGGTGAGCTCACGACGCACCTTGCCGGGCACGCCGGCCACGAGCGAGCCGGGCGGAATCTGCGCGCCCTCGGGAATCAGGGCATTGGCCGCGATCAGGCTGCCCGCGCCGATCACCGCGCCGTTGAGCACCGTCGCACCCATGCCGACGAGAACATCGTCGCCGATGGTGCAGCCGTGCAGAATCGCGTTGTGGCCCACCGAAACGCCGGTGCCTACGGTGAGGGCGAAACCGGGGTCGGCGTGCAGCACGCAGCCGTCCTGGATATTGGTGCGTGCGCCGATGCTGATCTGTTCGAGGTCGCCGCGCAGGACCGCCGAGTACCAGACGCCGACCTCGGCGCCGAGGCGCACCCGGCCGATCACGGTCGCGTTCGGCGCGATCCAGGCCGTGTCGTCGATCTCGGGAGTGAACCCGCTCACCTTGATGATCATGAACGTCATTATTGCGCCGCGCCGCGGAACTGCGCGCGGTGGGCCGCGGGCGAGGTGCCGAGCATGCGGTGGAAGTGGTGGCGCAGGCTCACCGTGCTGCCGAAACCGGTGTCGCGAGCCACGCGGTCGACGGTGTCGTCGGTCGACTCCAGCAGTAGCCGGGCATGGTCGATGCGCTGCTGCAACAGCCACTGCTGGGGGCTGGTGCCGGTGCGATCGCGGAAGCGGCGGGTGAAGGTGCGCCGCGACATCAGTGCCTCGCGGGACCAGTTGTCGAGGTCGACGGCGGTGTCGAGGCGGGTGCGGGCCCAGGCCATCGCGCATTCGATCGGGTCGTCGGGGTCGTCGTCGGGTACCGCGATCGGGATGTACTGCGCCTGCGAACCGTTGCGGTGCGGGGCGGTGACCAGCGATCGCGCCAGTTCGGTGGCAGCGCGTGCGCCGAGGTCGGTGCGGACGATGTGCAGGCAGCAGTCGAGGGCCGCGGCGACTCCGGCGGAGGTGATCACGTCGCCCAGGTCGCTCCACAGGGTGTCGGCGCGCACGTTGATCGCGGGATAGGCCAGGGCGAGGGCGTCGGCGGCGGCCCAATGGGTGGTGACGTCGCGGCCGTCGGCGAGGCCGGTCGCCGCGATCGCCCAGGAGCCGAGGCACAGCCCGATCAGCCGGGCGCCGTTCGCGTGGGCGGTGTGGACCGCCTCGTTCAGCGCGGGCGAAATTCCTTGGTCGCGTAGCCATCCGGGAAAGACCACCAGATCGGCGGTGCTCACGATGTCGAGGCCGTGTCGGACTGTGATGTCGAAACCGGCTGCCGTAGCCAGTGTTCCGGGCTCCTCGGCGCATACCCGCACGTCATAGGGCGACGTGTTGTCGACGCCGATGCCGGATCTGCCGAACACCAGGGTCGGCACCGACAGGTGGAACGGGCTGATTCCGTCGAACGCGATCACGGCCACCGAGGTCATGGCCCGATCTTATCGTTGTACGGCCTGCAGGCCACTATCGGGACGGGGATCGCTGGGCGAAAGTTGTCCACATGACCGAGATGATCACCCGCCCAGCTCTGGCCGCCGCCCTGCATATCGGCGGTCCGACCCTGCGTTTCCGCTACGGCGGACTGACCTGGCTCACCGATCCCACCTTCGACGAGCCCGGCGACTACCCAGGGCCGATCACCCTGCACAAGCTCAGCGGTCCCGCTGTGCCGGTCGAGGAGATCGGGACGATCGATGTCGTGCTCCTCTCGCACGACCAGCACGCCGACAACCTCGACAACGCGGGTCGCGCCCTTCTCGCTCGAGTCGACACGGTCCTGTCGACCCCCGACGCCGCGGACCGGATCGAGGGTGTGCGCGGCCTGGTGCCGTGGGAGACGGTGACCGTCGGCGCGGTGGAGATCACCGCGGTGCCCGCGCTGCACGGGCCGCAGGGGTGCGAGCCGTTCAGCGGTGTGGTCACGGGATTCGTGTTGCGTGCGCCGGGGGAGCCCACGGTGTACGTCTCCGGTGACAACGCGTCGGTGGAGTTGGTGGAGCAGATCGTCGAGCGGATCGGACGGATCGATGCCGCGGTGTTGAACATCGGCGGGGCCAATGTGGGGCGGTTCGGCGACAGCGATGTCACGTTGAATGCCCGCACCGCCGTCGCGGCCGCCCAGGTACTCGGGGACGCGGTGATCGTCGCCGTGCACGCGGAGGGTTGGGGTCATTTCAGCGAGTCGCTGGACTACCTCGAGCGCACCTTCGCCTACGCCGATCGCGCACACCAGCTGATCGTTCCGGTGCGGGGTGAAATGTTTTCGGTCTGAGCGGCGATCAATGAATAGTTCTGCTATCTAACATCTTTCGTCGACCCGCGCCTGCCTCCGGCAGGCGCGGGTCCGTGTGCTGAGGAGAAGACGTGTTGCGGAAGTTACTGAGGGGCAATCTGTCTCGCGTGGTTCTCGGTCTGCTGCTGGCCCTGGTCGTATTCGCGGTCGGTGCGTGTTCGTCGGATGGCGGCGATTCCGGTGGGTCGGGATCGAGTTCGGTGTCGAAGACGTCGGCGACCGCGACGACATCGGTGCCGCCGACGAGTTCGCCTGCGGCCTCGACTGATCCGGGAGGTTCGGGCGGTGGATCGACGCCGGAGTCGTCGTACTACCACTCGCCGACGCAGGCTGCGCCGGGCGCGCCCGCGCAGGGCGAGATTCCGCCCGGGTTCACCTGCGTGCCGGGCCCGGATTGTGGAACGGATTCCTGCGGGCACAACGAATGTGGACTCCCGCCCGGGCACACGTGCATGCCGGGCCCGGAGTGCGGAACAGACACCTGTGGTCACAACGAGTGCGGCGAGACGGCCCCGCCGGTCACGACAACCGTGGACCCGACTACCACCACCCCGCCTCCGGTGACGACAACAGAGCAAACGACATCGCCGTCCGCCACCACGGCTCCGGCGACCGCTCCGGAAACCACGTCGAGCCCGGCGGCTGCGGCCCCGGCGTAGACGGGCGGTCGCGACACGCGATCGAGGCGGCGGGTGAGCTCCGCCGCAGGTCCTAGGCTTGCCGGATGACGCGAACGGGCGTAGTCGTCGGGGTGCCGACGGAGGTCAAGCCGCAGGAGTTCCGGGTAGCGCTCACTCCGGCGGGCGCCGCTGAACTGGTCGCGCGCGGGCACGAGGTGCTCGTGCAGGCCGGCGCCGGGGTCGGGTCGGGATTCGCCGACGACGACTATCGCGCCACGGGTGCGCGGATCGCGGCCGCCGCCGATCAGGTCTGGGCTCGATCGGAGCTGGTGGTGAAGGTGAAAGAACCTGTCGCGCAGGAATATCCGCTGATGCGCCGCGATCAGGTGCTGTTCACCTTTCTGCATCTGGCGGCGTCGAAGGAGTGCACCGACGCGATCCTGTCCTCGGGGATCGTCGCCATCGCCTACGAGACCGTGCGCGGGGTCGATGGATCACTGCCGTTGCTCGCGCCGATGAGCGAGGTGGCGGGCAAGCTGAGCGCGCAGGTCGGGGCCTATCACCTGATGGCGCCGATGGGTGGTGGTGGCGTGCTGCTCGGTGGTGTGCCCGGGGTGCGACCGGCCGACGTGGTGGTGCTCGGCGGCGGCGTCGCGGGGACGAACGCGGCGAGTATCGCGGTCGGCATGGGAGCCCGGGTGAACGTGCTCGATACGAATCTCGCGCGGCTGCGTGTGCTCGACGCACGCTTCGCCGGCCGGGTCGGCACCCTCGCCTCACACGCACTGGAGATCGACAAGGCCGTGGTCGCGGCAGATCTGGTGATCGGGTCGGTCCTGGTGCCGGGAGCCAAAGCGCCGAAATTGGTCTCCGACGAACTCGTCGCGCGGATGCGGCCCGGCTCGGTCCTCGTCGACATCGCCGTCGATCAGGGCGGTTGCTTCGCCTCGACCAGGCCGACCACGCACGCGAATCCGACCTTCCCCGTGGCTGATTCGCTGTTCTACTGCGTGGCGAATATGCCGGGCGCGGTGCCGCATACCTCGACCGTGGCACTCACCAACGCCACCCTGCCCTTCGCACTGGTGATCGCGGACAAGGGATGGCGCGGAGCATGCGCCGCGGACCCCGGTCTGGCCGCGGGTCTCACAGCCGTCGACGGCAAGCTGCTGTCCGCCGAAGTCGCTGCCGCGCACGGGTATTCGATCGGCGCATAACCGGAACGGGCTACTCACCGCCGCCTAGGTACCAGTCCGGGTCGCCCTCGGTGGGCAGGTCGCGGAGCTTGTCGGGATTGCGGACGACGTTGATCGCCACGACGCGGCCCGCGTCGATGACGAACGAGAAGACGCCGACATTGGTGCCGTCGAAGACGACCAGGCCGGGCATGCCGTTGACCAGCACCGACCGACCCCAGCCGTTCGCGGTGTTGTACCAGCCGAGCAGCATCTTGGCGATGAGCTCCGCGCCACGCACCGGCTGACGGATGGCGGGCACCTTACCGCCGCCGTCGGCGGTGAGGACCACGTTCTGGTCGAGCACGCCGAGCAGCGAACTCAGATCACCCGAACGCCAGGCCAGCGCGAACGCCGAGACGACCTTCTCCTGTTCGACCGGGGACGCGGGAAAACGTGGCGTGCCGTTCTCGACGTGCTTGCGGGCGCGAGAGGCGAGCTGGCGGACCGCGGCGGGCGTGCGCCCGACTACCTCGGCGACCTCGGGGCCGGTCATGCCGAACACGTCCTGCAGCACGAACGCGGTGCGTTCGGCGGGCGAGAGCGACTCCAGGACCACCAGCAGCGCGGTGGTGACACGTTCGTCCTGGGAGATACGGTCGGCGGGATCGTCCCAGGAAGTGACCTCTGGTTCCGGCAGCCACTCGCCGACGTACTGTTCGCGGCGGGCGCGCGCGGACCCGAGCTGGTCCAGGGCGAGGCGGCCGATGACTGTGGTGAGCCAGGCGCGCAGGTTGTCGATCTCATCGGCCTTGCCCGCTTCGAACTGTCGTTGCAGGCGCAGCCAGGCGTCCTGCACCACATCCTCGGCGTCGGTGAGGCTGCCGAGCGTGCTGTAGGCGAGTCGACGCAGGTAGGGGCGATGTTCCTCGAAGCGGAGGGCCAGTTCGGCCTGATCGAGAGGCTGCGATGAGGTCATGGTGTGCGCCCGTTCGGTTGATCTTGCTCGGTCCCCGGCGAGTTTAGAAGTGCCGTCACAGTGATGACGAACCAGTGGTCGCCGGTGTGACATCCCCGCCGCCCGCTACCCTCGGCCGGTGCGGAAAGCGACATCGACGGCGGTCGGGCTGGTGCTGGGGTTCGTGCTCGATCGGGTATTCGCCGATCCGCGGCGGTGGCATCCCGTGGCCGGATTCGGTTCTGCGGCAGCGGCATTGGAAGCGAAGACCTACGTAAACGATCGTCGCGCCGGGGTGGTGCACGAGGTGATCGCGGTCGGCTCGGTCGTCGGAATCGGTTTGCTCGTCACTCGCGGTCGGGGGCGTGGCGGTGTGCTGGTGACCGCCTTGGCGACGTGGACCGCGCTGGGTGGTCGCAGCCTCGTGCGCGCCGGGTTCGCTATGGCCGACCGTCTCGAGGCCGACGATCTCGCCGGTGCTCGCGAACTGTTGCCGTCGCTGTGTGGGCGTGACCCGTCGGTTCTCGATGCCGATGGACTCGCGCGCGCCGCTCTGGAATCCATTGCTGAGAACACTTCGGATGCGACGGTTGCCCCGCTGCTGTGGGGTGCTGTCGCGGGGGTGCCGGGGGTGCTCGGGTATCGCGCGGTCAACACTCTCGATGCGATGATCGGTTACCGGAACGAGCGGTACGAGCGGTTCGGTTGGGCTGCGGCGCGGACCGACGATGTTGCCAATCTCGTTCCTGCTCGCGTTACCGGGTTGCTTACTGCCGGCCTTGCGCCGATTGTCGGCGGGAGTTCTTCGGGGGCGTTGCGGGCGTGGCGACGTGATGCGGGTGGTCATCCGAGTCCCAATGCTGGGGTCGTCGAAGCGTCTATGGCGGGGGCTCTCGGGATCGGGCTCGGGGGGCGTACGGAGTATCGGCATGGGGTTGAGCTTCGGCCGACTCTTGGGGATGGGCCTGCGCCTACGGCTGGGGATTTGCGGCGGGCGGTGCGGATGTCGGCGGGGGTGCAGGTTGGGGCGGTTGTGGTGGGTGTGGGGGTCAGTGTGTTGCGGGGGTGGTTAGAAAGATGACCTGGGTTCGGTAGTCCCAGAAGGTTTGAGGCTGTGTTTGTTGGCGCGCTGGCGCGCGCGTGTCCGCGGCCCTGAGGGGCCGCCGGTCAGGCACCGGTGCTTGCTCCTTCGTCGCCTACGCACCGGCGCCTGACCGGCGACCCGGCCGCGGACCGGCCACTTCGTGGCCGCCGCTCCCTAGGGGTCGCGGGTACGGGGCTGGGAGTGCGGTCATGGCGGACCTGGGGTGCAGGGTGTGGCTGGCAGGGCGGCGGTTATGGCCGGACTTGGGGTGCAGGGTGTGGCTGGCAGGGCGGCGGTTATGGCCGGACTTGGGGTGCAGGGTGTGGCTGGCAGGGCGGCGGTTATGGCGGACTTGGGGTGTGCTGGGTGGCGGGAGGGAGTCCGTTAGGGCTGCGGATTTCAGGGGAGTGCGTGGTGTGGCTGGGTGCACGGTGTGGTTGTGGGTGCCGGCGTTTGTTGCGGTGGGCGCCTGCCTTGATTACCGGGCTGGGGTGGCTCGCCGATCTCCTCCCAGCTGCGGCGCACCCACGCGGGGGCGCCGAGAGCCAGTCGAGCTACCGGATTACGTGCTGCCTCGCCGAGAGGTAGGTCAGCTGTCAGCGGTTGCGGCCGTAGCGATCTGCTAGGCGGGCTTCGGTGGTGGGTTCGGCGGGCGTCGGTGTTTCTGCGGTGGGTGTGGGGGCGGTCGGTGCAGACGGTTGGGCGCGGTCTCGGCGTCGGGCTTTGAGTTCGGCCACTACGAAATAGCCGAGGCCGAGGGGGGCCATCAGGCCGAAGGCGAGCCATTGGAGGCCGTAGGAGAGGTAGGGGCCCGCGTCGAGTTGGGGGAGGGGGGTGGGGGTGAAGGCGCCTGGTTGGTCGGCGGCCAGTTGGAGGTAGCCGCCCTTGTCGGTGCCGGTCGGGACGGGGGTGAGGGGGGTGCCGAGGACGGTGGATTCCTGGGTGGTGTCGACGGTGTACACCTGGCGGAAGCCGTCTTGGGTGCTGGGAGTCTTGTCGGGGACCACGCCCTCGGAGGCTCGGACTCGGGCTTCGATGCTGTGTGGGCCCGCGGGTGGGTCGGCGATCGCGGGTGGGCGGGTGCCGTCCACGGAGGCGACAAGGCCGCGGTCGACCAGCAGGGTGCGGCCGTCGTCGAGGCGGAAGGCGGCCAGGACCGCGTAACCGGGGGCGCCGTCGAGGTGGCGTAGCCGGACCAGGACGGTCGACTCGGGGACGAAAGTGCCGGTCGCGGTCACCTTGCGCCATTCGGTGTGGGTGCCGGTGTCGCCGTCGAGGACCTCGGTCACGGCCACGGGGTCGGCCTGCACGGAGTCGGCGATCAATTGGTTGCGGTGCTCGGTGCTGTTGTTCTTGCCGAGCTGCCATGGTGCAAGGACGGTGAAGCACAGGTAGGCGAACGCGGCGACGATCACCGCGAGGATCAGCCAGCTGGGGCGCAGTAGGAAGGCGATTTTGCGCATCAGAGCGGCACGTCGGCGGGGTTGCGGGCGTCCAGTTCGGCGTGGACCCAGTCGAGCAGGCCGGGGATGGCGGCCTCGATCTGGTCGCGGACCAGGTCGAAGTCGGACTGGTCGCCGTAGTACGGGTCCGGCACGTCGGGGCCGTCGGCTGCGGGATCGAAGCTGCGCAGCAACCTGCGCTGGTCGGTGGAAACGCCGCGGTGCGCGAGCTCGCGGTCGTGGCCGGTGTCCAAGGCGATGATCAGGTCGGCGTCACTGTGCTCGGGACCGAAGGTCGCCGCGGTGTGCTCGGTCGGGTAGCCGGCCCGGCGCAGGGTCGCCTCGGTGCGCGGGTCGGCCGCATCGCCGACATGCCACGAACCGGTGCCCGCGCTGCTCACTCGCACCCGGTTCGCGAGGCCGGCTCGGTAGAGGTGCGCCTCGAACATCTTCGCGGCCATCGGTGACCGGCAGATATTGCCTGTGCAAATGAACGAGACATGTAAGGGACCCACGAGAGCCATTGTCGCCCGTGCTGCCGATTCGCCGCCACGTAGGGTGTTCAGTTGTGCTCGAGGACTCTGTCGACCCCGCGATGTTGCGCCACCACGGCGACGTGGAAGCGCGCCCGGGCATGCTCGATTTCGCGGTGAACGTCCAGGGCCTCGCCCCACCGAACTGGCTGCGCGAACGCCTCGCGGCCCGGCTCACCGACCTCGGCCGCTATCCCAGTTCCGACGACGAACACGCCGCCCGCGCGGCCGTCGCCGCCCGCCACGGCCGCTCGCCGGACGAGGTGCTGCTGCTGGCGGGCGCCGCCGAGGGGTTCGCGATGCTGCCCCGCCTGGCCCCCCGGCTCGCCGCCGTCATCCACCCGTCCTTCACCGAGCCGGAACTCGCCTTACGTGAGGCTGATGTCCCGGTCGCCAGGGTGATCCTCGAACGCCCGTACACCCTCGACCCCACCCAGGTCCCCGACGAGGCCGACCTCGTGGTCGTCGGCAATCCCACCAACCCCACCTCGATCCTGCACCCCGCTGAGACGATTCAGGCACTGCGCCGACCAGGCCGGATCATCGTGATCGACGAAGCCTTCGCCGATGCGGTCGTTGGTGGGCACAGCGCCGATGGTGTGCGATCCAGCCCCGCGTCCGAGGAACCGGAGTCGTTGGCCGGTCTCTCCGCTCCCGATGTCCTCGTTTTCCGCAGCCTCACCAAGACCTGGGCACTGGCCGGTTTGCGTTGCGGCTACGCCCTCGGCGCTCCCGACGTCCTGGCACGGCTCACCCATGGCCGCCCGCACTGGCCACTCGGCACCCTCCAACTCGAGGCGATCATCGCCACCGCCGAACCCGCCGCCGTCGCCGAATCCCGGCAGCACGCACACCGCATCGCCGCGGACCGCACCGCCATGATCGACCGACTCACCGCGCTCGGCGTCGACGTCCACACCCCGGCCACCGGCCCCTTCCTTCTCCTGCGCGTCCCCGACGGGGCCCTGCTGCGCAAACACCTCGCCGATCTCGGCATCGCGATGCGCCGCGCCGACACCTTCCCCGGGCTCGGTCCCGACCACCTCCGTGTCGCGGTGCGTGGCGCCGCCGAAGTCGACCGGTTGATCGACGCGCTGCGTGCGGCACTGTGGTGACTCGGCCACAGTGACGAAAGTTCCGACGGAAAAGAAGGAGGCAGCGGTGACCGACCTGGCCGAACTGATCGGGGTACTCGACGCGGCATACCCGCCGAGACTGGCCGAATCGTGGGATTCGGTGGGGCTAGTCTGCGGTGACCCCGCGCAGGAGGTCACCAAGGTGGTGTTCGCCGTCGACGCGACCGCCGACGTTGTCGACGAGGCAATCGGTTGGGGCGCACAGGCTTTGGTCGTGCATCATCCGCTGCTGTTGCGCGGGGTCGACACCGTCGCCGCCGATACTCCGAAAGGCGCACTGCTGCACCGGTTGATCCGCTCCGGCTGTGCCCTGTTCTCCGCCCACACCAACGCCGACTCCGCCGACCCGGGCGTCTCCGACGCGCTGGCCGCCGCCGTCGGCCTCACCGTCACCGGCCCGCTGGATCCCAAACCACTCGCCTCCGTGGACAAATGGGTCATCCAGGTGCCCCAGACCCACACCGCTTCCTTGATGTCGGCCTTGTTCACCGCGGGCGCGGGCGCGATCGGCGACTACCGCGAAGCCGCTTGGTACACCGCGGGCACCGGCCAATTCCTGCCGATCGCGGGCGCCAACCCGGCGATCGGGGCGATCGGCACCGTCGAAACCGTCACCGAGGACGCCGTCGAGGTGGTCGCGCCCCCGACCTCCCGCCTCGCCGTACTCGCCGCCCTGCGCGCCGCCCATCCCTACGAGGAACCGGCCTACCACGTCACCGAACGCGCACCCCTGCCGTCCTCGCTCGGCATCGGCCGCATCGGCGAACTCCCGCAGCCCGAAACCCTGCGCGAATTCACCGCACGCGTCGGCGTCGGACTGCCACGCACGGTCTGGGGCGTGCGCGCCGCGGGCGATCCCGAACGCGTCATCGAACGCGTAGCCGTGTGCGGCGGCGCGGGCGACTCCTATCTCGACAAGGCCATCCGCGCCGGCGTCGACGCCTACCTCACCTCCGACCTGCGCCACCACCCCGTCGACGAACATCTGCGCCGGGGCGGCCCCGCCCTCATCGACGCCGCTCATTGGGCCACCGAGTTCCCCTGGTGCGGTCAAGCCGAACAGTTCGTCAACATCGCCCTCCCCGCGGTGCAGACCCGCGTTTCGACGCTGCGCACCGACCCGTGGACGGTCAGCGGCTGATCGGTGTCACCGCTGCGCCTGACCGGACCACGATCGGGCGAAGTCGGGATGTGCGCGCACGGTGACCGAGCTCGCGTCCGGTGCCAGGGCCGCTTCGAGGTAACGGTCGGTGCGCGCGAACACCGCGGGACCGAGCGTCATCGCGAGAAGGACGAGCCCGACTCCGGCCGCGCAGAGGATCCACGCGAACGCCGACGGCCGAGCCATCATCAGCGCGCCGCCGACGAACAGCGGTATCAGGCTGCTCACGTAGTAGGCGATCAGTTTCTTGACGCGCGCATCGGCCCGCGCCGCGCATCGCTCGCAGTCGGGCCACCGCGCCTTGACGATGGCGAGGGGCTCGTTGCAATCGACCACGAGGGCGCCGAGGGCGCTCTTCGGCCGCTCCCACAGCAGCCGCCCGACACCTTCCTGGCGGTAGGCGCCCGGCTTGCCCCAGAACCGCAACATCTGCTCCTTCGGCTCGATCGCTGCCAGCCCGTGCACGAGACACACCGGGGGTAGTGGCGTTGCCAAGGTCAGCTGAAGCTGGTGCGCTTCGGCATGGGAGTCGAAGATGTGCGGTCGCAGCGGCAGTGCCAGGTCAATTCTCGGGTTCGATGTGGTCACACTTGCTTGGACGCGGCCGGGACGCGTTCGGTTCCCGCCTTCGGCGATCTCTTCGGGTCATGGCGTGATCACACCCCGCGGCGCGGTACGGTTGATCGATCCATCCGTCCACTGTGTTCAGGAGTTCGTGCGCGTTGAATGTCGAACCGTCGGTCCAGACCAAGCTGTTGCAGCTCGCAGGAGTCGATGCCGAGTTGACGCGCATCGCCCATCGCCGTTCCGCGCTGCCGGAGCAGCAGGAAGTGGCGCGTCTGGCGGCCGAGCGCAACGGCTACAAGGACGCGGCCGTGGCGGTGGAGATCGGCATCGACGATCTGGACCGCGACATCCGCAAGCTCGAGGGCGAGGTCGAAGCCGTCCGCAAGCGTGAGGACCGCGATCGCGGCATGCTCACCGCGGGCACCGTCGCCGCCAAGCAGCTCTCCGAGCTCCAGCACGAACTGGGCAGCCTGGAGCGTCGCCGCTCGGTGCTCGAGGACGAGCTGCTGACCGTGATGGAGCAGCGCGAGGCGATGCTCGCCGACCACGACCACGCGGGTGCGCGCCTCAGCAAGGCCGACCACGACCTCGAGGACGCCGAACGTCTGCGCGACGAGGCGATGGCCGATCTCGAAGTGGCGCAGCAGCGTTGCGAGAAGGATCGCTCCGAGCTGATCGGCCTGTTCCCCGGCGAGCTGATCGCCGTCTACGACAAGCAGCGCGCGGCGCACGGTGTCGGCGCGGCCCTGCTGCAGGCCCGTCGCTGCGGCGCCTGCCGGATCGAGATCGACCGCGGCGAGATGCAGCGCATCGCCAAGGCCGCGCCCGACGCGGTCCTGCGCTGCCCGGAGTGCAGCGCGATCATGGTGCGTACCAAGGAATCGGGGCTGTGACCGGATCGGCGCGTCGATGACCGAGGTGATCGTCGAAGCCGACGGCGGCTCGCGCGGCAATCCCGGCCCGGCCGGTTACGGCGCGGTGGTGTTCGCCGCCGATCACGTGCGGGTGCTCGCCGAACGCAAGGAGTTCATCGGCGTCGCCACCAACAATGTGGCCGAATACCGTGGTCTCATCGCGGGTTTGGCGGCGTCGGCCGAGCTGGGCGCGCGTGTTGTCACGGTGCGCATGGACTCCAAGCTCGTCGTCGAACAGATGTCGGGACGCTGGAAGATCAAGCACGCCTCGATGATTCCGCTCGCCGAGCAGGCGCGGGCGCTGGTCGCCGGATTCGATCGGGTGAGTTTCACCTGGATTCCGCGCGCGGAGAACTCCCACGCCGATCGACTCGCGAACGAGGCGATGGACGACGGTGAACTCACCGGAACCGTGCGCGCGGCCGTCGCGGCCGGACATGCCGCCGGTGACGAAGTCGCGGTGCCGAAATCGGTTGACGCGAACAAGGTTTCGCCCGGCTGGACCGGCGCCGTCGGCAAGCCGACTCGCCTGCTGTTGCTGCGCCACGGCCAGACGGCCCTGTCGGTGGAGCGCCGCTACTCCGGCAGAGGCAACCCGCCACTGACCGATCTCGGTCGTGAGCAAGTCGAACGCGCCGCGAAAATGCTCGCCGCCAAAGGCGATATCGCCGCCGTCGTGAGCTCCCCGCTGCAGCGGGCCCGTTCCACCGCCGAAGCCGCCGCGACCGCCCTCGACGTACCGCTGCGCATCCTCGACGGCCTCACCGAGACCGACTTCGGTGACTGGGAGGGTCTCACCTTCGCCGAAGCCGCCCAGCGCGATCCGCTGCTGCACAGCGACTGGCTCGGCGACCCGTCGATCCCCGCGCCCGGCGGCGAGAGTTTCGATCAGGTGCGCGAACGCGTCGAAGGGGTGCGCCGCGATCTGGTCGCGCTGTACCCGGGCCAGAACGTGGTGGTGGTCAGCCACGTGACCCCGATCAAGACCCTGTTGCAGTTGGCCCTCGGCGTCGGCCCGTCGCTGCTGTACCGCCTGCACCTCGACCTCGCGTCGCTGTGCGTCGCCGAGTTCTATCCCGACGGTGGCGCCTCGGTGCGCCTGGTCAACGACACCTCGTACCTGTGAGCTAGCCGCTTGTCACCCGGGCACGGTACGGTCGCCCCGGCGCACGGTCGGCGTAACGACGACGCCGCATTTCCCGAAAGATTCTCGGGCATGCGGAATGCCGCGGCCACACAGGAAAGGTACTTGATGAGGTTTCTACGGATGGCGGCGTTTGCGGCGGCCATCGCGGGGGTGCTCACCGCGTCCGCGGGCGCGGGTAGCGTGACGGCCGACCCGAGCGTGGTGCTCGGCGCGGCCTCGGGCATTGTCTTCGACAACAACTCCGGTTGCTCGCTCACGGCCATCGGCCACGACGGCGCGGGCCGCCTCGTCGGTCTCACCGCGGGGCACTGCGCGCCGACCGGTTCGCGCGTCGGCGCCGAGCAGGCGCTCAAGGCGGGCGTGATCGGCACGGTCGCGTATTCCGATGACGGCGACTACCTGGATTTCGCTGTGCTGCAACTGGATGCGTCGAAGGTGGTGCCGGTGCGCACCATCGGCCAGACCACCGTCGCGGGTATCGGCGCCTCGCCCGGCCCCGGTACCACGGTGTGCTCGGACGGCCGCACCAGCGGTCGTAGCTGCGGCGTGGTGTGGGGTGAGCTCGAAGGCACCTCCATCAACCAATACTGCTCGCAGCCGGGCGATTCCGGCGGACCCGTCGTGGTCGGCGACCGCCTCGTCGGCATGAACCAGGGCCGCCTCACCGGCCTCGGCCCTGTCGACTTCGACGTGCCCTGCACCGGCGGCGCCAACCCGATCCACTCGCCCGCCTACTTCCAGCCCATCCAGGTGATCCTGGATGTGCTCAACCGCGCGGGCGGCGTGGGCGCGGGCTTCCAGCCCATCTGATCCACTCGCGACAACACAAGGGGCGCAGTACCGAACAGGTGCTGCGCCCCTTGTCGTCGTCGATCACCCGGGTGGCTGTGCGTCGCTCATCGCCCGCAGAGCCGTGGCGGTGGCGTCGTCGAGGGGATAGAAGAACTCGATGGCGAGTTCGGACAGCGTCACATCGGCGGGCGCGCCGAAGGTGGCCATCGTCGAGAACATGGACAGGGTGCCGGTAGGCGTGGTGACGCGGATCGGCACCTGGAACGGGCCGGTGGATTCGGCGGGCGCCCGCGAACCCGGTGGCGCGGGATAGGAGTTCACCTCGTCGTAGAGGGCGCGCAGACGGTCGTCGCCGGTGGCTCCCGCCTGGCGGCGCAACCGTTCGAGGAAGAGTTCCCTGACCTGATGCAGGTTCTCCAGCCGCCGCGCGAGGCCATCCGGGTGCAGGACAAGACGGTAGACGTTCGGGCGGGGGAGCAGCAGTTGCTCGGGTACGCCGATCATCAGGACCGGCATGGCGGCATTGCCCGCGACCACGTCCCACCACCGGTCGACCACCACCGCCGGATACGGTTCGTGCGCGCGCAACATCGTGTCGATGGCGGCCCTGGCCGCCGAGAGTTCGGTGGCGTCGAGCCGTGACTCCTGGTAGGCAGGCGCGAATCCGGCCGCGAGCAGCAAGGTATTGCGTTCTCGCAGTGGCACTTCGAGTGCCTCGCACAGGCGAAGCACCATGGCCCGGCTCGGCTTGGAGCGCCCGGTCTCCAGGTAGGAGAGATGCCGCGCCGAGGTATCCGCGGTCAGTGCCAGATCGAGCTGGCTGAGCTTGCGCCGCTGCCGCCACTCGCGCATCAACGGGCCGATCTGGGCGCTCGTCGTCGTCACCCGGCCAGCGTATCGGCCCTGCCCGAGGCAAGGCCATGACCTCCGAGGTCATTGCCACGACGACCCGGCTGCCGCACAGTGGGCCATCCCCCCAGACAGGAGAAGACGATGACCTCGATCGCCGGTCAACGACCCGGCCTGCTGCCCACGGTGCTCCGTGTAGACGGCTGGAGCACCGGGCTTTTCGGCATCGCGATGGCGGCCGCCGCGCCGCTACTGCGCGACCCACTCGGCCTTCCGGTCCCCGTGTCGCTGCTGTTCGGTGTCGTCATGCTGACCGGCGGTGCCACCCTGCTCGCCATCGCCCGAGGCGGTCCCGCTCGCTTCGCCCCCGCCGTCATCGCGGTCAACGCGCTCTCGGCCATCGGCATGACCGCGCTCGCCGCCACCGACATTTTCGCCCTGACCACCACCGGCATCGCGTTCCTCCTCACCGGCGCCACCGTGGTCGCGATTTTCGCAGCTCTCGAGCATGTCGGCCTCCGGCGGGCGGACCGATGAGCAACGAGACAGCAGTGCTGGAGTTGCTCTCCGAACAGGTCGCAGCCTGGGCAGCCGGCGACGGTACCGCATTCGCCGCGACGTTCACCGATGACGCCGACTTCATTTCGGTGATCGGCGAATTCATTCACGGCCGAGCGCAACTCGCTGCCGGCATGCAGGAAGGCTTCGACGGCTTCATGCGCGGCACCCACCTGTCGGAGCCCGAGCGCAGCACCCTGCGATTCCCCACCCATGACACGGCGATCCTGGTGACATACGGAGTCCGCGTCCTTCGCCCAGAGCAACCTGCTCCACCACCCAGCAGCGTCCAGATCCGCACAGCCGCCCTCACGAACAACGGCTGGCAGTTCACCTCGTTCCAGAACACCCGCATCGCGAACGACTGAGACTGATGCTTTGTCGTGCGATCAGCTGGGGCCGAGACCGCGCTCGTGCATGAGCAGCAACCCGTAGGCGGCTACCGTGTGGGCGTCGATGATCTCGCCGCGCAGGATCATCGCCTCGACCTGTGAACGGGAGAACCAGGCCGTCCGCATGTCCTGCTCCTCGTGCTCGCGGTCCGGCTGGCCCGGTGTGAGGCCGGTGGCCAGGAAACAGTGGCCGCGCTGGTCGGTCAGCGCGGGTGCCGCGGCCAGGGCGCCGAGCCGAAGCATGTGTTCGGCGCGCAGCCCGGTCTCCTCACGCAATTCGTTGTGCGCCAACTCGACCGGCGTCGCAGTGGTGCCGTGTGGCGGTGTGCCCGCGGGGAACTCCCAGCACCGCATGCCCAGCGGATAACGGAACTGTTCGACGAGGTGGAATCCCGTGCCGTCGAAGGGGATCACCAGTGCCCAGTCGACCTTGTCGAGGACGCCGTAGATCCCCACCGAGCCGTCCGCCCGCCGAACAGTGTCCTCCCGCAACCGCATCCACGGGTTGGTGTACAACGTGCGCGAGCTGATCTGTTCCATCACCCCATGGTGCCCCACCCCCGCGGCGTATCCGGGCGGTTCAGGGGCGAAGGACCGACACCAGGAAATCGGTCTGGTCGCGCACTACCTGTTCGAAGACATCGTCGAAGTACACGTCGAAGTGGCCGACCGGATACTGCTTGACCACCGCGTGTTTGGTGCGTTCGGCGGCCTTGCGGGTCGGGCCGACGGGGGCGATCGAGTCGTTTTCGGCGATCGCGTAGAAGACGGGGACCTTCAACGACTTGGCGCGGCGGCCGGGGGAGTCGAATAGGGTCGAGAAGGCCACGCGGGCACCGACTTTGGGGTCGTAGGTGGCGCTCTCCTCGGCTAGTCGGCCGTAGCCCTCCGGCACGTCGGTGGCGCTCATCAACGCCGCGGAGCGTTTGCGCCCGGCCAGGCGGATGCGGATGGGCTTGCGGCGGATCGGGCCGAAGAACAGGTCGGTGGCGGCAATGGTGGCGACCTTGGTGAGGCTGATCGGGCCCTTCGCCATCCCCGACGCCCACCCGCTGGTGAACGGCACCTGGGCCACCACCGCGGCGAGGTAATCGTCGTCGGGCGCCACCGCGAGCACGTGTCCACCGCCGAACGAGGTGCCCCACAACGCGATCCGTGTGGCATCGAAGCCCCGGATGCTGCGCGCGTAGGCGATTGCGGCCTTCCAGTCCTCCCGCTGACGGCCGATGTCGATCACCTGGCGAGGCGAACCCTCACTGGCACCGAAATTCCGGTAGTCGAACGCCAGCACCCCCATTCCCGCCGCGACGAACCGCCGCGCATACCGATCCAACCCCATCTCGCGGGTGGCCCCGAGCCCGTGTCCCATGATCACCAACGGGCGCGGACGAGGCGCGCCGTCGGGCAGGTAGAGCCACGCGGCGCACTGCTGGTCACCCGAAGGGAAACTGACGTCGACACGTTCCATGAGTCAATACCGTAGCGAGTACTCTGTACCGGCGGGCGAGTCGGCCGGGCGACCGCGGTAACGGGAACGGGCACCAACGGTGTCGCTGCCCGGTACCGAGGAAAGTCCGGACTCCACAGAGCAGGGCGGTTGTTAACGGCAACCCGGGGTGACCCGCGGGACAGTGCCACAGAGAACAGACCGCCGCACGCGAGTGCGGTAAGGGTGAAACGGTGCGGTAAGAGCGCACCAGCGCCTCGGGTGACCGAGGCGGCTAGGTAAACCCCGCCCGGAGCAAGGTCAAAGGTCGCATCGGCAACGGTGCGGCTGCGCAGGTGTTCGAGGGCTGCTCGCCCGAGCCTGCGGGTGGACCGCTCGAGGCACCCGGCAACGGTGTGTCCAGATGGATGGTCGCCCCCCGATGCGAATCGGGGACAGGATCCGGCTTACAGGCCGGCTCGCCCGCCCACGAAACGAGAAGGCGGCGGTTCCCACCGGGAGCCGCCGCCTCGCTTCGCCGCTGACGGCTCAGCACATCAGCTTGGACATCTGGTAGACGGCCGTGGCCTCTTCGGTGGTCGCGGCGGTGTCGCCGTTCTTGGCCGCCTTGATGATCGTGGCGACGGTATCGGCCTCGGACTTGCCCGCTTTGATCTCGGAGCAGGAATGGTTCAGCACCGCGGCGATGGCGGCATCGTCACGCCCCTGCGCCAGCTTCGGGAAGGCGTTGCGGTAACTCACCACGAACATGCCCGCCTTGCTGGCTTCGACCTGGAAGGTCGGCGCGGCCGTGGTGGAAGCGGTGGGGGCGCCGGCGGAGGAAGAGTCGTCGCTGCAGCCGGCCAGAAGCAGGGCGAAGACGGTGGCGCTGGCCGCGATGGCGGCGGTAGTTCTACTCACGCAGCGGGATGCTAGCGGCCCAGGAAACACGCCGCTTCCCCTGTGGTTAACGGGAAGCGACATGTTCTGGATCGAAGCGGTGAGCTATCCCGGGTTAATCGCCAGTAGATGCGCCCAATAGCTGGCCGCGTCCGGTCCGAGGATCGGCGACAGGTAATCGAAAATCAGCCACGACATACGTTCGCAAACTCCCATTTATCGACGTGAGTGCCGCACAACCCGGCAGCTGCCGAGTGCGCCGCCGCCACAGTAACAATTGCCCGCGAGGTCATGGCGTTCGTGTGTCCGGACAGCGAAAATGCGCTGGAACTCGCCGGGAACGTGAGCGAGGTCATAGAGTGATCGCCGTCGGCAGGGCTCGCTGCCACTTCCTCGGGCCCATTACATTCGATCGCGGAAGCAGGTCACATTTACATGCGGGTAGTTCGTTCCATTGTCGCCGGTGCACTGATCGCCGGAGCCGCTGCGGTTTTCGCAACGCTGGGTGCCGGTTCGGCGAGCGCGGTCGCGGTGACCCCGCTCGCAGGCGGGGTCCAGGTCGACCTCAGCCCGGCTGATACCGCCTGGGTTCATCAGTCTCGATTCGGCCTGACTGTCGCCGGTCTGCCGCACCCGTCGGCGGCCTCGTTCGGTCAGGCGCTCGACGCGGCCGCGACCGTGTCCTCCGCCGTTCCCAACGGCCGGGTCACGTTCACGGTGTACGGCCCGCTCGATCAGCTCAACGGCACCATGCTCGCCCTGAAGTAGAACTCGCTAGTCTGCGAGCTATGGACTTCGGATCACACACGACGAGTAGTTCGCAGAACCTGGGTCGGATGGCTGGTTTCCGACTCCACCAGCGGATCGTCTCGGCGCCGGTCGACTTCGGCGCCATCCGTTCCGAATTCGGACTGGCCTCGGAATATCCGGCCGAGGCAGTCTCCGAAGCCCGCGACGCGGTCGACGCGTTCGCGGGCACTCGGGTCGATCGGACCGATATCGAGTTCGTGACCATCGACCCGCCCGGCGCGCTGGATCTGGACCAGGCGCTGCATATCGAACGCACTCCCACCGGCTTCACCCTGCACTACGCGATCGCCGATCTCGGTGCGGTGATCGTGCCGGGCAGTGCTCTGGCCGCGGAGGCCGAAATGCGCGGGCAAACTTTCTATCTGCCCGACGGCACGGTCCCGCTCCATCCGACGGTGCTGTCCGAGGGCACAGCGAGTCTGCTGCCCGGCGTCGACCGGCCCGCCGCGTTGTGGACCATCGAACTCGACAATGATGCTGCGCCGCTGAGCTTTTCGGTGACCCGCGCGCTGGTGCGCTCCCGGGAGCGGTTCGATTACGCGCAGGTTCAGGCCGCTGCCGACGCGGCGACGTTGCATCCGTCGTTGCTCGCGCTGCCCGAATTCGGGCGGCTGCGGATCGAGGCGGGATTCGAACAGGGCGCCATCTCGCTGCGGTTGCCCGCCCAGGAAGTGGTTCCCGACGGTGACGGCTGGCGTCTGCAGCTGGAGCCGCGTACCGACGCCGACGACTGGAACGAGCAGATCTCGCTGCTCACCGGAATGTGTGCCGCGCGAATCATGGTGGAGCACAACGGGATCGGCTTGCTGCGCACGATGCCGGCGCCGCCGGAGAGCGCGATCGCATCGATGCGGCGTACGGCGGCGGCGCTGGGCGTGCGGTGGCCCGCCGAGATGCCGGTGGGGCGGATGCTCGCCGGACTCGACGCGAACACGCCCGCGGCGCTGGTCTTGATGTCGGAAGCTACCGGCTTGTTGCGGGGGGCCAGTTACACGCTGCTCGCCGAACTCGACGATCCGTCGCCGGAGCAGTTGACGCACAGTGCGATCGGGGCTCCGTACGCGCATGTGACGGCGCCGCTGCGACGGCTGGCCGATCGGTTCACCACCGAGATATGCCTGGCCTACTCCGCCGGGGTCGAGGTGCCGCAGTGGGTGGTGGACGGGTTGACGGGAGCCGCCGAGACGATGCGGCGCACCGACGGGGTGGCCAACAAGGTGGATCGTGCGTGCGTCGATCTGACCGAGGCCACCGTTCTCGCGCCTCGGGTCGGCGCCGAGTTCTCCGCCGTGGTTCTGCGTGATGCCAACGAGTCTCGGCCCGCCGAGATCTTCGTCAGCGAACCGCCGATCCTCGCGCGCTGTGAGGGACGGCCGCCGGAAGGGCAGACGGTCGCTGTGCGGTTGGCTGTCGCGGATCCGGGAACTCGGACGATCGGGTTCGAATACGACGGGGCCCGTTGATCGTCGGGGACTGTCAGTTCCGCACGGAGATGAAGGCCGCGGCTGCGGGGTAGTGGGAGATGGCTCGGCCCGCGGCCGCTTCTTCGGTATCGGCCAGAAGTTCGTAGACCGTGGCCGCGGGGCCGTGCGCGTGCGCGGCCACCGCCAGGATCGCTTCGCGGGATTCGACGGCGTCACGGTGGTCACCGAGCACGGATTGCAGGCGTTTGGCGCGGGTGCCGAGATCGCCTGCGTCGGAGCCGAGGACGGTGGTCGCGGCTTCGCAGGAATACCGTAACCGCTTGGCGCCCTTGCGGATGTCGTGGAGCAGTTCCACCCGGTCGGCGGGGGTGGCGGTGGGTTCGGCGAAGACCAACTTGCGCAGGCGTTCGCGGTCGCGACGTAGGACCCGGTCGAAGACGTCGGTTGCCTTGTCGCGAGCGAGTTCCGGTGCGAGTGGGGGATCGGTGCGCCAGGTTTTCAGCACTGTGCGCAGGCGACGGTAGCGCTTGGCATCCAGTGCGCTCAATACCTCGGCGTGGGCATCGGTGTAGGCCTTGCGGGACGCGCCGACCAGGGAATCGGTGATCTCGGTGGGGGCATCGTCGTAGTCCGACAGCAGGTCGGTGAACCGTTCGGCGCGGACCTCGGCGTCGCGGGCCACGCCGAGCAGGTCGGCCAGCCACTTCAGCTCCGCCTCGGTGGCGGCGGCTTCGTCGGCGTCGAAGAGCTTGCGGTAGGAGCGAAGGACGCTGCGCAGCCTGCGTGTGGCCACCCGCATCTGGTGGACCGAATCGTCGGCGTCGGCGCGGACGTCGGGCTCGGCGTCGAAGAGCCGGTCGATGTCCTCGCGTAGTGCCGCGACGACGGCTTTTCCGGCCTTGGTCGCCATGTGTCAGCCTCGCTTCCCGAACGCGTCGGTCGCCTCCACCAGGTGGTGGGTGATGCCGGGCTCGTGCGCGGTGTGCCCGGCGTCCTCGACGATGTGCAGGGTCGAGGACGGCCACGCGGTGTGCAGATCCCAGGCGCTCACCGCGGGGCACACGATGTCGTGGCGGCCCTGCACGATCACGCCGGGGATGTCGGCGATCCGATCTATGTCTCGCAGCAACTGTCCCTCGTCGAGGAATCCGCCGTGGCGAAAATAGTGGTTTTCGATCCGGGCGAAGGCGAGTGCGAAGCGCGCCTCGGCAGTTTCGGCGACCCGATCAGGTTGCGGGAGCAGCGAACTCGTCGCGCCTTCCCACGTCGACCAGGCGATCGCGGCATCGAGTGCGACCTGCGGATCGGGGGAGTGCAGCAATCGGTGATACACCTCGACGAGGTCGTCATCGCGGTGCTCGACCGGCACGGGCGCCAGGAATTTCGCCCACTCGGCCGGGTAGACATTGCCCGCGGCGCCGTTGTAGTACCAGTCGATCTCCTTGCGCCGCAACAAGAAGATGCCACGCAGCACCAGTTCGGTCACCCGCTCCGGGTGCGCTTGCGCATAGGCCAGGCCGAGGGTCGAGCCCCACGAGCCGCCGAACACCAGCCAGCGCTCGATCCCGAGATGTGCGCGCAGCAACTCCATGTCGGCGATCAGATTCGGCGTGGTGTTGGTGTCGAGGGAAGCCCCATCGGCGATGTGCGGCATGGACTTTCCGCAGCCGCGCTGATCGAACAGCACGATCTTGTACACCGCCGGGTCGAAGAAACGCCGTTGCAGGGGCCCGGTGCCCCCGCCCGGTCCGCCGTGCACGAACACCACCGGCTTGCCGTCGGGGTTGCCGCTGACCTCCCAGTACACCGACTGGCCGTCGCCGACAACGAGCAGTCCCTGCTCGACGGGCTCGATCTCGGGGTAGAGGGTGCGCATCAGAACGCCAATCCCGCGGCGAGGGAGGGCAATTCGAGGGCGGTGAGGGCCTCGGTACGCACCTCGGGGCAGCTCTCGGTGGTCGCCCGGTCGACCATCGCCTTGTCGGCGAGGATGTGCCCGTTGATGCCACCGTTGCGCAGCCCCCAGTCGTGCACCATGGCGTTGAGCGAGATCCTGCCGAGCGTCGGCCCCTGCACCCGGAAGTTCGACAGCTCCGGCCTGATCATGTCGCACAGCTGCGCGGCGGACGACGGGCTGATCGTCAGAGTCCCAGCCGGTGCGGCTGTGGTCGCCGCCGCGGCAGAGGAGGTGGTGCTGCCCGCACTGCCGGTGGAAGCCGGTGGCACACCTCCGCACGCGGTCAGGGTCGCGGCGGCGAGCGCACCCGCGATCAACAGCACAGAACGAGAATTCCAAGGGCGTCGCGGCATCGGTACCTCTGCTAGTCGAACAGTGTCGACATCGAGTCTGCCATCAGCCGCGGACAAGCACCTTTCACACGCGACGGCCGCCCCCTCGCGGGAGCGGCCGCACGGGTCGAACTTCAGAAGCTGTGTTCGGGACCGGGGAAGGTGCCCTGGCGGACCTCCGCGGCGTAAGCGGCTGCGGCGGTGCGGAGCTCGTCGCCCACGTTGCCGAAGCGCTTGACGAATTTGGCGGTCTTGCCGCTGGTGTAGCCGGCCATGTCCTGCCAGACCAGTACCTGGGCGTCGCAGTCGGCGCCGGCGCCGATGCCGACGGTCGGGATGGTCAGCTTGCGGGTGACCTGGCCCGCGATGTCGGCGGGAACCATTTCCATCACCACCGAGAACGCACCGGCTTCCTGCACGGCGATCGCGTCGGCCACCAGCTGCTCGGCGCCGTCGCCACGGCCCTGGACCCGGAACCCACCCAGGGTGTTCACGCTCTGCGGCGTGAACCCGATGTGGGCCATCACGGGGATGCCCGCGGAGGTGATCAGCGCGATCTGTTCGGCGACACGTTCGCCGCCCTCGAGCTTCACCGCGTGCGCGCCGCCCTCCTTCATGAAGCGGGTGGCGGTCGCGAGGGCCTGCTGCGGCGAGGACTCGTAGGTCCCGAACGGCAGATCGGCGACCACCAGGGCGTGCGGCGCGCCGCGTACGACGCCGCGCACGAGCGGGATGAGCTCGTCGATGGTGATCGGCACAGTGGTGTCGTAGCCGTAGACGACATTGGCGGCGGAATCGCCGACCAGGAGCACCGGGATACCGGCTTCCTCGAACAGCCGCGCGGACGAGTAGTCGTAGGCCGTCAGCATCGACCAGCGCTCGCCCTCGGCCTTCATCTGCTGCAGATGCTGGACGCGGGTCTTGCGGCGTGGTTTCTCGGCGGGGACAGCTTCGGCGGGAGCGGCACCGTAGGCAGGACTCTGCTCATCGGATACGGACATCATCGTCCCTTTCGTCTGGTTCCTCGAGGCCCATACCGGGTCCCCGGGCTTTTCTGACAATCCCAGTGTGCCACCTGCGCCCGCACGGGTTTAAGGCCCGGCGTCGGTGTGATCGGTCACATCGACGATTCGGCTACCGTGAGGCAAGCCCATTCGGGCGCATCGTGTGCGCCGCAGGGCGCGGAAAGGTGGGCCCACCGTGCAGTCTGTCCGGCTCGTCGTGCTCCTCGGCGCTGTCTCCGCGTTGATCGTCACCGGATGCGGCACCGGCGAGGACAGCACACCGCGCGCTGAGCTGCCCCCGCCGCCGTCGGGTCTGAACACCTTCTACGACCAGCAGATCAGCTGGGGCTCGTGTGAGGGCTACGGCAGCCCGGAGGACCGGGTGCCGCCCAAAACCGAGTGCGCGCGGATCACCGTGCCGATCGATTACGCGCGCCCGGACGGCCCGACCGCCCAGATCGCGCTCTCGCGGATCCCGGCCACCGGCAAGAAGGTCGGCTCGCTGCTGATGAACCCGGGTGGTCCCGGCGTCTCCGGCCTCTCGATGGTCGGCGTCGGCAACCGCACCGAACTGGCGGAGAAGTTCGATCGGGTCGGGTTCGATCCGCGCGGTGTCGGCTCGTCGCTGCCCGCGATCGTCTGCCTGACTCCGCAGCAGGCCGATGCCGAACGCGCCGAGCGGCCCACCGACAACACCCCGGCGGGCATCGCCGACGCCGAGGCCGACAACCGCGAATACGCCGACCGCTGCGCCCAGCGATCGGGTGTGGACCTGCTCGGTCATGTCGGCACCCGCGAGGTGATCCAGGACATGGATGTGATGCGGGCGGTCCTCGGTGACGCGAAGCTGAGCTATCTCGGCTACTCCTACGGCACCCGCCTCGGCTCCGCCTACGCGGAGAAGTTCCCGCAGAACGTGCGCGCCCTCGTCCTGGACGGCGCCGTCGACTCCTCGCAGGACCCCGTCCAGGAATCGCTGCGCCAAGCAGCGGGCTTCCAGGGCGTGTTCACCGCCTACGCCACCGATTGCGCGAAGAACGCCGACTGCCCCCTCGGCACCGACCCCGCCCAGGCGGTGGCCCGCTTCCGCGAGCTTGTCGGCCCACTCGAACAGACCCCGGCGCCGACCGCCGACCCGCGCGGCCTCAGCTACAACGACGCGATCACCGGCGTCCAGCAGGCCCTCTACAGCGACGAACTGTGGGAGATCCTCACCCAGGGGCTGTCCGAACTGCGCGGCGGAAACGGCGACACCCTGCTGCAACTGGCCGATATGTACGACGGCCGCCGCCAAGACGGCACCTACGCCAACACCCAGGACGCGTTCAACGCGATCCGCTGCGTCGACGATCCCCGCATCACCGATCCCGCGGTGACCGGCCGTCAGGACTCCGAATACCGCAAGGCCGCCCCGTTCCTCGACGACGGCAAGGGCACCGGCGCCGCCCCGCTGGAATTGTGCGCCGCCTGGCCGGTGCCCAACACCAGCACCCCGCATCGGGTCTCGGCCCCTGGCCTGCCGCCCACCGTCGTGGTGTCCACCACCGACGACCCGGCCACCCCGTACCAAGCCGGTGTCGACCTGGCCGCACAGCTGGGCGCCGACCTGATCACCTTCCGTGGCAATCGGCACACCGCGGCTCTCGTCGCGGGCGATCGGTGCCTCGACGACGCGGTGATCAACTACCTCGTCGATCTCGCCACGCCCGCTCCTGGTCTCACATGCTGAGAGCCAGATTTACTCACCACGCCCCGTCGTGGCCGGTGAGATGTGCGAATGATGTGACGCGATCGCAAACCCGTCTGTGTATGTAACACGGATTTAACGCCGGGTGCTTACGCTCGCCGGTATGGATCGCCAGAAGGAATTCGTGCTGCGGACGCTCGAAGAACGGGATATCCGCTTCGTCCGTCTCTGGTTCACCGATGTGCTGGGCTACCTCAAGTCCGTCGCCATCGCCCCCGCCGAGCTCGAAGGCGCCTTCGAGGAGGGCATCGGCTTCGACGGCTCGGCCATCGAAGGCTTCGCGCGCGTGTCCGAGGCGGACATGGTCGCGCGGCCCGATCCGTCGACCTTCCAGGTGCTGCCGTGGGCCAGCTCCAAGGGCCACCAGCACTCGGCCCGGATGTTCTGCGACATCGCCATGCCCGACGGTTCGCCGTCCTGGGCCGACCCGCGCCACGTGCTGCGCCGTCAGCTGAACAAGGCCGCCGACGCGGGCTTCAGCTGCTACGTGCACCCCGAGATCGAGTTCTTCCTGCTGAAGGACCAGCTCAAGGACGGCTACGAGCCGACCCCGGCCGACAACGGCGGCTTCTTCGACCAGGCCGTGCACGACGCGGCGCCGAACTTCCGCCGCCACGCCATCGACTCGCTGGAATCGATGGGCATCTCGGTGGAGTTCAGCCACCACGAGGGCGCTCCCGGTCAGCAGGAGATCGACCTGCGCTACGCCGACGCGCTCTCGATGGCCGACAACGTGATGACCTTCCGCTACCTCATCAAGGAGGTGGCGATCGACGAGGGCGTGCGCGCGACGTTCATGCCCAAGCCGTTCTCCCAGTACCCCGGCTCGGCCATGCACACCCACATGAGCCTGTTCGAGGGCGAGAACAACGCCTTCGCCGATCCCGACGACCCGAACAACCTCTCGGGCACCGCGCGCTCGTTCATCGCGGGCATCCTCGAGCACGCCCCCGAGATCAGCGCGATCACCAACCAGTGGGTCAACTCCTACAAGCGCCTGATCCACGGCGGCGAAGCCCCCACCGCGGCTTCCTGGGGCCGGTCCAACCGGTCGGCGCTGGTGCGTGTGCCGATGTACACCCCGAACAAGTCGTCCTCGCGTCGCGTCGAGATCCGTAGCCCAGACTCGGCCTGCAACCCGTACCTGACCTTCGCGGTGCTGCTGGCCGCCGGTCTGCGCGGCATCGAAAAGGGCTACACCCTGCCCCCAGAGGCCGAAGACGACGTCTGGTCGCTGACCGACGCCGAGCGTCGCGCGATGGGCTTCCGCACCCTGCCCGGCACCCTCGACGAGGCGCTGCAGGCGATGGAGCGCTCGGAGCTGGTCGCCGAGACTCTCGGCGAACACGTCTTCGACTTCTTCCTGCGCAACAAGCGCCGCGAATGGGCCGACTACCGCTCGCAGGTCACCCCCTGGGAGCTGAAGGAATACCTGAGCCTCTAAGCGTTCCAAGGTTCCCAGGCCGAAAACCCGGCGGCGCCAGCCGCTAGAGTTACAGCTATGGTCCGGCCACCGACTGCCCGCTCCGCTGTACCCGGCGTCGGCCGGCTCGGTTTACTCGAACCGACGGCGACGGCTTCACTGCGTCAGCTCGGCTGGGACAACGTCGACGGGGTGCCCGTGCTCTGGGCCCTGTCGCGTTCGCCCGATGCCGATCTGGCCCTGTGCACGCTCGTGCGGCTTCACGAATCGCTCGAAGACGCATGGCCCGAACTGGATTCGGCGATCCGATCCGACACCACGTTGCGCGGCAGGCTGTTCGGTTTGCTCGGGTCGTCGACGGCATTCGGCGACCACCTGGTCGCTGTCCCGGCCGCGTGGAAAGTGCTGCGCAAGAAGGAGCTTCCCAGCCGGGACGAGCTGATCGCCGATCTGCTCGACGCCGTCGACGCGGCCCCGGAGACCGGTCCGAACGCGGGACCGATGCTGTTTCGCGCCGGCATCGCCGGTCCCGAGGCGGTGGCGTTGTTGCGCAGCAGGTATCGCGATCAGCTGATGCTGCTGGCCGCCGTCGACCTCGCCTCCACCGTCGAGAACGAGCCGGTCCCGCCGTACCTGGTGGTCGGCAAGCACCTGTCGGATCTGGCCGACGCCGCGCTCACGGCCGCCCTGTCGGTCGCGGTCGCGCGGGTGTGCAAGAACGGCGAGCTGTCGGTCCGGCTCGCGGTGATCGCGATGGGCAAATGCGGTGCGCGAGAACTGAATTACGTCAGCGATGTCGACGTGGTGTTCGTCGCCGAACCGGCCGACGCCACCGCGACCCGGCTCGCCGCCGAGATGATGAGCGTGGCCAGCTCGGCCTTCTTCGAGGTCGACGCCGCCCTGCGCCCCGAGGGCAAAGCGGGCGCCCTGGTGCGCACCCTCGATTCCCACCTCGCCTACTACAAGCGGTGGGCGCGTACCTGGGAGTTCCAGGCGCTGCTGAAGAACCGGCCGATGACCGGCGACATGGAACTCGGCCGCCAGTACCGCGACGCCCTGATGCCGATGGTGTGGACCGCCTCCGAACGCCCCGACTTCGTCGCCGACGTCCAGGCGATGCGTCGCCGCGTGGAGGACCTGGTCCCCGCCGACATGCGCGAGCGCGAGCTCAAGCTCGGTGCGGGCAGCCTGCGCGATGTCGAATTCGCCGTGCAGCTACTGCAATTGGTGCACGGCCGGGTCGACGACGCACTGCACGTCACCAACACCGTCGAGGCGCTGGCCGCACTCGCCGCGCGCGGCTACGTCGGCCGCGAGGACGCCGCCAACCTCACCGCCTCCTACGAATTCCTGCGCCTACTCGAACACCGCCTGCAACTGCAGCGGCTCAAGCGCACCCACACGCTGCCCGCCGCCGACGACGAGGAGGGCATGCGCTGGCTCGCCCGCGCCGCCCACATTCGCCCCGACGGCCGCCAGGACGCGGTCGGCGTGCTCGACACCGACATCCGCCGCAACGCCGTGCGGGTGCGCCGCCTGCACGCCAAACTGTTCTATCGCCCGCTGCTGGACGCGGTCGCCCGGATGGACTCCGACGCCCTGCGCCTGAGCCCCGATGCCGCCGTCCGCCAGCTCGCCGCCCTCGGCTACGGCGCCCCTGCCAACGCGCTCGGCCACCTCAAAGCCCTCACCGGCGGGGTCTCGCGCAAGGGTCGCATCCAGGCGCTACTGCTGCCGACCCTGCTCGAATGGCTCGGTGACACACCGAATCCCGACGCGGGCCTGCTCGCGTACCGCCGGGTCTCCGAGGGTCTCGACGACCAGATCTGGTTCCTGCGTGAACTGCGTGACGAAGGCGCCGTCGCCCAGCGCCTGATGATCGTGCTCGGCTCCTCGGAGTACCTGCCCGACCTGCTGATCAACGCGCCCGACACCATCCGCATGTACGCCGACGGGCCCGGTGGTCCGCAGCTGCTCAGCACCAACCCCGAAGACGTCGCGCGCGGCATGCAGACCGCGGCCGCTCGCTACGACGACCCGAAACGCGCTGTCGCGGCGGCACGTTCACTGCGTCGCCACGAACTCGCCCGGGTCGCCTCGGCCGACGTGCTCGGCATGCTCGACGTGCCGCAGGTGTGCGCGGCGCTGTCGTCGGTCTGGGTCGCGGTGCTCGAGGCAGCACTGAGCGCGGTCATTCGCGCTTCGGAGGCCGAACGTGGTGGGCCTGCGCCCGCCGACTTCGCGGTGATCGGCATGGGCAGGCTCGGCGGCATGGAACTGGGCTACGGGTCCGACGCCGACGTGCTGTTCGTCTGCGATCCGCGCCCCGGTGAGGACGAGGCCACCGCCGTGAAGTGGGCCAACGGGATCGCCGAGCAGGTCCAGCGGCTGCTCGGCGCACCGAGTGTCGACCCGCCGCTGCAGGTGGACGCGGGCCTGCGCCCCGAGGGCCGCAACGGGCCCCTGGTTCGCACGCTGGCCGCTTATCAGGCTTACTACGCGCAATGGGCTCAGCCGTGGGAGGTACAGGCGCTGCTGCGCGCCCACCAGGTGGCGGGCGATCAGGATCTGGGCGTGCGCTTCCTGCACGTGATCGACCCGATCCGCTATCCGATCGGTGGGGTGTCGGAGGAATCGGTGCGCGAGATCCGCCGCATCAAGGCCCGCGTGGACGCCGAACGCCTGCCGCGCGGCGCCAATCCGTCCACCCACACCAAACTGGGTCGCGGTGGTCTGGCCGACATCGAATGGACCGTCCAGCTGCTGCAACTGCGCCACGCGGACGAGGTCCCCGCACTGCACAACACCTCGACCCTGCAGGCGCTCGACGTGATCGAGGCCGAAGGGATCCTCGAATCCGAGGACGTCGCGTTGCTGCGCGAATCCTGGATCACCGCGACCGCCGCCCGCAACGCCCTCGTCCTGGTCAAGGGCAAACCGACCGACCAGCTTCCCGGTCCCGGCAAACTGCTGTCGGCGGTCGCCCGGGTAGCGGGCTGGCCCAACGACGACGGCAGCGAATTCCTCGACACCTACATGCGCATCACCCGGCGCGCGAAAGCGGTCGTCGAGCGTGTCTTCGGAGCCTGATTCCGCGCGGCTCAGGCGTTACGCGGCGCGGCCGTCGACAGTTCGGAACGGCTCACCGAGACGAGCCTGCCGTGATGCAGCACGACGCGGTCTACCGGTGCGCAGGCCATCGCGTCCTCGAGGTTCAGCGCGCGAATCGCCAGCAGATCGGCCTGCGCGCCGACCTCGACACCGGCGACCGGAAGCCCGATGACGTCGCGGGCGCCCGTACTCACCGCGCGATAGGCCTCCCGCGGAGTGAGGTGCGCGGCCGTCACCAGCAGCATCGCCGTTTCCATCGCGTCGCTGCGACCCATCGGGTTATACGGGTCGCGTACGTTGTCGGCGCCTGCGGCGAGCCGGACGCCCGCGTCGAGCAACGCGCGGGTCGCGGTGATGCCGCGTGGCGTCGCGGTGGCGTGGTCGCGACCTTGCAGGTAGAGGTTGGTGATCGGCAGGGTGACGATCCCGATGCCCGCGGCCTCTACCGAACCGACTACGCGCGCTAGGGTTTCGGGGTCGAGCATCCCGAGGCTCACACAGTGGCTCGCGGTGACCGGCAGCGTCCAGCCACGGACCGTGTGAGCCAGTTCTTCCAGCGTCAGCATAGTGGGATCGAGCCGCTCGTCGGTGTGCATGTCGACACCCACCCCGCGAGCCAGAGCGACCGCGAGCAGGCGCTGAAGATTTCCGCTGGGGTCCGGTGTCTGGTGCGGATGCCCGCCGACGAAGTCGACGCCGAGATCGATCGCCTCGTGCAGGGCATCGTCGCCGACCACATAGGGCGTCAACGCGACGAGCTGGATGTCCATCAGATCGGCGAGTTCGTCGCGCACCGAGACGAGCGCGCGTACGCCGCGCAGTGGGTCGTCACCACGCAGCAGGTTGACGTGGGTGCGCACGGCCGTTGTTCCGTTGGCGAGCAGGCGCAACGCCGCACGGCGCGCGCGATCGGCGATGCTCTCGACCGTCAGGTGCGGGGTGTGCTCCTCCCACGCGCGGATCGCGGCGCCGAGATCGCCCATGGGCGGCCGGATCTCGTCGAACGACAGTGCCTTGTCCAGGTGGGCGTGTGGTTCGGCCGGTGCGGTGAGCAGCAGGTGGCCGGTGAGATCGAGGTCGCGGTCGCCGGGCGTCGCCGCGGTCGCGGATGTCACCGCGGTGACGACGCCGTCGGCGACTTCGACGTCGACTACGCGGCCGTCGGGTAGTCGCGCGTTGCGCAGTGCGGGGACAGGCAGGCCGTCGGCGCGACGCAGGGTGCCGGACCAGGGCTGTAGAGCGGTGTCGAGCATGGATGGCTCCGGTGGCTAGTGGGTGAAGTCGCGCTTTCTGATCGAGCAGTGCACGCCCTTGACGAGGTCGACGACCTGCGTCACCGAGAAGTCGCCCGCGGCACTGAGATACAGGTACGCGTCGGTCGGTGTCATCCCGGTGTAGGAGGAGAGGAACTCGACGGCGAGCCGGGCGCAGTGCCGCATGGCGACGTCGAGGTCGGCGTCCATCCCGAGCACCACCCAGTGGTCGTCCGTTTCGACGAACGGGAACGAGGCATGCTGGGGCAGGCCCGAATTCACGACCGTGAGCCGGGCGGTCGCCCGCAGCGACCCCTCCAGGGCGGTGAGGGCGATCTCGCCGTTGCCCTGCGCGAAGTGCGGGTCGCCGAGATAGAAGCCCGCGCCGTCGACCTGCACCGGCAGGAACAGCGATGTTCCGGCGACGATCTCGCGGATATCGATGTTCCCGCCGAATGGCCCGGGCGGAATTGTGCTCAATGCCGCACTGCCCGAGGGAGTTACCCCGCACAGGCCCATGAACGGCGCGAGTTCGATCGAGGCCTGCCCGCCGTCGAATCCGAACACCGCGGAGGTGCCGGGCTCGTCGAGCGCGCAGAACTTGCTCAGCACCGCCACCGCGCCTCCATCGGCACTGCGCGGCAACAGTTCCGGCAACGCCCCACGTTGGTGACGGCTCGAAATGATGCCGTAGGGAACGCGGGGAGTGAGATCGAGGAAATCGACGCGCAGCCAGTCACCCGGTCGCGCCCCGCGAACGTGGATCGGGCCGAGCACGATATGCGGACCGAGCGGAACGGCCATCCGGTGTAGGTCCGACCCAGCCAGCTCGACGGCGTCGGGCAGTACCGCGTTCGCGGCGATACCGTACTGCTCGAAATAGGCAATCGGGTCCCGACCCTGGTCCTCCATCAACCCCTCCTGGGAGACGGTGTCGAAGGTGACCGTGTCGCCGCTGTCGATGGTGAGCACGGCGGGGGAGTTCGGCGTGGGCAGGGTTCCCCAGCTGACGGTGTCCGGCGTGCACCACAGGTAGTGGTCCGCGGAGCCAGGATCGATACCCGCCGTGAGTATTTCGCTCATAGGCGGTCGGCCGATGCGGCGCGGTGCTCGTGCCAGCCGCCCGCCGCGGTGATCTCGCGCACGGAATCGTCGCCAGCCGGCAGGCGCCTGCACACCATGCTCAGCGAGCCGCGGCCGTCCTCCAGTTCGATGACCGACAGTTCGAGCTCGGCGGGCTCGCGCGGCAGCAGTTGATCGCGCAGTTCCCGGTAGGACACCTCGTAGATCTCGCCGGGCACGCACCAGCCACCCTCGGAAACCGGTGCGAGACCGGGGAATACGTCATCGAAGTCGAAGAATCGGTAGACCGGCGCGGTGCGGACCCGGCCGACGAAGCGGGCGGAGGCGAGCGCGTCGTGCAGTTGCCCGCCGCGCATGGCCTGGCCGTTGACGAACATGCGGACGGTGTCATCGGACATGGTGGAGCTCCTCATCTACAGAGTGGTGTTGCCGGGCCCACGCAGCGCGTGGATGCGCGCGGCGGTGATGGCGCGCTCGACATCACCGCTGGACAGGTCATCCAGCAGCGTGCGGTGCTGTGAAATCGGCTCGTGCCCTGGCTGCTGGACATAGTCGTCGGTCGGGTAGAGGAACGCTTGGCGCTCCAGGAACGACGAGGTGACCGGCGTGAACGCGGCCCGATTGACGGCCATGTGGAAGGCGAGATGGGCCATCGAATACTGCGCACTTCCGACACCGTGTTCGCGCAGCGCTTCGGCCAGCGGGTCGAGGAGGCCGTAGAGCGAATCCCAGTCGACGGTCTCGGTTTTCGCGCTGATCATCCTGGCGGCCACCTGGTCGAACGCGACCCGCAGTTCGTGCAGTTCGGCTCGCGCGGCCGCGTCGACCTCGACGACGACGAGTTGCCCGCGGCGCACCCGCTCCACGAGACCCTCACTGGTCAAGCGCTGCAACGCTTCCCGGATCGGGGTACGACTCACCTGGAGCTCGTCGGCGATCTGTTCCTCGGTCAGCCGGATGCCGCCCGCGTACTCGCCCGTCGTGATCTGTTGGCGCAGATAGCGATACACGCGTTCGCGCAGACTGGTCGGCTCGCTGCCGCGTGCCGTGCCGAAGGTCGTCACTGCGACCTCGCTTTCAGCAGCGCCGCCCGGCAGGCGTTGGTGGCCCGCTGCATGAACGTTCCCGACATCACGTTCATACCGGCCTGCAGTGCGGCGATCTGCAGGGCGGAGACCCGGTTGTTCAGATCGAAGTAGCTGTTCCCCGGCGCGGTGAGCGCGGCGAAGTCGAAGGCGAACGGTCGGTCCTCCGACACGTCGGTCTCACCCCAGGTGGTGGTGTTGACGAGCAGGGTCGGCGCGTCTTTCGCGAAGAGCCCGGCGAGTTCGCCGGGGGCCACGGTCTCCGCGGCGAAGCGGTCGGCCCAGCCTGCCGACGCGTCGGCATTGCGGGCGCTGCCGACCAATCGTGTTGTCGGCCAAGCACGTCGGGCCGCCAGTGCCACCGAATTCGACGAGCCACCCGAACCGAGCACCACGATCGAGGTCGGAACCTGCCCGCCGAGCAGGGTTTCCATCGCCGCTTGCGCGGCCCAGCTGTTGGTGTTCACCCCGACCGTCGCGCCGCCGCCACGCACCACCGTGTCGACAACGCCGGTGCGGGTGGCCGAAGCGGTGAGCTCGGTCAGGTGCGCGCCCAGCTGCTGTTTCCACGGGCTCAGGACCAATGCCAGATCCCAGGAATCGTCGCCGACCAGCTCGGTCGGATTCGCGAACGGCAGCGTCCGGTCGACCGCGACTTCGTAACGTGCCAGCGCGTCGAGTAGCAAGGTGCCCCGCAACGCGTGCGGCGCCGTGGTCCCGATGCCCGCGATCACCGCGGGCGAGGTGGCCGCGGTCGATGGCGTCGGCACTTCGGCGAGGCAGTGCGTCACGGCGTTGCGCAGGGTGGCCGCCCCGTCGCCGCCCTCGCTGAGCAGGGTTGTCTGATGATCGCTCACGCGTCTCCCTCGGTCATGTGTGTGCGGAAAAGTCGTGCGGTCACGGCGCGACGGTGTGCGCGGCCCGGACGGGGACGACCTGGCGCCCGGTCGGCGTTCCGATGATGTCACCCTTCTCGAAGACCAACCGGCCGCGCAGGTACGTGGCGATCACCGACCCGACCAGCGGCCACCCGTGGTACGGGCTGACATTGTGCTTGGAATGCAGGGCCGCCGCGTCGAGCACGGATTCCGCGGTTGGATCGACCAGCACGAAATCGGCGTCGAAACCCGGCGCGATCTGGCCCTTGTTCGCCATCGACCACCGCTGGGCGGGCCGGTATGAGCACAGCCGCACGATGTCCTCGACGGTGAGTTTGCCCTCGGCGGCGGCCGTGAGCAGCAGCGGCAGCATCGTTTCGACCCCGATGAAGCCACCGTAGGCCTTCCACACGTCTTCCTCGGCCTGTTCAGCGGCGGTGTGTGGTGCGTGATCGGTGGCGATGATGTCGACGTCACCGCGCGCGATGCCTGCCCATAGCGCGTCGACGTCACGGGCGGGGCGGATGGGCGGGTTGAGCTTGATCAGGTTGCCGTAGGTCTCGTACCCCTCGTCGTCGATGAACAGATGCGCGACAAGCGCTTCGACGCTCACCTCGTGGCCCTGGGCACGCAGATCCATCACTCGCTGCAGGCCGACCGCAGTGGACAGGTGGTGGATGTGCAGCTTCGTGCCCGCCTCGGTCGCCATGGTGATGATCCGGGTGACGGCTTCGACCTCGACGAACGCGGGTCTGCCCTCCAGATGCGCGCGCGGGTCCTTGCGTCCCGAAGCCTGTAGGCGCTCGCCGAACATTCGCAGCAGGTGGTCGTTCTCGGCGTGCACCCCGACGACCAGATCCATTGCCGCCGCGGCTTCGAGACCACGGAAGATGGCCGCGTCGTTCGGGCAGCGATTGTCACCGGTGGTCTGGCCCATGAACAGCTTGAATCCCATGGCGCCGAGTTCGGCCATGCCCGCGATCTCGTCGGCGTTGTCGTGGTCGAGCATCCCGTAGAGCCCGAAGTCGACATAGGCCTTGTCGCGCACCAGTTCCAGCTTCTGGCGGTAGCGCTCGGCGGTAGCGACCGGCGGCTTGGTATTGGGCATGTCGACAACCGTGGTCACACCGCCGGCGGCGGCGGCCCGGGTGCCGCTGGCGAAGTCTTCCTTCTCGGTCATTCCCGGCTCGCGCAGGTGGACGTGCATGTCGACCAGGCCGGGCAGCAGAAGCAGACCCGTCGCGTCCACGGTGCGGACGCCATCGGTGGCGAGTTGTTCGCCGACCGCGGCGATCCGGCCGTCGCGGATGGCCACATCGTGGCGGCGCCTGCCGTCGTGGGAGACGACGGTCGCGCCGGTGACGACGCAGTCGAAGGGGGCGGGTGTGGACATTCGTTGTCCTTTCGGTTCGGTGGATCGAGGGTCAGGCGAGGGTGAGCTCGGGGTTCTCCTGGTACACCTCGCGGATCGGCCCCAGCTCGAACAGGTCGTCGGCGGACAGTTTCAGTCCACCCGCGGCGATGGCGGCGATGTTCGCGGCGGCGGCTTCGTCGGAGACGGTGAGGATCTGCTGGCCCGGTTTGCCGTTGCGGATGAGTTCGTTGCCCGCCAGACAGCACTGGTAGGTGCTCTGCGGGTTGAGGTTCAGGGTCTTGCCGTACTCGGTGACGGTGAGGTCGGCGGCACGCTGCGGATCGGCGAGAACGTCGGTCCACCCACGGATCTCGGCCTTCAGGAACGCCTTCAGCTTGGCGCGGTTGTTGTCGATGTTGTCCTGGGTGGTGATGTAGACCTGACCGACAAGGGGGAAGCCGACGTCGGCGAGCAGCATTGTCCTGATGTCGAATCCCTTGGCGCGCAAGTCGACGACCTGGCTGTTGATGAACCCGAGGTAGCCGTCGATCTCGCCTGCGGTCATTCCGATGGGATCGCCTTGCACCGGAACTGTTTTGATGCGTGAGCTGTCGAGGCCGAGTGCGGCGACGAAGTTGCGCCACACCGGTTCGCTGGACGACGCGCAGCCGATAGTCTTGCCGTACAGGTCCTCCGGGGTGTTGATCGGCTTGGTGCCCATCGACATCACGCAGCCCGCGTAGCGCTGATAAACCGCGCCGACGATCTTCAGTGGCGCGCCCTTGGCGACCGCCGAGCCGACGATCGGCACCTGTGAGACACCGGCGAAAGTCCTGGAAAGCACGTCGGATTCGATGGGCGGCGCCGTCGGCCCACCGGCGACGAGTTCAGCGCCGGAGAAGCCGGCCTGGGTGTAGTAGCCGAACTTGTCGGCGAAGTAGCTGCCCGCGAACTGGGTGTTCTTGATCCAGGCCAGGCGCTGGGACGCGACGCCGAAGCCGGCGCCGGAACCGGATTCGGCACCGCTGGACACACAGCCCGACAGCACGGTCGGCGCCGCGAGGGCGAATCCGCCGACGGCGAGGCCACGGGTGAGGAACTTTCGGCGGTCGAACTGAGAGGACATGGTGCTCCGATGGTCGAGAAGGTGACGGGAGGGCGCGGTCAGCGGGCCGCGCGCATACGGGATCCGACGGCGTCTTCGACGACGGAGACGAGCTGGTAGATGACGACGCACACCACGGTCAGGACGACGACCGAGGACCACAGGCGCGCGAACTGGAATTCGTTGGCGTCCCTGAGCATCTGGCCGCCGAGACCCTCGCCGGTCGCCAGCCACTCGGCGAGCAGCGCACCGACCACCGAGGTGGTGACTGCGACCCGACCCGCCGTAAACCACGTCGGAACAGCATGCGGCAGAGACACTTTGAAGAATGTCGCGATCCGTGAGCCGCCGAACGCGGTGATCATGTCCAGGTCGGTGCGCGGGGTCGACCGGATGCCGTGCAGCATCGTCAGCAGTGCGGGAACCACCACGATCGCGGCGCCGACGACGGCGGTGCCGAGCGCGCCGCGTCCGAAGATCAACACCAGGATCGGGCCGACGGTGACCATCGGGACGGCATGCATCGCCGTCACGGTCGGCACGAACATCGACTCGACGGTGCGCGAGAAGTAGAAGACCAGCGAGATCACCGCGGCGAGGAACATCCCGAGGACGAAGCCGTAGGAGGCATCGATCAGGGTCCGCACGAGGTCGGCGGTGATCGCCGAACGATTCGCCGCCGCTTCGGATTCGGTGAACAGGTAGTGCCAGACATCGCTGGGCGATTTGGCGACGAACGGGCTCACGTTCACCAGCCGCAGAAACACTGTCCAGACGGCCACGATGGCTACGCCCGCGCCTGCGAAGGTGATCAGCGTGCGCGCGAGGCTGCGCGCGATGGCGTTCGAGGTCATCGGGTACCTCCCGAGGAGCTGGGCGCCCACGGGGTCGCCAGGCGTTCGACACCGGCGACGAGGGCGAAGGCGATACCGGCGAGCAGGCTGCACACCAACGTGATGCCCCAGGCCCGCACGACCTCACTCGACTGCTGCGCGACGACCAGCGCGGCGCCGAGTCCGCGTTCCTGGCCCATGAATTCGCCGATGATGGTGCCGAGCACCGCGGCGGGTACCGCGATCTTCAGCGAGGTCAGGATGTAGGGGAGCGCGGACAGGAACTGGACCTTGCGCAGGATCAGCACGCGGCCGCCGCCGTAGGCCCGGATCAGATCCTCGCCCGCGGGGTCGGCCCGGCGCAGCCCGTTGACCGTGCCGACCAGCGTCGCGAAGAACACCGACACCGCCGCCATGATCGCCGAGGTGGCCGGCCCGTTGAAGCAGGCCGCGAGGATCGGCGCGATCGCGATCAGCGGGATACAGGCCGACGCGATCCCGATCTGCAGCACCAGCTTCTCCAGCGCGGGCACGGTCATCACCAGCGCCGCACAGGCGATCGCGGCGAGATTCCCCCAGAAGTACCCGACGGTCGCCGAGGTGAGCGTGACGGGCAAATGGGTGCTGTAAAAGGCCGTGCCGTCGGCGACGAGTCCACCGACGATCGCCACCGGAGCGGCGATGGCGGGCCCGAGAACGCCGGTCATGCCGACGAGTTGCCAGACCGCCAGCACGATCGCAGTGCCGAGCGGTCCGAGATACCGCCTGGCGCTCATCGGGCCGGCTCCAGGTTGTCCACTGCGGCCATGTCGGTGCCGAACAGGATCGAGGACAGCAGATCCACGTATTCGTGAAATGCCGTCGTGCGCATCATGGCGGGCGTGCGTGGGCGTGGCAGGTCGATATCGACGACTTTCTGGACGCGACCCGGCCTCGCACTCATCACGACGACCTTGTCCGAGAGGAATACCGCCTCGGAGATGCCGTGGGTGACCATCAGTGTGGTGGCCGGTCGCTCGGTCCAGATCCGCAGCAGTTCGATGTTGAGGTTCTGGCGGGTCATGTCGTCGAGCGCGCCGAAGGGTTCGTCCAGCAGCAGCACCCTCGGTTTGACGACCAGTGCTCGCGCGATCGCGACGCGCTGGCGCATTCCGCCGGAAAGCTGTGTGGGACGGGCATTCTCGAACCCGGTGAGGCCGACCAGGTCGATCAGATCCTGAATGGCGAGGTCGTCGGAGCGGTGACCGGCGACCTCCAGTGGCAGTCGGATGTTCGTGCGCACCGACCGCCACGGCAGCAGCGCGGCGTCCTGGAAGGCGATGCCGAGATGATGGTGTTTGCGCATGTCGACAGGGGTTTCGCCGTGGACGAGTGCGGTCCCCGCGGTCTGGGTCTCCAGTCCGGCAAGAATGCGCAGGATGGTGCTCTTGCCGCATCCGGACGGGCCGAGCAGAGTGACGAATTCTCCTTCGTCGGAATGGATGTCGACGCCGTCGAGGGCGGTGACCTCCTTGCGGCCGACCTCGAAGGTCTTCGTGAGGCTGCCGATATGGATTCCTGGCGCGGTGGGCGGGACCATGCGAGCTCCTAGAGGGAAGGAAGTCGAATCTGTATCCAAGTTTGGATCCAAACTCGTATCCAGGAATCTAGAGCTCGTTTATTTCCGTGGAGTGACGTGCTGACACGACTGGGTTACCGTCCGCTCACCGGGTCCGGACATGAAAAAGCCCCGCACCACTGGTGCGGGGCTTTTTCAGTTCACGCCGAAATCAGATGGCGCGGACGTCCTGGGCCTGCGGGCCCTTCTGGCCCTGGCCGACCTCGAACTCCACCCGCTGTCCCTCTTCGAGGGACTTGAAGCCCGAGCCGCCGATAGCCGAGTAGTGAACGAAGACGTCGGGGCCGCCTCCGTCTTGGGCGATGAAGCCGAAGCCCTTTTCGCCGTTGAACCACTTGACGGTGCCTTGAGTCATGTTTTAAAAGTCTTTTCCGTAGGTGAGCCATGGCGATCACTTGCGATCAGCCCAGTCTCAGCAACCCAGTATGCCATACTCGCCAGCAAACCGCGCCTAGCGCTTTCTCGCAACGCGATCTGGGCGGAGTCTGGGGTGGAAAACCGGCGTGTCGCGTCGCTCGGCAACCAATGTGAGTGCCCCTTTCCCACCGCGTCGCGGACTGTGCCAATCTGGGCGGTATGGGTGAGACGAACGCGGGGCGTGGCGGGCACGTCGACCTGGCCATGCGGGTGCTCGACGCGCATGTGGCGTTCACCAAGCAGCAGCTGCGTGAGCCCGCCGGGTTCCTCGAGTTCGTCACCGAGGAGATCGACGGTGCGCTCGACGAGGCCGCGGAGCTGACGCTGGCCGAGGCGGTCACCCGCGAGCAGATCAAGGCGGTCGCGCACAAGTTCGCCGTGCAGGTTCCGGTGGAGGGGGCGATTCCCGAACTCGTCGGCGAGATCGCGACGCGCTTGTACAACCATCGCGCCAACGACGAGATCGAAGTCGGCGAGCTCGTCGACAACCGCCGCTTCGACGAGCTGGTCGACGCCGTCGCCGACCTGGACCTCACCCACCGTCTGGTGCGGCTGGTGCTCGACAGCCCGGTGACCGTCGACGCGTGCGTCGAGGCGGTCCAGCGCGCGGTGGTCACCGCGGTCGACGAGGGCCTGCACCCCGAAGGGGGAGGGCTGGTCCGATCGTTGCGCGGCGCGCTGTCGCGGTTGGCCGAACCGGCGATGCCGGCGATCGAGAGCGGCGTCGGCAGGCTCACCCGCACCGGCGCGCGATTCGTGTTGCGCGGCACCAGCAGTGACGTCGACGAGGTGCTGCTCGACAGCGCCCGCGAGACCTGGCGCAAACACACCGGCGACGCGGTCGGCTCGTTCCGTGATCTGGTCTCGGCCACCGATGTCGAAGACATCGTGGTGCTCGTCTTCGAATTCTGGCGCACCTTCCGCGATACCGACTACTTCCGCGCCCTGCTCGATGAGGGCGTCGACCACGTCTTCGACAAATACGGCGACACCCCCCTTGCCGAATTGCTGGCTGAGCTGGGCGTAGGGCGCGCGGAGATGCTCGAAGAGGCGCTGCGTTTCGGCCCGCCGGTCCTGGAAACACTCGACGAGCGTGGCTATCTCGATACCGTGCTGCGCCGCAGGCTGGCCCCGTTCTACGCCTCCGACGCCTTCCGGGCCGCTGTGTCCGGGATGGAGTGACCGCACCAGTTCCATTCGGCCGCTGGCATGTCGGGATGTGTCGGTACGATTCGTGCAACGATGGGGCGCTTGCCTGCCACCGGATCTCGATCGAAAGGCTGCCGTGACACGTCTGTCCTCCCTGCTCGACCAGATCGACTCCGGTGCTGTGCTGCTGCCCGAATTCCAGCGTGGCTACGTGTGGAACCGCGATCAGGTGCGCGGACTCATGCGGTCGCTGTACCTGGGGTATCCGGTCGGTGGGTTGCTGGTGTGGGAGACCGGGTCCGAGGACATCGCGGTGCGCGGGTCGACGACCGGCTCGGGGCTGCGCCAGTTGCTGCTCGACGGGCAACAGCGCATCACCACCCTCTACGGGATCATGCGCGGGACGGCGCCGTCGTTCTTCGAAGGCGACGAGATCGCTTTCACCGGTTTGCATTTCGATGTCGAGCGTGAGCTTTTCGAATTCCAGGTGCCCGGCCGCGATACCGCGCCGGCCTGGATCGACATCACCGAACTGTTCGCCCAGGGCCCGATGCACTACCTGTCCAGGTTCCCGGACGAGTCGCCGGAAACCCTTGCGCTCTATCTCGATCGCCTGAACAAGGTTCGCGAGGTCGCCAACCGCGAGTTCAATGTCGAGACCATCACCGGATCGGATCGCACGGTCGACGAGGTGGTCGACATCTTCAACCGGGTCAACTCCGGCGGCACCAAGCTGTCCAAGGGCGACCTCGCGCTGGCCACGCTGTGCGCGCAGTGGCCGCAGGCCAGGGGCAACCTGCGCGACCACCTGATCCGCTGGGACAAAGACGGCTACACCTTCACCCTGGACTGGTTGCTGCGCAATGTGATCGCGGTCGGCAACGGGCGCGCGCACTTCGACGCGCTCGGTGATCTCGCGCCCGCGGAATTCGAACAGGCGCTGGTGGACACCACCGAGCAGGTCGATACCTTCCTCGACACCGTGGCGGGTAGGCTCGGACTCGATCACGACCGAGTCCTGATGGGGCGCTACGCGATTCCGGTGATCACCCGGCTGCTGTTTCTCAACGGCGGCCGTTTCGACAACGATCTGCACCGCGACCGGGTGCTGTACTGGTACGTGCATTCGGCGCTGTGGGGCCGGTTCAGCGGCTCCACCGAGACCTTCCTGCAGCAGGACTACGACACGCTCGAGCGTGGTGGCATCGACGCGCTGATCGGCTCGCTGGAACGGCTGCGCGGCGGCTCGCTCGATCTGTGCGCCGACGATTTCGCCGGTGCCACCCGCGGGTCCCGGTTCTATCCGCTGCTCTACATGCTGACCCGCGTCGACGGTTCGCGTGATCTCGGCAGCGGCTCGGAACTCGGCATCGAGCAGTTCGGTGAGCGCACGCCCGTGCAGGTGCACTACCTGTTCCCGAAAACGCTGCTGCGCGATGCCGGTTACGAACGCAACGAGATCAACGCGATCGCCAACTTCTGCTTCCTCGGCCCCGGGTCCGAGGCCGAGCTCGGCGAGCGCGAGCCCGCCGAATACTTCGCCGAGGTGGAGCGCCGCAACCCGGGTGCGCTCGCCTCGCAGTGGATTCCGACCGACCCGTCGCTGTGGCGGGTGGAGAACTATCGCGAGTTCCTGCGCGCCCGCCGCAAACTGCTCTCCGCCTCGGCCGATGCCTTCCTCGAAAAGCTGCGCACCGGCAAGCTGCACCGCCCGACCCTGCTGACGGTGGGTGTGGCCGGGGTGACCGTCGGCGATCCCGCGGTGGACCAGGTCAACGCGCTCGTCGACGACCTCGTCGCCGACGGCTTCGGCTTCCCGCTGCTCGACAGCGAGGTCTCCGACCCGGTCACCGGGCGCGAACTCGCTGTCGCCGAGGCTTTTTGGCCCGAAGGTCTGCAGCCGGGCGTCGGCATGCCGGTCGTACTCGTGCTCGAACCGTCCAATGCCGACCTCACCCGCTTCGCCCAGCTGGGCTACGCGGTGTTCACCTCCGTCGACGCCCTGCGCGGGTACGTCGACAACCTGCGCGTGGAAGCCTCCGGTGATACCTCCGTCGACGGCCCGGTAGGCGACCTGGCCGTACTGGCCGACCGTCTGCCCGCCACCTGGGTCGGCAACTCCGAACAGGTCTGGTTCCGCTTCGCCTGGAATCAGCTGGAGCACGACCGCGCCGACGGCCCCGATGCGCTGCTCGGCGCCGAACAGCTCGCCCTGCGCTACATCGCCCTGTGGGCGCTCACCCGCACCTTCTACATCCACGCCTTCGACCAGGGCAATCCGGGCGAATGGCGCTACTACCTCGGCGACGCCATCGGCCCGAGCCCTCTGGTTCCGCGCGCCTGGCTGGCCCAGCGCGCCGTCGAATCCGGTGCGCTGGCCCCCGGCATGCCGCCCGGCGACGAAGACATCGCGATCGCGCTCGTGCACGGCGTCATCGATACCGTCGAAGAGGTCGCCACCGCCCTGGCCCATATCCTCGGCGGTCCGGGACTCTTCGCGTCCCTGTGGGCATCGGCGGGCGCGGCCGAGCACTACGGCTACCCCCTGTCCAACGACCAGATCAACGACCTGATCAACCAGGTGGTCAACGACCCCGAGTCCCGAAAGATCCAGGCCTACAACTGGATCGAGGCAGGACTGCCGCTCTAGGGCTTCCCGGTCGCGCGCTGGAAGGTCGAGACGAAGTCGGTCAGCGCGGTGCGATCTTCGAGATCGGCGGGCCGGTAACCGCGATCGGCTTCGACGGTGATCGAGGTGCCCGCGCGCACGGGCAGCTCGTCCCAGCACACCGGCAGCACCGGTAGCTGTACGGTGCGCTCGCCGACGGTCAGGGTGATGGCCGAGGTGTATCTGTTCGCGACGGTCATCAGCGCCTCGACCGCTTGCTCGGTGAGCGGTCCCGCGGCGGTGAATTCTTCGATGTACACGGCCTCCACTCTTCAAGACGCTCACAAGGGAGTGACAAGTGGGGCCGCTTAGGGTGGCGCCATGATGCGTAAATGGGTGGAACGAGCGTTGCTCGTCCTGGGGTGGGGCGCGGTGGTCGCGGCGGTCGTCGGGATCGTGTTGCACGTCGTGGACTGGCGCCAGAAGTCGATGGTGTTGTTGGCGTCGGGGGCGATGTGGTTGATGCTCGGTGCGGTCGTGGGGCTGGTGCTGATGCTTCTCGCGCGGGGATGGCGCAGTTCGGGGGCCGCGATCCTGGTGCTCGCCGGCGCAGCGTGGCTGGTGGTGCCGTCCTACATTCCGGAGGCCAGGGCGGCGCAAGGGCCGGAACTGGTGGTGATGCAGTCGAATATCCTCTTCGGCAAGGCCGACCCGGTCGCCGTGGTCGGTGCGGTGCGTGACAACAACGTCGACGTACTCACCGTCGAGGAATTGACCGTCGACTCGATCGCGGGTCTGCGCGGGGCAGGACTCGAAGAGCGGCTGCCCTACTTCTATCTCGAACCGGCGCAGTCGGGCGGTGGCGGCACCGGCATCTACAGCCGATACCCGTTGCGCGACAACAAGAAGTACGACGGCTTCATCATGAGTAATATCTCCGCGATCATGGAACACCCGCAGCGTGGTCCGATGCCGGTGTTCGCCTTCCATCCGATTCCGCCCAACATCGACTTCGGCGCCTGGTCGGCGGAGATGCGCGAGTTCGACGAGATCCTCGCGGCGACCAGCGCACCCGCGATCGTCGGCGCGGATTTCAATGCGACACATGATCATTCGGCCTACCGAGCGCTGCTCGACGGCGCGTTCGCCTCGGCCGCCGACCAGACCGGCGACGGCGTCCTGCTCACCTACCCGTCGGATCGCCGCTGGGGACCGGTGATCGGGATCGATCATATCCTCGTCGCAGGTGGGGTGGCAGAACAGATCCGCACCCTCACCATCCCCGGTTCCGACCATCGCGCGGTGCTGGCGACGATCCGAATGGGCCTGTGACAGTGGTCGTTTACCATGTGATCGCTCGATCGCGGACCGCACGGCGTCCGCGTCTTTTCCGGGGAGGACAGCGCATGAGAAGACATCGGTTCGGCGCGACCATGGCAGCTTTGGTGAGCATCGGCATGCTCGTATCCGGTTGCGGCGCGACAACAGTCGCCAGCGACCAGGCGCAGCCGGTCATGGACAACCCGTGGGAGGTGGCGGGGGCGGCGTCGTCCACCGGTCCCAGCGGGTCGCGTCCCGGTGTGCCCGACACGGACAAGAAGGCCGACAACGGCGACAACGGCAAGATCGACAAGCTCGCGCTCAATGCCATCGCCGACATCGAGGAGTACTGGCAGACCGAGTATTCCAAGACGTTCCGCGGCAACTTCAAGCCCGCCTCGAAGTACATCTCGTGGTCGGCGAAAGCGCCGGAGTCGGAGTCGGTGCAGTTCTGCAAGAGCAGCACCTACAAGCTGGTCAACGCCGCCTACTGCCCGCTCGACCACACCATCGGCTGGGACCGCACCGTCCTGCTGCCGCTGCTGGTCGACAAGTACAAGGAGATGTCGGTGGTGATGGTGCTCGCCCACGAATACGGGCACGCCATCCAGTCCCAGGCCGACCTGCTGCGCGGGTTCCTCACCGACGCGCTGGTCAAGGAGCAGCAGGCCGACTGCCTGGCCGGTGTGTTCCTTCGCCATGTGGCAGAAGGCAATTCGAAGCACTTCACGCTCAACACCACAGACGGCCTCAACGGTGTGCTCGGCGCCACCGTCGCCGTGCGCGACCGCGACCCCAATGACCCCGACGCCGTCCACGGTTCGGCGTTCGAGCGGGTCACCGCCGTGCAGATGGGTTACACCCAGGGCGCCAAGTCCTGCAAGGACATCAACGAGGACGAGATCGAGAAGCGTCGAGCCGGTCTGCCGGTCACGTTCGAAGAGGATGAACGCGACAAGCAACTGCCGGTGAACAAGGAGACGTTGACTACTTTGGCCGCCCAGCTGGGCAAGTCGATGCCGGTCAAGAACGCGCCGAAGTTCGACTACGCCGGCGTCACCCGCAACTGCTCCTCGACGACCACCACCGAGCCGGTCTCCTACTGCCCGGGTTCCAACACCATCGGCACCGACATTCCCGCTATGGCCAAGCGCGCGGGAGAGGGCTCCAGCACCAAGGAGGAGCCGCTGTCGGCGGTCGTCACCGGCGACTACAACGCGGCCGCGGTGTTCGTGTCCCGCTATGCCCTCGCGGTGCAGCAGGATCGCAAGCTGTCACTGTCGGGTGCCGATTCCGCGGGCCTGCGCACCGCGTGCCTGACGGGCGTGCTGACCACGAAACTCAGTGAGCCGAGCAGTGATCCGCGTCTGTCGGCCGGTGACCTCGACGAGGCGGTTTCGGGCCTGCTCGCCGACGGCCTCGCGGCCTCCGACGTCAACGGCAAGGTGGTGCCGAGCGGATATCAGCGCCTGGAGGCGTTCCGCACCGGCGTCCTCAGCGGCGAACAGGCCTGCCTGAACCAGTTCAAGTAGGTCAGCGCGAAGCGGGCAGTGACCGCAGGGAGCTGAGGGTGTTCGCCACCGCGCGGGCAGCCTCGGCTCCCTTTGTCACGAAGTGGTTGGTGTAGTAGTCCACGTGCTCGCTGTGCTCGTGGAAGTGATGCGGGGTGAGCACCACCGAGAACACCGGCACATCGGTGTCGAGCTGCACGCGCATCAGGCCGTCGATCACCGCGGAGGCGACGAAGTCGTGGCGGTAGATGCCGCCGTCGACGACCAGGGCCGCGGCGACGATCGCGTCGTAGCGGCCGGTGCGCGCCAGGCGCTGGGCGTGCAGGGGGATCTCGAAGGCTCCGGGGACGTCGAACACCTCGACGACCTCGGGATCGAACCCGAAGCCTGTGTATTCGGCGAGGAAGCCCTCGTGCGCCTTGTTGACGATGGAGCTGTGCCAGCTCGCGCGGATGAAGGCAACGGCGCCGGAAGACGTGGTCATGAGCAGAGTCTACTAGGTCACCCGCACGGGAACTTACTGGCCGGTAACATGGGCTGACAGCCAGTCGGTGACATCGCCGAGCACCTGCGCGCGCTCGGGTTCGTTGAACACCTCGTGGTAGAGCCCGGGGTAGCGCAGCACTGTCACGTCGGTCGAGCCCGCGTCACGTTCGAGAAGGTCGGCGCTCGACGGAGACGCGATCACGTCGGCGGTGCCGTGCAGCACCAGCAGTGGCGCGGTGAGCGCGCCGAGGCGCTGTTTCACCAGTGCGGTGTGTTGCAGGATCTCCACCGCCGTGCGCGCTGGCAGCTTGCCGCGGAAGACCAGCGGGTCGTCGTCGTAGGCGCGAACCACCGCGGGATCGCGGCTGATCGTGGACGAATCCAGAGTCAGCACACCGAGATTCGGCGCGAGCCGGGTGAGCAGCGGAGCGGCCAGGCGCTGGATCGGGTTGCCGAGCGGGATGTCGAGGGGTGGCGCGGACACGATGATGCCCGCCACGTCGAGCGGTCCGCGAGTCGCCAGGTGCAGCACCACCAGGCTGCCCATTGAATGTCCCAGCAGGAACCGGGGGATACCGGGATGGGCGGCGCCCGCGAGACCGAGCAGAGTCGCGACATTGTCGGCGGCGCCCTGCATCGAACCGATATTGGCCGCCGCACCCTCGGACAGGCCGTGCCCGATGTGGTCGAGCGCGTAGACGGCGAAACCCGCGTCGGTCAGTGTGGTGCTGACGTATTCGTAGCGGCCCGAGTGTTCGGCGACGCCGTGCACCAGCACCACCACCGCGCGCGGCGCCGTCTCGGGTTGCCATGCGCGCCAAGCGATCTTGCCGCCGTGCCCCGCGAACTCGCCGGTGTCGGTTGTCATCGTGGCGCTCCTCCTGCTCCGGGCGCCGCGGCGAGCCGCTCGATGAGACGCCGGTTGAACTCGATCAGCCGAGCGTAGTTGAGCCGCGAGATCCGCTCGTCGGTTCCGTGGATACGTTCCAGATCGGCCGCGTTCACCACGATCGGCGCGAAGTTGCACCGGGTCACGGCCAAGCCGTCGTAGTGGCGTGAATCGGTGGCGCCGGGCACGATTCCGGTGGTGGTCACGATTCCGGGCACCACGCTGGAGGCCAGTTCGGCGACCAGGTCGTAAGCCGGGCCCGGCTCGGTGAACCGGGAAGGCTCCGACGCCGGTCCGACGAGGTCGATCGCCACGCCGATATCGCGGATCACCCGGGCGCAGTGCGCCAGCACCGCCGCCACCGAATCACCGGGCAGGATACGGAAATTCACCAGCGCCTCGGCGCTCTGTGGGAGCACATTGGCCTTCACCCCGCCGCTGATCACCGTGGGTGCGGTGGTGGTGCGGACAAGTGCTTCGGTGGTCGGGCCCGCCGCCATGATCCGGGCGACGAGCGGGCCGGTCAGTCTGGCCAGTCCGCGCGTGTCGGTGAGTTCGAGCAGTCTGCGCCGTGGTTCGGGCATTGCCTCGCGCATGCGGGCGAGCATGTCGCTGATCACCGGCGTCAGCCGCAGCGGCATCGGATGATCCTGCACGCGCGCGACCGCACGTGCCAGTCGTCCCACCGCGGTCTGCTTGCCTGGCATCGAGGAGTGACCGCCGGTCTCGGTGACCGAAAGCCGGACGGTCGCATAGCCTTTCTCGCCGAGCATGATGCTGGCCACCGGCCGGTCGACCCCGTCGGCGACGCCGTCGGTGATCACCCCGCCCTCGTCGAGCAGCAACTCCGCGCGCACGTTCTCCTTGCGCAGGTGCTCGGCCATCCGGACCGCGCCGCCGTCGCCGAAGACCTCTTCGTCGTGCCCGAAGGCGAGGAACATGGTGTGGCGCGGGCGAATTCCGGCCGCCAATGACCCCTCGACCGCCTCCAGGACGGCGAGCACGCGGCTCTTGTCGTCGATCGCGCCACGGCCCCAGATGAATTCGTCGTCGACGACACCGGCGAACGGGGGATGGGTCCAGCGTTGCGCGTCGTCGGCGGGCACCACGTCCTGGTGGGCGAGCAGGATGGCCGACACCGAGCCAGGCTCGGCGCCGTCCCAGCGGTAGAGCCTGCTGTGGCCGAAGCTCGTCAAAGCCAGCTCGGCGTGCACGCGGGGGAACGAGGTCTCCAGGTGGGTGGCCAGGCGGACGAACTCCGCGTCGGCGGTGTGCGCGGGATCCTCGGTCGACACCGTCGCGCACTGCAACGCGACGGCCAGCCGCTGTGCGACCTCGTCGTCGACGCCCTCGGTGACGGGGGACATGGCGGTGTTCTCGGTGATCGGGCGCATCTCAGTCATTGTGGCCCGTGGCGAGGCCCTTCGCCCAGCAAAGGCGTCCGAACCGCCGAGATGGTGGCGCGGTGTGATGCGGTCAGACGGTCCGGCGACGCGCCATCTAAGCTGGCACCATGGCAGGAGGCAAGGGCGGCAAGCCGTCGAAGGAAGCCAGGGCCGCGGCTAAAGCGGCCCGTAAGCAGGCATCACGCGAGCGACGTCAGCAGTTGTGGCAGGCGTTCAACATGCAGCGCAAGGAAGACAAGGCGCTGCTGCCGCTGATGATCGGCGCACTGGTCGGCACCACGGTGGTCTTCTTCCTCATCGGGCTGATCTTCGACATGCAGTGGTTCCTGCTGCCGCTGGGTCTGCTGCTGGGTGTGCTGCTGGCATTCATCCTGTTCGGGCGCCGCGTGCAGAAGAACGTGTACCGCAAGGCCGAGGGTCAGGCGGGCGCCGCGGCGTGGGTGCTGGAGAACCTGCAGGGCAAGTGGCGGGTCGCCAACGGCGTCGCCGCGACCACCCAGCTCGACGCCGTGCACCGCGTCATCGGCCTGCCCGGGGTGATCTTCGTCGCCGAGGGTTCGCCGCAGCGGGTCAAATCGCTCATTCAGCAGGAGAAGAAGCGCACCGCCCGCCTGGTCGGTGACACCCCCATCTACGAAGTGATCGTCGGCAACGAGGAAGGCCAGACTCCCCTCAAGGAGCTGCAGAAATACCTCACCAAGCTGCCGCGCAACATCGATGTCAAGCGGATCGACCAGATCGAGGGCAGGCTCTCGGCCCTGAGCTCGCGCAGTGGTCCCGCGATGCCGAAGGGCCCGATGCCCCCCGGCGCGAAAATGAAGGGCATGCAGCGCGCGATCCGTCGCCGCTGACCCACTCCCGCCACGAGCCCGTCACCTGTCCGGTGACGGGCTCGCGACGTTGTCAGGCGTTGGGTGAGCGGGCCCAAACGGCTCAGCGAGCGTTGACCAGTGCCGTCCCGGTGGCCCGGTCGTGCATGCCGCGGCCGTCGGCATCGGTGAACAGCGCGGGCACCACGAACACCAGCAGCACCTGCCTGGCCAGCGCGCGCACGAATCCCACCGCCACCGGTGCGTCGATGCGCAGCACCCGCAGCTTCATGAAGTACTGGCCAGGGGTGAACCCGAACAGCGTCACCGCGGCTACGCCGACCACGAACCACACCAGCAGCGGCACCGACGACGACACGAAACTGCGGGTGATCACCGCCGCGATCCCGACCGCGATGAACCAGTCGATGAACAGCGCGACGACTCGGCGCCACGTGGGGGCGAGGGAGCCCGCTCCTTCGCGCGGCAACCCGTACAGCTCACCGGGGTAGCCGGAGATGTCCGAGTCGCCGGGTTCGCTCGGGGATCCGGATAGCCATGTGCCGGTAATACGCGCCATGGCTCCCAGGATAGTGGCGCGCGATCGGCCGCCCACGACCGCATTAATGGAGGTCACGTCAGCGCGGGATCACGCGGATGGCAGGATTAGCGTGAAGGTCGCGCCCGGATGGCTGACATCACCCAGGTATCCGGCTCGCGTAACACTGGCGAAACACAGCCTTGACTGTTGGGAAACACCGCGTCCTTAGCGTCAGGTCGCGACGAACCCCTTCGTGGCGACTGCGCGCAGGTCGTTCGAAAGGGCCAGCATCGCGACTGGCTGGGAACCGATTCGTAAGGAGAGCAAGTGACGTTCAGCACGGCCGAAGAGGTCATCCAGTACATCAAGGAAGAGGACATCGAATACGTCGATATCCGCTTCTCCGACCTGCCCGGCGTCCAGCAGCACTTCTCGATCCCGGCCAAGGCGTTCACCGCTGACCTGGCGGAAGAGGGTCTGGCGTTCGACGGCTCCTCGGTGCGTGGCTTCCAGTCGATCGACGAGTCGGACATGCTCCTGCTCCCCGACTTCAGCACCGCCCGGATCGACCCGTTCCGTGCCGCGAAGACGCTCAACCTGAACTTCTTCGTGCACGACCCGTTCACCCGTGAGGCGTACTCCCGCGACCCGCGCAACATCGCGCGTAAGGCGGAGGAGTACCTGCGTTCGACCGGTATCGCCGACACCGCGTTCTTCGGTGCCGAGGCCGAGTTCTACATCTTCGACGGCGTTCGCTACGGCTCGCAGATGAACAGCTCGTTCTACGAGATCGAGTCCGTCTCGGGCTCGTGGAACACCGGCAAGGAGTTCAACCCGGACGGCAGCCGCAACCTCGGCTACAAGGTCCGCAACAAGGGTGGCTACTTCCCCGTCGCACCGTACGACCACTACGTCGACCTGCGCGACGAGATCTCGACCAACCTGCAGAACGCGGGCTTCGAGCTCGAGCGCGGGCACCACGAGGTCGGCACCGCCGGTCAGGCCGAGATCAACTACAAGTTCGGCACGCTGCTCTCGGCGGCGGACGACCTGCAGCTGTTCAAGTACATCGTGAAGAACACCGCGTGGAAGGCCGGCAAGTCGGTCACCTTCATGCCGAAGCCCCTCTTCGGTGACAACGGCTCGGGCATGCACGTGCACCAGTCGCTGTGGAAGGACGGCAAGCCGCTGTTCCACGACGAGGCCGGCTACGGTGGCCTCTCGGATCTGGCGCGTCACTACATCGGCGGCATCCTGCACCACGCCCCGTCGCTGCTGGCGTTCACCAACCCGACCGTGAACTCGTACCACCGTCTGGTGCCGGGCTACGAGGCCCCCATCAACCTGGTGTACTCGCAGCGCAACCGCTCGGCTGCCGTGCGTATCCCGGTGACCGGCAACAACCCGAAGGCCAAGCGCATCGAGTTCCGCGCGCCTGACTCCTCGGGCAACCCGTACCTGGCCTTCGCCGCCATGATGATGGCCGGCCTGGACGGCATCAAGAACAAGATCGAGCCGCTGGCTCCGGTCGACAAGGACCTCTACGAGCTCCCGCCGGAGGAGGCCAAGAACATCCCCCAGGCCCCCACCAGCCTGGCCACGGTCATCGATCGCCTCGAGGCAGACCACGACTACCTCACCGAGGGCAACGTCTTCACGCCTGACCTCATCGAGACCTGGATCAACATCAAGCGCGAGCACGAGATCGCCCCGGTCAACCTGCGCCCGCACCCGTACGAGTTCGAGCTCTACTACGACGTGTGATCCTGACCTGCGGGAACGGGCCTGATCGGCCCGTTCCGTACGCAGTGGGTACGCAGTAAACGGTGTCGAGTCCACCCGCCCCGTGATCACAGAACGCGATCACGCGGCGGGTGGACTCGTCTGTATCCGGGCACAGATGCCCGGCGAGGTAGCGCGCTATGAACCACCGAGCGACATGGACGTCACCGTGCGCGTCGGGCAACCGTCCGGCGCGGGCTGCCCTGCCAGACGCTCATCGATCCAACGCAGGACCGCGGAAGTCGCGCTGATCGCGAGACTGACGTGCTCGCTCAATTGGTCCCGCGTATAGGTGATTCGGGCCCCCGATGCGCACCACTGTGCCACCGCCCTGTCGGGCCCCGCGATGGTGACGATCTCGTCGTGCACGGCGTTGTAGAGGAACAGCGGCGCGGTCTGCGACGAGGGGCTGAAGTCCAACTCGGCCAACGACTCTTGTATCTGCTCGATGAGTTGCGAAAAAGGGATCGTCAGGTAGTCGTCCATGCGCAGGAACGCGTGCTGAGCCACGTTCGGCGTCACGCATTTGCTGTCCCCGGCGGCCATCAGCGCTTGCCCGGCAGGCGTCAGGTATTTGTCGAAGGCCGCCGCCAGACGTGGATCGGCGCGCAGCATGCCCGGCAGGAGCGACGGCAGGAAACCGGAGAACGGACCGGCATCGAGCGTCCCCATGTAACTGCCGATGGGCGCTGTCCCTCCACCCATGCCGACGCCGACCAGTCGTATTTCGGGAGCGTAGGTCGGCTGCACGTGCGCGACCCAGCTGGTGCCGTACGCTCCGCCGGAGTAGCCCATCGCGGCAACCGGAGTATCGGTGCCGGACAGGCCGAGCGGCGCGAATCCCTGGGCCGCGCGCACTCCGTCGAGCGCGGCGTAACCCGGCTGTCTCGGGGCGAACAGCGTCCCCTTCGGCCCCTCCCAGTCGGGTACGGAAATCGCATGACCGGACGACAACATCTGCTCGATCTGAATGAGATCCAGCGAGGAGTCGTACTTGTCCGGCGCTCCTTGCCGGAGCACGTAGGAGGGTGCGCACTGTGGGGCCGAGGCATCCGTGGCAGCCTGATAGGTGATCAATCCTTTGACCTGACCGGCTCGCGGGCGCAGCACCGTCGTCACGGTCGCCATGGGTCGGCCGTCGGTATCTGTCGTTCGATACAGCAACTGCCAGGCGTCGGCGTCCTGTGCCTGTGGCGTCAGCGAGGCCACCTCGGCGGGTCGCGAATTCAGGATGGCGCCCGGTGCCTGCGAGTCCCAGCCCGACGGCGGGGTGTAGAACGGGTCGTTCTGCGGAGTGGTCAGCGGATCCGCACTACCGACCGCAGTGGGAGTACCGGTCAAGCACAACACGGCCGAAACTGCGATCAGAACCGAGCGCAGCTGACCGCGCTTGACCACTGAACGCCTTGCACCACAGGCTGATACGACACTGCCCACCATTCGGACTTCCCTCCCTGGAGGGGACCGCTCCGAATCCCCCTGAAGGCAGCCAGATTACATCCCCTGATCCGGATGAATGCCCGAACCGACGACGAAGTTGGTCCCTCGATCAGTTCGCCCGCAGCGAGCGATCTGGCCGGGTTGGTGGCGCGTCACGTGCGTCGGGGAACGGATTCGGCCAACGCCGCGCGGGCATCGATCAGGTGTCGGTCGAGGTCGCCGCCTTCGTGGAGCCAGACTCGGTACGCGGAGAAGAAGCACGCCATCCCGATCTTCGCCCACAGGGCAGGCCGCACGTCGCTGTCGACAGCGACGCCCAGTTGGCGGGCCAGGTGGTGTTCGATGAGCTTTTCCACGGCGGCCTGTTTGGCCAGGTCGCGGGCCTGTAGCGCCGGCGTGCTGGTGATCAGGGCGTCTCGGGTGCGCGCCTGTGCGAGTTGTTCGCCGCCGAATCTGCTGATCAGTGGAGTGATGACGACGGCGAGGGTGGTTTCGGGGTGTTCGCCCTCGGGGCGTTCGGCGAGGAGTCGGGCCAGGTCGGCGCGCAGGTCATCGTCTTCGGGGAAGACCAGCTCTTCTTTGCTGGTGAAGTAGCGGTGCAGGGTGCGGGTGCCGACTTCCGCGGCTGCCGCGATCTCGGCGACGGTGACGCCGTCGAAGCCCCGTTCGGCGAACAGGCGGAACGCGGTGTCGACGATGGACTGCCTGGTCCGTTCCCGTTTGAGTTCCCGCAGCGACATCGAGACAGTGTCGCACGACAGCAATATATGGCAGACTGTGCCATATGACATCAAGTGACAGAACATTCGTCGTCACCGGCGGCACGAGCGGGCTCGGCTACGAATGCGCCAGGATCCTCGCGCTCGACCCGATCAACACGGTGGTGATCACCGGTCGCGACGCGACTCGAACTCGGGAGCTGGCCGCGACGATCGGTGCGCACGGTATGGCGCTTGACCTGTCCTCGCGATCGTCGGTCGGCGCGTTCGTCGCCGAACTCGTCTCCGCCGACCTGCCACCGCTGGCCGGCCTGGTGTGCAACGCGGGCGTGCAGTTCACTCGTCGGACCCTCACCGCAGACGGTATGGAAGCGACCTTCGCCACCAATCACCTCGGCCATCTCGGCCTCATCCTCGATCTGCTCGACCACTTCACCGCACCGGCGCGAATCCTCCTGGTGTCCTCGGGAACCCATGACCCCGACCAGTTCACCGGGATGCCGCACCCACTGCACGCCACGGCACACGCATTGGCCTACCCGCCGCCGCCGACCGAATCCGCACAGCGCGACGCTCGTCGCCGCTACACCACCTCGAAACTGGCGAACCTGCGAACCGCCTACCACCTCGCCCGCGAGTTGGCCCCGCGTGACATCACGGTGAACGCGTTCGACCCAGGTCTGATGCCTGGAACCGGATTGGCCAGGGACGCGGGCGCTTTCCAGCGGCTGGCCTGGAAGACGATCGCCCGCGCCCTCGTCGTACTCCCCGGTGTCCGCACGCCGCAAGGATCCGGCGCGGACCTCGCATGGCTGGCCGCGGCGCCGACCCGCGAGGGGATCACCGGCGAATATCTCGTGCGGCGCACACCGGTCCGATCCTCCGCGGCGTCCTATGACGAACCGGCCCAGCGGGCTCTCTACCGAGACAGCCTGGAGTTGCTCGCCGAGTTGGATACGGACGGCCCGAAGATCGGCGACACGCCCCGGATAATCGGGGCTGGACGGCGAGGCGGCGACCGGCAATAGTCCGGGGGTGCGATTGGGTGTTGTGGTGGCGCGGGCGGTGGCCGGAGTGGCGTTGGTGCTCGGGATGGCGGCGCCGGTCACGGCCGAGCCGGTGAATGTGGCGTTCACGTGGACGCAGGAGTATTTCACCGCGCCGGACGGGACTCGGCTGCACGCTGATGTCCTTCGGCCGCCGGGTGTGGCGGCTGACGCGCGGACTCCGGTGTTGTTGACGGCGAGTCCGTACCGGGCCCATCTGGCGTACCTGTCCCAGCCTAGGCCCGGTGGTGGGCCGTCGACCGATAACCTGCCGGTCGAGTGGGCGCTGCGGGCCGGATACACGTATGTGATCGTCGATCTGCGCGGGTTCGGTGGGTCCAACGGATGCCCGGATTTCGGTGGCCCGGGGGAGCGGTCGGATGTGGCGGCGGCGGTGGAGTGGGCGGCGAGCAGGCCGTGGTCGACGGGTCGGGTCGGGGTGGTCGGGACGTCCTACGAGGGGTGGACCGGGATGATGGCGCTGGCCGCGAAGCCGAAGGGGCTGGCCGCGGTGGCGGCGTTCGAGCCGGTGGTCGATCCGTACTCGTACCTCTACATGCAGGGCACGGCGTGGAAATTCGGTGGAAAACCGTTGACCGAGGACGGGATTCGCCCCGCCGACACCGCGGGCGCGGAACACCTGGCCATCGCTTCGACTCCGGGCCACCCCGACGACGGCGACGAGTACAAAGCCAACGCGATCCAGATGACCCAGGACTGCGCGGCCCGCTACCTCGCCCTCACCACCGACCACAACGCCGCCAACCCGGACTGGCGCGAGCGCGACATGGTCGAGGCCGTCCGCGGCAACACCACCCCGATGTTTCTCGGCCAGAGCTTCCTCGACTCCAACACCCGAGCCGACCGCATCATCGACGCATGGGAAGCCAGAGGCCCCGGCGAACATCGCGCCTGGTTCGGCCAATGGGGCCACTCGGACTGCCGGGAAAAGTGCGGCACACCCCAATTCGGCTCGGAGCTCTACGCATTCCTGGACAAACACGTGGCGGGTGCCGATGTGGAGGTGCCGGGTCCTCCGGTGACCGTCGGCCAGTTCGACGGCGGTTGGCGCGGTGAAACCGTGTGGCCGCCTACGGATTCCCGGCGCGTGTCGGTCGCCTTGCGCACCGGTACCTACAACGATCGTGGTCTGTTGCCCGGCGCGGACCGGGAAATCTGGTCGATTTCGGCGCCGGTCACCGAGCCCGTTCACCTAGCGGGCCGCGCCACCGCGGAGCTGACCCTCTCCGGCCCGCCCGAAGCGACTGTCGCACTGGAGCTTTACGACATCGCTCCCGACGGCCGTGCCACGGTCATCACCCGTGGCATCGCCCCGGTCCGCCCCGAATCCGGGATCCGGTTGCTCTGGCAGGACGCCCGCCTGGCCGCCGGCCACCGCCTCGGCGTCCGGATCACCAACGCGGTCGACGACGTGTGGTCGCACACGCCGACGAACGCCGCCGTCACCGTCGCCTCCGCCCGCCTGGACCTGCCCTTGCTCACCACCCCGCGCGAGCTGGACCTGCCCGGCGGCGTCCCCATTTGGCACGCGCGGTGGCGAACCGAGGAGACCATCGCACTTCCGCCGGAGATGTTGAACGACCCCGCACTTCGCGTCGAACTCGGTGCCGAGTGAGTGTGGTCCGCGCGGCGGCACGGCCGAGTCTCCACGGATGCGGTCATCCTGGCTAACGGTTCATCGTCGGGCTGTTCTCCACGTATCGCGGTGCGGCGCTGACATCTTCGCCTCGCACGACACGCGCGACCAGATCAGGATGGGTCAGCTGCGGGTAGTGCCCGGTGCCGACGATCGTAGTGACCGGCCGATCGGTCGGCTCGATCAGCGGATCGTCCGCACCCACGATGATGTCGACCGGAACCGTGACCCGCGCAAGCTCGGCGGCGAGCTCGTCTCGCGAGGAACCCGCGGCGCGCAAGGCCGCGAAGGTGCGCTGAGCGACGCCGGGCCGCCGCAGATTCGCCACGGCGGAGGCGACGGCGGGTCCATCCGGAATGCTCAGTCGCGCAGCCAATGCCGCAGGAGACATCCGCTTGACGACCTCGGCGGCGATGGGTGAACCCGTGAGCCGAGAGGTCGGCTGTTGCAGAAATGCCGGGGCGATGAGCACGAGTCGTGACACCCGATCGGGATGGCGAAGCGCGAATTCGATGGCGGGCCAGGTACCGAACGAATGACCCACGATGACCGGTCGAGTCCGCACCGGCGCCATCAGCTCCGCCATCCAGTCACCGGTCGACTGCGAAGTAGCCGCCGAACGGCCCAGCCCGGGCAGATCGGCTGCCAGTACCGGTCCATCCAATTCGCGCACTACCTCGGCCCACGAATCACTGTCGACCGGAATGCCGTGCAGTAGAACATATTCCGGCTCGACCTGCTCGCCTACCACCCACGTACCGTCGCGGAATCCGGATTCGGGCGCGGGTGTGACGGTGCCGTTGCGACTGGCGACGATCCCGTCGGCGTAGGTGCGCAGCAGTTCGCCGACCGGCGGATGAGCGACGCCGAGCCGTCGCGCGACGATATCGCTGTCGCCGGTGTCGTAGCGGTCGCTGCTGATGAAGGACAGTGCTTCGGGATCGGCGTGGGTCACCGCCCGTGGCAGTCGCCGGACCAGCGCGGTCGGCAACGTGAAGCGCGGCGCGGCGACGTGCAGATGATCGGCGACGAGCCGAATCAGTTCGGGCAGTGCGGGAGTCGCGGCATCCAGCAGCGGATAGGACTTGCCGACCGTATCGGGTTGCGTGGGCAGCCCGACCATGAACCGGGCCACGTAGTCGAGATCGACGACCGGGACGAAGGTATCGGCGGAGCCCGGCAGTGCGGGCAGGCGACCCTGCCAGAGATTGTCGATGATGTCGGAGAGCCCGAAATACTGGCCGGGTCCGAGCACCCCGGAGGGATTCGCCATGGTCAGCGGGATGTCACGATCGGCCGCGATGCGCCGCAGCAGCAGATCGGCCTCGACTTTCGACGCCTCGTACGCGCCGTTGCCGTAGTCCTGCTCGCCGCCGTCCTCGGCGGCGCGATAGCCGGTGATGTGCACGACGCGCCGCAGATCCGGTTGCCGTGCGGCCCATTCCAGTACGTGCACCGCCCCGTCGAGATTGACCCGACGCGCCACCTCCGCATCCAGCCCGAACTTCATCAACGCGGCCGCGTTGTACACATCGCGCACCCCGTCGATCGTGTCGCCCAGCGCGAGATCCGGTTCGGCGATATCGGTGGTGGTGATGGTCAACCCGGCCGTGTCGACACTCTGCGTGTCGAGCCAGGTCCGCAGCCGATCCTGACTGCCCGCACGCACCGCGGCGGTGACGGTGTGCCCGGTTCGCAGCAGCTCGGCGACCAACGAGCGGCCGATGAATCCGGCGGCGCCGAAAACAATCGAGTCGGTGTGTGCCATGGTGTCCTACTTTCAGTAGACCGATTTACATATTTTGAAGACGTAAGTCCGGAGCGGAGGCGGGAGGAGTTCAGACCAGAATGTCGATGGTGTCGGCGAGGTGCCGCAGCGGTTGGCGTGAGCGGTGGGTGCGAGCCAGCACCAGTCCGCCTTCGATCAGGGCGAGCGCGACCGTGGTGATCCGTTCGGGCTCGGGATGACCGAATCCGATCAATCGTTCCCGGATCGCCTCTTCCCATAGTCGATATGTCGCTGAACAAGCTTGCTGCACGGCGTCATTGGTAGCCGCGGTGTCCAGGGCGACAGCCGCCACCGGGCAACCGATGGTCCAGTCCGATGCTTCCAGCTGATCGCCCAGCAGGTTCATCATCTTGCGCGCGAAATCTCGTGCGTCCGTCGCCTCGATCGTGCGGATGATCCCCGCGATATCGCTACCGCTCTCGGCAAGCGCCGCGGCCACCAATTCGTCCTTGCCGCCGGGGAAGTGGAAGTACAGGGACCCGCGCGGCGCCCCGCTCTCCTGCACGATCTGATTGAGCCCGGCGCCGAAGTAGCCATGCGACTCGATCAGCGACCGCGTCGCCCTGATCAACTTGCACCGCGTTTCGGCTCCCTTTTTGCCCACCCGTTAAAACTAGACCGATCTATATATTTCTGCAACCGTGGCGAACCTCGGCGCCGGTTGGTTTGTCGCAACCAGCGGGCGCCGACTCGACTACGTGTGGCGTGATGCCAGAAGTTCGGCCGCGTCCCCGCACAAGCGGTCGATAACAGCGGCGGCGGGCTCGATATGGGTCACCAAGCCGACTCCCTGGCCCGCGTCCACGGGCGCGAGCTTGGGATCGTCGACCGCGATCGCCGCGCGAAGGCGTTCGGCGTCGGGTAGGTCGTCGGCGTCGGGTCGGGCCCACGGGTCGGTGAACTCGTTGCGCAAGACACGCGCCGGATAGATCGGCGGCCAGGGCAGATCGAGCGCCTCGTCGAACGCGGTGGTGACGGTGGTGCTGCTGGAGTCCGCGGCGAGCATCGCCAGGCGGGCGGATTCGGGCAGCAGTGATTCCTCGGCGGCGGCCAGGCAGGTCCCGAGCCACGCTCCTGCCGCTCCCGCTGCGAGCACGGCGGCGAGCGTGCGCCCGGAGCCGATACCCCCGGCGGCCAGGACCGGCACGGTAGCGATCTCGAGAACTGCGTCGAGCAACGGCAGCAGGCCAAGTCGGTCGGCGCCGTGGCCGCCGCCTTCGCTACCGCGCGCCACCAGAACGTCGATGCCCGCATCCTGCGCCCGGTGCGCGCCTGGGGCGTCGTACACCTGGGTGACGGTAAGGATGCCCGCGTCCTGTACCTGCGGCACCCAGGCGAAATCGGTGCCGAAACTGACCGAGATCAGCCGTGGACGTGCGGCGATCGCGGCTTCGAGCAGGCCGGTTTCGCGGGCGCGGACCCAGTCGACGAGCCCGATCCCGTCCGGCGTACCCGCGATGGCCACCTCGCGCCGCAACGCCGCGACCGACCCCGCGCTGCCCATCCCGATCATCCCGAGCCCACCCGCCGCGCTGACCGCCGCCGCGAGCCGTCCCCCCGCGGCGCCACCCATCGGCGCGTTCACGACCGGCACGCGCAGACCCAACGATCGAGACCACGGTGTCGACAATGACTGCTCTGACATCGGTGCACCTTTCGCCATGGCTGTGACACTCACATCATGGCAGCCGCCAGCGGGCCCTCGAGGCGCGTATCTTCGACGGCACTGCCGAACGATGAGACGGGGACGCTATGACGATCAGAGATCGCCTCGAACAGATGGTGGTCGAGCCGCCGATGGTGTTCGGCGAGCCGATCGACACGGCCGACGGCACGACCATCATCACCGTCTCGCGCGGGAGTGGTGTCCTGCGCCACGCCCGTCCGGTCGGATTGTTCGTCGTCCACGAGGGACGTGTGCACTGGACGCCCGCGATGGACACCAATCGCATCGCTCAATTGGGCGAATGGATCGGCCTACTCGCCGCGGTCATTGCGGCACTGGCGATTCTGCGCCGCCCGCCGTGGCCGGATCTGGGCCGCCGGACCCACTGAGCCCGTAGAGCGCGAGCGTCTCGAATCGCTGCCACGCCTGCGCGGGTGGTGTCGGCGCGCTCGGTTCGATCACTGTGCCGAGCACGCCGATCAACCCACACGACACGAACGCGATCGTGCCTGCTGGCTGCTCGCCGAGGAGCTCACCGACCAGTTCGGTGACGCATTGCTGGTAGGCGCGCACAACGGTGGCGGTCGCTTTCGGCCCGATCAGCGGGCCGTACACCTCGGGATACTGCGCGGCGAGATGGAACATCACGCGCAGCGGCAGGAGCGGGGAACCCGGCGTGGTGGTGCGGACGATCTCGCGACGCAGGAATTCGGTGCAGCTCACCAGCAGCAGGTCGTCCTTGTCGCGATAGTGCGCGTAGAACGTGGACCGCCCGACATCGGCGCGAGCGATGACGTCGCTCACGGTCACCTTGTCGTAGCCGCGCTCGATCATCAGCTCGATCAACGCCTTGTGCAGCGTGTCCCTGGTGCGTCGAACCCGGCGATCGGGGCGCTCGGCCATCGCTTCCTCCTGCACGGTTTTCCCGGATCTGTTCGATAACGGACACCTCGGGCGATTCTGCTCCTGGTGACGTGCGCGGCGGCGTCCGACCATGAACTCATGTCCCGAAATCAGCTTCTCACCCCAATGTTCGTCGACGACGCCGACACCGGCCTCGTCATCGCAGGCCTGCGTCGCTACAACCTGTTCACCTCGGTGTTCTTCCTCGGCAGACACCGTCGGCTGCTCGCCGAACTCGTCACGCGCTCCGGTGCGAACCCGGGTGCTCGCGCACTCGATATCGGTTGCGGTCCCGGCAAACTCGTCCGAGCGCTCGGCGGCGCGGTCGGACCGAGCGGAACTGCCGTCGGTGTCGATCCCTCGGCCACCGCGGTCGCCGACAACAGCGACAGGGATCGCACCACGCACCATCGGTACGTGGTCGGCCCGGCGCAGTCGCTGCCCCTACCCGATGCCGAATTCGACGTAGTCACCTGCACTTTCGTCATGCACCACATCCCCGAGCCACATCGTGACGCCGCGATCGCCGAGATGTGGCGGGTGTTGCGACCGGGCGGGCGACTCCTGCTCGCCGACGCGTCACCGTCACCCCGCATGCGGAAAGTACTCTCGCTGTTCCTCGGCCGTGGCGGCGATCCGTTGGCCGACGCCGATATCCGCCACTACACCGGCCAGGTCGAGGCGGTCGGCTTCACCGATCTCACCTACACCCAGAGCCGCGACCAGACGGGCATCCTGACCGCGCTGAAGCCGGTCGCCCACCACTGATCTCGGCACCGTGTCGGTGCCCTCGGTTAGGGTCGATCTCGACACGATCACCAATCGAGCACGGGGGTGCGGCATGGAGTTCGATCAGCGCGAAATCGAAGCACGGGAGTTCGCCATCGCGGCACATGGTGATCAGCGCTATGGCGAGCATCCCTACATCACCCATCTCGCGGCCGTTCGTGGTGTCCTCGACGATTTCGGCTACAGCGGTGAACTCGCCCTCGCGGCCTGGCTCCACGACGTCGTCGAAGACACTCCGGTCACAGCTGAAGACATCGAATCTCGTTTCGGCCGTGAGGTTCTCGACCTGGTCTGGGCGGTCACCGGCATCGGCCCCGACCGCAAGGCGCGAAACCAGAACGCCTACACCAAGATCGCCGCACACCCGAGGGCCGTGATCCTCAAACTCGCCGACCGCACCGCCAATGCCGAGGCCAGTCCGCTCGCCAGCAGCTGGATGGGCATGTACCGCACCGAGCACCCCACCTTCAAGGCCCACCTCGGCGAACTCCTCGCCGACGACCCCACCGTGGCCCGCATGTGGGAACGCCTCGACCGCCGTCTCGACCCCTCCGTGGCCCCGCCCACCGATCAGTGGGCCGATATCGACCAGCTCGTTGCGGCCGGTGAACACGAGAAGGCCGTCGCGGCAGTTCAAGCGGCCTTCGACTGCAATCCCGGCGAAGCGGAGTTGATCCTCGCCGAGCGCGCCTGAAACGCGTCGCTGACGGCGGTGGCGGGCGCCGCTGTGATTCGGGCAGGTCTCGACCGCGATGTGGCCCGCGAAAGCCGAACTCCTGCCGGCCCTTCTCGTCGTCGCGTGCGGCTGGTTCAGCAGCCTGAATCAGGTCGGGGATTCGGGGTAGTCGGCCGGTCTACAGCGAGCAGCTGACGAGCAGCGGCGACTGCGAGCTCTTCGTCCAGTTGTTCGTGGCCGGTCTTGCCGCCCCCGCCGGGTCCGCCGTCGTCAGCGATGACACGTCGGGCCGACAGGTGGATCCCGTCGACGCCGGTCCGGAGCAATGCCGGGATGTCGCCGACGGCGATTCCGCCACCCGCCATGATCTGGATCCGCCCTGCGGCGTGATCGACCAGTGCGGCGAGTCCGTCGAGGCCCTCGGCGCAGGTGGCTGCCCCGCCGGACGTGAGCACCCTGGTCATGCCCTCGGCGATCAGCATGTCCAGCGCCGCCTCGCGGTCGCGGATCTGATCCATCCCACGATGAAAGGTCAGCTCTATGTCGTCGACATCGACACCATCGAGAACACGGCGTAGACCCTCGTCATCGACCTGGTGGGCGGGGGTGAGCGCACCGATCACCAGACCGGACGCGCCAGCCGAAACCGCCGCGCGCGCATCAGCGTTCATCACCGCGAGCTCAGCAGCGTCGGAGTACACGAAACCGCCGGCCCGGCACCGGATCAACACGTGGACGGGAATCCCGGTCCCCACCGCGGCCTCGATCGTCCCGATACTCGGCGTCAGCCCACCCGTACCGCCCAGCGCCGCACACAATTCCACCCGATCCGCCCCGGCGCGGCGAGCGCCGAGCGCACCCGCCACGTCCTGCACCGCGAACTCGAGCGCGGTCACGTCAGAACGATTGCCAAGCGGGCTTGTTCGCCAGCGCGTACTTGTAGTAGTCCGCCAACTTCAACTTGCTGGCCGCGGCTTCGTCGATCACCACCGTCACGTGGCGATGCCACTGCATGACCGAGGCCGGGCAGAATGCCGACAACGGCCCCTCGGCGGCGGCGGCGATCGCATCGGCCTTGCCCGCGCCGAGCGCGATCATCACCAGGTGTCCGGCCTCGTTGATGGTGCCGAGACCCTGGGTGAGCACGTGATGCGGCACATCCTCCGGTCCGTCGAAAAAGCGCGCGTTGTCCTGACGGGTCTGCTCGGTGAGCGTCTTCACTCGCGTGCGCGAGGTCAACGCCGACCCGGGTTCGTTGAACCCGATATGCCCGTCGGTCCCGATGCCGAGCAGTTGTACGTCGACCCCACCCGCCGCGGCGATGGCCGCGTCATACCGTCGGCCTTCCCCCGCGACGTCGCCTGCCTCGCCGTTCGGGCTCAGCACCCGGGCTGGATCGAGGTTCACGTGGTCGACGAACTCCGACCGGATCACCGAGAAGTACGACTGCGGATGATCTTTCGGCAGCCCCACGTATTCGTCGAGCAGGAAGGCGCTCGCGGTCGTGAAGTCCAGCTCACCCTCGCGATAGCGGCGTGCGAGCTCCTGATAGCTCCCCAGCGGCGACGACCCGGTAGCCAAACCGAGGATGGCGTTGCCGCCTGTCACATAGCCGCCGACGATATCGGCGACCGTGCTCGCCACCTCGTTCTCATCAGCCCGGATCACGATTTCCATCAGATTCCTTCCGTTTCGGCGACGAAAACCCGCCGCGGCCGCAATGACTGGTCGGTGACAAGGATGTCGGCACGTGCGCCGACTATGAGACTGCCGCGTTCGCCCTCGAGGCCGAGGACGCGAGCAGGGGTACGTGTCGCGGCGATGACCGCGTCGGACAGCGGTATGCCCGCATCGAGGACGGTCCAGCGCAGCACATCGATGAGTCGTGCCGTGCCGCCCGCGATCGCCCCGGGCGAACCGTCGTCGGTGGCGAGCCGGGCGACACCGTCGTGCACCTGAACATCGAGGGCGCCCAGCCGGTAGTCACCGTCGCTCATGCCCGCCGCCGCCATCGCGTCGGACACCAGCGCGATCTGATCCGGACCGACGGTGTCGAACACCATCACCACCGTCTCGGGTGCCAAATGCACACCGTCCGCGATCAATTCGACCACCATCTCGCCCCGCCCGGCCGCGGCCAGGCAGGCGGCGACGGGTCCGGGGGAGCGGTGGTGCAGTGCGGGCATCCCGTTGAACAGGTGGGTAGCGGTGGTCGGCCCGCCACGAGCATCGGCGATGCGCGCCGCGGTGGTCGCGGCATCGGCATCGGTATGCCCGAGGCTCGGCAGCACATCGTGACGGCGCATCGCGGCCAGCAGTTCGTCGAAATGCGCGGTTTCGGGAGCCAATGTCATCGACCGCACGGTGCCGCGCGCCGCCGCGTAGATCCGCTCGAACAGGGCGGGGTCGCCGGGAATGATCGCCGCGGGATCCTGTGCGCCGCAGCGGGTCGCATTGATGAACGGGCCCTCGAGATGCACCCCGAGCAACGCCCCGTCCTCGACGAGATCAGCCAGTATCGCCGCCTGCGCGACCAACACGTCCGGCTGATCCGACACCAAACTTCCCAGCAACCCGGTAGTGCCCTGACCTCGATGATGCGCCGCCGCGACCCGAGCACCGCGCGCATCAGCATTCGGAAAACCGAATCCGGCGCCACCGTGGCAGTGCAGGTCGATCAACCCAGGAAGCACGAGATCATCGCTGGGAGCCGGAAACTGTTCGGAGTCAGGATGATTCGCGACAGGGCCGACCCAGGTGATCCGACTGTCATCGAATTCGACGATCCCGTCCGCGATCTCGCCCTCGGCCGTCCCCACGAGTCGACCGCGCAGCACCCCCATTACAACCAGCCCTTCCGGCCACGCCTGTCACCGGAGCGGCTGACAGCTCCCGAGCATCTGAAGGACGCGAAACCGGCCACCGGATATGCACGCTCGGTCCGCACGAGATCGGCAGTCAGACGGGTGGCCCCCACCCTCTTCGACGACCGACGACGGAAGCCACACCGCGGTCCGACCGACGGCCGGACCCCGCACATAACAACCGTTTTCACGACCGCCCGATGATCGCCGCAACAACCTCACGCGCCACCTGCGGATTCCGCGCCGCACACGCCGCATCCGCCGCGTCCTGGCACCGCTGCATATCCACCGCGGCCAACGCCGCCCGCACCGCGGGCAAAGCGGGCACCGACATCGACAAACTCGTCACCCCGAGTCCCACCAGGACCGGCGCCAACGTCGGATCCGATGCCGCCTCACCACACACCCCGACCGACTTACCCGCAGTCGCACCGGCAGCACCGACCATAGCGATCAGATCGAGCACCGCGGGCTGCCACGGATCGAGCAGCTGTGCGAGCCCGCCCGCCATCCGGTCGACCGCACACGTGTACTGGCTCAGGTCGTTCGTCCCGATGCTCACGAAGTCGAGATGCGCGAGCAGATCGGCGGCGCGCAACGCGGCCGCCGGGATCTCGATCATCGCCCCGACCTTCGTCAACCCGGATTCCCGTGCCAGCGCGGCGAATCCGGCAGCCTCGTCCGCGGTGGCGACCATCGGCGCCATCACCCACAGGTCGGCCCCGGTCGCCTCGCCCGCGCGGGCAAGTGCCGTGAGCTGCGTGGCAAGCGTCTCCGGGAACACCGTGCCGATTCGCAGCCCCCGCACACCGAGCGCCGGATTCTCCTCGCTACCGAGATCGAGAAACGGCAGCGGCTTGTCCGACCCGGCATCGAGAGTCCGCACCACTACGCGCCGCCCGGCGAACTGCTCGAGAACCGTTGTGTACGAGGCGGTCTGCTCGTACAGCGACGGCGCGGACGCCTTCCCGAGGTACATGAACTCGGTGCGGAACAGCCCCACACCCTCACTGTCGACCGGGCCCGCCTTCACCGCGTCGTCGACGGTGCCGATGTTCACCAGCAGCTGCACCGGCGTCCCGTCAGCGGTGTGTCCCGGCCCGCTGGCCGCCGCGATCCGCGCCTTGTCCGCGGCGGCCTGCTCGACAGCGGCCCGCTGATGCTCAGGACTGGGATCGATCACGACCTCGCCGGTGGTGCCGTCGAGCAGCACCGGTACGCCATCGACGAGCCGATCGGTGTCGGGACAGCTCACCACCGCGGGCAAGGCGAGCGACTTCGCCAGAATGGCGGTATGGCTGGTCGGCCCGCCCTCGGTGGTGAGCAACCCGACCACATCACTGTCGCCCAGCATCGCCGTATCGGCAGGTGCGAGATCCCGCGCGACCAGCACGAACGGATACCCCGGCTCCGGAATACCCGGCATCGGCAGCCCGAGCAGCACCGCGACAGTGCGTCCGCCGATATCGCGCAGATCGGTCGCCCGCTCCGCCATGTACCCGCCGAGCGCTTCCAGCTTCGCGCAGAATCCCTCGAACGCCAGGTGCACCGCGTGTGCCGTCGGCATTCCGGCCTCGAGTTCCTTCTGAGTGGCGGCGACGATGCCCGGATCACGGGCCATCGTCGCCGACATCGAAAGGATTTCCGCCGCAACACCGGTCACCCGCGTGGCCCGCGCGGCCATCTCGTCGGAGACGACGCCGAGCGCGTCCTTTACCCGTGCCAGCTCCTCGGCGGGCGAGCCGCCGACAGGATCGTGCGCCGAAGTCTCGAACTGCGCTCCGAACCGCAACCACGGCGCGCACACCACGCCCGGACTCACGCCGAGCCCACGGATCACCTGCTCCGGCATCAGGCCGCGTCCAGGTCGGAGGCGATGAGTTCGGCCAACTGGTCCAAGACGTCGTCGGCACCCTCGGCGTGCAGGGTCACCTCGGCCCCGTGGTCGGCGCCCAGTGTCATCACCGCGAGCACGCTGGCCGCGTCGACCGGTTCGCCACCTCCCACCGAAATCCGCACCGGCACCCCCGCGGCCTGCACGGCCCTGGTGAGTTTCGCGGCGGGCCGCGCGTGCAGCCCCACCTCGGATCCGACGATGACGGTGCGGGTGCTCATGGCTTCACTCACCTTCCAGTTTCTTGTCCAACTTCGATTCGACTTCGGCGACCGATGGCGCATCGGTTCGAGTATCGCCCGTGGCGGTCAGCGCGGCCTGCGCCTCCACCGCGGCCGTGTCGGGCACGCCGGCCTCGACGTCGGTTTCCGACTCGCGACCGGGGGTCCGCAGGTTCCACTTCTTGATCACGAAGCTGAACAGCGCGTAGTAGATCACCGCGTAGCCGAGCCCGATCGGGATCAGCAGCCACGCGTCGGTCGCCTTGCCGAAGTTGAGCAGGTAGTCGATCGCGCCGGCGGAGAACGTGAATCCGTCATGGATGCCGAGCGCGTTCACCAGCGCCATCGACGTGCCCGTCAAGATCGCGTGCACCACATACAGTGGCCACGCCACGAACATGAACGAGAACTCCAGCGGCTCGGTGATGCCGGTGACGAACGCGGTCAGACCGGTCGACAGCATGATGCCGCCCACCAGCTTTTTCTGCGACGGCCGCGCATTGCGCCAAATGGCAAGCGCGGCAGCGGGAAGCGCGAACATCATGATCGGGAAGAAGCCCGTCATGAACGTGCCCGCGGTCGGATCACCGGCGAAGAAGCGGTTGAGGTCGCCGCGCACGACCTGGCCGGAGGCATCGTTGTAATCGCCGACGAGGAACCAGACCGTGGAGTTGAGGATGTGGTGCAGACCGGTCGGGATGAGCAGTCGGTTGGCCGTGCCGTAGATGCCGCCACCGACGACCGCGTTGTCCGCGACGGCCTCACCCACCCAGGTGAGCGCGGAGTTGAACGCCGGGTACAGAAACGCCATGCCGACGCCGACGATCAGGCCGGTGAACGCCGTCAGGATCGGGACCAGGCGCCTGCCGTTGAAGAAGCCGAGGAAATCGGGCAGCTTCGTGCGATAGAACCGCTGCCACAGGATCGCCGACAGCAGACCCATCACGATGCCGGCGAGGACGCCGTAGTTGATCAGCGCCTGCGCGCCCTTGGGGTCGGTCTTTCCCGCGAGCACGATCGGTGACATCGCGTCGAAGACGCCGTTGATCACCATGTAACCGACCACTGCGGCCAGCGCCGTCGACCCGTCGGACTTCTTGGCCCAGCCGATCGCGATACCGACGGCGAAGATCAGCGGCAGCCAGGTGAACACGGCCTGCCCGGCGGCCGAGATGACCGAGGCGGTGCTCTCCAGCGCGGAGAAGCGGCCGAGGAGATCGTCCTGGCCGATGCGCAGCAGGATGCCCGCCGCGGGGAGCACCGCGATCGGCAGCATGAGGCTGCGACCGAGGCGCTGCAATCCCGCGAACACCTTCGATTCTTGTTTGGGTGTGTCGGTAACGGCAGTCATGTCGACCTTCTTCGTGCCGGCTTCCCGGCGGTCTCGGCGAGGGAGGAGCGGCTTGCCTGCCGATCCGGGTTAACTGTTGTGAACCGGTGTACCTGACGGGTACTGTCCGGTCATAACCAGTTGCCAGTTTGACCAGGTGGAGGTCGGATGTCAACCGCTGAATATGACGTGGCGCACATTCGAGGCTCCCATACTGGTACCGGCAACCACCGTGGAAAGGGAGAACGCATGTCCAAAGCGGAAGCGATCGTTGCGGGCCTCGGCGGCGCAGACAACATCGTCGAGATCGAGGCCTGTATCACCCGGTTGCGCACCGAGGTGAAGGACGGAAGCAAGGTCGACGAGGCCGCGCTCAAGGCCGCGGGCGCCCACGGTGTGCTCAAGTCGGGCTCTGTCGTGCAGGTCGTCGTCGGCCCCGAAGCCGACACTTTGGCCGACGACATCGAGGACATCCTGTGAGCATCCCGGTCCTCGCCCCGCTCCCCGGCACGGTCGTTGCCCTGTCCGAGGTCCCCGATCAGGTCTTCGCCGAACAAATCGTCGGCTCCGGCGTCGCCCTCGACCCCGACCGCACCCGCGGCCCCCTGATGGTGACGGCCCCCATCGCAGGCAAGATTCTCAAACTCCACCCCCACGCCTTCGTCATCCTCGGCCAGGGCGTCGGCGTCCTGGTCCACCTGGGCATCGACACGGTGAAACTCAAGGGCGAAGGCTTCGACCTCCTCGCTACCGAAGGCGACACGGTAGAAGCAGGCGCCCCCATCGTCACCTTCGACCCGACGAAAACCGCCGCCACCGGCTACTCGATCATCTGCCCCGTCATAGTCATGGACTCAGCGAAGAACTCCGTCCGCACCGGCACCATCGGCACCACCGTGGAATCCGGAGTCCTTCTGTTCGATTCGCCGTAGGGCGCGCGGCCGTACATCGGCGAATCAGCTAGGTTCACACCCCAATCCGTTACCGTCGCGGTCGAGTCCGTACTCATCGGGCCCGATCACGCGAACGGGCCCGGTGTACACCGGCCCATCGCCGACACCCTCGCAGTCCACGTCGCTGACGATCGGGACACAAGGTTCATAGGACGAATGACAGTCGCGATCCGGTGCTGCTCGGAACTGGCTCGATTCGCTGTTGCGAAGTACGTCGGTGATCGGTTCAGCGGTGGCTGACGGCGACATCGCGATGGCGATAGCTACGGCAGCGCAACTGGCTGATCCGAGTAATTGCACTGTTCTCATAACTGATCCGATCATTAGAAGCTCAACGATCATTGTCTCGCTAACCTCCCGCAACGGATAGGTTGGAGATCGAATCGTTGGGCGGGTGAACCGTTGGTCTCGGCGGCGCGTAGTCCGTACCAGCGGGTCGATGCCGATTCGTGTCGCATCAACAGGAGGACGACCGGTGAGTGGAGCGGATCAGACCAGTGAGCAGTTCGCCGACCGGTTGTTCGGGGCCGCGCTCGGGGCGATCGACATTCTCGCGGTGCATCTCGGGGATCGGCTCGGCTGGTATCGGGCGTTGTCCGAGGGTGGTCCCGCGGATGCGGGTGAGCTGATCGCGCGGGCGGGTGGGGATCGCCGGTATGCGCAGGAGTGGCTCGAGCAGCAGGCGGCGACCGAGATTCTGACGGTGACCGCGGACGGGCGGTTCGCGCTGCCTGCCGGCGCTGCGGAAGTTCTCACCGACCCGAACAGTCTCAATTACCTTGCGCCACTTGCTCGTATGTTGGCGGGCGCCGCCGCCCAGATGCCCGCGCTCGTGCGCGCCTACCGCGACGGCGGTGGTGTCGGCTGGTCCGAATACGGCGCCGACATGCGCGAATCCCAGTCCGACATGAACCGGCCCTGGTTCGAACAACGTCTCGCCACCGATCTGGCCGGGGTCCCTGACATCCACGCGCTGCTTTCAGGCCCGAATGCCAAGGCGGCCGACATCGGCTCCGGCGGCGGCTGGTCCGCGATCGCCCTTGCGCGCGCCTACCCCGAGCTGGCGGTCGACGGCTACGACATCGACCAACCCTCGGTGCGGATGGCCACCGACAACGCCGCCGAGCTCGGCAACCGTGTCCGCTTCCACCACGCAGACGCCGCCACCGACCTCCCCGGATCCACTTACGACGCGCTGTTCGCCTTCGAATGCCTGCACGACATGCCGCACCCCGTCGAGGTGCTGACCTCGATGCGCAAAGCCCTGCGTCCGGGTGGGTCGGTGATCATCATGGATGAGGCCGTCGCACCGGAATTCATCGCACCCGCGAGCGATCTCGACCGCCTGATGTACGGGTTCAGCCTGCTGGTCTGCCTGCCCGACGGCATGGCACATCCCGGCTCGGCAGGCACCGGCACGGTCATGCGCTCGGCGAAGCTGGGGGAGTATGCCGCGAAGGCCGGTTTCACCGCCGTGGACGTCCTCCCGATCGAGGACTTCGGATTCTGGCGCTTCTACCGGCTCACGGTCTGATCGACCAACTGCTCGGTCTCGACCGTCCAGCGCCTGGCGAGGTCGTCGAAATACCGCTGGCTGCTCCACAATCGGTAGTTGCCGATCACGTAGACCCGCCGCCGTGCCCGCGACACCGCCGTATTGAGCACATTCGGATTCGTCGCTGCCCACCGTCGCGATCCGCCCGCGGCAGGCGATGTCCCCAGGATCAGCACCACGACCTCGGCCGAACTGCCGTGCATCGCGTGGACAGTACTCACCTGCCGCTGCGCGAACTCCGCACCGAGCACCTCACGCGCGACCTCCTGTGCGCCACCGGCGACGTCACGGAACGGGCTGACCACCCGGATATCGGCCGCGGCCACCCCGTCCTCGGTCAACCGCGCGAGCAGCGCGGCGAGCGCTTCACCCTCACCGGGAATCCAATTACCTTCGGCGCGTACGGATCTGACATCGATCCATCGATCGTGCCCGGGAAACTCCGGCCGATCCGGGGTGGCGAACACCAGCAGATCATCGCCATAGGCAATGTGATGGGTGAGTTCGAAGATCGGCCGGTCGCTGCGCCGATGGACCCGCAACGGCGTACCGACCCACACCGGCGCGACCGAATCCGAGGGCATCAGCCACGTCCCGAACCGCGCCCCACGATCAGCGGCCTGGCGCACCGACGCCTGGTCCGGCATCCACTCCGCATCGAGTCCGTACTGCTGCACCAATGCTTCCTGCGCCGAAGTGGGCAGCACGCCAACAGGTCCCAGCTGACGATGATCGCCGACGATCACCGCACGCCGAGCCCGCCACAACCCACCGGCCACCGACTGCGGCGCAGCCTGCCCGGCATCGTCGACGAACAACCATCCGAGCGCCTCGGGACCGAGCCCGGCGAACAGTCGAGGCAGCGCGGTGAAGGTCGTCGTGATCATCGGCACCGCGAAGAACAGCGTCTGCCAGGCCGCCGCAACGGTTTCCGGTTTCGGCGCGACCGCGAGCTCACCACGGATCAACGCGATGGCGACGATCAGATTGTCGCGAATCCGGGGCGCCGCGTTGAGCAGGAACACGCGATGCAACTTCAACGCCGACAGGAACAACTCGCGCCGCGCGCTCGCGTACTGTTCGTCCGCCCAGGGATTGCACAGCTGGAACTGCTCGTCGTCATCCGCGACATCACCGAACGGGATAGTGCGCGCCCAGTTCTCGCGCCCACGCTCGATGATGTCCAGCGCCGCCGCCCGCCGCTCGGTCAACTCGACATGCTCGCGAATGAGCGTGCGTCCGTTCTCGGCCGCCCCCGCCCACTGTTCACGCGTGTATTCGACTTCGGTCTGGCGTCGCCGCATCTCCGCCTCGGCGATATGTCGTTCGCGCAGCAACTCATTGCTGCGCGCACTCCACCGCCGCCCCGCTCGGAAACCCGTCGACAGCGATGCCACGAACCCGGGCTTGCGCCCACCGTGCTCGGTGAGGAACTTGCCTGCCCGATGATGGGCGGCCTGCGCGGCCCGCAGATGTTCGGTCGCCAGCTGATGACGCTCTCGCCAATGCGCGTGTGCGTCATCAGCATTGGTGATTTCGACCGCCGTCGACTGCAAACCCGCGTTCATCGTGGGCAAGTCGGCAACCGCATCGGCGACGTTCTGCCGGTCTTGCGCGAGCCTGCGCACCTCGGCCCGACGAGTGGTGAAGTCGCGCACCGCGGTCGACCAATCCGGAATCGAATCCGGGTCGGCCTCGGCTTGTTTGAGGATGTCGAGCATCCCACCGTTGGGCGCCCCGGTCTTCCGCTCGGCGGCGAACCGATCCCCGAACCAGAACTGTTCGGCGAATGTTCGTCGCGTTCCGCCCAGTGCCGCGGCGACCAACCCCCACGCGGGTGCACCGCCGACGAGTTCGGCCAGGTCGGTGAAGTGATTGAGCTCGCCGTCGATCGCGCCACGATGCTGGACCTCGGCGACCACATCGGCCGCGGTGGCATCGCTGCCCGTCGCGAGCACCACTTCGAACCCGGTCACGCTGTTCGCCAATCGGTGCGCGCCCACCGTGTAGTTCTTCGCCACCTGGACCTGCTCGGTGATCCCCGCGAACACCGCCATCGGATCGTCGAAGGCCGCCAGCTGCGCGGCCCGCTCGACCAGGATCCCGGCCAGCAGGTCTCGCAGCATCGTCGTCGTCCCGGTTCCGGGCGCGCCGTGCACGGCGAAAATTCCGGCACCATTACGTAATTCGGACAGCGCGCGATCGACCGCGAACTGCTGACCCGACACCAGCGGGTCACCCGGCCAGCGACCGTCCGGAACGAGCTGGGGGAGTAGTCCTTCGACCACTGCGTCCTGTCGTCGACGCACATCGATGCGGTCGTCGACGGCCAGCCCTTCCGCCGCCATGAGGTAGCTCCGCAGCGCCGCGCCGATATCGCCGCGTTCCACCGCCTTCGCGAGTTCGGCCAGATCGGGACCCAGCCCGCTGTTCAGCCGATCCTCGGCGGCATCGCTGTCGGCGTCACGCGCCGCGACCTGGACGCACGCCACCCGCACGCCACCGGCCCGCAATTCCGATCGAATACCCAGCGCGGCACACAGTTCACCGGTGAATATTTGCAGGTCGCGCCCGGTCAACCGGGGCGCTTCGGCGATATCCTCGTCGTCGGCGGTGGCGAACCGTTCGGCGAAGGCCAACGCCGACATCCCGGCGAGCCCGGGCGAGATGACCCCGTCCGCCCCCGCCGCCATCACCGAAGCCGCCACACCACGGCCTGCCACATCCAGTGCACGCCACCGCGGCGCCGGACCCATCTGTTCGTTGTCGGACTGCGTGTCTCGCGTGAGCGTGTCGAGCGCGGCAGTGAATGCCGCCGAGTCGTGGTCGAACCCGTCGGCCCAGCCGATATCGTGGGGCCCCGGCGCTCGCAACCGATTCACGGCCCATGCCAACCCCGACAGGGTCGCCGAGCCCCCGACAACCGCCCCGCTGTCGGTCAGCGTCACCGCGAAAGCCGCTGTGGTCCCGGCCCGTCGGGCGTCGGCCTCGAGCTGATCCTCGCCGAAAGTTCGTACCAGCGATTCCCGCGCGCGCCCCAGCTGGAACAACCCGCCGTACACGACGAACTGCCACACCCGCCCGGTTTTCAACGGGGGCAGGGCGGCGAGATTTTCCCACGGCGCGCGTTCATCCGCCGCGAGATCGACCACCAGTCCGTCGGTCTCGACGTCCGGTACAAGTTGTGGACCGAACAACTCCACGGTCTGCCAGAAACGCACGAGCCGCGCCGCGTGCTCGGAACCGCCCACGATGCACCCCAATCCGGTCGGCGATCATTGCAGACAACCCCGATCACGGTACGCGATCAGGATTCCGCTGGCACGTCACCCCGACGGTCGCGTCGGTCGTGGCGAGACCATCGATGCTGGTCCTACAGTCGCGGCAAGCACCCCGCCGCCCGCAGCCGCCCCGCCAGCGAACTCGAAACCAGCGCCCCGGAACCGCTTCCGCCGCCGAGCGCCACCAACACATCCCCACCCAATCCGGCCCCGAACGAACACCCCAGCACAGTGATGTCGATGACGATGTTCTCCTTCGGCTCCGATTCCGCCACAGCAGAACCCGCCCCAACAACAGTCCCAGTTACAACCGCCGCCGTGATCGCAATTGCCTTGATGATTCCCACTCGTTCTCCTCGATCAGCGCCATAGATACCGACGAACAGGGTTGACCGCCCTGAGCTCCCGGAAACCTCGGCCGCTCGCCCGGAAAACCCTTTGACCCGTAGACCTTCGGCCGCGCACGCTGGAATCATGGACGACTTAGCCCACGCCGCAGACCTGTTCGTGCTCGGTGAGCTCGATGGCGCGGACCTGTCCATGGCCGCCGCCGAGGCGCTCGCGCGTGGACTCGAGAGTCCGGCACTGGTCGAGCTCGCTTGCCTGCACCGAACAGATTGCAGTGGAGCCCCCGAACTGTTCCGCACCGCCATGGCCGAACTGCACGTCGTGACTGACTGGCGGGCGAGGGAAGTAGATGTCCGGCTCCGGCTGGCCCGAGAACACGCGACAGCTCTGCTGGCCGACGAGGGCGCGTTGGCCTCCCACCTGGGTGGGATCACAGTGCAACTCCGGGAGCTCGCCGGATACCCGGATCCGCCCGCACCGGAATTGGAGGACCTTGCCAGAGAGTTCGCGGTGCTGTCCGAGTACCTGGAGTTCGTCGACCCGGCGACGATCCGAGACCAGATTCGACAGGGGTGCCGCAACCTACTGGCGGGCCCGCCTTACGCGCTGGTGAACGCGCACATAGTCACTGCGCCTCCCGGGCAGCAGCCGGCACGACCTGCGAGATGGCGCCGATTGGTCGCCTCTCTGCGGTCGAGGCGCGCGATCAGCGCAGAATCATCTCCGCCACGGCCTTCGGTGCTGCAAGCCATTCACGAACGTTGTTGCGTACCTCGGTGATCTGCCTGCACTCGCAATAGGCCACCACCCCGTCGGCCTCGATCCCCGCTGCCCGGCACAACGCCACCGCACGGGGGAGATGCTGATACTGGCTCACGATGATCGCCCGATCGATGCCGAACATCGACCTAGCCCGCTCACAGGTCTCCCGTGTGGAGAGCCCCGCACGATCCGACCGGACAATGGCCGGATCGATACCGTGGTCGAGTACATAGCGCGTCATCGACGCGATCTCGTCGCCCGACGAGCCGCCGGCATCCCCGGACAGCAGAATCTCCGCGGCCTTGCCCGCCTCGACCAACTCGATCGCCACATCGAGACGTCCCCGCAGATAGGCCATCGGAGTTCCGTCCAGCCCGACCTTGGCACCCGGGACGATCACGACAGGTGCACTGGGCGCGGCCGCCACATCACTTCTATGGCCGGACGACAAAGTCCACATAGCGATGTTCGCCCCAGCCGTCACCAACACCAGGCCACCCGCCACGACAAGTCCGGTCTTCGCGATGCGACGCAACCGCCCACGGTTCCCGCTATGTTCCTCCGCCATGCGCACTTTCATACATGAACACTGCGAAAATATCCCCTGACTAGGGGATTTGACATTGCATTTGTCGGCACGTAACTTTATTCCAGTCAGAGCGACACGGACACCGACTCAGCCGCCCAGCGGCCGGGACACGAGGTAGTACGATGAGCGCCTGACTGATTGCGTGTTCAGTGCAATCCGGATCGGATTTGCTTCCGGCTGGTTGTCTGAGCTAAGTTTGAACCCTTGCCTCACCGAAACCCCGACGACATGTTGTGGGTAGAAGTGTGTGCGTGTGTTCTTTGAGAACTCAATAGTGTGTCGATGAATGTCAGTGCCAATAGTTATTATTGGTTCCAATCTTTCATGTACCCCCCGGTCGTGGGAGGTTGGACATTGAACAACAGCGAATCTTTTTGCTGGTGTTCGCATTTGCTAGGTTTTCGGACTCTAGTTAGATAATTTTGATTCGCTCTCCTTTGGGAGGGTTGTTTCGAGAGTCTTCAACGGAGAGTTTGATTCTGGCTCAGGACGAACGCTAGCGGCGTGCTTAACACATGCAAGTCGAGCGGTAAGGCCCTTCGGGGTACACGAGCGGCGAACGGGTGAGTAACACGTGGGTGATCTGCCTTGCACTTCGGGATAAGCCTGGGAAACCGGGTCTAATACCGGATATGACCACTGAATGCATGTTCGGTGGTGGAAAGATTTATCGGTGCGAGATGGGCCCGCGGCCTATCAGCTTGTTGGTGAGGTAACGGCTCACCAAGGCGACGACGGGTAGCCGACCTGAGAGGGTGACCGGCCACACTGGGACTGAGACACGGCCCAGACTCCTACGGGAGGCAGCAGTGGGGAATATTGCACAATGGGCGAAAGCCTGATGCAGCGACGCCGCGTGCGGGATGACGGCCTTCGGGTTGTAAACCGCTTTTGACAGGGACGAAGCGCAAGTGACTGTACCTGTAGAATAAGGACCGGCCAACTACGTGCCAGCAGCCGCGGTAATACGTAGGGTCCGAGCGTTGTCCGGAATTACTGGGCGTAAAGAGCTTGTAGGCGGTTCGTCGCGTCGTTTGTGAAAACTTGGGGCTCAACCTTAAGCTTGCAGGCGATACGGGCGGACTAGAGTACTTCAGGGGAGACTGGAATTCCTGGTGTAGCGGTGAAATGCGCAGATATCAGGAGGAACACCGGTGGCGAAGGCGGGTCTCTGGGAAGTAACTGACGCTGAGAAGCGAAAGCATGGGTAGCAAACAGGATTAGATACCCTGGTAGTCCATGCCGTAAACGGTGGGTACTAGGTGTGGGGCTCCTTCCACGGACTCCGTGCCGTAGCTAACGCATTAAGTACCCCGCCTGGGGAGTACGGCCGCAAGGCTAAAACTCAAAGAAATTGACGGGGGCCCGCACAAGCGGCGGAGCATGTGGATTAATTCGATGCAACGCGAAGAACCTTACCTGGGTTTGACATACACCGGAAACCTGCAGAGATGTAGGCCCCCTTGTGGTCGGTGTACAGGTGGTGCATGGCTGTCGTCAGCTCGTGTCGTGAGATGTTGGGTTAAGTCCCGCAACGAGCGCAACCCTTATCTTATGTTGCCAGCGCGTAATGGCGGGGACTCGTGAGAGACTGCCGGGGTCAACTCGGAGGAAGGTGGGGACGACGTCAAGTCATCATGCCCCTTATGTCCAGGGCTTCACACATGCTACAATGGCCGGTACAGAGGGCTGCGATACCGCGAGGTGGAGCGAATCCCTTAAAGCCGGTCTCAGTTCGGATCGGGGTCTGCAACTCGACCCCGTGAAGTTGGAGTCGCTAGTAATCGCAGATCAGCAACGCTGCGGTGAATACGTTCCCGGGCCTTGTACACACCGCCCGTCACGTCATGAAAGTCGGTAACACCCGAAGCCGGTGGCCTAACCCCTTGTGGGAGGGAGCCGTCGAAGGTGGGATCGGCGATTGGGACGAAGTCGTAACAAGGTAGCCGTACCGGAAGGTGCGGCTGGATCACCTCCTTTCTAAGGAGCATCTGCATTCCTCGGTTCGAGTAGTCGAACTTTGAGGATGCCAGAGCCGTTTCGGACTCATATGTAGTCCGGCGGTGCTCATGGGTGGAACGCTGACAACTTTCATCGCATACGGTCGAAGCAATGTCTTCGACCGCGATGGGTATACCGACACACTATTGGGTCCTGAAAGAACACGCGAGTGTCTTTCACGGCAAAACAAACGATCCGAGAGAGTTTTCCTCGAAACCGCCGGCCGCAAGGTTGGGTAGGTCTGGGTACGGAACTTTCTGGGGTGTGTTGTTTGAGAACTGCACAGTGGACGCGAGCATCTTTGTTAGTAAGTGTTTAAGAGCGTACGGTGGATGCCTTGGCACCAGGAGCCGATGAAGGACGTAGGAGGCTGCGATAAGCCTCGGGGAGCTGTCAACCGAGCTGAGATCCGAGGATTTCCGAATGGGGAAACCCAGCACGAGTGATGTCGTGTTACCCGCATCTGAATATATAGGGTGTGTGGAGGGAACGTGGGGAAGTGAAACATCTCAGTACCCACAGGAAGAGAAAACAACAGTGATTCCGTGAGTAGTGGCGAGCGAAAGCGGATGAGGCTAAACCAGTTAGATGTGATAGACGGCAGTTGTTGTCTAGCTGGGGTAGTGGGAACATTCTTCTCAACTCTGCCGAGTTGAGCAACAGTAAGAAACCAAGTGGTTAGTTGAAGTGGTCTGGAACGGCCTGCCATAGACGGTGATAGTCCGGTAAACGAAAACTTCTTGGCTGTTGTGGATGTCTCCCGAGTAGCAGCGGGCCCGTGAAATCTGCTGTGAATCTGCCGGGACCACCCGGTAAGCCTGAATACTCCCTGGTGACCGATAGCGGACTAGTACCGTGAGGGAAAGGTGAAAAGTACCCCGGGAGGGGAGTGAAATAGTACCTGAAACCGTGCGCTTACAATCCGTCAAAGCCTTCGCACTCTTGAGTGTGTGGGGTGATGGCGTGCCTTTTGAAGAATGAGCCTGCGAGTCATCGGTGTGTGGCGAGGTTAACCCGTCGAGGGGTAGCCGTAGCGAAAGCGAGTCTGAATAGGGCGAAACTTTAGTCGCACATTATGGACCCGAAGCGGAGTGATCTACCCATGGCCAGGGTGAAGCGACGGTAAGACGTCGTGGAGGCCCGAACCCACTTAGGTTGAAAACTGAGGGGATGAGCTGTGGGTAGGGGTGAAAGGCCAATCAAACTCCGTGATAGCTGGTTCTCCCCGAAATGCATTTAGGTGCAGCGTCACGTGTTTCACACCGGAGGTAGAGCTACTGGATGGCCTAGGGGGCCTACAAGCTTACCGAAGTCAGCCAAACTCCGAATGCCGGTGTGTGAGAGCGTGGCAGTGAGACTGCGGGGGATAAGCTTCGTAGTCGAGAGGGAAACAGCCCAGATCGCCGGCTAAGGCCCCTAAGCGTGTACTAAGTGGAAAAGGATGTGGGGTCGCTTAGACAACCAGGAGGTTGGCTTAGAAGCAGCCACCCTTGAAAGAGTGCGTAATAGCTCACTGGTCAAGTGATCCTGCGCCGACAATGTAGCGGGGCTCAAGTACACCGCCGAAGCCGCGGCATTCACACAATAGCCCGTCTCAACTGTAGTGGTTGGGGCCAGGTGTGTGGATGGGTAGGGGAGCGTCCTGTGGCCGTGGAAGCAGCAGTGTGAACTAGCTGTGGAGGCCACGGGAGTGAGAATGCAGGCATGAGTAGCGAAAGACGAGTGAGAAACTCGTCCGCCGAATGACCAAGGGTTCCTGGGCCAGGTTAATCCGCCCAGGGTGAGTCGGGACCTAAGGCGAGGCCGACAGGCGTAGTCGATGGACAACGGGTTGATATTCCCGTACCCGTGTATCCGCGCCCAATGCTGAATCAGTTGTGCTAAGTATCCAAATGTTGTTTTACTGAGCCTTCGGGCGAGGGGAGCAATTGCTGCATACGACCCTGGCTGTAGTAGGTAAGCGATGGGGTGACGCAGGAAGGTAGCTGGGCCAGGTGATGGAATACCTGGTGTAAGCCTGTAGGGCGAACGGTAGGCAAATCCGCCGTTCATATAGCCTGAGAGGTGATGCGTACCCGTTGAGGGGAATTCAGTGATCCTATGCTGCCGAGAAAAGCCTCTAGCGAGCTGGTACACGGCCCGTACCCCAAACCGACACAGGTGGTCAGGTAGAGAATACTAAGGCGATCGAGAGAACTGTGGTTAAGGAACTCGGCAAAATGCCCCCGTAACTTCGGGAGAAGGGGGACCACGCCCGGTGAAAACCCTTGCGGTTGGAGCTGGGTGGGGTCGCAGAGACCAGAGAGAAGCGACTGTTTACTAAAAACACAGGTCCGTGCGAAGTCGTAAGACGATGTATACGGACTGACGCCTGCCCGGTGCCGGAAGGTTAAGAGGACCGGTTAGCCTGTTATGGGCGAAGCTGAGAATTTAAGCCCCGGTAAACGGCGGTGGTAACTATAACCATCCTAAGGTAGCGAAATTCCTTGTCGGGTAAGTTCCGACCTGCACGAATGGCGTAACGACTTCTCTGCTGTCTCAACCACAGACTCGGCGAAATTGCATTACGAGTAAAGATGCTCGTTACGCGCGGCAGGACGAAAAGACCCCGGGACCTTCACTATAGCTTGGTATTGGTGTTCGGTACGGTTTGTGTAGGATAGGTGGGAGACTGTGAAGCTCGGACGCTAGTTCGGGTGGAGTCGTCGTTGAAATACCACTCTGATCGTATTGGACTTCTAACCTCGGACCATGATCTGGTTCAGGGACAGTGCCTGGTGGGTAGTTTAACTGGGGCGGTTGCCTCCCAAAATGTAACGGAGGCGCCCAAAGGTTCCCTCAGCCTGGTTGGCAATCAGGTGTTGAGTGCAAGTGCACAAGGGAGCTTGACTGTGAGACTGACAGGTCGAGCAGGGACGAAAGTCGGGACTAGTGATCCGGCACCGGCAAGTGGAAGCGGTGTCGCTCAACGGATAAAAGGTACCCCGGGGATAACAGGCTGATCTTCCCCAAGAGTCCATATCGACGGGATGGTTTGGCACCTCGATGTCGGCTCGTCGCATCCTGGGGCTGGAGTAGGTCCCAAGGGTTGGGCTGTTCGCCCATTAAAGCGGCACGCGAGCTGGGTTTAGAACGTCGTGAGACAGTTCGGTCTCTATCCGCCGCGCGCGTAAGAAACTTGAGGAAGGCTGTCCCTAGTACGAGAGGACCGGGACGGACGAACCTCTGGTGTGCCAGTTGTTCCGCCAGGAGCACTGCTGGTTGGCTACGTTCGGAAGGGATAACCGCTGAAAGCATCTAAGCGGGAAGCCTGTTCCAAGATGAGGTTTCTCTCCCACTTGATGGGTTAAGGCCCCCTACAGACCATGGGGTTGATAGGCCAGAATTGGAAGCCAGGTAACTGGTGTAGGTGACTGGTACTAATAGGCCGAGGGCTTACTTATGAAGGTGTTACGCGTCCACTGTGCGGTTTCTGAAACAACAGACACTGCAGCAAACCTGATCAACGGGTCCCGTGAGGGGTGTGTTGGTTGGGGAGCGCTGTCTAGTTTCATAGAGTTACGGTAGTTATAGCGGTGGGGAAACGCCCGGTCCCATTCCGAACCCGGAAGCTAAGGCCACCTGCGCCGATGGTACTGCACTCGACAGGGTGTGGGAGAGTAGGACACTGCCGGAACATCATTGCGAAAGGCCCTCAACCATTGGTTGGGGGCCTTTTTGCGTTCCCAGTCCTTATCCCTTGATTCAGTCCGACAGGTAGGCGACCCAGAGATAGTCACGGGCGCGGCTGGTGGCGACGAGCAACTGTCTGGCGAGCATCTCGGCTCGGTCCCTGGCACCGCCGGACAGCGCATCGAGGTTACTCGGCGGTTCCTCGGTGATGTGGAAGACCGCGGCGAAATCCATTCCCTTCGCACGGCGCACCGTGCCCACCTTGACCGGCCCGACCTGTGATCCGTCGTAGTTCTCCAACGAGACAGCCTGGAAGCCAGCCCGACGGAGCACCCGCAGATATCGCGTGACTTCGCTCGGCCAGTTCACGATCACCGCGATCTCGGAACCCGGCGCCAGTTGTGCCTCACGGAGGGCACGGGGGAGTAGACCATCGATATCGCGGCGGGAGACGCGAACGTCTGCTGCCCGACCGTCCGGCAGTGTCGGATCGCTGTCGCGCAGGATGACGCCGGCGCCACCATCGAGATCATCGACGGTATTGCCTGCCTCTATTCGTTGTGAGTACCGAAGCACCGCTTCACGATTACGGTAGTTCGTGCGCAACACACGGCCACGACCACCGGCGAGCGGTATCCCCGCCTCGGACAGGGTGCAACCGCCGGCATAGACCTGCTGCTGTCCATCGCCGACCAGGAGCAACTGAGCATCGGGACCGCCGCCCGCTATCTGGTGCACGAGCTGTAATTGCATGAGGGTGAAGTCCTGTACTTCGTCGACGACGACCATGGCGTACGCCTCGGTGCTGTCGAGCGGACGGGCTCGAAGTTCGTCGACGGCGAGTGCGATGACATCGTTGAAATCGTGGGCATGCCGCGTATCCAGGACTTCCTGGTACGGCTGATACCAGTTCTTCCAGACGAATTCACGGCGCGGCGACCGCAGGCTGATTCCCTCACGACCCACCCGCTGCACGCGCTTGTACGACTCCAGGTCGGTGATCCTGCGCCCCTTGATTACCCGGTCGATCTCGTCCTGCCAGTAGCCGTGGTCGGTGCCCTCGACCCGACCCAACACCCCTCTGGCACCTTGCCACGCTTTGGCGAATCCGGCGTGGATCGCTTTGTCGTCCAGGTTGAATCGGACCTCGCGGCGGATCAGAAAGGCTTTCGCCCACGCATGCAGGCCGGTGAACTCGGCACGTTGGGTGGCGTGCGGCGCGAGCTGTGCGAAACCTCGCTCGTGGTAGGCGGGCAGACTCCTGACGAATGTCGTGAAGAGCAGTCGCCCAGGAGTGCGCTTGGCGAAATGCGCCATGCGATGTAGCGCGACGACCGATTTTCCGGTGCCCGCCGGACCGCTGAATCGGGCGGGGCCGGTGAATGTGGTGTGGACGAGCGACAGCTGATCGGGATCGAGGAACGTCATCCAGTCGCTGAACGGTCTGGCGAGCGCGGATGACCTTGCGTCGGCACGGAGGTCGTCCTGGTCGAACAGGCCACCGGCATCGACAGTCTCGGCTTCCGGAGCGTCGTCCGCGCAGAGATATCTGTGTGTAGCGAGCTTCTCCGCAGCGGTCGCCGCGAGTTCACTGACCCGCTCCGCGCGCATCCGCTTCTCACGACGCACCAATGTGTCGACGAAATCGGACTCGTCGACGACGAGATAGCGGCCGTCTGCCGAAGCCCGCGAGCCACGCGACATGAGCAGCGCGACACCGACGGAATGCGGTACGAACTGAGCGCCGCCGACAACCAGCCTGGAGAACGTTCGTTCGGCATCGCCACGAATCTTCAGAACGTCGGCCGAGCTGGGCAGCGAGTCGGTGAAGACGAGGGCGAAAACGCCCGTGCGCCCCAGCGCGAAAGCCGCGATCCGGTCGGGCATGGGCGAACCGCGGTCGACGAGAACGTGCCAGCCGCGCACAGTGAGAAGCGCTGCGAGGAACCGCCGCTGATCCGGCGTCAACTGTCGCTGCTCGGCGAGGGTGCGCTCCGCCCACCGTGCTACCCGCTCGCGATGAATATTCGGCATCGATCCCCCTCCGGATACCTCAGCTCCGTACAGCGGGCGGAGCTGTAATGCGTTGAGTACCAACATAGTTGACATCGGAGGAGACGGCATACGGATCGACTGGACGGGCTCCGAGCGGTTCGACCTCGGCACGTACACCTCCGGCGAGCCTCGACCTGGCCGTGGTCATGTGGTCTGCGCATTTCCAGCAGGGTGCCGCGTCGTGCAGAGCTTTCCGGTTGGCTTCCGCACGAGGGGATTTCATTCAGGCAGCGTTATCTGGCGCCCATCGCCGTCTCGGTCGTTCTGGTCGGTGTCACCGGGTGCGGGAGCGCCGAGTCGCCGGCCACGATCTCGGCCAGTGCAGCGCCGACGCCGGGTCTCGGAACTCCCTTCGCGTTCACCGACGCGTCCAATGGTGCGAACGTCAGCACCATCACGTTCACCGAAATTGCGCTCGCGCCAGCGGAGTGCGTGACCGAGCTGCTTCCAGGCCGCGTCACTTTGGCGGTTCGCGCCCAGGTCGAGAGCATCGGCACCAGCCGGATGTCGCAACCCGACCAGTGGCCGCTCAGCACCGTGGACCGCGCCGGCATCACACAGCTGGACAGAGCACGCCATCCTCTCTGCCTCGGCCAAGGACCGGACGGCAATGTGTGGTCTGTTCTGAATTGACGCGTGACCCGAATGCTCGGGGCAACGATATTGCTGGATTTCCGAGTCCCGCCAGCTGTCATAGCGTTTCACCCGCACGGCTTTCGACCGTAGGAGTGATGGATGGTGACAGGGGTGTTGGCTCAGCGGGAGCCCATCGTCGACGTCGAACGGGAAGTCGTGGAGCGGTGGCATCCGGCTGTCCGGGTTGTCTTCCGGTTCGGGTTTGTTGTTCTCGGTATAGGGATGGCCGGGGTGTGGCTGCTGCATGCGTTGCTGCGCACTTTTGGTGTGCCGCAGGAGACGGTGAGTGAGGTCGCCAAATGGACGGCGTTGCATCCCCTCACCGACTGGGTCGGCACCCAAATCTTCGATGTGCGTATCGATTACACCGTCACCGGCAGCGGTGACACTGCTGCGAAGTGGGTGGCTGTCTTCACCCTGCTCCTGGTCGCTGTACCGGTCACCGCTGCCTGGTCGGTCCTCGACCGGCGCCGCCCGAACTACGTGCGCCTGTATGAATGGTTCCGGCTGCTGCTGCGTATTTCCCTGGTCAGCGCTCTCTTGCTGTACGGGATGATCAAAGTGCTGCCGTCCCAGATGTCGTTCAACCTCGAGCGGCTGGTCGAACCGTTCGGTCATATGAGTCCGATGGCGGTGCTGTGGGCTCAGTCGTCGCTGTCGGAGCCGTATGAGATGGCATTGGGTGCGGCGGAAGTCGCCGCGGCGCTGCTGCTGATCCTGCCGGTGACCGCGGGGCTCGGGTCTGTGCTGGCCGTGATCGTGGCTCTTCAGGTGCTGCTGATGAATCTCACCTTCGATGTGCCGGTGAAGCTGTTCGCCATTCAATTGTTCCTGTACGCAGCGGTATTGGCCGCACCAGACATCGTTCGCATCGTGCGCGCCCTGCTCGGCCGGGCCGTAGGAACTCGACCGCAGGCACCTTTGCTTTCCACACCGCGCGGTGGCCGAATCCTTGTGGCAGCCCAGGTACTGATGGGGGTGTGGCTGCTCGGCGCGACGACCGTCGAGGCATACGACGGCTGGCACACCTACGGCAACGCACGGCCCAAGTCACCGCTCTACGGCATCTGGAACGTCACCGTGTACTCGGTTGGTGGCGAGGAGGTGCCCGCCTTGGTCGACTTCCGCGAATCGCGGCCCAACGGCGGAATACCGAGCGCCACCGAACGATTTCGCCGCATCATCTTCGACATCCCCCAGGGCATAACCATGCAGCGGCTCGACGATTCACTTGTCTCGTTCCCTGCCCGGATCGACACCGACCAGCACACCATCACACTGTCGAAAGACACGACACACCAATGGAAGCTCGCGACCTTCAGTTACGTTCAGCCACAGTCGGATCGGTTGATCTTGGAGGGCTCGCTCGGTGGACGACCAGTGCGAATGCAACTGGACCAGGTCGACCTCGCGCAGTACCCGGCTGTCTCACGAGGGTTCCATTGGGTGCAGGCCACGCCCTATTTCCGGTAAGCATTGTGCTCCAACAGAATACGGATCATCCACCGGCGACCGAAGGAATGATCATCACCTCGGTGCCCGCACCGACAGCGGTGTCCTGACCATCGAGCAGACGGCATTCGTCACCGTCGACATAGAAGTTCACGTACCGGCGCAACGTCCCGCGTTCGTCGCGGAGTCGGCGTTCCAACCCGGGCGACCGTTCGCGCAGCGCATCGAGAACCTGCTTCAGGGTCGCGCCGTCGACGTCCAATTCCTTGGCGCCGTCGACGTAGGCGCGGAGCATGGAGGGCAGACAGACACGAGCCATCGCGCTAACCGACGACCGCGGCGCGCACGCACAGCACGTCCGGCAGCTTGTCGGCCACGAGCTGCCAATGGTCGCCTTCGTCTGCGCTGCAATACACTTCGCCGTTGCGGGTGCCGAAATAGATGCCGGTCGGGTCGGCGTCGTCGGCACACATGGCGTCGCGCATGACCGCCGCCCAGAACGGGACCTGCGGAAGCCCATCGTTCTGCTTCGACCATGTCTCGCTGCGATACACCGCGCAGGTGGCATCGGGTGGGAAGCGGAAGCGCTCCATGTCCGCGACGAGGGGGAAGGTGTAGATCACCCCCGGCTTACGCGGATGCGCGACGATCGGGAAGCCGAAGTTGGACGGCGGCAATCCACCGTCGATCGATTGCCAGCTCACGCCTGCATCGGTACTTCTGAACACGCCACCATGGTTCTGCAGATACATGGTGCTCGGCGATTCGGCATCGAGGGCGACTTTGTGCACGCACTGCCCCCATTCCGGCAATTCGCCGGGCATGAAATCCGCGGTGACGCCTTTGTTCGTCGGCGTCCATGATTCGCCGCCGTCGGATGTCTGATAGACCCCACCGGTGGACATGGCCACCGCCATCCGCTGCGTATCGACCGGATGTGGCAGCACGGTGTGCAAAGCCAGCCCGCCACCGCCCGGCTCCCACTGCGGCCGATGAGGATGGTTCCACAACCCCCTGACCAGCTCGAACGTCCGGCCGCGATCAGCCGACCGGAACAACGCCGACGGTTCGACGCCCGCGTACACGACATCCGGCTCGGCATCGGTGGCAGGAGTAATCTGCCAAACGCCGCCCAATGCAGCCTCGGTATCCTCCGGAAACGCCAGCGGCGCGTCATCCGGCTCGCTCCATGTCTGCCCGAGATCATCACTGACCACCAACGTCGGCCCGAAATGACTGTTCAACACCCCGGCGAGTCCCCGCGGCGTCTCCTGCCGGGTATCAATCGCCAACGCCTTCACGTCAGCAACCGGGAACTGGGGCGGCGACACCGTCCAACTGGCCCGCTCATCCCGACTGCGAGCCAGAAATAATCCCTTACGTGTTCCGATTCCGAGCAGTACGTCCATCGCGAACCTCCGGTTGGTCACCCGCAACGCCGATATGCGTGACACTACGCCGTCACACCGACAACACCCGAGGGTTCATGGGGCACTCGTTACCGAACCTGCAAACTCATGGGGAGTCCGCGAGCACCCAACTAGCTCTGCCAAGAGCGGTCAGATTTCGCAAAGATTGATACAAATAGACGTTGGTCTCGGTCGATGAAGGGTGGATAAGTATGTCCTGGAAAGATATCCAGGCTTTCAGCAGCAGGACTGAGGCTGCAGACTCACTTGCGGCACGTGCCCGCGACGTCGACCGCTGGGCCGAATCCGAAGGCTACGAGGTGCTCGATGACGGCTCGATCCGTGACGTCTGGCGGGCTACCGGCCGTGACATCGAACTGACCGGCCCGGAGTCTGTCCGCCGCTACAAGTTGGTGTTCGACCTCCGTGCCGCCATCGATGAGGTCCTTTCGCAAGCACGATCTGCCGAGTAGGAAACTCGATGTCGGTCTCGACCAGGTCGCCGTTGGAGGCGGCGGAGAAGCTCGTCCATGTCGCCACAGCCAACCTGGTTCGGTAGGTGTGCGATTTGTCGAAGACTGCCAGACCAGAAGGCCTCGACGGACGTGCTGAAGGTTGGTCTTCACGGTTACGGAGGCTGTGGATCACAACGCCTGAACAGAGTCCAACATTCCGGTGCGGAGCCATGTCGCGGTAGCGGTAGGAGCTTGGTCGACATCGATGCCGATGGTGTGAATTGTGCCTAGGTGCCGGTTGTTTCCGTGGACACGCAATGTTCGGAGAGAGTGCCGATGGGTGCGCGGGTGGATTATTGCGGCCGTGGGGGCGTCTTCGGGGGAGTATCCGGTGATGTAGGTGAGAAGTTGGTGAGTGTCGGCGGCTGAGATGGAACTGTCTTCGTAGCCTTTGTATTTCGCGTCGATGGGGAGGTGTCGCGGTGTGCCGAGCGAGGCGAAAGTGACTACAACGTCTGGGCGGAACGTTCGGGTCGACAGGTCGCCGGAGACCGTGATCTTGGTGGCCGAGGTGGTGGTGGCTGTGGTCGTGCCGGGTGGGACAGAGTCGGCGATGAGGCGGGCGACGGCTACTTCCCAGATGCGGGGGAGATGGAGAAGAAGGCTTTCGGCGCTGGTGCCTGTGTCAGTGAGCAGATCGGCTACCCCGCCGGCTCGAAGGATCAGACCGGCCCAAATATGGGCTGGGCGATAGCGATGATTGAGGCGGTTATAGGTGGCTCGGGAGAGGGCATTGACGGCGCCGGAAACCCTTCCTGAAGCGGGGAATTCGGCAGCAATCATCGACAGCCGTTGTGCCAGTAAGGGATCGGATACCTTCGCGCGAGCGGCGATGAGCGCGTGGCCGCAGACTTCATTCTCCCAGATCGACGGGCTGCGGTCGAAGGTGTCGTGGTGAAGTTGGTCGAGCATGCCATAACGGCGAGTGGCTTGAGCTACAGCGTCGAACCGGCCACGCAGCACAGGGGCGAGCTGATGATTGCGAACGTAGTCGCGGCGTAAGCCGTCTCGGAGCAGAATTTGGCATTCGTGCAGAAGTGCGGCAGCGATGATGTCGGTGAATCCGGTTCGGGAGACGGACCAATCGCGCGCGGTCGAATCGTGTGGGACGGGTACGGACAGGGCGTAGCAGAGCCAGCGAATGAGGGACTCACCGGTAAAGGCGAGCTTCGGTTCGATGACCAAACGAGTTCGGTCCAGGTTGAGGATGCCGACCGTTCCGTTGGCCTCGAGACGCCAGCCTGTACGTGTCTCCTCCACTTTAAAACGGCCCTGGGCTTGGAGGGCACGCAAGCGGGCGAGGTCGCCTGGGGTGATTAGGTCGTCGTCGACCGGGGCGGATCCGTACTCGTGAAGACGAACCTCGATTCGATCACTCATCGAGAGCTGTTGAGCTGGTAATGAATTCGACGGCAAGCGATGTCGGAAGGTCGGTGACCGCGATGACATGGGGTCGGCCGGTTTCGGGATCCACCAGGGTGCCGAGCACGCGGTGCAGCAGTTCGGCGCGACCCACGCAGTAGTCCTCGAGCAGCGGCACGATGTCGTGGTAGTAGGCGGCGGCGAGTTCCTCTTCGGTCGAGACCGGGAGTCCGTTGTGGAGCAAGTATGAATGCCCGATCTGGTGGTCGGTGTCGAGGTGAACGGCGATTCGGTCGTTGAGCGCAGACAGCAGCTCGGGAAGATCGATAGGACCGATGGTGCCGGACACTACTTCCGGATCGGGGCCGACGTGAATAAACGCGAAGCGGCGGCGAATCGCCGCGTCGAGGTGGCCGACGCTGCGGTCGGCGGTATTCATCGTACCGATGATCTGGACGTTGGGTGGCACGGCGAAAGTGCGCTGACTGATGGGCAGGTCCACGCCGAGGCCGCGCTTGTCGGTTTCCAGGACGGTGATCAGCTCGCCGAACCGGGATCCACCCGATGTGACTGTGGCGTAAGAGCATTGAATTCGACGGTTGCTTCTGCGTCGAGTACGTAGGACGCAGCCAGGCCGACGGTCTCTTTCAGGAGCTTTCCGACGTAGCCAGACCACTTGTCCACCGGTAGATCTGGCGACGTACCCGCGATAAACAGATGTCCGCGACGATCGAGATCCGTGAGTGCATCGACGACGGAGCCGACTTCGTCTACTCGAACGATGCGCGGTCCAGCACCGAGTAGGTGATCTCCGTCTCGGCCGTGAAGCACCGCGAGCAGGTCGCCCGCGAGGCGTGGTGTCTTTGCCGAAGGACCTTTCTCTGGACTCTCCAGATCGATCCATACCCAGCTGTCGCGCTCCGAGCGGCCCTGGTGGATCGTAAGCTCGGTAACCCAACCTGCGCCCTGAACGAACCGATACCGAGTAGTCCGTGTCCCGTCACGGGGCTCTTCGGACAGTGCGACGCCGACAACCTCCGGGGCGATGTCACGTGCGGCACCGAATCGGAGTGCATCGATGTCCCACTGCTTAGACCGCAACCATGAGTTCAGCTGCTGGGTTGCCAGCTCGAGCAGCCTTGGCTCATCCCGAACGCGAAAGAACGAACGGTACGCGAGTGGCATTGGGTCAGATCTCCTTCAAGCCGCGACGGCCCATCTTGGTTGGACTGGGCCATAACAGCTTTCCTTAGATTCACAGCGGGTGCGTGAACTCTATCGCCGGAGTACGACAGGGCGGGCCACGAATGCTCGGACCGTGGATGACCTGCTGGGTGTCGTAACGCCGGAGACGGTCAAACGTCAACGACACAAGGCTGTTGCGGCTGCGCGGACTTGTCCGCGACCACGCGGACCAGGTGCGTATCGTGTTAGCGCCGCGTTCACATGCACTCGGCACCGAAACCCATACGGAGGAGGTTGGATGAGCGGCGGGGACTACTGCTCGATCCTGCGGTAGGCAGACGCCACAATGAAGATCACGGTCGACAAGGCTGGTCCACTCGAACCGGCGGAACGGCAGCTCGCACTGCCTCCAGGCGGCTACGCATCGTGCCGGCGAAGGTGGCCGAAGCGTTTGAGCCCCGCCGCCTGGCGAAATGTCGCTACGATCTTGCCCGCGCATACACCACCTTCTACGACTTGTACCCGGTCGTCGCAGCGGATAAGCCGATTCGCTCGAACCGAATCGCGTTGTGCCAGTTGTCTGCTCAAACACTGGAGCAGGGGTTGGGTCAGTTGGGAATGGCGCCCGCAACGGATGTGATCCTTCGGCCGGACGCTCGCTCATATCGACGCTCTGTCTTGGCCGACAGTCCGTTGCTGACCAAGAAGTTCGACGTGGAGAGGGCGGTCAAGCAGTGGGCACCATGCCGTACGGGCTACTGCTGGTATCTGACCGTCGATGACTCCGACCTGATCGAACTCGCTGCCGATGTCAGGGGGCGCTATCAGTGACGATCCACAGCACGCCGGAAAAGTGGCAAATGGCCTCGCCACGTCGCGTGCTCATCTGTTCGCCACCATCGTGTGGCCGATGCCGACGCGTTGACTCCATCGATTGCCTGCCCCATTACGGACTCGTGCGGGAGGCTATTGATGCACACCTGGGTCACAGTGTTGCCTCCAGTTCCGGCGTGACGGGGATCTTCACGTAGTGGACGGTGAACGCCGATCCGATGAGGCGGAACTCCTGGCGGTTACGGCCGAAGTCGAAGGGGTTGTCGCTCGTCTTCTGCCAGATGTCGAGCCCCTTGCCGAGGTCGATGCGCCAGCCGTGATTGGTCTCGATGCGGCGGTCGTGGATCGTGTCGTCGAGTCGCACCGACAGGCGCACACCCACAGCGTCGGATGCGTCCTTGATCGCTTTCAGCATGAGTAGTTGACTCTGCTTGAACTCAGCTTTCGGCTGCTCGGTGGTGACGAGCACGACATCGATTTCTTCGGCGTCGTCCTTGGCGGCCGCGAAGAGGCTGAGCAGGTCCGCAAGGTTACGTCCTTGATGCGGCATGCGGATATACGGGTCGGTGATCGTGATCTTGGATGCGCCGCGGAGGTAAGGCAGGAGGAGAGTCTCGTAGGAGACACGCATCTGGCCAGCTGAAAAGTCCTGGTGCCCTTCGGTCAGTGGAACATCAGCCGGCCGCGTCGGAGCCGCTGCGCCGGATGCGTCACCGCCGACCGGTCCGGCGGGAGCGGACCCGCCTGGTACGGGCGCGACGTCGTCGCCACCTGAACTGACGTCGCTGTGCGGCGCCGCATCCCAGTTCCGCCGGTACAGCTGGGGGTACTGGCTTTCTTCAAGAGTTGCGACCTCGTGCCACGTCCCGGTCACATCCGCATACCTAAAGTGCACGCGGGTATCGCGCATGGTGGCATCGATCCGCAGGATCGAGTCCTTTACACGCTTGCGGCCCTCGATCGCGAACTCCAGCAGCACGCGGACCTCATCCTCGGTGGCCTCGCCTGTCGGGTGGACGAGCTTCATCAATCCGGAGAACGTCTTACGGATGGCATCCTGGTCGCGCGTCGAGACCGAGTTGTCGAGGGTGAAGGAGTGCTTGTACTTGTCCGAGAAGTCCTCGGACCGCTTCGCCCGCAGGATCTCGGCGAGGTAGTCGACGACGAATCCGTATCCCGTGGAGAACATCTCCGAGCGAATGGGGGCGACTTCCCAGCCGGGAATGTAGTGGTGGATGCGGTCGAGCCACGCCGGGTCTCGGTAGGCGTCGGGCAGCTCATCAAACAAGTCGGAGTTCTTGAGCATGTAGGGCACCGTGTGTGTCGTGTTGCCGATGAACGCCATCGATGCATCGGCTCCGAAGATGCTGGTTCCGCGCGAGAACGACTTGTTCGCGAGGTAGTTCTTCATCACGTTGACGAGGTTCTTGTCCGCGCGGCGATTTGCTGCGAACTCGTCGAAGGCGATGCAGTCCCAGTACCCGACCAGGCCGATGCGGCCGCTCGCGTTGTTGACGAACAACTTCGCAACGGTCACCTCGCCGCCGGAGATGAGAATGCCGTTCGGGGAGAACTCGCTGAACGTGTGTGACTTGCCGGTCCCCTTCGGGCCGAGTTCGACGACGTTGTAGTTGCGCTCTACAAACGGAATGAGGCGGGTCAGGGCGATCAGCTTGCCGCGCTCGGTGAACTGCTCAGGGTTGAGGCCGATCGACTGCGTGAGGAGGTCGACCCACTCCTCGGTGGTGAACGCCTTGCGCGCCTCGTGGTAGTGGTCGATATCGACGCCGGCGACCTGGATGGGTTTGAGGCTGCCCAGGATCCACGGCACGACGCGCTGGTCGTCGGAGTGGAAGTACTCGATATCGCAGATGCACCACACCCCGCCGACGAGGAGCTTGGGGTTCTGCTTGACCGTGACGTCGTCGATGATGACGCCCTTGACCTGAAGGTTTTCGAACTCTGCCTCGTGGACATCGTCCTTCTCGTTGAGCGTGACCGTGACCCTGTCGATCACACGGTGTCGGCCCTTGCTGCGGATCTTCGACTTCACAAGCATGTGCTCGTTGCGGTTGACGTAGTGCGCCGCGAGGATCTGGCGCACACTGTCGATGCCGGCCTGGATGGTCGCTTCGTCGTCGGACGCGGCGTACTGGCCCAGCAGGTACTCCAGAACGTAGGACGGCACGACGGCGTTGCCGCGGACTGCCTTGACAAGGTCTTTGCGGACGACAGCACCGGCGAAGTGCTCGTTGATCTTGTCATCGAGGGCTGACTTCGTCGGCGCGGTATCGGTCACGTCGGCAGCAGCGAGGACGTCGATCTCGCCGAGAGCGTCTTCGAGATTCGTCATGGCTCTCCTAGAAGTCGAAATCCGTCGTGAACGACCGCCTGATGGTGTAGTTCCCCTTCGAGAACAGCTTCCACTGCGTCGTGTTCGGGATCGGCTCTTCGAGCCTCAGCTCGACGGGCCGGTTGTTGTACTGGTCTGCATCCTCGGTCAGGTAGAGCACGGCTTTCTGGTACCGATCGCGCTGGTCGTCGGACGCGCTGTCGAACGTGAGAATGGGCTGGTTGGAGATCAGGATGTCACCCACGTGGAGGCCGAGCCGGACCTGGCGCGGTTGGATCTTGTCCGTGACGGGCTCGCGCTGGACCAGTTTGACCGCGAGCTGCCCCGTCGTGATCTTGTCGGTCTCCGGCATGAGGTCGACGTTGACCGGACGAATGTCGCTCTTGCGCTTCTTGTTGACCGTGATCACCGGGACGACGATCTCCTGGAGGGATGCGCCGCCATGAACGTAGCGGGTGCCGGCGCCTGGTTGCGGGATACGGTGGATCGACTTGGGAATCTGAATGTCGATGTCTCCCACTAGTCCAGCCTGCGCCGAGGTGAACGTCATGAAGGACGGAGACGGCTTCAGCGACCGGCCGAGCACGTAGCGGCGGTTGATCTTGGTGACCGCGTCACCTTGGGGAGGCTCGGAGACGTAGTAGGACTTCTCCAGTGGGATGTCCTGGTAGAGGAACCCGTGGTCGGCGGTGATCAGGATGTTGGTCGCGTTCGCGTTGGTCCACTTCTTCACCAGATGGAACAGTTCGCGGAGGGTCTCCTCGGCGGCCTCGAAGACGGTCCGCTCCGTTGGCGCTTTGTCCCCGGCGGCGTCGATGCGGTCGTGGTAGACGTAGAAGATCTGGTGCTGCTTATAAAGTTCGCGCAGTTCGTCACTGGGCATCGCGATCACATCGGCGGCTGTGATGGCGTTCCCCTTGACCGGGTGCAGGATCTTGCCTCGGTTCACGGTGCCATTCGTCGGCTTCCCGTCCGCGAGGACCGGGAGACCCCCGGGGTCGAGCTCCAGGCTCGACTGCGGCAGCAGGGACGCCATGCCGAGTTGGGTGTAGCTGGGCACCGAGCCAAGCACGGCGGAAAGCGAAGCGTCGAACCGATCCTCGCTGCGGATCTTAGAGGCCAGTTCCTCACCGATCTCGTAGCGCATGCCGTCGGAGATGATGACGACCACTTTGGTGCGCCCGCCTTTCACAACGGGGGCGACGTGATGTTCGAAGAACGTCGCCTGCGGCGCGAGGGCCGCGGACTTCCACTCACCCGTGGGCTCGAGTGCCTGCTGCCAGAGCCCGCCGAAGTCGTAGAGGTACTTGTTGGCGTACTGCTTGTCGACTTCGGTCTTGAGCGCTTCGAGCGGCTGCTGGAAGTCGGCGGTCTGGTGGCCGTGGGTGAACCAGCGGTACTGCTGGTCGATGCGGAACCAGTCGGACTGGTACTTCTCCAGCCCGAGCGCCGCCGAGGCGATGGCGTGCGGCAGTCCGGCGATCGCGGCGAGCAGTTCCGACGCGCTGCGGATGGCCTCGTAGAGCTTGGCGTACTTGGCGCTCCACAGGCTGTGCTGGCGCTGCCGAACGATGTCGGCGACCTCGCGGGGCGTCACCGACTGAGTGGCGACGGCGGCGGCGAGGTCCACGATCACCTTGCGGTCAATCTCTTCGAAGATCGTGATCGTGGCCAGCTCGCGGTAGTCGCGGTGTTCGATCTTGGACTTCACGTCGAGCGCGGCGGACGCTCGGGATGCGAGCGTCGTCATCGCTTCCTGGGTGCGGACGTCGTAGCGCAGGCTGTTGAAGTCGCTGCGGATATTGCGGAGCTCGTCGGGAGTGGTCGATGCGAAGTCTTCGACGGCGCGGCCGAACATCCAGAGCACGAAGTCGTCGATCGTCGGCGATGTGCTCGGGTACTTGTAGATGCTGGCGAGCCCGTTCCAGAAGAACTGGTCGAGGCCGTAGGTGACGAGGTCGTCGAACTTGGCCGTCTTCCTGGCCGCGTTCTCGACGAGGAGTTCGCGAATGATGTCGGTCAGCTTGTGCCCTGACGCTTTGACGAGCACCTGGCACATCTTGGCACTGAGGAGGGCGGCGTCGTCTCCGTCCTTCAGGAGTTTCTCCAGTGCCTGTTTGCGGCTGTTGGCGGCGAAGAACTTCTGGTGCTGCTCGATCACCGGCAGCAGCGCCGGGTCGCTGAGGCCGAGTTCCCGCTGGAGCATGGAGGTCTTGTCGGCGGTGAAGACGCCGTAAGCGAGTTCGAGATCGAGCAGCCAGTTCGCGGTGCCACGCGGGAGGTCGCCGCAGCGGTAGACGAGGCGCTTGCCGACGTGGTCGGCGAGAATCGTGTTCTTCACGCCGAACTCGTTGTTGTGCACGCGAATGACATCAACTGCCCCGAGCTCGAGTGCATCGAGGTCGGCGTCGTACTCGCCAGCAGGATCGTGCCAGAACACAACCCGCTGCGATTCGAGTCGGCTCTGGAGGGCCTCCTGCACGGAGGTCAGATCAGTCACTCGCCGCCTCCAGTCCGGGGATCTTCTTCAGCGCCGCACCGAACTTCGGATAGTTCGCCTTGACTCCGTCGTCGAGATCGATGATGACGTTCTCGGATGCCTTCGGGTAGAGCGTGTCGTGCTCGTACTCGTTCAACTCGACGAGGATCTTGCGGAGCCGATCCGCTTCCTTCGCGTTCCCGGCCCGCTCCGCCTGCTGGAGGGCCGACTCCAGCTTGGTGACGTACTCCCGCAGGTAGGTCAGCACCGTCGAGACCATCGACGGTCTGTAGCGGTGCAGGTAGACCAGGGCATTGAACGAGCCCTTGGGGCTGGAGAAGAGCCAGTAGATCGGCCGCTTCTTGTAGCGCTGGACGTGGTCGTCGTAGAATCTTGACGCCGCCCCGCGCGCGGTGGTCTTGATGAAGTAGTCCCGCAGTGTTCGAATACCCGTGATTGAACTCACAGTGTCGGTGACGAACCGCAGGTTCTCCTCGAAGTGCTGCTCGCCGAACGCGACGCGGAGGAACTGGCGGAACCGCTCGACGATGTCGTCCTCGAACCAGTCACCGTCCACGATCGGAATGACATTGTCGGCATCCGGCGCGAACGTCGGGTGCGGGACTTTCGCGAGGTAGTCGTCGAGGGTGGATCCCTGGTCGCCGAGGATGAGGTCTGGTTCATCCAGGCTGTAGCGGCCGAACATGCAGCCGACAGCGTAGGAGACGAGATCTCGAACCTGATCACCAGAAGTGGTTGTGGTTTCGGGGTCCACGACGTCATCCCAAGCCAGCGGTGCCGCCATGTGTCCGAAGGTCAAACTCAGGATCGCCTCATTGGCCAGCTCAAGATCTCGTACGAGCTGCGCCCTTTCCCCACGTCGGCGGTCCACCTGCGCGACTGCGTCCTCCAGCATGTCTGATCGGAAGGTCAGCAGTGGCAGTTGGCTGAAGGAAACGCTGATCTCCAACTCATCCCATGTCTCCCGAGCGGCGGCAACGAGCGTCGCGACATTGGAGCGCAGGGAGGCCTCGTCAATGAATTCCTTTGGCAGTGGGAGGGTCATGATGTCGCCCACCAGGTAGTTGATCGTCGGAGCTACGGCCTCCAAGTACTCCGCTGCAAATCGCGAGTTCAGGTACCCGAGGACGGGATACGTGCGCGCCTCATCGTTCAGAAAGATGAACAACGCCGCATTGTTAGCGATTTCATCGGCCTCAAGGATACGGAAGGATGCGCGAGTAGTGGAAACGGAGGACCAGGTGATCCCCGAGAGATCCCAAAACTCTGACGCAGGGATTCGTGCGATCCGGTCCTTCCGGTAGTGGGCGCGAGCGGATGGCGTCCAATCGACGACCGTCTCTACGTTTCCGTACCATCGCCGGAAGCCGCCGCCCTTGGGATGAAGCCGCCATCCGCCCTGGGCGCCCACGTCGCGACGATTTACTTCCCAGTGCTTTCGCAGGAATCGCGCATTGTCCCCGGTCTTGACCGCGCCCTCTGACTTGGCGTGGTCCCGTACCGTTCCCAACGCAAAGGCACGAATAGCAGCCTTCTGAAGCCAGTAAGCGTAGATCCCCCCAGGAATCTCGACCAGCACCTTCGAATCGACGGCGTATCGGTGCGGGTGAGAGGGTTCATGGGCCGCCGAGCGCAGAATCGATGCCTTGATCGCCTCGTTGGGCGCATCGACCAGTCGAATGAACGCACTCTTCGTCGCGCCTCCCGGGGCTTTTAGTATGACGAAAGCGCAAGTTGCGACGACCTCGCCACTAATACTGTCGAAGGCCCCGGCACCGAGATGGGCCATCGACAGGAGGGTGTTCGCTCGGCGGATGTCGTTCCGCAGGGCTACATACGACCCGAGAAACATCCAGCTCTCCATCGTGATCATGCCGACGACGCCGCCGAAGCTGGCGAGGTCGAGACATCTCTCGATGAACATTGCGTAAAGGTTGGCCTTGGTGCGTGGATACGCGCGCCTGGCCATCTCACTCAGTGACGAGCACATGTTGCCAGAGCTCATGTACGGCGGATTGGCGACCACAGCCGCGTAGTCCGCAGTAAGGACCTTCGCCTGCCTTAGAAGGTTTCCGGCCCTATCGATTACGTTCGCTCTGAGCAGGTCTCCGGAGTCTTCGAGCGTTACCAGGTGGCGCGACAGCCGAGATGTCAGCTCCGGAACTGGCCGGACCAAGGAGCCGAAGGTGTCTGCCTCGGCGAACTGGTTCCAGAACGCCACCTCCGCCTGCCGGTCCCCATCCTCGGTTACCAGGTAGTCGAGCTCGTAAGGAGCGAAGGTGATGGGGTCGAGGACGCAGATGTTCGGCTCGACCGCGTTCTTGAGGAAGAGCTTGCGTTTGGCTGCGGCCTTCATCGTCAGGGCGAACGCAGCCAATGCGCCGGCGCGCGGGTCGATCTCGGTGCCAAAGAGGTTGTTCGTGAGGATCAGGCCCGGGATCTGCGAGGGTGTGTAGCCCTCCTCCTCGTAGATCGCGTACAGGAGCTCGAAGGCGTAGGTGAGCATATGGCCCGAGCCGCACGCTGGGTCGATGACCGTGAGATCCTCGGGCCCGTTGATCTCAAGGAAGTCGATCTCCTCGGCGACCGGGGCGATATAGTAGTCCATCTGGTCGACGAGGCGAGACTCAGGGTGGTTGAGCATCCACAGGCGGCCCACAGAGTTCTCGACGAGGTATCGGACGATCCAGTGCGGGGTGAAAAGCTGCGTGGCAGACGGGATCTCGTCGGCATCGGCCTTCTTGTTCTTCTTGAACCCGGCGAAGACCTCGTCCTTGCGCTCCGAGATGTAGAACTGGTACAGCCAGCCGATGACCTCGACGTCGTGACACACGTCCTCCGTCAGCACCTTGACGGAGCGACTCAGGGCCGAGTCGTCAGCAAGAAGGTTGGCCGGGATGAGCAACTCGGTGTAGTCGCCTTCGCGCTCGAATATGAAGGGCATTGCGCTGTTCCAATAACGGCAATAATCTGTGAGAAGCAACGCATACGCCTCCGCCTGAGCGTCGACGCCGGTACGCGGCTGGCGGGTGCCGTTGAGTAGCCCCGCGATGGTCGCGGCGTCCGTTCCCCTGACCACCCCACCATCGATCTGGCCACGCTTGGCTGCGGCCAACACCTCGGGCTGACCGACTTGATCGGCCGCAGGCGAAACCACACCAATGCCGGTGTAGCTGTTGGCATCCATGAAGCGCAGGGCGATGATGCGGTTAAACCACGTATAGGCGACCTTGTCCGCCACATGCGCCTTGCCGTTGTCAGCACTGCCCGCCCGGGCGATGGCACGCTCCAGCGCCTTCACTGCCCCGGGCTGCTCGATGCGCTCCGGTGAGCCTTGGGCGAGCACAGCGGTGATGCGCGCGCCCACCTCACGGATGAGTTCCGTACGCGCCGAGGTGGCGAAGGACTTGAGCGGGGCGGTGTCCATCAGAGCGTGATTCGCTTTCCGTCGTTGAGGGTGGCGACAAGCGCGGCGCGCAGTGCGGCGAGGTAGTTGTCGATGTCGGTTTCGGATTCGAGGACACCGGAAACACCCGAGACCTGGATCGTCTTGACCGACACCATCGGCTTCGGCGCCGGCTCATCGTCGCCCCCGCCCTGCTGAGATTCGACGAGCTGGCTCAGCAGCACCGGGTAGTCATCCTGTTCGAATGTCGAACCTGTCTGAAGAATGAGGGCGATCTGAGTCTCGCCGACGAGTCGCGCGAGGAGCGCGTCGATCTGCCCGATCACACTCTTCTGGGCGCCGGCAGTGGCGTCGGCGTAGTAAACACTGCCGAGAATCTCCGCCTTGCGGCCCTCGATCGCTGCGGTCACGTCCGCGCGCTTCTCGGCAACGACATCATCGATTTGCCCCCGCAGGGCGTCGGCTGCGGCCTTGAGCTTGTTCATCTTGCTGCCTCGGAAGGCGTTGGGATCGGCGAGCAGCGCCGTGACCGAATCGGCACTGCCAGGAAGGTAGCCAAGGTTCCCGGCATTGGCGCTCAAGAGGGCCTGCGCGTCGTCGAAGATCTTGGCCTGCTGGCCCTTGAGGAAGGACTTGATCGGGTCGATCAACTCTTCCTTGGCTTCGCGCAGCTCGTCGGCCTTGTCGAAATCGCTGAGGTACCAGTCCACCGTATTGCCGACAGCGTGATCGAGCATGGTGACGACTTCGCAGAGCTGGCTGACGAACGAGTAACGACTGCTGGAGACGAGGGCATTGAGCTCATCGCGCCTGGCCGCGAGCTTGTCCTTGCCGAATCGGGCCAACTCGGTGGGGTCGCTCGGCACGGCACCCTCGTCGAAGAAGTCGGCGCAGAACTTCTTGAAAGCGGCGACCTTCGCCTGGTCGTATGACTTCTGGGGCGCCACGACCGTGTGCTGGTGCTTGCCGGTGTTTCGGATCAGGGCTGCTGCCTCGGTGCGAACGATCGGGTTGGAGTCGACGCTCAGCGCCACCTTGCCGTTGCCGACGAGCCAACCCAACACCACCTCGATCGAGCCGAGATCCCAGCCGTAGGGCTTGCGCTCGAAGCGATCGACGACCTTCTTTATCGTCACTTGCTCACCCAGACCTGTCTGAGTGAGGATCCAGGACTCCACCTCGGCGCCCGGGGAGTTGAGAACACTCAGGTTTCCCGCGCTGAACAGACCCTGGTCGTCCTGGACCGCACCGGCGACCTGCTGTTCGGGGTATACCTTGCCGCCGAGTAGACCGAGATTCGTGTAGGTCCGGCTGACGAGTTCCTGGAACCCGTCCGCCACGCGGGTGAGGGCATCCTGCGAGTTCGAGGTGACTTCGGCGGCGTTGATGATCAACTGCGCCTTGCCGACCGCCTGGCGAAGGCGCTCGATGAGATCCTTCTCGCGGTCCGCGTTGAGCACCTGCTTCGACTGGAGGAGCGCCTGCATCGACGGCGTCGCGCCCGAATTCGTGCGCTGTTTGGTGTACTTCTCGGTCTTCAGCAGCAGACGCAGATCCGCCAACAGGCGTTTGTCACGACCGAGGAATACCCGGAGTTCGTCCCTGCCCATGCTCTGCGCGGCGATCTCCGAGTCGCTGTAACTCGTCTCCGGCGTGATGAAGTGGATGGTCAGCTCGCGCTGGTTGCCCTGCACGGTGTCATCGAGCTTGTAGCCGAACGGGAAGTCCTGCCCGTTCTTCGCGTACTTGAGCTTGTTCGTCTTGAGGATGTCGGACGAGAGGTACCGGAAGAGCTTGCTGGACACCTCGGAGGAGTCGACGTCGACCCCTTTGATTTCCTTCTCGATCTCCTGTTCATCATTCGTGAGGTATTCATAGATGTTGCCGTTGCGCTGGACGTAGGACTGCGACTCCAGCAGGTTGAGTGCCTCCTGCACCTGCTTACCCAGCCCAGTGAGATCCAGCCCGAAGCGGTCGTATACGAGCACGGTCAGGTTGCGGGGCGTGGCTTTGAAGGTGTCCACGTACTTGACCAGGAACAGCGCCTTCAGCAGGCGGTTGGCCAGGATCGTGACGTCGGAATCAGGGTCGGGCAGGTGCCTTTCAGCCTGGAGGATCGCGCTCTGGGTTGCTGACTTCAGCGCCGCACTGATCCCGGCGAACATCTGGTCGAAGGTCGCGAGGTAGCCCATCTGCTCGCCGCCGATGCGCTTGGCAACCTCCTGGACCACCCCGAGCATGGACCGCTCGCCCACCGAGCTGTTCCTGCCCTCGAACATGTTGTGATCGGACAGGCCTTCGATGGAGGCCTGGAACATCGGGATCTGGTAGGTGACGAACGGGTAGGTGTTGACGAAGCGGGCTTCGTCAACGTAATTGCGGTACGACTTTGCGCCGTCAACAAAGTTGAAGATCGTTGGGAAGTTTGCGGCTTCCTTGGCGTAGATCGACTCGAGTGTGGCCGCGCCTGCATCGTTCTTCTCCAACAGACGCTTGCTGATGACCTCTTCGACATCTTGGCTGGTCAGCTTCACTTTGGTGCTGAATCGGGCCTGGATCTTGGAGAAGTCGTTGCCCTGCTGTCTCGTTCGGTCGCCGATGACCTTGTCCATGTCCTCCTGCGACGTGACGAAGACCCAGGAGTTTCCCTTGCACTTCGTGTTGAGGGACTCGGCGATGGACTGGAGGTTAAGCATCAGCTTCACGTCGTCGGCGATGAACTGGCCGACCTCGTCGACGAGGAAGTTGAGCCGGAAGCCGGGCTCCTGCTTGTCGATCCATGCCTTGACCGATGCGGCGAAATCCTCGATCGAGACGGCGTAGGAGTTCTGGTACTGGGCGATGATGCCGGGGTTCGCCTCGCCGTTGACCTCGGCGAACGCCTTGTCGATGTTGTGGCCCTCCAACGCGGTCTGCTCGCGCCCCTGGGGCCAGTCGATGCCGGCGTACTGGGCAAACGCAGTTTTGAAGGCGTCGTACTGGCCGCGCTTGTCCAGATCTTCCTCGAAGCGGGCGACGGCGCCGTCGTTGCCGAAATATCCGCGGCTCTCGTCGAAGACCTTGACGAACACCTTGAGCAGGGCGTCGGTCTGGTCCTTGGCGATCAGGGTCGCCTTCACGTCGATGTTGAACAGCAGACTCTTCGCGGGGATCGCCGCGGCCTTCCTCAACGAAGCGATGAGCATCGCATCGTCGGTCTTGCCGAGGAAACTTTCACTCACCTTTTCGCGCGGGAACGCCTGACCCTCGACGTCGCCGAGGAGATGCGCAAGCATCTTGAGCAGGTGGGACTTACCGGAACCGAAGAAGCCCGAGATCCACACACCATTGGAGTTCGTGTAGTTGGTGTACTCCTCCAGCAACGGCGCGACACCCTTCGCGGCGTCGTTGGTGAAGACATACTCCTCGACCTCAATGCCCAGGTGGTCGGCATCGTCGGCCTTGACCACGCCCTCGATCGAGCGGGTGACGTCCTTGTGGAAGACCTCGTTGAGTTTCATCGCAATCATGCTTCCTGGTCGAGAATGCGCTTGGCACGGTAGAAGGAATCGTCCTTGAGCTGGGCGAACAGCACCAGTGCTGAGCCCTGTGTGGTCGACACCTCGTACCGTCCGGGAAAGAACATCAGCATGGGCTTATCCGAGACGACGGTTTGCAGGTTGCTCAGCACCGTGTGCGAACGCACGAACGGGAACACCTCGCCAATGCCGGTGAGGAAGAGGATCTGGAACGACTCGTCCGCGATGCGCTCCTTGATCGCCGGAGCCAAATGCATCTGCGGGTCGAGCATGTTCTGCAGCATCTTGAGGAAGTCGGGCTTGTCCATCGACGGCTCAGCAGCAACGACGCGCTCCCACACGTTGCGTTTCTTCAGCAACTCGACGCACAGGTCGTAGAGGTTGATCTCGAAGACCTTGATGCCCAGCTCGGTGTCGAGCTTGGTCTTGATGCGCTTCTTGGCCTGGGCGACGTCGAGCGCCCACGCCGGGTCATAGTCGTAGATGAAGTGGGCGACCTCGTTGCCGAGGCCCTCCATCTTCAGGAATCGTTCGCTGCTGAGCACCTTGAACAGGTGCTCCTCGTGCTGAGCCAGTGTCGTCTTGGAGTGCAGGGGCATTAGACCACCCTCGTCGGGAAGAAGCGGATGTCGCTGGGGATGCGGTGGGTGAGGCATTCGACGACGCGCGCGGAGAAAAAGGCGGGCTCGATGGCGCCCTTCGTCGTCAGCAGCCCTGCCTCGACCATCATCTTGAAGACCACCTGCCGGAGCTTCTTGTACGAGAGGTCGGTCACCTCGCTCAGCTCGTCGTGCCACATGGCCTTGGCGCGGTAGAAGGAGTCGTAGTCCTCGTAGGACACGGCGCCCGCCAACGTGAGGAAGCGCTCACGAAGGACTTCCTCGGCGAACTCACCGATGAGGTCGTAGCGACGGCACGCGGCTGCCCACATGAGGTGGCCGCGCTCAGAGGTGGTGACGTCGGCGAGGATCGCAACCTCACGGTCGGACAGCGCTGACAGGCGGTTGACGGCCTCTCGCACTCGACGGACACCCGTGCTGTGAGTTCGCGTCTGAAGGAGGTTCTCTTCGACGGCGATGTCGCGTACCTTCGCCCAGTCGCGATGCTCGGCGTACACGGGTGCCAGGACTGCGGCCTCTCGCTCCAGGAGGCCGCCGGTCGTGAACGACAGGGCGTAGCGCGACGACGTGGGCGAGCTGCTGCTCACGGGAGACCCCCTCTGGAAAATGGCGAGTTGATCAGAATACGTCAACCCTGCGACACATTGGCCGACGAGCGGCGCAGGCGATCACCTGTCGGCCCGGTCGTCGCGCTCGTGAGAATCCGGTGCGGCCCCACCGCCACGCACCCACTCGTCGATCTCGCTGGTCTGGAACTTCCAGAGTCGGCCGACACGGTGAGCAGGCATCTTCTTGTCGGCGATCCAGTCGTAGACGGTGTCTTTTGTGATGCCAAGGTGAGCGGCGATCTCCTCAGCAGACAGCCAGGGCTCAGCCACGTCAGGACACCTCCGGGGATCGGGTGCGCGGACCACGCACAACCTTCATCCTATCGACTGTGAGACCCTGTGGGTACCCGTGACGCACGGTGTCACCCGGCAAAACCCGCAAACGCCTCTCCTGCTTCACCGCTGACGGGGTGACAATCGATCACGGAGCCCGCGCCTCCTGTGGAGGCCCAAGCACAAAGAGCTGCGCGATCAGAATGCCCGGCTCAAGCGGCTACTCGCCGATGCCGACCGGGAAAGGGCGCGTGACCCGCGGTCGGGACCCAGTCACACATTGCTCCCCCCTTGTTTCATCGCCTCCTCAACCCCTTCGGTTTCCCACTGCCCATAGCTTGTCTGTGAGCCCTTAACCTGCCAGTCCTTGCGGCCATTGGCGGCGCGGCCGGCGACGATGGCCGCCGCCGCGCTCGGACTAGCAAACACGTGGTTGCGAGTGAAGCGCATCGTTGGGCCATCGGGCACGAGCGTGCCATCGTGCTCCAACTTCTCCCGCAGGCCCACGTAGCTGTGGCTCTCGTCACCGATCCAAGCCAGTCGCGCGCAGGAACCTTCGATCACTGTGAACTCGCCATCGACCTCCTGCGCGGTCGCGGTGATGCCCAACTTCTTAACCGCCATCTCGAACAGCGGCGAATCCTTTCGGGTTTCGGTAGTTTCGGTGTTTGATCCCACTGAAGTCGCTCGTGGCGACCGAAAGAGATTCACCCCGAGGACTGGCAGCACGATCTTGGCCTGCTGGATGAAGTACTCCATGTCCGACACGTCGGCCTCGGGCAAGGCGATCGGTGGTGGTGTGGTGCCGTTGGTGAGCCGAGCTCGATTGGCCTGTACGGCGAGCGTGATGAACCGGCTCTCCAGGTACCGAGCATGCGCCTTCGTCAGGTTCGTATCTTTACTGGTCAGCACGATGGCTCGATCCCAGAAGTCTTTGCCGTTCCGGTCTTCCGGGCGAGCGTGCTGATACAGGCGCTTGCTGACGTCGTCGCCTTCGCCGATGTAGGCCATCTGCCCGCCAAGACTGTTCGGATCATCGCCGAGCAGAATGTAGATGCCAGTGCGTGTCGCCTCGGGGCGCTTCAACAGTGCCGCGAGGTCCGAACGCGGAGCAGCCACGACGTGACCGGTCCAGTTCATGATCTCGGCCGTGAGTAGCCCACCAGGTGTGCCGTCAGCCAGGAACAGCCGGACCGATTTGCCGCTACTCACGAGGCCGCCTCCACGGGTAGACGAGGAACTGCTGAAGCATGTCGGTTAGCGGGAACTCGGTGTGGATTAGCTTGCGCTTTTCCTCGGCATTGGTGACCCGTGGGACGGCGCTGGTGCGATCGAACTCCGCAGTGGCGGTGGCGAATTCCATGATGGCGACCATATCCCTAGCGTCGGCTGCCCCGCTTGCAAACTAGTTGGTCCCTGCCGTGTGGATCGCGTCTATCCACGCGTTCACCTCGGTAACGGCGTCATCGAGCGAGAGCTGGATCCCGCCGGACATGGCAGCTTTCGCGAAGTCGCTAAGCTAGTGCGGATACGTCGCAATAGTTGGCGGCCAAGAGCGAGGTGGGCGCCCGAGATGGCGAGCTTCGTGGGCACGGGCCTCGAACACGGCCGTTCACGCTGTTTGGATCTCCGAAAGCGTCGGCCTCCCAATGCCAGCTGCGAGGTCTCGGATGAGAAGCAGGCCGACGATGTCACGGGGCGATCGTTTGACCGAGAACGGTGGTTCGATCGCCTCGAAGTCGTCGCCGTGGGGTTCCCCCGAAAAAGTGGACGGGGTTAGCTTGCTTGCGCGGCCGTCTTGAGGGGCAACTCGTAATCGATGGGTGAACGCATCCCGATCGATGAGTGACGCCGCCGATGATTGTAGAACACCATCCAATTGTCAACCGCGGCAACAAGTGCAGCCTTCGCAGCGAAGCTGTGCCGGTAATAGCATTCGTGTTTGAACGTTGACCACAGCGATTCGGAGCCAGCGTTGTCCCAGCAGATCCCGGTCGCGCCCATCGACCGCAGCAGCCGATGCCCGGCGCAAGCCTGCGCGGTCGCCAACGCGGTGTACTGAGTTCCTCGGTCGGACTGCAAGATCACACCCCGAACCCGACCACCACGCACGAAGACCGCGTCATCGACCGCGCCGATCACCAGTTCGGCACGCATGTGATCAGCGACGCGCCATCCCAGCACCCGCCGGGAATGTTCATCGCGGATCGCGCAGAGAAACATGTCACCCTCACCGCAGGTCAGGTAGGTGATATCTGAGGACCAGACCAAGTCCGGTCGGCCGCGATCGAAGCGGCGCCCGACCAGATCAGGTGGGAACACCGCCGCCGGATCGGTAACGGTGGTGGTCTTGAACGTGCGTGGACTGATCCCTTCGATTCCGAGGTCGACCATGATCGCGGCGACGGTATTGGCCGAGACGGCTTCACCTTCAGCACGCAGGTCAGCCGTGATCCGCGGCGATCCATAGGTGCGGTTGGACGCGCGATGGTGGGCGAGGATCTTCACCTCCAGGTCGCGCCGACGCTGGACCCGTGGCGAGACCTCCAGTGCTGAGCGGACCTGCAGATGTCGGTAGTAGCCCGAAATCGAAACGTCGAGTAGCTCGGCCATCCTGGTCACGTCGTGGTCGGCGCACTCTGTGGCCATGAGCTCGAACCTGCTCACTTTGGATGCTTTGCCGCAAAGTACGCCGACGCTTTTTCCAGGAACGCGATGTCCTTGGCCTGCTCGGCGACCTTGGCCCGCAACCGCACCAACTCGGCCTGCTCCTCAGAGGAAAGCTCTTGTCCGACAGCGCTATCCGGGCCGCGTGCTGCGGCTTGGCCCGCAGCGTTCATGCGGCGGCGTTCCTCACGCACCCATTTATGGAGCAGGTTCTCGTGGACATCGAGTTCGCGGGCGATGTCGCGGACCGGCCGCCCGGAATCGATGACCCGGTGCGCGGCTTCGACCCGGTACTCGGGTGAATACGATCGACGCGGACGAGACATGGTGAACATCCTTCCAGGGACCGATGGTCCCGCTATCTCGGATGTCCACTACTTCAGGGGAACCTCATTCTGGATGGTTCATCGGGAGTCTCTGCGGTCTGGCCGCGCTGATACAACAAGGTGCTCAGTGGTCGGTGATGTAGGCCAGCCATGCGTAGTCACGGGCGCGGGTGATCGCGACAAGTTTCTGCCGCGCGGCCAGCTCCGCGCGATCGCGGGTGGCACCGCGCACGGTCGCGAATGTCGCTGGCTCAGTGGTGATGTGGAAAACGGCGGCGAAGTCCATACCCTTGGCGCGGTGTACGGTGCCGACCTTGATCTCCTTCAGTTGTGTGCCGTCGTAATCATCGAGAGGCATTGTCGGTAGTCCTGCTGCCTGCAGGACATCGCGCAGGTGCTTGGCATCTTTGCGAGTGTCGACGATGACCGCGATGTCGCCTGTGGGGACGCCGCACTCTACGACGGCCCGCAGGAAGGCGGCGTCGATTTCGCGGCGGCGTAGATGCAGCTCCACGGCGTGGCCGTCGGGCAGAGTTCCGTCGCTCTCGCGCAGGATGAATCCGCGGCCGCCGTCGAGGTCGTCGACGGTGTTGCCTGCCTGGAACTTTTTGGCCAGATCCAATACGGCGGCACGGTTTCGGTAGTTCGTTCGCAGCACGCGGCCGCGGCCACCCGCCAGGGGGATCCCGGCGTCGGACAACCGCCAGCCGCCGGGATAGACCTGTTGCTGACCATCGCCGACCAGGAGCAGCTGGTCGGAGGCTGTGCCGCCGGCGATCTGATGGACCAATCGCAGTTCCATCAGGGTGCAGTCCTGGACTTCGTCGACGACGACCATCGAGAAGCGTTCGCTGTCATCGAGCGGCCGCTGCCGGATTTCATCGACGGCCAGGGCAATGATGTCGTTGAAGTCGTGTACCTGACGTTTCCGTAGCCGGGATTGGTAAGGGAGGTAGAGATTTTGCCAGATATATGCCCGCTGGCGGCCGTCGAGGCGGACGCCGTCGCGTCCGGATCGTGCGATGGCCTTGTACTCGTCCAGGGAGATCAGGCCGCGTCCCTTGATGACTCGCTTGATCTCGTCGGCCCAGTAGTTGTGGTCGGTGCCTTCGTAGCCGTCGAGTTTGTGACGGACACCGATCCACGCGCGCGCCATCGCGTCGTCGGCCGCCTCTACCCCCAGGTCGAAGACGACTTCGCGGGAATTGAGGAAGGCGGTGGTCCACGCGTGGAGACCGAGGAAGGTTGCCCGGTCGGCGACTACCGGGGCGATCCGGGCGAAGCTGACCTGGTGGTAGGTGGGCAGGGTACGCACGAAGCTCGTGAACAGCAAGCGCCCCGGGTTGCGCTTGGCGAAATGCGCCATCCGGTGCAACGCCACCACGGATTTGCCGGTTCCGGCAGGGCCACTGAAGCGCGCCGGGCCGGTGAACTTCGCGTGGACGAGCGCGAGCTGGTCGGGGTCGAGGAAGGTGACCCAGTCGCGAAACTGGCGCGCCAGGGAGCTGGACCGGGAGTCCTCGTCGAGGTCTGCGCGATCGAAGAGACCTTCGGTGGATACCGGATCCGGTGTCGGCGCGTCGTCGGTACAGATCCAGGTGCTCGTGCCTATCCGTGCCGCGACAGCGGCGGCAATGGCGTCGGCCCGATGGCGGGTCAGGAGCCGGTCGCGTGCCAACACGGTGTCGCGGACTGTGGATTCGTCTGCGGTGACGAACGAATCGTGGGCCTCGGTGGTGATTCGATGCGGCATGAGCAGCATCACCTCGAGGGTATGCGGGACGAACTGCCCGCGTTCGACTAGCAGGCTGGCGAAGAGCTCCTCGGCGGCGCGGCGGATCTCGCGCAGAATCTGGGCGGTCGGCACGGTATCGGCGAAGACCAGAACGAATACGCCGGTTCGGCCGATCGCGACAGCTGCCGACCGGTCCGGGCGGGGTGTTGCCGGATCGAGCAGCAGATGCCAGCCCTGTTCGATCAAGATGACCGAGAGGAAGCGGCGCTGTGAGGCGGTGAGTTGTGGGTGCGCGGCGAGCTGCTCGGCAGCCCAGTCGGCACGGCGTTGCCTGCTGATGTCGGACATGATTCCCCCGATTCGGTGCGCGACACAGTGTGTAATGCCTTGTCTGCCAACATAGTTGATCGTCCGGCCAGATCGCAGGGCTTCGAGTGGCGTGAGGCGCGCCGCGCATGACGAAAGTGGTGACCCGAGCGGGACCACCGTGTTGCGGTCGGATCAACCGAAGTGTCAGACGTGGCGCAAGACTTCGATGAGACCCTCCGAAACGACGCTGAGCAAGATCAACAAGTTCCGGGCGCTACAGGACGACTTCGCTGCTCGCGCGCGGGGAGTAGGCAAGGGGATCTTGATTCCGGGTTCCGAGCTGTGCTGTTCGAGCTGCCGTACGGCCATCGATTCCTGCAGCTGCTGACGGTGCCGTGACAGGGCGTGGTAGCAAGACTGCCATCTACAACCATGCGCTGAGATATCCGCGCACGTTCGGCGTCAACTCACGTAGGTGTGTCCAGGGCAGGATCTGCTGGTATTGCAGTCTTCCCACGATGAGACCCGGATGAACGCCCATTTCTGACGCACGTTGGACAACGGCTCGTTTGGAAATCGGCGGCATCAGCTTGATCTTTTCCGGCAGGGCCCAACGCATCGCAAGGCGGTCCGCGTCGCGTTCTGCTTGATTTTCCGTGGCCGCACATACATCAGAGTCCAATGTGATGCCTTCGGCCAAATGATCGAGATGTAGGTGCGCGAGTTCGTGGAGAAGCGTGAATACCACGCTGTCGATGCGCTGTGTACGACCCGAAACGCCGATCACTGGCATGCCCGAGTCGTCGAGGTAGGCGCCACCGTCTATCTTTCCCGATTTGAACGGCTGAACGTAGAGCAAGCGAATGCCGAATTGCGCAAATAGCTCCGGCAATCGGGACAAGCTGGCCGGATCCTGCGCTCGCCGGACCACCTCCGAAGCGAGCGCGGAAACATCACCAAGGTCAGGCAGTGGGGAGGTTCGGCGCTGCGCCTCTCGGCGCACACACGCGATCCATGCCAGTTGTGGTGGTGAGATCGGTGCAGTTTCCTCGGAACGGCGTGCGGCGAGCCTGATGGGTGGCGGGGCGTCGAGGTCTGTCACCTGGAGGAGGTCGAGGATCGCAGCTTCCTCTGCGTCGAGGTCGGCCCCGGCTGGGATGATTCCTCGTCTGCGCAACTCGGGCATCGGGACCAGCTTGGCGAGGCGGGCGCGGCGCGAAACCGCCGTTGTGCGCATCTGGTTCGGGATCCTTGACAGCTGCCACAGTCGATAGGTGTTCTGGAGTCGGAGCCAGGTGCTTGCCTCGGTGTCGGTCGCGGCGGCGATCTCGAGTGCGGTTTCCGCGGTGATCTCTTTGTGTCCGTTGAGGATCTCGGAGATCGCCTGCTGGGGGCGTCCGACAATCTGCGCAAACTCGGAAACGGTCCAGCCCCGAGCTTCGATTTCGTCCCGGAGGTAATCACCCGCAGGAAATGCCTGCGCAGGTAGCCCTCTGTATTCGTTCATGGTTTCAGGCCTCCCCTCGCGGCGGATCAGTGGTAGTCGCACAGTTCGAGTATCAAAACTGTGCGTCCTATGTCATCAGTCTCGAACTGTAGGATCAGTCGCCATTTTCGCGTCAGCCTGATCGAGTACTGCCCCTGCCGATCGCCCTTCAGCTTCTCTAGATTCAACGAGCGAAAGTTTCGTAGCTCCATCTCGCTGGACGCAGCCTCGAGAAGTTGAACCTTCCTCCGGAAGGCTGTCACTGTCTCGGGGGCGAGCCCGTTGATTCGGAATGCCTCGCTTTCCCACAGGGAGCGAAGTTCGGCCTTCGCGAACTCGAGTCGCACTCCGCTCTCCCTCCATCACCCTACAGGTGATGGCCACTCTACAGGTGCAGTTTGCTGAGAAGAAATCGAATCTTGACCTCGACGGACTCGCCGTTCGACTGTTCGGCCGGCTCCGGCACTCCACGACGCTCCGTCGATGATGGATGCCATGAGTTCGGTTCATCCACAGACCGTCATGTGGGAAGCGCGACAAGGGATACCGACAGCTTCCTGTGGGAGTGTTTCAGGGTGTGAGTTGTGTGCTGATTGTGAAGAGTTCGCATCGGGTTGCGTGCTCTGCCAGCAAGGTACGCAGGTTGGGGGAGAGCTCGGTTTTTATGTGGGACAAGGCTTCCCAAGTTGGCAGATCGGCGTCGGTGAGGGTGGCTATCAGGGATTCGAGGTCGGGGATCGTGTCGAGAAGGGCGAACGATCGGGCGCGGTCGGAGGTGGGCTGGCGGAGGACGAGGTCCAGGAGGGTGGTGGGGGAGGCCGTGGTGCCAGCGTGGACGGCAGCGCGAAATTCGTCGTCGGTGAGAGTGGTGATGGCGGTGGCGAGGGTGTCGTGGGTTTCGGTGGGGAGGGTAGCGAGGAGGGGGAGGGCTTGGGGCCAGAGGTTGTGGGTGGCGGTGGCTCGGACGGCCGCGGTGAGGGTGTCGGGGCGGTGCATGACGGGGAGGGCGGCTAGGCGGGTGCGGGCGGCGTCGTCAAGGGAGAGGGCGACGGGGATGAGGTGCTCCCATTGAGATCCGGTGTGGGCCTGCTCGATCAGTCCGGTGAGGGCGTCGTTGGGTTCGGCAGACACTCGGGCGGCGACCGGGTGGAGTTGAGTGGGGGAGAGATGGGTGGCTAGGGGGAGTAGGGAGAGCCAGAGGTTTTGGGTTAGGGCTAGGTCGGCGATTTTGGTGAGGAGGGTGGGGTTTTGCATGGCTGGGCGTTGGGCCAGGCGTTGTAGGGGTTGCGGGGCCATGCCTGCTGCTACGGGGAGGAGGGTGTCCCAGGCGTCGACTTCTTCTACTGCGGCGAGTAGGCCGTCGATGACTTCGTCGTCTTGGGCGGCGACGACGTTGGCCAGGTTGGAGCGTTCGGTGGGGCCGAGGAGAGCGAGCAGGGTGATTGCTTTGGGCCACTCGTCTGCGTCGTGCGTCGCGCGGATGACGCCGGGGACGCGGTCGGTGACGATGGTGAGGAGGCGGTCGGCTGCTGAGGTTTCCTCGAGGTAGTAGCCGACCTGGAGGATGTCGAGGTCGGAGGCGTGGGGGAGGGCTGCGCGGAGGACTGAGTCTGGGACCGAGCCTGCGAGGTTGCCCATTGTCAGATAGTCGCCGCGGCTGATCAATTCGCTGGCTACGGCTGCTGCCATCGGGCCGGGGACCTGGGCGATCAGTTCGACGGCTCGGCGGGGGTCGAGGGTGAGAGTGCCGTCGGCTAGGAAACTGGGGGAGAGGGCGCTGGCGATGGCTACGGCGCGGGCTGGGTCAACGGAGCCGGCGAGCGCGGCGGCGAGAACGGGGCCGAAGGCAGCTTCGGTGATCTTGGCGGCGATGGTGGCGGGGACCAGTTTGGCGGCGGCGCCGACTCGCTGCATGCGGCGGGCTTCGCGGCGGGCGGCGAGATCGGTGATCTGGTCGCGGAATTCGCGGAGGGCCGTGGGTGGGAGGGTGGCGAGGAAGGCCAGTTCGGAGGGGTCGCGGTTGAGGACGCGGGCCAGTTTGGTGAGTTCGACGGTGGTGTGGTGGGTCGCGGTCACAGTCCTAGCACCTTCTTCACGGCGGGGCGGGCCAGGCGGGGGATGAGGCTCATGCCGGAGTCGAGGGCGTCGTCCAGGGCGGCCTTGCGGTGGTCGAGGGCTGCGCGGACGTAGTTGTCGAGGAGGGCCAGCTCGTCGGGGGTGAGGGTGGCGAAGTCGGGTGGTGGTGGGGCGCCGAGTGTTGTGATGAGTTGGCGCAGGGGATCCGACACGGACCGTCTCCTTCGATGCGATGTCCGGTAGTTCGTACTGCCGGTACGGTCAACGATACTGCCGGTACGAGGTACCTTCTGTAAAGAGCCCTCGGAGCGTGATGTGTTGGACGACCTGAGCGTACTGCTGGTACGTGTATCGTTCCCGACCGTGACTCGTGCCAGTCGACGACCTCCGCCGGTGAGCCGGGATGTCATCGTCGACGCCGCGATTCGGGTGCTCGATCGGGACGGGCCTTATCCGAGCATGGATGCTTTCGCGGTCGAGGCTGGAATCACGAAGCCGCGGCTGTATCGGCAGTTCACCGACAAAGGTGACCTCTATGCCGCCATCGGTGCACGATTCGCCGACTCGGCGTTCGCCGTGACAGGAACCGACCTGACCCTGCTGTTGCAGCCGCCCACCGCCGCCATTGATCGTGCGCTCGCCGACTATGCCGTCGGAATTCTTGCCCACCCCAACGTTTTCCGGTTCCTGACGCAGACGAGCGCCAACCGTGAGGGGGTGACGGGTCAGTACGACCTCGCCGGCGCGGTGGCGGGTCGCTTCGCGGAAAAAGCTCAGGCGGTGGCGGATTCGATTCCCCTTGATGCCGAGGGGATCGAATATCTGGCGCGGGCGATCGTCGGTGTGATGATCGTGCTGACCGACCTGTGGTTGAGCGACACGGAGCCGAATTCCGGTGAATTCGTGAGTAGGGTGCATGAATTGGTGTGGGGGATGATCGATGCGTTTCTGCGCGGGCGGGGGATCGCGGCGGATCCAGAGGTGCCGATCTTTGTCACCTTGGCGGCGTTGAACCCGGATACGGGCGAAGTCTGAGGCATCGGCGACCAAGGCTGAGCTGTATCCGACCCTGTCGGGGGACGCAGCCCGCCGCAGCCAACATCTCATGGCTTGCGGTTTCATACGAAACGGATCGACCACGACCAGGGCTCGACTATCGGGTGGACTGCCGCGGGTGAGGTTCGCTGGCGAACCTCACCCGCGCCAGACTTCGAGCGCAGGACGGGGTCATCCTGTCAGTCGTGAGGGCGGTATCGGAGTGCGAATGTTGCGCGGGCTTGCTGTTCCTGGAATAGGCCAGCTCGAGCACGTTTCCGTGGTCGGTTCACCGACTCAGCCCAGGCGGCGGATGTCGCCGCGGACTCGGTAGAAGCCGCCTCGGGCGGATTCGGAGACGGCGTCGACGACGTAGCGGGCGCCGGCGAGGCGGATGTCGCGGGGGAATTGGACGTTCCAGCCGGGGTCGTAGCCGGGGGAGATGACGTGGACGCGGAGGGAGTCGCCGTGTCGGAGGCATTCGACGATGACGCCGGTGCCGACGTCGGTGGTGAGTTCGAGGGTGGTGCTGGGGGCTACAGCAGAGAATTCGGGGGCTTTCACCGAGCGGGTGGTGGGGAGGACGCCCTGGTCGGCGTCGCGGATGGCGGATTCGCTGACGTCGAGGCAGGCCAGGGCGCCGGAGGTGGTGACCAGGTAGAGCTTTTCGTCGTGGTACTGCATGGAGTAGGCGGAGCCGCAGCCGGTGGCGAGTTTCCACAGGCGGGTGCCGGTGGCGTCGAAGCAGTAGACCGAGGAGTGGGAGTCGCCGGCGAAGACGTAGCGGCCGTCGGGGGAGGCGGCGCAGGAGAAGACGGCGGCGTCGCACTGGTAGGTGCGGGTGGCGGTGCCCTGCTTGGTGATCTCCTCGACCTGGTTGTGGGAGGTGCCCGCGTAGACGGTGTCGGATTCCTGCCAGCCGAACAGGACCGCGCCGCGGGTGGACGAATTCCACTGTGAGCGGCCGGTTTCCAGGTGGTACTTGGTGACGCCGGCGCTGTGGCCGTGGTAGACGCCGGTGGGGTCGACGCGGACCATCCAGCCGGAGTTGCCCTTGCTGCGCGCCGACCAGAGGGATTCCTCTTCGTGGTCGATGACGGTCAGGCCGCCCGCGGAGTCGGAGGCGGCGAGGATGCCGTCGTGGATGTCGAGCCAGTAGACGTCGTCGGCGGAGACGTCGTAGGCGGCGCGGGGGACCTTGCCGGACAGGTCGTAGACGCGGCCGTCGTCGCAGCCCGCGTAGATCCAGAAGTCGTCGGCGACGATGCATTTGACCGCGTCGGGCAGTCTGTAGCTGTTGGTGACGACGCCGGCGGGGGAGAGGGTGAAGACCTCGCCGTCCTCGTTGCCGACCCAGCAGCGCTGCTCGTCGACGAAGATGCCGAAGGCGGCGGCGCCGGAATCGAAACGCCACAGCACGGGGGCCGACTTGGCGGTGGAGCGCTGGCTGGTGATGCTGCGGCGGGTGACGGTGCGGCGTTCGCGTGCGCCCATGACGGCGGCGGCGTAGCCCTTGCGCACCTTTTCGCCGATCTTCTTCTGCGCGGCCGACTTCGCCTTGTCCTCGGTGGCGAAGGAGCTCGCTTTGGACGTTCCCTGCTCGCCGATGCGGCCGTAGCGGATATTGACGTTCGTTCCGGTGACGACTACCTCGTAGAACTTGTGCGAGGAGCCCGCGTCGTCGGACAGTTCGAGATAGGTGGTTTCGGCGGTCATGCGTCCTCGCTGAGCTCGTGGAGATCGAATGCACGAAAAGTAGCAAGGGGCACCGACATCGGCGCGGCGCTCGTCTGCGGTGGGGAATCCGGCCGACGGAGGGTAGACGAATGTGAGCCGACCGCACTGGGGCCGCCTGCGCGGTGAACAAGCTGATCGGGCGCGTCGGCAGCTCGACCCCGACTGCGCACAAGCCGCCTGGATAGTGGGATCGCGGCGATGACCGATGGGTTCGTGGGAGGCGATGGATCCCGATCCTTGTTATGTCGACGAGTCGAGCCGGTGACATGAGCGACAGTTGAAGCGCCTTGCGTCGCGACAGGCCGTCTTGATAACGACACGCGGCGAAAGGATTGCGAGATCGCTTCGGGTGATAGATGCTGGTCCGACTGTGTAGTGTGCGTCTGGGCGTGACATTTCCGCGACCGTTTCGTAATCTTACAGTGACCTGTTCTCGACAACGACTGGTGATCTACATCGTGACTGCTTCGCATCGCAAAACGTCGGCTCCCAAGAGCCGCATGCCGCTGGCCGTATGCAGTCTCGCGGCAACCATTCCCGGCATGTTGATGATGGTGATGCGGCCGGGTGGGGCGGAGGTCGAGGCAGTGGCTTCGGTCGAACCGCTGTCGACTTCGGCCATCGAACTCGACCCGATCGCTGCCGCGCCGATGCACGATGCGCCGCAGCCGGGGCCGATTGTCAGGGCCGATGACGAACTGGCCGCATTGTCGGCGCTGAAGGTGAAGGTTTTGTGCGGGACGGAGTTCAACGGGACTCTGCCGCATGTGGCGCAGGTCGGTCACCTGCTGCAGAAGATGTTCGGAGTCTCGGATATCGGTGGTGCACACGGTCGTTATGACGGCGACCACGGCGCGGGACAAGCGCTCGATGTGATGACGGGCAACCTTGCTCTGGGTAACACCATCGCGGATTTCGTCCTGGCCAACAAGGCGCGCTTCGGTGTCACCTATGTGATCTGGCAGCAGCGATACAACGACGGTAACGGCTGGTCCTACATGGAGGATCGCGGCAGCCCGACGCAGAATCACTATGACCATGTGCATATTTCGTTCCAGTCGTCAGGCGCGGCCAACATCGCCTGCTGATATCAGCTCGCGGTCGGCCTGGGGACGAGTCGCCGCCCACTGAGCAAAATTGGAACGTGTTCTAGCAATACTGCCCATTCGTGCGGACCATCCTCATACGGTGTGAGGGGTTCGATTCGACGAAGGAGTATGCGGACATGGGACGGTTGGCCGGCAAGGTTGCGGTGATCAGTGGTGGGGCTCGGGGGATGGGGGCGGCGCATGCTCGGCGGTTTGTCGCCGAGGGGGCGTCGGTGGTGATCGGGGACGTTCTCGACGACGAAGGCGCCGCGGTGGCAAAGGAACTCGGGGATGCGGTGGTGTATCGGCATCTCGATGTTCGTGAGCCGGAGCAGTGGGCGGGGGCTGTGGCGGCGGCGGTCGAGGAGTTCGGTGGGCTGCATGTGCTGGTGAACAATGCGGGGATCGTCAATGGGAATCTGTTGGTGGACTTCGCGTTGGACGAGTGGCAGCGGATTATCGATATCAATCTGACCGGGACGTTTCTCGGGATGCAGGCGGCTGTTCCGGCGATGAAAGCCGCTGGTGGCGGGTCGATTGTGAACATCTCCTCGGTGGAGGGGATGCGGGGTAGTCCGGGTCTGCACGGATACACGGCGACAAAATTCGCGGTGCGTGGGCTCACCAAGTCGGCGGCACTCGAGCTCGCGCCGCAGGGGATTCGGGTGAATTCGGTGCATCCGGGACTGATTTCCACGCCGATGACCGAGGGGATTCCCGCGGACTTCCTGCAGATTCCGCTCGCGCGGGCGGCCGAGCCGGATGAGGTGTCGGCGCTGGTGGCGTATCTGGCGTCCGACGAGTCCTCGTATTCGACCGGCGCGGAGTTCGTGGTGGACGGTGGTCTTACCGTTGGTGTACCGCACAAAAGCTTCTGACCTGGCATGAAGCGCGTTTTGGGCGATCGACTCACCCGAACGGGTGATCTCGGCGCGCGAAAGCGAGGAAGATGGGGAGTATGGCCCCCAACAGTGCGAAATATCTGATCAGCAACGGCACCGACGACCGGGTGTCGCTTTTCGATGACGGGCGCGTGAAGGTTTGGTCGACCACCCACCTGTGGACCGAAGAAGGTCGCGAGCGGCACAACGCTCTCGGCGAGACTGTGCTGCTCGGAATCGGGCGCACGCTAGGTGAGCCCGGTCCCGTGGATCGGCGTCAGCAGTGTGATGCGGAGTTCGAGCTCGACCCCGAGAAGGGGCACACGGTGGCTGCCACCGTCGGCGCGGACAACGGGACCTTCGTGCAGTTCTTCCATGACGGCAAGATCGCTGTCGGCAACGACGGACGCGATGTGGCGACGGTGTTCAACGCCGGCCGGGAAACGACGTCGGCTCGCGGAACGACCGGGGTCGGTGGGTCGGTGATGGTCACCTTCGGTGGCAGTTACCGACCGAGGACCAAGCGCGAGAGTGACTTTCAGGTGGAATTGAGCGAGGCTACCGCCCCGCGGCCCAACCGGCTGTACAAGGACGAATTCCTTGTGAAGTAGATCCGGCGATCCGGGGCGACCGAGATGGTCGCCCCGGATCCGGGTTTGTCAGCCGTAGTAGCAGACGTAGTGCAGGGTGTCGACGACCTCGATGTCGAACGAGCTGTCGCCGGGGACCTTGAACGACTCGCCCGCACGATAGGTGATGGCCTCGGTCGTACCGGCCAACGTCACGTTGGCCTCACCCGCGACCAGCTCCATGATCTCCGGAGCGTTGGTGGAGAAGCTGAGCGACGACGGCTGGATCACGCCGACCGACACCGAGGCGCCATCGGGCAACTCGAGGCTGTAGCTGACGCATTTGCCGTCGAAGTAGACGTTGGCCTTCTTGCTGACGGAGACGTTCTCGAACTTCGACATGGGTCCTTCCGAGGGGGTGAGGGGACCCTTAGTCTAGGTCAGCTGCCGAAGCGGGCCAGGACCGAGCTGGCTTCCTGGGAGGCGGTGCCTTCCTTGGCGAGGTGGGCCATGGCTTCGGGGATCTCGCGGCCGTGGTGGGTCATCGCCTGGGCGTAGAGGCGGCCCGCGCGGTAGGAGGAGCGGACCAAGGGGCCTGCCATGACGCCGGCGAAGCCGAGTTCTTCGGCGACCCGGGAGTGCTCGACGAATTCCTCCGGCTTCACCCAGCGGTCGACCGGGTGGTGACGGGGGCTGGGGCGCAGGTACTGGGTGATGGTGAGGATGTCGCAGCCCGCTTCGTGGAGGTCGCGCATCGCCTCGGTGACCTCGTCGGGGGTTTCGCCCATGCCGAGGATGAGGTTGGACTTGGTGACCAGACCTGCCTCGCGGGCGGCGGTGAGCACGGCGAGGGAGCGCTCGTAGCGGAAGGCGGGGCGGATGCGCTTGAAGATGCGCGGCACCGTTTCCAGGTTGTGCGCGAGGACCTCGGGGCGCGACGAGAAGACCTCGGCGAGCTGCGCGGGGTCGGCGTTGAAGTCGGGGATGAGGAGTTCGACGCCGGTGGCGGGGTTGATCGCCTTGATGGCGCGCACGGTCTCGGCGTAGAGCCAGGCGCCGCCGTCGTCGAGGTCGTCGCGGGCGACGCCGGTGATGGTGGAGTAGCGCAGGCCCATCGACTGGACGCTCTCGGCGACGCGGCGGGGCTCGTCGCGGTCGAGGGCGGCGGGCTTGCCGGTGTCGATCTGGCAGAAATCGCAGCGGCGGGTGCACTGTTCACCGCCGATGAGGAAGGTGGCCTCGCGGTCTTCCCAGCATTCGAAGATGTTGGGGCAGCCCGCTTCTTCGCAGACCGTGTGCAGGCCCTCGGACTTCACCAGGCTCTTGAGCTCGGTGTATTCGGGGCCCATGGTGGCGCGGGTGCGAATCCACTTGGGTTTGCGCTCGATCGGGGTCTCCGCATTGCGCGCTTCGATGCGCAGCAGCTTGCGTCCGGCGGGGGCAGAGGCGTCTACGGAACTCACCGGACCGACTCTACGCTCGGGGCCTGCGCGTTCGCCGGTGCGGTGGTGCGATCAATGTCATGCGGCGAGACGGGAATTTCGCCGTCGAGCGCGGCAACAATCGCGGCGGCGACGAGAGGCTTGAGCTCGGCGACGGTGACTTCGCGGCCGAGTTCGCGGGTCAGGGTGGTGACGCCGGCGTCCTTGATGCCGCAGGGCACAATCGCCTGGAAGCCGTCGAGGGCGGAATTGCAGTTCAGGGAGATGCCGTGCAGGGCGACGCCGCGCTGCACGCGCACCCCGATCGCGGCGATCTTGCGCTCGGCGAGCAGTTCGGTGGCGGGCAGCCACACGCCGGAGCGGCCGTCGATGCGGCCGCAGGTGATGCCCAGACCGGTGACGACCTGGATCAGTGCCTCTTCCAGGCGCCGGACGTAGTGGACGACGTCGACGGGCTCGGCGAGGCGAATGATCGGGTAGCCGACCAGCTGGCCGGGTCCGTGCCAGGTGATCTTGCCGCCGCGGTCGACCTGCACCACCGGGCTGCCGTCGATCGGCAGATCCTCGGCCTCGGTGCGGCGGCCCGCGGTGTAGACCGACGGGTGCTCGAGCACGAACAGCCGATCGTCGCCTTCGCCTGCGGCGCGCTGATCGGCGGTCTGCCGTTGCAGCTCCCAGGCGGCGTGATAGTCGATGAGTCCGAGATCCTCGACCACGATCGGGGTCGAATCGAATCGAGCGGACGCGGTGGGGCGCGTGTCGTTCACCGTTCTGACGTTACGCCGGGGGACCGAGGAGGCCAAAGAGGGTGTCAGGGTTCGATCGGGAAGGTGCGCTGCATCAGGGTCAGATCCATCCAGCGGCCGAATTTGTGGCCGACCTCGGGGAGTTCGCCGACGGTGTGGAAGCCGAAGCGTTCGTGCAGGACGATCGACGCGCTGTTGCCGGACTCGATAGCGGCGATCATGGCGTGGACGCGGCCGGAATCTGTTGCGCGCGCGATCAATTCGGTGAGCAGGGTGGTGGCTACGCCGCGGCGCTGGAACTGGTTGTCCACGTAGACGGAGTTCTCGACGGTGAAGCGGTAGCCGGATTTGGGGCGCCACTGGCCGTAGGAGGCGTAGCCGGCGACCTCGCCGTCGATCTCGGCGACGAGGATCGGCATGGCGGCGGCGGCGCGGGTGGCGAACCAGGCGAGGCGGTCGTCCAGGTCGACTTCGTCGGTGTCCCAGATCGCGGTCGACTCGGCGATGTTGGTGTTGTGGATGGCGAGCACGGCGGGGAGATCGGCCTTGTCGGCGTCGCGAATCAGCATCGATGGGCTCACTGTCTGCCGACGGCGGCGGACAGGGCGGCGCCGAGGGTCGGGTGCTGGTAGGTGTACCCGGCCTCCTCCAGCACCGAGGGGATGGCGCGTGGGCCGTGCAGGATCGAGTCGGCCAGCTCGCCGACCAGGGCTTGCACGGCGAAACCGGGGACGATGAACGGGGTCGGCCGATGCAGTGCGCGGCCGAGGGCGCGGTTGAATTCCGCGTTGGTGACGGGGGCGGGGCCCGTGGCGTTGATCGGGCCGGAGAGCTCGGGGTGGGTGAGCGCGAAGACGATGGCGCCGACCTCGTCGTCGAGGGAGATCCACGGGAAGTATTGGCGGCCGCTGCCGAGTCGTCCGCCCAGGCCGACGAAGTACAGCGGTTGCAGCTTGCTGAGCAGGCCGCCGTTGCGGGCGAGCACCACGGCGCTGCGGATCAGCACGGTGCGCACACCCGCTTCGGCTGCCGGTTCGGTGGCGGCTTCCCAGTCCCGGCACAGCATGGCCAGGAAATCTGTTCCGGCGGGTGATGTCTCGTCGACGACGGCGTCACCGGTCTCGCCGCCGTAGTAGTGCGCGCCGCTGGCGTTGATCAGTGTCGGCACGCCGGCGGCGGCGACCGCGGTGGCCAGCACGTCGGTGGGGGTGATGCGGCTGTCACGGAGCAACTGCTTGTAGGTGCCGTTCCAGCGGCGATCACCGATGCCGACACCGCACAGGTTCACGACCGCGTCGGCCCCGCGCAACGCCCGCTCGTCGAGCTGGGCGCGCGCGGGATCCCACGCGAATTCGTCCGGTGCGGCCGCAGTGCGGCGCACCAAGCGGGAGACCTGGTGCCCGTCGCGGCGTAGTGCCGCGACGAGCGCCGTCCCGATCAGGCCGGAGGAACCGGCGATGACCACCTTCATCGAATTCCTCGGCTACAGGCCGAGATCGGCCTCGAACGCCGAATCTTCCAAGCGGTGCTTGATGGTGGAGACGAACCGGCCCGCGTCGGCACCGTCGATGAGACGGTGATCGTAGGTGAGCGGCAGGTACACCATCGAGCGCACGCCGATGGACTCGCCACCGGCCTCGTCGGTGACCACCACCGGGCGCTTCACGATCGCGCCGGTGCCGAGCATGCCCGCTTGCGGCGGGAGCAGGATCGGGGTGTCGAAGAGCGCGCCCTCGCTACCGATATTGGTGATGGTGAAGGTGCCACCGGACAGCTCGTCGGGCTTGAGCCCACCGGTGCGCGCGCGGTTGGCGATGTCGGCGATCGCGCGGGCCAGACCGGCCAGCGACAGGTCGCTGGCGTTGTGGATGACCGGCGAGAGCAGACCCTGCTCGGTGTCGACCGCGATCCCCAGGTGCACCGACGCGTGGTAGGTGATCTCCTTGGTGTCCTGGTTGTAGGACGCGTTCACGTTCGGGTGCACACCGAGCGCCTCGACGACGGCCTTCGCGAAGAACGGCAGGTACGTCAGGTTGACGCCCTCCCGTGCCTTGAACGACGCCTTCGCGAGCTGACGCAGATGCGCGATCTTGGTGACGTCGGCCTCGTGGACCTGGGTCAGCTGCGCGGTGCTCTGCAGCGATTCGAGCGTCTTGGTCGCGGTGATCTGACGGATCCGGCTCGCCTTCTGCGTGGTGCCGACGAGGGCGGCCAGCTTCGGGGCGGCGGACTGCTTGGCCGGGGCCGCGGGTGCCGCGGGTGCCGCGGGTGCAGCGGCCGGAGCCGGTGCCTCGGCGGGCGCCTTCTTGGCCTCGGCGGCGGCGAGTACATCCTGCTTGCGGATGCGGCCGCCGACACCGGAACCGGTGATGCTCGACAGGTCGACGTTGTTCTCGTCGGCCAGCTTGCGGACCAGCGGCGTCACGTACGGGGTGCTGCCGTTGGCCGAAGCCGGGGCAGGAGCGGACGCGGGCTTGGGAGCCGGAGCCGGAGCGGGCTTGGGAGCCGGTGCAGGCTTCGGCGCGGGCGCCGCGGCGGCGGGCTCGGGAGCCGGTGCCGCCTTGGGCTCAGGAGCCGGTTCGGGCTCGGGAGCCGGTTCGGGCTCGGGGGCAGGAGCTGCGGCCGCGGGCTGACCGCTACCGATCACACCCAACTGACCACCCACATCGACGACGTCGTCTTCCTGCGCCGTGATCTCGAGCAGCGTGCCCGCGACCGGCGAAGGGATCTCGGTGTCGACCTTGTCGGTGGACACCTCGAGCAGCGGCTCGTCGACGGCGACGGTGTCACCCACGGCCTTGAGCCAGCGGGTAACGGTGCCCTCGGTGACCGACTCGCCCAGTTCGGGCATCTTCACGGGCGTTCCGGATCCGGCGGACGCGGCAGGCGCGGCAGTCGGGGCGGGAGCCTCGGCGGCGGGGGCCTGCGCGGCGGGCTCGGGTTCGGGGGCCGGCTCGGGGGCGGCGGGCGCGGAAGCAGGCGCAGGAGCGGTGGCGGGGGTTTCGCCGGCATCGCTGATCACGCCGAGTTCACCGCCGACCTCGACGATGTCGTCTTCCTGGGCGACGATCTTGGAGAGCACGCCCGCGGTCGGCGAAGGGATCTCGGTGTCGACCTTGTCGGTGGAGACTTCGAGCAGCGGTTCGTCGACCTCGACCGTGTCTCCTTCCTGCTTCAGCCACCTGGTCACCGTGCCCTCGGTGACGCTCTCACCAAGGGCTGGCATCTGGACGGAGAAGGCCATGTCCTCTGACTCCTCTGAGTGTGTACCCGGCGGACATCCGTCGCGGGTCGCGGCTTTCGTCCACCCCGCCGGTCTCGGCGGAGCACCCGGGAAACGTTGGTTCTTGTTCCGGCAACCATCCTTGCACTCGTCCGTCGCGGGTGTAGCGCAGGGCGGCGATCCGGGCGAAGCTGGCACCATGGAATGTACGGCGGTGAGCAGAATTCCGCCGGAATGTAGGAGGTCGAGCGGGATGGGTTTGCTGGATCGTTTCCGTGGTGGGCGCGGTGCGAGCAGGTCAGGCGCTCGCGAGCGCGCGTCGGAGGTGAGCGCCCTGGCGGACTGGGCGCGCACGCGGCGTGGCGTCGAAGCCTTCGTCGAACCGAAAACGACTGTGACCGATGTCACAGCCGTATTGGTGGCCGCGGACGGTGAATGGACCCGTCGCATCGTCGGCGAAAAAGGCGCGCGCCGGTTGGCCGGTGCGTTGAAGATTCCGGTCTACGACGTCAACCGCACCGGCTACCCGCAACGCATGCGCGACTTCGATGCCCGCCGCCGCATCGAGGAGCGGCGGGCTCGCGAAGCCGAGCTGGAGGAGTGACTACTCCGCGCCGATCTGCTCGATCACGGTGATGAGCGTGCGCACCGGGACACCGGTGCCGCCCTTGCCGATGTAGCCGAACGGGCCGCCGGTGTTGTAGGCCGGACCCGCGACGTCGAGGTGGGCCCACTGCACGCCCTCGGGCACGAAGTCCTTGAGGAACAGCGCGGCCGAGAGCATGCCGCCCCAGCGGTGCGGCGCGACATTGGCCAGATCGGCGACCTTGGAGTTGAGGTCGGCGCGCAGCTCGGCCGGAAGGGGCATGGCCCAGCCGTTCTCGCCGACCGAGCGCGAGATCGCGGCAACGCGGTCGCGGAATTCGTCGGTGCCCATCACGCCGGGGGTGCGGGTGCCGAGCGCGACCATCTGCGCGCCGGTGAGGGTGGCGACGTCGATCAGGTAGTCGGGCTCGTCCTCGACCGCGCGCACGATGGCGTCGGCCAGGATGAGGCGGCCTTCGGCGTCGGTGTTGATGACCTCGACGGTGGTGCCGCCGTACTGGGTGAGCACGTCGCCGGGGCGCTGCGCGGTAGCCGACGGCATGTTCTCGGCCATCGGGACGGTCGCGGTGACGGTGACCGGCAGGCCGAGGCGCCCGGCCAGCAGCACGGTCGCGACGACCGCCGCGGCGCCCGCCATGTCGGAGGTCATGTTCTCCATGTTGGCGGCGGGCTTGATCGAGATGCCGCCGGTGTCGAAGGTGATGCCCTTACCGACGAGCGCGACCTTCTTCGGGCCGCCCGCGTAGGTGATGCGCACCAGTCGCGGCGGACGCGAGGAACCCTGGCCGACGCCGATGATGCCGCCGTAACCGGCTGCGGCGAGGGCGTTCTCGTCGAGCACCTCGACCTCGAGGCCCGCCGCTTCGGCGAGCACCCGGGCCCGGTCTGCGAACTCGGCGGGGTACAGCGCGCTCGGCGGGGTGTTCACGAAATCGCGCGCGGTGGCGATGGCCTCGGCGACCAGCTGGGCGCGCAGCAGTTCGAGGGCGCCGAATTCCGGTTCGGGAACCAGCAACTCGACGCGGACCACCGGCCGCTCGTCCGGCTTGGGCGCGCTCTTGGACTTGAAGGTGGAGAAGGTGTAGGCGCCGAGGTAGAAACCTTCGGCCGCGGCACCGAGATCGATGCCGGACAGGGTGGTGGCGACGAGTTCGGTGCCACTGAGCGCGCGACCGGCGACGCCGGCGCTGCGGCGCACCTGTTCGGCGTCGACCTTGTCGGCTGCGCCGAGTCCCACGGCGAGCACGCTGGTGACGTCGGCCAGGGACGACGGCGCGGGCACCCGGGTGAGTTCCTCCGGCTTGCCCTTGGCGCCGACCGCGCCGAGTGCGTCCAGCAGTTCCGCGCGGACCTCGGCGGTGAGTACGTCGCCGAACAGGTCGGCGGGGACGATGGCGGGGCCGTTCTCCGACGACGTCAACCCGATCACCAGCACGTCGGTGTCGGGGGCGATGGTTTCGGTGCGCGCCAATTCTGGTCCGAGTGAACGATCTGCGACTGCGGTCATTGCCCCAGGTTATTCGGTCGCTATCGGTGCTCGCATCACGAGTCCGGGTGTGCGGGTGTGCGGTGCGTTCGTTCGGCCGTCACGTAAATACTGGGATTTACTGGACAATACTGGTAGCTGTGGATACGCTCCGACTCGTGACGGACTCGGCCGAAGAGCTGGAGGTGCGCATCTCCGGTTTGCGGGCCGAGGTGCGGCGGGCCGCTGCCGGTGGGGATCGGGCCGGGGCTCGGCAATTGCGCGCGGAATTGCGTCGGGCCGAATCGGCGTGGGACGCGGCGGTTCTCGGGTCGATTCCGGAAGAGCCGTCGGAGGCGCCGGGGGTGCCGGTGCGTGAACATGTGCATCGCGCGTTGACCTTGCTGTCGGTGCCGTCGTCGCCGAAATTGGTGCTCGCCACGCATGACGCGTTCTTTTCCGGCGAGCTGCTGCCCGCCCGGCTGACCAGTCTGCGGCGCGACGAGGAGCGTTCCTTCCGGTCGGCGCCGTACGCGCGCCCGTACTACCTGTGCGCGGCGCTCACCACCGATCTGCTCGCCCCCGCCCGTGGGTTGATGGCGGTGAGTTCGTGGCCACTGGAACGGCGGATGGTCGGTCCGTTGAGTCCGCGGGTGGGGCTGCTGGTGTCGGCTATTCGCTTGGCTGAACACCTTTCGGCGCAGCCTGCGGGGGAATCGTCCGGATTGCGCGTACTGTGGCGGCTCGCCGTATCGATTCCTGGCATCTCCAGTGCTCCGGATTCGCTCGACCCGGCGAAGGTGATCGAGGCCGCACGGCGTGAGCTCGCGGTGCACGAGGACGAGGACGCACGGCAACGGTCCGCGGCCGCGCGACGGGCGGCGGATCAGCTGGCGGATCCGGCCGCACAACTATTCGGTGTTCGGCTCGGCGTAGCCGATCGGCGACGAATCGAGGTGGAATGAACACTCTCGCAGCACAGTTGGACCAGTTGCGCGGTGAAGCCCCCGCGACCAGGCACAATGCCCGCACCATCGCCGCGCTGACGGCCAACCCCGGATGTGCCCGCCGCGCTCTGCTCGACGCGGCCGCGCTGGACAAAACCGTGATCGCCCAATCGCTGGGATTCCCACCACAATTCGGTCAGTCCCAGTTCGCCATCACGCGCGGCAATGCTTTCGAGGCGATGGTCAAGGCGAACGGTTGCGCGGAACTGCTCGCGTTGTTGCGCGACAAACTGGGTTTCACGATTCCCGAAGTCGCCTACCACGACCTGAATTCGGTGGGGGAGAACACCGGTAACGCGGTGCGCTATCAACGCACGAGGCAATTGTTGAAGAGCACGATCGCGACGGGCGACGGCACCCTGTTCGATCACCCCATGCTGCGGCTCGATATCGCCGGCGCCACCGCCTATCTCGAACCCGATGTGGTGGCCGTGCAGTTGGACGGCAAGTTCCATGTGGTGGAGGTCAAGGCCTTCCCGGTCATCGACGGGCAGGCCGATCCGGCGCAGGTGGCGGCCGCCGCGCGTCAGTCCGCGGTGTATGTGATCGCCTTGCGCGAGTTGATGGCCGAGATCGCCGAGTCACCGGAGATCGTGTCGCACAATGTGATTCTGGTGTGCGCGAAAGACTTCTCGAATCGTCCTACCGCCGAACTCGTCGATCTGCGTAAGCAGCTCGCGGTGGTCTCGCGTCAATTGACCAGGCTCACCGCGATTCCCGATCTGCTCGACCTGTTGCCGCCGGAGGCCACGTTCGCGCCGGGGGAGAACCTCGAGAAGACGATCGCCGCCATTCCGGCTCGCTACGCGCCCGAGTGCATGTCGAGTTGCGAGCTCGCGTTCGCCTGCCGCGACGAGGCGCGCACCTGCGGTTCGGTGGACGCGCTCGGTCGTGGGGTGTGCGACGTGGTCGGTGGCATCGACAACATCCACACCGTCCTCGGCTTGGCCGACGGCACCCTGGAACCCGGCCCCGAGCACGCCGACATCACCGCCATGCTGCGGACCGCCCATCGGCTGCGGTGGGAGATCGCCGGATGAGCGTACTGGCGGCCCTGGCCAAGGCCGAGGCCGTGCGGGCCGGCCGCGCGCAGGCGACCGCCGCGGTGCGCCACATCCACCTCGCCGAGCGACCACTGGTCGCGGTGCCGTTGCGGCTGGCGGGGGAGGCGGCGGCGCCGGTGGCGATCATGATCGGCACCTCGCCCGGGGACCAGAACGTGTTGACGGTGCCACAGCCCCGCGACCGAGTGCTGCGATTGCGGTTCATCGAACAGTTGGCCGATGTGGTGCTGCCCTATCTGTCGACCTATCTCGTCGAGACCGAGGAACTCACCAGCAAGGCCGGCGAGACCTACACCCGGTGTCTGGACGCGCCACAGATGTGGACGCCCAACCCCGGCGGCGTGAATTTCCTCAAGCTGCTGGGACGTTCGGTGCGGTTTCACCGGGTCGACGGGGACAACCCGGTGCCGGAGTCCATTCCGCTGCTCGGACGGTGGCTCACCTGGTTCGGTGATCGGGCCGAGCATCCCGGTTCGGCGGTGTTGCCCGCGATGACGGCGGCGCTGACGTCGCACTGGGCGTCGGGTCAGTCCACCCTCGAAGACGGTAATCTCGCGGCGCTGCTCGGGTGGATCGATCCGCCTGCCGGGCTCAGCGGTGCGGAAGCCGCTGCCCTGGCCGAAGATCCGCTGCTGTCGCCGCCCGCGGGCCCGGCCACCGATCCCGGATTCGACAACGAAGAACTCGCGCCGTTGATCGCCGCCTACAACGCCGCACTCGACGACTCGGCCAGAGCCGTCGCGGCCGAACGGCTCGAGCGCTCCCTGCGCGGACAGCTCGAACCCACCTGGCGGCTGATGTGGCGCTCGATCGAGCTGCTGAGCGCGCTGCCGGAAGGCGCAAGCGTCGAGAATCGGTGGACCGACGATCGCGGTGCGTTCTCCCGCTTCGCCGCCGATGTCGCGGAAGGTGTTCCGCAGGCCCGCCGCGATTCCGCCGTTCCCGCGGTGCGCAGGCTGCTGGAGCGTGAACGGGCCTCGGAAGCGCTGCAGGCCCAGTGCGCTTTCGACGACCCGCTGCGCATGCTCGAACATCGGGTGAGCGGCGCTGCCTTCCGCGGCACCGTCGTGCACAGTGAACCGGAGCGTCTCGATCGTTCGGGATCGCGTCCGAAATTGCGCCCGCACATTCATATTCGCACCACCGATCCGTTCATCGCGGTGGTCGGCGAGGAGCTGACGTGCGTCGAACGGCCGAAGCAGACCGGACTGGTCGTCGACATCGACGGTGACAGCATGGTTCTCGAACTGTCCGGTGGGATGGGGCGCAAACTCGTCGCCGAATCGGGAAGCGTGCCGGAGGAGGGCGAGGACCTCGGTTTCGCCCGCTTCAAACCCACGCCGTTCAACGGGATGCTGAATCTGCCCGCGCGCGAAGAGACTCCGTGGACCCACGGTGGTCCGCCACCGGAATGGACGCCGCCCACCGACGACGAAGGGGAGGACATCCAGTGACCACGCCGGACGAGGCCGTCGCGGGAATTCTCACCGACCTGCGTGACGAGAGCCATCGCGCGATCGTGGTCGATTCCCCGCCGGGCGCGGGCAAATCCACGCTGGTGGTGCGCGCGGCCCGCCAGCTCGCCGAGGACGGCGATCAGCGGATGATCGTCGCCCAGACCAACGAACAGGTCGACGACCTCATCGACCGCTTGGCCGTCGCGGATCCCGCGCTGCGGATCGGACGGCTCTCCAGCGCCGCCTACGTGGTGAGCGACCGGGTCGACCGGCACGGCAATGTCCGGGTCGCCAAGCAGCCGGGCGATCTCGAGGACCGCACCATCGTCATCGGCACCGCGGCCAAGTGGGCCACCATCACCGAGGGCAGTTGGTCGCACGCGATCATCGACGAGGCGTACCAGATGCGCTCGGACATGCTGTTGCGCATCGCGAATCGCTTCGATCGTGGGCTGTTCGTGGGCGACCCGGGACAGCTCGATCCGTTCGCGACCGTCGAGACCGCGCGCTGGGCCGGGCTCACCTGGGATCCGACGATGAGTGCCGTGAGCGTGATGCTGGCCAACAACGACAACATCCCCACCCACCGGCTGCCGGTGTCATGGCGACTACCCGCTACCGCGGCGCCGGTGGTGTCGAAGGCGTTCTACCCCTTCACCGAATTCCAGTCGGGCACCGGATTCGGCGACCGGCGCATGGATTTCACGACCCGCGGCATGGGCGGCCCGATCGACGCGGTGCTGGAGGAAGCCGCCGAATCCGGCTGGGGCTGGTACGAATTGCCCGCCCGGCACACCCTGCGCACCGACCGTGAAGCTGTTGCCGCGATCGCCGCGATCGCGGCCCGGCTGATCGAACGCGGCGCGAACGCCCACTCCGAATCCGGCAGCCACCCTGTGACCACCGAACGGGTCGCGATCGGCACCGCGCACCGCGACCAGGCCGACGCCATTCGCACCGCCCTGCGCGGCACCTGCGCCGAACCTGTCACCGTCGACACCGCCAACCGCCTCCAGGGCCGTGAATACGACGTCACCCTTGTGCTGCACCCACTCTCGGGCCGGCGCGACGCCAGTGCCTTCCATCTGGAGGCGGGCAGGCTCTGCGTGCTGGCCTCCCGGCACCGCCACGCCTGCATCCTCGTGGGCCGCGCGGGAATCCCCGAACTCCTCGACGCCCACCCCTCCGCCGACCCGGTCCATCTCGGGGTCCCGGTGAAGTTTCCTGACGGCTGGGAGGCGAATCAGGCGGTGTTGAGCCACCTGTCGAGCCACCGCGTCCGTGCGGCGGCGGTTCACTAGCGAGTGGCGGGGCGGATGTCGTTCCCCAATGAGGGATGGGGAATTGTGTCGGAAGCTACAGGTTTGCCTGATAAACCGTATGTTTCGACATCCGGCTACATCCCGCGCACGGTCGGGTAGTCGGTTAGTCTCACGGCGAGACACGCGTGGCGGGTGGCCCACCGACGGCACCAGCTCGTAGCGGCGCGCCGGGGGCGTTCCGGGGAGTGGAAAGATTTCAGATTTGAATATCAGACGTACCGGTGTTCGCGGCCGGGTCAGTGTGCGTATCCGATTGCTGTCGATGGTGCTCATCTCCAGCGTGATGCTGTTGGTGGTCGGTGGTGGCGGCGCCGTCTATCTGGTGAATTCGGCCAGGGATTCCACCGAATGGGCCGAATTGGCGAGCAGTACCACCGCTCCCGCGATCCTCATGGTGTCGGCATTCCAGGAAGAGCGCAGACTTTCGCTGTTGCGGCTGGCCGGTGACGCGTCGTCGGCTCCCGCGTTGGTCACGGCCAAGCAGCGCTCCGATGAGGCGCTCGCCGCGGTGATGGCGAAAGGCGACGCCGCTCGCGCGCTGAACCCCGACGGTTCCCGCGAGGATATCGAGGGCTACAACAAACTCTTCGCCATGGTGCCGGTCGTGCGCAACGGCGTCGAAGCCACGCGGATTCCCCCCGAGGAAGTGTTCGCGTTGTACACCGGGGTGATCAGTACGATCATCGCCGCCTCGATGCTGGCCGCCCGGGTCGCTCCGGAGGCGAAGGTCGGTATCGAACTGGGCTACGCCGTCGACCAGCTGCGTGCGGCCGAGGCACTGTCGCAGGCCGACACTCTCGGTTCTGTCGCGTTGACCACGGGGAAGATGAGCAGTGCCGAGGTGGTCGATTTCGGCCGTCGGGTCGGCGAATTCCGTGGTGAGGCCGCCTATTCCGCGGCGGTGCTGAAAGGCCGCCGCCTGGCGCAACTGTCGGAGATCACCGCGAGTCCGCAATGGCAGCGGGTGATCGCGATGCAGGACGCGCTGCTCTTGCGCGGACCGGTATCCGCGAAGGACCCTGAGACGGAACTTCCCGTCAGTCTGGCGGAATGGCAGGACGCGTCGAAGTTCGTCGGACTGGCGCTGCAGAAACTGTGGGAAGACCAGAGTGGCGACGCCCACGTGATCGCGAGGCAGCAGGGTGAACGCGACTCCGACAGCGCGCTGCTCGGCGGTGCGCTGATCGCGTTGGCCGCGGTGGCCGCATTCCTCATCGCGTTGGTGATGGCGAACCGATTCATCGCACGGATGCACCGCCTGCGCCACGACACCCTCGAGCTCGCCGATGAGCGGCTGCCCGAGGTGATGCGCAAGGTCGAGGCCGGTGAGACAGTCGACACCTCGACCGAGGGCTCGCAGCTGGACTTCGGCACCGACGAGCTCGGCCAGGTCGCCGCGGCGTTCAACCGCGCCCACGTCGCCGCGATGTCGGCCGCTGTCGCCGAGGCACAGACCAAGGCGGGGATCAGCACGGTCTTCCTCGATATCGCGCACCGCAGCCAGGTGGTGGTGCACCGACAGCTCTCCCTGCTCGACCGTGCCGAGCGCGACGAGAACAACGCCGATCAGCTCGATCTGCTGTTCCAGCTCGATCATCTCGCCACCCGCGCCCGGCGCAACGCCGAGAACCTCATCATCCTCGGTGGCGAACAGCCGGGTCGTCGGTGGCGCAACCCGGTCCCGCTGATCGATCTGGTGCGTGGCGCGATCGCGGAAAGCTTGGACTACACCAGGATCGCGGCCAAGCAGATGCCGCAGGTGAAGATCTCCGGGCATGCCGTCGCCGACGTGATCCACCTGCTCGCCGAGCTGATGGATAACGCGACGGCCTTCTCCCCACCCGAGAGCCAAGTCTCGGTGTCGGGGATCGTGGTCGGTCGCGGTGTCGCGGTGGAGATCACCGATCAGGGTCTCGGCATGCCGGAAGCCGATCTGGCGCAACGCAACGCGATGCTGGCCGATCCGCCCGCCTTCAGTGTCGGCACGCTGGCCGGCACTTCACGGCTGGGCTTGTTCGTCGTCGCCACGCTGGCGGGCAGACACGGCATCTCGGTGCGGATGTCGGAATCGGTGTACGGCGGCGTGCGAGTGGTGGTGCTGATCCCGACGGCGCTGGCCGAAGCGAGCGATCCCGAGTCGGCGATCTCGGGTCAGTTCCCCGCCGTCTCGCCGAGACCATGAGCGACGAGCGCGAACACTGGTACGAGGACGAGGCGAGCCCGCTGGTTCGCCTCTACGCCGTCACCGGCGGGCGCGCGAAGGCGCAGCGCCTGGACCTCGAGCTCACCACCCTGCTCGTCGATGCCCGCTCGGGCGTGCGCTCACGCTTGCTCGCGCCCGAATACGACGCGATCGTCGAGTTGTGCCGCACCGCGCTGTCGGTCGCGGAGGTCTCCGCTCACCTGCATCTGCCGCTGACCACGACGAAGATCCTCATCGGCGACCTGATCGACGAGGGCCGACTCCGCGCCCGGGCACCCCGAAACCAGCCGAACACCGCCCCGGACCTGGACGTCCTACGGGCGGTGCTCGCCGGGATCAAACGGTCCTAGGCTTTCGCCACCGACACCGGCTGCGTCGACAGTGTCGCGAGTTCGGTATCGAGATCGGTGGGCTCGGCCGCTCGGCGCGGAATGGTCAGAGCGATACCCGCTGCCCCGAGCGCTACCGCGGCGCCGATCAGCAGGCCGACATGGAAACCGGCCTCCGAAGGCACCGCATGCCCGGCGAAGTCGGTCGTCATATTGGCCAGCACCACACCGACGACGGCGGCCGAGACCGACGTACCGAGCGAGCGCATCAGCGTATTGATGCTGTTGGCGGAGGCGGTTTCCGACAGCGGGACCGCGCCCATGATCAGGGCGGGCATGGCGCCGTAGGCCAGGCCGACACCGATATTGGTGATGCAGACCATCGTCATCAGGCCCCAGGTCGACCCCATCAGCACGGCCGACGAGCCATAGCCGAGGGCGATGATCAGCGCCCCGACCGCGAGGGTGACCTTGGGTCCGCGCGCGGCCGACAGTTTCGCGCCCGCCGGTGACAGCGCCATCATCATCAAGCCGCCCGGCGCCATCCACAGACCCATACCCAGCATGGTTTGTCCCATGCCGTGGCCGGTGGCCGAGGGCAACTGCATCAACTGCGGCACGATCAGCGCCTGGCCGTACATGGCGAAGCCGACCAGCACGGATGCGGCATTGGTCAGCAGCACCTGCGGTCGCGCCGTGGTGCGCAGATCGACGAGCGGGTCGGAAGTCCGCGATTCCCACCAACCCCACGCGGCCAGCGTCACCACCGAGGCGGCGAACAGCCCGAGCGTCGTGGCGCTGGTCCAGCCCCACCCGGCGCCCTTCGACACCGGAAGGAGCAGGAATACCAGTCCCGCGCCGAGTCCCACCGCGCCGACGAAGTCGAACCGTCCGCCCGCGTCGCCGCGCTTCGACTCGGCCGGAACCAGGGTCACGATGAGCACCACGATCAGGGCGCTCAGCGCCGCCGCGGCCCAGAACAGGACCCGCCAGCTCGCGTACTGCGCGACCGCGGCCGACACCGGCAGACCCAACGCGCCACCGACGCCGAGCGAGGCGCTCATGAGCGCGATCGAGGAACCGAGCCGCTCGGCGGGCAGCACATCGCGCATCAGGCTGATGCCCAACGGGATCAAGCCGACCCCCATGCCCTGGATTCCGCGTCCGATCAACATGGGGACCAGCGAGGAGGACATGGCGGCGACCGCGGCGCCCACGATCAGGAATCCGCCGGAGACCAGCAGCATGCGGTGTTTTCCGTACAGGTCGCCGAGCTTGCCCGCGACCGGGGTGAACACCGCTCCGACGAGCAACGTCACGGTGATCACCCAGGACGCGTTCGCCGCGCTGGTGTGGAGCAGTCCCGGAAGTTGCCCGATGATCGGCACCACCGCCGTCTGCGTAATCGCGGCGACGGTGCCGCCGAAGGCGAGTACGCCCACGACCACTCCGGGCCGGGCCGTCTTCTCCGAAATCCCCACGTACCGCTCCTGTCGACCAGCAAGTTATGTACAGAGCACAAGGCATGCATACTGCATTAGATGTGTATAGTACACATCAATGGGCACGGACTCGATCGAGGAATCGTGATGTCGGTCGCAGTTCCGCTAGTGGTCCACGGGCAGGGTCGCGAGCGGGCGCGGCCAGTACTCGCCCGACCGGCGTTCGATGTCGGTGTTGAATCGTCGCAGGTAGCCGACGAACGCGGCGATATCGTCGGCGGGCCAGTCGGCGAGGATCGAATCCAGAGCGTCGACGATCAGGGCCCGTTCGGCGTTCAACCGGCGCTCGCCCTTGGAGGTGACCCGAAATTTCCGCGCCATCCCGCCCTCGGGATCCGGAATCCGCTCGAGCACGCCGACCCGCATCATGGCGGCGGTCTGCCGGTTGAGCGTCGAGGCGTCCAAACCCAGTGCGTCACTGAGCTGCCCGATGGACATCAGTCCACCCATCCGCAGTCGGCTCAGCAAGATATAGGCGCTGCGGTCCATGGCATCGGGCCCGCGGCGCGATCGCAGACTGTGACGGCCGAGAAGCATGGTCTCGAACTCGACCAATTGGGTCGCCTTGTCCATCTCAGCCCTTTCACGATTTCGCACCTGCCCGGCACGGGCGGATCCACCCCTTATGTACCGACCACATTACGTGTCCACTACACATCGGAGCACCGCATCACCCGGTTTTCAGCGTGTGATGCGATGTGATCGGCACGGTCGCGCCGCCGACGCACGTGGGCGTCGGCGGCGCGGGTCTCAGCTCAGTCGGACCGCGAGCCGTTTCGCGTTCATGTAGCCGACCGCCTCGATGCTGACCATCGGGTTCACGCCGGGTGCGGTGGGGAAGCTCGACCCGTCGGCCACCACGATGTTCGGCACATCCCAGGTGGCGCCGTCCGGATCGGTCGCCGAGAGCTCCGGCGTGCCGCCCATCCTGGCCGAGCCCATGATGTGCAGGGCGCCCATCGAACACTGGCCGGGTCCGTAGCCCGCTTTCTCGGCGGCGGCGCCGAACTCCGCCAGCGAGCCGCGCGTACCCGGCTCGAACGAAACGCCCGCCTGATGTCCCGAGTAGATCTGTCGCGCGCCCGCGGCTTCGAGCACCGAGGCCGCGCCGACGATGCCGGTGTGCAGATGCTTGGCGTCGTAGTCGGACAGTTTGTACTTCACCACCGGTTCACCGCTGCTGTCGATCGAAACGGTGCCGGGATCCCGGTCGCGGGTGATGACGCCGACCGAGCTCGTTCGCGCGAAATCGAGCAGCCGGGTGCGATATTCGTCCGCACCGCGCCAGCTCATGAACCCGGTCGCCAGGCCGGGGTGGTTGGGGCCGGTCTCGTAGATGACGCCGTACCCGTTGCCGTCGAGGTTCGCGTGGTGCCTGCTGATACGGGCCTGCAGCGCGCCCTCCCACGGCCGGATCTCCTCTTCGAACAATCCGAACACCGCGGCGGCCGGATGCAGGCGCAGGTGCTGTCCGATGTTCTTGTTGCGCAAGCCGGATCGTCGCAGCAGCGCCGGCGTCTGGATGGCGCCCGCGGCGACCACAACCGCCTTGGCACGCACGGTGATCTCGACCCCGGAGGCGGTGACCGCCGACACCGATTCGGCCCGACCCGCTTTCACGGTGATCGCGCGGACGTCGGCGTCGACCACCAGGCGCGCGCCGTGCTCGGCCGCATCGGCGAGCCAGGTCTTGGTCGCCGACTGCTTGGCGCCGACGCGGCAGCCGTAACCGCACCGTCCACACTCGATCCCGGCGTCACAGGCATCGCTGACGTTGCGCGGCAGGGTATCCACATCCCAGCCGAGCGCACGCGCGCCGCGCTCGAGAATGCCGTCGCGCGCCGAGAGCGGCGATTTGGCGTCGGTGACGCTGATCCGCTTCTGCACGGCGGCCAGCGCGTCGCCGAACTCGTCGGAGGCGAACTGCGGAACGCCGGACTCGGCCCATTCGGCGCGCACCGAGTCGGGTGTCGGCAGCGAGGTGCTCCAGTTGACCACGGTGCCGCCGCCCAGACAGCTACCCGCGACGAGGGTGATCTGGCCTTCCGCCGACGCGGCGGGGCCGGGTGAATACAGGCTGGTCAGCGCGTCGAGTTCGCCGTTGCCGAAATCCTGGTCGTCGTAGTAGTTTCCGCGTTCGAGCACGATCACGTTCAGGCCCGCTCCGGCCAGGACGGCCGCGGCGGCGCCACCACCGGCACCGGAGCCGACCACTACGACATCGCAGTCGAGCGCGGTGGATTCGGTGAACCGCAGGGGGGACAGCGGCGGCTTCGGGGCGGTCGCGAGGTGGCCCACCGGTGCCGGGTAACCGATCTCCTTCCACAGCGGGTTGGCCCCGGTGGGGCCGGGGCTCACGTTGTAGGCGAGCAGAGATGCCTGTTTGAGGGCCTGGAAAATCGCTCGGGCCGGGGCAAGGCCGGAATCGGCCAGGCGCAGTAGGGCGGCCTCGCGTCGTTCCTGCGAGAGCGTGGAGAACCGGCGCAGGCCGCTGCCCGTGATCAGGCCGAAGGCACGAGAATCCCAGAGCCCCAACAGGGTTGCCAGCTGCTTCTGCTCGGCTTCGCGGGGGTTGCGCCCCAGGATGCGGAAGATTGTGTCGACCGCGCCGATCTCGGTCGCGGCGGGCAATCCGGGCCCGCCGGCAGGGAGAAACGTATCGCAGATCATGCCCAGCGCGGCCCGCTGTTCGGCTGTTGGTTCCATGCGGAAACCACCCCTTTTCATTCTGGGGTGAGTTGTATCACGGGACACGAGACCGCGCTGGGGTCATCGGGTTTCGGGCTGGGCAGCGAGTGCCCGGCCCACCCGCCTCGATCAGTCGGCGGAGCCCGCGGTGAACTGGATCGTTTTGAGCGAGGGCGTCGACAGGTCGACATCGGCCCTGGTGATCGACTTCGCCGACGAGTTGTTGCGGTATGCGGTGAGCTGGTATCGGCCGGGTAGCAGTCCGCGGAAACTCACCTGGCCGGTGGCGCCGGTGGACATGTGCCGGTGGATGTTGTCGCCGCACGCGTCGATGCCGGTGAGGACGATCCTTCCGCCCGCGATCGGCGTACGGGTCGTCGCGGTGATCAACACCGCGTCGATCTGGCCCGCCGCCGCCGGGGTCGCCGCGCGGACTCCCTGGTTGTTCTGACGTGCCTGTCGTAACTCCTCGCAGGGCGCCGCGTTCTGCGCGATCGTGTCGTCGGTACCGGGATGCGCCCCCGCGCTGCCCACCGCCGTCCCCATCAGAGCTGCTGCCGCCAATCCGATCGCCAAACACTGGGAAATGACAAACCGTGGCATTGCGCCGTATTCCTCCTGCTTCGCCTGACATGAAAGTGCACGTGGACATTGCTGAGGTAACGCTCGGACGGAACAATACTGACGGGAATTCCGACGCTGAAACCGGTGTTCCATAGAGGCGGTTGTGGCCGATTTGTGCGACCGTTGAGCCTATGAAGGAGGATGTGTGAGCGACACTCGTAAGGCGATTCTGGCCGGTGGATGCTTCTGGGGCATGCAGGATCTGATCCGTCGTCAGCCCGGCGTGCTGGCCACCAGGGTCGGCTACACCGGCGGAACCAACGACAATCCGACCTACCGCAATCATCCGGGCCACGCCGAGGCCGTCGAGATCGACTATGACCCGGCGCAGACCGACTACCGCGCGCTGCTCGAGTTCCTGTTCCAGATCCACGATCCGACCACCAAGGATCGGCAGGGCAACGATCTCGGTGACAGTTACCGTTCCGCGATCTTCTATCTCGACGACGATCAGCGCCGTATCGCGCTCGACACCATCGCGGATGTGGACGCCTCCGGCCTGTGGCCGGGCAAGGTCGTCACCGAGGTGACCCCGGCGAGTGCGTTCTGGGATGCCGAGCCCGAGCACCAGGACTACCTGATTCGCTACCCCGATGGCTACACCTGCCATTTTCCGCGCCCCGGCTGGAAACTCCCGAAGCGCGAGAACACCGACAAGTAGCGTTTTCCATATGTCATGATCGGCTGTGTCGGCGTGACCGTGACGTCGGATCGGAGTACTCATATGAGCGGCATCGGCCGTCTCGAACGATGAGGGGAAGCGATTCGGATGACATATGGACAGCAGCAACCCGGTTATCCCCCGGCGGGACCGACGCTCAGTGTCGGTGACGCCATCGGGTACGGGTGGACGAAATTCAAAGACAACGCGCTCGTCTGGATCGGGATGGTGGTCGTCTCCTTCCTGATCCAGGCGGTGATCAGCTTCCTGTTCGGCCTCGGCAACAACACCGACACCGACTATGACGGCGGTGTCAGTTTCGGATTCGGGCTCTGGCAGATCATCGGCACCATCGTGAGCACCGTGATCGGCTATCTGATCTCGGCGGCATTCGTGCGTGGCGCGCTGCACGAAACGGATGGGAACAAGCCCGGATTCGGGGCGTTCTTCCAGTTCACCAATGTGGGTGCGGTGATCGTGGCCGGCCTGCTGGTCGGTCTGGCGACCGGCATCGGCCTGCTGCTGTGCATTCTTCCCGGCCTGGTGATCGCGTTCTTCACCTGGTGGACAATGCAATTCGTGATCGACCGCGACCAGGACGGTGTCACCGCGATCAAGTCGAGCTTCGCGGCGATCTCGAGCAACGCGGGCCCGCTGCTGCTGCTGGCACTGGCGCTGTTCGGCATCAACGTCGTCGGAGCGCTGCTCTGCGGCATCGGCCTGCTCGTCACCATCCCGTTGACGATCATCGCCTCGACCTATGCGTACCGGGTCGTCACCGGTGGGCCGGTCGCCGGCGCGGCGAAGGCTCCTGAGCCGGGCTACCCGCAGCAATACGGCGGGCCCGCAGGCGGATTCGGTGGGCAGCCGGGGTACGGCGGTCCGGAAGGCGGACAGGGTTACGGCGGCCCCGGTTACGGCGGTCCCGAAGGTGGACAGGGTTACGGCGGCCCGGGTTATGGCGGTCCCGCTGGTGGACCGGGTTACGGCGGTCCGGGCGCGGGTGGACCGGGTTACGGCGGTCCGGGCACGGGTGGCCCCGGCTACGGCGGTCCGGGCGCTGGTGGTCCGGGTTCGGGTGGTCCCGGTTACCCCGATGGTCCTGATCTGGGCAAGCCCGGTGACCAGGGCTGGGGACCTGAGGGCAACCGCTGAGCAGTTGATCCCGAGGGGCGTGCGATGTCGTTCATCGCACGCCCCTCGGGCTGTTCACTCGCAGCCGATGCCGTCCCCGTCACGATCGAGGCCGTAGTCGTCGGGTCCGATCACCGTGACGCGGCCGGTGTAGACGGGTCCGTTGCCGCTGCCGCCTTCACAGTCGACATCACTGACGATGGGCAGGCACGGGGTGTACGAGCCGTGGCACTTCGAGGGCTGCGCGGCGGCCACGGTCGGCGTGGCGATCGCGAACGCGAAGGCCGCGATGGCGGCGGAACCGAGGGTTGCGACGTATTTCATTGTGCTCCATTCAATTGTTCAGCGGCGCACAGTGTTTCACGGGCGGGGGATTTGTCGGAAGTTTGCTTGTCGGTACGTGTCAGTAGTATCGGGGGATCTCGAACAAGGGGGAGTGATGCGGGGGAGATGGCGGGCGTGGTCGTGGTGGGCGCGGGGTGCGGTGATCGCGCTCGTGGTGGTCGTCGTGGTGTCGCTGCCGGTGGCGGGGGTGGTCACGGCCTTGCTGGTGCACAACATCGGCGATCAGTCCGACCAGGCGCGGACCCGGGGTAAGGACGCGGTCTGGCTCGGCCATGCCTGGGTGGACGGGCGCAAGACCGACGCCGATATCGACGGGCTCGCGAAGTTGCTGGCAGGTACCGGAGTTCGGGATCTGTATGTCCACACGGGTCCGTTGGAGCACGACGGGAGTCTGCGCGACGATCTGGCTCCGCGTGCGCGATGGTTCGTCGACGCGGTGCACGCGCGACTACCGGGAATTCGGGTGCAGTCGTGGCTGGGCGATATCGTGCGGCCCGAATTCGACGGGCTGGATGTGGAATCGGCGGCCTCGCGTGCGCGTGTGGTGGCGTCGGCACGGCGGGTACTCGACTACGGGTTCGACGGCGTGCACTACGACCTCGAACCCGTTCGATCGGGATCGCCGGGATTTCTCGCGCTGCTCGACGCGACGCGGTCGGTGACTTCCGCGGCGCGGGTGCCGCTGTCGGTGTCGGCGCCGGTGATCGATCCACTTCCGGGTCTGCATTCGCTGGGCTCGGCTGTGGCCGATCACGGAAAGTGGTGGAGCCAGCCCTATTTAGCCGAGGTGGCGCGGCGATCCGATCAGGTGGCGGTGATGTCCTACGACACGGCGATGCCGACGCGAGCGCTGTACAGCGGGTATGTGGCGCAGCAGACCGAGCTGGCCGCCGAGGTGACACCCGATGGCGTCGACCTGCTGATGGGAGCTCCCGCCTTCTGGGCCGACGACCGAGGACATCGCGGAGCCGCCGAGACCGTCGCCGCGGCGGTGCGGGGGATCCGCCTCGGCCTGACTCGGGCCGAGGTGAACCGGGCGAACTTCGGTGTGGCGATGTATGTGGATTTCGCCGCCACACCCGAGGATTGGGCCGACTATCGAAGAGATTGGTGTCGGATGGCCGACTGAATCTCGGTCGACCACGGGTGGTCCGGGTAGAGCAGGGTCAGCCAGGAATTCAAGCGGGCGAGCCGGTGCTCCGGAAGTAGCGGGATGATGCGCTGGAAGTCGCTGTAGTCCTTGGGGCGGTTGGCTTTCGCCTTGAACAGCAGTACGACCTCGGGAATCAGATACGGAATGCCGTTGGTGGTGGTGCGGATGAGTTCGGTGTACGGGAGGGTGATGGCGGGGTCGCGGCGGCAGATCCAGGTATCGCCGTCGTGCGGCTCGCGGAACACATCGAGGTGGAAGGCGCCGGTGAAGGGATCACGCAGCCAGGTTTGGTGGAGGTCGAGGCGGGTCTCGGCCAGGGGATAGGGCCACAGCTCGCCGTCACCGACGATGTCCCACTCGTACTCGGGAAATTCGGCCGCGATATGGGGGAAATCTGCTCGGGGGACAGTGATTTCGATGTCGTCGTGGGCGCGGGAGATGCCGCCGGCGAACAGGTCGAGGGCCCAGCCGCCCGCGACGGCCCACGGCACGGGACAGGTCGCCAGGCGAGCGGCGACCACACTCGGGGTCCACGGGTCCCAGCGACGACCGGCTTCGGTTGCGGTGATCGGACGTCCACCGTCCGGCGAGCTCATCCATCCATCCTCGGCACCGGCGGCCCGGGGCGCAAGGCTGTTGTGGGCGATGGTGATCGAGACGAGACGGGTTTGTGAAGAAGTCAGCGTCGGCGGTCGGTGAGCCAGGCCAGGGGGCGGCGGTGGTGCGGTCGCGGGCGGTTTTCCCAGCGGGGGTTGTCCTCGTTGCGGCGGTAGACCGGGATCCGACCTGCGACGGAGAATCGGAAAGTGGTCGCGATGCCGACCACTTCGCCGTCGGCGGCCACGGCGACAGGAGTTCGCGAGGTGACGGTGAGTTCGTGCATCTGGCGTTCGCCGTAGACGCGGCTGTGGCCGATGGCGGCGAGCATCAGGGCGATGACGGCGCGGGTGCGCGAGAAGCGGACGTCGGCGCGGAGCCAGCGGACGTCGAGCAGTCCCTCGTCGAGGCGCGAACGGAAGGCGGGGACGGCGCCGTGCGGGTGGTAGGGGCCATTGCCGATGAACAGGAACCACATGTCGTGCCAGCGGTCGTCGAGCCGGATGTGGATCGGCTCCGCGCGGCGCAGGGTGACGACGAGAGCCGCGGCGAAGGCGGGCCACTTGCCCCAGCGGTCTTCCCACTTCTCACGCAGGCGCACCAGCTCCGGGTAGGCGCCGATGCTCGCGGTATTGATCAAGTGGTGGGTGTACGGGCCGTCGGGGGTGTCGAATCCGACTGCGGCGATATCGACTTCGACGGCTTCGCCGGTGCCGGTGGCGTCGGCCACCTCGCGCAGGTCGTAGACGCCGAGATCGCGGGCGAAGTGATTCAGGGTGCCCGCGGGGATGACAACCAGGGGCAGGTCGTTGCCGACCGCGACGGCGGCCGCCGCGGCGATCGTGCCGTCGCCGCCCGCGGCACCGACCGCGAGGACCGTGGTGCGGTCGGTGGCCGCGTCGTCGGCCGCGCCGCCGACAGCGGCGTCGAGGGCTTCTTGCAGGAGTTCGACGGCGTCACGACCGGGTTCGGTGCGCACCAGCGTCGCGGCGGGCAGTGCCTCGGCGATGTCGTCGGTGGGGTCGTAGCTGGAGTCGCCCGAGCGCGGATTCACCAGTAGCAGAAGGCCTTTGCCGTCGGCGAGGATCGGTGCGCCGTGCACGACGTGCGCGTCGGCCTCGTCGGATTCGCGGATCGGCCACCAGCGGCGGGTGGTCAGCGCGATAGCGGTGCCGACGCCCGCGCCGACCAGCACGTCGGACGGCCAGTGCGCGCCGGTGTGGATGCGGGAATAGGCGACGGCCGCGGCCACCGGTGCGATGGCGAGCGCGGCGCGCGGGCTCTCCAGGGCGACGGCAGTGGCGAAGGCGGCGGCATTGGCACTGTGGCCGGATGGGAAGGACGACGACACCGGTGCGGCGACCAGCCTGCGGCCCAGCGGCATCAGTTCGGCCGGTGGCCGCCGGCGCGGGATCAGCGTCTTGAGCACGAGGTTCACGACGAAGCTGCTGCCACCCAGTGCGATGACACCGCGCAGCGCGGCGCGGCGTGGGGGACCCGGCTTCACCGCGAGCGCCGCCGCGACCGCAAGCCATAGGCCACCGGTGTTGGCGGATCGGGTCAACCGCAGCATGCCGCGATCGACTGCGGTTTCGGGGATACGCGATACCGCGCGGCTCATCGTGTCGTCCATCCGGGCGACATGGCCGAACCGAGCTCGGGGCAACTCACTCACAGTATGAACCCTACAGCCGTTGGGCATCACACTCTTTGGACTCGAACCGCGCCACCCCTGCACCCCTCGAGGGCAGGCGCGGCGCGCTGTCGGTGGAGGACGCGGTATTACTGCGCCGGAATCGAGGGCGGGTTGCAGTCGGCGGTGGGCGGAATCCCCTGGAGCGCCTGGATGAGGCAGCCGATGTTGATCGAGGAGGAAGCCGAATTGCCGCTGCCGGTATCGGCGGCCTGCGCGACGGGTGTGGTGACGAACAAGGAAGCGGCGACCAACAGGGTGCCTGCGGTGATTGTGCGAACGGTCATGCCGTCGATCTTCGCACCGAAGCGCGGAAATCGAACCCCGCGGACCGCCCCCCAATTGCAGGGGCATGGTGCCGATTCGACCGGACGCGCGCGACCGATAAACTTCGGCCCATGACCGACACCGCGCTGCTCGAGGGCCCCATCCACGCCGTCCATGTCGAGCTCGGAGCCACCTTCGCGCCGTTCGGCGGGTGGGAGATGCCGGTGCAGTACGGCGGCACGGTCGGCGAGCACACCGCGGTCCGCACCACGGTCGGGCTGTTCGATGTGAGCCACCTGGGCAAGGCGACGGTGTCGGGACCCGGCGCCGCGGCGTTCGTGAACTCGGCATTGACCAACGACCTGGGCCGGATCCGGCCGGGAAAGGCGCAGTACACGCTGTGCTGTGCCGAAGACGGCGGCGTGATCGATGACCTGATCGCCTACTACGTCGGCGACGACGAGGTGTTCCTCGTACCGAACGCGGCGAACACGGCGGCGGTCGTCGCGGAGCTGCGGAAGGTGGCGCCCGCGGGGATCACGGTGACCGACCAGCATCGCGACTACGCGGTGTTCGCGGTGCAGGGGCCGAAGGCCACCGAGGTGCTGACCGCCCTCGGCCTGCCCACCGAGATGGAGTACATGGCCTACGCCGACGCCGAGTGGGAGGGCCGCCCGGTGCGCGTGTGCCGGACCGGTTACACCGGTGAGCACGGCTACGAGCTGCTGCCGAAGTGGGCGGACGCGGAGCCGGTGTTCCGGGCGCTGATCACCGGGGTCGAGGCGGCCGGTGGCCAGGCGGCCGGACTCGGCGCGCGCGACACCCTGCGCACCGAGATGGGCTACCCGCTGCACGGGCACGAACTCTCCCTCGACATCACCCCGAACCAGGCCCGCACCGGGTGGGCCGTCGGCTGGAAGAAGCCCGAATTCTGGGGCAAGGCCGCACTCGAGCAGGAGAAGGCCGACGGCCCACGCCGTACGCTGATGGGGCTCAGGGCCCTGGATCGCGGCGTGCTGCGCCAAGGCCAGACGGTGCTGCGCGATGGCGCGCCGGTCGGCGAGACCACCTCGGGGACGTTCTCACCGTCGCTGAAGGTCGGCATCGCGCTGGCGCTGCTCGACACCGACGCGACGCTGGAACCCGGCGACGAGGTGGAGGTCGACGTGCGCGGACGCAAGCTGCGCGCCACGGTCGTGAAGCCGCCGTTCGTCGACACCAAGACCAAGTAACTCCCCCGTAGTGGGGGCGAGACAGCACCGAATCTGCCCGGATAGGATCGCACCATGACAGTCGCCGCACAGTTCAGCCGTATTCCGCACCCCGCGCCCATTTCGGCGCAGCAGCGGACAGAGGTACTGGCGGCCCCCGGTTTCGGACGGTTCTTCACCGATCACATGGTCTCGATCGACTATGCCGACGGCCAGTGGGGCAACGCGCGCGTCGAACCGTACGGCCCGCTCTCGATGGACCCGGCGACGATGGTGTTCCACTACGGTCAGGCGATCTTCGAAGGGCTCAAGGCCTACCGCCAGCCCGACGGCGAGATCGCGACCTTCCGCATCGATGCCAACGCCGCGCGCTTCCGCCGCTCGGCCGCGCGCATGGCGATGGCGGAGCTACCCGAGGAACTGTTCATCGAATCCGTGCGCCAGCTGCTCGACGTCGACGCCGACTGGGTGCCTGCGGCCGGGGGCGAGGACTCGCTGTACCTGCGGCCGTTCATGTTCTCCACCGAAGCGGGCCTCGGCGTGAAGCCCGCTTCGGCGTACAAGTACCTGCTGCTCGCCTCGCCCGCGGGCGCCTACTTCCCGCGCGGTGTGAAGCCGGTGCGGGTGTGGCTGTCGACCGAATATGTGCGTGCGGCCCCCGGCGGCACCGGCGAGGCGAAGGTGGCGGGTAACTACGCCTCGTCGCTGCTCGCGCAGGCGCAGGCCACCGACCAGGGTTGTGACCAGGTTGTCTGGCTGGACGCCTGCGAGCGTCGCTACGTCGAGGAGATGGGCACCAACAACCTGTTCTTCGTGTTCGGCACCGGCTCCGAGGCACGCCTGGTGACTCCCGAACTGTCCGGTTCGCTGCTGCCCGGTATCACTCGCGACTCGTTGCTCACCCTGGCCGCCGATTCCGGCTACCCGGTGGAGGAGCGCAAGATCTCGGTGGAGGAATGGCGCAAGGGCGCCGAATCCGGTGAGATCAGTGAGGTCTTCGCGTGTGGGACCGCCGCGGTGATCACGCCGGTCGGCTGGGTGAAGTCCGGTGACGGTGAATTCACCATCGGCGGTGGGGAACCCGGTGAGGTGACGATGGCGCTGCGCGACACCTTGACCGGAATCCAGCGCGGCACGTTCGCCGACACCCACGGATGGATGCGGACGCTCTGACCCGGAGCGCTGGCGCTCGGGCGGGCCCCTTCGGAGGCTAGCCCGGCATCAGCGCTTGCCACTCGCCCAGGGACTTCGGGCGCAGGACGTAGTTGCTGTCACGCAGGGACGCCAGTGCGCCGCTCGGTGCTTCGGAGTACCAGTGGCCGGGGTAGACGACCGGGTTGCCGTCGAGGGCGGCGAGTCGGCGCAGGCTGCGGAACATCTCGTCGGAGTCGCCGCCGGGGAAGTCGGTGCGGCCGCAGCCGTCGACGAACAGGGTGTCGCCGGAGATGAGGCGGCCGTCGAACAGGAAGCACTGACTGCCCGGCGTGTGGCCGGGCGTGTGGAGTAACTCGATGTCGAACGCGCCGACCGTCACCTTGTCGCCGTGGTCGTGGCCGGTCAGGTCGCCGGGGGCGATGCCGGTGGTCTGGGCGACCCACTCGAGTTCGTGCTTGTTGACGTGCACCGGGACGTTGGTCTTCTCGAGCAGTTCGGCCACACCGCCGAGGGTGAAACCGAGCATGGTGCCACCGACATGGTCGGGATGGTGATGGGTGGCGAGCACGCCGGACACGCGCATGCCGTCGGCCTCCGCGACGTCGACGAGGTCGGCTGCCTGGTAGGCGGGGTCGACCAGGAGGGTCTCGCCGGTCTCCCGGTCGCCGATCAGATACGCGAAGTTGCGCATCTGCGTGGCGATCGGATCGCCGACGGCGTAGTCCCGGCCGGACAGCAGCTGGCGGAAGTAGAGGCGCTCGGATGACATGCGGTCCACTGTATTGCCACCGGTGTGCTGGCGACGCACCCGAGTACCGTTGACCGGACGGTCTGTGGGAGCACACAATCGCCGATATCTTGGACTTGTGACCAGTCCGAGTTTGCGGTAACCGTGCGAGCAGCTATAACTCCAGTGAGAAGCCTACTGCGGCAATCGAAACCATGATTTCCACGACAGTGCCGAGAATATCGCCGGAGAGGCCCTCGAAACGCCGGACGCAGTGGCGGGTGATCGCGACGGTCAGCGCGAGGGCGGCGATCACCACAACCGGGCCGAGCCAGAGGTTGTCTGGTGTCGCCCAGACAGCGGTGATCACGGTGATCGCCGACCAGATCAGCACCGCGGTGCGCGGCTGGGTGCCCGCGACCAATGCACCGAAACCCGCGTCGGGGGCGGCGGGGATGCCGGTGCGGCAGGCGAGGACGACGGCGACTCGGCCCGCGGCGACGGCGAGGACGATCGCGAGCCAGCGGTGCTGATCGGCCAGCGTTGCGAACGCGACCGATTGGATGGCGACGGCGAAAACGAGAGCGGCCACGCCGAACGGGCCGGCACCGCCGGACTTCATGATCTCGCGGGCGCGCTGGGGCGGGCCGTAGCTGCCGAGGCCGTCGACGGTATCGGCCAAGCCGTCGAGATGCATGCCCCGGGTGAGCAGCGCGAGGAGACCGACGACGAGCAGACCTGCGAGAAGGGTGGTCAGACCCGCGCTGACCAGCAGCCAGAGGGCCGCAGCCGCGAAGGCCCCGAGTGCGAGGCCGATCACCGGGGCGAGCGTGATCGCGTGGCCGGCGGTGCGCCGGTCGACCGCCGCCGGGCCTCGGACCGGGACGACGGTCAGCCAGGAGACGGCCAGCCGTAGCGCGTTCACGAGGATCCGCCCACGTTCGGTTCGCTCACTTGGCCAGGTCGACGGTGTCCGATTCCTCGGCCGAGGTGCTCACGCCCGCGTCGGCGAAGGTCGACATCTCGGCGAGGGTGGCGACGGCGGCCCGCAGGATCGGCAGGGCGGTGAGGGCGCCGGAGCCTTCGCCGAGGCGCATCTCCAGGTCGATCAGCGGGGTCAGGCGCAGGTGCTTCAAGGCCAGGTCGTGGGCGGGTTCGGTGGAGCGGTGGGCAGGCAGCCACCAGGCTTTCGCGCCCGCGGCGAGGTCTTCGGCGACCAGGGCGGCGGCGGTCACCACGACGCCGTCGAGCAGGACGGGGGTGCGGCGGATGGCGGCTTGGGCGAGGAAACCGGCCATGGCGGCGAAGTCGGCGCCCGCGGCGACGCGGAGCAGGTCGACGGGGTCGGTGGCCACCGGGCGGGCGCGGCGCATGCCGTCGCGGATCGCGGCGACCTTGCGAATCCAGCCCTGGTCGTCGACGCCGGTGCCGCGGCCGACGGCGGCGACGGGTTCGGTGCCGGTGAGGATGGCGATGAGAACGGTGGCGGGGGTGGTGTTGCCGATACCCATGTCACCGGCGATGAGCAGGTCGGCGCCCGTGTCGATCTCCTCGTCGGCGATCGCGCGGCCCGCGGCCAGCGCGGCGGTGACCTCGGCCTCGGTGAGGGCGTCCTCGCGGTCGATCGAACCGCTCGCGCGGCGCACCTTGTGCTGGGACACCGAGGGCTCGGTGTCGCCGTCGACGGCGATATCGACGACCCGCACGGTCGCGCCCGCCACGGCGGCCAGTGCGTTCACGGCCGCGCCGCCCGCCAGGAAATTGGCCACCATCTGCGCGGTGACCTCACTCGGGTACGCCGAAACGCCGTGCTTGGCCACGCCGTGATCGCCCGCGAACAGCACCACCCTGGCGCGTTCGAACTGCGCGGGCGGGCACACTCCCTGGCACGCGGCGACCCAGTTGCCGAGTTCCTCGAGCCGTCCCAGCGATCCGGCCGGTTTGGTGAGCTGCGTCTGGCGCTGCTCGGCCGCCGCGCGCACCTGCGCGTCCGGGGCCGCGACCGGGTCGAATCCGTGAGTCACTGGCAAGCCTTTCGGAGGTGGTACATGGTGTTCGACGCTCATCTTGCCCGGATCACGGTGCGCGGCGCCGACCGACCCGGCTCATTTCAATCGAATCGGCAGCCCGGCGACGATGAGATACGCCTCATCACAGGCCTGCGCGAGACGCTGGTTGAGTGTGCCGATCTCGTCGCGGAACAGTCGCCCCGAGCGGGTCGCGGGGATGACGCCCATCCCGACCTCGGGAGATACGATCACCAGCCGCTGCCGATACGCCGCGACGGCCGCGACGAGCTCGTCGCAGTCCGGGGCCACGGTGCCGCGCGGAGCATCCCACGCCATGCGGGTATCGAGGCGGGCAGTGATCCAGGTGCCGATGTCGTCGAGCAGTGTCGCGGGAGTCTCGGTAGCGAGAACCGTTGCGGGTTCGGTGTTCTCGACGGTGGTCCAGTGCGCGGGACGACGATCGCGGTGGACGGCGATCCGGTCGGCGAAGTCGAGATCGGCGGCGTCGAGAACAGCGGTAGCCAGATAGCGGACCGCGGGCGCGTCGGTCAGCAGGGCCTCGGCATAGGCCGACTTGCCGGACCGCGCACCGCCGAGAACGAGGATGCGAGTGGACATCCGAGCACCGTAGCCGCCCACTGACGTCGCAGGAACATCAGGCGGATAGAGCGTCCAGGATCATCGGGCGGGCGGTAGCGAGGGACTGCTGCCAGTACGGCCAGGTGTGGGTGCCGTTGGTGAAGTCGACGCGGGCGGGGATTCCGAGGGCGGCGGTGCGGTCGCGGAAAGTGCTCGCCGTGATCACGGCGAAGGCCTCGATCGCTGCCGCGTTGACCGTGTTACCGACGCCGCTCGGGAGGTCGAGGGGGCCGGGGACACCGTTGCCGCTGGTCACGTACAGCGGTAGGCCGCGCAGCAGTTCGGCCTGGACGATGGCGTCGTTGCGATTCCACGCGGGATCGCCCGCGGCGCCCCACATGTCATCGATGTTGAAGCGACCCTCATCGAACATGGCCGCGCGCATCACCTGGTTCCACATCGGGGCCGCCGGGTTGAGGAACCCGGAGAACGATCCGGCGAAGCGGAACTGGTCACGATGGTGGGCGGCCAGTGTCATGGCGGCATTGCCGCCCATGGAGACGCCGACGATGCCGTTGTTCGTGCGGGAGACGCCGTATCCGGCCAGGAAGTCGGGCAGTTCGCGGGTGAGGAACGTTTCCCACTTGTAGGTCGTCGATTGACCATTGGTGCTGCTCGGCCGGTACCAATCGGTGTAGAAGCTGGAGTTGCCGCCGACCGGCAACACCAGAGTGACGTCGTCACCGGCGAACTGGCGCAGTGCGTCGGTGTCGGTGGTCCACTGGCTGTGGTCGGCGGGGGCGCGCAGACCGTCGAGCAGATACAGCGCGGAACTGCCGCCGCGCGCCGCCCACTGCACCTGGACCTTGATCGGACCCATGCTCGACGGAACGATCAGATCCTCGACACCGCCCGCGGGCGTCCGCATCACCGGCGCCCCGATCGGCACGGCGACGGCCGTGGACATGCCGACCGACGATGACACGACCACGGCCGCCGCGACAATCGTGAGAGCTCTGCTCAGCCGACGAAAACTACCCCACCCAGCATCGAACACCCTGCTAGCCGACCAGTTTCCGCCGATCGAGTCAAGCCGATTGTGCGGCGTCACAGCATCGCGGTAGTGCCGCACCGCACCGCTCCAACCCGCCGACGCGGACCTCGTCGGAGTGAACGTCGGCTCAACCGGCCGCGCCGAAGCGGCGACGGTATTCGGTGGGGGCGAGGCCGACCTGGCGCTGGAAGTGGTGGCGTAGGAGGGCACCGGAGCCGAAGCCGGACTCGTCGGCGATCCGCTCCAGGGCCATGTCGGTGGTTTCGAGCAGGTGCTTGGCGAACAGGACACGCTGGGTGGTGAGCCACTTGACCGGGGTGGTGCCGGTCTCGGCGGCGAAGCGGCGGGCGAAGGTGCGGGTGGACATGCTGGAGCGGGCCGCGAGTTCGTCGACGGTGTGCGGGTGGGCGAGGTTCTCGGTGAGCCACGCCAGGGTGGTGGACAGGCCGATGGAGCTGCACTCGGGGACCGGCTGTTCGATGAACTGGCGCTGACCGCCGTCGCGCTGCGGCGGGACGACCATACGGCGCGCGATACCGTTGGCGGCGGCGGTGCCGATCTCGCGGCGGACCAGGTGCAGGCAGGCGTCGATGCCCGCGGCGGTGCCCGCGCTGGTGATCAGGTTGCCCTCGTCGACGAACAGGACGTCGGGATCGACGGTGGCTTCGGGGAACATCGCGGCGAGTCGGTCGACATAACGCCAGTGGGTGGTGCATTTGCGGCCGTCGAGCAGACCCGCCGCACCGGCTAGGAAGGCGCCCGAGCAGACGGTGAGCACGGTCGCGCCCGCGGCGGCGGCGCCGCGCACCGCGTCGAGCACCCGGTCGTCGTACTGGTCGATCGGGGAGGCGGGGATGGCCACCAGGTCGGCCTCGGCTAGTTGGTCGAGGCCGAACTCGGGGGTGACGGAGATGCCGGGGGTGGTGGAGCGCAGCGGCGTGCCGGGGTCGGCGCCGCAGACCCGGAAGTCGAAGCCGGGCAGGCCGTCGGCGGTGCGGTCGAGGCCGAAAACCTCACAGACCACGCCGAATTCGAACATGGCGAGCCGGTCGCTGAGGACCACGGCAACCTTCGAGAGCATGCCTCATCGTAGCTGGCTGAATCTTTACGCACAATGACGGAACAGCCACTTTCGGCTGAAAATCATCGAGCGCAAAATTACTGCCATGCTTACTTTTCTGATCGTCCTCGCCGTCATCATCGGACTCGCCGTACTGATCGGTCGCGGCACCGCCGGATCCACCGGAATCGTCGACCGTGACGCCCAGCGCATGGACACCGAGCTCAAGGCCATCGCGGGCTATGCCGACTACATCCGCCCCATTCACCACTGAAAGCACGAATGCCGCCCCATCCAAAGGGATGAGACGGCATTGCGGAGCCGGGAAAGAACTCAGACCGCGTCGCCGGGGCCGACCCGGGGCTTCGGAGCGCGCATCTTGCGGATCTGGGAGGCGCGCACGAAGGCGTACCAGCCGAGCTTGAAGCCGGTGTCGGAGGTGTCGGGGAAGCGCTCGATCACCCGGTTGCTCACGATCCTGCCGAGGACGAAGCCCTCGATGATCATGAAGACCATCATCACCAGCATCGCGAGCGTGACGATGGTCTGCAGGCCGGGGGCCACGAACATCGACAGGATCAGCACCAGCGCCATCGGCATGAACAGCCCAACCAGGTTGCGGCGGGCGTCCACCAGGTCGCGCACGTACGCGCGGACCGGGCCCTGATCGCGGGGCAGCAGGTACTTGTCCTCGCCGGCCAGCATGCGCGCGCGGCGGTCCTGCACGGCGGCGCGGCGGTCGGCGGCGGCGGCCTTGCGGTCCTGTTTGGTGCCCTTGACAGCCTTGCGGCGGGCGCGGGCTTCCTTGGCGGTCAGCGGGGCGGGCGCGACCGGGCCGCGCCGCTTGCCTTCGGCCTCACGCCTTTTCGGCGTCGGCCTGCCCTTACCGGGTGTGGTCGAAGCGGTAGCGGCGGCCTGTTCGGAGCCGGACACCGACGGGTCGACGGACTCGTCGATGGTGCTGGACTCGTCACGACGAAACAATTTCACGTTCACCAGGCTATTCGATGATGCCGAGCATCGGGAAATGCGGTCCGCTCAGCGGTGAGCCCGGTCTCATCTCGCGCGGGCTACGACACAGATCACGCCGTCACAGGGCGTAGTGTGGGCACAAGCACCCAGGTGGCGTCTACTGGCTGCGCCGAGGGTGGCAAAATAGGAATAGCAGTTGCTGCGACAGCGTTGAAATCAGTCGTGCGCTGTGCACCTGAGGTCCGTTGACGGGCTGAGTCGAACTAGGAGTGTCCATGACTGTGCAGAACGAGACCGCCACCGAGACCCACGGTGCGACGTTGACCGACGCTGCCGCCATCAAGGCGAAGGCGCTGCTCGACCAGGAGGGTCGCGACGACCTTGCCCTGCGGATCGCCGTGCAGCCCGGTGGCTGTGCCGGTCTGCGCTACCAGCTGTTCTTCGACGATCGCATCCTCGACGGTGACATCGTCGTCGAGTTCTCCGGCGTGAAGCTGGCCGTCGACCGCATGAGCGCCCCGTACATCGACGGCGCCTCGATCGACTTCGTCGACACCATCGAGAAGCAGGGTTTCACCATCGACAACCCGCAAGCCACGGGCTCCTGCGCCTGCGGCGACAGCTTCAACTGACGTACGGAGCTGCGAGTTAGCCGTGCTTTCCGTGCCACGCCCGGGAACATTGTCGTTGCGTGGCGAGGTAGCGAACAGGTGAACCACAGGCGGTAGCGCTTGCTAACGTTGAAGTCCGGGATCCGGTGATCCCGGACTTCTGTGTTTTCCTACCTCTAGCGTCGAAGGGGCCCTGCCTCGTGCCTGTTGCCGTGTCCGCATCCATCGCCACCGACCACCTCATGCGCTTTCCCGGCCGGTTCGCCGATGCGCTGCTCGCTGATCAACTCGATCATGTGTCCCTGAGCTTCCTCGTCGACGATCTGCAGATCCGCCGTGGCGGAGTGGCGGGCAACATCGCCTACGCGATGGGTCTGCTCAAGCAGCGCCCGGTGCTCGTCGGCGCCGTCGGCGCCGATTTCGCCGAGTACCGGCAGTGGCTGGAGAACAGCGGCGTCGACTGCTCCGCGGTGCATGTCTCCGCGACGTCGCACACCGCGCGGTTCGTGTGCACCACCGATGAGACGATGGCGCAGATCGCATCGTTCTATCCGGGTGCGATGAGTGAGGCGCGCGATATCGACATCGCCGCGATCGCCGCCGCGCACGACGTCGACCTGGTGCTGGTCGGGGCGAACGATCCCGACGCGATGGTGGCCCACACCCGCCAGGCCAAGGCGCAGGGCATCGCCTACGCCGCCGATCCGTCCCAGCAGCTGGCCCGCCTCGACGGCGAGCAGGCGAGCGAACTGATCGACGGCGCCGCCTACCTGTTCACCAACAAGTACGAGTGGGCCCTGCTGCAGCAGAAGACCGGTCTGAGCGAAGCCGACATCACCGCCAAGGTCGGCATCCGCGTCACCACGCTGGGCTCCGAAGGGGTGCTCGTGGTCGACGCCGACGGCACCGAGGTCCGCGTCGGCGTGGTGCCCGAGGTGGCCAAGGTCGACCCGACCGGCGTCGGCGACGGTTTCCGCGCGGGCTTCCTCACCGCCCACCGCGCCGGCCTGAGCCTGGAACGCGCCGCCCAGCTCGGCTCCCTCGTCGCCGTGCTCATCCTGGAGACCACCGGCACCCAGGAGTGGACGCTCAACACCGACGACGCACTCGAGCGCCTCACCAAGGCCTACGGCAGCGACGCCGCCGACGAACTGGCCCCGCTGCTCTGACCTACGGAACACGAACGCCCCCTGGCTCTTTCGATCCAGGGGGCGTTTTTCGTGGATTACAGCGAGACCGGGTAGACCGGCTCTTGGATCTCGGGCTTGATGCGGTCCTCGACGAAGATGCCGTGCCAGACCATGAAGACCAGAACGGTCCAGAGGCGGCGGCTGTGGTCGGACAGGCCCGCCTTGTGGTCGCGGAGCATCTGGAGGATGGCCGGCTTGTTCAGCAGGTGGTCGGTCTGGGACTCGGCGATCTGGGTTTCGGCCCAGTCGTAGAGTTCGGTGCCGCGCAGCCAGTGGCGCAGGGGGACCGGGAAGCCGAGCTTGGCGCGGTTGAGGACATGATCGGGCACGATCCCGTCCAGGGCCTGGCGCAGCGCGTACTTCGAGGTTTCCTTGGTGATCTTCTGGTCGAACGGGATCCCCTCGGCGACGCGCAGGACCTCGCTGTCCAGGAACGGCACGCGCAGTTCCAGGGAGTTGGCCATGGTCATCTTGTCGGCCTTGACCAGGATGTCGCCGCGCAGCCAGGTGAACAGGTCAAGGTGCTGCATGCGCGCGACCGGGTCCCAGCCCGCGGACTGGGCGTAGATCGGGGCGGTGACGTCCTGGTGGGTCCACTCGGGACGGAAGTCGCGCAGGACCGCGCGCAACTGGGCGTCGTTGAAGCTGCGGGCATTGCCGTAGTAGCGGTCTTCGAGGCTGAGCGAACCGCGCTGCAGCAGCGACTTGCCGCGCTTGCCGTCGGGGATCTTGTCACCGAGCTTGCCGAGCAGCTTGCGCGCACCGGCGGGCAGGTACTCGAAGGGCTTGAGCGACAACGGTTCCCGGTAGATCGTGTAGCCGCCGAACAGTTCGTCGGCGCCCTCGCCGGAGAGCACCACCTTGACGTGCTTGCGCGCTTCCTTGGCCACGAAGTACAGCGGGACAAGGGCGGGGTCGGCGACCGGATCGTCGAGGTACCAGACGATCTCGGGAATCGCGGCGGCGAACTCGGCGGGGGAGACCACCTTGACGATGTGGCGGGCGCCGATCAGCTCGGCGCTCTCGGCGGCCACGTCGACCTCGGAGTACCCCTCGCGCTCGAAGCCGGTGGTGAAGGTGATCAGCTTCGGGTTGTGCCGCATGGCCAGCGCGGCGATGGCGGTGGAGTCGATGCCGCCGGACAGGAACGAACCGACGGTGACGTCGGCGCGCATGTGCTTGGCGACCGAGTCCTCGAGCGCCGCGGCGATCTCGGCGTAGCGGGCCTTCTCCGACCCCCCGGCGAACGGGCGGACCCGGAAGTCGGGGCGGAAGTAGCGGGTCGTGGCCGGCTCCTGACCGACCTTCACCGTGGCGTAGTTGCCGGATTCGAGGCGGCGGATGTTGCGGTGCAGCGACTCGGGCTCCGGCACGTACTGCAGCACCGTGTAGTGCTCGAGCGCGCGCGGGTCGAGCTCGTCGGACACCCCGAGCGGGCTCAGCAGTTCCAGCAGGCTCTTCTTCTCGCTGGCGAAGGCAGTGCCGCCGGGGCCGGTCGCGATGAACAGCGGCTTGATGCCGAACGGATCGCGCGCGAGGAACAGTTCAGAGGTCTCGGTGTCCCAGATCGCGAAGGCGAACATGCCGCGCAGCTTGCGCACGGCCTCGGGACCCCAGAAGTGGAAGGCGGCCACGATGGCCTCGCCGTCACCGTCGGTGGCGAAGATCTTGCCATCGGGGAATGCGGCGCCGTGCTCGGCGGCCAACTGCTCACGCAGTTCGAGGTAGTTGTAGATCTCGCCGTTGAAGGTCATCGCGTAGCGCTGCGGGTTGTCCGCGGGGCCCCAGCGCAGCGGCTGGTGCGAGTGCTCGATATCGATGATGGACAGGCGGTTGAACCCGAAGATCATGTGATCGTCGTGCCAGGTGCCCTTCTCGTCCGGGCCACGATGCCGCTGGCAGTGCAGCGCGTCGTACACCTGATCGACCACCGCGGTCGTCGCGGTGTCAGCTGTCAGGAATCCGAGCAGTCCGCACACGGTGTCGCCCAACCTTCTCTCGTTCGATGATGGGGTGGCCACAAACGGGCCGAAACGCTGTGTCCGAGTATGCCGCACACCTGCCCGACACGCCGCGCTCGCCCGCTCGCTCGGGGTGCGCGGCAACCGGACGGGAGCCAAACCGCAGGTCGCGACGATCCCGGCGGTCACGGCGGAGTGTCGAAAGTGACCCCGCGACAAGACAGTGCCCGCTTTGGTCTACGCTGCGTAGTACTCAGGTCCTTCTCAGGTGTGCAGGCGTCACAGCGGCAATACTTCGGGACGGCCTGAAACTGCTTTGAAGAGGTGTCGGACGGGCGAATCGCCGCCCGGAAGACGCAATGTGTCGGAATGTGTGGCGACCAGGAAGGCGTGAGCGTGGCGCACAAGGCGAGCGAAGAGATCGGGGCACGACCCGTTAAGGGTCGGCAGGGCCGGATCCTTCGGCGGGCCGGGCTGGCGGTGTCCTTGGGGATCACCGCGATGCTCGTCTCGGGCTGCTCGATCGACAATGTTTGGCTCCGGTTCGGCTGGCCATCGGGTATCACCCCGCAGGCCACCCGGATGCGCGAGCTGTGGACCTGGTCGGTGCTGGCCGCGCTCGCCATGGGCGTGCTGGTCTGGGGTCTGACCTTCTGGACGATCATCTTCCACCGCAAGCGCAAGAACTCCCCGGAGTTCCCGCGTCAGACCGGGTACAACGTGTCGCTCGAGCTGACCTACACGGCGATCCCGTTCGTGATCATCGCGGTGCTGTTCTACTTCACCGTGGTCGTGCAGAACTACGTGCACGAGAAGACCGACAACCCGGATGTCACCGTCGACGTGACCGCCTTCCAGTGGAATTGGAAGTTCGGCTACCGCAACATCAACAATGTCGGCGGTCTCACCTGGAACGGCATCGACACCGAGAAAGAGCTGCTGAACGAAGAGCAGCTCGCCGAGTACCGAGAGCTGAAGAACGACAAGGGTCACCCGCAGCCGGGTCCGGTGCACGGCAAGCCGGCCAACGACATCCTCTCGTACCTGCACTACGACAAGGTCGAGACCTTCGGCTCCAGCGAAGAGATTCCGGTGCTGGTGCTGCCGACCGGTAAGCGCATCGAGTTCCAGCTCGCCGCCGCGGACGTGATCCACGCCTTCTGGGTGCCGGAGTTCCTGTTCAAGCGCGACGTGATGCCGAACCCGAAGGAAAACCAGTCCGACAACGTCTTCCAGATCTCCGAGATCGAGAAGGAAGGCGCGTTCGTCGGCCGCTGCGCCGAGATGTGCGGCACCTACCACTCGATGATGAACTTCGAGGTCCGCGCGGTCTCGCCGGAGAAGTACGCCAAGTACATGCAGGCGCGCATCGAGGGCAAGACCAATGGTGAGGCGCTGGCATCGATCGGCGAGTCGCCGGTGGCCACCTCCACGTACCCCTTCAACACCAAGCGCGATGCCAAGAGCGCTTCGGTGAACGAGAGCAAGTGAGGATTCTGATATGAGGATCGAAGCGCGGATCTTCGAACTGCTCACGGCCTTCTTCATCCTGGTGGGCATCGTCTACGGGTTCTTCACCGCGCAGTCGCGCACCGGCATCGAGTGGGCGGGCACCACCGCGATCGTGCTGACCGCGGGCCTGTCGCTGATCATCGGCACCTACTTCCGGTTCGTCGCGCGCCGCATCGACCTGCGGCCCGAGGACTACGAAGAGGCCGAGATCGTGGACGGCGCCGGTGACCTGGGCTTCTTCTCGCCCGGTAGCTTCTGGCCCATCCTGCTGGCCGGCGCTGGTTCGGTCACCGCCCTTGGCCTGGCGTTCTTCCAGTTCTGGCTGATCGGTCTCGGCGTGGTGCTCGTGCTCACCGCCGCAGCGGGCCTGGTGTTCGAGTACTACCTGGGTGCCGAGAAGCACTGAATTATCGGAGCGCTGGCGCGCTCGAGTCGCGGCCCTGATTGCCCCGACGAAAAACGACCCGAGACTCGCACCTGCGGTGCATTGTCTCGGGTCGTTTTTCCTCGGGGCGGCCGCGACGCTCGCTGCGCTCGCGATGCCTCCCCGAGGTCGGCCCCACGGGGTTGCGTTGTGCGAACTAAGAAGGCCCCCACCGTTTCAGGTGAGGGCCTTCTTAGTTTGTCAGCTACACGCTATAGCGCAGGGCCTGTTCCGAGCGGCAGATGTCGTCGATACCGGAGACGATCTCGCGCAGCTGCTCCGACGGCAGGGCTGAGGGGCGCAGGCGGCAGGTGAAGGTGATCAGGCCGTAATCGGCGGGGGTGAGGCCGCGGGCGGCGGCTTCGGCGCGCAGGTACTCCGAGCGCACGCCGTAGGTCATCGCGGAGATGACGGTGAAGCAGCCCGAGCGTTCACGGTGGGCCGAGAACAGGTCGTGCAGGCCGTAGAAGACCGAACCGTAGTTGGCCAGGGGAGCGAACACGCCCACGCGGTAGGCGGGGCCGCGCTCGGAGGAGTTGATGACGGTATCGGCCAGGTACTCGGCGTCGCGCATCGTGAGCACCTTCGGCGCGAACATCAGCGCGCCCGCCGCGGCGTTGCGGACCGGCATGCCCGCGCGCCCGCCCGCCGCGGACGCGATGGCGCCCAACGACTTCCGGGTACGGGTGCCGACCTCACGCCGGGCCCGCAGACCACGGGTGGGGGCGGTGGGGTACAGACTCGACCACTGACCGAAGCGCACGGCGCCGAGGGTCACCTGGCCCGCGCCGACGGGGCGCGCCACCTTCAGCGGGGCGGTATCGACCCAGCGGCCGACCTGGAGCGCCGCGCTGCCGGGATTGGTGATCTCGTTGGTGGCGTGCTCGACGAAGGAGTCGAAGTCGAGGAACCGGTCGGCGTCGGTGGTGAGCATGGTGTGGTCTTTGTCGACCTCGACCACATCGAGGGTGAGGGCGGTGATGATGCCCGCACGACCGCCCGCGCCGAGAATGCGGTGGAAACGCTCGGTGTGGTGGCCGCGCCCGCAGGTGCCGATCCGGCCGTCGGGGTCGACGTACTCGAGGTCGACGATCTGGTCGATGAACATGCCGTAGCGGTGCGAGGCGGTGCTCACCCCGCCGACGGAGGCGAAGCCGCCCGCGGTGATGTCGCGATGATCGCCGACCACCGGCAGACCGAGACTGTGCGCGCCGAGGCGGCGGTCGATCTCGGACAGCTTCGCGCCCGCCTGCACCCGCACGGTGCGCCTGCCCAGGTTGATGTCGAGCACCGAGTTCATCTTGCGCAGCGAGAGCACGCCGCGCTGATCGGCCAGACCGTAGGACTCTTCGGTCTGTTCACCGCCGCGCACCGTCAACCGTTCCGACCGGCCGCGTGAATCACGCACAGTGCGAACGACATCCGCCGTATCGGTGGGGAGATATTCTTCGGAGATGACGGTATGCGGCGTGCCCATGACCGCATAGCTAACCACAGGTGGGCGGTTCTTGCGCAGGGTACTTCGCACCTATTTCCGCGTGGGCGCGAGTTGCTTGGTGAACAGGACTTTTCCGGTCGCGTCGCACAAGTTGACGGTCATTTCTCCGGTGCGTCCGTCGATTTTCACCTCACCGAAGTGCTGGTACTCCGGGTCCAGCGGGGAGGCGTTGGGTGTGGGCGGCGCGTGGACGTAGACCGCTTCGGGTCCGAAGGTGGGGTCGAGGGGGTTGGGGCCGAACGCGCCGGCGTTGAGCGGGCCCGAGACGAACTCCCAGAACTCGTCGAAATCAGTGAAGGCGGCGCGGGTGGGGGAGTAGTGGTGCGCGGCGGTGTAGTGGACGTCGGCGGTGAGCCAGACGACGTCGGCGACCCTGTTCGCCTTGATCGCCGAGAGCACCTGGGCGATCTCGGTTTCGCGGCCGGAGGGTGTGCCGGGGGCGGCATTGGCGGGGCCTTCGAAGGCGGTCTTGCCGTCGGGGACGACGACGCCGAGCGGCAGATCGGCGGCCACGATCTTCCAGGTGGCCTCGGAGTCCTTCAGACCCTCGGTGAGCCACTCGATCTGGGCGGCGCCGAGGATCTGGCCATGGGGCGCGGTATTGGCCGTGTTGGCGTCCTTGTAGGCGCGCATGTCCAGGACGAACACGTCGAGCAGCGGGCCGTAGGAGATCTTGCGGTAGAGACGGCCGTCGACGGCTTCCTTCGGCTCCAGGGGCATCCACTCGTGGAAGGCCTGCCAGGAACGCGTCGCGAGGGTGTCCATGCTGCGCTCGGTGTAGCCCTTGTCGGCGGCGACCGTCCCACCGGGCGACCAGTTGTTGGTCGTCTCGTGGTCGTCCCACTGGACGATCTGGGCGACGGCGGCGTTGAACCGGCGATAGTTGTCGTCGGTGAGGTTGTAGGCGTAGTTGCCGCGGAACTGGTCGAGGGTTTCCGCGGGAGCGTTCTTCGCCTCGGCGGTGATGTTCTTCCAGACCCGGCCGTCGGGCAGCGTCACGGACTCTTTGAGCGCGTTGTCGGCGTAGATGCAGTCGCCGGAGTGCAGGAACAGGTGCGGGTCGCGGGCGGCCATGGTGGAGAACACCTTCATGCCGCCGAGGTCGGGGTTGATGCCGAAACCCTGGCCCGCGACGTCACCGGACCACAGCAGCGAGATGTCGGAGGGCGCGGTCGGTGCCGTGCGGAAGACACCGGTGAGAGTCTCCGAGCTCGAACCGTCCTCCCCGTCGAGGCGCACCCGGTAGTGCACGAGTTGTCCCGCGGGCAGACCGTTCACCCGCACGCGCCCGGTGCCGTCGGTGGCCGGGGTGAGCAGCGGCCCGGTGAATCGCTTGACGTCGCTGAACTTCTCGGTCGCCGAGGTCTCCACCACCAGCGTGGCAGGCCGATCCGACCGAGCCCAGATCAGCGCACCATCGCTGCGCGGATCACCGACGGCGATCCCGTGCGTGAGCGCGGGCCTGGCCCGCACCAGCGCGGGCCCGTCGTCACCGCAGGCCACCAGGGCAGGAGCAGTCACCACACCGAGTGCGGTTGCACGCAGCAACGTGCGTCGAGACATCGCGAAATCCGAGACAGCCATGAGCCTCACGGTGCGCCACCGGTCGTAACACCCGGTCGTTAGCAAGGCAACGGAACATGAACGATGCCGTACGACAGGCCGAACTCGGCTGACGCGTCTAGAGCCCTGCGGCGGCGGCGGTTTCGGGGTACCAGCGGGTGCATTCGGCGCGGAGGGGGACGGCGGTGTGGAGTTGGCACAGGACCGCTACGCCGCCGAGGAAGGAGCGGAGGATGGGAGTGTGGCCTGGGGGCATCGTCAGTTGGCGTAGGACGTTGGACAGGCGCAGGTCGGTGGCCAGGCGGACTTGTTCGCGGAGCCAGTCGGCCGAGAGGGGGTAGGTGGGGGCGAGGAGGGCTTCTCGGACCGGTTGCAAGCGTGCGGCGACGGTGGCGATGTCGAGCTCGCGGTCGGGGGCCACGAAGCCGTGGCGGCGCATGGCTGCCTCGAGGTCGGCGGGGGAGTCGGCGATGACGGCGGCGCCGATGTCGCTCGCCACGTCGAGGAAGGTGGCGGGCCAGGGGGTGCAGGCGCCGAAGTCGACGACACCGAGGCGGCCGTCGGGCATGCGAAGGAAGTTGCCGGGGTGGGGGTCGCCGTAGACCAGGGCGGCGCGGGCGGGGGCGGAGAACAAAAAGCGCATGATCAGCACACCGAGGCGATCGAGTTCGTCGGCGTTGCCGCGAACGATCAACCGGGACAGGGGAACGCCGTCGAGCCATTCGGTGACCAGGACGTCGCCGCGCTGGGCGATCACCCGGCTCACCACCACGTCGGGGTCGTCGGCGAAAGCGGTGGCGAAGGCGCGCTGGTTCACGGCCTCACGGGCGTAGTCGAGTTCGTCGCGGATCTCGTCGCACAGCGCCTCCACCACCGGGCGGGTATCGGCGCCGGGCAGCAGCGCGGTGAACAGCGGGGTCGCGCGACGCAGAGCTTGGAGATCGGCCAGTACCGCGCGGCGGGAACCGGGATACATCACCTTGACCGCCACCTGGGTGCCGTCGTGCCAGCGGGCGCGGTGGACCTGGCCGACCGAGGCGGCGGCGGCGGCGCGGTCCTCGAATTCGAGGAACAGTGAGCGCCAGTGCGGGCCCAGATGGGCGGCGAGTTCCGCGTGGACCGCGCCGGGCAGCATGGCGGGTGCCGAATCGTGCAGGCGAGCGAGGGCTTGACGGTACGGCTCGGCCAGATCGGGAGCCAGCCCGAGTTCGAGCAGGCCGAGGAGTTGGCCCAGTTTCGCGACGCAGCCCTTGAGTTCGCCGAGCACTTGGAAGAGGTGTTCGGCGGTGCGCACGCGGATGTCGCGGTCTACGTCGGCGGGGTCGCGGCCCGCGGCGCGCTTGCCGAAGCCTGCGATGCGCCGACCCGCGTAGGCGACCGGTACCGCGGCCAGACGGGCGCTGCGTACTACTCGGCCGGTGGGTGGATTACCGTCGCGAGGTGTCGTACGGCGGGTGAACGCCATGACGCGACCCTCGTCGGATTCGCCTCCGGCCATGCCTACCTCGCTGTCCGCCGACGCCCGCCACCTCTGGTGGCCCGCCCGCCCATCGGCCCGTGCCTGGCACAGGGTACCAATCGGGCGCGCGAGCGTCCGGGCAACGACCGTGGATGCGTAGACGTCCAGTCGATCAGCGCGTGAACAGTGCGATGGTGTCCAGGCGGCGGAACAGGTTTCGGCTCAGCTCGCCTTGGTTTCGGGGATCCGGGTGGCGTCGAGCTGATTGTCGGTCGGGGCGACGCCCTTCTTGAGGCTGTGCGCGTAGACGTCGACGTATTCCTGGCCGGTGAGGCGCATCAGTTCGTACATCACCTCGTCGGTGACGGCGCGCTCGACGAAGCGGTTGCCGCTCATCCCCTCGTAGCGCGAGAAATCCAGGGGCGCACCGAACTTCAGGGTGACCTTCTGACGACGCCACTTGAACGGTCCGGGCGGGCTCACCTTGTCGGTGCCGATCACCGCGACCGGGATCACCGGGACGCCGGTCTCGAGCGCGAGTCGCGCCATGCCGGTCTTGCCCTTGTACAGGCGGCCGTCGGGGGAGCGGGTGCCCTCGGGGTACAGGCCGACGAGACGGCCCTCGTCGAGGAGCTTGGTGGCCGCGCTGAGCGCGTCCTCGGCGGCCGAGGCGCCGCTGCGGTCGATCGGGTACTGGCCGGTGCCGCTGAAGAAGAACTTCTGCAGGCGGCCCTTGAAACCGGGGGTGGTGAAGTACTCGGCCTTGGCCAGGTAGTTGATCCGGCGCGGGCTCAGCAGAGGAGCGAAGAGCCAGTCGGAGAAGGAGAGGTGATTACCCGCCATGATGGCCGGGCCGTCGGTCGGGATGTTCTCGACCCCTTCGACCTCGGGCCGGTTGTACATGTGCATGAACGGTCCCACGAGAACGAACTTGAGCAGCCAGTAGAACATGGCGTCCTTTCCCCAGGGACCGGGATAATTGTGTAGAGCCTCGTCGGACAACGACTTTACCGCTGGTCGCAGGTCACAACCAACCCAGGATGGTAGCTGGCGCACATGGCTGTGACCCTTATCTCGCCGCGCGACCGGCCACCGGCGTGTCGATCGACACCCTGGCCAACTCCGCGGCGCCGATCATGCCCGCGGCCTCTCCGAGCTGGGTGGTACGCAATCTGGCCAGCGGCCGATGCCCGGATCCGGTGACCGCGCTCGCGTAGTGTTCGCGCGCCTCGTCGAGGAACAGCGGCGCCGAACTGCTCACGCCACCCGCGATCACCACGAGGTCGGGATCGAACAGATCGCTGACGAAAGCGAGGCCGAGTCCGAGCCAGCGGGCGAAGTCGGCCATCACCCGGACCGCGAGTGGGTCGCCGTCCTGGGCCGCGTTCGCGACCCGTCGGCCGGTGAGCGAGCCGGGATCACGGATCACGTCACGGGCCAGCACCGAGCGCACGGGGTCGGTGGCGAGCATCTCGATCGCGGTGTCGGCCAGTGCCGTTCCACTGCAGTAGCGCTCCCAGCAGCCGTGTTTACCGCAGGGGCACGCGCGGCCCTCGGGGACGACCTGGAGATGGCCGAGTTCGGGGGCGATGCCGTGGCTGCCGCGATAGAGCCGACCGTCGATGAGCAGCGCGGCGCCGATGCCGGTGCCGATCGCGACGAGCACCACTGTCTGCCCGCCCGCCGCCGCGCCGAAGCGGTACTCGGCCCAGCCCGCGGCGTTCGCGTCGTGTTCGAGGATCACCGGCAGGCCGAGGCGCGCGGTGAGCCGTTGCGCGACGGGGGCGTTCTGCCACGGTAGGTGCGGCGCGAACAGGACCGTCGATTGATCCGTGGAGATGAAACCGGCGACGGCGAGCCCGACCGCCGCGATCGGATGGCGCCGGGCCAGCTCGCGCACCGAGCGGTCGATCGCGTCCTCTAGCGCACGCGCCGAATGCGGGGTCGGCGCCTGCACGGTGTCGAGCACCTCGCCCTCGGCGTCGACCACCGAGGCGCGAATGTTCGTGCCACCCACGTCGATGCCGACGGTGAGCAGGTGTTGAGGGTCGATCCGGCTGGTCATCCCCGGATCGTCACCGGGATGTCGACATAGTGCGAGCGTGGCGCGCGAGCGGTGGCCGAGCGATCCTCGGTGGTGGCGAAAGCGCCTGTGCCCGACGCGTTCGCGGCGGTATCGGCCGATTCGGGGGCGATGTGGGGGGCCTGCGGGGTGCGGGAGGTGCGTGGCGCGGAGTACTCGTCGACCCGGCGGGGGCGCGGGGCGCTGGCAGCGTTCTTGCGGGAGGTGCCCCACTTCGGCCCGCTTCCGGCGTCGGCTTGCGCGGCGGTGGTGTGCTGCTGTGGGCCGGATGCGGGGTCCTCACCTGTAGGACCGGCCGCAGTGGGGTCGGAATCGGGGTGTGCCGCACGTCCTCGAGCGCCGGCACCGTCGGTCGAATCCGGGTGGCCCGCAGCGTGATCGGCCCACTCCGGGGGCATGACCGGTTCCACGGGGATGCCCGCGAGGGCTTCGCGCAGGACCGTCACCAGGGAGGTGCCGTGTTCGGCGAGGGCCGCGACGACGTCGTGGTGGTCGCCGCGCACCAGGGCCGCGGCCGCGCAGACCGGGCACCAGGCGCAGCCGCCCAGGTCGGCTCGGCCGTCGGCGGCGGTGCGGCGCAGCACCGGTTCGACTCGGGCTAGCAGGACTTCGGAGAGTAGGCGCAGCTCCTCGGTGAACTCGGCGAAGCCGTCGTGGCCGTGGCGCTCGGACTGGGAGTCAGTGCTCATCTGCGGTGGCCTTCGTGTAGTTCGGATCGGCGGGCCACACCCGCGGATCGGGCCGGAAGCGGACCACGAGGTGACCGGTGTCGAGTTCGGCGCCCGCCACCGTGCAGCGTCGCAGCACCGGCGCGAGCCGTACGCGTGTGCGTACCCCGTCGGCTCCCACGATCAGATCGTCCTCCACTCGGCCCAGCCGCAAGGTGCCGGGATCGACCACCGGTAGCCGCATCCGCATCGCGTACACGGAGTCGACACCGGAGCCGGACTCCCATCGAACCACCGGTTCACCCGATTCCGTGCCCTGCGCGTGTGAGGCGGACGGCGTGTCGACCGAATGCGAGAACGCCGACAGCGAATTCACCCCCACCGGTTCGGCACCGGCGTGCTGGGCGATCAGAATCGGGACATCGGTGAGTTGTTCGTGCAGCCGGGCCACCACCTCGAGTTGCTCGGCGCGGCGGTTGAGATACCAGTGCACGGCCGGGTGGGCGTCGTCGCCGGGCGGCGGCACCGGGGCCAGCACCTTGTTCACCACCACCGCGTCCATCCGCAGGCCGAGCAGCGCGGCCGCCGAACGCACCCGTCGCGCCTCGGCGACGGCGACCTGTTCGGGGCCGGTGATCAGGCGGGCGCTGGTGCGAGTGCGGTCGGCGAGCAGGTCGCGAACCTGCGTCACCGCCACCACGATCCGTTCGACCGCCGCCGCGAGCACCGCCTTGCGCAGGTCGAGCCCGATCGCGCTCATGGTGCGCGCGTGCTTGGGCCAGAGCCGTTCGAGGTAGTTGAGCAACGTGTCGGGAGCGGTGACGATGCGCAGCATGTCGGCCGAGGGCGGGCAATCGACGACGATGACGTCCCAGTCGTTCTCCTCGGCGTACTGGCCGATCTCGACCAGCATCAACAGTTCCTGCACACCGGGTAGTCCGGTGAGCTCGGCTGGGTCGAGCGCCGCCAGGTCGAAGCCGTGATCGTGGCCGCCGCCCGTGGCCAGCATGGCCACCACATCGCGGAAACGGTCTTCGAGCAGGGCGAGGGAGTCGATCTCGATCACTTCGATACCAGGCGCCACCCTGGCCACTCCGGCGACGGTGCCCGGATCGTGCGGGAAACGGAAACCGAGCGCGTCACCGAGCGAATGGGCCTGATCCAGCGAGGCGATCAGCACGCGCTGACCCGAGCGGGCATAGGCCATGCTCGTCGCGCAGGCCAGCGTCGTCTTCCCGACACCACCCTTGCCGACGAACAGTTCGACGCGGGTACCGCCCGGGGCGCTCAGCCTTCGACCCGCTTCTTCAGCTCGTTGAGCGCGGTGTCGGTGATGACCTTCTCGGCTTTGCGTTTGAACATGCCGATCATCGGGATGTTCAGATCGACGGTGAGTTCGTAGACCACCTCGGTGCCGCCGCCGGGCCGGTCGAGCAGTTCGTAGCTGCCGTCCTGGGCTTTCTGCAGGTCACCGCTGAGCAGACGCCATGACACGGCTTTGCCGTCGGCCCGCCAGGTGTAGGACAGCACGTAGGTGTCCTTGACGACGCCCGCGTCGAGCACGAACCGGGCGGTGGCCGCGCGGTCCTGCGCGTCCCGCTCGATGACCTCCACCGACTTCGCGGCAGCCACCCACTCCGGATAGGACTCCAGATCCGCGATGACGGCCATCACCTGCTGCGACGGTGCGTCGATCAGGATCGATCTCTGAGTCCGGTCAGCCATGGCGCCCAAGCCCTCTTCTCTGTTTATGGCGGCTGGTGCCGCGGTTCTCCTTTGTCGCACCCGTGCCGGTCGGTCCATCGGCGAAGGCGCGCCGAGAACGTGCGTCAGGGGGCGGCGACCGCGGGTGCGACGCCCGCGGGTCGACCGGCTTCGAGCCGTGCCTTGAGTTCGAACGCCATGGCGCGGCCCGCGACCCGGCGGGACCGATTGGCCGCGGCCAGCACGCGCGCCGACTTCGGTTCGGCCGCGGGTTCGGCGTGCAGGAAGTAGTGCAGGATCGCCCCCTCCGGGACTGCCTCGAGCCATACCTCCATGGTGCCGGTCAACGCGCCCGCCACCGTCCAGCGGATGCCTTTGTCGCCGCGATCCTCGCGCACGTCGAGGCGCAGATCGGGCCACCAGCGGCGCCAGTTGTTCGCGGCGCTCAGCACCTCGGCGATCGCGGCGCCCGGTGCGGCGAGGAAGGTCTGATCAGCGACCTGGATACTGCTCACCCGGCTGAGCGTAGTGGACGCCACACCGGGTCCGGGCAGGGTGTCACCGCAGCAGTTCCCGCAAGCGGGCGCCCTGCCGGTCCCAATGCCAGTTCTGCTCCACCCAGGCCCGGCCCGCGGCGCCCATCTGGGCGGCCTTGTCCCGGTCGGTGAGCAGCTCGACGATGGCATCGCTGATCTGCGAGACCGACCGGCCGTGCACCACGATGCCGGTCTCGCCCTCGCGCACGGTCTCGGGGGCGCCACCGGAATCGCCGGCCACGACCGGGACCCCGGAGGCCGACGCCTCGAGGAACACGATCCCCAGACCTTCGACGTCGAGGCCCGCCCCGCGCGTGCGGCACGGCATCGCGAACACGTCGGCGATCGTGTGATGGGCGGCCAGCTCGCCCGAGGGCACCCGCCCGGTGAACACCACACTGTCCTGCACGCCGAGGGCCTCGGCCAGCGCGCGCAGCCGCGTCTCGTAGGGTCCACCGCCCGCGATCACCAGCACCGCGCCGTCGACGCGCTCGCGGATCTCGCTCATCGCCACGATCAGCATGTCCTGGCCCTTGCGCGGGACCAGCCTCGACAGGCAGAGCACGGTCGGGCGCTCGCCGAGTCCGTAGCGGGCGCGCAGCTCTTCCCTGGCCGCCGGGTCGGGCCGGAACTCGGTGGGGTCGACGCCCGGCGGCAGGTGCTCCAGCGCCGCGCGCGGACCGAAGGCCGAGGCGAAGCGGCCACGGGTGTACTTGCTGACATAGGTCACCACATCGGTGTGCTCGCCGATCGAACGCAGCACCTGGCGCGATCCCGGCAGCATCGACCAGCCCACTTCGTGACCGTGGGTGCTGGCCAGGATGCGCTCGGCGCCCGCGCGTCGCAGTATCGGCGCCATCACCGCCAGGGGTGCGGCCGCACCGAACCACACTGTGTCGCAACGGTGTTCGCGCAGCAGCGCGCTCGCCCGCTTGATGACCGAGGGGGTCGGCAGCATCAGCGTGGTCGGATGGCGCACCACCTGGAACTTCTGTGCGGCGTCGAACTTCTCGTGGCTGTCACCGCGCCAGCGCGGTGCGTACACCACCAGGTCCTCGGGCGGCAGCTGATTCGACAGTGCCTGCAGATACGACTGGATTCCGCCCGGCCGAGGCGGGAAATCGTTGGTAACCAGCAGAGTTCGGGCCATAAGAGAACAACCTAATCGGTCGGCTGACAGGTGGGCGGACGTGGTCAGGCGTAGCCGCGATCGTCATGCAGCGCGACCGCGCAGCCAGGCCCGCCACCCGTCGAGCACCTCGGTGCGCGAGGCCCCGAGCACGGCGGTGAACGCGGCGTCCTGCGCCGTGGGGGACTGCGGGCCGGTGGCCAGCCGCTTGTACAACGTGATGAGGGCGGTGGTGCCGTAGCGGTCGGCGAGGAACGCGCAGGTGCTCCACGCGCTTTCGTAGGAGTAGGCCGCGTCGACACCGGTGAAGTCGGCGTCGGCGACGAGTTCGGTGGGCACGGTGCCCGCACGCAACCGAGTGGTCAGCGTGGGCGCGATCTGGGAGAAGGTGGTTTTCTGATCGCGCTGGGCGACGTACTCGGCGAAGCCTTCCAGCATCCACAACGGTGCGCCGTCGGTGGTGTCGGCTCTGGTGGCGAGGTGGGTGAGTTCGTGACGCAGCAGCGTGGCCAGACCCTCGGTGCCGACGCGCCGACGCGCGTCGGGGTTGAACACGATGCGCTGGTCGGTGGGCTGGGTGCCCGGAGCGTAGGACCCGGTGAGCGACACGGCGGCTACGTCGGTGCCGGTGGCGCCCGCGGACCTGGTGAGCGCGGTGAATTCGGCGGGCGTGCTCGCCACGACCACGACGGGCGCGCGATTCCAGTCGGTGCCCCACACCGCGCTCACATCCGAAATGGCTCGGCCCAGTTGATGTTCGAGGACATCGAGGTCGGCGCGATGGCTGGGATGCGCCACCAGCAGTGCCGGGGAGGCGGCACCGTCGGCGACTTCACGGACCAGGATCGGGCCGTAGGGCTGTAGCTCGCGGCGCACCGGGCTCAGACGCGGATTGTCGAGGCCCTCGGAGGTGTCGAGCACCTCGGCCTCGTCGGTGGCCAGCTGTAACGAGCCCGCGTTGCGCGGCAGCAGGATCAGTGCGACGCACGCTCCGGTCAGCAGCGTGACCGAGGCGAGCGTGATGCAGAATTCGAGGCGGCCGTTCGACGAGAACCACGAACGTAGGCCCGCACGGGGGAACGGATCGGTCACCGGTCCGGCTCAGTATCGCCGGGCCGAGTGATACGGGGTGGTGTTGATCGGCGCGACAGCGACCGGCACACCGAAAGTGGAGGCGTGCACCATCATTCCGTTGCCCGCGTAGATGCCGACGTGGGTGATGTCGGGATAGAACAGGATCACGTCGCCGGGCAGCAGTTCATCCTTGGACACCGGCGTGCCGTAGCCCGCCTGCTGGGAACTGGTACGCGGCACGTTCTTGCCGACCTGCTTGAACGCCCACTGCACGAGGCCGGAGCAGTCGAACTGGTCGGGCCCGGTGGCGCCCCAGACATACGGATCGCCGACGCGGGTGAGCGCGGCGGCCAGCGCGCTGGTGCCGCTGCCGGGAACCAGGCCCGCCAGCAACGAGTCACGGTCGAAGCCGGGCGGGAACGGCGAACCGGCCAGGGTCGACTTGTCCCGGGCCGAGAGCTGGCTCCACGCCTCGACCACGGAGGTGGTCGACGCGGCGAGATCCTGGCGTTTGCGTTCGACATCGGCGCGCACCGCGTCGGCGGCGGTGGTCGCGGCATGCGCGGCCTCGGCGGCGGTGCGGGCGACGGTGTCGGCCGCGGTGGCGGCGTCGGCGGCCTGTTTGAACTGGCGGACCGTCTCGGTGGTCTGCTGAGCCAGCACGTCCAGCGTCGACATCTTGTCCAGCAACTGCTGTGGTGAACCGCTCGACAACACGGCGAACATGCTGTTGGTGCGCACTCCGGTATAGGCGGCCACGGCGGTGCGGTCGATCATCGGCTGGAACTTGCGCACTTCGGCGCGGGCGGCCTCGACGACCGCGGAGGTAGCGGCGACCTTGTCGTCGGCGTCGCGTTGCAGCGCGAGCTTGGCGTCGAGATCGATCTGCGCGGTGAGCGCTTGTTGGTTGAGCTGTTCGGACTGGCGCGAGAGGTCGACCATCCGGGAGATCGCGTCGGTCGCGGTGGTCGGCAGGGCGACGGGGTCGGCGCCGGAGGGGCCGGCGGTGTAGATCGCGCACACCAGGATCGCGGCGGACAGGGTTCCGGCGAAACCACGCGTAGCGTGCGAATTCCGGTGGTGTGCAGTCACAGTGGCCCGTGCCCCGTTCTCTCGTTGTCCGCCGATACAGCGCAATACCTGAGCGCGATCTCCTCGTCAGCCGAGAAGGTCTCGATCAGGTTACGGAACCGCACGCATGCGTGTCCAGTAAAAGGTACGTGCGCCGTCCAACCCAGTGGACGGCGCATATACCCAGACGATCACTGCGGCTTCGGTGCGCCCTTCCCCGCGAACGACGCACCGTGCCCGGCAGATCAGAAGCGGCGAGCACCCGCGAACGGCATCGACGACAGCGCCGCGATCTGGACCGGGGTGCCCGCGGTGGAGGCGTGCACGACGTTGCCGTCGCCCGCGTACAGGCCGGAGTGGCCGCCGCCGTAGAACGACACCATGTCGCCGGGCTGGAGCTCGTCGATCGAGACCGGGGTGCCCGCGCCCAGCTGGGCGTCGCTGGTGCGCGGAATGTCCATGCCCGCCTGGGAGTAGGCCCACTGGACCAGACCCGAGCAGTCGAAGGCGTTCGGGCCCGCGGCGCCGTAGACGTAGGGCGAGCCGATCTTGCTCAGCGCGGCATCGAGGGCGATGTCGGCGGCGGTGGCGCGCGGTGCGGTGAAGACCTGCGGTGCGGCCGGGATCTCGATACCGGGCACACCCTGGGGCAGCGGAATCTCGTTCGGAACCTCGAACGTGCCGATGCCGGGCACGGTCACCGGCGTGGCCGATGCCGGGGCGGCCGGCAGGAGGAACGCGCCGATGGTGGCAGCGCCGACGGCTCCGACGGCAACGGCACGCTGCGCCTGACGCTTGACGGTGTTGTTCGCCATGATGCGGAACTTCCAATCTGCCCCACGACGCCGTGTCCGTTTGACGCGGCGGGCTTCGTCTCGCTGACCGTTTCCGATCGGCGGGACTCCGTGAGGTCTCGAAAAGGTTACGAAGACATCACGGGGGTTTGTAAAGTCGGACATCGGTCCAATGGGGGTTCGGTGCGATATCACCGGGGAAAGTGTGCGAGCTGGGTCACACCCGATCACGAAACGATAACGCCAGGTCGCGCCGATCGCGATTTCGAGTGCTACCGGCGCGTCGCCAATAGGGCTCACGCGGTGGTTTTCGCCTCTCGAAACGGCAAATCCGCAGGTGGTGCGTGCTCATGGTGATCATCGCCGGTGCGCCGCGAGGTTCGCCTCGCGGGCGGCGCGCCGTAAGCTGCGGCGCGCGCAGATTGGTAAGGCCACTTACCCATTGAAATCTGATGAATTCATGTGAATTCGATAAATATGTGAGCCCGGTCACTATTGTGTTTGCTCTCGGTCATTTTGTTCGCATCAGAACGAAAGTCTCGCGCCGAATTGTCGGCTTCGGAGTTCACGGGTCCACGTTGTGCCGGGTCGCGGGACGGGCTGTTTCGTGGTATTCGCATGCTCGCCGCTTGGCGGGAAAGCCGTTGTGGCCGTTAGGGTACGGCCGAATGTTCGCAGTTCGAAGGGGGCGCGGGTGGCCGACGACCAGGTTTTGACCGACATGCTGACGATGCTGGAGCGCAGTCCGGGGGTGCTCGCGCTGCGCGTGTGCGTCATCGAGCTGCTGATCGAACGGGAGCGTTACGCCGACGCGCTGGCCCACTGTGGGACAGCGCTCGGCCACGAACCGGGGAACGCCCAGGTCCTGGCCCTGATGATGCGCTGCACGACAGCGTTGTCCGGTGGTTCTCCAGCACCGGCCACCACCTCGGTCGCCGCGAGCGCCACCCCCGCGTCCGGCTCGGCCGCCGCATCCTCCGTCGCTCAGCCGGACTTCGACTGGGCCGCCGCCGAGGACGAGGTCGGCGACATCATCGAACCGGCATTCGTGCACGGCGTCCCCACCGAGTTCGTCACCGACGACGACGCCGCCACCGTCGAACGCCCGACCCTGCGCCTGGCCGACGTCGGCGGAATGGTCGAGGTGAAACAGCAACTGGATCTGACCCTGCTGGGTCCACTGCGCAATCCCGAGCTGGCCAAGGCGTTCGGCACCTCGGCGCGCGGCGGCCTGCTCCTCTACGGGCCGCCCGGGTGCGGCAAGACGTTCATCGCCTCGGCGGTAGCGGGTGAACTCGGCGCCAACTTCTACCCGATCGAGATCACCGACATCCTCGACATCTACACCGGCGCCAGCGAACGCAATGTGCACAGCATCTTCGAAATGGCCCGGCGTAATGCTCCCTGCGTGCTGTTCCTCGACGAGGTCGACGCGCTCGGCCACAAACGCAGCCAGATGCAGGCCTCGACGACCATGCGCACGGTCGTGAACCAGTTGCTCACCGAGATGGATTCGGCCACCCACAGTAATGAGGGGGTGTTCGTGCTCGGCGCGACCAACCATCCGTGGGATGTCGACGTCGCGCTGCGCAGGCCGGGCCGATTCGACCGGATGATCTTCGTCGGCCTGCCCGATCTCGCCGCCCGCACCTCGATCCTGCACTACCACCTGCGTGACCGGCCCGTGGCAGGCATCGACCTCGATGCCCTCGCGGCCCGCACCGACGGCCTCTCCGGCGCCGACCTCGCCCACGTCTGCACCTCGGCCACCCAACTGGCCATGGCCGACTCGATGCGATCGGGCGAGGTCCGCCCGATCGGCATGGCCGACGTGCAGGCGGCGCTGACCCAGATCCGGCCGAGCACCGGGGCCTGGTTCGAATCCGCCCGCAACGTCGTCGAATTCGCCAACGGCGATGGCAGCTATGACGAACTCGCGACCTACCTCAGACGGATGAAGCGGCGCTGAGACGCCGATGAGCGAACGAGAGCCCGACACCGGTCCCGGCGTCTGCCACCGCGCCGCGGCCGTATCGCGCGAGGAACAATGGTGGCGGCGTCCAGCGCAAACATATGGTCTGGGCGGCGCTGGTGCTCGTGACGCTCGTGTGGCACGGCGTGCTGGCTGTGGCCGGTGGCTCCGACTCGCCGTCGACTGGATCGGCCTCGCGGACAACGACCTACCCGCGGTCCTGTTACCGGTTGCCGCCGAGCTACCTTCAGCCGTTGCCGAGTCTGCCGAAGTTCCCGTCGGACCGTTGGCCGACCGGAAAACCCTGGCCGACACCGCGTCCGTCCCTCCCGAACGCGCCGCAGGGCGGTTGAGCCGGGACCGCGCACCTCGCCGGCGACCCGAAGGCCGTGGGACGCGGCCGCGCCTGAACCTCGGGAGGACCGGCCACTGCCGATTCGTTCGACGCGGCGAGGTTGTCGGACCCTCGTCCTACGCTGCTCGCCGTGCCCGATCCCGTTCCGCTCCCGGCTGCCGCTCGGCAGCTGGCCTTCGATGAGCTCGATACCCCGCTGTATGCCACCACTTTCGTTGTCGTGGACCTCGAAACGACCGGGACCAGCGCTGATCGGGACGCGATCACCGAGATCGGGGCGGTGAAGGTGCGCGGGGGAGAGGTGCTGGGGGAGTTCGCGACACTGGTGAATCCGGGGTACGCGATTCCGCCCGCCATCGTGCAGATCACCGGGATCACCACGGCAATGGTGTACGACGCGCCGCGGATCGAGGGGGTGTTGCCGGGGTTCTTCGAGTTCGCGGCGGGGGCGGTGCTGGTGGCGCACAACGCGCGATTCGACACCGCGTTTCTCAAAGCGGCCGCGGCGCGTCAGGACATCGCGTGGCCCAATCCGCAGGTGCTGTGCACCGTGAAGCTGGCGCGGCGGGTGCTCACGCGCGACGAAGCCCCGTCGGCGCGGCTCGGGGTACTGGCGCAGATCCTCGGTGCGTCGACCACACCGACGCACCGCGCGCTCGACGACGCCCGCGCCACCGTCGACGTGCTGCACGCGCTGATCGGGCGGGTCGGCAATCAGGGTGTGCACAGCCTGTCCGAACTGCTCGACTATCTGCCCGGCGTCACCGGAACCCAGCGCGCCAAGCGCACTTTCGCGACCGACCTGCCCGCCGCACCCGGCGTCTATCTCTTCCGCGGACCGTCGGAGGAAGTCCTCTATATAGGGACGGCGGTGAATCTGCGCCGTCGCGTGCGCAATTACTTCACCGGTTCGGAGACCCGTGGCCGCATGAAAGAGATGGTGGCACTGGCGATTCGGGTCGACCATGTGGTGTGCGCGCACGGCCTCGAAGCGGGGGTGCGCGAGCTCCGATTGCTCGCCGCGCACGCCCCGCCGTACAACCGCCGCTCGAAGTTTCCCCGGCGCGGGTGGTGGCTCACCCTCAGCGACGAGGCCTTCCCACGGCTGGTAGCCGTGCGCACCCCGACCCGAACAGCGTTGGGGCCGTTCAATTCTCGGATCGATGCGGTCGACGTGGCGTCGACGATCGCCGAATTCGCCGGGATGCGAACCTGCGCCACCCGCCTCACCCGCACGGCGAAACACACCTGCCCACCCGCGGTCGTCGGCGGCTGCCCCGCCGCCCGCCACGACGGTGACCACGACGCGACGAGCTACGCTCCGGCCGTCGAAGCGGTGCGTGACCTGTTCACCGGCCGCGCCGACACCCTGCTCCGCGCGATGATCGAACGCATCGAATCCCATTCCACCGCAGAGCATTTCGAGGCAGCTGCGCGCCTGCGCGACCGCACCGCCACCGTTGTCACAAAACTGCACCGCACCCAGCGTCTCGCGGCCCTGGCTCGCCTCGCGGAACTCATCATCGCGCTGCCCGACGGCGCGGGCGGCTGGGAATTCTCCGTCATCCGCTACGGCCGGCTCGCCGCCGCGGGCACCGCTGCCCGCGGCACTCCACCGATGGCCGTTGTCGATCAGATCGTCGCCGCCGCCGAAACAGTTGTTCCCGACCTGGGCATCGCGTCGTCGGGGAGTGGGACCCAGCCTCCACTGGGCGAGGCCGACGACCACATCCCACCCCTGCGCGGAGCGCCACCGGAGGAAATCGGCGTCATCGCTCGCTGGCTTGCCAAACCCGGTGCCCGGATCGTGCGAACCAGCGACGGCTACCGCGAACCGCTGCACGGCGCCGCGCGGTGGGTGGGGTGGGCGCAGCTCGCGCGAACCGCCGCGACCACCAGGAGCGAACAGGAGCAGTACCTCGCCGAACGATGACGAAGCGAGATCGCCCGCTCGATGGATGACTCGGCCCGGTCGAGGCACTACTCGGCGGGTGCGCTTTGGGGTCCTGGGATCATGGACCGGGATTCCGTGTGGCGGGTCCTATGAATGAAGGAGTAGCGGCGGATGTTCGTGAAGGTGTGCGGTCTGACCACCGAGGAGCAGATCGACTGGGCGATCGAGCTCGGGTACTCCGCGATCGGCGTCATGGTGACGACGAAGAGCAAGCGCTACCGCACCCCCGCGCAGGCGCGCACCCTCGCCGACTACGCACGCGGTCGCATCACGACCTTCGCCGTCGCCCTCGAGGCGCGCGAGGTCGCCGATGTGGCCGACGCGTTCGACGTCGTGCAGCTCTACCAGTGGGCCGACCTGCCGAACCTGGCCTTCTGCTCCTCGAACCCGCCGGCCCCCGAGCAGGCCAGCGAATATTTCTTCTACGACGCCAGCGCGGGCTCGGGCGTGTTCGAGGAGTTCCCCGACTGGGTGCGCGAGCAGCCGGGCCGAGTCGTGCTGGCGGGCGGCCTCGACCCCGACAACGTCGCCGCCGTGATCGCCCGGCATCGGCCCTACGGTGTCGACGTGTCCAGTTCGGTGGAATCGGCGCCCGGTGTGAAGAGCTATGACCTGATGCGACGGTTCAAAGCGGCCACCGAGGGGCCGGAAGTTCTAGAGTGATCCCATGATTACCGCGATCGTGATGATCCAGGCGCAGAACTCTCGCATCCCCGAGACCGCGCAGGCCCTCGCCGATACCGAAGGAGTCGCCGAGGTGTACTCCTGCGCGGGCGACGTGGACCTGATCGCGATCGTGCGCGTCCGCGACCACGCGCACATCGCGGAGGTGGTCACCTCGGGCATCGACAAGGTGGACGGCGTGGTTCGCACCACCACCCACATCGCCTTCAAGTCCTATTCCAGCGCCGACGTGGAAGCCGGATTCTCGCTGGGGGAGTGAGCCCTCGGGCTCAGCGCTCGTCGAGCACCTGGGTGAGCTCGGCCCAGCTCTGCAGCAGTTTGGCCGCCGCCCCGCTGTCCACCGCGGCGGCGGCGCGCTCGAGCCCGCCGACCAGCGCCGCGTCGAGATCGGAATCGACATCGCCGACCCCGCGGGACAGGTCGTAGGCCACGATCGCCGCGGCCGAGTTCAACAGCACCGCATCACGAACCGGCCCCGGCGTTCCCGCGAACACATCGCGTGCGACGCGGGCGTTGGCCTCGGCATCCCCGCCGCGCAGGTCGTCCAGATCCACCCTGACGATGCCGAGCCGCGTCGGGTCGAGCACCGTCTGACGAATCCGCCCACCACTGACCACCCACACATCCGTGAGGTCGGAAGTGGTGATCTCGTCGAGCCCGTCACGTCCACGCACGACCAGCGCACTCGCCCCGCGCGCCGCGAACACCCCCGCGATCACGGGCGCGAGATCGGCGAACGCGCACCCGATCAGCCCGGCCCGCGGCTGCGCCGGATTGGTCAGCGGCCCCAGCACGTTGAACACGGTCGGGATGCCGATCTCCTTGCGCGCGGCCCCGGCGAAACGCAGTCCGGAATGGAACAGCGGCGCGAAACAGAACCCGATCCCGGTCTCGCGCACCGACCGCGCCACCGACTCGGGTCCGAGCGCGAGCTTGACCCCCAGCGCTTCGAGCACATCGGCGCCACCGGCCTTCGACGAAGCCGCCCGGTTCCCGTGCTTGACCACCGGCACCCCGGCCGCGGCCACGACCACCGCGGACATGGTCGAGATGTTCACCGACCCCGAACGGTCGCCGCCGGTACCGACGACATCGACCGCGTCCCCGTCGATGCGAACCAGGCGCGCGTGCCCGAGCATCCCGGCCACCATGCCCGCCAGTTCGGTCGGCGTCGGGCCCTTGATCTTCATGGCGACGCCGAACGCCGCGATCTGGGCGGCGGTGGCGTTGTCGGTGAAGATCTCGTCGATCACCCAGGTGGTGTCGTCCGCGGCCAGGTCGCCACCGTCGACGAGGGTTCCGAGCACCTGGGGCCAGCTGCGCACGCTCATCTGCTCTGCTTCTCCTTAAACGACACCGTTGCGCCACTGTAGATCGGGCAGGCGGAGATGGCGCAAGGACATTTGCGCCGTCGGGCAAGTTTACGGGGTGGTGCGCGGCGGCTGCAGCGCGTCCCAACCGTCGGCCACGCCGTCGTGGCGCTGGGCGAGCCCGGCCATCCGCGAGCGTTCCTGCGAACAGGTCAGCGGATCGAGCCGCTGTACCCGCTGCAAGATGATCGGAACCAGGTCCGGCGCGGCAGCGGTGGCCTCGGCGCGTTCGTATCCGTCGTATCCGGCGATCTCGCACGCGGCCTCGATCTGGCCGGCGGGTAGCCGCAGATGATGGCGCAGCACCGCGTCGGCCTCCCGATCCAGCTCGCCGGCGCGGTCCAGCGCGGTCGAACAAGCCTCGACATCGTCGAAACTCGATGCGACCACGACGAGATCGTCGCGCTCCGGGTCCAACTTCTGCGTCGACCCACCGAACAGTCGCCGCCACATCCGCACCACGACCATCGTCGCCTCCTCGTCTCAGCCTATCCACATCCAACGCTGTCACAATGGGTTGTCGCGCGATCGTCGCCAACACGCCGACGGATGTCGTAGACCCCCTCTGTGCGTGGGTTTTCCGACTTGCGCCACAAACTTTCGTACCCGGGTACATGTGTCGTACTACGAAGAGTCATACTTACCCCGTGACGACCGCAGTAGGCACCCCAGGATCGGCCATTACTCAGCGTGTGCATTCGCTGAACCGGCCCAACATGGTCAGCGTCGGAACCATCATCTGGCTGTCCAGCGAGCTGATGTTCTTCGCCGGCCTGTTCGCCATGTACTTCGTTGCTCGCGCGCAGGCGCACGGGAACTGGCCCCCGGAGCCGACCGAGCTGAACATGAAGCTCGCGATTCCGGTGACGGCCGTCCTGATCGCGTCCTCGTTCACCTGCCAGATGGGTGTGTTCGCCGCGGAGAAGGGCGACGTGTTCGGCCTTCGCCGCTGGTACACGATCACCCTGATAATGGGCGCGTTCTTCGTCGCCGGGCAGGGCTACGAGTACTACCACCTGGTGGAGGAGGGAACTTCGATCGCCGGCAGCTCGTACGGCTCGGTTTTCTACATCACCACCGGCTTCCACGGTCTGCACGTGATCGGCGGTCTGATCGCGTTCGTGTTCCTGCTCGTCCGCACCACGCTGAGCAAGTTCACCCCCGCCCAGGCCACCGCCGCGATCGTGGTGTCGTACTACTGGCACTTCGTCGACATCGTCTGGATCGGGCTGTTCGCCACGATCTACTTCGTCCGTTAGCGCGCGGCGCGCACAGCATTTGCACAAGTCGGTTCCGTCTACTCCAAAGGGACACAGATGAGTTCATCTCCCCCGTCGGCCCAAGAGCCCGCCGGCCCCGGCGCCGGGCAGGACGCACAGGCCGCCAAGGCGCGTAAGCAGCGCCGCGCCCGCCGTCGTATCGCGGGTGCTCTCGCGCTGATGATCGGCTTGGTCGGAGCCGGCTTCCTGGCTACCGCGCTCACCCCGCAGGCCCAGGTCGCGACCGCGCACGAGGACCAGTCCGCGCTCATTCGCGAGGGCAAGCAGCTCTACGAGACCTCCTGCGTCACGTGCCACGGCGCGAACCTGCAGGGTGTCGCCGATCGTGGTCCGAGCCTGATCGGTGTCGGCGAGGCCGCGGTCTACTTCCAGGTCTCCTCCGGTCGTATGCCGATGGCCGTCAACGGCGCCCAGGCGATCCGCAAGCCGGAGAAGTTCGACGCGCACCAGACCGATGCGATCGGCGCCTTCGTCGCCGCCAACGGTGGTGGACCTTCGGTGATCCGTGACGCCAACGGTGAGATCGCCCAGGAATCGCTGCGCGGCGACGACATCGCCCGTGGTTCGGAGCTGTTCCGTATGAACTGCGCCTCCTGCCACAACTTCACCGGTCGCGGTGGTGCGCTCTCCGGCGGTAAGTTCGCGCCGCCGCTGGCCGAGGCCAACGAGCAGCAGATCTACGACGCGATGATCACCGGCCCGCAGAACATGCCCAAGTTCTCCGACCGGCAGCTGACGCCGGAGGAGAAGCGCGACATCGTCGCCTACGTCAAGAACTCCGCGGAGGAGAAGTCGCCCGGCGGCTGGGACCTCGGCGGTTTCGGTCCGGCGACCGAAGGTTTGGCGATCTGGGTCATCGGCATCACCGCAGTGGTCGGCGCCGCGATGTGGATCGGATCCCGATCATGAGTGGACAGGAGCACAGCGACATGGGTCGCGAACCCACCGAAGACGAACTGGACGCGATGTCGCGTGACGAGCTGGTCGAGCTCGGCACCAATCGCGACGACGTCGATGTCGTCTACCGCAACGAGCGGTGGCCGGTGCCCGGCACCAAGGCCGAGAAGCGCGCCGAACGTGCGGTCACGTTCTGGTTCGCCGTCTCCGGCCTCGCCGCCGCCGCGCTCATCGGTGTCTTCCTGTTCTGGCCGTGGGAGTGGAAGGGCTACGGCGACGAGGGCCACAGCGCCTACTCGCTGTTCACCCCGCTCGTCGGCCTGACCTTCGGCATCTCGGTGCTGGTCATCGGTATCGCGGTGGTGCTGATCCGTAAGCGGTTCATCCCCGCGGAGATCTCGATCCAGCAGCGCCACGACGGCCCGTCGGACGAGGTCGAGCGGCGCACCCTGGCGGCCGAGCTGCAGGACGCGCTCGACACCTCCACCCTCGGTCGCCGCAAGATGATGCTCGGTACCGCGGGCGCCGGTGTCGGCGTGCTCGGTATCGGCGCGCTGCTGGTGTTCGTCGGCGGCATGGTGAAGAACCCGTGGGCCAAGCGCGACAAGTCGCCGCTGTGGGTCTCGGGCTGGACCCCGGACTACCCGGGCGAGACCATCTACATCCGCCGCGACACCGGTCGCCCCGGCGACATCGTGCTGGTGCGCCCGGAAGACCTGGACGCCGGCTCGATGGAAACCGTGTTCCCGTGGAAAGAGAAGTGGCGCGGCGACGAGCACGCCACGCTCGAGTCGCTGCGCGGTATCCGCAACGCGGTCATGATGATCCGCCTGCGCACCGAAGACGCCGAGAAGGCGATCAAGCGTAAGGGGCAGGAGAGCTTCAATTTCGGCGACTACTTCGCCTACTCGAAGATCTGCACCCATCTCGGCTGCCCCACCTCGCTGTTCGAGCAGCAGACCAACCGGATCCTGTGCCCGTGCCACCAGTCGCAGTTCCTCGCGACCGAGTGGGCCAAGCCGGTCTTCGGTCCCGCCGCCCGCGCACTGCCTCAGCTGCCGATCACCGTCAACTCCGAGGGCTTCCTGGTCGCCGCGGGCGACTTCATCGAGCCGCTCGGCCCGGCCTTCTGGGAGCGTCGTTCATGAGCCAGGTAAACGAGATGGACGAGCGGTATCGCGCCGCCGCGTTCGTCAAGCGGTCGATCAACAAGGTCTTCCCGACCCACTGGTCGTTCCTGCTGGGTGAGATCGCGCTCTACGCGTTCATCATCCTGCTGCTGTCGGGTGTGTACCTGACGCTGTTCTTCGATCCGTCGATGACCCACGTGGTCTACGACGGCGCCTACCAGCCGCTGCGCGGCGTCGGCATGTCGCGGGCGTACGAGACCGCGCTGAACATCTCCTTCGAGGTGCGCGGCGGTCTGTTCGTCCGGCAGATCCACCACTGGGCGGCCCTGCTGTTCGCGGCGTCGATCATCATCCACCTGTTCCGCATCTTCTTCACCGGCGCGTTCCGCAAGCCGCGTGAGGCGAACTGGGTGATCGGCTCGCTGCTGCTGATCCTGGCGATGTTCGAAGGCTTCTTCGGCTACTCGCTGCCCGACGATCTGCTCTCCGGTACCGGTCTGCGCGCCGCGTTCTCGGGTATCACCATCGGTGTGCCGATCATGGGTACCTGGCTGCACTGGCTGATGTTCGGCGGCGACTTCCCCGGCGACATCATCATCCCGCGCCTCTACATCGCGCACGTGCTGCTGCTGCCCGGCATCATCCTGGCGCTGATCGGCGCGCACGTCGCGCTGGTCTGGTACCAGAAGCACACCCAGTTCCCCGGACCGGCCCGCACCGAGCACAACGTGGTCGGCGCGCGCATCATCCCGGTGTTCGCCGCCGATCAGGGCGCGTTCTTCGCGTTCACCCTCGGCATCGTCGGCATCATGGGCGGTGTCCTGCAGATCAACCCGATCTGGAACCTCGGTCCGTACAACCCGTCCCAGGTGTCGGCGGGCTCGCAGCCCGACTTCTACATGATGTGGACCGACGGTATGGCGCGTCTGATGCCGCCGTGGGAGATCTACCTGGGCAACTACACGATCCCGGCGGTGTTCTGGGTCGCGCTCATCATGGGTCTGGTGTTCACGCTGCTGATCGCCTACCCGTGGATCGAGAAGCGCCTCACCAACGACCACACGGCGCATCACAACCTGCTCCAGCGTCCGCGCGACGTGCCGGTGCGTACCGCGATCGGCGCCATGTCCATCGCGTTCTACGTGGTGCTCACGCTCTCGTGCGTCAACGACATCATCGCGCTGAAGTTCGACATCTCGCTGAACGCGACCACCTGGATCGGTCGTATCGGCGTGCTGCTGCTGCCGCCGATCGCGTACTTCATCACCTACCGGTTCTGCATCGGTCTGCAGCGCAGTGACCGGGCGGTGCTCGAGCACGGCATCGAAACCGGTGTGATCAAGCGTCTGCCGCACGGTGAGTACATCGAGGTGCACCAGCCGCTGGGCGGGGTCGACGCACACGGCCACGCCATCCCGCTGGAATACCAGGGCGCCCCGGTGCCCAAGAAGATGAACAAGCTGGGTTCGGCGGGCAAGCCGGGCACCGGTAGCTTCCTCAAGGCCGACCCCAAGGCCGAGGGCGACAGCTGGGCCGAGATCGAGGAGAACGAGGAGCACCGGATGCTCACCGTCCTCGCCGAGCAGCAGGCGATCGCCAACAACAGCGAGCCGTCCGGTCACTGACCGAACAGCACGAAGCACGAAGGCCCCGAGTCGAATTCGACTCGGGGCCTTCGCTTCGTCCTACAGCCGCGGGGTGCGCCGGTATGTCTCGATGGCCTCGAACTTGGCCAGGTTGTGGCGGGCGTCGGCGAGGGCGTCGTGGGCGTCGTCGGGGATGGGCGGCAGGGTGGGGCTGCCGTTGACGGCCCAGTGCTGGCGCAGTTCGTTGGTGTAGCGCGGCATGCCCTTGGGCAGCGCGGTCATGTCGCCCCACAGTTGGCACAGCGCCACGTGGTCGTACGCGCCGACCCAGGCCCACAGCTCGGGTTGCACACTCGGCCGGGGGAGGAAGAACTTGAACAGGTCGTCGCGGATCTGTTCCCTGGTGCGATACAGCGGCGACCCGGCACTCGGCAGCTTCGGCAGCACGTGCTTGCGCACCCACGGCCCTGCCCGCTTCGCATCGAATTCGGTGGACACCGCGTAATACTCGCGCCCGTCCTCGCAGACGACGCCGATCGAGATCAGGTCGATCGTCGTGCCGTCCTCGATGAATTCCGAGTCGTAGAAATATCGCAGGGAGATCGCCTCTTCGTGTCGGTAGGTTGCTCGTGGGGTCCGACTCGACGCGGCGGGCGAGAGACCCACGACGGGTCGACGAAACCTTATGTCGGTACGTCGCGCGTACCGCGCACGGGTCGGCGGTGCCCGCTGTGGGTGCGCCAGATATACGCCAGTGGCTGGGGGCCGTATTCTTAACTGGTGACCTGGACCGTCGATGTACCCATTGACCGCCTGCCGGAACTGCCGCCGCTGCCCGACGACCTACGCGGTCGCCTCGACGCTGCGCTGGCCCGCCCGGCCCTGCAGCAGCCGTCGTGGGATGCCGACGAGGCCGCGACCATGCGGACCGTGCTCGAGAGCGTGCCGCCGATCTGCCTGCCCGCCGAGGTCGAGGACCTCAAGGCGCAGCTGGCACAGGTGGCTCGCGGCGAGGCGTTCCTCATGCAGGGCGGTGACTGCGCGGAGACCTTCGCCGACAACACCGAACCCCACATCCGCGGCAATATCCGCACGCTGCTGCAGATGGCCGTGGTGCTCACCTACGGCGCGAGCATGCCGGTGGTGAAGGTGGCGCGGATCGCAGGCCAGTACGCCAAGCCGCGCTCGTCCGACACCGACGCGCTCGGCCTGACGTCCTACCGCGGTGACATGGTCAACTCCCTTGTCGCCGACGAGGCACTGCGCCGCCACGACCCCTCACGCCTGGTCCGCGCCTACGCCAACGCCAGCGCCGCGATGAACCTGGTTCGCGCCCTGACCAGCGCGGGCACCGCCGACCTGCACCGCCTGCACGACTGGAACCGCGATTTCGTCGCCCAGTCGCCCGCGGGTGCGCGCTACGAGACCCTCGCCGAGGAGATCGACCGCGGACTGCGTTTCATGGCCGCCTGTCAGGTCAACGACCCGAGCCTGAAGACCGCGCGCATCTACGCCTCGCACGAGGCACTCGTCCTGGACTACGAGCGCGCCATGCTGCGGCTGAGCGAGTCCGAAACCGGCGAACCGCTGCTCTACGACCTGTCCGCGCACTTCCTGTGGATCGGTGAACGCACCCGTCAGCTCGACGGCGCCCACATCGCGCTGGCCGAACTCCTCGCGAACCCGATCGGCCTCAAGATCGGGCCGACCACCACGCCGGATCTGGCTGTGGAATACGTCGAGCGGCTCGACCCGAACAACGAGCCGGGCCGGCTCACCCTGGTCGCGCGCATGGGCAACGGCAAGGTGCGCGATGTGCTGCCGCAGATCATCGAGAAGGTCCAGGCCACCGGCCACCAGGTGATCTGGCAGTGCGACCCCATGCACGGCAACACCCACGAGTCGTCCACCGGGTTCAAGACCCGCCACTTCGACCGCATCGTCGACGAGGTCCAGGGCTTCTTCGAGGTCCACCACGCCCTCGGCACCCACCCCGGTGGCCTGCACATCGAGCTGACCGGCGAGAACGTCACCGAGTGCCTCGGCGGCGCCCAGGACATCTCCGATCTCGACCTCAGCGGCCGCTACGAAACGGCCTGCGACCCGCGCCTGAACACCCAGCAGTCCCTGGAACTGTCGTTCCTGGTCGCCGAGATGCTGCGGTAATTCTGGAGCGCTGGCGCGCTCGAACCGCCGCTGCGCGGCGGACCCTCCTCGAGGTCGGGTCGTACGTGGCTGGTAGCGCGGTCATGGCGGACTCGGGGGTGTGCGGTTGGCGGGCGGACGCGGTCAGCGAGGACCGCGTCCGGGTTTTTCTTTGTCCTTCTCGGGATCCTTGCCCCTTCAAGGCAGGGCGGTGAGCGTCACGACGCTGCCCGCCTCCACGTTCGAGTTGAAACCAGGAACCTGGCCGATCACCAGCGAACTGTCGGAGTCGGTGAGGGATTTGACCTCTACTCGTAGACCGAGCTGTTGCAGCTTGGAACGGGCACTGCCGACGCTTTGACCCATCACATTGGGCACCTTCACCGCGTTCGACAGGATCAGTGTCACGGTGTCGCCCGATTGCAGGGTGGCGCCGACGGCGGGCTCGGTGGCGATGGCCTTGTCGCCCTCGATGCTCTTGTCGAACTGCACGCGCGTATCGCGAACGACCAGGCCCGCGGTGGTCAGGGCGCTGGCTGCCTCCTCGGCGGTCTTGCCACGCACATCGGGCACATTGACCGGTTGAGATCCCTTGCTGCGGTATACCTTCACCTGGCCGCCCATCGGCAGGATCGTGCCCGGCGCGGGCTCTACTTTCGCCAGTGAGCCCTTCGGTGCGGTACTGGCCGCTTCACCGGCGTCGATCGGTTGCAGACCGCCGTCGCGGATCGCCTGGTTGACGGCGCTGATCTGATCGCCCGCCTTGATATCGGGCACCCGCGGTTTGCCGTTCGAGATCAGCACCGCGATCGTGGAACTCTTGGTCACCCGCGACCCGGCCGACGGATCGGTGCCGACAACCCCGCCCACCGGAATGGTGTCGGAAGCTTTCTGCCGCAGCTCTGTGTCGAAACCGGCCTCTTGCAGCACGGCGACGGCCCGTTCGGAGTCCATGCCCGCGATCGGGGGCACCGAGCTGTAGCGGCCGACCCCGAGCCACCAGCCGCCGATGCCGACCAACAGGGTCAGCGCGGTGACGATGCCCACCCACACCAAGCCTGTTCGGCGAGCATGGCTGTCGCCGGTGCCGAACGCGGTCGCCGCCGGTGCGGGGGCGTACTCCTCCGGCCGCGGGCGCGGCGCGGTCACCACCCTGGTGTGGTGCGGCTCCGGTGCGGGGGAATGGTGCGCGGCCAGCGGCGGCGGGGTGATCGGGCGCTCGCCGGGATGATGCGCGGCGCCGGTCTGATAGCTCTCACTGAGATGTTCGGCCGAATCCCGGGGTGCGGGCACCCGATACGGCGGCAGGTTCAGCTCCATCGCGATCGACTGCAGTGTCGCCGCCATCTCGTTGGCGTCGGCGAAGCGTTGCGCGGGGTCGCGGGAGGTCGCCTTGGCGACGAGTGCGTCGAATTCGGGCGGCACGCCACCGATGAAGTTGCTCGGCGCGGGCACGTCGTTCTCGACCCGCTGATACGCCACCGACAGCGAGTTGTCGCCGGTGAACGGCACCCGCCCGGTGAGCAGTTCGAAGATCAGGACGCCGAAGGAGTACACATCACTGCGCGCGTCCGCGGTGCCGGTGGTGACCTGCTCGGGGGAGAGGTAGGCGGCCGTGCCGAGGATCACGCTCGCGGAGGTGGTGTTGGCCGCGGCCACGGCGCGTACCAGGCCGAAGTCGGCGATCTTCACCTCGCCCGCGTCGGAGATCAGCACGTTCTCCGGCTTCACGTCGCGGTGAACCAGGCCGGCGTCGTGCGCGGTGCCGATCGCGCGCAGCACCGGCTCGGCCACGGCCCGCACGGCGTGTGGCGGCATCGGCCCGCGTTCGCGCAGCAGCTCACGCAGCGTGCCGCCCTCGACCAATTCCATGATCAGGAACGGGTATTCGCCGTCGACGCCCTGGTCGTAGACCGCGACCAGTGACGCGTGCTTGAGCTTGGCCACCGCGCGCGCCTCGAACTCGAAGCGGCTCAGGAACTGCGGGTCGCCGGCGAACTTCGGGTCCATCACCTTGATCGCGACGGGGCGATCGAGCCGGGTGTCGGTCCCGCGGAAGACCATCGACATCCCGCCACGAGCGATCGGCGCATCGATGCGATAGCGCCCTTCCAGCATCTGGCCGATCAAGTGATGTCCTCCGGCATTCAACCGGCCGCCGTGTGCGGCCACCACGATGGTAACCGGGTGGTGTGGGCATGCCAGACGATGCGTGTGTGCCGACACGTACTACCGTTGTGTGGGTGAGTGCCTTCCCCTGCAGCGACGACGTGCTGCCCGACACCGAAACCATCGTCTCGCTCCCCGAGGCGGCCGACATACTCGGTGTCCCGGTCACCTCGGTGCACCAACTGCTGCGCGACCACCAGATCCTGGCGATCCGCCGCAACGGCATCCCCGGCATTCCCTCCCGCTTCTTCGACTCCGAAGACGAGATCGTCCGCATGCTCCCCGGCGTGATCACCGTGATGCGTGACGGCAAGTACAGCAACGAGGACATCCTCGAGTGGCTCTATACCGATGACCCCTCCCTCCCCGGCCGCCCCGTCGACGCCCTCCACGGCCACCTGGCACGCGAGGTAGTCCGCCGCGCCCACGCCGAACCCTTCTGATCGTCAGACCGGATCGAACGGGTTCACCAGGGCGGCACCGGAACCCTTGAAGTGCTTGGTATTTCGGGTCGCCACGGTGTGCCCGTGTGTCAATGCCGTTGCCGCGATCAGACCGTCGCCGACGTCGACGGTGGCGGGGATCAGCGCCCATCGATGGATGACGGGGACATCGACAGCCAGAATGCGTTGCGTGTAGCTGCCCTCGATCTCGTCGACGGCAGCCTCGATCCGGTCCGCGCGGGCGCTCTCCCGCCGCGTGCCCAGGAGTGCGACGCCACGACGGAATTCTGCTGGTCCGGTCGACCGGCGACTAGCGGTGGCTGGTGGTCAAGCCTTTGGCGGCGACGAGGATTCGGCGACGGTGGGAGACCGTGGCGCGGCGCGTGAAGACCTGGTAGTCGGCTGCTTCGATGCGGTCGAGGATCTCGGCGTAGAGGGTGGCCGCGGTGGCGATCGCCGGGCGGACCCGGGGGGCGAGCAGGGCGATGCCGGGCACGGCTCGCCGATAGATGTCGCGGTTGACGGCGATCAGGTGAGCCAGCGCGCGTCGCAGGGGTGCGTCGGTGTGGCCACGATGGTGGCAGGCGCGCAGGTGGGCTTCGTCCACGCCGAAGGCCCGCAGTTCGTCGGTGGGCAGATAGATGCGGTCGCGGTCGAGGTCCTCGGCGACGTCGCGCAGGAAATTGGTGAGCTGGAAGGCCTCGCCGAGGGCGGCGGCCGCGGGTTCGGCCTCGGTGACGGGGACGACGGTGCCGAGGACCGGCAGCAGTTGCAGGCCGATAGCGGCAGCGGATCCGCGCATGTACTCGCGGAGCTCGCTCATCGTGGCGTAGCGGGTGCGGTGGGTGGCCGTGCCGGGGACGTCCATGCGCATGGCGTCGAGGAACGTCCAGATGTGACTGTGCGCGATGTCGTAGCGGGCGATGGTGTCGGCGGCCGCGGTGACGATCTGGCGGCGGCGCACGTCGGTGGTGGCGACGTGACGGTGCTCGAGGGCCGCGCGCAGTTGTCTCTCGACGAGGTCGAGATGCGCGGCGGGGGAGACGTCGAGGACCTGCCGTGCGCCGTCGCGCGGGTCGAGGACACGGGCGGGGTTGTCGGCGTGGTCGACGATGTCATCGACCATTCGCGCGAACGCGTACAGCGCGTGCACGGCCCGCCGACGCTCCGGTGAGAGCAGCGTGGTCGCCAGGTAGTACGTACGCCCGTGCTCGGCGGCGATCCGCCGACAACTCGCGTAGGCCGCGTCGAGCTCGATCATGCCTGGCGCTCCCGCGCACCACTCATGCCCGGACGGGCGGCGCAGGTTTACCGGCCACAGCCTTCGACGTGGCCGAACGCAGACGCAGCGGATCAACGGTCCGCAGCGACACCGCCGCGACCACGGCGGCGAACGTCGCCAGCGCTACGTGCCAGAAGTTGTAGAGCCCGATCGACCCGTCCGGCTGGAACACCAGCATCAACCATGTGCAGATCCCCACCAGCCACATCAACGTCGTGGTCGACAGGGCGAACGCGGCGGCCAGCGCCAACGGCCACGAGTAGTACCAGGGCAGCGCGGCGGGAGAGAGCAGCACGATCGCGACGAAGGCGATGATGATGCCCATCACGGCCTCGCGTTCGCTGTGGCGGAACCGCCACCACGTCGCGACGAGCAACACCACCATGGCGATCTGGCACAGGGGACGGGTCACTTGCAGTACCGCGTCGCGATCCAGCGGGGTCACCCAGGTGACCATGTGCGCGAGAATCGTCGGTAACGAAAGCCAGTTGATGATCTTGTTCGAACCCTGCAACGCGGTGACCCAGCCGAAGCCGACCCCCGCGATCACCGACGCCGCGCCGAATACCAGCGCGAATACGCCCACGCCGATTCCGGCGATCTTGGCGAAGACGAGCAGTGGGTGCGGCATATCCGGGGACGGTCTGGCAGCGTCGGGGTGTTTCTGCTCTTCGGCGAGCGCGGCATCGGAATCCACCACGGCTCGACGCTCGGCAGCTCGTCGTTCCTTCTCGTGCAGAATCCAGATCCACACCAGGAACGGCAACGCCACCCCGGCAGTCGCCTTGATCGCGACGCCGATGGCGACCACCACGATGCCCGCCACATGGTGGCGTTCGAGCACGAGCGCGACGCCCGCACACATCAGCCCGACCATCAGCATCTCGTTGTGCACGCCGCCGATCAGGTGCACCAGCACCAGCGGATTGAGCACCGCCAACCACAGCGCCACCGTCGGCTTACCGCCGAGATGCTTGGTCAGATACGGCACGGCCCACATCATCAGCGCCAGCCCGGGCAGCATCGCGAAGCGCAGGGCGATGGTCCCGGCGATCACATTGTCGCCGGTGATCGAGGTGATCGCGCGGCCGATGAGTAGGAACACCGGCCCGTAGGGCGCGGTGGTGGTGGTCCAGACCGTGCTCACGTTGTCCAGCAGCACACCCGGATTGGCGACGGGCCCTACCTGATAGGGGTCGAAACCGTCGCGGAGCAGCGCGCCCTGGGCAAGGTAGGAGTACACATCGCGACTGAACATCGGCGCCGCGAACAGCAGTGGCGTGATCCAGATTCCGACGATCGCCCGCAACTCGTTGAGGGTGACCGTCGATTCGCCTTTGCTGCTGGTGATCCGGCCGAGTCGAACCCACGCCGTGATCATCATCAACACACCGATCCAGATCAGGATCGACGACAACGCGTACCCGTGGCCGAACCGGAGCCAGGACAGGTGCAGCGCCTCGAGCAGCGGGTCGCGTTTGCGGACAGCGCCCGCGCCGAAGCCGCCGAAGGTGATCATGGCCGCGCCGAAGAATCCCATGATGGCCGCGTGGCCTTCGGGGCTCCTGGCGAACTCACCTGCGGTGCGCAGCCATGTCCGAACGCCCGGGTCGGTTCGAGCGGGTAGGTGGCGCTGGCGCTCGAGTGTGCGCGTGTTGTCCATTGTGCCTACGGTCGTCTCGGAGGGCGGCATGTTCGGTCGGTCCCCCCGGATGGTCGGCGGTCGCAACCGCGAGCTGATAAGTCGGCCGTCAGTTTACGGCTTCAAGTGGGAACACTAACCCGGTGGTCGGTACCGGCGTGTGCCCGGCTGCCGGTGATTCGTGCCGCAGCCAGCTTGCCCGACAGCAGCGTGGTGGGCACACCCACCCCCGGAGTGGTGCCGCAACCTGCGAGAACGACGTTGTCCACACCCCTTGGCAGATTGCGTGGCCGGAACGGGCCGGTTTGCCGGAACAGGTGCGCGATCGAGAACGGCGTGCCGGCGATCATGCCCTGGGCGGCCCAGGTGGCAGGTGTGTCGAGGTGGTCGACGCGGAAATGCTCGGTGATCCCGGTGTAGCCGCGCTGCTCCAGGACCGCGAGCAGTTCGCGCAGATAGGCCGGGCCGAGGCGGTCCCAGTCGAGCGGGGCGGCGGTCAGGTTGGGGCAGGGTGCGAGCACCGACAGCGGTTCGAAGCGGCCGGTCGCCCGGTCGACGAACTGCTCGGCGTCGGTCAGCGCGGGCCGCGTGAGCAGCAGTGAAGGATCGCTCATGAGCCGGCCGCGGCCCTCGCGCGCGGCGATCTCGGCGAACGTCTGCGCCCAGGCGGCGCCGAACTCGATGGTGTGGTGCGCCTGCACGGGCCAGCTCGCGGCGATCTCGGCGGGGACGGTGCCGTGAGCGACCACCGCTGACGGTGAGGCGCGCAGGCCGCGACGACGGCGCAGGCCGAATCGAGGCAGGGAGCCGATATCGGCGGTGAGCACCACCGCGTCGCAGGGATAGGCGCCGCCGTCTGTCGTCCGAACCGCTTCGGCACGGCGGCCACCGGTGTTCGTGATCCGATCGGTGCGCGTCCCGTAGTCGATGCCGTCGACCTCGGCGTTCAGAACGAGCTGACCACCCGCGGCGGTGAAGGCCTCGGCGAGCGCGGCCGTGATCGCGCGCATCCCCCCTTCGGGGAAGTAGACCCCGAGGCAGGTGTCCATGTTCGGGATCGCGCCGTAGACCGCCAGCGCGTCATCCGGGGACATGCCCGCGTACAGAGCTTGGAAGGTGAACAGCCTGGTCAGCCGCTCGTCGCGCAGGTAGGACCGCACGCGAGGCCCCAGCTTGCCGAACCCGCCGAGCTTGGCGAGCGCGACCAACGCGGCCCTGGCGCGCGGCGTGCGCACCATGTCGAGCGGCGAATCGAAATCGGCGTTCATGAACTCGTCGAACTCGGCGTCGTAGATGCGACCGAGCCAGTCACGCAGTCGCCGGTAGTCGCGCGCTTCGGCGGGCCCGCAAGCACTTTCGACCTCGGCGGCCATCTGGTCGGCATCGTCGAAGACGCGGATGGCGCTGCCGTCGGCGAAGCGTGCGTGATAGGCGGGGGTGAGCCGGTGGATGCGCAGGTCGACGCTCTCCCTGGTGTGCCCGACGGCGGCCAGTGCGTCGTCGATCACCGAGGGCAGGGTGAGCACCGTTGCGCCGCTGTCGATCTCGTAGTCGTCGAACCGGTAGCGACCCACCCGCCCGCCCGGATGATCGGCCCGCTCCAGCACCGTCACCCGATGGCCCGCGCCCCGCAGATGCAGCGCGGCCGCCAGACCTGCCAGCCCGGCTCCGACTACGACGACATGATTCGCTTGTCCCACAACACTTTTCCTATCAGGCTGCGCGGCGAGTGGCGGCCAACGCCATGGCGTGGAGCAACTGCTTGGCTTCCAGCGTCGCGGAACTGGTCGCGATCGCGGCGAGCCCGGTCTCGGTGAGCTCGGCGATCCGCCGCTCCACCTCGTCGACCGCGCCGAGGTCGGTGAGCACCGTGCGCAGCTGATCGACGGCGGCATCGTCGAGATCGGTGCCGAGGCCCGTGCGGATCAGGTCCGCGGATGCCTGGTCGGCCCGGCGCAGCGCTTCGGCGATCAGTACGGTCCGCTTGCCTTCCCGCAGGTCGTCGCCCGATGGCTTCCCGGTCACCACCGGGTCGCCGAACACGCCCAGTAAGTCGTCACGCAGCTGGAATGCGATTCCCACGTCGGTCCCGTAGGTCCGCAGCGCGTCCACCAGCGCTTCGTCGGCGCCCGCGAGCACCGCACCCAGGTGCAACGGCCGTTCGATCGTGTACGCGGCGGTCTTGTACCGGTTGATCCGCAAGGCGGCCTCAACCGATTCGTCGCCACCGGCCTCGCCGTTGATGTCGAGGAGCTGCCCACCCAGCACCTCGGTCCGCATCCGCGCCCACACCGGTGCGAACCGGGCCAGCGCGTGTGGGTTCAACCCGGCTTCGTTGACCAGATCATCTGCCCAGGCCAGCGCGAGATCGCCGATCAGAATCGCGACGGCCGAGCCGTAGGCGGCGCCGTCGCCGGGCCAGCCCGCCGCCTCGTGCCGATCCTCGAAGTCGATGTGCACGGTCGGGAACCCGCGCCGCGTCCGCGAGGAGTCGATGATGTCGTCGTGCACGAGCGCGCACGCCTGTACCAATTCCAGCGCCGAGCAGGCGGTGAGTACCGCGGCGGCGTCGGGCCCCGCAGGGTCGCCACCGGCGCCCAGCCACCCGGTCCACGCGAACCCGGGCCGCGTCCGCTTGCCGCCGCGGACAACGAACTGTTCCAGCGCCTGGACGGCATCGATGAAGACGGGTCCCAGCGGCTCGACGATCTCCCGCCGGGTGGCGAAGAAACTGGTCAGCACCTGTTCGACAGCGGCGACGAAGGCCGGTGTTCCCGGTGTCAGCGCGACGAGATCGACCGAGGTCAGAGCGTCGGCTGCGGACCGGGAGAGCGGGGTACCGATTCCGGCGGACAGGGCGGCCTCCAGGGGCGAAGTGGGCGAACAGCGGGACCGGTTGGGCACTCGGTGGTGCGGTCACCAGCGTTGTGTCGAACGATACGCGGGCGGGCTCGGCGGGCTCCCGGCGCACAGTGCCGCTGCGACGCAGCCCACACCCGGCGTTTCGGTGGGTTCTGTCGCCGCGGCCTGTCCATCGGACTTGACACAATGCTCGGTGTTCGGTGGCCGGATTCCCAGTCGGTGCCGGAGCGTCATCGCTTCCCACTAGACTGAGCCGGTGGATTTCGACAATGGACGGGGAAGTTCGACCCCAGATCGACCCGCCCAGCGGCCGTCGATCGTCTCGAACACCCCCTCGGTGGTGCAGAGTCTGCGCACTCACTCGGGCAGTAATGTGCCCTTCTCCGTGGAGTTCAACCCCCCGCGTGACGCGGCGGGCGAGGCTCGGCTGTGGCGTGCGGTCCGCGAGTTCGAACGCATGCATCCCGCCTTCGTGTCGATGACCTACGGCGCGGGCGGTTCCACGCGCGACCGCACCGTGCGTATCACCGGTGCCCTTGCGCAGGAAACCACCCTGCTCCCGGTCGCCCACCTCACCGCGGTCGGCCACAGCATCGCCGAACTGCGCTCCCTGATCGGCTCCTACGCCGACTCGGGCATCTGCAACGTCCTGGTCCTGCGCGGCGACCCGCCCGGCGACCCACTGGGCGAATGGGCCAAGCACCCCGGCGGTGTCGAATACGCCGAGGAACTGGTTCGCATCGTGCGCGACCTCGGCGATTTCCACGTCGGCGTCGCCTCGTTCCCCCAGGGCCACCACCGCTCGCCCGACCTCGACCACGACACCCACCACCTGGCCGCGAAACTCCGTGCGGGAGCGGAGTATTCGATCACCCAGATGTTCTTCGACGTCGAGCACTACCTGCGCCTGCGTGACCGCGTGATCGCCATGGACCCCATCGAGGGCGCCAAGCCGATCATCCCCGAGTTGATGCCCATCACCTCCCTGCGCACCGTCGCCCGCGCCGAAGAACTCAGCGGCCGCCCCGTCCCCGCCGACGTCGTAGCCCGCCTCACCCGTGCGGCAGGCACCGGCCCGGAGGAAGACCGCGCCGCGGTCCGCGCCGAAGGCATCCAGATCGCCACCGAAATGGCCCAACGCCTCACCGACGAAGGCGCCCCCTGCCTCCACTTCATCACCCTGAACTTCGCCAAAGCCACCAGCGAAGTCCTCACCAACCTCGGCTACGGAGTAACCGCCGCCCCGCTCAGCGCGTAGGAGCAGTGCTCACCGCGTGACGGCGAGGTCGTTCCAGGTTCGTTCCCAGCGGCGGGTCATCGCGGGGTAGACGATGCCGTAGCGGAAGGGCTTGATCAGGGCCATGTAGAAGCGGCCGAACCAGCCGTTGGGCTTCACCAGGACGGCCATTTGCAGGTGGTAGCCGGTGGTGTCGGGGACCCAGCCGAGGTGCATGATGCCGTGCATCGTGCCGTTGGCGATTTCGGCGGCGTATTCGTGGTCGAGGACGTAGAGGGCGGTGAGGGGGCTGTCGTCGGCGGGGACGTCGGTGTCGCGGAGGTCGGCGGGGAGGCGGTCGCGGAGGGAGGCGACTCGGGTGCCGGTGCCCGCGTCTTCGCGGTCCCAGCCGAACAGTTCGCCCAGCTTCCAGCGGATCTCGAACAGCAGGCCGCTGACGCCGGTGGACTCGGAGGCGCGGTCGGCCTGGAGGGCGGCTAGCAGGGCAGGGAAGTCGTCGGGGCCGCCGCCTGGAGTGCGGAACTGCCAGATGTCCTCGACGTCGAAGTCGGGGGCGATCTCGTGGATGCGCCAGGGTTGGTCGGTGTGGGCCGATTCGGGTAGTCGCATTGCGGAACCTCCATGTGTACGGCTGCGTATAACTCGAGAATACCGCTGATATACGCCTACGTATAGAAGGTGGAGGTGTGACGGACGCGGGCTTGACGAGCGCGGGGGCGCGGCATGAGTCCGCGGCCCCCGCGCTCTCGGTGGTGCTACTCCTGCCGTGCGGGTTCGACGAAGGCTGTAGTGGCCAACGCGAGGACGAGCAGGCCCGCGCACAGGTAGCTCGCCACCTCGATACCCGCGGCCATGGCTGCACGACCCGCTTCCGCGACGGGCAGTGTGTGCGGATTCTCGGCGAGAGCTCCGATCGCCGCGCCCGCGCTGTCGGTGACGGTCGACTCCAGTTGCCGCACCTCGGATTCGGGCAAGCCATCATCGGTCAGTCGTTCGCGCAGGCCGGTGCCGACCGTGCTGAAGTACACGGTGGTGAGGACCGCGATGCCCAATGCTGAGCCGAGTTCCCTTGCCGCGCTTTGAATTCCCGAGCCCTGACCCGCGCTCTCGCCCGGCACGTCGGCGAGCACGATATTGGTGACCTGGGCGGTAGCGAAGCCGACGCCGATGCCGTAGACGAACAGCGCGAGCGCGATCGACCACCAACTGCTGTTCGCCGCGGCGAACAAGCCGAGCATCGCCAGCCCGGCCGCTTCCAGCGCCAAGCCGATCCTGACCTGCCCCAAGGCCGAGACCGAGGCTGCCAGCGAGAAACTCGCGCCACTGGCGACGAAACTGCCGATCGCGAGTGGCATCAGGGCGAGCCCCGCTTGCAGTGCGGTGTAGTCGAGGGCGAATTGCATCCACAGTGGCAGGACTGCGATGATGCCGAACTCGCCGACGCCGACGATCAGCGTCACCACATTGCCCCTGCGGAACGAATCGATCGAGAACAGCCGCACATCGACCAGCGGCTGCCCATCGGCCCGACCGAGCATCGCCTGCCTGCGCCAGAAGAGCCCGAGGACGAGCGCGGCGCCGACGAACGCGACGAGAACCGGTGAAGGCCCACTGCGCCAGACGAATTCACCGATGTTCAACGGCTCGGCGACGACCAGCCAGCCATAGTGCCGTCCCTCGATCATGGCGAAGGCGAGCAGGCCGAGGCCGAGCGCGGACTGGGCAGCCCCGAGCCAATCGACGCGACCGGCGTTCCTCGGTGCGGCGGGAAGGTAGGTCAGCACGGCCACCATGATCAGCGCGACCGCCGGGATATTGATGCCGAAGGCCCACCGCCAGGAGAAGTCGGCGAGCCAGCCGCCGAGCAACGGGCCGACCGCCGCGGCCGCGCCGATCGTGGATCCCCAGATCGCGAAGGCCTGCCCGCGAGCCTTTCCGGTGAATGCCGCGTTCACCAGGGCGAGTGAGGTCGGCAGGATCATCGCCCCGCCGATGCCCTGCAGGAAACGGGCCGCGATGAGCAGGCCGCCGCTCGGTGCGAGCGCGGCGAGCAGGCTCGTGGCGCCGAAGACCACCAGTCCGATCAGGAACAGCCTGCGTGCGCCGTAGAGGTCACTGAGCCGACCGGCGACCAGCAGTAGCGCCGCGAAGACGATCGCGTACGACTCCTGGATCCATTGCGCCTGAATCGAGGTGATCGCCAGATCCTCGACGATCGGCGCGAGGATCACGTTCACGATCGTCAGGTCGACCACGATCAACGCGACGCCGAGCGAGACGGCGATCAGCCCCAGCCACAAGCGCAGCGGTGGAGTCTCGGTTTCTGTCCGCACAATACCTCCGTCATAAAGTTACTTTACGATGAAGGTAAATGTCGGGCGGTAAGTTGTCAATCGGGCGGTCGACGAGAGGACGAGATGGTGGAGCAGACATCCGGCGATGTCGTGATGCGGCGGCAGCGACTGGCCGCGGGGCTCATCGACTACGGCAAGAGCTTCACCGAACTGGGCCGCCGATTCGCGGAATCGCTCGGCGTGCACACCACCGACGCCTTCGCGCTGATGGAGATCGCCGCCGCCGAACATGCCGCGCGGCCGCTGTCTCCCGCGCTGCTGAGCAAGCGGATCACCCTGACGTCAGGGGCGATGACGACCCTGTTGAACCGGCTGGAGCAGGCCGGCTACATCACCCGCAGCCGCGAGCACACCGATCGGCGGGTCGTGACCTTGCGGTGCAGCGAAAACGCTCGACGGTTGGCCGACGAGTACTTCCACCCGGTCAATGCCGAGCACGACGCGATCCTGGCCGAATACGAGCCCGCCCAGCTCGCGGAGTTCGAGCGTTTGCTCGGGCGATTGCGCACGGCGATGGACAGACAACACGAGGGCGCCCCGTAGTCGAGTCGACATCGCGGGGCGCCCTCATCGGTATGGGCAGGTCGGCGTGGTCAGGCGGCGCGGGCGGCTCGCTGTCCCCACGCCTCGGCCAGCAGACGGTGGGATTCGAGGCGGTCGGCGTGGTCGTGGGTGATGGTGGTGATCAGCAGTTCGTCTGCGCCGGTGACCTTTTGGAGGGCATCGAGCCGCTCGACCACCGTGGTGGGCGAGCCGACGATCTGGGACGCCAGGCGGTCGGCGACGAGGCGCAGCTGGTCGGGGGTGAGCGGGGACGCCGTCGCGGGGTCGAGGTATTCGGTGGCGCCTCCGCTGCGGATGCTGTGCACCCAGTGCCCGTAGCTGCTCGCGTGATGGCCTGCGGTGTCGTCATCGGCGGCGACGACCACATCCGCCGACACGATGACGCGCGGTTCGGCCAGTTGCTCCGATGGTCGGAACGCCGCCCGATACGCCGCGACCGCGTCCAGCGCGGTGCCCGGCGCGACGTGGTAAGCCGCCGCGAACGGCAACCCCGATTTGCCCGCCAGCTCGGCACTTTCGCCCGCCGAACTACCGAACAACCACAGCTCGGCATCGATGCCCTCACCCGGAACCGCGTGCAGTTCCACCCCCTTGGGGGTGAAGTAGCGGCCCTCGATCAGCGCTTGCACCTCGGCCACCTGGTCCGCGAAGTCCAGCGACTCCGCACCGGGCTGCTGCAGCGCCTCGGCTGAGGCGAGGAACTTCGTGCGGTCGGTGACCCGGCGCGGATCGAACGGCGGGGGAACCACGACGCCGTCACGGATCTCGGTGCGGCCGGTCACCGCGTCGAGCACCGGACGTCCGCCCCTCGTGGTCGCGGTCTCGGCGCCGAACTGGCTGCGTCGATGTCCTGACCGGCCCAGGCCCAGATCGAGTCGTCCCGGATACAGCGCGTCGACGGTGCCGAACGCCTCCACGATCGAGGCGGACGTGTGATGGCCCACTTGCACCGCGCCGGTCCCGACCCGGATGCGCGAGGTGGCCGCGGCGACCAAGCCGAGCAGCGTCAGCGACGACGAACTCGCCACCGACACGAAATGGTGTTCGGCCAACCAGTATCGGTGATATCCCCACTGTTCGGCGTGCTGGGCGAGATCGACGGTATTGCGCAATGCCTGTGCGGCACTCGACCCTTCGCTGATCGGCGACAGATCGAGGATCGACAGCGGAACGCTCATAGCTTCGGATCCTGTTCTCCCGCTTCGATCGCCACGCGCAGCCTGTTCTCGCGTGGCGCCACCGGGCAGGTGGCGAAATCGGTGAACGCGCACGGTAGGTTCACCGCCCGGTTGAAGTCGAGGGTGACGGTGCCGTCGGCCTCGACCGCTCCGACGGCGAGCGAACGGGCGGCCGGGTAGGTGGTGACGCCGCTGGTGGCGTCGGTGAACAGCACTTTCAGATCGGCGGGGTTGCCGAAGGCGAGCAGCGCTTCGTGGCTGTCGCCGATCGTGAATTCGATGATCCCCGCGGCGCTGTGCTGGTGCTCGAGCCCGTCCACCACGGCGCCCGTGGTGATGGTGCGTGCCTGCTCGAACGCGGTGAAACGCCCGGTCACGACCCAGCGCGGGTCGGCCGGATAGGCCGAGACCCCGGTGAACGCGGTCAGCGTCGCAGCGGCCGGATCGTGCACGCGCACCGCGTACTTCCCGGAGCGGCGGATCACCTCGAGAACCCTCGACTCGTTGAGCACGCTCACCCCCGGCGCGCCCTCCACGGGGACCACTATCTGCACGCCGCCGATCCGCTCGCCGTCGACATCGAGCCGGTCCGCGGGCTGCGCGGTGATGAACACCTTCTCGTCGGTGACCCACCAGGTGCCGGGGACGCCGTCGAGGCGCTCCGGGCTGTCGGTGAGCCAGTGCAGCCCGGCCAGGCTGAGCCACCCGAGCGGATCGCGCAGGCCGTCTTCGCGGGCATGGTGCCAGCGCGCCCAGTCGTCGGCGAATGTCGTGGTGGCGGTCGGGTTCTCGACGGTGATTGTCATGACGCGCGTGCTCCTTCGGCGACGGTGTGGTGGTGGGGGTGACGCAGACCGAGATGGTCGCGCAGAGTGGTGCCGGTGTATTCGGTGCGGAAACTGCCGCGTTCCTGCAGTTCGGGGACCACCGTGTCGACGAAGTCGTCGAGTCCGGCGGGCGTCAGGTGGGGGACGAGGATGAAACCGTCGGCGGCATCGGACTGCACGTAGCGGTCGATCTGCTCGGCGACCTGGGCCGGCGTGCCGATGAACTGCTGACGGGCGGTGACCTCGATGATCAGTTCGCGGATGCTGAGGTTGCCCGCCTCGGCCTGCTCACGCCACGCTGTCGCCACGGCCAGCGGATCTTTCGCGTGCCTGACCCGGCCTCGGGTGATCTCGGCGGCGGCGTCGGGCTCGACATCGGGCAGCGGGCCGTCGGGGTCGTAGCCGGAAAGGTCACGGCCCCAGACCTGTTCGAGGAAGGCGATGGCGGTCTGCGGGCTCACCTGCTGGTAGCGGATGGCGCGGGCCCGCTCGTTCGCCTCCTCGGTGGTGTCGCCCAGGACGAATGTGGCCGCGGGCAGAACCAAGAGATCGGTGTGTGCGCGACCGTATTTGGCCAGCCGACCTTTGACATCGGCATAGAACTTCTGGCCCGCCTCGAGGGTGCCGTGCCCGGTGAAGATCGCATCGGCGGTCTTCGCGCCGAACTCGCGTCCTTCGTCGGAATCGCCCGCCTGCAGCAACACCGGGTGTCCCTGCGGACTCGGCGGGACGACGAACGGCGCCGCGAAGTCGAATTGCGTACTACGGAACGTGGTCTCGGGAACCTCGCGGGCGAAGACGCCGCGCTCCCGATCGATCACCAGCGAGTCGGTGGGCCAGCTGTCCCACAGCGCCCTGGTCGCGGCGACCACCTGTTCGGCCCGCCGATACCGCTCACCGTGTTCGAGGTAGCCACCGCGCCGGAAGTTCTCCCCGGTGAACGCGTCCGAGGAGGTGACCACGTTCCACGCGGCCCGGCCGCCGGAGAGGTGATCGAGCGAGGCGAACTGCTTGGCCACCTCGAACGGTTCGTTGTAGGTGCTGTTGATGGTGCCCGCCAACCCCAGCCGCTCGGTGACCGCCGCCACCGCGTTGAGCACGGTGAACGTGTCGGGCCTGCCGACCACATCCAGGTCGTGGATCTGTCCGCGATGCTCGCGCAGCCGCAGCCCCTCGGCCAGGAAGAAGAAGTCGAACAGGCCGCGTTCGGCGGTCCGCGCCAGATGTTCGAAGGACGCGAAGTCGACCTGCGACTTCGACGCCGGGTCAGCCCAGACGGTGGTGTTGTTGACGCCGGGGAAATGCGCGGCAAGGCGGACTTGCTTGCGCGGTTTCGAGGTCACAGCGCTGCTCCTGTCGTGGCGTATCGGCTGAGTGGGCGGGGGAGACCGAGGCGGTCACGCAGGGTGCGGGGCGCGCCGGTGTCATGCGGTGCGGCAGCAGGGCGGTGGGCGGCGAGCGCGGTCAGCGTGGCGCGCAGGGCCAGGGGTCGCAGGACTACGCCGTCGGCGATGCCGGACCGCGTGATCTCGCCGAGCAGATCGTCGAGCGCGGCGGCTGTGCCCACATGGTGGAGCAGACCGGTCTCGAGAGGCGGCTGCTCGGTGGCGACGTCGGACCGTGCCGCCCACCGGTCGAGCTCACCTACCGCTGCCCGCGCCTCGTCGGCCGAATCAGCCAGGTGAACAGGCAGATCCAACAGAATCCGCACTGTTTCCGGGTCGCGGCCCGCGGCGGCGACGGCAGCGCGCAGGGCCAGGCGTCGGTCGGTCGCGGTGGCGAGATCGGGCGCGGTGATCCGGATGATGTCGGCGCGGCGAACGGCGACCTCGGTCGACTCGGGGTCGTCGGCGCGGACCGTGACGAGCGGCTGTCCCTGGGGGGATCGCGGGGTGATCGACGGGCCCTTCACCGAGAAGTTGTCACCGGCGAAGTCGATGTAGTGCAGGCGGTCGCGGTCGATGAACCGGCCGGTGGCGACCTCACGGATCTCGGCGTCGTCCTCCCAGCTGTCCCACAATCGGGTCACCACCTCGATCGCTTCGTCGGCCTCGTGCCACAGAGACTCGGGTTGCTGAACCTCTTTGCGGCCGAACGCCTTCGCCTCGACCTGGTCGGTGGACACCGTCACCTCCCAGCCGGCGCGCCCTCGGCTCGCGAAGTCCAGCGCGCTCACCGCCTTCGACACGTGGAACGGCTCGGTGTGGGTGACCGATGCCTGGGGGATCAGGCCGATCCGGTCGGTCGGTGGCGCGGTGCGGGCGGCGATCGCGACGGCGTCGAGTCGGCCGCGGGTCACGGCCGCGCCGCCCTCCTGGATGGCGAACGAGTCGGGCAGGAAGACCGCGTCGAACCCGAGTTGCTCGGCCGACGACACCACGCCGGTCCAATATCCGGGCGTGAACAGGTCCTCGGCCCCGGAGTCGGCGCGACGCCATGACGCGGGATGGGTTCCGGTCCCCGCGGTTTCGATGCCGAGGAACAGTGCGGGCTCGCTCATCGGGTGATGTCCTTTCCGTCGAGGGGATCGATGCGCACACCCGGTCGCGGGATCGCCGCGAGCAGCTCCCTGGTGTAGGCGTGCTGTGGATCGGTGAACAGGGTCGCGGTCGGCCCGGTTTCGACGATGCGGCCGTGGCGCATCACCGCGACCCGGTCGCTGATGCGGCGCACCACGGCCAGGTCGTGGGAGATGAACAGGTAGCCGAGGGCGAGCTCGGTCTGGAGGCCGTCGAGCAGATCGAGGATCTGCGCCTGCACCGAGGCGTCGAGCGCGGAGACCGGTTCGTCGAGCACGAGCAGGTCGGGGCGCAGGGCCAGCGCGCGGGCGATCGCCACTCGTTGTCGCTGCCCGCCGGACAGTTCGGCGGGCTTGCGGGTGGTGAAATCCGCGGGGAGCGCGACCTGTTCGAGGAGCTCGGCCACTCGTGCGGTGCGGGCGGCGCGGTCACCGACGCCGTAGGCGCGCAAAGGTTCGGCGATGATGTCGGCGACTTCCCAGCGCGGGTCCAGCGAGGAGTACGGGTTCTGATACACCACCTGGAACCGTTTGCGCAGCGCGCGCAGGCGATTGCGGCGGGCACTGCTGAGGTTGTGGCCGTCGAAGGTGACCGTCCCGCTGTCGGCCTCGGTGAGCCGCAGGGCGATCCGCGCGGTCGTCGACTTGCCCGAACCCGATTCACCCACCAGCGCGAGCGTTTCCCCGCGATCGAGGCTGAACTCCACCTCGTCCACGGCGGTGATGGAGCCCGCGCCCGCATGGAATCGCTTGTGCAGGGCATGAACCGACAGCAAAGGTGTTTCCGCTCTGGAACGTAGGGGCCGGAATTCGGTGGGCGAGAGCGCCGGGGACGCGGCGAGCAGACGCTGCGTGTACGGCTGTGCCGGGCGGGTCAGCACCTGTGCGGTAGTGCCGGATTCGACGACCTTGCCCTGTTCGAGAACCACCAGCCGATCGGCCCGTTCGGCGGCAACGGCCAGATCGTGGGTGATCAGCAGCACGGCCGTGCCGCGGGCCGCGATCCGTTCGGCCAGCCGATCCAGCACCTGCCGCGCCACCGTCGCGTCGAGGGCGCTCGTCGGCTCGTCCGCGATGATCAACTCCGGTCCGCACGCCAGCGCGATCGCGATCAACACCCGCTGCCGCTGTCCACCGGACAACTCGTGCGGATACTGCCGTGCCCGCAACTCCGGCTGATCCAGCCCGACTTCCTCCAGCAGATCGAGCGCTCGCAGGCCCGCCCCACGCCGGTCGGCCAGCCGATGCACCAGCAGCGCCTCGGCCACCTGATCACCGACCCGCAGCACCGGATTGAGCGAGAGGCCCGGATCCTGCGGCACGAACCCCACCCGCGCCCCGCGCAGCCGCCGCAAGGCCTTCTCGTCAGCCGGATCGACCCGCTCACCAGCGAATTCGACCTTGCCCGAAACGACCTCCGCCGAATCCCCGAGCAGCCCGATCACCGCGTGCGCCAAGGTCGACTTCCCCGACCCCGACTCGCCGACGAGAGCGACGACCTCTCCGCGCGCCACCTCGATCGACACCCCGCGCAGCGCGGCGACGGGCCCCGCGCCGGTGCGATACGCGATATGCAGATCCTCCACCTGGAGCAAGGGTCCGTCCGTCGCGGAGCGCTGCGTTGCGTTCTTCTTGTCGTTCATCGTTTTTCGGTCCTTCCCGCGAAACGGCCGAGACGCTGGGCCGACAACACCACGGCGACGATGACGAGGCCGGGCAGTGTGGTGAGCCACCAGGCGGAGGCGAGGAAGTTGCGCCCCTCCGAGATCAGCGAACCCCATTCGGGGGTAGGCGGTTTGGTGCCGTAGCCCAGGAAGCTGAGCGACGACACGGCCAGCACCGCCATACCGAATTCGACGGCGGCCAAGGCGAGTACGGGCTGGAAGGAGTTGGGCAGGACGTGGCGGATGAGGACCGCGTACCACCGCACCCCCGATGCGTGCGCGGCCTCGACATAGGGCGCGTGCCGCACCCGCAGCACCTCCGACCGCATCACCCTGGCGAAGTTCGCGATCAGCGAGATGCCGACGGCGACAGCCACATTGCGGGTGCCGAAACCGAGGGCGGTGACCAGGGCGAGCGCCAGCAACAGCGACGGGATGGACAGCAGCACGTCGACGACCCGCATGATCGCGGTGTCGACGATGCCGCCCGTGGCGCCGGACAGCAGCCCGAGCACCGACCCGACCACCAACGCGATCGCGACCGCGGTCAGGGTGGCGGTGAGCGAGAGTCCCGCACCGTGCACCATCCGCGTGTACAGGTCGCGCCCGAGATTGTCGGTGCCGAACCAGTGCGCGGCGCTGGGTGCCTGGAACTTCTCCGCGGGTACCCCGATGAGCGGATCACCGGAGGCGAACACCGATGGCGCCACAGCCCACCCGACGGCGATCACGAGAACGACACCCGAGAGCGCGAGTCCGAGGTGTCCGCGCGTCCAGCGGACAATGTGTGCACCGCGACTGCGGGGCGTGACGCCGGAGGTCGCAACGGGCCGATCAGCCACCACCTCACGTCGCACTAGAACGTCAACCATGCTCGGTCCCTTCGGTGTCGGTGGTGCGAGGCCACCGAGAGGCGGTGGCACCTGTGACCGCCCCGCTGCTGCGCGGCGTTGTCGCGACGTCTGCGGCGGCCACAGACGCCGCGGCGACCGGTAGGGGACTGTCGGCAGGCGCGTCTGCTTGCGCCTCGACCGGACGGCTGCGCCGCGATCCGGTGATGCGTGGATCGAGCAGGGGATAGAGCAGGTCCACCGCCAGATTCACGCCGACGAAGATCAGCGCCGAGAGCAACACCACGCCCTGGACGACGGGAATGTCCTGGTTGAGCACTGATGTCTGGGTGAGTCGGCCGACGCCCGCGCGGGCGAACACCGACTCCACCACCACCGACCCCGCGAGCATCGTGCCGACCAGCACGCCGGCGATCGTGAAGGCGGGCACGCTCGCCAGGCGGGCGATGTGGCGGCGCTGCACCCACCACCGCGAGGCGCCCTTGGCCACCGCCACGTCGGTGAACGGCTGACGCCAGGTCTGTTCCAGACCGGCCGCGAGAACCTGAGCGAGCACCGCTCCGATCGGCAAGGCCAGGGTCAGCGCGGGTAGCAGGGTCCCGCGCACACCGGTCCCGCCGAAGGCTGGGAACCAGTGCAGCCGAAAAGAGAACAGCTGCAGCAGGAGCAGACCGGTCCAGAAGGTCGGCACCGAAACACCCAGTGGCGGTAGAGCGCTCAGGGTGTTGCGCAGCCACGGCCGTCGTGTGTAGGTAGCCGCGAAGGCCAGCGCGGTCCCGCCGATCACCGCGAAAAGGAGTGCGAGAGCCGCCAGCCCGAGCGTGGGCGGTAGCGAATCACCGAGGGCCTCGGTGACGGGTTGACCAGTGTTGATGGACCGGCCCAGATCGCCGGTGACGGCGTTTCCGAGCGCGGTCACGTACTGCTCCCACAGTGGCTTGTCCAGCCCGTAGCGGGCTTGCATCTCCGCCACCGCGGCCTTGTCGACCGGGGTGCCGAGACCGGCGCCGTCGGCCGCCATCGAGACCGGGTCCGAGGGCAGCGCGTACAGCACGAGGAAGGAGATCGTGAACGACGCCCACAGCACCCAGACCGCCTGCAGTACCCGCGAACCCACGTATCGGCCCATGATCAGTGCCCGCTCAGCCAGGTGTCGAAGAACTGCAGCCGCGCCGAGGCTTCGAACTTCAGGTCCTGGGTGTGCCCGGCCGCGCCGATCGCCTGCGACAGTTCGATCGTGGGGAGGTACAGGCCGTTGTCGAGCACCAGCTTCTGCACGGTCGCGAGCAGTTCCTTGCGAGCCGCGGGGTCGTTGGTGGCCAGCTGCTTGTCCAGGGCGTCGTCCAGAGCCGGAATCGGGCCGCGCACGCTGAGATTGCGACCGGTCAGCGAGAACGAGGTACGCAGGATGTCACCATCGGCGCGAGTGGAATTGCCGTAGAAGGAGTCGTAGTCCTTGGAGTTCATCTTCGCGGTGCTCTCGGGTCCGGAGACCAGGTCGAGCTTCAGATCTACCCCGACTTGGCGCAGCTGCTGCTGAGCCAGTTCCAGAATCGCCTGGTTGCCCGCGAACACCTGGCTGAAGGTCACCGAGAAGCTCAGGCGCTCACCGTTCTTGGCGCGGATACCGTCGCCGCCGGGCACCCAGCCCGCCTGGTCGAGGGCGGCCTTGGCCTTGGCCGGGTCGTAGGCGAGCCGGGCCGACTGATCCAGGTAGTCAGGCGTGGCCGAGGCCAGGCTGCCGGTCGCGTACTTGAACTGCGGGCCCAGCACGGTGTCGACGAGCTGCTTACGATCGAGGGCGGTCAGCAGAGCCAGACGGACGGCCTGGTCACGCAGCGGACCACGAGTCACATTGAGCTGGAAGCCGAACGGGGTTCCCGGGTTGGAGGTGGACAGCACCCGCCCGCCCGCGGCCTCGATCTGCGGCGCGTCCTGCGGCAGCGCGTCACTGACCGCATCGAGCTGACCCGACGACAGGCTGCCCGTTCGCACACCCGATTCCGGGACCACGGTGAACTCGATCTTGTCCAGGTACGCCTCGCCCTGGTGCCCGAAAACGGCCGAGCCCCAGTTGTAGCCTGCCCGCTTGGCCAGCGTGGCCGAGGAGTCCTGCTTCCAGCTGGTGTAGGTGAACGGTCCGCTGCCGATGTTGTCGCCCGCGCACCGCGCCTCGGCGGGCTTGGCGTTGGTGGACTGGGCGAGGATGCCCAGCTGCGGAGTCGAGGTGGCCTGCAGGAACTGTGCGTTCGGCTGGCTGAATTCGACACGGGCGGTGAGCTTGTCGACGGCGGTGGTGCCGACGTAGTTGGTGAGATAGCTGACGCCGAGCGCGGCCTTCGCCCCGCCGAGCTTGATCGTCGAGTCGAAGGTATCGCGCACCGAGTCCGCGGTGAGCGGAGTGCCGTCGCTGAAGGTCACGCCGTCGGCGAGCTTGAACGTGAACACCTTCGCGTCCGGGCTGACCTCCCAGCTCTTGGCCAACCAGGGTGTGATCGCGCCGGTCTTCGGGTCCTGATCGGTGAGCGAGTCGACGATCTGGCGAGCGACATAGATGGTCTGATTGCTGGCCGACTGAGCCGGATCCGAGCAGGTCGGGGCCTGCGAGAGGCCGTAGCGCAGCGTGCCGCCGGGCTGCGGCGGTCCGGCCTGACCTCCCGAGCCGCCGGAGTCGCTGCCGCACGCGACCACCGTGGTGACGGCGGCCAGTGCGCCGGCGAGGGCGGCAATGCGATGACGGGGACGGATCACGAGGTAACTCCAGAGAATTCACGGCCGGTGGCCAGGGGACGGCTGGGGATGCGGCGGCGCAGTTCGGGCGCCACCTCGGCCTGGAACAGTTCGAGACTGTCCAGGTATCGGTTTTCGGTGCGGCCGTCACGTTCGGCGGACAGGTGGATGACCTCGTGCCCGAACTGCTCGTGATAGCGGCCGACCTTGTCGATCACCTGCTCCGGGCTGCCGACCAAGGCCGACGAGCGGGCGACGAAGTCCTCGATGGTCTCGAACACGACCGGATTGCCGATCTTGCGCTGCAAGGAGGTGCGGGCCTCGTAGAGCGGCCGGTACACCTCGACGGCTTCTTGCGAGGTGCGCGCGACGTGGAAGCCCGCGGTGCCCGCGCCGACCAGTGCATCGGCCGGGTCGTGACCGTGGTGCGCCCACTGCTCGCGGTAGTGGCGGATCAGTTCGGCGTACGGCTCGATCGGATTGGTGACATTGGCCGAGAACACCGGATCACCGTGGCGGGCGGCCAGTTCCACCGATTCCTTGCTCGTCGCGCTGCCGTGCCAGATCCGCAATCGCGGCTGTAGCGGTCGCGGCAGGGCCTTGGCGGCGGTGAGCGAGGGCCGGAACTGTCCCGACCACGTCACTTCGTCGCTGTCCCACAGCTTCCGGAACAGTTCGTACCCTTCACGATTGCGGTCCCACTGATCCTCGGTGGTGACGTGATAGAGCTGTGCCTGTGCCGCGCCGTTACCCTTGCCGATGATCAGTTCGAGCCTGCCCTCGGACAGGTTGTCCAGGGTGGAATAGTCCTCGAACGCGCGCACCGGATCGAGCAGGCTCAAGGTGGTGACCGCGGTGAACAGGCTGATCCGCGAGGTGAGGGCCGCGATATGGCTCAGCACCACCGGGGGAGCGGCGGACAGGAACGGATCCTCGTGCCGCTCACCGACGGCGAAACCGTCGTAGCCGAATTCCTCGGCGCGCCTTGCCTGTTCGATCACCTCGTGCAGACGATCGCGGGTCGTCGGCACCACGCCGGTGACCGGATCGGGTACCCGGGTGATCAGCGTCATCAGCAGGAATTTCATGCGCCGACTCCCCGCTCGTCGAATGTCCTCATGCGGCGGGCTTCTTCGGCAGACCGGGCGGGTTGATCCGCGACTCGGTGACCTTCTCCGAATCCAGGCCCCAGCGGTCGAGGATCTTCTGGTAGCTGCCGTCGGCGATCGCGTGCTGCAGCGCCTTGTGGATCGGGCCGATCAGGCCGTTGTCCTTCTTGGTGAGCGCCGCGATCTCGCCCTGCAGCTGCTCACCCGCGCCCGAGAACGTGGCGATGATCTTGCCGTCGCTGGTGGCGGAGTGGTACACAGCCGCGGGGTTCGGGCCGATGTAGCCGTCGATGCGCTTGGAAGCCAGCGCCAGGTAGTAGTCGGTGCTCTGCTGGTAGTAGGCGATGTCGACCGGGGGCAGACCCTCGGCGATGTTCTTCTCGTTCCAGCTCACCAGCAGCTGTTCCTGGTTGGTGCCCGCGCCGATCCCGATCCGCTTGCCCGCCAGGCTCTTGCGGTCGGTGTAGGTCAGCGGGCTGTCCTTCGGGACCTCGAGGGCGACGGTGTCGGTGCGGTAGGTGGCGAAGTCGTACTTCTCCTTGCGCTCCTCGGTGACGGTCACGTTCGAGATGAACGCGTCCACCTCACCGGAATCCACGCGCACGAAGTTCTGCGACCAGTCCGCCACCTGGATGTCGAGCTTCAGGCCCAGGATGTCGGCCACCAGGGTGGCGAAGTCGACCTCGGAGCCGATGACGGTCCGGTCGTCGGTGGCGTAGAACCGCAGCGGCGGCACGGAACCGGCGGGACCGGTCACCACCAGCGTGCCGCGGTCGCGGATGGCCTTGGGCACCTCGGCGGCGATCGCGTCGACCTTGGCGGCGCGCACCCTGCCCTCCTGGGCGGGGGACAGGTCGTAGGTGACCGCACCGGCCTGCACGGTGTCGGCGGCCTCTGGATCGGCGGTGCAGCCGGTCGTCAGCAGGGTGGCTGCCGCGACGATGCCGATCAGTGTGGAGAGCTTCATCAGTGTCGAAACCTGTTCGTGGGAGGGAATGATCAGCGCACGCGCGACAGGAATGCCTGCGTGCGTGGATGTGTCGGTTGGTCGAGAACGGTGGCCGCCGGGCCCCGTTCGACGATCTGTCCTTCGTCGAGGAACACCACGGTGTCGGCGACCTCACGGGCGAAACCGATTTCGTGGGTGACGATCACCAGGGCGGTGCCGCTGTGCGCGAGATCGCGGATCACCGCGAGGACCTCGCCCACCAGTTCCGGGTCGAGCGCGGAGGTGGGCTCGTCGAACAGGATCAGCCGTGGCTTCAAGGCGAGCGCCCGCGCGATGGCCACGCGCTGCTGCTGACCGCCGGAGAGCCGCCGGGGGTAGGCGTCGACGAAATCGGCCAGGCCCACCCGATCCAGGAGCTGTTTCGCCTCGGCGACCACCTCGTCGCGCGGGCGGCGCTGTGCCGAGATCGGGGCGAGCACCACATTGTCGAGCACGGTGAGATGCGGGAACAGGTTGAACTGCTGGAACACGAAGCCGATGTGGCTGCGCTGGGCGCGCACCGCGTGGTCGGGCAGCGAACGCAGGATGTTGCCACGTTGCCGGTAGCCGATCAGCTCACCGTCGACGTGCACCGTGCCCGCGTCCTGCGCTTCCAGATGATTGAGCACCCGCAACAGGGTGGACTTGCCCGAGCCGGACGGTCCGATCACGGCGACCACCTCGCCGGTGTCCACCGCCAGATCCACGCCGCGCAGCACCTCGGTGCCGTTGTAGGACTTGCGGATTCCGCGCGCCAGCACCGCTGCGGTCATCGGGTTGCTCCTCGGGGTGCGGCCGCACCGGCGGCGATCTCGGTGACCTTGGCGCGGACCCGCTGCCACGGTGTCGGCGGCACCTCACGGTGCGCGCCCTTGGCGTAGTGGCGTTCGATGTAGTACTGGACGATCGACAGCCCCGTGGTGAGCACGATGTACCAGACGGTCGCCACCATGAGCAGCGGCACCACTCGGCCGTTGCGGCCGAAGATCACCTGGACCTGGTAGAAGAGCTCCGCGATCGCCATCACCGACACGATCGAGGTGCCCTTGAACAGGCTGATCACCTCGTTGGCCGCGTTCGGCAGAATCGAGCGCATCGCCTGCGGCAACACGATCGTGCGGAACTGCCGCCAGCGCGGAATGCCCAGCGCGGCGGCCGCTTCCAGCTGACCGTCGTCCACGGCGAGCAGACCCGCCCGGATCAGTTCGGCCGAGTATGCCGCCTGATGCAGGGCCAGACCGATCACCGCCGCGGTGAAACCACTGATGACGCCGTTGACTTCGAAATCGAAGAAGGCCGGTCCGAACGGAATGCCCACCGACAGTCGGGGATACAGGTAGGCGATGTTGAACCAGAACAGCAGCTGCACGATCAGCGGGATCGAACGGAACGCCCAGATGTAGGTCCACGCGATCACCCGCAGTACCGGATTGTTCGACACCCGCCCGATCGCCAGCAGCGTGCCGAGTACGAAACCGAGAACGGTGCCCCACAGGGTCAGTTCGATGGTCACCCGGAGCGCGGACATCACCGACTTCGCGGTGAAGTACTGGGCGAAAGTGCCCCAGTCCCAGCCCGGATTGGTGATCAGACCGTGCGCGAACTGGGCTACCACCAGCAGCGCGACCGCCCCGACGACCCAACGCCACGGGTGCCACGATCCGGCGATCCGGGGGAGATCCTCGGACGCCTTGTCGGCGGATTCCGGCTCAGTAGGGGGAGCGTCGCCGGGCGGTAAGGGCGCGGTCTCTGCGCCGGATACGGCAGACGCGGTCATGGGAGTCCTTCGGAAAACAGTGGAACGAGGCACGGTGACCTCCACCCGGCCAGCGACGGGTTCGCGATCTGGCGGCGCTCAGACCCGACACGCCGTCGCTGTCACCCGGCACTGGTCGATATGTCGGCGGCGGTAGCCCACGTTCAGCACGAAAATCTCCTCCATCGATCCCGGCAGAAGCACCCACACCCCGAAACGGGCGGGTTGCTGCGACGTCATCGAGCCAGGTCTCTCGGTCGCTCTGGATGGTTGCGCCCCGGGTTCGTGGCCCGAGCTGAATCAGCATGTGGCATATGCACGACTGCGCACAACGGTAGAAATCATCGTGAGCGCAGAGCTTGGAGACGGCCGTAGACGCAGTCATAATTGCCCCGGTTCGGCGTGGTCAGTGACCCGCTGGCGGCCGTGATCGGGGGGTCGAGACGATCGGTCGTCCAGACGGGTGGTGTGGGAGCGCTGCGCGGTGGTCGCCGGATCGGGCGGCGAGTTGCGGGCGGACGCCGAGTTGCGGTCGCTGCGAGATTGCGACGCGCCGAACGGCCGGTTACTTCACCTGGCCTGATTCACACCTCGCACGCGGTAGCGTCGGGCTCCTCTGCGTCGATGAGGAGTACGTCGTGATCATGCCGCGTCGTTCCACCACACTGACCTCGCTGGTGGCCTGCGCCGCCGCGCTGCTGCTCGGCGTGCCGTCGGCCGCCGGCGAACCGGCCGCGCCGGTGACGCCTGTTGTCACCAGGGACGCACCGAACGCCACGCCCACGGCGGGGCCGGGTGATCTGCTCGGTGCCTACCAAACCGTCGTCGAGACGCTGAAAGCCATGGGTATCCAGCCGTTTCTCTACCCCACAGTCGCCGCGAACTGCACCGGTGACGGTGCGGGCCTCGTCCCGGCTGTCGCGGGCGCGGTCCCCGGCCCGTGGCCGACGAACACCCTCCCGATACCCGGGCTCGATCTCTCGGCCGTGAAATCCGGCCAGACGCTGTTCACCTTCCTGCCCTACGGGCTCGCTCCCGACACCGCCGCCACGAAGACCTCCGGTATGCAGGTGGCCTGGCTCAATATCAGCACCGGTCGGGGCGGGATGGCCTCGATGGGTCCGATCGCCGACATCGTGCGCGCGATGGTGCCGCCCGAGGTTCCCGTCGAGTTGCGTCCGCTCGCCGAGACCGCCATTCGTGACTTCCTCTTCGCCGCGATCCCGGTCGGCGGTGTTCGTGCTGTGCCCGTCGATACCGGTCGGGGCACTGTGCTGGCCGCTGTCTTCGGCACCACCGACAATGCGGGCCGATCCTGCTTCTTCTTTCCGACCATCGGGATCACCGAAGTGGCGTGAGTGCGCTCGCTGTCCGGCCGTGGAATTCGAAGCGGCTCAGGCGTGTTGGGCGATCGGGTTGTCGGGGGTGACCAGGGGGCGCTGTTTCCAGCGCAGGCGGCCGGTGCGGTGACGATGGTGGGAGCGGGTCCACAGGCTGAGGTAGTGGGCCACCGAGAGAGGGTGGGCAACGGCCGAGGCCACGTCCGGACCGGTAGGCGCTCGACGGGTTTCGATGGTGCGGGCGGTGAGTCGGCTCGTGACGGCGGCCAGGTAGCCGAGCAGACCTGCTCGACGGGTGCGTCCGCGGCCGAAGATCGCTGCCAGTGGGGGGATCCAATAGGCAACGGCGGCAAGGATGGCGATGGCCGCGCCGGTGTCGAGACGGCTGCCGTAGGCCGACCACAGCCAGCGGGTGTAGCCGTCGGTGAGCTCGGTTCGGCCGGTATACATTCGGGTCCTGGCGGCCGGGCCCGCGGTCACCAGCGCGGTGCGGTGGCCCGCGCGACGCACGGCACGGGCGAGGTCTAGATCCTCGGTGGCACTGGCGGCGACGGCCGCGTGACCGCCGCCCGCGCGGTAGGCCTCGGCGTCGACGGCGAGGAACTGCCCGCACGCGACGGCGGTGGACGGTCGCAGACTGTGATTGGCCGGGCCGACCGGCAGGGTCGACGCCCACGACCACGCGAGCAACGGCTGGACCAAGCGCTCGGTGGTCGAACCTGCTTCCTGGATCGGCCAGGCCGACACCAAACCCGCACAGCGCCTGCGTAATTCGGTCACCGCCGCGGCGACGGCGTGGGGCGCGAGGCGGACGTCTGCGTCGACGAAGACCAGGGCGGCCGCGTCGGTGCGGGCGGCGAGGCGCGCGCAGGCGGCGGCTTTGCCGGTCCAGCCGGGGGCGGGGTGGGCGGCGGAGCGCAGGACGGTGAAGCGCTCGTCTGCGGCGATCGCGGCCAGTGCGGCTTCGTAGGTGTCGTCGGTGGACGCGTCGTCGAGGATCAGCACGTTCATGCGGGGTACGCCGGTTTGGGCGCGAAGGTCGGCGATCAGCGCGGGCAGGCGGGCGGCTTCGTCACGGGCGGGGACGCACACCGTGACCGTTTCGATCACGCCCGCGACTCCGCGTGGCAGGGTGCGCAGGGTGACCAGGTTGTAGGCGGCGGTGGTCGCGCCGAGCGCGGCCAGACCCGTGCCCGCCCAGGTCAGGTAGCGGGCCTCCGCGCCCACGTCAACGGCCCAGTCTGCGACTGGAGATCTCGCGCCACATCTCGGAGGGGGAGAAGCCGCCGCGCGGCGCGTTCGGCGGGCCGGGGTTGCGATCACGGAACGCCAGGCCCGCGATCAGCGCGGCCACCGCGAGAGTGATGCCGCCGACGATGCCTGCCCAGCCCGCGAACGAACGGGTGTTGGGGTCGGCGTACTTCACCTCGGCGCGCATGGTCGACACCTCGCCCGCGGGCAGCTTCCACGACACGGTGTTCTCGCTGTCGGTGGTCTCGCGGGTGCCGTTGGTCTTGGCGACGCGGGCCGGGAACGCTACGGAGAACTGCACGTCCGAGCCGTGCGGGGGGACCGATTCCAGATCGACCCGCCCGGTGAGACTCACCAGATCGCCACTGCGCTGGAAGTCGAGGGTGAACATGCCCTGCGTCTGATCCGAGAGCCCGCCGAGCTGGCCGACCTCGCCGAAGGACAGATCGTCGAAGAACACCTGGGTGCCGATGTACCCGTCCTGGTTGTAGTTCTCCACCCGCACCTTCGCCGCCAACGCCTCCGGCGCCTTCAGCTGGGGTCCTTTGTCCTCGGGCCCTGTCGGCACCACCGCGGCGACGATCCGCCCCGACACGCGGTCGTTCGACGACACCCCCATCGACACCTGCACCCGCAGGCACCCGGCCAGGGCGGGCACGAGCAATGCCAGCAGGACGGCAACGGCCGCGACGCGCCGCGCGGGCACGGAACGACGCGGCGAAGGAGCGGGCATCTCGGCGACGGGACTCGGCTGCACGGTTGACATCGTGCCAGGCTCAGAGCCCAGAGCCCACACGACGGGCCCACCGGGCGCCGCTCACCCGTGCCGATCAGGCGTTTTCGCCCGGAATCGGGGTGTGTCTCGGCGGGGTCGGTTGCTCAGAACGCGCGTTGCCCAGGGCCGCGCGCGCCGAAACAAGGGGACTCCGAGCACGCCGAGACCGGCGAAACCCCAGATCGCCGACGCCGGGAGACCGAGGAATACCGCGTGCGCGAGGGCCGAGCCGAGCCAGGTCCACCCGAACACCGCGACCGGGACCGCCACCGAGGGGTCGTGCGGGAGCGCGAGGCGCTGGTCGAGCACGGTGAGCAGCACCGCCATGATCCCGGCGACGAGCGCCCAGCCCAGGTAGTTCGTGTACGGGATCTCGGGCAGACCGGGGAGACCGGCGTCGGTGACCGCCCACATCCACTGGCCGTCGGCGACCATCTGCGGATCGAGGAACAGATCCCAGCCGACCGCACCGAGGGCGAACAGTCCCACGCGCCGGACGTTCGACCCGACCGGGGGCCCGGCGGACACCAGCATGCTCGCGACGATCCAGATCGGGTACAGCCCGCCGGTCCACGCCAACGGCACCGCCAGCGGAACATCGGCGAACGCGGGCCCGAGCCGATCGACGGCATAGGCGTAGCTGCCGAAAGGGAATCCGGTCGCGGTGCCGACGATCTCCGCGATGAGCCCCAGTCCGGACACGATGACGAAGAATCCGCAGGCCCACCGCAGTCCGCGAGTCGTCGCCGCGTGCGACAAGGCCGTCGCGGCCGACAGGGCCACGACGGCAACGGTGATCCGATCGCGTGCCACACCCGCACTCAGGGGATAGGTGATCTGCACGAGCACCAGTGCCAGCGCGATGACAGCCGGAATCGCACGGCGGCGATCGACCCGAACCCAGCGAGTTCGCGGCGGTGTGCACCCGAACGGACTCAGGCGGTACGACGACGACGCTTTCATCGCTTGTACGGCAGGGTGAAGCGGCGCTTACGGCGATCACCCAGCACCAATCGGGCCGCGCTGCGCCCGCTGGCTCCGGACACTCCGCCGCCGGGGTGGGTGGACGCGCCGGTCAGGTACAGGCCGGGAGCGCCGGGGACGCGCTGGCCCGACAACTCCGGCAGCGGGCGCCACATCATCATCTGATCGAGCGACATCTCCACGTGCATGACATTGCCGCCGCGCAGACCCATCTCCCGCTCGAGATCGACCGGCGTCTGCGTGAATCGTCGACGCACCGACGAGGCGAAACCCTGGGCGTACCGTTCGACCTCGGCGACGATCCGATCGGCCTCGTGCTCGGCGTGTGCTGCCCAGTCGCCGCCATCGGCGAGCTCATAGGGATGCCATTGCGCCCACAGCGATAGCTGATGTTCGCCCGCGGGCGCGATGGACGGGTCGAGCGCGCTGAAACTCATGGCGAGCACCACCGGACGTGGCGGCAGCGAACCGGCCAGCGCGGCGCCGTGGGCCAGTCGGAGCTGTCGACGATCTGAGACGAGAAACTGCAGACCACGGGCGGATTCGGCGGGGGAAGCCCCGGGGTATTCGGGTAGCCGATCGGTGGCCAGCCGCACCACCATGCCGATGCCGGGGCCCACCCGGATGCGGCGCTGCCAATCGTCGAGAGCAGCGGCGTCGAAATCACCCGCGCGCAACAGGTCGAGCGTCGACAGGATGTGGGAACCCGCGATCACCGTGTCGGCCCGCAGAGTCCGGCCCGACTCGGTCGCCACCTGCCAACCGCTGCCGGAACGGCGCAGCGAGGTGACGGCGTCACCGGTATGCAGCTCGCCACCGTCGGCACGAAGGCGCGCGATCAACGCCGCACTGAGCGCCCCACTGCCACCCACCGCGCGACCGGGCGGCAAAGTATGCATGAGCGCCGCGAACCCGGCCATCGACGCCGTCCCCGGTTCCGACATCGGCGGACCCGACTGCGCGCCGAACCATGCGAGCGAGGCCTTGAGCCGTTCGTCGTCGAACCAGAAGTCCAGCAGCGCGTCACCGGTCTGCAAGAACTCCCGCGACAACGCCGACCCACCGGCCCGCGCGTCCAGCCCCCAGAACGAGCGAAGAAGCCTGCCCGGCGTCGGCGGCCCATCGAACGAGCGCATCACCCGTGCGCTCCGCTCGCCCCACACGCCGACGAAACGCCGATATGCGTCAGCGTCCTTGACGCCACAGGCCGCCGCGATCGACGCGCACGTCTCGTCGAGATCACGGTGGAACACGATCGGCGCGCGTACACCGTCGGACGGTGTGAACCCCCATGGATCACAGTCGAGATAGCGCAACCCGAACCGCTCGAGCTCGAGCTCCTCGATGATCCCGGTGTGCCGGATCATGATGTGCGCCGAAGATCCGCGATCGACGAGATGCCCCGGGAACCGCTCGACGGTCGACACCGCGCCACCGGGCACCTCGTCGCGCTCGAGCACCTCTACCCGCTGCCCGGCTCTCGCCAGATAACAGGCCGCGACCAGTGCGTTGTGGCCCGAACCGACCACTACTGTCGTCACGGGTGCGCGGGAGGCATCGGCAGCCTGCGCCCGAGGATGGCGAACGGACGCGTATCGCCCGCGAACACGAAATTGCGGATCACATCGGTGAATCCGGCCCGTCGGTACAGCTTCCAGGCGCGGTTCGCCTCCTCCGGGACTTCCGGCGTCGACAGCAGCACGGCCGCCTCGGCGCGGTCGGCCAGCAATCGCTCGAGCAGCCGCGCCCCGATCCCACGCCCCTGCGCGGCCGGGTGGACGTGCAGCTCGGTGAGTTCGAAATAGTCGGCGAGCAGGTCGCGGGCGGCGGCATCGGGCCACCCGCAGCGCCGCATCCCGGTCTGCACCTGCTGATGCCACCACTGCCGCGGTGCGCCGCTGTAGCCGTAGGCGATGGCCAGGATGGGCGCGGTGCGCAGGTCGACGCCGCCCGAATCGTCGGGCAGCACCGCGGCGACCGCCCGCCAGCCCGCCCGTGTGGTGTGTTCGGTCCACATCGGGGCGCGATGGTGTTCGGTGCCGCGGGGGTAATCCATGGCGGCGACATAGACCGACAGGGCGTCGTGCAGGCGTGCGCGCAGGGCGGCGACGCTGAGGTCGACGACGACGGGTGCGGGGGTGTGATTCGGCTTGACGGCTGTCATGGCTCTCGTCGATGGCGCGCGGACGCGGAAAGTTGTCGGTGGGTGTCCCTATATTCAATCTCAATTCAAACGTTCGAATGTTAGTTCGATCAGTGCGAGGGGCGAAAGGGGCAGCAGATGGCTGGTCACAACGATGGTCGAGCACACGCGGGCCACGATGGGCGGGCCGGCGGACTACTACGCCAGGCCGATGCCCTGCTCACCGATTCCGCATGGGAGCACGAACCGGGGGAGCGGTTCCGCACCGCCTATCTGGCCGCGCTGCGTGGCGCGGGCTCGATGATCGCGCTCACCGGCGCCGACCGGGCGCCGCGAGCACGCTCACGCAGCGCCTGGGTGTTACTGAGACGCGCCAGCCCGGAATTCGTGATGTGGGCCGACTACTTCGAGGCGCACTCGCAATTGCGGGCCGCGTTGGAGGCCGGATTGGACCGCGCGATCACCGACACACAAGCCGACGAGTTCTGCTCACGGGTGGGCGCATTCCTCTACGACGTCGACGATGCGCTGGTAGCCACGGCTAAGAGCCTCCCGCAGCCGAGTCGTGGCCGCGACATGACCGCTTAGTTATGACCGAGTAGGTGGTACGCCGCCGATCGAACTCGTATCATGGGGAGCAGATAGCCGCCAAGGTCGGCTACCCGTCGCCTACCCGGAGGCGACCAGCCACGCCTAGTGCCGGGGGAGGTACCGTGCCACTCTCCGAGCACGAGCAGCGCATGCTCGAACAGATCGAGAGCGCTCTCTATGCTGAGGATCCGAAGTTCGCCTCGTCAGTTCGCGGCGGACGACTTCGCTCCACGTCGAGTCGACGCAGACTCCAAGCTGCGGCATTGTTCGCCGTCGGCCTTTTTCTGCTCGTCGCCGGCATCGCCGCCCCCTTCAAACCGGGCGGTTTCCCGATCATCAGTCTCGTCGGATTCATCGCCATGTTCGGCGCTGGTGTCCTGCTGATGATCGGCACCTCGCGTCGCGCCGCCCGATCGGACGCGACCGAGTCTCCCGCGGCGGGCAGCGGCCCGACGACGGGACCCGCCGCCCGAGGCGGTCGCCAACGCAAATCCGGCGGCTTCTCCGAGCGAATGGAAGACCGATTCCGACGACGGTTCGAGCAGGAATAGCTCAGACCTAGCCGACCACGAAGGCGGCGCCCCACCCAGCATCGGGTGGGGCGCCGCCTTCGTGCGTCTGTGGGTCCCCGCGCTGATGGCGCGCGGTCAGGGCGGTCCCCCCACTTTCCCCACCGCGCCCCACACTTCCCCCATCCGGGCGTCCGGCCCACGTCGCACCTGCGATGTTTGCTGAACGTTGTCGGAACCGCGGGTTGCCGACCCGCGCGGGTTGCCCGAACACCGGATAACCGCGAATCTCAGTGATAGCTGGGATGACCTGCGGAATTGTGTTGGCGGGGAGCAGGATCACTCAGGGTTTCGATTGAAAGTGGGGGAAAGTGGGGTAATGTGGGTCGCGCACTACAGGAGAGGCCGTACGGCGAGGTGAATCCAGTAGGGAGGTGGCCGAGATGTTCCTCGGTACCTACACCCCCCGATTGGACGACAAAGGGCGGCTGACGTTGCCTGCGAAATTTCGAGACGATCTGGCGGGAGGGTTGATGGTCACGAAAGGCCAAGACCACAGCCTGGCCGTGTATCCCAAAGACGAGTTCACCGCGCTCGCGCGGCGAGCCGCGTCGGCGTCCCGAAGTAACCCGCAGGCAAGGGCTTTCGTTCGAGCGCTGGCGGCAGGCACCGATGAGCAACGTCCGGACGCACAGGGCCGGATCACGCTGTCGCCGGATCATCGGCGCTACGCGAACCTCTCGCGGGATTGCGTGGTGATCGGTTCGGTCGACTTCCTCGAAATATGGGATAAGCAGGCGTGGGAGACCTACCTCGAAGAACACGAGGAGGACTACGCGCAAGCCGGAGACGAGTCGCTGGGCGGAATCTTCTGACCCGGAGCACGCGAGTGCTGCGAGGCCTCTGCCCGGGCGTGGACCCTGACGTACTTCCCCGACGCCAGGTGCCTTGCCCCGGTCAGAGACCTCGAAGCATTCGCATCACCCACTCGTTCGACAAGCACTCATTCGAAAAGCACTGTGTGGCAAGGCGACCTGTCTGCGACGCGAGGCAGTATCCCGGGAGGTCGAGGTGAACCATGACGCCGAGAACCCCCGTCATGTGCCAGTTCTGCTCGAGCGCGCCGACGATCTGCTCGGCCCCGCGCTGAGCGAACCGGGCGCGATCTATATCGACGCGACCCTCGGATTGGGCGGGCACGCCGAGCATTTCCTGCGCACCTACCCGCAGGCGCGTCTGGTCGGTCTCGATCGTGACACCACCGCGTTGCGCATGGCGGGCGAGCGCCTGGCGCCCTATGCCGACCGGATCACGCTGGTGCACACCCGTTACGACGGCATCCCGGCGGCGCTGGCCGAAGCGGGGCTGGACGAAACCGGTTCCGTCTCAGCCATTCTCATGGACCTCGGAGTGTCGTCGATGCAGCTCGACGAGGCCGAGCGCGGCTTCGCCTACTCCGTCGACGCGCCGCTGGACATGCGGATGGACCCGACCACCGGCATCACCGCGGCCGACGTGCTCAACACCTACAGCCACGGAGATCTGGCCCGGGTGCTGAAAACCTATGGCGACGAACGGTTCGCGGGCAAGATCGCCTCGGAGGTGCTGCGCAGGCGGACGGTCAAGCCGTTCACCACCAGCGCCGAACTCGTCGAGGTGCTCTACGCGACCATTCCGGCCGCTGCGCGCCGCACCGGCGGACATCCGGCCAAGCGCTCGTTCCAAGCGCTGCGGGTGGAGGTCAACGGTGAGCTCGACTCGCTGCGGGCGGCATTGCCCGCGGCCCTGGATTCACTGCGTGTGGGCGGACGGATCTGCGTCATGTCGTACCAGTCGCTCGAAGACCGGCTGGTCAAACACGAACTCGCGCCACGGATCATCTCCCGGTCGCCGATGGACCTGCCGGTCGAACTGCCCGGCATGGGCCCGGAATTCCGGATGCTGACCCGTGGAGCGGAAAAAGCGACCGAGTCCGAGATCGAGGTCAATCCGCGATCCGCGCCGGTGCGGATGCGCGCGGCCGAACGAATCGCGGAGAGGTCAGGGAGGACACAGGAGGGGACACGATGAGCGTGCGGACGAGCACAGTCGCGGTGCCGAGCAAGGCTGCCCGGCGCGTGGAGGCGGCCGAACGAGTGAAATCCGGTGCGGCACAGCGGGCCTATGCCCGCAAGCGCACCAGGGAACAGCTGCTCGACGGCATCGAACTGCCCGAACGGTCCTCGACGATGGCGGGGCGGATCCCGTTCGTCACCGCGATCATCGGACTGCTCGGCTGCGGCCTCGCCCTGACCCTGTTACTCACCACCCGTGCCGCCGAGGACAGCTACCAGCTCGGTGACGCCAGGGCGGTCAACCGCAAGCTCGACGACGAGCGGGCCGCGCTGCAGCGCGAGGTCGCCGCCGCCGACTCCGCTCCCGAATTGGCTGCCCGCGCACGTGAACTCGGCATGATCCCCGCGAAGGATCCGGCCCGGCTGGTACTCGGCCCGGACGGCGAGGTCAGCGTGATCGGTAACCCGACGCCCGCACAGGGCGCGCCGGTGCCGCCGCTGAACGGTCCGCCGACCACCACGCCGAATCCGGCGCCGGGCCACGCCCAGGCGCAGGGTGAGCGTGTGGTGCCGGTGCAGCCAGGTGCGGCTACCGCGAGCGCGCCCCGCGGCGCTGTGCCCAGCAGCGTTCCGGCGAACGTGCTCGCGTCACCGGCCGCGCCCACACCCCCCGTCGTGAACGCGCCGCAGCCGGCGGCCGCCCCGGCCCCGATCGTGCCGGCTCCGGTCGACGTGGCCGTTCCCGCTCCGTCGAACGGCGAGGTTCCCGCGCCGGTGGACGGCGGCGCCCCGGCTCCGCTCGCCCCGACGACCGTGCCCGATCGGATCGACGTCGCAGGTCAGGGTGAACCGCTGGTCGCGGTCGACACGCCACCGCTCGCACCGGGTGTCGTGGCCGACCCGTCGGCTCCGGTCGACGCGCCGTTACCGCCGCCGGGCGTCGCCGCGTCGGCCCCCGGACAACGAGCCCCCGCGGCCGGACCGCCGAGCGAACAGCCGCAGGTCGTCGAATCGCAGGATGGTCCTCGATGAAGCAGAGCGGGCCCGCGTCGCAGCAGCGACGCGGGCCGGTCTCGTCGAGGGCCCGTCGCTCGGGCTCGCTCTCGCCGGACCGGCCGATCCGCCTTCGCCTCGGCGTCGGCCGGGTCACCCTGCTGGCCACCCTCGCGGTGGTCGCGTTGCAGTTGCTCTACATCCAGAGCTTCGCCGCCCCCGCCCTGTCGGCGCAGGCGGCCTCACAGCGCACCATCAAGGCCACCGAGGCGGCCGTGCGCGGCCCCATCACCGACCGGCACGGCAATCAGCTCGCCTTCACGCTCACCGTGAAAGCCCTGACCTTCCAGCCGGTGACGGTGCGCGAGCAACTGGCCGAAGCCAAGAAGCTCAAGCCGAGTGCACCGGATCCGGAGCAGCGGCTGAAGGACATCGCGAAGTTCATCCACGAGAAGCTCGGCGCACCCACCGAGCAGGAACTGCTCGACAAACTGCGCAGCGACAAGAAGTTCCACTACCTGGCCAAGAATGTCGATCCGCGAGTGGCTTCCGAGATCACCGCCAAATTCCCGGAGGTCGGCGCCGAACGGCAGGACTTGCGCGAGTATCCCGGTGGCTCGCTGGCGTCGAATGTCGTCGGCGCGATCGGCGGCGACCGGCACGGTCAGATGGGCCTGGAATCGGCACTGGACTCGGTGCTGTCGGGTACCGACGGTTCGCGCACCTACGACCAGGGCTCCGACGGCGCGGTGATCCCCGGTAGCTACCGTGACCTGCAGCCCGCCGTGAACGGTTACGGCGTTGAGCTGACCCTCGACGCGGACCTGCAGTACTACGTGCAGCAGCAGGTGCAACAGGCCAAACAGGTGTCCGGCGCGTCCTCGGCCTCGGCGGTGGTGCTCGACGCCAAGACCGGCCAGGTGCTCGCGATGGCCAACGACGGCACCTTCAATCCCGCACTCGGCCCGAATCATTGGGCCTCGGGCAAGATGGGTAACCCCTCGGTCGCCGAACCCTTCGAACCCGGCTCGGTCAACAAGATCGTCACCGCGGCGGCCGCCATCGAATACGGCGTGACCACTCCCGACGAGGTGCTGCAGGTGCCGGGCTCGATCCGCATGTCGGGCGTCACCGTGAACGACGCGTGGCAACACGACGTCGCGCCCTATACGACGACCGGCATCTTCGGAAAGTCCTCCAACGTCGGCACTCTCATGCTCGCCCAGCGTGTGGGCGAGGACCGGTTCGCCGATATGGTCAGCCGGTTCGGGCTCGGGCAGCGCACCGGCGTCGGTCTGCCCGGCGAGAGCGGCGGCCAGGTGCCCGCCCGCGACCAGTGGTCCGGCGGCTCCTTCGCGAATCTGCCCATCGGCCAAGGCCTTTCGATGACGACCCTGCAGATGACCGCCATGTACCAGGCCATCGCCAATGACGGCCTGCGGATTCCGCCGCGCATCGTCAAGGCCAAGGTCGCCCCCGACGGCACCCGCACCGAGGAACTGCAGCCCGACGGCGTGCGCGTGGTGAGCCCGCAGACCGCGCACACCCTGCGCGAGCTGTTCCAGGCGACCGTGCAGAAGGACCCGATGGGCGTCCAGATGGGGACCGGCGCACCGGCCTCGATCGAGGGATATCAGGTGGCGGGCAAGACCGGCACGGCGCAGAAGGTCGACCCCGCGTGCCGGTGCTATTCGACCTCGTCGTTCTACAGCACGTTCGCCGGGATGGCGCCGGCCGACAATCCCCGCTACGTGATCGGCATGATGCTCGACGCGCCCGTACGCAGCTCCGACGGCACCGGCGGCGGGTCCGCCGCCCCGCTGTTCCACAGCATCGCCTCCTGGGCGTTGCAGCGCGACCGCGTGCCGCCGTCGCCGGAGCCCAAGCGACTGGTGCTGGAGGCGGTGACATAACGGCTGGTGCCGCAGTTCTCGGCCCCTGGTTGCCCGCCTCTTCCTTCCCTCCGGGTACTCCTTCGCCGCACCCTCCACTCAGTCCAGAGGCGGGCGGGCCGAGAACAACAATTAACTCAACCCGCGTTGTCCGACCGACACCGCGCGTCGGTAACCTGACTGCTCGTCTCGCCTACGCGCTCGATCACTCTCAGAGAGGAGCCTTGTGCCCGCGCAGTCCAGCCCGCACGCGCTCCGGCCAACCACTCCCTTGTCGACGTCGCTGCAGGCCGTGGCGGACCTCACCGGCGCCACGACGGCGACTCCGGCGTCCGCCGAGGTGCGCGTCACCGGCATCGAGCAACGATCCAACGCGGTGCGCGCCGGTGACCTGTTCGCCGCGTTACCCGGCGCGAACGCGCACGGCGCCCGATTCGCCGCCGACGCGATCGCCAACGGCGCGGTGGCGGTGTTCACCGATGCCGCGGGCGCCGAGTTGATCGGTGACGTCGCGGTACCGGTGCTGGTGCGCGAGCAGCCCCGCGCGGTACTCGGTGAACTCTCCGCCGAGATCTACGGCCATCCCAGCGATCGGCTGCGCATCATCGGCATCACCGGCACCTCCGGCAAGACCACCACCTCGTATCTGGTGGAGGCCGGTCTGGCCGCGGCCGGACTGTCCACCGGGCTGATCGGCACCATCGAGACCCGCATCGGCGGGCAACGGGTGCCGAGCGCGCTCACCACGCCCGAGGCGCCGCAGTTGCACGCGATGTTCGCCGCGATGGTCGAGCAGGGCGTCGACGCGGTCGTGATGGAGGTGTCGAGCCACGCGCTCGCGCTGGGCCGGGTCGACGGTGTGCGATTCGCGGTCGGCGCGTTCACCAATCTCTCCCAGGATCATCTGGACTTCCACTCCGACTTCGAGGACTACTTCGCGGCGAAACGTCGGCTGTTCGACGCGGATTCGCCGGTCGCCGCGCGCACCACGGTGATCTGCGTCGACGACGAATGGGGCACCCGCCTGGCCGGTGACCTGGTCGAGCCGGTCACCGTGTCGACGACCGGCGCGGCCACCTGGCAGGTCAGCGGCGACGTCAAGACCACCGGCGGCGAACAGGAATTCACCGCCGCCGGACCCGACGGCGAACTGACGGTGCGCCTGCGCCTGCCCGGTCGCTACAACGTCGCCAACGCGCTGCTGGCCGTCGCCACCTGCGCCGCGGCCGGCGTCGATCCCGCCGTGGCGGCCCCTGCGCTCGCCGTTGTCGATGTGCCGGGCCGGATGCAGCGCGTCGAGCACGGCCAGGATTTCCTCGCCGTCGTCGACTACGCGCACAAGCCCGCCGCCATCGAATCGGTCGTCACGACCCTGCGTGGCCACCTCACCGAAGCCGGAGTCGGCAGGCTGGCCGTCGTGCTCGGCGCCGGTGGCGACCGTGACGTGGCCAAACGCCCGCTCATGGGCGCCGCGGCGGCCCGCGCCGACCTGCTGATCGTCACCGACGACAACCCACGCACCGAGGACCCGGCGGACATCAGGTCCGCCGTGGTGGCCGGTGCGCACGAACTCCCGGCCACCGACCGCGGCGAGATCCGCGAGATCGGTGACCGCGCGGCGGCCATCGCCGCGGCACTCGACTGGGCGCGTTCGGGCGACGTGGTACTCGTCGCGGGCAAGGGCCACGAGGTGGGGCAGGAGATCAAGGGCGTCAAGCATCCCTTCGACGACCGCGAGGTGGTCGCGGCGGCGTTGGACGCCTTACGGAGACGACACAGTCCGCACACGGACTCGGAGGACTTGACGGTTTCATGATCGAGATGACACTGCGGGAGATCGCGGACGTCGTCGGCGGCGAGCTGCACGACGTACCCGACCCCCAGGCACTGGTGACCGGTTCGGTCGAATTCGATTCGCGCCGAATCGGTTCCGGCGATCTGTTCCTCGCCCTACCCGGAGCCAACTCCGACGGACACGACTACGCCGCCACCGCTGTCGCCGCCGGGGCGGTCGCGGTCCTCGCCGCCCGCCCGGTCGGCGTGCCCGCGATCGTCGTGACCCCTGATCTCGGCTCGGTGCCCGCGAGCTCGGTCGCGCTGAGTGCCGACGGTGACGGTTCCGGTGCCGCCGTGCTGGCGGCGCTGGCCGAACTGGCCCGCGTGAGCACCGAGCGGCTGGCCGAACGGACCGGGCTCACCGTCGTCGGCGTCACCGGGTCCTCCGGCAAGACCTCGACCAAAGACCTGCTCGCGGCGGTGCTGGCGCCGCTGGGCGCGGTGGTCGCGCCGCCCGGCTCGTTCAACAACGAACTCGGCCACCCGTGGACCGCCCTGCGCGCGGGCACCGACACGAAGTTCCTCGCGCTGGAACTGTCCGCGCGCGGTCGCGGACACATCGCGGAACTGGCCCGCATCGCACCACCCCGGATCGGCGTGGTGCTCAATGTCGGCACCGCCCACCTCGGGGAATTCGGTAGCCGTGCGGCGATCGCACAGGCCAAGGGTGAGCTGGTCGAAGCACTGCCCGCCGAAGGGCTGGCCGTGCTCAACGCCGACGACCCCAACGTCGCGGCCATGGCATCGCGGACCAAGGCACGTGTGGTGAAGGTCGGCCTGTCCGGCGACGCCGACATCCGCGCCACCGACGTGATCACCGACGACCAGGCCCGAGCCCGGTTCACCCTGCACGCGGCGGGCGAATCGATCCCGATCCAGCTCGCGGTGCACGGCGAACACCAGGTCGGCAACGCCCTGGCCGCCGCGGCGGTCGCGCTCGAATGTGGCGCCGATCTGGCGACTGTGGCCAAGGCGCTGTCCGGCGCCACCGCGGCCTCGGTCCGCCGGATGGATGTGACGACCACGCCCGCGGGCGTCACCGTCATCAACGACTCCTACAACGCCAACCCCGACTCGGTGCGCGCGGCGCTCAAAGCGCTGGTCACCCTCGCGAAGTCGAGCCCGGAACCCCGGCGTAGCTGGGCCGTGCTCGGCGAGATGGGCGAACTCGGTGACACCTCGGTGATCGAACACGACGCGATCGGACGCCTGGCCGTGCGCCTCGATGTCGATCGATTGATCGTGATCGGCACCGGACGACCCTCCCACGGCATGCACCAGGGAGCGGTGATGGAAGGCTCATGGGGCGAGGAATCGATCCTCGTTCCCGATATCGACGCGGCGATCGCGCTGCTCGACGACGAGATCGCCGCAGGCGATGTGGTACTGGTCAAGGCGTCGAAGGCGGTGGGCCTGTGGGCCGTCGCCGAGCACCTGACCGGGGCAGCGGAAGGTAATACGGCTCGATGAGGCAGATCTTGTTCGCGGCGGGGATCGCATTGGCGGTGTCGATCCTGTTGACGCCGTTGCTGGTTCGGGTGTTCGCCAGGCAGGGCTTCGGCCAGGAGATCCGGGTCGACGGTCCGGCCAGTCACCAGGCCAAGCGCGGTACCCCCACCATGGGTGGTGTCGCGATCCTGATCGGTATGTGGGCGGGCTATCTCGGCTCGCACCTGATCGGTATCGGCTACGACGCGGAGGGTCCGACGGCGTCGGGTCTGCTCGTGCTCGGGCTCACCACCGCGCTCGGCATCGTCGGATTCCTCGACGACTTCATCAAGCTGCGCAAGCAGCGCAACCTCGGACTCTCGGCCGCGGGCAAGTACATCGGGCAGACCGCCGCCGCGGTCATCTTCGCGGTGCTGGCCCTGCAGTTCCGCAGCGCCGACGGGCTCGCTCCCGCCAGCAAGCACCTGTCGTATGTGCGCGACTGGAGCACGGTGTCGATGGGCGCGCTCATCTTCGTCGTCTGGGTGCTGTTCCTGGTCGTGGCCTGGTCCAACGCGGTGAACCTCACCGACGGTCTCGACGGTCTCGCGGCCGGTTCGATGAGCCTGCTGCTCGGCGCGTACGTGATCATCACCTTCTGGCAGTACCGCAATTCCTGCTCCACCAACCCGGGCCCCGGCTGCTACGACGTGCGCGACCCGCTCGATCTGGCCCTGGTCTGTGCCGCCGCGGCCGCCGCGTGCATCGGCTTCCTCTGGTGGAACGCCGCGCCCGCGCGCATCTTCATGGGCGACACCGGTTCGCTGGCGTTGGGTGGTCTGATCGCCGGTCTGTCGATCACCACCCGCACCGAGCTGCTGATGGCCGTGATCGGCGCGCTGTTCGTCGCCGAGGCGGCATCGGTGATGCTGCAGGTGGCGGTGTTCCGCACCACGCGCAATCGGTTGTTCAAGATGGCGCCGTTCCACCATCACTTCGAGTTGAGTAAGTGGGCCGAAACCACGGTGATCATCCGGTTCTGGATTTTGGCGGGCATCTCCGCCGCAGTGGGCCTCGGCCTGTTCTACAGCGAATATCTGTCACAGGTCGGGTGAGTAGAGACATGGTCGAACACTCGCCCCGCGCCCTGCGTTCCCCGGGCCCGATGCTCGAATTCCTGCGTGGTCGTGACGTTCTCGTCGCCGGTTGGGGCGTCTCCGGACGCTCGCTGATCGAACCGCTGCGCGATATCGGCGCGCACCCGGTGGTCACCGACAACGGCGCCAAAGCATTGGCCGAAGCCGCCGAACTCGGCCTCGAGATCGCCACCAGCGTCGAACTCGAAGGCGCCGACCTGAGCCGGTTCGCGCTGGTGATCACCAGCCCCGGCTGGCGACCGGATTCGCCGGTGCTGGTCTCCGCGGTCACCGACGGCGTGCCCGTCTGGGGTGACGTCGAATTCGCCTGGTGGGTCGATCAGGCCCGTATCTACGGCCCGGTCCGCAAGTGGCTGGTGATCACCGGCACCAACGGCAAGACCACCACCACCCAGATGACGCACTCGATCCTGCGCGCCGCGGGCATCTCCAGCGTGGCCTGCGGCAATATCGGCCTGCCGATCTTGGACGCCCTGCGCCGCAACCCCGGGCCGCAGGTCCTGGCCGTCGAGCTGTCCTCGTTCCAGCTGCACTGGGCGCCGTCGGTGCGACCAGAGGCAGGCGTCGTGCTCAATGTCGCCGAGGATCACCTGGATTGGCACGGCGGTCTCGATGCCTACGCCGCCGCGAAAGCGCGCGCGCTGACCGGTCGGGTCGGCGTCGTCGGCCTCGACGATCCGGTCGCGGGCGCACTGGCCCGTAAAGCCAAGGCCCGCCGCACGGTCGGTTTCCGCATCGGTGTCCCCGCCGACGGCGAGCTGGGCGTGGTCGACGGCAAGCTCCTCGACCGCGCCTTCACCAAGGCCGCGATCCTCGCCGAGACCAGCGACATCAGCCCGCCGGGACCCGCGGGCATCGCCGACGCGCTGGCCGCGTCCGCGCTCACCAGGGCCATCGATGTGGCGCCGCAGTTCGTCAAGGAAGGTCTCGCCGAGCACAAGGTGGGCCCGCACCGCACCGCGTTCGTCCGCGAACTGGGTGGCGTCGAGTTCATCGACGACTCCAAGGCCACCAACCCGCACGCCGCACGCGCCGCGATCATGGCGCACCCGCAGGTGGTATGGGTGGCGGGTGGTCTGCTCAAGGGCGCGAGCGTCGACGACCTGATCGAGGAGGTCGGCGATCGACTGGTCGGCGCGGTGTTGTTCGGGGCCGACGCGCCGGTGATCGCCGCCGCGATGGCGCGACACGCACCCGAAGTCCCGGTCATCGAGCTGGATGCGGGAGACGATGCAGACATGGAGTCGTCGAGATCCCAGCGAGCCGAGGCGGTCATGGGCCGCGCGGTGCGCGCCGCGGCGGGCCTGGCCGGCGCCGGAGACACCGTCCTGCTCGCGCCCGCGGCCGCTTCCCTGGATATGTACGACGACTACACCCATCGCGGACGCTGTTTCGTGGATGCGGTGACGGCACTGGAAGATGGTGACATCGGGCGGGCGCTGTGACGAAGGCGCGCCCGGCCGACCCGTCGCCCGAAAGGGGGCAGCGTGGGTAAGAGCCGGGGCAGCGTCGACAGCAGCCGGGTCGGTAAGAGCGCGGGTGCCACCCGACGCGGTTCGGGGCAACCGAATTGGGCGGGGGAGCGCTTCGGCGCCTGGTTGGCCCGGCCGCTCGCGTCGTTCCATCTGATCGTCACCATCGCGACCCTGCTCACCGTGCTCGGTCTGGTGATGGTGCTGTCGGCGTCGAGCGTCGAGGCCTATGCCGGTGGCGGTTCGGCCTACGCGCTGTTCATCCAGCAGGCTATGTTCGCCGGGCTGGGCGCGATCGCCTTCTACGTGGCGTTGCGGCTGCCGCTGCGGCTGTTGCGGCAGTGGTCGTTTCCGATCTTCAGCATCTCGGTGCTCGCGCTCGTACTGGTGCTCATCCCCGGCATCGGCTCGATGCACGGTGGCGCGCGGCGCTGGTTCGACATCGGCCCACTGTCGATCCAGCCGTCCGAAGTGGTCAAGGTGACCCTGGTGGTGTGGGGCGCGCACCTGCTCGCCTCGCGACGCGGTGCGGCGCTCAAGGACATCCTGGTGCCGCTGGTGCCCGCCGGTCTGCTGGTGTGCCTGCTGGTGGTGCTCGAACCGAACCTGTCGACCACCATCGCGCTCGGCATCGTGCTGATGGCGCTGCTGTGGTTCGGCGGGCTGCCGGTGCGGCTGTTCGTCGGGATCATGGTGACCGGCCTGGTGGCCGCGTCGGTGCTGGCGCTGTCGGCCGGATACCGCTCCGACCGGGTGCGCGCGTTCTTCAACCCCGGTGACGATCCGCAGGGCGCCAACTATCAAGCGCGTCAGGCCAAGTACTCCCTCGCCGACGGCGGAATCTGGGGCCGCGGCCTCGGACAGAGCCGCGCGAAGTGGAGCTACCTGCCCAACTCGCACAACGACTTCATCTTCGCCATCATCGGCGAGGAACTCGGCTTCCTCGGCTGCATGCTGGTGCTGGCGCTGCTGGCGCTGTTCGTCTACGCGGGCATCCGCATCGCGCTGCGCTCGGTCGACCCGTTCCTTCGCCTGCTCACCGCCACCGCCACCACCTGGATCACCGCGCAGGCGCTGATCAACATCGGCTATGTCGTAGGGCTGCTGCCGGTGACCGGTTTGCAGTTGCCGTTGGTCTCGGCCGGTGGTTCGTCACTGGCGATCACGCTGTTCATGTTCGGCATCATCGCCAGCGCCGCCCGGCACGAACCGGAAGCGGTCTCAGCGTTGAAGGCGGGCCAGGACGGCCGACTCAGCAGGCTGCTGCGGCTGCCGGTGCCCGAGGTGTACACCCCGCCCGCGCCGCGAAAAGTCGCGCCGCGCCCCAGAACCGAACGCCCACGTCAGGCCCCTCGCCGCCAGCCGCCCGCCGACCGCAGGCGACGCGCGCCGGAGAGCCGCGGCACGAGTTCGCTACGGTCGACACGAGCATGGGAACCGACCTACCCGATGCCACACCGCCCGGTGAAACGGCGGACCGGCGGAGGTGGCGGCGCATGACGCCCGCCTTCGCGAGATCGATTCGAGATAGAGAGAACGAGGTAGATCCAGGTGAGTAACCCGCGATCCGGGTTGTCGGTGATCGTCGCAGGCGGGGGAACCGCAGGCCACATCGAACCCGCGCTGGCTGTCGCCGACGCGCTGCGCAGACTCGACGACTCGATCCGGGTGACCGCCTTGGGTACCGAGCGTGGACTCGAGACGAAACTGGTGCCCGAACGCGGGTACCCACTGGAACTGATTCCACCGGTGCCGCTGCCGCGCAAGCCCTCCGCCGATCTGCTGCGACTGCCCGGCCGGGTGCTCGCCTCGGTGAAGGCGACCAGGGCGGTGATCGACGACGTGCAGGCCGACGTGATCATCGGGTTCGGCGGCTACGTCGCGCTACCCGCGTATCTTGCCGCGCGCGGTGGGCTGTTCGGGCGCAAGCGCAAGGTGCCGGTGATCGTGCACGAGGCCAATGCGAAGGCCGGTATCGCCAACAAGGTCGGCGCGAAACTCGCCACGAAAGTGCTCGCCGCCGTTCCGGATTCCGGGCTGGCGGGCGCGCAGGTCGTCGGCATTCCGGTGCGCGCCTCCATCACCGAACTCGACCGTGCCGCTTTGCGCGCTGAGGCTCGCGCGCACTTCGGCCTGCCCGCCGAGGGACCGGTGCTGCTGGTGTTCGGTGGCTCGCAGGGCGCGCGCAGCCTCAACGAGGCCGTCTCCGGCGCCGCACCGCAACTCGCGGCCGCCGGCGTCTCGGTGCTGCACGCGCACGGGCCCAAGAACAGCGTGGAGGTGAGCACCGCCGACGCGCCGGCGCCGTATGTGGCGGTGCCCTACCTGTCGCGGATGGACTTGGCCTACGCCGCCGCCGACGCGGTGGTGTGCCGATCCGGCGCGATGACCGTGGCCGAGGTGTCGGCGGTCGGACTTCCCGCCTTCTACGTGCCGCTGCCGCACGGCAACGGCGAACAGGAATTCAACGCCCGACCAGTGGTCGCGCAGGGTGGTGGCACAATTGTGGCCGACGCCGAGCTGACCCCGAAATACGTGATCGATGAGGTGATTCCGCTGCTGCTCGACCCCGCTCGACTCGCGCAGATGAGCCGCGCCGCCGCAGGCGCAGGCCATCGCGACGCCGCCGACACGGTGGCCAGGATCGTCACCGAGGTCGCCCGATGAGCAAGCCGGAACAGGAGATCGGGGAGTCCACCGGCGCGGCCCTGCCCCCCGAGCTCCAACGCGTGCACATGGTCGGCATCGGCGGTGCAGGCATGTCCGGTATCGCGCGCATCCTGCTCTCGCGCGGCGGGCAGGTCTCCGGTTCCGATGCCCGTGAGAGCCGCGGTGTGCTGTCGCTGCGGGCTCGCGGCGCCGAGGTCCGCATCGGCCACGCCGCCGACGCGCTCGATCTGCTGCCCGGCGGCCCGACGGTCGTCGTCACCACCTATGCCGCCATCCCGAAGACCAACCCCGAACTGGTCGAGGCGAATCGGCGCGACATCCCCGTGCTGATGCGCCCGACCGTGCTCGCCGCGCTGATGCGCGGGCACCGGACCCTGCTGGTCTCCGGCACCCACGGCAAGACCTCGACCACCTCGATGCTGATCGTCACGTTGCAGCACTGCGGCGCCGATCCGTCGTTCGCGGTCGGCGGCGAGCTCAACGAGGCGGGCACCAACGCCCACCACGGCAGCGGTGACATCTTCGTCGCCGAGGCCGACGAGTCCGACGGCTCACTGCTGCAATACGACCCGGACGTCGCCGTGGTCACCAATATCGAATCCGATCACCTCGACTACTTCGGCACCGACGAGGCCTACATCCAGGTCTTCGACGACTTCGCCGACCGGCTCGCCCCCGGCGGTCTGCTGGTGGTGTGCCTCGACGATCCCGGCTCGCTCGCGTTGGCCCAGCGGGTCGCACCGCGCATGGCCGAACGCGGAATCGAGGTTCTCGGTTACGGCTCCGGCGATCTGGCCGACGCTCCCGTGCCCGTCGGCGCCCGGCTGATCGACTGGCAACCGCGGGACGTGGGCGGCATCGTCGAGTTCCAGCTCGACGGCGAGACGGTGCCGCGGTCGTTGCGACTGTCGGTGCCCGGCAGACACATGGCGCTCAACGCGCTGGCGGCGCTGCTGGCCGCCCGCGCCACCGGCGCCGATATCGACGAGATCGTGCAGGGCCTGGAGGGATTCGGCGGCGTGCATCGCCGGTTCCAGTTCACCGGTCGGGAAAACGGGGTGCGTGTCTTCGACGATTACGCCCACCACCCGACCGAGGTCCGCGCGGTGCTCGAGGCCGCCGCCCAACTGGTCGCCCAGGAAGCGCGTGACGGCGCCCGCCTGCAGCGCGGCCGGGTGATCGTGGTGTTCCAGCCGCATCTCTACAGCCGCACCGCCACTTTCGCCACGGAGTTCGGCGCCGCGTTGAGCCTGGCCGACGAGGTGGTCGTGCTCGACGTCTACGGCGCCCGTGAAGACCCGCTGCCCGGCGTCAACGGCGCGCTGGTCGCCCAGTCGGTGACCGAACCCGTGCACTACCAGCCGGATATGTCCAAGGTCGGCAAGCAGGTCGCCGGGCTCGCGGGCGACGGCGACGTCGTGATCACCATGGGCGCGGGCGATGTCACGATGCTCGGCAGCCAGATCCTCGACGGCCTGCGGGCCAGGCCGCAGCAGGGCGGCCGGTGAGATTGCCGATGCCCGCCGCGCGCGGGTGGCACGGCTACCGTCTCTGGACGGTGGTCGGGGTGGTCGTGGTGACCCTGCTGGTGGCACTGGCCTGGTTCACCCCGGCCTTGTCGGTGCGCACCGTGCGCATCGACGGCCTGTCGGCGGTGCCCGACGCCGAGGTGCGAGGTCGACTCGAAATTCCCGACGGCCGTTCGATGTTACGGATCGATACCACCGCGATCGCCCAGCGCGTGGCCGCGATCCCGAAGGTGCGCTCGGTCAGAGTGCAGCGTAAATTCCCCTCGACAGTGCTGGTCACGGTCGTGGAGCGAACCCCGGTGGTGTATTTCGACGCCCCGGACGGCGCCCACCTGATCGACGCCGAGAGCGTCGAATTCGCGATCGAGCCCGAACAGCCCATCGGGGTGCCGAAACTGCTCACCGAGGGCTCGTTCACCGGGCCCGCGGCGGCCAGGGCGGCGGTCGATGTGCTGGTCACCCTGCCGCCCGCCCTGTCGGTGCAGGTGGGCGAGGTTGTCGCACGGTCGATTTCGGACGTCTCGCTGAGCCTTCGCGATGGCAGGAAGGTAGTGTGGGGCGGCACGGGCGACGGCGAGCGCAAAGCTGCTGTCGTGTTGCCGCTACTGACCCGTGAGGGGACCGTGTTCGACGTTTCGAGTCCGAATCTGGTCACGGTAAAGTGAGCGACATTCTTTGTGGCACAAGATTCTGGCTCTCATCTCGGCGCGCCTGCGCCGCGATCGCAGTGGCTGCGAATAGCGTTCCGCAGCAGTCGGATACTTGACATAACGCCAACCCTATGGTTGAGGTTGAGGGTTTAAGATCGAAGGAAGGCGAGAGCCCATGACGCCCCCGCACAACTACCTTGCAGTGATCAAGGTCGTCGGTATCGGCGGCGGCGGCGTGAACGCCGTCAACCGAATGATCGAACAAGGACTCAAGGGAGTCGAGTTCATCGCGGTCAATACCGACGCGCAAGCCCTGCTGATGAGCGATGCCGACGTCAAACTCGATGTCGGCCGCGAACTCACCCGAGGTCTCGGTGCCGGAGCCGATCCGGAAGTCGGTCGCAAGGCCGCAGAAGACCACAAGGACGAGATCGAAGAGGTGCTCAAGGGCGCCGACATGGTCTTCGTCACGGCAGGCGAGGGAGGTGGCACCGGTACCGGTGGCGCCCCTGTCGTCGCCAGTATCGCCCGAAAATTGGGCGCCCTGACTATAGGGGTCGTCACCCGGCCGTTCTCTTTCGAGGGCAAGCGGCGCGGGAACCAGGCCGAAGTAGGGATCAACCTGCTTCGCGAGTCGTGCGACACCCTCATCGTCATTCCGAACGACCGGCTGCTGCAGCTGGGCGACGCGGCGGTGAGTCTGATGGACGCCTTCCGCTCCGCGGATGAGGTGCTGCTCAACGGTGTTCAGGGTATTACCGACCTGATCACCACCCCCGGTTTGATCAACGTCGACTTCGCCGACGTCAAGAGCGTGATGTCGGGTGCCGGATCGGCGCTCATGGGCATCGGCTCGGCGCGTGGTGAGGGTCGTTCGGTGAAGGCGGCCGAGACGGCGATCAATTCGCCGCTGCTCGAAGCCTCCATGGATGGTGCGCACGGCGTGCTGCTCTCGATCGCGGGCGGTTCCGATCTCGGCCTGTTCGAGATCAACGAGGCGGCCTCGCTGGTGCAGGAGGCTGCCCACATCGAGGCCAACATCATCTTCGGTACGGTCATCGACGATTCGCTCGGCGACGAGGTGCGGGTCACCGTCATCGCCGCGGGCTTCGACGGTGGCGGCCCGTCTCGACGCAATACCGAGACCAGCGCGGTCACCACCAGCCGGACCGGGTCGAACCCGATCGGTTCGGGTCGCGCGGGCGAGATCGGCCAAGGACGTCCGTCCGAGGCGCCGTCGCGTCCCACCGAGCCCGCCACGGCCGGGGTGTCCAGTGGTCGGGCCGCGGCGCCGAACTACCGCGATACCGAGCGGTACCGGGAGTCGGAGCGTCAGCGGGTGACAGAGGCGGCCATGAACCGCGTCAACAACCCGGAAGTGCACGAAGGCGACGACGACGACGAGATCAACGTCCCGGACTTCATGCGTCGATAAGCATTCGCAGACACGAAAGCGCCCGAACTCCTGTCGAGTCCGGGCGCTTTCGCGTTGCGCGGGGGATCAGCCCTTGGCGCTGCCGAGGCAATAAGTGATCTTCGGCTCATTGACCACGAGCACCTGGTCGGCGTCCTCGCCACACAGCTGCTCGTCGACCTGACCGTCGACGCGGGTGACTACCTTGAAGCTGGCGTCGGAGGCGGTGCACGGCACGAACTTGTAGCCGGTCATCATGCCCTCGTTGTAACAGCTGCCCTCTTTGAAGTTCGGGGCGAGACAGAGGAACGCGACCGTGCCGCCGCTGCCGAAGGTCTCCTCGTAGGAGGTGTAGTCCTCGTGGCATTCGACCTTCTTGTCGTGGACCTGCACGACCTGGTAGACGGCGTTCTCGGCCGAGCAGGCGACCGGCTCGGTCTTGGAGTCGATGATCGACGCCGAGATCACGTTGATGCACTCACCGACCTTCGAGCGGGCGGTGTCGGACTTGCTCGCGTCCTTGGCGACCTCGGAGACCTTGTCGATGGCCGAGCAACCCGCGGCACCGAGTGCCGTGACCGCCAGCAGCGCGAGCGAGAACCGCGAAACCATGCCCTTGCCGGTGAACGTCATGCGAACCTTCTTTCTGCAGAACCTCACCGCGGACCCTTCGGCGGTGTAGGCCCCGATCACCCAACCTCACCCCGAGCCGCCGAGCATCCGGGAAACCACGGTAATTCCGGGTAGGTGGCACCGTTATGCTCTGATCCGGCCGTTCACGGCCGATATCGCCAGTGAGCTACGGAGTGTCATGTTCGAACGCGCATTCGTCGGCCGCGCCGCCGAACTCGCCGCACTGACCACGACTTTCACCGGCCCCGACGCACCCTGGTTGCTGCTGGTCGACGGTCCGGCCGGAATCGGCAAGTCTCGCTTGATCGCCGAGTTCGTCGGCGCCGCCCGCTGTCGAGTGCTGATGGTCACCGGCACCGAAGACGCCAGGGCCCAACCGCGCTACCTCGCCGACGACATCGTCGAGCAGTTGGACGAGAGCCCGGTCGACGCCGACGAGGCACCGGCCGCACCGGAATTCGCCGCGCTGGACAGCAGCGAGATCGCGTCGTCGGCGCCCGACGGTGCCGACTTGGCTCGCCGGGTGCGACGTGCGCTCGGCGCGAAGGCGACCCTGCTCGTCGTCGACGACCTCCAATGGTCGGATCTCGAATCGTTGCGGTTGCTGAACTTTCTGATTCGCAACCGCCCCGTCCGCGGATTCCGGCTGCTGCTCGCCTTCCGCGAAGGCGGTTGCCCGCCGTCGATCGCCCGGCTGGTGCGGGCGCCGCGGGTGCGGACCGTACAGGTGCGGGTTCCGCCGTTCACCGAAGCCGACGTCGACGGTCTGCTGCCGGGGGAGGATCCGCGTCGGCGGGCCAGACTGTTGAGTGCCTCCCATGGCAATCCGCTGTATCTGACGCTGCTCGCCGATCTTCCCGACCGTGAATTGGACCGGGCGCTGCGTGGGGAGGAACCCGACCCCGCGTCGAACGACTTCGCGGCGCTGGATCGGACCATCCGCGCCGAACTGGCCCAGCTCCCGGAAACCGAGCGGCTGGTCGCGCAGGCCATCGCGGTGTGTGGGGTTCCACCCGATTTCGAACTACTGTGCGCGACAGCTGCTCTGCCGGAGTCCGTGGTGGTCGCGGCGGTGGACGGCCTGGTCGGGCGCGGCGTGGTCGGTGTGGGCGACGGCGCGGTGACGTTCGCCCATCCGCTGATCCGCACCGCCGCCTATCGCGTTTCCGGCCACGCATGGCGAGCGATGGCCCACCGCCGGGCCGCCGTCGCACTGCGGGCCCGCGACGCATCGATGCCCTCGCGCGCACGCCATCTCGAGCACGCGCTCCTCGGCGCGGACGAGATCGCGGGCGCGGAACTGCGACTGGCCGCCGAGCAGGTGCTCGCCGACGCACCGGCGGCGAGTGCGCGCTGGCTCTCGGCCGCCGCGCGCGTCGCCCCCGCGACCGACGACCCACTCGCCGAAGCTCTGGCACTCGGCCGGGCCCAGTTGCTGTCCGGTGCGGCAGCGCAGGCGGGGGAGACGCTCGAACCGGCGGCGGCCACCGCGGGCAGGCACCAACTGGAGGCGCTGCTGCTGTCGGCCCGGTGCGCGCGCATGCTCGGCCGCATCGATCAGGCACGAACACTGCTCGCCCACGGTGCGACACTGCCTCGCCGCCCCGGTGACGGACCGGTGCAACTGGAACTCGCGATCCTGGAAACGCAGGACCACCAGGACTCCGAAGGCCGAGCCCGCCTCACCGCCCTGTTCGACTCCGATGCCATCGACGACCCGGCCGTGCGCGCCGCCGCGACCGCCCTGCGCTGCCTCGGGCTGCTCGCCGACGCGCGAATCGTCGAGGCAGCGCAGCTCTACGATCCCTGCGACCGTGCCTTCGGCCAGCTCACCGACGCCGCCCTGCGCGAAGTGGTCCACGCCGCTCCCGTGTTCGGCTGGTGCGCGTACTTCCTCGACCGCGACGCGAGCGGCCTCCGTCAGCTGGATCGCGCGATCGCGGTGAGCCGCCGCTTCGGCCGCACCTACGCCCTCGCCGAACTCCATACTGTCCGTGCCTACTGCCTGGCCAAACTCGGCCGCCTCACCGACGCCATCGCCGCAGCCGACGAAGCCACCGATGCCGCGACCACCTTCCACTACCCCGACCTGCTCTCTTTCGCCGGCGCACTGAAACTGCGCACCCTGCAACTGACCGCTGCGCCCGCAGCGGTCGCCGCCCAGTGGCACACCGTCGCCGCCCTCCCACGCCCCACCATGCGCTGGTGGCGACAAGTCGTGGAGACAACCCTCTCCGATACCGCCCGAGCCGTCCCCGGCCCGATGCCCCCCGAGGACCGCCCGGGCCCTCTGCACCCGACCCACCTCTCCCGAGCGGCCCACGCCGCGATTGTCACCGGCGATCTCTCGACCGCAGACGCCTTGATCACCCGAGCCGAAGCAGCCGCCGCGGCGACGGCCACCACCCACGGCGCCCGCCCTGCCCACCTCCCCGACGCATCTGCCCCGGTCGGTGACGCGACTGTGGACGCGGAGTTTCCACTGGCAGCGGACGAGCGCCCGAACACAGGCACAGAGCTCGTCTCCTGTATCACCGGCGACCCTGCTGCCCCCGATGGCGCGCCCCCGAGTCGGGCAGTCGACGGACTCGGCAGCCAAGTCGGTGCGGCAGCCTTGGCACGCGCCGACTACGCCGCGGCCATCGGCGATACCGCGGCGGCGGCCGCGGCCGCCGAGGTGGCGATCGCGGCGTTCGCGCGTGCCGGGATGGTGGTGCACCGTGCGCAAGCCGAGTTGTTCGCCGGTGCGATCGCGGGCAGACGCGGTGACTTCGGCCAGGCGACCAGCCGATTCGCCGCCGCGCGTGCGACTTTCACCGAGACCGGCGCCATCCGCCTGCTCGACGAGGTGACGACCGCGCAGCGCAGGCTCGCAGGCGCCCAGCCAGTCGGCGCGCCCGCCGCCCTGACCAGGCGCGAGCGCGAGGTCGCCGAATTGGCCGCCCACGGCCACACGAACAAGGCCATCGCCGAGCACCTCTACCTCAGTCCACGCACCGTCGAGGACCATCTCGGCCGGGTCCTGCGCAAACTGGGACTGACCGGCCGCGCGGGCATCGCCCGCAGGCTCGGCGATCTCGACGGCGCCGATTCGTCCGCGTGATCGGCGGACCTCCTACCCGGGTTGACCGACGTCACCCCGGGCGCGGACCGCGCGACCTCACAACGGCACTACGCTCGAACACATGACTTCCGCACCTCCTACCGTGACCGTTCGCCGGGTGACCACCACCCGCACCGGTGGCTTCTCCGCCGCGCCCTACGACTCGTTCAACCTGGGTGACCACGTCGGTGACGATCCGGAAGCTGTGCGCCGCAACAGGGTTCGGCTGGCAGAAGGTATCGGCCTCACCCCTGATCGGTTGGTGTGGATGGAGCAGGTGCACGGGCGCACCGTCGAGATCGTCGACGGCCCCCGCGCCGAACCGGTACCGGTGACCGACGCACTGGTCACGACCGTGCCGGGACTGGCGCTGGTGGTGCTCACCGCCGATTGTGTGCCGATCCTGCTCTCCGACGACGAGGCGGGCGTCATCGCCGCCGTCCACGCGGGGCGCATCGGCGCCCGGATCGGCATCGTGCCGCGCGTGCTCGACGCGATGGTCTCGGTCGGCGCCCGCGTCGACCGCATCGGCGCCTTCCTCGGCCCCGCCGCCTCGGGTCGTCAATACGAAGTCCCCGCCGCCATGCGCGCCGACGTCGAAGCCCACCTACCCGGCAGCGCTACCACTACCGTTCGAAAGACCCCCGGTCTCGACCTGCGGGCGGGTATCCGCCGACAGCTCACCGAGGCGGGTGTCAGCGGAATCGCCGTTGACCCCCGCTGCACCATCGAGGACAAAACCCTGTTCAGCCACCGCCGCGGCGCCCCCACCGGCCGCATCGCCGGTGTGATCTGGATGGACTCCGCCGCATGACCGAAACGGGACGCGCCGCGGAGCTCTCAGCTCGTCTCGACGGCCTGCTCGCCCGCATCGACGCCGCCGTCGAATCGGCGGGTCGCCCGGCGGGTTCGGTCAGCCTTCTCCCGGTGACGAAGTTCTTTCCCGCCACCGACGTCGCCATCCTGCACGCCCTCGGCCGACGCGAATTCGGCGAGTCCCGCGAGCAGGAAGCCTCCGCGAAGGTCGATCAGCTCGGCTACGACGACGTCGAATGGCACATGATCGGCCGTTTACAACGCAACAAGGCACGCGCGGTGGCGCGGTGGGCGCACACCGTGGCTTCGGTCGACAGCGAACGGCTGGCAAACGCTCTCGACCGTGCCGCGCAGGACGCACTGGCAGCCGGCGAGCGTATCGCGCCGCTGCGGGTGCTGCTGCAGGTGAGCTTGGACGCCGACCCCGGACGCGGGGGTGTCGCACCGGCCGATCTGCTCTCCCTGGCCGACCTGGTAGCGAAGGCGCCCGGCCTGCATCTGGCCGGTCTGATGGCGATTCCGCCCCTTGACGTCCCGAGTCATGTGTCGTTTGCGAATCTTGCGACATTGCACACTTCGCTGCTTGCGCAACACGCCGAGGCCACCGACCTTTCTGCAGGTATGTCGGGTGATTTGGAGATTGCGGTCGAACACGGTTCGACGTGTGTGCGTGTCGGAACCGCCTTGATGGGCGCCCGGCCGATAACCTCGGCGTAGCAAAGAAACCTCACCAGTCACATTCGACACATACGATTGGGCTGAAGAGGCGCTGAGCAAGAACTTCAACACCCGGCCGCCACCGGGGCCGAAGGAAGGTCGACCAGATGAGTACCCTGCATAAGTTCAAGGCGTACTTCGGCATGGTTCCGCTCGATGAGTACGAAGACGACTACGTCGACGATCATGCCCCTCGCGGCGCGGAGGAGCGCGCGGGTCGCGTCCGCCCGCGCAGCTACGACCGCTATGCCGAAGACCGGTACGGCTCCGACCGTTTCGAGGACGAGGCCGACGACTTCCCACAGCCGGCGTACAAGTCGGCCTACCAGGCGCGTCGTGACGACTATGTCGCCGACACCTACGCCGACGATCGCTATGAGACGCCGCGTCGCCCCACCAGGATCGAAACGGCGCCGTCGTCGGGCCGGTCCTTCCGGGCAGGCGGTGTCGCACCCGGTATGCGCGGCTCCACTCGTGGTGCGCTCGCGGTCGATCCCGACGCCGAGGAGCGCAGGCTGGAGGAGCGCATGCGCCCCGAGCCCGCGCCCGCGCGGCGTCCTGGGATCTTCGAGGACGGAGGTCCCTTGTCCAAGATCACCACGCTGCGTCCACGCGACTACGGCGAGGCCAGGATCATCGGTGAACGGTTCCGTGAAGGGAATCCGGTCATCATGGACCTGGTCGACCTGAGCAATGCCGATGCCAAAAGGCTGGTCGATTTCGCGGCCGGACTCGCTTTCGCGCTGCGTGGTTCGTTCGACAAGGTAGCGACGAAGGTGTTCCTGCTCTCACCGGCCGACGTCGACGTATCAGCGGAAGAACGCCGCCGTATCGCCGAAAACGGCTTCTACAACCAGAAATAGACAACGCACACCCGATGCCGAGATGGCCGCCCGCGCACTGCGCGGCGCGGCCATTTTGCACCCTGCCGATTTTGCGGCAGAGTGAAGCCGTGGCCCTGTTCGCGGTTCTGTACCTCGTGCTTTTCATCTTCTGGCTGTTGCTCATCAGTCGGGTGATCGTCGAGTTCATTCGCAGTTTCGCGCGCGACTGGCGCCCGACTGGTGTAGTGGTGATCGTCTTAGAGGTGATCTTCACTGTTACCGACCCTCCGGTGAAACTTCTGAGGCGGTTGATACCTCCTGTGAATCTTGGGGGGATTCGTCTCGATCTTTCGATAATGGTCCTGCTCTTCCTCGTCTTCATCCTGATGTCGATCGTGGGTAGGCTCGGGCAGCCCGTGACCTCCGTGTGACACAATGAAACGAGTAGACCGCTTGCTAGTTCTCCAAAAGACGCGTGAAGGGATCCTTCGATGCCGCTGACTCCTGCCGATGTGCACAACGTCGCGTTCAGCAAACCGCCGATCGGTAAGCGCGGCTACAACGAGGACGAGGTCGATGCCTTCCTGGATCTCGTCGAACAGGAGCTTTCGCGCCTGATCGAGGAGAACGCCGACTTGCGTCAGCGGGTCGCCGAACTCGACACCGAACTGGCCGACGCCAAGAAGAACCGCGGACCTGCCCCGGTCAGCGCCGCCAAGGCGCCCGTGCAGCAGGTACCTCCTCCCGCGCCGGAACCTGTTCCGCAGCCGATCCCGGTCGCACCGCCCGCCCCGATGCCCGTCGCGGCGCCGGTGCAGAACAACGGCCCGGACGCGAACATGCAGGCCGCGAAGGTGCTCACCCTGGCGCAGGAGATGGCGGACCGCCTCACCACCGACGCCAAGACCGAGGCCGAGGGACTGCTCTCGAACGCGCGAGCAAACTCCGAGCGACTGGTCGGCGACGCCCGCACCCGTTCGGAAGCGATGATCGCCGACGCGCGTCAGAAGTCCGACGCGATGCTGTCCGACGCGCAGAATCGCTCCGACACCCAGATCCGGCAGGCCAAGGACAAGGCCGAGGCGCTCACCGCCGACGCCGAGCGTCAGCACGCCGAGATCATGGCCACCATCACCCAGCAGCGCACGGTGCTGGAAAGCCGCATCGAGCAGCTCAAGACCTTCGAGCGCGAGTACCGCGTGCGCCTGAAGTCCTACCTGGAATCGCAGCTGGAAGAGCTCGAGAACCGTGGGTCGGCCGTGCCGGTCGACGGCGGCGAGTTCGCGGGCGACACCAACGGTTCGGCCAACAGTCTGGCTCCCGCTTCCTTCGCCAAGGGCGGCAAGTAAACTAGTTTCCGAGTCGCGCGGCGCAGCGCGTCGCGTGATTCGGGAATGCCCAGTTATCGTCGGGCTGCTCGGTTGGCTTGGGAGTCACCATGCTCGTCTTGACGCTTGTTCTTGCGGCGATCGGCTTCGCACTGCTCGTCGCGGCGCTCGCCACCGGTTCGGTGGTATGGGCGTGGGGGTGCATTCTGATCTGTGTTATCGGTGCCGCGAGTTTGCTCGTGAGCGCGCTGACCAGCCGAAAACCCGAGAACGAACCGGTCCCACCCGGCCGACACGCCCGGCGGAACTGAACGGGCGCGGAATATCGACTGGACGCACCCGGTTAGAATCGAACTACACATGGCGCTGATCCGGCTATCACCGGGGAGCCTTCGGAAGAACGGCGCGCAGCGCTCAGTAGAACCGAACGGGGGAGCCCGTCACAGCTCACACAACGAGAGGCTCGTGCCGCTCCCGGCGAGGGACAGCGCGAGCAAACGGGGTGGTACCGCGGTACGGCGCACCGGCGCCGACATCGTCCCCGTGCCCACATTCCGCGCTCACGGCGCGGCGGCACGAGGAGCAATCCGCGATGGCGGACGAGACAACTACCGGTAGCGCATACCCCCGGGTCGATTTCGGCGCGGCTTCGGGCGCGACGTTCCCGGAGCTCGAAACCCAGGTGCTCGACTACTGGGCCCGCGACGACACCTTCCGCGCCAGCATCGACAACCGCGACGGTGAGGGTGAGTTCGTCTTCTACGACGGGCCCCCCTTCGCCAACGGCCTGCCACACTACGGCCACCTGCTGACCGGCTACGTCAAAGACCTGATCCCGCGCTTCCAGACCATGCGCGGCAAGTTGGTCGACCGCCGCTTCGGCTGGGACACCCACGGCCTGCCCGCCGAGATCGAAGCCGAGAAGCAGCTCGGCATCACCGACAAGGCTCAGATCGACGAGATGGGGCTGGCCGAGTTCAACGCCGCCTGTAAGTCGTCGGTGCTGCGCTACACCGGTGAATGGCGCGACTACGTCACCCGCCAGGCCCGCTGGGTCGACTTCGACAACGACTACAAGACCCTCGACCTCGACTTCATGGAGTCGGTCATGTGGGCGTTCAAGTCGCTGCACGAGAAGGGCCTGATCTACCAGGGCTTCCGGGTGCTGCCCTACAGCTGGTACGAGCAGACGCCCCTGTCGAACCAGGAGACCCGCCTCGACGACGCGTACAAGATGCGTCAGGACCCGGCGGTCACCGTCGACATGCGCCTGTCCGTCCCCGCCGAGCACCCCTTCGCCGCGCTGGACGGCGCGAACGCGCTGATCTGGACCACCACGCCGTGGACCCTCCCGTCCAACCTCGCGATCGCGGTGCACCCCGACGTGCGCTATGTGCACGTGCGCGGCGCCGACGACAAGCGCTATCTGCTCGCCGCCGAACGTCTGTCGCACTACAGCCGCGAACTGGGCGAGGAGCCGGAGGTGCTCGGCGAGTACGACGGCGCGGCGCTGGCCGACCTGTCCTACGCCCCGCCGTTCGACTTCTTCGTCGGCCACCCGAACTCGCACCGCGTGCTCACCGCCGACTACGTCACCACCGACTCCGGCACCGGAATCGTCCACCTCGCACCGGCTTTCGGTGAAGAGGACATGGACGTCGCCTCGGCCAACGGCATCGAGATCGTCCAGCCACTCGATCCGGCGGGCAAGTTCACCTCGATGGTGCCGCCGTACGAGGGCTTGATGGTGTTCGACGCCAACCCGGTGATCATCAAGGACCTCAAGGCGGCCGGAAAGCTGCTGCGGCACGAGACGATCGAGCACTCCTACCCGCACAGCTGGCGCTCCGGTCAGCCGCTGATCTACATGGCCGTGCCGTCGTGGTTCGTCGCGGTCACCAAGTTCCGCGATCGGATGGTCGAGCTCAACCAGCAGATCAGCTGGGTGCCCGAGCACATCCGCGACGGCCAGTTCGGCAAGTGGCTCGAAGGCGCGCGCGACTGGAACATCAGCCGAAACCGCTACTGGGGCAGCCCGATCCCGGTCTGGGTCTCCGACGACCCGGCCTACCCGCGCGTGGACGTCTACGGATCGCTGGACCAGCTCGAAGCCGACTTCGGCGTGCGCCCCACCGACCTGCACCGTCCGCACATCGACGACCTCACCCGACCCAATCCCGATGACCCGACCGGGAACTCGACCATGCGCCGGGTCCCCGAGGTGCTCGACTGCTGGTTCGAATCGGGCTCGATGCCCTACGCCCAGGTGCACTACCCGTTCGAGAACAAGGAGTGGTTCGACAGCCACTTCCCCGGCGATTTCATCGTCGAATACAACGGGCAGACGCGTGGCTGGTTCTACACGCTGCACGTGCTCTCGACCGCGCTCTTCGACTCGCCGTCGTTCAAAACGGTGGCCGCGCACGGCATCGTGCTCGGTGACGACGGTCTGAAGATGTCGAAGTCGAAGGGCAACTACCCCGACGTCAACGAGGTCTTCGACCGCGACGGCTCCGATGCCATGCGCTGGTTCCTGATGAGCTCGCCGATCCTGCGTGGCGGCAACCTCATCGTCACCGAGCGCGGCATCCGCGAAGGGGTGAGCCACGCGATGCGGCCGCTGTGGAACGCGTGGACGTTCCTGCAGCTCTACGCCTCGAAGCCCGGCGTATGGCGCACGGATTCGCCGAACGTGCTCGACCGCTACATCCTCGCCAAGCTCGCGGTCACCCGCGACGTGGTCACCGAGGCGCTGGAGACCTACGACATCGCCGGTGCCGCCGACGAGTTGCGTGGGTTCGCCGACGCGCTCACCAATTGGTATGTGCGCCGGTCGCGTTCGCGGTTCTGGTCCGAGGACCGCGACGCGGTCGACACCCTGCACACGGTGCTGGAAGTGGTCACCCGCCTCGCGGCGCCGCTGCTGCCGCTCATCACCGAGGTCATCTGGCGTGGGCTCACCGGCGAGCGCTCGGTGCACCTCACCGACTGGCCGACCGAGACCGAGCTGCCGCACGATCCCGAACTCGTCGCCGCGATGGACGAGGTGCGGGTGGTCTGCTCCACCGTGCTGAGTCTGCGCAAGGCGCAGAACCTGCGGGTGCGGCTGCCCCTGGCCGAGGTCACCATCGCCGCGGCCGATGCCGAGCGGCTCGCGCCGTTCACCGAGCTGATCGCCGACGAGGTCAACGTCAAGAAGGTCGACCTGACCACCGACGTCTCCGCGCACGGCCGGTTCGAGCTGGTCGTCAACGCGCGCGCCGCGGGCCCGCGCATCGGCAAGCAGGTCCAGACGGTGATCAAGGCCGTCAAGGCGGGGGAGTGGAGCGAATCCGCCGACGGTGTCGTCACCGCCGCCGGAATCACCCTGCTGCCGGAGGAGTACACCCAGCGTTTGGTGGCCGCCGAACCCGAGTCCACCGCCGCCCTGCCCGGCAATGCCGGCCTGGTGGTGCTGAACTCGGTGGTCACCGAGGAGCTCGAGGCCGAGGGCTGGGCCCGTGACCTGATCCGCGACCTGCAGGAAACCCGCAAGTCGCAGGGTCTGGAGGTGTCCGACCGGATCAGCGTGGTCCTGGATGTGCCCGCCGAACGGGCGGAGTGGGCCGCGACCCACCGCGACCTGATCGCCGGGGAAATCCTCGCGACCGCACTGACCTTCGGTGACGCCGGTGCCGATGCCGCCGAGATCACGGGCGGCGTGAAGGTGTCGGTCGCGAAGGTCTAGTACTTCGAGACAGCGAAAGGGCGGGACCTGCTGGTCCCGCCCTTTTTCGCGTGAACGCGGTTACTCGACAACCAGTTCCACCGGGATATTGCCCCGAGTGGCGTTGGAGTACGGGCACACCTGGTGGGTGGCCTCGATGAGCTGGTTCCCCTGCTCGTTGTGCAGGTGCTCCGGCAGTTCCACGCGCAGCACGACCGAGAGTCCGAACCGGCCGCCTTCCAGGGGGTTCAGGCCGACCTCGGCGGTCACCGAGGCGTCGTCGGCGTCGAGCTTCATCCGCTTGGCGACCAACTGCAGCGCACTGGCGAAACAGGCCGAGTAACCCGCCGCGAAGAGCTGCTCCGGGTTGGTGCCCGCGCCGTCGCCGCCCATCTCCTTGGGCCGGGCGAGGGTCAGATCGAGGACGCCGTCATCGGTGTAGGAACGGCCGTCGCGGCCGACCGAGGTTGCGATTGCGGTGTAGAGGGGTGCCATGTTTGTCCTCCTAGACAGACTTGTCTGTTCGCTTGTGATCTCAGAGTAGACAGACCTGTCTGGTATCGTCAAGAGGAAGCGCTGATTCCCGGAAAGGACACAGGTCAGGCGATGAGTGCGGCTCGTGAACGTCTACTCGACACGGCAACCCGGTTGTTCTATACCGAGGGCGTCCACATGGTGGGCATCGACCGGATCATCGCCGAGGCCGGCATCGCCAAGGCCACGTTCTATCGCCACTTCAAGACCAAAGAAGACCTGGTGGTCGCCTATTTGCAGCGCGAATACGCCCGCCAGCGCGCCGCGCTGGAATCGGTGCAGGGCGAAGGCTTCGCCACCATTACCACCATCTTCGACACCCTCAGTGACATCAGCTGCGGCCCCGGCTTCCGTGGCTGCCCCTTTCTCAATGCCGCCGTCGAATTTCCCGACCCGCGACACCCGGTGCGTCGCGTCGTCGACGATTACCGCACCTGGTTTCGCGAACTGATGGCCGAACACCTCCGTGCGGGCGGCCACTCCGCCCCCGACGACGCGGCCCGCGCCCTGCTGCTCACCCGCGACGGCGTCACCATCAGCGGCGGCGTCGGTGACAGCGATACGGTGCGCGCCGGTATCCGTGCGGCATTGACCCACATCGCCTGAGCGTTCTCAAAAATATGCTGGAAAGTTGCTGAAGTTGATGACATCGGCGAGCCCGTCCGGCACAATCGTGATGTTGCTGCTGATGCGCATGGAACCGCTGAGGCGACAGTGACTGCTCGTGATGATTGTCCTGTGGAAACGGTGCCGCGCCGCTGATGGCGACATCTCGGCGCGACACCGGATCAGTGGGTGGCCCACCCGAGGATCAGGCGATGCCGCCCGATAGCCGACCAGCCGGAAGATCGACTCCCGGCCGTGAGGAAGGGCGCACATGATGCGAAAAATCCTGAGACGGTTGGCCTTCGGCTTCGTCGCCACCGTCACCACGACAGCAACCCTCGCCGGTCCCGCTCTTTCGCAGCCCGGTAGCTCGTCGGGCTCGGGCTCGTCGGGATCATCGTCGGGGAGTTCCAGTGGCTCCGGCATGATTCCGCTGCCGAGCGCCACCGGTATCGGCGCACTCACCGCCGCCATGACCCAGCTCGGCAAACCCTACGAGTGGGGCGCCATGGGCCCGCACTCCTGGGACTGCTCGGCGCTGGTCCAGTGGGCATTCCGGCAGGTCGGCGTCACCCTGCCGCGTACTACCTGGGAGCAGGCGAAGGTCGGCCTCCCGGTGACCTTCGGCGGGCTGGCGCCCGGCGACGTCGTCATCCTCAACGGCGACGGCTCCCATGTCGGCATCTACGCGGGCATGGGCCAGATCCTCGACGCCCACGACTGGGGCGTCCCGGTCGGCCTGCACCCGCTGCGCGAATTCGATATCTTCGCGATTCGCCGGTTCTAGTTCTCGTCCACCAGCTGACGCAACAACGGGCCGTATTCGGGATGGGCCAGGGCCGAGGCGAACTGGGCCACCAGGTAGTCGGCCGGGTTGCCGGTGTCGTACCAGCGGCCCTGGATCACCTGGCCGTACACCGCGTGCTCGGCGGCGTAGTTGTTGATCGCGTCGGTGAGGTACACCTCGCCGGTCTGGTGGGTGTACCAGTTCTCGGTCTGGGTACGCAGCTCGTCGATGATGCCCGGCGTCACGACATACCCACCGATCGCCGCGAAGGCCGACGGCGCGTCTTCGGGCTTGGGCTTCTCCATCAGGCCGGAGATGCGCAGCAGTCCGTCGTCGAGGTCCTCGCGCACCACCGGCACGCCGTAGCGTTGCGATTCACCCGGCGCCATCGGCAGCAGGGCCAACACGGGGCACCCCGTCGATTCGTAGGCGGTGATCAGCTGCTGGGCGCGCGGTACCTCGGCGACGAACACGTCGTCGGGCCACAACACCAGCATCGGTTCGTCGCCGAGGTGGCGCGCCGCGTTGAGCACCGGCGTGCCGTTGCCGTACGGGCCGTGCTGGTCGAGGTAGGTGATGTGACCCTCGCGGGAGAGCTCGCCCACCTCCTCCACGGCATCGGCGTAGGCGGACTTGCCGTCGGCGCGCAGCTGCGCCACCAGCGCCGGATTCGGCCGGAAGTGATCCTGGATCAGCGACTTGCCGCTGCTCACGACGATGGTGATGTCGGTGATCCCGGAGGCCACCAGCTCACGCACCGTGTGCTCGATAACCGGTTTGTCCCCGACCGGCAGCATCTCCTTCGGCGTCGCTTTGGTCAGCGGAAGCAGCCGGGAGCCGATGCCCGCCGCCGGAATGACAGCCTTGCGGATCTTCATCTCCCGATCATCACATATTCGGCTGTGTCATCTGTGTGCGACGGCTGGCAATGTCCTCGAGGAATTTGTCGGTCGCCCGGCGTAGATTGCGCCTCGTGAGCATCCACACCCCTGCCGCCGGGGCTCCGGCCAGGCCCGATGCGGCGGTCACCGCCCGTCGCTGGGTGCTGCACATCGATATGGACGCCTTCTTCGCCTCGGTAGAACAATTGACCAGACCCACCCTGCGCGGGCGCCCGGTCCTTGTCGGCGGGGCCACTCAGCGCGGTGTCGTCGCGGGGGCCAGCTACGAGGCCCGGGTCTACGGCGCGCGCTCGGCCATGCCGATGCATCAGGCCCGGCGCCTGATCGGCGTGTCGGCGGTGGTCGTGCCGCCGCGTGGCGCGCTGTACTCGGTGCTGAGCGCGCGGGTGTTCGACGCGTTGCGCAGCTGTGTTCCGGTGCTCGAGACGCTGTCGTTCGACGAGGCCTTCGCCGAACCGGCCGAGTTGGCGGGCGCGAGTGTCGCGCAGGTCGAGGACTACTGCGCGATGCTGCGCGCTCTGGTGCGGGCGCAGACCGGGCTCACCGCCTCGATCGGCGCGGCGACCGGGAAACAACTCGCCAAAATCGGCTCCGGCCTGGCCAAACCCGATGGTATGCGGGTTATTTCACCCTCGGAACAGGGCGAGCTACTGGCCGCGCTGCCGGTGCGCAAACTGTGGGGGATCGGTCCGGTGGCCGAGGCGAGGCTGCGCAGCCTCGGCATCGAGACGGTCGGCGCGTTCGCCGCGCTGCCGGAGTCGGAGGCCGTCTCCACCCTCGGCGGCAGCATGGGCGCCGCCCTGCACCGGCTCGCGCGCGGAATCGACGACCGCCCGGTCACCGAACGCGCCGAGGCCAAGCAGATCAGTGCCGAGAACACCTACGAGCGCGACATCGTCACCATGGCCGACCTGCGCGCCGCCGTCACGGCGATGGCCGCGTCGGCGCATCGCAGGCTCGAACGCGACGGCCGCGCCGCCCGCACCGTGGTCCTCAAACTCAAGAAGTCGGATATGGGCATCGTGACCAGGTCGTTCACCCTGCCCTACGCCACCGCGGATCTGACCACCCTGGCCGCGGCCGCGCAACGCTCGGCGATCGATCCCGCCGAGCTCGGCCCGATCCGCCTCGTCGGTGTCGGTTACGGCGGACTGTCGCTGGTGCGCCAGGAATCGCTGTTCCCCGAACTGGATCAGGCGGTACCCGCCGATGTCGGCACAGTCGAGGACCCGCCACCGCCGTTGCCGGAGGGGCAGCCGAATCTGCCTGTGGGACTGTGGTTTCCGGGGATGGACGTGAATCATCCGGAATTCGGGCACGGCTGGGTGCAGGGTGCGGGGTACGGCGTGGTGACCGTGCGTTTCGAGACCAGTTCGACAGGCCCCGGCGCGGCGCGTACCTTTCCTGCCGACGACACGGGGCTGACACGGGCCGATCCGCTCGCCAGTCTCACGTGAGCGAGTAGCCTCGGCTACCGCGATGGAACCACTCCCACCTCGAACGCAAAGGACGAGCAGTTGAAGCTTCGTACGACCGGACGTGTAGCGATCGCCGGACTGGCCGTGGTCGCCGCCCTCGGCCTGAGCGCGTGCAGCGACGACAAGGGTGACAAGCCCGCCGCCAAGGTCACCAGCAGCGCGAAGGCTTCGGCCTCGGCGGCAGCGAACCTGCCTCCCGTGCCGACCGTGGAGCAGCTCAACGAGCAGCTCACCACCGCGCTGGATCCGGCGGTCCCCAACGATCAGAAGCTGGACTTCGTGCAGGGCGGCGAAGCCGATCCCGAGCTGCCGAACCGCTTGGCCCAGGCCGCCTCGGACGCCAGTGTTCAGGTGCAGGTCACCGAGGTGACCTCCTTCGGTGACAGCGTCAACGCCAAGGCCAACTTCACCGTGAACGGTCAGACCAATGTCGTCGACGTGCCGTTCGTGGCCGAGGACGGCAAGTGGAAGGTCCAGAAGTCGTGGGCCTGCGGCATGATGACCAACCTGGGTCAGACCTCGGTCGCCTGCCCCTGATCTTCCGCGCTCGAGCCCCGTTCGGATGTTTCCGAACGGGGCTTTTGCGTGTGAGTCGAGACGGTGTTTCGCCTGCTGTCGGTGGCGCGGCTACTATCGGGCCCCGTGGTAGAGACGATCGTGCGGCAGGGGCATCCGCCCAAGGATGTTTCGGGGCCCGCGCGACGTGCTCGCCCGGGGTGGGCGCGCATCGTCGCGATCGTCGCGGGACTGATCGGCATTCTCAGCGCCGCGGTGATCCCGTTCCTGCCCGTGCGGGTCGATGCCGCCACGGTGTCGTGGCCCCAGCAGGGTTCGCCCGCCGCGGTCGAATCCCCGCTCGTCGCCTACGCGCCCGCCGCGCTGTCGGCGACGGTGCCGTGCGCCGCGTTGAGTTCCCTGGCCGGAACCGGCGGTGTCGCTGTCTCCACCGTGCCGCGACAGTCGGCCGACATGGAGAAGTACGGCTTCGTCGTGAAGGTGGTCGCCGATACCGCCGAACGCCCCGGCCGCGTGGACGTGGTCTCGCGCTCGACCCTGGTGTGGACGGCCCCGCTCGCCGACGTGCTGGACCGATCCTGCGCGCTGACGATCGCGATCACTCCGCAGGAATCCACGGTCACCACAACCGGTCTCGGTGACGGCGCCGCCGTGGCCGCCGATCTGCGTCCGCAGGTCGTGGGCGTGTTCAGTGAGCTGACCGGCGCCGCCCCCGCGGACCTCGCGGTGCGCGTCGACGTCGATGCCCGCTACACGTCGTCCCCGACCTGGCTCAAGCTGGCCGCGATCGTGCTGTGCCTGCTGGCAACGGCGGTGTCGCTGTTCGCCCTGCACCGCCTCGACGCCCTCGACGGCCGCTCCGCGCGCCGGTTCCTGCCGCAACGCTGGTGGCGGCTGCGCCCGGTCGACTGGCTGGTGTTCTCGGTACTGGTCGTCTGGCATTTCATCGGCGCCAACACCTCCGACGACGGTTACATCCTCGGCATGGCGAGGGGTGCGCGCAGTTCGGGCAACATGTCCAACTACTACCGCTGGTTCAGTGTCGACGAGGGCCCGTTCTATACCCCCTACGTCGACATCATCGGTTGGCTCACCCACATCTCCGCGGTCAGCCCGCTGGTTCGGCTGCCCGCTCTCGGCGCGGGCGTGCTCACCTGGTGGTTGATCAGCCGCGAAGTGCTGCCGCGACTCGGCGTGGCCGTGCGCCGCGAACGCGTCGCCACCTGGACCGCGGCCTTCGTATTCCTCGCCTTCTGGCTGCCCTACAACAATGGTCTGCGCGCGGAATTCGTTGTCGCGCTGGGCGTTCTGGTCACCTGGGTCTCGGTCGAACGAGCGATCGCGACCCGGCGGCTCGTGCCGTTCGCCGTCGCGGTGATCGTGGCCGCGTTCACCCTCACGGGCGCACCCTCTGGCCTGATCTGCCTCGGCGCGCTGGTGGCCGGTGCGCGCGTGGTCACCGCGATCATCGTGCGGCGGTCGAAGTCGGTGGGCTATGCGGCGCAGTTGCTGCCGATCCTGGCCGCGGGCGCGGTGGTGGTCACCGTCGTCTTCGCGGACCGGACCTTCGCCGGCGTGCGGGAGATGTTCGCCGTGCACAGCGTGATCGGGCCGGGGGAATCCTGGTTCTTCGAATTCCTGCGCTACCAGTATCTGCTCCAGCTCAACGCCGACGGCTGGCTGACCAGGCGATTCGGTGTCTTCGTGATGCTGATCGGCCTGATCGTCTGCACCGCGGTCATGCTGCGGCGCGGCGGCCACATCCCCGGCACCGCGGTCGGCCCGGTCCGGCGCATGCTGGGCATCACCCTCGCCGCCATGGTGCTGATGATGTTCTCGCCGACGAAGTGGACCCACCAGTTCGGCGTGTTCGCGGGACTGGCCACCTGCGTCGCCGCGGTCACGGCGGTCGCGGTGAGTTCGGACGTCCTGCGGCCGTTGCGCAATCGTGCGCTGTTCGCCGCGGGCATCTTCTTCACCCTCGCCATGACCTGGGTCGGCGCCAACGGGTACTGGTACGTCTCCTCGTGGGGCATCCCCTGGTGGGACAAGCCGCCCACCGTCGCAGGCTACGGCGTCTCGACCGTGTTCGTCGGCCTGACCCTGCTGGCGCTCGCGGTGGCGGCGTGGTTCCACGTCCACCCGAATCCCAACCCGAAGGCCGAGGTGGGCAGGTTCGCCGGGACGCCCGTCCTCGCTGTCGCCGCCGCGATGATGGTGCTGTTCGAAGTGGCCTCCTTCGCCAAGGCCACCGTCGCCCAGTACCCCGCGTACTCCCTCGCCGGCGCCAACCTCTCCGCGGCCTTCGCCGGCGGGTGTGGCATGGCCGACGAAGTTCTCGTCGAAACCGACCCGAACGCCTCGATGCTCGCGCCGCTGTCCGGTGACCTGACCACCACGATGATCGGCACCGACTCGACCGGCTTCCGGGCCGACGGCGTCGCGCCGGTGCTCACCTCAGACGAGGTGGAATCGACCACCGGCCAAGCGAATTCGGTGTCCGACGATCCCGACAAGCTGCGGGACGCCTCGACTTCGGCGGGCTCGGAATCGCGGCAGGGCTCGTTGCAACTGCCGTTCGGTCTCGACCCCGCGACCACCCCCGTCCTCGGTAGCTACCGCTCCGGCGCCCAGGAACCCGCCGCGCTGACAACGGGCTGGTTCCGCCTGCCGGACGGCCCGCGCGGCCCGCTGCTGGCGATGTCGGTGGCAGGCCGGATCCGCTCGGTCGACGCCGACGGGATCGTCCACCCCGGCCAGGAACTGGCCGTCGAGTACGGCACCGCCGCGGCCGACGGCACCGTCACCGTGACCGGCCAGATCGCGCCGACCGATATCGGCCCCGCGCCGATGTGGCGCAACTTGCGGGTCCCGATGGATCAGCTGCCCTCGGACACGAGCGTCGTCCGCCTGGTCGCCGCCGACAGGGATCTCGGCGCCGACCAGTGGCTGGCGCTCACCCCGCCACGCATGCCGCAGACCACCACGCTCAGCGCGGTCGTCGGCCGCTCCGCCCCGGTCCTGCTGGATTGGGCTGTGGGACTGCACTTCCCGTGCCAGAACCAGATGCCGACCTACAACGGCATCGCCGAGCTCCCCGAATACCGCATCCTGCCCGACCGCAACGGCGCCACCATCACCAACCTGTGGCAGGGCCACGACGGTGGTGGCCCGCTCGGCTGGACTCAGCTCCTCTTCACCGCCCGCACCCTGCCGACGTATCTGAACAACGACTGGGACCGGGACTGGGGCTCCCTCGAGCAGTACCTGCCCCTCGATACCACCGCCGGCCCCGCGAAGGTCACGGTCGACTCCGAAAACCGTTGGGGCACCTGGACGCCCGGTCCGATCATCACCGCCTGGTAGCCGGTGGCCGTGGTGAGCGGCTGCCCCGCGTCAGCGGGAGTTGGTGGCGATCCGCAGGGCCAGATCGGGAAGGTCGGCGCCGGTGAGGCCGGGGTACCCGTGGAGGAGGCCGCGCCAGCGGGCGGGGACGGCCGAGGCGCCCCAGCGGGCGCCGAGGAGGCCGCCCGCGATGGCCGCGGTGGTGTCGGTGTCGTTTCCGGCGCGGACACACATCTCCAAGGCGAGCGGAAGGTGTTCGGGCGTCGACTGGTCGGTGCTCGTGATCGCCCACCACGCGGTCTGGAGCGCGTGCACGACCCAGCCGTTGTTCGGGAAGTCGGCGGGCGTGCCCTTCTCCGCTTCGTCGAGACGGTCGGTCCAGTACGCGGATTGTGGTGAGCCGTCGATGTATTCGCGAACCCCGTCGAAATCGGCGTTCAGGACGGCATGCCGGATCGCGTAGGTCCACAGCTTGCACGCCTCGACGGCGTTCTCGTCGTGGTGCGTGAGCAACCCGACCCGGCCCGCTGCCGCGATGCAGGCCGCGGCGTCGTCGAGATAGGCCAGCGCGACCGGCGCGGTCCGCATCAGCGAGCCGTTTCCGCCGGTTCGGCCGGTGAGCGACATCGCCACGGCCTGCATGTCCAGCGCGGAGGAAGGCCTGGCGGACAACACGTTTCGCGTCTGGTTCCCGATGTCCGGCGGCTTCGAGTCGTACCAGGAGACGAACCCGGCCGCGACCGCGTCGAGATCGATTCCCGGCCCACTGGACGCGGCTACCGCCACGGCGACGGCCATCGACGTATCGTCGGTCCACTCGCCCGGCGCCCAGTCGAATACCCCGCCGCCGATCATGTCGATCACCGTGTCCGGCCCCGGATGAGTGAACTCGTAGCCCGCCCCCAGTGCATCACCGGCGGCGGTACCGACCAGCACGCCGGCGACCCGATCCGAGTACCCCGCATCGTGCACAGAATCCACCCCTCTCGGGTGTGTCCGCTATCCGATTGTCCGCTCGACAAGCCTACCGGTCGGCTTGTGATCCACCGGCGATGCACGCCGGGGTGACACCGAATCGAGCTTCCGGTGTGACACCGATTCGGGCTAGCGCGTGGTCGCGTCTGCCGTCTCGGCCACCGAGAGCTGCCTGGTGCGGCGCGCCCGCAGCAGGGCGTCGGTGGTGAACACCGCCAGCGCCGTCCAGATCAAGGCGAATCCGACCCAGCGGGAGGCGGGCATGGGTTCGTGCATGACCGCCACGCCCCAGGCCATCTGCAGGGCGGGGGTGAGGTATTGCAGGATGCCCATGGTCGAGAGCGGGACCCGCTTGGCCGCGACGGCGAACAGCAGCAGCGGTAGCAGCGTGACCGGCCCGGTGGCCAGCATGAGACCGAAATGGGCAGGGCTGGAGGTCATCTCACTGCGGCCGGTGGCTATCAGGACGATCAGAAAGGCCAGCGCGAAAGGCACGGCGACAATGCCCTCGGCCGCGATCCCGGGCAGCGCGTCGAGCCGGATCACTTTCTTCACCAGCCCGTAGGCGGCGAACGAGCAGGCCAGGATCAGCGCGATCACCGGCGGTCTGCCGTAGTCGACGGTCAGCACCACCACCGCCAGCGCGCCCAGCCCCAACGCCACACACTGCGCCCGGGTGAGCCGCTCCCGGAACAACAACACGCCGATGGCGACGGTGACCAGCGGATTGATGAAGTAACCGAGCGCGCATTCCACGATGTGCCCGGTGGTGACGCCGAAGACGTACACGCCCCAGTTCAGCGACAGGGCCGCCGACGCCGCGGCCGCCAGACGCCAGGTCCTGGCATCGATCCCGCGCAAGTTCCCCAGTCGCCCTGTCAGCGTGAGCACGAGCAGCACCACGGCCAGCGTCCAGACGATCCGCTGCGCCACCACTTCGGCAGGTGAGGCGAACGACAGCAGCCCGAAGAAGGCGGCGAACGAACCCCAGATGAGGTAGGCCCCCGCACCGAAAACCACGCCGGGCGGGGAGGAGCTGCGCTGCATTCATCCCATGTTACGACCGGCTAATCTGGCGAGCATGTCCATATCCGTGCAGGAACCCGCGGCCGCCGGGCTCACCGCAGCACAGGTCGATGAGCGTCGCCGCGACGGGCGCACCAACGACGTCCCGGCCAGGGCGAGTCGTTCGGTCGCCGAGATCGTTCGCGCGAATGTCTTCACCCGTATCAATGCCATTCTCGGTGTGCTGTTCCTGCTCGTTCTGTCGACGGGCTCGATCATCGACGGCATGTTCGGGCTGCTCATCGTGGCCAACAGCGCGGTCGGCATCATCCAGGAGGTCAGGGCCAAGCGGACCCTGGACGAGCTGGCGATCGTCAGCCAGGCCAAGCCGACCGTGCGCCGCGACGGCCTCGCCCAGCAGGTCGCGCCCGGCGAGGTGGTCCTGGACGATCTGATCGAGCTCGGTCCCGGCGATCAGATCGTGGTCGACGGCGAGGTCGAAGAGGCCGCCGCGCTCGAGATCGACGAGTCGCTGCTGACCGGTGAGGCCGACCCGATCCACAAGGGCGTCGGCGCGCCGGTGATGTCGGGCAGCTTCGTGGTGTCGGGCTCGGGCGCCTACCGCGCGACCAAGGTCGGCAAGGACGCCTACGCCGCGAAATTGGCGGAGGAAGCCAGCAAGTTCACGCTGGTGCACTCCGAATTGCGTTCGGGTATCGACAAAATCCTGAAATTCATCACCTACCTGCTCATTCCGGCCGGTCTGCTCAGCATCTACAACCAGCTGGTCTCCAGCGGGGAATCGTGGCGACCCGCCGTGACCGGGATGGTCGCCGCGCTGGTGCCGATGGTTCCCGAGGGCCTGGTGCTGATGACCTCGATCGCCTTCGCGGTCGGTGTGGTGCGTCTGGGCAAACGCAAGTGCCTGGTCCAGGAACTGCCCGCGATCGAGGGCCTGGCCCGCGTCGACGTGGTGTGCGCGGACAAGACCGGCACCCTCACCGAGAACGGCATGCGCCTGGCTCAGGTCGAACCGCTCGGCACGTTCGACGAGGCACAGGTGAAGACCGCACTGGCCGCGCTCGCCGGCGACGACCCGCGCCCCAATGCCAGCGTGCAGGCTATCGCCGAAGCGCTGCCCGACTCGCCCGGCTGGTCGCAGACCGCCATCGCGCCGTTCTCCTCGGCCAAGAAGTGGAGCGGCATTTCCTATGGCGCCCACGGGGATTGGCTGCTCGGCGCCGCCGACGTGCTGCTCGATTCCGGCTCCGCCGACGCCGCCCATGCCGAGCAGCTCGGCTCGTCGGGCCTGCGTGTGCTGCTGCTGGCACGCAGCGACCGCCCGGTCGACGCCGACGACGCGCCCGGCCGGGTCGAGCCCGCCGCCCTGGTGGTGCTCGAGCAGAAGGTGCGCCCAGACGCCAAGGAGACCCTGGAATACTTTGCGAGCCAGCAGGTCTCGATCAAGGTGATCTCCGGCGACAACGCCGTGTCCGTCGGCGCGGTCGCCTCCTCACTCGACCTGCCCGGCGGTGACCACGCGGTCGACGCGCGCACCCTGCCCGACGATCCGGCCGCGCTCGCCGACATCCTCGATCACGAAACCACCTTCGGCCGGGTCCGTCCCGACCAGAAACGCGCCATGGTCGGCGCCTTGCAGTCGCGTGGGCACACCGTCGCCATGACCGGTGACGGCGTCAACGACGTGCTGGCGCTCAAGGATGCCGATATCGGCGTCGCGATGGGCGCCGGCAGCCCGGCCACCCGCGCGGTGGCGCAGATCGTGTTGCTGGACAACAAGTTCGCGACCCTGCCGTACGTGGTGGGGGAGGGCCGCCGGGTGATCGGCAATATCGAGCGCGTCTCGAACCTGTTCCTCACCAAGACCGTGTACTCGGTGTTGCTGGCCTTCCTCGTCGGCATCGCGGGCGTCGGTTCGCAGATCTTCGGCTACGACCCCATCGGGTATCCGTTCCTGCCGCGCCACGTCACCATCGCGGCCTGGTTCACCATCGGCATCCCGGCCTTCGTGCTCTCGCTGGCGCCCAACAACGAGCGCGCCCGCACCGGCTTCGTCGGCCGGGTGATGCGCCTCGCCGTGCCGTCGGGCGTGGTGATCGGCATCGCGACGTTCGTTTCTTACCTCATCGCCTACGCCGGACCGGAAGCCTCGGAGACGCAGAAGGTGCAGGCGGGCACCACCGCGCTGATCACGCTGATCATGATCGCGGTGTGGGTGCTCGTGCTGGTGGCGCGGCCGTATGTGTGGTGGAAGGTCGTGCTGATCGCGGTCTCCGTACTCGCCTACGTCGCGCTGTTCACCATCCCGTTCACCCGCGAGTTCTTCAAACTCGACCCGTCCAATCCGCGGCTGACGCTGGCCGCGGTGGTGTGCGGTGCGATCGGCATCGTGCTGGTCGAGCTGGCATGGTGGGTGCAGGCTCGGCGCTCCGGCGGTGCGGGCAAGCTCTTTCCTCCGGTGGGTGCGCAGGGAGCGTGAGGAGTAGCTGACCCTGCCGTAACCGATTCCAGAACCCTTGTGCCGGACCGACATTCGGTGTTGGAGTACCTTTGCCGGTTATGGAGGTAACGCTGTCGCGCCGTCTCGGGACCACCCGATGACCCCCGACGAACTGGACGATCTTTTTTCCGATCTCATCGTGGCTATCGACCGGCTCGATGCCGGTGCGCTCGAAGTGATGGCGGATGCCTACGACCAGGCCGGCGATGTGGACCGGGCACGCACGCTGTGGGAGCTGGCCGATTCGCGCCGTGCCGGCGATCGGCCGTAGGTGGCCGACCGGGGTGCTACTCGGTCGGAACCGGGCCGTCGTCGGGGGTCGGGGTGACGGTATCGGTGCTGCCCGGCAGCAACGGGCTCACCGCGAACCGGCCCGCGACGGCGTCGGCCGGTAGCGCCTGCACCGCACGGACTCCGGATCGTGTTGCGAGGTCACGTAATTGGGGCAGCGTGCCGCGCACGACGATGCCCGCCGTGCACGCGCAGCCCGCCCGCAGGCGCGACTCGGTGAGATGGGCGATCTCGGCGCTGCGCTGATCGCGGAACTGTTGTGCCGCGACCAGACCCGCTGCCGCCTCGCCGGATTTCACCGCGGGCTCGTCGCCGGCCGGAGTGGCGACCGTGATCACCGGTGTCTGCACCCGATCGACCGGCACGTGCTGGATCACCCCGGAGACCCGCAACCCTTCGGCCGTAGCCGGAATCTGTTGGGGCGTCAGGTATTCGGAGAACGACACCAGCGCCCAGTGCTGGTCGGCGCCGTCACCGCCGAGCGAGGCCAGCGCGTCGTCGAGGTAGTGCTGAACCTGCTCGCCGGGTGCGGGTCCGAGCCGGTCGGTCGCCACCGCCGACGCGGGCGGCGGCTCGCGGAACGCGACGACCAGCAGGATCAGCGCACCGATCGTCGCGATCCCGTAGATGACGGCATTGCGTAGGGAGAGTCGGTGGTCGTCCGAATCGCCGTCGTCGGCCGGTGATCCCGGCTCGGCGGGCATGTTCCCGAGCGTTTCCGAGGAGGTGGGTGCGCTGTCGTCCACCGGTGCTCGCGCCGGTTCGGCGGGCGGTTCCCCGCGGTCGTCCGGCGCCGGGTCCGGCGCCGGCTCGGACGACCGCGGGTCGTCAGGCATTGCGTAGTACGTCCAAGGCGCCCGCTAGGTCGGCGGGGTACTCGCTGGTGATCTCGAGCCAGCGGCCGTCGGCGGGATGATGGAAGCCGAGCTGACGTGCGTGCAGCCACTGCCGTTCCAGGCCGAGGCGTTTGGCCAGCGTCGGGTCGGCGCCGTAGGTGAGGTCACCCGCGCAGGGGTGGCGCACCGCCGAGAAGTGCACCCGGATCTGGTGCGTGCGGCCCGTTTCGAGGTGGACGTCGAGCAGACTGGCCGCCTGGAACGCCTCGATGGTGTCGTAGTGGGTGACGCTGGGCCTGCCGTCGCCGGTCACCGCGAACTTCCAGGCATTGCCCCGCGCGCGCCCGATCGGCGCGTCGATGGTGCCGCTGCTCGGATCGGGGTGTCCCTGCACGAGTGCATGGTATTGCTTGTCGACCGTGCGTTCCTTGAAGGCGCGCTTGAGCATCGTGTAAGCGTGTTCGGATTGTGCCACCACCATCACACCGGAGGTGCCCACATCGAGCCGGTGCACGATGCCCTGCCGTTCGTGCGCGCCCGAGGTGGAGATGCGATAACCCATCGCCGCCAGGCCGCCGACCACGGTCGGTCCGGTCCAGCCGACGCCGGAGTGCGCGGCGACGCCGATCGGCTTGTCCACGGCGACGATGTCGTCGTCGGCGTAGAGAATGTTCATCCCGTCGACCGGGGCGGCCTCGACCGTCAGTTCGCGCTTGGGTTCGGGGAAGATCACTTCCAGCCACGCGCCCGCGGTGAGCCGGTCGGACTTACCCGCGGCGACCCCGTCGATCTGCACCGAGCCGTCCTCGGTCAGCGCCACGACCGCGGTCCGCGAGAGGCCGAGCAGGCGGGCGAGTCCCGCGTCCACCCGCATCCCGTCGAGTCCATCGGGGACGGGCATGGTTCTGGTTTCTCTCATACGGTCTCCTCGGTGTGTTTGCGACCGCTGCGGGTGCCGTCCGGTTCGAAACCGAACACGGTGAGCGCGACCAGCAGGATCGCCCCGCACACGATGGCCGAGTCGGCGACGTTGAAGACCGGCCACCAGCCGATGGCGACGAAGTCGACCACATGGCCCTGCAGCGGGCCTGGGTATCGGAAGATCCGGTCGACCAGGTTGCCCAGCGCCCCACCCAGCACCATGCCGAGGCCGATGGCCCACCACAGCGAACGCAGGGTGCGCCCGATCCGGATCACGCCGATCACCACCGCGGCGGCGATCAGGGTGAGCAGCCAGGTCATGCCGGTCGCCATCGAGAACGCCGCGCCCGGGTTGCGCACCAGGGTGAACCGCGCGAAATCGCCGATGATCGGCACCGATTCGCCCGGGTCGATGAAGGCGACCGCGAGGCATTTGGTCAGCAGGTCGAGCCCGAACAGGACGACGGCGATGATCAGCAGCGTCGTCAAACGGCGGCGACCAGCGGGTTTCGCCGTGTCGGCGGCCTCGGGTGTGGCAGCGGCCGAGGGGGTGGCTGAGTCGTCGCCGGTCTCGGGGACGGCAGCGTTGTCGGTGGGCCGGTCTTCACTCACGCGTCCATCATTCCCTAGTGGTGATCTGGCCTGCGCCGCGGTGCCGAGGAGTCCCAGGTGTTACTCAGGAAGCGGTCGTACCCTGATGGCTGTGACGGTGTTGTCTAGATCTCGCGTACCCCGCATCGCGCGCCCCGGGGTGTTACTGGTGGCGCTCGTGCTCGGGTTCGCGACCTTCGGCGCCGGGTGCGCCGATCGCTCGGCCCCTGCCGCGGAGGTGGACGGCACCGAGCCGCTCGGCATCGGCAAGGAAGTCACCGTGCCGATCTCGGCCGCGGTCACCACGATGGTCTCGCCCGGCGAGGAGCCGCGCGATCTGCTGCGACCGCGCTACGCGGTGGGCACCACTCAGGAAGTGACGCTGCGCACCGACTACCGGATCCAGCAGCAGGTCAACGATCAGCCCTCCCGCGACTTCTCGCCCGCCGCGCTGACCATCCCGATGACCGCGCGCGCGGGCAGCGACGGCGTCGACCTCACCGTCGGCGCGGTCACCACCCCCGACCCCGCGCTCAACAAGGCGTTCACTTCGGCCGACGGTTCACACGCCGGTTTGGGGATGAGCGACTTCGGCGCGATCACCGAGCTGCGCATGGCCCCGTCGCCGGATACCCCGAATACCGCGCGGGCCGCGCTCGAACAGGCCTTCTACCAGGCTGTGTATCAGTCGATCGCGTTCCCGGACCAGCCCGTTGGGGTCGGTGCGGTGTGGACGGTGCATCAGACGATCACCGGCGGGGTCACCCTGGACCAGATCACCACGGCCACGCTCACCAGCCGGGAGGGCGACCGGCTCACCATCGATCTGCAGGTGAATCAGACGCCCACCGACACTGTGTGGGAGCTGCCCAACGACGCGGGTGAGCTCGACATCGACGGCTACGTGATGGAAGGCGTCGGCTCGATCACCATCGATCTCGGTATGCCGCTGCCGGTTTCGGGTTCCATCGAGATCGGTGGCCAGCAGACCTATCGGGACGCGCGCAGCGTGAGCACCCTGGTGCAGACGCAGTCGACCCGCGTTTCCTGGACGGAATGATGCGAGCAGGTGCGCTGCGCGTCGGCGCGGCTGTTTCGGCCTGTGTCGGGTTGGCCGCGGTCGCGGGCTGTGGGTCAGACGACGCGGCGGATTCGCCGGGATCGGGTCCGTTCTCCGCCCCTGTCACGGCCGCCCCCGGAACCGGGGCTGTCGTTCGCGATGCGGCGCAGTTGTCGGCCGGTCTGCTCGCCGCTACGGATCTGCCCGGTGATTTCGCGGTGGTGCCGCCGCGCGGTGACGCCGCCGAGCCTGCGGTACCGCCTGCGGCGCTCACGGATCCGCCGGACTGTGGGCGTCTGCTCTCGCCGATCGCGCAGCAGTGGCCGGGGTCGGCGGCCGCCGCGTCGGTGCAGTTCGCGGGGCCCAGCTTCGCCACCATCGACATCGACGCCGCGAGCTACCCGGACACGGCGCTGGCCCCGGCGTTCGACGCGCTCCAAGCCCAGCCCCGGCGCTGTACCAGCTACTCCGGTGACGACGCGGGCGTGCGGATCGAGTATCGAACCAGCGCGCTCGCGCAGCCGCCGGTGGGCGACGCCGACTCGGCGTTCACCCTGACCGCGACGAGCGACGGGCTCACCCTCACCTCGGCGACATCACTGGTCCAGGTGGGCAACACGCTGGTTCAGGTGGTCGTCACCGCGCCGGAAGTCGTCGACCCCGGCGTGCTCTCCGATCTCACCGCGGCGCAGGTGCGCAAGCTCCGCGGCTGAAACCGGTTCGGGCTCACGCCGAGACGGCGAGTTTCCCGCCGAGGTGGCCGAGATAGCCACGGACGTCGTCGGCGGCCTTGTCTGGAAGACCGAAGACGACCTCGGTGACGCCGAGGTCGGCCCAGCGAGCGAGTTGCTCGCCGTCGTGACGACCCGCCAGCGCGATCACCCTCGGGGTACCGTCACGACCCGCGTCCTTCCAGACACGGTGCAGCAGTTCGACTTTGGCACCGAGGTCGCCTTCGGTCGGGGTGGTGATCCAACCGTCCGCGTTGGCCGCGAGCCAACCGAACGATTTCTCGGTACCGCCCGCGCCGAGCAGCACCGGGACCCCGGCGCGCACCGGCTTGGGCCAGGACCAGCTCGCTCCGAACTTCACGAAGTCGCCGGAGAACTCGGCTTCCTCCTGCGACCACAGTGCCCGCATCGCGTCGAGGTTCTCGCGCAACACCGTGCGTCGCTTGTTCGCGGGAACGCCGTGATGGGCGAGTTCGTCGGTGTTCCAACCGAATCCGACCCCCAGCTCCACCCGGCCACCGGACAGGTGATCCAGGGAGGCGATGGTCTTGGCGAGGGTGATCGGATGGTGTTCGGCGGGCAGCGCCACCGCCGTCGACAACGTGATCCGCTCGGTGACCGCGGCGGCGGTGGCCAACGCGACCCACGGGTCGAGGGTGCGCAGGTACCGGTCGTCGGGGAGCGAGGAGTCCCCGGTCTGCGGATGGGCCGCGGCGCGTACGACCGGGATATGGGTGTGCTCGGGGACGTAGAACGCGTCGAATCCGGCGTCCTCGGCGGCCTTGGCCGCATCGGCGGGCGTGATGCCCCGGTCACTGGTGAACAACACAACCCCGTAGCGCACGTCCCGGCCCTCCGACTTCGACAGCAAAACTGAAACAGGTTCTACAACCTGAACCCAGTTCTACATGAGTAGAACCAGTTCTACTAGTCCTGATCTCAGTGGCAGGCCGAGCAGGTGATGGCCTTTCCCCGATCAGGCGAGGGGAATACGCTGGTTCCGTCCGAGCATCACTCTCGACACGGAGGTATCCGATGTCTGATGTTTCCCCCTTTCCTGACGGTTATCCGCGGATCTGTCCCGGGCTGGCGTGCGCGGGAGCGGCCGCCGCGATCGACTTCTATGCCGCGATCTTCGGCGCGACCGTGCGGATGAAGATGGATGGGCCTGGCGGCACCGTCGTCCACAGTGAACTGCTCGTCGGCGACTCGGTGCTCATGGTCGGCGACCCGGTCCCCGAGATCGGCTTCGTCGACCCGAAGTCCGTCGGGGGCTCCCCGGTGAACCTGATGGTCTACGTTCCCGACGCCGATGCCGCCTTCGCCGCGGCGCTCACCGCGGGCGCCACCGCGACCACCCCCATGACCGACCAGTTCTACGGCGACCGCAGCGGCGCCTTCGAAGATCCGTGGGGTCACCGCTGGACGGTGGCCACCCACATCGAAGACGTCTCGCCGGAAGAAATGGAACGGCGCATGTCCGAGATGATGGAGGCCGCCGGCTGATCGTCCGCTCACGCGGGAACGATCGAGTCTCCCTCGACGCGAACGGGTTCGGCGGCCAGCGGCTTCGTGGCCGGCCCGCCACGCACGGCGCCGTCGAGCCCGAATCGGCTGCCGTGGCACGGGCAGTTGATCGTGCCCTTGGCCACGGTCGCGACCTTGCACCCGGCATGCGTGCAGGTCGACGACAGCCCGACGAAGTTGCCCGGGGTCGGCTGGGTGACCACCGTGTCGCCGACGATCACCCCGCCGCCCACCGGGACATCCGCCACCTTGACCAGCGCACCGGCGGGTGCCCCGGGCCCGGGCGGCGCCACGGGTGCCGAGTCGCCCATCTCGGCCGCGCCGCACGCGGTCAGCGTCGCCGCGGCGGCCAACACACCCGTGCCGACGACAACAGCGCGTCGGTTCAGCGAGAAATCGTTGATGGTCATCGCTCGTTCTCCGATTCAGTCGATACCCCCGCCGATACGCCGACCGGCTCTTCCCCTGTCAACGTCGGACATCCCCTCCCGGTTCGACCGAACCCGATTGCAGGCGAGCGATCTCTACTTCTTATTAAAGATTAGCCGGTAAACTTTAATAAGGAGGTGTGATGTGGCAGAGCTGCTGTCGTGTCGGTGGGAGAGTTCTCTCGATCGTGGTGGGTTGTCCCGTCGTGACCGGAGCGCCGGTTCTTTTGCTGCCTATCTACCGGATCCGCTGATGGGCAGGGCCTTCACCTTCGACGGCGCCACGGCCGCCGATATCGCGGATGCCGAGATCGCCATCGCCCGGCTCGATCGGGACGCGACGGCGTTGTCCGATACCGAGGTGCTGTCACGACTGCTGCTGCGCGCCGAGGCCGTCGCCTCCTCGCGCATCGAAGGTCTCGAAATCGGCGCGCGACGGTTGCTGCGCGCTGAGGTCGCGTCGGCCTTCGACGGAGTATCCACCGATGTCACCGCAGTGGAAGTGTTGGCGAATATCGATGCGATGGCACTGGGCGTGCGCTCGGTCTCGCGCGGTGAGGAAATCACCGACGCGGTGCTGACCGACGTGCATCGACGATTGATGACCGGCACGCACCTCGCCTCCCACGGCGGGCGGTACCGGGACCAGCAGAACTGGATCGGCGGCAGTTCCTACAACCCGCGCTCCGCTGTGTATGTGCCACCGCCGCCGCAGTACGTCGCGGAGTTGATGGCGGACCTGATCTCGTTCGCCAACACCGACGATCTGCCCGCGGTCGCGCAGGCCGCGATCGCACACGCCCAGTTCGAGACGATCCACCCGTTCGTCGACGGCAACGGGCGTGCAGGACGTGTCCTGATCCACCTCGTGCTCCGTCGACGAGGCCTGTCCGAGCGGGTGATCGCGCCGGTTTCGCTCGTCTTGGCCACGGCGACCCGTAGCTACATCGATGGTCTCACCACGTTCCGTCACCTCGGTCGACCCGATGCGGCGGCGGCCGTGGCGGGCGCGAATGCTTGGATCGGCAGGCTCGCCGCAGCGTGTACGCAGGCGGTCACCGACGCCATGGTGTTCGAAGCGAGAACCGCCGCCTTGTTGACGCGATGGCGCGAGCGAGTCGCGCCGCTACGATCGGATTCAGCTGCGGCCCTGCTACTTCCGCATCTCGTCGGCGCACCGATCGTCACTGTCGCTACTGCCGCCGCCCTGGTCGAGCGCAGCTTTCCCGCCGCCAATACGGCGATCGAACGACTGGTCGATGCCGGAGTCCTGCGGCAATTGACGGTCGGCCGCCGCAATCGCGCGTTCGAGGCTCCCGAAGTCTTCGAGGCGTTCGGCGCACTCGAACGGTGCTTGGCGAACCCCGATGGCGAGACACGTTCGCCGCAGCGGCCGGTGCCTCGTGGGTAGTGCCGCACCGGCGTGAAATCTCCGGGTAGATCGGGGGATTCCCCTGATGTGGTGGGCGGTCGGGGAGCCTAGCGTTCTCGGTGTGAGGGCGATTGCGCAGCAGGTATACGGGTCAGCGGCGATGTTGACGGCAGTGGAGGTCGGGCGGCCGTCGGTGGGCGCGGGTGAGGTGCTGGTTCGGGTGCGCGCCTCGTCGGTGAACGCGCGGGATTGGCATGTGATGCGGGGGGATCCGAAGATCGCGCGGTGGATGGATCGGTCGGTGTTCGGTCGCCAGGGACCGGCGAACCCGGTGCCGGGTGGGGACTTCGCGGGGATCGTCGAGGCGGTGGGGGACGGTGTCGCGGAGCTGGCTCTGGGCGAGGAGGTGTTCGGCGAGGCGGTCAGCGGTGCGTTCGCGGAGTACATCGCGGTGCCGCGGGCGTTGCTCGACCGGAAACCGGCGAATCTGAGCTTCGAGGAAGCCGCGGCGGTGCCGTTGGCCGCCAATACCGCCCTGACCTGCCTGCGCCACGTCGGCGAGGGCGAGCGGGTGCTGATCATCGGCGCGTCCGGTGGGGTCGGCACCTTCGCGGTCCAGATCGCCCGAGCACGGGGCGCGCAGGTCACCGGGGTGTGCAGCACCCGCAATGTCGAGGCTGCGCGCGCGCTCGGCGCGGAGCATGTCGTCGACTACACGCGCGACACCGTGACCGGCCGCTACGACACCGTCCTCGACCTTGCCGGAACGCGGAACCTGCGGGCACTGCTGCGCCTGGTCGAACCCGCCGGGACGCTGGTGCTCTCCGGTGGCGGCAACTTCGACGGCGGCAGCTGGTTCGGCCCGGTCGGCCTGCTCGCGCGCGGTCAGCTGGCTCGACCGTTCGTGAAACCCGCCATCCGGGTTCCCACGGCCGAGCAGACTTCGGAGTCGCTGACCGAACTGCGGGAACTGATCGAGTCGGGCCTGCTCCGCCCGGCAATCGACCGGACCTATCCGCTGGCCGAAACGCCCGCCGCGATCGAGTACATGGAGACCGAACACGCGCGGGCGAAAATCGTGATCACCGTCGCGTCGACGGACTGACCTCACAGCAGGCGGAACTCCATCATCACTCCATCATCGCGATCGCGTCATCGACGGAGGTGGACAGGGCCGCGAGCCGACTGCGTGGATCCGGAGCGGCCAGGGCCGACTGGCGGTCGGTCGGCCCGATCGGCAGGCGAGCGGCGAGCTCGTAGGAGCGGGTGGTCGGATCGTCGGACAGATCGTCCAGCGATGCCGACGGCGGCGGCCTGCGGATGCCGTTGCGCCGCGCGAACTTGGCCGTCAGCGTGTGCAGACGGTCCGCACGTTCACGCAGGCCCGCCAGCAACTCGCCGTCGTCGGCACCGGCGCCGTCCGGCCAGAGTTCGGCTTCCGCCCGGGGATACGGGGCGTCGTCGAGCCACTTCTCGACGCGGATGCGGTCGGTTCCCTTGCAGCGCAGCCGGTATCGCGAACCGGGAAGTTCGATCACCTCGGTGATCCTGGCGACGGTGCCCACCTCCGTGCGCACCTCACCACCTCCTACCTCGTGCCCGCGCGCGATCAGCACGACACCGAATTCCGGCTCCCGCCGCCCATCCGTGCAGTCCTCGACCAGCGCCACGTACCGTGGCTCGAAGATCTGCAACGACAGCGACTCACCGGGTAGCAGCACCGCGCCCAGCGGGAATATTGGTATCTCCACCGTTCCAGCATGCCCGGTGTCGCGCGGACTACGTCCATCCGGCGCGCTCACGCTGTGTCCTTTCGGCAGGTTCGTGGCCGCTTGTCGGTGACGTGGGCCAGGCGATTCCCGCGCCATCGTGCGCCTTTCGCGATAACGAAGGGTGCTCGCCCGCGGCCGAGGCCCCTCACGCGGTGGCGATCGATTCGAACACCCTCGGGTCGACCAGTGTCGAGGTGTCGCCGAGTTCGCGACCTTCGGCGACATCGCGCAGCAATCGGCGCATGATCTTGCCGCTGCGAGTTTTGGGCAGCTCCGGCACGATGTGGATCTGGCGCGGCCTGGCGATCGGACTGATCTCCAGCGAGACCGCTGCCTTGAGCTCGGACACGAGGGCGTCGGTCGTGGCCGCCGACCCGGTCAGGATGACGAAGGCGACAATTCCCTGTCCGGTGGTCTCGTCGGACGCACCGACCACGGCGGCCTCGGCGACGGCCGGGTGCCCGACGAGCGCGGATTCCACCTCGGCGGTGGAGATGCGGTGACCGGACACATTCATGACGTCGTCGACGCGCCCCAGGATCCACAGATCGCCGCCGGCGTCGAGCTTGGCGCCGTCCCCGGCGAAGTACCAGCCCTCGGAGGCGAAACGCTGCCAATAGGTTTCGCGGTAGCGGTCCATGTCGTTCCAGATGCCGCGCAGCATCGACGGCCACGGCTGATCCAGGATGAGCAGCCCGGATTCGTCGGATCCCAGTGGCGTGCCTTCGTCGTCGACGACCTGGGCGGAAATCCCCGGTAGTGGGCCCATCGCGGCACCGGGCTTGGTCGCGGTGACGCCCGGTAGCGGCGAGATCATGATGGCGCCGGTTTCGGTCTGCCACCAGGTGTCGACGATCGGAGTCTTGTTCGCGCCGAACACTTCTCGGTACCAGCGCCATGCTTCGGGGTTGATCGGTTCGCCGACGGAGCCGAGCACTCGCAGGGTGCTCAGATCGTGCGCGTCGGGGATCTCGCGGCCCCACTTCATGAACGTGCGGATCAAGGTAGGCGCGGTGTAATAGATGGTGACGCCGTACTTTTCGATGATCTGGAAGTGTCGGTGTTCGTCGGGGGAGTTGGGGGTGCCTTCGTAGACGACTTGGGTGGCGCGGTTGGCGAGTGGTCCGTAGACGATGTAGCTGTGTCCGGTGACCCAGCCGATGTCGGCGGTGCACCAGTAGACGTCGTGTCCGGCTTTGTGGTCGAAGACGTTGTGGTGGGTGTAGGCGGTTTGGGTGAGGTAGCCGCCGGTGGTGTGCAGGATGCCCTTCGGTTTACCGGTGGTGCCGGAGGTGTAGAGGATGAACAGTGGGTGCTCGGCGGGGAAGGGTTGTGCCTCGTGGGAAGGCGAAGCGACAGCGACGGTTTCGTCCCACCACAGGTCACGTACCTCGGTCCACGGCACATCGAGTCCGACTCGGCGCACCACCAGCACATGCTCGACGCTCGACGGATCCGAACCCAGCGCCTCGTCGACGGCGTACTTCAGCGCGGCGGGCTTGCCTCGCCGCCACTGACCGTCGGTGGTCACGATCAACCGCGCCTGGGCATCGTCGACCCGCTGACGCAAGGCGGTGGGGGAGAACCCGGCGAACACCACCGAGTGGGTGAGCCCGAGTCGCGCGCACGCCAGCATCGTCACGATGGCTTCGGGCACCATCGGCATGTAGATCGCGACCCGATCACCGGCGACCAGGCCGAGCGCGGTGAAAGTATTGGCCGCCCTGCACACGTCATCGAGGAGCTCCGCGTAGGTGATCGCGCGCGAGTCGCCCGGTTCGCCCTCCCAGTGGATGGCGACCTGGTCGCCGTGCCCGTCGACGACGTGGCGGTCGACGCAGTTGTAGGAGACGTTGAGTTCGCCGTCGCCGAACCAGCGCGCGACCGGCGCGTCGGTCCAGTCGAGCACCTCGGTGAAGGGCTTGTGCCAGTGCAACCGGTTGGCCTGCTCGGCCCAGAAACCGTCGCGATCGGCGCGCGCCCGCTCGTACAGCGAGGCATCGGCATTGGCCGACGCGGCGAACTCGGGGGCAGGCGGGAAACTGGTCACAAGAAACTCTCCTTCGGAAAACGTGGGGTACAACCCGTGCCGGTGGGGTGAACCACCGGCACGGGCAGGGTTGGCGTCAGTGCGAGATCGCCTTCTCCGCACCGACGCCGGTCAGCGACCGGACTTCCATCTCCGCGGCCTTGGCCTGATCGACATGCTCGCCACGTCCACCGAGGAACGTGCCGAGCACACCGAGCGCGAATGCCAGCGGAATGGACACGATGCCCGGGTTGGACAGCGGGAAGTAGTCGAAGTCGGCACCCTTGATCATCGCGGTCTTGCTGCCCGACACCGCGGGCGAGAACACGATGAGCACGATGGTCGAGATCAGGCCGCCGTACATCGACCACAGCGCGCCGGTGGTGTTGAAGCGCTTCCAGAACAGCGAGAACAGGATGGTCGGCAGGTTCGCCGCCGCCGCCACCGCGAACGCCAGCGCCACCAGGAACGCGATGTTCTGGCCGTTGGCGAGGATGCCCAGACCGATCGCGAGCACACCGATCACCACCGCGGTGATCCGCGAGACCCGCACCTGCTTGACCTCGTCGACCTTGCCCTTCTTGATGACACTGGCGTAGATGTCGTGGGCGAACGAGGCCGACGCGGTGATGGTGAGTCCGGCCACGACCGCGAGGATCGTCGCGAACGCGACCGCCGAGATCACCCCGAGCAGGATCACCCCGCCCAGTTCGAACGCCAGCAGCGGAGCCGCCGAGTTCTGGCCACCCGCCGCGGCGAGGATCCTGTCCGGGCCGACGATGGCCGCCGCGCCGTAGCCGAGCACCAGGGTGAACAGGTAGAAGGCGCCGATCAGGCCGATCGCCCACACCACCGAGCGCCGAGCCTCTTTCGCGGTCGGGACCGTGTAGAAGCGCATCAGCACGTGCGGCAGACCCGCGGTGCCCAGCACCAGGGCAAGGCCGAGCGAGAGGAAGTTCAGCTTGGACATCTCGCTGCCGCCGTATTGCGCGCCGGGAGCGAGCACGTCGCGGGCGGCGACCGCCTTGTTGGTGGATTCGCTCACCGATTCCTGTGCGGCACCGAGGATGTCGGAGAAGTTGAAGCCGAACTTGGCCAGCACCATGACCGTCATCAGCGCGGCGCCCGCGATCAGCAGCACCGCCTTGATGATCTGTACCCAGGTGGTGCCTTTCATACCACCGACCAGCACATACACGATCATCAGCACGCCGACGGCGGCGATGACGATGGATTGCCCTGTGCGACTGGAGATATCGAGCAGCAGCGCGACCAGGCCACCGGCGCCCGCCATCTGCGCGAGCAGGTAGAACAGCGAGACGGTGAGGGTGGTCAGCGCGGCCGCGGTGCGCACCGGGCCTTCCTTCAAGCGGAAGCTGAGCACGTCGGCCATGGTGAATTTGCCGGTGTTGCGCAGCATTTCGGCCACCAGCAGCAGCGCGACGAGCCAGGCGACGAGGAACCCGATCGAATACAGGAACCCGTCGTAGCCATAGACGGCGATCGCGCCCGCGATGCCGAGGAAGCTCGCGGCCGACAGGTAGTCACCGGCGATGGCGATGCCGTTCTGCGGGCCGGAGAAGCCGCGTCCACCGGTGAAATAGTCGGCGGCACTGGCGTTGTTGCGGCTGGCCCGGATCACCACGACCATCGTGACCGCGACGAACAGCAGGAAAATGGCGATATTGGCGATGGGATTGCCCACCGTCGAAGACGCGGCAAGGGTGACGCTCATGCCTGGCCCCCTTCGAGTTCTTCGCGGATGGCCGCGGCGCGCGGGTCCAGTTCACGGTTGGCGAAACGGACGTAGAGGCCGGTGATGAGGAACGTGGAGACGAACTGCCCGAGGCCGAGCAGCAGACCCACATTGACGTTGCCGAAGACCTTCTGCGCCATGAAGTCGTGCGCGTAGGCGCCGAGCAGCACATAGCTCAGGTACCACGTCAGAAACAGGGCGGTCATCGGGAAAACGAAGCGGCGCAGTCGATCGCGCAGATCTTGGAACTGTGGACTCGCTTGTACCGCGAGCCATTCGTCGGCACTCGGTGTGCGCGGATCTGGCGCTTCTTCGGTGTCGGTTTGGGTCATGCCGGTCGTCCTAGCGTGAAGGGGGGTCGTGCGTGGAGATGACGGTAAGTGCCCGGACGTGCGCGCATGATGGTGTGGTGTGGGTCACTCGGCGAAGGTGGCCGCCCGTGCGGTGAGCGGTCGGTGTGGTGCGACGAACGGTCGTCTCGAGATCACCGATGGGTGGCTGTTTCGGGGTCGCGGTCGGCGCTCATCCCGAGCCGTTCGGGCGCGTGCATGCGCAGGAAGACCCCCGCGACCGCCCGGGGATCCTGACCCCTGGTGGCCAGGCTCACCAGGATCGTCACCGCGAAGGCCAAGGGCACGCTGACCGCGCCGGGATAGTCGACGATCGCGGCGGGCCAGCCGTTCGCCAGATCGGGGGATACGCCGCCGAGCACCGCCAGCACGGTCGCTCCACCCGCGGTGACGCCGCCGGTGAGCATGCCGGCGGCCGCGCCGGTCGCGGTGAGTCCGCGCCACCAGATACCGAGGACCAGCAGGGGACACAGGGTCGAGGCGGCCACCGAGAAGGCCAGTGCGACAGTGCGCGACAGGTCGAGGGACGCGACGGTCACCGCGAGCGTCAGCGGGACCAGGCCCGCGACCAGCGCGGCGAGTCGGAAGTCGCGGATGCGCCCGCGCAGCACGTCGGTGCTGAGCACGCCCGCCAGGCTGACCAGCAGCCCCGACGAGGTGGACAGGAACGCCGCGATCGCTCCGGCCGCCGCCAGCGCGGCCAGCAGTTGTCCACCGAGTCCGCCGAGCACCGCGCCGGGCAGCAGCACCACCGCCGCGTCGGAGGCGCCGGTGATCAGCAGTTGTGGCACGTAGAGGCGGGCGAAGACGCCGAGCAGGATCGGGAACAGGTAGAAGACGCCGACCAGCCCGATCACCGTCAGCGCGGTCCGGCGAGCGGACGGGCCGTCGCGGTTGGTGTAGAAGCGGACGAGTACGTGTGGCAGGCCCATGGTGCCGAGGAAGGTCGCCACGATCAGCGAAAACACCTGATATTGGGGGTGTTCCCCGCCGAAGCCGCCACCGGCCGCCACCCAGCTCGCGCCGTCGGCCGGTGCGCCGGCCACCACCGGGACGGCCGAACCCGGCGCGAGGATCAACTCGGTCCCTTCGGCGAGGGTGTGATCGCCTGGTGCCAGCACGACCGGACCTGCGATGGGATGAGCGTCGAGCGTTCCGGTGATCGTGACCTGCTGCGAAACATCCAGGTGTACGACGACATCGGTGGAGATGTCGACGGTGGTGCGCTCGTCGACGGTCGGCGGCGCTGAGGTGTCGACCGGTCGTTCGTCGGCGAGGAAATGCATTCCGAGCACCAGCGCGGGCACCGCCACCGCGGTCAATTTCAGCCAATACTGGAAGGCCTGCACCAAGGTCACCGACCGCATTCCGCCGCCGATCACATTCGCCAGCACGATCGCGCCCACCGCGACCGCGCCCACCCAGGCGGGCACTCCGAGCAGAATATGCAGAGTGAGTCCGGCCCCTTGGAATTGCGGGATCAGATACACCGCGCACACCAAGACGACGAGACCGGCGGCCATGCGCCGCAACCGAATCGACCCCAACCGGAACTCGGCGAAGTCCGGCACGGTGTAGGCACCGGAGCGGCGCAGCGGCGCGGCCACGAACATCAACAGGCCCAGATAACCCGCGGTGAATCCCACCGGATACCAGAGGGCATCGGCGCCGTATTTTGCGATCAATCCGGCGACGCCGAGAAACGAAGCCGCGGAAAGGTATTCACCGGAAATCGCCGCCGCGTTCCACCGCGAACCCACCGTGCGCGACGCGACAAGGAAGTCCGACGTCGTGCGGGAAAGACGCACTCCATAGAACCCGATGCCGACGGTGGCAAGCGCCGCCAGCAGCAGCGCGGCGACCGTGAGCGCGGGAGTGTCGGGGCTCATGAGCTCGGCGTCAGTCCCCGGCCAGTTCCAGGAAGTCGTCTTCGTTGCGTTGGGCGAGGCGAACATAGGACCACCCCACCGCGTACAGCGTCGGGAACGCGAGCACGCCGAGAATCAGCCAGGGCAGGCGGATGCCGACCACCGTGGCCTCGGCGATCGCGTCGAGGCGGAACAGCACCGGCAGCGCACCGAACCCGACCGCCACCACCAGTCCCAGCCGCAAGGCCAGGCCCAGCTGCGCCCGGATCAACCCGCCGATCAACGCCGCGCCCAGATCGGTCTGCTCGACCACTTCCGTGCGGGTGCGCACCTGACGCGCCCCGCGCCGCTGCGCCAACACCACCCGTTCGCGCGGTGGTCGCTGTGGACCCGTCACCGCTGCGACCAGTTCTGTCGAGGTCCGTGTACGAGCCGCTGCTTGAGTTCGCGCACCTGCCGCCGACTCACCGGCAACTCCACCGCTCCGGCCGCCCCCTCGGCCCGCAAACACACCACCGTCGCATTGCCCGCGCTCCGCAAACCGGTCACCGATCGCAACGCCACCAGATACGACCGATGCACCCGAAGAAAGCCGGCGTCCTCCCACCGTGATTCCAATGCCGACAACGGAATCCGCACCAGATGCGACCCGCTCCCGGTATGCAGCCGCGCGTAATCCCCGTCCGCCTCGACCCACGCCACATCGGCCCGATTCACCAGCGTGGTAACCCCACCGAGTTCCACCGGAATCACCTCACTGGGATGGGCGGACTTCGCGACCACCGTCGCGGGCACCGAAACCCGCCCCGCCAGAATCCGCCGCACCGCCTCGCCCAATCGAGCGCCCCGCAGCGGTTTGAGCAGATAATCCACCGCTCCCAAATCGAAGGCGGCCACCGCGTGGTCATCGTGGGCGGTCACGAAAACCACGGCGGGCGGCTCCGCGAACTCCGACAGAATTCCCGCCAACTCCATTCCGGTGAGCCCCGGCATATCGATATCGAGAAACACCGCGTCGATCGGATGCGCCCGCAACAATCGCAACGCCCCGGTCGCCTCACCCGCCCGATGGATCTCACCGACGCCCGCCTGGGTGCTCAGTAGATACACCAGCTCATCCAGCGCCGGTTTCTCGTCATCGACGGCGAGCACCCGCAGAGCGGTCGAGGGTTCATCGGTGTTCCAAGTCACAACCCATCCATCGTAACCGGCGCTGTTGGCGCGGCGTCGAACAATGCCCCGCGAGGTGGATCAGGCGCGAATTCCGGCGCGGAATTTCGGGACGCGCATGCTGACCTTCGTCCCAGCGCCGGGCGCGGTTTCCACGACCAGGCCGTAGTCGTTGCCGAAGGCGGCGCGCAGGCGGTCGTCGACGTTGGCCAGGCCGACGTGGGCTGCCTCACCGGTGCGGGCTGGGCCGGAATCGGTGTCGACGGCGTCGAGGGCGCCCGAGCGCAAGAGGTCGGGGTCCATGCCGATGCCGTCGTCTTCGACGCTGATCAGGCAGTCGGTGCCCGCGTCGGTGGCGACGATGTTCAGTTGGCCGCCCCGGCCGCCGCCGGCGAGGCCGTGTCGGACCGCGTTCTCGACCAGTGGCTGCAAGGCGAGGAAGGGCAGCACGACGCCGAGGACTTCCGGCGCGATGCGCAGGCGCACATCGAGGGCGTCGCCGAAGCGGGCCTGTTCCAATGCCAGGTATCGCTCGATATTGCGCAATTCGTCGGCCAGAACGGTGAATTCGCCTGCGGCGCGGAAGGAGTAGCGGGTGAAGTCGGCGAATTCGAGGATCAGTTCGCGGGCCCGATCGGGGTCGGTGCGGACGAACGAGGCGATCGTGTTGAGCGCGTTGTAGATGAAGTGCGGGCTGATCTGGGCTCGCAGCGCCCGCAATTCGGCCCGGTCGACCCGAGCCCTCGAGGCATCCAACTCGGCGAGTTCCAACTGCCCGCACGCGTACCGCGCCACCTCCGCGGCCGCCCCGAGCATGCCTGGCCCCGGCTTCCCGGTCGTCACCATGCCGAGCACACCGACCGCGGTCCCGGTATCGATCAGCAACGGTTGCGCGATCAACGTGTGCTCGTCACCGGTCACCAGCACCGGCCGCTCATCGGCGACGGCGCGCCGCGCCGCGTCGGCGAACAGCGCGAGCATCCCGGTGTGCGGCCCATCCCAGGCGAGCAGCGTCGCGTCGGCGTCGGCCACGCCCAACGCCTCGGCACCGGCGAGAGCACGCAGATGCGGCGCCGCCTCGCTCGCGGATTCCTCGGTCAATCCGCGCCGCAACGGCACCGCGGCCAGCGACGCGGTGTGCAGCGCCTGATGGACGGCGCGCTGGGCGGGCGTGGTGACGACACGCTGGGTCCGCCGCCAGACCAGCAAGGCCATGACCAGCAGGGCGGCGATCACAACGGCCACGATGACGGTGGTCAACGAGTGGGCCGATCGGAGTACACCCACCGAGTATGCCGGTGACGTTCACCACGACACGCCGGTCCATGCCGAGGTACCGCTCGAGGCGCGCGCGCCGAGTGCGAATTCTGTCGGACCCCCGTGCATAGAATGCCAAGGCCAACCCCCGCCGACTCTATGGGAGGAAGGACCGTCTTGGCTCCGTCCGGATCGTTCGTTCACCTGCACAACCACACCGAGTACTCGATGCTCGATGGAGCGGCGAAGATCTCGCCGTTGTTCGCGGAGGCGGATCGGTTGGGCATGACCGCGGTCGGTATGACCGACCACGGCAACATGTACGGCGCCTCGGAGTTCTACAACTCGGCCAAGAAGGCGGGCATCAAGCCGATCATCGGCATCGAGGCCTATATCGCACCGGGCTCGCGTTTCGACACCAAGCGGGTGAAGTGGGGCGATCCGGGTCAGAAGGGCGACGACGTCTCGGGCTCGGGCGCCTACACGCACATGACGATGGTCGCCGAGAACGCGACCGGTCTGCGTAACCTGTTCAAGCTGTCGAGCTTGGCCTCTATCGAGGGTCAGTTGGGCAAGTGGGCGCGGATGGACGAGGAGATCATCGCCCAGCATGCCGAGGGGATCATCGCGACGACGGGCTGCCCGTCGGGTGAGGTACAGACGCGTCTTCGCCTCGGGCACGAGCGTGAAGCGCTCGAAGCCGCCGCGAAGTGGCAGGAGATCTTCGGCGCCGACAATTTCTTCCTCGAGGTGATGGACCACGGTCTGTCCATCGAGCGCCGGGTCCGTGAGGGCTTGATCGATATCAGTAAGCAGCTCGGGATCCCGCCGATCGCGACCAACGACTGCCATTACGTCACCAAGGACCAGTCGGTCAACCACGAAGCGCTGCTGTGTATTCAGACCGGCAAGACGCTGTCGGACCCGACCCGCTTCAAGTTCGACGGTGACGGCTACTACCTCAAGTCCGCCGCGGAGATGCGCGCCATCTGGGATGCCGAAGTCCCCGGTGCCTGCGACAACACCGAGCTCATCGGCGCACGGGTACAGCCCTACGACGAAGTCTGGGAACACCGTGACCGGATGCCGATCTTCCCGGTGCCCGAAGGCCACGACCAGGCCAGCTGGTTGCGCAAGGAAGTCCTCGACGGTCTCGATCGCCGCTTCCCGGACGGTGCCTCGCGCGAATATCTCGACCGCGCCGACTTCGAACTCAAAGTCATCTGCGAGATGGGTTTCCCCGCCTACTTCCTCGTTGTCGGTGACTTGATCAAGCACGCGCTCGAGGTCGGTATCCGGGTCGGTCCGGGCCGTGGTTCGGCGGCGGGTTCGCTGGTCGCCTACGCGATGGGTATCACCAATATCGACCCGATCCCGCACGGTCTGCTCTTCGAGCGGTTCCTCAACCCCGAGCGCGTGTCGATGCCCGATATCGATATCGACTTCGATGATCGCCGTCGCGGTGAGATGGTCCGCTACGCCACCGAGAAGTGGGGCAGCGACCGCGTGGCCCAGGTGATCACCTTCGGCACCATCAAGACCAAGGCCGCGATCAAGGACTCCGCGCGAGTGTTGTTCGGCCAGCCCGGTTTCGCTATCGCCGACCAGATCTCCAAGGCGTTGCCGCCGCCGATCATGGCCAAGGACATCTCGGTCTCGGGCATCACCGATCCTGACCATGAGCGGTACAAGGAAGCCGCCGAGGTGCGTGAGCTCATCGGCTCCAATCCTGATATCGCCAAGATCTACGAGACCGCGAAAGGCTTGGAGGGCCTGATCCGCAACGCGGGTGTGCACGCTTGCGCGGTCATTATGTCCTCGGAGCCGCTCACCGACGCGATCCCGGTGTGGAAGCGCGCCCAGGACGGCGCGATCATCACCGGCTGGGACTACCCGTCGTGTGAGGCCATCGGGCTGCTGAAGATGGACTTCCTGGGTCTGCGCAACCTCACCGTGATCGGTGATGCCCTGGAGAACATCAAAGCCAACCGTGGCATCGATCTGGACATGGACAACCTGCCGCTCGACGACCCGGCCACCTACGAACTGCTCGCCCGCGGCGACACTCTCGGCGTGTTCCAGCTCGACGGCAGCGCCATGCGCGACCTGCTGCGCCGCATGCAGCCCACCGGCTTCGGCGATATCGTCGCCGTCCTCGCGCTGTACCGCCCCGGCCCGATGGGCATGAACGCCCACAACGACTACGCCGACCGCAAGAACAACCGGCAAGAAGTCAAACCGATCCACCCCGAGCTCGAAGAGCCGCTGAAAGAGATCCTCGCCGACACCTTCGGCCTGATCGTCTATCAGGAACAGATCATGCAGATCGCGCAGAAGGTGGCCGGGTACTCGCTCGGCCAAGCCGATATCCTGCGCCGCGCCATGGGTAAGAAGAAGCTGTCGGTGCTGGAAGAGGCCTATGCGGGCTTCCGCGACGGCATGCTGGCCAACGACTTCTCCGAGCCCGCCATCAAGGCGCTGTGGGACACGATTCTCCCGTTCGCCGGTTACGCGTTCAACAAATCGCACGCCGCCGGCTACGGCCTCGTGTCCTTCTGGACCGCCTACCTCAAGGCCAACTACCCGGCCGAGTACATGGCCGGTCTGCTCACCTCCGTCGGTGACGACAAGGACAAGGCCGCCATCTACCTGTCGGATTGCCGCAAGATGGGCATCACGGTGCTGCCGCCCGATGTCAACGAATCGGAGCTGAACTTCGCCTCCGTCGGCACCGATATCCGGTTCGGCCTCGGCGCGGTCCGCAATGTCGGCACCAACGTGGTCGGCTCGATCATCAACGCGCGCAAGGAGAAGTCGAAGTTCACCGACTTCTCCGACTACCTGAACAAGATCGACGCGATCGCCTGCTCCAAGAAGGTCACCGAATCCCTCATCAAGGCAGGCGGTTTCGACTCACTCGGGCATCCGCGCAAGGGCTTGCTGCTGATCCATTCCGATGCGATCGACGCGGTGATGTCGACCAAGAAGGCCGAGGCGATCGGCCAGTTCGACCTGTTCGGCGGCCTCGGCGACGGCGACGATTCGATGGCATCGGTGTTCAACGTCAAAGTGCCGGAAGACGAATGGGAGACCAAGCACAAGCTCGCCCTCGAACGAGAGATGCTCGGCCTCTACGTGTCCGGGCATCCGCTCAACGGCGTCGAGCATGTGCTGGCCGCCCAGGTCGACACCCCCATCCCGGCGATCCTGGAAGGCGACGTCAAGGACGGCGCGCAGGTGACCATCGGCGGCATTCTCGCCTCGGTGAACCGCCGCATCAACAAGAACGGCCTGGCCTGGGCTTCGGCCCAGCTCGAGGACCTCACCGGTGGTGTGGAAGTGCTGTTCTTCCCGCAGTCGTACTCGGTGTACGGCATGGATGTGGTCGAAGACGCCGTGGTGCTGGTGAAGGCCCGCGTCTCGGTGCGTGACGACCGCATCTCGCTGATCGCCAATGACCTTGTCGTGCCCGATCTCTCGGCCATCGGCGTGGCCAAGCCGGTGGCAGTCGTGATGACCACTCGCATGTGCACGCCCGACAAGCTCGGCGAACTCAAGAAGGTCCTCTCCCGCCACCAGGGCACCTCGGATGTCTTCATCCGCCACGTCGGCGCCCGCGAGAAGACCACCATGCTCAAACTCGACGACGCCTGGCGGGTCTCCCCGTCCTCGGCCTTGATGGGCGATCTGAAAGCACTGCTCGGACCGGGCTGCCTGGGTTGAGCGAACAACGGCGAAACGACCCGCTGCCCTGCGGATCGTTTCGCCATCGAGGGTCTACTGAGGGATGAACTCGGGTACGCGAGCCTCGGAAGAGGCAGTGGCTGTACCTGGTTCACGCTCGAGCCGGTGGGACAGCGCTACGGTAGCGAGCATGGCAAGTCCTAGCCCCGCGCCGATCCAGCCCACCGAGGTGAAGCCGAGCCCGGCGCCGATGGCCAGTCCGCCGAGCCACGGGCCGACCGTGATCCCGATGTTGAACGCCGAATAGTTGGTCGCCGCGGCCAGCGTCGGCGCACCGTCGGCGAGGGTGAAGACGCGGGTGTTCAAGGCCGGGTTCGTGGCGAAACCGAAAGCGCCGAGCAGCAAGACGAGCACGACCATCGCCGCGGGGGAGTGCGCGGAGACAGCGATCGCGGCCGCGGCCACTGTCATTCCGGTGGCCCCCACGTACAAGGTGCGGAACGGGTGCGCGTCGGCGAAGCGCCCACCGATCGTGATGCCGATCAACCCGCCGACGCCGTACAGACCCAGCACCGCCGGGATCCACGCCGCCGAGATGCCGGTGGTGTCGGCCAGCAACGCGCCGAGATAGGCGAAGGTGACGAACGCCGAACCCGTCGACAGCGCGGTGGCGCCGTAGGACACCCACAGTCGCGGGTTCGCCATCACCCGCAATTCGCCGCGCAGCGCCGCGACCGTGCTCGGCCGGCCACCGGGAATCTTCGCGAACACGCCGATCATGGTCAGCGCGGACAGTCCGGCGACCGCCCAGAAGGCCGCGCGCCAGCCCCAGTGCTGGCCGATCACGGTGCCTGCGGGCACCCCGACGATCGTGGCGATGGTGAGTCCGCCCGCGACGATGCTCATCGCCCGTCCGCGTAACCGCGGCGCCACCAGGCTCACCGCGGTCGCGGCCGCCAGCGCCCAGAACCCGGCGTAGACGAAGGCGCTCACCACTCTGGTCCCGAAGATCACCCAGTAGTTCTCGCTCAGCGCGCCGACGACATGGGCGGCGACGAAGATCGCGAGGAAGGCGAGCAGCGCGTCGCGGCGCGGCCAACGCAGCGTCACCACGGCCAGCAGCGGCGCGCCGACCAGCATGCCCAGCGCGAAGGCCGAGATGAGCAGTCCGGCACTGGGAATGGAGACATCAAGGTCGGCGGCCATCTCGGGGAGGAGACCGGCGAGCATCAGCTCGGAGGTCCCCTGCGCGAAGATGGACAGGCCGAGGATGTAGACAGCGGTCGGCATGACAAGCCTTTCTGACGTGAATGGTTTTGAATCGATCAGTCCAAAATGAGGGCATGGCGAAAGTGGCTCGGGTTCGGTGAGCTCAGAGGCAGCGCATCGCGGTGTCGGCGATCGAGGAGAGGGTGGCGTGGTCCGCGCCGCCTCGCGCCGCGACCCGGATACCGCTGATCGTGGCGGTCAGGAACTCGGCGATGGCGCGGGGATCGCGATCATCGGCGAATTCGCCTGTGCGCTGGCCGCTGACGACGGTCGCCGTGAGCGCGTCGAGGCGGCGCTCCTGATCGGCGGCCAGAGTGGCGTTGATCTCGGCGTCGTGCGGCGCGAGTTCCACGATCGAATTGACGACGAGGCAGCCCGTCGGTTCGGTGTCGGGTGCGTCGGCGGCCCGGTGCAGGACGGCGCTGATCCGCTCCCTGGCCGGTGCGTCGCTGTCGAGGAGGTCGAACAGGGGTGCGTTCTTCATGGTGATGTAGTGCCGCAGTGCGCGATCGAACAGGTCGCGTTTGCTGGTGAAGGTGTTGTAGATGCTGCTGCGACCCAAACCTGTTGCGGCGCAGAGATCCTGGGTGGACGTCGCCTCGTAACCCGCGGACCAGAACGCGCGCATCGCGGCATCCACCGCGCGGTGCTCGTCGAATTCCTTGGGTCGGGCCATGGCGACGACCGTAGCATGTTTTGAACAGATCAGTCCAAAATTGGAGCTGTGTGCGGGTACAGGCCATCGGCGGCTTCCCTGTGGTGGGTCGTGATGGCCGCCCCGCGAACGACGAGCTAGCGTCGAGAGACGTGACGTCCGTGCCGCTGCTCGACTCGCCATCGCCCGCCGAGATGTCGTCTCGGCCGGGGCGGCTCGCGTTGTCGAAGCGGGCGGTGCTGATCGCCGCGGCCTGTCTGATCGTGGCGCAGCTGATACTGCGCGGGTGGGTGGCCGGGTCCGGGTTCTTCTACTGGGACGACTTCCTGCTGATCGGGCGGGTGAGCAGTCAGCCGGTGTTCTCGACGGAATTGCTGTTCACCAGTCACGACGGGCACGTGATGCCGCTGGCCTTCGTACTGACCTGGCTGGTCACCGAGGTGGCGCCGCTGCAGTGGACGCCGGCGGTCATCGTGTTGGTGGCGTTGCAGTTGCTCGCGTCGCTGGCGGTGGTGCGCTTGGTCGTCGTGCTGCTCGGAGTTCGCGCCAGGATGCTGGGGCCGTTGGCGTTCTACCTGTTCGTGCCGTTGACGGTGCCCGCGTTCGCCTGGTGGGCGGCGGCGGTGAATGCGCTGCCGTTGCAGATCGCGCTGGCCTGGGTCAGTGCGGACGCTGTGCGGCTGGTGCGGACCGGGCGGCGCGGGTACGCGGTGTCGGGGGCCGTGGTGTTCGCGGTGGCGTTGCTGTTCTTCGAGAAATCGGTGGTCGTGCTGCCGGTGGCTTTCGCGGTGGCCGTGCTCGCGGCCCACGTCTCGGGAGGGTCGGTGCGCGACACCGCCCGCCGTGGCGCCGCACTGTGGACGGCGGCCGGTGCGGTATTGCTGGTGTGGTCGGCGGGCTTCCTGCTCGTGATCCAACGCCCACGGGGACTCTCGGCTCCCGAACACCCCGGATCCCTGTGGAGTCGGGCGCTGTCGGACGGGCTGGTGCCCGCCCTGCTCGGCGGTCCGTGGCGCTGGGAACGCTGGCAACCCGCCACGCCGTGGGCCGATCCACCGGGCCTGCTGGTCGCGCTGAGCTGGTTGTTGCTGATCCTGTTCGCGGCGTGGACGATTCGCACCCGCCGCCGGGTGGTCGCGGTGTGGGCATGCACCGCCGCGTACGCGGTCCTGACCATCGCGCCCGTCGTCCTCCTGCGCGACGGCCCGAGTACCCCGGGCCTGCTGCTCCAGTCCCTGCGCTACTTCGCCGACTTCGCCGTCATCGCCACCGTCGCGCTCGCGCTGATCGCCGCGGCGCCCGGTCGGTCACGGTCGGATGCGGTGCCTGGATCGAACAAGCCTGCACGACAACGGGTTCTGTCGAGTGTCCGTCGTGGCATCGTCGGCGGGTCGGCGTCGATCGAGAAGGGTGACGGACGAGCGCGGCAAGTAGCTGGTGTCGCGGCGATCACCCTGTTCCTCGCGAGCAGCGTGTACTCGACGATCACTTTCACCAGATCGTGGGAACCGAGCCCGGCTCGCACCTATGTCACCGGAGTGCGAGCCGCTCTTCCCGGAGCCGCCGACGCCCCGCTGCTGCCGCAGGAGGTGCCGTGGAATGTCTTGAACCCGTTGGCCTTCCCCGAGAACATGACCGACCGCGTCTTCGCCCCGATCGCGACACCCACCACCTTCGCCCTGTCGACCCCACGCCTGCGCATGATCACCGATGAAGGCGACATCGTCGACGCCCAGGTCTGGTGGAACCGCGCGATCGTCGCGGGGCCCGAACCCCGCTGCGGCCACCGCGTGCGCGGCACCGCGGGCGCCAACCTCCCACTCGACGGACCCATGCAGATCCGCGACTGGACCGCCCAGCTGAACTACAACGCCGACCGTGACGGCCGGATCGCCCTGTCCTTCGAAGGCGAGACCGAAACGATCGCCGACGTGCGCGCGGGCCTGAACACCGTGTACGTCCGGCTGCTCGGCGGTGGCGACACCCTGCGCATCCGGTCCCTCGACGAGCGGCAGTCACTGTGCGTCGGCGCCGGACCGGTCGGGGTCGCCGCGTACCCGCGGTGATTCGTTGATCGAGCACACCGGCGCGGGGCATGCGATGCTGGGCCGATGAGGCAGTTTCGGGTGTGGGCGCCGGAGGCGGGAGCGGTGCGGCTGCAACTGGACGGGGTGGAGCACCCGATGCGCCGAAACGGCGGCGGCAACTGGTCGGTGCGCGTCGACGCAGGTCAGGGTGCTCGATACGGGTTCCTGGTCGATGACGATCCGACGGTACTGCCCGACCCCCGCTCGGCCCGTCAACCCGACGGGGTGCACGAGACCTCCGCGGTCCACGACCTCGACCCGACGGCCTGGACCGACCGGAGCTGGACCGGTCGCCCCCTGGCCGGCTCGGTGTTCTACGAACTCCACATCGGCACCTTCACCCCCGACGGCACCTTCGACGCGGCGATCGCCCATCTCGACCACCTCGTCACCCTCGGCGTGACCACCGTCGAACTCATGCCCGTCAACGCTTTCGACGGCACCCACAACTGGGGCTACGACGGCGTCCTCTGGTACGCGGTGCAGGAGAGCTACGGCGGCCCCGACGGCCTGCAACGCTTCGTCGACGCCTGTCACGCCCGCGGCCTGGCCGTCTGCCTCGACGTGGTCTACAACCATCTCGGCCCCTGCGGCAACTACCTGCCGCGCTTCGGCCCCTACCTCGCCACCGGCCGCAACACCTGGGGCCAGAGCCTCAATCTCGATGGTCCCGGGTCGGACGCGGTCCGCGCCTACATCATCGACAACGCCCTGCGCTGGCTGCGCGAGTTCCACATCGACGCGTTGCGCATCGACGCCGTCCACGCGCTGGTCGACCGCACCGCCACCCATCTGCTCGCCGAGCTCACCGTCGAAACGACCGCGCTGGCAGCACATCTGGGCCGACCGCTCAGCCTGATCGCCGAGAGCGACCTCAACGATCCCCGACTGATCACCCCGCGCGCGGCGGGTGGCTACGGACTGACCGGCCAGTGGAACGACGACCTGCACCACGCCGTCCACACCGCTGTTTCCGGCGAAAGGCAGGGCTACTACGCCGATTTCGGCTCACTGGCCTGCCTCATGCACACCCTCACCCACGGGTTCTTCCACGCCGCTACCTATTCCAGCTTCCGCGGTCGCACCCACGGGGCGCCCATTCCCCGCGACCTCGTCCCCGGCAGTGCCCTGCTCGGCTACACCTGCAACCACGACCAAATCGGCAATCGCGCGATCGGTGACCGCCCCAGCGACTACCTCACCCCCGGCCAACTCGCGGTGAAGGCGGCACTGGTGTTGCTCTCGGCGAGCACCCCGATGCTGTTCATGGGGGAGGAGTGGGGCGCGCGCACCCCGTTCCAGTTCTTCACCTCCCACACCGACCCCGTCGTCGCCGCGGCCACCGCCACCGGGCGCCGCGCCGAATTCGCCCAGCACGGATGGTCCAGCGAGGAGGTGCCGGACCCGCAGGACCCGGCCACCTTCACCCGCTCCAAGCTCGACTGGACCGAGATCGGTCGCGAACCGCACGCCCGGTTGCTCGCCTGCTATCGCGGCCTGCTCGCGCTACGCGCATCGAGGCCGGAGTTCACCGACCCATGGCTGCAACGAGTGTGGGCCGACTATGACGAAGCACAGCGTTGGTTCATCCTGCGTCGTGGTCGAATCTCGGTGGTGTGCAACCTCGCCGAGGACGAAGTGGTCATCCCGGTGCACGGTCGTGTGCTGCTCGCCTGGTCGCCTGCCACCGAAAGTGGTGCGGGAACACTCATTTCGGGTCACAGTTTCGCGGTGCTCGAAGAGGGCGACGGCGCGGGGACGGTGGTCACCGAGTGATGACGACAGGGCACGGGTCGGCCACAGTCCGAAACGCGCCATTGCCGAATAGGCATAACGCCGTATAGTTGGATGATGAGCAACGACGCTTACGGGCAGGATAGCGCTGCCCTCCCGGCCGGTGTCGGGGGTTTCGCCCCTGCCGGGTTCGGCCCGCTGGTGCGGGCTTTCGCCGGCTTGATCGGCCACCGCCGCGGCGCGGGCGGCGCCCTCGCGGTATATCGGCACGGTGAACCACTCGCCCATTTCTGGATCGGCAGTGCTGGTGACACCGCGTGGACCGCGAACACCGGTTCCATCGTGTTCTCCGCGACCAAGGGCGTCACCGCCACCGTCATCCACCGGCTCGCCGACCGCGGACTCATCGACTATCAGGCGCCGATCGCCGAATACTGGCCGCGTTTCGCCGCGCACGGCAAAGGTTCGATCACCGTGGCTGACGTCCTCACCCACCGTGCCGGGCTGTCGTCGCTGTCGGCGGTCGCCAACAGCGCCCAAGAATCCCTCGATCACGAGCTGATGGAGGATCGGCTGGCGATGGCCGCCCCCGACCGGATGCTCGGCGTGCCCACCTATCACGCCCTGACCTACGGTTGGCTGCTCGCCGGCCTGGCCAGGGGCGTCACCGGCAAGAGCATGAGCGAGCTGATCCGCACCGAGGTCACCGACCCTCTCGGCATCGACGGGATCCACCTCGGCCACCCGGGCGCGGGGTCCTCGACCGAGTACGCCCGGCTGGCAGGCGCGCACCTGAGCTTCGCCGCGCACCCCCTCGCCGCCGCATTCCTCGGCAAGGTCGGCTTCCGGCTGCCCGGCCCCCTCGGCGCAGCTGCCCGCTGCCTGTTCGTGCCCGGCCTCGACGGCATTCTCGACGGCGACCACCCGCCGATCCTGAGCACCGAGATGCCCGCGGGCAACGGGGTCGCCACCGCTCCCGGCCTCGCGAAGATGTATGCCGCGCTGGCCGACGGCGTCACCGTCGACGGCTCGCCTTTCCTGCAGCCGAGCACACACGCCGCGATCCGCAAGGTCCAGACCTACCGGCTCGACCACGCCTTGTTCTACCTGCCGATGATGTGGCACCTGGGCTACCACTCGATGCCCGCGGTCGGTGCGCGGAACGGGTTCGGCCACATCGGCCTCGGTGGTTCTTTCGGCTGGGTCGACCCGCAGTCGGGGCTTTCCGTGGCCTACGTCCACAACCGGCTCGACCAGATCCTGCTGCCCTACGACCAGGTCGCCATGGGCTGGCTGCTGCCGCTGGTGCTGTCGAGTGTTCGCGCGGCGGGCCGCGAGGCCGGACATCGCGAGGACCGCGCGGCGGCATAACCGCCGCGCGGACTCCCTACGTGAGGTAGCGGTAGGCGGGGGAACCCGGTTCCAGGCGTTCGGCCTGGATCGGGGACTCCTCGATGCGGTGCATCAGCGAGGCCAAGTTGTCGGTGGCGCCGAGTTCGATGCCGACCAGCGCCGCCCCGGTGTCCCGGTTGTTGCGCTTGACGTACTCGAACATGGTGATGTCGTCGTCGGGGCCGAGGACATCGTCGAGGAAGCGGCGCAGCGCGCCGGGCTCCTGCGGGAAGTCCACCAGGAAGTAGTGCTTGAGACCGCGGTGCACCAGTGAGCGTTCGATGATCTCGCCGTAGCGCGAGACATCGTTGTTACCGCCCGAGACCAGCACCACGACCGTGCTGCCGGGCTCGATGTCGATCTCGGCCAGTGCCGCGGTGGCCAGCGCGCCCGCGGGTTCGGCGATGATGCCTTCGCTCTGGTAGAGGTCGAGCATCGCGGTGCAGATGGCGCCCTCGTCGACCAGCATCACCCGGAAAGGCGCTGTGCCGGTGTGGTCTTCGGGCGTCGTGAGCAGGGGCAGCGAGGCGTGCGAGACCATCCGCCCGCCGAACGACGCGGCCGTCCGGTAGGGCAGTTCACCGATGCGGCGCACAGCGGCACCGTCGACGAACGGGTCGATCTCGGGCAGCGTCACCGGAGCACCGGCGACCAGCGCGGCGGTGAGCGAGGCCGCGCCAGCGGGTTCCACGCCGAGCAGGCTGGTGTGCGGTGCTCGTTCGCGCAGGTAGGTGCCGATGCCGGCGAGGCAGCCGCCGCCGCCGACCGGCACGACCACCAGATCGGGCGCGGTGCCGAGCTGCTCGAGGAATTCCGCGGCGATGGTGCCCTGGCCCGCGGCGGTGCGCGGGTCGTCGAACGGCGGAACCATGGTGGCGCCGGTGCGGGCCACATCGTCGGCGGCTGCCGCGGCCGCGGCGTCGTAGGTCTCGCCGACGGCGATCAGCTCGACGAACTCGCCGCCGTGCACGCGGATGCGGTCACGCTTCTGCTTGGGGGTGGTGGTCGGCACGTAGATGCGCCCGCGCACGCCCATCGTTCGGCAGGCGAAGGCCACGCCCTGCGCGTGATTGCCCGCGCTGGCGGCCACCACACCGGCCGCGCGCTCGACGGCGGTGAGTTGCACCATCAGGTTGTAGGCGCCGCGCAGCTTGTAGGAGCGGACCGCGGTCAGGTCTTCGCGCTTGAGATACACCTGGGCGCCGGTGTCGGCCGACAGCCGCGCGCTGTACTGCAGCGGCGTCGGCTCGATGATCCCGGAAATTCGCTTCGCGGCGGCGTCGATCTCGTCCGCGGTGAGCGGCGGACGGGTTACGGGCACTTCGGCGACGTCAGCGATGTGGGACACCCCGACCATGCTACCGAGGCTCCTCGCGCGCTCGGTCAGCGGAACCACCCGCCGTGGTTACCACGGCGGGTGTGCTCCGACCTGCGGTTCAGCGCGGGGTGAGGACGAAGACCGGGATCACGCGATCGGTCTTCTTCGTGTACTCGTCGTAGTCGGGCCACGCGGCGACCGCGCGCTCCCACCACTGCGCTCGCTCGTCGCCGACGACCTCGCGCGCGGTGTAGTCCTTGGTGGTGGTGCCGTCGCGCAGTTCGACGTGCGGATCGGCCTTGATGTTGTGGTACCAGACGGGATTCTTCGGCGCCCCGCCCAGCGAAGCGACGACGGCGTACTCGCCGTCGTGCTCGACCCGCATCAGCGGTGTCTTGCGCAGCTTGCCGGACTTGGCGCCCTTGGTGGTGAGCAGGATGACGGGTTTGCCTTGCAGCGAAGTGCCCTCGGCACCGCCGGAATTCTCGTAGGTCTCGGCCTGTTCGCGTGCCCAGTCCGAAGTGCTCGGTGCGTACTCTCCTGTCAATGGCATAACTTGCACAACGAATCGTCGCTTTGTGATGTTCCTGACAGAGTCATGCGGATAAGTTCGGTGGCCCGAACTTCGATGTGCGCCTATCCTGGTCTTCATGGCAGTGCTCACCTCATCGGCAGCATCCGCGACCGTCGACATCGCGGGTAGCGCTTGGCCGGTCTACAAGCTCGAGGCGCTGGTCGCCGCGCTCGTGGTCGGTGCGCTGTTGCTGCTGGTCGTCGGGTCGCCGCAGGTCGCGGTGCTTGCCGCGGCAGCGGTCGCCGCCGTCCGCTGGACCGTGGGCGCGACCCGCACCGCCTCGCGTACTTGATTCGGTCGGCCTAGCCCTGTCGCGGATTCACTCCGTCAGGTCGAGCGCGCTCAGCTCACCGCGCGACAGCACGCCCAGCTTCGGATACGCCTTGTACAGGTGATGGCCGACCGTGCGGTGGCTCAGGAACAACCGCGCCGCGATCTCCCGGTTCGACAAGCCCTGCGCAGCCAGTCGCACGATCTGTGATTCCTGCGGGGTGAGCGAGCTCAGCGGCCCGCCGCTCGCCCGGGCGCCTGTGCCGACGCCGAGCGCGCCCAATTCGGTGCGGGCTCGCTCGCTCCACGGCGTCGCGTCGAGCCGATCGAACAGTTTCATGGCCAGCTCCAGCTGAGTCCGCGCGTCGACCTTACGTTTGTCGCGGCGCAGCCACTCGCCGTAGAGCAGCCGGGTGCGGGCTTCGTCGAACGGGCGGTTCACGGCGAGCGCGGCCACGAAGTGCTGCTCGGCGTCGGATCCGTCGGCCAGCAGCGCACGCCCGCGGGCCGCCAGCGCCGCGATCCACGCCTGTCCGGCGCGCTGTGCCCAGTTGGTGAGTCGATCCAGTGCTTCGGTCGCCCGGTCCGTCGCGCCGAGGCGAACCGCCACTTCGATCTGATCCGGGAGCGTGCGCAGCCCGATCACGTGGTGGCGAGCCGGTTCGATCGTCATATGCGCGAGCTCTGTTTGTGCCTGCTCCAGCCTGCCTTCGCCGAGCGCGAGCAGCGCCACGGCCGCGTGCGCCCACGACGCGCCCACCGCGCCCGGCCCACCGAATTCCTCGGCCACCGCACGATCGGCATGATCGCGACAGGCTGTCGGATCACCCTGTAGGGCAGCGAGATACGCCAGGAACGCGTGGATCTGACTCACCCATTGCGCCTGCCCGATGTCCTGTGCGATCCGCAGCCCTTCCTCGGCCGCGATCCGACTCTCGCGTGGCCGCCCGCCGAACGACAACCCCTCGGAGCGAAAGAACAGCAGTGGCGCCAGCAAACCGATCCGTCCCTGCTCCCGGCATTCCCTGACCAACTCACCGGCCAGCTCTTCGACCTGCGCGTCCTGGCCGACAACCAAGCCGCTGCCACACAACTGCACGAGGTCGGCCGGACTGTCCGCTCCGCCCGCCCGGGCGGCGGCCGCCGCGTCGCGCAGTTCAGCGACCCGGTGTCCGGTCACCGACCCGGTCAGGTATCGCACAATCGGCGTCGCGGGATCGTCCTCCACCAGCCGCAGCGTCGTCAGAACGGCGGCGACCTCGTCGAGCTCATCGGGTCCGAGGTACCACGCGGTGTGTACGGCCTTGGTCAGAATCCGGGCCGCGCCACGGGGATCGGTCTCGCGCGCCGCGACGGCCGCCGACATCAGCCGTCGATGCGCGGAACCCGGTTTGCCACCGGCGAATTCGGCCTGCGCGCGCACCAAGTCCAGCCGCAGTTCGAACCCGGATCCGTCGGAACCGAGGGCGGCCGCCGAACGTGACCGGCTCGTCGGGTCGGTCTCCGCTCGGTCGACGTCGGCATCGAATTCGGCCCGGTGGGACAGCGACTCGGCTCGCTCGGCCAGTCGCTCCGCTCGGTCGGTGAGGCCGGCTTCGGTCGCGGTCTCGGCGGCGAGGACGAGCCTGCGCACCCGCGCACCGGCGTCGGTACTCAACGCCGCCGCGCGATCATAGGCGGACACCGCGCCGTGGAAGCCGTGACGGCGTCGGGCGCGATCGGCTGTTCGCTCCAGCGCGGTCGCGGTGTGTTCGTCGGGACCCGTTGCCGCGCAAGCGAGGTGCCACGCGCGCAGATCGGCGGCGTCGTCGTCGACCAGTGCGTCGGCGAGCGCGCGATGGGCGGCGAGGCGGTCGGTGAGCGCTGAGCCCTGGTACACCGCCGAGCGCAACAGTGGATGGCGCCAGGTGAGCACCTGACCGTCGGTGGCGACCATGCCCGCGTCCTGCGCGGGTTGCAGATCCGGAAGTGACGCGCCGAGTACGGACGCGGCACGCAGAACCGGAGCGAGGTCTGCCGCACCCGCCGCCGCCGCGATCAGGAGCACGGTTCTGGTCGCTGCGGGCAGGCGGGTGACCCGCCCGTGGAAAGCCAGTTGCAACCGCTGTGTGAGCGGCAACGGATTGCTCTCGTCGACTATGCCCTCGCCGACCACAGACGGAAGTTCCAGCAGCGCAAGCGGATTACCGCCCGCTTCGGCGAGCAGTCGATACCGCATGGCCGGACTCAACGAAATCGTCCCGGCGTCGAGCAGTGCCGCCGCGGCATCGGGACGCAACCCCGCCAGCGCGAGTTCCGTCAGCCCGGGAGCGGGAAAATCCTGCGGTCCCGAGCGAGTCGCGAACAGCATCACCACCCCTTCGGCATCGAGTCTGCGGGCCGCGAACAGCAGTGCCTCCGCGGTGGCCCGGTCCAGCCAGTGCGCGTCGTCGATCACACACAGCAGCGGGCCCTGCGCCGCCTCCTCGGCGAGCAGGGTCAGGACCGCCAGCCCGATCAGCATGCGGTCCGCGGGGGCGCCCTCGCCCAGTCCGAAAGCTGCCTCGAGTGCCTCGCGCTGCCGCGACGGCAGTTGCCGCACCAGCTCCATGCCGGGGCGGACCAGCAGATGTAGTGCCGCGAAGGGCAATTCGGCCTCGGACTCGATGCCCGCACTGCGCACGGTCGGAATGCCTTGCGCCGCCGCGTAATCCAGCAGCGCGGTTTTTCCGATCCCGGCATCGCCGCGCAGCACCATGGCCCCGCTCCGGCCCGCGCGCGCCCCGCTGAGCAGGTCATCGATCATGGCCTGTTCGGTGTCGCGTCCGTGCAGCATGGGTATCACCGTATCGCCGTACCGGTATCGCCAGTAGTCGCGACGGAAAAAGTACCTATAGGCGACTGATTCGACCGACCCCCTGCGCGCCATAACGTTGGTGTCATCGCAGGAAAAACCCGCGAAATACCAGTTCAAAGCCTATTTCGGAGGTCGAGATGAACACCGTCGTCGCACAGTACCTGGAAGCCTGGAACACCCGCGAGCCCGCCGCCCGCCGCTCCGCGGTCGCCCGTCTGTTCACCCCGGACGCCCGCTACGTCGACCCGTTGGTCGCGGTCACCGGCCATGCCGAACTCGAAGCCGCCATCGCGGGAGTGCAGTCGCAGTTCCCCGACTGGACCTTCACCCTGGCCGGCCCCGTCGACGCCCATCACGACCAGGTCCGCTTCACCTGGGGTCTCGGGCCCGCCGACGCCCCCGCCGTAGTGATCGGCTTCGACGTCGCTGTTCTCACCGACGGCCGCATCGACAGCGTCTACGGCTTCCTCGACCAGGTCCCCGCCACCACGTAACCCTCTCGCAGCCAAGGAGATTCGCCATGACCACCACCGCCCCGTCCCGCCTGTCCGCCCTGTTCGCCTCCGGCGAGAACCTGCTGCGGGTGTCGTTGCGCCTCGACGCGGTCGTCACCACCGCCAACGGCATCGCCTACCTGGCGCTGGCGCAACCGCTGGAACGGCTACTCGGACTCGATGCCGGCGTCGGCCTCGCGATCGGCGCGTTCCTCACCGCCTACGGCCTGGCCGTCGCGTTCGTCGGCCGCTCGTCTCCGGTCAACCGGACCGCGGCGTCGGTGGTGGCGATCGGCAATACCGCCTGGGTCGTGGCCGGCCTCGCCGCGCTGTCGACCGGCGTACTCGGTCTCACCACGGTGGGCGCGGTGTGGGCGGTGATGCAGTCGGTGACCGTCGGCGGATTCGCTGCCCTGCAGTACCTCGGCCTACGTCGCAGCAACTGAGCCGGACCCGAAGGGCCGACGCACACCGCGTCGGTCCTTGGCCCGTCCCGGAGCAGTACGTGATGCGCGGCGTTCAGCGCACCAGCAACGCGACAGGCAGTCGGGCGAACAGTTTGTCCACCCGCGCACTTCCCGCGAAGGTGTTCCCGGTGAGTCGATCGGTCCAATTACCCTGCGGCAGCGGCAATGTAGTGTCCAGCCAGCCCGTCGCGGCGAGCCCCACCGAATGCCGGGTCGCCGCCACGATCACCTCCGGCGCCTCGCCCGCCGGCCCCCGCCCATAGGCGATGAACCGATGCGCGTGCTCACCGATGGCATACAGCGGCCGGTACATCCCGCCGACGAAGCACTCCGGCCGCTCCCTGCGCAACCACAGCGCATAGGCCACCACCCACATCTTCGCCGCCCCGGTGGTATCCAGAGTCGGTGTGTCGGTGAGTGATTGGAGCATTCCCACGCGAGTGGCGAAGTTGACCGGCCGTCGGTTGTCGGGGTCGACGAGGGAGTCCTCCCACAATTCGGTGCCTTGATAGATATCGGGAATCCCCGGCGCGCCCAGCTGCAAGAGCTTCTGCGCCACCGCGTCCGACCACGCGTGCGGTGCGAGCTCGTGCGCGAGGTCGCCGATGCCGGTACCCACCGGCCCGTCGATCACCGCGTCGAGCCAACCGTGCACGGCCGATTCGAACTCCGCGTCGGGCTCCTCCCACGAAGTCTTGGTCCCGGCCTCGCGAATCGACTTCTCCGCGAACATGTGCAGCCGATCGCGCAGCCCGGGCACCGAGGATGCGGGCCGTCCGTCGGCAGGCCACACCCCGAACATGTTCTGCAGCAGGAACAGTGCCGTCGCGCCGTCGGGCGCGGGGGTCGTCTCGAGCCAGCCGCGAACCCGCTGCGACCAGACATCGGCGACCTGTGACAGCACCCCGATCCGGGCGCGCACATCCTCGCCACGTTTGGTGTCGTGGGTCGAGATCGTCGTCATGGTCGCGGGCCAGCGCTGCGCGCGTTCACTGTTGGACAGGTGGAAGTCGTTGACGGTGTGGCCGAATCGCGCCGGATTGCCGCCCACCTCCTGCAACGACACCAGCCGCGCACCCTGATAGAACATGGTGTCCTCGACCGACTTGGCGGTGATCGCCCCACACACCTGCGAGAACCTGGTCGCCGCTTCGCCACCCACCGACAGCGCGGTCACCAGCACCGACAGCGGTACCGTCAGTTCGGCATTGCGTTTCTCCACCTCCGCCACGACCGCGGCCGTCATCCCGGCCAGCGGGGCGTAGTCCACCCGGTACACCGGCATGAAGGCCAGTACCTCGATGGTCGCGTTGCTCACCGCGAGGGTGTCGAAACTGCCCGCGTTGCCGTCGCGCTTGATCGCGGCCACCAACCGCCGGATCTCCGGCGCCAGAATGGTCTCGGCGACGGCCCGCTTGATCCGGTGCTCGGTCTCGCCGAACCACGACCGGTCGCTACCGTGTCCCGCGACATGCTGGGACAGTTCGGTCAGCGTCGCCTCGCCCGCCGGATCGATGAGCACCCCACCGAGATCGGCCAGCGCGTCATAGCCGGTGGTTCCGTCGATCGGCAGCGTGGCGTCGAGGGGTTCGCGATTGGCCAGGATCTTCTCGACGAGCAGCAACCGCTGCGGTCCGATCAGCCTGCGCAACCGGGTCAGATAGGCACTCGGATACGACAATCCGTCCGGATGGTCGACCCGGACGCCATCGATCAGATCGTGTTCGCACCACGCTGCCAGCTCCCGATGCGTCGCCTCGAACACCTCCGGGTCTTCCTGTCGGATCGCCGCAAGACTGCTCACCGCGAAGAACCGCCGATAGGTACACACCCCCGCCTTCCAGCTCACCAGCCGATAGTGCTGGCGGTCGTGGATGCGCAGCGCGTTGTCGCCGTCGGTGCCCGCCGCGATCGGGAACCGCAGATCGTGCAGTGCCAGCATCGGCTCCGCCCCCGACCGGTCGACGGTCAGCGCGGCCGGGTCGTTCTCGTTCTGCAGGACCGGCAGCGCCAGCCGCCCGCCCGCGCCGTTGCCCGAGCTCCAGTCGATGTCGAAATACTTGGCGTACTGCGACTTCTGCCCGTTGCGCAGCACATCCCACCACCACGGATTCTGTCGCGGATCGCCGACGCCCACGTGGTTGGGCACCATGTCGACGATCAATCCCATGCCGCGACTGCGTACTTCGTCGGAGAGCACCTTGAGCCCCGTCGGCCCGCCGAGGGCGGCCGAGACCGTGGTCGGATCGGTGACGTCGTAACCGTGCGTCGACCCGTGCGCCGCGGTCAGGATCGGCGACAGGTACAGGTGCGAGATGCCCAACTGCTGGAGGTATTCGGCGATGGCGCGGGCATCGGCGAAGGTGAGCGCGTCGGGTCGCAGCTGCAACCGGTAGGTGCTGCGCACCGTGCCCGCTCGCACGGGCGCGCGATGCAGCATGGTCAGCGGGTCGGTCACATAGGTCTCGGTCATGATCTCGCTCGGCGGCTAGGCGGTTCGGCGCAATACGAGCAGGCAGCGGCTGGCAACCGGCAGCGTCGCCGCCGCGGCGTGCACCGCGTCGGCCGCGCCGGTAGGGGTCGAACAATCCAGGGCGAGCGACCATTGCGCACCGAAGTCCGGGCCGGGCAGTACGAAATCGATCGCTTCGTCGTGCGCATTGAAGCACAGCAGGAACGAGTCGTCGGTGATGCGCTCACCACGCGGACCCGGTTCGGCGATGCCGTCGCCGTCGAGCAGCACGGCCAGCGACTTCCCGAACCCGCTGTGCCAGTCGTCGTCGGTCATCTCGCTGCCCGCGGGCGTGAACCAGGCGATCTCCCGCCGGTGTCCCTGGTCGTCGCTCGGACCGGCGGCCAGGAAACGGCGCCGCCGGAAGATCGGATGCTCGGTGCGCAGGGCGATCACCGTGCGGGTGAATTCGAGCAGGTCGGCATTGGCCTGCGCCAGCGACCAGTCCATCCACGCCAGCGGCGAATCCTGGCAGTACACATTGTTGTTGCCGAGCTGAGTGCGTCCGATCTCGTCACCGTGGGCGAGCATCGGCGTGCCCTGACTCAGGATCAGCGTGGCCAGCAGATTGCGTTGCTGACGAGCACGCAGCGCCAGGATCCGCGGATCGTCGGTCTCGCCTTCGACGCCACAGTTCCACGATCGATTGTGGCTTTCGCCGTCGCGATTGCCCTCGCCGTTGGCATCGTTGCGTTTCTCGTTGTAGGACACCAGATCTCGCAGCGTGAAGCCGTCGTGCGCAGTGACGAAGTTGATGCTGGCGCCCGGCCGACGGCCCGTCGACTCGTACAGATCCGACGACCCGGTGAGCCGGGAGGCGAACTCGCCCAACGTCGCGGGCTCCCCACGCCAGTAATCACGCACCGTGTCGCGGTATTTGCCGTTCCACTCGGTCCACAGGCTGGGGAAGTTGCCGACCTGGTAGCCACCCTCGCCGACGTCCCACGGTTCGGCGATGAGCTTGACCTGGCTCACCACCGGATCCTGGTGCACCAGGTCGAAGAACGCGGAAAGCCGGTCCACATCGTGCAATTCGCGCGCCAGTGTCGCGGCGAGGTCGAAGCGGAAACCGTCGACGTGCATGTCCAGGATCCAGTACCGCAGCGAGTCCATGATCAGCTGCAGCGTGTGCGGATGGCGGACATTGAGGCTGTTGCCGGTGCCGGTGTAGTCCTTGTAGTGCTCGGGAGTGGTGTCGTCGAGCCGGTAGTAGGCGGCATTGTCGATCCCGCGCAGGCTCAGTGTCGGGCCGTTGTGGTTGCCCTCGCCGGTGTGGTTGTAGACGACGTCGAGAATCACCTCGATGCCCTCGACATGCATCGCACGCACCATCGCCTTGAACTCGGCGACCGCACCGTCGCCGCGCGGCCGGGCCGAATACTGGTTGTGCGGTGCGAGATACCCGATGCTGTTGTAGCCCCAGTAGTTCCGCAGTCCCTGATCGGTGAGCACGTGATCGTGGAAGAACTGGTGTACCGGCATGAGCTCGATCGCGGTGACGCCCAACGACTTCAGATGCCCGATGATCGCCGGATGCGCCAGGCCCGCATAGGTGCCGCGCAGATCCTCCGGGATATCCGGGTGGGTCATCGTCAGGCCCTTGACGTGCGCTTCGTAGATCACCGTCTCGTGATAGGGCCGGTTCGGCGGCCGGTCGGGACCCCAGTCGAAGAACGGGTTGATCACCACCCCGGTCATCGTGTGGCCCAGCGAATCCAGTCCGTAGGTGTAGAGCGAGGGGTCGTTGACGAACTCGCCGTCGAAGGCCTTCCCATACGGGTCGAGCAGCAGTTTGCTGGGATCGCAGCGCAATCCGAGCTCCGGCTCGTACGGGCCGTGGATGCGGAAGCCGTAGCGCTGACCCGGCATGACGGAGGGAAGATAGGCGTGCCAGACGTAACCGTCGACTTCGTCGAGATCGATACGCGTCTCGGAGCCGTCCTTGGCGATCAGGCAGAGCTCGACCTTCGTGGCGACTTCGGAGAACACCGAGAAGTTCGTGCCCCCGCCGTCATAGGTGGCGCCGAGCGGATACGCGGTACCCGGCCACACCTCATCGGATCGGTCGTTCGGGCTCGACATGCTACGACAGTAATGGAACCTCTGGCCCCACCGCGCACGATGTGACCGGCCGCTCGCTGACCGCGGCTCAGGCGGAGGCGGTCGCGAGCAACCGCCGGACGTAGCCCGTGCGCCGCGCGAGCCCGGCCAACCCGCCGAAGATCAACCGCTGCAGCAACGCGGGGGGACCGGCGAGATAACCGTCCTGGTACTCCCAGAGCAGTCCGAGGGCGAGCGGATTGCGGGGGAGTTTGCTCGCTGTCGTCTTGTTCGCGTTATCGAGGCCGCTCCAGAACTCGAACATCTCCCAGTGCTGGAGCGGCGGACGGATCACATGGTCCAGCACGGTGTCGTTGGCTTCGGTCCAGAACTCGTGCACGGCCCGCGGGGGTGCGGTCACCGTATCGCCGGGACCCGCGACGATGTCTTCTCCGTCGACTCGGAATCGCACCCGACCGGTCCGAATGGTCCAGGTTTCGCTGATCTCGGGATGCCAGTGCGGGCCCGCCTCCCTGCCGATATGCGGCAGCACGTGCTCGAGGCGCAGATAGGCGCCCCGCGCGTCGGCGCCGCGGTCGACGAGCGTGACCCGATGCCCGTTGCGGAACGTGAGGACGGAACCGATGTCAGTCATCATCCAGATATAAAGGTAACCTTCCTATCATGTCAATGGTCGAGCCGTCCTCATTGTTGAAACTGCTGGTCCAGGCGGCCGATGCCTACGAGCGCGCGTTGAACCCTCCGCTGCGCGAGGGGCTCGGAACCGACCTGCGCCCCGCGCACTACGCGGTATTCCGGTATCTGGCACCGAGCGGATCTCGGGTGACCGCGTTGGCAGAGGCTGCCGGAATGACCCAGCAGTCGATGGGGGAGCTGGTCACGCACTTGGAGAAGTGCGGTTACGTGGAGCGCACACCCGATCCAGCGGACGGGCGCGCGCGGCTGGTCGTCACCACTGCGGCCGGGCGGGCGGCCGTGGCGCTGGCCGGGCAGCACATCCAGCGGATCGAACAGGTGATCGCCGCCGAACTCGGCGCGGAATCGCTCACCGTGGTCCGCGACGCGCTCGCCCGCCTGCCCGCCGTGCTCGCGAATCAGTCGGACACTCGGTCCGCGAATGGCGGCAAGTGATAACTTGAACAGCGTTCAAGGCTGTCGTCTCGGCAGCCCCGGGCGACGACGAGGAAACCTGTGGACCTGAGCCCCGAGCAGATCACCGCCCTCGATGCCGAGCATGTCTGGCATCCCTACGGCGGATTTCCGGCCACGACCGAGCCGCTGGTCGTGGCGAGCGCGGCGGGCACGCGACTCACCCTCGCCGACGGCCGCGAACTCGTCGACGGGATGAGCTCGTGGTGGGCGGCCGTCCACGGCTACTGCCACCCGGTCCTGGACGCGGCGCTACTCGCGCAATCGCAGCGGATGAGTCACGTGATGTTCGGCGGCCTCACCCACGAACCGGCCACCCGCCTTGCCCAATTGCTGGTCGAACTCACGCCCGCGGGCCTGGACAAGGTCTTCCTCTGTGATTCGGGCTCGGTCTCGGTCGAGGTCGCGACGAAGATGTGTCTGCAGTACTGGCGCGGCGTCGGTCGCCCGGCGAAGAACCGGCTGCTCACCTGGCGTGGGGGATACCACGGCGACACCTTCACGCCGATGAGCGTCTGCGACCCCGACGGCGGAATGCACGCGCTGTGGACCGACGTCCTCACCGAGCAGGTCTTCGTCCCCGCGCCGCCGCGCGACTTCGAACCCGACTACGTCGCCGAACTCGAGTACGCGGTGGCGACCCATCGTGACGAGCTCGCCGCGGTGATCATCGAACCGGTCGTACAGGGCGCGGGCGGCATGCGCTGGCACGACCCCCGCTACCTCACCGAACTGCGTCGGATCTGCGACGACAACGATGTCCTGCTCGTATTCGACGAGATCGCCACCGGATTCGGCCGCACCGGCGAGCTGTTCGCCGCCGACCACGCGGGCGTCGCGCCGGACGTGATGTGCGTCGGTAAAGCGCTGACCGGGGGCTACCTCACCCTCGCCGCGGCGCTGTGTACCGCGCGGATCGCGGAGACGATCAGTGCGGCGCACGGCGGGCTGATGCACGGGCCGACCTTCATGGGCAATCCCCTGGCCTGTGCCGTCGCGGTCGCCTCGATCGAATTGCTGCGCTCGCGAGACTGGCGAGGCGAGGTGGCCAGGATCGAGTCCGAACTTCGGGCCGGCCTCGCGCCGCTCGCCGAGCTGCCCGGTGTCGCCGAGGTCCGCGTGCTCGGTGCGATCGGCGTCGTCGAACTCGACGAACCCGTCGAGATGCGCGCCGCGACCGATGCCGCCGTCGACGCGGGCGCCTGGCTGCGCCCGTTCCGCAATCTCGTCTACACGATGCCCCCGTTCATCAGCACCACCGCCGACATCGCCACCATCACCGAGGCCGTGCGCGCGGCGGTGAAGGCCTCGGTCGCATGAACCTCGCGGCGGATCGGCACCGGGGCCGACACAGCGCGGCTCGTAGGACCGACTGGTCGAGCGTCACGTCGGCCGCGGTGACGGCAGCGCTCAGATGAGTGCGCGGGCAACCGTCCTGAACGGTGTTCAAGTATGCTGCTCAACTGTGAGTATGGATCCGTTGAGCTGGTTGGACGAGCGCGCGGCCGAGCGGGTCGACGCCGGGCTACGCAGGCACTTGCGCGAGCGCGCCGCTGAGTCGCCCGCGATCGACCTCGCCTCCAATGACTACCTGGGCCTGCACCGGCACCCCGAAGTCGTCGAGGGTGCGATCGCGGCTGTGCGCCGGTGGGGAGCGGGAGCCACGGGTTCGCGACTGGTCACCGGAACCACCACCGAGCACGCGCTCCTCGAAGCCGAGCTGGCCGAATTCGTCGGCGCCGAAACCGGATTGGTCTTCGCCACCGGCTACGCCGCCAACCTGGGCGTGGTCACCGCATTGGCCGGACGCGGCACCCTAGTGGTCTCCGACGCGGGCTCGCACGCCTCGCTGGTCGACGCGTGCAGGCTCTCCCGCGCCAGAGTCGCGATCGCCCCGCACCGTGATGTCGCCGCGGTCGAACGACTGCTCGCCGACCGCACCGAGGAGCGCGCGCTGGTCCTCACCGATTCGGTCTTCAGCGCCGACGGCGACCTCGCGCCACTGGCCGATCTCCATCGCGTCGCCCGGGCGAACGGCGCCATCCTGATCGTCGACGAGGCCCATGGCCTCGGGGTGCGCGGCGCGGGCGGCCGCGGCCTCGTGCACGAGCTGGGCTTGGCCGGCGAACCGGACCTCGTGGTCACCGCGACCTTGTCGAAGGCATTCGCCGCCCAGGGCGGAGCAGTCCTGGCCGATGCGAGGATCCGCGCCCACCTCATCGATACCGCCCGTACCTTCATCTTCGACACCGGTCTCGCTCCCGCCGCGGTCGGCGCGGCGCGCGCCGCGCTGGCGCTGCTGCGCCGCGACCCGTCGATGGCCACCCGCGTCCTCGACCGCGCCGCCGACATCGCCCGGATCGCCGGTGTATCCGACCCGGATTCCGCTGTGGTCTCGGTGGTCCTCGGCGAAGCCCAAGTCGCGTTCGACGCCGCGCAGGCCTGCCGTGCCCGCGGTCTCGACGTCGGCTGCTTCCGCCCGCCCTCGGTCCCCGAAGGCACCTCGCGACTGCGCCTCACCGCTCGTGCCGACCTCACGTCCGCCGAACTCGAGACGATCGCCGAGGTCCTCGGCGATGTTCTCGCGGCGGCTCGCGGCAAGGAATCGGTGACGGCATGACTGTCCTGCTGATCAGCGGCACCTCGACAGACGTCGGCAAAACCGTCGTCACTGCGGCACTGGCCGCCGCCGCACAGGCCGAGGGCCGCACCGTCGCGGTCTGCAAGCCCGCCCAGACCGGCATCGCCCTCGGCGAGCCCGGCGACCTCGCCGAGGTCACCCGCCTGACCGGAGTGACCCGAACCCTCGAGCTCGCCCGCTACCCGGACCCGCTCGCCCCCGACACCGCCGCTCGGCGCGCGGCCATGCCCTTACTGACGCTGAGCGAAACTGTCGCCGCCGTCGATTCGCTCGCCGACGCCGACGTGGTGCTGGTCGAAGGTGCGGGTGGACTGCTGGTGCGGATGGGGGAGTTCACCCTGCTCGACCTCGCCCAGAAAATCAGCGCCCCGGTCGTGGTCGTCGCCGCAGCCGGCCTCGGCACCCTCAATCACAGCGAACTCACCACCCGCACGCTCGCCGCGGCCGGTGTTCCCTGTGCAGGCTTGGTCATCGGCTCGTGGCCGACCGATCCCGACCTCGCCGCTCAGTGCAATCGGGACGACCTTCCACGAGTCACCGAGACTCCGATAGTCGGCACAATCCCCGCAGGGGCGGGGCAGTGGGAGCGCCACCGCTTCACCGAGGCCGCGCCGAGCTGGTTCACTGCCGACCTGCTGCGTGGAAACCACCCTTGACCACCCGATTTGACTTCGTGTTTGTCGGCACGTAACTTTATTCGAGTCAGAGCGACACGGACACCGACTCAGCCGCCCAGCGGCCGGGACACGAGGTAGTACGATGAGCGCCTGACTGATTGCGTGTTCAGTGCAATACGGATCGGATTTGCTTCCGGTTGGTTGTCTGAGCTAAGTTTGAACCCTTGCCTCACGGAAACCCCGACGACATGTTGTTGGTAGAAGTGTGTGCGTGTGTTCTTTGAGAACTCAATAGTGTGTCGATGAATGTCAGTGCCAATAGTTATTATTGGTTCCAATCTTTCATGTACCCCCCGGTCGTGGGAGGTTGGACATTGAACAACAGCGAAAACTTTTTTGCTGGTGTTCGCATTTGCTAGGTTTTCGGACTCTAGTTAGATAATTTTGATTCGCTCTCCTTTGGGAGGGTTGTTTCGAGAGTCTTCAACGGAGAGTTTGATTCTGGCTCAGGACGAACGCTAGCGGCGTGCTTAACACATGCAAGTCGAGCGGTAAGGCCCTTCGGGGTACACGAGCGGCGAACGGGTGAGTAACACGTGGGTGATCTGCCTTGCACTTCGGGATAAGCCTGGGAAACCGGGTCTAATACCGGATATGACCACGAGATGCATGTCTTGTGGTGGAAAGATTTATCGGTGCGAGATGGGCCCGCGGCCTATCAGCTTGTTGGTGAGGTAACGGCTCACCAAGGCGACGACGGGTAGCCGACCTGAGAGGGTGACCGGCCACACTGGGACTGAGACACGGCCCAGACTCCTACGGGAGGCAGCAGTGGGGAATATTGCACAATGGGCGAAAGCCTGATGCAGCGACGCCGCGTGCGGGATGACGGCCTTCGGGTTGTAAACCGCTTTTGACAGGGACGAAGCGCAAGTGACTGTACCTGTAGAATAAGGACCGGCCAACTACGTGCCAGCAGCCGCGGTAATACGTAGGGTCCGAGCGTTGTCCGGAATTACTGGGCGTAAAGAGCTTGTAGGCGGTTCGTCGCGTCGTTTGTGAAAACTTGGGGCTCAACCTTAAGCTTGCAGGCGATACGGGCGGACTAGAGTACTTCAGGGGAGACTGGAATTCCTGGTGTAGCGGTGAAATGCGCAGATATCAGGAGGAACACCGGTGGCGAAGGCGGGTCTCTGGGAAGTAACTGACGCTGAGAAGCGAAAGCATGGGTAGCAAACAGGATTAGATACCCTGGTAGTCCATGCCGTAAACGGTGGGTACTAGGTGTGGGGCTCCTTCCACGGACTCCGTGCCGTAGCTAACGCATTAAGTACCCCGCCTGGGGAGTACGGCCGCAAGGCTAAAACTCAAAGAAATTGACGGGGGCCCGCACAAGCGGCGGAGCATGTGGATTAATTCGATGCAACGCGAAGAACCTTACCTGGGTTTGACATACACCGGAAACCTGCAGAGATGTAGGCCCCCTTGTGGTCGGTGTACAGGTGGTGCATGGCTGTCGTCAGCTCGTGTCGTGAGATGTTGGGTTAAGTCCCGCAACGAGCGCAACCCTTATCTTATGTTGCCAGCGCGTAATGGCGGGGACTCGTGAGAGACTGCCGGGGTCAACTCGGAGGAAGGTGGGGACGACGTCAAGTCATCATGCCCCTTATGTCCAGGGCTTCACACATGCTACAATGGCCGGTACAGAGGGCTGCGATACCGCGAGGTGGAGCGAATCCCTTAAAGCCGGTCTCAGTTCGGATCGGGGTCTGCAACTCGACCCCGTGAAGTTGGAGTCGCTAGTAATCGCAGATCAGCAACGCTGCGGTGAATACGTTCCCGGGCCTTGTACACACCGCCCGTCACGTCATGAAAGTCGGTAACACCCGAAGCCGGTGGCCTAACCCCTTGTGGGAGGGAGCCGTCGAAGGTGGGATCGGCGATTGGGACGAAGTCGTAACAAGGTAGCCGTACCGGAAGGTGCGGCTGGATCACCTCCTTTCTAAGGAGCACATCTACGCAAACACCTCGAATAGTCGGGAGTGGTTGTGTCAGAGACCGTTTAGTTCCCTTTCGTGGAGCTGCGGACGCTCATGGGTGGAACGCTGACAAACTTCTTCGCATCATGGTGTCGGCTCAGTCCGATATCGCGGTGAATATATCGACACACTGTTGGGTCCTGAAAGAACACGCGAGTGTGCTTTCAAGGCAAAGCAAACGATCCGCTCGGATCTTCGAGATACTGCCGGCCTTCGGGTCGAGTGAGTCTCGGAACATGGTTTTGAGTGGGTGTGTTGTTTGAGAACTGCACAGTGGACGCGAGCATCTTTGTTAGTAAGTGTTTAAGAGCGTACGGTGGATGCCTTGGCACCAGGAGCCGATGAAGGACGTAGGAGGCTGCGATAAGCCTCGGGGAGCTGTCAACCGAGCTGAGATCCGAGGATTTCCGAATGGGGAAACCCAGCACGAGTGATGTCGTGTTACCCGCATCTGAATATATAGGGTGTGTGGAGGGAACGTGGGGAAGTGAAACATCTCAGTACCCACAGGAAGAGAAAACAACAGTGATTCCGTGAGTAGTGGCGAGCGAAAGCGGATGAGGCTAAACCAGTTAGATGTGATAGACGGCAGTTGTTGTCTAGCTGGGGTAGTGGGAACATTCTTCTCAACTCTGCCGAGTTGAGCAACAGTAAGAAACCAAGTGGTTAGTTGAAGTGGTCTGGAACGGCCTGCCATAGACGGTGATAGTCCGGTAAACGAAAACTTCTTGGCTGTTGTGGATGTCTCCCGAGTAGCAGCGGGCCCGTGAAATCTGCTGTGAATCTGCCGGGACCACCCGGTAAGCCTGAATACTCCCTGGTGACCGATAGCGGACTAGTACCGTGAGGGAAAGGTGAAAAGTACCCCGGGAGGGGAGTGAAATAGTACCTGAAACCGTGCGCTTACAATCCGTCAAAGCCTTCGCAACTTGTTTGTGTGGGGTGATGGCGTGCCTTTTGAAGAATGAGCCTGCGAGTCATCGGTGTGTGGCGAGGTTAACCCGTCGAGGGGTAGCCGTAGCGAAAGCGAGTCTGAATAGGGCGAAACTTTAGTCGCACATTATGGACCCGAAGCGGAGTGATCTACCCATGGCCAGGGTGAAGCGACGGTAAGACGTCGTGGAGGCCCGAACCCACTTAGGTTGAAAACTGAGGGGATGAGCTGTGGGTAGGGGTGAAAGGCCAATCAAACTCCGTGATAGCTGGTTCTCCCCGAAATGCATTTAGGTGCAGCGTCACGTGTTTCACACCGGAGGTAGAGCTACTGGATGGCCTAGGGGGCCTACAAGCTTACCGAAGTCAGCCAAACTCCGAATGCCGGTGTGTGAGAGCGTGGCAGTGAGACTGCGGGGGATAAGCTTCGTAGTCGAGAGGGAAACAGCCCAGATCGCCGGCTAAGGCCCCTAAGCGTGTACTAAGTGGAAAAGGATGTGGGGTCGCTTAGACAACCAGGAGGTTGGCTTAGAAGCAGCCACCCTTGAAAGAGTGCGTAATAGCTCACTGGTCAAGTGATCCTGCGCCGACAATGTAGCGGGGCTCAAGTACACCGCCGAAGCCGCGGCATTCACACAATAGCCCGTCTGTTTCTTCGGATTCAGGCCAGGTGTGTGGATGGGTAGGGGAGCGTCCTGTGGCCGTGGAAGCAGCAGTGTGAACTAGCTGTGGAGGCCACGGGAGTGAGAATGCAGGCATGAGTAGCGAAAGACGAGTGAGAAACTCGTCCGCCGAATGACCAAGGGTTCCTGGGCCAGGTTAATCCGCCCAGGGTGAGTCGGGACCTAAGGCGAGGCCGACAGGCGTAGTCGATGGACAACGGGTTGATATTCCCGTACCCGTGTATCCGCGCCCAATGCTGAATCAGTTGTGCTAAGTATCCAAATGTTGTTTTACTGAGCCTTCGGGCGAGGGGAGCAATTGCTGCATACGACCCTGGCTGTAGTAGGTAAGCGATGGGGTGACGCAGGAAGGTAGCTGGGCCAGGTGATGGAATACCTGGTGTAAGCCTGTAGGGCGAACGGTAGGCAAATCCGCCGTTCATATAGCCTGAGAGGTGATGCGTACCCGTTGAGGGGAATTCAGTGATCCTATGCTGCCGAGAAAAGCCTCTAGCGAGCTGGTACACGGCCCGTACCCCAAACCGACACAGGTGGTCAGGTAGAGAATACTAAGGCGATCGAGAGAACTGTGGTTAAGGAACTCGGCAAAATGCCCCCGTAACTTCGGGAGAAGGGGGACCTGGTCTGGTGACGTTCTTTACGGACTGAGCTGGACGAGGTCGCAGAGACCAGAGAGAAGCGACTGTTTACTAAAAACACAGGTCCGTGCGAAGTCGTAAGACGATGTATACGGACTGACGCCTGCCCGGTGCCGGAAGGTTAAGAGGACCGGTTAGCCTGTAAGGGCGAAGCTGAGAATTTAAGCCCCGGTAAACGGCGGTGGTAACTATAACCATCCTAAGGTAGCGAAATTCCTTGTCGGGTAAGTTCCGACCTGCACGAATGGCGTAACGACTTCTCTGCTGTCTCAACCACAGACTCGGCGAAATTGCATTACGAGTAAAGATGCTCGTTACGCGCGGCAGGACGAAAAGACCCCGGGACCTTCACTATAGCTTGGTATTGGTGTTCGGTACGGTTTGTGTAGGATAGGTGGGAGACTGTGAAGCTCGGACGCTAGTTCGGGTGGAGTCGTCGTTGAAATACCACTCTGATCGTATTGGACTTCTAACCTCGGACCATGATCTGGTTCAGGGACAGTGCCTGGTGGGTAGTTTAACTGGGGCGGTTGCCTCCCAAAATGTAACGGAGGCGCCCAAAGGTTCCCTCAGCCTGGTTGGCAATCAGGTGTTGAGTGCAAGTGCACAAGGGAGCTTGACTGTGAGACTGACAGGTCGAGCAGGGACGAAAGTCGGGACTAGTGATCCGGCACCGGCAAGTGGAAGCGGTGTCGCTCAACGGATAAAAGGTACCCCGGGGATAACAGGCTGATCTTCCCCAAGAGTCCATATCGACGGGATGGTTTGGCACCTCGATGTCGGCTCGTCGCATCCTGGGGCTGGAGTAGGTCCCAAGGGTTGGGCTGTTCGCCCATTAAAGCGGCACGCGAGCTGGGTTTAGAACGTCGTGAGACAGTTCGGTCTCTATCCGCCGCGCGCGTAAGAAACTTGAGGAAGGCTGTCCCTAGTACGAGAGGACCGGGACGGACGAACCTCTGGTGTGCCAGTTGTTCCGCCAGGAGCACTGCTGGTTGGCTACGTTCGGAAGGGATAACCGCTGAAAGCATCTAAGCGGGAAGCCTGTTCCAAGATGAGGTTTCTCTCCCACTTGATGGGTTAAGGCCCCCTACAGACCATGGGGTTGATAGGCCAGAATTGGAAGCCAGGTAACTGGTGTAGGTGACTGGTACTAATAGGCCGAGGGCTTACTACGAAGGTGTTACGCGTCCACTGTGCGGTTTCTGAAACAACAGACACTGCAGCAGACATGAGGAAACTCTGCTCTCTTTTGGAGGGTGTGGTTTCCGAGATTGTCGCGCTGTCTAGTTTCATAGAGTTACGGTAGTTATAGCGGTGGGGAAACGCCCGGTCCCATTCCGAACCCGGAAGCTAAGGCCACCTGCGCCGATGGTACTGCACTCGACAGGGTGTGGGAGAGTAGGACACTGCCGGAACATCATTGCGAAAGGCCCTCCAACTTCGGTTGGAGGGCCTTTTTGCGTTCCCGGGGAACCTCGTCGGACCACTATGTCCGAATCGCGAGTGGGCCAGGTCACCCTGGAGTATGTTGTCGAGAACAACATTCGCTCCAGCTCGACCGCCCACAGGCGGTGGTTCCACGAAAGGCCCACGCTCATGCGTCAGGGGATCTTCGGCATCGCGGCCGTCTCGATCGCACTTCTCACTTCGCTCACCGCCTGCGGCGACGACACTACGAACTCCTCGGGGGGTGGCGCCAAGATCGGCGTGATCCTGCCCGACAGCAAGACCTCGGCGAGGTGGGAGACAGCGGACCGCAAGTATCTTCAGCAGGCGTTCGACGCCGCGGGGATCAAGGCAGACATCCAGAATGCCCAGGGCGACAAGAACGCCTTCCAGACCATCGCCGATCAGATGATCACCAACGGCGCCTCGGTGCTGATGATCACCAACCTCGACAGCGGCACCGGCAAGGCCGTCATCCAGAAGGCAAAAGCGCAGGGCGTCACCGTGATCGACTACGACCGGCTGACCCTCGGCGGCGGTGCGCCGTACTACGTGTCTTTCGACAACGTGAAGGTCGGACAGCTCATGGGCGACGGTCTCGCGAAGTGCCTGGCTGACAAGCAGGCCGCCAAGCCGGTGGTCGCCTACCTCAACGGCGGCCCCACCGACAACAACGCCGCCCTGTTCAAGAGCGGTTACGACGGCGCGCTGAAGTCGAAGTTCGACGCGGGCGAATACGTGAAGGGCCCGGATCAGGCCGTCCCGGAGTGGGACAACACCAAGGCGGGCACCATCTTCGAACAGATGCTCACCGGCACGCCGAACCTCGGTGGCGCCGTGGCGGCCAACGACGGTCTGGCCAATGCCGCCATCGCCGTGCTGAAGAAGCAGAAGCTCAACGGGCAGATTCCGGTGACGGGTCAGGACGCCACGGTGCAGGGTCTGCAGAACGTCCTGGCCGGTGACCAGTGCATGACCGTCTACAAGGCGATCAACCTCGAGGCCGCCGCCGGCGCGAAGCTGGCGATCGCGCTGGCCAACGGCGAGAAGGGCGAGGCGCCGAGCACCGTCGACGACCCCGAGGCGAAGACGAAGGTGCCCGCGGTGCTGCTCGAGCCGAAGGCGATCTTCAAGAGCAACGTGAACGATGTCGTGGCGGACGGTTTCGTCGACAAGGCCGAGCTGTGCACCGGTGAATTCGCGAAGCTCTGCGCGGATAACGGCGTGCGCTGATGACCGAGACCCCGCTCATCGAATTGCGCGGATTAGAGAAGAGTTTCGGCCCGGTTCATGTCCTGCACGACATCGACTTCTCCGCCTACCGCGGTGAGGTGACAGCGCTGGTCGGCGACAACGGCGCAGGCAAGTCCACGCTGGTCAAGTGCATCGGCGGCACCCATGCCATCGACGCGGGCGAAGTGCTGTTCGACGGTGAGCCGGTGCAGATCGGCAATCCGAGGGACGCGGCCGAACTGGGGATCGAGATCGTCTATCAGGATCTCGCGCTCTGCGACAACCTCGACATCGTGCAGAACATGTTCCTCGGCCGCGAGAAGAAGCACGGCATCGTGCTCGACGAGTACGGCATGGAGGAACTCGCGGGCTCGACGCTGGCCGGTCTGTCGGTGCGGACGGTGAAGTCCGTGCGGCAGAAGGTGGCGAGCCTGTCGGGCGGACAACGCCAGACCGTCGCCATCGCCAAGGCCGTGCTGTGGAACAGCAAGGTGGTGATTCTGGACGAGCCGACCGCGGCGCTCGGTGTCGCGCAGACCCAGCAGGTCCTCGAACTGGTGCGCCGCCTGGCCGACAAAGGTCTGGTGGTGGTGCTGATCTCGCACAACATGAACGACGTGTTCGCGGTATCGGACCGCATCGCGGCGCTGTATCTGGGCCGGATGGCCGCGCAGGTGCGGACCGCCGATGTCACCCATTCGCAGGTCGTGGAACTGATCACCTCCGGCCGCAGCGGGAGTCTCGGAATCGGAGTGCGGGCATGAGTGTGGTCGTGACGGACAAGGCCGCCGAGCCCGCCGCGCCGATGACCGAATTGGTCACCGGCTATGTCGGGCGGATTCGCAGCGGCAACATGGGTGCGCTGCCCTCGGTCATCGCGCTGGTCGTGCTGTCGGTCGTGTTCTGGATCGCGCGGCCGGTGTTCATGACCCAGGGCAATATCGCGAACCTGCTCACCCAGGGCGCCGCCATCGCGGTGATCGCGATGGGGTTGATCTTCGTGCTGTTGCTCGGGGAGATCGACCTCTCGGCCGGCTTCACCAGTGGTGTGTGCGCGGCGGTGCTCGCGGTGCTGCTCACCGACAAGGGGTGGCCCTGGTACGCGGCGGTACTCATGTCGCTGCTCACCGGGGTCGTGATCGGGCTGACCATCGGTGCGATCGTGGTGAAGATCGGTGTCCCGTCGTTCGTGGTGACGCTGGCCGCGTTCCTCGCGCTGCAGGGTGTCGCACTGAAGATCATGGACAACGGCCGCAATATCTCCATCCACGACGAGACGATCCTGGCGATCGCCAACAAGAACGTGCCGCCCCTGCTCGGCTGGGTGATGTACCTGGTGTTGCTCGGCGGGTTCTCGTTCGTGCAGTACCGAAAGTTGCGGGCGCGCAACACACTCGGGCTGACCGGCGAGACGGCGCCGGTGGTCGCGTTGCGGATCGCGGCGGTCGCGCTCGTCGCGGGGGTGGCGGTGCTGGTGCTCAATGACGAGCGCAGCCGTAACCCCGAGGTCAACTCGCTGCAGGGCATGCCGATCGTGGTGCCGATCATCATCGCGCTGCTGCTGCTGTGGACCTTCGTGCTCAATCGCACCTCGTTCGGCAGGCATGTCTACGCGGTCGGCGGCAGCGTGGAAGCTGCTCGGCGCGCGGGCATTCCGGTCGATCGGATCAAGATCAGCGCGTTCGTGCTCTGTTCGACGATGGCCGCCGTCGGCGGGTTGATCGCGGCCTCGCGGGCCAACTCCGTGGATCCGAACACCGGCGGTTCCGATGTGCTGCTCACCGCGGTCGGTGCGGCGGTGATCGGTGGCACCAGCCTGTTCGGTGGTCGCGGCCGGATGCTGGACGCGGTGCTCGGCGCCGCGGTGGTCGCGGTGATCAACAACGGGATGGGGCTGATGGGCTACAGCGCGGGCACCAAATTCGTTGTGACAGGATTTGTCCTGCTGCTCGCGGCGGGGGTGGACGCGCTGTCGCGCAAGCGTTCGCTGCCAGGAAGTTGACCATCGACCGGGAAGGCTGGGCCGAATGAGGGCTGCACCCGCCCCGGACGAGATCCGAACCCGCAACCTCGCCGCGTTGCTGCGCCACGTCCATGTGAGTGGCCCGGTCTCGCGGGCGGTGCTGGCCGAGCGAATGGGCTTGAACCGCAGCACGATTCTGGCCCTGACCACCGATCTCGCCGCTGCCGGGCTGGTGAGTGAGGAACTGCCACGCCAGACGGGAAGGGCCGGACGACCGTCGCTGGTGGTGCGGCCCGAATCGGAGCGGGTGTATGTGCTCGCGTTGGATGTCGGCGCCGACCGGCTCGCGGTGGCGCGGGTCGGTCTCGGCGGAGTGATTCTCGACCGGCGCGAAACACCGCGTGACAGTACGGCATTCGATCCCGATGAGGTGATCGAATCACTGGCGGTGATGGCCGAGACGATGATCGGCTCGGCCGGGCCCGACAGTGTCTGTGTAGGTGTCGGGCTCGCGTTCTGTGGCATGGTGCGCGAGGGCGACGGCGTGGTGCGGTACGGGCCGAATATCGGCTGGGTGGATGTGCCGGTCGGCGCGAAACTGTCCGAGCGGCTCGGTGTTCGGGTCGTGGTCGGCAACAATGCCAACCTGGGCGCGCTGGCCGAGCGTGAGCGCGGTGTCGGCGCCGGGGTGTCGGATCTGATCTATCTGCACGGCGAAGTCGGCATCGGCGGTGGCGTCATCATGGGCGGTGAGCTGCTCGGCGGCGAGGGCGGCTACGGCGGCGAGGTGGGGCACATGATCGTGAACCCCGGCGGCCGGGCGTGCAGGTGTGGTTCGCGCGGTTGCCTGGAGGCGGAGGCGGGGGAGCTGGCGCTGATCGCGGTGGCGGGCCGGGCCGACCTCACCGGCCGGGCGGCAGTCGAGGCGATTGTCGACGCGGCGGCCCGTGGTGACGCGACCGCCCGCGATGCGCTGCACCAGGTCGGCGACTGGCTCGGGTTCGGGGTGGCCAACCTGGTCAATATCTTCAACCCGACGATGGTCGTGTTCGGCGGGGTACTGCGCGAGATCTACCTCGCCTCGGCCGCGCAGGTCCGGAGCCGGTTGGCCGTGAACGGGCTGTTGGCGGTCCGTGAGCGCGTCCGGCTCCGGACCTCAGCGCTGGCCGACGACGCCCCGCTGATCGGGGCCGCGGAACTGGCGTTCGTCGACGTGCTGACCGACCCGCTACAGACACTGGCACGCGCCTACGGCAGTTGATCGATCGGCGCCGGTGTGGCGACTATCGTGAAGTCATGGCGACCACCAGGATCGGTACGCACATCAATGCGCCTCGCTCCACCGTCTACCGCCTGTTGCTCGACGGCGACGCGGTAGGTGTCTGGATGGTGCCCGACGGGATGACCAGCGAGGTGCATCGGTTCGAGCCGGTCGAGGGCGGATCGTTCTCGATCACCATCACCTACGACGCCTCCACCGACGGGGGCGATACAGATCTGCAGCACGATGCCTACTTCGGGACGTTCCGATCGCTGGTTCCGGACGAACAGGTGATCGAGGTGCTGGAGTTCGTCACGGTGCGGCCGGACATGACCGGCGCACAGTCGGTCACCTTCACACTGACCGACGTTGACGGTGGCACCCTCCTCGATGTCCTGCACGAAGGGGTTCCGCCGGGACTCAGTCTCGCCGACAACGAGGGAACCTGGCAGATGGCGTTGACCAAGCTGGTCTCGTTGGCGGAGCGGGGCACGATCGACTGAAACACAGTGCGCCGCAACGGGTTCCCGTACTTGCCGGGGATGACGCCCGACTCCGACGCGGTACTCGATGCCGAGAAGTAGCCGAGCACTTCAAATCATGGCAAGGCTAATGGTGTTCGGGGGTGATCGCGGTTGCTTGAATCCCTCTATGCACCGACCGAACACCTTTCGACCCGGCCTGCGTGGCCGCGCCACCGCCGCACTCCTCGCGATGGCAACCGTTGCGACGCTCGGCCTGACCGGCTGCGCGCAAGGCAACGACACACCGGTCGGCACCCCCGACGCGCCACTGCCCACCGAGGTTCCACCGGGGACCACGCTCGTCGTCGCCGATCAGTCGGAACGTCTGCAATCGGCGCTGCGGCTGTCCGGCGAACTGGACAAGCTGCCGTTCAAGATCGAGTTCGCGAACTTCGTCGGCGGCCCGGCCATCCTCGAGGCCTTCCGGGCCGGCGCGGCCGACGTCGGTCAGGTCGGCGATGTGCCGCCGATCCACGCGCTGGCCGCGGGCCAGGACGTGCCGATCATCGGTTCCTATCAGACCAACCCGCAGGCCCTGAAACTCGCTGTGGCGCCGGGCCGTTCGATCACCAAGCTCACGGATCTGAAGGGCAAGAAGATCGCCTACGCCGAGGGCACCGCCCAGCAGGCGGCGGTGTTGAAGGCGCTCACCAAGGCGGGTCTGAAGCCCACCGATGTGGAGCTGGTCCGGCTACAGCTGGCCGAGTTCCCCGACGCGGTCCGCACCGCTCAGGTCGACGTCGCGCCGCTGATCGAACCCAACGTGACCCGGTTCCTCCGCACCGAGGGCGCCTCGCTGATCCCGGACTCGGAGACCACGGGCATCTACAGCGGCCTCGCCTACCTGTACGCGCGCCGGGCGGTGGTCCAGGATCCGGCGAAGGCCGCCGCGACCCGTGCTCTGGTCGGCGCGTTCGTGCGCGCCTGGCAGTGGACCAACACCCATCGCGAGGAATGGGCCACCCGCTACTACGTCGGAAGCCAGAAGGTCAGCGCCGACGACGCCAAGCGGATCGTCGAATCGCTGGGTACCTACACTTTCCCGCACCTCGACCAGCAGTTGATCGCCCGGCAGCAGACCACCATCGACGCGATCGACGCCGTGGGTGAGCTGCCGAAGAAGATCAAGGCCGTGGACGGTTTCGACCTGCGCTTCGATGCCGCGGTCACCGAGGCCGTCACTGCCAGCGGGGCCGCGTTCGCACCGGCGGTGAGCTGATGGCCACCATCGACGCGGGCGCACTGCGCAAGCTCAGGGCCAGCACGGCCCCGGTCGAGGCACTCGCCCCGCGTGGGCGAGGTCGGCGCAAACTGGGGCCGGGCAAGCCGATCCCGTTCGGCTTCGCCCTCGGTCCGGTGCTGCTCATCGGCACCTGGGTGATCGGTTCCGCGATCGGTGCCATCGACCCGGAGACCCTGCCCGCGCCGTGGACGGTCGCGCAGACCGCGGGCGACCTGATCGCCGACGGCCGGTTGCAGTCGAACCTGCTGACCTCGTTGCAGCGTGCCGTGATCGGCCTCGTTCTCGGTGTGGCGATCGGCGTGGTGCTCGCGCTGGTCGCGGGGCTGAGCCGGATCGGTGAGGCGGTGGTCGACGGTCCCGTGCAGATCAAGCGGGCGATCCCGACGCTGGCGCTGATCCCGCTGTTCATCGTCTGGTTCGGGATCGGCGAGCAGATGAAGCTGATCGTGATCACCACCAGCGTGCTCATTCCGATCTACATCAATACCCACGCCTACCTACGCAGCGTCGACTCGCGCTATGTGGAACTGGCCGAGACCGTCGGGCTGTCGCGGTGGGGATTCCTGCGTCGCATCGCGTTGCCGGGCTCGTTGCCGGGCTTCTTCCTCGGGCTGCGGCTGGCGGTGACCATTTCCTGGTTGGCGCTGGTGGTGGTCGAACAGGTCAACGCGACCAGCGGCATCGGCTACCTGATGACCCAGGCGCGCACCTACGGCCAGATCGACGTGATCGTCGTCGGTCTGGTGATCTACGGGCTGCTCGGACTGTTCGGCGATCTCGCCGTGCGGGCAACGGAACGAAAGGTGCTGGCATGGCGACAGACACTGGGCGACTGAGCTCCGACGAGCGGGTCGTCGTACGCACCCGCGCCCTGACCCGCGGCTTCGGCGAGCGAATCGTCTTGAACGGCATCGACATCGAGATCCGGCGCGGTGAGTTCGTCGCGCTGCTCGGGCGCAGCGGGTCGGGTAAGAGCACGCTGCTGCGGGCGCTGGCCGAACTCGATTCCGAGGTACCGGGATCCGGCGAGCTGACGGTGCCGACACAACGCGCGGTGGTGTTCCAGGATTCGCGGCTGCTGCCGTGGTCGCGCGTCCTCGACAATGTGGTGCTCGGGCTGACCGGGCGCGACGCGCAGCAGCGCGGGCGTTCCGCACTGGCCGAGGTCGGGTTGGCCGGACGCGAGAAGGCTTGGCCGCGAGAACTTTCCGGCGGTGAACAGCAGCGGGTGGCCTTGGCCAGGTCGCTGGTGCGTGAGCCGGAACTGCTCCTGGCCGACGAACCGTTCGGCGCGCTCGACGCGCTGACCCGGATTCGGATGCACGCCCTGCTCCAGGCCCTGTGCGAGCGGTATCGGCCCGCCGTGCTGTTGGTGACCCACGATGTGGACGAGGCCGTGCTGCTCGCCGATCGGGTGCTGGTTCTCGACGAGGGCCGGATCACGATCGATCAGCGCATCGAGACCCCGCGCCCGCGCAGGCACGCCCACCCGGAGTTCGTCCGGCTGCGGGAAGTGCTGTTGACCGGACTCGGCGTCGACACAACAGATTTAGAGAAAGTGAAACAGGCGTCATGAGTGCACCGCGTCAACTGAGTCTGAACGCGTTCATCTACCCGTCCGGGCACCACGAGGCCGCCTGGCGGCATCCCGACAGCAGGCCAGACCGCATCTACGACGTCTCCTACTACCAGGAGATCGGGCGTACCGCGGAGGCGGCGAAGCTCGACGCGGTGTTCTTCGCCGACGGCCCCGCCCTGCGCACCGACGTGCGGCACAACGCCGCGCCCGGCTTGGAGCCGATCACGTTGCTCACCGCGATCGCCGCGGCGACAACACATCTCGGCCTGATCGCGACCGCGTCGACCACCTACTACGAGCCCTACAACCTGGCGCGGTTGTTCTCCTCGCTCGACCACATCTCCGGTGGACGCGCGGGCTGGAACATCGTCACCACCGGCACCGACCTGGCCGCGGCCAACTTCGGGCTCGAACGCCACCCGGACCACGCCGAACGCTATGCCCGCGCGCGGGAATTCGTCGACGCGGTGGTCGGGCTGTGGGACAGCTGGGAGGACGACGCGATCGTGCTCGACCGCGCCGCCGGCGTGTACGCCGATCCGGACAAGATCCATCCGATCGACTTCGTCGGCGAACATCTCAGTGTGCGTGGGCCGTTCAACTCGGCGCGGACCCCGCAGGGACGTCCGGTGCTGGTGCAGGCAGGGGCGTCGAACGAGGGCCGTGCCTTCGCGGGCAAGTACGCGGAGGCGATCTTCACGGCCCATCAGCGACTGTCGGACGCGCAGTCCTTCTACGCCGATATCAAGTCCAAGGCCACCGAGTTCGGCCGTACCGCCGACGAGGTGAAGATCCTGCCGGGGATCAGCCCGTTCATCGCCGACACCGAGGCCGCGGCACTGCGGTTGGAACGCGAGTTCAACGAGCTGACGGTCCCGGAATACGGGCTCAAGCAGCTGGAATCGATCACCGGCACCTCGCTGCGCAGCCTCGCGCTCGACGAGGTGGTACCCGTCGAAACGTTCGCGGGGGCAGGCGATGTCACCGATAACGCGCGCAGCAGGTTGCAGGTGGTGGCGGGCATCGTCGAGCGGGAACGGCCGACCCTGCGTGGGCTGCTGCACCGGCTGGCCGGCGCGCGCGGACACCGGGTGTTCGCGGGAACGCCCGAGCAAGTGGCCGACACCATCGAAGAGTGGTTCACCCAGGGCGCGGCGGACGGCTTCAACGTGATGCCGCCGTACTACCCCGGTGGGCTCGAGGTATTCGCCGAAACGGTGGTGCCGATCCTGCAGGAGCGCGGGCTGTTCCGTACCGAGTACACCGGGACCACGTTGCGCGACCACTTCGGGCTCGCGCGCCCGGAGAGTCAGTTCGCCCGCAGTGCCGCACTAGCCGGATGACGGTGGGCTGTAGCAGCCGGCACGGCACTCGCCGGTCGGTGGCGGCGTCGTGACCCAGCTGCGATCCATGGCGCTGGCGGTCTTCGTTCCGTCCGCCATCTACGGAATCGGTTCGGGCGCAGCGGCTCCCATGCTGCCGCTGCGCGCCCTCGAACTCGGCGCGTCGGTCGGAACCGCGGGCGTGGTCGTCGCCATGATGGGCTTCGGGCTCATCCTGGGCGATCTGCCCGCGGGCTGGCTGGTGGCGCGCACGGGGGAGCGCAAGGCGATCGCGCTCGGCTCGTTCACCTGCGCGCTGGGTCTGCTCGTGGCCATCCTCGCGCCGAATATCGGCGTGTTCGCGGTCGGGCTGCTGATCAACGGCGCCTCGGGTGCGGTGTGGGGGCTGGCCAGACAGACCTACATCGTGGCCGTGGTGCCGAGTGCCGATCGGGGACGGGCCTTTTCGGCGCTGGCCGGGTGGATGCGGTTCGGGTTCTTCGCCGGACCTTTCCTCGGGGCGGGCGCGGTGCACTGGCTCGGCCCGATCGGTGGGCTGTGGATCCAGCTCGTGGCCATGCTCGTCGCGGGTGCGCTGGTGTTCGCTATGCCGGAGACCGACGGTTCGCCGACGGTGGTCAGCGACAACACGATTCGCTCGGTGGTGGTCGAGCATCGCAAGCTGCTCAGCACGCTCGGACTCGGCGCTCTGCTCATGGGCGCGGCACGGGCCGCTCGGCAATCGCTGCTGCCGTTGTGGGCGGTGCACATCGGTGCCGACGCGGCGACCACCAGCATCGTGTTCGGTATCGCGGGCGCGGTGGACGTGCTGATGTCCTATCCGGCCGGAATCTGGCTGGATCGCTACGGTCGCAGGGCGATCGGCGTTCCCGCGATGTTCGCCTTCGCCGCGGGCTACGCCCTGTTGCCGTTCGCGGGGTCGGTGGTCGGGCTGACCGCGGTCGCCGTGCTGCTCGGCTTCGCCAACGGGTTGAGCAACGGCGTGATCATGACTGTGGGCGCCGATGTCGCGCCGCCAGGTCAGCGCGCGGAGTTCCTCGGCGCCTGGCGGCTCACCCATGACATCGGCATGTTCGCGGGTCCGATCGCGGTCGGCGCGATCAGCGCGGTGACGGTGCTCGGTGCGGCGGCGGGCGCGCTCGCGGTGGCGGGTCTCGGTGGAGCGGCCGCGATGTATCGCTGGTTCCCCGGACGCCCGGTGGCCACGGTCGCGGCGCCCGAACAGAAGACCGCGGGTCTGCACGAGCCCCGGGAGTCGGTGGACAGCAACTGACCGCGCCCCTTCGCGGTGCCGTGGAGTCGGCGCGCTTGCGGCCGCCTATGCCCGGGCGGGTTCATGCCCGTCCGGTTGCGAGCGCGCCTCGGTGTGCGAAGCGCTGGCGGCCCATTTGCCTGCAATCAGCTATTGCTTGATGAGGGTACGCTATGAATTGTGCAGCTCCGGTACAACTTCCGCGTCTACCCGACGCCTGGCCAGCAGGTCTCGCTGGCTCGCGCGTTCGGATGTGCGCGGGTGGTGTACAACGATGGCTTGCGAGCTCGCCGACAAGCCTTCAGCGCTGGCTCGAGCATTAGCGATTCCGAGCTGTCCAAGCGGCTGACCGCAGCGAAGAAGACCCCGGAACGTGCGTGGCTGCGCGAGGTCTCGTCGGTAGTGTTGCAGCAGGCGTTGGCGGATTTGAACACCTCGTACAACAATTTCTTCGCATCGGTGAGCGGCAAACGTCGGGGTGCGAGGGTCGGCCCGCCACGGTTCCGGTCTCGCAAAGACAACCGGCAATCAATCCGGTTCACCCGGAACGCTCATTTCTCGGTCAGGTCGGGGGCGAAGTTGCGACTCCCCAAGATCGGGGAGCTGAGAGTGGTCTGGTCTCGGGAACTCCCGTCGGAGCCGTCATCGGTCACGATCACCAAAGATCCAGCGGGCCGATACTTCGCCTCATCTGTTGTCCATGTCAACGATCCACCTCGTCCCCCAGTCGACTCCGAGGTGGGTATCGACCTCGGACTAGCGACGTTCGCGGTTCTGTCGGACGGCAGGACGATCACTTCGCCAAGGTTCTTGCGCCGTGCCGAACGCCGATTGCGAAAGGCACAGAAAGCGCTGTCCCGCAAAGACAAAGGCTCCCGCAACCGAGCTAAGGATCGGTTGCGGGTAGCGAAGATTCACGGCAAAGTCGCCGACACTCGGCGAGATTGGGCGCACAAACAATCCACAACGATCATTCGCGACAATCAAGCGATCTTCGTAGAGGACTTGTGTGTGAAAGGTCTCGCTCGAACGAGGTTGGCGAAGTCGGTGCACGATGCTGGGTGGGCCCAGTTCACCCGCTTGCTGGAGGAGAAAGCCGCCCGGTACGGGCGGACCTTCGCCAAGGTCGATCGGTTCTTCCCATCGACCCGGTTGTGTTCGGCTTGCGGGCTGGTGAGCGACAAGAAGCCGCTGCATGTCCGGGAATGGATCTGCTGTTGCGGTGCCCATCACGACCGCGACCTGAACGCGGCGATCAATATCCTCGCGGCCGGGCAGGCCGAGAGGTTAAACGCCTGCGGAGAGATGATAAGTCCCGCCGCTTAGCGGACGGCACGTCCCTATGAAACAGGAACCCACCGGAGCGGCACCCAGGTGACGCAGGAGGAACCTTCGACTTCGGCCGAAGAGGATGTCAAAGTGGAGGGATGTCGTCCTTCGATCGGCATCCGTCCACCGTCGCGGACTTCGACGATGCGCGTCGGCGGGATCGGTTGCGGGAAACCAGGCTGGGACACGGGTGGCGCGGTTGGCGCCGGACCAGGCTGGCGGTGCTGCGAATTCTCGGGGTGCTGCTGGTCGCGATGATCGTGTTCGGGCAGTACTGGGTGCATGATGTGGCTCCCGAACGCGATCGGCTGGCACAGACCACGCCGGAGTTGCTGCCCGCGAATCTGCCCGCGGACGCGCGGGATTGGGATACCGCGGTCGTCGACATGGTGGGGCTCGGGGGAGTCAACGCGGCACCGACAGCCAAGGCACTGCCCGCGTTCAGCCGCCTCGGGGTGGTGTGGGCGGTGCGCTACGACAACGCGGGTATCGACACCAAGGTCATCGCCGAGATGATCGTGCGGGCCGCGCGGTACGGCAATGTGCGCAATATCGTGCTGGTCGGTCACAGCATGGGCGGGATCATCGCGCTCGAGGTGGCGCGCCATATCCACCTGGGCAGCGATCGGCGATTGGTGGCCGTTGTGCTGGACTGCACGCCGATGGACCTGGACGCGGTCCGACCCGAGAGTCGCAGCCGCGGCGCCGATCTGGTGCGGTGGGTGGGGTGGTTGCCCGGGGCGAGGGAGAGCAGGCTCCTACGCTTCGTGGTCGAGATGTCGGCTCGGCGTGAACGTTTCGCGCAACGGGACGGACTGTTCTTCGACATCGATTACCGCGCCATGGGTCAGGCAGCCTCGGAGGTATTGCGCGACAAGATCTTCTCCCGTGATGCCGCCAGCAACGGGTTGATCGAGGCGCAGTTCCTGGCGATCGTGGCAGGCGGCGGCACGGCGGATCTGCGGGCGCTCGGCAAGCCGAATCCGGACAAGCGAAACCCGGCGATCGTGTTCATCCGGCCCCGCGAGGCGTCGCACGACGACGTAGTGGACGTGGAGTATTCGCACAGGGTGCTGATCGAACAGTCCGGCGGCGTCAACGGCACCCTGTCGGTGGTGCGGCCGACTCGGACCGAGCACGCGAATCCGATTCAGCGACCGCGTGAATACAACGAGGTCATCGAAGCGCAGGTACTGCCGTTCGTGCGCCGCTATCAGGAGGCCAATCGCAATGATCCGCCCTGATCAGCGCACGCGAGCTCCGAGAATGGTGCGCACGCCCGCGATGAACAGCTGCAGACCGAAGTCGAATCGAGCCGTGGGATCTGGGGTGTCGAGCAAGGGGGTGTTGTCCTCGGGCAGCGCGCCGACGGAATCCATCTGCATGCGCGACTGCTCGTCGACGGTCTGGCCGAGCACGTAGTAGAGCAGGGTGTAGGCCGTGAGATCGGCTTCCTCCCTGGTCATTCCGGCACGGATGACAATGCCCGCCAGGCGTTCACGCGCCTTGCTCGTGGTCAGACGCGAGGCGTAGGTGGCCGAGACCAGTTCGGCGCCGTCGCGATAGGCGAGCAGGCAGTCGCGCAGTCGGTGGGCGAGCTCGGTGAGCTGCGCGGGCCATTCGGTGGCCGTGATCGGCTCGTCCATCGGAGCGAGAATCCGGTCGGCCACCGCGCCGAGCAGGGACTGCTTGTCCTTGACGTGCCAGTACAGCGCCCCCGGCTGCACCTGCAGCGAGCCGGCGAGCCGGCGCATCGTCAGGTCGGCGAGCCCGTACTGATCGAGAATCGCGACGGCGGCATCGACCACATCCGTCTTCCGCAGTTGCACGCGCGTCCTTCCGTCCGATTTTCCGACCCGAGTGTCGTGACTCACTCGCAGCCGCTACCCTATCCTGAACACCGTTCAAGTTGCACGGCCACGCCGGGTGGATCACACCCACGGCTCGTGCGCACACCCCCGTCGAAGGGACATCACGTCGTGACGCAGGCACCCGTCCAGACCGATATTCTGGCCATCGCCCGTGAGCAGGTGCTCGAGCGCGGCGAGGGCCTCACCGAGCAGCAGGCCGTCGAGGTGCTGCGCCTGGGTGACGAGCACCTGGAAGCGCTGCTCGAGCTGGCCCACGACGTGCGGATGAAGTGGTGCGGCCCCGAGGTCGAGGTCGAGGGCATCATCAGCCTCAAGACCGGCGGTTGCCCCGAGGACTGCCACTTCTGCTCACAGTCGGGTCTGTTCCAGTCGCCCGTGCGCGCGGCCTGGCTCGACATCCCCAGCCTGGTCGAGGCGGCCAAGCAGACCGCCAAGACCGGCGCCACCGAGTTCTGCATCGTCGCCGCGGTGCGCGGCCCCGACGAGCGCCTGATGGCGCAGGTCGCCGCCGGTGTGGAGGCCATCCGCAACGAGGTGGACATCCAGGTCGCGTGCTCGCTGGGCATGCTGAACCAGGAGCAGGTCGACCAACTCGCCGCGATGGGCGTGCACCGCTACAACCACAATCTCGAGACCGCCAAGTCGCACTTCCCGAAGGTGGTCACCACCCACTCCTACGAGGAGCGCTTCGAAACCCTGCGGATGGTGCGCGAAGCGGGCATGGAGGTGTGCTGCGGCGGCATCCTCGGCATGGGCGAGACCATCGAGCAGCGCGCCGAGTTCGCCGCGCAGCTGGCCTCGCTGAACCCCGACGAGGTCCCGTTGAACTTCCTCAACCCGCGGCCCGGCACCCCGTTCGGCGACCTCGAGGTGCTGCCCGCCGCCGACGCGCTGCGCGCGATCGCCACATTCCGGCTCGCGATGCCGCGCACCATCCTGCGTTTCGCCGGTGGTCGTGAGATCACCCTCGGCGACCTGGGCGCCAAGCAGGGCATGCTCGGCGGGATCAACGCCGTGATCGTCGGCAACTACCTCACCACCCTCGGCCGCCCCGCCGAGTCCGATCTCGATCTGCTCGGTGAGCTGAGCATGCCGATCAAGGCGCTCAACGACACCCTGTAAAACGCTGTGTACGATCGAGTATCGACCCAGGTCGCGGCCGTCGAGTCGCACTTCGCAGAGGCGGTAACAGCATTGGACGAGCGCTACAACCCGTTCACGGGTAAGCGGATCGTGCCCGGGCTCGACGACGCGATGCCCGTGTCGGCCGCACTCGGTCTCGAACCGCCGCGATTCTGCGAGCAGTGCGGTCGTCGGATGATCGTGCAGATCAGTCCCGACGGTTGGTGGGCCAAGTGCTCGCGCCACGGTGTCATCGAATCGGCACGGTTGGAACGTCGGTAGTGCTCGGCCGCGGGGAGCGCCATGAGGTATTGCGTCGTGAGGCCGTCGGCGTCGGCATCGTCCTCGCGGCGGTGCTGGTCGCGAGCGTGGCGGCCGGGGTGGTGTGGGGTCTGCTCGCGCCGACCGAGCGGTTGCGGGTGACCCAGCCCGGCCGCGCGGCCGTGCTCACCGGCGAGAGTCTGCACCTGTTCGACGCGGTCGGGATGTTCCTGTGCATCGGCGCGGTGGTCGCGGTGCTGAGTGCGGTCGGTGCCTGGCGGGTCCGGATCACCCGCGGGCCCGCTCTCGTGCTCGGCATGCTGGTCGCCTCGGGGCTCGGCGCGGCGCTGATGATGTGGATCGGGGAATGGGTTGCGGGCGTGCGGCATCCGCGTCCCGATGATCCGGCGATCGGCCAGATCATCGCGCTGCCTGCGGAAGTCGGCACCGATCTCGCCCTGCTGATACAGCCGTTCCTCGCTGCCCTCGTGCTGTTGTTTCTCGCCGCACTACACCCGTCCGTCGATCTCGGTTCCGGTGCTGCCGGCCTGCTCGGTGACCTGCGCCCGGCCGATTTCGGCGACGATCCCGACGCCTACCGCCTGCCGTACGGAGTCGAACAGTATCGGCCAAGCGGCGATTTCGATCCGAGTTCGCAACCACGCGGCTGAGCGATCATTGCGCGATACCATTTCTGCATAACGGCAGGTAGATACCTTGCTGCGGTGCGAGAGGAACGGTCGTGGCATTCATCGGTGGTGGTCCGGTCGTCGAGGAACTCGACGCGAAATTCTGGCGGCTCACCGAACCGCTCACCTATGAGGGCGCGGTCGAAACCTTCACGGTGCCTGCCGGATTCCGCACCGACTTCGCCTCGGTGCCGCGCGCGTTGGTATGGCTGATCCCGCGCTACGGCGCCTACACCAGGGCCGCGATCCTGCACGACTATCTGTGCCGCACAGCCGAAGTGGGGCCCGCCGACGCGGACGGGATATTCCGGCGCAGCCTGCACGAGGCGGGGGTGTCGGTGCCGCGCCGCTGGATGATGTGGACGGCCGTTCGCCTCGGTAGCCGGTTGCGCGGGGCGCGTGCGGTCGACGTGCTCGGCTGGTCGCTGATCGCGGTGCCCTCGCTGGTCTTTCTCGCGGTCCCGGTGCTGGTGGTGACCGCTGCGCTGCTGGTGTTCTGGGTGGTCGAGTTGGGGTTCTGGGCCCTGGGTCGGATCACGCGCGGCACCGCGGCACCGCCGCCGAAGCCGCAGATGAAAACGGCCTGAGCCCGGATCTCACCCGGAATGGGGGAGGCGCCCATCCCTTCGCGTGGCTACCGTTCGGCGCATGTCCGAGCCGAGCACCGAACCCGCGACCGCGGCACCGCCTGTCGAATGGTCGATTCCGCGCGGACTGATCGTGCTGTTGTCGCTCGCGGCCATGGTGGTCACCATCGCCGGACTGGAGGCCTTCTCCGGCGTGGTCGGACCGGTCTTCCTCGCACTCATGCTGACCATCGCGGTGCAGCCGATCCAGACCTGGGCGGTGCGCAGGGGCTGGCCCGCCTGGCTCGGCATGGCGGCGGCGCTGGTGGCGGTGGTCGCGATTCTGTTCGGAATCGGTGGTGCGCTGGCACTGTCGGCGGCGCAGCTGGCCTCACTGCTGCCCAACTATGCCGACGAACTCAACAGATTGCTCGACCATGGGCGCGACTGGCTGTCGAGTGCGGGGGTGAGTTCCGATCAGATCCACAAGGCGCTGAGCGGGATCGATGTGGGCAAGGCCGCCGGTGTGATCGAGGAGGTACTCGGCGGCCTGCTCGGGGTCTTCTCGAATCTGTTCTTCGTTCTGGCACTGCTGCTGTTCATGGCCGTCGACGGGATGACGATGAACCGTCGGCTGGCGATGGTGGCCCACGAGCGGCCCGCGATCGCGCAGGCACTGGGCGATTTCGTTGCCGGGACACGCAAATACCTCATTGTCTCCACGGTGTTCGGCGCGATCGTGGCCGTGATCGATGGTGGTGCACTGTGGTTGATGGGCGTGCCGCTGCCGATCCTGTGGGCCTTGCTGTCGTTCATCACCAACTACATTCCGAACGTCGGGTTCGTCATCGGCGTCATTCCGCCCGCGCTGCTCGCCCTGCTCGACAGCGGGCCGGAGCTGATGATCTGGGTGATCGTGGTCTATTCGGGGATCAACTTCGTGATCCAGTCGATCATTCAACCCAAGTTCGTCGGTGATGCCGTCGGCCTCGGGGTGACCATCACGTTCGTGTCATTGGTGTTCTGGGCATGGGTACTCGGTGCGCTCGGTGCGCTGCTGGCGATTCCGCTGACGTTGCTGGTGAAGGCGCTGCTGTTCGACATCGATCCGACAACGCGATGGGCGGACGTGTTGCTCGGTGCGCCCATGGAGAAAAAGCCCGCGCCGCGCGAGAAACCGGGCAAGCCCGCACAGCCCGAGGCGGCGGTGGACAAGGAATAGCGGGCGCCGTGGAGCGATTCACCGGAAAACCAGTGGAATGTGGTCGTACCCGCTCCCTATCCTGGCGGCATCGTGATTTTCGGGGGAGGACCTTGACCATGAAGACCGCAGCCGAGCAGGTCGCAGCGCAGCCCGCCGAGCGACCCGATCTGGTCGCCTGGCGCCGCCGCCATGCCCTGCGCAGTTCGTCGGCCGCCACCGCGGTACCGAGCGGACGCACCTATCGGCGCTCGTCGAAGCATCGCGATCGTCGCCACGATTCCTGAACGGGGCCGGGCTGTTCCGGTTTCGTCCTGCCGCCACGGCTACGCGGTCTGCACGGTGATCCGGTAGCCGAGGCCGATCCCCTTGCCGATATACGCGGCTCCGCCGAGGTGGAGCCAACGGTCGGTGCCGCCGCGCGGATCAGCCAGGAACGTGGCACGCACGTAGTCGACACCGGCGGGGAATCCGCCGGCAGGCGAGGACACGGTGCTCATGACATACGCCTCAGCCCACACCCGGGGCTCGTCCGCGATGCCGCGCAAGGGCGCCACATCGGGGACGAAGACGCCGAACTCGTCGGCCGGTGCACGAAGAGACTGGAGGAACTTCCCCGTGACGGCAAGCCGCACCACGCCGGTGTAAACGGTGCAGCTCGGCGTCAGCTGCAACGGCGAGGCGGGCTGGATGTCGCACTGCAATGCCATATTCCGACTGTACGGACTGCCGGGAGTGGGGCTTCGGTTTCACATATCGAGCCCGAGATCGAGTACCCGCACGGAGTGGGTCAGGGCGCCGATGGCGAGGTAGTCGACGCCCGTGCCCGCGTACTCGGCGGCTTGATCGAGCGAAAGTCCGCCGGAGGACTCGAGTTTCGTCTCGGGAGCTGCTGCGTTGCGGCGCTGGACGGCGGCCTGCGTCTGCCAGAGCGCGAAGTTGTCCAGCAGCACCAGTTCGACGTTCTCGGCGAGCACCGCGTCGAGTTGTTCGAGGCTGTCGACCTCGACCTCGCAGGCGATTTCCGGGGCCAATTCGCGGACCGCGCGCAGGGCGTTGACGACCGAACCCGCGGCGACCACGTGGTTGTCCTTGATCAGCGCGGCATCGCCGAGCCCCATCCGATGGTTCACGCCGCCACCGACGCGGACCGCGTACTTCTGCAGGGCGCGCAGGCCGGGCAACGTTTTGCGGCTGTCGCGGATCTTGCACTCGGTGCCGTCGACCGCGTCGACCCAGGCGGCGGTCGCGGTGGCGATGCCGGACAGGTGGCAGACCAGGTTGAGCATGGTCCGTTCGGCGGTGAGCAGGCCGCGGGTGGGCGCGACGATGCTCAGCACCGACGTGCCAGGCTCCACCCGGGTGCCGTCGGGGACTCGCGCGGTGATCTCGTAGGCATCAGCGCCGAGCACCTCGTCGAGCACGAGCAGCCCGACGTCGATGCCCGCGACGGTGCCGTGCTGGCGTGAGACCACCGAGGCCTTGCTCACGGCGTCTTCGGCGACGGTGGCGACCGTGGTGACGTCGGGCCCGTAGCGCAGGTCCTCATCGAGAGCGGTACGGATCAGCGTCAGCAGCTCATCACGGTCCAGGGTGGCGTCCAGAGCCATCACTGCACTCCTGTTCTCCGGGCGACTGTGCGCCGCGTCGATCGGGCGGGGCGAGTCTCGCTCCGCCGGAATTTCTTGAACAACAGACCGGGCGTGCGATGTCACCGCACCCCGGTCGGCAAGGGCGCGAAATCGACTGCCGCGGTGGATAGCTCGAGTGCGCCGTGCGTGTCGAGAGCGACCGCGATGCTGTGCCGCTGCCCGTCGACGGTCCCCGGATACTCCGAGCGGGTGTGGCAGCCGCGACTCTCCTGACGTGCCGCCGCCGCGAGCAGCAGGGCGCGCGCCGTCACGGTGAGCGCCGCGTCCTCGATCCGGCGCAGGTGCGGGGCCGCGGTCACCGAATCCTCGGCAGTGTCGAGCATCGGCACGACCGAACTCGCCGCATCGATGCGCGCCAGCGCCTCGGTGAGTCCGGCGCCGTCACGCACGACGGAAGCATGCTCGGTCATCGCCTGCTGTACCACCGAACGATCAGCGAATTCCAGTGTCCACGAAGAGATCTCGGCTATCCGAGCGCGCGTGCCGATACGTTCGGCCGCCGCCGCGCCTGCCCGCTCGCCCACCACCAGCCCTTCGAGCAAACTGTTGGAGGCCAGTCGGTTCGCGCCGTGCAGTCCCGTTCTGGCGACCTCGCCCGCAGCGTAGAGCCCCGCGACGCCGGTGCGCCCGTGCGTATCGGTGACGACGCCGCCGCACTGGTAGTGCGCGGCGGGCGCGACCGGGATCAGTTGCGCCGCAGGGTCGATCCCCGCCGCCAGGCACGACGCGGTGATCGTCGGGAACCGCTGGGCGAACCCGTCGACGGCGCGCGCGTCGAGGAAGACATGGTCGGTGCCCGACGCCCGCATGCGCTCCGCGATCGCGCGCGACACCACATCCCGGGGAGCCAGGTCGCCTCGCGGATGCACCCCGTCGGTCACCGAGTGCCCGTGGGAATCCACGAGTATCGCGCCTTCGCCACGAACCGCCTCGCTGATCAACGGCCGCCTGCCCACCCCGCCCGGGGTGTAGAGCACGGTCGGATGGAACTGCACGAACTCGAGATCGGCCACCGCCGCCCCGGCCCACAATGCCAGCGCCACACCGTCACCGGTCGCTCCCGGCGGATTGGTACTCAGCGCGTAGAGCTGCCCGAGCCCGCCGGTGGCCAGCAGGACAGCGGGCGTGTGCACGACACCGACACCGTTGTCCGACACCGCGATAACGCCCTGCACGCCGTCGGCGCCGGTCACCACGCGCAGTGCGGCGGCGCCGAAGATCACCGGCAGCCCCGCCGCGTTGAGCGCGCGCTGCACCTCGGCGCCGGTGGCGTCGCCGCCGGCATGGATGATGCGGCGTGTGCTGTGCCCGCCCTCGCGAGTGCGCGAGATCTGCCCGTCGCGACCGAGGTCGAAGACCGCGCCGAGGTCGGTCAGCGCGGCCACCGCGGCCTGCCCGCCCTCGACGATCGAACGCACCGCGTCGACCTCGCACAACCCGGCGCCTGCCTCGACGGTGTCGAGCACGTGCGAGTCCACCGAGTCACCGAGCGGTGCGACGACAGCGATGCCGCCCTGCGCGTACTGGGTCGAGGTATCGGTCGGACCGCCCTTGCTCAGGATGAGCACCCGCAGCCCACGCAACGACGCCGTACGCGCCGCGGTGAGACCGGCCACGCCCCCGCCGATGACGACCAGGTCGACCTCGGCCTCCCAGGAAACCGGAACCGTCATGGTCGTTACCGGCTCGGCCCCGCGGCGGCGGTCATTCGCCACCGCCGGAGTTGCCGATGGCGATCATGCGCTGCACCGAGGCGCGACCGGCCTCGGCCATCGCCAGGTCGACGTGCACCTCGTCGGCGCCCTCGACCAGGCAGCGCAGCAGCGCGGCCGGGGTGATCATCTTCATGTACTTGCAGGACGCGCGATCGTTGACGGCCTGGAAGTCGATTCCGGGCGCCGCCTTGCGCAGCTGGTGCAGCATGCCGATCTCGGTCGCCACCAGCACCTGGGTGGAGCGCGAGGCCTTCGCCGCGTCGATCATCCCGCCGGTCGACAGGATGTGCACCCGCTCGGCCGGGAACGCGCCCTCGCCGGCCAGGTACAGCGCCGAGGTGGCGCAACCGCACTCCGGGTGCACGAACAGCTCGGCATCAGGGTGGGTGCGGGCCTGCTCGGTGAGCTCGTCGCCGTTGATACCGGCGTGCACGTGGCATTCGCCCGCCCAGATGTGCATGCTCTCGCGGCCCGTCTCACGCTTGACGTGCGCGCCGAGGAACTGGTCGGGCAGGAACAGCACCTCACGGTCGCGGTCGATCGAGTCGACCACGTCGACGGCGTTGGAGGAGGTGCAGCAGATGTCGGTGAGCGCCTTCACCTCGGCGGTGGTGTTCACATACGACACCACCATCGCCTCGGGGTGCTCGGCCTTCCAGGCGCGCAGTTCCTCGGCGGAGATCGAATCGGCCAGCGAGCAGCCCGCGCGCTGATCCGGGATGAGCACGGTCTTGGCCGGGCTCAGGATCTTGGCGGTCTCGGCCATGAAGTGCACGCCGCAGAACACGATGGTGTCTTCTTCGGCCTCGGCCGCGATGCGCGAGAGCGCCAGCGAGTCGCCGACGTGGTCGGCCACGTCCTGGATCTCGGGCAGCTGGTAGTTGTGCGCGAGGATGGTCGCATTGCGTTCGCGCGCCAGGCGGCGCACCTCCTGCGCCCATTCCGGCGTCGCCTCGACACCCGCGTAGCCCGTGGGTCCGTCGAAGACGGAATCCATCAGCGTCCGCTGTGCAGTCGTCGTCGCCATGGTGGCTCCCTTCATCGTGCGAGCGGCTCCATCGCCGCGATTCGCACCTGACCAGGTTTTCGACTTATAATCGAAAACGTGCCCCATAGTAACACCATCCACGAATCGCTGACCGCGGTGTTCCAGGTACGCCGCTTCCCTCCGAGCATTTCCGCAGGTAGAGGCGCCAAGCACCCGGAGTTGGCGGTTCTGCTGTGGGAACGTGCGCTCGATCCGCAGAAAGGCACGTGGTCGCTACCCGGCGGCCGCCTGCGCGACGACGAAGACCTCGACACCTCCGCCCGGCGCCAGCTCGCCGAGAAGGTCGACGTGCGCGATCTGCACCACCTCGAGCAGGTGTCGGTGTTCAGCGACCCCGACCGAGTCCCCGCTCCGCGCCGCATCGCCTCGGCCTACCTCGGCCTCGTCCCCCTCACCACCGAACCCGAACTCCCGTCCGACACCACCTGGCACCCGGTCTCGGACCTGCCCGACATGTCCTTCGATCACCGCACCGTCGTCGACCACGCCCGCACTCGCCTGGCCGCCAAGCTCTCCTATACCAACATCGCCTACGCACTGGCTCCCGACACGTTCACCATGTCGACGTTGCGCGAAATCTATTGCGCCGCACTCGGCTACGACGTCGATACCACCAACCTCCAACGAGTTCTCACCCGCCGCAAGGTGATCACGCCCACCGGCGATACCGCTCCCTCCGGGCGGGCGGGAGGTCGGCCTGCGGCGCTGTACCGTTTCACCGACTCCGGCCTGCGCGTCACCGACGAATTCGCCGCGCTACGGCCACCGGGCTGAGTGCGAGCCCCGGTCCGGGGCGAGTGCGAGACTCAGGCGTGGGTCGGCATCAATTCGGCGACAAGGGCTTCGATGCGGGACCTGATCTCGTCGCGGATCGGGCGCACCGACTCCATGTCCTTGCCCGCGGGGTCTTCCAGGACCCAGTCGCGATAACTCACGCCGGGAAATACGGGACAGGTGTCGCCGCAGCCCATGGTGATGACGACGTCGGAGGTTTCCACGGCGTCGTAGGTGAGGATCTTCGGCGTCTGGTCGGCGATGTCGATGCCGAGTTCGGCCATCGCCGCGACCGCGGCCGGGTTGATCGTCTCGGCGGGCGCGCTGCCCGCGGACCTGACCTCGACGGCGTCACCGGCGAGGTGGGTGAGGAAACCGGCGGCCATCTGGGAGCGACCGGCGTTGTGGACGCAGACGAACAACACGCTGGGCTTGGTGGTCATGTGGGGCAATGCCTTTCAGTGGGCCGGGGAGGCCGAGGGCGTAGTGGTGGGAAAGCGTTGACGCAGTGCCAGCGAGACATAGACCAGCGCGACGAGGACGGGGACCTCGATCAGGGGGCCGACGACTCCGGCGAGTGCCTGGCCCGAGGTGGCGCCGAAGGTGGCGATCGCTACCGCGATGGCGAGTTCGAAGTTGTTGCCCGCGGCGGTGAAAGCGAGGGTGGTGGTGCGGGCGTAGCCGAGGCCCATGGCGGCGCCGAGGGCGTAGCCGCCGCCCCACATCACGGCGAAGTACACCAGCAAGGGCAGGGCGATGCGCACGACGTCGACGGGATGGGCGGTGATCTGCTCGCCCTGCAGGGCGAACAGGATCACGATGGTGAACAGCAGACCGTAGAGCGCCCATGGGCCGATCCGGGGCAGGAAACTCTCCTCGTACCAGTCGCGACCCTTGGCGCGTTCGCCCAGGCGGCGGGAGAGGAAACCGGCGAGCAGCGGGATGCCGAGGAAGATCAGGACCGATTTCGCGATCTGCCAGGGGGAGACGTCGATCGTGGTCTGCTCGAGGCCGAGCCACCCGGGCAGGACCGACAGATAGAACCAACCGAGCACGGCGAACATGAGGACCTGGAAAACCGAGTTCAGGGCCACCAGTACGGCGGCGGCTTCGCGATCGCCGCAGGCCAGGTCGTTCCAGATGATCACCATGGCGATGCAGCGGGCCAGGCCGACGATGATCAGGCCGGTGCGGTATTCGGGCAGGTCGGGCAGGAACAACCAGGCCAGGGCGAACATCAGCGCGGGGCCGAGTACCCAGTTCAGGACCAGCGAGCCGATCAGTAGCTTGCGGTCGCCGGTGACCGAGTCGAGGCGGTCGTAGCGCACCTTGGCCAGCACCGGGTACATCATGATCAGCAGGCCGAGTGCGATCGGCAGGGAGACGCCGTCGATCTCGACCGCGCTCAATGCGTCGCCGAGGCCGGGGATCATGCGCCCGAGCAGCAACCCGGCGGCCATCGCCACCCCGATCCAGACCGGAAGGAAGCGGTCGAGCGTGGACAGTTTGCCCACGACGGCGGGATGCTCGGTCGCGGTGCTCATAGAGTCACCGCTCCGGCCTCGGTCGCGAGTACATCCGACAGCCGCGCCAACGCGTGCGGGACGACCCGGTAGTACACCCAGGACGCGCGGCGTTCGCTGGTCAGCAAACCGGCTTCGCGCAGCACCTTCAGGTGGTGGGAGATGGTGGGTTGGGTCACGTCGATCCCCGTCGACAGGTCACAGACGCAGGCCTCGCCGCCGGCGCGGGACGCGATCGCCGAGAGCAGCCGCAGTCGAACCGGGTCGGCGAGCGCCTTGAACAGCACGGCCAGCTCGGTGGCGGTCTCGCCGGTCATCGGTGCGCGGGTGCTGAGTGTGGCCTCACACGAGGGTGCGGCCACACTCAGCGGCAGATCCTGATTCGACATACGTCGATATTGATCGATGTCTAATCAAGAAGGCAAGCGAACATCGAGTGAACTCGCTCGCAGCAGGGCCGGGTCAGCCGCAGCAGCTCGCGCCGGAGTCGACCGCCTTCGCCTTGGCCTCGGTGCCGCAGCAGGCGCCCTCGGCCTCTGCCTCGGCGGCGGTACCGCAGCAGACCTCGACCGCTTCGGCGTCGGTGCGGCCGAGTTCGGGTGCGGTGCCGAAGGTTTCGCTGTCGGACAGCACCGTGTAGACCTCCCACCGTTCGGCGCCCGGCCCGGTCACCCACACCTTGTCCTGGGTGGCGAAGCAACAGGTGGTCGCGATCTGCTCCTCGGTGAACAGGCCCGCTTGCGAGAGTCGGGCGATCTCGCCGTGTACCTGCTCGGAGGATTCGACCTCGACCCCGAGGTGGTTGAGGGACCCGCCCTGGCCCGCGTTCTCGATCAGTACGAGCTTGAGCGGGGGCTCGGCGATCGCGAAGTTGGCGTAGCCGGGCTTGCGCTTGGCCGGTTCGGTGGCGAACAGGGTGGAATAGAACCGCACGGCGGTGTCGAGGTCGTCGACATTGAGGGCCAGCTGGATACGAGACATGATCGAACCTCCACTTGTGTGACATATATCGAAGAACTTGTGAGGCCGAGTCTGCCCACCTTTTCGACATATGTCAATACCGCGAGTAGGGTCGATGGCATGCCGAAGGCGCTACCGATGATCGATATGTCCGCCCCCGTCTGCTGTGCGCCCGTGGCGGCGGGGCCCGTCGACGACGCCGCCGCGCTGGAGGTGGCGTTGCGGCTCAAGGCGATCGCCGACCCGGCCAGGGTCAGATTGCTGTCACTGCTGCTGACCAGCCCGCTCGGCGAGGAGAACGGCGGCGACCTCGCCGCCGCGGTCGGTCTGAGCGAGTCCACGGTCTCTCACCATCTCGGCCAGTTGCGCAGAGCGGGCCTGGTGGAGTCCGAACGGCGGGGGATGAACACCATCCATCGCGCCCGCCGCGACGCGCTGTCCGCGCTGTGCACGGTGCTCGATCCCAACTGCTGCACATAGTCTTCCGCCGTTCGAGCTTCGTCGTGGGTTGATTCGCCCTCAGGCGGTGAGCTCGCGTTGCAAAGGGGTGCGGAAGCGGGGGATGGCTCGGACTTCACCGAACCAGGTTGTGGTGCGGGCGATTTCGGCGTCGATGAGTTTTTCGGTGTCGGAGCCGACATCGTCGAGTAGACGGGTCACTACTTCGCCGTCGGAGCGTTGGGCCCAGCCGCCCACTATGCGGCCGTCGGCCCAGATGGTGGGGCCGATATTGCCGTTGGTGTCGAACAGGGCGGCGGTGTGAGGGCCGAGGAACCAGTCTCGCGATTGCCAGCCCATGGGGGTCGGGTCGAGGGCGGGGAGCAGGGCTGCCCAGGGTTCGGGGGTGGGGACGGGGGCGAGGTCGTCGGCGAGGATGATGCCGGGGGTGCCGTCGAGGTCTACCTCGACTGTGTCGAGTTCTGCCAAGGCTTTTCGGACTTCACCGAGCGTCCAGCCGGTCCACCATTTCAGGTCGGTGACGGGGGCCGGTCCGAAGGTGCGCAACCACTGACGGACCAGTTCGACGCGGGCCTGTGCGGTGGGCAACGGTGAAAACCCTTCGGGTAGCCAGGTTTCCACGGGGGCCCAGGTGTACTGGCTGCTGGTCCAGCTGCCGTTCGGGCGGCCGCGCACGATGCGACCTTCGGCGCCGAGGACGACCAGGACCCAGGTGGTGATGCTGGTCGGTTTGGAATAGGGCTTGCCGGGCGCGGTGTCTATCTGGGTGCGCAGGCGTGGCACATCTTTGCTCAGCTGGACGCCGGTCGCCGCGCCGCGGGTCAGCAATGCCGCATGGGTCTCGGCTTCCACGTCGGCGAGCCAGGTCGAGATGTCGCCGTCGACCACGCCGGCCTGTTCGATGTAGCGACCGTAGGTGCGGCGTTGCTTGTGGGCCAGCGCATCGCAGGTGGAGGCCTGCAGAACAGGGAGCAACTCGGTCGGCGCGACGAACATCGTGCGGCGCATGGCGAGCATGCGAATCAGGGCGCGGTCGTCGTACAGTGCCTTCTCGACGTCGGCCGGAGTGAGATCGATGCCGCGGGCGCCGACCGAAAGGAACACCGTCGCCGGGTCGGTGGCGTGCAGAACCACCATCGAGCGCGCGATATCGACCGGGTCGTTCGAGCGGGCCGACGGCGCGAGCCGATGCCTGGTCGCCAATCTGGCGCGACGCTGCGCGGTATCGATCGAGAGCATGAGCGGATGGTATGCGGGGACACCGACAACCACGCGCCTGTGCGGCGCGCGCCGGATCGGCTGTGCTGTCGAGGGCGCGTCAGCTCGGCGGTGGGACGGGGGTGAGACCGTCGAGGAACTTTGCGGCCTCGCGATGTGAGCCGAGCCGAACGAAGGTGAGGTTCTGAAATGTCGGGTCGGATTGTGCCGCAAGGTAATTTACCCGGTTCCTCGCGTGGGTCGTCCAAGCCCACATGATCACCGATCGTTGCGGGTCGAGCGAGAACATCTGGCTCCAGCGTTCCCGATTGCCGTTCCACAGCTCGCACCCGGCCAGTGCGCGGCCCACCGTCCGGCGGACGACCTGGCGCATGACCAGCGACCGGGGCAGATCGAACCAGGCCACCGTATCGGCCCGTCGCCACACCAGATCGCCGAGTTTGCTTCGATAGCCGCCGTCGACCACCCAGGCATCCCCGGCGATCCGCTCGGCGACGGCGGCCCGGAAGTCGGGCGCGGGCATCGGCGTCCAGTTCGGTTGATGGTGGATCGCGTCCAGTTCGATGTGCGGGATGTCGAGCCGGGCCGAGATCTGTCGGGCCAGCGTGCTCTTGCCCGACCCCGATGTCCCCACCACGACGATTCGTCGCATCCCAGCCACCACGACAGTATTCACCCCGGTTCGGCGGGATCGAGGGGTTATTCGGGGCGCCAGGTGCGGACGAGGTCGAGGAGGCCAGGGAAGCGGGTGTCGAGGTCCGCGACTCGGACCTGGCTGCGGCGTTCGAGGCCGTAGCGGTGCTGGCGGGTGATGCCTGCTTCGCGGAGGGCGCGGAAGTGGTGGGTGAGCGTCGACTTGGGGCGGTCGATGCCGAACCAACCGCAGGGGCGGTCGAGGTCGGGGGATTCGATGAGGAGCTTGTGCACGATCCCGAGGCGGAGTGGATCGCTGAGTGCGCCCAGGACGACATCGAGGCGCAGGTCTGCGCGCGCGGGCTCGGGGAGTCGTTCGGCTTCGATCGCTGCCTGCATCGGACACCTTCCACGTCGGGGGTTGTACGAATCTTATCGTACTGAGTATGTTCGACTTCTCTCGTACTAGTACGAGAGAAGTCGAACAAGGGAGTGGGCATGACGATTCAGGCCGTGGCACCACGAGTGCGCGATGCGGCGATATGGGCGGCGGCGTGGCCGGTGCTCGCGGTGTTCGTACTTTCGAACGCGGCGACCCCGCTCTATGTCGTGTGGCAGCGGGAGATGGGATTCTCCTCCGGCACGCTCACTCTCGTGTTCGCCAGCTATATCGCGGGATTGCTCGGGGCGCTGACCGTCGCGGGGGTGGTCTCCGACCGGGTGGGGCGCAAACCGGTGCTGCTGCCCGCGATCGTGCTGGCGATGGTGGCGTGTGTGCTGTTCGCCTGTGCCGGTTCGGTGCTCGTGCTCGCCCTGGCGCGGTTGCTCACCGGCATCGCCGTGGGCTGCGCGGTCTCGGCCGGTATGGCGGCGGTAACCGATATCGCCGGCCGGGGCCGGACGGCGAAGGGTGCCTTGGCGGCTTCGGTGGCCATGGTGCTCGGCGCCGGGCTGGGTCCGCTGCTGTCCGGGGTGCTGTCGGAGCTGGCACCCGGCGCGACGGTGACCGTGTTCGTCGTCGAAATCGTGCTGCTTGCCGTCGCTTTCGTGGTGGTACTGAGGATGGATCTGCCGAGCGGCACGGGCGGGCGTGGCCCGTGGATCCGGTTGCCCGCGGTGCCCGCGCAGGGCCGGACAGCGGTGCTGCTCGGGATCGCTGCCTTCGCCCCTGGCATCACGGCCACTTCCTTCGTCCTGTCGCTCGGCCCCTCGGTGCTCGGGTTGCTCGGATCGGCGAATCGGGTCGTGGCGGGCGGGACGGCCTTCGTGATGTTCCTGGCCGCGACCGGGATTCAGTTCGCGGTGCGGCACAGGGGTGTTCGCGCGATCTTGGTCGGCAGCTCGGTGGCGACGACAGCGAGCACTGTCGCGCTGGCCGGTGCGGTCGCGACGGCGTCGGTGCCGGTGTTCGGTGTCGCCGCGGTACTGGCGGGGATGGGGCAGGGACTCGGGCAGCTGGGTGGTTTGACCGCGATCGGGTCGACGGTGCCGGCGGATCGGTTGGCCGAGGCCAACGCCGCGCAGAACGTGGGCGGATACCTCCCCGCCGCGGTTTTGCCGCTGACGGCCGGATTTCTCGGCGACGCGGCCGGGCTGGCCACGGCCACGAAGGTGTTCGCGGGCGTCGTCGCGATCGCGGCCCTCGTGGGTGCCACCTTCGCGCTGCGCCGGGGCACGGAGGTGGAACCTGTTGTGGGGCAAGGGTGATCGTCACCCGTGCGTAGTGTCCATTTTGTACAGACTGTGCGGTTGTCGATTTCGTCACCGGGCAGGAATCTCGTTGCTATCGTCCGCTCATGAACGCGGCGCCACCTGTTGTCACTGCGGCTGAGCTGGGGGTGGATGACGAAGTGCGGCCCGCGCGGGTGCTCTCCGGATTTCCCGGTCGGCTGGTCGGTGTTGTCGCGCTCGGGCTCGCGCTGTTGTCGGTGTGGCAGGTGTTTCGGCCGTTGGCGCAGGGCAGTCAGTACTACCTGGTCATTTTTCTGGCTGTCGCGCTGCCGCTGGTGTATCTGAGCTACCGGTCGTGGTGGGGTCCACTCGATCGGGCTGACGGGCCCTCAGTGCTCGACTGGGTGCTGGCTGCGATCACGGTGGTGGTGTGTCTATATCCGGTGCTGCCGATTCGGATCGGTGACGCGGGCGGCGGATACGACGCGTTCCTCGATCGCCAGGGAATGCTGGCGCCGCTCGATGTGGTGATGGGCGGGCTGCTGCTGGTGCTGGTGCTCGAGGCGTGCAGGCGTACCACCGGGGTGATCTTGCCGATCGTGTGTCTGGTGTTCCTCGGGTACGGGTACTACGGCGGACTGTTGCCGCAGGACTGGTCGATCGCGCACGCGGGGCTCGATGTCGACCAGATCGTCGACGCGCTCTACAACTCCGGCAGTGGCTTCTACGGCACACCGCTGGACGTGGCCGCCAGTTACATCGTGTTGTTCACGCTGTACGGGGCGGTGCTCGAATTCTCCGGTGCCGCGAAGTTCTTCGTCGATCTGTCGGTGTCGTTGTTCCGTCGCTCGCACAGTGCGGCGGGGCGGACAGCGGTGGCGTCGGGATTTCTGCTCGGGACCGTCTCGGGGTCGGGGACCGCGACCGCGGTGAGTACCGGCGCGGTGACCTGGCCGATTCTGCGCAAGGCCGGATATCGGCCCGAGCAGGCGGGCGGGATGCTGGCCGCGGCGGGCGTCGGTGCGATTCTGTCGCCGCCGACGCTGGGCGTCGCGGCGTTCATCGTCGCCGAGTATCTCGACGTGACGTATGTGACGGTGCTCGGGTGGGCACTGATCCCGACATTGCTGTACTACCTCGGCATCCTGCTGTCGGTCGAGATCGACGCGCGCCGCATCCACGCGGAAGGCCGCGCGCCCGCGGATCTGGTCGATGGTCCGCTGCCGACGCCGTGGTGGAAGCTGCTGGGGCGCTTCGGGTATCACTTCTCGTCGCTGCTCGTGATCGTCGTGCTCTTGCTGGCCGGTGTGAGCGCGACCCGCGCGGTCGTCTACGCGACGGTGCTCGCGCTGCTGCTCGCGATCCCGGACCGGATGCTGCGGACCGCCGCCGACGAGAGTGCGAGCCCCGCCGATCTGACGAAAACACCCGCCGGACAGGGGGTTGCGGAATCGGCTGACAGTGCGATCACCGACCGTGGCTCGGCTCCGAAGGTGGGTGGGTTCAGCTGGTCACGGAAGAGCGTGGGGCAGTTCGTGATCGAGGCTTTGCGCTCGCTGTCGTATGGCATGCGCTCGGCGCTCCCCGTGGTCGCGGTGTGTGCCGCCGCCGGCGTGATCACCGCGATGACCACCAAGACCGGACTCGGAGCGCAACTGGCCGCGCTGCTGGTCAAGGCGGGATCGGCACTGTCCGACGATCCCGCCGTGGTGCTGGCGACCACCGCGGTGCTGGCGGCGATCGCGTTGTCGCTGCTCGGCCTCGCGGTGCCGGTGACGGCGTCGTTCGTCATCGGCTGGGTGATCATCGGGCCCGCGTTGCTGGACCTGCACGTGGCCGCACCCGCCGCCGCCATGTTCGTCTTCTACTTCTCGGTGCTCTCGGAGGTGACGCCGCCGACCGCGCTCGCCGCCGTCGGCGCGGCTGCCGTGACCGGCGCGAAGGCCATGCCGACGATGTGGCACGCCCTGCGGTATGCGCTACCCGCGTTCCTGGTGCCGCTGATGTTCGTGCTCACCGACTCCGGACAGCATCTGCTCGGACTCGGCTCGGTGCTCGACGTGCTGTGGGTCAGCGCGGCCGCCTGCGTGGGTGTCGCGGCGCTGGCCGCGGCGACGGGCGGATGGTTGTTCGGGATCGGGGCGATCGGCCCGATCGCGCGTGCGATCGCCGCCGCGGCGGGTCTGACATTGCTGTACCCGAATCCGGTCGCCACGGGGATCGGGCTCGGACTGCTGGTCCTCGCCGCGGTGGCGGGTCTGGTCGAACGGGCGAACAGAACATCCACGGACACACCGTGATCCGTGGGAACAGGCAGGCGGCCTCGCCGTCGACGGAAGGGGACCTCATGGTCAGAACAATTGTCGCCGTGGTCGCGGCCGCCGCGTTACTCACCGGCTGCGGTGGGCGCCAGGACACCCCGACGGCCGACACGGGTGGTGAGGTGAGCTGCGAAGTGAAGCAGGACACCAGGATCGGCATCGCCACCGGTAACGCGACCGGGGTGTACTTCGCGCTGGGCAACGCCTATGCCGAGCAGATCTCCTCCGCCACCGGCGGCACCGTGAAGGCGACCGCGGCCGAGACCGGCGCCTCGGTACAGAACATCCAGCAGGTCGTCGGCGGCACCTATCAGGTCGGATTCTCGCTCGCCGACTCCGCGGCCGACGCGGTCGCGGGCACGGGCAGCTTCACCAGTGAGCAGCCGATTCGCGCACTGGCCCGGCTCTACGACAACTACACCCAGGTCATCGTGCGCACCGACGCGGGCATCAACTCCCTCGCCGACCTGCGCGGCAAACGGGTCTCCACCGGCTCGCCGAAATCGGGCACCGAGGTGATCGCCCAGCGCGTGCTGCAAGCCGCGGGGCTCAACCCGGACAGCGATGTCTCCGCCCAGCGCCTCGACCTGACCAAGACCGTCGACGGGCTCAAGGACGGGTCCATCGACGCCATGTTCTGGTCCGGTGGCCTGCCGACACCGGGCATCACCGACCTGTTCACCACTGCGAAGGACAAGGTCCGCTTCCTCGACATCACCGGGGTGCTGCCGAAACTGAAGGAGATCAACCCGGTCTACGAGACGGGCTCGATCCCGGCCGCCACCTACGGCCTGTCCGCCGACACACCGACCATCGTGGTGCCCAACCTGCTGGTGGTGCGCGAGGACCTCGACGCGAACCTGGCCTGCGTGCTCACGACAACGTTGCTGGATCGCAAACCACAACTGGAACAAGCGAATCCGGCGGCCAAGGGGATCAACGCCGACACCGCGAGCAAGACCGCGCCGGTGCAGTTGCATCGCGGGTCGGAGGTCGCGCTGCGCTGAGGTCACCTCGGACGGACCCGCGCCGACACGCGGGTTCGGGCGGTCCTCGCGACCACTACGACTGGTAGAGGTCGCGAGGACCGTGTCAGGTGAGCGCGGGAACGCGCGAGGATGTGCTGGACCCCCGCCGACGGGTGGCGGACAATCGCGGCATGAAGCGGGTCGGAGTCGTCGTGGCGGTGTGCGCGTTGCTGTTCGCGATGGCGGCCGCGGTCGGACCCGCCTTGCGTGCGCAACCGCCGTGCACCGCGGGCGTCGACCTGCGACAGGTCGCGATCACCGTGGACGGCGAGCGTGCGACCGGGCGCGTGTACGAGCCGTATCGCTGTGTCCCCGGCGATATCTCGGCCACGAAGTTGGTGGTCGCGGTACACGGTCACGGCGGGTCCTCGGCCGATTTCGCGCCGTATATGTCCGCGCTCGCCCGCACGGGCGGGTCGCCGATTCTGCTCATGGACCTGCGCAGCGCCGACGGACCGTGGCGCACCGGTGACTGGAATCTGTGGGCGGGCTGGCACGACCTGGTGGCGGCGACGCAGTGGTATCGCGGCGAACATCCCGATATCGCGTCCACCATCCTGTGGGGATGGAGTCAGGGCGGCATCACCAGCGGGCTCGCGGTGGCGCACGGTCCGCCCGGACTGTTCGACTACTGGGTCGACAACTACGGTCCCTCCGACGATTTCACCATGTGGGCGGCCAGCGGGTCGGTGAACCCGGCGCTGCCGCGACAGATCGAACGTGACGCGGGCGGCTGCACGCCGATGATCTGCCCGCTCGCCTACATCGAGCGCTCGCCCGCGCTGCTCGCCGACCGGATGAGCATGCGCAGGGCCTTCCTGATCCACGGCACCGCCGATGCCGTCGTGCCCTTCGCCACCAGTGTGGAATTGCGCGCGGCGCTGACCGCGGCGGGCAAACCGTTCTCCTTCTACACGGTGGTCAGCGGGCGCGATCTCACCGGCGCGATCGTGCCCGGTGATCACGCTGTCGGGCCCGCGCTGTTCGAGGGCGGGTGTGTGGTGTTGCGGCTGCTCGCGGGGACCGAGCCGCTCGCGCCGCAGGTCAGCGACTATGTCGTCGATGTCGGGCACGACCTGGTCACCGCGCCCCCGGCGCCCGCGGGCGCGAAGTGCGCGGCCTGAGGCGTCAGGGAACAACGTTCGCCGGACCGCGGTTGTGCGAAAGACACCGACCGGAACGAGGATGCGATGACCGACCCAGTGCCCGACGATCACGGCTGGCGGGGCGCCGAGCTCGACCTGGACGCCTACCTGGCCCGGATCGGCTATGCCGGGCCACGCACCGCGTCGGTCGACACCCTGCGCGCACTCGTGCGCGCCCACACGACCTCGATCCCCTTCGAGAATCTCGAGATCATCCTCGGACGGGGCATCCCGCTCGACCTCGACTCGCTGCAGAGCAAGCTGATCCGTCAGCGTCGCGGTGGTTACTGCTACGAGAACGTTGGGGTGTTCGCCGCCGCGCTCGAACGGTTCGGTTTCGGTGTCAGCGGACTCAGCGGGCGGGTCACCTACGGTGTGGCCGATACCGGCGTGCTGCGGCCGGCGACCCACGCCCTGCTGCGCGTGAGCACCCCTGACGACGATCGCGTCTGGATCTGCGATGTCGGTTTCGGTTTCGGACCGCTGGAACCGTTCGAACTGGTCGACAGCGGCGGCGAATTCGCGCTCGGCGACTGGCGCTACCGGCTGGAGCACCGGGCCGGTGGCCTGTGGGTGCTGTACCAATTCAGCCGCGACGGCTGGACGGACCGCTATACCTTCACCGAGAACCCACAGTTCCGCATCGACTACGCGGTCGGCAACCACTTCGTGTCGACCTCGCCACGCTCGCCGTTCACCACCCGCCCCTTCCTCCAGCGATTCCTGCCCGAGGTCCACCATGTGCTCGATGACCTGACGCTGAGCTCGGAATACCCCGACGGCACCGCCACTTCGCGTGACCTCGATCCCAGCGAGCTGACCAAGGTGCTGGCCGAAGTGTTCGATATCGACCTCGACGAAGCCGACGCGGCGACCCTGGCGACCACGCCCTGGCGAACCCGATAGCACCCGCTCCGCGCGGCACGGCGGTTTGCTTCCTGGGTGTCCCTACGGCAAATTGATGGTTACTTGCCGGGAAACAAATCTGTTGTGGGGGCCGATTCTGTGGGGTCGTTGGTGCCGAATATCCGGACCGCATCGCCGCTCGTGCCGGGTGCGGCGGTTCGCGGCACCGTCGAACGACGCCAGGATCTGGACGGACTGCGCGGGGTAGCGATCGCGCTCGTGGTGGCGTTCCACGTGTGGGCGGGCCGCGTATCCGGCGGAGTCGACGTTTTCCTCGTGCTGTCGGGATTCTTCTTCACCGGCGCGGTGGTGCGCGGGGTGGAGCGCAGCGGCGGGGTGTCGGCCAAGGAGACGGCGCGACGGACCCTGCGCAGGCTGATGCCGTCGTTGATCGTGGTGTTAGGGGCGATTCTGCTCGCCACGGTGTTGATGCGGCCGTATACCCAGCTGGGCGAGGCCGCGGCGCAGACGTTGGCCTCGATGTTCTACGGCCAGAACTGGTATCTGGCCACCGCCGAGCTCGACTACCTCTCACCCGATCCCTCGGTGAGCCCGTTGCAGCACCTGTGGTCGATGTCGGTGCAGGGGCAGTTCTACCTGGTGATCCTCGCGCTGCTGGCGGGGTGGGCCTGGTTGCGCAGACGCGGTTCGGCCGGACGGCTCACCCTGGTGATCGTGCTGGGCGGGCTGGCGTCGCTGTCGTTCTGGTACGCCGTTTCGGGGACCGGGCAGCACCAGGCGTGGACCTACTACGACAGCATCGCGCGCGGCTGGGAGTTGCTCGCCGGTGCGATGCTGGCCGTCGCGGCACCCTGGTTGCGGTTGCCGAATCGGCTGCGTGGGCTCGCGGCCGCGCTCGGGCTGGCGATGGTGCTGTCGTGCGGACCGCTGTTCGACGGCGCGAATCAGTTCCCCGGTGTCGCGGCGCTGTGGCCGGTGGCGGCCGCCTGCCTGGTGATCGCCTCGGGGTTCGCGGCGGCAACGCAGGCGTGGCCGAACCGGCTGCTGGCCGGACGGTTCTGTACCGAACTCGGCGCGCTGGCCTACCCGCTGTACCTGTGGCACTGGCCGATCCTGATCTTCTATCTGGGCGAGACCGGGCGCGCGAATGCCGGGATCGTCGACGGGCTGGTGGTGATCGGCGCCTCGCTGGCGCTGGCTTACGCGACCACTCGGCTGATCGAGACGCCACTGCGCATGCCGCCTCGGGGCGAGCGGCCGGAAACCCGCAAGGCGGCCGGCGCCCTGGTCACCGCCACCGCGGTGGCGGTGCTGATCGCCTCGGTGGGGTGGCAGGTGGTGCTGGTGGCCAACCCGGCGGTGCCGCCGCAGGCACTGGACACCCACCGATATCCGGGCGCCGCCGCCCTGTTCACCGGCGCCGAGTACTCGCCGGAACCCATGCGCCCCACGGTCTTCGAAGGCCAGGCCGACACCCCGTCGCCGACCACCGACGGCTGTATCACGCCCAACCGCGAAGTCCGCGTCTGTACCTACGGCGACCCCACCGCCACCCGCTCGATCGCGCTGGTCGGCGGCTCGCACTCCGAGCACTGGCTGCCCGCGCTGGAACCGCTCGCCGTCGAACACGGGTTCCGGGTGGTCTCCTATCTCAAGGAAGGGTGTCCGGTGGTCCTCGCCGATCAGCCGTCCTATGCCGAGTGGCCGTTCCCGGAGTGCCACGAATGGTCGGTGGAGGTGCTCGACCGGCTGTCGGCCGAACCACCGGACTGGGTGCTGACCCTGTCCACCCGCTACCGCATGAACGGCGTGGGCGATGAGGTGCCCGCCGAATACCTCGAGGTGTGGACGGCGATGCAGGACCGGGGCTTCAACGTGCTCGCGCTGCGTGACACCCCACGGCTGCGCCGCGACGGCGTCCTCTACCGCGCCACCGATTGCCTGGCCCACCGCGGCGACCCCGACAGCTGCGGGCTCGATCGCGGCGAGGTCCTCGACCCGCACGATCCCGCCGAGGTACCGGCGGCCGGCTACCCGAATATCCATCCGCTGGACCTGTCCGATGCCGTCTGCCGACCGCAGCGCTGCCGGGTGGTCGAGGGCAATGTGCTCATCTATCGCGACGAGCACCACCTGACCGCCAGTTATGCTCGCTCGCTCGCTCCCGAACTCGGTCGTCAGATCGGGGCGATCACCGGCTGGTGGTAGCGGATGGGCTCGTCACAGCAGAAACGACAACCCCACCGGCACCACGGATCGAGCTAGTCTCGGACCCGTGCGCACTCCACGGAAGGCATCGGTCCTACTCGTCGCGCTCGCTGCGCTGCCCCTGGCCTGCTCGTCCGGACCCGATCAACCACAGACCGTCGCCGAATCGTTCGCCGCCGCGCTGACCAGCGGAGACGCCGCCGCCGCTGCCGAACTCACCGACGCACCCGAGGCAGCCCGACCGGTGCTGACGGCGCTGTTCGACAACCTCGGCAAGAACGACACGGTCCGGGTGTCGTCCACCGACGACACGTCGTTCACGCTGGAATCCACCTGGAAATTCGGCCCCGACGGCCGCAACGCATGGACCTACTCGAGTGCCGGAACCACCACCGGCGCCGACGGGTGGAAGATCGCCTGGAAGCCGACCACGGTCGCGCCCGGCCTCGACCTCGGCGCACTCAGCTACAGCCCGGTCGCCGCGAAACCGGCCAGAGTGCTCGACGCCTCCGGTGGTGACCTGATGACCCAGCAGGTGGTAACGCTGGTGAACGTCGGGCCCGATGCCGACCTGCCCGCCGTCGCCGCGCTGCTCGCGCCGCAGGGGGTCAGCGAGGCCACCTTACGGACGGATCTGGCTGCGGCACAGGGCAAACCGATCACCGCCGTCGCCCTGCGCGATGCCGACATCGCGCCCGTGCAGCAGGCACTGACCGGAGTGCGCGGGGTGACGCTCGCGCCACAGACCCGGCTGCTCACCGTCGACAAGACGCTGGCCGGACCCACCATCGGCGGGCTCGCCGAGGTCTGGCAGGACCAAGCCGACACCGCCGCGGGCTGGGCGATCCGCGCGCAGACCGCCGAGGGCACCCAGCGCATCGCCGGACCCGACGCGAAGCCGACCCCCGACATCGCCAGCACCCTCGACATCGACCTCCAGCACGCGGCGGAGGACGCACTGACCCCGATCGCCACCCCGTCCGCCATCGTCGCGCTGCGACCCTCGACCGGCGAGGTGCTGGCCGTCGCGCAGAACGCGCCCGCCGACGCCCAGGGCCCGATCGCGCTGACCGGGCTCTACCCGCCGGGCTCCACGTTCAAGACCGTCACTGTCTCGGCGGCCCTGCAAGCGGGCGGCGTCACCCCCGATACCGTGCTGCCCTGCCCGGGCCGCGCCACCATCGAGGGCCGCACGATTCCCAACGACAACGGCTTCGACCTGGGTATGGTGCCCCTGCACACCGCGTTCGCGCGGTCGTGCAACACCACGATGGCCGAGTTGGGAGTGAAATTGCCCGCCGACGGATTGACCGCGGCCGCCCAACAGCTGGGCCTCGGGGTGGATTATGTGACACCCGGCTTGACGACTGTCACAGGGAAAGTTCCACCCGCCGAAAATCCGGCGCAACGGGTCGAATCGAGCATCGGACAGGGCACGGTGACCGCCTCACCGTTCGGGATGGCGCTCGTCGCTGCCTCCCTGGCGCACGGTTCCGCGCCCGCGCCGAGCCTCATCCGCGGCCGTCCCGGCACCCCGGATCGGACCTCGCCGCCGGTGCCCCCGACGGTGATGTCGCAGCTAGAGACCATGATGGGGGAGACGGTAAGTGCGGGCACAGCCACCGCGCTGCGCGACATCCCCGGTCTGCTCGGCAAGACCGGCACCGCGGAGTATCTCGACGACACCCACGCCCACGGCTGGTTCGTCGGCATCGAGGGTGATCTGGCGTTCGCGGTGTTCGTCGCGGACGCCGGAAGCTCCGGACCGGCGGTCGAGGCAGCGGGACGGATGCTACGTGTGACACCATGAGTCGTCTTTCCCCCCGCAGGCGAGCAATCCCCCCGCTGCCGCACGCGGTCACCACTGCGCCAGCTACACTCGGCGGCGGACCATACCCATGGTCAATACGCGGGATGTCACAATTTCGAGAAGGTTCGGAGTAGGCGCCATCGATACCGGTCAGAAGATCGCGGAGCATTACCGCCTGGTCGAGCGTATTGGTAGCGGCGGCACAGGCGTTGTATGGCGTGCTGTCGACGAACGCCTCCAACGCTCCGTGGCTGTGAAGCAGATCCACATCAAACCCAGCTTGCCCGAGGGCGAGCGGGATGTGTTGCGCCAGCGCGCGATTCGGGAAGCCCGCAACGCGGCTCGCTTCCAGCATCCCAATGCCATCGTGGTATTCGACATCACCGAGCACAACGGTGATCCGTGCCTGGTGATGGAGTACCTCAAGTCGGTCAGCCTCGCAGGGGAACTGGGTCAGAAGGGCCCGCTGCCACTGCTCGAGGTCGCGCGCATCGGTGAGATGGTCGCTTCCTCGCTGATCGCCGCGCACCAGGCCGGTTTGGTGCACCGCGACGTGAAACCGGGCAATATCCTGCTCGGCGACCACGGTGAGGTGAAGATCACCGACTTCGGCATCTCCCGTGCGGCCGGCGACGTGACGCTCACCGAGACCGGGCTGATCTGCGGAACTGCCGCTTATCTGGCACCCGAGGTGGCGCGCGGTTCCGACCCCACGCCCGCCGCCGACGTATTCGCCCTAGGCGCAACGCTTTTCCACGCGCTGGAAGGCGAACCGCCTTACGGCGCCAACTCCAACCCCCTCGCGGTGCTCTACGCCGCCGCCAACGGTCAGGTGCGCGAGCCCCACAACGCGGGCCCCGCCACCGACTTCCTGCTCGATCTGCTCAGCCCGGACCCTCTCGACCGTCCGACGATGACCGAAGCCCGCGACGCGCTGGCCTCCTTCGCTGAGGACGACGCGGTCCCCGCCGGATTCGTGCCCGCCAGTGAGGCTTTCAATCGTCGTAACTCCGCGGCGACCACCCAGGTGATCCGGCAGTCCGGTCGCCGGGCCTCCCACGCGGGCGCGTCCACGGCCACGACCCGTCAGATCCGCTCGAACCCGCGTCCACAGGTCCGGCAGGACACCGCGGCGCACCCGCAGACCCAGGCCCATCCCATGCCCGCCCCCCCGCGCAAGCAGGCAGGCAAGGGGCGTGCGGTGCTGATCGGGTCCGGTGTCGGCGCGCTCGTCGCGGCGATCGCCGTCGCCGTCAGCGCGCTGAGCAGCTCCGATTCCGATTCACCGCGGGTGCAGGCGAGTCCGCCGACCTCGGTGCAGGCCTCGGCGGCTCCCAAGCCGAGCGCGGCGGTTCCGCCGCTCGGGCAGGCCAGTAACGTCGGCACGGTCGACATCGGTTCGGCCGGTCTGCTGGTCGAGAACTTCTTCAGCAACCCGGGCGGTTCGTGGTCGCTGCTCACTCCCGCCGCGCAGGAGGTGTACGGCAGTGAGTCCGCGTTCCGCGAATACTGGAACGACCGCACTGTCGAGAACTTCGCCAGCATCACCGCGGTCAGCGGCAACAATGCCGACGGCTCCACGAATATGCGCCTGGCCAGCATCACCATCAACGGCTCGACAAAGGCCATGGTCATGCGCGTGGTGAGCTCGGGTGGCAGTCTGCGCATCGACGGAGACACCCGCTAGGTGGTACGTGCGACGGATCCGCAGGACGGGTCCGTCGCCTCGGCGGGATGTGGGTGGAAAAGCGATGGCGGGCGACCATTAGGCTGGTACCTGACCTGAGCCCCACCACAGAACAGGACCGTACCCCGATATGACTTCCCGCATCGAGCTCGCCCGCGTCGATCTGCGCGGTCGTACTCCTTCCGCTGCCGAGCTGCGCACCGCGCTGCCGCGCGGAGGGGTCGACGTGGACTCGGTGCTGCATCATGTGCGGCCGGTCGTCGAGGACATCCGCGATCGGGGCGCCGCGGCGGCGCTGGACTACAGCGAGAAGTTCGACGGTGTGCGGCCCGCCGTGGTGCGGGTGCCGGTCGGCGAGCTGACCAAGGCGCTGGCCGAGTTGGACCCGGCTGTGCGCGCCGCGCTAGAGGTGGCGATCGAGCGGACCAGGAAGGTACACGCTGATCAGCGGCGCACCGACACGGTGACCGAGGTCGTGCCCGGCGGCACCGTCACCGAGAAGTGGCTGCCGGTGGAGCGGGTCGGGCTGTATGTGCCCGGCGGCAACGCGGTGTATCCGTCCTCGGTCGTGATGAACGTGGTGCCCGCGCAGGCCGCCGGAGTCGAATCGCTGGTGGTGGCCTCGCCGCCGCAGGCGCAGTTCGGCGGGCTGCCGCACCCGACGATCATGGCGGCCGCCGCGCTGCTCGGGGTCGACGAGGTGTGGGCGGTCGGTGGCGCGCAGGCGGTGGCGTTGCTGTCGTACGGCGGTGTCGATACCGACGGTGGGGCGCTCGAGCCCGTCGATCTCATCACCGGGCCCGGCAATATCTATGTCACCGCGGCCAAGCGACTGTGCCGTGGGCTGGTCGGCATCGACGCCGAGGCGGGCCCGACCGAGATCGCGGTGCTGGCCGACGCCACGGCCGATCCGGTGCATGTGGCCGCTGATCTGATCAGCCAGGCCGAGCACGATGTGCTCGCGGCCAGTGTGCTCGTCACCGATTCCGTAGCGCTGGCCGACGCGGTCGACGCCGCGCTGAATGCTCAACTCGCCGTGGTCAAGCACAACGATCGCGTGCGGGAAGCATTGAGCGGCAAGCAGTCCGGGACCGTGCTCGTCGACGACATCGCGCAGGGCCTTCGGGTGGTCGACGCCTATGCCGCCGAGCACCTCGAGATCCAGACCGTCGACGCCGCCGCGGTGGCCGCGCGGGTGCGCAGCGCGGGCGCGATCTTCGTCGGGCCGTGGGCGCCCGTCAGCCTGGGTGACTACTGCGCGGGCTCCAATCACGTGCTGCCGACCGCGGGTTGCGCGCGGCACTCCTCGGGGCTGAGCGTGCAGACGTTCCTGCGTGGCATCCACATCGTGGAGTACACCGAGGCGGCGTTGAAGGATGTGGCCGGACACGTTGTCGCCCTGGCCAACGCGGAGGATCTGCCCGCGCACGGTCAGGCTGTGCAGGCGCGTTTCGAGGCGCTGTCGTGAGCACTCCCACCGTGCCGGGCGCCTCGGCGACCCTGGATCAACTGCCGTTGCGGGACAACCTGCGGGGCAAATCGCCTTATGGCGCACCGCAGTTGACGGTGCCCGTCCAGCTCAATACCAACGAGAACCCGCACCCGCCGAGCAAGGCGCTGATCGATGATGTCGCCGAATCGGTGCGGGCCGCCGCCGCGGACCTGCACCGGTACCCGGATCGCGACGCCGTCGCACTGCGTCACGACCTGGCCGAGTACCTGACCCGCCAGACCGGCGTCGCTGTCGACACCGCGAACGTGTGGGCGGCCAACGGCTCCAACGAGATTCTGCAGCAGCTGTTGCAGGCCTTCGGCGGGCCCGGCCGCAGCGCACTGGGTTTCGTGCCGTCGTACTCGATGCACCCGATCATCTCGGAGGGCATCGACACCGAGTGGGTCGAGGCCAAGCGCAGCGGTGACTTCTCGCTCGACATCGACTACGCGCTGGCCCAGATCGTCGAACGCCGCCCCGATGTGGTGTTCGTGACGAGCCCGAACAACCCGACCGGGCACAGCATTCCGATCGACGAGCTCGAGCGGATTCTCGATGTCGCGCCCGGCATCGTCGTCGTGGACGAGGCCTACGGCGAGTTCTCGGCGGCGCCGAGCGCGATCACGTTGATCGACCGGTTCCCGACCAAGCTGGTGGTCACTCGGACCATGAGTAAGGCGTTCGCCTTCGCGGGTGGGCGCCTGGGTTACCTGGCCGCCTCGCCCGCGGTGATCGACGCGATTCTGTTGGTGCGGTTGCCGTATCACCTGTCGGTCGTCACCCAGGCCGCGGCGCGCGCGGCCCTGCGCCATGCCGACGAAACCCTCGGCAGCGTCGCGGAACTGGCGGCTCAGCGTGACCGGGTCGCCGCCGCGCTGGCGGCGCTCGGCTTCGAGGTGATCCCCAGCGACGCCAACTTCGTGCTGTTCGGCCGGTTCACCGACGCGGGCGCGGCGTGGCAGCACTACCTCGACGCGGGCGTGCTGATCCGCGACGTCGGTATCCCCGGTTATCTGCGCGCCACCATCGGCCTGGCCGCCGAGAACGACGAATTCCTGCGCGTGAGCCGCGATATCGCGGGCACCGACCTTACTCACTGAATCCACCTGTGGAGGAACACATCATGAGCAGAACAGCGCGGGTGGAACGCGTCACCAAAGAGTCCTCGATTCTGGTGGAGCTGAACCTCGACGGCACCGGGCAGACCGAGATCGCCACCGGGGTGCCGTTCTACGACCACATGCTGACCGCACTGGGTGCGCACGCCGGGTTCGACCTGGTCGTGCGGGCCGAGGGCGACATCGAGATCGAAGCCCACCACACGGTCGAGGACACCGCGATCGTGCTGGGTCAGGCACTCGGCCAGGCGCTGGGCGACAAGAAGGGCATCCGCCGCTTCGGCGACGCGTTCATCCCGATGGACGAGACCCTCGCGCACGCCGCCGTCGACGTGTCCGGTCGCCCCTACTGCGTGTTCACCGGCGAGCCGGAACACCTGGTGCACACCATCATTCCCAGCGCGGGCCCCGGCGCCTCGTACTCGACCGTGCTCAACAAGCACGTCTTCGAGTCGATCGCGCAGAACGCCCGTATCGCCCTGCACGTGCGGGTGCTCTACGGCCGCGACCAGCACCACATCACCGAGGCCGAGTTCAAGGCTGTCGCGCGGGCTCTGCGCGCCGCCGTCGAGATCGACCCGCGGGTCAGCGGTGTGCCGTCCACGAAGGGCGTGCTGTGAGATCGGTTGTTCTGCTCGACTACGGTTCCGGCAACCTGCACTCCGCCGAACGCGCGCTGGTGCGTGCGGGAGCGCAGGTAGAGGTCACCGCCGATCCGCAGGCCGCGTTGGCGGCCGACGGACTCGTCGTTCCCGGCGTCGGCGCGTACGCGGCCTGCATGGCCGGGCTGCTCGCGGTGCGCGGTGACCGGATCATCGGCCAGCGCCTCGCCGGTGGGCGTCCCGTGCTCGGCATCTGCGTCGGCATGCAGGTGATGTTCGACCGCGGCGTCGAGTTCGGCGTCGAGACCGAAGGCTGCGGCGAATGGCCCGGCACGGTCGCGGGCCTGGACGCCCCCGTCCTGCCGCACATGGGCTGGAACACGGTGAAGGCCCCCGCCGACAGCACCCTGTTCGCCGGCATGGACGCCGACACCCGCTTCTACTTCGTCCACTCCTACGCGGCCCAGCAGTGGGAACTGCCCGAGAACGAACACATCGCCTCCCCGAAGCTCACCTGGGCCGAGCACGGCGTGCCGTTCCTCGCCGCGGTAGAGAACGGGCCGCTGTCGGCTACTCAGTTCCACCCGGAGAAGTCCGGCGACGCGGGGGCGCAGCTGCTGCGCAACTGGATCGGCTCGCTGTAGCCCGAGCGAGAGCCTCGAGTCGTTGTCGGGTCAGGGTTTGTCGACGTCGGCTCGGTCGGCGGCTTCGGTGCCCGCGGTCCAGCCTTCGGCGCTGCGAATGGTGATGCCCCGGGTGCGGACGGTGGGGAAGTAGGCGTCGAAGGCTTTGTCCACTCGTTGCTGGTGGGTGGCCAGGACCGGGAGTAGGTCGGTGCGGTCGGGGGAGTCGGCGATGGTCGCTTCGGCGGCCTCGGCGAGGCGTTCGCCGATGCGGGTGGCGTAGGCGGTGAGGAAGGCCTTGCGGTAGTGGCGGGAGCGGGATTCGTCGGTGGCGGCGTTGTCGATCATGGTGCGGGTGGCTTGGACGAGTAGGGAAGTCGACAGGATTTCCACGGCGTCGAGGTCGGGATCGTCGCCGACGATCGTGACGAAACCCCAGTCGGCGACGAAGATCGCGCGGGAGCGGTTGGCTCGGGTGACCATGTCGATGAGCAGGGCTTTGGCGTCGGTGTAGGGGGTTTCGAGCCAGATACGGCGGGCGGTGGGGAGGTCGGGGTCGGTGCGCTGGGAATCGATCAGGGCACGGTCGATCGCGTACTTGGTCATGAGTTCCTGTGCCTTGGCGGACAGGGTTTCGGCTTCCTCGGCGAAGGACGTCGACTCGGCTTTGGCGAGGAGGCCGCGGACTCGGCCGAGGGTTCTCTCGTCGACATGGTGGTGGGTGACGGTCTGCCCGCGGGTGCCGGGGAGGGGAACGATCTGCTCGAGTTTCGGGAGTTGGATGAGCAGGGCCAGGGCGGTGAGGGCCGACTCGAGGACCTCGTCGTCGGTGAGCAGTGCACGGTCGGCCCACTGGTGGAGGTGGGGGCGCTCGGCTGTCCACCACACCGTGGCGTCCAGTTCGTCCAGTTGGGACTGCCAGATCTCGTCGACCGACTCGGGCGCGAAGCCGACCCGGTGGTCGGCCAGCAGATCGGTCAGATAGCCGACCGCGAACTCGTCGACCCGCCTGCGCGCGGCCTCGTGAACATCCCTGGGCAACCAGCCGAACTCGAAGGCGCGGGCGATGATTCGTCGCGCGGCGAGCTGGACCCCGGCGGCCGCCTCCACGCCCGCTACCTGTTCGACGAACCTCGTGATCGCGATCTTGTCGCCCTGCGCGGCGAGAAAGGCGACGGTCGCGATCGCGTCGGCGACCTGCGACGGATCGCCCGACAACGCGGCATCGATCGGGAGTCCGGGAGCGGCTGTCGGCTTGCGACCGGTCCTGCGCCGACGATTCTGCTTGGCCAAGGTGTGCGTCGATCCTGTTCGTGGAGGAGAAAGCGGACAGCGGAGGAGAAGTTCGCGGCGTTCATTGTCGCGCATCGCCGCACGGTCGGCGTCGACGCGTCAGTCCAGGTCAGCCGCCCTGGACGAATCGCGGATCGTAATCACTCCTCGCCCAGGAGAATCCGACCGTGGAAGGATTCGCCGAGGCGGTCGGTCCGATTAGGGTGGCGGTATGAGTTATCGGGGGATGCTGGCCGACGAACGGGCCGAACTGGTCGAACTGCTGCGAGGGCTGAGCGAGCAGGAATGGGAGACGCCGTCGCTGTGCGCGGGGTGGCGGGTTCGCGATGTCGTGGGACACCTGATGCAGGACACGCTGAGTCCGCTGAGCTACGCGGGGGTGGTGCTGAAGAGCCGGGGCTCGGTGAATCGCACCAATAATGCTCTCGCGCAGTCGTTCTCGGAGCTCTCGACCGAGCAGTTGGTGGACAAACTCGACAGGGAGTCGGGTCGGCTGTCGAAGTATTCGCCCCGGCTCATGCTCTCCGACCTCGTGGTCCATCACCAGGACATCCGACGCCCACTGGGTCGTCCTCGCACCATTGCCGCCGACCGGCTCGTCGCGGTCCTGTCCTACCCCGATCCCTTCGCCTTCCCCGGCAGATTCACCAAGGGCCTGCGTTTCGTCGCCACCGACGTGTCCTGGTCCTCGGGCGAGGGCCCGGAAGTGCGCGGCCCAGGTGAGGCCATCGCCCTGGCCGTGGTCGGCCGCACCGTCGCGCTCGACGATCTCACCGGCGACGGACTGCCCGAACTTCGCCGCCGCTTGACCTGACCCACCTCGACGAGATCGCGCGCGGGCCGATCCGCTCAGCGCCGCAGCGCGGTCTCCGTCTCCGTTCGCGACAACTTGTCGGGATTGCGCACGGAGTAGAGCCCGGTGATCAGACCGTCGTCGACGCGCACCGCGAACACCGTGTCGATCGTGCCGTCGAGTCGAAGGATCAGGGCCGGGTGGCCGTTGAGCTGGGCCGGTTCGACGGTCATCTCGGCCCCGATCCTCGGCACACTGGCGGTGAGCAGGGCGGCGACCAAGTCGGATCCCACGATGGGCGAGAGTGCGGCCTGTTTGATCCCGCCGCCGTCGCCGAGGAACACGACATCCGGTGCGAGGAGGTCGAGCAGGTTCTGGAGATCACCGGTTTCGATCGCCCGCTGGAATGCCGCGAGCGCATCGCGGGACTGGCTCGCGGACACGATTGCGCGCGGTCGGCGGGCCGCGACGTGGGCGCGCGCTCGGTAGGCCAGCTGTCGGACGGCGGCGGGGCTCTTGTCGACCGCCTCGGCGATCTCGTCGTAGTTCAGATCGAATACTTCGCGCAGCACGAACACCGCTCGCTCGATCGGCGCCAGCGTCTCCAAGACCAGCAGCATCGCCATCGAGACGCTCTCGGCCAATTCGACGTCCTCGGCCACGTCGGGCGTGGTCAGTAGGGGCTCGGGTAGCCAGGGGCCGACATAGGTCTCCTTGCGACGGCCGAGCGTGCGCAGGCGATCGAGCGACTGGCGGGTCGTGATCCTGACCAGATACGCGCGCTGGTCGCGCACCGCGGCGAGATCGACTCCCACCCAACGCAGCCAGGTCTCCTGCAGGACGTCCTCGGCGTCGGCGGCCGAGCCGAGCATCTCGTAGGCGACGGTGAACAGCAGATTGCGGTGGGCGACGAACACCTCGGTCGCCGGGTCCTTCGCTGTGTCGTCGGGTGTGGTGTGCGGCGCCATGGGTTGCTCCTGTTTCCGCTCGGGTGCGTCACCACCAGACGCCGGCCACCGCCGTGGCGTAACACCGACGCGCCATGGCGTCGGTCACGCCGGGAACGTGTTACGCGGATCCGGTCGTCGTCGTCTCATGGTCGTTCGATTCAGCAACCAGTGAGGAACACGACATGGAACCCCGATTCAACCTGTTCGATACCGCGGTCGGCGCGAAGTTCGCCAAGCGGTTCGCCAACGCCAGCCTGGCCCTGCTCCAGTCCAGTGTGCCGAAGGCCACCCAGGATCTGGTGATGTTGCGCGCCAGCCAGATCAACGGCTGCGGCTACTGCACCGATGCGCACAGCAAGGATCTGGCTCACGCGGGAGAGGCCGCGACGCGGATCAACCTGGTCGCCGCGTGGCGCGAGTCCACCGTGTTCACCGAGGCTGAGCGGGCTGCCCTGGCACTCGCCGAGGAAGGCACCCGCGTCGCCGACGCCGCGCAGGGCGTGTCCGACGAGACCTGGGCGCAGGCGCGCGAGCACTACGACGACGAACAGCTCGCCGCCTTGGTCGCGGTGGTGGCGCAGATCAACGCGGCCAACCGGCTCGGGGTGATCCTGCGTCAGCAGGGCGGCTCCTATGAGCCCGGCATGTTCGAAGCCGCGGCCGACTGAGCGCACGGCGGGGTTCGCGTGACACGGGCCTCACCGCCGCGGACCGTTGCGGGAACGCGGACACAGACCTACTAGTCTGAATGGGTGAGTCTTGTGCTGTTGCCCGCTGTCGATGTCGCCAATGGTGAGGCCGTGCGCCTTGTGCAAGGGGAGGCCGGTAGCGAAACGAGCTATGGGTCGCCTCGGGACGCGGCGTTGGCGTGGCAGCAAGCGGGGGCCGAATGGGTGCATCTGGTCGATCTGGACGCGGCCTTCGGCAAGGGGAGCAATCGCGAACTGATCGCCCAGGTCGTCGGCGAGCTCGATGTAAAGGTCGAACTGTCCGGTGGTATCCGTGACGACGACTCGCTGAAGGCGGCGCTAGCGACCGGGTGCGCGCGGGTGAACATCGGCACCGCGGCGATCGAGAACCCGCAGTGGTGTGCCCGGGTACTCGGCGAATACGGCGACCGGATCGCGGTCGGACTCGACGTCAAGCAGATCGACGGACAGTGGCGCCTGCGCGGCCGCGGCTGGGTGACCGACGGCGGCGACCTGTGGGAGGTGCTCGAACGCCTCGAGCGTGACGGGTGCGCGCGCTATGTCGTCACCGACGTTTCCAAGGACGGCACGCTGACCGGGCCGAACCTGGAACTGCTGAGCGAGGTCGCCAACGCCGCCGAGGCGCCGGTGGTCGCCTCCGGCGGTATCTCGGTGCTCGACGACCTCGTCGCCATCGCCGGCCTGGCCGACGACGGTGTGGAGGGCGCGATCATCGGCAAGGCGTTGTACGCGGGCCGGTTCACGCTGCCGCAAGCGCTGGCCGCGGTGCGCTGACACCACTGATGACCGCCACGCCGAGCACTGCCGAACTGACCGACCTGCTGACCGTCGCCACCCAGATCCTGGACGGCGTGGTGCCGCGCTTCGTCGAAGGACTCGGCGCGCCGAGCGCGGTGACCAAGGGCCGCAACGACTTCGCCACCGAACTCGATCTCGAGCTGGAACGCACCATCTCCGCCGAACTCCAGCAACGCACCGGGATCGCGGTACACGGCGAGGAATTCGGCGGGCCCGCGCTCACCTCGGGCACGGCCTGGGTGCTCGATCCGATCGACGGCACCTTCAACTACTCCTCCGGCCATCCCATGTCGGGCACGCTGCTGGCACTGGTGCACGAGGGCGAACCGGTGATCGGCCTGACCTGGCTGCCCATGCTCGGCCGCCGCTACGCCGCGGTGACCGGTGGGCCGGTGTACCTCGACGGTGTGGCGTTGCCGCCGCTGGCGCCGGGCAGGCTCGCCGACGCGATGATCGGCTTCGGCGCCTTCAACCTCGACTCGGCGGGCCGCATCCCCGGCCAGTTCCGGTTCGACCTGCTCGGTGCGCTGAGCCGATTGTCCTCGCGGGTGCGGATGCACGGCGCGACCGGCATCGACCTGGCGTTCACCGCGTCCGGGGCGCTCGGCGGCGCGGTCGTGTTCGGGCACCATCCGTGGGACAACGCGGCCGGGGTCGCGCTGGTGCGCGCCGCGGGTGGCGTGGTCACCGACCTCGCCGGCGCGCCGTGGACCATCACCTCCGGTTCGGTGCTGGCCGCCGCGCCGGGCGTGCACGAGGAACTGCTGGAAATGATTTGCACCGTCAGCGAAGAAGAACGAGGGTGAACCGCATGACACCGCGCACCGACGAACGAGCGAGCACCACGGCGCCGAGCACCCTGGCGGTACGCGTGATCCCGTGCCTCGACGTCGACGCGGGCCGTGTGGTCAAGGGCGTGAACTTCCAGAACCTGCGCGACGCGGGCGATCCGGTGGAACTGGCCGCGACCTACGACGCCCAGGGCGCCGACGAGCTGACCTTCCTCGACGTCACCGCCTCCACCGGCGACCGCGGCACCATGCTCGACGTGGTGACCCGCACCGCCGAACAGATCTTCATCCCGCTCACCGTCGGCGGCGGCGTGCGCACGGTCGAAGACGTCGACCGGCTGCTGCGCGCGGGCGCGGACAAGGTGTCGGTGAACACCGCCGCCATCGCGCGCCCGGAAGTGCTGTTCGAGATGTCGCAGCGCTTCGGCGCCCAGTGCATCGTGCTCTCGGTCGACGCGCGCACCGTGCCCGACGGTGCGCCCGACACCCCGTCCGGCTGGGAGGTCACCACACACGGCGGCAAGCGCGGTACCGGTATCGACGCCGTCGAATGGGCCATCCGCGGCGCCGAACTCGGCGTGGGCGAGATCCTGCTGAACTCGATGGACGCCGACGGCACCAAGGCCGGTTTCGATCTGCCGATGATCACCGCGGTGCGCGCGGCAGTGCGGGTGCCGGTGATCGCCAGTGGCGGCGCGGGCGCGGTCGAACACTTTCCACCCGCCGTGCACGCCGGTGCCGACGCGGTGCTGGCCGCGAGCGTGTTCCACTTCGGCGATCTCACCATCGGTCAGGTGAAGGACGCGATGCGCGCGGACGGCATCACCGTTCGCTGACGCGAGCTCCGGCCGAATTCGCCGGACGTCGAGACTCTTCCGACGCTGGAATCACCGTGCGTCGATCGCGATGACTCGCGATGTCGACGGTGTTGTCACCGGGATGAGCATCGGAATCGCGTTGTCCCCGTTCACCCTCGACCACTCCGCCAATGCCGTGGACACGGCCGTCGACCTGGGCCGGGCGGCCGCCGAGGTCGGGGTGAGTTCGGTCTGGTTGGGCCAGACCTACAGCAATGACGCGATCGTGTTGTCGGCGTTGATCGGTCGTGCCGTGCCCGGGATCGAAGTGGGTACTTCGGTGGTTCCGGTGCCGGGCAGGCATCCGCTGCTGGTGGCGAGTCAGGCCCAGACCGCGCAGGCGGCGACCGGGGGACGGTTCGTCCTCGGGTTGGGGCTCGGTGCTCGAGCGCTGTCCGAGCGCGCGTTCGGCGGTCCGTTCGACCGGCCCGCCACCCGGCTGCGCGAATTCCTCACCGCGCTGCGGTCGATTCTCGACACCGGCGAGGTCGACTTCCGCGGTGAGACAGTGACCGCCGCCAGTCCGATGCCCACTGCGGTCGCGGGGGCCGACCCGACGGTGCCGGTACTGGTCGCGGCCATGGGGCCGCAGGCGCTGCGGGCCACCGGCGAACTGGCCGACGGCACCTTGCCCTTCCTCGTCGGCCCCGAGGCGCTGGCCGAGCACATCGTCGCGCCGCTGCGGGCCGCCGCGGCGGACGCGGGCAGGCCGAGTCCCCGCATCGTGGCGATGGTTCCCGGTGTCGTCACCGCCGACGTCGCCGCGGCGCGCCACATCGCCGCGGCGAAAACCGCCTTCTACGACACGATTCCGTCCTATCAGCGCGTGGTCGCGCTCTCGGGCGCGCAGCGGGCCGCCGAACTGGTGGTGATCGGCGACGAGGAGACGGTCGCCGCACGGGTGGCCGACTACTTCGCCGCGGGCGCCACCGATGTGGTGTTCTCGCAGACCGACCTGACCACGCCCGAAGACCAGCAGCGCACCTGGCGGCTGCTCGGTGAGCTGAACCGCGCCCGCTGACCCGGCCTCACAGGCCCATCTCGGCGGCGATGATCGTGCGAAGGACGTCGCTGGTGCCGCCCATGATGCGGTCGATCCGGTGGTCGGCGTAGAGGCGGGCGATGGGGGAGTCCGCGAGATAACCGATGCCGCCGTGCAATTGGAGGCACCGGTCGATCACCCGCCCCGCCGACTCGGTGCAGAACAGTTTGGCCGAGGCCGCGTCGGCGGGAGTCAGGTCGCCGCGGTCGTGGGCGGCCAGCGCGCGGTCGACGACCGCCTCGACGGCATCGACCTCGGCGCGGCAGGCGGCCAGTTCGAACCCGGTGTTCTGGAAACTCGCCACCGAATGCGCTGACGCGGTGCGCTCGGTGGTGAAGCGGTGGGCGAAACGGACCGCCGCCCTGGCTTGCGCGTGGGCGCCGACGGCGATGGTCAGACGTTCCCGTGGCAGCTGCGCGGCGAGATGGGCGTGGCCGCGGTGCGCCTGGCCTAGGCGATCACTCACCGGCACCCGCACATCGGTGAAGGTGAGTTCGGCTGTGTCGGAGACCTTTCGGCCGAGGGTGTCGAGCGCGCGGCCCACTCGGTAACCGGGCGCCGTGGCATCGACGACCAGCAACGACAGGCCGTAGGAGGGGTCCGCGGAATTCGGGGACGCGGTGCGCGCGCACACGATGACGCGGTCGGCGTGTACACCACCGATGACGAAGGTCTTCGAACCGTTGAGCAGGTATTCGGTGCCGTCCAGCGACAACGGCGCGGTGGTGCGCATGCCGGCGGGCTCCGTGTCGGTCCCCGGTTCGGCGACCGCGAGCGCGAACATCGTTTCACCGGTGACGAATCCCGGCAGCCAGCGCCGTCGCTGTTCGGCGGTCGCCAGCTCGTCGAGCAGCGGCAGACAGCGCGACACATGGGCGCTCGAACCACCGAAAGACACTGCGGCGCGCGCGATCTCCTCCGCGAGCACGGCGCGGTAGCGGATCGACTCGAAGCCGGAGCCGCCGTACTCGACGGGCACCTCCAAACCGAGGATCCCGAGTTCGCCCAGCCGGTAATAGAATTCGCGCGGCACCCGTCCGTCGTCGTACCACCTGCCGAAACTCGGCACGACTTCGTCCTCGATGAACGCGCGCATCGACGCCCGGAAGGCGCGGTGCTCGGCATCGAAAACTGTTCTGCGCATGAGATTCCTAACCGGCCGGAAACGGCCACGAGCCGGCCCGCCCGACGAGGTGATCGTGGGCGGGCCGGCGAGAACGGCGGTGGGAGACTACTTCGGCGGTGTGGGAACCGCGGGGTCCTTGCAGTACGCTCCGAGGTCGGCCGGGCACGGCGCGAGAATGGTGGAGAAGTACTGGTAGGCGGAGAAGACCGCCAGCGGGCCACCGACGGTGACCAGGCCGATCATCGTGCCGACCGCGCCGAGCGTCGCCGCGCCGAGCACACAACCGGCCACCGTGGCGCCGACCCACGGCACCAGCAGCACGATCACCGGGCTGGCGATGGCCGCACCCGCGGCACCGCCGACCAGACAGCCGATGCCGCCGCCGACCACCGCGCCGACGATGGCCGCCACGGCGCCGCCGACGCCGAGGCGCTGGCTGAGCACGCCGAGCGCGGCTTGATCACGCGGGGTGAAGGACTCGGCGATCTGCTGCGCGGCCGCATCCTGGGTGATCACGTTGGTGGCCGCGGCCACCGGGGCGCCGTTCTCCTTGGACGGTGTCAGGGTCGCGGTGCCGCCGTCGATGGTGGCCGCGATCGGGAACACCTTGTCGTCCATGCGGTAGGTCAGCGGCAGGGCGGCGACCGGGGTGTCGGCGCCTGTGGTGAGCAGCAGCTGGCCGTCGACGATGTGCAGTTTGCCGTCGGTGGACAACACCGCGGACTCACCCTGCCTGCTCACCTCGTAGCGCACCTCGGTCTGCGGTGCCGGATCGGCGTTACCGGTCCCGGTGCTGACGCACAGCGCCAGCGCGGTCATGGCCGCCGTGGCCAGAGTGGTTGACAACTTCATATTCGGATCCTCATCGTTCGGATATTTCGAGAAGCCGCGCACGCTGGGCTGCGCTGCGCAACGTCGAGGGGCGACTACTTGCCGCTGGTGTCGATCAGGCCGCCGTCGGTCAGCGACCAGTGCTCGCCGACGAAGGTCTGGATACCGACGGCCTGGAGCGGATAGCCGTCGTCGGCACCGGTTTTCATCGAGATGCCGGGCAGCATCAGGTCGGCGGAGACGTTGTCGAGCGAGCGCATCGCGTCACGCAGGCCCTCTCGCGTCGGGCACTTCGCCGATTCCATGGTCTTGCGGAAGCTCTCAGCCATCGTCCATCCGGCCATGGCGTGCTGGTTCTCGGGATCGGCGCCGGGGGCGTACTGCGCCAGCTTGGATCGGTAGGCCTGCATACCCGCGTCGGAGGCCCAGCGCGGGTCGGCGGCGTCCTTGAGGAATGCCGCGGTCACCGTGCCCTGGACATTGGGCAGGCCCACCGGACGCAGGGTGGCCATGGTGTTGGAGACCACGGCGAGCACGTGCAACGGATTCCAGTCGGCGTTGCGCACATCGGCGGCCAGCGCCTGCGAGGCGAACTTCGGGGTCGAGAAGTTCAGCAGCACATCGGCTTTGGAGTTGGCCAGGTTGCGCACCTGGGCGTCGACGGTGGGGTCGGTGACCTCGAAGCTCTGCTCGGCGATCACCTTCACCCCGCTGCCTGCGACGCCCTCGGTGAACGCCGCGAGCAGGTCCTTGCCGAAGTCGTCGTTCTGGTAGAGCACCGCCACTGTGGCGTTCGGCCGCTGCGCCTTCACGTACTGCGCGTAGGCCAGACCCTCGGTGCGGTAGCTGGGCTGCCAGCCGATGGTCCACGGGTGCTCGGTGGCCGCCCCGAATTTGTTCGCCCCGGTGGCGACGAAGATCTGGGGCACCTTGCGCTGGTTGAGGTAGTCGGTGACCGCCGAAGAGGTTGCCGTGCCCAGGGTTTGGAAGACCGCGAACACTTGGTCCTGTTCGACCAGGCGGCGGGTCTCCTCGACGGTCTTGGGCGGCTGGTAGCCGTCGTCGCGGACGATGTACTCGACCTTGCGTCCGTCGATGCCGCCCTGCTCGGCGTTGATGTAGTCGAAGTAGGCCTTGGCGCCCTTGGGGACCTCGCTGTAGGCCGAGGCCGGACCCGACAGCGGGTACGCCCCGCCGAGTTTGATGGTGGTGTCGGTGATTCCGGTGGTCTGCTGACCCTGGCAGTCGCCTTGACCGACGGAGCCGGTCTCCTCGCCGCGACCACCACACGCGGTGAGGGTCGCGAGAAGCGCGGCCGTCACACCGATGGAGCGGATTGCCCTAGTGCGCATGAGTTTTCCCTTTCCGGACACGATGTCCGAGCCATTGCGTCCACTGGGTGGCCAGGCCGGCCAAACCCTTCGGCGCGAGGTACATGACCGCGATGATCAGCAGTCCGAAGATGACGCCGGGTGCGGCTTGGTTGACGTCCTGGGCGAAACTGGGCACGAACATCACGAACAGTCCGCCGAGCAGTGGGCCCCAGGTGGTGCCGAGCCCGCCGACGACCAGCCCGGCCAGCAGCGTGATCGACAACGTCAGCGCGAAGGAGTCGGGCGAGACGAACGCGATCACCCAGGTGTAGACACAGCCGGCCACACCGGCCAGCAACGCGCTCCAGGCGAAGGCGAGCGTCTTGTAGTGCGCCAGATTCACCCCGAGCACCTCGGCGGCGATCTCGTTGTCGCGCATCGCGTGCAGTGCGCGGCCGACTCGCGAGCGCAGCATCCCGGCGACCAGCACGAAGCTGAGCACGGTGGTGGCCAGCGCCAGGAAGTACAGCCACTGGTCCTCGGCGAGGCCGGTCCACGCGGGCGGCACCGGCTTGTCGACGACGAGTCCCATCGAGCCGCCGGTGAGTCCGTCGAACCGCTTGAGCAGGGGGACCAGGAAGATCGCGATGGCCAGGGTGACCAGCGCCAGGTACAGCCCGCGCAGTCGCAGCGCCGGGACGCCGAGTGCGAAACCGAGAACGAAGGTGATGGCCGCGGCGATCGGGATGGTCGCGAAATACGGTATGTCCCAGCGCTCCATCGCGATCGCGGCGGTGTAGGCGCCGACGGCGAAGAAGGCGCCGTGGCCGAGCGAGATCTGGCCGGTGTGACCGACCAGCAGGTTCAGCCCGAGCAGGGTGACCGCGTAGATCATCGCCATGGCCAGCTGGAAGGTGTGGAAGGGCACCAACTGGAAGGGGGCGAGGCAGGCCAGCAGGAGAACTCCGGCCGTCGCGACGAGCGGCCAGCGCAGCGTCGTCAGTCGGTGCAGGATCGGCTTCGCGACCGGCGTTGCCGACGGAGTCGTCGAAGGCTTTGCCGCAATATTCACTTCGCTCATACTCTTTCCACCGCCGCGTGTCCGAACAGACCTTGCGGGCGCAGCAACAGCACGCCCAGGATGATCACCAGCGGCACGCCGATCTTGAGTTCGGTGCCGATCGCGTCGACGTAAGCGCCGGTGAGGGTTTCGGCGACGCCGACGATCAGACCGCCTGCCACCGCGCCGCCGGGGGAGTCGAACCCGCCCAGGGTCGCCGCCGCGAAGGCGTAGATGAGGACTCCGCCCATCATGTTGGGTTCGAGGAACAGCAGCGGCGCCGACAGCACGCCCGACACCGATCCGACCAGCGCGGCCAGTCCCCAGCCGAGCGCGAGCACGGTGCCGACCCGGATGCCGACGAGTTTGGCCGACTGCGGGTTACAGGCCACCGCCCGCATCGCGAGCCCGATCCTGGTGTAGCGGAACAGCAGATACAGCAGCGCCATGACCACGGCGACGACGAGCAGGACCCCGAGACTGCCGTAGCCCACACTCAGGCCGCCACCACGGAGAGCCCCCTCCGGGAAGGGATTCGGGAACGATTTGGTCTGATACGACCAGATCCAGCCCGCGGTGGCGTTGATGGTGAAGAACAGCCCGACGGTGACGATCACCAGGGTGATCTCGGGTGCGCCCTCGACCGGACGGATCACCACCCGTTCGATCAGCATGCCGCCGGCGAAGGAGATGGCGAGGGTGAGGATCAGCGCCGCCCAGAACGGCATGGTCTGGCTCAGCTGCCAGGCCAGGAACGCCGAGAACATGGCCAGCTCGCCCTGGGCGAAATTGACGATCCCGGTGAATCGGTAGATGAGCACCAGCGCCAGCGCGAGGCCCGCGTAGATAGCGCCCGCGGACAGGCCCTCGACAAGTTGCTGCAGGAATTCGATCACGGCTTCACCTGGATTCCCAGGTAGGAGCGGGTGACCTGCTCATCGGCCCTGATCTGCTCGGCGGTGCCCGACAACACGATGCGCCCGGTTTCCAGGACGTGCGCCTGCTGGGCGACACTGAGCGCCAGGTGGGCGTTCTGTTCGACGACGATCACCGTGGTGCGTTCCTCTTCGTTGATGGTGGCGACGATCCCGAACAACTCCTGGGTGACCAGCGGTGAGAGGCCGAGCGAGGGTTCGTCGAGCAGCAGCATGCGTGGGCGCAGCATCAGCGCCCGGCCGATGGCGAGCATCTGCTGTTGGCCGCCGGACAGGCCGCCCGCGGCGTCGCGCTGTTTGTCGCGCAGGATCGGGAAGTAGTCGTAGACGCGACGCAGGTCGGTATCGACGGCGGCGCGGTCACGGCGCGTGTAGGCGCCGAGGCGCAGGTTCTCTTCGACGGTGAGCGGGGCGAAGGTACCGCGTCCCTCGGGAACGTGGGCGACACCGAGTCGCGCCATCGATTCCGGTGCGCGACCGGATACTTCGTCACCGTCGAGGACCAGGCTGCCGCGAACCTTGATCATCCCGCACAGGGCGCGCAGCAGGGTGGTCTTGCCCGCGCCGTTGGGGCCGAGGATCGCGCACACCGTGCCCTGCTCCACCGAGAAGCTGACGCCGTGCAGGACTTTCGCCGCACCGTAACCGGCATGCAGATCGGTGACGGTCAGGAACGCGTTGTCGGCCGTCGGCCAGTGCTCGCTCATGCCGAAGCTCCCAGGTAGGCGCGGATGACGGCCGGATCCTGCTGCACCGCTTCGGGTTTTCCCTCGGCGATCACCTGGCCGAACTCGAGGCAGATCACCCGGTCGCAGGTGCCCATCACGAAACCCATGTGGTGTTCGACGACGATCACGGTGAGCGCGAGGTCGGCCTGCAGGCCGCGCAGGCGGGCGGCGAATTCGTCCACTTCCCCGTGGCTCAAGCCGTTCACCGGTTCGTCGAGCAGCAGCAGCTGTGGCCGCACTGCCAGCGCCCTGGCGAGTTCGATGCGTTTGAGGGTGCCGAACGGCAGGCCGGAGGCCGAGTGGTCGGCGACCGCGGTCAGGTCGAGGCGTTCGAGCAGTTCGTCGGCCTGGGCGCGCAGGAGTTTTTCCTCCTTGCGGACCTTCGGCAACCGCAGTCCGGCTGAAACGAAGCCCGCACAGGCCCGGTGGTGCGCGCCGACGAGGACGTTCTCGCGCACCGAGAGGCGGGGGAACAGGCCCAGGTTCTGAAACGTGCGGGCGATACCGAGCGCGGCCAGCGCGTCGGGCCGCACCGTGGACAGATCGGTGTCGAGGTAACGCATGGTGCCCGACGTCAGCCGGTTGCGCCGGGTCATGCAGTTGAACAGGGTCGTCTTGCCGGCGCCGTTGGGTCCGATCAGGCCGACCATCTCGCCGGGAGCGACCGTGAACCCGACGTCCTGTAAAGCGGTGATGCCGCCGAAGCGCACCGTCAGGTTGGTTATCTCGAGCATGTGGAGAACACTAAGACCGCAGGTCGGAGCCCACATCGGACGTTGCGGACCAAGAAACTCGGCCGGTGCTCGTCCGCTGCGGACAGTGTGACGTGGTTGACACTGTGGGCGCGTTGCATGCACACTCCCGAAATATGTCAGCTGGATCACTTTTATCCGTTTCGACCGAGTCCGATCAGGTGCGGGCCGAGCGTCACCGGATAGCGGGCGCCGCTTACGACCACGCCGACGAGATCGCCGACGATGTGATGGCCAAGATCCGCGCCGAGCTGCCCGGCTACGCCACCGCGGGCCCCGGCCTGCTCGATGACGTGCACGATCAGCTCGCCCGGCTGAGCCGCACGGGGCTCGGCGCGTTGCTCGAGCACCGACGGGTCTGCCCGTCCGATGTCGCCTATGCCCGGCAGGCGGCGGCGCGGCGGGCCCGCACCGGGCTGCCGCTGGTCGACTACATCGCCGCGTTCCGTCTCGGTCAGCGGGCCATCTGGAAATCGCTGCTCGCGCACGCGGGCGATTCCGAGGCGGGCCGCGCGGCCGTGCTGTCGCTGGCCGGTCCGCTGGCGCGCTACACCGATCTGATCAGTACCCAGGCCACCGACGCGTATCTGGAATTCCAGCAGTACGTGGCCGCCGAATCGGGGCGCGACTCGCAGGCTCTGATGGACGCGTTGCTCGACGGCGCGCTGCCCGCGAGCGGTCCGCACCTGTCGGTGGCCACCGCGCACGGCATCGGGGCCGAACGCGCCACGCCGGTGGTCGTCGTCACCGCGGTGGTCCTGGATCGGGGCGAGGACTCGTCCGAAAGTCTGCTTCAGGCAAAGCAATTGGTATCCGCGGCGCTGGCGCGGTGCACGGTCAACGGATTGCGGACCCTGTCGGTGGTGCGCGGATCCGAGATCGTCGCGGTGCCCGCGCTCGGCGCGGGCGTCGCGGCCGACGGACTGTGCGAGCGGCTGCGCGCGATGCAGGACGAACTGGGTGCCGAGGGCATCACCCTCGCCATCGGGGTGAGCACCACGGTGACCGAGGTAGCCCAGATTCCCCGCGCCTACCGGCAGGCGCAGGCCGCGCTGGAGCTTCTGCCCGAAGGGGGTGGGGTACTCGCGTTGCCGCAGATCACGCCGTTCAAATACCTGCTCCTGCGTGCCGATGACACGACCCGCCAGCTGGTCGACCCGCGCATCGGCAGCGCACTGGCCGAGGACCGTGTTCGCGGCGGGACCTTGGCCGAGACGATCCGCGCGTTCGCCGCCGCCGACATGAATCTGCGAGAGGCCGCCGACACCCTCCACATCCACCTCAATACGGCCAAGTACCGCCTCGGCCGGATCCAGGAGCTCACCGGTCGCAATGTGCGCAGCGTGAACGACCTCGTCGAACTGCTGGTGGCCATCGAACTGGCTGCTGTTATAAACGAGGCATGAGCCTCGACCCTGCCATCGCCGCCCGCCTCAAGCGCACCGAGGACGGACTGATCGCCGCGATCGCGCAGGAGAAGGCGACCGGTGACGTGCTGATGATGGCGTGGATGGACGACGAGGCGCTGGCCCGCACGCTGCACACCCGTCGGGCGACCTACTATTCGCGCTCGCGGCAGCAGTACTGGGTCAAGGGCGAGACCTCGGGGCACACCCAGTACGTGCACGAGGTGCGCCTCGATTGCGACGGCGACACCCTGCTGCTGATCGTCGATCAGGAAGGCGCGGCCTGCCACACCGGCACCCACACCTGCTTCGACGCCGACGTCCTGCTCGCCGCGGACTAGTCGCCGTCTTCGGTGAGGATTCGATTCAGCCGGTCGGACAGAGTTTCCCCGAACACCGCCAGTTGCGCGGTCTGCTGATCGGTGAGACCGTCGAGCACGAGCCTGCGCACGGCGTCGACATAGCCGGGGGCGGCCTCGACCACCTTGTCGAAGCCCGCGTCGGTGAGTACCGCGTGCACTCCGCGTCGACCCGCGGTGGTGTCGCGGCGGGCCCAGCCGAGTCGTTCCAGCTTCGACACCACATGGGACAGTCGCGATAGCGACGCATTTGCCTTGTGGGCGAGATCACTCAACTGCAGACGATGGCCCGGCTCCTCCGAGAGCACGCTGAGCACGCGGAATTCGAAATGGGTGAGCCCGGACTCGCGTTGCAGCCGGGTGTCCAACGCGCCGGGAATCCGGGTCATGAGCGCGACGATCGCCTGCCATGCGCGTTGTTCGACGGGGTCGAGCCACTGAGTCATCGCCGTGACTGCCTCGCGGCCGGACGGCGGACATGGTGGAGTTGGGCGCGCACAAGAAAGAGTTTGCCACGACGTCGCTGTGGCGTCCGCGAGTTGGTGGTGGTCGTGAGGTCACTCACATCACCGCGGGGGTGTGTGTGAAGGCTATCGATCGCCGGTCATCGGCGGGGTGACGGGCTCGGGCGCCTGGGCGGCGGCCTTGGCGGCCTTGTGACGGCTGAATCCACGCTTGCCCAGCAGGGCGAGCACCAGTGCGAACACCACCGCCGCGATGATGGCGCCGACCAGGCAGGCGCCGCGGAAGGCCGGTGCGTCCACATCCAGAATGCGTTGACCGGCGTGTGCGGCATTGTTGCCACCGAGCACGATCGTCAAGGTCATCAGATTCGGCAGCGAGCAGGCCAGCGCGACGATCACCGCCGCGCCCGCCATGAACTTGCCGCCCTTGCGCTTCCAGACCCGCACCGCGAATATCAGCAGTACCAGTGGCAGCAGGGTGAACACGAACCCGTAGACCAGTCCCCACCAGATGCCCGAGCTGAAACTGCCGTGCACAGTGTTGGCCAGTCGCTGTGCCCACCATCGGGGGATGAACGAGGAAAGAACGAAGTAGGCGATCACCAGCACCACCACCGTGGCGAGCGTCATGATCGCCCGGTTGCGCCAGATGGCGGCCGTGGATTTCTGACCGCTCGACTGCACCTCGCCGGTTGTCATCTGGCCAGCGTAAGTGCGTCGAGGTCGCCGGGCGTCGATCCGCCGCCCGGCGATTCGTCGATCGGTACTACTCCGGGGTGTGGCTGCGTTCGCGCAGGAAAGCCAGTGCTTCGTCGGCGTGCACGGCCGCGCGCAGTTCACCGGTGATGATCTTCAGGATCGTGCGGTCGGTGTCGATGACGAAGGTGTGCCGTTTGACGGGGGCGAGCTTGCCGAGCAGTCCTCGCTTGACGCCGAATTCGGCGGCAACCGCGCCGTCTTCATCGGACAGCACGGGGTAGTCGAGGCGCTGCTTGGTGGCGAAACCGGCCTGCACCTCGGTGCTGTCGGTGCTGATGCCGACGCACGAGGCGCCGAGCGCGGCGAACTCGCCGCTCAGATCGCGGAAGTGGCAGGCTTCCGCGGTGCACACCGGGGTATTGGCGGCGGGGTAGAAGAACAACACCACCGGGCCGTCGGCGAGCAAGCCGTCGAGCGAGCGGAGCTGGGCGGACTGATCGGGGAGCTCGAACTGCGGAGCGCGCTGGCCTGGCTGCATGCCCAGACAGTAACGATCAGCGGCCGAGTAAGGAAGATCCCCGCTCACGGAGACGAGCGGGGATCTTCGCGGCCTACTTGTCGAGCAGCGCCGCGATGTCGGGATTGCGGATCTGCATCACGTCGAGGATGCCGTGTGCGCGCAGCAGTGGTTCCAGCTCGCGGATGCGATCGCGGTGCCCGGCGTACTCGTCGGGGAAGTTCTTCTTGTCGAGGTCCTGGATGGCCTTGGCGTAGGTGACGAACGAGTTGATCGCGCTCGTGGACACCGCCTGCTGGCCGGGACCGTAGTGCTGCTGCGACGGGACAGCCAGCCGGCCGTCCTGTGCGCCCTGGTGCGAGGGGTACAACATTGCTCCTCTCGGAAAGGGGATTACCGCATGCGACATGGAACGCGCGCGAGTGTAGTGATGCCGGTCACCGCCCGATTCGGCGCGGGGTCGGGTCCGCGCGCGTCGGCGGCGGCACGCCTGGGATGATGGGCTCATGCAGGGCGCGTCGACACCAACCACCACGACCCGCGAACAGTTCCGGCTGCTCGCCGCCGAGCACCGGGTCGTCCCGGTGACCCGAAAGGTGCTGGCGGACTCCGAAACTCCGCTCTCGGCCTATTCCAAACTGGCCGGTGACCGGCCGGGGACCTTCCTGTTCGAATCCGCGGAGAACGGGCGTTCGTGGTCGCGCTGGTCGTTCATCGGCGCGGGCAGCCCGTCCGCGCTCACCGTCGTCGACGGTGAAGCCGCCTGGCTTGGCACGGTGCCCGCCGACGCACCCACCGGCGGTGACCCGCTGCGCGTGCTGCACGAGACGCTCGAACTGTTGCGCACCGAACGGCTGCCCGGTCTGCCGCCGCTCACCGGCGGCATGGTCGGCTTTCTCGGCTACGACGCGGTGCGCCGGATCGAACGACTGCCCGAGCTCGCCGCCGACGATCTGCGAGTTCCCGAACTGGTGCTCATGCTGGCCACCGACCTGGCCGCGTTCGACCACCACGAGGGTGCGATCACCCTCATCGCCAACGCGGTGAACTGGGACGGCACCGACTCCCGCGTCGACGCCGCCTACGACGACGCCGTCGCCCGGCTCGACCGGATGACCGCCGCGCTGGCCACCCCGGCGCCCTCGACGGTGTCGGTCTTCGACCAGCCCGAACCGCAGTTCCTGCGCAGGCGCACCACCGAGGAATTCGGTGCGGGCGTGCGCCGCCTGATCAAGGAGATCGAGGCGGGTGAGGCGTTCCAGGTGGTGCTCTCGCAGCGCTTCGAAATGGATTACACCGGGTCCCCGCTCGCGGTCTACCGGATGCTGCGGGCCTCGAATCCGAGCCCGTACATGTATCTGATGCACATCCCCGACGGCGAGGGCGGCACCGCGTTCTCCATCGTCGGATCGAGTCCGGAATCGCTGGTCACCGTGAAAGACGGGGTGGCCACGACACATCCGATCGCGGGCACCCGCTGGCGTGGCGACAGCGCCGAGGACGACATCCTGCTCGAGAAGGATCTGCTCGCCGACGAGAAGGAGAACGCCGAGCACCTGATGCTCGTCGACCTCGGCCGCAACGATCTCGGTCGGGTCTGCCGTCCCGGCACGGTGAAGGTCACCCAGTACCGGCACGTGGAGCGGTACAGCCACGTGATGCACCTGGTCTCGACGGTGTCCGGGCTGCTCGCCGAGGGCAAGGACGCGCTCGACGCGGTGCGGGCCTGCTTCCCCGCGGGCACGCTGTCAGGAGCGCCGAAGGTGCGGGCGATGGAACTGATCGAGGAGCTGGAACCGACCCGTCGCGGCATCTACGGCGGCGTGGTCGGCTACCTCGACTTCGCCGGTGACGCCGACACCGCCATCGCCATCCGCACCGCCCTGCTCAAGGACGGCACCGCCTATGTCCAGGCGGGCGCGGGCGTGGTCGCCGACTCCGACCCGATCGCCGAGGACACCGAGGCCCGCAACAAGGCCATGGCGGTGCTCAAGGCGATCGCGGCGGCGCAGACCCTGCGCACCTACGAAGGCGGGGCCCTATGACGGCCACGCCAGGAGAAGACGACACCGGACGGTCGGTCGACGCGACTGACGCCGACGTGCCGGGGACGGGCGCCACGCCCGCCCCGACGGCGAAGCCGATCGTTCCGGTCGTGTTGCTCGCGCTGGCGGCCGCCGGTCTGTGGGCGTCCTCGCGGATGACGTGGGTGACGGTGCACTCGGCCGACGGTCTCACCGAACCGCGCACCGACGACCTCAACGGTGGCGTGTGGTTCGGCGCCCTCACCCCGCTCGCGCTGGTGTTGGTCGCCTCGATCGCGGCGGTCTTCGCGGTCAAGGGCGTGCTGCGTCAGCTGCTCGGGGTGGTGATCTCGGTGGTGGCCGCGGCCGCCGCGGTGCCGGGCTTCGCGCTGGCCGTCGGCGCGGGCAGGACCGCCGAACGGGCGGGCACACTGGCCGAGCTGCCGGTGCGCGCGGTGGTCAGCTCCGCCGAGACGCATCTCGCCCCCGCGATCCTGTCGATCTTCGCGGCGAGCCTGGCACTGGCCGCGGGCATCCTGCTCACCCGCCGCCCCGGTGAACGCGCCGAGGTCTCCGACAGATACGACAACCCCGTGTTCCGTAAGGCCGACGCCAGCGCCGCGGTGAGCAAGCAGAACACGGAGACCGGAACCGCGGCGCCACTGTCGGACCGGGTGCTGTGGGACGCGCTCGACGCGGGCACCGACCCGACCGACACCTCCGACACCCCGGGCGCCGACCAGCGTCCGGCCGAGGGAAACAAGTGACCGGCAGCACCCCCGCCGCAGTGACACACGCGACGGGCATTTATTCTTTACCAGCATCGGTGAGACAGCGCCTGAGGGGACTCTCGGGCGAGAAGTGCGTCTCCCCAGAAAGGATTCGAGCCAGATGACGGTACTCGACTCGATTCTCGACGGGGTCCGAGCGGATGTTGCCGCTCGCGAAGCCCTCCTCGATTTTCAAGCGATCAAAGCTGCTGCCGCCGCGGTCAAGGGACCGCTGGACGCACACGCCGCGCTGCACGAGGACGGAATCGGTGTCATCGCCGAGGTGAAGCGAGCCAGCCCCTCCAAGGGCGCGCTGGCCGACATCCCCGATCCCGCCGTGCTGGCCAAGGCCTACGAAGACGGGGGCGCGCGCATCATCAGCGTGCTCACCGAGGGCCGCCGCTTCGGCGGATCGCTCGACGATCTCGACGCCGTGCGCGCCGCCGTGAACATCCCGGTGCTGCGCAAGGACTTCGTCGTCGGTCCGTACCAGATCCACGAGGCCCGTGCCCACGGCGCCGACGTGATCCTGCTGATCGTGGCCGCGCTCGAACAGGACGTGCTGTCCTCGCTGATCGACCGCACCGAATCCCTCGGCATGACCGCCCTGGTGGAGGTGCACACCGAGGAAGAGGCCGACCGCGCCCTCGAAGCCGGTGCGACGGTGATCGGCATCAACGCGCGCAACCTCAAGACCCTCGAGGTCGACCGCGATGTGTTCGCGCGGATCGCGCCCGGTCTGCCCTCCGAAGTCATCCGGGTGGCCGAGTCCGGCATCCGCGGCACCGCCGACCTGCTGGCCTACGCCGGTGCGGGCGCCGATGCCGTGCTCGTCGGCGAGGGCCTGGTGACCAGTGGTAACCCGCGTTCGGCCGTGTCCGAACTGGTGACCGCGGGCACGCACCCGTCCTGCCCGAAGCCGGCCCGCCGGAGCATCCGGTGACGGTGCTTCCCCCGGCGAGCGCCGGTGTCGCGCAGCACTCCGACTACGAACCCGACGCGGGCGGCCACTTCGGCGTCTACGGCGGACGCCACGTCCCCGAGGCGCTGATGGCCGTGATCGAAGAGGTCACCGCCGAGTACGACAAGATCCGCACCGATCGCACCTTCCTCGACGAGCTCGACCGGTTGCAGCGCGACTACACCGGCCGTCCGTCGCCGGTGTTCGAATGCACCGGGCTGGCCGCGCACGCCGGTGGCGCGCGGATCTTCCTCAAGCGCGAGGATCTCAACCACACCGGCTCGCACAAGATCAACAATGTGCTCGGCCAGGCCCTGCTCGCCAAGCGGATGGGCAAGACCCGCGTCATCGCCGAGACCGGAGCGGGCCAGCACGGCGTCGCGACCGCCACCGCGTGCGCGCTCCTCGGCCTCGACTGCGTGATCTACATGGGCGCGGTCGACACCGCCCGCCAGGCGCTGAACGTGGCCCGCATGCGGCTGCTCGGCGCCGAGGTGATTCCGGTGACTTCGGGTTCGCAGACCCTCAAGGACGCCATCAACGAGGCGTTGCGCGACTGGGTCAGCCACGCCGACGACACCTTCTACTGCTTCGGCACCGCCGCGGGCCCGCACCCGTTCCCGCTGCTGGTGCGCGATTTCCAGCGCGTGATCGGCCTGGAAGCGCGCGAGCAGATCCAGAGCACGGAGCAGGCGGGCAGGCTGCCCGATGCCGTCGTGGCCTGCGTCGGCGGTGGTTCCAACGCCATCGGCATCTTCCACGCGTTCATTCCCGACGCGGGCGTGCGGCTCGTCGGTTTCGAAGCGGCCGGTGACGGCGTCGAGACCGGGCGTCACGCGGCCACCTTCACCGGCGGCACCCCCGGCGCGTTCCAGGGCGCGTACTCGTACCTGTTGCAGGACGAGGACGGCCAGACCATCGAATCGCATTCGATCTCAGCCGGTCTGGACTACCCGGGCGTCGGCCCTGAACACGCCCACCTCAAGGACATCGGCCGCGCCGAATACCGGCCGATCACCGACACCGAGGCGATGGACGCGCTGCTGCTGCTCTCGCGCACCGAGGGCATCATCCCGGCGATCGAGTCCGCGCACGCGGTGGCGGGCGCGCTGAAGCTGGGCTCCGAGCTCGGCGAGGGCGCGGTCATCCTGGTCAACCTGTCCGGTCGTGGCGACAAGGACATGGACACCGCGGGCCGCTGGTTCGGCCTGTTCGATGACGATGCCGCCGAGGAGAACAAGCAGTGAGCCAGCAGTCCCGTCTCGCGAACACCTTCGCCGCCGCGCGTAGCGAAGGTCGGGCCGCCCTGATCGGGTACCTGCCCGCGGGCTTTCCCGACCTCGCCGGATCCATCGCCGCCTGCCGCGCGCTGGTCGAAGCCGGGTGCGACATCGTCGAAGTGGGCGTCGCCTACTCCGATCCGGTGATGGACGGCCCGGTCATCCAGGCCGCCGCCGAGCAGGCCCTGCGCAGCGGGGTGCGCGTACGCGACGTGTTCTCCGTCGTCGAGGCGATCGCCGCTGCCGGTGGTCAGGCCGTGGTGATGAGCTATTGGAACCCGGTGCTCAGCTACGGCGTCGACACCTTCGCCCGCGACCTGGCCGCGGCCGGCGGCGCCGGGATGATCACCCCGAACCTGATTCCCGACGAGGCCGACGACTGGTTCGTCGCCTCGTCCACCCACAACCTGGATCGCATCTTCCTGGTCGCACCGTCCTCGACCGAAGAGCGTCTGGTCAAGACCCTCGAGGCCTCGCGTGGCTTCATCTACGCGGCCTCGACCATGGGTGTGACCGGTGCGCGCGACGCGGTCTCCTCGGCCGCGCCCGCGCTGTGCTCGCGCATCCGCGCGCACTCCGACATCCCGATCGGCGTCGGCCTCGGCGTGCGTTCGGGTGCGCAGGCCGCCGAGATCGCCGCGTACGCCGACGGCGTCATCGTCGGTTCTGCGCTGGTCTCGGCCGTCACCGAGGGCCTCGACGCGGTCCGCGCGCTGACGGCCGAGTTAGCTGAAGGCGTGCGCGCGGCGACCGTTCGTTCCTGAGAGTTCGCACGATGGGCCCGGCCGCTGATCAGCGGCCGGGCCCATCGCTCGTCACCGGCCCGTCGTCCGCCGTCCGGGTCGCGGCAACACGCCCGTAAGCCTCTCCACTAACGTGGGCCGGGTGAACTCAGTCCTGGCTTACATTCCGAGTCCGCCCCAGGGGGTCTGGCACCTCGGACCCTTCCCGCTGCGGGCGTACGCACTGTTCATCATTCTCGGCATCGTCGTCGCCATCTGGTGGGGTGAACGGCGGTGGCGCGAGCGCGGTGGTCAGCCGGGCGCCGTGCTCGATGTCGCGATGTTCGCGGTGCCGTTCGGCCTGGTCGGCGGCCGGATCTATCACGTGGCCACCGACTGGCAGAAGTACTTCGGCGAGGGCAAGCACCCCGTCGAGGCGCTCTATATCTGGCAGGGCGGACTCGGCATCTGGGGTGCGGTGTTCTTCGGCGCGATCGGCGCCTGGATCGGCTGCCGGATGTACAAGATCCCGCTGCCCGCGCTCGGCGACTCTGTCGCCCCCGCGGTGCTGTTGGCGCAGGCGATCGGCCGGCTCGGCAACTACTTCAATCAGGAGCTCTACGGACGCGCCACCGAGGTCCCGTGGGGTCTGGAGATCTACGAGCGGTTCGACCCGGAGACCGGCGCGCGCGACATGATGAACGGGGTGTCGACCGGGCGAGTGCTCGAGGTCGTGCAGCCGACGTTCCTCTACGAGCTCGTCTGGAACGTACTGGTCGTCATCGCGCTGGTGCTGCTCGACAAGCGCTACAAGATCGGTCACGGTCGCCTGTTCGCGCTCTATGTCGCGGGCTACAGCTTCGGCCGGTTCTTCGTCGAACTGCTTCGCAGCGACGAAGCCACCCACATTCTCGGCATCAGGATCAACTCGTTCACCTCCGCACTCGTCTTCCTCGCCGCCATGGCCTACTTCGCGTTGGCGACCAAGGGGCGCGAGACAGCGGCGCAGCTGCAGCCCGATGCTGAGCCACGCCCCTGGCCGTGGCAGTTCGCCGCGCTGCGGGCGGCCGGTGCGGCCGACGACACCGTGGTGGCGACGGACGCCGAGACCGCGGCCGTCGATGTCACGAAGAAGTCGGATTCCGCTGCGGTGGAAAAGGATTCGGGTGATGAGGCCGACGAGAAGGCCGCGGCGGAGGCGACCGGCGAGGAATCTCCTTCCGCGACCGACGACTCCACGGAGTCGACGAAATCCGGTGCGAAGAAGTCCTGATCCACGACAGTTTTCGTGGACTCGGCGGGCGTCCGGCAACATTGCGGACGCCCGCCGCGATATTCCGAATGTATGGCGAGCGCCGATCGGTGGCACCCGACAAGACAACACAGGGCAGTACCGGCAACAATGTCGGCGTGATCGTCGCGGGCGCACCGTCGTTCGGTTGATCGCCACTGGCCGGGGGCCACGATGGGTACCCGCACGAATGATGGAGGACATGAGTGACCGACCCCTACAACCCCAATCCCCAGTACGGACCTGACCTGAGCAAGCCGCAGGACAGCGGCTCGCAGCCGCAGTACGGTCAGCCGGCCTACGGTCAGCCTTCCGATCCGTACGCCCAGCAGCCGCAGCCCGGCTACGGCCAGCCGCAGTACGGTGCGCCGCAGCCGCAGTACGGTCAGCCCGCCGATCCGTACGCCCAGCAGCCGCAGCCGGGTTACGGTGCCGCGCCGTACGGGGCCATGCCGCAGGGCTACAACCCGAACGATCCGGAAGCGCCCTACGGCCGGGACATGTACGGCGTGCCCTTCTCGGACAAGCAGAAGCTGATGGCCGGTCTGCTGCAGATCTTCCTCGGCAGCTTCGGTGTCGGCCGCTTCTACCTCGGCTACACCGGCCTCGGTATCGCCCAGATCGCGGTCACCTGGCTGACCTGTGGCCTCGGCGCCATCTGGCCGCTGATCGACGGCATCATGATGCTCACCGGCAAGGTACCCGACGCGCAGGGTCGCCCGCTGCGCGAGTGATTGCTCGCCCACACGGGGATGTAGACGGGTGCTCTGCTGACGCGGAGCGCCCGTTTTCGCGTTTCCCCACCGGTATTGCGATCACGGTGAGCGATACTCTGTGTCGGTCTGTGGCGGCGCCGTAGCGTCGCTGGGCCTGCGCGTGCCCCCATACGCGCAGCGGAGAAAGGGATGTCCGTGCGCAAATTCATTGCCGCCGCCGTACTCGCTGTCGTCGCCGCGACGGGCCTGTCGGCCTGCTCGTCCGCCTCGGACCCGAATGTGCTGAAGGTCGGCACCGAGGGCACCTACGCGCCGTTCAGCTACCAGGAGGGCGGCACGCTCACCGGCTACGACGTCGAGGTCGCTCGCGCGGTCGGCGAGAAGCTCGGCAAGCAGGTGGAATTTGTGCAGACCCCGTGGGACTCGATCTTCGCCGGTCTCGAGTCGAAGCGTTTCGATCTGGTCGCCAACCAGGTCACCGTGAACCCCGAGCGCACGGCCGAATACGCGCTGTCGCAGCCGTACACGACCTCCGAGGGCGTGATCGTCACCAAGGCCGACAACACCACCATCACCTCGCTGGCGAGCCTGGCGGGCAAGACCACCGCGCAGTCGGCCACCAGCAACTGGAGCAAGGTCGCCGCGGGCGCGGGCGCGAAAGTCGAAGCGGTGGAAGGGTTCGTGCAGGCGGTTCAGCTGCTGAAGGCCGGTCGGGTCGACGCCACCGTCAACGACACCCTCGCCGTGGGCGAGTACACCAAGAAGACCGGTGACACCGGCATCAAGGTCGCGGCCCGGACCGGCGAGACCAGCAAGCAGGCCTTCGCCGCGCGCAAGGACGACACCGCGTTGATCACCGACGTCGACAAGGCGCTCGCGGAGCTGCGGGCCGACGGCACCCTGGCTCGGCTGTCGGAGAAGTACTTCGGCACCGACGTCAGCAAATAGCGGATGGATCCTGCTACCTGGGAGCTGATCCGGCAGAACCTGGTGCCGATGCTGAAGGCCACGGTGACGATGACGTTGCCGCTCACGGCCATCAGCTTCGTCATCGGCCTGGCCATCGCGGTGGGTGTCGCGCTCGCGCGGATGTCGACCCGGCGGGTGCTGTCGCTGCCGGCCCGCTTCTACATCTCGATCATCCGCGGCACCCCGCTGCTGGTGCAGTTGTTCATCGTGTTCTACGCCCTTCCGCAGTTCGGGATCGTCATCGATCCGTTCCCCGCTGCGGTGATCGCGTTCAGCCTCAATGTCGGCGGGTACGCGGCGGAGGTGGTTCGCTCGTCGATCATGAGCGTGGCGCACGGGCAGTGGGAGGCCGCGCAATCGCTGGGCATGTCCTATGTCCAGACGCTCTGGGACATCGTGTTCCCGCAGGCCGCCCGGATCGCGGTACCCCCGCTGTCGAACACGCTGATCTCGCTGGTCAAGGACACTTCTCTGGCTTCGACCATCCTGGTCACCGAACTGCTGCGCACTGCCCAGCTGGCCGCCGCGCCCACCTTCGACTTCTTCGCCCTCTACGGCGTCGCGGCGCTCTACTACTGGGTGATCTGCCTGATTCTCGGCTTCGGTCAAACCCGTCTGGAGACAAGGCTTTCCCGACACGTAGCAGTTCGGTGACAAGTGATTTCGTGAACACATGGGTAACTCATCGGGAACGCTCGGCCCCGTTGCGTCGATAACCGCCGGTCCGGTCGATAGGTGAGGACAACGCCGCGACCGGCAAAATTCGCGGAGCGGCGGACAAGCACTAGGCTAGGGGCCGTGATGCGACGGACGAAGATTGTGTGCACCTTGGGCCCGGCCACTGCCACCCAGGATCGTATTCGTGAGCTCGTCGAAAGCGGCATGGATGTGGCCCGGCTGAACTTCAGCCACGGCGACCACGCCGACCACGCCGACAACTACAAGATGGTTCGCGCGGCCTCCGACGAGACCGGCCGCGCGGTCGGCATCCTCGCCGATCTCCAGGGCCCCAAGATCCGCCTCGGCCGCTTCGCCGACGGCAAGACCGTGTGGGCCAACGGCGAGCAGGTGCGGATCACCGTCGACGAGGTCGACGGCACCCACGACCGTGTCTCGACCACCTACAAAGAGCTCGCCCAAGACGCCAAGGCCGGTGACCGGCTGCTCGTCGACGACGGCAAGGTCGGCCTCACGGTGGAATCCGTCGAGGGCAACGACGTCGTCTGCCGGGTGACCGAGGGCGGCCCGGTGAGCAACAACAAGGGCCTGTCGCTGCCGGGCATGAACGTGTCGGTGCCCGCCCTGTCCGAAAAGGACATCGCCGACCTGGAATTCGCCCTGGAACTGGGCGTCGACTTCATCGCGCTGTCGTTCGTGCGCTCGCCGTCCGACATCGAACTCGTGCACGACATCATGGACCGCGTCGGCCGTCGGGTCCCGGTGATCGCCAAGCTGGAGAAGCCGGAGGCGATCGAGAACCTCGAGGCGATCGTGCTGGCCTTCGACGCGGTGATGGTCGCCCGCGGTGACCTCGGTGTCGAGCTGCCGCTCGAGCAGGTGCCGCTGGTGCAGAAGCGCGCGATCCAGATGGCGCGCGAGAACGCCAAGCCGGTCATCGTCGCCACCCAGATGCTCGAGTCGATGATCGAGAACTCGCGCCCCACCCGCGCGGAAGCCTCCGATGTCGCCAACGCGGTGCTCGATGGCGCCGACGCGGTGATGCTGTCGGGTGAGACCTCGGTCGGCGCATGGCCGATCGACGCGGTGCGCACCATGGCCCGCATCGTCACCGCGGTCGAGACCGAAACCTCGCGGGTACCACCGCTGACCCACGTGCCGCGCACCAAGCGCGGCGTGATCTCCTACGCCGCCCGCGATATCGGCGAGCGGCTCAACGCCAAGGCCCTTGTCGCGTTCACCCAGTCCGGTGACACCGTGCGCCGCCTTGCGCGTCTGCACACCCCGCTGCCGCTGCTGGCGTTCACCCCGATGCCGGAGGTGCGCAGCCAGCTCACGCTGAGCTGGGGCACCGAGACGTTCATCGTGCCGATGGTGGACACCACCGACGCGATGATCCACCAGGTGGATCAGGCGCTCCTGTCGCTGGAGCGTTATCGCAAGGGTGACCTGGTGGTCATCGTGGCCGGTTCCCCTCCGGGTACCGTCGGTTCCACCAACCTGATCCACGTGCACCGCATCGGCGAAGAGGACCACTAGTAGTGAACAGTTCGATCGAACTCGAGACCACCCAGGGCGAGCCGACACCCGATCTGCGGGTGTTGCTCGACCTGCTCGACCTCGAGTTGATCGGCGAGGACACCTTCCTCGGCAAGCATCCGGAGAAGGTGTGGAGCCGCACCTTCGGCGGGCAGTTGGTCTCGCAGGCCATCATCGCGGCCGGTCGGACGGCGGGGGATCGGCCGCTGCACGCGATCAACGCGCATTTCGTGCGCGGCGGCGACGTGAAGAAGCCGATCGAGTATCACGTGCAACGTCACCGTGACGGCCGGGCGCTGGCCAACCGCACGGTGACGGCCAGCCAGGACGGCCAGGAACTGTTCGTCATGCTGGCCGCGTTCCAGGATTTCGGCAAGGGCCTCGAGCACTCCCACGAGGGCCCCGACGTGCCCGATCCCGAAACCCTGCCCCGGGTGGAGGAGAGCTTCGCCGGCTTCGAGGACAAGCTGGAGATGTTCATCAAGGCGCCGCACCCGATCGACATGCGCTACACCAATGATCCGGCGTGGATCCTCAAGGGCACCGGCGAGAAGCTCAATCACAACCGCGTCTGGATGCGTACCGACGGCACGTTGCCCGCCGATCCGCTGCTGCACACCGCCGCGCTGGGTTATTCCTCCGACACCACCGTGCTCGATTCGATCATCACCACGCACGGTTTGTCGTGGGGGCTGGACCGAATTCTCGCGGCGACGGTGAACCATTCGATCTGGTTCCATCGCCCGTTCCGTTTCGACGAGTGGGTTCTCTACGCCACCGAGTCGCCGGTCGCGGCGGGTTCGCGCGGTTTGGCGACGGGCCGGTTCTATTCGCGCACCGGCGAATTGATCGCCACCACCGTGCAGGAAGGCGTCATCCGGCATTTCCCGGCGCGCTGAGTACCGCTGAAGGCTCACACGGGCGGACAGCTCAACGCAGTTCGTGGTCGAGTTCCGGTGCGACGACGTCGGTGCGCTGATCGGCGCGCAAGGTGAAAGGCACGCCGTACACGGCCAGTGCCAGCCCGCGCTCGAGGTCGGCGATGTCGGCGTCGGTGAGATCGGCCGGATCACCGACCAGACTCAGCGCGATCTCATAGGTGCTCTCCGCGCTCGGATCGCAGCCGGGAAAGCTTCCGCGCCACTGTGATTCGAGATCGCGATGAATCGGATCACTCGCGTCGACAGGCATGGTGAACCGCCAGGCATAGACATCGCGGTCGTGCACGTGGTCGTCGAGGACCGTTCGAACACCGGCGACGATGCGGTCGAGGATCTCCGGCGTCACATACACATGGAGCGAAACATCCGAAATGCGTTTCGGCAAGTCTGTAGTCCCGTCGTGTGTCGAACCTGCAAGGGGTAACCACCCACGTCCGCGCCGAAGTCTAATCCCTGCGCGCCGTGGCGAACAGCCCTAGCGGAGACTCAGCGCCCGCGTTGCGCGGCGAGGAAGGCCGACAGGGGCCCGGCCGGCCCGCCGGGGGCTATCACCAGGCCGGGGCGATCGCCGTCGCCGGAGAGTTTCGTCTGTTCGTGCGGGGCGAGCGCTCCCAGTACGGGGAACAGCATCTCGGCGATGCGGTCGCCGACCTCGAGGAAGGCTTCCGGCGAGAGGCCGATCGGATCGGCGATGTTCTCCCGGCCGACATAGGCCAGGTTGTTGCGCGCATGGTGCAGGGCGGCAATGGATTTCGCGCCGGTGACCTTGGCGATGCGATACGCCTCGGCGAGGGTGAAAGTGCGCGGCGCGGCGCCGAAAGCCAGTTCGCCGACCTGATCGCGTAGAGAATCGGTCATCGTCAGCACCAGATCGGCGCGATCGACCATCTCGGGCCGGAGCTTTCTGGCCTTGAATCCGGAGGTGTCGCCACCGAGGCCCTGGATGGTCTCCACCGCCATCGGCTCGGGCGGAAAACCGACCAGGGCGCGGGTGCCCGCGCTTTCCGCGGTGAGGCCGGGTAGTCGGTGCTCTGTCGCGAACGCCCGGGTGAGCCGTTCGGCGATCACCGACCGGCACACATTGGAGTTGCAGACGAAGAGCACGTGCATACCGACACCGTAATCGGGTCGATTGTCACGGAGTAGGCCGGAATTGTAACCATCACAAGCGCGGTACTACTTATTCACCTTTCGGTTGAATGCCGTACATCATTCACGATGCGCAAATCTGTTGTGTGTGACCGTGATACCCGCGAGATAGGGGTGGGAAACCTTGCGATGATATGTGTCGGCCGTCACTCTTTCCGATCATAATAATTTGATTCGGTAATAACCGGCGGCACCGCGGGTGGGGTGCCGTGCACGCGGCCCCTGGTGGAGAACATCGGGCCACGCGCGGGCACGACCGGCGCGAACGCCGCCAGTCCGGTCGTGGTCGACATGTCGTCGTAGACAGCGTCGATCCCACCGCGGCGGAAGTAGGCCTCGTGCCAGAAGCCGGTGCCGCCGGAATCGCGGAGGAATTCCCGCCACCACTGCCGGTGCGGCTCCGATCGCGTCCAGCGCTCGAGCGAATCCAGATCGCGCCAGTACTGCCTGGCTCCCCAGTGGGGCGGAAACATCGACCACACGATGTCTTCGTGCCGGAGCAATCCGTCGGGCCGGTCGGTATGTGAGCGATACAACTTCGGGCCGACGCCGAGTAGCCGCAGCACCCCGCGTGGCGTGCGCACGCGCATCCCGAGCAGGATCATCACCAGGTCGGGGTAGGCGTCCAGGTCGACCGTAGTTCTGTGCACGCGCATGATCGCAGCCCCTTCCGTGGTGCCCTTACGAGGTACTACGGCGCGGGCCGACGTCCGGTTCGACCGGCGGTTGGCTTCCCGGCGCGCCGAGACGCTATAGTGACCGCGGTGCGCCGGGTTGGCGGAACTGGCAGACGCGACGGTCTCAAAAACCGTTGTCCGGAAGGACGTGTGGGTTCGAGTCCCACACTCGGCACCACGGCGGAAGCGCGGCGCAAGTGGCCGCGCTCCGCGGGGGAGTATCCGGCGCAGGGTGTGCGCGATCTCATCGCAGGCGCATTCTCTGCGCGGAAGCAAAAGGTACTCTTTACAACGCCAGTCGTGGTGTGATCGACAGGCATCAGAATCCAGAGGGGTCGAACCTATGAGCACGAATGCAGCCGGCGCCACGCGTGAGGCCGCGGCCAAGCGGGTCGTCGTCGCCGAGGATGAGGCCTTGATCCGGATGGATCTCGTCGAGATGCTCAAGGAAGAGGGCTACGACGTCGTCGGCGAAGCGGGTGACGGGCAGCAGGCCGTCGAGCTCGCCGAGGAGCTGCGCCCAGATCTGGTCATCATGGACGTGAAGATGCCGCGCCGTGACGGCATCGATGCCGCCGCCGAGATCGCGTCGAAACGTGTTGCGCCCGTGGTGATTCTGACCGCGTTCAGTCAGCGCGATCTGGTCGAGCGGGCACGCGACGCCGGCGCGATGGCCTATCTCGTCAAGCCGTTCACCAAATCCGATCTGGTCCCCGCGATCGAGCTCGCGGCCAGTCGTTTTCACGAAATCACCGCGCTGGAAACAGAAGTAGCGAATCTGTCGGACCGTTTGGAGACGCGCAAACTGGTGGAGCGGGCCAAGGGCGTGCTCATGCAGACCCAGGGGCTGTCGGAACCGCAGGCGTTCAAATGGATTCAGCGCACCGCGATGGATCGCCGCACGACCATGAAGGCGGTCGCCGAAGTCGTGCTGGAGAACCTCACCCCGCAGTGACACGGTTCGGCTCTCGCTGCCTCGCGGGCCGAAAGCAGGAAATATTTACGCAAGCGAAACAATAATGTGAACTATTGCTGGACAAGAGGCGTCCGACATGATGCGAATGTGATGCGGATCTAACAAAGCGGCGATATGTTCTCTGCGGGCTGAACGTGGTCGGCCCCCTCGGTGAACCCGGGGAGCACAGGACATAGAGGTGAGACGTGCTCAGTTCGACATGGCGCAGTCGGTCGACGCGAGGAGTTCTGGTTATCGGAGCTGCCGCGTCGTTGGTGTTGTCCGGATGCAGTGACAAGTCGTCCGATGGCGGCGGTGGCGGCAACACCGATCTCTCCATCCAGTCGGTCGTTCAGCTCGATACCCAGGGTAAGGCCGTCGCGACAACCGAAGCCGGTGCGGCCGCGGACCCCGCAGGCGACGGCAAGGCCAAGTGCGCGCCGCTGACCCTCGGCATGGCGGGCCCGCTGACCGGCGGCAATGCCGCCCTCGGCATCAACATCATCATGGGCGTGAAGCTCGCGCTCGACCAGCACAACAAGGCCAACCCGGACTGTCAGGTCTCGGTGAAGCAGTTCGACACCGAGGGCAAGCCGCAGATCGCCAGCCAGGTGGTTCCGACGATCGTCGCCGACCCGAACATCGTGGCGCTGGTCGGCCCGACCTTCTCGGGTGAGACCAAGGCGACCGGCCAGATCCTCAGCGAGGCAGGCATGCCCACGCTGACGGCGTCGGCCACCAACCCCACGCTCACCCAGAACGGCTGGAAGACCTTCTTCCGCGGTCTCGGCAACGACGACTCGCAGGGTCCGGCCGTGGCCAACTACCTGACCGGCGAGAAGGGCTTCAAGAAGATCTGCGTCGTGCAGGACAACACCGACTACGGTGCCGGTCTGGCGAAGGCCTTCATCACAGCCGCGGGTCCCGCGGCCGACGCCTCCTGCGGGACGAGCGTCAAGGAAGGTGACAAGGACTTCTCGGCAGCGGTCTCGAAGCTGTCCGCGGCCAAGCCCGATGCCATCTTCTACGCCGGTTACTACGCCGAGGCGGCGCCGTTCGTGCAGCAGCTGCGTTCCGGTGGCGTGACCGCGGCCTTCGTTTCCGCCGACGGCACCAACGATCCCGAGTTCGTCCGTCAGGCCGGTTCCTCGTCCAAGGACGCGCTGCTGTCGTGCCCGTGCAGCCCCGCGCCGGAGAAGTTCGCCGCCGACTACAAGGCGCTCAACGGACAGGCGCCCGGCGTCTACTCCGTCGAGGGCTACGACCTGACCACGATCCTGCTCAAGGGCATCGATTCCGGCAAGGTCACCCGCGCCGAGCTCGTCGACTACGTCCGTAACTACAACGGCACCGGTGTCGCCCGCCAGTACAAGTGGGGCGAGACCGGCGAGTTGGCCAACATCCAGATCTGGATGTACCAGGTCAAGTAGTTCAGACGATGTGTGCGGCGGTGCGCGTGGCTGTGATGCCACGCGCACCGCTCGCCTGACGCGAGAGTAACCATGACATCAGCGGCTTCGCTCGGTGTATCCCTGTTAGCCGAGGGGTCCATCGATTTCAACGTCTCCGGGGTGATCGACCAGTTCTGGCGATTGACCGTGGACGGCCTCACCTACGGCTCGATCTACGCTCTGGTCGCTGTCGGCTACACGCTGGTCTACGGCGTGCTGCGATTGATCAACTTCGCCCACTCCGAGATCTTCATGCTCGGCATGTTCGGCACCTATGTGGGACTGGAACTGCTCGGCTTCGCGCCCAGCGGCAACGTGTATTCCCAGGGTGTCGGGCTGACGGTTCTGTATCTGGGCTTGGCGATGCTGTTCGGCATGCTCGTCTCCGGCATCGCGGCGGTGGGGCTCGAACGAGTCGCCTACCGGCCGCTGCGCAGGCGGGGCGCGAAACCGCTGGCCTTCCTGATCACCGCGATCGGTATGTCGTTCGTGATCCAGGAGTTCGTCCACTACATCCTGCCCAAGATCAAGCCCGGTCTCGGCGGGTCCAACGCCCAGACCGGTATCCGGCTCGTGGAGCCGAAGGTGCAGTTCACCTTCCTCGGCGCGCCGGTCACCAATGTGGCGCTGGTGATCTTCGCCGCGGCCATCGTGCTCGCGGTCACCACCGAGATCGTCATCAACAGAACCAAATTCGGCCGCGCCATCCGTGCGGTGGCCCAGGACCCCGACACCGCCACCCTGATGGGCGTCTCGCGTGAGCGGGTCATCGTGTTGACCTTCCTCATCGGCGGGCTGCTGGCAGGCGCCGCCGCGATGTTGTACACGCTCTACATCCCCACCGGCATCATCTTCTCCGGCGGCTTCATCCTCGGTATCAAGGCGTTCAGCGCCGCGGTGCTCGGTGGCATCGGCAACCTGCGCGGCGCGCTGCTGGGCGGGTTGATCCTCGGCGTCGCCGAGCAGTACGGACAGATCCTGTTCGGTACCGAATGGCGTGACGTGGTGGCATTCGTCCTGCTGGTGACCGTGCTGATGTTCCGGCCGACCGGCATCCTCGGCGAGAGCCTGGGGAGGGCACGCGCATGACCGACCTGACGAAAACCCCGAAAGCGCCTGTCGCGCACCAGGATCGACGTGGCGTCGGTGACGCGATCCGGGTCTGGTGGGACGGGCTCTCGCGTCCGGCCCAGTGGGCCGTCGGCGTGCCGATCATCGCCCTGCTGGCGCTGATGCCGCTGTTCCCGCCCCCACTGCTCGACACTCCGGGCGTGAGCTTCGGCGGTGTGATGGCGCAATTCGCCATGTACGCGCTGATCGCCATCGGCCTGAACGTAGTGGTCGGCCAGACAGGTCTGCTCGACCTCGGTTACGTCGGCTTCTACGCCGTCGGCGCCTATACGGTCGGCCTGCTCACCAGTCCGAACAGTCCGTGGAACCAAACCGACGGCGGCTGGCTGGAACCCGGCTGGGCGTGGGTGGCCTGCCTGCCGATCGCGATCGCGCTGACCGCGCTGGCCGGGCTGATCCTCGGTGCGCCGACGCTGCGCCTGCGTGGTGACTACCTCGCGATCGTGACGTTGGGCTTCGGCGAGATCGTCCGGCTGATGGCCGACAACCTGACCGAGCTGACCAACGGCAGCCTCGGGCTCTCCAAGATCGCGTACCCCGCGGTCGGCGAGTCCGAGGCGCACCCCGGCGGCTTCTTCTCCCCGGGCAACCTCGGCGACCCCAACAGCTGGAATCCCTTCCAGCGGGCGAGCAACGGCACCTGGTGGTTCTGGCTCGGCATGGCCTTCGTGATCGTGGTACTGCTGATCATCGGCAACCTCGAGCGCAGCCGGGTCGGCCGCTCCTGGGTCGCCATCCGCGAAGACGAGGACGCCGCCGAGATCATGGGCGTGCCGACCTTCAAGTTCAAGCTGTGGGCGTTCGTGATCGGGGCCTCGGTCGGCGGACTGTCCGGCGCGATGTATGCCGGTCAGGTCACCTACGTCAACCCCAAACAGTTCGACATCATCTTGTCGATGCTGTTCCTGTGCGCGGTGGTGCTCGGTGGTTCGGGCAACAAACTCGGCGTGATCGTCGGCGCGTTCCTCATCGCCTACCTGCCGATGCGGTTGCAGTCGGTGCAGTTGGTGTCCAGCGAGTCGACCGGTTATCTGATGCTCGGCCTCGATGTCGTGCTGCTGATCGGGCTGTGGCTGCTGTGGCGGTGGAAGAAGGAGTCGCTTGCCGTGTGGGTCCGGCGGGTGGTGATCGGAGTGGCGATCGTCGCGGTGGTCCTCGGTTTGCTGCTGTTGGGCAGCGTGTTGCTGTTCCGTCCGGGCGGCGCGCAGAACCTCGGTGACCTGAAGTACCTCTACTTCGGCATCGCGCTCGTGGTGATGATGATTCTGCGGCCACAGGGTTTGTTCCCGGTGCGGCAGAAGCTGCTCGCCTACGGCAGACAGGTGTACCAGGCCGTGACGCGCACACCGGTGCGCGAGCCGGCGGCCGAATCGATCGGAGCAGGGCAATGACGGGGCCGGGCGCGGGAGACGCGCTGTACGACAACGAAGACATGAAGGCCGGTTACCGGCCGCCGCCCGAGGTCGAGCCCGCGGGCGAGGTCGACGTCACCGCGGTGATGCCCGAACTCGCCGATGCCGAGACGGTCGCCGAGGTGGTCGCGCCGCATCGCGCGATCGAGACCGCCGTCGGCGAACCGCTGCTGCGTACCGACGGTCTGACCGTCAAATTCGGCGGTCTGACCGCGCTCGACGGGGTCAGTTTCGAGATCCGCCGCGGCGAGATCCTCGGCCTGATCGGCCCCAACGGCGCGGGCAAGACCACCTGCTTCAACGCGATCACCGGTGTCTACAAGCCCGCGTCGGGCAGCGTGCACTTCGACGGTCAGCCACTGGCCAAGACCAAGCGCAACGAGATCACCCGAATGGGTATCGCGCGCACGTTCCAGAACGTGCGGTTGTTCGGCGAGATGACGGCGCTGGAGAACGTCGTCGTCGGCACCGACGCTCGCCACACCACGTCGGTGCCCGGCGCGGTGTTCCGTACGCCGAAGTTCAAGCGCGAGGAACGCGACGCCATCGAACGCGGCATGGCGTTGCTCGAGTTCGTCGGTATCGCACCGCGCGCGGTGGAGAAGGCCCGCAACCTGTCCTACGGCGACCAGCGCAGGCTCGAGATCGCGCGGGCGCTGGCCACCGAGCCCAAACTGCTGTGTCTGGACGAACCGGCTGCTGGTTTCAATCCCAGCGAGAAGTCGGCGCTGATGGATCTGATCCGCAAGATCCGCGACGACGGCTACACCGTGCTGCTCATCGAGCACGACATGCGCCTGGTGATGGGCGTGACCGACCGGATCGTGGTCCTGGAGTTCGGGCGCAAGATCGCCGACGGCCTGCCCACCGAGGTGCGCGAGGACCCGGCGGTGATCGCGGCCTACCTCGGCGTTCCCGACGCGGACACCGTCGAAGAGGTGCGCGAGGGCTCGGTGGCGGCCGCGGCGGAGGGTGTGACCTCTCCGACGGTTGCGGACACCGTGGCGGTGTCCGAGCGCGAGGACGAGCCGCAAGCCGCTGTCGAGTCGGCGGCGCCGCTGCTCGAGGTGCAGGACATGGTCGTGAACTACGGCCGGATCGAAGCGCTGCACGGCATTTCGCTCTCGGTCGCCCCGGGCGAACTGGTGACCCTGCTCGGCGCCAACGGCGCGGGCAAGACCACCACCATGCGGGCGCTGTCCGGTCTGCTGCCGCTCACCTCGGGTCGGATCCTGTTCCAGGGCAGAGACATCACCACGATGAAGGCCCACGATCGGGTGGTCGAGGGTCTGATCCAGGCCCCCGAAGGTCGCGGGGTGTTCCCCGGCATGACCGTCGCGGAGAATCTCGACATGGGCTGCTACGGCAGACCTTTCGAGAAGAAGGCCGAGTACCAGCAGACCCTCGACTGGGTCTTCGAGCTGTTTCCCCGCCTGGCCGAACGTCGCAAGCAGGTCGGCGGCACGATGTCGGGCGGCGAACAGCAGATGCTCGCGATCGGGCGCGCCCTCATGGCCCGGCCCAAGCTGCTGCTGCTCGACGAGCCCTCGATGGGTCTGGCTCCCATGGTGATCCAGCAGATCTTCCGGATCATCAGCGAGATCAACCGCCAGGGCACCACCGTGTTGCTCGTGGAGCAGAACGCCCAACAGGCTCTGACCCGCAGCGATCGCGCCTACATCCTGGAAACCGGTGAGGTCACCAAGTCCGGCCCTGGTGCGGCGTTGTTGACCGACTCCGCGGTGAAGTCGGCCTACCTCGGCGTCGACTGACCCGGGATCCGTCGAGTGTCCGGCCCCGCATCTCTCTCGGGCGATGCGGGGCCGGTTCTGTCGGTGGGGGTGCCTAGACTCATGCGCGTGAGTTCACCGACGACTGCGCAGGCATCGACAACGACCACTGCCCCCGATGGCGAGCGGCCTACGCTGCTGCTCCTGGACGGGCATTCGATCGCCTATCGCGCGTTCTTCGCGCTACCGGCGGAGAACTTCAAGACCGTGACGGGTCAGACCACCAACGCGGTGTACGGATTCACCTCGATGCTGATCAATCTGCTGCGCGACGAGAAGCCGAGCCATGTCGCCGCGGCGTTCGACGTGTCGCGCAAGACTTTCCGCACCGAGGCGTACCCCGAGTACAAGGCCAATCGCAGCGCCACCCCCGACGAGTTCCGTGGGCAGGTCGAACTCACCAAGGACGTGCTCGGCGCGATGGGCATTCCGGTGATGGCCATCGACGGCTACGAGGCCGACGATGTGATCGCCACCCTCACCACCCAGGCGATGACCCAGGGCTACCGGGTTCTCATCGTCACCGGCGACCGCGACGCGATCCAGCTGGTCAACGACGACGTCACCGTGCTCTACCCGAAGAAGGGCGTCTCGGATCTCACCCGCTTCACCCCGGCCGAGGTGGAGACCAAGTACGGACTCACGCCCGCCCAGTATCCCGACTACGCGGCCCTGCGTGGCGACCCGAGCGACAATCTGCCCGGCATTCCCGGGGTGGGGGAGAAGACCGCCGCCAAGTGGATCCGCGAATACGGTGACCTCGCCACCCTGGTCGACCGGGTCGATCAGGTGAAGGGCAAGGTCGGCGAGTCGCTGCGCGCGAACCTGTCCAGCGTGGTGCTCAACCGCCAGCTCACCGAGATGGTGCGCGAGGTACCGCTGCCCTACAGCCCCGATCAGCTGGCCAAGGCGCCGTGGGACCGCGACAAGATCCACCAGCTCTTCGACGACCTCGAGTTCCGGGTCCTGCGCGACCGGCTCTTCGACACCCTCGGTTCCCCCGAGCCGGAAGCCGAATCGGGTTTCGAGATCAGCGGTGGCGCCCTCGATCAGGGCGCGGTCGCCGACTGGCTGGCCGAGCATGCGAAAGCCGGTGTGCGCCACGGCCTCTCGATCGTCGGAACCGGCACCCCGGTGCACGGTGACGCGCGGGCCCTGGCCATCGCCGCGGCCGACGGCGAGGGCGGCTACATCGATCTGACCGTGCTCACCCCCGAGGACGAGACGGCCCTGGCGACGTGGCTGGCAGACCCCGAGGTGCTCAAGGCCCTGCACGAGGCCAAGTCCGCCGGTCACGCCTTGCGCGGGCGCGGCTTCACCCTTGGCGGTCTCGCCACCGACACCGCCCTGTCGGCCTACCTGGTGCGCCCCGGCCAGCGCAGCTTCAATCTCGACGATCTGTCCTTGCGCTACCTCAAGCGCGAACTGCGCGTCGAGACCGGCGACACCGGCCAGCTCTCCCTGCTCGACGACGAGGACACCGTCGCCGCCGATATCGCGCGCGAGGAGATGCTGCGCGCCCGCGCGGTCGCCGACCTGGCCGTGGCCCTCGATACCGAACTCGAGGCGATCGAGTCGACCCCGCTGCTCACGGAGATGGAGCTGCCGCTGCTCGGGGTGCTCGGTCAGCTCGAGGAAGCGGGCATCGCGGTCGACGTCGCCCAGCTCGAAAACCTCCAGCAGCAGTTCGCCGACCGCGTCACCGAGGCGGCGAACTCCGCCTACGACGTGATCGGCAAGCAGATCAACCTCGGCTCGCCCAAGCAGCTGCAGGTGGTGCTGTTCGACGAGCTCGACATGCCCAAGACCAAGCGCACCAAGACCGGCTACACCACCGACGCCGACGCGCTGGAATCGCTGTTCGAGAAGACCGGCCACGCGTTCCTGGAACACCTGCTCGCCCACCGCGACGCGACCCGGCTCAAGGTGACCGTCGACGGCCTGCTCAAGTCGGTGTCCGACGACGGCCGCGTGCACACCACGTTCAACCAGACCATCGCCGCGACCGGTCGCCTGTCCTCGACCGAGCCGAACCTGCAGAACATCCCGATCCGCACCGACACCGGCCGCCAGATCCGCGACACGTTCGTGGTCGGTCCCGGCTTCGCCGAGCTCATGACCGCCGACTACAGCCAGATCGAGATGCGCATCATGGCGCACCTGTCCGGCGACGCCGGTCTGATCGAGGCGTTCAATTCCGGCGAGGACCTGCACACCTTTGTCGCGTCGAAGGCCTTCGACATCCCGATCGCGCAGGTGAGCCCCGAGCTGCGCCGCCGGATCAAGGCCATGTCCTACGGCCTCGCCTACGGTCTCAGTTCCTATGGCCTGAGCGCCCAGCTGAAGATCAGCACGACCGAGGCCAAGGAGCAGATGGACGTCTACTTCGATCGCTTCGGCGGCATCCGCGACTACCTGTCCGACGTCGTCGACCAGGCCCGCAAGGTCGGCTACACCCAAACCCTGTTCGGTCGCCGCCGCTACCTGCCCGACCTGGACTCCAGCAACCGCCAGCGCCGCGAATCCGCCGAACGCATGGCGCTCAACGCCCCCATCCAGGGCACCGCGGCCGACATCATCAAGGTCGCGATGATCAACGTGCAGAACGCGATCCACGACGCCGGACTGCGCTCGCGCATGCTCCTGCAGATCCACGACGAACTCGTCTTCGAGGTGGTCGAGGGCGAACGTGAAGCGCTCGAAGCCCTTGCGCGCGAACAGATGTCAGCCGCGATCGACCTCTCGGTGCCGCTCACCGTCTCCGTCGGCACCGGACGCAGCTGGGATGCGGCCGCGCACTGAGACGGCCCAGACGCCACGATGGGCACCTACCCGTGCGGGTAGGTGCCCATCGTCAGGCAACGCTGATTACGCGTTGACCGTCACCGCATCGTCGGCGATCGAGTAGCTGATCGAGCCGTTCTCGAACTGGCTGATCTTGCCGCCGTCGATGTCCTGCTCGTCGGTGGTCGGGTAGCCCAGTCGGCCGCCCGCGCCGCCTTCGGCTTCCCATGCCAGTCGGATGGCGCCGTACACGGTCTTGGCTCCGGTCGGGAGCTTGAAGTAGATGACTCCGCCGGTGAATTCCTGGAACTTGCCACCGTTGGGGGCGTCCTGCTCTGCCGAGGTCGGCTCACCCAGCGGGCTGGACGCGCCACCGGCTTCGTTGTAGTGATCGCCGATAGCCCCAGTGACTTCGAATGCCATGTCGAACAATTCCTTTCACGCAGTAACAATTGGCCTAGCGGCGGCGACGCTACAGTGCGATCGCCCGTTCCCGGCGGCGACGCGCGGGAGATTCACAATCTGGTCACACTTTATTAGCCAGAGATTCGCTCGGACTCGACGACCGGAACCGGCGCACCGTCCAGGCGGTGCCAGCGAAAACGCTGGACGATAGCTTCGGCGATCGTGCCGGGCTCGTGTTCGGGGACGAAGTGTCCGGCGTCGGGCAACTCGACGACCTGGTGATCGGTGAACGTGCCGCGCATCCGTGGCAGGAACGACGCAGGCCGGAAAGCCATGTCCTTCATGCCCCAGATCAGCAGTGTCGGGGTGGCCGCGAGTCGAGCGGGCACGTCGGTGGCCAGCTGCTCGAGAAAGGGGCGGGCAGCCAGGATCTGTCCGGGCATCGCGGCGATGCCGTGCCTGGCTTCTGGTGAGGGCTGCACCGCGCGATAGTGATCGGCCTCGGCGTCGCTGATCGTGTTCCGCAGCTCACGGAGCAGAAAACGCTCGACGAGCAGGTTGTCACGCAAGATCCGCCGCTGCATCGGCGCGCTGCCCATGACCCGGCTGAACGCCTTCTGCGGCCACGTTTCCGTCGGCCACAACAGGGTGTTGCCGAGCACCAGCCCGCGAACCCGGTCGGCGCGGTCGGCGCCCACCGCGGCACCGATCGGCCCGCCCCAGTCCTGGCCCATGATCACGAACCGGTCGAGTCCGAGATGGTCGACGAGCTCGCCGACGACAGCCGAGTGCTCGGCGATGGTGTAGCCGTAGCCCGGCGGCCGCTCGGACAGGCCGAAGCCCGGGTAATCGACTGCTACGCAACGAAACCGGTCACCCAATCGCATGATGATCTTGCGATAGAGAAAGCTCCACGTGGGGCTGCCGTGGCAGAACAGGAGGGGGATCCCGGAGCCCTCGTCGATGTAGTGCACCCGGCCGGCCGAGGAATCGAACCAGCGGGACTCGAAGGGGTAGAGCGCTTGGTCCGGTGTGAAATCGATCAGCATCGCGTCCGTCCTGTCCGGGGGCTTCGAACCGACCTTACGGACGAAAAGTTCTGCGGTTCACTATCTTCGGTCGAGGCATCGCTGAGACGCTCGCCATGCGTGCGGGGTGACGGGCCCGGACCGACCGCGCGCCGACCGGAGTGTTCCCGGCGACCGGCCGGTGCACGCCCGGGTTCGTCGGATCGGGGCGGGCGTGGCGAACTATGGCAGCATCGGCCCTATGACTGCTGACGTCATCGCGACCCCGCTGCCCGACTGCCCCGATATCGAGCAGGCCTTCGCGATGTCGTGGCCGGTGCGGCTGGGTGATACCGACGGCGACGACCGGTTGCGGCTCGACGCGGTGGCGCGGTATCTGCAGGACATCGGGTTCGATCACCTCGATGCCGTCGAGGACGGCCACACCCATCAGGCGTGGATCGTGCGACGCACTGTGATCGACGTGTACGAGCCGATCGTGTTCGGCGACCGCGTCCAGCTACGTCGCTGGGCCGACGCGCTCTCGAATCGCTGGTGCGACATGCGAATTCAGCTGCGCGGAGAGAAGGGCGGACATATCGAGGCCGCGGCCTTCCTGATCCACATCGACCCGGTGGCCGGCCGGCCCGCCCGGATGAGCGAGGCGTTCATGGCGCCGATGCTGGCCAGCACCACCGAGCACCGCCTCCGCTGGAAAGCGGCCCTCACCGAACTCGACGACCCGCACGTGGAGTCGGTGCCGTTCCCGCTGCGCGTCACCGATGTCGACCGGCTCGGCCACGTCAACAACGCCGTCTACTGGGAAGCGGTCGAGGAGGCGCTCGCGGCGCACCCGGGCAGCCACCGGTTGCCGTATCGGGCGATCGTCGAACACGTCGGCCCGGTGATGATGGGCGACAAGGTGGTATTGCGGACGAGCTCGCAGCCCGACAGCCTGCGCGTGCAGGTCGATGTCAACGGTTCGGCGCGGGCTCTCGCCTCGGTCGACCCCCTGCCGGGGCGCTGATCGAGCAGCGGCGGCGATGTCGTCGAAAATCTAGGGCGCGCTGAGGCTTTCGCCCGCGATACCGCGCTGCGAACGGCTTCAGCGCTCGCGGGCCACCAGCGATGCCGACCCGCCGGTCAGATCCACCCGATCTCGCGGCGGCGCACCCTCCGACGGGTTCTCCCGGTGCATGAGCGTGCTCTGGCGCTGCTCGAACTCGTGGTGCTTGGACCCCTGGAACATCGCGGTGAGATGTTCGAATCCGGTAGCCGACGCGACCGTGCCTCCACGCTTGCGCGTCCACGGCAGAAAACGTGTCCCGGTGACCCGGTTGATCGCCACCTCGACGAACGCCAACAGGACCAGCAGACACGCGAGCCCGGGAATCGTCATCGCCATGAGCAGACCCATACCCGATACGGTACCCATCGCTGTCACCGGGGGCGATGTTACCGATCCTGAGCTGCGGTGATGGTACTCACCAGTAGACACTCCGGGCGGTGAACCAGGTTGCGGTTTCGAGGCGATCGCCCTATTCTCGACTGCGTGCCGAATCCCGCCCGCTGTGCCGCGCTGCTAGTCGCTGACCGCGACCTCGCGGTCGCTGCTGCGCAGACCGCGCAGGTAGCTTCACGGCGAATTCTTCTCGTAGTAATCCGCCGTAGCGGGGTCTGATTCGGACCAGCCCCTACGCTGCGGGCTGCTTTTCATCGTTCTGCTGGTCCCACCCTGCCAACGAAGACATCTTCGGGAAGACCTCACCTGCAATGACGCTGACACTGGACCATGCCCTGTTCGACGCCGCCCCCAAGGGCCTGCGCGCCGAGCTCACCGACCTCGACCCCGCCGCCTTCCTCGACCGGTACACCCGCGCCGACGGATCCATCGCGCTTCGCGAATGGTCTTGTTCCGGAACGGATTTCACCGCCACCCTGGAATTCGCCGACCACCTTCGCACCGTCATCGCCACCGGCAGCCCCGTTGCCGCGATGACCTCCGCGCTCTACGACGAGGGCTACCCCCTCGAGATCCTGCGCTTCCACCAGCGCCCGACCACCGACGGCATCGCCACGTTCATGCACTGCGAGATCAACGGCAGGCGTGGCTGGGCGGTGGCGACAGCCGCCGACAGCGCGGAATCGACCGTGCGCGCCATGATCGCCGGCGTCAACCTGCTCGCGGGCTGACACCACACGAACACACAAGGGCCCGTTCACCGCGAAAGGTGAACGGGCCCTGTGCGTTGCGTCCGAAGTACGCGGCGCCGAACTACTCGGCGGGAGTGGACTCCTGCTGCTCGGCGATCTGCTTGCGGACCTCGTCCATGTCCAGGTCCTTGATCTGGGTCACCAGATCCTCGAGCGCGGCAGGCGGCAGCGCGCCGGGCTGGGCGAAGACGAGCACGCCCTCGCGGAAGGCCATGATGGTCGGGATCGACTGGATGTTGGCGGCAGCGGCGAGTCCCTGCTCGGCCTCGGTATCGACCTTGCCGTAGACGACGTCGGTGTGCTTTTCCGACGAGGTCTCGTAGGTCGGCGCGAAACTGCGGCACGGACCGCACCAGGAAGCCCAGAAATCGACGAGGACCACGTCGTTTCCGGTGATGACTTCGTCGAAGTTCTGCTGGGTCAGCGTCTGGGTGGCCATGACGTCCTCTCCTTGTCGGTGTCCTCGGCTGTAACGCCGCGGCGTCCTACTATCTTCCCCCGATCGCGCGACGCTCCGGCCGTCACGGCCCGGTCGGGCAGCGAATCCGCACTACAGCGGCCAGAAATTCGGTCCCGGCCGCGTGTCAGTACCGCCCGCGTGGTCACCGCTGGGCGGGTCCGCGCGAAGATAGCGGAGTGAACGCGACGAAGGCGAGCCTGCGACTCGGAGTGATCGACGGCGACGGAATCGGCCCCGAGGTGGTGGCCGCGACCCGTGCGGTCGTCGACGAGGCGATCGGCGCGGCCGGGCTCGCCCCGGTGCAGTGGGTTCCGCTGGTGATCGGGCACGACGCGATCGCCGCCTACGGCAACCCGCTGCCGGAACAGACGCTGGCAGCCCTCGAGGATCTCGACGCCTGGATCCTCGGCCCCCACGACAACGCCTCCTACCCGTCGGACATGCGGGTGGCACCGGGCGGCGTCATCCGCAAACGCCTCGAGCTCTACGCGAACATCCGCCCCGCCGTCGCGTTCACCGGGGTGCGCGCGATGGCGCCCGATATCGATCTGGTGATCGTTCGGGAGAACAGCGAGGGCTTCTACGCCGATCGCAACATGTTCGCCGGCTCGGGGGAGTTCCGTCCCACCGAGGACGTGGCGATGGCGGTCGCGGTGATCACGCGCCAGGCGTGCGAGCGGATCGCGCATCAGGCGCTGCGCCTGGCGCAGGGTCGGCGCAAGCGGGTCACCGTGGTGCACAAGGCCAATGTGCTGCCGATGACGACCGGCCTGTTCCGTGACGTCTGCTACGCGGTGGCCGAGCAGTATCCGGAGGTGACCGTCGACGACGAACACGTCGACGCGATGGCGGCGCACCTGGTGCGCTCACCCGCCGAGTACGACGTGATCGTCACCGAGAACCTGTTCGGCGACATCCTCTCGGACCTGGCCGGTGAGCTCAGCGGTTCCCTCGGCATGGCGGCCTCGCTCAACTGCTCCGACACGCGCGCGATGGCACAGGCCGTGCACGGCGCGGCGCCGGGTCTGGCCGGACATAATCGAGCCAATCCCGCCGCGCTGCAATTGTCGGCGGCAATGCTGTTGCGCTGGTTGGCAGTTCGGGACGACAATCGTTTTCTCCATGATGCCGCCGACCGGATTACCCGCGCCGTGGCGGCGACGTTCGCGGCCGGAATCGCGACCGCGGATCTCGGCGGACTGGCTTCCACCAGCGAATTCACCGAACAGGTCAGTGCCCGTGTGCACCGGAGGTGAAGGGACCCCTTTCACATCGGCTGATTAATCTTCGGTTACTGTCGCACCACGCTGTGTCCGGTTCGCATACATTGCCAAACAGGCGCTGACACGTGGCCGGCGTCGACGTGAAATGTGGAGGCTCCTTTGTCTGTTCGAACTGTCCTCGGCCGTGGCGCCGTGCGGCTGCTGTGTACCGTCGCCGGCGGTGCCTTGTTGTTGACCGGCTGCGCCGAGAACACCGAGGGCGACGGCGCCTCGGTGGACAAGGTGTCGGTGGAGAAGGTCGACGCGCTCGCCGCGGCGGTCCCCGACAAAGTGAAGCAGGCAGGCAAGTTGGTCGTCGGCGTGAACGTGCCGTACCAGCCGAACGAGTACAAGGACGCGAGCGGCAAGATCGTCGGCTTCGATGTGGACCTCCTCGATGCCGTCGCGAGCACCCTCGGACTGAAGGTCGACTATGTCGAATCCTCGTTCGAGAAGATCATTCCCGCCATTCAGGCAGGGACCTACGACGTGGGTATGTCCTCGATCACCGATTCGCGCGAACGGGAGCAGCAGGTCGATTTCACGACCTATTTCTCCGCGGGGATCCAGTGGGCCCAGCAAACCGGTAAAACGATCGATCCGAACAATGCGTGCGGCCTGAAAGTCGCCGTACAGGCCACTACGGTCGAGCACACCGACGAGATTCCCGCCAAGAGCGCCAAGTGCGTCGCCGAGGGTAAGCCCGCTATCGATATGAAGGCATTCGACGAGCAGAGCGCCGCGACCAACGCATTGATGCTCGGCCAGGTCGACGCGATGTCGGCCGATTCCCCGGTGACCGCGTACGCGATCAAGCAGAGCGAAGGCAAGATCGAGTCGGCGGGCCCGCTGTTCGACTCCGCGCCCTACGGCTGGGCCGTGCAGAAGACCTCGCCGCTGGCGGTGTCGTTGCAGAAGGCGCTGCAGCACCTGATCGACAACGGCAAGTACGGCGAGATCACCACCAACTGGGGTGTGCAGGACGGTCAGATCAAGACCTCGGTGATCAACGGTGCAGTGAGCTGACGTGACCGACGAGAAAGACACGGTGGAGGTGCCCGGACCGGGCACCGAACCCGAACCGATCAAAGCGGTCCCGCTGCGCAGGCCGGGCCGCTGGATCGCGGCGGCAATCATCCTGATCCTGGTGGGATTGTTCGTCTACGGTGCTGCTACCAATCCCGCCTACCGGTGGGATACCTACGGCAAATATCTGTTCGACACCCGCATCACCCAGGGTGCGATCGTCACCCTGGAACTCACCGTGCTCGCGATGGCGATCGCGGTGGGTCTGGGTACGGTGCTGGCGGTGATGCGCCTGTCGCCGAACCCGGTGCTGCGCACGGCCGCGTGGATCTACCTGTGGATCTTCCGTGGCACTCCGGTGTTCGTGCAGTTGGTGTTCTGGGGTCTGGTTCCCTCGCTGTACAAGCAGATCGACCTCGGCGTGCCGTTCGGTCCGCAGTTCTTTCACCTCGACGTGCAGAACCTGCAGGCCGCGTTCCTGTTCGCGGTGATCGGCCTCGGTCTCAACGAGGCCGCGTACATGGCCGAGATCGTGCGCGCGGGCATCAACTCCGTCGGCGAGGGTCAGCGCGAAGCGTCGGTGGCGCTGGGTATGTCGTGGACGCAGACCATGCGCCGCACGGTGCTGCCGCAGGCCATGCGGGTGATCATCCCGCCCACCGGCAACGAGCTGATCGGCATGCTCAAGACGACCTCGCTGGTCACCGCGATTCCCTTGAGCACCGACCTGTTCGGCCGCGCCCGTGACATCTACGGCGTGAACTTCCAGCCGATCCCGCTGCTGCTCGTCTGTGCCACCTGGTACCTCGCGATCACCAGCGTCCTCATGGTCGGCCAGTACTACTTGGAGCGCTATTACTCGCGCGGTGCCACCCGGCAGCTGACGGCCAAGCAGCTCCAGGAACTGGCCACGGCGCAGGCGGCGGTGAAGGCGAAATGACCGAACCACAAGTGGCAGTCCCGCCGATGGTGCTGGCCGACCGGGTGTGCAAGAACTTCGGCGCGCTGCAGGTGCTCAAGGGCATCTCGCTCGAGGTGCAGCGCGGCAAGGTGCTCACCCTGGTCGGGCCGTCCGGCTCGGGCAAGTCGACGTTCCTGCGGTGTATCAATCACCTCGAGCAGGTGAACGCGGGCAGGCTCTATGTCGACGGCGATCTCGTGGGCTACCGGGAGAAGAACGGCAAGCTCTACGAGATGCACGAGCGCGATGCCGCGGTGCAGCGTCGCGATATCGGCATGGTGTTCCAGCATTTCAACCTGTTCCCGCACCGTACGGCGTTGGAGAACGTGATCGAAGCGCCCATCCAGGTGCGCGGGATCCGCAAGTCCGAGGCGATCGCCAGGGCCGAGGACCTGCTCGAGCGAGTCGGGCTCTCGGCCAAGCGCAATGCCTACCCCGCGCAGTTGTCCGGCGGTCAGCAGCAGCGCGTCGCCATCGCGCGAGCGCTGGCGATGGATCCCAAGCTGATGCTGTTCGACGAGCCGACCTCGGCGCTGGACCCCGAGCTGGTCGGTGAGGTGCTCGCGGTGATGCGGGAGCTGGCCGATTCGGGCATGACCATGCTGGTGGTGACCCACGAGATGGGCTTCGCCCGCGAGGTCGCCGACGAACTGGTGTTCATGGATGCCGGTGTGGTGGTGGAGTCGGGTCCGCCGCGTGAACTGCTGGCCAACCCACAACAGGAGCGGACCAAGGCTTTCCTGTCACGTCTGCTCTGACTGTCCCGCCCTTCCCGCGTATTTCGGCCGGACTGTGTTCTTGCGAGATCAGTTGACCCCCTGAGGTTTTCTCAGGGGGTTTCCTGGTTCTTCAGGCGTTCCAACGAGACCTGGGCCTGGGCGATGCGGCGGATGGCGGCCAGTGCGGTGTCGCCGAGGACGGTGAGTACGACGACCGCGTCGATGATGTCGTCGCGTCCGCCCGCGGACAGGGCCGACGCCACGTCGTTCTCCGCGACCGCGCGGGTGCTGTCGAAATAGGTGGGCAGGGTGGTGGTAGCCCAGTCCCGGTAGCCGAGTTGGGCGAGTCGAACGATCACGCCGGTAAGGGTGTCGATGGCCTGTGGGCTGGGTTTCATGTCCCAGCCGCGCCGGTCCATCTCCGTGCGCACGGCCTCGTACGCACGGTCCCATTCGGCATCGTGGGCGGCGGGCACGGGTGTGGACAGACTGTCCTGCGTCACCCCGAGCACATGGAACAGGGGCATCTCGGGGGAGTCGATCGCGGCGAGGACATCGGAGACGGTGGCGACCGGTATCCCGCCCACCTCGATCAGCGCGCGGATCAGGCGCAGTCGGCGCAGGTGGTCTTCGCCGTAGCTGGCCTGGTTGGGGCTGCTGCGTTCACCCGCGGGCAGTAGTCCCTCACGCAGGTAGTACTTGATGGTGGCCACCGCGATGCCGCTGCGTTCACTCAACTCCGAGATTCGCACTCTTACCTCCGTTGTGTTCCTACCCCTTGCCTACGTCACCCATAGCGGATAGTCTAGCTATCCATAACGGATAGTATAGCTATCTATCTCTGGGAGATTTCAATGTCAGTCCTGACCGTTCCCTCGCTGCCCCGCCCCCAAGCTCCTCTGCATCGACCACTGATGTATTTCGCTGCCGTCAACGCCGCGCTCGTCGTGGTCGGCCTGATCGGGATGCTGGTCGACGACCGGATGATCGCCGGGTCGACCGCCTGGTTCAAGCCGACCAAGTTCGCGATCTCGTTCGTTTTCTACGGCGTGGCGCTGGCGTGGTTGATGTCGTTGCGGCCCAAGCCTTCTCGGCTCGCCTCGGGGATGGCCACGGTGATCGTGATCGCCGGGGTGATCGAACAGGCGATCATCTTCGGACAGGTGATCCGCGGGACTCGCAGCCACTACAACACGACCACCGCCCTGGACGGCACCCTCTGGGTGATCATGGGATCCACCATCCTGATCCTGTTCCTGGCAACCCTGGTGATCGGGATCGGACTGATGCGCGCACGCCTCGGTGACGCCTCGATCACCTGGTCGATTCGTCTCGGCATCGCGATCACCTTGGTCGGGTTGGCGCTGGGAAATCTGATGCCGCAACAGGAATCCGGCGTCGAGGGAATCGCGGGCGCGCACACGGTGGGAGCGCCCGACGGTACGCCCGGCATGCCGCTGACCGGGTGGAGCACGACCAACGGCGACCTGCGCATTCCGCACTTCTTCGGCATGCACGCCCTCCAGGCGCTGCCGTTGCTCGCGGCACTGCTGGTTGTGTTGGCGCCACGGATTCCGCTGCTGCGATCGGTGCGTGTCCGGCTCGGCTTGATCATCACCGCGTCGGCGGGTTACGCGGCGGTGCTCGCGCTGGTCACCTGGCAGGCGCTGCGTGGGCAGCCGTTGATCCACCCCGATCGGGCCACGCTCACCGTTGCGGCTGCGATCGTCACCGGAGTTGTTGTCGGAGTAATGATCTCGGTCGCGAGCGCGGCCGGCAATCGAAAGGTAGCCACCGCATGAGCACGCTGTTCGACCTGTCATTCTTCGTCACAGTGCCGTTCTGGGCGTTGATGATCTTCGCCCCGACCTGGCGCTGGACCCGCACGATCATCTCCTCACTGTGGATCGTGCTGGTGCCCTTGGTGGTGTGGGCGATCGTCGCGGTGCCGGTATTGGGCGCGATGTGGTCGCTGGTGACATCGCCGTCCTTGACCGCCATCACCGAGGCCGCTGCCGACCCCGCTGTGCTCACCGCACTGTGGGCGCAGATCATCGCGTGGGATCTGTTCCTCGGACGCTGGATCTACCTCGACAGCCGCGAGCGCAACGTCCATCCGCTGCTCATGGGCCCGCTGCTGGTCGGCACAATCCTGTTGTCGCCCATCGCTTTCCCGATCTATCTGCTCGTCCGTGAGGTCGTACGGCGCTCGCAGGTCGGGAGCTCTGCTGTGGCACAGGCAGATCCGGTCGGGGCTTAGCCGCCGTGAGCCTGGCCTACGGCGTCGGTTGACAGTGACGGGCCGCTACAACGGCATCAGGCGATGTTTGCGGGGCGCCTGCTCGATGTGCTTGTCACCGAGCAGGCGCAACGCTTTACGGATTTCCAGGCGGGTGCTCGAGGGCTCGATGACCGCGTCGATATAGCCGCGTTCGGCGGCGATCCACGGGGTGGCGACGGCGGCGTTGTAGAAGTCGACCATCTGCTGACGCACAGCGGGCCGGTCGGCCTCGGGAACGGCGGCGAGCTGTTTGCGCTGGGTCAGGCCCACGGCGGCTTCGGCGCCCATCACGGCGATCCGCGCGGTGGGCCACGCGAGGTTGATGTCGCCACCGAGTTGCTTGCACCCCATCACCGCGTAGCCGCCGCCGTAGGCCTTGCGGACCACGACGGTGACGATCGGAACGGTCGCCTCGACCACCGCGTAGAAGAACCGGCCGCCACGTTTGATGACGCCGATCTTCTCCTCCTCGACCCCGGGCAGCACGCCCGGAGTGTCGACGACGAACACCAGCGGAATGTCGAACGCGTCGCAGAGGCGGATGAAGTGCGCGGCCTTGTCCGACCCGCGCGCATCGATCGCGCCGCTGGCCACCAGCGGCTGATTGGCGACGACACCCACGCTGCGCCCGTCGACCCGCGCGAATCCGGTGATCAGGTTGCGGGCGGCGCCGTCGCCGATCTCGTGGAACTCCCCGTCGTCGAAGATCCGGAGCAGCACCTCGTACATGTCGTAGCCCCTGCGATCGGAATCCGGTATCAGCGCGTCGAGTTCGCGATCGGAGTCGGTGATCTCCGGTTCCAGACCGGGATTCACCAGCGGCGCACGCTCGTAGCAATTAGACGGCATGAAGCTCAAATAGGTACGCGCCCACTCGAATGCGGACTTCTCGTCCACCGCCACATGGTGGATATTGCCGTTGTGCGCCTGGTTGAACGCGCCGCCGAGCTCGTCGAGGGTCACTTCCTCGCCGGTGGTCTCGCGAATGACGTCGGGACCGGTGACGAACATGTACGCCGACTCGGTCGCGATCAGCACATCGGTATTGATCGGCGAATACACCGCGCCCGCAGCACATTTTCCCAGCATCACCGACACCTGCGGCACCACCCCGGATAGCCGGGTCTGGCGCCTGCTCATCTCCGCGTACCAGGCCAGCGAGGTGACCGCGTCCTGTACCCGCGCACCGCCGGAGTCGTTGATCGCCACGAACGGGCAGGCGATATCGGCCGCCAGATCCATCGCCATCGCGACCTTGCGCCCGAACATCTCACCCACCGATCCGCCGAACACGGTCTGGTCGTGGGCGATCACCACCACCGGTCGCCCGTCGATCCTGCCGTGTCCGGTGACGACGCCGTCACCGTAGAGACCGTCGGCCGCGCCCGGCTGTTTCACCAGCGCGCCGATTTCGGTGAAACTGCCCTGGTCGAGAAGTATTTCGATGCGTTCGCGTGGGCCGGGTATTCCTTTCGCCGCACGCTTGGCGATTCCCGCATCCCCCGCGGGTTCCCGCGCCGCCGTCAGATTGTCCCGCAGCTCTTGCAGTTTCGCAGCAGTAGTCGACTCCACCACGCACGCCCTTCCTCGTCCTGGTCGAGCTCTCCTTCATCGGTTAGCCAAAGCGTAGCGCTGACGCCCGCGCCGACATCAGCGGCACGGCGGACCGATCCTTGACGAATCACGAGTCGTACCGTGGGTGGGGTGAACAAGCCGACCCGATACGGAGCCATCGCCTTCTCCGCGGCCACCGCGCGCCGCCAGCACAGTGGTGGTGGTTTCACCGTCCACGGCAGGCGGATGGCCGACGGCGCCGACATCGGCGAACCCGAAGAACTGGAGCCGCAAGTGGCGGGCCTGATCCGGGCGGCCGACGCGTTCTACCTCGCGACCGTCACCGGCTCCGGCTGGCCCTACATCCAACATCGCGGCGGTCCAACGGGTTTCGTGCACGTACTCGACGCCGCGACCATCGCGTGGGCCGAATACTCGGGTAACAACCAGTTCGTCACACTGGGCAACCTCGACACAGACGATCGGGTCGCGCTGTTCTTCATCGATTACCCGACCCGCACCAGGGTCAAGATCTTCGGCCGGGCCGAAGTCGTCGAACGCGCCGACGATCCCGAGCTCCTCGACCGACTCCTGACCACCTCGGCGGGCCCGATCGACGTGCGCTCGGACCGGGCGTTCGTGGTGCGGATCGAAGCGTTCGACCGCAACTGCACCAAGAACATCACTCCCCGTTACCGCACCGAGTGGATCCAGCACTACGCCCGCGCCGGCCGCGCTCCACTCGAAGCCGAAATCGACCGCCTCCGACACCGCAACGCCGAGCTCGAAGCCGAAATCGCCCGTCTGAAATCCACGTCCTGACCGGCCGCGCCTCCCGGGCGACGGCTCAGGCGTGACCACCGAAGGCGATGCGCAACTGCCCGAGCAGCACCTTCGCCGCCGGGCCGGGCGGGGGATCGGTGCGCCAGGCCAGGGCCAGTCGGCCGTGGATGGTGGGCTCGACGATGTCGAGGGTTCGCACGCCGAAGGCGTCTGCTTCGGCGGGGGTGAGGGCGGGGACGATGGCGGTTCCCAGTCCGCGCGCAGCGAGTTCGAGCAGTAGCGGGGGAGCGGCGGCCTCGAAGGCGATGTCCGGCGTGAAACCGGCTGCGGCACAGGAACGTTCGAAGACCCCGCGCAGGCCGGTGCCCCGGGTCAGGCAGATGAGGCGGCGATCGGCGAGGTCCTGCAAGGCGATAGCGCCAGCCGATTCGGCGGGGTCGACGGGTGCGTCGCGAGCGACGGCGGCGACGAGTGCGGTGTGCAGGATCACGTGCAGGCCGATGCTGGAATCTGTGGGGGCGCCGGTCAATCCGGTCAGTGCGATATCGAGCTCGCCGTGCTCGACGGCGGCGAGCATCCGTTCGGCGGTGTCCTCGGTGAGGCTGATCCCGACCTGCGGATGGTCGTGGTGGAAATCGGCGAGCACCCCGGCCACGTCGAAGACCTCCGACGCCGCCCCGGAGATCATGCCGACCCGAACCTGCCCGCGCAGCAAGCCCGTGAACTCCCCGACGGTATCCCCGATTCGATCGGCGGCGGCCAGGGCGGCACGCGCGTGCTCGAGCACGGCGGCCCCGACGTCGGTCAGCGCCACGGTGCGAGCGCCGCGGTCGAGCAGGCGCTGTCCGAGTTCGCGTTCGAGTTGCCGGATCTGAGTGCTGAGGCCGGGCTGGGACAAGTGCAGCCGCTCGGCGGCCCTGGTGAACCCGCCTTCGTCGACGACCGTCACGAAGTAGCGCAGCTGCCGCAGTTCCATAACTATCAATTATAGGTAGGAGAAGATCTATCTCTTGTACTTATTCTTCCGGTCGGCGCAGAGTCGAAGACATGACCGATATCGCAACGAAGTTCGCTGGTCCCGTATTCACGCCGGACGACCCCGGGTACGCCGAGGAGGTCGCCGGCTTCCAAACCGCCTACACGCACCGTCCGGCGTTCGTGGTCGGCGCCCTGCACAGCCAGGACGTGCGTGCCGCGGTGGAGTTCGCCGCACGGCACGCGCTGTCGGTCGCTGTGCAGGCGACCGGACACGGTTTGTCGGTCGCTGTCGACGGTGGGGTGCTCATCACGACCGGACGCATGGACAACATCACCATCGACCCGCAGGCTCGGACCGCCCGCGTCGGTGCCGGGGTGCGCGCGGGTGCTTTGGTCGAGGCGGCCGCTCGACACGGGCTGGCGCCTTTGAACGGGTCGTCACCGTCGGTGGGCGTCGTCGGGTATGTGCTCGGCGGCGGGCTCGGACTGCTGGCGCGTGAATTCGGCTATGCCGCTGATCATGTCCGGCGCATCGAGCTCGTGACCGCCGACGGCCGGGTGCGCTCGCTCGGCCCGGACGACGAATTGTTCGGGGCGGTACTGGGCTCGGGTGGGAACTTCGGTGTGGTGACCGGGCTCGAACTCGACCTCGTCCCCGTCGCCGAAATCTACGGTGGTCAGTTGGTTTTCGACGCGCCGCTCGTCGATTCGGCGCTGGCGGCGTGGCGGGAATGGACCGCGACCGTGCCGAGCGAGCTGACCTCGACGATCGCGGTGGTGACCTATCCCGATATCCCGCCCGTGCCGGAATCGCTGCGCGGCCGCCACGTTGCCTCGATTCGGATCGCCTTCGACGGGACGACCGAGGAAGGGGAACAGTGGGTGGCGCCGTTGCGGCGGATCGGACCTCGTCTACACGAGGACCTACGGACGATGCCCTACGCCGAATCGCACACCATCCACAGCGATCCGCCTTTCCCCCACGCCTATGCCGCGACCAATGCGCTGCTCGCGGAGCTGACGCCGCAGGGCCTGTCCGCGCTGCGCGCGTTGACCGCTCCGGGCGGTCAGGTCGACGCGGTGATCGACATCCGCCATCTCGGCGCAGCCCTCCGGCACGGCGGCCCGGCGTCGATCGATCATCGGAACGCCGAATTCATCGTGCGGGTGATCACCGGACCTGGTGCGGGCGACGCCGCGCCCGAAGGGCTGGCCGCCGTTCGAGAAGCGTTGGCGCCGTGGACGATCGGACACAGCCTCGCGTTCCTCTACGGCGCGGGCGGTGCGGCGGACGCGGCCCAGACCGCGGCCGGGTACTCCCCGGACACCTACCGCTGGCTGACGGCGGCGAAGGCGAAATACGACCCGCGGAACATGTTTCGGGCCAACCGCAACATCGCCCCCGGTTCCTAGCGCCCCTTGCCCGTCCTCCCGATATCTACTATCTTAGTGATATCACTCAGATATCGGGAGGATGTCATGGAGCTGCGGTCCGCATTCCGCGCCAACGGATTCGTCGTCGTGCTGGGGTGGCTGGTGTTCACCCTGTTGTTCGGCGGCGCTGCCGTTCTCGCGTTCATCTCCGCCACCCAGCACAACGGTGGCGCACTGGCCTGGACCGGCGCGGTCGCCGCCGTCGTCGTGATCCTTGTCGTGTGGTTGCTCGCCACCGGGCTGATCATCGTCAACCCCAACGAGGCCAAGGTCGTCACCTTCTTCGGCCGCTACATCGGCTCGGTCAGTGACCCGGGGTTCTTCTCGGTGGTCCCGCTCACCGACCGCAAATCCATCTCACTGCGGGTGCGTAACTTCGAAACCCAGAAGCTCAAGGTCAACGACGCCGACGGCAACCCCGTCGAGATCGCGGCCGTCGTCGTCTACAAGGTGGTCGACAGCTTCAAGGCCGCCTTCGCCGTCGACGACTACGAGGAATACGTCGAGACCCAGTCCGAGGCCGCCGTGCGTCACCTCGCCACCACCCACCCCTACGACGCCCACGACGACGCCCGTACCAGCCTGCGCGACGGCGCCGAGGTCGCCGAGGAACTGACCGTCGAGTTGCGCGAGCGCACTCTCACCGCGGGTATCGAGGTCATCGAGGCTCGCATCACCCACCTCGCCTACGCCCCGGAGATCGCCCAGGCCATGCTCGTTCGCCAGCAGGCCGCCCAGGTCGTCGCGGCCCGCACCCAGATCGTCGAGGGCGCTGTCGGCATGGTCGCCCTCGCGCTCGATCGCCTCGCCGAACAGGGCACCGTCGAACTCGACGAGGAGCGCAAGGCCAACATGGTCTCCAACCTGCTCGTCGTCCTCTGCGGCGACCGCGCCACCCAGCCGGTCGTCAACGCCGGATCCCTCTACTCCTGAGCCGCCCGATGACCCAGCCGAAGAGGGACCCCAAAAAGATCCTGCTGCGGCTCGACCCGGCCGTCCACGAGGCAATAGCCAAGTGGGCGGCCGACGACCTGCGCAGCATCAACTCCCAGATCGAATACGCCCTGCGCCTGGCCCTCGACCAAGCGGGCCGAAAGCCGAAGCGGGACTAGCGGATCGATCGCACGGCCGATCAGCCGACTCCGAGGACGCGAGACAGGAGGCGTTGGCGGGTTCGGGTGTCGGATTTGGCGAGGATGGCTTTGACGTGGTCGTTGATCGTGTGTTCGGACAGGAACAACTCCGTGGCCAGCTCGTGGGAATCCAGGCCGGTCGCCAAGAGCGTCAGGACCTGGGATTCGCGGGTGGAGAGGCCGTGGGCTCGGGCGAACAGGTCGAGGCGTTCGGTGGCGGTGCTCGGTTCCAGGGCCACGGCGATATCGGTGCCGATGCGGTCGGCTTTCACGGTGAGCCAGCGATTGCCACCCAGGTGAACGCGTGACGTGGCGGGGCCGAGGGGCGTGTCCGCCTCGATGGCGAGCAGGGCGGCGGCCGCGTTGTAGACCGAGGCGGGGACAGGCGGCATCGGTTCGTCCGGGGGGAGTAGCCGCAGGAGGGAATCCGCGGCGGCCGCTGTTCGGGCGCGCACTCGCAGGGTGTCGTCGAGGAGTACGACCGCGGGGCCGAGGGGTGGAAGGCGGGCGTCGGATTCGACGAACGTGGCCCCGACGGTACGGCGCAGGCCGACGGTGAGTGTGGAGGTCAGCGTGCTCAGCGCGGTGAGTTCTGCTGTGGTGAAAGGGGATTCGGTGTAGCGGAGCAGTTCGAGAAAGCCCCAGCAGCCATAGCGGTCGGCGAAAGTGATGGTGGCGGAGTCGGTGACGCCGAGATCGCGCTGGGCGGTGCGCCACAGCAGGGACCGGGTCGGGTCGCCGTCGGTCGCGCCGAGCAAAGAGTGGGCGCCGGTGCCGCGCACAGTGTCCCAGCGATTGAGCGGGGTGAGGTAGCGGGCGTGGATCAAGTCCGGCAGGAGCCCGAAGTCGAGGCCGGGGACATCGGCGAGCGGCGCCGTCGCGACCGCGGTGACGGGATCGGTGAGCGCGAAGACGTGACCGGCGAACGGGATCGTCGCGCGGATCTCGACCAGGACGAGTTCACGCAGTCGTTCGGCGGAGTGATCGGCGCGGCACAGACGGCCGATCCGGTCGGCCAAGGTACTCGGCACATGTCCCAGCCTACGGCGAAATCCCCCCAGGATCAGGGATGTTGCGGCGCTCCGGACGGGCCGATGATCGAGATATCCCACTCGGCACGACAACGGAGGCCATCATGACCGTCACCTTGCACATCGACAACACCGTTCGCGACTACGACGACTGGAAGGCCGCGTTCGACCAGTTCGAGCGGTTCCGCGCCGACAACGGGGTGCGGGGCTACCGCGTCGGCCGGGTCGCGGATACACCACAGCGGGTGCTCATCGATCTCGATTTCGACGACCGCTCGGCCGCCGAGGCGTTTCGCACCGCGTTGGCGTCCGTGCTCGCCACCCCGCGCAGCCGCGCGATGGTGATCGATCACGAAGCCTGGCTCGTCGATTTGGTCGAAGAGCGCGTTCGTCCCCTGATCGACGCGCCGAGCGCCGCACGGGGACAACCGAAGTCGACAGCGCCGGTAAATTGATCCGGTGCCCATCTCGTTCGACATTCCTGGAATGCAACAGTTGGACGACACGACCTGGGGGAATCCGGCCACTCGTGACGTCGTCGCGCTGAACTATGTCAACGGCGTGCCCGACCTGCCCGCTCGACTCGACGACCTGAAACGGTTACGCAGGCGACTGGCCGAGCACCACGCACGGACCGGCTGCCTGATCGAGGCGTTCGTGGTGTGGGTCGACCAGTTGCCCGCCCTGTTGCGGGTGGAGAAGACCCAGCTCGGGGGTCCGCGCGGCGAGCTCGTCTTCGCGGCGTCGATCGTGGTGCCCAAGGACCGGTGTTCGGCGGTGTTCCAGGTCATCTGCCCCGAGACCGGTGTGCCCGGTGCGCGCGAGACCGCGATCGGGCGGCAAGTGCGACGCGACGAGATGTGCCCGCCCCACCCGTACGCGCCCGGCCTGCGTGGCCGGTTGCCCTATCTACTGTCCGACGACGTCCGCTTCGATGTCGAGTTCCCCGACCACGCCCTGACCAGGGCGCGCCGCTGGGTCGCCGACACGGTGCCGAATGTGCGCGTCGACCCGTCCTTCGCCGCGCTCCCGGAGTTCTAGGGCTTCTCGGCGATGAAGATGGCGGTGCCGGGGAAGATCTGTCCGCGCAGCGGCGACCACTGGCCCCATTCGCGGTCGAGCCATTCCGGCCAGTCCGGTTCCACGATGTCGACCAGGTGCAGGCCGGCTCCGACGATCTCGCGGACGCGGTCGCCGATCGTGCGATGGTGCTCGGCGTAGGTCGGCACTCCGTCCCCGTCGACCTCTACATAAGGAGTGCGGTCGAAATAGGGGATCGTCGCGGTGAGCCCCGCCTGGCCCGGATCGTCGGGGAAGATCCAGCGCATCGGATGGTTCACCGAGAACACCCAGCGCCCGCCCGGCCGCAACACCCGCGCCACCTCGCGCATCACCAGCGCCGAGTCGGCGACGAACGGCACGCCGCCGAACGCCGAGCAGGCCAGGTCGAACGACGCGTCGGCGAAGGGGAGTGCCTCGGCCCCCGCCTGAACCAGCGGCACCCGCGGTCCGCCCTGATCCATCGCGGCCACGCCACGCTCCAGCATCCCCATCGACACATCGAGCCCGACCGGGAACGCGCCGTGGCCTGCCAGCCATCGCGAGCACGGCGCCGAACCGCAGCCGATCTCCAGGATCGTCTTGCCGGTCACGTCACCGAGGAAGCCCATGTCACCCTCGTGCAGGCCCTCCGGGCACCACACGAACTCACCGCCCGGGGAGTCGACGCCGAGGAAGTCGGCGTGGGTCCGGTGGTACTGCTCGGCGTCGGCGTCCCACCAGCGGCGATTCGCGCGCTCGCTGTCGCGCGAGTCGATCTTGGTTCGAGTGGTTGCTGAGGTACCGAGTAGCGCGTTGGCCTGCGCGTGGCGTTCGTCGTCGGACACGCCGAACAGGGTATCGGCGTGGTGCGGGGGGTGGTTTGCCCGGCTCGGCGCGGGTCGCGTAGGCTGATGCACGCTGTAGAGGGACGCTGAAGTTGATCAGCGGCAAGTGCGACGGTCCGTGCGATACTTTACCGGTATCCCTTCGTCGCGTCGTCGCGGTGATCTCGCAGCGTACCGAAAGATCCAATGTCCGCAACCGACCACAATCCGTCCGGAGCAAACCCACATATGCCCACCACCGTCACCTCGCCGCAGGTAGCCATTAACGATATTGGCTCCGCCGAGGATTTCCTGGCCGCCATCGACGCAACGATCAAGTACTTCAACGATGGTGACATCGTCGAAGGCACCATCGTCAAGGTCGATCGTGACGAGGTCCTGCTCGACATCGGTTACAAGACCGAAGGTGTCATCCCCTCCCGCGAGCTCTCCATCAAGCACGACGTCGACCCGAACGAGGTCGTTTCCGTGGGCGACGCGGTCGAGGCCCTGGTCCTCACGAAGGAGGACAAGGAAGGCCGCCTGATCCTGTCGAAGAAGCGGGCGCAGTACGAGCGCGCGTGGGGCACGATCGAGGAGCTCAAGGAGAAGGACGAGGCCGTCAAGGGCACCGTCATCGAGGTCGTCAAGGGCGGCCTGATCCTCGACATCGGTCTTCGTGGCTTCCTGCCCGCCTCGCTCGTCGAGATGCGTCGTGTCCGCGACCTCCAGCCGTACGTCGGCAAGGAGATCGAGGCCAAGATCATCGAGCTCGACAAGAACCGCAACAACGTGGTTCTGTCGCGTCGCGCCTGGCTCGAGCAGACCCAGTCCGAGGTCCGCAGCGAGTTCCTGCACCAGCTCCAGAAGGGCCAGGTCCGCAAGGGCGTCGTGTCCTCCATCGTCAACTTCGGTGCCTTCGTGGACCTGGGTGGCGTCGACGGCCTGGTGCACGTCTCCGAGCTGTCCTGGAAGCACATCGACCACCCGTCCGAGGTTGTCGAGGTCGGCAACGAGGTCACCGTCGAGGTTCTCGACGTCGACCTGGACCGCGAGCGCGTCTCCCTGTCGCTCAAGGCGACTCAGGAAGACCCGTGGCGTCAGTTCGCCCGGACCCACGCCATCGGCCAGATCGTGCCCGGCAAGGTCACCAAGCTGGTTCCCTTCGGTGCCTTCGTGCGCGTCGAAGAGGGCATCGAGGGCCTGGTTCACATCTCCGAGCTGGCCGAGCGCCACGTCGAGGTCCCGGACCAGGTTGTGGCCGTCGGCGACGACGCCATGGTCAAGGTCATCGACATCGACCTCGAGCGTCGTCGTATCTCGCTGTCGCTGAAGCAGGCGAACGAGGACTACAACGCCGAGTTCGACCCGTCGAAGTACGGCATGGCCGACAGCTACGACGATGCGGGCAACTACATCTTCCCCGAGGGCTTCGATCCCGAGACCAACGAATGGCTCGACGGGTTCGACAAGCAGCGTGAAGAGTGGGAAGGCCGCTACGCCGAGGCCGAGCGTCGCCACAAGATGCACACTGCTCAGATGGAGAAGATGGCAGCCGACGCTGCCGCCGAGGCCGCCGCTGGCGGTCCCGTCGCGGGCAACTACTCCTCCGAGACCGGTGGCAGCGCGGCTGCGTCCACCTCCGGTCCGGCCGAGTCCACGGGCGGCTCGCTGGCCAGCGATGCCCAGCTCGCGGCTCTGCGGGAGAAGCTCAGCGGCAACGCCTGAGTGAGCGGCAACGCCTGATTCACCGGTAACGGCTGAATCGACAACTGCACTACCGAAGGCCCCGGTCCACACGGACCGGGGCCTTCGGCCTTTTCCGGTGGGTGTAGCGTGTGCGCGATTGCTCCATCCCCTACGGGAAAGGTGCTCCATCCACGATGAGTTCTGGTCCCTTCGCCGGTCTCAACCGGCGACAATTCCTTGCGAAGGCTATGGCCGCCGGTGCGGTGGGAACGCTTGCCACCTGGGCGAATCCGATCATCGACCGAGCTTTTGCCGCCGATCCGGCCGGCATGGGCGGGCTCGGCGACATCGAGCATTTCGTCTTGCTCATGCAGGAGAACCGGTCCTTCGACCACTATTTCGGCACCATGTCGGGGGTGCGCGGGTTCGGTGAGGCGTCCGCGTCGTGGCGTCAGTTCGGGTGGTCGCCCGGAATCGGGCCCACCGCAGCGGGTTTCGTCGAACCGTTTCGGCTCGACACCACCCGCGGCGCCACCCTGGACGGGGAGTGCATCAACGACCCCGACCACACCTGGCCCGGCATGCACAAGGCATTCAACGACGGGCGCAACGACGGCTGGATGCCGATGTCGGTGGCCTCGGTCGGGCCCGGCAACGCGCCCGCGGCGATGGGTTACTACCTGCCGGAAGACATTCCGATTCACACCGAGCTCGCGCAGGCATTCACCCTCTGCGACAACTACCACTGCTCGGTGCTCGGTCCCACCGACCCCAACCGGCTGTACTGGATGAGCGCGAGCATCGACCCCGACGGCCTGGCGGGCGGTCCGCTGGTGGAGACGCCGACGCTGATCCCGAAGAACGTCTACAGCTGGCGCACCTACCCGGAGAACCTGTCCGAGGGTGGGGTCCCGTGGAAGATCTACAGCAATCGCGATGCCGGTCCGGCCTCCTCGATGATCCTGGACGGCATGATGGGTTGCTTCACTCAGGCCGCCGACCCGAATTCCGAACTGGCGCGTCGTGGTATCGCACCGACCTACCCGAACGACTTCCAGGCCGACGTCGCCGGCAACACCCTGCCCGCGGTGTCCTGGGTGGTGCCGTCGCTCCTGCACTGCGAACATCCCGCGCTGCCCGCGGCTTTCGGCGCGCTCGGGATCGTGCAGCTCCTCGATATCCTCACCTCGAATCCGGCGGTGTGGGAGAAGACCGCGCTGATCATCAGCTACGACGAGAACGGCGGCTTCTTCGACCACGTCACCCCACCGACCCCACCGCCCGGCACCCCGGGTGAATTCCTGACGGTGCCACTGGATCGGGTGCCTGCGGCGGGCGGGATCACCGGCCCCATCGGACTGGGTTATCGGGTGCCGTGCATGGTGATCTCGCCGTACAGTCGAGGTGGGCTGGTGGCATCCCAGACCTTCGACCACACGTCCCAATTGCGTTTGCTGGAAACCAGATTCGGTGTCGACGTGCCGAACCTGACCGCCTGGCGACGCGGCATCACCGGCGACATGACCTCCACGTTCGACTTCGCGGCGGCGCCGAACGCCGCGAAACCGGTGCTGCCCGACCCGCGGCCCAAGGCCGACGCGGCGATCGCGCAGTGTGGTCCGAATATCGCGGCGGGCAGCCTGGGGCGGGGTGTGCCGTACCCGGTGCCGCCGAATGCGATGCCGACGCAACAGCCGGGCACCCGTCGCGCGCCGAGTGGTCTCATCGGGGCGTGAGCCGGTGGTGGGCTCGGCGCTGCGCCGGGCCCACCGATCAGTTCGCGGCCGCGGCGGGCGACCAGTAGCCGGTGGCCATGCTGGGGCGTTTGCGCATCGCGGCGAAGCTGTGTCTGGCGGGGGAGAGCAGGGTGCTGAACCAGGAGCGTCGATATTCGGCGAGAGTTGCTGCCACGGCGGGGAATTCGATGCAGTGCACACCGCCCGGCATGCCGAGACGGTGGCGAGCCGTCCGGTCGTTCCTGGTACCCATGATCATCCCGTCGGTAGTCGTGCGGCCTTCTCGCCTGCGCGGTAGATTAATCCACTCGACGCGCCCGGCCGGGGATCTCCCGCCGCTCCGCGCGTGGGCGTGTCGTGGGACCTGCCCCGGCCCGTCGGTCGGGATGCGAGACTGTGCCCATGTTGCGGATCGGCCTCACCGGAGGCATGGGAGCGGGTAAATCCACAGTGGCGCGGACACTGGTCGAGCTAGGGGCGGTGCTCATCGACTCCGACGCGATCGCTCGCGAGGTCGTCGCCCCCGGCACGCCGGGCCTGACCGCGCTGGTCGAGGAGTTCGGTGAGCGAATCCTGAGCCCCGACGGCAGTCTCGACCGGCCCGCGCTGGCCGCGGTCGCCTTCGCCGATGATGTGTCGCGGGGCAAGCTCAACGCCATCACCCACCCGCTGGTCGGTGCCCGCACTGCGGAACTGATCGGCGACGCGCCCACGGATGCCATTGTGGTGCAGGATATTCCGCTGCTCGTGGAGAACGGGCTCGCGCCGCTGATGCAGCTCGTCGTAGTGGTCGGGGCCGAGGAGGAGACCCGGCTGCGCAGACTGGTCGAACACCGCGGGGTGGCCGAAGCGGACGCGCGAGTCAGGATCGCCGCGCAGGCCACCGACGAACAGCGCCGCGCGGTCGCCGATGTGTGGCTCGACAACAACGGCGCACCGGAGGTGGTCGAGGAGCAGGTCCGGGAGCTGTGGACGCGACGGTTGGTGCCGTTCGAGCGCAATCAGCGTGAGGGCGTCCGCGCGCGCGCCGACTACCGCCTCGTCACCGACCCGGAATGGGACGTGCAGGCGCGCAGGATCATCGCCCGGCTGCATCTGGCGTGCGGTGCGTCGGCGGTGCGCATCGATCACGTCGGATCGACCGCGGTGCACGGCCTGCCGGCCAAGGACATCATCGACATCCAGGTGACGGTGGCCGACATGGCCACGGCCGAATCGCTGACCGACGCCCTGACGGCGGCCGGATTCCCGCTGGCCACTCGGGTGACGCACGACAATCCGAAGCCGAGCGAGGGGGATCCCGAAGGCGCCGACCTCGCCCGGTGGGGAAAACGCCTGCACGGCAATGCCGATCCCGGCCGACCCGCCAATATCCATCTGCGCGTGCAGGATTCACTGGGTCAGCGGTTCGCGCTCGACCTGCGCGACTGGTTGCGGTCGAACGACAGCGCGCGGGCGGAGTATCTGGCGGTCAAGCGGGGGGCCGAGCTCGCGGCGGCGGATCTGACCCATGACGCGGCCGGTGATGCCTACTACGTGGTGAAGGAACCATGGTTCGACGCGGTCTATCCGGTGGTCACCGAGTGGGCCCGTGCCCGCGCGTGAACCGCGTACCAATCTGTTAAACATCAATGTTTCGGAAACTGTCCGCACGCTACAGCGCGCTGTGTAAATTGTGCGAAGTCACTACAGGGTGACTCGATTCACAGGGAAGTTGTAGCGCCTATGACAACACATCACCGTCAGTTCGGCCGTGCGGGCTTCGGCATCACCGCCCTCGGCGCCGTGGCCGCCAGCCTCGTGCTGGCCGCTCCGCAGGCCTCGGCCTGGGTCGGCAATCTCGCCGTGGCCGGAACCGACCACAAGGTCGGTTGCAGCTACAAGTTGACCGCTAGCGTCGAGGTCGACCGGCTGACCTCGGTGAAGTTCACCGACAACGGGGTGGATATCCCGGGCAGCCCGGTGTCGCCGTCGCTGCTGTCGGGCACGGTGAGCATCACTTGGAAGCCGACCACGGCGGGCCAGCACAAGCTCGAGGCTCGTCAGCTGCTGATCAGTGACACGATCACCATCACTGTCGGCGCGGCGGGCAGCACCGGCAGCGCGTCGTGCGGCGGCGGCCTCGCGGATCTGTTCCCGAGCCTGTCGGCAGGCTGACACCGACTCCGCGAAACCGCCCGGACCCTTACCGAGGGCCGGGCGGTTCGTCGTTTCGTCGCCAGGTCAGGGTCATCCCGAAGGTGCTCAGCCAATCCTCGAGGGAATACCCGTGCGCGGCGATCCCGTCGATCGCGGCGGTCGCGTGTTCGATCGCGGCCTGGCATTGCGCGGCGTCGAGCAGACCGTCGGTGTGCGCGGCCAGCAGTTCGTCCACATCGACGAGCCGCACGTCACGTCGGGTGCGCACCAGCAGATCGAGATAGTGGTCGACCGAGCGCCACAGCGTCGGCGACTCCCTGGTGAACGCGCCGACATCGACATAGATGTCCTGCCACTGTTCGACGCCGGGGTTGTAGTGGAGCTTCGACGCCCGCAGCGACAGATCGGGCAGCACCCACGATTCCAGGTAGTGGAAGTGCGCGTGATCGGAGTGACGACCCATGTACAGGCCCCACGGCTCCACCCGATAGATCTCCACCGGCCGGACGAAGCCCTTGGGGTCGGTGTTGGTTCTGGCCGCGACGTCGAAGTACTCCACCTTGGGTGGATGCACGTGCACGGTGGATGCCTGCGTCATGAGCGCAGAATCTACCGGCGCTGGCGAACCCTCGCCCGGTCGCCGGCTACATCCAGGTCAGCGTGATGTCGCGGGAGCGCAGCCACTGTTCGACATCGTGGTCGTTGGCGGCCAAGCCGTCGAGCACGCGAGCGGCGCGTTCGAAGGCCAGATCGGCGTGCTCGGTGTCGACATGGCCCGCGGCGTGCGCGGCGAGCAGTTCGCTCGACCCGGACAGGGTCGACGACCGGCCGCGCCGCACCGCGATGTCGAGGAAGTAGTCGGTGGCCCGCCACCGTTTCGGCCCGACCTGGACGAACTCGACGATGTCGAGCACGTAGTCGTGGCTGCGGTGATGGCCGGGCCGATCGTGGCTGATGGTGGCGCGAACGGCGTGGCCGGGCAACATCCACGACTCCTCGTAGCGACCGTGCGGCCGGTCGAGGATGCGGGCCAGGTAGACCCCCCATGGCTGTACCTCGTACCGGTCGACCGAGTGGATGTAGCCCTTGGCGTCGGTACTGGTCAGCTCGGCGAGGTCGAAGTACTCGACCCGGGGTCTGGCGGAGGGTGAAACGAGCGTCGGATCAGTGGGCGGTGCGTGCGGGCCGCGTATCTCTCTGGCGAAATAACCGGCGAACCCGGTTACCGCTGGAGCCGCGACGAGCAGGGGAAGCAGAACGCTCATGGCCTTGTCCTTCACCACGTGCCGATGATCAACTCAGGGTACGCCCGCGTCGGGGTGTGTGGCGGGTTCGATTCGCGACCACGCTCGTCGAATATCATTGGGACAAAGGACTTTTCGGACATCGGGCGAAGTGCCGGGCATTCGCCGCGTTCGAACGCGATCGCCTGTACCAGGGGAAATGGCAGTCGCCGTCGGTTTGCGTGCCAGTGATCGTCGTCATCTTCGCGCAGCGCTGTGACGGTATCGATGAGCAGAAGTTCACGGGAACGACAACGACGTGACCGACGGTCGTCGGCGCGGCGCGTGGTGTGGCGAACGGGAGCCTGCTCGCCGGAGCCGAAACGTGTCAGTGGTCGCGCCTAAGCTGGGTCCATGGCATTCGCAACCGAGATCCCGACGGAAGGGTACGAAGAGCGGGGTCACCCGATCGCCCATTCCGAACACCGCCCCGTCGGCACGATCGAGCGCTCGGGCGCCCGGTTCGAGGTGGTCAGCGAGTACTCACCCGCCGGCGACCAGCCCGCGGCCATCGCGGAGCTCGAGCGCCGGGTGAACGCGGGGGAGAAGGACGTCGTCCTGCTCGGCGCCACCGGTACCGGTAAATCGGCCACCACCGCGTGGCTGATCGAGAAGTTGCAGCGGCCCACCCTGGTGATGGCGCCGAACAAGACCCTCGCCGCGCAGCTCGCCAACGAACTGCGCGAGATGCTGCCCAACAACGCGGTCGAGTACTTCGTCTCGTACTACGACTACTACCAACCCGAGGCGTACATCGCCCAGACCGACACCTACATCGAGAAGGACAGCTCGATCAACGACGACGTCGAGCGGCTGCGGCACTCGGCCACCTCGAGTCTGCTCTCGCGTCGCGATGTCGTCGTGGTCGCGTCGGTGTCGTGCATCTACGGCCTCGGCACCCCGCAGTCGTATCTGGATCGGTCGGTGCAGCTCGAAGTCGGCGGCGAGATCGACCGCGACGCATTGCTGCGCCTGCTCGTCGACGTGCAGTACACCCGCAACGATATGGCGTTCACCCGTGGCTCGTTCCGGGTGCGCGGCGACACCGTCGAGATCATCCCGTCCTATGAGGAGCTGGCGATCCGCATAGAGTTCTTCGGCGACGAGATCGAGGCGCTCTACTACCTGCATCCCCTCACCGGTGATGTTGTGCGCCAAGTCGATTCGGCGCGCATCTTTCCGGCCACCCACTACGTGGCGGGGCCGGAGCGGATGGAACGGGCGGTCGGCGACATCGAGTCCGAACTGGCCGCGCGGCTGGAGGAATTCGAGCGTCAGGGCAAGTTGCTCGAGGCCCAGCGGTTGCGCATGCGCACAGAATACGACCTGGAGATGATCCGTCAGGTCGGCTTCTGCTCGGGTATCGAGAACTATTCGCGCCACATCGACGGGCGCCCGGCAGGTTCGGCGCCGGCCACCCTGCTCGACTACTTCCCCGACGATTTCCTGTTGGTGATCGACGAATCGCACGTCACGGTGCCGCAGATCGGCGGCATGTTCGAAGGTGACATGTCGCGCAAGCGCAACCTGGTCGATTTCGGTTTCCGGTTGCCCTCGGCGGTCGACAATCGCCCACTGACCTGGGAGGAGTTCGCCGGGCGAATCGGTCAGGCGGTGTATCTGTCGGCGACTCCCGGCAACTACGAGCTGGGGCAGGTCGGTGGCGAGGTGGTCGAGCAGGTCATCCGCCCGACCGGTCTGGTCGATCCGAAGGTCGTGGTCAAGCCCACCAAGGGACAGATCGACGACCTGGTGCACGAGATCCGCGAGCGCGCGGAGCGCAACGAGCGGGTCCTTGTCACCACGCTCACCAAGAAGATGTCCGAAGACCTCACCGATTACCTGCTCGGCCTCGGCGTGAAGGTCCGCTACCTGCACTCCGAGATCGACACGCTGCGCCGCGTGGAACTGCTCCGGCAGCTGCGCCTTGGCGAATACGACGTGCTCGTCGGCATCAACCTGCTGCGTGAGGGCCTCGACCTGCCCGAGGTGTCGCTGGTGGCGATCCTCGACGCCGACAAGGAAGGCTTCCTGCGGTCGAGCACCAGCCTCATCCAGACCATCGGCCGCGCGGCGCGCAATGTGTCCGGCGAGGTGCACATGTACGCGGACAAGATCACCGACTCGATGCAGCACGCCATCGAGGAGACCGACCGGCGCCGTGCCAAACAGATCGCCTACAACACCGAACACGGCCTCGACCCGCAGCCGCTGCGCAAGAAGATCGCCGACATCCTCGACCAGGTGTATCTCGAGGCCGACGACGAAGTGGCCGTCGGCGGCTCGGGTCGCAACGCCAGCCGCGGCAGGCGAGCCCAGGGCGAGCCGGGCCGGGCGGTCAGCTCGGGCATCTACGCCGAACGCGACGTGAAGTCGATGCCACGCGCCGAATTGGCCAACCTGGTCACCGAACTCACCGCGCAGATGATGAACGCGGCCCGCGAACTGCAGTTCGAGCTGGCGGGCCGGTTGCGTGACGAGATCGCCGACCTGAAGAAGGAGCTGCGCGGCATGGACGCCGCGGGGCTCAGCTGAGCGATGCCGAGCCGAGCCCCGCGGCGCACGCCGTCAACCCTGCTCTGCCATCCAGGCGGCGACGCGGCGGTCGGCCTCTTCTTTGGAGACGTCCTCGACGCGGGTGATCACCGCCCAGCGGTGGCCGAAGGGGTCGATCACCACACCGAAGCGATCGCCGGTGACGAAGGTCTGCGGCTCCTCGGCGCTGCGGGCACCGTGTTCGAGCGCACGGGCGATCACCGCGTCCACATCGGGGCAGTAGTGCACCACCGAGGTGTGCACCCAGTCCTGCGGCGCGCGAACATTGCTGTCGGGGATGGGCATCCCGAGCTGCAGGGTGGAATCACCGATGAGCAGTTCGGCGTGCGCAGGCTGGCCGTCGGGCTGATCGGCGCGGCTGAGCACCTTGGCCTCGAAGACCGCGGTGTAGAAGTCGATGGCCGCGTTTCCGTCCGGTACGGCCAGGAAACAGGTGATGGAGTGGTAGCCCTCCGGAATGGGCGCAACGGGATTGGTCATGACTACGATCCTGCTCCGGCGCTGACGGCCCGTCTTGTAAGAACGCGACAGATCGGCCGGTGATGACGGCGGCGCCGGATCCCGGTGATGTGAAAGGAATTCTGCACCCCGAGGAGCAGGCCAGACACCGATCGCTGAACCGGCTCGGGGTCGGGCCCGCGCTGGCCGAGTTCGCGGACCGGTATTGGGTGGTGCGCTGGGATTTGCGCGGGCAGCCCAGTTATTCGGCCGAGGTGCTGTCGTTTCCGTGTGTGAATGTCACCTTCGAGCGCAGCGCCACCCGCACCGGTGGCTTCGTCAACGGGGTGTGCACGACGAAATACGTGCGTGAACTCGCCGGGGAAGGTGAGACTTTCGGTATCCGGTTCGCCCCCGGCGGCTTCGGTGCCTTCACCGGCATGGATGTGGGAGCCCTGCGCGATGATTCGGCGCCGCTGGGCGCGGTGATACCCGAGGCGGCGGGGTTGGCCGAGTGGGTGCTGGCCGAACAGTCCGACGAGTGCAGGCGGGTCATCGTCGAGGAATTCTTCGCGGGCCGCGGTCGCACCGACGATCCGCACTACGCGCTGGTGACGCGCATTGTCACGGCCATGGCCGAGGATCCGGAGCTGACCAGGGTCGACCAGGTCACCGATCGTTTCGCGATCCCGATCCGCACCCTGCAACGGTTGTTCCGCCGCTATGTCGGGGCAGGCCCGAAATGGGTGCTGTGCCGGTTCCGATTACAAGACGCCGCAGACCTGCTCGCGCGCGGCCGCCCTGATCTCGCGGTACTGGCCGCCGAGCTCGGCTATTTCGACCAGGCGCATTTCAGTCGCGAATTCACCGCCGAGATCGGGATGTCACCGATGGAATATGCCCGCAGCGCACAGGCGGTGAGCGCGGTCCCCGCCGCGCGGTGATCGTGCGTACAGACCCCAGAAGTAGGGGGTCTGAAATATTGGCATTCCAACTAAAGACGGCGGCGTTCGTCGATAGTGTCTGCGCATTCGCAGCGGCAGCTGCTGCGTGGAGAAGTCAGGACATCAACAAGTGACAACATCTTTCGCCCGTATCTCGCGTTTCGGCGCCGCTCTCGCGACCGCATCGGCCGCCACGGCCTTGCTCGCACCGGGCGCGCACGCCGATATCTCGGACGGCCAATGGGTCAGCGTATCGAGCTCCGATCCGCAGGTCGGCTGTTCCTACACCCTGGTCGCGGTCAATGTCGTCGGCTACAGCTCCGGCAATACCGGCGCCCCGGTGACCTTCTACGACAACGGCGCGGTGATCGGTACGGTCGAGGTCCCGACGATCGGCGAGACCAAGACCTCGTGGCGTCCCACCGCCGCCGGCGCGCACGAGGTGACGGCGAAGGTCGACAATCACCTCAGGGTCTGGTGGATCACCCCCGCCTCGGTGACCGTCGCCCCGAATACCGGTACCGGAAGCGCCGCCTGCGGGCTCCCGAGTTTCTCCGGCTGATGTGATCAAAGTCCCAGGCGCACTGCGGTGTTGATTGTGTTGTGATAGGCCACAATTTCTTCGATCTGCGGTCTTATTGCCGCAGGTCGATCTTCTCCACTGTCGCGAAGGCCACCGTGACCACGGGTAGTGGCGTCAACACTCCCGGTGTGATCTGTTGCGATTTCTGATAAATCGGCCTGATTTGGCGTTAGGGTCGAGCCAATTGCCGCGCTGACGCTCGATTCCCGAGTGGTTCGGTGCTGGCACCGACCAAGTTGGAGGAGAGATGACCGCCTACCGGACCATTGTCGTCGGTACTGATGGCTCGGATTCGTCGTACGTGGCGGTGGAGAAGGCCGCGGCGCTCGCCGGGGACGCGGGGGCAACTCTCGTGCTGGCCTGCGCCTTCTTCCCGACCGACGATCGCGACGTCGCCGCCGCCGCCGATGTGCTCAAGGACGAGGCCTACCAGGTCCGTGGCTCGGCCCCGACCAACGAGATCCTGCTTGTCGCCCGGGAGAAGGCCGTGGCCGCCGGTGCGAAGGACATCGTCGATCGCGCGATCGTCGGTGAGCCGGTGGATTCGCTGCTCGACCTCGTCAACGAGGTGGACGCGGACCTGCTCGTCGTCGGCAACCGAGGCCTGAACACCCTCACCGGGCGCCTGCTCGGCTCCGTCCCCTCGGATGTAGCCCGCAAGTCCCGTTCGGACGTACTGATCGTGCACACCGTCCGCTAGTTCACAGTCGGTACTGCACGAGGTCGAGGGCGCCGGGAAACCGGCGCCCTCGACCTTTTTCGGCGGTAGCCACCGGTCAGCCTGCGACGGGCTCCTGCCGGGTACCGCCGCGCAGCCCGATCGACATGATGTCGGACGGCTCGTCGAGTTCGATTCTGTGCCAGCGGTTGCGCGGCACGAGGAACGCGGTTCCCGCCGTGAGTCGCACCGCGGTTTCCGCCTCGCCCGGACTCTCCGGTCGCAGGTAGAGCCGCAGCGAACCGGCGAGGCAGCACACCGCTTCCTCGCTGGATGGGTGCATCTCCCACTGGTCGGCGTGGACGTCGGCGTCGGTGTCGACATGGAAGGTGGCCAGTTGCCAGCCGCCCGACTCGGCGGCCATCCGGCGCGGGCCCGAGCGCACCGCGCCCTCCGGCTGGAAGTGCAGGGCGCGGGCGAACAGATCGATGGGTGTCATCGGAATTCCTTTCAGGGGGTCACCGCGGGAATGTCCTCGCGGACCGGGTTTTCGGTGCGGTCGAGCCGGGTGGGTAGGACGGTGGCCGCGACGAGCGCGGCAGCGGCGAACAGCACAGCGGCGATCGCCAACGCGAAGGCGTAGCCGTTGTTGAGCGCGACCGGATCGGCGCTCGCGCCGGTACGACCCGCCGCGAGGGTGGCCAGTACGGCGACGCCGACGCTGCCGCCGAGTTGGCGGGCGCTGTTGAAGGCGCCGGAGGCCATCCCGGCTTCACCGGGTGCCACGCCGCTGACGGCTGCCACCGCGACGGGCGCGAGGCAGAGTCCGAGCCCGAAGCCGCCGACGATCGACGGGCCGAGGACATCGGTGAGGAAGTCGCCGTCATGGCTGATCAGTGCGAACCAGCCGATGCCGACGGCAGCCAGTAGACCGCCCCCGAACAGCAGTGGCTTGGGGGAGAAGTGGACGGCCATTCGGGTCGCGGCGAGGGTGCCCACGATGACGCACAGCGAGAACGGGATGAAAGCCGCCCCGGTGGCTCCCGCGCTCATGTGCAGCACCTGCTGCATATACAACGACACCAGATAGAAAGCCGAGAACTGGCCCGCGGCGGCGCAGAAGACGAACAAGTCGGCACCGCTCACCCAGCGGTTGGTGAAAAGACCCAGCCGCAACAGCGGGTTCGCCGAGCGTGTCTCGACCACGAGGAAACCCGCGAGGAGCGCTGCCGCTACGGCGAGGGTCACGCCTGTCTCGGGAGAAGCCCAGCCGTAGTGATCGGTGCGGATCACGCCGGTGACGAGTAGTCCGATACCGCCCGTCGCCAGCACCGCGCCGGCGATATCGAGCGGGGCCCGCGTACCCGTCGGTGCGTCGGCGGGTACGCCCCGGACCAAGGCGAGCAGCGTGATCGCGACGATCGGGATATTGACCAGCATCACCCAGCGCCAATTCGCGTACTCGGTGAGTAGTCCGCCGGCGAGCACGCCGAGCGCGCCACCCGCGGCGTTGACCCCACCCCAGACGCCGAGCGCTCGGACGCGGGCGGGCCCTTCGGGAAAGGTCGTGGTGAGCGTGGCGAGTGCGGCCGGTGCGATGGCCGCGGCCCCGATGCCCTGCGCAGCTCGCGCGGCCACCAGCTGCCATGGCTCCTGCGCGAATCCGCCTGCGAGCGAAGCGATCGCGAAGACGAGCAGTCCGCCTGCGAACAGCCTGCGCCGCCCGTACAGGTCACACGCCTTGCCGCCGAGCAGCAGGAAACCGCCGAAGGTCAGTGCGTAGATGTGCACCACCCAGGCCAGGTCGAGCGGTGCGAAGCCGAGCGCGTCGCCGATCGACGGAAGCGCCACATTCACGACCGCCATATCGAGGGCGATCACGAACTGTGCGATGGCGACCGCGGTGAGCGCGGTGCCGGGACGAGAAGGAGAAGTGTTTTTATACACGTATAAAAACTAACGCCGCCGCAGCCCCTTGTCCATACCCCGCCTTCGCATGGGCAAGATGGGACCATGCCCACCTCGCAGTCGGATCAACCAGCGCGTACCGGCAGACCCGCGCGCATGTCCCGCGCGGACATCGTCGCGGCGGCGCACCGGGTGATCGCCGCCGACGGCGTCGAGAAGCTGACGATGCGCAGGCTCGCCGCCGAACTCGGCTGCACGCCGATGGCGCTCTACCACCACGTCCGCGACAAGCAGGACCTGCTGCGCCTACTCCTCGACGACTACGCCGACGCGATTGCCTGGCCCGAGCTCCCGGACGACCCGCGGCAGCGAATCCTGGTGGCCGCCACCGCGATGCGCGACGCCCTCGCGGCCCACTCCTGGATCGTCGACGTGCTCGCCGACGGCGACCTGCTCGGCCGCTCGGCGCTGTGGTTCCCCGAGACCATCATCGACGCGGCGATCACCGCGGGCCTTCCCCTCGAGCGCGCGGTGGCCGCGTATCGCACCATCTGGCATTACACGGCGGGCGAGCTGATCGTCACCGGCCGAGCGGTGCGGCGCGCCGAGGAAGGGCCGACCTACCGGGCCGAGGTCTTCGCGAACCTCGACCCCGAGCAACTGCCCCGGTTGGCCGAGATCGGTTCCCGCTGGACCGAATTCGACGCCGACAGCACCTACGCCGCCGGCCTGGAGGCGCTGGTCACCGGCTTGCTCGCGTGACGCGCTCCGGTCGTGACACTTAGCCCAAGGAGGACAGCACCTCGGGAAGCTGCTCGGTGTGCACCACGGCCAGCCGCTGGGTCGCGCGGGTCAGCGCGACATACAGGTCGTTGAGTCCGCGCGGGGACTCGTCCAGGATCGCCTGCGGCTCCACCAGGTACACACGGTCGAACTCGAGGCCCTTCGCGTCGTGCACGGTGAGCACCTGCACGGATTCGCCTGCCAGCGAAGACAGTTCGGGTACCCAGGCCGCGGGCGCGAGGACCGCGGCGGTGCCAGGACCGTGCTCGGCTTCGAGCAACCGTGCGACCTCGCCCACGACGTCGGCGGGCGGCACCCGGTAGGCGCGTGGGGGATTGCCGGTCTCGCGAACCGAACGCGGCACCTCGGTGCCCGGATCGATCGCGGCGAGCACGTCGGCCGCGACCGCCATGATCTCGGCGGGGGTGCGGTAGTTCACCGTGAGTTCGGTGAGCTTCCAGCGTTGTGCCACATAGGGTTCCAGTACCCGCTGCCACGACGAAGCACCCGCCGGATCGCCGGTCTGGGCGACATCGCCGACGACGGTGATCCAGCGATTCGGGATGCGGCGCATCACCATTCGCCACGCCATCTCCGAGAGTTCCTGTGCCTCGTCGACGATCACGTGACCGTAGGTCCAGGTCCGGTCGCCCGCGGCGCGTTCGGCGGTGGTCTGCCGGTTGCCGAATTCCTGGCGCTGAGCCAGCTGGGAGGCGTCGATGAGGTCGTAGGCCATCAGGATCTCGGGATCGAGTTCGTCCTCGATGTCCTGTGGCGCGGAACCGGTGAGGATGTCGAGGGCGTCCTGGGCCTCCTCGATCTGGGCCCGCCATCGGCGACGCGAGCGTTCGCGTTCCTCGGTGTCGTCGACGCCGAGCAGTTCGGCCAGCTCGTCGAGCAGCGGGGCGTCGGCCGCGCCGAACATGCCGTCGTCGGAACGCACCAACTCGGCGCGATCCTGCGCGCTCAGCGTCGTGGCCGCGCGGTCGAGGCGGGCCGGGTCGGCGAGCAGGTCCGCGAGCACGTCCTGGGGCGACAGCACCGGCCACAGCGCGCTGATCGCGGCCTGCACGTGCGGGTCGGCGCGCATCTCGTCGCTGATCTCGCTGAGGTCGGCGGAACTGAGCAGGCTCGTGCCGCCGGACAGATCGGCGCCCATGGTCGCGGCGAGCTGATCGGTGAGCGCGTCGATCACCGACGAGGCGAAGATCGGCCTGGCCAGGTTGTGCGGGCGCCGCGAGGAACGGGCCCGCCCGCGCGCCCTGGTCGCGATCTTGCGATCCAGGGTCACCGGATAGCCGTCGAAAGCGAGGCGAACCGGCTCCGCCGGCACTTCCTGACGGTCGCGCACCGCCTGCTTGAGCACCTCGAGCATGTCGAGGGAGCCCTTGATCTCCCCGGCGCGTAGCGAATCCTCGCGCACCGCCTTCACACCCGGATACAGGTCGCCGATGGTCGACAGCAGTACGCCGGTCTCACCGAGTGAGGGCAGCACCTGACCGATGTAGTCGAGGAAGGTGGCGTTCGGGCCGATGATCAGCACGCCGCTCTTGGCCAGCTGCTGACGGTAGGTATAGAGCAAAAACGCCGCGCGGTGCAGCGCGACCGCGGTCTTGCCGGTGCCCGGCCCACCCTGCACCACGAGCACGCTCTTGTGCTCGGAGCGGATGATCGCGTCCTGCTCGCTCTGGATCGTCTCGACGATGTCGTTCATGTGCCCGGTGCGCGCGGCATTGAGCGCCGCCAACAGCGCGCTCTCGCCGCCGACGCCGTCGTCGGTGCCGACCACACCGTCGCGTCGGGCGGCATCGAGATCGAGGTATTCGTCGTTGATCGCGGTCACGGCGCGATTGCGCGAGCGGATGTGCCTGCGGCGGGTGACGTCTTCGGGGTTGGCGGTGGTGGCCAGGTAGAACGGGCGGGCCAGCGGAGCTCGCCAGTCGAGCAGCAGCGGCTCGTAGTCGTTGTCCTCGTCGAGGATGCCGAGCCTGCCGATGTAGCGCGCCTCGTCCTCGGTGCCCTCGAGATCGATCCGGCCGAAGCACAGACCGTGCTCGGCGGCGTCGTATTTGGACAGATCCTCGTTGTAGAGCTGGGTGAACGACTCGCGCTCACTGCGCGCCTGCGGCGTGCCGCCGGCTTCCAGCAGCACGGTCTTGAGCCGGTTCTGCGCGTACTCGCGCATGGCGTCGAGCCGGTCGTAGAGCACCGAGAGGTACTGCTGCTCCTGTTCGATCTCGCGGTTGTCCGCGGCGGGGGAGACGTCGGCGAGGCGGTCGGGCAAAACAGGACTCCTTTGTCACCGCGTTGAGAACAGAGTTGTCGAGTCTACGTGTCCGCCGGCGTAGCCGCCGCGACCGGGAAGACTTCGTCACCGAGGACCGGGGTGAAGTGTTCGACCACCGGGAAAGGCTCGTAGAAGTGGTGCAACAGCGCACGCCAGCGCTGATATTCCGGCGACTCACGGAATCCCACGGTGTGGTCGGTCAACTGTTCCCACCGCACCAGCAGCAAATAGGCGTCGGGCCGCTCGACGCAGCGCGACAACGACAACCCGCCGAAACCGGGCATTCCCGCGATGATCGGAGACGCCTGCGCGAAGGCCGCCTCGAAAGCGGCGGCGGCACCGGGGCGCACGGGGAGCAGCACGTGTTCGACGATCACGCCGACCAGTCTGTCAGGAGGCGTGGGTGTTGTTCGAGCGTCGATTCTGACCGAGACCGAGCTCACGATGTGCCGACGGCTTGTCGCGGTACATCGCCAGGTCGGCGTCGTGCAGCACGGCCTCGGGCGTGCGGTTCTCGTGCGGGCCGAGTTCGGTGATGCCGACCGAGGCGCTCACCTCGAGGCGGTGACCGCTGGCGATGATGGGTTCCGACATCGTGACGCGCAGCCGCTCCACCAGTGCGGGCAGATCGGCGCGCTGCGGATGACCTGCCAGCAGCACCAGGAATTCGTCGCCGCCGAGTCGTCCGACCAGGTCCTCGCTGCGCAGTGCCTGTTGCAGCCGCTGGGCGACGATCTGCAGCACCGTGTCACCGATGGCGTGGCCGAGGGTGTCGTTGATCGCCTTGAATCCGTCGAGATCGATGAACAGCACCGTGGTGACCATGCTGCCGCCCTCGTGTGCCAGCGCCGAGGCCAGCTGCGACAGGATCAGGGAACGATTGGCGAGCCCGGTCAGTGCGTCGTGGGTGGCCTGGAACTCGAGCTGGCGCCTGCTGGCCCGATACGCGGTGATGTCGGAGAACGAGGACACCCCGGAGGAATCCGGACTTTCCGGGTTGAGCAAGCGACAGTTGCACGACACCCATACCTGGTGTCCGTCGGCGCGCTCGACACCGAAGACGAACTGGGTGACCACCTCGCCGGTCGCGAGGGTATGCGCCATCGGATGCTTGCCCGGCGGCAACGGCTGCCCGGCGCTGTCGAGCATCTTCATCGGCAGATCACCGAAGAGCCGCCCGATGACCTCCTCGGAGTCGGCGATGCCGAATATGCGTTTGCCCGCGGGGTTGATCGACTCCAGGCGACCCCGACGATCGACGACGAGTACGCCTTCCTCGAGCTGGGACACCACGGTCGTGAAATACGCTTCCGCCCGCCGCGCCGACGCCTCGGCCGCCCGCTGTGCGGTGAGGTCGTGCACCACCACCTGGTAGGCCGGTTCGCCCTGCCACACGGTCAGGACCGACACCGTCTGGACCGGGACCGTCCGCCCGTCCACCCGGACGAGGTCCATATCGGCGGGCGGCGATGCCGAACCCTCGGCGGTGAGCTGGTCGATCCGGTCGAGCATGGCCGCCACGGAATCGGGGTGGACGAACACGGTGATCGACAAGCCGATCACGTCGTCGGCCGAGTGGGCGCCGAGCAGGCGCACCATGGCCGGATTGACATAGACGATCGTCCCGGACTCGTGCACGCAGATGGCATCGGGGGTGTGTTCGACCAGCGACCGGTAGCGCTGCGCGAGCTGCTCGGCGCTCGCCGCGTCGGTCCTTCCTTCTCCCACTGCGAAACCCCCGATCTCGGCCTGGTCTGCGAACGGCATAACCCGGACTAGTCTGGTGATCCTTCATGAAAATCCGCGAGGAGCGATGTGACACCGGATGTGCTCACGGGCGGCATGACCCACCGCACCGATTCTATGTCGCTTGCGGGCATCGGTGTCGTCTCGAGTTACGGGTGGGGTCGCGAACTACTGTGGCAGGGATTGATGGGGGGAAAACCGGCCGCCCGTTTGTACCCCGGTTACGGGCCCGGACGCGATCAGTATGCCTGGGTCGGGCGGATACCCGACGGTGGTGACGCGGCGCACGGAACCGGCCTGTTCGGGCGTGCCGTCTACGCCGCGGCCGCCGAGGCGATCGACGACGCGCAGGCTCGTGGCTGGCGCCGCGAAGGCCGCACGGTGGGCCTCATTCACGCGTTCACCCTGGGTGATGTCGCCGACTGGCGCGATTTCTACCGTCGTGACGACGGCCATCGGCGCTCGCGCGATTACCTGCGGCTGCTGCCGTCCACACCCATTTCGGTGGTGATGCAGGAGTTCGGCTTCCACGGGCCTGCGATGAACGTGTCGGCGGCGTGCAGTTCGGGCACTGTCGCCCTGCTGACGGCGAAGATGTGGCGTGACGCGGGTCTGGTCGACGATGTGCTGTGTGTCACAACCGACCTCTCGGCCACCCCGGACATGCTCGAGCATTTCGTCGGCCTCGGCGCCGCGATCGCCGATGCCGAACCGTTCACCGCCTGCAGGCCCTTCCAGGAGGGTTCGCTCGGTTTCACCATGGCCGAGGCGTCGGTGGCGCTGCTGCTCACCGACGCGGTCGAGCTGCCCTACGCACGGCTTCTCGGCGGCGCGATGACCAACGACGCCTTCCACGTCGTCTCGGTCGATCCCGGCCACGCCCAGATCATCGCCTGCGTCCAGCGCGCACTGGCCGACGCCGGGATCGAGGCTGCCGACGTGGCGTACTACAACGCGCACGGCACCGGTACCAGGCAATGCGACGCTGCCGAACGCGACGTGATGACCACCGTCTTCGACGACCGGCCCGCCATCGCCGCGCTCAAACCACTCACTGGGCACAGCCAGGGCGCGTGCGCGGCGATCGAGGTCGCCACGATCGCACTGTCCTATGAGCGTGGCATCGCCGCGTCGGCGCCGATCGTGGCGCCCGCGCACCCGCGACTGCTCAACGGACCGACCCCGCTGATCGACGGCCCGACGGTGAAGCTGTCGATGGGAATGGGCGGCAACAACGCCGCCGTGATCCTGGCCCCCGCCTGACTCAGTCCTCGCCCGTCTCGGGTCCGGCCGCGAGGGCGAACCCGCCGGTCGTCGGCGCGTCCTGGGGCAGTGGCACCGCCCAGCGCAGCTGCGTGCCCGGCATCTCGGGGTGATTGCCGTCGGCGTCGGGGCGCTCTGCCGGACCGATCTCGAAGTTCCCGGCCGCCTCCTGCGCGCGTTGTTCGAGATTGCGCAGCCCGCTGCGGATGACGTGGGCGGGGATGCCCCAGCCGTTGTCGGACACCGTGATCACCAGATCGTCGGCCACCTCGATCACGATGGCGACGGTGTCGGCGCCGGAATGGCGCACCGCGTTGCTCACCGCCTCGCGCACCACCGCCTCGGCGTGGTCGGCCAGCTGCGGATCGAGCACCGACAGCGGGCCCGACACCTGGATCGTCGCGCGCAGGGCGATGTCGGCGGTCTGGCGCCGGATCGCGACCTCGAGGCGCTGCTGCAGTCCCTCACTGTGGCCCGAACTGCCCGCGTGCAGATCGAAGATGGAGGTGCGGATCTCCTGGACCACTTCTTGCAGATCCATGATCACCGTCGAAAGCCGTTGCCGCACTTCGGGAACCACCGCTTTGGGCATGGTCGCCTGCACGGTGAGGCCGATCGCGAACAGTCGCTGGATCACATGATCGTGCAGGTCGCGCGCGATCCGATCACGGTCGGCGACGAGGTCGAGTTCGCGCATTCGCTGCTGCGCGTCGGCCAGCCGCACCGCCAGCGCGGCCTGATCACAGAACGCCGCGGTCAGCTCGAGCATCTCGTCGGAATACGGCGCGAAACCCGGCGGCCGGAACGTCACCAGGACGCCGAGGGTGGCATCGGGCGTGCACAGCGGCAGCACGAGAGCCGGTCCGGCGCCGGGCAGTTCGGCCACGGGGAACTCGACGCCGAGCGTCACCTTCGACACATCGTCGAAGCGCAGTGGCGTCCGCCTGCTGAACGCGTCGCCCACCACCGTCCCCGCGATCGGAATGGTCTGCCAGTCCTGGCCCGCGTCGGGGCCGGTCCACTGCGTGACCACCAATTCGCTGATTTCGCCCGGTAATTCGTCCGGTACCGGCACCGAGGCGAGGAACGCCTGATGCGATCCGGTCAGCCCGCGCGCGTGATCGACCACATGGCCGAGCACCCGGTCGGATTCGGTACCGGCCAGGAATTCCGTCGCGATATCGCGGGTGGCCTCGATCCACGCCTGCCTGGTGCGTGCCTGCTCGTAGAGCCGCGCGTTGTCGACCGCGATCCCCGCCGCGGCCGCCAGCGCCAGGACCAGGACTTCGTCTTCCTCGGTGAACGGCTGTCCATCGGACTTCTCGGTGAGATAGAGGCTGCCGAAGACTTCGTCCCGAATGCGTACGGGCACACCGAGAAACGTGTGCATCGGCGGATGTCCCGCCGGAAAACCGATCGAGGATTCGTGCTGGGTGAGATCGGCCAGCCGCAGCGGCGCCTTGTGTGCGAACACCGCGCCGAGTACGCCGTGGCCCGCGGGTAATCGCGCGATCCGGTCGCGGATCTGATCCGGCATGCCCTCGTCGATGAACTGCGCGACCTGCTGATCGTGGCCGCGCACCGCCAGCGCGCCGTAGCGGGCGTCGACGAGGTTCATCGCGGTCCGCACGATGGTGCGCAGGGTTTCGTCCAGGTCAAGACCAGCGGTCACCGTGAGCATGGCCTCGACGAGGCCGTCCATCCGATCGCGCGAACCGATCATCACTTCGACCCGATCGGCGACCTCGCCGAGCAGGCTGCGCAACATCTGCCGCGACACCGTCTGGTCAGCCGAATAGCGGCCGCCCCGACCGTCGTTCGCCATCGCAGTACCCCGTCTTCGCAGCTCCTCGAGTGAGTCCATTCGAAGTCTAGTCCGCAATGAGGGGACTTTCGGCCCTTCACTCGCACCGGCGGTAGTGGTGGCATTGGGCACCGGGAATTGGGATCGAGAAGTGGGGCACATGATGAATTCGTTGTCGAGCACCCAGCACTGGACGACCGCCGCGGACCCGGAGCTCGCCGTGACCACCCGCGGCGAAGTGCCGGCCCAGGATGTCACCCGTGCTGTTCGCGCCATCACCCGCGTGATGCGCAGGCACCACCTCGACAGTCCGGCCAGGGTGCGCGTCACCGCGCCGCAGGGCTACGACGAGCCGACTCTGGTGCAGGCCAACATCCGTACCAACGACACCTTCACCCGCGTCCAGGTCACCGGGCCCGGCGGTTTCGCGGTCACCTTCGCCGCCGAACGGCTCGACCGCCAGCTCGCCCGGCGCGCGGGCAAGGAAGCGCGCGGCGCGTGGCCCGATCCGGCCCGTCGCCCGCTGGCCCAGATCACCGAGACGCGGCCGATCATCCGCCGCAAGGACTGTGCCCTGATGACCGGCACCCCGCTGGAGGCCAGCACCGTCCTGGACGCGATGGACTACGACGCCTATCTGTTCACCGACGCCGACACCGGCGAGGACGCCATCGTCACCTGGGCGGACCCGCACGGCGTCGCGCTGGCGAGGCAGCGCCACACCGCCGCGGCGGACGCGTCGGCCGAGCTGCCGCTGACCGCGAGCGCGATGCCGGTGCGGGTGGTTCAGGACGCGGCTCCCATCTTCGCCGAGGACGAAGCCTCCGACGCGTTGTGCGCCGCCGGGCTGCCCTACCTGTTCTTCACCGACAGCCACTCCGGCCGCGGGAACCTGCTCTACCGGCGCTACGACGGGGACCTGACCATCGTCGTCCCGTCCTGAGCCGTCACGGCTCGCGCAGTTTCGTCGCCAGGACGGCGGCCTGGGTGCGGCGCTCCACACCCAGTTTCGCCAGCAGCCGCGACACGTAGTTCTTGACCGTTTTCTCCGCGAGGAACATGCGCGCGGCGATCTGCCGGTTGGTCAGGCCCTCGCCGAGCAGTTCGAGTAGTCGGCGTTCCTGGTCGGTGAGCCCGGCCAGTGGCCCGGAGGGTTCGGCGCTGCGGCGCAGCCGGGCGCGCAACGCGTCGGCCGCTCGGGTATCGAGCAGCGAGTGGCCGGCGCCCACCTGTTTGATCGCGTCGGCCAGTTTCATCCCGTCGATGTTCTTCACCACATAGCCGCTGGCGCCGGCCAGGATGGCGTCGAGCATGGCGTGCTCGTCGGAGAACGAGGTCAGGATCAGGCAGTGCAGGTCGTCGAACTCCGCGAGCAGGTTGCGGCACAGTTCGATGCCGTTGCCGTCGGGTAACCGCACGTCGAGGACCGCGACGTCGGGGCGGGCCTCGCGGATGCGCACCATCGCCTCGGCGACGCCGCCTGCCTGACCGATCACAGTGAGTTCTGGATCACCCTCGAGCAGGTCGATCAACCCTCGCCGCACGATCTCGTGGTCGTCGACCAGAAATACCTCGAGCACGCCGGCTCCTTCATCATGTCGAACGATCCCCACCTGTCGTCAAACATAATCCGCATCGCCGAAATCGTGGGCGTAGAGCCGAAACTCGACGACAACGACCCGACCCCGAGGAGGGTTCGCCGCGCAACGGCCGCCCTGTCGATCAGGTGTCGTCGCGAGGCGACGGGGGAGCAAGCGACGGTGCCTGATCGACGGGACCGACGGGGTCGCGAACGCGAGCGCACCAGCGCTCCAGCCAAACCTGTCGGACCCCCGGCCTAGCATTGTCGACGGGGGATTATGTCCGATCGGCGGATGACGATGGAGAAGGGATTCACCAGGTGGCGGAACGCCTCACTGTGCGCGGAGCTCGGGAACACAACCTGAAAGGTGTAGACCTGGATTTGCCGCGCGACAGCCTGATCGTGTTCACAGGTCTGTCCGGTTCCGGGAAGTCGAGCCTGGCGTTCGACACGATCTTCGCCGAGGGGCAGCGCCGCTACGTCGAATCGCTGTCGGCCTACGCGCGACAGTTCCTCGGTCAGATGGACAAGCCGGATGTCGACTTCATCGAGGGCCTCTCGCCCGCGGTGTCGATCGACCAGAAGTCGACCAACCGCAACCCGCGGTCCACGGTCGGCACCATCACCGAGGTCTACGACTACCTGCGCCTGCTCTACGCCCGCGCGGGCACGCCGCACTGCCCGGTTTGTCACGAGCTGATCGCCAAGCAGAGCCCGCAGCAGATCGTCGACCAGGTGCTCGCCATGGACGACGGCCTCAAGTTCCAGGTGCTCGCGCCGGTGGTGCGCACCCGCAAGGGTGAGTTCGTCGACCTGTTCGACCAGCTCAAGACCCAGGGTTACTCGCGCGTGCGGGTCGACGGTGTGGTGTATCCGCTCACCGATCCGCCGAAGCTGAAGAAGCAGGAGAAACACGACGTCGAGGTGGTCATCGACCGCCTCTCGGTGAAGGCCGCCTCCAAACAGCGCCTCACCGACTCGATCGAGACCGCGCTGCGGCTGGCCGACGGCATCGTCGTGCTCGATTTCGTCGACCGCGACGAGCACGCGCACGACCGCGAGCGCCGCTTCTCCGAGCGCCTGGCCTGCCCCAACGGCCACCCCCTCGACATCGAAGACCTCGAGCCGCGCTCGTTCTCCTTCAACTCGCCCTACGGCGCCTGCCCCGACTGCACCGGCCTCGGCATCCGTAAGGAAGTCGACCCGGAACTCGTGGTGCCCGATCCGGACCTGAGCCTGGCCGACGGCGCGATCGCTCCGTGGTCGCGCGGGCAGACCGCCGAGTACTTCAACCGATTGCTCTCCGGCCTGGCCGAAGCGGTCGGCTTCTCCATGGACACCCCGTGGCGCGATCTGCCCGCGAAGGCACGCAAGGCCGTGCTGGAAGGCAGTTCCGACCAGGTACACGTGGCCTACACCAACCGCTACGGCCGCAAGCGCTCCTACTACGCCGATTTCGAAGGCGTGATGCCGTTCCTGCAGCGGCGCATGGAGAACACCGAGTCCGAGCAGATGAAAGAGCACTACGACGGCTACATGCGCGATGTGGCGTGCCCGGTCTGCAACGGTTCACGACTGCGCCCGGAGATCCTGGCCGTCACCCTGGCCGCCGACGGCACCGACAAGTCGATCGCCGAGGTCAGCGAGCTGTCCATCGGCGACTGCGCGCACTTCCTGAACTCGCTCACGCTGGGGGAGCGCGAGACCGCGATCGCCGGTCAGGTGCTCAAGGAGATCCAGGCCAGGCTCGGCTTCCTGCTCGATGTGGGCCTGGAATATCTGACGCTCTCGCGCGCCGCCGCGACCCTGTCCGGTGGTGAGGCCCAGCGCATCCGGCTGGCCACCCAGATCGGTTCGGGCCTGGTCGGTGTCCTCTATGTCTTGGACGAGCCCTCGATCGGTCTACACCAGCGCGACAATCGCAGGCTCATCGAGACGCTGCTGCGCTTGAAGAAGCTGGGCAACACCCTGATCGTCGTCGAGCACGACGAGGACACCATCCGCGCGTCGGACTGGGTGGTCGACATCGGTCCGCTCGCCGGCGAACACGGTGGCCGGGTGGTGCACAGCGGCACCTACGCCGAACTGCTCGACGTGCCCGAATCCCTCACCGGCGCTTACCTTTCTGGCCGCGAGCAGATCGAGCTGCCGCTGGTGCGCCGCGCGATCGACAAGAAGCGCAGGCTCACCGTCGTCGGCGCCACCGAGCACAATCTGCAGAACGTCGATGTGGCGTTCCCGCTGGGTGTGCTCACCGCGGTCACCGGTGTCTCGGGTTCGGGCAAGTCGACCCTGGTCAACGACATCCTGGCCACCGTCCTGGCCAACAAACTCAACGGCGCCCGCCAGGTACCGGGCAGGCACACCAGGATCAACGGTCTCGACAACCTCGACAAGCTGGTGCAGGTCGACCAGTCGCCGATCGGTCGTACCCCCCGCTCGAATCCGGCCACCTACACCGGCGTCTTCGACAAGATCCGCACCCTGTTCGCCTCCACCACCGAGGCGAAGGTGCGCGGCTATCAACCCGGCCGGTTCTCGTTCAACGTCAAGGGCGGCCGCTGCGAGGCCTGCTCGGGCGACGGCACGCTCAAGATCGAGATGAACTTCCTCCCGGACGTCTACGTCCCCTGTGAGGTCTGCCACGGCGCCCGCTACAACCGGGAAACCCTCGAGGTGCACTACAAGGGCAAGACCATCGCCGAGGTCCTCGACATGCCGATCGACGAGGCCGCCGACTTCTTCGAGGCGATCACCTCGATCCACCGCTACCTCAAGACCCTCGTCGAGGTCGGCCTGGGTTATGTGCGCCTCGGCCAGAGCGCGCCGACCCTGTCCGGCGGTGAGGCCCAGCGCGTGAAACTGGCCGCCGAACTGCAGAAGCGGTCCATGGGGCGCACTGTCTACATCCTCGACGAGCCGACCACCGGGCTGCACTTCGAGGACATCCGCAAGCTGCTCAAGGTGATCAACGGGTTGGTCGACAAGGGCAACACGGTGATCGTCATCGAGCACAACCTCGATGTCATCAAGACCGCCGACTGGGTCGTCGACATGGGTCCCGAGGGTGGTTCCGGCGGCGGCACCGTGGTCGCCACCGGCACCCCCGAAGACATCGCCGCGGCGTCGGACAGCTACACCGGCCAGTTCCTCAAGGAGGTACTGGCCGCGCCCGCACCGAAGAAGCCCGCGGCGAAGAAGACCGCGCCGAAGAAGGCTGCCGAGAAAGCCGCCCCCGCGACCAAGAAGGCACCGGCGGAGACGGCCGCGGCCAAGCGGTTGGCCCGAAAGGCGGCCGCGCTGCGCTGAACCGAGCTACCTTCCTTCGAGACATCCCGGAAGGGACTTTCCGAAAGCACCACGAAGTGAAACAGTCGTAGGTAACATTCGCCTCACCGTCCCCGGAATGCCGGGTCGTAGCGGTTTGTCGACGGCTCGATCGTCGTGTAGTTCGAAAGGAACGTCCTCATGGATGAAGCCACCACGGCGCTCATCGCCCAGATTCTCGGTTTCCTCGCCGGCGGGTCATCGTTGGCTTACGAGCCCACCAAGCCGACCGTCTGACCTGGATTCGAAAGGAACGCCTGTAATGGATACCGGAAGCGCCGCCCTGCTCGCCGCACTCGCGAACATGATCTCCTCCGGATCGGCCGTGTCGGTCACCCCCGGTGGCCCCACTCCGACCCCCGTGGTCTGAGTCGCGACGTTCGTTCGCAACACAGAAAAGATCCGCCGACGCACTGCGTCGGCGGATCTTTTCGTTGACAGAACTTTCAGTGCACCGGGCCGGTGTACTTCTCGCCGGGGCCCGTTCCCGGCGCGTCCGGCACCGACGACGCCTCGCGAAAGGCGCGCTGCAGCGCCTGCAGGCCCTCGCGGATCGGACCCGCGTGCGGGCCGAGGTACTCCACCGACGCGGTGACCAGCCCGGCCAGCGCGGTGATCACCCGGCGCGCCTCATCGAGGTCGACGCCCGCACCCGAATCCGGGGTCTCCTCGGCCAGGCCCAGCTTCTCCGCGGCCGAGCTCATCAGCATCACGGCGGCCCGGCTGATCACCTCGACGGCGGGGATGTCGGCCAGGTCGCGCACGGGAGGATCGAGCTCGTCAGTCATGCTGATCAGGCTATAGCGAGCCGGATTCCGGATGCTCGCGCCAGGTGCGATTCGGTCATAGCCCAACGCCATGCTAAGCTCTTCGCTGACGACCGCCCCTGGATGTGTCATGCATCCGTGGGGCAGATAAGTGGAGCCCGACTCCCACCGTTACCGGCGAGCAATCGTTCGGATAAACGGTCCCGGTCACCCGCTCATTGTGGTGGGTTTCCCGTGTGCCTGGCACGCGGGGGTCGACAACCGAGCCTGTGAGGGCTTCGGCTGTGGGCGATCGGTCGACATCGGGCCCCGTGGCGGAGAAATACCGCACCGGGGCTTTCGTGTTGAAACAGGGGTTGCAGTTATTGCGTGCGGTCGTTAAGACGACACCGCTTGACCTAGGAGGCCCCATCAGCACTGAGACCCGCATCAACGATCGCATCCGTGTTCCCGAGGTTCGTCTCATCGGACCCGGCGGCGAACAGGTTGGGATCGTGCGTGTTGAAGATGCACTACGCGTCGCGCTCGAAGCCGACCTCGACCTCGTCGAGGTAGCACCCGATGCCCGTCCGCCGGTCTGCAAGATCATGGACTACGGCAAGTTCAAGTACGAGACCGCGCAGAAGGCGCGCGAGTCCCGTAAGAACCAGGTCCAGACCGTGATCAAGGAGCAGAAGCTCCGTCCGAAGATCGACGACCACGACTACGAGACCAAGAAGCGCAACGTCGTTCGCTTCCTCGAAGCCGGGTCCAAGGTCAAGGTCACGATCATGTTCCGCGGTCGTGAGCAGTCGCGTCCCGAACTCGGCTTCCGGTTGCTCCAGCGTCTGGGCTCCGACGTGGCCGATCTCGGGTTCGTCGAGACCTCGGCCAAGCAGGACGGCCGCAACATGACCATGGTCCTCGCTCCTCACAAGGGCGCGAAGACCCGGGTGAAGGCCCAGCAGGACTCCTCGGCGCCGGCGGCGACACGTCAGCCGCTGCCGACCGGTCCCGCCAGTGCCGAACCGGCCGCGCTGGTCGAGACGGCCGCACCGGTCGAGCAGGCCGCGCCTGCCGAGCAGGCTGCGCCGGCCGACCCGCAGTAAACGATTTCAACGACTAGATAGAGGAATCCATGCCGAAGAACAAGACCCACAGCGGCGCCAAGAAGCGATTCAAGGTGACCGGCCGGGGCAAGCTGCTTCGCGAGCAGGCGAACCGTCGCCACCTCCTGGAGCACAAGTCCTCTCGCCGGACTCGTCGTCTGGAAGGCACGGAGTCCGTCGCTTCCGTCGACGTCCCCCGCGTGAAGCGGCTGCTCGGTCTCGCCTGACCTTCGGGTCAGCTCGACCGTCGCAACCCGACGATTCCGCGGCCGGGACAACCGGACGCCGACAACTACCGAATTCGGGCGCCGCCGCGCCCCCAGATGATCAAGGACTACCAAAGTGGCACGCGTCAAAAGGGCCGTCAACGCTCAGAAGAAGCGCCGTTCCATCCTCGAGGCCTCCAAGGGCTACCGGGGCCAGCGTTCGCGCCTGTACCGCAAGGCCAAGGAACAGCAGCTCCACTCGCTGACCTACGCCTACCGCGACCGCAAGGCGCGCAAGGGTGACTTCCGCAAGCTGTGGATTGCTCGTATCAACGCCGCCGCGCGTCTGAACGACATCACCTACAACCGCTTCATCCAGGGCCTCAAGGCCGCTGGTGTCGAGGTGGACCGCAAGATCCTCGCCGAGCTCGCGGTCTCCGACGCCGAGGCCTTCGCCGGCCTGGTGGCTGTCGCCAAGGCCGCACTGCCGGCCGACGTCAACGCCCCGGCCACCGCTGCCTGAGCTTGACCACACATAGCGATCTGTCGGAACGACCCGTGGACGCGCTCTCCGAGCGCAACCCGCGGGTCGTTTCCGCTGTCAAGCTCCAGCGCGCGGCCCAGCGGCGCAAGTCCGGCCTGTTCCTCGCCGAGGGCGCCAACGCCGTATCCGCCGCCCTGGAGACCGGTCGCGTCCGGGAGATCTTCTATTCGCTCGCGGCCGCCGGCCGGGAGAACGCGCTGATCGCCGGTGCCGCCGCCGATGGCGTCCGCACCACCCTGGTCAGCGATCGCGCCGCCGAACATCTCGGCGAAACCGTCACCGCGCCCGGCCTCGTCGCGGTGTGCGATCTCGTCGACGTGCCGCTCGGCGAGATCCTCGACCGTGGCCCGCGCATGCTCGCCGTCCCTGTCGAGATCGCCGAACCCGGCAACGCGGGCACCCTGATCCGGGTCGCCGATGCCGTCGGCGCCGACGGTGTGGTGCTGGCGGGCGAGACCGTCGACCCACACAACGGCAAGTGCGTGCGCGCCAGCGCGGGCAGCCTGTTCCACGTCCCTGTGGCCCGCAGCCGCGATATCACCGCGACGCTCGACGCGATCTCCGCCGCCGGCGTGACGATCCTCGCGACCGCCGCCACCGGCGAGGTCGACCTCGACGCCGCCGACGACATCCTCAGCGGACCGGTCGCCTGGCTCTTCGGCAACGAGGCCCACGGCCTCGACCCCGCCGTCGCCGCCCGCGCCGATCACCGCATCCGCATCCCCATCCACGGCCGCGCCGAAAGCCTGAATCTGGCTGCGGCAGCGGCTATCTGCCTCTACGCGAGCGCCCGCGTCCAGCACGCGAAGTAGTACTCACGACGGTGCGCTCCGGCCCCGGAGTCGTTCGATCTGGGTGTGGCTGAGCTGTTCGGCCTTGCGCATGTGCTCGGTGATCACCGCGAGCTCGTCCTCGGTGTGGGTATCGAGTAGCGCTTGCCAGCCTTCGCCGAGGTCGTCCCATACGGCGGTGACGCGGGCGACGCGCTCGGGCACGGGGGAGACCAGGACTCGACGGCGGTCCTCGGCGTCGGGTTCGCGCAGCACATAGCCGTCGCGTTCGAGTCGATCGACCAAGCGGGTGGCGGAGCCGGTGGTGAGCCCGGTCAGGTCGGCGATCTGTTTGACAGTGAGTGGCCGCGGCTCCGCGGTGAGCAGGCTCAGGCATTGCAGATCGGTGGGGTGCAGGCCCAGATGGTCGGCGACAGCCTGGTTGAACAGGACGTACGAGGCCATGTACTGCCGCGAGACGCGCGACAACTCCGCGTAGCGGGCACGTCGACTCTGCTCTGTAATCCGGATCACCCTCTCAATTAGCTGCGCGGCGCAGTTAAATCGGATAGATTGCTGCATGACGCAGTTAATGCGCCACACAGCAAATTATACCGGAGGAAACATCGTGCTCACCATCGCCGTTACCGGCGCCACCGGCGCGCAAGGCGGAGCCACCGCTCGCGCCCTGCTCGCCCTGGGTCATCGCGTCCGCGCGCTCACCCGATTTCCCGAAGGCCCTGCCGCCGTCGCGCTCGTCGACCTCGGCGCCGAGGTCCACTACGCGGATTTCGACCACCGCGATTCTCTCGACATCGCCCTGGCGGGAGTCGATTCCCTGTTCGCTGTGACCACGCCGTTCGATACCGACACCACGGTCGAAACCCGCCACGGCATCACCCTGGTCGACGCCGCCGTCGCCGCGCGCGTCGGCCACATCGTCTTCACTTCCGCCGCGCACGCCGACCGTGCCACCGGAATCCCGCACTACGACAGCAAATTCGCGATCGAAGAGCACCTGCGGGCGAGCGGCGTCCCGTGGACCGTCATCGCGCCCGCCGCCTTCATGGACAACTACGCCACCGGCTGGACCCTGGACGGCCTCCGTGACGGCACCTTCGCCTGGCCGATGCCCGCCGACCAGCCGCTCACCCTCATCTGCGCCGAGGACATCGGCGCCTTCGCCGCACTCGCTCTCGACCGTCGCGCGGAATTCGCGGACCGCCGCATCGACCTCGCCGCCGACGAGCTCACCCCGGCCCGGCTCGCTGCCGCGCTGACCGTCGCTATCGATCGCCCGATCGCGCACCACGAAGTCCCGCTCTTCGTCGTTCGCCGCCACTCCGAAGATCTGGCCGCCATGTTCGAATACTTCGCCACCGTCGGACTCGATGTCGACGTCACCGGCCTGCGCCGGGATTACCCCGATGTCGCCTGGCACTCGTTTGCCGACTGGGCGGGCGCGCAGAACTGGCCTGCTCTCCTCGCGCATTGACCGGTCGCGGACTTCAGCACTCGGGGGCGGTGACGCTGCGCAAGTCGGTGAGGATTTCGGTGGCCCAGGGGAGTGGGATCGCATTGCTGCCCGCGACCTGCATGGCGGTCATGATGGTCAGCAGCATGCCGGTGGCGACGAAGCGGCGCGATTCCGCCGTGTCGGCGCCGGTGAGTTCGCCGATCAGGCGGTATATGCGCCCGAACCGCTCGCGCATGTGGTCGCCGATCGCCGGGTCCGCACTGGCGGCGGCGCCGTGGAGCAGGACCAGGGGGAGTTCGCGTTCGGCCAGGAACACGTCGAAGCCGTGGCCGAGGGCGCGCAGTGCCTCCGGGGTGTCGGCGCCGGGGGCGATCTCGGCGTCGCGGAAGACCTGTTCGATGCGGGTGCAGACCTCGAGCAGGCAGGCGAGGAACAGTTGCTGTTTGGTGCCGAACAGTCGGATCACGTAGGGCTGCGAAACCCCCGCGAGCCGGGCGATCTCGTCGGTCTTCGTTGCGGCATAACCGGATTCGGCAAAGGCTTGGATCGCGGCTTCGAGTACTTGCGCGCTGCGTTCGGACGCGGTCATCCGGGTTCGCGTCATGACGTCACTGCCTCCTCGATCGTTTGCCTCTTGACATGTTATCAGCCGATGCATAACCATAGGAGGCGAAGTTATCAGTCAATAACAACAAAGGGTTTGGCATGACGCAAACACTCGAATCCGGCGACGCGGAAGCGGCCGAAGCGCCTCGGAATTCCGGGGCGAAGACCAAACCGCTGGGTGCGGTCATCGCCGCTGTCGGCATCCCGATGTTCATGGTCACGTTGGACAACCTCGTCGTGACGAACGCCCTGCCGGTGATCAAAACGGAACTCGGAGCCTCGCTGACGGACCTGCAGTGGTTCATCAACGCCTACACGCTGTCGTTCGCGGCGCTGCTGCTCTCGGCCTCCGCGCTGGGTGATCGGATCGGCCGTCGCCGCGTGTTCCTGGCGGGCATCGGCGTCTTCGTCGTTGCCTCGGCGGCCTGTGCGTTGGCCACCGAACCGTGGATGTTGATCGCGGCCCGTGCGGTGCAGGGCGTCGGTGGTGCGGCCGTGATGCCGTTGTCGCTCACCTTGCTCGCCGCCGCGGTGCCCGCGACGATGCGCAGCGCCGCGATCGGCATCTGGGGCGGCATCGCCGGTCTGGGTGTCGCGGTCGGGCCGGTCGTCGGTGGTGCCGTGGTCGACGGCCTGAACTGGCAGTGGATCTTCTGGCTCAATGTCCCGATCGGTCTGTTGGCGCTGCCGTTCGCCGCGCGAATGCTCTCGGAATCACGAGGCGCCGCACGCAAACTCGACTACCTGGGCGTGCTGCTCTCGGCCGGTGGTGTGCTCGCGCTCGTGTGGGGTGTCATCCACGGTGCCGACGACGGCTGGACCGCACCGCAGGTGCTCACCGCCCTGATCGGCGGCGTCGCGCTGCTCGTGGCGTTCGTCGCCTGGGAAACCTACGTCACCGACCCGATGCTCCCGCTGCGCATGTTCAGATCCCGCGGCCTGAGCCTGAGCTTCATCGTGTCCTTCGGCTTCTCGTCCGGCGTCTTCGGCTCGATCTTCCTGCTCGCTCAGTTCTTCCAGGTGGTGCAGGGCTACTCGCCGCTGGAATCGGGCATCCGCACGATGCCGTGGACGATGGTTCCGATGGTCGTCGCGCCACTGGCCGGCCTGATCGTCGACCGTGTCGGCGCTCGCACGCTCATCGCGATCGGCCAGCTCTGTTTGGCGGTGTCGCTCGCCTGGATGGCGATGATCACCACCGCCGACGTCGCCTACCTGGCCTTCGTCGCCCCCTTCGTCCTCGGCGGCATCGGCATGGGTCTCACCTTCGCCCCCTCGTCCACCATCGTCATGGCCAGCGCTTCCCCCGCTGACCAGGGCATGGCATCGGGCATCAGCAGCACCGTCCGCGAAGTGGGCGTGGCCATGGGCATCGCCGTCCTGGCCTCGGTGTTCGCCTCCTACGGCTCCTATACCGACCCCCAGTCCTACGTCGACGGGCTGGTTCCCGCGGTGTGGGTCGGCGCCGCTCTAGTCGCCTTCGCCGCGGTGGTAGCGGTTTTCCTTCCGCGTCACAGCAAGCCCGCGGAATAGCCACCGACCGCAGTCGGCTGCCCCGGCCGACTGCGGTTCGGCTGAACGACCACCTGCTGGGGATCGTCATAGATGACGGTTCCCGGCGCGTCGGACTCCTGTCGCTCCCACTCGATCCCGTGGGCGTCGAGAATCGCGAGATAGCCACCGACGCGCTCGATCATCGACACCGCGCTCGACTTGAACCACGAGGCCGCCCCCGGATGCAGGTCCCGGTCGTACACGCGCGGATCCACATCGCTCGGGTTGGTCAGATTCTCACTGAACCAATCATTGCCCGAGCGCCGGAACCGGACCTCCTCGGCGCTCAACTGCCCCTCCATCCACAACCCGTTGACCAGCCCGAACACGCCTGGATAGCGACCGTGCCGATTGGGCTGGGCACCTTGGAACCGAACATAGGCCGAACCGGCAGGCGATCCGCCCCGACGGTCGCCGATCCCCGTCACCCGACACCATCCGGGTGCTGCCCCTGCTCCGGGGCGGCCTCGCGTCGCTCGGGACGCCGCGCACACAAACTCTCCACGCGCGGAGACGAATGTCGCCCCGCGGGCCGTATCCCGAAGCCACACAACGCAAGACCGCTCCCGGGAGCGGTACGCCGGGTACGCCGCCCCTGCGGCGGCGTTGGATCGCAGGTCTGTTCAGCCATCGAGTCGTCCTGTTCTCGAGTCGAACACGCTGGTGTGTTTGATCATTTGGACGCGCCCCGAACCCATTCGGTTCCCTCCGATTCCGATCGCTTTCCGATTGCTCTGAGAAACAGTCGATTTCGCGCCGGTTGCCACAGGCCGCACGGAACTCCCGCCCATAGGGAGGGTGAGCAACATGATGTGGTCGCGGGGTTTCGGCTACTCCGCCGACTCGGCCGAGAACTGCTCGTCGTCGACCTGCTGGGAGCCGGTGCGGAAACCATCGAGGTCGGTGGGCTCGACGGCTATCGACCGAGTCGCCCATTCGCCGGCGTGGCGGTCAGGACCCCCGAGCGCGAGTCAGACGATCATCGTCCTGACCTGGACTGGTCGGTCCGCACTCGGACCCGTGGACCAGCGACGATCGGCTCGCGAGTAATCCGGATGAATCGCGGGAACCCCATCCCATAGGATTTACGCAGCACCGATGCGGGATGGCAATGACGCGCCCGCGAACCGATCCCCAGGGGAGAGTCGAGAAGATCGTGGCCGACGACAACAGTGGAGTCGAGCAAAACGCCTCTTTGACCGAGGAGGCACTCGCGGCAGCGGCGGCGGAGGCCGAGAAGGCGTTTGCCGCGGCGGCTGATCTGGACGCGCTGGCGGTCGCCAAGACCGACTTCATCGGCGGCAAGTCGCCGATCGCGCTCGCGCAGCGTGGGCTGGGCAGTGTGTCCAAGGAGGAGAAGGCCGAGGCCGGTAAGCGGGTCAACGTCGCGCGTAAGCGGGTGTCGGAGGCGTTCGAGGCGCGCCGTGCCGCGCTCTTGGCAGAGCGCGATCAGGCGGTGCTCATTTCCGAGAAGATCGACGTCACGCTGCCCGCCCGCCGTCAGCCCGTCGGCGCCCGGCACCCGATCACCGTCATCTCCGAGCAGATCGCCGACTTCTTCGTCGGGATGGGCTGGGAGGTCGCCGAGGGTCCCGAGGTGGAGACCGAGCACTTCAACTTCGACGCGCTGAACTTCTTGCCCGATCACCCGGCGCGCACCATGCAGGACACCTTCCACATCGCCCCGGAGGGTTCGCGCCAGGTGCTGCGCACGCACACCTCCCCGGTGCAGGTGCGGTCCATGCTCGAGCGCGAGGTGCCGATCTATGTCGCGTGCCCCGGTCGCACCTTCCGCACCGACGAGCTCGACGCCACCCACACCCCGGTGTTCTCCCAGGTGGAGGGTCTGGCAATCGACAAGGGCCTGACCATGGCGCACCTGCGCGGTGTCCTCGACGCGTTCGCGCAGGCCATGTTCGGGCCCGAGACCCGTACGCGCATGCGCCCGAACTACTTCCCCTTCACCGAGCCGTCGGCCGAGGTCGACGTGTGGTTCCCGAACAAGAAGGGCGGCGCGGGCTGGATCGAGTGGGGCGGCTGCGGCATGGTCAACCCGAAGGTCCTGATCGCCAGCGGCATCGACCCCGAGGTGTATTCCGGGTTCGCGTTCGGCATGGGCATGGAACGCACCCTGCAGTTCCAGACCACGATCGCCGACATGCGCGACATCGTCGAGGGTGACGTGCGGTTCACCCTGCCCTTCGGTATCCGGTCTTAGAGAGAGAGCGAAACGTCAAGTGCGAGTAGCACAGTCCTGGCTGACCGAGATCCTGCAGCGCACCACCCCCGAGTGGTCGGTGACGGCGGAAGAGCTCGACGCGGGCTTCGTCCGGGTGGGTTTGGAAGTCGAAGAGGTCGACAAGCTCGAGCCGATCGGCGGTGACATCGACAAGCCGCTGGTCGTCGGTCGCGTCGCCGAGATCACCGAGCTCACCGAGTTCAAGAAGCCGATCCGCTTCTGCAAGGTCGATGTCGGCAACCCCGAGTTGCAGGAAATCGTCTGTGGCGCACGCAATTTCGCGGTCGGCGACCTCGTCGTGGTCGTGCTGCCCGGCGGTGAGCTGCCCGGCGGGTTCAAGATCTCCTCGCGCAAGACCTACGGGCACACCTCCAACGGCATGATCTGCTCGGTCGCCGAACTCGGCATCGGCAAGGATCACGACGGCATCCTGGTGCTCGAGCCGGGTTCCGCGCAGCCGGGTGACGACGCGAACGTGCTGCTCGGCACCGATGACACCATCATCGAACTCAACATCACTCCCGATCGTGGCTACTGCTTCTCGGTGCGCGGGCTGGCCCGCGAACTGGCCTGCGGCTTCGACCTCGAATACGCCGACCCGGCCGTGCGCACGCTGCCCCAGGCCGAAGCGCTCGCCTGGGCGGTGCGCCTGGACGACGATTCGGACTGCACCCGCTTCGGCGCGCGCCGCGTCACCGGGATCGACCCGAACGCGGTGAGCCCGCTGTGGTTGCAGCGCAGGCTGATGCTGTCGGGCATGCGCCCGATCTCCCCGGCTGTCGACGTCACCAACTATGTGATGCTCGAGCTCGGTCAGCCGCTGCACGCCTTCGATGCGGCGAAGCTGCACGGCGGCTTGGTCGTTCGCTCGGCGCACAAGGGCGAGACCCTGCGCACTCTCGACGACACCGAGCGCACCCTCGACGCCGAGGACGTGGTGATCGCCGATGATTCCGGCGTCATCTCCCTCGCCGGTGTCATGGGCGGTGCGAGCACCGAGGTCGGGCCGGAGACCACCGATGTGGTCCTGGAAGCCGCCGTCTGGAACCCGCTGCGGGTGTACCGGACCTCGCGCCGCCACAAGCTCTCCTCGGAGGCGGGCAAGCGGTACGAACGGGTCGTCGATCCCGAGATCAATATCGCCGCGCTCGACCGCGCCGCGACCCTGCTCGCCGACATCACCGGCGGCACCATCGAATCCGCGCTCACCGACATCCGGGTGCCCCTGGAGCCGGTCGCGCCGATCGCGATGGACATCGACCTGCCCGACCGCGTCGCCGGCGTCACCTACCCGGCGGGCACCTCCGTGCGCAGGCTGGCCCAGATCGGCGCGGGCGTCGAGATCGAGGTCAACGACGCGGGCAAGACCCAGCTGCTGGTGACCCCGCCGAGCTGGCGCCCCGACCTCGCCCAGCCCGCCGACCTGGTCGAAGAGGTCCTGCGGCTGGAAGGGCTCGAGCAGATCCCGTCCATCCTGCCCACCGCACCCGGTGGCCGCGGTCTGACCGCGCAGCAGCAGCGTCGTCGCGCGGTGAGCCGGGCGCTGGCGTTCGCCGGCGCTGTCGAGGTGCCGCCGCCCGCCTTCCTGCCCGGTGGGGTGTTCGAGGTGTGGGGTCTGGACGCCGACGACCCGCGCCGCAACACCACCCGCGTGCTGAACCCCCTCGACAGCGACCGCCCCGAACTGGCGACCACGTTGCTGCCGGGACTGCTGGAAGTGGCCATCCGCAATATCTCCCGCGGTGCGCGCGACCTGACCATCTACGGCATCGCCCAGGTGGTGCTGCCTGGCGCGCAGACCCACTCGGTCGAGGCGCTGCCGGTGGATCGTCGTCCCACCGACGAGCAGATCGCCGAGCTCAAAGCCTCGCTGCCGGCCCAGCCGGTGCACGTGGCCGCGGTGCTCAGCGGCAAGCACGACCCGCGTGGGCCGTGGGGGCCGGGCCGTGCGGCCGAGGCCGCCGACGCCTTCGCGCTGGTCGACGACATCGCCGACGCGGCCGGAATCGTCATCGAACGCCGATCCGCCAACTACCTGCCATGGCATCCCGGCCGCTGCGCCGAACTGCTCGTCGACGGTGTCGTCGTCGGTCACGCGGGCGAACTGCATCCGGCCGTCCTGGAGCGTGCCGGTCTGCCGCCGCGCACCTGCGCGCTGGAAGTCGATCTCGACGCCCTGCCGCTGAACGAGTCCCTGCCCGCCCCGACGATCTCGGCCTTCCCCGCCGTCCTGCAGGACGTGTCGATCAGCGTCGAGAAGACCGTCCCCGCCGCGCAGGTGGAAACCGCGCTCCGCACCGGCGGTGGCGACCTGCTCGAAAGCATCGCCCTGTTCGACGTCTACGAAGGCGCCCAGGCAGGCGAGGGCCGCAAATCCCTCACCTACGCCCTGCGCTTCCGTGCCCCCGACCGCACCCTCACCGAAGACGAGGCGAGCGCCGCTCGCGATGCCGCCGTCGCCTCGGCCACCACCGCGGTCGGCGCCGAACTGCGCGGCTGATCCGCACTCGACACCCGAAGGCCGTCCGGTTCCACCGGGCGGCCTTCGTCGTGTGTGATTGTCCCTCGCGCCGGAATGCGGGGGAGCAGGGGCGACGGGTCGGGCGCGGGATAGGTTGGGCGGTGTGTCGATGATGAAAGGCGCCAATGTTGCGGTGCCTGCCTCCGCGGTCCGCGTCGAATTGGGTTGGCAGTCGGGGCAGGGCGTGCCCGATGCCGATGCCTCCGCGCTGTTGCTCGCCGGGGCGAAGGTGCGCTCCGATGACGACTTCGTGTTCTACAACCAGGCCGTGCATCCTTCGGGGGCCGTTCGGTACGAAGGAAAACAGCAGGGGCAGACCGTTGTCGACGCCCTGTCGGTGAACCTCGCGCAGGTCGAGCCGCAGATCGAGACGATCGTGCTCGCCGCCTCCGCCGACGGGGGAACGTTCGGGCAGTTCCGTGGGCTCTACATCCGGGTGATCGATGCCGCGAACGGTGCGGAGGTCGCGCGCTTCGACAGCAGCGGGGCGACCACCGAAACCGCCTTCGTGCTCGGTGAGCTGTACCGACGCCAGGGTGCGTGGAAATTCCGCGCCGTCGGTCAGGGGTATGACAGCGGCTTGGCCGGGCTCGCTACCGATTTCGGCATCTCCGTCGACGATGCCCCCGCCGCGCCGCCCGCACCCCCGCAGCCGCAGGGACAGCCATACGCCTCGGGCCAGCCGAACCAGCAACAGTCCTACGCACCGCCGACGCAGCCGTTCATCCCAGCGCCCCAGCCGAACCGGCCGAGCACCCCACCTCCGACGCCGCCGACTCCCACGTTCCCGCCGAATCAGTCCCAGCCGTACCCGCCGCCGCAGCAGCACCCCCAATTCGCCCCGCCCCCACCACCTCCGGTCAATCTGGCCAAGGTCTCGCTCACCAAAGAAGCCCCGTCTGTCTCCCTGACCAAACACGGCGCCACCGGCGGCGTCCTGCGCGTGAACCTCAACTGGACCTCGATGGCCGCCACCGGCCGTCTCTTCGGCAAACTCCGCGGCAAGAACATCGACCTGGACCTGTGCTGCTTCTTCGAACTGGTCAACGGCGCCATCGGTTCCGTGCGAGCCCTCGACCGCCGCTTCGGCGCCCTGTACGAACCGCCGTTCATCCACCTCGACCAGGACGACCGCACCGGCGCCAGCATCACCGGCGAGAACCTGTCGGTGAACCTCGACTACACCCAGTTCATCCGGCGCATCCTCGTGTTCGCCTCGATCTACGACGGTGCCAGCGATTTCCGCAATGTGCACGCCACCGTCACTTTGAACACGGTGAATTCCGCGCCCATCGAGATGACGCTCGACGGCTGCACCGACAACTCCCGCGATGCGGTGCTGTTCGCACTGGAGAACGTCAACGGCGAGTTCGTGGTACGTCGCGAAGGCGCCTTCGTCCGACCGCCCGCCGGTCAACCGGGTGGTGGCGTCGTGGAGATCGCCCGCCTCTACCACTGGGACTTCGGTTTCCAGGCGGGTCGCGGCAAGTGATCCGCCACCCCGCGACACGCGTCCTCAACGCGCTGGTCTACCACCCCGAGAAACACCTCGCCCAGACCCCGGCGGCACTGGGGCTGGACTATCGCGATCTGACCATGCGCACCGCCGATGGCATCGAGGTGCACGGCTGGTTCGTGCGCGCCGAGCGCCCGCGCGGCCACATCCTCTACGCGCACGGCAACGCGGGCACCATCGGCGACCGCGTCTCGATTATCGCCCTGCTGGTCGGAGCCGGTTTCGACGTCCTGGCGTTCGACTACCGCGGCTTCGGTCGCAGCACGGGCACTCCGAGCGAACAGGGCACCTACCTCGACGCCAGAGCCGCCCGCCAAGCCTTGCTCGACCAACCGGAAGTCGATCCCGATCGGGTCTACTACCTGGGCAAATCCCTCGGTGGCGGGGTACTGCTCGAACTGGCGGGCGAATATCCGCCCGCGGGCATGATCCTCATGTCGACGTTCAGCGGCATGCGCGCCGCCGCGCGCTCGGTCTACCCGTTCCTGCCCGCACCGCTGATCCCGAACGCGTATCCGAGCCTGCGGCGCATCGCGAACCTGCGCGTCCCGGTGCTGATGATGCACGGCGACCGCGACGAACTCCTGCCACTGCGCCACGCCGAACGCCTGTACGCGGCGGCACAGGACCCGAAACAGCTGATCGTGGTCCCTGGCGCGGGCCACAACGATGTGATCGACACGCTCGGCGCCGAGTGGGCCGAGATCATCGCCGACTGGGCGGCGCGATAACGCTGGTCGGCGGTCGCTGATGCTGCGTAGCCTGGCGGTATGAGCGAAACGAGCGAACTCCTCGGCCGGATGGCCGCGCTACCCGACCACGAGCTGGTTTCGGTGCTGCGCGCCGCGGTCGCCGGACGTCCCGGGCTCGTCGCGGTCGCCGCCGCACTGGCCCAGGCCGACATCGGTCATGCCGATACCGGATCACCTGTGACTCTGGACACCGACGTCGTCGACGCGGATGTGGTGCCCGTCGCATCCGGGCAGGTAGGAGGCGCGATCCCGGTACCGCCGGTACCGTCCGGACTGCCGGTGACCGGCGCACCTGCCGCCACCGGCGGATATTCCACTTCCGGAGTGCCGACATTCGACTCGGTTCGGGATAAGGTCGAGCAGCGTTTCGGCACCGCGCAGGGAATGGACGAGCTCGACCGGCAGACTCCCGCGGGTCGCAGCGTCGACGAACAGTGGGAGGCGCGGGAAAAAGCCGCGCGTGAGCGGCTGGATCAGATCCGGAAATCGGTGCAGGGCAACGATTCCGGCGACAAGTAGCCACGCGTCCTCCCCTCGAGCAACGACCGTGATGGGTGGACACAAATGACGCAGGCGCGCCAGATTGCCGACCGACTGCTCGACGCGCAGGTGGAATTCCTGCTCGCCGAGGTGACCGGTGACCGGTTTGCCGAGGTGATCGCCCGGGACGTGGCCGCCGTGCTGGCCGTCGGTGAGACGATTCGGTTCGGCGACGTGGTCTCCCTCGAGCAGGGCGAACAGACGGTGGCCACGGTGTTCGACCGCATCGGCGGCAGCCCCGTGATCGCCGATACCGTCGGCATCTTCTCCGATGCCATCTACGACCACATCGCGTCGAACACCGAATACACCCTCGGCGACGTCGTCGACCGCGAACCGGTGGAAGCGCTGCTGGAGAAGATCTTCGGCATGCACCAGGCCCAGGAGCGGATCCTGGACCGGCTCACCGAGAGCCCGCTCGTCGCCACCGTGGCCTCGCGTTTCGTCGACAAGCTGATCGGCGACTTCATGCAGGCCAATCGTGAACGCGCCGAGAAGATTCCGGGCGTCTCCTCGCTGATGTCGCTGGGTCAGACCGCGGCCAATCGGGCCAAGAAGGTCGCGGCCGACAGCACCTTCGTCGGTGACCTCGCGGGCAAGGGCGCGCTGTTCGCGCTCAAGCGCACCAACAACGCGATCCGCGACATGCTGCGTGACGCCCCGGTGCACTCGGCCGCGATGGAATTCTGGGACCTGCACGCCGACGAGCCCGTCGCGGGCCTGCGTGAATACCTCACCCAGAAGGACCTCAACGAGCTGGTCCAGATCTGCTACGAGATCGCGGTGACGACCAGGGAGAAGGAGTACTTCGGCCTGCTCGTGCGCGAGTGCGTCGAGGTGTTCTACACCAGGTACGGCAACCACACCCTCTCGGCGATGCTGCCCGAACTCGGCCTCGACGCCGACGACATCAGTGCCGAGATCCTGCGCTACGGTCCGGCCGTCATCGAGTCCGCCAAGCGCAACGGGGTGCTGGCCGGGCTGATCAGGGAACGCCTGGAGCCGTTCTTCTACTCGGATCAGGTGCTGGGAATTCTCGGCGGCGAGTAATTCCACGAATACCGTTCGGCAATGCGCATTGATCGACACGACTTCACTTCTCGATTTGCATGGCATCGTCGCAACCGGTATAGAGTCGGCACTGAATTGCGCCTTCTGATCGGCCGCGCCAAATGTGTTGCGCGTCACGATCTCTGGTGACCCGTATGTATCCGGCAGTGAACCGGTCGGCCAACTCGCTGCCGATACGACTGTGAGCATTCGGCTACACAAAGCCCGCTGAATTTCCGGCATGTTTAGATCAGCGCACGAATTGCTGCTTTACACCGTTCCGCATTGACCGCGCACCGCGCGGAGTGCAAGTTTGCACCTGTCTTTCCGTAGGCCACCGTGACCGACGTTGCGGTGGCATTGCAAAGGAGTAGGTGTGCGTGCACGTTCCCGGCCGAACCCGACCGGAACCCGATCGGACGGCGGCGCTGGAGGGCAGCGGCCCGGCGTCGCGCTGATCCGGCCGCGCACCATCTCCGGTCAGCTCGCCCGGATCCTGGTGGTGTCGCTGGTGTTGGTGCTAGCGCTGCTCGGGCTGACCATGTCGACCCAGGTCAGCGCCTACCGTCGCAGCGGGGAAACCGTGGACGCCGTGGCGGTCGCGCTGGCCGCGCAGGACCTCGTGCAGCAGGTGCAGCGCGAGCGAGGTCTGAGCAACGGTTTGCTCGGTGGTGATCAACGCCTGCGTCAACCCGTCACCGACCAGCGCGCGGGCACCGACGCCGCCCTGCGCGCCCTGGTGAACGCCGTCGTGGGCGACCCGCCCGGTGCGGGGGAGGTGCGCTCGGCGCTGGGCCATCTGGCGGGGCTGCCCGCGATCCGCTCCCAGGTCGACAATCGTAATGTCACCCGGCAGGCGGCGTTCCAGTTCTACACCGACGGCATCGACGCGCTGAACCGTCTCTCGCTCGGTCTGGACCAGGCGCGTGACCCGGCCGTCCGGCACGGCCTGCAAGCGCTCTACGCCCTCGGCGACGCGAAGGAATTCACGGCCCGTGAGCGCGGGTTCCTCAACGGCGTCTTCGCCGCCGGGGAATTCGCGTCGGGGGAGTACGTGCAGTTCCTCGACATCCGGGCGGCCCGCAATGCCGCGCTCACCGCCTTCGGCCACGACGCGACGCCCGCCCAGCAGGCTCGTCTCGACGCGGTTCTCGCGAGTGAGAACGCCACGCGGGCAACCGAATCGGAGAACATCGCGATCGCCTCGACGCTGGGTCCGCTGATCCAACCGGTCGACCCGGCCGTGTGGTGGGCACAGATGACGGCGGTCATCGACGAACAGCGAACCGTGCAGCAGGTCATCGGCGACGACGTCGGCGCGCGGGCGGAGAAACTCCGTCTGGACGCCGCGCTGATGCTCGCCGCTTTCGCCGCGGCCGCGCTGTTGGCGATCGCGGCCGAGTTCGCGCTCGTCCTCGCCAGCATCAGGGCTATCGTCCGCCCCTTGGCCCGGTTGGCCACCGAGGCCGATGATGTCGCCTCCACGCGACTGCCCGAGGTGATCGAGGCCTGGCACAGCGCCGCCGACGCCCATCCCGATCCGCCCGCGCCGGTGCGCACGCCGCGCGGTGCGAGCGTCGAGATCGCCGCTGTCGCGAGCGCTTTGGATCGGGTGCAGACCACCGCGTTCGACCTCGCCTCCGAGCAGGCGCTGGTGCGGCGCAACACCACCGAATCGATGGCGAACCTGGCCCGCCGCAATCAGAACCTGGTGCGGCGTCAGCTGGGATTGATCAGCGAGTTCGAGCGCGAGGAACTCGACCCGAAAGCTCTGTCGAACCTGTTCGAACTCGACCACCTGGCCACCCGTATGCGGCGCAACGCCGAAAGCCTGCTGGTGTTGGTCGGCGAGGCCAGCCCGCGCCGGTGGGCCGAACCGATCGCGCTCACCGACGTGATCCGGGCCGGACTGTCCGAGGTCGACGACTACCGGCGAGTGGTGCTGCGCCGGATCGACGACATCGCGGTGACCGGCGCCGTTGTCAGCGAACTGGCCCACATTCTGGCCGAACTCATCGAGAACGGGCTGGCCTTCTCCCCGCCCGATCTCGAGGTCGAGGTGTACGGCCGCAAGGTCGCGGGCGGCTACCTGCTCGCCGTTGTCGACCACGGCGTCGGCATGCCCACCGAACAACTCGCCGAAGCCAACGCCCGGCTGCGCGGGGAGCAGGACTTCATCGTCGCCTCCACCCGCTACCTCGGCCATTACGTGGTCGGTCGGCTGGCGGGTCGCCTCGGCATCGACGTGGAACTGAACACGTCACCGGTCAGCGGCATCGTCGCCCGCTTGCTCCTCCCGCCGTCGCTGCTCGCCGACGAAAAGGCCGGGCAGACAGCCGACTCCAGAAACGGCGCCAACCGAGGCTCCGGAGTGGGTACCGGCTCGGCGGACCTCGTGGCGCTGGAGCGCGATGCCACCGTCGTGGTGGACGCGCAGTCGTCCGGATCCGGGGTGTACGAGGCAATGCCGACGCGCAACGGTGCGGTCGCCACCGGCAAGAGCACGGTGGCGATCGCCGGGCGTGGCGATGCCGCAGGCCACTCGGTAGGGCAGGCCCGCAATGGCGTCACGGTCGGCTCGACGACGCCACGACACCACGAGATCCCCGCCGGTGTGGCAGGTTCGGGCTCCTCCCACGCCCTCCCCGGCGACGGCACCACGTGGTCCGGCACCAACGGCCGATCTCGGCACAGCCGCACCGTGGAATCCGGACCGAGCAGTGGCAACGGTCAGACCTCGGCGAACCATTCGTCCAACGGCTCTGCCTACGCGCAATTCCTCAGCAGCACACCAGAATCCACGCACTCACCGCGCGACGGTGCGGTCCGTAACGGCTCATCGGCCGACGATCACTACAGTGCGGTGATTCCGGAGCGTTCCGAGGGAGCAGCCCGAGGCCACAACGGCTCGACGGTAGAGCCGCCGCGTGAGCTACCCGCCGGTGCCCCCGCCGTGGAACGCACACGCAACGGCCTGGTCAAACGCAGCAAACGCACCAAGGTCACCGGCGCACCGGAGCGACCCCGCCGCGATCCGGCCGTCGAGCAGGCCCGTCCCCCGGTTGTCGAACGGACCCCCGACCAGACCCGCAGCATGCTCTCCTCGTTCCGCACCGGCCACGAACGCGGCGGCGAGACCGACTCTGCCGCCACCCCACTCGATCCCACCCGCTGACGATCGGACCAGACCCAAGGAGACCCGGTGACCACCCACCTACCGACCACTGATCCGCACACCTTCAACTGGCTGCTCGGCAATTTCGTCCGCAATACCGACGGCGTGCGCGACACCGTCGCCGTCTCCTCCGACGGATTGCTGATCGCGATGTCGGACGGCCTCGACCGCACCGGCGCCGACCGGCTCGCCGCGATGGTGTCCGGTCTGTCCAGCCTCGCCCGCAGTGCCTCGCGCAGTTACGATTTCGACGGTCTGAAGCTGATCATGATCGAGATGAAGCGCGGCTTCCTGCTGGTGTCGGCACTGGGCGACGGCAGCTGCCTCGGCGTGATCGCCGACGGCGGCTGCGATGTCGGCCTGGTCGGCTACGAGATGGCCGTCCTCGCCGAACGCGCCGGATCACTGCTCGACCCGCTGCTGATCAGCGAATTGCGAGAGTCGTTGCGCAGATGAGAGATCCCGATCTCCCGCGGTTGCCCGACCCGCGCATGATCCCGATGAGCCGGCCCACGGGCTGGCGTGGCCCCCTGCCGTCGGTGCCGGTGACCCCCACCGCGCACGACGATGTCGACGACCGCTTCGTTCGCCCGTTCGTGCTCACCGCGGGCCGCACCGTTCCGGTGCTGGACGGCCTGCGCATCGAGACCCTTGTCCAGGCGCCGCCGTCCGCGCTGTCGGCGCCGCTGCGGTTCGAGGAGCGCACCGTTGTGCAGCTGTGCCTGACACCGCATTCCATCGCCGAAATCGGGGCCGCCCTGCGGGTTCCGATCGGCATCGCCAAGGTGATCGTCAGCGATCTGGCAGCGGCGGGGCATGTCACCGTCCGTGACGCGCCCGAACTGTCGACCGCCGCCATCGAGAGGATCCGCGACCTTGTCCGCGCACTTTAAGGCACCAACAATGCCGTCCTCGGTGAAGATCGTGGTCAGCGGCGGCTTCGGCGTCGGGAAGACCACCTTCATCGGCGCCATCTCCGAGATCGAGCCGCTGGTCACCGAGGCCTCGATGACCGAGGTCTCGCTCGGCATCGACGATCCCGGTCATCGCGCCGAAAAGACCGCGACCACAGTGGCTTTGGACTTCGGCCGCATCACCCTCGAGCAATCCCTGATCCTCTACCTGTTCGGGACGCCCGGCCAGGACCGGTTCGTGTTCCTGTGGGACGACCTGGTCGACGGCGCCCTCGGCGCGGTCATCGTCGTCGACACCGGGCGGGTAGAGGACTGCTATCCGGTCCTGGACTACTTCGAAGAACACCACACGCCCTTCGTCGTGGTGGTCAACCGCTTCGCCGACGCCACCCGCTTCGACCTCGACGAGGTCCGCGAAGCCCTCGGCCTCGACGACTGGATCCCGGTGCTGGACTGTGATGCCCGTGACCGCGACTCCGTCCGTGATGTCCTCGTCGCGCTCCTCGAGCAGGTCCTGCTGCACCGCGTCCAACCTCGCCACCGGGAGGTGAGCTGAGCACACCCCGGGGTGTGCTCAGCGCCGATTCAGGGTGAGATCCGTCAGGGCCAGATGGAACCGCGCGTCGGTGACATCGACCGAGGTATCGGTGAACCTGTGCCCACCCAACGTGTTCCGCACGAAATCACGGACGGCGGGCGGCTGCGTATCCAACGTGGCCAGCAGTTCCTGCGACACCTCGACGGTCCCATCGAAGAACCGCGGCTGACCGGTGATCCCGGGCTGCTGCGGCGTCTGCCGTAAGCCGTCGACGGTGTGCAGCACGATGTCGAGCCCGCTCCCGTCACCGAATTCGAGCCGCAGCGGTGTGGGGGAGACAGCCGGATCGAAGGACTGGATCCGCGCGGTCCGCCCCTGGGACGAGACGCCCTGGTAGTCGTAGGGCGACACGGGACCGAGCGTCTCCTGTGCGCGGTTCACCGGCGAGTTCTCCAGCACCGCACCGGATAGCGGTTGATCGGTGGCGACGAAGGTCCACGACTCGTCGGTGAGCGTCTTGTGCCAGAACCCGGTCCTGCCACCGGCGCGACCTTCGACGCGCAACTCCCGCGCCGCCGAGCCGGGCCCGGTCCGGTGAACGGAGATGCGGTCGGTGATCTCGCCGGGCACCTTCGGCTGCGCGATCCAGTCCGGTGCGGGCAACTGGATGGCCGCGAAGCGGGGGTCGATGCGCTCGGAGAGCATGTCCGGCGCTTCGGGCAGGCCCCGCTGGTCTTCGTAGGAGTAGCGGAAGAAGACCTTGTCCGCGCCGGAGATGTCGAAATCGTAGAGGCGCGTGTAGAAGTCGCCGAACCGGTTGACCACCATCGAAGTCGACGCACTGGTGGACAACGCGACGGCCTGGAACCGCCCACCGAGCGGAGTGCCCATCTCGTAGCTGTGATCCACCGGCAACCACGGGTCGACGTACTGGATCCGCTGACCGCCATGGGTCAGCGCGAACACATGCGACACCTTCGCGCCACCGACCGGATGCTCGTTGCCCGCGGTATCGGTCCACCGGTGATCTTCGTTGGGCGAGAGCACCGACCACGACCAGGTAGACGCGCCGGGCGGCAAGGTGTTGCCGGGGCCGGTCCACAGCGGAGTGCCGTAGCGGCTGCTCCAATTCCACGCCGCGGGGGCGCTGAGCGCGTGATCCATCGTGATGAACCGGCCGTCGCGGTCGATCATCATCACTTCGTCGTCGTCGGCAGAGACACCGGCGATCGTGCCTGCCAGACAGCCCGGCAGCGCGACGGTGCGCCAACCACCGAGAGCGGCAGCCTCTTTCATGTAGACCTGACCGTCGCGGGCGGCGAACGTCCAGCGCCGGTTGAACGACTCGGTGGTGGTGCGCAAGTGCACCTGCTCGGGGAGCGCGACCGTCGCCGAGGTGAAAGCCGCCAGTCCGGCGGTGGATTCGTCGACTGTCACTTCCGGCGTGCCGACGGTACCCACCGGCAGACACGCCGGATCGGCGACAGCCGCCGATTGTGTTGTCACCCCGGCGAATACCAGTCCGGCCGCCGCGATCAACGCGGAACGCCGGAGCCCGCGCCTCACAGCCACCCCGCCGCGCCGAAACCGATGAGGGCGATCGCGTCGATCCCGAAGATCGTGCCGACCACGAGCGCCTTGCTTCGCACGCTCGCCAGATCGTGCACGAAGAAGCACACCGCGAAGAACGGCACGTACCCGATGATCCAGATCAGGAATGGGAAGCTCGGCTGCCACCACGACCAATCCCAGGTGAGGACCCCCGCCTTGTTCAGCAGCACCTCCACACCCACCGCCGCGATCGAGTTGATCGCGACGAGCACCGGTCGGTTCGGCAACCCGAAGATCCGGGTCTCCTTGGGCGGCAACATCTTCGCCGCCGCGATTCCCATGATCGCGAACATGAAGCAGATCTCGATATTCAGCCCGATCAGGATCTGATAGGCCGTCGGTCCGCTCGCCGCCCAGACCGGCGCCCGCTCGGTGAAGTGGAAGACCAGCGCGTTCCAGATCTCGTTGAACCAGTCCATGCCCCACAGCGCGAGCCCGGCGAACAGCACATTCCAATTACGCCGCTCGACCTCGACCGCGTAGAGGTAGATGACCAACAGCAACAGCGGAATGACATACCACTTGAACTGGCTCGCATCGCGAAGAATCTCCAGCGCGGCCCGGGCGTTGTCGGTCAACGGGGCACCTCCTGCTCATGATCGACGAACTCGGCGAGTATGATACAAATCAACATCAAACGTCAATGTGTATCGCCGAGTTGACGAGTCAGCGGCTACCCGAGCGGCATGCCGAACAGGGAAGCGAACTTCGCGGCGAGCGAGTCGCCGAGGAAATCCAGGGCGCCAGGGGTGGCGGCCATGGTGCCCGCATCGGAGATGGTGCAGCCGGTGGGGGCCGCAACGCCGTCGAGGCGGTCGCGGAGCCAGATCAGCGCGGCCGGACCGCCGACCACTTCCGCGACGATGTGTTCGCTGGCATGGTCACGGGTGTAGGTCAGCGACGTGTTCGGAGTACGGCAGTAGGTGTCGACCAGGGTGTCGGTGGCGGCGAGCGGCAGGATCTCGTCCCAGGCGGAATGCCAGAGGAACAGCGGCATATCGGGGACCGACTTGCCCATGCGGGTGTCGGCGATCATGGCCGCGACCGGCGGATCATCGAGGGGATTGCCGTCGGAGCCGATCATGCCGGTCAGATTCAGGAACGGCAGCAGTGCCGACTGATACTGCACGCACAGTGGGGATTTGATCGCGGTCAGCGCTTTGCCGAGTGGGTCGAGCCGCTCGTCGAGATAGGCGGCGAAATCGGGGTACTCGCGGGTGAGCCCGAGAACGGCGGCGAAGACGAGACCCGAGGTGAGCTGGTTGTTCGCCATGCTCAGCGCGGCACTGAGATCGGCGCCGACGCCGCCTTCGGCCGCGCCGACGATGTTCAGTTCGGGTGCGTAGGTGCTGCGCAGTTCGGCGGCATGGCCGGTCGCGATGGAACCGCCGGAGTAGCCGTAGAGCCCCACCGGCGCGGTCGGTCCCGTCTCGAGCGGGGCGAAGCCGGTCGCCGCGCGAATGCCGTCGAGGGTGATCCGGCCTGCCAGCGGTCCGGCCGCGTAGGCCGAGTTCGGACCCTGATGGTCCGGGACGACCACGGCCCAGCCCTGCGACAGCGCCGCTTGCGCGAACAGGAATTCGGCGGGCACCACGATCTGGCCCGCCACCGCGGCCACCGAAAGATGTTGCAGCGCATAGGACGGCGCGCAGTAGCCCGCGGTCGAGTCCTCAGCCAGCTGCACCGACAGCAGCTTGCGCGGCGAGGGCGCCTGCCCGCGCGGTTTGATCAGGGTGGCGACCGCGGGGATCGCCTCGTCACGGCTGTTGTTGGATCGGTAGGACACCTGCCAGGCGTCGACATCGATCGGCAGCAGGCCGAAATCGGCGATCCGAACCTGTCGGACCGCGATGATCGCGCCCGGCGCCGTCGCCGCCACGACGTCGGCGGGCGGCAGGTAGAAGCCCGGATCCAATTCGGGCGGCAGCGGAATCACCGGCGGGGGCGGCGGGGCGGCCGGCTCGGCCGAAACCGGCCCGGCTGTCACCACTGTTGCCGCCGCGAGCAAGCCGGTGGCAAGGGCGAGCCATCGCTGAACGAAGGGAGATCTCATCGCGCACAGTCCTCACATCTATTGAGACTCCTTCGTCTCAATTGCGGCAACTATGACATGAGTGTGGCGTGGATCGCAATCAGCTGCCGGCGGGTGCCGCCGAGATCAGGCTGTTCAGGATGGTGGAGAAGACATCGACCAGCTCGTCGACGGGCGGTCGAGGGTCGTCCAGGCTCCATTGGTGCACGGCGCCGTTCACGGCGCCGATGAACGCCGCCATCGGCACCCGCCATCCGCCGGGCGGCATCCGTACCCCGTCGCGCCCGGCCGCGATCGCGGCGACCACCTCGCCCCATCGATCCCTGACCTGCGCCCGATACTTCTCGATCTCGGGACTCACCCCGACGATGTCGACGAAAGCGACTTTGGCACAACGGATATCGTCGGTGATCGCCTTCGCGTACGCCCGCACCGCCGCATCGATGAGTGCGCGCACATCGTCGGATTCCGCCGCCGCCAGTGCCTCGGCCACCGCCGCCCCGGCCTTGTCCTGCACGGCGTCGTACACCGCGACGAGCAGTTCCTCGCGCCCGGCGAACTGTTCGTAGAACTGCCGACGCGACAACCCCGCGACCGCGCACACATCGGTCAGCGAACTGTTGGCGTACGACTTCTCCGCGAACACGGTCAGTCCCGCGTCGATGAACAGCGCTCGGCGCTCGACCTGTCGTTCGGCCACCGAGGTGCCGGTGTAGTTGTGTCGTGTCCGCCCAGATGTCACCCCATGACCCTACTGTTCAGCGTTCGGGCGAGATATCGGTGTCGACGGGTCCGATCGGGACCACCAGCGGGGTCCCGGTGACCGGGTCCTCGATCACCTTCGCGCGCAGCCCGAAGACCTCCGCCACCACTTCCTCGGTGAGAACTTCGGCCGGCGTTCCCGCGGCAACCACCCGGCCCGCGCGCATCGCGACCAGCCGATGGGCGTAGCGCGCCGCCAGATTCAAGTCGTGCAGCACCATCACCACCGTCCGGCCCGCTTCGGCGTGCAGGCGCCGGACCAGGTCGAGCACCTCGATCTGGTGGGCGAGGTCGAGGAAGGTCGTGGGTTCGTCGAGCAGCAGCAGGTCGGTGTTCTGGGCCAGCGCCATCGAGATCCAGGCGCGTTGGCGTTGCCCGCCGGACAACTCGTCGAGTGAGCGATCGGCGAACTCGACCATGTCGGTCCAGGTCAGGGCTTCGTTGATGGCGGATTCGTCGTCGTCGGACCACTGGCGGTACCAGCGCTGGTGCGGATGTCTGCCGCGCGCGACCAGGTCGGCGACGGTGAGACCTTCGGGGGCGAGCGGTGATTGGGGCAGGATGCCGAGCACGCGCGCCACTTCCTTGGTCGACATGCGGTCGATCCGCTTGCCGTCCAGCTGGACGTGGCCACCGGTGGGGCGCATCAGCCGCGCCATCGCGCGCAGAAGCGTGGATTTGCCGCATCCGTTGGGTCCGATCACCGCGGTGACGGTGCCACCGGTGATATCCAGGTCGAGACCGTCGACGACGGTGGTCGGTCCGTAGCCGAGGGTCAGCTCGCTGGCCTGTAGCCGAACGGTCATCACGCGCCCGCTTTCCCGGCACGGTTGCGCCGCATCAACAGATAGATCAGATAGGGCGCGCCGAGGACTGCGGTGATCACCCCGACGGGGAGTTCGCCTGCGGGCAGCAGGGTGCGGGCGACGAGATCGGCCGCGACGGTGAAGGCCGCGCCGAGCACCACCGAGGTGAGCAGCGGGGGTTGCGCCGAACCGGTCAGGCGCAGCGCCACCTGCGGCACCGCGAGCGCGATGAAGATGATGGCGCCCGCCGAGGCGGTGGCGACTCCGGCGAGCAGCACCGCCAGGACCAGCAGCGCCAGGCGGGCGGCGTTGAGCCGCACGCCGAGCGAGCGGGCGGTGTCGTCGCCGAAGTGCAGCGCGCCGAGCAGGTGGGTGCCCGCGAGCACCACCGGCACCAGCACGGCCAGGGCGATCGCCACCGGTGTCACCTGAATCCAGCTGCTGCCGTTGAGGCTGCCGGTCAGCCAGGTCACCGCTCGCGTCGCGACATCGACGTCGCCGACGCTGAGCAGCCAGAAGGTCACGCTCGAGAGCAGTGAACCGGCGCCGAGACCGACGAGCACGAGCCGATAGCCTTCGATCCCGCCTCGCCAGGCCAGCACGAAAACGCACAGCGCGGCGAGCAATCCGCCCAGCATCGACGCCACGGGCACCCCGATCTCGGCGGCGGCGCCGCTGATCTGGCCGCGGCTGCCGGACAGGGCGATCACCGCGACCGCGGCCACGCTAGAGCCCGCGGTGACGCCGAGAATATCGGGACTGGACAACGGGTTCCGGGCGATACCCTGGGTGATCGCGCCGGACAACGCGAGTGCCGCGCCGACCAGCGCGCCGGTGAGAATCCGGGGCAGCCGCAGATCCCACACCACATAGGCGAGGCCGTCGTCGCCGCCACCGGTGAGCACCGCGAGCACGTCCCACGGCGTGACCGGGCCTCCGTCGGGCATCGTGTAGGTGCCCAGCGCGAGCGCGACGCAGGCCCCCGCGGCGAGTATCGCGAGTCCGAGCAACAGGACCGCCGTCGTGCGTAGTCGCAGTTGCCATGACACCGGTCCCAGCCGGACCGCCCGGACCGTACTCATATGCTCACCAGCTTTCGGCGGCGGACCAGCACGATGAAGAACGGGACGCCGACGAAGGCGAGCATGATGCCCGCGGGCAGTTCGCCCTTGTCCAGGACCAGCCGTCCCGCGATGTCGGCGACCAGCACCATGACCACGCCGAGCAGCCCGGCGACGGGCACCAGCCAGCGGTAGTCGGGCCCGGTGATGCCCCGCGCCAGGTGCGGAACGACGAGCCCGACGAAGCCCAACGGCCCGGCGATCGCCACGACCGCACCGGTCAACAGCACGATCGCGCCGATGCCGACACTGCGCGCCAGGAAGACGCGATGGCCGAGGGCGCGGGCAGTGTCCTCGCCGAGGCCGAGCGCGTTGAGCGCGGAGGTGTTGGCCAGGGCGAGGACGATCCCGACGAGGACGAACGGTGTCGCCTTGCCGAGTACGTCGAGGTCGGACCCGACCAGCGAACCGGCCTTCCAGAAGCGATAGATGTCGGTGACGTCGGTGTCGAACAGCACCACCGCCGAGATCAGGCCCTGCAACAGGTAGCTGACGGCGGCGCCGGCCAAGGCGAGGGTCACCGGCGTGGGTCCGCCTCGGCCCGTCGCGCCGATGACGAACACGGTGATGGTGGCGATCAGCGCACCGGCGAAGCCGAACCACACGTAACCGAACAGGCTCGAGATGCCGCCGATCATCACCGCGAGGACGATGCCGAGAGCCGCACCCTGGGTGATACCGAGCAGCGCCGGATCGGCCAGGGGGTTTCTGGTGTGCCCCTGGATCACCGCCCCCGCGATGCCGAGCGCGAGACCGGCGAGGACGCCGAGCAGGGTGCGCGGCAGGCGAAGGCCGTTGACGATGGCGCCGGTCTCGGTGTCGGTCGTGCCGCCGAGCGCGTGCAGAACATCAAGGGGAGCAATGAATTTCGAACCGATGGCCAAACTGAGCAGAACGGCCGCGAAGACCGCGGCCAAGAGTCCGGCGATGAGTAGCAACCGGCGAGTCCGCGTGTTGGCGAACACGACTCCGGGCGGCGATGCGGGCACTATCCCTCTTCATAGTTGGTAATTAGGTAAGGCTTCGCTAGGTTAGCAACCCTAAAGAACTCTGAACCACTCGGGAGACCTCGATGAAGACCCCACTGAGCCGTCGGCTCGCCGCCGCCGCGGCAGTCGCCGCCGCCGTACTGAGCCTGTCCGCGTGTGGCCAGGACCGGTCGGCCACCGGCGCCGCCGGTAGCGATTGCGATACCGCGAGCAACCTCGACGGCGGGGCCTACCCGCGGACCATCGAGGCAGGGGCGGTCAAGGACAAGGCTGGAACGAATGTCGGCACGGTGGTGGACCCGGCCACCATCACCACCCGGCCGGTCCGGATCGCCGCTCTCGACCAGACGTTCGTCGACGCCGCGCTGGTGCTGAACACCGAAGTGGTCGCGTACACGACGTACCAGTCCATGGGCGAGAAGTTGCCCGCGTTCCTCGGCGCGGCCGCCCAGACCTGCGGCGGGCGAGCGGTGAACATCGGCAATCTGCAGACCCCCGATATCGAGAAGCTGGCAGGCGCCCGACCGGATCTGATCGTGTCGGCGAAGGTGCGTCACGAGAAGCAGTACGAGCAGTTCAAGGGCATCAAGCTCGGATCGGGCACGGTCCCGGTCGTGTTCAGTCAGACCACCGGCGCCACCTGGAAGGAAAATCTCCTGCTGCTCGCCAAGGCGGTCGACAAGGAGAATCTCGCCGAGGCCAAGCTCGCGGCCTACCAGGACCGTGCCGCCAAGATCGGCGCGGCGATCAAGGAGAAGAACGGCGGCAACGCGCCCACCGTGTCGCTGCTGCGCTTCCTGCCCAAGGAGGACCGGCTGATGCAGCGGGTCAGCTTCGTCGGCGACATCTTCGCCGACACCGGCCTGAACCAGCTCGACAAGTCCGACGATCCGAAGAACGACTTCTCGATCACCCTGAGCCCGGAGCGTCTCCTCGACGCCGACGCCGACTACATCTTCCTCACCAGCAACGGCGAGGACGCCGCCGCCCAGCGCAAGGCGGCTGCCGCGGCCAACCCGCTGTGGAATCAGCTGCGGGGCAAGGTCACTCCGGTCGACGATCTGGTCTGGCTGACCTCGGTCGGCCTCACCGGCGCGCACGCGGTGCTCGACGACATCGCGACGACCTTCGGGGTCGACCCGGCGAAGTAAATCGCCGCGCGCAGCGCACTCGGGCCCTGTTCGCCCACCCCTACACTCGGCGGGGTGGGCGAACAGAAGCGGCGGATGCTGGCCGGGGAGCTGTATCGGGACAACGATCCAGAACTCGTGGCCGAACGGCAACGGGCGCAACGATTGTGCGACGAGTTCAACCGCACCGGGCCCGACGAGACCGGGCGGCGGACCGAGTTGCTGGGCGATCTCCTCGGCAAGCTGGGGGAGGGGTCCTGGATCATGCCGCGGTTCCAGTGCGACTACGGCTACCTGATCGAGATCGGGGCGAACAGCTTTCTCAACTACGACGCGATCCTGCTCGATTGCGCGCCGATCACCATCGGGAACGACTGTTCGATCGGGCCGCGCTGCCAACTGCTCACCGCGCTGCATCCGATGGAGGATCACGAAAAGCGCAGGCAGCGCTGGGAATCCGCAGCGCCGATCCGGATCGGTGACAACGCGTGGTTCGGCGGCGGGGTGATCGTGTGCCCCGGCGTGACGCTCGGGGACGATGTGGTGGTCGGCGCGGGCAGCGTGGTGACCCGCGACCTGCCGGACCGGGTGTTCGCGGCGGGCAATCCGGCGCGGGTGATCCGGCAACTCTAGGTTTGCTGGCTACTCTGGACGGCAGGCGCCGACGACGTCGGCGCGCCCATCCGTGCCCGACCAGAGGAGACCGTATGCGCCACGGCGAAGATCTCTCCCTCACCCACGTCATGCTGCTCGTGGGCAACCAGGACGAGGCTCTCACCTTCTATCGCGACCTGATCGGCCTTCAGGTCCGCACCGACATGCCGTTCGGCGACAACACGCGCTGGCTGACGGTCGGTCCGGTCGACCAGAAGAATCTGGAATTCGTGCTCGAGGTCCCGGAGATGGCCCCCGACGCCGCCTACCGGGCGGCCGCGCAGGCGCGCATCGATGGCGGCGCCCAATCCACGATCATCTTCGCCACCGACGACGTCGACGCCACCTTCGCCCGGATTCGCGACGCCGGGGCAGAGGTCGCGCAGGAGATCGTGAATCAGCAATACGGCCGCGATTGCGCGTTCCGTGACCCGTGGGGCAACCAGATCCGCTTCACCGCCCGCCACCGCGGCTGAGCGCGACATGCGGGGCGGGTGCGGCGTCGGGTCGCGCCCGCGGGCCCGCGGCAATACTGTCTGACCATGGGCGAATCGCGAATCGAGATGGAACCCGAAGCAACCCGGCCGCTGCGCGAGGACATCCGCTTCCTCGGCGGCATCCTGGGCGACACCATCCGTGACCACGAGGGTCCCGAGGTGTTCGACCTGATCGAGCGCGTCCGGATCGAGGCGTTCCGGGTGCGCCGCGAGGAGGTCGAGCGCAGCGCCGTCGCCGATATGCTCGACGGCACCCCCACCGAGGTCGCGATTCCGCTGATCCGGGCGTTCAGCTACTTCGTGCTGCTGGCCAATCTGGCCGAGGACATCCAACGTGATCGCCGCCGCGCCGCGCACGTGGCGGCGGGTGAGCCGCCGCAGGATTCCTCGCTGGCCGCCACCTACGACAAACTCGACGCGGCCGGACTCGACGGTTCGGTGGTGGCCGACCTGCTCACCGACGCGCTCGTCTCCCCGGTGATCACGGCGCATCCGACCGAAACCCGCAGGCGCACCGTCTTCGACGTGCAGTCCAAGATCACCGAGCTCATGCGCCTTCGTCGCCGCCTCGAACCCGGTGAGTCCGGTCTCGAAGAGTCCGAACTGCGGATCCGGCGCGAAGTGCTCACCCTGTGGCGCACGGCGCTGATCCGGTTGGCGCGCTTGCGGATCCAGGACGAGATCTCGGTCGGGCTGCGCTACTACGACCTGACCCTCTACGACGTGATCCCCGCGATCAACGCGCAGGTACGGGCCGCGCTGCGGGCGCGCTGGCCCGGGAAGGAGCTCCTGCCACGCCCGATCCTGCGGCCCGGATCGTGGATCGGCGGCGACCGCGACGGAAACCCGTTCGTCACAGCGGACGTCGTGCACACCGCAGCCGAACAAGCCGCCGCCTACGTTTTCGGCCGGTACCTGGACGAGCTGGTCGAACTCGAGAAGACCCTGTCGCAATCGGCTCGTCTGGTGCAGGTGTCGCCGCTGGTCGCAGAGCTCTCGGCCGCGGGATATCCCGACCCCGGCCTGTTCGCCGACGAACCGTATCGCCGCGCGCTGCACGCGATTCGGGGTCGGCTCAGCGCTACCGCCGAGCTGGCACTGGGCGAACTGCCCGAGCAGGGCCTCGATGCCGGCGCGGACCCGTATCCGACACCCCAAGCCGTCCTCGACGACCTCGACGCGATCGATGAGTCCATGCGCGCCAGCGGCGACGGCCTGCTCGCCGACGACCGCCTCGCCGCCCTGCGCCACGCCATCGAAACCTTCGGTTTCCATCTGCAGGGTCTCGACATGCGTCAGAACTCCGAGGTGCACGAACAGGTCGTCACCGAACTGCTGGCGTGGTCGGGTGTGCACCCCGACTATCCGAGCTTGCCCGAGGCCGAGCGCGTGGAGTTGCTGGCCGCCGAATTGCGCACGCGCCGACCACTTCTCGGGCCGAACGCGCAGCTGAGCGAGCTCGCCACCAAGGAGCTGGGGGTCTTGGGCGCCGCCAAGGAGGTCATCGATACCTTCGGCGCCGCCGCCATCCCGAACTACATCATCAGCATGTGCACCTCGGTCAGCGACATGCTCGAAGCGGCGTTGCTGCTCAAGGAAGCGGGCATTCTCGATCCGGGTAGCGGCGACACCGCGCCCAGCTGCCCCGTCGGTATCGTCCCGCTCTTCGAAACCATCGAGGACCTGAGCGCGGGCGCGGCGACTCTGGCCGCGGTGCTGGAGGTTCCGGTCTATCGCGAGTTGGTCGAGGCGGCGGGCATGCGCCAGGAAGTGATGCTCGGCTACTCCGATTCCAACAAGGATGGCGGATACCTCGCCGCGAACTGGGCCCTCTACCGCGCGGAACTCGACCTGGTGGAGGTGGCGAGGCAAGCGGGAATCCGGTTGCGGCTGTTCCACGGTCGCGGCGGCACCGTCGGTCGCGGTGGCGGCCGCAGCTACGACGCCATCCTGGCGCAGCCCGCGGGCGCGGTGCGCGGATCGCTGCGACTGACCGAGCAGGGCGAGGTGATCGCCGCGAAGTATTCCGAATCCGGTGCGGCACATCGCAATCTGGAATCGCTGATCGCGGGCACGCTCGAATCGACGCTCCTGGATGTGGAGGGCCTCGGCGACGACGCCGAACCGGCCTACGAACTGCTCGACGACCTCGCCGCGCGCGCCCGTGCCGCCTACGCGAACCTGGTGCACGACACCCCGGGCTTCGTCGAGTACTTCCGCGAATCGACTCCGGTCGCCGAGGTCGGCGACCTCAATATCGGCAGTCGGCCCGCCTCCCGCAAACCCACCAACTCGGTCTCGGACCTGCGCGCCATCCCGTGGGTGATGGCCTGGAGTCAGGCCAGGGTCATGCTGCCCGGCTGGTACGGCACCGGCACCGCCCTCGAAGACTGGGTCGGCGACGACCCGGCCCGCCTCGCGCGACTCACCGACCTCTATCAGCGCTGGCCGTTCTTCAATACCGTGCTGTCGAACCTGGCCCAGGTGATGGCCAAGAGCGACCTCGACATCGCCGCGCGCTACGCCGAGCTCGTCTCCGACAAAACCCTGCGCGCCGACATCTTCGCCATGATCGCCGACGAACACGCCCGCACCATCCGCATGTACCTGGCGGTCACCGGCCACACCGAACTCCTCAGCGACAACCCGTCACTGGCCGAATCGATCCACAACCGCTTCCCCTACCTGGAGCCGCTGAATCAGCTCCAGGTCGACCTGCTGGCCCGGCTGCGCGGCGGTGACGATTCCGAACTGGTGAAGCGGGGCATCCTGCTCACCATGAACGGCCTGGCCACCGCCCTGCGCAACTCGGGATAACACTCAGAGGCAGACGCTGATGGTGAACGGTCCGACCGGGATGCCGGTGCAGATCGACACTGAGCCGACGACCGGCTGCGCGGGGGCGGCCGAGGCGGTTCCGGCGCCGATCGCGGTCACGGACAGGGCGAGGCCGGCAACGGCGAGCGGGCGGGCGAACTTGGCGAACATAGGCTGATCCTCGGGTAGAACGGGGTGAACACCCCCGTGTGGGGGCGCCCCATCACAACACGCACGCACCGACGGCGTCCATGACATGGTGGGAATCGCCGTGGCTCAGTCGGTTACGACGGCGATCGCGTCGATCTCGACCAGCATCTCCGCGCGGGGCAGGCCGGTGAAAACGGTGGTGCGCGAGGGCAGTACGCCGTTGCTGGTGTGCTTGGTGACGAACTCGCCGTACGCCTCGTTCATGATCGCGAAGTCCTCACGTTTGGTGAGGTAGACCCGCAGCATCAGCACGTCGTCGAAGGTGGCGCCGGAGGCGTCGATGATCGCCTTGACGTTCATCAGGGTGCGGGTGGTCTGGGCGGCGACATCGCCCTGGTGCAGGTACTCGTTGGTCTCGGGATCCACCGGGCCCTGACCGGACACCTGAACGAACGGGCCCTTGCGCACGCCCTGGGAGAAGGTGTGGGCGGGCGCCGGGGCGTCGGAGGTGCGCACGGCGGTCTTGTCGGACATGGGGTTCAGCCTTTCCTCGCGGGGACGTCTCGGCGGGGGTCCCAGCCGAGTTCGGTGGAGATGGCGTCGGCCGTCGCCCTGACCTGCGGCAACAGCGCCAGCACTTGATCGTGGTCGAGCAGCACATCGGGAACCGAGACCGACACGGCGGCGACAACGGAACCGATCCCGTCGCGCACGCCGACGCCGATGCAGTTGACGAAGCTCTCGTGTTCCTCGTGATCTTCGGCGAACCCCTGCGCCGCGACGAGATTCAGTTCGGCCAGATACTGCTCGGGGGTCCGCAGGGTACGGGTGGTGAACGGGTGGAAGTCCAATCGCGCTGCCACCGCGGGCCATTCGTTGCGGGGTAGCGCGGCGACGAGCACCTTGCCGACGGCGGTGCAGTGCAGCGGTGCGGGCCTGCCGATGCGCGAGTACATCCGCACCGCCTGCTCGGCGTCGACCTTGTCGATGTAGACAGCGTCGCCGGATTCGTAGGCGGCCAGGTGCACGGTCTGCCCGGTGGCCGCGCCCAGCGCGCTCAGGTGCGGGCGGGCGACGGTGCGCACATCACGGTTCTCCAATGCGCGACTGGCCAATTCGAACATCCGGGTGCCGAGCGAATAGCGGTGCGCGTTGTCGCGCACGACGAACCGATCGGCCTGCATGGTCTGCAGGAGCCGCAGCACTGTCGACTTGTGGACGCCGAGCCGGACTGCCAACTCGTCGAGGGACTGCGAGCTCTCGCCGAGGGCGATGAGAATGGACAGGGCCCGCGACACGCTTTGACTCATGCGCTGATCGTTTCATCCAGAGCCGCCGGATAGCGCAGCGTGGCCCAGATATCGTCCGGGAGCAGCGCGAGGCGCTGAATATCCTCCGGCGGTGGCAGTTTCGCCGCATCGCCGGTCGCGGTGAGCGCCGCCGCCGCGCACAGATGGCCGTACCGCAGGCGCGTGCGGAGGTCCGCGCCGTGCAGCAGGGCGGCGAGGTAGCCGCCGGCGAAGGCGTCACCGGCGCCGATGCGTTCGGTGATCGCCAGGGAAAGCGCGGGCGCCTCGATCGAGAACTCGCCGTCGAAGCCGGTGACGGTGTGCTTGTCGTTCTTGACGATCAGCTGGGCGGGCTCGGGGAACAACGCGCGCAAGGCGGCCGGGTCGCCGGTGCCGAAGATCTCCTCGGCCTCGTCGGCGCCGAGGAACGCCACGTCGGCGCCGCGAATGTGCGCGTCGAGTTGGTCGGCGGCCTCGTCGATGCGCGAACCCCACACCGCCGGACGGTAATTCAGGTCGAAGCTGACCAGTCCGTGCCGTGGCCGGGCGAGCAGGGCGCGGGTGAGTTCGGTCGCCGACTCCGACAGCGCCGGGGTGATGCCGGTGAAGTGCACGAGATCGGCGCTGTCGAGTAGCGACGCCTGGGCCGCGAGGTCGGCGGTGGACAGCGCGCTGGCGGCCGAACCCGTGCGGTAGTAGTGCATCCGGCTGGCGTCGGCGCCCAGGTCGTTGGCCGCGCCGGAGCCCGCACCGCGTTCCTTGACGTAGAGACCGGTCGGCCGCGTCGGATCGACGGCGACCGACTCGACGTCCACCCCCTGCGCGCCGAGTTCGGCAACGAGGTATCGCCCGAATCCGTCGTCGCCGACCCGTGAGAGCCACGCCGCCGACACGTCGAGCTGGGCCAGCACCACGGCCACATTGGCCTCCGCGCCGCCCGCTCCGCGCTCGAACCGCGCGGACTGTTCCAGGGGCCCCGCGCCCGCGATCAGCACGGCCAGGCCCTCGCCGACGGTGACCGCCCTGGGCCGAGTGGTTGTTGCCTGGGTCACCTCGTTCGCCTTTCGTGCTTGCGGTCACTGCCCTCGGGATGCACAATAACGAGCAGAAACACTCAGCGCAACCATCGTTGCATAATACGCAATGTTGATCCGACATGATCGATCGAGCCGCCACCCCGGGTTCGGTCGAGGAGAAAGGGATGCTGTGATCATCGACAACGACGTCGTCGACGCCCTCGCCGACGAGGTGCTCGGACCCCAGGACAAGAGCGCGCCGCCCGCGGCGTGGGGGAGCACCGTGCGCGAATACCTCGACGGCGCACCGCGTCTGGATCAGTGGCAGACGCCGTTGCTCACCCTCGATCGCGGTAGGCTAGAGGCGAACCGCGACCTCATGGCCGAGTGGACCACCGGCGCGGGCGTCGCGCTCGCCCCGCACGGCAAGACGACGATGGCGCCGCGGCTGTGGCGCGAGCAGCTCGTAGCCGGGTCGTGGGGGATCACGCTGGCCACCGCGTGGCAGGCCCAGCTCGCGCGCTCGTTCGGCGTCGGCCGGATCATGCTCGCCAATACGCTGATCGACCCGGTCGGAGTGGCCTGGGCCGCAGCGGAATCGGCGCGGAATCCCGACTTCGAGTTGTACTGCTGGGTAGACGGCGTCGCCACCGTCGAACTGATGGACAAGATCCTGCGCGATACCGCCCCTGGGCCGCGCGTGCGGGTGCTGGTCGAACTGGGCGGACCGCACGGCCGCACCGGCGCGCGCACCCGTGCCCAAGCGCGCGCGGTCGCCGCCGCCGTCGGCGCGAGTGAGCGGTTGAGCCTGGCCGGTGTCGCGGGCTACGAGGGCGCGCTGGCGCACGATCGCAGCACCGAGGGCGTGGCGGCGGTGCGTGGCTATCTCGGCGAACTGGCCGCGCTGCACACCGAACTCGCCGCGGTGGGCGCCTATTCGGGTTCGGCGGTCGTCACCGCCGGCGGCAGTGCCTACCCCGAACTCGTGGTCGACGAACTCGCCGGACTGGACGATCCCGAGGGTGCGCGCGGCGTGGCGACCACCGTGGTCCTGCGCAGCGGCGCCTACCTCGTGCACGACGACGGCTTCTACGCGGGGATCTCCCCGCTCGCCGCGCCCGCGAAGGAACCCGGCCTGCGTTCGGCGATGCACGGCTGGGCTCGGGTGGTCTCGCGACCCGAACCGGAACTGGCCCTGCTCGACGGCGGCAAACGCGATTTCCCCTTCGATGAAGGCCTGCCGGTGCCCCAGCAGGTCATCGGCGGCACGCTCCCGCCGAACGCGGTGGTCACCGCGCTGAACGATCAGCACACCTTCCTGCGCATGCCCGGCGCGGATCCGGCCGATCTGCCGGTCGGCTCCGTCGTGCGGCTCGGCCTCTCGCACCCCTGCACCGCGTTCGACAAGTGGCGCCGCATCCCGGTGATCGACAGCGCCGACGCGCCCGACCCGCGCGTGGTCGACCTGATCCGCACCTACTTCTGACGGATGACCATGACGCACTCGCTCTTCCGTGACATCGACATCGTCGACGGCACCGGCGCCCCACGCACCCGCGGCGACGTGCTGGTCCGCGAGGGCCGCATCGCCGAGATCGCGCCACCGGGCACCATCGACGCCGACGCGAGAGTCGTCGCGGTGCGACCTGGTTCGGTCCTCACGCCCGGATTCATCGACATGCACGCGCATTCCGACCTGTATCTGCTCACCCATCCCGACCACTTCCCGAAGATCACCCAGGGGGTCACCACCGAGGTGATCGGCCAGGACGGGCTGTCCTACGCGCCCATCGACGAGGCCACGCTCGCGGTGGTGCGCAAGCAGATCGCGGGCTGGAACGGCAACCCGGCGGACTTCGATTTCAGCTGGCGCACCGTCGCGCAATACCTGGACCGCCTCGACCAGGGCATCACGCCCAACGCCGCCTACCTCGTCCCGCAGGGCACCCTGCGCATGCTCGTGGTCGGCAGCGAACAGCGTGTCGCCACCACCGCCGAGATCGATCGGATGTGCGCGCTGCTGGCCGAGGGCTTCGACCAGGGCGCGGTCGGTATGTCCAGCGGGCTCACCTACACGCCCGGAATGTATGCCGACACAGGCGAACTCGCCGCGCTGTGCGCGGTGGTCGCCTTCTACGGCGGCTTCTACGCACCGCACACCCGCTCCTACGGCGCGGGCGCGCTCGAGGCCTACGCGGAGATGATCGGCCTGGCGAAGGCCACCGGCTGCGCGCTACACCTGACCCACGCCACCATGAACTTCGGCGTGAACCGCGGCCGCGCACCGGAATTCCTCGCGATGCTGGCCGCGGCCCGCGCCGACGGCTGCGACATCACCCTCGACACCTATCCCTATCTGCCCGGCTCGACCACCCTGTCGGCGTTACTGCCCAGCTGGGCGATGTCGGGCGGCCCCGACGCCGCACTGGCTCGACTCGACGATCCGGCCGAGCGCGCCAGGATCACCGCCGATGTCGACGTCAACGGCTCGGACGGCTGCCACGGTGTCACCGTCGAATGGGAGACCATCCAGGTCAGCGGCGTCGGCGACGACGCGCTGTCGGACATGGTGGGCCGCACGGTCGCCGAGATCGCGGCCGAGCGCGGCATCGCCCCGGTGGACGTGTTCTTCGACCTGCTGCGCCGCGACCAGCTCGCCACCACGATCCTGCAGCACGTCGGCCACGAGGAGAACGTGCGCGCCATCATGGTCGACCCCGGCCACATGGGCGGCAGCGACGGTCTGCTCGTCGGCGCCCGACCACACCCACGCGCCTGGGGCACCTTTCCGCGCTACCTGTCGCGCTACGTCCGGGAACTGGGCGTTCTCGGTCTCGAGGACTGCGTGCACCACCTCACCGGCCGACCGGCCGCGCGACTGCGCCTGGCCGAGCGTGGCCTGATCCGGGCCGGTTACGCCGCCGACCTCGTCGTCTTCGATCCGGCGACGATCCACGACACGGCGACCTTCGACCACCCCCAACAGCAGGCGCGCGGTATCGAGCACGTGCTGGTCAACGGCGAATTCGCGCTGGAGAACGGCACCGCGACGGGCCTGCGCGCCGGACGCGCCCTGCGTCTGGACACCACGAAGGAGGAAACGCGATGAACCCGATGCTCAGCTCGTCGTCGGAGGCCATGGACGTGATCCGCGCGGACCGGGCCCTCACGGTGGTCCGTGCTCCTGACATCCCCGATCCGGCCGCGCTCGCCGCCGCGCTCGCGGGCGCCGGGTTGCGGGCGGTCGAACTGACCTTCACCACCCTCGGTGTGCTCGACGCGATCAGCAGGGCCACCGCGGTCACCGACGCCGTGATCGGTGTCGGCACCGTGACCACCCGCGAGCAGGCCGAAGCGGCCATCGAGGTCGGTGCCCGGTTCCTGGTGACACCCGCGCTGCGCCCGGAGGTCGCGGAAGTGGCTGTAGCGCACTCGATTCCGGTGATCATGGGTGCGTTCACGCCGTCGGAGGTCCTCGCCGCGGCGGAGATGGGGGCAGCCGCGGTGAAGATCTTCCCGGCACGCACGCTCGGCCCGCAGTACGTCAAAGATCTACTCGGCCCGTTTCCGCACATGTTCCTGATCCCCTCCGGCGGCGTCGATTCCCACAACGCCCGCGACTTCCTCCGAGCGGGCGCGATCGCCGTCACCGCGGGCACCGAAGTGGTGGCCCCGTCCGACGTCGAGGCGGCGCGCTGGTCCCACATCGGCTCCAAAGCCGCGCATTTCGTTCATTCGCTTGATTGAGAGGTTCTTCCATGGGCGCCACCATCGACTGGTTGCGCACCACCACCCCCGGGTTGCTGGTGCTGTGCGGTCTCGCGATCGCTGTGCTACTCATCGCCATCATCAAGGTCAAACTGGAGCCGTTCATCGCGCTACTGTTGACCGGACTTCTGCTGGCGCTGGCCGCCGGACTACCGATCTCCCAGATCGTCGGAACACCGCTGAAAGCCGGTGAGTCCCTGCTGGAAACAGGCTTCGGTGGCATCCTCGGCCACATCGCGGTGATCATCGGTCTGGGCACCGTACTCGGCGCGATCCTCGAAAGATCCGGTGGCGCCGACGTTCTCACCGACAAGCTGCTGAAGATGTTCGGTGAGAAGGGCGCTCCCGTCGCGATGGGCCTGCTCGGACTCATCTTCGGCATCCCCGTGTTCTTCGATATCGGCATCTTCGTGCTCGCGCCGCTGGTCTATGTCGCGGCCAAGCGCGGTGGGCGATCGCTGGTCCTCTACGCCATGCCGATGCTCGCGGGTCTGTCGATGACGCACGCGTTCCTGCCGCCGCACCCCGGTCCCGTCGCGCTCGGCGGGCTGCTCGGGGTGAGCCTGGGCTGGCTGATCCTCATGGGCTTCGTCTGCGGCATCCCGGGTTTCCTCGCCGCGGGCATCGTCTGGGGCTCCTATATCGGTCAGCGCGTACAGGTTTCGGTGCCGGAGGAGTTCGTGCGCTTGGAGCCCGAGCCGGAGCCGGCTGAAGGTTCGGGCGGGACCGCGGTGATCACGAAGGCGCCGCCCTCGGTCGGGTTGATCGGTTCCATCATCGCGATCCCGCTGGTCTTGATCCTTGGCGCCACCTTCGGCTACCAGCTCCTCGACACGGATTCGGCGCTGCTGCAGGTGCTCACCTTCTTCGGTACCCCCGCGGTCGCACTGCTCATCACCGTGCTCGTCGCGTTCTATCTGCTCGGGATCCGGCGTGGTTCGACGGTGCAGGAACTGAGCACCATCACCGCCGAATCGCTCAAACCGGTCGGCATGGTGCTGCTGGTGGTCGGTGCGGGCGCCTTCTTCGGCAGGGTCATCTCGGCCACCGGCATCGGCACGGCGCTGGCCGACACGATGTCGGCGGCCGGTCTGCCGATCATCGTGCTCGCCTACCTGATCAGCTGCGGACTGCGGATCGCGCAGGGTTCGGCGACGGTCGCCATCGTCACCACGGGCGGCATCGTCGCCCCGCTGGTCGCCGAGCAGGGCTACTCGCAGATGTCGATCGCGTTGATCGCCATGGCGATCGCGGCGGGCTCGATCATCCTCAGCCACGTGAACGACGGTGGCTTCTGGATCATCGCGAAGTACTTCAACATGACCGTCAAACAGACGCTGCAGACCTGGACGGTCCTGGAAACCATTCTGTCCGTGGTGAGTTTCGCGGTCGCGGCCTTGCTGTTCTCGATCGTCTGACCACTGCTCACCGAGCCGGGCTGTCCCCACGGGTCAGCCCGGCTTCGTATGCCAGGATCGCGGCCTGCACGCGGTTGTCCAGGGCGAGGCGGCGCAGAATCGCGCTCACATGGAACTTCACGGTCGCCTCCGCGAGGAACAGCGAGCGGCCGATGTCAGCGTTGGACAGCCCGCACCCGAGAAGTGCGAGGACCTCGCGTTCGCGGTCGGTCAGCGCGTCGACGCGCCCTCGGGCCACGGTGTCGGTCGGTGCGGTGCCGTCGAATCGGGCGATGACCTTCTGGGCGATGCGCGGAGACAGGTAGGCCGCGCCGTCGGCCACGGCGCGGACACCGAGGATCAGTTCACGCGGGTCCGAGGCTTTGAGCAGGAATCCGTCGACGCCGTGGGTCATCGCCGCGTCGACATAGTCGTCCTCGTCGAAGGTCGTCAGCAGGACCACCGCCACCGACGGCAGGGTGGCACGCAGTTCGGCGGCGGCGGCGAGTCCGTCCAGCCGGGGCATCCGGATATCGAGGAGCGCGATGTCGGGCCGGTGGCGGCGGGCCAGCTCGACCGCTTCGCGGCCGTCTGCTGCCTCGGCGATCACCTCGACGTCCGGGTCCGTCGCCAGGACGGCCTTGACTCCGGCGCGGATCAACGGTTCGTCGTCGGCGAGCAGCACTCGGATCGTCATCGAGTTCCCCTGTTCCGGTCGAGCGGGATCCGCGCGCGGACAACGAACCGGTCGTTCTCGGCGTCCGCGTGCAATGTTCCGTCCAGTGAGTGCGCTCGTTCACGCAGACCTGCGAGGCCGACTCCGGTCCGCGCACTCCACGGACTGTCCACCGCCGCGTGCGACAGCTGGTTGCCGATCGTCACCTCGACCAGTGTCGCCGTGCGCTCCACGCGAATCACCACCTCGGCGCCGGGTGCATGGCGCACGGCGTTCGTCAGCGACTCGCGCACGATGTAGGCCACCGTCCGCTCGACGAGTGGCGGCAGCGCTGACCCGTCGAAACCCTGTGTCGTGACGACCATTCCGGCGCTGCGGGCACTGTCGACGACCGTGGTGACGTGTCCGATGTGCGGCTCGATCGGGCCTGCCCGACGCAGCACCCCGATCGTCTCGCGAAGCCGATCGGTGGCCGTCGCCGCGAAGGCTCGCAGCTCGGCCGCCGCCTGCTGGTTCTGCTCGGACAGGTCACCCGCCAGTTCCAGCGCACCGGCGCGCAAGGCGATCAGCGCCAGATCGTGGCCGAGGCTGTCGTGGATATCGGCGGCGATCCGGGTGCGTTCGCGCAGCTCGGCGCGCTCGCCGATCAGCCGCTGCTCCTGCTCTAGATGGGTCACGCGCTCGGCGCCGGCCGCCAACAGCTCGGCCTGCTGACGCCGGAACCGGCCCGCCGACCACGGCAGCGCGCAGGCGAGAACGAACGATCCGAGCACACCGCTGCCGAGGGAGAAGTCGACCAGAGTGAGCACCGCCCCCGGCGCACCGAGCGCGCCGAGCACCGTCCACTCGTGGGGGAACGGCAGCCGTCGTCCGTGGAGATACGCGAGCACGCCGAGCACGGGATACAGCGCCTGCCGCCACAGCGGAAGATCGTCGAGGAACAGCCCGTTGACCTGGGCTGCTCCGGCGAGCAGCACCAGCGCGGCCGCGTTCCTCATTCGCCCGACCTTACCGATCGCAGCCGAGACAGCCGAGCCACCACGGTGACCAGCCCGGCTACGGCGGCAACGCCCGCCGCGATCGGCAGCGGCGCGTAGTAGCTCAGTTGCGCCCAGGTGACTGTTCGCCCGTTCATGATGATCGAGATGACCGCGGGAAAACCGGCGAACAGCAGGACCGGAGTCAGGGCGGGCAACAGCCGTGCGCCGACCCACCAGATCGACGTCCCGCGCCTGGCGCGCGCCCACCGTCGCGCCCGGACCGCGCCCAGTACACCGAGTCCGAGTGCGGCCACCGCGGTCGCCGCGAACGCGGACTCGGTCCACAGTCGGTTGTGCCCGGGCACTTCCGGCGTCTCGCCACGGCTCATCGCGGCCAGGCCGAGCATGATCGGGTAGGTATCTTCGGCGAGTCCGGCGCTGTTGGTCAGCACCGCGAAGCCGTATCCGCTGTCCGGGTCGATCGCCTGCGCGGCGTTGTAGGTGAACAGGTTTCCGGAATGGACGAGCAGTTCGCCCTCTTCCTCTGTACCCCAACCCATTCCATATCGGTGCAGAACCGGCGTGTGCATCGTCGTCAGGCTCTGCGCGGTGACGAGTTGCGGGCCGTTGCCGGTATTGCTGATCAGCCAGCGGCCCATATCCGCTGCCGTTGTGATGACCGAACCCGCTCCGCCGCCTTCGAATCCGAGGAGATCGGGTCGCGCGATCCACTGCCCGAACAGTGAATTGAAGCCGGCAGGCGGTGCGGGTAGGTCGGCGTCGGTGCCGCTGGCGGTCATCCCCAGCGGGCCGAAGACCCGCTCCCGCAGAAAGTCGCCGAAGCTGCGGCCGCTTGCCACTTCCACCAGTCGTGCCGCGATGTCGTAGTTGACATTGCAGTAGGCCCACCGGCTGCCCGGCTCGGCTCCCAGCTCGCCGGTGCGCAAGGTGGCAACGTACTCGGTGAGTGACCGCGCCGTGTCGGTGGCGCCGATGTCCACCGTCCGATCCGACAGTCCCGAGGTCTGATTCAGCAAGTGCCGCAAGGTGATCCGCTCCGCCCGGGCATCGGCCATCCGGAACTCGGGTAGCTGCTCGACCACCGGCGCGTCCAGCGCGAGCCGCCCGTCGTCGACGAGCATCATCACCGCGGTCGCGGTGATCGACTTGCTCAGCGAAGCGATCCGCATCGGCGAGTCCGCGGTGATCGGCTCCCCGCGCGAATTCCGACCCGCGCCGGTGGCGTGCACGACGGTGTCGCCATGGGTGACCACCACCGAGACTCCCGGCAGCCCGGTCGAATCCATCGCCTCCGCCAGATAGGCGTCGATCGCAGCAGGCGAGAACTCGGGCGGTGTGGGCGCGGCCGCCGCGCTCGAGGGAACGACGAGGCCGACAAGGAGGACGGCCGTGACCAGTACACGATGCATAGCCGAAACGTTAGAAACGGTGCGCCGGGATCGAATCCGACGAACGGCGACCATCCACCTAGACGAAAGTCGGGAATCTCCGTGCGAGATGGACCGGTCGGCGTGGATCAGTCGAGTAGCGCGCGGGTGAGCCGGGCGAACGCTTCGCGGGGGTCCTTGCCGTCCTCCGCGCCGGTCAGCCGGTGGACGACCGCGCCGTCGAGATAGTCGACGAGGATGCCGGCATCGGTCGCGGCCACACCGACAGCAGCGGCCATCTCGACCGCCCAGGCCCGCAGGCGCTGGTGCCCGCGATGCAGTGATTCGGAGAGCGCGGGCATCGTCTGCGACTCGCCGAACAGGGCCAGGCGTGCCTGGGTGCGGATGCGGTCGGTGGTGGTCGCATGAGTGACGAACAGGGCGAGACCGTCGATGAGGTGCTCGACGGTTGCGGGGCCGAGTGCGCGGTTCAGCGTCTCCCAGTCGGTGTGATCGCGTTGCTCGAGGCGTTCGGCGAGACCGCAGAGCAGGGCCTCGCGAGTACGGAAATAGTTCGATGTCGAACCCGGCGGCAGGTCGGCGGCCCGGTCGACCGCGCGGTGCGTCAGCGCACGCGACCCGCCGGTGCCCAGTACCTCGATAGCGGCGTCGAGGACCTGTTCGCGTTTGGTAGACACGTGCCGATACTACGCCCGTAGTGAATCGCACTACATTCGTAGTGTTGGCCACTACAGCCGTAGTACGGTCACGGAGGTACCTGAACGAGGGAGTGTGCGATGTCCACAGCAATCGTCGTCGGTGGCGGAATCGGCGGCATGGCCGCGGCGCTCGCGCTCGCGGGGAGGGGCTGGTCCGTCGAGGTGTTGGAGCGAGCGCCGGAGGTCGCGGAGGTGGGATCCGGGATTTCCCTGTGGTCCAACGCCTTACGCGCGCTGGATGCTCTGGGCGTCGGCGACACGGTCCGGGCGCAGGGAATGGCGGAGGTGTCGGCCGGAATTCGAGACGACCGTGGGCGATGGCTCTCGCGCACCGACGTGGCGACGCTGCGCGAGCGTTTCGGAGCTCCGGTCGTGATCCACCGTGCCCGGCTGTTGGACATTCTGCGCGCGGCGCTCGACGATGGCATGGTGCGCACCGGCGTCTCGGTTCGCGAAGTGACCACCGACGGGACGGTGCTCCACTCCGCGGGTACCTCCTCGGCTGATCTGGTCGTCGGTGCCGACGGGATCCACAGCGTCGTCCGGCGTGCCGTCTGCGGCGACGTCGCACCGCGCTACGCCGGCTATACCGCCTGGCGCGCGGTGGTCGACATCGACGAGGTGCTCACCGAATTCGGTGAAACCTGGGGTCGGGGTGCACGTTTCGGTATGGCTCCGCTCGCGGACGGCCGCGTCTACTGCTTCGCGGTCTACAACGCCGTCGAGAACGCCACCGGCAGCCTCGCCGAAGTCCGCGATCTCTTCGAGAACTGGCACCATCCGATCCCGGCCCTGCTCGCCGCCGCCGACCCGGACACCGTGCTGCACAACGATATCTACGACCTCCCCGCGCTGCCGACTTTCACCGCGGGCAACATCGCCCTGCTCGGCGACGCCGCCCACGCGATGACGCCGAACCTCGGCCAGGGCGGCTGCCAAGCCCTCGAAGACGCGGTGGTCCTCGGCCGGCTGGCAGGCGAGCCCGACGGCCTCGCTCGCTACGACCGAGAACGTCGCCCCCGGACCGAGATGATCACCGAGCGCTCCGCCCGGATCGGCATCGTCGGTCAGCTGTCCGCGCGGCCCCTGGTAGCCCTCCGCAACACGGCACTGCGCCTGACTCCCACATCGGCCCAGCTCCGTGCCATGACAGAGATTCTCGACTGGACCTGTTGAGCCGCGGTCGGTGTCGGCGAAACCCGACTGCCTCAGATCTGGCGCGATCGGCAGGTGTGTGGGTCCTGTGTCCACGCGCACGCCGCCTGATGATCGTGACTGGGAATGATGCGGACGGCGCCGCGGATCGCGTGCAGGCGGTGAACGGTTCGCCACGTCTCGGTGCGGTCGTTGTCGGCCAGCATGCCCGGATAGCCCGACTTCTGACGCAGCTCCTCGACCTGCAGGTTGTGCCAGATCGCGTCGCCCGCGAGCAGGACCGGGCCGCGCTCGGTGCGCAAGAGCAGGCCGACGCTGCCCGGGGTGTGGCCGGACAGGTCGACGAGCACCACTGCGCCGTCTCCGAACAGGTCGTGACTGCGGGAGAAGGAGAGGACGGGGGGACCGTCGAGGTCGTAGACATCGAGAGGTCTGTCGCGAACAGCTCGCCGCACGCCGCCGACCGGTGCCACCGGACCCTCCATCGCCCAGTCGTGCTCGGGCAGGTGGAGCCGCAGTGGCAACTCGGGGAGATCGAGGAGCCCGGCGATATGGTCCCAATGCAGATGCGTCGGTAGCGCGAAGTCGATGTCATGGGCGGCGATTCCACTGCGGTGCAGAGAGTCTCGGATATCGATGATGTCGCTCGGTGGTGTCACCGCGACTCGCAGAACGCGGGGAAGCTCGGCCACCGCCTGGTCCTGAACATCCGCGCAGATGCCGGGGTCGACGAGAAAGGTCGCCGTCGGATGCCGGACGACGAAGGCCGTCATCGCGGATTCGATCCGGCGCGGGGCGAACACGCCTTCGACGACGGCCGCCGTCGGCACCCGCTTGGCATTCTGCGCCAGAACCGTCAGCTCGACCGTCGTCGTGCCGCGGGGGAGTCCGTTGTCGGGCAGCGAGGTCAGGAACCTGCGGTCGGGTCGGCGTGGTCGCAGGGCGCCCGTCACCGCCGACCCCACCGACCGGCAACACCGCCACAGGTCCGGCGACGCGACCGGGTCGATCAACTGTGTTCGATTGTCGTTGTGTCCCATGCGAACTACGCTAAAACTTCAGGTCCACCTGAAGTAAAGGGGCCAATGTGTCGAATACCGCCGAGTCGCGCCGCATCGGCGATGTCGCCGCCGAGCTGGGTGTCGCCACCCACGTCCTGCGTCACTGGGAAGACGTGGGCGTACTCGTTCCACCCCGCGCGCCCGGCGGACAACGGATCTATGGCGGCGACCTGATCGTCCGAGCCCGCCTCGTCCAGCTCTGTCAACGAGCCGGGCTGTCGCTGGCCGAGATCAAAGATCTGTTCGCCGCCCGATCTCGCACCCGGCGCGTGGCGGTCTTCGCGGACAAACAGGCCGAATTGCGAACTCGTGTCGACGACCTCACCCGAACCATCGACTTTCTCGCCCATGTCCTGCGCTGCACCCACCCGATCGTGGACGAGTGCCCGGACTGCGTCGAGTTCAGCCGGGGCGGCTCATAGGGGAGTCGGCGACGACCGGTGGTAAAGCGCGAGCATGGCGGCGGCAGTAATTGTCATGGTCGCGCGGAATTCGGGTGGGTCGAGGACTTCGACGTGCTGTCCCAAGGGGAGTAGGGCGTGGGCGAGGACCTCGTAGGACTCGGCGGGAATCGTGATGTCGGCCCAGCCGTCGGCGTCGGGTGGGCCTGCGGAGGCGAGGGCCTCGCGCACCGCGGCCGGGTCGTTCATCAGACGCAGCAGGCTCAGGTGGGCGGTGGAGATCCGGCAGTGGGCGCTGACGCGCAGCATCGATCGCGCGAACTGCTCGGCCGAGTCCTGCCAGTGCGCGGCGAGGTCGAAATCGGCGGGGCGGGTGAAGGATTCGCCGGTGGGTTCGGCTGTGGCGATCCGGCCGGCCCGGTACGAGCGGATGTCGGAGTGCTCGCGGGCGATCAGGTACCAGGTGCCTGCCTTCATGACCAGGCCGAGCGGGTCGAGGGTTCGTTCCACCGTGCGGTCGCGGCGGTGGTAGGTGATCGCGAGGCGGCGGTCGTGCCAGAGGGCGTCGGCAACCGTGGCGAGCGTGGGGGTGTCGTCAGGGCGCGCGAACCAGCCGGGCGCATCGATGTGGACGCGTTCGGCGATGCGGGTGGCCCGGCCGCGCAGTTCCGGCGGGAGGGCGGCGAGCATCTTCAGCTGGGCGGTGGCCAGCACGGTGCCGAGGCCGAGGTCGGCGGCGGCGCCGGGGAGGCCGGCGAGCAATACGGCGTCGGCTTCGTCGGAGGTGAGGCCGGTGAGTCGGGTTCGGTAGCCGTCGATCAACCGCACGCCGCCACCGCGCCCCGGTTCGCTGTACACCGGAACGCCCGCCTCCGACAGCGCCTCCACATCCCGATACACCGTGCGCACCGAGACCTCGAGCTCCTGTGCCAACTCGCTCGCGGTCGCCCCGCCGCCTGCTTGCAACAGCAGCAGTAACTGCACCAACCTGCTCGCCCGCATATTCTCGAGACTAGCCGCAAAACCTGACAGGAGATGTCAAGGTTTGGTCGTACCGTACGAGATATGACCACGTGGAGCCAGTTCACCGAAGAAGCACCGAGCGTCGCCGCCCTGTTCTCGCGTCGGCACCAGGCCACCGGCAAGCTGTGCATGCTCGCCACCCTGCGTGCCGACGGTTCGCCACGAATCAGCCCGATCGAACCGGTGATCTTCGAAGGCATGCTCGTCTTGGCCGGTATGCCGAACACCCGAAAATTCGACGACCTCGCCCGCGACCCACGCTTCTGCCTGCACACCGCCACCGTCGACACCAGGGTCGCCGACGGCGACGCGAAACTCTTCGGCACCGTCACCGACCTCCAGGATGAGACCGTCCACGCCCGCTTCGCCCAAAAGCTTTTCGACGACAGCGGTTTCGACATCCGCGGCGAGAAGTTCGACCACTTCTACATCGCCGACCTCACCGGCGCCTCGACGGTCGAAGTCATCGACGACCGCCTCGATATCACCGTCTGGAAACCCGGTGCGGGCGAAACGATCGTCCACAAATGAGCTGATCGAAGGCTGCCTGGTGCAGTGAGTGGGGTGACGATCGGCCGCGCGCGGTTTCGCGGATCGGGCATGGCGCTGTGCCACGATGAGCTGCATGGATCTGCTCGCTTCCGCTGGTGTCGGCGATCCCTCGCCGATCGTCTCTCTGTTCTGGATCGCGCTCATCGCGGTGGCCGCGCCGCTGCTGTCGCGGCTGGTGCGCGGGTACCTGCCGGATGTGGTGCTCCTGCTGGTGGCCGGGGCGGTGGTCGGGCCGCATGTGCTCGGGTGGGCGAGTAGCGCGGGCGGCGTCGACCTGGTCAGCGAGTTGGGGCTGGGGATGCTGTTCCTACTGGCGGGCTACGAGCTCGATCCGCGGTTGCTGCGTGGCCGATCGGGGCACACAGCGTGGATCGTGTGGATCGTGTGCCTGCTGTTCGCGTTCGCGATCGTCGCGGTAGCGGCGGACAAGTCGACCGGCACGCGCGTCGCGGTCGCCATCGCGTTGACCTCTACCGCGCTCGGCACCCTGCTGCCGATCCTGAAGCAGTCCGGAATCGTCGACTCGCCCTTGGGCCGCGCGGTGATGACGCACGGCGCCGTGGGTGAGCTGGGGCCGATCGTGGCGATGTCGGTGCTGCTCACCAGTAGAAATCCTGCTAGCGCGGTGGTGATCGTCTTGATGTTCGCGGTGGCTGCCCTTGTCGTCGGTTTCGTGCCGTTGCGAATGCTCGACCGCATGCCCGATCTCGGCGGCGCGCTGGGCAAACTGGGTGGCGGCACCTCGCAGCTGCCGGTGCGCGGGGTGGTGCTGCTGCTGTTGGTGCTGATGGTGGTCGCCGAGGTCTTCGATCTGGACGTGGTCCTCGGCGCGTTCGCTGCGGGCATGATCCTGCGGCGGCTCATCGCGGCGGGCCACCCGGATGTGGACTCGTCGCTGGAAGCCATCGGGTACGGGTTGCTGATCCCGGTGTTCTTTGTGGTGTCGGGGATGGGCATCGATGTCGCGGCGGTCGGTCGCGATCCGGGGCTGTGGTTGTGGTTCGTGGTCACCATCGCGATCGCCCGGGGCGTGCCCGTCTGGCTGAGCGAGCGATTCATGCCGCGCGGGGACAACCTGCCGACCGGACGCGAGCGGGTCGAATTGGCCCTCTATGCCGCGACGGGCCTGCCGATCATCGTCGCGGTGACCCAGGTAGCCACCCAGGCGGGGCTGCTGACCGCTGATGTCGCCTCGATCCTGGTTGCGGCGGGCGCGATGACTGTCTTGGTGTTTCCGCTGGTAGCGCGCCTGATCGGGGCGTCGGAGGCGAAGTCGGTCACACCCGCTCATGAATGAGCTTGCATAGTCGTGCATAATCATCACATGGTTGATTCGTCGGGAGGACCCGTGTTGCGGGTGGCGGTTGCCGGTGCGAGTGGATACGCCGGTGGCGAAGTGTTGCGTCTACTGCTCGGGCATCCCGAATACCGAGCCGGGCGCCTCGAGATCGGGGCGCTGACCGCCGGTTCCAACGCGGGCACCGCACTGGGCGCGCTACAGCCGCACCTGCTGCCGCTGGCCGACCGGATCCTCGACGAGACCACCCCCGAAATCCTGGCCGGTCACGACATCGTGTTCCTCGGCCTCCCGCACGGTCAGTCGGGCGCGATCGCCCAGGCGCTGTCGGACGAGACGGTCATCATCGACTGCGGCGCCGACTACCGGCTCACCGACGCCGCCGCCTGGGAGAAGTACTACGGCAGCCCCCATGCGGGCAGCTGGCCCTACGGTCTGCCCGAACTGCCCGGTGGGCGGGCGAAGCTCACCGGCGCCCGGCGGATCGCGGTGCCCGGCTGCTATCCGACCGTGTCGAGTGTGGCGCTGGCCCCGGCGATCGCCGCCGGGATCATCGAGCCCGCGGTGAATGTGGTTGCGGTGAGCGGTACTTCGGGCGCGGGACGCAAGCTCGATGTCGGCCTGCTCGGTTCCGAAGTGATGGGCAGTGTCCGGGCCTACAGTGTCGCGGGCGCCCACCGGCACACCCCCGAGATCGCGCAGAACCTGAAAGCCGCGGGCGGCGTGGATGTCTCGGTGTCGTTCACGCCGGTACTCGCCCCGATGCCGCGCGGCATCCTCGCCACCTGCACCGCCCCGACGAAGGTCGATGCCGCGCAGGCGCGTGCTGTCTACGAAAAGGCGTATGCCGAAGAACCTTTCGTGCACCTACTGCCCGAAGGCGTACTGCCGCAGACCGGTTCGGTACTCGGCTCCAACGCCATCACCCTGCAGGTGACCGTCGATGTCGACGCGGGTCTGCTCGTGGTGATCGGCGCGATCGACAACTTGACCAAGGGCACCGCGGGCGCCGCGGTGCAATCGATGAATCTGGCCGTCGGATTCGACGAGACCGCAGGACTTTCCACCGTAGGAGTGGCACCGTGACGACCCCTGATCCGCAGACCCCGGACCACGGCAAACTGATCCACACCCAGGGCGTCACCGCGCCGCTCGGCTTCCGCGCGGCGGGTATCGCGGCCGGTATCAAGGCCAGCGGCAAGCCGGACCTCGCACTGGTGCTCAACGAGGGCCCCGAGTACTCGGCCGCCGGTGTGTTCACCAGCAACCAGGTCAAGGCCGCGCCGGTGCTGTGGTCGCAGCAGGTACTCAAGACCGGTCACGTGCGCGCGGTGATCCTGAACTCCGGCGGCGCGAACGCCTGCACCGGCCACGGCGGCTTCCAGGACACCCACAAGACCGCCGAGGAACTCGCCGCGGCACTGAGCAATTGGGGCACCGAGACCGGCGCGGGCGAGATCGCGGTCTGTTCCACCGGTCTCATCGGTGACCGCCTGCCGATGGACAAGCTCGTCCCCGGTATCACCGAGATCGTGCACGAGATGGGCGGCGGCATGTCGGGTGGCTCCGATGCCGCCCACGCCATCATGACCACCGACACCGTGCCGAAGGAGTCGGCGTTCCACAGCGAGGACAAGTGGAATGTCGGCGGCATGGCCAAGGGCGCGGGCATGCTCGCGCCGTCGCTGGCCACCATGCTCGTCGTGCTGACCACCGACGCCGTCGCCACGCCCGACCAGCTCGATTCCGCGCTGCGCAAGGCCACGAAGTACACCTTCGACCGGCTCGATGTCGACGGCTCCTGCTCCACCAACGACACCGTGCTGCTGCTGGCCAACGGCGCCAGCGGCGTCGCGCCCTCGCAGGAGGATCTCGACGCCGCGGTGTTCACCGTGTGTGACGACCTGGCCGCGCAGCTGATGGCCGACGCCGAGGGCGTCACCAAGCGGGTCCAGGTCACTGTCGCCGGCGCGGCCTCCGAGGACGAGGCGCTCACCGTCGCCCGCGCCGTCGCCCGCGACAGTCTGGTCAAGACCGCGTTGTTCGGCTCCGACCCGAACTGGGGTCGCGTGCTCGCCGCCGTCGGCATCGCGCCGGTGACCCTCGATCCGAACCGGATCGCGGTGTCGTTCAACGGCAATCCGGTCTGCGTCGACAGTGTCGGCGCGCCCGGTGCCCGCGAGGTCGACCTGTCCGGCGAGGACATCGACGTGCTGATCGAGCTCCATGTGGGCGAGGGCACCGCGATGGTGCGCACCACCGACCTCTCGCACGCCTACGTCGAAGAGAACTCGGCGTACAGCTCATGAGCAGCAGTGCGGTGCACAACCTTTCGGCGCTGGACAAGGCGCACGTGCTCGCCGACGCGCTGCCGTGGCTGCAGAAGTTCCGCGACAAGATCGTGGTCGTGAAGTACGGCGGCAACGCCATGGTCGACGACGAACTCAAGGCCGCCTTCGCCGCCGACATGGCGTTCCTGCGCACCGTCGGCGTACATCCCGTGGTCGTGCACGGCGGCGGCCCGCAGATCACCGCCATGCTGAAAAGGCTCGGTATGGCAGGCGAATTCCGCGGCGGCTTCCGCGTCACCACCCCCGAGGTGATGGACGTGGTGCGGATGGTGCTGTTCGGTCAGGTCGGCCGTGAACTCGTCGGGCTGATCAACGCGCACGGCCCGTACGCGGTCGGCATCTCCGGCGAGGACGCGCACCTGTTCACCGCCACCCGGCGCACCGTCGCCGTCGAGGGCGTCGCCACCGACATCGGCCTGGTCGGCGACGTCACCGAGGTCAACCCCGGCGCCGTGCTCGACCTGATCGACGCGGGCCGCATCCCGGTGGTCTCCACCATCGCCCCCGACGCCGACGGCGTGGTGCACAACATCAACGCCGACACCGCCGCCGCCGCGCTGGCCGAGGGCATCGGCGCGGAGAAGCTCGTGGTGCTCACCGACGTCGAGGGCCTCTACACCGACTGGCCGGACCGCTCCTCGCTGACCAGTCAGATCGACGTCGACGCGTTGGCGAAGTTGCTGCCGCGCCTGGATGCGGGCATGGTGCCGAAGATGGAAGCGTGCTTGCGCGCCGTGCTCGGCGGGGTCCCCAGTGCCCACGTGATCGACGGGCGCGTGCCGCATTCGGTACTACTGGAACTGTTCACCGGAGAAGGAATCGGAACCATGGTGACCCCCGCCGGGTCGCCGGATGGAACGCAATCATGAGCGAAGTAGAGAAGCTGCAGCAGCGGTGGTCGGCCGCGATGATGGACAACTACGGCACCCCGAAGGTCGCGCTGGTGCGCGGCGCCGGTGCGGTGCTCTACGACGCCGACGGCAAGCGCTACATCGACTTCCTCGGTGGCATCGCGGTCAACAGCCTCGGCCATGCCCACCCCGCCATCCTGGAAGCGGTCACCCAGCAACTGGGCACGCTCGGCCACGTGTCGAACCTGTACGCCAGCGAGCCCGTGATCGAGCTGGCCGAGAAGCTGCTGGCCCACTTCGGCGACGGTGAGGGCAAGGCGTTCTTCTGCAACTCCGGCACCGAGGCCAACGAGGCCGCGTTCAAGATCGCGCGGCTCACCGGACGGTCCAAGATCGTCGCCGCCGAGGAGGCGTTCCACGGACGCACCATGGGCGCGCTCGCCCTGACCGGTCAGCCGGCCAAGCGGACGCCGTTCGAGCCGATGCCGCCCGGCGTCGTGCACGTGCCCTACGGTGACGCCGCCGCGCTCGAAGCCGTGGTCGATTCCGACACCGCCGCGGTATTCCTCGAGCCGATGATGGGGGAGAGCGGTGTGGTCGTCCCGCCGTTCGACTACCTGGCCAAGGCGCGCGAGATCACCTCGCGGGCCGGGGCGCTGCTGGTCCTCGACGAGGTGCAGACCGGAATCGGGCGCACCGGAACGTTCTTCGCGCACCAGGCGGCGGGCATCGTGCCCGACGCGATCACCCTGGCCAAGGGCCTCGGTGGTGGCCTGCCGATCGGCGCCGTGCTGGCCCAGGGCCGGGCCGCCGAACTGCTCACGCCGGGTCTGCACGGCACCACCTTCGGCGGCAATCCCGTCTGTGCCGCGGCGGCTCTTGCCGTGTTGCGCACGATCGACTCCGACAACCTGCTGACCCACGTGGAGTGGGTGGGCAAGAAGCTCAGCGACGGCATCGCGCTGCTCGAGCATCCGGAGATCGACCACGTGCGTGGTGCGGGTCTGCTCATCGGCATCGTGCTGAAGAACAACATCTCCGCCTATGTCGACGAACGGGCGCGCGAGGCCGGCTACCTGCTGAACCCCGCCAAGCCCGACGTGATCCGGTTGGCGCCGCCTCTGGTGCTCACCGAAACCCAGGCCGATAATTTCGTCGCCGACCTGCCCGAGATCCTCGACAAGGCCGCCGCCGATGCTAAGGGAGCAACCAAGTGACCCTGCGTCATTTCTTGCGCGACGACGATGTGAACCAGGCCGAACAGGCCGAAATCCTCGCCATCGCCGCCGCATTGAAGAAGGACCCCTTCCTGCACCGGCCGCTGGACGGCCCGCGCGGGGTCGGCGTGATCTTCGAGAAGAACTCCACCCGCACCCGCTTCTCGTTCGAGCTCGGCATCGCCCAGCTCGGCGGCCACGCGGTGGTCGTCGACGGCCGCGACACCCAGTTGGGTCGTGAGGAAACCCTCGGCGACACCGGCAGCGTGCTCTCGCGCTACGTCGACGCCATCGTGTGGCGGACCTTCGAACAGGCCCGTCTCGACGAGATGGCTGTCACCGCAACGGTTCCCGTGGTGAACGCACTGTCCAACGAGTTCCACCCCTGCCAGGTACTCGCCGATCTGCAGACGATCAGCGAGCGCAAGGGTTCCCTCGCCGGGCTGAACCTCACCTACTTCGGCGACGGCGCCAACAATATGGCGCACTCGCTGTTGCTCGGTGGCGTGACGGCGGGCATGAACGTGACGGTGGCCGCGCCCGCGGGCTTCGAACCGCTGCCGTGGATCTTGGACGCCGCCGCCAAGCGGGCCGCGGAAACCGGTGCGACCGTGTCGGTCACGGGTGACCCGGTGGTCGGCGCGACCGGCGCGGACGTGCTCGTCACCGACACCTGGACCTCCATGGGTCAAGAGAACGACGGTCTCGACCGCGTCGGCCCCTTCCGTCCGTTCCGGATCGACACTGAGCTGCTCGCCCACGCTGCTTCGGAAGCGATTGTGCTGCACTGTCTTCCGGCGCACCGCGGCGAGGAGATCACCGACGAGGTGCTCGACGGCGAACACAGCGTGGTCTGGGACGAAGCCGAGAACCGCCTGCATGCCCAGAAGGCACTGCTGGTGTGGCTGCTCGCGAAAGCTGCCGCGTGAGACCGCGAACCGGGGCCGGCGTGGGGGCGCGGCGATGAGCGCACCCGAGAAGGGCTCGCCCGCCATCGCCCGCACCCGCGCCGGCCGCCAGTCCCGCATCATCGAACTGCTGACCTCGCATTCGGTCCGCAGTCAGACCGAGCTCGCCGCCCTGCTGTCGGCCGAGGGCATCGAAACCACCCAGGCCACCCTGTCGCGTGACCTCGACGAACTGGGTGCGGTGAAACTGCGCGCGGCCGACGGCGGCGCGGGCGTCTACATCGTTCCCGAGGACGGCAGCCCCGTGCGTGGGGTCACCGGCGGCACCGGCCGCCTGTCCAAACTCCTCGGCGACCTGCTCGTCTCCACCGACGCCAGCGGCAACCTCGCTGTCCTGCGCACCCCGCCCGGCGCGGCCCACTTCCTGGCCAGCGCCCTCGACCGCGCCGCCCTGCCCTACATCGTCGGCACGATCGCCGGCGACGACACCATCGCCGTCATCGCGCGCGAGCCACTCACCGGCGCCGAACTGGCGGCGAAGATCGAAGACCTGGCCTGAGCGCGATCAGCGCTGGGCGCGTAGGCCGGCGAGCGCCACGTCGGTGAGCAGCGGGGCGGACTCGGCGGCGGCCTGGCAGCCCGCGCCGATGCCGTGGCCGAGGCGAAGGATGTCGCGGGGACTCACCTCGGGGCGGATCTCACCTGTCTCCTGTACCGGGATCAGCACGGAACCCGCGGCCTCGGCCAGCAGGGCGGAGCAGGCGGCGAAAGTGTCGGAGGTTCGGTCGATGGCGGCTTTGAGAGTGGTTGCCAGGCCGTGCTTTTCGAGAATGTAGGTGACCAGTTCGCCGAACCAGGCGTCGAACGCGTCGAGGGGGGCGTGCGTTCGACGTAGTTCGCCTGCCCGTGCGGCGAGCGTCTCGATATTGGCGCGATACACCGCTTCCATCAGCGTGGTGCGATTCGGGAAGTGGCGGTACAGCGTTCCGGGACCGACCCCCGCGCGTCGCGCGATGTCGTCCAGCGGTGCGTCGGTGCCGTGCTCGGCGAACGCGTCGCGGGCGCAGTCGACGATACGCTCGTAATTGCGGCGTGCGTCGGCGCGCATCGGCCGCGACGGTGCGTCCACAAGATCCTCCACTGGAAACGGATGAAGTCTCCGTTTAGTCTTGCGGAACCGGAGACTTTCTCCCTATGCTAACTCTGTCATAAACGGAGACTCTCTCCGTTTGAGTTCCTTGTTGATGGAGCGTTCTTGACTACCCCCACACTCTCCGAAATCGACCGGGCCGAACGCGTTCGGCCACGGCTCGTCCTGGTCACCCTGCTGACCTGTCAGCTCATGATCATTCTCGACATCACCGTGATGAATGTGGCGCTGCCGCACATCAGGACCGACCTGGAGTTCAGCGCGACCGGCCTGTCCTGGGTGATGAACTCCTACACGCTCGTCTTCGGCGGCCTGTTGCTGCTCGGTGGCCGCGCGGGCGACCTGTTCGGCAGGCGCACCATGTTCACCGCGGGCGTGGTGCTGTTCACCGTGGCCTCGCTGGCCGGTGGCCTGGCGCCGTCGGCCGGGTGGTTGCTCGCGGCCCGCGTGCTCCAGGGCATCGGCGGCGCCATGGCCGGGCCGAATACCCTTGCGCTGCTGACCACTACGTTCACCGAGCCCAAGGCTCGAATCCGGGTGCTCGCACTGTTCTCCGGGATGTCCAGCGCCGGATTCGCGATCGGCTTGATCGTCGGCGGGTTGCTCACGGAATGGTTCGGCTGGCGCTCGGTGCTGTTCATCAATGTGCCGTTCGGCCTGGTCATCGCGGTACTCGCACTGCGGTACCTGCCCGACTTGCCGCGTCGCGCCGCCCGGCTCGACCTGCCGGGCGCGGTGACGGCGACCGCGGGCGTGGCCGCCCTGGTCTACGGTTTCATCAGTGCCGCCTCGCACGGGTGGGGCGCGGCGGGCACCGAGATCTGGCTCGCGGTCGGGGTGGCCTTGCTGGCGGCCTTCATCGCGATCGAACTGCGTGCGCCACAACCACTTCTGCCCCTGCACCTGTTCGCCGATCGTAACCGCGCCGCCGCCTATCTGAACATGTTCCTCGGGCCGATGGCAGGCATGTCGATGTTCTTCTTCCTCACGCAATATCTGCAGGACGTGCTGGGAATGAGCTCGCTGGCAACGGGTTTCGCGTTCCTGCCCACGGCGGTGCTGATGTTCACGATGATCCGGCTGATCCCGCGGCTACTGGCGCGCCTGGGCCCGAAGCCGGTGACGCTCACCGGCGCCGTCGCGATGGTCATCGGACTCGTACTGCTGACCCGGCTGTCGGAGAACTCCGGCTATTTCCCACTGCTGTTCGTAGCGATGGTGGCGATGGGCTGCGGTATCGGGCTGGCGTTCTCACCGCTGAACGTGATCATCATGTCCACGGTCTCGCCCGACGAGGCGGGTGCGGCGGGCGGCGCCCTACAGACCATGCAGCAGACCGGCGGCGCGCTGGGCTTGGCCGTCCTGGTGACGATCTTCGGCACCGCCGCGCGCGACGCGGGCGGTTCACCGACCCATGCCCTGGTCGGCGGCATGACCGCCGCCTTCGCGGCAGCCGCCGTCATCGCCGCCCTGACCTTCCTGGTCGCACTCACCTTCCGCAGCGTCCGCTCGCCGCAATGAGCGCATGCGACCTGTGCCGAGACGCCAGAGCACGGCGTAGACGGCCCAGGCGACAACCGTCGCCTGAGCCGCACCGACGATCGTGTGTCGGATCAGGTCGTAGGTGCTGACCCGGGTGACCGGGTCGTCGACGGCGAGCGCCGCACCGATGACGGGCGCGGCGAGCAGCACGGCGACGACGGCCCGGTGCGTCCACGTGGGAGTGCGAACGGTGCGCCGGGTGCGGCGCACCACAAGGTAGGCGAGGGTCGCTGTTCCGGCGAGAGAGGAGAGATAGCCGAGGACGTTGTAGGTCTTGTGCGGCTCGATGACCGACGTCTGCAACAGAGCCGAGTGCTGGACCGCGAAACCTGTTGTCTGAGTGAAGGAATCCCAAATCACATGTGTTGCGGCACCGAGCGCGATGGCGGTGACCGTCGAAACCACCTCTAGCCCCGCTGATCTGGGATCAGGGGAAGAGGAGGGCGAGAGGCGGAGAAGCGTCGACGCCGGGCCGTCGGAAAGTCGGAAGGCGACAAGCAGTACGAGGCCGATCAGCAGGTCCCAGCACAGGACGCCGACAACCGAGTGGGTTGTGGTGCCGGACAGGGGACCAGGCAGGTAGTAGACGACATCGGGGGCGATGGATCCCGCGACGAGTGCGGGAAGGGGGAGATATCGAGCGAAGGGCAGCACCGCGACAGGATGGGCGAACGTGATCGGCACGGATTCACCGTAATCGGCTGTGGTGCGGGGCTACTCGGGCTGCGGAGTCGATAGACGCTGCCAGGTCCAGTCGACGCGCACATCGAGCGGTGAGTCGGGTGTGACCACCCGTGGTTCGGTGTTCAGGCCGTTGGGTGGGCCGGACTGGGCCTCCACCGACAGGGATTGTTCCGGCAGTGTCCAGACGACCGCGTCGTGGACGGGGCTGGTGATGGTGAATTCCAGGAATCCGGGCCAGGTGAGGCGGGCGAGAACGCCGTTGGGCATGCCGAAGCAGTCGTCCCACGGTGGCGGTGTCGGCGCGATCTTGCGGCCGGTGGGCAGGTAGTCGTCGCCGCGTTCGTACTGCCATGCCGGGTCGAAATCGAGCCGCACCGGCCCGGTCGCGGGCGGGACTTCGCGCAGGAACCACGGATGCCAGCCGCCCTGGGCGGGGAAGGCGTCGTGGTCGGTGGCGATGCGCATCGCCAGGGTGAGGCCGGTGTCGGTGAGGGTGAACGTCTGGGTGACCGTGCCCGCGAACGGCCACGGATCACCGAGACGATGGCTGATCGTCGCCTCGGTCGGCGAGGCCGCGACCACCTCCCACGCTCCGTCGCGGGCGGTGCCGTGAATGCTGTGCGGCGGGTTGTTGATCGGCATCTGATACGTGTGGTCGCCGACGGTCAGTTCGCCCTCGCCGAGCCGACCGGCCCACGGCGCCATGACGAAACAGCCGGTGCCCGGATCCTGCCGGAGCAGTTCGGTGCCGTCGACGGTGAGGCTGTGGATCGCACCGCCGTCGCCGGGGGCGATCGTGAGACCTGCGGAACCTGCGTCGAGCCGAACATCGTCGGTCATGATTCGCACACTAGCCGCGCGGCGCTGCCGTCAGCGGTAACTCACGCCGTCAGCGGGGATGCGCCGTCAGTTGAACGGGTACTGCCCACCGCCCGCGCCGCCACCGCGGTTGTTCGGAACAGCGATGTCGATGATGTCCTGGACCAGCTCGACGACTGCCCTGCCGACATCGAGAACACCGTTGCCGAGGGTCGAGAATTCCTGCGCGATGTAGTGGAGCATCTTGTTCGTCCTCACGTGTGGCGAGCCGAATAGTGCTCTCCCAGAGTGCCACAGGTGAGGTGTCAGGAGTTGAGGAAGTTCAGGATCAGCAGGGTCAGTGGGGCGGTGATCTCGAAGACGGCACGGCCGACATAGAGGCCGAGGGCGGCGCCTGCCTCGTAATTGTCGGAGAGGAACTGCAGGACTTCATCCATGATGTGCTCCCTGGATTCGAGGTCGGTGGGTCAGGCGAAGAATCCCTGGAGCAGGGGAGTGCCGAGGTCGATGACGGCCTTGGCCACTGTCAGGCCGAGGTTCCCGAGTCCGATGACCACGGTTCCGATCAGGTCGTAATTGGCCTCGGCGAAATCACGTAGCGACTGCATGATGGCTCTCCTTCGGTCCCGACCCAATGGCTATCTGCTGTGACCAGCGTCTCATAGCTGAGCGTACTCGCCTAGGGTGGCGATGGCGTCGTCGCAGGTGATCGGCTATTTCGCGGTAGTCGGCCCGAGGCCGTACCCCCCGGTTATGAATGAGATTGCATCATCATGCATAATCATTTGTAGCAACGGCGTGAGCCGACCGGCGGCCGGAGCATCCATACTGCTCAGGGCAGCCCTTTGTACGTACCAGACTTCGAGGAGCACAACAGACATGTCCGATCGCGTCGTACTCGCCTACTCCGGTGGGCTTGACACCTCCGTCGCCATCAGCTGGATCGCGAAGGAGACCGGTTCCGAGGTGGTGGCCGTGGCCATCGACCTGGGCCAGGGCGGCGAGGACATGAGCGCGATCCGACAGCGCGCACTGGACTGCGGCGCCGTGGAGGCCATCGTGGTCGACGCGCGCGACGAGTTCGCCGACGAGTACTGCCTGCCCACCATCCAGGCCAACGCAATGTACATGGGCCAGTACCCGCTCGTCTCGGCCATCAGCCGGCCGCTGATCGTCAAGCACCTCGTCGAGGCCGCGAAGTTCCACAACGCCACCACCGTCTCGCACGGCTGCACCGGCAAGGGCAACGACCAGGTCCGCTTCGAGGTCGGCATCGGTGCGCTCGCGCCCGACCTCGAGGTGATCGCCCCGGTCCGTGACTACGCCTGGACCCGTGAGAAGGCCATCGCCTTCGCCGAGCAGAACAGCCTGCCGATCAACGTCACCAAGAAGTCGCCGTTCTCCATCGACCAGAACGTGTGGGGCCGCGCGGTCGAGACCGGGTTCCTCGAGGACCTGTGGAACGCGCCCACCAAGGACGTCTACGACTACACCGCCGACCCGACGGTGAACTTCGAGGCGCCCGACGAGGTCATCATCACCTTCGAGAAGGGTGTGCCCGTCGCCATCGACGGCCGCCCGGTCTCCGTGCTGCAGGCCATCGAGGAGATGAACACCCGCGCGGGCCGTCAGGGTGTGGGTCGTCTCGACATGGTCGAGGACCGGCTCGTCGGCATCAAGAGCCGCGAGATCTACGAGGCGCCGGGCGCCATCGCGCTGATCACCGCGCACCAGGCCCTCGAAGCCGTCACCGTCGAGCGTGAGCTGGCCCGCTACAAGCGGCAGGTCGAGCAGCGCTGGGGCGAGCTGGCCTACGACGGCCTGTGGTACTCCCCGCTCAAGCGCGCGCTCGACGCCTTCATCTCCGACACCCAGCAGACCGTCACCGGCGAGATCCGGATGGTGCTGCACGGTGGGTCCGCGGTGGTCAACGGCCGTCGCTCCGAGCAGTCGCTCTACGACTTCAACCTGGCCACCTACGACGAGGGCGACACCTTCGACCAGTCCCTGGCCAAGGGCTTCGTCCAGATCCACGGCCTGTCCTCGAAGGTCGCCGCCCGTCGCGACCTGAACCAGAAGTAACAGGCGCAGAGTCACCCTCGTAGTCTCGACACCGGCCGGTCCCCACGGATCGGCCGGTGCCGTCATCATCCATGCCCGCCATCCCGACCCGGAGGAGACATCGACTATGACCCACAGTGGAACCAACGAAGGTGCGCTCTGGGGTGGGCGATTCGCTTCCGGTCCGGCCGAGGCGATGGCGGCGTTGAGTAAGTCGACCCACTTCGACTGGGTGCTGGCCCCCTATGACATCCGCGCTTCCAAGGCGCATGCCCGTGTGCTGCACAAGGCCGGACTGCTCGCCGACGACGACCTGCCCGCCATGCTGGCCGGACTGGACGCGCTCGCCGCCGATGTCGCCTCGGGCGCCTACGGCCCCGCCGACTCCGACGAGGACGTGCACGGCGCACTCGAGCGCGGGCTGATCGAGCGGGTCGGTACCGAACTCGGCGGCCGACTGCGGGCCGGTCGTTCGCGCAACGACCAGGTGGCGACCCTGTTCCGGATGTGGCTGCGGGACGGTGTGCGTCGCGTCGCCGCCGGTGTGCTCGACGTGGTCGACGCCCTCGTCGCCCAGGCCGCCGCGCACCCCGACGCCGTGATGCCGGGCAAGACCCACCTGCAGGCCGCCCAGCCGGTGCTCCTCGCGCATCACCTGCTCGCCCACGCGCATCCGCTGCTGCGTGATCTGGAACGTCTGCGTGATTTCGACAAGCGCGCCGCCATCTCGCCGTACGGTTCGGGCGCGCTGGCCGGTTCCTCGCTCGGCCTCGACCCCGAGCAGATCGCCGCCGAACTGGATTTCACCGCCTCCGCGGCCAATTCGATCGACGCCACCTCCTCGCGTGATTTCGCCGCCGAGGCCGCGTTCGTGCTGGCCATGATCGGTGTCGATCTGAGCCGGATGGCCGAAGAGGTCATCATCTGGAGCACACCGGAATTCGGCTACGTCACCCTGGCCGATGCGTGGTCGACGGGCTCGTCGATCATGCCGCAGAAGAAGAACCCGGATGTCTCGGAGCTCACCCGTGGCAAGGCGGGTCGTCTGATCGGTAACCTGACCGGCCTGCTCGCCACGCTGAAAGCCCAACCGCTGGCCTACAACCGGGACCTCCAGGAAGACAAAGAGCCCCTGTTCGATTCGGTGGCCCAGCTCGAACTCCTCCTACCCGCCATCGCGGGTCTGGTCGGCACCCTGACCTTCCACACCGACCGCATGGCCGAACTCGCACCCGCCGGGTTCACCCTCGCCACCGATATCGCGGAATGGATGGTGCGCCAAGGTGTTCCGTTCCGTGTCGCCCACGAGGCGGCCGGTGCGTGCGTGCGCGTCGCCGAGGCGCGCGGTGTCGGTCTCGACGAGCTGACCGACGAAGAGTTCGCCGCCGTCGACCCCGCGCTCACCGCCGGTGTGCGCGAGGTGCTCACGGTTGGGGGCTCGATCGCTTCGCGTAACGCCCGTGGTGGCACCGCCGGTGTGCGTGTGGCCGAACAGCTCGACGAGGTCCGCAAGACCGCCGAGGATGCCCGCGCCTGGTTGAGCTGATCGCCAGGGCGCGGGCCTGGCGTCAGGGCGGTCCGAGCCGGGTGACCAGACCTCGGTCGCCGTCTACCCGGACCCGGTCTCCGGTGCGCAGCACCGTCGTGGCCACCAAGGTGTTGACCACGCACGGGAGACCGTATTCGCGCGCCACCACAGCGCCGTGCGATACCGAGCTGCCGATGTCGGTGACCAGCGCGCCGATCACGGTGAAGTACGGCGTCCACCCCACGTCGGTGACCGGGGCGACCAGGATCTCGCCGGGCCGCACTTCTCGCGCGTCGACGATCGACTTCGCCACGCGCACAACGCCTTCGACGCTGCCCCGGCTCGCGGGCCTGCCCACGATCTGATCGTCGGTGATCGCGTGCGGCGGCGGGGCGAGCCGCGGGGCAGGCCTGCCCACCGATACGTCGTCGAACTCGAGGGAGTTCTGGTACGCCAGTGCTTCTCGCCGCTGCAGCGCGCACTGCACGAGGTCGGCGATGTCATCCGCGCCGGCGACGCGAGCCAACTCGGCACGGTCGAAGAAGAAGACGAGGTCGGCATCGGGCAGTCGCCCCGACTCGGCCAGCACCGCTCCCAGGTGGCGGTAGCCCAGCTTCAGCGCGTGCGCCATCATCGCCATCTTCGACTTCGTCTTCTCGCGTCCGCGGGCGCCGCCCTGCGCCAGCCGGGCGAGAAACCTGATGGTCGCCGATCCGGGCGTCCGCTCGGGCGCGGGCAGCGGTGCGCGGTGGGCCGGATCCAGTGCGGAGCGCAGCATGACCTGCATCATCGCTCCCAGCCCGCCGGGGTCTTCGGCCCAGGACGGATCGCGCATGCACAGCTCGCGGTACCCGCGGTGACCGTGCCGAGCCGAGAACTGTCGCAACGCCTCGCCGCCGGGGTTACTCGCCGTCCGCAGCTCGATCACCGCGTCGGCAGGCTCCGCCGCGAGGAACCTCTCGGCGGCCATGTGATCGGCGGCGATGGTTCGCACCACCGCGTCGAGCTCCTCCACCATGAGCGCGCTCTCGACATCGGACGCGCCGGCCATCAGCCGGGTGGCCTCGGCACGACCCTCGTCCGCGTCGAGTCCGTTCTCGACCGCCTGTTTGATCAGCACGCCCTCGAGAATGTTGGCCGCGACAGCCGCGCGGGACGAGGACCGCACATGAGTCAGCGTGATGTCGCAATACTCGTCGACACCGAACTCCAACTGGCGCAGTATTTCTCGCGGGTCGTCGCCGGTCGGGATCCGGAATCCGGCGATCTTGTCGTCCAGACGGCGGATCGCGGGCCCGGCGGACAACGCGTGCGTGGTCAGTCGGATCGTGTTGACGAGTCTGCGGGCGAACGGTTTCGGCGGTTCGGCCTTCAGTTCCTCGACGACCCGGCCGCAGATCGACGTGGAGAACTGCTCCAACGAGTTGCCGAGCAGGCCCGAGCTCAGCGCCGTGCCCTCGGTCAGGTTCAGGAACATGTGCCCGTAGAAATAGCCGACCTGCAGCCACGGCCGCTCGTACCTCGGCTGCGCCCGCGCCACCACCTGCGTCATCTGCATCGCGTAGTCGATGGCATAACCGGACACCGAGGCGGTCAACGGGCAGAAGGCCCCCGGCATCATCTCGCCGATGTTGCAGCGTGTGTACACGTGGTCGGCGCCCGCGAGCGGCGAATCCATCTCGTTGAGGTCACCGGGCAGGGTGGTGATCGGTCGAGCCTGCAGCCACCACAGTGTGCCGGAGCGGTCGATCGCCCACTCGAGGTCCATCGGCCTGCCCCAGTGCCGCGCGGCGCGCAGCGCATCGGACCGAATCTCGGCGATCTCCGTCGGCGACAAGACGGGGACCGCGCCGACCTCGCACACGGCGGTATCGCCGTGGGAATCGAGGACGATGTGGTCCGACGATGCCGTACCGTCGACGAGCGCTTCGCCGAGCCCCGCGACGGCGTCGATCACCATGAGGTCGCGTCGGCCAGTTGCCGGATCCGCGGTGAACACCACGCCCGCGGCACGCGCGTCGACCATCTGCTGCACCACCAGATGCATAGTGGCGGGAGCTTTTTCGCTATAGGACGCCACTCGCCGGGAATGGACGGACGCGGCGCACTCGCGCACGGCCGCGGCGAAGGCATCGACGGAGTCGACACCGAGCACGGTGTCGTACTGGCCGGCGAAGGACTGGTCGTCTCCGTCCTCCCCGACCGCGGAGGACCGGACCGCCACGGAAGTCGCGCCGGCGGTCAGCTCCGAGAACCGCTCCGTCACAGCGTCGATGCCGTCCTGTGCGGAAGCGTCGGCGATGACGAATCCGACCGGCACAGCGAGTCCGAGACGGCGCAGTTCGGCCAGCCCGGCCGCCTTGCCGCCGTAGCTGTCATCGATGACCTGGTCGAATTCGATCGTTGTCAGTGACATGGGGATCCTTTCAGCGCGTCCACGATCTCGGCGAGCGCGTCGACAGCGATGGGCCCCGGCTGATAGAGGCAGAGCCGGTCCGACACACCGTCGACCCGATCGCGAATATGCGCGGCCACCTCGGCCGGAGTGCCGCACGCGGCGATGGTGTGGAGGATGTCGTCGTCGATCAGGGCGGCCATCTCCCGCCACCGTCCCTGCTTGGACATCGCGTTGAGTTCCGGCTGCAGATCACCCCAGCCGTGGGCGTCGAGCACCGGCCGGTAGGCCGGGGTGGAACCGTAGAACGCCAACAGCATCCGGGTCGAGGCGTGGTCGTCACCTACCGAGACGATGATCTCCGGCACGACCTCGAAGTCGTCCTCGGAGCGTCCGGCGGCCGACAGACCGGCCCGCACGGCAGGCAACGTCGTCTCGTGCAGGAACCGTTTCGTCCCGAACGGCATCACCAGCAGACCGTCGGCCACCTCCGCGGTGGCTTGGGTCAACCGCGGCCCGAGCGCACCGAGATAGATCGGTGGCGGACCGTACGGGTTCGGCCCCGGGACGAAGGTCGGCGTCATCAGGGTGTGTCGGTAGTACTCACCGCGAAAGTCCAGTCGCGCACCGTCGTTCCAGGTGGCGAAGATCGCGCGCAACGCCCCCACCATCTCCTTCATCCGCGCGACCGGGCGGTCGAACTCGGCCCCGTAGCGCTTCTCGATCTGCGCGCGCACCTGCGTGCCCAGACCCAGGATGAACCGACCCTCGGTGAGCAGTTGCAGATCGTTGGCCTGGTGTGCCAGCTGAATCGGATTGCGGGGCAGCGCGATCGCGACGTTGGACATCACGTCGAGCCCCTTGACCGCCGATGCGAGCACCAGCGGCGTGAACACGTCGAACGGTCCTTCGAAGGTGAATACCCCGGATGCGCCTGCCTCCCGGAGCACGGTCGCGCGTTCGACCGCATCCGTCGGCCCGTAGAGCGCTGTCATGATCTTCATGGCACCGTGCCTATTTCGCCACGTCGGTCCAGTCGGAGAAACCCGACGGATAGTGCGGTCCGATCACGCCGTGCTCGAACAGGCCCGCGCCCTCGCGCGTGCGCCCGTCGGCTTCCGTGCACACCGCTCGGCCCACGTGGTCGATGAGACTGAACGGCGCTCTGGCCATGACCTCCGGATCCGTCATGTCGTAGCTGACGCGTTCCGCGAACGGTCCGCCCTTCCAGGTGCCGTGTGCCCACGAGGAGTCGCCGCCGTAACCGGAGCCGAACGCGATGGGCGCGAACAACGCCGATTCGACGTCGAGTTCGATCCGATCACCCGCCCTGTTCATGAACTCGACGTGCGCGCCTGTCGGGATCCGCGTTCCGGGCCGGTAGTGGATGGTCGCACGCACACCGTCGAGCTGCTCGACGCGACCGTCGCGCCAGCGGCGGGTGCAGTCGTAGAGGCTGCGGTGACCATCGGGATCCTCCTGCAGGATCAGGAACAGCTGGTAGTCGTCGAACGCGAGCGGCAGATAGAGCCACCACATGCCGCGGAACGCGGCATCCGGGCGCCCGGCGGGTTCGGGCGCGCCGATCGGGCGGATGCCCCACGAACGATCACGGCTCGCCACACTGGTGTCGTGCTCGACCGTCAACCGTTCGCCGTCGACCTCGATCCAGCCCTCCCATGTACCGACCTGGGCGAAGCGGCACGCCTGCAACGTCACTCGCCGCTCGGTCAGCATCTCGTGCGGCCGCTCCAGCGCGGCGGGGAACAGCCCGCGCCAGGTCAGATCCGCGGCGATGCCCTCGGTCTCGGCCAAGGTCAGGCGTAGCTCCTGCAGGGGTTCGACGACATCGATCCGGTAGCCGTTGACGTGTTGGTGCAGGCGGTCGTCATCGATGGCGTCGCTCAGCCGCACCGCGGTCTGGGTGTCACCCCGGCGGACGACGAAGTATGCGTCCTTGACCCCGAGGCGCGGGTAATAGCCGATCCCGGTGAGCGCCATGAAGCGTCCGTCCCGGTCGAGCACGTTGAAGTAGGACCGATCGTAGAAGTTCCGATCGGAGGCGCCCGGCCAGGTGAGGGGCGCAGCCACCTGATGCAGCGGGTACTCGTCGAGCGGGCTCAGATTCACAGGTCGTCCTCAAATATGATGCATGCCGTATTGGAATTATGCTGTGATCATGACAACAGAAGGCGGGAGCGAAGGCAAGAGGTCTGCGCCATCCACCCCGGGGCGCCCACGCGACAGCCGGATCGATGCCGCGATCATCGCGGCCACCAGGGAGCTGATTCTCGACACGGGTTACCCCGCGCTGTCGCTGTCGGCGATCGCCGCGCGTGCCGGGACAACCACGGCCGCCATCTACCGGCGATGGTCGAACAAGGCGCAGCTCGTCCACGAGGCAGTGCTGTCCGCCGAAGTCATCGCGCCACCGGATGTTTCGGGCGGCGATATCCGCGCGGACATCCGGGCACTGGTCGAGACGGTCCGCACGATGTTCGACAGCCCCGAGGTGCGCTCGGCGCTACCGGGATTGATCGCGGACACCGTCGCCGCCCCCGAAGTGCACACAATGATGATCGACCGACTGGCCGGCGACCTCGCCGCCTTCGAATCCCGCTTCGGCCACGAACGCCGCGCCGATGATCAACTCCCCATGCTCGCCGAAGTCGTAGCGGGCACCGCGATCTTCCGCATCCTCATCCGCCGCGACGCCGCCCTCGACGACACCTGGGTGGACCAGATGACCGAATTGATCACCGACCGCTGGCCCCCGGACCGGGCGCCCGAGGGCTGCGGCTAGCGGGCTCTCGTGCTTGCCGGAAACCAGGTGGGCGCGCCGGGTTCCTAGAGCTCCGCGTGGACGCGGAAACCCGCAGCACGTAGTGCGTCCAGGACGTCGTCGCGATGCGCGGCACCTCGGGTTTCCACGGTGAGTGACACCTCGACCTCGTCGACGGCCAGCCACGGACCCGTGCGCGAATGCACGACGTCGACCAAGCTCGCGCCCGCGCGCCCGACCACGGCGAGCAGCGCGGACAGGGCTCCCGGACGGTCATCGATCGTGACGTGCATGGCCAGGTAGCGGCCCGCGGCGCTGAGACCGTGGCCGATCACGCGGGTGAGCAGAAGCGGGTCGATATTTCCGCCCGACAAGATGGTCACCACCGGGCCGGGCAGATCCTGGAGCGCGGACGCGAGCAAGGCGGCGACGCCCGCCGCACCCGCGGGCTCGACGACGAGTTTGGCCCGTTCGAGGCAGAGCAGCAGGGCTCTCGACAGGGCGTCCTCGTCGACGGTGACTATCTCGGACACCAGCTCGGCGACATGGACGAACGGCACCGCGCCGGGTAGCCCGACCGCGATACCGTCGGCCATCGTCGACATCCGCGGCACTCGAACCGGTCGGCCCGCCGCCAGCGAATCCGGCCACGCCGCCGCCTCGGCCGCCTGCACGCCGATCACCCGGACATTCGGCGCCAACGCGTGCAAGGCCACCGCGACGCCCGCGAGCAGCCCACCGCCACCGGTCGGCACGACGACCGTGCCCACATCGGGAACCTGCTCGAGAATCTCCAGCGCGACCGTCGCCTGACCGGCGACGATGTCGGGATGGTCGAAGGGATGGATCAGGGTCGCGCCGGTCCGGTCGGCGAATTCCTGTGCGGCGATCAAGGATTCATCGATCGTGTCACCCACCAGATGCACGTCGGCGCCATAGGCGCGCGTAGCGACCAGCTTCGGCAGCGAGGCCCCGACCGGCATGAACACCGTCGAGGCGATCCCGAGCTCGCTCGCCGCCCATGCCACCCCTTGCGCGTGATTGCCCGCGCTGGCCGCCACCACACCCCGCGCCCGATCCGCCGCGGGAAGATGCGCGATCCGGTTGTAGGCCCCGCGTGGCTTGAACGACCCGGTCCGCTGCAAGTTCTCGCATTTGAGCAGCACCTGCGTGCCCGCCCGCTCCGACAACACCCGCGACCCCACGGTCGGCGTCCGCCGGATCACCGGCTCCAACAGTCGCGCGGCTTCCTCGATCCGCGCCAGCCCAACGGTCTCCATCCGCCACATAGTGCCAGGCCCGACCGGTACGAGGCGTCGGTTCCGGGCCCGGCTCGGAACCGGGCAGGGTCAGGTGCGTAGTTCGGTCTTGGCGATGTTGTGAGCGATGGTGCCGAGGCGGGTGAGGCGGGCATCGCCCAGCGGGGTGAGTCTGCCGCCGAGACGGTTGGTGACGAAGGCCAGGGACAGGCCGGTCTCGGGGTCGGCGAAGGCGCCTGAGCCGCCGAGGCCGAAATGGCCGAAGGCGGAGATGGGGTCGGCCTTGGAGGGTTTCATGGGAACGCCGTGGAAGCCGAGGGCCCACGGGATACGAAACGCCAGGACATAGTCGGGGGTGAAGACCTGGCGGGTGGCGAAGCGGGGAATCGAGTCGGGGGACAGGATGCGGGTGCCCTCGAGCTCGCCGCCGTTGGCGAGGGCGGCGTAGAGACGGGCCAGGGCGCGCGCGGAGAAGACGCCGTTCACCCCGGGCATCACCGAATCGTGCACGCGCGCATCGACGATCAGGTCGGCGAAACCGCGCGGGGTGGTTTCGGCGGCGGCGCTGAAGCGGGTGCGGGTGAGCAGGTCGGAGCCGGTGTCCCAGTCCATGCCCGCGGCGCGCAGGCGCGGGAAGGTGGTGGCGATGCGGTGGCGCTGGTCGTGCGGCACCCGGAACCAGAGTTCTTCGGCGTCGAGGGGTTCGGCGAGCTCGGTGCGCACCACATCGACGAAATCGCGGCCGGTGACCCGCGCGACGATCTCGGCGGCCAAGTGCCCGTAGCTGATGCCGTGATAGCCGCTGGTGATCCGGTGCCGAGGGTCGGGAGCGGCCGCGGCCAGGGCGGCGGTGACGGCTTCGTCATCGAGGAAACTCTCGATCGGGCCGGGCAACAGACCGCGCAGACGGTGCAGGCCCGCGCGGTGGGTGAGCACATCACGCACGGTGATGTCGGCCTTGCCCGCGGCGGCGAACTCCGGCCAGTACTCGGCGACGGGACTGTCGTAGTCGAGCTGCCCGCGATCGGCCAACTGGTGGATCACTGTGGAGGCCACGCCTTTTCCGGTGGAGAAACCCAACGCCACCGACTCCGCCGTCCACGGCACACCCGGACTCGCATAGCCCGCCCACACATCCACCACCGGCTCGCCGTGCAGATAGACACACAGCGCGCCACCGCCGTGTGCGGGCTTGCGGAACAGATGGTCGAAGACGGCGACCAAGCGGACGAAACGGCGATCCACCGACTGTGTTGTGGTAACTCCCATCACCCGAGCATGCCATCGCACACTGGGGACCGGTCGGTACGGTGATCGTTTCCCAACTGTCACATCGGGCAGCCCGGGCGCAATACACCGGCCATAGCATGTTCGCATGTCCTCGAGACGACGATCGGCGCTGCTCGCAAGGCTTGTGGTCGATGAGCCAGGCCGACCGCAAGTGATCCTCGGCGAACTGCGCCGGGTGATCCTCGACGGCGCCGTACCGCCGTGCACCGTGATCCCGCTGCGTGAAGTCGCCGAGCTGTTCGGGGTGAGTCATATCCCGGTCCGTGAGGCGCTCAAGACGCTGATCGGGGAGGGGCTGGTCACCCACCGCCCGCAGCGCGGTTACCAGGTGGCCCAGCTCACCGCCCGTGAACTGCGCGAAATGTACATCGTGCGTGACACTTTGGAGACGGCGTCGCTCGCCGCGGCCGCGATGCACGCCGACGAGCCCGAACGCGCGCACCTGCTCGCGGTGAACGACCTCCTCGAACGCGCCATCCTCGACGACGATCCCGAGGCATACCAGCGGCAGTCCCGCAGCTTCCATGTGGCGCTGACGCGGCCGTCGCGGATGTTCCGGCTGCTGCACATGCTCGAGGCCGCGTGGAATGTGACCGAGCCGGTGCAGTCGATGGTCCATATCGACCGGCTCGACCGCGAGCGCCTGCACATCGACCATATCGCCATGCTCGACGCGTTCCTCGCGCGCGATATCGACCGCCTCCTCGCGGCCGCCGAGGAGCACCACCGGAGGCTGGAAACGGTGGTCGCGACCCTGCCGACCGATACCGGACTGCTCGCGCCGGAAGATATATCTTCGGTGCAATAGGCGCGAAATTCCCGGGAAACCGCAGGGCAACTGCTGATACTTACCGTCAGTTCAGCAGATGTACCCTTTCGGACGGGAACGATCATGACCGACACCATTACGTCCTCGGCGGTTCTCGCCGACGAACCTCCCACTTATGATCCGCGGCTGACCAACGATGATCTGGCGCCGCTGCGCAAGCAGAATTGGGGCACTTACAACATCTTCGCGTTCTGGATGTCGGACGTGCACAGCGTGGGTGGATATGTCACGGCGGGAAGCCTTTTCGCGCTCGGTCTGGCGAGTTGGCAGGTGCTCGTCGCGTTGCTCCTCGGCATCACCATCGTGTATTTCTTCTGCAATCTGGTGGCGAAACCGAGTCAGATGACCGGTGTGCCCTATCCGGTGATCTGCCGCAGCGCGTTCGGCGTGCTCGGCGCCAACGTCCCCGCGATCATCCGCGGGTTGATCGCGATGGCCTGGTACGGCATTCAGACGTTCCTCGCGTCGGCGGCCTTGGATGTCGTTCTGGTGAAACTGTTTCCGGGGCTGGCGCCCTACGCCGTCACCGCCGACTACGGGTTCCTCGGCCTGTCGGCCCTGGGCTGGGGCAGCTTCCTGCTGCTGTGGGTGGTGCAGGCGTGCGTGTTCTGGCGCGGCATGGAATCGATCCGCAAGTTCATCGACTTCTGCGGTCCCGCTGTGTATGTCGTCATGTTCCTGCTCTGCGGCTACCTCATCGCGAAGGCGGGCTGGAGTGCCATCGATCTGAACCTCGGCGATGTGAAATACACCGGCTGGGCGTCGGTGCCGGTGATGCTCGGCGCGATCGCGCTCGTCGTGTCGTATTTCTCGGGTCCGATGCTCAACTTCGGCGACTTCTCCCGATACGGCAAGAGTTTCGCCGCGGTGAAGAAAGGCAACTTCCTCGGGCTCCCGGTGAATTTCCTGGTCTTCTCGGTACTGGTCGTGGTCACCGCCTCGCTGACCTTGCCGGTGTACGGCGAACTCATCACCGATCCGGTCGCCACCGTCGCCGAGATCGATTCCACCTTCGCGATCGTGCTCGGCGCACTCACCTTCACCATCGCCACCATCGGGATCAATATCGTCGCCAACTTCATCTCACCGGCTTTCGATTTCTCGAACGTGAGTCCGCAGCGGATCAGCTGGCGGGCGGGCGGCATGATCGCGGCGGTCGGTTCGGTGCTGATCACACCCTGGAATCTGTACAACAACCCCGATGTCATCCACTACACCCTCGAGGTGCTCGGCGCCTTCATCGGCCCGCTGTTCGGGGTACTGATCTGCGATTACTACCTGGTGCGCAAACAGAAGGTGATCGTCGACGATCTGTTCACGATGTCGGAGACCGGGACCTACTACTACACGAAGGGTTACCACCCGGCCGCGATCATCGCGACCGCCGTCGCCGCCGCTGTCGCGGTGTTCCCGGTGCTGGCCAACAGCCTGCCCGGCATGCACACCGCCGCCCAGTACAGCTGGTTCATCGGCTGCGGCATCGGCTTCGTCGTCTACTACCTGCTGACCGGCGCCAGGCGCGCGGCCGCTGCCGAGGAGGTCGGTGTCTGATGCGCATCAGGGTCGTCAACCCGAACACCACGCGGGCGATGACCGACACGATCGAGCAGTGTGCGCTGGCCGTCGCGGGCCGGGGCACACTGCTCGACGCGGTCACCTCCGAGATCGGGCCCGCCTCGATCGAGAGCCACTACGACGAAGCGATGAGCGTGCCCGGCCTGCTCGCCGCGATCCGGCAGGGCGAGGCCGACGGCGTGGACGGGTATGTCATCGCCTGCTTCGGTGATCCGGGATTGGACGCGGCACGGGAACTGGCGGCGGGACCGGTGATCGGGATCGCGGAGGCGGCTATGCGCACCGCGAGTCACCTGGGTCGCGGATTCAGTGTCGTCACGACGCTCGACCGCACCATCGGGCGGGCGGCGGATCTGGCGCAACACTATGGGATGCAGAGGTTCTGCCGGGGGATTCACGCGTGTGAGATACCGGTACTCGCACTCGATACCGACCCGGACGCGCGCAAGATCGTCACCGAGGCGTGTCGGGTGGCCGTCGCGCAGGACGGGTCCGACGCGGTGGTGCTCGGGTGCGCGGGAATGGCCGATCTGTGCGCGCACATCCGCGACGAGATCGGGGTGCCGGTGATCGACGGTGTCGCGGCGGCGACGTTGACCGTGCAGTCGCTGTTGACGATGGGACTGCGCAAGTCGGGTAGGGGAGAGTTCGCGACACCGCCCGCGAAGACCTACGTGGGTCTGCTGGAATCCTTCGGTTCGTGAAGGCCGATTCAGACGCCGGCGGTCTCGGTGGCCAGTGCGTTCAGCACCGCGTCGAGATCGTCGACGTCGACCACCAGGCGGGTGAAATCGGGCCCGTCCAGGTCGATGCGCACCGCGCTGCCGCCGAAGGTGGTGTCCCAGAACTCTTTGCGGCCCTTGCCGCGGTAGACGCCCGCGGCGATCACGCCGGGAATGAAGGTGCCGGGGGCACGGACCCACGGGGGCCGTAGGTCCACTTCGGCGCTGACGATCTCGGTGATCGCGGCGCGGTCGATCACGACCTGCTGGCGTAGGGCGAGTAGGCGATGTCCACCGAGCACATTGACCGTCACCGTGTCGTCGTTGATCTCGACCTCGACCATCGTTACCTCACTCGCCGTCGTGCGGACCGTTCGATGTTCAGCTTTGTCGGACGGCCTGTTCATGGACTGTGGTGAGCCTGTGAGTTAGCCAAGGAATCAGAAACATCGACTGATATAGATATGCGCATCTGTTCTGTTGCTCACTATAGGGAGCGGAACGAAGAAAAATCGCACGGACGGGCCCGGTCAGGGGCGGTGGGCCTGTCCGGCGATCTCGAGCACTTGTGCCAGCCACGGCGTGAACTTGCCGGGGTTCTCCGCGAGATCGGCACGCACGGCCTGCGGAGCGATCCACGCCCAGTGCGCGATCTCGGCCGGGTCCGGCCGCGGGGCCGGATCGCCGACGACACCGATCAGGACGTGGTCGTATTCGTATTCGACGCGGCCGGTCGTCTCGTCGCCCGCACGGTAGGTGAACGCACCGACCTCGGTGAGCTCGGCCGCCATCCCGAACTCCTCGCGCAACCGGATCGCGGCCGCCTCCGTCACCGCCTGACCCGGCGTCGGATGCCCACAGCAGGTGTTGGCCCACTGCAGCGGGAACCTGGTCTTCACCGCCGCGCGCTGCTGGAGCAGGACGTGCCCGTGCCGGTCGAACAGCAGCACGGAGAAGGCGCGGTGGAGCGTGCCCGGTGGCCGATGAGCATCGGCCACCGAGCACGCTCCGATCGCCACACCCGCGTCGTCGACCAACTCCACAGGCATTGCTTCACGGTCGGTCGACGGGTCGGCGAGCTGTTCGGTCACCTGGCCACCTTATCGGCGACGATCATCGGGTACTGGAAGCTGCCCTCTCTGTACCCGGTGATACAGGGCTGCTCAACGGTCATGGCATGTGTCCTCACCTGGGGAGCGGCACGGCCGATCGACCTGTTCGCGAGGGGTGCGCGACAGGCTGAAGGGTGGGTAACAGTGCGAAGCGAATGGTCCTGCGCGGAAAACCGGGCTGGTGAAACGGTGTTGCACGAAATCTGATGCGTGTCAGTACGTTCCGGACGTCAACGATGGTAGGTGGTCGAAGTGGCCGCACGTCGGGTATTCGGTAAAACATAGTGATGACCGGGAGATCCGTTGTGTGGGAAGCGATTGCGGGCACGGCGGTGGCCGGCTGATCGACGTGACGAGTCGGCTCCGGTCGCCTGGGCCATCCGTTTCGGGGCGATCTCGGGTGTGACGGCGAACCGTTCGAGAGTTGTGACCGCAGCGTGATCGGCCGTTGAGCGGGGCATGTGATTCGAATCGCTGGAACATGCGGCCTGTCACAGCCGACACATAATAGAGGTCTGGTGTGGTTAGCTCATGTGAGCACATCGGGGTGTGTGAGATGTGTCACTATAAGCAGGTAAGGCCAGGTGGGAACGGTGGATATCAGTCCAAAAGGTGTGGTCGGTTCGGTGCAGCGGTTGCTGGCTACCGCGCAGAACGGGCTGGAGGTGATCCGCTTCGGCGGATTGTCACACGATGTCGAGTCCTCGCCCTTCGAGGTCGTCGAGCGTCGCCGCATGTATCGGCTACGGCACTACTTCCCCGACGATTCGACGCCGGGCCGTCCGGTGGCGCTGCTGGTGCCGCCGTTGATGGTGAACGCCGACATCTGGGACGTCAACGCCGAAGGCGGCGCGGTCGGCATCCTGCACGCCAGCGGAATCGACTGCTGGGTCATCGATTTCGGCTCACCCGCGACCGAGGAAGGCGGCTGGGAACGCGACCTGGCCGACCACGTACTCGCGGTGAACTCCGCCATCGACTCCGTCTGTGAGGCCACCGGCGCGCAGGTGCACCTGATGGGGTACTCCCAGGGCGGCATGTTCGCCTACCAGACCACCGCCTATCGCTACGGCAAGGGCGTGGCCTCCATCGTCACCTTCGGTAGCCCCGTCGACATCGTCAACGGGATGCCGTTCGGCCTGCCGTACGGTCTGGTTTCCGAAGTCGCCGATTTCCTCGCCGACCACGTGATGCACCGGCTGCCGATCACCGAATCGATGGTACGCATCGGTTTCCAGATGCTCGATCCGATGAAGACCGCCAAGTCGCGCATCGACTTCCTGCTGCAACTGCACGATCGGGAAGCGTTGCTGCCCAAGGAACGTCAGCGCCGCTTCCTCAACAGCGACGGCTGGGTGGGGTATGCGGGCCCGGCGGTGGCCGATCTGCTCAAGCAGTTCGTCGCCCACAACCGGATGATGCTCGGCGGCTTCGTGATTCGCGATCATCCGGTGTCGCTCGCCGAGCTGAAGTGCCCGATTCTCGCGTTCGTCGGCGAGGTCGACGACATCGGCCAGCCCGCCGCCGTGCGTGGCATCGTGCGGGCCGCGCCCAATGCCGAGGTGTACGAAGCCAGCTTGGTGGCAGGCCATTTCGGACTCGTGGCCGGTTCGACGGCCACCAATCACACGTGGCCGATGGTGCGTGACTGGATCACCTGGATGGACGGCAACGGCACGTTGCCCGAGCAGATCGTGCCCATGCACGAACACGTCGCGAGCAACGCGCCGCGCACCGCCGCCACCCGGATGGTGCACACCGCTGCCGGTCTGGCCGAGGCGGGCGCGGGCGTCGGTAAGGCGCTGGAAGGCATCGCGGGCAACACGATTCGCGGATCGATCGAGATGGCGGGCGAGGCGGCGCGTGCGCTGCCTCGGCTGACGCGGCTCGGGATGATCCAGCCGCACACCCGTATCTCGCTCGGCAAACTGCTCAGCGAGCACGCCTCCCGCGCGCCGCAGAAGGACCTGGTGCTCTTCGACGACCGGGTGCACACCAATGCCGCGGTCGAGGAGCGCGTCGACAATGTGGTGCGCGGCCTGATCTCCGTCGGCATCCGGCCCGCGATGCGGGTCGGCGTGATGATGGAGACGCGACCGAGTGCGCTGGCCTCGGTGGCCGCGCTGTCGCGGATCGGCGCTGTCGCGGTGTTGCTCGCGCCCGGCGCCGAACTCGACCGCGCCATCGAGCTGACCGGCGTGCAGACGCTGATCACCGACCCGGAGAACCTGCGCTCGGCCGCCGCGACCGCTGCCAGGGTGCTCGTGCTCGGCGGCGGCGACAGTCGTTCGCTCGCGGTGGCCACCAGTGACCGGGTGGTCGACCTGGAGCAGATCGACCCGGCGAAGGTCAGGGTGCCCGCGTGGTACCGGCCGAACCCGGGTCTGGCGCGCGAACTCGCGTTCGTGCTCGTGCTCGGCTCCGGCGACCGCCTCGAGGCGAAGTACATCACCAACCATCGCTGGGCGCTGTCGGCGTTCGGCACCGCGAGCGCGGCCGATCTCGACCGTCGCGACACCGTGTACTGCCTTGCGCCACTGCATCATTCGTCGGGGCTGTTGGTGAGCCTCGGTGGGGCGATCGCCGGTGGCAGCCGGATCGCGTTGGCCAGGCCGGTGGACATGGACCCGAACCGCTTCGCCGAAGAGGTGCACCGCTACGGCGTCACGGTCGTCACCTACACCTGGACCATGCTGCGCGATCTGCTCGACGCCCAGGTCTTCCCCGCGGGCCACAACCACCCGATCCGCTTGTTCATCGGCTCCGGTATGCCCGCTGGACTCTGGCGGCGCACAGTCGAACAGTTCGTCCCCGCCAGGGTGCTCGAGTTCTACGCCTCGATCGACGGTGATGTGGTGCTGGCGAATGTCACCGGCGCCAAGATCGGCTCCAAAGGCAGGCCAGTGCCCGGCACCGCGCGCGTGGAACTGGTCGCCTACGACCCGATCAGCGAACAGATCCTCGTCGGCGACGACGGATTCGCGCGCCGCTGCGCCGACAACGAACCCGGCCTGCTGCTCGGCAAGGCCGTCGATGGTGGCGACATCTCCGACGGCGGCCTGCGCGGTGTATTCCGGGCCGGTGACGCCTGGTGGCCGACGGAGAATCTGTTCCGGCGCGACAGCGACGGTGACTACTGGCTGGTCGACCGGCGCGACACGGTGATCCGCACCGCACGCGGCCCGGTGTTCACCCAGCCGATCGTGGACATGCTCAACGACATCACCCCGGTCGACATGGAGGTCGCGTTCGGACTGAAGACCGCGGCGGGGGTCATCGCCGCGGCCGCGCTGAGCGTGCGTCACGGCTTCCGGATCGAACCGGGCGATGTCACCGAGGCGATGCGCGGACTGGAGGGTTCCCAGCGTCCCGACCTGGTCTACGTCGTCGACGAGATCCCGCGTAGCGCCAGCTTCCGCCCCTCGGCGTCGGCGGTCCAGGCGGCGGGTCTGCCCGAGGCGGGCCCGGGCACCTGGATCTACAACCGGGAAACCGAGACCTACGAGGTGCTCACCGACGCGGTCGCGGCGGTGCTGTTCGGCGGGAGCTGATCGGCGACCGCGGCGGGGGTGTCCCGGCCGCGGTCCATTGCACGACAAAGGCCGCCCGGCGCAACCGGGCGGCCTAGTTCGTAGAGAGGGCTACACCCGGTATTCGGTGACCGCGTCGACGACCCGACCGAGCTGGGCCTCGCTGAGCAACGGCCACAGCGGCAGTCGCACGATCGTCGCCGAGAAGTTCGCCGAGCGCGTGCACGGCACCGGGGTGCGGCCGTACTTGAGGCCGGCCGGGCTCGAGTCCAGCGGAATGTAGTGGAACGGCGCGACGATGCCGCGTTCGGCGAGGTGGGCGATGATGCCGTCGCGGCTGTCCTCGGTGGGCATGCGCAGGTAGAACAGGTGCGCGGTGTGGCCCGCGTCGGCGGGCACCGTCATCGGGCGCACGTCGTTGCGCGCGGCCCACTCGGGCAGTGCGGCCGCGTAGGTGTTCCACACGCGGTGACGGTTGGCCTGGATGGTGTCGAACTCGGCCAGCTGGGCGTCGAGCACGGCGGCGTTGAGTTCGCTGGGCAGGTAGCTCGAACCGATGTCCTGCCAGGAGTACTTGTCGACCTGACCGCGCAGGAAGCGAGCGCGGTCGGTGCCCTTCTCCCGCATGATCTCGGCGCGACCCATCAGGATCTCGTCCGAGAGCAGCAGCGCGCCGCCCTCGCCGCAGTGCACGTTCTTGGTGTCGTGGAAACTCTGCGTGCCGAGGGTGCCGATCGTGCCGAGTTGCCTGCCACGCCAGGTGCCACCGAGGCCGTGCGCGTTGTCCTCGATGATCGCGACGCCGTGCTGGGCGGCCAGCGCGAGCAGCGGTTCCATGTCGGCGGCGACACCGCCGTAGTGCATCACCACGATGGCCTTGGTGCGGTCGGTGATCGCGGCGGCCGCGGCGGCGGGGTCGATATTGCCGGTGGACTCGTCGATGTCGACGAACACACAGGTGGAACCACGCAATGCCATCGAGGTGGCCGCGGAGGTGAACGCGAAACTGGGGACGATCACCTCGTCGTCGGGGCCGAGCTCGAGCAGCAGCGCGCCCAATTCGAGTGCGTGCGTGCACGAGGTGGTGAGCAGCGCATGGTCGGCGCCGGTGATGGCCTTGATCTTCGCGGTCGCCGACTTGGTGAATTGACCGTCGCCATGACTGTGATCGGAATCGAGCACGGTCATCAGATTGGGGCGTTCAGCGGCAGCCCGGAACGGCCTGCTGAAGATGATGCGGTCGCTCACTCGCGGTTGCCCTTCTCCGTCGCGGCTGCCGGTACCACGGCGTCGACTAGATGGTTCACGGCCGGCACATGCATCGTATCCGGGCGCGGTGTCGGGGTTTGCACCGTCAGGTACAGCGGCTTGCCGACCAGGATGTGCAGTGCGACACCGAGATACTCGGCGATCAGTCCGAGCGAGAACAGCATCGCGCCCGAGCACAGCAGCATCACTACGATGATCGAGGCCCAACCCTCGGGATCGTGGTTGTCCTGGGTGAGCGCCTGCACGATGACCACCCCGGCCATGATCACTCCGGCCAGGGCGAGGGTGATCCCGAGCATGCTCACCAGCCGCAGGCCGCGAGTGCCGCTGCACAGGACCATCTTCCAGAACAGCGAGAACAGGCGGCGATAGTTGTAGCCGGATTCCTCACGGCCTTCGGCGCGCAGCACCACCGGCACCGACACCGTATTGCCGACGACCCAGGTGAGCGCCACGTCGAGGTACACACCGTTGGCCGCGACCTCGGCGAGCTGGCGACCGATGTCACCGCGGATCAGCCGGAAGCTCTCGAAGCGTGTCGAATCCGGGAACGCGAACACTGTCGCGAGGACCACTTTGGCGCCGCGAGAGGTGAGATTGCGCAGGAAGCCGTGCGGGCGTGTGTTGGACGGCTTCGAATAGACCAGGTCCGCGCGCGAGGCTAGCGCCGCGTCGAGGAAGTCCGCGATGAACGCGGGGTCGTGCTGACCGTCCTCGTCCATCGTGACGATCCAGTCGCCCTGCGCCGCCGCCATCCCGGCGATCGTCGCCGCGTCCTGACCGAAATTGCGGCTCAGCCAGACCGCGCGCACCTGTGGGAAGGAACCCTCGAGTTCCTGCAGGACGACATCGGAGCGGTCGGGACCGTTGTCGTGGACGAGGATGATCTCCTCGACGGCGAACCGGGCGCCCGCTGCCGTCGTGCTCGGGCCGGTCAGCCGGTCCAACTCGGCGACCAGCGCGGCGATCGTATCCTCACCCCGGTACACCGGAACGACCACCGAGACCGAGTGCACCGGGCTCGACCCGTTGCGATCGGGCGCGCCCGCACGCACCACGGTGTCGGGCCTGGACAAGGGTGCGGACGGAATCGGCATCGCGGACACTTTCGGTATTTGTGGCGGCCGTGGCCGCGCGGTTCTCGGCCGAGAACCAATTAGGAGCAGAGACCCTCAGGTCTGGGCACTTTAACACTGCGGCGTGACACCTCGGGGGAAGCGATCCCGCTGTGCGACGGTGCCGGTGCGGCCGTGTGCCTGTAGGGTCTGGTCCTCGTGGTGGAAAGTAGAACCCCGTCCCGTCGTTCCGTCTATATCTGGGGCCTGATCACCTCCCTCGGAGTGATCGCGGGCTATGGGGCGGTTCTCCTCGCCAACGTTCGGCATTTCTATACCGACGACACCGAATCCCAGTACGTCCCGCTGTGGGTGATGCTCGGAAACCGGCTTCGCAACGGTGATCTGCCGGTGATGGTGCCCGAGCACTGGATGGCCGGAAACTACGCGATCGAGGAAGCCGGGCTGCTGAATCCGCCGCAGCTGCTGATCGATCTGATCGCGCCCTCGGTCGACAATCTGGTGCTGTACGCGACCGTGGTGAAGTTGATCTTCGCGATCATCCTGGGCCTCGGTGTCTATCGGATCTGCCTGGCCTACGGCTCGCGCGTGCAGTGGGCGGCGCTGGCCGGCGTCTCGATCTCGTTCACCGGGTGGCTGCTGTTCTTCGACGAGGCCAGCTGGATGACGGCGTTCACCGGCACCGCGTGGATGGTGCACGCGTGGGCGTCGGGGGTGCGGTACTCGCGCGGTCGGGGTGGTCCGATCCCGGTGTTCGTCTACCTCTACCTGGCGATCTCGGTGCAGTACATCTTCCCGGCGGTCGAAGCCGGTCTGATGATCGGCGCGGTCGCGATCGGTGAGCTGATCTACCAGCGGACCTGGCGTCCGTCGCTGAAACTGCTGACCGTGGCAGGGCTGGCGGCGCTGGCGGGAGCGGCCACGTATCTGCCCAGCATGCTGTCGGCGAAGGTTACCTGGCGTGGCACCGCCCAGATCAACAACGACCAGTTCCTCACCGTGCCCTGGTCGGAATCGCTGAACGCGAGCCTGCCCTCGACGCTGCCCGCCTTCACCTCGTGGTGGGGTTACGTGCAGCCGCTGCCGGTGGTCTACATCGCCTGGTTCCTGATTCCGGCACTGGCCTTCATCGACTGGGGCAAGGCGCGCGCGGCCTGGCGCGAGCTCAGCGGGATCGCGCTGTTCGCGATCGCGGCGCTGATGTGGACGGCAGGCCCCGGCACGATCGGCCCGCTGCGCTGGCCCGCCCGGGTACTGCCGATGGTGGCGCTCGGTCTGCTGCTGCTGGTGTGCGTGCTGCTCGGGCGGTTCGCGACGTTCAAGGACTGGCGTGCGCGGGGGATCGCGGCGGCGGTACTGATCGGCTTGCTGTGGGTGCGGTCGTTCTCGGCCGACCCGCACAACTGGATCGCGCATGTGATCGCGGCGCTGGCCACTGCCGCGCTCGGGGCCGCGCTGGTGTGGCTGGCGGTGAACAAGGGGATCTCGGCGGCCGTCGCGCTGGCGATCATCGCGGTGTCGCCGATCGCCTATGCCCAGGTGGAGCGGGCGCAGCCGACGCCGATGAGCTGGAATCTGCCCAGCGATCGGGCCGCGGCGCGCGCGGCGTTCCCCGAGTTCGCGGGGACCACGCTGCAGCTCGGCGATCGTGCGCTGATCCAGCCGGGGGAGCGCACCCTCGACGGCGCGTACGGCTCGCTGGTGTTCGGCAACTACGCCAAGGACATCGAGCGCACCTACGTCAGCGGGTACACCCCCAACGGCCACTTCTGGTTCGGCGACATGCTCTGCATGCGCTGGGACACCAGCGTGTGCCCCGACGCCTACCGCCGCGCGTTCGCGGTCGAGCCGTCGACGGGCAAAACGGTTGTCGATCTGATGAACATCGACCGGGTGGTGCTGCAACGCGCGCTCTACCCGGCCGCGCGCACGGAACCGGCCCCGGCGGGCTGGAAGTGGGTCGACTATCCCGGCCACGAGAACTACATCTCGGTCCTCGAACGCGAGGACGGGCTGATCTCCACCCGCAACGGCCGGATCTCGGCGGTCGAGAACGCCACCGCGGTCTCGACCTCGGAAAGCGATACGACCAGCCGCGTCACCGTGAGCTCCGAGACAGGCGGGCGTGTGGTGTTCGCGCGTCTGGGCTGGCCGGGATACCGGGTGAGCCTCGACGGCAAGGACATCCCGTTCAAGGTCGTCGCGAAGAGTTTCGTCGCCGTCGACATCCCGGCCGGAACCCGCAACGGCGACCTCGAGCTGACCTGGCGTCCGCCGGGCTGGAAGATCGGCGGCGCCGCGATCGGCCTCGGACTGCTCGGCCTCGCGGTGTTCCAGTGGCTGTATGTGCGCGGCCGCAAGCCCGACGACGAGCAGGAGCAGCAGGCCCCGGCGGCGGAGTCGATCGCCGACGACGACACCGCACTCGCGGACGCCCTGCGATGACTGTCGAGGCGGCGGGCGGCGTGCTCGAGACACCGGGTCCGCTGCTGCGCGTCGTGAAACGGCAGGAGCTGGCGTTCGCGATCGTCGGCGGGTTCAACACCCTGCTCGGCATGGCGCTCGTCGTGTTCTGGCTGCACGTGCTCGGCGACGGCAGGCCCGGTCTGGCCGTCGTCGCCGCGTACGCGGTGAGCACGATCGTGGCCTTCGTCCTGCACCGCACCCTGGTGTTTCGCGTGCAGGGCCACCTCGCCCGGGACTTTCTGGCCTTCTGTGGGGTGAACCTGGGTGGTTTGCTGCTCAACGTGATCCTGGTGGAACTGGCGGTCACCGGCCTCGGGTTCCCCGCCGCGCCGGCCTCGGTGATCGTCATGGGTCTGGTCGCGGTGCTCAGCTTCTTCGGACACCGCTACATCTCGTTCCGGCGGGCGCGGTAGGTTAGGCACATGGCGCACGAATCCACCATCGACGCAACCCTGCTCGGCCTGCTGGCCTGCCCCCAGGACAAGGGCCCGCTGCAGCTGGTGCGCACCGAAGCCGATGTGAGTGTGCTCTACAACCCGCGGCTGCGTCGGGCCTACCCGATCGACAACGGCATCCCGGTGCTGCTGATCGACGAGGCCCGCGACGTCACCGCCGCCGAACACGAATTCTTCGTCGCCGAATCCTGACCGGCCCATCCGGTAGCCGCCCCACTACGCGGCGTTGCTGCGGTCGTGGACTCCGGCGGTCGGCGAGGTGACGGTGAGCTCGCGCTGAATCACCACCTGCCGGTGTCGATATCGCCTGTCAGATAGCGCTGGACAACCGGGCCGACAGCATCGACCACGAGATCGATCGGCATCGAGGCCAGCGGTTCCAGTGCGATGATCTTGCGGGCGGTCAGCACCCCCACCATCTGGGCCGCGGCCAGCGAGACTCTGGCGCGTCCGTCGTCAGCTGGGGTCGCGATGCGCACGCGGACCCGTTCCAGCACCACTTGGAGCAGGAAAGACCGCGCGAGATTCTGATCCCCGCCCGCGAAAATGCTGCGCACCATGGCCACGATGCCGGGTCCGGCGGGGGAGTCCCACACCGTGACGACCGCGCGCACGATGGTCTGCCCGAGCTCGTCGAGCGGTGCGGCGTCGACCGCGAGCAGCGTCGTGTCCGGGTCGACCGGGAAGTCCACCGCGGCGGCGAACAGTTGCTGCTTGTTGCCGAAATAGTGATGCACCAGCGCCGGGTCGACATCGGCATCGGCCGCGATCGCGCGGATGGATGTCTTGTCGAACCCGGTGCCCGCGAACCGCACCCGCGCCGCGTCGAGAATCGCCAGCCTGGTGTCGGCATTGCCCGGCCTACGGCCAGTGCGACCGGATTTCGCTGTGCCGGAACCGGATTCGCCGTCACTCATGGGTGCTCCTCTCGTCGTTGCCCGGCCTCGGTCGCTAGGGGGTGCGTCGACGCAGAGTAGCCGCGGCGAGGCCGAGCGCCACCACCGCGAACCCGGCGACGACGGCGATATCGCGCCACATCGCGGCCGTCGGCTCGGCATGCACCGACACCTGCTGCAGCGCGTCCACCGCGTAACTCAACGGCATCACATTGCTGATCGCCTCCAGCCATTCGGGTAGCCGGTCGCGCGGAACCAGCAGCCCGCACAGGAAGATCTGCGGCGCGACGATCACCGGCATGAACTGCACGGCCTGGAACTCGGTGCGCGCGAAGGCGCTCGCCAGCAGTCCGAGCCCGACCCCGCAGACCGCGTCGACCATCGCGATCAGCATGACCCACCCGGGGCTGCCCGCGGCATCGAGCCCGAGCAGCCAGAACGCGACCACGCAGGCGACCGCGGCCTGTGCGCCAGCGGCCAGGGAGAACGCGCTGCCGTACCCGGCGAGCAGATCGAGCTTGCTCAGCGGAGTGGTGAGCAGCCGTTCGAGGGTGCCCGATGTGCGTTCGCGTTGCATCGCGATCGCGGTGATCAGGAACATCACGATGAACGGCAGGATCCCGAGCATGGTGATACCCACCCGATCGAACATCGTGAGCGGGGAGTGCGGCGCGCGGGGCGCATCCTGATAGATGAAGTACAGCAGGGTCATGAGCAGCGCGGGAACCACCAGGATCATCGCCACGGTGCGGTGATCGTTGCGCAGTTGTCGCAGAATCCGGCCGGTGGTCGCGATGTAGGGGCGCAGGGTGGTCATCGGTGCTCTCCCATCGTGATCAAGGTCAGGAAGGCGGCCTCGAGGTTCTGTTCGTCGGTGCGCTCGCGCAGTTCGTCGGGGCTGAGCTGGGCCAGCAGTTCGCCGTCGCGCATCAGCAGCAGCTTGTCGCAGTGTTCGGCCTCGTCCATCACATGACTCGACACCAGCAAAGTCGTTCCCGCCGCGGCCAATTCGCGGAACTGCTTCCACAACTCCACGCGCAACACCGGATCCAGGCCCACCGTCGGTTCGTCGAGTACGAGCAGCTCGGGCTTGCCGACGAGCGCGCACGCCAGCGACGCCCTGGTCTTCTGCCCGCCCGAGAGCTGATCGCCGAGCTGATCGGCGTGATCGGCCAAACCGACTGCGCCGAGCGCGGATTCGGTGTCGTCGCGGCCGCGCCCGTAGAGCGCGGCGTAGTAGGCCACGTTGTCGCGGACGCTGATGTCGGCGTAGATGCTCGGCGCCTGGGTGACATAGCCGACCCGACGACGTAACCCAGCGCTGCCCGCGGGCTCCCCGAGCACGGTGACAGTGCCCGACTCCACCAGCTGCGTTCCCACGATGCTGCGCAGCAGGGTGGTCTTCCCGCAGCCGGAAGGACCGAGCAAGCCGGTGATCGAGCCGCGCGGGATGTCCAGGGTCAGGCTGCGGAGGACGGGACGTTTTCCGCGCTGAACGGTCAGGCCCGCGACCTGGACGGCGATCGGTGGCGGTGCGGTGTGCGACATGGTCGCCTCAATTCATCGAGTGTTGAATTCACTACGCGATGAATTTAGCGCGACGGTATCGATGTGGCAAGGTCAGTGGGCGTGTCTCGGGGGTGTTTCGGCCTGCTGACCAGGTTCGACGACGGTGAACTGGCCCATCATTCCGACATCTTCGTGCCACAGGAGGTGGCAGTGATACATGTACGGCCTCGTCGGATCGGCCGGTCCGTCGAAGCGAAGAGCCAGGGTCGTGGCCGTATTCGGTGGCAGGAAAATCGTGTCCTTGGGGCCGGTCAGCTCGGGTGGGGGCGGGGCGCCGTCGTAGTCGAGCAGCCGGAACTGCACATCGTGGACGTGAAAGTTGTGTGCCATGCCGTCGATGTTGCGCACGACCCAGGTCTCGGTGGTGCCCCGGGTGACGGTGGTGTCGATGCGGCTCATGTCCATGCGCTCACCGTTGATACCGCCCAGGGTCAGGTCGAAGCGACGTTGCACGACCGAATCCCCGCCGTCGGGAATCGACGGCGGCACCAGGGCATCCGGCAGCGCGGGGGAGGGCCGCAAGGTGGTGGCGGCGCGCAGTTCGAGGACATCGAAGGTGTCGTCGCCGCCGGAGAACCGGTGCGACCAGAAGCCGAGGCCCGCCTCGAGCTTCTCGCTGCGCAACACGGTGCGTTCGCCGGGCGCCATCCGCACCACGATCTCCGCGCGTTCACCGGGAGAGAGACGGATGCGATCCAACGTGGCGGGCCGTTCGAGCAGGCCGCCGTCGGAGCCGATCATGGCGAACGGGCGGGCGTCGTCGAAGGCGAAGGTGTAGATCCGCGCGGTCGAGGCATTGAGCAGGCGCAGCCGCACCGATTCGTCGCCGACCTCCTGATAGGGAGACAGGGTGCCGTTGACCATGGTGCGATCGCCGAGGAACCCGGTATCGCGGAAGATCGCGTGCGTGCCGTCGAGGCGGCGGCCGCGCAGGCGCATGTCCTGCACGATCACCGGGATATCATCGACGCCGTAGGTGCTCGGCAGCGGCAGCTCCGCGCTCGGCACGTCGTCGATCAGGAACATCCCCGCCAGGCCGCGGCGCACGTGGTCCTCGGTCGCGCCGTGCGGGTGTGGGTGGTACCAGAGGGTCGAAGCGGGTTGGGCGACAGTCCATTCCGGCGTCCATGACGCTCCGGGGTCGACCATCTGGTGTGGTCCGCCGTCCATGGCGGCGGGCAGATGCATGCCGTGCCAGTGCACTGTCGAGGCCTCGGGCAACTGGTTGCGCACCTGGACCCGCACGCGCTCGCCGCGGGCCGCGCGCAGTGTCGGGCCGAGATAGCTGCCGTTGAAACCCCAGGTCTCGGTGGCGCGCCCGGGCTCGAAGGTGGTTGTCCCGGACTGCATATCGAGCGAGAACGTCCGGGTGCCGTCGGCGTCGACGGTCGACTCGGCCAGCGGTGGAATGACCAGTGGCCGAGTGAATTCTGTCGTCCCCACGGTGGAGACGTCGGCGGCGGCCCACGTCCAGCTCACCGCGCCTGCGATCGCGGTGATCAGGGCGAGTACGACAACGGCGACACCGAACAGAATGCGTCGCGGGCGAGCACGAGAAGACATGCTCCGACGGTAGGAATCCGGACCCTCGCCGCACATCGGGAAGCGCCCCCATCTTCACCCTGGGAACTACCCCCGAGTGGCCGAGGTCGGTTCAGGTTTCGAATCCGACGCCGGTCAGTTCTTCGGATACCGCCCACAACCGAGCCTGGCTGTCGCGCTGGTGCGCACGCTCGGCGGCCTCGACCTGTCGCGGGAATCCGCCGATCTCGAAAAGACCTGACGGGCCGTAGTATTGGCCGCCCGACGCGGCAGGATCGGTGGCGGCGCGCAGCGTCGGCAGCGCGCCCATGGCGGGCGTACGGCCGAACAGACGAGCGATCGCCAGATTCGGTAGCCGGAATGCGGCGGGCGAGTAGCGGAAGACCTCGGTGCTGGCGCCACCAGGATGGGCGGCGAGCGCTTCGGCCGGGGTACCCGCGAGCCTGCGGTCGAGTTCGTAGGTGAACATCAGGTTCGCCAGTTTCGACTTGGCATAGGAATTTCCGGTCGTCGCGGCCGGGTCGGCGGCGTCGATCCGGCCGAACCGGTGGCCGATGCTGCTGACGGTGACGACTCGCGCCGCGGCAGCCGCGACGATGCGGTCGATGAGCAGCCCGGTGAGTGCGAAGTGGCCCAGATGATTGATGCCGAACTGGATCTCGAACCCGTCCTCGGTGCGACCGGTCAACCCCGTGACGCCCGCGTTGTTGATCAACAGATCGATACGGTCGAATCGGCTGCGGATCGTCGCGGCCGCGGCGCGGACCGAAGACAGGTCGGCCAGATCGAGCTCAACGCAGTCGATCGAGGTTCCGGGTGACCGCTCGGTAATTCGCCGGGCCGCGTCCTCGGCCCGGCTCCGGTCGCGGCACGCCAGGACGACGCGGGCGCCGTGTTCGGCAAGCGCGCGAGCCGTTTCGAAGCCGAGGCCGGTATTGGCGCCGGTGACGACGGCGACTCTGCCGGTCAGATCAGGGATATCTGCTTCGGTCCAGCTGTTCAATCGACTCACTCCTAAAGGTGAATGCCTGGTTCAGGTTAAAGTGAACCAGTGGTTCATGTTATTCGCAAGACTGGATCTGCGAGGATGGCGGCGAGATGAACGGTCAACCCCTGCGCGCGGACGCGCTGCGTAATCGTCAGGCGATCCTCACCGCCGCACGCGAACTCGTCGCCGCGTGCGGGCCCGAGGTCGGCATGGATCAGATTGCCGCGGCGGCGGACGTCGCGGTCGGCACCCTGTATCGACACTTCCCGGCCAAGAAGGACCTGATCGAGGCAATCGCTGCCGATCTTGTCGACGGTGTCGGCGAGTCATTGGATGCCGTACTCGAAGCTGTCGAGAACGGCACGAGTTCGGGCCTCGACGCGCTCGTCGCACTGTTTCGACGCGTCGTGATCGACCTGCGCCAGGAGCGGCTGTTCCGGCTCGCCGTCACGGGAGTCGCCGACGAGTCGTTGCGTGAGATCCAGCGGCGCGGCCGGGGGGCAGTCGAGCGGTTGGTCGCCGCGGCGCATGGTGACGGCGCGTTGTATCCCGACGTCACCGCCGATGATGTCGTACTGCTGCTGAGTGCCGCACCGGTCGAGCCGATGCCGGAGGCGGAGCAGCGACGGTGGCTGATTCTGATGCGAAGGGCGCTCACGCCGCTGTAGACAGTGACGTGATGCAGGTCACATATAAGGCTGTCACGTTGGTCGCCGCTCACTTGTCCTATGAACATCCCATCGACAAGGAGCACCGCAATGACCACCACCACGCACCGCATCGTTGTTCTCGGCGCCGGCTACACCGGCATGCTGGCCGCGATCCGCCTGGCGCGGCGCACCAGGAAGCTGGATGTGGCGATCACGCTGGTCAACCCGTCGGCCCGCTTCACCGAGCGGCTGCGAATGCACCAGATCGCCGCGGGTCAGGAACTCGCGCACCACGACATCCCGGAAATCCTCGACGGTACCGGCATCGAATTCGTCCAGGGCCGGGTCACCGCGATCGACCCCGCCGCCCAGCGCGTCCAGGTCGACGGCGCCGGCGAACTCGCCTACGACGAACTGGTCTACGCCCTCGGCAGCACCGCCGAAACGACTCTCGTGCCCGGCGTCGCCGAGCACGCCATGACCCTCGACGACCCGCGCCGAGCCCACGAATTCGCAGGCGAGCTGGCCACTCTCGCGGCCGAGGGCGGTTCCGTCGCTGTCTGCGGTGGCGGTCTCACCGGCATCGAAGCCGCCGCCGAGATCGCGGAAAGCCACCCCGGTCTGCGCGTCACGCTGATCAGCTCGGGCGAGCCGGGGGCGATGATGGGCGACAAGGCCCGCACGCATCTGAACAAGACACTGGATCGGCTCGGCGTCACCCGCGAGATCGGCGTGCGGGTCGCCGAAGTGCAGCCTGACGCGGTCGAGCTCGCCGACGGCACAGTGATCGCCGCCGACCTCACCCTCTGGACCACCGGCGTGCGGGTCTCGCCGCTGGCCACCGAGGCGGGCATCGAGACCGACTCGCGTGGGCTGATCGTCGTCGACCCCACACTGAAGTCGGTGTCGCACCCCACGATTCACGCGATCGGTGACGCCGCCGCCGTCCGTCAGGCCTGGGGTCGGGTACACGGCACCTGCCAGAGCGGGCTGCCCACCGCCGCCTACACCGCCGACGTGATCGCCGCCGAACTGCGCGGCAAGAGGATTCGTCCGTTCCGTTTCGGCTACTTCCACCAGCCCGTCAGCCTGGGCCGCCGCGACGCGGTCATCCAGTTCACCAAGGCCGACGACAGCCCGCGCCGCCTCTACCTGACCGGCTGGGCCGCGTGCACCTATAAGGAAATGGTCAGCAGCAGCCCCGTTCCGACCTTCAAGGCCAGCAAGAAGATGACCATGAACGTGCAATTGTCCAAGGGCGGTAGCGCAACCCGCGCCGCCGCGTGAAGTAGGTTGACGCCGTGGCCGACCAGGATCCGTTCCTCGAACACCGTCGCCTGTTGTTCGCGACCGCCTATAGAATGCTCGGCACCGTCACCGATGCCGAGGACGTCCTGCAGGACACCTGGCTCAAGTGGAACGACACCGACCGCACCGCGGTCGCCCACCCCAGGGCCTACCTGGTCCGCACGGTCACCAATCTCTCGCTCAATCGGCTCACCTCCGCCCGCGCGACCCGTGAAAGCTATGTCGGCCCTTGGCTTCCCGAGCCGGTGCTGACCTCGCCCGATATCGCCGAGGACACCGAATTGGCCGATACCGTCTCCACCGCCATGCTCGTCGTGCTGGAAACCCTCACCCCCGTCGAACGCGCGGTGTTCCTGCTGCGCGAAGTGTTCGGCTACTCGCATGCCGAAATCGCCGAAGCCCTGAACCGTCCCGAGGCCAGTGTGCGCCAGATCGCGCACCGCGCGAAGAGCCACGTCCAGTCGCGCCGCCCACGATTCGATACCGACAAATCCGCTCGCGCCCAGGTCACCGCACAATTCATGGCCGCCTGCGCCGGCGGTGACCTCAACGCCCTGATGGACCTGCTCGCCCCCGATGTCACGTGTTGGTCCGACGGCGGCGGCGTGGTCACCGCCGCGCGCCGCCCGCTGCACGGTCCCGACCATGTCGCCCGCTGGATCCTCGGCGTCCTCGCGAAACCGTCGTCCGCGGGCTTCGAACTCACCGCGGCCGACATCAACGGCGAGCTCGGCGCACTGGCCTCCTTCGCCGGAAACCCCGGCGCCGCCTTCACTTTCGATCTCGTCGACGGACACATCCAGAACCTGCGGTTCCAGGTCAACCCCGGCAAACTGGCTGGTCTGTACCGCGGCACCGACCTCCTCGGATGACGAGCTGACACCGGCAGGAATCGCTCCTCGCGCTGGGTTCGCGGGAACGGGCGGCTGGCCCTAGCATTCTGCCGTGTCAAGCAATCGCACCGATCGGGCCGAGGGCGGCCAGGTCAGGGTCTCCACCCTGGAACTGTTCTTCGACTTGGTCTTCGTTTTCACGATCACGCAACTCACCCACGTGTTCGTCCACCATCCGGGGTGGGAAGCGGCGTTGCAGGTGGCGTTGATGTTCGGCGTCATCTGGTGGATGTACGGCGGGTACGTCTGGCTCACGAACGAAGTCGCTCCGAGCAGTTCCTCGCGCCGGACCTTGCTGCTCATCGGCATGTCGGCGTTCTTCGTGCTCGCCCTCGCCGTGCCGGACGCCTTCCACGGCACCGGTGTCGCGTTCGGGGTCGGCTACGTGCTGGTGACCGCGATCCACACCGTGATGTTCGCCTCGGCCGGCGGGGCATCGGCCAGTCTGGCGATCCGGCGGATCGGCCCGCTCAACGCGGCATCGGCCACCCTGGTCGTCGTCGGCGGATTCACCCACCCGCCACTGCAGTACCTGCTCTGGGCAGCGGCTTTCGCTCTTCAGGTACTGAGCCCCTACCTGGTCGACACCGGTGGCTTCGTGGTGCGGGCGCCGCACTTCTGTGAACGCCACGGCCTCGTGATCATCGTCGCGCTCGGCGAGTCGATCGTCGCGCTCGGTGTCGGGCTGGCCGGTGAACCGATCACGGTCGCGCTGATGGCGATGGTGGCTCTCGGCCTCGCGCTCGCGTACGTGCTGTGGTGGGCCTACTTCGGCTTCGATGACGAACGCGGCGAAGAAGCGCTCGCCGCCCGGCCGGACCGGGAGCGCGTGCGGCCCGCGCTTGTCGCCTACGACTACGCGCTCTATCCCTTGCTCGTCGGCGTGATCCTCACCTCGGCCGGAATCGCGCTGAGCATCGCGCACGGTGGTGAGCCCGCGAGTTGGGCGGCCGCCTGTGCGCTGTCCGGCGGTGTCGCGCTGTACTTCGCCGGGCAATCCTGGTTCCGCGCGACGCTCGGTCTGCCGGGATCGGGCAGCAGGTTGATCGGCGCCGTCGTCGTCGCCTCGACTGCGCCGATCGGGGTGTATTGGCTCGCGTGGGGGCAACTCGCCGCACTGGTCGCACTCGCCTACGCAGTGGTGATCATCGATGACCGGCGCATTCTGCGGGAGGGCAGGCACAGCGCCTACGCCTGACCCGGCAGCCTCGGGCGCGCCGGCTCGGGTGAGAATGACGGTCGTGTCCGCCCAGGAACTGGCCGTCGATCCACCCGCCGCCGCGCACCGGTTGCTCGGCGCGATCCTGCGATCGGGTCCGGTGGCGCTGCGCATCGTGGAGGTCGAGGCCTACGGCAGCGATCCCGGCGGTCCCTGGCCCGATCCGGCCGCCCACTCCTGGCCCGGACCGACAGCCCGCAACGCGGTGATGTTCGGCCCCGCCGGGCGGCTCTACGTCTATCGCTCGTACGGAATTCACCTGTGTGTGAACGTGACCGGTGGCTACGACGGTGAGGCCGGTGCGGTGCTCGTTCGAGCGGCGGAAGTGGTCGACGGCATCGATCTCGCGCGCGAGCGCAGGCCCGCTGCCCGCAAGGACGCCGATCTGGCCAGGGGGCCGGGCAATGTCGGCAGCGCACTCGGCGTCAGCATGTCCGACTACGGAACCGAACTGTTCGACCCCTTCTCCGCCCTGCACCTCGAACTGAAATCACCTGTGCCACAAGAAGATATCGCGTCCGGTCCGCGGGTCGGGGTCAGCGTCGCGGCCGAGGTGCCATGGCGGTTCTGGCTTGCGGCCTCGCCCGCCGTCTCCGTCTATCGGCGTAGCCCACGCGCGCCCTAACCGAGGACGTAGCAGCGTGCGGAAAATCCTTTGCCGACAGCGATGAGTTCGCGGGCGATGGTCCGTCTTATCTGGTGAACGCGCTACCGACCGAGCGCGACCGACCCGAAGGACACGAAATGACCACCGCAACCCCCTCCGCGAACTTCTCCGACGCCGCCTACCAGCCCGGCAAGATCCGCAACCGCGTCCTGTGGACCTTGCAGGTAGTGCTCGGCCTGTTCTTCATCATCGCTTCGGGCGGTCCGAAGCTCGTCATCCCGAACACCTTGATGGAGAACGCCCCCGAGAATCTGACCATCCCCCTCGGGCTGCTGATCTTCATCGGAGTCGTCGAGGTGGCGGGCGGTATCGGCCTGATGGTGCCGCGACTCAGTGGTCTGGCCGCCGCCGGACTGTCCGTGCTCACCGTGCTCGCCGCCGCGACGCAGGCCTTCATCGCCGACAAGCCCGCGATGGGAATCTTCCCGCTGGTGCTCGCCGCGATCTTCGTCTGGATCGCCTACGAACGTCGCGCCACCATCACCGCGCTGGTGCGCTGATCTGCGACTCGACACGCTGACGATCGCCGGAGCCCGGGGGGTTCCGGCGATCGTCGGCGTGCCGAGGAGTGTCGGCCGACGAGGCGCTTCGGCCGCGGAGCCAAGATCACCCCGCCGATCTCGTCGGCGAACCCAATTGGGCGAATCGGACCGGAATGCGACGATCGAAGACCACGTCGAAAGACCGTACGAGCAGGAGCGCCCGTGTTCACTTTCCCCAGCAGCGACGGCACCGCCATCCATGTGCGGAGCTGGCTCCCCACGGATGCCGAGCCGCGTGGCGTCGTGCAGATCGCGCACGGCATGGGCGAGCACTCCGACCGTTACGGTCATCTCGCCGAACGACTCGCCGGCCTCGGATTCGCCGTCTACGCCGACGATCACCGTGGCCACGGTCTCAGCATGGGCGCGGTTCCCGGTGACCTCGGCCCCGACGGCTGGAACCTGCTCGTCGCCGACGAGGTCGCGCTCACCGAGATCCTGCGCGAACGCCACCCCGGCCTGCCCGTCACCCTGATCGGCCACAGCCTCGGCTCGTTCGCCGTGCAGCAGTACCTCCTCGACCACTCCGACCTCGTCGACGAGGTCGTCCTGAGCGGCACGACCGCCGTCGACGGGCTGTTCGGCGAGATCGTGGCCGCCGGCGGTGACCTCATCGGCTTCTTCAACGCCGAATTCCAGCCCACCCGCACCGAGGCCGACTGGATCAGCCGCGACGAAGCCCAGGTCGACGCCTACAACGCCGACCCCTGGTGCGGTTTCGCCATCGACGACACCAATATGGGTCTGCTCGCGGCCAACGCCCAGACTCGGCTGTCGAACCCGAGCACCGTGCGCACCGACCTGCCGATCTATGTGATGGTTGGCGAGAAGGACCCGCTCAACAACAAGCTGCGCCTGTCCGACCTGCTCGTGCAGCGTTACCGCGACGCGGGCCTGAACGACCTCACCTATCAGATCTACCCGGACGCCCGCCACGAAGTCCTCAACGAAACCAACCGCGACGAGGTCGAAGCGGATCTGCTCGCCTGGATCACCCGCGCACGCGACTGACGAACCGCATGCGGAAAGATAGGTCAGCGTGACCGGCGACATCTTCGACGAACTGACCTGGCGCGGCCTGATCGCGCAGTCCACCGACCTGGACGAGCTGCGCGCTGCCGCGGCCGCCGCACCCCTGACGCTCTATGCCGGCTTCGATCCGACCGCCGCCAGCCTGCACGCCGGCCACCTCGTCCCGCTGCTCGCGCTCAAGCGCTTCCAGCTGGCCGGGCATCGGCCGATCGTGCTCGCCGGCGGCGCGACCGGAATGATCGGCGACCCGCGTGACGTGGGCGAACGCACCATGAACTCGACCGACACCGTGGCCGAGTGGGCACAGCGGATCAGGGGCCAGCTCGAGCGATTCGTCGACCTCGACGAATCGCCGACCGGGGCGGTCATCGTCAACAACATGGACTGGACGGGCCCGCTGTCGACCGTCGACTTCCTGCGCGACATCGGCAAGCACTTCTCGGTGAACGTCATGCTCGCCCGCGACACCGTCAAGCGGCGGCTCGAAGGCGACGGCATCTCCTACACCGAGTTCAGCTACATGCTGCTGCAGGCCAACGACTACCTGCAGTTGCGGCGCGAGCACGGCTGCACGTTGCAGGTCGGCGGCTCCGATCAGTGGGGCAACATCATCGCCGGCGTGGAGCTGAACCGGCGAGTCGACGGCGCGCATGTGCACGCGCTCACCGTGCCGCTGGTGACCTCGGCCGACGGCAAGAAGTTCGGCAAGTCCACCGGTGGCGGCAGCCTGTGGCTCGACCCCGAACTGACCAGCCCCTACGCCTGGTACCAGTACTTCGTGAACACCGCCGACGCCGACGTCGTGCGCTACCTGCGCTGGTTCACATTCCTGAGTCGCGAAGAACTCGACGAACTCGAGCAGGCGACGGTGGAACGTCCGTTCGCCCGCGAGGCACAGAAGCGCCTGGCCGCGGAGATGACCACGTTGGTGCACGGCGCGGACGAGACCCGCGCGGTGGAACTGGCCAGCGGGGCGCTGTTCGGTCGCGGTGAGCTGGGCGAACTGCCGCTGTCCACGCTCGGCGCGGCGCTGCGCGAAACCGCGGTGGACGGCAAGGTGGCCGAGGTCGTGCCCGGTGAACCGAACACGATCGTCGACCTGCTCGTCGCGTCGGGCCTGTGCGAGAGCAAGGGAGCGGCCCGCCGGGTGGTCAACGAAGGCGGCGCGTCGGTGAACAACCAGCGGGTGAGCGATGTCGAATGGACTCCGTCCGATGCCGACTACCTGCACGGTGAGTGGCTGGTGCTGCGGCGCGGAAAGAAGAACATGGCGGGCGTGCATCGGATAGCCTGACGTCGTTGCGGAGGCCTGAGTCACATACGTGTGATTCAGGCCCGCGCAGCGGCTGAGCGCGCCGCCGTGACCTGCGGAGATCCGGTGTTGTCCAGGCGATTTGACGCGGCGTTATCCGGCGCGTAACTTATTGGAAGTCAGAGCGACACGGACACCAACCCGGAGCCGAGACGCTAGCCCGAGAGGCTGGCGGGCCAAGGGAAAACGCGGTAGTACGGGGAAAGCGCCTGACGGAGCTGAAGATCTTGTGACCAGGCTTACGATTGACATCGTCTGGACGTGAGGTTAGGCTGGAACAGTTGCCCTTCGGAAGATCCGGAAAAATCCGGTTATTCTGTTTGTGCGTGTGTTCTTTGAGAACTCAATAGTGTGTCGATGAATGTCAGTGCCAATATTATTATTGGTTCCAATCTTTCATGTACCCCCCGGTCGTGGGAGGTTGGACATTGAACAACAGCGAATCTTTTTGCTGGTGTTCGCATTTGCTAGGTTTTCGGACTCTAGTTAGATAATTTTGATTCGCTCTCCTTTGGGAGGGTTGTTTCGAGAGTCTTCAACGGAGAGTTTGATTCTGGCTCAGGACGAACGCTAGCGGCGTGCTTAACACATGCAAGTCGAGCGGTAAGGCCCTTCGGGGTACACGAGCGGCGAACGGGTGAGTAACACGTGGGTGATCTGCCTTGCACTTCGGGATAAGCCTGGGAAACCGGGTCTAATACCGGATATGACCACTGAATGCATGTTCGGTGGTGGAAAGATTTATCGGTGCGAGATGGGCCCGCGGCCTATCAGCTTGTTGGTGAGGTAACGGCTCACCAAGGCGACGACGGGTAGCCGACCTGAGAGGGTGACCGGCCACACTGGGACTGAGACACGGCCCAGACTCCTACGGGAGGCAGCAGTGGGGAATATTGCACAATGGGCGAAAGCCTGATGCAGCGACGCCGCGTGCGGGATGACGGCCTTCGGGTTGTAAACCGCTTTTGACAGGGACGAAGCGCAAGTGACTGTACCTGTAGAATAAGGACCGGCCAACTACGTGCCAGCAGCCGCGGTAATACGTAGGGTCCGAGCGTTGTCCGGAATTACTGGGCGTAAAGAGCTTGTAGGCGGTTCGTCGCGTCGTTTGTGAAAACTTGGGGCTCAACCTTAAGCTTGCAGGCGATACGGGCGGACTAGAGTACTTCAGGGGAGACTGGAATTCCTGGTGTAGCGGTGAAATGCGCAGATATCAGGAGGAACACCGGTGGCGAAGGCGGGTCTCTGGGAAGTAACTGACGCTGAGAAGCGAAAGCATGGGTAGCAAACAGGATTAGATACCCTGGTAGTCCATGCCGTAAACGGTGGGTACTAGGTGTGGGGCTCCTTCCACGGACTCCGTGCCGTAGCTAACGCATTAAGTACCCCGCCTGGGGAGTACGGCCGCAAGGCTAAAACTCAAAGAAATTGACGGGGGCCCGCACAAGCGGCGGAGCATGTGGATTAATTCGATGCAACGCGAAGAACCTTACCTGGGTTTGACATACACCGGAAACCTGCAGAGATGTAGGCCCCCTTGTGGTCGGTGTACAGGTGGTGCATGGCTGTCGTCAGCTCGTGTCGTGAGATGTTGGGTTAAGTCCCGCAACGAGCGCAACCCTTATCTTATGTTGCCAGCGCGTAATGGCGGGGACTCGTGAGAGACTGCCGGGGTCAACTCGGAGGAAGGTGGGGACGACGTCAAGTCATCATGCCCCTTATGTCCAGGGCTTCACACATGCTACAATGGCCGGTACAGAGGGCTGCGATACCGCGAGGTGGAGCGAATCCCTTAAAGCCGGTCTCAGTTCGGATCGGGGTCTGCAACTCGACCCCGTGAAGTTGGAGTCGCTAGTAATCGCAGATCAGCAACGCTGCGGTGAATACGTTCCCGGGCCTTGTACACACCGCCCGTCACGTCATGAAAGTCGGTAACACCCGAAGCCGGTGGCCTAACCCCTTGTGGGAGGGAGCCGTCGAAGGTGGGATCGGCGATTGGGACGAAGTCGTAACAAGGTAGCCGTACCGGAAGGTGCGGCTGGATCACCTCCTTTCTAAGGAGCAATTCTCCAGTGGGTGTCTCGAAGAGTCGAGATCGCTGCTGGCAGAGACAGTTTCGGACCCATTCGTGGTCCGGCTGGAGCTCATGGGTGGAACGCTGACAAACTTCTTCGCATCATGGTGTCGGCTCAGTCCGATATCGCGGTGAATATATCGACACACTGTTGGGTCCTGAAAGAACACGCGAGTGTGCTTTCAAGGCAAAGCAAACGATCCGCTCGGATCTCCTTCGAAACCGCCGGCAACCTTCGGGTTGGCGAGTAGGTCAGGAAATCAATCCGATGCGGGTGTGTTGTTTGAGAACTGCACAGTGGACGCGAGCATCTTTGTTAGTAAGTGTTTAAGAGCGTACGGTGGATGCCTTGGCACCAGGAGCCGATGAAGGACGTAGGAGGCTGCGATAAGCCTCGGGGAGCTGTCAACCGAGCTGAGATCCGAGGATTTCCGAATGGGGAAACCCAGCACGAGTGATGTCGTGTTACCCGCATCTGAATATATAGGGTGTGTGGAGGGAACGTGGGGAAGTGAAACATCTCAGTACCCACAGGAAGAGAAAACAACAGTGATTCCGTGAGTAGTGGCGAGCGAAAGCGGATGAGGCTAAACCAGTTAGATGTGATAGACGGCAGTTGTTGTCTAGCTGGGGTAGTGGGAACATTCTTCTCAACTCTGCCGAGTTGAGCAACAGTAAGAAACCAAGTGGTTAGTTGAAGTGGTCTGGAACGGCCTGCCATAGACGGTGATAGTCCGGTAAACGAAAACTTCTTGGCTGTTGTGGATGTCTCCCGAGTAGCAGCGGGCCCGTGAAATCTGCTGTGAATCTGCCGGGACCACCCGGTAAGCCTGAATACTCCCTGGTGACCGATAGCGGACTAGTACCGTGAGGGAAAGGTGAAAAGTACCCCGGGAGGGGAGTGAAATAGTACCTGAAACCGTGCGCTTACAATCCGTCAAAGCCTTCGCACTCTTGAGTGTGTGGGGTGATGGCGTGCCTTTTGAAGAATGAGCCTGCGAGTCATCGGTGTGTGGCGAGGTTAACCCGTCGAGGGGTAGCCGTAGCGAAAGCGAGTCTGAATAGGGCGAAACTTTAGTCGCACATTATGGACCCGAAGCGGAGTGATCTACCCATGGCCAGGGTGAAGCGACGGTAAGACGTCGTGGAGGCCCGAACCCACTTAGGTTGAAAACTGAGGGGATGAGCTGTGGGTAGGGGTGAAAGGCCAATCAAACTCCGTGATAGCTGGTTCTCCCCGAAATGCATTTAGGTGCAGCGTCACGTGTTTCACACCGGAGGTAGAGCTACTGGATGGCCTAGGGGGCCTACAAGCTTACCGAAGTCAGCCAAACTCCGAATGCCGGTGTGTGAGAGCGTGGCAGTGAGACTGCGGGGGATAAGCTTCGTAGTCGAGAGGGAAACAGCCCAGATCGCCGGCTAAGGCCCCTAAGCGTGTACTAAGTGGAAAAGGATGTGGGGTCGCTTAGACAACCAGGAGGTTGGCTTAGAAGCAGCCACCCTTGAAAGAGTGCGTAATAGCTCACTGGTCAAGTGATCCTGCGCCGACAATGTAGCGGGGCTCAAGTACACCGCCGAAGCCGCGGCATTCACACAATAGCCCGTCTCAACTGTAGTGGTTGGGGCCAGGTGTGTGGATGGGTAGGGGAGCGTCCTGTGGCCGTGGAAGCAGCAGTGTGAACTAGCTGTGGAGGCCACGGGAGTGAGAATGCAGGCATGAGTAGCGAAAGACGAGTGAGAAACTCGTCCGCCGAATGACCAAGGGTTCCTGGGCCAGGTTAATCCGCCCAGGGTGAGTCGGGACCTAAGGCGAGGCCGACAGGCGTAGTCGATGGACAACGGGTTGATATTCCCGTACCCGTGTATCCGCGCCCAATGCTGAATCAGTTGTGCTAAGTATCCAAATGTTGTTTTACTGAGCCTTCGGGCGAGGGGAGCAATTGCTGCATACGACCCTGGCTGTAGTAGGTAAGCGATGGGGTGACGCAGGAAGGTAGCTGGGCCAGGTGATGGAATACCTGGTGTAAGCCTGTAGGGCGAACGGTAGGCAAATCCGCCGTTCATATAGCCTGAGAGGTGATGCGTACCCGTTGAGGGGAATTCAGTGATCCTATGCTGCCGAGAAAAGCCTCTAGCGAGCTGGTACACGGCCCGTACCCCAAACCGACACAGGTGGTCAGGTAGAGAATACTAAGGCGATCGAGAGAACTGTGGTTAAGGAACTCGGCAAAATGCCCCCGTAACTTCGGGAGAAGGGGGACCACGCCCGGTGAAAACCCTTGCGGTTGGAGCTGGGTGGGGTCGCAGAGACCAGAGAGAAGCGACTGTTTACTAAAAACACAGGTCCGTGCGAAGTCGTAAGACGATGTATACGGACTGACGCCTGCCCGGTGCCGGAAGGTTAAGAGGACCGGTTAGCCTGTTATGGGCGAAGCTGAGAATTTAAGCCCCGGTAAACGGCGGTGGTAACTATAACCATCCTAAGGTAGCGAAATTCCTTGTCGGGTAAGTTCCGACCTGCACGAATGGCGTAACGACTTCTCTGCTGTCTCAACCACAGACTCGGCGAAATTGCATTACGAGTAAAGATGCTCGTTACGCGCGGCAGGACGAAAAGACCCCGGGACCTTCACTATAGCTTGGTATTGGTGTTCGGTACGGTTTGTGTAGGATAGGTGGGAGACTGTGAAGCTCGGACGCTAGTTCGGGTGGAGTCGTCGTTGAAATACCACTCTGATCGTATTGGACTTCTAACCTCGGACCATGATCTGGTTCAGGGACAGTGCCTGGTGGGTAGTTTAACTGGGGCGGTTGCCTCCCAAAATGTAACGGAGGCGCCCAAAGGTTCCCTCAGCCTGGTTGGCAATCAGGTGTTGAGTGCAAGTGCACAAGGGAGCTTGACTGTGAGACTGACAGGTCGAGCAGGGACGAAAGTCGGGACTAGTGATCCGGCACCGGCAAGTGGAAGCGGTGTCGCTCAACGGATAAAAGGTACCCCGGGGATAACAGGCTGATCTTCCCCAAGAGTCCATATCGACGGGATGGTTTGGCACCTCGATGTCGGCTCGTCGCATCCTGGGGCTGGAGTAGGTCCCAAGGGTTGGGCTGTTCGCCCATTAAAGCGGCACGCGAGCTGGGTTTAGAACGTCGTGAGACAGTTCGGTCTCTATCCGCCGCGCGCGTAAGAAACTTGAGGAAGGCTGTCCCTAGTACGAGAGGACCGGGACGGACGAACCTCTGGTGTGCCAGTTGTTCCGCCAGGAGCACTGCTGGTTGGCTACGTTCGGAAGGGATAACCGCTGAAAGCATCTAAGCGGGAAGCCTGTTCCAAGATGAGGTTTCTCTCCCACTTGATGGGTTAAGGCCCCCTACAGACCATGGGGTTGATAGGCCAGAATTGGAAGCCAGGTAACTGGTGTAGGTGACTGGTACTAATAGGCCGAGGGCTTACTTATGAAGGTGTTACGCGTCCACTGTGCGGTTTCTGAAACAACAGACACTGCAGCAGACATGAGGAAACTCTGCTCTCTTTTGGAGGGTGTGGTTTCCGAGATTGTCGCGCTGTCTAGTTTCATAGAGTTACGGTAGTTATAGCGGTGGGGAAACGCCCGGTCCCATTCCGAACCCGGAAGCTAAGGCCACCTGCGCCGATGGTACTGCACTCGACAGGGTGTGGGAGAGTAGGACACTGCCGGAACATCCTTCGCGATAGGGGACCCTTATTTGGGTCCCCTATCGGCGTTTGTGGGCTCGAAGCGAGTCCGGTACGCCAGGCGGACGATGCCCCGTCCTTCGTCCGTGGTTGAATTCTTAGTGGCGGGGCCATGACAACACTCCCCGGAGGCCGGGGAACCTAGAGAGGGATCGCCGTGTCGGAACACAACGACGGACGGAAGCCTTTCCGCCGGGACGGAGACGCCCCCGGTTTCGGCCGGCGAGGCGAACCGACCGATCGCCCCCGCGGCGGACACGGTGACAATCGCGGCTCGGGCCGTGGCGAAGGCGGCGGTTTCCGCCGTGACGACGCGGGCAGCCGGGGAAGTAGCGCCGGTCGTGGTGATTCCGATCGTGGCAGCTCCGATCGGGGTGGATTCCGTCGCAATGACGACAATCGCGGCTCCGGTCGTCCCGAGGGTCAGCGTGGCGGATACAACCGTGACGATCGCGGTGGCAGCAGCGATCGTGGTGGATTCAAGCGCAGTGACAGTGGCGACCGTGGCGGCTATCCGCGCCGCGATGACGCCGGTCGTAGCGGCTCCACTGATCGCGGTGGATACCGCGGCAACAACGACGACCGTCCCCGTGGTGGCTCGGATCGTGGCGGCTCCTCGGATCGCGGTGGCTACCAGCGTCGCGACGACGGCAACAAGGGCGGCTACCCCAAGCGCGACGACGCCGGTCGCAGCGGTGGTTACCAGCGCCGTGATGACAACGATCGTGGCGGATACAACCGTGACGATCGCGGTGGCAGCAGCGACCGTGGTGGATTCAAGCGCAGCGACAGTGGCGACCGCGGCGGCTACCAGCGCCGCGATGACGCCGGTCGTGGCGGCTCGAGCGATCGTGGTGGATTCAAGCGGAACGAAGGCGGCAGCGACCGTCCCTCCGGTGGTTACGATCGCGGCGGTGACCGTGGAGGCTACCGCGGCAACGACGACCGCCCCCGTGGTGGCTCGAATCGTGGTGCCACCACGGATCGCGGTGGCTACCAGCGCCGCGACGACAGCAACAAGGGTGGCTACCCCAAGCGCGATGACGCCGGGCGCGGCGGTTACCCCAAGCGTGACGACAACGATCGCGGCGGATTCAAGCGCAGCGACAGTGGCGACCGCGGCGGCTACCAGCGCCGTGACGATGCCGGTCGTGGCGGCTCGAGCGATCGTGGTGGATTCAAGCGGAATGAAGGCGGCAGCGACCGTCCCTCCGGTGGTTACGATCGCGGCGGTGACCGTGGAGGCTACCGCGGCAACAACGACGACCGTCCCCGTGGCGGTGCAGGCGGGTTCCGTCGCGGCGAAGGCGACGACCGTTCGCGCGGCAGCTCCGATCGTGGAAGCGACCGTGGCGGCAGTTCGGATCGCGGTGGCTTCCGTCGCAATGACAGTGACGACCGTTCGCGCGGTGGTTCGGACCGTGGCGGCTACCAGAAGCGCGACGACAAGGGTGGTTACCCGCGGCGCGACGACAGCAACAAAGGCGGGTACCCCAAGCGCGACGACAACGATCGCGGTCCCCGCCGGGACGACGATCGTGGTCGCGGCGGCTTCAAGCGTGATGCCCGCGCCGGTGGCGGTCAGGGACGGTTCGTCGGCGAGGACGGTAAGCCGCTCAATGGCACCTACCGCGAGAAGCGTACGGAGCGCGAAAGCGATGTACTCGGCGTCGTGTCGGCAGCGGCCGCTTCCGATATCGACGAGTCGACCATCGACGACAGCGTGGCCTCGGTCAGCGAGTCGGACAACATCTCTGCGGCAGCGACGGACAAGTCGGCTGCGGCCACTGAGCAGTCCGAAGACGCCGCATCCGAGCGTCCCGAGTCGAATGAGGCTCGGGTAGCCGACGTAGACAAGGCCACCGGAAGCACATCGGCTGACACCGACGCGGATGCGGGCGATCGTCTTCGCGGAGTGTCGGATAGTGACGACCGGGCCGGCTCCGGGGATGTTGACGACAACAAATCGCGTAGCCCTGTGACCCCTGATGGTCAGTCGCAAACTTCGGCCGTCAGCGATCGCGCTTCGGACCACGGCGATGATCCCCGTGACGCTTCAGATCACGGCGAAACCGTGCGTGCCGGTAACCAGTCGGATCGTGATGACAGCCCGCGCGGTGCCAGTCGTGACGACCGTTCCGGCGGTTCGGTTCGCGACGATCGGGTTCGCAGTGACTCCGATCGCGGCGAGCGCCGTGGATTCGCTGATCGCGGTGCCCGTACAGATCGTGACGACCGATCGCGGAGCGGTTCGGAGTCCGGTGGCGAGGACCGTCGTCGTGGCGGCGAAGGTGCTCGCACAGCAGGCGGGCGGGCGGACGATCGCCGTGCGGCTCGTCCCGAGGAGCCCGATCTGCCCGAGGACGTGCAGGCCTCCGATCTGGATCCGGCCGTGCGCCGCGATCTGCTGAGCCTGGACAAGAACAACGCCGATTCGGTGGCCCGGCACATGGTGATGGCCGTCGAACTGCTCGAAGACGACCCGCGCCTGGCGCTGGCACACGCACGGGCCGCGCGGCAGCGTGCGGGCCGGATCGCGGTGGTGCGTGAGACCGCCGGTGTGGTGGCCTATCACGCCGAGGAGTGGGCCGAGGCCCTCTCGGAGCTGCGGACCGCGCGACGGATGTCGGGTGGCGCCGGACTGCTCGCGGTGATGGCGGACTGCGAGCGTGGTCTCGGCAGGCCGGAACGGGCCATCGAGCTCGGTCGCAGCGAGGAAGCGCAGACGCTCACCGGTGACGAAGCCGCCGAGCTGCGCATGGTGGTGGCCGGCGCCCGGATGGATCTGGGTCAGTTCGACCAGGCCGTGGTGACGCTGCAGGCTTCGGACCTGGATCCCTCGCGCACCGGTTCCGCCGCGGCGCGCCTGTTCTACGCCTACGCCGATGCGCTGGTGGCGGCAGGCCGGACCGACGACGGACTGCAGTGGTTCCTCAACGCCGCGGCCGCCGACCTCGACGACGAAACCGACGCCGAGGAGCGGGCAACCGAACTCACCGGCGACGCGCAGTAGATCTGCACCAGGCCGCGGGCCGAGAACTCTTCACGGGTTCCCGGACTGCGGCCTTTTGCATGTCAGAAGGGTGCCGAACCACGGCGGCCGGGTCGGGAGCAGGCGATGGTCTCGCCCGCGACTCGCTGGTCGCCGAAGTGGGAAGCGGCACACCGTGCACGAATACTCGGCACATGCTCGATCATGAAGGGTGCGAATGCTATTCGACAGCGCAGCAGAACCGAAGCTGTCGGTGCCTTCGCCTAGGGTCGCGGATGTGCTCGGCCCGGCAGTGACAACGGAGTGAGGGTGGATGAACCGGCTGCGCGATCAATACGACGCTTTGCTGCTCGACCTGGACGGGACGCTCTACCGCGGACCCGAGGTCATCGAGGGTGCTCCCAAAGCGCTGGTACCGGACGGTGATTCGGCCCAACGGTTGGTCTACGTCACCAACAACGCCGCACGCGGTCCCGGTGCCGTGGCACACCACCTGGACGAGCTCGGCTACCCAGCGACCGCGGACGACGTGGTGACCAGCGCGCAAGCCGCCGCGCGCATGCTGGCCGAACGTCTGAGCCCCGGCGACAGAGTGCTCGTGGTCGGCACCGACGATCTGGTCGCCGAGGTGAAAGCCGTCGGCCTCGAGCCCATCCGCCGGTTCGGCGACACCCCGCCGTCGGCAGTCGTGCAAGGTCATTCGCCGACGACCGCGTGGGCGGACCTAGCCGAAGCCGCCTACGCCCTGCGCGCCGACGCGCTGTGGATCGCCGCCAATGCCGACCGCACCCTGCCCAACGAGCGAGGCCTCGCGCCGGGCAACGGTTCGATGGTCGCCGCGCTGGCCACCGCCTCCGATCGCGAGCCGTTGGTCGCGGGTAAGCCCTACGCGCCGCTGATGGAAGACGCGATCGAGCGAGCGGGCACCCGTCGGGCCCTGGTGGTCGGCGACCGTCTCGATACCGATATCGAGGGCGCCAACGGCCTCGGCCTCGACTCGCTGCTGGTGCTGACCGGAGTCAGCACCCTCGACGAGGTGATCAGCGCACCCGCGGCCCGGATCCCCACCTACATCGCCGCCACCCTCGACGCCCTCAACGACACCGCCCTGGCCGAGCCCGCCGCGCCCGCGGACATCGCGGAACTGTTGCGACAGCATCCCGGCCGGGCGGTACGGGTGCGCGCAGCCGATTCGGAAATCCGATAGCGTTGACGCCACGATGAGTACTGCGAGTTCACCGCCGAACGGCGCGTCACAGCCACCCCGGCCCGGGATTCCCGTGCCGGGCGCTCACCTGCCCGGTGTCCCGGCACATCAGGAACCGGCCGATCCGAGCAGGATCAAGGCCGATGTGGATGCACTGCTCGCCGAACTCGGTCCGCGTCCCGCCGTGAGCCCGGCGGAGAACACCGAGACCGGCGCCGACATCACCCGCCGTGCGCGCATCCTCGAGCAGGCGCACGACGTACTGGTGGACGCGCTGGCGACAGTGGACAAGATCTGAGGTGGCCAGGCGAGCGCGCGTGGACGCCGAACTGGTTCGCCGCGGATTGGCGCGATCGCGAGAACACGCGGTCGAACTGATCGGCGCGGGCCGCGTCCTGATTGCCGGAACCGTCGCCGTGAAACCCGCGACGGCCGTGGAGACGGGAACCCCGCTGATCGTGCGGGAGGAACCCGACGAGGTGTCGTGGGCCTCGCGTGGTGCGCACAAACTGCTCGGCGCACTCGAGGCCTTCGAACCCGAGGGGCTCAGCATCGCGGATAAGCGGTGTCTGGACGCGGGTGCGTCGACCGGCGGTTTCACCGACGTGCTGCTCAACAAGGGCGCGCGCGAAGTGGTCGCGGTCGACGTCGGCTACGGCCAACTGATCTGGCGACTGCAGAACGACGACCGGGTCAGGGTGTTCGACCGCACCAACGTGCGCAACATCACCCCCGAATCCATCGGTGGCACAGTCGACATCGTCGTCGGTGACCTGTCCTTCATTTCGCTCGGGCTCGTACTTCCCGCGCTGGCGGCCTGCGCGGCCGACGGTGCCGATCTGCTGCCCATGGTGAAACCGCAGTTCGAGGTCGGTAAGGACCGGGTCGGCTCGGGTGGGGTGGTGCGTGACCCGGCGTTGCGTACCGAGGTGGTGTGCGATGTGGCGAACGCCGCGGCCGCGCTCGGACTGCGCACCCTGGGTGTGGTCGCCAGTCCGCTGCCGGGCCCGTCGGGCAACGTCGAGTATTTCCTGTGGCTGCGCAAGGTCGGCCCGTTCGACTACGACGCCGAACAGGTGCGGGCGCTGGTCGCGCACGCTGTCGAGGAGGGTCCGCAGTGAGTACGCATCCCGGCGGCAGGGAGATCCTGCTCGTCGCCCATCCGGGCCGCGCGGAGATCATCGAGACCGCGCACCGGGTGGCGAAGATCTTCGCCGAAGCGGGCATCTGCCTGCGGGTGCTGGCCGACGAGGCCGACAGCACCCGGTTCGAAGACGAAGCCGGATACCCGGTGCGGGTGGTGCCGCACAGCCCGTCCGCGGCGCAGGGCTGCGAGATGGTGCTCGCCCTCGGCGGCGACGGCACCTTCCTGCGCGCGGCCGAACTCGGCAGGCCCACCGGTGTGCCCGTGCTCGGAATCAACCTGGGCCGCATCGGTTTTCTCACCGAGGCCGAGGCCGAGAACCTCGACGAGGCGCTCTCACAGGTGGTCGATCGCGACTACCAGGTGGAAAACCGGATGACCATCGATGTCACCGTGCGCGTCGACGACACGATCGTCGAACACGGCTGGGCGCTCAACGAGGCCAGCCTCGAGAACGCGCAGCGTATGGGTGTGCTGGAAGTGGTGCTCGAAGTGGACGGGCGGCCGGTCTCGGCGTTCGGCTGCGACGGCATCCTCATCTCCACTCCCACCGGGTCGACCGCCTACGCGTTCTCGGCGGGTGGGCCGGTGGTCTGGCCCGAAGTCGAGGCGATGCTGGTGATTCCGAGCAATGCGCACGCGTTGTTCGCGCGGCCACTGGTGACCAGTCCGGATTCGCGGATCGCGGTGGAGACCGTGGCGACCGGGCACGATGCGATCGTGTTCCTCGACGGCAGGCGAACCCTCGCGCTGCCGCGTGGTGGCCGTGCCGAAGTGGTGCGCGGCGAACAGCCGGTACGGTGGGTGCGGCTCGATTCGGCGCCCTTCGCCGACCGGATGGTGCGCAAGTTCCAGCTGCCGGTCACCGGCTGGCGGGGCAGACAGCGAACGGAAGAGCACTGATGCTGACAGAGATCAGGATTGACGGACTCGGTGTCATCTCGACGGCCACCGCGCAGTTCCATGCCGGTCTTACCGTGCTCACCGGCGAGACCGGTGCGGGCAAGACCATGGTTGTCACCAGCCTGCACCTGCTCAGCGGTGCGCGCGCCGACGCGGGACGGGTACGCCTCGGCGCGACGAAAGCCGTGGTGGAGGGCCGTTTCGTCGTCGATGACGTGAATGAGGCGGCGCGCGCGGCGGTCGGGGAAGTGCTGGAATCGGCGGGCGCCGAGGCCGACGAGGACGGCAGCGTGATCGCGGTCCGCACCGTCAACAGCGACGGACGTTCGCGCGCGCACCTCGGTGGGCGCGGGGTGCCCGCCTCGGTGCTCGGTGAGTTCACCTCGCGGCTGCTGACCGTGCACGGCCAGAACGACCAGTTGCGGTTGCAGCGGCCCGAACAGCAACTGTCGGCACTCGATCAGTTCGCCGGAGACGGGGTCGCCGGACTGCTGCGCAAGTACCAGGTGTATCGCCGGTCCTGGTTGGACGCGCGCACCGAACTGCTCGAACGCACCGCGCGCAGTAGGGAATTGGCGCTCGAGGCCGACCGGCTCAAGTACTCGCTCACCGAAATCGACGGCATCGCGCCCGAACCCGGTGAGGACACCCGCCTGGTCGCCGAGATCCGCAGGCTCAGCGACCTCGATTCGTTGCGCGAGGCGGCCGTCGCCGCGCACGAGTCGATGTCGGGTCCCAGCGACGCGCCGGCCGACGGCGGTGGCGTGCTCGATCTGCTCGGCGGTGCCCGCGCCCGCCTGGACTCCGCCGACGACCCGGCGCTGGCCGCGCTGGCTCCCCGGCTGGGCGAGGCGATCGCGGTGGTCGTCGACGTGGCCACCGAACTCAGCAGCTACCTGTCGGAATTGCCGTCCGATCCCAGCGCGCTGGACACGATGCTCAATCGACAGGCCGAGCTCAAATCCCTGACCCGCAAATACGCCCCCGATATCGACGGCGTGATCGCCTGGGCCGACGAGTCGCGCGCGCGCCTCGACTCGCTCGATGTATCCGAGGACGCGCTGGCCAAGCTGGCCGGTGAGGTCGAGACCGCCGCGGGCAAGGTGCGGGAGGCGGCACGCAAACTCAGTGCCGCGCGCGCCAAGTCGGCGGGCAAGCTGGCGAGCGCGGTGAGCACCGAGCTCGGTGGGCTGGCGATGGGCAAGGCGCGCTTGGAAGTCCACGTCCGTCCGCTCCCGGCCAGTGCCCAGGATTCGGCGCCGCTCGAGATCGGCGGGGTGCAGCTGCATGCTGGGTCGAATGGGTGCGACGAAGTGGAATTCCGGCTCTCCGCGCACTCCGGCGCGCAGTCGCTGCCCTTGAGCAAGAGTGCTTCCGGCGGTGAACTCTCGCGGGTGATGCTCGCGCTCGAGGTGGTGCTCGCCGGTTCCGATCACGGCGCGACCATGGTGTTCGACGAGGTCGACGCGGGTGTCGGTGGCCGGGCCGCGGTGGAGATCGGCAAGCGCCTTGCCCGCCTGGCCCGCACCCACCAGGTCATCGTTGTGACCCACCTGCCCCAGGTGGCGGCCTTCGCCGACACCCACCTGGTGGTGAACAAGTCCGACGACGGAAAAGGCAAGGTGGACAGCGGAGTTCGCACGCTGACCGACGAGGAACGAGTGGTGGAGCTGGCACGCATGCTCGCGGGTCTGGACGACACCGAGACCGGCCGCGCGCACGCGGAAGAACTTCTGGAAACCGCTAGGGCCGAACGCGCCCCGGCCTAGCTGCGTCCCGCACTCCGAGCCCCGTACATCCCGACCTCGAGGAGGGATCGCCGACGAAGTCGGCGGTTCGCGCCCGTCCCGTCGATCAGGTGCTGTTGCGTAGGCGACGAAGGAGCAAGCAACGGCACCTGATCGACGGGACACAAGGGGGCGCGAACTCGAGCGCGCCAGCGCTCCAGAATTACCGCAGGGCTTTGCGCACGCCCCCGATGAGCTGGTTGGTCAGCTGACGCAGGCCGAACTCGAGCACCTTCGCGGGCACGGGCAGCGACGGCTCGGACTCCATCGTGTACACCACGCGGGTGCCGCCCTCTGTGGTGTCGGCGAAGGTGATGGCGCCGACGTGGCGCTTGACCGGCGCGCCCTTGACGATCTTGTATTCCATCCGCTCGCCGGGAACCAGCGCGGTGATCTCCTCGGTGACGCCGAGCTTGCCGAAGCCGAGCACGTGCTGGGCGCCGACGCCGGTGGTCGGGTCGCCCGCTTTGACGAGCTTGACCTGGATCGGCAGGTACGGGCTGACGGCCTCACGCTCGGTGAAGAGGCGGTAGACGATGTCGCGAGGTGCGTCGAAAACCGTCTCGACGGTGCTGCGTGGCATGAATATGTCTCCTGTCCGAAATGTCTGTGACCCGGAGCATACGGGTAGTCGTCACCTGTGTGCCGACCGGCGCGCCTCCACCAAAGGTTGAGGGTTTGGCTTCATCATCGGCCTTATGAGGATGCCGGCGTTGTTGTCACGGAACACGGAAACGTTGCCCGGTGTCGCCGGGATCGCCCGGGTGGATCGCGATACCGGACGATTGCTGCGGCGGGTCGGTCCAGGGGACGTGGTCGTCCTCGACGAGACCGATCTGGACCGCCACACCGCCGACCGGTTGGTCGAGGCGGGGGTGCTCGCGGTGATCAACACCTCCCCATCGATTTCCGGGCGGTATCCCAATCTGGGTCCAGAAGTATTGGTGGCCAACGGGATTGTATTGATGGACACGGTGTCCTCCGACGCGTTCGGCAGAATCAAGGACGGGTCGAAGGTCCGCATCGACGGTGGCATCGTCTACGCCGACAAGCTCACCAAGAAGGAACCCGAGGTCCTGGTCGAGGGCATCGAATTCGACGAGTCGGCCATCGCCGATCGCATGATCGAGGCGCGCAACGGCCTCGCCGACCACCTCGACGCGTTCGCGGGCAACACCACCGAATTCGTCCGCACCGAGAGCGCGCTGCTGATCGACGGTGTCGGCGTGCCCGATATCGAGCTGGACATGCGCGACCGGCACGTGGTCGTGATCGCCGACGGCTCGGGCCATCTCGCGGAACTGCAGCGTCTCAAGCCGTTCATCAAGGAGTACGCGCCGATTCTGATCGGGGTCGGCAGCGGCGCGGATACCTTGCGCAAACTCAAGTACACGCCCGACCTGATCGTCGGCGATCCCGACGAGATCAGCACCGAGACCTTGAAATCGGGCGCCGAGATGATCCTGCCCGCCGACACCGACGGGCACGCCAAGGGGCTGGAGCGCATCCAGGATCTCGGTATCGGCGCCACCACGTTCCCGTCCTCTGGTTCGCCCACCGACCTCGCGTTGATGCTGGCCGACCATCACGGCGCGTCCCTGATCGTGCTGGCGGGCGCGCCTGCCTCGCTCGAGGATTTCTTCGACCGTGGTCGTCGCGACAGCAATCCGGCCACCTTCCTGACCAGGTTGAAGGTCGGTGCGAAGCTGGTCGACGCGAACGCGGTGTCGACGCTGTACCGGCATCGTTCCGCGGGTGCCGCGGTGGCGTTGGTGGTGCTGGCCGCGCTGGTGGCGATCGTGGTGGTGATCTTGGCCTCGCACAACGGCTCCGAGATGCTGGACTGGGCCATCGAGTACTGGAACAGCTTCGTCCTGTGGGTGCGTGGTCTGCTGTGATCTCGCTGCGTCAACACGCCATCTCGATCGCGGCGATCTTCCTCGCACTCGCGGTCGGGGTGGTGCTCGGTTCGCACACCCTCGCGGGCGGCATGATCTCGGGCTTGCGGTCGGACAAGACCGACCTGAACACCCAGGTGGACGAACTGGCTGCCCAGAACGCGCAACTCACCGCCCGCCTCGACTCCGCCGATCAGTTCATCGCGGGCTCGGCAGCCCGAATCCTGAGCGGCACGCTGGCCGACCGCACGGTTGTCGTCCTCACCACTCCCGACGCCGACCCCGCCGACATCGACGGCGTGAGCAAGTCCCTGCAAACAGCAGGCGCCACACTCACCGGCCGCGTAGCCCTCACCGAGTCCTTCGTCGACGCGGGGGAGGGCGACCGCATGCGCTCCACCCTGACCAACATCGTCCCCGCGGGTGCCCAACTGAACACCGGCGCGGTGGACCAGGGCAGCCTCGCAGGCGATCTGCTCGGCCTCGCGCTGCTCCAGGACCCCACGACGAACCAGCCTCGCAGCACTCCCCAGGAACTCGCCCTGATCCTCGAGACCCTCCGAGGCGGCGGCTTCCTCACCTATGGCGACACCCCGACCGGCCCCGCCCAACTCGCTGTCGTCGTCACCGGCAACGGTGTCGAATCCGACACCGGCCAGGGCGCGACTATCGCCCGCTTCACCGGCGCCCTCCGCGCCCGAGCGGCGGGTACCGTCCTCGCGGGCCGCGCGGGCGCCGCCGAAGGCAACGCCCCGATAGCCACCGTCCGATCCCAGACCCCCCTGGCCACAACGGTCACCACAGTCGACAACCTCGACCGCGAAACAGGCCGGGTAACAACAGCACTCGCCCTCACCGAACAACTCACCGGCGGCGCGGGCCGCTACGGAACAGGCACGTCAGCGACCTCACTGACTCTGGTAGCAATGCCCCGCTGAGTGAGAACCTCACCACCTTCCCGAGTCGAGTTCCCGCGCCTGGCGTCCCGACGAAACTCCTGATCTCGCGAGAACATGGGTAACTCGCCGGGCACGTCCAGCAGTCTCGAACCCCGCTCCGCAGGCCCGGCAGCCCAACACGCGGGCCCGCAAACGACCGGCAAAATACGCGGAGAGGCGGACTAGCGGTACAGTGGTGGTCCGTGGGTCATCAACGGAATCAGGCTAAAAGTGCCACCAAGCACATCTTCGTGAGCGGTGGCGTCGCCTCCTCATTGGGTAAGGGTCTCACCGCCTCCAGCCTCGGTCAGCTTCTGACCGCGCGCGGCATGCGGGTGACGATGCAGAAGCTCGACCCGTATCTCAATGTCGATCCGGGCACCATGAACCCGTTCCAGCACGGCGAGGTGTTCGTCACCGAGGACGGCGCGGAGACCGACCTGGACGTCGGTCACTACGAGCGCTTCCTCGATCGCGATCTGACGATGGACGCGAACGTGACCACCGGTCAGATCTATTCGACGGTGATCGCCAAGGAACGTCGCGGTGAGTATCTGGGCGATACGGTGCAGGTCATTCCGCACATCACCGACGAGATCAAGAGCCGCATCCTGGCGATGCAGGGTCCTGATCTCGAGGGGCATGTGCCGGATGTGGTGATCACCGAGATCGGTGGCACCGTCGGCGACATCGAGTCGCAGCCGTTCCTCGAGGCGGCCCGCCAGATCCGTCACGATGTGGGTCGCGACAATGTGTTCTTCCTGCATGTGTCGCTGGTGCCGTACCTGGCGCCCTCGGGTGAGCTCAAGACCAAGCCGACGCAGCACTCGGTGGCCGCGCTGCGCAATATCGGTATCCAGCCCGACGCGCTGATCCTGCGTTGCGACCGTGAGGTGCCGCAGGGTCTCAAGAACAAGATCGCGCTGATGTGCGACGTCGATGTGGAGGCGTGCATCTCCACGCCGGACGCGCCGTCGATCTACGACATCCCGAAGGTGCTGCACAGCGAGGGCCTCGATGCCTATGTGGTGCGCAAGCTCGGGCTGCCGTTCCGCGATGTGGACTGGAAGGTGTGGGGCGATCTGCTCGATCGCGTGCACAGCCCGCGCGAGACCGTCGAGGTCGCGCTGGTCGGCAAGTACGTCGATCTGCCGGACGCGTACCTGTCGGTGACCGAGGCGCTGCGCGCGGGTGGCTTCGCCCATCGCGCCAAGGTGAACATCCGCTGGGTACCCTCGGACGAGTGCGAGACCGAGGTCGGCGCACAGGCGGCGCTGCGTGATGTCGACGCAGTCCTGATCCCCGGTGGGTTCGGCATCCGTGGCATCGAGGGCAAGGTCGGGGCGATCGGCTACGCCCGCCACCGCGGCATCCCGCTGCTCGGGCTGTGCCTCGGTCTGCAGTGCGTGGTCATCGAGGCGGCGCGGTCGGTCGGCATCGCCGATGCCAACTCCGCGGAATTCGAGCCCGACACCGAGAACCCGGTCATCTCGACCATGGCCGATCAGGAAGACGTCGTCGCCGGTGAAGCCGATCTGGGTGGCACCATGCGCTTGGGCGCCTACCCCGCCACCCTGAAGAAGGGCTCGGTCGTCGCGCAGGCGTACGGCACCGAGAACGTGTCCGAGCGGCACCGGCACCGGTTCGAGGTGAACAACTCCTACCGCGACGCCATCGCCAAGAGCGGGTTGGTCTTCTCCGGTACCTCGCCGGACGGGCACCTGGTCGAGTTCGTCGAATACCCGGCTTCGGTGCATCCGTTCTTCGTCGCCACCCAGGCGCATCCGGAGCTCAAGAGCCGTCCGACCCGGCCGCATCCGCTGTTCGCGGCGCTGATCAGCGCCGCGTTGAAATACAAACTGGCCGAACGCCTTCCCGTAGACTTTCCGGAGGAAGAGCTCGCGGAGCAGCCCGCGCAAGCCTAGGAACATCGGCGATAGGAACGCATGAGCGAGCCCGGTAGTCACGACTTCGAGACGGTGTCGAGCCGGGTGCTCTACAGCGGCGCGATCCTGGCCCTGCGCCAGGATCAGGTCAGGATGCCGGACGGGCGGGTCGCCGAGCGCGAGGTCATCGAGCACCACGGTGCTGTCGCGGTGCTCGCGCTCGACGACGACGGCAATGTCGTGCTGATCCGTCAGTATCGGCATCCGATCGGCACCCGGTTGCTGGAACTGCCCGCCGGGCTGCTCGATATCGAGGGTGAGGACCCGCTCACCGCGGCCAAGCGCGAGCTGGCCGAGGAGACGGGCCTCGCCGCCGCGCAGTGGTCGGTGCTGGTGGATGTGGCGTTGTCGCCGGGCTTCACCGACGAGGCGCTTCGCGTGTTCTTCGCGACCGGTCTCAGCGTCACCGACCGGCCCGATCCCGAACACGAGGAAGCGGATCTGGAACTGGTGCGGATGCCGCTCGACGAGGCGGTGCGCGCCGCGCTGGCGGGCGAGATCGTGAACGCGACCGCGGTCGCGGGCGTGCTCGCCTACGCGGCGGCTCAGGCGAGCACGGCGCCGCTGCGCGCTCCCGACGCGCCGTGGCCCGGTCAACCGACGAAGTTCCTGCGGCGTAAGGCCGCCGATGCGCAGTCGGCGCCGGCTCACGGTAATCACGCGTGACCACAGCAGCGGCGCGCGCCTCGGCAGCCGAACCCGCGTACTAGACGGGCAGGGGCGTGCTCGAGCGGGAGATCGACGCCTACCTCGACCACCTCGCGGTCGAGCGCGGAGCCGCGCGCAACACCCTCGGCGCCTACCGTCGTGATCTGGCCCGCTACCGCAATTTCCTCACCGGACGCGGCGTCGAGAGCTTGAGCGCGGTGGCCCGAGGCGACGTCGCCGAATTCACCATGGCCTTGCGTTCCGGCGGCGCCGATCATCCTGCCCTGGCAGCCGGTTCGGTGGCCAGGGCATTGATCGCGGTCCGCGGACTACACCGCTTCGCCGCCGCCGAAGGAATCACCGACACCGATGTGGCGCATGCGGTGAAACCACCCGCGCCCGGGCGCCGGCTGCCCAAAGCGTTGCCCTACGACCAGGTTCTGCGACTTCTCGAGTCGGCGGGCGGTGAATCGGAGGGCTCCGACGGGGGACCGCGCGGACTGCGCGACCGGGCCCTGCTGGAATTGCTCTACTCCACAGGCGCGCGGATCTCGGAAATGGTCGGGCTCGACGTCGACGACATCGATGCCGAGCAACGCTGTGTGGTGCTGCACGGCAAGGGCGGAAAACAGCGCCTCGTGCCGGTCGGCCGTCCGGCCCTGGCTGCCGTCGACGCGTACCTGGTGCGTGGTCGCCCCACCCTCGCCGCGAGCGGAAAAGGTTCCGGCGGAGCGCTTTTCCTCAACGCTCGCGGCGGCAGACTGTCACGGCAGAGCGCATGGCAGGTATTGCAGACTGCCGCCGAACGGGCCGGGATCGGGGCGACGGTCTCACCGCACACCCTGCGTCATTCCTTCGCCACCCACCTGCTCGACGGTGGCGCCGATGTGCGGGTGGTGCAGGAACTGCTCGGCCACGCTTCGGTGACCACGACCCAGATCTACACCCTCGTCACGGTGAGCACCCTGCGTGAAGTGTGGGCCACCGCCCATCCCCGTGCCACGTGAACCATCACCTCCGATACGCGCTGAGCAGGTATCGTGCGAACACGCCCGGCGTTGCCATGCTGTACCTCACCGGTCCGAGCGGTAGCGTCTACCCCAGAGTCAGACCGTACGAAAGCGAGCCGGTCCCGTATCGGCCTCGCTACCCTCGACAGGGGTTACCGGCAAGGAAAACGTATAAGGAGCAGCGGATCGTGACGACAGCGGAAACACCGTGGGACGGTGGACCGGAAGAGGTCGCCGAGGCCGTCGAGATGGGCCCGACAGGCCGCCCGCTGCGACTGGTACCCGATCCACCCCAGGTCCAGCGACATGGCGACGCACTCGTCGTCGCCATGTGCAATCAGAAGGGCGGGGTCGGAAAAACCACCTCGACCATCAATCTCGGTGCGGCACTGGCCGAATACGGCCGCAGGGTGCTGCTCGTCGACCTCGACCCGCAGGGCGCGCTCTCGGCCGGGCTCGGAGTCGCGCACCACGATCTCGATCTCACCGTGCACGACTTGCTGATCGGCGGCAAGGCCAAGGTCGATGACGTGCTGCAGACCACCAAGGTCGACGGCATGGATCTGTTGCCGAGCAACATCGACCTGTCGGCCGCGGAGATCCAGTTGGTCAACGAGGTCGGCCGCGAACAGTCGCTCGGCCGTGCCCTGCACAGCGTGCGCGATCGCTACGACTACATCCTCATCGACTGCCAGCCCTCGCTCGGCCTGCTCACGGTCAACGCGCTGGCCTGCTCCGACGGCGTGATCATTCCGATGGAATGCGAGTACTTCTCGCTGCGCGGCCTCGCCCTGCTCAACGACACCGTCGAGAAGGTGCGCGACCGCCTCAACCCGCGGCTGAGCCTCTACGGCATCGTGGTCACCATGTTCGATGCGCGCCTGCTGCATTCGCGTCAGGTGATGTCGCGCGTGGTCGAGGTGTTCGGCGATCTCGTCTACGACACCGCCATCTCGCGTACCGTGCGCTTCCCCGATGCCAGCGTCGCCGGGGAGCCGATCACCACCTGGTCGCCGAAATCAGGCGGCGCCGAGTCGTATCGAGCGATGGCCCGTGAAGTCATCCACCGGTCTGGCCGGTGATCGGAGCTACACCTGCGGTGCAAGCAGTACCCGAAGACGCGGTGCCGGCCGAGGAGAAAACCGGTTTTCATCTGCGGCTCACTAATTTCGAGGGGCCGTTCGATCTACTGCTGACGCTGATCAGCTCGCGCAAACTCGATGTCACCGAAGTCGCGCTTCATCAGGTCACCGACGAATTCATCGCCTACACCAAGGCATTGACCGCCGAACTGGCCGGCAATACCAAGCTGCGCGCGGACAAGATTCTCGATCAGACCACCGAATTCCTCGTCGTCGCCGCGACTTTGCTCGACCTCAAGGCGGCGCGGCTGCTGCCCTCGGGCGAGATGACCGACGCCGACGACCTGGAACTGCTCGATGCTCGCGACCTGCTGTTCGCGCGACTACTGCAATATCGCGCGTTCAAGCAGGTGGCAGAGCTGCTCGCCGAGCTGGAAGCCGCGGCGCTGCGCCGGTATCCGCGCTCGGTGGCGCTCGAGGAACAGTTCGAAGGACTGTTGCCCGAGGTCACCCTCGGCGTGGATATCGCCGCGTTCGCCGAGATCGCCGCGGCGGCATTTCGGCCACGCCCGATCGCCGAAGTCGGGCTCGGGCATCTGCACATGCACACCATCTCGGTCGCCGAACAGGCCGAGCTGGTGCTGGCCATCTTGAAGCAACGCGGTCCGGGCGGCTGGACGACCTTCGCCGAATTGGTGGTCGACTGCACAGTCCCGGTGGAAATCGTGGCGAGATTTCTGGCGTTGCTCGAGCTGTACCGGGGCAAAACCATCGCGTTCGACCAACCGGATCCGCTCGGGCCCCTCGCGGTGAGCTGGCTCGGTGAGCTGGATCCCGACGCCGAGGCCGCGGCGTTGACTTTCGAGGAGGACTACGGATGACAGAGGCAGTGGTGGAATTCACCTCTGAGCCACTCGACGACCTCGAAGTGCGCTCGGCGCTCGAGGCGATGTTGCTCGTCGTCGACGCCCCCGCGCCGACAGAACAGCTGGCAGCGGCCCTGGACGACACCACCGAGCGCATCGAAACCGTGCTCCGCGCGATGGCGGCCGAACTGACCGAACGGGGCAGTGGCATCGACCTGCGTTTCGTCGGTGACGGATGGCGCTTCTATACTCGACAGGAGTACGCGCCCTATGTCGAGCGTGTACTGCTCGATGGGGCCCGGACGAAACTGACCCGGGCCGCCTTGGAAACCTTGGCGGTGGTCGCCTACCGCCAGCCGGTGACTCGCATGCGGGTCAGCGCGGTCCGAGGAGTGAACGTCGACGGAGTGATGCGCACGCTGCTGGCCAGAGGCCTGATCGCGGAAGCAGGTCAGGACCCCGAAACCAACGGCACGTTGTACCGCACCACCGAGTTGTTCCTCGAACGGATCGGGCTCGCCTCTCTCGGCGACCTGCCACTGCTGGCGCCGCTGCTTCCCGGCGTCGATCTGATCGACGAGATCAGCGAGAGCCTGGAAACCGATCCGCGGTTCACCAGGCTGAAGAAAACCGCCGAGTCCGACATGGATCTCGGCACCGACGATTGACAGTCACCAAGCTGAACAAACCCGCCGAGTCCGACAGGGATCCCGGCACTGACGATTGACAGGACAGATGAATAATTCCGCTCGCCGAGATGGCACACCGGATCGAAGAAATCGCAGCGACCAGCCCCGAAGTGGCGCGAATCGAACCGCGGGTAACCGTGGCGACAGTGCGCGCACCGGGCAGGGTGGCTCTCGCGCAGCGGCTCCCAGCCGGCGCGGCACCGGCGCGGGTGGCTTCCAGCGCGGTAATCAGACAGCCGCCCGGTCCGCGGGCAGCTTCCAGCGTGACGCGGAGTCCGGCGGCCGCCGTGGCACCTCGACCGGGGGTGGCTACCAGCGCGACGATCGTCGCGGCGGCCCCGCCGGCGGTGACCGTCGCGGCAGTTCGCCCGGTGGCTACCAGCGTGATGATCGTCGTGGCGCCCCGGCCGGTGGTGACCGTCGTGGCCCGTCTGCCGGTGGTTACCAGCGTGACGACCGTCGTAGCACCGGTGCTTCCAGCGGTGGCGGTTACCCGCGTGGTGACGCCGACCGCGAACAGCGTGGCGGCACGGCTGGTCAGCGCAGCGGCGCTTCGGCCGGCTCCCAAGCCTTCGCGGCGCGCAAGAAGACCTCCTCGAAGCCGCAGAAGAAGGTCGTCGCTCCGACGATCCTGAACAACGCCAAGCCCGCGCGTCACCAGCACGCCGAGGTCACCGAGGGCCCCAAGAAGCTCCCGTGGGGCGAAGGCGAACGCCTGCAGAAGGTCCTCGCCAAGGCGGGTGTGGCTTCGCGTCGCGCCGCCGAGGAGATGATCGCCGCCGGTCGCGTCGAGGTCGACGGCAAGATCGTGCGTGAGCAGGGTCTGCGCATCGACGCCGAGAACGCGGTGGTGCGCGTCGACGGCACCCGTGTCGTGGTGCGCGACGAACTGGTGCACCTGGTGCTGAACAAGCCCAAGGGCTGGCAGTCCACCATGTCCGACGATCTGGGGCGCCCCTGCGTCGGCGATATCATCGCCGAGCGGATCGCCGCTGGTCAGCGCCTGTTCCACGTCGGCCGTCTGGACGCCGACACCGAGGGCCTGCTGCTGGTCACCAATGACGGCGAGATGGCGCATCGACTGATGCACCCCTCGTTCGAGGTGCCCAAGACCTACCTGGCCACCGTCGACGGCGAGGTGAACTACCGCCTGGTCGGTAAGCGCCTGCGCGAAGGCGTCGAGCTCGAGGACGGGCCGGCCAAGGTCGACAAGTTCATGGTGCTCGAGGCCTACCAGGGCCGGTCGCTGGTGAAGCTCGTGTTGCACGAGGGCCGCAAACACATCGTGCGTAGGCTGCTCGACGAGGTCGGCCACCCGGTGATCCGGCTGGTGCGCACCCACCTCGGCCCGGTGGCACTGGGTGACCAGCGCCCCGGCACGCTGCGGGTGCTCGGCCGCGACGAGATCGGCAAACTCTACGAGGCGGTGCAGCTGTGAACGGTGTGGACTTTCCCTTGGAGTTCGAGAGCGACCGGATGACCGGTGACGCGACGCTCATCGTCGCGATGGACGGCCCCTCCGGTACCGGCAAGTCCAGTGTGTCGCGTCGCCTGGCGGCGCGCCTGGGCGCCCGCTACCTCGACACCGGTGCCATGTACCGGGTCGCGACCCTGCGCGTGCTGCGTGCGGGCGTCGAGTTGACCGATGCGGCCGCGATCGCGGAAACCGTTGCGGCACTGCCGCTTTCGATCGGCACCGATCCCAGCCACGAGGTCGTCGAACTCGACGGCGAGGACGTCTCGCAGGAGATCCGCGGCGACGCCGTCACCAAGGCCGTCTCGGCGGTTTCCGCGGTGGCGCCGGTGCGCGAGCAGCTCGTGGCCCTGCAGCGCGAGATCGCCGCGATGTCAGGGCGCATCGTGGTCGAGGGCCGCGATATCGGCACCGTCGTGCTCACCGGCGCCGATGCCAAGATCTATCTCACCGCCTCCGCGGAGGCACGCGCCGAGCGGCGCAATGCTCAGAACATCCGCGAGGGCCGCGGCGACGATTACGCGGCCGTGCTGGCCGACGTGCAGCGCCGCGACACCCTCGACTCCACCCGCACAGTGTCGCCCTTGCGCCCCGCCGCCGACGCGGTGCTCGTCGACACCAGCGACCTGACGATGGCACAGACCATCGAGGAGCTGTATCGCGTGGTGGCTCAGCAGCTTTCGGCCACGACAGGAGGTCCGCGATGATCGAAGAGATTCTCGTAGGCGACGGAACCTGGACCGACGAGTCCGAATGGGACGTTCTCGATATCGATGCGGACGGCGAAGGCGAACAGCACATCGCGATGCCGACGCTTGCGGTGGTCGGGCGCCCCAATGTGGGCAAGTCGACCCTGGTCAACCGCATTCTCGGCCGACGCGAAGCGGTCGTCGAAGACGTTCCCGGCGTCACCCGTGACCGCATTTCGTACGAGGCCAACTGGGCCGGGCGCCGCTTCATGGTGCAGGACACCGGCGGGTGGGAACCCGACGCCAAGGGTCTGCAGCAGCACGTCGCTCGCCAGGCCGAGGTGGCGATGGAGACCGCCGACGCGATCCTGCTCGTCGTCGACGCCACCGTCGGCGCGACCACGACCGACGAGGCCGCGGTGCGCAAGCTGCGCCGCTCCAAGATCCCGGTGATCCTCGTGGCCAACAAGGTCGACGACCAGAAGGTCGAGCTCGAGGCGGCCACGCTGTGGTCGCTGGGTCTCGGCGAGCCGCGCATGGTCTCGGCCGCCCACGGCCGCGGCACCGGCGACCTGCTCGACGACGTGCTCGGCGCGTTGCCCGAGACCCCGCGCGAAGGCACCGCTGTGGCGGGCCCGCGTCGCGTGGCGCTGGTCGGCAAGCCGAACGTCGGCAAGTCCAGCCTGCTCAACAAGCTGGCGGGCGACGAGCGTTCGGTGGTCCACGATGTCGCGGGCACCACCGTCGACCCGGTCGACTCGCTGGTCGAGTTGGGTGGCAAGACCTGGAAGTTCGTCGACACCGCCGGACTGCGCCGCAAGGTCTCCAATGCCACCGGTACCGAGTTCTACGCGTCGCTGCGCACGAAGTCGGCGCTGGAGGCCTCCGAGGTCGCGATCATGCTGATCGACGCCTCGGTACCGATGACCGAGCAGGATCTGCGCGTGATCAGCCTGGTCGCCGAGTCCGGTCGCGCGCTGGTGCTGGCGTTCAACAAGTGGGACCTGGTCGACGAGGACCGCCGCTACATGCTCGAGCGCGAGATCGATCGAGATCTGGTGCGCGTGCCGTGGGCCCAGCGGGTCAACATCTCCGCCCACACCGGCCGCGCCGTGGCCAAACTGGTGCCGCAGATGGAAACCGCGCTCGAGTCCTGGGACAAGCGCATCTCCACCGGTCGCCTCAACACCTGGCTCAAGGAAGTCATCGCGGCCACCCCGCCGCCGATGCGTGGCGGCCGTCAGCCCCGCGTCATGTTCGCCACCCAGGCGAGCACTCGCCCGCCGACGTTCGTGCTGTTCACCACCGGGTTCCTCGAGGCAGGCTACCGCCGCTTCCTGGAGCGCCGTCTGCGTGAGGAGTTCGGTTTCGACGGTTCGCCGGTGCGCATCTCGGTGCGCGTGCGCGAGAAGAAGGAACGCAAGAAGTAATTCGAGAGATTCACGATCGGCCCCGGCGAATATTGCCGGGGCCCTTCGCTTTTCAGGCGTCGAGTACGCGGTCGAGGAGGTGGTCGACCAATTGTGATGCACGCGAGGCATAGTCGTCGTTGGTGAGCATTCCCTGCGCCAGTCCGCCGACCGCGAGCAGGATCACCTCGGCATCGGCGATGATCGACTTCTCATCGGCATCGGGACCGCGCAGTTGCCGCAGCTGCGTCGCGACCGCATCCACGATGTAGTTGGGCGCTCCCGCGGTGTCGGCGGATTCGACATCGGGCCCGGTGAGCGTCGCCGCGTGGAAGATACCGAGAACGACCGCGTTGTGCCGACTGGCTTCATCGAGGGGCAGGATCGAGAGCAGAATCGTGCGGACGATGTCACGCGGGCCGGGCTCGGGTCCCAGGCTCGCGAACCCGGCGGCGACCCGGGCGCCGGAATCCGCGACGACCGCGCGATGCGTGGCGAGCAGAAACTCCCTTTTGGTGCCGAAGTAGTACTGCACCGATCGGACAGACACCCCGGCTTCGGCGGCGACGGATTGGAACGTCGCGCCTTCGAGCCCGCCCCGGACGATGACCCGGCGCACCGCATCGGTGATCGACCTGCGCCGCTCCTCGTGATCGGCCAATCGTGGCATCGCGACTCCTTCTGTCCGGGCGAGTTTTCATGGTACGCCCATATCACCTTTGTGGTACGTTGATATCACCAACGAGTTGAAGGGGCGGACATGGCCAAGATCGGGCGGTTCAAGAACGACAAGGCGCGCGAGGAGTATCTGCGGAACTATCGAGAACTGGAGAAGCAGTGGACGGTACCGTCGACCCTGCTCGAGGTCTCCACTTCTTTCGGGTCCACCCGTGTCCGCAAAGCTGGCGCGGGAGAAGGCGTCCCGATCGTGCTCATGCACTCACTCGGCGCCAACAGCTTGTCCTGGAACCATGTCATCGAGGATTTCGCTCGTGACCGCGTCGTCCTGATGCCCGAGATGATCGGCGTGCCCGGTCTGAGCGTGCAGACCGCACCGATCGACGAAAATGGCTTCGGTACCTGGTTCGGCGAGGTTCTCGACGGGCTCGGCGTCGACCGGGTCCACCTGGTCGGTTACTCGCAGGGCGGGTGGCAGGCGATGGCGATCGCCACCACAGCGCAGCCTCGGCTGGTGAGTCTGACCCTGCTCGAGCCGGGTGGCACGCTGACGAAGATCAAGTGGAGCCTGCTGTGGACGATGATCAGAGTCGGTGCCCGGCCCACCGACAAGAACCTGCGTGCGATGAACGCACGGCTCAACCCCGGCGTCACGTTGACCGATGCGGAATTCGACGGGGTGAAGGCAGCGCTGGGGTATGCCCCCTCGATCGGCTACCCGAAGATGTTCACCGACGAACGGTTGGCCACGATCACCACGCCGACGCTGCTACTGCTCGGGTCGGAGTCGTTGGTGGTCGACTCGCAGCTCGCTGAACAACGCCTGCGCGACAACGTGCCCACCTGCGAAGTCGAGATCTTCCGCGGGGCCGGGCACGGCCTCTTCCACGAGATTCCGAAGCCGGTGACTGCCCGCATTCTCGGCTTCACCCGCCGCTACGAGCCGACGGACGCCCGCCGCGGCGAGTAGTCGACGCCGCTCGCCGTTGCCGTTCAGATGCCACCACGCCGCGCCCGCGATCACCGCGAAGAACGTGACCGCGGGCCTGATAATCGCCTGAGAACAACCAATTGGTGGACACCTTGGCAATGTCGGGCACGTTGATAGCGATAAGAGGTCCTCTGTGGCCTCCGCGAGGGAGTGTGTCATGAGTCTTGTCGGAACCCTGGTCGGTTACGCGCTGACCGTGTTCTTGGTGCTGTTGATCGCCCGGATGGTGGTGGACTGGATCGATGCGCTCGGCAACGGTCCACAGTGGGCACGCAAGGCGCGGGAGGTGACCCACGCCGCCACCGAGCCGGTCATTGCCCCGGTGCGAAAAGTGTTGAAGCCGATACGCATCGGCGACTTCTCCCTCGACCTGGCCTTCACCGCGGTATTCATCGCAGTCCTGATCCTGCGCGCGGTGGCTTTCAGCCTGTAGTCACCGAGAGGCCGGCGAGCGGGACCAGAGACTGCTCGGCATCGGGGAGGCATTGTTCGATCACCTGCGGACGTGCGCTGCAGCGTTCACTTTCCAACGGCGGACGGTGTTCATCGTGTCGAAGATGGACTGGATCGTCGGGGTGCTCGCCCATTTCCTGGGCGAGGTTCGGCCGCAGTTCGATGTCGGCGCGCATCTTACATTTGATGTCTCTCCCTACGCATCGCTTCCGTAGATTCGCGAGTCTTCTGCTGGATACGCCAGGACTGGCGAAGGAATTCAATGAACCCATCTGCAAGCTTTTGGTCCTCGGAAGTACCCTCCTGGTAGGCATAGACTGCACCAGATCCGCGCTTAAAGAAATACACTTTATAACCTTGGTGATGACCGAAGAAAAACCGGCCATCCAACGTTAACCCCTTGCCAGAGACATCTTCGGCCGCCTCTATGGCATCGAGCATTCGTGGAAAGAATAGGTCAGTTCCTCTAAAGAGCGTGCCAGCCTTCTTTCCCATATATTCAAGAAACGCCTGATACTCATCAGGGATAGGGAAGCCTTCGGGTGCAACGGAGTGGACCTGTGCGATCTCTGCTGAGTCGCACCCTATGATCGAGTCGCTCGTGGCAAATCCGGACGCTATCAACTCGCGACCAAAGGTCTCTATGTCTTGGTTACTCTCGTCACGCGCCATAGGTTACCTTCACTTTTACTCCAGGATATTTCTTCACGCCCGTCTACGATCAACTGCCGTGTCATGCCACGGCGGATGGGGAACCGACGACCAGTGGCACCTCTGCTTCAACCGGCGACGCCCTTTTGTTTCGATCGAGGAACTGAAAGATACTCATCGTCTCAGCCTGCTATTCATCGACCGCGGCGGCGCACTCGAAGTTGCTCCTACCGGACGACGCGGTTCACCGCGGTATTCATCGCCGTCCTGATCCTGCGCGCGGTGGCTTTCAGCCTGTAGTCACCGATGAGTGCCCGGGCGCGCTGTCTACGGACAGGCCGGCGAGCAGGACCAGGGACTGCTCGGCATCGGAGCCCGGCTCGGCGTGATAGACGACGAGCGTCTGCCCTGGCACCCCGTTGACCGCGAATGTCTCGTAGGACAATGCGAGCTCGCCCACCAGCGGATGGGTGAATCGCTTCTGCCCGGCGGTTTTCGCACGGACTTCGTGCTTGGCCCACAGGCGGCGGAAGTCCTCGCTCTTCAACGACAGTTCGCCGACCAGTTCCGTCAGGCGCGGGTCGTCGAGGTCGGTGCCCGCGCTGACCCGCAGCCCGGCCACGGTCTCCGCGGCGATCTTCGGCCAGTCCGGAAAAATATTGCGTGCCTCGGGATCCAGGAACACCATTCTGACCTGATTGACTCCCGGCGCCGAACAGGAATTCAGCGCGACGGCCAGCGGCGTCGCGGCCAAGACATCCATATGCCGCCCGAGCACCAGCGCCGGCGTGTCCGACCAGGTGCGCATCAGACGCAACAGGCTCGGCGTGACTCGTTCCGGTCTTCTCGTCGCGCGGGTGCGTCGCGGTGCCGGACGCGCCAACTCCCGCAGATGGGCGGCGCCGTCGTCGTCGAGAGAGAACACCCTGGCCAACGCCGCCACGATCTGATCGGACGGATGCCTGTCGCGACCTTGCTCGAGCCGGATGTAGTAATCGGCGCTCATCCCGGCCAGCATGGCCACCTCCTCGCGCCGCAGTCCGGCGACTCGGCGCTGACCGCCCCCGGCCATCCCGAACTCTTCGGGGCTGACCTGCTGGCGGCGGGCCCGCAGGAACGCACCGAGACGATTGTCGGAATCCATGGCTTCGAGGGTAGGCCGACCCCGCGGTTGCTGGGTGGCCCCCCATTACCAGGAAGTTTCCGACCTGGCACGCCCGGGGGACCGAGACGAACGTGGTGACCATGACAAACAACAACATCGAAGGCCGGGTCGCCGTCGTGACCGGAGCATCCAGTGGCATCGGTGCCGCGACCGCACGTCGGCTGGCGGCCGACGGCGTGAAGGTCGCGCTGCTCGGGCGGCTCAAGGATCGGCTGGAGGAGCTCGCCCACAGTATCGGCGCGAACACGCTCGCGGTGACCGTCGACGTGAGCGCGCGGCAGTCGGTCCTCGACGCCGCGGCCGAGGTGCGGGCCGCGTTCGGCCCCGTCGATCTGGTCATCGCGAACGCGGGCGTCATGCTCGGCGCGCCGTTCGAGCACGCCGAGATCGACGAGTGGGACCAGATGGTGGGGACGAATATCAACGGATTGCTCTATACCGGAAGAGCTTTCATCGATGACCTACTCGCCGCCGCGGACGCCGGTCGGCGCGCTGATCTGGTGCTGGTCGGTTCAATCGGCGGCCATGTCGCGTTCCCGAACTACGGCGTCTACTGCGCCACCAAGGCAGCGGTGGCCCATCTGACCCGCACGTTGCGCACCGAGTTCGGCCCACGCGGGGTTCGGGTCAAAAATGTCGAACCCGGATTCGTCGGCACCGAACTCGGTGCCGGAATGCGCGACGACAACCGGCGCGCTGAGCTCGATGCATGGCGCAACGACTTGGAAGTCCTTCTCCCCGAGGACATCGCCGACGCTGTCACTTTCGCCGTCTCGGCGCCACGACGGGTGAATGTGGCCGAACTCGTCGTCGTCCCCACCGAGCAGGGATGACCTGGACTCCGCTGGTGGAGGTTCACGGCTGATCGGGGGCACCCTCCACCCGCCACCGCGTCAGCACCGCGCGCACGCAGGATGCGTCGGTGAGCGCGTCGACCGTGTCGGTGAGGGCGGATTCCCTGGCGCGGTGGGTGAGCACGATCAGGTGGGCGGCGTCGTTGTGGTGCTCCTGACGGACCCGCTCGATGCTCACCCCGTGGTCGGCGAAGATCGAGGCGACCTGGGCCAACGCGCCGACATGGTCGGTGACGCGCAGGTTCAGGTAGTAGCGGGTCGGGGTGTCGCCGAGGGGACTCACGGGGAGTTCGGCGTAGTAGGAGGCGCGGGGTGCGCGGCCGCCGTTGACGCGATTGCGCGCGGCGGTGACCAGGTCACCGAGCAGAGCTGACGCGGTGGCGGTCGGGGAGTCGCGGCCGGTGAACATCAGCCGTCCGGCGCTGTCGGCTTCGACGGTCACCGCGCTGAACGGTGCGTCCACCTGGGCGAGCGGGTGGGCCTCCGGGAGCAGCGCGGGGTGCACGCGTACCGAAATACTCTCCTTGCCACCGGCTTCGGGGCCGGGTCGCTCACTGATCCTGGTGCAGACGGTGAGTGGCCGCAGCCGCAGGGACAGCGCGGCCGCGGCGGCGAGGTCGTGCGGGTCGGCCGTGCCGAACTCCTCGAAATGAACGTCGGTGACGTCCACGCGGGTGTGGAAGGCGAGCGTCGCCAGGATCGCCGCCTGCGCCACCGCGTTGGTCCCGTCGGTGGGGAAGACCGCGAGCACCTGCCGCACCCGATCACCCGACAGCGATTGAGTCAGCGGCCGGACCACGGGTACGCCGCCGGTCACCGCCGCCTCGAAGAACAGATCGGCCCTGAATTCCTCAGCGGCCGAAGCCAACCGGGGCCCGTGCTCGGCGACCAGCGCCGTGTTCGCGGTGATCACCGACCGTCCCGCCCGCAGCGCGTCGAGCACGGCAGGCGCCGAGGCGACAGTCTCGGTCGCGTCGATGACGAGCTCGGCATCGGACATCGCACCGAGCACCAGTCGCGTTCCGGCCCGCTCGCTCAGATCGTCGACGGTGTCGCGAATGATCCGCACTGCCTCCGTGGCGAGTGGGCCGGTGCCGAGAACAGCGATGTGCTGATGGGTCATAGGAATTCGCCTAACGCCGAGACTGCCGAACCGGGAGCCGACACAGCGCGCGCCACCCCCTGCCCGCCAGTATCGCGGCCGAAACCATTCGGCCGCAGCCATTTTCGTTTCCGAATTGGTACGGCCGTGCCCGGATTGCCTGGATACTCGAAGGGTCACCCGCGGATCGCACGCGGGCGAGCAGGGGAGAGGACTTCGTAGATGGCCCTGGTTGTGCAGAAATTCGGCGGTTCGTCGGTAGCCACCGCGGAGCGGATCCGGCGGGTTGCCGAACGGATCGTGGAGACGAAGAAGCAGGGGCACGATGTCGTGGTGGTCTGTTCGGCGATGGGCGACACCACCGATGAGCTCCTCGAATTGGCGGGGCAGATCGCCTCGGCGCCGGAACCACGTGAGCTGGACATGCTGCTCACGGCCGGGGAGCGGATCTCGAATGCCTTGGTAGCCATGGCTATTCACGCACTCGGCGCGGACGCCAGATCGTTGACCGGCTCCCAAGCCGGCGTGATCACCACCGGCGCGCACGGTCGCGCCAAGATCATCGATGTCGATCCGGGGCGGGTGCGCCGCGCCCTCGACGACGGTGAAGTGGTGTTGGTCGCCGGGTTCCAGGGCGTGAGCCAGGACAACCACGATGTGACCACCCTCGGCCGCGGTGGCTCCGACACCACCGCTGTCGCGCTGGCCGCGGCGTTGCATGCCGATGTGTGCGAGATCTATACCGATGTCGACGGGGTCTTCACCGCCGACCCGCGCATCGTGGCCGACGCCCAGAAACTCGACCAGATCTCCTACGAGGAGATGCTGGAAATGGCTGCCTGCGGTTCGAAGGTTCTCATGCTGCGTTGCGTCGAATACGCGCGCCGCTACCAGGTGCCCGTGCACGTGCGCTCGTCCTACACCGACACGATCGGCACCACCGTCTTCGGTTCGATGGCCGACATCCCCGCCGACCAGGCCGTGCTCACCGGCGTCGCGCACGATCGCAACGAGGCCAAGGTCACCGTCGTCGGCCTGCCCGACGAACCCGGCTACGCGGCGAAGGTGTTCCGCGCGGTCGCCGATGCCGAGATCGGCATCGACATGGTCGTGCAGAACACCGGTACCGGTCGCACCGACATCACCTTCACCCTGCCCGCCGCCGACGGCGCGCGTGCGGTCGCCCTGCTGCGCGAGCGCCGCGCCGAGATCGGCTTCGCCGATGTCCGCTACGACGACCGCGTCGGCAAGGTCTCGCTGATCGGCGCGGGTATGCGCAACAATCCGGGCGTCACCGCCTCCTTCTGCGAGGCGCTGGCCGAGGCGAACATCAACCTCGACCTGATCGCCACCTCGGAGATCCGCATCTCCGTGCTGGTCCGCGACACCGACCTCGACGACGCCGTGCGCATCCTGCACCGGGCCTTCGACCTCGGCGGTGCGGAAGTCGCCGTGGTGCACGGTGGAACGGGCAGATGAGCCTTGTTGACGTCACACCCGAGCCGGTAGTAATTTACCAATGAGTAAATTACCGAATCGGAGGGTTCGTTGAGTACCAAGTTGACCACCTTCACCAGGGCAGGACTCGAGTTCGACGTCGTCGACTCCGGCCCACCCGACGGCCCCGTCATCGTTGCGCTGCACGGCTTTCCGCAAACCGCCACCTCCCTGCAGCCGCTCACCGCCTTGCTCAACGCCCGCGGCTACCGCACCATCGTCCCGAACCAGCGCGGCTATTCACCGGGCGCCCGTCCGGCGGGCCGCATGGCCTACCGTGTGCACGAACTCGTCGACGACGTGGTCGCGTTGATCGACGACATCGACCGTGGTCCGGTGCATCTGGTCGGACACGACTGGGGCGCGATGGTCGCCTGGTCGGTGGCCGCGGCCCGCCCCGAACTCGTTCGCACGCTGGTGACCGTGTCGGTGCCGCATCCTGGCGCCTTCACCCGCTCGATGATCAGCAGCGATCAGCTGCTTCGCTCGTACTACATGGCGTTGTTCCAGCTGCCGGTGCTCCCGGAGCGCTTCATCCGCGCACGTCCTGCCGTCTTCGATCAGATCTTGGCCAGATCCGGCATGTCCGCCGACGCGATCGCCCGCGTGCATACCGAGATCATCGATGCGGGCGCGCTCACCACCGCGTTGAACTGGTATCGGGCCCTGGCGATCACCACACCGCGCGCCGTGACGGCGCGCGTCAGCGTGCCGGTGACGCATGTGTGGAGCACCGGCGACGTGGGGCTGACCCGCCGCGGCGCCGAGCTGACCGGCGGATTCGTCACCGGTGACTACCGCCTTGCCGTGCTCGACGGCTCGCACTGGCTGCCGGAGGAGCGCCCGGACGAACTCGCCGCGCTGGTCATCGACCGGATCGAGTCGCTGCGGGGCTGAGGTCTCAACCGATCGGCGAAGAAGCCAACGGCCGCAACGCTTCCACGGTCGCCGGGATCAACGGCGCGCGCCGCAATGCCGCGCGGGCGGCCAGTTGCTCGATGATCCGCCCGCGTACCCCCGGCCATTCGTCGTGCAGGATCGAATAGAACGCGGTGTCTCGCACTTCGCCGTCGAGCCCACGCGAATGTGCCCGTCGCACACCGTCACTCACCGCACCGAGGCGTTCGATCGCCGCCCGGGAGCGCAGGTTGCGGGCGTCGGCGCGCAGGGTCACCCGCCGCACGCCCCAGCTGTCGAAGGCGTGGGCCAACAGCATCAGCTTGGAGTCGAGATTGACCTGACCGCCCCGCACCGCCGGGGTGAGCCAGGTATTGCCGATCTCCACCGCGTCGGGGATCGCTCCGCCCGGCAACGCGGTGACCGGTTCGGCCGACAACGGCCAGGTCAGCGGCCCCTGCCAGTAGTCGATCCGGGTGAATCGGGTCGCCCCGACTACGCACTCGTCGGCGACGGTGACGATCGCGAAGGCCAGCGCCGTGCCTGCCAGCTGTGCCGCCTCGGCCTGGAAGACATAGGTGCGTGCCTCCTGTTCGCCGTGCGGGACGACAGTGAACCCGGCCGGTCCGTCGAGCGCGGCGGCCGCGGCGATCAGTCCGGGTACGTGGTGGGGTGCGAGAGGTTCCAGCCGTGCGATGCGGCCGTGGAGGATAACGGGTGCGGGCATGGTGACCGGCGTCCCTTCGTCTGAGAGGGTCGCCGACAGCGCGAGGCGTGGATCTCACGCGGCACGCGATTTCGGCGAAGCGACACGAACGATCCAGCAGCATCGAAAAAACTAGATGCAAGATAGCCGACGCGAAGCGTTCGCTAGTTCGAACCCACGCGGATGTCGCGGCCGGAAAGTTTCGGGTTGCGATGATCGGTCTACCGCGGGTCGATGCCCCCTTCGGCGGTGCTGAGGGCGCGCCGTGGCCCAGGGGGGAGACGTCTCGTGTCACGGCCCGGTTTCTGCGCGACATAGCGACCGAAGCGGTTCGGGGCGTGTGGGTTCGGGGCGCGTGTCGCACTCGTTGATCGGACTTCGTCACGGTGCCGTGTCGAAGGGCTCGTGGACGTACCAACTGGATCGCGGTGCGAGTCAGGGCTCGTTTTCCCACGTCAGGGCCGTAACGGTTCGATAAATGACACGCGTGTCGGCTTCTTGAGCAAATGTCCAGTTCAATGGGAGTTTCGCCAGTTCCAACCCGTGTTCTTCGGATATGTAACGCGCGTTATCCCCTCGTGTCGCACAATTGTTCGATGTGATGCAGATCACACCTCCTATTCTCTGCCCTGCCCAGCTGGCAAGCTCGTAATTGCTGAACGTTAACCGTTCGTGATCATCAACCGGATCGACGCCGATTCTCGGTCACGAACGGCCCGCAGTCCGCCGCGGCGCGACGGTCATCGAAAGATCCGATACGGATCGTCTACCGGCCGTATCGGGACGGCTGTCCGGAAGGGGCCTAGTTGATATGAGCAGCTACTACTTCGACTCGAACAGCAATCTTCCAGTTACTGAACGAAGTCGCCGCCTCGCCGCGACCTCGGCCGTCGAATCGTCCATCGCCCCGCTGGCGACGCCCGGGTTGATCCTCGGCCTGATCCTGCTCGGTCTGGGTGTGGCCGGCCTGCTGCGCCTCGGTGATTGGGTGGGCAATTACGGGTCCGTCCTGGTCGTGTTGGCCTATCTCCTCTATATGGCCGCGGCGGTGAGCCTGGCGCTCTGGGGTGCGGTCAGCGTCTGGTCGCTGCATCGGCGATAGCCCAGCGGTGGGCCGTGCGTGAATCGGGCAAAAGCGACACTCGCTGGTTACGGTTCGACCGATGGATGGTGTCGGATGGCTACGCGGTGCGTATTGTGGAATCTGGCAAATGTCGAGCATTTCGGTCGCCGGCGATTCCGATAAAAGCGTGTTGATCGGGGAATGTTATCCACCGCAGGGGGTGGGATAACATTCCCCGATCGTCACTTACCTCTCGTCGCCGACGAAATGTGCGTGGATTTCGAGCTGTTGCCGAGCTTCCGAGCTCGATAAGGTGCAGGAATTGACCTACTCCATCCGGCGGAGGTGTGGACATGCCCGATTCCTCTCGTGGATCCACCGATAAGGAGCCGGAGCGGCTCGGCGCCATCATGAATCGGTCCGAGAAGGTGGTCGTTTCCCCGGTCACCGAACCGCCGGTCGATTCCACGCCCGACTCGCCCGAACGGGTCGCGATGCGGGCCGAGATCAAGAAGTTCGTGCTCACCGTCGTCGTCATCGCCGCGCTCGGCGGCGCGCTGTTCGGCTACGACACCGGCGTCATCTCCGGCGTGCTGGTCTACCTGACACCCGACTTCGCGCTCAGTCAGACCCAGGTCGGCGTCATCACGAGTTCGCTGCTCATCGGCGCCGCGATCGGCTCGATCACCGGCGGCTGGATGGCCGACCGGTGGGGCAGACGGATGACGCTGCTGTTCGCAGGCGCCCTGTTCTTCGTCGGTGCGCTCGCCCAGGCGCTCGCACCTGATGCCACGGTCATGATCATCACCCGCCTGGTCCTCGGCGTCGCCGTCGGTACCGCCTCGCTGGTGGTGCCCATGTACGTCTCCGAGATCTCCCCGCCGACCTATCGCGGGCGCCTGGTCTCGATGAACTCGCTGATGATCGCCAGCGGACAGTTGCTGGCCTACATCGTCAACGCACTGCTCGCCCCGACCGGGAACTGGCGGCTCATGCTCGCGATGGCGGCCATTCCCGCCGCGGCGCTCGTGATCGGCATGTATTTCATGCCGGATTCGCCGCGGTGGTACTTGAAGCAGGGCCGCACCGCTGATGCGAAGAAGGTGCTCGAGCAGTCCTACTACCCCGAGAACGTCGAGCCGACGATCGCCGAGATCGAACAGTCCGAAGCCGCTGACGAGGCGGTCAGGGACAGTTTGAGCGACCAGTTGCGCAAACCGAAGGTGCGCGCGCTGTTCTACACCGGCGTCGGATTGGCCTTGATTCAGCAATTCGTCGGCGTCAATACCGTCATCTACTACGCGCCGTCCACTCTCGCCCAAGCTGGCATGGGCGACAACGCGGCGATCACCTCCTCGATCGGCATCGGTGTCGGCGCGGTGATCGGCGTGATGCTCGGCATGAGCCTGGTCGACAAGATCGGCAGGCGCCCGCCGATGTTCATCGGGCTGGGAATCATGGTCGTCGCGTTGGTCGGTATGGGTCTGATGGAAGGACTCACGCAGAGCACCGCCACCGGCTACGTGTTGGTGACATTGATGATCGTCTACGTCTGTGCGTTCCAGCTCGGCGTGGGTGTGCCCACCTGGTTGCTGATCTCGGAGATCTTCCCCGCCCCGATCCGCGCCACCGCGATGAGTATCTGCACCTTTCTCATCTGGATGGGAAACTTCACCGTCTCCCTGATTTTCCCGCCGCTGGGCGAACTGTGGGGCGCCTCGACGATGTTCTTCCTCTTCGCTGTCGTCTCCGCGATCTCGCTGGTGTTCTGCTATCGCCGGGTGCCCGAGACCATGGGCGAGTCCCTCGACGACATCACCAACGAAGCGGAGAGCTGAAAGGGCCTACGGGTAGGCTGACCAGGTGAAGCAACTGTGAAAAACCTGACGGTCGGCGTCGTCGCGACCTCTCGCAAGGAAAACGAACACCGGCTGGCCATCCACCCGGCTCACTTCGACCGCATCAGTCCCGAACTGCGCGGTCAGATCTACCTGGAACACGGTTACGGCAATCGATTCGGTTACCCCGACGATGTCCTCGCCCCATTGGTAGCGGGCCATCGCACGCGAGAAGAGCTCTTCGCCGAATGTGATGTGCTGCTCCTGGCCAAGCCGTTGGCCGAAGACCTCGCGCAGATGCGTCCCGGCACGATCGTGTGGGGCTGGCCGCACTGTGTGCAGGACGCGAGCATGACCCAATTGGCTGTCGACCGCGACCTGACCCTGATCGCCTGGGAGGCGATGAACCACTGGACCAAGTCGGGTGCTTTCAGCGTCCACGTGTTCCATAAGAACAACGAACTGGCCGGTTACTGCTCGGTCATGCACGCTCTCCAATTGCGCGGCGTGAGTGGAGATTACGGTCGCCGGATGCGCGCGGCGGTGATCAGCTTCGGCGCCACCGCACGTGGCGCGGTGCGGGCGCTGTCGGCGCTGGGGATCAGTGATGTGACGGTCCTGACCCAGCGCAGTGTGTCGGCGGTGGCCTCGCCGTTCGCCTCGGTGCGGATGCAGCATTTCAAGCGTGATCCAGCACTGCCGGGCCGGACACTCGCCCTGAAGGCGCCGGAGCCGGGGCCGCTGGCGGAGATGCTGGCCAACTACGACGTGATCGTGAACTGCATGTTCCAGGACACCGAGGACCCGTTGACGTTCGTCATGAACGACGACCTCGAACTGTTCACGCGCGGAACACTTTTCGTCGACGTCTCGTGCGACGAGGGAATGGGATTCGAGTTCTCGCGCCCGACCTCGTTCGCCGATCCGATGTTCACCGTCGGTGACGATCTGCACTACTACGGTGTCGACCACAGTCCCTCGTTCCTCTGGGACTCGGCGACGTGGGAGAACTCCGAAGCCCTGCTCGAGTACCTGCCCGTCGTGCTCGGCGGCCCCGAAGCGTGGGATGGCAGCGAAACGATTCGCCGGGCGATCGAGATTCGCGGCGGTCGGGTGCAGAACCCGCGGATCCTGTCGTTTCAGGGTCGCTCCGACACCTATCCGTACGCGGTGAACTGACCTTCGACCATCAGCGGCGCACGGGGGCATTCCCCGTGCGCCGCTGGTCTGTCTGCTCGAAATCGGTCGGCCGGTTCCTGGCATATGCGCAGTAAGATGGCAGGAAATCGAGAGTTATTCGCAATGGCGAGGAGCGGCGATGGATGGACACGACGCCGCGTGGAACGAGCGAGTGCGCGGTGAGAACACCACCCAGCGCCTCGATCGGAACTGGTCCTCGCTCCTGCAGGAATTGCGCGTCCTGCAGACCGGCGTCCAGGTGCTGACCGGCTTCCTGCTGACCTTGCCGTTCCAATCCAGGTTCGACACCCTGAACACCCCGTTGCGCGTTGTCTACCTCGTGGTGGTTTCCGCCGCCGTCGCCGCGACCGCGCTTCTGGTCGCTCCGGTGGCCATGCACCGGGTGCTGTTCCGCCGACATCGTCTCGATGTGCTCGTGATCGGCGCCCACCGCCTGGCACTCGTCGGAATCGCGCTGCTCGGCGTCGCGTTGACCGGCATGGCGGTGCTGATCTTCGATATGGTCATCGGCACCGCCGCGGGCGTCATCGCGGGAATTGTCGCGGCTGTGCTGTTTCTCGGTCTCTGGGTGATCCAGCCGTTCCTTTATCGGCGCTAGCCAAGCCGAGCAGGCCGAGGGCGAAATCCGCGTAGGCGGTGGCGATCTGTTCGGGGGAGGACGGGCCGTCGAGCCGGAACCATTGGGGGAGCGCGGTGCACATCGTCGCGATGGCACGCCCCGCGTCGCGGGCACGGTCGGTCGATCTGTCCGCTTCGGCGAGCGCGGTGTCGATGTCGGCATCGAGGATGTACTGGATCTCGTTGCGGGAGGACGTGATTCGATCGCGATCGGCCGGGTTCAGGCTGCGCATCTCGCTGGCGCCGATGAAGGCGAGTTCGCGGTGGTGGGTGTGGAACAGCGCGAGCGCCTCGACGACACGGATCACTCGTTCGCGGCCGTTCGCGCCGTCGAGACGTGCCGCGCGCACCCGCCGGTGCAATTCGTCCATGGTGAGGTCGAGAGCGCGGACTAATAGGTCCTGTTTGTCGCGGTAGTGGTGGTAGACGCCGGGCACGCTCATTCCGGCGCGCGCCGCGATCGAGCGCATCGTGGCGCCGTGGTAGCCGGTCTCGACGAAGGAGTCGATAGCGGCGGCGAGCACCGGGTCGATATCCAGCGGCGGGAACTCGCGCCAGGAATCCGCTGTGGCGCCGGTGTGCGGGCTGCGTACGTCGGGGCGGGCATCGTGCGCTCGGCGCGGCTGGTCGCCGATCAGCCAGGCCACCGTCGTGCCCAACTCGACAGCAAGGGATCGCAGGCGTGCGACCGATGCGCCGGTCTTGCCGGTCTCGACGGCGCTCAGCGTGGCCGGACTGACGCCGATCCGCTGGGCGACCGCCCGCAGTGACAGCCCCGCCGCGGTCCTCGCCTGGCGCACCCGCGCGCCCACTGCGTGTTCAGTTGCTGTCGACTCCATATTGTTCAGAATAACTGAACAATTCGGCCCAGCGACCACGCCTGTTGACAGCAGTAATCAGCGCATGTCACTGTCATTGCAGTCTATTGCCGAGCGATCGTTCGGCAACCGAGCCGAGGAGCGGACCCGTGCCGATCGACCTGTCCCATCCGTCCGAGGTGCAGAGCCTGGCCGAGCGCACTCGCGCCTTCATCCGCGACCATGTGCTCTCGGTCGAAGACGCGCACGACGGCGACATCGCCGCGGCAGGCGGCGAGAAGCTGCGCATCGAACTCCAGCAGGCCGCCCGCGACGCGGGTGTCTTCGCCCCGCACGCGCCGATCGAATACGGCGGCCACGGTCTCGACATGTCGAGTCGCGCTCCGGTGTTCGAGGAGGCGGGCTACTCGCTGTTCGGCCCGACGGCCCTCAATATCGCCGCCCCCGACGAGGGCAACGTCCACATGCTCGCCCACATCGCCGACCCCGAGCAGAAACAGCAGTTCCTCGCCCCGCTCGCTCGTGGCGAGGTGCGCTCGGCCTTCGCCATGACCGAACCGGCCCCCGGCGCGGGCTCCGACCCGTCGGCGCTGAGCACCCGCGCGGTCCGCGCCGACGGCGGCTGGCGCATCACCGGCCACAAATGGTTCATCACCGGCGCCGACGGCGCGGGATTCTTCATCATCATGGCCCGCACCTCGGGCGAGCCCGGTCAACGCGGCGGCGCCACCATGTTCCTCGCCCCCGCCGACAGCCCCGGCATCCGCGTCGGCCGGCACCTCGACACCCTCGACAAGTCGATGATCGGTGGCCACTGCGAGGTCTTCTTCGACGACCTGCTCGTTCCGGAATCGGCCGTACTCGGCGAGGTCGACCGCGGCTTCGAATACGCCCAGGTACGCCTCGGCCCCGCCCGCATGACCCACGTGATGCGCTGGCTCGGCGCCGCCCGCCGCGGCCATGACGTCGCCCTCGCGCATGTGGCGCAGCGCGAGGGCTTCGGCTCCCGGCTCGGCGACCTCGGCATGGTCCAGAAGATGATCGCCGACAACGAGATCGACATCGCCGCCACGCGCGCGCTGCTGACCCGCGCCTGCTGGGAACTCGACCGAGGTGAACCCGCCGCGAACGCGACCTCCATCGCGAAAACCTATGCCGCCGAAGCGATCTTCCGCATCGTCGATCGCAGCATGCAGATGTGTGGCGGTCTCGGCGTCTCCGCCGACCTCCCGCTGGCGCGGCTCTCGCGCGAAGTGCGTCCGTTCCGTATCTACGACGGCCCCTCCGAGGTGCACCGCTGGGCCATCGCCAAACGCGCGGTGAGCGCGGCCAAGCGCGCGAAGCGAGAATCCGAATGACACTGCCGGGCATGGACATCGCCGCGCTGGAGCAGTTCCTGCGCGGGCAGGGTGTCGAGGTGCGCGGCGAGCTGCGCGTCGAACTGATCAGTGGTGGCCGGTCCAATCTGACGTTCGCCGCCGCCGATGACGTCTCGCGCTGGGTGGTACGCCGCCCGCCGGTCGCCGGACTCACCCCGTCCGCACACGACATGGCCCGCGAATACACCGTCACCAGCGCGCTGCAGAAATCCGCGGTGCCCGTGGCGAGGACGATCGCCTTCGACGCGACCGGATCCGCGCTGGGCGCGCCGATGACCGTCGTCGAGTTCGTGGACGGGACGGTGTTCCGTGACCAGGACGAGCTGGCGACGCTCACCGACGAGCAGGTGAATTCCAGCGCGCGCGAACTGGTCCGCGTTCTGGCCGAGCTGCACGCGGTCGACCCGGCCACGGTCGGGCTCGAATCATTCGGTCGGCCGAACGGTTTCGTCACCCGGCAGGTCAAGCTCTGGGCATCCCAGTGGGAGCGCGTCAAAACCCGCGAGCTCCCCGACGTGGCAACCCTGCACGCGGCGCTGTCCGCCGCGATCCCGCGGGAGTCGGCGTCCTCGATCGTGCACGGGGATTTCCGGATCGACAACACGATCCTCGACAGCACGGACCCGAATATCGTGCGTGCCGTGGTCGATTGGGAGCTCTCCACCCTGGGCGACCCGCTCACCGACGTCGCCCTGATGTGCGTGTACCGGGCTCCGATTTTCGACCTGATCCTCGGCACCCGCGCCGCGTGGACCAGCTCTCGCCTGCCGTCTCCCGACGATCTCGCCCAGACCTACGCCGCCGCGTCCGGGCGCGAGCTGGACAACTGGGGCTTCTATCTCGCCCTGGCCAACTTCAAACTCGGCATCATCGGCGAGGGCATCACCCACCGCGCCCACCAGGGTTCCGATACCGGTTCTGCCGCCGACCGGGCCGCCGATGCCACGCCGGAATTCATGGCCGCCGGTCTGCGCGCACTGAAGGGCTCCGCGTAGTAATCATCGACAGCGCCGCGGGTCAGCCCATCGCTCGTCGTCAGGAATCCTGGTCGCCGATGATCTCCGTCGGCAGGAACATCGCGCCGAGCTGCATCGCGATCGTGCTGCTGTGTTCGACGATTCGCTCCGCGTCTACGTCGAGCACGCCCGTGCGCCAGGCCGACACCAGTTCCATGAAACCGCCGATACCGGCCAGTGTGCTCATGCGCATGGCGGTTTCGTCGATATCGGGGCGTAGGTAGGGCCACGCGATAGCGATCAGCCCATCGGTCGCGTCGGTGAGCATGGCTTTGCGTCGCTGTTCGAGCACGGCACTGCCCGCGTGATCGGCCAGCAGGATCCTGGCCCGCCCGCGTAGATCGGTCTGTAGCGCGACGGCGCGGGCAATGGTCGCGCGGGTGATCTCGAGTGGCGTCCGGTCGGCCTGTTCGACCACGACGTTGACCAGCTCGGCGAACACCTCCGTGCGCACCTCGTCCCAGACCGCGGCGAGCAGTTCGTCGCGATCGGCGAAGTGCTCGTAGAAGTAGCGGTCGTTGAGCGAGGCCCGTTGACAGACCCCGCGCATGGTGACCGCGGCCCACCCGTGGTCGAGCCAGATATCGAGGGCGGCCTCGACCAGGCCGACCCGTCGCTGCGCCCTGCGCTCCTCGGCCGTCCGCCCGCCCCACGTCCGTGCCGGTGCGCGCACATCCATGGTTGACAAAGTACACCTCCGCGCGCCTAATTGGTGTCAGGTGCGGCCAATGGTGGCAGATGCCACCAATTAGAGCCTCGCCGGTAGAACCGGGAGTTGCCATGCGATTGTTCCCCTTCGGCGGCCAGCGCAGGACCACGAACGCCGATGCGGTGGTGACCGGCGCGGGCAGTGGGATCGGACGCGCGTTCGCCGTCGAATTGGGTCGCCGAGGCGGGCGCGTCCTGTGCTCCGACATCGATCGAGACCGCGCGGACGAGACCGCCGAACTCGTCGAAGCGGCGGGCGGCAAAGCGATCGGAACCCGCTGCGATGTCACCGTGATCGATGAGGTGACGCAATTGGCCGCCACCGCGCAGGACTGGTTCGGCGGTCCGCCCACCGTGGTGATCAACAACGCGGGTATCGGCGCGGGCGGGCCGGTGGTCGGCGAGTTCGCCCTCGACGATTGGCAGCGCACGCTCGGCGTCAATCTCTGGGGCGTCATCCACGGTTGCCACGTCTTCGCGCCGATCCTGCGCGCGGCCGGGCGCGGATCGCTGGTGAACGTCGCCTCGGCGGCCGCGTTCGGCGCGGCACCGAGGATGGCCGCCTACAACGTCAGCAAGGCCGGCGTGCTCGCGCTGTCGGAGACGATGTCGGCCGAGCTGGCAGGCACCGGCGTCGGCGTCACGGTGTTGTGCCCGACCGGCGTGAAAACCAATATCATGCAGGCGGATTCACCCATGGACGACACCGCCGAGCGGCTGGGCGGACTGCTCCTGCGCTGGACCGGACGCGCACCGGCGGCCATCGTCCGCACCACCCTCGACGCGGTCGACCACGGCGACCTCTATGTGGTGCCGCAGCTCGAGGCCAAGATGCTCTGGCAGGCCAAACGATGGCTGCCCACCACCTACACCCGTTCGGCAGGCCTGCTGGAGCGGGTCGTGCGCTGATCCACCCCGAAGGAGATCGAACAATGACGTTCGCCTATCCCGAGATGCTCGCCACCATTCGCGCCAAGCAGTGGGCGCTGGCCGATATCGATTGGGACGCACCGGGTGCCGACACCATCACCGACGAACAACGCCCACGGCTTGCCACCTTCATGGCCGACCTGGTGTGGATCGAACATGTCGGCGCCCGGGGCTTCGCCGCGCTGACCCACCAGGCGCCACCCGGCCCGCTGCGCGAGATCTACCGGTACTTCCACGCCGAGGAACAGAAGCACGCCAACGCCGAACTCGCGCTGATGCGCCGCTGGGGAATGCTCCCCGAGGGTGACGCGATGCCGTTGCCCAACAAGAACATTCGTCTGGTGATCAGCTGGCTCGACCGCTACGCCGACCAGCTGACCCTGCCCGTGCTCGGCACCGTGATCCCCTCGCTGGAGACCGCGCTCGACGGCGCGCTGGTGAAGTTCCTGCTCGACGAGGTCGAGGACCCGGTGTGCCACGAGGTGTTCCGGCACATCAACAGCGACGAGTCCCGGCACCTGGCAGTCGGATTCCAGGTCCTCGAACAGCTCGGCGCGGGCCCGCTGCGCCGGATCGCCATCGAGACGGCTGGTTTCGCGGTGCGTCCGTCGTTCGTACTCGGCGCGCTGCTGTACGCGCCACTGCTGTCGCGGATGTCGACCAACATCATCGCGCTCGGCCTCGACGAGGAGAAGCTGTGGCAGGCGGTGCGCCGCTACGAGAACGTGGGGGAGCGCAGCCCGGCCATCCGCCGGGTCCCGCTCTACCACGTGGTGAAGATGCACGGAAAAGCCACCATTCACCGTCGCCAGCCGTTCCAGTTGCTGGCCGATGTGTCCAATGCCTGCATCGACCGTTTCCCGATTCGTGTCCTCGGCCGTCGGCCGTCCTGGTCGGACGAGCTCACCTACGAACCGGTGGCGAAATGACGACGCCGCGTTACGCCGATACCTTCACCGGCCCGCAGGTGCACCGCACAGCCTTCGCGCCCCGGCACGAATTCACCGGTCAGCGCGTCGCGATCATCGGCAGCGGGGCGGCGGCCGCGCGACTGCTGCCCGGCATCGCCGCCGAGGCCGCGCGGGTGACGGTGTTCCAGACCGAGGCGGTGTGGGTCCTCCCGCGCCTACCGCTGCCCGCGGCGACGACGCTGCGCCGCGCACCGCAAGGACTGCTTCGACTCGCTGCTCGCGTCAATCTCCGGGTCCAGGTGCGCGATTCGTGGCTGCGCCACCGCCTGACCCCGGACGACACCGCGGGCGTCGCGGTGCACAACAGCTACTACCGCGCCCTGCGGCAACCGCACTGCACCCTGGTGACCTGGCCGATCGCACGACTGGTACCGCTGGGCGTGCGTACCGTCGACGGCATAGAACACCGGGTGGACGCCATGTCTACGCCGACGACGCGGGCCATGTAGTACGCACGGTCGCCCGGCCCGGCCGCCTGCATCCGTCGGCGGAACTGATGAAGGAGATCGCATGACCACCACCGGAATCGAGCACGAGATCGTCATCGTGGGAGCCGGGTTCTCCGGGATCGGCGTGGCGATCGAGTTGCGCAAGGCCGGGTTCGACGACTTCCTGATCATCGATGAGGCCGACGGTGTCGGTGGCACCTGGCACTGGAACACCTATCCCGGTGTCGCCGTGGATATTCCGTCGTTCAGCTATCAGTTCTCCTTCGAGCAGCGCACCGATTGGTCGCGGGTCTACGCGCCCGGCCGCGAGCTCAAGGCCTACGCTGAGTCGTGCGTGGACAAATACGAGCTGCGCCCGCGCATTCGTTTCGGCACCACCGTGACCGGCGCGGACTTCGACGAGAAGGCCGACCGGTGGGTGTTGCACACCGCCGACGGCAGCGATTTGACCGCGCGTTTCGTGATCAGCGCGACCGGCGTACTCACCAGACCCAAACTCCCCGATATCCCCGGCATCGAGTCCTTCGCGGGGACCGTCATGCACACCTCACGCTGGGATCACCGCCAGGACCTGCGGGGAAAGCGCGTGGCGATCATCGGCACCGGCGCCTCCGCGGTCCAGGTGATCCCGGAGATCGCCTCGCAGGTCGAGCACCTGACGGTGTTCCAGCGCACGCCGATCTGGTGCCTGCCCCGCCCCGACCTGCCGTTGCCCCTCGCCGCCCGGCTGGCGCTGAAGGTCCCCGGCGGACGGACGCTGACCCGACTGGTGAGCCAGACCTACGTCGAGTTCACCTTCCCGCTGGCCGCCCACTATCACAGCTCGCTGCCCACCGCCGCGATCGGCGAACGCGCGGGCCTTGCCCATCTGCGGCGCCAGGTGAAGGACCCCGCCGTGCGGGCCGCGCTGACCCCGAAATACGCCCTCGGCTGCAAACGGCCCAGCTTCTCCAACGACTATCTGTCGACGTTCAATCGTTCGAACGTGACCCTGGAAACCGACCCGATCAGCGAGATCACCGCCACCGGCGTCCGCACCGCCGAAGGCGCCGAACACCCCGCCGACGTGCTGATCCTCGCCACCGGCTTCAAAGTCATGGAATCGGGCAATATGCCGACCTATGACCTGCGCGGCGTCGACGGCCGCGATCTGGAGACCTGGTGGGACAAGAACCGGCTGCAAGCCTACGAGGGCGTCAGCGTCCCCGGCTTCCCGAACTTCTTCTCCATCATCGGCCCCTACGGCTACAACGGCGCGTCCTACTTCACCCTGATCGAGAACCAGACCCGCCACATCCTGCGCTGCCTGCACCACGCCCGCACCCACGACGCGGACCGCATCGAGGTCAGCGAGGAAGCCAACGACCGCTTCTTCCGCGAGATGCTCGCTCGCCGCGGCGGTCAGGTGTTCTGGGACGAAAGCTGCGCCACCGCCAACAGCTACTACTTCGACAAACACGGCGACGTGCCCCTACGCCCCAGCTCCACCGTCGAAGCTGCTTGGCGCAGTACACATTTCCCGCTCACCGACTATGTCTTCACGTAGCCGTGTGCCTCGGGGTTACTCGGTGTCGGTACCCGAGGCCACGGCTTCGGTGACGCGAGCCGCCAGTGCGCGCAGGTGATCGATGAGTTCCGGTGGCTCGTGGACCCGGAAGCCGAAGCCGAAAAGGCCGACGTAGACGGCGATCTCGTCGAGCGAGTTCGACCCCGTGTGCAGCAGGCAGGAGCCGGCGTCGATGGCTTCGATGACACCGACTGTCGCCGGAATCCGGTCGGCGGCTTCGACAGCCGACACCAGCAGAGTGATGCGAGCCTGGTACCGATAGGGGGCAGTGCTCACGCTGCGTGAGACGAATCCGGCGAGATCGATGTCGGGCGCTGGGCGTGGGTCGTAGCGCGGTCCGGTCGGGATGCGGGGCTGTAATCGGTCGACACGATAGGTGCGCCAATCGGCGCGGTCGACGTCCCAGCCGACCAGATACCAGCGTCGTCCGGTGTGGACGAGCCGATGTGGTTCGGCGGTGCGGCGGGTGGTGCCGCCGTCATGGGTGCGGTAGTCGAATCGGAGTAGGTGGCGATCACGAATCGCACCGGCGATGGCGGTGAGAGTCTCCGGATCGACCGGCGTTGTGCCGCTGGGCACGGTCACCGTCGCGGCCTGCAACGCGGCGATGCGATGGCGCAGCCGCGACGGGAGCACCTGTTCGAGTTTGGCGAGCGCACGCAGCGACGACTCTTCGATGCCCGTGACGGTGCCTGCGACGGCCGTCCCCAGTCCCACCGCGACCGCGATCGCTTCCTCGTCGTCCAACAGCAGGGGAGGCAGCGCGGCCCCGGCCTGAAGCCGGTACCCGGCCGAGCCCGCGACGGCGTGTACGGGGTAGCCCAGTGTGCGCAGCTTGTCGACGTCGCGACGCACCGTCCGGATATCGACATCGAGGCGTTCGGCGAGGTCGCGACCGGTCCAATCGCGGGGGGTCTGCAGCAGGGAGAGCAAGCGGAGCAGTCGCGCTGAGGATTCGAGCATGAATCCATTCTTCCGGAAAGCTAGGGCCGAAGCTGTCCTAGGTGCTGCTTAGCGTAGTACTCATGAGCACCGAGATCACCCCCTTCCGGATCGACATCCCCCAGGCGAACCTCGACGATTTGCACCGTCGGCTGGACGACACCCGCTGGCCGGACGGGGTTACCGGCGTCGGCTGGTCACAGGGCATCCCGCTCGACTACACCAGGGAACTGGCCGGCTACTGGCGCAACACCTACGACTGGCGAGCGCAGGAGGCCCGGCTCAACTCCTTTCCGCAGTTCCGCACCGACATCGACGGACACGACATGCATTTCGTCCACGTGCGATCGGCTGAACCCGAGGCCTTGCCGTTGGTGCTCACCCATGGCTGGCCCGGCTCGATCGTGGAGTTCCTCGATGTGATCGGGCCGCTGACCGATCCGGTGGCGCACGGCGGCAGAGCCGAAGACGCTTTTCATGTCGTGGTGCCGACCATCCCCGGTTACGGGTTCTCCGGCCCCGCGGTCGGCTGGTCGACCACACGAGCCGCGCACGCCTGGGCGCAGCTGATGGCCCGGCTCGGCTACGACCGCTACGTCGCGCACGGCGAAGACACCGGTGCGGCCATCTCCCGCGAGCTGGCGGTGATCGACGCCGAACATCTGCTGGCACTCCACGTGACGATGATCGCCTCGGCCACGGTCACTCCTGAGACCGCTGACCTCGACGACCCCGCCGAGAAGCGCGCGCTGGAGCTTGCCCAACGGGCCCACTACGAACTCGGCGCGTACGCGTTGCTGCAAGCCAGTCGCCCGCAAACTCTGTCCTACGCACTCGCCGACTCACCGGTGGGCCAATTGGCGTGGATCGTCGAACGATTCAAGGACTGGACGGATTCCACCGATGCGCCGGAGGACGCCGTCGACCGCGACGCGATGCTCACGAACGTGATGATCTACTGGCTCAACGGCACCGCGGGCTCGTCGGCGCGCTACTACTACGAGGGCGCCGCGAACTGGGGCCGGGCCGAACCTGCCACCGATGTTCCGGTCGCCGTGGCCGTCATGCCCTTCGATCTGGGTGTCCCCGTACGCCGCATGGCCGAACGCAATCACAACATCGTGCGCTGGACCGAGTTCGAGCGCGGCGGCCACTTCGCCGCCATGGAGGAACCCGACCTGATCATCGACGACCTGCGCGCCACCTTCGGCGACTACCGCTAGTCGCGCCTGCGATGTGACGACAGCGCCGATTCGATGTCGTCGAGGTATGTCCGAACCGGACCCACGCTGAGAAGTCCGCTCTGCGCGGTGGTTTCGGCCGCGGCGGGGCTCAGCTGGGTCCGGGCTCGGCGCATGACCTCGACATCGTCGACGGTGACGGCCGCGTGCGCCACGATCGCCCACAGCGCTTCGAACAACAGGTCACGCGGTGGTGAGGTGATGTCGCGCAGGGCATTTCGCGCTCCGTCGAGCTGTCCTCGGGCGACGAGCAGGGTGGGCTCGACCCAGGATCTGTAGGGCCCCCAGTCGGTATCGGGGGCGATCGCCGCGATCCGCGCGGTCTGCTGGTGTCGCAGATACAGGCTCAGCTCGGCCAGCGGCAACAGGCCGAGCTCGAGCCCTGGCATACCGGCACCGGTGAGTGCGGTAGCGGCTGCCCTATACGCCGCCTCTCCGGTCGCGAGATCTGTGGTCGCACTGGTGTGTAGGGCACGGAACCAGGTGGTGAACACCTCGACCAGTGGCAGTTCGTAGCGCTGCGCGAGCGCGTCGGCGGCATCGGCGTGCCGGTCGGCGCCGGTGTGATCGGCCAGGGCGCAGCGCGTTTGAACGAGGATCAAGTGGCCGAGCACCTCGTAGGTGGCGAGCTTGCTCTTCGCCGCTACCGCGACGATCTCGGTGCCGACGGCGTCGCGCCGCTGCGCCAGTCCGGCTCGCTGGAAGCTCTGCATGAACACCCCGTTGAGCGCGAACGCCAGCAGTGCGGGGTCGTGCAGTCGGCGCGCGATGTCCTCGGCCTGGCGGGCGGCCCGCAATGGGCGCAAACCGGCCTCGGTCGGATCGTTCACCGGCAGGCCGCCGCGCGATTCGACGGCGATGGTCGCGAGCAGTCTGGCCCGGTCGGCGGCGTCGTCGGCGGGCAGTCGCAGCAGGGTCCTCTCGGCGATGTCGATGAGTCGTCGATCCTGCGCCGGGTCGTCCGAGCGGGTCCAGATCGCGGGCACGTCGTAGATGCCGATCACCCGTGCGGTCAGTTCGGGGTCGCCGAGTTCGTCGGCGGCGGCGACAGCGGAAATCCGATGTGCGCGTGCCGCTTCCAACCCGCCGCCGCCCGTCACCGCGAGGTCGCGCATCAGTCCGGCGGTCGATTCCAGGCGCGTCCTCGTGCGTGGCGGGATCGCGCTGTCGTAGGCGGCGCGGGCCTGTTCCCAGACTTGCGCGGTGGGATCGGCCGCGAACGGGTCGAGGTGTGCCGCCTGGCGCCGCAGGTCGTGTTCGAGGCGGCGTAGTGCCGGTCCCGGGTCGATGCCCAGATCCTCGGCCAGCATCCGCCGGGCCCTGGCGAGGACGGCGAGCGCGTCGGCTTGCCGGCCCGAGCGATACAGGGCGGTGGCCAGCAGCCCCCACGCGTCTTCGCGCCACGGATGCTCGGTGACGTGCGCGTCGAGGTCGGGGACCGCTGCCGCGGCGGCGCCGAGCGCCACTTGGGCTTCGGCACGGCGTTCGACCGCCAACAGTCGCTGCTCGGTGAGCCGCGATCGTTCGGCCTTGGCCCACCCCGCATCGGCGAAGTCGGTGTAGGCAGGTCCGCGCCACCAGCCCAGTGCCTCTGTGAGTACCGAGAAGGCTTGTCCCGCAGACAGAGTCGATGCCATTCGGACCGCATCGTCGAATCGCCACGCGTCGACGGCATCGGGTTCGGCCCGCAGCGCGTAACCGAGCCCTTCGGTGACCAGCAGGCGCGCCGGTGTGCGAGGCGGGCGGTCGGGCTCGAGCGCGCGCCGCAGTCCGGCCACGAAGGTGCGCACCGCGCCCACCGCGTCCGCGGGCGGCTCGTCCCACAGATCGTCGACCAGTCGACTGACCGGAACCACGCGCCGGTCGGCGAGGATCAGCCGCGCGAGCACCTCGCGATAGCGCGGCCCGCGCAGCGCGACCGGTCCGCCCAGGTCGTCGTGCGCGGTGACGGGACCGAGCACCTGAAACCGCATCAGGCCAATGTAGTGCGCGTTCATCGGGTGCTCATCGCGACACCGCACGCTCGAACTCGATCCGCTCGGACCCCGCGGACCAGCCTTCGAACGAAAGAGTCAACGCGATGACCCACACCATTCCCGGATTCGACTACCACCGGGTCCCCGTCACCGACGAGGTCGCGCTCAATGTCGCCGCAGTCGGTTCGGGGGCTCCGATCGTGCTGCTGCACGGCTTCCCGCAGACCCACCTGATGTGGCGTCACGTCGCCGCCGACCTGGCCGCCGACCACACGGTGATAGTGCCGGACCTACGCGGCTACGGAGACAGCGACAAACCCGCCGACGCCGTAGCCGATACCTACTCCAAGCGGCGCATGGCAGCCGACATCGTCTCCGTGGCAGCGGCTTTCGGTCATGAGCGCTTCGCGCTCGCCGGCCACGACCGCGGCGCACTGGTCGCCTTCCGCGCCGGACTCGACCACCCCGCGGCGATCACCCACCTCGCCTGCCTGGATGTGCTACCCACCCTCGACATGTGGGAAGTGCTACACGGTGTCGACGCCGCCGTCGGATTCCACCTGTACCTGATGGCCCAGCCGCCGGGTCTGCCCGAACAGATGATCGCGGCCGGCGCCGACGCGTTCTTCGCCTACTTCCTCGACCTGTGGACCAAGGATCCCGCCGCGATCCCCGCGCCCGTTCGCGCCGCGTATCTGGATGCCAGTCGCGAAGCCGTCCCCTCGATCGTGGCCGACTATCGCGCCTCGGCCACCATCGATGTCGACCACGACCGCGCCGACCGCGCGGCAGGCGCGCGGCTGTCCATGCCCGTGACGGTTTTGCAGCAGGACTGGGGCGCGGCGCTCGGATTCGAAGCGGCGGCGCTGTGGTCGAGTTGGGCACCGGATCTCGACCACCGCACCGTCGACGCGGGTCACTTCATGGCCGAAGAGGACCCTGAATCCGTGGCCGCGGCCCTTCGTGAACTGGTCCTGCGCTGAGCCAGGCGTGCAGCTCAATACGAGACGGTGAAGCGTTGGCCGACGAAGGAGCCGTCTTGTAGTGCGTCGACGATGGCATCCGCGTAATCGCCGACGCTGATACGACTTTCACCGTCGGCATCCGTGATCGGGGTATCGCGCGCCTCGGCCCGGTAGGCGCCGGTCGCCTCGCCGGGGACCAGGTGCACGGGCGGCGGGCTGACGTAGGACCACCGGACCGGCGAGTCGGACGCCCGCAAGATCTCCAGCGCTTCGGTCTGGTCGCGAGCTGTCTCCAGGTACTGGGCGGGGAAGTTCGGCGCGTCGACGAAACGCTGTCCCGGCGCGTACTCGAGGCTGCCGCCCCCACCGAGGAACACCAGGCGATCGACCCCGGCGAGAGGAAGGGCTTCGAGCAGGGTCGCGGCACCGCGCGGCACCAGTCGATCCTCGCCCTTGATGGCCGCGACGACGGCGTCGTGACCCGCGACGGCATTCTTGACCGAGGCCGCGTCGGTGACATCCATCGTGTCCCGGCCGAGCGCGGTGACCTGCCAGCCGCGAGCGACGGCCTCCCTGGCCACCGCACCGCCGAGGTTGCCGCCGGCACCGATGACCGCGATCTTCATGGGTCTGCGGTGATACAGGCGATCGACGAAATCATCGATCAGCGGCGCGATGTCGGGCAGATTCTCTTCGAGCGCGAAATGTCCGGTGTCGAAAAGGTGGATCGCGGCGTCGGGGAGGTCACGAAGGTAGGCGGTGGCGCCCGCCTCGGGGAAGAAGGCGTCGTTGCGACCCCACAGCACCAGCGTCGGCGGCTGGTGCTCGCGCAACCACTGCTGCCACACCGGGTAGAGCGCCACATTGGTGTGGTAGTCGAGGGCCAAATGCACCTGCGCGTCCTTGCGGCCAGGGAGGTCGAGGAAATGCTGATCCAGGGTCCAGCCGTCGGGCGCGATGAGCTCCGGATCGGTGGTGCCGCCCTCGTATTGGCCGCGGGTGACGGGCAGTTCGAGGATCTGTCGAACATTGTCCTCGGCGCCCGGCAGACCTGGCTTGTTCGCGGTCATCGCGCGCGCCATCTCGGACAGGCCCTCGTCGTAGGCGTTGGAGTTCTGGACGATCAGACCCGCGATCTGCGCCGGACGGCGGGTCGCGAGCCGCAACCCGACCGGACCACCGAAGTCGAAGGCGTACAACACGAATCGTCGCAGTCCGACCGCGTCGACGAACCCTTCGACGATATCGGCGAGGCGCTCGAAGGAGTAGACGAAATCGTCGGGGACTTCGGTATGCCCGAAGCCGGGGTAGTCCGGGGCGATCATCCGGTATCGCCCGCCCAGTGCGTCCATGAGCCGCCGGAACTGGTGCGATGCCGAGGGAAAGCCGTGCAGGAGAAGCAGTGCCGGCGCGCCGGTCGGCCCGGTTTCTCGGTAGAAGACCCGGACGCCGTCGATCTCGACGACCCGATGCCTGATGTGCGGAACGGTCACTACCGCCATGTCGAAACCGGCCTCTCTGAACACTTTTCGTAGACGGATCTATGATCAACCGTTCGCCGGGAGTGATCAACGACAAATCACCCAAGGGTCGTTAACCGGTGGGCAATGATCGAAGGCGGGGCGTGGAGCGAAACGAGATCGAGGCGTTCCTGACGCTGTCGGAGGAACTGCATTTCGGCAGAACCGCGGAACGGCTGCGGGTCTCGACGGCGCACGTCAGCAAGACGATCAAGGCGCTGGAGCGGCAGGTCGGGGTGCCGCTGTTCGAACGGACCAGTCGCAAGGTCGTCCTGACGCCGGTCGGATGTCAGCTGCGCGACGAGCTTCGGCCGGCCTACGAACAGGTTCAGCGCAGCGTACGCAATGCCACACTGGCCGGACGCGGCATCCACGGCACCCTGCGGGTCGGCTATTTCGGGTCGGCCGGCGGACGGTACCTGCTCGAGGTGGGCGAGATCTTCGAGGCCAGGCACCCCGAATGCACCGTGCGGATCACCGAGTTGCAGCTGAGCGACGGTGCGAATCGGTTGCGCGAGGGTGATGTCGAAGCCATGCTGTGCTGCTTCCCGATGAACGAGCCCGACATGACCATCGGCCTACCCCTGCTCCGTGAAGACAAGATGCTCGCCGTCCCCTCCGGCCACCCTTTCGCCCGCAGGCCCGCGCTGTCCCTGGAAGACCTCGCCGAGGTCGCCATGATCCAGAACCCGCCGCAGCTTCCCTCCTACTTCGACGAATTCCACCACCCCAAGAAGACCCCATCCGGCCGCCCCATCGAACCGGGCCCGACCGCCGCCACCTTCCAGGAAATCCTCGCCCTCGTCGGCGCAGAAAAAGGCGTCTACCTGACCACCGAACAAGCCCCCCTGTTCTACGTCCGCCCCGACGTCACCTTCATCCCCGTCACCGACGCCCCACCCCTACAATTCGGCCTCGGCTGGCTCAACACCGGACTCACCGCACGAGTCCAGGCCTTCGTCCGCGCCGCGTGCGACACCGCCCGACTCTGACCGTAAGCGGGCAGGGCGGCACGGTTCGTGCCATCTCGGCTATCGGGGAAGGAGCTGAAGGATGCCCCGGGAGGCGCGGCGGAACGGTTCGCCTGACTGTGCGCCACGAGCGAGGACGTAGGCGCCCTGTCGAACAGCGAGGATAGTGGCGGCGAGGTCGTCGATATCCAGGCTCGCATCGAGTTCCCCGTTGCGGACGCCCTCGGCGAGGACCTGTCGGATCTGATCCTGGATCCAGTCGAACATCGTGGCGATCGGTTCTCGGAGCGCATCGTCGGCCACCACTGCCGTGTCCTGGGCCAGCCGCCCGAGTCTGCAACCGCGCAGGACGTTTTCGTCGAGGGTCAAGAACGCGGCAACCTTCTCGCGGGTTGTCGATCCGCTGTCGAGTCGGGCGGTGATCTGTTCCCTCAGCTCTTCGCCCATCCGAAGCTCGGCGGCAACGGCGAGTCCCGCTTTGCTCCGGAAATGGTGGTACATGCTGCCTTGGCCCGCATCGGCAAGTTCTTGCACCGCGCGTGGGCTCGTCCCTGAGTAACCGCGCTCCCACAGCAGAGTTTGCATGCTTTCGATCAAGCGGTCGGCCGTCGTCATACGGCAACTGTACCTACTGGTATGTACAGTATCGATCTGTACTCATAGGTACAGGATCTGTGGAGGGGTGGTCATGGAGTCATCGAGCTCGGAGGGGCACGCAGGCCGGTCGGCGTCTCCGAACAACCGGACAGCAGCCGAAGGCGGACGCCGAATGAAAGCGCGGCCCTGACGGCAATCTGCCTGGGATTCTTCATGATCCTGGTAGACGGCAGCGCACTGAACATCGCGTTGCCCTCGATTCGAACCGAGGCGGGCGGGTCGATGGCGGCTATGCAGTGGTTGGTGAACGTCTACACGATCGCGCTGGCAGCGTTACTGCTCAGCGCGGGAACGCTGGCCGATCGTCTCGGTGCCCGACGGGTGTTCGTTTGGGCGCTCGGCGGATTCACTGTCGCCTCGCTGGTCTGTGCCGTGAGCACCAGCCTGCCGATGTTGCTCGTCGCCCGATCCGTTCAGGGGATCTTCGCGGCAGGAGTACTGCCCACCACGCTCGCGATCATCGCCCGGACGTACCCGGATGCGACGAGGCGGGCGCGCGCGATAACGGTGTGGGGCGCGACCGGCGGTATAGCGTTGGTCGCCGGGCCCATCGGAGGTGGGCTGCTCACCGAGTCGCTGGGTTGGCGGGCCATCTTCTTCATCAATGTGCCGATCGGTGCGTCGGCGCTGTGGCTGACATGGCGCCACATCGCCGAGACCACGCGCCGTGGCGACGAATCCTTCGACTGGGTAGGTCAACTGCTGGCCATCGCGGGGTTGGGTGCGCTCATCGGCGGATTGATCAAAGGTGGCGACCGTGGTTGGTCTTCGCCGTTGACGCTGCTACTGCTCGTCGCATCCGTGCTCGCCCTACTGGGATTCGCCTGGGCGGAATCACGAGTGCCGTCCCCGGTCCTGCCGTTGGCGATCTTCCGGAACAAGTCGTTCGCAGCTTCGATAGCGAACGGATTCGCTTTCCAATTCGGTGCCTACGGACTGCAATTCATGCTGGCCATCTTCTTGCAGAGCCAGTGGGGCTACGACGCCAGGACTACGGGCTTGTTCTTCCTGCCGTTCGCGATGCTGTGGACTTTCGCGACGCTGGTGCTCAATCGCTTGTGGTCGGGCCGTGGGATGAGGTGGCTACTGGTCACCGGGTCGCTGATTGCAGTGGCCGGTGCCGTCGTGTGTTCGGCGGTGGGGGATCCGACGAGTTGGCCCGTACTGTTGGTCGGCTCCGCAGTGGTCGGACTCGGGTGCGGATTGTTCGGGCCCAGCTGCAACGGGGCAGCGATGGCAGCCGCGGACCCACGCTATGCAGGCTTGGCGTCGGGAGTCCTGAACACCTCCCGTCAAATCGGAATGGCGATCGGGATCGCGCTGCTGGGCGCATGTCTGGTGCTTCCGAATCCCATTCTCGGCGTACGCATCGGGAGCACCCTGACAGTCGCATGTTTCCTCGCGATCGCGCTACTGAGCTCGCACTACGTTCCGGGCCGTCCACGAACCTCGGCACGACCCGGTTCGAGCTGATCGAGCGCACTCCGCGCCAGGCCACCGACTGGCCGGGGTCAGCTCTCGGTGGCTCGCTGTTGGGTTCGGTGGGTGAGGGCGTTGACGATGCGTTGCCAGGCGGGGGAGGACTCCGAGATTCGGGAGGCTACGAGTTCGGTGGATCGGGTGGTGGGGCGTTGGTGTCGGATCTGCCAGGTGTCCAGGTCGTCGATGAGTTGGTCGAGGCGTGGATCGTGGGGGTTCCAGTCGACCGATTCGTCGACTGCGAGGTAGAGGCGGGTGGTTTCGGGGTCGTCGAATTCGGCGTTCTTCTCGCGGATTCGCTGGGGGAGGGCGTCGGCGTCCAACGCTTGCAGCAGGATCCAGGAGTCGCGCTCCAGTCGCACTCGTTGTTCGCTGATGCCGAGACCGCGCATCCGGTTCAGGATGGCGACCACTTCGGTGGGGAGGAAGAGGCTTTCGCCGCCGGCCAGTTCGGCGATCCGGTGGCGGTACTCGGCGAGCTGATCGATCTTGCGCTGCAACGCCGCGTCGATATCGCTGATGGCGGAAGCGAATTCGGTCGGTTGCGCGTGCAGCAGCGCGTCGATCCTGGACAGGGGGACGCCGGCGTCGGCGAGGGTTCTGATCCGGATGAGATCCACCGCCGCCTGCGCGGGATAACGGCGGTAGCCGGAGGCGTCGCGCTCTGGCTCGGGCAACAGCCCGACCTGGTGGTAATGGCGCACGGTGCGCACGGTCACGTCGGCAGTCGCCGCGAGTTGGCCGATGGTGAGCACCGCGCCGATTCTAGGGGCCTGCCACCTGGTCGACGACATCGCGGATCGCCTCGACCACGGCATCGGGGCGGTCGAAGCAGAGCCGGTGGTGCACGGTGTCGGTGATGATGCGCTGCTCTCCTCGCGAAACTCCGCTCACCAAGGCCGCGTCCATTCGTCGCCTGCCGTCGTGGATCTCGGCCAGCGCCTCAGCGGGCTGGCTGGGGTCGGCGCCCATCACGCTCAGCGCTACCAGGGGGACATCAGGAAGGTTCGGCCCGGCGTGCAGTTCGGTCGCCACTTCGGTCAATCCGCTGCGCTCGGCGAAGCCCGCACGGATCCATTCGGCACTCGACTTGGCGTCGATCAGCGGCTGCCGCACGTGCTCGGGGTAGTCCGCGAGCAACTCGCCGCGCAGCTCGCGCAGGGCGGTGCGCATCTGTTCGACCTGGTCGAGATCGGGCGCCGGCGCCGCGGCTGCCGCCAGGTGCATCGCCTGCGGCATGAACTCGTCCCAGTCGCGATGCAGGCCGTCCATCCAGACCAGTCCGGCCACGTCCTGTGGGTACAGCTGAGCGAACCGGTGCGCGTAGAGGCAGCCGAGGGAGTGCGCCGCGAGAACATAAGGGGCGGCGATGTTGTGGGCGCGCAGCAGCTGATGCAGTTCCGTGGCGACCGCTTCGGCGGTACGAGGCAACGGTAGCGGATCACTGTAGCCGGTGCCGGCGCGGTCGTAGACGACAGCAGTGGTGAACTGGGAAACCTGTTGCTGCACAACGAAATAGTCCAGACCGACCGCGCTCGCGCCGGGCAGGAACACCACGGCCGGTCCGCCGCTGCCCGACCGGTGCGCGAAGACGAGCGTGCCGTCGATCTCCTCGAATCCGCCGACCGGCGGGGCAAGCCGGGTCGTGGACGTGTTGTTGTTCGTCATGCGACAAGGGTGCAACCCTGACGCAGCGTCAGGGTCAACCCGTGCCGATCACCGAGGCGAGACGTCACATCGCCAGGGGTGGTGTCGTGACAGTGGGTCTGTTCGGTGGGCGGTAGGTGCGCCAGGCTTCGGCGAGACGGTCGACTGCCGCCGTGAGGGTTTCCAGCGGATGGAGGAAATGAAGCCGCAGGTAGCGCTCGCTCCCGCCGGTCGGATCCAGGCCGCTGCCCGCGAGGATCGAAACATGGTGGCGCAGTGCGGCTTGTGCGAAGGAAACGCCGTCGCCATGTGGCAATCGGATCCAGAGGGTCTGTCCGCCATCGACCGGCGGTACCTCCCATTCGGGGATTCGGCGGGCTAGTTCCGCGCGGAGATGGTTGTGGCGAAGTCGGCGCTCGGTGGCTTGCGCGCGCAGCAGGTCGTCGAGGCGGGGGACCAGCTCGGCCGCGGCCAGCTGGGCGGGAAGGTTGCCGCCGAGGTCGTGTACCGCGCGAAGCCTGGCGAGCTTGGTGACGACAGGGGATGCCGCGCGGATCCAGCCGACTCGCAGTCCGCCCCAGACGCTTTTACTCAGCGAACCGATGGTGATCACGGTGTCCGCGAACGCGGCGAGTGGTCGCGGAGTCTCGTGGCCGGGGAAGCCGAGCTCGGCCAGGACTTCGTCATCGATGAGCGGAATTCCTTCTGCTGCTGATATTTCCGCGAGTCTGCGCCGTGTGAGCGTGGACAGCACCGAGCCTGTCGGGTTCTGGAACGTGGGGATCACGTAGGCGAGAGTGGGGCGCTGGTCGCGGATCGCTCCCGCGAAACCGTCCAACCCCGGCGGCAGACCGCACACGACCGCCGCTTCCGCGCGAAAGGCTTCCAGCGCGCCGGGATAGGTCGGAGCCTCCACGAGAACGCGATCACCAGGCCGGAGGAAGGCGCGTGCGAGGAGCGAAAGCGCCTGTTGCCCACCGGTGGTGACGAGGATCTGCCCGGCCTCGGTCGGTAGACCCCGCCCACGGTAATACTCGGCGACGGCCTCCCGAAGCGCCGGATGGCCGGACGGGTAGTAGCCGATGTCGTCGGTCGTGGCGGCCAAGGCGGGCAGCATCGCCGCATAGGACTCGGCCACTGCGTGGGGAGGTCGATCCGGTGCCGCGCACGCCAGCGAGATCACGTCGGACCGCGGCTCGAGCAGGTCGAGGAACATCGGCTCACTGGTAGTTTCCGGCGGATCGACCTGTGGCGATCCCGCGACACGGGTGCCACTGCCTTGTCGTCGAACGATTCGCCCTTCGTCGTGCAGCAGGTCATAGGCCGCCACCACGGTGCTCCGCCCGACCGACAATGCCACAGCCAGCTTGCGATCCGGCGGCAGCAGCGCGCCAGGAGGGAGTTCGCCGTCCTCGATCAGCCCGCGTAACCCCGCCGCGAGCAGCGCATACAGCGGGCCGCGCCCCGCCGACCAGCGACCGAGCCGATCTATCACAGTAATTGGATCCATAGCCAAACCAATTATGGCCGATTGGCGCTGGATCGTCGCCCCGAGCAGCTCGACGATGATCACCATGACAGCCTCGAGCACTACCGGTTCGGTATCGATCCCCGCGGCCATCGCCGCCCTGCCCGGCCCCTTTCAACAGCAGGAGCTGGCCATGGTCAACGACACCGTCGTCCGCGTCGCCCAACTGTCGGGCGAATTCCCCTGGCACCACCACGACGAAGACGAACTCTTCCTCTGCTGGGACGGCACCTTCCGGATCGAACTGGAAGACCGCGCCCCCATCATCCTGCATCCGGGCGAATTATTCGTGGTGCCCAAGGGAATCCGGCACCGCCCGGTCGCCGACGAGGTCGCGCACGCGCTCTTGATCGAGCACCCGGAGACAGCGCAATACGGCAACTGAACTTCCTCGGCGACGACCTCGGTGTTCATGCGCGCGGCGGTGATCAGTCGATGCGGTGGGTGCCGAGGTTGTGGGTCATCGTCGGGTCGCGGTGATCGAAGAACAGTGACTTGCCGGTGTCGAGGTCGGCGATCTGCTGCATCTCGTCATCGGTGAGGGTGAAATCGAGGCAGTCGAAGTTCTCCGCCATGCGTTGCGCGCGAACAGATTTGGGTATGGCGACGACGCCTCGTTCGGTGAGCCAGCGCAACACGACCTGGGCGACCGACTTGTCATGAGCTTCGGCGATCGACACCAGGGTCGGATTGGTGAACAGGTTGTTCTTGCCCTCGGCGAACGGCCCCCACGACTCGATCTGCACACCCAGTTCGCTCATCAGTGCCTGGTCGTCGCGGCGCTGGAAGAACGGGTTGGTTTCGATCTGGTTCACCGCCGGAGTGATCTCGTTGTGGTCGATCAGGTCGACCAGGCGGTCCGGGTAGAAGTTGGCGACGCCGATCGCGCGGATCAGGCCTTGCTTGTGCAGCGCTTCCATGGCACGCCACTCGGCGTAGTAGTCGCCGTAGGGCTGGTGGATCAGGTACAGGTCCAGATAGTCGAGGCCGAGGCGGCGCAGGGAATTCTCGAAGGCGCGCGTCGTGTTGTCCTCGCCGGAGTCCTGCACCCACAATTTGGTCGTCACGAACAGCTGCTCTCGGGGGATGCTCGCAGCGGCGATCGCGCGTCCGACGCCTTCCTCGTTCTGGTAGGCCGACGCGGTGTCGATCAGCCGATATCCGGTGGCCAGGGCGTCGCTGACGGTCTTCTCGACCTCGTCGGCGGGGATCTGGTAGACGCCGTAGCCCAGGATCGGCATCTCGACACCGTTGTTCAACGTGACGTGCTGCATGCTTGCGGTCCTTTCGCGAGTTCGGTGGGAGCGGTCAGCGTGGCTGTCGCGACGACGGCCACTGCGAGCATGACCGCGCCGCCGAGTCGGGTGTCGGCGACACGCGCTGTTCACACCATTCGACACCGTGGGTGTCGCGCGTGGAAGTGACTGCTGTTCCAGGTACTGCCAGTCACCCCTGCGGTCGTACCGCGGCGACTCGGTGTCCGGATTCGACCGGCACGGTCCGTAGGAGTTCAGCGACTTCCGCGGGCGTGGCGGACGGAAAGAGTTGCCGCACCCCGATCATGGCCAGTAGCCGGTCCTGATCGGCGCCGACCCCCATTCGCGACACCACATCGTGCGCGGCGCGGTTGGCTTCCGCGATCTCGTCGGCTTTGCCCAGGCGTGCGAGGTTCTCGCCCACGATTTTATCGAGGTCGGTGGAACGCTTGTAGAACAGCGCGGTGATCCCGACCGGCACCGCACCCATGATCGAGGTCGCGGCGGCGGCGTCTCGATTGCCGAACGCCACCATCGACGCCGCGGCGAGAACGACCACGACTCCACAGCAGCCGCTGATCATGTACGCCCAGAAGAACGCCGTGCTCTGCGCCATCGCGCTGCGCACCTGCCGGAGGTATTCCTCGGTTCGAGGTCGCGGCGTCTGGGTGTGGTCGGTGTCCTGATCCGCCGGTTCGGTCGGTATCGAGACCACGGGAGGAACGGCGTCGGCGGTCATGGTGGTTTCGATCGCCCGCTTGTTGATTCGGCGACTGAATGTCGTCGAGAACCACGCCGACACCGCCGCGATCACCGTCGGGATCAGCCCACCCACCCCGATCAAGGCCAAGATTTCGTTCACGGTATCCCCCGAATCCAGCTACACCCCTGCGAATTACCCCGCGCACTCTACCGCGAGCCGTTATCCCCTTTCCTGTTGTCTACTCGCGCAGGATGATTCGCGTTCATCGTTCGGCCGCCGGCTTGTTGTGGAAGGCGGCGATCCGCCACTGGCCGTCGGGTTCGCGGACCAGGATGTAGGTCTGGGTTTTCGACAGCTCGGCGGGCTTGTTCTTGTCGTATCGGTCGCCGCGGCTGGTGGCGATGGCGAAAGAAGTATCTGCGTGTGAGAAGAGAGTGTGGCCGCGGCGGATCCTTTGTCAACGGCACAGGTCGGGCGTTATGAACAAGAACTCTTGTTAGAAACAAGCGCTCGTGCTGTAATCAGCGTCACCTACCAGAGGAGACGCCATGCAGCGCAGCGCGGCAGCCACCATCCACTCGAGTCGCCGGGGTGGACGCGGTCGACCGAAGCGGGGACGAATGTTCAGAACGAGATGGGCGGCAGTGCCGCTGGCGGCGGTATGTCTGGCGGTGTCGAGCGCGGGCAACGCCACCGGCGACCCGTATCCGAGATTCCCGCCGGACCAGAACCAGCTCCCACAGCTGCCCGCCGAACCCCAGCTCTACGACATGCTGCCGATCCCGGTGCCCGCGGAAGATCCCTGGTACGACGACCCGGCGGACCTGAATTCCTATGCGCCCGGACAGATCATTCGCTCCCGAACGGTGCAGACGCGTCTGCTCGGCCTGCCCTTCCCGGTGCACACCGAACAACTGCTGTTCCGAAGCAACGACGTGCACGACAACCCGATCGCGACCGCGACCTCGGTGATCGTCCCCGGCATCCCGTGGTCGGGCAGTTCGCGACCGGTGGTGTCGTTCCAGGAGGCCATCGACGCGACCGATTCGTCGTGCAACCCGTCGTACACGTTGCAGACGGGCACGATGAAAGAGGCCGCGCTGGCGATCTATTGGCTCGCGCAGGGATTCGCGATCAACGTCGCCGACTTCGACGGCAAGTTCAATACCTTCAACACCTATGACGAAGGCAAAATGGTGCTCGACAGTCTGCGCGCCATGAAGAACTCGGCGTTGGGCCTGACCGACTCCGGGATCGCGCTCTACGGGTACTCCGGCGGCGGCTCTGGTTCGATCCGCGCGGCCGAACTTCGCGAGAGTTATGCCCCCGATGTGCGGTTGCTCGGCACCGCGGTGGGCGGATTCCCCGCCGACCTCCGCGCTCAGGCCCGTTACGCGATCGCCCAGCAGCCGGGCCTCACCGGCGCCAGTAATTTCACGATGTGGCTCGGCTTCGCCGCGTTGTCGCGGGAATTTCCCGACCAGTTCGACGCCAAGGAATTGCTGACCCCCGAAGGTCAGCCGATTGTGGCGGATATGCGGAGTCGCTGCGTTTACACGATCGCCGCGGCGGGCGCGTACCGGCCGATCAGTGCTTATTTCCAGCCGGGGAAGTCACTGGAAACGGCGCCGGGTGTGATGGAGGTGCTCGCGGATCAGAGTCTGGGGCACCATATTCCGGACATCCCGATCTTCTGGTGGCACGGAATCTGGGACGAGCTGATCCCGACGTCGGCGGTCCTGCCGACGGTGAACGACTACTGGAACCGCGGCGCGGACCTGCGGTTCTACACGATGCCGCTGCCCGAACACGTCGTCAACGCCGTCGCGGGCTGGCCGCCCGCGGTGGCCTGGACCAGTGCGGTGCTGCGCGGTCTTGCGCCGGGTGAGCGATTCAAGGCTGATATTCCGCTGCCCAACTAGACGACAACAGCACGGCGCGCGGAGGGAATGCGCGCCGTGCTGTCGACGAACCGAAGCTTTACGCCGAAGCCTGCTCATAGGCCGAGATGACTTCCGCCGAGATCCTGCCGCGGCTGGACACGGTGTGCCCGTTCTGCGAAGCCCACGCCCGGATCTCGGTCAGATCGTTGCGACGGGTGGATTCGGCTGCCGGTGCCGAGCCGAGGCGACGTGCGGCGCCTGCTTTGGCCCGACCGGTGCGACGCGCGTACGGAACCCACTGTTCGAACACCTCACGCAACTCTGCCGCGTTGGCATCGGACAGGTCGATTTCGTAGGCTGCCCCATCGATTCCGAATGTGACAGTCGCATCGGCAGCGGACGTGCCATCGAAATCATCGACAAGTGTGACAACGACTTTGCGCGCCATGGGAGTCCTGTTCGTTCGGGTGCCGAGAATTACCGTCGCTGATCTTAGTTGACCGCGGCGCGGGTTATTCGCTCGGTTCGTCGACCGTGTTCGGACGTCGCCGAAGAATCCGCCGAGGAGTGGTCAGTCGGCGCGAGGGATGCGTCCGTCGACGTCGGTGAACCCGTAGTCCTCGGCGAGATCGGCGACTTTCCAGGATTTCCCGGTGCGCGTCGACCGGCCGGGGTCGGCGGCCAGCGCTACCACGGCGCGCCCGGGGAAGCGTGGGGACTCGGCGGTGTCGAGATCGAAGGTGCCTTCGCCGGGCAGGGTGACCTGGCGACGGCCGTTCTCATCAGCCGGAACCATTTGCAGCAGTTCGGTATTCACGATCCCGGGCCAGATCGAGACCGCGGTTGCGCCGGTGCCTGCCAGGTCGTGCGCGAGGTCGGCGGTGAGGCGATCCAGGGCGGTCTTGCCGACGCCGTAAACGGCATTGTGCATGTACCGCCGGGCGCCGGGGGAGGAGACGTTGACGATGAGGCCCGCGGACTCGATCAGCAGCGGTGCGGCGAAAACACTGGCCACATAGTGCGATCGCACGCCGATGACGAAGGTCTCGTCCCACGCCTTCGGCGGCACGTCCCAGAACTTGCGGCCCAGCCAGCGCGCGGCGGCGGGGGAGTTGTAGACATTGTTGACCAGCACATCGAGGCGCCCCTGCTCCTCGCGGATCCGGGTGAAGAGCTTCTCGACCGCGTCGTCGTCGCGATGATCGCAGACTGCCACGACGCCGTGTCCGCCGAGCTCGGTGACCATCGCGGCGGTCTCCCCTACGGTGCCGGGCAGCTTCCCGGGCTCGGTGGTGCGTCCGGTGACGTACACGGTCGCCCCGGCCGCGCCCAACTCGAGGGCGATGCCTTTACCGATGCCACGACTTGCCCCGGTGACGACCGCGACGCGCCCGGCCAGAATCTTGGGTGTTCCGCTCATGACCTCAGGACACTACCGTCAAATCAGAACACGTTCTAGAAATTGGAGGCGGTAGTGGAGCAGAGATTTCTCGACACAGGCGAAATCAGGATGCATGTCACCGAGCAGGGGCAGGGCTACCCGGTGGTGTTCTGTCATGGATTTCCGCACACGGGGTTCATCTGGCACCGGCAGATAGCGGCTGTGGCCGAGGCGGGATTCCGAGCCATCGCGCCCGACCTTCGCGGCTACGGTCGAACCGAGGCGCCCGCTGACGTCGCCGCCTACACCAACGAGGCCGTGATCGGTGACCTCCTGGCGCTGCTCGACGACATCGGCGCCGAGAAGGCTGTGTTCGTCGGCCTCGATTTCGGTGCCCAACTGGTGTGGGAGCTGTCGCTGCGCGCTCCCGAACGCGTCGAAGCCCTGGTGGTGCTGAACAATCCGTACTCGCCGCGCCCGCCGCGTCCACCGTCGGCCTTCTGGACAAAGGCCGCCCAGCGCCACTTCCTGCACCTGTCCTACTTCCAGGAGCCCGGCGTCGCCGATGTCGAACTCGCCGCGCGACCGAGGGAATTCCTGTCCCGCGTCTACTTCTCCCTCTCCGGGGACTACCACTATCTCGACACCTGGAAGAACCCGCCGGGGCTCGGTTATCTGGATGTGCTGCCCCAGGCGCCCGCACTGCCGTGGACCTGGCTCAGTGACAGTGAATTCGACACCATCGCCACGGATTTCGAGCGGACGGGCTTCACCGGGGGATTGAACTGGTACCGCAATCTGGACCGCAACTGGGAACTCGCCGAGCCGTTCGCCGATGCCCGGATCGAGGTGCCGACCTACTTCCTCTACGGCGAGAACGACCCCGACATGGAGGGCTTCAGTGGTCGCGACCCGCTTGCCACCCTCCGGGCGAATGTCGCCGATCTCCGTGCGGTAGTGGAACTTCCGGGTGCGGGCCATCTCGTGCACCTCGAGCGAACCGACGCGGTCAACGACTTCCTGGTCACCGCGCTGCACGAAGTCGGTGTCGATCAGCGCGCGCGGTCGTAGGTCAGGGCCAGCTCGCCCAGTTCGCCGGCCTCGTGACGGGTGAGCGTCCACCGTGAGCCGGGCAGCCCGTCGTCGAACAGTCGCTGTCCGTCGCCGGCGATCTCGGGGCACAGCAGTAGGTGCAGTCGGTCGATCAGGTCCGCCGCGAGCAGATCCTTGATCACGGTCGGGCTGCTGTTGACGAGAATGTCACCCGTTCCGGTGGCTTTGAGCGCGGTGACGACGTCGGCGGTCGGTGCGTTCGCGATGCGGGTGCGCTCCCACGGGGCCTCGGTGAGCGTGGTCGACAGGACCACCTTCTCGGTGTCGACCAGCCACTTCGCGTAGGCGCGGTCGCGCGGGTCGGCGTTCTCGTCGGCGGCGACCGTCGGCCAGAACCCCAGAAAGCCTTCGGCATTGACCCGGCCGAGCAGCGCCGTCGTCGCGCCCTCCCAGATGCGGGTGAGGTGATCGCGGGCGACATCGGTGGTGGCGTAGCGGACGATCGCCTGCATGTCGGTGGGGCCGCCGGGGCCGTTGTAGCGTCCGTCGAGGGTGAGGCCGATATTCGCGGTCACAGTGCGTTCGGTCATGGCTGCTCCTTGTCGCGGGGGAGTGTGTCGGCGAGATCGTCGAAGAAGTATGAATCGCTCGGCGGAAAGTCGCGAAGAGGCGGTACTTTTGGTGGGAGGCACATCGGGCGGACCACCTGAAAGGATGCGGCCTCTTGAAGATTGCACTCGGAGCCGACGAACGGACGACGAGCTAGTGTTCACGCGCTGGGGCGATGTGGTCTATCGGTTCCGGTTCGGCGTACTCGGCGTGGTGGTGGCCGCACTGCTCGCGCTCGGTGGGTACGGGCTGGGGCTGCACGATGAGCTGAGCTCCGGTGGCATGGACGATCCCGGCTCGGAATCCGCGCTGGCGGGGCGCTTGGCGGACAATGCGTTCGGTCGCAATCACGACCTCGATGTGGTCGTGCTCTACACCGCACCGCCCGGCAAGACCGTCGACGATCCCGAGTTCAGCCGCAAGATCGTCGACAACCTCAACAGCTTGCCGCGTGCGTACCCCGGGGTGATAGCCGGCGTCAACGGGGCCTACTGGCAGACGGAAACGGGTCGGGCGAGCGGTTCCCTGTTCGCCACCTCGGATCGCACCCGCGCGGTGGCCGCCGTCGCCATCGTCGGCGACAACGATACCGAGATGTTGCGCAACACCAGAAAGGTGAAGGACGCCTTCGCGATTCCCGGTGTCGATGTGCAAGTGGGCGGGCTGCAACCGGTGGCGGGAACACTCAACGACACCCTGGCCGACGACATCCGCCGGATGGAATTCCTCGCGTTCCCGGTGGTCGCGCTGCTGCTGTTCTTCATCTTCGGCGGTGTGGTCGCCGCCGCGCTGCCGTTGATCGTCGGCGGGCTGACGATGCTGGGCGCGAGCGGAATCGTGCGCACCTTCACCTACGTCACCGAGGTGAACTCCTTTGTCGCGCCGGTTGTTTCGATGATCGGTGCCGGCTTGGCCATCGACTACGGGCTGTTCATCGTGAGTCGCTTCCGCGAAGAACTCGCCGAGGGCCACGACGCCGCGGCGGCGGTACGGCGCACGATGACGACGGCGGGGCGCACCGTGGTGTTCTCCGCGACGATGATCATCGCCAGTGCGGGAGGCATGCTGCTGTTCCCGCAGGGGTTCCTGAAATCCATCGCCTATGGGGCCATCGCGACCGTGTCGCTGGCCGCGCTCACCGCGATCACCTTGCTGCCCGCGATGCTCGCGATTCTCGGCGCCCGCGTGGACATGTGGGGAAGTAGGCGGCTCCGGAGAACGAAGTCCGCGCACGAGGTGGAGAACGGGTTCTGGGGCCGCAGCACACAGTGGGTGATGAAGCACCCGGTGAAGGTCGCGGGCGTGCTGTGCGTGGTGTTGGTGCTGTTGATCCTGCCTGCCCGCAACCTGGCCTTCGGTGGCTTCAGCGAACGATATCTGCCGCCGGACAACAGCACTCGCGTCGCACAGGAGCAGATCGACGCGACCTTCCCGGGCCGCAGATCCGATCCGATCGACCTGATCTTCGTTTCCGGCGACACCGTCGCGATCGGCGCCGCCCTGAAACTGGCCAACCAGGCGCCCGGTCTGGCGACGAAGTTCGAGCTGCCGTCGCGGTCGCCGGTGCAGTCGGATGTGTACCGCACCACAACGACACTCGCGGACTCCGATTCCGCCGACGCCACCATCGACTATCTCCGCGGCATCGAACTGCCCGACGGAGTGCGGATGCTCGTGGGTGGCGTCCCCGCCATCCAGAAGGACAGCCTCGACGCGTTGCTCGAGCGCATGCCGTGGATGATCGCTCTCGTTCTGCTCGTCACCACGCTGCTGATGTTCTTGACCTTCGGTTCGCTGATTTTGCCGATCAAGGCCGCCCTCATGAGCGCTCTCGGCCTCGGCTCGACGCTGGGCATCCTCACCTGGATCTTCATCGACGGCCACGGCGCGGGCCCGCTGAACTTCACCCCGCAACCTATTCAGGCCAACATGCTGGTGATGATCATCGCGATCATCTACGGCTTGTCCACCGACTACGAGGTCTTCCTGCTCTCGCGCATGGTCGAAGCGCGGGCCCAGGGCGCCACCACCACCGAGGCGGTCCGCATCGGCACCGCGCACACCGGTCGCATCATCACCGCCGCCGCCTTGATCCTGCTCGTGGTCACCGGCGCCTTCGCGTTCTCGGACCTGGTCCTGATGCAATACGTCGCCTACGGCATGATCGCCGCGCTCATCATCGACGCCACCGTGCTGCGCATGCTCCTCGTCCCCGCGACGATGAAGTTGCTCGGCGACGACTGCTGGTGGGCTCCGACGTGGATGAAGACCGTCCACGACAGATTCGGACTGGGCGAATCACCGTCCCCGGCAACCACCGCGGCAGATTGTCGGACCCCTGGCATACGGTGACGAAAAGGTCTGCCACCCGTGTGTTCAGCTGCCATGAACGGAGTCATGATGAGCCGCCATATTCAGATCACCTTCGACGCGCACGACCCGGCCGCGCTGTCGACCTTCTGGCGCGACGCGCTGGGTTATGTGCATCCGGGACCGCCGGGAGTCGAGGTGCCTGCCGGGGTCGACCCGCTGGTCGTGTGGGACCAGTTTCTCGCGCGGATCGGTGTTCCGGCCGAAGAGCGGAACTCGAAGTCGGCCATCGAGGATCCGGAGGGGCATGGTCCTCGGGTGTTCTTCCAGCAGGTGCCGGAGGGCAAGGTCGCGAAGAATCGGGTTCATCTCGATGTTCGGGCGGCGCCCGGGTTGCAGGGCGACGAGCGGATGGCGGCGTTGGAAACCGAGTGCGAGCGGCTGGTCGCGCTGGGCGGCAAGCGGGTCGAGCGCTTCGAACCCGAGCCGCCGATGAGTGCGGGGTGGATCGTGATGACCGATCCCGAAGGCAACGAGTTCTGTCTTGATTGATCTGACACCCACCTCATGAACCACGCTCCGATACGCGCGCTCGCCCTGCTCACCACCGGCCTTCTCGCCGGTGCGTTCGGCTACGGCGCCGCGAATCTGGTCCCGACTTTTCATCGGGTCCCGCTACAGATGCGCCTGGAATTCCACACCGAACTCATGCAGAACAACAGCATCAGCATGCAGCTCACGATGGCCGCCGCCGCGCTGAGCTGCCTCGCTCTGGCCATCGTGCAGACCGGCAGGGACCGGGTGCTCGCCGCGGCGGCCACAGTGCTGGTGGTCGGGTCGTTCCTCATCACCCGGCTCGGCAACGTGCCGATCAACCACAAGATCAATGCCTGGGCCGTCGACGGAGCGCCCGCCGACTACGCCGTCGTCCTCGAGCGATGGGACTTCTTCCATTTCCTGCGTACCGGGACAGCGCTGGCTGCTTTCGCGCTGATCATCGTGCTGGTGGTGTGGTGTTCTGGCGAGGCGAAGCGGGAGTTTCGCCCTGCGGGCGAGGGTGTCGGCGCTACCGTGGATTGACCACGACGACGTGGTCACGTGGCTGCCACTGGAAGGAAGCCCCGGGATGCGGCATTTCGACTTTCGCGGGACCTTGATCGCCTATGACGAGGCGGGTGCGGGGCCGCCGATCGTCTTCCTGCACAACCTCGGCGGAGACCGTCACATCTGGCGTGCGCAATTCGACGCACTGAAGCACAACCATCGGGTCTTCGCCATCGACCTCATCGGCTACGGCGACTCGGACGCCCCCGACAACGGGTACACGGTCGAGAACTATCTGGCTATGGTCACCGCGTTCCTCGAGGAGCAGGATCTGCGCGATGTGACGCTGGTCGGCCACTGCTTCGGCAGCGCGCTGTCGCTGCTCTATACGCGGCGCAGTCCCGACCGGGTGCGGTCGCTGGTGCTCAGCAGCCCGCTCACCCCGGCCACCTTGCGACCGACCCGCACGGCATGGGCGGCAGCGCTCGGTCGACGGCTGCACATCGACTCGGTGCTGGCGCGAGTCCGCATTCCCGGCCCGGTGGCCGGGCTGCTCGTGGCAGAACAACTCGGTTCGGAGAACGCCCCGGCCGAGGTCGTCGCGCATCTGCGCGAGAGCTGGACCGAACCCCGTCGGCTGATGGTTACCGCCGCGATCTCTCGCGAGATTCCGCTGCTCGGCGAACTGGACAGCTTCGTGCCGCCGGCCGGCTTTCCGCCCGTCACCACGATCTGGGGCAGTCGTAATCGAGTGCTGTGCGCGCGAGCCGGCGCCACGCTGAACAGCACGTTGAAACCGTCGCGGTCGATCGTTGTCGACGGTGCGGGTCACCTGGTGATGGTCGAGTCGCCCGAGCAGTTCACCGCCGCGGTGCTCGCCGCGACGACGGGCACGCGCGTCGTGGATTCCTAGTCCGAACCGCCGTCGCGGTCGAGCGTTGATCCCGCCGCCGCGACATGCGGCCGCAGCGGGCGCTGAGCGTCGGTGAACCGAACTTGTCGGTGCGCACCTCTATTCTGCTCACATGGACGGACCGGACTCTGCGCTACGCCGCCTGACACGCGAGGCGGGAAAGCTGTTGCGGCCATATGGCTTTCACGGAACGGAAGCCGCCTGGACGCAGATCACCGCCGACGGTGTCGCAACGATCCGCCGCACCCGCACCCAGCGGACCTGGACAGACGGTCAGCAGGCGATCGGATTCGGCCTGGAACTCGGCGCGACGCCGACTGCCTGGTGGGAATACTGCAACTGGCGCGACACCGTGCGAGGACTCCCACCGACCGCGCTCGAACAAGCGACCGGGCCCGCACTGATCGACGATCGTGGAATGGGCGAGGAGCTGACCGAGTTGTGGTCGCTGCGGGTCGATCCGGCCCATCGGTCGCGCCCCGCGCTACAAGCCGACGTCGACGCCATTCGCGCCGACTTGCCGGTGCGCGTCCATTCCTACGCGCGCCGGGCACTGCGCCTGCTCGAGCCGGACGCCTACCTCGATGAACTATTGGCGGAACCGAATCCGCAACCCGCCGCCCTGGAGGCGATCGTCGTTCTGCTCGCCGATCACGGCCCGGGACCGCGACTCGATGACGCGGTGGACCGGTTCCGATCATCCGTCGCCGACTCCGATGACTCAGGCGCCGACAGCGTCATCGCCTACCTGCGGGGTCGAGCCGTCCCGGTCTGATTGTCCAGCTCGGGCGGCCCGATGGACGACTCGCCATTATCATTCCGCCCGTGGGAGATGCGGTACACGGGAATACTCGGCGGATTCGCCCCGGCAACAGGAAGGACTTCGGCGTCGCCGCCGAACTGTTGGCCGCGGCCTTGGCGGACGACCCGGCGACCCTGTGGCTGCACCCCAAGGAATCCACCCGCAGGATCAGGCTTGCCCGGTCGTTTCGATCCTCGCTCGACGATTCCCGCGATTGCAGCGATGGGGTGGACCTCGCCCTCGACGGCACCGGCGCGATCGTCGGCGTCGCGGTCTGGCTGGCGACCTTTCATATCCTGCCCCGAGCGACGGTAGGTCGACAGCTCGGAGCGCTGCGTACCTACGGTTCACACGCCGCACAGGCGCGCGCGGGCGCGCAGGCGACCTACGCGGCGGGCGTGCAGGAGCAGCATTGGCACCTGTTGGCGCTCGGCGTCTCCGCGAAAGCGCGCGGACGCGGACACGGACAGGACCTGGTCGCGGCGGGAATGTATCGAGCGGCCGCCGACGGTGTCCCCGTTCATCTGGAAACAACGAACCCGAACAACCTCTCCTTCTACGAACGCCTCGGATTCGACACGACCGCGGTGATCGACCTCCCCGGTGGCGGCCCGTGCAGATGGCTCATGCGCCAAGTGCCGCAACCGATCTCGAGTCCTGTTCGCGGTAGAAGGTCACGCAGTACCTGACGGCGCTACGAAACGCGAGTAATTCGTGGAGGAAATTGTTGTGGAAATCCATGACGATTCCGCGGAAAGGGAATAGGAACGTCAAAACCTGTGCGTGGTGATAGCGATCGGCGTGACGTTCGTGATCTGATCGAGATGTCCCGAAGCTGGGATGTTTCACAGACTGTAAATGAGGATGACCGTATGAACTCCAGAATTTCCCGTCCGCTCGCCGTCGCCGCCATCGTATTGTCCGCCGGTGCGATCGGCGCCGGTACCGCTACAGCGGCGGCTCCGGCGCCCGTCTCGGGTTCGGTGGAAGTGTGTGTCCCTCTTCCGCTTCCGGTGCTCGAGGTCAGCCTTTGTCTGTGACCGGCTAACACGGATACATGCGGCGGTGGCGGCACCGGTCACGGGGTGAAGATGTGCGCGGCTCCGTTCGGAAGCCGCCACCGCCGCACCCGAGTAGACCCGCAGGCCTGCGGGCTTTCTTGTCGGAAAGCATCAATGATCCAGCGTTCTCTTACGCTTTGTCACAAGCGAAGCTTGGACGGCCGATTGTCGTTCACGGTAGTTTGGGGGCTTGCCCAGTGATCTGGGTGGGAAGGATTCATCATGGCTGGCGCAACTTCCATCGAACCGTTCCTGACAGTTTCGGGGCGGCCGGTATCGAACCCTCTGAAGGATGTGCGGACGATATCCCGCCAGATGGTGGTGCATTTCATCGAGAATGTCGTACCCTGTGGCACGCTGCCCGGCGAAGCGCTCGACGGAGACGTCACGACGGTGACTCGCGTCTGTCTGGAACTGACCAGGAGCATGCTCGACGGCCGCGATATCCCTGGGCGCGTGGAGCGGGTGCAGGCCGCCGCCGCCGACTGGGCGCGCGAGGGAATCCCGATCGACACCATCCACGACGCGGTGCACGAAGGCTTCAAACTCGGCTTCGATCTGGTCATTACCAATGTCACCAACCACGACTACGACACCGTCGTCGGGGTGGCTCGGCGGCTGATGGACGCCCAGAAGATGATCACCTCGGCGGTCTCGGTGGCCTACGTTCGTGAACTGCGATCGGTGGACAGCGAGCACCACACGGCGGTGCACACCCTGACCTCGGCATTGCTCGGCGGCCAGAACACCTCGACGATGGCGCGGGAGTGCGGCATCGAGGTCGCCGATCGCTATCACGTGATGGCACTCGAACTGCCGCCGCACGCAGAGGAATTCGATCCCACCCTCGATGCCAAGGTCGTCGCTCGACGCAAATTGCGCCGCGTGCAGGCAGAACTGGCGGATCGCTGTGACGGGAAGGTGCTGTCGTTGTTGAGCGTGGACGGCGGCACACTCCTGTTGCCCGCGCACGAATTCACCCAGGTGGAATTGGACGAGTTGATCGTGCACCTGTCCGCCGCGGCGCAGGTGCCGGTGCGTGCGGTGGCGACGCCGGCGACGCCGTCCGAAATCCCGCACGTCGCCGAGCAAGTCCATGAACTCGTCGAAATCGTGCATCGGTTCGGTGGTCCGAGCAAGGTATATCGCCCGCACGAGTTGGCCTTCGAATATCAACTGACCCGACCGGGGCCCGCACGCGATTATCTGAGCTCCATCGTGGATTCCCTCGAAGCCCATCCTGAACTATTACGCACGCTCGAGGTGTATATGTCCACGAATATGCAGCGTGCGCGGACCGCGCGCCTGATGTTCATTCACACGAACACCGTCGACTACCGATTGAAACGGATCGGCCAGATGACCGGGTTCGACCTCAATGACGTTTCCGGTGTGTGCCATCTGCGCGCCGCTCTGTTGATCCGGGCCCATCGTGGATCCGGATCAACAGAGCTCTATCGAAGCCCGAGCGAAACCAGTTCGCGCGCAGGCTGATCACATGGGATAGAGCGGGTGCTTGCGGGGGTTGAACTCCGGCTTTACCGGCGGCTTGTCGCGCAGCAGGCGCAGTGCGTGCCGGATCTCGAGGCGGGTGCGTGAGGGCTCGATCACCGCGTCGATGTAGCCGCGCTCGGCGGCGATCCACGGGGTGGCGATGGTCTCGTTGTACTGGTTGATCATGAAATCGCGCGCCGCGGCGCGGTGTTCCTCGGGGACAGCGGCCAATTGGCGTTTGGCGGCGAGGTCGACGGCACTTTCGGCGCCGATCACGGCGATCCGGGCGGTCGGCCAGGCGAAGCTGACGTCGGCGCCGACCTGACGGCACCCCATCATTCCGTAGGCGCCGCCATAGGACTTGCGCACCACCAGGCTGATGATCGGTACCGTCGCCTCGATGATCGCCCGCGGCATCCGGCCGCCCCGGATGATCACACCCGCGTCTTCCTGCTCGAGGCCGGGCAGCACGCCGGGGGTGTCGGTGACGAAGATCAGCGGGATGTTGAAGGCGTTGCACAGCCGGATGAAGTAGGTCCCCTTGTCGGAGCAGGCAGCGTCGACGGACCCGCCGAGGACCAGTGGCTGATTGGCGATCACGCCGACCGGATAGCCGTCGACCCTGGCGAACCCGGTGATCAGGTTCGGGGCGAAAGTCGCTCGGATCTCATGGAATTCACCATCGTCGAACAGGCGCAACAGGACGTCGTGCATGTCGTAGCCCGCACGATCGGAATCCGGGATGATCGTCTCGAGTTCCAGGTCGTAGGCGGTGATGTCGGGTTCGAGGCCGGGATTGACCCGCGGCGGCTGTTCGAGGCAGCTCGACGGCATGTAACTGAGGTAACTGCGGGCCCAGTCGAAGGCTTCCTGCTCGTTGTCCGCGACGTGATGCAGGGTGCCACGTCTGGCCTGCACCTCCGCGCCACCGAGCGCCTCGGCGCTGATGTCCTCACCGTTGACGGCCTTGATCACGTCAGGCCCGGTGACGAACATGTAGGTGTCCTTCGTGCCCACGAGCACGTCGGTATTGATCGGCCCGTAGACCGAGCCCGCCGCGCATTTGCCGAGCATGATCGACACCTGCGGCACATAGCCCGACAACTTCTCCAGAACCCGGGTCATGTCGCCGAACGAGGCGAGCGAACCGGCCGCATCCTGAACCCGCGCGCCCGGGGATTCGTTGATCGTCACCACCGGGCAGCCGTTGTCGAACGCGAGTTTCAGCGCCTGCATGAACTTACGCGCCGCCGTGATACCGACCGACCCGCCGTACACGGTCGGATCGTGAGCGATCACGACCACGGTCCGGCCATGGATCAACCCACGACCGGTCACCAGTCCGTCACCGTAGAGGGCATCAGGCTGTCCGGGCTGCCGGGCCAGTGCTCCGATTTCGAAGAATGTTCCAGGGTCGAGCAGCATGTTCATCCGCTCGCGAACGCTCGGAACGCCCTTCTTCGCTCGCTTGGCTACGGCGGCTTCACCTGCTGGTTCCGCGGCGATCGCCAGAATCTCAGCCAGCCCGTCGAGCTTCGCCTTGGTGCTTACCACGCTTACTGCCACCTTCCAACCAACTCAAGTGCTGTGCGCGACGGTAGTCGAATCACCGTGTGGCAGCACGAGAAGCAGAGGAGGCGGGAGAGATCACAAAGTCTCGCCCAGCTATCTCGTCGCATTCTCTACAGCGCGTTCAGCGGTCCTTCGGTACGGTCGCGGTGACCGGCCAGATCGGCAGACGCAGTGCGGCGGTCGCGGTGGCGGGAACGACGGGGGCGTTCGGCGCCACCGTGGCGATCCGCTCGTAGGGATCGCCCATCGCCGGGCGCGGATCCGATTCGCCCTTGTTGGGCCACAGCGCGGCGGCGCGTTCGGCTTGGGCCGCGATCGTCAGTGACGGATTGACACCGAGGTTGGCCGAGATCGCCGAGCCGTCGACGACGCTGAGACCGGGGTAGCCGTAGACCCGGTGGTAAGGGTCGATGACGCCGTTGCCCGCATCGGTGCCGATGACGCAGCCGCCGATGAAATGCGCTGTCATCGGGACGTTGAACACATCCGGCCACGTGCTGCCGGGAGTGGCGCCGAGTTTCGCGGCGACGTGCCGTGTCGCCTCGTGACCGGGCGGGATCCAGGACGGATTGGGTTCGCCGAACCCCTGTTTGCTGGTGAACCGGCGACCGAACACCCCGCGTGTGGTGTAGGTGGTGATCGAGTTGTCGAGGCTCTGCATCACGAGCAGGACCAGCGTGCGCTCGCTCCACCGATTGGTGCGCAGCAGTCGCACGGTCTGTACCGGGTGGCGCCCGGCGATCAGCAGGACTCGCGACCAGCGCGGCAGTCGGTGATCGCCGTCGACGAGATAGGTGTTGAGCAATCCCATGGCATTGGAACCCTTGCCGTAGCGCACGGGCTCGACATGGGTGTTCGGCGTGGGATGGAACGAGGACGTGATCGCCACGCCCTTGGTGATGTCTACGGCCGGGTCGACCTCGGTGCGTCCGGCGCCGAGGATCGCTTCGGAATTGGTCCGCGTGAGCACGCCCAGCCGCGGCGAGATCTCGGGGAGTATCGCGGCGTCTCGCATGCGGAACAGCAGGTGCTGGGTGCCCCAGGTGCCCGCGGCCAGCACGACGCGTCGCGCCGACAGCGTGGCGCGGTTCTTGCGCACCCAGCGTCCGGTGCGTTCGGTGTCGACCAGCCAGCTGCCGTCGGACTGCGGCCGGATCGCGGTCACGGTGGTCATCGGCGAGACCACGGCCCCGGCTTTCTCCGCCAACCCGAGATAGTTCTTGACCAGGGTGTTCTTGGCGCCGTGACGGCAGCCGGTCATGCATTCGCCGCACTCGATACATCCGGTGCGCTCGGGTCCAGCACCGCCGAAGTAGGGGTCGGCGACGGTCTCGCCCGGAGTGCCGAAATAGACGCCGACCGGGGTCGGCACGAAGGTGTCACCGACTCCCATCTCCTTCGCCACCGACTCGATGATCGTGTCGGCCGGTGTCATGTGCGGATTGCGCACGACGCCGAGCATGCGGCGCGCCTGGTCGTAATGAGGACTGAGCTCGGCGTCCCAGTCGGTGATGCCCGCCCACTGCCGGTCGCCGAAGAACGATTCGCCGGGTTTGTAGAGGGTGTTGGCGTAGTTGAGCGAACCACCGCCGACCCCGGCGCCGGCCAGGATGAAGCAGTCGCGCAGGCGGTGGATGCGCTGAATCCCGTAGCAGCCGAAGCGTGGGGCCCACAGGTATCGGCGCAGATCCCAGTTGGTCGCCGCGAAGTCCGCGTCCGCGAACCGGCGACCGGCCTCGAGGACGCCGACGGTGTACCCCTTTTCCACCAGGCGCAGGGCGGTGACGCTGCCGCCGAACCCCGACCCGACGATCAGGACGTCGTAGTCGTAGGAAGGGCCGGCGCTATCGGAGGAGGCTTCTGACACGGACCCGACGGTAGAAGCCCGCGTGCCGAAGTGACCGATTCGACGCGCCCACTGGCAGAACTCACGATCTCGGGCGCGCGCATATGGCACGGATTACAGTGGATGAATTCGTTGTGGATTCGCCATCGCCGTCGCGCTTCGTGACCGCTGTGCGCTCATCGAGAACGAGTTCGTTCGCGACACGGGTGTGGTGGCCGTGCTGTTCGCTGATCTCCCGGGGGTTCTTCATGTCTTCGCTTCCACCCGAGCCGCTTCCCGCCCCGCCGCCGAGGCCGAGACGGAGGGCCACGTTGGCCGTGCAGGCCGGAGCTGCGGTGGTCCTGCTCGCCGCTGCCGTCCTCGCCCTGCGACCACCCGCTGCGAATGTCGCCGACACGGTGTCGAATACGACGCTCACGGTCGACGAGAGCGCGAAGGTCGACCTCGCCAGGCCCTTCGTCGATACCCCCGCGGACAGCTGGGCCGAGGGGGAGACCGGAATCGTGCCGCCGGCCGCGGTGGCCATCGGTCGTTACTCCGCCGACCAGGTGGCGACCGTGATGGGCGCCGTGCGCCGACTCATCGCGACGTCGCGGCTGAATCGGTATGTGATCGAGACCCACGACGCGGAGCCGGTGCTGGCACTGCTCGCGCCGCACCAGGCCGAGGAGATGCGGACACAGCGGGCGAACAACGAAGCGGGTAACTGGCGGCTCTCGGTCCGGATCGCGCGAGGATACGAGCTGTTGCCGGTGACGCCGCGGGCAACCGGCACGATGGCGGTTCTGGTCAACGCCAAGGGTGAGTTGGTGATCCGGACGAATTACCTGGTCGCGTACGCGTTCGACGCGCCGGACCCGAGCTCCCTGGACGGCCCGCTCGACATAGTCGCCGTCGATCGGTGGGAAGCCGACTACATCTGGGTCGACGACGAACGATACGACGCCGGATCGCAGGGCATCTACTACGGCGATTTCCGCGGCTTCCAGTATTCGGTCAACTGCGCGCTGCCCAGCGGGATCATCGCGCCCGCCTACAGCGATCCGACGACAGTCCGGCCGCACGGCCCGAACGCGCCGCCCGAGAGCTACTTCGATCCGAACGCGCCGATGCAGACCGTAGGCGGCTGTTGATCGATCGGTGGGGGAGAGGGATGTCACCTCGAATATGTTGTAGGTCAACATGATTGATAGGATTTCGAAGTGAGTGGATGGTCCGGGACCGCAGACCTTGGCCGTCCACTCGCTTGGGGAATGGGATTGTTCAACTGTGCGGCATCACAATGCCCGCCAGCCGTCATCTCGGCGCCTTCGCCCGCTCGCGTTCGTCGAGTTGTATGGTGCTCGGCGGCCACCCGTGTTATGGCTACGTGCCGGTAACCCCCGCACGGTGTTTCCTTATGAGACACGGGGGTGCAGACTGCGCACGGACCGGGAGTTGCAAACCTCACCCGCAGGACGATGTCCTGGGTAAATGGAAGGAGTCGGCGAGTGTTCAGCCGTATCGCCATCGTGAATCGGGGCGAGGCCGCAATGCGCCTCATCCATGCCGTCCGTGATCTGGCGGCGGCAACCGGGCTACCTATCGAAACCGTAGCCCTGCACACCGACGTCGACCGGAACGCGACCTTCGTCCGGGAAGCCGATATCGCCTATGACCTCGGTCCGGCGTCGGCACGCCCGTATCTGGACCTCAAGGCACTCGAGAACGCGCTGGTCGCCACCAAGGCCGACGCGGCCTGGGTGGGCTGGGGCTTCGTCGCCGAGGATCCCGCCTTCGCGGAGCTGTGCGACCACATCGGCGTCACCTTCGTCGGGCCGAGTGCCGACGCGATGCGCAAGCTCGGTGACAAGATCGGCGCCAAGCTGATCGCCGAGGAAGTCGGTGTGCCCGTCGCGCCGTGGAGCCGGGGCGCGGTCGACACCGTCGAGGACGCCATCGAAGCGGCCACCGAGATCGGGTACCCGCTGATGCTGAAGGCCACCGCCGGTGGTGGCGGTCGCGGCATCCGCGTGATCACCAACGAGGCCGAGCTCGTCGACGCCTACGAGCGCACCAAGCAGGAAGCCGCCCGCGCCTTCGGCAGCGGTGTCGTCTTCCTGGAGCGCCTGGTCACGGGCGCCCGCCACGTCGAGGTCCAGGTGATCGCCGACGGTCAGGGCACCGCGTGGGCGCTGGGCGTGCGCGACTGCTCGGTGCAGCGGCGCAACCAGAAGGTGATCGAGGAATCCTCCTCGCCCGTGCTGAGTGCCGAGCAGACCGCCGAACTCAAGGCCTCGGCCGAGCGCCTGGCGATCGCGGTCGGGTACTGCGGCGCGGCGACCGTCGAATTCCTGTACCACCCCGGCGACAAGCTGTTCGCGTTCCTCGAGGTCAATACCCGCCTGCAGGTCGAGCACCCGATCACCGAGCTCACCACCGGTTTCGACCTGGTGCACGCGCAGTTGCGGGTGGCCTCGGGCATCAAGCTCGAGGGTGAGCCGCCGGTCGAGCGCGGCCACGCCATCGAAGCCCGTCTCAATGCCGAAGACCCCGACCGCGACTTCGCGCCCGCTCCCGGTCGCATCGTGCGCCTCGATCTTCCTGCGGGCCCGGGCATTCGCGTCGACACCGGCGTCAGCCAGGGCGACACGATCCCCGCCGACTTCGACTCGATGATCGCCAAGATCATCGCCTACGGCCGCGACCGCGACGAAGCCCTCGGCCGACTGCGCCGGGCCATGGCCCAGACCCGCGTCGTCATCGCGGGCGGCGCGACGAACAAGAGCTTCGTGCTCGACCTGCTCGATCAGCCCGAGGTCATCGACGCCAGCGCCGACACCGGCTGGATCGACCGGGTGCGCGGCGAAGGCCGCCTGGTGACCCACCGTCACTCCACCGTCGCGCTGGCCGTGGCCGCGATCGACGCCTACGAGGAAGACGAGCGGGTCGAGCGGCATCGACTGCTGTCGACCGCGTCCGGCGGGCGTCCGCAGGTGCAGCACGAGAGCGGCCGACCCCTGGATCTGAAGCTGCGTGGCGCGGGATATCGCGTGCGCGTGGCCCGGATCGGCGCGCACCGCTTCCGCGTCGGCATCGAGGCCGGTGGCGACTTGCGCACGGCCGATGTCGATCTCGAGCGTTTCGATCACCACACCGGCCAGATCGTCGTCAACGGCACCCGTTACCGCCTGATCACCGGCACCCACGGGCCTACCCACGTGGTGGATGTCGACGGCGTGACGCACCGGATCAGCCGCGACGAAGGCGGTGTCGTCCGCTCGCCCGCTCCCGCGCTGGTCGTGGGCACCCCGCTCGAGGTCGGCGCCGAGGTCGAGGCCGGGGCGCCCGTGCTCGTGCTGGAGAGCATGAAGATGGAAACGGTGCTGCGCGCACCGTTCCGGGCCCGGTTGAAGGAATGCGCGGTCTCCGTCGGCACCCAGGTCGAGGCGGGCGCGCCGCTGCTGCGGCTCGAGCCGCTCGCCGACGACGACGAAGCCGCCGAAGCCGAGACCACCGGCACCGTCGAACTCGACTTGCCCAGCGCGGCAACACCGTTGCGCGCACACGAGCGCGTAGCCCGCGGCCTGCAGGACCTGAGCAGCCTGCTGCTCGGCTTCGACGTGGACCCGCACGACGACCGTCGCGTCCTCGACGACTACCTCACGGCCCGTCGCGAAGCCGTCGCCGACAGCCTGCGTCCGCTCGCCGAAGAGCTCGAACTGGTGCAGATGTTCGCCGACCTCGCCGAACTGAGCCACAATCGGTCGGCCGACGACGATCACGGCCACGGGCACGTGCACAGCGCCCGCGAGTACTTCCACACCTACCTGCAGAGCCTCGACGTCGAACGGGCCGGACTCCCCGAGTCGTACCAGGCCAAACTCGGTACGGCGCTGCGCCATTACGGGATCACCGAGCTGGACCGGACCCCCGACCTCGAAGCGGCGGTCTTCCGGATCTTCCTCGCTCAGCAGCGTCCCACCGACACCGTCACCGTCGTCGCCGCGCTGCTGCGCGAATGGCTGACCGAGCCGATGCCCGACCAGGTGCTGCGCGAACCCGTCGGCCTGGCGCTCGAGCGTCTCGTCGCGGCGACGCAGGTGCGTTTCCCGGTGATCGCCGATCTCGCCCGCGGTCTGGTCTACGCCTGGTACGGCCAGCCACTGCTGCGCCGCAACCGTGCTCGCGTGTACACCAATGTCCGTAAGCACCTGAGCTACCTGGACGCGAACCCGCAGGCCGATGATCGCGACGCCAGGATCGCCGAGATGGTGCGCAGCACCGAACCGCTGGTGCGGTTGCTCGGCCAGCGGCTCGAGCGCGACAAGCCCGACCACACCTCCATGCTCGAGGTGCTGACGCGGCGCTACTACGGCAACAAGGGTCTCACCGGCGTCCGGACCGAACAGGTCGGCGACACCACCTTCGTCGTCGCCGAACGCTACGGTTCGACGTTGGTCTCGACCGCCGTGAGTTTCGACAAGCTCGACTCGGCACTGGACGGGCTCGCCGAATTGGCAACCGGCACTGTCTCCATCGACGCCGACATCTACCTCAGCTGGGAATCGCAGCCCGAGGACTTCGACGCGATGGCCGCGGCCCTGCAGGAGGTGCTCGGCGCGCACCCGGTGCCCAACCAGGTGCACCGGATCACCGCCACCGTCGCCGGCAGCGGCGGCTCGGTCATGCACCACCACTTCACCTTCCGTCCGTCGGTGACCGGAATGGCCGAGGAGCGGCTGATCCGCGGGCTGCACCCCTACATCGCGCAGCGGATGCAGCTGGAGCGGCTGCGCAAGTTCGACCTCACCCGGTTGCCGTCTTCGGACGAAGAGGTCTACCTGTTCCGCGGCGTGGCCAAGGAGAACCCCTCCGACGAGCGCCTCATCGCCTTCGCCCAGGTCCGTGACCTCGCGGCGTTGCGCGATCACGACGGCCGATTGGTGGCCCTGCCCACCGCCGAGAGCGCCATCGCGACCTGCGTCGACTCGATCCGTCGGGCCCAGTCGCGGTTCCCCTCGGCCAAGCGGCTCAACACCAACCGCATCGTGATGTACATCTGGCCGCACATGGATGTCACCCGCGCGGAGCTCGAGACCATCGGCGGCCACGTGCTGCCGACGGCCGCGGGCGCCGGGCTCGAGGAGATCCTGCTCATCGCCCGCCAGCGCGATCCCGAGACCGGTGAGCTGACCAAGGTCGGTGTGCGCATCTCGTTCCGCCCCAACGGCGAATCCGAGGTGACGGTCGGTGAACGGACCGACGAACCGGTCGAGCCGCTGGACGAATACCGGCAGAAGGTCCTGCGCGCCGCGGCTCGCAACACCGTGTACCCGTACGAATTGACCTCGCTGCTCGGCGATTTCGCCGAGTACGATCTCGATGCCGACCATGCGCTGGTGCCGGTCGATCGGCCGAAGGGCCACAACACCGCGGCGATCGTCGCCGGTGTGGTGACCACGCCGACCGTGCAGCATCCGCAGGGTGTCACCCGCGTGCTGCTGCTCGGTGACCCGACCAAATCCCTCGGGGCACTGTCGGAACCGGAATGCCGTCGCGTGATCGCCGCGCTGGATCTGGCCGAGAGCCTGCAGGTTCCGCTCGAGTGGTACGCGCTGTCCTCGGGCGCGCGCATCTCGATGGCCTCGGGTACCGAGAACATGGACTGGGTCGCGGCCGCGCTCAAGCGGATCGTCGAATTCACCCAGGACGGTCGCGAGATCAATATCGTGGTCGCGGGCATCAACGTCGGCGCGCAGCCGTACTGGAACGCCGAGGCCACCATGCTCATGCACACCAAGGGTGTGCTGGTCATGACCCCCGACTCGGCCATGGTGCTGACCGGCAAGCAGTCGCTCGACTTCTCCGGCGGCGTCTCGGCCGAGGACAACTTCGGCATCGGCGGCTACGACCGTGTGATGGGCCCGAACGGGCAGGCGCAGTACTGGGCGCCGAACCTGTCCGCCGCCCGTGATGTCCTGATGGCGCACTACGACCACACCTACGTCGCCCCCGGTGAGCTGGCACCGCGTCGTGCGGCGACCGGCGATCCCGTCGACCGCGATATCTCGGGCTTCCCGCATGTGTTGGCGGACAGCACCTTCGCCACCGTCGGCGAGATCTTCTCCGCCACCGCCAACCCGGATCGCAAGAAGCCCTTCGACATTCGCACGGTGATGCGGGCGCTGGCCGACCAGGACCACCCGGTCCTGGAACGCTGGGCCGGGATGGCCGACGCCGAGACCGCGGTGGTGCACGACGCGCACCTCGGCGGAATCCCGGTGTGCCTGTTGGGCATCGAGTCACGCAATGTGGCCCGGCGCGGCTTCCCGTCCACCGACGGGCCCGACACGTACACCGCGGGCACGCTGTTCCCGCGTTCGTCGAAGAAGGCCGCACGGGCCATCAACGCCGCCAGCGGCAACCGCCCGCTGGTGGTGCTGGCCAACCTGTCCGGCTTCGACGGCTCGCCCGAATCGATGCGCAAGCTGCAACTCGAGTACGGCGCCGAAATCGGCCGCGCCATCGTGAATTTCGAAGGCCCCATCGTGTTCTGCGTGATCTCGCGCTACCACGGCGGCGCGTTCGTGGTGTTCTCGAAGGCACTGAACCCGAACATGACGGTGCTCGCGCTGGAAGGTTCGTTCGCCTCGGTGCTCGGCGGCGCCCCGGCCGCGGCAGTGGTGTTCGCCGGTGAGGTGAAGGCAAGGACCGCGGCCGATCCGCGCGTGCGGGAGCTGGAATCCCGGGTCGCGAACGCCGTCGGCACCGATCGAGCGGAGCTGAGCGCCGAACTCGACGAGACGCGGTCCTCGGTGCGCGCGGAGAAGCTGGGCGATGTGGCCGCGGAGTTCGACCGCGTCCACAACATCCAGCGCGCGGTCGAGGTCGGCTCGGTGGACGCCATCGTCAGCGTCGCGGATCTGCGGCCGCGGATCATCACCGCTATCGAGGCTCGACTGCCCGCGTAGTAGCGGCCGACCGGGCTCGGAATTCGACCGAGCCCGGTCAGCCTGCGCCGTACAGGCGCGATACCGACGATCGGAACTGAGCGTCCACAGTCGCCACGGTCGTCGGAACAAGCCGAATCTCGTGAGCTCGGTCGCATCGTGGTGACCGCTGTCAGGAATCGGTCGAGAGCCGTAGTGGCGAGGTGGTCCGGACCACAGTGAACGCCCAGCTACCCTGGTCACTTCGCATCATTCGACTAGGAGCGTTTCTGATGGCCTTGGCTCGACACTGCGACCGGGATGGTTGCGACAGCTGGCAGCGCATCGATCACGACGTCAACAACCGGTGGATCACCGTCGACCTCGGTGCGGGCGACGTGCGGCACTTCGACACCCGTGATTGCCTGCTGCACTGGGCGGCGGCCACCAGCGTCCCCACCGAGGTCTATCCGGCTGTGTGATTTTCACAGGTTCGCAACCTATGGTCGGGTCCGCCCTCAGAACGCCTACCTGCACAGGAAGGAAGACTGGCGAGACATGCCGAGCATCACAACATGCCGAGACGCGCTGGAATTGGCGGTGCGTGCTCCCTCGGTGCACAACACCCAACCCTGGCGGTGGCGAATCCAGCGGGGTCGGGTCGATCTGTTCGCCGACTTCGGGCGACAGGTCACCGCGACCGACCCACTGGCGCGCGCTCTCGTGGTGAGTTGCGGCGCCGCGTTGCATCATCTCGAAGTGGCGTTCGCCATGCTGGGATGGCAGGCCGACACCGACCGGATGCCCGATCCTGATCGTCCCGACCATCTCGCGACGATGAAGTTCACACCGCGCCCGCCGTCGGATCATGACATCCGGCTCGCCGCCGCCATCCACCTGCGCCAATCCGATCGGCGCCGCTACCCCGGTCTGCCGGTGGCAGCACACGACCTGCGTGCGGTCTCGCGATGTGCCTCCCGGTTCGGAGCCGCGGCCAGGCATGTCCCCGACCGCATGCTCTCGGAGCTGGCCGCCCCCATGCGCCGAGCCGCCGCCCGACACGCGACGGACACGAACTATCTCGCCGAACTCGAGCAGTGGAGCGGCTGCCATGGTGAGACCACCGGCGTGCCTGCGCGCAACGCGCCCGCCGCCAGGGCATCGGACGAACTGCCGGTGCGGGTCTTCGCCGAAGCCGAGCTGTCGGAGTACACCGACGAACCCGACTCCGCGCATTGGCTGGTCGTGTGCACCCCGCACGACAACCGACTCTCCCAGCTGGGCGCAGGTCAGGCGACGAGCGCGATATTGCTCCAGGCCACCTACCTCGGCCTGGCTACCAGCCTGCAATCCGAACCGCTGGGAATGCTCGACCTGCGTGAACAGATCCGCACCACAGTCCTGCAGGAATGTGCCTATCCCCACGTCATGATCCGGGTCGGCGTCATGCCGCACACCGCGGCCCCGCTGGAATCCACCCCGCGCCGCCCGGTCGCCGAGGTCATCGAGACGAACTGAACATCGGATCGACCGGTCACGGTCCGGGGTGCCGGCTGATTGCTTTGCCCGTTTGCGGGCATGTCCACGACAGGGCGGTCTCGTCCTCGAAAGGAGCATGCGCATGAACCAGACGGAGAAGCAGTTCCCCGATGACGCTCGGACCACTCGCTCACACGCGGGGGAGTCGATCAGGGACGCGAGGAACTGGCCCGGATTGATTCTTGCCGCGATCGGATTGGTGCTGCTCGGTCTCACGCTCACCGCCGCCGGGTACGGCTTCGCGGGTTGGGCCGTGATCGCGGGCGTGGCCTGTGCGGTGTGTCTGTTGCTGGGAATCGGGCTCGTGGTCGCCGAACATCGGCGGGTGAAGGCGCAAGAGGGTCTCGCCCTGGGTGAACCGCGGGGTCACTGACGTGGTGGTCATCCGCGCCCCGCGTGTCTACCGCCCGCAGGCCGATACCTGGATGCTGGCCCGTGCGCTGAACGAGGTGCCGTCGCTGCGCGGCGGCCGGGTGCTCGACGTGTGCGCTGGTACCGGCGCGTTGACGGTGGCGGCCGCGGCGGCGGGTGCGGGCAGTCTGACCGCGGTCGACCTGTCCCGGTCGGCGCTGATGTCGACGTGGATGAACTGCCGGTTGCGTGGGGTGGCGGTGGAGTTGCTGCACGGCGATTTCGCGTCCGCGCTGCGGCTGCCGCGCTTCGACGTGGTGGTCGCGAACCCGCCCTATGTTCCCGCCGCACGGGCGGGCGGTCGCGGTGCGGCCCTGGCGTGGGACGCGGGCCCGGACGGCAGGAGCGTGCTCGACCGGCTGTGCGCGATGCTGCCGGACCTGCTCACCGAACGCGGCGTCGGGTTGATCGTGCATTCGGTCATCAGCGATCCTGGGCGCAGCTTGGACCAGCTCCGCGAGCTGGGTGCGAACGCGGAGGTCGTGGCGACGGGAACGGTGCCGTTCGGACCGGTCATGCGCTCGCGTGCCGAATGGCTGGCCGCGAAGGGCTTCATCACTCATGGCCAGCGCGATGAAGAACTGGTGGTGATCCGTGTCGACCGAACCTCGTCCCCTGTTGTCTCCGACCCCGCGTGAACCGCGGCGAGTCGTGCTCACCGACGACGGGCCCGCGCTCATCGACGGACCTGTCGACCTGGTCACCGCCGACGGCGCCGTGCTGCACTGCGACCGTTTCGTGGTGGCGCTGTGTCTGTGCCGTCGGTCGAGCACCTACCCGCTCTGCGATACCAGCCATCGGCGCCGACGTCATCCGAGGAGCGCGCAGTGATGCCCGGCCGATCCCTCCCGCGCCCGCGCGGCGAGCTGTCCGCCGCGGTGGTCGAATTGCTCACGCGCACACCAGGTTCGGCGGTTCCTGAGGCTGCCGGACTCGACCCCTACGGCGAAGATCTTCTGCTGACCCTGCACACCTGCTACGAACTGCATTATCAGGGATTCGCCGGTGTCGACGAGAACTGGGAATGGGACCCCGACCTCCTGCGTGTGCGCCGCGACCTGGAGAACACCCTGCTCACGGCGCTGCATGCCGATGTCCCCGGTGGCGACGACGTCGAGGGGGAACTCGACCGCCTGCTCGAACCGACCAGCGACACCGACGGCATCGCCGGATTCCTCGCCGAGCGGGGGACCGCCGACCGATTGCGCGAGTACTTCGTCCACCGCTCGATCTACCACCACATCGAGGCCGACCCGTATGCCTGGGTGATCCCGCGGCTGCGCGGACAGGTGAAAGCGTCGCTGGTGGCGGTGGAATTCGACGAGTTCGGCGGCGGGCGTGGCGAACGCGTCCACGCGCAACTGTTCGCTGACCTGCTCTCGGGCGCCGGCCTCGAACCGGGCTACCTGCACTACCTCGACACGGTGCCCGCGCCGATGCTCGCACTGGTGGACATGATGTCGCTGTTCGGCCTGCATCAGGGGCTGCGCGGCGCACTGATCGGGCATTTCGCCACCGCCGAGATCACGTCGTCGCCCGCCTCGCGGCGCCTCGCCGGGCTGGCCCGCACGCTGCTCCCGCATCCCGCCTGCGCGCACTTCTACGCCGAGCACGTCGAGGCCGATGCCGTGCACGAACAGGTGATGCGGCGCGATGTGATCGCCGGGCTGCTGGCCGCGGAACCGGGCTCGGCTGCCTCGATCGTCTTCGGCATCCAGGCGACGAACCTGCTCGAAGACCGCTTCGCCGATCACGTCCTGAAGTGCTGGAACGAGGACCGCAGTTCCCTGCGCGAGCCGCTCAGTGCACCCGCCGAACCTGCGTGAAGGTGATGGCGACCGGATAACCGCCTTGTGCCCGGTCGTAGGCATCGTGATCGGCGGTGAGGTGGTCGGTGATCGAGTGCATCACATGCCAACCGAACCCCGCCGTGTCGATCGGGTCGGTGTCCCCGCACACCGCACCTACCTCGATCCGGATCCGGAACCCGTCGGCGACGACGTCGCAGTTGAGTTGGGAATCGGGCACCGCGCCGAGAATCAGGCACGTGGCTGCCTCGTCGAGCGCTACTCGCGTGTCTGCCACCTCGTCGACGGTGAAACCCGCGATCAGGGCGACGGTTTCGGCGACGGCCCGGAGCATGACAACCTGGCTGAGATCGGCGTCGATCTGAATTTGGATCGATGTCGCATGTATCGAATCGGCGATGATCCTGTCGCTCGAATCCACGATGTCCTCCTCCCGAACTGCGCTGGAGTGGCTTCACGGTGCGCATACCCAGGAATCGGTGGGGTGAAACAGCTCCTCACTAGCCGGATTCCGGTCCCGACGCCTCGTCGATGGACAGGTAGTACCGAAACAGCGGCCGCACGCCGACCAGGCCGAGTGCCCGCTCCACCTCACGGCTTCCGGTGAGCAGTCGGATATCGACCCCCCGTGCCCACGCGTCGGCTTTGGCGACGCCGAGCAGCGCGGCCATCCGCAGGCTGAGGAACTCGGTATCGCGCAGATCGAGGACGACCACGCGCGCGCCGGAACGCACCGAGCGGTCGAGCAACGCACAGAAGCGGGGCATCCGCGCCGCGTCGAGTTCGATACCGCCGTGTAGTACCCAGCAGCCGGGTCGTCCCGGATCGCGCAGCGCCAACTCCGCTGCGGCAGCCGCAGAGCACCCGCGATACCAACGCAGTCGGCTCGGATGCCGACGATCCATGACGACAGACATAGAACCTCCTGTGCGACAGGAATGTCCGGCTCGCGCCCGCCGGTGCGGAACAGGCCGACTTGCGGGAAGCGGCACACGAGAACCAGGGTCGGCTGGAGGTCTCAACCTGCAACAATTCTGGCACGTGCCGCCGTTGCTGTCACCGTGTTGGCGTCGGCTCGGCGAGTGCCTGCTCCCGCAGCAACGCCAAGGTCCGCGACAGGATCCGGGAGACCTGCATCTGGGAGACGCCGAGCTCCTCGGCGATCTGGCCCTGTGTCTTGGCCTCGTAGAAACGCATGATCAGCACCCGCCGCTCCTCGGCGGGGAGCGCGGCGATCAGCGGGCGCACCGCCATCGCGTCCTCGGTGAGCTGATAGCACGGTTCCTCCGAGCCGAGGGTGTCGGTGATCGGCTGCGAGGAATTGTCGCGACCGTCGTGGGTGACACCGTCGATGGAGTTGGTCTGATAGCCGTTGCCCGCGACCAGCGTGCGGGTGACCTCGACCAGGTCGACGTCGAGTTCGTCGGCGAGTTCGCGCGCATTGGGCAGCCTGCCGAGTCGCTGCGACAGCTCCTCGGTGGCGGGTCCGATCCTGAGCTGGATCTCCTTGAGCCGACGCGGCACGCGCACCGCCCACGTGCGATCACGGAAGTGCCTGCGCACCTCGCCCATGATCGTCGGGATCGCGAAGGACAGGAAGGAGGAGCCACGGGTGACGTCGTAGCGATCGACGGCCAGCACCAGCCCTACCCGGGCGGTCTGCTCGAGGTCGTCGAACTGCTCGCCACGGCCGTTGAACTTACGCGCGATGTGGTCGGCGAGCGGCAGACACAGTTCGATGACCTGCCCGCGTAGCGCGTCGTGGTGTTCATCGCCGTCGGGCAGTGCCCGCAGCTTCTCGAACCACGGTTCGATGTTGTCGTAGCTGTCACCGTGCGAATGTGATCGCCGGGCGGTCGGACGATCGGCTGCTGCAGTTGAATCCCATGTCATCGCTACTTGCCTCACTTCCAGGCGGTTGCAGATGTGTTCATGGGGTACCCACCGGGACCCGGGGCCATGCCCTACCTAAGAGGCTAGCGCCCGATGGTCACGACTCGGTAGGTCCGTGCAATCGTCGGATCCAGCCGAATTCGACGGTGGTCGGGTAGCCGCCGCGGGCCGGGTCGAAGCCGGCGTAATCGGTGCGCAGCGCGTCGGTGAGCGTCGCGACGACGTGCCAGCCGAAAGATTGTTCGTCGAGGGCGTCGGGCTCTCGTGCCAGTGCGCTCACCCTGGCACCGAGGGCGCCGTCGCCACCGGTGAACGAGCAGTCGAGCTGGGAATCCGGCATCGCGACCATCATCAACGCGGTGGCGACCTCGTCGAGCGCCAGGAGCAGATCGGTGACTTCGTCGAGCGCGAAACCACCCACGAGCAGGACGGTCTCGGCGAGTGCGTGCACCATGCTCAGCTGGTCCAGCTCGGCGGGCACCTGGAATCCGACGGTTCTCGAGCGGGGAGCGGTGTCGCGATCTCGAGCTCGCACGCCACCTCCCTCATCACCGACCGTTTGGTCGGAGGTTACCCCGTAACCATCAGGTCACGCCTCTGGCCCGTTTCGGATCGTCCTCCGCCGAGGCCGAATCGCTGTTTGCCGCGCGCAGAACGCGGTAGTCCATCCTGGACGGCGGCAGCCCGATTTTCGAATTCCGCGAGTGTGACGAAGGGACGACGAAATAACATGACCGACCACGATGTTCCGTCCGAATTCACCCACCCGCCCACCCCACCGGACGAGGATCCGGGGACACCGTGCGAGCAGGCGGGCCCGGCCCCCGACCAGGAGGGACCCGCATTGCGCGGCCCCACCGGCGCCCCGATTCCCGGCGAGGCGACCGTGCGCGCCCAGCAGGGCCCTCGGCTCACCACCCCGCAGGGCGCGGGCGTGGCCGACACCGATCACGCGCTCAAGGCGGGTCCGCTAGGTCCGACGTTGCTGCAGGACTTCCATCTGCGGGAGAAGATCACCCATTTCGATCACGAGCGCATCCCCGAGCGGGTGGTGCACGCCCGCGGCACCGCCGCCCACGGGGTTTTCGTGGCCAACGGTGCCGCGGCGTCGCTGACGCGGGCGAAGTTCCTGGCCGCCGACGCGCGCACACCGGTATTCGTCCGCTTCTCCACGGTGCTCGGCTCACGCGGGTCGGCCGACACGGTGCGTGACACCCGTGGCTTCGCGGTGAAGTTCTACACCGGCGAAGGGGTCTACGACCTGGTCGGCAACAACATCCCGGTGTTCTTCATCCAGGAAGCGATCAAATTCCCCGATGTGATCCACGCCGGGAAACCGGAGCCGGACCGCGAGATCCCGCAAGCGCAATCCGCCCACGACACCTTCTGGGACTTCGTCACCCTGCACACCGAGGCGACCGCGCATACCTTCTGGAATATGTCCGATCGGGCGCTGCCGCGCTCGTTGCGGATGATGGAGGGATTCGGCATCCACACCTACCGGCTGGTCGCCGAGGACGGCACGACGAGTCTGGTGAAATTCCACTGGAAGCCGCGCCTTGGCGTGCACTCGATGCTGTGGGAGGAATGCCAGCTGACGGCCGGGTTCGACCCCGATTTCCATCGCCGGGATCTGGCCGACTCGATCGCGGCGGGCATGACACCGGAGTGGGATTTCGGCGTGCAGGTGTTCCCCGATACGCCCGAGCATCTCTTCGAGGGCATCGATCTGCTCGATCCGACCAAGCTCGTGCCCGAGGAACTCGCGCCGGTGCAGACGATCGGCACCCTGCGGCTCACGGCGAATCCGGAGAACTTCTTCGCCGAAACCGAGCAGGTCGCCTTCTGTCCGACCCACTTGGTTCCTGGTATCGAGGTCACCGACGACCCGCTGCTGCAGGGCAGGTTGTTCTCCTATCTCGACACTCAGATCAGTCGCCTCGGCGGACCGAACTTCACCCAGTTGCCGATCAACACACCGCACGCCGATGTCAACGACCTCTCCCGTGACGGTATGCACCAGGGCGCTGTGCACGCCGGAGTCGCTGCCTACAAACCCAATTCGCTGGGCGGTGGTTGCCCCTACGCGGCGAGTTTCGCCGACGACGCCTATGTCGAATCCCCGACGCCCATTCCGCCGCCGACCGCGAAATTGCGGACCTCCGCCAACAGCGCGGGCTCGGTATCGTTCGCCGACCACTACTCGCAGCCGCGGATGTTCTATCGCAGCCTGACCGCGGGCGAACAGCGGAATCTGGCCGACGCGTTCTCGTTCGAACTCGGCAAGTGCCTGTCCGAGACGATCCAGAAGCGTGGTCTGCAGATGCTGGTCAATGTCGATGACGGGCTGGCCGACTATGTCGCCGGGCAACTCGGGCTCGACAAGCCGTCCCCGAACAGCGAACCCATTGAGCTCGCGCCGAGTCCCGCGTTGTCGCAGCGGCACGGCAGTTTCCCGGTGGACGGGCGGACGGTGGCCGTACTGGTCGACGAGGCCACGTCGGCCGACGCGGTGCAGGAGGTCTCGACCGCTTTGGAAGAGGCCGAGGTCCGGCCGATGGTCGTGGCGGCACGCGGCGGAGTGATCGACGGCGTACCGGTGGCACGGACCTTCGCCACGATGCGGTCGGTCGAATTCGACGGTGCGCTGCTGCTGGCTGCCCCGGAGGACTCGAGGGTGAACCTGCTGGTCGAGGAGATGTGGCGGCACGGCAAGGCGATCGCGGCGGTCGGTACCGCGGTCTCGGTGCTGCAGCGCAACGACATCGACTCCGACGCACCGGGAATCACCGTCGCCGATTCCGGGGCGGCCGCGAGCGGACTGCTCACCGACCTGGGTGAGCATCGCGCGTGGGCGCGCATCGAAGGCGAGTCCTGAACCGTGCCGACGTTTCGGGTCCCCTCGTCGTTTCGACTGCGGGCACGCGGGCATTCCCTCCCTGTGGCAATCGGCCGAATGTAGAACGGGCGCCGAAGAACCGGCCGAGCCACGCGTTTCGTTCGACGGTGTCGACACCGGAATACCTCGGGGCAGGTCGAGCGTCCCACCGCGATGCCAACGACGTCATCGCGGTGTGCACGCTCGACCTGCGTCGCGGCCTTCGCGGGCGCGCGATGCGCGCGCCCGCGTGCTTTGACGAACAGGAGGCGATGATGTTCGCGATCGAGCTCACCGAGCCGAGCCCGGTGCCCGCACCCCCGGATCCCGCGCCGCCGGGCCCCGCGCCCGACCCGTTCCCGCCGGGTCCCGGCGACCCCGTGCCGACGCCGCCCGTCCCGCCCGGCCCGGCTCCGGTACCCGCTCCGCCGGTACCGCCCGGTCCCGATCCGGTGCCGGCCCCGCCGACTCCGCCCGGTCCCGGTGAGCCGGTACCCCCACCTGCCCCGCCCGGCCCCGACCCGGTGCCGCCGCCGGTCTTTTGATGACCTGGTGGTCGTCGGACCCTAGCTGAGGGTGTCGACCTGGGCGCCTTCGTGCGCGGTCAGCAGCACGTGGTCGAGCCGGGTTCGCAGCCGCACCTCGTCACTGGCTACGGTCGGCAACTCGGCCACCACGTGTTCGGCGATCGCGCGCAGCTTCACGTTGGTCTCCTGCGAACGCCACCGAAGCACCCGGAACGCCTGGTCGGCGTTGACGCCGTAGGCGAGCATCAACGCGCCCTTGGCCTGCTCGATCACCACGCGCGCCTCCAGCAGTCCCGGCAGCGTGCTGTCGAGCGCCTCGCGCCGGTATTCGGCCGCGGTATCGGACAGGTCGATGTAATAGCCCTCGGTGCCGATCACCGTCCCGTCCTCGTCGACGAGCGGCTCCGACACGACCAGCACATCACGCACCCGCCCCTGCGTATCGACGATGCGGTGATGGCTGGAGAACACGCCGCTGTCCTCGACAGAGGTGATCATCGCCGCGACCCGATCCCGATCGTCGGGGTGCTTGTGCGAGACCAGCATCTCGGTCGTCGGCACGGTGCCGGGCAGGTACCCGTGCATCTTCGCGACCTCGTCGGACCATTCCCATTGCCGGTCGGCCGATCGAAAGCGGAAACGGCCGACCGTCAACGAGTCGCCCACTCCGATCACGCGCTCGACAAGAGCGCGCTCTGCCATGGATTCGTCGTCCCGTTCGGTCATGGTCTGATTATTCACCCTGGATGGCGCGCCTGTTTGCACCTGGCAGACCCGGGTAGGCCGTTGATGGGTCCCCAGGACGGCCCACGGTCACCAGGTGGCCGAGAAACAGCCTGAAAGGAACATCATGGGTATCGCTGACAAGGCGAAGAACAAGGCCGACGAGCTGGCAGGCAAGGCCAAGGAAGCTACCGGTCGCGCTACCGACGACCGCAAACTCGAGAACGAGGGCCGCGGTGATCAGGCGAAGTCGAACCTCAAGGACGCAGGCGAGAAGGTCAAGGACGCTTTCCGCGACTGACCTGCTGTACGCCGCCCGGGTCATCGGTCCTGCACGGGCCGATGACCCGCGCTCACTCCGCGGGTGCTGGAGGTGATGGAAGTGTCCGCGCATGTTCCGACGGTCGGCGTCGAAGAAGAGTTCCTGCTCACCGATCCCGAGTCCGGGGCGCCCGTGGCGAAGAACACCCAGGTCGCCGCTACCGCGAAACGGGCGGGGATCGATCTGCAGCTGGAGCTGACGAGCTGTCAGGTCGAGACGAGCAGCGCGGTGCACTCCGATATCGGAGCCCTGCTGGCGGAATTGCGGACCTCGCGGCGCCGGGTGGCCGAATGCGCGGCCGAGAACCGAACCCGCCTGCTGGCGGTCGGGGTGCCGCCGACCCTGGTCGAGGGATATCCGGTCACCGATACACCGCGCTACCAGCGCATCGCGCACTCCTTCGGCATGATCGCCCACGAGCAGGGGCTGTGCGGGTGCCACGTGCACGTGGCCGTTCCCGACCGCGATACAGCGGTCCTGGTCAGCAATTATGTCCGCCCGCGGCTACCGATCCTGCTGGCGTCGACCGCGAACTCGGCGATCTACCGTGGCAGCGAAACCGGTTACGCGAGTTGGCGCAGCATCCTGTGGCGCCGATGGCCCAGTGCGGGTCCGCCACCGTATTTCACCTCGCTGCGTGACTACGAATCGATCGTCGCGATGATGCGGGCCAGCGGCAGCATTCTGGACAATAAGATGGTGTATTGGGATGTCCGCCCGTCGGAGAGCTTCCCGACCGTCGAAATCCGGGTCAGTGATGTCCCGGCGACCGTGGAGGAATCCGCCCTGCTGGCCGCGCTCATTCGAGGAATCGTCAGTACCGCACTCGATGCGATCGCTCAGCACATTCCCGCTCCGGCGGTGTCCGGCGAGGTATTGCGCGCCGCCTATTGGAACGCCGCGCGCTCAGGTCTGGACGGCGACGGACTCGACCTTGTCGCCGGTCGCGTCGTTCCCCATCGTGAACTACTCGCCGAGCTCATCGACGACATCGCACCGGCACTGCGTCGTTGTGGCGACCACACGTTCGTCACCGAGACGGTCGCGAGACTCGGCGAGCGCGGAAACGGCGCGCGTCGGCAACTGGCGGCGTGGAATCGAAGGCGCGAGATCGGCGATGTCATCAGCGAACTCGCCGACGCCACCCTCGAAGGATGCCGCTGACCGCTTCCGGCGGCATCAGATCCATCACAATCGCTGACACCACCGACTCGGCGTGCTCAAATGGAAACACCTGCCGTCTTGAGCTACCAGGATCGGCCGGGGCAGTGTGTACCCCTGCCGGTGTCGAGGGATCGAGCACTCGTGAACACCCATTCCAGTCATGGCGACGATGCGATCCGGGTCGGGGAATCCGACTCGGCACTACGCGCTGAGGTCACCCTCCATCACACAGCGACCGTGCTGCACGTGCACGGCGAGATCGACGCGTGCAACCTGCTTTTGTGGCGCGTGATTCTCGACGATGCCATCGCGGCGGAGGGGGAGTCGGGTCATCTGGTGATCGACATCAGAGATGTGACCTTCATGTCGTGCCGGGCGATCCTCGACATGGCTACCCGCGCCCGACAGAGCGAGCTACGCACGAGCGTGGTCATTCCCGTGCCGTCGGTCACCAACCGGATCATCGTCGCCGCAGGCCTCACCGAGTGGCTACCGGTCTACGTCAGTCGCACCGAAGCCATAGCCGCCGCGCCCACGGTTCCGCTCCAACAGTCCATCCGGACCACCCCGCCGGCGTCGTGGACGACGACGTAGGCACGGTTCACTCGTTCGCGACGGAATTCGTCAGGAGCGGGAGCAACGCCTTGGCGCTGACCATATGGTCCTGTCCGGCGAGCACCCGATGCGTCGCCTGGGGAATCGCCGCGGCCAACTCCCGCGCCACCTGCTGCATGCCGGGCGGGTTCTTCTCTCCGACAACGATATTCACCGGCACCCGGATGTTCTCGAAACGCTCTACCGGGGGGAGTACCTCGGTGATGGCGATGTCGTACATCAGCGTGGGAGCGAGTGCCTTCATCGTTTTCCAGCCGGGGAACAGCGGTAGCAGCGCGACGAACGCACCCGGCATCCCGATCCCGCGCAGGAATGCCTTCAGCGCCCGCGCGTTCTTCGCCTCGCCGAGAAGTGCGCGTACCGACTCGCCCAACTCGGCATAGGACGCCCGCTCGGCCTCGTCGTGCACATAGGGCGCGTCGTAGACCACGACCCTGTCGATCTTGTCCGGCATCCGGACCGCCGCTTCGAGTGCCAGCGCGGCACCCGATGAATGCCCGTAGAGAATCGCGCGCCCGCCGGCGGCATCGACAACGGCCTCGATATCGTCGACTTCCCGCTCGATCGCATACGGCAGCTCGTTCCCGCTGTCCCCACGCCCGCGCCGGTCATAGCTGTAGACGGTGAACTTCGAGGCGAACACCCCCACGTCGGCGACGATCGGCCGAAACCTCCGGAAACACGTCGCGCCGGTGATGTACACCAGTACAGGTCCGTCGCCGGACACGTCATACGCGAGTTCGGTGCCATCCTTCGATGTAGCGATCCTCATAACTCGTTCCTCTCGGTGCCGGGCGCGCGATCTCTGATCCGATGTCTTCTACCAGTACGACGCCCTCGCCCCCCGAAACTCATCGGTGCGTCGAGAAGCCCTGCCCGTTCCGAGCTGTATATTTGCGCCGCAGTCGGACCGGGACGCGTGTTCGACACGGCGAATCGGGAGGATAAGTGGTGATGGGTTCGGGCGTGAAGCGGGCAGTCGCTGTGGCGCTGGCAATCACGGTATCGGCGGTACCAACCGCCTCCGCTGATCCCGCGTCCGACGGACTCGAATTCTATTCGCCCGCACCAGAATCAGTGGCCGGCGAGCACGGCTCGGTGATCGCGTCCCGACCGATAGTCGGGGATCCCGGACTACCGGGCGCGCACAATTTCCTGGTGCTCTACCGGTCGGTGGATATGGGCGGGCAGCCGGTCGCTGTGTCGGGCACGGTCGCTGTTCCCGAGGGAACTCCGCCGCCCGGTGGTTGGCCGCTGATCTCCTGGGCACACGGAACCACCGGCACCGCTGATGTGTGCGCGCCTTCGCGCGATACCGGCGCCGAATTCCCCGCCCACGACTACACCTCGTTGACCCGCGAGACCCTGGCTCAGTGGGTGGCAGCCGGATACGCGGTGGCGCAGACCGACTATCAGGGTCTGGGTACGCCGGGGCCGCACGGATATCTCATCGGTGAGGCCGAGCAGCGTGCGGTCGCCGACATGGCGCTGGCCTCGCGCGCGATCGCGCCCGAGATCGGCACTCGCTGGGTGGCGATGGGACATTCCCAGGGCGGCCAGGCCGCGGTGTTCGCCAACGCGCGCTCGCAGCAGTGGGCGCCGCAGCTGCAGTTGCTGGGTTCGGTGGCCATGGCGCCCGCCTCGCATCTGGGGGTGGTGGTGCGGGGGTTCGCCCTCGCCGAGCGCACCGGCATCGCGGACAAGGTCGACGCGCCGGCCGGGTCGGTGTCGTTCATCCCGTTGTTCATTCGTGGCGCCCAGACCGTCGCCGCTATCGACCCCTCGAAATTCCTTGTGGACAAGGCTGTTTCGATGGTGGATCAGGCCGACGATCGCTGCATCGGACAATTGCGTGAGCGGAATTCCTGGGGTGCCCTCGGCGCGGGCGAGGCGTTCTCCGCCGATGCCGACCCCAGCGCGCTGGTGAAGGTCCTCGACGACAACGACCCCAGCGGGTTGCCCCTCACCACCCCGATGCTAGTGCTGCAAGGCAAGGCCGACACCGTCGTCCTGCCGGCGGGAACCGACGCCATGGTCGCCCAGCAGCAGCTCAGCGGCGGATCCGTGGAATACCGCACCTACCCCGGCGTCGATCACCGGGCCGTCCTCGGCGCGGGCAACGCCGACGCCCTGGCGTGGGTGAACGCCCGCTTCGCCCGTTGAAGCGCCCACGGGCGAGGAACCGGACGGCGGTCACGATGTCCGGCGAAACCACGGCGGATGTGGTCGCGGCGTCCGACGGTCAGGCGTCGAGGTTGGTAGCGTGGCCGACGTGCGCTTGCGCACAGCAGTTGCGTAGGTGCTGGTAGCGGGCCTGGAAGGGTCGGCTGCGGTTGTCTGTGGAGTCGCCTGTCCCACGACGAGAGGCCGTTCGATGCGTGCGCGAATCAGTGTGACCGTCGATGGGCGGACGCGGGTGGTCGACGTCGACACCCGCACCACCCTGTTGGATGTCCTACGCGAACAGCTGGGCGTCACCAGCCCGAAGAAGGGCTGCGATCGCGGACAATGCGGGTCGTGCACGGTCCTGTTGGACGGACGAAGGGCGACGTTGTGCCTCGCGCTGGCCGTCGCCCACGACGGCGCCACGATCGTCACCGCCGACGGACTCGCCGACGGCGACGACCTGCATCCGGTCCAGCAAGCCTTCCTCGAACACGACGGCTTCCAGTGCGGATACTGCACGCCGGGGCAGATCTGTTCGGCGGTCGGCATGCTCGACGAGGTGAAGGCAGGCGCTCCGAGCCAGGTGAGCGCTGATCCGACGGCCGAGAACGCGTTGAGTGCCGCCGAGATCCGGGAACGGATGAGCGGCAATCTGTGTCGCTGCGGGGCGTATCCGAACATCGTCGCGGCGATTCAGGAGGTCGCCCGATGAGGGAGTTCGCCTACGAACGCGCCACCGACGCGGGGCACGCGGTCGCCGCGGTTCTCGCCGAACCCGACGCCGTATTCCTCGGCGCGGGAACCAATCTCGTCGATCACCTCAGACTGGGGATCATCGCGCCCGGCAAGGTGGTGGATGTCAGCAGACTGCCGTTCGATCAGGTGACCGACCTGCCCGACGGTGGTATGCGCATCGGTGCGGCGGTACGCAATGCCGACCTGGCCGCGCATCCAGCGATCCGGGCGCGCTATCCGATGCTGTCGGCCGCCCTCGTGGCGGGAGCGTCCGCCCAACTGCGCAACCTCGCCACCACCGGCGGAAACCTGTTGCAGCGCACCAGATGTCCCTACTTCCAGGACTCGACTGTGCCGTGCAACAAGCGCGAGCCGGGCAGCGGATGCTCGGCGATCGGCGGGTTCGATCGCGACCAAGCCATCCTCGGCGCTTCCAGTCGGTGCATCGCCACCCATCCCTCCGATATGGCGGTGGCGATGGTCGGGCTGGGCGCGATAGTGCGGGTGCTCGGCGCGCACGGCGAGCGTGAAATCCCGCTGGTCGACCTGTACCGGTTGCCCGGCGACGAACCCGAACGCGACACCGTCCTCGAGCACGGGGACCTGATCACCGCCGTCGACCTGCCCGCGCTCGAGTGGGCTACCACCTCCACCTACCGCAAGGTCCGCGATCGTGCGTCGTTCGCCTTCGCGCTGGTCTCGGTGGCGGCCGCCGTCGACATCGCCGACGGGGTCGTGCGAGATGTGCGGATCGCCTTCGGTGGTGTCGCGGCCAAACCATGGCGAGCGCACACCGCCGAGGCCGAACTACGCGGGCGGGCTCCCACCGAGGACAACGTCGCCGCCGCGGCGGATGCCGAACTCGCCGACGCGCGCCCACAGCGTCAGAACGGATTCAAGATCGCCTTGGCGCGCAACGTCCTCGTCGCGACCCTGCGCGAGCTGAGCGAGGCGCCGTGAACTCACCGGCGATCGGCACCTCACCCACCCGCCTCGACGGACCGGCCAAACTCCGCGGTGTCGCGCCCTACGCGATGGAGCATCCGCAACCGGATCCTCTGTACGGCGTCGTGATCCAGTCGACGATCATCCGAGGCCGCATCCGTGAGATCGACACCTCCGCGGCCGAGCGGATCGACGGTGTCGTCGCGGTGCTCACCCACCACAACGCCGCCCGGCTGGCCGTCGACGACGACAACGAACTGTTCATCCTGCAGAACGACGAGATCGCGTTCCGCGGGCAGGTGATCGGCGCGGTCATCGCGACGAGCCCGGAAGTGGCCTGTGAAGCCGCCGCGCAGGTGCGCGTGACCTATGACGAGCGGCCCGCCGACGTCACGCTCGATGCCGACAGCGAGAACCTCCACGCTCCCGAGGAGGTGAGCGGCGGCTTTCCCACCGACACCTCGATCGGCGACGTGGACGCGGCCATGGCCATCGCCCCGGTCACGATCGACCAGACCTATACGACCGCGATGGTCCACAACAATCCGATGGAACCGCACGCCACCGTCGCGCACTGGACCGACGACGACACCCTGGTGCTGTACGACTCCACCCAGGGCCCACACGTCGTGCGGGCCCAGATCGCGCCGCTGTTCGGGTTGGCGCCCGAACAGGTGCGGGTGATCGCGCCCTTCGTCGGCGGCGGCTTCGGGTCCAAGGGCGAGCCGCACGCCAATATCGTGGTCGCGGCGATGGCGGCGAAACTGTCCGGCGGGCGACCGGTGAAACTGCCACTGACCAGGCAGCAGCTGTTCTCCCTCGCCGGTTACCGGACCCCGACCATCCAGCGGGTCCGGCTCGGCGCGCATCCCGACGGCACCCTGACCGCGATCGCCCACGCGGCGATCGCACAGGCCTCCACGGTGAAGGAATTCGCCGAACCGACCGCGGTGGTCAGCCGCGTGATGTACGCGGCGGCCACCCGATCGACCTCGCACCGTTTCGCGACGCTGGATGTCCCGGTCGCGTCGTGGATGCGGGCGCCCGGACACTGTCCTGGAATGTTCGCGGCGGAGACGGCGATGGACGAACTCGCGGTCGCCCTCGGCATGGACCCGATCGCCTTGCGCATGCACAACGAACCCGAGGTCGACCCGGAATCAGGGCACCCCTTCTCTACGCACGGGCTGGCCGAATGCCTACGAACCGGGGCACAGCGCTTCGGCTGGGCCGAACGCGACCCGGCGCCGAAGTCGCGGCGCGAGGGCCGCTGGCTGATCGGATCCGGGGTCGCGGCGGCCACCTACCCGGCCGACACCGCCGCGGGCAACAGCGCCCGCGTGCGTCGCACCGGCGACCGCTACGAAGTCGCCATCGACGCGGTGGACATCGGCACCGGCACCTGGACCTCGCTCGGCCAGATCGCCGCCGACGCGCTCGGTGTCGACCCGGACCGCATCGAGCTGCGCATCGGCGATTCCGATCTCCCAGAGGCGACGGTCGCGGGCGGTTCGACCGGCATGGCGTCGTGGGGCTCGGCCGTGGTGGCGGCCGCGCGGGCCTTCCGTGACAGATTCGGCCAGGACCCCGCCGACGGCGCCGAGATCACGGTGCAAGCCCCCGAATACCCTGAGCGAGAGAGCTTTTCGACCCATGCCTACGGTGCCCACTTCGTCGAGGTCCGCGTGAACTCCGACACCGCCGAGATCCGGGTTCCCCGTGTGGTCAGTGTCTTCGGCGCGGGTCGCATCATCAATCCGCGGCTTGCCCGTTCGCAGTTCGTCGGCGCCGTCACCATGGGTCTGTCGATGGCGCTACTCGAACAGAGCGAATTCGATCCGCGCCTCGGCACGGTCGTCAACCACGACCTGGCCGGGTACCACATCCCGGTCAACGCCGATATCGGCGAGATCGATGTCAGCTGGATCGATGAACACGACCCGCATCTGAACCCGATGGGCAGCAAGGGAATCGGTGAGATCGGCATCGTCGGGTCGGCGGCCGCGATCGGCAACGCGATCTACCACGCCACCGGCGTCCGCCTCCGGCATGTCCCCATCCATCTGGAAGACCTGCTCGGCGCGCTGTGATCAACAGCGAGTCGGCGCGGGTTCGCCGCGGAATCGCGCTTCGATGAAGTTCCAGGCCTCGGGCAGACCCGCCACCGCGGTCGTCATGTGTTCGGCGATCTGATAGCGGGAGAAGGTGACCGGCGCGCCCGCCGCGCAGTAGCGGGTGGCCACGTCGTCGACGGCGTCGAAGGGTGTCAGTTCGTCGAAGACGCCCTGCCAGATCAACATCGGGGTCTCGGGAATCTCGGGGTCGTAGCGCAAACTGTTCTCGCGCAACACCGCCCGCGCTTCGGGACTGTCCATCAGGGACTTGGTCGCCGCCAACTGTTCGGCGCTGCGGGCCACACCGTGGAACAGCAGAAAGCGCCGGCATTCGTCAGCGGTGAAGTCGCGGAACCACAGACCCTCGCCGTTGAGCTGGTCGGAAATGGGCAAACGCTGCGGGTATTCGCGTTCCAGGCCCATCGCCGCCGCCCAGGCGAGGCCGAAACCGGGATGGTGGCCGAAGCCGATCCCGAGGGCCATCTGTTCGAGGTCGGCCGGGATGCCGCCCGCGGCGACGCCGGCGAGCTTCAACTCCGGTGCGTAGGTCGGTTGCATGGCGGCGGCCCACGCGGTCGCCAGTCCGCCCCCGGAGTACCCGGCGAGTGCGATGGGGGACTGTCCGAGGCCGAGTTCGGGCGCTCGCTGCAGCGCACGCACGCTGTCGAGGGTCACCATGCCGCTGAGCCTGGCGGCGCCGTAGGCGACATTCGGGCCGAGGTAGTCGGGCAAGGCGACCGCCCAACCGCGCCCCAGCGGCAGGACCGCGCCGAACGCATCGGGGGTCTCGTCGTTGATCAGCGAGGTGGAGGGGTTGCACTTGGTGCCGAGGGAGTTGATCAGCGCCTGGTACGACACCAGCGGCGGGTTCGCGACACCGGCGGGGATCAAGACCGTGGTCACACCCATGATCGGGTCGCCCGCGGAGTCGGTCGAGCGGAACGCGACGTGCCAGATGTCGGTGCCCTGGTAGGCGCCGAGGTTGAACTTGCGTTGCCGCACCACGTCACCGGGAGCGAAGTCGCCGATATCGGCCGGTGCGGTGAAGAAGGGGTCGGGATTCGGTGTGGGGTAACGCGGTTCCGGCGTCGCCATGGGAGCGAAAATGGCGACGGTGAGGCTGTAGAACAGCGCCGTCAACGCGGCCGTCAATATCCGGCGCATGGAAATTCCTATCTCTCGAGAAGTCAGCAGTTGCTCGGGGCGGTCTCGCCGCGGAATCGGGCATCGAGCCACGCGACGGCAGACGGAAAACCCATCACCGCGGTGGCCAGATGATCGGGGCTCGGATAGAGCTCGGACAGCACCGGTGTCCCGGCCCGGCAGTAGCGCTGGTTCGTGCGATCGACGGCGTCGACGGGGATGAGCGGGTCGATGGGGGTGTGCCACTCGAAGATCGGCATCGTGGGCACGGGCTCGAACAGCTCCAAACTGTTGGCGTCGCCCACTTCCCACGCCCGCGGGTCGTCGATCAGGGACACGGTCGAGGCGAGATCGGAGGCGCTGTGCATCGCACCGGCGGCGATGAGTTCGACGGTGCAACCGTTGGACATGGCATCGCGCACCGCCAAGCCGGTGTCGTTGAGCTGCGCGCTGATCGGAAGACGATCGGGGTACTCGCGTTCGAGCCCGAGCGCGGCGGCCATCGCGAGCCCGAACATGGGATGCGGGGCGAAACCGAGTGCGCGCGCCATCGTGGTGATGTTCATAGGCACACCGCCCTGCGCGGCGCCGACCAGGCGCAGTTCGGGCGCGTACTGGGGCGCGAGCGCGGCAGCCCAGCCGGTGGCCATGCCACCGCCGGAGTAGCCGAGCATGGCCGAGGGGCTGTCGGCGAGGCCGAGTTCTCCGACCCTGGTCGCGGCGCGAATGCCGTCGAGGGTGATCTGGCCGCCGAGTTTGGCCGCGCCGTAGGCGGCGTTCGGGCCGAGATGGTCGGGCAGGGCGATGCTCCAGCCGCGCAGCAGCATCGTATTCAGCAGCGGCACAGCACGATAGAGCAGATTGGGATCGTAGGCGTAGAGAGCGCGCGAGACCGCGCACTGGGTGCCGAGGCCGTTGATGATGTGCTGATAGGACAGCAGCGGCGCGCCCGGGCGATGATCCTTCGGGGTGAGGATCGTGGTGGTCGCGGCGATCGGTCGCCCCTGCGAGTCGTTGGATCGGAACTTCACCAAAGTGACTGTGGCGGTGGGGAAGTAGGGCAGCGGCTCCTGCACGCGGACCGCGAGCACGGCGCCGGGTTCCTTGCTCGCGATGTCGGCGGGCGCGGCGTAGAAGGGGTCGGGGTCGGGCGCCGGATACACCGGTGGCGCGCCGACAGCCGACGGTGGGCCCGAGGCGGCGAGCAATCCGACCATGAGGGCACAGGTCAGGGTGCGCAGACTAATTCTCATGGATCACCGCCGACGCGGGGAAGTGGACACCGGTGGCGCGTTCGGACACCGTCCACAACTGCTGCCACAGGGCCCGGTCCTGCGACAATGCGCTCGACGGGCAGGCGCCGACCGGTCCTCGGGTCTTGAACAGCTTGGTCGGGCCCCAGTAGATGTCGGGGTCCGCATCCGGTGCGGTGGCGGCATACAGCATGGATCGGGCCGCGGCGGTGCGTGATTGGCCGACCAGGCGGATGAACGGCTCGGCGACGTAATCGAGTGGCGTCTGGGTCTTGGCGACGAGCCCGGTCGGCGCGACACCGGGGTGCACGGCGTAGGAACGCAGCGTCGACCCGGATTCGCGGAGCCTGCGCTGCAGTTCACGGCCGAAAATCAGAGTCGCCAGTTTCGATTCCGGATAGGCCGCATGCCGGCTGTATCGACGGTGTTCGAAGCGCAGATCGTCGAGCGGAAGCGCGTTGGTCCACCCGTGGGAAATGCTCGACAACGAGAGCACCCGGTCTTTGATCCGATCCAGCAGCAAGCCCGTCAACGCGAAGTGCCCGAGATGGTTGACCCCGAATTGTGTTTCGAATCCGTCGGCGGTACGGGCGAACGGCACATTCATCAACCCGGCATTGTTGATCAACACATCGAATTCGCCACACTCTCGCGCGAATCGGCGCACATCGGACAGGTCGGCAAGATCCAAGGCGGCCACGGAGATATCGCCGTCCAGCTGATCGGCGATATCCCGCCCTCGTTTCGTATCCCGGCAGGCCATGATCACCGTGGCGCCACGGGCAGCCAACGTGCGGGTCACCACCTCGCCGAGTCCGCCGTTGGCCCCGGTGATAACGAATCGTCGGCCGTGCTGATCCGGTATCGGATCGGGAGTCCTTGCCATGGCGCATGACCTTACGAATCGCAGTCATCGGGTGGCAATGCGTTTGGAAAATGTCAGGGACGACGCGGCGGCCATTGGTCGTTTCCCAAAGAGGTTCGGCGCGCCGCGAATTCGCTTGCCCACTGTCGTAGCGTGGCGCCGGTCAGTGTTGTCGAGTAGATCGCTGGGCGAATACCCGATCCCGCCGCACTGCTCGCTTCCCTGTCGATACCCCTGATGCAGGAGATGTTTGCCCTATGGCTCGCGAAGACGAACTACGCACTTACATGAAGAAGGCGATCCGGGAACTGCAGACCACCCGCGCGCGCCTCGACGATGTGGAAGCGCGGGCGACCGAGCCGATCGCCATTGTCGGCATGGCGTGCCGTTACCCGGGTGGGGTGACCTCGCCGGAGCAGTTGTGGCAGGCGGCGGTCGACGGGCGCAGTCTGGTGTCGCAGTGGCCGACCGATCGCGGCTGGGACATCGAGGGTCTGTTCGATCCGGAACCGGGCGTGCCGGGCAAGTCGTATGTGCGAACGGGCGGATTCCTCGACGGCGCCACCGGATTCGACGCGAACTTCTTCGGGATCAGCCCCCGTGAGGCCCAGGCGATGGATTCGCAGCAGCGGCTGGTGCTGGAGACCGCATGGGAAGCCTTCGAGCGGGCCGGCATCGACCCGACGACGGTTCGCGGCAGTGCGACGGGCGTCTTCGTCGGCTTGATGCCGGACTCCGAAGGCCCGTCGTCGCGCGATATCGATGATCGATTGCGCGAGACGATCGACCAGTTCCTGATGACCGGTCAGGCGTCGAGCATCGCCTCGGGGCGGGTGTCGTATGTGCTGGGACTCGAAGGCCCGTCGGTCACGGTGGACACGGCGTGCTCGTCGTCGCTGGTCGCGATACACCAGGCGGTGCGATCGTTGCGCTCCGGTGAGTCGACGATGGCGCTGGCCGGCGGTGTCACCGTGATGTCGACACCGGCCGCGTTCGTCGCGTTCTCCACCCAGCGCGCGCTGGCGGCCGACGGCCGGTGCAAGTCCTTCGCCGCGGGTGCCGACGGCACCGCGTGGGGCGAGGGTGTCGGCATGCTTCTGCTCGAGCGCGTCTCCGAGGCCAGGCGCCTCGGGCACAAGATCCTGGGTCTGGTGCGTGGCACCGCGGTGAACTCCGACGGCGCGTCCAACGGTCTGACCGCGCCGAACGGGCGGTCCCAGCAGCGAGTGATCCGATCGGCGCTGGCGGACGCGGGGTTGGCCACGACGGACGTGGACGTCGTCGAGGCGCACGGGACCGGGACCCGGCTGGGCGATCCCATCGAGGCGGAGGCCTTGCTCGCCACCTACGGTGCCGAGCGCGAGGGCGGCGAGCCGCTGTTGCTCGGCTCGCTCAAGTCGAATATGGGACATACGCAGGCCGCCGCCGGGGTCGGTGGGCTGATCAAGATGGTGATGGCGATGCGGCACGGGGTGGTGCCGCCGACGCTGAATGTCGATGAGCCGACGCCGCATGTGGATTGGTCGTCGGGCTCGGTCCGATTGGTGACCCAGGCACAGGCGTGGCCCGCGACCGGGCAGCCGCCGCGCGCCGCGGTGTCGTCCTTCGGCATCAGCGGCACCAACGCGCACGTTGTCATCGAGCGAGGCGATTTCTCGCCGGAGGTAGATCGAGCTGCCGAAACCGTTGCACCGCCGGTGATTCCGTGGGTCGTCAGCGCGCGCTCCGCGGCCGCGGTGGCCGCTCAGGCGAGCGCGCTGCTCGCCCGGCTCGAGACAGCCGACCCGGTCGATGTCGGCGTCGCGCTGCTCGGCACCCGTGCTCGATTCGAGCATCGCGCCGTGATCGTCGGCCACGACGCCGAGGAACTGACCGCCGGGCTGCGAGCGCTCTCGGATGGGCAATCGGCGCAGAACGTGGTGCGTGGCACTGTCACCGGGGCGGTCACAGCGGTGATGTTCCCCGGCCAGGGCGCTCAGCGCGCGGGGATGGGGCGCGAGTTGTACGAGGGCTATCCGGTGTACCGCGCCGCCTTCGACGAGATCTGCGCGGAGTTCGACCAGCATCTCGAAACACCACTGCGCGAAGTCGTTTTCGACGATCAGGACACCGTGGGCGCGCTCGACCGGACCGAGATCACCCAGGTCGCCCTCTTCGCCACCGAGGTGGCGATGTACCGCCTGGCCGAATCATGGGGATTGCGACCGGCGTTCGTGCTCGGTCACTCGATCGGAGAGATCGTCGCCGCCTATGTGGCCGGGGTCTGGTCGCTCGCGGATGCCTGCACCCTGGTCGCCGCACGCGGTCGACTCATGCAGTCCGCGCCCGCGGGCGGGGCGATGATCGCGGTCGCCGCGGACGCGGAGACCGTGGCCGAGCTCGTGCGCCGACACGATGATGTCGGCATCGCCGCGGTGAACGGGCCCGCGTCCGTGGTTGTTTCGGGTGCGGCGGATTCCGTGGACGCCATCGCCGGGCAACTGTCGGCCGACGGCGTGCGAACCACCCGGTTGCGGGTGAGTCATGCGTTCCATTCGTCCCAGATGGACGCGGTGCTGGCGGAATTCGGTGCAGTCTGTCGTGGACTCATCTATCGCCCGCCGACCGTGCCGGTGATCTCGGCGCTCACCGGCAAGGTGGCCGAGGCCGCGCAGCTGTGCTCGCCGGACTACTGGGTGAGCCACCTGCGCGAACCGGTCCGCTACCTGGACGCGGTGCGGTGGGCGCGCGAACAGGGCGCGGTGAACTGTTTCGCCGAGATGGGGCCGGGGGCCGCGCTGACGGCGATGGTGCACGAGATCGTCGATGATGGCGCGGGGATGACCGCCGCCGCGTTGCAGCGGCCCGGCATCGCCGGTGATATCGCGTTCGTCGCCGGCTTGTCCGCGCTGTATTCCCAAGGGGCAGCGCTGAATCTGGCCGCACTCTTCGAGGGCGCCGACCCCCGTCCGATCGACCTGCCCACCTATGCCTTCCAGCGTGAGCGGTTCTGGCTCGAGGTGAGCGAGGGCAGCAATGTGCGCGGCGCCGGACTCGACGCCGACGATCATCCGCTGCTCGGCGCGAAGATCGGCCTGGCTCGGGACGGCGGATTGTTGCTGACCGGGCTGCTGTCGCTGCACTCGCACCCCTGGCTGGCCGGGCACCGGATCGGTGGCGCGGTACTGCTTCCCGGCACCGCGTTCATCGAACTGGCCTGGCATGCGGGTCAATCGGTGCAGTGCCCGGTTGTCGGCGAGCTCGTGCTCGAATCCCCGCTCGTGATTCCCGAGACCGGTGCGGTGGAACTGCAGGTACTGGTCGGACCGGCACAGGAATCAGGGCATCGGACGATCGGGGTGTACTCGCGTCTACAGACAGCTTCCGCGCCCGAGCTGCCGTGGATCGGACACGCCACCGGCACCGTGCGACCGTCGGACGAGATCGCCGCTGCCACAGCGGACGGCGGCGCGTGGCCGCCCACGGGCGCGGTCGCGCTGACCGTCGGCGACCCTTACGACGCGATGGCGGCAGCCGGATACGAGTACGGCTCCGCCTTCCGCGGCCTCGGTCAGATCTGGCGCCACGGCGACGACGTACTGGCCGAGGTGGCGCTGCCCGAATCGGCCACCGCGGACGCTGCCGAATTCGGTCTACACCCGGCACTGCTCGACGCCGCACTGCACGCGATGATCGCGACCGGCACGGTCGGCCCGACCGAATCCGGCAAGATCCGCCTGCCGTTCGCCTGGGAAGGCGTGTGTCTGCACGCCGTCGGCGCGTCGTCGCTGCGGGTTCGGCTCACCCCGGTCGGCGCCGACCGCATCGGCCTCGAACTCACCGATTCGGCGGGTAGGCCGGTCGCCAGCGCGGAATCGCTGGCACTGCGCGAGATTCCCCTCGCGGCGTTGGGTCAGCGGGCATCCTCCTCGGACGGCGGACTCTACGAAGTGAACTGGGTGACCGTGCCCTCACCCGGACCCATTGCGGGACACGGTGAATGGTCCGAGCTGGACTTCGCTGCCGGCGGCGTAACTGTCGAGCGGTGCGAACGCGCTGACCGCGACCTCGTCGTCGTGCGCGTTCCCACAACCAGCGTCGGTTCGGTGGATCCGGCCGCAGTGCGCGAGCAGGTGACCGCCGTGCAGACGGTGGTGCAGCAATTGCTCGCCGACGACGACTTCGCCAAGGCCCTGGTGATTTTCGTGACCAGCGGCGCCGTCGCGACCCACGGCGCCGAAGATGTCGGTGATCTGGCAGGCGCGGCGGTGTGGGGGCTGCTGCGGACCGCGCAGAACGAGAACCCCGGCCGCATCGCGCTGCTCGATCTCGATGGTCGTGTCGACTACCGCGAAGCGGTGCTCAGCTGCGCCGTGATCACCACCGAGCCGCAGTTGGCGATCCGGCACGGTGAAGCGCACGCGCCGCGCCTGGTACGCGCCGGTGCGGACACGGTCGGGTCCGCCGAACTGCTCGGTGACGACGACTGGCAGTTGGTCGACCACGGGCGCGGAACGCTGCACGGCGACAACATGATTCTGGCCGCGCGACCGGAGACGGAACCGCTCGGACCGGGGCAGGTGCGGATCGCGGTGCGGGCGGCGGGTGTCAACTTCCGTGACGTGCTGATCGTGCTCGGGATGTACCCGATCCCCGATACCGCCATCGGTGGTGAGGGCGCAGGCGTGATCGTCGAAGTCGGCGCCGATGTCGTCGATTTCGCGCCCGGCGATCGGGTGATGGGCATCTTCACCGGGGTGAGCGCCACGGTGGTGGCCGACCGGCGCACGGTCATCAAGATTCCCGCGGGCTGGTCGTTCGAGGATGCGGCGGCCGCGCCGATCGTGTTCGCGACCGCCTACTACTCGCTGGTCGACCTGGCGCAGGTGCGGGCGGGGGAGTCGCTGCTGATCCACGCCGCCACCGGTGGTGTCGGTATGGCAGCGGTGCAGCTGGGGCGCCATCTCGGGTTGGACCTCTACGTCACGGCCAGCCCCGGCAAGTGGGATGTGCTGCGCGCGAACGGCTTCGACGACGAGCGGATCGGCAATACGCGAACCACCGAGTTCAAGACGAAGTTCCTCGACGCCACCGGTGGGCGCGGTGTCGATGTCGTGCTCGACTCGCTCGCCGGCGACAAAGTGGACGCGTCGCTGGATCTGCTCCCGCGTGGCGGTCGGTTCATCGAGATGGGACTGACCGACCTGCGCGACGCCGACGAGATCGCGGGCACCCACCCGGGCGTCCGCTACCAGAACTTCATCCTGATGGAGGCAGGCCCCGACCGGCTGCGCGAGATCCTGACCGAGCTGCGCGCACTCTTCGAATCCGGTGTCCTGCGACCACTTCCGGTCACCCGCTGGGATGTGCGACGGGCGCCCGAGGCGTTCCGGCAGCTGAGCCAGGCCCGCCACGTCGGCAAGTACGTGCTGACCGTGCCGACTCCACTGGATCCAGACGGCACCGTCCTGGTGACCGGCGGCACCGGCGGGCTCGGCGCGCTGGCCGCCCGGCACCTGGTGACCGCGCACGGGGTTCGTCACCTGCTGCTGACCAGCCGTCGCGGACCCGACGCGGACGGCGCGGCAGAACTCGTGGCCGAACTGTCCGCACTCGGCGCCCAGGTCGAGATCGCCGCCTGCGATGTCGGCGACCGCGCCGCGCTCACGGCACTGGTCGCGGCGATACCCGCCGCGCACCCGCTGACCGGGGTGGTGCACACCGCGGGCGTCGTCGACGACGCGCTGTTCACCGAGCACACCCCGGAGCACATCGCGACAGTGTCGCGCCCCAAGGCCGATGCAGCCTGGTATCTGCACGAGGTCACCCGGGCGCACCCCCTGTCGATGTTCGTGCTCTACTCCTCGATCGCGGGTCTGCTCGGCAACCCCGGCCAGGCGAACTACGCCGCCGCCAACGGTTTCCTCGACGCGCTGGCCCAGCATCGGAGCCACCGCGGCCTGCCTGCCACCGCGATGGCCTGGGGGCTGTGGGAACGCGGCACGGGCATCACCGGTCACCTGACCGAGCGGGACCTGCGGCGAATGCGCCGCGAAGGGCTGATCCCGCTCACCGACGACGACGGCATGGCCCTGTTCGACAGCGCCCTGTCGACCGGCAGACCGCTGGCGGTGCCCGCACGGCTCGACCTCACGGCACTGGGCTCGCTCGGCGACGTCGACGAGATGCCCGCGATGCTGCGGTCGCTGCTTCGCGGTCCGCGCCGGGCGGCCGGCGGCGGCTCCGACGAGTCGGCGAAGCTGCTGGCGAGCCTGACCGGTCGCGAACCGGCCGAACAGGAGGCAATCATCCTCGGCGTCATCCGATCGCACGCGGCAGCCGTCCTCGGTCATGCGTCCGCGGAGGCGGTGCCCGCCGAGACCGCGTTCACCGACCTCGGTTTCGACTCGCTGGGCGCCGTGGAATTCCGTAACCGGCTCGAAGCGGCCACCGGCGCGAAGTTGCGCACGACGATCGTCTTCGACTATCCCAATGCCGCCGCGCTGGCCGATTACCTGCGCACCGAGATCGCCCCCGTGGACGACCCGGCAGCGCGGATCGTCGGACAACTCGACGCGCTGGCCGCGGGTTGTGTCGGAGTGGAGCTGGCGCCGGAGCGGGTCGACGAACTGCTGGTGCGGATCAACGACCTCGTGCGCACCCTGCGCGGTGACGCGGCGGGCGATGTCGTCGACAACATCGACGGCGCCGATGACGACGCCCTTTTCGATCTCATCGACCAGGTCCGTTCGGTCTGAGCCGGACCAGAAAGCGAGAGAGTCGAATGGCCGACGAAGCGGAACTGCGCGCCTATCTCAAACGCGCCACCCGACAGTTGCAGGAGACCAGACAGCAGCTCGGTGACGAGCAGGCACGCGCGCGGGAACCGATCGCGATCGTGGGAATGTCGTGTCGGTTCCCCGGCGGGATCGCATCACCCGATCACCTGTGGCAGGCGCTGATCGAGGGACGCGACCTGATCACCGAGTTCCCGGCGGATCGGGGCTGGGACGTCGACGGGTTCTACGATCCCGACCCGGACAAGTTCGCCAAATCCTATGTGCGCGAAGGTGGTTTCCTCGAGGGCGCGGGCGAGTTCGATGCCGGGTTCTTCGGGATCAGCCCCCGCGAAGCCGAGGCGATGGACCCGCAGCAGCGGCTGTTGCTCGAGCTCGCCTGGGAATCGGTCGAGCAGGCCCGCGTCGACCCGACGACGCTGCGCGGCAGCGACACCGGCGTCTTCGTGGGATTCAGCGATCAGGGGTACGGATTCGGCGCCACCCAGGCGTGGGACGGTGCGGAGACCTACTACTTCACCGGCAATCACGCCTCGATGGCGGCGGGACGGGTCGCCTACCTGTTGGGTCTGGAAGGTCCGGCGGTCACCGTCGACACCGCCTGCTCGTCGTCGCTGGTCGCGATTCATCAGGCGATGCAGTCGTTGCGCCTGCGGGAATGCGGCATGGCACTCGCCGGGGGCGTCACGGTGATGTCCACCCCGATGCCGTTCGCGCTGTTCTCCCGTCAGCGTGCGCTGGCGCCGAACGGGCGGTGCAAGTCCTACGCCGCGGGCGCGGACGGCACCGCGTGGGGTGAGGGTGTCGGTTTCGTTCTACTGGAACGTCTTTCGGACGCGCAGCGCCACGGGCACCGGGTACTCGCGGTGCTGCGCGGCTCCGCGGTGAACAGCGATGGTGCGTCCAACGGCCTCACCGCACCGCGCGGTCCGGCTCAGCAGCGGGTGATCGGATCCGCGCTGGCCAATGCCGGTCTGCGCCCGGCCGACATCGACATGGTGGAGGGCCACGGCACCGGCACGGTGCTGGGCGATCCGGTGGAGGCGCAGGCCCTGCTCGCGACCTACGGGCAGCGCGACGGTGCGCCACCGGTGTTGCTCGGCTCGGTGAAATCGAATATGGGACATACGCAGTCGGCCGCGGGGATAGCCGGACTCATCAAGGTGGTCCAGGCGATCCGCCACGAGATGGTCCCGCCCACACTGCATGTCGACGCGCCGACCTCGCACGCCGACTGGACCGAGGATCGCATCCGGCTGGCCCTGCGACTACAACCGTGGCCGCGCACCGAGCACGCACGAAGGGCGGGGGTGTCCTCCTTCGGCATCAGCGGCACCAACGCCCACGTGATCGTCGAGCAAGCACCGCAAACCTCAGCGGCCGATGACCTGACTACACCCGCGCCCGCACACCCGCCGACGCCGTGGCTGCTGTCGGCACGCACCGCCGCCGCACTGTGCGACCAAGCCGCCCGCGTAGGTGAAGCAGTCGCGAACTCCTCGCACCGCCTCGCCGATATCGCCCACTCCTTGGCCACCACGCGAACGCGATTCGACCATCGCGCCGTTGTTGTGGCGAACACCCGCGGTGAGTTCCTGGACGGGCTCGCCGCCATCGCCGGTGGACACACCGCCCCCTCGGCCGTCCTCACGCATCGTGGCACCGGCGGCAAGCTGGCGATGATGTTCCCCGGTCAGAGCGACCGACTCGCGGGCATCGGCAGCGGGCTGTATGACGAGTACCCTGTCTTCGCCGAAGCTCTCGACAGCGTCTGCGCCGGTTTCGACGCCCATCTCGCGCACCCGCTACGCGCGGAGATGTTCGGAACAGGTGAACAGCTCACCCGGACCGAATACACCCAGCCCGCCGTTTTCGCACTGCAGGTGGCGCTGTTCCGGCTGTTCGAATCCTGGGGAACAACACCGGATTTCGTCGTCGGGCACTCCGTCGGTGAACTCTGCGCCGCGCACGTCGCGGGTGTGTTGTCGCTGGACGACGCGATCGCGGTGGTGGCGGCGCGCGGTCGGTTGATGCAACGAATGGCCGTGGGAGCGATGGTCTCGGTGCGGGCATCCTGCGCCGAGGTCACCGACTCGATCGCCGGTCGAGAGTCCGAACTGTCGGTCGCGGCGGCCAATGGGCCGAACGCCACCGTGATCGCAGGCGATGTCGCGGCGGTCGGCGAGCTCGCACGGTACTGGCGAGAACGTGGTCGACGGGTTGCCCGGCTCGGCGTCGACCGCGGTTTCCACTCGCCGCACGTGGATCTGATCGCCGACGAGTTCCGCGCCGTCGTGGCCGGCGTCGGGCTCCAGGAACCGCGTATCCCCATCATTTCCACGGTGACCGGCATGGCATCGGCGCCGGGACAGCTGACTTCGATCGACTACTGGGTACGTCAGGCTCGGGAGCCGGTGCGTTTCCACGACAGCGTGCTGCGGCTGCACGAATCCGGCGTCGTCACCTACCTCGAACTCGGCGCGGGAGACACCCTCTCCGGGCTGGTCTACGAGGCACTCGCCGATACGGGCAGCACGGCGGTCCCGGTGCTGCGCCCCGGCGTCGACGAAGCCGGTTCGGTGGTGAAAGCCGCTGCGGCAGCGTGGGTTACCGGTGCCCAAGTCGAATGGTCGGCGCTGTGTTCCGACGAGACGACCAGGGCGGTCGATCTGCCGACCTATCCGTTCCAGCACCGCCGCTACTGGGTCCACACCGACAGTGCCGTACTGGAGAGCATGATCGGCGTCGCGGGAGCCGAACTCGCCGGTGACCGGAGCGTCGGCCGACGCGAGGGACCGGCGGGGGAGGTGGCGCCCACGCATCCGGACTGGCAGGCCGTCCCCGAGGACGAGCGCTCCGAAGTCGCGGTGCGACTCGTAGTGGATCAGATCCGCGAGATCCTCATCGACCGCACCGAAGACGACATCGATCTCGACGCCACGGTTCTCGCGATCGGACTCACCTCACTGTCCGCCCTCGAACTGCGCGGCAGAATCAATGCCGCCGCGGGCACCGCTCTCTCACTGGAGGACCTGTTCACCCACCCGACCCCACGGGCGCTCGGCGCTGTACTCGCCGCCCGGATCTGGAGCGACGCGTCGACCCACGAGGCGGTGCTCGCATGAGCGGGAAATTGTCGCCGGTGCGTGGCACCCTCGGCTTCGAACAACTGGTGCCCGCCGCGCTGGCCCACCGGCGCGGGCTGGCGGAGGTCTACGTCGCCGACACGGCGATGGTCGGAAGCTCGGAATACCTTGCGGCCGTGCAGGTACCGCGGGCGCACTCGCTCTGGTTCGATCGGCTGGTTCCCTACCATGATCCGTTCTCCGCCGTCGAGGCCGTCCGGCAGGCGCTGCTCGTAGTCGGTCAACGGCACCTCGGTGTTCCCGCCGACGCGCCGGCCAGCCTGCAGCGGATGGCGTTCGCGGTGGAGGACCTGAGCTTGTTCCGCGACAGCGAACGAGAACCGCTAGAGGGGGTGGTTCGCCTTCGACCGGGAGCGGCGGGCACCGGGCGTGGCTACTACCACGACGTGTCCTTCGACGCCACGCTGACCATCCACGGAGCACTGGCGATGACAGTGCGCGGCAGCGGAATCACCTTCCCCCGTGACGCGTACGACGAGTTCCGCGAACTCCAGCAGGGTAAGCGCTCGGCGCTCGTCGCGGTCGGTCCCGATGCGGTGCGGCGTCTCCCACCGGAACTCGTGGGGCGGCGCGATCCCCGCAATGTGGTGCTCGCCCGCACCGCGGCGCAGGACCTGGTCGTGGTGGTGGATCGCGGGCATCCGAGTTTCTTCGACCACCAATACGACCATGTGCCGGGGCCGTTGCTGCTCGAGGTGTTCCGGCAGGCGGCGGTGCTGGCGGCGACCGCGACGGGTCTGCTCGCCTCGCCGGTCGCCGCGGTACTCGACCTCGAGGCCCAGTTCACCGACTTCGCCGAGCTGGACGCCCCCATCACCTGCACCACCGCGGCCGTCGGCGATCTCGACCTGGACGAGATCACGGTCGAGGTGGCGCTGCACCAGTACGGCAACCGCATCGCCCTCGCACACGTCGAGCTGGCGCACTATCCCGTGTCCGGGCAACGATAGGAGAACCTCGGATCATGACCACAGCATCGGCGAAACGGTACGCGGTTATCGGTGGCGGCTTGTCCGGCATCGGCGCCGCCTTCGCACTGCATCGGGCGGGCCACAGCGTCGAACTGATCGAGCAGGACGCGGTGCTCGGTGGCCGCTGCGGCTTCGACACCCTCGGCGGCCGGCCGATCATGATGGGCGGCAAGAACATCGGCCGCCACTACCAGCAGCTGCGAGGCTTCATCGCCGCGTCCGGGGAGCGAACCTACGAGCCGTTCGGAATCAACAGCTCGCAGATCGTCAACGGTGAACTGGTGACCCTCGACAACCCCGGCATCGCCGGTTTCCTGCGCCATCTGCTGCGCATGGGTTCGCCGGTCGACGCGGCGCGCATGCTGTACTACGGTGCGCGCGTGCGGTTCGACGAACGCAACCGCTACCTGGGGTCGGATTATTTCGGTAAGGCGGGAACCGCCAGCGACGACGTCGCGCTCGGCGCGCACTTCGGAGCCGAGTTCGGTCGTACTGTGCTGCGGCCGTTGACAGTTCGGCTCAACGCCGCCGAACCGGACGAGGTGTATCTCGGCGCGTTCGGGGTGAGCCTCGGCATGGTGCAGGACAGATATGACCAACTCGTCGACGGTTTGCAGCCGGTCCTTGACTGGTTCGCCGGGCAGGTGCCGGTCCGGCTGAACACCCGCGTCGATCGCATCGTGCTGCGGGAGGGCCGGGTGATCGGACTCGATACCTCCGAAAACGGCGGCGCCACGACGTTTTCCGCCTACGACGGTGTCGTGCTGGCCGTCCCGGCGTATGCGGCGGCGAATCTGGTGGAACCCGTGGCTCCCGCGCTGAGCAAAGTGCTGGGCCAGGTGGCCTACCAACCGTCCACGGTCGCGGTGGTGCAGTACGAGCAGCCGTTCTTCGGCAGCACCGTTCGGTCGATCGCGTTCGACTCGGGTCCGTGCAGCGCCGCCGGGGTCTACGGCGTCAACGATCTCGACATCGTCCGCTACACCTTCAGTGGGCGCGATGCCCGGCCGACGCCGGATGCGCGACAGCTGGCGAACTGGATCGACGAGGCCGAGGCGAAGGTACGCGGTCATCTCGGTGGACCGTCGATCGCGAGGGTCCGCACCGAAACACGCAGTTGGCCCGCGGCGCACTGCGCCTACCTCCCCGATCACGCCGGGTTCCGCGCGGCTCTCCGCGAGCAGACCGAATCCGTCGCGGGACTGCAGCTTGCGGGTGACTACCTACTCGGGGCGCAGTTGGAAGCCTGCTACCGATCCGGTGTCGCGGCAGCCGACGCATTGACCGCGTGAGCGTGGGCCCGGAGTGCCGCGTGTGAGCTACGCGGCGCCCCGGGCATGCACCATGTCGTCGGCGAGCAGTGCGATGCGAGCCCGCAGAATGCCCTCCGCGGTCGTCAGGTCCAGGTCGGTCAGGCCGCCCACCCGTCGCAGGCGGTAGTCGATGGTGTTGGGGTGCACATGAAGTCGCCGCCCGGTGGCTTTGCGATTGAGACCGGTCGCCATGTAGGTCCGCAGCGTTTCCAGGAGCTCCGGATGGGTGGCGAGCGGGGCGATGACATCGGCCAGATGCTCACGCGCCGGTCCGGGCCGGGTGAGCTGATACTCGATCGCCACATCCGAGAGCTCGTACAGGCCGGCGGGTTTGGCGATGCCGCGCACCAGATCGAGCAGCTCGTGTGCTTCCTCGGTGGCCTTGGGGATCTGGTCGGTCGGGGCGGGCACCAGGGTCGCGGTGAGCTCGACCCCCGAGGTCGCGCTGATCGTGGCGAGGATGTCGCCGGTCATCCGCGCCGTGTCGGGCTCGTCGCTCGGGATCAGCAGGGTTCCGCCGGTGGTGCTCAGTAGTGCGAGCGACCGGGAGGCGAAGGCATCGGCCAGCGCCGCCTGCACGCGTCGAAGTTTGCGCCGCGCGACCACCTGGGCGTCCACGCGTGGGTCGTGCTCCTCGGGCAGCTCCGGAATCATCAGTGCCACCACCTGATACGAGTCGGCCACTCTGATGCCGGTCTGCCGGGTGAGGGCACCGATGCCGTGGCCGCTCAGTAGTGCCGACATCATCGTCTGCGCACCGGTCTGGTGTTCCTTGGCGACCTGGCGCTGCTCTTCGAGATAGGCACTCGTCACCGTCGCGTTGATGACCTCGAGCGTGCGCAGCAGCAGGCGAGTACCCGCGACGACTTCGGCGAGATCGGCCGCTGTCACCTGCCCGATCACGAGTTCGAAGCCGATCCGGAACCCCTCGGCATACGCGCGCAGCAGCGTCCCGACGGGTACACCCTCCCGTGCGTGCTGGGCGGATGCCGCGCGCAGCGCAACGAGTTGCGGCTCGGACGGGGTCGTCCGCCTGTCCAGCATTTCCATCGCCAGCATCAGACAGCGGCGGGTGAACTCGGTGACGTCACCGCGCATCGCCTCGCTCGGCAGTGCCTGGCACGGCATGACATTCTCGGCGAAATAGGAGACGAGCTGTGACACCAACTCGTCGGCGTTTCCCAGGAAACTCGATGCGGTTCGACCGTCCGCGATGATGAGCGGATCGTAGATCCGATCCATGGCTGAAGAATTCATCGAAGGCACTCCGTCGGGGCAGACAGCGAATGGGGCTGGTCGTAGGTCTGTGTGAATCGCAACATAGCCACATCGGAGGTCGTAGTCGTCGGTCCCATCGAATGGGCTGGTGGGATCACGATCCGCTGACATCCGGGTTTGTGCGGGCTCACAGGCGGGCGGTGCCGTCGGTCGCCGATCGGTGGCGAGGCAATCCGACGCGGTCATAGACCGACGTGCTCACCGCACCGAGGACGAGCCCGACCGTCAGGCCGAGCAGGGTCATCCAGAACCCCCTCGCGAGCCCGGATCCGAGGTCGCCGTCGAAGTACAGGATCGCGCGGACCGCCGTGTAGACCTGATGCAGCGGTTCGAACGAGGCCAGCACACCGAAGTAGCGAGGCGTGGCCTCGATCGGCACCGACCCGGCCGAGGACGGCAGTCCGAGAATGACGAAGACGATGAGGTTCACCAGCAGCCCCGCGGAGCCGAACGCGGCCAGCACCGACAGGCCGGTGACGCCGACGGCGATCACGGCGAAGGTGCTGTAGAGGAAGAGCGGAAGCGGTTGTGCGACAGGCATTCCCACCATCGACGCGACGACCGGCAGTACCGCCGTGACCAGATGCGCGGCGACGACGAGTACGCCCCATTTGAGCAGCAGGGTGCGCAGTCGGGAGATCCGCGCGGGTGGCACGTGCGGCGACCACGGCCCGTACTCGGTCGGCACGAACCCGAGCGCGCCGTCGACCATCGTGTGCACGATCATCGCGCCGAGCGTGCCCGCGAGCAGGAGCACGAGTGCGTAGAAGAACGCGCTGAGCCCGGCGCCGCTGCCGTCGGGCAGCGGATGGAACTCGGTGTGGATCACCTCGACGGGGCTGCGCAATGCCACAGCGGTTGTCCCAGGCAGTGCGTAGTCCGGGCCGAGTGTGCTGGTCACGGTCGCGAGCAGTTGTTCGCCGATCCGCGCGTTCACCTCGGTCAATGCTCGATCGCTGACCCGCCCCACGATCGCGGAGGCGAACGCCCCGGTGCGCGGATTGGTTCGCACGGTGATCGTGGGGCGTTCGATCTCGCCGGGAATCACGCTCCCCATGCCGAGATTGCCGAGACGTTTGGTGAAGTCGCCCGCGATGATGATCGCGCCGTAGAGGTCGCCGCTGCGTAGCTGTCGCTCGGCCTGGGCTATTCCGAGCACGCGCAGGTCGATCTTGTCCGCGGGCACACCGTCGCGCAATGCCTCGGTGATCTCGTTGCCGACATCGCGCCACTGCGGCGGCGAGCCGAGCGTATCGCCCACATCCAGGTCTACCAGCGCGATCGGGAAGTCGTGCAGATTCTTCTCCGGGTCGACGACGTAGCCGAGATACATCGTGGCCATCAGCGCACTGAGCAGGGTCAACACGATCGTCGGGAACAGCCAGATACGCACCGCCGCACGCTAACAGCGGCGAAGGCCCGGCGGCGGTGCGTTGGAATCTGTCCAATGCCGGTGATCGAGGACTGGCATCGGTCCGAAACAACTCAGATGTCGGGGAGCAGTCTCGCGTCCGACGGTACGTTCATGAAGGCCGAGATCACGTGATCACTGAGGTAGAGCCTGAATTCCGTGCGGTACTCGGCGGGGATATCCGCCGGGACCATGTCGAGAGCGTCCTCGACCTCCTCCCAGATTCGAGGAAAGGGAATTCCGTTCCGGGAACAGGATTCGACGGCGACCATCAGCTGATGTGTCAGGCTATCCATCTGTACAGTCGATGTCACACTGAATTCCGTGTCGAGTAGCAGCTCGAGATCGTCCATTGTTTTCCCCTTACCAGTTTCGCACCCCTGCAGTGCGCTCAAGGTAGGTGACCGATTCGCGGTGGGGGAAATCGTGCGGGGGTTACTGGGCGTTCGGATATTTTTCGGCCCTCGACTTGTGATCCGCACCGACTGACCGGTGTAGGTTCGACCGATGATCTCCACGGCCCTGTACTGCGGCACTCGCTGGGACGAGCAGGGGCGATGGTTCTACGAGCTGCTCGGCGACGACGGGACCACCGAGCTGATGCCCGGTGTCGGCACGCGGCTGGCCTTCCGGATTACCGATTCCGGCCGATTCTGTCTCGGCTACCACGGGTTCGGCGGTGGGCGCCGGGGGCGGCTGGCCTGTCCTCGCCGCGCACGGCTCGACGCGGGGCGCCAGTGCGAGCAGTGCCGGATCAACGAGGGGTGGTCGGTGGTGCACAGCCATCGCGGTCCGCTCACGGCGTTGCCCGAACAGGTTCGCGACTATATGTCGCAGCCGCACCATCTCTACATCGCGTATTTCGGTGACGGGATGACCAAGGTCGGCACGGCCTCGGCGTCGCGGCGTAATCGCCGTCTGTTCGAACAGGGTGCGCTGGTCGCTCGATTCATCACCGATTCTCCCGACGGACTCCATGTTCGAGACCTCGAACGGACGGTGACCGAGCGAGCCGGCATCGGTCAGGCGGTCGCCGGTGTCACCAAGACCCGCATTCTGACGAAACCGCTGCGTCCGTGGGCGGCCCTGGAATCAGCTGTCGCCGACGCGGCCGAGCATGCCGCGAGCGCACTGCCCGCCGACATCGCGCGCACCGACATCGCCTGGTCGGGCGGGCGTGACTTCTACGCCACGATCCTCGCGCACGGCCGCTTCCCGGTCGCCACCGAAATCGCCGGGGAACCGGGTGAATACGTCATCGACGCGGTTACCGCGCACGGTCACACCATCGCGTGCCGGGACCCCGCGGGCGCGAGCGAACTCGTCCTGGTCAACGACACCCGGCTCGTCGGTCGCCGCATCGAACTCGACCCCACGATCACGGCGACTCCGGAACCCGCGCAGACCAGCCTGTTCTGACGAGTCCTCATTCCATGGCGGCGAGTTGCGCCCGCATGGTATCCAGACCCATGCCGCCCAATCGCAAAGCACGGGTGTGGAATTGCTTCGCATCGAACGACGCGCCCGCACGTTCGCGCGCCTCGTCGCGGGCCGCGAGCCACAGCCGTTCACCGAGCTTGTACGCGGGCGCCTGTCCCGGCCACCCCAGGTAGCGGTCGATCTCGTCGCGGGCCGTGGCCGAATCGGTGACCGTTCGGGTCAGCAGGAACTCCAGGCCGAGGTCGGGAGTCCAACGTTCGCCCTCGTGGAAGTCGGTGCCCGCGGGGATCTCCCATTCGAGGTGCATTCCGATATCCACGATCACCCGCGCGGCGCGAAACAGCTGCTGCGACAGCATGCCGAACAGATCGCCGTCGTCGCTGAGATAACCGAGCTCCTGCATCAGGCGTTCGGCGTAGAGCGCCCAGCCCTCGCCGTGGCCGGAGACGAACGACATCATCCGCTGGTACTGATTGAGCGAATCCGCCTCGCGCACAGCGGTCGCGATCTGTAGATGATGGCCCGGCACGCCCTCGTGGTAGACGGTGCTGACCTCACGCCAGGTCGCGAAGTCCTCTTTCCCCGGCTCCACCGACCAACACATGCGCGCGGGCCGGCTGAAATCTGCACTGGGCCCGACGTAATACGCCCCGACCACCCCGCCGGGCGGTGCGATCGTGGCTTCCAGCCGCATGAGCTCATCGGGAATATCGAAGTGCTCGTCGCGCAGCGACTCCAGCGCCTCGTCGGACATCTTCTGCAGCCACGCCCGAAGCTCTGACTGCCCGCTCACCCGGTACTTCGGGTCGGCATCGAGCACGGTCGCCGTCTCGGTGAGCGAGGCCCCCGGCGCGATCCGGGCAGCGACGGTCGACATCTCGGCCTCGAGCCGCGCGAACTCCGCCCAGCCCCAGGCATAGGCCTCCCGGAGGTCGAGGTCGGCGCCGGTGAAATAGCGCGACCAGAGCCGGTAGGTGTGTTCGCCGACGGCATCGTTGGCGGGAGCCAGAGGTACGAGCTCGGCGCGCAGGAACTCGGCGAACTCGGCGTAGGCCCGCTGGGCGGCGTGCGCGCCCTTGTGCAGTCGCGCCAGCGGCGCACCGTCGATCTCCGCGGCGGCGGCGACGAAGGCGGTGAAGAATCCGTCCCTCCCACCGGATCCGGCCCAGGTGTCGGCCTGCTCGGCGACTTTGACGACCTGTCGCAGCCCACTGATCTGTCCGCGTTCCGCCGCGACCAGCAGCGACGAGCGCACACCGGCGAGCGCGGCGGGCACCCCCGCGAGACGCTGCGCGATCACCGTCCAGTCCGCGGCGGTCTCGGCGGCCATCACGTCGAACACCATCCGAATGTTCTGGACCGGACTCTCGATCACGTTGAGCGAGGCGAGCGGGAGCCCGGCGTCATGGATCTCCACGTCGAGCCCTATCCGTTCGGCGAAGACGGCTTTCGCCACCCGTTCACCGTCATCGGCGGGTTGCGCGGAGAGTATGGCGCGCACTGCGTTTCGAGCGATGTCCGCCCGAAGTTCGTGTCCGGCAGGCGAATAGTCGGTCAGGCGATCGTCGTGCCCCGCGATACCGAACATGGTCGCCGTGACCGGGTCGGCGGCCGCGTAGTCCTCGACGAACCGATCACAGATCTCATCCACACCCATGCCGACACGCTAACGGCGATCGGGCCACGGTGGGTGACCTACTTCCGGGAGTACGGCGGGTCGACGGCTCGTCGGTGACCGGGGCTGCGATGTTCCCGGCGGCGTCAGCCGTTCTGCCGACCTACCATCTCGGTGATCCAGGCGGGTGCGAACGGGGAGGTGCAGCCAGAGGGCGTCGGGTAGTCCTTCAGGACCTGGAGACGCTCGCCGATGTCGAGCGCGCGGGCGCGGTGGTCGGGATGGTCGATGCCGATCTGAGCGAGGCAGTGGTTCATCGCCCATTGCAGGCGATCGGGCGCGGTCTTCATCTGTGCCTCGATGAGGTCGAGCAGACCGGTGAGGTCGAGGCCATCGGGCCTCTTCGCGACTCGTTCGGTGGTCAGCGCCCAGCCCGCGCTCGCGACCACCGGATCCGGGTCGGCGAACCACGACGTGCGCAGCTCCTCGGCGTGCGGGTTCTTCTTCACGACATAGTTGACGAGCCAGTCGTGGACCTTGGGGGTGCGCGCCTGGCGGATCATGGCGTCGAGCTCGTCCCGCTCGAAGAGCTTCGGGCGACAGATCAGCAGCGCGAGCAGTTTCGCCGCGGTGTCGTCGGTGTCCCAGAGCCGGCGGGCCAGTACAGGTTGGGTCTTCAAGCGTGTGGCCAGTGCGCGCAGCTTGGTGAGGTTGACGCCGTGATCGTCGCCGTGCTTCTCGTTCACCGCACGAATCCTGGGATCGTCGAGGGCGGCCAGTTCGGCCATCACCTCGTCCACCGTCGTCTCCGACACCTGTGCCTCCCGGTCTATCGCTCGTCGCTGCCCATCATGCGTCGCGCGGGGTGCGTGCGTTCGAGTCGGGTGCGTGCGAGAACACCGCGACCAGGAAGTCGGAGTCGTCGGTGAAGGGCCGTAGATCCCAGGTCGACAGCAGTACATCGGCGGTGAGACCGACAGATTCGGCATCGGTCAGGAACTCGGCGAACTCATAGCCGCGGTCCGCGCCGAAGCCGACGACGACCCGGCCGCCCGGCGCGAGATGCCCGGCGAATCCCGCCAACACCGCCGACCGGGTGGACGGAGCAAGAAAGGTCATCACATTGCCCGCGCACACGATGGCATCGAAGTCGGCGCCAGGCACATCCAGTTCGGCCAGGTCGCCGACCAGCCACGTCGGACCGGGATGATCCGCGCGCGCCGCGTCGATGAGCACCGGATCGACATCGACCCCCACCACCGTGTGCCCGACGTCGTGCAGGTATCCGCCCGTGCGCCCCGGCCCACATCCCGCGTCGAGCACGCGACTGCCACGCCCGAGCATCGCGTCGATCAACCGAGCCTCGCCCACGATGTCGGTCCCCTGCGCGGCGAGGTCCCGAAACCGCGCCACATACCGACTCGAATGCCCTGGATCCGCGGCGATGATCTCTTCCCACCCGCTGGGTGTGCGCTCGTTCGACGCGTTCATGATCGCTGCCTCCTGGGCTCGGTCCACCGAATCACCCTGCTGACCTTAGTCGCGCAGGTGAGAAGGCCGAGTCACCAGATAGCGGCGTGAATGGTGGCCGTCCGATGGCCGACCACCACTCAGGACCCGCTACGGCGTCGAGTAGCCGATGAGGGCGCCGATACCCGCACCGATCGGGATGGTGACCAGCGCGCCGACTCCGCCGAGGAAGAAGCCGAGCACTGCGCCGATGCCCGCGCCGATGAGCGCGCCGATGCCCGCGTTGTGCTGCTTGCGTGCCTCGACGTCACCGGCCGCGTCGATGAACTCCGCCATGTTGGCGGTGACGACGGCCGGTGCGGCGGTGGGAGTCAGCGTTGCGGATCGGCCGTCGGCGGAAATGCCCGCCACCAGGTCGAAATCGCCTGCGCCGGTAATGATGCGGGTCGGCACCGCGGCGACCACCCGCCCCTCCCTGTTCGTGAGCGTGACCGCGCCACCGGCGACACTGAAGGTGCCGTCCGGGGCGGACACTGTGAGCCCGGAGCCATCGGCCCGCGGACTCGCGGTGAACGCCACGCCGCCGTCGACGCCCTGCACGATGGGAACCGCTGGTGATGGTGCGGCCTGCGCGGTGGTGGTGGCCGCGAGGCCGACAGCTCCTGCCGCGAGAACGGCGATCGAGCTGAATCGCGAGAAGTGCATCCTGCCCCTCCAGTCTGCCCGCCGAATCCGGCGGAACATCCTCTGCCGGACCGGATCTCGGTCCGAGGACATTTTCGCATCGTCGTCGATTCCGTGGAACCCACCAGGAGTGATACCGGAAAAACATCATCACTTCGACACATAAAGCGAATTACATTGCCATACCGTAGATATCGATACGGTTACCGGAAATCTTCCTCTGCCCAGCGGTCCGGAACTTGTTCATCCGCGTGTGCGCGACGAGCTCCCGGCGCGGATCGCCATGTGCGCCGGTCGGATTTCGTAGGCAGGATCGAAGGGTTCGACGAGCCGAGGCGGAGGGAAAACCGATGACAATCCTGGTTACCGGGGCGACGGCCAATATCGGGCGGCTGGTCGTGGACCAGCTGATCGCGCGCGGCGCCACCACCGACATTCGCGCGCTGACCATCGACCCGGGTATAGCCGCACTGCCCGAGGGGGTTCAGGTGGTCCGAGGCCATCTGGGGCGACCGGGTAGCTTGTCCGCGGCGTTCGAGGGCGTCGACCGGATGTATCTGGCACCCTCGCCGGGCACTGTCGCCGAGGTGCTCGAGCTGGCGCGGGCCGCCGGTGTGCGGCACGTCGTCGATCTGTCCGGCGAGCCCGAAAGCTGGTGGGGCAGTGTGTGCAACGCCGTGGAAGGCAGCGGCTTGGCCTGGACCCATCTGTGGCCCGCCGACTTCATGGAGAACACCATGACGTGGTCCCAGCAGATCCGCGACAACGGTGCGGTCCGGGAGCCACACCCCGACACCGCGAGCGCGCCCATCGCCATGAACGACATCGCCGCGGTCGCCGCGACCGCGCTACTGACCGATGGTCACCTCGGCCGCGCACACGCCCTCGCGGGTCCGGAGATCCTCAGTCGCACCGACCTGCTCGCCCATCTCGCCGACGCGCTCGATCGCGAGATCACCTTCCGCACCTCCACTCGGGAGGAAACCATCACCGCCCTGCGGCCCACCATGGGCGACAACGCCACCTGGTACGTCGACAATGTCCTGATCGACTTCGCCCCGACCCCGGAATCCCTGCCTATCACCAGCGTCGAGGACATCACCGGCAAGCCCGCCACCACCTTCAGTCAGTGGGCACACGCGAACGCCGCCCGTTTTCTCGCCGATTGACATGCCCGGCTGAGAATTTCATTGCCCGCGATAGAAGTGTTGTAAGAAACAAGGAATCGGGGGGTGCGGAGGGAGTTCGACCAAACCTTGTGTAGTTGGTTCCTGGTGGGCGGGCGAAATGCCACTATGTGGGCATTTCGGGTGGCTTCCAGGGGTTCGGCGGTACAGCAGTGGGAAAGATATTGGCGCCAATAGGTCGTCTGTTCGCGGCGGTCGTGTTGATTGTCGCAGCGATTATCGCGCTGCACGGGCGTTTACCTGGGACCGATGTTCCCATTGAAACCGGCGGTGCTTCGCCGGTGGCAGTCGCATTGATGCCGGTATTGCTGCTGGTCTCGGTGGTGATCTTGCTCGCCGGAGTCATTGTCAGTCAGCATCGGTTGCCCTTGGCGATGCCCGCGCTCGAGGGTGATCTCGGGGTCCGCCTGTCGTTCAAGCGATTCGCGGTGTTGGCTCCCGTCGCGCTCAGCGCTGTCGCGCTGACGTTCGCTGTCGGAATCACCATGCTGTTCGTCTTGCCCGGTGCCAGGCGGCAACCGACTTCACCGGCTGCGGCGGAAGGGACGCCGCCGGTGTCGGGTGCCGTCGAGGTACAGGTGGTCGACTCGGCGGTCGACTCGTCGCGTCTGAGCGGGACGGCGTTGCTGGGGGCGGTGGGGCTGGCGGTCGTGCTGATCGCCATCGCGCTGGTCGGTCTCGTCGGCGTCACCGTCTCCGGGCGGCGGACGCCCTTGGTCGAAGGGGTGAAGCTGACCGAGGAACAAGTGGCGAACACGGTCGACTCGCTGACCAGGGCAGCGGAGATGGGCCTGGCCGCGATGAACGCGCCGGGGCAGGATGCGCGGACCGCCGTGATCGCCTGCTATGTGGCGATGGAGGCGGGGCTAGCGGCGGATCGTGCTGCGGCACCGCTGGTTTCGGATACGCCGAGGGAAGTGCTGGAGCGGGCTTTCGACAGTGGCGTGCTGCACGACGACGGCGCGCACGAACTGGTCGCGCTGTTCGAGGAGGCCAGGTTCAGTCCGCACGCGATGCTGGGTTGGCAGCGCATCCGTGCCGAACAACTACTGCGCCTGGTACTCGCCGATCTCCAAGCCCGCGACGAGGTTTCGGTGTAACTGCCTGCGCGAGAAGTCTATTCGTGGCGGCGCAGCTCGGCATACAGCCACGTGCCGATCATCCGTGCAGTCATGGCGATGGCAGCGGCGCGATCGCTGTCGGCCACGTCGTCGGCCGAGGCGCGCAACACCGCGGCGAAACCGGTGTTGACCAGAACCCACGACATCATGTCGTGGTCATGGTCGTGTCCGGGCCCGACGAACTGGATCACGATGAGCTTGAGCAGCATTCGCAGTCGCGGTTCGAATTCGGGCAACCCGCTGCTGTAGAACTGCACGCTGCGCACGAGCGCGCGAACCAGATCCGACTTGGCGGCCAGCGCATCGGCGAAGACGTCGAGAATCTCCGACGCGATCGCGATGTAGTCGTCACTGCTGGTCGGCGAGGTCTCTACGGTCAAGCTGAATACGCGCTGGGTGAAATCCTGCTCGACGTCGGTGATCAGGCGATCGAGGAGTTCGTCGACGAGGAAGGACCGCTCCGGAAAGTACCGGTACAGCGTTCCGATGCTGATCCGCGCGTGCGCCGCGATGACATTGGTGGAGGTGTTGTCGATTCCTCGCTGGCCGAACAATTCCGCGGCGGTATCGAGAATGTGTTCCCTGGTCGCCTTCGCCCGCTCTTGCTTCGGGCGGATTCGCCGGTCGACGGGTTTCGGTGGCATCGGAGTTCCTTTTCGGCGAAGTCGGTCCCACCGCTGACATCGGTCGGGCGATCGAGGCGGCGGCATGGTGCGCGTACTGCAGGGGAACTGCCGGGCGGGGAACGTCGAGTTGTCATGGGCGAAGAGTAGATTTCGCGAGCGGGTTTTCGGTGCTCGGTGGACCGGTATTGAGTCGGCTCATCAGGTTCGTGCCAGAACGTGCGTTTGCCGCACAAAGGCACTCGGGGGTGAGCCGAACCGGAAACTACGGGACGACCAGCGCGGCGGCGCGTTCCCAGTAGGTGTGCATGTCCTGCTCCCAGTAACCCCAGGAATGGGTGCCTGCCGGGCGGAAATCGAACGTCGCCGGGATATCGAGTGCGGCCAGTCGGTCGCGCAACAACGCGGTGCACACCACGGTGATCCCGTCGAGCACACCGCCGATGATCAGCTGGTCGAGCAGCTTCATCGGACTGTTCTTGACGCCGGGGCCGTTGAGGGTATCCAGCGGGCCGGGCAGGCCGTTGCCGGTAGTGACATACACCTGCACCCCGCGCAGCTTCTCGGCATTGAGGGCCGCGTCGTTGGTCGTCCAGGCCGGATCGGTGGGCGGCCCCCACATATTCAGCGGGTTGCCGCGCCGCGCGGTGACGATCGAGGCCACCATCGCCTGTCCGGCCGGGTTGCTGGTCTGGATGCAGCCGCTGAAGGAGCCGACCATCCGGAATCGTCGCGGCGCTTCCTGTGCCATCCGGAACACCGCCGCGCTGGCCATCGACAAACCGGCGACCGCGTCGCGGCCGGTGCCGTGGAAGGCCGAGTCGATGATCGGAGGCAGTTCGGTGGTGAGGAACGTCAGCCAGCGATTGCGTCCGGTGCCGGGATCATCGGCCTGCCAGTCGGTGTAGAAGGTGCCCGCGCCGCCGATCGGCATCACCACGTTCGCCTGTGCGGCGCCGAAGAACTCGACGGCATCGGTCTTGGTGAACCAGTTGCTGCCGTCGCGCCAATCGGGGGTGTCGGTGCCGCCGTCCACCCCGTTGATCAGATACAGCGAGCCCGCGGGCGCCGCGGGATCGGCGGCGGGAATGACCGCGACGGTGACCGGGCGGTTCATCGCCGCCGAGTGCACGGTCAGGTCGATCACCTTGCCGGGGCCGTTGGCGGCCGCCGAGACGGCGAACGAGCCGTTCGGCGCCGGTAGTGCCGCCGCCATGGCGTGGGCCGCGACCAGGTCAGGGGCCGCCTGCGCTGTCGCGACGACGGGCAGGCCGGTGGCGGCGAGCGCCACCGCGAGTGTCAGCCGCCGCCTCATCGAATGCGCCACTGTCTTGTCTCCGTTCGCTCCGGTGTCGTCGCTATCGCCCATGGCGGCTCGTCCCATCGACGAACCGCAGCTGCCTGGCATCGGGCCACAGGACCGACCACGGTTGGCTCGGCCCGTCGCACAGCCACACCGCGACGCCGCGGTTCACCCCGGGAAAGCCGAGCGTTTCGTCGATGTGGGTCAGCAGGGTGGTCCGGGTGAAGCGGGTGCGCAGCGCGGTGCCCGGATCGTCGACCCCGACGTAGAGCACGCTGGTCGCGCTGTCGGGTGGTGTGCCGAAGTAGCCGTAGCCGCGGTTCGGGCTGAACACCGGGGGCAGGCCGGCCGCGGGCCCGAGGTCGTCGAGTGCGGCTGCCTGCCAATAGTTCTGGGTCACGATCACCAGAGCTTCGCGCTGCCGCGGCGGTACCCGGTCGTAGCTCTCGGCCACTGCGGTGACCAGATCGTCCCAACCGTCCAGCCCGAAAAGCAGACTGCGCGAGTGGATGTGTGAATAGTCGTCGGTGGACTGTCGCAGTGCCGAGTCCGGTAGGGGCAGCACGACCACGAGCGCGACACAGATCGTGGTCGCGAGTGCGCCGATGCCACCGCTGAAGATCGCCCCGAGCCGGGAGAAGCCGCGGTCTGCCAGATACACCGCGCCCGCCGCGAACAGACCGGGAAACGCCCCGGCGACGAAGTAGGGGCGCAGACCCGCGAGCACCACCGCGCCGAGACCGAGCGCGATCATCGGGATCAGGAAGTAGTACGGCCGGAATCGCTCGGCGCGCAGGCCCGCCCACATGCCGGCGATCAACAGCAGCCCGCCCGCGCCGGTGACCTGGATCATCGTCCACGGCACCGCCGTCAACCCGGCGGTGGCGAGTTGTTCGTCGCGCACGACCGCGCCCATCGCCAACTGCGGCCAGCCGTTGCTGTGCTGCCACCACAGAATCGGGACAGCCGACCCGGCGAGCAGGCCCGAGCCCAGCCACCACGCGGGCCGGCGCAGCATCTCCCTCGGCCCGAACACGGCCACACCGAGGGCGAGCACCGCCCAGATGATCGGAATCAGCCACTTGACCTGAAAGTCGACCGCGGCGACGAACCCCGCCGCGACCAGTAGGTAGTCCTCGCGGGTCCGCACCCAGCGGATCAGCAGCCACGCCAGCATCGCCGTCAAGGTGATGTCGAGGGCGAAGGTGCTCAGCATCGCCGACTGCATCACCGCCATCGGGGTGGTCGCGTAGGCGAGCGCGGCGACGGTCTGGGGGAGTCTTCCACCGCCGAACTCCCTGGCCATCACCGCGCTGAGCACGATGGCCAGCACCGTGAACAGCAGCGCGGGCAGCCGAAGGACGGCGGTGGATCCCGGCGCGAGGTAGTCCGACAGTGCCGCCAGCAGCGGAACCAACGGACCCTGATCGGCATAGCTCACCGACGGGTGCCGTCCGGCCGCGAGGAAATACAGTTCGTCGCCGCCGATGCGGTAGCGGTCGATCCTGGCGAGGAACAGGGTCGCGGCCACGGTCGCGACGATCGACACCTCGCGCCACGCGAAGGCGGGTAGCGCGCTGGTGGGTGCGGCGGGCACGTCGACGGTGCCGCTCCGGACTTTCATGGTGGTACTCCGGGGGTCAGTCCCGGTCGCCGCGGACTGGCGTCGGAGCAGCTCCGGAAGGTGTCGAGTGGGCGAGAGATTCGTGTTCGTGAGTGGGCTGCAGGCGTGTGAGCCACGCCGGCGCCCACCAGCAGGCGTCCCCGAGCAGGCGCATGGACGCGGGCACCAGCAGCATCCGCAGGATGGTGGCGTCGATGAACAGCGCGGTGACCATGCCGAGGGCGATGTACTGCATCATCAGCAGATCCGACAACGCGAACGCGCCGGTGACCACCAGCAGGATCAGCGCGGCAGCGGTGATGATGCGGCCCGTACGGGCGATACCCGCCTGCACCGCTTCGGTCGTGGATGCTCCCGCTGCCCTGGCTTCGACGATGCGAGACAGCAGGAATACCTCGTAATCGGTCGACAGCCCGTAGACCACCGACACGATGACGACCAGGACCAGCGACATGATGGGTTGCGGGGTGAAGCCGAGCAACCCCGCGCCGTGCCCATCGATGAAGACCCACGTCAGCACGCCGAGGGTGGCGCCGAGCCCGAGCAGGTTCAAGGCGGCGGCTTTGAGCGGCAGTATCAGCGAACCGAATGTCAGCGCCATCAGGAGCGTGCAGGCCAGGAAGACGAACGCGATCATCAGCGGCATCCGCTCGACGAGCGCGTCGATACTGTCCTTCTCCACGGCGGGATTGCCCCCGACCATCAGTGTCGTGCCGGGCGGCAGCGGCATCGAACGCAGATAGTCGACGGTCGCCTCGGCGTTGTCGGAACCGGCGAGCACGGTGTGGGTGGTGAGAACCTGGGGCTGGAACGGCGACTGCATCGGCTCGGCGAACGGCGCGCCGATGCCGGGGGCGTGGTTGGCGTCGGCGCGGACGGTCTCGGCGGTATCGGGGTCGAAAGTAATGATGACCAGGTCGATCGGGTCGATCTGGCGCAGCGGGAACAGTTCGTCGAAGTGCTGCTGGGCCATGCGCGTCGGATGGGTCGGCGGGAGAAAACGCTCGTTGATGGAGCCGAAGGCCAGATTCTGGATCGGGACGATGAGCAGCAGCAGTCCGAGGCAGATCGGAATCGCCACCACCAGTGGACGTTTCATGACGCCCGCGGCGAATCGGCCCCACCTGTTGTCGGGGACACGGTCGCCGGCGACCGGTTTGCGGAACCAGTCGACGCCGAGCCAGTCGACTCGCCTGCCCAGCACGGCCAGCATCGCGGGTAGCAGGGTGATCGAGGTCAGCGCCGCCAGCGAGATGGTGATGATGGCGCCGTAGGCGAACGATCGCAGAAAGCCCTGCGGGAACACCAGAATGCCCGCCGCCGCGACCACCACGATCAAGGCCGAGAACAACACCGTGCGCCCCGCCGTGGTCACCGAACGCCGGACCGCGTCGTCGACCGTTCGGCCGTCGGCGAGTTCCTCGCGGAAACGACTGAGCACGAACAGCCCGTAGTCGATCGCCAGGCCGAGGCCGATCATCGAGACAACCGGGGAGACAAAGGAGTTCACCTCGGTGACCGCGGTGAGGCAGCGCAGCAGCCCCCATGCGCCGAGCATGGTGAGTCCGCCGATGATCAGCGGCAGCGCCGCCGCGACGACGCCGCCGAACAGGAAGAACAGCAGGATCGCGACCGCGGGGATGGCGAACAACTCCACGCGTCGCTGATCCTGAACCATGGTGTCGTTCAACGCGAGAGCGACCGGTTGCCCGCCGGCGAGTTCGACCTCGACCCCGGGGATCACGAACTCCTCGGCGATCTTGCGGTAGTTGCGGCCCTGTTCGGTGGGATCGAGGCCGCTGACCGCGACCGAGGCGAACGCGTAGTCACGTTCGGGCGAGCCGAAGACGTCGGGAAGCGCCACGCCGGTATCGGTCGGCCAATACGCGCCGTTGATCCGGTCGATTTCGTTCGGGAAACGCTGCGGCAGACTGTTCAGTCCTGCCACGACTGTTTCGGTAAATGCTGGATCGTCGATTGTGGCGCCTTCGGGCGCTCGAACCAACAAGATCACATCGCTGCTGTGATCACGACCGAATGCGTTGTCGCGCACGTGCGCCGCACGAACCGATTCCGAGGACGGATCGTCGAATCCTTTCGAACTCAGATCCGCGCCCAGCCCGAGCCCGTAAGTTCCCAGTGCCAGCAATCCGGTCACCATAATCAAGATCACCAAATATCGCCGACGCACGACGGTGTCTGCCCACTGTGTCAACTCGGCGAACACATTCGCCTCCCAACTGCTCGCGATGTGTCGAACTTGTCACTGTCAGTAGCCTTTTCGGTCGCTACCGCGCAATGTTGCGGCCGGTCACAACGACTCTCCGAGTCGTGTTGTGAGGCATGACTCGGCTATATGGGCCCGATCACAGAGGGGCGCGCTATTACCCGTCCGAAATTCCAGAGGTCGGTAATCGGACGATCGCCACGGTGGTGGGCTTCTACGTTGACACCAACGGTCATTGCCACAGGCCGGTCGAACCGGAGGAAATCACGTGTCGGATATTGCCATTGTCGGAATCGGATGTCGGTTCGCGGGCGGGATCGACTCCCCGGAATCGTTCTGGGACTTTATCGTCGACAAGCGCGACGGCGTGGTGGAGATGCCCGCCGATCGCTGGGACTGGCGCCGCTACTACGACCCCGAGCCACGGACGCCGGGGCGCAGCTATACCAAGCACGGCGCCTTCATGACCAATGATCCGTGGGAGTTCGATCCCGACTTCTTCGGGATCTCGCCGCGCGAGGCCACGGTGCTCGACCCGCAGCAGCGGCTGATGCTCGAGGTGACCTGGGAGGCCCTCGACGACGCCGGGATCGCGGGGCGCTCGGCCGGCGAACGGGTCGGGGTCTATGTGGGCGGCTTCGTCGTCGACCAGTCGGTGATCGGCGTGGTCGGCCCCGCGCTGTTCCACACCGACATGCACACCCCGGCCAGTGCCTCCTACACGATGCTGTCCAATCGGATCGCCTACGCGCTGAACCTGGTCGGGCCGGCGATCACCGTCGACACCGCGTGTTCCTCGTCGCTGGTCGCGCTGCACCTGGCCTGCCAGGCGCTGGAGAACGACGACTGCAAGGTCGCGCTGGCGGGCGGGGTCAATGTGATGCTGCAGCCGGAAACCTTCGTGCTCATGTGCAAAGGCGGCTTCCTGGCGACCGACGGCCGCTGCAAGTCCTTCGACGCCTCTGCCGACGGCTACGGTCGTGGTGAAGGCGCGGGCATGGTGGCGCTGAAGAAGCTCGAAGACGCTGTCCGCGACGGTGATCGCGTCTATGCCGTGATCAAGGCCACCGGGTCCAATCAGGACGGGCGAACAACCGCGATCACCGTGCCGAACGCCGACTCGCAGGAGGCGCTGGCCCGCACCGTCTGCGAACGCTCGGGCCTGGCACCGGACGAGATCACCTACCTGGAGGCGCACGGCACCGGAACGCTGGTCGGCGATCCGGTCGAATTGCGCGCTCTCGGTGCGGTTTTCGGCGCACCGTCCGGGCGCACCGGCACCATCGGCGTCGGCTCGGTGAAGGCGACGATCGGGCACACCGAGGCCGCCGCAGGCGTGGCCAGCGTGATCAAAGCCGCACTGGCGCTGCAACATCGCACGCTGCCGCCACAGGGCTGGTTGAACAATCCGAACCCCGACATCCCCTTCGACGAGCTGGGCCTGCACGTGCAGACCGAGGCGCAACCGCTGCCCGCCGACGCCGCGCCGATGTCGGTGGCGGTCAACGGTTTCGGTTATGGCGGTACCAACGCCCACGCGATCCTGCAGGAGTTCCGCGCCTCCGCATCGCCGACCGAACCGGCCCGCCACCTCGGCATCCTGCCCATCTCGGCCCGCAGTACCGGCGCCGCGCGCGCGTTGGCGGGCCGGTTCGCCGACCTGATCACCACGGGGGCCGACCCGGATCAACTGGCCGAAGCGGCGTGGACCCGAATGTCGCACCACCCGTTCCGCACCGGCGTCCTCCTCGACGGCTCCACCGACGAACTGGTCCATGAACTGCGCGAGTACGCGTCGGGTACCGGCCGCGACGCCAGCCGCACAGTCTCCTCCAGCGCCGCCGAGCCGGTGTTCGTGTTCTCGGGGATGGGTCCCCAGCACTGGAAGATGGCCCGTGGTCTGCTCGCGGCCGGCGGGGTGTTCGCCGAGACCGCCGCGGAGATCGACGCGGAATTCCGCGCGATCGCGGGCTGGTCGATCATCGAAGAACTGAGCAAGCCGGAGCACGAGTCCCGGGTCACCAGCACCGAGGTCGCCCAGCCCGCGAACTTCCTCGTCCAAGTGGGTCTGGTGCGCGAGCTGGCCGAATACGGCATCGTCCCCGCGGCCATCGTCGGACACAGCGTGGGTGAGGTGTCGGCGGCGTATGTGAGCGGCATGCTGTCACTGCGCGAGGCGGTGCGCGTGGCCTATCACCGGGCGCGATTGCAGGCCACGACCGCGGGAAGTGGCGGGATGCTCGCCGTCGGCATGACCGAGGAGCAGGCCGACGCGCTCATCGTCGGCGATCCGCGCGTCGACATCGCGGCGATCAACAGCCCCACGTCGCTGACCCTGTCCGGCGACGTCGACCGGCTCGACGAGATCGCCGAAAAGCTCACGGAGGACGGCATATTCGCCCGTCGGCTGCGGGTCGAGGTGCCTTATCACAGCCGACTGATGGATCCGATCCACGACGAACTGCGCACGGCGCTGGCCGATCTGGCGCCGCAGGCGCCGTCGGTGCCGCTGTACTCCTCGGTGACCGGCGAGTTGGTCACCGAGGGTGACTGGAACGCCGAGTACTGGTGGTCGAATGTCCGTCAGCCGGTGCGGTTCTTCGCCGCGATCGGGAGTCTGATCGCCGCGGGCAATCGGATCTTCCTCGAGGTCGGTCCACATCCGGTGCTGTCGGGCAACATCCGCGAAGCGCTGGTCGACGCGGACGTGAACGGCACCACGGTGCCCACCCTCGACCGCGAGCAGTCCGATTCGCACAGCTTCCGGCGCACGCTCATCGGCCTGCATGCCGCCGGTGTGCTCGATCGTGGGCTGCTGTTCCCGGCGGAGCGGGGCGCCACCGCGCACGTGCCGCTGCCTCGGTATCCCTGGCAGCGCACCCGTCTGCACTCGGCGCTGCCACTGTTCGAGCAGGCCCGCCTCGGCACGCCCGGCGGCCACGCCATGCTCGGCGACCCCGATGTGGAGGGTCGTCCCGAGTGGTTGCTGCAGGTGGGCACCGAACTGTTGCCGTGGCTGGTCGACCATGTCGTCAACGGCGTCAAGATCATGCCGGGTGCGGCGTACCTGGACGCGGCGCTGAGCGCCACCGCCGCCCGGATCGGCAGCAAACAGGTCGCGCTGGAAGGGGTTCGGTTCGTCGCACCGCTGATCATGGGCGCCCCCGATGTTCCGCTGGTCGCGATGAGCGTGGAGGAGGCCAGCGGCCGCTTCCTGATCAGATCGCGCAGCGCCACCGGTACGGCGTGGACGGTGCACTCGACGGGGCGCTCGTTGACCGGCAGTCACGAACAGACCGACGTCGAGCTGCCCACCATCGAGATCGGTGTCGATGTCGACCCGGCGATGTTCTACGCGGGCCTTGCCTCGGCCGGCCTGCAGTACGGTCCGACGTTCCAGCGGGTGACCTCGGTGCGGGTCGGGCGCGACGTCGTGCTGGCCACCGTCGACGGCAGTATCGCCCGAGGGTCGGGGCATCTGGCGCATCCGGCTGTGGTCGACGCCGCGATGCAGTGCGCGGCGATGCTTTTCGCCGACGAGCGGATCAACGAGGGCGTCATGGTGCCCGTGGGAGTGAACGCGGTGCGGCTGCTCGCCGAACTGCCCGCGGAGATCACCGTCGTCGCCCGCCGCGACCCCGGCGCCCGCCTGCGCGCCGATGTCGACCTGCTCGACCGGGACCGAAAGCTGGTCGCGCGATTGACGGGCCTACAGATCGGCGCGCTCAAGCCCGGTGACAGCCCACTGCACCGGATGGCGGACTTCTACTACACCGAGGTGCTCGAAGAGCGCGACCCGATCGACCCCGCGGCACTGGCCGAAGCCGGGTCGGTGTCCACCCTGATCGTCGCGCTCGGCGACAGCCCACGCACCGCCGAACTCGCCGCCGCGATTCCCGGGTCGCGAGTGTTGCTCGTCGACCCGAACAGCGACGAACTGGAGTCCGATCTCGTCGCGAATCTGGCGGCGGCGAAAGCCGACGACACGCAGCGCACACACGTCTGCGTCGTGGTCGGTGCGGGTACCGATGACGTCGCCGACCTGTGGACGCTCAAGCGCGTCGCGGTCGCGGTGTCGGAGTACGTCACCCCGACCGTGGAAGGCGCCCCGCCGCAGATCAGCTTCGGCGACGGCAACGTGCACGCCACGCTGGTGACCGAATCCGCCTTCATGGCTCCCGTTAGCGAGGTCGAACCGGACCCGCGCCAGGCCGCGCTCGCCGGCGGCCGCCGGGTGCTGCTCAATGAGCAGACCCCACTGCGCTGGCGGTTGATCGACACCGAGCCCGCCACCACGATCGGCGAACTCGTCACCGAACTCGGTGTGCCCGGTGCCTTCACCCTCGACAACAGCGACGAGGTGCTGTTGCGCGCGGGCAAGCGCTTGGCGCCGATGGTGACCAAGCCGCTGCCCGAGCGCATCGAAGAGCTGGAGACGTCGCATCCGCTGGCCGATCCGGAGGTGAACTTCGAGCTGGACATGCCACGCACGCGCATGCTCTCGCAGGTGGCGTGGCGTGAGTGCCCGCGTCCGGAACCCGCGCCGGGCCAGATCGAGGTCGCGATGGCGGTGATCGGATTGAACTACAAGGATCCGCTCAAGGTCATCGGACTGCTCGGCGAACGCGAACTCGCACCCACGTATTTCGGCACCGTGCCCGGCATGGAGGGCATCGGCACCGTGGTGCGGGTCGGCGCCGAGGTCACCGATGTCGCGGTCGGTGACAAGGTCGCGGTGGCGTCCAAGGGCATGATGCGCAGATTCGCCGTCGTCGATCGGGCGCTGGCCGTGATCGTGCCCGCCGACACCGATCCCGGCTACTGCACCAGCACCATCGCCTTCGGCACGGCCGAATACGCTCTGCACGACCTGGCGCGCCTCGAAGCGGGCGAGACCGTGCTGATCCACGGCGCGGCAGGCGGTGTCGGTACCGCGGCCATCCAGGTGGCCAAGTCGATCGGCGCCCGTATCATCGGCACGGCGAGCTCACCCGAGCGGCGCGAACACGTACTGGCCATGGGCGCGGACTTCGCGGTGAACTCGCGCTCGCTCAACTTCGTCGACGACGTCCTCGCGCTGACCGGCGGTGCAGGCGCCGACGTGATCGTCAGCAGCGCGCCCGGTGAGATCCTGCGCCAGAACTTCAACGCCGCAGCCGAATTCGGGCGGATCGTCGAGGTCGGCAAGGCCGACATCTACACCGGCGGTCTGCTGGAACTGGCCAACTTCGACAAGAATCTCGCCTACTACTCGATGGATCTGGACCGCCTGGTCGCGGTGCGCCCGCAACGACTGTCACGACTGCTGCAGCGGGTGTTCGCGAAGGTCACCGAGGGCGTCTACACCCCGTTGCCGTACCAGATGTTCCAGACGCACGAGGTGAGCCAGGCGTTCGAGGAGACCCTGCGGTCCTCGCGCGTCGGCCGGGTCGCGCTGCGGATGGACGACCCGCAACCGCCCGTGCGGCCCTACCTGCCGCCACTCGACATCGACGGCGCCGGAAGCTATCTCATCACCGGCGGGTTCGGTGGATTCGGCATGGCGATCGGTCGCTGGCTGGCGATGCGCGGTGCGCGCAGGCTGGTGCTGGTCGGGCGCAGCGGCGCCGCCACCGAGACGGCGCAGCGCCAGCTCGAGGCGTGGCGCGCGGTGGGTATCGAGGTGATCGAGGAACACGCCGACGTGACCGATGCCGACGCCGTCGCCGCGATCATCGATCGCGCGCACAGCGCACACCATCGGTTGCGCGCGGTGTTCCACGCCGCGGGCGCGGTGGCCGACAACCGACTGGCCAGCATGGCGATCGACGAGCTCGACCGGGTCTATCGTCCCAAAGTCCATGGCGCGCAGGTGATCCACCAGGCGGTAGCCGATGCGGGCATCACCCTGGACATGTTCGTCCTGTGCTCCTCGGGTGGCTCGATGTACGGGATCTACGGTCAGTACAACTACTGCGCCGCCAACGTCGCCGTCGAGACATTGGCACGGCGCTGGGCCGCCGCCGGTGAGCGCGCACTGTGCATCGGCTGGGGCCACCTGTCGGGCGCCTCGGGCGGCATGGCCTCGGACGAAACCGCCGAAAAGTATCTGGACCTGGTGGGGTTCGGCCCGATCGACATGGCCGACGCCACCGCCTACCTGGAACAGGCCCTGCGCCTCGGCGTGACGAACGCGGCGATCATCCCCACCGACTGGGCGAAACTGACCGGAACCTTCCCGCAGCTGGTGCGCACCGGCCGCACCGCCGCCCTGGCTCAATCCTCGGCCAAGGACACCTCCGAATTGGCCAGGCTCCGTGCCGAACTCGCCGCGATGGAGGAGGCCAAGCGCGGACCCGCCATCGCCCGCAAGATGGCCGACGAACTCGCCGTTGTCATGGGGGTTCCGGTCGAGTCGATCGACATGACGGTGCCGGTGCCCGAGCTGGGGCTCGACTCGTTGATGGCGGTCGAACTGGGTGCGCGGGTCACCAAGACGCTCGGCATCGACCTGATGTCGATGCAGATGGGTCGTTCGTTCAGCCTGGAACAGGCAGGCCCGAAGGTCGCGGAGCTGATTCTCGCCTCCGAACCCACTGTGACACCGCCGCTTCCGGAGGTGGCGTCCGTGCCCGGTGAATCCGCCCCGCCAAGTGTCGAAGTGCCCGACCGGTGGACCGTCGACCGATCGGCGGAGGTCTCGATGGCGGGATCGCACTGATGGTCGACTTCGGTTTGATCGACGAATGGCGCCCGTCTCCCGGTCGGCTCGTGACCTGGTTCGCCTCGGCGGACTCGGTCGCGCGCGCGGCCGGGGCGCCGGCCCATCCGGCGCCGCCCTCGCTGCAGCAGGAGCAGTATCTGCGTCTGGCCGACCGGCACGGCGGCGCGGATTTCCGGTTCTCCGGCCTGTGCCTGGTGACCGCCGAGATCCCCACCGGTGACCTCGACCGCGACGCCATCACCCGGGCGATCCACGCATTCCTGATGCGCCACGACACCTTTCGCACGTGGTTCGCCGTCGAACCGGATGGCACGGTCCGGCGCCATCTGGTGCCGGAGGCCGATGTGGAGTTCGTCCCGGTCGACTACGGCCATGTCGACGACCCCGAGTCGATCTGCCGACACGTGGAGAAGACGACACCCGGCCCGTTCCAATGGGATTGCTTCACCTTCGGCACCATCGAGCACGGCGATTCCACCACCGTGTATCTGGCCGTCGACCATCTGCACACCGACGGTCTCGGGCAGTACCTGTCCGCGGCCGACTTCGCCCAGCTCTACGCCGCGCAGCTGTGGGACGAGGCCGAACCGCTCGCTCCCGCGGCGAGCTATCTCGACTATTGCCGCAACGAACGACTCTTCAGTGAGCAGCAGAGCCTGTCCTCTGCTGGGGTGAAGAAGTGGCTGGCGCTGTTGCGTGGCAACGACAATCGGCTGCCGGTGTTCCCGCTCGATCTGGGCGAGAAGACCGACGGCTACCATCGCAGCGCCCACCTCAGTGTCGTGCTGTTCGACGACGAACAGGCCGATCGATTCGACGAGGTCTGCCGGGCCAACGGCGCCGAATTCGTCGGCGGCGTGTTCGCCGCGGCCGCACTGGCCGAACGCGAGCTGGTCGGTTCGGACTACTACTTCGGCATGACCCCGGTCAGTACCAGGACCACCGCAGCCGAGAACAATTCGGTGGGCTGGTACGTGACGCTCGTTCCGGTCGCGTTCCCGCTCAGCGAACGCACCACGTTCGCCCGCGCGCTCATGATCGCGCAACGGGCCTACGACAGTGGACTGCTGTTGGCGCCCACCTCTTTTCACCGTGTTCTCGACCTGCTGCCCGCTGATTCCGAGATCAAGGCCGAGCCGGGGTGGGTCACCCCGATGATCTCGTTCATCGACGCGAGGGAATTTCTGGGCAACGAGCTGTTCGACGGCATGAAAGCCGGGGTCTTCGCCAACCGCGCCGCCTCGGAGGAAGCCCTCATCTGGATCAACCGGCTACCGGGGCAAACGACGCTGAGCGTCATCTTCCCCGACACCGCGGTCGCGCAGGAGTCGGTGCGGCGCTACCTGGCCGCCATGAAGTCCGTATTCGGAGCCATTATCGACAGCGCCACGGAGCACCCATGATCCGAGAAGAGTTCGAACCGACCATCTTTCGTGATCCCGGTATTCCCGATGGCGAGAAGTCGAGATACCGCGTCGGCATCTCCGGCGAGCCCGGCGGCTTCGAGATATCCCACGTCGTCGTGCACGACCGGGGCGGCTACCACACGACGATCGAGGCGAGTCCGGAAGACAAGAGTGGGCGCGACCGTGCACTGGTCATGACGGTCGAACAGCGAATCGGGCGCATCGACGGGCGACTGCACGCGGAAAGCTATCGCGCGCAGACACGGTCGGGAGCGACGGTGGTTTCTCGAGAAGAGGTGAATTTCGTCGACACCGTGCATCTGCAGTTCGGCGGCCTGCCCGGCCCGTTCCCCCCGAATGTGATGCCGATAGCCGCCGGGCTGACCATGTTGCGCGGACTGGACTTCGCCGACGGGCTGATCGAAACGGTCGACGTGTGGCTCGCGTCCTCCGTGCACTGGCCACTGCTGGTCCGGGTGGAGAAACAAGTCGTCTTCGCGGGGACGGCCGGGGTGTTCCCGTGTTGGCAGGTGCGGTTGCGGCCCGGCTTCGAGCAGGTGAACGGGATGCTGGACAAGATGGTCGGCTCGGTGGTGCCGCCGTTCATCGCGCTGTTCGAGGTGGCGGCGCCGCATCGGATGGTGCAGCTGAGTTTCCCGACCCAGATGTCGATGTCGGCCCCGCGCGCCACGATGGAACTGGTGTCATGAGCGAAACCACCGGGGTCGCGAAGGCGCCGATACCCGAGCTCGGTGCGTGGCTGGCGTTCGGCGCCTGTCTGATCGCGGTGTTCATGCAGATGATCGACGTGACCATCGTGAACACCGCGCTGCCGAGCCTGACCGCGGACCTCGGTGCGTCGAGATCGGCGCAGCTGCTGGTGATCTCCGGCTATGCGCTGGCGTTCGCCTGTACCCTGCTCACCGCCGCGCGGATCGGTGCGATGGTCGGTCGACGCACGATGTTCCTGGTGTCGGTGGTCGCCTTCACCGCCGCCTCCGTGTGGTGCGGATTAGTCAGTGGCCCAACTGAACTCGTCATCGCGCGCGTGGTCCAAGGCGCGGCGGGTGCGGGCATGGCGGCCCAGACGATCGCTCTTCTCACCGCCGGCTTTCCGCGCGAACGCCATCCCTTGGTCTTCGCGCTCTATGGGGGAGTGGCCGGATTCGCCGGAATGCTCGGGCCCATCGTCGGCGGCGTGCTGCTCGCCATCGACATCGGGGGGTGGGGGTGGCGGTCGGTCTTCCTGATCAATCTTCCGATCGGGCTGTTCGCGTTCGGGTTGGCATGGAAATTCCTGGACCGGAACAGCCCGGTCGGTCGTGACCGACTCGATCTGGTCGGCGCCGCGCTGTCCGGGCTCGGGTTGTTCGCTCTGATCGCGGGCATGGCGCAGATCCAGGAGCACGGGTGGCGGCTCGACCTCGTCGCCGTGACCGGTGCCGGGCTCGTCCTGACGGCGGTGTTCCTCGCTCAGCAGCGCGCCCGCACCGCACGCGGCGCCGACCCGCTCGTGCGCCTCGACCTGTTCGGCAACCGCGGTTTCCGGATCGGCTCGGTGCTGGTCGGCACCTTCTTCGGACTGTTCACCGCGTTCGTGTTCGCCGCCTCGATCACCATGCAGGATGTGCTCGGCTACTCGCCGCTGCTCACCGGCATGGTGATGACCCTGTTCGCCCTCGGTGCGGGCGCCGGTGCCCTCGGCTCGCTGATTCTGGTTCCCCGCTGGGATATCTGGGCGCTGGCCGCCGGGATCGCGCTGTTCGGCGGGTGCATCGCCGCGGGCGGGGTGTACCTGTACCTGGTCGACGGTGTGGCGAACGCGCTGCTCTGTGCCGGTCCGGTGTTCGCGGCCGGATTCGGTGTCGGCCTGTTCGGCGTGCAACTGCAACCGATGATGCTGTCCGGGTTGGACGCGAATCGGATGGCCGAGTCCTCCGGTGTGCTGCCGACCATCGAACAGATCGGCAATGCTGTCGGCCTCGCGGTGTTGACCACGGTGTTCTTCAGCTCGCACAGCCTGGGCGGCAGCATCATGATGATGGGCGCTATCGCCGTCGTCGCGATGGTGCTCGCGGTGCTGACCTTGGCGATGCCGTCGCGTGCGCGTCGAGAACAGGCCGCGGTCAGCGTTTCCTGAGGTGTCGGCGCTGGTCGTCGGCGTGCGGTTGCCGCTGATTGTCGTACCCCGGTGCCAGACTCCGGCAGGTGAGATGGGCGATAGCGGAGACGGGCGACGGCGGCGTTCGGTTGTGTCCGCTCGATCAGGACGGTCACCCGGCGGGACCGGTCCTCGACGAGCCCTCGCTCGTCGAGGCGGTGCGCAGCCGTCCTGACGTCGAACGGTGGGTATGGCGGTCCACGGCCGAGATCTACCGTGCGCTGCTGGCGGCGGGCGTGTGGGTCGAACGGTGCTACGACGTCCAGGCGGCGGAGTCTCTGCTGATCGGACACGAGGAAGGGCAGGCGGGGCAGGCGCGCTCGCTGGCGGCGGGCTGGGCACGGTTGCACAACCTGGCTGTCCCGCCGGATGCTCCCGCGCGGGCCGCCGAGACCCAGCCCTCGCTGTTCGAATCGGGCCCGGTGCCGCTGCCGCCGGGGATCGACGAGTTCACCGCCTTGCTGGCGGTCTATGCCGGACAGGTCGCGCGCACCGCTCGGGCCGAGCATCCCGAGCGCATGCGGTTGCTGCTCGCCGCCGAATCGGCGGGCATGCTCGTCGCTGTCGAGATGGGGCAGCTCGGCATTCCGTGGCGCGCCGATGTACACCGCGAACTCTTGGATTCGATGCTGGGCGAGCGCTTTCCGGGTGGATCCGAACCGCGGCGGATGGCGGAGTTGGCCGAGGAGGTGTCGCGGGCGTTCGGGCCAGGGGTACGAGTCCGGCCCGATCTGCCCGCCGACATCATCAGAGCTTTCGGTCGCGCCGGAATCCTGCTGTCCTCCACCAGGAAATGGGAGATCCAGCAGATCGACCACCCGGCTGTCGCCCCGCTGCTGGCCTACAAATCGCTCTACCGGCTGTACACGGCGCATGGGTGGTCCTGGCTCGAGCAGTGGGTGCACGGCGGCCGCTTCCGCCCCGAGTACCTCCCCGGCGGCACAGTATCGGGGCGTTGGACCACCAATGGTGGTGGCGCACTACAGATTCCGAAGATCATCCGGCAAGCGATCCGGGCCGATCCGGGATGGTCGCTGGTGGTCGCCGACGCCGACCAGATGGAGCCGAGGGTACTGGCGGCGATCTCGCGTGATCCCGGACTGATGGAGGTGGCGGGCCGTGGCGAAGACCTCTACGCGGACCTGGCGGCTCGTGGATTCGGCGGCGATCGAGACCAAGCCAAGATCGCGCTACTGGGCGCCATCTACGGACAGACTTCCGGCGACGCCCTGACCCACCTCGCCGGCCTGCGCCGGCGCTACCCGGCCGCGGTGGCCTATGTCGACGACGCGGCGCACGCGGGCGAGGAAGGCCGCCTGGTGCGCACCTGGCTGGGTCGCACCTGCACGCCGTTGTCGGTCGGGCTCGACGACACGGACGCGCCCCGCGACACCCGCGCCGATTCCGCCGCCCGCGCCCGCGGCCGCTTCACCCGCAACTTCGTGGTGCAGGGCAGCGCCGCCGACTGGGCCCTGTTGGTACTGGCCGGAATCCGGCACGCGATCCGCGACCTGCGCGCGGAACTGGTCTTCTTCCAGCACGACGAAGTGATCGTGCACTGCCCGACCGAGGAAGCCACGGCGGTGGCCGAAGCGATCGCCGCCGCCGCCGACGCGGCGGGCCGGATCGTCTTCGGGCAGACGCCGGTCCGGTTCCCGTTCACCACCGCGGTCGTCCAGTGCTACGGCGACGCCAAGTAGGACGGTCGCCGCGCGCCACCTGCGCCAGTTGTCGGTGGGTATCGGTAGCGTCTTGCCTGTGGAAACAGGGGAACGTATCCAAGAACTCGCCGACCGGATGGTGGCGCTGCGCGACGCCTACTACCAGGGGGCGCCGCTGGTCGCCGACGCGGAATTCGACGCGATCGAAGACGAGCTGCGAGCCCTGATCGAGGCGCATCCCGACCTCGCACCGGACCCGAATCCGCTCGAACAGGTGGGTGCGCCCGCCGTGCTGCACGCCCCGGTACGGCACTCACGCCCGATGCTGTCGCTGGAGAAGGCGACCAAGCCGGAGCAGGTCGAGGCGTTCTTCGGTCGTTTCCCGGGTCAGTCGGTGGTCGTGATGCCCAAGCTCGACGGCTTGTCGCTGGCCCTGGTCTTCGAGAAGGGGCGGCTGGCGCGTGCGGTCACCCGTGGCGACGGCACCACCGGTGACGACGTGACCCCACTGGTCCGTGCTCTCGTCGACGGCGTCCCCGAGCGGATCGAGCTGCCCGGCCGCGTCGAGGTGCGTGGCGAGGCGGTGATGCTGCGGTCGACCTTCCTCGCCTACAACGCCGCGCACCCGGACAAGCCGCTGATCAACCCGCGCAATGCCGCGGCGGGCACCCTGCGGGCGAAGGACCCGGCCACCGTGTCCGAGCGGCGTCTACAGTTCTTCGGCTTCGACCTGGACACCTCGGCCGACGACGCCGCGCACGACCTCGGGGAAGGGCTGCGCGCGATCGGCGTCGCGGGTGCGCAGATGCGCCTGTGCGCCGATGCCGCGCAGGCGCAGGCCGCGATCACCGAGATCGAGCAGGGTCGCAATGATCTCGACTACGACATCGACGGTGCCGTACTACGCCTGGCCGACCGTGATGCCTACGCGGCGGCAGGGACCCGGTCGAACTCCCCGCGGGGTGCGCTGGCATTCAAGTTCGCCGCCGAGGAGAAGACCACGCTGCTGCGCGAGGTGATCTGGGATGTCGGCAAGACGGGCAAGATCGTCCCCGTCGCGTGGCTCGAGCCGGTGTTCGTCGGCGGCACGACGGTCACGAAGGCGACGCTGGCGAACCAAGAGGTGATCCGCGCTCGCGACATCAAGGTCGGTGACACGGTGCTGGTGCGCCGCGCCGGTGATGTCATCCCGTTCGTGGCGGGTGTGCTCGACGCCGCCAAGCGCACGGGCGAGGAACTCGACATCATCTCGCCCACCGTGTGTCCCTCGTGCGGTCAGCCGGTCACCGAGCAGGGCAACAGCCGAGAACTGTTCTGTACCAACGTTTCCTGTCCCGCGCAAACAGTGCGCAGGCTGATCCATTGGGCCTCGCGCGCGGCCGCCGACATCGACGCCATCGGGGGAGTGTGGATCGAACGCCTAGCCGAGGCGGGCATTCTCGAAAGTCCGTCGGACTTCTACACGCTGACCAAAGAGCGGCTGCTCGAATTCGACCGCGTCGGCGAGGTCTCCGCCGCGCGCATGATCGATTCGATCGACGCCAGCCGTCAGGTCGGCCTGCGCCGCGCCCTGATCGGCCTCGCCATTCCGATGGCTTCCGACGGCACCGCCGCGCGCCTGGCTCGGTCGGGCTTCGGCTCCCTGGAGGAGGTCGCCGACGCGGGCGAGGAACGACTGGTCGCGGTGGAGGACATCGGCCCGAAGGTCGCCGCCTCCCTGGTCGCGCACCTGACGCGACTGCGTCCGGAACTGGACCGCCTACGAGAACTCGGCGTCAGTCTCGATGTGCGCGAAGAGGACCTGCCGCCGGTCATCGCGGCGGGCGCGCCCCTCGAGGGCAAGACGGTGGTGATCACCGGTGCGATCAGCGACCCGCGCTCCGGCGAAAAGGTCGCTCGCCCCACCTTTCAGCGCCTTTGTGAGCAGGCTGGGGCGACGGCCGCGTCCTCGGTCTCGGCCAACACCGACATGCTCATCACCGGCGCCGGGGTCGGTGACAGCAAGCTGGCCAAGGCCGAGAAGCTCGGCGTCGAGGTCGTTGACCAGGGTGAGATCTGGACGTTGCTGATCGACGCAAAGGTCATCTGACGGTCGAAAGGCGCCACAGCGGTATCCGCCGAGTTCGGGAGCGGATACCGCTGTGTCGACAGTGTCTTCTCAATCGGTCCGGTGGTCCGGGGCGCGGTCGGTGACGTAGTCCTTCGCCCAGCGGTAGTCGGGTTTGCCGCTGGGGGAGCGGGAGATCGTTTCCGCTATCCAGATGCGTTTGGGGATCTTGTACCCGGCGAGGTGCGGGCGCAGGTGGGTACGCACGGCATCGAAGTCCAGGGTGCGGTCGGGGGCGATCGAGATGATCGCGGCGACCTGCTGGCCCCACCGTTCGTGCGGGACGCCGATGACCACCGCGTCGTAGATCGCGTCGTGGGATTTCACCACGGCCTCGACCTCCTCGGGGAACACCTTCTCGCCCCCGGTGTTGATCACCATGTTGCCGCGGCCGATCAGGGTGATGGAGCCGTCGGACTCGGCGCGGGCGCGGTCGTCGGTGACCACGATGCGGGCGCCGTCCACCGTCTTGAACAGCCGGGCGGTGCGCTCGGGGTCGTTGTAGTAGCCGAGCGGGACCGCGCCGGTCTTGGCCAGCCAGCCCTCCTCGCCGGGAGCGACGGGCCGCCCGTCCTCGTCGACGACCACCGCGCCGCGCCCGGTCTGCACCCGAGGGCCGCGCGCCGGATCGTCGTCCTTCTGCGCGAAACCGATACCGCCGAAACCGGTTTCGGACGAGCCGATCGAGTCCGACACCATCGACGTCGGAAACTGCTCCAGCAGTGCGTTCTTCACCGGCTGCGACAGCAGCGCGGCCCCCGAGGCGATCACGAGCAGCGAGGAGGCGTCCACCGGTGCTTCGACGAAGGTGTCGATGAGCGGGCGAGCCATCGCGTCGCCGGTGATGACCATGACGTGCGGCTGGTGCGTGGCAACGGACTGCCACACCCGCGCCGGGTCGAAGCGCGGCTCGAACAGCACCGTATTCCCCGACCAGAGTGCGTTGAACGTCGGCATCATCGCCGCGGCGTGGATCAGCGGCGGGAGCACGAACCAGATGGCAGGCACGCCCTTGGCGCCGGTCTCGGACTGCTGATACTCGTCGCGCACCGGTTCACCGCTGTAGAAGTCGACCCCGCCGCCGAGCACACGCCACATGTCTTCCTGACGCCACATGACGCCTTTCGGCATGCCGGTGGTGCCGCCGGTGTACATCATGAACAGGTCGTCCGCGGTGCGAGTGACCGAGGGCCGGACCGGGTCTCCCGCCGCGACGAGCTGCTCGTACAGGACCGCGCCCGCGCCCGGTACACCGACATCACGGTCGTCGTCGACGCAGATCGATTGGCGCACAGTCGGTGTGGCCTCGAGGGCCGCACGGACGGTCTCGCCGTAACAGGCGTGGTAGATCAGCACCTCGAGGTCGGCGTTGCCGTAGACGTAGGCCAGCTCGGTCGGGCCGTACCGGTAGTTGATGTTGATCGGCACGGCGGCCAGCTTGAAGCAGGCGAGCAGCGTCTCCATGGTCTCGATGCTGTTGTGCATCTGGAAGCCGATGTGCGTGCCGCGGCCGACGCCCGACTCGGCCAACTGGTTGGCCAGGCGGTTGGCCCGAATATCGAGCTCCCGGAAGGTCACTCGACGATCGCGCTGAATGAGGGCGATGCGATCGGGCATGGCGTCGACGGAGTGTTCGAACAGGTCGGCGAAGTTGTTGGCCATGTCAGTCCATCTCTTGACGATCTCTCACACGACGGTGAGTGGCAGGGGTTTTCCGCGGTCGGTGAAGGAGAAGCCCGCACCGGTACTGAAGCGGGTCACCGCGACCTCGGATGCTTCTCGGAACGGTTGCTCGGCCAGGTCGATGTCGACGGTCCAGCCGTGCTGGTCCGTCGCCGTGACACGGGCGACGAAGCGTGGGTTGACCCCGCGGACCAGGGCATCGAGGGGACGCAGGTCTTCGGGTGTCAGCATCGAAGGCCAGGCCCCGTCGGTTCGAGCCCCACTGACGTGCGGGAAGCGCAGGCGCACACCGGAGGCCAGCACCGCGATGTCGACTCCGGTGTAGTTCACCGGGTTCAGCGCCGGATGCAGGCGCAGGACCGTGGCAAGCGCGTGCGGATCGTCGCCGAGGGCCAGGCATCGACGAATGCGCTCGGAGGTCAGTCCGGCGATCCCGGCGAACTGCTTGCGCCCGATCCCGAGAGCGGTCTCCGCGTCGGCGCGTTCGTTGATGGCGACCATGAACCCGAGGGTCAGCAGATGCTGCTGCAGGCAGATCTCATCGGCCATCCGCCGCAGGGCCGCGTGGGAGAAATCGGCGAACCGCAGATCGCTCAGCAGGGGCCCGGTGTAGTCGGCCATGCCCTCGTCGCCGGGATCGATCTCGGCCAACTCCAGCCCCGCGGCAACGGAATTCGCGAGGAGCGCGGCATTGCGCGGCACCGAGGGCGGGACGTGCGCGGGATCGATGACCACTGTCCACGCGCACACCGGGGTGCGGTCGGCGGGCCGGCGCGGTGGGCGGTGCACCGGCCGAACCTGGGCGTGCGGATTGGTGGCCAGCGCTGTCGCGTCGAAGGTGGGGTCCTCGATGTCGTGGCACATCGCCACCACGAATTCCTCGCCCATCGGTTCGACATCGGCCAGCGCACCGCAGTGATCGAGCCAGAACTCGCCGTGATCGTGGTCGTCGACCCGGAACCGGAAGTCCATGAACTGCGGCGGCGCGCCGATATCGAGTTGCAGCCCCTTGAAGATGGTCTCGACGCTGTCGCCGGTGAAGCGAAGGGCCCGCTGCATCCGGCGGGTGTAGATCGGGCTGGCCAGCTGCCACTCCTCGATGGCCACCGCCGTCATCCCCTCCCGGCCGAAGGCGGCGATAGTGTGCGCCATCCCGGACCGATCGATGAGGTGACCACACAGCAACAGTTCGGGGACCAGCGCGGCCAGTTGGTGCCGGGACAGCCCGGCGTAGCTGCTCATCGGGCTCACCACAGGGAAGCGGGGGATTCGCCGACAGGGTACCAGCCGGGCAGCGGGTCACGCGAGACGGAGCGTTCGATGCGCTTGTGCATGCCCGGCGAGAGCGCGTTGTCGGTGATCATGTCGAGGAACATCGCCGAGACATTGCCGAAGTCGAAGAAGTCACGCTGCCACGACCATTGGAAGTCGCCGCCGTAGCGGAACCAGCTGCCGCCGATGCCCTCGGGGGAGTAGTGGCGGCCGTCGGCGCGCTTGCCCTCGTTGATCTGCTTCCAGAAGCCGATGACGGTGCCGCTGCGCTCGTCGATGACGAACTCCTGGTACGGGTAGGTCCAGCCCTCGAGGCCGAGCATTTCCTGACCGAGGGCGTAATCGCGGATCTCGTCGCGACCGACGGACATGAACTCCTGCTTGGGACCGTAGTTCCAGCCGTAGGTCGCATCCACCGTGTACATCTCGGCGAGGGGCTTCCAGTCGCCCTTCTCCTCGCACCGCTGGTTCTCCACGACCCAGCGCCGAACCATCTCGTCGAGTTCGGCCCGCTCGAAACTTGCCATCAGTCTGTGCCTTTCACGGAGGAGTCGGGTTCGCCACCGTCGGCGATCGACAGAGCTTGGGTGGGGCAGTAGCGGATCGCGGCCTCGACGGCCGTGCGTTGCGCGGCGCCGGGGGTGGCGTCCACGATCTCGACCAGGCCGCGTTTGGGCACAGTGAAGACCGCGGGCGCCTCGTCCTGGCAGACCCCGTGTCCCTGGCACAGATCCAGATCGACCACGATTCTCATGACGCGCCTCCGTCCGGCACCGGCCGCAGGGGCGCCTCGGGCTGCACCTCGACCAGCACCATGTGGACCCCGCGCGGGACGGAGACCACCGTCGCCACCGCGTCGGCGAGATGCTGCGGCCGCAGCATGTAGGGATGGCGGGCCAAGCCCCAGTCCTTCCAGTCCCGCAGCACCGGCCCGACGATCTCGGGGGTCGAATCCATGCCCATTCCGGTCAGGGTCGGGCCCGGCCGTACCAGTGACGCGCGAATGCCGCTGCCTTCCAATTCCATGCGCAGCTGGCCGACCATCGCTTCGAGGCCGTTCTTCGCGGCGCTGTAGGCGCCGGAGCGCGGCCGTGGATTGTCGGCGCAATCGGAGCTGATCACGACCAGATCGCCGCGCCGCCGCGCTGTCATTCCTGGCAGCACCCGGTGGATGAGGCGTTGGGCGCCGACGAGGTGGACCTGCACCTGGAACAGGAATCGCTCCGGGTCCATCTCGCCCACCAGCGAGAATTCGATATCGCCCGCACCGGAGACGAGGATCTCGGTGGGACCGTGCGTGCGCTCGGCGGCCGTCACGAACTCGTCCACGGACGCGGCGTCGGTGACGTCGAGCCGGTGCGCGTATGCCTCGCCGCCGTCGGCGCGGATCTTGGCGGCGATCTCCTCGCACAACTCGACTCGACGCGCGCCCAGCGTCACCGGATGCCCGAGCTGGGCCAGCGCGACGGCGCTCGCGGCGCCGATGCCGGAGGAGGCGCCGGCTATCAGCACGGGCCTGCGGTCGGGATGGGGTTCGAATCGGGGCACTAGCTGACCTCTACTGTGATGGGGAGTTTGGCGAAGCCACGGACATTCGTGGAGTGCACTCGGGCGATGCCGTCGGCGTCGATGTCGAAAGCCGAGACCCGCGAGGCGAATTCGCCGAGCACGATGGTGGCCTCCAGTCGGGCCAGATGAGCGCCGAGGCAGAAGTGCACGCCCGCACCGAAACTGGCGAGCGCGGAGCTGCTGCTGCGGTCGATGACGTAGCTGTCACCGTCGTCGAAGGCCGCCGGATCGCGGTTAGCCGAGCCGATCAGCAACAGCACCTTCGCGCCCGCCGGAATGGTGCCGCCGTGGTATTCGAGGTCGACCGCCGCGGTGCGGGCCACGATCTGGCTGGAGGTGTCGTAGCGCAGGGTTTCCTCCACCCAGTCGCTGACCAGCTCCGGCTCGGCGACGACCTTGGCGTACTCCGCGGGGTTGGCGCCGGCCCAGTAGAGCGCATTACCCAAAAGCTTGGTGGTGGTCTCGTTTCCGGCGACGACCATCAGGAACATGAAGCCGATGATCTCCTCGTCGGTGAGGGTGTCGTCATCGATCTCGGCATCGAGCAGCGCCGAGGTGAGATCGTCGCTGGGCGCGGCGCGGCGCTGGGCGACCATGTCCGCGTAGTAGCCGAACAGCCGGATCGAGGCGTCGATCGCGTCGACGGGCACATCGAGCACGCCCTCTTCGCGGTGGACCACCAGATCGGCCAAGCGGCGGATCTCGGCGCGATCGGGCTCGGGCACGCCCATCAATTCGGAGATGACGTCCATCGGCAGCTTGCCCGCGACCTCGTCGATCCAGTCGAAGCTGCCACGCGCGAGCGCCGGCTCGAGATGCTCGAGGGTGATCTCCCGGATCCGTACTTCCATCTCGGCTACGCGTTTCGGTGTGAAACCCTTGAAAACGAGCCTGCGCATCCGCATATGTCGCGGATCGTCCATTGCCAGGAACGACATCACCCGATGGGCGTGCGGGCCCCAGGCCGCCGGGTCGAGGGAGACGCCATTGGCGCTGGAAAGCCGATTGCTGTCCCGAAATGCCGCGAGCACATCGGAATGCCGGGAAAGTGCCCAGAAATCGAGCTCCGGATTGTGGTAAAGCGGCGCCTCGGTGCGCAATCGGTGGTAAGTCGGGTACGGGTCTTCGTGGAATCCGTAGTCATACGGGTCGAAAGTCACGGGCTCCACTGTGGCGCTGGTCATCGCGAATACCCCGGTTTCGATAGGTCGTCCCCTTCGGTGGCGGGGGCGGACAACCCCGAGGGAGACAGGTAGCTGGACATGTGTCTGGACGGTACCATCGACACGAGTTCGGCACAACGCTTTCAGGGGTCTTGCGGGGGCTGACCGGCTGGTGGTGGCCGAGTTTCCGCCCGGTCAAATATCTGGACCAGTGTCTGGAATGTGGTCCAAATCATATGGTACCGTCACCGCCATGGCACGGGTAGACGACGAAGTTGCACCGGTCAACGGTGGTGCGACGGACGCGAGTGACACAGATGTGCAGGACGGGGAACAGGCCGGTGCCGGGCAGATAATTCGTCGAAACTTCTCCGACACTGTCCTTTCGAGTGTCGCGACTCTGGGCCGGGCTTTGCGTATCGGCGTGGCAGCGAGCTACATCGGTGTGATCGACGCTATTCGCGGGCGATTCCAGGTACACGAAACGCTCACGCAAGCCTGGTTTCTGATCAGGGTCACCGCGGTACCGAGTATTTTGATGGCCATTCCCTTCGGCGTCATCGTTTCCGCGCAAGTCGGCAATATCGTGTCCGAACTCGGGGCCGATTCGATGATCGGTGCGGCGGGCGGACTCGGCGTCATCAAACAGGGTGCGCCGATGGCCACCGCGATGCTGCTGGGTGGGGCGGGCGCCGCCGCGATCGCGGCCGACCTGGGCGCACGGACCGTCCGCGAGGAGGTCGACGCACTGCGGGTGATGGGCATCGACCCTGTGCAACGCCTGGTGGTGCCGCGTATCGCGGCCATGATGTTGGTCGCGCCGCTGCTCAATATCCTGATCATCTTCATCGGCGTCGGCTCGGGCTTCCTGGTCGCGGTGTCGGCGTTGAACGTCACCCCGGGCAGTTACTGGCAGTCCTTCGGCGCCTTCACCACCTCGATCGACGTGTGGGTATCGCTGGTCAAGGCCCTGATCTTCGGCTTCCTGGTCGTCGTGATCGCCTGTCAACGCGGGTTGGAAGCCAAGGGCGGACCGCGCGGTGTCGCCGACGGGGTCAATGCGGCCGTGGTGATGTCGATCGCCGCGGCCGTTGTGCTGAACACCGTGATCACCCAGGTCGTCACGATGTTCTTCCCGGTGAGGATGGCCTGATGAGCGCGCCCTATTATCCCGCCGCGCTGCGGTGGATCGGCTGGCTGCGCCGTCGTGGCATTCGCCCGTTCGGCCCGATCGAGTCGATCGGGTTCGTGCTCGGCTTCTGCTGGCAGGTGCTCTCGTCGGTGCCCTACACGCTCGTGCACTACCGCCGTCAGACGATCACGATGGTGACGGACATGACCTGGGGCCGCGGCTCGGTGATCATCGGCGGTGGTGTGGTGCCGCTGATGCTGTTGCTCGGCGCGGCCATGGGCGCCTCCATCGGCATCGAGGCGTTCAGTGCGCTCGACCTGTTGTCCCTGGGTCAACTCAGCGGCCTCATCTCGGCCTTCGGGGTGACCCGCGAGCTCGCGCCGATCGCGGCGGGGATCGGATTCGCGGCGCAGGCCGGGTGCCGAATGACCGCCGAGATCGGCTCCATGCGCATCTCCGAGGAAATCGACGCGCTCGAATCACTCGGTATCCGGTCGGTGCCGTTCGTCGTGACGACCCGAGTCATCGCCGGGATCTTCGCCGTCGCACCGGCATTCGTGGTCGCGCTGATCCTGAGCTACTTCTCCTGCGCCTTCATCGTCACGACCATCCACGGGACACCGGCCGGAACGTACAACCACTACTTCGAGCAGTTCGTGGTCGGCTGGGATGTCTTCGCCGCGACTGTCAAAGTGATGGTGTTCGCGGTCGCTGTCGTGCTGATCCATTGCTATCAGGGCTTTTTCGCCACGGGCGGTCCCGAGGGCGTGGGGATCGGTTCCGGGCGCGCCATTCGGGCGAGCCTGGTGGCGATCATCGCGCTCGACATGGTCGCCACCATTCTGCTGTGGGGATTTCAATCCCCCGTCACGTTCACCGGGTGATGCCATGCCTGCCTATGCTCTGCCGGGTACCGAAGTCGGGCCACTGCGTGCCCGCATTCTCGGCACCCTCGCCGTCGTGCTCACGCTGGTGGGCGTGCTCGTCTGGCGGGTGGTGCCCGACAGTGAGCCCGACGACCAGATCCAGGTCGCACTGCTGGTCGGCCAGGTCGGCGAGGGTGTCGGGGAGGGCACCGATGTCCGGCTCGACGGCGTGCGCGTCGGCTCGGTCGCCGCGATCGACTTCGCCGGCCGCGGCGAGCAGCGAATCGAGCTGATGCTGAGTGGTTCTCAGCTGTTCGGCCTGACGAACGCGCTGACCGTCGACTACGCGCCGGGAAACCTCTTCGGCATCAGCGCCATCGAGCTGCATTCGACAGCGGGCGGTGCGGAGCTGGTCGACGGCTCGACGGTCGATCTGACCGACCGCGACGCTGATCGAGTCCACGACGCCACGCTCTCGGCCTTGCTGAACTCGACGGGACAGCTCACCGACGAGGTGCTGACACCGAAACTCGTCGAACTGCTCAGCACGATCTCGCGCGACCTCACGGCCTTCACGCCGCTGCTGCAGGCGATCGGCACGACCGCCCGCTCCTATGCCGAGACCCGGCAGCTCCCGCCGTCGATGCTGTTCGAACAGTTCGGTTCGGCGCTGACCGGGCTGCCGCCGATGCTGACCGGCGGATTGACGCTGCTGAACGCGGAGTACACGAACAAGTACCTGGCGGTACCCGACCAACTCCAACGCTTCGGCCAGATGTTCGAAGGCATCCAATACCAACTGCTGCCGACGGTGACCCAACTGCTCAGCACGTCCCAACAGTATTTCGGTGGAATCCTGCCCATGATCAGCCTTGTCCTCGACCGCCTTTCCGCATCGGTCAGCGACCCGCACCGTTCGGCGCAGCAGCTGAGCGAACTACTCACTCGCCTCGACGCCGCCTTTCGCGACACACCCGACGGCCCGGTGCTCACTGCCGGGGTCGAACTGGATGTGGTGCCCGGTCTGGCGACACCGCTGGCCTCGATCCTCGGGGGCGTGCGCTGATGACGACACGTTCCCTGCTGGTGCGCGTAGCCGCCGCGGTCCTGCTGATGGGTCTGGTACTGGTGGGCGTCCTGCGCGTGATCGAGCGACCGATCGACGGCGAAACCGACACCTACACAGCGCTGTTCACCGATGCGAACGGCCTGCGGGCCGGCGACGACGTGCGCCTCTACGGCGTTCAGGTCGGCAAGGTGCGTGCGGTCGAACTCGACGGCGCGCTCGCTCGCGTGACTTTTATCGTCAGCAGGGATCGGCCGGTGTTCACCAACACCGTCATCGCCATCCGCTACCAGAACCTCACCGGCTTCCGGTATCTGGACGTCGAGCAGCCTGAACAGCCTGCGGGACAGCGTGATCCGGCATCCGTCTTCGGTACCGCGGAGACGGTACCCGACTTCGACATCACCCGACTGTTCAAAGGACTACAGCCGGTGCTGGCCGAACTCTCACCCGATGATCTCAACCAGTTCGCGACCAGCATTCTCGCGGTGGTCCAGGGCGACGGGACCGGTGTCGGGCAGGCGCTGGGCGCCATCGACAAGCTCAGCCGTTATGCCTCCGATCGGCAGGCGGTGCTGTCGACGCTGGTGGGCAACCTCGCCCAGGTGGCCGATCATCTCGGGGGGAAGTCCGGCAATGCGATGACCCTGCTGACCAATCTGACCAACCTGTTCATCACCATCACCGAGAAGCTGCCCGGACTCGTCGACTTCGCGAACGGCATACCCGGTGTACTGCAACCACTTCGGAGCATGCTTACCGTTTTCGGAGTCACCGGGGAGCCCGACGGGGACCTCGATCTAGCGCTGCGCAGAGCCTTCCCTGATCCGTATGACGCGGTGGCCGCATTCGAGAGCATGCCCGGCCTCATTCAAGCAATGACACAGGCCATTCCGCCCACCGGGCCCGACCTCATTTGCTCGCGCGGTGCTGCCACGGCGCCCCAACCTCTGCAAGTACTCATCGCCGGACAGGGGATCGTGCTGTGTCACCGATAGCGCGCGGACGCGACGCCGATCCGCGAGCGGGCGAATTACGCTGGGGGATAGCGGGAATGTGCGCCGCCGTGCTCTTGCTGGTCGCGATCGGCGCGGTCTATGTCACCGGAACAACCGCCGAGCGTACGTATTCCGCCGAGATGGCCCAGGCGGGCTCGGTCCGCACCGGCGACGACGTGCGGCTCGCGGGGATACCCGTCGGGAAGGTGACCGCGCTGACCCTGCTGCCCGATCGGGTCAGGATGGAATTCACCGTCACCGAGGACGCGTTCCTCGGTGATCAGACCACCCTCGACATCCGGATGCTCACCTTCGTCGGCGGCTACTACCTGGCCGTCCTGCCCGCCGGCACGAAACCGCTCGGCGCCGCGGTGATCCCGATGGAGCGAGTCATCGTGCCCTACAACCTGACCAAGGCATTCCAGGACGCGGTGGAGCCCGTCCGCCGGATCGACGGGAGCGTCTTCCGCCAAGACCTCGCCGCACTGTCCACCGCGATCGACAAGAGCCCGGACGCCGTGCGGTCGACGGTGCGCGCCGCCGGTGACGTGGTCGCGATCCTGGACGAGCAGAACGCCGACATCTCCCGTGCCCTGTCCATCGCCGACGAATACCTGACCGCGCTCGACGCGAACGCCGATGTGCTGGCGGATCTGATCATCACCCTCGGCACGCTCGAACAGATCATCCAGACCAACAAGGTGCAGGTTGCCGAATCCCTGTACGACCTGGCAGTGATCCTGCAAGACCTCACGCCGCTCGGACGGGCGTGGGATGCGTCGATCAAAGAGCGCGCCCAGCCGCTCGCCGATGCCATCCCCGCGCTCGAGCAGCTCGGCGGGCGCCTGGGCGCTCTGCTGGATGCCGTGCGCGCGTTCGAACAGCGGCTGCTCCCGCTGATGCCCGCGGGAGGTGGGGTGAGTGTCGACCAGTCCGGCGCGACCATCCAACTTCCCGCCGTGTGCGTGCCGCTGCCGGGAGGTGGTTGTTGATGCTGAACAAGATCCTGGGATCGCGCGGGCTGATGTCGGCCGTGGTCGTCGTGGTGCTGGTCCTGGCCGGTGCGATCGGCCTGCGGCTGAGCTCGCCGAATCCGCCGATGCGTAGCTACTGCGCCGACATGCCGGACAGTATCGGGCTGTATGAAGGCAGCGCGGTCACGGTCATGGGGGTGCAGGTCGGGAGCGTCACCGAGATCAGCATCGAGGGTGCGGTGGCGCGCGTCGAATTCACCGTCCGCGCCGATCGCAAGCTGCCGACCGATGTCGGAGCGGTGACCGTCAGCGACACCTTGATCGCCGACCGGCGGCTGGCCCTGATCGGGGCCGAACCCGCTGGGCCGGGCTGGAATTCGAGCGCCTGCATCACCAAGACGCTGACTCCCAAAAGCCTGACGCAGACCTTCGACGCGCTCGCCGGGCTCGCCGACCAGCTCAACGGTGCGGGCGAAACCGGTCAGCAGCGCACCGCCGTCGGGGCCGGAGTCGATGCGCTCGATCGCGCGACAGCGGGGACCGGTGATCAGATCAACGAGATCATTGCCGCGTTGAGCAGAGCGCTGGTCGCACCCGACGCGGCGATCGGCCACATCGGGCAACTGCTCGACGCGCTCACCGAGCTCGCCCACCGAGCCCGCGGCGGCTGGTCGCAGGTGGAGACCACGGTGAGCGGGCTGCCGCAGACCTTCAACGACATCGTCACCATCGCGTTCCCGCCGATCATCGAGATCGTCGCCGCGCTCGCCGACCTGCTGCCCCAGCTCAACGACGTGATCGTGATGTTCGGGTCGCCCGCGCTGCGTGCGTTGAATTCCGTGCCGGATCTTTCGCGCATGATCGCGGCGGGCGTCGGCTCGCTCGCCGATGTCATCGCCATGGCCCCGGCCGTCGCGAGCGGCTTCGCCGGCGCCGTCGACCCGGCCGGCGGAGCACTGACCATCGGCTACGCACCACCGAAACTCGTACTCGCCCAGCAAGACACGACCCAGGTCTGTGCGGCCGTGCAGGTCATTACCGGACAGCCCTGCCAGTCGACCGAAAGCGGTGCGATGACGATTCCTGCCCTGCCCCTGCTGCTCGGAGCGGTGAGCGCACGATGAAACGCCTTGCCCTGCTCCTGTTCACGGTGTTGCTCGCCGCCACCGGCTGCGGCTTCCAGCCCGCCGACCTGCCGGTACCGGGTTCGGGCGTCGACGGACCGACGTATCAGCTGCGGATCGAGTTCGCCGATGTGCTCAATCTCCCGCAGGGCGCCAAGGTGATCGCGGCCGGTGTCCGGGTCGGCATACTCACCGGGGTCACCCTCGTCGATCCGGTCGCCGCCACACCGGACCGTAGGGCCGTGCCGGGCTACGCCATCGCCGACGTCGCCATCGCGCAGTCGGTTCGGCTCTCGGTCGGCACTACCGCCGAACTCCGCCAGGAGACTCCGCTCGGCGACGTCCACATCGCGCTGACCGAACCGGTGCCCGCGAGGACCGGCGAGCTGACGGCGGGCGCGACCATCCCACTGGCGGATACGACCCAGTCACCCCCGATCGAGGACATCCTGGCCGGGCTGTCCACCTTCATCGGCAGCGGCGCGGTGACCGACTTCCAATCCATCGTGCGCACCATGAACGGTGTGTTCCCCGACGATCCGCGCGACACCGCCCGTCTCGCAGGCCTTCTCGGCGCCGACATCACCGACCTCGGCGACCACCTGCACTCGGTCGACGCCTTGCTCGACGGCTTGGAGGCCACGGTCGAGGAGGGCATGCAGCAGAACCTGCCGATTCTCGACGAACTGCTCACCCCCTACGGTGTCCAACACACCACCGATGCGGTGAACGCGCAGATCCGGGTCATCTTCGTGCTGACCGCGCTCGGCCCGGTCGCACCGAGCGCGCAGTGGCTCGGCCCCCTGCTGTCCTCCCTGGACGACACCACCCGCGCCCTGGTTCCCATGCTGCTGGGCAGCCGCCCGCTCGACGCCGATTCACCGTCGAACATGAAGGCGCTCATCGACCTGATCAACACCGATCTCGTTCCCTTCGCCACCCACGGCCCGAAGGTCGACCTGGTCGATGTCACCCTCGGGCCGTCGACCGGCCCGAGCACTGCCGACGATCACACCGCCCGCATCGTCGACACCCTGCGGATGATCGGACTCCTACGATGAATGTCCGTGCGACAGTGTCGCTCTCCGCGATCGCGGCGGTCCTGGTCTTCGGTGTCGGGTACATGTCGCTCGGGGTGCTGCGGCTGGACCCGCGACTGAGCTACATCACCGCCGACATGCGGCTGGACAACTCGGGCGGGCTCGCGCCGAATTCGCCTGTCCTGCTCGCCGGTGTGCAGGTCGGGCGCACCGAGTCGGTGCGCAAGCAGGCGGGTGGGGTGCTCGTTCGGCTGCGGATCGACAGCCGCTACCGAATCCCGGTGTCCAGCAACGTGCGGATCGAGCAGCTCTCGGCCCTCGGCGAGCCGTATATCGCCTTCGCGCCGCAAACGGGTGCAGGCCCGTATCTCGAGGACGGCCAAGTCGTCGCGGCCGACCGGATCCACCTGCCGATGACCATCACGGCACTGTCGGCCCGACTGGTCGAGTTGCTCGAGCAGATCCATCCCGAGGCGATCGCGAACCTGGTCGACACCTTCGACCGGGCGCTCGCCGGGACGGACACGGCGATGCAGACCCTGCAGCGGTCATCGACCCTGCTCGCGGCCACTCTGCTCAGCCGCACCGAGGGCGTTCGGCAACTGTTCGCCGATGTGCAAGCCCTCGGCGGCAACATGGAATGGCTCGGGCCCTCACTCGGCACGGCGGGTCCACTGTTCGGCGAGTTCGGCGTGACGCTGAACGCGATCGTCGAATCGGGATCGGAGCTCGTCGAGAGCCGCCCGGTGCCCTCGTACTTCACCGGCGACGGCCTCGTGCCGTTCCTGGCCGAGCTCACCACCCTGATCAACGAGATCGGGCCCAGCATCGCCCCGCTGGGACAGGTGCTGGGTCCGGTGGTCACCGATGCGGTGAACCGCACACCCGCCATCGACATCAGCACCCTGATCGAGCAAGCCCTGCAGAGCGTGGACGCCGACGGCACAGTGCAATTGCGCATCGGCGTCAAGTAGTCGAACGAAGGACGGACCATGAGCACAGCGACCGAAGAAGCCACCACCACCGAGGCCGCCGAGCAGCCGCCGCGCACCGTTTCCCTGCGACTGTCGACCGTGCTGAGCACCGCCACGATCGCGGTCCTCGTCGCCGCGGTGGTCACCTTCGCGTCGCTGTACTTCTCGGCCGAGGCGACGATCGCCGATCGCGACGCACGCGACGCCGACGCCCGGCACGTCGAACAGATCGCCTCGGACTACGGGGTCGGCGCGTCCACCATCGACTACCGCGACGTGCGGGCGTGGTTCACCCGGCTGCGAACCGGCACCACCCCGCAACTGGCCGCGAAATTCGACGCCACCGCACCGCAATTGGAGCAGATCCTGCTGCCGCTGCAGTGGACGTCGAAGGCGACCCCGCTCTCGGCGACCGTGACCTCGGAAAGCGGTGGCATCTACAAGGTCAACGCCTACCTCGATGTGGTCTCCACCAGCGCCCAGACACCCGACGGAACGCGGACCACCGTCACCTACTCGCTCACTGTCGACCGCAATGCCGACTGGCAGATCACCGAGGTGGGTGGCCTGCAGAACGCGCTGCCGACCAAGTAGTCGACTCAGTAGGCGATGAAGAGGATCTCGTCGGGGGTGTAGTCGTGTCCGGGGTGGTTTTCGGCCAGGTGCGCCTGGGTCTGCTTGATCAGGTCGTCTTCGTCGGTGCCCTTGATGGCGACGCCGCAGGGGCAGTTCAGACGAGTCTTCATCGGTGTTCTCCTTTGGTTCCGACTATCCGAGCAGGTTTCCGGACAGTAGTCCGGATTGTATTCCAGTTCATATGTTAGCGTGGCTCGCATGGCAGCTCTGGACGAAATCTCCGCCGGTACCAGCAACCTGTTCGCACTCGCCGAACAGGTCACCGGATTCATGCCGCCGGACGAGGGGCACGCGCTCTACGCTGCCGCTCGCGCGTACGCGGGCGACGGAATCATCATGGAGATCGGCACCTATTGCGGCAAGTCGACCGTCTATCTCGGCGCCGCCGCCCGCGAGACCGGCGCAGCCGTGTTCACCGTCGACCACCACCGCGGCTCCGAGGAGCACCAGCCGGGCTGGGAGTACCACGACACCGCCCTGGTCGATCCGGAGACCGGCGTCTTCGACACCGTGACCACGTTCCGGCGCACCATGATTCGGGCGGAGCTCACCGACACGGTGACCGCGATCATCGGCTCGTCCACCGCCGCGGCGCGCATCTGGCGCACCCCGCTGCGGATGCTGTTCGTCGACGGCGGCCACACCGAGGAAGCCGCGCAGCGCGACTACGACAACTGGGTGCCCTGGGTGGCGGGTGGCGGGCTGCTCGCCATCCACGACGTCTTCCCCGACCCCGCCGATGGCGGCCGCGCGCCGTTCAACATCTATCGCCGGGCACTCGACAGCGGCAAGTTCAGCGAACTCTCGGTCACCGGTTCGCTGCGCATCTTGCAGCGCACCGCCGCCTGCGGCTGAGTCTCAGCGGGGGAGCGCGTTGCGGAAGATGCCGTTGCCCGCGGTGGTGCGGCTGAGGGCGTCGGCGGCCAGCACGACAGCCGCCCCGGTCCACGTGGTGCGTTCTTCCGGCCAGCGCTTGCCATCGGTGAAAACCAGTCCGGTCCAATAGGAACCGTCGAGTTCGCGCAGATGCTGCATATTGGCGAACAGTGTTGCGGCGGCAGCGGTGTCGCCGATGGCGTCCAGGGCGAGCACCAGTTCACAGGTCTCCGCGCCGGTGACCCACGGTGCGTCGGAGACGCAGCGGATCCCGAGGTCGCCGACGACGAATTCGTTCCAGCGCCGAGCTATCAGCTCCGTGGCCGCGACGCCGCGCACCGCGCCGCCGAGGACGGGGTAGTACCAGTCCATGGAGTAGCGGCTCTTGTCCAGGAAGGCGTCCGGACGATGGCGCAGGGCGTGGCCGAGCCGGTCGCGGGCCGCCGCCCAGTCCGGGCGTGGATCGCCTACCCGCTCGGCGAGCGTCACCGCACAGCCGAGGCTGTGGAAGATGCTGGAACAGCCGGTCAGCAAGGCTTCGCCGGAGGACCCGGATTCGTTTGCCGACCAATGGATCTCGCCGTGCGCGCCCAGCTGGAGGCCGAGCACGAAGTCGATGCCCGCGCGAACCGTCGGCCACAGCTCGGCGGCGAAGCCGGTATCGCCGGTGACCGACAGGGCGTGCAGGACGCCGGTGGCCAGGTAGGCGCAGAAATTGGTGTCGGCGTCGTGATTCTCGATCACGCCGGCGCGCACCTGCATCGGCCACGAGCCGTCGGAGCGTTGCGATTTCGCCGACCAGATGTAGGCCTCACGGGCCTCGTCCCACAGGCCGGCCACGGTCAGTGCCATCGCGGACTCGATGTGGTCCCACGGATCGGTGTGACCGCCGCTGAACCAGGGAATCGCGCCATCGGGTTCCTGTGCGGCGGCGATGGATTCGGCGGTCTGCCGGATATTCCGCGCGGAGAGGACCCCGGGAAGGGTCGGTAGTTCAACGGGCATCGCCGCGCACCGCCGGTTTCGTGAAGTAGAGCGCGACGGACTTGCCGACCAGCGGATTCAACACACGCTCGGCAGTGCGCGTCACGGCGGGCGCCGACATCATGTCCCACACCAGCATGCGGTGATAGGCGCTCACCAGTGGGTGCTTGTCATTGCGCACGCCGACAGCGCATTTGAGCCACCAGAAGGGTGCGTGCAGCGCGTGCGCGAAGTCCTGGTGGTGGTAGCGCAGACCGCGCGCGGTGATCTTGTCGCGCAGCTCGTCGGCGCGATAGATGCGCACGTGGCCGCCCTCGTTGGCGTGGTACTCGTCCGAGAGCGCCCAGCAGATGCGTTCGGGCAGCCAGCGCGGCACCGTGACCGCCAGCGTGCCGCCGGGTTTGACCACCCGTGCCAGTTCGGCGATCGCCTGCGTGTCCTGCGGCACGTGCTCGAGGATCTCCGAGGCGATGACCACGTCGAATTCCTCGTTGCCGTAGGGCAGATCGAGCGCGTCGCCGCGCACGGTCTCGGCCTTGGCGTACTCCGGCGCCTCGCCGGCCGCGGCCATGGCCTCGAACATGATGTCTACATCGGCCAGGTCGGCGGCGTTCTGGTCGAACGCGACGATATCGGCTCCGCGGCGGTAGGCCTCGAAGGAATGTCTGCCAGCGCCGCAGCCGATGTCGATCACCCGTGATCCGGGACCGACGCCCAAGCGGTCGAAATCGACGGTCAACATGAGGCCTCCAGGTGCTGCACAGGGTCGGACGGTGTCGTCATCGGGCGGTGCCCGGCGGGGTGGGGGAGCGGCGGGTGATCGCCTGGTCGTAGATCGCGACCGTCTGCGCGGCGACGGCCGACCAGCTGAACAGTTCGAGAACGCGAATACGACCCGCCGCGCCGAGGAGCTCGCGCCGGGCGGGGTCGGCGAGCAGTTCGCCGAGCACTCGCGTCAGCGCGTCCACATCGCCCGGCTCGACCAGTTCGGCGCACTCGCCGACGACCTCGGGCAGCGCGCCCGCTCGGCTGGCGACCAGTGGCGTGCCGCTGGCCATAGCCTCGACCGCGGGCAGCGAAAACCCCTCGTACATCGACGGAATGCAGGCGAGCTCGGCGGAGGCGAGCAGTTCGGCCAACTGCTCGTCGCTCATTCCGCTGACCGGGGTGACGATATCGGCGATGCCGAGTTCGGCGATCAGCTTCTCGGTGGGGCCGTTCGGTTCCAGCTTCGCGACGAGCCGGAGCTCGACATCGCAGGCATGGCGCAGCCGGGCCACGGCTTTCAGCAGGTGTGCGATGCCCTTGAGCGGTTTGTCGGCGCTGGCGACCGCGACGATCCGCCCACGCACCCGTGGTGTCTCGCGTGGCCGGAACAGCTCGGTGTCCACGCCGAGGGGAACGGTATGCAACTGTCCCGGCCGCACACCGAAGTCTTCGGCGATATCCGCGGCCGAAGACGACGACACCGTGATCAGGTCCGGAATCTGCTGTGCGACTTTCTGTTGCATGCCGAGGAAGCCGTACCAGCGGCGCACGAACAGCTTGCGCCGCCACGGCGTCGCGGCCAGATCGACCGCGCGGTCGCGCGTGATCGGATGGTGCACGGTCGCCACCAGCGGCAGCTGCTCGGCGATGTCGAGCAGGCCGTAGCCGAGGCACTGATTGTCGTGCACCACATCGAAATCCTGTGCGCGCGAAGCCAACAGCCTGGCCGCGCGCAGGCTGAACGTGCGCGGTTCAGGGAATCCCGCCGTCCACATGGTGGCGAGCTCGAGCAGATCGATGCGATCGCGGATCTCACGGGGATGCGGTGTGCGAAAGGGATCTTCGTCGCGGTAGAGGTCCAGACTCGGCACCTCGGTGAGACGCACCCGCGGATCGAGATCCTCGGGATAGGGCTGGCCGGAGAACACCTCGACCTCGTGGCCGAGCTCGACGAGCCCCTGGCTCAGGTACCGGACATACACTCCCTGTCCGCCGCAGTGCGGCTTGCTCCGGTAGGACAGCAGGGCGATCCTCATCAGTCCCGTTCTCCTGACTCGTAGCTGACCTGCCAGTGTTTGATGCCGTTGATCCACCCAGACCGTAGCCGCTGCGGCTCCGACACCTGGGACAGATCGGGCATCACGTCGGCGATGGCGTTGAAGATCAGATCGATCTCGAGCCGGGCCAGGTTGGCGCCGACACAGAAATGGGTGCCGGTGCCGCCGAAGGCCAGATGCGGATTGGGGTCGCGCAGGATGTCGAAGCTGAACGGGCGCTCGAAGGCTTCCTCGTCGAAATTAGCTGAGCTGTAGAACAATCCGACGCGTTCACCAGCGCGGATGAGCTGCCCGCCGAGCTCGGTGTCGGCGGTCGCGGTGCGCTGGAAGACCGTCACCGGGGTCGCCCACCGCACGATCTCGTCGATCGCGGTCCGTGGGCGTTGCCGCTTGTAGAGCTCCCACTGATCCGGATTGTCGATGAACGCCTTCATGCCGTGGGTGATGGCGTTGCGGGTGGTCTCGTTGCCCGCCACCGCCAGCAGGATCACGAAGAATCCGAACTCGTCGGAGCCCAGCGCCTCCCCGTCGAGATCGGCGTGCACCAGTGTGCTGACGATGTCGTCGGCCGGTTCGGCGCGCCGCTGTTCGGCCATGTTCCAGGCGTAGCCGAGGATCTCCATCGCCGCTGTCGACGAGGCGTCGGTCGTGGTCGCGTCGCCGTACTCCGGATCGTCGTAGTTGAGCATCTGGTTCGACCAGTCGAACAGCTTGCGGCGGTCCTGCTGGGGGACACCGACCAGTTCGGCGATGGCTTGCAGCGGAAGCTCACACGCCACCTGTTCGACGAAGTCACCGCCGCCCGCCTCCCGCGCCGCGTGCACGATTGCCGCCGCCCGTTCGGTCAACGCCGCGCGCAACCCCTCGACCGCGCGCGGCGTGAACCCCTTGGAGATGATGCGGCGGATCTTGGTGTGCTTGGGCGGATCCATATTCAGCAACAGGGCGCCGGTGAGTTCGATCTGCTCGGGAGTCACCTCACCGGGCAGCCGGATGACCGAACCCTTGCGCTGGGAGGAGAACAGCTCGGGATTGCGCGAGATCTCCTTGATGTCCTCGTGCTTGCTGATCACCCAGTAGCCGCCGTCGCGGAATCCGCCCGACTGCGGGTCGGTCTGGGCGTTCCACCAGACCGGGGCGGTGCGGCGCAGCTCGGCGAATTCCTGGACGGGGTTGCGGGATTCCCACAGGGCCGGATCGGTGAAATCGAATCCGCTGGGAATGGACGACGCTGTCACAGTGATTCTCCGCCCGCGCTCAGCGCTGCCTGCGGCGGTAACGGACGCGGCAGGGTTGCTCGAGCTGCACCACCATCTTCGAGTGATCGTTGCGGTAGGTGTCGGACGGCTGGGCGAGTTCGAACTCCCAGTCCCGCAGCAGGATCGAGAAGATCGCCTTGAGCTGCATGAGTGCGAACGGAGCTCCGACGCAGCGATGCTTGCCCGCGCCGAACGGAATCCAGGTCCAGCGGTTGAGGATGTCTTCCTGGCGCGGATCGAGGTAGCGCGCGGGATCGAAGGCGTCAGGGTCGGGGAAGTCCTCCGGAATCCGGTTGGAGACGGCGGGTGTGGCCGCGACCATGTCGCCCGGTGCGATCTGATGTCCGCACACCTCGAACTCCGCGCGCGCCACCCGCATGAGCACGATCAGCGGCGGATGCAACCGCAGCGACTCCTTGAGCGCGGCCTCCAGATTCGGAATCTGGCGCAGCGCATGATGACTGACGTCGGCGCCGTCGGCGTACAGATTGTCGAGTTCGGTGACGACACCGGCCATCGTCTCGGGATGCCGCAGCAGCTCGATGATCGTCCAGGCCGCTGTGCCCGAGGTGGTGTGGTGGCCCGCGAACATCATCGAGATGAAGATGCCGGTGATCTCGCTGGCCGAGAACCGCAGTGCCCCGTTCTCGTCCTTCACCGAGATGAGGACATCGAGCATGTCGCGGTCGTCTTTGCCCTCGGGCGGGTTCGCCTCCCGCTGATCCATGATCGCCTGCACGAGCTCGACCAGGGCGACACGCGCCGCGTCGCGCCGGGTGAAGCTCTCGATCGGCGCGTACGGATCGACATAGGCCAGGGCGTCGGTGCCCTGTTCGAGTTCGTGATAGAGGTGCGCGAAGCGCCCGTCGAGCTGATTGCGGAACTTCACGCCGATCAGACAGGCGGAGGAGGTGTAGATGGTCAGCTCGGCGAAGAACTCGAGCAGGTCGATCTCGCCTTCGTCGTCCCACTGGGCGACCATCTGGTCCACCTCGTGAGCGATGGTGCCCGCGTGCCCACGCATGTGGTCCGCGCGCAGTGCCGAATTGTGCAGCATTTCCTTGCGGCGTTCCGGTGGTGCGTCGAAGACGACGCCCTCGCCGAAGATCGGCTTCATGAACGGGTAGGCCGCGGCTTGATCGAGATCGTCGTCGCCGGCGCGGAAGAAGAATTCATTGGCTTCGGCGCCGGACAACAGGACGACATCGCGTCCCGCGAGTTCGAAGGCCCCGACATCGCCGCACTCGGCTCGCACGCGCCGCATCAGCGCGATCGGGTCGGTGCGGAACTCGGCGAGATGCCCGTGTTCCTCTTCGCCTCCGGATACGCGCTGCGGTTTGACCAGCGTCATTGGAACGTCCTTCCCGGAATACTGTCCAGACACTTGGTGGACATGTGTCTGGACAGTACTACGGTGGCGAGCGTGCGACAAGGCTCGATCGGCCCGAAGCCGGCGCGTCAGTCGTCGGTGGCGGGCTCGACCATCAATCGGCGCGCGCACATTTCGAGCAGATCGGCGACCTGCTCGTAGGACAGCAGGCCCATGCCGCCCTGTAGGAGTGCGCCCGAGTACAGCAGTTCGAGTGCGGCCAGACGTTCCGGATCTTTCGCGCTGAGCGCTTGCTCGAGTCGGTGGCGGATCTCCATGCCGATGCGTACTCGCAGGTGGTGCACGTCGGGATCGTCGCCGAGCAGCGCGCTGCTGACCGCCCCGGCCAGTGCGGGTTCGTCGGCCACCAGCATCGAGACCTGTCGAAGGACGGCGACCACGCGCGTGGTCGCATCGGCATCGCCCGCCTCCAGCGGGGGCATGGCGACCAGTCGCCGCCAGAACACCTCCGAGATCAGGTGTTCCTTGGAGGAGAAGTACGTGTACGCGGTGGCGGTGCCGACGCCCGCCGCCGCGGCGACGAGCCGGATCGTCGTCCCCGAGTAGCCCTCGCGGGACAGCACGTCGACAGCGGCGACAGTCAGGCGGTCCACGGTATCGGCCTGCTTCTCGGTCAGGCGTCGGCGCGTTGCTTCGATGCCGGTAGGCGCGATTTCGGACATGTGTCCGGATACTACTACAGTCGGGTGTACAGACCAATGGACTGTATGGTCTTGCGTCTTGTCATTAAACCGAACTATATTCCGTACACCTGTCCAGACACGTATCGGAGCCTCGCTATGAACGGCCTCGTCCCCCCAGACGGCACACCACTGTTGATCGGCGGCAAGTTGATTCCGGGTGGCTCCGGTGTCTTCGCGACAATCAATCCCGCCACTGAAGAGGTGCTCGGCTACGCCGCCGACGCCTCGGGCGCCGACATGGACGCGGCCATCGCCGCGGCGCGGACCGCTTTCGACGAGACACAATGGTCGCGCGATCCGGCGTTCCGCGCGCACTGCCTACGTCAACTACGTGACGTACTCGGCGCGAACCTCGAGGAACTACGGGCGATCACGATCGCCGAGGTCGGCGCACCGGTCATGCTGACCAGCGGGCCGCAGCTGGAGGGACCGATCGCGGATCTGTCCTTCGCCGCCGACCTGGCCGAGAACTACGTCTGGGAAACCGATCTCGGCACCAGGGACCAGATGGGCATCTCCAGCCGTCGGGTCGTCCGCCGCGAGGCCGTCGGTGTCGTCGGCGCCATCACGCCGTGGAATTTCCCGCACCAGATCAATCTGGCCAAGATCGGGCCCGCTCTGGCCGCGGGCAACACCCTGGTGCTCAAGCCCGCCCCGGACACTCCGTGGTGCGCGGCCGTGCTCGGCCCGCTCATCGCCGAGCACACCGATATCCCGGCGGGCGTGATCAACATCGTCACCTCGTCCGATCACGGCATCGGCGCCCAGTTGGTCCTCGATCCGCGGGTCGACATGATCACCTTCACCGGCTCGACCCAGACGGGTCGCTCGGTGATGGTCGGCGCGTCGGCGACGCTCAAGCGCACCTTCCTCGAGCTGGGCGGCAAATCCGCCGCCGTCGTGCTCGACGACGCCGATATCGCGACAGCGGCCAGCTACACCGCGTTCACGGTCGCCGTGCACGCCGGCCAGGGCTGTGCGCTCACCACCCGGCTGCTGGTGCCGCGCGAGTCCTACGACGCCGCGGTCAGCGCGGCCGCTGGTGCGCTGCGCGGCCTGAAGGCCGGCGACCCGAACAAGCCCGGAACCGTTTGCGGGCCACTGATTTCCGAGCGGCAGCGAGCGCGGGTGGAGCGCTACCTCGAGAGCGCGCGCGCCGAAGGCGGGCACATCGAAGTCGGTGGCGGCAGGCCCGCGGACAAAGAGCGCGGGTACTACATCGAACCGACCCTCATCAGTGGGCTCGACAACTCCGCGACCGTCGCGCAGGAGGAGATCTTCGGGCCGGTGCTCGTCGTGATCGCCCACGACGGCGACGACGACGCGATCCGGCTCGCCAACGAATCGCCCTACGGTCTGTCGGGCTCGGTCTGGGGCACCGATCCGGACCGGGTCGAGCGCGTGGTCTCGGGGGTGCGGACCGGGACCCTGAGCGTCAACGGCGGGCTCTGGTACCACGCCGACGCGCCGTTCGGCGGCTACAAGCAGTCCGGCATCGGCCGTGAGATGGGCGTCGCCGGTTTCGAGGAATACCTCGAGACCAAGCTGATCGCCACCCCCGCCTGACCTCACCGAATCATCCACACTCAGGAGCTGAAAACCATGGCACGTTTCACTGGTCGTACCGCGATCGTCACCGGCGCCGCACAGGGTATCGGTGCGGTCTACGCCACCGCGCTCGCCGCCGAGGGCGCCAATGTCGTTGTCGCCGATCTCAATGTCGAGCGCGGTGAGGAGGTGGCCAAGCAGATCGTCGCCGACGGCGGGTCGGCGGCCTTCCGCCGCGTCGACGTCGCCGATCCCGAATCCGCCGCCGCACTGGCGGAATTCACCGTCGCCGAGTTCGGCGCCATCAACCATCTGGTCAACAACGCGGCCATCTACGGGGAGATGAAGCTCGATCTGCTGCTCACCGTGCCGTGGGATTACTACAAGAAGTTCATGGGCGTGAACTTCGACGGTGCGCTCAATGTGACGCGCGCGGTCTGGCAGCCGATGGTCGCGGCGGGCGGCGGCTCGATCGTCAACCAGTCCTCGACCGCCGCCTGGCTGTACTCGGGCTTCTACGGGCTGGCCAAGGTCGGCATCAACGGCCTCACCCAGCAGCTCGCCACCGAGCTCGGTGGTTCGCAGATCAGGGTGAACGCCATCGCGCCCGGCCCGATCGACACCGAAGCCACCCTGACTGTCACGCCAGGAAACATGGTCAAGGACATGGTGAAGCGCATCCCGATCAAGCGAATGGGCACCCCGCAGGACCTGGTGGGCGCTTGCCTGTACCTGCTCTCCGACGACGCGGGCTGGGTCACCGGCCAGATCCTCAATGTCGACGGCGGACAGATCATCCGATGACCACCGAATCCACCAGTGCCCCGGTCGGTTTCATCGGCCTCGGCAATATGGGCGCGCCGATCGCGCGACGGCTGCTGGAATGGCCGGGCGGGCTGACGGTCTGTGATGTCCGCGCCGAGGTCACCGAAGCGTTCGTCGCGGCGGGTGCGCGTTCGGTCGCCGATCCAGCGCAGGTCGCGGCGCACGCGCGGATCATCTGTGTGACCGTCATCGACGACGCGCAGGTGACCGAGGTCCTCACCGGCCCGGCGGGCATCCTCTCCACCGCGGCGCCGGGCACGGTCGTCGCGGTGCACTCCACCATCAGCGACCGGACCGCGCAGGAGCTGGCCGCCCGCTGCGCGGAGCACGAGGTCGAGTTCGTCGACGCGCCCGTCAGCGGCGGCGCGCCCGGCGCCACCCAGGGCAGGCTCGCGGTGATGGTCGGCGGCAGTGCCACCGCGGTGGACCAGATCAGGGCGCCGTTCGGGTGCTTCGCCGACCTGATCGTGCACGCCGGTCCGGTCGGAGCGGGCACGCGAATGAAGTTGGCGCGCAACCTGCTCCACTTCGTCTCGTTCACCGCCACCACCGAGGCGCAGCGGCTCGCCGAGGCCGCCGGGATCAGTCTCACCGCGCTCGGCAAGGTGGTCCGGCACTCCGACGCGGTGACCGGCGGGCCGGGCGCGATCATGCTGCGCGACACCACAGCGCCGATCGAGCCGGACGACTTCTGGTTTCCCATCCTCGGCCACGTGCGCGATCTCGGCGAGAAGGACCTGTCGCTGGCGCTCGAACTCGGTGACCGGCTCGACGTCGACCTGCCACTGGCCCAACTCGCCATCGCACGCCTGGCCGAGGGGCTCGGCGTCGCCCACCCTGTGCTCGACAAGGAGACATCATGACCACCAATGGAGAAACTCCCGCCGACGTCCGCCAGCGTGGCCTGGCCAAGATGAGCGAGGTCTACGGCTGGGAATTCGCCGACGGCCCCGGCGACCATTTCGCCGTCACCGCCGACCATCTGTTCGCCGACATCTGGTCGCGGCCGGCACTGACCGTGCGTGAACGGCGACTGCTGCTGCTCGGCGCGCTCACCGCGCAGGGCAGTTTCGATATCGCCGAGATCCAGATCGGCGCCGCATTGCGCAACGGTGAGTTGTCCGAGGAACAGCTGCGCGAGATCGCGCTGTTCCTGTGCCACTACGTCGGCTGGCCGGCGGGGACGACACTCGACGGCACCGTCGGCAAGGTGATCGCGCAGGAGCGGCGCAAGAAATGACACACACCGAACGCGGCCGTCCGCGACCGCTGTAGCGTGCGGTCGATGGGTATGCCGAAGAATCAGCCGAAAGGGCTGAACTCGCCGATGACGACGCGGATCATCCGATACGGATCGCGCGCACAGGCGTGGATCTATCGCCGCACCAACGGGCGCGTCGGCGGAAACTGGCGGATCGGCGCCGGGTTCCGCAAGCCGGTGCCGACCCTGCTGCTCGAACATCGAGGTCGCAAGTCCGGCAAGATCTTCACCGCGCCACTGCTCTACCTCGTCGACGGCCAGGATCTGGTCATCGTCGGTTCACAGGGCGGCCTGGCGAATCACCCGCAGTGGTATCTGAATCTGCTCGCGGATCCGAACGCGCACGTTCGGATCCGCGCCGAGCACTACCCGGTCCTGGCCCGCGTCGCCGATGCCGAACAGCGGCAACGGCTGTGGCCGCGGTTGACCGAGCTCTACGCCGATTTCGATGCCTACCGGTCGTGGACGGCGCGGGAGATCCCCGTGGTGATCCTCTCCCGCACCGGCGCCTGAGCGGTCAGTCGGTCGCGAGCCGGTCGTCGTAGACGCGACGGGCATCGCGGTCGACATCGATGAAGGTGCGGTGCACGCCCAACCGGCGTGCCATGAATTCGCCGAGCGGGCGTGGGGTCAGCTTGTTGAAGGCGGCGAGCACACCCGCGAGGCGGGTGACCGAGACGCGTCGTCGTGGCCGGGCGATCAGTGCGGCGACCGCGGTGGCGACGTCGGCGGGGTCGGCGAGCAATGCGCGCGGCGCGCGGGTTCCGGTGATCATCTCGGTCCTGGTGAACGTCGGCAGGACCGCCGAGAACCGCACGCCGGTGCCGCGGTGCTCGAGGCGCATGGTTTCGGTGAAGCTGAGCACGGCCTGTTTGCTCGCGCAGTAGGTGGCCATTCCCGGCGTCGGGTTCTCACCCGCCATCGAGGCCATGTTCACGATGTGGCCGCGACCGCGAGCCAGCATCGACGGCAGCACGAGTTTGGTGCCGAGGGCGACACCGTAGACATTGATGTCGAGAATCCGGCGGGTGATCTCGTCGGACTCCTCGGTGAACCGGCCCACCGGCATGATGCCCGCGTTGTTGATCAGCACATCGACAGGGCCGCAGGTCTTCTCGACCTCGGCGAGGAAGGTCGCGAACGAGGCCGGGGCGGTGACGTCGAGGTGTAGTGCCACCGTCGCGGCGATCTCTGTTCCGGTGCGGGCGACCGTGGTCGCGTCGATGTCGCCGATGGCGACGACCGATCCGGCGTCGACGAGCGTGCTCGCGACCGCCCGTCCGATGCCACGGGCGCCGCCGGTGACAACGACTACCTTACCGACGACGGACCTGGCGTTTCGTTCATCAGACATGTGTCCAGATACTATTCTGGACCGCATTCCGAATCAACCCCGGACAACCCGCCCACGCGGTGCGGTTCACCGAGGCATCGGAACTGCCGAGTAACATCCGGACGCATGTCTGAAAGCGATTCCATCAGTCTCGAAGCAACCAGGCGTCGATTGACCGGTAAGCAGGCCGATACCGTCGATCGATTGACCAGGGCCGCGCTGGTGGTGCTGACACGCGATGGCTTCTCCGGCATGACGATTCGGCTGGTCGCCGTAGAGGCGGGCGTCGCCACCGCGACCGCGTACACCTACTTCTCCTCCAAGGAGCACCTGGTCGCCGAGATCTTCTGGCGTCGCCTACTGGCCTCGGGCTCGCCCGCGAACGAGGATCCCGACCCGACGGTGCGGGTGCTGGCCGAGCTACGCAACATCGCGCTACTGGTGGCCGAAGAGCAGGAGTTGTCCGGCGCGGTCACCGGCGCACTCCTGGGCTCGGACCCCGACGTCGAACACCTGCGCACCCGCATCGGCATCGAGATCCGTGGCAGGCTCGCGCGCGCACTCGGCCCCGACGCCGACAACGAGGTCATCGAATGGCTCGAGATGATCTACGCCGGCGCGCTGGTGCGGGCGGGTATGGGCTACGAGTCGTACTCCGAAATCGCCGACCGCATCGAGCGGGCCGCGTTGAGGATCCTGCGCCCCGCCTGACGTTCACGGTTCGAAGCTCGCCAGCATCTGCTCGAGAGCAGCCTGATCAGGACCCACGAACGGTTCTGCCTGCGGCGCCTCGGCCAGCATGTCCCAGTACTGCGACGTGCGTCCGGGTGCGGGCGGCAGGTGGGTGCTGAGTATCCGTCGTGGGTCGAACGCGCGCACAGCCGACACCGTGGCAAGGTATTTTCTCTCGTCCACGGCGTGCACCCACGGACTGTCCACCGCCGCCCAGAGATGCTGCGCCGCGCGAATCACGTCCGACGGTGCGTAACCCACGTCGTCGGCGGTCGCGAGTTCGGCGCTCGGCATCGGAGCACCGAAACAGTCCGAGGTGAAACATGATTCGCTGCGTTCGTCGTAGAACCCGACGGTGCTCGGGTTGTCGAACAGCGGTGGCCGGAACGCGGTGAGGAGCCGGTCGCCGACGTCGAGGGACTGCCCCGGATTCAGCAGGTACACCCGATCCATCGGGACCGGTCGAGCACACGACATGATGCCCAGGCCGAGGAATGTCGTGATCAGCCGGGCGTTCGGGGCGGCGTCGAGCAGGTCGAACAGCGATCCGGTGTGGTCGCGATCAGGATGGGTGAGCCATATCCATTCCACGTCGGCGGGATCGATGACGGAACTCAGCGCCGCCATGAATCCACGGTCGGGAAGGCTGAGTCCGGTATCGACGACGACGGGTTCCGCTGCGTGCAGAACGTAGGCATTCACCGGTAGATGGCCGATACCCGGAACCTCCAATTCGTCGGCGAGAACAGTGATGTCGGGCTGGATTCGATTGATACGCATGGTGTTCCTCAGTCCTCGAAATCGACTCGAATGATCGAGCGCGCGATGACAGCGAGATCGTCGGCGGTCGGGTCGTAACCACGGGTGAGCTTCAGCCCGAGCTCGAACGGGCGGGCACCGTCGTCCATTGCCGCGCGCATCGCGGCGCCGACTTTCGAAGGCGCGGCATCGACGAGCACGGCGCGACCGTGACGGATATGCCCGCGATGGGTGACCGTGACGGGTGCGCCGCCGGTCAGATTGTGGCGCCACGGCCGCTCGGTGAAGATCAGCGTCTCGTCACCGACTCGATGCAGACAGACCGGGATCCGCAGACTGCGACCGGTGCGACGGCCGGTGATCTCGACCATTCCCTGCCGCCGGATGCGATTGCCGAGCCATCGGGTCGCCAATACGCGCCGAACCACAGGATTGATCAGTCGCATCAATTCCGGCGGCGGCGGACTGAGTCGCACATTCGTGGTTTCGGAATTCGTCATATATCGAGGCTAGGAGCATTCCCGTCCGAGCGATATTCCACAAACGTGGTATTTCCCCTGGTCCGGCAACGGCCTACCGTTGATCTGGTGAGCACGGATTCGATGCGACGCGCCGCCGACCAGATCGGACTGCTGTGCCGCGAGCCGCGCGATCTGGTGTCGCTGTGGCAGCAGGCGACGGAGGTGCTGGCCACCGCCGTCCCGCACTACTGGACGCCGTGCTGGTACACCCTCGATCCCGCGTCGTTGCTGATGACAAGTCACTTCCATCTCGGCCTCACCGAGTTTCCGCCGCAGTGGCTGGCCGCGGAGTACGGCGAGGAGCGCAACGGCATCGTCGACGTCGTCAGGTCGGCGACCGGATTGTCGACCCTGCACGACACCCTCGGCGCTGACCCATCCAACAGTGAACGCTGGCAACGCAATATGACAATGGGTGGGGACCAGGAATTGATCGCGCGCCTGCGCACCCGCTCCGGTGAGGTATGGGGAGCGCTCGCGCTCTATCGCGAACCCGGTGCCGCGATGTTCGACCCCACCGAGAAGGAGTTCGTGGCGACTGTGGCGCCGACACTGGCCGACGGCGTACGCCGGTCCCTGCTGATCGGGCAGGCCGACGAACCCGAATACGCGGATTCACCCGGTCTGCTGGTGCTCGATTCGGCCTACGAGATCGAATCGGCCAGCGCGGGCGTACAGCGCTGGATAGCCGATCTGCCCGACGGTGACTGGGATCGTCAGAAGCTGCCGAGCGCGGTGGTCACCCTCGCCGCCCGTGCGTTCCGCAATGCGGCCGAGGACCGCCCCGACGAGGTGCTCGTCTCGCGAGCGCTGTCCAGGTCGGGCACCTGGGTGGTGTTGCACGGCGCCCGCCTGACCTCGACGGGGCAGACCAGGGTCGCGGTGATCATCGAACCCGCCCATCCCAGCCGTATCTACCCGCTGCTGATGTCGGCCTACGGGCTCACCGAGCGCGAGCGCGACGTCACCCGGTTGGTGCTCCAGGGCGCGTCGACCTCACAGATCGCCCGGGACATGACCGTCTCGGCGCACACCGTGCAGCAGCATCTGAAGGCCATCTTCGACAAGACCGGCGTCCGCAGCCGCCGTGACCTGGTCGCCAAGGTGTTCTTCACCCACTACGAACCCCGCTTCCGGGACAACGAGCACCGCGTCACCGCCACCAAGCCGGTCCGGGGCGGACCATGGCCGACCTACTGACCTAGTTGTCGACGGCGGTGGCGAGCAGTACGCGCAACTCTTCGACAACCTCGTCGAGCGGGGCAGTGGAGCGGTCGACGCGGCACAGGATCACCGCCCCTTCCACGCCGGCGATCGCCATCGTGGCCAAGCGCGCCGCACGTGCCGGTGCGACGCCTTCCGCGGTGATCGCGATGGTCAGGGTGTCGTGCCAACGGTGCAGGATGTTGGCTACTTCGGGTTGCAAGTGGTGGTCCTCGGGGGATCCGCCGACCGCCACCGACACCACTGGGCACCCCGCCTCGAAATCGGATGCCAGCAGGGTCGCCGTCCAGAATTCGGCAATCCCGGCCAGCACTCCGAGGGCGCCGCGATCGGCTGCCGCGGTGATGAGGGCGCTGATCGTATCGCCTGCGAGAGTGAGTGATTCGGTCATGATCTCGGCACGTCCGCCGGGAAAGTGGTGGTACACCGAGCCGCGCGGAGCGCCACTGCGCGCGAGCACCGCGTCGACGGTCACGCCCGCCGCACCGCGCTCGCCCAGGAGTTCGATCGCACCGCACAGCATCTTCTGGCGCGTATCGGTACGAGCTCCCACCGTCAGGCCTCCTTCACCGGCGCCGTGAGCACCTCGATGCGGGCAGGGACATCTTCTATGCAGTTTTGCATAGCCCAGAGCACTGTTGCGTCAGCGGTCGTCAAGCCGAACAGACTGCCTGTCTAGTTTCTGTGATGAGGTCCGCAAGTTTGCTAGGACTATTGCCGGAATCACAGTCCACCTCTCATGATGGTCTTTTGATCACCATGACGCCGAGGAACCGCTGTGACGCACTTCGCCGCCCGCCTCAATGAGCTCTTCGACAACCCATCCGAGCCGGACGTTCGTCTATGCACGAACCGCCACGTGGCGCGCATGCTGCAGGCGGCCGGTCACCGCATCTCCGCACCGTACTTGTCACAGCTGCGGTCGGGGCATCGCGACAACCCGTCCCCGAAAACTGTGGCGGCGTTGGCCGAGTATTTCCAGGTCACGCCCGATTACTTCTTCCTCGCGGCGAACCATCCGGAAGCCGACGATCACAGGCTCATCCGCGAGCTGGAACTCGGCGAGCCGCGCGCACTGTTGCTGCGTGCCGTCGGATTGTCGCGCGAGGCCATGGACATCCTCGTCACGATGGCCGAGCGCCTTCGCGTCAGTGACGGATTGCTCGACGTTTGCCTCGACGGCTGATGCGGGCTATCGATCCGCGCACTGGATCACAGCTACCGCTCGTCCGAAGATCCTCTTGCCATTCTGTTGCGCGGTGATGGCGATCGTCGCGGTCTTGCGGTCGGGATCGACAGCCTTGACTTTGCCCGTGTACTCGACCGTGGCTCCGATGTTGGGCACGTAGACCGGGCTGGCCAGGCGCACCGCGTATTCGGTGACCACGCCGGGATCGCCTGCCCACGAGGTCACATACCCGGCGCCTATACCGACCATCAGCATGCCCTGTGCGACAGGCGATTCCAGATCGACCGATGCCGCCGCCGCGTTGTTCCAGTGCATGGGGTTCGGGTCGCCCGCCACGCCCGCGTAGTTGACCAGATCGCCGAGCCTCACGGTGACGGTTCTCGACGGAAGCTCGTCGCCGACGGCTACCGCGCTGAACGGCACCATGTTCCGGTCCGGGTTCGCGATTGTTGCCCGACGGTGCGGCGCAGGATGCTCGGGTGCGTGGTGTTGTCGTGGAATCGACATGCCATGGCGGAAGTTCCGCATCCGCACTCCGTCGAATATGTGCGACGTGGCGATGTTCACCTCCGACCGGCCGGCGAATGATGTGCGTGTGGTGACGATCTGATAGCCGCGCTGGTCGACGACCGAACACTTGATTCCGAACATGTTGCCTCCGAACACCTTTCGGATCACATCGAGCTCGACCTCGAAGCGCAACGAGTCGCCCACCAGGTTCGGTCTGTCGACGGTGAGGGAGTAGTCGGTCTGCGTGATCCGGCTGAGGTCACAGCTCTGGGCGACTCGATCGAACATATCCATCTGGGCGAGAAGCGCTGGTATCGGGGTCATGCGCACATTCAGTAAGATAGCTAATAGTTAGCCACGTGGGCGATATTTGCGGTTCTCAGGGGGTCGGATGGCCGATCTGCTCACGGAGGATGTCGCCGTGACCTGCGTGGCGAGCGAATTCCTCGATCATGGCGAGCAGTGTCCATCGCATGCTGACCGTCCCCTCGCGGGGATTGTCTTTCGTCTCGTCGAGGTCGAAGCGGGCGGCGATCACCCGTGATCGCGCGCTGGCCCGCTCGAATTCGGCGATCACGTCGTCCAGTGATTCGTCGTCGGCAACGACGAAGGTGCCCTCGTCCCGGCGCGAGTATCCGTCGCACTCGGTCTCGTCGAGTCCGGCCCAGAACCGCTGAAACCAGATCCGCTCCGCGGCGGCCGCATGTTTGATCAAGGAGATCGGCGTCGTCAGCGACGCGACGAGCCGTCGGCGGGCGTCATCGTCGGACAGGCCGCGTGCGGTCGCGATGAGTGCTTCGCGGTTGCGATCGAGCGTGTTCTCGATGATCGCGCGCTCGGCGCCGGTGGTAATCGGGCTGGTAGACATGGACTTTCACTCCGTTCTGTTGCTGATCGAAGAATCGGCGAACTCGGGTAATCGGTAGGGCGCCGCTTCGGCCACTGACTACGGGGCAGGTGCAACGCACCCAACTGCGGAGGCAAAGCGGGGGAGGGGTGCATCTTGTACTCGTCGCAGAATGTGCGCTCAGGAAGGCGATGCGGGTCGATCTTCACCGCGGCCGAGGTAGGTCGAGCGTCGAAGGACTCGACGCCGCCTGACGCGAGTATGGCACATTGCCGATCCGGCACCGAGCTTCCCGGAACCACGTGGGACCCCGATGATCTCGGCACTCTCGTCGGGATCGGCCACCCCTGATGACCGCTCGTCCAGGTCGGGAAAAAGATGCATCTACCAGCCGATTAGTACCTTCGCCAAGACGTGAGGTAATCTTTTCGAGCACCCGGAGACGGGCGCAAGAACGGGCTGTGGCGCAGCTTGGTAGCGCACTTGACTGGGGGTCAAGTGGTCGCAGGTTCAAATCCTGTCAGCCCGACAGTGAAAACCCCTTCCGACCTGGGTCGGAGGGGGTTTTTCTGTATGCGGAAACTTGACGTATTTTGTCCGATATACACACTTATTGCACATAAATTGCTCCAGCCAGCGTGGTCGCGGGCATGCTGAATCTGGATCGACGTCCATTGCGGCCACCTCGGGGGCGACGAGGGCGGGCGTGGGGGAGTGCCAGCAGGGCGCCTTGGGTCACCTGCCCGAGCCGCCATACCCCGGTAGATCGGGTAGCTACAGGCATTGGCTTGTGAGCTCGGAAGTGTCTGGTGATGCTCGCTGTAATTGGCGATCTGAGCGGCCCACCTCGGCTTGGACGGGTGGCTCGGGAATACAGCGGGAGTCGGAGTCGATCGGCCCTACCCGGTGGTGACGACGTGCTGTGCCAGCAACGACTGCACGCGGCGACGCCGGGTGTAGGGGGAGTCGATCGGATCGGACTTGCTCTGGCGTGGATCCGCATGTCATGGGCGTCACAAACAGGAGACCTGGTGAGCTTCGATGCCCTCGGGCAGCGCGACCAGCGCGGTGAATCGACTGGTCCGCTCTACCTGTGTCGCGATGGCAGACGGGCGTGAGCCCATCACCAGGTCGCCTTCCCAGTGCCCTTCGACCCGGCGGTCTTCGACTTCGATAGGTCGTTCGCTGATCGGCACCAGGTCACTGATGACTCCGCGACCGTCTCGACGGCGGCCGGCTCGTTTCGGATGTCGCATCAGTCGATCAGTTCGTAGTTGGCGCGTCAGTGTTGCCTCGATCGCTCTACGTCGGGGATCGAACAACGCCAGGTAGATCGCCTCGTGAGAGATTTGCTTCGATTCATCGCCGGGGAATTGTCGGCGCAACCATCCCGCGATCTGCTCAGGCGACCAACGAACCGAGAGCTTGTCCTCAACGAACTCTCGTAGCATCGGATTCTGCAGCAGTTTGGCTGGTTTCGGCCGTCGCGCACGGTGATATGCCTCCTGATCGGCCACCGCTGCCCGATAGGCCCCGGCCCCGCCGTTGCGCGCGATCTCGCGCGCGATCGTCGAGGGCGAACGGTTCAGTCAAGTGTTGGATGTGCCGCCGCGTCGGCCGGCGCTGGATTCCTCCGGTTTGGGCCAGGAATCGCCTGACGTGCTGCAGCTGCATCCCGAGGGATCGCGCTATCGCACTGAACGATTCCCCCGCTCGCCATCTGCGCCACACCTCGTCCTGACGAGCCGCTGACATTCCGTAGTCCCGCACCCAAACCTCCACGCCGACATGATCATCCACGTGGTGATGCAGTCACCTCTTGAGCCCAAGGTCGTTTCCGACACTCCGGGGCGAAACTTCAAGAACGCGATCGGTTCGGACCTACGCTGGATCGTCGCCGCGGTCGTCGAGTTCGTGCTGCAGGTCGGTGTTGATGCGCTGCGCCTCGGCGAGCTGATCTTCCAAAATCACGATCCGGCACGACGCGTCGAGCGCGTTGCCGGCATCGACGAGTTCGCGCACACGCCCGGCGATACGCAACTGGTAGCGCGCGTAGCGGCGGTGCCCGCTCTCGGGGCGTTGCGGAGTCAGCAGCCGGGCCGCGTCGAGGCCACGCAGAAACGCTGGGGTGACGCCGAGGATCTCCGCGGCGCGCCTCATGTTGTGGGCGGGGTAGGTGTCGTCGTCGAGTTTGTCCGCAGCGCTGGCGCCGGCGGTGGGAGGGGTGTTCGAGTGCTGCACAAGGCCTCTCGGGTTCAACGCCGCAAGGCCCCGGCGCTCTGTGCGCCGGGGCCTTGATTTACGACTTAGGGATTGAGTTCAATTGTGTGCACCGGCCATGGGGCCCGGTCTGAGACTTCGCATCCGAAACTTCCAGGATGCGGAACTGGCAGAGGACTACTCAGTGGCCAACCACCTCCTGGATCGTCGGGTTCTTCCTGCGGTACTGCACTTGCTGGTACTTCACTTGCGTACTGCAACTTGCCTTGCTTCATCGCCTCGCTGGCGGTCCGGCCGACTGCACCGGATTCTCTTCTCCGCCAAGCGAAGCGGTCGAACTTGTCCCGGGCAGCTCACCTGCCCGGCCCATCTGATTTTGCGGAACGACAGCGACTGTATACGCCAATCTCGAGAATGTCTACATCCGCCACAGCAGTTTTTCGCAAGTTCGGGAGGTGGACTATTTACCTGTCGCCCGAGGGTTGCCCTGCAACTTCCGTCGACCTGCAACGCCCGAGGACCGGCGGCTACTTCGTCGTGCTGGTGAGGTCGACGAGAGCGGCGCCGGGGGCGTTGGTCTGCACCGAGGAGATGCCCTTCTTCGCTGACTCCTTGGACTCATAGGCCTGCCACTCCGGGCTGGAAGGGATCGTGTGCAAACGCGGTGACTCTTCCCCGGACTGAGCAGCCAGCATTGTTGACGGTTCCCGAAAAGTAACCCCACAGGCTGTCGTACCTCGGCTTCACCAGACGGATTCGGTTCCGGTGATGAGCTTGACCTGTCGTGACGAGTGGTTGGGTTCAGTCGGTGCGCAACCGCGCATGGCGCATGTCGTGGCGGCTGTCGTGGTGTGCCAACTGCGACGAAGACGAACCGGCTACTCGTTCACTTGTCTTCGATTTCGGCCAAAACGTATCGGTCCGGCGCGAAGACCGGTGCGGTTGACGACTCGCCTTCGTTCGTAATCCAGGCGAGATGGATATACACGTGGTCGGGAAGCCCATCGAGGGCCGCGAGTGAGATCTCGGCGGTTCCGCCGCCCGGACGTGGGACCGGACCCCGGATACCGCCGAACTGCTCTCGCCATTGCCCGAGCGTGCGCCCGCCCGGCCTATCAGGCATTTCTCGCAACGTCTTCTCGTCGTAGTGCACGACGCCCGCGACTATCCACGTTTTCGTCACAACATCCCCCTCCGATTCCGCCCGAACCGCCGCCATCTAGCCAGCGCCTCTTTGCCACGAATCCTACCGACCCAGTACGGGTCACTACGAGAGCTGACTGCGGCGCTGCGGTCGGCGGTACCAGGCGGATTCCAGGGTCGGGACGCCGCGGACAGGGCGGAGCGCGTGGTGGTCTCCGAAGCCGACAAGATGGCATGAACAAGCGCACAAAGAATCGACCGTTAGGCGAGTGCTCGTCTAACGGTCCACTTCATTGCAGGTCTCAGTAGGTGGTGCAGACGTTGATGCCAGCGGGGCTGGTGCAGGGATCGTCCCCGTCGGCGGCGGTCGCGCGGACCGCGTGGTGGGTCGAGCCGGTGTTCGTCGCCGACATCGAGTACCGCGAGATCAGCGGCGACGGACTGCTGCGCCATCCCAGTTTTCGGGGGATCCGGACCGATAAGACACCCAATGAGGTCGGCCCGCCAAGTTGACCGCCGATATCGCCTGAGATGCGGGTGTTATCGGCGGTCATGGTGCGCTCAGCGCTGGAGCTTGCAGTAGTAGCCGTGAACATCCGCCGACACGGACGCGTGTCTGGTCGCCCGGTAGTCGTCTTCGTCCTCGAAGTAGTGGTCCGTGCACACATACGTCTCACCGGTGTCTCGCGCACCGATCGAGAAGGGGCCATAGATGTCTCCGCGCAACGGGGTTTTGGGAATATCACCCGGCTCGTGCGGGCCGGGGTCCTTGATGTCGGCGCGGCGGACACTCCGGAAGTTGGTCGAGACCGCCTGACTGCCACCGAAACTCACTTGTCAAGCAGACAACCCGGTCTTCGACCTCATTGAAACCTGCCGATGTGGAATCCGTCGTCGCCGGCTATCTATGTGTCCACACGGGCTGCAGCAGGTCCGCGACCCTGGTCTCGCGACCGAGTAGCACGACGTCACGGAACTGCAGCAGCATCGCGCCGGTCGGAGCGTGGATGGTCATGGCATCGCCGAGTCGCATCTGCAGCAGACGGGTTCCATCCGGTTGATCGGCCCAGTATGGAACCCCGTCGGCGGCGAGCCGATCGAGAGCAACGAAATGCACCTGGTGCACCTCATGGTTGGGGGAGAGGGCGCCGGGGTTGTCGAGCGCCACTACGATCGGCGTGATCGCGAAACCGGAGGCCGCGGGGAAATCGTCCAGCCGGCCGAGCACCTCTGCGGGGGAAGCATCGAGGCCGAGCTCCTCCTGCAATTCGCGCAGGCCGGCCGCGACAGTGGTCTCGTCGCCGTCGACCCGCCCGCCGGGCAGTCCCCATTGCCCGGCGTTGCGGCCGCGGTAGGCGCGTTTGATCACGATCACGCAGGGCTGTCCGTCATGTTCGAGCACACACAGCACCACTGTCGCGCGCCGCATCCCAGGTGTATCCGCCACGGCGTGAACATCGAACTCGCGCAATCGGGTGGTGGCCACGTCCCGAAAGTTCTGCACACTCATCCATCGAGCATCCCACTATCGGAGATCGACACGGTGTCAAACCCGTGGTGGCGCGGACCTGATCGAGTCTTGGGGCCAGCTTGGACAGGCCGTCGCGGGTGAACAGCGACAGCAGGTCGTGCAGGCGAGAGAGCATCCTCAGCGTCACCGTGCGCTGGTCGGGGTGGCCCTGGTCGATTCGGCCGACGATCAGCTCGCGGATGAACTGCGCCGGGCAGGCCGAGCCTGTGGGAGTGCCGACTGATCGCCCGTCGAGACGGGTCGCACGACCCACCAGACGATCGCGGTCCATACCGAGGACAGCAGGATCGAGCCGATGATGTCGGTGGGGTGGTGGGCTCCGGCATAGAGTCGCTGCGCCGCTACCAGCGCCGGAATCAGGAGTGCCGCGGCGGCGAAGACCCGGTACTGCCATCGGCGTGTGGTTGCCCACACCAGCGCGGCGGTGCCGGCGTAGAGCGTCAGTGCGGCGGCGACGTGCCCGGAAGGGAAACTGGCCGTGGGGGGAAGGTCGGGATTGAGGTGTGCGACCCGGGGCCGGTCCCGGTCGACGATCGCAGCGGTGGTGAGGAATAGCGTGATCTCGCCCAGCAGCGTCGTGCCGAGGAACAATACCGGTCGCCAGCTGCGCGCGATGCCCACCGCGAGTGCTGCGACGATCAGCGCGACTGTGATGATCGCGATGGTATTTCCGATCTCGCCGAACACATCGAGGATCGACGTGAGCGTGGAATTACGGTGCTCGGCGAGCATCGCCACGACGCGGTGATCCCACCCCAGGACAGCGGTGTCGGTGTCGAGGGTGCGCACCAGTTTGCCGATTCCCACCAGCCCACCGACGAGCAGCACCCACGCGACCGCGAGCTCGCCGATCCCTTGCCATGGGTGCGGCAGCGTGGGCGGATGCTGAACCGGGACCGGTCGCAAGTCGTCTTCCTCGGCCGGGGCGACGTCGCCGGGTAGGGGGCCGGTGCTGTCGATCCGGGCGTCGCGACGCCATCGGTGAAAGGCGACAGTTGCCAGTACGAGCCACAATGTGCCGAGCAACCAGCCACCGAGGATATCGGTGAGGTAGTGCACGCCGAGCGCTATCCGGCTCACCCCGATGGCGATCACGATCCCCACCGCGAACACCGTCGCCGCGCGGCGTGCGCCCGCTTGCCAGGTGGGCGTGAAGACCAGCAGCACAACGCCGTAACACACCAGTGAACTCATCGCGTGTCCGCTGGGAAAGCTCCAACCGTCCGTGGTGTAGACGGGCTCGTCCACCACCGGACGCAACCGTGCGACAAGCTCTTTGACGACCGGGTTGAGGATCAGGCCGCCCGCGGCGGTGAGCACCACGTAGACGGCAAGTCGGGGGAGACGACGCACCAGCAGCCAGATGGTGGCGACGGTCAGCACCACGACCAGCGTGCTGGTCGCTCCGAGTTCGGTGATGCCGGTGACTATGCTTTGCAGGGCCTTGTTATCCGCCACCACGGCGACCAGGTGGTCGGTGACCGTTTGATCTGCGGTCTGCATCGGTTCCCACCGCGTCCGGACCAGTGCGGTGAGCACCCCGAACCCGATACCGATGCCCATCGCGCCGAGTAACGCCGCGGCACTGCGGACAGCGAATCGTTCGGCGGCCTCGGCCTCGCTGTGACGCGCGACGACGGAGCTGTCAGCGCCTGTCGCGACATCCCCGTCGCGTTGGTCGACAGACAATGCAACACCTCCTGCGATCATGCGGCATCGCCGACCAGCGAGAACCGCGACGGGCCACCAGTGAACTCCGGTTGCCGGATATCGTTGTTGTTCACGGTTTCCCGTTACAGGCGGTCGCAATCAATCGAGAAATCACTAGCGCGATCCCCGCGCCCGCGTTACTGATAACAGCCGGATCGCCGAGCCCGCGACCGGATGGGCAGTCGGATTCGTGGTGTGCTGGAGGATGGCGATGCCCGTGAAGGGATCTTCGCATACTTTGATATGCGCCCCGTCGACTACATGACGGGGCGATCCTGATACCGAGCGCAAGATGGGAGAACGTATGACTGTCGAGTTCCCGCATCTCGACCTGTCCGCTGACGAGGTACTGACCACGACCCGGTCGGTGCGCAAACGTCTCGACCTGGATCGGCCGGTGCCGCTGGAGGTGGTCACCGACGCATTGGAGGTGGCGCTCCAGGCGCCGTCGGGCAGTAACCTGCAAGGCTGGCATTGGATCGTGCTGACCGATCCCGAGCCCAAGAAGATCGTGGCGGAGTACTACCGCAAGTCCTACACCGCCTACGCTGCGGCGGGTGCGGCCGTGCGTCAGGCGAAGCCGCCGAAGGACGCCGATACCGCGGAGAAGGTGGCTTCGAGTGCGACCTATCTGGCGGAGGTGATGGAGCAGGTACCGGTGCTGGTGATCGGTGCGATCCACGTTCCGGGTGGGCAGATGCCGGAGGGGAACCAGGCCGGTCTGTGGGGTTCGCTGCTCCCCGCCGCCTGGAGCTTCGCGCTCGCACTGCGTGAGCGCGGCCTCGGGTCTGCGTGGACCTCACTGCATCTGGAGTACGAACGAGAGGTCGCCGAGGCGCTGGGAGTTCCCCCGAGTATTCGGCAGGGCGTGCTCTTGCCTGTTGCCTACACGAAGGGCACCGACTTCAAGCTCGCCAAACGCGCCCCGCTCGACACAGTACTGCACGTCAACAAATGGTAGTGCTGAGCCGATTCGCCCGCAGCTTTATCTACGCCCGCGGTCGAGTTGCTCTACTCGGCAGCGGCGGGTAGATAGGTCTGTCTTTCTGGACTGCGCAACACGTTCACTCTTGCGGTCTCGGTCCGCTGATCTGGCACTGTTCGGCTGTGTGCTCGATGGTGTTGCCGAACCCTTCGAATCGATCTCCGCCGAGAGAATGCCTTGCTGTTGACTTCGGTGGCGGGGCCCGAGCCAGGCTCGGCACCCGTAGGCTCGATCGGTCCACGCCCCCTCGACCTCTGCGACGCCGTGCTCGTGCGCGTCCACGCCTACACCAAGCTTCCTTGGAGGTCGAGGCCGTACATGTCGAGGCCGAGCTCAGCGGCGGTGGTGGTCCTGAGGTAGTGCGCGGCTCGTGGCAGCGCTCCTCGGATACGCAGTGACCGCCCGCGCGCATGACCGGACATCGAGAAGGCGCGACCGCGGGGTAACGACCGACGGCGCCCATCACGCGAAGCGTGCCGCCGAATTCGACCCTGGTTGGTTCGGAGGAGTCGGGGTATGTCGGAAACGACAGTTCATCCTTGCGACGAGAGGTCAAACCATGCCCGAGCACGGTAACGGAGTTCGCGAAGGCGTCGAAGGCGTCGTCGAAGACGTCAAAGGCAAGGCCAAAGAAGCCGCAGGTGCGCTTACCGACGACGACAGCCTCAAAGAAGAAGGTCGGGCCCAGCAGGACAAGGCCGAGTCCCAGCGCGAGGCTGCCAGCAAGGAAGCCGCTGCGGAGAAAGCACGCGCTGAAGCCGACATCGATGAGGCGCGCCAAGCAGCGCATCAGCGCGACCGCTGATTTGGGCTGCTGACGAGGTGGGAGGGGCTCGGACGAATTCGTCCGAGCCCCTCCCACCTCTTGTATGCGTGTCCTGGCGAGAGTAGTGACGGGGCCTTCATCCTCCCGAATGGTCTACGCTAGCGGCCTGATTCGGGGTCAGAATGTCAGAGCTGCGCCGGTCATGGGTGTGGCGAGTCCGGGGGGTCGGTGCCTGGAGTCGTGGCTGCGGCGGTCGCGGAGGCGCAGTGGCGGGGTGTCCGATACCGCTAGTCAAGCGGTGGCCACCGGAAACTGAAGGATCTGGTTTCGAGCCATGTTGGTCCATCGAGTATGGAATCGCCAGAGCGCCAACTCAATTCGGCCGCCCGTGTGCTGTGCTACTCGAGGATTTACCGCACGTAGGCGCCGAGAGTGATCAGAGGTTGCTGGCCGCCGCACAGACGTAGCTCGCGGTCGTGCGTGCGCACGAGGCCATTGCGGGTGTGGATGTGGAGAGGGTGTCTGCGGCGGCGTTGCGAAATCGGGAGATCGCGTCAACCGCGGCTCGGGCAAGCTCCACACGGTCGTCGACGTAGACGTAGAACGACTTCCCGGACAGAACCGATCTCAGTGCGTCACGGCGTCGGCGGCGCGGTCACCGAAGGGATGTCGCCAGGTGCGGCGTGCGCTCGCACTACGCGGTGTCTTCGCGAGCACGGTCCCCTTCTCCTTCGGTTCGGCCGAAGGACGGAAGGTCCGCCCGCTCGTGCCGGTGCGACGGGCGAGCCGAAGATCGGCCTTGGTCTGACGCAGGCGCTGCGACGAACGGTGCGCGCCGGCGGTGAGCAGGACCAGGCCGAGCATGCCGAGGGCTCCGAGCACGACTGCCGACAGGAACAACGTGCCCGACGTTGCGGTGATGTGGTAGCCGAGCAGGCTGAAGTCGTCGCTGAGCGTGTGGGCGGGGCCGCTGTTGCTCAGCACGCCCGCCGTGCCGATCACCACCGCGGCGATGAGCAGGACCAGGCCGAGGAAAACAATCATGACAGTCTCCGAATCCGGTTGCACCGGTATACGTGTGGTGTGTCGCCCGCCCGCTGGCCGCGTGCGAGTCGAGTCCAGTCGATGAGCGGACCGACGATCGGGATGCCACGGTGCACAGCGACCCGGCGTCACCGCCCTTCACTCCGTGGAATACCCCGATTCGAGCGGGCGACGCAGCTGCCGGGGCGCGATCATCGAGATGTCACCGCTGGCGATCGGGAGGCCGGTTCCCGAAAGCCTCACCGCGGGTCCGCGATTCGGGGTGGTGCCGGCAGGGTCGGGTCGGCGAACCGCCGCAGCACGAGTACCGCGAAGAGCCCGTTCGGCTCGAGCCCCTCGCCGGCCGCCCCGCCAGATCTTCCGTGGTGGCCTTCCCGACCAGGGAGCGCCGGGCCAGCAAAGTCCGCCCTGAACCAGCTGATGCTCAGCTTCGCCGCGCGGCACGGCAACGACCCGTTCGGAGAATCGGGGGATTCGTGCTAAGGCTATGCTATCTGACGGCCTCGTCAAGGCTATGCAAACTAAGGCGCCATTAAAAATAAATAAGGCGCGGCGCGTCTTGGTGAGCGGCATGCCGCACTGTCCTTCAAGAGCCTCGTTCGCTTGTCTCACCCCGACCCCCACTCCCACAACCATACCGCCACCTGCAAATGCACCCGGCAGTCGTCCGGGCGGTGTTGGCTATGAATCGTCCGTAGCTCCAGCGCACGGGTGAACGTCAGGCCAAGGAGTTGCACCTGGCACATGTGCTCAGCCAACTGGCCACCGGCATCCACGAACATGTTCTGTGCGTTTGGATCTGGCGTAGACATGGCGGAGCGCCCCTTCGAGTTCGGGATGGCGGTGAATCACGCTGACACTGGGCACGTCGTGGGAGTACCTCAGTCCCAAAGCCCGGCGCACGGCAGCGGTGGTAGTTCTGGGTGGAGTTCATCGTCGATGGTCACGACGAACTCCGGGAAGCCGTGAGCCAGTTCGTCTGCGACGTTTCGGGCCTGCTCGGCGCTGGCCCGGTAGTCCAACCTGAGATCCCCCGACTGGATCCGTATGTGCCGGGTACGGCGCAGTGGTTGTGTGGATCGCCGTATCGGCATCGCCGGGGTCACCGCAGGCGATTTTCGGCTGGCACCATCCGCCCGGTACTCACCAGTACGTCGAGTGCCACACTCTTGCGCGGGCACTGCTTCGCCCGGCATGCGACATGGATCTGCATCACCTCGTGCGCCTGCGCTGGCTTGAACAGCAGCATCGGTGCGGTATGCGCACCCGCATCGCAGAGGGCAATCAGCTTGTACATGGCGAGGGACTGGCTGGGCATAGCGTCTCCGGTTCAGCAGCTTTGGTGGTGGGGTTTGGATGCACCCGGCACCGGGGCTTTCGCCACCGCCCTGCCACCCACGGACAGGCCGATGCGCCGCGTGAGGGGCTCGCAGCGTCGCCCGGTGCCGGGTACCTACCTCAGCCTTATCGCCAACGCCGTCCGGCGGTATGCCGCGACTTCGCCCCGGCGTATGCACTGGGCGTATAGCCGGGGTTCGCCCGCCGCCCCTGGCACCGCCCCGTTTAGCCCGAAAAGCCCTTTAAAACAGGGGTTTTCGAGGTATGCATGAAACGTATAGCGCCCTTGGTCAAGGGGTGGTACCGTCCACCTGGCCAGGGAAAATGGCAACACCCGAGCGAATCCGGGAGTAGCAAGTCATGACGCGGGCACCCAAAATGCAGCGCTACTGCGCTCGGTGTGGGAATCGGCTCAGCAGCTACAACGCCCAGAAATTCTGCCATCCTTGCGATCTCGCTTTTCGCGAGCAGGTGGCTCATCCGCCGCAAGTACCCGCCGGATTCTGGCAGACCGACCAAATGCGAGATACGCTGTCTACCTGGCATATTGGCCGGGTCATCAACGCCTATCGGCTGCATCCTCATCATGGTCGCGTGTTGCCACAAGAACTGATCGCCTCGTGGCTTGGTCTGACACAAGCCCAACTGAGCCGGATCGAAAAAGGCCCTGCCCCCGAACAGCTTTCGCGCCTTACCCAGTGGGCGCAGGCGCTGCGGATTCCGGCCGAGTTGCTGTGGTTCAAGTTGCCCGTGACAGACGGGGACGAAGCCACCTCGCCCGACCACCATGACGGCGACGCTGATGTTCGCCTTGCCCGGTGGCTCCTCGCCGGTGGCCGCGGGACACCACCAGTTTCCAGCCACGCTGGTGACCTCGAGCCGATTGCCCTGGCACTAGATGATGCCTATCGCTATTTCGACGGTTCAGTGGTGGAGTTCTTCCGCCAGCAGCTCGCCCGTTGCAAGGCCGACGACGGCCAACGTGGCCCGGCAGGAGCCTTGCCCCTGATGCTGGCGCTACTCGGGGCGATCACGCGGCACAGCAAGGACGTGCAGCCCGATGTTCGCCGGTCACTGCTGGCGGTTGGTGCCGATGGTGCCGAATTCGCAGGCTGGTTGTACCGGGATCTCTACGATCCAGTCACGGCCACCTTCCTGTATGACCGAGCGATGGAATGGGCGCAAGCCGCAGGCAGCCTGCCGCTGCAGGGCTACGTCCTACTCAAGAAATCCCAGATGGCCTACGAGTCCAAGGATGCCGCAGCGGTGTTGGGCCTGGCGCAAGCCGCCAAACAGGGGCCGTGGCAGTTGCCTGCCCGTGTTCGCGCTGAGGTGATGCAACAAGAAGCCTTGGGACTGGCCATGATCGGCGAATCGGCGACGGCGGTCGAGCAGCACCTCGGTGAAGCTTCCGACCTACTCACCCAAGCCCACCCCGACGACGACCAATTGTTCGGCACCTACTTCAACGAAGGAACCCTGCAACTACGCTCGGCAACCTGCTTCACCGAGGCCGGTAAACCGCAACGGGCAGTGGAGATGTTCAGCACGGTATTGGCAGGCAGCGGGTTGTCTCGGCGCGACAGTGGCTTTTTCAGTGCCCGGCAGGCCAATGCCCTCGCCCTCAGCGGTGAACCGGACGAAGCTGCCGCCCTGGCCACCACCGCGGTGATGGTGGCCCGCGAGACACGTTCGGAGCGAACGATGAACCTCATCATCGAAGTGGTGCGGGTGCTCGAGCCGTGGCGCAACCGCGCCAGTGTTCGTGCCCTGCACGAGGTGCTAGCTCCCGCCCGATGAACCGGTGGTGAGCCACTGGGCCACCGTCTCGATGACGAACGTCTGATACTGCTGGCTTTTCGGGTTCAGGTACTGCGGATCGTCATGAACGGCGAAGCCGTGCTGCGAACCGTCGACCTCGACCAACTCGACCGGAGCGGTGAACTGGCTGAGGGCCTGGCGGGAGCCGTCGACCGGCACCAGGGTGTCGGCGTTGCCGTGGACGATCAGGGTGGGGGTTTGGATCTCGCCGAGGACTTCGTTGGGCTTCAGCCAAAACACCTCGTTGAGCAGCGGGCGGCCATGTTTGAGCGTCGGGGTGAACTGGATGGCACCGGCCTTGTTCAGCTCTTGGGCGGCTTCGTCGCTGATGACTTCGTTCGTCCAGTACGGGCGGCTGTCGATGGTGCGCTTCTTGTAGTCGAACTGGGGATTGAGCAGCACCAGCTTCGTCAGTTCGTCGGGCCGTTTGGCGGCGTAGTAGGCGCAAATGCCGCCGCCGAAGCTGGCTCCGAGCAGGCTCAGCGCCGCGGCACCGGTGGATTCCCGTAGTGCCGCCAAGGCAACCCGGATGTCATTGAGGATTGTCGATAGCGTCAGTTCTTCTTGTCTCCCGTCGCTCTCCCCGTGACCGCGCAGATCGAACCGTAGCGAGGCAACTCCCGCCCCGGCGAGGCCATCCGCCAGCCGGGTGAAGAAGCCGCCCTCCTCGCGGGTGACTCCACCACCGTGCACCAGCAGCACGGCGTGAGTCGGCGGTTGGTCAGGGGTGACGACGGTGCCTGCCAGGTGCAGGCCGTCGAGAGTGCGGATGCTGGTGATGGTGCTCGTGGAAACCACAAGGCCAGTCAACCAAACAATCGGCAAGGGTTCTATGCGCCGGTGGCTCCGTCGTCGGGTATCGGCAGTCAGCTCACCAAGGTGCCCGCGTCAATCTTCAATCCACCGGCGATCTTGAGGATGTTGTGCAAGGTACGGTTTCGCGGAACCGACTGCCTGCCGTTCGAGCAGGCGGCCAGCAACTCTGTCAATAATTGATGCTAGGACTTGAGGCCCTCAAGCAGGCGCTTGATTATGAGGCCACCATACTCTTCGATTGCAAGAACTAGTTGATCGAACATCTCCTTCGATACAGAAACTTCTCGCCGATCGATACGGGGAACTTTGGGCAGTCATCACAAAAGCGCGCATCAGCTATTCCTGCTCTGTATGCCCATACATTGCGGATTTGCTGCGCTTCATAAATTGCGTCTTTTATTTCGCGCGGTACTTCGCCATCGAGTTTGACCGGTTCAAGGAGGCGTTCGAATCGGCCAATTCCTTTCCCGAGGTCGGCGTTTGTGTGGCGAGTAAATTCTGTTGCTATCGCTGTCACCTGATCAGCATCTGGCATAAGGAGAACACCGATCGGAAGCTTAAGCTTCTCGAATTTGGTGTGCGCCAAGAAAGTCGGTTCGGACATCAGCCGTGCCTTAAAAATATCTTCAACAAAACATTCGGCTCCCTCGCCTTCCGTGGGTCGATTGGGTGACGTATGAGCCGTGCTGTCTGCAGTTTTTGCGGTTGAGGGTGTTGTTCGCCAGCGGCCGAGGGCGCCTTCTACCGCGGGGCGATGAGGGTGGTCATCGTGGGGCGGTAGGGGAAATCCGCTACTGAGCACTGATTCGGCGAGAGGGGTGCGGCGGTCATTCTGGAGTTCGTTCGATCGACCGACGAACGGCTTCACTACCTGAGAAGGGTTGGACCGCAATGCTTCACGACGCCGCGTTCTTGCTCGCCGACCCCGACTACTTCCAGCCCGTCGAGCGCACCGATCCTGGTCGGCGATATGCCCCCACAGTGCCACCGGCTGGGTGGGCGCGGGGGGAATCGGGGGTGTGGACCTATTGGATGCCGCCCGAGGTTGTACTGCCTGATCAGGGCTGGAAGGTTCACGTCTCCAGTTCGCTGGACAACACCCATCTGGTGTTGGACGTCGTCGCGGGTGTGTGTGGCGAGCTCGGGGTGCCGTTCAAGCATCTGACCGGGCGGACCTTCTTCGGGTGGTTGCACAGCAAGCACGGCAGTCGGGTGCAGAGCGGGAAATTCTGTGCGCTCTATCCGCCGACACCGCAGTGTGCGCACGAGGTGTTGGTGCGGCTGGAGCGGGAACTCGCCGGCATCGCCGGACCGTATGTGCTGACCGACCGCCGGTTCGGGAGCTCACAGTGTGTGTCCTATCGGTTCGGTGCGTTCCGCCCGAGCTATCGGCTGCAGGCCGACGGTTCCACGTTGCCCACGTTGCGGGGTGTCGACGGTACGGAGGTCCCCGACGAGCGACGTCCCGAATTCTTTTTGCCTGCCGGGGTGGTGGATCCGTTCGCGTCGTCGCCGGAGCCGCTCGACGAGGAGTCCGAGGTCAGCTTTCACGGTTACACCTTCGAGGCGGTGCTGCGCCACAGCAATGCGGGCGGCGCCTATCGGGCCCGTGATCTGGAGGGGGCAGCCTGTTTCGTCAAGGAGGCCCGCGGCCACAACGGCTACGTCGGCGTGCAGGATGCGCGGCGACGTCTCGAGCAGGAGTACCTGACGTTGCGCGCGCTGCACGCGGCGGCGCCCGGACTGGCGCCGCGACCCGTCGAGTTGTTCACCGAGTGGGAGCACACCTACCTCGTCACCGAGTTCGTGCCGGGCCGCACGCTCACCAGCTGGATGGTCGCTACGACACCGCTGATCCACGCGGGCGCGAACCCGACGACGATCGCCGCCTACTACCAGCGGTGCCGCCATATTCTCGACCAGGTCACCGCGCAGATCGCCATATTGCACCGGCTCGGCTACGCCTTCGTCGACATCAGCCCGGGCAACGTGCTCGTCGCCGACGACGACACCGTGCGGCTGATCGACGTGGAAGCTGTTCAGCGACTGGATCATCCACTCGGACTCCTGTCCACCCCGGGCTTCATGCCGCCGGAGTTGCGAACACCTGCGGGGCGCTCGAAGGCCGACCCAAGCTATGTCGATTCCTATGGGTTGGCCGCGCTCGCGCAGATGCTCATCTTCCCGATGCACGAAGTGGCCGAGCGGTCACCGCAGTGCTTGGACCATCTCCTCGCCGATCTCACTGAACTGGCGGCACCACCGCGGCAGCTGTGGGACGCGGTAGTGCGCTATCGGGGCAGCGAACACGGGCCGAGTCTGCTGGATCCGGGTGCTGTACGGGCCGACCCCGTTGCCGCGCTGCACTGGCTGCGCGACCGCACCGCTGATGCGCTGGTTCAGACGTCCGATCCGTATCCCTTCGGGCCGGAGGGACACAGGACCAATACGCGCGGTATCGCCCACGGGACGGCAGGCGTGCTGCACGCATTGCGACTGGCGGGACGCGCCATCGACCCGGCGGTGGTCACGCGATTACGCGATGGATCCCTGGCCGCCCGCGGCGACACCTGCCCCGGCCTGCTGTTCGGCAATGCCGGAATCGCCTGGGTCCTCGACGATCTCGGTGAACGCGAGGCAGGCTTGGCCTTGCTCGCTGCCGCGAGCGAGCATCGATTGAGTACCGAATCTGCCACCTGGGGCGGAGGTGCGGCCGGTGTTGCCATGGCGCACTTGGCATTTCATCATCGGACCGGCGACTTCGCCCACCTCGAACACGCCCACCGACTGCTCAGCGGGTTGCCCGAGGATCTGGTTCCCCTGCTGGGCGCCGACAATGCTTCCGGGCTGGTGCACGGCAGACCCGGTGTCGCATTGGCGCTGTACTACCTGGCCGCGTTCACCGGCGAGCAGCGCCACTTCGAGCGCGGCCTGCAGTTGCTGCGCGACGAACTCGTCCATGCGGAGACGATCCCGGTGGACGCCCTGGGTTTTCGCGCCTCGCAGCGCGACCTCCGCGTGATGCCTTACCTCGCATCCGGGAGCGCAGGCTATGCGCAGGTGCTCGCTCGGTATCTGAACAACTACGACGAGCCGGAGCTGGCGGACAGCTTGCGCGGTTGCCTGCGAGCACTGAGTATCCGATTCACGGCTGCTCCTGGACTCTTCCATGGGCAAGCGGGAATGGCTCTGGTACAAGCGGATTCCGCATTTCGAGCCGATCTCCCGGCCGGTGCGGGGTCGCGATTGACCGCACTGTTCAAATACGCGATCCCCGGCGAGACCGGCGTGCGCTGGCTCGGCGGACACGGTCAACGACTCAGTGCCGACCTGGCGACCGGATCGGCGGGTGTCCTACTGGCCCTGCACCACGCCCTGACCGGCTTCCCTGATCCGTTGTTCACCCTCGACGCGGCCGTGCCTGCGCTCGTAGCCCAGCCCGTCGAGCGGTAGACGACCACCAGACCACACACCCCACCACATCCCAGAGGAGGTGAACATCATGATCCAGATCCTGAAGCTGCAGGTCGAGACCGCCAAGAACGACGGCGAAGACGCCGGCTGGAGCACCCTCAGCATGGCCAACTGCACCAACGGCCACGAAATGCAGTGAACCCCGATCGATCCGAATACACCTGAAGGGAGGTGATCACCATGGTCGAGATCTTGAAGCTGCAAGCCGCGACCGCCAAGAACGAGGGCGAGGACGGCGGCTGGAGCACCTGGAGTGTCCAGAACTGCACCAATGTTCACGAAATGTAGTGAGCACCAGTTATTCGAAGGGAGGTGAACACCATGACCCAGATCCTGAAGCTGCAGGTCGAGACCGCCAAGAACGACGGCGAGGACGCCGGCTGGAGCACCCTCAGCATGCAGAACTGCACCAACGCCGTCGAGGCGTAGAGGCACGAAACATTTACTGGGCGCGGGCCTTCCAAGGCCCGCGCCCAGTGATTCTCCGTTATCCGGCAAGGAACCGACCATGGGCGATCTACTCTCGACACGACAGATTTCGGATCTGCGGCGCTACACCGTCGCCCAGGTCGCCTCGACCTTCGGAAGCGCGCTGACCAGCACCACGGTCTCCGTTACCGCTGTCGCTGTCCTCGGCGCAGGGCCGCGCGAGGTGTCATTGGTGGTCGCCGCGTCGGCGATGCCGCCACTGGTACTCGGACCTTTCGCCGGCGTGCTGCTCGACCGAGTGAGCCGGCCACGAAGGTTGCTGATCGTCGCCGATCTGATCGCGGCTTCGGCGATCACGGTCTGTGCGGTGGCGGCGTTCGCTCGCGTACTGACCGTGACCACCCTGATCGGTCTGTCCCTGACGCTCGGGGTGACCGGGGTTGCGCGAGCGGGACTGTACTTTTCGCACTTGAGCACCCTCGGTGTGCGCGATCTGAGCACCACGCGAGCACGGCTGCAATCGAATTCGCTGCTCGCGCGCTCGGCCGGGGCCTCGGTGGCGGGGCCGTTGCTCACCGCCGTCGGTGCCGCGGTGATGTTCAGCTGCGATGTGCTGACGTATCTGTTCAGCGCCTTCTGCCTCGCGGGCCTGTCGACACCCGATCACCGGGAGACCGCTCAACGAGGCGGCATCGCCCGCGAATTCGCCGATGGGGTACGTGTGCTGCGCGACTCGAAGGTGCTGGCCGCTGTGGCGCTGTATCTGCTGATCGGCGGCGCGGCGTCCGGCGGTGTGGCTGCCATGCGTGCGGTGTTCCTGCTCAACGACATACGAATCCCGGTATCCGCGTACGGTGTTCCCGCCGTTGCCGCCACCTTGTCCGCAGCTCTCGGCGCGCTCGCGGCACCACGCATCCTCGCTGTCGGGATCTCGGCCGACCGAGTGCTGCGAGCGACCGTTCTCGCCGCGGCGGTCTGCGCGCTCGCGCTACCCCTGACTACCGGATCGTTGCCCCTCGCCCTGCTGATCGTGTGCGCGAGTACCGCACTGCCGACGTTCTTCGGCGCGATCATGAACATCGCCCTGATCACGGTGATGGGCACCGACGTGGGTGACCGCTACTTCGCTCGCGTGGGGGCACTGCTCGGTACCGGTACCACCGCGGCCAACCTGGTGGGCGCGCTACTCGGCGGTGTGCTGGGCGAACACTTCGGCGTCCGCACCGGGATCTGGGTGTTCGTTCTCGCCGACCTGTTGGCCGCCGTCGCCTTCGCCTCGGTGATCGCCCGGCGTCGCTGTGCAGCGTCCGCGAGTTCGCGCAGGCAGACCGCGAAGGCATAGCCCCGAATACCTTGTCGTGGGACACTTCTGCCCATGACAGCACGCACTTTCGTAGTCGTGTACGCAGTGGACGAAGGTGGCGCCACCGGTCTGCCGGTCGGCCGGGCGACGCTGCTCGAACGGGAATTCGCCCTCGCGCACCCGCCGTTGGCCGCGAGGCTCGCTGAGCGAGAAACGCCACTGCGGCTCGGAGTGTTCAGCGCGGCGCACGAATACGGCGAAGTGGTCGATGTCTCGGCGACGATTGTCGTGCCGGAAGCACCGGACATCGTGCTGCTCCAACTGGCAGAAATCTCGGCGGCACCGCCCCGCGGGGTTCCGGTCACCCTCGGTGAGATCGACGGCGGGCTGGCCGAACCGAGTCGCGACGACGTCATCGCGGCCGTGCGCAAGGTACTCACCGACATCGCCGCCGCGACCCCGCCACCGGCGATGTCGATCGGCAACCCACTGACCTGGGTATGGAAGCTTCTTGGCGGTGGCTGAACTCGGCCCCGAGACCACACGGCTACGCCGCCTCGCCGACGTCGCACTGGTCGTCGCCGTCGGTGGTATAGATCTGGCGGCGTGGGGTGGAGATCGTCAGCTCATCGGCGGCGGTTCGCTACCGTTGTGGGTGGTGCCGACCGCGGCTGTCCTGCTGTGTACGACGCTGCTGGCGCGCGGACGTTTTCCGATCGCGGTGTGGGCGGTGGCCTGGGGATTCACCGCGGTGAATGTCGTTGTGCCGACGTATTTCCCGGTCGGCTATCTGCTCGTCGCCACTTTCGCGGCCGCCTGCCGGGTGTCCGCGTCCGCGGCTCGACTGATCCTCGTCGGGTCCGCGCTCTCGCTCGGACTGTTCACCTATCACAACGGGCTGGCGGGAGCCGCTGGGCCGGAGCTGAGTCATTACCTCGTCGCCGGGACGATGTGGGCATTGGCACTCGGTGTCGTGTGGGGTGTGGGCCGCCTGCTCTATCTGCGCGAGCACCGCGCTCTGGCGACGCAGGCGCGCCTGGCCGCCGAGGCGGAGGCCGCATTGGCGGCGCAACGGCTGCGGCTGGCGCACGAGCTGCACGACAGCGTGTCCGGTGCGGTGGCCGCAATGATCCTGCACGCCGCGGCCGCCCGCGCGTTCACCCCCGACGGTCATCCGAAGGTAGCCGAAGCCTTGGCGGTTATCGAACGAGCAGGGACACAGGCGATGGGCGAACTACACGACCTGCTCGGACTGTTGCGCGCCCCCATCGAGGGGTCGCGCGCGGCGCACTCCCGTCGCAGCGCACCGGCCACACTCGAGAGCCTGATCGAGCTGAATCGCGCGGGTGGGCTGCGTATTCGCCTCGACACCGATGGCACCCGTCCACCGAACGTCGACCCCGACATCGACCTGGCGGCCTACCGGCTCGTGCAGGAATCGCTGACCAACGTCGCCAAACACGCCGGCGCCGGTGCGACCGTCGATATCAGCATCGGCTGGCATCGCACCAGTGTGACCGTCGCGGTGCGCAGTACGGGCGGGGACGGCCCCGCCCCACAGGTCGATCGACTCTCCACTCGCCAGGGCTTGGCCGGGCTCACTCAACGATTGCAAACACTCAGTGGCACAGTCGAATACGGTCCAGACGGCACCGGCTGGTCCGTGGTCTCGGAGATACCGTTGAGCCCCACCGCAATCCAGGAGAACGCCTCGTGACGATCACTGTGATCATCGCCGAAGACGAAGCCCTGGTGCGCGCCGGTGTCGTATTGCTACTCGGCGGCATCTCCGACATCGAGGTGGTGGGTGAGGCAAGTGACGGCACCACGGCGATCGAACTCGCCGCGGACGTCCAGCCCGATGTGGTTCTGATGGACTTGCGCATGCCAGGGACCGATGGAATCAGCGCCACCCGCAAAATCTGCGAATCCATCGACGCACCAGCAGTTCTCGTGCTCACTACCTTCAACGAACAGCACGCTGTGCAACAAGCCCTCGCCGCGGGTGCCAGCGGATTTCTCCTCAAGCACGCGGCACCCGCAGACCTCGCCGAGGCGATTCGCGCCTGCGCCGCGGGGGAAGGCTGGCTCGATCCCGCCGTGGTCAGCGGCGTCCTGACCGCACTGAGATCGGCTACCCCGCCCACCTCCGCTACACCAGGAACCGTGGCCGGGCTGACCAACCGGGAGCGCGAGGTGCTGGTGTTGATGGCGATGGGATACGCGAATGCCGAGATCAGCGCTCGCTTGTTCATCAGTGAAGCCACCACCCGCACCCACGTCTCCCACGTCATCGCCAAAACCGGTTCTCGCGACCGCACCCAGGCGGTGGTTCTCGCCTACCGCAGCGGCCTGATGTGCTGAGGCGGGGCGAGAGGTCCGCCCGGACGCTATGTCAGTTGAGCTGGGGCGAAAGAAGCTGTCCGCGAAGGTCTCTAGCCGGGAAACGCTGCGGCTGGTGCCCCGGACTCGCTGAAGCATCCACATCTTTGGTCCCCAGTGCCGCTGCCACAGTAGCCAGCGACGCGAGGGTCGCGATGGATGCTCCGGCCATCGCGAAATAGCCGCCGGCGAGCGTGATCTGATCCCACGACAGGATCATTGTCGCGACGAAGGCGATCGTCACGACCGCGTCGATCGCGACGACTCCCACGATCCATCCCCCCTCGCCGACCTCGCGGCTGCCCCACGCCGTGACGAACGCGGCGACGAAGCACAGTGCTCCGATGAGGTACAGCAGCGGGGTCGACAGGCCGTCGTCGAGTTTCCAGAGGTCTGCCGCGAGCGCGAATGACGCCAGGCCGAGACCTGCGTTCGCCGCCGCGGCGACCTGGATCACACTTCGGTTCAACAATGGCGGCCTGCTCGCGGTGTTGCTCGGGCTCTGTTCCTTGGTGGACATACGAGGCTCCTGATCAGTAGGAGAAACGGAGGTTCGTGGTCGTGACCGGTCGTGGGATTTCGTGCGGGAGTGGTTCAGGACAGGGGGCTGTCCAACGTGGCGATGCGGTCGGCGATCGCCGAGCCAATGGCTTTCCGGTGCGCGCCATGCCCCGGAAACACCTGAGCGGGGCCGCGAATGAGTGATCCGCGGCCCCGCTCAGGGGCGCGGTTATACCTGTGTCGGTGAAGGCTCCGGCTCGGCGACGGCCTCGGCGATCGGTGTCGAAACGGTCGGACCCATCGGAAGGGCGGCCAGGACTACGGGGATGCACCCGATGGCGCTGAACCAGAACACCGTGTGCAGTCCGTCGAGCCAGCCGGTGGTGACCGACGTGGTGATCGCGGCGAAGGCCGCGATGCCCAGGCCACCGCCCATCTGGCGCGCGGTGGTGCTCATGCCGTAGCCAGAGGCGAACTTCTCCTCCGGCACCGAGGTCGCGGCGGCGCTGGAGACCGCCGTCATCACCAGGCCGATGCCGAGGCCGAGAAGCAGGCCGACCGGGAACCACACCGCCCAGAAGCGCGGCGTCTCATCGAGCAGGAGCGCGAACAGAACCGCCGAGACGCCGAAGCAGATGGTGCCCGCGATCGTCGCGAGGCGCGCGATGTCGGGGTGCTTGGACTTGCCGACGATGGCCGCACCGACCGCCGCGGTGAAGGCGCCGGGAGTGTTGGCCAGACCGGTTTCCCAGACGGAGTAGTCCCAGACGAGGAGGGTCCACAGCGGGGTCGCCAGTAGCCAGGCGAACATCACGATGCCGAACAGGAAGGAGACGGCGCTCGCCGAGGCGAAGGTGCGATTGCGCCACAGGTCGACCTCGAAGGTCGGCACCGGCGTGCGCATCGAGCGCAGGATGCCCAGCGCCAGGAGCACGAGCCCGCCGAGGGTGCAGCCGAGGAAGGCCGGACTGGTCCAACCCCATGAGCCGCCCTGGGTCAATCCGACTACGGCCGCGCCGACGCCGACCGCGACCAGGATGGCACCGATCGGATCGGGCCGTACCGAGGAGGGAACCTTGATCTCGGGCAGCCAGGCGCGGCCCGCGATCAGGGCGAAGATCCCGACGGGGACGTTGATGAGGAAGATGGCCGGCCAATCGAAGGCCGACACCAGGAAGCCGCCGACCGCGGGACCGAACGCCGCGGACACCGATGCGGCGCCTGCCCACGCCGCGACCGCCGCGACCCGCTTCTCCGGCGGATACGCGCCGAGAACCAGGCCGAGCGCGGCGGGAATCATGCCACCCGCCGCCATACCCTGCAGTGCGCGAGCGCCGATGAGAACTTCGATGGTCGGCGCCGCGGCGCACAACGCGGACGCGACGGTGAACCCGAGCAGCGACCACAGGAACACTGTCTTGCGGCCGATCAGGTCGGCATAGCGGCCGACCGGGGTGAGTACCGCCGCGAAGAACACGGCGTAGCCGCTCACCACCCAGGACAGCGTGGAGAGCGAGGTGTCCGAGAAGTCCTCGGCGATGCTGCGGAACGCGACGTTCACCACGGACATATCGAGGAAGGCCACAAAGGTGGCCAGCGCGGTGATCAGCAGAACGCGACGGGGCTCCACCGCGGACGGCGCTTCGGTCGTGGTCTTGTCGGTCATCGTTTACCTGTCCGATCGTCGCACCGTCCGCGCGGGCGCGCGGTGGAGGGGAAAACGTTCATGACGACCTCTCAGTCTTATGTTGAACCGAACGTTCGTACGCATCTATTAACGCACGGGCACCCTGGACATGCAAGAGATGTTGGCTCGGCCGCCGCAAGGTGCGCTAACTGGCCGCACGATTGTTCGGCTATCGTGGGTGATGGGTACGCCACGACAAACGGGCGTATCGGACTTTTGTCAGGAAAGGAGTTCGGGTCGATGAGCGATATCCAGACCGCGCGTGGGCAGGACACCCGCCGTGCCATCCTGCGAGAAGCGGTCCAGGTCGGTGCGGTCGAGGGGCTGGACCGGCTCACGATCGGGCGTCTGGCAACCTCGCTGGGTGCCAGCAAGAGCGGCGTTTTCGGGCTCTTCGGCTCCAAGGAGGAATTGCAGCTGGCGGCGATCGAGGAGGCGAAGGCCGAGTTCATCGCGTCGGTGATCAGCCCCGCGTTGCGCCAGCCGTCCGGCCTCGTCCGGTTGCGCACCCTCTGCGATGCGTGGATCGACCATCTCAACGAGGACATCGGTTCGGGTGGCGCGTGCTTCTTCCTGTCGGTCGGCGCGGAATACGGCGCACGGCCGGGACGCGTACGCGACGCGATCGTGGCGGTCTGGCAGCAGTGGCACGAGTTCCACCGCCAGACCGTGATCGAGGCCAAGCAACTGGGTGAGATCTCGGCCGAGACGGACCCGGCGCAACTGGCGTTCGAACTCGCAGCGATCGAGCGTGCTGCCGCGTCCGACATGATCTTGCTCGGCGACCCGGACGTCTTCGATCGGGCGCGCGCCACCATGCTGCGGTTGCTGCGTGAATGCGCCACCGGCGGGGAACGCGCGCCGGCCCTGATCGGCTAAGCGGTGTTGGCCTGCTGCGGAATATGGGCCGCGAGCGCCTTGACGGCTTCGGCGGCGAGTACGGCGTGGCCCGACATGTTGAAGTGGATCCGGTCGTTGCTCATCACGTCGGGGCGATGCCCGACCGAGTGATGCCACAGGTCGATGAGGATCGCGTCGTGCTCGGCGGCGATGCCGCGCACCAGTTCGTTGAGTCGCGCCAAGCTGCTCCGAAAGCGCACCATCGCCGCGTCGGGAAAAGCGTCGGCCAGGGTCATCGTCATCGTCTGCGCGCCGATGCTCTTGCCTGCCTCGAACAGTTCGGTGAGATTGGCCGCGATCGCGGCGTAGTCCGGGGTCTCGGCCATCAGGTCGTTGCCGCCGCACGAGATCATCACCAGATCGGGCTTGAACGCCACCATCAGGTCTTTCTGCTCCTCGACGACCTGACGTGAAGTCGCCCACGGGGTGCCGAGGTTCATGTAGTTGATCGGACCGACCGCCATCGCCAACGTATCGGCCATCCGGGCGAACGATGTCAGCCTGCGGTAGCCGCGATAGGGCGCGCCGAGACCTATCGCGGTGCTGTCGCCGATGACGGCGAGCCGCCGCCATGGAGCACCGTCGAGCATCGCCGCGGCGCTGGCGTCGTCGATGCAGTCGGGGTCGGTCTCTTCTGTCCAAGTCTGTGAGGTCATTTCCGGCCCTATCTCCCCTTGGCGTCCGATGGCGATCTTCTGTGCTCTGAACGAACGATCGTTCTTATTTACGCACGCAATGTGGGGGCCGTCAAGTCGTCATGCCGAGACGAACGCTACCCCGGTAGACGGCAGGTAGCCATCCGAACGGTTGTGCGGCAAGTAGGGGAGTAGCTAGGGGTTCCAGCGAGTGCTGGGTCCGTTGACGATGGGTGATGTTGGCCGCCGGAGTAATCGACGGCGAACACGCCAGCCGGAGTGCGATCCACGCGAAGTCGCGTCGGAATCGGCGAACCGCGAATCACATCGTTCATCGGAGGAAACGCGCAATGGCGACCGAAGAGGAGCTTCGGGCATACCTGAAGCGAGCCGCAATCGACTTGCATCGCACCCGGCAGCGTCTGCAGGAGGTGGAAAACCGATCGAGCGAGCCCATCGCTGTGATCGGCATGGGTTGCCGGTATCCCGGCGGCGTCAAATCTGCCGAGGACCTGTGGCAGATGGTCGCCGACGGGCGTGACGTGATCTCGGAGTTTCCGACCGATCGCGGTTGGGACGTCGACGGTCTCTATCACCCCGACCCCGACCACGAAGGGACGTCGTACTCGTCGCACGGCGGCTTCCTGGACAGCGCTGCCGATTTCGACGCTGCCTTTTTCGGTATCAGTCCGCGCGAAGCGCTGGCGATGGAACCGCAGCAGCGGCACATGCTCGAAGTCGCCTGGGAGGCGCTCGAACGTGCGGGCATCGACCCGAATACTTTGCGCGGCACCGATACCGGTGTGTTCGCGGGCATCATCGAGGTCGAATACGGCCCGACCATCATGGAAGACCGCAGTGGTCTGGCGGGCTGGTTGCTGATCGGCCGGACCTCCAGCGTCGCGTCGGGCCGAGTGGCGTACTCACTCGGCCTCGAGGGCCCCGCGGTCTCGCTGGACACCGCGTGCTCGTCGTCGCTGGTGGCGATCCATCAGGCAGCGAATTCGCTGCGGTCGGGCGAATGTTCGCTGGCACTGGCCGGCGGCGCGACGATCATGCCGACGCCGGAGGCGTTCATCGCCTTCTCCCGTCAGCGTGTGATCTCGGCGGACGGGCGGGCCAAGGCGTTCGCGGCCGCCGCCGACGGCACCACCTGGTCCGAAGGTGTCGGACTGCTTGTCCTGGAACGACTCTCGGACGCGCAGAAGAACGGCCACCCCATCCTGGCCGTGTTGCGCGGCTCCGCGGTGAACCAGGACGGTGCGTCCAACGGTCTGACCGCACCGAACGGCCCGTCGCAGCGGCGGGTCATCGAAGCCGCGCTGCGCAACGCCAAGATTCCGGCGTCCGGCGTCGATGTCGTCGAGGCGCACGGCACCGGTACCCCACTGGGTGACCCGATCGAGGCGAACGCGCTGCTGGCCACCTACGGCCAGGACCGCACGACGCCACTGCTGCTCGGCTCGATCAAGTCGAACATCGGGCACAGCAGTGCCGCTGCCGGTGTGGCCGGCGCGATCAAGATGATCATGGCGATGCGGCACGGGACGGTGCCGCCGACGCTGCACGTCGACGAGCCGTCGCACCAGGTGGACTGGGACGCGGGTGCGGTGGAGCTGGTGACCGAGGCCACGCAGTGGCCCGAGGTCGACCGTCCGCGCCGGGCGGCGGTGTCCGCCTTCGGTATCAGCGGCACCAACTCGCACGTCATCTTCGAACAGGCGCCCGCCCCCGCCACCGAGGCGAGCGGGCCCGAGGAGACCGGTGTCCAGGTCGAGCCCGCGGCGACGGCATGGGTCGTCTCCGCGGCCACCGCGCCCGCGCTGTCGGATCAGATCGCCCGGTTGAGCACCTTCCTCGACGATCATCCGGAACATTCGCCCGCCGACATCGGGTATTCGCTGGCCACCCAGCGAGCCAGGTTCGCTCATCGCGCGGTGGTGCTCGGTAGCACCCGCGAGGAACTGATCGCGGCGCTGAAGACGGCCGGTGCGATTGTCGAAGACGCCGCGACGGCCGATTCCGGGGCCAACGTCGCGGTCGGTGTGGCGGGCAGCTCGGCCAAGACCGCGGTGATGTTCCCCGGCCAGGGCGCGCAGCGCGTCGGCATGGGACGCGCGCTGTACGAGCGGTATCCGGTGTATGCCGCCGCCTTCGACGAGGTGTGCGCGCGGCTCGACCCGGCCCTGGGGCGTTCGCTGCGCGAGGTCGTCTTCGCCGAGCCCGACACCGACGAGGCGGCGCTGCTCGACCACACCGCCTTCACCCAGGCCGCGTTGTTCGCCGTCGAGGTGGCGCTGTTCCGGTTGGCCGAGAGTTTCGGTGTGCGACCGGATCTGGTGCTCGGACACTCGATCGGCGAGATCTCGGCAGCCCATGTCGCCGGCGTGCTGTCGCTGGACGACGCGGCCACCCTGGTCGCCGCGCGCGGGCGACTCATGCAGGCACTGCCCGAGGGTGGCGCGATGCTGTCGGTGCGCGCGGACGAGCAGACGGTGCTGCCGCTGCTGTCCGGTCGCGAGAGCAATGTGGCCATCGCCGCGATCAACAGCCCGTCGGCGCTGACGATCTCGGGTGTGGCCGAGGTCGTCGACGACATCGCGGCAGAGCTGCGCTCGCTCGGGCACACGGTCAAACCGCTGCGGGTGAGCCATGCGTTCCACTCGCCGCTCATGGAGCCGATGCTCGCCGAGTTCGGCGCGGTCGCCGCGTCACTCACCTACCAGCGGCCGGCTATCCCGATCATCTCCAATGTCACCGGTGCGGTCGCCGAGCCCGAGCAGCTGTGCACCCCGGAATACTGGGTGCGCCATGTCCGCGAGGCGGTCCGCTTCGCCGACGGCGTGCGCGCCGCGCATGATTTCGGCGCGACGGTGTTCCTCGAGGTCGGCCCCGGCGCGAGTTCGACCACCCTGGTCGACGAGGTGCTCAACGACGGTGTCGACGAGGCAGTCGCCGTGGCGACCTCATTGCTGAGGCCCAAGCACGACGAGCCGATCGCGTTCTACGCGGGTCTGGCCGCCGCGCACGCTGCGGGTACCGCGGTCGACTGGACGCAGGGCATCGATGTGCGCGCGGTCGCTCAGGTCGACCTGCCGACTTACGCGTTCCAGCACCGGCGTTACTGGCTGGACAAGCCGACCGGGACCGGCGATGTCGCCGGTGTCGGCCTCGGCGTGGTCGATCACCCGCTGCTCGGCGCGAAGATCACGCAGGCGAGCGGCGGCGACGATGTGCTGGTGACCGGTCTGTTGTCGACTCGGGCCCAGCCGTGGCTGGCCGATCACGTGGTCGGCGGCTCGATCCTGGTGCCGGGCACCGCGTTCGTGGAGATCGCCCTGCTGGCGGGTGGCCAGGTGGGTGTCCCTCGGATCGGTGAACTGGTGCTGCAGGCGCCGCTGGTGTTGCCAGAGCGGGGCGGTGTCGAGGTGCAGGCCGTCGTCGGTGGTTCCGGCGACGATCGGCCCATCACCATCTACTCGCGGCCACAGCAGCTCGACGACGAGGGTGAGCAGGCGGAGTGGACAGTGCACGCCACCGGCTCACTGGTCGTCGATGATGTACCCGCGGTCGTGACAGCGGAGCTGGCCACCTGGCCCGTGTCCGGCGCCACCGCGGTCGAGATCGGTGATCCTTACGCCGAACTCGCCGACGCGGGCTATGGCTACGGCCCGGTGTTCCAGGGGCTGCGCGCCGTCTGGCGACGCGGCGAGGAATTGTTCGCCGAGGTGGAACTGCCGGAGCAGGCGCGCGGCGCGGCGGGAGCCTTCGGGATCCACCCGGCGCTGCTCGACGCGGCGTTGCACGCGATGGCCGTCGCCGGTGGCGATACCGACGGCGACCAGATCCGGTTGCCGTTCGCATGGGAGGGCGTCACCCTGCACGCGGTCGGCGCCACGGCGGTGCGCGTTCGACTCGCCGCCACGGGCACGGATCGGATGTCGATTACCGCGGTCGACGCGGCGGGCGCACCGGTCGTCACGGTGGATGGACTGTCGCTGCGGGCAATGTCACGTGACGCGCTCGGCGGGTCCGCGAAGACAGCGGCCGCCGAGGGTCTGTACGCACTCACGTGGGTGCCGCAGCCGGTTATCGAAGCGGCACAGGGGAACTGGGAGCCCTACGCCGACGTCGAGAACGAGTACGAAGAGGTGGTCACCACCGGGAGCGACAAGGCCGTGGTGCTGCGCTTCGGCAGCGACACCGCCGAAGTGCCCGGCCCGGACGCGGTGCGCACCACGGTGACCACGGTGCTGCGGCGGGTACAGGACGTGCTCGCCGACGAGCGCAACGCCGACGCCACCCTCGTGGTGGTCACCAGCCACGCGGTTTCGATCGAAGGAGCCGAGGCGATCGGCGACCTTGCGGTGGCGCCGGTGTGGGGCTTGCTGCGCAGCGCACAGGCCGAGCAGCCCGACCGCATCCAGCTCGTCGACGTCGACGACGCGGACGACTACCGCGCCGCCGTCGCCGCGACGCTCGGCGGTTCCGAGGGGCAGGTCGCGTTCCGGCGCGGCGTGCCGCACGTCCCCCGCCTCGCCCGTCCCGGCGCGGACAGCGCGGCCGGGTCCGCCCTGGTCGGGACCCAACCATGGCTGCTGACCTCGCTCGGCAAGGGCACGCTGCACGGCGACAACATCGTGCTGGTGCAGAGTTCCGACAGCGAGCCCTTGCAGTCGGGTGAGGTGCGGGTACAACTGCGTGCCTCCGGAATGAACTTCCGCGACGTGCTGATCGTGCTCGGCATGTACCCGGATCCGGACGCGCCGATCGGCGGTGAAGGCGCGGGCATCATCGTCGACGTCGCCGACGATGTCACCGAGTTCGCCATCGGCGACAAGGTGATGGGCCTGTTCTCCGGGCTCGGTTCCACCGTCGTTTCCGATCAGCGCATGGTGGCCGCGATGCCCGAAGGGTGGACCTACGCGCAAGCGGCGGCCGTTCCCGCGGTCTTCGGTACCGCCTACTACTCGCTGGTCGACCTGGCCGGCGTGCAGGCAGGGGAGTCGCTGCTCATCCACGCCGCCACCGGTGGTGTCGGTATGGCGGCGACCCAGCTGGCCAGGCACCTCGGGCTCGAGGTCTACGCGACGGCCAGCGAGCCGAAGTGGAAGACCCTGCGCGAGATCGGCTACGACGACGCCCACATCGGGAACTCGCGCACCCTCGACTTCGAGCAGAAGTTCTTGGCCGCGACCGACGGGCACGGCGTGGACGTGGTACTCGACTCGCTCGCAGGCGATTTCGTCGACGCGTCCCTGCGGCTGCTGCCGCGCGGCGGTCGGTTCATCGAGATGGGCCAGACCGACGTGCGTGATCCGGAGAAGATCGCGCAGGAGTATCCCGGTGTCGCCTACCGCGGATTCGTGCTGATGGAAGCCGGCCCCGACCGGCTGCACGAGATCCTCACCGAACTGGTGGCGCTGTTCGCGTCCGGTGCGCTGCAGCCACTTCCGGTCACCACCTGGGATGTGCGCCGGGCACCGGAGGCGTTCCGCTTCCTCAGCCAGGCCAGGCACGTCGGCAAGAACGTGCTGACGATTCCGGCCCTGCTCGATCCCGAAGGCACGGTGCTCGTCACCGGCGGTACGGGCGTGCTCGGCGGGGAGATCGCTCGCCACCTGGTGCAGGCCAGAGGCATGCGTCACCTGGTGCTGACCAGCCGTAGTGGTTCGGCGGCGGCGGGTGCGAGCGAGCTGCGCGAGGAATTGATCGCGCTCGGTGCCGAAGTCGAGATCGCCGCGTGTGATGTCGCCGACCGCGACGCACTGGCAGCGCTGCTGGCCGACATCCCGCAGGCACACCCGCTGACCGCGGTCGTGCACACGGCGGGCGTGACCGACGACGCGGTGTTCGGGGCACAGACCCCGAAGAGCCTGGAGACCGCGCTGCGGCCGAAGGTCGATGCCGCGTGGAACCTCCACGAGGCCACCCAGGATCTGGCGTTGGCGGAGTTCGTGCTCTATTCCTCGGTAGCCGGTGTGCTCGGCGGTCCGGGTCAGGCGAACTACGCCGCGGCCAACGTCTACCTCGACGCGCTGGCCCAGCACCGGCAGCGACTCGGATTGCCCGCGACCTCGATCGCGTGGGGACTGTGGGCGCAGGCCAGCGGCATCACCGCCGAACTGTCGGACATCGACCGGGCACGCATGCGTCGCGACGGCATGATCGGCATCGACACCGCCGACGGTGTGGTCATGTTCGACAACGCGCTGTCGATGGGTGCGGCGCTCACAGTGGCCGCGCGACTCGATCTCGCGGCGATCAGGGCCGCGGGTGCCGACGACCCGACGCTGTTGCCACCGCCGCTGCGTGGTCTGCTGCGGGCCGCACCCCGGCGTGCCGGTGGTGGCGCGGGGGAGGCGGGCGAGTCCTCGTCGCTGGCGAAGAGCCTGCTCGCGATGAGTCCGGTGGATCAGGAGCGCACGATGCTCAATCTGATCAGGCTGCATGCCGCCGCGGTGCTCGGGCACGATTCGCCCGACGAGATCGGGCCCGGCCAGGCGTTCACCGACCTCGGCTTCGACTCCCTCGGCGCAGTGGAGTTCCGTAACCGGCTCAAGTCGGCGACCGGGCTCAAACTGACCACGACGGTGGTGTTCGACTACCCGACGCCGGCCATCCTGGCGCAGTACATGTGCGAGGAGATCGTCCCGGCCGACGCGGCCGCGGCGCGCATCCTCGCCGAGATCGACACCGTCGCTTCGGGTTTCGCGGCAGCGGCACTGAGCAGTGCCGAACGGGTGGACATCGCCGACCGCCTCGACGAGCTCCTTCGCGCGGTGCGGGGCGAGGAAGACGATGCCGTGATCTCCGAACTCGGCAGCGCCGCCGACGACGAACTGTTCGAGTTCTTCGACAACGACCCCGCGAGCCTGGGGTAGGTCGGCCGCCGCCGCATCCCGGGCACCACAGCGGGCGGCGGCGGCACAGTTTGTCATTTCACCCCTGACCCGGCGTCGTCGAAGACGGCGTCGGGTCGTCAGAAAGGAAATACCGACCTCATGCGAATGCGACATCATGGTGCCGCCGGAGCGATGCGCACCGCACCGGGAGCGTGGCGCCGACGACTGACGGTGCCCGGAACCCTCCTGGTGTCCGCGTTGGCGGTGATCACCAACGTCGTGGCGTCACCGACTGCCGTGGCGAAACCGGGAGTGCCGATCGCGAGCGATCGGTGTACCGCCGAACAGCGCACCGAGTCGCTGCGGGCCGACCAGCAGCGCGTGTTCGACCTGCTCGGTCCGCTGCGGACGCTGAACGGCCCGGAGGACCTGGTGCCGCTGGCGGCCGCGGGCACCTACGGTCCCGACTCGCACGGCTGGGTGCAGTACGAGCGGATGGGCGTGGCGCTGCTCAACCTCGACCAGTCGCTGCAGATCATCACCAAGCAGATGCCCGGTTCGACACCGGGACCCGACACCGTGGTCAGCGGCAAGCCCGCGGGGTTGTTCTACCGCTCACGACAGACCGGATTCAACTACCACGACGCGTACACCCCGCAGTTCCCCTACGACCTGGTCGGCTGGTTCTACGCCGGTGTCTACACCCCCGGTGAGACGCCGACCGAGGTGGGGCTGTGCATGTTCCGCGGCGATTGGGCCTTCCACGAGCGGGGCGTGCACACCTTCCCCGACTTCGACATGTACATGATGCCGCCGGAGGAGGATTACCTCGGCCAGAAGCGCGGCAATACCCCGCTGCCGGGCGGGTCGACACCGTCGGGGCTGGTCCATCCGCGCGGCTGGGACGTGCACATCTTCCTCGACCCGGCGAACCCAACGACGCCGGTGGCCACGGACCTGAGCCCGTTCGGCGACATTCCCGGGGTGGTCGGCGGCATGGACACCGCGTTCCCCTACCCGGTCTGGCCCGACGAGCTCGAGGCCGGCGCCGATCCGCATCCGGTCACACCCGGTATGACCGCCGGGCACAGCCACAATTGATCGGAGCGCACCAATGACACAGTCGGACAACGTCACCGTACTGATCGTCGGCGCGGGCGGGTGTGGGTTGTCCACGTCGATCTTCCTCTCCAATCTCGGCGTGGATCATCTGCTGATCGAGCAACGTGGCGAGACGTCGCGGCTGCCGAAGGCCCATTACCTGAGCCAGCGGACGATGGAGCTGTACCGCCAGCACGGGGTCGCCGACGCGATCACCGCGGTCGGCGCGCCACTGGACAAGTTCGGCAAGGTGGTGTGGCAGACCTCGCTGACCGGCCGAGGCCCCTACGACGGCAAGGTGCTCTACGAACTCGACGCCTTCGGGGCGGGCTCGCTGAGCGAACGCTACGCGGGCGACAGCCCGGTCGATTCGACCAACCTGCCACAGATCCGGCTGGAGCCGATCCTGCGTGACCTGGCGGAGCAGCGTGCGCCCGGACGCGTCCGGTACGGGTGCGAACTGCTCGACTGGGTCGACGAGGGATCGACGATCGTGGCCCGGCTGCGCGACGCCGACGGCGTGGAGTCGACGGTGCGGGCCAAGTACCTGATCGCTGCCGACGGCGGTCGCACCGTGGGGCCGCGGCTGAAGGTGAAGATGGAGGGGTGGCCGAAGTTCCACCAGGTCACGACGGCGCATTTCTCGGCCGACCTGTCGCGCTGGCAGCACGACGGCGCCCTGATCACCTTCTTCATCAACCCCGAACAGGCCGAGTTGTCCGGCGCGATGCTGGTGCAGATGGGCCCCACCTGGGGCAAGTTCTCCGAGGAATGGGGTCTGCACTTCACCGCGGACGCCGACGATCCGGCCCGCACCCGCAAAGACGCGCTGCTGCAACGGATTCGCGATGTGCTCAAGGCGCCGGACCTGCCGATCACCCTGCACAAGGTGAGCAGTTGGACCGTCGACGCGGTGCTCGCGGCGAAGTACCGGGTGGGCAATGTGTTCCTGGCCGGCGACGCGGCGCACCGCATGCCCCCGGCCGCTGGTCTCGGCCTGAACACCGCCATCCAGGACGGACACAATCTGGCCTGGAAGATCGCGGCCGTGGAGTCGGGGCGGTCGGAGGTCACCCTGCTCGACAGCTACGAATCCGAGCGGCGCCCGATCGGCCGGGACAATCTGGACTGGGCGCTGGGCATCCTGAAGAACACCGAGCTGATCACCGAGAACGCGCTCGGCTTCGGTCCCCAGGTGCCGCGGCTGGTGCGGCCCGCGTTCTTCCACGTGTACTTCGAGGATTCCCGTCGTGGCGCGACGACCAGGGCGCGCGCCGGTGAGGTGTTCCGCACCCATCGGGTCGACTGCCAGGCGCACGACATGGAACTCGGCCTGGCCTACGCCGAGGGCGCCCTCACCCCCGACGGCACCACGGCACCGCCCCGCGAGCCGATGGGCGACATCTACCACCCCACCACGCGGCCGGGGCACCGGTTGCCGCACGCGTGGGTGGAAAAGGACGGCACCCGGCTCTCGACATTGGACCTGGTTCCCCGCGACCGCCCGGTGCTGCTGGTCGGTCCCGCGGGGCAGCCGTGGCTCGACGCCGCGCGTGAGCTCAGCGCCGACCCCGATGCCCCGTTCGTGGTCGCCACCATCGGCGACGACCACAGCGCGGCCACCTATCGCGAAAACGGCGCCTGGTCGCGGGTCCGCGAGATCGCCGACGACGGGGCGATCCTGGTCCGCCCCGACCACCATGTGTGCTGGCGCAGCCTGGGCACGAACGACAATCCGGCGGCCGCGTTGCGCGCCGCCTTCGCGAACATAGGAGCAAGTGGATGGCGATGACACGCCGACGCAACCGGGCCAGCTGGCGAGTGCTGGCGATAGTGCCGCTGTTCGCGGGGTTCGTCGCGGTCACCGGTGGGTCTGCCGGGTCGGCTCCGGTCGGCGGTGGTTGCGGGGGAGACCACTGGGTGGCGACCTGGATGGCCGCGCCGTCGGATTCGGCGTCGCTGGCGGACTTCTCGTTCGATCCGATCACGTCGGTGGGTGACCAGACCTACCGCATGGTGATCACCCCGCATCGGGCCGGCGCGACCCTGCGCGTGCACCTGACCAACCGGCTCAGCCCCGCCGAGGTGACCTTCACCTCGGTGACGGTCGGCAAACAGGCCGGAGGACCGCAGGTCTCGTCCGACTCGCTGCGGACGGTGACCTTCGACGGTGGGTCGTCGGTGACGGTCCCGGCGGGCGGCGACGTGGTCAGTGACCCGGTCTCCCTGTCGTTCGGTTCGTTCGAACCGCTGGCGGTGAGCGTCTATGTTCCCGGCAGCTCGCGCGCGCCGACCGAACACCTGCAGGGCATGGCGACCAGTTACTACGGTTCGCCGGGCACCGGGGATCAGACGCACGAGCTCGGCGGCGGATCGCTGGACCGCACAACGACTTCGGTGCTGTACGTCGCCGGTGTCGACGTGCTCGCCCCGGCTGCTGCGTCGACGCTGGTGGCCTTCGGCGATTCGATCACCGAGGGTTTCGTCGGCAGCGGCTACTCCGAGGTGCCGCAGTCACCGGCGGCCGTCGATCAGAATCTGCGCCCGACCGACTTCCTGCAACATCGACTCGACGCGGCGGGTATCCCGGTCTCGGTGGTCAACTCGGGTATTTGGGGCAATCGGCTGCTCGACGATCCGTTGCGTACCCTGCCGCAACTCGGACCCCGTGGCCTGACCCGGATCCAGCCCGACGTGCTCGAGGTGGCCGGAGTCACCGACGCGATCGTCATGTTCGGCGCCAACGACTTCGCGATCCCCGAGTGGGCGACGACCGCGGAGATGATCGCCGGCTACACCGAGGCGGTGTACCGGTTGCAGGCCGCGGGCATCCGGGTGGTGCTCGGCACCAATCCGCCGCTGAAGTACTCGCTGCTGGCGGGCAACTTCGCCCCGTTCTCCGATCAGCGCCGGGTCGAACTCAACGACTGGGTGCGCACGCAGCAGATCGCTGACGGCGTCGTCGACTACGACGCGTTGCTGGCCGACCCGAACGCCGACGCGATCATCCTGTCGCAGTACCGGGGCCTGGACAACCACGTCGGTCCCGCGGGTTACGCCGCCATGGCCGACCTCATCGATATCGCCGCGCTGCGTGGCAGCGGCTGCGGCCGCAACTAGGAGCCGTAGCCATGACGCCACACGACAACGAACTGGTCGAAGCGCTCCGTAGTTCGCTGCTGGAAGGCGATCAGCTACGCAAACGCAACGATCAGCTCAGTGCCCAGCTGTCCGAACCGATCGCCATTGTGGGCATGGCCTGCCGACTACCCGGCGGCGCCGATTCGCCGGACCGGTGGTGGACGCAGTTGCTCGAAGGCGCGGACAGCATCGGCGACTTCCCCGGTGACCGGGGCTGGGCCGACGAACCGGACGCGCCGCCGTATCCCCATCTCGGTGGATTCCTGTACGACGCCATGGATTTCGATCCGGCGTTCTTCGGGATCTCGCCGCGTGAGGCGCTCGCGATGGACCCCCAGCAGCGGCTGCTGCTGGAGGTCGGGTGGGAGGCGATCGAGAGCGCGGGTATCGATCCGGTCAGCCTGCGCGGCAGCGAGACCGGCGTGTACGCGGGGGTGATGTACCACGATTACGCCGATCGCCTGCACGCCGTGCCCAAGCAGGTGGAGGGTCATCTGCGCACGGGCAGTCTGGCCAGTGTCGTGTCCGGCCGGGTCGCCTTCGCGCTCGGGCTCACGGGTCCGGCGGTGACCATCGACACGGCGTGTTCGTCGTCGTTGGTGGCGTTGCATACCGCGGCGCAGGAGTTGCGTCGTGGTGGCTGTTCGATGGCACTGGTCGGCGGCGTCACGGTGATGTCGACGCCGAAGGTGTTCGCCGAGTTCGCGATGCAGGGCGGGCTGGCCACCGACGGCCGGTGCAAGTCCTATGCCGCGGCCGCCGATGGGACCGGATGGTCCGAGGGCGCGGCGGTGCTGTTGGTCGAAAAGCTCTCGGACGCACGCCGTCTCGGCCACGAAGTCCTCGCCGTGTTGCGCGGCAGTGCGGTGAATCAGGACGGTGCGTCGAACGGTTTGACCGCGCCGAGCCGACCGGCGCAGGAACGGGTGATCGGGCGGGCGCTGGCGGCCGCGGGCCTGACCGCCGACGACATCGACCTCGTCGAAGGGCACGGCACGGGCACCCGGCTGGGCGATCCGATCGAGGTGCAGGCACTGCTGGCCACCTACGGGCAGGGGCGGACCCGTCCGCTGCTGCTCGGATCGGCGAAATCGAACATCGGCCACACCCAGGCCGCCGCGGGCGTGGCCGGGGTGATCAAGGCTGTGCTCGCGATGCGTGGCGGAGTCGTCCCGCCCACGCTGCACGTCGATGACCGCACGCCGCACGCGGATTGGGACAGCGGCGCGATCGAACTCGTCACTACGGCCCGGCCGTGGCCCGAGACCGGCAGGCCCCGGCGCGCGGCGGTGTCGTCGTTCGGCATCAGCGGCACCAACGCGCACGTGATCCTCGAATCCGACACAGTCGGCGCCATGGTCGGCGAACCGCTGACCGTTACCCCGGTCGACGCACCGCTGACACCGTGGATCCTGTCCGCCAAGACTTCGGCGGCGTTGCGCGCCAACGCCACCCGGCTCGCCGAGGCGCTCGCCGAGCATCCCGAACACGCGGCCGCCGATGTGGGCTTCAGCGCGGCGGTGAGCCGTTCCCGGTTCAGTCACCGAGCCGTGATCCTGGGCCACGGTCGCGACGAGCTCGAATCCGGGTTGGCGGCGCTGGCGGCGGGCACCGAGTCCAGCGCGGTCCACCTCGGCTCGGCGGACTCCTCGGCCCGCGTGGCGATGCTGTTCCCTGGCCAGGGTGCCCAGCGGGTCGGTATGGGCGCGACGCTCGCCGCGCGCTATCCGGTCTTCGCCGCTGCCTTCGACGAGGTGTGCGCCCACCTGGACGACACACTGGGTCGATCCCTGCGCGAGCTCGTCATCGACGGCGCGGGCGAGCCGGGACTGCTCGACCGCACCGGCTACGCCCAGGCCGCGCTGTTCGCGACCGAGGTGGCACTGTTCCGGTTGCTCGAATCATTCGGTGTGCGACCGGATTTCCTCGTCGGACACTCCATCGGCGAGGTGAGCGCGGCGTATCTGGCCGGGGTCTGGTCGTTGGCCGACGCCACCCGCTTGGTCGCGGCGCGCGGCACCCTGATGCAGTCGCTGCCCGAAGGTGGGGCGATGCTGTCGATCGCGAGCGACGAGCAGACCGTCGCGGCGCTGATCGCCGAGCGGTCCACCCAGGTGAGCATCGCCGCGGTGAACGCGCGCCGGTCGGTGGTGATCTCGGGTGCCGACGCTGCCGTCGCCGAGATCTCCGCGCACTTCGACGAGGCGTCGGTGAAACGCCTGCGGGTGAGCCATGCGTTCCATTCGCCGTTGATGGCGCCGATGCTCGCCGAGTTCGCCGCCGTGTGCGCCGATCTCACCTACCACGCGCCGAAGATTCCGGTGGTGTCCAACCGCACCGGCGCACGCGCCACCGCGGCGGAGCTGTGCTCGCCCGAGTACTGGGTGGGCCATGTCAGCGACCCGGTGCGCTTCGCCGACGGGCTGAATTGGTTGCGCGGATCCGGTCGGGTGGGCGTTTTCCTGGAGGTCGGGCCGGGTGCGGCGCTGTCGTCGCTGGTCCTCGCCGACGACGACGGTTCGTCGAACGCGGTTGTCGCGCCGTTGCTGCGCCCCGCGCAGGACGAGGAGCTCTCGGTGTACACCGCGCTGGCCCGCGCCTATTCGGCCGGCGTCGCAGTGAATTGGGCCGGACTGCCCGCGCTGGCGAGCGGTCGACGAATCACGTTGCCTACCTACGCTTTCGAGCACCAGCGTTTCTGGTTGACGGCCGAGGCCGGTGCCGGTGATGTCACGGCCTCGGGTCTGGACGCGGCTGCGCATCCCCTGCTCGGGGCGGAGATCTCGGTCGCCGACAGCGGTCGCGTCGTCCTGACCGGCGTGTTGTCGACGCGGACGCACCCGTGGCTGGCCGATCACCGGATCGACGGCCAGATCGTGGTGGCGGGCACGGTGTTCGTCGAATTGTTGTTGCGGGCGGCCGACAGTGTCGGTTGTGACCGCGTCGACGACCTCATCGTCGTCGCCCCGCTGACGCTGACCGGCACCGATGACGTGCGCGTCCAACTCATCGTCGATGTACCGCAGGACGGCCGCTACCCGGTGACGGTGCACTCCAGCGAGGGTGCGGGCTGGCGCCGCCATGCCGAAGCCACCCTCAGCTCGGGCGGCGAGCCCGGCGAGCGCGCCGCGACCGACACCGGCTCGGCGGCGCCGTGGCCGCCCGAAGGCGCGGTGCCGGTCGAGACCGCCGACTTCTATCAGCGGCTCGACCGACTCGGCTATCAGTACGGACCGTTGTTCCGGGGTGTTCGCCAGTTGTGGCGCCGTGGGGACGACGTGTTCGCCACCGTCACCGCGCCGGACCACCTCGACACCACCGCGTTCCACCTGCACCCCGCGTTGCTCGACGCCGCGCTGCACGGCATGGTCGACACCGAACCCGGTGCGCCCCTGCGGTTGCCGTTCAGCTGGGAGGGCGTGCGGCTGCACGCGGTGGGTGCGTCGGTTCTGCGCGTCTGCCTCACGGCGACGGCGCCCGATCGTCTCCGGGTCACCGCCGACGACACCGCGGGCCGACCGGTGCTGTCGGTGGAGGCCCTGCTGCTGCGCGAGTCGGGGGGATCCGACGAGCGGACCCGAAACAGCGCGCATCCGCTCTACGCGGTGGAGTGGATTCCACTGCCCGGCGTAGCGCTGCCGAGTGCGCCCTCGACGCCCGTGCCGAGCATCGCCGACCTCGAGGGCACGCAGAGCGCACCCGAGCACGCGGTCCTGGTCGTCGCATCACACGGCACCGACGAGCCCTCGGACGTGCGCGCCACCACGGCGCTGGTCCTGGACCAGGTCCAGCGATTCCTCGCGACCGAACGCCTGACCGACACCACGCTGGTCGTGGTGACGCGCGGTGCGGTGGCGGTCGAGGTGACCGATACCGTCGATCTGCGCGGTGCGGCTATCTGGGGACTGCTGCGGTCGGCCCAGACCGAGAACCCGGATCGGCTGCTGCTGCTCGACCTCGGCCCCGACACCGTGCTCGATGACGCTGTCGCCGCGACCGTCGCGGCCGACGAGCCGCAGGTGGCCTGGCGCGGAGCGAGTGCCTCGGTGCCGAGAATGATCCGCCACGACATACACGACGTGGCCGACCCGATCCGTGATCCGCACTGGCGGTTGACGATCGGGGAGAAGGGCACGCTGACCACGATCGGTCTGACCCGCCTCGCCGAGGATCCCGTTCCCGTGTTGGCCCCGGGCCGGGTACGGGTGCGGATGCGGGCGGCCGGCATCAATTTCCGCGACGTGCTGATCAGCATCGGCATGTATCCGAATCCGGACGCCGTGCTCGGTGGCGAGGGCGCCGGTGTGGTCGTCGACGTGGCGCCCGACGTCACCGACTTCGCGCCCGGCGATCGAGTGATGGGTCTGTTCGACGGTGTGGGGTCGACAGTGGTCACCGACCACCGCACGATCGTGCGGATTCCGGAGGGTTGGTCGTTCCATCAGGCCGCCTCGGTACCGGTGGTGTATCTGACCGCGTACTACGGTCTGCTCGACCTGGCGAACCTGCGCGCGGGTCAGTCCCTGCTGATCCACGCCGCGACCGGTGGCGTCGGTACCGCCGCTCGGCAATTGGCGAAGCACTGGGGTGCGCGGGTCTACGCGACCGCGAGTCCGGGTAAGCAGAACGTGCTGGTCGCGGACGGGTTGGCGCCCGAGCGGATCGCCAATTCGCGGACCCTGGACTTCGAGGAACAGTTCCGTGTCGCGACCGACGGCGACGGTGTCGACGTCGTCCTCGATTCGCTGGCAGGCGACTTCGTCGACGCGTCGCTGCGGCTGCTGCCGCGCGGCGGGCAGTTCGTCGAGATGGGCATGACCGATCGCCGCGATCCCGCCGTGATCGCCGCCGAGTATCCGGGTGTCGGCTACCACTCGTTCCTCATCACCGAGGTCGCGCCCGACCGGATCGCGCAGATGCTGGCCGAGATCGTGGCCCTGTTCGACGCGGGCGCGCTCACCCCACCGCCGGTCACCACCTGGGACGTCCGGCAGGCCACCAGCGCCCTGCGGTTCGTGAGCCAGGCCCGCCAGGTCGGCAAGGTGGTCCTCACCGTGCCGCCGCCGCTGGACTCGAGCCGCACCGTCATGATCACCGGCGGTGTCGGCACGATCGGTGCCGCGCTGGCCCGACATGTCGTGGCCGAGTACGGAGTTCAGCGGGTGCTGCTGACGTCCCGACGCGGTGCCGAGACGCCGGGCGCGGCGGAACTCGTCGCCGAGCTGCGCGAGGGCGGCGCCGACGCCACGGTCGCCGCGTGCGATGTCGCCGACCGGGCCGCGTTGGCGGCCCTGCTCGCCGGTATCGATCCCGAGCACCCGCTCGGCGCTGTCATCCACTGCGCGGGCACTGTGAGCGACGCGGCGTTCGAGAAGTTGACCGTCGAGGATCTGGATCGGGTGCTGCCCGCGAAGGTCGACGCCGCCTGGAACCTGTACGAGCAGACCCGCGACCTCGACCTGTCGGCGCTGGTCCTGTTCTCCTCGGCGGCAGGCGTTCTCGGCAACGCGGGCCAGGCCAACTACGCGGCGGGCAACGCCTACCTGGACGGGCTCGCGGTGCGCGCCGCCCGATCCGCGGTGCCCGCGACATCGTTGGCGTGGGGGCTGTGGGCACAGCGAAGCGGCGTGAGTGGACATCTGGCGCAGCGAGATCTGGACCGGATGGCCCGCAACGGGTTCACGCCACTGTCCACCGCGGAGGCGTTGGCGCTGTTCGACGCGGCGCTGACGTCGGGCACGCCGGCATCGGTGCCGATGCGCATCGATGTCGCGGCGGCGAGGGCGTCGGCCACGGCCGGGTCGCCGGTACCCACGATGTTGAGTACGATCGTTCGTATGCGTCGCAATGCGCAGTCGGCGTCGGTGTCGGAGAACACCGCGCTGCTGCTCGTGGGGCGCAGTGGCGCCGACCAGCGTCGCGTCGTGTCGGAGCTACTGGCACGACATGTGGCCACCGTGCTCGGTCGGGTGGCCGATGAAGCACTCGATCCACAACAGAGATTCGTAGACATGGGGTTCGACTCGTTGACAACGGTCGAGCTCCGTAACCACCTGAAGAAATCGATGGGCGTCATGCTGTCGACGACAGTGATGTTCGACTATCCGACACCGTATGCGCTCACCGAACACCTGTGTGGCCTGCTGGCATCCGATGCCGACTCGGTCGCGCCGCTGCTCGGCGAATTGACCGCTCTGCTCGACAGATTGGGCGGGGCCGATCCGTCGGACGCCGAACGCGATCGTGCCGTCGCCGGACTGCTCGATGCCGCGCAACGACTGCGTGGCCCACAACAACCCGACGTCGTCGGTGATCGGATCGATCTGGCCGACGACACCGCGATTTTCGAGTTCATCGACAGCAACCCCGCGTCGGCATGACCCCGGCGCGTCGTTCCACCCTGAGCGAAGGAGCTTGCCTTGCCTGTTACCAGCCGTGAATGGCGTTTGATCGCCCGTCCAGACGGAACCCCCTCGCTAGCCGATGTCGAACTGGCCGCGGTGACGCTGGCCGATCCCGCCCCCGGCCAGGCACTGATCCGCAACGACTGGATGTCGGTCGACCCGTATATGCGCAGCCGGATGAACGCGGGGGTCGGCTATCTGCCGCCGTTCGATCTCGACGTCGCGCTGACCGGTGCCGCCATCGGTACGGTGATCGCCTCGGCCAACGACGCTCTTCCGGTCGGCGCGGTCGTCAGCCACTTCGACGGCTGGCGCGAGTACACCCTGGCGGCCTGGGCGCAGCCCCTCGACGTGACCTCCGTTGCGCCCCAGGCGTATCTGGGCGTGCTCGGCACGACCGGGCTCACCGCGTACGTCGGGCTCACCGAGGTGGCGAAGGTGAGTGAGGGTGACGTGGTGTTCATCTCGGCGGCGGCGGGCGCTGTCGGTTCGGTGGCCGGTCAGCTGGCGCGCAAGCTCGGGGCCAAGCTGGTGATCGGGTCGGCGGGTGGACCGGAGAAGACCCGAAAGCTGGTGGAGGAGTTCGGGTTCGACGCGGCGATCGATTACCGCGCCGGCGATGTGGCGGGCCAGTTGGCCGCTGCCGCACCGGGCGGTATCGACGTCTACTTCGACAATGTCGGCGGCGAGCAGCTCGATGCCGCGCTCGGCGCGATCAAACCCCACGGCCGCGTTGTCCTGTCCGGCTCGCTCGCGACCATCGACGCCGACACCGACTCGCTGCCCCCCGGCCCGAAGAACCTGCCATTGATCATCGGCAAGCGGGTGTCGCTGTTCAGCATGAACGCCGCCGACTACTTCGCGGTCCTGCCCGACTACCTCGCCCAGGCGAAGGGCTGGCTGGCCGACGGCTCGCTGAAGGCCGAGGAGACGGTGTTCCACGGGATCGAGAACGCGTTCGAGGCGTATTCGGCGATGATCCGCGGCGAGAACATCGGCAAGACCGTGGTGTCGCTGTCCGAGTCGGCCGAGGGCTGAGATGGCTGACCCGGCGCCCGGATCGATGTCCGGGCGCACTGTCGTCATCACCGGTTCGACCAGCGGTATCGGCTACGCGGCCGCGGCGGCCCTCGGCGGCGCGGGCGCGACAGTGGTCGTGCACGGGCGTGATCCGCGGCGGACAGCGACCGCGGCGCAGCAGCTGGGCGCCGCGGGCGCGGGGCGTTTCGTTCCGGTCGCCGCCGATCTCGGCTCGTTGAGCGGGGTGCGCGCGTTCGCCGAACAGGTGGGGAGGGCCGCGCCCGGCGGAGTGCACGTGTTGCTCAACAACGCGGGCGGCGGTTTCGCCGACCGTGAGCTCTCACCGGACGGGGTGGAGCGGTCGTTCGCCCTCAACCACATCGCCGTCGCGGCGGTGACGCACCGGCTGTTCGACGGACTGCGTACCGGCGCCGACTCGGCCGGGGTGCCGTCGCGGGTGATCGTGACGTCATCGTTCATGGAGAAACGCGGCAACCCGAACCTGGACGACTGGTCCTACGACCGGAAGTTCCGCCAGGTCGCGGCGTACTGTGACGCGAAGTTGGCCGCCCTCGCCTACAGCTATGCGCTCGCGCTGCGGTGGCAGGGCTCCGGGGTCACCGTGAACGCGGCCGATCCGGGCGCGGTGGCGACCCAGTTCGGCGTGGCGGCAGGCGGATTGTTCCGGGTGATCCAGACCGTCGGGCGCCCGTTCATGACCAGTGCGCACAGCGGCGCGGCCCCGCTCGTCCGGTTGGCCACCGACCCGGAGTTGGCACACGACAGTGGCGGCTACTACGACAAGAACGGACCTGCCCGTTCGTCGTCGGCGTCGCGGGACCCCGCGTTCGGCGCCCGCGTTGTCGAACGCACCGCCGCTGTCGTCGGTGTGGACTGATCTCCTGGTACCGATACGAGAAACGGGGCCTGTCACCAGGCCCCGTTTCTCGTATCAGTGGGAATCTATCGTGGGCAGGTAGGCGCCCTGGTGGATGAGATGTTTCTGGACCGCGCCGACGGCGAGCGCCGTTGTGCGGTCGGCGTAGACCGCCGCGGCGATGCCCGCGGCGTGTCCGGTGGCGAACGCGGTGCCCATCACCCGCAGTGACGCCCCGGCGAGGCGGTCGGCGTCGACGACGCGGCCGGCGGCGAACAGGTTGACGGTGTCGATGCTCTGGAGCACGCCGAACGGGATGTCGTAGAAGCCGTCGTCGTCGATGAACTCCCACTGCGGAAGGACACCGGCGCCGGGGTGGTATTCGATCGGCCAGGCGCCGAGGGCGATGACGTCCTCGGACCGGGCGCCGCTGCGGACCTGGTCCACTGTCAGCTGATAGGTGCCGACGACGTGGCGTGATTCCCTGGTACCGATCTCGGGGCCGGTGCTCACGATGTAGGCGCGCTCCCATCCCGGGATGGCGCGCAGCGCGGTGAGATAGTCGCGCGCCTGGATCCGCGCGTGGGTCTGCGCGCGGGCCAGCTGCCCCACGTCGCGGGCGTCGTATCCTTCGTCGACCACATAGGTGATGACGTCACCCGACACCGGTAGGCGCGCGACGAGTCCGCGTTCGGCCAGCAGCGGAGCGCCGCCGGATTTGGCGGCCCGGATGGCCGCCGACAGGGTATCGCGGGCGATGTCGGCGTCCGCCGCGATACCGCCGAATCGGACACCGAGCGTGCCGTTCTGGACGATTCCGTCGTTGCCGTAGCGCACCGTGGCGCCGCTGAACGTCGCCAGATCGGCCTCGCCGGTCGCATCGACGAACGCGGCCGCGCTGATCTGGCGAACACCCTGATGATCGGCGACGCGAATCGACATGATCTCGCCGGCGCCACGATCGGCGGCGACGAGCTGGCTGTCGAGATGGACCTCGACGCCTGCCTCCGCGCAGATCTCGTCGAGGACGACTTTCACCGCTTCCGGATCGAAAACGACGGCGACCGAAGTGAATCGGGTCGGCGGGGTCAGCGCGTCCATCGCCCGCAGGCCGGCCAACACCTCGTCGGCGATGCCGAACACCACCTGCTGCGGCGGGTCCGACCTGGTGTAGATCCCGCAGTAGGTGAGCACATTGCGCAGCGTGGCCGCCCCGCCGAGGCACGGACCGCGTTCCACCAGCAGTGTTCTCGCGCCCGCCCGGCTGGCGCCGACGGCGGCGGCGACCCCGGCGGAGCCGCCACCGACCACGACGACGTCGTATTCCTGATCGTTCACGCTACGGTCCTGTCGTTGTCGCCGCGAGCCATCCGGATCAGCTCGGCCGCCGACATCGCCGCGATCGCGGCGGTGCCGGGGTCGGCCACTTCGGCGAAGCGGTCGGGGGCGGTCGGTTCGTGGCTCGCCGGTTCGTCGGCCAGCCGCAACACCGAATCGAGCAATCCGACCTCGCGTAGTCGCTGGATCGGAATCCGTGCCAGTGCCGCGCGCACGGCATCATCGGAAAGTCCTGTTGTGGAAGGGATCTCGGCCTCGAGACGTTCCTCGAGATGAGCGGCCACGTCATCCGGTGTCGGATAGTCGAAGACCAGGGTGGCGGGCAGGCGCAAGCCGGTCGCCGTACCCAACCGGGTGCGCAACTCCATCCCGGTGAGCGAGTCGAAACCGAGTTCCTTGAACGAGCGGTCGGCGTCGACAGTCGAGTCCGCGGCGTGGCCGAGGACGGTCGCGATGGTGTCGCGCACCAGATCTCGCACGTATTCGCGGCGGCTGTCGGTGTCCATCACAGCGATTCGGGCGGACAGGTCGGCCGGATCGGTGGCGCCGGTGTCGTGGCGCCGGGTGGCGCCCGCGCCGATATCGGTGCGCCGACGCGGGCGGATCAGGTCGCGCAACGGCGGTGGCGCACCGGCCGGATCGAGTGCGCCCGCCTCGAGTGCGACCGCGGCCAGGAAGGTCTCCTCGCGCTCGCACGCCGCGTCGAACAGGCGCAGCCCCTCGGTGTCGGACAGCGCGACGATGCCGGTGCGCGCCAGACGGGCGTGATCGGTGGCGTCGAGGTGGCCGGTGATGCCGGTCTGACGGGCCCACAGCCCCCAGGCCAGCGCCGTCGCGGGCAGCCCTTCGGCGCGGCGTTGACCGGCGAGGGCGTCCAGGTAGGCGTTCGCGGCGGCGTAGTTGCCCTGACCGGCCGCGCCCAGGACGCTCGCGACCGACGAGAACAGCACGAAAGCGGTCAGATTCAGCTCGCGGGTGGCGTTGTGCAGGTTCCATGCTCCGTCCACCTTGGGACGCAGCACCCGCTCGAACTGCTCGGGGGTCAGCGTGTCGACCACACCGTCGTCGACCACACCGGCCGCGTGCACCACCGCGATGAGCGGGTGCTCGGCCGGGATCGTCGCGATCGCCTCCGCCAGGGCGGCACTGTCGGTGACGTCGCAGGCAGCCGTGGTGACCTGGACCCCACGGGCCGTCAGTTCGGCGGTGTCGATGGCGCCGCGGCTCACCAGCAGCAGATGCCGGACCCCGTGCTCGTCGGCGAGGTGTCGTGCGACCAGCCCACCGAGGCCGCCGCTCGCACCGGTGACGAGCACGGTTCCCTCGGGGTTCCATACCGATGCGCGCTGGTCGGACTCGGCCGCGCGCCGCTGCGCGGGAACCAGTCGTGGCGCGAGGAATCGGTCGGCGCGGACGGCGATCTGGGGTTCGCCGTAGGGCAGGGTGGCCGGTTCGCCGTCCAGCACGTCGACCAGGACGAACCGGCCAGGATGCTCGGTCTGCGCCGAGCGCACCAGGCCCCAGACCGCAGCGCCGCCCGGATCGCCCACGGTCTCCGCGCCGACGGCGACAGCGCCGCGGGTACGGATGGTCAGGACGGCGGATTCCTCCTCGGCCAGCCATGATCGCAGCCGGTCCAGGGTCGCGGTCAGCGCGACGCGAACCCCGGCGGGCGTCGGGTCGCTCGCGGGCACATCGAACCAGGTCGGCGCCGCGCCGGTGATGTCGGCGGTGCGTCCCTGCGCCGGGCGGGCGGTACCGGGCAGTTCCACCCAGGACAGCCCGAACAGCGAGTCGACGGTGCGCCCGTTCGCCGACCCGGACTCGAGCATCGTCGGGTCGACGGTCCGCAGCACCAGTGCTGCCGCCGACAGCACCGGGCGATCGGCGGTGTCGAGGATTTCGACGGTCGAATGATCGTCGACGATGCTCAGCCGGGCACGCAGCGGACCTGGCCCCGGCACCCGATGCAGTCGAATACCCCGCCAGGAGAAGGGAAGTCGCGTTCGCTCGGCGTCCACCGAGGCGAGCGGGTGCAGGGCGGCATCCAGGATCGCCGGATGGACGCGGTGTCCGTCGCTGTCCAGCTCGGGTGCGAGCACCACGTCGGCGAACAGGTCGTCACCGCGCGTGAACAGCGCGGTGGCGCGGAAGGTCGACCCGTAGTGGAAACCGGCCGCCGCGAGTTCCCGGTAGCGCGCGTCGACGTCGATCGGCACCGCGCCCGTGGGCGGCCAATCGCGCACCGCTGTGGGACCGGTCGAATCGTGTACCGGGCCGTCGGCGCCGAGGGTGGCCTCCACGTGGCGCGTCCACGGATCCGCCGCGTCGTCGCCGACGCGGGAGTGGATGGTCAGCGATCGGGTGCCGTCGGGCTCGGGCGCACCGACCACGGCCTGCAACGACAGCGTCGCGTGCGCGGGCACGATCAACGGCGCCACCACCGTGAGTTCGTCGACGGAGCCGAGCTCGTCCTGGCCGCACCAGCTCGCGGCGAACAGCGCCATGTCGACGAAGGCGGTCGCGGGCAGCAGCGCGGCACCGTGGATGACGTGGTCGTCGATCCACGGGCAGCCCTCGCGCGACAACGACCCGGAGAACAACACCGCGTCGTCGGCCAGCGTTATCGCGCGGTCGAGCAGCCGGTGCCCGGTCGTGGTGGCGCCGGGCAGCTCGTCCGAGCCCGCGTCGAGCCAGTACCGGCGACGTTGGAAAGCGTGCGTCGGCAGCGGCACCGGTTCGGCGCCGGTGGGTTCGGGGTACCAGTCGACCGGCGTTCCGGCCGCGAAGACGGTCGCGAGGCCGGCGATCACCGCGTCGGTCTCGTCGCGGCGTCCCGGCAGCAGCGGCGCTGTGGTCACGCCGGTCTGTCCGGTGAACGCCTCCCTGGCCAGTGCCGTCAGGGTGGTTCCCGGTCCGATCTCGAGGAACATGCGCACGTCGCGATCGGCGTGCAGGCCGGTGATCCCGTCGTAGAAGCGCACCGGCCGACGAACCTGCGCGGCCCAATACTCGGGCGTGCACAGCACCTCCGGATCGGCCACCGCGCCGGTCACGTCGGACACGAGGGGGATCCGGGGCGGGTGGTATTCGAGGCGACGGCACACCTCGGTGAACTCGGCGAGCATCGGATCCATCAGCGGTGAATGGAACGCGTGCGCCACCTGGAGTCGTTTCGTGCGGCGGCCCAAGGTCTCCAAGGTGGCCGCGATCTCGTCGACCGCCGTGTCGGTGCCGGAGAGCACCACCGCGGCCGTGCCGTTGATCGCCGCCACCGATACCGCGTGTTCGCGGCCGACCAGCAGCGGCGCCACCTTGTGTTCCCCGGCCGCCACCGCGAGCATCGCGCCGCGGCCGGGTAGGCGGTCCATCATGCGCCCGCGCGCGACCACCAGCTCTGCCGCGTCGGCCAGACTCCACACGCCGGCCAGGTAGGCGGCGGTCAGTTCGCCGATGGAATGGCCGATCAGGAAATCGGGTCGCAGACCGAAGGATTCGGCCAACCGGTAGAGCGCAACTTCCACCGTGAACAGTGCGGCCTGGGTGTAGCTGGTGCGGTCGAGGCGCTGGGCGGCCGCGGTGCCGGGCTCGGCGAAGATCACGTCGGCCAGCCCGATGCCGTCGAAGCGCCGATCGAATTCGGCGCATATCTCGTCGAAAGCCGCTGCGTAGGTAGGACTTGTCGCATAGAGCGTGCGAGTCATGCCGTTGCGCTGGGCGCCCTGGCCGGGGAACATCACCGCGATCCGACCTTCGTGGGCGACGCCGCGCACGACACTGGGGGATTCGCCGCCGACCGCCAAGGTGTCCAAGCCGGCCAGCAACTCGCCGCGGTCGCGTCCGAAGATCACGGCGCGGTGGGCGAATATCGATCGGGTGGTGGTGAGTGCGCGCCCGGTCGGGGTGGGGGCGAGGTCGGGTCGCGCGCGGACCCACTGCGCGAGCCGTCCCGCCTGGTCGGCGAGGGCGGCGTCGGACTTGGCCGACACGACCCACGTCGCCAGCGGCGAGGCTTGCTCCCGTGCAGCCGGTGTCGAATTCAACTGTGCCGGTTCGATTTCCGGGGCCTGCTCCACGATGACGTGGGCGTTGGTCCCGCTGATCCCGAACGACGACACCCCACCGCGCCGTGGTCTGCCGGTCTGCGGCCACGCCCGGCTCTCGGTGATGGGCTGTACGGCGCCATCCGCCCAGTCGACGTGCGGTGTCGGGGCGTCGACGTGCAGCGTGGCGGGCACTGTCGCGTGCTGGATCGCCATGATGGTCTTGATCACGCCCGCGACGCCCGCTGCCGCCTGGGTGTGTCCGAGGTTCGATTTCACCGATCCCAGCCACAGCGGCTCGGCGTCGCGTTCCCCGCCGAACACGTCGAGTAGGGCGCGGACCTCGATGGGATCGCCGAGGGTGGTACCGGTGCCGTGTCCGTCGAGCATGTCGATGTCGCCGGGCTGTATACCCGCGGCGCTCAGCGCCTGCCGGATCACGCGCTGCTGAGCGGCCCCGTTCGGCACCGTGAGTCCGGTGGAGGCGCCGTCGGAATTCACCGCGGATCCGCGCAACACCGCCCGTACCTGATGGCCGTTGCGGATCGCGTCGGAAAGACGTTCCAGGACCAGGATGCCGACACCTTCGGAGAATCCGGTGCCGTCCGCGCCTGCCGCGTACGCCTTGCAGCGACCGTCACGGGCGAGGCCCCGCTGGCGACTGAACTCTACGAAGCTCGACGGGCTCGACATCACGGTCACCCCGCCCGCCAGTGCCAGTTCGCACTCGCCGCCGCGCAACGCCCCGATCGCCTGGTGCATCGCCACCAGCGACGAGGAGCACGCCGTGTCCACTGTCACCGTGGGCCCGGTGAACCCGTAGACGTAGGACAGCCGACCCGACAACACACCGCTCGCGCTACCGGTGCCGAGTTGGGCTTCCAGTTCGACGGGCACGGTGCGTAGCCTGCTGGCGTAATCGTGGTACATCGCGCCGACGTACACACCGCATTCGCTGCCGCGCAGCTGCGTCGGGTCGAGGCCCGCGTGTTCGAGCGCTTCCCACGACACCTCGAGCAGCAGCCGTTGCTGCGGATCCATCGCCAGTGCCTCGCGGGGTGCGATGCCGAAGAAGTCGGCGTCGAAATCAAGCGCGTCGTCGAGGAATCCGCCGGTGCGGGCATAGACGGTGCCGGGATGATCGGGATCGTCGTCGAACAGCGAATCCAGTCGCCAGCCGCGGTCATCGGGGAAATCCGACACCACATCGGCGCCGGAGTTCACCAAGTCCCACAGGTCGTCCGGCGAGTGGATGCCACCGGGATAGCGGCAGCCGATGCCGACGACGGCGATCGGTTCGCTGCGTGCGGCTTCCAACCGGTGCAGGTCGTTTCTGGTCTGCAGTAGTGCGCTGGCAGTGCGCCGCAGATAGTGCCGCAGCGTTGTCTCGTCGGTCATCGACAGGTACCTCTCAGGCCGGGATCGGGTACTCAGACCGATCCGAGTTCAGCGTCGAGCAGGGTGAACAATTCGGAATCGGATGCTTCGGCTACGGGGTCTGGTCGGGTCATCGTGGCTTCGGTCGTCGCGAGACGATTGAGCGAACTACGCAGCCGGGTGCGAAGTTCGGTGCGCAGCGCGTCACTCGGCGGGTCCTGCCGGACCACCCGCTCGAACTCGGTCAGGTGCTCGAGGGCGGGGAAGCGGCGGACTTCGGCGGCCAGTTGGGTCTGCAGGTGCTTCACCAGGGCGCCGACCGTCGCGTGGTCGAAGACCACGGTGGTCGGCAGACGCCGACCCAGCGCGACGCCGAGCCCACGGCTCAGCTCGACCGCCGCGAGTGAACTCAACCCGAGGTCGTCGAAGCGGTCGTGTGGCGTGAGCGTGGCGGGCGCGCCGTGCATGGTGCGGGCGATGCTCGCGGTCACCAGGTCGAAGACCGCACGGCGCTGCTCGTCGGGCGGCAGGGAAGCCAGGGTTCGCAATCCGCCCGCGCGCGGCTCCGATGCGGTGCCGGCTGTTCGCGCGGGCCCGCCCGCTGCCGCTTCGCTGAAGCGGTGTTCGTCGCCATCGGCGAGCACGGCGCGAATATCGACCTTGTCGATCTTGCCCATCGCGTTGCGGGGGATCTTTTCGGCGTGCACCACGCGGGTCGGCAGTTTGTACCGGGCCAGCTCGGTCCGGGCGAAGCGGCGCAGTTCGACCAAGCTCGGCTCGATCCCTTTCTGGCACAGCACGATCGCGACGACACTCTCGCCCTCGTGCGGGTCGGGCACGCCGACCACCGCCACATCGACGATGCCGGGGAAGCGGGCGAGCACCTGCTCGACTTCGGCGGAGTACACGTTGTCCCCGCCCACGATGATCATGTCCTTGAGCCGGTCGACGAGGTAGAGGCAGCCGTCGTCGTCGAGATAACCCACGTCACCGGTGTGGAACCAGCCATCCGCGTCGAACGAGGCGGCGGTGGCGACATCGTTGTTGCGGTAGCCCCCTGCCACGGTCGGACCGCGCAGGCACACCTCGCCGCGGGCGCCCGGCTCGTCGAGAACATTTCGGCTCGTCGGGTCGATCACCCGGATCTCGGTGTAGGGCAACGGCAGTCCTGCCGAGGCAGGCGCCGTCGCTGCCTGCTGGGCGGGCAGACAGGTCGCGAACAAGGTCTCGGTCAGGCCGTATGCCTGTTGCAGGGTCACGCCGCGGTCGAGGTAGCGGCCGATGAGTTCGGCGTGTGCCGGGGCTCCTGCGGTGACAGCGGTGCGCAGCGCCGACAGGTCGGCGTCGGCGAATTCGGGTACCGCGGCCGCCGCCGCGAACATCGCGGGTACCGCGAACACCGTGTTGACCCGGTAGTCGACGAGGTCTGCCAGCAGATGCGTCGGCTCGAAGTCGCGGCGCAGCACCACCGTTCCGCCGCGCAACAGGGTGCGCAGGGTGAAGCAGCCGAACGGCGCGGTGTGGAACAGCGGTGCCACCACCAAGGTGATGTCCCCAGGCATCGCGGGTGCGACCATGTCCAGGTTCACGCCGTTCCACCAGAGGTTGCCGTGGGTGAGTTCCACGCCCTTGGGGCGGCCGGTGGTGCCCGAGGTGTAGGTGAGCATCGCGACCCGGTCCGCGTCGCAGCGCAGTGGGGTCGACCGGTCGTCGGCGAACTCCTCGGAGGGTGTGCGGTCGGCGAAGGCGGGGGAAGTGGCCGGTCCGTCGAGAACCGGATCGCCGGGCGCCCACAGCAGCCGCACCCGGTCGTTATCTGTCTCGGCCAGTGCTTCGGCCACGATCTGGCGATGGCCGGGCTCCACGATCAGCGCATGTGGGGCGCAGTCATCGAGAATCAGCGCGAGCTCCGGCGATGTCAGCCGCGAGTTCACCGGCACGAAAACCGCACCGATCCGAGCCGCGGCCAGGAAGGTGGTCAGAAAGGCGAGGCTATTGCCGCCGAGATAGCCGATCCGCTCGCCTTCCATCGCACCGCCGTCCGACAGCGTGGCGGCCAATCGCCTGGACTGTGCCGCGACCACGGCATAGCTGTAGGTAGCGCCCTCGTACACCACCGCGACCTGTTTGCCACGATTCCTGGCCAGCTCGTCGACGCGCGCGGCCGGACTCAGATCGCTGCTGAACGGTGATCCGTGAAATGGCATCACTATCTCCTTCGTCGGTCTCGGCTCAGGCCGAATCGAGCAGCGTCGTAAAAACATCCACCGGAAAGCCCGCCGCGGGGCCGCCCACCCGCGCCGCGAACTCGGCGATGCCGGCGAGGTGTCGTGGGCCGAGTCCGAAGTCGAGTGCGTCGGTGTAGTACCGGCGCAGGGTGGAGGCGTCGAACTCCTCCCAGTGAGCCAGGCGTTCACAGAGCTCGTCCATCTCTGACATGGCGATGTCGCGGGCGGCGAGCAGGTCGGCGTGGACGCGGCGCACGGTTTCTGGTTCCCGCTCGACGAAGTCGCGCCGGGCCGCGATCACCGCGAACACGAAGGGCAGTCCGGTCCAGTCCCGCCACATCTGCCCGAGGTCGTGCACCAGCAGTCCCGCGGCGGGAGCGTCGAACAGCGCGGCGCGCAAGGCCATGTCACCGATCAGCACCGCCGCGGGCGCCTGCGCCAGCATTGTTTCCAGGTTCGGCGGACTCACGAAATACTCGGGCTGGACCCCGATATGTTCCGAGAGGAGTAGTTTCGTCAGCCGCACCGAGGTCCTGCTGGTGGAGGTGAGCGCGACGCGTTCGCCGTCGAGCTGATCGAGCGGAATCTTGCTCACGATCAGACAGGACATGACCGGGCCGTCGCAGCCGATCGCGATGTCGGGCAACATCACGAGTTGGTCGGAGTGACTCAGGAACTCCATCAGGCTGATGGGACCCATGTCGAGATCGTCGGCGACCAGTGCGTCGCTGAGGTTCTCCGGCGTGTCGCGGACTAGATCCAGATCGATGAGATTGCCTGTGCGAGCGAGCCCCCAGAGGATCGGCAGCCAGTTCAGGAACTCGATGTGCCCGACTCGTGGCCGTCGCTGACCGGGGGATCGACGGCGGGGGGACCGGTTTGTCGAGCCGGCACCGGAGATTGTGCGCATGACCTCACTGTCGCGTCATCGGTGATGCGTGCAAACCCCTATGCGTCCCCTAATGGGCTTGTTACAGGTCCTAGCTGGCTTCCGATTCGATCGTCCACTGCGCCGGATCACCCAGCACCATCATCAGATCGGCGCGTCGATGCACTCCGACTTTGCGGTAGATCCGGGTCAGGTGTTGTTCGACTGTGCTCTGCGTGATGTGCAGCTCGCGCGCCACGTCGCGGTTGCGGCTGCCTGTCGCGACCAGCCTGGCGACCTTGAGTTCGGCCGGGCTGAGCGTCTCGGTGGTCCGGTCCGTTCGTTCGGTCTCGAGGAGCGGACCCGGGCCGTTTGTCGTTCCGGCCAATCGACGTTGCAGGGGTTCGGCGCCGCACTGCTCGGCCAGGAGCTGTGCGCGTCGCGTCGCGGCCCGCGCCCGGTCACGCTCGCCGAGCGAGCGATAGGTCTGCGCGAGATCGGCCAGCGCCGTCGCCAGTTCGAAGGTGTCGTTGCCCGCCGACGCGAGATCGACGGAGAGGCGTCGCAATTCCAGGTGCCGTTCGCACAGGTCGGTGGCGGCGATCAGCCGCAGCGACACCCCGCCGCTCGAATGCTTGGTGACGGACCCGAGGTGCGTCAAGTGCGCCAGCGCCCAATAGTGGGCGCCATGGCGGTCGCCCTGTGCCAGCGAGACCATGGCCAGGTCGTTACGCCAGGCCATCAGACCGGGGATGTCCATGTTCCATCGCTGCATCCGACTGCCGCAGGCCGCGAAGTCCGCGTAGGCCTGTTCGTAGTTGTTCGTGGCCAGCATGTACTGGCCGCGCGCGCGCAGCCACGGCAGCGCGACCCGTGAGTTCAGGACGGTCTCCGGTAGTTCGATGTCGAGGTAGCCTGCCGCTTCCTGATAGCGGCCCGCCGCGGTCAACGCGGAGACCAGTGCGGCCACTGCCAGGCCGACATAGTTGCCCAGGTTCTCGTCGCGCACCCGAACCAGCGCGCCGTCGCCGAGCGCGATCGTCGCCTCCAGCTTGCCTTCTCGCAGCAGGATCGCCGACCGCCAGATCGCGAAGATGGAACGCCAGGCAGGTGCCCGCCGCGCGGTCGCCTCCAGCATCAACGCCTCGCACCAATACCCGGCCACATCGAGCCGATCGATGTAGATCAGCGCATCCAGGGCCATCAGCAACGCGCCCAATGTCGTGTCGTCGAGCCGGTGTTCGCGGATCAGCCGCTCCGCCCGCGCGACGATGGAGTCGGACGCGCCGTTCGCGAAGACATCGAGCAGCAGCCGAGCCGCTTCCTCGTCGGGTTCGGCCCAACCCTGCTGCGGGAACAGCGCGGAGTCTTCCTGGAACTGCGCGCGCAGCAGAACCGCGGGCGAATCCGCAGAGTGGTTGTCGCGGATCTCGAGCAACCCCGGATAGTTGCACGACAGCCATTCCTGCATGGCGCCGCGCGCCGCGACGCCGGATTCCTCACCTGCGGAGGCCGCGTCGTCGAGCATCCGCAGAGCGATGCGGGCTTCACCGAGTCGGCCGTGCCAGAGCAGATAGCGCGCGGTTGTCGGGAGACACTGCACCGGGATCGCCCCGTTACGCAGTGCGGTGACAAGCCGCGCGAAGCTGCGGTTCGCCGTAGACGGATTCAGCCGCCAGCGTACGACCGCGATGATCAGCAGGATTACCGCGCCCTCGCTCCCGTCGCGGGTCAGCCGCCAGGCGAGCTCGAGGTAGTCGATCGCCTTGGAGACTTGGTCCTCGGCGATGGCGGCCGCGGCCGCTCGACGCAGAACCGGTACGGCCCAGGGGAATCGGATGTCGTCGGCGCCCAGTAACTGGTCGGCGACCCGCGCATCCGGCGCTTCGCGATCGTGCAGCACCTCCGCCGCTCGGTGGCGTAGCCGCTTCCGTGTCGACAACGGTGTCTCACGGAGCACCGCTTCGCGCAGATCGCGGCGCCGAAACTCGGTGTAGGCAATGAGTTTCGCGTCGGTCAGCTCACCGATGACCGCGTGTAGCGACTCGATGTCGATGGCGAGGATCTGAGCCAGGATCGGCAATGAGACAGCCTCGTCGAGTACTGCGAGTAACTGGGCGACTTGAAATTGTCGCGGTCCGCCTTTTCGTAGTTCTGCCAATACGGCTGCCGCTGGTCGCGGCCACTGCACCGAACTTTCCCCTGGGTCTTTCGATGTCGACCCTGCATTGCTTCCGATAACGCTCAACGTGGCGACCCCCGATAGCTGTTCGTGAGCCTTGCTCACGAAAATCGATCTCGAACCATCGTGGACAACATCGTCCCTTGGATGACGATAGCGGGACCCGAGGGCTTTTGTTAACGGAGGATCCGGCGGCGGTGGTATGTGAGCGAAAGTAACCATATTGTGAAAGGTCTTGTCTCCCAACACTTCCCGGGATCGGCCGAGGTGTGATTCACGCCGCTCCGGCGGGCATGTGAGGCGCCTGCGTTCTATCGTGATGGTTCAGCTACATCGACCACGACATACGGACGCGCTGACTATGGCAGGTACACGAAGTATCGACAGTTTGTGGATTCGTCGCTACCGGGAGGCTGATTGTGGTGCGCCACAACTGATCTGTCTGCCGCACGCGGGCGGCAGTGCGCCCTACTACCTCCCGATGGCCCGCGCGTTGGCGCCGCGGCACGAGGTCATGGCTATCCAATATCCCGGCCGCCAGGACCGCCTCCGCGAGCCCGGCCTCGAGACCGTCGACGACCTCGCTGACCAGATCTTTCCGGTGCTACAGCGCAACGTCGCAGACGATTTCGCCTTGTTCGGACACAGTTTGGGCGCGACCCTCGCCTTCGAGCTGGCCCGTCGCTTCCATGCGGCGGACATGATTCCGCGTGTGACGTTCGTCTCAGGGCGGCCGGCGCCCTCTCGGCATCGGTTCGGCTGCACCGTTCATCTCGCGTCAGCGGCCGGAATCGTCGCCGAGGTCCGCTCGCTCAGCGGGACCGACGATCAGATCCTCGACGACCCCGAGGTGCTGGCCATGGCGCTACCCGCCCTCCGTAGCGACTACAAGGCCGCCGAGACTTACGATTTCCGCCCCGGTCCCGCACTGACCTCTCCGATCCACGCGATGATCGGGGACGCGGACCCGATGGTGACCGAGGATGAGGCGCGGGCGTGGGCCGACCACACCACCGCACCGTTCACCCTTGACGTCTACCGCGGCGGCCACTTCTACCTCGCCGAGCACGGCGGCCAGATCATGCGCACGATCGCCGACCGTCTCAGCGGCCACCACCCCGTCGTCGCAGACTGAGAAACCTCGGCACCACCCGCGGCCACCAGCGATGTGAATGCAGTAAGCGTCCGTTCAGCAATACTCCAGGTTCCGCTCGCGACAACTACTTCCCGCCGTTAGGCGCCGGCGAACATGTCGACGCCGATACCGAGGATCGACTCGGGATCGTAACGACGCTTGCGGGCGACCAGTTCGGGCCAGCGGTCGCCGTATTCGGCCGCCCAGTCCGCCGTGGTGAAGTCTTGGGAGTCGGCCGCGTATCGGACGCCGCCGAGTGCGCGTGCCCGCTCGTACATCTGGCGATTGCGGGTCAGCCAGTACTCGACGTAGGCGGGGTCGGGGCCCGGATGCAGCGAGGTCCGCAGCACGCTCAGCGTGTGGTAGATATCGCTGCCGTCCGGGTCGGGCAGCCGGAACATCGGGTTGGACACCCGGGATCGCCGCACCGTTTTCAGGTCGATCACGCCGAGACCCATGATCTCGGGCGTCCATTCGGGAAATTCCGCGGCGAGGAATTCCGCGGCGACCGAGTCGGGCAGCATCACGTCGAACCAGGGCTTGAGCAGTTGGTCGTAGCCGAGGTTCGAGAATGGATCGACCAGGGCGTCGCTGCGGAGCAGATACGGCAACCAGTCGTAGTCCTCCTGGATCGCCAGCACACCGGGGATGGTCCCGCCGCGCAGATAATGTCCGCCATCGGGTTCGGCACCGGGTTCGAAGTACTTCGCGACCGTCACCAGCCGCACCGGGCCGGTGGACCCCGGCAGCCATTCCGAGTGCACCTCGTCGAGCTCACCGCGCAGGGTGAACAGGCGGGTGTCGGTGACATGATCGGCGTTGGAGATGTAGTTGAATCGCCACTCCCGCACCCGCGTCGGCGCGGGGATCAGCGGGATGGTGGCGCGAACGATCACGCCGAACTGACCAAGACCGCCCAGCACCGCCTCGAACAGATCCCGGTTCCGGGTCGCGGAACAGGTGCGCAGGGTGCCGGTGCCGTCGACGATGTCGAGCTCGAGCACGTTGTCGGTCTGCAGCCCGAAATGGACGTTGGCGCCCGCGCCGCCGACCGAGAGGGTGCCACCCACAGTCAATTTGGTGATCGTGGTGATCACCGGCGGCGTGCGTCGACGCGCGTTGTACGTCGCGACGGCCAGGTCGCCCCAGAAGATCCCCGGATCCACGACGACGTGGTCGTCGGACATCTCGTGAATCGCGGTCAACGAACGGGTCTCGATCGCGAGCCCGTCGGTCAGGGACTGGCCGTGGGTGGCGTGGCCGTCACCGCGCGCGCTCACCGGGATCCCCCGCTGACAGCAGAACTGGATCATCTTCTGGATGTCTGTGGCCGAGCCGGGACGCAGGACGGCCGCGGGTATCCTGGTGACGATCTGGCCGCGGTCGGTGGACATACTGGCGCGAGCGCCGTTGTCCAGGAGAAGTTCGCCGTCCAGCTCCGGCACATTGTCGAACGGGGATTGCGCCGCGGCGGTGCCGTGGGTGATCCACTGGCCGGCCACGATGTCGAAGCCGATCACCGCGGCGGTGACCGCGAGCATACGACGTCGACTCATACCGCTACGGTCGGGATTCGGTTCGGTCGAGTAAATCTCGGACAATCCAGCTCTCCGTATCGCGAATACGTTGCCTACCAACGTGATACGGACATCACAGGCGACAGCCGATGCCGTCGCCACCCCTAGCCGACCCCTACCTCGGCTCACCTCTCGATGGCGGGTCCGGACAAGTGGAACCCGCGCCGAGTGGTCGCAGGTGAGGGCTACGGCTGGTGGTGGATGGGGTCGATCCAATGCACGGCTTCGGGCTTCTCGATCGGCTCGATCTCGAGATTGACGACCACGGCTTCGCTGTCGCTGCGCACCAGTACGCATTCCAGGGGTTCGTGGGTGCTGGCGTTGATCTCCTGGTGCGGGACATACGGTGGCACGAAGATGAAGTCGCCCGGCCCGGCCTCCGCGACGAATTCCAGCTGCTCGCCCCAGCGCATCCGGGCGCGGCCGCGGATCACGTAGATGACACTCTCGAGTGCGCCGTGGTGGTGTGCGCCGGTCTTGGCGTCCGGATGAATCGTGACGGTTCCGGCCCAGATCTTCTGCGCGCCGACACGGGCGAAATCGATCGCGGCCGCCCGCTCCATTCCGGGTGTCTGCGCGGTGTTCGGATCGAGCTGATCCGCCTTGATCACGCGGATACCGTTGTGCCGCCAGTCTTCGGCAGTCATGGGTGCGCTCCTCCACTTCGGTCGTTAGTGTTCAGAATGATATCGACGATTTTGTCGAGCAGTATCGAGCAGTAGTCGATGATCGTCTTCCCGCCTTGCGATCGGCCGTACTCGCCGCAGTCGGGAACTCTGTGTTCGGTGAAAAGGTCGGCCAGGCTCTCCCAGTTCTGATCGTTCAGATGGTGATGGAACGACGTACACAACGCCGTGATTTCCTGCGTGTTCGATGCGTTGGAGGCGCAGCCAACTCGGTGACGCTGCCTCGATGTTCTGGCCCAGTAGTCAAAATCGTTGCACCATTCCTGTTTTTGCTCAACAGATTTGAGATTGATCCTTCGCCCGGAATCTAGCCTGCGCAAGATAAGAGCCCAGTTCCGCGTACCAGAGGTGATCCGCACGTCGACTCGGCGGCAACCGATGTCGACTAAGCTCACCGGCGTGATCGATGCGGTGACCCGGGTACTGTTCGAAGCCGCCGAGACGGCCGTTCGTCCTCGGTTCCGCAGCCTGGCCGAGGCAGACGTGGTCGAGAAGGCACCCGGTGAGATGGTCACGGTCGCCGATCGGGAGGCTGAAAATCTGATCACTGCGGGTCTGCGACAGATCCTGGACATTCCGGTGGTGGGTGAGGAGGCGGTGGCCGAGAATCCTGCCCTGCTCTCGGCATTGAGTACCGAGCCCAGCGTGTGGCTGGTCGATCCGCTGGACGGCACCGCGAACTTCATCGCGAGCAGTCCCGAGTACGCGGTGATGGCGGCGTTGGTGCGCGCGGGCGAGACCGTCGCGGCCTGGATCGTGTTGCCGGAATCGGGACTCGCCTATGTCGCCGAGCGTGGCTCGGGTGCGTTCGAGGGTGGGCGCCGGATCCAGCTGAGCCCGGCGCGGATCGATGCGGCCCGACTGCGTGGCGTCGCACCGACCAGGTTCCTCGATCCGGCGGCGCGAACGCGTTTGGCGGCGGCGGCGGAGGGGTTCGCATCTCTAGGGCCGGGGAGCTCGTGCGCGGGTATCGACTATTCGCGTCAGCTGGACGGCGTACTGGACTTCTCGCTGTTCCACCGGACCCTGCCGTGGGACCATGCACCCGGTGCGCTGCTGCTCACCGAGGCAGGTGGCCTGTCGCGTCGGCCGGACGGGTCCGTGTTCCGACTGTCGGACAACCGTTTCGGCCTGCTGAACGCGGCGAATGCCGACTACTGGAACACTGTGGGTGCTCTGCTCGTCAGCGATGACGCCGAACGTGATCCAGCGTTGTCTGCCCGCCCCACCCCGCGCTAGCAGTCCGTAGGGCGCGGTCGGCGCGCTACCACGGCAAACGGTGCCCTACTCCGAAGGCGACTGTCGCACATTCGAGAAGGGAGTCTGCCACGCAGTCGGGTCCACAACGGGAAACCGGCGACCGGTCACCACGGTGGGTACGAGTCGAATGAAGAAGTCCTTCGCCCCGGCCTGCCACGGAAAGAGGGGGAGATCTACGGTATCCATCACCTCGCCGATCTCACGGATCCCTTCGGCACGACCTTTGACTACCACGCTCCAGGCTTCGTGAGACCCAGAAATGTAGCCGTCGACTTCCAGCGCGACGGGTGCGTCCGACAAGGCGGCGGACATCTTGGTACCCCGCGCGGATCGAAACACAATGGTTCCGTGATCGACCGCGTAATTGAGGGGGAAAATGTCCGGATGGTCCTCCACCCACACCGCGAGGCGACCTACCTCCCCGTCGCGGAGTAACGCCCAGCACTCGTTGACAGCGAGTTCCTTGACACTCGGATCGTCGATCCCCATCATGTCCGCCTTCCTGTCGGCGTTGTTTCGCGCATCATCGTGGACTGGTCCACAGGCTGAAATTCTTCGAGCTACACCGGGATCGGACCGCAGCGTACATCGAATCGTGTGCGCACAGTGTCCAGGGTTTGCCGGAGGTGCTCGCGTCCGCGGCGGTGGGTGAGCATGAACCGCGTCGTTCCGATCATGCGGCGCGGCAGCGGGTACCAGCGATCGAGATCGAATCCACAATCGAGGAACACTGTGTTCGGGACGCTGTCGACGACGAGGCTGAGGTTGTGCATGGCCAGGGAGCCGAGCACATACGGAAGTGCCGCACTCGACTTCGTCCGCAGGTCCAGTGCGTCGAGTTCGTACAGCGGGACGTCCCTGAGCTTGTCCAAGAACAGTAGGTGGGTCAGGAAGTAACCCATGTAGGACGTCAGATGGAATGTCGCGGAGCGCGGCTGCACCGAGACGACCGCACCGCTGTCGGAAACGTAGGGCTCGTAGGGCGGTGGTGGGTCGCCGCGCAGCAGATATCCGGTGCAGTTCACTATCCAGCTGCCCGGTTGAATCTTCTTCGCCGATCCGCTGCGGAACACCAAGTCGACATCGCCGTCGCGGTCGACGGCATCGACGACGTGATCCATGATCACCTCGTTCAGGCCGTCGGCAATCGTCTTGTTCTCCGATTCCGACAGCAAGCCCAGCAGGTAGTTGGCTGTGGTGGGGGTCAACCACGTGCCGTAGGTCGTGCGAAACCAGGTCGCGACATCGGTCTCGTTGGTCCCGTCGAAGCGCCGACCCAACTCCCGGAAAACGCCGGATGCCAGCGCGCCGCCCCACCACCGTCGGCCGCCGACAGGGAACAAGCGGTCACGGTCGGAAAAGAACGTGCCTGAACCTGCCACGAGGTTCACTTCCCGACCGGGGTACTCCGTGATCAGCGTGTGAGCGGTGTCCATCGCGGTCTTCCCCCCGCCCACGATCCACACGGGGGCGTCGCTCGCCCGCATCTCGTCCCTCCGCATATCGCAGAAGTCGGGTGACACCGACACGATGCGTGCGCTGGAAATCTCGAGCGGGTCGTTGGGCACAATCCCGAATCCGATGGCTTTGATCAGTCGCTTCGCCTCGACAACCATGAGCCGGCCATCCGAGGACTTGCAGGTGAGGCGAACAATCCCGGCGGACTCCTCCTGCGAATCCAACTCCCAGCCGAAGTACTCCTCCACCTGAACTCGTTGTCTGACAATCTCGAGGCAGTGTTCGAAGTGGGCGAGCACCTCGTCCTTGGTCGCCAGGTAGGAGCGATCCCGGCCAAGCGTCCACTTGATGTTTCCGGCGGTGAACAGGCCATGTGGCTGGTGCAGCCGAACGTAGGCATAGGTGTCGACCCACATACCGCCGGAACGATCGCGGCGATCGACCAGGATGATCTTCTGCGAGCGAGACAGGTATCGACTGGCGACGAACAGGGCATTGATTCCGGCGATGCCGGCTCCGACGATGCAGACGTCGCAGCGCTCCACCCGAACGGACGTCTCGGCTGACGCGACGCCATCTGTCACCGCGACCTCCCTGGAGAGCCTCGTGATCCAGCCAGAGTGGGCTCTAGTGACGTCACGCTCCAGCGCGTCTTGGTTGCGACCAGTTGGTCCTCTGTCGATCTTCCTCGCAGCCGCCATGATTGTCACCGATGGTTCGCTGTCCTAAGAGCTTCTCTCGGATGTCGGTCGATGCGCCTGACGCTCGACCCGCCAACTTCGCCGGAGCCGTTGGCCACGCTCGTCAAGCGTCTTCGAAAGAGGTTCAGCGCAGGACGCGCGTGAACAAATCAGTCAATTCGGTCCAGTGCCGGGCGTCTGCCTCGGCGTTGTAGACGGCGGTGTCGGATTGGGTGAAGCCGTGGTGGGCGCCGGGATACACCTCGGTCCGGAAGGTGGTGCCCGAGGCGGTGAAGGCGGCGTCGAGTCGGTCGATCTGTTCCGGTGGGAGTCCGGGGTCCGCGTCGGCGTGCGCGAGGTAGACCTCAGCGGAGATTCGGTCGACCACGGTGTGCGGACTGGTGGGGTCCTCGGTGGCCAGTCTGCCGCCGTGGAAGCCGGCTACCGCGGCTACGCGGTCGGGGTAGGCGGCGGCGGTGTGCAGTGCGTTGCGCACGCCCATGCAGTATCCGGACAGGCCCACCGGATTGCCGGTGGTCAAGGGGGAATCGGCCAGCCACGACAGATACGCCTCGGCGTCCGCGACAACGAGTTCGGGTGTCAATGCGGTCAGCAGCGGGCGTAGTGCGCCGAAGATCTCGCCGCGTCGGTCGGCCCCGATGAAGTCGGGAAGCTCGATTACCGGTGCGGAACCGTTGCGGTAGAACACATTCGGAACGAGCACGGTGAAGCCGAGGGCCGCGAGGCGTTCGGCGTCACGGCGGACCACCGGCCGCAGCCCGAACGCGTCGGAGAACACCAGAACCGCGGGGTGGGGAGCGTTGTCGTCGGGGTAGGCGAGGAAGGCATCGGCCTTGCCGTCGGCCGTAGCCACATTGAGGGTGAGCGTGTGCACCGCCACGGCGGAACCTCCTGAGCGCATCGAGTTGGGCACACCCTACTTTTCGCACGGCAGTGATTCGGCGCTCGAGCCGGTCGGAACCGGCATCTGCGCACGCAGCGAATTCGGCGCAGCGCAAGCACATCGCGGCGGAGACCGGGCGGCTAGTGAATCGCCGCTGCCTGTTCCCGTGCCGCGCTGATCGACGTGACGAAGAGGTCGGCCAAGATGGCGGAATGTCTGGTGTGAAGTTCGTGCGACGCGTCGATGGGTTGACTTATGAGTTCGTCCGCGAGGGAGACACATACGGGTTCCCGTCGTATAGGCGGGTCGACCTCGACATTTGGTGTCGCCGACTGCCCGACTTCGGTTGGGTGGTGTGCAACGCGGCCGATGAGGTATCGAGTCGCCCGTTCGACGAACCCGGGCAAGGCGAGCTTCCTCCCGAGGGCGTGTGGGTGAGCCGCAAGGGCGAACGATCCTATGTTTATGACCTCGTGCGCACCGATCCTCCAGCGGGAACCGGCTCCGGAATTCGGTAGGACTGCTCAGTTTTCAGCATCGCCTAGAGAACGTCGCAGCGGCACCGGGCCGGCGGCGTCACCGAATACCTGCACCACCTCGTAGTCCGGCACGTCGTTCGTCGTCGACGCCGGAATCGGGGACTGTGGTCCGGGCTGTTGTTGCCTGTAAGGCGAGGTGGGTGCCTTCCCAGCGGCTGCGTAGTCGCCGGTCGTGGCTGACGACCACGATGGCTCCCGGGAAATGGGCGAGCGCGGTTTCCAACTCCTCGACCAGACCTGGCGACAGGTGGTTGGTCGGCTCGTCGAGGAGCAGCACGTCGACGGGTTCGGTGACCAAGCGCGCCAAGGCGAGGCGCTGGCGCTGGCCGGTGGACAGGTCCTCGACACGCGTCGTGAACTGGGAGACGTCGAACAGGCCGAGTGAGAGCAGTTGGTTGCCGTGGAATTCTGGGTCACCCGGGCGATCACGCGCGAAGGCGACGAACATCATGCGTCCGCGGACGGCCGGCGGTGGTTCCTGTGCGAGGTAGCCGATCTTGCCGGTCCGGGCGACGGTGCCGGTGTCGGGTGCGAGTTGACCGGCCAGCACGCGTAGCAGGGTGGTCTTGCCCGCGCCGTTCGGGCCGGTGATCAGCAGGCGGTCGCCCGCGGCGAGCGTCACGCTGATCGGGGCGAGTCTGCCCGCGACGGAGATGTCGGTGGCCTCGAGCCCGGTCCCCTCTCCGCCTGCGGTCGCCAGGGTGGGAGCGAATCGAAGGGGTTGCGGCGGTGCCGGCACCGGGTTGGCGAGCAGGCGGCGCAGCCGTTCCTGCGCGTTGCGGACCCGGCTGGCCACTGATTGCTGCACCCGACCACCCGCTCGGCCGTAGGCCATCTTGTTGTTGTCGGCCATCGCCCGACCCGGTGCGACCCTGCGGGCGGTGGTGTCGACGGCCTCACGGAATCGTGCGGTATCGGCCAGCCATTGCGCGTGCGCCTGCTCCCATCGCGCTCGCTCGGCAGCCTTTTCCGCCAGGAATCCTGGGTAACCGTCGCTGTAGCGGACGACGCGCTGCCGGTCCGCGTCGACCTCCAGCAGGCTGGTTGTCACCCGTTCGAGGAACGCCCGGTCATGGGAAACCGCCACCGTCGTGCCGCGCCGGGCGATCAGGTGGTCTTCGAGCCAGGTCAGGGCGACGTCGTCGAGGTGGTTGGTCGGTTCGTCCAGCAACAGCAGTTCCGGAGCGGCCGCCAGCACCGCGGCCAGGCGCAGTCGGACCTGCTCGCCGCCCGAGAGCTCGCCGATCGTGCGGTCGCGATCTACCAGGCTCAATCCCAGTCCGTGGAAAGCCTGTTCCACTCGCGCGTCGGCGTCATAACCGCCGTGAAGTTCGAAAAGTAGTGTCAGATCACCGTATTCGTCGATTCCGGACTCGTCGCCGTCGGCCATCGCGATCTCGAGGCGGCGCATCTGGGCTTCGACCGCTCGGAGCTCGGTGAGGGCTCGGTCGATGAGCTGCTGCACAGTGAGGTGCTGGGGGAGCTGCTCGTCTTGCGCGAGGTAGCCGACGCCACCCTCGGCGTGAACGATGATCTCGCCGCTGTCGGGCTGCACCCGCCCGGCGAACAACCGCAGCAGGGTGGTCTTGCCGGAGCCGTTTTCGCCGATGATCCCGGTGCGCTCGCCGACGTCGAGCGAACATGTCACATCCGTGAGAACGGGATCGCCGTCGAACGACTTACTGACCGCGAGCGCGGTGATCTGGGTTGGCATGGCACTCTCCGAAGCATTCGAGGACGACGCGGTCAGGGGACTGCGTGGCCGGGTGAAAAGCTCGGAAGAACAATCGGGCAACCTCGCTCGCGTACGACAACTGTCGCACCACGGTAGCAAGACGACGATGGCCTGATCACGGCGAACCCAAAAGGTTGCGAGTGCTCGCTATCTAAGTTAGCGTGCAGGGAATCTATGACGGAGGTCACATGAACGCTCACCTCTTCGACGTGATCATCAGCGGTGGCACGGTGTACGACGGGAGTGGCAGCCCCGGCGTTGTGCGCCACGTGGGGATTCGCGACGGTGTCGTCTGTGCCCTCTCCGCGGAACCGCTCGATTCCTCCGCTGCCGGGGAAGTGATCGATGCGACAGGCCAGTGGGTGATGCCCGGCTTCGTGGACGTCCACACCCATTACGACGCCGAGGTTCTCGTCAGCCCCGGGCTCAAAGAGTCTGTCCGACACGGTGTTACCACAGTCATGCTCGGCAACTGCTCGCTGTCGACCATCTACAGCACCGCCGTGGACATCGCCGATCTGTTCTCACGCGTGGAGGCGTTGCCGCGAGATCACGTCCTCAAAGCTGTCGATACCGCGAAAACATGGTCCGGGCCGCAGGAGTACATCGAATCCCTCGAGCGTCTGCCGCTGGGACCGAATGTCGCCTTGCTCGTGGGGCACTCCGACTTGCGGGCGCATGTCATGGGACTCGATCGGTCGACCGATCGTCGCCAGAAGCCCACCGGTGCGGAATCTCGGGCGATGGCCGAGGCATTGAGCGAAGCCCTGGACGCGGGAATGCTCGGTATGTCGACGATGACCAATCCATGGGACAAGCTGGACGGTGATCGATATCGTTCGAGGTCGCTGCCGTCGGCTTACGCCAGATGGAGCGAGTTCCGTCGGTTGCACAAGATCCTGCGCAAGCGAGGACGACTGTTGCAGAGCATCCCGAATCTCAACACCAAATACGACATGATCTTCTTCCTCGGTGCCGCAACAGGTCTCGGACGCAAGTCGTTGAAGGTGTCGTTGTTGGCCGCGGCCGACCCCAAGGCGTCGCCGTGGATCCATCAGATATTCGGACCGATCGCGGCCGCTGTCAACGGCCCGGGCCGAGGTCAGTTCCGATGGCAGCATCTGCCCACGCCGTTCGACGTCTACTCCGACGGCATCGACCTCGTGGTGTTCGAAGAATTCGGCTCCGGCCGGGCGGCATTGCACCTACGCGACGAATTGGAGCGCAACGAACTTCTGTCCGACGAAGCGTATCGACGATGGTTCCGCGCCGACTTCGAAAAGAAGTTCAGCTCACGGGTCTGGCACCGCGACTTCGCGGATGTGCAGATAACCGAGTGTCCCGACGGTTCGCTCGTGGGCAAGACGGTCGCCGATATCGCGAAATCTCGTGATATCCACGTCGTCGATGCCTTCCTCGATCTGGTGGTCGAGCATGGACGCGCATTGCGCTGGCACACCACCATCGCCAACTATCGGCCCCGAACCATGGACCGACTGATCAACGCGCCCGGAGTAACCGTCGGATTCTCCGACGCGGGTGCGCATCTGCGCAATATGGCGTTCTACAACTTCGGTATCCGGCTGCTCCATCGTGTGAACAGTGCGCGAGGTGCACGGAATCCGTTCATGAGCGTGGAGAAGGCGGTGCACAAGCTCACCGGTGAGCTCGGCGATTTCTACGGCGTCGACGCCGGGCATCTGCGGCTCGGTGGACGTGCCGATGTGGTGATCATCGATCCCGCGGGCCTCGATGACGACGTCACCGCCTATCGCGAGGAGATCATGCCCGAGTTCGGCGGCCTCAGCCGCATGGTCAACCGCAATGATCGAGCGGTGACGGCGACGTTGATAGCCGGCAAGATCGCCTATCGACAGGGGCAGTTCGCGCCGTGGTTCGGCGTGTCCGAACGTGCCGGTCGATACCTGCGGGCCGGCGCCGACGACTCCATCGCCGTCACGGCGAACACATGAGTCGAACCCAGCAGCAACGCCGCACCGAAACCATCGGCAATCTGATCGACGCCACTATCGATTCGCTGTGCGAAAAAGGTTATGCCGCAACGACAGTCAGTGAGATTGTCGCGCGGGCAGGAGTGTCCTCCGGGGCGCTGTTCCGCCATTTCCCCACGCGACTCGACCTTTTGGTCGCAGCAGCAGAAGAAGTCCGTTCTCGGCAGTTCACCGAATTCCGCGCCGGACTGAGCCGACTCGGCACCGATTCCATCGACCACTGCCTCACACTGCTGCGAGCGGCATGCCGTGCCCCGATCAACGGGGCGTGGTACGAGCTACTCATCGCCGCTCGCAGCGACCCCGCGCTCCGGGAACGGCTGACTCCGTTCACCATTCAGTACCACGAGCAGATCGCACAGTTGGCGAGGACATTGCCGTTCGCGGCCACCATCGCTGCGGAGCGCTTGGATACCGTCATCTTCAGCGTGGTCTACCTCCTCGACGGAGAAGCCCTCGCCGCCGTGGTCCATCCTGACCCCGAGCAAGACGAGCTGCGGCTCACGGTGATCGCGAATCTGCTCCGGGCCGAGGCCGCGAATCAGGAATTCGTCAGCGCGTGACACGGTGGACAGTGCGAACCGATGGCGCCACGATCGCGGTATTCGAATACGGGAATCCGGACGCCGAGAACACCGTGCTGCTCGTGCACGGGTACCCGGATGATCATCGACTGTTCCTGCCGTTGATCGATGCTCTCGGCGATCGGGTGCGAATCATCGCCTACGACACGCGAGGCGGCGGCGATACCGTGGTCGACGATCCCGACTCCCTGCGCTCGTTCACCCTGCCGCGACTGGCCGAAGATGTCTTCGCCGTGGTGGATTCGATTCCGGCCCAACGAACTCCGATCCACGTCTTTGCCCACGACTGGGGTTCTGTGCAGATGTGGGAGGCGATGTCCGCACCTCGCGCGGCATCGACCTTCGCCTCGTATACCTCAGTCTCCGGGCCGAGCCTGGATCATCTACGTCGGCTGGCGAGGGCCCGCGCTGTCGTGCTGTCCCGCTGGCCATCGGTGATTTCGCAGCTCGCGCGTTCCTGGTATATCTGGGGCTTCCATGTTCCCGTTCTTTCGCGGCGTATCCCCACACTGCTCGCGGCTGCCGGGTACTTCGAGGATGCGCCGCCGCTATCACCGGAGAATCAGCGACGGGGCATCGCGCTGTATCGCGCGAACGTAGTCGCACGGCTTGTCGGTGGGCCCGCAGCGGTCTGCAACGTCCCCACTACGATCGTGGCCCCACGCCGGGATCGATTCCTGGCTCCAGATCTCACTGACGCTGTGCACGATTGGGTCAGTGACGTCGAGGTCGTCGCTGTGGATGCGGGACATTGGTGGCCCTACTCCCACCCGTGCGAAGCGGCGCAATTGCTGCTGTCGCGCATGTGAGGCCCGCTCGGGGAATCTTTCGTCCTATCGCCGCCGTCACGGTCTGGTACGGATCCTGCCGGTCCTGGAATCGATGCTTGCGGGATTATTGCGAGACTGCGGAAGGGTGCTCGAGCGGTCGCCTCTCATGCCGACCGAATTGGTCGTAGTCCCATTTCGGCTGGGGTATTTTCGCGCCATGCCGCTGGACCGAAGGTCGATTTGCTGAAGGTGTGCTGTGTGTATCCTTTGCGCGTCCTGGTCGACAGAGACGAGCGGGCGACCGTTCATCTCATGAGGGTCGGAGGTTTGTGCACACATGGTTCGGCATCGCTCGGTTCCGCGTCCGAAGGTACTCACGCCCGACGCTGCAACATCGCATTTCCTTCCCGTGCTGCTCGATGCGTCGAGCCCGGAAGGACTGCGTGATCTGGAAGCGTTGGCAGCGTCGAGTTCTGTGAGTGCCGTACACGACACGATCGAAGATCAGCTCGACGAACTGATCCGCTGCGAGGAGCCTGCGGTCGCGCATTCGACGGGTTCGCTGGCGGCGGCGCGTCGTCGGATCTGTGGTGGGACTGCGCTGTGGCAGTGGGGAACGTGGGTGTTCTATCCGTGGAACGGCCGGTTGGTACATGTGCTGCCGCGCGAGGGTTTCCAGCGGGTGCGGACCGATCGGAATCGCAACAAGATCGACCGAGCGCAGCAGCGAGACCTGCGCGAGCGGCGGATCGGGGTGGTCGGGCTGTCGGTGGGCAACAGTGCGGCAGTGACGCTGGCGATGGAAGGGGTCGGCGGATCGTTCCGATTGGCCGACTTCGACAACCTCGGGCTGTCGAATCTGAACCGGCTGCGGGCCGGGGTGGGTGATCTCGGGGTTTCCAAGGCTGTGCTGGCGGCGCGTCAGATGTTCGAGATCGACCCCTACCTCGACATCGAGGTGTTCACGGACGGGTTGACCGAGGAATCGATCGGACCGTTCTTCGACGGCGTGGGCGGCACCCGGCCGCTGGACCTGGTGGTGGAGGAATGCGACACGGTCTGGGCGAAAGTCGCTGTCCGTGAGTACGCGCGGCGCCGAGCCGTCCCGGTACTGATGGACACCAACGATCGCGGCTTACTGGATGTGGAGCGTTTCGATCGCGAACCCCATCGCCCGCTGTTCCACGGCCGCACCGGCGGGTCGACCTCCGCCGATGTCGCGAGGATGAACCGGGGCGAGCGGCTGTCGTTTCTGCTGGCAGTGGTCGACGAGCCGCGGCTGAGTCCGGCGATGCGCGACGCTGTCGGTGAGATCGACCGGAGCCTGTCCAGCTGGCCTCAACTCGCCTCCGGGGTGATGCTCGGCGGCGCCTTGGTGGCGGACACGGCTCGCCGGATCCTGCTCGGCGAGCTGATCCCGTCGGGGCGAACCTATGTCGACCTCGACGAGCTCATACCCGCGGTAGGTCAACGGGTTACTCCGGCATGCGTGCGGGCGATGGAGGAAGTCCGTTGACGATCGACCTGCGCAACGTGGAACTCGTCGGTGCGCGGCTGCGGTTGCGTGATCTGCGTGCCGGTGATCTCGGCGTCTATCAGCGGATTTTCACCGACCCGCGCCTGACCCGATATATGGGCACCGACAGCATGGGTGTCCGGGAGGCCGCGACATCGTTCGATGCCGCCCTGCGCTCCCGCGGCGAGAGTCCGCGGCGCAGGTACACGCTGGCGATCACGGCACCGGGCGAGGACACCATGGTCGGCACCATCGGTCTGCTGGTAGAGGATTTCGGCAGCAACGCGATGATCGGCGGTCTGGTCGTGGTTCCGGAAGGGGCGCTGCGGGCAGGTGGTATCGAGGCGGGGCGGCTCTTGGCGGCATTCGCCTTCGGGCCGCTCGGGATTCACCGGGTATGGGCGGGGCATCGGCACGATCATCCGGTGATGGACACGGTGATGTCGGGAGTGGGCTTGACGCCGGAGGCGCGGTTGCGGCAGCTCTACCGAACCCAGGGTCGGTGGCGCGATGTGTGTACCTATGCGGCTTTGCGGCCGGAATGGGCTGCGACGGCGACACCCGCCGAACGTCGAATCCTGACGTTACGGCCTACCGCGGCAAAGGAACACGTCATCGTGGGTCGGTGAAGTCGGTGTGCAATCCCTACCGAATCGGGCTCCGGGCGCGCCGGAGCGCGATAACATCGCCGACTACGAACCCACGCAAGCGCTTTGCCTGAATTTCCACCACCCGAAACGCGTAGCGGCCGGCGACGGGAGGGGCTCCACCGCCGGCGAGAATCCGAAGTAGAGATCACAAATGGCAGTGCTGATCGACTCCGACTTCTTCACGCCGGCGGACCGGCGGGAGGCGGTCACCGCAATCCTGCAGGAAGCCGAAATCGGGGCGAACCTGCAGATGTTGGATTCGCCGGCCGAGGTGGTCAGCCGACATCAGGCCTGGATGCTGGGTCCGATCGCGCTGACCCGCTCGGAGGTATCCGGTCACCAGGTCTGCCGAACCAGTCGCCATGAGCGAGCCACGCCCAGCGACACGTTGACGGTTACCGTTCAGAACGGACAGGTCCGCAAGCACGAACAGTTCGGTGCGCAAACGCTGATCGAACCCGGCGCCTGCGAAGTGATCGATTTGGCCACCGCGTTCGCCTCCGGCTGGCACGGTCTCGGCGGAACGTTGTGCCTGCAGCTGTCCAGGGAGCGCCTCGGCATTTCCGCGGAGACGGTCGTCGCGGCTCATGGGCGGCTGGCGGCATCGCCGCTGTACCCGATGGTCACGGCGCAGATCCAGCATCTCGTCGGGATCGCCGACCAGCTCGAAGCTGATCCGGCCGCCGCCTCTGTGGGTGAGTCGTGTCTGGAAATGGTTCGGGCACTATTGATCTCGGCGGCGGGCCGCGGGCCGGGTGACGGAGCCGCCATACCTGAGCAACTGCTGATCGAGCAGATCCTCGGTTATGTGCGGACAAACCTGTCCGATTCGACCTTGAAGATCCCCGGTATCGCCGCCGCCAACAACATCTCCGTGCGGCACCTGTACAAGGTATGCGCGCAGTCGGGTATCAGCCTCGAGCAGTGGATCATCGAACAACGCCTGGTCCGGGCCCGTGACATGTTGATCGACATCGGCTACGCGCACCGGTCCATCGCGTCGGTGGCCGGCGCCGTGGGTTTCCGCGATGCCGCCCACTTCGCCCGGCGATTCCGCGAAGCATTCGGCATGACACCTCGTGACTGGCGCCGCAGCGCCACCGCTGCGGACAACCCACCGAAATAGCCGGGAGTTGTGCGCCCGACGGCGCGCAAATTTTGTGCGTGCACAGTCAGCTGCCGTGCAGTCACAGTCTCCTTCGAAGGCCGATTCACCGATATCTTTCGAATGTGGCTGCGCGAGACCACATCAGCAGTACGAGTGTTCGCCCACGGGGCACTCGCACCGATGGGGTCCGTGCTGAGGGCATCGAGAGAGAGGGGAGACCATGTCCACGACGATCGGCAAAGCTATTCGGGCGGCGAGGATGGCCTCCGGATTCACCCAGGCGGAGTTGGCCGACTGGATCGGAATCGCGGACGGAAACCAGATCAGCCGTTGGGAACGTGATGTGGTGACACCCAGTGCAAACAATGTCGGCGAATTATCGCGAGTTCTGGGAGTGCGGCTCGGCAACTCGGTCGGAGATGCAGTGTCGTGCTGATCTGAAAACCGTTGTGTCGGCTCGATGCAGGTCGAGCCGACACAACGGGCTACGAAACTACCTGGGAGCTCAGGTAGTTCAGGAGGATTTGGACGTCGTCGCGGTAGTCGATATGGGCGTCGGAGGCGTAGAAGTTGGCAACGTCCACGCCTTGGCGGCCCAGCTGGACGAGCTCGTCGACGGTGTCGGGGTCGGTGATGCTGAGCAGGGTTCGGGTGGTTGCGTGGAGGTCTGCTCGGATGCTCGCGGCGAGGGGGCCGAGTACTGAGCCGGTGAGGTCGGCGCCGGTGGCGGCCAGGGTCGCCAGGTCTGCGGCGGCGGCGAGTGGGTCGTTGCGATCGAGGGATTCGACCGCACGCCACAGGATTTCCTGAATTCGGCCGACACTGTCGGCGATGCTCAGGAAATCGATATCCATGAGAGCGTCGGCGATCACGCTGAGGCCTGCGGTCCGACCAGAGGGGTCGACGGCGGCGGCTGCGCGGATGACCTGGGCGACCAGGACTCGGTCTACACCCGCGGCGGCCTGAACCAACGGGGCAAGGGCCACGTTGACCGCACGCGCGCTCCGGTGCGCACCGCGAATGTCACCGGCCGCGAGGAACTCCGGGAGGCGTGTGAGGTTGTCGAGAATGGTGGGCAGGTTCGCCGCGGTGGCTGTCCAGCCGGCGCCCATGGTGACGGCTTGAGTGATCAGGCTGCTGGGATCGGTCGTAGCGGGGACGAGGTTCGCGATCGGTGTGGGATCACCGCTCAGAACCCTGCCCAACACGGCGAGGAACGGGGAGGTGGCGGCATCGAGGGAGCAGTACAGGTCGCCGTCGGCACACAGGGTGCGAACTCGCTCGGTCAACGCACCGAAATCCCGGCTCCGTGTTCCGGCGATGCCGCGACCGGGCTGCGTATTTCCCAGGGAGAGTGTGGTATCCGGGTCGCGATGCGGATCCGACAGTAGCCCGACCCCGACCACGCGATCGGCACCGATGGGACCGTCGCCATTGCCGATCTCGGTGGCGAGATCGCCGATGCCGTCCGCGCCCTGGCTGTAGCCGGCGAGGATGACCCGCGTCGAGCCGCACAGGCCACGCAGCATCTGGCCCAAGCGGGATTCCAGGGTGCTCAGGGACTCCGCGTAGGTCAGACCCTGGTCGAAAGCGCTTGCGGCATAAGGGGTGTAGAGGATAGTGATGTCGCGACCGAACTGCCGTTGCAGTCCGTCGCCGACGGGTCCGAGCATGCCGACGGGCACCTCGGGATCGGCGCCCGGCGTGGTCTCCCAGGTCCCCGGCCCGAAAATTGCGGTGTACGGGGTGCAGGGCTGCGCGCCAGGCGATTCCGCTCCTGCGATGCCGACCGCCGCAGTCCCGGCCGCGACGACGGCGGCAACCAATGTCGCCGCGGCGGATCTCGACAACCTGTTCATCGTCCAATACCTCTGTTGCCGAAGGGGATTCGAGACGGTACGGCAGGTGCTGAATCGTGTCGAACCGTCGGGGCCAATTCTCGCCACTCGCCATCGGTTTCGTAGACACTTTCAGACACATTTTCATTTCAGATTAGGTGTCGGAGGCACCGTGACGCGCGGTGGCGTGGTCGAGTCATCGAAAGTCGTGTTGGCCGAGGTGCCGCGTCAGCGGCTTCGCTTCATCAACAAAGTGACGTCCCGTTCTGGAATCGTGCAACCGCTGTAGCGGCTTGTCGGATGTTGACACGGCACTTCCCGAGACTTTATGTTAATCACAATTCTCGCAGGTGTGGGCTGTGTGAGAAACCTGTCCGGAGACATCCTGAGCCGGTGCCGCCCTGCTTATCCCCTCGGAGCTCCGCGCTCAGGAGGCCTGACCCCGTTCGAGGAGAAACATGTCCGAGCAAGACGCGATCGATGCTGGTGCCGTTCTCACGTGGACCGAGCTGACAGCGCTGACCACCTGGATGGATACCCGTGGCCTCGGATCGGGGCCGCTGGTGTCGGTCGAGCCGGTGACCGGCGGGACCCAGAACGTGATGGTCCGATTCGAGCGCGAAGACCGCGGCTACATCCTGCGTCGCGGTCCGCGCCACCTCCGTCCGCGCAGCAACGATGTCATCCGGCGCGAGTTCACCGTCCTGGATGCCCTGGCGAAAACCGATGTCCCGCATGCGGGTTCGATCGCCGCGTGTGGCGACGAGTCGGTCCTCGGTGGCGCGGTCTTCTATCTCATGGAACCGGTCGCCGGGTTCAATGCCGGGGTCGAACTGCCCGACCTGCACGCGAGCGACGTCGCCGTGCGTCGAGAAATGTGCTTCAGCCTCATCGACGCGCAGGCCAGGCTCGGTGCGGTCGACCACATCGCGGTCGGGCTCGGCGATCTCGGTCGACCGGACGGTTTCCTCGAACGTCAGGTGCCTCGATGGCTCGCCGAACTCGACTCCTACTCGGCGTTCGCGGAATATCCGGGCCCGGCTATCGGGTCGGTCGCCGAGGTCGCGCGCTGGCTCGACGAGCACCGACCCACGTCGTATTCACCGGGCATCCTGCATGGCGACTTCCATGCGTCGAATGTGATGTTCTCCCGGAACGGGCCCGACGTAGTGGCCGTGGTCGATTGGGAGATGTGCACGATCGGTGACCCGCTGCTCGACCTCGGTTGGCTCCTGGCGACCTGGCAGCTACCCGGTGCGCCGAACGAGTTCGCCGGCGAATTGACCCGGATGGGCGGCCTGCCCACGGCACGAGAACTGGTCGCCCGCTACGCCGAGCAGTCCGATCGTGATGTCGCGGCGATCGATTGGTACACCGTGCTGGCCTGTTTCAAACTCGGCATCGTGCTCGAGGGCAGCTATGCCAGGGCGCTGGCGGGCAAGGCGCCGATGAGTCTCGGTGAGCGACTGCATATGACAACTCTGCGCCTGTTCGAACGTGCGCAATCCTTGATGAGTGGAGAGTGATGATCGACTTCGAGATCCCTGCCGAGCTTGCTGAACTGGGTGCCCGGGTACGGAGGTTCGTCGAAACCGAGGTTGTTCCGTACGAACGCGACCCCCGCGTCACCTCGCACGGTCCGACCGACGAGCTGCGCAGTGAGCTGGTAGCGAAGGCGAAGGCAGCCGGTCTGCTGACCATCCAGCAGCGGCCCGAGGGAATGTCGCATCTGGAGCAGGCGGTGGTCTTCGAAGCCGCCGGTTGGTCGACGCTCGGTCCGGTCGCGATGAACTGCGCCGCGCCCGACGAGGGCAACATGTTCCTGCTCTCGAAGGTCGCCTCTCCCGAGCAGGCCGCCGAGTACCTGCAGCCCGTCATCGACGGCACGCGGCGTTCGGTGTTCGCGATGACCGAACCCGATGGCGCGGGTTCGGATCCCAGCCAGTTGACGACGAGGGCGGTCCGCGACGGCGGCAAGTTCGTGATCAACGGCCGTAAGTGGCTGATCACCGGCGCGATCAACGCCGACACCTGGATCATCATGGCCGATGTTCCCGATGAAGGCGCGACGCTGTTCCTGTGTCACGGGAATACGCCGGGCATCGTCATCGAGCGAGTCATGAACACGATGGATCGCAATTATGTCGAAGGGCATTGCGTGGTCAGGTTCGAAGATCTCGTGTTGCCGGAGTCGGCGATCCTCGGCTCGGTCGGCGAAGCGTTCCGCTACGCGCAGCTGCGGCTGGCCCCGGCGCGCCTCACGCACTGCATGCGCTGGCTCGGCGCGGCTTCCCGTGCGCAGGCGATCGCCATCGAACACGCGAAGACCCGCACGTCGTTCGGCAAGCCGATCGGTGAGCACCAGGGTGTCGGTTTCATGTTGGCCGACAACGAGATCGCGCTGCAGCAATGCCGACTGATGATCTGGTGGGCTTGCTGGACTCTGGACAAGGGCGGCAAGGGCCGCCACGAGTCCTCGATGGTGAAGTCGATGGTCTCCGAGGAACTGTTCAAGGTCGCCGATCGCTGCGTGCAGGTACTCGGCGGAATCGGAATCAGTGACGAGACTCCGGTCTCGGCGATCTTCACCGATATCCGCGCCTTCCGGCTCTACGACGGTCCGACCGAGGTACACAAGTACGCCATCTCACGCCAACTGATGCGAGATGTCGCGAAGTAGAAAAGCAGTCCCGTCGCCGAGCGCCACCGTGTGCGCCCGGCGACGGTGACCGCGTCAGGTGACCAAGCCTTGGGTGCTTTCCGAACGCGGGTCCTTTGACCGTGTGGTCGCTGTCGTCGACTCGACGCCGAGCAGAATTCGGTCGCGGTAGATTCGTAGTGCCGCGATCACGGCGAACAGTGCGGTGAGTGCTCCCAACACCACACGCACTGTGTGCGCGACCTCGATTTCCTGTGCCGTGCGGTGCAATTCGTCGACCGTGTGCAGCGCGCGATCATCGAACAGAATCGTCCACCGCGGCCACAGGTACAGCGTCGACAGCAGGAACAGTCCTGAGACCAGTGAGAGCATCGAGGCGAGCGTCCAGGTTCTCGACGTTTTCGACCAGAGGGTTGCTCCGACAGCGACGACGCCGGTCAGCATCAGGACGGCGCCCAGCGGACGCATCACGCTGCCGACCGAGACGACGGCGGTGAATTCGTCGGCCACGATCAGTGACGCCGGAATGTCGTGAAAGTAGTTCGGGTACAGGAAAACAGTCTCGGAAATCATGGTGCAGAACACCAAGACCGCCAGTGCCGCATACACAGTGGTGGCCGCGAGTGCCGCAGTGAGTTTTCGCAAGGAACGCCCCTTCTGAAGTTCTGCAGTAGACAGTAGGCAGGCTCCGAGTCGATGACATCCGGCGTAAGCCCGGAAGACCACATCAGGGAACTCCCTGACTCCACCGTCGGTAGGAGGTCCATCTGGCCTCCAGGCGTCGGGGCGGGGGAGGCGTCGGAGCCACCGTCCTATTCGTCCCCTCGACGGCCCGGCCGCGGGGTAGGTTTTTAACCACACGTGGTCGAAACTGTTTGCGGCACTGTCGATCACGGGCCGCGAACCCTGGTATTGAGGAGATCGTCATGGAACCGATCGTGCTGGATACGACCGGTGCCGACATCCAAGGTGAGTCGGCACGCATTCAGCAGCGTGGCCCGGTGGCGCTGGTCGAGCTGCCCGGCGGCGTGCCCGCCTGGTCGGTCACCGATCAGGCCGTACTCCGGAGCCTGCTCGCCGATCCTCGGGTCTCGAAGGACCCCAGACAGCACTGGATGTCGTTCATCAACGGCGAGATCACCGAGGCGTGGCCGCTGCTGCCATGGGTGGCCGTAGACAGCATGTTCACCGCCTACGGCGCCGATCACCGCAGGCTGCGCCGACTGGTCGCCCCGGCTTTCAGTCATCGCCGCAGTACCGCGCTGCGTCCGCGGATCGCCGAGATCACCGAGAACCTGCTCGACGCACTGGCGGCCGCCCCTGTCGGCGAGCCGGTAGACCTGCGCGACGGCTTCGCCTACCCGGTTCCGATCCGGGTCATCACCGAATTGGTCGGTGTTCCTGAAGGATTCGGGCCCGCGCTGCACAAGTGCGTGGATGGGTTCTTCGACGGCTCGTTCACCGCCGAGCAGGCGCAGGCCAACTATCTCGAAATGTATGGATTGGTCGGCGAACTCGTTGCCTACCGGCGTGCGCATCCCGGTGACGACGTCACCAGCGTGCTGATCGCCACGCGCGACGAGGACGACTCTCAGCTGTCCGAGAAGGAGCTCGTCGACACCTTGATGCTGGTTATCAACGCCGGCCACGAGACCACGGTCAATTTGCTCGACCAAGCGATCGTCGCCCTGCTCACCCATCCCGAGCAGCGCGCCGCGGTAGCCGCAGGCCAGGTGTCATGGACAGACGTGGTCGAGGAGACACTGCGCTTCCAGGCACCGGTGGCACACCTGCCCCTGCGGTACGCGGTCGAGGATATCGACATCGCCGGGGAGTACCGGATCGCCAAGGGAGAGGCGATCCTGGCCTCCTACGCAGGCGCAAGCCGTGACCCGAAAGTGCACGGCGCCGACACCGCGGAGTTCGACCCCACCCGCGCCACCCGCGAGCAGCACCTCGCGTTCGGCTACGGGGCGCACCACTGCATCGGCGCATCGCTGGCCCGTCTGGAAGCGGCCGTTGCGCTGCCCGCGCTGTTCGATCGGTTTCCACAGATGCGCCTGGCCACCAGCCAGGCCGAGTTGGCGCCGGTACCGAGCTTCATCTCCAACGGACACGCGACTGTTCCGGTGTATCTGCATGCCGACTAGTTCGATTTCGCCGCCTCCGCGTAGACCTACGGAGGCGGCGAGGTGATCGGGCCTGGTTGGCAGCGCTGATCGCTGACACTCTCACACTCGCCGAACAGACCGTGAAACCCACGTGGGTCGGATTCTCGACAAGCTCATGCCGAAGTATCGACGGCAAATTCTCGGCAATGGTTTGTCGATGTCAGGTAGGGGAGCTGGTCCGACGGTCCGATCAGAGGGACGCGCGCACGTCCCTCGTGAAGTGGGGCGGGGCTTGACACGGTGCCGGACACGGCTTTGACTTATTCGGAAACCGGTGTTACCTCCTACGGCAGTGTTCTGAGAGGTCGGCTATGGCCAACACTTGGACAGTCAGCTCGGGACGTCGGCGTGGATCGGTCGCCCGCCGCGGATCCCTCTCGGTACTGGCACTGATCGGTGCGTGCCTGCTCTCCTTGACGACTACCCAGACCGTCTTCGGGCAACCCATGGCAAACCCCTCGGACACCGGATTCGCGATCCCCTTCGCCGGTGCGCCCGCCTACGAATACGTGGCACCGCCGCTGATGACGAGTCCGGAGCAGCTCAACCAGCCGCTCGGTCAGGCACGGGCCGACACGATCGCCGGTCAGATAGGTCTCGACAGAGCCGACGCGCTGACCGAGCAGCAGTATCGCGACCTCAGCACCGGCGGCGGTGTCGGCGGCAGCCGCGAGGCGGGCGAGGTGATCGTCGCCTGCGTCGAAATCCTCACCAATACGGTTGGCCGCCCCCTCTATTCCGAGGTCAACGGGCAGAACACGCCCTCGGTACTGGGCAGCTACGGACTGTATGTGAACCCCGGTGGGCTTTTAGAGAGCCCGGCTAACACGGACGCGCCGACCAGGCAGGTGAACACCTTGCTCGCGCCCGGCGGTTACGTCGGCACCTGGTTGCGCGACAACGGTGCGGTTCGAACCCTGGCCGCGCTCTACCGGTCGGCCTACACGGTGCAGGCTGCCTACGGCTTCGCGGCACAGCAGATTTCGGGCGAGGCTCAACTGGTGCCCAACACCAAGGGGGGCGTGAGCACCGTGGTCGGCATGTCGATGGCCCCGCCGCTGTGGATTGTGAACTTCGCCCTGATCTACATCTTGAACCCGGCCTTGGCGGCCGAGATGCCGGCCTACTGGGCTCCGATACCCGCGCAGGTCGTCGATGCCATCAATGCGAGCCCGACCGGCCAGGTTCCTTTCGGCGACTACGCGGCCTACTTCGGCTGATCGGACCGCCCGGCCGCGGAATGCCGCGGCCGGGCGCATCAGTGGGTCAGGGCTGGCCGCTGACGGCGGCGGTGACGGCGTCGAGGAAGGGCTGGCCGCCCATGGCGTAACCGCCGGCGATGGCGCCGAGGACCAGGCCGACAGGGCCGGTGATGATGCTGAGGAAACCGAAGCCGAGGACTGTGCCGATGAGGCCGCCGAGGATGCCGCCCGCGACGACGCCGACCACGTTGCGGTTGATCTCGTTCGTCAGCTGCGACATGGGGCTGATGGCCTGCATCTCCCCGATCTCGGCGGCGCGCGCCTGCGGGGCGAGGACGAGGTGGTGGCCGTCGTCGGAGATCGTCTGCGCCACCCGCATCTCCTTGCCGGAGATCTGATAGATGAGCGGGATACGGGTGACGACGGCGCCGGAGTCGGCGACGAGGGTCACCGCGGTGTTGTCGTCGGTGGCGGCAAAGGTGCCGCCGGCGACGGTGGTGGTCAGCACCCGGGAGAACTCGGTGAGGGTGGCCTCGTAGCGCACGGACTGGTCGACCCCGGACGTGGTGGCCTGGGGGGTCGGTGCGACCGGCTGCGCGGCGGTGGTTCCCGCGCTGATCCAGACGGTGGCGCCGACAAGGAGCGTGGCAGCAGGGAGGTAACCGAGTTTCATCAGGGAATTCCTTTACGCAGCACGAATAATTGCGCGGCAGAACGGCGTGCCCCTGTGGGGGCCCGAACCATGTTGTCCGCCAGAGAGATCGGGCAGACCCTAGCACCCTTTTCCGGCCGTTGGTCAATCCTGCCGAATTGGGCGGCGGACCAGGATTTCTCATTGTTAAAAGACGTGGATTCACAATTAGACACGTTCGTGTGTGCCGTGTAAGAACTGTCAGCGAGTGGGACGTCTGTCGGGGACGTCCAGCGGATGAGTAGGGACAACGCAGATGGCGCGTCGGAGAAACCTGGCCCTACTCGGCGTGGCCATGGGTGCGGTGTTCGCCCTGGCAGGAGCGTTCTACCTGGTGCTTTCCGTCGTCGTGGGGTTCGCCGCGGAAGAGCCCGGACGGCCTGACAATGCCTCTGCCGCAGAAACTTTGCCGATAGAGGTTTCAGCGACTCAACCAGTGGGAACTAATAATGATTTCTATGGCAGTGTCGCGTCCACATTGACCAAGTCCGCGACGCAGATTCCCTGGGTGGAACTCAGCGTCGGCGATTGTGTGGATTTGAATGCGAATTCGGCCGATATTCGGCACGTTGCGTGCGGTGAAGCCAACTCCCGCTACCGGGTGACGGAATTGGCGTCCACGGGCGGCCGCTGCCCGGGCGATGTCGACCGCGCACAACCTCGGACACTGCCGGGTGGCGTGGACCAGACCGTCTGCCTGGATATCGACTGGACCGTCGGCGAATGCCTCGACCTGGAGGGTGACGCGGTCCGGCATGTGGACTGCGCCGCCGACGTCCCCGGTCGGGTCCGTGTTCTCGAGGTCCGCCGAGACACCACGGATGTGAACGTCTGCACGATCGGCGACCGCGGTGTCGTCTACGACCAGCGTCGCTACGTGGTCTGCGTCAGCACCCGCTGATCCGACGCGATCGGAAGTCGGCCGCCACAGCTGAACTCAGGAAGCGCCGGGATCCGCCGTGAGGCCGGGAAGGATGTAGCGCCGTACGTGCCGCAGCACCGCCACCCTGTCATCGGGGTCGATGGTGTCACCGGGGATCGTGCCCAGGCTGATCAGCACGCGCGCCACCCACTCGGAGACCTGGGCGAGGTCGTGACCGGGATGAATCTCGCCCCGCGCTGCCGCGGCCTCGACGTAGGGACGCCAGAAGGAGGCCAGGTCGGGGATCAGGCCCGAGACGCCCGCGTCGGTGCACAAGGCGAATTCCTCGGGTTCGTCGGTGCGTAGCCGAATGAGCAATGCGCCGGGATCGTCGTAGGCCCCTCTGCCGATGCGCACCCCCGCCGCGAGTTGTTCGCCGAAGGTGTCGATCGCATCGAGTTGTCCCCGCGCATCGGTCCAGAAAGCGTCGGTCAGCCGGACGAGCGCCGCGCCGAGCAGTGTCGTCTTGTCGGGGAAGTGCCGGTAGAGCCAGGCGCGCGAGACTCCGGCCTCCTCGGCGACCTCGCTGACCGTCGTGGCCCGGATTCCCTTGGTTGCCAACAACTTCTGTGCGGCGTGGAGTAACCGATCCACGACCGTCGCCGTCGGGGCTTCGGTCACGCTCCTCGCTTTCCGGGGTCGTCGTTCACGGGGGAGCGACTTCGGGTTTTCCGAAACCCTAGCAAGCAGTGGACAGATCTGAGAATGTGACAACTGCGAGTAGACACTCTTGCGAATCTGTCTACGGATCGGCTCGAAAGGGATCGGGATATGTATCAACCGCGGACCGCGGTCATCGGCGCCGGTATCAGCGGCCTCACCGCGGGAAAGATGCTCAACGACTACGGCGTGCCCTATACCTGCTTCGAGTCCTCGGACCGGGTGGGCGGCAATTGGGCCTTCGGCAATCCGAACGGGCACAGCAGCGCCTACCGGTCGCTGCACATCGACACCTCGAAACATCAACTGTCGTTCCGGGATTTCCCCATGCCTGAGCACTACCCGGACTTCCCGCACCATACGCAGATCAAGCAGTACCTCGACGACTACAGCACCGCCTTCGAGCTGACCGAGCACATCGAATTCGAGAACGGCGTCGAACACGCGCGCCGCCTGCCCGACGGCGGCTGGGAGCTGCGCACCCAACGCACCGGGACGCGGTATTTCGATCTGCTCGTCGTCGCGAACGGACACCACTGGGATCCGCGGTATCCCCAGTTTCCCGGCGAGTTCGCGGGCGCCACACTGCACGCGCACCAGTACGTCGACCTACGTACACCGATGGACTTCTCGAACCAGCGGATTCTCGTGGTCGGTCTCGGCAACAGCGCGGCCGATATCGCCGTGGAACTGTCGTCGAAAGCACTGGGCAACACCCTGACTCTGTCGACCCGCTCCGGCGGATGGATCGTGCCCAAATACATCGCGGGCCGACCGGCGGACAAGTACTACCGGACCAGCCCCCACATCCCGTACTCGTGGCAGCGCAAGATCGCGCAGTGGGGCCAGCCGCTCATCTCGGGACGCCCGGAGAGCTACGGCCTACCGACGCCCAATCACAAGTTCTTCGAGGCACATCCGACCCAATCGGTCGAACTCCCGTTGCGCCTCGGATCCGGTGATGTGATCCCGAAACCCGATATCGCGCGGTTCGATGGGCACACGGTGCACTTCACCGACGGCACCAGCGACGATGTCGACATCGTCATCTATGCCACCGGCTACAACATCACCTTCCCGTTCTTCGATCCGGAGTTCCTCAGCGCACCCGACAATCGGATCGATCTCTACAAGCGGATGTTCGTGCCGGGGATCGACGACCTGGTCTTCGCCGGATTCGCCCAGTCGACGCCCACCCTGTTCCCCTTCGTGGAATCCCAGGCGCGGCTGGTCGGGGCGTACGCGGTCGGACGGTACCGGCTGCCCGAGCCGCAGCGGATGCGCGAGGTGATCGTCGCCGATCAGCAGCGCTATACCGGGCACATGCTCGACCGTCCCCGCCACACCCAGCAGGTCGACTACTTCCTCTACGAACACGATATGCGGACACGAGAACTGCCGGCGGGAGCGGAACGGGCCCGGGTCCACGGACCGCCGCCGTGGGCCCGGGTGGCCGATACCGACACCACGACCGTAGGAGTGCCCCGATGACCGACGAGTACCGGCAGATCTCCTTTCTCTCCCAGGGAACCACCTGCGATGCCTGGTTCTTTCCTCCGGCATCGGACGGTTCTCTCACCGGGCCGACCGGCTCGCCCGTCGTGGTCATGGCGCACGGATTCGGCGGCACCAAGGATTCCGGTCTCGCTCCGTTCGCGCAGCACCTCGCCGCCTCCGGCCTCGCTGTTCTCGCCTTCGATTACCGCGGCTTCGGCGCCTCCGAAGGTCAACCGCGCCAACGGGTCTCGATGGCCGCTCAGGTCCAGGACTATCACGCCGCGATCGCCGCGGCGATCGCGCAGCCCGGTGTCGATCCGGCGCGGACAGTGTTGTGGGGCATCTCCCAGTCCGCGGGCCACGTGTTGAGCGTGGCCGCCGAGCGGACCGACATCCGCGCGGTGATCGCGATGGCGCCCATGATCGACGGCATCTCGGCGGGTCGCAATGCCCTGAGCCAGGTGGGCGTCGGCGCGGTCACCCGCTCCGCGATGACCGGTGTGCGCAGCGCGATCGCGGGGCGCCTCGGCGGCCCGCCGATCATGATGCCGCTGGTCGGCAGACCCGGCGAGCAAGCCGCATTGACCGTCGAGGGCTACTTCGAGTCCTACACCGCGTTGGCCGGGCCGACCTGGCGCAACGAAGTCGACGCCGCCGTCGGACTCGAGCTCAGCGGCTATCGGGCCGATCGGCACGCCGACCGCATCACTGCCGCGGTCCTCGTGCAGATCGCCGATTTCGACCGCGCCGCGCCCCCACACGCCGCGGCCAAGGCGGCGTTCAAGGCCCGCGCCGAGGTCAGGCACTACCCGTGTGACCATTTCGACCTCTTCGCGGGCAATCAGTGGTTCGAGACCGCCGTCGCCCACCAGGTGCATTTCCTACGACGACATCTGCTAGACGCAGCGCACAGCCAGGTTCGGACCACGGAGGGAACAGCATGATCGGCGATCGACGTTCGGCACTGGTGATCGGCGGAGCATCCGGAATCGGCCTGGCATCCGCACGCACCTTGGCGGCCGAGGGGTACCGGGTGATCATCGCCGACATCGACGACGGTGCGGCCCGTGACGCCGCGGCGCTGCTCGGCGGCGATGTCACGGCGATCGGAATGGACGTCACCGACGAGGACTCGGTGGCAACAGGATTCGAGTCCGCGCACGGTGTGCACACCGTGGTGAACTGTGCCGGGCTCTCGATTCCGGGCGCGATCACCGAACTCGACCTGGCGCACTGGCAGACCACTATCGATGTCTGCCTGACCGGAACCTTCCTGGTCCTCAAACACGCGGGTCGCCACGCCACCGAGGGCGGCAGCATCATCTGCATCGCCTCGCTCAACGGTCGCCAACCGGGGACAGGTATGGCCTCCTACTGCTCGGCCAAAGCCGGCGTGCTCATGCTCGTCGAGGTCGCCGCGCTGGAACTGGCCGAGCGTGGCATTCGCGTCAACGCGATCTCTCCCGGCCTGGTCGACACGCCACTGGTCGCCGGAATCTCGATGGTGCCGGGGCTGACCGAGGAGTACCTGGACAACACTCCGCTCGGACGCAGCGGGCGACCGGAGGAGATCGCCGAAGCGGTCGCCTTCCTCGCCTCCGACCGCGCGAGCTGGATGACCGGAGCGGCGATCGATCTCAACGGCGGCGCACACCTGCGCCGCTACCCGGATGTGCTGGGCCGGGTACGGGCGATGGCAGCGAACCCGGAGCAGCCGTAAATCGTTGCCGCACCGGCTTTCTCCGCCGCGATCGCACCGAGTATCGGATTCAGCGCAGTGCGCCCGGTACGAGGTCGTCGATCGCGGCGGCGCTGCGCGTGAGCATCGTGTGGAACATCCGGTCGCCGCGTGCAGTGGGAGCGGCCGCGCCGCAACCGAATACGACGATCAGCGGCGCGTGGATCAGCGACGCCACGTAGTCGGCCCAACACTGCTCCGCGCTGTAGCCGGTGACGCCGTGCCGGGTGAGTTCCCGGTGGTAGTCGGCGACGATGGCGCGCTCGTGCAGGCGGCGGTCCTCGATCGTGAGGCTCGTCGAGAGCAGGAACGCGATATCGCGCAGCGGTTGCCCAGGGGTGATCGTCTGCCAGTCCAACACCGTCACCGTGCCGTCCGGCGCGAACATCACATTGTCGACGCGCAGATCCCCGTGCAGCAGTGCGAAATGCCGCAGCGGGGCGATCAGCCACTCACCGGCAGACTCGACGAGCCACGCGACGGCGGCCCGTTCGAGGTCGGTGAGCCGATCATCGAAACGCTCGACGAAGGCGTCGGCCATCGGCCCGAGTACCGAGTCCATCAGGTCGCGATCTTCGGCAGTGGGCAGAGACAGGCCCGGTACCCGGAACAACGTGTCGTCACACCAGCGCGGGCCGTGCAGCCCCGCGGCGGCGACGGCGACCGCGCGCGCCTGTTCGACGGTGCAGCCCGCGATCTGGTCACCCTGCACCGCCGGCGCGAGATCATCCAGTAGCAGCACGAATTCGCTGCCGGATTCCGAGACGACCGCGGCGTGACAGCCCGGCACCGGGGTCCGCAGCGTCGACGCCAGGTCGCGGTAGAAGCGCACCTCGTTGCGGAAGGCGCCCGCTCCGAACCGGCGATGCTCCTCGGAGCCGATGGCGAGTTTGGCGATCATGCTCACCGGCAAGCTGGTGCTGTCGCGATAGCGCAGCAGCAGCCGGTACGAGCCGGCCATCTGACCCGAACCCACCGGCGTCACGGTCACGCTGTCGACCTCCACGGCGTGCCCGTGCGCCCGTAGTGTCGCGGTGAGCCAGGCAGGGGTGAGCGAATCCGGATCGGTCGGGATGTCCTCCGACACCGTTCCGGGAGGCGTGTATTCGGCGGTCATGCGACAACTCCTGACGAGACCGGTAGCGCGACCGAGCCCGGGTTGGCCGGCAGTGCGCGCCGGGTCGAGCGGATCGCTCGGTAGGCCTCGACGACCGGGACCAGTTCGGTGGGGGTGGCGCCGTGCATGATCACCGAGTCGACGCCGAGTTCGAATTGGCGGTCGACCGCCGCGGCGCAGGCATTCGGGGAACCGGTCGCGCAGTCGCTCACCCATTCCCGCGGAATCACCGCGGCGAGTTCGGTGAGTTCGGCGGCATCGGCAGTCGCGTCGATCGCGCCACGCGCCGAAGTGAAGGCCGTGCTCGCCCGCACCCGCTCCAGATCGTCGCTGCGCCAGCTGTTGGCTCGCATCAGAATCTCGGGATAGCCCTGCAGGTAGGTGGCCAGGCGGCCGTAGAGACGCCGCAGTTGATCCTGCTCGTCGAGGTCGTCACCGACAGTGGCCACGACCGACCAGATCCGCACCGAAGCAGGATCGCGCCCCGCGCGTTCGGCGGCCTCGCGCACCGTCGACACCGCGGTCGCGGTGGCTTCGGCGCTGAGGAAGGTGTGCAGGACAACCGCGTCCGCGATGCGGCCCGCCAATCGCAGAGTCCGTGGGCTCATGGTGACCAGCAGCACCGGCGGTGGCGAATCGAGTGCCACGCCGAGATGCAGAACCGGATAGGAACCGATCGCGCCGTCGTGGCCGATGACCGTCTCCCCGCGCCACAACCTGCGCACGATGTCGGTGATCTCGGCCAGTTGCGCACCGGTCACATTCGGTATCCCGAGAACCTGCCACAGTGGCGCGATTCCGCGTCCGAGGCCGAGTGCGAAACGTCCGCCACTGAGTTCGGCAAGGGTCGCGCCCATGTTCGCGGTGACGATCGGATGACGCGTGTTGTGGTTGGTCGCCGCGGTGGCGATACCCAGCCTGGTCGACACAGCGGCGAGGGCGCCCGACAGGACCGCGGCGTCTTTGATGTTGAACCGCTCGGAGACGAAGGCGGTGCCCAGCCCGATCCGGTCGGCTAGCACCGCCTCAGCCGCCAGATCGGCGGGGGTGACGGGATGCCGCGACAGCGCGTAATAGCCGAGTTCGGTCAGCTGTGGCGGGAGTTGTTCATCTGCTGACATCGGCAGGCACCTCCGGTGCGTCGATTTCGTAAGTGGTCGAGCGTGATTCGCGTCGCCAGAGGGTGCCCTCGCCTGCCGTGGCCCCCTGCTCGACGAGCGTGCGTTTGAGGATCTTGTTGGTGGCCGTTGTCGGTAGGTCGGCGGCCAGGCGCACGAAGCGCGGCCAGGCCTTGGGGGAGAGGTCGAGTTGCTCGCCGAGGAACGCGGTGAGCTCGCCCGGATCGAGAGAGGCGTTGTCGCGCAGGACGATCGCGGCCATGACCGCGTCGCCGACCCGGTCGTCGGGAACTGCGTAGACGGCGACCCGGCTGACCGCGTCGAGCCGTTGCAGGATCCGTTCGATCGGACCCGCGGCGAGGTTCTCACCGTCGACGCGCATCCAGTCAGCGGTACGACCGGCGAGATAGAGGAAGCCGTCCGCGTCCTTGTAGGCCAGATCGCCCGACCAGTAGAGACCGCCGCGGGTCCGCTCGGCGGTGGCTTCCTCGTCGCCGTAGTAGCCCATGAACAGGCCGGTCCCGTCGGCGTTGACGAGTTCGCCGACGGCTTCGTCCGGATTGGCCAGGGCGCCGTGTTCGTCGAAGACGGCGCACGGGCATTCGGTGACAGTCGCCGAGTTGTACACGGCCACACCGGGATAACCCTTGCCGATGGAACCCGGCGGGGTACCTGGTTCCCTGGTGATGATGATCGCTAGTTCGGTCGAGCCGAATCCGTCCCACACCGTGCACCCGAAGCGCCGGGTGAACTCGTCGATATCGCGGTCGGTCGCCTCGTTGCCGAAGGCGACGCGCAGCGGATTGTCGGCGTCGTCGGGCTGCTGTTCGGTAGCGAGAATGTAGGACAGCGGCTTGCCGACGTAGTTCATGTACGTCGCGCCGCTTCGCCGGATATCGGCGAGGAATGTCGAGGCCGAGAATTTGGCGGGTGCCATGGCTGCCCCGCTGGCGAGGGCCACGCAGTAGCCGCCGAGTATCGCGGCCGAATGAAACAGCGGCATCGACAGGTAGCAGATGTCGTCGGTGCCGAGGCCGAACCGGTCGACCAGCGGCGGTCCCGCGAACGGCACCATCATGTGCGCGAGCCGCACGGGCTTCGGGTTCCCGCTCGTGCCCGAGGTGAAGATGAGCATGAAGGTATCCATCGCGCCCGGCACGCTGTGCGGCGTCAATTCGGCTGCACTGTCCAGCAATTCGGCCCAGCGTGGCAGCGAGACGTCGAAGACGGTGACGCCGTCGAGGTCGAGTCCGTCGAGCAGTGCTCGGTGCTCGGCGTCGGTGAGCAGGATCTGGACATCGCCGCGCCGGATGTCGTCGGCGAGGGCCGCGCCGCGCCGGGTGTTGTTGATGCCGACCGTGACGTATCCGCCGAGCGCACCGGCGGCGAGGCTGGTGAGCATCTCGGCAGTGTTGCCCAGCAGTGTTCCCACATGCATCGGACGGGCGGGATCGGCGACGGACAGTATCGTCGCGGCCTGGCGTCGAGCCTCGGCGATGTGCTCTCGCCACGTCCAGGTCCGACCAGGGCGGGTGATCGCGAGGGAATCGTCCTCGGCTCGCGCGAGCAGAAGTTCGGTGACCGTTGCAGCCATGGGCCGAATTTAGAACACGTTATCGACGGCTGTATACAGATTTCGAAAATTGTCTACTCGCCGGATCGGCCGTGCACGGGAGGGGTGGTCATTGCCATTCAAGTGCGTCTTCTGCTAGCGTCCAGACAAGTGTCCAGGTGAGTGTCCAACGATAGTCCCTTCACGCCTGTCGTGTCGAAGATTCGGTCGGGTGGTCGGCATCGGCACCTCGAAGACCTAGTTGAGGAGATCGACATGGCGATTGTGCAAGCGCTGCCGCAGGCGTCGGATGGTCGACGTCGTCTCGGGTTGAGCAGTCCGGTGCACGGGGGAGCGGTCGGCGACATCGTGGTGAGCACGGCCGAAGAGGTCGGGCAAGCGGTCGCCCGTGCCCGGGTCGCCCAAGTGGCGTGGGCGGAACGGCCGGTGCGCGAGCGCGCTGCCATCATCCGTGCGGCCGTCGAGGTCTTGATCGCCCGGCAGGACGACGTCGTCGACACTCTTCGGGCCGAATCCGGCAAGCCGCGCGTCGAAGCCTTGGCGATCGAGATCTTGGCCTCGTGCGACTTCCTGAACTATTGGAGCCGCCGAGCCAAGCGGGATCTCGCCGATCATCGTGAACGCTTGCACGGCTATATCCGTCCGTTCAAGAAGCTCACCGTGCACTACCGCCCGTTGGGCGTGATCGGCGTGATCACGCCGTGGAACGCGCCCTTCGTGCTGTCGATGAATCCGGTGGCGCAGGCGCTGCTGGCGGGCAACGCCGTAGTGCTCAAGCCCTCGGAAGTCACGCCGCATTCGGGCGGTTGGGTGGTGAAGATCCTGCACGAAGCCGGTGTTCCGGCGGATGTGCTGCAACTGATTCACGGCGACGGCGAGACGGGCGCCGCCCTCGTCGACGCCGGGGTGGACAAGATCTCGTTCACGGGCAGTGTCGCCACCGGCCGAAAGGTCGCCGAAGCCTGTGCGCGGCAGTTGATTCCGTGCACCTTGGAACTGGGCGGCAAGGACGCCATGATCGTCTGCGACGACGCCGACATCGAACGGGCCGCGGAGGGGGCGGTGTACCTGTCGATGTTCAACAGCGGCCAGGTGTGTCTGAGCGTGGAGCGCATCTATGTCGTGGAAAGCGTTGCCGACGAGTTCATTCGGCTGGTCCAGCAGAAGGCGAAGTCGCTGACCTATGGTGCCGCTGACGGCACCGATATGGGTCCGATGTGCTGGGATCGCCAGGTGGCGATCGTCACCCGTCACCTCGAAGACGCGAAACGCCGTGGCGCCGTGCTGCTGGTCGGCGGGGAAGCCGACACCGCCGATGGCTTGTTCTTCGAGCCGACGGTCGCGGTCGAGGTCACCCATGACATGGAACTGATGCGGGAGGAGACTTTCGGCCCCGTCGCGGCGATCATGCGGGTCGCGGACGAGGAGGAAGCGATCCGACTGGCCAACGACTGTCAGTACGGGCTCAGCGGCAGCGTCTTCACCAAGGACACAGCGAAAGCTCTGCGTATCGCCAAGCGTCTCGACACCGGATCGGTTGTCCACAACGACGCCGCCGTGATCTACGGAGTGCCGGAGGCGCCGTTCGGCGGCCGCAAACACAGCGGCCTCGGACAGACGAACGGCCGCCACGGCCTGCGCGGATTCACCCACGCTCAGCCGATTCTGCTCGATCGGTGGCAGTTGAAGCGGGAGCGGATCTGGTATCCGTACACCGAGGAGTCGGTCGCGATGATCGCAGGCACTCTGAAGTACGGGTTCGGCAGCGCGATCGCGCGACGCTTGATGTCCTGACGGCAACTCGGATCTGCGGCAGTAATTCTTCTGGACCACAGCGTGATTCGAGGCGGTGTGGATGTGGTCGACGTGAGTGGAGAACGGGATGAACGGCGAGCGATCGTTGAGTGGGCGCGGGGCGGTCGTGGTCGGCGGCAGTCGGGGGATCGGCTTCGCAGTTGCCGCACTGCTGGCCAAAAACGGTGCGGGGGTGGTGATCAACGGGCGTGACGAGGCGGCCGTCGACAGGGCGGCCAAGGCGATCACGCTCTCCGGACATTCGGCTGTGGGAGTGGCGGGATCCGCGGCCGATGTGGCCGTCGCGACCGGAGCGATCGATGTCTGTGTCGAAAAATTCGGCGCCATAGACATTCTCGTCAACTGCGCGGGAATCGCCGAACCGCCCGCCTCGTCGATTCTGGATGCGAAGCCATGGGATTGGCGGGCCCTGCTGGATTCGCATCTCACCACGGTGTTCAACACCTGCCGCGCCGCCGCGCCCCGGATGGTCGAGCAGGGGCGCGGTTCGATCATCAATACGAGCTCTTTCGCCTACCTCGGAGACTACGGCGGGACGGGATACCCAGCGGGCAAAGGAGCGGTGACCAGCCTGACGTTGGCGATCGCTGCGGAGCTGAAAGAGTACGGAGTTCGGGCGAACGTGGTGTGCCCCGGCGCGAAGACGCGCCTTTCCTCCGGATTTGCCTACGAGGCCAAGATTCTCGAACTCTATCGGCGGCAGATGCTCGACGAGATAACGATGCGCAGTTCGCTCGACGCGCCTGCCGCGGACTACGTGGCGCCGCTCTATCAGTTCTTGGCCAGCGATATCGCGGCCGATATCACCGGTGAAATCTACATCGCGGCAGGCGGATTCGTCGGCCGCTTCGAACGCCCTACCCCCACCATCGTGGGCTACCGGGACCATCGGGACGCACCGCCGTGGACCATGGCGGAGTTGCGTCAGATGATCCCCGACCGTGGGGCGGATCGCTCGCAAGCCGCGGGCTGACCCTGTCCGATCTACCGTCCATGGAAGGTGTGCTCATGGCCTTTGTCATCACCCAGCGATGCTGCAACGACGCGAGTTGCGTCGCGGAGTGTCCGGTCGACTGCATCCGGCCGCGACCCGGCGATCCCGATTTCGCGAACGCCGAGATGCTGCATATCGATCCCGATACCTGCATCGACTGCGGCGCCTGCATGGATGCCTGTCCCGTGGACTCGATCTATGACGCCGACGACCTGCCGGTGAACCTGCTGCGCTACGCCGAGATCAATGCCGCCTACTTCCAGCACCGCCCGCTCGATACCGATATCGCCGTCGACGCCGCGCCCGCCCGACTGTCGCGTGCGGCGGGCCGGTTGCGCGTGGCGATCGTGGGCACCGGACCCGCGGCCTGCTACGCCGCCGAGCATCTGCTCGGCCGGGGCGATGTGGAGGTCGAGATGTTCGATCGCCTGCCGACGCCGTGGGGGCTGGCTCGGTACGGAGTCGCTCCCGACCATCCCGAGACCCGCGGCGTCACCACGATGTTCGCGTCGGCGTTCAAACGCGACTCGGTCCGATTCCACCTCAATGTCGAAGTCGGACGCGATATTTCGCATGCCGAACTGCTGGAGCACTGCCACGCGGTGATCTACGCGGTCGGCGCCTCCGCGGACGGGCGACTGCACATACCCGGCGAGGATCTGCCGGGCAGTCACTCGGCCACCGAATTCGTGGCTTGGTACAACGGGCATCCCGATTACGCCGACCACCGTTTCGACCTGTCCGGTGAGCGGGCGGTCATCGTCGGCAACGGCAATGTGGCGCTGGACATCGCGCGAGTTCTGACCACTGATCCCGATCAGCTCGCGGGCACCGATATCGCCGATCACGCGGTGGAAGCGTTGCGCCACAGCAATATCCGCCAGGTCCTGCTGCTGGGCAGACGTGGCCTTCGCCAGGCCGCCTACACCGGCCCGGAATTCCTCGCGCTCGGGCACTCGTCCGGTACCGACGTCGTCATCGATCCCGCCGACATCGATGAGGATGTGGTCGCCGCACTGTCGGATCCGGCCATCGATCCGACGACCCGCCTCAAACTGACCCTGGCGCACGAATACAGCACGCGGGGTACCACCGGCGCACCTCGGCTCGTCGACTTCCGTTTCCGCGTCACCCCTGTCGCGCTGACCGGCGAAGACCGGGTCGAATCACTTCGGCTGGCACACAACGAGATTCACAGCGGCCCCCAGGGGCCGGTGGCTGTGGCGACCGACCGCGTGGAAACCATCGATACCTCCCTGGTGCTGCGTGCCGTCGGCTACCGCGGCAGGCAGGTACCCGGTGTGCCGTTCGACTCGGGCAAGGGCATCATCCCCAACGACGGCGGCCGGGTGCTCGACAGCGCGGGCGCGGTACTGCCCGGTGCTTATGCCGCCGGGTGGATCAAGCGCGGGGCGCGAGGCGTGATCGGCACCAACCGTGGCGACGCGGAGCAGACCGTCGCCGGGATCGTCGAGGACTTCACCGCCGGACGCCTGGCCACACCAGCCGGCGACCGGGAAGACCTGCTGGCCCTGCTGTCGCGTCGTTGCCCGAATCTCGTCGACCGGGACGGATGGGCGCTGATCGACGCCGCGGAGCGCGCCAACGGCGCTGCGGCGGGCCGTCCTCGCATCAAGTTCACCCGGGTCGAGGACATGGTCGACACCGCACGTGCACGTTAACGAGACGCGGGCCGGGCTGTAGTAGCCCGGCCCGCATCTCGGGATCTGTTCTCGGGTCAGAGCCCGGTCAGATCGGCGAGTTTCGCCGCGAGCCGGTCGAGATAGTGCAGCACCTCGGTCTCGGTGCGGTCGGGTAGCCCGTACAGCACGTCGGTGACCCCGGCCCCGGCCCACAGCGCCAACTTGGCCGGGTCGGGTTTGAAGTCCAGTGCGACCACGCGTGGTCGGTCACTGCGCCCGGCATCGGCCCAGATCTTGTGCAGCAGCGCCAATCGTGCGGTGATATCGGTTTCGGTCGGCGTGGTGATCCAGCCGTCCGCGTTGCGGGCGATCCACTCGAAGGTGCGCTCGGTGCCTGCCGCGCCGATGAGTACCGGGACATGGCGCTGGACAGGTTTGGGCCACGCCCAACTCGGTCCGAACGACACGTAGTCACCCTGATAGCCGGCTTCCTCCTCGGTCCACAGCGCTCGCATCGCTTCGATGTACTCGCGCAGTACCGTGCGCCGCTTGTTCGGCGGCACCCCGTGATCGGCGAGTTCGTCGGTGTTCCAACCGAATCCGGCTCCGAGCGTCACCCGCCCGTCGGACAGATGATCCAGGGTCGCGATCGTTTTGGCCAAGGTGATCGGGTCGTGCTCGACGGGCAGCGCCACGGCGGTGGACAGCTCGATCCGCTCGGTGACCGCCGCCGCCATGGCCAACGACACCCAGGGATCGAGGGTTCGGGTGTAGCGGTCATCGGGCAGCGACGCGTCGCCGGTCGACGGATGGGCCGCCTCCCGCTTGATGGGTATATGGGTGTGCTCGGGCACGAAGAACGAAGCGAAGCCGCGCTCCTCCGCCGCCCGGGCGGCCACCGCGGGCCGAATGCCGCGGTCGCTGGTGAACAGGACGATCCCGAATTTCATCAGTGTCAACTCTTTCCGGTTCACCACGTCACCACGGAGCGCAGAACGCGGCCGGATTTCATGGTTTCGAAGGCCTTTTCGACGTCGGCGAGGCCGATGCGTTCGGTGACGAACAGGTCGAGGGGCAGGCGCTGTTGGCGATACAGCTCGATCAGCGTCGGGAAATCGCGCTCCGGGAGGCAGTCGCCGTACCAGGAGGATTTCAGCGCGCCGCCGTGGGAGAAGAAATCCAGCAGCGGCATCTCCAGCCGCATCTGCGGCGTCGGTACGCCGACGAGGACAACTGTTCCGGCCAGATCGCGGGCGTAGAACGCCTGCTTCCACGTCTCGGGGCGGCCCACCGCGTCGATTACGACGTCGGCGCCGAAACCGTTGGTGAGCGCACGGATTCGCTCGACGGGATCCTCGGTTCCGGCATCGACGGTGTGGGTCGCACCCAGTGCGGTCGCGCCGGTCAGTTTGGCCGGATCACGGTCGACGGCAACGATGGTGCTCGCTCCCGCCAAGCGCGCCCCGGCGATCGCGGCCGCCCCCACGCCGCCACAGCCGATCACGGCGACCGAGTCGCCACGGCTGACGTTTCCGGTGTTGAGAGCGGCCCCCAACCCGGCCATGACGCCGCAGCCGAGCAGGCCGGCCACGGCGGGGTCGGTGGTGGAATTGATGACGGTGCACTGCTTTTCGTGTACCAGCGTCTTGTCCGCGAAGGCCCCGATTCCGAGCGCGGGGGTGAGCGGTGACCCGTCGCCGAGTGTCATCTTCTGCTCGGCGTTGAAGGTATCGAAGCAGTACCAGGGGCGGCCGCGACGGCACGCGCGGCAACTTCCGCAGACCGCACGCCAGTTCAGAACGACGAAATCGCCTACGGCGACATGGGTTACGGCGGTGCCGATCCGATCGATGACCCCGGCTGCTTCGTGGCCGAGCAGGAACGGGAACTCGTCGTTGATCCCGCCTTCGCGGTAGGTGAGGTCGGTGTGGCAGACCCCGCAGGCCAGCACCTTGACGACGACATCATGGGCTCCGGGTTCGGGGATGATGATGTCGACCATCTCCACCTCGGCACCGGCTCGGCGCGCGATGACGCCCCGCACTGTTTCAGTCATCGCGTTCACCACAGGGGGACCGGAGAGGTGCCGAGGCGGTACCAGCCGGGCAGCTTGCCTTTGGAGTTCACTACGCGCTCGATGCGCTTGTTCACGCCGGCGGGCAGGTCGTCGTTGGTGATCATCTCGGTGAACAGCACGGTGAGGTTGCCGTAGTCGAAGAAGTCGCGCTGCCACTTCCATTGGAAGTCGCCGCCGTATTTGAACCAGCTGCCCTGAATGCCGTCGAGGGCGTAGTTCGTGCCGTCGGCGCGTTTGACCTCGCAGACCTGCTTCCACAGGCCGAGCATGTCGCCGGTCTTCTCGTCGGTGACCCAGGCCTGATAGGGGTAGGTCCAGCCATCGAGGCCGTCCATTTCCAAGCCGATCGCGTAATCGCGGATCTCGGTGCGCCCGATCGCCATGAAGTCGTGCTTGGGCCCGTAGTTCCAGCCGTAGGTGGCGTCCTCGGTATAGAACTCCGCCAGTGGCCGCCAGTCACCTGCCTGCTCGCACTCGATGTTCGCCTGCAACCACCGTTGGATCATTTCGTCGAGTTCGGCGCGGGGAAACGACATGAACATTGCTCCGATCTGTACAGCGGACTCCGCACCGCATGGCACCGAGTCCGAGAGATAGCACGTACGGTACACAGAGTGTGAACAAGTGTATAGACACATGTCCAATTTAATGTCCATATTTTGATGGCTGTGCGCAGTACATGGTCGACGAGGGTGTCGAGTTCGGGCCTAGGCCGTGATGAAGGCAGCCCACAGCAACGCCGTGATCGCGATCAGGACCGGTGTGGTGATTCGCGCGACCCGCGCTCGCTGATGGCGAGCGAAAACGAAGGGGAGAGCCACCGCGGTGACAAGAGCGGCGGGCACCGACAGCACGGTTCCCGCGACGAGTCCGTATCCATGGGGATCGAAGCCGGGGTCGGTCACGAGGCGAAATGCGAGCACAATGTAGATGCATCGCAACCAGACCAACCCGGCGGCAGCACCCACAGCACCGGCCATCAGCCGAACTACCCAGCGCAGAGCGGACGGCGGGGAAGAGGAGGGTGGGTTCATCGGACCGCGACCCGGCCACAGAGATTCTCGTGCATGGTTGCCCTCCCGGTGACAATCACAGCACAGCGCCCGAGTCGATGGAACAGTGTGGCCGAGATCGGCGTCAGCGAGCAGCCCCGTTCAGAACGACTGCCCAGGTAGCGGCAATATGCCGAGGTTGGCGTCGAGGCCGCCATCGACGACGAGGGTGGTCCCGGTGATGTATCCGGCGGCGGGCGAGGCGAGAAACCAGATCGCCTCCGCCTGTTCTCGGGGCTCTGCGAATCGTCCGAGCGGAATCCGGCGCTCGATCGCGGCGAGCAGTGCCGGGTCCTGCTGGACCCCTGCGGTGATCCCGGTGCGGGTGAGGCCGGGGGCGATGGCATTGATCCGAACGCCGTGGGCCGCATAGTCGATCGCGACCGCGCGGACCAGATTGATCAACGCGCCTTTGGACGCGTTGTAGGCCCAGTTCCCGGCATCGCCCCGCAGTCCGGCCACCGACGCGGTCAACACCGCCGAGCCCCCGAACCGACGCAACGCCGGAATCGCCGCCCGCAGCCCGCGAATCGGGCCGAGGAGATTCACGTCGAGGATGCGGTCGGCCGCGCGGACCGCATCGGCGGACTCGAGCGGTGGGGTGCCGCCGGTTCCGGCATTGAGGACGATGGTGTCGAGTCGACCGAAGCGGCTCAGTGCGGTGTCGACAGCCGCCTGGTTCACGGCATCCGCGGAGACATCGCCGGACAGGGTCACGATGCCGTCGCCGAGCCCGGCCGAGCTGTGCTCGGAGATGTCCACCGCGACCACGTGGTGCCCGCGTTCGGCGAACAACTCGACAGTGGCACGGCCGATACCGGACGCGGCGCCGGTCACGATCGCCACGCGACGCGCGTCGGCGGGGGAGGGCTCGGTCATCTGATGCCTTTCACGGCCAAGGGATTCGATCTTCACCGGACAACGAATGCCCGCCGAGAGTCGATGGCGTTAGAACACCTCTGACGCAAACCATTTCGCCTACCGGCCGGTGCGCCTACGGCCGCCCACCCTTACTTTTCGTCTCCGGGATCGGTCGGGTGCTGATGATCCAGCGGCGGGGTGAGTTCGTCGACCACGACCAGATTCCCGCCGGACTGTTTGGCCCGGTACATCGCCGCGTCGGCGGATTGCAGCAGCCGGTCCGCAGTCGGGTGGGGACATCGTGGACAGGCTGTCGCGTCGAATACCGCCACCCCGACGCTGGCGGTAACCCCCACCGCGGCCTCCGCGGGTTCGGCGACCGCACAGCGCAACCGTTCGGCTTCGCCGCGCGCGGCAGCCGCGGCGGCGGGGACAGCGACCACGAACTCCTCGCCCCCCGTACGGGCCACCACCGCAGTCTCCCCGGCCGCATCGCGCAACCGCCGCGCCGTCCGGACCAGGACGATGTCGCCGATGCGGTGGCCCCAGGTGTCGTTGACACTCTTGAACCGGTCGAGATCGAAACAGATGACACAGATCGAGAGGTTGCGGTCCATCAACAGCGGGAGCTGGTTCTCGAGGCCTCGTCGGTTCAGCAGCTCGGTCAGCGGGTCCGACAACGATTCCGTGCGCAACAGCCAATAGAGGAACTGGAACGCGGGGACCGCGATGAATACCGACGAGAGCAGCAGCGCGACCGCGACCGCAAGGTGGACGCCCCCGCCGCCGGTGGCGATCCGCACCGACAGCACCAGCACCGACAACAGCGACCAGGCCGAATGCACGGCCAGCTCCCGAGTGTTGTGAAAAAAGCTCAGGTAACTGCCTGTGCCGAGGAGTAGTACCGTGCCCATCGCCCCGAACAGCCGATCCTGCAGCTGCAGGAACTCCATCGTGAACAGCACATCGGCACAGGCGATCAGCACCAACGACTCGGTTCTGCTCGGCCAGGGCAGCAGCCACCAGCGCAGCGCCCACAGGGTCCCGGACAGCACCCCGATCGTCGAAGCGAGGCCGGGATGACCGGGCGGCCCCACCGGTGTTCCCGCGATCACCGCGCCCATCACCGCGATCGTCGCTCCCGCGAGGCCGATCAAGAGCTTCAGCGGTAGCAGCGCCGATCGCGCCGCGAGGGTGCGCACCAGCCATCGGTAGTCGGCCTGGTCCACCCACCAGTCCCGCAGCGTCTTGCTGTCATTCATCGACTCACCCTTGGTCCCGACTGCATCGCCCGCCTCGTTTCCTTGTCGAGAGCGAGAACTCCAGGAGATCCCACCAGCTGATCGGCAGTAGTCTAGGTCGGACCTGCGCATACCCGACGTCTGCGTACGTGTCACAGCAGGCGCGAACCTGCCGAGGCGCGCTACGTTGCAGCTCGTGACGGAAATTTCAGGAAGCGCATCGCGTGATGAACGCCGACCGGACGTCGAACGGCGGCTGATCGCGGCGGTCTCGGATCTCTGCGCTGACGGTGCGCGCTTCGCCGATCTGAGCATTTCGCGGATTGTCGGGGCGGCGGCGATCGGACGTGCGACGTTCTATCTGTACTTTCCGGATCGCTCGGCGTTCTCGCTGCGCCTTGTCGATCACGTACGCGCGGAGTTGGCCGGGAGTGTCGCAGCGGTGTGGCGAGCTGCCGGAGATCGCGGCGCGTTGGAAGCGGCCCTCGCCGATTTCGTCGAGATATTCGCGCGCGAATACCCGTTGATCACCGCGGTGATGGATGCGGCTGTCACTGATGCGCAGGTGGCCGGGCGGATGGAGGACAATGTGCAAGCGTTCATCGCCGAATCCGCTCGCACTATCGAACTCGCTCAACAGCGTGAAACCGTTCGCGGCGATCTGCCTGCCGTCGAGACGGCCTCGGCACTCGTCTGGATGGTGGAGCGCACCTGCTCCCGCATGATCGGTGGCAGCGATGAGCAGGAACGTGTGCGCCTGACCCGAGCGCTGACGACCATTATCTGGCACACCCTCCATACGTGAGGAATCGAGGTTGGACAGCGTGTCCAACCCCTGTTAACGTCGTAGTGCATGACGACCACGCGCTTTCTGAACCGAGACCTCGCGCGCCACCGTTTCGATCCTCGTCTCGTGTGGCGATTGGAACAGGGTCTCGAAGAGGCGGACTCGCTCGCCGACGCGGTGGTCGCTTCCTTCGGCTCGAGTCCGCAACACTCGTTCCGCGCCGTCAACGCGTGGCTCGAGGGCGAAACCGGTGTTCCGGACAGTCTCGCGACCATGTTGGAGCCGATCGCCGAGCTACCGGATTGGCTCGATGAGGACGCGCTCGAGCGGGGTTCGACGGCGTTGTGGCGCAATGGGATCCTGTGGATCGGGCTGAGTTTCAACTGCGCGGCCCTGGCGGCCGGATATCAATCGGGGGCAGGGGTCAAACCACTCACCTTCACCGGCGAATTGAACTACCGGTCTCGCCGACGAATGCAGGAGACCGGACGGTGGTTTCTCGCAGCGACGTCACCCGGGGCATTGCGACGAAACGGTCCAGGCTTTCGGGAGACCGTGCGCGTCCGATTCATGCATGCCGGCGTGCGAAAGCGCATTCTCCAGTCCGGCGAATGGAATCAGGAGGCGTGGGGGGTGCCGATCAATCTCACCGATACCGCCTACGGCGTGTCAGGGGAATTCTCGACGATTCCGCTGGCGGCCATGCGCGATGCGGGAGTGCACTTCACCGAGCGCGACCTCGATGACATCCAACATATGTGGCGCTATATCGGCTACCTGCTCGGCGTACCCGACGACCTGCTGCCCTACAACGCGGCACGTGCCAGGGAAATCATCGCGATCAAAGACCTCACGGACACACCCGCCGACGCGGATTCGCGACAGCTGGTGAAGGCGCTGATCGAAAACGGTTTCGACCCGGCTACCGTGCTGCCGAAGTCGATGATCGGCATCGGCACCCGCCCTCTCGTCGCGACGCTGTACGCACTGACCCGACGATGGGCCGGCGAGGAAGTGGCCGACAGTCTCGGCCTGCCGAACACGAGTCTGAAGTACCTACCGACGCTCCTGCGCCCCGCGGTGCGGGCAGGCGAGGTCGCGCGGCGATGGGGCCTGCGCGACGAACAGCGACTGGCCAGCCGGACCCGGGCGAGCTTTCGAGAGCTGCTCGACGACGCCCGAGCACCATCGACCGTCGCCGCCGAAGCCGTTGTGCAAGCCGCTCTGTAAAACGTCGGTGGCAGTCTCGGAATAGTCGCGAGGAGGCCCGCGTTGCCTTCGGCATGACCGGTGATGATCTCGGAAAATTCGGTGTGTGGCGGCACTACAAGGGGTTCACCCCAGCGGCGGCCCGCGAGATCGAAGAATTGGGATACGGCGCGTTGTGGCTCGGCGGTTCGCCGCCCGCGGATCTGCCGGTGACCGAATCGCTGCTGGAGGCGACGGAGTCGCTGACTGTCGGCACCAGCATCGTGAACATCTGGACGGCACCGGCGGACATCGTCGCCGAATCCTTTCACCGGATCGACCAGCGATTTCCTGGCCGCTTCCTGCTCGGCATCGGGGTCGGTCATCGGGAGGCCAACGGCACGGAGGCGATCAAGCCGTATGACGCGCTCGTGGCCTACCTGGACGAACTCGACGCGGCGGGTGTGCCGAAGGAGCGCAGGGCATTGGCGGCGCTCGGCCCCCGCGTCCTGAAACTCGCCCGAGACCGGACCGCGGGCGCTCTGCCCTACCTCGCCCCGCCCAGCCACACCGCGATCGCCCGCGAAACCCTCGGCGGGAGTGCGCTACTCGTCGCGGAGCAGAAGGTGGTCCTGGACGATGATGTGGCGCGGGCACGCGAGATTGCCAGGGGCACGCTGTCGATGTACCTGGGCTTGGTGAACTATCTGGGCAATCTGCGCCGCTTGGGATTCTCCGAGGAGGACGTCACCAAGCCCGGCAGCGACAGGCTCGTCGATGCCCTCGCCATCCACGGCACACCCGCCGAGGTCGGAGCCGGATTGGTGGCGCACCTGGACGCGGGTGCCGATCATGTCGCGATCCAGCCGTTGAACGAGGACTACCTCGCGGCACTCCGCGCGCTGGCCGAGGTGCTGCCGTTCAAGCAGTGAAGTAGCGGAACGGTCAGCTACTGAGGCGCTGACCGCGCAGCGCCGCAAGCGCACTCAGCCACGGCAACGTCAGATGGTAGCGACGATTTTGCCGGTGTGATGTCCATGCTCGAGGTAGTTGTGTGCGGCGACGATGTCGTCGAGCGTGAACACGGTGTCGATGACGGGACGCAGTGCGCCGGTGCGGATGCCTGCGGTCAGAAACGCGGCGATGCGGCGCACGACCGCCGTATCGAGGGTGTGTTCGAAGCTCATGTACCGGATCATGGTGATCGGGTCGGCGGGATACGGCGCCGGCCGGGGGTCCAGCCAGCCGACGGTGACCAATCGGCCACTGAATCGCTTGACCGCGCCGGCCAGTTCGGCCAGGCCGGGGCCGGTGATCGAGTCCAGGACGATGTCGGCGCCGACGCCGTTGGTGTATCGGTGCGTTGCTTCGACAACATCGTCGTGGTCGGTGACGATGACGCCCGCGGCGCCGGCGGCCAGCAGGCTGTGCTCCTTCGCGGCGCTGCGAGTGACGGCGAGCGCGATTGTGCCGATCTGGTTGGCGATCTGTATGGCGGCCAGGCCGACGGAGCTGGAGGCCGCCGTGATCAAGTTCCGTGTAAGTGCCGTTGGTGTCCATATCGGGCACGGCCGTGACGATGACCGCATCACCGGCGGCCCATCCTTCGACTCCCGAGCCGAGGGCGTCGATCGTGCCGGTGGCTTCGATACCGAGGCGCGCGTGCGGCAGATGGGGACTCCTGACCGCTCATCAATTTCTCGTACAGTCGTTCTAGGAATGTCAATCGCGGTGCATCAGGAGGCAAGTGATGGCGGGACGACCGGTCGACCATCGACGCAGGGCGACGACGAAAGGGCCGCGTCGTCGAACGTCACGTGTTCAGGTAGGTGTGGACGCGTTCGCGGTCGTTGTCGGTTGCCGGAAGTTGGACGACGAGTAGCAGTTCCGGGTTCTCGACCAGCCGCAGTTGGAACAGTTCCAGGTCGATCGGCCCTGCCTCGGGGTGGTCGATGCTGATGATGGTCGGCTTGAAGTCCTGTATCGGATACTCCGACCACCAGGTGCGGAATTCCGGGCTGGCGGCGCTCAATTCGGTCACCACCTGGGTCAGGCGTGGGTCGCCCGGACTGTTGCCGAGCAGAACTCGGAACTGGCTGATGATGGCCCGTGCGGCGGCTTCCCAGCGGCGCATCATGGCGCGGTTGCGTTCGTCGGTGTACATCCACCACAGCAGATTCCGGTGCTCGGGCGCGAGCGCGGCCGGGTCGGCGCGGATCCGGCTGAACGCACTGTTCCACACGACGAAATCCAACCGCGCATCGTGCACCACCGCCGGGGTCGGATGCATCGCGTCGACCAACCGTTGCAAACGCGCGATCTCATCCCCTGCCTGATATTTCACCACCGGATCGGCGAGCCCAGCGAGCCTCCGCAATTGCCTGTGCTGGACAGGCTCCAGACGCAACGCCCGCGCCAGCGCGTCCACTACCTGCGGGCTGGCCGCGATCTTGCGGCCTTGCTCCAGCCATGTGTACCAAGTGAGACTCACCCCAGCCAACTCGGCAACCTCTTCACGACGCAGCCCCGGGGTGCGCCTCCGCCCTGGGATCAGATCCGCAGGCAGACCGACGTCGGCGGGCTGCAAGCGGGAGCGGTGTGCCTTGAGGAAATCGGCGAGTTCGGCGCGGTGCTTGTCGATCATCAGGTGGTCCCTCACCGGGTCAATCAGTGAACATTGCTGTTCTGGGTAGCAGTATTCGTACCAGGACCAGCGTCGCTGGGCGATCTAGCGTCGATATCAGCAGGTGATCGACGACATCACCGACGACGAGGAAGCAGTTACCATGAGTAGCAACGAATTCCGACCGATTCTGGTCATCGGCGCCACTGGTCGTCAGGGGAGTGCGACCGTGCGTCAGCTGCTGGCGCAGGGGCGTCCGGTCCGTGCGTTCGTCCGCGATCCCGCGGCTCCGGCGGCTCAGCGGTTGGCGGCGGCCGGCGCGGAGTTGGTCGTCGGTGATCTCGACGATCCGGCCGCGGTGAAGTCCGCGCTGGATGGCGCTCACGGTGTCTTCCTCATGCTGACCATGATGGAAGGGGTTCATATCACCGAGGCGGGGCTGGCTGCCGAGCGGCGACGCGGCGAGCTCGTGGTTGATCTGGCGCGTGCGGCCGGTGTCGAGCACCTGGTCTACAGCTCGCTGCGCGGCGCCGGGCTCGGCACGAAGGTCACCTATTACAAGGTGAAGGAACACCTCGAGGCCTACATTGCGGACAGCGGGGTGCCCGCCACCGTGTTGCGGCCGACCTTCTTCATGGACAACTTCGACACCTTGAACCGGCCTGCCGTCGGTGACGACGGCACCCTGATCGTCAATCTGGCTGTGCGGGAGGATATTCCGCTGTCCCTGATCGCGGTGGAGGACATCGCGGCGTTCGCGGCGATCGCCTTCGCCCGGCCGATGGACTACCTCGGTGCCACGGTGTCGCTGGCGGGCGACCGGCTCACCGCGCCGGAGATCGCCTCGGCCTTCGGCGCGGTGAGCGGGCGACCGGCCCGGAGCAATCGGCTGCCGATCGAGATGGTGCGAGCTTTCGATGAACATGTCGCCGAGATGTTCGAGGCGTTCGACACCGTACCGGATCTCGGTATCGACATCGACGAGCTGCGCCGTCTGCGTCCGGAGCTGCTGGACTTCCCGGGATGGCTCGCGCGCAGCGGGTGGAAGTCCTGACAATTCGTTGAGCGAACGCATTCAGCTGCGGTCGGTATGCGGCGATCGCGTGGAGGCAGGCGGGTGTACGGAACAGCTACTCCGGGTCCGCGGCAGAGCGGCTCTCGGCGGTGGTGGCGAGGTATTCGCCCAATTCCTGGGTCAACGTGCGGTCGAGCGCTTGGACGAGGCTGTGCTGCACGGCGGCAACGGCGACGTCGCGCAGGTGATTGATCATGGTGGTGGTTTCGGCGATCTCGGCGTCGGTGGTCGGTAGCCAGCCGGGGCCGTGCAGCTCGACGAGATGGTCGCGGGTGACGGTGAACATCTGGTGGGCGATGTCGTCGAGACGATGCTGGACCACTGCCTGCAGGTCGGCCAGGCGGCGTAGATCGAACTTGTACTCGCGTAAGTCGACGAAGGTCTCGAGCAGGAGTGGATCGGTGAATTCCACCATGTCGCCGCGGACTCGGAGCACCCCGAGCTCGCTGAGGCGAGTCAGCATCGTCGGGTCGTTCGCCTCGGCGCCGAGGAAGGTCGCGACGAGTTCGAGGGGGACCTCGAGTGAGGCGTCGACCGGGTCGGGGGTCGCCGTACGCGGCAAACCGAGGACATCGACGAGATCCTTGCCGGTTTCCCAGCTGGTGATGAAGTCGGCGATGTGCGCGGTGGTGAAGCCGCGTTGCAGCAGCGCGTCGATGAGTTTCAGGCGCTCGAGGTGGGTGTCGTCGTAGATCAGGGCGCGCCCGGCGCGGGCGGTCGGCACCGGGAGCAGTCCGCGCTCTTGATACGAGCGCACGTTGCGGGCGGTGGTTCCTGCGGCGCGGGCGAGATCATCGATGCGGTACTCCGACACCCGTCTCGTCTCCTGTTCGTCTCGCGGCCACCGAGCAGGCACCGGCTTGTGTCCATGTCCCCGGGATGCGTCCTCGGGGACATGGACACAGGGATCGTTGTCACCCTAGCCGAGCGGGACCACGGCATGGTCGCTGGTTCCGATCACCGATTCGGCGTCGGCGGGTGTGAACAGGAAGTCGTCGGGGTCGACGACAGCCAGTTGCCGAACGTACTGGGTGCCGAAGCCGGGGAACATCGTCGCGTTGAAGCCGTCCTCGGTGAGATACCAACTGCGGCAGCCGGAATTCCACGTCGTCGTTGTCAGACGCTGCTGTAGATGCTCGTTGTACCGGTCCTGTTTGTCGCGGCGCACTTCGAGGGTGCGCAGATTCTGCGTCAGGATCATGCCGATGGCGTCGGTCAGGTAGTCGATCTGCGCTTCCATGTACACCAGCGCCGAATTGTGGCCGGGTCCCGAATTCGGTCCGAACGTGAGGAACAGGTTCGGGTATCCGGCCACGGCGACACTCTTGAACGCGTAGGCCCCCTTGCTCCATTCGTCAGCGAGGACCCGTCCGTCGCGGCCGGTCACCGGGATCGGGCTGCCGGTCTTGGAAACCTCGAATCCGGTGGCGAAGACGATGGCGTCGATACGGTGCTCGATACCCTCGGCGGTGCGGATGCCGTGTTCGCTGATGCGGGCGATCGGCCAGGTGACCAGGGTGCAGTTGTCCTTCTGCAGTGCCGGGTAGTAGTCGCTGGTCATCAGCAGCCGCTTGCAGCCGGCGCGGAACCCCGGGGTGAGCTGGCGGCGCAACCACGGGTCGCGCACCTGGGAACGCAGGTGCAGCTTGGCCACTGATTCCACGACCCGGGTCAGCGGCGTGTTCCAGACGACCCCGAGCGCCACCGACTCATGCCCCCAGAACCAGCCTCGGCGGGCGAGGGTCTGGGTGACCGGCAGCCGACGATACATCTGCTTGGTTCGCCGACTGGTCGGTCGGTTGACCCGAGGTAGCACCCACCCCGGAGTCCGCTGGAATACCTTCACCGTCGCGGCGCGACGGACGAGTTCGGGAACGATCTGCACGGCACTGGCGCCGGTGCCGACCACCGCGACCCGTTTACCGGTGAAGTCGTAGTCGTGATCCCAGCGTGCGCTGTGGATCTTGTGCCCCTGGTAGTCCTCGATCCCGGGAATGCTGGGAAGACTGGCATTGGACAATGGTCCGGAGGCGATGACGATCGTGCGCGCCTGAACTGCGCGCTTACGCCCTGCCATGGCGATGGTCCACAGGCCGGTCACCTCGTCGAATGTGGTTCCGGTGACGTTGTGCCCGAACCTGATCTGGGCCCGCAGGTCGAATTCGTCGACCATCGACTCGATGTAGTCGAGTATCTCGGAACTGCCGGAGTAGGTGTGCGACCAGTCTGGATTGGGCGCGAAGCTGTATGAGTACAACCGCGAGGGAATGTCACACGCGGCGCCGGGATAGGTGTTGTCGCGCCAGGTGCCACCCACCTGTGACCCGCGTTCGAAGATCGCGAAGTCGGTGATCCCTTTCTGGCGCAACCGAATCGCGGTACCGATGCCCGCGAAACCCGCACCGATGATCGCCACATCCAGCGGCTCGGCGGCGCTCACGCGACCGGCTCGTAGGTCAGTTCCTTGGACCAGGTCGGCTGCGGTCCGAGGAAGCGGTCGGGAACACGTGCGGTCAGTTTCACCAGCGCGTCGGCGAGCAGGTGGTAGGGGTGATCGCGGTTGATCACCCAATTGGCGTGCATCTTGACGATGCGGTACATGGGTACGCGGTTGGCGATCGGATTACGTTCACCGACAGCCCTGAAGCGCCGCATTGCCGTGTACAGGCGTTCCTCGTCCACGCCCAGGTCGACAACATTGTCGCGCATCTTGTTCAACAGCGGCACATAGCTCAGAACGCCGATGAGGAACGAGGGCTTGGCCCAGCCGCCGACCAGATCGATGAGCAGCTTGCGGGCGGGGGAGTGGCCGAGCAGTTCCATGACCGCGTAGTCGGTGGCCAGGTGCCGGGATTCGTCGGCATTGATCTTCTTGAACGCGTCCTGCGCGACCGGGTCGGTGACCTCGTCGGTGATGAATTTGATCAGCGCGCCGTCGAGAGCGACCTCGAGCATCGGAATGACCGTGCCTAGGAAGGAAAGCGACATGCCGTCGGCATGCTTGTCGAGGAAGTCGATCACCAGTTTGACGTTGATATTCGGTTCCGGGATCTCGTCGCCGTCGAGCATTCCCCAACGGCGCATCAGCGCCAGTTCGGCGTTGGCGTGGCGCTGTTCTTCGGCGTGGAAGTAGCGGTAGATCTCACGCAACGTCTCGGTGGGCGCCTTCTGTGCCATGGCGGCGAATCCGCGGGCGCCGACGTTCTCGATCCACATCAGATCGGCCATGAACGGCTTCAGTTTGGCGTGCAAAGCGGGGTCGACGAGTTCGGCGCCCGGTGCGTCCCAGTCGATATCGGCCAGTGCCCACTGTCGGGCCTTGATCTTGGCCAGCATGTCGTCGAAGTCGAAGGACATCTCAGACTCCTGTCTTCTCGGTGTCGGTGGTGGTGACGGGCTTCGGGTTCGAATCGGCTTGCGGGAGCAGGCGATTGAGGGTGCCGAGGCCGCGGGTGTAGAGGGTGGGGAATTGCCGCTTGAGCAGCCAGATCAGCCGTGCGTCGAGCTGGGGCAACACATAGAGGCGGCCTCGGTCGTTGGCATCGAGGGTCATCCGGGCGACGCGCTCGGGGGAGTAGCCGGTCCAGCGCATCAGCGTTTCGGCCAGGTTCATCGCCGTGGCGTCGATGCGGCCGTCGCGGGCGACATTGGTCTTGACGAAGGTCGGGCACAGCACGGTGACCGCGACTCCGCTGCCGGTGAGCTCGGCGGCCAGTGTTTCCGACAGCGACATGACCGCGGCCTTGGAGACGTTGTAGGGCCCCATGGTCGGTGCGGCGGCGAATCCCGCCGCCGACGCGACATTGATGATGCCGCCGCGTCCGGCGGCACGCAGTTGCGGGGTGAACAGCTCACAGCCGTGGACCACACCCCACAGGTTGATGCCGAGTGCCCATTGCCAGTCGTCGAGACCGATGTCGCCGACAGGGCTACCGCCGATGCCGACGCCGGCGTTGTTGACCACCAGGGTGGGTGGGCCGCCCAGGAGCAGTTCGGTGTGCAGTGCCAGGCTCTCCATGTCGCTGCGAGAGGCGACATCACAGAACAGGGCATGCGCGGTCGCTCCGTGCACGCGTTCGATCAATCGCACCGTCTGCTCGGCCCGGTCTTTGTCGATATCGGCGCACACCACCTGGCCGCCGCGGGCCGCGAGTTCGAGCGCGAACGCCCGGCCGATGCCGCTGCCAGCCCCGGTGACCACGGCCTTGGCGCCATAGGATCGACGGCTGTTGCCCGGTAGATAATCCAGTATTCCCACGGTCAGCTCACTCGCTCTCGGGTCGAGGTATCGGATGCCGCCAGTGCGTCGGCGATGAAACGGGCCGCTCGGCGCAGCGCCGGTGCGGCCTCTGGCACCAGCAGCGGCAGGGCCTGGAAGACGTGGACCTGTCCGGGCCACAGCTCGAGTTCGCAGGAGCCGCCGGCCGCTGTCACCATCTCGCGCAGGTGCACGGCATCGCCGACCAGCATTTCCGTGTCGCTGGCCTGCACGAACAGCGGCGGCAGCGCCGTGCCGGGCGGGATTGTCAGCCGCAGTCGCGGTGAGTCGGCCGGTTCCTGCGCGATGTACAGTTCGGCAGCGCTGCGGCCTACGCGCGCCGAGGCCATGGCTTCGGTGCCGTGGCGCTGATGGTGCTCGGCCAACCTGAACGAAAGGTCGATCAGCGGCGAGAACAGCACGGCACCGGCGGGCTGCGGGAGGGTGGTCCTGGCGTTGTCCAGCAGGAGGTCCATCGTCAGATGGCCACCGGCGGAGTCGGCCGCGATGAGCACATCCGTTGCGCGATAGCCGTTTCCGAGCAGCCACCGATACCCTGCCCCGACATCGTCGGCGGCGGCCGGGAACCGGTGCTCCGGCGCGAGCCGGTAGTCGATCACGAATACCGGCAACCCGGTCTCCCGTGACAGCCGGGCCGCCAGACCGCGGTGCGTCCGCGCCGAGCAGAGCACGTATCCGCTTCCGTGGACGAAATAGATTGCCCGGTCGCCGAATTCGACATCCGCGGCCCGAACCCATTCCCCGCGCACCGCACCGGACCGCACGGGCGTGACCCGGGTTCCCCTAGGGGGCGGTCCGCCCACGGCCATGATCGCGGCTGTCACCGTTCTGGCCGCGGCTATGCCGAGTCGGTTGTGCGGAAGTGCGCAGTTGATCGGACGGAGCACGTGGTGGCCCGCGGTCAGTGCCAGCCGGGATCGTCGTGAAGGTGGCACCGCCACCACGTTCGCCAACCGTGAGGTCGCCGTTGACCTTGTTGTTGTCATGGACCCTAGTGTCATCAGCTTATGTGCCATTTGTCAATGGCACATTTGTGGTCCACACTGTGCCTGCAGGGGCGCCGAGACTCGATACCCGCCACGAGGGAGTTGCACGACGATGTCAGCCACAGGGCTCGAACAGCACATCTACCAGGTGAAAGTCCGCGATGTCATCCAGGAGACAGCGGATGCGGTGTCGTTGACGCTGGATGCGGTGGCGGGTCCGGCGGCGCCGTTCGACTACCAGCCGGGACAGTTCCTGACACTGCGGGTGCCATGCCCGAACGGGTCGCTCGCTCGCTGCTACTCATTGTCGAGTTCGCCGCATCTACCGGCCCGCCCGACCATCACGGTCAAACGCGTCCCTGACGGCCGTGCGTCCAACTGGATCTTCGACAATGCCTCGCCCGGAACGGTTTTCGACGTTCTCGCACCGGCGGGCAGCTTCGTCCCTCGGGACTGGACCGTGCCGTTCCTGCTGGTGGCCGCGGGAAGCGGAATCACCCCGATCATGTCCATCCTGCGGACTGCCCTTGCCCTGCACCACAATCCGATCACGGTGGCCTACGCGAACCGCACCGCCGAATCCGTCATCTTCACTCGCGAACTCGATGCGCTGGCCCGATGCCACCCCGAGCGTCTCACCCTCACGCACTGGCTGGAATCGGAATCCGGCCGCCCCACCGAGGTCGCGCTACGGTCCTGGCTCACCGCGCCCGCGGAGTCACACGCCTACCTCTGCGGTCCGGCGCCCTTCATGGCGGCAGCTCGCGGCGCATTGGTCGCCAACGGCCTTGCCGCGCAGCATATTCACGCCGAGACCTTCCTGTCGCTGACCACCGATGCTTTCAGCCCACCCGCCCAGGCGGTCTGCGACAGTGCGTCGAGCTCGACAGCGACGGTCGAACTCGACGATGAGATCCATTCCATCACCTGGCCGGCTGAGGCCGTGCTCCTCGACGTGCTGCTCGCTCGTGGATTGGACGCGCCCTATGTGTGCCGCGAGGGAACCTGCGGCGGCTGCGCGTACACCCTGCGACGAGGCGAGGTCCACCTGCGCGAGAACCACACCCTCGACGAGCACGATCTGGCCCGCGGTACCCGTCTTGCCTGTCAGTCACTGCCGCGAAGCGACATTCTCGACGTCGCATTCGACCTATGACCGGGCTCGAATGGGTCGCGCTCGATCGGCGTCAGCGGGCGAATTCCTGGTAGAGCTGCGGCAGAAATCCGGCCAGATGATTCATTTCCTGACCGCAGTGCAGGAGTAGTTCGCGGGCGAGGTCGACATCGAGGACGAGGTCTCGGGGGTCGACGGCAGGCCCGCGTTCGATTGCTCGCGCGGCCTGGGGCAGGTCGGGTTGGTGGAGGCCGTGGATATTGAGGTAGAAGCGACTGCGCATCTCGCATCCCGCGGGTATCGGCCTCACCTGGTGCGCCAGCCATCCGAGGTCGACCGGTGCGACGATGCTGCCGACCCGTCCGAGAATGATCGTGTGCTGGTCGGGGACGTGGAAGCCGTGGGCGCGCGGGTCGGTGAAGGCAATCGCCAGTTGCTGGAGTTTCGGGCCGATGTACTCGTCGACGTAGGCGATGTTGCCGATGTACTTCTCGCGGTCGGGGATGCGTTCCGCCGACCGGTCTCGGGCGACGGCGCAGTAGAGGTGCGCATCGGGGTGCCAGAGTTTATAGCGCGCGGATTCGACGGTGTGCCAGGCGAACCACCAGTCCCACATGGCGGCGGTGACGCCCCGCATCTCGGTATGTACCGCGACCCAGATCGCGCCGGATGCGGTTGTGCCGTAGCCGGTTTCCACCGCGGCGACGCCGTGCGGTGAGAGGTCCGTCGGAAGTGCGGAGAACTCGGGAATCTGCTCCGGTGGCGTCGGGCCACCGAGATAGGCCGCAGCCACCGACGGCAGAACGGGAGCAGTTTGTGCGGCCATGAATTTCGCGTACGGTTCGGCGCGGTCCTCGGCGGAGTATCCACGGTATCGAACGTTCGGATCGGCGGCGGCGGAGACCGGGAGACCGGACAGTGCCAAACCTGCGCCGACGACCATCGCGAGTTGGATCGCGCCGCGCCTGTTGGGTTTTGGGTGACTCGGCATCTGCCGACCCTATGGTCACAGAGAACGGGTACCGAGGCCTTGGATCAGGTCTGTGAAGTGCCACAATTTGCGGAGGTGGCATCGGTGCCGAGCCGACCTTCGGCCACAGCGAACAGAGGATCGTCGATGAAGTTGCGTCGTGTTCGGACCGAGGACGGTTTGCAGACACAGTCTTTCCGTGATGGGCAGTGGTCTGCGCATCCGGAACCGATGGTGGGCACGGTGTTCAGTGATCAGTGGGAGCTCGGCGTCGCTGACGGGCACCTGCGGGAGTCCGAGCTGTTGCTGCCGTTCAACCCGGCCTCATTTCGGGACTTCATGTTGTTCGAGCAACACAATATCGACGCCAGCCGCGGTCTGGTGCGCCGATTCCATCCGACGCAGTACCGGTTGGCCGCCGCGGTAGAACGGCTGAGCGGTCGGAGTTTTCCGCTGTTCAAGCCGAAGCCGTTGTTCTATCAGCAGCCGATCTACTACATGGGAAACCATCTGACATTCGTTCCGTCGGGTACCCCGATCTGCGCGCCGGCCTACTCGTCGGCATTGGATTACGAACTCGAGATCGGATTCGTTCTCGCTGAGCCGCTGTACTGTGCGACGCCGGAGCAGGCCGCCGCCGCGATCGGCGCGTTCGTCCTGCTCAACGACTTCAGCGCGCGAGACATTCAACGAGCCGAGATGGCCAGCGGATTCGGGCCACAGAAATCCAAGCATTTCGCCAGTTCGATGTCGGCGACAGCCGTGACCGCGGACGAAATCCTGCCCCGCATCGACAATCTCACCGGGTCGGTCAGAATCAACGGAGACACCGTCGAGACGGTGTCGAGCGCCGGGATGCGATGGAGCCTCGGTGAAGTCCTCGCCCATGCTTCCCGCAGCGAACATCTCTATCCCGGAGAGTTGTTCGGAACCGGCACGCTGCCCGGCGGCAGCGGTATGGAAACCGGCCACTGGCTCGAACCTGGAGACGTCCTCACCTTGACTCTCGACGATATCGGCGAGGTCGAACACCTCATCACCGGCTGATAGGTATCCGCTGCGGCGAATCCCACGCCGCTCAACCCTGTTCGAGTTCCCCGCGCACAGTGGCGGCGATGCGGGTGAGTGCGGTCCCGAGGTTGCGCCGCTGAGCGGCGGTCAGCGGATCGAACACGAGCCGCTTCACGTGCGCGACGTGCTCCGGGGCGGTCTCGACGAGCTTCTGGCGGCCGCCGTCGGTGAGGGTGGCGAAGGTGTATCGGCCGTCGCTCGGGTCGGGTCGGCGGGTGACCCAGTCGCGGGCTTCGAAGCGGTCCATCGCTTTCGACAAGCGGGGCTGGGTGCTGTCGCAGACCCGGGCGAGGTCGCTCAAGCGCATCGTGTCGTCGTCGGCCATGGACAGCTGGGCGAGCACCCCGTACTCGAAGTTGGAGATGCTCGCGTCGCGTTGGAGCTGGCGGTCGAGAGCTGCCGGGAGGGCGATGACGACCGTCAGCAGTGCCTGCCACAGCTCCTGTTGTTCGTCATCGAGCCAGGGTGAGGGGGTGTTCATCCGCTCATCGTACTTGCCTGGGAAACCTTGACTTGCCTGGGCAAGTCAAGGTGCGCTACATTTTTACTTGCCTGGGCAAGTAAAAACACTTTCCCGGGCAAGCTGAGGAGCTGATTTCGATGACTACGAGCCGAGGGCCTTCCACGAACGACCGAGCTTCCAACAGGCCCGCCGCGGCCTATGCGGATCTCCTCGCTCGCGTTGTGCCACAGGCGCGCGACCAACGCCCGTGGAGTCCGGCCGATGGGCCACTGCCGAGCCTGTTCGTCAGCCACGGCGCCCCGTTCACCCTCGACGATCCGCAATGGCTCGGCGACCTCTACGCCTGGGCTCGATCGATGCCCAAACCCCGTGCGATCGTGGTCGTTTCGGCTCACTGGGAACAGGCACCGGCCGCGATCACCGCAGCCGCGGCAGGTACCCCGCTCTACTACGACTTCAGCGGCTTCGACCCCCACTACAAGACCCTTCCCTACGCGACCCCGGACGCCACCGACCTCGCTCGCCGACTCGCAGGTCTGCTGGGCTCCACGCCCGTGCACGAGTTCGCCGACCGCGGCCTGGACCACGGCGCGTTCATCCCGCTCATGGCCATGTACCCCGCAGCCGACGTCCCGATCGTGCAGCTGTCGATGCCCAGCCTCGACCCCCGCGCGCTTCTCGAACTCGGCGCACGTCTGCGGCCGCTGCGCGAAGAAGGCGTCCTCGTACTCGGCTCGGGCTTCATGACGCACAGCTTCGCCGTCTTCCGCCGACCGGAGCTCGTCACCGCGACAACAGCTTTCGACGAATGGGCAACCGATGCTCTCGCTCGCGGCGACGTCGATGCCCTCACCGATTACCGCGTGAAGGCACCCGGTGCCGCCGTCGCCCACCCGACGGACGAACACTTCGTCCCGCTGCTGCTCACTGTGGGTGCCGCTACCGACCCCGCCAGCGCGGTGAGCGCCATCGACCGCCTGGTCATGGGTAACTCCATCCGCTCGGTCCAACTGACCTGAGCCGGAACGACTTTCCCCTTCCCGCTCGATCGCCTCATCTCGGGGCGACGACATCGAAACACCCCGGAGGACAGTTCCATGAAGGCAATTCGTTTCCACGAGTTCGGCGCCAGTGAAGTCCTGCGTTACGAAGACGTCGACCGTCCGGTTCCCGCGCCCGGGCAGGTGCTCGTGCAGGTCGAGGCCACTTCGTTCAACCCGGTCGACGATCACATCCGCGCCGGGCACCTGGCGGAGATGATCCCGATCGCGCTGCCCTACGTTCCGGGCATCGACCTGGCAGGCACCGTCGTCGAACTCGGCGCGGACGTGACGAGCTGGGCAGTCGGCGACCAGGTCGTGGCGATGCTGCCTCTCGACTCCGCAGGCGGCGCAGCCGAATTCGCACTGGTCCCCGCCGCGTCCCTGGCCACGGCACCGCAGACGATCGAGTTGGTCGACGCCGCGGCGCTGCCGCTGACCGGCCTCGCGGCCTGGCAGTCGGCGTTCGAGCTCGCCGAGCTGAAACCGGGTCAGACGGTCCTGGTCAACGGTGCGGCGGGTGCGGTGGGCAGTCTCGTGGTGCAGCTCGCCGTCGATGCGGGAGCGCAGGTGACCGCAGTGGACGCGCCGGAACACGCCGACCGGCTCCGCGGCTACGGCGCGGTCCGGGTCGAAGGCCCCCTCGACCTCGCCGACGGTCCGGACGCGGTGGGCGGTCCGTTCCAGGTCGTGGTGAACCACGTACGGGTTACCCCCGAGGAACTCGCACAGCTGACGAACTATGTCGCCGACGGCGGGATCGCCACAAGCTCGGCAGGCCCGATTCCCGAGGACACCGCCCGCGGGGTCCGCAGCGAGAGCCTGTGGGTCCGCAGCGACGGAGCGCAGCTGAGCGAGCTGGTCACCAAGGTGGACGCAGGCAAGCTACACCTCCACATCGCCGCACGCCGCCCGGTGACAGAGCTGGCCGACGTGCACGCGGACGCAGGCGCAGGCCGCCTGACCGGAAAGACCGTCCTGCTCGCCCCCTGATCGTCGTCAGCCGAGGTGAGGTGCGCACCCTGCGGGAAGGTACGCGTGCTCCTGTACCGAGACCCGCAGAGCGGAGATCCTGGAACGAGCGGCGGTCGCCGAGGGAGAGCCCCTCGGCTCAGGCCGCCACTACCTCGGCGGCGCCGTTGAGTCGGGCGTAGCGTCCCCCGCCTGCGACCAGCGTCGTGTGATCGCCGAGCTCGACGACCCGGCCGTGGTCGAGTACGGCGATCTGGTCGGCGTCGCGGATGGTGCTGAGCCGGTGGGCGATCGTGATAACCGTGCGGCCCTGGGCCACCACGTCGATGGCGGCCTGCACCGCACGCTCGGTCTCGTTGTCGAGGGCGCTGGTCGCCTCGTCGAGCACCAGCACGCGCGGGTCGCGCAACAGGGTGCGGGCCAGTGCGATGCGCTGCTTCTCACCGCCGGAGAACCGGTGTCCACGCGACCCGACCACGGTGTCGTAGCCCTGGGGCAGCGAGGCGATCAGTTCGTGGATCTGGGCGGCGCGGGCCGCGCGCTCGATCTCGGCGTCGGTGGCGCTCGGCGCGGCGAAGCGGAGGTTCTCGCGAATGGTCGTGTGCAGCAGGTAGGACTCCTGCGACACCACACCGACGATCCGAGCCAGGGTGCCCAGCTCCAAGTCGCGGACGTCGACGCCGTCAATGGTCACCCGCCCGGCGGTCGCATCGTGCAGTCGCGCGACGAGCGAGGCGAGGGTGGTCTTGCCGGAGCCGGTCTCGCCGACCAGGGCCAGTGTCGACCCAGCCGGCACGACGAGCGAGACGCCGTCGAGCACGTCGGGGCCCGCCGCGTCGTAGCGGAAACCGACACCTTCGAACCGGACCTCGCCCACGACATCGCGCGGGTCGAGGTCGACCGGCTGGGTGGGCTCGTCGATCTCGACCGGAAGGTCGAGGTAGCCGAAGATCCGGCTGAACAACGCCATCGAACTGGTGACTTCGACACCCACGTTGAGCAAGGCCATCAGCGGCCGGAAGAGCCCGGCTTGCAGCGTGGTGAACGCGACCAGCGTGCCGATCGTCATGCCGCTACTGGTCGCCGGAAGTCCGGCGGCGAGGTAGAGCAGGGCGGGGATGGCCGCGAAGAGGATGCTCATGGTGGCCATCCGCCAGCGGCCCGCGAGCTGCGAGCGCACTTCGAGGCCGACCAGATCGTGCGAGGTCTTCTCGAACTGGGCCGAGGCGAGGGGACCGGTGCCGAGGGTCTTGCCCAGCTGCACGCCGCTCACCGAGAGCCCCTCCTCGACCTGACCGTGCAGGTCGGCGAGGTGGCGTTGGCGCTGGGCGGTGATGTCGCGGCGAAGCAGGGCGACGCGTCGGGTCAGCCAGATCGCCGGCGGCAGCACCACCAGCGACAGCAGCGACAACCGCCACGACAGCACGGCCATCGCGACGGCGGTGCCGACCACGGTGGTGACGTTGCTCGCGATGGAGGTCGCGGTGCTGGTGACCACCGACTGCATGCCGCCGACGTCGTTGATCAGGCGGGACTGGACCTCACCGCCGCGCGTGCGGGTGAAGAACGCCAGCGACTGCCGCTGCAGGTGGCGGAACACATCGGCCCGCAGCACGTGCATGACCTGCTGCCCGACGGTGGTGGAGATGAGCGTCTGGCCGACGCCGAGCACCGCGGTGAGCACGGTGACGGCGAGCATGCCGCCCACGGCCCAGAGCAACAGCGACACGTCCTGGTGGGGCAGCGCGTCATCGATCACCAGTCGCAGCAGGAACGGCGAGGCGAGGCTGATCGTCGAACCCGCCACGATCAGGGCGGTCAGCACGACGAGCTGAAGCCGGTACGGCGCGAAGAGCGCGGCGATCCGGCGCAGAGATACCGGGGACTCGCGCAATTGTGCGCGGTCGGCCGGGTCGGGTCGGCGGGTGCGGCCGCCGCCGGCGGCGACTTTCACTTCCATATGCAACCCCCTTGGGTTGTGTTTATGCTGAGGTTACCTCACTATCTGGTAGGGGAAACAAGGCGAGAGGCGGGTTTATGCCCGACAACGAGAGCGATCTGCTGATGCAGGTGGCCAGGACGCTGCGTCGGCGCTGGTCGGCGGTGTACGCGCCGATGGGTCTGACTCCGCACCAAGCCCGCGCGCTGCGGGTGGCAGGCGAGCACGACGGACTCCGGTTGTCGGCCGTCGCCGATGCGTTGCGGATCAGCCCCCGGTCGGCCACGGAGGTGGTGGACGCGCTCGAAAAAGCCGAGTTGGTCACGCGCGGGCCAGACCCGACAGACCGCCGCGCCACTCTCGTGTCGGTCACCGCACGGGGTAGGCGAACCCTCGACACCCTGACCGAGGCCCGCACGAAGGACGCCGACGATTTCTTCGGAAGGCTCACCGACGAGGAGCGTGCCTCGCTGCGGGACATTCTCGGCAAGCTCGTCTCCTGAGCGGGACGAGAAGTGCAGATGCCCGAGCAGTTCAGCCGCTCGGGCAGTCTCACCCGAGGATCAGTCGAGCACTTCGTTCAGTTTCCCGGTTGCGACGTCGAAGACGAATCCGCGCAGGGAAGTGGTTTTGGTGATGAAGGGGCTGCGTTCGATCCGGCGCAACGAGTTGCGGACGTCCTCGTCGAGATCGCCGAAGGCCTCGGCGGACCAGGTCGGCTTGATGCCGATCTCGTCCTGGATGGCCCGTTTGAATTCGTCGTCGGTGAAGGTGAGCATGCCGCAGTCGCTGTGGTGGATCAGGATGATCTCGGTGGTACCGAGCAGCCGCTGGCTGATGGCCAGCGAGCGGATCTCGTCATCGGTGACCACGCCGCCCGCATTGCGGATGACGTGCGCTTCACCGTCCTGCAGACCCAGGATGCGGTAGACATCGAGGCGGGCGTCCATGCACGCCACCACGGCGACGTGCTTGCTGGGCGGCAGGGGGAGTGGGCCCTTGAATTGCGCTGCGTACGCGGTGTTGTTGCTCAGGTATTCGTCTGTGACGGTCATGGCGGCGTCCTCGGGTCGATGGGTTGCGACATACGAATCTCCGCATTCATGGTTGGTGCAGTGCCGGAGAGCGGCCAGAGATTCGCGCAGATCGAGGAGAAGGGTCGTTCGCAGCGATGCGAACGAGTAGAAGCGCGCATTCCACGCTACCCGATTTGCGATCCCCTGCTGCTCCGCTGATCAGTCCGCCGTGACATCGCGGCGGGAAAGCCTCCTGAGGTGGCAACGTCGGTCGAACGCTCACCCGGATCTAGAACACGTTCTACAATCCGGTCATGGACCTTGTCGCGATCGAGGAGATCAAGCGTCTCAAGCACCGCTATTTCCGCACACTCGACCTGAAGCTGTGGGACGAGTTCGCGGACTGCCTCGCCGAAGACGTCTCCGCGCGCTATGGCACGCAAGCCATGGGCGAGCCGCTGCACTACGACAACCGGGCCGACGTCGTGGCATTCATGGAGCAGAACCTCGGGCCCGGGGTCGTCACGATCCACATCGCCAACCACCCCGAGATCGAGGTCGACGGCGATACCGCGAAGGGTTCCTGGGCCTTCGAGGACACTGTCCTCGTGCCGAGCGCGAAGGTTCAGATCCGCGGCGGCGGATACTATTCCGACACCTATCGGCGCGACCGGGACGGGGCGTGGCGGATCGCCTCGACGCGGTACGAGCGCATCTACGAGGCATTGACCTCGCTGGAGGACCTACCGAGCTTCACACTGCTCGCCAACCGCTGGGATCCCTCGCTCGAGCACTGACTTTCCGAACGTCATGCCGGACAGCACATGTCGGACATCGTTTCTACAATCTCAGCGTGACGCTCACCCTCGCCGACCTCGTCGGCTACACCGATCGTGGCCTCGATGCCGATCTCGCCCGCTGGTTCCCCGATAGCGAACCGGTTGTCGTCTCCGGCGAAACCCGTTCGGTGAAGCCATTTCTCGAGAAATTGGCCCCTGTCGACGCTGCCGCACTCGCGGCCTTCGATCGCCGGGTCCGCTCCGGTCGGCTGCCGGAGTTCCTCGACATCTTCGACTGGTCCTACGCTTTCGACTTCGCCGACAACGGCTGCAGGATTCTCGATGCCGACTACGCCACCGAGCTGACCGACGAGGACGTGTTCTCCGTCGGCGCCGATGGCGGCGGCAACCTCTATGTCGTGCTCACCTCCGGTCAGGTCGCGGTGTGGTTCCACGAGGAGGAGGTGCTCGAGGGCGGCACCCGCTTCGACAACCTCGACGTCTTCCTCTGGTCATATGTGCGCTACCGAGCGGTGCGCGCGGGCAAGCTCGCTCTCTCCGACGTCGAGGCCGACTTCGCCGCGCTCGGCCAGGACGGCGCGCTGGCCGAGGACCTGGGGTTGCTGAGTCTGATGGCCTAGGGCACGGTTGACCCTGACGTAGGGTAAACCCCGCAGCATGGTCGGCATGACTACGACAACCGATCACTTCACGGTCCGCCACGACGGCATCACGATCCCGGTGTCTCGCGGTGGCGAAGGGCGACCCTTGGTTCTGTGTCCTGGTCTGGCTTCGACACAGGCCGACCTACACGAACTCATCGACCTGTTGCGGCGCGACTTCGACGTGGTGACCTTCGACCTACGGGGCCACGGCCTTTCCTCCGCCGGGGACCGCTATTCCTTCGAGGCGTTCTTCGGCGATTTCGTCGCCGTGATGGCGGAGCTGGGCCGCCGCGGCCTGCCCGCTGCGCCCGTGCTCGCCGGTCACTCGTACGGTGCGGATCTGGTCGTGCACTACGCCGGCGAATATCCCGACGCTGTCAGCGAACTCGTTGTCATCGACGGGGCGAATCCGATCCCCGAACCGTTCATCACCGAGATCGACCTGCCGGAATTTCGCGTGCTCTGGGAGGACCTGGCGGCCTGGCTGGAGACCGTCGAAGGCACTGCGCGCCAAGTGCTGCTCACGGCACAGGAAATCCTCGACCTCAATCTCGAGCTCGATGTGATCCGGTCCGGAATTCTCGACCGGTACCGCCGGATCGACCGTCCGATCCGCGTGATCATGTCGACCTCGATGGCCGGTGACAGCGTCGAGGGGCGAGCGCCGCGGCACAATCTGCTCTGGCGGACAGGCATCGACCGGCTGGTCCGCGAGCGGCCGGACATCACCCCATCCTGGCTCGATGCCGGTCACGCGCTGGTCCTCACGCACGCTCCGGACATCGCCCGGATCATCCGGAGCGGGCGAACTCCCGCCGACCGGGCGGCTACTTGAACTGCTGCGTGCCGAGGAGACTGGTCCGATGCTGACGATCGGCGAGCTCGCATCGTATGCCGGAGTGACCGTGCGTGCTGTGCGGCACTATCACGCCAAAGGGCTACTGCCGGAGCCTGAACGAGACCACTCCGGATATCGCAGGTACGACGCGGGCACCGTGGTGGAGCTGATAAGAATCCGGACCCTCGCCGGGGCGGGGGTTCCGTTGGCGCGCGTGCGACAACTGCTCCAGGCCGACGCCGAAGAATTCGCGGCGGCGATCGCGGACATCGATACGCGGTTGCGGGCGGAGATCTGGCAGCGGCAGCGACACCGCGAACGGATCGCCCGCCTCGCCGCGGGGGACAGCCTGGCATTGCCGCCGGAGGTAGTGGAGTTTCTCGATCACCTGCGGGCACTCGGTGTCGACGAGCGGATCGTCGAGGTCGAACGCGACGGCTGGATCCCGCTGGTCGCGCACTCACCCGAGCGAGTTCCGGAGTTGATGGCACGCAAGCGGGCGCAAATCGCCCATCCGCAGCTCGTCGACTTCTACCGCACCCTGGGCGAAGTCCTCGACCGAACCGACAACGACCCGATGCTGATCGAACTGGTCGACAATATGGCCGCCTACCTCACGCAGCTCGCTGATGAGCAGGGCGAGGACTACGTCGGCGGCGGCTTCGAGCCGTCCCTGGTCGACTTGCTCGACGCGCTGGCGCTCGACGCCGCGACGCCGACCCGTCGACTGATCGAGTTGCTGAAGCAGCGGGGCTGGACCGGTTGGACCAAGCTCGAGCGCGTGGATCCGAGACGGAGCGGTGTTCCAGTCACTGAGAGCGCTCGATAGGCGGCCGTACAGCGCATCGGAGCCGGTCCGGGCGAAGCTGCCTGTGCCACTTGTGATTGCGCTGGCGCGGCTCCCGTGTTCGAGCCCCTGAAGCGCCTAGAGTGAACCTTGCCCCGCGACGTGGCGGCGGAGTGTGGGTGCATGGGGAAGGGTTCGCCTCGGTCGGCTGGCCGGTCGAGGCGAACCGCATCGCCATGCGCGACCGAGCCCGATCATGTCGGCGGTCTGGTCGATTACCGCGTCGCGGTCCATGCCCTCTTGTTCCATCTTGACCGAGCGCAGCGCGGTGGAGAAGCCCGCGTTGAGCACGATGTAGGCCATCGTGTCGACGTCGAGACCCATGGGTCGGGCCGAGGGACTGGATCAGGTAGAGCTTGATGAGCATGCGCAGCCGCGGTTCGAATTCGGGGATACCGCTGCCGTAGAACTGCAGATCGGCCACCAGAGCCCGCACGAACAGGCTGTCGGTGAGCTCGGCGTGGATCGGCATCAGGCGGGAACTCGATACATCATCATCACGCCGACACCGAATCGGTCAATCCCCCATTGTCGCGAGAGTCCCGGGCGGATCGACGCGTCGGCGAAGTGCATGTCGTGACAGATGTCATGCCGCATCTGTGGCGTTGTCACTCGAAACGGTGTTCAGGCGCACTGTTTTCCGGCCTCTGCAGCGACGAACGTTGGAAGTGCGCCTCGCGCAACACCTTTCTCTCGCAACAGCTTGGAGAACACCATGCTTCAGCCCGAATCCCACCGCACACTCGGCAGCGTCGACGAGACCGCAGCCCCGCGCGTAGCGACGACCGATCCGACGCAGAGCCTGATCGACCAACTCGGCGGTACGACAGGCATGATCTACACTGCCATCCCAGTCGTTGCCTTCGTCGTGGCGAACGCGTTGGTGGCACTACCGATTGCCATCGGGTCGGCTATAGCGATCGCCCTCGGCATCATGGGGCTCAGGATCGCTCGCGGTGAGCCGGTGGTGCAGGCGAGCGGCGGGCTCGCCGGGGTCGTCGTCGCGGGCGGGGTCGCCGCGTGGACCGGCTCGGCGGGCGGGTTCTTCCTGGTCGGCATCTGGGCCAGTCTGGCCGGTGCCGTTGTCACACTCGTCTCGCTGCTGGTACGTCGGCCGCTGACCGGGTTGCTGTGGAACATATTGCACGGCAACAAGTTCGACTGGCGACACGACCGTCCGTCACTGCGCGGGCACGATCTTGCCACGCTCGCTCTCACCGTGATGTTCGCGGCACGCTACTTCATCCAGGACTGGCTCTACGACATCGAAGCCACCGGCCGACTGGCCACCGCCAGGATCGTCATGGGAACCCCACTGCTGGCGCTGGCTCTAGTGGTTGTCGTCTGGGCGTTTCGTCGCTCGACCAAACGACTGGCCGCATGAGCGATGCGAACGGTTGACATCACTCCGATTGTAGTACTACGTTCTTGTCACTACGACCGCAGTGGTTTGGTTGACAGCTAGGAGACGCAATGCGAGCCGTGACTATCTGGAGTGAAGAGTTCGGACTGGAAACGGACGCGCCGGTCCTGTTGATCATGGGGTCGATGTCCCAGGGAGTCCTGTGGCCGGACGAGTTCGTGGACCTGATGGTGGCCGGGGGTCGCCGGGTGGTGCGTTACGACCATCGCGACACCGGAGAATCGGAGACCGTCGACTTCGCGGCGCAGCCGTACACCTGGCACGACATCAAGGACGACGTCTACCGCGTGCTCGACGCGCACGGCATGGGGAGCGCGCACCTGGTGTGTCATTCGGCGGGCGGGTTGCTCGGCCAGTTCGTCGCGGTGGAGCGACCTGAGCGGGTGCGCTCACTGACCGTCATCGGATCTTCGCCGCTGGGTGGCGGCGAGGGGCAGGTGCTCATGCGGGCACTGCTGGGTCAGCCGCAACCGGAAGGCAGTCTGCCCGAACCGACACCGGAATTCGTGGCCTTCTATCGCACGCTGATGGCCGCCGCTCCGCCGACGGAGCGAGAAGCACGCATCGAGGGCATGATCGCCGAACAGCGTTTGCTGCACGGTGCCGAGTTGCCGTTCGACGAGGACTCGGCACGCGCGCTGCAGGAGCGGATCCACGATCGGGCCCGCGACCTGTCGGCGGTGGTCAACCACCGACTGGCCGCGGCGGCCGACCCCGACTTCGAACCGGTGGGCGTCCTGTCTCGGATCCAGGCGCCCACGCTGGTCATCGAAGGCACTCAGGAGCCCGTCAAGCGTGGCCACGGTGTGTTCATCGCCGAACAGATCCCCGACGCGCGCTTGAGGATGGTGGCGGGCATGGGTCACACGCTCCCGAGCGAAGTGCTCGCGGAACTGTCCGCCGCCGTCCTCGCGCACACTGCCGGATGATCCTTGCTTCGGGCGGCACCAGCGGATCGTTAGGGTCAGTAGCGGGTAGGGGAGCAGGGATCCGGAAGGGCCGAGAACGTGGCCAGATCGCAGATGCCGCCGGTCAGCATGTGGATCGGGGTGATACCGAGCAGGACTATCAACCCGATGATGTCGCCGCGCTCGACGAAACTGCCGGCCGACTGCACTGCCGACGAGCCGTAATCGACTGCCGCCGAGCCGGTTTGCCCTTCGGCGACAGCGGTAGCGGTGCCGACAAGCGCCGCTGCCGCGACAGTGACGGCGGCGATATTCAAGGTGGTACGCATCATGTGGTCCTTGGTTACAGTGGGTGAGGCGAACGGTGGATGGGGTCCTCGGTCACGGGCCCGAGCAGATGTCGTCGGCTAGCGGTGACACCACGTCAAGGATCTGGGCCAGCAACTCCGACCGGACTCCGGCGACAGTCATGGCCTCGGCGAGGTGCCCTGCGACGAGGTCGAAGTGAGCCTTCGTGATGCCGCGGCCACGGTGTACCTGCTTCATCGCAGCGCCGATGTAGGGGTCAGGACCACCGAGGGCGGCGGAGAAGAACTCGACCTGACGACCTTTCATGCGAGTCATGTTGGTGCCGGCGAAGAATGGGCCGAGCGCCTCGTCGGCGAGTACTCGCGTGTAGAACGCGTCGACGACAGCCTGTAATGCTTCATAGCCGCCGACCTGCTCGTAGATCGACGAGGCCTCGCACGGTTCGGGGGTTTCGGATGGTAGCGGGTAGAACATCATTGCAGCGCCTGCCGTAGTTCAGCGGTGGGGTTGGTTCATGTCGCGGTTCATCGTCGGAATCTCGATGCTGATCGGCATCCGCAGTTCGGCCAGATAGACCAGGGCGGCCTTGCGCAGGAATTCGTCGAGGAGCCAGTAAGGGTCGCCCAGGGGCGGGACCGCGGTCAGCAGACCCTCGCGAACGGCGATGAACGGACCCCAACTGAACCGCAGTAGCGGGTCCCAGACCGGTTCCCGCGGAATCGCGAGTCCGTCGGCGATGGCGTCGCCGAGCAGGAAGCGGGTGAACGCGCCGAGGATCGGCTTGCTCAGCAGCGCGAAGTCGATATTGGCGCCCAATCCCAGCAGTCGGTCGGCGAGCTTCGCCCCTTCCGGCGTTGCCTCGATGATGGGGTCGAGGACCTGTGCCGCTTGGGAATTCGCGTCGGGCCACGTCTTGGGGATGTATTCGTTGCGGACACCGAGCAGATGCGCGGCCACCTGCCACGAATGCAGGAACGCCGCCGATTCGTGCGCCGGGATCGGCACGTTCCAGGCGGTCAGGTGCTTCATGACGGTGGTGGGCAGGCTGTGCCAGGTGACCATGATGTCGTTCTGGCTGATCGGGATGTCCTCGGTGGCCGACTGCACCCAGTGCGGTGACTGCGGCAGCAGGTGGCGCACCGCGGCATGAACGAGCCGGGTCTTGACGCAGGTGACGATCATTTCCCCGTCGGCGGCATAGGCATTCGCGCTACCGATGTCATAACCGAGTTTCGCGGTCTTGGTAATACGGTCTTTGAGGTCGTGGCCGCCCTTGGAGTAGTAGACCGCTCGCGCTTCCTTCGGGATGACGGTGCTCATCATGCCGCTGGCGAACCCGTAGAGGACACCGAGATACAGTCCGCGCTTCTTGTTGAACTCGATCGCGGTCCCCAGTGCGCCCAGATCGGTCCATTGCGGCAGTTGGCGGGCGTACTCCATGAAGTCGCGCAGCTCCGTCGGTAAACCGTCCGGCAACGATTGACCGTTCCTGGTCCAGGTCCGCAACAGTTCGTTGACCCTCGGCACTTCCCCGCGATCGATCAGTCCGGCGACGAGCTCGTCGGCTTCGGGATCCCACACGGTCATCGGGTCGACGCCGGACCCGCTCCCGGCCACCGACCCCTGTGGCGACCAGGTCCACGGCTCGGCTCGCACGGGCGTCACGATCGACAGCGCACCGATCGCGCCCAGGATTCCGCCGGTTTTCAACGCGTTGCGTCTATTCAGGCCTTCCATGAAATTACTCCTCATTGAGTATGCGCAGGCCCGGCGGTGTGATGAAACTATCCCGTGTCTCAGCTGGTCGAGCCTCAGAATAGCTAGTAACTTAGCAAGTTTCCATGGATGCGGTCGAGGTTTTTGCCGAACCCGCTGGGCTTCGCTGCTCATGCTGGCGGCATCGTCGCTGGTTGGCAGGAAACTGACTGGACAGCGTATTATTCAGTCCCCTTGTCGTCCGCTGTCCTGCGCTCACATACGCGGCGCGCGTGTGACCATCGAAGCGATTCGTTGGAGAGAATCGTCAAAATTATGAGTAACTTACGAGCTGGCCGCCGCGTGGTTGTGGACGGCGAAGCGTGTCCGTTTGTTGTTGCTACAGAGGTCGCCAGTGGGTCGCGACGAGCTCGCCCGCCGTGGAGCGATCGGCGTCAGCGCTTGTTCGAGGTCACGATGCGCACCCTCGGTCGCGCGCTGTCAGTGCTTTCCGAACGTCGGCGGCTGTATCCGTTCGAGTCGTACCTGGCGGGAATGCGCCGCCGCCGTGCCCTCGGTCGGTCGCTGGTGTGATGACCGTGCCAGCTCGAAAGCGCGGGCGATCACCGCGGACTTCAGCTGCCACAGGCCGGAAGCGTGCATCGCGTCGAGCCCGGTCAAGCTCGCGATGCGGTGCAGTCGGTAGATGATGGTGTTCGTATGGATGTGCAGGAGTCGGGCGGTGCGCTGGCGGTTCATGTCATTGGCGATGAGGATCTGCAGTGTCTGATAGAGATCGGGATGGTTGTCCAGCGGCGCGAGTAGCTCGCCGAGCTTGGTCAGGCCGGGGCCGGGCCGCGTGAGCTGGTATTCGAGCGCCAGGTCTTCGAATCGATAGAGGCGCGGGGCGTAGCCGAGCCGCGCGATGATGTCGAGAAGGTCATGAGCGACCTGCGCGGTGTCCGGGATCTGGCCCGTTGTGGTCGTTATCAGGGTCGCCGTGATGTCGACCCTGGCGGCGCGGGAGAGCGCCTCGATCAGGATGTCGAGTCGGGTGACGTCGGTATCGGCACCGGGAATCAGGATGGTCCCGCCGTCGACCGACAGCATGGCGAGAGCGTCGTCGCGGTGCTCCGCGAGTGCGGTGTGGACTCTGCGGAGCTTTCGCCGTGCGACGATGTCGTCGTCGATCCGTGGGTCTTGATCGTCGGGGTCTCGGGGGATCGACACCGCCAGCACCGCATAGGTATCGGCGACGCTGACGCCGCAGTCGCGGGCCATGCTGGTCGTGGCTCGGCCTGCGAGGAGGGCCGCGGTCAATGCGCGCGTCGCGGTGAGGTGTTCGCTGACCACCCCGCGGTACTCGCGGAGGTAGGCATTGATCATCGTGGTGGACATGAGGTTCGAAATCGCCATGGTCGTGCGGAGTCTGTCGATCAGCGCGTCGCGATCGTAGGCCGCGTCGGAAGTGCAGATCCGGTCGACGCTCACGCGCAGCGATTCGTAGAAGGCATCCAAGATGGTGTCGATCGGCACGGCTTCGCGCGCCCAGCCCGCTGCGGCAGCCGAGAACCAGTCCAGTTGTTCGGAGACGTTGCGGCCGGCGATGACACCGTCGCCGATCTCCAGGCACTTCTTCGTCACCGTGGCGATGTCTTCGTGGATCGCGTCGCCCAATTGGGTGTCGCGGGTGGCCACATTGTCGATGAAGTGGCTGACGAGCTGGCCTGCGAGGCTTGCCGTATCGGGCAACGGCGACCGCATCGGCGAGTAGTCCAGTTCGATCGACATCGTGGCTCCTTCGGGTCGCAACCCACACGGCATCGGTCGTCGACCGCCTGCGTCGAGCGAGGACGTCCGCAGCATCCTTCTTCGTCGAGAGCCCACGGACCCCGATCGTGCGGTCGACGACCTCGTAGGCCGTTGTGCGTGGATCTAGAATTAATAGTAACTTATCAAGCCCGCTTGCGAGTTGTCCCCGGTTCGCCCATCTGAGTACGGCTCATATCGAGGGGATAGACCGGTCAGTGCTCGCCATGCCTGCTGGCTGCTAGCCTTTGCGAAGAAGAACCACAAGTAACTTCTGTTCGTCCTGCAGTGTAACCTCAGCGGCCCGTAGTGGTCGGTCCGGCAGGGCTGGTGGGCGAGGTCGTCGCGCCGGTGCTCGGTGCGGCGGGATTGCCCGGCACCGCCTCGGGACCGTAGAAGGTCGGCAGCATGCCCTTGACCAGTACCAGCGCCGACCCCTCGCCCGACGGCACCGTCGCGAGGTTCGTGGCGACCACGATCGTGAGGTCCGAGGCGGGGTCATGTCCCATGAAGGTCATGAATCCCGGCATCTGACCGTCGTGCCCGAACAGATGCAGACCGAATCGGACGATGCCCAAACCGTATCCGGCGACATCGGGAGCGGCGGGATCGATCGGCTGGATGCTGTCCATGCGAACCCGCTGCAGCTCGTCATCCAGGAGGTCGCCCTCGACGAGTGCGCGCACATACGTGGCCACATCATCGACTGTCGATATCGCGGCGCCCGCGGTCCAGGTCCACGACGGGCTCTGGTCGGTCGCGTTGCTGGGTTGGAGCGTGCCCGCGAGTGCGGCCGCCTGTTCTTCGGGCGGCAGGGCGTAGGTGTCGATGGTGGAGACATTGGTGCCGAACGCGTACCCCTGCGGGTGCGGATCGGGGATCGAGGGGTCCGCCGCCGCGGGCAGCGAGGTGTGCTTCAGGCCCAGCGGCTCGAAGATCCGCTTCTGGAAATTCTCGGCCGCCGACATCTTGGTGATCTTCTCGATGACGAGGCCGAGCAGGATGATGTTGGTATTGCAGTAATCGAATTTCTCACCCGGCGCGAAATCGACAGGGTGCGAGAAGGCGATCGCGAGCAATTCCTCCGGCGTCCACACCTTGTTCGGGTCACTGTCGAGCAAGGCGTTGAATTGCGGGTCGAACGTGTAACTGTATAGACCGCTTCGCATTTCGGACAGCTGAGCGATGGTGATGCGATCGCCGTTCGGAACTCCGGGCCAGTATTTGTCGATCGTGTCATCGAGCGCGAGCTTGCCCTCCTGCACCAACTGCAGGATCACCGTCGACGTCATGGTCTTGGTGTTACTCGCGATGCGGAAATAATCGTCCACCGACATAGGGTCGTCGGTCCCGATGACGCGAGTGCCGAATGTCTCGGTCCAGTTCCCCTTCGTCGGCGATTTGACGACCACGACGGCGCCGGGAATGACATTGTCCTTCATCAGCTGGGTGATCACCGGCCGGAGAGTGGCGGCGTACGCGGGCTCGGCCTGCGAGGGGGCCGGGGTGCTCGTGGCGCTGCCGCCGGAGTCCGACGACGTGCCGCAGCCCGTGGCGATCAACAAACCCGCGGTCGCGACCAACACTGCGATACTCGTCCGGTGTCCCATGATTCTCCGATCGGCGTTTGCTCAGGAGGGGAAATGCCGCGCGGTGCAACTCTAACCCGGCTCATGGGAATTCAGAGGTAATGGCTGAGGTGAAAAAGTGCGCTTCACCGGTCTTTACTGTCGGCCCTCGCGTCCACGTACCCGCCCTCGGTGAGATCGGCGAGCCGTGACAACGACTCGCGATTACGTGGCGCGAGTAGCAGCGCCTGCGCCGCATGCGGAATGAATCGACTCGGTCCGCGAACGGCTCGCTCGGTCATCACGACCTCACACGAAGTAGGGCCGAGGGTGCGTAGTTCCAGCCGAACAACTGCGCTGCCGAATGGCCAGAGTCTGGCATCGAGTTCGATGCTGTGCGGCGAATCGACGGCGCGAACCGCGGTCGTGTCCTGGATCGTGCCCGGCCACGGCCCGACGCTGTGATGAATGCGAGCTCCCGCGGCCGGCCACGCGTCGTCCACTCCGCGGATATGGGAGGCACCGACGACCCAACTCGCATAGGACCATCCGTCGGCGAGCACAGCGAACACTTCGTCCACCGGGGCCTCGATCGTGCGCGTCACCTGAACCATGTCGTGGATCGTCTCCTCGGTTCGGTCATCCTCGCTGGTCACATCGGCGCTTACCCGGTCCCGCGACTCCGAACCGGCAATCGATCACTGACCTCGCACAGTGGGGGCTCGCCACGGATCACGGCTGTCCGCGGGCGCGGCCCATCGCGCACCCTATTCCGGGTCGTTTTCCCTTGACGACGGACGGTCCGGCGGCTTTTTGGTGCGGTTGCTTCTCAGCAGGACAACCGCGACGAACACGACCAGGGCGACGATCACGAGGAGTTCCATACGGCGCGCGTACCCACGCTGGGGGAGGTCAATCTCGCGTAGTCCGCGGAAGACGACAGAACCGTACGAGCGCTGCGGTGTATCGAGCGCTCGTACGGTTCTGTGGCAGATACCGAGGTCAGGCGGTGGGGGTCAGCAGCTGGTCGAAGAACGCGCGGTAGCTGCGCAGCGCGCGCCGCAACGACTCGGTGTCCGGGCTCTCCGACCACCGGCCCGCGATGATCTTCTGGCGTTCGGCGTAGGTGCTGGTCAGCTCGTGGATCAGTTCGGCGACCAGAGTGTCGGCCTGGGACACGGCATCACGGGGATCGTCGACGAAGGAGCCCTGCAGATCGCGCCAGCGACCGCGCAGCTGTTCCAGGGACTTTTCGTCGAACAGCGGAACGACGTCGTCCTCCACCTCGGTAGCCGGGCTTTTCTGCGCTACTGCCGGCTCGTGCCCCGCGTGAACGGAGTCGGTCTCATCGGCGATCGCGTCGCGTTCGGTGCCGACCTCTGGCCGGGTACCGGTGAGATCCGCATCGGCCTCGCCTGAGGTGGAGGCCGCCACGGGAGCGTGCTTGCCGTCTGCGCGCTTCCCGGCGGCGGTTTCGTCGGGACGGCGATCCGGCCGCGTCTCGTCCACGGTGCCGGAGGCCTTCGGATCCCGTCCGGAATCCGGATCGATGACCTCGGCGTCGATCACCTGGTGATCGACGTGCTTGCCTGCCGTGAGGCGATCGCGTTCGCCGAGAGGGGCGTGCTCGACATCGTCGGTGCGCGCATCGGTCTTGATTCGGTCGTTTTCGGTGCTCATGACACTGTGTCCTTCTTGTGCGTGGTGTGGCCGTTCGTCAGATCGAGGAACAGCGCGCGGTAATGCACGAGGGCGGTCCGAAGGTCTTCGGTGCTCGCCTTTCCGTCCGCGTGCTTGATCGCGATGTCGTGGGCGTCGCGGTAGTGACCGAGGGTCGCGGCATGCTCGACGGAGAGGTCGGCGGCCTGCTGGTCGAAACCCTCGGTGGGATAGCCGCGTTCGGCCATCACGGTCGTGACGAGCCGGTCGGCCTCGCTGACAGCGTCGGCGGGCTTGTCGACGAAGCGTTCCTGCACGTTCGTCCAGGCCGCGGTGAGCTCTTGCTTGCGTTCGGAGGTCAGTTCACGCAGCTCGAGCGAGTGGTGCCTGCGCTCACGTTCCACCAGTTCGCGTTCGGCGGCGCGACGATCGTCGGTCTGTTCGAGCGCCCGGTCGTATTCGGACCCGAAGCGGCCTCGCAGACGCCTCCGGCGTAGGTACGGCTGGGCCAGAAAAGCCGCACCGGCGAGTACGACCACGATGACAATGACAGCTACCAGAATTCCGGAAGTCACAAGTTCTCCTTCTACGAGCCTCTTGTCCCGGAATGCCTCGACAATCGATTCTCAAACAGGCCGAGCACCCGGATGATCAAGGAGAGCAGCAGATTCGGGCTCGCCGCCGCGATACCCGTGGGCCGGAATCCCGATCTCGCGGCGGCGTGCGGCGCGCTGCGTATCCTGGTCGAAACCCTTTCGAGCGGAGGATAATTCGTGATCAGCGCGCAGGTCGGATCGTCGCCGGAGTCGGGCGAACAGGAGATCCTGGATCGGGTGACCGAACTGGCGGCGGGTTTCGCCGCCGACGCGGCCGACTACGACGAGCGGGCCGAGATTCCGGTAGAGGAGCTGACCGCCCTGCATGATGCTCAGGTCGATCGGGCGGTGCTGCCTCGCCGACTGGGTGGGCTCGGATTGAGCTATCAGTCGTTCGGGACAGTGGTCCGGATACTGGCGAAGGCCGATCCGTCCATCGCCACGATCTGGGTGATGCATGCTGGTGCGGGCGTCGCGTTGGCGGAGTTGACCGGCGATTCGGCGGGGTCGTTTTTCGCCGACGAGTTCCTCGCGGGTAAACGGTTCGCCAATGCCTTGTCCGAACCGGGCAGCGGGAACCGCTTTCTGCAGCCGCAGCAGGTGGCCGAACCCGCGGTGGGCGGCTGGTCGCTCTCCGGTGCGAAACGGTTTGTCTCCGGTAGCGAGATCGCGGACTACTTGCTGGTGAACGCGCTGGTCTCGGGAGTGCCGACGTTCTTCGGGGTGATACCGGACGAGTCCGTATCGATCATCCCGATCTGGGACACCCTCGGTTTGCGAGCGACCCGTAGTCAGCTGCTGGCCTTCGACAACACCGTGTTGCGCGCCGAATATCGCGGTCGCGCACCCGGACCTGGCGATTTCGCCGTGATCCCGGCCGGGTTGCCTGCCATTTCCCTCGGTATCGCCGACGCGGCGCTTGCCGCGTTGGTCGCGCACGCGCGCTCGCGACTGATCCTCGGCAATCCGCTGGCCGACCAACAGTGGGTGCAGCACGAGGTCGCCGACGTGCAGATCCGGCTCGCCGCCGCGCACGCCCTCTACGACCAGGGTCTGCGCGAAGCCGACAGCGCCAACCCCGCCTTTTTCGCCACTCTGTCGCGGGCGAAGTACCTGGCGAACAAGGTGGCCGTGGACGTCGCGCAATTGGGCGTGCGCGTGGGTGGAGCGTCGGGCTATCTGCGCGGGTCGCCGATCCAGCGACACCTACGCGACGCCGAGGCCGGGCAGCTCATGGCGTACTCGACGGAGGTACTGGCCGGCGAGATCGGCCGGGAGGTGCTCGGCGTCGCTTCGCCGCCGCCGAGCCCTTGATCGACGTCGAGCTGTCGGCGGTCACCAGCCCGCCATCGCATCCCTGCGCCGTGCGGTGCGGTAGGCGGCGGGGGTTACCCCGTACTTGGCGCGGAAGGCTCGCGAGAGTTGGTCGACCGTGCGGAAACCGCAGCTGTCGGCGATATCGCGGAGCCCGCGGGTGTCGTCACTGAGCGCGCTCGCCGCGGCAGCCAGTCTGCGGGTGCGGATGAGCCGCCCGACGGACATGCCCTGGAGTTCGAACGCCCGGAACAGGGTTCGTCTGCTCACGTGCAACCGAACCGCGACCGCATCCGGGTTCACGGCCGGGTCGGCGAAGTTGCGGTCGATGAAGTCGGCCGCGCGGCGGCGCAGCACATCCTCGGCGGTGAGTTCCTTTGTCGCATCGGCGAGATCCCGTTCCAGCAGAGCTACTACCGCCGCCCGGAACAGGATCTCGTCGATGCGCGCGACTATCCGCAAGCTGCCGGGAATCGTTGCGCCACAGGCTATATCGCGAGCAACCATCAGGGCAGACACTGCCGCCCGCGACAGCGGCCACGACCGGCCGCCCGCCGCGGCGGCGTTCAGACCCCACGCGGTCAGCGAATCCACCGGGAGGTAGAGGTAGAGCACGTCGGTGGCGGGGGTTTCGCATCGGGCGAGAGTCGAGCGGAACGGGCTGTCGAGGCACAGCGCGAAAGCCTCCCCGGCGACCGCGGTCGATCGATGGCCCCGTTGCTCGAGCGTGGCTCGTCCGGCCAGCACCACACCCAGTTGTAGGTACTGGCTGTAGTGGTCGTCGTCGACACCGATACCGCGCTCGGCGGTGATGTCCGAGGACCGCAGCCGGGCGACCAACACCGACCCGGTGCTCGAGGTCCACAGCGTGGCAGCGAAGTCCTCCCGGGCGCGCAGGTCGCAGCCGAACCCCACCCGCTGGAGATCGCGCGATCCGCGCAGGGGCACACCCTGGTCATCGGCGGGGCCGGGGCGTTCCAGCGGACAATTTGTTTCCGGTCGGATCAATTCGCTCGTCGATTGCCCCAATCCGAACAAAGCGGACTTCTCTCGGGTCGAGGTCTTCGGATCGACCTTGGCCCGGGCTGGGCGCTGTCCGCCGGGCTCGGTCCGCCGTCCGGCCTCGATCTCGTGCGCGTCCATCTCGCTGTGCATATCCCACCTCCGCGCAGGGGTGCGCGGTCGCCGGGAACGGGTAGGACGCGGATCCGTCACCGGTTGCCTGCACCTGTCGACAATCTGGAATCGCTCTCGAAAGGTCAAGGATAACAGCGTAATTCGGTGCCTCTGTGCGGTCGGGTCGATCTCGGTATCGACGCGTGGACGACACTCGCATTCCGTGCCAGGTTCGCCGGGATGTCGTGCCAGGACCGTCTGCGAGAGTCGCGCGGTCGACTGCCTCGAAGGAGGGTCCCGCCTGCCGATTTCGGTCCTGCGGTGGTCGGTGCGGGAGCTCGTCGACGGTTTGCTTGGTCATTGCGGCACTCGTGCCCGCGGCCTAATCTCGACACCGTTGGCCCCCTTGCTATTCCGTGGTTGTCGGTCGCAGGATTCCTCATCGTGTCCTCCCTTCCTCGGAGGTGGTCCACACAAATCTTCAGTGATTTCCGGCGCGCATCATCGCCCACCTCGACGACGAAGGACTACCGAGACATGCTCTGGGAAGCACTGCTGTGGGTAATCGTGGCCGCCGGATCGGCCGGGACCGCCGCCTACTTGCTGCGCAGGCGCGGCAAGGGCCGCGACGGCGAGGCCACCAACGAGTCGGTGGGGCAGGTCTTCACCCTCGTCGGCGGTCTGCAGGTGGTGCTGGCGTCGTTCCTGCTCATCGGCGTGCTCGATACCAACGCGAGCGCGGCGAAGGCCGCGTCCGACGAAGCGGACCGATTGCTCGCCCTGCAGTGGGCGGGCGACGCGTTGTCCGAACCTGCCCGCGGCACCGTCACCAGGGCCGTCCATGCCTACACCGGCCAGGTGATCGAGGTCGAGTGGCCCGCCATGACCTCCGGCGAAGATGTCGACGACAAGGCGTGGAACCAGCTGTCGACGGTGCGCGCCGCCATTGCCGCCACCCCCGCCGCCGACGAATGGCAACGTTCGCGCCAGATCGCGGCAGCCGATCGGCTGTGGGAGGTCTACGAGGCCAGGCAGTCCAGGATCGAGGCCGCGGGCAGCGCGTTGTCGCCGATGATGTGGCTGGCGCTGGCGCTCGGTGCGATTCTGTCGGTGGGTTTGTCACTGCTGTTCTCCGGCACCAGCGCGCGCATTCATGTCGTCGTGGTGGCCAGTTTCGCGGCGGTGGTGACGTTCATGATCTTCACCATCTTCGAACTGCAGAATCCCTACGGCCGGGCCGCTGCGGTGGCACCGACGGCCTTCGACGCCGTGCTGGCGCAGCTGAGGTGAAAATGACTGTGCGGAGGGGGATCTGGGCTGCTCTGCTGTCGGGGGTCGGTCTGTTCGCGCCGGGGTCGGTCGGTGCGACTCCGATGTCCCCGTCGAACGAGCCGCCGAGTGTCGTCCTACCCCGAAGCACGCCGCGAGCTGGAACGCTCACCACCGCCCCGGCGGAACCCGTTGATACGCCTCGCGTGCCACCCGGCGCCACGACCGTGCAACCGACACCGGGCGGGATTCCTCGATCGGTGCCTCGGTTCGAGGAACCGGATGCCCCTGACACCCGGCGACCGTTCGCGGAACCCCTGCTCCCCGGTCAGAGTGAACGGCCCGATCGACCGGAGACAACCACGCCGAGAAGGGCATTCGAGAAGCCGGTCGTTCCCCCGTTCGGCGGGCTGGAGATTCCTGTTCCTGAACGCTCGTACGAGGTGCCGGTTGCTCCGGAGCGGGTACCGCCCTTCGGGGGTCTGGAGTTACCGGCTCCGGCCCGCCCGTTCGATGGACCGGAAGTGCATGTTCCGGCGCCCCGACCTCCGCTCCCGCTGCCTGTTCCGGCGCCCCCACCCTTTCCGTTGCCTTCTCCCGCGCCGCCCCCGCTGCCCGTACCGATGCCATTGCCCTCGGCCCCGCCGCCGATAGTGCCGCCTGCACCTGAACCGTCACCGGTCCGAGAACCACCCCCGGCACCACCGCCGAGCGTGTCGGTCGGTCCCGCGCCGCCGCTTCCGTCACCCGCGCAGGAGGCGCCAAGCACACCCGTCCCGGTCTCCATGCCGATGAGGTTTCTTGCGCCCCCCGAGCAGGAACCGGAGGCGGTGGTTGCCCAGCCGGTGGCCGTCGAACAGCGGCGCTGGGCGCTGACCGCCTTGGTGCTCATCATGGGAAGCGCGGGTGCGGCCAGGGCGGCATTGCGACGTTCGTGAGCAGTGGCAGCAACTATTTCGCAGCCCTCGTGGCAGTGCCACGAGGGCTGCTCCGACCCGGGTTGCCGCATGCCGCGAATCAGTCCATGGCTTTGAATCTTGTTAGCGCACAACAGAATTCAGCTCAATTTCCCTCGAACACCGCACGCTTTCCGCTACAGTCGTTTTGCCGCTATTGATAGCCGGTGGATAACTGATTCGTTCGTTCCCCCGTGGTGTGTCATCTCGTTTCTCCCATGTCTCTAGAAGCAGGAAGAACTCATGACTGAACTGGCTGAACCTTTCTCTGGAACCATTGCCGCCGCCCAGCTGAGCCTCAGCACTGTGGCCGCGCGAAACCTGGCAACCACCACCAAATCCGTGCCGCAGATGCAGGGCATCACCTCTCGGTGGCTGCTGAAACTGCTGCCGTGGGTGCAGGCCGACGGTGGTGTGTACCGCGTCAACCGTCGCCTCACCTACACGGTCGGCGACGGCTTGATCACCTGCTACGACACCGCGGGCCAGGCCCGGGTTCTCGCACCCGATCTGCGTGAGCTGCGCCATCTGCGCCAGTACTCCGATGACGCTGCCTTGCAGGTGCTTGCGGACTCCTTCGTCGAACGGCAGTACGCGCCCGGCGACATCATCGCCGAAGCCGGTCAGCCGGCCGAAGAGCTGGTGGTGCTCGCCCACGGCAAGGCCGACAAGCTCGGCACCGGCGCCTACGACGAGTCGACCGTTCTCGAGATCATGACCGACGGCCGGTTCATCGGAGAACGGATCCTCGGTGCCGACGCACAGCCGTGGGACTTCACCGTCAAAGCCGTCACCGCGTGCACCTGCCTGGTCCTCACCTCCCGCGCTCTGGCCGAGGTCAGCGCACGGATCGAAGGATTGCGCGAGCACGTGCGGGTGGCCCAGCTCGACGATGCCGTCGCCGATGAGCGGGCAAACCCCCACGGCGAGAGTTCGATCGAGCTCGCCTCCGGCCACGACGGCGAGCCGCAGTTGCAGGGCACCTTCGTCGACTACGACCTGTCACCGCGCGAATACGAATTGAGCATCGCGCAGACCGTGCTGCGGGTCCACAGCCGAGTCGCCGACCTCTACAACAAGCCGATGGACCAGATCGAACAGCAGCTGCGGCTGACCATCGAGGCCCTGCGCGAGCGCCAAGAAGACGAGATGGTCAACAACCGCGACTTCGGTCTGCTGCACAACGCGGCACCACGTCAGCGGATCAGCACCCGCACCGGCCCGCCGACACCGGACGACCTGGACGAATTGCTGGCCCTGGTCTGGAAGGAACCCACGTTCTTCCTGGCCAATCCGAAGGCCATCGCCGCCTTCGGCGCCGAGTGCAGCCGGCGCGGCATCTACCCGACGAGCACCGAGCTGAACGGGCATCGGGTGCCGTCGTGGCGCGGCATACCGATCCTGCCGTGCAACAAGATCGGCACCTCGGCCAGCCGCACCACCTCGATCATGCTGATGCGCACCGGTGAAGCGGCCCAGGGCGTGATCGGCCTGCGCCAGATCGGGATTCCCGACGAGTACGAGCCCGGACTGAATGTGCGCTTCATGGGCATCGACGACAAGGCGATCATCTCCTACCTGGTCAGCACCTACTACTCGGGCGCCGTGCTGGTGCCCGATGCCCTCGCCATTCTCGAGAACGTGCAGCTCGGCGCCGAGGGCTGACATCGTGCAGCCCTTCGAGCTGCCCGAGTTCTACGTCGCTCATCCCGCGCGGCTGAACGCGCACGTGGAACAAGCACGGGCACATACCAAACAGTGGGCCTACGAGATGGGAATGCTCGGCGACACCGTCGGTGGCGATGTGGTGTGGGAGGAGGCGAGTTTCGACGGCATGGACTATGCCGGCCTGTGCGCCTATACCCATCCGGAGGCGAGCGCACCGGTGCTCGACACCGTCACCGACTGGTACACCTGGGTTTTCTACTTCGACGACCACTTCCTCGACGCCTTCAAACGCACCGGCGACATGGACGGCGCACGGCGATATCTCGACCGCCTGGCCACGTTCATGCCGCCCGACGGTGCCGCGATGCCCGAACCGACCAACCCCGATGAACGTGGTCTCGCCGACCTGTGGACGCGGACAGTGCCGTCGATGTCGCAGGGCTGGCAGGAACGGTTCCGCGAAAGCACCCGGAACCTGCTGCTCGACTGCGTCTGGGAGATCGGCAACATCAATACCGCCCGGATTCCGAACCCCATCGACTACATCGAGATGCGGCGCAGGGTCGGCGGCGCACCGTGGTCGGCCGATCTGGTGGAGTACGCCCGCGGCACCGAGATCCCCGAAGCCGTCGTCGGCACCCGGCCGATGCGCGTGCTCAAGGACACCTTCTCCGACGCGGTGCACCTGCGCAACGACATCTTCTCGTATCAGCGCGAGACCGAGGAAGAAGGTGAGGTGAACAACGGAGTCCTGGTAATGGAGCGGTTCTTCGACTGTTCGCCGCAGCAGGCCGCCGACATCGTCAACGACCAGCTCACCTCGAGGATCCACCAGTTCGAGAACACCGTGCTCACCGAGCTGCCCCTGCTGTTCGACGAGCACAGGCTGGACGCGGTGCAGTGCGCGGCGACGCTGTCATATGCGCAAGGTCTGCAGGACTGGCAGTCGGGTGGCCACGAATGGCATCTGCGGTCCAATCGGTACATGAACGGCTCCGCGGCGGCGGGACCGATGTCGTTCGGTCCCGCGGGGCTCGGCACCGAGCTGGCCAGACCCGGGTTCTGGAAGGGTCTGGCCGGGCCGGGCGGAGCGCGTAGTCACCGCCAGATTCCGTTGCGCCGCACCGGGCAATTGCCGTTGCCCGACTTCGACGTGCCATTCGAACTGAGTCTGTCACCGCATTTGCCCGTAGCGCGCGCGGCCAGTATCGAGTGGGCGCAACAGGTCGGATTCCACGACCCGCTGCCCGAGCTCGGTGGGCGGCAGTTGTGGGCTCGCGAGGATACGGTCGGATTCGATTTCGCGCTGTGCTCAGCCGGTTTGGATCCCGACGCCGATATCGAGGCGCTGACACTGTCGGCCGAATGGCTCACCTGGGGGACCTGGGGCGACGACTACTTTCCCACCGTCTTCCCGCCCACCCAGGGTGCCGCCGCGATGGCCGGGGCGAAAGCCTGCAACGCCAGACTGTCGACGTTCATGCCGTTGGACCTGAAAGCCGTTGGTGCACCGGCTAATCCGTTGGAACGGTCGCTGGTTGACCTGTGGTCGCGCACCGCGCGGCCGATGTCGCCGGCCGCTCGGCGTACGTTCCGGCAGGCGGTGGAATCCATGACCGAAAGCTGGTTGTGGGAGCTGGCCAACCACATCCAGCATCGGGTCCCCGACCCGGTCGACTACCTGGAGATGCGCCGTCGCACCTTCGGCTCGGATCTGACGATCGCGCTGTCGAAGATCGCCCGTGGCGGCCTGATACCCGATGCGGTGTTCGAGTCCACCACCATGCGCGGCATCGAACACGCCGCGCAGGACTACGGCTGTTTGATCAACGACTTCTTCTCCTATCAGAAGGAGATCGAATACGAAGCCGAGTTGCACAACGCGATCCTGGTGGTCGAGTCGTTCTTCGATTGCGACCGCGACATCGCCGCCAAGGTCGTCGACGACCTGATGCGGGCCAGAATGCGACAGTTCCAACGACTCGTCGACGACGAATTGCCAGTCCTGTTCGAACACCACGGGCTCGACGCCACCGCTCGCGCGGCGCTGACCAGCTACATCGACGAACTGCGTGATTGGATCGCGGGCATCCTGCACTGGCATCGCGGCACCAGCCGCTACAGCCCGGAGAACCTGCACTACCCGGTCGGCAGGCAACCACACACTGCCGCCCGCCCGGTCCACACGTGGGGACCCTCGGGTATCGGCACCGCCGCCGCCCGCATTCGTCCGCGCGTCGCCACCCATGCCACCTCGCCGGGAAGGACTTCCTTGTGACCAACACCGCCCAGAACCCACCGACCGCCTTCGGTGTCGCCGCCGCCCGCACACTGGCGACCACCACCAAATCTGTTCCGCAGATGCAAGGAATCACGCCCCGCTGGCTGCTGCGCATGCTGCCCTGGGTCGAGGTCGACGGCGGAACCTACCGGGTCAACCGGCGCCTGACCTACACCGTCGGGGACGGCTACGTCACCTGCACGCTGGCCAACGGCCGCTATCAGGTGATCCCGGCCGAACTGCGCGAATTGCGGGCGCTGCGCGATTTCGACGACGACGACACCCTGGTCGAGCTCGCCCGCCTGTTCACTCAGCAGGAGTTCGCGGCGGGGGAGACGATCTGCGAGTTCGGCAACGAAATCGATGCGGCCTATGTGCTCGCCCACGGCCGGGTCGTGCTGACCGGCCCCGGCGAATACGGCCAGCAGGTACAGCTCGACGTGCTCGACGACGGCAGCCACCTCGGCGCCGCCACTCTTCTCGGTGGACAGGCCATTTGGGAATACACGGCGACCGCGAACACCGCCTGCACGGTATTGGCGTTGCCGCGCGCGGTGTTCGACGCGTTGTGTGCCCGTGAACCCCGTCTGGCCGCCCACGTCGCCGACCTCGGAACCGCGGTCGCCGCCGAACGGACCGGTGCCGACAAATACGGTCAGGCGGCGATCGGACTGCTGTCGGGTCAGCAGGGCGAGCCGACCCTGCCCGGAACCTACGTCGACTACGACCAGCAACCGCGCGAACTCGAGCTCAGCATCGCGCAACTGCTGCTGCGCGTGCACACCCGGGTCACCGACCTCTACAACAAGCCGATGAACCAGCTCGACCAGCAGCTGCGCCTGTCGATAGCAGCGCTGCGGGAACGCCAGGAACTCGACCTGCTGACCCACCACGACTACGGCCTGCTGCACAACGTCGACCCGAGTCAGCGGTTGTGCTCTGCCACCGGCCGCCCGACACCCGACGACCTCGATCGCCTGCTGGCTCGCCGTCGTAAGACCGCGTTCTTCCTCGCCCACCCCCGCGTGATCGCCCAGTTCGGCCACGAGTGCACGGCCCGAGGCATCTACCCGGATCCCATCGAAATCGAGGGAAAGCTGGTGCACGCGTGGCGCAATGTGCCGCTCCTGCCCTCGGACAAGATCCCGATTTCGCCGAGCGGGACCAGCACGATATTGGCGATGCGGATCGGTGAATCCGACGACGGGGTGATCGGCCTGCGCCAGACCGGCCTGCCCGACGAAGTCGAGCCGGGCATCAACGTCCGCTTCACCGGCATCGACGATCGGGCGATCGCCTCCTACCTCATCAGCGCCAATCACGCTGCGGCCGTTCTTGTTCCGGACGCCCTTGGTGCACTGACCGAAGTGCAGGTGAATCGATGAGCACTCCGCAGGCCGCGAGCACGCCGATCCTGGCGCAGACACCCGTGACAGCACCCGCGGTGTCACCGAGCCCACGCACGGCCGCCGACGTACTCGATCAATGTCGCGAGGCCTGCTCCGCCACCCTGCACGCCGCCGTGCAGATGATGCCCGCCACGGTTCGCACTATCGTCGGGTACCACTTCGGCTGGTGGGACCCGACAGGGCGGCCGGAAAAGCACGACGGTGGCAAGGCGATCCGCCCCGCGCTTGTTCTGTCGGCCGCCCGGTTGACCGGCGGTGACGTGGCAGCTGCCGTGCGCGCGGCCGTCGCGGTCGAACTGGTGCACAACTTCTCGTTGCTCCACGACGATGTGATGGACCGAGACACCACCCGACGGCACCGCCCGACCGCGTGGACCGCTTTCGGTATCGGTCCTGCCATCCTCGCCGGCGACGCGCTGGTCGCCCAGGCCTATTCCCTGCTCGCGGCGGAGCCGACCACACCGATCGTGGAAGCGACGAACCTGATGAGCCGCTCGGTGCTGCACCTCGTCGAGGGCCAGTGCGCCGACCTGGGATTCGAGCGGCGCACCGATGTCGAGGTCGACGAATGCCTCACCATGGTCGACCAGAAAACCGGGGCGCTGTTCGGATGTTCGGCCGCCCTCGGTGGCCTGTTCGGAAACGCGGACTCCGGTGAGCTCCTGCACCTGCAAGAGTTCGGCAGGCGCCTCGGCCGTGCCTTCCAGCACACCGACGACCTGCTCGGCATCTGGGGCGACCCGCACGTCACCGGCAAATCGGTGTTCTCCGACCTGCGCAGTCGCAAGAAGTCGCTGCCGGTGGTGTTCGCACTGCGCTCGAACACCCCCGAAGCGGGCGCGCTCGCTGACCTCTACCTCCGCGAAAAGCCGCTCGACGACAGCGAATTGGTTCACGCCGCCGAGCTGATCGAAGCCGCAGGCGGGCGGGAATGGAGCCGCCTGCAGGCGAGACAGCTGTACGAGGAAGCGATGTCGGCGATCTCGCAGGTCGGGTCCGACGCAGAAGCCCTGGCAGATCTTGACCTGCTCGCGGCACTGGCCGCGGACCGAGACTGCTGACGCCGCGCACGATCGGGTTGCATGCCACCGCCCGGCCACGGCTACGGCCCCGGCCGGGCCGTGGCCGGTCTGGCGGACCGTCAGACCGCCGTAGAGCTGACGGAAGTCTTCGAGGGTGCCCGTGTAGTACTCATAGTCTCGGGCCCTGAGGCGGCTGCGTGTCTGTGACGGTTGTGTCCGGGAAAGAATGGTGTTCGTGGGCGACAACCCAGCGTCCGTGGTCCTTGCGAAGGCCCAGAGTAAGGCGCAAGCGCGTATCCGGTTGTGCGGCAAAGTCTTCTGGGGTGCCGCAGCGCAGCAGAGCGTTCGCGTAAGCGACATCGGCTCCTGCGGTCACGTCGAGTTCGACGATGTCGAACTCCGCGCCGCGCGCCAGCCATTGAAAGAAGGGCGGCCAGGTTTCCCGGTAGGCGTCGATACCGCGGACCCCGTTCTGTGGCGGCGGAACATCGAACATGACGATGTCAGCGGTGTGGTCGGCCAGCACGCGGTCGAGGTCGCGGTCACGGACGGCGCTCGCCCATGCATGCACCAGTGTGCGGATCTCGGCATGGTCTTCCGACATGTCGGTCTCCCTTCGATGTGCCGAGGCTCTCGGGTCTCGGCCGGTGGGAACGTCCCACTGCCGATATGACCCTGCGGTGGGTGTCGAAATAATCGTCGGGCGGGAAATCAGTCGGACACAGTGCTCGGAAGTGCGAAACGGGGGAAGAGCGTCGGATCGAGGAACGACACCACGTCGGTGATCGCGCCGTCGCGCACCACCAGCACATCGAGTGCCATGGCAGTGAAAACGTGGCTCTCGGTATCCCACGAATAGGTGCCGAAGGCTGGTTGGCCATTGGCCACGGTGGGCAGGAAACGCCAGCGCCAGCGCAAGGGCTGGGCCACCAGGAAGTCTCGGATGGCTGCCTGCCCGGCATACCATTGGGGCAGCGGTGGCATGGCGTACCTGGCATCGGCGGCGAGCAGTTCGATGATGCCGTCCACGTCGGCAGCCTCCCACGCGGCCGCGTAGCGCTGGGCGAGGTGACGAGTCCGCGGATCACCCGGGTCTTGTGACGGAGTGGAAGCGTTTTGTTCGGCGTGCGCTCGAGCGCGTTGCAGGGCGCTGTTGGCCGACGCGACAGTCACGTCGAGCAATTCGGCTGTCTCGTGTGCTGTGAAGCCGAGGACATCGCGCAGGATCAAGACACCGCGCTGGAGTCCTGGCAGCTGCTGGATCATGGCTACAAAAGCTAATTCCACGGCCTCCCTCGCCGTGTAGCGAGCTTCCGGTCCCGGCTCGCCCGCGCGCCGAGACCGGGAAAGGGATCGAGCCAGATCCGTTCGGCCGCAGGCTCATTCGGTGCGCTGTCCATCGGCAGTTCGCGGCGTCCGCGCTGCTCGAGCATGGTCAGGCACCGGTTCGTAGCGATCTTGTACAGCCACGGCCGGAACTTCTGCGGGTCGGTGAGATTCGCACGGGAACGCCAGGCGCGCAGCATCGCCTCTTGCAGGGCGTCGTCGGCGTCGTGCACCGAGCCGAGGAGTCGATAGCAGTGCATGTGCAACTCCGCGCGCAACGAGCCGACGAGCTGATCGAACTCGGCTCGATCGAATGCGGAATCGCCCACATTGTTCACCCTGCCGATCATGGCACACGGCCGCCACCTCGACAGTCCCCGAACGCGGGCTCGGAACAGGAGGCAGTACCGGCTCAGGCGTGGGGCGCTTCGGGGTCGGTCAACAGCGAGCGGGTCCATGCGTCGACAATCCAGTCGCGGAAGCGCTCTGCCGTCCAACGGCGTTCGCCGACAAGGAGCACCCAGTATTCGGTCGCGTTCATACTCCAGAGGATGTCGGCTACCTCGTCGTCGGACAGATCCTCGCGCAGCTGCCCCGTGCTGCGCAGATCGGCCGCGAACTCACGCATGTTGGCGGCCCGCCGATCGCCGATTTCGGCCCACACCCGGGCGCAGGACGCGTCGGTCGTCGCGGCATCGCGCAGGGCGAGGAAGATCGGCGCGAGCCGTTGCTGGATCGCGGCCAGCGCGTGGGCGTAGATCGCGATCTTGTCTTCGGCCGATGTCGCCTCGCCGATCGCGCGAACGTACTCCCGCTGCCGGGCCGGAATCGCTTGGTCCGTGCCGGAGAGCGCGGTCTCGACGAGTTCTCGGAGCAGCACGGGCTTGCGACCGATGGACGCATAGACAGTGTCGACGGAAACGCCGGCGTCCGTGGCGATCTCGCTCACGGTGGTGGCGGCGTACCCGTTCTGAACGAACAAGCGCCGCGCGGCGTCGAGGATCGCATGACGCGTATCCGCCGCCTGCGCGGCGCGCCGCGGAGCGTTGTATCGACGCTTGCCGACCTTGACGTTCTCGTCCATGGGCGCTTATCCTACCCAATATTGATCCGAACCTTATTCGGATCAATTCAGAAGGGATACGGCCATGGTCTACGCCTACATTCAAGACGTCCCTATCGGTGAGGAGCTCTACCGCCGGATCATCGAAGAGCTCGGCCCCGAGCCGCTCGACGGCTCGCTCCTCCATCTATGCGTGCGCCGCGCCGACGGCGGGCTGCGCTACATCGACGTGTGGGAATCCGAGGCGCACTGCTCTCGTGCCTTCGAAGATCGCATCCATCCCGCCGTCGACACCGCCTTCGCCGGTCACCGCCCGGGCGAGCCGGTGGTAGAGCATCTCGATGTCGTACACGCGACCGGCACGCTCATCGACGCGCAGACCATGTGATGAGCAGTCCCTACGATGCGTTGCGATGGTTCGTTGTCTGTGCGGCACTGGGCATGTCGGCCGCGTGCGCGAGCACATCGGACACCTCGACCGGGGTACCGGCATCTACCGCGAGTCTCCAGCCGACCGGCGACGGGTGCGGCGACGTCGATCAGATCAGGAACGCAGTCTCCGAGTTCGCCATCACCGGAGTCTCGATAACCGGCCAATGTACCGCCGTCACCATCGAGACTAATCTGGCCGACGATCCGACCAGTGCTCAGACCGCACTCCGAATCTGTACTGCGGCAGCGACTGTCGCCTACACCGAGGACGTGAACAGCGTCTCCGTTGTCTCCGCCGACGGGTCCGAACTCGCCGTCGGTATCAAAGGAGCACGCTGCATCGGAGATTGATCAGCCCATCGAGCAATGAGTTTTGCCGACCCTCGACGATCTTCGTGTAGAGGGCAAGCGGCTCGTACGGGTCGCGAGCCTGATCTCTGACATTCAGCATTTCCTGAAGTCGTTGTCAGCGAGTTATCTCATCCATGAGCATTCGTAGTGTGAGCGAATGCTTTTCGGGTGGCAGAGCGTCCAGCGCTGTCTGTGCGTAGACCACCCCGGCTTCGTGATCGCCAGCGCGGACGAGCATCAATCCGCGATGCATCTCCAGGTGGGTTTGAAAGCGTGGGAGGGTGGTCGGAAGCTCTCGCCGGGCTTCGTCCTGTGCGTTGACGGCTTCGGTCTCGTCACCGAGACGAGCGCGCAACAGGGATCGGAAAACACCTAGCCGCCAATGCGGCACGGCGTAGTCGGAGGCTTCGCCGTCTTCTGAACCGGCTCGGTCGAAGACCCTGCGACCCTCGAGGTCGAGGGCTCGCGCTGTGTCGGCGTCGCCCATGATGGCGGCGGCGTGAGCCTTGCCGTACAACGCGTTCAGCCGTCCCAGTGACGGCTGGTCGGAGATGGCTAGGGCTTGGTCGGCGAACATGTCAGCGCCGGGAAGCGACGCACCTTCGTAGCCCAGAGCGATAGCGGCCCGACCTCGGACCCAAACCCGAGTGTCGACGTCGCCGGAATGGTCGGCGGACTCAGCCGCCATCCGATACCAAGTCACCGCTTTCGATCCGTCCGAACCCGGAAAGGTTTTGGCGAACAACGTCATCAGCCGTGCGGCATGAGTCCACATCTGCGGGGTATCGCACTGCTGCTGAATCACCGCAAGGTCAATCGCTAGCCGCTGTTGAATCTCGGCTGCCCCGGATGTCATGTAGTCAGCTCCGTACCCGGTGAGCGTGTGGGCCCACCGGTCGACCGAGGGACCCGCGCCCCTCAGGCGTGCCGAGAACCCCTCGGCGAGCAAGTCGGAGGCGACAAGGGGGGCCACCGCGGTAGCGGCCATCGTGGATAGGAACTGTCGGCGTTGCACGGTATCGGACTCCATTACAGCAAGGGGCACATCTAAGACGGCGGCTAGGTGCCTGAGCCAGAACGGCGACGGCACCGACTTACACGACTCCCACCGACGCGAAATGTATTCCCGCGTAATCGGTTGCCCCGAGTGCTGCCCGAGTTCGTACGCAAGCAGGCTTTGCGACCACCCGCGCGCGTCTCGCAGATCGCGAATGAGCTTGCCCGTGTGCATGAACTCATGATGCCCCGGTACGGATCGGTTCGCTTGTGTGCCACTAGGAATGCCACCCCGTGGCACCAGCAATGCCACTGCCGCAAAACATCACTGAGCGGAACTCTGGACATCGGAGCGGGGAGAGGTCCCGTAGCCAACGGGCCGCCCAGGTAACTCGATCCCAGCCGGTTACCTGGGCAGGCTCGCCACCGAGCAGGAGGGGAATCGTGCTCCCACAGCGACAGCCCGATACGACGCGCCTACGCCCAGCCGAGGTAGCACCCCCGGCCGTGATCCGGCGGTTGCTCGAAGCGCTGGAACGGTTCGAGTGCCGGGAGCGGAAGTCGTCATGACGGAGCCAGTTCGACCTACGGTCGAGTCGTTGAACGAACGAGCCGCGCTCCGCTCTATGCGTGTTCGCTCATCCCCTGGAGGGTTCCAGCTGGAAAGCCCGTGGCGGGTTGTGGTCACGGGGACGTTGGACAACCTGGACGCCTATCTGACAGCCGAAGAGGAACGTGACGTTCAGAGCGTCGCACCTCCGGCTGTCGGTTTCAGTGCGGACCTTTGATGACGGTCGGCCTGGCGATCGCCTTCGCCGTTCCTGCGATTGTGCTCATAGCGGCAATCTTCTGGCCTGGCGACTAGCTGCGGTGTTTTTGCGCGCATCGAGGGCACCGACAAAACCATCGATTGCACGGAGTACGAGGACTCCGTCGCACTCGATACCTACGTCGACAGCCGGGTGGTCAGGTCGTCGATGTAGGTGCGGAAGAGCTCTGCCATGTCGACGCGCTCGGGGTCGAGGAGCCATTGCAGTTGGAGGCCGTCCATCATGGCCGAGATCTGGCGGGCTACGGCGCGGGTATCGATGTCGGGGCGGAAAGTGCCGTCGGTAACACCGCCATCGAGGGCGCCGGCCAGGTAGGTCTCCAGGATGCGGTAGCGATTGACTACCCAGGCGCGGGCGGGGTGGTCGCTGGTGACTGCTTCGCTGGTGACGACCGTGAAGAGTTGGACAAGGCCGGGGACGTGCATGTTGTGCTCGACCAGCTGGACCAGTTGTTGCAAGGCTTCTTTGCCGCGCAGTTGGCGGTTCATGCCGAGGCGGTCGTAGTCGAGGCGATCGCGGTAATCCAGGACCGCGGCGAGGAGGGCCGCCTTGTTCGGGAAGTAGTGCAGCAGGCCGGGCTGGGAAAGTCCGCAGCGCGTGGCGATGTCGGCGATGGAGGAGTTGTGGTAGCCGTTCTCGGCGAAGCTCCCGAGGGCCTGGTCGATGATCTGCGCGCGGCGGTCCTCGCCCCGTCTCCGGCGTTGGGGATGCGGCGTCATGAGCAGCGACAGTAGTCGAACGGGGGGACCAGCAAAACCGGCAAGATAACGAACAGATCACAGTACCGAGTGACCACTCGGTAGACTGGTTGTCCGCTGGCACACTCGTGCCAGCCGTACCGAGACGGGACGTGCGAGGAAGGACAGCCGATGACTCAGGGCACCGAGATGCCGATCGAATCGATCACGCTGCGAGGGGGTGCGGGTGCGCTCGCCGGATGGGAGGTCAACCCGCCCCTGGGTACGCCGAACCTCGGCACCGTGGTGCTGGTGCCGGGCTTCACCGGTTCCAAGGAAGACTTCGAACTCATGCTCCCGCTGCTCGCGGCCGCCGGTTATCGCGCGGTCGCCTACGACCAGCGCGGCCAATGGCAGTCCGAGGGGCCCGACGATATCGCCGGCTACACGATGGCCGATTTCGTCGCCGACCTGCGCGGTGTTGTCGATCAGGTCTCGCCGGACGCGCCCGTGCACCTGGTGGGGCACTCCTTCGGCGGCTACGTCTCCCGTGTCAGCGTGGTCGACGAGCCCACGCGATTCCGCAGCCTCACGCTGCTGGCCTCGGGCCCCTCCTCGGTCGAGGACATCAAGTTCTCGCCGCCACAGCTCGTGGCGCAGGTGGTGGAGTCCGCCGGCCAGGAGTTTCTCTGGCAGCAGATGAGCGATGCCATGGACGCCGCCGGGCAGACGCCGTCGCCCGAGCGCGCCGAATTCCTGCACAACCGGCTCGTGCAGACCAAGAAGGCGAACATCCTCGGCATTCTGAAATGCATGGAGACCCCGCCGCTGGCTGATCCCACCGCGCTGCGCGATGCCGGCCTGCCGTTGCTCATCGCCTACGGCGACACGAACGATCTGTGGGACCCCGAGGTCCACGAAAACTTCGCTCGCCAGCTGCGGGCCAAGACCGCGGTGTACCCGGGTATCGGACATGTGCCGAACGAGGATGTCCCCGCACAGGTAGCCGCCGATCTGGTGAACTTCTGGAAAGAGCTGGCATGAGCGACAACATCGAAGAGCTGCTGGAAAAGCTGGACCTGGAGGCCAAGATCCGGCTCATCTCCGGATCCAATGTCTTCCGCTTCGCCGGTGACGAGAGCATCGGCCTGACCGAGATGCCTGTCTCCGACGGACCCTCCGGTGTGCGCGGCGAGACCTGGGACGAGCGCGACCCCTCGGTGAGCCTGCCGTCCGGTTCGGCGCTGGGCGCCACCTGGGATCGCGAGCTGCTCGCCGAGATCGGTGGGCTCATCGCCGCCGAGGCGCGCCGCAAGAATGTGTACGCAGTGCTCGGCCCGACCATCAACCTGCACCGATCCCCGCTCGGCGGAAGGCATTTCGAATGCTTCTCCGAGGATCCGATGCTCACCGGTGAGATGGCAGCTGCCTATGTGACCGGCGTCCAGGATCACGGCGTCAGCGCGTGCCCGAAGCATTACGTGGCCAACGACTCCGAAACCGAGCGCTTCACCGCCGACGTGATCGTCGACGATCGCACCCTGCGCGAGCTGTACCTCTACCCGTTCGAACGATCCGTGGACGCGGGCGCGTGGATGATCATGGACGGGTACAACTCCGTCAACGGCGCCACCATGACCGAAAACCCGTTGCTGGACGAGCCTTTGAAGGGCGAGTGGGGCTTCGACGGCGTGGTGGTCTCGGACTGGACCGCCGTGCGCTCGACCGAGGGCGCCGCCAAAGGCACCGACCTGGCCATGCCCGGCCCGTGGGAACTCTGGGCCGCGCCACTGATCGAAGCGGTCCGTCAGGGTGAGGTTCCCGAGGCGGCCATCGACGAAAAAGTGCGCCGCATACTGCGATTCGCGCGGCGCGTGGGTGCGCTGAACGGGACCCCGCAGCAGCCACCGGCTTTCACCGAGGAGACCGCGCGTCGGCTCGTGCGTGACGCCGCAGCCAAGGCAATGGTGCTCGCCACCAACGACGGCGTGCTGCCGCTGGGCAAGCCCACCCAGGTCGCCCTGCTGGGCGCGGCCGCCGCGGAGCCGCGCTTCGGCGGCGGTGGCAGCTCGACAGTCGTTCCATCGCATACGAGTTCGCCGCTGCAGGGCCTGCGCGAGGTGCTGCCGGTGGTGTACACGCCGGGCGTTCACCTCAACGAGAACATGATCGCGGTGCCGCTGGATCTGGTCACCGATCCGGAGACCGGGACGGCGGGCGTGAACCTGCGCTTCCTCGACGGTGGGACGGTCCTGAATTCCGAGCACCGCACCGCGGGCAATCTCATGCTCTTCGGCACGCCCTTCGCCGTGCAGGCCAAGTCTTTCGAGATCCGTGGTCGCCTGCGCGCCGATGTGGCGGGGGAGTGGCGGATCGGCTATGCGGGTGTCGGCACGCTGCGTCTGGAGCTCGACGGTGAGACCGTGCACAACGAGACCGTCTTTCCCGAGGGCGGCGATCCGGTCGAGATGTTGCTGAATCCGCCGCAGCGCTGGGTCAGCCGCACCCTCGCCGAGGGCGAAGAAGTTGATGTGCTCATCGAACTGGTTCCCGCGCTCGATAAGGGTCTGCCCGCCATGGGCCTCACCTTCGGCATCGGTCGCCCGCGCCGCTCCGCCGACGAAGAGTACGCTGCCGCAGTGGAACTGGCGCGCACCTCCGAAGTCGCTGTGGTCGTGGTCGGAACCACCGAGGCGATCGAATCCGAGGGTTACGACCGCAAGGATCTGTCGCTGCCCGGCCGCCAGAACGAACTGGTGGCGGCGGTGGCCGCGGTGAACCCGCGCACGGTCGTTGTCGTCAATGCCGGTGCGCCGGTAGAGATGCCGTGGCGCGACGATGTCGCCGCCGTTCTGCTTTCGTGGTTCCCGGGCCAGGAATTCGGTGATGCGCTCGCCGATGTCCTCACCGGTGCGACCGAGCCCGGCGGCCGTCTGCCCACCACCTGGCCCAAGGTCATGACCGACGTGCCGGTTCTGGACACCAAGCCCGCCGCCGACAACTCCCTGCCCTACACCGAGGGCATTCACATCGGCTATCGCGCCTGGCTGAAATCCGGGGTGGCTCCGGCCTATCCGTTCGGGCACGGGCTCGGCTACACCAGTTGGGAACTGGTGGACCTGACCGTGAGCGGTCACACCGCCACCGTCATCGTCCGCAATATCGGCGAGCGTTCGGGCCGCCAGGTGGTGCAGGCGTACCTGTCGCGCGCGGACAGCGCCATCGACCGTCCGGTGCGGTGGCTCGCGGGCTTCGCCGCGGTCGAGGCCGGTGCGGGCGAAACCGTCACCGCCACCGTCGAATTGCCGCAGCGCGCCTTCGAGCACTGGACCGACCAGGGCTGGGACATCGAACCGGGCGCGTTCACCCTGCACGTCGGCACGTCGGTATCCGCACTCCCGCTCACCGCTGAAATCAGCTGATACACCCCCTCGTCTCTGTGGCGAGCCACCTCGTCGTCCCGGCCACGCAGTCCCGGGATGACGAGGTGGGCTGAGGCGAGGGACCTTCGCGTCGATCGTTCTCGATGAAGCCGCGGCGAACTTCCTGTTCACGCTTTCTCTCACACCCTGGATTTCACCGTGGCGAACACTGATGCCAATTTCTCTGTCGACGAAACACCTTCTACTGCAAACGCTCCCACCAAGGGCTTGCTGCCTCTTCTCTTCGTCGGCAATGCCGCGATGTACGCGCTGTACTCCGGTGTCGGTGGTGTGCTGCTGCCCCTGCAGATCGAGCACATCGACCCGGCGAACAAGATCGCCAACCTCGGACTAATCGCCGGTGTCGCCGCGGTCTTCGCCACCGTGTTCAACCCGGTCGCGGGTGCGCTGTCGGATCGCTCCGGCCGGCGCAATCCGTGGATTCTCGCCGGTGGCCTCGGCACGACCGCCGCTATGGCACTGCTCGGCAACATGCACACCGTGCTGCTGGTAGCCATCGCCTGGTGCGTGGGGCAGGCGGTGATGAATGTCTATCAGGCCGCCATCACCTCGGTCGTCCCGGATCGAGTGCCCCTCGAACGCCGTGGAACGGCCTCGGCGGCAGTCGGTCTCGGCGTCCCGCTGGGGTCGGTGATCGGCGTGGTGCTGGCCTCTGTCGTCGCCGACCGTTACAGCGCCGGTTATCTCGCCCTCGGCGTGCTGGTCGCCGTGGCGGCGGTGATCTTCACCGCCGGTGCGCGCGAACAACGAATGGCACCCAAACAGTCTGCGCCCCTGCGTGATCAGGCAACTGCCTTCTTGAGCGTGTTGCGCGAGCACGACTTCCGCTGGGCGTTCATCGGCCGTGCGCTGCTCGTCCTCGGTTACTTCTGCGTGGTCGGCTACCAGCTCTACATTCTGCAGGACCACATCCGGCTGCCGGAGGGCATGAGACCCGCTACCGCGGTAGCCATCCTCACGCCCATTTCCGCGGTGGGAATGACGCTGTCGACGATCGTCGGTGGCGTGCTGTCCGACCGGCTGGACCGGCGCAAACCCTTCGTGGCGATCTCCTCGCTGCTGGCGGCGGTGGCGCTGCTCATTCCGGTGTTCAGTCCGACCTGGGGCGGCATGCTCGCTTTCTCCGTGCTCAACGGCGTGGCCTTCGGCTGCTTCATGGCCGTTGACACCGCCCTGGTCACCATGGTGCTGCCCAAGGCCGAGGATGCCGCTCGCGACATGGGCGTGCTGAATATCGCGAGCGCGGGCCCGCAGATTCTCGGGCCGTTCGTGGCGTCGGCGGTGGTCAGCCTGGTCGGCTACGCACCGCTGTTCGTTCTGGGTGGTGTGCTCTCGGTGCTGGGGGCGCTCGCCGTCGCTCCGATTCGCTCCGTGCGGTGATCTGCGCACGGGCTTTCCGCCGACACTGCACGGCCCCGACCTCGTGGTGGGCGCGTTCGGCGGCGTCGAACAGCTCGCGAGTCTGAGCCGATTGAGCTCCGTGGAGGCGTAGATTCGGCATCGCTGCTGATCGTGAGCGTTCCTCGACGAAGGGATCTCTGTCATGAGCAAGTCGCCCCGGCATCGCCGATGCCGCAGAGCAGGTGCGGTGCTCGCGGTCGTGCTCGCCATCGCCGCGGGCGGCTGCTCTACGCAGGAGAAGTCCGACGGCTCCTCGCCGGTCGACAGTGCCGAAGCGGCGAAGATCGCCGACATCGTGCGCGCCAAGATGAGCGAACTCGACCTCAGTTCCGTGGTCTACGGCGCATGGCGAGGCGAGGATCGGATCGCTTTCGGGGCGCTGGGCGGATCACCGCTCGGTGTGCCCGCGACCACGGATATGCGATTGCGGGTCGGCCAGCCGATGGAACCCATGCTGTCCACGGTCCTGTGGCGACTCGACGGACAGGGCGTGCTGAAACTCGACGAACCCATCGCTCGCTGGCTACCCGATTTCCCCCGCGCCGACAAGATCACCCCGCGGATGCTCGCCGACAGCACCTCCGGGATCTCCGACTATGTGACCGAACCGGAGTTCCTGAAGATCTTCGGCGAGAACCCGATCCGCGAATGGACCGCACCGCAGCTGCTGGAGCGCGCCAACGCCCGCCCACCACTGTTCGAGCCCGGCACCAGCTTCGGCTACGCCCACAGCGATCTGGTCGTGCTCGGCGAAGTCCTGCAGAAGGCGGCAGGCAAGCCGCTGGGTGAGCTGATCGCCGAACACATCACCATCCCGCTGGGGATGCACGCCAGCACAGTAGTACTCAACCCGCAGATCGACGAACCGATCCTGCACGGCTACACCAACGAACGAAACTTCTTCGAAGACTCCACCTTCTGGAACCCCACCGCCTTCCTGCACAGCGGCAACATGAACTCCACCGTCGCCGATGTCGGGCGCTGGGTCCGTGCCCTCGGCACGGGCGAACGACTCACCCCCGACCAGTTCCAGCAGATGATGGGCCCGTCGACCGCGGGCCTCGGCCCCTTCACCACAGAGAAATACTTCGCCTTCGGCGTGGTCCATCTCGCCGACTGGCTGTTCATGAACCCGTCCTACGGCGGCTACGACGGCGTCGCCTTCTACGACACGAAAACCGAGACGACCGTCGTCGTCTACGCCACCCTGGGCCCGACGTCCAACTCGAACCAGAACAACGCCGTCGGCATCGGCACGGCGATCAGCACCCTCCTGGTCCCCGAGCGCCCACCGGCGGTTCCCTGAGCAGTCACCTGCTCGGATCCGCGCGCACGGTGGCCAGAACCTTCCACGCCTGCAACGCCGCACCGAGGTCGCGCACCGCGGCGGGATCGGTGAGGGAGCGGCCGGTGAGTTTCTCGATATGGCGAAGGCGATAGCGCACAGTATTCGGGTGCAGATAGAGGCGTTCGCCGGTGGCGGCCGCCGAACCTCCTGCGGCGAACCAGGTTTCGAGGGTTTCCAGCAGTCGGAGGCGGTCGTCGTGGGGGAGGGCGAGTAGCTCGCGAAGGCGCATGTCGACCATGTGCGCCGCCTCCAGTGGCGCGGCGGCGACCACCATGCCCAGCGGGTTGTCGTCGAATCGGGCGACACCGGCGGTGCGATCACCGAGACCGACCACCGCCAGCCGGGCGAAGTGCAGCGCCTGCGGGGTGTCGGTGAGCGACTCGTACGGTGGGCTCATACCGATGCGCGCCTGGTATTTGCGCAGCGCGGCCAGCGTGGTGGACTCCCGATTCGCCGGGAGCGCGAGGACGCCGATCTGCTGATCCGGCCGGAGCCGCCAGGCGGAGGTGATCTGCGCACGACGCAGCGTGGTCTCGATGCCGGGCAGTGCCTCCCGCCCCGCGACGCTGACCTCGGCGGCGACCACCACGTAGCGCCCACGCGGCGGCAACCCGAGGACGCGCGTGGCCTCACCGAGCGTGGTCGGATCGGCGATGACGCCGGTGAACAACGCCTCGACCAGCACCGACCGCTCGTGCTCACGCTGCAGCATGAGCTCCGAGCTCATCTCCCGGTACGCGGCCGCGACAGCGACGGAGTACTCGCCCGCCAACGCCCACACCTCGGCCGCCAGGTCGACCAGGACCGCGTCGGTGACCGCCGGATGACGTCTGGCCTCGGCGACCAGCTCCGACCACAGGAATTCGAACCCGATCCGGAAGGCGTGCAGGGTCTCGGCCAGTGGCACGCCCTGCTGGGCGCGCAACCTACCGGTCTCTTTCGGCGGCTCGGGATCCACCGGTTCGGCGGTGGTGAAGTGCTGCACCATCAGCGTCAGATTCCGGGTGCAGGAGGTGCGGATCGTGTCGAACGGCACCTGATTCTCGTTGCGGTAGGTCTCGAGTTCGTCGAGGAAGCGCTCGGCCAGCTGGAGCCCGAGTTCGTCGATGCGCGCGAGCAGCGCCGCGGCGACGTCGACGATCGGGCCTGGCGGCGACTTTCGAACCATTTCCGCAGCTTACCGGGGGTGCGATTGTTCCCGGGGACAATGCTCTCGCGGCGATGCTGTCCGGCGATCCATGGGATCGGCGTCACAGCGGTGCGACGATTTTCGCGATGTCGACCGCTATCGTCCCGAGGATCTGCCGATGCCCGCTCTGAGCGAGAACCTGCTGCACTCCGCGCTGCGCCACCCCCACCGGCCCGCGCTTCGCTCGGACACCACCGTGCTGAGCTACGACGAGCTCGAGGAGCGCACCGCGCGGGTCGCCGCGTTCCTGCACGACCGTGGCATCGAGCCGGGGGATCGGGTGGCACTGATGCTGCCGAACGTGCCGGAATTCGTCGTGCTGTACTACGGCATCCTGCGCTCCGGTGCGGTGGTGGTGCCGATGAACCCGCTGCTCAAATCCCGCGAAGTTGCCTATTACCTGCGGGATTCGGCGGCGGTGCTGCTGTTCGACTGGGTCGACGGACCCGGCGAGGGTCCGCATGGCGCGCGGGAAGCCGGGACGAAAGCGCTCACGATCGACGTCGACCTCCTGGCCGAACTGCTTGCCGGACACGACCCCCGCCGTGCCGATCACTCGAGCACCGCCGAGGAACCGGCCGTCATCCTCTACACCTCCGGCACCACCGGCACGCCCAAGGGCGCCGCGCTGTCGCACGCCGGATTGGTCCACAACGCCGACACCTACTCCACGACCGTGCTCGATATCGGCACCGACGACGTGATCCTGGGCTGTCTGCCGCTGTTCCACACTTTCGGCCAGACCTGCGCCATGAACGCGGCGATTCGCAGCGGCGCCTGCCTGACCCTGGTGCCGCGCTTCGAGCCCGCGGCGGTCTTCGAGGCGATCGCGCGCGATGGTGTCACCGTGTTCGCCGGTGTGCCGACGATGTATTCGGCGCTGCTGCACGACCCGGGCGCCGCCGAGGCCGATGTCTCGACGCTGCGCCGCTGTGTCTCCGGCGGCGCCTCGCTACCGGTGGAGCTGTTGCACGGCTTCGAAAAGCGTTTCAGCTGTGAGATTCTCGAAGGATACGGGTTATCGGAGACCAGTCCGGTGGTCGCGTTCAACCACGCGGGCAGGCCACGCAAGCCGGGCTCGATCGGCACACCGATCCGTGACGTCGAGGTCGAACTCGTCGACAGCATCGACGGAATCGGCGAGATCGCGGTGCGCGGCCCCAACGTGATGCTGGGGTACTGGCGCCGTCCCGCCGACACCACCGCGGCAATCCCCGACGGCTGGTTTCGCACCGGTGACCTCGCCCGCCGCGACGAGGACGGCTACCTCTACATCGTCGACCGCAAGAAGGACATGATCATCCGCGGCGGCTACAACGTGTACCCCCGCGAGATCGAGGAGGTGCTCTACGAGCACCGCGAGATCGCCCAGGCCGCCGTCATCGGGATCGCCGACGCGCATCTGGGCGAGGAGATCGTGGCCGCCGTCGCCCTCCGTGTCGGCGCGACCACGACCGGCGAGCAGATCCAGGAATTCGTCCGCGACCGGGTCGCCGCTTACAAGTACCCGCGGCAGGTGTGGGTTCTCGACGCCCTGCCGACCGGGCCGACCGGCAAGATTCTCAAACGCGCCATCAGCCAGCGCATCACAGAGGAGTGATTCATGTTCTGCTATCTCAGCAGTGACGGCACGACCATCCACGTCCGGTCCTGGCTGCCCACCGGCGACGATGTCACCGGCGTGGTCCAGATCGCGCACGGCATGGGCGAACACAGCGCGCGCTACAGCCATCTCGCCGAACGGCTCGTAGCGCTGGGCTACGCCGTCTACGCCGCCGACCATCGCGGACACGGTCACAGCATGGCCGGCGCGCCCGGCGACCTGGGCGACAACGGCTGGAATCTGCTCGTCGAGGACATGGCCGCGCTCACCACGATCCTGCGCGAAATCCACCCCGAGCGGCGAGTGCTGTTGTTCGGGCACAGCCTCGGCTCGTTCGCGGTCCAGCAGTACCTGCTCGATCACGACGCGCTGGTCGACGCCGCGGTCCTGTGTGGCACCACCGCGGTGGACGAACTGTTCGTCGAGATCGCCGCCGCCGAAGGTGATCTGCTCGGCCTGTTCAACCGTCGGTTCCAGCCGACCCGCACCCCCGCCGACTGGCTCAGTCGCGACGAGGCTCAGGTCGATGCCTATCTGGCCCACCCATGGTGCGGATTCGAGATCGATGCGGTCAATATGGCCTTGTTGGCGAAGCTGGGCAACGAACGGCTCGCCCGGCCTCGCGGCATCAGGACAGACCTGCCGCTGTATGTCATGGTCGGCGGCAGCGACCCGCTCAACGACGGTGCGCGACTGAGTGATCTGCAGGTCCAGCGCTACCGCGATGCCGGGCTCACCGACATCACCTACCGCATCTACCTGAACGCGCGCCACGAGATCCTCAACGAGACCAACCGCGACGAGGTGGAGAACGAACTCCTCGCGTGGATCTCACGGGACTCTGTGCAGGCGGTCTAGGCGTCACGCCGGCCGGTGATGTGCCTCGATCCGCACCGCTACGGCACCTCGGTGTCGATACCGGAGTGCCGTAGCCGGTCACGATCGCTTTCGTCGCGGAACTCAGTGCACAGCAGCGACTTCCGGCGCGGAAACCAGGCTGAGCAGTGCGTCGACGAGGGTGTCGATCAAGGCGTCCGCGCGTTCGGACGACAGCAGTCCCTCGATATAGCCGAGGTTCAGCGACAATTCGTCGGTGCCGTGGCCGACGGTCAGCATCATCAGGCCGCTGATCGACATGCCGGAGACGACCTCGGCGCCGGAGACCTCCCACTCACCGATGCGGGCGGGAAAGTCGCGGGTGTCGACGAAGGTCAGGCACAGGTTGCCCGGTCCACGAGCGTCCAGCAGGCCCACGACCTTGTCCGGTTGCGCCGGTGTTTTGGGCAGCATGAAGCCGATTCCACCCAGGTTGGCCAGGTGCTGACGCTGTTCGATACGACTCGCGAAGTCGGTGGCGAAGTCGGTGGCGGTCTTCCAGAGCGGCTGTCCTGCCGGTGTCGGCAGCGCGATCATCGCCTGGTAGGCGCCGGTGTGGGTGGCGTCGAGCGGTCGCTCGAGTTGCTCGCGGAACAGCACCGAGACACCGACCGGGAAGTGGGCGTCCGGCGCGCCGGCATCGTTTCCCGCCGCGCGGGCGAGTGCGGCGGCGACCACACTCGACAGCGGTACGTCGTGTTCATCGCAGGCGGTCAGGAGCGCTCGGTACTGGCTTCCGTCCACTACCCGCCGCGTGAGCGAGGTGAAACGCTGCGTGGGTGCGACTTCGGCACCGGCACCGACCCGCACCGGCTTGACCCGCAGATCGCGCAACCCATCGGCCGCCAGCCGGGCGATGGCCTTGCGCTTGCCCCGCCAACCTTGGAAAGGCCGGGGGAACAGGGCTTCTGGGGAGGGTGGCGCGGGCACCTCGGCGACCCAGCCATCAGCTTCGGCGGCGAGTTCGAGCACCTGCCGGGCGAACGACAGCACGGTTACCGCGTCGGCGATGGTGTAGGTGGAGGTCAGCACCAGGTCGTGGACGCCGGGCGCGGCGGTGACCAAGGTGGCGCGCAGCAGCGGTGCCGCCGGGTCGAATCGTGTCCGCAACTCGGTGTCTGCCTCGGCGGTCCAGTCCCCGGATGTCACTTCGCGCAACGGAATCGGTCGCATCGCGACCGGAACGAAGCGTGGCCGGCGGCCGTCCTCGCTGCGCACCACGGCGCGCAGCATCGGATGCCGCCGAGTCAGGGCGGCCAGCCCGGTGCGGACCGCGTCCGCGTCGAGATCGCCGGTGACGCGCACCCGCGACACGATGTGCAGCGGCGCCACCTGGTCCACGGTCCAATGCCAGCGTTCGAGGGTGGACAACGGCCGGGGCAGCGTGGCGACCGGTTCGGGATCGCCCAGGCCGGGCCAGGTCATCGGTTCGGCCAGACTGGCCTGCAGCTTCGCCTCGTTGCCCTTGGCGATGAAGCCGTCGCGAACGACGATCAGCGCGCGATTGCGGGTCTGTTCGAGGCGGCCCAGCTTGCGGGATCCGTCGACGAGCATCGTGGTGCGCGGAATCCGCCGCTGTTCGTAGACCCGCAGCGCGGTGCGGGCGTCGTCGTGGGTGGCCAGCGCGTGCGCGAGCACCACCGCGTCCTCGATCGCCGAGTTCGCGCCTTGGCCCAGGCTGGGCAGCATCGGGTGGGCGGCGTCGCCGAGCAGGGTCACCCGACCGCTGCCCCACTCGGTCAGCGGCGGCCGGTCCTGAGCGGGCAGCGCGAGAATGTCGGATTCCGGCGTGGCGGTGATGATGTCGATGATCTCCGGTGCCCAGCCCGCGAATCTGCTGAGCAGATCGTCCTTGCCGTGCTGCCAGTCGGCGGCTTGCTCGGCGGTGGTGGTCAGGGTGGCCCACCAGTAGACATTGCCGTGCCCGATGTCGTGGATGCCGAAGCGCATGCCCCTGCCCCAGTAGTGGATCGAGGCGCCCGGCTCGATCGCCGGGTGTGCGAACGGCACCAGCGCCAGCCAGCACACGAACTTGCCCGGCCGTGGCGCCTCGGTGCCGTGCAGCTGGGCGCGGATCGCGGAGTTGATGCCGTCGGCGCCGATGAGTACATCGGCGCTGAGGGTGCGGCCGTCGGCGAACTCGACCTGCACCGCGTCGGCGGTCTCGGTGAAGCCGACCGCCTCGGCGCCGAGTTCGACCCGTAGATCGTCGCCGCATGCCGCCAGCAGCACATCGTGGAGGTCCTTGCGGGCGAGTGCGACTGCGGGAGCGCCCAATTCGGCGTCGATCGCGGTTACGTCGACCCGTCGCATGTCCGAACCGTCGGGTCGGCGGAAGGTGAACGATCGAGCCTGTCCGCCGACGCGCAACAGCTCCTCGTCGATGCCGAGGTCGAGCGTGCGCAGTGCGTTCATGGCGTTGGACTGCACCGACAGGCCGAATCCGGCCGCGCGCAGTTCCGGGCCGCGCTCGCACAACACGACATCGATTCCGGCCCTGCGCAGGGCCGCGACGGCCGTGAGACCGCCGATGCCTGCGCCGACCACCAGTGCCGATTTCACGGGAGAGTTCACTGAAATTCCTTGCTGTGTAGCGGGATTCGACAGGGTCATGATGCGGTCGCCGCCGCTTGTTCGAGCAATCGAGTGAGTCGGTCGGCTACCTCGGCGACATGAGGGGACTGGATCAACGTCAGGTGATCACCCGGCACCTCGATCACCTCGAGATGGCCTGTCGCGTAGGCCTCCCAGCCGTTGGTGGGATCGCGATGCAGGGTGCCCGCCCGGTCGTGGGCGGGACGGAGCACCTGCGGCAGCGGCTCCGCGGCGCGGAGCAGGGTGATGTCACCGTCGTAGGCCTGTGGCCGGTAGGCGTCGATCGCTCGCCACCCTGCCACGAACACCTCGAACAATCGTCGGACCAGCGCACGGGACCCGGTCGGCGGTAGCACGCCTGCTTCGACGGCGGTGGCGAGGATGAAATCGAAGACGGCGTCGTCGGTGTCGAGCTCCTGCGGGATCTCGATCACGGCGGTGTCGGCGCCGCGCGCCAGCCACAGCAACTCCCACAGGAAGAACTCGTAGAGCGCGTGCTCGGGCACCGGCATGCCGTCGCCGTGGCGCACGGTCATCGTGTCGATGAGTGCCAGCGTGCCCACCTCGTGACCGGCCTCGGCCAGTTGGCGGGCCATTTCGAAGGCGACCATCCCGCCCAGTGACCAGCCGCCCAGGTGGTAAGGCCCCGACGGTTGGACGCGGCGCAGCGCGGCGATGTAGTTGCTCGCCATCTCCGCGATGGACTCGGCCGGGGTGCTTCCCGTCTCCAGACCCGCGGCCTGGAGGCCGTACAGCGGCTGGTCATCGGGCAGGTATCTGCTCAATTCGAGGTAGCAGAGCACATTTCCGCCGATCGGGTGCACGAGGAACAGCGGCGTCCCGGTACCCGGTCGCAGGGGCACCAGCGGATCGAATCCCACCTCGGCCCGTTCGTCGAGCTGCGCGGCCAGCGCGGCCACCGTGGGACCGGTGGCCAGGGTGGAGACCGGCAGGGACACTCCGTAGCGCTGTTCGATGGACACGATCAGCCGCATGGCGGTGAGGGAGGTGCCCCCGAGAGCGAAGAAGTCGTCGTGCACGCCGATCTCGGGCAGGCCGAGCGCTTCGGCCATCAGTGCCGCCAGCCCTGATTCGGCGGGTGTGCGCGGGCGAACCCGACCCGCCGAGGTAGCGGCGGGCAGTGCCATGCCTGCCAGGACGGCGTCGGCGCGCTTGCCGCTCGGTGTCAGCGGCATCGCGTCGAGCCAGACCAGACGATTGGGAATCATGTAGTCCGGCAACCATTCCCGCAGCGCGGCAGCGATCTCCGATTCGTCGATATCGCCGCGGGAGCCGACCAGGAAAGCCACCAGCAGCGTCTGTGCGCTGGAAGTCCCCGCAGCGGTGTGCGCCACTACGGCGACCTCGCTGACGCCGGGTAATTCCGCGGTGACGCGGTGCAGCGCCAGCTCTACCTCCATCGGCTCCACCCGATGGCCGCGAATCTTGACCTGGCCGCCGCGCCGGCCGTCGCTGATCACCGCACCGCTGGGCAGCCTGCGGCCGATATCGCCGGTGCGATAGAGCCGACTCCCCGGCGCGAACGGGTGTGGCACGAAGGCTGCCTCGGTGAGATCGGGCCGGTGCTCGTAGCCGTCGGCGAGTGCGGCTCCACCGAGATAGATCTCGCCGGGCACGTTGTCGGGCACCGGGCGCAGCCGGTCGTCGAGGACGAGGATCTCCACCCCGTCGATGGCGGTGCCGATCGGTGGCAGCGCCGGGAACAGCGCCGGGTCGCCCGTCATGGTGTATCGGGTGGCGACATGGGTTTCGGTGGGACCGTACTGGTTCTCCAGCAGCACGTCGGTACCAGCCGCGCACAGCGCCCGGATCTCGTCGGTGACGCGCAGTTGCTCGCCGGCGGAGATGATCACCCGCAGCCCGGCCGGTGCCGTGCCGAGCCGGATCGCGGCCTCGGCCAGCTGCTGCAGGGCCACGTAGGGCAGGAAGATCCGTTCGGCGCCGGTGCTCGCCAGCAGTCGTGTCAGCGCGGGCAGATCGCGGCGCTGCTCCTCGCTCAGCAAGATGAGGCGTCCGCCGCCACACAGCGTCGAATAGATCTCCTGAAACGACACATCGAACGACAACGGGGCGAATTGTGTTGTCGCCGGTGCGGGCAGAGAGCCGCTGGCGGTCGAGAGCTGCCAGCGGATCAGATTGGCCAGCGCGCGATGTGGCATGGCCACGCCCTTCGGCGTCCCGGTGGAGCCGGAGGTGAACAACACGTACGCGGTGGCGTCGAGATCGCCCGTCGGCAGTGCGACGGTGTCACCCGGAGTGATCAGTTCGTCGACGGTGAGTCGCGAATACCGTGGTGGCACCAGGGTTTCGTGGCCCGCGCCGGTGATCACCGCGAACGGCCGCGCCTGTTCGAGCATCGCGTGCAGACGCGAGGGCGGATATCTGACATCGAGCGGTACGCAGGCCGCGCCCGCCTTGGCGATGCCGAGCAGCGTCGCGATCTGTTCGGGCGATCGGTCCAGTGCTATCGCGATGCGATCGCCCCGGCGTGCCCCGCGTGCCACCAGGCTCGCCGCGACGCGGTCGGCAACCGACAGCAATTCCGCGTAAGTCATGGTCCAGCCGCAGAATTCGACGGCGACCGCATCAGGGGTGCGGGCCGCGCAGGCATCGAACAGTTCGATCACCGTGCCGGGTGCGGGCGCGGCGACCAGTGGTTGCGGGGCAGGGCCCAGCGAGCCGAAGTCCACCGTGGCCGAGGGTTCGCCGGTGAGCAGGTCGAGGACCCGCAGGTAGGTCTCGCCGATGCTGACCAGTTGATCGCGGGTATAGGACGCGGGGTCGCCGTCGACGCGCAGCGCCAGCGTTCCGTCGAGCGGGTTGCGGACGGCGTTGATCAGCAGGGCGAAATTGGTGTCCTCGCGAATGTCGATGCCGAGCAGGGTCACGTCCAGCGCGTCAATGGCCGCGCCCGCGGCATGGAAATGCACGTAGTTGAAGGCGGTGTCGAGGACGACGCCCACCTCTCGCTGGATGTCGGTGAGCGGGAACCGCTTGTGCTGTGCGCTGTTGCGCTCGCGCTCGAAGACACCGGTCAGCACCTCGCGCCCACTGCGGCCGGTGAAGTTCAGCCGCAGTGGCATCGTGTTCAGGAACAGCCCGGCCATGCGCTCGGCATCGATGCGCTCGGGCCGCCCGTGGGTGACGACGCCGGTGGTCACATCCGTGCGACCGGACAGCAGGCCCACGGTGCACAGGTGCGCGGCCAGCAGGACCGCCTTGACCGGGATATGCGCGGCGGCGGCCACCGCGTCGGCGCGGGCCAGCAGATCGGCGCCGACCGGAACCGACACCGAAACACGCGCCTGCGGCGGACCCACGGGCGGCGTCGCATCGACGGGAACGTGGGGACGCGATCCGGGGACGCGGATCGTCTCCGCGCCCTCCAGTTCCCTTGCCCAGTATTCCCGGTCGGCCGGATCGCCCAGCGAATCACGCTCGGCACGAACGTATTCGGCGAAGGAAGGGAGTTCGGCGGGGAAGGTGCCCGCGCCCCGATAGTCCGCCAGCAGTTCCGAGATCAGCGTCGCCACACTCCAGCCGTCGAGGATGGCGTGGTGGAACGAGAGCACCAGCTCGACCCGGTCGGCGAGCCGGAACACCGCGAGATCGAATAGGCCCGGCTGCTCGAAGACGTACCGGCGCAGGCGTCGTTGCTCGACATGGTCGCGAATCGAGGCGCCGGCCTCGTCGGCGTCGGTCGTGCGCAGGTCGATGATCGTCAGTGGCGGATCGAGGTGGGCGTGCACGAGTTGCAGTGGCTCGGAGTAGTCGGCGAGCTCGAAGGAGGTGCGCAGCATCGGGTGCCGGGCGACCGATCGCCGCAGTGCGGCGCACAAGGCGGCCTCGTCCCACGGCATCCGTAGCGAATACCGGAAGACATCGTGGTAGAGCGATGATTCGGCGCGTTCGCGGCTGTGGAACAGCATGCCGAGCTGCAATCTGGTCAACGGGTACGCGTCCACCACGTGCGGTAAGCGGGCCCGGTCGATACCGGCCACCAACTCGAACGGTGCGAGGGCCGCGGCGGCGACAGCGCCGGTGCCCGCCCGCTCGGCCAGTTCGGCGATGGTGGGGCATTCGGCGATGTCACGGGCGCTGATCACCAGCCCCCTGGCCTCGGCCCTGGCTCGCACGCGCAGCAGCAGGATCGAGTCGCCGCCGAGGTCGTAGAAGTTGTCGAACACCGAGACCGACTCTCGGTCGAGCACCTCGCGCCAGATGAGCGCCAACTGTTCCTCGACCGGTGTCCGTGGCGCGGTGTGCCCGCCGGTCGGGTTCTCGGCGGTGATCGCGGCGAGTGCGGCGCGGTCGGCCTTCCCGCTCGGGGTCAGCGGAATCGCGTCGACCCGAACGAACAGCGACGGAATCATGAACTCCGGCAAGGTCTTCGCCAAGGCCGCACGCAGCGCGGCGGGCTCCGGTGCGGAGGCCGCCACACAATAGGCGGCCAGATAGGTGGCACGCTCCGGCGACTGACGGTCGATGACCGTGGCCGCGGTGATGCCGGGCAGTGCGGCCAGCGCGTTCTCGACCTCGCCCAGCTCGACCCGGTTCCCGCGGATCTTCACCTGCCGGTCGATGCGGCCCAGATACTCCAGTTCTCCGTCGGCGAGGCGGCGAGCCAGATCGCCGGTGCGATACATCCGCTCGCCCGGATGGAAGGGGTCGGCGACGAACTTCTCCGCCGTCAGTTCCGGGCGGTCGCGGTAGCCGCGCGCCAGACCGGCTCCGGCGATGCACAATTCGCCCGCGACGCCGACCGGCTGGGGCTGGTCGGCGGGGCCGAGCACATACAGGCGGGTGTTGTCGATCGGTCGGCCGATCGGCACCCGGGTCACCGTGTGGGCCGGGTCGACGGGGCAGTCGTAGTAGGACACGTCCACGGTGGCCTCGGTCGGGCCGTACAGGTTGACCAGCCGGGGCGCGGTGGCACCCAGTCCGGCGAAAGTCTGATTCCACCGGTTGACCTGATGGGGGAGTAGCGCTTCACCGCTGCAGAACACCGTCCGCAGTCCGGCGGCCCTGTCCACCGCGGTCGGGTCGGATTCCAGCAGATCCAGAAACGGCGTCAGCATCGACGGCACGAAATGCATGACCGTGACGCCGAAGTCGGCGACAGCGGCGAGTAGTTCGCGGGGATCCTTCTCGCCACCGGGCCGCAGCAACGCCACCTGAGCGCCCTCGACCGCCCACCAGAACAGCTCCCACACCGACACGTCGAACGAGGACGGCGTCTTCTGCAAGATCACATCCGTGGGGCCGAGCGGATACTGCCGCTGCATCCAGCCGATGCGATTGAGCACCGAATGATGCTCGACTACAACACCTTTGGGTTTACCGGTGGAGCCGGACGTGTAGATCACGTAGGCCGGGTCCGAGCCGGTGGGGACCGGAGTCCGCGCCGGTGTGTCCGTCGACCAGTTCTCCGGTGACAGCACGACTGCTCCGCTGGACAGCTCGGCGTCGGTCAGCACCACCTTGGCGGCGCTGTCGGCCAACAGGTAGGCGATCCGGTCGGCGGGGTAGCCGGGATCGATCGGGACGTAAGCGGCTCCGGCGTGCAGGGCGGCCAGGATCGCGACGAGCATGTCCGGACCGCGCTCGAGCAGCACCGCGACCAGATCGCCCGCCTCGACGCCGGAATCGCGGAGCACGCCGGACAGGGCGGCGACACGCTCGGTGAGAGCGCGATAGGTGATCGTGGCACCGGTCGCGGTGTGTACCGCGACCGCGTCCGGCGTGCGCTCGGCCTGAGCGGTGATCCGGGCGATGACGGTGCTCTTGTCCGCGTAGGGGCGCGCCGTCGCGCGAGCGCGGTCGACCAGCAGGTCGTGCTCGGGCGCCGACACCATCGGCAGCAGCGACGGATCGGTGTCGATGGCGTCGATCCCGGCCTCCAACAACGCGATCAGGTGATCGGCGACCGACTCGATCGGGTAGTCGACATCGAAGATGTCGGCGGCGTGATCGAGCCGGATCAGCAGCGGCCCGTCGTCATCGATCTCGGAGATCGTCCAGGCCATGGCCAGTGGGCTGTACCCCTGCGAGGGTGTCCGCACCTCCTCGAGCCCGTCGATCAAACCGGCGGCCGAGGGCAGGCGCGGATAGGCGACCGTCACATCGAACAGCTGTCTCGCCGGGTTGCCGAGGCGACGCAACTCGCCCATGAGATCGCCGAGCGGATAACGCTCGTGCTGCTTCAGTCGGCGCACATCGGCTTTCACCGTGGACACCAATTCGCGCAGGGTGCGATGGCCCGCTGTGCGGATGGGCAGCGGAAGAGTGTTGGCGAAGTTACCGATGGTGGCCTGCTCGGTGGGGTTGACACGATTGCCGAAGGGGATGCCGATGGCGATCTCTTCGGCGCGCAGGGTCCGCGACAGGTAGAGGCCGAGCATCGCACAGAAATACGGGTACAGCGACAGGCCGGCCTCGCGAATTCGGTTGACCAGCGAGCGATCCAACGTGAACTCGTAGGCTGTGACCGGTGCCAGCCCATCGGTGGCGCGGGGCCGGTCGAACAGTGCGGGGGTGACGGTGTTCAGCCCACCGACCACAGCGTCGCGGTCGAGGAGGTACTGATCGCTCGCCCGATAGTCACGTTCGAACGGTAGGCACCCCAGAAACGACGACCCCGGCAGTTCGATCGGATTGCCCGCCATCGTGGTGGCGTAGTCGGTGAGGATCTGGGCGCCGATGTGGAACAGCCCGGTCGCGTCGGCGGCGACGTGGTGGGTGGTCAAGACGAGGTAGGAGGACTCCGCGCCGGCGCGGATGACGTGCGCCCGGAAGGGCACCGCCCCGGTGAGGTCGATCGCCGAACCGGTGAGGAGCTCGATTCGACGCTGCGCCTCGGCCCGCGGATCGGGGGCGTCGCCGACGTCGATCACCTGGACCGGCGGCATCGGTTCGGTCGAGAGTTCCTGGTAGGGAACACCGTCGAGGACGCGGTACCGCAACCGGAGGCCGTCGTTGCGTGCCCAGGTCCGCTCGATCGCGGCGACCATCGCGGCGACATCGACGGCGAGGGAGAAGCGGCCGACCACGTTGGAGAGATAGCTGGGCAGACCGGGAAAATGTTCCACGATCGTCCAGATGTCGCGCTGATAGGCGGTGAGCGGATAGCGCATGGAAACGGACATGGATGTACCCCTGAGGTGAAGAGCTGAAATGTGCTCGATCGCGCGGCGCTGCTGCGATCCGAATTCCGTCCGGTGGCGATCTTCGCCCGGCTGATCGGGCGATTTCACGAGTGGTCCGTGCGCCCAAACGGCGCTCCGATCACTGTGTCATTCGGGCTATTCGATAGCCAATGTTGTTGTGCCGTAACGGAAGTCACTTACACGCATAATCGACCGGCCCGACGTCGAATTGTCCGGAAAATTGGTTCCGTGAAACGAATGCGACGACGAAAAACTGCATCGGGAACCAAACCGTCGCGCAGGCGATGAGTCAGTTCTCACGCACCGCGATGTGACGGTGGACTCGTCGCAGGAATGCCGGTGCCCACCAGTTCGCGGTTCCCAGTAGGCGCATGAAGGCGGGTACCAACACGCCACGGACCACCGTGGCATCCATCAGCACCGCCAGCGTCAGGCCCACGCCCATCAATTTGGTGAAGGCGACCTCTGAAAATGCCAGTCCCACACAGACAATCGCCATCAGCGCGGCCGCGGCGGTGACGATGCGGCCGGTGCGCTCCAGCCCGTAGGCGACCGCGTCGGCCGTCACGCCCCGCGCCCGGTGCTCCTCGGCGATCCGGGACAACAGGAACACCTCGTAGTCCATCGACAGCCCGAAGGCCAAGCAGAAGACGAGCACCGGCACCGGGGCGGCCAGATAGCCGGTTTCGGTGAAATCGCCGACCAGCCATTTCAGGTGCCCGTCCTGGAAGATGTAGACCATCGCGCCGAAGGTCGCCGACAAGCTCAACGTGTTGAGCAGCACCGCCTTCAGCGGGATCGCCACGCTGCCGGTGAACGCGAACAACAGCACGAGGATCGCGATCACGATGAGTGCTACGACCAACGGAAGTCGCCCCGCCAAGCCGGATTTGGTATCGGCGTTCTCGGCCGTGGCGCCGCCGACCAGCAGTGGAGCGGGCGAGTCCGTTCGCCGGATGTCGTCGAGCAAGGTTTCGGCGGCCAGCGAGTACGGGTCGAGGTCCGGGATCACCGTCAGATGCGCGCCCTCGGGCCCGGGCAAGCTACGAACCAGCCGTACGTGGTCCAGGTGTTGGATGCGCTGTGTCAGGTCGGCCAGTTCGGTCGTGGTGATCGGCCCGTCGACGATCACGTCGAACCGGCCCGCCGCGGTCGCGGGGAACTCGGCGCGCAGGACGTCACCGACCTGACGGCTCTCCACCGTCACAGGCAATGCCCGGTCGTCGGTCAGTCCCAATCTCAACCCGGCGAACGGCACGCCCAGCAAGATCACCACCAGCAACGCGGCACCACCGAAGGCCCAGGGGCGCGCGGTGACTCGCCGGGCGGTGCGATACCAGAACCCCTCTTCGGGCCGGTGGGGTGCGGGATCGGGTCGGCCACGCAGCCGTCGCACGCCTCGGCGTAGGTCGAGCGCGTCGATGCGGTGCCCGAACAACATCAGCAGAGCCGGCAGCAGTGTCACGGTGGCGAGCGCGGCCAAGAGCGTCACCGAGAGGCAGGCCGCGGCGAGGGAACGCAGGAACGGCATCGGGAACAGCAGCATCGCCAGCATCGCGATGAGGATCGTCGCGGCGGAGAACAGCACGGTGCGCCCGGCGGTCGTCACCGTCACCCGCACCGCGGTCGGCACGTCGCGGCCCCCGCGCCGTTCCTCCCGGAATCGGCTGACCAGGAACAAGCTGTAGTCGATGCCGAGACCGAGACCGAGCACGGTGGTCAGATTCAGCGCATAGCTGGAAACCTGGGTGAACTCGGTGAGCAATCGAAGGATTCCGAGCGTGCCGATGATCGAGACCAGGCCGAGCACCAGCGGCAGTCCCGCGGCGACCAGACTGCCGAAGACCAACACCAGCAGCACCAGCAGGATCGGAATCGTCACCGCCTCACTGACTTTCATGTCGTACGAGAGTTGTTCGGTCACGTCGTGATAGCTCACCGCGGCCCCACCCAGGCGCAGGTGGAGCTCGGCGTAGTCCCGATCCCGGTAGCTGTCGACCAGTCGCGACACCACCGCGTCCACCGTGATCTCGTCACCGGGAACATCCACGGCGACCAGCGCCTTGCCTCGATCGGCACTGCGCAGGAACTCCGGTGATCCGGTGGACCAGTACGAGCTCACCGAACGCACGCCCGCCACCGCGGCCAGTTCGGTGGTCAGCCGCAGGCCGGTCGTGGCGACCGCGGGCGTATCGACGGTTCCCGACGCGGCCGCGACATCCACCAGCACAATGACGTTCGGTGTTCCGGTGGTGTATTTCTCCGCCAGTACTCGGGCGGCGCGCGCGGATTCGGCGTCCGCGTTCCAGAACCCGCCGCCGGAGAGTCGCTGCTGCAGCGAGGCCCCGCCCGCGCCCGCGAGGACGAGCACCAGCGCAATCACCGCGACCACGGTTTTCGGTCGACCCACAGCCATCCGCGCGAGTACTCGCACCGTCCCTCGTTTCATTGCGGGCACCGCACGTGGACTCCGGCGCCGTTTCGGCGCGACGGACATCTCCACCGCCGCGGCTCGGGCAGGTAGGGTCGGCGCCGGTGCCATCCCGCAACCCGGGTCGGTGCAAGTATCGACGCAACGAATGGCTTGTGTCACTGCATCATTCGGAGAATTTTTCCCTTCCAATTTGTCTCGCGGACAGAACGCCTCGGCCTGTCGGACGGCGTGATCACCGGTGGCGCCGGACCTCGAGCCGACCGTTGACCGGTACCAGGCTGCACCCGGCCCTGCTACCGAGCAGCAGGACGTTGGCGACTTGGAGCAGCAGAACGAGGTACGGCTTGCCCGGATGGGCCTCTCGGGGCCATTCGTGCCAGTAATGCGGTGGGTCGAGGCGGCTGTCGGGTCCGGTGGGGAGCCGTAGCCGATCGCCGGGCGCGAGGACGGTGACGTGGAGATCGGCGAGGACTCCGGTGGCTTCGTCGGACAGGGGCGCGGTCCTGGTGAGCATTGCCCACCGGTGCAGCGGAACATACGGTGGCGCCGTGGCGAGGGTGGGGACCGCCAACGCGTTGTGGTCGTAGGTCGCGGCGGCGAGTCCGGCGGGGACGAGCAAAGCGGTGACGGTGTCGTCGCATACCAGCTCGACCCCGGACCCGTCGGCGGTGATGTCGGTAGGTAGACCTCGCTGTCGATAGGCATCCATCCAGTCCCGGGGGTTCTGGAGGTGGGGTGCGTGCGGCCACGGGATGCCACGGGATCCGGTCAGGACCTCCCACGCGGCGGCGCCGAGATCGCAATCGTGGCGGCTGTGCGCGGACCGATACCGGCGGGCCTGGTCGGGGGAGATCGCCAATGGTGGGCTGTCACAATCGAACTCCTCGTTGTCGAAACCCATCGGTGTTCCTTCGGTGTCGGGCCGAGCGGCTAGGCGAGCGTCGACTACACGGTAAGCGTGCGGATCAGCGGCGCGCCCGGGCGTAGCGTCTGGCGTTATGGCTGCGAGAACCAAGCACACCCCGATCTCGGCGGGTACGAGGCGGTTGGTGGCTGCGTGCCGAACCGATATCCCGGTGCTGACTCGGCAGCTGATCGCCGCGATCTTCACCGACATCCCGGAGTGGACGGATTACTCGCCGGTCAGCCGGGATGACCTGCACACCGCGTGTTGCCGCTATTTGACCAGGGTGCTGGACCTGGTGGCCGGTGAGGTGAGCGTCCCCGGTCGCGATGATGTCGCCGCTGCCATCGGCCGCAATCGTGCGGCGCAGGGCGTGCCGCTGGAGGTGATGTTGCGGACGTTCCGGCTCGGCGGTCAGATCGTGTGGGAGGCGCTACTCGACAAGGCAGGCGAACTCCCGCCCGCCGAGGTCCGCAAGATCGGTGTGGCCACATGGTCGGCTATCGACGGCATGTCGTCGGCGCTGGTCACCTCCTATCGCAGCACCGAATTGGAGCAGGTACGCCGTGACGAGCGTCGCAGGCACGGCTTGATCGAGGATCTGCTGGCGGGCAGTGCCCGCGACGCGACATTCGCCGCGCGTGCCGCGCGCGAGCTGAACGTGCCCGCCCACGGCGGGTATCTGGTGGTCGCGGTACGCGGAGAGCGCCCGAACGTGGAGATAGGCACCGAGGCCGCGTTGGCGGCCTTGGGCATCAGGTCGGTCTGGCACGACCGCGTCGAGACCGTGGTGGGACTGGTCTCGCTCGAGCAGCGCGACGGTGCCGCGGTACTGGACCAGGTACGGAATCGCATCCGAGGTCGAGCAGCGGCGTCACCCGTGGTGCAGGGACTGGCGCAGATCGAGACCGGCCACGCGCTGGCGATGCTCGGCTTGGAGACCTTGCCGGACACAGAGCGGGGTCTGGTGTCGTTGGAGCAGCGCTACCCGGAAGCGCTGTTGCTGCGCTCGCCCGACCTCACCGCACTGATGGTCGCTCGCACCCTCGGCCCCGTGCTGGAACTGCCGACGAAGGAGCACCAGATCTTGTTGCGCACGCTGGCGATCTGGCTGGAGGAGAACTGTTCGGCGGCGAATGCCGCGCCCCGACTGCACTGCCATCGCAACACCGTGATCAACCGGCTACAGCGGATCTCGGCCCTGTTGGGTCGACGACTGGAAGGACAGCGGTCCTACCTGGAGCTTTCCCTCGCCTTGGCCGCGCTGGAGATGGGCGCGCGGACACCGGTCTGAGTGCACACCGCCAGGACCGATTGGGCGCTGCGCCCATTTTCGAGCCCATAATTCTGGGCTGTCGGTAGATTGTTTGTGCAATTGTGGACCGTGAGACTCGACAGATGATCCAACCCACGACCGTGGATGGGTCGATCGTCGAGCTGAGGAGCACCACGAGTGCCGGAATTCGATCTATTGGTGATCGGTGGTGGACCGGGCGGATATGTGGCCGCCATCCGCGCCGCGCAACGTGGCCTGAAGGTCTGCGTTGTGGAGAAGGAGCGCCCCGGCGGTGTCTGCCTGAACTGGGGTTGTATCCCCACCAAGGCGATGCTCCGCTCGGCGGAGGTTTTCCACACCCTCGCGAGCGCAGCTGAATTCGGGGTATACGCCGACAATGTGCGCTACGACTTCGCCGCGGTCAGGCAGCGCAAGGACGCCATCGTCAAAGAGCTGACCGACGGTGTGGCGGGTCTGCTGAAGGCCAACGGGGTCACGGTGATCGAGGGTCACGCTCGGTTCCTCGAGCCGACCGTGGTGGAGGTGCACGAGGTCGGCGCCTCGCCGATCTTCGACGGCGGCCCCCGCTACGCGGCCGCCGCGGGAACCGCGATTCGCCGGGTGAGCGCACGCGACGTGATCATCGCGACCGGTTCGGTGCCGGTTCAGGTGCCGATTCCGGGCGCGGGATTGCCCGGCGTCGTCACCTCCGACGGCGCGTTCGGGCTGACCGAGGTGCCGCAACGGTTGGTCATCATCGGCGGTAGCGCGGTCGGGGCGGAGTGGGCCAGCCTGTTCGCCACGTTCGGCAGTCAGGTCACCGTCGTGGAGATGCAGGATCGCCTGGTTCCGTTGGAGGACAAGGAGATCGGCGACGCGCTCGGGCGCTCGTTCCGCAAGCGCGGCATCACCGTCCTGACCGGGGCCACGGTCACCGCTATCACCGAGGGCGACGTACTGCGGGTATCGGTCGGCGGTTCGGCGGCAGCCGACCTGGATGCCGACGTGGTGCTCGTCGGAGTCGGGCGAGCACCCAATACCGCGGAGCTCGGGCTCGATATAGCCGGAATCGCCACGGACGCACGCGGTTTCATCGAAGTCGACGATCGACTGCGGACCGGGGTCGAGCACGTGTACGCCATCGGCGACGTGACCGGTCGGGCGTTGCTCGCCCACGTCGCCTCGCACCAGGGCATCACCGCGGCCGAGGTGATCGCCGGGCACGAGGCCCACATCGATTACTCGGTCATCCCGGCCGCGACCTTCACCCACCCGGAGATCGCGAGCGTCGGGCTCACCGAAGAAGCCGCCCGCGCGGCCGGACACGAGGTGATCACCGCCAAGTTCCCGTTCGCGGCGCTCGGCCGGGCCAAGACCTTCGGCGAGACCGACGGCTTCATCAAAATCGTTGCGGGACAAGCACATCAGGAAGTGCTCGGCGTGCACATCATCGGCCCGTCCGCCAGCGATCTGATCGCCGAGGGCGCACTCGCGATCTCGCTGGAAGCCACGCTCGACGAGCTGGCCGACACCATTCACGCCCACCCCACACTCGGCGAGATCGGTATGGAGGCGGCCATGGCCGGACTCGGACTGCCGGTGCACATCGCGCCACGCAAGCGTTGAGGAGCTAGACCATGACCACGACCACCGCGCGGAGCGCGCCCGCCCGCGAGCAGACCGAGACCGCTTCGGACATCGACTCCGCTGTCGCGGCCGAGAATCCCGAGATCCTGCGTGGTCTCTACCGCGACATGCTGTTCATCCGGCGCTTCGAGGAGCGCACCGCGCAGAGCTACCAGCAGGCCAAGATCGGCGGCTACTGCCATCTCAACCTCGGCGAAGAAGCCACCGTGGTCGGCCTCGGCGCCGCGATGCGTCCCACCGACTACCTGTTCACCAACTATCGCGAACACGGCTACGCACTGGCCAAGGGCATCGAACCCGGTCGAGTGATGGCCGAGCTCTACGGCCGCTCCACCGGCACCTCGAAGGGCTGGGGCGGCTCGATGCACATGTACGACACCGCGACCCGGCTGCTGGGCGGCTACGCCATCGTGGGCGGACAGGTTCCGCTGGCCATCGGTGCGGCGCTGGCCATCGACTACCGCGACGGTGACGACGTCGTGGTGTGTCAGATGGGGGAGGGCACCACCAACATCGGCGCCTTCCACGAGTCGCTCAATATCGCGGCGCTGTGGCGGCTGCCGGTGGTGTTCCTGGTGATCAACAACCAGACCGGCATGGGCACCACAGTCGAGAAGTCCTCGGCCGAACCGGATCTGTGGAAGCGCGCCGCCGCGTACCGCATGCGGGGCGAGCGGGTCGACGGCACCGATGTGCTGGCCGTGCGCGACCTGGCGAGCGAGCTCATCGAAGACGCCCGCCGCGATGGCAAACCCGCGCTGCTCGAAGCGGTGAGCTACCGACTCAAGGGCCACTCGGTGGTCGACCCGGCGAAGTACCGCAGCACCGATACCGTCGCCGCGGCACGCGAGCACGATCCGATCGAGCTGTGGCAGCGGCGATTGCTCGCCGCCGGGGTGCTGACCGAACAGGCGCTGGCCGATGTCGACCGCGAGGTGGCCGACGGAGTCGCCGCCGCCGTCGAATTCGCCGATTCGAGCCCGCATCCGGAGCCGTCGAGCCTGTTCGACTACACCTACGCCACTCCCGTGCCGGGCGATTCCCGCCGTCTGCCCGCCGATCCGCTCTTCACCCACTGAGGACTTCCACTGTGCCTGTCATGACCTATCGCGAAGCGCTGCGCGAAACCCTGCGCGAAGAAATGCGCCGCGATGACGATGTTTTTCTGATCGGTGAGGAGATCGGCGTCTTCGAAGGCTCCTACAAGATCACCGCCGGTCTGCTCGAGGAGTTCGGCGAGAAGCGGGTGCGCGACACCCCCATCGCCGAGGAAGGGTTCGTCGGTGCGGCGATCGGCGCCGCGATGCTCGGTTTGCGCCCGGTCGTGGAGATCATGACGATCAACTTCTCGCTGCTGGCGCTGGATCAGATCGTCAACCATGCCGCGAAGATCTACGGCATGTTCGGCGGGCAGACCAATGTGCCGATGGTGATCCGGACGCCCGGTGGCGGCGGCCAGCAACTCGGGGCGACGCATTCGCAGAATATCGAGTTGTACTACGCCTTCGTGCCCGGTCTGAAAGTCGTGGCGCCCAGCACTCCCGCCGATGCGCGGGCGTTGCTCAAGGCCGCGATCTCCGACGACGATCCGGTGTTGTTCCTGGAAAACCTGTCGCTGTACAACACCAAAGGCGAAGTCCCCGAGGATCTTCCACCTGTCCAGATCGGCAAAGCGGCGGTCACCCGAGAGGGCACCGACATCACGCTGATCGGCTACTCGCGGATGGCCACTGTCGCGACCGAGGTCGCGCAACGTCTTGCCGGCGAGGGCATTTCGGTGGAGGTGATCGACCTGCGCAGCCTGCGCCCGCTGGACCGCGACACCATCGTGGCATCGGTGCGCAAGACCGGTTGCGCGGTGATCGGCGAGGACGACTGGCTCACCTACGGCATCGGCGCGGAGATCGCGGCGTCGATCTCCGACGGCGCGTTCGACTACCTCGACGCGCCGGTCCGTCGCGTCGCCATGGCCGAGGTTCCGCTGCCCTACGCCAAGCCGCTCGAGAAGCTCGCCTTGCCGTCCGCGGAATCGCTGTACACCGCGGTGACGGAAACTCTGGCGGCCGTCGGCCGGCGGCGCTGAGAACCAGGAACAGGACGGACGCAATCATGCCCGAAATCGTCATGCCCCGGCTCTCCGACACCATGGAGGACGGCGTCGTCTCCGCCTGGCTCAAGCAGGTCGGCGACCAGATCACCCGCGGCGAGATCGTCGCCGAAATCGAGACCGACAAAGCCCTGATGGAACTCGAGGCCTACGACGACGGGGTTCTCGAGAAGATCCTCGCCGAGCCGGGTGTTCGTGTCCCGATCGGCGAACCGATCGCGATCGTCGGCGATGGCACCACATCGACTGCGGCACCAACGGATCCGAAAAGTGTTGCGGTGACCCCCTCGACTGCCCCGACCGCTGCGCCACAGCCCGGTGCGCACGCGGGCCTGCGCCGGACCGGGGTGGTCAAGTCCTCGCCGTTGGCCCGCAAGATCGCACGCGAGATGCGGGTCGATATCGACGCTGTCGTCGGCACCGGTCCGGGTGGGCGGATCACCAAACGTGACGTGGAGGCGGCCCACAGCGCCGTCACCACTGCGCCCGCTGAGATCGTGACGCCGTCACGTGACGCGAGCGTGGCTGCTGTGCAACCTGTTCCGGCGTCAGGGGAGTTCGAGGAGGTTGCGCTGACGAACATCCAGCGCGTCTCCGCGATTCGGCTCACCGAGAGCAAGCAGCAGGCGCCGCACTTCTATCTGACCAGCGCGATCGATGTGACCGAGTTGTTCGCCTTCCGGGCGCAGATCAACGCGACGTTGGACGCGGCGGGCGAGAGCAAGGTCAGCGTGAACGACCTGCTCGTCAAAGCGGTCGCCGTCGCGCTGCGAAAGGACGGCTCGGTCAATGTCAGCTTCGCGGGCGACAAGCTGTTGCGGCACAAGGGAATCCACCTCGGTGTCGCGGTAGCGACCCCGGCCGGGCTGCTCGTTCCGGTGATCAGGGACGCGGACCGCAAGAGCGTGTCCGAGATCGCGACCGAGAGCCGTGACAAGGCGACCCGCGCCCGTGATCGCAAGCTGCGCGCAGAGGAGATGTCGGGCGGCACCTTCACCATCTCCAACCTCGGCATGTTCGGCATCGAGCAATTCACCGCGGTCATCAACTCGCCCGAGTCCGCGATCCTCGCGGTCGGGGCGGCGGCCGACGAGCTACGCCTCGACGGCGAGAAGGTGGTTGCCCGCAAGATTCTGCGCGTGACCCTGTCCGCGGACCACCGCGCCATCGACGGCGCGGTGGCAGCCCAATTCCTGGCGAACCTGAAGATCCTTCTCGAGAGCCCGCTCAGAATTGTGGCGTAAGCGGCTGGGGAGCGATGGTCAATGGTGTTCCGGTGGCGCGGCGTACCTGCTCGACGCTCACACCGGGTGCGGTCTCGCGCAGGATCACCTGGTGGTCGGCGATGTCGAGGACAGCGAGGTCGGTGATCACCCGCTGCACCACGGCTTGGCCGGTGAGCGGCAGGGTGCACGCATCGACGATCTTGGGTGCGCCGTCGCGGGTGGTGTGCTCCATGAGCACGATCACCCGGCGGGCGCCGTGGACGAGGTCCATCGCGCCGCCCATGCCTTTGACCATCGCACCGGGCACCATCCAGTTCGCCAGGTCACCGTGACGTGAGACCTGCATCCCGCCCAGGACCGCAGTGTCGATGTGTCCGCCTCTGATCATGCCGAACGAGAGCGCCGAGTCGAAGAACGAGGCACCGGGTTCGACCGTCACGGTCTCTTTGCCCGCGTTGATCAGATCGGGGTCGACGTCGTCGTCGTAGGGGTAGGGGCCGGTGCCGAGGATGCCGTTCTCGCTGTGCAGCACCACCGCTACGCCGTCGGGCAGGTGGTTCGGGATCAGGGTGGGCAGGCCGATGCCGAGGTTGACGTACTCCCCGGGCGAGAGTTCCTGCGCCGCGCGGGCGGCCATCTCGGTGCGTGTCCAGCTCATCGGGTGCTCTCCTGTCGAACGGTCCGCTTCTCGATGCGTTTGTCCTGGGCGCCGGTGTGCACGACGCGCTGGACGAACACCCCCGGCAGATGAACGTGTGCCGGGTCGAGTTCACCGGCTGGGACGAGCCGCTCGACCTGGGCGATGGTGATCCGACCGGCCATCGCGACCAGGGGGTTGAAGTTCAAGGCCGACTTCTCGAAGACCAGGTTTCCCTCGGTGTCGCCGACGGCGGCGTGCACGAGGGCGAAATCGGCGACGATGCTTTCTTCGAGGACGTAGTGGCGGTGTCCGAACTGCCGGACTTCTTTCGGTGGTGAGGCCAGCGCGACCGACCCGTCCGGTGCGTAGCGCCACGGGAGGCCGCCGTCGCTGATCGGAGTCCCGACCCCGGCGGGGGTGTAGAAGGCGGGGATGCCCGCGCCGCCGGCCCGCAGTCGTTCGGCGAGGGTTCCCTGCGGGATCAGTTCCACCTCGAGTTCTCCGCCGAGATACTGGCGCGCGAACTCTTTGTTCTCACCCACATAGGAGGCGGTCACCCGTGCGATCCGTCCGGCTGACAACAAGATTCCCAGGCCGTAGTCGTCGACGCCGCAGTTGTTGGAGAACACTGCGAGGTCGGTGGCTCCGCTCTCGGTGATCGCCGCGATCAGCGCGTCCGGGACACCGCACAACCCGAATCCGCCGACTGCCAACGTCGCCCCCGAGCCGATATCGGCGACGGCGGCGACTGCCGTATCCACCACTTTCGAGTTCATTCGATGACATGCCTTTCGTGGAACCGTTCATTATTTGGACGCTTGTTTTCGTCGTGCTCACAGAACACTCCAGCGGCTCTTACTGGCAAGATAGAAATCCATGGGAAGCTGAAATTGCTCGGCGAGTGGACAGGTTGGCGTCATGTCGTCCACTGAGTGGACGTAGGATGCGGGCGTGAGTGGAGAGCCGAATCCATCTGTGCTCGGGCGCGCGGCGTCACTATTGCGTGCGGTTGCCGCCGGTGGCGATGTGGGCGTGTCGACCAGTGATCTGGCACGTCGGGCCGATCTCGCGCGGCCTACCGCGCATCGGTTGCTCTCGTCGCTGGCCGAGGAGGGCTTTCTCGACCGCGACGCGGGCTCGGGTCTGTGGTTTCTCGGACCGGAACTGTTCCTCATGGGTTCGCTCGCGGCCGAGCGCTACGACATCACCGATGTGGCGCGTCCCGTGCTGCGCGAGCTCGCCCGTGAGACCGGGGAGAGTGTGTTCCTGTCCGCCCGGCGTGGCGACGAGACAGTGTGCCTGGCGGGCGAGGAAGGCAGCTTTCCCCTGCGCTCGCACGTGCTGCACGTCGGTATCCGCTTCCCGCTCGGTGTCGCCTCGGCAGGCCTGGCGATCCTCGCCCACCTACCCGACCGCGATATCGAGGACTATCTCGGCCGCACCGATCTGAGTGTGCAGTGGGGTGCGAGTCATACCCGTGCCGAGCTCGTGCCGCGTATGGACGCGACCCGAGAAACAGGCTGGTGCGTGAATCCGGGCCTGCTGGTCGAGGGAAGCTGGGGAATGGCAGCGGCGGTGTTCGACCGCCGCGACGAGCCACGGTGGGCCTTGAGCCTGAACGGGGTCGAGAGCCGTTTCCGCGCCGAGCGTCACGAGGTGCTGGGTACGCTGTTGCTCCGCCACGCTCACAAACTCTCTCTGACGCTGAAACGCCGTGGCTCCGGACCCTTCAATCGATGAACGCATGTCATGCCATTCTGCGACCGGATAAGCGGGCTCGGACCCGGGTGTTCGTTGTGATGCGCTGCGCTTCGTTCGGCCCGCCGTTGTGATCGAAAACAGGCGCGGGCCTATTCCTGTCACCTCACAGTGGGACAGGGTTCGATATCGATGACCGTGAATGAAGGAATGTTCGTATGCGACTTCGGCGAAACAGCGTCTCGGCATTGGTGACAGCAGTGGTGATGGCTGCGATCGGGGTGTCTGCCGCGACACCGGTCGCGAGTGGTGAGGTGCCCGGCCGCACGGAAACGGTGTACCCGACTTCGTCGCCGGTAACGTCGGTCGTCGCATCGAAAGTCACTCTCGCGGTGCCGTTGCCGCCGGGCAGCCTGCCGCATCCGCAGGCGTGCGACACCCTGTCGTATCTGCGATGGCGAGCGGTCGACGGACCGCGGTCCTCGGCCGAGGCCGAGCGTGTCCTGGTCGCGCAACCTGGTGTCTTCGAGGGTGCGGGTGCCTTCGACAGCGTGGCGCGAAACACCGTCGCGCTGGCCGCCGACTCGGGACGATATATCGAATTCTGGGCACTGGATCGTCGGTCCAACTGTTTGGAGGACCACACCGGGGTCGCCGCGGCCTTGCGGACCGGATCGTTCGATACCGCGGCGGACTACTATTTCGGCGGCGCCGAGGCCGACGGTCGCCGGTTCGGCGGGTACGCCGAGGGCGCGGAGACAGCGTGGTTGCGCGATCAGGGACTCGCGCAAACCCTGCGCGACGAATACGACGTGCTGCGGATCGAATTCCCCGACCAAGCGGTGCGCCAGCGAAAGGTACTGTGCGGCGGGCATTCGCTGGGCGGCTTCGTCACCGGCTATTTCGCGGAGTGGGACTTCGACGGGAATCCGGCAACCACCGAGGACGCCGGATACAACCAGTGCTCCGGCTATTTCGCGCTCGACACCACCATTCAAGCCGGACTGAGCCTGCGTGGCCTCCAGGTCCCCGAGCTTCCCGCACCGATCGCCGGAGTGGTGGAAGCCGGTTCACTGCAACTCGATACCGCGCTGCCGGTCTTACGCCTGCCCGCGGTGATCAACCCCGAAACCACCAACCTCCTCGCCCTGGCGGGCCTCGCGGCCAGACTGAGTCCCGACGGCGTCAACGACCTCGTCCGACGACTGCCCGACAACCCCAACGTCGCCGCGACCCTGCGAACCCTGCTCTCCCAGGACGCCGCGATGTTCGTCACCGGACAACCGGATGTGCGGGATCTGAACGCCACCAACGAAGCCGTGCTCGGCGCGATCCTCGACGACAATTCCCAACCACTCGGATTCCTCCAAGCGAGTGTGGGTTTCCCCACCGGCGGCCCGATCGGCCCGAAAACCTTTCCGCTCCCGGACTCGATCGCGCTGAGTCCACTGGCGATGGGCATGTTCGGCGACGCACCGAAGGTCTCGCCGACCGTCTACCACCCCGACACCCTCTACCGCTGGGCGGATTACGACGACACAGCGGAACTGACCGCCCCCTACACATCCCCGACCAGCGAAGTGACCGCCATCGGTGAACTGGCCCGCAGTCTCTGCGAACCGCCCCTCGACTTCACCGAATGGTATTTCCCCACCCGGCTCAGCCTCGACCTCCAACAGACGACAGCACCGTCGTTCGCCGGTCAGCACATCCGTCTCGACGGCGTGGATCGCAACCCCATCCTGACTTTCCGTAGCAGCGGCGGTATCCCGGTCGCCGACTCGGGAAGCCCCCGCGACGAAGTGATCCACCTCCCGGGCTACAACCACATCGACGTCCTCACCGCCGCGGCTCATCAGAACGACGGCCGACCCGAGGTGGTCTCCACTCGTCTCGCCGAATTCGCCACCGGGGCTTCCTAGTACAGGTGCGGTGAGGGCGCTGTCGATCGACGGGGGGTCGACGGCGCGGTTCAGCCGTGCCAGCGCCGGTAGACCTCGACCGCGCCCGGATGTAGCGGGACGGTTCCGGTGCCGATCAGGGATCGACCGTCGAGGAACTGGGTGCCCGCGGCCTCGTCGGGGACGAGGGTGTCCGCGTGCCGGACCAGCAGTTCGACGATGGCGGCCGCTGTCTCGTCGGGCAGGGTCGCGGCGGCGAGGAGCAGGTTGGCGACGCCGATGGTGTGGATCGCCGGACCGGCGGGATAGGCGTCGGCGGGGACGGCGACCCGGTCGTAGACGGGTCCGTACTGTTCTCGCATCGGTGCGGCGAGGGCGCCCAGGTCGATCAGTCGCATCGGGTCGGGCACGGTGAGTGCGGCGGTCGGCACGCCACCGGCCCACAGCAACGCATCGATGGTGCCGTCCGTCAGTGCCTGCGCGGCCTCGCGCAGGGGACGATGCTCGACCACGACATCGACGGCGGGATCGAGGCCGGCCGTCGCCAGCAGTCGCCGACCGGTGACCGCGGCTCCCGAGCCCGCGGCTCCGAGATTGACGCGACGTCCGCGCAAGTCGGCGACCTCGTTGACCGGGCTCTCGGTGCGGACCGCCAACTGCAGGTAGTTCTCGTACACGCGGCCGAGCGCTACCACTCGACCCCCGAAGTCGCTCGCCGAATCCGCCAGCGCCAGCGCGGTTTCGACATCACCGTCGGCGACCATTCGCAGATTCTGTTGCGAGCCTGCGGTTTCCACCGTTTCGACGCGCAGGGTGTCGGTTTCGCGCGCGGCCGCCGCGGCCAGTAGTCGACCGAAAGCGAAGTAGAAGCCGCCGTCCTCGCCCGAGGCCAGCCGCACCGTCGCCGAGCCGTTCGTGCCACATCCGAATACGCCCGCCGACACGAGCGCGGCCAAGGTCAGCATCCGGCGACGCGACATCGGCGCACCGCCCCTCATCGCGACACCGTGGGCACCCGGACCGCCACCGCGAGGCCGTGCGGCGGTATTGCCTCGACCGTCAATGTCGCACCCCACGCCGTGGCCAATGCCTGCGCGATCGACAGTCCCAGCCCTGTGCCGCCAGAGGCCGCGGTCGACCCGCGGAAGAACCGGGCGGTGAGTTTGTCGAGTTCATCCGGTGGGACGCCTGTCCCGTCATCGGCGACGCGGACCGTCACCCATCTCGGCTCGACCGTCACACCGACCACCGTGCATGCGCCGGATCCCGCATACCGGCACGAATTGCTCAGCGCCACATCGAGAATCTGGGCGAGAGCCGCCGAGCTGATCGCGGCCTGGGCGCGAGGGCCGGAAACCGCACCTTCGCCGGGCGGGGGAGTGCGAATACGCGTCGCCGAGCCGCCCTCGCCGGACCGCGGTGTGTGGTCGGTGGGCGCTGCGGTCAGCTGTACTCCTGCCTCGTCGAACGCCGATGCCCAGGCATCGATCCGGTCGGCCGCGACCTGCGTCGGGTCACAGTGTTCCTCGGCGGATGCCGCGGCACCGAAGGATGCGGGTGCTTGTGCCACGGCCAGCTCGAGCAGATCGTCGAGGAGAGCGGTCAGCCGCTCCACTTCCGCGCTCGCACCGCGGAAGGTCGCCGATGCACTCTCGGAGACGGCCGATTCCAGGGAGTCGAGTCGAATCGTCAAGGCGGCGAGGGGATTGCGCATGGCGTGCGCGGTATCGGCGACGAGTTGATGTTGTGCGTCGGTGGAATCGGCGACGGCCGTCGCCATGGCGTCGACGGATTCGGCGAGGGCTCGGATTTCGGGTGGCCCGCCGTATTTTCGGGTGATCGCCGCCGGGGTACGGCCCCGTGGCTTCGGCAGTGTGGCGGTGAGTTCGGCGACCGCGCCCGACATCGCGGCCAGTGGGCGCAGCACCCATCGGCTGAGGACCAGTGCCAACAGCATGAAGACGACCATCGCAGCGAGCGCGCCCAGCACGATCACCGCCCACGTCCTAGCGATCGCCGAGCGTGCCTCCGTGGTCGACGCCTCGATCACGACCGCGCCGTTCACCTGCACGCCGGTGCCGACAGGGCGCGCGATGAGCATGATCGGGTCGCTCCACGGCGTCAGCCGATCCACCTGCTGCGGGCGCTGGTTGCGGCGAGCCGCGGCCACCGCGGCCCTGATCCGCGGATCGCTCACCTCGACCCCGGCATTGACGATCGGCGCCCCGCGAGCATCGACGACCAGGACGTTCTCCCCGTACAGCTCGTGATAGCGGCCGACCTCGTCGGCCAGTGCCCGCACGCCGCTCGCCGACCCGGCCGCGTCGGCGAGGGTCGCGAAGCGGTCGGCGTCACCGGAACGGCCTAGCACGAACTGCTGCGTACGGCTGGTGGCGGCGGTCAGCGACAACGGAACCGCGAAGGCCAGCACCGCGAGTGCCGCGAAGACGGTGAGCGCTGTCAGCAGTCTGCGGCGCATGCCCGTGCTCCGGCCCTCACGCGCCCCACCGATATCCGTAGCCGCGGATGGTGGTGATGAGTCCGGGCCGGTTCAGTTTGGCGCGCAGCCCGGTCATGTGGACATCGAGCGATCGCGAGACCGCCACGAACGCGTCGCCCCAGATGCGGTCCATGAGCTGTTGCCTGCTCACGGCGGCGCCGGGCCGTTCCACCAGCACCTCGACGAGCTCGAATTCCTTCTGGGTGAGCGAGATCGGGCTGCCTGCCACCTCGACGGACCGGGCGCGCAGATCCACCCGGACATCACCGGTGACGACTTCGGTCCGCGCCTGCTCGGCGGCGGCCGCCGAGCGGCGTAGCACGGTCTCCAGCCGTGCCATCAGCTCGGCGATTCGTGGTGGCTTCACCACATAGTCGTCGGCTCCGCCACGCAGGCCGCGCACGATGGAGCGTTCGTCACTGCGGGCGGTCAGGATCAGCACCGGGATGGTGCTGATCTCGCGCAGCTGTCGCAGGATCTGCAGCCCGTCGGCATCGGGCAGGCCGAGGTCGAGAAGCACGGCGTCGAAGTCGCGGTGGGCGATGAGCAAGTCGGCCCCACGGCGGAAGCGCTCGGCTCGGTAGCCGCGCGCGGTGAGCGCCTCTACCAGGGCGTCGCCCACTCCGTCGTCGTCCTCGACCACCGCCAGCCGCACGCGCCGATCCTCCCATAGCCCGAGGACCGGCGCGTGCTCCGGACGGTCAGCCACGCACGGTGGCCATCGTCGGCTCCGGCTCGACCGCATCGACGACGGCTTCGGCATCGATGGTCGACTCGGCCGACGTCTCCCGCATGAAGTAGTAGGTGACCAGCGAGACGGCGATACATCCGGCGACGTAGAAGAAGTACAGGGACTCCAGGTCGGCCTTCTTCAGAGCGAGGGCGATCATCTCGGCGGTACCACCGAACACGGCGACGGTCAGCGCGTACGGCAGGCCCACACCGAGCGCACGGATCTTGGTGGGGAACAGCTCGGCTTTCACGATCGAGTTGATCGAGGTGTAGCCGGTGACGATCACCAGCGCGACCATCATCAGGCCGAAGGCCGCGAGCGCGTTGGAGGTATGCGCGAGGGCGGTCATGATCGGCACCGTCAGCAGCGTGCCCGCGACACCGAAGAAGATGAGCAGTTTGCGGCGCCCGATCCGGTCCGACAGACCTCCCGCGATCGGCTGGAGCACTACGAACACCAGCAGCGCGACGAAGTTGATCCAGGCCACGGTGTCCTTGGAGATGCCCGCGGTATTGATCATGAACTTCTGCATGTAGGTCGTGTAGGTGTAGAAGGCCACGGTTCCGCCCATGGTCAGGCCCACCACCAGCAGACATTCCCTGGGGTATTGCAGCAGCACCCGCAGCGAACCGCGGGAGCTGCTCGCGGTCGCCTCGCCGGTCGTACTCGTGTTCTCCATGGCCTTGAACGAGTCCGATTCGTCCATGCCGCGCCGCAGCAGCATCACCACGATCGCGCCACCGGAGCCGATCAGGAACGGAATGCGCCAACCCCAGCTGTACATCTGCTCGGACGAGAGCACCTGCTGCAGCACGATCTGCACCCCGAGCGCGACGAGCTGGCCCGCGACCAGCGTCACGTACTGGAAGCTCGAGTAGAAACCACGTCGACCCGGCGACGCGACCTCGGACAGATACGTCGCGCTGGTGGCGTATTCGCCACCCACGGACAGTCCCTGCAGCAGCCGGGCCATGAGCAGCAACACCGGCGCCGCGATGCCGATGGTCTGGAATCCGGGTGTCACCGCGATCATCAGCGAACCCGCGGCCATCACCGTCACCGAGAGCGTGAGGGCGGCGCGGCGGCCGAACCGGTCGGCGTAGCGCCCGAGCGCCCAACCGCCGATCGGGCGCATGATGAACCCGACCGCGAACACCGCCGCGGTCGACAGCAGTTGCGCCGTGGGGTCGCCGTCGGGGAAGAACGCCTTCGCGAAGTACACGCTGAACGCGGCATAGACGTACCAGTCGTACCATTCGACGAGATTGCCGATCGAGCCGCGCAGCACGTTCGCCACTACTCGCCGTTCACCACCGGCCTGTGTCGTTGTCACCTTGGACCCTCCTCTATCGGCGCGGCATTGCGCCGTCGGAGACCACTGTGTCGGCTGTCACAAGTCGAAGGAAGCCACACGGGCGGTTCCTAACCTTCCCTTAGGACGATCGCCGCGCCGGAGACTCGGGCTGGTGCGGACCACACACGGCGGCGGTGCGTTAACGTCGGCGCTGACCTGGCAAGCCGTATCAGGGAGGAATCGTGGACATTACCGAGCTGATCCTCGACGACCACCGCGAGCAGCGCCGACTGTTCGCGATCTTGGAACAGATCAACCGCACGGACACCGGCGCGCTGTCGGCGATCTGGGACAGGCTCGCGGCCTTTCTGGAGCTCCACGCGCAGGCAGAGGAGGAGATCTTCTACCCCGCGTTGCTGCAAACGGGGATCGCGGCGAAACGCACGAGCGCGGTGGAGGACGAGACGCTCGACGCCATCCATGACCACAACGACATCAGGGACGCGGTGGCCGACGTAGCGCGTCATGGAGTCGGTACCGACGACTGGTACGCCGCCGTGGCGGCAGCCAACCTCGCCAACAGCGACCACATGGCCGAGGAGGAACGCGAGGGCCTCACCGACTTCCGGCGCCTGGCCGGACTGTCGCAGCGCCATCAGCTCGCCGTCACCTTCGCCACCTACGAAGCCCGCAACTATGCCGGCGTGCGGGCTGTCGACAAGGATCCCGACAGCTACGTCCGCGCGGCGGAGAAGGGGCAAACCCCGGCGAGCGGATCGCTCACGGTGGGCAGCCTGAAACAGAACTGACCATCGGTGCGGGCGGCCGGTCCGAACCGGCCATTCCGTGATGCAAAGAGAGAGTTAGCGATACATTGCATCAATGGTGGATGCACATGACCCTCGTCGGTTCGTCGTCATCGGGGGAGGCCTGGCGGGCCTGGCCGCCGCGGTGTGGCTGGCGGAGGCAGGCAAACAAGTGACCCTGCTGGAGCGGCGCGCCCGATTGGGTGGACGCACGCAGGCCATGCACGTCGCCGAGGTGAACGATCTCCCCGACAACGGCCAGCACGTGGTGGCCAGCGGATATCGCAGCCTGTGGCGGTACCTCGACAGCGTCGGCACCCGCCAGTACGTGGAGTTTCCCGGCGCGGGGAGTCTGCGCTGGCCGGGTGGGCGCGCGGTGATGTTGTACACCAAGGGGTTCGGGGCCTGGCGCACGCTGATGGGCGCCCATCCCGACGCGAGCCCGCTCGAGAAGCTGCGTGCGTTGCGGTCGGCGCTGCAGTTGGTTCGTCAGGCGCTGTGGCAGCCGAAGGACCTCGCCGACATCACCACCGAACAGTGGTTCCAGCGCGTCGGCATGCCCGCGAAAGCCCGTGAGGCCCTGTGGGATTGGCTCGCACTCGGCATCGCGGCGGAGCCGGTGCACATCGAGTCGGCGAAGGTGTTCGCCGATGTGCTCGCTACCGGGGTTCGGATCGGGATGCAGGACCGGTCGGGGGTCACGATCGGCTATCCCACCGTGGACCTGGACACCCTCTATATCGACGGGGCGAAGAAGGTCTTCGAGCGCTATGGGGTCGACGTGCGCTATCGGGCGGTGGCCCGCAAGGTCGTGATCGTCGACGGTAAGGCGACCGGTGTGCAGCTGGCGGACGGCTCGGTGATCGAGGCCGACGCGGTGATCTGTGCCGTCCCGAACTCCACTATCGGCGGCCTCCTCGACGACCTGCCCGAGCATGCCGACATCTATGCCGCCGCAGACAAACTGGGCGTCACTCCGATCGTGAGCACGAACCTGTATCTGGACCGGCCGCTGAAGACGAAGTCGGCCATGGAGGCGCTCATCGGCGGCACCGGTGTGATCGATCAGGTCTTCGACCGTCAGCGCATGCACAACCGCACCCCCGACGGAACCTGGCTGTACTGCCTGACCACCAGTGGCGCCTACGAGCAGATCCACAAGAGCAACGACGAGATCGTCACCGAGCAGATGGATCTCATCCGCCGCTACTACCCGGAAGCCGCCGACGCGAAAGTCGTGACCGGCCATGTGGTGAAGATGCCGAAGGCGACCTTCTCGCAGGTTCTCGGCACCGACGATCTGCGCCCCGGGCAGCGCACCTCGGTCCCGAATCTGATGCTCGCCGGCGACTGGACTCGCACCGACTGGTCGGCCACGATGGAAAGCGCCGTCCAGAGCGCCGAGCGTGCCGTCGAAGCGCTTCTGGGGCCGTCGAAGTAGACCCTGTGGGCGTCGGGGGAGGGGTGTGCGGCGGCGGGTGACCGCCCCGTGGCGGTTTCTACGGCGTCTTGTGGCGCGGGTGCCCGTACTCTGTTGAGTGCGTGCATGTTTGGTGACCGTAGACCGTAGGATGGAGCCTGATGGACCACACGGACCCTTTCCCCCGCCCTATTCCAGTCACGGTGCCGAAGCTGCTAGTGGGCTTAGGGTCAGCGTTGGTTGTCGCTGCCGCGATCGCATCCTTCACCTTCACCTCCACCCTCGCGCGGGTGGCGGGCGTCGCCGAGCACCTGACCTGGTTGTGGCCGGTGGTGGTCGGTCTCACCGTCGCGCTGGTCGCCTGCACCTTCATCACGCTGGTAGGTATCCGCGACGAGAAGGCCACCTCCCTGGTGCGGGTCTACGAGTTGCTGCTCGTCGCCGCCGTGCTGTCCAGTATCTGCGGAAACCTCCTCGCCATCTCCCGCGATCCGATCGAGATGGGAACCCTCGGGACCGCGATCGTGGTGTCCATTCCGCCGATCTGTCTGATGATCTGCGTGGGTAACTACCTGCTGCTCACGGCAGTTGTTCCCGTCCGGATCGTGGCCGCGATCCGTGAGGACGACTGGCGACTGCGGGTCCTGGGCATACCGAGCACGTCGATGCCGCCGAAGGACCCGATCCCCTCCCACGATGACGGCCCCTCCTGGTGGGACCAGCATCGCAGCGAAGCACGGACTCCGTCGGCGACACCCACGGCACCGAGAACCCGGCAATAGCGGAACGGCCCGTTCAGCTCGCAGAGGTGGCCGGGCGGCGGGTCCAGCCCGCGTCGAGGGCGGCGGTGTAGAGCGCGTCGAGGCCGAACGCGTCGACCGGGCCCAGCGCGCCGGAGCGGAGCAGGCCGCCACCCAGCGCCGTATCGGCCGCCCAGGCCAGGATCGCCGCGGTGAAATCATAGGGGTCGCCACCCTCCAGGGTGACGCTCGCCAGAGTCTTTCCGGCGTCGTCGCGCGCTTCGGCGACGACCCAGGTGCGGTTGCGGCCGCGAGTCTCGGTGCCGGGACCGCCGGTGGAGCCCTTGACGATTCGGGCCAGGGCTTCGTCGAGTCCTCGCTTGAGTGGCGGCACCTTCGCGACGACCGCGGTCAGTCGCGAGCTCGCGCGCAACCCCTGTGCGGCAAGCGGAGGCAGGCCGAGGAAGACGTCGACCTCACGCAGGTTCGGGTAGGAGCGAGTCAGCGCGAAATGCTCCGAGCCCGGGATCGAGGTACCGGTCAGGCTCTTTCCCGCCACATCGAAGGAACGCAGACGTGCGCCGGTGCGCTGCGCGACGACCTGACCGGCGCGCAGGGCGAAGCCGGGTTCGAACAACATTCCCGCCATGGACGCGCGGGTCCCGCCACTGGTACTCGGCTTCTCCATGAAGTAGCCGACGTCGACACGAACAGCGGTCGGCGCCTCACGCAAGGCCAGCCCGGCGGCCAGATTGCCCGGCACGTAGTCGAACCCGAACGCGCTCAGCAGACCTGACCCGACCGCGCGGGCTTGCTCGTCGTGCTCGAACACGGTGCGGATGAAGGGACCTTCGCCGGTGGAGTCGACGTAGTGCGCGCCGGCGGCGATCGCCGCGTCCAGCGCTGGACGGCCGTGGCGCAGGAACGGGCCGACCGTCGTCACCAGAACATCGCCGCGACCGAGCAGAGCCCGCACGGAAGCAGGGTCGGTGACGTCGGCGACCGCGGTCTGCGCCCCGCCGAGGTCGGCGGCGAGCTTGTCGAGCGCGGCCCCGTTGCGTCCCGCCAGCACCGGCGAAGCGCCGCGTGCGGTGAGGACTTCGGCTGTCAGGCGTCCGGTGTACCCGGTTGCCCCGAACAAAACAATCTTCGGCATCGCCGTCGTCTCCTCGTAGTTGGCCACTTGCCAACGTTACCGACCTACCCGTGTCGATGGGAGTTTCCAGCCGACCGAAAATGCGCCCGCGTCCAGTTCAGCCCACCAGGGACGGAAGGACCAGATCTCGGTAGCGCTGTTTCATCGTCTCGATCACTTCGTGGCCGTCGGCGGCCCAGACCGCGGCATTGAAGATTTCGACCTCGACGTCGCCGCGGTACCCGGCGCTGCGAACCCACCGACCGATAGTCGCGAAGTCGATGACGCCCTCGCCCATCATGCCCCGCGACAACAGCGGATCGGCGGTCATCGGGTTCAACCAGTCACACACCTGATACGAGCTGATCCGCCCGGACGCGCCGGCGTGGGCGATCTGTTGTTCCAGGGTCGGATCCCACCAGAGATGGAAGGTGTCGACCACGACACCCACGGTCTGCGCCGAATACCGCTGCGCCATCGACAATGCCTGTGCCAGTGTGGAAATCACCGCACGGTCCGCGCAGAACATCGGGTGCAGCGGCTCCAGGGCGATGCGCACGCCGCGTTCGGCGGCATACGGAACCAGCACGGCGAGCCGCTCTTCGACCCGTGCCCGCGCGGCGGCGAGGTCGCGGTCGGGAATGCCGCCCATCACCATGACCAGTTCGCGCGTGGCCAGTGTCGCGGCGTCGTCGATGGCGCGGCGGTTGTCGTCGAGTGCCGCCCGGCCGTCGCCCGGCTCGGTCAGGAAGCCGCCGCGGCACAGACTGGACACCCGCAACCCCGCGTCGGCGACGATCTTCGCCGCCGCGGCGACCCCGATCTCGTCGACCCGGTCGCGCCACAGTCCGACCGCGCCCAGCCCGGCGCGGGCTGCCCCGTCCACCGCCTCGGCCAGGGTCCACCTCTTGGTCGTCGCCGTGTTCAACGACAACGACCGATACGGATCGGCCAGGTCGTATGGCATGTGCTGTGCCGCAACCGATGTCATGAGCCGAGTCCGTTCAGTTCGAGGTAGATCCGCATGCGGTGCGCGGCCAGTTCCGGGTCCGACAGCAGCCCGGCCTTGTCCGCGAGCCGGAACAATTCGGCCAGATGCGGCACGGATCGACCGGTGGACAGCCCCGCCACCATCGAGAAGCCCGCTTGCTTACCGTTGAGCCACGACAGGAACGCGATCCCCGTCTTGTAGTAGTACGTCGGTGCGGCGAAGATATGGCGCCCGAGTTCCTGTGTGGCGCCGAGGATCTGCGACGCGCGCGCCGCATTGCCGTTGTCGAGTTCCTGCAACGCGGTGGACGCGACCGGGTAGATCGCCGCGAAGATGCCGAGCAGGGCATCCGAATGTCCCTGTGCGTCACCGATGATCAGCTCGGGGTAGTTGAAATCGTCGCCGGTGTAGAGCCGGACCCCGTCGGGCAGCGCGCGTCGCAGTGCGATCTCGTGCTCCGCGTCGAGCAGGGAGACCTTGACTCCGTCGATCTTCGACCTGTTGTTCTCGATGAGCGTGCGGAAGGTCTCGGTGGCGGTGTCGATATCAGCGCTGCCCCAATAGCCGTGCAGCGCGGGATCGAACATGGTGCCGAGCCAGTGCAGGATCACCGGACGATCGACACCGGCCAGCAGTTTCTCGTAGACCTGGAGGTAGTCGGCCCTCGACTGCGCGACCTGCACGAGTGCCCGCGAGGCCATCAGGATCACCTGCGCGCCCGCCTCGGTCACCACGTCGATCTGCTCGCGGTAGGCATCGACGATCCTGGCCAGCCCCGCCGATCCGGACGGGAGTCCGGCGAGGTCGAGTTGATCGGTTCCCGCACCGCAGGCGAGTCTGCCGCCCACCGAGGCCGCCTCGCCGCCCGATCGGCGGATCAATTCCGCGGTCGCCCGCCAGTCCAGGCCCATCCCGCGCTGTGCGGTGTCCATCGCATCGGCCACACCGAGTCCGTAGGACCACAATTCGTGCCGGTAGGCCAGCGTCGCTTCCCAGTCGACGGCAGCGGGCGCGCCCGGCGTGTTGTCGCCTGTCGCACGCGGAATCACATGCGCGGCAGCGAAAGCCACGCGCGAGGTGATCGGTCGTTGCGGTCGCGTCCACACACCTGGCGCCCCGAGAACGTACGGTTCGAGCCTGCCGTCGATGGGCAGCACCACCGACACACCCGTGGATGTCGCGGTCACAGCGTGACCTCCGGGATCTCGATCCGACGGCCTTCGGCGGAGCTGCGCAGTCCCAGTTCGGCCAGCTGAACCCCGCGTGCGGCCGACAGCAGCCCGTAGCGGTGCGGCCGTTCGTTCACCACGTCGGCGAGGAACTCCTCCCACTGCAGCTTGAAGCCGTTGTCGAGCTCCGCGTTCGCGGGGACCTCCAGCCATTGATCGCGGAACGGCTCGGTGACCGGGAGATCGGGATTCCAGACCGGCTTGGGCGTATGCGAGCGGTGCTGGGCAACGCACTTGCGCAGCCCGGCGACGGCGGAGCCGTGTGTTCCGTCGATCTGGAACTCGACGAGCTCATCGCGGTACACGCGCACCGCCCACGACGAATTGATCTGGGCGACAACGCCGTTCTCCATCTCGAAGATCCCGTAGGCGGCATCGTCGGCGGTGGCCGGATAGGGCTTGCGCTGTTCGTCCCAGCGGGTGGGGATGTGGGTCGTCGCCTTCGCGGTGACCGCCTCGATCTTGCCGAGCAGGCCCTCGAGCACGTAGTTCCAGTGACAGAACATGTCCACGACGATGCCGCCGCCGTCTTCGGCCCGATAGTTCCAGCTGGGTCGCTGGGCAGGTTGACCGTCGCCCTCGAAGACCCAGTAACCGAATTCGCCGCGCAGCGAGAGGATTCGACCGAAGAAGCCTTCGTCGACGAGCCTGCGCAATTTCACCAGGCCGGGTAGGTAGAGCTTGTCGTGCACGACCCCCGCGGTGATGCCCGCGTTCGCGGCGACCCTGGCGAGTTCGACGGCCTCGGCCAGTGTTTCGGCGGTCGGCTTCTCGGTGAAGACGTGCTTGCCCGCCTTCATCGCCGCGGTAAGTGCCTCGGCGCGACGCGAGGTGACCTGCGCGTCGAAGTAGATATCGATCGACGGGTCGGCGATCACCGCGGCGGCGTCGGTGCTCCATTCGGCGATGCCGTGTTCTTCGGCGAGTTCGGCCAGCTTGGCGGCATTGCGGCCGACCAGGATCGGCTCGACCTGGACGCGGGTGCCGTCCGCGAGCAGCAGGCCACCGCCGTCGCGGATCGGCAGGATCGACCGCATCAGGTGCTGGCGGTAGCCCATGCGACCGGTGACGCCGTTCATGGCGATGCGGAGCGTGCGCGGGGGAGTGGTGGAATCGGGCATTGGTATGTGCCTCTTCTGATTTGCGTGGCTGACGACCGCAGAATGGGTCGTGGACGGTGCGGATGGACCCGCACACATCGAGTGGACAAGTCAGCGTCGGAATGCGCTTTCCAAGCTATGCTAGTCACGAAGTTCGGTCAACCCCCGCGCACCGAGAGAACGAGGCACCAAGCCATGGCGGCTGTGAGATTGCAAGACGTCGCGACCCGGGCCGGCGTCTCCCAGGCGACCGCGTCCCGCGTGCTCAACGGATCGTCGCGGGTGCCCGGCGAAGGCGTCGCCGACCGGGTTCGCGCGGCCGCCGCCGAATTGGGTTATGTGGCAAACGCGCAGGCCCAGGCGCTCGCGCGGTCGTCGACCGGGCTCATCGGACTGGTCGTGCACGATATCGCCGATCCCTACTTCTCCTCGATCGTGCAGGGTGTGCAGACGGCGGCGCGCCGGGCGGGCAAGCTCGTCCTGCTGGCCAGCACGCAACGCGATTTCGATATCGAACGCGAATCCGTGAGCACCTTCATCTCGCACCGCGCCGATGCGATCATCCTGGCCGGTTCACGCCAGAGCGGCGATCTCGACCGCGATCTCGAGAAGGAATGCGCGCGGTATCTGGACAACTGCGGCAAGGTGGTCGTGATCGGCCAGCCGCTGTCCTTCGGTGCGGCCGTGGAGCCCGAAAACCGGGTGGCATCAGCGGAATTGGCGCATGCGCTACTCGCGCAGGGGCACCGGGACTTCGCCCTCATCGGCGGGCCCGGCCACATCAGAACCGCTGTCGACCGGCGCAACGGCTTCGTCGAAGCGCTCGCGACGCAGGGCGTGACGCCGCTGGTGGAGATCGCGGGCGACTTCTCCCGTGACGGTGGTTTCAGCGCCGCTCGGCGCCTCTCCGCGGCGTTGGAACTGCGTCCCGGCCAGGTCGACACCGCCGCGCCCTGTGTCTTCGCCGTGAGCGACGTGATGGCGATCGGGGCGATCGCGGCATGGCGTGAGCTCGGCCTCGCGGTCCCCGACGACGTCTGCGTTGCCGGGTTCGACGATATCCCGACGCTGCGTGACCACGTGCCCGGCCTGTCGACCGTCGCGCTGTCGCTGGTCGACATCGGCGAGCGCGCCGTCGCGCTCGCGCTCGACGACTCGGCAACGGCCTCGCAGGCACACGAATTCGCGCCCGGTCGCGTGATCCTGCGCGACAGCACCGTTTTTCGGCCTGCCTGACCTGCGACAATTCGAAACCCTTGACACTGTGTGGCCGGTCACACTAGCCTCGGTCCCAGCTTCGGAAAGCGCATTCCCAGCGGGTGCAGTTCGAACCCCGCTCCACTACTAGCTTTAGGACTCCAGATGGCGGTAATCACGTCCGTCGAGGCCAGTTCCTCCGCGCCGAAAGCGACGCAACCCGTCCGCACTCGGCGCCGAAAGCTCCCATCCCTCGCCACTCTGTGGTCGACCGTGTGGCGGCCGCTCGCTCTGGTGGTAGCGCTCATCGCCGCATGGTGGGCCGTCACGAAGTTCGAGCTCGTCGAGCCCTACATCCTGCCGTCGCCGGCGGATACCTGGCGCACCACCGTCGACAACTCGACCTACCTGCTCGAGAACACCTGGGTCACCACCTACGAGACCGTGGTCGGGTTCGTCATCGCCGCGCTGATCGGCGAAGCCGTCGCCCTGGTGATGATCTACTCACGCGGCATCGAGCGAACGATGTATCCGCTCATCCTCTTCGCCCAGGTGATCCCGAAAATCGCGATCGCACCTCTGTTCATCGTCTGGCTCGGCTTCGGCACCAGTCCCAAGATCCTGGTGGCCGTGCTGATGGCGTTCTTCCCGATCGTCATCTCCGGCATGGCCGGGCTTCGCTCGGTGGATCCGGAAATCCTCGAACTCACCTCCACCATGGGCGCGAGCAATTGGAAGACCTTCGTGAAGGTGCGCTTTCCCGCATCGCTGCCGCAACTGATGTCCGGGCTCAAGATCGCCGCCACCCTCGCGGTCACCGGCGCCGTCGTCGGCGAATTCGTCGGCGCCAACGAGGGACTCGGCTACGTGATCCTGCAAGCCAACGGAAATATCGACACGGCGATGCTGTTCGCCGCCCTGATCATCATGTCCATGCTGGGCATCATCCTGTTCGCGATCATCGAAATCGCCGAGCAGTTCCTCATCCCATGGCACGCCTCCCGTCGATCCACGGCCTCGGTCGTCGGTGGCGCATGAGCAACTGGAGAACTCGCATGAAATTCCGAACTCGCACACTCACGATGATCGGCGCCGCCGCGGTGGCCTCGATGGTGGTATCGACCGGCTGCGGAGGCGGCGGCAACGAGGCCAAGGATCCCGGGACCGACGGGAAGACCACCGCGGTGTCGCTGATGCTCAACTGGTACCCCTACGGCGAGCACGCCCCGTTCTATTACGGGGTGCAAGAAGGCATCTTCGCCAAGCACGGCATCGACCTGAAGATCTCGGCCGGGCAGGGCTCGACCAAGACCGCGCAGGCCACCGGTTCCAAGCAGACCGACTTCGGCTGGGCCGATACCCCGGCCGTCCTCAGCAATATCGACAAGGGCGTCAAGATCAAGAGCGTCGGCGTCTTCCTGCAGACCACGCCGTCGGCGGTGCAGGTGTTCGCCGATTCGAATATTCGGACGCCGGCCGATCTGGCGGGCAAGACCATCGCCGTCTCCGCGGGCGACGCGCCGACCACCACCTTCCCGGTCTATCTGGACAAGGCGGGCGTCCCGGCTGATCAGGTGACCCAGCAGAGCCTCGACTCGGCGGGCAATGTCGGCGATGCTCTCGGGTCGCGTCGACGGGCTGATCGGCTTCGCGCACGACCAGGGCCCCACCATCGCGAACAAGAGCGGCAAAGAGGTTCGCTACCTTCGGTATTCGGACCAGGGGCTGAACTTCTTCAGCAACGGCCTGATCGCCAACCAGGCCACCATCGAGTCCTCGCCCAAGCTGGTACAGGCCATGGTGGACGCGACGAGTGAGGCCTTCGCCGCCGCGGTCGCCAAGCCTGAGGCCGCCGTCGCGGCGATGGAAGGCAAGGATCCGCAACTGCCGCCGCAGCAGGTACTGCTGCAGCAGTGGCAGCAGACCATCCCGCTGCTGAGCACCCCGGAAACCGCGGGAAAGGCGCCGGGAACCAATGTCGAAGCGAATTGGCGCGCCACGGTCGCGGTTCTCAGCCAGGCGAAGCTCCTCGACAAAGCCGAGGACCCGGCCAAGTATTGGGACTCGAAATTCACGCCGACCAGCAAGCCGTGACCGGAACAGGTGACGATATGAGCACACCCACCATCGCCCACACCGATACCGCAGTCGCGGTCGATGATCTGACCGTACGGTTCGCGTCCAAACGCGGCGAGGTCACCGCCCTGCACAATGTGGATCTCCAGGTCCGCCCCGGCGAATTCGTGTCGATTGTCGGCCCGTCGGGCTGCGGCAAGTCGACGCTGCTGAAAGTCGTTGCCGGTCTTACCGAAGCGAGCGGGGGCAGCGTCGAACTCCGCGGCGCCCCCGTGCGCGGGCCGCAGCGCAATATCGGCTACGTCTTCCAGCGAGCCGCACTGCTGGAATGGCGGACCGTCCGCAAGAACATCCTGCTCCAAGCCGAGATGCGGGGCATGAACAAGCGAGCCGCCGAGGCCGAATGCGCGCGTCTGATCGAGATGACCGGACTCAGCGGGTTCGAGAACGCCCTACCGCACGAACTCTCCGGTGGTATGCAGCAACGGGTTTCGCTGTGCCGGGCCCTGCTGCACGAACCGGAAGTGCTGCTGATGGACGAGCCGTTCGGCGCACTCGACGCGCTCACCAGGGAACGGATGAACGTCGAGCTGCATCGGATCTGGCGGGAAACGGGCACCACGGTACTGCTGGTCACCCATTCGGTGGCCGAGGCCGTGTATCTCGCCAATCGCGTGGTGGTGATGAGTCCGCGGCCGGGCCGGATCATCGAATTGCTCGACGTCGACCTGCCCGCGCACCGGGACTACGCCACGACGATGGAGACGCCGGAATTCATCACGGTCGCCAACCGGGTCCGGGATCTGCTCGGCTCGGTGGCGCAAGCGGACTGATAGGAAGTCATTCGCGTGAGGGTTCTGGTTGCCCCGGACAAATTCAAAGGAAGCCTGACCGCCGCCGAGGTGGCCGACCGGTTGGCGGAGGGCTTGGCGTCGGCGGGCGTCGACAGTCATCGAATGCCGCTGGCCGACGGCGGTGACGGGAGCGTAGACGCCGCGATAGCGGCCGGTTTCGCTGCTCATCCGGTGACGGTGGCCGGGGCCGCTGGTACCCCGAGGTACGGGCGGATCGCGGTCGCCGGCGGCACCGCCGTGGTCGAGGTCGCCGGTACCTGCGGCTTCGCCACCCTGCCGAGCGGTCGCCTGCTGCCGCTGGATGCGAGCAGTCTCGGGATGGGACAGGCCATCTCGCAAGCTTTGCGGTTTCGGCCGCGGCGGCTGGTGCTGGCCCTCGGTGGCAGTGCCAGCACCGACGGTGGAATGGGACTGCTCGCCGCGCTCGGCTTCACCTTCGTCGATGCCAACGGTCGGCAACTGCGCGCGTGCGGACGGAATGCGGCCCGCGTCCACACCGTCGACTGTTCCCGGGCGGTGAGGCTGACCGGGGTCGACATCGTGATCGCCAGTGATGTCACCAATCCCTTGCTCGGACCGGACGGTGCGGCGGCCGTATACGGGCCGCAGAAGGGGGCGACCGACGCCGAGGTGGCGTTCCTCGACGCCGCTCTGAAGAATCTCGTCCGAGCGTTCGGCCGTAGTGGCTACCCGGACGCGATGGCTGTCGCGGCCGCCGCCGGGGCGGGCAGCGCGGGTGGGATCGGTTTCGCCGCGCTCTTGCTCGGCGGCACGATCGTGTCCGGCGCCGAGTTCTTCCTCGAATTGTTCGAGTTCGATCGGCACCTGCCCGGTTTCGACCTGGTGATCACCGGGGAGGGAAGTATCGATGAGCAGACAGCGAACGGAAAACTGCCTGCGGTTCTGGCCCGGCGCGCCCACCCTGTTCCGGTGGTCGCCGTAGCGGGTCGGAGCACGTTGTCCCCGGATCGATGGGACGCGGCGGGATTCACCGGCATCTATTCCCTCGGTGACTACACCATCAGGGATACCGCCGGTGACCCCGAACTGACTCGACAGCTGCTGACCCGGATCGGCCGCCAGATCGGCCGCGCCACAGCCGTGTCGGCGGTTCCCGTTGCGCGCCCCAGCAATTCGGGGCGTGCGCGGCGCGAGGACGCACGGCACGGTTGAGCCATGAACAAGCTCGTGGCGTCGTCCGCCCTCGCTCTCTTCTTGCTCGCATCCGCCGTCGGCGCGAGCTCCGCGCATGCCCAGCAGCCGGTGGCAGACAGCGGCTCGTCGAGTCTGGACGTGCTCTGCAGCCCGGTCGGCGGCCTGTTGGTCGCGGCGGGCAGTGCCGAGAATCGGTATGGTCCGCTGCTCGTCATGGTGTGCCTGAACCGATAACCCGGACTCGGTGACGGCGCGGCCGGCTATCCGCCGAGCTGTCCGACGACGAATGCCGCGGCGTGGTCGCGGGTGTCGTTGAGGAAGTACGCGACATGGCCGTAGCTCGCGGCATTTCCGAACCCGGCGGCCGGGTCGCCGCCCTGGCAGACGCGGTCACCGGCATTGCAGAAGTCGCGCAGGCGGTCGGCGAATTCGGTGAGCGCGCCGCCGCGCAGCGCACCGGTCCCGGACAGGGCCGGATCGAAGTTGCCACGGTTGTAGGGCTCTGCGCCGTTGAACAGAGGGCTACCGAACAGTGCGATGGCGTCGATTCGCGCGGCCGCCTGGTCTGTCAACGCGGTTCGCGCGGCGAGGGAGTTGCCGATAACGCGCGCACCTTGGGAGTAGCCGAGTAGGACGAGCCGCTGGTCAGGGCACGCGGCGGCGGTCTCGTTCAGCAGCGCGGTCAGATTCTCGACACCGCGCACGGCGCTGTCGGGGGCCGTCGAGGCCGGATACTCGAGTTCGGTCACTGTGGTGCGGCGGCCGGATTCCTGGGCGATCCGCCCGCCCAGTGGAGTGAGCAGGAGGCTGCCGAACTGCGGTTCGAGGGTGCCCCGCACGGTGACGACCCGGACCTCCGCGCAGCCGTCGGGCTGGGGGGCCGGCTCGGCTGCCGCAATCGGGAGGGTAGGCAGCGCTAGTGCTGCGGTGACTGCTGCGGTCGAACACAGCAGAATTCGACATTGTCCACGCACCCGGCCACTGTATTGCGCCCACAGGCCGCATTCAGCGGTTTCGAACTGTTCGGTCAGGACGCGGTTCCGCCGACGTCGTCGAGCCTTTTCGGATCGGGGTGATCGGTAGCAGGCATCACGACCAACCCCTCGGCGATCTCATCCCAAAGGGGTGAGGACTTTCGGTTATTGCGGGTTGAGACTCGAATCGAGCACCGCTGGGGTCAAGGACGGGCTGCACCTGACGGGGTTCGTCGGCACGACGGTTCAGCGCTCACCGAAGGTCCTCGGCATCGCGGTCTGAAGCGGAGTACCCCCGAAATCTACCGAGCAGAACCAGGAGCCGACCATGGCGGAAGAACCGAAGGCAGGTCGGACGAACTTACCGATACCCGATCGCCAACACCTGGGTTTGGTGACCTATGACGCCAAAGATCCCCAGACGTCCTTTCCGCCGATCGAGACGTTGCTGCCGCCAGAAGGTGCACCGAATGTGCTGGTGATCCTGCTCGACGATGTCGGGTACGGTGCCAGCAGCGCCTTCGGCGGGCCCGCGGCGACACCGACAGCCGAACGCCTGCAGCGCGGTGGCTTGACCTACAACCGCTTCCACACGACAGCGCTGTGTGCCCCGACCCGCGCGGCGCTGCTCAGTGGCCGCAACCATCATTCGGTCGGCATGGGGATGATCACCGAGACCGCGACCGCGGCACCCGGGTCCTCCGGCCTGCGACCGAACACCAAGGCCGCGCTGCCGATGACGTTGAAACTCAACGGTTACTCGACTGCGCAGTTCGGCAAGTGTCACGAGGTGCCGCCATGGCAGACCTCACCGGTCGGCCCCTTCGACTCGTGGCCGACCGGCGGTGGAGGCTTCGAGCACTTCTACGGATTCATCGGCGGTGAGAACAACCAGTACTACCCAGCCCTCTATGAGGGAGTCACCCCGGTTGAAGCGGCCAAGACGCCAGAAGAGGGCTACCACCTCACCGAAGACCTCGCCGATCGCACCGTCGACTGGATACGAACCCAGAAAGCGCTGGCACCGGAGAAGCCGTTCTTCGTGTACTTCGCACCGGGCGCCACGCATGCGCCCCACCATGTCCCTGCCGAATGGGCCGACAAATACGTCGGCAAATTCGCCGACGGCTGGGATGCCCAGCGCGAAGCGATCATTGCCCGGCAGAAGGAACTCGGGGTGGTACCGACTGATGCCGAGTTGACGCCCCGACCAGACGTGATCCCGTCGTGGGCGGAGATGAGCGACGAGCTCAAGCCCGTCCTGGAACGGCAGATGGAGGTCTACGCCGGATTCCTCGAGCACACCGACTTTCACATCGGCCGTGTCATCGATGCGGTGGAATCCGTCGGTGCTCTCGACAACACGCTGATCTACTACATCATCGGCGACAACGGTGCTTCGGCAGAAGGCACTGTCAACGGTGCCTTCAACGAAATGGCCAACTTCAACGGGCTGGCCGCTATCGAAACTCCGGAGTTCATGGCCGAGGTCAAGGACAAACTCGGCGGGGCCGATGCCTACAACCACTATTCAGTGGGGTGGGCGTGGGCGATGTGCACGCCCTTCCAATGGACCAAACAAGTCGCCTCACACTGGGGCGGCACCCGTAACGGCACCATCGTGCACTGGCCCGACGGGATCACCGGCAAAGGTGAGATCCGCTCTCAGTTCACCCATGTCATCGACGTGGCGCCCACGATTCTCGAAGCGGCGCGGATTCCTGAGCCGATGTTCGTCATGGGCGTTCAGCAATCGCCGATCGAGGGCGTCAGCATGAACTACAGCTTCGATGACCCCGATGCCCCGGAACGGCACGACCTGCAGTATTTCGAAATGGCCGGTAACCGGGGCATCTACTTCCAGGGTTGGAGCGCGGTCACTCGACACAGCACACCGTGGCTCCCCGACGAAGAACTCCCGGCCCTCGACGACGACGTCTGGGAACTCTACGACGGGAACGTCGACTGGACTCAGGCCAGGGACCTCGCTGAACAAGACCCGGAGAAGCTCGCCTACCTCCAGCGATTGTGGTTGATCGAGGCCGTCAAATACAACGTCCTGCCCATCGACGACCGTCGGTTCGAACGGCTGAATCCGACCATCGCCGGACGCCCGGAGCTGATCAAAGGCACCACGCAAGTGCTGTTCCCTGGGATGAAGCGACTCAGCGAGCACAGCGTCATCAATATCAAGAACAGGTCCTTCAGCGTCACCGCTTCGATCGAAATACCCCGAGAGGGTGTCACCAGCGGTGTGATCATCGCCCAAGGTGGCCGATTCGGTGGTTGGGCGCTGTATTTCACAGACGGACATGCGGCGTTCGTCTACAACCTACTCGGCATGGCCGAGTTCACCACTGTCGCAACCGAACCCGTCACCTCCGGGGTCCATCAAGTTCGCGCCGAGTTCGCCTACGACGGAGGTGGGCTGGCGAAAGGTGGTGATCTGACTTTGTTCCATGACGGCGTTCCGGTCGGAAACGGCCGAATCGAGCAGACTCAGCCTATGATTTTCTCCGCGGACGAGACCACCGATATAGGCGAGGACTACGGGATGCCCGTCAGTGCCGCCTATGCCGGTGCCAGCAAGTTCACCGGCCGAATCGATGTCGTCCAGATCGACGTCGGCGACGACGACCATTCCCACCTCATCGATCCCGCTGATATCTCCCGGGTCGCGATTTCGCGGCAGTAGTCCACTGATCTCACCTTTCGCTCTCACCTTTCGCACAGTGGGGATTCGTCCGTGGACGGGACGCCACATCGAAGGAGCATCGTGAATGCCTCATCCGGAGCTGATGAACCTCTGAACGCTTCCGAGCGCGAGGAACTCGAGCGTCTGCGGCGGGAACGCGCGGAGCTACTCGGCAACGAAACCTCGACCGCGGGCCGCACACAAGCGTCCGGCCATCGGAAGTTGCGGTGGACGGGTGCGGCGATACTGCTGGTGCTGGTCGTCGTCCTGTCTTTTTTCGCGGTCCTGGCCCGCTACACCCACAACGAGGTCCTCGATTCCGACCGCTATGTCCAGAAGATGGCGTCGCTGGGATCGAATCCGGTGCTGCAGGGCGAACTCACCGATCGGATCACCAAGGAGATCGTGACCCGCCTCGACGTCGAGGCCGTCACCGCCGACGCACTGCGGTCGATCGCCGAAGAGGCTCCTCGGGTGCCGCCCGCCGTGGTCGGGCTGGCGCCGGTGATCGCCGATCAGGCCGAGACGTTGGTGCACCGGACGGTGGAATCGTTCGTGGCCTCGGACCGATTCGAAGCCCTGTGGATCGAGGCCAACCGGCGGGCGCACGAGCGGCTGGTCGCGGTGTTGACCGGGCATACCCGACCTGGTGTCGAGATCAGTGACAAGGGCGTGGTCAGCATCTCGCTGGCCCCGATCATCGACCGGGTCCGCGCCGCGTTGATCGATCGGGGATTCGCGTTCGCGAACGAGATCCCCACGATCGACAAGTCGTTCGTGCTGTTCGAATCGTCCGAACTCGCCACGGCACAGCGGGCGACCTCAGCGTTGGACAAGGCCTCCTCGGTACTGCCCTGGTTGGTGCTGTTGGTTGCCGCGGCTGCGGTGTGGGTGTCACCGAAAGGCGCACGCCGACGGGCCATTTCGCTGGTGGGAGTCAGTATCGCGGTGGCGATGGCGCTGCTGGCCGTGGCGATCGCGCTCGGCCGGTCGCTGTATATGGGGGCCATCCCGGCGGAGGTCCTGTCCCAGCAGAGTGCCGCGGTATTGATCGACACGATGCTGGTCCCGCTGCGAACTATGTTGCGGGCGGTTTTCGTGCTGGCGGTGGTGGTCGCTGTCGTCGGCTATCTCACCGGATCGTCGGGATCGGCGGTCGCGGTCCGTGGCGCGGGTGTGAAGGCGCTCGACGCGCTGCGTGTACCGAAGAACGGTCGGGCACCGTATCCGTTCGAGTCCGCGGTCGCGCGGTTCAGGGTTCCGCTGCGGGTGGTCATCATCGTGATCGCGGTGGCGACCCTGGTGTTCTGGCCGTACCCGTCGGGCGTGGTCGTGGTGGTGACCGTGCTCGTCGCGGTAGCGGCCCTGGTGGTGGTGGAGTTGATCGCTCGACCGGCGCTGGTGGAACACGACACACCGGATGCGGCGGCGGTGCTCACCCGCAACGAGTGAGCACCACCGACGTCACGAGATCGGCTTCATCGCCCCCGCCTCCAATGCCGAACGGATCACCGTGGCTCCGTGCTCGACGGATTCGGCGATCGGTGCGGCGAGCGCTTCGGGAAGAACATCGGTGTGCCAGATGAACCGCGTCCTGCCGTCGGCCTCCGGTACGGCCTGCATCCAAGCATGGTGATGCGAGGGGTGCAGACTCCCGCCGACCACGGTGTAGGCGACACGCCTGCTCACCGGATCGAGGTCGACGAGCCGTTCGGCGACGACGGTGCCGTCGGCGAAGGTGACCGTGCGGGTGTCGGCGTCGAGCCGGGTATCGGTGACGAAGCCGGGAGCGAGTCGTTGATGGACAGCGCCGAAGTCGCGCAGTACATCCCAGACCGCGTCCGGTGCGGCGTCGACGAGAAACTCTTTGTGAACAGATGCCATGGTGTCCTCCTGGTCAGGCCGCGGGGTTCGTGCCCACTCAGCTTTCAGTCCCGACCGGTCCCCGGTCTTGAAGATCTTTGCGGGGTCGATGTGTCGTAGCTTCGGCGTACGGTCAGCCCATGCTGTGCGCCGTACCCCTTGCCGCCCGGCCGGATTTCACCGTGACCACGGTGACCTGCCACGCCGACCACACCCGATGGTCGGCGCCGGAGGCTTGCGGGGAGCACCGCCTCGTTCTCGTGCGGCGCGGTAGATTCCGGCGTCGAGCCGACGGCGTCGAGGCAGACCTGGATCCGACTTTCGGCTACCTGGGCGCACCCGGGGAGGAAGAACGGTTCGCCCATCCGGCGGGTGGGGACGTCTGCACCTCGGTGAGTATCGCGCCCGAGTTCTGGGAGGGACCGACGGCCGCGCGAGCGGTGTACATCGACGCGCGCGTCGAGCTGGCCCATCACCGGTTGCTCGGTGCCGCCACCCTCGGCGATATCGATTACGCGCTGACCGAGGAGCTGCTCCGGCTCGTCGCTGTCGCCACCGGCCGGTCGGCCCCGCGTCCCCGTCCTGCCGACCAGGCGATGGTCGCCGCCGCGCGCCACGCGATCCTCGCCGGTGCACCCGAAGCCGCTGGGTTGCGGTCGCTGGCCGAACTGCTGATGGTCTCGCCGTACCGGCTGAGCAGGGTGTTCTCCCACCGCATGGGTGTCTCACTGACCCACTATCGCAACCGGGTACGCGTCGGCCAGGCACTCGATCGGCTCACCCACGGCGACACCGGCCTTGCCGATCTCGCCGCCGACCTCGGTTTCGCGGACCAACCCCACCTGACTCGAACCGTCCGCGAGCACCTCGGCCACACCCCGGTCGCGCTGCGCCGACTACTGACTCGGCGAGCGGCCGGGCTCGACGGGTAATGATTTGCAGTTTCTGAAATATTGCAGTTTGTGCTAATTTATTGACGTGACTCAGGAGTCGGCCAAACAGGCCTCGATCGGGCTGCGCGAACAGAAGAAGCAACGGACTCTGCTCGATCTATGCCTGGCGGCACGGCGGTTGGCGGTCGAGCACGGGCTGGATGCGACGAACATCGACGACATCGCCAAATCGGTGGGTGTCTCCTCGCGCACCTTCTTCAACTACTACGACACCAAACTCGACGCGGTGGTCGGCCCGATCGAGGAGATCGGCACGCCCGAAGCCAGGCAGCAATTCGTCGCAGGCGGTCCGACCGGTGTGCTCATCGAAGACCTCACCTGGCTGCACGCTGCGGGCTTTCAGCCGGAAAACGAAGTGCGCGAGGGTATCTCGCTGATCACCAAGCTGGTGATGGCCGAGCCGAGGGTGCTCGCGGCGTTCATCGCCTCCGGCGCTCGGATGGAGGCCGCCACGGCCGAACTCCTCGCGGCCAGGCTCGGGGCCGACGTCGCTCCCGAATTCGCCTCGCTCACTGCGGGAATCATGACCACCATCACCACGCGGGCGGCGATGTCGCTGGCCGCGGACCCGAACGGGTCGCTGGCCGCAGCGCTGCACGAGCACTGCGCCATGGCCGCCCGGCTGTTCGATCGGCCGGACGACAGCACAAGGGAGACGCTCCGATGACCACGACGGCCGACTCGCCGCCCACCCCGATCGTCCTGACGCAGAAGCGGATCTGGCTGATCTTCTCCGCTCTGATCGCGGGCATGTTCCTGGCCAGCCTCGATCAGATGATCGTCGGCACCGCGATGCCGACGATCGTCGGCGAACTCGGTGGGGTCTCCCACATGGCCTGGACCGCCACCTCGTATCTGCTCGCCACCACCATCGTGATGCCGATCTACGGAAAACTCGGCGACATGTTCGGCAGGCGCTGGCTGTTCTTGTTCGCGATCGCCGTGTTCACCGCCGCCTCCATCGGCGCCGCCGCGTCGACCGGGTTCTGGGAATTCATCGCCTTCCGCGGCCTGCAGGGCGTCGGCGGCGGTGGTCTGATGATCCTGGCGCAGGCCATCATCGCCGATGTGGTGCCCGCCAAGGATCGCGGCAAGTACATGGCTCCGATGGGCGCGGTTTTCGGTATCACCTCGGTCGCCGGACCGCTGCTGGGCGGTCTGTTCGCCGACCACCTCGACTGGCGGTGGTGCTTCTGGATCAATGTGCCGATCGGCCTGGCCGCGCTCTTCATCGCCTTCCGCTACCTGAACATCCCCAGCCATCGCCCCAAGTCCCGGCCCGACTACCTCGGCATCGTGCTCATGTCGAGCGCGACCACCTTGCTGATCCTGATCACCGACTGGGGCGGCAAGCAGTACGACTGGGGCTCGACGGTGATGGTGTCGATGCTCGCCGCCTTCGTCGTGGTGGTCGGAGCCTTCGTGTTCGTCGAGTCGCGCGCCGCGGAGCCGATGCTGCCGCTGTGGCTGTTCCGCAATCGGACCTTCGTGCTGACCTCACTGATCGGTTTCCTCGTCGGCCTGGTGATGTTCGCGGCGATCGGCTTCATCCCGACCTACCTGCAGATGGCCAGCGGTACGTCCGCCTCGGTGTCGGGCCTGCTGCTGATCCCGATGATGATCGGCATGATGCTCACGCTGATCACCTCGATGAACGCGATCACCAAAACCGGTCGCTACCGGGTGTATCCGCCGATCGGCGCCGCGCTCATCGCGATCGACATGCTGTGGCTGACGCGTCTGGACGCCAACACCTCGATGTGGCTGGTCTCGGCCATGCTGTTCGTCATGGGCGCGGGCCTCGGCCTGATCATGCAGATCATCGTGCTCGTGGTGCAGAACGCGGTGGCTCCCGACCAGATCGGCACGGCGACCAGCGCGAACAACTACTTCCGCGAGATGGGTGGCGCACTGGGCATCGCGATCTTCGGCTCCATCTTCACCAGCAGGCTGACCGAGAATCTCACCGGCGCGTTCCAGGCGAACTGGCAGGAGGCGATGGCGGCGAAAATCGACCCGAGCGCGCTGATCCCCTCGGTGGTCAAGAACCTGCCGGACAAGCTGCACGACGCGATCGTCGGCGCCTACGTCGACGCGCTGGTCCCCGGATTCTGGTACCTGATCCCCGGCGCGGTGCTCGCCTTCGGACTCGCATTGTTCATCCCGCACCTGACGCTGTCCGACGAGGCGGGCATGGTCGCGCGCGGTGAAGCCGTCATGGAAGAGCCGGAACCGGAACCGGAACTGGTCAAGGAGGGCTGAGCACGCCGAAAAGCGCCCGTCACACCACCTGGTGTGACGGGCGCTTTTCGTGGGTGAGGTCGGTGATCAGGAATTCTGATGTGCGGCGTCGAGCAGGGGCTGCCCGATGACGCCCATCGCTTGCGAGGCGCCACCGAGCACCCAGCCGCCGTCGGCGGGCAGCACGACGCCGGAGATGAAGTCGGCGAGCGGGGAGGCGAGGAATCGGCAGACGTTGGCGACGTCGCGGGGGGTGCCGTAGCGGCGCAGCGGGACGCTGTCGGTGACCAGGGCCCGATCCTGCTCAGTCGGCGCCAGGCGGGCCATACCCTCGGTTCCATCGATCGGGCCGGGGATCACGCCGTTGACGCGGACTCCCTGCGGACCCCATTCCAGCGCCAGGACCTTGGTGAGCATGTCGACGCCTGCCTTGGCGGCACATACGTGCGCCTGGGTGATCGTCGGCAACTCCGACTGCGGTGCCGAGATGTTGATGACCGAGGCGCCCGGCTTGCGCAGGAATGGGTAGCTCGCGCGCAGGACGTTGAACGTGCCGAGCAGATCGATGTCGACCACCGACTTGAACCCGTTGGCGGACATGCCGAGGGCGGCGGCGGGGAAGTTGCCTGCCGCACCGGAGATCATCACGTCGAAGTCGCCGAACTGCTGATGCACCGATTCCAGGACCGCCTCGGTCGCGCTGTAATCGCGGACATCGGCGCTCCCGCCGATCGCCTCGGCGCCGAGCGCGCGCAGCCGTTCGACGGCCGCGTCGACCTTGTCCGCGGAGCGACTGAGCACCGCGACCCGAGCGCCCGCTCGCGCGAAGTCCTCGGCCACACCGAGATTGATGCCGCTGGTCCCGCCCGCGACGACGACGACCTTGTCGGTCAGGTCGATCTTCTGGATGAATTCTGACTCCATGCGAGGCAGACTATCAGTAGTACGAACTATTACTTCTCGCGATTATCGGCCGTGGTGGCCGATGCAGGGGTCCGTCCCGACTACTATCGGTCTGCTGTCCAGTCCAGAAATCGAGGTTTCCGCCAGTGACCGAACCGTTGATCCCGGAGATGGTCGCCGACCACACCACCTGCCTGCTGATCAAGCTCGGACAGGTGATGTTCCGAGTCAGTGAGGATCGGCTCGCCACGCTGGGGCTGCGGACGCGGCACTTCATGATCTTGAAGGTGCTGGCCGGCGACAAGGCCAGCTCTCAGCTCGAGCTGGGCACGCGCTTGCGCATCGACTCGACCACGATGGTCGCCGCGATCGACCATCTGGAGGCAGCCGGGCTCGCCGCCAGGATTCGCGATCACCGCGACCGCCGACGGTTTCTCATCGAGATCACCGAGAAGGGGATGCGCGCGGTCGAGCAGGCCGACGAGCTGGTCGGCACACTGAACAACGACCTGCTCGACGGCCTCGATCCCGATGAGCGCACCAACCTGCACCGAGCGTTGCTGGCGCTGAATTCCGGCGATGCGCTGTCGCTGGCCTACGACGCCGTCCGGCAACGCTGACATCTGAGACGGCTGGTGCTGTCGGCCGCGAAGCGTAATCAGTGCCGGCTCATCCGGTCCCGACCAGGTAGGCGAAGGTGAGGACGCCGAAGACAGCCGTTGCCCACAGCCCGCATGCCAGTCGCAACCACAGCGGAGCCCGGCCGACCTCCATGTAGGAGCCGATCACCAGGACGACTTTGCCTGCTGTGAGCACGAGGACCACGGCGGCAACGATTCTCGAAGTGCTCGCCGCCGAGCTCTCGGACCAGGAGGCGATCGTGCACGTGATCAGGGCGAGCCAGACGATCATGTTCTGTTTCGACACGAACCGCTCCCTAGAGTAGGTAGATCAAGGCGAACAGGACGATCCACAGCACATCGACCATGTGCCAGTAGACGCCGATTCCTTCCAGGACCGCGATGTCGTTCGCGCGGGAATCGCGGTGGCATCGCCGCACGGCGACGGTCAGTCCGAGCAAGCCGACCAGTACGTGTACCAGGTGGATCCCGGTGAAGACGAAGTAGTACATGTAGAAGTCGCGCAGATCCGGGCTTGTCCCGGCGTGCAGATGCTGGTGGTATTCGAATGCCTTGAGCGCCACGAACATCCCACCCAAGGCCATCGCGGCGAGATACCAGCGCCGCGCGGCGCGCAGTCCGCCGCCGCGGGCGATCGTCAAACCCATCGCCACGGCCGCGGAACTGGTGATCAGCGCCACCGTATTCGCCAGCCCGACAACCTGATTCATCTGAGATCGGCCCAGCTCGAACAGCTCGGGGCTCTCCCGGTGATTCCAGCCCCACACCCCGAAGAAGATGCCGAACACCGTCAGATCGCCGAGAACGAACAGCCAGAGCTCGGGTTCGCCGGGGACATGGCGCGCCGCCTTCGCCTCGGTCGCGGTGAGCGTCATGCGCCGTGTCCCACCGGTTCGGGTTCCTCGACGGCGAAGTGCTTGTCGACGATCGGCAGCAACACGAACGGTGAGACAACGAAGAAGACGATGAACAACACCGCGGGAATCCAGAATCCGATCAGGCCGTTCCAGGCGAAGGGTCCGTCGTGGAAGAAGAAGACGAGCAGCTCGGGCAGATACAGCACGGCGATCCACAGGTTGAGGTAGCCGAACCAGCGCGGCGCGATCGGATCCTCACGCGGGCTCATCACCAGGACGCCGTAGGCGATGAGGACCCATACCAGCACGAACATCGGAATGCCGCCCATGAACTGCAGGAACCCGTAGTCGCTGGCGTACTGCACGAGGTCGGGGTCGCGATCGGAGCGGAACGCGGCCATCGCGAACGAGAACGGGGTGTAGAAGTTGAAGACCAGATAGGTCGCGAGAGTGAACCCCATCATGAGGGTCAGCATCCCGGTCTGCCGCTCGATCTTTCGGGTCACCAGCACCAGCAGTGCCGATACCGGGAACAGGAAGAACGTCGAGCACATCATGAGCACGGCGGCCAGCATCAGCGGCAGATGCCGATCCTGGAACTGAGCGGCGACCTCCTCCGGCCCGGCGCCGGGCGGGATCGGGGGGAAGAAGCGCGCTACCAGCAACCAACCGGTGCCGAACACCGCCAGATAGAGCACACCGCACCACGCGCCGAAACGTTCCAGCAGTCGATTGTTCATGGCATCTCCTCGGCCGAACCAAGTTGGCGTTACGAGTAGTAACAGAAATTATTGACCAATTGGTAATATAGATTGCGCAGGTGGGCGCGTCAATAGGCGTCGGAGTGGCGTGCGATGAATTGAACGGATACGCGGTTTTGGTAAATTGACCGTTCGCGCGACGAAAGGCCACGGCATGCCTCGGACGGCGGGCACGAAGGGGATGCCGCGAGCCCAGCGGGAGGACCAGATCATTGCCGCCGCCGCCGAGCAGATCGCTCATCTCGGATACGCGGGGCTCTCGCTCGGCGTCGTCGCCGAACACGTCGGGGTGTCGAAACCGCTGGTGTATTCCTACTTCGGCACGAAGGACGGCCTCTACTCGGAGTGCGTGACGCGGATCGGCAACGCCATCGCCGACGCGATCGAACCGGTGCTCGCCGGACCGCCCGAGCTGGCTATGGCCGACGCGACCCTGGCGGCGATCTTCGGAGTGCTCGCCCAGCGCCCGTACGAATGGAATGTGCTGACCGACCGTACGCACCCGGCCGACGGTCCGGCTGCCGACGCCGCCCGTGCCGCCCGCCGCCGTATCGCTGAGCAGGCTGCCAGGGGATCCGCGGCGGTCGCGATCTCCCGCGGCGTCACCGACCCCGCTGATCTGTCCGCCTTGACCGAGGTCTGGATGGGCATGGTCGGCGCGATGGTTTCCTGGTGGCAACGCCACCCCGAGGAATCCGCGGAGGCGATGGCCGCACGTGGTCGACGCCTCATCACTGTGCTCGGGTGACCTGTCGGGCATCGACGAGCTCGGCGCAGCCAACAGCCCCAGCCGGAATCGGCTGGGGCTGTTGGCGTTTCGGCTGACGTGGCCCGGCTACCCGACGTTGACGATGTCGGCGGCCGGGTGCTCGGCGTAGAGCTCGTCGATCTGCGCGGAGTACTTCTCGGCGATCACCTTGCGCTTGAGCTTCAAGGTGAGCGTGACCTCGTCGCCGCCCGCCTCCCAGAACGTGGGCAGAATGCGGAAGCGCTTGACCTGCTCGACGCGCGAGAGCTTGCTGTTTCCCGCTGCCACACCGGCTTCGATCGCGGCGAGCACCGTGGCGTCGACAGCCAGCGCGGCGGCGGAGGCATCGGGCAGGGCGTGTTCGCGCGCGTAGGGCTCGACGGATTCGGCGTCGAGCACGATCAACGCGGTGTTGTAGGACCTGCCGTCGCCGAGGACGGCCATGGCGCCGATCAGTGGGGTGGCGGCCTTGATCGCGTTCTCGATATTGGTGGGCGACATGTTCTTGCCCGCCGCGTTGATGATCATCTCTTTCTTCCGGTCCACGACCCGGAGGTAGCCCGCGTCATCGATGCTGACGATGTCACCGGTGTGCAGCCAGCCCTCGGCGTCGATCGCCTCGGCGGTCTGCGTGGGCAGCCCGCGGTAGCCCTTCATCACCAACGGTCCGCGCACGTGCAGTTCACCGTCGTCGGAGAGCCGTGATTCCATGCCGGGCAACAGCTTTCCGACCGCGCCGAGCTTGGCGTCGCGGGGATGGCTGACGCTGCAGATGCACGACAGCTCCGACATGCCCCAGATCTCGGCGATCGGAATGCCGAGTCCGGCGAAGAAGGCCAGCGTCTGGGGTGGGATCGGGGCCGCGCCCGACATGGCCCACCGCACCCGGTCAAGACCGAGGGCGGCGCGCAGCTTGCTCAGCACCAGTTCGTCAGCGCGCGCCCATTCGGCGGCGAGCTCGGCGGGCACCGATTCGTCCGCCAACTGGTGGGCGCTGCGGGCCGCGGCGACCGACAGCGCCCAGGCCATGGCTTGGCGGCGGGTCTCGTCGGGTTCGGCCGCGACCTTGAATTCGATGGCGGCCTTGAGCTTTTCCCACACGCGCGGCACCGCGCCCCAGATCGTCGGATGCAGGTCGGCGAGAGCGGCGGCGATCAGCTTGGGGTCGCCGACGCTGGTCACCTGGGTGCCGAGCACCTCCTGGACATAGAGCCCGGTCAGGCGGTCGGCGATGTGGGCGGTCGGCATGAACGAGGTGATGGTGTCACCGAATTCGATGCCGAGGATCTCGGCGATGCCGTACACCTGGAACAGCAGTGCGGCGTGGGTGGTCTCCACACCCTTGGGTGCGCCGGTGGTGCCCGAGGTGTAGATCAGCGTCGCGACATCGTCGCCGCGCACCGCACGCCAGGCGGCGTCGAAATCGAAATCGTCGCGGCCTGCCGCCAGCAGTTCGGCCACCGACAGGGTGCCCTCGGGCGCCTCGTCCACACAGACGATGTGGTCGAGGTCGACACCGGAGGAGGCGATCAGCTTCGCGTACTGCGGCTCGCAGATCACCACGCGCGCTCCGGCATTGCCGAGCACATAGGCGAGCTGATCGGGGGAGAGGGTGTTGTACACCGAGAACGAGGTGGCGCCCAGATGCTGTGCGCCGACCTCCAGGGGATAGAACTCCACCCGGTTGCTCATCATCAACGCGACGGTGTCGCCGCGGCGTACCCCGAGACCGGCCAGCCCGGCGGCGACCGCGCGAACCCGGGCCGCGTACTCGCCCCAGGTGATGGTCTCGGTGTCACCGGGGGTGCGCAGAGCGACCGCGTCGGGATAGCGCGACGCGGTGTGCTGGAACGCTGCGGGCAGGGTGTCGAAACGGGAAATGCTCACGAGGCAGGAACTTTCTGGGTCATGACCGCGGGGGCGGTGTCGAGATGGGCGGCGACGAAACGCGCCGCCGCGCGATAGGCCGTTCTGGACTCGGGGACGACGGCGGGCAGCGTCTGGAAGGCATGCATCTGATCCGGCCACACCTGCAACTCGCAGTGCGCCCCGGTGGCCCGCCAGCGGCGCGCCAGTTCGGTCGCGTCGGCGCCGAAATACTCGGTGTCGCTGGCGTGGATCAGGGTGGGCGGCAACCGCATTCCGTGGACGGGCTGGAGCTCGAACGGTTCGGCGGTGAAGGCGGCGATCGCCTGCCTGGCGATCTGGGTGGACAGCAGACCGTCGCGGTGCTCGTGCTTCTCGTGGTCGACCGCGATGGCCAGACTCAGGTCGGTCATCGGGGAGAACAACACCAGCGCACCCGGTTCGGGCCGCCCCGCGCGGGCATTCTCGACGGTCAGGTGAGCCGCCAGGAAGCCACCGGCCGAATCTCCGGCGACGACGATCCGGTCGGCGCTGTAACGCCGGGTCAGCCACTGGAACGCCGCGGCGACATCGGACGGCGCGGCGGGGTAGGGGTGCTCGGGGGCGAGCCGGTAGTCCAGGGTGAACACCGGAAGCTTTGTCGCGGTGGACAATCGGGACGCGACGCCGCGATACCCGAGGGCCGAGCCCGCGACGAACCCGCCACCGTGGATGTAGAGGACGACCGCGTCGGTGCGGTCGGCTCGCGGCCCACGCACCCACTCGCCGTGGATCCCGTCGGTGTCCGCGCGCTCGGTGATCGTCGCGCGCAACGGCGGCGCGCCCGCCCGCATGGCCTGCTCGATGAGCAGCCGCGACGGCGGCAGCGTGTAGGCGTTCACCGGCGTGAGCGCGGCCAACTGGCCCACAGTGAACGCCGACATCTGCCGAAGCGTGCGAGCCCGCAGCGACCCGCGTTCGGCGCTCATCGGCGTCGCTCGATCGCCCGGATCAGCTCGTGCACCGTGGTGTCGGCAGCGAGCCGGTGGTCGAGGACGACATTGATCGCCCCACGCAGCAGGGCGTAGGGCTCCCACCCGCTGGGCGCGATGGTGCGAGGCGCCCTGCGGCCGATGCCGTCGGCGATCGTGCGGGCCGCGTACTCGGCGGTGATCCGCACATTGAGCGGCCACGGCAGCATCCCGTCGAGCTCTTTGCCCAGATCGTCGGAATCGAGCATGTCGTGGGTCATCGCGGTGTCGACGATGCCGAAATAGGCCACACCCGCACTGGCCCCGCTCGCGGCGAGTTCCACGCGCAGTGCCCGTCCCAACTGCTCGACCGCGGCCTTGCTCACCATGTACGGCGACCCGCCCATCCCCGGCGCGAAGGCCGCGCACGAGGACACCACCACGACGTGTCCGCGCGCGGACACGATGTGGTCCAGCGCCGGATGCACGGTGTTGAACACACCGGTGAGATTGATCCCGATCACCCGGTCGAAGTCCGCGGGGTCCATCGTGCGCACGGTGGCGGGCACGGGAGTCACGCCCGCGTTGGCGACGACCACGTCGAGCGCGCCGAACAGCCGCACCACCTCGTCGACCGCCGCTGCCATCTGTGCTCGGTCGGCGACATCGGCGCCGATACCGTGGGCATCCAGCCCCAACTCGTCGGCAGCCCGGCGGGCCGCGACCGCATCGATGTCGACCACGACGACCCGCGCATCACGGCGGGACAGGATCGCGGCCAGCTCTCGGCCGATGCCCTGAGCGGCGCCGGTGATCAGGACGACCTTGCCCGCCACGTCATAGGAGGGCGCGAACCAACTGGACGGCGCGAGATCGGGCAGACGCATCATGCCGACACCTCGTAGGACTCGATGTCGAATCGACGGGTGCGGCGGCGGTATTCGAAACTCCAGTTCGGATACAGCCCGGCGTTGCCGCCTTCGGCGGTGGTGTAGTAGCTCTCGCAGCCGCCGGTGAGCCAGACGGTGTCGGCGCTGCGTTTGCCCATCTCCTCCACGAAATCGCGCTGCACCTGCGAACGGACCTCGACCCTGGTCTCGCCGCGGGCGCGCAGCGTGCTCAGCGCGTCGACGATGTAGGCGATCTGCGACTCGATCATGAAGACCGCCGATTGGTTGCCCGCCGCACCGAACGGACCGAGCGTGCAGAAGAAATTGGGGAATCCGGCCACCGCGGCGCCGAGATAGGTCTGCGGCCGCTGCTGGAAGACCTGCGCGATCGAGCGCCCGTCGTGGCCGACGATGCGGTCGAAAACACTGGGTGTGGTGGTGAATCCGGTGCCGTAGATGATGGTGTCCACGGGGATCTCGTCCCCGGCGCGGGTGAGGATGGAATGCGCGCGTACTTCGGCGATGCCGTCGGTCACCACCGCGACATTGTCCTTGTCGAGGGCGGGGAGGTAGGCGTCGGAGAAGATCGCCCGCTTACAGCCGATCATGTAGTCCGGCGTCACCTTGGCGCGCAGTTCCGGGTCGCGGATCTGACGCCGCAGCTGGATCCGGCCGAGCAGCTCGAAGGGATGACGGAACCGGTTGTCGACGAACCCGACCAGGCCGAATCCCTCGATCAACGAATACCAGGTACCGCGAACGGCCTTCTGCGCCAACGGGATCTGCCGCAACAGTCGACGTTCGAGCCCGATGGTCGCCCGGTCCATCCGCGGCACGATCCACGGCGCCGATCGCTGGAACACCGTCAGCGCGTCGACCTTCGGCTGGATCTCCGGCACGAACTGGACCGCGGAGGCGCCGGTACCGATCACCGCGACCCGCTTGCCGGTCAGATCGTGGTCGTGATCCCAGTGCAGGGAGTGAAAGGCCGTGCCCTCGAAGTTCTCGATGCCGGGCAGCGACGGGTACTTCGCCTCGGCGAAAATGCCCGCCGCGGAGAGGAAGTAGTCCGCGGTGAGCTCGCCACGCGAGGTCTCGATCCGCCACAGCGACTGCTCGTCGTCCCAGCGCGCGTCCAGCAGTTCGGTGCCGAGGCGCACGTGCCGGATCACGTCGTTGTCCTGGGCGACCGCGCGCAGGTAGTCGAGGATCTCGGGCTGCTTGCCGTAGGTGCGCGACCAGTCCGCGTTGGGCGCGAAGGAGTAGCTGTAGAGCTGGGAGGGGACATCGCACGCACAGCCGGGGTAGGTGTTCGCCTGCCAGGTGCCGCCGAGGTCATCGGCGCGTTCGAGCACGACGATGTCGTCGAACCCGGCTTCGCGCAGTTTGATCGTCAGCCCGATTCCGCCGAATCCGGCGCCGAGCACGACGATGTGCGTGTGTTCTGTGGGCATGGGTCAGCCGATCCTTCCGTGCAGCACCGACACCAGGCGATCGACGACGGTGTCGATCCGGGTGCTGCGGGTGAACGTCGTGAGCGCCAGCGGCGAGGAGAACCGTTGCCGGGTAGTCGCTTTGGCGTAGGTGAACTCGCGCAGGCCGTCGGGACCGTGCACGCGGCCGAAGCCGGAGGCGCCGACCCCGCCCAGCGGCAGCGCGGGGATGGTGGCGTGCGCGACGAACGCGTTGATCGAGGTGGCGCCCGCCTCGATGCGGTCGGCGATCGCGTCGCCGTCGCGCTGGGCGAACACGGTGGCGCCGAGTCCGTATTCGGAATCGTTGACCAGCTCGATCGCCTCGTCCATGGACGCGACCCTGGTCACGACCAGCGTCGGGCCGAAGGTCTCCTCGGTGACCGCCGCGCTGTCGTGCGGCACGTCGACCAGGATGGTCGGCTGCACGAACTGACCGTCGATGGCGTCGGGCCCGCCGAGCAGTGCCCGGCCGCCGCGCGCGAGGGCGTCCTCGATATGGCGCCGGATCACCGCGAGCTGCTTGGGCATGGTGATCGGACCGATCTTCGCCGCGCCCGTCCCGGCGCGCAGGTCGGTCGCGCGGTCGAGCAGTTCGGTGAGGAACGCGTCGTAGACGTCGGTGTGGACGTAGATCCGTTCCACCCCGAGGCAGGTCTGCCCGGCATTGGACATGCCGCCCCACAGTGCCGCGTCGGCGGCGGCGCCGAGGTCGGCGTCGGCGTCGACGACGAGTGCGTCCTTGCCGCCGCACTCCATGAGCACCGGGGTGAGCCGTTGCGCGCAGGCGGCCATCACGCGCTTGCCGGTCTCGGTGGAACCGGTGAACCCGATCTTGCCGACCCGGCTGCGGCACAGCGCCGCGCCGGTCTCACCGCCGCCGGTGATCACCTGCAGGACAGGCTGTTCGGGGACGGCGCGGGCGAACGCCTCGGCGAGCCAGATGCCGACCCCCGGGGTGTATTCGCTGGGCTTGAACACGACCGCGTTGCCTGCGGCCAGGGCGAACGAGATCGAGCCGAGCGGGGTGAACACCGGGTAGTTCCACGGGCCGATCACCCCGACCACGCCGAAGGGGCGGTATTCGACCCGACAGGCCTGGTTGACGGTCAACAGACTGGGTGGGACCGAACGCGAGCCGAGCACGTCTTTCGCGTTGTGCGCGGCCCATTTCAGGTGTTCGAGCGCCATCACGATCTCGAGCGCGGCATCGGAGTGCGGCTTGCCCATCTCCTGGCTCATGATGCGGGCCAGTTCGTCACGGCCGCGGGTGATCTCGGTTCGCCAGCGATCGAGCCGACGGGCGCGCTCGTCGAAACCCGCTGCCCGCCACCAGGTCGCGGCACCGTTGGCCCGGTCGACGGCCGCCTCGACGGCACTCTCGTCGTGGCTGGGATACGAACCGACCAGGGCGCCGGTCGCCGGACTGTGGACGTCGAAGGTGAGGGTGGTGGTCATGGGACCATGCCTTTCGCGGTCAGAGATCCAGCGTGAGCGCGCCACCGGCGGAACGGGACACGCAGGTGAGCATCTGGTCGGCGCGCTCGCCCGCCGGGAGCAGTCGGTCGCGGTGGTCGATCTCGCCCGCGACGACCTTGGTCTTGCAGCTGCCGCAGAAGCCCTGTCGGCAGGAGTAGGCGACGTCGGGGCGGGCCCGGCGGATCGCGTCGAGCGCGGTCTCGGTGCTGCCCACGCGCAGGGTCTCGCCGCTCCGGGCGAGGGTGACGTCGAATTCCTCGCCGTCGGTCACCGGCCGCGCCGAGAACAGTTCGGTATGCAGCGAGGCTGTCGGATTCAACGCGAACAGGCTGCGTTGGGCGGCATCGAGCACCGGGGCGGGCCCGCACACGTAGACCGCGGCGCCACCAGCGGCGGTGGCGAGCAACGCGGGCAGGTCGGGTGTGCCGAACTCGTCGTCGGGGCGCACGTCGGTGCCCGCGGGGAGCTCGCCGAGGAACGGCATGGTCTCGCGCGATCGGCCCAGGTAGACCAGCCGTCCGCGAGCACCGGCGGCGCGCGCCATCGGCAGGATCGGGGTGATCCCGATACCCCCGGCGATGAACAGGTACGACGGGGCGGTCTCGACGAAGGTGAACGCGTTGCGCGGACCGCGGATGCGCAGCCGATCACCCGAGCGAAGGGCGTGCATCTCCCGCGACCCACCGTCGCCGTCGTCGAGGCGTCGCACCGCGATGCGGTAGCGGTGACGGTCGCGCGGATCGCAGCACAGGGAGTACTGGCGTTGGCGACCCGAGGCCAGGAAGACGTCGATGTGGGAACCCGGCCGCCACGACGGCAGGGACCCTCCTTCGACGCCGGCCAGGGTCAGGCTCACCACGTCGGCGGCCTCGGCGTGTACCGCTTCTACCCGGACGTCGAGGTCGAAGCCGTTGTGTCGCACCGGACGTGGCGGCGACAGCGTGGGTTGGGTGAACACCTTCTTGTAGACGTCGACGGCGGCACCGATGACCCGCAGGCTCGGTGTCGCGGCCGCGGTGGAAGGGTTCACGCGCGCGCCGCCGGCGAATGCGCCAGGTACCGCAGGGCGTTGTCCATCGAACCCAGTTGGGAGGGATGGAAACTCGGCCGCAGGTAGCGAGGCATCTCGGTGACGAAGGTCGTGAAGCTCGGGATCACTCCGCGCACGGTCGCGCTCACGAACTGCCTGGCCCAGGAACGGCCCTTGTCCTTGCTCGGATCCTGGCGATACAGGTACGCGGTCGAGATGATGAACAGTGGCAGCAGGGTGCCGCTGGCGAGCAGCCCGGTGCGCAGTCGTCGGGCGTAGCCGCCGTCGACGTGCATGTAGGCGTCGAACACCACGCTGCGGTGCTCGACCTCTTCGGCGCCGTGCCAGCGCACCAGATCGAGCATGGTCGGATCCATCCCGAGCTCGGCCAGCACATCCGATTCCAGCAGCCACTCGCCGATGACGGCGGTGAAGTGCTCCATCCCGGCGAACAGGCCGAGACGTTCCTTGAGCCATTCCTCCTTGGCGCGGCCGGTGAGGCCCTGGTCGCCCAGGGCCCGGTCGACCAGCCAGGCGATCTTGGCGACATAGGACTCGACATCGAGTCCGATCGACTGCAGATGCCGTCGCGCGCCTTCGTGGCTGCTGGCGTGCATCGATTCCTGGCCGATGAACCCGGTGACCTCCTCCCGCAGCCGCTCGTCCTCGATATAGGGCAGGGCCTCGGCGAGGCAGGTCGCCATCGCTCGTTCGCCTTCGGGAAGTACGAGATGCATCACATTGGTGACATGTGTCGCGAGTACTTCGCCCGGGATGTAGTGCATGGGCACCGACGAGAAGTCGAAATGCACATCCCGCGCGTGAATTGCGTGCGCTTCTTCCTGATAGGAGCGCGCCGTTGCACTGTTATCAGCCATACCGGAACCGTACAGTGCAACAAATAGCATCGCAATGTTGCAGACGAATCCGGTCCGTGGTTGTGCTCGGCACCCCGCCTCGCCTGCTACCGTCGAAGCGTGCTCTCCACCGCCGCGACCTCGGGGAATTCGCCCACCGCCGACTCGGTCGAAGAACGAATTCTCGATGCCGCCCTCGTGCAGTTCGAGCGGGTCGGCGTGCGCAAAACGACGATCGAGGACATCGCCAAGGCCGCCGACGTCGACCGCGCCACCGTCTACCGGCGCATCGGGTCGCGCGACGATGTCGTGAGTGCGGCCTTCGAGCGGGAAGTGCGCAGGCTGCTCGTCGATCTGGGGGAGATCCCGGCGCGCCACGACACCTTCGACGACATCGTCGTCGACGTCTTCACCACCGTGATCACGCGCTGGCGCGCACACCCGCTGGTCGAGCGGCTGTTGACGCTGGAGGCCGACCGCCTGCTGCCCCAGCTCACCGTCGACGGCGCGTCGTTCTTCCTGCTCTCGGTCGCCGCGTCCACCGAGATCATCCGAAAGGTGCTCGCGGACAATCGATTCCCCGACATCCCCGATCTCGGCGCCCGGGTGGAAGTGGTCTGCCGGGTGGTGCACTCGCTGATCCTGCAGCCGGTCGGCACCATCGATACCGGCTCGGAGCAGGCCCTGGCGGCGTTCGCCCGCACCTACGTGCTCCCGATTCTGGTACCCGGGTCGTAGCCGCAGGTCGACGCATCAGAGGAAGCGGGCGATCAGGTCCTTCATGACCTCGTTGGCGCCCGCGTAGATGCGCCACCGATCAACAGTCCCAGGTGATCGATCGGTGCGTCCAGCTCCACGGGCGGCTACGGCTACATGGCGGAGTACCCGATCGCGCGCATGTGGGCCGACGGGCGCATCTCCCACACCTTGTTGGCTATATGTCAATAGTGGGATCCGCTGTTGACAAAGGGGCAACGGTCCTGCGATCGTACCAATTGCTTGGACGTCCAACTATTGGACAACCTTCCACTGTGCGCGGCGCGCACCGACCTCAACGACTAGGACTGGCATGGCTCGCGAACTCACGCACTTCATCGGCGGTAAGCACGTCACCGGCACTTCCGGCGCCTTCGGCGACGTCTTCGATCCGAATCTCGGGCAGGTGCAGGCCAGGGTTCCGCTGGCGAACACCGCCGAGGTGACCGCGGTGATCGACAACGCGGCCGCGGCTCAGCCGGTGTGGGCAGCGTTCAACGCGCAGAAGCGCGCCAGGGTGCTGATGAAGTTCGTGACCCTGGTCAACGATGAGATCGACAGCCTGGCCGCCCTGCTCTCGTCCGAGCACGGCAAGACCATCGCCGACGCCAAGGGCGACATCCAGCGTGGCCTCGAAGTCATCGAGTTCGCCATCGGCATCCCGCACCTGCTCAAGGGCGAGTACAGCGACAGCGCCGGCACCGGCATCGACGTGTACTCGATGCGGCAGCCGCTGGGCGTCGTCGCGGGCATCACGCCGTTCAACTTCCCGGCGATGATCCCGCTGTGGAAGGCCGGACCGGCGCTGGCCTGCGGCAACGCCTTCGTGCTCAAGCCGTCGGAGCGTGATCCCTCGGTACCGCTGCGCCTGGCCGAGCTGTTCCTCGAGGCCGGTCTGCCGCCGGGTGTGTTCAACGTGGTCAACGGTGGCAAGGAAGCCGTCGACGCGATCCTGCACGATCGTCGGATCAAGGCGGTCGGCTTCGTCGGTTCGACTCCGATCGCCCAGTACATCTACGAGACCGCCACCGCCAACGGCAAGCGCGCGCAGTGCTTCGGCGGGGCCAAGAACCACGCGGTGGTCATGCCCGATGCCGACCTCGACGACGTCGCCGACCAGCTCATCGGCGCGGCGTACGGGTCGGCGGGAGAGCGCTGCATGGCGCTGTCGGTGGCCGTGCCGGTGGGGCAGGAGACCGCTGATCGGCTGGTCGCCAAGCTGACCGAGCGGGTGCACAAGCTCAATGTCGGGCGCTCCGACGACGCGGGCGCGGACTTCGGGCCGCTGGTCGGGCTCGACGGGGTGAACCGGGTCAACGACTACGTCCGGATCGGTGTCGAGGAGGGCGCGCAGCTGGTGGTCGACGGGCGCGGGCTGAGTGTCGAAGGCGCCGAGAACGGCTTCTTCGTCGGCGCGAGCCTGTTCGACAATGTCACCGCCGACATGCGGATCTACAAAGAGGAGATCTTCGGCCCGGTGCTGACCGTGGTGCGCGCGAGCGACTACCAGGAGGCGCTGCGGTTGGTCGACGAGCACGAATACGGCAACGGCGTCGCGATCTTCACCCGCGACGGTGACACCGCACGCGATTTCTCTTCCCGCGTGCAGGTCGGCATGGTCGGTGTGAATGTGCCGATCCCAGTGCCGATCGCCTACTTCACCTTCGGTGGCTGGAAGGGCTCGGGCTTCGGCGATCTCAACCAGCACGGCCCGGATTCGATCCGGTTCTACACCAAGACCAAGACGGTCACTCAGCGTTGGCCTGCCGGGCTCAAGGAGTCCAACGCGTTCGTGATCCCGACGATGGACTGAGGCGGCGATGTTCACTCTCGATGCGGACGAGCGCGCGATCGGTGACACCGCGCGCCAATTCGCCGACGAGTTCTTGGCGCCCGACGCGCTGGATTGGGATGAGCGCAAACACTTTCCGGTCGATGTGCTGCGCAAGGCAGGCCCGCTCGGACTCGGCGGCATCTCGGTACGCGCCGATGTGGGCGGCTCCGAACTGCGCAGGCTCGACGCGGTGCGGATCTTCGAACAGCTCTCCACCGGGTGCCCCTCGGTGTCGGCGTACATCTCCATCCACAACATGGCGACCTGGATGATCGATGCCTACGGCACCGAGCAGCAGCGGCACCGGTGGGTGCCGGGGATGGCGTCGTTGGAGTTGCTCGGCAGCTATGCCCTCACCGAGCCGGGCATCGGCTCCGACGCGGCGGCCTTGGGCACCAAGGCCATTCGCGACGGTGAGGACTACATCCTCACCGGCGCCAAGCAATTCATCTCCGGCGCGGGCTCCAACGACGTGTACGTGATGATGGTGCGTACCGGTGGGGAAGGCCCGCGCGGCATCTCGGCGCTGATCGTCCCGGCTGACACACCGGGTCTGACAGTGGGACCGAACGAACGGAAGATGGGCTGGAACGCCCAGCCGACCCGCCAGGTCCTGCTCGACGGCGCCAGGGTGCCGGTCGCCAATCGCCTCGGCGAGGAAGGCGAGGGTTTCTCGATCGCGATGAACGGCCTCAACGGCGGCCGACTCAATATCGCCGCGTGCTCGCTCGGCGGTGCGCAGGCCGCGCTCGACAAGACGGTCCGCTACCTCACCGAACGCCACGCCTTCGGTAAACCCCTGGTGCGCAACGAGGCCCTGCAGTTCCAGCTCGCCGATATGGCCACCGAACTGGAGGCGGCGCGGACGCTGCTGTGGCGGGCCGCGGCCGCGCTCGACGCGGACGCGCCCGACAAGGTCACCCTGTGCGCGATGGCGAAGCGATTCGCCACCGACACCGGTTTCGAGGTGGCCAACAAGGCGCTGCAATTGCACGGCGGCTACGGCTACCTGCACGAATACGGCCTGGAGAAGATCGTGCGCGACTTGCGCGTGCACCAGATCCTCGAGGGCACCAACGAAATCATGCGGGTGGTCGTCGCCCGCTCGCTGATCGGAGCAGCATGACCGACGAACCCGAAGTGCTGATCGCTGTCCGTGACGGCCTCGGCCTGATCACCTTGAACCGGCCCAAGGCCATCAACGCGCTCAATCACGCGATGACACTGGCCATCACCGACGCGCTGCGCTCCTGGGCCGACGACGACGCGGTGCGCACTGTCGTGGTCACCGGCGCGGGCGAGCGCGGACTCTGCGCGGGCGGCGACATCGTCGCCATCCACGCCGACGCGAAAGGCGGTACGGCGGGCGCCGATTCGCCGACCGGACGGTTCTGGCGCGACGAGTACCTGCTCAACGCGCTGATCGGCAGCTATCCCAAGCCGTACGTGGTGATCATGGACGGCATCGTGATGGGCGGCGGCGTCGGCCTGGCCGGGCACGGCAGCCACCGCATCGTCACCGAACGGTCCAAGATCGGGATGCCCGAGGTCGGCATCGGTTTCGTCCCCGACGTCGGCGGCACCTACCTGCTCTCGCGGGCACCGGGCGAGATCGGCACCCACGTGGCGCTGACCACGGCGCGGATGAACGCGGGCGACGCGATCGCGGCCGGTTTCGCCGACTACTACGTGCCTTCCGGCGACATCGACGCCCTGCTCGACGCCCTGCGCACGGCAGACGCCGACGAGGCGATCGCACAGTTCACCGCGGCCGCTCCTGCGTCGGAATTGCTCGCTCAGCAGAGCTGGATCGATGCCTGCTACCGCGCGGACACCGTGGAGGAGATCGTGGCCGGGTTGCGCGCCGACGCATCACCCGATGCCGCCAAGGCCGCCGAGGACCTGCTGGCCAAATCGCCGGTGGCGCTGAAGGTCACGCTTCGTTCGCTGCGGGCGGCACGTGAACTGACGAGCCTCGAGGCGGTGCTCGACCAGGAATACCGGGTCTCGGTCGCCGCGCTCAGCTCCAACGACCTGGTCGAGGGCATTCGCGCCCAGGTGATCGACAAGGACCGCAATCCCCAGTGGCGGCCGACAACCCTCGCCGAGGTGACCGATGATCAGGTGGCGGCCTACTTCGCTGATCTCGGTGCGGCGGAACTGGATTCGACGACAGCGAAGGCACAGTGATGACGAAGAAGATCGGTTTCCTCGGGCTCGGACACATGGGCGGCCCGATGGCGGCGAACCTGGTGCGCGCGGGGTACGACGTGCTCGCCTTCGACCCGGTGCCCGCCGCACAGGAGCAGGCGCGCACCGACGGCGCGAGGGTGGTGGCCACCGCCGCCGAGGCCGCCGTCGACCGTGACGTGGTGATCACCATGCTGCCCAACGGCAAACTCGTGCTCGACGTCTACGCCGAGTTGCTGCCCGCCGCCACGGCGGGCACGCTGTTCATCGACTGTTCGACCATCGATGTGGCCGACGCGAAAGCGGTTGCCGCTCTGGCTGTTACGGCCGGACACCGCCCGCTGGACGCGCCGGTATCCGGTGGTGTGGCCGGTGCCACCGCGGGCACCCTCACCTTCATGGTGGGCGGCTCGGAGCCCGACTTCGCCGACGCGGGCGATGTGCTCGCGGTGATGGGCGGCAAGGTGGTGCACTGCGGTGGCGCCGGTGTGGGTCAAGCCGCCAAGATCTGCAACAACATGCTGCTCGGGATCTCCATGATCGGGCTGTCGGAGGCGCTGGTGCTCGGTGAGCGGCTCGGCCTGAGTCATCAGTCGTTCTTCGACGTGGTGTCCACCGCGTCGGGCCAGAGCTGGGCGCTGACCAGCTACTGCCCCGTGCCGGGTCCGGTGCCCGCCAGCCCGGCCAACAACGACTACCAGCCCGGCTTCGCCACCGCGCTGATGTCGAAAGATCTCACCCTGGCCGCGAACGCGTTGCAGGCCAACGGGATCGACGGTCAGCTCGGCGAACTCGCCGCCGCGATCTACGCGCGGTTCAACCAGACCGACGCCGGGCGGGACTTCTCCGCCATCGTCACCGACATCCGCGACCGTTCCGGCGAGGTTTCGGAATGACCGACTACGAGACCATCCTGGTCGAGACCAAGAACCGCGTCGGCTGGATCACGCTGAATCGACCGAAGGCGCTCAACGCGCTCAACAGCGCGGTGCTCGACGACATCGTCGCCGCGCTCGACGCGTTGGGTCGTGACGACGAGGTCGGCGCGGTCGTGATCACCGGCTCCGCCAAGGCTTTCGCGGCGGGCGCCGACATCAAGGAGATGGCGCCCAAGTCGTACATGGACATGTTCATGGACGACTACTTCGCTCGCTGGGACCGGCTCGCGCAGTTCCGCAAGCCGACCGTCGCCGCGGTCGCGGGGTACGCGCTGGGCGGTGGCTGTGAGCTGGCCATGCTCTGCGACATCCTGATCGCCGCCGACACCGCGCAATTCGGCCAGCCCGAGATCAAGCTGGGCGTGATCCCCGGCATCGGCGGCTCGCAACGGCTCACCCGCGCGGTGGGCAAGGCCAAGGCGATGGACATGGTGCTGACCGGTCGCACGATCGGCGCCGAGGAGGCCGAACGCGCCGGACTCGTCTCGCGCATCGTGGCCGCCGACGAGCTGCTCGATGTCGCCGCCGAGGTGGCTGAGACCATCGCGGCCAAGTCGCTGCCGGTCGCGATGATCGCCAAGGAGGCGGTGAACCGGTCCTTCGAGACCACCCTCGCGGAGGGAATCCGGTTCGAGCGCCGCGTCTTCCATTCGCTGTTCGCGATCGAGGACCAGACCGAAGGCATGAACGCCTTCGTCGACAAACGGCCACCGAACTTCACCCATCGCTAGTGATCGGTCTGCGATGACGACGATGCGCGGCGACACTCGGCACCCGGTGACCCCGGGTGCCGGGGGAGCGGCCACGTCTGTGGCAGGGCTTCGGGGGCCGGTGGCACGGGCCCACCGGCGCCAGATGGTGTTGGACGCGGCGCAAGAGGTGTTCGTCGCCCACGGATTTCACGGCGCGAAGATGGACGAGATCAGCGCGCGGTCCGGGATCAGCAAGCCGGTGCTCTACGATCATTTCGCGAGCAAGCTGGATCTGTATCTGGTTGTGCTGCAACTCAATCTGGACCGGATGGTCGACGGTGTCCGGGTGGCCGTCGCGGCGGACACCGAGCCGCGCAGCCGGGTACGCGGGGCGGTGCAGGCCTACTTCGACTTCGTCGAATACGACCTCGGCGGGTATGTGCTGGTGTTCGAATCGCCGGTGCCCAGCGAACCGTGCGTCGAATGGCGGGTGCGCAACGCGATGCGTGACTGTGCCGTCCTGGTGAGCGCCGAACTGCGGGCGGTGGGCGTGGATGCGACCAGGGCCGACATCCACGCCTGGGGACTGGTCGGGCTCAGCCGCCTCGCGGCCAGCCACTGGCTGGAAGCGGGGCGGCCCATCTCGAAAAAGGACGCGGTCGACACCGCGTCCGCCCTGTGCTGGAACGGACTATCGACAGTCGATCGACAACAGGAAGAACACCGATAGCTATGGCTCAGGCATTCGCATTGACCGAATCCGACGACGAATTCCTCGCGAGCGCGTCGAACCGCTACGTCCACGTCCTCGATATTCCCGCGCCGCCGTCGGAGGTCTGGGCGGCCCTGATCGCCGACAACGCGCTGGTGTCGTGGTCCGGGCTGGTCACCGGCATGCGGTGGACCACGCCGCGACCGTTCGGCGTCGGCTCCGGCCGCATCGTCACACTCGGGCGCATCGCCGCGCTCACCGAACGGTTCTACCGCTGGGACGACCAGCGGCGCATGACCTTCACCGTCGACTTCGCCTCGATCCCGGGACTGCGTCGCTTCGCCGAGGACATCGAGCTGGCGTCGACCGCCACCGGAACCAGGCTGACGTGGACTTTCGCCGTGGAGGGCAAGCCCGCCCTGCAACTGCTGTTGCGCTCGACGAGCGCGGTGACCGAGCGGATCACCGGCTCCATCGCCAAGGGCATCGTGGGCCGCGTCGCCGCGACGGCACCGACCGCAGGCGAGTAACGTCCGACCGCGTGGGGTTCTGCGGTTCACCCTTTGAGCCGCAGAACCGCCAGCACCCTGCGGTGGCGGGTATCCGACGGCGGCAGATCGAGTTTGGTGAAGATATTGCCGATGTGCTTCTCCACGGCCCGCTCGGTGACGGTGAGCGAGGCGGCGATGGCGTTGTTGGTGAGTCCCTGGGCCATCAGCTCGAGCACCTCGCGCTCGCGCGGGGTGAGCCGGGCCAGCGAATCCTGTTGCCGGGACGCGCCCATCAGCTGACTCACCACCTCGGGGTCGAGGGCGGTGCCGCCGGTGGCGACCCGATGCAGTGCGTCGACGAAATCACCCACGTCGGCGACGCGGTCCTTGAGGAGATAGCCGACGCCGCTGGCTCCTGCGGCGAGAAGTTCTGTCGCGTACCGGGTTTCGATCCACTGGGAGAAGACGAGCACGCCGGTGCCCGGATGCTTCCTGCGCAGTTCGATGGCGGCCAGCAGGCCCTCGTCGGTGAAGGTGGGCGGCATCCGCACATCCACCACCGCGACGTCGGGCCGGTGGGTCTCGACGATCTCGCTCAGCGACGTCGCGTCGCCGACCATCGCCACCACCGCGTGTCCGCGTTCGGTGAGCAGCCCGGCCAGCCCGTCGCGCAGGATGGCGCTGTCCTCGGCGATCACTACCCGCAGGGGTCCGTGCGATGCACTGCCCGCGGTCACTGCGGGCCCTCGTTCGGCAGGATCATGGTCACCACGGTAGGCCCGCCGACCGGACTGTCGACGGTGAGCGTGCCGTCGACGGCCAGCGCACGCGCGGCGAGCCCGGCCAACCCGCTACCGGTCACGGTCGGCGTGCCGGGGTGGGGCGCACCACCGATTCCGTTGTCGCGCACGGTGACCGCGAGGCGGCGCCCGCCCTCTGGCAGCACCGACACGGTGGCCCGGTTCGCGTGCGCGTGTTTGACGACGTTGGTGAGTAGCTCGGCGACCGAGAAGTAGGCGATCGCCTCGATGGCCGGGCTCGGCCGGCGGGGGATCTGCACCCGCAGGTCGACCGGCACCGCGCAGCGGGCGGTGAGCGTCTCCAACGCCGGGCCGAGGCCGAGCTCTAGCGCGGGGGGATGGATGCCACGGACCAGTTCGCGCAGTTCGGTCAACGCCTCCTTGGAGTTGGCGCGCGCCTCGGCGACGAGGTCGCGGGCGTCGCCGCCCGCGGCCAGGCGTTCTTCGGCCCTGCCCAGCGCCATGGCGATGGTGACCAGCCGAGCCTGCGTGCCGTCGTGCAGGTCGCGTTCGACCCGGCGCAGTGTGGCGGTCGCATCGTCCACCGCGGCCCGTCTGCTGGCCCGCAGTTCTGCCAGTTGCCGGTCGCGCGGTGTCGCCGCCAACAGGCCGACGATCAGCATCCGATGCAACCAGCAGACGCTACGGATCAGCCACGGCAGTGCGAAACACAGCAGGACACCGATCCCGGACAGGGCGAGCGCGCGCGGCCAGGTGTCGATGTAGAACGTGCCGAATTGCGCCAGACTGTGGTGCTCGACGCCGTTGTCGTCCACCTGGACCGGATCCAGCAGCACCCACGGGATGGGCGAGAGCGCCGTGAACCCGACCATCGCGATCACCACGAGCACGACATAGCCGACCGCGACACCGAGCACCGATTGCGCGATCAGGAACAACACGACCCGCCAGCTGGGCCGATCGGTGAACGCGCCCTTCAGGAAGCCGAACAGGCCGCTCGCCCTGGTGAAATCCGGTGGCGAGTCGACCCGGGTCCCGAGCAGTGCGCCGCCGAGGAACCGATAGATCCTGCCCCACACCCGCCCGCCGAGCAGCACGGTCGCCAGCAACGGAATGCCGATGAGCAGGATCGACGCGTACAGTCCGCCGCCGAACCCGAAGAACAGGTAGCACACGGCCACACAGCCGAGCACGAACGACAGGACCAGGTAGGCGAGCTCCTTCCAGGTCCTTGCTTCGAGCGGCGCGCGCAGCACCGCGGTCAGCGGTCCGGTGCGGCGTCGCGGTTCATCCTGTGGTGCGTCGAGCGCGACGGTCGGCTCGTCGGCGAGGTCGACCACGAGGGTCGACTCGGCTGGTTTCTCGGTCATGACCCCATGGTTGTCGTCGCGACGCGGAAATTCGATCGAGCTGCCCACCGAGTCGATGGTGTGGTGAGCTACACCATGGATGCGGCGCAACCACATTCACAGCCGGAGGAGGGCGCTATGGGTCAGGATGTCGACTTTCCGGGGCTGTCGGACGGAGTCAGGTCTCGCTTCCTCGACGATGTCAACGGGTTGCGGGTTCATATCCTCGAGTCCGGTCACGTCGGTTCCGGTCGTCCGCTGGTGTTGCTGCTGCACGGATTTCCCGAACTGGCGTACTCCTGGCGCAAGGTCTTGGCGCCGCTGGCCGACGCCGGATTCCACGTGGTGGCCCCTGACCAACGCGGCTACGGCCGGACCACCGGCAGCGATGTCGCCGACCTCGCATCCTTCCGCACCGACAACCTGGCCGGGGACGCCCTCGAGCTCATTCGCGCGCTCGGCTACGACCGGGCTCATCTGGTCGGGCACGACTTCGGCTCGGTCGTCGCGGGCTGGGCCACGCTCGGCGACCAACGTGTCATCCGATCGTTGACGTTGATGAGCGCGCCGTTCGCCGGGGCGGGCGTCCCCAAGTCGTCGGCCGAACTCGACACCGCGCTGCGGGCGCTGTCACCGCCACGCAGGCATTACCAGCACTACTTCGCGGGAACGACGAGTGCTTCCGATATCGCCGACGCCCCGCAAGGGATCGCCGACTTCTTGCGCGCGTATTTCCACATGAAGAGCGCGGACTGGCCGGGAAACGCGGACGCCGGGGAACTACCGGGATCTACCGCGCACGACTTGGCGCTGCTGCCGCGCTACTACGTCATGGATGCTGGCGTCAACATGCCGGAAACCGTAGCGCCGCACCTTCCTTCCTCGCAGCAGCGGGCCACGTGTGAATGGCTGACCGACGAAGAACTGAATTTCTACGCACGGGAATTCGGTCGAACCGGATTTCAGGGCGCACTCAATTGGTACGCGGCCCTGACGCTGCCCAACCCCGCAGCGCAGCGCGCCTCGCGAATAGAAGTGCCCACGCAATTCATCGCCGGACGGTCTGATTGGGGTGTGTGGCAATCGCCCGGTGCGCTGCGCACGATGGCGGACGTCGTCTGCGCACGATTCGCCGGCTCCGTGTTGATACCCGATGCCGGTCACTGGGTCCAACAAGAGCAGCCATTACCCGTCATCGAACAGATCTCGAGATTTCTCGGCGACAGCGAGATCGGCCGAAGCTGATTCCGTTTTCGGCGCAAGTGCGTAATCGGGATGAGGCGGGGTAAGCGCTACCTGGTTCTGTTCTCCGATGATGGAGGCTCATGATGGATGCCGACGAGAAAGTCTCGACCAGGAACGGCGGACGATTTCATATTCCGCGTAGCAGGGGCGCGCTGGGCGGGCTCGTGGTGCTGCTTCTCGGTATCTGGGGCGCGCTCATCCCGTTTGTCGGCCCCTATTTCGATTTCGCGTACACCCCCGACGAGGCGTGGGTCTGGACGTCGGCTCGCGGCTGGCTCGAGGTTCTGCCGGGCGCCGTCGCGATCGTCGGTGGGCTGCTCATGCTGCTGAGCCGCAACCGGCTGGTCGCCAGTTTCGGTGGCTGGCTGGCGGTGGCGGCGGGCGTGTGGTTCGTGATCGGGCCGTTCCTGGCCGCGGTGCTGCGACTCGGGGCCATCGGCGAGCCGGTCGCCACCTCGGATCTGAAGCGTGCGCTGCTGGAGCTGACGTACTTCTACGGACTCGGCGCGCTGATCCTGTTCTTCGCCGCGAGCTCACTAGGACGCCTGTCGGTGCGCAGTGCGCGAGATATCGCCTTCGCCGAACGCACGCGTGGCGTCGACCAGCGGCGTGTGGTCGAGGAAGAGGTGGTGGTTCCCGCCGACGGGAAGCAATCGAACACCCGCCGCTTTCCTCCCCCCACCGACGTCCGGCACCGGCCGGTCTGACGGACTACGCCGCTTTGACGGTGACCATCGTGTCGGCGCTGGGGAAATCGAGCACGCGCAGACGTCCGGTGACCAGGTCGACCGTGTCGGCGACCACACGGCCCGCGCGACGCGCGTCGTCGGCGAAGCTGGTGCTGACCACCCGGTAGCTGCGCTTGGCGGTGAGCACGACATCGCCTGCCCGCAGCGACCCGGCCGCGGTGGGGGGCTCGGTCGGGATCGTCGACTGCGCCGGTCTGCGTATGAGCTCGATCAAATTCAGCAACCTGGTCTCCACACTGTGAAACGCCTGCTAAGACGTCCCGTTCGCCCGATTCGCGAACGGTATCGACATCTTTTTACCCAGGGACGTCGTGTTTGAACCCTCGGTTTCGAGCACGGAATCGACTGCCGGTGCTGTGGGGTTGCCCCGCGATATCACCCCGCAGTCCGATTCCGTCTCATACCAAGGGATTACGGCCGACGAGAATCTCAGCGATAGCTTCGGGATCATGACAAAACCTGCCCTGGTCCCGGAGTCTTCTCCACGGTCGCCGCGGCGCGGAGCGGAGGGCGATTACGCCCGCCTGTTGCGCCGAATCTCCGAGGCGGGGCTGATGGGCCGACGTCCTGTCTACTACGCCGTGCGGCTCAGCCTCGTCGGGATCGCGTTCGTCGGCGGGTGGGCGGCGTTCGTCCTCGTCGGCGATTCGTGGTGGACGCTGCTGGTCGCGGCGTTCATGGCCGTGACGTTCGCGCAAGTCGCACTCGTGATGCACGACGTGGCGCACCGCCAAGTCTTCCGGCTGCGGCAGCCGACCGAGCTCGTGGGAAGACTCGTCGGCAACGCGGGCATCGGTCTCGGCTACGGCTGGTGGCAGGACAAGCACACCCGTCATCACGCCAATCCGAACCACGAGGAACTCGACCCCGATGTCGCGCCCGACATCCTGGTCTGGTCACAGCGGCAGGCCCGGTCCAGCCGCGGTCTGCCCCGGCTCATCGGACGGGCCCAGGCGTTCCTGTTCTTTCCCCTGTTGCTGCTCGAGGGCCTGAACCTCCATGTGGCCGGCGTCCGCGCGCTGCGCAATCGGTCGGTCAAACACCGCGGATGGGAGGGCGCGCTGCTGTTCGGCCACTTCGCCCTCTACCTGACCGCGGTGTTCGCGGTTCTGCCCGCCGACAAAGCCCTCGTGTTCCTTGTCGTCCACCAGGGCCTTTTCGGCCTGTACATGGGCTGCATCTTCGCCCCGAACCACAAGGGCATGCCGACCTCGACCGGCGACGACCGCCCCGACTACCTCCGTCGCCAGGTCCTGACCTCCCGCAATGTGCGCGGTGGCGCGGTGACCGATCTCGCCCTGGGCGGACTCAACTATCAGATCGAACACCACCTGTTCCCGAGTATGCCGACGCCGAACCTGCGTCATGCCCAGGTGATCGTCCGCAACTACTGCGCCGAGATCGGCGTGCCGTACCACGAAACCGGACTCGTCTCCTCCTATCGCGAGGCGCTGACGCACCTGCATCACGTCGGCGCCCCGCTGCGCCACTCGGATACCGAAGCGCCACAACGTAATCAGTGAAAAGTGCCCGGGTCAGGCTGTCGGGAGGGGTTCGACCCGGGCGGGTACGTGTTTGTGCCAGGGGGTGGCGGAGTACTCGTCGCGCCGTCGCAGATCGGTGAGGTCGTTGGGCGCCACGCCGGTGCGCTGGTCAGTTCCGGGGAGGTCGAGCCCGAGGCCGTTGGGTAGGGAGATGTGGCCGTTCTGCATTCGGTCGTTGAGTTCGACGGTCGCGGTCGCGGAGCCGCGATTGGTGGTGATCAGTGCTCGACCGCCGTCGGCCAATCCGAGCCGCTCGGCATCGGCAGGGCTGATCCGCAGTGCGCCGGTGGTGTCGCGGCGTCGCCAACTGTCGTCACGGAAGATCGTGTTCGCGGTGAACGCGCGGCGCTCGCCCGCGGAGAGGACGAAGGGGTATTCGTCGCTGGTGTGCGCCCATTCCCTGCGGTCGAGACCTCGCAGGGATTCGAGCAGGGGCGGGATGGTCAGGTTGATCGGCAGATTGCGTGCGGGCACGTAGGTCCAGCAGCCGCCGTCGAGTTCGTCGGCGGTCACCGCGACGCCGGATCGTTCGGTGAGCATCGCGGAAAACAGTGCCTCGGCGTTCCGGTGGCCGGCGCGGCGCATGGATTTCGGATGCAGATGCGCGACTCGCTGGGCGAGCGCCCACAGCACTGCCGCTGACCGTGCGCCGCCGGGCAGGGTCGGGCCGAGCGTTTCGTAGAGCAGGAAGGGGGCCAAGCCCGCGGCCTTCTTGTCGAGTGCGAGCAACGCGAGAAACGTCAGACCATAGACTTTGCGGCCGAGGCGCAGCGCGCCTTTGAGTACCGACAATGCCAGCGGGCGGGCGGCACCGAGCTCGCGGACGAGGCGGGCATAGATTTCCGGTTCGGCCAACGTACCGGGCAGCGGCTCGAGCAGCGGGGCACGGAGTTGGAAGGTGTTGATCGGGAATTCGAGGTTGAAGAAGGTCGCTTCCCACTTCTCGAATTGACTCGCCGCCGGGAGAACATAGTGGGCGCGACGAGCGGTCTCGGTCATCGCGACATCGATCACGACGCTGAGTTCGAGGGACTCGAATGCCTCACGGAAGCGCTGCGAATCCGCCAGCGAATGCGCCGGGTTCGAGGATTCGACGATCATCGCGCGGAACCGCTGCGGATGATCGGTGAGAATCTCCTCGGCGATGACATTTCCGGGCACGAGACCGCCGGGCATCGGCACCCCGGTCACCGGCGTGGCCTTCGTCTGCACCGAGTAGTTGATCAGCGGGACGACCCAGGAGTGCATCTGCATCGCGCCGCGGGTGGCGAAGTTTCCGGTGAGCAACCAGGTCAGCTTGTTCAGGTATGACACCAGGGTGCTGTTCGGGCTCTGCTGCACACCCAGATCCTCGTAGGTCGACACACTCTCCGCGGTCCCGATCAACTGCGCGGCCTTACGGACCGAGGCGGGATCGACGCCGCTCAGGTGGGCATACGCGTCGACATCGATGGTGCGCAGGGCGGCGAGCACCGGCTCGGCCTCGGTCGTGTGTGCGGCCAGGAACTCGTGGTCGACCAGATCCTGCGCAACGATCACACCGAGGATCGCGGCCAGGCACCACGCGTCGGTGCCCGGTTTGATCTGCAGGTGGATGTCGGCCATATCGGCGGTCTCGGTACGCACCGGGTCGAGCACGATCATGGTGCGGGCGGGGTCCTTGGCGATGTTCTGGAGCACGGTGCGGGCGCGCGAAACGCCGTGCGACTGCCACGGATTCTTACCGACGAACACGCTGACCTGCGCGTGTTCGAAGTCGCCGTGGGTGTGTCCGCCGGTCAGATGGGCGTCGACCCAGGCCTCGCCGAGTTTTTCCTGAGCGAGCGCGTTGGAGCGATAGCGTCCGCCGACGGCACGCAGCAACGCGCTGCTGTACGCGCCGCCCAGGTGGTTGCCCTGTCCGCCGCCACCGTAGAAGAAGATCGATTCCCCACCGTGGGTGTCGCGCACCGCGCGCAGTCGGTCGGCGATCTCGGTGATCGCGGCATCCCAGCTGATCTCGGTGTAGGTGCCGTCGTTCTCGCGCCGCAGCGGTGAGGTGATCCGGGTGCCGCCGTTTTGATAATGGTCCAGCCGCAACGCCTTGTTGCAGGTGTACCCGGCGGAGCCGGGATGGGCCTTGTCGCCGCGGATTTTCGCGAGCCGCCGTCCTTCGACCTTGACGGTTATCCCGCAGTTGTTCTCACACAGAATGCACGCGCTGGCCTGCCATTCCCCGCTGTCGTTCGTCACGTGAGCCTCCTCGACCGGCATCGACTTCCCCCCGTCAGCGATGGATGATGCAGGTGGTGGTGGCGTGGGCGACGAGTTTGCCCGCTTCATCGTGCACCTTGCCTTCCGCGGTCGCCGTGGTGCGGCCGACGTGCAGCGTCGAGCCGGTGGCGATGAGACGGCGGCCGTGGATCGGCACGGACCGGATGTAGTTGACCTTCAGCTCCAACGTGCCGTACCCGACCCCCGCGTCCAGCGCGGAATGAATCGCGCAACCCATCACCGAGTCCAGCAAGGTCGCGCAGATTCCGCCGTGGGTGGTGCCGAGTGGGTTCGCGAAATCGGGTCGGGTGACGAGGCTGAACGACACCCGGCCGAACTCGAGTTCCTCGATCGTCATTCCGAGCAGCGAGCCGATTCCTACTTGATCGGGCATCGCGGCCGCGGCGCGGAGCAGGTCGAGGCCGCTCATGGTGGCGAAATCCGGCGTTTCGGGGTGGTGCGTTGTGGTGGTCATGGTGCCCTCTCTTGATAGACCGATCGTTCTATCATCGGTGACGATACCGTATGATGAACTGATCGGTCTATGGCGAAAGGGGTGCCGATGAACCCGGTAGCGGGACCACGAGAACGCCTCATCCGCAGCGCGATTCTCATGATGCGCGAACACGGAGTCGCGGCGACCGGACTGACCGACCTGCTCGCCCACAGCAAGACCGCCCGAGGCTCGATTTATCTGCACTTCCCCGGCGGCAAGAGCGAGCTCATGGAGCAGGCGACCCTGCACGCCGGGCAGCAGATCACCGCGATGATCGAGGCGCTGATCGCCGCGTCGTCGTCACCGGCGGAGGTGGTCGTCGGACTCGTGGAAGCCTGGAAGCAGATCCTCGAGACCTCGTCGTTCACCGCCGGATGCCCGATCGTGGCCGCCGCGCAGAGCGGCAGCGACTCGCCGACCGTGCAAGCGGCGTCGGCCACTGTGTTCGGCGACTGGACCGGTCGGCTGGCCGAGTTCCTGAGATCGGCGGGGATGGACTCCGTTGCGGCCGCCTCGATCGGCGGCGTCATCATCAGCACGGTCGAAGGCGCGATCATCCAATGCCGAAGCACGAAATCCCTGCAGCCGCTCGATGACGCGGGTACCACCCTCGTCAAACTTCTCGAACTCTGACAGCTCACCTCACCTGGAACAGAGAGGCCGACAACGATGACCGAGCAGATCGACCAGCGCGCGCGGCGCAAGTTTCTCTTCGAGCGCGGCGTGGGTCGCTACGTCGCCAACCCCACCGTGCGCGCGCTGCGCCGCCTGGGAATAGACACCGCGCTCGCCACCGAATTGGAAACGATCGGACGAAAGAGCGGCGCACTGCGGCTGGTCCCGATCGCGGCGGCCTTCGACGAGTCCGGCGCGTGGGTGATCTCCCAGCACGGCACCCGCTCGGGATGGACCGCCAACATCACCGCCGACCCGCAGGTGCGAATTCGGCAAGGGGGCGCCTGGCGCACCGGTACCGCGCAGTTGGTGCCCGACGACGATGTCGACGCTCGGGCGCGCACCTTCGCGTCGCATCCCGCGTTCGCCGGCTTGACCGCCGCCACCTTCCGAGCGCTGCAGAGTGCGCCGATCTCGGTCCGGATCACCTTCACCGATACCGATCGGCACTGACCCGGGGCAGGCGCTGCGAGATTCTCACGGCAGGCTGTCGAGCCGAACGTCGTGAGCTACGGCGGTGACGTGCAGGCCGTCCGCGCCGGGTTGGATGGCGGTCAGGCGCGCGCCGAGTGGTAATTCCTGGAGCGGCACGACGAAGGTCAGGGACTGGCGGATCAGGGCAAGGGAGATCGTCGGTCCGCCTGCCGCGGACTGGACCGAGACCGGGGTGACCTCGATGCCCGCCTCGGTCGGTGCGACGGTGACGAACACCGTTGCCGGCACCGAGATGCCCGCCACCGAGAACCTCCCGGTCACGCGCAGTCCGTCCGGACTGTCGGAGATCGATTGCACTTCCGACGGCGCGAAGCCCTGCACGATGTCGTAGGGAACCACGGCGGTCGCGGTCGCCGTGGCCGCGACAAGGTTCGAGCTGCGGTTGTTGAGTACGTCGGTCAGCGGTGCGGAGACGTCGGCCAGTGCGACATCGAGGTTGTGGACGGAGATGTCGTACCCACTCCAGTCGCCGATCCGGATATCGATGTCGTGATAAGTGCCGTTGACGGCCTGGGTCAGGAACGGAAAGCCGCCGATTTCGACCTCGGGCTGATGCGCGAGGTCGTACTCGGCGGCGATCTGGCGTCCGATCTCGTTCTGCGCCATGACGACCCCGACTCGATCGCCGACGACCAGTGCGATCATCAGCACGACGATCAGTATCAGCAGTGCGCGCATGCATTCATCATCTCGGCCATCCCACCATCATGCTGCGGATCGTGGCCGGTGGGTAGTTTCGACCCGCTCGGTGGGGGTGTGGTCCCGCACCATCTCGGCGGTGAGCCACATGGCCGCGACCGCCACCATTGCGCCCCAGGCGATTCGGCCGGTGTGGGGCAGGAAGTACTGCGGCAGCATCGTTGCCAGAAGTACCGCGAGCGGGACGGCGCTCCAGCGGTGCAGAGTGCCCGAACGCCACACCGCCACCGCGGCCAGTACCGCCGCGACCGCGATCAGCATGAGGCCGATCGCGAAAACGCTCATCGCGGTCGGGTCGTACCGGAAGGCGTTGCCGACCTCGGTCAGCGTGGCGTCCCGGTCGGCAACGGCGCGCTGTCCGATTGCTTTGAGGCCGTAGACCTCCGCGCCGTAGTAGGAGATCGTCAGGGCCGATCCGATGTAGCCGATCGTCGCGGCCGCGGCAGCGGTGCCCTCGTGAGGAGTGCCTCGGAGTCGATCGCGCAACGCACTGTATCCGAGCGGGATGAGGATGAGCCCGGCGATCGCGGCGATGTGTGCCAGGGACCAGCCAAGGCTTGTCCATGACTCGGCGCTGTCGAGCGTGGTCTGGTCGGAAACGCGCGGGGCGGCAGCCTCGTAGATGACGAACAGGATGCCCGCGAGTGCGAAGGCGAAGGCGCCCCAGCGGGCGCGGTTGTCGGGACGCGATGCGAGCGAGGGAAGGGACATGACACTCCTTTGGGGGCGCACCGCCCAGTTTCGAGAGCGGTGCTCTTTCTTGAGATCGATGGTCACACAGTCACGTCGGCAAAGCAAGAGCAGTGCTCTTGTTTTAGTGGGGGCATGGGTCGCGTCCGGGCCGAAAGTGACCTGAGATGATCTGCTGTGGTGCGGCCCGACCGGGGGCGGCCTTGTTGCGGACGGGATCTCGTGACCTCGGTGGTGCTGGTGATAGTGGTCCTGCTGGTTCCGGCGGTGATGTTCGTGGTCCCGTGGTGGACCCTGGTTGCCGCGCCGACGGGGCGTAGCGGGACTCTGTTCCGGGTCGGCACAGCGGCCTGCGTGGTCGGGTATCTGTGTTTGCTCGTCGCTCTGTTCCTCGGGCACGGGCCGCCGCAGTTCGATCCGGCGGCGATCGTCGGTGACGTTCTGCTCGGGGTCTTGTGGGTGGTGTTCGTCTGGTCGCTGATCGGTTCGATCGTCCGGGGCGCGCTGCGCGTCGCCGGGGTCGATCGGATGCGCGCGAGTCGGGGCGCTCGCTGTGGTGGTGGTCTCGGCGGTGCTCACCGGGTACGGGGTGTACGAGGCGCGGCGGGTGCCGCAGGTTCGTACCGTCGACGTCGCGATCCCGGGCCTGGCCGAGGGTCTCGACGGGCTGCGCGTCGTGGTGCTCACCGACACCCACTTCGCCGCGATCGACCGGGAGCAGTGGTCGCGAGACGTTGTCGACGTGGTCAACGCGCAGCGGCCCGACATCGTGGGTCTCGCCGGGGATCTCGTCGACGGGTCGGTGGCGAAACGGGCCGATCAGGTCGCCCCGCTCGCGCGCGTCGAAGCGCCGCTCGGCCGGTTCTACATCACCGGCAATCACGAGTACCTCGACGATGCCCAGAGCTGGATCGACTACATGGCCTCGATCGGCTGGCAGCCGCTGCACAATGCGCACCGCACCGTCGAGCGCGACGGTGGCCGGCTGGTTGTCGCCGGAATCGACGACCCCACCGCCGATGTGCCCGGCCACGGTCCCGACCTGTCCGCCGCGCTCGCGGGCACCGACCCCGACCTGCCGGTCGTCCTGCTGGCCCACCAGCCCAAACAGGTCGCCGACAGCTCCGCGGCGGGGGTGGAACTACAAATTTCCGGGCACACGCACGGCGGTCAGATCTGGCCGTTCCACTACCTGGTCCGGCTCGACCAGCCGGTGGTCGCGGGACTGAGCAGACACGCGAACGGCACCCAGCTCTACACCAGCCGCGGCACCGGCTATTGGGGTCCGCCGATGCGGGTGTTCGCGCCCAGTGAGATCACCGTGTTGGTGTTGCATCCGGAGCGGTGAACGCGGTCGGCTCGAGGCGGACGATGCGGTCGTCACCAGCGGCAGGTTCGCCGCGACCATCGGTGTTGTTCGTCAGTACCCACAGCGATCCGTCCGGGGCGACGGCGATGTCGCGGAGGCGCCCGTACTCGCCGACCAGAGACTCGGTCGACTGGGTGAGGTTGTCGAGGGGGATTCGACGCAGTCGCTCGCCGCGCAGATTCGCGATGTAAAGGGACCCACCGATATTCGTCATCCCGCTCGGGCTGGCCTCGGACGGTTTCCACTGTTGAAGTGGGTCGATGGAACCGGTTCGGCCTGCGATGCCTTCGACCTCGGGCCAGCCGTAATTGCCGCCGGGTTCGATGAGATTGAGTTCGTCCCAGGTGTTCTGGCCGAATTCACTGGCGAACATCCTGCCGTCCGCCGCCCAGGTGATGCCCTGCGGGTTCCGGTGGCCGTAGCTGTAGACGAGTGAGCCCGGGACGGGGTTGTCGGCGGGTGCCTGCCCGTCCGGTGTCATGCGCAGGATCTTTCCGGCGAGGGCCGCGCGATCCTGGGCGGCGGGCCGGTTGCCCGCGTCGCCGACGGTGGCATACAGCATCCCGTCGGGACCGAAGGCGATCCGGCCGCCGTTGTGGTTGGCCGCGGCGGGCAGTCCGGTGAGGATTGTTCTGCCGCCGCCGAGCGTGAGGTTGCCCGGTTCTCCTGTGAGGTCGAATCGTTCGATGCGGTTGTCGTCGGCGGCCGTGTAGTAGGCGAACAACTGCGCCCCGCGCACGGCGATGCCGAGGAGGCCGCCTTCGCCTGAGGGCTCGACATCGTCGACGGTGCCCACCTCGTGTTGTGTTCCGGCGGTACCGATTTCGAGGATGCGACCTCTGTCTCGCTCGCTCACCAGCGCGGTGGCGCCGTGGAAGGCGATCGACCACGGCGCGTCGAGCTCATCGGTGACGGGCGACTCGTGCGCTGAGGAGTAGGACGGGGTGCTCGACCGATCGGGACTCTCGCCCGGAGAGCACGCGCACAGCAGGGTGAGAGCGAAAGCGGGCGTGACGAGAAACGCTGTCTTGCGGAACTCCATGCTGTCGAGGTTAGGCCCGCCGGCCGGTGGTTCAGCCCACCTTGTATGTGCCCGCGCCCGCGGCGATGAGGCGACCGCCGTCGGTGGCGACGATGTCGACCCGGCAGGTGCTGAGGTGGCGCCCGGCGCGCAGGCGAGTGCCGATGATGTCGATGCTTTCGGCATTGGCCGGCTGGATGAAATCGATGGACATCGAGACGGTCACCCCGCGCAATTGCTCGGGGAGCCGAGCTCCGGCCCAGGCCGCGGCCATGATGCCGATATCGATGCAGCCTGCGAGGGCGCCGCCGTGGACCATGTCGCCGACCGTGACGAGTTCTTCGCGGAAGGGCATCCGGAGACGGGCCGAGCCCTCCTCGATGTCGACGAGTTCGATGCCCATGTGCCGGACGAAGGGTGATTGGGGCAGGAACAGGGCCATGGCTTCGCTGCCGGTGCGGGGGAGCTGCGGGGAGAGGGTCATCGGGAGTCCTATCGGAAGTTGACTACGATATCGGAATCAGACTACGGTATTTGATATGACGTTGGAACCCCCTGCCGACCGACGCAAACGGCGAACCCACACCGCGGTGCTCGATGCCGCGCAGGTCTTGTTCCTTCGAGAGGGTTACCGCGGCACCACCATCGACATGCTCGCCGCCGAGGCCGACGTGGCGGTGAGCTCGATCTACGCCAATTTTCGCGAGGGCAAGGCCGACGTGTACGCCGCGCTGGCCTGGCGAACAGCGACCCTGCACGCCGCGGCGATGTCCGCGCCGATCGGCGCGGAATCGACCCCACGCGGCGAGGTCGCCGCCGTGTGCGACCGCTACGTCGCCTTCCATCGAGAGAATCCGCTCGCATTGCGAATTCTCGCGCTGACCGACATCGACGTCAGCGAATCCGAACTGGCGACCGAAGCGAAGGTGCGCATCGACGCCGTGCTGGGCGGCTTGGTCGAATCCTTCGCCGCCGCAGTGCGACTGGCGGGCTGTGATGTCGAACCCTATGCGCTGGTGATGGTTTCGTGGGCCACGGTGAACGGGGCGTACTCGCTGTTCCAGCGCAGGATCGTCGACGAATCAACCCTGGCGGCCATGCTCGCCATCGCCCGAGCCGATCTGCTTTCCCACGTAGGAGATGACCACGATGCGTGACGGCGAATTGAGTCTGATGCAGCAGATCCGCACCGTAGGTTCGGCATTGGGCATACAGGCCACATCCTTGCCTCATTTGGTCCGAGGGCTGCGTCGCGAGGGGGACGGCTCGGGGTGGGCGGCGCCGGTACCGCCGGATTCGCGACTGTGCCGGTCCGCCCTGGACGAGGCCACCCAGGTACTCACGCCCGCGCTGCTCGCCCACAGCTTGCGATGCTGGGAATTCGGCATGGCCTTGGCGCAGGTGGACAACCTACGGCCCGACCCCGAGGCGCTCTATGTCGCCTGCGTGCTGCACGATGTCGCGGTGGGGGAGTCGGCCGATCCCACGGTGGGGTGCTTCGCGCTGCTCGGCGCACGGCGTGCTCGCGCGTTCGTCCTCGACCGCGGCGCCACGCCCGAACTGGGTGAGTGCGTCCACACCGCTATCGCACGCCACATGGACCCGGCGACACCGCGTGATCATGGGGCGGAAGCGGCATTGCTGCACGACGCCGCCCATCTGGACGTCACGGGTTTACGCGCCTACCAACTGGATTCGCGTCAACTCGCCGCCATCGATGCCCGCCACGGCAGGGCCGGATTCGCCGCCGAGTTCACCGCGACCATGCGCGACGAGGCGCGCATCCGGCCGCGCTCGACGGCCGCGACGCTCTGGCGCTCGGGAATGCGGGTCGCCATCACGCTGAACCCGCTGGATCGCTGATTCGCGACAGCTCCCGGGGGTTTGCCGGGTCAGTGCGCCCCGACGATGCGTAGCGCCATGTCGGCATAGGCGGCGGCGATGTCTTCGGGGCTCCATTCGCCCTCGTCGCGGTACCAGCGGGCGATATCGATGCCCAGCGAGAGCAGGGCGACCGCCGCCATCCGCGGACTGGCGGTGTCGAAGACGCCCGCCGCGACGCCGCGCTCGACGAGTCCGCGAATCTCCCGGTCGATCCGGTGGCGGATGTCGAGGATCTCGGCGTAGTGCTCGGGGGTGAGCGCGGACAGCTCGTAGTTCACGATCCTGGCGCCGGTGTGTCCTCTGGCGTGGTGAACAGCGAAGGCGTGCACCACATTTCGCAGCGCGGTGGCCGGCTCGTCGGACGACTGGACCCCCTTCAGCACGAGGTCGAGTGTTTCCTCGTGCCCGGTCCGCGAGATCAGATAGAGCAGCTCTTCCTTCGATTTGTGATGCACGTACACCGCGGCGGGGCTCAGGCCCGCAGCCGCGGCGATGTCGCGCGTGGTGGTGCCGTTGAAGCCCTTCTCGGCGAACGCGGCGATGGCCGCGTCGAGTAGACGCGCGCGGGTCGCATCGGAGCGGGCTTCTGTCATGTCGGTCATCGCCGGGTCATTATCTCGCCCCGGAACCGCCCGCCTCGGACCAGGTGGTGTGACGTGGATTACAAGGATGCGCGTATTGACGGCCGTGGGCGGGCTGTTGCACCATGCTGACTAAGCAAGCGCTTACTTAATTGAGGAGATTCGATGCCGGAAGCCGTGATCGTCGCCGCCGCCCGTTCCCCGATCGGCCGGGCAGGCAAGGGGTCGCTCAAAGACATGCGCCCCGATGATCTGACTGTTCAGATGGTCCAGGCGGCCTTGGCACAGGTACCGGCGCTTGACCCCGCCGAGATCGAGGACCTGGTACTCGGCTGCGGGCAGCCCGCGGGGGAGTCGGGCTTCAACATGGCCCGGGTGGTCTCGGTGCTGGCGGGGCTCGACGGCGTCCCGGGTACGACGGTCAACCGCTACTGTTCGTCGAGCTTGCAGACCACCCGGATGGCGCTGCACGCGATCAAGGCCGGCGAGGGTGATGTCTTCATCTCGGCCGGTGTCGAGACAGTGAGCCGCTACTTCAAGGGCAATGCCGACGGCCTGCCCGACACACAGAATCCCTACTTCGCCGACGCCGTGGCTCGCACCGAGAAGCGTGCCGCGGGCGGCTCGACCTGGGGTGATCCGCGCGTCGACGGACTGGCTCCCGATGTGTACATCGCGATGGGGCAGACGGCGGAGAACGTCGCCCAGTTCACCGGGATCACCCGCGCGGAACAGGACGCCTTCGGCGTGCGGTCGCAGAACCTGGCGGAGAAGGCGATCGCCAACGGCTTCTGGGCCACCGACATCACACCGGTGACATTGCCCGACGGCACGGTTGTCGGCACCGACGACGGTCCGCGCGCGGGGGTCACCCTGGAAGCGGTCTCGGCGCTGAAGCCGGTGTTCCGTCCCGATGGCACCGTCACCGCGGGCAACTGCTGTGCCCTCAACGACGGCGCGGCCGCCCTGGTGATCATGTCCGACACGCGAGCCAAGGAGCTCGGCCTCACCCCGTTGGCCCGGGTCGTCAGCACCGGAGTCTCGGCGTTGTCGCCCGAGGTCATGGGCCTGGGCCCGATCGAAGCGTCGAAGAAGGCGCTGCTGCGCGCCGGTCTCACTGTCGACGACATCGACCTGGTGGAGATCAACGAGGCCTTCGCGGTGCAGGTGATCGGCTCGGCCCGCGAGCTCGGCATCCCCGAGGACAAGGTCAATATCAACGGCGGCGCGATCGCGGTGGGACACCCGTTCGGCATGACCGGCGCGCGGATCACCAGCACCCTGATCAACTCACTTCGCTACCACGACAAGCAGTTCGGCCTCGAGACCATGTGCGTCGGCGGCGGCCAGGGTATGGCGATGGTGCTGGAGCGTCTGTCGTGACCGGCCGATTCGCGGGCAAGACCGCGATCGTCACCGGGGCGAGCCGGGGCATCGGCTTCGGCATCGCCGAGCGCCTGGTGGCCGACGGGGCGAAGGTCGTGATCACCGCACGCACACAGGACGCGCTCGACGACGCGGTCGAGCAGTTGGGCGGCGCCGAGCACGCGCTCGGGGTGGCCGGACGCGCCGACGACATCGAGCACCAGGCGGATGCGGTCGGTCGGGCGATCGCGGCGTTCGGCAGCGTCGATCTGCTGGTGAACAACACCGGAATCAATCCGGTGTACGGGCCGATGATCGAGATGGATCTCCAGGCCGCCCGCAAGATCATCGAGGTCAACTGCCTCGCGGCGTTGTCGTGGGCTCAGCAGGCGCACAAGGCGTGGATGGGCGAGCACGGCGGCGCGGTCGTCAACGTCTCCTCGGTCGCCGGCGTACGGCCCGCGCCGGGCATCGGCTTCTACGGTGCCAGCAAGGCGATGCTGACCTACATCACCCAGGAATTGGCCGTCGAGCTCGGCCCGAACATCCGGGTCAACGCGGTGGCGCCCGCCGTGGTGAAGACGAAGTTCGCCACCGCGCTCTACGAGGGTCGTGAGCAGGAACTCGCCGAGACCTACCCGCTCAAGCGGCTCGGAGTGCCAGAGGACGTCGCGAGCGCGGTGACGTTCCTGCTCTCCGCCGATGCCGCCTGGATCACCGGCCAGCTGCTGGTCGTCGACGGCGGCATGACCTTGACCGGCGGCGTCTGAAATATCCGCTCGCCCAGACGAACACACACCGAACACACAGGAGTGACTCCCATGAGTACCACCAACACCGCGATCGTCACCGGTGCCGCCCGAGGAATCGGCGCGGCCGTGGCCCGCCGTCTGGCCGCGGACGGATTCGCCGTCGCCGTCATCGATCTCGACGAGGCCGCGGGCAAACCCGTGGTGGCCCAGATCGAGGCCGCCGGTGGCCGGGCGATCGCGATCGGCGCCGACGTCGCCGACGAGGCCGCCGTCGACGCCGCTGTCGAGCGGGTCACCGCCGAACTCGGCGCGCCCACCGTTCTGGTCAACAACGCGGGCGTCCTGCGCGACAACCTGATCTTCAAGATGACCGCCGACGACTGGGACATCGTCATGAACGTGCACCTGCGCGGGTCGTTCCTGATGACCCGGGCGGTCCAGAAGCACATGACCAAGGCCGGTTTCGGACGCATCGTCAACCTGTCGAGCACCTCGGCGCTCGGCAACCGAGGACAGGCCAACTACGCCGCCGCCAAGGCGGGGCTGCAGGGATTCACCAAGACCCTCGCCTTCGAGCTCGGCAAGTTCGGCGTCACCGCGAACGCGATCGCGCCCGGTTTCATCGAGACCGAGATGACCGCGGCCACGGCGGCGCGCGTCGGTGTTCCGTTCGAGGACTTCAAGGCCGGGGCCGCGGCCGAGATCCCCGTGGCGCGCACCGGCGTGCCCGACGATATCGCGCACGCGGTGTCGTTCTTCGTCAGCGAGGGCGCCGGTTTCGTCTCCGGACAGGTGCTCTACGTCGCGGGCGGGCCGAAGGCATGAAGACCTTCCACGGCATCGACGAACTGACCGAGGCTGTCGGCACTCATCTCGGCTACTCCGAGTGGCACACCGTGGCCCAGGCACAGATCGACACCTTCGCGGACGCGACCGGCGATCACCAATGGATTCATGTCGATCCGGCGAAGGCGGCCGACGGCCCGTTCGGAACGACCATCGCGCACGGCTATCTGACGCTGTCGCTTGTCCCGGATCTGGTCGGGCAGGTCTATCGGATCGAGGGCGTCCGCATGGGTGTCAACTACGGCGCCAACAAGCTTCGGTTCCCGGCGCCGGTACCGGTCGACTCGAAGGTTCGCGCCGGTGTCGAGTTGCTCTCGGTGAAGCCCGGCGGTGGCGGACACCTGGTCACCGCGCAGGTCACCGTCGAGCGCGAGGGCGGCGACAAGCCGGTGTGCGTGGTCGAGACCGTGTCGCTCGTGGTGGTGTGATGGGCATCCGGACCGATCTTCCCGGGCTCGATCTCGGTCGCTTCGCGGCGTGGTCGCGGACCGAGATCCCCGGTGCCGACGCGCCGATCAGTGGTCGGCTGATCGCGGGTGGGAGGTCGAACCTGACCTACGAGGTCACCGATGGCACCCGGCGGTGGATCGTTCGTCGTCCGCCGCTGGGCCATGTGCTGGCGACCGCGCACGATATGGCGCGCGAATACCGGGTGATGGCGGCGCTGCGGCCGACCGCCGTCCCGGTGCCCGAGATGTACGCGCTGTGCGGTGACGTCGATGTTCTCGGCGCGCCGTTCTACGTGATGGAGCGCGTCGAGGGCACGCCGTATCGCAACGCCGCGGAGCTGGCGGCGCTGGGACCCGAACGGACCAGGGCGATCTCGACCGGTCTGATCGACACCCTCGCCGCGTTGCACGCTGTCGATCCGGCAGCGGTCGGCCTGTCGGACTTCGGTCGCCCGACGGGTTTTCTCGCGCGCCAGGTGAACCGGTGGCGCAAGCAGCTCGACGCCTCGCACACCCGCGACCTGCCCGCGGCCGTCGAGCTCCACGCGCGCCTTGCCGCCGACGTGCCCGCCGAGTCGGCGGTCGGGATCGTGCACGGCGACTTCCGCCTCGACAATGTGTTGACCGACGCCGATGACCGACTCGCTGCCGTCATCGATTGGGAGATGGCCACTCTCGGCGACCCACTCACCGATCTGGCGTTGATGGTCGTCTACGGCCGCCTCGCCGCCGCGACCTCGAGCAATACGAATGTGGCCGACGCCTCCCTCGCGCCCGGGTTCCTGTCCGAAGCCGAGATCATCGCGCGCTACACCGCGCGCAGCGACCGCGACATGTCGCGTTTCGGCTTCTACCTGGGTCTGGCGGCCTTCAAGCTCGCCGCGATCCTCGAGGGCGTGCACTACCGCTACCTGCACGGCCAGACCGTGGGCGAGGGCTTCGAGACCATCGGCGCCTCGGTCGAATCGCTGCTCGAAACCGGCCTCGCCGCACTACGTTTCGAGGCCGACGAGATCGCTCCAGCCGGCGCCGAGCCGCACAGTCAGGAGGCACGATGACAGTCGACGAACTGACCCGGGCGATCGAGGAGTTCCTCGCCGCCCATGATCCGGCCACGACCGAGCGCCTGGAGTTCCTGCGCGCCCGCTACGACGCGGGACTGGCCTGGGTGTACTTCCCGCACGGCCACGGTGGGCTGGGTCTGGCGCCTGCCCGGCAACTCGAGGTGGACCGCGCCTTCGCGGAGGCGGGCGCACCCGACAACAACCCCGAGGGCAACGGCATCGGGCTCGGCATGGCGGCGCCGACGATCCTGGCCTACGGGACCGACGAGCAGAAGCGGCGCTTCCTGCGGCCGCTGTGGACCGGCGAGGAAATCTGGTGCCAGCTCTTCAGTGAGCCGGGCGCGGGCTCCGACCTGGCCAACGTCAGCACCCGTGCGATCCGCGACGGCGAGGACTGGGTCGTGAACGGGCAGAAGGTGTGGACCTCGGGGGCGCACCTCGCCCAGTTCGCGATCCTGCTGGCCCGCACCGACACCGGGCTGCCCAAGCACCGCGGCATGACGTACTTCCTGTGCGACATGACCGATCCCGGCGTGGAGGTCAGGCCGCTGCGTCAGATCACCGGAGAGGCCGAGTTCAACGAGGTCTTCCTCACCGGTGTCCGCATTCCCGATGCCCAGCGTCTCGGTGGCGAAGGTGACGGGTGGCGGGTGGCCAACGCGACGCTCAATACCGAGCGGGTCGCGATCGGCGGCAGGGCCAGTGACCGCGAGTCCGGGATCGTCGGCGTGGTCACCGAGACCTGGCGCGCGCATCCCGACCGGCGCACCTCCGAGTTGCACGACCGGCTGTTGCGGTTGTGGGTCGATGCCGAGGTAGGCCGGATCACCGGCATGCGGCTGCGACAGAAGCTGGCTCAGGGCAGGCCGGGTCCGGAAGGGGCGGCGATGAAGCTGACCTTCGCCCGGGTCGCCCAGCAGCTGTCCGGCCTGGAACTGGAGATCCTCGGCGAAGAGGGCCTGCGCTACTCGGACTGGACCATGGTGCGGCCCGACCGGGTCGATTTCAACGCCCGCGACGCGGGCTACCGCTACCTGCGGGCCAAGGGCAACTCGATCGAAGGCGGCACCTCCGAGATTCTGCGCAACATCGTGTCCGAGCGGATTCTCGGCCTGCCACCCGAGTCGCGAACCGACAAGGACCGACCATGGAACGAGGTTGCCCGATGACCGAGCTGGATCTGCTCTACACCGAGGTCGAGGACGACCTGCGCAATGTCGTGCGCGCTGTGCTCGCCGCACAGTGTGATCCGGGCGCGGTGACGGCGCTCTACGACGGGGACCGGTCGCTGGTCGAAAGCCTGTGGAAGAGCATCGCCGTCGACCTCGGTCTGGCCGGGCTGCTGGTCCCCGAGGACCGCGGCGGCGCGGGAGCCTCGGCACGGGAGGCCGCGGTCGTGCTCGAGGAACTCGGCCGCTTCGTCGCGCCGGTGCCGTTCCTGACGAGTGCGGTAGTGGCGACCACCCTGCTGCTCGACACCGACGGTCCGCTGCTCGGTCAGTTGGCGGCGGGGGAGCTGACCGCGGCGCTCGTGACACCGTTGTCCACGTCGGCCGACGGGACGTTTCCCACGGTGTCCCTGGGGTCGGACGGCCTGACCGGCACCGTCACCAGCGTGGCCGGTGCGCTCGAGGCCGATGTCCTGTTGGTTCCGGTCAGCGGGCCCGAAGGCATTGCGGTGTACGCCGTTTCGGCCGACCGTGTCGACATCAGCCCGGTGATCTCGCTCGACATGACTCGGCAGTTGGCCGACATCACCTTCGCCGCCGTCGCGGGTGAGCAGGTCGTCGCCGACGGAAAGGCCGCGGTGCGTCGCGCGCTCGAGGCGGGCACCGCCCTGCTGGCTTCGGAGCAATACGGCCTCGCCCGGTGGTGCCTCGAAGAGACTGTGGCCTACTTGAAGGAGCGACGCCAGTTCGGTCGGGTGGTCGGCGGCTTCCAGGCGATCAAGCACCGGCTGGCCGATCTCTACACCGCGGTCGAGTCCGCCAACGCGGTTGCTCGATACGCCGCGGCCACCCTTGCCGCAGACGACGCCGACGCCGCCGTGGCGGCCGGTGTGGCCCAGGCGTTCTGCGGCGATCTCGCGGTATTCGCTGGCGAGGAAGCCGTGCAGTTACACGGCGGTATGGGTATGACCTGGGAACATCCGGCGCACCTGTACCTCAAGCGGGCCAAAGCTGACCAGATCGCCTTCGGCACGGGTGGTCTTCATCGGTCCCGGCTGGCCGAGCTGGTCGACATACCCGGCCCGCGACAGGACTGATTCGCCGCCGCCTGTGCCCTCACCGGGCCTGTGTCACGAGGTCATGGGCGGCAGCGACCGGTGCGTTGGTGACGTTGCCCGCGTGGGTGTTCAGGCCCAGTGCCAGGCTCGGGTCCTGCGCGCAGGCGCGTTCCCAGCCCTCGTCGGCCAGCGCCACCACATAGGGCAGGGTCGCGTTGGTCAGTGCGTAGGTCGAGGTATGCGGCACGGAGCCCGGCATGTTCGCCACGCAATAGAACGTCGAGGCGTGGACCGGATAGGTCGGATCCGCGTGGGTGGTCGGGTGGGTGTCTTCGAAGCATCCGCCTTGGTCGACCGCGATATCGACCAGCACCGATCCCGGTTTCATCTGCGCGACCAGGTCGTTGCTCACCAACTTGGGTGCCGCGGCGCCGGGGATCAGGACGGCGCCGATCACCATGTCCGCGGCGCGGACCTGCTCGGCGATCGCCAGCTTCGACGAGGCCAAGCCGCGCACGCGATTGTTGTAGCGCCAGAACGACATTCGCAGTTTGTCGAGGTCGGTGTCGAGCAGCGTCACATGCGCGCCCATGCCCAAGGCGATATTGGCCGCGTTCTGTCCCGCGACCCCGGCCCCGATGATGACCACCTTGGCCTGGTCGACGCCGCCGACGCCGCCGAGCAACACCCCGCGACCGCCATAAGGCTTCATCAGCGCGTGCGCGCCCACCTGCGGCGCCAGACAGCCCGCGACCTCCGACATCGGATACAGCAACGGCAGCGCGCCGGACGGCAACTGCACGGTCTCGTAGGCGATGGCCGTAACCCGCTGCGCCAGTAACTGTTCGGTCAACGGCCGGTCCGCCGCCAAATGGAGGTAGGTGAACAGGACCAGCCCTTCACGCAGGCGGTGATACTCCTGTGCGACAGGTTCTTTCACCTTCAACACCAGATCCGCCTCGGCCCAGACGTCGTCGGCTTCGGTGAGGATCTGCGCTCCTGCCGCGAGGTATTCCGAATCGGGAATCGACGATCCCAGCCCGGCGCCCGCTTCGATGACCACGTGATGACCGTTCGACACGAGTTCGTGCACACCGATCGGTGTGATCGCTACGCGGAATTCGTTGTTCTTGACTTCCTGTGGGACACCGACGCGCATGGGAGCTGCTCCTTCAGGATGATCGGGTTCTGCTACAAGCATCGAGAATTAGTGCGGTAATCGGCGATAACACCTGCACAATCGACGGAATTCGGCGTCGAAGCTGAGTATCCTGCGGTGATGGCGTCGCGAGAGCAACACCGACCGCAACCCGTGCAACTGTTCCGTGGGTCCCCGACGAACCTGGACGACATCGACCGCAGGCTCCTCGCCGAACTCGCCGAGGACGCGCGCGTACCCAACAATGTCCTGGCGGCGCGGGTGGGCATCGCCGCGTCGACCTGCTCGCTGCGGCTACGCAGGCTCCGCGAACTCGGTGCGATCCGTGGTTTCTACACCGACATCGCCCCGGAGGCGCTGGGGCTGCCGATCCAGGCGATGATCTCGGTCCAGGTCCAACCGGCGGCGCGGGCTCGCATCGGTGAGCTCAGCGCCAAGCTCGCCGCACTGCCGGGTGTGGTGAACGTGTACTTCCTCGCCGGAACGGTCGACTTCTTGATCCAGGTCTCGGCGGCCTCGCCGGACGCGCTGCGCGAGTTCGTGACGCAGGAGCTCAGCGCGACCCGCGAATTCGCCTCGACCGAGACCAGCCTGGTCTTCGAGCACATCCGCAGTCCGCAGCCCATGCTCTGACATCGGATCATGCCGAGTCCGTGCGCTGTGCTGGGGCGAACTCTCTGCGACGATGTGCCCATGAGCACCACCACCCGACCGGGTGTGATCACGGCAGGCACGCTGGTTCTGTTGTCGTCGCTGTACTTCGCGCAAGGGTTGCCGTTCGGCTTCTTCACCCAGGCGCTGCCGGTGGTACTGCGCGAATCGGGCTATTCGCTGGTCGTGATCAGCGCCTCGGGTGTGCTGTACCTGCCCTGGGCGTTGAAGTTCCTCTGGGCGCCCTATGTCGATCGGTACGGCACTCGGCGCACCTGGCTGCTGGTGTTGCAACTGCTGTCGGCCGCGGTCGCGATGGTGTTGGCCTGCCTGGATCTGTCGTCCTCGCTGCGCTGGTTGTTCGTCGGCATCGTGGTGGTGAATCTGCTCTCGGCGACCCAGGACGTGGCCACCGACGGTTCGGCCGTGCGGTTGTTGGGTCCGCGTCAGCGCGGGCTGGGCAACGGCATCCAGGTCGGGGCCTACCGGGTCGGGATGATCGTCGGCGGTGGGGCCCTGTTGTGGTTGTACGCGCTGGCCGGGTGGCGGGCGCTCTTTCTGGCGATGGCGGCCGTGATCGTGCTCACCACGGTGCCGGTGTGGCTGATGCGCGAGCCGGTCGCGGACCGGCTGCCGAGTCCGAAGCCCGCACAGCTGCTCGGCGCCTGGTGGACCAGATTGCGTCGACCCGGCGTTCTCGCCTTCATCGCGTTGATCGGCGCGTTCAAATTCGGTGACTCGATGGCCGCCGCGCTCACCGGTCCCTTCCTGTCCGACGCCGGACTCGACCTCAGCGAGATCGCCCTGATCAAAGGCGTGCTCTCCTCGGCGGGCGCACTGGCGGGCGCGGCCCTCGGCGGTTGGCTCGCCTACCGTTTCGGTCGCCGCAAGGCCCTGCTGATCGGCGGTGTCACCCAGACCGCGAGCATCGCGCTGTACCTGTTCGCCGCCCTCGGCCTTGGTGGTTTCGAACTTCTCGTCACCGCGAGCCTCGCCGAGCACGTTTTCGGTGGTGCGGCCACCGTCGCCGTCTTCGCGCTGATGATGGATGCCTCCGAACCCGACTACGCGGGCAGCGACTACACCCTGCTCGCGTGCGCGATCGTCGTCGTCCAGGGTGTGGCCGGGATGGCCGCGGGCGTCGTCGGTGAACTGGCCGGTTATCCCACGCTCTTCGCCACCGGGCTCGTCCTCTCCGGACTCGGTTGCGCCGCAATGATTCTCGGCTTGTCCAAGGGTCTCGGCCCCTCGAACCTGCGCCGAGCCCTTGCTCCGACGGACAATCGGCTGCGTGACGCCGCCGATGGCGGCGATCGCCGCGTCGACAGGTAGTCGCGTGTCGTCGTCGGCGGTCCGCCCGGTCGGCCGACAAAGCCGGAGCGCGGCATCGGCCCCGATCAGGCGCCGGACCCGGTTCGCTCGGCTATCTTGAGTCCGATGTGTTCGCCCGAGATCGTTCGTCTCGCCCACGAGAGCGCGCCGCAGCCGAGTCGGCGGGCGCTGCTCGGCCTCGCCGGGCTCACCGCACTGGCGGCGGTGGCCCCCGCGCCCGCCGTTGCCGCGCCGCGCTCCGGCGTTGTCGACCTCACCCACACGCTGACGCCGCACCTGCCGGTGTGGCCGGGTAATCCGCCGCTGGTCATGGTCCCGGTGGCCACGCACGCATCGGGTGGGTTCGGGCAGTTCGCGCTCGGGTACTGGGAGCACACCGGAACCCATCTCGACGCGCCCGCGCACCGGATTCCCGGCGCCGCCACGACCGATGCCCTCGTCGTGGACGACCTCGTCGCGCCGCTCGTCGTCATCGATATCAGCGCCAAGGCCGCCGTCGACGCCGACGCGGTGGTGACCGTCGCCGATATCGACAACTGGCGATCACAGCACGGCGACCTCCCGGAGCGGGCATTCGTCGCGATGTACTCCGGGTGGGAACGCCGCATCGACCGACCGTCGACCTTCCTCAATCTCGACGAACGCGGAACCCCCCACGCACCGGGGTTCTCCGCCGACGCCGCGGAATACCTTGTCGCGCGCTGCGGAATCGTCGGCGCCGGTGTCGATACGCTCAGCCTGGATTGCGGTGCCGATCCCGAATACGGTGCGCACACAGCCTTTCTCGGTGCCGGTCGCTACGGCGTGGAGATGCTCGCCAACCTCGCCGCGGTCCCGCCGAAGGGCGCGACGGTCGTCATCGGCGCACCGAAACACGCGGGCGGCACCGGCGGACCGTGTCGGGTGCTCGCGCTCACGTGAATGTCATCACCAGTCCGGCCGGCCGATCGAAAGCCGGTGCTGGAAAACATTTCTCGGATCCACCGCCGCTTTGACTCGCAGTAGCCGCCGATAGTTGTCACCGTAGTAGAAGGCGTGCCACGGCAGGCCGGAGGTGTTCCAGGCGGCATCGGCCAGATCCGGGTCCGGGTAGTTGATGTAACTGCCGCCGTAGGCCGCGTTCGGCACCGGAACACCGCCGGTATCGGCATGCACCTCGCGATACATCTCGCGCGCCCAACGCAGATACCGTTCGTCGTCGAAGGGCAGTCGCCACGACGCGTGGATCAGCATCTTCATGAACGAATCCCGTGCGGGCATCGCCGTAGCGTCGGCGGCGACGGCGTTGATCGCGCCGCCGAACGGCAGGAATTCGAGCTGGGATTCGCCGAGGAAGCCGAGATCGGTGATGTAGCGGTAGAAGATTCGGAGTTGTTCGGGGGAGTACGCCTTACGCAGATAGGCGGCTTTCACTTTGACCCGTGTGGTGTTGACGCCCTTCGCGTAGTACACCTGGTTCACGGTGTCCGGGTAGGACAGCTGTGTGACCGGAGTCAGGATGGGCGGCGGGAACACCCCGTCGCTCACCGTGGCGACGAATTCATCGAAACGTTTTCGCGCGTCCGGTGTTTCGGCATCGAAGAGGATCAGCATCTCCGCCGCGCCGGTGCCGGTCGTCCTGATCATCAGCGGCGCGTAGAGCCCGGCGAATTCATTACCCGGCGCACTGTGGCGTTCGAAGAACCCGAGGTAGTTACCGAGCAACCGGACGAACGAATCCTCGGTGGTGATCGGCAGGATCAGTCGCGCGTTCAGCATGCTGACCGGTGGTTTCGGCAGTGCGCGCCTGGGGTCCGCGCCGTCGGAATCGGGAGATCGCAGCAGATACCGGGTCACCACACCGAAATTGCCGCCGCCGCCACCGGTGTGCGCCCACCACAGGTCGCGGTCGGGGCCGTCTTCGGTCGCCACAACCACTTTCGCGGTGCCGTCGGCATCGACGGTGACCACTTCGACCCCGGCCAGGTGATCGGCCACGAGCCCGAATCGCCGCGACAACGGACCGTAGCCGCCACCGCAGACATGACCACCCATCCCGACGCCGAGGCAGATCCCACCCGGCACCGTCACGCCCCAGCGGTGCAGTGCGTTGTAGACGGTGCCGATATCGGCGCCCGCGTCGACGGAGAACGCGCGGTGGTGCTCGTCCCAGTACACCGCGCCGAGTCGGCCGAGGTCGATGATCGAACGGGTCCGCGCGTTGTCGACGAAATCGTCGAAGCAGTGCCCGCCCGAGCGGGCCGCGATCCCACCGTCTCCGCCCACCGCCTCGGCGACCGCGCGGCGAACCTCTTCGGCGCTGGTCGGCACATAGATCTTCGCCGGTCGTGCCAGGAACCGCCGGTTGTACCCGCGCGAGGCCAGCGACTCGACATCGCCCGCACCGAGCACCCGCTCCTCGGCGCGCCCCGCGGGCATTCCGAGCGCGGCCATCGCGCCGCCCGCCGCGGCCGCGGTGATCAACTTCCGACGTGAGAGCGCCACCGGATTCCTTTCGCGCCACACTGTTCGAGATGAACCTGCTCGGACAGTAGCGGAATCGCCGATGCGCGGATGGCGGAAATACCCAGAGGTCGCAGTGGTTGTGAGTTCGATATCGAGGCAGCCCCGGCCGAGGACTAGGTGGCGGCCGGGTGGCGTCCCTCGGCGAACTCTTCGACGATCTTGGCGCAGAACGCGGGCAGATCGTCGGGGTTGCGACTCGAGACCAAGCCCCGGTCGACGACGACCTCCTCGTCGACAACGGTGCCACCGGCATTGCGGATATCGGTGCGCACGCTGGGATAGGAGGTGAGCGTGCGGCCGCGCACGGCGTCGGCCTCGACCAGCGTCCACGGTCCGTGACAGATCACGCCGACCGGTTTGCCGGTGCCGACGAATTCCTTGACGAAGCGGACCGCCGCGGGATCTTGGCGGAGTTTGTCGGGGTTGGTGGTGCCGCCCGGGAGCAGTAGCGCGTCGAAGTCGGCCGGGCTCACGTCGGCGACCAGCTCGTCGACGGTGAAGGTGTCACCCTTGTCGACGTCGTGGTTCATCGCCTGGATGGTGCCGGAGGCGAGGGATACCAGCGTCGTGACGGCGCCCGCGTCTTCCACCGCCGCGCGGGGTCGGACGAGTTCGACCTGCTCCACCCCGTCGGTGGCGAGGATCGCGACGCGCTGTCCTGTCAGCGTCCGGTCAGTCATCTTCGGCTCCTTCCTGGCTCTGGCGCCCAGCAGGCGATGTCAGTGTGGCGGTACCGCGGAATCCGGGCACTAAACAGGATCGGGCGGGTGGGCAGGGCGTCGTTCACACCTGTCAGCGTCAGGCCGGTGGATCGGTGGGGCGGAGGTAGACGGGGTGGCCGCCGGTGAGGCTGTTGTACAGCACGCTGAGGTCGAGTGAGTCCGTGCTCGGCTTCGGCTTCGGATGTGCGCTGCGGTCGACCTGGCGGTGGAGGGCTTCCATCTTCTCGTCGAGCTGGGTGGCGACCTCGGCGGCCTGGGCGAGGTCGGTGCGCAAGTTCGGGGGGACCTCGCCGCGGTACTTGTAGTAGATCTTGTGCTCGAGGCTGGCCCAGAAGTCCATCGCGATCGTGCGGATCTGGATCTCGACCGGAATCCGCTCGGTGCGGTCGGAGCGGAACACCGGGATCGAGACGATCAGGTGCATGCTCTGGTAGCCGTTCGGCTTGCGGTGGGTGATGTAGTCGCGCTCCTCGATCACCGTGATGTCTTCCTGACCGGCCAGCATGTCCCTGATCGTGCCGATATCGGAGATGAAGCTGCACACCACCCTGACCCCGGCGATATCGAGCACGTTGTCCCTGATCGCGGCCAGATTCATCGCGTAATTCTTGCGACGGACCTTCTCGAGAACACTCTCGGGCGACTTGAGTCGCGATCCCACATGCTCGATGGGGTTGTACTCGTGGGTGTTGTTGAAGTCCTCACGTAAGATGTTGATCTTGGTCGTCACCTCGTCGATCGCGAACTTGTAGCCGAGCATGAAGTCGACGAATTGCTCCCGCAGGGCCCGCAGGTCATCGATACCGACGCCTTCGCTGTTGCCGAGGGTGCTGTCATCGGTGCCGGGATCGCGCTGCCAAGGTTTCATCGACTCCATTGTGCCGTTCGCGTGGTGAATGCCTCGTCCGGCGGCTGCTGGGAGATATTGGCATCGGTCACAGTTACCGGGGGTTGTGTTCGTTCGGTCACCAGAATCCGTAGATATTTCGTTCGCCCACGCGCGGGCAGACCGATGATGACTTCTGGTGCAGTGCCTCACGACGGGCACCGTCACGGCACGGGGGCCGAGGCGAGCAGGCACTACCCGGCAATGTGGCCGGGCCGAGGAAGGCGCGCAGCAATGCCGAGTGATGTCGTCGACGTTTCCGTGGAGTTCTCCGTCTCGCGCCGGTCGCTGTGGGATGTATTACTCGAGCCGCAGAGCTACCCGCGGTTGTGGGCCGGGATCGGGGGTTGTGATCGGGTGTCGAACCCCGACGGGAGCACCGTCTGGGAGGTCAGGATCGGGGACAGGGCAGTCGGCGTGCGGCGCACCGGCCTGGTGCTGACCATCGGGCGCTGGTACGAGAGTTTCGAATTGCACAATCCCGAATCCGGCAGTTTCGCCATGATCCGGCTCACCGGGGACGAGCAGCGCACGAGGGTGAGCGTCACCGTCTTCGCCGCGCCGCGGCTGCACCCCACGCTGGCCGGTGTCACGAACTCGGTGATCACCGGGTGGGTCAAGGACGGTCTGCGTCGCGCGGCCGATGTCGTGGGTGGAGCCCGCACCTCGGTGGTGGCCAATGGCAACCGGGCGCCGATCCGGCGAAAATCCGAACTCGTGCGCTGGTGGGTGAACTCGGGTCAGGTGTCGCCGCCGCTGACCTCGGCCAGACAGTTGCGGTCGCTGTACCGATGGGGATTCAATCTGGCGGGCGGATACGCCGCAGGCGCCGCGCACAGCCCGGACCAGATCGCGCTGATCGACGACACCAGCACCGCCAGCTTCGCCGAAACCGACAAGCGGACCACCGCGTTGGCGGGCGCGATGTACGAGGTGGGTCTGCGTGCGGGTGACGCGGTGGGCCTGCTGGCCGGAAACCATTGCGGCATGGTCGAATCCATGGTCGCGGCGGGCAAGCTCGGTGTCGACGTCGCACTGCTGAACTCAGGACTCTCGGGGCGGCGGATCGAGGAGATCGTGCAGCGGCACCGGCTTTCGGCGTTGTTCGTCGACACCGATCTGGCTCACCTCGTGCAATACCTGCACACCGATCTGCCGCGCTTCTTCACCGACGACGCCCCCGCAGACCCGACGCGGATCACGATCGAAGACCTCATCGCGACCCGCGACTCGAAGTTTCCCGTCCCGACGGTGCCAGGACGGCAGATCGTGCTCACCTCGGGCACCAGCGGCACCCCGAAGGGAGCGCGGCGCCCGCACCCGAAGGGCTTCGACACCCTGGTCGCGCTGCTGTCGCTGATCCCGATCCACGCGGGCAGCACCATGATGATCCCGGCGCCGCTGTTCCACACCTGGGGGTTGTCGGCGCTGCAATTGAGCACCGCGGTGCGGGCCACGGTGGTGCTGACGCAGGGCTTCGACGCCGAAGACTGCCTGCGCCGGATCACCGAACACGGAGTGAACACGCTCATCGCGGTGCCCACCATGGTGCAGCGACTGGTCGACCTGCCCGCCGAGGTGCGCGAGCGGTACGACCTGAGCAGCCTGCAGCATGTGATCAGCTGCGGCGCACCACTGACTGCGGTCACCGTCGACCGGTTCCTCGACGACTACGGCGATGTCCTCTACAACCTCTACGGTTCCACGGAGGTCTCCTGGGCCAGCGTGGCCGGGCCCGACGACCTGCGCGCCGCGCCCACTACGGCAGGACGCCCGCCACTGGGTACCAAGATCGCGATCCTCGATGCCGAGCACAAAGCAGTGCCGATCGGCGTGGTCGGACGGATCTTCGTCGGCAACCACATGCTCTTCGACGGCTACGTCAGCGACGCACCGCCCGAGGAATCCGACGGCATGATGGATACCGGCGATCTCGGTTACCTCGACGCCGAAGGCAGATTGTTCGTGGCGGGGCGCGACGACGAGATGATCATCTCCGGCGGCGAGAACGTCTTCCCTCGACCGGTCGAGGAAGCGTTGGCGTATCTGCCGCAGGTCACCGATGTCGCGGTGGTCGGCGTGCCGGACCGCGAATTCGGCCAGCGACTGGCCGCGTTCCTGGTCAAGAACGAGGGCTCGGGGCTCGACTCGGACATGGTGCGCACCTACGTCCGAAACCGCCTCAGCCGCTTCTCTGTCCCGCGCGATGTCACCTTCCTCAACGCGCTGCCGCGCGGCGAGACCGGCAAGGTGCTCAAGCGGTTGCTGGTCGACCCGGAAGGGCTGGTCGGCTGAGCCGGGGCGCGGCGACCAGCCCTTGCACCGGGGGCGCTACGGGCGCGGGTTGTCCTGGAACAGTTGCCACATCCGGTTCATCATCTCGGTGCGCCGCGCGCCCGTCGGCCAGGTATGGCTGCCGCCGTTGTAGACCCGCCACAGCACCTCTGTGCCGGACTCGCAGTCCCAGTGCCTGGAATCCTTGACGTCGGTGCCGCCGCCGGGCTGCTCGTTCTGGCACGGACGGTTTTCCCAGCTCCAGTACATGACGTGGCCGTAGGCGATGGGCTCGAGGACGATGGGATCGCTCGCCGAGGCGAACACCCCCCACGAGACCGCGCGGGCGGGATTGCAGCCGGTCGGCGGGGGCGCGGGTGCGTACACGGCGCCCGAGGCGAACACCTCCGGTGCGGTACAGGCCGCGCGCGAGGCCATCTGGCCACCGTTGGAGTGGCCGGTGAGATGGACCCGATCGCGGTTCACCCCGTACTGCGTGGCGACCGCGTTGACGACGTTCTTGATATGCGTGACGTCGGCCGCATCGGCGTTCCAGCCCCAACCAGGGGAGCCGTCCGTCTTGCACTCCTTCTTGGTACCCCGGGGGTAGACGACGATGAACTTGTGCTGATCGGCGAGGGCGTTCCACCCCCACGCCGCCTCGACGCTTTCGGGCGAGTCGTAACCACCGTGGATGGCGACCACGAGCGGTGCCCCCGCCGGCACGCCTGACGGGACGTGAACGCGGTAGTGCCGACCTTCGAACCCGATGTTGCCGGGGTAGTTCGGCGGTGTCGGGCATTCGTCGGCCGGGCTTTCGAGAACTGCCCGGTCGGCATGGCCGGGCGCGGCCGCCGGTACCGCGAGTAGTAGGGCTGCGCAGGACGCGCCGAACAGCGCGAACAAGCGCTTCATCAGTGAGGACGCCACGGAAACTCCTTGTGTGCGAACGGTATTGCACGTCGCACACTACGCGTACAGTGGTGTTCTTCGATGCCGATTGCCCCCGTGGGGGATGAGACGGGAAAAACTACGCTCGGGCTCAGAGGTCGAGAACCAGGCGCTTTCCCGCGCAGCGGGAGACGCAGGCCAGCGTCACTCCGGCGGCGTGTTCCTCGGGGGTCAGCGCGCCGTCGCGGTGGTCGGGTGTGCCGTCGGTGACGCGGACGACGCAGGTGCGACAGAAGCCCTGGCGGCACGAGTAGGGCTGGTCGGGGCGCACCGCCAGTAGTGCGTCGAGCATGGTCTGGTCCGCGCCGACGGCGATGACCTCACCCGTGCTCGTCAACTCCACCTCGAACGCGGTGCCGTCGACAACCGGTGCGGGAGAAAACCTTTCGGAGTGGAACTCGATGCCGGGCATCGTGCGCACAGCGGCGACCAAGACGGCTGTCATCGGAGTGGGTCCACAGCAGTAGATCGCCGTGTCGTGGTCGACGCCGTCGAGAAGATCTGTAGCACTGGGTGTTCCGTGCTCGTCATCGGTGCGCACCACCACGTGTCCGCGAAGTTCGGCGAGCTCGTCGAGGAAGGGCAGGGTGTCGCGGCTTCGCCCGCAATAGACCAGGGTCCAGGCGATGCCGAGCCGGTCGGCGGCCCGCGCCATCGCCAGGATCGGGGTGATGCCGATGCCGCCCGCGACGAAATGCAGGCGTTTCGCCGACGAGCCACGACCAGGAGGTGCGAACGGGAACGCGTTGCGCGGCCCGCGGATCACCACCGCGGTGCCGACCGGCAGCTCGTCGTGGATCTCGATCGACCCGCCGCCGCCGTGCGGGATGCGGCGCACCGCGATGCGGTACTCCGCGGTTTCGGCCGGGTCGCCACACAACGAGTACTGCCGCAGCCGCCCGGACGGGAGCTGGATGTCGATGTGCGCGCCCGGCGCCCACCGGGGCAGCTGAGCGCCATCGGGTGCGCCCAGCCCCAGAGTGATGACGGCCTGGTCCTCGGCCACCAGCGCCCGGTCGGTGACGACCACCGGGAAGCGGGCGTCGTCGGCCCTGGTGAGCAGGGGGCGGCGGTTGATCAATGTCGACCAGCGCACGCGCAGGTTGGCGACCGTGTCGAGCACTCTGGTCGTCGGGTCGTGCTCGTGTTTGCCGTACAGATCCGGCGGGATCACCGTGGGTGCGGGGTAGACGGTCACCGGTCCGCCGCCCTGGCTGCCGGTGACTTGGCCAGATAGGCGATCGCCTGTTCGGTGGAACCGACATTCGCCGGGTCGTAGCGCGGGTTGAACGTGGACCCGGCACTGATCAGCAGGGCCGGAATGCCGGGCAGCGCGCCGCGCCACATCGCTCCCAGAATCTTCCAGATCAGCCGCGGGTAGCCGATATTCGGCAGCTCCGGATCCTGATTGACCAGGTACTTCGTGCCGCGCACGAGCAAGCTGAGCAGGATCGGGATGACGAGCAGCATGATCCCCGCCCGCCGGATGTACCCGGCCCCGAAGTAGATCGCGACATCGTGGGCGACGCTGCGATGCTCGACTTCCTCGGCGCCGTGCCAGCGGAACAGGTCGAGCACGCGTGGCTCGGCGCCGTGGGATTCCAAGTCGGCGTTGAGGATCCAGTCACCGAGCCAGGCGAAGAAGTGCTCGAGACTGGCGATGAATGTCAACCGTTCGACCAGGCGGGTCTGGGCCGCTTGCGGGCTGCCCTCGCGCGCGCCGAGCGAGTTGCGGAAGACGTACTCCATCTGGCGGGTGTAGGGCGCGGTGTCGATGTGGTGGGCGGCGAAAACCTGATCGAGCACCTTGGCGTGGGTTTCGGCGTGCATCGACTCCTGGCCGATGAACCCGAGCATCGCCTCGCGTACCTTCGCGTCCCGCACGTAGGGGAGTGCGTCGCGGTAGGTGGCGCAGAACATCCGCTCGCCCTCGGGCAGCAGCAGGTTCAGCGAGTTCACCACGTGCGAGGCGATCGGTTCGGACGGCATCCAGTGCAATGGTGCCGAGGTCCAGTCGAACTTCACATTGCGTGCCTGTAAGGCGACATCAGGTGTGCGCGGGGTCTTGGCCGCACGACGGTTCGAAAGTTTCATCGGGTCTCCTGTGCGAGGGGAGCGGAGTCGGCATGTCCTGCGCGCAGGAACCGCCCGGTTCCCCAGTCCGTGCCGATACCGGGTGCTACTTCGCCCGCGCCGAAAACGCGGCGGCCGTTGACGACGGTCGCGACGACGGCGCGGTCGTTGCGGTTGACCATCCGGTCCAGGCCGAATTCGGGCAGCGGCGCTTCGTGGAGCTGGTGTACCTGCTCGTCGAGTCCGGCCGGGTCGATGACGACCAGGTCGGCTCGACCGCCTTCGCGCAGGTGACCGGCGTCGATCTGATACCAGTCGGCGAGCTCGCCGGTGAGGCGGTGGACGGCACGTTCGGTGCTCAGGAAGGGCTTGCCGGATTCCTGGGCGCGCAGCACTCTTTCGAGCAGACGCAGCGGGAAGTTGTAGAACGACATGTTGCGCAGGTGCGCGCCCGCGTCGCCGAATCCCATCTGCACGCCCGGGCTCGCGGCGAGCTTGTTCAGGTAGTCGGGGCGATCGTTGGCGATCGTCGTGCGCCACCGCAGCGCCGGGCCGTATTCGACAACCATGTCGAGGTAGGCGTCGACCGGGTGCAGGCCACGGTCCTTGCCGACCTGGCCGATCGACTTGCCGACCACCGACTCGTCGGGGCAGGCGATGATCTCGGCGTCGAAGAAATTGCGATGCCAGATGCGGGGGGTGAACTTGTTGTCGTACTGCTTGCGGAACCAGCGACGGTACGGCTCGCTCTGGAGCAGCTCGTTGCGTTCGACCTGGTCTTTGAGGTGCAGGGCCGCGGCGCCGGCGCCGAACTCCTCGAACACCACCAGGTCGATACCGTCGGCGTAGACGGTGAACGGCACGGGCAGATGCTGCCACCGAAAGTTGGTGCGGGCGAAGCGATTCAGCAGCGGCGCGGCGTAGAGCATGAACCACACCAGCGGCGGATAGGCCTTGGAGTCGGCCGCCGACAGCAGCGAGGTGCGCAGCCGGGGTCGGCCGATGCCGGCGCTGGCGAGGAAGAACTTGGCGATGTTGGGGCTCAGACTGACCGTCGGGGCGCTCTGCAGCACCCGGTCCCGCTTGCGCAACACCTTGTTGAGCGCGCGCACCTCTTTGCCGCGGGTGTAAGTCGACGGCAGCGACCGCGACCGGTATTCGTCGCCGTCGATCTTGTCGAGCTTGTTCGTCATCGACGACAGCCCGAGGAACCCGGCGTCGACCGCCGCGTCGAGCAGGGTGGTCATCTGCTCGATCTCGGCGGCGGTGGGTTTGGTATCGCGGGTGACCGCGCGGCCGAGCCCGAGCACATGCGTGCGCAGATCGGAGTGTCCGAGGAACGCGGCGACGTTGGGGCCCAACGGCAGCGCGTCGAGCGCCTTGGCGTACTCGCCCGGATCCGACCAGGTGCGGTGCTTGTCGAGGGCACCGTGGACCGCGTCGCGGGGCACGGCCTCGACGCGACTGAACAGATCCGCGCAGTCGGCGTTGGAGGCAAGGACCGTCGACAGCGAGCAATTGCCGACGACGACGGTGGTGACGCCGTGGCGCAGCGACTCCGATAATTCGGGCTTGATCAGCATTTCGGCGTCGTAGTGGGTGTGGACGTCGACGAAGCCGGGCAGCACCCATTTGCCCGCGGCGTCGATCACCTCGGTATCGGCGCCGATCGGCAGCGGGTCCACCGAGACGGCCTCGACGATGCCGTTGCGGATGCCGATAGTGCGCTGTGCGGACGCGGCTCCGGTGCCGTCGAACCAGCGACCGTCGGTAATGACGATGTCGAAATCGAGCATTGGCTTTTCTCTCATTCGTCGTTACTTGGGCTGAGCCTGGATGAACGCGTCGGCGTATCCGGCGATCGCGGCGGGGTCGGAGTAGGGCAGCCAGTGCCCGCGCGACAGGTCATGGCGCACGACCTGATCGGCCCATTTCGCGGTGTCGTCGTAGCCCGCGGGGCGCACGGCGATGTCACGGGTGTTCACGAGCAACTGCACCGGAACGGTGGTGCGTCGTTCCCGTGGTCCGAACATGCGGGCGATGATGTTGGCCTTGTAGAAGCGCAGCCCCGAGATCATGTCCTGTTTCAGGGTCGGCGCCAGTGAGATCTGCTCGGCGGGGGTGCCCTCGATCACGCGGAGGAACAACTTCCAGCTCTTCTCGGTGCCCACGAGCCGGAAGAACAGGCCCGGCAGGATCGGCAGCATGAAGAAGGTCGTGTAGGCCGAGGACAGGCACTGGCTGAGCGTGCCCCAGATGCCGCGCGGGGTACCCGACAGCACGCCACGACGCATCCAGGTGGCCAGGTGGTCGAGGTTCGGGCCCGAGATCGAGGTGAACGACGCCACGTACTGGTCCGCGCCCGGCTCGCACACCGCTTCCCAGACCTGGACCGAGCCCCAGTCGTGGGCCACGACGTGCACGGGTTCGGTGGGGCTGACGGCCTCCACCACGGCGAAGAAGTCGGTCGCGAGTCGGTTCAGCTCGTAGGCCGATACCTCGGTCGGCGCGCTGGATCGGCCGTACCCGCGAGTGTCGTAGGAGATCACGCGATATTTGCCCGACAGCAGCGGCACGACGCCGTCCCACAGATGATGGGTATCGGGCCACCCGTGGACCAGGACCACCGGAATGCCGTCTTCGGGACCGAATTCGTAGACAGCGAGCGATATGTCGCCGTTGCGCACCAGATGCGATCTGGATGACGCTGCCCCGGGACTGTCGGTGCCGGTTTCGCGCGTCATACGAGACTCCTTCCGCACGGGGCTTCGTTGCTCCGCGCACAATCGATAGTACCGACGGTACCGATATGCGGTACGCGGGGTATCGGGAATATCTTGAGGATCTCGCGGCCCGCTGTCAACAAGACCGCCGAGACTGCCCGTGACAGGGCGGCGGAGCCGTTGCCGCACGCCGCTATCCTGGCCGTACGCGAAGGGCGGATCAGGGAGAACAGTGACTACATCGTCGAGGCCGGTGCGCCGGTCGCCAGTACGGTTGCTCACCCGCGAACAAGTCATCGCGGGTGCGGTGCGGTGCATCGACCGCGACGGACCCCAGGTGAGCATGGAAACGTTGGCCAGGGAGATGGGCGTGGCCAAACCGCGTCTGTACCGGATGTTCGCCGACAAATCCGAACTCGACGGCGCGGTGTCGGATTGGCTCGTCGCGCAGGTCTACGCCGCCGTCGCGCCGGATCTTTCGCTGATCATGCAGCCGCCACGGGCCACGATCCATCGGTTCCTCACCGCCTACGCCGGGGTCATCGCCGAGCATCCCGATGTGTTCCGTTTTCTGGTGCTCACCCAGAGCGTGTCGAGCGCCGACCCGTCCGCTCGGCCGTTGGACATCGGTCGTCGCCTCTCGCACGATCTCGCCGAGCGCAGCCGCAGTGTGCTGTCCTCGGTCGCGCTCGATACCGACGGTATCGATCATCTGCTGCGCGGCATCGTCGGTTTCGTCATGGCCGTCACCGATCTCTGGCTCGACACCGATCCTGTCCCGCTGCCGGAACCGACGGCATTGTTCGTCGATCGGACGACCAATGCCGTCGTCCAGTTGTTCGACGGCTTTCTCCGGGAGAAGGGCGTGGTCATCAAGCCCGATATGTCGGTGGCGGCGACGCTGGCCACCATCACCGAAACCGCGCCGCCGCCCGACTGACTCCGGTTGCCGGGTCAGGCCTTCATCTCGTACGTTCCGGCCAGCGCGCGCGCTGTGCCGAGTACACGCTCGAAACGAGCCTGGTCGAAGACCGGCCGTCGCACCAGGTCGAGGGCCCGGCGCTGCTGAGTGGGGGTGGCGGTCGGCTTGTTGTGCAGGTTGAGCGCGTTGGCGGAGAAGGCGCGCACGAAGCCGTCGAAGATCTGATCGATCACCGCCGGATCGGTGCCGTCGATGACCGCTTGCTCCAGCACCAACTGCGCGTAGGGCACGGCGGTGAACAGCTCACCGAACGCGAACAGGAAGTCCACGTCCTGCTGCTGCGACGACGTCGGTGAGGCCACCGCCAGCAGAGCCTGCAGCGCCAGTACCTGCTCGAGGAACACCGCCACGTTCGGAATGTCGCCGAAGCTCTCGAAGACCGGGCGCCAGTCGGCGAAGCGGATGCGACCCAGGCCGCTGCTGGGGCCCTGCCGGAACAGGAACTCGTCGTCGGCGGTGTCGTGGCGCGACGGCACCGGAGCGTAGGCGGCACTGGCGAATTCGGCTCGCAGCGGCTTCACGACCGCGCCGAGACGCGGGGTGATCTTGCGACTGGACCAGGTCAGCGCACCGGCGACCGCGCGGGTGGCCCCCTTGGATGCCACCGCGGCGCCCGGCAGCGACTGCATCGCGGCCAGGCCGGCATCGGCGGGGTGGAACATGTAGTTGGCCATGAACTTCAGTGACAGCGCCATGTTGACGTGGACGGTGCCCTCGAGTCGCGGGAGGCCGAACATGGCCGTCATCGCGACCGGGAAGTACATGTCGTTCTCGAACCCGCGCGCGGCGATCACGTCGGCGAGGTCTTCGATGACGCGCTGGCCCTGCCGGGTCACCGACATCTTCTCGATGGCGTTGAACAGCAGGTAGCGACGATCGTCCGGCGATGCCGAACGCATGTAGTCCACCGCGCGTGCGCTGTAGAGCTTCATCGCGGCGATGCGCGCGTAGGAATCGGTGATCAGCGCGCGAACCTGCGGGAACTCGGTGACCCTGTGCCCGAACAGAATCCGGTTCTCGGCGTGGTCGATCGCCTCGTAGAAGGAGTGCTCACACGCGCCGACCGCGCCGAAGCCGAGGTTGAACTTGCCGACGTTGACCGTGTTCATCGCCGCGTGGAACGCGTCCTCGCCGCGGTGGAGGATGTCCTCCTCGGCGACGGGGTAGTTCTCGAGATCGAACGCCGCGACATAGATCTGGCTGTTGACGACATTCTTGCGCAGCTTGTACGCGTCGTGCTGGGAGTCGGCGACAAAGAAGAGATACCCCTCGTAATCCTCCTGGGTCGGCTTGCCCCGCAACGCCGCGGCGCTGTCGATGATCGGCTTGTCCGACCGACGGCCGAAGACCGAGACCATCGAGGCCAGGTTGCCGTTGCCGATGTAGTACTTGCCGCCGGTCGCGGTGTAGCCACCGTCGGGCTGCGGGTCGACGATCATGTCGGTGGAGTACACGTCGGCGCCGTGTTCCTTCTCCGACAGCCCGAACGCGAAGATCTCGCCGGATTCGAGCTGGGCCGCCGCCTTCTTCTTGGCCGCGCTGTTGCTGCTCTGCCAGATCGGGCCGAGGCCGAGGATGGTGACCTGCCAGACGTACCAGTAGGTCATGCCGTAGAAGCCGAAGATCTGGCTCAGCATGGCGTTGCGCGCGGTGTCCCAGCGCTTGTTCGGGTCACCGCCCGCCTCGGCCGCCGGGGTGAGGAAGGTGGCGAACAGGCGCTCCTTCTTCGCGAAATCGAGGAACTCCGCAGGCCAGACACGGGACCGATCGTCATCGAGCAGTTGAGTCTTGCCGCGAGTCTCGAACCAGTCGACCATCGCGCGCAACAGCCTGCGCGTGTCCGGATCGAACTGCGCGAAGTCGGCGGTGTTCGGGTTGAAGAAATCCTGGGGCATCGTCGCTCCTCCTGCGGGGCGTCCTGCACGGTCGGACGCTTCATTCGCCACTGTAGCATTTTCGTACATCGGTGTAGGAACGCCGGGTGGGTTGCTATTGTGGCCGCATGGCGAGCGAGACGGCAGTGCAGCGGCGAGGGCGGGCCGCGCACCTCGGCCCCGAGCGGCGCAGACCACAGGTACTCGACGCAGCGCTGGCCATCGCCGCCGACGACGGCGTCGCCGCGGTCACGATGGGCGCGGTCGCCGACTATATGAAGGTCACTCGCCCGGTGATCTACGCGTGTTTCCCTGACCGGGTCGAGCTGATCGACGCGTTGATCCGGCGCGAGGAGAGCTATCTGATCTCCGGGGTCCTCGACGTGCTGCCGCCGCGCGCGACCGATGCCGACGAGACGGTGTTCGTCGAGGGTTTCCGTACTCTGCTCAACAAGGCGGCCGAGCGGCCCGACGCCTGGCGGCTGATCTACGGCAACCCCGACCCCGCGGTCGCCGGTTCCTTCGGACGAGGTCGACGCCTGGCGGTCGAGCGCTGCACGGCGTTGCTGCGTCCGACCTTGCAGGCCTGGGGAATCGACGACGCCGAGCGCAAGCTGCCCGCGCTGGTGGAGTTGTGGGTCTCGGCCGCCGAAAGTGCGGTCCGAACCCTGTTCGCCAACCAGGACGAGTGGAATCCCGATGACCTCGGTGCCTTCGTCGGCTCGGCCGTCTACCGAGCCATGCGCAGCGCGTGATGTCCGCGCCGTAGGTGATCCGTCCCGATGAACGGGGGCGCGGCTGCTCGACCCCGGTTCGTCGGTCGTTCGGTCAGTGGGTGGGCGACGGTGTCCGGGCGGACAGCCGTGCGCTGTTGAGGAATTCCGCGATCGTCGCCCAGGTGGTGTCGCGGGCGGTCGGCCCGGCGATGATGCCGAGATGGCTTCCCGGCACCTCGGTGAAGCGAACCTCCGCCGCGCCGGAGAGGACCCCGGTGCCCGCCGCGACGGACGCCGACGAGGCCAGCGCGTCCTTGGTGCCGCCGATCAGCTGCGTCGGCGCGGTGAGTCCGGTCAGATCGATCGCGCGCTGCGGGCCCAGATGCACGGTGCCCTTGAACATTTCGTTGCGGATGATCAACTGCCGGTAGGCCTGGCGATAGAACCGGCCCGGATAGCCGGGCATGGTGTCCATGAACCGATCCACCGATTGCATACGGGCCAGCGCTTCGGTGTCGGCGATATTGCGGGCGATGTACCAGGGCTTGGTGAGCTCGCGGTCGATCGACTGGATCCGGAAACCGGCGCGCACCCCGTACTTCGGGACGCCACCGGCCACGCGCACGGGCAGGGTGACCTCGCGTCCGCCGGTGAGCTGTCCGAGCCTGCGGGCCAACGAGATCTGACCGTTGCGGCGCTGATCGAACGGGGTTCCCACCGCCGTGACCGACCCGATCGGCAGGTCGGCGTGCCCGGCGGCGGTGAGCACGCTGATGGTGCCGCCGAACGACCAGCCGATCAGCTCGACGGGGGAGTGCTCGTTGTCCGCGCTGACCGCCTCGATCGCCGTCGGCACGATGTCGTCGACCCACTCCTCGAAGCCGAGATCGCGGTCCGCGTAGGTGATCTCGCCGTAGTCGAGTACATAGACCTCGCGCCCCAGCTCGAGCAGGAATCGCACCAGGCTTTGGCTGGGCCGCATGTCGTAGCAGGAAATCGTCACCGCCAGCGGTGGCACGAGCAGTACGGGATCGCCGGTGGCGGGGGTGGAGCGGCGGTAGCGCAGCAGCCTGCGGTGCGGCTGGTCGTAGACGATGTCCGACGGCGTCGGCGCGTACGGCTCGACACCGTCACTGAAGAGCGCGACCACGTTGCGTAGTGCAACCGACAGGGTGCCCATGTAATTCTCCGGAACGTCGAGGCGGCGGGAGAAAACTAGCTGTAACTCCCTGTAGCACCTTATCTGCTCCCGTGGAGTCGTCCGAATCCGCAGGTGAACCGCCGCTCCGTATTACCTTGAACAACGTCGACGCCCCGTTCGAGTACGAACGGGGCGTAGTGCTGTGCTTGCACGGCAGCGGTGACCGCTGCCGTCCACGGCGTGCGTCAGGGTTTGCGGGCGACCGCGCCGTAGGCCGAGATCGGGAGGACCTGGCCTACCTCGGTGGTCTCCGGGCGCCACTGGGTGATCGAGACGACGCCCGGTTCGACTACTTCCAGACCGTCGAAGACGCCGCGGACCTGGGCCTGCGTGCGCGGGATGTACGGTGTGCCGCCGGTGCCGGTGTAGTTCTCGCACAGGGTGACGTAGGCCTGGCTGTCGTCGGTGCCGTCCCAATAGATCAGGTGGCTGCCCGACGGCACCGCGCCGATGACGGTGTGGACGATGCGCAGCAGGTCGTCGTAGGTTTGAGCGTGTCCGAGCACGCCCATGAACATCACGGCGATCGGCTCGTTGAAGTTCAGGACGTTGCGCGCGTCGGCGAGGATCTGTTCGGGATTGTGGAAGTCGGCGTCGATGTAGGTGGTGACGCCTTCGTCGGTGGTGCTGGTGAGCAGTGCGCGCGCGTGGGTGAGCACCAGTGGGTCGTTGTCCACGTAGACCACCTTGGCCTCCGGGGTGACGCCCTGGGCGACCTCGTGGGTGTTCTGCATCGTGGGCAGGCCCGTGCCGATGTCGAGGAACTGCTTGATCCCGCGTTCCTTCGCCAGAAAGCGGACGGTCCTGATCAGGAACTGTCGGGACTGCACGGCCATGGTCGAGATGTCGGGGTCGACCGCCAGTCCCGCGTCGCCGGCGATCTTGTCGATCTCGTAGTGGTCCTTCCCGCCCATCCAGTAGTTCCAGATCCGCGCGGAGTGGGGGATGTCGGTCCTGATCACGGGTGTCTGCACGTCGGCCATAACCTTGCTCCTCTGCAACTTTGACGGTGGCGCGCCCCACCCAGGGGAGAACCACCAGCGACATAGCATCTGATCTGTTTGCGACAGTACAAGATTCATGCCGTAACGGTCGGTCCAATCCGCCGAACCCCTCGGCTGCGTTCATCGGCGGAAATCGGGTAAAGCCGTCACATGACGACACTGCGCAGAAATGCTGTGGCCACCGTGCTCACCGCGGCCGCGATCACCCTGCTCGGCACCGGGTGTGACCAGGTGGAGAAGGCGATCAACAAGGGCGGCGATACCCCCTGTAGCGAGTACACCGCCCAGAGCTCGGACGACAGGCGGACAACGGTGACCAAGTTCCTCGAACAGGAGCGTGGTGAGGACGCGAAGCCGGATGCGAGCCAGATCGACCTGTCCGTCGCCGCCATCGATCTCATGTGCGGGGCGCAGGCCAACCCGGACACCCCCATCCGGGAAGCCGATCTGACCGGGGTGCTCGTGCCCAAGTGACCCCGCCGCAGGTCGCTGGGTATCCCCTCCAATGGCGACGATAACTCCGATCTCACCGCGTGCCTGGCATTTCACATGTTCACTGCGACGGACACGTTCGGCCGGTAGCATCGCTAACGGACCGTAAGGTCTAGTCCAGCAAGATGTTTCGTTGCGATCGCGGAGAACCGGGGTCCGCGGGGCACCGGGTGATCGAGAGGTTTCGCAGTGGAAACGGTGACGAATCGGGTCGTAATGGATCCGACTGGGCAAGACATTCAGGGCGAGCTCGTCGAGATCAGGGCCCACGGTCCCGCCGCCAGGGTCGAGTTGCCCGGCGGGGTGCAGGCATGGTCGATCACCGATGCCGCGCTGCTGGAGAAGCTGCTCGTCGATCCGCGGGTGTCCAAGGACGCCAGCCGGCACTGGCCCGCCTTCGTCGCCGGTGAGATCCCCCCGGATTGGCCGCTGTACCTGTGGGTTTCGGCGCCGAACATGTTCACCGCCTACGGCACCGAGCACCGAAGGCTGCGCAAGCTGGTGGCGCCGGCCTTCACCGCGCGGCGCACCGAGGCCATGCGCGCACAGGTCGAGCGCATCACCAACGAACTGCTCGACGAGTTGGCGCGGACCCCGGCCGGTCAGACAGTGGACCTGCGCGAGCAGTTCGCCTACCCGCTGCCGATCCAGGTGATCTCGGAACTGATGGGCGTGCCCGAGTCGCTGAACCCGGGCCTGCGCACGTGCGTCGACGGCATCTTCGACACCACGCTCACCCCGGAGCAGTCACAGGCCAACTACATGGAGATGTACCGGATCCTCGGTGAACTGGTGGCGCTGCGGCGCGAGCAGCCCGGCGACGACATCACCAGCCTGCTGATCGTCCAGCGAGACGAGGACGAGGGCCAGCTCACCGAGGAAGAGCTCGTCGGCACGCTGCTGCTGGTGATCTCGGCGGGTCACGAGACCACCGTGAACCTGCTCGACCAGGCCATCACTGCGCTGCTCACCCGGCCCGATGTGCTCGAGGGCCTGCGCGCGGGCACGATCACCTGGCCCGATCTGGTCGAGGAGACGCTGCGATTCGAGTCGCCGGTCGCGCACCTGCCGTTGCGCTTCGCGGTGGAGGATATCGACATCGACGGTGTGCAGATCGCCAAGGGTGACCCGATTCTGGCGAGCTACGCCGGTGCCGCGCGCGATCCGAAGCTGCACGGCGACACCGCCGACGAGTTCGACCCCACGCGAGAAAAGCAGTCGCACATGGCATTCGGCTACGGGGCGCATCACTGCCTCGGTGCGCCGCTGGCCCGCTTGGAGGCGCTGGTGTCGCTGCCCGCCCTGTTCGAACGGTTCACCGACCTCCGACTGGCCGCTCCCGTGGCCGACCTCGGCACGGTGCCCAGCTTCATCTCCAACGGTCACCGCCACCTGCCCGCCTACGTCCACGGCGGATAGCGTCTCAACGTGCTCGGCCGACCCGTTCGGTCGGCCGAGCACGGCGATCAGAGGCCGGGTACCACCAGGGGTGCGGTGCTCGGAAACACCACCGGCAGGCCGGCCAACGCCCGGTGGAAAGGCCCTGGCCGCCAGACCAATTCCTCCGCCGGGACCGCCAGCTCGAGTTCCGGCAACGCGTCGAGGAGCTGGTCGATGGCCTCCTGGGCGATCAGGTAGGCCGGGGACTTCGCCGGGCAGCCGTGCGGGCCGGTGCTCCACGCCAGGTGCGCGCGGTTGTCGAGGAAATCGCCGGTCCCGATCGCGGGATCGTTGTTGCACGCGGCCATGCTGATGACGACCGGCTGATGCGCGGGCAGCCACACATCGTCGACCAGGATCGGCTGACGCGGATACGTGGTGCAGAAATTTGCCATCGGCGGGTCGGTGTAGAGCACCTCGTCGAGGGCGTCGCGCGTGGACAGGCTGCCGCCGAGCAGGCTGCCCGCGAAACGCTGATCGGTGAGCATCAGCCGCACCGTATTGAGAACGAGATTGAGCATCGGCTCGATCCCCGCGCCGTAGAGCGTGAGCACCTGGTTCATCAACTCTTCGTCGGTGAGCCGCTGCGGATGCTGCACCAACCGGGTCGTCACATCGTCGCCGGGTTCGCTCTGCTTGAGCCGCACCAGGTCGTAGAGCGCGTCTTCCATCATCTGCGTGCCCGCGGCCGCGGTGTCGCCACCCTCGAACATCTGCCCCATCCCGGTCGCCACCCGCCCGCCGATGTCGGCCGGGACGCCGAGCATCGCGTTGATGGTGGCGAAGATGACGGGAAAGGCATACTGGCTCAACAGATCCGCGCTGCCGTCGGCGCAGAAGGAGTTGATCACCGGCATCGCGATCTGCTCGACGGTGCGATGCAGCTGGTACAGGTCGACTCCCGCCAGACCCGCGACGGTGACCTGCCGGTGGCGCGTGTGCTCCGCGCCCGCGGTGCGAATCGCGTTGGGGCGGTAGCGCATCATCGGAAGCACCGGGCAGTCGGCGGGGATGTCGCGCTGCCACATCTTCGGGTCGGCGGGAAAATGGTCGGGATCGTTGAGAATCTGCACCGCGGTGCGGTAGCCGATCACCAGGGTGGCCGGGACCCCAGGCACCAGCTCGACCGGCACCAGCGAACCGAAGCGCTGCCGCATATCACGGTAGGTGCTCTGCGGGTCGGCCGCGAATTCCGGCGAGTACAGCGGCACCCGATCCTGGCCGCTGCGCGAGTCCGGCGAAACATCCAGTGTCACAGCGAGTACTCCTGAGTCGAGGATCGGTGCCTCGGCGACGCGCCGAGTTCGTGGCCGACCCTGGCGGCCAGCTCGTTCATGCGATGGGCGATGAGCGCGAGATCCACATCGCCGGTCGTGGCGACCCCGAGCAGGGTGCCCGCGCCCGCAGCCGTGATCAGGACCATGCCCTCGTCGTACTCGGTCATGTTCTGGCGCACTGTGTTCGCGAGTCCACCGCAGAACTCGCCGAGCACCTTGCCCAGCGAACGCAGCCCGCACGCGGCGGCCGCGAAACGCTCCGCGTCATCGGTGGAGATGTCGCCGGAGTGCGCCACGCGTAGGCCGTCCTCGGATAACAACACCGCGAAGCGGACGCCGTCCAGAGCCAGGTCGTCCAGCAGCCACGCGAGGCGGTTGGTGCTGTTCACGATCGGAGTACCCATCAGCTGTCGTGCCCTTTCGTCGAGCGAGCGGCCGCGGCGCGACCGTGTCTGGAGCCGCTGTGCCAGGCCGCCGCGAGCTCAGGGCGGGCCAGTACCTCGCCGGTGTCGACGCGCTCGTCGGCCGGGGCGACGGTGCGGCGCGTGCGTTTGGGCAGCCCACCGGTGGTGCGGTCGAGCTCGGCCACGTCCAGCTCGGGCGCCGACGCGCTGATCTCGGAAACGGGTGGCGGCGGTGCTACCGGTTCGGGCGCCTCGGCATGCTTGGGGCGGTGCGCCTCGGTGGCCGTGACGAGCAGGGCGGCGGGAACGAACACCATCGCTCTGGTGCCGCCGTAGATATTGGGCCCGTCGACATAGGCGGCGAAGCCGTAGCGGCGCGCGAGCGCGGCGACACCGGGGAACCCCACCCGAGGGGACGGGCCGAGCGCGTTGATGTCGACGAGGCGCTCGCCCGAGAGCACCTGGCGGGCCTCCTCCATCTGTTCGCGGCTCATCCGCACACCCGCGTCGTCGATGATCACGGTGACGCCGTGGTGGCCCTGCTGGTAGGAGATGTCGACGAACGACGACGGCGGCGAGTAGCGCAGCGCGTTGTCGAGCAGGGTCGCGACCGTGTGCACCAGCGGTTCGACCGCCCGGCTCATGACCACGAGATCGCAGTTGCCCGTGCGCACGCGCAGATAGTCGCGCACGCGGCCGGTGGCGCCGCCCACCACGTCGCCGACGGTCTGCTGCGGCCAGCGCCTGCCGGGCAGCCCGCCGGAGACGATGACGTAGGCCTGCGCCTGGCGGATCATCTGCTGGACCGTGTGATCGATGCGGGTCAGCGTCGCGTAGACCTCGTCGTTGCGGTTCTCCCGCAGCGCGTTGCTCACGACCTGGCCGACGTCGGCGCCGAGACTCACCACGGTGGTGCCGAAGGCGCGGACCGCGTTACTGGTGGCGGATCGCGCGTCGGCGGAGACCTGGGCGCGCGTTTGTTCCTGTGCCGCCTCCACCTGCGCCGCGGTGCGCTCGTCGGCCGCCCGCTCGGCCAGTACTGTCTCGTGTTCTCGCGCACGCAGTTCCTCGGCGTGGGCGAGCGACATCTGTTTCATCGCCGCGTCTTTGGCGTGGAGATCGCGCTCGGCCACCACCAGGCGGCCGCGGATCTGACGTTCGTTGCGCAGGGCCTGTAGCGCGACAGCGACCGCGCCGAGCAGGACCAGTGTTGCTAGGGAGAACAAGAAGACCGCGAGCGTCGGAGTCATCGGTTCCTTTGTCGTTTGTACCGACCGAAGAGCCGTGGTGGCCGGGTCCTCGCCGGTCTCTCCGACGAGACTTCTCGCCGACGCCCTGCCCTCACGAGAGCTGCGCCGCACCACAATTCGGCACCGCGCGCGTGAGTTCGGTCGATTCCGGGCTCGCTGCCCGGCGTTTCGGCGATGCCGGACACGTTAGCAGTGCGAATTGCCGAGTGCACCAAAGGGGTTGCCGCAGAACGTGACTCGCATTGTGGTGTAGGGCTCGTGAATTGATACCGGCGGTCTACCCTCGCCGTGTACGGTTGAACACATACAGGTCGGCCGTGACCAGCGGCGACCAACGCGTCGTCGCCGCACTCGGCCCCGAGTCACCGGCTCTCATTCCTTACCCTCGTCTGCCGCAGCGGCGCCGTCGATCGATCCGAGGAAGAGCCCTGCATGACCAGCGATCTCGACGACGACCCGCCCGATATGACACCCGCCGACCCCGAGGAAGAAGACCCGACCGTCCACTGGCCCGAACCGAGCCCGCTGCAATCGTGGTGGACCGACATCATGGGCGCGAAGAAACCACGCCGTTTCGGCCAGCAGAGCTGACTCAGCCGATATGACCCCCCAGGGCCGCACCGTCACCGGTGCGGCCCTTGTCGTGTTCGAGCTGTATTCCCCGGGGTATTGACCTGGACGCCGTGTCCAACATAAATTACATGGACACCGTGTCTCAGGTATCCGGGACACACGGCACACGGGAGTGCGTACATGACACAGAAGGTGTTCGTCGTCGGCGTCGGCATGACGAAGTTCGAGAAGCCGGGTTCGCTGGAGTGGGACTATCCGGAGATGGCCCGCGAGGCCGGGACCAAGGCGCTCGCCGATGCCGGTATCGACTACGACCGGGTCGAGCAGGCCTACGTCGGCTATGTGTACGGCGAGTCCACCTCGGGCCAGCGCGCGGTCTACGAGCTGGGCCTCACCGGCATTCCGGTGATCAACGTCAACAACAACTGTTCCACCGGATCGACCGCGCTCTACCTCGCGGCGCAGGCGATTCGCGGCGGCCTCGCCGAGTGCACGCTCGCACTGGGCTTCGAGAAGATGCAGAAGGGCTCGCTCGGGTCGACCTACGACGACCGTGAGCAGCCGATGATGAAGCACCTGCTGGCGCTGGCTGAACTGCAGGAGTTCGCCATGCCGCCCGCGCCGTACATGTTCGGCGCCGCGGGCAAGGAGCACATGGAGCTCTACGGCACCACCGCCGAGCAGTTCGCCAAGATCGGCGTCAAGAACCACAAGCACTCGGTGAACAACCCGTACGCGCAGTTCCAGAAGGAATACAGCCTGGAAGAAGTGTTGGACGCCAAGCAGATCTACGGTCCGCTCACCAAGCTGCAGTGCTCGCCGACCTCCGACGGCTCCGGCGCCGTGATCCTGGCCAACGAGGACTTCGTCGACCGGCACAACCTGGCCGACCGCGCGGTCGAGATCGTCGGGCAGGCCATGGTCACCGACCTGCAGACCACCTTCTCCACCAACAGCGCGATCAACCTCGTCGGCGCCGACATGTCGCGCACCGCGGCGCGCAAGGTCTACGAGCAGGCCGGGATCGGCCCCGCCGACATCGACGTCATCGAACTGCACGACTGCTTCTCCACCAACGAACTGCTGACCTACGAGGCCCTCGGCCTGTGCGCACCGGGCGAGGGTGGTCGGCTCGTCGACGACAACGCCACCACCTATGGCGGCCAGTGGGTCGTCAACCCGTCGGGCGGTCTGATCTCCAAGGGCCATCCCCTCGGGGCGACCGGGCTGGCCCAGTGCAGCGAGCTCACCTGGCAGCTGCGCGGCGACGCCGACGCCCGTCAGGTCGCGGACGCGCGCATCGCCTTGCAACACAACATCGGTCTCGGTGGCGCGGTCGTGGTGACCGCCTACCGTCCCGCCGTTCGCTGAACTTCCCCCACCGAATCACACCAGGAGAAACCCCATGGCATCAGTATCCGTTTCCACCGCGCTTCCCGTCGCCCCCGAGCTGGCGTGGGCCCGTCTCAGCGATCTCGCCAACTGGGAGGAATGGCTGACCATCCACCAGGGCTGGCGCGGCGATCTGCCCGCCGAGCTCGCCGCGGGCTCGCGTTTCACCGAGGTCGTGTCGGTGATGAACATGGCCAACAAGATCGAGTGGACCGTCGCCGAGGTCGTCCCGAACTCGTTCCTGCGCATCACCGGCGCCGGAATGGCCGGTGTCACCATCGAATTCGCGCTGAAGGTGGAGGCCACCGAGACGGGCTCGGAGGCCGCGTTCGACGCGAGCTTCAAGGGCGCGATGATCGTGGGCCCGATCGGCAAGGCCGTGGCCAAGCACGCCGAAGCCGATCTGAAGGAGTCGATGGAGAAGTTCACCGCGCTCGTCGGCTCGGCCGCATGACCACCTCGGAATCGGCCGGAGTCGTCTTCGACGGCTCCGGCCTGGGGGAGTGGACCGACGAGGAGCGATTCTCGGTCACCGCCGAGCGGATCGCGCAGTACGCCGCGGCGACCAATGATCCGATCGCCGCGCACCTGTCGGGCGAGATCGCGCCGCCGGTGTTCGCGGTGGTGCCGGTCTTCACCTCGATGGCGCCGGCCGCGCTGTCGGTCGCGCCTGTGGAGCTGCTGATGAAGCTGGTCCACGGCGAGCAGGACTTCCTCTTCCATCGGCCGATCCGGGCCGGTGACGAGCTGGTGGTACGGGCCAAGCCGATCGGCTACGTGGGCCGACCCAACGGTTCGACGGTGGTCGTCTACGCCGAGACCAGGGACGCGGCAGGCGAACTCGTCAACGAGCAGTGGATGACCGCGTTCTTCCGCAAGGTCGACGCGGGTCCCGGTGAAGGCGAACTCGCCCCCGCACACCGGATCACCGACGAGGACCGGGCCGCTGAACCGGCCGCGAAGGTCACCGCCCATATCGACGAGGACCAGACCTTCCGCTATTCCCCGGCCTCGGGTGATCCGATGCCGATCCACCTCGACGACGAGATCGCCCGCATGGCAGGGCTTCCCGGCATCATCAACCACGGTCTGTGCACGATGGCGTTCACCTCGTGGGCCGCGCTGACCGAACTCGCCGACGGCGACACCGCGCGCCTGCGCAGGCTCGCCGTGCGGTTCGCCAAGCCGGTGCTGCCCGGCCAGGACATCACCAGCACCTTCTGGCCCACCGAATCCGATGATCCCGGCGTGCGGGCCTACGCCTTCGAGACCGAAGCCGCGGGCCAGATCGCGATCACCGACGGCCGCGTCGAAATCAACTAGGAGACAAGACTCATGGGAAAACTCGACGGTCGCGTCGCGGTCATCACCGGTGCCGGTCGCGGCATCGGCCGCGAACACGCGCTGCTGTTCGCTCGCGAAGGCGCCAAGGTCGTGGTCAATGACCTCGGCGGCGCCAACGACGGCACCGGCACCGACGCGGGCCCGGCCCAGCAGGTGGTCGACGAGATCGTCGCCGCCGGCGGAACCGCGGTCGCCAACACCGACAACATCGCCACCTGGGACGGCGCGAAAGCGCTGGTCGACCAGGCGATCAGCGAGTACGGAACCCTCGACATCGTGGTGAACAACGCGGGCATCCTGCGCGACGCGTTCATCGCGGGCATGGACGAGTCGCAGTGGGACTCGGTCATCGCGGTGCACCTCAAGGGCCACGCCGCCACCCTGCATCACGCCGCGGCGTACTGGAAGGCACAGTCCAAGGCCGGTACCCCGGTGTCGGCCTCGGTGATCAACACCGCGTCGGCCTCCGGCACGTTCATGCCCAATGCCGGTCAGGGCAACTACGGTGCGGCCAAGGCAGGCATCGCCGCGCTGACGCTGGTCGCCGCCGACGAGCTCGAACGCTACGGCGTGCGCGTCAACGCGATCGCCCCGATCGCACGCACCCGACTGACCCTCGCGACTCCCGGTATGGGTGCGCTGTTCGCCGCCGAGGTGCCCGAGGGCGAGTTCGACGCGTTCGCCCCGGCCAACATCTCACCGCTGGTCGCCCACCTCGCCGCGGCCGACTGCGCGCTCACCGGCAAGGTGTTCGCCGTGCAAGGCGGTGCGATCGTCGAGCTGGCCGGTTGGCACGACGTGCGCACCGTGGAAACCGACGGACCGTGGACCATCGACGAGGTGGCCGCCCAGCTGAAAGAGACCAACTAGCCATGGCGCGCAACAGTTATGAGCTCGGGGTCGGCGTCAGCGAGGACCATCTGGCCCTCGCCGACTCGGTCGCCGGATTCGTCGAGCGAACCGTCACGGCCGATGTCGTGCGGGCCGCGGTCGAGTCCACCGACTCGGGCAAGGTACTGCCGTACTGGGACGCGCTCGTCGCCCAGGATCTGCTGAGCCTGCATATCGCCGAGGACCTCGGCGGTCAGGGGGCCGGTCTGCTGACCCTGGCCGTCGCACTCGAACCACTCGGGCGTGGCCTGCACACCGGCCCGTTCGTCCCGACGGTTCTCGCCGGCGCGGTGCTGGCCGCCGCGTCCGGCACCCGCGCCGAGGGCACGTCGGAATCGGCTTCCGCACGGCTCGCCGGGCTGGCGGACGGATCGCGCACCGGTGCGGTGGCCTTGACCTCGAACCTCACCGGAACGCTGACCGATGGCACGTTGACCGTCAGCGGAACCGCCGATGGCGTACTCGGGGCACTGTCGGCCGATGTTGTCATCGCGCCGGTCACCGTCGCCGGCGAACAGCGGTGGGTCGTCTTCGAGAACATCGATCTGACGATCAGCGCGCAGGACAGCATCGACGTGCTGCGTGGTTCGGCTCGCCTACACGCGGATTCGGTCGCGGTCTCGTTCGATGCGGTCCTCGATGTGACATCGGCGCGCGTGCGTTCGGTGGCCGCGGTGGTGCTCGGCGCCGAGGCGGTCGGCGTGATGTCGTGGTGTGTGTCGACCGCGTCGGAATACGCCAAGACCCGGGTGCAGTTCGGTCGGCCGATCGGTCAGTTCCAGGGTGTCAAACACAAGTGCGCCCAGATGGGCATCGCGCTGGAGAAGGCGCGCGCGGTGCTGTGGGACGCCGCGTACGCCCTCGATCGCGACGACGACACCGCCGACTACGCGGCGGCCGTCGCCGCGCTGATCATTCCCGACGCCGCGGTACAGGTCGCCCAGGAGTGCATCCAGGTGCACGGCGGCATCGGCTTCACCTGGGAACACGACGCGCACCTGTACTACCGGCGGGCCCTGGCGTTGCGTGGCCTGCTCGGTGCGCGCGACGAACGTGCCGAGGCGGTAGCCGGTTACGCGCTGTCGGGGCTGACCCTGTCCAGTGAACTGGAACTGCCCGCCGAGGCCGAACAGATCCGTGCCGCGGTCCGGGCCGAACTCGCCGAGATCGCGGCGATCGACGACGAGGACGACCAGCTCGTCGCCCTCGGCGACGGCGGCTGGAACCTCCCGCACCTGCCCCGCCCCTACGGCCGCTCGGCGTCCCCGCTCGAGCAGGTGGTGATCGCGCAGGAGATCAAGGCCTCCGGCATCCAGATGCCGCAGCTGCTGATGGGCACCTGGGCGGTCGGTGCGATCGTTCCGCACGGGGACGACCGCCAGAAACAAGAACTGGTTGTGCCGACCTTGCGCGGCGAACTGGTGTGGTGCCAGCTGTTCAGCGAACCGGGCGCGGGCTCGGATCTGGCGAGCCTGACCACCAAGGCCACCAAGGTCGACGGTGGCTGGCGGGTGAGCGGACAGAAGATCTGGACCACGGTCGCGCAGTTCTCCGACTGGGCGATGCTGATCGCGCGCACCAGCCCCGACAAGCCCAAACACGAAGGCATCACCTACTTCGTGCTCGATATGTCCTCGCCCGGGATCACGGTGCGCCCGCTGCGGGAGATGACCGGATCGGCACTGTTCAACGAGGTGTTCCTCGACGAGGTGTTCATTCCGGACGAGAACGTGGTCGGCGAGGTCGACGACGGCTGGCACGTGGCCCGCACGACCCTGGCCGGTGAGCGGGTGGCGCTGAGTCAGAAGATGGAGGCCTACGCCACCGACACCGACCTGCTGCGTTTCGCGATCGGCCGCGACCTCTCGCCGGTGGCGCGCTACCGGCTCGGCGAACTCATGGCAGAGAGCCGAGCGGTGGACGTGATCAGTTCGCGGGTGGTGCTCAAGCAGCTGTCCGGCATCGACGTGTCCACCACGTCCAGCGTCGGCAAACTGCTGGGAATGGCGCTGGGACAGGCGATTTCGGAGTACGTCGTCGCCGAACTCGGCGTCGCCGGTGTGGTGTCGGTGCCCGGTGAGCGCAGCGACCACGCGATGGAACAGCTGATCGCGGGCCGTGCCACCACCATCTACGGCGGCACCACCGAGGTCCAGCTCAATGTCATCGGTGAACGGATGCTCGGCCTGCCACGGGACGCGGCGGTGAACGGGTGAGTACTCCCGGCTCTCGGACGAGCGGACCCCTCGCCGGTCTGCGGGTGATCGAGATCGCCAGTCTCGCACCGGGTCCCTTCGCGTGCATGGTGCTGGCCGATCTCGGCGCCGAGGTGATCCGCGTGGATCGGGTCGGTGACTCGGCGGGGCTGCTCGCCCCGTCGGGTGTGCTCGACCGCGGCCGCGCCTCCATCGCGGTGGACCTGAAATCGACCGAGGGCCGGGAGGTCGTGCTTCGCCTGGCCGAAACCGCCGACATTCTCGTCGAAGGGTTCCGGCCGGGCGTGGCCGAACGCATGGGCATCGGGCCCGACGCCTGCGCCGCCCGCAATCCCGGACTGATCTACGGCCGGATGACCGGGTGGGGCCAGGACGGACCGCTGGCCGACGCCGCCGGTCACGACATCAACTACATCGGTGTCGCCGGCGCGCTGGATCTGCTCGGCCGGGCCGGACAGAATCCGACTCCGCCGGTGAACCTGCTCGGCGACTTCGGCGGCGGCGGAATGCTGCTCGTCGTCGGTGTGCTCGCCGCGCTGCAGGAACGGACGCGATCGGGCCTCGGCCAGGTGGTCGACGCCGCCATGGTCGACGGCGCGGCCCTGTTGACGGCGTTCGTGCACGGCATGCACGCCGCGGGCCTGTGGGAAGGCGAACGGGGCGAGAACCTGCTCGACGGCGGCGGCGCCTACTACGACACCTATCGCTGCGCCGACGGCGGATATGTCGCGGTCGGCGCCGTCGAGCCACACTTCTACGCCGAACTGCTCGACCGGCTCGGCTTGGCGTCGGCCGAGTTGCCCGCGCAGTACGACCTCGACAGCGCCGAGGAACTACGCACGGCGCTGGCCGAGGCCTTCGCCACCAAGTCGCGCGACGAGTGGGCCGCGGTGTTCGCGGACTCGGATGCCTGCGTGTCACCGGTGCTGTCGCCGTGGCACGCCCACGAGCACCCGCACAACAAAGCCCGTGACACCTTCATCGAGGTCGGCGGCATCAGACAGCCGGCGCCCGCCCCCCGTTTCGGGCGCACCCCCGCACCGGTGCCGCGCCCTGGCAGCGCCACCGGCGCCGACACCGGCGCGGTATTGCGCGAGCTCGGCTACAGCGACGACAAGACCGACCGTCTGCGCCGCGCCGGGGCGATCGCCTGACGCCCGCCGCTCACCGGTGCCCTCCGGGCCCGACCCGCTGCACTACAGTTCGTCGTTGTATTCGGTAAACCGCCTCTCCGGTCTCGGCAAACCCGATGGGTCTCTTTCCGGAGGGGCCCGCCCCGATCTGGACTGAGTGGAGGGTGCGACGAAGGAGTACCCGGAGGGAGGGAAGATCGGGGGCCCGAAGGGCCCCGCTCGAGCGCGCCAGCGCTCCAAAAAGACAGGAGGAAAGTGACCGCACAGCGCACCGACGGTAGAGCCAGCCGCTGGGACCGCCACCGCGCCGACCGCCGTGAACTGATCCTCGCCGCCGCCCTCGCGGCCGTGCAGTCGCAGGGCGCCTCGGTCGGCGTCCAGGAGATCGCCGACCTCGCCGGCGTCCCTCGCTCGGTCCTGTACCGCCTGTTCAAGGACCGCCAAGACCTCGACGAACAGCTGCGCACCCGCATCATCGACGACTTGATGGCAGTACTCGCGCCCACCCTGAATCCCGAGGGCACCGTCACCGAGGCGATCGCACGTTCCGTCGACGCCTATGTGGGCTGGATCGCGACCAACCCGCGTCTGCACTACTTCCTCGGGGCCGGATCCGGTGCCAGCAAGGATCACAACTCACCGATCGTGTCCGGGACCAAGATCGCCATCGCGGGGACCGTGCGCGAGGTGTTCGCGAGCGCATTGCGGGCACAGTCCGCGCCGGAGGCAGTCGCCGAACCGATGGCCTTCGGCCTGGTCAGCTTCGTCGACGGCAGCGTCAACCGGTGGCTGAGCCGGTCGATGCAGCCGATGGACGCCGCCGAACTGTCGTCCTACCTGCAGGTTGCCATCTGGGCGATCATCGACGCCAGTCTGCGCGAGGTCGGCGTCACCCTCGATCCGCAGACGTCGATCGCCGAACTGACGGCGGAGAATTAGATGTAACACGCGGTAGCGTCAACCCTTGTGTGGTACCGCTGGTACCACTAAACTGGGTAGTGGAATCGTACCGAGGAGACACCGATGACGCTGTCCAGCTACCACGAGGTCCTGCAGAGCCTGTCCGAAGGCTCGGTGACCAAACACTTCGATCCCTACGTCGATATCGACTGGGACTCGCCCGAGTTCGCCGTGCACTCCGACGACCCGCGCTGGATCATGCCCGAGGAAGACCCACTGGGCCGTCACCCCTGGTACAAGGCGCAGCCGGTCGAACGGCAGATAGCGATGGGTCTGTGGCGCCAGGCCGGGATCGCCAAGGTCGGCATCGACTTCGAGCAGTTGCTGATCCGCGGGCTGATGCAGTACCTGACCTCGGTACCCAACGGTGACCCGGAATTCCGCTACGTCACGCACGAGGCCGCCGAAGAGTGCAACCACACGATGATGTTCCAGGAGATGATCAATCGCATCGGCTATCGCGATGTGGTGGGGATGGGCCCTGTCGATCGCACACTCGCCTTGGTCATCTCGCCCGCGGTGAAGTTCTTTCCCGGGTTCTTCTTCACGATGGTCCTCGGTGGCGAGGAGCCGATCGATCATCTGCAGAAGGCGCTGTTGCGCAGCGGCACCGACCTGCATCCGATGGTCCATCGGGTGATGGAGATCCACGTGGCCGAGGAGGCCAGGCACATCTCGTTCGCGCACGAGTATCTGCACCGCAACGTGCCTTCGATGAACCCGGTATCGAAAACCGTGCTGTCGGTGGCCTTCCCGATCACGATGCGGGTGATGCTGGCGATGATCGCGACCCCGCCGAAGCAGTTCGTCGACAAGTTCGGCATCCCCGACGAGGTGATGCGAGACGCGTACTGGCGCAGCCCCGGATCCCGACACATCAAGCGTGACGTGTTCACCGATGTGCGCGCGCTGGCCACCGACATCGGCCTGATGAACCCGGTCGCCAAACGGGTGTGGCAGCTGCTCGGCATCGACGGACCGGTATCGCGCTACCGCAGCGAGCCCGCGCGCAGGCTCGCATGAGGCCCGAAAGCTGGCCGGCGCCCACGAAGGCCGTGCTCCCGGACAAGGATCCGTTCTTCGCGCCCCGGCCCGGATTCGAGAGCCTCGCCGAGGGCACGATCCTGCGTTCGCGACCGGTCGAACTCGCCGCGTTCGGTCTGATCGGGCTGAAGGTCGAGGCGTGGCAGCTGCTGTACCGCACGACCGATCTCAACGGCGTGCCCGAGGCATCCGTCACCACCGTGGTGGCGCCGGTCGGCGGTGTCGCACCCGGTGCGCCCCTGCTGTCTTTCCAGTGCGCGATCGACGCCATCTCGCCGCGCGCCTTTCCCTCCTATTCGTTGCAGCGCGGCTCCCGCGCCATCGGCACGTTCGCGCACGTGGAACTCCTGTGTTTCGTCGACGCGCTGTCCAAGGGCTGGGCGATCTCGATCCCGGATCACGAGGGCATGCTCGGCGCGTGGGGAGCGCCACGCGAACCGGGCTACCGCGCCCTCGACGGCATCCGTGCCGCGTTGGCCTTCGAACCCGGCGGGCTCGACCCGTCGGCGCAGGTCGGCCTGTGGGGCTACTCCGGCGGCGGGCTGGCCACGGCATGGGCCGCGGAAATGGCGCCGACCTACGCCCCCGAACTCGACATCGTCGGTGCGGTGCTCGGTTCCCCGGTGGGCGATCTGGTCTCGACCTTCCATCGACTCAACGGCGGCCTGCACGCCGGACTGCCGACACTCGTCGTCGCCGCGCTGCGCCGGGTGTATCCGGCGTTCGAGGAGCTCGTCACCACCCATTTCAGCGACGAAGGTCGCGCGGTGCTCGACAGGGCCGCCCAGTCGACGACCGCCGCCGCGGTAGTGCGGCTGGCTCGCTACAACGTCGACCGGCACAGCGGTACCCCCATCGCCGAGCTCCTCGCGATGGAGGCGATGCTGGCCGTCTTCGCCGATCTCACGCTCGGCGACCGGGCGCCCGCGGTGCCGCTGCTGGTCGTGCAGGCCGTGCACGACCAGATCATCTCGGTGGCCGATATCGACGCACTCGTGCAGCGCTATCGCGAGCACGGCGCGCACGTGACCTACCTGCGTGACCGGGCCAGCGAACACCTCACCCTGCTTCCGCTGTCGACACCGTTGAGCCTGAACTGGCTCGACGACCGATTCGCCGGAGTAGCGGTGACGCCGTCGCGAACCCGCACGGTGCGCAGTGTGCTCGCGCTCCCCGCGGGTCGTCGGGGTCTGGTCGCCCTCGCGCTCGCCGCGCTGCGGGTCCTGTTCGGGCGGCCCATCACGGCCTCGACGGCCGGTTACGGCACGGAACGCACGACGAGCAGGGCCCATCGCGCAGCATGAAGCAATAACTTACTCACTGGTAAGATATGGAAATTGTGGGTCTGCCGGCAGGCAGTGACTGGTGAGGTAAGGGGTTTACCGATGGGGATCGTTGCCGAGCTGCCGCGCGCGGTGCGCAATGTGTGGTCGGTGTCGTTCGGTGGTGGACTCGAGTCCTACCGCCCCGCGCCGTCGACGACGGTGTACGACGGGGCGCACCGCCACCTGAAGCGCTACGACCGCGCCACGTCGGCGAAGGGCAATCCGGTGCTGCTCGTGCCGCCGCTCGCGGTGACCACGGCGTGCTTCGACCTGCGTCCGGGGCAGAGTCTGGTGCGCTATCTGCTCGACCAGGGCAGGCAGCCCTACGTCATCGACTACGGCGAATTCGGTTATGCCGATCGCGATCTCGGCCTCGAGGACTGGACCGATGACATCCTGCCCGAGGCGATCTCGCGCGTCTCCGAAGAACACGACGGCCGCGGCGTGGACATCATCGGCTGGTCGCTGGGCGGTGTGCTGGCCCTGCTGACGGCGGCCTCCCATGCCGACCTGCCGATCGCCTCGATCACCTGCCTGGCCGCACCGATCGACCAGGCCCGCACCGCGTTCCTGATCCCGCTGCGCCTGGTCGCCAAGGTCACCGGTGGTCGGGAGATGGCCGTGGCGACCAAGGTCATGGGCGGCATCCCGCAGGAATTTGTGCGGCTGGGGTTCCGGATCCAGGCCTTCGACCGCGAGCTCGCCAAACCGATTTACCTGGCCCGCAATGCCTTCGACACCGAGGCGCTGGCCAAGATGGAGGCGACCGACCGGTTCATGGCCACCATGCCCGGCTACCCCGGCCGCTCGTACTGGCAGATCTACCGCAGCCTGGTGCTGCGCAACGAACTCGCGACCGGGTCGATCCGATTGCGGTCGGACCTGGTGATCGAGCTGTCGAAGGTCACCTGCCGGGTATTGCTGGCAGGCAGCCGCAGCGATGTGGTGGTGCCCGCCGCCTCGGTGCGCCGCGGCCTCGAGGTGCTGCCCAACGCCGCCGAGGTGGAGTTCGTCGAGGTCAGTGGCGGTCACCTGGGCATGGTGTCGGCCGCAGACACGACCTGGCCCGCGATCGAGGAGTTCCTCAGCCGCTGACCGCCGTACCCGAATCGGCAGAATTTCCGCCCTCCACCAAACCGCGGGCCGGGGCAGCCCGAACCTCTCTACATGCCTCACGTCGACCGTGGGGTGACCCGCACTGCCTCGACAGTGCACCCGGTAGACGAGAGGTTTTGTCAGTGAGAAGAACACGGCGATCGATCCGTACGGCGAGGGTGCACGCGGCGTTGGTGAGCGCGCTGACCCTGGCAGGTCTGGCGCTGCCCGCGAATGTCGCGGTCGCCGCGCCCGACGCCGCGCGTGTGGTCTCGGCGGTCGACATCGACGACAGGCGCCAACTGGTGACCGTCTTCTCTCCGGCGATGGACAAACCGATCCCGTTGCAGGTCATCCGGGCCGCCGACACCGCGAACCCGCGGCCGACGATGTACCTGCTCAACGGCTCCCAAGGCGGCCCGAATCAGAGCGGCTGGGACGCGCAGACCGACGCCGTGAGCTTCCTTCGAGACAAGGACGTCAACGTCGTGACCCCGGTCGGGGGCGCCAGCTCCTACTACACCGACTGGGTGCGCGACGACGCCGTGCTCGGTCGCAACAAATGGCAGACATTCCTCAACGAAGAGTTGCCCTCGGTCATCGAGGGGTTCCTTCGCGCCGACGGAAACCGCACCGTGGTCGGTGTGTCGATGAGCGGCACATCGGTGCTGAATCTGGCGATCGCCAAGCCCGGCTTCTGGAACAGCGTGGCCTCCTACAGCGGGTGCGCGCAGACGTCGGACCCCATCGGCCAGGAATTCGTCCGGATCACGGTGGAGAACTGGGGCGGCGGCCAGAGCATCGAGAACATGTGGGGACCGCGCAACGGCCCGCTGTGGCGAGCCAATGATCCGCTCGTCAACGCGGAAGGACTACGAGGCACCGAGGTCTATCTGAGCACCGGCACCGGCATCCCCGGCGCACCCCACGACACACCGGCCGACCCCCGTGTCCAGGACGGCAGGATCCCGCTCCCCGTTCAGATCGCGTTCGGCGGCCCCATCGAAGCGGCAGTGCACTTCTGCACCGTGAACCTCGCCAACCGACTGCGCGAGTTGAACATTCCGGTCACGTTGGACGAGCGTCCCGTCGGCACACACTCGTGGGGATATTGGGAAGACGACCTGCGATCCTCCTGGCCTTTCCTGGCGCAGTCGCTCGGCAGCCGGACCAACTGAAGCCGACCGCGTCGACCCTCGTCGCCACTGCCGGGGCGACGAGGGCGACGGTCAGGCCTTCGTGGCGACGACCAGGATGTTCTTTCCGAAGAGCTTGCCGGTGACGACCTGAAGGAGCTTGCTGAGCGGAAACACCACCCGGTCGTAGAGCTTCAGCGCCCGCGTGTTGATCGTGCCGTCGTCGCTGCCCGCGAATTTGTACGCCAAGGTGGCGAAAAAGCCGATCGGGTCGCAGTAACGCGACTCCACGATCTCCAGCCCGGCGTTGCGCAGTATGCGATTGAGCTGGGTCCGGCGGTAACGACGGTAGTGCCCGACCTTCGTGTCCATGGACGTGAACAGCATCTCGAGCGCCGGCACATAGATCACGAGCGTCCCTCCCGGCCGCAACAGCGAGGTGAGGTGTTCCGACGCTTCCTGGTCGTTCTTGATGTGCTCGAAAACGTTGAAAGAATAGATGAGACTGTACAGTTCGGATTCGGACGGCTCGGCCTCGCAATCGACGACCTTGTAGCCCTTCGACAGCAGCAATTTCTGCAACTCGGCGTCGGGTTCGAGACAATCCGGGATGATCCCACGCTCGGCCAACATATCGGCATAGGTGCCTCTACCAGCGCCGAAGTCGAGTAGGCGCAGATCTGGCGACGTGACATGTTTATCTACGCAGTCGATCAGAAACTTGTTGTAGTTGACCGCTTCGGTCATCGCCTCCAGGTTGTCGCACCCGGTGTACGCGAATTCGCTGCTGGTCACGCTTGATCCCCTCAATGCATCGATGGGCGGCAATGGCGGTCAGCGTAGTCCGACTACATTGCGGTGCCGCGACATCGGGCAACATTGCCTGCGCGTCTCGGAAGGCGTAAGGCGTGGCCGAGAAGGCTGCCCACCTGAGAAGGGGACCAGATCATGGTGGGAGGCAACTGATTCGGCGCATCGGGTGTGGTGCTCACGCCCGATGCGCCGAACCGGTTTCTGCGGCATCACGTCGTCGGTGTGCCGTCAATCCTGCTGATCGAACCGGCGGCGATCAGTCATCGTGGTGAGGGCGACCGGTCCGGACCAACCGCAGGGTGACTCGCACATGCCGCTTACCATCGCGGTGGTCGATCCGTCGCTGTAATAGACGGTGTGCGTACTGGCCCGCGCCGGATAGCCGCACGACGGGCACTTCCCGAAGTAGTCGAGCACCTCGCGAACTCCGGACGCAGCTACCGGTTTCGGCGTCCAAGGCATTGAATCTGTGCGTTCGACTGCACTGTCGCGCATTTCGGATATCCCCCGTTGTCGCGACGACGATGGGTCCGCCGTCGCGACAATTCGAGACAAGAGCCTTTCAGTAGTGCTTGGCTCCCGGCGTGCACGGGCTCGCCGAACCTGTCAATGTCGCCACATCACAGATGCCACCGGTCAGGATCTGAAACGGAGTGACGCCGAGCAGGACGATCAATCCGATGATGTCACCTTGCCCGGCCAGCACTGCGGCCGAGTTCGCCGCGGCCGAGCCGGCATCGGCTCCCGATGAGCCTGTCGAGGGTGCGGCTACTGCCGTGCCCGCCGCGGCTCCGACGAGGCCGGCTACTGCGACCGAGGCTGCGGCGATACGAAGGGTGTTGCGCATTTCATGCTCCTTGCTGGGGAGTGGGAACTCCCTGGAAATGGGGTTCGTGGGAGAACTTCGCCGACGGGTCAGCGCGGCGGCTTGCTCATGTCGCGGTTCATCATCGGGAGTTCGATGCTGATCGGCAGGCGCAGTTCGGCCAGATAGATCAGGGCGGCCTTGCGCAGGAATTCGTCGAGGAGCCAGTAGGGATCCTCGAGCGGCGGGACCACGGTGAGCAGGCCCTCGCGCACGGCGATGAACGGACCCCAAGCGACCTGGAGCAGGGGATCCCAGACCGGTTCCCTCGGAATCGCGAGCCCGTCGGCGATCTTGTCGCCGAGCAGGAAGCGAGTGAACGCGCCGAGTACCGGCTTGCTCAGAATCGACAGATCGATGTTGGCGCCCAGGCTGAGGAGTCGATCGGCCAGCTTGGCGCCTTCCGGCGTCGGCGCGAGGATGGGATCGAGGATCTGCGTCGCTTGGGAATTGGCGTCGGGCCATGACTTGGGGATGTATTCGTCGCGGACACCCAGCAGGTGCGCGGCGACCTGCCAGGAGTGCAGGAAAGCGTCCGATTCGTGTGCCGGGATCGGCACCTTCCACGAGTTGAGGTGCTTCATCACGGTCGTCGGCAGGCTGTGCCAGGTGACCATGATGTCGTTCTGGCTGATCGGGATGTTCTCCTCCGCGGAGTTCACCCAGTGCGGGGACTGCGGCAGCAGATGACGCACTGCCGCGTGCACCAGCCGGGTTTTGACGCAGGTGACGATCATCTCCCCGTCAGGGGTATAGGCATTCGCGCTACCGATGTCATAACCGAGTTTCGCGGTCTTGGTAATACGGTCTTTGAGGTCGTGGCCGCCCTTGGAGTAGTAGACCGACCGCGCTTCCTTCGGGATGACGGTGCTCATCATGCCGCTGGCGAACCCGTAGAGGACGCCGAGATACAGTCCGCGCTTCTTGTTGAACGCGATCGCGGTATCCAACTTGCTTTGATCGGTCCACTGCGGCAGTCGGCGGGCGTACTCCATGAAGTTGCGCAACTCCGTGGGCAAACCGGCAGGCAGTGCCTGACCGTTCCTGGTCCAGGTCCGCAACAGCTCGTTGATCTTGGGGACTTCGCCGCGATCGATGAGTCCGGCGACGAGTTCGTCGGCTTCGGGATCCCATACCGTCAACGGGTCGACACCGGCTCCGGAGCCGGCTATCGATCCTTCTGGCGACCACGTCCACGGATCGGCCCGTGCGGTCGCACCCAATCCGATAGCGCCTGCGACGCCGAGCATTCCGCCGGCCTTCAGCGCGTTACGCCTGTTGAGACTATCCATGACATGACTCCTCATTGAGCACAATCAGACCTCCAGGCCAGCTCGGGAGCACTCGATGTGCCTCGCCGGGACGGCCTAGAATGTGCAGTAACTTAACAGACAGTCTGCGCGGTGTCCACGTTCTGCGGACCTGCGCCGTGCAGTCACGCGGATTCGACAGGCGTGACACGGTACGGATCTCTCGAAAGAAGGCTCTGACCTGTGTAATCCCTGACCTTTCGGCGGGGGCGCGCACGCGGGAGGGCGGTCGAACCGGCGACCCACTGCTCCGATCATCACTTGAAGTATGGTCGGTAACTTAGCCGGAAGGGCTCGAGGATTACTGGATCGCTCGCCTAGGCCGTCGCGTGCAGAATCTCGTCGTCTGTAACCGATGTCGATTCGCGAACACCGCCGTAAGAGGCACATGCCGAGCGCGGCGGGCCGAAATCGCCGCGTCACCATGGCCGATCTGCGGGCGAGCGGCGATTCGCCCCGTGGCGACAGGTCTCCAGCTGGGAACAGGTAATAACATAGTGCCGTAAACTCGACGATGCGTCTCGCTTTCGGCGCACAAGAACCGTTCCGATTCGAAGAGAATCATGATTAACTTGCGGACGTTGTCGCCGACCGTCGGCGACGACGCGCGAGGAGAGTCAAAGATGTTCGCTGTCATCGTCGACGTGATTCGAACACCGCCCGATGAGGGGAAGTTCGGTGGGGGACTGTCGCACGTGCGCCCGGCTCCCCTGCGTGCCGGTGTGCTGGTCGATCGTTGCCGCTCGACGATCGTGGCGTCCCCCGGCGCGGGATCAGCGCTGCGATGACGAATCGACGATGCGCCCTGATCACCGGCGGCTCGCGCGGGATCGGCGCCGAGGTCGCGCGGCGCCTGGCCGACCTCGGCTACGACCTCACACTCGCCGCCCGCGACAATGCCGTGCTGGACAGCACCGCTGAAGAGCTGCGCAACGACCACGGCGTCGACGTGGCGACCGTGATCGCCAATATGAACGATTCCGAGCAGCTGGAGCGGCTCGCCGATGTCCACGCCGACCGATTCGGTCGCCTCGACGTGTTGGTGCACTGCGCCGGCACCGGCACCGCCGGACCGGTTGCGACCATGAGCGCATCCAGCTACCACCGCATGTTCGACATCAACGTCCGGGGTCCCCTGACCCTTGTGCAGCACTGCCTGCCATTGCTGCGCAAGACGGCGAAGGACAATCCCGGCGCAGGCGCGAAGATCGTCGCGCTGGCCTCGATCACCGGTGTCGCCGGCGAGCCGGGCTTGGCCGCCTATGGGGCGTCGAAAGCCGCCCTGGTGTCCCTCTGCGAAACCATTTCGCTGGAGGAGTCCACGAACGGTGTCAGCGCGACAGCCATCTCACCCGGCTACGTCGACACCGATATGACGGCGTGGAAGCGCGAGGAACTCGACCGCGCGGCGATGCTCACTACCGGCGACATCGCGGAACTGGTTTTGGCCATCACTCGCCTGTCCGCCAACGCCGTCGTCCCCAATATCGTCGTATCCAGATCGGGAAGCCAGCTGTGGCGAGCATGATCGGCTGTCCGTCACCGACGTGGGCTGACGAATCGAGCACTGCCCGATGACCGCCCTGCGCGGCGAAGTGGGGAACGTGCACATCTCTCCCCACGCAGCTCGCGGCGCCGCCCGTGCGCGTCGCCGCGAGGTCGTCATCGACGCCGCGCGTGACGTCTTCGTGAATCACGGTTTCCACGGCGCCAGCATGGAAGAGATCAGTATCAGGGCGCAGGTGAGCAAACCGGTGCTCTACGACCACTTCATGGGCAAGGTGGACCTGTATTCCACTGTGCTGCAACGCTGTCTGGACCACATGACCGATGGGATCCGGCACGCGCTCCGCACGACCACGGGGTACGAGAACAAGGTCCGGCGCGTGGTATCGGCCTATTTCGACTTCGTCGACGAAGACGACGGCGCGGGATACACACTCGTCTTCGACACCCCGGTTCCGAGTGAGCCGAGTGTCGAGGGTCGGGTGCGTGTCGCGATGGCCGAATGCGCCGCACTGGTCGGTGCCGAACTCGACGCGGCGGGGATGGATTCCTACCGCGCCCAGGCGTGCGCGTTCGGTCTCGTCGGCGCCAGCCATCTTGCGGCGCGCTACTGGTTCGACGCCGGTCGCCCGATCCCCAAAATCGACGCGGTCGACACCACCGTCGCCCTGTTCTGGACAGGCCTGTCCGGACTCGGCTAGTGCGAAGACCGGTGGCTTGCGGTCTTCTAGGCGTCTGTGTGGCGCAACGAGGTTCGACGCCGATGCCGCCCGCGTTCCAACGCCGTCATTCCACCCCAGATTCCGTGCGTCTCACCGGCTTCGATCGCGTAGGCGCGACAATGGGTGAGCACCGGGCACGCTCGGCAGATCTTCTTCGCGTGCAGAACCTGGGTGCGGACTGATTCGAGGCGTTCCTCCGTGCTCGGAAAGAACAGCTCGTGGTCCATCTGCCTGCACCGGGCGGTCAACTGCCAGTCCCATGCTGCGGCCGTCGGCCCAGGGAGGACGACGCGCGCGCTGCGATCAGGTCGTCGACTATCGGCAGCCATTGGTGTTCTCCTGTTGATCGTGCGTAGGAATTGTCGAGTGCGTCCGCATACGCACGGGTCAGTGCGGGATCTCGTCGATCAATCGACGTGCGCCCTGACGCAGCAGGTTCGACCCGATGAAGAATCCCAAGGACTCGGGATCATCGTCGACGCCCCAGTCCTGGGCATCGAGCCATCGCGATCCGTCCGCGGAGAAGACTGTGCCGCGCAATATGATTCGGCCGCCCGGAGCGTCGGTCGCCAAGCCCGCGATCGGAGAGTTGCAATGTCCTTGTAGGGCGTGCAGCAACGCTCGTTCGGCCGTTGCCTGGCGGCGGGTGCCAGGATGGTCCAGCTGAGCAGCGAGCTGCTTCACCTCGTCGTCATCGTCGCGACACTGCAGCACGATGATTCCCGCACCGATCGGCGGGCACATGTGCTCGACGGTGAGGGTTTCGGTGATTCGGTGCTGCTGATCGACCCGTCGAAGGCCCGACACCGCGGCGATGATCGCATCGAAATGGCCCTCGTCGAGGCGAGCCAGCCTGGTGTTGACGTTGCCCCGCAGCGTCTGGATATCGAGGTGAGGGTGATGCAGTCGCAGCTGCGCTGTTCGGCGGACCGAACTCGTGCCGACGATGGCGCCGGGGGAAAGGTCGGACAGTGCGGCGCCGGTGCGGCTGATCACGGCATCGCGGACATCTTCGCGGGCCAAGTAGGCGGCGAAGGTCGAACCCGGTGGAATAGGGACATCGCCGGGAATATCCTTCAGGCAGTGCACCGCCACATCGGCCTCGTTGTTGAGCAACGCACTGTCGATCTCCTTGACGAACGCGCCCTTGCCGCCGAGCACCGCCAGGTCGCCCATCCACCGATCACCCGCCGTCGTGAGTTTGATCAGCTCGGTTTCGGCGCCGAGCCGATTCAGGCCCGCTGCCACTTGTTCGGCCTGATGAACAGCCATCGGGCTCGACCGTGTTGATATCCGAATTCTGCGTGAACGAGGCATAGTGGACCCTTGCTCTTGGTCTGGTGATTCCGATTACATTCCACTTGACGGCCAGTGGGCCTCGATGACGTTGCTCGGTGGCGAGGAATGGTAGAGCGACTCGATTTCCGCACCGTATTTCTGCTCGATCACCCGGCGACGCAGGCTTGATTTGGGAGTGACTTCCGCGCTACCGAGCCGCCAGGCATGGTCGAGCAACGCGAACCGCCGGACCTGCTCGGGCCCCGACACCGCGGAATTCGCTGCGCGAACGGCTTCGGACACCGCTGCGCGAACCCCGGGTCGTGTGCACAGAACATCGAGCGTCGCCGGCTCGATGTTCGCCAGTCGAGCATCGGCGGCGATGGCCTCTTCGTCCAGAGTGATCAGCGCTGTCAGATATGGCCGCTGCTCACCGATCACCAGCACATGGCCGACCAGGAAAGACGCAGCGGCGATGGCATTCTCGATGATGGCCGGAGAAACGTTGTCTCCCTCATCGGTGATGATCATCTCGCTCTTGCGACCGACGACACGGAGTGTGCCCTCGGCATCGATCTCTCCGAGGTCGCCCGTGCGCAACCAGCCCTCGGCATCGATGGCTCGGTAGGTGGCCGCCTGGTCCTGATGGTATCCGCCCATGACGGTCGGTCCGCGCAGGAATATCTCGCCGTCGACACCGAGTCGCATGTCGACGCCGACCACCGGCTTCCCCACCGACCTTGCCGACAGATCGTTCGGCGAGGTCGTGGTGCAGACGCCGGTTGCCTCGGTCAGCCCCCAGACTTGGGTCAGGGGGATTCCGAACGCATGAAAGAACTGGGTGGTATCCCTGGACAACGGCGCGGCGCCCGACACCGCGAAACGGACGGCGTCCAGGCCCGCTGCGCGCAGAACCCGGCGCAGCACCAGCCGATCGGCCACTCGAGACCGAAGCCGCAATCCTGGGCCAGGTCGGCCCCCTTCGATGCGCACGTTCGCGCAGCGCTGCCCGGCAGTCAGTGCCCAACGGCCGATCCTTCGGGCGGCCGCGTTCGGGTGAGTACCGATTCCACGTTCGATCGCGGATGCGGTCTTCTGCCACACTTGGGGAACCCCGAACACGATCGTCGGGCGCGTGTCCGACAACGCCTCTGCCAACTTCGTCGGTTCATGGAGCGTTGTCACCTGCACACCACGGACCATGGCGCCGTAGTGAGCGGTTACCCGGTCGGCGATATGGGCGGCCGGCAGGTACGACAGGATCCGATCCTGGGGACCTACGGGCAGATGTTCGGCGAGACCCACCAATTGGGCCAGGATGTTGGCATGCGATAACTCCACGCCCTTCGGTGAACCGGTCGTACCGGAGGTGTAACTGATTGTCGCGAGGTCGTCAGGGCGGACATCGCGCCAGACCGAGTCGAAAATGTGCGCCTTCGCTTTCATCTCGGCGAGTTTTTCCAGCGGTAGCGTCCCGCGTATCGGATCGTCTACGCAGACGATGACCTCGAACATCACCCCCGCCTGCTTGAGAACGGGCAGGAACCGGCTCTCGGTGACAATGATTCGGTTTTCGGCATTGGCGCACACTTCGGCGATCTGCTGTGGTGACATCGTGTTGTAGATCGAGAACGGAGTCGCGCCGACGTGCAGCGCGGCAGCGTCCACCAGGTGGAATTCCGGCCTGTTCGACAGCATCAGGCCGATCGTCTCCCCCTTTTCGACCGACAGTTCGAGCAGTCCGCACGCGATGTCACGCACAGCCTCTCCGTATTCACGCCAGGAGAACTGACTCGTGCGGTCATGGCTCCGCAAGGCCGTCGTGTCCCCTCCCATCGCGACGGTCGCTTGAAATGCTTCGGGCAAAGTGAAGACGAAATTGCCGCAGCGATGCGGGAAAGCGACCGAGGATCTGGCCCGATGCACCCTGTGCCCGCTCAGATCAAATTCTTGCCCTGGGATCGACGCTCACGCATGTCTTCCAGGTAGCGCTCGAAGGGTTGAGCTCGCCAGGCGTCCGGCAGCACCTCGAGCAGTCGACCGACGGTGCGCATCACGATTTCGAACACCCGCTGCCTGCGAGGGCTCCACCGCAGGCCCAACGCGTCACGGAACTGCTGTGGCAGAAACCCGGTGGTGAAGAAGCGATTCGGCCGACCGAGCAGCACGCGGGTGCTTCGACTCCATGCCGCCAGCTCGACAACGTAGTTGAGCAGATAGGTGCGGACTTCGTCGTCGAAGGACAGATCACCGAGCATCGAGTCCCAGTACAGATCGAAGGCTGCGCGGTCGGCAGGCCACAGTTCGGCGGGCATCTGCAGAGTTGTCCCGAACCTGGCGGCATCGTGATACATCTCGTCGGCATCCTGCTCGTTCATCCCGCCGTACAGCAGGTTCACCGTGTCCAGGACGCCGCGGTACAGGCAGGCGGCGACCCACAGTTGGAGCCGGGGGTCGAAGGCGTTGTACCGAACAGGGCTGTGCGGGCCCGAGCGCACCTGGCGGTGCGCGGTGCCCACCGCGGCACGGTATGCCGCCTGATCTTCGTCGGTTCCGATCATCGCCACCGCGAGATAGGTGAGCGTGGTTCGACCGCGCTTGGCCGGTCGCGTTGCGTAGCTACCTGATTCGACGACGCTTTCCACCACACCGCGCCCCACCGGCGGCAGGCTCAGCTGCATGATCACATTCGCCGGGCCGCCGAGCAACGCGCCGACGCCGTTGAGGTAGCGGTGGCGGCGCGCGATGTCGTCCGAGACATCCTGCGGCCGACCAGCCCTTGCTGAACGGGTCATGGCCGCCCTCCGGTTCGAAAGGATGAGAGATTCACGCGCTCATGTTCTCACCGGGACCGGGCATCCACAATACTTTTCCGCACTTTCGACAGCATTAAGTTACCAACGATTCCTCGACAGGCTACGATCGCCATCGGCTGTCGGTGTGTAGATTCCGATCGCTCGTCCCGAGTACCCGAGCCCTTCGGAGGTGTCCATGTCGGCGATCCCGAGTATGCCCGCAGCCCTGGTCAGAACCATGTCCGACGGCCTGTCCGCCGTCGGGGTTCTGCGCAGGAGCGGCGCGATCGAACTCCAGAACCCGGTGGAACTGCTCCGCACCGCCAAGGATGCGACAGTGCTCGGTCCTGTCGTCACCGCATTCGCGCACGCGGCTCGCCACAACGGCGCCGCCACTGCCATCGTCGACGAGCGGGGGCCGCTGACCTTCGAAGAGCTCGACCGCAGGTCGAACGCGGTGGCCAACGGCCTTGCCGCGCGGGGGATCACGAGTCACACCGTGCTGGCCGCACTGTGTCGCGACCATCGGGGGATGGTCTTGTCGCTTCTCGCCGCAGGCAAGCTGGGTGCCCGAATCGTGTTGCTCAATACGGGAATGGCGGGGCCGCAGCTGGTATCGGTGGCCGAGCGCGAAGGCGTCGGCGCGATCCTGCTGGACGCGGAGTTTCTCGACCGCTTCGGCAGTCTGCCCGATAAGTTACCCATTATTCTAACCTCGGATGACGGATGGGCGAGTCATGGACAGCTCACTCTGGATGATGTTCGAGCGGGTCAGAGCACCCGACCACCGGCGAGTCCCAAACAGCCCGGCGGGATCGTGGTCCTGACCAGCGGCACGACCGGAACACCGAAAGGTGCACCGCGCGGCAAAGTGTCGCCATTGCAATCGGCGCAGTTCCTCGACCGGATCCCGTTGCCGAGGGCGAGTACGACTGTGCTCGCGGCGCCGGCATTCCACGGCACCGGTCTGTCCCAGCTGATCCTGGGCTGGGCACTGGGAAGCACGATCGTCTTGCAGCAGCGGAAATTCGACCCGCGCCGCACGCTCGCCGATATCGAACACCATCGCGCGGGCACGCTGGTACTGGTACCCACGATGTTGCAGCGCATCGTCGATCTGGGCGAGTCCGTACTGGCCGAATACGACACCTCCTCGCTGAAGGTGATCTTCGCGGCCGGATCCTCCATTTCGCCCGATTTGAGCAGGCGTACCGCGCTGGCGTTCGGTGAGGTGCTCTACAACCTGTATGCCTCGACGGAGGTCGCGGTGGCGGCCGTCGCCACACCCGACGACATGCGTGAAGCGCCTGGCACCGTCGGTCGTCCACCCGTGGGCTGTCGGGTCGCGATCTACGACGAAGCCCGCCGTCGGGTCACCGAACCGGGCGTGGTCGGCACCATCTTCGTCGCCAGCGCACTCAGTTTCGGCGGTTACACCGACGGCACGGGTAAGGAGATCGTCGACGGAATGCAGTCCAGTGGCGATGTCGGCCATTTCGATACGGCCGGAAGGCTGTTCATCGATGGTCGAGACGACGACATGATCATCTCCGGCGGAGAGAACGTCTTTCCGCTCGAGGTCGAAAACCTGCTCGTAGAACGACCTGACGTCCTCGAGGCGGCGGTCGTCGGGGTGGACGATCGCGACTTCGGAAAACGCTTGCGCGCGTTCGTCGTGCCCGCACCCGGTGCTTCGTGCGACGCGCAGCAGATAAAGGACCACGTCAAGGCGGCCCTCGCGCGGCACAAGGTCCCGCGGGACGTGGTGTTCGTAGACGAGTTGCCACGCAACGCCACTGGCAAACTGCTTCGTCGCAAGCTCGAGAACGCCGACCCGTGGTGAGGGCCGAATAGATGGCTCGAAATATAGAGATCCACCTTGTCGACGACATCGACGGTCGCGCGCGGACGAAACCGTCTCCTTTGAGTAGGAATACACAGTAACTTAGGCCGAGCTTGCCTGCCCGCCTCGCTCTCGATGTAGTTCGCTAGGGTGTCTGGTGCTGTGATACGAGCGGCGTTGAGCAGCCAGAACCGTTGCTTTGAGTCATGTTTGAGGTGGAACTCGATGTGGCAGGCGCGAGGGTAGGGGTGTCGGAGCGGTGAAGGGTGGAGGCGATTCGAGCCTCAGTTGGCTGGAATGAGGACTAACATAACCTTGTGCTGGAGTGCCCGCCGTGGGAGACTGCTTGCCAGCCATCGCCGCCGAGAGGCGACGTTGAACGCAGTGAGGAAGTCATCGATGACTACCGACTATTCACCAAGAATCGATTCTGTACGGCCCCGTGCGGCCACGGCAGAATCCTCCATCAGAGTCCGAGTGCTTGCCGACGAGCTGGTCGCCCGCATGCTCGAGAGTGTGGCCACGCGGCGCGGTGGCGTCAGCGATGGCGCCTTGGCTACCGTTGATGTTCTACCATCCGGTTCCACGCTGGCCGCAGTTCCGGTCCGTGGGCGAGGCGACAGCGTTCGACATCGCATCGCCGCGTCGCCGCCGGCGCGTATCGAGGTGCCGAGCGAGGTGATCGATCGCGCGATCGATCAGGGTTTCGAAACCAGTCTGGAGCAGATCGCCTCGAGTCTGGTCGGCACCGACGAGCAGAAGCTGACGGTAGTGCGCCAACTCGCGACCGAGATGCTGGACAGCGTCACGGCGGCGATATCGCTGGCGTACGCCGACCACGTCGAGTCAGACGTCGTCGAGGATCAGCGGACCAGAAACGCGCTAGCGGTCGCGTTGCTCGGCGGGCAGGACACCTCGGCGATCACGCGGTGCAGTGGCTTCGAGATCGCCGAGAGCTATTCCGTGCTGGCGGTGCACTTTCCAGCCCGTAGCGACGGCAGATCCGGCACCTTTGTTACCCAGATGGACGTCCGGCGGATGATACGCAATATCCGGTCGGCCCTGGATTCGCAATGGTCGGTGCGTTCATTGTCGCGACTCGACGTGCGCGGTGGTGTCGTACTCATACCGTCGGCCGAAGCCGGGGATCTCGACAACCTGTTGGCTGATCTGTCTGCTGTGGCCGGACTCGAGATGACCGCGACCTGTGCGGAGGCCTCGCCGACGGAAATTCCGGAGACCGTTGACCAGCTGTACGAACTTTTGGACCTGACGCAAAGAATGCAGCGTCCACCTGGCCTGTTTCGTTTCGCTGATCTGGCGGTCGAATATCAGTTGACCAGGCCATCTCCTGTACGCCGACACCTCGAAGCGATACTGAACCCGCTCGATGATCACCCTGTTCTGATGCAGACCTTGTGCACGCACCTCGACAACAATCTGAATCGTCGCCGAACCGCGCGACAGCTCAGCGTTCACATGAATACTATCGATTATCGACTGAAAGGAATCAGCAAGCTCACGGGCTTCGATCCTTCATCGGCCGACGGGCTCTGGTATCTACAGTCGGCGCTGGTCGTGCGTAAAGCGAACTATCAGGAGAACGATATCGGTCGCGGTGTCATCGCATAGCCGGTAGTGCTGCAAAAGCGGTACAGCATCGTCCGCGATTCGGCGGCTGATTATCAGAGTTTTGGTGGTCGAATTGATGGAACCAACGGAATACTCCGGCGGGGAACGATCGGCTGCCGCTCCGCTGGTCTGCACGGCGACAATTGTCGCGGCACTGCTCAGGATGCCGTCCGGCGCCACCGACGATGGCGTTTCAGCGATGCGACGACGCACTCGCGCGGTGACGAGCGGTGGTCCTCTGGTCGTGCCGAAGTTCGAATTCCACGGGCCGAATACGGCGATCGTGGTACTCGGGCGCGGGGTGCCACCAGGTGGTGCCATGTGTCGGGATTCGATCAGCCGGTTGCGCACGGGATATGTGCAGGCGTTGCTGGCCCCGGCATCGCCGATCGTTGTCGCCGGTGGGCACCCTGCGCGGGGAAGCGTCGAAGCGGCGGCTATGGCGTGCTGGCTGATCGCTGTCGGGATGGTGGCCGAGCGTGTGCACGTGGCGCCGCCGGACGTCGACAACGACGACGGTGCCGCCCGGTCGTCGGCACGGCTCCTGCGTGCGATCGGCATACGAGAAGCGGTGGTCATCAGCTCTGCTGATCACATCGAGCGCGCTGCCGAGGTGCTCGCTGCGACAGGGATCGAGGTGGTCGGCACGGTAACGCCTGACCAGGTGCCTGCGCTCGCGTGGAATACGGTCTGAGCCGGTAGGCAGCAGTCATTTGCTTTGATTGTTCATAGGCCGTATCCAGAATTTGTGAAGAAATTCCATTGATATCGGCAACGTGTCTGGCTCACAGCAGTGGCTGTGCGAAGTCACACCAGCATTTTTACGACATGTGAAGACACGGCATGTTGTTCTTGGAATACGCAGAAGCGAATTGCTTTTCATTGCAGCATGGCCTGCGTGTGTACTCGAGATGGAGTTGACATGGACAATATGAGTAGGCGTAACGTTTTCAAATCGAGTAGGGCTCTGGGTGCGGTCGGAGCGATCGCGAAATGAAGGACCGCATCTCCGCAGACCAACCGGCCGAAATGAGGTGGATCTTCTGAGCTGAATCTCGGAATTCCCCGGCTCGCAATCGGATTGATTCCGAGCCGACATGTCGAATGCAGGAGGTAAAGATGGGTCAGTTCAGCGCCTGGCATTGGTTGATAGTCGCTGCTGTCTTCGTGCTGTTCTTCGGTGCGAAGCGTATGCCGGATGCCGCTCGCGGCCTCGGGCGGTCGCTACGAATCTTCAAGAGCGAGGTGAGTCAGATGCAGTCCGAGGACGCGGACTCGGCGAGCGAGCGGCCGCGTGAGCCTGAAGGGCTGCCTGCGTCGGCACAGCCGACCACAGCACCGTTCAGTGAACCGATGGCTTACCGATCGAAGACGCTCTGAGCGTTGTGTCGGTACCGAAGTGGGCGACTGCTCACTTCGGTACCCCACTGTCGTCGACCGAGCCGCGCTCTCGAAGGGCCGACCGTTATGCGCATTTCGATCGGCCCGCTACGGGGCAAGCGTCGGACCAATCCTGACGGCACGATGTCGATGGTCCAAGATCTACAGGAGCTGCGTTCCAGGCTGCTGATCTCGATGGCCGCTGTCGTGGTCACGACACTGCTCGGAGTCTATTGGTACGCGCATGAAGTTCTCGGAATCCAGAGCCTGGGCGATGTATTGCTCGGGCCGTACTGCGCGCTCGACCCCTCGACGCGCGCGGCGCTCACACCCGACGGATCGTGCCGGTTGTTCGCGACGGTCCCTTCGAACAGTTCATGCTCCGGCTGAAGGTCGGGTTCACCGCGGGGGGTGGTGTTCGCCGCGCCGGTGTGGCTGTATCAACTCTGGTCTTTCATCACGCCGGGGCTCTATGCCAAGGAACGTCGGTACGCCATGTGGTTCGTCACCGCGGGGACGATCTTGTTCTCGACAGGCGTGCTCGACGACGAGACGGCTTCGGACCTGAGTGCGCCCGATCCGTTGATCTCGGCGGAGCCGATCTCGCCGCAGCCCCAGAATTAGATCCTCGTCCCCGGGGGGCCTTTCAGGTGTAGTCGGTGGCTTGCCACCCGTGCGGCGCCGACGATGAAGGCGGTTCGGTCGCTGGGGGGCCGGGAACCGGCTTACTGACCACATCGAGATCTCCGGTGGTGGGTAGCGCACCCTCGATGTCACGCAGCATCGAATCGTCGCCATCGAAGAGATGTTGGGTGAGCAGTGATCGAGGCGACATGCCGCGCATCTTGTTGAGCTCGGCGAGGGGTTTGCGGAGTTCTTCGAACTCCGGGCCGATTTCCTGCTTCAAGTGTGTTGTCGCGCCGCCGGCGAAGTCTCGCAGTTGGCGCATGCTGTCGATCGTCCAGCGCAGTGCGCCGGGCAGGCGCTCCGGGCCGATGATGATGAGGGCGGCGACGACGAGAATGATCGTCTCGCTCCACCCGACGTTGCTGAACATCTACGTGGGCTCCATCAATTCTCGAGGCCGTCATCGCGGCAGTCTCGGGCGACCATCGCCGACCGCAACTGCCACAGCTCCGATGCCCGTGTCGGGTTGAGCCCGGTGAGCCGGGCAATTCGGCGAAGTCGGTAGTCAACGGTATTGGCGTGGATATTCAGGATTCGCCCGGTCTCCGCCCGGTTCAAGTTGTTGGCGATGTGCACCCGCAATGTTTTCCGCAATTCGGGATATTCCTCCAGCGGCGCCAACAAGTCGCCGAGCCGGGAAAGGCCTGGTCCTGGCCGCGAAAGCTGGTACTCCAGCGCCAGCTCACCGAATCGGTAGAGGCCAGGTGCGCAGGCGAGTCGCTCGACGACTTCGAGTATTTCGTGTGCGGTTTTCGCTGCTGAGGCGATATCGGCGGTGGGCGCCGACACCACTGCTGCGACGATTTCGACCTGTGCCGCCTCCGCCAACGCTGCGACCAGTGCATCGAGTTCGTGCTCGGCCACCGCCTCGGCTGGGATGAGAACCGTCCCGCCGTCGACAGACAGCCGCGCCAAACCCTGGCCGTCGCTGTGTCGGTTCAGGGCTTTCCGTAACCTGCGTAGGTAGTGCAAGGCGATCCCGGCGTCCGGGTTCTCTCGAATCGCGATGGCGAGCACCGAGTAGTTGGCAGCGATGGTGATGCCGCATTTGCGGGCCATGGCGGGTGTCCACTGTCCGGCCAGCAGGGCGGAAGTGAGAGTCCGCTCTGCGTCCGGTCCAAAGTTCGCTCCGCCGTGCTCGCCGATGTACGCGTGAGCAACGGTCATGCAGAGCTGATCACTGATCGTCATGGCGATCTGGAATCCATCGATCACAGTCTCGCGGGTGCAGTCCTGGTACTGGACGAACATCTGGCCGACAACGAGCCGTATGCCTTCATGGAAACCGTGCAGGACGAGGTCGATGGGTACGCCTTCGCCCGCCAATCCTGCGGCGATGATCGCGAGTTCTCCGAGTTCGTGCGTGATGTCGCTGCCCTCGAGCATCCCTTGCGCGACCTGGAGAGAAGTCCGGGTGATTGCTCCGAGTCTCGTCGCGATCGGCGTGCCGGGCGAAATATCATATGTCGCTACATCGTCGATGAAATGGATGACGAGTTGATCGGTCAACGATGCCACATCGTGCAGTGTTCGCCGCCATGCGGCATTGTCGGATGGGATTGTCATCGTTGGTACCCCTTTCCGCGATCCTCGACCGACTCGGCGGGTGAACCCGAAATCAGCACTCTGCGACTGATATCGGCCTCGCATGAGGATCCGTCGCTGTGCTCGAGCTGAGTCAGTCGGCAAGCGGGGCCCGCACAGGCGAACCGACTACGTCAGCGGCAGCTCGTGCGGTGCATCGCTTTCCGAGCAGTCGATGCAGAATTAACAGTAACATGACTTCCCGTGAACACACTATAGTGGTAATACACAGTCGAATTCCGGCAATCCATAGCGAAAATGGCTGGTAACTTAAGGTTGTTGGGTCGGCGATGGTCGGCGACCGTGCGGGAGGATCATGGTGTCCGCGGAGTCGGGCCGCTCCGTTGTCGCGGACCTGGCCATGCGCACCGAGTTGCTGGTGCGCGACGTTGTGATCGACGTCGAAGATCGATTTCACGGCATTGCTTCCGATTTGCCCGATGACGTCCGAGCGGCGCTGCACACGGCTGCCAGAGCGGCCGGTGTGTTCGCTCCTCAGGTAGGCACCGAATTCGGTGGTTCGGGCCTGAACATGCGCGAGCGTCTTCCGATTGTCGAAGCGTCCGGGTATTCGCTGTTCGGGCCGCTCGCGCTGAATTGCGCCGCGCCCGACGATGGCAACATCTTTCTGCTCGAACAGCTGGCATCGGCGGCACTACAGGATCGATACCTGATCCCGCTGGCGGCCGGACGCATCCGTTCTTGCTACGTATCGACCGAATCGGCGGTCGTGGCCAGGACCGGGCGATCGGGGCTGCCCACCATGGCCGAGCGCACCGGTGCCGGATGGGTGATCAACGGCCGGTCCAGGTTCGTCCGCGGTGCCGTCGGCGCCTCCGTCGCGATCGTGACCGCACATACCAGCGCTGGTCGCGGATCTCGCGGCGGTACGACGATGTTCGTGGTGGACGCCGACACTCCGGGCTACATGCTGCGTAGCGATGTCGATTCCCGTCGGACACGGACGTTCGGTGGCGACGGCGAGTTGGTGTTCGAGGATCTCGAGGTCGGCGAGGATGCGGTGCTCGGCGAGGTGGACCGTGCCGTCGACTATGCCCTGGCCAGGGTCGGACCGGTGACGTTGACCGCCTGCATGCACTGGATGGGATCGGCGCGTCGCGCCGCCGACATCGCCGTCGAACGGTCGACCGCGCGCACCTCGGTAGGACGCGGCGCAGGTATGGTCGAGCAGTTCATCGTCGACAACGAGGTCGATATTCTGGCCGCTCGGGCACTCGTGGACCGGGCCTGTCTGCTGTTCGATGTCGGGGAGCCCTCGGCACAGGCGATCGCGATCGCGACAACGTTCGTCGTCGAAGCGGTGGGCCGGGTGGTCGACCGCTCGCTACGGATCTGCGGTGTGCTGGGGGTTACCGATGACGCGGTCCTGTCGAGATTGCATCGACAGGTTCGTTCGCTCTGATCTCGGAACACGGCCGAGCAGAGACTGATGTCGTCGGTGTCCTCGACGGCCACGATAGCGACCGGGACCTCGCCCCACTTGTCGTCGACGCGGCCGATCACCGCTGCCTCCCTGATCCGCGGGTGGGCGAACAGGACGTTCTCGACCTCGGCACAGTAGATGTTCTCGCCGCCGGAGATGATCATGTCCTTCTTGCGGTCGACGACGTAGGCGAACCCCTCCTCGTCGAGGCGAACGAGATCACCGGAGTGGAACCAGCCGCCCGCGAACGCATCTCTCGGTCTGCCCGAAGACTGCCACGTTGAGCGCGTTCGGGAAGGTCTGCGCCATGGCTCGCAGCACGGTGTCGGAGGCTGGGGCCGCGCCCCAGCTGATCACCCGCAGCCGTAGATCGCGCTGTGCGACAGTCGGATCGGCGCACACCACCTGCCACTGGGCGGGCACGAGGAACACCGAGGTCGCGCGTTCGCTTTCCCAAGCGTCGAGCACTTCGCTCGCGTCGAAGGCCTCGAGCGGATGGATCACCGTCAACGCACCGAGGACGAAACACGACGCGATGCTGCCCGAACCGGCGATGTGGAACAGCGGCGAGGCGCAGAAGGCGATGTCGTCGGGGCTGTAGCGCATGGCGCGAATACAGGTGAGCGCCTGCGAATTCGCCCTTGGGGTTTCCGGTGGTGCCGGAGGTGTACATGATCAGGGCGGCAGTGTCCTCGGTGCCATCGCGCGGCTCGTGCGGTTCGCCGTTCTCGGCGATGAGGTCCTCGTAGCCGAGCACCCCGTCGTCGGTCGGTGCGCCGACCACGATATGAGTACGCAGATCATCGCACTGGACGGCTACCGCGGCGGCGAGAGGGGAGAGCGCCGTGTCGGTGATGATCACGGCGGCGCCGCTGTCGGCGACCAGGTAGGCGATCTCCGGCGGCGTGAGCCGGAAGTTCACCGGCACCGCGATAGCGCCCAGGGTGTTGATCGCGAACACCGATTCGGTAATCGGGGTTGTTGAGCATCAGGATCATCACGCGGTCGCCGGGCCCGACGCCGCGGCGAGCGAGCGCGTCGGCGAAACGCCCACCCGCCAGTGCAATTCACCCCAGCTCAGGGTCTTGCCCAGGTAACGCAACGCGGGAGCGTCCGGGATGGTGGTGGCGTGGATCGCGATCTGGTTCATTCAGTGATTGCGTCGCGAGCGCAGGGGTTCTGTCGACAACATCGTCTCCTCGAAGGCGCGGAAGGGTTAGGCCGGTTCGGCGACCGGATGCACGGCGCCGGTGAAGTTCGGCGCGCGACGGGTCAGCATCGCGGTCATTCCTTCGAGGAAGTCCGCGGAGGTGAGCAGCTCGATCTGTCCGTCCTTCTCCCGCACGAACGCGGCATCGAGTTCGGTCAGCGTCGCCGCGTCGATGGCCGCCTTCGTCAGTTGCAGCGCTCGGCGTGGACCCGCCGCGAGTCGGGCGGCGACAGAGTCGACCTGATCGTCGAGTTCGGTGGCGGGTATCGCGTTCAGTCGTGGTTGGCGGTCGATCGTCAGGCGCAGGACGCCGCCTGCTTCCTCGACCAGAATGCCCTCGCTCATCGGGCCACCGTTTCGACGATCGACCCGGACAGACGTCCCGCGATGAGCGCCTCGGCTTCGCGCACGATCCGCGCCACCAGGTCTGCGCAGGTGGGAATGTCGTGGATCAGGCCCTGACACTGGCCCACACTCCAGATGCCCGCGTCGAGGTCGCCGTCCTCGTAGACCTTGCGGCCGCGAGCACCTGCCACGAGTTCGCGGACATCGTCGAACGTGCCGCCACCGCGCTCGATCTCGACAACCTGGCGGCTGACGGCGTTGTCGGCGACTCGGGCAGTGTTGTTCAAGGTCCGGAAGATCAGCTTGGTGTCGAGCTCGGTGTTGGCGACGATCTGTTCCTTGACCACATGCGCGATCGGCGATTCGACAGTGCACAGGAACCGGGTGCCCATATTGACGCCGTCCGCGCCGAGCGCCATCGCGGCGACCAGTCCACGAGCATCGGCGATGCCGCCGGAGGCGATCATCGGGATCTCGATCTCGCGAGCAGCGGCGGGAATCAGGACCAGGCCCGGTGTGTCGTTCTCGCCGGGATGACCGGCGCATTCGAAGCCGTCGATGCTCACCGCGTCGACGCCGACCTGCTGGGCCTTGAGCGCGTGCTTGACGCTGGTGCACTTGTGCAGCACCTTGATGCCCGCGTCCTTGAGATAGGGCAGGTGGGTGGCCGGGTTGCCACCGGCGATCTCGACGATCGAGACGCCGCCGTCGATGATCGCCTGGCGGTACTCCGCATAGGGCGGCGGAGTGATCGAAGGCAGGATCGTCAGATTCACCCCGAACGGCTTGTCGGTGAGGTCCCTGGTCCGGGCGATTTCCTCGCGCAGCGCTTGCGGGGTCGGCTGGGTCAACCCGGTGATGATGCCGAGACCACCCGCCTCCGAGACCGCGGCCGCGAGTTCGGCACGGCCGACCCACATCATCCCGCCCTGCACGATGGGGTGCTCGACACCGAAGGCCTCGGTGAATCGGGTGCGCAGCATGGAGCCTCTCTCCGCTCAGGAGTTCCGCGCCGATGGCAGAGAAGCCCATGGGCTCTTTGCATCCGGCTAGAATCGTGATTAACTTATTGAGAATGGTTGTTAACTTAACCGAGCTGGAGCGTTCCTGTCAACGAACTCGGGGCAAGTGCGAAACCGCTGGGTCCACCCTGGTCGACCGATGATCGGGTGTTCGGTGAACAGCACCGGTAGCTGATCCTCAACTCATCGAAAAACAAGGGAGAACTTCACTATGGGCGTCGAATTCAGCCCGGAACAGCAGGATTTCGCGGCGGCGGTCGCCGCGTTCGCCAAACGCGAGGCAGGTACCAGGGAAAAGCGTGACGCGCTGACCGAACACGACGCCGAGCAACACAACCCCGGCCTCTACGCCAAGATGGCCGAACTCGGCTGGCTGGGCCTGACCGTGCCCGAACAATACGGTGGCTCGGACGCGACGATGGTCGACATGTGCATCCTGCTCGAGGAAGCCATGCGTGGGCTGCTCCCGATCGGTGCGATCGGACCGACCCTGATCACCGGTGGCGCCTACGCCAAGTTCGGTACCGAAACACAGAAAGACACCGTGTTGCGGGGCATCGTTCGTGGTGCGTCGCAGTCGATCTCGATGTCAGAACCCGAAGCCGGTTCCGACGTCGGTAACATCACCACCCGCGCGGAGAAGACCACCGACGGGTGGTTGATCAACGGGCAGAAGACCTGGTGTTCCAACGCCCATATCTCCGAGAACATCCTGCTCGTGGCCCGCACCGACCGCAGCGGCGGCAAGCACGAGGGCTTGACCATGTTCCATGTGCCCGCCGGCACCCCGGGGTTGAAGATCAACCCGATCGAGTTGATGGGCAACCAGAAAGAAACCAACGACCTCTACTTCACCGACTGCCTGCTCCCGGCGGACGCGGTCGTGGGTGAGGTCGGTAACGGGTGGCGGCAGTTGATGACGGGGTTGAACTTCGAACGGCTGATCCTGGCCGCGATGAGTTTGGGTGCGGCCGAGCGCGCTTTCGACGACACTGTGCAGTTCGTCAGTGAGCGTAAGCAGTTCGGTCGGCCGATCGGGACGTTCCAGGCGTTGCGTCACCAGGTCGCTGACCTCGCGACCGAGATCGAGTGCACCAAACTGTTGGTTTACAGCGTCGCTGCCGCGGTGGATGCGAATCCGTCCAAGACCTTCGCGCGGGAGGCGTCGATGGCCAAGCTCAAGGCCACCGAAACCTCTAAACAGGTCGCGTTGGCGGGGATGCAGATGATGGGTGGTTACGGGTACGCCCGCGAGTTCGACATGGAAAAGCATGTCCGTGGTGCTTTGGTCTCGACCATTTTCGGTGGTACGAGCGAGATCCAGCGTGACATCATCGGCAAGACATACGGTCTCTGAGACGCAGAATGAGGGGAGCGTCCGACCGGTCATGGTCGGACGCTCCCTGAATTACGGCGTGAGTCGGTGCCTACCGCGGTAGGGGCTGACCGAGCAGAATGGTCTCGAGCAAGCGGATCACAGTCTCCTGTGGACTGATTCCGTGGTCGCCGAAGGTGCGCCCGAGGTCGACCACGAGGCTGAACGCCGCGTGCACGAGGATTCGGGCCTCGCCGATGGACAGGTCCGGTCTGGCCTCTACGACCAACTTCGCCCATTCGGTGATGATCAATTGTTGAAGATGGCGCAGGGTTACCTGATCGGGTTGGTCGACATGGCTGAACTCGGCGTAATAGACGAAGGTCAGCGCGCGCTCGGCGAAAGAACCGGAGACATAGAGGTCGATCAGGGTGCCGAGTGCCTCAGCGGGAGTATCCGCAGCGGCCACCGCAGGCGCGATCGCTCCCGACACCCGATCAGCGGCGCGCCGGAAGGCCGCTACCAACAGGTCGCTCTTGCTGCGGTAGTAGCGATACACCGCCGATGCGGCCGACAGATCCGCGGCGGCGGCGATATCTTCCATACTGACATTCGGATAACCGCGCTCGTGGAACAGCTCGACGGCCTTGCCCAGCAGCAGATCATGCTTGAACGGCTGCGTGTGCTCGCTCTCGCGACCGGCAGGCTTCGTGCTGTCGAGTCCGCTGAGATCAGCATCGATCAGCGTCCAGCTGGTCGTATGGAGCAGCCGGGCGAGAGCTTTCGCCGGTACGGTGGCGTGGTGGTCGCCGATGCTGCTCACCACAGCGAAGATCGAGACCGCGCGAACCGCCCGGTCTCGACCGTCCAACTCGGGTCTTACCTCGCCGATCAGCTTGCGCAGCGTAGCGATGGCCACGGCGAACTGATCGGTGAACTCCTGAAGATCGGCCGGCTCGAGATAGCGCCGCTCCCAGCGGGCCAGCGCCACGGTCGGCCGATTGGCGATGGTCAAGCCGATGATGGCGTCGAGCACATGATCCACGCGCTGGCGTGGCGTCCAGTCCACGGCCTCGCCGGGTAGCTCGACCGCGCCGACGGCTATCCCGGACAATCGCAGAAGTTCTTCCCGGAACAACGCGTATTTGCTCGGGAAGTGCCGATACAGCGCGGTGGAACTGATATCGAGGCGCCGCGCGATGTCGTCCATGCTCACACCGTGGTACCCGTGCGCGCCGAAGGCGGCGGCCGATTCCGCCGCGATCTGGGCACGACGATTCTTCGGCCTGCGCCTGACCTGGCGGGTCGGCGCATCCGCGGGGGATTCGTCTGCCTGGTTGCTCGTCGTCCTACCCTTTGTTCCGCGCGGGGACAGTGAGTTCCCGATGATCTTGCCTGTCATGCTATCGCCTAGGGGAGTGAGATCGATCCGCCGGATCGAGTCATGGGGTGGGCGGCGAGGTCAACGGGGAGTTCACCTTCTCGACGAGCCAGCGGCCGTCGTCGTTGCGCAGGTCGAACACCATCGACAGTTGACTCGGCTTGGCCTTGTGTTCGGTGCCGAGGCTGGAGATGGTTGTGCCGATCACCACGATCGCCTCGGCGGAGTTCTCGTCGCCGGAGCGCAGCGCGCACTGGGTATCGGTGACCTTCGAGACGACCTCGCCCTGGGTGAGGGCGTCGCGCAGCTCGGTGCTGGTGGATTCGAACTGCTTCTTCCAGTCACCCGTCGCGCCCGCGAGAACTGCCTTGAAGTAGGTGTCGAGGCTCTTGCTGTCGTAGTCGGCCAGTGCGGGCGCGTAGTGGCACGCGGCCTCGCGGGCCTGCTGTTGGGCCTCGAGGAGATCGGTGTTGCTCTTGTTCTCCACGAACAGGAACACCGAGGTCGCCAGCGAGGCGCCGAGGACGATCGCGGTAGCGCCGCGCAGGCCGAGAGTCTTGCGGTCCATCGCCCACCACTTGACCTTGGTGGCCGACTTCGCATCGACCGTGGCCGCGAGCCCTTCCGATGGTGCTGTGCTGGTGGATGTTTCGTCGTTGGTCATTGCTTTTCGTGCTCCTTATCGTGGTGCGGGCACCGAGGGCTGGGACAATTCGTCGCCGGTCACACCGGGCGGTGGTCCCGCACCGTTGTCGGGTCCGGCGGGCCGTGGCGCGTTCGCCGACCCACGGACCTGCAGCGCGGGATTGTCGGTGACGCAGTAGTTGTAGAGCCGGACCCTGGTATCGGCGGTGGCCTGCGTGGGCAGAATCGGGACAGTGTCGTAGTCGCAGGTCGGTCGCGGCCACGGGTCGACGAGGGTGTAGAAGGCGTTGTCGTGAGCCGGGATGCCGACCGCCTCGGAGAAGCGGCTCAATGTCGGAAACAGCAGCTCGATCGCGGGCTGACGCAATTTCGCCGCCCGGGTGATCGCGACGAAGTTCGTCACCAGGTCCGTGATCGGGTTCTGGGTGCGGGAAATGAAGCCCCCGAGCGTGGCCAGCTGCCCCGGCCCTTCCTGGAGCAGGTGCCGCAATTCGGCATCGGCGGCGGAGAACTGCTGGAACAGGGCACTACCCGCGTTGGTCAGAGTTCCGAGGTCGGGTTGCGCGTTCGCGGTCGTCGAGGCGATGACCTCGAGATTGCGCAGCAGATGCTCGGTCTGCGGAAGCAGATCGTTGAGCCCTGCCATCGCGCGGCTGATCCCGGAGATCATGTTGCGCAAGCCGTCCGGACCGCCCGCGAGCGCTTTGTCGAGTTCGTTGACGATCACATTGAGGCGTTCGGGGTTCAATCCACTGACCAGGCCCGACATGTTCAACAGCACCGACTGCACCTGCACGGGCACCCCGGTGTCCGCCCGGGCGATGACGGAGCCGTCGCGCAGATACGGCCCGGTATCGGTCTCGGGTCGGAAATCCAGGTACTGCTCACCCGCGGCCGACAAACGGGCGACGGCGACCGTGCCGCCGAGCGGAATCCGGGTGCCCTCCTCGATCTCGGCCACGGCCGCGATCCCGTCGCCGGCGACCCGCACGTCATCGACCCGGCCGACCCGAACGCCACGGAACGTCACGTCGCTGCCCTTGGTGAGTCCACCCGAGATGGCCAGTTCGACGGTGACGGCGTAGCGCTTGTTCGTCGGGTCGATCCGCAGGACCGCACCGCCCAGGTACCCGCTGCCCAGCAGTAGGACGACAACCAGGCCGGCATTGGCGACCGCGATGCGACGGCGAACCAGCCATTCCCACAACGGTGAATTCATCGGGGCCCCTCTTGGGTCGGCTGCTGCGGTGTGCTGTTGAGGCGGCCGGTCACCTTGGCGATCACGTCGGTGATGCTGCCGATGAACGCGGGAATATCGGTGCCGTCGGGCCAGCGGCTGCCGGCCGGATCGGTGATCGCACCGACATCGAGGTAGGACAGGATCGCCCCGACGGCCAGGGTCGGCCCCTGCATGGTGTTCATGACCGAGGGGTAGACGCTGTGCAAGCCCTCGAGCGTGCCGGTGAGGTCATCGCCCATCTGCGCGAATCCGGACATCAGATTCTGGATGCTCTGGAACAGGCTGACGAACTGCGGCCCGTTCGTCGCGCTGAAGTCGCCGAGGGCGTCCATCGTCACCGCCACCTTGTTGATCAGGTCGACGATGGCCTGGTTGTTCTCGGCGAACAGCCCGATCAATTGCGGGAAGTCGTCGGCCGCGGCACCGAGTTCGGCCTTGCGCCTAGCCAATTCGCCGGTCAATACCGACAACCCGGTGAGCGTCGCGTCGAGGTCGCCGGTACGTGCGTTGAGCGCGGCGATGACCGAGGTCATTTCCCCGATCACGTGCTGCAGTTGGGGTGCCTTGCCCGCGAAGATGGAGTTGAGTTCGGAGGTGACCTTGGCCGCCTGATTGAGTCCGCCGCCGTTGATCAGCATCGACACCGACATCATCAACTGCTCGACCGAGGCGGCCGATGCGGTGAGCTCGGCGCCGATGGTCGCGCCCTCGCGCAGCGGTGGTCCAGCGGCCTCGGTGCTGGGCAGGGTCATGGCGACGAAGATGTCACCGAGCGGGGTCGCCTGGCGCAGCTCCACGGTGGTGCCCTGCGGCAGTTGGATGTCGGTGCGGATCAGCATCTCGACATCGGCGAGGAACGACGTCGTCGAAATTGCGGTGACGACACCGATATCGGTGCCGCCGATCTTCACGTGGGCGCGGTTGGGCAGGTTGAGCGCGTCCCGGAAAGTGGCGTGCAAGGTATAGCCGGGCCCGCCGATGCCCGGTTCGGGCATCGGCAGTTCGGCCACGGTCATCGAGCAGCCGCTGCTCGATGCGGCAACGGCAGCGGCGCAGAAGGCCGCGGCCAACGTGGTGCGCAGAGTCATTTCGTCAGTCCCAACAGCGCGGCGGTCAGCCCGAAGTCCGGGCCCATATCGGAGATCTTGCCGGTGCGGCAGCCGTCCAGACGCATCTGGACGCGCTCGCAGAACTGCGAGACCACCTCGCTGTCGAGCACGATCTTGTCGAGCAGACCGTGCAGGCGCAGAGCCTGGTGTTCCCGGCTGATCGCATTGTCGAAGTTCTGGAACATCAGCGGACCGACATCGATGATCTCGGTCAGATTGCGGGCATTGGCCCGCATCTGGGCTGCGATCGCGACGAACTTGGTGAGCGCGCCCGCGAGCTGATCCTGATTCTGCCCGACCACCGAGGAGGTATTGGTGATGAAGTCGTCGAGCTGGGTCAGCACCGCCTGCAGACCGGGGGACTGCTGTCCGAACAGCGCGACCAGCTCGGTGATGCGACCGCTGAAATCGCGGACGGTCTGATCGTTGTCGGCGATGATCTGGGTGATCTCGCCGAGTTCGATGACGGTATTGGCGATCTGATCCTTGTTGGCGAAAGTCAGCTCGAAAGCCGCCGACAGTTCGTCCAGCGTTTCGCGCAACCGGTCACCGTTGCCGTCGAGCAGTGGGAAGAGCACCCGACTTGCCATGGGCCCGCTCTGGCTGTTGCCCTTGAGCGCCTCGCCCAGCTGGTCGAAGTTGGACAGGATCCGGTCCAGTTCGACGGGTGTCCTGGTGCGAGCCAGCGGCAGATGCGCACCGTCGGCGAGCTCGGGCCCTGAGCCGGTATAGGCAGGGGCGAGCTCGACGTGGCGGTTGGTGATCAGCTGCGGCGACACCAGCGCCGCCATCGCTTCGGCGGGAATGCGAACATCGCGGTCGACCGACATCACCACCTCGACGTAACTGCCGCGCGGTGTCACCGAATCGACGACACCGACCGGCACACCGAGCACGGAGACCTCGTTGCCCGCGTACAGTCCGGCCACGTTCTCGAAGTCGGCGCTGATGCGCTTCTGCGCGCCCAGCACCTGGTTACCCAGTCCGGTCACGCTGTCGGGCAGCAAGGAGCAGCCCGCGGCGAGCGTCGCGGCAAAGCAGACCGCTACGAGCTTGCTCGTGCGTTTCGTCCTCATCAGTTGCACCCCTGAATAGCCTGTGCGAAGCACAGCCAGTTGTCCGGAAGAATCCACGGTGCCCAGATCTCGCCGTAGGGGCCGTTGCCGAGCAGATTGTTGAACTGGCGCAACGTGATCGGGGCGTACTCGTAGATCCGGTCCAGGTTCTCCTTGTTCTTGGTCAGGCCGTCGGACATCGTGTTGAGGTTCGCGATCAGCGGTCCGAGTTCACCGTTGTTCTCGATGCCCATGTCCTGCAGCAGCCTCGACATGTCGGCGACGTTGTCGAGCAGCTGGGTGAGCAGGGTCTGGCGCTTCTGCACAGCGGCCCCGATCGCTTCGCCCCTGGTGAGCAACACCAGCACGCTGTTGCGGTTGTCCGAGACCAGTTGGGAAACCTGATCCATGCTCTTGAGCAGGGTGTCGACCTCGTCGCGCCTGCTGTTGATCACCTGGGCGAGCGCGCCGATGCTGTCGAGGGCCTGCACTGCCATGGCGGGCGAATCGCCCAGCTGGGCACTGAACACATCGAGCGCGGTGCGCAGTTTGTTCGGGTCGATCCGTTCGATCCGCTCGAACGAGGAGGTGTACTGCGGATCCTGGATGACCTTGCTCAGGTTGTACGGAACCTCGGTGTTGTCGACCCGGATCCGGTTGTCGGGGAGCTCTTTTCCGTCGCCGGGCCGCAGCACGATGTGCAGCCTGCCGAGGATGGTCGACATCTTGATCGCCGCGTGGGCGTTGGCGCCGAGGCGGATGTCCTTGCGGATCCGCAACGCCACCTCCACCCGGTCGTTGACCAGCTTCACCGCCTGGACCTCACCGACCTCGATGCCGGAGACATCGACTGTCGCGCCGGGCCGAAGGCCGGCGGCCTGGGCGAACTCGGCGTGAACGGTCTTGTCGCCGAGTTGGACCTGGTTGATCAGACTCGAACCGCCGAGCAATACCAGGACCGCGAGGGCCGCGATCAGGCCGAGTCGCAGGTGCCGGTTGTCCCGCAGAAATGCTGGAACGCGTGGTTTGATCATCGGCACACTTCCGATTGTGAGGTGCCGCCGACCTGCGAGAACAAGCCCTCGGGCAGGAGAACGCCCCACAGCGAGACGTCGAGGCGGCAGATGTAGGCATTGCCGTAGGTGCCGTATTGGGTGAACCTGGCTACGCCGTTGAGGAAGTCCGGGAATTCGACCGCAGCGCGATCGAGGGCGGCGCCGTTGTAGAGCAACATCATCACGCCGGTAGTGGCGTTGCGTTGCGCGTCGGCCAATCCGGGCTTGACCTGCTCGATGAGCGAGACAAGGCCGTTCGTCGCTCCTGCCACCCGTTCGACCGAACTCTTCAGCGATTCGCCCTCGGTGTAGAGCCCGTCCATCAAACTGCGAGTCTGCGTGATCAGCGTTTCCAGCTCGTCGCTGCGGTTGGCCAGACCGGCCATCACCGAGCTGAGATTGCTCAGCACATCGCCGATGATCTGGTCGCGTTCACCGAAGGTGCTGGCCAACTGGGCAGCCTGGGTGATCAGCGCCGCCAGCGACACCTCGTTGCCCTGCAGTGCCTGGATGAGCGTTTCCGACAGCGAATTGATCTGGTCGGGTTGCAGCACACTGAACAGTGGTTCGAATCCGGACAGCAGCGCCGAGACGTCGAACGACGGCTCGGTCCGGTCGAGCGGGATCTGCGAGCCGGCGGGGACGACGGCGCCCTCGCCGGTGCCCGGCGCCAGCGCCAGGTAGCGCTGACCGATCAGATTCTGGTATCGCACAAGGGCTTTGGTGGTATCGGTCAGGTGCTGGCGCGCCTCGATCTGGAAGTCGACCTTGGCGATGTAGTTGTCGGTGAAATCGATCTTGTCGATCCGGCCGACTCGCACACCCGCCATACGGACGTCGTCGCCGATGCGCAATCCGAGAACATCGGTGAAGACCGCCGAATAGCTCGTGGTGTTGCCGGGGACGCTGCGTTGCAGGGTCGACCAGATCGTGTAGGTGAGCAGCGTCGCCAAGACGGCGAAGAAGCTGAACCCGAGCAGCGCTTTGCTGGATTTCACTGTTGGACACCACCTTCGGCGTCGGGGACGATGGCAATGTTGCCCAGGATCGACCCGAGCAGGAGCAGCTGACTGAACGTCGGTTTACCGCCGACCAGTGCCGACACCGCGGCGATGCCGCCCAGCCGAGACTGCGCCGCCGGGGTGGCGGCGGGCGCGGGATCGCGAGATGCGGCGGGTGCGGTGATCCCCGGGATAGCGGGCAGTCCCGGAATGGCAGGCAGACCCGGAATCGTCGGCAGGCCGGGAACAGTCGGCACGGTGATGCTCGGCAGTGTGGATAGCCCGGGAATCGGCAGTGCCGGTGCCGGGCCGGCGGACTCGAGTCGCTTCGGCAGCATCTGTGCCGGATACTCTTGCGGCGGTGCGACTTCTGGCACGGTAGGGCCACCGCATCGGGGTCCGGCCATGTCGCCGTAGTGCGGGCAGTCCTTGGCGGTGTACTGCTGGAACGGTGTGAACGTCACATCCATGCGCCAGGTCATCTGCTTGCTGGGGCCGAAGTTGAATGTTTGCTGCAGCCTGCGCAACGAGTTGTTGAGGTTGGCCGCCGTCAACTGCAGCGCGCTGGGATCCTTGGCGATGCCACCGAGTAGCTGGTCCAGGCCGGAGACCAATTCTTTGCCCGAATCGGGATTCGCGGCGAACAGGGCGTTGACCGATTCGATGGTGGAGTTGCCCTGGGTGAGCAGCTCCACCATTTGGGTGCGGTGTTCGTTGAGCGTGCGCGCAGTCGTCACCGAATCGGCCAGTACGCCGACCAGTTCCGGTGCCGACTGGCTCAGCGCTGTCGCCGCCTGACCGAAATTGCCGAGCAGGTGACCGATTTCGGGGATCTGGTGGATGGTGGTGAGCCAGGTGTCGAGGCGCTCCACCGTCGAACCCGGTACGCGACTACCCGGATCGAGCGCTGCGGACAGGGTGGCCAGCACCCGGCCGAGCTTTTCGGGCTGGATGGTGTCGAGCACATCGCGCAGGGTGTTGAGCGTGGTCTGCAGCTGGATCGTGGCCTGGCTGGTGTCCTCGCGGATAGTCGCACCCTCGCGCAACCCCTCGGCGGTCCCCTCGTTGTCCACGAGCTGGAGCGAGGAGACACCGAAGATGTTGTCGGGGATGACGCGCACGGTGACCGTGTTCGGAATCGTCTGCGCCAGACCCGGCTTCAGTTCCAAGGTGGCGTGCTGGCGTTCGCCCTTGGCGACCATCTCCACCGAGCCGACCGAGCCGACCAGCATGCCGCGGTACTTCACGTCGGCGCGCTGAGGTAGCCCGTCACCGGTACTGGTGAGGTCGGCACCGACCACCACCGTGTCCTCGAACTCGCCGTTGTAGCGCAGTGCGAGCAGATACAGAGCGACCGCGAACGCGGTGATCACCGCCAGTCCCGCGAGCGTGAGCTGCAGGGGTTTGGGGCCGCGGCCGCTGAGATCGAGAATCATTCGATCGACCTATCCCGAGATCCGGAATCCGGGGTCGATGCCCCAGATCGCAAGCGTGAGAAACAGATTGGTGAAGACCATGACGACGATGACCATCTTGATGGCCTGGCCCGCCGCGACGCCGACGCCTTCGGGGCCGCCGGAGGCGACGAAGCCGTAGTAGCACTGGATGAACGCCGCGATGAGAACGAACACCACCACTTTGAAGATCGAGAAGAACACGTCCCCGCCGATCAGGAACTGGAAGAAGTAGTGGTCATATGTGCCCGCGGTTGTCCCGCCCAGGAACAGCACCGACAGCTTGGTCGCTATGTAGGCGACCGCGAGGCCGAGTGTGTACAGGGGGATGATGGTGATCGTGGCCGCGATCATTCGGGTGGTCACCAGGTAGGGCAGCGGCCGGATCGCGATGGATTCCAGCGCGTCGATCTCTTCGGAGATCCGCATCGAGCCGAGCTGCGCGGTGAATCGGCAACCGGACTGGATGGCGAAGGCGAGCGTGCCCAGGATCGGCGCGATCTCACGGGTGGTGGCGAAGCCGGAGATGGCCCCGGTCAGCGGTCCCATAGTGAGCAGGTTCAACGCGGTATAGGACTCGACTCCCACGGTGATGCCGCCGAACGCGCACAGCGCGATGACCACGCCCACTGTGCCGCCGCCGACGATGAGCGAGCCGTTACCCCAGCCGACATCGGCGACCAAACGGGCGACTTCCTTGCGGTAGTGGCGCAGCGTGAACGGAATGGCGATCAGCGCTTGGAAGAACACGATGGCCTGGTGACCGAGGCGCTGATTGGCGTGAACGGGGATCTTGGCGGTCGCTTTGATCGCGCGCACCGGACGCAGTGCCGGTGGGATGTACTCGGCGGCCATCTCACACGACCTTCGCGGGGAAGAAGATGTTGTACAGCTGGGTGACGATGATGTTGGTGGCGAACAGCATCAGGATCGAGGTGACCACCGCCGAGTTCACCGAATTCGCGACACCGCCCGGACCGCCTTTGGTGTGTAGGCCGATGTCGCAAGCGATGATCGCGGTGAGCAGGCCGAAGATCGCCGCCTTGAACAGCGCGGCCACGAGGTCGTTCGCGACCGCGAACGAGGCGAACGAGCTGATGAACGATCCCGGTGTGCCCTGTTGGGCATAGACGTTGAACATGTAGGCGGTGGCGAAGCCGACGAACACGATGAACCCACACAACAGCATGCTCACCAGTACGGCGGCGACCAGTCGCGGGACGACCAGTCGGCGCACCGGGTCCACGCCCATCACCTTCATCGCGTCGATCTCCTCCCTGATCGTGCGGGAGCCCAGATCGGCGCAGATGGCCGAGCCGACCGCGCCAGCGATCATCAGTGAAGTGACCAGTGGTGCGCCCTGGCGGATGATGCCGAGGCCGGCGACCGCGCCGATGAAGGTGGTGGCGCCGACCTGATTGACCAGCGCGCCGACCTGGATCGAGACCACCACCGCGACCGGAATCGCGACGAACACGGTCGGCAACGCCGAGACGTTGGCCATGAACGCGCACTGCTTGATGAACTCCTGGAACGGAAATCGCCGTTGCACGAGCGACAGGAACAGCTGCGCGATCGTTGCCCTGCCGAGCAGGACCTGCCTGCCGAGGGTCTCGAGCGACTGCTGGGGATGCCGTCGCCAGAGCCCGGTGGCGCTGTCGATGAGCCGTCCGATCTCGGACGGTTCGGTGGCCGGTTGCGGCGTCACGCTGCACCGATCCTTTCTTGCTGCGGGGGATTGTGTTCCCGGCTGCTCAGAGCGAGCTCAGCCAGTGTTCGAGGAGGACGACGAGTGCGCCGACGGCCGCCAGACACAGGGCGATGACGCAGAGCAGCGCGATCCACATGCCGAATCGGAGAACAGGATTTACCTGTGTCCGCCCGCCCAGGATCTTGACGATGATCACGACGATGTCGATGACCCAGACCAGCGCCATCATCAGGTCATCGTCACATTCGCGAAGATGAGGACCGGCCAACAGATGATCGATCCGATGAACGAGACGATCAGATCGACCCCGTGAAGGTCACTCAGATGACTGGTGTGGGTGAATGTCCAGATGACTCCCACCAGTCCGTAGGGGATGCCGATGATGATGAGGGTGCCGAGGAATTCGGACACCTTCATCTCATAGCTGAGAAACCTGTCCAGCCGTCGCAACATGGTGGTACCGGTGTCCTTCCTCGGGACCTTGGACGACATCCGGCCTGCTGGCCGCCGTCGTTGGCGGTGCGATGTTGTTGTCGAGCGTTCTTCAGGGGTGGACCCGAAGAGTGGTCGCCTTCCCGCGAGTCGTTCCAGAAGCACGACGCTTCTGTGGCACGGGAGGCCGACCATCGAAGATCAAGTTACTACTCATTCTCATCGCTGTGATGAGAATTACCGGTAACATATCTCATAGATTCGGGATTGCCTATAGGGCGTCGAATCGTAGGCCGTCGCAGGTCGCGCCCGCGGCGTCCCGACTCGCGGGTCGTCCGACGTGACCGATGGCGAGTGGAGGGGTCACCGCATCGGCACCGGACGCCACTGAGGGGTGTGTGCCGGTGCCGATGCGGTCCGCGCATCATGCCCCCAACCCGTGATGCTGCGGAATCGACGGTAACATAATGTGTCAATAGGGGGCTAATGGCTGGTATTGGCCATGATTCGGCGGCAAGTGATAAGAATGAATATTAACTTACTTGAGGGATGTCGTCGTATGGTCGGCGACTGTGCAGGAGGTTCATGATGTCAGCTGTCATCGTCGATGTGGTTCGTACACCGTCGGGTCGGGGTAAGTCCGGCGGCGGACTGTCGTCGGTACATCCGGCCACGCTGCTGGCCGGTGTGTTGGCGGAGTTGGTCGCGCGCACCGGGATCGACCCTGCCCTCGTCGACGACGTGATCGCCGGCTGCGTCACCCAGAGTGGTGAACAGGCCAACAACATCGCCAGGACCGCGGTGCTGGCGGCGGGATTCCCGGAGTCGGTGCCCGGCACCACGGTTGACCGACAGTGTGGTTCGAGCCAGCAGGCCGTGCATTTCGCCGCCCAGGGTGTGCTCGCCGGCGCGTACGACGTAGCGATAGCCTGCGGCGTCGAGTCGATGAGCCGCACCCCGATGTTCTCCAACACTCAGGGCAAAGACTCCCTGCGCGGCCCGCTCGCCGCTCGCTACCCGGCCGGCCTGATCGGACAGGGGATCGCGGCCGAGATCATCGCTGCCCGCTGGAAGCTGGACCGCGCGGTCCTCGACGAGTTCGCGGCGCGCTCGCATCGGCTGGCTGCCGCCACCGCGGCATCGGGCGGCTTCGACGCCGAGCTCGTTGCCGCCGGAGAGCTCGTGGCCGACGAGACGATTCGGACCGGCACCACTGTCGAAGGTTTGGCGAACCTGCGCCCCGCCTTCACGGATTCCGCTCTCCTCGACCGGTTTCCGGAGATCGACTGGTCGGTGACCGCGGGCAATTCCTCGCCGCTCACCGACGGCGCGTCGGCGGCGCTCATCATGAGCGAGGCGATGGCGGCGAAACTGGGGTTGACCCCCCGCGCCCGCTTCCACTCCTTCGCCGTTGTCGGCGACGATCCCACACTGATGCTCACCGCCGTCGTCCCCGCGACCCGCAAGGCGCTCGAACGGGTCTCGCTCACCGTCGACGACATCGATACCTTCGAGGTGAACGAGGCGTTCGCCCCGGTCCCGCTCGTCTGGCAGCACGAGCTCGGCGCCGATCCGGCCAGGGTCAATCCGCGTGGCGGCGCCATCGCGCTCGGCCACCCACTCGGTGCTTCCGGGACCCGTTTGCTCGCGACGATGGTCAACCATCTCGAACAGACCGGTGGTCGCTACGGGCTCCAGACCATGTGCGAGGCGGGCGGCCTGGCCAACGCCACCATCATCGAACGTCTCTGAGGCTGCGCCGAGAGACGAGTGCCCGCCGGACGCGACGAGCGATCGGCGGGCTGGTTCGTGAAGAGCTGGGACACAGGACTCGCGGCAGTGGGGACAACAGGGCCTGGACACCCCACGCCGCGAGTCGTGTGCTCCGGGAGTGAACTCCCGGTCGTGTCCACCCGGCGCCGCGGTGCATGCCCGCTTCGCAGCTAGGGTGAATGGCCATCAACTTAATGATCGCGCGCGACGCTGTCAATCACTTGTGAACACTCTTCAGGTTCCTGGATCACGTTTCTTAAGTTGCGGAATAGCCAGTAACATAAAGGGCATGTCGGTGTACCCTTGGCACCGAACCGCGTTCGCGAGGTGCGTCGGGCTGCTGTGCGTCGCCTCGGCTGCTCGGTCGCGCGGCACATCTGGGAAAGGATGACGATGAGCACGGCAATCAGGCCTGGCGAACCCAATTACGTAGACCCACACAGTGATTCCTACGTCGACGAAGGCGCGGCCCCGGTGTGGCGTGGGTCAGCCACCCCGGCGGCGGAATTCACGGCGCCGGAACATGCGCTGACTCTCGATCGGGTTCGCCTCCATATTCCCGACACCCACCGGTCCCCGCGCAAACGGCCCGCTCAGTTGGCCGATGCTTTGGACTTCTGGATGTTCGCGGGTGCGGCGGCGAACGTGGCGATGCAATTCGCGCACCAGGGCGTCGCGGCGGGTGTGATGGAAAGTCAGGTCGAATCGGGTGCGCTCATGGTGCATCCGTGGAAGCGGCTGCGGACCACCTCCGCCTATCTCGCGGTGGCCGTGCTCGGCACCGACGAGGACAAGCTGGCCATGCGGCAGGCAGTCAATGTCGCGCACCGCCAAGTTAGGTCGCGGCCGGATTCGAAGGTGAAATACAACGCCTTCGACCGGAACTTGCAGATGTATGTGGCCGCGGCGATCTACATCGGTTTCGAGGACACCCACCAACTGCTGTGCGGCAAGATGACCGCTGACGAACTCGAGGCGTTCTACCAGGGCTCGGACACCTTCGGCACCACGCTCCAGGTACACCCCGATATGTGGCCTAAGACGCGCGCCGAGTTCGACGACTACTGGCTGGAGGCGTGCACGGGGGTGGTGTGCGACGACGAATTCCGCGCCTACATCGACGATCTGCTGCACCTGCGGATGGTCCACTGGTCCATCCGGGTGATGTTCGGCAGCCTTCTGCGGTTCCTGACGGCGGGCTTTCTGCCGCCGCATTTCCGCGAGCAGATGGCCGTCGAATGGAGCACCTCGGATCAGCGCCGATTCGAGCACCTTTTCCAGTTCGTCGGCTTCGTCAACCGCTTCATCCCGAAGTTCATCAGGTTCGCCGGCACCAACGCGATGATGCGCGACGTGCGCAACCGCATCAGGAAGCAGCGGGGCCTCGTCTGATCGAACGGGGCCGATGACCGCGGCGGGTGAGGCGTTCGCCTCGCCGCCGCGTTCGAGCCGTTATGACGTAGTCGGCGCGGGGGTGTCGATCGCCCGCAGTTGCTCGGGGTCGACGGCTCGCAGAACCGCCAGTGACGCTGTGATCGCCAGATCGCAGGCCGTGCTGATGTCGGCTCCCGCGAGGATGACGGCGCGGTAGGCAACGTCCAAGCTGATGCCGAGGAGCATCGTGGCGAGGGTGTCCGCGCCGCCGTCGATGGGAGTTCCACGCTCGGCGTAGTTGGCTCGCAATCGTTCGGCGATACGCGGTTCGAGAGCGGCGGACAACCGACGCCCGGGGTGGCTGTCGTCGTATCGGTTGTCGAGCAGGACGCGGAATCCTTCGGGGTGGCGGCGGGCGTAATCGAAGAGCGACTCGATCGAATAGCGAGCCCGCTGCCCGTAGCCCATCGATTCGCCGTTGTCATAGATCTCGAACATCCAGGTGGTCAACGCGGCGAGCTCTCGTTCGATAACAGCGTCGACGAGTGCGTCGCGGGAGCCGAAGTGGGCATAGAGGGTCACCCTGGAGGTATCGGCGCGCTGAGCGATGGTGTCCATCGTGGCTCGATCGACACCCACCTCGGCGATCACCGCGCACGCCGCATCCAGGAGTACGGAGTCGGTCGGTCGATTGCGGGTGCTGCGGCGCGTTGGCGCCTTCGCGCCGCGATCAGGGTGCCCGGTTCCGGCCAACCTTCCTCCTCGATGCTGTCCCACGTTCCGTTCGTGGCGGTGTCAACCTTCGGTGTTACCGAAGTAGGCCGCCTCGACCATATCTCGGCGACCACGGAGCTCGGCCGCGGAGCCGGACAACACGGCCCGGCCGTGATGGAGCACGACCGCCGTATCGGCGATCGACAACGCCAGTTCGATGTGTTGTTCGACCAGTACTACGGCCATGTGCTGGTCGTCGGCGATCTGACGCAGCCGGGGGAGCAGGCCCTCCACGGCGATCGGCGACAGCCCGAGGCTGAGTTCGTCGACGAGCAAAATCTTCGGTGCGCACAGCAGTGCTTTCGCCAACGCGAGCATCTGTTGCTCGCCGCCGGAGAGAGTGCCACATCGGCGCGACCGCATCGATCGCAGCGCGGGGAAGTAGTCGAAGACGTCATCGACGGAGGGGCCGTGCTTGCGGCGGGCCAGGCGCAGGTTGTCGTCGACCGACAAGCGGTGGAAGACGCCCCGGCTGTCGGGGACCAGGATGACGCCGCGGCGCGCGTTGGCTTCCACCCGGCGGTCCAGCCGTTCGCCGAGCGCGGTGATGATGCCGGACAGTGCAGGCAGCGCCCCGACCGACGCGAGCAGAGTGGTGGTCTTGCCTGCCCCGTTCGGACCCAGGAGTGCGAGGATCTCACCCGCTCGCACCTGGGCGTTCAGATCGCGTACGGCGGGCACGCCACCGTATCCGACAGTGAGCCCTTCGATGTTCAGGGCGGGCTTCACCTCGATCAGCGGTGTTTCCGGCATCGCGGATGTGGTCATTTGCTGTCTCCTACCGGTCGGTCCTCGTCGTCGGCGTCGGTGCGGGCGGTGCCGAGATACGCGGCGATCACCCGTGGGTCCTCCCGGATTCGGCCGGGCTCGCTGTCGGCGATGACGACACCGAAATCCAGCACGTAGAGCCGCGAACAGGTGTCGAGTACCAGAGACATGTCGTGGTCGATGAGCAATACACCGACACCCGCGGTCGCGATACGCCGCAGATGCCGACCGAAGTCCTGGCTCTCGTGAGTGTCGAGGCCGGCGGCGGGCTCATCGAGGAGCACCACCTTCGAACCGCCGACCAGCGCGCGCGCCACCCCGACCAATTTCTGCTGGCCCAGGGTCAATTCGCCGGGGCGCTGGTCCGCGACGCCGGGTACACCCACCAATTCCAGGGCTGCGTCGATGGTCTCGCTCGGCGGCGCCGAACCACCGACGATGTCGGCGAACAGCATGCGCAGACCGGTCGGCTGTATCGCGACCGCGAGATTCTGCGCCACCGTGAGGTCGCCGAAAAGCTCACCCGCCTGCCAGGTTCGGGCCAATCCGGCGCGTCGTCGTCGATGCGTGCCGAGTCGGTCGAGCGTGGTGCCTTCCAAGGTGACGTTTCCGGTGTAGGGGGTGAACCCGGTGACCGCGTCGACGAACGTCGTCTTTCCCGCCCCGTTGGGTCCGATCAGACCCACGATTTCTCCGGAGCCGACGGCGATGTCGATGTCGGTGTTGGCCGCTACACCGCCGTAGCGAACCGACAATCCGTGGGTCCGCAACAGAGGTTGCACGCTATCGGACATGCGCTACTGCCTTCTTTCCCGGCTCAGCGGCCTCGTCGCCGGTGATGTCACGGCTGCTCCGGCGTGGGATCGTCGCGCTGAGCCACTCGAATGCCGAGGTCATCGCCCCCGCGACGCCGACCGGGTTGAGCACGGCCATCAGCAACAACACCGTCGCGGCGATGACTTCGTAGTATTCGCCGAGTTCGAGAGTCTGGTTGAGGAATACGTAGCCGACTCCCAGTGGGCCGAGGGTGCCTGCGATGAACGCGCCCGACACCGAGGTGATGCCGCCGACGTACGTCATCGCCAACAGTGTCAGGCCGATCATCACGGTGAACGAACCCGCCGAGAGCTGCCCTCTGCTGTAGCCGATCAGGCAACCGCCGATGCCGGCCAGGAACGCCGAGACAGCGAAGCCGAGCAATTTCGTTGCGGCGACGTCGATTCCGACCGATGCCGCGGCCCGCTCGTTGGACCGCACGGCCAACATCGCCCGACCGGTCGCGCCCGCCATGATCCGCATCACCGCCAATGTGCAGAGCGCGACGACCACCAGGACCATCAGCGAAAATTGCAGCGTGACAAGGTTGGTGCCGTCACGAACCCCCAGGTCGATACCGAACAGGGTGGGATCGGTGATGATGTTGCCCTGCGCGGGAGTCAACGAGGGGTTGTTGAAGACGAAGCTTTGAATAGCCAATGCGGCAGCCAAGGTCACCACCGCCAATTGGGCGCCACGGATACGCAACGCCGGCACCGCGACCAGAATGCCCAACGCGGTGGCCGCCAAGGCGGCGGCGATGATGCCGAGCGGAAAGGGAACGTGCCATTCGGTGGACAATTTCGACAAGGCGAAGCCCGCCGTGCCGGCGAAAGCCATACTGGCCAGCGAGATCTGACCGAGGTATCCGGTCAGCAACACCAGCGACAGAGCGATCAGCGACAGAATGATCGAGGTCACGACGCCGTAGCGCCACGTCCCCGTCGTCGCGACGATCGCGAGGACCGCGACTGCCAGCATCGTGATGGTGAGGGTGATCTTGACCCGGGGGATTCGCACGGCGGGCATCTTCACTGCCCCGAGTGACCCGCGAGCCGGTATCCGGCCACCGAGCAGGAACAACGCCACGACAACGATGACGAAGGGCACAGCGTCGGAGAGCCCGGACTGCGCCCAATTCGGCCACCAGTCCTTGGTGTCGATCCAGAGGATGACCGCCTGGAACGAACCCAACGTCAATCCCGCCGCACAGGCAACGCCGAAGGACGACAGTCGCCCGACCAGTGCAGCCGCCAGCGCCGGGATCACATAGAACGTGTAGCTCGTCTCGTTCAATCCGATGGTGAAGGCCGCGAGCACCCCGATCAGCCCGCACGCGGCGCCGGTCAGTGCCCAGACGATCGCGGCCAGCCGGTCGGGCGAATACCCGGTCAGGCGTGCGGCGAGTTCGTCTTCCGAGCCCGCGCGAGTCGCGATACCGACAGTGGTGAGCGTGAAATAGGCTCGCAGACCGACGGCGATCACGATCGCGATCGCGGCCAATACGAGATCGGACACGTTGACCAGCGCACCGGCCACTGTCACCGTGCTCTCCGGCAGAATCGGGGTGGCGAAGAGGTTTTCGGTATCGAACCGCAGTCCCACCAATGCCTGGATGAACAACATCAGTCCGACCGAGGCGACCACCTGTGCCAGCACCGGCGCGTGACGCAGGGGCCGGAACACCACCAGATGCGCCAGCAACGCCCACACCGTCGCGGAGGCGATCCCCAGTGCGATCGCCGCTGCCATGGGCGTCGGGTGATCTTCACTGCCGAGCGCGATACTGCCGAGCGGCAGGACGAACGTCCCGTCGGTGCGCAGGGCGGCGACGACATAGACCGCCCACAGGGCGAACGCGCCCTGTGCGAAATTGATGATTCCCGTCGCGGCGTGCACGCCCACCAGTGATGTGGCCAAGACCGCGTATACCGCGCCCGTCGACAGACCTAGGAAGACGAATTGCAAGAACTGGCCCATGTGCCCTGTTTTCTGTGGATAGCCCAGGCCCCGGTGGACAGGTCGCTGATAGTGCGAGCGCCCTGTCCGCCGAGGTCATCCGGATCGGTTACGCCGCACCGGGAATCAATTTGAGGACCTCGGGGCTGGGCGTGATGTACCCACCGGAGACCGGTGTCGTCTTCTTGTCTCCGGTCACCTCGAACAACAACAGGTCGGTGGTGCAGTTGGGCGTCGTGGCTTTGCCGCAGTTCAGTTTCGGGCCGAGGAAACTCTGGTAGTCGACGAGTCCCTTGAGCGCGGTGAGGATCGCCGGACCGGTGAATTCGGCAGGCGGGGTGGAGGTGAGTGCCTTGGCGAGATCGACGAGTGTGGCGAAGGTGCCGTACGCGTAGAACCCGGCCGTTCCACCGGCGTTGTCGATGAATTGTTCGGCTGTCTTCAGATTCGATTTCGCGGGTTCGGGAGCCGAGTCGATGGCAGGCGGCAGCCACACCGGCGAATAGGACTGAGCACCGACGGCCTGTGCGCCCATCACGTCGACATATTCCGTGCACGCGGCCAAAAACACAGTGCCCGAATACTTCACGGACTTCAGTGCTTGGGCCAGCTTGTTGCAGGTGTTGTCGTTGGGCGCGGTCATCAGACCGCCCGCGGCGGGAGAACCGTCCGCGATCGTGGACGCGAGGGCGGTGAAGTTCGGTCCCGCCGGCGGGTAATAGGCACTCTTGACTTCGATTCCCAACTGTTTGCCCAGCGGGGTCAGGAGACCGTCGAACACCTGATGCGCTTGGGGCAGATCGGAATTGACCAAGGTCAACGAGTTCTTCCCTGCCTGCTTCAGTGATTGCAGGAATCCGACCAGGAACGCCGCGGGCGGCGGACCGAAGAACACACGGTTCTCGGGAACCGCACCGGTCGCGGTATTGAAGGGAATCTGGCCGATCAGCGGAATTGCCGCTGACGTCAAAATCGGCATCGCCGCGGCCGATTCGGCGTTGTAGCCGTCGACCGCCGCCACCACGCCTGCCTGCACGAACTGGTTGGCGCACGAGATCGTGGACTCCGGCGAGGTGTTGTCGATACCGCAGTCGACGATTTCGATCGGGCGGCCGTTGATCCCGCCGATCTGGTTGTTGATGTACTCGACCGCCGCGTTCCTGCCGGTGGTCACACCCGCCTGGGTAGCCGGGCCCTTCGAGGGATTGAACAAGCCGATCTTGATCGGGGCGCCGGCCGCCTTGACTCCCGGCGCGATGGCGGACGTACTGCCGCCCGCCTCGGAACTGCTGTCGTCACTGCACGAAGCAACGGAGAACACACACGCTGCGGCCACCGCAGCCGCGGCAATACGGCGAGAATTACTGGCCATTCTGAATGCCTTTCCAGGCCGGTTGTCCTGGCGAACAGCGCCGGTCAACCCGTCGATCTCATGTTCGACGCCCGATCGCCCGTTGGCGATTCCAGCGACCCGACCGCTACTTGTGATCTGGGCCACTAGAAGCTAACCCAGCCTTACACGCGTGTCAAGCTGAATTCGGCACCTCTTCGCCAGCGTGAAATGCGAGGTGAGAAGCCCTATCTCGCAGGTTTCAACCTCTGGGCACGCCCCGCGAATCGGGGGTTGCTGATGGTCGAAGGGCGTGTGGATCCGCCTACCCGGGTTCGGCCCATTCGGTTAAGAGTGCGCCGCGAGGTGATGGCGCCGGAGGTGTCGACGTGGTCGGGCGCCCTCGGCGTTGACTACGTGATCGACTACGTCGCCGAGGCGGGTGTGCGACAACCACAAAGTTACCTCTAATTCTGGTCATGGTACAGGCTGGCCGAGGCTGAGCGTGGTGGATCATAAGGGCGCATCGACCTCGATCGCACCGGCTGCGCGCTGTGATTACCATCTGTTCGGCGCACTTCCAGTTAGGTTTCACCCAGCATATGGCGCCCCCCTTTTTCGGTGATCTAGAGCTATCCGGCCGTTCTGCTTGTCGGCGACGCATCGGGGCGGTAAGTTATTGAGAATTCCGATGAGATTCAGGCGAGCGACATCGGAATCGGTTCCTGTGCTCAACCGCCAGGTCGTCCTATCGCCTTGTCACGCGAGGGTTACCGCTCCCGTGGCACACGGCTCAGCCTCTCCGCTGTCATTTCCATGCCGATCATCTTCTGTGCCCTGGAGGAATCGTGAATTCCCGATCAACGTATCGTCGGCGGCTTTTCGCCACCGCGACAGCCTTTTTGGCCATCACCGCGATAGCCGCCGCGCCGGTCGGTGCCGCGCCCGCGGCGCCTCCGACGGTCGTGCTCGTGCACGGGGCCTTCGCCGACTCCAGTAGTTGGGTGAAGGTCGCCGAAGAGCTCAGCGCGCAAGGGATCCCGGTCCGCACCTTCGACAACCCGTTGCGCAGCGTATCCGGGGACGCGGCCTCGCTCACCGCATTCCTCGCGACCATCGACGGCCCGATCGTGCTGGTCGGTCACTCCTATGGGGGGGTCGGTCATCAGCAACGTCCACGACCCCGATGTGACGGCCGATGTCTTCGTCTCCGCGTTCGCGCCCGCCGAGGGTGAAATCTTGCAGCTGATGCTGAATCCGTTCCTGTACCCGGGCAGCCTGCTGTTGCCGCCCGCCGTACTGGTCACTCCGGTGCAGGACCCGACCAGCCCTGTCGGCATCGGCATCGACGGGTTCATTCCCGAGGTCTTCTTTCATCAGGTCTTCGCCCAGGACGTCACGCCTGCGGTTGCCGCCGACATGTACACCCACCAGAAAACGGCTGCGCTGCAAGCCAATCTCGAACCCAGCGGCCCGCCGTCCTGGGCACGGACTCCGAGCTGGTATCTCGTCTCGACCCAGGACCGAGTGATCCCGCCCGCGCTACAGCGAATGATGGCGGGGCGCGCCGCACCCGGACGTACGGTGGAGGTCGACTCCTCCCACGCCTCCCCGGTCTCGCGGCCCGACCGCGTCGCCGCGGTGGTGCGCGATGCCATCGCGGCAACGTCCTGAACTGGTGGTAGACGACCGCCGACGTTGCTCAGTGGGTGCCCGCTGAGTTGGCGAAAACCTAGGCGCCATCATGCGGTTCGCGGCGTGGCGCCGTGGTCAGATCGGGCAGCCGCCGCTGCGCTCCGCGGGGACCGAGAAAGTGTCCAGTGCGTACTTGCGATGAACGTGGACGAGCTTCTCGTACTGGAGTCGGTTGTACGCGAGTGGCGCCAGCAGTAGCCGGTCCGGCAGAAGTCGCCACGCCGCCTGCAACACCGTGGTGTAGACGGCGAATTCCACATCGTGGCGCGGGCGCAGCCGGAAACCGGTGAGTGCCTGCATCTCCGGAACCATCGCCTTGGACGAGCAGACTTGAATGACGTGACCGACGATCGGCCGAATGAGCAACCACATCGGCGACAGCGCTGCTCGCGCGGGCGCGGAGATCCCGATCGTCGGCAGCGGTAGCCTCGTGAGCGCGGCGAACTGTTCCACCAAGAAGGGGTTGGTCTGCAATTCGGTGTCGACCATCCGGTCGTAATAGGCGGTCGCCTCCGCCAGCGTCGCGGGCAATTTCCCGGATTCGGCGCGCAGTTCCAGGTCGGAGAATGATTCCCGCAGCAGTTGATAGGCTGCTTCCTGCTCCGCGGGCCGCAGCACGGTGCCGGTGCAGTAGGTGAAGGTTCGCAACGCGAGGTAGACGCCACTGAGGCCTACCCACACCCAGGCATCCGGATTCAGTGCGCTGTACCGGATCTCGGAATAGTCACCCGTGCCGCGGCCGTGGACGTCCTGGTGTCGCGTCTTGAGCCAGTCTGCCTCGGCGGCTCTATCGGCCGGGTCGCCCCAGATGGCCAGGATTGACGAGAACCCGCTGCGCACACCACGATTGGCGAAGTTGTCCGCGAATCTGCCGGTTCGATCCACCGCGGCCGCGACGGGCATCAGGGCTACTTGATCGAACGCCGCGCCGGCGAAGACGGCGGACAGGGCGCTGGCGGTGTGTTTGCGGAACTCGGTCATCACCTCGGGGCGGATCGAGTTCTGTGTGGCCGGGGATTGTTGAGAGTCCAGGACCTCTCGAATCTTCGCGTCCCGAGTCACTTCGCCACCTCATTGTGATAGTAGTACTGCGATCAGACTATCATTCAGGCCCGGTTATCGGCAGTGGCGCTTTCCGTCTCTTCGCCCGCTCACGGGTGGCCGCGCTCCGCTCGAGATGACCTGATCAGCCGGTAGGGTGTCAGCGGTGAACGACCACCCAGCCCCCTTGCCCGAATCCTGGGCCGAGCTGAGTCGACTGGACGCCAAATCCCGGCGCATCGTCGATGCCGCTCGTGAGTCCTTCGTGCAGGTCGGCTTCGAAGAAACGACGATGGTGCACATCGCCGACGGCGCCGAAGTGGGCGTCGCGACGGTCTATCGCAGGTTCGGAACCAAGTCGGCGATCGTCCGATACGCGCTGATGGCCGAGGCCGAACGGGTCGGCGACATCATCTACGAGGCCATGCGGAAATCGGCGGGCCCGGTCGGCGCGCTCGCGGAGATGTTCTCGGCCTTCGTCAGTGAAGCTTCCGCACCACGGCTGCTGACACGAAACCTGCGCACCTCGGGCGCGGCCGAGCAGATGGCCGATTTCGTGACCGGTGACGAATTCGTCGATCACGGGCGCATCGGTGTCGCCCGTTTCATCGCGTACTGGCAGCAACGCGGCGAGCTCGGTGACTTCGACCCCGACGTCGTGGCCGAGCTGTTCGTCCGACTGACCATGTCCTTCATCTCGAATCCGGGTGGGGTACTTCCACTCCATGATGCCGATGCCGCACGCGATTTCGCCCGGCAGTACCTCGCCCCGCTGCTGTTTCCGCACGCCATTCGATAGCGGGCGGGCGGGGCGGGTTACTGCTTCGGACGCACCTTGTACGCGGCCGATTTCAGCTCCCGCTTCTTCATCCGCTCGATGGACTGGTGGTGCTTTCGCGCATGGTAGGCGATCGGAAAATAGGTCAACCTTTCCGGTAGCACGCGGTAGGCGAACCGGATCACCGTATAAATTCGCTCCAGGCTGCGCTGTTCGGCGCGGCTCCATTCGACGCCGATCATGGCTCGCAGTCGCGGGTCGAGGAGACCGACGATGGACAGGTAGTTGAATCGCAGCATGGGCAGCAGCGCCAACCGCAACACCCGATCCGCTGGAAACGGCATCTTCGCCAGCTGTTCGATCTCGCCGTCACGCAGCTGCCGGAACTGTTCGCGCACATCGTCGGTGGCGCACAGGACGTCGCGGACCATGTGCTCGTAATAGGTGTCGAACTCGGCCCTGGTCTGTGGGTAACCCCTCATCGGCACCTGCAATATCCGCGCGATGCGAATATTGTCGGCCAGCAACTCGTCCAATTCCGCAGCGGTGAACTCGCGCCCGATCAGCAGTGGTCCGGCCTTGGCGGTGGTGACGTAGGCGGTGGCGATAACCCATTGGTAGGCATCGGGATTCAGGGCGCTGATGGATTTCCCGTCCGCGTTCTTCATTCGCAACGGTTCGTGCAGCGAACGCAGGCGTTGGCCTTCCTTGATCGCTTCGGCACCGCCGTAGGTCCAGCGCAGCACCGAGTCGACCGACCGAATGGCGCGTCCCGCCGGATCGGTGCGCGAGACCGAGTACTTGTCGACGACGTCGCGGATGGTCGGGTGCAGACCCTGCATGGCGAAGGCGGCGCCTTCGACCATGAGGTAGGTCCAGTGGCCGACCATCTCGGCGGTCATCGAATCGATGGCGACCAGTTCGATCGGGTCAGCGGGATCGATGCCGACTCTCGCACTTCGCGGTTCGGATTCGTTGCCGGAGTCGGCATTTCGGTGAGTGGTGGTCATCGTCTTCCTTCTGTCTCCGGAGATCGGCGTGTTCCCGGTGGTGGCGGCCCGGATGCGGATCTTGCCGCGGCCGGGATCGCACACGATCAGCGCGAAGACCGGATGACGTACAGACCGCTGTGATAGTTGAACTGCTACGAAGCTATCAAAATGCCTCGGTTTGTGGCCTAGTATCCAGAGTTTGATCGTCAAAGAAGCGATAGGCGCTCGGCAGGTGCGCTCGGTCGAGCACGCAGGATCACCAGCGCGAGGCACGCGCTCACGCCGACTCCGATGAGGACGCCTAGCGGCACGAGCATGCGGGTGCCGATGCCGGTGCTCGCGGCCTCGGTGAGACCGGTGATCGCGTACCCGCTGGGGAGCAACCGGCGAACCAGATCGCCGATCGCGCCTTCGCTGCTGTCGATGCCACCCTCGAACATCACCGTCGCACCGATCACGAGCATCCACACCGCGACGCCCCATCGCTGCGAGCAGAGCCGCAGCACCGCGACGGCCGCGGCGGCGAGGACCAGCGAGACCAGGACCAGGAACGCGAAAGCCGCGTCGGCACGCGACACCGAGTGCAGCACGGTCGAGGCCAGAGCGGCCGATGCCACCGCGGCGGCGACGCAGAGGGCGAGTACGTGTGCACGCCGACGGGTGCCTTCGACGAGTCGGGTATACAGCAGTGCGATGAGCAGTGCGCCGGCCACCGTGAACACAATCGCGCGCGCCACCGCCGGATCGGACCAGGGCGAGGTCGGGTCGGCCACACTCACCTGGGCGGCGGCGGGGTCGACACCCGTCGGTAAGGCCTTGGACGAGGCATCGATCGACACCACCAGTTGAGAGGTGACCTGCTTGAATGTGGTGAGCAGCGTGCGGATTTCCGTTTGCATAGCGGTGACCTGGTCGATGGTCGAATCGACACCGGTGAGCAGTTGTTCGCTCTGGCTGAGGATCGAACCGAGCCAGCGGAGCCGGTTGGCGCCGAGGGTGAGCACATCGCTTACACGGGTGCTGTCCTCGACGGTGACATCCAACAGCCCGGACAGTCGGTTGAGCAACTGTGGCACCGCGTCGGCGCCGAGACCGAGGACCTGCGCACTGTTCGTTGCCGCGGTGTCGGACGCGCCGCCGATCAGGTGGCTCAGGCTCGTCAACTGGTCTGCCAATTCTTCGGCCTGCGGCAGGCCGGAGGTTCGCAGGATCGCCGCCAGTGGTTCCAGTGCCTCACGTGCCTGCGCGCGAGCCGCCGCGGATTCGCGTACCGCGTTCGCGACGGTGTCGGCATTCGCGCGTGCCGAGGCCGCTCCCGCTCGCAGATCACCCAGGCTAAGGTCCGAATCCCCCAGTGCGGTCGCTACGCGGGTGAGGAGGTCGACCGTTTGGTTCACGGTGTCGGGCAGTTGGCGCAGGGCGGGCAGAATCGAGTCGAGGTCGGCCAGCAGCGGTCCGGCTTGCGCCTGGATGGTGTCCACTGATTCGAACGCCCGGGCGAGCATGTCGCCCGCCTGCCCCACCGCGGCATCGACCAGGGCAGCGCTGAATTGGGCGGAGTTGAGGTTCTTTCGCGCCGCCGAGACGCCGACCAAGAGTTCCTTTACCCCGACTGTCGCCGCGGCGGCCGACACCGCCTGCACCAGGTTCGCGTAGGTGCTCGCGTCGAGGCCGCGACTGCCGGGCGTGATGGTCACCTGGCGGTCGACCTCGCCTGCCCGCCTGCCCCAATCGGACGGCACGACTACGGCGGCGGCCACGGTTCCGTCGGCGAGGTCGGTTCCGGCCGCGTCCGGATCGCGTGTCTGCCACCAAAACGTGTCCGACGAGCTCAATGCGGCGATCAGTGCCGCCGCGGCGGATTCCGGTCTCGGCTCCTGGTCGGAGACGATCGCGATGGACGGAACCGCTCGTCGGCTCGTCGGCTCTACCGGGAAGAGGGCGGCGAGAACGGCCCCGGCGAGGAGTGGAACTACGAGGACGAGCGCGGCGAGTGCGCGGGTGACCATCTCGGGGGCTCCTGATGATTCGCTCAGCAGCCCGCCAGCGTGAGGGCTTGGTCCTGGTCGACGTCGCCGCCGGTAGTGATCTGGCCGGATCCCTGGATGATCAGGCTGCACACGGTGGACTTCTCGATCTTCCAGGTTTTGTTGTCGTAGACGATCGGAACGGTCAGCGGAATACCCGGCTGGTTGTTGACCGTCAGGTTTCCCTCGGCCGACGCGGTGCCGCAGTTGTCGACGATCTTGTCGACCTTCCAGGCCATTCCGAGATTGGTCATACTCGCGCTGTTGCGCAGGCGCGCCTGCTCGATCGGACCCGGATCGACGTTCTCCATGCCCTGAACCATCGCGAGCAGTTCCGCGACCGGGGTGTTCGGATTCACCGCTTTGCTCACCAGCGCATCGATATCCGCGGTGGAGGGCACCGCTGGGCAGCTCGCCCCGGCCTTTGTGGTCGAGGTCGGCGGTGCCGCTCGGTCATCGCTGGAAGCGCATGCGGTGAGGGTCGCCGTCACGATGATCGAGATTCCCATCGTGAGGGCGCGGACAGCGGAACGGCAATTCATGGGGTGCCTTTCGATGGGGTGTCAGACGCACGAGGATTCGTCGGGGGCCGTTGGGGGAGTGCGGGATTCGTCGCTGTGTATGTGCCCGTCACGCAGCGTGATGATCCGATCGGTGCGTTCAGCGGCCTGCTGGTCGTGGGTGACCATCACGACGGCGCGCTCCCCGGAGGTGTCGTGAGCGATGGTGGCGAGCAGGTTCATGATGTCCGCGCCGGTGCGGGAATCCAGGTTGCCGGTGGGTTCGTCGGCCAGCACGAGCGGCGGATCCATCATCAGGGCGCGGGCGATGGCCACTCGCTGCATCTGGCCGCCGGACAATTCGGAGGGACGGTGTTCGGCGCGGTCCGCCAACCCGACCAGATCCAGCAGCTCGGTGGCACGGCGGCGCGCACCGCGATGCGCGCCGGTGGCCAGCAGACGTGGTATCGCGACGTTCTCCCACGCCGACATGGTGGGGAGCAGATTGAAGAACTGGAAGACGAATCCGACCTGACGCAAACGGAATTCCGACCGTCGGTCGTCGGTCAGGTCGCTGATCTCCTGGCCGCGAAAGGTGATCGAGCCCGAGGTGGGTGAATCCAGCGCGCCGAGCAGGTGCAGCAGCGTGCTCTTGCCTGCACCGGACGGGCCGACGATGGAGACGAAACGGCCGGGCTCGATCGTCATGGCGGCGCCGTTGAGCGCGCGTACGGTCTCTCCGCCGAGTCGGTACTCACGGACGACATCGGTCAAGGTCAACATGGTTTTTCCTTTCGGCTGCTGATCGCGCGTTACTCACTCCAGATCGCGGCGACGATATTCATGCGCGCGGCCCGCACGGCCGGCACGACGGCGCCGATCAGGCAGATCAGCACACCCACGGCCGCGAAGCCGAGAATGCCGGGCGCGACGGTGAATTGCACTGCGATGCCCAGTGTTTCGACGCTGACCAGCGTGGCGAGGTACTGCACCATGACGCCGAGCACGATGCCGAGGACAGCGCCGACCACCCCGACCGAGAATGCCTCGACCAGGATGAACCGTGACACCAGCCGCCGTGTGGCACCCATCGCGCGCAGCACTCCGAGTTCGCGTCTGCGTTGCAGCACAGCCAAGGTGAAGGTGTTCATGAGCGCGACCGCCGCCACCAGCGCAACCGTCCACTGCAATCCGCCCGCGAGTACGCCCGCCTGCCGAATGTTGTGTGTGGAGGCGTTATAGGACTCCTCGCCCGAATACACGTAGGCCGAGTCCGGCGTGATCTGCTCGATCGCAGTCATGACGGCCGATCGGTCGGCGCCGGAGGCCAGACTCACCGAGAGATAGGTGGCACCCGGGCGGTCGAACCAGTCGCGCATGTCCGCGACGCTCATGGCGATCGTTCCGGAATCGATGGACAGAATATCCATGATCCCGATGATCGTGGTCGAGCGGAGGCCGGCGGGTGTGCCGATGTCGATCCGCGACCCCACCTCCCACCTCTGCCTGCTGGCCATCTGACGCGATACCGCGACGCCGGTCCCCGCGCGAACCTGTTGCAGTGTCTGGGAATCCAGGAGTGCCCCGGTGGTCCCGGAGTTGTCCGCGCCGAGTCCTTCCACCGCCACCCGCTGTTCGCCGATGGTGACGTAGGCCCACTGGCCGACACCCACTGTGGCGACCCCGGGTACCGCGCGCACATGAGCGGCGAGATCGTCGGGCAGCGTCGCGCCGGAGGGTAGGGCGCTGCTGGGCGAACTCGAGACGAAGACATCCGTAGCACGAAGGCCGACAAAGGAATGGGACCCGGAGTCGATCACATCTGCCAGCGCACCGTGCACGCCGATACCGAGGGCGACCGCGATCCCGGCGGTGACGGCGGTAGCCCAGGACCGGCGCGGCGTCCGTTCGATCGCCGCCGCCGCCAGTCTGCCCGGCACCCCGAACCGGCGCGCGAGCGCCGAGGCCCACGTCGAGATCCGGGACATGCCCGCGACACCGAGCATGATGCCTCCGACGGTGTACACCGCCACCGACAGGAACACGACCGGCCCCCTGACCAGCGTCGCCAGCGCGAAGGCGGTGGCCATCAAACTCACGCCGACCACGGCAGCGAGCACGGTCCAGCGGCTGGGCAGCGTTTCGGTGGTGGCCAGTTCGGCGCTCTGCAGGGCCTCGAGCGGGGAGATGCGGTGCACTTGCCTGGCCGCGCCGACGGTCGCGGTCATCGAGGCGAGCACACAGGCCACGACCACGATCGGATAGGTGAGCGGCGGCACCGAGTAGACCAGTTGCGCGGAGACGGACTGCACCAGGAATGCCGGAACTTCCTGTATGGCTCGGCGACTGAGCAACCAGCCCAGCGGGATCCCGATCGCCGCGGCGAGTAACCCGGTGGCCGCCGACTCGAGCACGAGGTCGGCGACGACCGTCGAACGCCTGGCGCCCATCGCGCGCAGGATGGCCACCTTCTGGCGACGTTGCATGACGAGCATGGTCATCGAGTTGTAGACCAGGAACGCCGCCACGACGAGGGAGATCGCCGCAACCAGCAGGGTGGAGTTGCGACTGATCGCGACCGCGTTCTCTGCCTGGGCACTGCGGATGTCGGTGTCGGAGACCACGGCTCGGTTGTCCACGGCGCCGACGATCGCGGCCCGCAACGTGGCCAGATCAGTACCCGGCTTCGTCGCGATGGCGACGGTGTCGACCCGGTTCTCGTGGTCGGTGAGCCGCTGTGCCAGCGCAAGCGGCGCCACGACGAACCTGCCCCCGTTCACCTTGGCGCTGTCGGCTTCCCCGGCGACGACGGCGACGGTCACGGTGTGCTCGCCGATCCGCAGCCGTTCGCCCTGTGCGAGACCGAGTCCAGGCCCTGCCACCACGCCGTCGCGCAGCTTCAGCAGCGGCGAATTCGGGCCGAGTCCGGTCTCGGCCAGTTGGCCGAGGTCGGAGCCGAGCCCCAAGACGCTCACGTCGACCCCGAGGATGGTGACCGCCGCACCGCCGATCTCGCGCTGCTGCTGCACGATCGGCGCCGCGACGCTCACGCCGGGCAGAGCCGCGATGCGCGGTACGACGGCCGTGTCGAAACCGGTGTCGGTGTAGCCGCTCACCACTACCTGCGCATCACCGGCGATGCTGTCGGTCAGTTGCTTCACCGAGTTGGTGAGCGATCCGTAGATGGCCAGCACCGCGACCAGCAGCGCCGCCGAGACGGCGATGACCAGAACCACGGCCGCCGAACGGCCTGCACCGGCGGCGATCTCGCGCAGCGTCAGCACCCGGAACCGATTGATACCCGATCCGATCACTGACCATCACGCTCCCCCGTGGGACCGAGCCCGGTGACGATCGCCCGCCCAGTACCATCGAAAATGGTAGCAGCCGGGCCGTTTCCTCGCGGTGACCGCGAATACTGCTCTGCGACGCGATCTCTGAGGCGCACCGCGATGCGTCCCATCGCGACGGTGGCCAGCGATTCCAGTTTGGCGGCCAATGCCCGTTCGGCGGCTCCCTCCGGTTCCGGATAGCCGACGACGATGTCGACAGCGGTATCGGTCGGGGTATCGGCGGCGAACCTGAACTCGATCCGCAGCTCTCGTCCGCTCGTGGACCGCATGATGATCAGCTGGTTCTGCGTCCACTCGGTACACCGCAGCGGGATGCGTCGCTTCATCGGCCCGAACGAGATCTGCATCTGCCACAGCGATTCCACACCCCGATTCGGCCCACCGGTGTGGGTGAACGCGGAGACGCCGATCACCCACTCCGGCAGCCGTGCCGCGTCGTCGACGAAGGCGAAGGTGATCGGCAGGGGAGCCGCGCACACACAGCGCTGTACGTACTCGCCCATCGGTCAGTCCAAACTCGCTAGGATGAAATCCTTGTCCACCGGCACATCCGGGCAGAGCAGGCCGAGTTCGGTGAGCCCCGTGACGTCATAGTCGCGGCTGATGGTGGCCCAGTTGATATATGCCCCGAAGTCGTCGAACAGCCCGAAGTCCTGCAGCATCGTGCGCTCCTGCTCGGAGAACACCTCCAGACCCTGTTCGGCCAGATACAACGGGATCCCGAAGTAGTCGGAGAATGCCTCGGTGAGCGTGGTCAGCGGTGTGTCGACCTGGTTGACGAGGTGATAGAACGACAGCGCTTCCGGCGGCCGACGACGCACGATCTCCAGCATGGCGAAGGCGGCGTGGTCCACCGGAATCAGGTTGGTCTTGCTCTCCTTGGTCACCAGCGGAATCGGTACCGCCTCACCGTCGTCTCCCATTACCATTTGGAACACTTCGAACAGTGATTTTCCGGCCCTGGCGGCCGTCTGTAGTGGATGCATCGGACAGCCCGGATACTGCGGAGTGCGCGCGATCAAGCCGCTGGGACGGAAGATCACCGCCGGCCGCCCGGTCTTCCTCGACCAGTCGCAGACGATTCGTTCGGCCTCGAACTTGGATCGTTCGTAGATGGAGTTGAATTCGGCCGGTTCCACCAGCACCTCCTGTTCCAGGACGACGCCGCGTTGCTGGGAACCGACGACGGAGACGGTGCTGGTGTGACACAGCAGGGGTCGGCGCTCGCCAGCGGTGGCCAGTGCCGTCACGCTCTCGGCACCGACGACGTTGATGCGATACACCTGCTGGTCGTCTCGGAAAGAGGTGCTGCCGCCGCAGTGCCAGATGATGTCGACCGAGTCGGCCAGTTTCCGGAAAACCCGCTCCGACAGTCCCATTCTCGGCTGTTCCAGGTCGGTGTCGATCACCCGCAGACCGCGCAACAGTCGGGTGCGCTCGTCCTCGCCGACCCCGGAGTGGAGCAGGAATTCGGCTATTCGATCGGCCGCCGGTCGCTGCCCGCGACGCGCGAGCGCGATCACCTGCTCGTCGCGCGCGAGCAGCTGATGGATCAGGCGCAGGCCGAGGAACCCGGTGCTGCCGGTCACCGCGGCGGTCATCGGGTCACCGCCGCCGACTCGGGGCGGGCGAGCATAACGTGATTGGCCCCGGTCCAGCCCAGATGACAACCGACCGAGCCGGTGGCCAGGAAAAGCTGCCAGGCGCGCGTCTTCTCGATGCCGACTGTCAGAACCGCCGCTTCCCAGTTGGCCTCGAGGTTGGCCAGCCAGGCGTCGTAGGTCGGGGCGTAGTGCGCGCGCAGGCTTTCCACCTCGACCACTTCGAGTCCCGCCCGTTCGTAGGACACCACGGATTCACCGAGTGAACGCAGGTTCAACTCGGGAAAGATGTAGCGGCGCAGGAAGGGTGAATCCCGGTATTTGCGACCGGTTTCGGAGACGCACACGTCATGGCTGAGCGCCAGACCACCGGGTTCGAGCAGATCGTGCAACATCTGCGCGTAGCGACGCTGCTCCTTCCTGTTCAGATGCTGGCTCACCGCGATGCCGGCGATGGCATCGAATCGTCCGTCGGTCACATCGACGGCATTGCCGAGCCGGATCGAGATGCGATCACCGAGCCCGGCGGCTTCGACGCGGCGACGGGTGTACTCGGCCTCGTCGCAGGACAGGGTGACGCCCACCGATTTCGTGCCGTAGTGCTCGGCCGCGTGGACGAGCAGACTGCCCCACCCGCAGCCGATATCGAGCAGTGTGGTGCCGGGGCCCAATCTCAATTTGCGACAGACCTGGTCGAGCTTGGCGGCCTGGGCCGCCTCGAGATCCTTCGGCTGCTCGGGATCGGGCCAGTACGCGCTCGAATAGACCATGGACGGGCCGAGGATGAGTCGGTAGAAGTCGTCACCGAGGTCGTAGTGGTGCCGTACCGCTTGCGCGCGGCTGCGGAGTCGACAGCGCGCCAGCTCCACCGCCGGGTGTGGCAGCGGACGCCATGTCCGTCCGGTCCGCAGCGCCCACGTCGTGAGTGACAGCGCGCCGCGGGCCCTGGCAGGCAGATCCCGCCAGGGGCCCTGAGCCCAATCGGCGTCGTCGGCGGTGAGCGCTCCGGCCTGCAGGAATTCTGTCACCGACCCTTCCACCTGCAGTTCACCGGTCACGAAGGCGCGGGCGAGGCCCAGGTCGTCGGGCCTCAATATCATTCGTCGTAGGGCATTCGGTGAACCGAGTAGCGCCGTGGGCGCATCCGGGCGGCCGGCCCGACTGCCGTCCCACAGACGCAAACCGAACCTGGCTCGGGTGCCGGTGAGCCGTTCGAATCCGTCCAACAGGATCGAGGCCGATCCGCGCGAACCATCGCTGTCCGCGGGCGCTGTGCTCGGAACCATCGGTGTGTCCTCCTTTGTCCGTGGCAGCTGCCGTGTCGTTACTGGTCGTCGCCGTCGAGCAGCGCGATGATCGCGTCGTCGTCGGCGGTGTCCAGATCGGTGGTGGTCAGTGTCAGTGGCTCCGAAACCTGGGGTGCCGTGTGCAATCCGCGCACTCCGGCCAAGATCCGGTCCACCGCTGTCGAGGGGACCGTCCGGTTCGGATGCACTTCGGCCAGACGGCCGAGCAGCAGGTCGATCTCGGTCAGGATGGGCTCGGTGAGTTCGTCGTCCTTGGGCGTGATCTGTCCGCGGATGAATTCCGCCAGCGAGGCAGGCGTCGGGTAGTCGAAGATGACCGTGGTGGACATCTTGGCTCCTCCGGCCGTCGCCTTGAGTCTGTTGCGCAGTTCGACCGCGCTGAGGGAGTCGAAACCCATGTCCAAGAACTTCTGATCCGCGTCGACCACGTCCGCGCCACTGTGCCCGAGCACGGCGGCGATATGTCCTTTGATCAGGTCCAGTACCACGGTGTACTGCTCCTTCTCCGACAAGCCGACCAACTTCTTGGCCAGCGCGCCCGCGTCGAAGCCGCGGGTGTCCACGCGCCTGCGGGTGGTCAGCAGCCCGCGCAGCAGCGGTGGCAGTTCCGCCAGGCCCGACGCGGTGCGCAGTGCCCCGATATCGATCTTCGTGGTGAGGGTGTGCGGCCTGCCGAGCAGCCGTGCGGCGTCGTACACGGACAGGGCCAGCGGTGTGGGCATGGCCTGGAAACCGCCGCGGTTCATGCGGGACAGGTCCGCTGCGTTGAGGGTTCCGGTCAGGCCGGTGGCTTGCTCCCACAGTCCCCATGCCATCGACGCCGCGGGCAGGCCCCGGTGCTGTCGGTGCTGGGCGAGCGAGTCGAGGAAGGTGTTCGCGGCCGCGTAGTTCGCCTGAGCCGGCGCACCCAACGCGCCTGCTGCAGAAGAGAACACGATGAAATCGGTGAGATCGAGATCGTTGGTGAGACGATGCAGGTTCCACGCACCGTCCACCTTGGCCGGCAGCACCGACTCCAGCTGTTCGACGTTCATCGTGGTGAACAACCCGTCGTCGAGCGTGCCCGCGGCATGCACGACAGTGCCGAGTGGATGCTCGGCCGGGATCGCCGCGAGCAGGCTCCGCACGGCTTCGCCGTCGGCGGTGTCGCACGCCGCGACCGTGACCTGCGCGCCGAGGTCGCTCAGTTCCTGTACTAGTTCGCTGGTGCCGGGAGCGGAGGAGCCACTGCGACTGGTCAGCAGCAGGTGGCGGATTCCGTGTTCGGTCACCAGATGCTTGGCGAGCAGACCGCCTATAGTGCCGGTTCCACCGGTGATCAGGGCGGTGGCCGCTGGGTCGCGCGGGGCGGGCCAGGTCATGATCACCTTGCCGATGTGGCGCGCCTGGCTCAGGTAGCGCAGGCCCTCGCGGGCACGGCGGACGTCCCAGGAGGTGATGGGCGGCGGGGTGAGCACACCGGAGGCGAACAGCGTGGAGAGTTCAGTGAGGATCTCCCCGAGCCGATCCGGTCCGGCTTCGAGCAGGACGAAGGACCGGTAATCGACGCCCGGATGTGCGGCCGCGACCACGTCGGGTTCACGGACGTCGACCAGTCCCATTTCGACGAACCGCCCACCGTTGGGCAGCAGTCGCAAGGATGCGTCGACGAATTCACCTGCCAGACAGTCGAGCACGACGTCCATGCCGACGCCGTCGGTCTGCACCAGGAATTTCGACTCGAACTCCACGGTGCGCGAGTTTCCGATGTGGGTGTCATCGAATCCGTTGTGGCGCAGTGTGTCCCACTTGGGCGTGCTGGCGGTCGCGTAGATCTCGGCGCCGAAGTGGCGCGCCAGCTGTACCGCGGCCGTGCCGACGCCACCGGTGGCCGCGTGGATCAGCAGCTTCTCCCCGGCGCGCAGTCCGGCCAGGTCGTGCAGGGCGTAGTACGCGGTGAGGTACACTGCGGGCACCGAGGCGGCCTGTGCGAAACTCCAGCCCCGTGGCACCCCCGTCACCAGCCGTCGATCGGTGACGACGGTGCTCGCCATCGTGGCGAACATGCCCATCACGCGATCGCCGGGCGCGAGATCGGTGACGTCCGAGGCGACTTCGAGAACGACGCCTGCGCCCTCGCCGCCCAGCGTGGCGTTCTCGTCGGGGTACATGCCGAGGCAGATGAGCACATCCCGGAAGTTCACACCCGCCGCGCGCAACGCCACCCTGATCTGACCGTCGGCCAGCGGCGTCGTGGCGAGTTCGGGGGCAAGGTCGACAAGCTCGACGTTGTCGAGGGTGCCCCGCTCGGTGATGCTGAGCTGCCATTGCTGTTCGGTGATGTCGAGGGTCGTGGGCGGTGCGTCCACCCGCGCCAAGCGTCGCCCATACAGGACGCCGCGCCGCAGCACCGCCTCGGGTTCGTCGCAGGCCAGGACCGCGGCAACGGTTTCCACCGTGCACGGCTCTGTTCCGACATCGAGTTGGGTGATCCGCCCCGGGTTCTCGGTCTGCGCGCTGCGCATCATGCCCCATGCGGTCGCCGCTACCAGATCGACGATGTCCTCGCTGCTCTCGACCGCCACCACCGAGCGTGTCGTTACGACCAATGTCGCCCCGCTCAGCGTGCCCTCGGCGAGCACGGCCTGTGCTTGTCCGAGCACCCAGGCGAGTTCGTCGCGGATCTCGCGCGCGAGGTCGCCATCGCTCTCTCGCCCGCCGACGGGCAGGATGATCGCTTCTGGCGCGGGTCCGTCATCGAGGGCCGCCACCAGTTCGGCGACATCCGGATACGCCGGAATCCGCACGCCGTCGGCGGATTCGAGCAGGCCGCGCACCGGATCCTCGGCGCCACTGCCGAGCACCACCCACGCACCCGAGCGAGCCGGAACTTTGAGGGTGCGCGCCGACACCGGCACCCATTCGATGCCGAACAGCGAATCCTGGGGTCGTGTCGCGTCCTGCTCGCCACGTAGCTTGTCGGCCGAAACCTCCAGCAGGACCAGCGAATCGACCGTGGCGACGGTCATGCCGGCGGCGTCGGCGAGGGTGACCGTCACCCGATCGGGCCCGGCCATCCCGAGGCGCACCCGCAGCGCCGTCGCGCCGACGGCGTGCAGGGTGACGCCTTCCCACGCGAACGGCAGACGCAGTGTGTTCGAGTCGCCGGTGGGAAGGAAGGCTTCCAGCCCGCCGCATGCCTGGATGGCGGCATCCAGCAGGGCCGGATGCAAGCCGAACTGCGCGACCTCGGCATCGCGCTCCTGCGGCAGCGCCACTTCGGCGAACACGTCGTCGCCGCGTCGCCAGACCGCGTTGAGACCGCGGAACAGCGGACCGTACTGGTAGCCGAGCTCGGCGAGGCGCTCATAGGAGCCGGTCAGGTCGATCGCGGTGGCACCAACCGGCGGCCATACCGAAAGGCCTTGTGCCGCAGTGGCCTGGCCGATATCGACGGGAGTGACCGCACCTTCGGCGTGGGTCGTCCATGGTCGGGTCTCGTCGAGCGCATCGGCGTCGGTGTCGAGCCTGGAATGGATGGAGATACCCCGGTCGCCGGACTCGCGCGGTTCTGTGACCACGATCTGTACCTGGACACCGCCCTGTTCGGGCACCATCAGTGGAGCCATCATGGTGAGTTCCTCGACCTTGGCGCAGCCGAGTCGCTCACCCGCGTAGAGCGCCAGCTCCACCAGCGCCGCGCCCGGCACGAGGACGGTACCGAGCACCGCGTGGTCGGCCAGCCAGGCGTGAGTTCTCAGCGACAGGCGGGCGGTGAACACGGTGCGGTCGCCGTCGGGCAGGCCCAAGACCGCGGCCAGCAACGGATGACCTACCTCGCCGACACCGAGGCTGCCCGCGTTGCCCGCGGGGGCGAACATCTCGACCCAGTAGCGTTCCCGCTGGAAGGCGTAGGTGGGCAGTTCGACCCGTTGACGAGGTGCGGGGTAGAGCCGGGTCCAATCCACCGGCACGCCACGCACGAACGCCTCGGCCAGCGAGGTGAACAAGCGGGCGGGCCCGCCTTCGTCGCGGCGCAGCGAACCGGTGACGACGAACCCGTCGGGATCTGCCTCCGCGACCTCGATGGTGTCCGCGATGGCGGGGACAAGGACCGGATGCGGGCTCATCTCCAGGAACGCCCGGTATCCGCGCTGATACATCTCGCGGGTGGTGCGTTCGAATTTCACCGGCAGCCGCAGGTTGCGGTACCAGTAGTCGGAGTCGAGGCCTTCGGTGTCGATCGGTTCGGCGATGACCGTCGAGCAGAACTCGATGCCCGTGCTGTGCGGGGTGATGTCGGCCAGATCGGACACGATGCAGTCGCGCAGGGCCTCCACCTGCTGCGAGTGCGAGGCGTAGTCGACGGGAATCCGATGGGTGCGGATCTCGAGTGGCTCACAGGCGGCCATGAACTCACCCAGCGCGGTGGGTTCACCGGAGATCACCGTGGCGGTCGGGCCGTTGAGGGCGGCCACCCCGATGCGATCGGCCCACGGCGCCAGCAGTTCCCGGGTCCGGTCGGCGTCCGCGGCCACAGAGACCATGCCACCGGTGCCTGCGAGCGCGACGATCGCCTTGCTGCGCAGTGTGACGATGCGCGCGGCGTCTTCCAGCGTCAGGGCGCCGGCGACGCAGGCAGCCGCGATCTCGCCCTGGGAATGTCCGATGACGCCGTCGGGATCCACCCCGAACGAACGCCAGACGGCCGCGAGCGAGACCATCATCGCGAACAGCGCGGGCTGCACCACATCGACACGGTCCAGGCTGGGTGTGTCCGCGCCGCCGGTCAGTACCTCGCGCAGTGACCAATCGACGTACGGAGCGAACGCCCGCTCACACGCATCGATCTGCTCGGCGAATACCTCGGAGCCGGAAAGCAACTCGGTGGCCATACCGACCCACTGCGCGCCCTGTCCGGGGAACACGAAGGCGATTTTGCCCTTGGCCGAGGCGCGGCCGGAGACCACGCGGTCGTCCGCCGAGCCCGTGGCCCTGGCTTCGAGACCAGCCAGCAACTCCGACCGTTCCCGCCCGATCACCACGGCTCGCTGTTCGAACAGCGTACGGGTGGTGAGCAGCGAGTAGGCGACATCGTCGACGTCGGCGTCGCCGACAGCGGCGCCGAGCCGCTGCGCCTGCGCCGACAGCGCTTCGGGCGAACGCCCGGACACGACCCAGGCCCGGTGTGCGGGCACTGTCGCGAGCGGGTCGACGCTCGCGGAAAGGTCGTGTTTCGGAGCCTGTTCCAGGATGACATGGGCGTTGGTGCCGCTGACACCGAAGGCCGACACGGCGGCGCGGCGCGGATGGTCGGCGTCCGGCCACGGCCGGGTCGCGGTGATCAGAGCGAGGTGACCTGTGCTCCAGTCCACATGCGGTGTCGGCTCGTCCACGTGTAGCGACGCGGGCAGGACACCGTGCCGGAAGCCCTCGATCATCTTGATCACGCCAGCGACGCCGGCCGCGGCCTGGGTGTGCCCGATATTGGATTTCACCGAACCGACCCAGATCGGGTCTCCCTCGGCGCGTTGGCCGTAGGTGTCGAGCAGAGCTTCGGCCTCGATCGGGTCGCCGAGCGAGGTCCCGGTGCCGTGTGCCTCGATGACCTCCACCTCGGTGGGGCTCAGCCTGGCGTCCTCAAGCGCCTGCCGGATGACCTTGCGCTGTGCCAGGCCGTTGGGCGCGGCCAGGCCGTTGCTGGCGCCGTCCTGATTGACCGCGCTGCCACGGACCACCGCGAGCACCGGATGGCCGTTGCGCCGCGCGTCGGACAGTCGTTCCAGGATCAGCGTGCCCGCGCCTTCGCCGACACCGAATCCGTCGGCGGCCTTACCGAACGGCTTGCATCGTCCGTCCGGCGCGAGCGCGCCTTGCTGGCAGAAGCCGGCGAAGATGCCTGGGGTCGCCATGATGGTCACCCCACCGGCGACCGCCAGGGTCGATTCACCGCGGCGCAACGACTGGCAGGCCAGGTGAATCGCGACCAGCGACGAGGAACAGGCGGTGTCGATGGACAATGCGGGGCCTTCGAATCCCAGCGAGTAGGCCACCCGTCCCGAGGCCACGCTGCCGGTCACTCCGAGCATCAGATAGCCAGGATCGAGATCGGCACCGGCGCCCGCTCGCGCGGCGTAGTCCCCGGAGACCACGCCCGCAAAAACGCCGGTGCGGCTGCCGCGTAGTTCGGTGGGGTCGATGCCGGCGCGCTCCAACGCCTCCCAGGTGGTCTCGAGCAGCAGTCGCTGCTGAGGGTCCAGGGCAGGTGCTTCACGCGGACTGATCCCGAAGAACGCGGGGTCGAAATCGCCCGCGCTGTGCACGAATCCGCCGTCACGCACATAGGACTTGCCGGGCGTGTCAGGGTTCGGATCGTAGAGGTCCTCGACGTCCCAGCCGCGGTCGGTGGGGAACGGCTCGATCGCGTCGCGCTCGTCCATCACCAGCTGCCAGAGATCCTCGGGCGTGAAGATGCCGCCCGGATACCGGCAGGCTGTTCCGATGATGGCGATCGGCTCGTGATCCTTGGATTCGAACTCCTTGAGCTGGCGTCGCGCATTGGTCAGATCGACAGCGGCTCGCTTGAGATGGGTACGCAGTTCTTCTTCCGTGGCCATTGTTCTTCCCTTCTGGACCGGAATGCGGCCTGGTGCTGTCGATGTCGGGTAACCGAACGCTGTGTCGAGCACTGCCGCTGCGGGGTCAGGCGAACTGTTCCAGCGTCGGATGCGAGTGGGAAACCCCTAGTTGTCCCCTAGCCCGGCAGGTACTAGCAGATAGGGGACAACTAGGGGTTTTCGGGGCGCGCGGCGGCCCACCACAATCGGCGATGGCACGGTTCGACTGCTGGTCGGTTACTTCCGGCGGAGAGGGGTTTCCCTATGCGTCAGCATCCATCACCGACGGTTCGCGGACCGCTGTTGTCGGCGGTCTGTGCGCTGCTGCTCGCGACAGTCGGCTACAGCGTCACGGAGGCGGTCCCAGCATCCGCCGACACGTCGCGATGCGGTGCGCAAACCCGCACCGCATCGCTGGAACACGATCGCGATCTCGTGCTGCATCGGCTGGGTCCGCTGCGGACGCTGCGTGGCCCGGCGGATCTGGCCGCGGTGTCGCTGTCGGGTTGGACGCCGCTGTCTCACGGTGTCGTCAGCTATGCGGGGATGGGCATGGTCCTTGCCGATCTGGTGGGATCGGCCGAACTGCTGGCGAATTCGGTCGATGGCCTCACCGCCAACCTCCCCGCGCCACTCACGGTCACGGCGGGTGAGCCGGCCACGTTGTTCTATCGGTCGCTCGCCACCGGTGCCGACCTCGGCGACCCGGTCGAAGCCGACTACCCGTACGAACTGGCCGGATGGGGCTACCTTGCCAAATACACCCCGGGCGTGTACCCGGTGTCGGCGTCTCTGTGCCTCGACCCCACCGACTGGTTCGTCCACGAGCGTGGCGTCCATGCGCTCCCGTCCTTCGACATGGTCTGCGTGCCACCCCAGGAGGCGGTCCGGGGTGGCGCTTCCGGGGCACTCGAACCGAAACTTCCCGACCCGTTCGGCATTCCACATCCCCGGCTGTGGGATACCCACATCTGGCTGCACCCGGACGGTGGCGCGCCGATGACCGCTATACTCGACGACGTCGAAGAAGTGGCGGGCGTGGAATGGGAGTCCCACGAGAGCTTCTATTTTCCCGGGCAAGCGCCCGGATTCGTAAGGCACCGCTGATGACGGATCTCGACGTTTCGGTATTGATCGTCGGCGGCGGTGGCTGCGGTCTGTCGGCCTCGGTCTTCCTGGCGAACCTCGGCGTGGATCACCTGCTGGTCGAACGACGCTCGGGCACTTCGCAGTTGCCGAAAGCCCACTATCTGAGCCAGCGCACGATGGAGCTGTACCGGCAGCACGGCATCGCCGAGCCGATCATGCGACAGGGTGCCCCGCTCGACAAGTTCGGCAAAGTCTGCTGGCAGACCTCACTCGGCGGTGACGGCCCGTTGGACGGCAGGATCATCCACGAACTGGACGCCTTCGGCGCGGGTGAGCTGGAACAGATCTACTGTGCCGACAGCCCGAGCACGGCGACCAATCTGCCGCAGGTCCGCTTGGAGCCGTTGCTGCGCCACGAAGCCGAACAGCGCTCGCCGGGTCGCGTGCGATTCGGCTGCGAGCTGACCGGCTGGACCTCCGACGCTGACGGCATCACCGCGCAGCTGCGCGAAAATGGCAGCGGCCGTGAGTATTCGGTGCGGACGAAGTATCTGATCGCGGCGGACGGTGGCCGCACCGCGGCGGCGCGGGCGCGCATCCACATGGACGGGCTTCGCAAGGTCCACAACGTCTCGACGGTGCACTTTTCCGCCGATCTGTCGCCCTGGCAGCGCGACGGCGCGCTGCTCACCTATTTCATCAGCCCGGACAACCCCGCGCACACAGGCTCGGTCCTGGTACAGATGGGCCCGACCTGGGGCAGGTTCTCAGAAGAATGGGGCATGCACTTCACGGCCGACCGCAACGATGCCGCAGTGCAGGATCCGGCCGCTGTCGCCGATCGGATTCGTGAGATTCTCGGGTTGCCGAATCTGGACCTGCACGTGCACCGAACGAGTAACTGGGCGATCGACGCGGTGCTGGCCTACCGCTACCAGGCGGGCCGGGTCTTCCTCGCCGGTGACGCGGCCCACCGGATGCCGCCTGCGGCGGGACTCGGGCTCAATACCGCGATCCAGGACGCGCACAATCTCGCCTGGAAGCTGGCCGCGGTGGAGTCGGGCTGGGCGACCGAGGATCTGCTGGATACCTACGAGTCCGAGCGCAGGCCGGTCGGGCGGCGAAACCTGGACTGGGCGCTGGGTATCCTCACCAACTCACAGGTCATCCTGGATGCAGCGCTCGGACTCGGACCACATGTGCCGCGCATCGCGCGAAAGATGTTCTTCCAGAACTATTTCGAGGACAGCGACCGCGGTGCGACCCAGCGTGCCCGCGCGGCCGACATACTCGGGACGCACCGGACCGATTGCCAGGCACACGATCTCGAGCTCGGCGTGGCCTACGTCGAGGGGGCGCTGTGCCCGGACGGAACGGCCGCATGGCCGCCCTCCCCGATGGGCGACATCTACCGGCCGACCACCCGTCCTGGCCATCGACTGCCGCACGCGTGGCTGCGTCGAGACGGGGTTCGGTATTCGACTCTGGATCTGGCGGGCACGGGTTCGTTCGGCTTGATCACCGATGGCGCGGGCGATGCGTGGGTGCGGGCCGCCCGGCAGGTCAGCAGCGAACTCGGCGCGCCGGTCGTGCCTGCCCGGATCACCGAGGCAGCTGACCGAGACTGGCACGACCAGGACGGAGACTGGGCCTCGCTCAGCGGGATCGGTGCGGCGGGCGCGATCCTGGTGCGCCCGGACCATCATGTCGCGTGGCGGTCGGGCGGTGCGGTCGCCGACCCTGCAGGGGAACTCGCGGCAGCCCTGCGCGCGGTCCTGCGTCGCTGAGTCACTCGCCCAACCACGCGCCCTGCGCGAGCAGCTGTCACTGGACGGCGGTAGGGGACAGCTCGGCGGGGTCGCGGCGACCAGCGCCGCCGCGACCCCCGCGGCCTGGCCGGTCGCGAAGGCCGTACCCATGACCCGCAGCGACGCACCGGCCTGCCGGTCACCGTCGATGACCCGGCCAGCTCCGATGAGGTTCACGGTGTCGGCACTGCACAGGATGCGAAGCGGGCTAGCCCGCGACCGCGTGGTACTCCGCGGGCCACACGCCCAACCCGATGACATCATGGAATCAGGTGCCGGACAGTATCTCTGGTCCGGACAGCGCATAGCGGCCGACCAGATGCCCCGACTCGCCGGGGTGCCGGTCTCCGGGCCCGTGCTGACGATGTGTGCCCCCGTCCAAAGATGCTCTGCGCGCAGGGCCTGCAAATACGTTCTCGCTCTTCTGCGTGAGCGGACCTGTGCCCGAGTGGGGTCCAATGCGTCCCGCGCGTCGTAGCCCTCGTCGATCAGGTAGGTGATGACGTCGCCGGCGACCGGCAGGCGTGCGACCAGGCCACAGGCCGCGTCGATGTCTGTGGAACGCGCTCGTGCCAGGTCGCGGCGACTGTGTCACCTGACAGGTCTGCGTCCGGGCCGACACCGCCGAAGCGGACACCGAGCGTTCCGTTCTGGACCCGACCGTCGTTGTCGTATCGGATCGCGGCTCCGGCGAAGACGGTCAGATCCGCTTCACCGGTCGCATCGATGAAGGCCGCCGCGCCCATGGTGTGAATACCTTGATGATCCGCCAGCAGCACCGAGCGAATCATCGCACCCACCCGTTGCGCGCCGATCACCTGGCTGTGCAGCCGCACATCCACACCGGCTCGTGCGCACAACTCGTCGAGGACGCACTTGACCGCCTCGGGTCGAAAACCACAGCGATGGAGGTGAATCGAGTGGGTTCGGGTGACCGCGTCCATGGCGCGCAAACCCGCGCAGCACCTCATCTGCGATCCCGAAGACCGCCTGCTCGGGCGGATCGGCGCGGGTGTACAGACCGCAATAGGTCAGCACATTGTGCAGGGTGGACGCACCTCCGAGGCACGTTCACGTTCGATCACGAGCACGCGTGCTCCGGTCCGTGCCGCACCGACCGTCGCGGCGACGCCCGCCGATCTGCCTCCGGTGACGATGACGTCGTAACGTTCCACTACCCCTCCTGTGCCTGTTCCAAGACCAGATGCGCGTTGGTTCCGCTGATGCCGAACGACGAGACAGCCGCAAGTCTCGGCCGCCCGGTGACCGGCCACATGGTCGGGCGAGTGGTCAGTCTGATCCCCGAACTGGACCAATCCAGGTGTGGCGTGGGTGGTTCCGCGTGCAGGGTGGCCGGAACGGTGCCGCGGCGCATCGCCTCGATCATCTTGATCGCACCCGCGACCCCGGCCGCGGCCTGGGTGTGCCCGATATTGGACTTGACCGAACCGAGCAGCAATGGTCGCCCGTGTGGACGCGATCGGCCGTAGGTCGCCGAAAGCGCCTGCACCTCGATCGGGTCGCCGAGGGTGGTGCCGGTGCCGTGCGCCTCGACCACATCGATGTCGGCGGCCGCCAGACCGGCGTCGTCCAGGGCCCGCTGGATCACCCGCCGCTGGGCTGATCCATTCGGCGCGCTCAGACCGTTGGATGCGCCGTCCTGGTTCACCGCCGTGCCACGGATCACTGCGAGCACGGTGCGGCCCTGGCGGCGCGCCTCGGAGAGCCGTTGCAGCACGAGGACTCCCGAGCCCTCGGCGAACGCGGTGCCGTCCGCGATGGCCGAGAATGCCTTACACCGCCCGTCGGCGGCTAACCCTCGCTGGCGGGAGAACTCGACGAAGACCTCTGGGGTCGACATGACCGTCGCCCCGCCCGCCAGCGCGAGGGAACACTCACCCCGGCGTAGCGAATTTACGGCGAGATGGACCGCCACCAGTGAGGACGAGCACGCTGTGTCCACTGTCAGGGCGGGACCGTGCAGACCAAGGGTGTAGGCGATGCGGCCGGAGGCCACGCTCGCGGCCCGGCCGGTAGCGAGGTAGGCCTGGGCCGAGCGTGGCGAGCCGGGGCCCGAGGCCCGATAGTCGTGGTACATGACGCCGGCGAACACGCCGGTATCGGATCCGCGAAGCCTGGTCGGATCGATTCCGGCGTGTTCGATTGCCTCCCAGGAGGTTTCGAGCAGAAGGCGCTGTTGTGGATCCATCACCATCGCCTCGTTCGGCGCGATGCCGAAGAAGTTCGCGTCGAACTCCGCCGCGGTGTCAAGGAATCCGCCCGCGCAGACATAGGTGGTGCCGGGATGATCGGGGTCCGGGTCGAAGAGGGCGTCCGGATCCCACCCGCGTTCCGGCGGGAACGCCGAGATGGCATCGCCGCCGCGCGCAAGGAGTTCCCAGAATTGGCGCGGTGATTCGACGCCGCCGGGGAAGCGGCAGCCGATGCCGACCACCGCGATCGGCTCGCCCGGCGGGGGCCGTACCGGGCGCGCGTCGCCGGTGGCGGGCCCCACGCCTGCGCGCTGCTCGAGCACGTGCTCGACGATCCGGTTGATGGTGGTGAATTCGTAGAGCGCGGTCGTCGGCAGTGCGCAGCCGAGCTCGGCGTTGAGCCGTCTGATCAGTTCGACCGCGGCGAGGGAACCTAAGCCGAGATCGGCGAAGTTCTCGTCGACCTCGGTCGGCCGCGGGGCCCGTCCGATGAGGTCGGTGACCAGCGCTGTGACGGTTTCGGTGATCTGACGGGTGGCCGGTGGGCGGGCCGCGGCCGGAGACTCGGCGGCGGACGGGGTGCGGCCGTCCATCCCGGTCGCCAGGGCGGTGCGCACAGCGACCTTGTCGATCTTGCCGGTGCTGGTCCTGGGCAATTCGGATACCGCGACAAGCTGTGTCGGTAGCTTGTACTCCGCGAGTTCGCCCGCGCAGAAGCCGCGCAATTGGCTCAGGGTCAGCGTGGTGTGCTCGGCACTGGTGACCACGGCGACGACTCGCTCGCCCGCATGCGGATCGGGCGTGCCGACCACGGCCACTTCCAGAATTCCGGGAAACCGAGAAATCACCTGCTCCACTTGGGCGGAATACACGTTGTCGCCGCCCACCAGGATCATGTCCTTGATCCGGTCCACCAGCCGCAGCTCCGCGCGAGCGTCCAGGAATCCGACATCGCCGGTGTGGAACCAGCCGTCGGCGTCGAACGGCGTCGCGGCGGTGCCGGTGGGCGCGCGCCAGTACCCGTCGGTGACAGTGGGGCCGCGCAGACAGATCTCGCCGAGACCGCCGGCTTCGGTAATCTCGGAGCCGGTGTCGATATCGACCAGTCGCATCTGGGTATAGGGCAGGACCGGCCCCACCGAATCGTCGCGCTCGTGCTGATCCGGGAGTGGAGCACAGGTGGCGAAGAGAGTTTCGGTGAGTCCGTAGGCCTGCTGCAGCACCAGGCCACGGTCGCGGTAGGAGTCCAAGAGCCCAGGGTGGGCTGGCGCGCCCGCGGTGACGGCCGCCCGCACCCCCGCGAAGTCGGCCGAGGTGAACTCCGGCAGTGTGGTGACAGCCTGGTACATGGCGGGGACAGCGAAGACGGTCGTCACCCGGCCTGAGGTGAGATCAGCCAGAAACTGTTCAGGGACGAAGGAGCGCCGCACCAGTGCGGTCCCTCCGCGCAGGAGCCCGCGTAGCAGGAAACAGCCGAACGTCGCGGTGTGGAACATGGGTGCCACCACCAGCGTCACGTCCTGTGCGGTGGCAGGCACTGCCAGGTCCAGGTTGAGGCAATTCCACCAGAGCGCGCCGTGGGTGATCCGTACGCCTTTGGGTCGTCCCGTAGTGCCCGAAGTGTAGGCCAGCATGGCGAGATCCTCCTCGCCCAGGACGACGGGATCCGTGGACTGTGCGCAGGACGCATGCTCGATCATCTCCGGGTCGATCAGTACGGGCCGGGGGACCAGGCCCGTACTCGCCTCTCGTACGTGCGCGTGTCGATCGGGTTCGGCGACAATCACTCCGGGTCGGCAGTCGGCCAGCACACCCGCCACCTCGGCCACCTCGAGCCGCGAGTTCACCGGAACGAATACCGCGCCCAGCCGAGCACAGGCCAGATAGGTGGAGACGAAGGCTGCGCAGTTGCCACCGAGAAAGCCGACTCGGTCGCCTCGCCCAACGCCCGAGTCGGCGAGGTGGGCGGCGAGTTCCCGTACGCGACTGGACAGTTTGCGATAGGAGAACGTGTCGGCGCCGTCCACCGACAGCGCGATACGTTCACCCGAGAGGGAGGACAGTGCCAGGACGCGTCCGATCGGACTCAGATCGACCATGACAGATCCAGTGGCACCCGATCGTCGAGATTGCTCGGCAACCCGATACGGCTCGCGAATTCGGCGATACCCGCGTATTGCCGATCGCCGAGGTCGTATTTCAGCGCGCGGGTGTAGTAACGCCGAAGCAACTCGGCGTCGAAGTCCTCCCAGCGCGCGATCCGTTGGCTGACCTCGTCGATCTCGGACAACGCGAGGTCGCGGGCTTCGACCAGCGCTCTATGCACCTCTGAGACCAGATCGGGTGCCTGGGCGGCGAACTCGCGCCGGGCCGCGATCACGGCGAAGACAAAGGGGTGTCCGGTCCACTCCCGCCAGATCTGGCCGAGATCGTGCACCGTGAGTCCGGATCGCACGGGCGCGAGGGTGGCCGCTCGCAGGGCCGCGTCGCCGATCAGAACCGCGGCCGACGCCGAGTCCAGCATGGATTCGAGATCGGGTTTGCAGTTGAAGTACTCCGCGCGCACGCCGACCATTTCACCGAGCACCAATTGGGCCAATCGAATGGACGTCCGACTCTCCGAGCCGAGGGCTACCCGTGCACCGTTGAGTTCCTCCAGCGGTACCTTGCTCACGATGACGCACGACATCACCGGACCATCGCTGCCGATAGCAATTTCGGATAATGGAACCAGAAATTCTCGGTGTTGCAGAAATTCGGACAGGCTCACCGGGCTTATATCGAGGCGGCCTTCCAAGATTTCGTACCCGAGGACGTCGGGCGTGCCCTTCACCAAATCTATATCCATTAATTTACCGGTGCGCGCCAATCCCCAGAGCAAGGGCGCGCAGTTCAAATAGCTGATGTGGCCTACGCGCGGCCGTGCCTGCCGGATGCGTAGGGGTGACAGGATGCTCTCAGTCATGATTCCTCCCCTTTCACCATGGACCTCGACGTGCGCCTGTCATAACCCCTAGTCGATCCCCAATTTTCCCCTATCGTAATAGAGAACGAACCGGTTGGTTCAATTAAAGGGTGGGTTCCTATAGCAGCGGGCTGTCAATTCCTCGACCGGATGATGTCGCTTCGCTTATTGACGCATCGGGAAGTGGGCTGGTAGTAACGTGCCATGTAGGCTCCGGTGCAGGGCTGCGAGTTTGGGGGAGCCATGGCGAAAAGGCCTTCTGGGGGGCACGTGGAGAAATCTTCCGTATGGCATCTGTTGAATTATCACAGGGCGGATGCTCCGGCGCATCGTCGGCTGCTGGGTGGCCTATTCAACAGCGACAGTAGAGAATCGCTATTGGTCTGCCAGGCAATTGCCATACTTGATGACCTGGCAACCCCCGAGCTCATCAATCAGGTGGTCGACGAGGACGGCCACATCGTCGACCGCGTTATCGGCCGACTGCGCGATTCCGGTTTGCTCTCCGGGTTCAGATTCCCCGACCCCGGACTGCGCCGCAGTGTGTTGGATCGTATCTCTCCAGACGTCAAATCGTGGCTGCACCACCGGATCGCTGATGTGTTGCACCGCCAGGGCGCGGCGCCGAGCATCGTCGCGCAGTTCCTCGTCGAGGCCGGATATGCGCGCTTTCCCGGAGCGGTGGCGGTGTTGCGAGCTGCCGCCGACACCGCGCTCTTGCATAACGAGACGGGCTCGGCGGTAAAATTCTTGGAGCTCGCCTATCGGGCCACTACCCATGTCGACGATCGAACCGCCATGGCGGCCATGCTGGTGTCGGTGGAATGGCGGGCCAATCCCTCGGTGACAACGCGCAACTTCGCCCGACTGTGGGCCGCGGCCCGCAACGAACGGCTGGCACCCACGTATCTGGTCGCCCTGGTCATCCACTTGTTGTGGCAGGGCCGCGACAGCGACGCCCACCAGGTTTTGCTGACACTGTCCACGCAGACGCACGATCCCGATCGGACCATCGAGTTCCTGTGGTCCTGGCTCGAATTTACACATCCGCAGGCAATTCCCAGCAATGCCTCCGAACGCTTCACCGTCGATCGGACCGACCCGGCGACCTCGCCGTATGAGTACGCGGTCGATGTCCTGCACGGGATGATGTCCGGTGCGGATCACAAGAGTTCAATTTTCGCCGCCCAGTTGATTCTGAACCACCATCGGCTCGGCGCCGCCACGATCGACGCGCTGGTCGTGGCCGTGGAGGGCCTGATTCATTTCGGTAACCTCAACGACGCCGCCGCGTGGTGCGATACTCTGCTCGCCGAGGCGGTGGCCAGGCGAGCACCCACTTGGCAGGCGCTGTTCGCCGCCTTGCGTGCGGAGATCTCGCTGCGGCAGGGGGATATGCCGCACACCGTACAGTATGGACTCGACGCACTGAATCTCGTGTCGGCAAAGGGGCTCGGAACCAGGATCGGGCGCCCTCTCGCCTGTCTGATTCGAGGGTTGACCGCGACCATGCAATACGACGAGGCCCGCAGGCAACTCGACCGCCCGGTGCCGGACGCGATGTTCCGATCCCGATACGGACTGCTGTATTTGCACGCGCGAGGTCACTACCACCTGGCGGTCGGCGATCCTGATCGCGCGCTGCCCGATTTCGAGCGCTGCGGAGCGCTGATGCGAGACTGGGGGCTCGACCTACCGCAGTTGGTGCCCTGGCGTAACGACCTCGCCGAAACCTACCTGGCAATGGGTCGGCCCGAAGCCGCGGGCGACTACATGAACGAACATCTTCGGCATCTGGAACGCACCGCGAAACTGCATCGTACAAGGGGGGTCTCGCTGCGTCTGCTGGCTTTGACCACCACGGGTGAGAACCGGGTGCGGCTCTTGGGGTCGGCCGCCGCCATCGCCCGTGACAACGACGATAAGTACGAACTTGCGCGCGCTCTCGGCGAACTCGGTGTTGCCTACGACACGCTCGGTCAACCTCGGCGCGCGCAAGCGCTGCGCCGTACCGCGACCCGTTTGATCAAGGAAACCACCGCGGGCGGATCGCGTGTGTCGGAGCCGGTGGCCGTCGCGATCGAAGACGACGTCAGGGGAGGCGCCGAGCAACTCAGTACTGCCGAGCGCCGTGTCGCCGAATTGGCAGCTGCGGGGATGCGCAACAAGGAGGTCGCGGTGGAACTCGGAATCACGATGAGCACCGTTGAGCAGCATCTGACGCACGTCTATCGGAAGCTGCGCGTCAAAAGGCGCACCGAACTGCGATTTCTGGTCCAGCCGTCTCCCGCGGATGGCGGCGGCGAGTAGACCGACCCGGAACCGGTAGCGCTCTGTGTTAGGGAGACGGTGTCCCGATTCGAGGAACCGGCAGTCGGACAGAGCTCATCGGGATTTCGATCACGGGTCCAGCCACAGCACCTCGCAGGGCATTCGCCGGTTCGGGAGAAGCCCGTCGCGGATCTCTATGGCGACGATAGAGGGATGTGGGTGGGATAGCCTGTCGCGCAGGTAGTTCCGCACAGCGGTGCGACAACCGCAGAAATCTACGACCAGGCCGGCGCTGATCACTCGCAGGTGAGTGTCGGGTTCCTCGGGGCGAGGCGATCGAGACAGTGGCATCAGCCTCTACTGTCGACAATCGTGCCGGGGCGGCCGTGTACGCGGTAGGGCTTCGGGAGTATCAGGTATAGGTCGACTGCCGACACTGTGTGACCTCCCTGCTTCTGCACCGAGTACGCTGAAATGATCCATTACTTAACCCGGTCCTCATGCTGCGTCAATGCGGCATATATAGTGATCTAGGCCATATTGCACTAGATACTCTAGCTGTTCATCGCCAGAATAGATAGCAACTTAGCGCACCGAAGGGAGATCTCGGAATCTGACAAATTCTCCCAGTCTGCCTGACTGAGATGGTGCTCAAGAGGCCCGTCCGCCGGCTGCGCGAAGCGCCCGACGTGCGATCGCCCACCGTTGAGTCTCCAAGGGGCCGTCGTCGATGCGGAACAGCCGAACCTCGCGATACAGCCACGACAGTGGCGCGTCCTCGAAATTACCTGGCGCACTGCAGATCTGCAGCGACCGATCGACCACCCGCCCCACCGCCTCGGCAACGAATGTCTTCGCGATCGAGGTCGCCTGCGCCGACGGCTCGCCCGCGTCGAGCAACAGGCACGCCCGGTCCACCAATCCGCGGGACGCCGCGATGTCGATCTCGTTGTCGGCGATCAACTGCTGGACCATGCCGAGATCGCCCAGCCTGCCCCCGGATGACGACTGGGTGGCGGCGCGCGCCACCGCGATGTCGGCAGCGCGCCGCGCTGATCCGAGCCAGCGCATGCAGTTGGTCAGCCTGGTGTTCCACAGTCTGGTCTGGGCGTAGTCGAATCCGCGGTCCACCTCGCCCAGGACCATATCGTCGCTCACTTCGAGATTCTCGAAGATCAACTCCGACTCCCGCGCGAACACGGTCGCCCGGTCGTGCTGAACCCGTAAACCGGGTGCACCCGCGTCGACGAGGAACATCGTCGCGCCGCCCCGGGAATCCGGCTCGCCACTCGTGCGCGCCACCACGATGGCGAACGCGGCGCCGTCGGCGCCGGTGACGAACCATTTCCGGCCGTTGATCACCCACCCGTACCTGGTCTTCTCGGCAGTCGTGCTCAGGGTGGACGGGTCGAACCCATTGCCGGGCACCGGCTCTGTCATCGCGAAACACGACCGGATTCGGCCGGATGCCAAGGGCAGCAGGTATCGATCCTGTTGATCCGGCGACGCCACTCGTTCGAGCAGGTGCATATTGCCTTCGTCGGGTGCTGCGCAGTTCTGTGCGATAGGGCCGAACAGCGAATACCCGGAAGCCTCGAAGACGGGCGCGCGATCACGCATGTTCAGGCCGAGGCCGCCGAACGCCGCACCCACCTGGGGAGCGAAGACCCCCGCTGTCCTCGCCGCAGTCTGCAACGCGCGCCGCACGTCGCCGGGCAGGTCGTGCGCATTCCCGCCGTGCTGCTCCTCGACCGGCAAGATCAGCTGTCGCACCAGCAACTCGGTCTTCTTGGTCAGATCAGCGACCGCCGTCGCCACGCCGTCGCCGGTCATCTCGACCACTCGGTGATCGAGGCGCTCGTCGCCCACCGCGCACGCTCCGACGGCGTTCGGTCGACATCGACGAAGACTGCGGACATCATGGCCTCCTCAACACGCGCCGACCTTCGACGCAAGCCCAACAAGTTAATGAACATTCTGGTGTGAGGATCCCAATTATTGGCCATAAATCGTGTAGTAGTCGACTATATGTGGCCTATGTTACTGAGCATTCGCCCGGTGAGATGCTGGCGAACCTGATGGACCTCGGGACTCATCTGAAACGGGAGCCGGCGGTTCCGAGGCCGGCCGCGGTGAGGCAGGCAAGGGCAGCGGTGATCCAGAGGGGAGTGTAGGAGCCGTTGATATCGCGGATCAGGCCGCCATTGAGGGCCATCGCGCCCGCGCCGAGTTGGTGGAAGACGCTGACCCAGCCGAAGGTCAGGGCGCTGTCGGCGCCGAAGTAGCGGCGGCACAGGGTCAGTGTCGGGGGCACTGTCGCGACATCGAGGATGCCGAATACCACGGCGAAGACGACGAGGTCCGGGGACCATCCGCTGGTGAAAAGGGTCGGAAGGAGGGCGAGGGACAGGCCGCGGCCGAGGAAGAACACCGCGAGGAGCAGCCGCGGTTCGATCCGGTCGGTGAGCCATCCCGCGGAGACGGTGCCGAGAATATTGGCGACGCCGATGATGGCCAGCAGGCCCGACGCGGCGGCGGCGGCCATGCCGTGATCGTGCGCGGCCGGTGTGAAGTGGCTCCACATCAGGCCGTTCGTGGTGGCCCCGCACAGCGCGAACATCGAGGCCAGAACCCAGAATCGAGTATCGCCAACGGCGCGGAGCAGGGCGGCGATCGTGCGAGCGAACGGGTTGACCTGGCGATCCGTGTCGACCGGTTCGGTGTCCGGATCCGCGCCGTACCGGACGGCGCCGACCGCGGCGGGGCTCTCGCGCAGGAAGAACAGGACGCCGAGCAAGGCCACCGTCGCCAGGGCGCCGCACGCGAGAACGGGTGCGCGCCAGTCGGACCGTTCGAGTAGCGCCGACAGTAGGGGCAGCATCGCGAACTGGCCGAATACGCTTGCCGCGGTGAGTATTCCGGTGGCCAGGCCGATCTTTCGGTAGAACCACCGGTTCGCCACCGTCGCGGCGAACACTGTGGTGATCGACCCGGTCCCGATACCGATTGCGAAGCCGAACCATAAGACGAACCAGATCACCGACGGGGTGAACGACGCGGTGAGAACTGAACTCGCGATCAGCGCGAGCAGTGCGTACGACGTCACGCGGCGGATGCCGTAGCGGTCCATCATGGCCGCCGCGAACGGCCCGACCACCCCGTAGAGCACCATGTTCACCGCGACGGCCGCACCGATGCCGGTGCGGGTCCACCCCTTCGTCTCGACCAACGGTTCGGTGATCAGGCCCGCGATCGTGGCGAAGCTCCCCGCCGCGATGAGCGCGAGGGCGGCCACGGCCACGATTGTCCATGCGGGATGACCACGGAGCACCCGCCGGTTCGCGCGCTGCTCGATATCGACTTCGGAAATACTCACCGGAATCCTTCGCGTTGCTCGACGTCCTTACCCTCGTGTCTATCAACCACTGGACTGGATCGACAGTATGCACAATATTGTCCATATGGACGAGTTGGATACCATCGAGCGTATGGCTGACGAGGACGAAATCCGGGCTCCGATTGTGCGAGCGATGCGGAGCTGCCCCGTCGAGGTGAGCATCGCCGTGCTCGGCGGCGCGTGGAAGATGACCATCGTCAAATACCTCCTCGACGGGCCCCTGCGCTACGGCGAACTACGCCGCAAGGTCGGCGAGGTGACCCCGCGCGTACTCACCCGCCAACTGCGCGAGCTGGAACAAGACGGCATCGTGACCAGGCACGCCTTCGCCGAAGTCCCACCACGCGTGGAGTATTCGCTCACCACCACCGGGACAGCGCTGCGCGGCTTCGTCACCGAATTGAACCGATGGGGAGCCGAATACATCGAGGGTCTGGCGGGTGATCCGGTCCGCCGCCATGGCGCACTGCGAATCGGCGTCACCGGGCACACGAACATCACCGCCGGCACGGTCCCGATCGTTCGCGCGGCAATCGCCGATCTGATCGCCGACACCCCGAATCCGGTCGGCATCTCGTGCCTCGCCCGCGGCGCCGACAGCGTGTTCGCCGAAGCCGTCCTCGACGCGGGAGGCCGCCTCGAGGTGGTACTGCCGTCGCGCGATTACCGAGAGGCGAAGGTGAAGCCGGACGCTCTGGCGCAGTTCGACACGCTCATCGAGCGAGCCACGACGGTTCGGGTGATGGGCTTCGACACTGCGGGCCGCGAAGCCTACGAAGCCGCCAACGAGGTCCTCGTCGGCGAGGCCGATCGGATGATCGCGGTGTGGGACGGCCAGGTCGGCGAGCGTGCCGGTACCGGGACAGTCGTCGCCCTGGCGCGTGAGCGAGGTGTCCCAGTTGATGTTGTGTGGCCGCACGGTGCCGAGCGCGGCTGATCGCGCTCCGTTGCCCGGGTGAAATCCGAGGGCGGGCTTGCCGAACCAGCGGGGGAGGTGGTCGTTCAGGTAGCGCTGGTGCTCGCCGATCCAGGCAACGTGGCCGTCAGGGCGGAGCAGAGGGGCTGGGACATCCAGTGGCGCAGTGGGATCGGTGATGACATCGACACGGTCCCACCAGCCCATCAGGGGCCCCTGAGACTCGGATAGCCGGCGTGACGAGGTGAACTGGAGCCGCAACTTGTCCGCAAACCAGCCGGGCGGGGCGGATCACCACGCGAGCCAGCTTGACAAAGTATTGATGTTCGAAATCTACTGAACACCCTATGGGCTGTGGCAATCTATTGGTTAATGACCAGCGGGCAGCGCTCCAGCCTGTCTCGCTACCAGCGAAGGACGGACAATCATGCGGAAGTTGTTGGGTGCGGCCCTCGTCGGCGGCGCGATCGCCACAGTGACTGTCGCGGCGAGCGGCGTCTCGAACGCCACCCCCGCACCGGCCTCGCCTTTGTGCTCGGTCGTGGCCTACCCGCTGGCCATTGTCGTCGAGGTAACCGGGGGAAAGACCAGCCCGTTGCTGCCGGCGGCACAAGCGATCTCCGATTCCGTCTGCCGCTGACTCGCGCCGAATACTTCAGGACCCCATCCGCACTGGCGGATATCTGCCGCCGGACACCATCTGAAACGGAGCTTCGATGAAGCGTGCGCTGACAGTTCTCGCCGGAATGGCCCTCATCCTGGGTTCCGCTGCATGCTCGACGGACTCGACACCCTCGCCGGCGCCCAGCAGCACGACCGCGCCGTCGGTCACGACCGCCGCTTCATCGACCAAGGCTGCCCCGGCCTCGGCGACTTCGGTCCCGCCGCAGCCGACCACCGACCCGGGACAACGCGGCGCCGACGGCTCCACCGGCAACAACCTGGGCGCCGAATATTGCGCGAAGAACCAAGATCCGGGCTGCCCGCTCGGCAGTTACGTCGGCCCCGACGCCATGCAGAACCCCAACGGCGACGGTACCTGGGTGCCCTGCGAGGGAACGATCTGCACCAACCCGAACCATGGCGCGGGCCCGGGCACCACGGCCCCCGCCGAAACCCCCGCACCGGTCGAGGTCCCCTCGACCACCCCGCAGAACTCGGGACAGGTCGAAGGCGCACCCTGCGAGGGTGACGGCCACTGGGTCCACCTGGACGGAGACAACGCCGGGCACTACGGCACCGAATGGCTCTGCCAGCACTGAACTCCGTCCGGCGGGGCGTCATTCGCTGATACGAATGATGCAAAACGTCGCAGTATCGGATCCGCTAGCGGCTGATGGCGCGGGCCACCGCGTCGCCGACCTGTTCGTCGGTGAGGCTGCTGCGCTTGATCAGCACATGCGACAGCACGGTGCGGACGGCGATCTCCGCGGCCTGCGCCGGGGTGACCATGAGCGACGCACTGTCGTCGCGAGCCGCCAGTAGCGGCGCGATGAAGGCGCCGACTGTCTCGATCAGGTTGAGCTCGGACCCTTCGTGCTCGATCGCGACATTGATCAGCCAACCGGGTTCCTGGTCGCGCAGCCGGGAGATCACCGGGTGTCGGCGCAGGTAGCAGATAGCAAAGACCACAGCGTCTTTCGCCAACTGCCGGACCGGAGTGAAGATGTCGATCTCCTGGTAGGCGGCGCTCATCATGCGGGCTACTTCGATCTTGCTGACGGCCGCGATGAGTCCGTTCTTGTCTCCGAACTCGCGGTAGGCGGTCGCGCGTGAGACGCCCGCCCGGCGAGCGACCGCAGTCAGCGTCAGGTCGTCCAGGCCGGCCTCGGCCATCATCGCCAAAGCGGTGTCCGCGAGCAACGAGGACGACTGTGTCGCATTGGTCATGCCGGTCATTCTGCATGCTCCTCGCTCCGGGACGGCACGAGCGGTTGCGGTCGAGTCGGTACTGAGACTACATTCGATTTCAGTCTCAGTGATGGATCCGCGAATCGATCCGTGTACAGGACTCGGAACATCGAGGTTCGGAGGTACGGGCATGCCGAAAATAGGCGATCACGCGGTCGTGTTGGGTGCGGGCATCGGCGGGCTACTTGCCGCTCGGGTGCTCAGCGAGACCTACTCGAGAGTGACGGTGATCGAGCGAGATGCTCTGCTCCCGGATTCCGAGGCGCGAAAAGGCGTCCCGCAAGGGCGCCACGTGCACGGGCTGCTGCCGCGGGGCAAGGACATCCTCGAGGAACTGTTCCCGGGGTTCGGCGACGACATGCGAACGAGTGGCGTGGTTGAATGCGATGCGCTGCGCGAAGTCCGCTTCACCATGGCCGGCCGTACCCTCAAGCGAGTTTCGACCGGGCACAAAGCTTTTCAGGCAAGTCGCCCCCACCTCGAGCATCAGCTGCGCAGGCGTGTCGAGGCGCTGTCCAACGTCACCATTCGCGACTGGTGCGAGGCCGGGGCGCCCGTCGTCAACGCCGACGGAACACGGATCACCGGTGTCGCGATCCTGGACCGTTCCGACGGTGCGCGCGAAACCATCGACGCGGACCTGGTCGTAGCATCGATGGGCCGTGCCGGCGTCGTCCCCGCATGGCTGGACAAGCTCGGCTACGACCGCCCGGTCGAAGAAGGCACCACCATCGACATCATCTACCGCAGCGCCTTCATCCAGCTGCCGCCGAACGCATTGCCCCACGACAAGCTCGTCACGATCGGTGTACGCGACCTACCCCCGCGTGCCCTCGCCCTGTTCGCCGTCGAAGGCAACCGCCACCTCCTCACCCTGATCGGCCACGACGGCGAGGAACCACCGAAGGACGCGGCCGGATTCCTCGACTTCGCCGCGGTGATCGCCCCGCCCGACGTACTCGATGCCATCAAGAACGGTGAACTGCTGGGCGACATCTCGACCTTCCGGTACAAGGCCAACCTGCGCCGCCGCTATGAGCGGCTCGATCGTTTCCCCGAGGGACTGCTCGCGGTCGGCGACAGCCTGTGCAGCTTCAGCCCCGTCTACGGCCAGGGCATGACCGTCGCCGCGATCCAGATGGCCGTGCTGCGCGATTGCCTCGCTCGGGGTGGAAACAACCTTGCCGCAAAGTTTTACAGCGCGGTCACGCCCGAGATCGACAACGCCTGGCAACTCACCGTGATCGCCGACGGCGCCATGCCACACGTCAGCGCCAGTGCCTCGTTGCCGGTCCGAGCCGCCGTCGCGGCGCTCGATCCGGTGCTGATCGCCGCCGAACGTGACACCGCGGTCGCGACCGCGCTGTACCGGGTGATGGGACTCGTCGACAAACCCAGCGCACTACTCACGCCCTACATCGCCGCCCGCATCGGTATCGCGAATGCCCGCGCGGTGCTGGAAGGCCTCGGCCGCATTCTGAACGTGGGCCGGAAATAGTCGAGAGTCCTTTCGCAACAAGCGGTTCCACGATCTCCGCGCCACATTCACGGCCACTCAGTCGAGACAGAACTCGTTACCCTCGATGTCCCGCATCACCAGGCACGACTCGTTGACGCCATCGGCACGCAGTAGTCGCACACGTACCGCGCCGAGTGCGACCAGTCGTGTGCATTCGGTCTCGAGCGCGGTGACGCGCTCTTCCCCCACGAGCCCGGTACCGACCCGCACGTCGAGATGCACCCGATTCTTGACAACCTTGCCTTCTGGAACGCGCTGAAAGTACAGTCGCGGACCCACACCGGAGGGATCAACGCATGCCGAACCCCGATGCTCGTATCCCAATACCGCCGACCAGAAGCGAGCGAGGCGCTCAGGTTCTGCGCAGTCGAAGGTGACTTGGATCTGTTTGATCGATGCCATCGGTCCACCATAGATGCGGAGTTCGTCGTCGTCCGCACTGTATCGACGATGACAACGGGCGAAAGTGCTTGCGCCTGTTCCAGATTGGCTCGCGAGCCAGTACTGCAGATCAGTGACCATCTCTAGTTCCGCGGCGAGCGCGGCTCGGTCACTCGGGTGCCTCACGTAGCAAACGATCTCATTGGCGCTTTCTGCCCGCCGATGGGGTGAGTGCGATTCTGCCGAGTACCTCGCCGGCCTCCATTTTCCGGTGCGCCAGCACAGCTTCCTCCAGGGAAAGCGTTTCGTGCACAACTGCTTTCAGCTCGCCGCGAACCGAGGCGGCGAATAGATCGGCGGTCGCGGCCCGCCGGTCGGATGCAGGCACGGTATCGGCACTGAAGGTCGCGAACGACGTCGATTTCCTGAACGCCTTGACCATTTCCATGCCGAAGTCCGCCGGCGGCATGCCTGCCATCACGCCGACAGCCACCATGCGACCGTTCGGCTCGAGCATGGTGAGGAACGTTGGTAGATCCGCGCCCGCAGCGATGTCGATGATGACGTCGTAGCCCGCCGGGGCGTTCTCCGCGCCCCGACCTGCGCGGTCAAGCACGTGTGTGGCGCCGAGCTCGCGCAGGCGATCGCCGCGCTCCGGCGAGGAGGTCGTGACCGCGACCGCACCGGCACCGCCACCAGCCGCGAGCTGGACCGCCGCCACTCCGATTCCGCCGGCCGCGCCACGCACCAGCACCGACTCGCCGCGCGCGAAATGCGCATGGCGCAAAGCGAAGTGGGCCACCATGGCCGAGCTGCCGAGTGTGACCGCGTCGACAGCCGACAGGGTCTGCGGGAGGGGGACGAGCGTCTCGGCCGAGGCGACGGCGCGCTCGGTGTATCCGCCGCCCTCGCCGGTGAACGCCCACACACGCTGACCGATCCACCCTGTGTCGACACCCTCGCCGACCTCGGTCACGGTGCCGGCGACCTCTTGTCCGAGAATGCGACCTGGCGTGGATCCGTAGGCGGCGAGCGCGCCACTTCGGAGAAGGGTGTCGACACCGCCGACGCCGATCGCCTCCGTCGTGATCACCACCTGTCCGACGGCCGGATTCGGGTCGGGGAGTTCGACCACCGCGAGGACCTCGGGACCTCCGAACGCTTGGACTATGACCGCCTTCATCGGTTTCTCCATGTTCTGTTCGAGCGGAACTGACCGGTGGGACGGTAACGGACACCCCCGTCCGTTTAGCTAAAGTGAGAGCGGTGACCACTGGTTTGCCTCACACCCTGCGTTCCGATGCCCGCGACAACCGCGAACGCATCCTCGACGCGGCCCGCGCGGTGTTCGTCGTCGACGGCCTGGACGTGCCGATGCGGGAGATCGCCCGGCGCGCCCAAGTCGGCCCCGCCACCCTGTATCGCCATTTCCCGACCAAGGAGATGCTGGTCGCCGAGGCGTTCACCGATCAGATGCTCGCCTGCCGGACGCTCGTGGACGAAGGGCTCGCCGAGCCCGATCCCTGGCACGGCTTCTGCCGCACCGTCGAGAAGCTCTGCGAGCTGCAAGCCCGCGACCACGGGTTCGCCGCGGCCTTCATGTCCGCCTACCCCCACGCGCTGGACTTCGCCGCGATCCGCAACTCCTCGCTCACCGGCGCCGCCGAACTGATCCGTCGCGCCAAGGACACCGGCCGCCTGCGCCCCGACATCGTGGTGGACGACCTCATCCTCATGATCATGGCCAACAACGGCATCCATGCCGGCACACCGGCAGCACGAATCGCAGCCTCCCGCCGCTTCGCCGCCCTCATGATCCAAGCGTTCCAAGCCTCACCAGCGGCGGTGCCGCTGCCGCCGGTGCCACGATTGATGCCCGCGATGCCCCCGACGAGAGCCCGTCAGTAGACGGCAGTTGATGAGGTTTCCGTCGATCTGCCGCGGTAGGGGAGTGCGGGCTAAGAGATTGCCCGGTCCGGATTCTCGCCGGGCTTCGCTGCTAGTGGGTCGAACGCCTGAGCAACGGCGATGCTGTCTTCGTAAACGTGGTGGCGGGTGATGAGGTCGTTCTCGACAGTGAGGTGCAATGCGAAACGGGAACGGTAGGGGCGGCCGGTAGGCCGAGCGGTTTGGCGGATTTCACCCAGGACCACCGCCTCCGTGCCGTCGATCAAGATCCGTTCGATCACGGTTCCGTTCTGTTCGGGCACGTGGTAGCGCGAGATTTCGCGGTAGTGCTCAGCCACGTCGGCGCGCGTGGACCGATGCCGAATCCACGGGGTCTCGGTCCGGCCGTGCTCGTCCGCCGGCCAATCCAGCTTCCAGTCGACGACCGGAGCGTAAAGCGTTGAGGTGGCGTCCGGGTCACCCGTACCGATTCGACGCAGAAGCTCTTCGACAACGGTGCGGGTGGCGCTTGTCAGGATGTTACCCATACAGCCACCCTGCCCGAGCCGGGCGCATTTCGTCGACTACTTCCATCGGACGAACGCATGACCGACGGCTTGAGCGTGCTTCGAGAAGCGCTGTCGACAAAGCGATCTGGACGGTCCAAAGGCATGCACTCCGCGTGATTGGAGCGCGTTGCGGCCGAGCGCCCTGCTCGTGGAACTATGTCCAAGGCTCTGGCCGAAATGACGAAAAATACATCACAACAAGCGCTTTCGCGCAACGGGCTTACTGCGGCGCGTCTGTCCAGGTCATCCTCGGGGTTGGGTGAGCCATTGTTCGCTGGTGATGGCGTACTCGACCTCGCCCAGCTCGCTGCCGGGCAGTGGCTCGTCCCACTCGAGGTGGAATGTCCGTATGTAGTGCATCCCGACCGAAGCCATCGTCGCGCGGGACGCGGTGTTCACTGTCATGGTCTCGGCGAAGATGCGGGTGAGGCCGAGGTCGTTGAATCCGTGTCGAAGAAGTTCGCATCAACGAAACCGGCCCAGAAGCCGAGTCCAGGAACGCCGCCGGCCACGGCAAGCCGCCGCCGATGCAGGACTTCGACCTCATCGCGGGATCGGGGCCGGCCTGTTCCCAGATAGCGCATGACCTCGGAATCGCCATCGAGTTGTACCTCATAGTCGAAGTGCTCATCGGACAGTGGGACCAAGGTGAGCCTGCTGGTTCGCAGAGTTGTCTGAAGGGACATAGCAAGCATTCTCGACTGTCGACCCAACAGCGCCGAAAGTTTCGGTGGCCACCACACCACCCATAAATCGGTGGTGTTCCGCACAGCCCCGTTGCTACCGTCACAGCATGAAGGTCACTTCACGAATCGCTGCCGCGACCGCACGAGCTCTCAGCTCGCCGGTCGCTGCCGCCTGACCTCTTTCTCCCACGCCGGCGGCCGGAAACGGTCCGCTGGTTTGCGTCGGTCTTGTTGCCGGACTTGCCGTGTGCGGTCGCTTCCGGTCGATTTCACATCGATGGAGCAACCACCATGATCACGACAGAACAAACCGTTCAGACTTTCCTCGACTTCTTCCGCGAACGCGGGCATGAAATCACGCCAGGCGGATCGCTCATTCCCTCGCCGGATGACCCGGTGCTGTTCACCACCTCCGGGATGCACCCGCTGACCCCATATCTGATGGGCCGACCCCACCCGCTCGGCCGGCGGCTCACCAGCTTGCAACGATGCCTGCGCACCACCGATCTCGATGAGATCGGCGACGACACGCACCTCACCGTGTTCGAAATGCTCGGGTCCTGGTCACTCGGCGACTACGGCGGCCCGCAGAGCCTGCGCTGGGGATTCGAATTGCTTCGCGACGGCTTCGGCATCGACCCCTGCCGGATGCACGTCACGGTATTCGGCGGTGACGACCAGGTCGAGCCCGACCACGAGTCGTGGCGCACGTGGGATGAACTGGGGTTGCCGGTCGAACCGACCACTGACGAGAACTGGTGGTCCAACGGCCCGACCGGACTCTGCGGGCCCGATTCCGAGATCTTCGTCTGGACGGGAGACGAAAGACCGCAGGGCACACCGACATCCGATGACCGGTGGGTGGAGGTGTGGAACCACGTCATGATGCGCTATGTCCGGCATCCCGACGGCAGTCTCGAACCGATGCGCCGACCTGGTATCGACACCGGCCTTGGTGTGGAACGGCTGGTGCGAATCCTGCAGAACACGCAGTCTGTCTTCGCGATAGACGTTTTCGAGCCCTGGCTCACCACCCTGCCCAGCATCTGGGGCCCGCTGGACGAGCGGTCGCTGCGACTGCTGTCGGACCATCTGCGATCGGGCATCGTCGTCCTCGGCGATCGCGTCACACCATCCCCGTCCGGCCGCGGTCACATACTCCGCCGCTTGCTCCGCCGCACCCTGACCACGCTGTGGCGCGACGATCCGACCCGCGCCCTGTCCGACTTACCGATCGAGCTCGTGGAACACACCCTCGGGCATTTCCAGCAATCTGTTGACCCCCACGAGGTGCGCACCGTCCTGCTCGACGAGGAACGAAAATTCGACCTACTACTCCGACGCGGACGAAAAGTACTGTCCCACCGCCGATTCACCGGCCCCTTGACCGACGACGACTACCACTACCTGCACGACACCCACGGCTTGCCCCGCGATCTCGTGGTGTTCCTGAACACGGAAGCCGGTGTCGGTTGATTGCCGTCGCGGGCCGATCCGATCATCGCCGCAGCGTGGCAAGCAACTGCTCCGCATTGCCCTCGAGCCACTGTCGTCGAACGTTCGGCGCATCACCTTTGTGCCTGATCGAATCTGCAGGGCGAGGCGTTCTTGTCAGCCTCGCATCGCCTGGCTTCTCAGCACGTCGACCTCGCAGCCTGGCGAGGTCGGGTCGAAACCGTGCTCGACCAGCCAGCGGACCCCGCGCAGACTGCGCAACGACCACCACGCGCGGATCACGTCGAGGTCTACGTCTGCGCCGTAACCGGCGACCACGTCGCCGAGGCGTTCCTCGTGTCCGAGTGTCAAGGTGGCGAGGTCGTACAGGGGATCGCCTCGAGCTGCCTCGGACCAGTCGATGATGCCGGTGACCTCGTCACCGTCGACGAACACGTGGGCGACCTGGAGGTCGCCATGGGTGAAGGCAGGTGTCCACCGTTGAAGTGCAGTCTCGGCAGCTCGGCGGTTGTATGCGACCACGTCCGGGGGAACCACCCCGCTCTCGGTGAGCCATGCACATTCGTGGTCGAGTTCCGTCGCGATCTCGTCGACACTGCGACCGGGCCACGGCGGGAGCGGCGCGTCGTGCAGCATACGGACGGCGGCGCCTGCCGCGGCCCACGCCGCCGACGACGCGGTCGACGGCTCACCTAGGCGACCGAGCGCCTTCCCCGGTAGCGCGGCGAGCGCGAGCACAGGCGGCTTGCGCCATAAGACCTTCGGAGTCGGGATCGGCGCCATGGCCATTGCCTCGACCTCGATGTCGGTATTCGACTGATCAGCGTCGATCTTCAGGAACACATCGCCGACCCGCAAGGTCGCGCGCTCGTGATGGGCGACGAGGACCTCGACTTCTTTCACGTCGGCCAGTATGGCCGGGATGAATGCAGACGTCGCCGGGTTTATCGCCTGCAGGTGGTTCGTCGCGGGCTGCGCCGACGAACGTGACGTCGATATCCGGTGAATTAGTCATGCATCGACGAGGCACAGAACATCCGCCGACTGCGCTCACCTCGGCGATTTCGGCGGACGCGCCGGACCAGCGGCGGGTTGTGGTCGAGTCCGCTTCGGCGTCATGGCAGGTGGGACACTTATCCAGCGCTTGGGCCCGAGTGCTTGTCACCAGTTGTGCTGTCTTCGAATACCCCGTGGACCATTCGACCGATGGGAGAACAGGCATGACGATCACTAGCGGTGTCCGGCGGTACGGATCTCTCGCTGCTGTCCTGGCGAGCACGACGGCGGTGGTGGTGGGGCTGTGCGGCCCAGCCGGTGCCGCTACCGGCGGGTTCGGCTACCGCGACCTCAACGTCGAGGGACTGACGCGCGCCTTGATCGACCCACCTGCGGGAAAGTGCATCCCACTGCTGGCTCCGGCACGGCAGATGGACAACCAGACCGATGTAGTGGTTCAACTGTTTTCGAACTCGACGTGCGGCAGCCGCATCAGCGTGCTCCAGCCGGACACGACCACCACTACTGGTCCCCTCGTCGCAGCTGTGGTCTTCAACGGCTAGCCCGATCACGACCGGTAGCTGTACCGCGTGAACTCCGCCGACGCCGTTTCTCCGCGGCGTCGGCGGGGGAGTGCGATTCGGTCAGCCGATCTCCTTCCTCCGGTTGCCCCCGCGCGTGGCCCCGCAAAGTCGTTGTCTCAGTTGCGCAGATGATCGACGAGTGTGCCCTTCTCGCCGAACAGCGCTGCGGTCCAGTGCTCGAGCAGCGCTGTGTTGTCGGAGTCGTCGGGGTGGAAGCCCCGTTTGGTGTATGCCCCGACCCGGCGCTGGACGGCGCGCGTCAGGAACGGTGAGTGCGGAATCGCGGCAAGGCTGCGTACCAGCCGGATCGGGTTGTAGGTGGCGCGGTCGCCGAGCATCGACAGTGTGGTGTTGACGACGATTGCGGTGAAGAAGGACGCCGAGATGCCTCGCATCGCCCAGATCCGTCGGCGTTCTGTGCCGCCGGCGGCGCGGTAGGCGTCGAAGGCCACTGCCCGGTGTTCGGACTCCTCGATCGCGTGCCACAACAGCATCGACCGGACCTCGGTGGAGCCCAGCAGTGCCTGGGCTCGCTCGTCGCTGAGCAGCGTCTCGGCGAACACGGCGGTGAAGTGCTCGAGTGCGGCCGTGATCGCCAGACAGGTCAGCGGCGAGAAGAAGCGCTCGTACCTGATCAGGATTCGACGGGTGGTGCTGTCTCCTCGCCGCGTGGGATAGCCCATGTCCTGCAGGCGCTCGTTCAGGGCGCGATGCTCACGACCGTGGGTGACTTCCTGGCCGATAAAGCCCTGTATCTGTGACTTCAGTTCGGAATCGGTGATATCTCCGGCGAAACGGCGGACCGAGCGGACGAAGAAGTCCTCGCCCTCTGGGAACGTTGCCGAGAGATACGCGATCACGTGACTCATCACCAGGTCTCCGTCGACGAAGTGCCGGTCGAGTGTGCCAGTGGGATAAGAGAATTGGATACGGCGAGCACGCACGACTCGTTTGGTCGGATCGGTGGCGTTCATGAGGTTCCCCCCTCGATGGTTTCGTATTCGATCAGTGGTGTGACGAAAGGACATTCATCGGTCGGCGACTGGTGGCGGCGTGGTCGTGGCGAGGTAGGCGCGGATCATCGCCTTGAACGCGTCGAGGACCTCGACGGTACGGAACGGCTCGTAGCCGGGTATCGATTGCGCTGTGGCCAGACCGGTGAGTAGCGCGTAGACGAGATGCAGTCCCACCGTCTTGTCGAGCCGGTTGTGGGCATCATCGGTGGCCGGGAAAAGTTGGGCGTAAAGCAATTCGCTGGCCACCATGAATTGCCGATCGATCTCGATCATCGGAGCTGCCAAGTCCGGGTCGGTCCTAGCCGCCACCCACAACTCGTGCCAAGCGGTGAATGTGGGGCGCGCGTACATCGACCACAGCAGATCGATCGCCGCATCGAGCTTGTCTGCCGCGGGATCCAGGTCGGCCATCAACAGCCCGTAATCCTCGATCCGGCGTCCGAAGGAATGTGCCACCGCACCGGTCAGCAGATCGGCCTTGGTAGGAAAATGGTGCAGCAGCGCACCCAGTGATACCCCCGCACGGTGAGCTACCTCGGTTGTGGTCGTGGCCTTGTATCCGACCTCCACCAAGGCATCGAAGGTCGCGTCGAGTAGTGCGCGCCGGGTCTCGGCTGTCCGCTCGGCCTGCGTTCGCCGGATACGAGGTGTTGGCACGGGCCAAGCTTCACACACAAACAGTAAACCGTCAATGTTTCTTGTAAGAGCATCGCACCCGTCGGGGTCCACTGCCACGCGAACGTCCGTCACCATTGCTCCCGGATCGACGTCTGTTCTCTCTCCTGGATTATGGGTATCCCTGTGTTGACTTGATCTCACACAGCTAGGAAACCGCCATGAGCATGAGCAAGAAGATCGCGAATTCCGTCGAGGCCACCAAAGGGCGGATGAAGAAGGCGTACGGTCGCGCCACTGGCAACCGAAGCCTCGAGGCCGAAGGTCGGGCCGAACAGGTCAAGGGCAACCTGAAACAGTCCGCAGCCAAGATCAAAGACGCCTTCAAGAACTAGCTTCCCCCGAACGAGACCTCGCAGTAGATCTCGCGCGCCGACCGTCGCGGGCCACCTCGACGGATCCACCACACGGGGGTTTATCACCATGCCGAACAACACTGTCTCACCATCGTCGTACGACAACTCGTCCAGCACCGTGGCCAAGGTGGCCCAGAACAGCATCTTCGAACGATTCGCCCGCGCGGGCTTCGTTATGAGCGGGCTCGTGCACCTGTTCATCGGCTACATCGCCATCCGGCTCGCCCTCGGCGGCGAGGGCGGCACCGCCGACCAATCGGGGGCCATGGCCGAACTGGCCGCCAAGCCGGGCGGTGTCCTCGCGCTCTGGATCGGTGTCGTGGCGTTCTCGCTGATGGCGTTGTGGCGTCTTGCCGAAGCGGCACTCGGCAGCTCCTCCAAACCGGACTCCGACAGCAAGAAATCCGAGGCCGTCAACCGCGTCAAGGCATTCTCCTTGGCTGTGGTCTACCTCGGTTTCGCCATCTCCGCATTCGGATTCGCTCGAGGTGCGGGCAAATCCAGTAGCGAGCAGAGTACGGGGATCACCGCTGCGATGATGCGATCGAGCGTGGGCACGATAGCCCTCGTCGCCGCAGGGTTGATCATCATCGCGATCGGCGGCTATCACGTGTACAAGGGTGCGACCCAGAGCTTCCTCGATGACTTGCACGGCTCCCCGAGCAACCTGGTTCGTCGGTTGGGCACGGTGGGATACATCGCGAAGGGATTGGCCGTCGCGGCCATCGGATTGCTGGTGATCATCGCGGTGGGTCGATCCGATCCCAACGAAGCCAGCGGACTCGACGGCGCGTTCAAAACCCTGGGGGCACAGCCTTTCGGGGCGACCCTGTTGATCGCGGCAGGCCTGGGCATCATCACCTACGGCCTCTACAGTTTCGCCATGGCGCGATACACCAAGATGTAGCTGGCTCTGTGTGGGTATCGAATCCCGTCGAATGCACTACGCTCGCGGACACAAACTAGAACAGGTTCTCGGGGTGGGAGTGTGGGATGCGGACGGTTGCGGCTTTGCGGGCGACGGTAGTCGGCGCAGTTTTCGCGCTGGTAACGGCTTGCGCAGGATCGGCAATGGCAGTGCCACTGCCGGAACAGGATTCGTTCTACGCCGAGCCAAGTGGTCTCGCGGACCTACCCAACGGGACAGTGCTCACGTCTCGAGTGATCGAACCGGAGTCGTTCCTGCAGCCGCTGCCGGCAGATGCGTGGCAGGTGCAGTACAAGACGATCGACAATCATGGTTCACCCCGCGCCTACATCGCGACAGTTCTTGTACCGCAACAAGAATGGACCGGATACGGTCCGCGTCCGCTCCTGTCGTACCAGGTCGCCGAAGACGGTGTCGGCTCGAAATGCGCACCCTCCTACGCGCTGCGCGGTGGGATCGGCGACGTCCCGAGCAACGCATACACCGAGACCGGCATGATTCGGTTTGCACTGCAACAAGGGTGGGCTCTGGTCGTGTCGGACTATCAGGGGCCCGACTCCGATTTGTTCGGTGCCGACGGCTATGTCCACGGCATCCTGGACGGCATTCGCGCCGCGAGAGCGTTCGCGCCGGCGAATGTCGACCCCGAAGCGCCGATCGGCATGTGGGGATATTCCGGCGGGGCACAGGCCACCGCTATCGCAGCGCAAGCGCAAACTACCTACGCCCCGGATCTGAGATTGGCAGGGGTGGCGCTGGGCGGGATCGTCGCCGACCTGGAGGCCACCATGTCCGGTTTCAGCGGTGGAATCGCCGGCGGGGCGGCTGTGGTCGGCCTGGTGGGGTTGAACCGATCCTATCCGGAAGCCGATGTGGCTCAGTACCTCAATGAATCCGGCCGCGGGATGCTGGCCGCAAGCCAAGCCGATTGCCTGCTCGACGCCGCTATCGCGTATCCCTTCCTCGATGCGGCGGCGCTGGAAGCTCGGCCTGGATCGATTACGAACAACACCGAATTGAGCAAGGTGGTTCGGATGGCCAGTCCCTTGTTCCGCCCGGGCGTACCCGCCGTGCCGGTGCTGCTCCATCACGCCGTCGCTGACGAGTTCGCGCCCATCGGCTCGGCACGGGCACTGGCCGGAAAGTATTGTGCCGCTGGAGTTCCGGTGCAGCTGGTGGAGAATTCGGTCGGCGAGCACGGTACCGAAGCCGTGGTGGGATTGTCGACGGCCCTGACCTATCTGGGCGACCGATTCGCCGCGAAGCCGGCGGTAAGCACTTGCGTGCTCTAACGCTCGAGATCGCCTCGGGCCGTTGGTTTTCGGACCTGCCGGATGGTCGATTCGAACAGCGGCATGAGGCAGGTCCGGGTGTTCCGCTGCACATCACCAGCACGCGGACCAAAGTCTTTTGCGGGGCGGGCTCAGACGGCCTGGAACCTCAACGGAGCGGTCACGTCGAAGTTGCGGTCGACGACCTCGACGAGGTCGGTTCCATTGCTGCCCAGGCTATAACGTTCAGTCCATACCTGGACGCGCGAGAGGAATCCGACGAGGTCCCGGTGCACCTCGTTCAGCAGGTCCGGCAACAAGGATCGCGCCACCACGACGCTTTCCGCGGCACGGCGGTTCGCACCGCTGTCCTGCCACACGCGGAGCTCGTTGGCACCGATCTCGACCTCGGGGGTCGGGTCATGGCCAAGCCACGGCGAACTTCCCGTGAGCACCTCGGCCCACTCGCGCCAATCCTCGAGCCCAGCACAACATCCCGGTACCACCACTGCTCCGGTGATTGTGTCGGTCAATCGCAACCCCCCAGGTTGGAAGAGGGTCTCCGCGGCCAGCAGGTTTGCCACGACATCCTCTCGGCCACCTGGTTCCGCGACCTCTAGCCCAAGAGTCAGCCCGCTGACGAACAAACCGACTTCAGCGTCTGAGCAACCACCATTGATCGGCACCCATGAATAGGGGTCGGCCGAGGAGACCGGCCATGGTTGTGGCGGCTCGAAGTCGAAGTTCGGTACCTCGACGACAGCCTGCATCTTGATCACCTGGCCACTGAAGCAGAATCAATCGCGTATTTCCTCCGATTTACGGCATCGCGCAGGATGTGTTCGCACGAGTGAATCGGTTCGTTCGGTTCATAGCTCGAACAACGGTTCGCAACGTGTTCCTTCGGGTGTGAAGATCAGAATGTAGTCCTCGCAGGCCCGTGTCGTGGTCTGCCGAAGTTGTTCCAGGACTTCTGATTCAGAGGAAGTTCCAATCCGAGCGCTACGGCGGCTCGGTCGCGGCGCTCGAACAGATCCGGAAGGTCGCGCAAGTATTCTGCTGACGCTTTGTGACTCTCGTCCGGGGTGAGCGACGGGCAGTCACGCCACCAAGGCACAACGAGCAAGAGCTTCAACAACTCCGGTACGCCGATCGTTACCAGACCAGCAGCGCCGCTAGAGGCGTGTCGCCGTACGGACGAGGTCGGCGATGGCTCTGGATCTGCTGAGTGGTGGCCAGGCGATCACGGTCGTCACGGCCGGTGCGTCCGGCACCGGCACGATGGCGTGATCGTCGCGTAGCTGGGCGCGGAGCGACTCGGGCATAACCGCGCAGGCCCGTCCGAGCGTGATCAGCTGGGTCAACTGGGTGTGGTCGCGAACCTGTGGTCCGGGGCCGTCCGGATAACTTCCATCCGGTCGAGGCCAGCGCGGCAGGGGCAAGTCGGTCAGGGCGTTGACCTCGGCCATCGATAGGTGGGGTCGGTTGGCGAGAGGATGTCCCGCGGGTAGGACGACGATCTGCTGTTCGGTGTGCAAGTCCTCGGTGTCGAATCCGGTTGTGGTGTCGTAGGGCCGGTGGAGCAGAGCAACGTCGGCACTCCCGTTGCGGAGCAGTCTCTCCGGTTCGCCGGGTCCGCAGAGCATCACCTCGACTGCGACAGCGCAGGGATCGGCGGCGTAGGCGTCCAGCAGCTTCGACAATAGTTCGCGCGAGGCGCCCGCCTTGGTGGCCAGCACGACACCGGGCAGGTCGGCAGCGGCGCGGCGGGTGCGGCGCTCGGCGGCTTCGACCGCTTCGAGAACGATCCGGGCCTCGCGCAGCAGCACCGACCCGGCCTCGGTCAACGTGATCGCGCGAGTATTGCGGTGCAGCAGAACGACTCCGAGTCGCCGTTCGAGTTGCTGGATCGCCCGCGAGAGCGGCGGTTGCGCCATCGCGAGCCGTTGTGCCGCCCGCCCGAAGTGCAATTCCTCGGCTACCGCGACGAAGTATCGCAACTCCCGCGTCTCCACCGGGTGATCGTATCCGGCGCTCACCACGACCGATACCCGTGCGGTATCGTCGCCCACCCGATCGGTCTTGGACGCCCCACCCGAGTCCGCAACATGATCAACGGCATGAGTGAACCGACGATCGCACTGGTGACCGGCGCGAACAAAGGAATCGGATACGAGATCGCGGCAGGCCTGGGCGCGCTTGGCTGGCGAATCGGTGTGGGCGCGAGGGATCGACACCGCCGCGAGATTGCGGTGGAGAAACTGCGCGCGGCCGGGACCGACGCGTTCGGCGTGCCGCTTGACGTGGATGACGACGCGAGCGTCGCTGCCGCGGCCGAGTTGATCGCCGATTATGCCGGAGGGCTCGACGTCTTGGTCAACAATGCCGCGATCACCGGCGGTATGCCACAGACACCCACAACGGTCGATCCTGCGACCGTGCGAGCTGTCGTGGAAACCAACGTGATCGGCGTCATCCGGGTCACCAACGCGATGCTGCCCATGCTGCGCGGCTCGGCGTCACCACGAATCGTCAACATGTCCAGCAGCGTGGGCTCGCTCGCCCTGCAGACCACGCCCGGTATCGACATGGGCCCGGTCCCCGCTGCGTACTCGGCGTCGAAGACCTTCCTCAACGCCGTCACCATCCAATACGTCAAGGAACTGAGCGACACAGACATCCTGATCAATTCCGGCTGCCCGGGTTTCACCGCCACCGACCTCAACGGCTTGCGCGGCGTCCGTACACCGCAGCAGGGGGCGGCGATCGCCATTCACCTCGCGACCCTGCCCGATGACGGACCGACCGGCGGATTCTTCGACGACGCAGGAGCAGTGCCCTGGTGACGGCCCACTGCACCTCAGCCGATCTCTACCTCAACCTTGCCGTCGACAACTCTGACTGGAAACGTCCTCAACCCAGCCCAGGCCGGCGGGTGAACCTCGAGCGTCGAACAGATGTGCAGCAGTCTCCGGACTGTTCTCCACATAGTCAGCTATGGTCCGCGCAGTAGTCGGGCGAACCAACCGAAGCGGATTCCCTTGCCCCGCAGTCGCACCCGAAGCGAGGGACTCCGCCCCGAACAGTTCGCCATGCAGAGGTCCTGCCCTCAGCCACCGTTGGCCCGAGTGGGGTCGTGAAGACGACGGTACCCACCGGGGTGACGATTTCTGCCACTCCTACCCGGTGTTCCGGGTCCTCCTCGAGCTGAAGCACGGCCTTACGATGTGGCTTGGGTCGACCAGCGCTGCAGCGCGGTCCCGTGAGGCGTACTGGTCGGGGGTTTCCTCCCCGATCTCGCCGGTTTCGTCTCGATTCCGAGCAGCCACGGCTGCCTCGGCAGCGGCAAACACTTTCGAATCGTCGAGGTACCTGGTGTTCGGCTCTTGCTCAGCCACGAGTGGGAGCGTAGGCAGTTGGTCCGCACTGTGTCCGACTACATCCACCACCACCTCGGGCGATCTGGACCCAACGCTCGCTCATCGGCATGAGCGGACGTTAGACCGCGGGCAACTCCAAGGGAGAAGCACCTCCCACCGTGCCCCATTCGTGCCCCGAGCCAGGGTCAAAGGGGTAAATCCGGGTACCCCACGCGCCGGTAGCCCAGGTCAGGCCGTTTTCCGCCTATTCGCCTGCTTCCCAAGCAGTGAGATTTTCCGTCGGCAGATGCGGACGTTCGTGACCGCGCGGTATGCGGCAGAAGCGCGTGTTCGATTCCCTGGCGGTGCTAGCGGGTGTCGACGACGAGTTTGATGCCTAACCGAATAAGGACCGTCGCGGTGACGCGATCGGATGGCCGTTGTGGCGGCTCGGATGCGCTGGGCCGGAGGCTATACGCGTTCGCCGAGTGTGGCGACCAGCGTCGAGTTTCCGGCCCGGGTGTAGCGCCCGGCGATACCCTTCGCAGTGATCTCCGACGCCGGGACGACCCGCGGATCGACGAGCTTGTAGCGCTTGCCGACCCGCTGGATCTCGCCGCCACCCGCAGCCAGCACGTTCTTGACCCAATGGCTTTGCGGCCCATAAAGAATCGGTATCGCGAAGCCCTCCGGGGTATTGAAGCCGACGATCGGCGTCCTGAACGCGCGGCCTGATGACCGGCCCGTGTGATGCACGACCGCCCACGGCGGGAGTAGCCACGCCCAGAGACCCTGTATGCGGTTGGTGACGTACTTGTTGAAGGTCGCGACCGGACGAGGGAAACGCATGGTGCTGACACTACCGCCGAACACGAACCGCTGCCGGGGACGGCAGCAATGACCCCAGGCTCACCATCGGGTGTCGCCATCCAACGCCCATAGGCACAGAACGGGCACCGTAACGCCACATAATCGGCATGAGCGGACGTGGTCCGGCACCCCTGCGTGGCCGGGTAGCTCGACGCCACTGATCGCACGCTCGATCAGTTCGGTGTCACTCGTCGGCGAGCCAGTTGCCATGGAAACCGTGCGGGACGCGGGCAGGTAGGTGGATCGTGGCGACCGGTGGTGCGGCGAGATCGGCGGCGTCGAGGATGATCAGGTCGCTGCGGTCGGTGGCGGTGTTATAGAGGTAGGTCATGAGATAGCCGTCGCCGCCCGGGTGCTCGTCGGCAGGGGCGAAGGCGGCTTCGGCAGGTAGAAGACCCGGCGCGAATTCGTGGCTGGTGCTGGTTGCGGTGTGCAGGTCGTAGCGGATGAGGGCGCCGTGACCGGATTCGCCGGAGACGGTGGCGTGGCCGAAGCGAGTATCGAGACCGGCGCGGCGATCATCGATGCGGGGGAATTCGGCGTTTCGGTCGTCGAGCTGTTCCTCGGTGACGGTGCCGGTGGTCAGATCGATGGTCCAACGCCAGAGCGTGGACCGGTCGAAGGCGTCGGATCCGGTGCGCCACAGCTCCGGATAGCGCATGACGTGCAGGATGATTCGGCCCGGTTCGTCGTGGGCGTTGAGGCTGTGGAAGACGTAGCAGGGATCGATCGAGAACCAGCGGACTTCGCCGTGCGGGTCGTCGCGGCGCAGGACACCGAGCCGCGCCTGATAGTCGTCGCGCCATCGGAACGGCATGCCCGCACCGGATTTCGCGGTCTCGAAATCGAAAACCACCGGCAGATCCATGAATACGACATGCTCGGCGGTGAGGTTGAAATCGTGGTGCATCGTCGGTGCGGGCACATCGATGGGACGACTGAGCACCAGCGTGCCCGCGGCGTCGGCGCGGTGGTAGGTCAGGAAGGGTTCGCCGGTCAGGCTGTAGCCGAAGAAGTGCAGTTCGCCGGTGCTCGGGCAGGTCTTCGGGTGCGCTGTCATCGCGGTGCGCAGCGCGCCGTCGAAGTCGTAGGGACCGAGAGTGTCCAGCTCGCAGTTTATTTCGTACGGGTAGGACGATTCGACGAGGGCCAGCGTGTGTCCGGCGTGCCGGATGATGTGGGTATTGGCGACACCGGCGGCGAGATCGCGATTGCCGTGCTCGTCGTAGCCGCGGGCGCCATCGGTGAAGGTAGAGGTGCGCACCCAACGGTTGCGGTAGGAGACGGCGCGGCCGTGTTCGAGCCGAACACCGTGCACCATGCCGTCGCCGAGGAACCAATGCTTGGACGCCGCGGCGTGCGGGTTGGGGCCGTTGCGCAGGTACCAGCCGGTCAATTCGGGCGGAATCGTTCCGGTGACCGGCAATTCATACGCGGTCAGTTCTTCGGTGACAGGGGCGTAGTTACCGCTGAGGTAGGGCACTGAAGTGGTCATCGGGGCACCGATCTGGTCGAAATATCAGGAAATGGGCTCGCCGAGGGTCTTCGCCTTGGCCTGGATGTGGGCGACGTATCGGATCGTGAAGACGACCGGGATGACGAAGGCGGCGACCTGTGTGCAGGTGCGCAAGGTGGAAGAGGAATGGGCGAGGACAGTCAGCGCGACGCAGCCGATGGCGAAGCTCGCGGCCCATACCGAGGTGATGATGTAGTTGGTCCGGATGAAGCCGGGGTGTTCCCACATCTGTCGCGGAGTGCTCTGTTTCGCGATCGGCAGGGTGAAGGGCATCCGCACCGCGAGCGAGATGGCAGCGATCAGCGCGAGTACGCCCGAGGAGATGGCCGGACTGTAGGGATGCAGTGCGCTGTCCGGGTCGGCGAAAGCGAGCGCGGTGAGCGCGGCGAAGAACAGTGCGGAGCCGATATCGATGAGCTGGGAGTCCACGCGTCGGCCCGCTCTGGTCTGCCGGGCGATATTCGCGAGCGAAATGGCGAACGCGATCAGTGCGGCCCATTGCCAGTGCTGGGCGGGGACTACGGCGTACACGATCCACGGGGCGAAGGTGCGTAGGTACGACATGTTCGGTAGCTCCTGGGTTCGACCACGACATTCCAATTATGACATGTCCAAAGTAGAGTCAACGGTCGCGACATGTCAATAGTGGAATGTAAGGTGAGGTCATGAGCCTTCGTTATGCCTTGCTCGGACTCCTGGCCGATCGACCGGCGAGCGGCTACGACCTGCTGCAACGGTTCAAGGGGTCGTTGGCCAACGTCTGGTCCGCCACCCAGAGTCAGATCTACACCGAACTCACCAAGCTGGCCGACACGGGCTCGATCGCGGTATCGGATGAGGGGCCGCGCGGGCGCAAGGAGTACACGCTCACCCCTGCTGGACGGGAGGATCTTCGACACTGGCTGACCGATACCAGGCCGAAAGGGGTGCAGCGCAATGAGATGTTGCTTCGGGTCTTCTTCCTCGGGGTCATCGCGCCCGCCGACGCCGAAGATTATCTGACCGATATCGAGACCGGGGCCGCGAAAGCGCGAGCCGAACTGTCCGCGTTGCGGGCGGTCACCGACTGGGACGACAGCGATCTGTCCCACTACGGCCGCATGGCGATGGAGTGGGGCGAACGTTTCTATGCGATGAATGCGCAGTGGGCGCAGTGGGCCCTCGCCGCATCGGCCGCGCGTGAGCGGAGTCATTCCGGGGTCGAAGGTGCTGGGAGCCGACCCCCGCGCACCTAACGCATGCGGGATTTCGCTGTTGATTGCCACCCGATAAGCGGCATGACCGTGCGTTGAGTTCGTCAGCTATTCTGGTCCGCCCAGCGCGATCGGCCCGCCGACGACCCGATGGACGGTGACGCACGACACCGCCTACGGTTTCGCTCCGCGGATCCAGGCCGACGGCGACATTCGGGCCGAGTACGCGGTGCTCGCCGACGCGGCCACCGAACTGCACACCCTCCGATCGCTTCAGGACCCGCAGGTCACGGTCGTATAGTGCGCCTCGCTGTCGCGACCAGGCACTGGCCTACCGACTGACGCCGGAGAAGATCGGATTGATGTCGATCTTCTGTCCGAGCCCGACTAGAAGCAGTAGATCTTGCCGTAGGCGGTCCGGAAGATCGGAATCTGCTCTCCCGAAGTAGCTTTCCAGCACCGGAATCGGGTCGATCGCCTCACTGCGCCGGGACAACAAGTCGAGCAGCTCGATACGCACTCCCGCATCCTGTCGGACCGAACTCAACACCATCCCCACCCGCATGACTCCGGGGTACACAGGCAGGCTGAGCTGCCGGTAGGTCGGGCACTGCCGGTCGTTCAGACGACTACTCCGTTTACCGAACGTTACCCACCGATTCGCTGGACTCAATGTCTACTGAGTGGTTACCTCGTATGACCAATCGCTTGATCGGTTCTCGATGAGGAGCCCCAGATGTTCAGAACTATTCGCCGTGCCATCGTGGCTCTCGCGCTGTGCTGCGGCCTGTTCGCCGCGATTTCCTGCACCGCCGCGAACCCGCAACAGCCTGTCGCCGCCGACGCGCCGCGCTTGGCCGGCGCCGACAACTTCCGCGACATAGCGGGCACCGGTGCGGGATACGTGGCGCAGGGCGGTCACCGCGTGCGCAAGGGCGCGATCTACCGGTCCAACGCGTTGACGTTCGGCGACGCCGACTTGGCGGCGGTCCAGGGGCTCGGCATCGCCGATGTGATCGACATGCGCAATGCCTCGGAGATCGCCAAGGCTCCCGACCGGGTCCCGCCGGGCGCGTCGTATGTCAACATTCCGATCCTGGCCGGCGATGTCAGCCAGATCCCGGGCGGTATCACCAGTCCCGAGCAGGCAGCCGAATTGCTTCGCACCGCCAACCGGATGTTCGTCACCGATTCCGCAGCCCGAGAAGGCTTGTCGCAGACCCTGACTCGCATCGCCGAGCAGCCGGGTCCGGTCGTGATCCACTGCACCGCGGGCAAGGACCGCACCGGCTGGACGGCGTACCTGCTGCAGAGCCTGGTCGGCGTCGACGCGGACACGAGCATGAACGACTACCTGCTCACCAACGAGTACTCCGTAGCCTCGATCGAGGCTACGATCGCCCAGATTTCGGCGACCCGCGGACCCCAGGCGGCGGCCGTCTACCGCCCGTTCCTCGTGGTGGACCGCACCTATCTGGAGGCGGGCATCGCCCAGCTGAACTCGGACTACGGCACCGTCGACAAGTACCTGCGCGACGGTCTGGGCCTGCGCCCTGAGGTCGTCGACGCACTGCGGGCCAAACTCCTCCAGTAGTCAGGGAGAACGCCCCCGCCGGAACGGTACTTCGGCGGGACGTCGGGTTCACCTGGTCAGCCCGATTGGGGTCAGCAGGTGTGAGCAGCCAGGTGTGCTTCGTCCGTATGCGCACGTCGCTGACACTTCGTGGTCAGTTCGGGCAGCGGGGTCAGAGGGCGGCGGTGACCGCGCAACTGTCGGTGGTGTCATACATGATCGACGCGTCACGCCGAGAGACGGAGAAGTGCCATGCCGATCACAAACCACCAGACCGCAGGGCATGCGTTCCTGCGAGAGATGTACGAGGCCCCTACTATCCCGATGCCGTCCTCGACCAGTGCACGGCGGTCTTGCAGCGGCTGTGCGAGACGATCGAGTCGGAGCGACCATCGGATCTGGCGACCCTATACGTGCTTACCCGAGCAGCGACGGCGGAGTTCAACGACTTGCAGGCCGAGTTCGAGGCGGCCGGTAGCGAAATCGAGACGGTCGCGCGCGAATCGATCGCCGCCGACTTCTGCTCGATCGCCTCGGCTTACGGGTTCACGGATGCGGATTCCGAGGAACTGATCGCCGGGCGAGACTGGTGAGCTGCGGGTTGGTGTCGATGCGGGGCGTGATCCGGTGGACTTCGACGTCCGGTCGGTCCTGACCGATAATCGAACCGGATCTCGCTGGTGGCAGTCAATCGCTTGCGCTGCAAGCGCTTCGGGAAGACGTTGCCCGGAATGTGAGGTGCTGTGTCCGTTGTAGCGGGTGTTCGTGTCGAGCCGTCGGTCAGCTCCCTGCTCAGCGGGGCGATCGTGGCGGGGCTACCTGCACCCCCGGCGGACGGAGGTTCGATCAAGATCGCGGCCTTCGCCATCATCGGCGGGTTGCTCGAAACCTTGCTGGCGTGGATAGACGGTCAGCTCGACTCACCCATGGATCGGGTCTCGAACTGTTCATCGACATCTCTGTAGGCACCATGGAGCGCCCTGACAGGTGCGTGACCGCGGGATAGGCACCACGCCCACTTTGCGATTTCCGAGGCTCGCCTCATGATCGGCGCCTCGTTTCGGCCGAGCTGATCTCGCTCATGAGTTGTGTCGCCACGGTAGTCACATGGCTGGCGAAGGCATTCCGGTCGGTGCCGAGACTGCCTTCCGTCCACTCGACGAACAGTGAAATCAAGGCGCCGAAGAGTGCCGAAAAGTGCATGCGGACACTGGGATCGTCAGGGGAACCCACGATGCGGTCACCCAGTGCGGCTGTCGCGATAGCCGGAATGGTTTCTCGCACATAGCCCCGCAGTCGCACATCCGCTACCGGCTCGACCAGCAGGATGCGGCAGACACGAGGATCGGCCTCCATCAGGCGGGCGGCGGCCTCGAACACCGCGTGCAGGTCCTCGGATGCCACCCCGGGCGCAACAGCTTGTTGTAGGCGAGACAGCGCCGCCCGGTACACCGCGTGCAGCAGCACGTCTGTGTCGGCGAAGCTCTCGTAGAAGAACCGCTGACTCAGGCCCGCCGCCCGGCAGACGGACCTCATACCAAGGGCGGAAACACCTTGCGTGCCAACTATTTCGACACCCACATCGATCAGCCGCGCCCGTCGGTCGGCGGCGCGGCTCTCAGCCGTCTGTCCTCCGTAACTCCTTGACACCGCAACACTTTACAACAACGATCATTCATCAGGAAGCATCTGCTTCCGGATGGAGAGGTCATGTTCACCGAGGAGCAGTTCCAACTGTCACTGCGACAGCCGCGCCTGACACAGCCGATACCGACAGTGCTGACGAACCGCGCCGAGCCGGTCGAAGTTCTCGATGAGGCCGCGCTGACCGCCATGACACAGACGTGGTTCGACGAATACGAGAAGAAGATCGAGTTCTATGCCGACCACGGCCTCGATATCGCCTGGACCCTCGACTGGGCGAAGAAGTACTGGTGGAGCTGGCAGACCCGGGATATGAGCCACAACCACGAGCTGTACACACACGATCTCAGGTACAAGGATGTGACGACGCTCGGCGCGACCATGGTCGGCCTCGACGAATTCGTGGCCTACAACTTCGCGTTCTTCGATGCCATCCCCGACTGGCGGTACGACCCGATACCCGGACAGTGCTACATCGACCTGTCACCCGACGGTGAGGTCAGAATGGTCGTGCGCTACTACGGAAGTGGTCACATCGTCGGGCCGCTGAAGCTTCATCCCTATGGAGCGGACGCCCCCGCGATCCCTGGCAACGGCGCGTTCATCCAGTGCACCGCCGTGGACCGGTATCACTTCAACGCCGAACACCTGATGTACGAAGGCGAAACGCTCTATGACCTGCTCGACGGAGTTCAGCTGGCCGGAATCGTACCGGGGCCATCGACCACAGCCTTCAAATGGCTGATGCGCGGCGCAGGACTCGCAACCCGGACCATCACCAGACTTCGCCCTCCCGTCACCCGGCATCGCTCGACATCTATCCGGTAATCGGCGTGTGCGTGCGTTGGCGAGATCAACTGGCGGCCAACCGAACCGCGCGCCCAGCGGCATGAGCGGATACTCTTGACAAAGAGTCTGAAACCATTGTGGGGTATTCGGACACCGCCCTTCTCGGGCGTCGCTGATTCACCACACCACCGACGCTGTCAGCACGATCTCGGGCGGATTCGGCGGCGTCTCGGGTTCGATATGTCTGCCGATTCCATGAGGTGAGTTAACCAGGGCGATAGGGGGATTCGCGATGAAGAGTTCGGTTTCGAGTCATGATTGGTGCGTCTCCCATACTGCCGCGTTCGGATCACCCGGCGAACGGCATGAGCGTGCGTTCGGTGGAGCGGGCCCGCGGATCGTCCGACGGGCCCGCCTGGTCGATGTCAGACGCAGTGTGCGGGCGGGGCCGGGCTCCAGCTGCCGATGCAGCCCGCAGCGATATACGCGAGTAGATCGATTACGGCCGAGCCGGTCTGTAGGACGACCGGTTCGGCTGCGGCGGTGTGGCTGATGGTGGGCTGCGTCGGTGTTTCGGGCACGGCGATGGCGAGTCCGGTTGAGGCGGCGCCTAACGCGGCGACCGCGATGGCAAGGGCAGCAAAGCGTTTCACTAGCATGCGAGTGAGCCTAATGTGAAACATGGGTATTTAGACATGGATCGAGACCCCCTGATTTCGGGGGGTTGCGACGGACCGACTTGGATATCGTTGTCCAGATCGCTGGGTCAGGGCGCCGAAAAATGCGACACCACTGAGGAATACGCACAGCGACTGTCCCGGCGAGCCTCGACCGCTCTCGATCAGTTGACGGCCACGGAGAGCGCCGGCTTGTCGCCGTCGGCGGCGTATGCCAGCGCGTAATAGTCGACGATCAGCTGCGCCACCGCGGTGCGCGCAGGCCGTCCTCGGTCTCGAGAAGTGGTGCTGAACCAGCCCGACAGTCACCCCCCGCTGCAGGGCTCAGCGTCACGCAGGAACTCAGTGCGTTCGCACGAAACTAAGTGGCGCCGAACATGTCCGAATGAACCTGCACCGGGAACAATGGAGTATGCGGTCACCGCTGATGGTGTGGAGACCGCACGCGGTCACTCCGCCTAACGAAGGTTGGTGAATCCACCGATGTCGACACCGATGTATGACGAGATCCTGCCCCACGGCGAACGAGACGGATTCGGGCTACGGGTCGGTGCGATCATCGACCGCGGCGGAGAGATATTGCTACTGGAAGCGAACAGTACCGGGCCGGTGCGGCTCACCCGCAAGCTCCCCGGTGCCACCGTGGAACCCGGAGAATCGGTTGCCGCGGCTCTGACACGGGGCGTCCGCGAGGAAACCGGCCTGACCGTCATCGGCATCCGGCATCACGTCGGCGACTTCGACTACCTGTCCCCGGCCGGAAAGCCGGTGCGACGCTTGCACTTCGCCGTCGACGTGAAAGCCACCGAACCCATCCACCTCTCCACGCATGCCGGGTACCTGTGGGCGACCTTGGACCGAGACCTGCTCGTCACGCCCTCGATCCGCGAAATCCTCGGGGCCTACAAGAACCTCGTCTGCACCTGAGCGGCCGACACCGCGCGGACCCAAGCCTCGCTCGATCCCGGGCCGCAGTACGGATCGCCCCGCGCGCCCGGTCGCGCGGGGCGAGCACGCGCACCAATTCCCTTCCAGCGTAGCGCCTTTCATAGCGGCACATGGTCTCGTTCGTCCGTGTGTGCGATAGCGTGGAACGGTTGTCTGGATCGAGTGGAGAGTGGGCGAATGCCGTTTGTCACAAGTGGGGGCGTGCGGATTCATTACACGGATACCGGGGGCGACGGGCGAGTGGTGGTGCTGGGACACAGCCTGTTCATGGATCAGGAGATGTTCGCCCCACAGGTGCGGGCGCTGACGCCGGACTATCGGCTGATCGCGATCGACTCGCGGGGGCACGGGCCCAGCGAAGACCCCGGAACTCCTTTCAGCTATTGGGATTTGGCGCGGGATGCGTGGGCGGTGGTGGATGCGCTCGGACTGGAGCACGTCGTGGTCGGCGGGGTCGCGCATGGCGGATTCACCGCACTGCGGATGGCCCTGCTGGCGCATTCCCGGGTCGACGGGTTGATCGTCATCGGGTCCACAGCCGCGGCCATGCCCGCGCGGCGCAAGGTCGGATATCGGGAGGTATTCGATGCCTGGACCGGCGACGTGCCGTTGGCGCCGACCGTCAAGATGGTGTCTTCGCTGATGATCGGAGCAGGCGCGGAGGATCAAAAGCCGTGGCGGGACAAATGGCTGGCGTCGGACCGGGTGCGCGCCCGGTTGGCAGGCGAGTGTCTGGTCAATCGGGATTCGGTGCTCGAGCTGCTCGGCGATATCGAGTGTCCGGCGCTGGTCATCCGCGGGATGGCCGATCAGGCCAATGACGCCGGGGAGATGGATGAGATGGCTCGCGCGCTGGGCAGGCCGACCGAGGTGCACACCATCGCCGGGGCGTCGCTGACACCGAATCTGACGCATCCGGACGAGGTGAATCCGCTACTGCGGAGTTTTCTGGACGGATTGCCCGAGCGCTCACTGTTGCGCTCCTGACTCCACCAGCCCGATGAACAGCTGGTGCGCCGGTCCGGGCGCGGTACCCCGGTAGCGCTGCACGCGGACATCGAAGACGGTGGCGGTCTTGGGATCGCGGAGTGTGAAATCTGGGTCCTGGCGGCCGATGTGGACGTGCCCGGCGGCCCACAATCGCCGGAAGTCCGGTTGCTCGCCGAGGTCGCGCAGCACAGTGTCGATGTCCTCGCGATCGGGAGCGCCTGCGGCGTAGGCGCGGAAGCGGCCGACCATCAGGCCCGCCTCCCGTTCCCATTCCTCGACGACGATGCGGGCCCGCGGATCGGTGAACATCCACCGCAGCACGTGCCCGTTGCGGGCCAGGCCGGGCAGGGCGGCGTCGAAGGCCGCATTGCAGTCGACGATGCGCCAGCCGTCGTCGAGGGCGGCCGCCAGATGAGGGAGCAGCGCGTCGAGCGTGGCGCGCACCGACCGCGCCTCGGCGTCGTCACGGCGCAGCACCTGCGGATTCGGCAGCACCGGCCGCTGCTGGGCGAGGTGATAGAGGTGAATCCGCTCGGCCAGCTCCAGTTTCAGCACCGAAGCGAGCGAATCCAGCACGGCCGGACCGGGATTGAGCGCCTCACCCTGCTCGATCTTCGCGAAATAGCCGAGGCTGGCATGGGTGGCCTCGGCCAGCTGCTTGCGGGTCAAGCCGGTCGGGTGATCGGCGCAGGGGCGGCTACGTCGTTCTCGGACGAAGTCGGCCAGCGTCGGGGCCCGCAGCTTGTCGGCGTCCGCGCCGATGTCGTTGTCAGTCACCAACATTCCCGTCGTCCGTACTCACCGCCAAGATCGTTCGCCTCAGGATAGGCCGCCGCTGCGCCGGATTTCGAGGCGAGCCGCCGTTTCGCACCACCCCTGCCGATAGCACCGCACCGAAGCACGCACCCGGCCGGTGGTACCGGCGTGTGGGTGCGCACCTGACTGGGGTCTCCCAGAGGTTGCCAAATCGAGACCTCACATTCGATATTTGAAATGCGGATGCGGCATCGAAGCCGGTCAATTCATTCGCGAATGGCACCACAGCGGGAGTGAGCACGGAAATGGCAAGCAATGCACCGTATTCCGGCACAGCGGGACTGCGTTCGCGCACGATCACTATCGGTGAGCAATCGATTCCCTATTACTTCGGCGAAGACTGTATTGCCGAGATCGCGGATGCGATAGCAGGTTTCGGCCCGGACAAGCTGGTCATCGTCACTGACGATGAACTGGCCGGATTGCACGCCAGGGATATCGAAAGATTGTCGAAGAGTGTCCCGTCGATCATCCTCACACATCCCGCCGGCGAATCGATGAAGACGCTGTCGTGCCTGTCGGATCACCTGGAGGCGGCGCTGCGGGCGGGCATCACCCGGCGCTCGATCGTGGTGTCCTTCGGCGGGGGCGTACCGGGCAATCTCGCGGGGCTGATGGCGAATCTGCTGTTCCGTGGGGTGCGGCTGGTGCATGTGCCGACCACGACCATCGCCGCCATGGACTCGGTGCTGTCGCTGAAGCAGGCGATCAACAGCGGTGTCGGCAAGAATCACATCGGCACGTTCTATGCGCCGACGGCCGTCTACACCGACGTGCGACTGCTCGCCACGCTGCCCGAGCGTGAATTGCGTTCCGGGCTGTGCGAAATGGCGAAGAATTGCCTGGCGATTCAACCGGCGGCGCTGGATCAGTTGCGGGCGGTCATCGCGAGCGATGATTTCGCGACACCGAACAATCTGCTGTGGTTGCTCGATGCGAGCATTGCCGCGAAGTCCGCGGTTACTCGCAACGATACTTTCGAGCGTGGCGCGGGGTTGGTCCTGGAATACGGTCACACAGTCGGCCATGCCATCGAGATCTGCGATCACAAAGCCCGTGGCGCGGCTGGTATTCCACACGGCACGGCGATTGCCCTGGGGATGCTGGTGGCCGCGCACATCTCCCATGCGCGAGGGTGGCTCTCCGACGACGAGGTGAGCACACACTACGAGATCGTGACCGGGCTCGGGGTCGAACCCGGTCTGCCCGAAGCCGTCCGGGTCGCCGATGTGCTGGCGGTGGTGGCCGATGACAACAAGAAGGGCTACCTCGAGGCGCGGCCGGAGGCGGTGCCGTTCGTGCTGCTGCGAGCACTGGGCAGGCCCGAGCTCACCGGAGATCTTCCGCTGGTGCATGTTTCGCTCATCGAGATCCGGGAGGCGCTCGACGTCATCGCGCAGACGGCCGTTCCCGCTCGCGCGGTCGGCGTGTGAGGGGGCGGGCGCATGCTGGCGATTCATGGTGGCGCACCGGTGCGTGCGGGCGGGGCGTGGCCGCGGTGGCCGCAGTACGACGAGCGCACCGAGCGGGAACTGGTGGCCGCGCTGCGGTCGGACCGCTGGTCGGTGAGTTGGTACAGCCCCACCGGCGGTAAGTCACGGGAGCGGATCTTCGGCGCGGCCTTCGCCCGGTATGCCGGTGCGGCGTACGGGGTCAGCGTGGACCACGGGTCCGGGGCGTTGGTGATCGCGCTGGAGGCGCTCGGTATCGGTCCCGGTGACGAGGTGATCGTGCCGGCCATGACCTGGGTGGCGCCCGCGTCGGCGGTACTGCGGGTGGGTGCGCTTCCGGTTCTGGTCGATGTCGATCCCGAAACCGGCTGTCTCACTGCCGAACACATTCGTGCCGCGATCTCCGCGCGCACCAAGGCGGTCATCGCGGTGCATCTGGCGTGCACGACCGTGCGCCTCGACGAAGTCGTCGACGTGGTGCGCTCCGCTGGACTGGCCCTGGTCGAGGACTGCTCGCAAGCACACGGAACCCGGTGGGCCGGAAGGACTGTCGGAACGTTCGGCGATATCGGCGTCTTCAGCCTGGGCGCGGCGAAGACCCTCGCCGGGGGTGAGGGCGGAGCGGCGATCACCGACAGCCCGGAGTTGTACGAGCGCATGCTGATGTTGCGCGCCGACTCCCGCGGATATACCTCCCACGATCCCGTCGCCGGGGAGTACGAGCTGGTCGAACTCGGCACCGTCATGGGCGCGAACTACTGCATGTCGGAACTGACCGCCGCCGTGCTGCTCGATCAGCTGCGGCGGCTCGACGACCAGCACGCCCAGCGCGAGATCCGCGCCAAGGAACTAGCGGCAGGCCTGGCCGGTATCGCGGGCCTCGCCCCGGTTCCCGTGCCCGCGCAGGTCGACCGCAGGGCCGTTTACGAGTACGGAATACGTTTCCAACCAGGCACTTTCGGCGACGCGCCCGTCGAAGCCGTTGCCGCCGCGCTCACTGCGGAACTGGGCACCAAGGTCTATCCGCCGCGCGATCCCTTGCACCGCAGCGCGCTGCTGCGCCCGCAGACCAAGCCGCGGTTCGCGCACTCCTGGAACCGGGCCGCCGAGCGCGTGGCCGGTCGGGCCTACCCGGGCGCCGATCACTACCGCGACCACACCCTGCTCGTGCACCACAGCGTCCTGCTCGGCGAGCGCGGCGATATCGAGGATCTGCTCGCCGCCCTGGCGAAGGTGCGTGCGGATGCGGAATCCCTCACGGCGAAAGGAACTCTCGCATGACATCGGAATTGATGGCGGACTGGGAGGCCCGCACCATCGACGGCATCCGCACCCGCAGGGCGGTCGAATCCGATTGGGACGCACTCCGTGACCGGTATGCACGGGCATTCGGCGGGGTGAAGACCAAGAACTTCGACGCCTGGAAGCAGCAGTTCCAGCTCCAGGACATCGCGGTGATCGAGGACGTTACCGAGCCGCGGGCGCCGCGCATCGTGGGGACCGCGGCCATTATGCGCACGACCGTCACGGTGCCGGGCGGCGCGCAGCTCGAGGCGGCGGCGTGCGCGCAGGGCATGGTGGCGACGACGCATCAGAAGCGCGGCATCTACGCCAAAGTGCAGGCCGAGCTGATGGCCGTCGCCGGCGAGACCGGCGCGGACGTGTTCGCGGCCATGCCGGGGCCCGGCGGCAACTACGCCTACCTCGGCGTGACGACCTACACCCGGCATCTGGTCATCGACCGGCGGCATTCGAAACTACGGGTGGTAGAACCGGATTCGGCCCCGGTGCGGGAGGTGGGGTTGCCGGAGACGCTGAGCGAGCTGCGCCGGATCTACGCCCGCTGGCAGCGGATGACCCCCGGCGCGCTGGCGCGCAGCGAGTTCTTCTGGCCGAGCAGCTTCGGCGACGACGCGTTCCTCCTCGCGCACCCCGACGGGTATGTCATCTACGACCTCGTCGGCGACACCGTGGTCGTCCGGGATTTCTGTGCGGTCACCCTCAGCGCGCATCGGGAACTGCTGCGCTGCCTGCTCGGGCACGGTGAATACGCCGAGATTCACCTCGACACCGCGCTGGACGATCCAACGCCGCTGCTGCTGGCGGACCCGCGCACCGCCGCCGTGCGTGGCGTGGACGCGGGCGTGTGGGGGTGGATCCTCAACCTGCCCAAGGCCATCGGACTGCGGGCGTTCGCGGCGGACTTCCATGGCGTGCTCGAGGTGGCGGATCCGTGGGGGATGACCGCGGGCAGCTATGCGCTGGAGATCGCCGGTGGGGTCGGGCGCTGGGAGCCTGCGGCCGACGGTGCGCGCGCGGATGCCCGGATCGGGCCGCTGGAATTGACCACCGCTTATTTCGGGGCGCACACCGTTGCCGAGCTGGAGCGCGCGGGAGGCGTCGAAGAGCTCACGACCGGCGCCGTCGCGGCCCTGAATCGCGCATTCACCACTACCCGACGGCCTTTCAACACCACTCCGTTCTGACCATCCAGTTCGAGGAAGTAGCCGAGATGACCACACCCCGCCCCGGGCGCCTGCCCGCTGCCGCCAAGCGATTCCTGATGTGGGACAAAAGTCCGGCGGCGTTCGGGATCACCATGCCGATCCCGGTGCCCACCGCGATGGGCCCGGACGACGCGCGCGGCCTGATCAACGCGCTCATGGACACCCATGAGACGCTGCGCAGCCGCTACACCTACGGCCCGACTGCGGCCTGGGAGATCCTGCCCGCGTCCGGTGGCGATGTCGACGACACCCGAATCGATGTGCGCACAGTCGATATCAGCGAGGTCGCCGCTGCGGAATTCGGAGATCTGATCGCCCGCGAGACCGCGGTGAACGAGGGCCGCCTCGGCCTCGAATCCGGGCGCGTTGTCACCGCGGCGCTGTGCACACGACCGGCCCATGGGAATATCCTGCTGCTCACTGTGCATCACGTGGCCTGTGATGCCGTGGCCCTGTGGATCGTGTGGGGCGATGCCGCCAGCTATGTCAGCCAATGGGAATCCGGGGCAGACGATATCGCGCTGGAACCGGAGAGCACCACGACTTCGGAATGGGCGACGTTCCTCGAGGAGTACTCGAGGACCCGCCTCGATGAACTCGACTACTGGTTCTCCACCAGCGATCCCGAGCCGTCGCGGATCTCCCGGCCGGACACTCCGGAACCGGTTTACATCGACGCGATAATCGACGGCGCGCTCGCCGATCGGCTGTTCGAGGAGCTACCCGCGGCCTTCGACTCGACCTACACCCGCGTCATGCTGATCGCTTTCGGGCTGGCCGTCGAGGATGTGCTCGGTGTGCCACGCCCGATCCAGGTGCAGAAGCACGGCCGCTACGCCCGGCTGCGGCCGGGCACCGATCTGGGCCGCACGGTCGGGTGGCTGTCCGACGACTACCCGTGGCTGCCTGCCACGCTCGCGGGCAGTCACGCCGCCCGCATGCGGCACGCCATGGATCGATACCCGCAGGCCCCCGAGGATTTCCTGCTGCTGCGCTGGTACAACCCGGATCTCACCGAGAAGTTCAGCAGCTTCAACAACCCCAAGTTCTATTTCAACTTCGTCGGTGAACTCGGCGGCTACGTGCCGACCGCCCGCTCGCGCGATATGGCCCGGCTCGGCACCTTCGATCTGGCCATGCTGCTCGGCGGCTACCGCCAGGACGGCGTGCAGCGCGTGCACTACTCGGTGCATTCACCCGCCGGCGGGCTCGGCGCGGACCAGGCGAACGAGATTGTGCGGCAATGGCTGTCGATTCTCGAAACCGTGGAAACCGGCATCGGCTCTGCGCACGCCGCGCAAACCAACCCATCCCTCTGAAGGAGCTCGTCATGCAGAATTCTCCCGAAGTCGGCACCTGCCCCGTCACCGGAGCCACGGTCCCGTCGGTCACCAAGGTCGCCACGCCCACCGGCGACGCCGCCTGGCTCGCCACCGGATACAACCAGGTCCGGGACCTGTTCACCGATCCACGGCTCGGCCGGTCACACCGCACCCCCGAGACCGCGCCGCGCCTTGGTCAGGCGGCGTTCTCCGGCGGGCCGATCGGCAATTTCGACACCGAGCTCGCCGATCACGCCCGGATGCGGTCGCTGCTGCAACCGCACTTCTCACCCAAGCGCATGCGGGAGCTGCGGCCGCGGGTGGAGCAGATCACCACCGAACTCCTCGATGCCATGGAAGAGCAGGGTTCTCCGACCGATCTACAGTCCGCACTGTCGCTGCCCTTGCCACTGCTGGTGATCTGTGAGCTGCTCGGGGTGCCCTATGAGGAACGCGCTGAATTCCGCGAATGGACCGAGCAGGTCGGGCACGTCCGCGACAAGGCCACAGTGGAGGCGGGCTACACCGGGCTGTACTCGTATTGCCTGCAGTTGGTGAAGAACAAGCGGAGCAAGCCCGGTGACGACGTCGTGTCGCGACTGTGCGCCGTCGACGACGTCACCGACGACGAGATCGCCATGCACGCCATGGTGCTGCTGTTCGCCGGCCACGAGACCTCCGCCGTGCAGATCGGCGCGGGAGTGCTGATGCTGCTGGAGAATCCGGACCAGTGGCGCAAGCTGCACGAGAACCCGGCGCTGGTCGCCACCGCCACCGAGGAACTGCTGCGCGCCTGCAATGCCAGCAGCATGCCCCGCTACGCGCGCTCCGACCTGGAGATCGGCGATGTGCAGGTCGGCGAGGGTGATCTGGTGCTGCTCGGCATCGCCTCGGCCAACCACGATGCGACGATCTTCACTGATCCCGACAAGATCGATATCGCCCGCCAGGAGTCCGCGCACTTCCTGTTCGGCTACGGCGCCCGCTACTGCATCGGCGCGCCACTGGCGCGCATCGAACTCCAGATCGCCTTCGGCCAGCTCGTCTCCCGATTTCCCACCATGACCCTCGCCGTCGAACCCGCGGCGCTGCGGGAACGCGAGGAGATCTTCACCGGCGGTCTCACGAAACTGCCGGTCCGATGGTGATGAAGTTCTACCTCAGCCTGGCACTTGTCGAGATCCCCGAAATCGTCGAGATCGCGAAGGCCGCAGACGAACTCGGGTATGCCGGGATCGCCGTACCCGATCACGTCGTCAACTTCGAAACCCTCGCCACGCCGTACCCCTACTCCGACGACGGTCGACGCCGTTGGGAGCCGTTCACCGAGTGGCCCGACCCGTGGGTGCTGATCGGCGCCATGGCCGCCTGTACCCGTCGCCTGCACTTCATCACCACCGTTTACGTTGCGGCCCTGCGTGATCCGTACACCGTGGCCAAGGCCGTGGCCACCGCTGCGGTCCTCGGCGGCGGTCGCGTCGAACTCGGCCTCGGCGCAGGCTGGTGTGCCGAGGAATTCGAGTTGATGAACGCGGAATTCTCGGGCCGGGGCAAACGCACCGAGGAAATGGTCGACCTGATGCGGGAACTGTGGTTACCGGGCTGGACCGAATTCAGCGGCCGCTACTACACAACGCCCCGCCTCGAAATGACCCCGACCCCACCGCCGATCCCCGTAATGTTCGGCGGCCTCACCGATCTCGCGCTGCGCCGGGCCGCCCGCTACGACGGCTGGATCGGCGACCGCATGACCATCCAGGAGGCCATCGAGGTCGCCGGAACCCTGCGCCGCTATCGCACCGAACACGGCCTGCCCTTCGACACCTTCTCGATCCTGGCCCCACTGACCGATGCCTGGGGCACCGACCGCTACCTCGAAGCCGAAGCTGCCGGCATCACCCACATGGTGACCAAGCCCTGGGTCCTCTACTACGGCATGAACGCCACCCTCGACCAGAAAATCGAAGCACTGCACCGCTTTCGGCACGACAACTACCCGGCAGCCTTCGCCCCCGCAGCCGTCCCGGCTGAGCCATGAAAGGACTCTCGACCACCGTGCCGAAGCCTCTGATCGTCATCACCGGCGCCAGCTCCGGTGTCGGCGCCGCCACCGCCCGGCTGCTCTGCGCCGATGGCCATCCACTGCTGCTGCTGGCTCGCCGCCTGGCGAAGCTGGAAGAGCTGGGCTTGCCGAACACGGTGTGCCGCAGCGTCGACGTCACCGACCGGGCCGCCATCGATTCCGCTGTCCGCGACGCCGAGGAGCGGTTCGGGCCGGTGGACGCCCTGGTAAACAACGCGGGCGCGATGCTGCTCGGCCGGATCGCCGAGCAGCCGGTGGAGGAATGGGACCGGATGATCGATCTGAACATCAAGGGTCTCCTCTACGGCACCCGGGCTGTCCTGCCCGGCATGATCGCCCGAGGCACCGGCACGATCATCAACGTCGGTTCCCTCGCAGGCCGTAAGACCTTCCGCAATCGCGTCGCCTACGTCGGCACCAAGTTCGCGGTGCACGCCATGTCCGAGAACCTGCGCGAGGAAGTCGCCGTCTCCGGTGTGCGCGTGGTGACTATCGCCCCGGGCGCGGTGGAGACCGAATTGCTTTCCGACGTCAGCGACGAGCAGTTCAAGACCGACTACGAAGCGTGGAAGAAGTCCGTCGGCGGCGCCCTCGATCCGAACGCCGTCGCCGAAGCCATCGCCTACGCATACCGACAACCACCTAACGTCACCATCCGCGAGATTGTCATCGCCGCGACCGGTCAGGAACCCTGATGACCATGCCGACAACCCGCGTAGCCACTTTTCGCAGGTTGAAGGATCCTTGATCGGCGTCCGGTACTGTCCATTCGACATCGAACGACGCACAGGTCGATTGCTTTACCGTCGTCTCGGATTCCAGAACGACGGCGTCGACATCCTGACGCAGTCTGGAGCCCATGCCGAAGGATCCGATCGAGCTCGAGGGTGAGCGCGGGCAGTTGTTGGCTCAGTTGGGTGAGCTGCGCCGCGCGGTCGCGGAATTGTCTGATGGGTATGCAGCTCTCCCTGAGTCGGGGCTGATCATCGACACCGTTGGTGCGGAGATGAAACGCCCTCAATTCGGCAGATCAGTACGTTCGTCGGCCGGGGCCGGGTCCTGAGGATCGCGCGCCTCGCGGCATTACAGGGCGTCGGCCTTGATCATTTCTTCTGATCGACGGAGCGCACCAACAGCCAGATACCAGCCGGGACACGCAGCATCAGGACGAACTCATCGACGAGGGAACCCGATGCGCGGAGGAAGGTATCTCACCAAGGAAATTGGACCGAGCGATGGCAGTCTGCAGATAGCTGGGGAGGGCGGGCGTGGCGCGGCGATCGTCGGGTCGGGCCGTCCCATTCCGTCGCTCACGCCACCACAATTCCATAGCTGCGTCGAAAATCTCGCAATCCGGCCACAGAACTGGGGGCACGCCGGGGACAGCGCTGTGACGCCAATTGCTGGCAAGATCAACGCTATGCGCTCTACCGTGCCCACCCTCGGGTTGCTGATGGCGGCTGTCCTGCTGACCGGATGCGGCTATTTCGATCGAGGACGCGACCAGGCCGAACATGACAGCTGGTCACGCAAAATCGAGACGGCCATCCGGACCCTCCCGGGGGTGACCGACGCATCACACCGCTTCGAGCACTACAAGGACAGGCATTTCACCGCCGAACTCGACGTGCAGCTCCGCGACGACGCCACACCGGCCGAGGCCGCGTCTGTGGTGAGTGCCATGGGCGCTCAACCGCTTCCGCGAAGTTTCGAAGGCGACCCGATAACGGTCACCATCGACCGGATGGCGGACTCCTATTCCGCGTACTGGATGTTCGGCCGTGACGTGAGCACGGAAGCGAACGCCGCAAACAACTGGGCGCGACTATGGGCTGCGGGCACCGAAGTGCACTGGGACTCGAGCGGCGGCTTCGCCGACCGCATCACCAACGCCATCGACATCCGGGCGGGCTCCGAGAGCGAACCCCACCGCGCCATCGCGGCAATGCGCCGAATCATCCAAGACTTCCCCGAACTGGCGTCCAACCAGTGGACCGTATCTACCGTTCACGAGCGGGAGCGCGGGTTCACCAATCATTCCGAACGGAGCCCCGGGTCGTATCCATGGCCCCATGATCGCGTCACCCCCCACCAAGAGCCCACCCCTCGCTTCCCGTCCGATGACGAACTCGACCTGTGGCAGTGGTTCCTGACCGATCAACCCATCCCGTTCTTCGCTCGGGTGTCGGTCTACGACCCGCCTCTTGAAGGCCGCACACTGGGCGTCACCGTATTCCCTGCCGTAGGTACGGAATTCAGCGCCGCGCAGGCCACACAACTCGCCGATCTGCATCTTCCCTATCTGGCAGGCTCCGGCGCGGCGGTCGCCTACACGATCCACACACCCAACGGCCCCGTCTACTCCATGGGCCCCTTTTTCGAGGTCGTGGTCGGCGGCTGTCAGACACCCGGATACAACGTCCTACCGGAGTCGCAGCCCTATATACGTCAATACGAACACTGCTGATCCGCGTCCCACAACCACCGTGTCGAGACGATCGGTAGCGCCGACGCGGCGGACGGCTCAGGTTAGCTGGTCTTCGGGGTGCTGCTTGCCCCTTCACCAGGCTCGCGTCGGCGGGTCACCGGGCCGCCTGTGATCGCGCCGGAGCAACGTCTCGCCGGATTCACCGACCCCTCCGTGACGCGCCGCCGCAGGGCACCCGCACACAAATTTCCTGCAACAGCGCACGCCACGTAATCGGCAATTGCGGACTTTCCACCGACGCAGGCTTTCGAGATCATCTCGCGCCGTTGATCTTTCGTCACGACCTCACATCGCGCGGGTCGAGGCACCAGAAGGCATCCGGTCGCGAGTCGATCACGGCACACCCATCGCCTGACCGAACCGCTGGTTCAGTCAAGTGTCACCAGTATGCATTCGTCCAGGTCGGCGGCAAGTCGATACAACTCGGCATACTGGGCCAGCCGATCGAGAAGATAGTCGCGATCCCACGGTCCCTTATAGACACCGGATGCTTCCATCGCTTCAGCGTCGAGCAGACGTGGCGCAGTCTCCAGACTGTTCTCCACATAGTCAGCTATGGTCCGCGCAGTAGTCGGGCGAACAAACCGAAGCGGATTCCCTTGCCCCGCGGTCGCACCCGAAGCGAGGGACTCCGCCCCGAAGACTGCGATCTCGGCCAACCCGGCTGGATTGTGTTCTTCCTGCTTCCGGCGGTTGGGCGCAAGCAACCAATACACCGCGTCCCACGCCCGCGTGGAGAAAGTCCGGTCAAGAATGCCGGGCCGCTGCCTCACGATCCGACGAGCGATCGGGGCCAGCTCCACCCAGATCGGGTCATCCCAGTACTGCGAATCGGCGCCATCGCTGGTAGCCAAGCTGCTGAAGAACTGGATGGCGTTTTCGGCGGTCTCACGATCGCGCATCGCACGTTCGAGTAGCGGTTCGTAAGGAACTGCCTGGTATCGAGCATCGAGGGCCATCCCCAGACCATAGGACTCGGCGCGAGTAGGCTTACCCGGCATCAGATAATCGGCAGATGCCGACGTTCGTGACCGCGCATCAGCGGGATTACCGGAGATTCGGGTGGTGGGTAGCGGCCGACTGTTGGACCGATGAGCAGGCCGAACTCCAACTCGCCGTCATGGTGAACTCATGCCCCGTGGTTGCTGATCATCGCTCGCGCGGTCTGCGAGAGCGATGGCTCGAATCAGTCTGTATGAGGACTGGAACTCTTCCTCGTAGCGCTGATAGCTGGCGGTCCCCAGTCCGAAAACGCTGCAGCCAGCTCGACGCACAGTGCGTCGAGGGCAGGTGCGGGGATCTGAGGCACGTCGGGAGAATCGGCGCTGTGCCAAGGTATATCCCGTGCGGTACCAGCGGGTCTGGTGAAGATGTGCTGGTGAAGGTGGATACCGGCAGCGCTCAGGCCGGCCACGAAGGTGAAGACGTGGGCAGGTTCGAGTACGTGGCGCAGCGCGCCGATCGACGAGCGGACAGCGCGAGCGAATGCGAGGGTTTCGGCGTCGTCGAGCAGGTCGAGAGTCGCAACGTGACGCCGAGGCTCGACGAACAGATACCCCGGCCGGACCCATTCTCCTTGGGCGGGGCGGTGTGTCACCACCACGAGGTCATCGACATAGATCACCGGGCTCACCAGTGGTCCGGTCCCGTTGTGCTTGTCACAGATCATGCACCCCCACATACGGGGGACGATACCGTCGCTCCTGCACCGAGTGACAGCGGACCGGGACATTCATCTGATGGATTCCACGTGCGAACTCGTTTCACGCAAAGGCATTTCAGTCGATGCCACGCCGACCCAGTCAACCTGCCAGGAATCAATGAGATGGCCACTGCAGCCGAGTTTCGTACCAGCCGAGCGTGATTGAATCTCTGCTGTACGGAAATGCCGGTGGGCGCGGTTGTCCGACCGAAACACGTGTATGGCAGCGACTACCTCAACGGAGCCATCCACGGGACTGCGTTGTGAGCGAAGCTCTGCTTGACCGGCACCAGGTCGGCATGATCATCCAGGGCCGTGATCGTGACACCCACCAAGCCTGCTTCATCGCCCTTGGACGCGACCGAGGAGCCGCACTTCGGGCAGAATCCACGCCAGATCTGGGGGAAGGTCTCGAACCAGGTCGGTTCCCCACCCGGACCGGTCCACGCGAATCCCTTCTCTGGGAAAGACACCCACGACATCACCGGGGCACCGGAAAGCCTCTGACAGTGCTCGCACGAGCACAAGTGAGGGAAGTCCGGGTCGCAGGTCGCGGAGAACCGGATATTGCCGCAGAGGCAGCCACCGTTCACGTCGCTCCTTGTTACTGGTCGCTATGTCGTTCATCGAGTAACACGCGTTGCTGATCAACGAGGCCCGACAAAGGCCTTCGTCGCCTCGCCAAGCTCGACCGCCTGGTCCACCACGCCGAGGTGATCTCGTTGAAAGGCGACAGCTCCCGGCTCAAAGACCGCGACCTCGGCCGCGTCCCGGCCGCGAAGACTGACGATTGAACGCTCGATATGTGGCATGGCTTTTCGTGCTGCCCGGTGAGGACAACAGCCCCACGCTTTTGCCTTCACGCACAGCACATGTAGGCGCTCGAAGTGATCGCGTACGGTTCGCCCGGCGCCGACGGTGTGGTCGTGGGTTCCGTGAACACATTCGGCGGGCACGGCACCTGGACGCAGGAATCCAATACTTCCGGATGCTCGAACCACCATGTCACGCCCCATAACAGGGCCGCCAGCAACAGCACCGACGTGATTACAATCTTGAACCACACCCATTCATGGTAGAGGAGGAGCCCCGCCGATCGGCAGGCGCTATTCCTTTCCGAGCGGGTCACACGGTACGCAAGCGAGCTGATCGAGCGGCACGTTTCATCTACGCAGAAGCCAAGGACCGCAACGACATACAACTGCTGCCCGCGCCGCGCACGGCAAGACCAGACATGCGTTCGAGTACCACGGTTGGGTCTCCCTGCGTGCCCACGCTTCGGCTGCGGACGATGAGTCGTCGCTTCGCCTCGATGAGATCCGGGCTCTGATGGAGGAGTTCTCCGACTACGGGCTGATGGATCTCCGAGCATTGAACGGTGAGTACTACATTCACTTGGCAGGGTGCCCGAACCGAAGCGGCACGTGGGGCTGTGGAATTTTCGACCTGTTCACCCGAATCGGGCAACTCGCTCGAGGTTCGTATGGATTGCTGTACGTCCACGATGACGAGGATGCTGCATTTGCTGCGGGGTTTCGTGTGCTCCGGATGGCTCGAGGTCTGGTGACCGTGCAGGCGGATACGCTGCTGTCACCTGTGGTGCCGGTTCTGCACGACAGATAGCCGGGCGGCAATCGGCCGCTGATGGGCAGTTGAGTGCGTTCGTTGGCTGGTGCCGCGGACGTTCGCTACCGCGCGCCCAGCGGCATGAGCGTGCGTTGCTGCCGACGGTCAGCCGGTTGGTGCGAAGCGGTAAACACGTGATTCACGCGGCTGGAATCCGAAGATACCAACCGCATTAGCGCGTCCCGGTCCAATCGCTGCGCTGTTTGCGACAGCTGTGAGAGCAATCGGTCGACTGCGTCGACTATCTCGTCGTCGACGTCGGTCAGGGGTTCCACGGTGAGAGCCACCTCGGCACTGTACTGCGGTGGCTCACCGCAGGTCGCCCACGTACCGGAGCAGCGTGATCCCATCGAGCCAGTCAGCGACAGATGCTCGCGTTCCCCGAACGCGCGCCCAGCGGCATTTGCGGATATGTCGAAGAAGGGCCGGTACCTCTCCGCACCATGATCTCGGCCTGCACCCATGCCGAACTTGTCGGTGGCTGGTCGTAGCGTCCATGGAATGAACTGGCGACCGTGGTTGGAGTTGTGGAGCGAGGAATGGATCGCCAGCAGAGATCCTGATGAGTTGGATCCCGAGGTGGTGCAGCAGCGCTGGCTCGGGTACGCCCCGGCCACCGAGGCCGACATCGCCGCGGTCGAGCAGCGCCTCGGCCTACGGTTGCCACCCTCCTATCGCAACTTCCTGCTGACCACCGATGGATGGCGCCATGCCGGGGAATTCGTGCGGAAAATGCGGGACACCACCAATCTGGGATGGCTGCGGGACCTCGAACCGACCTGGGCGTCCTGGGCCGACCTGATCACCGAGCCACCCGTCGAAGCACCGGGTAACCCGTTCAGTCGCGGACTACTGATCTCGCTGCACGCCGACGTCGGAGTCCTGTTCCTCGACCCGGCCGACCGCGACGAGAACGGCGAATGGGCCGCCTACAGCGTGTTTTCCTGGGGGGAGTTCCCGCAGCGGTATCCGTCGTTCACTGCCCTCATGGAATCGGAATACCAAGGCCTTCATCGAATACGTCAGCCGGCGGGCAAAACCCGTGACGACTGGGATCTGGTGGCCGAACAGGCACGAGGCGAAGCCCTTTCCGGGGACATCGACACAGCCATGGCGGCCCTGGAGAAAGCCCAGCATTTCGGCCAGTCACGCGCCACGGTCCTACAAACCCAGCTCCAGATGTTCCTCAGCACCTCTTCCCCCTACGATGCCTCCCGGATCCTTTCGCGTGTGCTACCGCTGGCTCCCGTTCCGGAGGGATTCTTCACCGGTCCACTGTTCACCGACGAGTTCGTGCCATGCATGTTCCTGCAACACGCACACAAAGAACCCTGGTATGCCTCCGCGCTCGACGTTGCCCAGATGGTCGACGACCCCGGGGGCGAGATCAAACGTGCCATCGACGGGCACCGGGCCCGGGTAGAGCGGCCCGGCTACCAGCTCTCCTACGGCAACCAAGCATTCGACGCCGCGGTACGAAAGGCGCTCGCGCAACACCACTCCGACCCGGCGGCGCTGTGGCATGCGCTCGAGGCCGCGATGGCGCATTGGCAGCCCCGTACGCCAGATCACCTCGCCCCGGTCGCGTTGCTCGCCGACCCGGTGCTGGCGTACAGCCTCACCTCGGAACGCGGGCGCGCGCTGTTGAGTCAACCGCGCAGCGGCCGCTGACCCGGCGAGGCTGACCGAATCGGTTGCGTGCGACCGGGTGTGACGACTAAGGCTTGGCCGACGAGACGATCGGCGGCTCGGTCGGGGCCGCGGAGTGCGGCACGCCTGTGTAGTCGGGTAGCTCGACGCCGTTGATCGCACGCTCGATCAGTTCGGTGAACCATTCACTGTCGAAATCGGGGGTCGGCTCGGGATCTGGTCCCGGAAGGTCGCGGGTGCGCGCGTGCAACCGGCCGATCTCCTGGTTGGCCTCGACGAACGACCGCATTCGCTTCTCGTAGGCGGCGAACCCGGCTTCGGGCTCCCAGCCGGCGACGGCCAGCTCTCCGGCGAGTACGTAGGCGCCGACCAGGGCCAGCCCGGTGCCCGCCCCGGACAGCGGCGACGAGCTGAACGCCGCGTCCCCCAGCAGCGCCACCCGCCCGCTCGACCAGCGGTCCATCACCACCTGAGCGACCTCGTCGAGGTAGAAGTCCGGTGTGTCGTCCAAGTGCGCGAGGATGTTCGGGCTCAGCCAGCCAAAATCGGCCATTCGCTCACGCAACAGGCGCTTCTGGGCTGCGACGTCGCGGTAGTCGACGTCGCAGTCTCGCGAAGGAAAGGAGAACATGGCCATCGCCCGGGTGGCGTCCGGGATGGGCCGCAGCCCGGCCGAGCGACCGGACTCCTGGAAGTCGATCAGCCATCGGTCCAGCCCGAACTCGTTGGGCACGCTGTAGAAGGCCAGCATGTGCCCGAGATGGCGGACGAACCGCTCGTGTGGCCCGAAGACCATCGCTCGTAGCTGCGAATGCAATCCGTCCGCCCCGACCACCAGGTCGAAGCGTCGCCGGTCGCCGCCAGCGAAGGCCACGTCGGCCCCGTCGGTGTCCTGGGTGAGTTCAGTGATGTGGTCGCCGAAGATGTACTCGACACCGTCGTGAGTGTCGTCGTAGAGCACCTGGGACAGGTCCCCGCGCAGGATCTCGATCTCGGCGATGTATCCGTCGCCACCGTGGTCGTCGGCACGGAAGGTCTCCAACACGTTTCCGTCGGCGTCCACGGTGTACGCGCCAGCGGTTTCGGTGCGCGCCGCGCGGACCGACGCGTCCAGTCCCATGCGCCGGATGACCTCCTTGGCCACCCCGCGCGCATCTACGGCCTGCCCTCCCGGACGCAAGGCGGGCGCCCGCTCCACCACAGTCACCTCGGCGCCCCACCGGCTCAACCAGTGGGCCAGCGCGGGCCCCGCGATGCTCGCCCCGGCCACCAGCACCCTGGGACCGCTCGTCCGGATCGTGTGCCCCTGTTCGGAATCGTCGACGCCCATCACTGCCTCCTGTATCTCCGCCCGCACGGGAACGGTCCCGGTACAGGCACACCGCTGTGGGTGTATCCAGCTGTATCGACGGCGGATCCCTCCAAAATTCATCGGTGCAGCCGAAAACATGTACCCCGGTTCCGTGGGCCACCGAACCGGGGCTAGTGGCTCAGTTGATGCCGCAATAGCGTGACCTTCGCTGCTCGGAGTAGTGGGACAGTTCGAAAGCGCAGAGCAGTAAGGAATTTCGATGAGACGATCACTGGCTGCGGCCACACTGGTCGGTGCGCTGATGTCGGCACCGCTGGCGACCGCCAAGGCCGCCACCGAACAGATTGCCCCGGTCGCTGGGTGCGTCGAATTCCCGGGCGAGCCCGCGAACCATGTGCCCGCCACTTGCTAGTCGTCGTGCGAGGTTCCTCGCGTTGTATCCGCTGGCCCCGACGATCAGGGCCTTGCCTTCATCGCTGTTCCGCCGCGACCCCGGCGGCGCCGATCGCTGCATAGGATCCGGTGAGCGCGACCATTGTCAGCGCCGACCGTGTGGGAACGTCGCGTCGAACGAGGTGTGTGAGACCCGCGACGGTGTCGGAGATGTCTACTGCCAGACCAAATCTCTTCCATCGGGCTCGTTCCCGTTGGCCTGCGGTGAGATAACCCAATCCCATCGCCAACGCCCGGGCCCCGTAGATCCGCGTCATGTAGGTCAGTTCCGCTGAAGGTCGAAGCTGTGCAAGCAGAGCGCACGCAAATGCGGCCCTGCGAATGCGCACGATTCGGCATTACCGGACGGTGGGTTTCGGATCGGGCGTTGCGGCCTCGGTAAGTCGCTGGCCCAGGGCGCGGACGGCGTCGTTGAGCGCTGCAGGGTGTTCGATGACGAACGGGTGGTTGAGGCCGGCGAGTACGGGGGGAATCCAGTCGAGGTGTTCGGCTCGGATCTGGACCCGGACCCATGGGGCGACGTCTGGTGGCGGCGGGTCGATCTCGTGCATGGTCGCGATTGTCTCGGGGAGTAGTGCGCGGACCTGGGGGAGTGTGCCTTGGACCCGGATCGAGACCTCGTGTCGATAGGGAGCTGTGGCGAGTGCGGAGAGCAGATGGGCGGTCGGCTCGAATTCGGCGGGGGGAGTGAAGGTTCCAGGGAAGGTGGTTACCTCGGTGATGCGGTCCAGGCGGAATTGGCGTAGGTCGTCGCTGGTGGTGTCCATTCCTGTCAGGTACCAGCGGCCGGAGTGGCTGACGAGCCCGTAGGGGTGCACGGTCCGCTCACTGTCTTGCCCGTTGCGGTCGGTGTAACCGATCGCGATCGGTCGGTGCTCGTGGGTGGCCTCGGCGATCCTGAGTAGGACGGGGGTCTCGACGGTGACTTCCGGTCGGGTGTCGGCGGTGAATTCGGCGGTGTTGAGCAGTGCGTCCAGTCGGGCTGTCAGGCGTGAGGGCAGGACGCGACGGAGTTTGGCTGTCGCGCTGTCGGCGGCGTGGGCGACCGTTGTCGACCGGCTGGTGAGGAGTCCGAGTAACACGGCGACGGCCTCGTCGTCGGTCAGCATCAGTGGTGGCATTCGGTACCCGGGAGCGAGCCGGTAACCGCCGTAGCGGCCCCGGATCGATCGGACGGGGATATCCAGGTCGGTGAGATGGGTGACGTATCGCCTGACGGTGCGTTCGTCGACACCGAGCCTGTCGGCGAGTTCGCCGACGGTACGGGTGCCGCCGGCTTGCAACAGCTCGAGCAGGGCCAGTACACGGGCAGTGGGGCGCGTCATCGGGAAATTCTCGCATTCATACCGGGCGGAAACTGTCCGGTATGGGCCCTACCGTGGCGTGCGGCGGTGAAACCTCCGCCCCACCCGACAGCAGGAGCACGCAATGAACCTCGTCTCGATCCGCCTGATCACCGACGACATCGAACAACTGGTCGGCTTCTATCAGCGGGTGACCGGTGTCGAAGCCACGTGGGCTACACCGGATTTCGCCGAGATCGTCACACCGGTCGGCACGCTCGCGATCGGAAGCGTCCGTACGGTTGCTCTGTTCGGCGCAGGCAGTGCGCGCCCGGCGGACAACCACACCGCGATCATCGAGTTCATGGTCCCCGACGTCGACGCCGACTACCGGAGGTTGCAGGACAGTGTCGACAGCTTCGTCAACGAGCCGACGACGATGCCGTGGGGCAATCGGTCGCTGCTGCTTCGAGACCCCGACGGCAACCTGATCAACCTGTTCACCCCGGTCACCGCGCAGGCCGTCGCGAAATTCGCCGGTTGACGTCGGTACAGCCGCAGGCTGAAGTCACTTGCGCGGCGCACAATGTCGTGGAAGTAGGCGATGATGTCGGCGCCTGTCCTGCGCGCGCCGACATCATCTCCTCTAGTGCCGGTTGCCCCCGGCACCGCTGGTGTTGGATCAGCCGGGCACGTTCGAAGCCGCCGAAACGGGGGCCTCCGGGCTGGTCTTCGGGCGGGGCACGGTGAAGGTGGCCACGACCGATGCGATGGCGATGACGAAGCAGGCCGCTGTGTACCAGAGGTTTCCGATGGGATCGCCGTTGCTCGTCCGACCGTCGACGGCGTCGAAGAAGTCGGGCAGTGACGCGATCCAGAGGAGCGCGAAGACGGCGAGATAGAGCGTGGCGAACCGCTGGACGAACGGGTCTGTGTACTGCGAGGGTTTCGCGGAGCCCTGGCGCAATTGGGTCCACTGGCGGATCATCACGAATCCGGCGACCACGGCGAGGACGGCCAACTCCAGCGCGTAGACGATGCCACGCACGGTGTCGCTGCTCATGCCGATGACGGTCGCGGGCAGCGGGAGCAGGAAGGTGCCGAGTGAGGCCAGCAGGCCGATGACAATGGTGCGCCAGGTCAATTCGATGCCGGAGAAACTTCTGCCGTCGTCGACGTGGCGGCCGACGAAATACTGCACGCAGAAAGCGAGCGACATCGGCCACAGCGCCGCGAATACCACGACGCTGCCCATCGGGACCGAATCGAACATCGGCTGGTTGATCGGGTTGTCCACCGTCCATTCCCACCAGCGCAGCTGCGGCCCGAGGTGATCGAAGATCTCGTAGAAGGCGTGGTGGACGAAACCGACGCAGGTGGCGCCGATCAGAACGCCGTATCGACGGAAGATACCGAGCATCCTGACGATGCCGAACGCCATCGTCGCCATCAGCGGATAGATCGCGATGATGTAGAGGGGTAGGCGGCCCCAGAGGAAGTCCACGGTGAACACGTTGTGCGCGAACATCGTGTCGATGTGGTCTTCGATGCCGAACGCGGCCGGGAAATACAGCGGCGGTTCGATGATGAACAGGTAGGCGGTGGCGCCGAACCACAGGACCAGATTGGTGGGGTCACCGTGGCGGCGCAGGCGCACGATCGCGTACCAGAGCGCGAGAATCGCGCCGACGACGATGGTGAGTTCGAGGACCGGCAGGGTCCAGTTCTCCAGGGCGAACGGGCTGCGGAATTCGACGAGACCGCCCGCTTCTTCGCAGGAGAAGCCGAGTTCGTGAGCGAGGTCGGCGAAGGTGGGGGAACAGTGATCAGCCATCGGGATACCTTCTACGAGCTGACGGAATCGGCGGTGTACCAACGGGTGACGTCATAGCCCTCGTCGTAGCGGCGGAACCACTGGTCGGCGAGCACGGGCAGCTTCTCGTGCGCCGGATTGTGGCGCGGCATCTGACTGCGGATGATGCCGCCCAGGGCGACGAGCTGTTCGCCCAGCCCGAGATCGTCGAACGCGCGGGGCATCGTCCCGTTGTCGGCCGGCTGGAGAAAGGGCAGCCAGCGGCGCAGAGTCTGGCCCCTGCGGTAGTTGGCGAACATCGACAGCGCGTCGACCTGTCGATCTTCCAGCGGCACATGCTCGTTGAAGCCCTCGCACGCCACCCGGATCACCTGCAGCACGTGCCGGAAGATCGACGCCGCCACCCGCATGCGGTACAGCTCACTGTCGACCACCGAGTTGAAGATGATCAGCGCCGAGCTGCGATGCTCGACTTCCTCGACGAAATGCCAGATGAACAGTGAGGCGACACGATCGTCGCCGGGGGCGAACAGATTCTTGTCGTTGTCGAGCATCAGCTTGAACACCGGCGTGAAGGTCGCCTCGAGGTCGGCGGTGTAGGCGAGACGGTACTTCACCGGGGTCTCGGCGGTGAGCTTGTCGAACTCGCCGATCACCGCGTCGAGGGTCTCCTGCAGGCCCGGGTAGCGGCGGATCAGCGCCTTCACATGCTGGCGGTGGGCGTTGGAATGCTGACCCTCCTGGCGCATGAACGCGTCGGCCTCCTCGGCCACCTCGGGGTCGGTGATCTGCGGTTTCGCCTGCGTGATCAGCTGCACGATCATCTTCTCGAAGCCGATCGCCAGGAACGACACGGCATTGGCCATCGACGAGAACGCCGGGTTCTGTGGGTTCCACAGAAAGGGCACGTCGTAGTCGGAGAACGCGAAATCCATTTTGCGGACGTGAAGATCGGTCACGGTGGGGTTACCTCGTTGTCTGCCACTCGGTTGATTGAAGCAATCATACGAAGAGGCCGCCGAGTGTATGATCACTTTGACGGAATTCGCTCTGACCTGGGGTTGTGCTAGCGTCCACCCGGTGGCACGTAGACGTGGGTGGGGCGGTAGTCCGCCGGGGGACGATGCGGAGGCGACTCGCCGGATCGTCGCCGCGGCAGTCGAACTGATCGGCCGGACCGGTGCGGAGATCAGCATCGCCGACGTGGCCGAATCGCTCGGCGTCATCCGCCAGACGGTCTACCGATATTTCCCCAGCGCCGACGCGCTCATGACCGCCGCGGCCATCGCCTCGGTCGACGATTTCCTCGACCGACTCACCAACCAGGTCAGTGGCCTCGCTGACCCCGTCGAGGCGATGACCGAGGCCGTCGTCTTCACCCTCACCGATGTCCGTCGTACGCCCCACCTGGGCATTCTGCTGTCGAGTTCGTACTCCAACGTCCACCCGGAGAGCATCACTTCCGACGAGGCCCAAGCTTTCGGCATGACGATGATCCGCCGCTTCGATGTCGACTGGACCGCCCACGGCTACGACGAGCCCGCCCTGCGCGAACTCGTCGAGTACGTCCTGCGCACGATGCAGTCGTTCTTCCTGTCACCGGGCAGTCCGACACGCTCCGACGAAGAATTGCGCCGTTACCTGCACCGATGGATGGGAACTGCGATCAGCGCGCAGCCATCGAGCTGAAACGCCGAGCGTGCCCGCCCGGACGCCGGACGGGCACGTTGCCGAAATCTCAGGCCGCCGCGGCGGCAATCCGGCGCGGCTCGATCGCGGCGGCGAGCAGATAGCTGCCGCCACCGGCCAGCGCCAGCGCCCAGTACAGGTACGCGCCGTCGAGAAACAGTGCGGCCGTGGAACTCACGGCAAGCCATGCGCCGAGCGTGTACTGCAGGACGTCGCGGTAGGCGGCACCGCCTGCCAGGTAGAGCAGTCCGACGATCAGCCCGGATCCGGTCGGCCACAGGGTCGCGGCGGTATCGGGGCTCAGCGTGGAACCGAGCGCCGTGATCAGGAAGAACAGTGCCGCGAAACCGATCAGCCACGAGGCGCCGAGCAGGTTGCCCACGAGCGCTTCCCGTCCCGTCGCGCCCCGCTGGGCCCTCATGGAGACCACGGTGGTCACGATCATGGCCGCCAGCAAGCCGACGCCGAGGAGCGCGCTCGGCACGAAACTCGGTAGATCGAGCAGCGGGTTCGGACCATGGCTGAGGGCGAAGGTGCCGTGGCCGACGAGCCAGGCGAGGCCGAAGCTCAGGTAGATGGGGCGATTGTCGAGGACGGTGCGAACGGGCTGGGAAACGTACATGATCGATCTCCAGTGTGTGAGCGGGTCAGGCGCTGACGAGGACGACTTTGCCGGTGACGGTGCCGGATTCGGCGAGCTCCATCGCTCGGGCGGCCTCGGTGAGCGTGATGCGGGCCGCGACCTGGGCAGTGACGGTGCCCGCGGCGGCGAGCGCGAAGACCTGAGTGAGATCTTCGGCGATACGAGCACGGAAGCGGGTGAGGTTGCGTTTGCCCGCCCACAGGTTGTAGAAGTGCGCACTTCGCTTGTTGGGCAGCATGTTCCACCACAACAGGCGGGCGAACAGTTTCAAGACCGGCAGTCGGGAGTCGCCCTCGTCGTTCTTGGTGGCCGCCGTGCCGTAGGAAACGAGCGTGCCGCCGTCGGCGAGCAGGTCGAACGAGTCGGTGATGCCGGGCCCACCGATGTGATCGAAGACGGCATCGACGCCCCGTGGTGCGAGCGTTCGAACCTGTTGCGGCACATCGCCGCGGTAGTCGATCCAGGTGGCGCCCAGTGCGGTGACCGCGTCGGCATGGCGAGCGGACGCGGTGCCGATCACGTGAATGCCCGCGGCCCTGGCCAATTGGACCAGTGTCGAGCCGACGCCGCCGTTGGCGCCGTGGACGAGGATCGTATCGCCGGGCCGGACGTCGGCCGTGCGGTGCAGCATCTGCCAGGCGGTGATGCCGTTCACGACAAAGGTTTCCGCGTCGGCGGCATCCAGCGTGTCCGGCACCGGGATCAGGTCGGCCGCGTCGAGGTCGACGTGGCTGCTCCAGCCGCCGGTCTTGGTCAGCGCGGCGACCCGTTGCCCGATCAGCGTCGCCTCGTCGGCCGCGATCACCGTGCCGACCAGGTCGTAGCCGGGGACGAAGGGGAAGGGCGGCTGGTCGAAGTACTTGCCGCGGCGCATCTGCTGCTCGGCGAAGGACACTCCGGAGGCTTCGACTCGGACCAGCGCGCGACCGGGGCCTGGTGCGGGGAGTTCGCGTCGGGTGACGAGCAGGCCGCTCGGGTCCACTCGTCCGGGTAGGACGATCTCGGTGGCGGTAATGGTGTTCATCAGGCTGCCTTCCATGGTGTGTGACTGGTCAATCACTCTTGGTGGAAAAGAAAGCTCCAACCTGAAAGGGCTGGAGCAAGGGGTCAGTGGGCCTTCGGGTGGCGCATTCCCGTGGTGAGGGCGGTGGCCCAGGGGCTGTCGTTGCCGTCGAGTCCGAGGGTGGTGACGAGGTGGCACAGCTGGCCGTAGGCGATGAAGTACTGGATCTGTTCGGGAGTGCCGCCGGAGCGGCGCTGCACGAACGTGGTCACCTTGGCCAGGCCGCGGCGCAGCGCGTCGGCGATTTCCGGGATGTCGGTGGCGGATTGGGCGTGCACCTGCAGCATGAGCAGGCTCTTGTCGGCGATGAGTTCGGCGTAGGCGCCGCCCATGTCGTGCAGGATTCCGGCCGGGTCCTCGGCGGTGGAATTGGCCGCGCCCGTGGACATCGCGCGTTCGACGAGGTCGAAACAGTGATCGAGCGCGGCGACGAACAGGGCGACCTTGCCGGGGAAGAGTTTGAAGACGTAAGCGGGGGAGATGTCGGCGCGCGCGGCGACGGTGTTGATCGGGGTGCCGTGGTAGCCGGTTTTGGCGAACTCGATGATCGCGGCGTCGACAACTGCGTCCCGCCGGACGTTCGAGGTGGAGAGTGTGGCACCGCGCTTGGTCATGTGAGTGACTGTACACTCACTTTTTGCCGAGCGCCAACGCCAACCAGGGGATCAGTGCAGATCAGCGAGAGCGGTGTCGACGTCAGGGCCGGTCAGGCTGTGCCGGTGACTGCGCATGACCAGGCGTAATGGCCGTGGGCAGTCCGGTGCTGCGCTGAAGCGATCGGTTGCCACGATGCGCGCCGGGGCGTCGAGGTGGTCGCGGACCCGGGTCATGAGGGCGTAGCGGCTGAGGGTTTCCGCGCCCGCGATGTGCACGACGCCCGATTCGTCGGCGAGCTGCGCGAGCGCGGGCGCCAGGCTCGGCAGGTACAGCGGATTGCACACGATGTCGGTGCGCGCCTGGATCTCGGGTGCGGCGAAGCGGGCCAGGAATTTGTCCGACAACGGGCTGCGTCCGTACACGAGCGGGAGGCGGACAATCAGGTGACGCTCGTGTGCGAGGACCAGATCCTCGGCGGCCACCTTGGTCTCGCCGTAGACGTTGATCGGTGTGCGCGTCGCGCTTTCGTCGTAGTGGTCGGCCGTGCCGTCGAAGACATTGTCGGTCGACAGGTAGACGAGTTTGGCGCCGGTATCGCCGATGGCCTCGAGCAGCGGCGTCATCGGCGCGACGTTCGCCGCGTAAGCGGCGGCGGGATCGCATTGCGCGGCAGCGAGATCCACGACACCGGCGGTGTGGACCACCACGTCGAACCCCTGCTCGAGCAGGGTCCGCACCGCGCCGGTGTCGGCGAGATCCACCGGGGCGAGCCCGTGCCCGCCCCGGCTGGTCCCGACGACCTCATGGTTCTCGGCGAAGTGCGCGTGCAGCGCGCTGCCGACGAAACCGGAGGCGCCGAGGATCAGGATCCGCATCGGGTCAGCGCGCCTGCCAGTTCGGCTTGCGCTTCTGCGCGAAAGCGATGGCGCCCTCACGCATGTCCTCGGTCACCGCGACGGCCATGATCTCGCGGTTGGACTGGTCCCAGGCGGCGTCGTCGGCGAGCTTGCCGTCGAGGATGCCCAGCGCCACCCGCTTGCTCGCCTGCACCGCCAGCGGCGCGTTCTCGGCGATCCGACCGGCCAGTGCCAGCGCCGCATCGAGGACCTCGGCGGCCGGGACGACGCGATTGATCAGGCCCAGCTCCAGCGCGCGGGCCGCGGTGATCGGCTCGCCGGTGAGGATCATCTCCATCGCCACCTTGCGCGGCAGCTGCTCGGGCAGACGGAACGCGCCACCGGCCGCGGCGAACAGGCCGCGGGCGACTTCGGGCAGGCCGAAGGTGGCGGTCTCGGCGGCGACCGCGAGATCGCTGGCCAGGACGAGTTCGGTGCCGCCGCCGAGCGCGAAACCGTTCACCGCGGCGATGGTCGGCTTGCTGATCGGGTGTCGGACGTACCCGGCCAGATTCCAATCCTCATGTCCCGGGGCGAGAATCGACTCACCACGACTGAGCGCCTTCAGATCCGCGCCGGCGCAGAACGCCTTCTCGCCGGCACCGGTGATAACCACCGCGCGGATCTGCGGGTCGGCCTCGGCTCGCTCGAGCGCCTCGCCGACCCCTGTGCTCACTTCGGCGTTGACCGAGTTCATGGCTTCGGGCCGATTCAGCACGATAACGAGCACATGCTCGCGTTGCTCGACGAGGACTGCGCTCACGAGTGACTCCTTCGCTAGGTGGCTGTCAGCATGACAAACCTCTTCGATCTGTATCACGCCGGACGATCTTGAATATCCGAATCGGGGATTCGTGTCCGTCGTCGAGGCGCGCATCCCGCACTCGTCGTAGGCTGCCGAACACTCGCGAAAAGAATTTTCGGCCGGGTGTCGATCTGCCGTGGTGCCCGTTCGACCTAGGGATGAACGCAGGGCCCGGCAGGCGGGTCCCCACCGATCCGAGGAGACGAAACCATGAAGTACATGCTGATCATGCGCGCCACCGACGAAGCCTGGGCCGCCATGGCCGATATCGACTTCAACGAGATTCTCGAGACCATGGGCAAGTTCAACGACGAGTTGATCAGTGCCGGGGTACTCGTCGCCGCCGAGGGGCTCGACGATGCGGCCCAGGGCGTGGTCGTGGACTACTCGTCGGAGACCCCGGTGATCACCGACGGGCCCTACGGGGAGACCAAGGAACTGTTCGGCGGGTACTACATCCTCAATGTGGCCTCCAAGGAGGAGGCGATCGAGTGGGCCAAGCGAATGCCCTATGTCGGCCCCGGCACCAAGACCGAGATCCGTCGGGTCACCAGCATCGACGAATTCCCGCAGGACAACATCTGGATCAAGAAGGAGCGCGCCTGGCGTGAAGCCACCGGCCAGCTCTGAACCGCGATGAGCGACCACACCGGCCGCGAGGCCGTCGCCGCCGTCTGGCGGATCGAATCGGCCCGCATCGTCGGCGCGCTCGCGCGCTACACCCGCGACTTCGCGATGGCCGAGGATCTGGCCCAGGAGGCGCTGGCAGAGGCGCTGGTGACGTGGCCGCGCGAAGGCGTGCCGCGTCAGCCGGCCGGGTGGTTGCTCACCGTCGGCAGACGCCGCGCGATCGACGCGTTCCGGCGCCGCGCCGCCCTCGACGACCGCTACACCGCCCTCGCCGCCGACCTCGGCGAGGGCGATGCGCTCACCGGTGGCGACCCCGTGCGCGCGGCGGCGGACGTGCTGTGGGATCCCGATCAGATCGACGACGACGTGCTCGCGTTGATGTTCATCTCGTGTCACCCGGTGCTGTCGCGGGAGGCGCGTCTGGCTTTGACGCTGCGCGTCGTCGGCGGTCTGACCAGCGACGAGATCGCCAAGGCCTGCCTGGTGCCCACCGCGACCGTGCAGGCCAGGATCACCAGGGCGAAGAAGACACTCGGCGCGGCCGAGGTCGCGTTCGAAGTGCCGCCCGCCGCCGAGCGCCGGAAGCGGCTAGGTTCGGTGCTCGGCGTCATCTACCTGATCTTCACCGAGGGATCGTCGGCCAGCACCGGCGACGATCTCATCCGATTCGATCTCGCGGGGGAAGCGCAGCGGCTGGCTCGTGTGCTCTCGCGGCTGATGCCCGCCGAACCCGAGGTCTACGGCCTGCTCGCGCTGCTCGAGCTGACCGCGGCGCGATTCCCCGCTCGCACCGGTCCCGACGGCGAGCCGGTCCTGCTCGAACAGCAGGATCGCCGCCGCTGGGACCGCTCGGCGATCCGACGCGGTCGTGCCGCGCTGGTGAAAGCCGGTGAAGTCGGGCGTGGTCTGGGCGCCTACGGTTTGCAGGCCGCGATCGCCGAATGTCACGCGGTCGCGCCCTCCGTCGAGCGGACCGATTGGGAACGGGTAGTGGTGCTGTACGAGGCGCTGGGCAGGCTCGCGCCCTCACCGGTGGTGGACCTGAACCGGGCGGTAGCGGTGTCGATGGCCGAGGGTCCCGCGGCGGCCTTGCCGATCGTCGACGAGCTCGCTGCGGTCGGCGCCCTGTCCACCTCGCACCTGCTGCCCAGCGTGCGCGGCGAACTGCTCATCCGGCTCGGCCGCACCACCGAAGCTCGCACGGAGCTGGCCGAAGCCATCCGCCGGTGCGGCAACGAACGCGAAAAGGCCGTCCTCGCAAACAAACTCGCTGCTCTCGCGTGACCCGCCTCAGCCGGGGCCTCGGCGAACGCGGGTGATCGCCTCTGCCTTCGTGCACAACATCGGGAGTTCGGCCAACCACCAAGTCGTGCCTGCCTTTTCGTAGGCGTCGCGGTCGTGATCGGTGGCTGCGGCGACCACGACCGCGAACCCGTTCAGGTCGCCTCGGAGCCGAGTCCGACGCCGAGGGCGAGACGGCCGTTGCCGAGCAGGTCCAGAGCGACGGTCTCGCGGGCCACGTCCTGTGGACGTCGTGGTCCCAGACGAAGACGCCGTCGAAGCCCGCGGTCTCGGTCTCGGCCTCGGCCAGCACTCGCGGGTCGGCCAACTCGCCGAACGGCGGCAGATATACCCCGTGTCGTAGCGCCATATTCGCAGTATAGAGGCCATAAAGGCGCGTCTTCGCGCGCTCGTAACGTTTGTTCGCAAAGAGGTCGGGTATTCGTGAAAAGCGACGACGAGAGGTGTTGTGGATGTCCAGGGAATCGAAATCGGTGCTGCACCGGGCCATCGGTGCGTCGGCGATCGGTAATGCGGTCGAATGGTTCGACTACGGTGTCTATGCCTATCTGGCGACCTATATCGCGAGATCGTTGTTCCCCGGCGACGGCGAATCCGGGATGGTCTACACGCTGCTCGGTTTCGCCGTATCGTTCCTGATCCGGCCGGTGGGCGGCATGATCTGGGGTCCGCTCGGCGACCGCATCGGGCGCAAGCGAGTACTCGCAACCACGATTATCCTGATGGCCGGATCGACGCTCGCCGTCGGTCTTATCCCGAGCTTCGACATGATCGGCATCGGCGCCCCGATTCTGCTGTACGCGCTGCGCATGATCCAGGGACTTTCCGCCGGTGGCGAATACGGTGGTGCCGCGACATTCATGGCCGAATACGCGCCCGATCGCAAGCGCGGATTCTATGGCAGTTTCCTGGAAGTCGGTACGCTCGCCGGCTTCACCCTCGGCAATCTGGTCGCCCTGCTGCTGGTGAATGTGCTCGACGACGCGTCGATGAATTCGTGGGGCTGGCGCATCCCGTTCATGATCGCCGGTCCGCTCGGCCTGATCGGCATGTACCTGCGCAGCCGGGTGGAGGACACCCCGGTGTTCCGCGAGGTCGACCGCAAGGACGAGACCGAGGAAGTCTCCGGTGTCTACCGCGATCTGGTGACGAAGTACCTGCGTCCGGTGCTGACCCTGTTCGGCCTGGTGATCGCGCTCAACGTCGTCAACTACTCGTTGCTCAGCTACACCCCGACCTACCTCGGCTCCACGCTCGGCATGGAGGAATCGGATGCGTTGCTCGTGCCGCTGATCGGCCAGGTCGCGATGCTGTGCACCCTGCCGTTCCTCGGTGCGCTCTCGGACCGGATCGGGCGCAAACCGATGTGGATGTTCTCGTGCGCGGCGATGATGATCGCGGTGATCCCGGTCTACCACCTGATCGGGTCCTCGCTCACCGGCGCGATCGTCGGCTTCGCGATCCTGGGTCTGCTCTACGCTCCCCAGCTGGCGACGATCTCGGCCACCTTCCCCGCGATGTTCCCCACGATCGTGCGTTTCGCCGGTGTGGCGATCGGCTACAACGTCGCCACCTCGATGTTCGGTGGTACCGCGCCGGTGGTCAACGAGGCGCTCATCAGCGCGACCGGCAACAACATGATTCCGGCGTTCTACATGTTCGGTGCGTGCGCCGTCGGCTTGATCGCGTCGTTCTTCCTCATCGAGACCAAGGGCGTCTCGCTGCGCGGCACGCAGGTGCCGGGCACTCCCGAGGCGATCGAGGAACAACGTGAACTGGGCGAGCCCGTCGAGGTCGTCGTGGCGAAGTGACCGCACACCGAGGGCGCGGCGTCGAGGTGGCGCCGCGCCCTCGGTGTGTCCGGGACTAGCTCTGCGCGGCCGCGCGGAACACGGCGAGAGCTTCCTCGCCGAGGTGCGGTCCGCTGACCTCGACCGGCACGTTCGAGCGCGCGACGACCTCGGCGCAGGTGAGCTCGAAGCTGGGACCAGGGGGCAGGATCGGCCCGAATTCGGCTGCGGCCGCGGCGAAGACGATGCGACCGACCCCGGCCCACACCATCGCGGCGGCGCACATCGGACACGGTTCCCCGCTGGCGTAGACGGTGGCGCCGCGCAACTGCTCGGCGTGGCCCGCGGCGGTCGCGAGGGTGATCGCGACCAGCTCGGCGTGGGTGGTGACATCGCCGGTGGAGTTCACCGCGTTCACGCCCTCGGCCAGGACAGCGCCGTCAGGGGTGACCGCGACCGCGCCGAAGGGTCGGTCACCGAGCGCGGCCGCGTGCCCGGCGAGGTCGATGGCGCGGCGCAGGTGGGTGATGTCGAGATCGGTCAGCTCGCTCATGAGGTGAGATCCACTTCCGTTCCGATGCCGTTGGCGCGGGCCTTGTCGATGAGCAGGCGGGCGGCGGCCAGATCCTGCAGGCCGATGCCCACCGAGTTGAACAGGGTGATGTCGCGGTCGCCGCGACGCCCGGGTGCCCGGCCCGCGATCACCTCGCCCAGCTCGGTGCTCACCGCGTCCTGGGTGATCGCGCCTTCGGCGATAGCCATCAGGGTGTCCCCGGACTTGGTGAGCGTGGTGCCGATCGAGTCTACGACGACCCTGGAGCGGCGCATCGCTTCGCCGTCCACCTCCCGGTGATCCGCACGCGGCGGCGCTCCGACGGCATTGACGTGCAGGCCGTCGCCGAACCAGGCGCCGTGGACGATCGGTTCGCGGGAGGGAGTAAGGGTGCACAGCACATCGGCGGCATGGGTGACGGCCTCCGGGCTGTCGAGGGCGCGCACCTCGAGGCCGAGATCAGCTATCGCACTGCGGAATCGGTCGATCGTGGCCGCGGTCCGCGACCAGACCAGCACGGTCTCGAGCTCGCGCACGGACGCGATCGCGCGGGTGTGTTCGACGGCCAGATTGCCCGCACCGATCACGCCCAGGACCGAACTGGCTTGCCGGGAAAGGTATTTCGTGGCCACAGCGCTGGCGGCTGCGGTGCGCACGGCGGTCACGAGGCGTCCGTCGATCAGTGCCTCGCACGCACCGTCTGCCGCCGAGGTCACCACGATCACCGACCGCTGCACCGGCAGTCCGCGTTCGCGATTGGCAGGCAGGTCGGCGAGCAGTTTCACCGCGGCGGCGCCGGCGGATTCGGCGGCGGCGACCATCGGCACGAAGGCGGCCTCGCCCAGGGTCATCGCCGGCGGGGCGGGCACGAACGCGGTGCCGAGGGCCAGGTCGGCGTGTGCGCGCTCGACGGCGGCGAGCACCTCGCCGCGATCGAGGACGGCGGTCACATCGGAGTGCGACAGGATCAGAGTCAACGGTGGCTCCTACGAAAGTAGCGGCGGGTCAGGAAGTTCGGGCGAAGGCGACGGTGAGGTCACGCGGCGAGCGGCTGTTGCCGACCAAGCCGCTGACGGCGACGATCGCGATCAGGTAGGGCAGCATCACCAGCAGCGCGAACGGCACGTCAACACCGAGTGCGGGCAAGGCGAACTGCAACGCCTGGGCGATGCCGAAGAACATCGATGCCCAGATCACGCCGAGCGCGCGCCAGCGGCCCGCGATCACCGCGACCACGGCGAGATAGCCGATGCCGCCGGTCATGTTGTCGCTGAACGAATGCACTTCCGACAGCGCGAGTTGCGCACCGCCGAGGCCCGCGGCGAACGCGGCCAGCAGGACGCAGCCGTAGCGCACGGTCCGTACGGAAAGGCCGGTGCGGTCGGCGGCGACGGCGTCCTCACCGATCGCATCGATCACCAGGCCGAGTTTGGTGCGGCGGGAGAAGACGAACGCCAGCACGGCGACGACGGCGATGCACAGATAGCCGAGTGCGGTCTGACCGAACAGGGCGGGCCCGATGACCGGGATGTCGTGCAGCAGCGGAATCTTCAGCGCATCGAAGCCCGGCACACTGTGCCCCTTGCCATCGGCGAGCAGAAGCCGCGCACCGTAGGTGGTGGCGCCCAGCGCCAGCGCGTTGCTGGCGATGCCGACGACGATCTGGTCGGCACGCAGGCCGATACTCCAGATCGCCTGTAGCGCGCCGAAGATCAGGGCGGCGATCACCGCGGTGGCCGCACCGAGCACCGGCGAACCGGTGGTGACGGCGCCGAGTACACCGGCGAACGCGCCGGTCAGCATCATCGCCTCGAGGCTCAGATTGAGCACGCCCGCGCGCTCGCTGACGAGCTCGCCGCTCGCGGCGACCAGGATGGGCAGGGTGAAACCGATGCCGCTGGTGGCGATGTCGGTGACCGTGTCGAGGCTCATCGCGGTGCTCCTGCCAGGTCGGCGGTATCCACGGGGGAAACCGATTGTGGTGCCGCGGGTTCGGACTTGCGGGCGCTTCTTGTCCAGAGCGCGGCGCCGGCGATGAACACGATCATCAGCGACTCCACGACTGCGATGGTCGAGGCGGGTACGTTGGCCGCCAGTTGCAGGTTGATCCCGCCGGAGACGAGGAAGCCGAGCAACAGCGAGACGGCGACGACCGCCGACAACGAGCCGCGGGCGAGCAGGCCGACGACGAGGCCGGAGAAGCCGTAGCCGGAGGAGAATCCTTCGGCGAGCACGAAAGGCGCTGTCGCGACCAGTAACCCGCCCGCCACGCCGGCGAACGCGCCCGCGCTAGACAGGCTCAGGAAACGCAACCGGCCGACCGGCAGTCCGAGTCGCGCGGCCGCGTCGGGATTGAGTCCCACCGCGCGCAGGCGGGTGCCGAGCGCGCTGTGGCGCACCAGGATCGCTGTGCCGAGCGCGGCGATTACCGCGATCCACAAGGCGATCGTCGCGGGGGAGCGTTCGATACCGAGTAGCGGTAGATGTGCCGCTGCGGTGAGCTGTTCGGACTGCGGGAGCGTCTCCGAGGAGGTCACCGGCTGACGCAGCAGCGCGGGCTCGTGCACGACGAGCAGCACCAGTGCCAGGCCGACGAAGTTGAGCAGTAGCGTGGTGATGATCTCGCTGGTTCCACGTCGGACCCGCAGATACGCCGCGATCGCCGCCCACAGCCAGCCGGCCGCCGCCGCGCCGATCAGAACTGCGGGCAGGGTGATCGCGGTCGGTGCGCCGGTGAGCGTGGTGCCGATCGCGGTGGCGGCGATACCGCCCGCGCAGATCTGCCCCTCGCCACCGACATTGACCAATCCGGCGCGGTGCGCGATGGTGAAACCGACCGCGACCAGCATCAACGTGGCGGCGACATTGAGCGAAGCGCCGATGGCGTAGTCGCTGCCGAACATTCCCTCCCACAGCGCGGTTATGGTCGCGGCCGGTGCCGCGCCCGCCACGGCGGCCAGGATCAGACCGATCACACCGGCGGCGACCATGGCCGCGGCGGCGACGACGATCGGCTGATGCGCCCACTGGCGCAAGTCGATCCGGCCGAGTCCGGTAGTGGCTGGTCGCCGTGCGGGACGGCTCTCGTTCGCCGCGGTCATACCGATACTCCCATCATCAGTTCGCTGATCTGTTGTGCCGCTGTGGGATCGGAGGTTTCCACCGGTCCCGCGAGCGCACCGCGATAGGCGACGAACACTCGGTCGCACAGGGCCAGCAGTTCGGGCACCTCGCTCGACACCACCAGCACGCCGCAGCCGTCGGCAGCCGCGCGTCGCAGCTGGGTCAGCACGAAATCGACCGCACCGATATCCAATCCGCGCGTCGGCTGGGCGGCGACGAGACAGCGCAGGTTCGTGGCCGACAACTCGCGGGCCAGCACCACCTTCTGCTGATTGCCGCCCGAGAGCGAGCCCATCCGCACCCATGGACCGGCCGCCCGCACATCGAACCGATCGAGTTCGGTCTGCGCGGCGCGGCCGATGGCCCGTTTGTCGAGCAGGCCGAAGCGCCGGAATCGGCTGAGCTGACCGAGGAAGAGGTTCTCGGCCAGCGTCATATCGGCGACCATCGCGTCGCGATGGCGGTCCTCGGGCACGATGCCGAGACCGCGCTCGGTGCGCGCCGCTGGTCGTGCGGTGGTGATGTCGACGCCGTCGAGGGTGACAGTGCCTGCGTTCACCGGGGTACTGCCCGCGAGCACCGCGACCAGCTCGCTCTGCCCGTTGCCTTCGACTCCCGCGATCCCGACGATCTCGCCGGGCCGCACGACCAGTCGCGCGTCGTCGAGCGCGGCGCTACCGTCGGCGCGTCGCACGGTGACTCGATCGACGGTGAGAACCGGTGCGGGTGAACCGGTTTCGTTCGCCGACTCCTGCACGACGGCTTCCGCTGTCGAGGCAGGTGCCGCTGGTTTCGTGGGATCGAGCCCGATGGTCGCGGCGACAGTCGGGTGGAGATCGGCAGCGGTGCGTCCCACCATGGCGGTGAGCAACTGGGCGATGGTGGTGGTCGACATCCGCCCGCCACCGGCGACCGTGCCGCGTCGCAGCACGGTCGCGGCGTCGGCGACCCTGGCCACCTCGCCGAGTTTGTGCGTCACCAGAACCACCGCTTTGCCGTCGGCGGCGATGGCGCGACAGGTGTCGATCAACGCGTCGATCTCGGCCGGGTCGAGCACTCCCGTCGGTTCGTCGAGCAGGATCAGTGCCGGATCGCGCAGCAACGCCTTCACGATCTCGACCTTCTGCCGGGCGCCGACCGGCATCGTCGCGACCTGCTGGTCGAGATCGATCCGCAGGCGGTAGCGCTGGGCGATCTCGGCGAGCCGGTCGGTCAGGTCTCTGCGGCGCATCCGGAGTCCGCGCTGGGTGAGCAACAGGTTCTCGCCGACGGTCATGGTCGTGACCAAGCTGAAGTGCTGGTGCACCATCGCGACGCCCGCGGCCATCGCGGCGGCGGGGGAGTCGGGGCGGAAATCGTTGCCGCCCAGCTTTATCCGACCGTTATCGGGGCGGTAGCCGCCGAAGACGAGATTGCACAGCGTCGACTTGCCCGCGCCGTTCTCGCCGAGAATGCAATGGACAGTGCCGGATTCGACAGTGACGTCCACATCGTGGAGGGCCTGCACGTCACCGAAGCGCTTACCGACCCCCTGCAGGGTCAATGCGGGAGTGCTCATGGTGCTCAGTACGGCTTGACAGCGCCGGTGGACAGGGCCGTCTTCGCCTTCGCGAGCGCGTCGGCGACCCCGGAGTCCTTGCTGCACAACACGAAATCGGTGCCGTCGTTGGGCGAGGTCAGCCCGAAGCGCACGTTCTCGGCCTTCCACGAGTTGTCGAGCGCGGCATTCACCGCGAACTCGACCTCGGCGCCGATATCGGTGTGCACATAGCCCAGGTACACGGGGTTGGTGCAGTCACCGGGGATCGGGCCGCCGACCATCGTGGCGCCGGACTGGGTCGCGGCCTGCTCCATGCCCGCCTTGCCCAGGTTCACGATCTGACCGAGGGTGCCCGCTCCCGCGCCGTAGTCGGCCAGCGCGGCCTGCTTGGCTTTGGCGGGGTCGTTGAAGTCACCGACGTACTGCGGGGTCAATACCTTCGCGTCCGGCTTGGCGAAACGGGCACCGTTGCCGAAAGCGTTGGCGGCGTTGACGATCGCGGGCAACTCGACACCCCCGACGAAGGCCACCGCGCCGGACTTGGAGCCCGCCGCCGACACCGCGCCGCTGAGGAACTCGGCCTCGGCCTGCTGGGGATCGTAGTAGGCGAGGTTGGCCATGGGCTTGGCGTCGGCCGGGCCGCCGATCTCGACGAACTTCACGTTCGGGAACTGCGGCGCCACCTTGCGCACGTCGGCGTCGGTCTGGCCGCCGAGGGAGATCACCAGGTCGTTGGTGGAGGCGAAGCGGACCAGTGCCTGCTGGTAGTCGCTGGCCGCGACCTGCTCGACCTTGCTGAGTTCCACCTTGTCGCCGAGCGTGTCGGCGATGCGCTGGTAGCCGAGATACCCCGACTGCATGAAGCCGGTGTCGGAGAGCGAGCCGGGGAAGAACACACCGACCTTCAGCTTGCCCCCCGCTGCCGAGGTGTCGGCGGAACCGCAAGCCGACAGGAGGGCAGCGGTGGCGAGGGCGGCCGAGCCGAAGGCGATCGCGCGCCGAGTGGACTTGTGCACGGGGTACTCCTTGTTCGAACGAACCGCTCACTTAGCGGTATACCGTTAAGTGTCAGCCTGGGGCTCGCAGATGACAGGCGGATTACGGAAAAGTAAGAAACGGTCGCACTCCGCGAGCGGGCTACGGTTGGTGTTGTGCAGGAGCAGAAGGATGGTGCGGTGGGAGACGAACCGGCGAAGAAGTCGCTGCGGGATCGGGCCTACGAGGAGTTGCGTGACCGGATCATCGATCTGCGGTTGAGCCCTGGTCAGCGGCTGGTGGAACGTGATCTCGCGACCGAGCTGGCCATCTCGCGGATCCCGCTGCGGGAGGCGCTGCAGATGCTCGAACGCGAAGGTCTGGTCGTGATCGTGCCGCGGCAGGGCGCGATCGTGGCCCCGTTCACGGTGACCGATGTGCGCGACCTCTTCGATGTTCGCGAGAGCCTCGAGGTCCTCGCGGCGCGCTTGGCCGCCGAACGCGCCGAAACGGCCGATCTGGCCGCCCTGCGCGCGCAGCTGACCGCGGCGCGTCAGGCGACCGCCCGTGGTGATCAGGCCGCGATCGCCGCCGCGAACGCCGGCTTCCACGCGGTGATCGTCGAAGTCTCGGGCAACCCGCTGTTGCAGTCGCTGTTGCGCCCCTTGGAATCTCGGGTCCGCTGGCTGTTCCACCTGACGAAGGAACGCGACCCCGGCACCCAATGTGACGAACACGAAGCTCTGTACGCGGCTATCGCCGCCAACGACCCCGATGCCGCGGCCGAAATCGCCTACCGCCATGTAGCTTCCGGCCGAGAACCCAGCCTCGCCCTCTCGGCCCAATGGTCGATGCCCGACATCGACCCCGTCTCGGCAACCCGCACCCGTCAGCGCAGCTCCCACCGCGAGAAGACCGCGTAAGCCGCGGTACCTGGGGTCTATTCGGCCAGCAGCTTGAGGACGAGTGGGCGGGAGATGGTGCCGGTGACCTGGCGGGCGAGCTGGTTGGCGCCCGCACCGGCGGAATGGGCGGCGCGCAGGGCGGTGGCGAGTTCCGCGCGAGCGGCGTCGGCGGCGGCCTGGGCATCGCGGAGGCGGAGCGCGGCGGCGTCCACCGATGTGGTCAAGGTGTTGACCGATTCGGGGGAGATCGGATCGGGGGTGGCGTCCGGGGCGCGCTCGGCGGGTGCGGTCGCCTTGTTTCGCATGGCGGCCCGGGCGAATTCCTTCACGAACTCGCGGGTGGCGTCGGTGTCGGACGCGGCGTCGCCGAGCAGCAGGCGGGTGGTCTGCGGGACGGCGTGGGTCCAGTTGGCGAGGCCGCAGAGGGCGAGCAGGAGACGGCCCGCCTGCTGCTCGTCGACGCCGAATTGTTCTTGGGCGCGGTCGAATTTCCGCACGTAGTGCTCGGCGCGCCAACCGTCGACGTCGTGCGCGTCGGCGCCGCGGTGCAAGCCCTCCCAGAGCAGCAGGCGCAGCAGTTGCGGGTTGTCGCGGTGGTAGTCGAACAGCTTGCCGACGTAGTCGCCGGGCTCGGTCTCGGCCAGCGGCTGGACGACCTCCATGAATTCGCGCATGGTGTCGACGATGATGACGTCGAAAAGCCTGTCCTTGCTGCCGAACAGGCCGTAGATGCGTTCCTTGTTGACGCCCGCGGCCTCGGCGATGCGATCGACTCGGGCTCCGGCCAGGCCGTACTGCGCGAATTCGGCCCGCGCCGCGCGGAGCAGTGCCTGTCTGGTCGCGTCGCTGCGTTTGATGGTGCTCGCCGTCATGGGTCCGACTTTACCAGGTCTCTAAACCAACTATTTGGTTGACTGCGGGTGGCGTGCGGCCTACTGTCATCGGCATGGCGACACCGACATTTCAGCTTCCGGCCGGAAGTCCGGCTCCTGCCCGCGCTCGCAGCACCTCGCCGCGCGCTCACACCGGGCGAACCCTGCCCGTATTCGTACTGTCCGCCCTGCTGGCCACCGGCCAGATGTACACCCCGATTCCGCTGTTCGGCGCTATGAAAGCCGAGTGGGGCGTGGGTGCGGGCGTGATGACGTGGGTCATCAGTGCCTTCGCCTTCGGCTACGCGGGCGGCTTCGTGCTGTTCGGCCCGCTGTCGGATCGATACGGACACCGTCGGGTTCTGGTCACCGGCATGCTCGCGGCCGCGGTGGTCACCCTGTTGACCGGTTTGGCGTTCAGTGCGCCCCTGGCCGTCGCGTTGCGGATCGTGCAGGGTCTCGTTGTCGGCTCGATTCCACCGGCGATCATGGCCTACGTCGGCACGCGCATCGCGCCAGCGCACCGGGCCGTGGTCACCATGTCGGTGGCCACCTCCTTCCTGGCAGCCACCGTCATCGCCCAGATCGTCTCGCAGGCCGTGGTCGCGTCGTTCCCGTGGCGCACCGTATTCCTCGGCTCCGCAGTCGTTTTCGCGGCTTTGGCCTTCGGTCTGCGGGCGGTCATGCTCGATGACGCCCCCACCGGCCGCGACCTCCCGCTGCGCCACAGCTACGCCGCCATCCCCGCGGTGCTGCGGATCAAGCCGCTGCTCCCGATGCTCGTGGCGGGCGCCCTGAGCATGGCCGTGATGGTCGGCATCTACACCGGTATCGAGATCACCGGCCTGGTAACGGGTTCCGGCGAACTGCTGACTCTGCGGGCGGGCGCCCTCCCGGTGATGGTGGCGCTGCCGCTGCTCGCCATCCCACTGGCTCGGCTGTCGAAGCCCACCCAGATGGTGCTCGGCGTGCTGATCGCGGCGACCGCCATGGTCGCGGCCACGTTCGAAGGCTCGCACCTCGCGGTCCTGACCGTGTTGCTGGCGATCCTGGTCGGCGGCCTCGGCGTCATCGCCCCCGCGGTCCTGCAGAGTGCGGGGGAACTCGGCGGCGAGTCCCGCGCGGCCGCCTCCTCGGTGGCCATGTTCAGCTTCTATGTCGGCGCGACTATCGGCCCGATCGTTGCGGCAGCGGCTGCGCCACACGGCTTTTCGGCCCTGGCCTGGACCCTGGCCCTCCTCTTGGTGATCGCCCTCGGCCTGACACTGTTCGGTGCTCGCCTCCAGCGTTCCGCGAGTCCGGTCGCAGCGGCCGGTTGACGGCGGGTAGCGGGTAACCTGCTGAGTTCGGTGGCGCATCGCTCGCTCGCCCCGGATCTAGGCCGCGGCGTGCAGGGCTATGCGGGCGGCGTGGATCGCGGGGTGTAGGCCGGTGCCGTTCCGGTATACGAGCTGGGTGTGACGGCGGATGGGGAGGGGGGTGAGGATGATTTGTTCGGGGGGCGCGTAGAGGGCAAGGGCGGGGACTATCGCGGTGCCCGCGCCTGCGGCGACGAGGGTGAGGACGGTGTCGAAGTCGTCGGCGTGGTGACGGATGTGGGGAGTGAATCCGGTTGCCTGGCAAGCTCGGATCGTCAAGGTGTGACACAGAGTTCCCGGAGTTCCCGCGATCCAGGGGGATCGGCGGTGGGCTGCCAGCGAATCCTTGGTGGGCACCGGGGTCCGCGTGGCGAGGAAGACGGTTTCGGTGTGCAGGGGTTCGGTGTGCAAAGAGGCGTCGGCGTCGGCGGGGACCAGGTCGTAGTCGTGGGTGAGCGCGACGTCCAACGTGCCCGCGCGTAAGGCGTTCGGGATGTCGGCGGGGTCGATCTCGGTGACGGTGAGCTCCAGCCGTGGGTGTTCGGTACTCAGGGTGACCAGGGCGGGGGACAGCAGGGTGCGCGCTGCGGTCGGGAAGGTACCGATACGCAGGGTGCCCGCTAATTCGTCACGGGTACAGGACAATTCGGCGTCGGCATGTTCGAGGGCGGCCAGGATCGTCTCGGTGTGGCCGACCAACAGGTGGGCGGCGGGCGTGAGAGTGACCCGACGACCCGAACGTTCGAGCAGCGCGACGCCCGCTTCGCGTTCGAGCGCGGTGAGCTGTTGGGACACCGCCGAAGGCGTATAGCTGAGCGCCTCGGCGACCGCGGCGATGGTGCCGCGATGGGCGAGTTCGCGCAGCAGGCGAAGTTTGCGTACATCGAGCATCAGTTCAGCTTACGGTGGCCGTCATGAATGTGAACTAGACCTGATGGTGGGTTCGGCTCGAAGATAATGCCATGACATCGCTACACGGCCTCTTCGTCCCCCTGATCACCCCGTTCACCGCCGACGGGGCACTCGAGCCCGGCGCGCTGGAGCGGCACGCGCACGCTGTGCTCGACGCGGGGGCGAGCGGGCTTGTCGCGCTCGGCACCACCGCGGAGCCTTCCGCGCTCACCGCCGCCGAGCGCGGGCGAGTCCTGGATATCTGTGCGGGCGTCTGCGCCGACCGCGACGCGCCACTGATCGCCTGTGCGGGGGGCAACGCCACAGCGGAATCGGTCAGAGCGATCGCCGAACTCGGACGGCCGGTCGCGGCGGTGCTGGCGGTGGTGCCCTATTACGTGCGGCCCAGCGAGGAGGGGGTGATCGCGCACTTCACGCAGCTGGCGGCGATCAGCCCGGCTCCGCTGCTGGTCTACGACGTGCCGCACCGCACCGGTCGCCCGCTGAGCGGGAGCACGCTGATTCGCCTCGCGAACACGCCGAATATCGCCGGCTTCAAGCACGCCGTCGGTGGCATCGACGCGGCCAGCGTCGAATTGATGGCCGCGCAGACCCCGGCGACGGTGCTCAGCGGCGACGACCGATTCGCCTCTGCCCTGCTCGCCCTCGGCGCACACGGCGCGATCCTGGCCGCGGCCAATATCGCGCCCCGCGCCTACGCCGATCTCATCGAGGCGTGGCATGCCGGTGATGTGCTCAGGGCTCGCGCCCTCGGCAACAGCCTCGACGCGCTCGGCGCGGCGCTGTTCGCCGAACCGAACCCCACCGTCATCAAGGCGGTACTCGCCGAGCGCGGACAGATCTCGAGTCCGGCCGTTCGGTTGCCGATGTTGCCCGCCTCGAACGCGGCGACCAAGGCGGCGCTGGCGGCGAGCGAGGCGGCGACGATCACGCGGGTGTGACACCGGGGATTACGAACACTAGATTTCACTGGTCATCGGGCCCGAAAAGTGCTTGGGTTAACCGGTGACGAAACCTCCGGATATCGGTGCCGCCGCGCCCGATCGCACTCCCGACAAGCTGGATGCCGCAGTACTGAAGGTGGCGGGCGTAGTCGTCCTCGGCGCCGTGATGTCGATTCTCGACATCACGGTGGTCACCGTGGCGATCCCGACCTTCATGCAGGACTTCAACGCCTCCGTCGAGGTCGTCGCCTGGACCATGACCGGCTACACCTTGGCACTGGCCTCGGTCATCCCGATGACCGGCTGGGCCGCCGACCGATTCGGCACCAAACGCCTCTATATGGCGGCACTGACCTTCTTCATCATCGGGTCGGTGCTGTGTTCGATGGCGTGGAGTATCGAGTCGCTGGTGGCGTTCCGCGTCATCCAGGGCATCGGCGGCGGCATGCTGATGCCGCTGGGCATGACGATCATGACCCACGCCGCGGGCCCGCAGCGGATCGGGCGTGTGATGGCGGTGCTCGGTGTGCCGATGCTGCTCGGCCCGATCTGTGGCCCCATTCTCGGTGGCTGGCTGATCGACGCGTTCAGCTGGCACTGGATCTTCCTGATCAACCTGCCGCTCGGCATCGTCGCGCTGATCCTGGCGTGGATCGTGCTCGCTCCCGACAAGCCGAAGCCGTCGGAATCATTCGACTTCCTCGGCATGCTGCTGGCCTCGCCCGGCCTCGCGTTGTTCCTGTTCGGTGTCTCCTCTATCCCGGAGAAGGGCACTGTCATGGCCGCGCGCGTGCTGATTCCGGCCGTCATCGGCGCGGCGCTGTTGATCGGGTTCGTCTTCCACGCGTTGCGCACCGACCATCCGCTGATCGACCTGCGGCTGTTCTCCAACCCGTCGCTGCGCTTCTCCGTACTGACCATGTCGCTGTTCGCGACGGCGTTCTTCGGCGCCGGTTTCCTGTTGCCGAACTACCTGCAGCAGGTTCGCGGTGAATCCGCGTTCGACTCCGGTCTCCTCATGGCGCCACAGGGGATCGGCGCCATGCTGACGATGCCGATCGCGGGATTCCTGGTCGACAAGATCGGCCCCGGCAAGATCGTCATGTTCGGCATCACCTTCATCACCCTCGGCCTGGCCGGGTTCACCCAGCTGGGCGCCGACACCTCGTACCTGCTGATCGGTGGCGCGCTGTTCGTAATGGGGCTCGGCATGGGCTGCACGATGATGCCGGTGATGACCGCCGCCATCCAGACGCTCTCGCACGCACAGGTAGCGCGCGGGTCGACGTTGATGAACATCATCAACCAGACCGCGGCGTCGATCGGCACGGCGACGATGTCGGTGGTGCTGGCCGCTCAGCTCAACGATCATCCCGGGGCCAAGGTGGCCATCGGCGCCAACGCCAATCCCGACCTCGCCGCACAGATTCCGCCCTCGATCATCGAGCAGGGACTGGAAATGGCAGCGACAGCGTTCAGCAACACCTACTGGGTCACCGTGGTGCTCGCGCTGCTGACCTTGATCCCGGCGTTCTTCCTGCCGCGGACCAAACCGAAGGCGCCGATCGACGCCGAGGCTGTGGCGTTGGCCTGACCCGCACAGACGAAAGCCCGGACGGAACATCGTGTTCTGTCCGGGCTTTCGCGCAGCGGCTCAGCCGTAGAGCTTGACGAACATTTCCAGCGAGCGCTCGATATCGCCGCGCAGGGCCTTCGCGACGGCGGATCCGATCGGGCCGAACAGCGGGGCGCCGCCCAGGTCGATATCGACACTCACCTTCGACCCGGTGCCGCTCGGTTCCACGAGCATGCCGAGGCCGAACTTGGTGCCCCCGATACCCGTGCCGGTGAGGGCGAGCTTGCGCGGCGGCTCGGCGGTGCGCACCGTCCAGGTGACCTTGTTGCGGAAGCCCTTCACGCGGGCGATGCCGACGAGAACGGTGCCCGGCGTGAGTTCCTCGGGCAGCGTGCCGCGCCACGCCTCGTGAATGGTCAGCCAATCGCCGAGGTGCGGAAGGTCGGACGCGTGCGCCCAGGCCTGGTCCGGCGGGACGGGGACATCGACGGAGAGCTTCAATTTCGCCACGTCGGCGATGTTATCCGGTACCCGGGGTTCCACAACCATCGGCTCGAAGCATAGCGAACCAGAATAGATCAACCGTCCAGTAGCGTGGATTGATTCGGGCGGGAATCATGATGTCTGACAGTGTGATCCGTGTCGCGATCGTTACGTGTGCTGCTAATGTGTGCGGGTCGCTCGAAGCGGGGCGTGTGAATCGGGTATCCGAAATCACCCTGCGGCGGAAAGCGAATGCCTCGGCGGGCCGGCCGGCGAGGGCCACCGGCAACAGCGCGTGTGGTCGAGGACGACGAAAGATCTGATGAACTCAGGAATCGCGGTGCTGTTGCTCGTCATCGGTGCGCCGCTGTTACTGCTCGCGATCGCGGTCAGTGTGTTTGCCATGCGAAACGAGCGTCGACAGCGGCAGCGAGCCGACGCCGCCATCCGCGAACGCCTCGCGTGTGAGAACGCCTTGATGCAGCTCGCACAGGTGACATTGCCCGCGATCACCGCCGCCGTGCGTCGACACGAGATCCCGTCGGTTGCTGTGGATCTGCCGGTGGAACTGGGTGATTCACAGTTCGGCCAGGCGCTGCAGTGGATCGCCACGGGTCATGCCGAGGATCTGCGCGTGGTCGCCGAGGAAACAAGGGCGATGGTCGAACGCTACGGCGAGCAACGTCGCCTGAGCGAGATACAGGCCGCGCAGGAGCAGACCCGCGGTGATCTCTCGGCGTCCTCGCGGGCAGCCACGAGCGCCGCGGTTCGATCCTTCGGCACCTCGGTGGTGAGTCTGGGCACCGACCTCGGCCAGGTCGTCAGTGCCGCGCTGCGCGAACACCGCGACGACGCGATCTACGAGACGCTCACCCGCATCGACCACACCGTGCAGCAGATGATCCGGCAGGCGCAGTCCTACGTGATCGTCTCCGGTGGACTGCCCGGACGTCGGTGGCCACAACAGTCGCTCACCGATGTGGCGGGCGGCGCCACCGGGCGGGTCAGGGAATTCCTGCGCGTGCGGGCGGCGCAGTCCGATCGGATCGTGATCAGCCGCGCGGTCGAACCGCTCGTGCACACGATGGCGACGTTGCTCGACAACGCGCTGCGCTACTCGCCGCCGTCGTCGTTCGTCGAGATCGGTTTCCAGGAGGGCCATCACGGCGTCACCGTCATCATCGACGACGCGGGCATGCGCATGAGCCCCGAGCAGCTCGAGGACGCGCGCCTGGTGCTCAGCGGCGAACGTCCGGTCGACATCCACGATCTCGGTCCCGCGCCGAAGGTCGGCTTCCCCGGTATCGCGGCCTTGGCCCGGCGCTACGGATTCTCCGTGCACGTCGACGGGCCCAACATCTTCGGTGGTATGCGTGCCATGGTGTACGTACCGTCGGCGCTGCTCGTGAGTGGGGACGCGCCGCGGCTGCCCGAGCCCGAACTCGCCGCGCCCGCCCACATTCCCGTGCCGGTCGCCGAGGTCGAATCGCCCGGCGCCGATGTCCACGAGATCACCAGCGGCGGGCTGCCCAAGCGTCGCCGCAGACCGGTTGCCCCGGATTCGGCGGGGGTAATCACGGAGTCGGGGCAGGCGCGCCCCGACCTCGCCGCTGCCTGGCGCAGCGGATCCCGCAGCGGTCGTGCCGCTGCGGCCGAGCGAACCACGGAAGGAACAGCCGATGAGCACACCGGTAGCCGATAGCACCAACCGATTGGCGTGGCTGCTCGAGGATCTCGAGATCCCCGGGGTCCGCTTCGCGGTACTGCTGTCCGAAGACGGACTGCGCATCGCCCATTCCCGTGGCGTGAGCAAAGACGACGCCGAACGGTTCGCCGCGGCCGCTTCCGGTCTGCGCTCGCTCGGCAAGGCGCTCGGCGAATTCTGCGGCGGCCCCACGAATACGGTGCGCCAGAACATGACCGAGTATGACGAGGGCATGATCATGATCACCGCCGCGGGCGCGGGCGCCCTGCTCGGTGTCGCCACCACCGCCGATGTCGACGTGGCGCTGGTGGCCCATCGGATGAACGAACTGGCTTCGCGCGTCGGTCACGAGATCGGAAGCGCGCCCCGCCTAGGCGGGAGGAATTGAGCCGCGGCAGGCGAGATCCCGACCTGGTGCGGTCCTATGTGCGCACCGGCGGACGGGTGCGCGCCGCCCATGATCTGGATCTGGTGACGTTGGTCCGTGCCGTCGAGGACGCGCGTCCCGACCACCGCCCCGACGAGCGTCGCCTGCTGGCACTCACCAGCCGCCGCGGCGCGCTGTCGATCGCCGAGCTGTCGGCCTATCTGGACCTGCCCGCCTCCGTCGTGAAGATCATCGTCTCCGATCTGCTCGACAGCGGTCACCTGCACTGCCCCACCCCGGCACAGGTGAAGCCGGAACTCGCATTGATCAAGGAGGTGTTGCATGGCCTCCGCGCCATTGCGGGATGAGGTCGACTACGTCGCGGAAACCGTGACACGGTCGGTGAAGATCCTGGTCGCAGGCAATTTCGGCGTCGGCAAAACCACCTTCGTGTGCGGAGTGTCCGAGATCAGGCCACTGCGCACGGAAGAGACGATCACCGAGGCCAGCATCGGTGTCGACGACATGGCCGGGTTGGGCAGCAAGGTTTCCACCACTGTCGCTCTGGATTTCGGCCGCATCACCCTGAATTCCCAACTCGCGCTGTATCTGTTCGGTACACCGGGCCAGGAACGGTTCGCCCCGCTGTGGGAGGAACTGGCTCGCGGCGCCCTCGGCGCGCTGGTGCTCGTCGACACCCGGCGCATCGAGAAGGCCGACGACGTGCTCTCGGCGCTGGAACAGCGTGGCGTGCCGTACGCGGTGGCGGTGAACGAATTCGAAGGGTTCCGCCGCTATCCCCTCGAAGAAGTGCGTGAGGCACTCGACCTCGCGCCGGATACTCCGGTGATCGCACTCGACGCACGTCGCCGTGATCAGGGGCTGCGCGCACTGATCACCTTGGCGGAATATCTCTTTCGCAGACAGGAAGCAACAGCGTCATGACGGTCGATATCGCCGCCGGCGAGCGGGTGGCGATGTGGGCACCCGAGTTCGCGGCGGATCCGCAGGCGGCCTACCAGCAGATGCGGAGCCGGTTCGGCTCGGTGGTGCCGGTCGAGCTGTCGCCGGGCATCCGGGCCACGCTGGTGGTCGGCTACCACACCGCCGTGCGCATCCTCAACGATCCGGAGCACTTTCCGGCCGACCCGCGGATGTGGGAACGCGATATCCCGCTGGACTGCCCGGTACTGCCGATGCTGCAATTCCGTCCGGCCGCGTTGCGCACCACCGGCGCCGAGCACACCCGGTATCGGCAGGCCAATGTCGCCGGACTCGCCGGGGTGGATCTGTACGCGATGCACAGCACCGTCGAACAGTTCGCCATCCCGCTGATCAACAGCTTCTGCGCGACCGGATCCGCGGACCTGTTGAGTCAGTACGCGTTTCCGCTGGTGTTCCAGGCGCTGAACTCGATGCTCGGGTGCACCCCCGAGATCGGGCAGCAGGTCGCCACCGGAATGGCGCAGATCTTCGAAGGCGACGACGCCGAGGCGGGTAACAACCTGCTCGCCTCCGCGCTGGCGGATCTGGTGGGGCTGCGTCAGCGCGAACCCGGTGACGATGTGGCCACCCGGCTGCTCCACCACCAGGCGGCGCTGACCGACGAGGAAATGGTGCACCAACTGCTGGTGCTCTACGGCGCGGGGATCGAGCCGATGCTGAACCTGGTGGTCAACACCTTGCGGCTGATGCTCACCGACGACCGGTTCGCGGGAAATGTGCTCGGCGGCAGCCTGTCCACGCGCGACGCGCTCGACGAGGTGCTGTTCACCGACCCGCCACTGGCCAACTTCTGCATGACCTACCCGCGTCAGCCGATCCTGGTCGAGGACACCTGGTTGCCCGCGCACGAACCGGTCGTCATCAGCATGTCGGCGTGCAACAACGATCCGGCCATCGCCGGGCGCGATGTCGTCGACAACCGTGCGCACCTGGCCTGGAGCGCGGGTCCGCACGGCTGTCCGGCCAAGCCGGTGGCGTACCTGATCGTGCAGGACGCGATCGACCAATTGCTCGATGCGCTTCCGGAACTGACCCTGGCTGTGCCCGTCGAGGAGCTGGTATGGCGGCCCGGTCCGTTCCATCGGTCGCTCGCGGCGTTGCCGGTGCGATTCCCGCAGACACCGCCGCTGCCGATGCCCTGAGATCAGACCGCACGCAGATCTGGCGCAGGGCGCGCGGCACGGGACGTCGTCGCTGCCTGAGATGATCGAGCAGCCCTCGCTGTGGGCGAGGCGAGTGGTCCGACGCGGCAATAGGTTAGCCTTGCCTAATGGCAACTGAGACTGTGAATCGACCCGCCATGGTCTACGCGTCGGCGACGGTTCGACGCGCGGTACGGCTGACACCGCGCATGCTGCGGGTCACCCTCGTCTGCGAGGACCAGGCCGCCCTCGCCGACGTCGGGCCCGACCAGTACACGAAGCTCTTCTTCCCGCTCCCGGGTCGGCCGCGTCCCGTGGTACCGCCGCCCCTGGAAGACTCGGGCAGCGTAATGAGCTGGTACCAGCGCTATCTCGCGATGCCTGACGAGATCCGCCCGCCGATGCGCACCTATACGATCCGCGCGCAGCGGCCCGAACTGGGCGAACTCGACATCGACTTCGTCCTGCACGCCGAGCACGCGGGCCCCGCCTCGAGCTGGGCCTCGACCGCGGCGCCGGGCGACGAGATCGGCCTGCTCTGCCCGCCGCACGCGCTCTATGCCCCGCCGGTCGATCCCGAGTGGCAGCTGCTCGTCGGTGACGAGACCGCCGTTCCGGCGATCGGCGCGATCATCGAACGCCTCGACGTGGGTGCGTCGGTGCGAGCGTTCATCGAAGTCGACGGCCCGGCCGACGAGCAGGGCTTCGAGACCCGCGGCGATGTGCGGATCGCGTGGGTGCATCGCGGCGATCGTCCGCACGGCGACGCGGTGGTCGACGCGGTCCGCGCCGCCGAGTTCCCCATGGGCGCGCCCTATGTGTGGATCTCCGGTGAGGCCGAGTTGGTGAAGCTCACCCGGCGCAATCTCGTCCGCGACCGAGGCGTCGACAAGCGTGCGATCACCTTCACGGGGTACTGGCGTCAGGGGCGTACCGAGGAGGACAACGGCCGCGAGAAAGTGCGTCGCGCCGCTGCCGGGGAGCCGCTGGTCGTCGACGAGGACTGACGCGCATCGTCCCTCCGACTTGTGTGACGCCACTAATAGTTATTGCACTAACTATTAGTGGCGTAATAGTGTGTGGGCAAAGGAAGGTGGTGGACGATGCAAGAGCTCGAGGATCCGTTGCGGCTCGACCGACAGGTGTGCTTCGCTCTGGCGGTGGCCAATCGTTCGGTGCTGGCGGTCTACCGGCCGCTGCTCGAACCGCTCGGCCTGACACATCCGCAGTACCTGGTGATGCTCGCCCTGTGGGGTGAGGCGCCGATGTCGGTGAAGGCCGTGGCCGAGGCGATCCAGCTCGACTCCGCGACGTTGTCACCGCTGCTCAAGCGGCTCGAATCCGCCGGTCTCATCACCCGCCGCCGCGATCCGCTCGACGAGCGCACGCTGCACATCGACCTCACCGAAGCAGGCCGTGACCTGCGCGAACAGGCCGAGCAGATCCCGCCCGCCGTCGTGGCACGCCTCGGCGTGAGCCTGGCGGATCTGGAAGAATTACGCGATGTCCTCGGCCGGGTGAACGCCGCCGCGCGACGCGCCTCCGATGTGAGGGAGCACTGATGAGCAACTCGACCCCGAATCTCTGGCAGCGCGTTCGCTACATCACCGGCGGCACTCTGCCGCCCTCGATGGCGGACTGGGTGCTGGCCGACCTCACCGGCCCCGGCGCGACCCGCCGATACCTGATGCGTTTCCTACTGCCCGTGCTTCCGGTGCTGTGCCTGTTCTTGCTGGTGCCCGGCCCGCTGTGGATCGGGCTGTCGATGATGGCGTTGCTGTACCTGCCGCTGGTCTACTTCACCGTGGCGTTGGTCTATGTCTACCGGCGGCACCGCCTGGTCAGCCATGGCTTCGATCCCGAGTTGGCGAACGAGGCCGAACGCCGTCGGGCCGAGGTCGAGCGCGTTGCCTACGAGAGTCGCCACCACCGCGGCTGATCCGCGTTCTCGTCGGGGGTCAGCCCGCGCGCAGGGTGGGCCCGACGAATCGTTCGACCAGGTGACGTTCCGCCGTGGCGTCGGACAGCGGCCAGGTGAGCAGCGACAAGACGACGCGTACGACCCAGCCCGCGGCCTCGTTGTCAGGGGCGATCCTGGTCAGCGCGGTCGCGATGTGACCGAGTTCCGTTGCGCCGGCGAGGAATTCGTCGGTATCGGGGGAGCGGTGCCGGATCAGCCACTGGCGCAGCACCGGGTCGGCGCGGATCGCGGCGACGGCGGCCAGGATGGCTTCGACAGGCCGTCGGGCGGGCGGGACCGAGTCGACGACCGACTCGACCCGCGCGACCACGGACCCGGCGGCCCTGACCATCACCGCGCGCACCAGGTGTGGTTTGCCGCCGACGTAGCGATACAGCGTCGCGCGCGAGCAGCCGGCGGCCGCGGCGATGTCCTCCGCGGTGACGTTGTCGATGCCGTGTTCGAGGAACAGCCTGAGGGCGGCGCGTTCGATGCGGTCGACCGCGATGGTGCGTCGGTCACCGCCGGTCAACCAGTCCACATGGTCGGTCATCGACGAATCCTCCCACGGCTCTGTCTCACACTGAGACGTTCGGTCACCTCTGTCTATCCGAATTAGGCGAGGCAGAGGGGATTTTCGAAGAAGTGCGTGGGTGGTTCCGGCGACCGCGATATCGCGACGCCGTCTCACACTGAGACAGACATTGACCGCGTGCTTCTCCGCGATGCACCGTGAGCGCCGACAGCCTGACCAGGAAAGGCCGCGGCCATGACCACAGACCTCGAAGCGATCGACCTGTTCGACGCGGCGGTGCTCGACGACCCGTACCCGATGTATCGCACTCTGCGCGAGGAAGCGCCCGTCTATCGGGTGCCCGGCACCGACTTCTTTCTCGTCGCCTCGTGGGCCGCGGTCACCGAGGCGACCCGGCGCCCGGCGGAGTTCTCCTCGCATCTGACCGGCGTGCTCGTCGCCCAGCCAGGTGCGGCGCCGATGACCTTCGATCTCGACGCGACCGGGCAGGGTGTCCACGTGCTCGCCACCGCCGACGGCGATGTCCACGCCGCGCACCGCGCCATCGTCGGACCGGCCCTGGCCAAACGGGTCCGCACGCTGGCCCCGGTCGTCACCGCGCTGACCGCACAGCTGTGGACGGAGGAACTCGACGGCGACCGGATCGACTGGGCCACCGGGGTCGCCGATCGATTGCCGCTGGCGCTGATCGCCGAACTCCTCGGACTGCCGGGCGTCGATGTGCCGACACTGCTCTCGCTGGCCTACGACTCCACCGAGATGCTGGGCGGTGTCGTCGCCGACGGCCGGATGACGGCGCTGATCACCTCGGCGGCCGAGCTAGCGCACTACGCCTACCTGGCGATCAGCGACGCGAAAGATCGCGTGGCCGAACGCGATTCGCCGCGCACACTGCTCGAAGTGCTCGTCGCGGCAATGGCGGCGGGCACGATCGACGAACAGCAGGCGGTGCTGATCGTGGTGCAGCTGATCGGCGCGGGCGGGGAGTCGACCGCGGGTCTGATCGCGTCGGCGGCGCGACTGCTCGCCACCGACCTCGACCTGCAGACCCGCCTGCGCGAACGCCTCGAGCTCGTCCCCGCGTTCCTCGACGAGGCGCTGCGCCTGGAGTCGCCCTTCCGCGGACACCATCGCCACGTCGTCACCGACACGCAGCTCGCCGGCGTCGACCTGCCCGCCGGGAGTCACCTGCTGTTGCTGTGGGGAGCGGCCAATCGTGATCCCGCCGCCTACCCGAATCCGGACATCGTCGACCTGGACCGCCCGCGCGCACGTGCCCACGCGGCGTTCGGTGCGGGCGCCCATTTCTGCATCGGATCCACGCTGGCTCGACTGGAAGCAACCGCCGCGCTCACCCTGCTCCTCGAACGCACCGAGCAATTCAGCCTGATCGATGCGGAGCCGCCGCGCTGGCTGCCCAGCCTGTTCGCCCGGCGCCACGCGACTCTTCCCCTGTGCATTACCCTCGGCTGAGCACGGTTCGGAGCTGGTTCTCACGGTGTCGGCCGCGAGCCACCGTCTCAGGCAGCGATGCCGCGTCAGGCAGGCGGCCGACCTCGGGCTGCGAGCCTGACACGGCGCGGACGAAGTCGCCTCGTCGTCGGATGTGGCACGGTGGCGGGGTGCGCCCTCGCTTGTTCCTGCCCGCCTGCCTGCTCGCGACGACAGCGCTGTTCGCCGGATGCGCGTCCACCACCACGGACGCGAACCCGCCGACGTCGACCGCGACGGCCGTTTCCTCGGAGAGTGCCGTGCCGCCGACTTCCCCCGCCGCGAACCGCACCGTTGTCCTCGATCCCGGTCACAACGGTGGCAATGCCGCCCATCTCGCGCAGATCAACGCACCGGTGCCCGACGGGCGCGGCGGAACGAAAGCCTGCAACACCACCGGCACCTCGGCCGCGAGTGGCTACCCCGAGCACGAGTTCACGTGGGACGTCACCCTGCGGGTGCGCGACGCCCTCGCCGCGCGAGGTGTGCGGGTGATCCTCACGCGCCCCGACGACACCGGCGTCGGACCGTGCGTCGACCAGCGGGCCGCCATCGCCAATCAGTCGGGCGCCGACGCGGTGGTCTCGATCCACGCCGACGGCAATACCGGCGCGGGCGCGCACGGATTCCACATCGCCTACGCCGAACCTCCGCTGAACCAGGTGCAGGCCGAGGCGGGGCCGCGACTGGCGACTGCGCTGCGCGATGCCATGGTCGCCGGTGGTGCGGTGCCGTCGACCTACGTGGGGTCGGCGGGACTGGATCCGCGGGCTGATCTGGCCGGGCTCAACCTGGCCGAGCGGCCGAGCGCCCTGGTCGAATGTGGGAACATGCGCTCGGCCACCGACGCCGAGCTCATCGAGACTCCCGACGGGCGAGCCCGCTACGCCGAGCTCATCACCGCCGGAATTCTCGCGTTTCTCGGCTGATTCGAGATGGCCTCCCGCCGATTTCGGAGAAGTCGCGCAAAGTTCGCCAGGCCCCTGCGACAGGTGCCCGCGCCCGAACGGTAAGGCGGCTTGTTGGCAACATGGCTACCTATCGACAACTCCTGGCAAATCCGTACACCCTGAATAGCTGCGGGGTTAACCAATCAGTTGCCATCAATGGGTACCGGTTGGTTCGAAACGGAGTTGTTCGCTGAATTCGCACGGCTGCGAAACCGTCTGTGAATACCGGCCGGTAGCAGTATTTTTCGCTACTGGAACGGTTGACGGTTGATCTTCGTCACCCTAATGTTCGGTGTCACAGTTCGATATCGAAGTGTTCAGTGTCATCGCTCGAAATGTTTCCCGGACGGCAAGCCGGCCCCTGCCGTCCTCCGTGTGCGTTTCCAAGGAGTATTGATAGTGAGAAGTCGAATTCTGTTCTTTGCCGGAGCAATGGCATTGGCGCCCATCGTCACAGCGTTGGTTCCCGCCGGAAGTGCCACTGCGCACGGCTGGATCACCGGACCGGCGAGCAGGCAGGAACAATGCGCCCGTGGCCTCGTGCCCTGCGGTGCGGTGAAATATGAACCGCAGAGCGTGGAGGGCTCGAAAGGGCTCACCAACTGCAGTGCGAACAAATATCCCGAGCTCGATGACGACAGTCTCGGGTGGGTCCCGCAGAAAGTCTCCAGCAGTGCGAGTTTCACGTGGAAGAATACCGCTAACCATCGCACATTGAATTGGGAATATTTCATCGGAAACACCAGGGTTGCCGTGTTCGACGGTCGAAATGAACAGCCCGCGATGGAAGTGACCCACACGGTTGATTTGTCGAATTATTCCGGTCGTCAGAAATTGCGTGCGGTATGGAATATCGGTGATACCGCAGCGGCCTTCTACAGTTGCGTCGATCTCGAGGTGGGTGGCGGTGGCAGCACCCCTCCGGCTACGACCACTCCGAAGCCCACCACGCCCCGGCCGACCACCAGCACCCCCGGCCCCACCACCACGCCGCCGGCGACGACCACGAAACCGCCGGCGACGACCACCCCCGGGCACGAGCACCCGACAACCACGACTGCCCCCGCCGGATCGTCGTGGCGTCAGGGCGCCACCTACGCCATCGGCGACAAGGTCACCTACCAGGGCGCCACCTATAGCTGCAGGCAGGCGCACACGGTGCACGACCCGAACTGGACGCCGCCGAATACGCCCGCGCTCTGGTCTCGGGTGTAGTCGGCGCGACGAGGTCGGCGAAACGGTTCGTGTGTTCTCCCACCATCGGTCCCGCGATGGGGTGAGGATGAGACCGACTCGCCGGCCTCGCGTTCGGTCGGCCCCGCAGCACAAGGACGTGAGATATGAGTGACAGGAAATTCGCCATCGCCGTCGCCGCCATCGGGACGGCGTTGCTGGCCACGACGATCGGCGCTCCCAGCGCCTCGGCCGGTGTTTCGCAGTTGACCGTGAAACCCAACCTGAGCGTCGGCTCGGCTACCAACTACGGCACCGGATGCACCCATCAGTTGCTGGCCCGGCTCAGTGTCGGCATCATTCCTGTCGCCTTCTACGACAACGGCGTACTGCTTGCCGTGGTCGCCCCGACCGACGGCGTCGCCATGTTCAACTGGGTGCCGTCCTACACCGGTGCCCACGCGTTGATCGCCGTCCAGGACGGCATCGCCAGTGGGGCGAATGTGTCGGTCGGCCGGGGCTTCCGCTTCGGGGAATCCTGTGTGGTCAGCGGCGGCTGACCCACGCGACAACACTGTGGCCCGGTTCTCGCGAACCGGGCCACAGTCGTTCTATCCGCTACTTCGATGCGAGCTTCTTGTCGTCACTCTTCTTGCCCGAGGCCTTCTTGGCGGGCTTCTTCGCCGCCTTCTTCGGGGTCGGCGCGGGCGCCGAACCGTTGGTCTCCGGTGGGCCCGGGTTCACCGCGGTGACGACCAGATCGTCGTCGGCGGTATCGACCTTCACCGTGCCACCCGGCTCCAACCCGCCGTCGAGCAACAACCGCGAGACCCGGTTGTCGAGCTCCTTCTGAACGGTGCGCCGCAACGGTCGCGCACCGAACTCGGGCTGAAAACCCCGCTTGCCCAGCCAGTCCACCGCGGACTGGCTGATCTCGAGTTCGATGTCCTGGGCGGCGAGCATGCGTCGCGTGCGATCCAGGATCAGTTCCACGATCTGTTCCAACTGCTCGGTGTCGAGGCGGTGGAACACGATCTGCTCGTCGATGCGGTTGAGGAACTCGGGCCGGAAGTGCTGGCGCAACAGCCCTTCGAGCTGCGGCACGATCGAGTCGAGGTCGCCGGGAGGCGCCTCGAGGATCACGTGCGAACCGATATTGGACGTCATGATCACGATCGTGTTCTTGAAATCGACCGTGCGGCCCTTGGAATCGGTGACGCGGCCGTCATCGAGCAATTGCAGCAGCACATTGAACACATCGGGGTGCGCCTTCTCGACCTCGTCGAACAGGATCACCGAATACGGCTGACGGCGCACCTTGTCGGTGAGCTGCGCGGCATCGTCGTAGCCGACATATCCGGGCGGGGCACCGACGAGCCGCGAGACCGTGTGCTTCTCCTGGAACTCGCTCATGTCGAACCGGATCAGCCGGTCCTCGTCGCCGAAGACCGCCTCCGCCAGGGCCTTCGCCAGCTCGGTCTTGCCCACACCGGTGGGCCCGAGGAACAGGAACGACCCGATCGGGCGGTTCGGATCCTTGAGCCCGGCCCTGGCCCTGCGGACCGCTTCGGCGATCGCCACGATCGCCTCGTTCTGCCCGATCACCCGCTTGTGCAGGACGTCTTCGAGCTGGAGCAGGCGCTGCTTCTCCTCGGCGGTCAGATCGGCCACCGGAATGCCGGTGCGCCTGGAGATCACCTCGGCGATGTCGACGACGTCGACGATCGGCTCCGAGGAGGTCGCACCGGACTCGTCCAGTTCCTCCTCGGCGGCGGCGATATCGGCCTTGAGCGCCTTGGCCTTCTCGTAGTCCTCGTTGTCGACCGCGGCGTCCTTTTCCCGGTACAGGCGCGCGATCGCCTCGTCCCTGGCCTTCACCGCCGGATCGGGGGTGCCCGACCGGAGCCGGACCCGCGCGCCCGCCTGGTCGATCAGGTCGATCGCCTTGTCGGGCATGAACCGGTCGGTGATGTAGCGATCCGACAGCTGCGCGGCCGCGACCAGCGACTCGTCGGAGTAGCGCACCTGGTGGTGCTCTTCGTACACATCGGCGAGACCGCGCAGGATCTCGATGGTGTCGTCCACCGAGGGCTCCGAGACCATCACCGGCTGGAACCGGCGTTCCAGGGCGGCGTCCTTCTCGATGTATCTGCGGTACTCGTCGATGGTGGTCGCGCCGACGACGTGCAGATCGCCGCGGGCCAACGCGGGCTTGAGCAGATTGCCCGCGTCCATCGAGCCCTCGCCGCCGCCACCGGCGCCGACGATGGTGTGCAGCTCGTCGATGAAGACGATCAGCTCGTCTTTGTGCGCGCGGACCTCGTCGAGGATCTTGGTCAGGCGCTCCTCGAATTCGCCGCGGTACTTACTGCCCGCCACCAGCGAGCCGACATCGAGGGCGATGACGCGGCGGTCGGCGAGGGTGACCGGCACGTCACCGTTGACGATGCGCTGGGCCAGCCCCTCCACGATCGCGGTCTTGCCGACGCCGGGATCACCGATCAGCACGGGGTTGTTCTTGCGCCGCCGCGACAGGATCTCGATGGTCTGCTCGATCTCCTCCGCGCGGCCGACGACCGGGTCGATCAAGCCCTCGCGGGCTTCGGCGGTGAGATCGCGACCGTATTCGTCGAGGGTGGGAGTGTCCGATTCCGGCTGTTGACGCTTCGAGGGCGCGGTCGCCATCGGGGTTCCCGGCGCGGGCACACCGCCGCTCTCGGTGGCCGCGATCCCGGCGACCAGGGCCTGCGCCGCGACGCTGTCGGGCAGTGAGGCGATGCCGAGCAGGATGTGTTCGGGGCCGATGTAGCTCGCGCCGGACTGGGCCGCCTGCCGCTGGGCCGCACGCAGCGCGACCTTGGTGGCGGGGCTGAGCGTGATGTCGGCGAGGTCGTCCTCGCTGGGTCGGCCGGTGTCGAGATAGTCCTGCATCTGCTCGGCGACCTGGTCGGGGTCAAGGCTGAGTTCGGCCACGATGCTGCGCCCTGGTTCCGCTTCGGTGGCGGCGTACAGCAGGTGTTCGGGAGTGATGTCGGGGTTGCCCCAATCCTGGGCCGCCTCGCGAGCCGTACCGACCAGCAACTTCGCGTTGTCGGTCATGAGTCTGCCGAGATCGATGCGTTGTACCGGTGGTTTCGATGACATTCCGGAACCGAAGAACCGCTGGAAGATATCGTCGAAAGGATCCCGAGAACTCGGCCAGCTCGCTGTCATGTCCACACCTCTTCGCTCGTCGTGCCGCGGATCGCGGCGACTCCTGCAGATCGGGTCGGTACTGCCAGCAATACTTCGGCATCCCCGAAGGGTGTGCAAGGGATTGGACAGTTTCACATCGGCGATGTCGGCAGGTGTGGCCCTCCGACCAAAATCCGGCCGAAACGGTCCCGAACCACCGGTTTTGTCCGATTCTTGATGACGGGGCGCCGCTGCGGGGTAGCGTGGCGACCCGCGAGGTGGTACCGACCACAGCGCCCATTTTTGCCCGCCGACCACCTTGGGTCGAACAGGCCGACGGGAAGTAGAGCACGGAGTTTGGTCACCGACGTCATCGATGTCAGCGCGGATTTCACGATCGCGCGTCAAGCGTTGTGGGATGTACTACTCGATCCCCAGAGTTACCCACGCATGTTCACCGGTATCGGCAGTTGTGAACCGGTGGAACGTCCCGACGGTGCGGTCCACTGGCAGGTGCGGATCGGGTCGGCGAGCGGCGGTATCCGCACGCACGAGTTCATCCTCGTCATCGGCCGCTGGTACGAGAGTTTCGAACTGCGCAGCCCCGAGCTCGGCAGCTTCGCCGCGGTTCGTTTGCGCGGCGACCAGGAGCGGACTCGTCTCGACATCACCCTCTTCGCGGTGGCGCGTATCCATCCCCTGCTCGAGCAGGGCGGCGATTCGCTGGTCACCGACTGGGTGAAGGCGGGGCTGCGCCGCACCGCCGACTCGATCGCGGGCACCCGTTCCTCGGTGGTGGTCAATGCCGAACGCTCGATGGTGCGCCGAAACGCCGGGGTGGCTCGCAGTATCGCGGCCACCGGGCTGATGCGGCCCGAGCCGGTGTCGATCATGAGACAGCTTCGGTCCCTGTCGAAGTGGGGCTTCAACCTGGCAGGCGGCTACGCGGCGGGTACGGCCTACGCCCCGGATCGGGTCGCGCTGATCGACAGCGGCGGGCACCGCACCTTCGCCGAGGTAGACGCGAGATCCACCGCGCTGGCCGCGGCGATGTACTCGATCGGTCTGCGCAAGGGCGACGCCATCGGCCTGTTGGCCCGCAATCACGCGGGCATGGTCGAAACCATGGTCGCGGCAGGCAAACTCGGCGTCGACGTGGCGCTGCTCAACGCGGGGTTGTCGGGGCGGCGGATCGAGGAGATCGTGCAGCGGCACCGGCTCAGCTCGGTCTTCGTCGACGGTGCGCTGGAAACGCTGATCCGCTACCTGCACAGCGAGGTACCGCGCTACACCACCGACGACTGTCCGCCGCATCCGGACCGCACGACGGTCGACGTCCTGATCGCCCAGGCGCACACCGACTTCCCGGTCCCCGCCCATCCCGGCAGGCTGATCGTGCTCACCTCGGGCACCAGCGGTTCGCCGAAGGGTGCGCGGCGCCCGCACGCCAAGGGGTTCGGCACCATCGCCGCACTGCTCTCCCGGATTCCGTTGCGCGTGGAGGAGGTGATGCTCATTCCGGCGCCCCTGTTCCACACCTGGGGTCTGGCCGGGTTGCAGCTCAGCACCGCACTGCGTGCCACCGTGGTGCTCTCGGACGGTTTCGATGCGATGGAGTGCCTGCGCGCGGTGGCCGAACATCGGATCACCACGTTGATCGTGGTGCCGACCATGGTGGAACGGCTGCTCGAGGTATCCGACGAGGTGCGCGCGGGCTTGGATCTGTCGAGTCTGCGATTCGTGGTCAGCTGTGGCGCGCCGTTGGCCGGGGCCACCGTGCTGCGATTCCTCGACAGCTACGGCGACGTGCTCTACAACGTGTACGGCTCCACCGAGGTGTCGTGGGCCAGCGTCGCCACCCCCGACGACCTGCGGGTATCACCCACCACCGCGGGCCGCCCGCCGCTGGGCACCCGGGTCGCGGTGCTCGGTCCCGATCTGCGTCCGGTGCCGGTCGGCTCCACCGGGCACATCTTCGTCGCCAACCACATGCTCTTCGACGGCTATGTCAACTCCGCGCCGCCGGAGGAGGCCGACGGCATGCTCGATACCGGCGACCTCGGCTATCTCGACGCCGCAGGGCGGTTGTTCGTCGCGGGCCGCGACGACGAGATGATCATCTCCGGTGGTGAGAACGTCTTCCCGCGCCCGGTCGAGGAGGCACTCGCCCATCTGCCGCAGATCAGCGAAGTCGCGGTCGTCGGCGTCCCTGACCGGGAGTTCGGCCAGCGGCTGGCCGCGTTCGTGGTGAAACGCGAAGGGGCAGGCCTGGATTCGGACATGGTGCGGAGCTATATCCGCAACCGCCTCAGCCGATTCTCGGTCCCGCGCGACGTCACGTTCTTGACCGCGCTGCCGCGTGGTGAGACCGGCAAGATCCTCAAGCGGGTACTCGTGCCGGGGTCAGCGCTGAGCGAGTAGCGACCCGACCGCGCGCTCGATCGTCGCCGAGGCCTGCTCGGCCGTCAGTCCGCGCCGGTCCTGCAGATGGTGGCGCATCGGCCAGCCGAGGGCGCCGTCGACCAGATCGAGTAGCCCGTCGTCGGACCCACCGTCGGGTCGGATCAGTTCGGGGGCGAACAGCGCGGCCAGGACGGCACGGATCCGTTCGTCGGTGCGCCGCATCCGCGCGTCGATCGCGTCGATCGATCGGGACTCCTGCAGACCGGGCAGCCGGGGCACCCGTTGTAGCTCGAAGATCGCGGCGCTCTGTTGGACCGCGCTCGTGATCCGCTCGGCCAGAGCGGGCGACGGATCGGGGTTCACCAAGCACGCCTCGACCATCTCGGACTGACGTTCGGTCGCGGCCACCAGCAACGCTTCCCGATCGGGAAAGTGCACGAACACACTGCGTTCGGAGGTACCCGCCCTGGCGGCGATCGCGCGCGCGGTCGGCGCGAAATCGCCCGCGGTGACAGCGGCGAGCAGCCCGTCGATGATGGCTTCGCGCGTTTTCGCCGGATCCCGCCGCCGCGGCGCGCGCGCCTGTCTCGCGCCCGCCGCGGCGGCGTCCCGCTCCGATCTCATCGACCCATCACAACACAGTCGGCCCAGGACCTAGTTGCTCGGCTCCGGCGCGGTCCGGTTCATCAGCGAATGCTTGCGCGAATAGGTGAAGTACACGACCAGGCCGACCACGAGCCAACCGGCGAACCGCACCCAGGTCTCCCACGGCAGCGACCAGATCAGGTAGGCCGAGAAACCGATCCCGACCAGCGGAATCACCGGCATCAACGGCAGCCGGAACGAGCGCGGGGCGTCGGGCCTGGTGCGCCGCAACACGATCACCGAGACGCACACCACGATGAAGGCCATCAGGATGCCGATATTGGTGAGCTCGGCGACGGTGTTGATCGGCAGCACGCCGGCCAGGATCGCGGCGCCGAAGCCGACGATCCAGGTGACCCTGGTCGGCACCTTGCGGGTGGGGTGGGTCTTGGCGAACCAGATGGGCAGCAGCCCGTCGCGGCTCATCGCGAACCACACCCGGGTGACGCCGAGCATGAAGGTGAGCACGACGGTGACGATGCCCACGATCGCGCCGACCGCGATGATATTGGCGACGCCCGGCATCCCGACCGATTCGAACGCGGTGGAGAAGCCACTGGTCGGGCTGATCTCGGTGTATTTCTGCATGCCGGTGAGCACGAGCGTGGCCAGCACGTAGAGCACCATCGCGATGGCGAGGGAGTAGATGATCGCCTTGGGCAGATGCTTGCGCCCGTCGATGGATTCCTCGGCCGCGGTACTCATCGCGTCGTAGCCGAATACCGCGAAGAACACCGTCGCCGCGCCCGTCCACACCGCGCCGGTGCCGAACGGGAAGTACGGGTCGTAGTTGGCGCTGTCGATGTGGAACACCCCGAGCGCCACGATGAGCGCGACCAGGGCGACCTTGATGCCCACCGCGATCGTCTCGAACCGGCCGACACTGGCGATACCGCGCGAGAGCACCCACGCGGTGCCCAGACAGAACAGCACCGCGAACAGGTCGATCACTCGGCCGTCGCCGGTGTCGGGCGCGCCGAGCATCCACTCCGGCAGGGTCAGACCGATCTGATCGAGCAGGAACCCGAAGTACCCCGATACACCGATCGCGACCACCGCCGCCACCGCGATGTACTCGAGCAGCAGATCCCAGCCGATGAACCAGCCGGCGAGCTCACCGAGCGAGACGTAGCCGTAGGTGTAGGCCGACCCGGCTTTCGGGACCATGCCGGCGAATTCGGCGTAGCACAGCGCTGCCGCGGCACTGGCCACACCGGCGATCAGGAACGAGATCAGCACCGCAGGACCGGTGACCGAGTGCGCGACCGAGCCCGCCAGGGTGAAGATGCCCGCACCGATGATGCCGCCGACGCCGATCGCGGTGAGCTGCCAGAGCCCGAGTGATTTGGCGAGCCGCTCGTCACCGGGGATCTCGTCGTCGACCTCTATCAGTGGTTTGCGGCGCAACATCTGGGTGCGCAGCTCTGCGAAAGACATTCGCGTTTCCTTCCATCGGCGCACACCGCCGCGTCATGGTGTGCTCCTGCGAGTACACCGCCACGCGCGCGGCGCGGTCACCGAGAGTGAATAATGTTCAGCGGCAATGATTGTTCGACCGAGCCGGTCATCTTCCGCGCGAGCCGACCAGTGCGCGGAGGAAGAACCCGAGGTTGGCGGGCCTTTCGGCCAGCCTGCGCATGAAGTACCCGTACCACTGGTCACCGTAGGGGACATATACCCGAACATGGTTGCCCGCGGCGGCGAGTCGCTGCTGTTCGTCGGGCCGAATGCCGAACAGCATCTGGTACTCGTACTCCTCGGTCTTGCGCTGCGCCGCCTGCACCCCGACCGCGGCCGCGGTGATCACGGCTGGGTCGTGCGAGGCGATCATCGGATAGCCCGCGCCCGCGGTGAGTACGCCGAGGCACCGCAGATAGGACGCATCGACTTCGGCCTTGTCACGGAAGGCGACCGACTCCGGTTCGTCGTAGGCGCCCTTGCACAACCGGATTCGCGACCCCGGACCCGCCATCGCGCGGCAGTCGTCCTCGGTGCGGCGCAGATACGCCTGCAACACCGTGCCCAGCCACGGGTAGTCGGCGCGGAGTTCGCGCACGATCGCCAGCGTCGAGTCGGTGGTGGTGTGGTCTTCGGCGTCGACGGTCACCCAGATCCCCGCGGCCTCGGCGGCGGCACAGATCTGGCGGGCGTGCTCGCGCGCGATGGCGTGACCGTCGCTCGGCACGGCCTGTCCGAGCGCGGACAGTTTCACCGAAACCTCCAGTGGCCGAACAGCTCCCGTGGCCACCTCGGACTGGGGGAGTGCACCGAGTGCGGCGATCAAGGTCCGGTACTGCGCGAGGGTCGCCTCGGCGCCTGCCAGGTCGGTGGTGTCCTCGCCGAGATAGTCGATGCTGACGAAACGCCCAGAGCGCAACAGGGTTTCGGCGGCACGCACCACCTGCTCGGTGGTGGTGCCCGCGACGAAGCGGGCCACCACCGCCCGGCTGACCGGCAGCCGGGTGACGGTGCGTTCCAGCCGGGGCGAGCGCGCGGCGGCGAGCATGGTCGAACGCAGGAGCACCGACATCAGTCGACCTCCGGTGCCTGGTGGGGGTAGCGATGCTCGGTCGGCGCGACGAAGGTTTCCTTGATCGTGCGCGCGGAGGTCCAGCGCAGCAGATTCTGTGGGGAACCGGCCTTGTCGTTGGTGCCGGACGCGCGCCCGCCGCCGAAGGGCTGCTGGCCGACGACCGCCCCCGACGGTTTGTCGTTGATGTAGAAATTGCCCGCGGCGAAGGTGAGCCGCTGGGTCGCCTCGGTGATCGCGGTGCGGTCTCGGGCGATGATCGAGCCGGTGAGGCCATAGGGGCTGCCGCTGTCGACGAGGTCCATCGCGTCGGCGAAGGCGGTCGGGGTGCTGTCGTCGTAGACGTGCACCGCCAGGATCGGGCCGAAGTACTCGGTGTGGAACATCTCGTCGGCCGGATCGTCACCGACCACGATGGTCGGGTCGACGAACCAGCCGACGCTGTCGTCGCTGTGTCCGCCTGCCACCACGGTCAGACCCGGTGTGGCCTTGGCCCGCTCGAGTGCGGCGGTATTGCGGTCGAAGGCGCGTCGATCGATCAGTGCCCCACCGAAATTGGTGAAGTCGGCGACATCGCCGTAGCGCAGGTTCGACGTCCGTTCGATCAGGTCCTCCGACATCGCCGCCCACACCGAACGCGGGATGAAAGCTCGGGAGGCGGCCGAACATTTCTGGCCCTGATAGTCGAAGGCGCCGCGCACCAGCGCGGTGGTGAGCACCGCTGGATCGGCCGACGGGTGCGCGAGCACGAAGTCCTTGCCGCCGGTCTCGCCGACCAGCCGCGGATAGGTGCGGTAGCCGTCCAAGCGCTGCGCCACCTCGCGCCACAGGTGCTGGAACGTCGCCGTGGATCCGGTGAAATGCACGCCGGCCAGCCGTGGGTCGGCCAGCACGACATCGGAGATCACCGGACCGGGCCCGTTGACCAGGTTGATCACCCCGGGCGGCAGTCCGGCGGCTTCGAGCAGGCACATCGTCAGGTAGGCCGCCACGGCCTGGCTCCTGGCCGGCTTCCACACCACGGTGTTGCCCATCAGCGCGGGTGCGGTGGGCAGGTTGCCCGCGATCGCGGTGAAGTTGAACGGTGTCACCGCGTAGACGAATCCCTCGAGCGAGCGGTACTGCATCCGATTCCACACACCCGGCGAGGAGAGCGGTTGCCCGGCGAGGATCTCGCGCGCGAACGAGACATTGAAGCGCCAGAAGTCGATCAGCTCGCACGGGGCGTCGATCTCGGCCTGATAGGCGGACTTGGATTGCCCGAGCATCGTCGCGGCTGCGATCTTCTCGCGCCACGGCCCGGAAAGCAGATCGGCCGCACGCAGGAAGATCGCGGCTCGGTCGTCGAAGGGCATCGCCTGCCAGGCGGGCGCCGCGGCACAGGCGGCCTCGACCGCGGCGGCGGTTTCGGTGGTGCTCGCGTCGTGCAGGGTGCCGAGGACGGCGCCGTGGCGGTGCGGTGGGACCACCTCGAAGGCGGGGCCGTCGCCGGGCAGGTGGCGGCCGCCGATCACGTGGGCGATCTCGGTGGGGGAGGCGGACAACTCGGCGAGCGCGGTCTGGAGGCGAGCCCGTTCCGGGCTGCCAGGAGCGAAAGTGCCGACGGGCTCGTTGACCGGCGGCGGGGTGGTCGCGATGGCGTCCATGAGTGCGGCTCCTGCGTCGTAAGGAAGAGCGGGATGTGACGTAGTCAACACCGATCGGCAGCAGTCATAATCATCTGATCGGATGAAGATCCGGGCATCTGTTTGTCCGATCGACCAATGGAGGTGCGCCATGTCCGAAGGGGCCACAACGCTGCGCGAGTTGCTCGCCGCCCTAGACCACACCGTGGCCACGCTCGTGGACGCGCCCGCCGGTCACGAGGTCGCGGTGCGAACGGTCGCGTTGGCCGAGCCCGCCGACCTGCCCGAACACCTCGACGTCGAGGGCGCGCTGCCCGAGGTGTACCTGCTCGTCGGTGTCGATGCCGTCGCGACCGAGCGCTGGTTGCGCGAGATCGGTGCGCGCGACCCCGCTCAGCGGCCCCGAGTGCTGATGACCAAGAGCGCCAACGACTCGCCCGCGGTCCGCGCCGCCGCCCATACCGCGGGCATCGCGCTGGTGCACGTGCACCGGCAGGCCCGCTGGGACCAGGTGTTCTCGCTGATCCGCCGGACGCTGGCCCGCTCACCCGGTCAGCGCGCCGCGTCCGACGAGCACGACCTGCTCGCCCCCGACACCGATCTGTTCGGACTGGCTCAGGTACTGGCCAAAGAAACCGGCGGCATGGTCTCGATCGAAGACCCCCAGTCACATGTGCTGGCCTACTCGGCCTCCGACGCGTCGGCCGATCAGCTGCGCATCCAGTCCATCCTCGGCCGGGAAGGCCCGAGCGACTACCTGCGGATCCTGCGGGAGTGGGGCGTGTTCGACCGGGTGCGAAGCGGCGACGAGGTCGTCGACGTGCCGGAACATCCCGAGCTCGATATCCGCCGCAGACTCGTCGTCGGTATCCGGCGTGGCGCCGACGGCGCGCGGTCCAGAATGCTCGGGACCATCTGGTTGCAGCAGGGCGCGAAACCGCTGCGGCCCGACGCGGCGCAGGTGCTGCGTGGCGCGTCGGCGGTGGCGGCCAGGATCATCGCGCGGCGGTTGGACGCCCCCTCGACCGAGGCTTTGCTCGTCCGCAGATTGTTCGGCGCGCACGGCGACGGCGTCGACGTGCCCTCGGTGGCCGCCGCGCTCAACCTGCCGACGACCGGTCCCGCCGCGGTGATCGGCTTCGCGCCGGTGGGTCCTGCCGCGGGACCGGCCGCTTCCAGTGGCCTGATCCGCTTGTACGCCAGCGCCTTCCGCGATGATTCGGTCACCGAGTCGATCGGCGAGCGCGTCTATGTCCTGCTGCCCGCCTACCACTCCGAGCGCAGCGTCGGCTCGTGGGTGCGCGAGCTGGTCACCCAACTCGAGCAGACCCGCGAACTGGTGGTGCGGGCCGCGATCGCCGCACCGGTCGCCGGGCTCACCGCGGTCGCGGGCGCGCGCGCCGAGGTCGACCGGGTGCTGGACAGTCCGGTCGCCGATCCGTCGGGCAGCCGCGTCGCCACGCTGGCCGACGCCAGGACCGCGGTGCTGCTGGCCGAGATCATGGAGCTGATCCGCGAGCACCCGCGCCTGCACGATCCGCGTCTGGCAGCCCTCGACGCCTACGACCGCGATCATGCCGCTGAACTGCGGGTATCGGTGCGGGCGTATCTGCGCGCGCACGGTGAGGTGCGCGCCGCCGCGGCCGCGTTGCGCGTGCATCCGAACACCCTGCGCTATCGGCTGCGGCGAGTGGAGACGGTCCTCGGCATCGACCTGACCGATCCCGAGGACCGGCTTCTGCTCGACATCCAGCTGGCCGCACTGCCGACAATGGCGATTGCTCAGAAGTAACACAGATATTGCAGTTAGTCTGCAATAGTTGTCGGGTCGGACAGTCGTGGAACGAAGGAGTAGCGGTGAACAGTGCACACAGGGGTCGCGGCGAGCTGTCGCGGCGCGGGATGCTGGGTGTCGGAGTCGGTGCGGCCGCCGCGGTCGCGGTCGGCGCCACCGTCACCGGATGTGGTGACCAACCGAGCGGAGTCACCGCGTCGAGCACCCAGACCGAGCCGACCGGGGCCATCCTGAATGCCAACCGCGCGCTGACCGACACCCTGCCCTTCGGCGACACCACCGACTTCGTCGATGCCGACCGTGGCTGGATCGCCTCCCTCGAACCGGGCAAGGTGACCGACCAGGCGGGGAAAGTGGTGTGGGACAACGACTCCTACGACTTCCTCGCCGGCTCTTGTCCGCAGTCGGTGAACCCGAGCCTGTGGCGGCAGTCCCAGCTCACCGTCAAGCAGGGCCTCTACGAGATCGCACCGGGCTTCTATCAGGTCCGCGGTCTCGACCTGTCGAATATGACGCTGATCGAAGGCGACACCGGCGTGGTCGTCATCGATCCGCTGGTCTCCGCGGAGACCGCGGCCGCCGGACTCGCGCTCTATCGCAAACATCGCGGTGATCGGCCGGTCACCGGCTTGATCTACTCGCACTCCCACGTCGACCACTTCGGCGGCAGCTACGGCGTCATCACCCCGCAGGATGTCGCGGCCGGACGCTGCCCGGTGATCGCACCCTCGGGTTTCATGGAGCACGCTGTCGCCGAGAACATCTACACGGGCACGGCGATGGCCCGTCGCGCCGCCTACATGTACGGCGCCGCACTGCCTCGCGGTCCGAAAGGTCAGGTGGGATCCGGTCTGGGACAGACCAATTCGGTCGGAACGATCAGCTTGATCCCGCCCACCGTCCATGTCACCCGCACCGACCAGGAGGAAAGGGTCGACGGCGTGCGGATGATCTTCCAGCTGACGCCGGGCACCGAAGCGCCCTCGGAGATGAACTTCTACTTCCCCGACCGGCGCATCCTGTGCATGGCCGAGAACGCCACCCACACCATGCACAACATCGTCACCCTGCGCGGCGCGCTGGTCCGCGACCCGCATGTCTGGTCGAAATATCTCACCGATTCGATCAACCGCTACGGCCGCCGGTCCGATCTGGTGTTCTCCTCGCACCACTGGCCCATTTGGGGCACCGATCGGATCGTGGAGTTCCTCTCGTCGCAGCGAGACATGTACGGCTACCTCAACGATCAGACGCTGCGACTGCTGAACCAGGGCTACGTCGGCGCGGAGATCGCCGAAATGCTGCAGATGCCGCCCGCGCTGACCGCTTCGTGGTCGACGCACGGGTACTACGGCTCGGTGAGCCACAACGTCAAGGCGGTCTATCAGCGGTACATGGGCTGGTTCGACGGCAACCCCGCGCACCTATGGGAACACCCGCCGGTGGACAACGCCCGCCGCCACGTCGAGGCCATGGGCGGAGCCGACGCGGCACTGCGGACCGCGCAGAAGGCCTATGATGCCGCCGACTTCCGCTGGGTCGTGCAACTGGTGAACTACGTGATCTTCGCCGACCCGGCCAACAAGACGGCAAAGGACTTGCAGGCCAGCGCCTTCGAACAGCTCGCCTATGGCGCGGAGAACGCCACCTGGCGCAACTTCTATCTCAGCGGCGCTCATGAACTGCGCCACGGTTCCTTCGGCACGCCGACCACCGCCAACTCCGCCGCGATGGCCGCCGCGCTGAGCGTGGAGCAGGTCTTCGACGCGGTGTCGTTGCGGATCGACGGTCCGAAGGCGTGGGATGTCCGAATGACCACGGACTGGCGGATCAGCGACGAGGACAATCACGTCCACCGCGTGGAACTGCGCAACGGCGTCCTCGTGCACCACGACCGATTCCCCGATGACGCGCTGCCCGCGCCCGACGCGACGATCACCCTCACCCGCCGCACCCTGATCGCCACCCTGGTCGGCGGCGCCGACCTGCGCAAGGGTGTCGCCAGCGGTGACATCGCCATCGACGGCGACGCCACCGCCCTGGCGAAGCTGCCCGGCCTGATCGACAAGCCGGACCCGAACTTCGCCATCGTCACCCCGTGACGGTGTCAGGACCCGGTGGGAACCTCGCCGACCGCCTCGGCCGTATCGATCACAGCGAACACCTCGCCCTGCGGTGCGGCCAGGACGCCCGTCCGGCCGAAGGGGCCGTCCTCGGCGCCCATGATCACCGAGGCGCCCAGCTCGGTGGCCCTGGCCAGGAGGCCGTCGGTGTCGTCGACCTGGATCCAGGTGAGCCAGTAGGGTGGGGTGCTCAGCGCTGAGGCGTCCATCATGCCGCCGACTTCGTGGCTGTCACCGGGCAGCGCGAAGGTGGAGTAGGTGAAGTTCGCCCCGTCGCCGATCTCGGTGTACTGCCAGCCGAACACCTCGTTGTAGAACTGGTGTGCCTGATCGTAGGCAGGGGTATGCAGCTCGTTCCAGCAATAGGCGCCGTTCTGGTTGTAAACGCCGCAACCGGTGTGCGCCTTGGCTTCCCATACGCCGAATACGCCGCCCGCCGGGTCGGCGGCGACGAACATGCGTCCCACATCGAGCACGTCGAACGGTGGCATGAACACCTGCCCACCGGACTTGCTCACGCGTTCGGCGATCTCGTCGGCACGGCGCGCGGCGAAGTAGGTGGTCCATACCGACGGCATCGCTTCCATGCCTTGTTGTTTCGGGCCGATGCCCGCGGCGGGTCGGCCGTCGAGTGTGGCCATGAGGTAGCCGCCGGCTTCGGCGGGACCGTCCTGGATCTCCCAGCCGAACAGTGTGCCGTAGAAATCGCGGGCGGCGGTGGTGTCGTCCACCTGACAGTCGATCCAGCAGGGAGTTCCCTGCGGCCAAGCTTCGTCGCGTGTCGGCATTGTCGAACGTCCTCCTCGGCGCTGGATGAGGCCGGTCCCGATCGCACCGGCACGAGCTGAGTCAACCACCGGCAACCGACAATAAGTGGAACCCGCCACCGCGCTGAACTGGAACAACGCATATTCACAGCGACAGCCCGAGCGGGCCGACGCTCGCCCGGCGAACTCGTTACCGCTGTTACGGTTTCTGCGCCGATCGTGCGGTGGCTCGGTCAACGGTGGAGACGAACCGGTCGGGAGCGATACATGGTGGGTAGAGGTTCGAAACGCGGGTTCGGCCGGATACTGGTGACGATCCTCGCGGTGGTCGTCGTGCTCGGCTGCGGCGGTGGTCCCGCGGGCGCGCAGCCCCCGCACGCGCCCGGCGCCGACTGGACTGCCCTGCACGACGGGCCGGGCGCCTACCCCGAGGTCCGGGTGGAGCGCGGCGTCCAGATCACGATGAGCGACGGTGTGGTGCTCAAAGCCGACGTCTACCGCCCCGCCGATGCCGCGGGCGTGATCGAGCAGAAGCCGCTGCCGACCGTGCTCAGCCTCACCCCGTACTCGAAACTGATGACGGGCCTGATCGAATCGGCCGCCGCGATCCCGGGCCTGCAGTCCACCGCCGTCGACATCGTGCGCAGGCTGAACCTGTCCACCACCCCGATCAGCGGTTTCGGTGACCTCATGCAGGCATTGGACGGCGGCATGATCCAGACCATGCTCGGCGTCGACCGCAAACTCGTCCGCGCCGGGTACACCGTCGTCGTGGCCGATGTGCGCGGAACCGGTCTGTCCCAGGGTAAATGGGACACCCTCGGCGCGCGCGAACAGCTCGACACCCGCGAGGTGATCGACTGGGCGGCCACGCAGCCGTGGTCGAACGGCCGCGTCGGGATGAGCGGCGGTTCCTACTCCGGCATCAACCAGCTGCGTGCCGCCGAGAACGCACCGCCCGCGCTGCGGGCGATCTTCCCGGTCGAGCCGGGCAGCGACCTCATGCGTGACGTGGTGGCTCCCGGTGGTGGCGTCGGCACCACCTTTCTGCCGATGTGGCTGAACTCGGTCAACCAGCTCAAACTCGTCCCCGATGTGGCCTCCATGGTCGACGGCAGCTTCGACTGGACCTGGTTCAACGACCGCATCGCCGACCCGACCACCAATTTCGACCTGCTCGCCCAATCGCTGCTCACGCCGTCGCTGTCGAATATGCCGCCCGCGCTCGACGGCGCGCTCGACGACACTTCGGCCTTCCGTGAGGCGATCATGGGCCACCCCGAGAACGTCACGGTGCCGACTTTCGTCTACGGCGGCTGGCACGACATCTTCGCCAACAGCGCGACCAAGCTCTACGAGCAGATCCCGCTGCAGGCAGGGCGCAAGCAGCTGATCGTCGGCGACACCTATCACGCCAATCCCGGTGCGGGCACCGGTGTTCCCGGCGCACCGCCGCGCCTGGACGTGCTGCAGCGGGCCTGGTTCGACAAATGGCTCAAGGACATCGACAGCGGCGTCGAAGGATTCGGGCCCGTCACGGTGAAACAGCAAGGTGGGAGCTGGATTACGCTGCGAGAGTTTCCCCAGCCGGGCGTGACGCATCGCCGCGTCTATCTCTCCGCCGCACCGAGCGGCAGCACCGAGGACAGCCTGCACGACGGATCGCTCAGCGCCACCGGCCCGTCGGCCGCCGAAACGCTCACCGTCGCACCGGGTTTGAATCAGGTCTGCTCGCGCGACGCGGCGCAGGGCTCGGCGGGCATGACCGCCGCATTCGATGCCTGCGCGAAGGATTCCCGCATAGCCGAACGCAACGGACTCACCTTCACCAGCGCCCCGCTGACCGAACAGACGGTCATCTCGGGCCCGATCAATGTGCGGCTCAACACGATCCACGACGCCACCGACGGTTTCTGGAACGTCACCGTCAACGACGTGGCACCCGACGGCACCTCGACCGTGCTCACCACCGGACAGCTCACCTCGTCGATGCGGGCAGTCGACGAGCGTCGCAGCGCACGCTCGATCAACGGCGACTTCACCGCGCCCTTCAACCCGCTCACCGTCGACCGGCTGCTCCCGGTGGTACCCGGCGCACCCACCGATATCGATGTCGCCGTCATCCCGACCCAGGCGGTACTGGCGCCGGGACACCGCTTGCGTATCGACGTCTTCGCGGGCAACGCGCCCAAAGCATTGCCGTTCCGGCCGATGCTGAACGCCAGCGGCCTCGAGCCCCAGCACGTTCTTCTCGACCCCGCGTCGCCGAGCTTCGTCAACCTGCCCACCGACCGACCGATTCCCTGATCGACCCGGGGGGTCACCGCCCCCGGCTACCCTCGATCGAGCGGGATGCGCAGGCATGCCGTGCGGAGTTCATTCGACGAGGAGGTCGCTGTGGTCGAACCTGTCATCGTGGTGATGGGGGTGTCGGGATGCGGGAAGACGACGGTCGGCGCGCTGACCGCCGACCGGCTCGAAGTCCCGTACGCCGAAGGTGACGACTTCCACCCGCCGGCCAATATCGAGAAGATGGCCGCGGGCGTCCCGCTCACCGACGAGGACCGGCTGCCCTGGCTCGACACCGTCGCGGACTGGCTCGCCGAACACCAGGAAACCGGTGGAGTGGCGAGCTGCTCGGCGTTGCGACGGGCCTACCGTGACCGCCTACGCGCGAAGGCGCCACAGACCTACTTCGTGCACCTGGCGGCCACCCGCGAGGAGTTGCTGCGCCGGATGACCGGCCGACTCGGCCATTTCATGCCGACGATCCTGCTGGATTCCCAGCTCGACACCCTCGAACCACTGCAATCCGACGAAGCGGGCATCACCCTCAACGCGCTACAACCGCCGAGCGCGCTCGTCTCCGAGGCCGTCGACGCCTGGATCGCCGATCACCGCTGAAGCAGCGGATGTAGCTCCTCGACCGGCGCCAGCATCAGGATCGCGCCCACGACCAGCGACGCCAGGCAGACCGCGCTGAAGAACAACACCCACAGCACCGCGGGCAGGTGCGTCAGCCGGGCGAGTTGGTCGGCATCGGAATCGGTACGCCCCGGCTGTCTCCGTCGACTCCCTTGCAGCTCGAAGACCGGCCGCACCCCGGCGGCCAGCAGGAACCACGCCGTCAGGTACGCGAACGCGGCCTGGAGCAGATCGCTGCCGAACCAGGACACCCCGAACACCAACGCACCGAGCACCAGCACGGTGAGCAGCCCGTACATATTGCGCACCTTGATCAGCACCGCGGCCAGCATCACCAGCGTCGCCCACAACATCACCGTGACCCGGCCCGTCCCGAGCAGCGCCGCGTAGCCGAGCCCGAGCAGCGCGGGCGCCGGATATCCGGCCGCCGCGGTGAGAATCATGCCGGGACCACTAGGTTTGCCGCTGGACACGGTCAGCCCCGAAGTATCGGTGTGCAAGGTGATCGCGTGCAGCCTGCGCCCGGTGAGCAGCGCGACCAACGCGTGGCCGCCCTCGTGCGCCACCGTCACCGCGTTGCGGGTCAGCCGCCATAGTGGCCGGTACCCGACCAGCACCAGCGCCGACGCGGCGGTGGCGAGCACCAGCCACCACGCGGGAGCGGGCTGAGGTGCGATGAGATGATCGAGCAGCGAGCTGGCGGATCCGGTGTTCACCGCCGCACTTTAGCCGTCCGCGGGCTCACCGCGCAGGCTGCTGCGCCCTACTCGATCGGCGACGCGGACATTCGCTGCGCGAGTGGCACTTCCGACTGAGCCGATGTGGTCGCGGCCCCCGTGCCAACGGTCCCGTGGCGCCTCTCGTCGTGGTAGCAATGGGCATGCAGATGCGCCCTCACCGCTGGACTCCGCCGCGCCCCACCGCGCGTGCGCGCCGGACCCACAGCGATCCGCCGATGCCGCCGGTCCGACTGTTGCCGCTGCCGGGAAGTGGCCCGGAGGACGTCGTGGTGCTGCCCGACGGTCGGCTCGTCACCGGAACCGACGACGGTGCGATCTGGCGGGTCGATCCGGCGGGCGGCGCGGTCGAGCGAATCGCGGACGCCGGTGGCAGGCCACTGGGCATGCACGTCGACGCGGACGGCTCCCTGCTGATCTGCGTCGCGGGTCGAGGAATCCTTCGTCTGGCCGAGGCGGGCGCGGAACTGGAAGTCGTCGTCGGTGAGATCGACGGTGCCCCGATCGCGTTCCCCAGCAATGTGATTCGCGACGACGACGGCACGATCTACTTCACGATCTCGTCGCGGCGATGGCCGTTCGAGGAGTGGATGACCGACATCCTGGAACATTCCGGCAGCGGACAGCTGGTCCGTCGCGATCCGGACGGACGCCTGGAGGTGCTCGTCGACGGCCTCCAGTTCGCCAACGGCCTGGTGCTCGCCCCGGACCGATCCTGTGTGCTGGTCGCCGAGACCGGCGCCTACCGGATCACCCGATACTGGCTCACAGGTCCGCGCGCCGGTACCACCGACCACCTCGCCGAGAACCTGCCCGGCTCCCCCGACAACATGCTGCTCGGTAGCGACGGACTGGTCTGGGTCGGCATCGTCTCGCCACGTAACCCGTTGTTGGACAGGCTCTTCCCGCTCCCCGGAATTCTGCGCCGAATCGTCGACGCGCTGCCGGACCGCCTGACGCCCGCGCCCGTCCGTTCGGTCTGGGTGCTCGCGGTGGACTTCGACGGCACCATCGTGCACGACCTGCAGCGCGACGGCACCGACTACGCGTTGGTCACCGCGGTGGCCGAACACGAGGGCACCCTCTACCTCGGCAGCCTGTCCGAATCCGCGATCGCGGTGACCTCGATACCGGCGAGCTGACCTCAGCGGCGAACGGTGGACGGCAGCGGGTGGTCCGGCTCGAGCGCGGGCAGCCCATCGATGCTGGTGGAGTTGTCGCCGGCGATGCGACGGGCGAAGTCGGCGTCGGTACGGCGGGTGTGGGCCTCGTCGAGGATGAAGCGCTCCTCGACGAGGTCGAGTTTTGGCACCGACCAGCCGCACGAGTCGGCGATGCGCTCCACCGAGATCGCCACCACCGCGCGGACACCAGGGTGCCCGGTGCCGAAATGCTCATGGAGCATGTCGAATTCGTCGGAGTCGGGGCGAACGACGCGGCCGGTACCGAACAATCGCAGAATGCGGGTGGTGCGGGTGAACGAGCAGAACATCACGGTGATCCGGCCGTTGTCGCGCAGGTGGGCGATCGTTTCCGAACCGCTGCCGAACAGATCGAGGTAGGCCACGGTGTGGTCGTCGATCACGGCGAAGGTGTCGCGATAACCCTTGGGGGAGACATTCACGTGGCCGCCCACCGACGGCGCGGTGCCGATGAAGAACATCGGCTGTTCGGTGATGAATGCCCGCAACTTGTCGTCGATCCGATCGAACACCTTGCCCATGACGCACTCTCTCGTCCCGCCAGTCGGCAGGCTCCCCGCATCCACCCTATCGACGGCCCCTACCGCGACGATCGTTCGGTTCACGGTGAGGGTTACCGCAGACGGCGACCCGCACCGTATCCGACGATGTCTTCTATGACGCAGACCGCACCGAGCCCCGTCCACCCCGTGCAGCAGCGCTACGCGAACCCGGCCACCGAGATCCCCGCCCAGTGGAATCCGGTGCTCGAGGTAGTGCACGCCCACAAGTCGGTGCGCCGCTACCTCCCGGATGCCGTGTCGCCGGACACGATTCGGCTGTTGGTCTCGGCCGCGCAATCGGCGCCGACCTCGTCGAACCTGCAGGTGTGGAGCGTCATCGAGGTGCGTGACCCGGCGCGCCGGGCCAGGCTGGCCGCGATCGCAGGTGGTCAGGTGCATATCGAGCAGGCTCCGGTGCTGCTGGTGTGGACCGCCGACTTCGCCCGGCTGCGTCAGCTCGCCGACGATCACGGCGCACCGCTGGAAGGCGCGGACTATCTCGAATCCAGCTACGTCGGCTTCGTCGACGCCGCGCTGGCCGCCCAGAACGCGGTGGTCGCCGCCGAATCCCTCGGCTTGGGCACGGTCTACATCGGCGCGCTGCGTAACGACCCGGAAGCGGTTGCGGCCGAACTGAATCTGCCCGATCACGTCTTCGCGGTCTTCGGCCTGGTCGTCGGCCACCCGGACCCGACGGAGGGCATCAGGGTCAAGCCGCGCCTACCGCAGGCGGCGGTTCTGCATCAGGAGACCTACGACCTGCCCGCCCAGCGCGAGCCGGTCGCCGAGTACGAACAGCGGATCGGCGAGATCTACACCGATCAGGGCTTGCCGTTCTCGTGGACCGAGCGCGCCCTGGCCCGCCTGGCCTCGGCGGCCTCGCTCAACGGACGCCACCGCCTGCGGGAATCCTTGGCCCTGAGAGGATTCCGACTGCGCTGAGCAGGCGGATTGCTCAGCCGTCGATCGCCTTCTTCGTCAGGTCGAGCGAGCGGATGCGGGCGTCGAGGTCGTAGACGAGGGTGTTGAGCATCAGTTCGTCGGGGGAGGTGGCGTCGAGCAGTTGTGCCGCCTGGGCCCGCACCGTCTCCGGCGAACCCTGCAACTGCGCGGCCCTGCGCTGCGCGGCGAAGTGGCGTTCGGCGTCGTTGCCGGGGAAGCCCGCGGCCTGCTCCGGCGTGGCCAGCGCCTGCGGGCGTCCCGAGCGCAAGTTGGCGAAGGCGAGATCACGGGGTGCGGCGAGGCGATCGGCCTCGGCGTCGGTGTCGGCGCAGATCGCCGAGGCCGCCACGATCGTGTACGGCTCGCTCAGGGTCTGCGAGGGCCGGAAATTGTCGCGGTAGAGCGTCAGCGCGGCCACGGTGTTGTCCGGCGCGATGTGGTGGGCGAACGCGAACGGCAGTCCCAGTACCGCGGCCACCTGCGCGCTGTAACCACTCGAACCGAGCAGCCACACCTCCGGTTCGGCGCCGAGTCCGGGGCTTGCCACGATCCCGTGGGGATCGGCGCCACGGAAGAAGCCGATCAGCGCGGTGAGTTCCTGAGGAAACTCGTCACCGCCGAGTCCCTCGGCACTGCGGCGAAGGGCGCGCGCGGTCACCGGATCGGTGCCCGGTGCCCGTCCGATCCCGAGATCGATCCGTCCGGGATGCAGCGACTCGAGCGTGCCGAACTGCTCGGCGACCACGAGGGGCGCATGGTTCGGCAGCATCACCCCACCCGAACCGACCCGGATCCGCGAGGTGGACGCGGCCAGATGGGCCAGTACCACCGCGGGCGCCGCACTCGCGATGCCGGGCATGTTGTGGTGCTCGGCCACCCAGAATCGACGAAAGCCCTGCTCCTCGGCGTGCTGTGCGAAGCGCGTCGTCGCGTGCAACGCCGCACCCGCCGTCGCATCGGACTGCACCGGTGCCAGATCCAGAACCGACAGCGTGACGGCGCTCATGAGCCTCCTCGAGTTGTGTATTGCCCCTATCGGAGCCAACCCGCGCCGGGTCGCCGGTATTTCCGCGCACCGGTGGTGGTGACACCGGCCACGGTAACGGGGCGGTAGCGTGCACGACTGATCGACGCGAAGGAAGGACTGCTCCATGTCAGCCGATGGCTCCGGCCTATCCACCGATGCCCCCGTGGCGTCCGCCCCTACGGCCGAATCGGAGGGATACGCACGCGGCCTGAACCCGCGCACCATCCAGATGATCGCCATCGGCGGTGCGATCGGCACCGGCCTGTTCTACGGCTCCGGCGCGGCGATCGAACAGGCGGGCCCGTCGCTGATCCTGGCCTACCTCGTCGCCGGGCTGGCGATTTTCGTCATCATGCGCGCACTCGGTGAGCTGCTGACTTACCGCCCGGTCTCGGGCAGCTTCGCCGAGTACGCCCACGAGTTCCTCGGCCGGTTCGCCGGGTTCGCGACCGGTTGGTCGTATTGGGCGGTCTGGGTGTCCACCTGCATGGCCGAGATCACCGTGGCAGGCCACTACGTCCAGTACTGGTTCGACATCCCGCAGTGGGTGACCGCGCTGGTCGTGCTCGCGGTGCTGTTCACCGCCAATCTGATCTCGGTGCGGTTCTTCGGTGAGGGGGAGTTCTGGTTCTCCGCCATCAAGGTCACCGCGATCCTGGCGATGATCTTGATCGGCATCGGCGTGCTCGTGTTCGGCTTCGGTCATGCCGCTGACCCGACGGTGACCAATCTGTGGGCCGATGGCGGGATGTTCCCGCACGGCTTCGGTCAGACCCTGCTGGTGCTGCAGATCGTGGTGTTCGCCTACGTCGGCGTCGAGTTGGTCGGTGTGACGGCAGGGGAGGCGCGCGATCCGAAGACCACCCTGCGCAAGGCGATCAACACCCTGCCGTTCCGGATCGGGCTGTTCTATGTCGGCGCGCTCGTGGTGATCATGTCGGTGGCGAGCTGGCGCAGTTTCCACGCCGGGCGCAGCCCGTTCGTCGAGGTCTTCGAACAGATCGGCATCCCTGCCGCAGCGGGCATCATCAACTTCGTGCTGCTCACCGCGGCGCTGTCGTCGTGCAATTCCGGCATCTACTCCACCGGCCGGATGTTGCGCAGCCTCGCGCTGCGCGACGAGGCGCCCGCGCAGTTCGCGACGCTGAGCAAGCAGTCGGTGCCGTTCACCGGTATCTGCGCGTCGGCGGGCGCGATGGTGATCGGCGTGGTGGTGAACCTCGTCTCGCCGGACAAGGCCTTCGCCTACATCACCTCGGTGAGCACCGTCGGGATCATCGTCGTGTGGGGTGTGATCCTGCTGTGCCACATCAAGTATCGCGCCAAGGTTCGTGCCGGCGAGCTGCCCGGCAGTGACTACCGACTGCCGGGAGCGCCCGTAACCACCTGGGCTGCTCTGGGTTTCCTCGGCTTGGTGGTGGTGCTGTTGCTGTGGACCGACGGTGGGCGCACGGCGTTGGTCGTCGGCGCGGTGTGGGCAGCACTGGTGTGTGCGGGCTACTACGCCTTCGGCCGCCGCGACGCCGTGCACACCGGATAGCTCCGTTTGCTGGAAAGCCGCTGGCAGAGAGCCGTTTTCTGTCATACCCACCCGGTATCGTCGAAGTGTCACACAACCAGCCCGGACGCGAGTGTGGCCGGGCGGTGCGAGAACGGGGGCACACGAGATGAGTGACGAGAACAGCGGCGATCTGCGGCCGCCACGCCAGCACGGAACCACCTGGCGGGAATCGGAATACCGAGTACTGGCCGACGATCTGCGCGCGGGCGTCGATCTGGCCCGCACGGCGATCACGGTCGGGCGCACCGAATCGGCGGTGCGCAGCGCACTGCGCAATTTCGTGCCGCCAGAGGAACGGGTGCCGACCGCCGAACGGGAACGCTGGATCCGCACACGCCTTGTCGCCGAGCCGGAATGGGACTGGTGGGCGGTGGTGATCGACCATCACCGCCGCTCCCGCGGCGGCCTGTGGTTCACCCGCCACGAGCACTGTGCCCGCATCGGCTGGCGTCGACGCACCCCCATGCCCGCGCTCGCCCAGGAACTGGCCACCTCGGAACTCTCGGTCGCCGAGCTGTTGCGTTCGCTGGGTCTGGTCGACAGCATCGAGGAAGCCGCCGACCGCCTCGGCGCCACCCCGGGCCTCGCGCTGGCCAAACGGGTCACCGCCCGCCGTGACGAAGCCGTCGGCGCCCGCTGGATCCTGGTCGTCGACGGCGCCGCGGGCACCACCCGGCCCCGCAACGCCCCGGTCCGGCGCCAGCTGTCCCTGCACGAGACCCGTGCCGACGCCGAAGCCGAACGCGACCGAATCCTGTCCTGGCACACCCGAATCGGCCCGGAAGAACCCGACTCACCACCCGTCTGGTGGACCATCGCCGAACGTGGCCTCGGCGCAACAGTCGGCTATACCCGGTGCGGTACACACGATTCCACCGCCACCGGCGGCCGACTTCGCGCCGAAGCCCTCACGGTCGGTGACATCATCCGTGTCCCGGTCCCCGACGGCGGCTTCCTACAAGACCGCATCACCGCGATCAGCCAACCCGCCGCGGGCGCATCGATCGTCGTGGACCTGGCACCGGTCGCCAACTCGCGCGTCCGTCGAGTCGTCGAATTCGCCGCCGACGAGGTCGTCGATGTGGTGCGCAGATCGGAGGAACGCTCGGCGTAATGGGCTCACCGGGGTGTATTCGCGCGCCGGACCGCGCGGATCACCTCGGTGCGCAGGGGAAAATCGAACTCGCCCTCGGCGGTCTCCGGTGTCGCCCGCAGGTAGTCGAGAATCCGGGCGAGCACTTCGGCTCGTTCTTGCGTGGAGATGACCACGGTGTGTGAATGGGTGCCGATGGACGCGGTCAGCGATTCGGCGGTCCGCCGCTGGCTGTGTGCGAACTCGGCGTACTCGAACGGGGCGAACAGCGGATGCGCGGGCAGCGCGTCATCGGAGGAGGACGGCGGAAACGAGGCGGACGAGCGAGAGACATCCCGCAGCCCCGCAACCCACTCGACCTTGTCGTCGTCGTTGTTCCAGAACGCGGCGAACACCCCGTCCGCACGCAGCACCCGCGCGATTTCGGGAAAAGCCCGCGCTTGGTCGAACCAGTGGAACGCCTGCCCGGCGAGCACCGCGTCCACCGATCCATCGGCCAGCGGAATCGCCTCCGCCGCACCGGAAAGCGCCCTCACCTCGGGATAGAGTCGAACGAGTTCGGCCCGCATCCCCTCATCGGGCTCCACCGCGATCACCTCGACCCCCGCGGCGAGCAAACCTCCGGTGAGCTTGCCCGTCCCCGCCCCCAGATCCAGAACAACAGCCCCCGCCTTTTCCGCGACCGCCTCCAGCGCCCACCGAATTCCCGCCGCCGGATAGTCCGGCCGATACTGGGCGTAGACGGCTGCCTGCGTGCCGAACGAGCCCGCCCGTCGCTTCCGGCGCTGGATCTCGTCCGCGTTCCTGTCCTCAGAATTCCCGAATCCCACCATGGTAGGAAGCTACCGACCGCCGTGGCGCCGCGGAATGATCGCGCGGGTGGTGAATTTTATTGGGGTGCAGCGAGAATGGCCACTATGGATTGGACCAATGTGGCGGTTGCCTCGATCACGGTCGTCGGCACGCTCGGGGGCGGCATCGTGACCCAGGTTTTCGCGATTCGTAGCAAGCGAATCGATGCGAAGGTGCAGCGCGACAATCGGGCGGAGGAATTGCGGGAACTCACCCGCAAAGAGGCCACCGACGAGAAGCGGACGGTCTACGCGGGCCTCAACACCACGGCGCATTCCTGTCGAGCGGCTATCCGGCACTACCTCGACGAGAAGTGCGGCGGGCGCACACCTGATCTCGCCAAGTTCGAGGCAGCGCGGGAGGCGCTGCGCGACACCTATTCCCGTGCGCAGATGGTGGTGTCGGACCGAGCGCTGGATTTCGCGTCCGAGGTGAATCGCTGCCTCGACGTCGGCCATCGCGCGGCGCTCGAGCTCGACGCGAACGACGCCGTGGCGGTGGCGGCCCTCTATCACTTCGTGGACGACTCGCTGGGCTTCGGTGTCCGCCTTCTGCGTCGAGCGATCCGGGAGGATCTCGGGATCGAACCCGGGGCCGATGCCGATCTCGACGGCCACCTCGTCTCGCTCAGAGCCTGGCGCCACGAGTTCGTCAGGAGGGACAGCTCCGACGTGCCCGCCCAACAGCCCGAGCTCCGCGGTTGAATCGATGACGTCGAATGTCCGCTGCGTCCGGAGCGTGCGTGTCACTGCGTGGCATCGCCTCGACGGTCGAGCGGAAACAGGATCGGGCTGAGTAGGTATTCCGAACGATCCGGGGTGGCCGCGTTGTCGAGGTGGGGGGTGATCGCGGCGCGCATGCCGGTGATCAGCTGGGCGAGTTCGTCGGGATCGAGCCACAGTGAGTGCTGGCGGTAGCCGACGAGATCGTCCACCGGGTCGGCGCGGTCGTCGGTGATGTAGGCGTCGAATTCGGCGAGCAGGGTGGCCATCGCGGCGACGAAGATCTGGCGATGGTCCGCCGGTGTCACGGTGGCGCCATCGATGCTCGCGCGCTCGCGACGTAATCGGTAGCGCCGCTCGACCGCCCCGCGTACGCGACGTTCTTCGACGACCTCTAGCACGCCACCGGACGCCAGCAGCTCGACGTGGCGGTACACCGTCGCCTTCGAGGACTCGGGCACCAGCGCGCACAGCTGCGCGGTCGTGTGCGTCCGACCGCCCGACATCGCATGCACGATGCGCAGGCGCACCGGGTGGGTCAGTAGCTCCAACGAGTCCATGCGTCAATATTCTCACATGTGCTACCTTTCGCAAAGATGAGAACGATGAGTGGAGGGCGCCCATGGGTGGCAACGAGACAGCGCAAGCGGATATCGAGTCGTGGCAGATCCCGGAGTATGTGAATCCGGCGGCCTTCGCTGATCGCGATGTCACCGTAGGTTCCGATGAGCTCGCCGTCGCGGGTGTCCTGAGCGTGCCGTCGGCTCCGGGGCCACACCCGGCGGTCGTCATCCTGTCCGGTGGCGGTGCGTTCGACCGCGACGGTACCGTCGGCCCGAACCGGATCTACCGGGACATCGCGTGGGGACTGGCCTCTCGTGGCATCGCGGTCCTGCGCTTCGACAAGGTCACTCTCACCCACGCCGACGCGGTCGCCGCCACCGAGGGGTTCACCGTCCGCGACGAGTACCTGCCCCACGCCCTCGCGGCCATCGACATCCTCAGGGCGACAAAGGGTATCGACGCGAGTCGAATCCATGTCGTCGGCCACAGTATGGGCGGGAGGATGGCTCCGCGCGTGGCCGATGCCGTCCCCGAGGTTGCCGGGATCATCACCTTGGCGGGTGACACTTCGCCGATGTGGTGGGCTCTGGTGCGCGTTCTGCGTCACCTCGCCGAGGTGGATCCGTCCGCGATCACGGCACTGCCACCTCTCGAGACGGTGATCGAACAGGCGAAACGGGTGGACAGTCCCGAGCTGTCACTCGAGACGCCGACCGAGGATCTCCCGTTCGGCCAGTCCGCCGCCTATTGGCTGGACCTGCGCGCGTACGACCCGGTCGCGGTCGCGGCCACCCTCGACATCCCGATGCTGATCCTGCAGGGCGAGCGCGACTATCAGGTCACCGTCGAGGACGATCTCGCGCAGTGGCGAGTCGGCCTCGCCGATCGAGCCGATGTCGACATCCGCACCTACCCCGCCGACGACCACCTGTTCTTTCCCGGCGACTCACCCTCGACGCCCGCCGATTACGCGCGGCCGCAGCACGTCGACGGTGCGGTCGTGGCCGACATCGCGCAGTGGATCACGGCGCACTGACCGCCGATGCGCCGTGGCTGCGGCCCGGCATGGTCGCGGCGGCGATGAGCATGACGACTGCCATGGCGAGCATCGCGACAAAGACCAGGTGGATGCCGTGGGCGAGTTCGCCGGGTGTGGGGCGGTCGGGGTCGTGGATGCCGGCGTTGACGATGGCGCCGAACATCGCGACGCCCAGTGCGCTGCCGAGGGAGCGGGCGAACATATTGGCGGAGGTGACCACACCGCGTTCGTGCCATTCGGCGCTGGCCTGGGCGGCGATGAGGGTGGGGGAGGCCACCAGACCCATACCGCAGCCGATGAGGAAACAGGAGGCCGCGATCTGCCAGGGGCTCGACTCCGGGCCGACGAGCAGGGTGGTCGCGCAGCCGAGCGCGGCGATCGTGCTGCCGACGATGCCGCTGATGCGAAACCCCCAGCGCAGGTACAGCCGTCCGGACAGGGTCGCGGCGAGCGGCCAGCCGAGCGTGAGCCCGCCGACGGCCAGTCCGGCCACCAGGGCGGTGGTCCCGAGCACTCCCTGGGCGAAAGTCGGCACGTACGAGGTCAATCCGAGGATGACGGCGCCGACCAGCAGGGAGACGGTACTGCTCGCGATCACCACGCGCCGGGTGAAGATCCACAGCGGCAGAATCGGATTCGCGGTCCGCAGCTCGACGACCGCGAACAGCGCCAGCACTGCCACGCTCCCCACGAACAGGGTGAGCGAGACCGGCGAGGTCCACTCCCAGGCCTGGCCACCTTCGAGCAGGGCGAGGATCATGGCCCCCGCGCCGACGGTGAGCAGGATCGCGCCGAGGTAGTCGATGCGCTGGGTGCGGCGCACCGCCGATTCGGTGAAGTGGCGCACCAACATCCAGGCCGCGACCGCGCACAGCGGAAGATTGATCAGGAAGATCCATCGCCAGCTCAGATGGTCGGCGAACATTCCGCCCAGCAGCGGACCGAGCACGGCCGAGCTCGCCCACACCCCGGCCAGGTAGCCCTGGATCTTGGCGCGTTCGGTCAGTGTGTACAGATCACCGGCGATCACCATCGTCATCGGCTGGATCGCGCCCGCCCCGATGCCCTGGATCGCCCGAAAGGCGATGAGGGCCACCATGCTCGTGGCCAGTCCGCACAGCAGTGACCCCGCCGCGAACGCCGCGATCCCGAACAGGATCACCGGCTTGCGCCCGACCATGTCGGCGAGCTTGCCGTAGATCGGCACCGTCACGGCCTGTGCGAGCAGGTAGATGGAGAACAACCACGGGAACATCGCGAACCCGCCGAGAGTGTCGGTGATGGTGAGCACCGCTGTCGCGATGATGGTGGAGTCGAGAGCCACCAGCCCGGTGGAGAGCATGAGCGAGGCCAGGATCGGACCTCGTTCGGATCGCAGACCGACAGCCGGGCTCGCGGTATCGGTAGCCACCGAGGTCCTTTCGTTGCATCGACTAACCACTCGGGTTCACGGTATCGGGGGCGCGACTGTTTCCGCGCGGCATTTTTCGAGGGTGTGACGCGATCGGTGTCGGGGGAGGGTGTCAGTCGGCGGCGAACCGCGCGGCGATATCGGCCGCGGTGACCTTGGCCAGTTCGACGAAGAACGGCACCCGCTCGTCGATCATCAGCGTCGCGGGTCCGCGCATGCCGAGCGCGAAGCGGCAGCGGCCCTGAGAATCCAGGATCGGCAGGCCGATGGTGCGGAACCCGGGATCCAGTTCGCGATCGTTGAACGCGTAGCCGCGCTCGCGCGTGGTGGTCAGTTCCGCGCGCAGTTCCTCCGGGCTCGACACCGAACGCTCGGTGCCCTCTTCGTAGGGCAGCGAACGCAATTCGTCGTCGTCGGCCTCCGACCAGGCCAGCAGTGCTTTGCCGAGTGCGCTGGCGTGCAACGGAAGTCGCACGCCCTGGAGTTTGTGCCCGTCGCTCTCGCGCCATCGGCTGGTCCCGAGCAGTACCGCGTGGATGCCGTGGCGGGTGGCGACCGAACCGGTCGCTCCGGTGGTGGCGGCCAGTTGCTCGAGGTAGGGCTCGGCGAGGTAGATCCGGTGCTGGCGATAGGCGATCTGACCGTACTCGGCCAGCGCTCCGCCCATCCGATAGCGACTGGACTCGGCGTCCTTCTCCAGGAACCCCGCCTGCACGAGCGCGCCGAGCAGGCGATGGGTGGTACTGATCGCAAGGCCCTGGGCGCGGGCGACTTCCGAGACCCCACGCTCCTCGCCACCGCGGAAGCAGTCGAGTACCGAGAGGGCCCTGGTCACGGTCTGCACGCTGGAGGTCTCCACAGGGCCGACGGTAACACAGGTATTCGAGCCCATGACCTCCCGATTTTCCGGTATGTGGAAAGTCGACGCCGGAGAAACCGCATCACCTGCTATAGAACGACAAGTCCATCGCTGTCAAGCTTTCCGATCCGTGGAAAGGCATACCTCGTTCGAGACCACACCCGCTCCTACGCTGCGAAGGCATCACCCCCCAGCCCCCGAACAGGAGCCCCGATGTCCCGCAGGCTGCCGGCCTTCTCGCGGATCGCCCTCGCGATCGTCCCCGTCGTAGCCCTCGTCGCGGCGTGTGGCTCCGACTCCACGCCGGAACAGGGAGCGCAAGCCTCGTTCGTTCTCAAGGTCACCGATCCGGGCAACAGCGGACCGCTCGCGGTCGGCAAGCGCGACGGCACCTTCGACGCCGCACTCGCCCCGCTGGGCGCCAAGATCGAATGGGTCAGCACCACACCGGGTTTCAGCTCCATGTTGAAGCTGTTCAACACCAGCGAACTCGATGTCTCCGGCGCCGCGTTCAGTCCCGTCGTCGGTGCGCTGTCCAAGGACGTCGGCGTGAAGATCGTCGCCGTGGCCGACCCGGCGGGTCAGGATCAGAGCGGCATCGTGGTGACCCCGGAGTCGGGCGTGACCACCGTGGCGGGCCTGGTCGGCAAGCGGATCGCGGTGAATCCCGCCGGCAAGGGCGAGTACATCACGCTCAAAGCGCTGGCCCAGGCGGGCATTCCGGCCGACAAGGTGACCCGGGTGCCCCTGCAGCAGAAGGACGCCGCTTCGGCCTTCGCGACCGGCAAGGTCGACGCCTGGGCGTCGTTCCTGGTGCCCTACCAGGAGGCCAAGGCCTCGGGCGCCAAGGAGATCGCCACCGAGAAGTCCGTCGGCTCCAAGGACAACACCGTGGTGGTGTTCCGCACCGAGGTCCTCGACAAGCGCCCCGATATCGCCGCGAAGTACCTGGAAGTGCTGCAGGGACTCACCGCGAAGCAGAAGGCCACGCCCGCCGACTTCGAGAACGTCTTCGAGAAGACCGGCCCGCGTGCGCTGACCGGTGACCGGCTCGCCGACGCGGTCCGGGTCGGCGGTGAGGTCACCGTGCCCCGCCTGCCCGCCGAATCCGATGCCACCGACCTGGCCGATGTGGTGAACACCTTCGCCGACAACGGCGTCATCTCCCGCCGGATCGCCGCCGGCGACATCTTCTACGACCTGAAATCCAAGCTCACCCCGGACCAGCTCGCCGCACTGAAGGGCAAGTGAGGTGAGCAGCCTCGCATTGGCCCCGCCCCGGGCGCGCGTCGCCCGGCAGCGGCCGCGGTGGTTGTCGCTCGGCCTGCGTGCTGTTCTCCCCGCCGCGATCGTGCTGGTCTGGTGGGTGGGTTCGGCGAGCGGCGCGATCTCGCCGCGGGTGATCGCGGGCCCCGCCGCGGTCTGGTCGGCGTTCGTCGAACTGTTCGACAGCGGCCAGCTGGTTGAGTTCGCGCTCGCCTCGTTCGGGCGCGCGGCCGCCGGTGTGGCGATCGGCGTCGGGGTCGGGCTGGTGCTCGGCCTGCTGTCGGGCCTGTCCAGCCTCGGTGAGGAACTGGTCGATTCGACCATGCAGATCGTGCGGGCCGTGCCGTTCCTGGCGCTGGTTCCGCTGTTCATCGCCTGGTTCGGCATCGACGAGCTGTACAAGATCCTGCTCATCGCGGTGGCGACGACCGCGCCGATGTACGCCTACACCTATCTCGGCGTGCGCAACGTCGACCGCAAGATGGTCGAGGCGGCCCGCAGTTTCGGGCTCACCGGCACCCGGCTGGTGGTCGAGGTGATCGTGCCCGCCGCGCTGCCCGGGATTCTGATGGCGCTGCGGGTGTGCCTGTCGATCAGCATCACCGCGCTCATCGCCGCCGAACAGGTCGGCACCCAGCAGGGCGTCGGCTACCTGGTGACCCTCGCTCAGGAATACAACCGCACCGACTACATGGTGCTGTGCGTCGTGCTCTACGCGCTGCTCGGTCTGGTGTTCGACGCACTCGTGCGGCTCGCGGAACGCTACGCGATGCCATGGCGGAAGCAGGTGGCGATCCGATGACGACGACAACAGCCGCGCCGGTCCAGGCCGAGACCGAAGCACCGGCCCCGGTCGCGGTGTCGATCACCGGTCTGCGCAAGGCGTTCGGCGAGAAGACAGTGCTCGACGGAGTCGACCTGACCATCCGCCGCGGCGAGTTCGTGGTGCTGCTCGGTCCGAGCGGCACCGGCAAGACCACCCTGCTTCGTCTGCTCACCGGGCTCGAAACCCCGGATGCCGGTGCGGTATTGGTGCCTTCCCGGCGCACGACGGTCTATCAGGAGCCCCGGCTGATCCCGTCCAAGCGGGTGCTGGCCAACGTCATCGTCGGCCTGAGGCGCGGCAAGCAGCAACGCGAAGCCGGTCTGCGGGCACTGAACGAAGTCCACCTCGACGGTAAAGCAGGCCAGTGGCCCGCCACGCTGTCCGGCGGCGAAGCCCAGCGCGCCGCACTCGCCAGGGCACTGGTGCGGGAACCGGAACTGCTGTTGCTCGACGAACCGTTCGCGGCATTGGACGCCCTCACCCGGCTCCAGATGCAGGACCTGGTCGGCGATCTCGTCGCCCGGCACCGGCCCGCCGTCCTCATGGTCACCCACGACGTCGACGAGGCGATCCGCCTCGCTGATCGGGTGATCATCCTCGACCACGGCCGTTTCGCCGTCGACGAGGTCATCGACCTACCCCACCCGCGTGATCACGCGGCACCCGAAACCCTCGGTTACCGCACACAATTCCTCGCCCAGCTCGGCGTCGGACCACACACCAGGAGCCTGTCATGACCGAAACCCTGTGGTACACCCGCTGCCCCGTGCCGACCGCGAGCGGTCTCGCGCACAGCCTCGGCTGGCTCGGCGAGACCGCCGCGAGCGCGGGCCTCGAATTCGGTGTCCTGCAGGACGCCGGTCCCGAGCTCGCGGGCCACCACTTCCTGCACGACCTGTCGGGCCTGATCCGTGAGGGCGGCAATGTGCCCGCCCTGGCCGCTCGCGCGCAGGGTTCGCCCACCCGCCTGATCGGGCTCACCTGGATCGACGAGTCCCAGGCGATCCTGGTCGGTCCCGATTCGCCGGTCACCGACGCGGCGGGCCTGGCCGGTCTGCGCGTCGGCGTCCCCGCCTGGGCCCAGGACCAGGCACGCAGCTTCCCACGCGCGATGGCACTGCACGGCTTCGCCAACGCGCTGCGCCCCGCCGGGCTGACCCTGGCCGATGTCCGGGTCGTCGAGCTCGATGTCGAGCGGGATCCGCAGGTGCGCACCGCGATCCAGAGCGCACGGCGCTCGACGACGTGGGGTGTGGACGAACTCCTCGACGGCAAGGTCGACGCCATCTACGTCAAGGGCGCCCGCGCCCAGGAAGTGGCGAAAGAGAACGGGCTCCGCGTCGCGGTCGACCTCGACGCCTCGGCCACCAAGCACCTGCGGGTCAACAACGGAACACCGCGTCCGATCACCGTGCACGCCGACCTGCTCGAGTCCCGTCCCGAGGTCGTCATCGGCTTCCTCGCGCAGAGCCTGCGCGCCGCCGACTGGGCCGCCGGCGATCTCGACGGCGTCCGCGCGGTGCTGCAGCGCGAAACACTGTCCGGGCCAGAGGGAGTCGCCGCGGCCTACGGCGACGAATTCCATCGCGGACTGCATCCCTCGCTCACCGCTGAACGCGTCGAACTGCTCGGCGTGCAGAAGCAGTTCCTCTATACCCACGGTTTCCTCGCCGCGGACTTCGATCTCGACGCCTGGGTCGCCCCTGAGCCGTTGGCTCGCGCACAGGAGCTCGTCGCCGCCGAGCGGGTGCCCGCATGACCGAGTTCTATTGGCGGCTACCCAGCCGGGGCGACGGCCGCCGTGCGAAGCCCGAACTGCGTGGTCGCGGTGGCTTCGGCCCGCCGACGGCACCCACCGAGGCCACCGATGTCCGGCCGGGCCGGTTCGGTCCGTTCGACGATCTCGCCCAGATCGTCGATGCCACCGAGCTGAACGGCTTCGACGGCGTACTCGCGCCCTACGACCCGCTCGGCGAGGAATCCTGGATCGTGGCGGCCGCGGCTCTCCGCGCCACCCGCTACACCCGGGTCACCGTCGAATTCCAGCCCGCCTTCGGCACACCGGTGTACGCGGCCAAGGTGTCGGCGACCCTGCAGCGGCACTCGGCAGGCCGACTGAACTGGCGACTGGCCGTCGACACCGACGAGGCCGAGGCCCGCTCGCGCGGCGACCGCGTCACCGGTGACGAGCGCTACGACCGTGCCGCGGAGTTCCTCACCGTCGCACGCGGCGTCTGGAACGAGAACGAGATCGGCGCAGCGGGATTCGCAGGCACCGGCTTCGACTACTCCGGCCGCTACTACGACGTCGTCGACGGTGGATTCCGCGGAATCCTGTCCGGTCTGCCGTTCCCGAGCGTGCACCTGAGCGGCACCTCACCGGCCGCGCTGGCGCTGTCGGCCGCGCACGGTGATCTGCACCTGTTCGCCGAGAGCCCGGACGGAATCGCCGGTGCCGTCACCGAATTGGGGGAGCGAGCCACCGCCGCGGAACGCCGGGTACGGGTCGGTCTGGAGCTGCCGATCATCGCCAGGGAGACCGAGGACGAAGCCTGGGCCAGAGTCCACCGGCAGTGGGCCGAATTGGACCGCTCCGACACCGCGGCCGAACACGCGCTCGGCGACGGCCGCTGGGCGGGCTTCGACGCCCTCGGCTACGACCAGCGCATCGGCCTGGTCGGCAGTTACGAGCAGGTAGCACAACAACTCTCGGCCTATGAGCGCGCCGGCGTGCAGACCTTCGTGCTGGCCGGACACCCGAACATCGAGGAAATCCATCGCGCGGGCGAACATCTGCTGTTCCTCGCCGACCCGGCAGGCCGCACTCTCACCACCGCGCAGGAGCTCACCGCATGACCATCGACGTCTACTGGCGCATCGGCATGGAAGGCGACCACGCTTCCCTGCGCACCCCGCGCCGCTACAACCGGGGCAATGCGAGCGGCTACGGGCCGGGCAATATCGCACCGGCCATCCGCGACGGCGCCCTCGACCAGTACAGCTATCTCGACCACGTCGTCGCGGTCGCGAAGGCCTCGGAATCGGCGGGTTTCCTCGGCGGGTTGCTGCCGTCGTTCCCGGTGACCGACGACCCGTGGGCGGTGGCCGCCGCGCTCGCCGCCGAGACCACCACCTACCGCTTCATGGTCGCCTTCCAGCCCGGCTTCCTGCACCCGGTGCAGGCGGCCAGGATGTCGGCGAGCCTGCAGCGCGCCACCGGCGGGCGACTCGTCTACAACATCATCAGCGGGGGCGGCGGACCGGCCCAACTGTGGTGGGGCGACAAGGTTTCCCATGACGACCGCTACGCGCGGACCAGCGAATTCCTCGACGTGCTGCGCGGGGTATGGGACGGCGAACCCTTCGATCACGACGGCCGCTTCTTCGGCACCGAGGGCGCCGCGCTGCCGCCCGGCCTGGCCGGACAGCCCTTTCCCGAGGTGTACTTCTCCGGCTCCTCGGGCGCCGCCGTCGCCGCGGCGGGCCGCCACGCCGACTACTACCTGTCCTGGCTCGAGCCCTACGCCGACCTGCGCGCCAAATTCGACGGTGTGCGCCGCAACGCCGAAACCACCGGCCGCACACCCAAGTTCGCGGTCCGCATCGACATCGTCGCCCGCCACACCGAGGAAGCGGCCTGGGCCGAGATCGAGAAGGGCTGGGCCTTCGTCGACCGCGACGCCGCCAACCGTGCCGCCCAAGGCGACTCGGTCGGCGCCGCCCGTATCGCGGGATGGGTACCCGAAACCATCACCGGCTACCGCGATCTGGAAGTTCAGCCCAACGTCTGGGCCGGGTTCAGCCTGATCCGCGGTGGCCCGGCCTTCGGCCTGGTCGGCAGCTACGAGCAGGTCGCCCAGCGGCTCGACGAACTGATCGACCTCGGCGTCGACGCCTTCATTCTCGCGGGCAACCCGCACCTGGAAGAGGCCTACCGGGTCGGCGAGGAAGTCCTCCCACTGCTCGGCCGCTCCCGGCTCACCACCCCGTCCACCGAGACCGTCCTCGCGACGGCCCGATAACGCAGGAGTCCTTCGATGACCACCACCGAAACCCGTCTACCGGAGGCTGTCACAGCCTTCGTCGATGCGGTCACCCGCGACGCCGACACCGCGTTCCGGGTATTCCGGGAAACCGGAACCGTCACCGGCAACGGCACCGTCAACTTCGTCGAGCGGGTACCCGGCGAGGAGATCGCCGTCGCGCTCAACGCACCGGGCCCGTGGGCCACCGACCGCACCGTCGAACCCGTCGTCGCCACCTTCGACGGAGAAGTACTGTCCGGCAGGGGATCCGCCGGATTCGTCACCGGCTACGCGAAGGTGTTCCGCGCGCACCCCGAGATCACCTCCGTCGTCCACATCCACACTCCGTGGCTCGGCGGCTGGGCCCAGACCCACCGCACCCTGCCGATCCGCTACGCCGCCTCGCAGCGCCTCACCCTGTCGCGCGAGATCGCGCCGCACATCGACCGCACGATCGGTGCGGGCGACTTCATCCTCGGCCGCCTCGAGGTCGACCCGCACCTGGTCGCGATCTTCGAGGCCAACGGCGGCGCCAATGTGATCGGTCGCGCCGGTCTGCTGGAGCTGGCGAAGTTCGTCGTGCTGCTCGAAGAGGGCGCGCAGTACCAGGCGATCGCCGAAACCCTCGGCGGCTCGGTCGAATTCGATCCCTCGAACCTCGCCGTGCAGTGGCAGCGCAGCGGTCTGGCCGACGAAGCCCGTCGTCTGGGCCTGATCGGAGACGCGCGATGAGCATTCGGGTCGGCTATTTCCCGCACAACAACTCGCTGTTCGTCCTGCGCCACCGCGGGATACTGGAACGGTCACTGCCCGAGGTCGAATGGGTCGACCTGCGCGCTCTGCCGCAGCCCGAGCGCGTCGATCCCGAAACCGCGCTGCCCAGCGAACATTCGGACTGGCTGTTCACCGAGGGCGGCTACGACATCATCGGCACCGGCTTCACCCCGCCGATCACCGCGCTCGCCAACCAGCGCGACATCGTCTATCTGGGTATCTCGGGTCCCCGGGTGGAGAACGGCAGACTGGTCGCGACAGCGGCGAGCGGCATCACCTCCGCCGCGGATCTGAAGGGCAAGCGGGTCGGCATCGCGCACGGCTCGTGGCAGACCACCCTGCTGCTGTTCGCCCTCGATCAGGCCGGTCTCACCTGGGCCGATGTCGAACCGGTCGACGTCGATGTGCGCGGGGGCGGCGCCGCGCTGCTGGCCGGTGAACTCGACGCCTGGGTCGGCACCTACCCCGGACTGCGGGAGGTGGAGGCCGCCACCGAGCTCACCACGCTGGTCGACACCGCCTCGGTGTTCAGCCACCCGTCGCTGTGGTTCACCCGCCGCGACCTGGCCGAAGGCAACCGCGCCGCGGTGGAAGCGGTACTGGCCGCGCTGCAGGAGTCCGATGCCTGGATCGCCGCGAACCCCCGCGAAGCGGCGCGGTATTTCGTCGACGACGCCGAGTCACGCGGCATCCCCGCCGACCTCGACGCCTGGGAAGCAGCGCTGCGCGGGCGCCCGTTCGGCGTGCACCCGGTGAGCGAGGACTTCCTCGACGAGCAGCAGCGCGCCGCCGACCTCCTCGCGGCGAACGGGTTGCTCCCGCGCACGGTCGACGTACGGTCCGCGGTGCTGCCCTGGATCGGTGAGGTCGTCACCGAACAGGCTGCCGCCACCGTCTGAGGAACCGAACGCCGGGACTCCGGGTGATCGGCTCGATCACCCGGAGTCGCGCCGACTTCAGCTGCCGCGCGACCCGGTGACCCACACCGGCCCGGTGATCAGCCAGATCACGGTGATCACGCCGAGGCTGCCGAAGACCCCCATCAACTGCTCGCGCTGCTCGGCATCGGCGACCGTGTAGCTCAACACCACGGTGAGCGCGCCGGCGATGGCGGCCGCACCGAGCCACCGGGAGAAATCGGCCCACTCCTTGCGGGTGCGCTCGGGCCCGTATTTCGGGACCTTCACCGGAACCGGCCCACCGGCGAATCGGTGGGCGAATCGCTCATCGGCCCAACGGATCATCCGGCCACCGAACATCACCGTGCAGCCGAGGTAGATCCCGGCGACCCGATGGGCGAAGGTCACCTCGCCACCACGATGCAGGTCGATCGCCACCGCGACCACCAGCACCACATCCAGCACCGGCACCAGCGCCAGCGTCACCGTGCTCGCGCGTGGCAGCCGGATCACATAGCGCAGCAGCAAACCGCCCACCACCAGCACCCAGAAACCGACTTCGCACGCGGCGATCGTCAGCAATACGGGGTTGTTCAGTTCGTCCATTTCCTCACTGTGCCCGCGACACCGGTCCACCGTCGTCCCGCTTCGGGTCGTTGTCCGGTCCGCCTTTCGGGGGACCCGCCGCATGACGGCAGTGTGCTGAAATGGGGCATGCCACCACCGCGCACCCTCTTGAGCAGGCTCGCGGACGTCTTCGACAGCGCGACCTCCGCTGCCGTCGGGGTGTTTCTGGTGGGGCTGCTGCTGTGGGCTGCCGGGGGCTGGGCGGTCGCGGTGGACCGCGACCTGTACCCCCCGCCCGCGAAATTGGCGCTGCTGTGCGCGGCGTTCGCGATCCAGATGACCGCGCAACGCAGGCCCGCCCTCGCCTTCGGACTGATGATCGTCCTGCTGGCCGGTGACTTCGTGTACGGTCCCTCGCTGCCCCTGTGGATCGCGCTGACCGACGTGATCTACCTGGCCGTCAGCACCGGATCGGACCGGCTGGGCGCGGTGGTCGGCTGGTTCTCGCTGACGGTCACCCTGGGCGGATCGCTGCTGGCGCTGGCCGTGGTCGGCGTCAGGGCGGCGCTGTACACCGCTCTGATCGGTGTCGCGCTCACCTGGTCGCCGCTGGGATACGCGCGCGCGGTGCGCGCCTCCCGCCGCACCGTCGACGCCGAACGCGATGCTGCCCGCGCCGAGCTCACCGCCCGCGACGCCGAACGGTCAGCCGCGATCGGCGAGGAGCGCAGGCGGTTGGCCCGAGACCTGCACGACGCGGTGGCGGGCCACGTCTCCGCGGTGGCGATCCTGGCCGAAGTGGCACAGAAGGATCCCGGCAATATGGCGGTCCTGCGGACCATCCGCTCGGGCAGTCTGGCCGCACTCGAAGAGATGCGGACCACCATCGAACTGCTGACCGCACCCGACGACACCGCGGTGACCACGCGGCTCTCCTCCCTGGACGGCCTGATCGACGCGGCCGAGGCCGCAGGCGGTGCGGTCACCTTGCGACGGCCCGCCGACTTGGAACTGCCCATCGCGGTCGAGGCCGTGGTCACCCGGATCCTGAGCGAAACTCTGGCCAACGCGACCAAACACGCACCTGGCGCACCCCTCGATATCGAATTGAGCCGCGATGCGACAAGATTGGTGCTGACCGCGACGAATTCGATCCCACCGGGAGCGGCGCAGGGGCAGGGAAACGGATTGCGCAACATGATGTTTCGCGCGGAATCGGTCGACGGCACGATCACCGCGGGCCCACACGACGGCACCTGGCGCGTGTCGGCGCGAATTCCACTGGGGGACAAGTGACAGTGACCGTGCTGGTGGCCGACGATCACGCCACCATCCGAGCGGGCCTGAAAATGCTGCTCGAGGTTTCCGGACAGGTGTGGGTGATCGGGGAAGCGGCCGACGGTGCCGCCGCGGTGCGGCAGGCCCGTGCCCTGAGTCCCGATGTGGTGCTGATGGATGTGCGTATGCCGCGCGTCGACGGGCTGGAGGCCACCGCCGCCGTGGTCGCCGAAACCAGCGCCAAAGTACTGGTACTCACCACCTTCGCCATCGACGAATACGTCCTCGGCGCGCTCTCGGCCGGTGCGAGCGGATTCTTGCTCAAGTCCGTCGGCGGTGACGACCTGGTCAGCGCCGTGCTGGCGGTGGCCGACGGGGACGCGGTCCTGGACCCGAAGGTGACGCGCGCGGTGATCGCCGCGCTGCCCCGCGTGGCCGACACCCCGCCCCCGCCGGACCTGTCCGCGCTCACCGACCGCGAACGGCAGGTGCTCGCCGGCCTCGGCGCCGGTCTGTCCAACATCCAGATCGGCACACGCCTGCGCATCGGCGAGGCCACGGTGAAGACGCACGTTTCCCGGGTGCTGAGCAAGCTCGGCGTCCAATCGCGCGTACAGGCCGCGGTGATCGCATCGCAGTCCGGTCTCGATCTGCCCTGATTGCGATCGGGGCGAAACCGACGATGTCCCGGTACCGCGTGGGATACCGGGACATCGAGTCGGAACGGGGCTCAGCGTGCGGGATGCGGGTCGGACTGTTCCGGACTGATCCGGCGTGATTCAAACCAATAGGTCAGGAAAACGGTGGCGTAGGAAGCCGCCACCACTGCGGCGGTCACCAAGAGAAACGCGATGAACAAGGGAATCAAGAAAGCCATTGTGCCCTCCTCGCGGTACGGTAGGCGTGCGATGAAGGTGGTGGTCAGCGCCTCGTCGCGCCGAATCTGAACGAGCCCCGCACGTTCGATACTAGGGGCACGGCGCGACGCGGGCACGGATCCGCGGCTGTGACTGCGGTCATGGTTTGCGCGGAGTGTCGCCCACGTCACCGATCCGCCCATGAGGTTGAATGTTCAACATATCTGGGTTCTACCGCGTCACGAGTTCTCGACATCGGCTTCACCACGAACAACCGACGAAGGAGCACCGATCGTGAGCATGATCCTGGCCGCAGTGCACGACACCTATGGCATCGTTGTCGCCCAGGTGGGCAATCCCACGCCGGAGGCACCGCCGATGGCCGACAAGGTGATGCAGCTGGGCCGGTATTTCACCTGGATGATCCTGTTGTCCGGCGTCACCGCCATCACCTATGGCGGCGGCCGCTTCGCCTGGGAGAAGTGGAACGGCGGCGGCCTGCAATCGCCGAAGATGATCGCCAGCGCCATGGCGGGCGGCGCGGTCGCCACCAGCGCGGGCACGATAATGAACGCGGTCATCGGGGCCTGAGAACCGTCCCCGCTACTGTCGGGGACGTGCGTATCTTTCTCGCGGGCGCCACGGGCGTCATCGGATCACGGTTGCTGCCGCTACTGGTCGGCGCCGGTCACGAGGTGGCCGGCCTGACCCGTTCCCCGAGTAAAGCGGCGGCCGTCCGTGCGGCCGGAGCCGACGCGGTGGTCCACGACGTCTTCGACGCCGACGGCCTCACCACCGTGGTGGTCGACTTCGCCCCCGACCTGGTCATGCACCAGCTCACCGACCTCCCCGACGATGTGGCGCGACTGGCCACCGCCGGGGAGGCGAACTCCCGTATCCGCACCGAGGGCACCGCCAATCTGCTCGCGGCCGCCACGGCCGCCGGGGCGAAACGCTTTCTCGCCCAAAGCATCGCCTGGTCACCGCCTGCGGGTCGCGGCGACGCGATCGCGACCCACGAATCCGCCGTGCTCGCCGTGGGCGGCGTAGTGCTGCGATACGGCCAGTTCTACGGTCCGGGAACGTACTACGAGTCGACCCCACCGGCGCATCCCCGCATCCACGTCGACACCGCCGCCGCGCGCACACTCGACCTGCTCGACGCGCAGACCGGCGTCGTTGTTCTCGTCGATCCCGAGTAGAGGCACTGCCCCGGATAGGGAACAGTGAGGGGATGGCTGTTGACGTAGACACCCTTCACGGCGACGACGATCTGCACGCGGCGGGTGCGCTGTTCCGCGCGGCGATGGTGGGACTGCCACCGCTGCCACCGCATCGCGATCACCTGTCCGAACCGGGCCGCACGCTCGGTGTGCGCATCGACGGTCGGCTGGTCGGCACCGCGGAGTCCTACACCAGCTGGCTGGTCGTCCCCGGCGGCGCGCGCGTTGCCCATGCCGCGGTGACGCATGTCGGTGTGCTGCCGACGCACACCCGGCGAGGAGTGCTCACCGCCCTGCTGCGCCGACAGCTCGACGACATCGCCGAGCGTGGCGAAGTGGTGGCCACCCTGCGTGCGTCCGAGGGCTCGATCTACGAGCGTTTCGGCTACGGCGTGGCGAGTTCCTTCGCGCGCCTGGATCTTCGCCGCGGCCGAGCCCGCCTGCGCGACACGGTGCCGCCGTCCGGCCCGGTGCGGTTCGTCGAACCGGCCGACGCGTGGAAGCTGTTCCCGCAGATCTACGCCAGTGCCGCGATCTCGTGGACCGGTGCGATCGATCGTCCCGATTACTGGTGGAAGCTCAAGGAACGCACCGCGGCCGAACCGGTGTACACAGTGACGCACGGTCCGATCGGCGCCGAGGACGGGTTCGCGCGCTACCACCCGGTCGACACCGCGAACTGGTTCACCAGTCGCGAACGCACGATCGTCGTCGACGACCTCGTGGCGACCACCCCGCAGGCCTACCTGGGTCTGATCCGGCACCTGCTCGCGGTCGATCTCGTCGACAAGGTGACCTTCGCTTTCGCGCCGGTGGACGCGCCGCTGCGGCACCTGTTCGCCGACGAACGCGCGGTCGAGGTCGCCGGGGTGCACGACGAGACCTGGCTGCGACTCGTCGATGTCCCCACCGCGCTGGCCCGCCGCACCTACCGGGACGGACCGCCGGTGATCATCGAGGTCGACGATCCGATCCGCACCGCCAACACCGGCCGGTACCGGATCCACGCGGACAAGATCACCAGGGTCGACGACCCGGCCGATGTCAGCGTCGATGTCGCCACACTCGGCGCGATCTACCTCGGCGGGTCGACGTGGCGCCGGCTCGCCTTCGCCGGTCGTGTCGTCGAGCACCGCGAGGGCGCCGTCGACGCCGTCGACAACCTGTTCGCCACGCCGAACCTGCCCTTCAGTGGAACGTTCTTCTGACCGACGTGATCGGTTCGATCAGGGATGAAAGAGCCGATCGGCGGGCGCCAGCGGGCGCAGCGTGTCGGAGATCTGGGCGACCAGTCGCCACGGCCGTTCGAGGTCGGTGGATGCCTTGCCGCTGGTCAGGATGGCGCCGGAGAGGCCACGATCGGGATCGGCCCAGCCGTACTGGGTGGTGAGCCCGCTCCGCCCGAAATGAGAACCGGTATCGCGGCCGAATTTCGATCGGCGGGCACCGAGCTCGAATCCCGCGCGGCTGACGCGACCGGCCAGGCCGGGCATGCGCTCGCCGGGGGCGATCGCCGCGCGCAGCGTGGCGGGCCCGATGATTCGTCTTCCGTCCAATTCTCCACCGCGCGCGAGGATTTCGTAGAAGCGCGACAGTTCGTAGGCGGTGGTGACCAGGTTGCCCGAAGGGAGTTCGGCGGCGAGGAAAGCGTCGTTGGTCGCCTTCGACGCCTTGTCCATATGGCCGCCGAGTGCCTTGTTCGCCAGGAATCGGGCCAGCCGCGGCTGCGGCGGACCGGTCTTCACGCTGGGTACGACCTTGCCGACATCGGCGGGATCGACGCCGAAGTTGTTCCAGCGGAAGCCGAACGGTGTGAGAACCTGGTCGGCGAGGTGCTCGCGCATCCGCTTGCCGGTGGCTCGTTGGACGAGCAGTCGTTGGATCAGTCCGCTGGTCAACGCGTGGTAGACGCGGAAACGCCCGGGCGGCCAGCTCGGCACCAGATCGGTGAGGGCGGCGAGGGCGAGTTCCTCATCGAGGACCGCGGCGGTTCCGCTGTGCGGTGCGGTGATGAACGGAATACCCGCCGAATGCGACAGCACATCACCGATGGTGATCACACCCTTGCGGTGGGCGGCGAACTCGGGAATATAGTCGGCCACAGGGTCTTTCAGTGCGAAAGCGCCCTGTTCGATGAGCATGAACATCACCGTGGCAGCGACGCCCTTCGCGGTGGAGAACCCGCAGAACGGTGTCTGCGGTGTCGCCGGGATCAGCTCGGCGTCGGGACCGTCGCTCGGGGCATTGCCCCACCCGTGACCGATGGTCCGGTTGAGCACGATCGCGCCGTTGCGTCGCAGACACACCTGAATGGCCGGTGTCGTGCCCAGCGCGTACCACGTGCGCACCGACGCCCAGATCGCCTCGACGTCGGCACGCGACGACCCGGCATCGGCCGGGTCGTCCTCGTGGCCGACCGTGGTCACCGCGTCCAGATCCTCGGTAACCCTCACCAACGTGGCTGGAAGTGCACTCATCGGGCCAGCCTACCGACGGCGAGCTGTGATAATCCTGAGCGCGCTTCCCGCTGATCGGTGACACAGCGTCGTCGACGGGTCCGCGAACTCCGGGCTGTGACGACCGGGATCGGGGGTCGCGCACGCCCGACCATCGGAGTGCTCGCTCGCGTGCGGGCGCTGTGTCCCGGACCCGGCGCCGCCCGACCGGAGCAGCGACGATCGTGCCGTACCCGCGCTGTGGCAACGCCCCGACGAGTTACCGATCACGCGCTGGTCTCGGTCAGCGCCGCGCCGGCGCGAACAGCGTCGACCGGGTCGCGACCCGCGGCGGTCACCGCACGGCGGGCATAGGCACGGACGTCGGCGTCGGGATCGGTGATCGCCGACTCGAGCGCGTCGAGGGCGGCGGCACTGCTCGGCCAGGTGGACAGGGCCAAGACCGCTGCCTTGCGCACATCGAGGTGACGGTCGGTGAGCGCCTCGCCCAACGGCGCCACGCCCGCCTCCGGGGTCGAACCCGCCAGCCCGCGCGCCGCACCGACACGCACCTGCCAGGCGGAATGTCGCAGTGCCGCATCGAGTTCGGTGACGTCCTCCTCGGCGGTGCCCAGCGCGGCATACGCGGAGAGCGCGGCAGCGCGGACCAGCGGATCGGGATCGCCGGCGAGCACGCGGATCACCTCGACACCGCCGTCACCGATCGAGGCGAGCCCGTGCGCGACCGCGATGCGCACCTCACGGTTGACATCGCCCGCGATCGAGGACACCGCGTCGGCATCGTCGAGCGAGACCAGTGCGCGCACCGCCTCGATCCTGACCCGATGATCTGTGTCACCCAGTGCCGCACGGTAATCCGGTGCCGATCCGGCCCGCAGCGCACGAAGCAGATCGACGACGGTCGCGCGAACCAGGGGATCGGGGGAGCCCAGATGCTCGCCCAGAGCACCGGCCCCCGCGAGCACCTCGACCAGTTCCCGCAGACTCTCGGTGGCCGCGCGGCGCACCGAGGCCGCCTCATCGCCCAGCGCCCGCACCAATTCCTCGGCGAATCCGTCGGGGGTGTTCTCGGTGAGCACCGACAGCGCCGCGACGCGCACCACCGGATCGGGATCGGTCAGGTAGCTCGAAACATCCTCGACCGCAGGGGAATCCAGTGCGAGCAGGGTGACCAGCCGAGGCGAGGACGGCGATACCGGCGCGACCTCGTCGCGCACGGGGGCTTCGCGCTGTGGCGCCCGCGTCCCGACCAGTTCGGGCTGGGCGATCACCTCGACGATCGACTCGGCCGAGGGCACATCGTCGAGACCGGGCACCGGCACCAGGTACGGCGCCACCGAGCGCTTGACGAATTCCATCGCCCCGTCGACCGTCTTGCGCAGGTTCAGATGGAAGTTCCACGACTCGTCGTCGCGCTCGGGCAGATCGGCGCGATCGTGATAGAGACCCCACCGCGACTCGGTGCGGGTCAGCGAACTGCGCGAGGCCATTTCGGCGCAATCCCGGATGAACTGCACCTCGACGGCCCGCATCAGTTCGTGCGGGGTCTGCGCGCCGATGCCGTCGACCTCGGCGCGCATCCGCTCGAAGGTCTCGACGGCGATCGACAGCTTGGCCGCCGTCTTCGGGGGCGCCACATAGTCGTTCACGAACCGGCGCAGCTTGTATTCGACCTGTGGCTGCGGCGGTCCCTCGGGCTGACGCAACGGCCGGTAGATCAGTTCGTGGGCTTCGGCGAGCTGGTCCTCGGGCAGGTCGGCCGGTGCGTCGAGCCGGTCCAGCGTCGACGCCGCGTGGGCGCCGGCCAGATCGCCGTACACGAACGCGCCGATCATGTAGTTGTGGGGCACGCACGCCAGGTCGCCCGCCGCGTACAGGCCGGGCACCGTGGTCCGCGCGTTCTCGTCCACCCACACCCCGGACGCGGAATGTCCACCGCACAAACCGATCTCGGAGATGTGCATCTCGATATCGTGGGTGCGGTAGTCGTGTCCGCGATTGGCGTGGAAGGTTCCTCGGGTGGGGCGCTCGGTGGTGTGCAGGATCGATTCGAGGGTCGACAGCGTCTCGTCGGGCAGGTGCGAGACCTTGAGATAGATGGGCCCGCGCGCGGATTCGATCTCCTGCTTGACCTCGGCCATCATCTGACCGGACCAGTAGTCGGAGTCGACGAAACGCTCACCCTCGGCGTTGACCTGATAGCCGCCGAACGGGTTGGCCACATACGCGCAGGCAGGACCGTTGTAGTCCTTGATCAACGGGTTGATCTGGAAGCACTCGATACCGGAGAGCTCCGCACCGGCGTGGTAGGCCATCGAATAGCCGTCACCGGCGTTGGTGGGGTTCTCGTAGGTGCCGTACAGATAGCCCGACGCGGGCAGGCCGAGCCGACCACACGGGCCCGTCGCCAGAATCACCGCTTTCGCGGCCACCTCGACGAATTCGCCGGTGCGCGTGTTCAACGCGGCCGCACCCACCGCACGTCCGTCGGCGGTGAGCACCCGCACCGGCATCAGCCGGTTCTCGATGCGGATCTTCTCGCGCATCTTCCGTTGGCGCAGTACGCGATAGAGCGCCTTCTTCACGTCCTTGCCCTCGGGCATCGGCAGCACATACGACCCCGACCGATGCACCCGGCGCACCGCGTACTCGCCGTACTCGTCCTTCTCGAACTTCACCCCGTACCGCTCGAGCCGCTGCACCATCGCGAAACCCCGTGTGGCCGTTTGGTACACGGTGCGCTGGTCGACGATGCCGTCGTTGGCGCGGGTGATCTCGGCGACGTAGTCCTCCGGTTCGGCCTTACCCGGGATAACGGCGTTGTTCACGCCGTCCATGCCCATGGCCAGCGCCCCGGAATGCCGCACATGTGCCTTCTCGAGCAGCAGCACGTTCGCGCCGGACTCGGCGGCGGTGAGCGCGGCCATGGTGCCCGCGGTGCCACCACCGATGACGAGCACATCGCAGTCGAGACGGATACGGTCGGATAGTTCGGGAATGTTCACAGAGACTCCAGGATTCGGGCCCGCAGGGCGCTCCGGTCCACCGGTTCGCGCGGGTCGGGTACCTCGACGACCGCGCGCAGCGAACCAGCGCCGAGTACGGCGATCCGATCGCCGAGCAGCAGGGCTTCGTCGAGGTCGTGGGTGACGAAAACGATCGTGGTCGGGTGCGCGCGCCAGGTTTCGACGAGCAGCCGCTGCATCTCCGCGCGGGTCTGGCTGTCGAGCGCGCCGAAGGGCTCGTCCATGAGCACCGCGCGCGGCGAGCCGGCCAGGCTGCGGGCGAGCTGAACTCGCTGGCGCATTCCGCCGGACAGATCGCGCGGCAGATAGTCGGCGTAGCCGCTGAGCCCGACCTCGTCGAGCCAGCGTTGCGAACGTTGTGCCCGCTCGGTGCGTGACACTCCCCGAAGGCGCAGCGCCAGATCGATATTGGCGCGCGCGGTACGCCACGGAAGCAGCGCGTCGTCCTGGAACACCAGCGCGCGATCGGCCGAGGGGCCGGTCACGGTGTCCTCGTCGGCGCGGATCACCCCGGCGGCGGGCTTGCGCAGCCCGGCGATGGCGCGCAGCAACGTCGACTTGCCGCAGCCGGATTTGCCGACCAGGACCAGGATCTCCCCGGCCGCGACCGTCAGATCCAGGTCGTGCACCACGGTTTTGCGGCCGTAGCTGATCCGCACGGACTCGAGGTCCAATCGCATGCCGACCGAGACTGCGGGCGCGGCGGTGGTCGTGGTCATGAGGCAACCTCTCGCGGCAGCCAGCGGGTTACCCGACGGCCTGCCAGTTCGACGATTCCGGAGGTGAGGAAACCGAGCACGCCGATGGTGATCATCCCGACGAACACGGCCGGGTAGTCGACGATGGTGTAGGACTGCCAGGTGCGATAGCCGATGCCGAGGCGCCCGGAGATCATCTCCGCGGAGATCAGGCAGATCCAGGCCACGCCCATGCCCACCGACAGCCCGCTGAACACACCGGGCAGGATGCCGGGCACGACGACCCGGGTCAGCACCTCCCGCCGCGAGGCGCCCAGCGTGCGGATGGCGTCCTCCCAGATGGTCGGCAGCGCCCGCGTCGCATGCCTGGTACTCACCAGCACCGGGAACAGCGACGCGGTGAAAGTGATGAACACGATGCCGGATTCGTCACTGGGGAACAGCAGGATCGCCACCGGCACCAGCGCGATCGCCGGAATCGGTCGGATCAGCTCGGCCAGGGAGCCGAACACATCGGCCAGCAGGCGCGACCGACCGAGTCCGATGCCCGCCAGCACACCGACGACCGCGGCCAGGCCGAACCCGGTGACGATCCGGATCAGCGACTGCGCCACATCGAGGTAGTACTGACCGGTCCCGAGATGTTCACCGAACTCGGCGACGATCTCGGTCACCGTCGGCAGCGTGTCGAAGCGCAGCCCCGCGCGCACATTGCCGGCGGTGAGCAGCTGCCACAGCCCGACGGCCGCGGCCACCGAGGCGACTCGGATCACCCGCGACACCCACACCGATCTGGTGGGAGCGGTGTCGGCGCGCAGCGCGGCGGTGTCGGTGCTGTCGACACCGGTCCCGGTCGGGGCGGACAGCCCGGAAACCGTGCTCATCCGCGGACTTCCGTGACGGCCTGCTCATAGGAGACCGGCGCGGCGGCGGGATGGGTACCCCGATAGCGGTCGGCCGCTGCCTGTGTGGTGAACGGCAGGAACTGCGTGCCCTCGCGCAACCAGATGGCCTTGTCGGCGAACCAGCGAGTACCCAGTTCGGCATCGGGGACATACACCGCGCGAATCGTCTTGCCCAGCGCCTTCGCCGCCTGCACCGCCCGCAACAGGCAGCCGGGGTTCGCGGCGGGTTGGGGCTTGTCGGCGCCGTCGACCCAGACCTCGCCGGCCAGTGCCGGATCACTCACCGCCACAGCGCAGATCGGATCGGTCCCGGTCACCTTGCTCGGGTTGACCCTCGACGCCAGCGCGGTGTCGTAGTCGGTACGGCCGGTCTCGGCGAACGCCTTGCGCAGCGGCGCGTCCTGGACGAAGGCGTCGATGTCGAGATCGGCGAAATCTCCGATCGACTTCAGGTAGTTCACGTCGTCCTTGAACGCCGCGATCAGGTTCGCCTTGAGCGTGGTGTCGAAACTGGTACCGCCGGGGCCGTTGTAGAGATAGACGACCTCTTGCGGCAGGCCCGACCCCTTGGCGACGAGATCGGCTGCCTCGAAGGGCTTCTCGTTGAGGAACGTGGTCGCGTCCAGCTGCGCCGCGAGGAAGGCCTGCAACACCTCCGGGTGGTCGGCCGCGTAGGTCCGGCGCGCCACCACGCCGTGGAAAGTCGGCACATTCAGTTCGGCGCCGTCGTAGAGCAGCTTGGCTTTGTTCTGCTGCACGAGCAGACCCGGCCACGCCACGAACTGCGACAGTGCGCCCACCTGATGCGATTCCAGCGCGGACGCCCCGACCTGCGGCTGCTGGTTGAGCACCTCCACACCCTTGGCCGGGTCGATTCCGGCCCGGCTCAGCGCCTGCACCAGGGTGCCGTGGCCCGCCGAACCCACGCTGGCCGAGATCTTCTGCCCGGCCAGATCGGTCAGCGAACGAGCAGGTGAATCATTGGGCACCACCACCATGTTCAGCGCGCCCTTGGGGTTGTAACCGGTGATCGACACCAGCTCGGTGCGTGCGCGGTCATTGGCCTGCGTGCGAGATCCGTTGATCAGCAACGGGTAATCGCCCATGGAGCCGATGTCGATCTTCTCGGCCACCATCTGGGCGGTGATCGGCGCGCCGGTGTCGTAGTCCTGCCACTCCACCTGGTACTTCGCGCCACCACCGTCGGTGATCTTCTGTAGCCGCTGCTCCAGGTAGCCCTGGGCTCTCAGCAGGGTGCCCGCGGTGACGGTATTGATGGTCTTGGACTGGTAGCCGATGACGACCTTAACGGTGCCCGCCGGTGCGGCGTCGGTACTTTCGAGCGAGCAGCCGGCCGCGGTGAGCGCGAGAGCCAGTGCGACAGGGGCGAATCGAGTGATCTTCATGCGTGGAGTTCCCGGTTTTCAGCGGAGCAGATAGGGCATGTTGACGGTGACGGCGCCGGTGGGGCAGCGCGCCGCGCACGGCCCGCAGTACCAGCACTCGTCGACGTGCATGTAGGCCTTGCCCGAATCATCGTGGATGGCAAGGGAATCGAGCGGACACATGTCGACGCAGAGGGTGCAGCCGGTGATGCACAGCGATTCGTCGATCGTCACCGGGACGTCGGCGCGCTGGGGGACCAATGCCATTACAGGACCTTCCATTCGGGGGTGCTGCGGGTGAGGCTGCCGCGCATGGTGATGCGGTCACCGCGCATGCGGATGTATTCGAGATCGACGGGTCGGCCGTCGTCGAGGTGGGTGAGTCGTTCGAGCATGAGCAGCGGCGCACCGGCCGGGGTATCGAGCGTGGTCGCGGTGTGTGGATCGGCCGCGACGGCTTCTAGTGCGAGATCGGCGGCGCCCAGCGACTGGCCGGTGATCTGTTCGAGCAGCACGAACACGTCGGTGGTCTCGAGATCGTGGGTGAGCAGCTCGGTGCCGATATCGGGCGCGAGGTAGGTGAGGTCCAGGCTCAGCGGCAGATCGGCGAGAAACCGCAGGCGTTCGATGTAGACGACTTTGTCGCCGGGCGCCAGCTCGAGCCGGCGCGCGACGGCCGGGGGAGCGGTGATCGTGGTGGCCGCACGGACCTCGTTGCGGACGGTGCCATGTCCTTTGAGGGTCTCCTGCAGGCCGAGCAGGGCGTCGAGGCCGTGGTCGAACTTGCGGGCGGCGACTCGGGTGCCGAGTTTCGGGGCGCGATCGATGAGCCCCTCGTCGCGCAGCAGCGCCAGCGCTTCGCGCACAGTGTTGCGGGAGGTGCCGTGCTCGGCGGCGAGTTCCTGCTCGCCGGGCACCGTGCCCGCCACCGCGCCCGCCAGGATCTGGTGGCGCAGGATATCGGCGACCCGGCGCGCCCGATCGGCGCGCTGACCGCGAATCGGGGTGGGCTCGGAAGCCCCTGTTTTCTCGCTGACCTGCATGAACAGCGACGATAGCGGCGATTTCGCGGCACTCGGCCCCTCGCGATTCCGACGTGAATTCAGGGGATGTTTCTACGCCGGGTGGCGGTTCGCGCGACCTGCGGGTATCGGCGGCGAAACCGCTATTGCGCCACCTCGGAGCGCGCGGCCGACATTGCGATCACGTCGATCGCAATGTCGGCCGAGGGTTCATGGCTGGCCGGGATTGAGCACGATGAACAGCCCCTTGGCCTCGGCGCATAAGCGGTCGTCGTCGTGCATCGTCGCCCGTAGGTACACCTTGCGGCCCTCGACTCGCTCGGTCCACGCGCGCACCGTCAGTTCGCGATTGAGCGGGGTGATGGAGCGGTAGTCGAGGGTGAGCGAGGCCGTGCGGGTCACCGACTTGGTGGACAGCGCGGCGGTCATGCCGATGATGTCGTCGAAAGCGAGGGCGATGTGCCCACCGTGGGCGGCGTTGTTGCCGCCCAGGTGGAAGCTACGGAAGGTGACCTTCGCGGTCACGCCGTCGCTGTCACCGCTGACGACCGTGTACGGCGGCAGGGTGATGTTGCCGCGCGCGGGCAGGTCGGTGCGGGTCCAGCTGGGCGAGGACCACTCGTCCACCACTGCCTCGTCGAGGCGGGCATTGAGCTGCTCGAGGGTCGCGATGGCCTCTTTGGCGAGCTCGTCGGACGGGTTCACCAGCCGCGCGCGGTCCATCAGCACGCGGACCTGTTCGATCAGCTCGCCGTAGTGCGGTCCGCCCACCGGGTTGTCGGCACTGCGGTTCTTCCGCGCCTGGATCAGCTCGGCGACCGGCCGGAATCCACCTTCGTGATGCTTCTCGTCCGGGAGCGAGTTGCCGACCTGTGTATCGTCCATATGCAACACGTTATCGCTGCCGAGCTGGATGTTCGCGCCGGGGATCGGTGTCAGGTCAACTAGGCTGGGTCCCGATCACCGAGTAGGTCCTACGTACCGGAGCGTCGGCGCACCACCGGTGGTGCCCCCTCCGGGTGAGCGGCGAAAGGCTGAGCGCATGGGTATCGCGGCAGTTGTGTTCGACATGGATGGCGTGCTGATCGATTCCGAACCCATTTGGGAACAGGTCAGGCACGAATATGTGGTCCTCAAAGGTGGCCGGTGGCAACCGGATTCGCAGAAGAAGATGATGGGGATGAACACCCTCGAGTGGTCGTCGTATCTGGCCGATGATCTCGGTGTGGCCGAACCGGCCGACAAGGTCGCTGCCGATGTCATCGATCTGATGGCCGACAAGTACGCCCATCACGTCCCGCTGTTGCCCGGCGCGGTCGAGGCGGTCCAACGGTGCGCGGGAAGCTGGAAACTCGGCCTGGCCAGCTCTTCGCCTGCCACGGTGATCGATCTGGTGCTCGCGAAGTCCGGCCTGCTCGACCTGTTCACCACGGTGCTGTCCACCGAGGAGGTCGGACGCGGCAAGCCCGCACCCGATGTCTACCTGACCGTCGCCCAGCGTCTCGGTGTAGACCCGAAAGACTGTACGGCCGTGGAGGATTCGACCAACGGTCTGCTCTCCGCGCACGGCGCCGGGATGCGTCTGATCGCGGCGCCGCGCCCGGAATTCCCGCCGCGGCCCGACGTGCTCGCCCTGGCCGACGCGGTCATCGGCGATCTCGATCAGCTCACCGCCGACGTCGTGACCGGAACCATCTGACTCAGAAGCTGCCGGTGACGCCGTCGATCCGCTCGCGCAGTAGGTCGGCGTGGCCGTTGTGGCGGGCGTATTCCTCGATCATGTGCAGGTACACCCAGCGCAGGGTGTAGTCGTCGCTGCGCCACGGAACGTGGAACACATGGTCGAGGGAGAGATCGGCGACGGCGGCGTCACAGGCGGCGACCTCGGCGTGGAAGGCAGCGAAGGCCTCCTCGGCCGGCAGCGACGCGAGGTTGTCGAAATCGGCGTCGGGCTCGTCGTCGGTGCTGTACACCGGTTGGACTTCCTGGCCCGCCGCGGACAGCCGGAACCAGCCCCGCTCCACTTCGGTGAGATGGCGGACCAGCCCGAGCAGCGACAGCGTCGACGGCTCCACCGACCGCGTGGCGAGCTGTTCGCCATCGAGTCCACCGCATTTGCCGAGCAACGTCTGGCGGTGAAAGTCCAACCAGGACTGCAACATCGCCCGTTCGTCAGCGCCTACCAGGGTCCTGGTCGGCTCGAGTTCGGGTGCTTTCCACGTCATCGAGGCGAGGCTACCCGCCGTCATATCGCGGTGCAGCTCGATTTCAAGTGTCGCGTCACCGATTCATCGGTCCGCCCGCTCGGAGCCCTCGCTGATCCGGCACACTGGCCCGATGGGTGACCAACGCGACGACCAGCCCGAAGTCGTAGTCCACGTCGGTGACGGCTCCGACGCGCCGCACCCCGTCGATCCCGCCCGGCCGGGTCTCACCGCTACCGATCTCGCGCCCGAACACCCCTTCCTCTTGCTCACCCGGACCCCCACGGACCACATCCAGGCCCGTTACCTCCCCGATGGCACCTACGAACTCGAACACACCACCGGCCCCACCCACCGCCACCTGTACACCAGCGACGCCCTCCTGGTCCGCGACATCGTCTGGTCCTGGGTCCAACGCGACACCTGGTGGTCCGACACCGTCGCCTGGACCACCGTCGATCCCGCCATCGCCGAACTCCACGCTCTGCACACCGAACTCACCGACATGCTCGACGGCATCTCCCTGATGGACTCGGTCACCGACGAACTGGACCAAGCCCTGGCCCGCGCCGACGAACTCCTCGACGCCGACTTCGATTTCGACCTCGGTGAACAGTAGGCCGGCCACGGCCGTGCATCCTGACGTGGCCGAGGCGCGAAATCTCATCAGCGCTCTGGGACTGAACATTTCAGCCGCCGTTCCCGAAGTGGACAACGCCGAGTACGGCGCGGTCGTCTCGAATGTGGGTGGTGGTTCGGTCAGGTTCCGGGTGGGCAAGCAGACCCCGACGAAGGTCGGTTTGTTCGTTTCCGTGTGGCGGCGTGCCGAGGACGGTTCGACGGAGCCGTTCGCGGCCGAGGACGGCGTCGATCTGCTGGTGATCACCTCCCGCACCGGACCGCGTTTCGGGCAGTTCGTGTTTCCCACGAGCGCACTTGTCGAACACGGGATCGTGTCGGTCGCCGGTCGTGGCGGCAAGCGCGGGTTCCGGGTCTACCCACCGTGGTCACAGGTAGCGAACGCACAGGCGCGACGGTCGCAGAAGTGGCAGTGTGGCTACTTCCTCGACCTCGAAAAGATGGATTCGCCGACAGCTCGGAAGCTATACGAACCGGTGTGCCCGCCTTCTGGCCCATCGCACAACGGCAAGTAGCGCTGAGGTGAATTACAGTGGCGCCGTGGGGATTACCGAATACGGTCCGGGCGATGTCGTGTATTTCCCGGCGGGCCCGTTCAGCGGCATCTGCGGTGTCGTCCGGGAGGTCGACGCGCGGCGGGCACAGCTGCGCATCGAATTCGGGGAGGGGACCGTCCACCGGGAAGGCAATGTCCTGCGGGAGCGGCGGCACAAGCTGACTGTCGGATTCGACGAGGTCGAGTTGGTGTAGCGACTCGGAGTTCGTCTTGCGACGCCTGCTGGTGGTGGGCGATGATTGCGCCCAGCATGCTGAATTCCGACCCCTCTTTCGACAGCCTCGAAGGCTTGTCCGTGGGGGATGCGCTGGGCGCGCAATTCTTCGTCCCCGGGCGCTCGATCCCCGATCTTCTTGCCGGACGACCACCGGCGCCACCCTGGCAATGGACCGACGACACCGAGATGGCGTGTTCGGTGTACGCCGAGATCCGAGACCGCGGCAGGGTGGATCGCGATGCTCTCGCGGCCGCATTCGCCGAGCGTTGCGAACCGTATCGCGGCTACGGTCCGGGCACAGTGGTTGTGCTGCACGAGATTCGAGACGGGCGTCCGTGGGCCGAAGCGGCGGGCGCGGTGTTCGACGGGCGGGGATCGTGGGGAAACGGCGCCGCGATGCGGGTGGCGCCGCTCGGTGCGCATTTCGCCGGAGATCCGGACCGGGCCGCGGCGCAGGCGGCGATGTCCGCGGAGCTGACCCATCGGCATCCGGAAGCGATCGTGGGGGCGATGGCGGTCGCGGTCGCGGCCGCATACGCCGCCGACTCTCGCGAAAAGGGCTGTACGCCTGCTGAATTACTGCTGGCCGTGGAGCCATATCTGGTCGACGGGCGCACCGCGCAGGGTGTGCGTCGAGCCCGGCAGCTGCTCGGCCGAACGGTCGCCGAGGCAGCTTATGAACTGGGCAACGGCGCACGGGTCAGCGCTCAGGACACCGTGCCCTTCACCCTGTGGGTGGCCGCTACCTACCTGTACGACTATCCGGCGGCGGTGTGCGCCTGTGTCGAGGCGGGCGGAGACGTCGACACCACGGCCGCGATCGTCGGCGGAATCGTGGCAGCCCATACCGGCACCGGAAATCGCGGTAGCACTCGGGGAATTCCGGCGCAGTGGCTCGCCGCGCGGGAACCGCTGCCCGCATGGGCGCTGGGTTCTCAGCGGGCGCGAGCGCTCCAGCGGCCGTCGTAGCGGACTTCGATCGGGTGGGCGAAGGCGGTGGAGACATGGTCGGTGGTGATGACCTCGGTGGCCGGGCCCGCGGCGACGGTGTGGCCGTCGGCGATGAGCAGGGCGTGGGTGGTGGTGCTCGGGAGTTCCTCGAGGTGATGGGTGACCAGGATCGAGGCGACCTCGGGGTGGGTGTGATCGAGGGTGTCGATGGTGGTGAGCAGTTGTTCGCGGGCGGCCAGGTCGAGTCCGGTGGAGGGTTCGTCCAGGAGTAGGACGAGGGGGTCGCTGATCAGGGCGCGGGCGATCAGGGTGCGGCCGCGCTCGCCCTGGGACAACGTGGGCCAGATGTCGTCGGCCTTGCCGGACAGACCGAGGGTGTCGATGATCGCATCGGCGCGGGCGAGGTCGTCGGCGGACGGTGACCAGCGCATGGGCGTATCGATCGTGCCGGTGACGCCGGTGAGGACGACCTCACGCACGGTGAGCGCGTAGCGCAGGGGATGACGCGGGTTGACGTGGCCGATCGAGCGGCGCAGCCGAGCCAACTCCACCCGGCCGAACTGTTCGCCGAGCACCCGCACGGCCCCGGTCGTGGGGAAGGTGACCGCGCCGCAGAATCCGAGCAGCGTGCTCTTGCCCGCGCCGTTGGGTCCGAGCAGTGCCCAGTGCTCACCGGCACGCACGGTCAGCGAGATGCCGTTGATGATCTTCTTGCCGTCGCGACGGAAGGTCACCTCGTCGAGTTCGATCACCGGAGCGCCGGTCATGTGAAGGCCTCCTTCAAGGCGGACAGGTGGGTGCGGCTGAATTCCGCGGCGGCAGTGGGGTTCCGGTCGGCGATCGCCTGGGTCAGCTGCTCGTGCGCGCAGTGGTCGGCCTGCTCGGAGCGAACCGGGCGCAGTTCGAGCATGTCGATCATGGCCAGGCGCAGGCGCGGGAGAAAGCTGTCGAACAGTTGGGTGAGTACGTCGTTGTGCGCGGCGACGATGACCGCGCGATGGAAGGCCATGTCGGCGTCGACGTGAGCGGCGACGCTCTGGCCCCCGGCGCGGCGACCCGCCAGGGCGCGCCGGATGGCCCGCAGGTCAGCGGGCGTTCGTCGGTGCGCGGCGAGGGCGGCGGCTTCGGCTTCGATCGCGATGCGCGCCTCGATCACCGCGGCGATGGTGGCGCCACGCAGCACGACATCCCAGTCCTCGGACACGTCGAGTGCGGTGACGAACACCCCGGACCCCTGTCTGCTGTCGAGCACGCCTTTGCCCGCGAGTTCCCGGATCGCCTCGCGCAAGGTCGAGCGGCCGACCCCCAACTGGGCGGCGAGCAGCGTCTCGCCCGGTAACCGATGACCCAACGGCCATTCCCCCGCACGGATCCGCGCGAGCAGGAGTTCAGCCGCTTGTGCGGCCAACGGCTGACGTCGTACCTGCGATACCACCGATAAACCTCTCTACTTGTCTGAGGAGTTGTGGTAGAAGTGTACCCATCATGACCAACACCGCGCTTCTTCTCGGCCGCCACGGCGGGGCCTGACCGACCGGCCGCCCCGCCGTGGGGCTCAGTCGTGGCCGGTCGCCGTCGTCTCGTGGCCCGTCGTGGCCAGGAAGCAGAGCAAGTCATGACCGAATTCCCCACCCTGACCACCCCCTCGGGCGCTGTCGCCGACGGCGCGCCCGCGTGGAACCGGCAGCGCCACTCGGCGATGCCGTCGTATCGATACCGCGATGTCCATCGGCGGGTGGATGTCCCCGTCGGGCACCGCGGCTGGCCCGACGCGAGGATGACCACCGCGCCCCTGTGGGTCCCCGTCGACCTGCGTGACGGCAACCAGGCGCTGGCCGAACCGATGGACCCGGCGCGCAAACGCCGGTTCTTCGAACTGCTGATCGCCATGGGCTACAAGGAGATCGAGGTCGGCTACCCGTCCGCCTCGCAGACCGACTTCGATTTCGTGCGACTGCTGGCCGACACCCCGCTCGCCCCGCCGGACGTGGCCATCGTCGTGTTCACCCCGGCGCGTCGTGACCTGATCGAACGGACCGTCGAGTCGGTGCGCGGTATCGCCAACGAGGTGGTGATCCACCTGTACACCGCTACCGCGCCGGTCTGGCGTTCGGTGGTTCTCGGCAAGGATCGCGCGCAACTGCGCGAGTTGATCGTCGCCGGTGCTCGCGACGTCCTGGAACTGGCCGGCGAGCTGCCGAACGTGCGGTTCCAGTTCTCGCCGGAAGTGTTCAACCTGACCGAACCGGATTTCGCCCTCGAGATCTGCGACGCCGTCACCGAGCTGTGGCAGGCGACCCCGCAGCGGCCGGTGACACTGAATCTGCCTGCGACAGTGGAGGTCGCGACCCCGAACATCTATGCCGACCAGATCGAATACATGCACCGCAACCTGGCTCGCCGCGACGGCGTGATCTTGTCGGTGCACCCGCACAACGACCGGGGGACCGGCATCGCCTGCGCCGAACTGGCCGTACTGGCAGGCGCGCAACGCGTGGAGGGCTGCGTCTTCGGCAACGGCGAACGCACCGGCAACGTCGACATCGCCACCCTGGCCCTGAACCTGCACGCCCAGGGCGTGGACCCGATGATCGACTTCTCCGATATCGACGAGATCCGCCGCACCGTCGAGCACTGCACCCGCCTGCCCGTCCACGAAAGGCACCCGTACGTAGGCGATCTCGTCCACACCGCGTTCTCCGGCACCCACCAGGACGCGATCGGCAAGGGCATGGCCGAGCACCGCCGTCGGGCGGCCACCGAGGGCATCCCCGAACGCGAATCGCAGTGGCAGGTGCCGTATCTGCCGATCGACCCCGCCGACCTCGGCCGCTCCTACGACGCCGTGATCCGGGTCAACTCACAGTCCGGCAAAGGCGGCATCGCCTATCTGCTGCACACCGAATACGGGCTGGACCTGCCACGCCGTCTGCAGATCGACCTGGCGAAGCGGGTCCAAGAACACGCCGACGAGACCGGCGCGGAAATCACCGCCAAGGAACTGTTCACGCTGTTCGAGCAGGCCTACACCGCCCCCGAACACCGAATCACGCTGGTGCGATGGGAGATCGCCGACGGCACCACCGAGATCGTCCTCGACGCGCACGGCGACGAACGGCGCTCGGTACACCACAGCGTGGGCCCGGTCGAGGCACTGACCGCCGCCCTCGCCGCGGCGGGACACCCCATCGAGATCCTCGGCCTGACCCAACATTCGGTAGACAAAGGTGCCGATAGCACTGCCGTGAGCTACGTCGAATACCGAGCGGCCGACCGCACCGGGTGGGCGTTCGGGCGCGACACCTCGGTCGTGGCGGCCTCGCTGGAAGCGGTGATGAACGCCGTCAACGCGACGGGATAGGTCTATCGGGGCGGTCGCGCCAGCGGCTGCCCCGCGTCGCCGGGCGAATCAGTCCGCGTCGCCCTCGCACCAGTCGTCGAACGCGTCGAACTCCGCCTCGTACTGGGGCGGAACCGAGTCCTCGACGGCATTCTCGATCGGGTCCCAGATCGTATTGCACCCCTCGGGGGCGGGCGGCCACGACTCGATGTACTCGACCAACGGCGACGAAGGCGGCTCGGCTTCCTCCGCCGCTGCGACACCCGCGGTGGCCAGGGTCAATGCCGCGGCGGCACCCGCGGTGGCGATGATCCGGCAAACGCTGTTCATGACATCCTCCTGTCCGCGCCGACATGTGATGTCCAGCAATCCTAGCCGCGCGCGACCGTGCGGCTCAGGAGCGAGAGGCCGTCGTAGTCGTCTGCTGGGCAGTTGCTGTCAGCACCAACCGGTCAGGTACATGAGGCCGAGGCTGGTGGTGCCGAGGATCAGGCCGAGGGTGCCGCCGAGGATCAGCGGGCGCGGACCTGCGGTGCGCAGGCGGGCGAGGCTCAGGGAGGTGCCGATGGCGGCGAGGACGGCGGCGATGAGCCAGGCGCTGAGGTCGGCGAGCGGCGCGGTCAGTTCGGCCGGGACGATGCCGAGGCCCGCCATGACGGAGGCGGCCAGGAACAGGATCACGAAGAGCGGGACCGCTTGACGCAGAGAGGGCTGAGGTAGATCGGTCACCTCGGCGATGTGGCGGCGGCCGACGTGCAGGCCGACGCAGAGCGGGATGATGGCGAGACTGCGCACCATTTTCACGATCACCGCGAACTGGGCCGCGCCCGCGCCGAAGATGACGCCCGCGGCCAACACCGACGACGTGTCGTTGATCGCGGTACCCGCCCACAGTCCGAAGGCCTCCTGCGACAGGCCAAGAGCGCGGCCCATCGGCGGATACACCAGCACCGCCGTGACATTGAAGATGAAGATGGTGCACAGGGCGTAGGCGACCCGTTGCTTGTCGGGCCGCAGGACCGCGGTGGCCGCGGCGATCGCGGACGCGCCGCAGATGGTGGTGCCCACGGCGATGAGGGTCGCCGACTCCTTGTCCACCGCCAGCATCCGTCCGACGAAGAACGCCGCCACCCCGCCGACGAGCAGCGTCCCGATCAGCACTACCGCCGTCTCGCGCCCCACACCCATGACCGACCCCAGCGGCAGGCCGAGTCCCAGCAGCACGATCGCCAGCCCGAGCAAGCGCTGGCGGGCGACATCGAGCCCGGGGCCGAACGTCTCGCCCGTCACGTCCTTGCGTCGCAGCACCATCCCGGCGACGGCGCCCGCGCCGAGCGCGAGCACCGGCGTGCCGATCATCGGCAGCGCCTTGCCGAATGGCGTGGCCACAGTAGCCAGGAGTGCGGCCAGGATCAGGCCGGGAGCGAGAGCGGGTACGCGGTTCACTCCTTCACCCTCGCGCCACCGAGGACTCCGAGGTAGAGCCCGAATTCGCAGGTGGTCATAATTTGCGCTTATGGCCCTGCCGATGGGGTGTGTGGTTTCCTGGAGACGTGCGGAAACGAACCCGGCTGACTGTCGCCACCGGTGTCGGATTGATGCTGTGGGGTGAATGGGCGAATCGGCGCGCCTCTCGTCGGGGCGTCGGCCCGCCACGCTCAGGGTCGGAAGCAGTCGTGGTCCTCGGGTACCGCAACACCGGTTCGCGCGCCAACGGCATGAACCGGTGGCGAGTGCGCGCCGGTCTGCGATCCATCGATCCGCGTGCGACCGAGACCCGCCTCGTGCTGTGCGGGGGCGCCTGCGCGGGTCCGGAGACCGAGGCGGCGCTGATGGGGCGCTACGCCGTGGAAACCTGTGGCTACGAGGGCGAACTGGTCCTGGAGGAATCGAGCCGATCCACTTGGGAGAACATCGCTTTCGCGATTCCGTACCTGAAGGACGTCGACCGGATCAAGATCGTCTCACTGCCCACCCACGCCGAGACCGCCCGCGACTATCTCACAGAACAGAGCCCGGAACTGGCCGTCCGACTCGTCCCCGGACAGGAGTACCGATTCGGCGAATGGATGCCGCTCAAACCGGTGTTCGCTCTCTACGGGGTGGCCAAGAAGCTGCGCCGCCGATTCGGCCCGGATCACGGCGGCGACGGTGCCTGATGTGGTGGCGCGCCGCCGGTCACCCATAATCGGGCCATGACGCTGCCACCCGGAACCCCCGACCTGGAGGTCCTCGATCTCCTCGTGTCGGTGGCCGAGCTGGGCAGCCTGGGTGCCGCCGCGCGCAGACACGGGGTCAGCCAGCCCGCCGCGAGCATGCGCATCAGCGCGCTGGAACGGCGCATGCACGTGAAGCTGCTCGACCGTGCGCCGACCGGTTCCGAACTCACCGACGCGGGTCGCGCCGTCGTCGCCCACGCGCGCACCGTCCTGGCCGCCGTCGAAGACCTCGTAGACGATGTCGCCCGGCTCCGCGCCGCACAGGCCCCACGCCTGCGCATCGCCGCCTCCAAGACCATCGCCGACCACCGCATCCCCCATTGGCTCGCCGCCCTGCGCGCCGATCACCCCGAAGTCGTGATCTCGCTCGAAGTCGAGAACTCGACACAGGTCGCGGGCCTCGTGCGGGACGGCACGGCCGATCTCGGATTCGTGGAAGGCCCGCATCCACCGGCCGGACTCGGCAGCCGAGTGCTCGGCGCCGACGACCTGGTCGTCGTTGTGGCGCCGAATCATCCATGGGCGCAGCGCAAGACTCCGGTCACGCTGACCGAGCTGGCAGGCACCGCCCTGCTGTGGCGCGAACCCGGCTCTGGCACCCGCGACACCGTCTGGGACCTCCTGGCCACCGCGGCCCCACCCACGGGCCCGGCGGCCGAACTCGGCTCGACCGGCGCGATCGTGGCCGCGGCCCGAACGGGCATGGCTCCCGCGGTCCTGAGCCGCTTGATCGCCGCACCGGACCTCGTCACCGGCACCCTGGTGGAGGTCCCTTCGGCCGACTCGGCCCGCCTGACTCGCAAATTCCGCGCCATCTGGCGCCGCAACACCCCACCGTCGGGCCCCGGCGAACTCCTCGTCGACCGGGCTGCCCGTCTCGAAATCGCCCGCGGCGCGGTGGTGGGACTTCCCGCCGACGCCGCATCGTCACAGGTGGAGGGTCCGCAGTAGTGCCTCGCCCGCGCCACGTGACGCCGATCAGTCCGGCATCGGCCCGAGTTCGGGGCGAAATAGTGCGTGAGCGGAGCTGACGGCTCTAGTCTGTTATGGCTACGCACTGTGGAGGTTGGATCAAATGACGGTCGAGATCGTGACCGAGCCGGCGCCGGAAAGCCTGTGGTCCGGATCGGGCCGGGCGACCGGAACACCGCCGACGTCGATGATCGAGCGGATGACGCTCATTCTGGACGCGTTCGACTCCGCCACCCCCACCCTGACGCTGCTCGGGCTCGCCGAACGCACCGGGCTGCCGCGCTCGACCGTGCATCGCATCCTCGACCAGATGATCCGGCTGCGCTGGCTCGCGCACACACCCGGCGGCTACCGGCTGGGTCTGCGGGTGCTCGAACTCGGCGGGCTCGCGGCCGAGCAGAACGAACTGCGCGAGGTGGTAGGGCCGCTGCTCTACGAACTCAGTCAGCGCACCGGGCTGGTCGGCCACCTCGCGGTGCTGGACGGGCGCGAGGTCTTGTTCCTCGATCGTTCGGGTGGCCGGGGCGGGGTGGTCATCCCGACCCGCGTCGGGGGCAGGTTGCCCGCGCACTCCACGGCGGTCGGTAAGGCGTTGCTGGCCACGTTGGAGCCCGGCATCGCGGAAGCCTCACTGCGTGGCAACGCCGTGGCGCGGACCGCGCGCACGATCGTCGACCGGGCCGAACTGCACCGCGAACTCGCCCGCATCCGCAACCGTCAGGGCGTGGCCGTCGACACCGAGGAATCGCTCCCGGGCGTCGGCTGCGTGGCGGTGCCGATCCGAGGCCGTAGCGTCGCGGTGGCGGCGATCTCGCTGTCGGGGACGGTCAAGGGCGAGCGCACGGCACTCGACACCGCACGGCTGGCTCGCGCGCTCGCCGAGGTGGCCAAGGAAGCCTCACGCACCCTGGCCCCCCGGCACCCGCACTAGGACTCGCGCCGCGCGATCGCCCGACCGGCCGCCCGACCGGAGAAGATGCACCCGCCGAGGAACGTGCCCTCCAGCGCGTTGTACCCGTGCACGCCGCCGCCGCCGAATCCGGCGACCTCACCGGCGGAGTACAGACCGGGGAACACCGAGCCGTCCGGGCGAAGCACCTGCGAATCCAGGTCGGTCTGCAGTCCGCCCAGGGTCTTGCGGGTCAGCACATTGAGGCGTACCGCGATCAGCGGGCCGTGGGCGGGATCGAGAATGCGGTGCGGTTTGACGACGCGGACCTTGTCGCCGAGGAACTTGCGGGCGTTGTTGATCGCGATCACCTGCGCGTCCTTGGAGAACGAGTTCGCGACTTCGCGGTCCCGGCCCACGATCTGGTGTTCGAGGGTGGCGACGTCGAGCTTCGGCCCGCGCGCGATCTCGTTCATGCCGTCGACGAGCTCGGCCAGCGAATCGGCGACCACGAAGTCGACACCGTGCTGCTTGAATGCTTCCACCGGGCCCGGCGCGCCCTTGGCGAGCCTGCTGCGCACGGTGAACTTCAAGTCCTTGCCGGTGATGTCGGGATTCTGTTCCGAACCCGACAGCGCGAACTCCTTCTCGATGATCGACTGGTTCAGGACGAACCACGAGTAGTCGTAGCCGGTCGACAGGATCTGGCGCATGGTCTCGTTGGTGTCGAAACCGGGGAAACACGGTGCGGGCATCCGGTTTCCGTTCGCGTCGAACCACAGCGACGACGGGCCGGGAATGATGCGAATGGCGTGGTCGGGCCAGATCGGATCCCAGTTGTTGATGCCTTCGGTGTAGTGCCACATCCGGTCGCGGTTGACCAGCGCCGCGCCCGCCTGCTCGGAGATGGCGAGCATCCGGCCGTCCACGTAGGCGGGGACGCCGGAGATCATGGTCTCCGGGCACGGGCCGAGACGTTCGGTGGGCCAGTTGCGGCGGATGAGGTCGTGGGCATGGCCGATGCCGCCCGAACTCACCAGAACCGCCGGTGCCGCGAAGCTGAACTCGCCCGCCACATTCCGGTTCGACGCCTGGCCTCGGTCGGTGTCGGAGGGTGCGAGAACACTGCCGCTGACTCCGGTCACGGCGCCGTCTTCGACGATCAGCTCGTCGACGCGGTGCCGGAAGGCGAAGCGCACCAATCCTTTTGCCTCACCGTCCAAGACCGGATCCCGGAAGACGCGAAGCACCTCGGGCCCGGTGCCCCAGGTGAGATGGAATCGTGGCACCGAGTTGCCGTGTCCGCCGGCGAGGCCGCCGCCCCGCTCGGCCCAGCCGACCAGCGGGGTGAAGCGCAAACCCAAGGCGTGCAGGTAATCTCGCTTCTCGTCGGTGGCGAAGCGCACGTAGGCCTTCGCCCACTCGCGGCCCATCCGATCCTCGTCCTCGCGGTCGAAACCGGCCGAACCCAGCCAATCCTGCAGTGCCAGTTCGTAAGAGTCCTTGATGCCCATCCTGCGCTGTTCCGGGCTGTCGACAACGAACAACCCACCCAGCGACCAGAACGCCTGCCCGCCGAGATTGGCGCGGTTCTCCTGATCGAGGACCAGTACCTTGCGTCCGGCGAGCACCAATTCGTGGGTGGCGACCAGGCCCGCCAGTCCGGCGCCGACGACAATCGCGTCGGGGGTGAAATCTTCGGTGGGCTCAGACGCTGTGCTCGGCATGCCTGGAACGTAGCATTGGTTCGTCGGCGGGCGGGGAAAAGTCCTGGAAAACACCCTGACCAGCGATATTCCATTCGATGAAAGGCTCGACAAGTTCATGAACGTCCGAACCCGTACCGGCGCTGCCGTCCTCACCCTCGCCGTCGTGGCCGGCCTCGGCTCCACGTCCTGCTCGAAGACGCGCTGGTGTGAGCGCGATCAGGGCGACGTTCTCGTCGCGGACTCCTATTGCGAACGTGGTGTCGCGGGCTACGAGTGGGAGCCCGACCACGACAAGCCGAAGTACAAGAAGAAGCCCAAGAAGCACTGACAATCGGCAGCGGTGTTGTGCCGCAGGCGATCCGAGATATAACCGTGGCGCAGCCGATGCCGATTTCGCGCCATGAAGATGCAGGTCAACGGGTATTCCACCACTGAGCACGCCGAATGCTGTTGGGGCAGGAGGCGAACCGCTCTTTCTCTATTTCTCACAACGGCGTGAGTGGGTGGGCACGATGACCAATCGGAAGGCAATTCGTATCGTCGCGAGGCAGACAGCGCGAGCGCTGTCGGTGTTGCTACTGGCTGCGGGAATCGGGACGGCGATGTCCCCGGGATTGACAGCGTGGGCGCAGAATTGCGCCACGCTCGATATCGTTGTCGCCCGTGGCACACAGGAACCCGGCTATCTGGGAGCCGTGATCGGCGACCCGCTCTACGCGGCCCTGAGCGCGCAACTACCGGTGGATACGACCGCCCATCGCGTCGAGTACCCAGCCGACCTGCTGGTCCCGACCTCGATGATCGACGGCACTCGAGCGATGACCAGCCATGTGATCGACCAGGCCGCTGCCTGCCCCGATCAGCGCTTCGTCCTCGTCGGCTACTCCCAGGGCGCGGTGGTCACCCACGGCACTCTCGGCTCCGTGTGGCTGCCCGGTGCGTGGGTATTGCCCCCCGAGCTGTCCTCGCGCGTCGTCGCGGTTCTGCTGTTCGGCGACCCACTGCGACTCGTCGGCGTGCCGGTCGCACCGTTGTACGCCGACCGCACCGCGAACTATTGCGCCGCAGGCGATCCGGTCTGCGCGGGCGGGATCTTCCCGGCCGCACACGGCAGATACGAGTGGGCATTCGCAGCCGCGGCCGGACAGGTGAACGCGCGGTTGTGAGCCGCCTCAGACGGCGGGCATGACCCCGGACAGGACAGCGCCGATCTGCGCCACCGCGCGATCGGCGCTTCCCGTCGGCTGGAACAGGTGACTCAGCGTGAGCCGGACCATGATCTCCACGATCGAGATCAGCTCGTCGTCGGTCATGGCGGCGAATTCGTACTGCTCGCGCACCGTGGCGGTGAGTGCGGCCACCGCCCGGCCGAGTACCGGTTCGGGGTCGCTCACCAGGGCGGGCAGCAGGGCGGTGTCGCCGTCCTGGCGAGCCGAGAGCACGGCCTTGATCAGGGTGTTGTCGCCTGCCGTGCGCAGCGTGTACTCGGCGGCCGCTGTCATGCCCGCGAGCGGATCGGCCGGATGTTCGGCCAGCGTCTCGGCGATCCCGGTCAGGTAGATGCCGGTCTCGCGCTCGATGAGGGCATCCGCGAGTGCCTGCTTGGTGCCGATCTCCTTGTAGAGGACCGGCCTGCTGATGCCGACCTCCTTGGCTACCCGCGACATGTTGACCGCGCCCCAGCCCTCGGTGACGACCATCGTGCGCGCGGCGTCGATCATTCGGTCGCGCAGCAGTTGGCGCATTTCTGCCTGAAAGTTCGGTGGTTCGGCCACGTGATCATCTTACATGTGTTAGCCGATGTGCTCGATCGTTGACAATAAGCGTCATTATGTATCCAATTAGAACACTACGAGCTAATGTGTAAACGAAGGCGACTTCGAGCGAGTAGGTGTCCGGAGTCCCGGTGATCAGGAGAATGACAATGACGACATCTCGAATCGGCGACCACGAAGCGTCCGCCGCACCGCCGCACTGGCGAGATCCCAAGCGCTACCTGTGGCTGTTCGGCCTCATCGCGCCCAGCGCGACGGTGCTGGCCTGCGGTTTCGTGTGGGTCTTCAACCAGCTGGGCTGGCAGGTCGCCGCGCCCGTGTGGTGGTGGCTCGGGCCGATCCTGTTGTACGTCCTGCTACCGATCCTGGACCGGTTCTTCGGGCCCGACGGCGAGAACCCGCCCGAGGAGGTGATGGAGCAGCTGGAGAACGACAAGTACTACCGCTACTGCACCTACGCCTACATCCCGCTGCAGCTGTTCAGCCTGGTGCTCGCCTGTTATCTGTGGACCGCGGACAGCCTGTCCTGGCTCGGCATCGACGGCGGACTCGGCCTGATCTCCAAGATCGGCCTGGCCTTCACCATCGGCGCGATGGGCGGCATCGGCATCAACACCGCGCACGAACTCGGCCACAAGAAGGACGAACTCGAGCGGTGGCTGTCGAAGATCACCCTGGCCCAGACCCTGTACGGACACTTCTACATCGAGCACAACCGCGGCCATCACGTGCGTGTCGCGACGCCGGAGGATCCGGCCAGTGCCCGGTTCGGCGAGTCGTTCTGGACCTTCCTGCCACGCAGCGTATGGGGCAGCCTGAAGTCCTCGTGGGAGCTGGAAAGCGCACGTCTGCGGCGGCTCGACAAGAGCCCGTTCTCGCTGCGCAACGACGTGCTCAACGCCTGGCTCATGTCGGTCGTGCTGTGGGTGGCGCTGGTCGCGGTGTTCGGTCCGTCGATTCTGCCGTTCCTGCTGATCCAGGCGATCTACGGGTTCTCCCTGCTGGAGACCGTGAACTACCTCGAGCACTACGGTCTGCTGCGACAGAAGACCGCCTCGGGCCGCTACGAGCGCTGCACCCCCGAGCACAGCTGGAACTCCGACCACATCGTCACCAATATTTTTCTCTACCACCTGCAGCGGCACAGCGACCACCACGCCAACCCCACTCGCCGGTACCAGATCCTGCGAAGCATGGACGGCGCGCCCGAGCTGCCGAGCGGCTACGCGAGCCTGATCGGCCTGGCGTATGTGACTCCGCTGTGGCGCAAGGTGATGGACCATCGCGTCCTGGCCCACTACAGCGGCGACATCACCCGGGTGAATATCCAGCCCGGCAAGCGGGCGAAGGTCCTGGCGAAGTACGGAGCGAACTGATGGCCTAGACGGCTAGCGCCCGTCCTTCTTGGCTTGGCGCCGTGCCCCCGCGGCGATGCTCGAGGCCTCGTACTTCTTTCGGCCGGAGGACTCGCGGGTGGCATCGGTGCGCGTCTTCCCCGCGGAGCGCACCTTCCCGTCGCCGGTGTCGATGTCGCTGAACGATGGCGCGTCCTTGCGGGCTCGGGCGAGTCTTTCGTCCTTCAGCTTTCGGGCATTTCGCTTCGAGGCCGTGGCCAACTGGCGGCTCACCCTGCTGAGCGCGCCTTCGAAGACTTCCGCTTTGCCTGCGTTGCGGGTGTTCGCCGATTTTCCGGCGCCGCGCGCGCCTTTGGTTTCGACCTTCGCCGCACCGGATTGGCGATACAACTTGACGAATTTGTTGCGCGCACGTCGTACCCGGGTATGCAGCCGGATCAGCGCCTCTTCGTCGAGATCGACCATTTGCGGTTTCTTTGTACTGCGAATCAGGACGTACTCATCTTCGGACAAGGAGTTCAGCAACTTCGACATGTCGACTCCGATCTACCCGAGGGTCACCGTAGAAAACGAGTGTAGCCCTCCTGATTCGTGGGCTATCGCGGTCAGGAATTGGCCGCGTTGGGTTCTACCGTGGGGTTTATGGGACTTCGACAGGGTGAAACGCGGATTGTCGTCACGACGCCGATGGGGCACGTGGGTGCTCGGGTGGTGCAGTTGCTGGTGCAAGCAGGGGTTCGGCCCACCGTGCTGATGCGCGATCCGGGACGGCTCGAACCCGCCATGCGGGGATCGGTCGATATCGCGCAGGTCGATCAGGGGGACGCGGATGCGGTGGTGCGCGCTACCGAAGGTGCTGATCGGTTGTTCTGGGTCGACCCGCCTGCCCTCGTGGACGGTGATCCGGTGGCGGGATACGCGCGGATGGGGGCTTCGGCGGCGCGCGCTGTCGTGGAGAACGGGATCGAGGCGACGGTGTTTCTCAGCAGCGGGGGCGCGGAGAAGCGGGGTGGAGCCGGCGAGATCGACGGGTTGGCGCGAACCGAGGAATTGCTCGACGCGACCGGCGCGAATGTGACCCACCTGCGATGCGGCTACTTCTTCACCAACCTGCTGACCCAGCTCGACGAGATCCGGGCAGGCACGCTGTCCACACCGTGGCCGTTGGACCATGCGATGGCCTGGGTGGACCCGCGCGACATCGGTGAAGTCGCTGCCGCCCGGCTCCTGTCGGACGCGTGGTCGGGGCGTGTCGTCCAAGGGGTGCACGGACCGCGGGATCTGACTTTCACCGAGGTCGCCGAGATTCTCGGTCGGCAGCTGGGGCATGCGGTCACCCCGATCCACCTCGCCGACGACGAGTTCCGCGACGCACTGCGATCGGCCGGGCTCGGGCAGGGGCAGATCGACGGCATCGCGGGGATGTCTGCGGGACTGAGTTCGGGTTTCGTCCCGGAGAACCCGCGCACAGTGCTCACCACCACGCCGACAACTCTCGCGGCCTGGGCGAGCACCTCCCTGCGATGAACAGCACCGGCCGGTCACGACAAGCGTCGTGACCGGCCGGCCGTTCAGTGTTGTGTCACCAGTGCACGCCGGGAAGCACCCGGCTCATCCGGGCCGCGGACTGCGGCATCACCATCAGTGGCGCCAGGACGGGCCCGAGCACGGTGAGGGCGTTGCGTGTCGGTTCGGCGGGCTCGGTGACCACCTGCGGAGTCGACTTGCCTTGTGCCGCGGTGGATTCACCGAAGAAGCGGAAGCCGGTGTGCAGGATCGTGCGCTTGAGCGACGGGAGGAACATCTCGACCGCCTGGGCGAAGGTGCCCACGGGGGTGTCGATGCGATCGGGGCGTTCCAGTAGCGCACGGACCACGATCTCGGCTGCCCGGTCCGGGTCCGGCAACGGCAGGGATCGGTAGATCTCGGTCGGAGCGATCATCGGAGTACGGACCAGTGGCATCCGGATAGAGGTGAAAGTGACTCCGTCGCCCTGGTTTTCGACCGCGGCGATATCGCTGAAGTTGTCCAGTGCGGACTTGCTCGCCGCGTAGGCGGCGAAGCGGGGGACCTTGGTCTGCACGGCGATGGAGGAGATGTTGACGATATGGCCGAAGTGGCGTTCGCGCATCGACGGGAGCAACCCCAGGATGAGGCGGACGGCACCGAAGTAGTTGACCGCCATGGTGCGTTCGAAGTCGTGCATGCGGTCCACCGAGTTGGCCACCGAGCGGCGGATGGAGCGGCCCGCGTTGTTGATCAGGTAGTCGACGTGGTGGTGTTCGGTCAGCACGGTCTTCACGAGCAGGTCGACAGACTCCGCATCGGTGATGTCGCAGGGGTAGGCGAAGGCGGTGCCGCCCTCGGCCTGCACGGATTCCGCTGCGGCCGTGAGGTCTTCGACGCCACGGGCGATCATCAGCACGATCGCGCCACGACGGGCGACGGCATGGGCGGTGGCCAGGCCGATCCCCGAGGACGCCCCGGTGATCAGCACCGTGCGCCCCGAGAGCGGATGCGCGTCGGCGGCGGGACGACCACGGTGCGGGTCCAGGTTGGTGCGCCAGAAGTCCCAGAGGCGCTCGGCGTAGGTATCGAACGCGGGCACGGTGAGCCCGGGCAGCTGCGCCCGGGTGGAGTCGGCGACGAATTCGGCGGTGAAACCGACATGCGGCGCGACCGCGGCCGGGATGCCCGCCTGCTCGAACAGGAAGTCGCGCACCGCGTTGGCGCCGGGGACGTGGCCGAGCCCGTTCAACGCACGGGCGCTGCCTGGCACGGTGCCGATCCCGACGGGACCGCCCGCGGCGGTGGCCAGGGCGCGGTAGATCTCCCCGAACGGCTGCGGACGCGGGTTGACCAGGTGGAACGTGCGCCCGTCCAGACCCTCGCGCCGTACCAGCCGCACCATCGCCTCGGAGACGTAATCGACCGGCACCACGTTGGTCGCGCCCAGGTCGGGTAGCGGCAACGGGAGTTCGGACGGCAGGGTGGACAGCGTCGAGATAGCGGAGAAGAAGTAGTAGGGGCCGTCGATCTTGTCCATCTCGCCGGTCCGTGAATCACCGACCACGATCGCCGGGCGATACACCCGCCAGCGCAGGTCGGTGGCCTCGCGAACAAGCTTTTCCGCCGCGAACTTGGTGCGGTGATACGGCGAGGTCAGGTTCTGGCCGAGGTCGAAATCCTCCTCGAAGAACTTGCCGCGGTGATCGCCCGCCACCGCCACCGACGACACGTGGTGCAGGGTGGCATCGAGGCTGCGAGCCAACTCGATCACCGAGCGAGTGCCCGCCACATTGGCCGCGTGGGCGGTCTCCTCGTCGGCGGTCATGTCGTAGACCGCGCCCAGATGCAGCACGTGATCGGCACGCGGCGCTCCGTCGCCGAGACCGAGGCCCTCGGCGGTCAGGTCTCCGACCAGCGCGAACACGCGATCACTGTAGGGATTTTCCGCATTGTGCGCGGTGAACTTGGTCAGGGACTCGGCGCGCACCAGTACGTGCACGATCGCGGTGGGGTCGGCTGCGAGCAGCCCCCGCACCACACGCCGACCCAGAAATCCGGTACCGCCTGTCACGATGTAGGAAACCATCGCTCCTCCTGAAAATCTCGAAACACGGTGTCGCGCAACAGTGATCGGCATGCGGCGGTGAATGCGAAATCAACGGTTGAGGTCCAGCAGCAAAAGTGGCTGGAGAGAAACCAGGCACATCGTCGTCCCGGCTACGCCTACCGTACTTGCCGGTAACCTAGACGAGCAAGCGAAGGACGTGATATCACCGTGTGGGAATTGTCACCTGTCGTCGCAGGTCAAAGGGTATGTGTGACAGATATTTTCAGTAACTGACAGTTTCAGACAACTTGTCGCTACCCCTGCGGCCGGTTCGCCAGGACCTCATCGACGGTGCCCGCGATCCTGGCACGGAACACCTCGGGCGCGAAGGTGGTGGCGTGCTCGCGGATCTTGGCGGGATCGTAGGCCGTCGAACGGAATTCGCGCATGACCTCGGCCAGCGCCGCGACGACATCCTCATCGGAGCCCGCCGGGACGTATTCGCCGGTGACGCCGGGGCGCACCGTGTCGAGGGCCCCGCCCGCACCGACCGCGAGCACGGGCGTGCCGCAGGCCATCGCCTCCACCGGGACGATGCCGAAGTCCTCGATGCCCGGCATCAGCACGGCCTGACAGCGCCGGTACATGTCCTGCAGCATCTCGCCGGAGGTGGCCCCGAGGAAGGTCGTCTCCGATCCGGCGATCTCGTCGAGCTGGGCGCGGAAGCGGCCCTCGCCGAGGACCACCAGGCGAACCCCGGCTCGTTGCGCGGCGCGAATGGCGAGGTCGGCGCGCTTGTACGGCACCAGTCTGCCCGCGCACAGGAAGAAGTCCTCGCGCTGCACCGTGGGGTCGGGGGTGAAGCGGCTGACCTGCACGGGCGGATTGACCACCGAGGCGGGCAGGCCCCACCAGTCGGTGACCCGTTCGGCGACCGCGTGCGAGTTGGCGATGACGTGTGTCAGTCGCGGCGCGGCGCGCAGTTCGCCGCGTCGAGCCAGGGTGCCCAGCGCACCGAGGGCGAGTTGGCCGACCCGGCCGCCGGCCTCCTGTGCGCGGAACTCGCGATCCCAGGCCCAGCGGGCGGGGGAGTGCACGTAGGCGATGACGGGCGCGTCGGTGGCCAGGGCGGCCTGGGTGGCGAACGCGTGATGGCTGATCACGACGACATCGAAGTCGCGCAACGGCAAGCGACGCAGCGCGCGGGGGACCAACGGCAGCAGGGGAGCGTGTCTGCCGCGTGTGTAGGTGTGCGCCTTGCTCAGCCAGGTGTCGTGGACGGTGCGCACCGGCTCGCGCAGGCCGCCCGGTGCGACGATCGGCGCGAAAACCTCGGCATCGGGCCAGGTTTCGACGAACTCGCCGACAACGGCCTCGGAGCCGCCGAACTCGGTGAAACGTTCGTGGACGATGGCGACACGGGTCATCGGAGGGTTCTCGCTTCGATTTGTCGGGGCGCCGCGGTGCGACGCAGGGCGGGGGCGACGGGACGGCCGCGCAACAGCCCGTCGACGGAGCCGCGCTCGATCGCCCGGCGATAGACCTCGGCCGCCTCGGCGCAGGCTGCGACGGTCGTGGCGATCGCCTGTGAGTCGTGGGCGGCGGAGGTGACGAACGACTGGCCTAGTACGCCGCGGACCAGCAGTTCCTGGAGGAACAGGGTCCGAAATGCTTGCGAGGGAGCGCCTTCGGCGTCCAGGGTGCGGTAGATGAGGCACGACGGCCTGCCTCGCACCTGGAGGAAATCGGCGATGTCGAGGTCGGCGGCGATCGAGTTCACGCCGTCGGCGAGGGCACTGCCCGCCTGTTCCATCCGCCTGACGGGGTCTTCGGTGCGGTAGGCGTGCACCACCGCGCGGAACGCGGCCAGCGAGGATGTTTCCGGACCGTGCGTCGTCGAGAGCAGGAAGACGCGATCTTCCTCGGTGCGCAGCCCGCCCCGCTCCATGTACTCGCGCTTGCCCGCGAGCGCGGAGATCGGGAAGCCGTTGCCCATCGCCTTGCCCCAGCACGACAGGTCGGGTATCACGCCGTAGACGGCTTGGGCGCCGCCGGCTGACCAGCGGAAGCCGGTGATCATCTCGTCGAACACGAGCAGCGTGCCGTACCGATCACACAGTGCGCGAACACCTTCCAGGTAGCCAGGAAGTGGTTCGGCCATCGCGGTCGCGGCCTCGAGGAACACCGCGGCCACGCGGCCCTGGGCCAGTGTCGCCGCGAGGTCGTCGAGATCGTTGTACGCGAACTTCACGACGTCGACGGTGGGGATGCCGCCTGCCATCTCGGTGGTGCCGATGAACCAGTCGTCGACGGAGAAGAACGGTTGATCGCAGACGGCGATGGTGGTGCGGCCGGTCACCGCTCTGGCCAGGCGGACCGCGGCGGTGGTGGCGTCGGAGCCGTTCTTGGCGAACTTCACCATGTCGGCCCCTGGCACGAGCGACAGGAAGTCCTGCGCGGCGAGCAATTCCAGTTCGGTGGGCCTGCTGAAGCTCACGCCGTCGGCGATGACCTGCGACACCGCGGCGAGCACCGGCGCGTAGCCGTGGCCCAGCGTCACCGCGCGCAGGCCCATCCCGTACTCGACGTATCGATTGCCATCGGCATCCCAGACGTGAGCGCCGTCGCCGCGCACCAGGATGGGCGCCATGAACTCGGGATATTGGTCGGCGCCGCGGGCGTAGGTGTGGGCGCCGCCGGGAACCAGGTCGTGCAGGCGCGCTTGCAGCTCGTTACTGCGATCGAAACCGTGGTGGGCTGTCATGACCGTTCCTCTCCGGCGCCGCCGACGCACGCCGCGGTGGTACGTGCGGTGCTGAACGCCCACAGCTCGTGATCGGTGAGTTCGCCGTCGACACCGCGATAGCGGTGCATGGTGCCCTCGTGGCGCAGACCGGCGTCGAGAGCGACCGCCGCGCCCGCTCGGTCGGCCGACGGTACGGCCAGCGCCACCCGCCAGATACCGAGCCGCTCGGTGGCGTGCCCGATCAGCAGACGTAACGCGCCGACCGCGACCTCCGGGGCAGCCTGCGGGGAAACCCACACGGCGGCACGGACATTGCGATCGAACATATCCTGATCGAAGAGGCGGCACTCGCCGACATATCGGCCCGCTTCCTCGACGACCAGGACGGCGCCGTGCTTGCCGCGAAGCCCCCTCCGAGACGCTGCCCTGGCTCGCCACCACTCCCGCCGGGTGTGTAGCCGGGTCCACTCCTCGAGTGGTGTCGCCGGGGCCAGCAGCGGCCGCGCGGCGATCCGCGCGGCGCGGCGCAGTCTGAAATCGCCACTGCGCCAAGGCCGTATCGTCACCGAACCGTGCTCCGCCCGCGCCGTTGCGGCGGTGGCGGTGCATAACGGGTCGGCCAGGTGCCGCATCCGGCCGAGGCAATTCCGTATGCGGGCCCGCAGAATCGTGTACCGCGATACCGCGGCACCGGTCGACGAGCCGGTGGTGTCGGCAGGATCCTCGACAGCGGGGTGCGTCGCGAGATAGCCCTCCAGCCAGTCGGCGGCGAACCCGCCCGCGGGTATCCGATCGCTGGTCACCGACCACAGTTCGTGGTCTACGCGGCCGTTCCCGACGTCGAAGTATCCGGCCATGACCGCTTCCATCGTCCAGCGCTGCCGGACCGCGCGCCGCGCACCGGTATTGGTGACGGCGATCGGCGCGGTGATCCGCTCCAGGCCTGCGGTGCCGAATCCGAAGTCGAGCAGCAACGACCCGGCGAGCCCGCTGGCACCGCGCCGGGCGACCTCGGCGTCGACCCACACGCTGAGCTCGGCGGCGCCGGAGTCGATACCGACCAGCTCGATCTGCCCGGCGAACCTGCCGTCGATCTCCAGCACGGTACTCACCCGTCGTCCGGCCTCGGCTTCGGCTCGGACAGTGAGACATTCACGTACCCAGCGGGTCGCGGTGTGCCGCTGCTCCCAGGTCGACGACGAACGAAACCAGAACGGTTCGAGACAGGCGCGATCACGCAGGCGAATCCGCCGCCACTCGGCGAAATCGCCGAAAGCCGGTGGTCGCAGCCGGACCGTGACACCGCGCAGACGCACCGGTCCCAGGACCACCGAGGCGTAGGACGAACTCATTGTCGTGGCCGTTGTTTGCCCATTGCCACGGTGCGCAGCGCGCCGTCGGTACCGACGGCCAACCGCCAGTAGCCACCCCCGGGGTCCTTGAGGACGAGTCCGGCGTCGGAGTGATCGGATAACCAAGCGCCGCTGGACAATACGGCCGACCGGACCGATCCGTCGTTGCCCTGTGCCTGGAAGAGGTCGGCGTCGCCGTGCCCGGCCCTGGTGATGACCGTGCCGGTGAAGCGCGAGGTACGCATCCCGCTGCGCCCGATCACCTGCCATCCGTCGGGGAACACTCCGGTGCGCAGGTCGTCGGCGGAACCGGAGATGAGATTGATCGCGGTGCCCTCCGCGCAGTCGGTGGGGTCGATGCGCAATTCGACGGCGGGACGGTCGGATTCCTGATCGAAGACCACATTCGCCAGATACGGCTGCCTGCAGTAGGCGAGATCGACCCCGACCGAACGGGCCGCCACCTTGCAATTGACCATGCCGAACTGGGCGGGTCCGCCCCTGCCTCGTGTCCCGACCGAGACCGCGATATCGGCGCCCTCGAACCAGACATTGGTGAGCCACCAATCGTTGGCCGCGCCGTCGACCATGAGATGGCGATCGGTGGTGCGCGGATCGCGGTCGGAAACGAATTCCACATTGGTCAAAGCCAATCCGGCATTGTGGTCGTTGCCGGTGCCGAGCACGCCGACGTAATTGCTCGTGAATTTCGATGAGGTGACGTAGTTCTGGATGCATTGGGTCTCCAGACCGACCCCGAAATTATTGATATCGCAGTTGATGAACGCGGTGCCGCCGGTATTGCGATCCAGCACGACACCACGCTGGGCGAGGAAGCGAGGGTGGTTGTCGCTGAGATGGTTTCCCCGGATCACGACACTGTCGAACGAGCAGCGGAAGCATTCCGAGAGCACGAAAGCGGTGGCGCGCGGCCCGGTGAGATAGAAGCCGATGCGGGCGAACCGAACCCGGTTGCGCTGCTCCAACCGGATCAGCGTCACATCCTCCTCACAGAACACGACGCTGGCGTCCCCGCCGTCGCCGAGCACCGTGGCGTAGTCGGGCATCGCGGGCCACGACCGGACACGGTAGGTGCCCGCGGGCAGATACAACACCATCGGTCGATCTGTGGAGGCCACGGCCGCGGCGATAGCGGCGGTGTCGTCGGCCTTACCGTCGCCGACCGCTCCGAAATCACGGACGTTGCGCGCCGCGGGCGTATCGCTGACGTGCGGTGAGCGGAACTCGGCGCTCGGTTCCGGGTCGGCGACACACGCCGCGGCCAGCGGCAGCACTGCCGCCGCGCCGAAGGTGGCGGCGAGCAGGCGCCGCCGCCCCACTGATTCCTCGTTCACAGGGGCAACCGTTCCAGGAAACGGGCCAGAGGAGCCGACGGTCTGCTGTACACCACCGCTCCCGTGAGTTTCGCGGCGCCGAGAGTCGCGAGCGCGCCGCGCAATCCGGGCGCGGACAGCGCACCGAGCTCGACGACGCCGAGGGTGGCATCGCACAGCGGCGCCACGCCGATCGCGTCCGCGGCGACGGTGACCGGTGCGGTCTCCACGATGACATGGTCGAAACGCGATGTCAGATCGGTGAGCAGGTCGGCGAAGCGCGCCGACACGAGCAGGTCAGGGGTCAGCTGATCGGCCGCGCCGAGCGGCAGGAACGCGATCCCGGTCTCCGACCACGGCGTCAGCGCCTTGGCTGCGGGCAGGGTGCCGCGCAGCACCGCCGCCAGCCCCGGGCTGTCACTGGTGATGAACTCGGTGCTGCCGCCGCCACTGGTGTCGGCGTCGACCAGCGCCACGTGCTGTCCACTGTCGGACAACGAACGGGCAAGAGCCATCGCCACATCCGGCTCCGACCGCGTCGACAGGCTCGTCAACTGCACGGACTTCGCGGGGTCGTGCTGCAACAACCGGCTGCGCAACCGCCGCGTCTCACCCGCGGCAGCGGGCAAGCCCGCTTCGATCACGCCCAGCACCGGAACGGGCAGCGCTGCCGCCACAGCATCCGGGGTCCGCAGCGAACGGTCGGTGCGCTCGCGCACCAGCGCCGCGCCGCCACCGAGGGCGAGACCGGCGATCAGGCCCAGCAGCACGATCCGGCTCGGCGGCGGTCCCAGCGGTGCGCTCGGCGCCTGCGCCCGGTCGACCACGGCGACCCGCGCGGCCGGTGCCGCGTCGCGCTGGATGGACTCGAGTTCGTCGACGAGCTTGCGGAACTGCGCCACCGCCGCATCCGTGAGATCGCGGGCGCCGGCCGGTGTCGAATCCTGCACCGAGATCACGATAACCGAGGTCGCGGGCGGTGAACTGGCGGTGATCCGCGCGCGCATCTCCTCCGGGGTGACCTTCAATCCCTTCTCGTCGACCACGCGCGCCGCGACCGTCGTCGAGGCCGCCAGATCGAGATAGGACCGCACGCGCTGCTGCGCGGCCAGGCCACCCTGATACGAGTCGTTCACCGAGGTGCCCGTCGCCATCGACACATACATCGAACTCGATGCCGCATAGGTGTTCGGCAGCGTCTGCGCGTAAGTCCACGCGGCCGCCGTGCACACCAGCACGACACCCACGATCAACAGCCACCGCTGTCGTACGATGCGCCAGATATCGATCAAACCCATCGCTGGGACTCCATTTCCCCTGATACCACACATGATTCGGTGCGCCGGAACTCCTCGACGACCAGATACACCAGCCACGCCAGCACGGCGGTCTGTAGGAATTTGCCGAGATTCTCCATGCTGCCGAGAATCCCGCGCTCGAACAGTGTCGAGGCGCCGGTGATCGCCAAGCCGAGCACGACCACCGGAAACCACCGCGAATACAGCGAATACGACCAGGCCACCAGCAGCGCGAAGGTGAACACCGCGCACACGACGACCCCGGTGTAACCGCCGAGCACGTAGCCCTCGTTGAAATTTCCCTCGGCGAGCGAGACCGTCACGGTGCTCATATCCACCGAGGCGCCGCGCACCTCGTTCGCCCACGCCGTCCCGGACTGGAACTTCTCGAGCCCCAGCAGCGGTGCGGGAATGAGGCTCAGGCTCGCGTGTTGTGCCACCTCGGCCGGTGTCAGCCAGCCGCCGGGGCCGTAGAACAGTGCGTCGGTCGCGGCCTCGAGCAGATCGAACCGGCGCAGGATGCTCAAGAACGGTTGCACGTTCTCCGGATAGATCGAATCGACCGACGCCGCATCACGTGCCGCGGTGCCGGTGGACTTGAACGACTGCAGCCAGCCGAAGCCGATCACCCCGACCACACCGATGCCCGCGACACCGACAGCGGTGCGCCGGTTCCAGCCGATCATCGAGAACCGGATGGCCAGTGCCAGGGCAGCGCCCAGGATCGGGGTCTTGGACTGCACCACCGACGACCACCACAGCTCACCGGCCAACAGAGCGCCGAGGATGACGGCGCTGCGGCGCGGGTCGGGCGTTCGCAGGAAGATGATCAGGCCGATCGCGGCGATCGAGGCCGGGACAGCGAGGAACGCCAGCATCGGGTTGGCGCTGTCGACCTCGCCTGCGGTGCCCGCCGACCCGGACGCGGTGCCCGCCGCCCGCCCGAGCATGCCGAGCGCGTACAGCGCGACCAACGCGGGCACGAAATCCGGATCATCGAGGGCGGCGGCGCGGCGCAGCGGCCGCCGGTGTGACCAGATCGCGTAGGCGACAACCAGTGCCGCGTACACCCACAGTCCGAACACGACATGGTGCAAGGCCAGCGCGATCCCCCGGTCGTAGCCGAGATCGGCCAGTCGCGGATCGGGCACGTTGTCACCGAAGTGCGGTTCGGGGCGCACCGCGAGTAGCAGCAGTGGTCGAGCCACATACGACAGCGACCAGAACACGGCCTGCGCGATGAGGAACACTCGGGCGACGCCGGGCACCCAGAGGGCAGCGACCGCGATGACGAACAGCGCGGCGGCGACGGCGGCGACGGTGGCGGAGCCGGTCAGGACCTGACCTCCTGCGCCAGCGCGACGATCTCGCGCGCCCGATCCACATAGCGGTGCCCGTCGGCCACCACGCGGCGGTGTCCGGCGTCGGCCACCGCGGCGACCCTGTCCGGTTCTGCCGCGCAGCGGTCGAGGATGTCGTGGAGTTCGTCGGTGTCGGAGAACAGGAAGCACTCGGTGGCGTCGTCGAGCAACTCGGCGTGCTCATCGGTGCGTTCGCCGACGAAGAGGCCACCGGCAGCAGGCACTTCGAACGTGCGGCAGGTGTGGGTGTCGCGGTTGTCGGAGTTCAGCAGCACCAGGTTCGCGCCGACCTGGGCCACCGCGGCCGAATACTGGGCGCCGTAGACCGCGCCGCCCACGTGGGCGCCGGTGGCGCGCAGTTCGGGTACCCGGCGCCAACCGGGCCCACGGACCAGCATGCGATCGCCGTAGCGTCCGGCCAGTTCGACCATCGCGGCGCGGCGGTCGGGACGGCACACACCGATGAAGCCGACCAGGTAGTCACGCCCGTCGCGGCGGGCGGTCCGGTGGTGCCAGGCCGGATCGTAGGCACTGCGAACGAAACCGACGGCGCGGGCGCCGCGGGCCCGCAACTCGGGCACATTGTGGCGCTTGGTGGTGATGACGAGGTCCCACTCGGATTCGTGCGCGAGGTAGGAGGGGGTGAGATTTTCCGGGTTCGCCACATCGTCGGCGCTGTAATGCACATGCAGCGCGGCAGGCAGATCGAGCAATCTGCGCTGGTCGAGATGGATTCCCTTGAACACGAACACCATATCGGGATCGAAGGCCTCAGCGCTACGTTCGATTCGCTCGTGTAATGCGCGCACCTGCCACGGCGCCCGTTCCTTGCGCGCTTTGGCATAGATCCAGGGCGGCGACAAACGGGTCGGCAGCGTGATCGCGGTCGAGTCGACGACGAGCACATCGTGGCCGGCCTGGCGGAAACCGTCGGCCAGCGAACGGGCGTTGCTGCCGATCCAGTCGTCGCCGATGAAGAGGATTTTCATGCGTGGTGGTCCTTGCTGCGCCGGTCGCGCAGGACCAGCATCCTGACCCGCGCGAGATACCAGGCAGCGACGGTGTATTCGACCAGCACGCTGCCGTAGACGAGGGTGTGTACCGAGTGGGTGCGGAAGGTCAGCCCGAGCGCGCAGGCCGCGATCACCGTGCCGATCACCGCGCCGGTGAGCACACCGAAGGTGTCCTGGCGGACCGGCAGGATCGCGGTGGTGACGAACGAGGTGACGGTGGTGGCGGGCAGGATCAGGATCTCGATCCGCAACAGTGAGGTCGCGCCGAGGAATTCGGTGCCGAAGATCACTTCGATGAGGAAGGGCGCCGCGACCCACACCAGCGCGCTCACCAGCGCGGCCAGCGCGACGCAGGCCGCGAGCACCCGCACGCTGTCACGCCAGAAGTTGCCGTCGGAACTGCGTCGCGCCAGGCGCGGCAGCAGGGCGAAACCGATCGGGTCGAGCAGCGATTGCAAGGCCCGCACGAGGCGATCGCCCGCCGAGTACAGGCCCAGGGCGGCGGCGTCGAGCACCACCGAATAGATCGCGGCGGCGCCCTGGCCGTAGGTGGTGATCAGCAAGCGCGAGGCGAAAACCGGCGCGCCCGTGCGGAGCAGTTCACCGACATCACGTGGTCGCGACGGTCGGCCGTACCGCCGGGAGGTGTCGATCCAGGTGGCGACGACCGTGGGCACCGACGACACCAGCAGGCACAACACCGCGATTTGAGCACTCGGCAGCCGCGGCAGTACGCCGACCAGCAGGGCGAGATAGCCGAGCCGCCCGATGCCCTGATAGATCGTCGACGCGCCGAAACGGCCCTGCCCGATCAGCAGCCAGTCCTCCGACATCGACCAGAACCCGCCCGCGAACAAACCGAGCAGGATCATCTGCACCGGTTCGGGGACACCGAACACCAGACCGGCGACGAGCGCCAGCCCGAGTATCAGCAGCAGACTCAGCCGGACAGCGAGGTAATCGCCGCGCAACTGGTTGACGGCCGCGAACCGTGTCCCGGCACCGTGGTCGTCCTCGGCATCGGGCACCCGTGCGGCCATGAACGAGGTGATGCCGAGGTCGACGATCAGCGAGCCGATGAAATAGGCCGACATCGCCATCGCGAGCAGCCCGAGTCCGTGCGCGCCGAGCACCCGGGCGATCAGCGGCACCGTGATGAAGGTGACCAGATACTGCCCGTACTTGCCGAAGCTGACGAACCCGATGTCGCGCAGCACAGCCAGCGGACCGGACTTGCTGTGCTTGCCCTCGCCGTCGGACCCGTGGTCGTCCTCGGGTCGGCGATGCGCGCCGTTCTCGCGGGGGACCGGCTGCACGTGTGGGAAGACGTCGGTGGTGACGCCGGCCGGATAGCGATCGTGCTCAGTCACCGCGGGTCACCATGGTGTCGAGGAAGTCGGCGACGGTGCGGGCGCTGGTGTGGATGTCGAAATCGCGCGCGCGGTCGCTGCCTGCCAGAGCCAGGCGGGCACGGTCGGCGGGGTCGTGGAGGAGGGTGTCCAGCGCGGCGGTGAGGGCGCCGACATCGCCACCGGGGACGAGCAGGCCGTCGACCCCGGTGTCGATGATCTCGGCAGGACCACCCGGCGTCGCCGCGACCACCGCGCAGCCCGCGGCCATGCCTTCGACGACGACCTGCCCGAAGGGCTCCGGCAGCACCGAGCAGTGCACGAGGATGTCGGCGGTGGTGAGATATTCGGCGGGATCGTCGACATGGCCGGTGAATTCGGCGGCCACACCCAACTCGGCCGCGAGCTTCTCCAGCTGTGCGCGATACGTTTCCTCGCCGAAGAACGTGCCGCCCACCAGAACCACCCGGGCAGGCCGCACCCGCAGCGCGGCGATCGCGCGTAGGAAGACGTCCTGGCCTTTCCACGGACTGAGCCTGCCGACGACGACCACTACCGCCTCCGCGGCCGAGCGGGTACGCGGATCCGCTGGTGTCGCAGGCAGTTCGACACCGGGATAGGCGATCGCGGTAGACAGTCCAGCGGGCAGGGTGGCAGCGGTCGCGCGGCTGTTGGCCAACTGTCCGCGGCACACGAGCTGGGCCAGCACGCGGATCGCCAGGGCCGGAATCGCGCCGAAGTAATCGGGAGAGACACGGTCGTGGACTTGCCACACCAGCGGAACACGCGCGCGGCGGGCGGCGACAGCGCCCAGGACCAGTGCCTTGGTGCTCTCGGCGACGACGACATCGGCGCGGGTCTCGGCGACCACCGCACCGACGGCCCAGCCCAAGCGCAGCAGGGCGAGGAAACCGGTGAGCAGTCCGAGCACTCCGGTGCCGATGCGCATGGCGCGCGAGTCGAATCGTCCCGTGACGATTCGGGTCTCGATGTCACGTGCCCGCATCCGGGCGACCATCGGTCCGTCCTCGGTGTAGATCATGGTGACCTGATAGCGGCCCGTCGCGCGCAAGGCGTCGAGCAGTCGCAAGGTGGCCAGTTCGGCGCCGGACGGTGCCGCGGTGTGTGCGAGGAAGACAGCTCTGGTCACAGCAGGTCCCGATAGAGGGCAGCGTGGCGGTCGGCGGCGATGTCCCAGGTGAAGGTCTGCGCGTGCGCGCGGCAGGCGGCCGGGTCGGGAACCGTTCCGTCCAGCGCGGTGACGAGCCGGGCGGCGAGCGCGTCGGGCTCGCCCGCTGGAACGACGAGGGTCGGGTCGAGGCCGCGCACGGCGTCGGGCAATCCGCCGCAGTCGGTGACGATCGGTGCTCGGCCGGCGGCCAGGGATTCCAGGGCGATCAGCCCGAAGCCCTCCAGCGCGACGGTCGGGACAACGGAGACGGTGGCCTCGGCGTAGAGGTCGGTGAGTTCGTCGTCGCCGACCCGGCCGGTGAACTCGACGGTGCCCCCGAGCTCGGCCGCCGCGGCCCGCAGCTCCGCTTCGGCGGTACCGGTGCCGACGACGACGAGTCGGGCATCGGGATGGGCGGCCGACACCTGCGGCCATGCTCGCAACAACACGTCGATGCCCATGCGCCGCTCGAGCCTGCGCACGCACAACACCGTTCGGGTGGTGGCGGTGGTGTCGAGCGGCGCGGCGCGGAATCGGTCGAGGTCGACGCCGGGCGGAATGACCGAGATCCGGTCGGCGGGCACGTGGTAGTCGCGTTCGAGCACGTCACGGAAGTGGCTCGACAGCACGATGAATCGGTCGGCGCCGCGGTAACGCAGTCGTTCGAACAGGTACTTGGCCCGCACGGCACGGGCCGATTCGCCCGCCATCGCGCTCTCCTGCGCCCACGGTCCGTGGAAGTGGACCACGAGCGGAAGCTTCGACGTCGCGGTCCGGGCGAGGGGGCCGTAGAGGCAGAAGTGCCGATCCAGGACGGTGCCGGGGGCGAGTTCGGAGCGGGCGAGCAGCGCGGTGCGGGTGCGGTGCAGTGTGGAACCGCCCGTCGGTCCCCATGATCCGGCGCCCGCGTGGTCGGCGGTGCCGAACGCGGCCGCGGTCACCGCCATCTCCGGCTGCCGTGCGAGTGCTCGATACAGATCGGTGAAATACCGGTTGAGGCCGCCCGGAGTGGCACCGAACCATTCCGATCCGGTCATGTGCACACCAACCGTTGCGGTCGCAGTCGTCAACCTCCGCACCCTTCATCATGTGTCCCGCGAAGTGCATCCCGACCGGCGAATTCGCTATCGGCCCACAGTGTAGGGGAGTAACCACGTTCGGGCCCACCGGACGGCAGCCGGTCAGGGGGTGGGGTAGATTCCTCACCGGGGAAGGCGGGAGTGCAACAGGGCATAACCCGGTGACAGGGAGTGCGACGATGGTTTCCGCGTTGACGGTGTGTGTGCCTGCCTACGACGCCGAGCGGACGCTCGCGGTGACCCTGGAATCGGTGCTCGCCGAGGACGCCGACTTCGAACTGCTCGTCCTCGACAATGCCAGCGCCGACCGCACCGGCGAGATCGCCCGTTCCACCGGCGATCCCCGAGTGCGGGTGCTGCGCAACGAGTCGGTGTTGCCGATCGGGGCCAATTGGGATCGGGTGATCCGGGCCGCCTCCGGTGAACTGGTGAAAGTGGTGTGCGCCGACGACATCCTGCGCCCCGGCGCGCTGACCGAACAGTGGGCGCTGATGGCCGACTCGTCGGTCGCGATCTGCGCGGGACGCTTCGATGTGATCGATGAGCAGGGCGACTTGCTCGAGACCGACCTCGGTCTGCCGGGCCTGCTCGGTCGCCACACGCCACGGGAACTGGCCAAGGTCATCGTGCGTCGCGGTCCGGCAGAGTTCGGTCCGACGGCCGCGGCGATGTTCCGGCTGGCCGACTATCGGCGCGTGGGCGGTCTGCGCCCCGACCTGGTGTTCCCGATGGATGTCGACCTGTTCGCCCGCGTCGCCACCGGCGGTCACTTCGTCGGGATGGAACGGATCGTCGCCGCGTGGCGCAACTCCTCGTTCAACCTGTGCAGCCGTACCACCACCAAGTCCAAGCTCACCGACATGTACCGCTTCCACCATCGCCTCGTCGTCGATCACCCCGAATTGGTGACGCGAGCCGACGTACTCACCGGGGATCTGCGCCTGGTCGGGCAGATCATGGAGCGCGTCCGGGTGCGAACACTGGGCGCGGTCGGCGCGGTGCGCCCGGGCGAATGAGGCCCCGGCTCCGGCCGGTCAGGTCTCAGCGCCCCGACGGGTGACGGCCCGCCGGGGTGACGCCGATCAGATCGAGAAAGTCTTGCCGTAGGTGACGACGGTGTCGCCGGTGGAGCCGACGATCTTCACGAACGGGCGGACGTTGGTCTGGCCGAGCACACCGGTGACGGTGCCGTGGAAGCCCGAAAGGCGCAGCACGCCTTCGGCTCCGGAGATCTGGCCACCGGCGACCTCGACCTCCTGGATGCCGGGGCCGAAGCCCGCGGCGAGTTCGATGCCCGCGCGCGGGATGAGGCCGTCGAGCTTGACGGTGGGACCGTCGGCGCCGACCTCGAGGCCCAGGCTCGGGGTGGACCACTCGAACTTGATTCTGCCGTCGAGGGTGGCGGGGTAGCCGACCTGGTAGCCCACGATGAGGTGGCCGGACCAGGCCTCGGCCTCGGGGCCGCTGACCAGGTAGGAGGCCGCGCCACTGTGGAACCACTCGCGGGTGAGCGGATTGCCGTCCAATGGTGCGACGAAGTCGATCCGGGTGTCGGACTGGACAGCTTCGACGGTGCGGTTCTTGCCGTCGAGAACAATGCTGCTGCTGTCGATTCCGGCAGCGGCAGAGCCTGCCCCCATGGCGAGACCGACCGCGATGGCCGATGCCATCGCGACCATCCGGAGCGCGCGCGGTGCAAGCACGATGGTTCCCCTCATCAGAATTCTTCCCCTGGATACTCGCCCGCCGAACGTGCGTTCGACGCCGCAGCCCCCCTGCGATCCGGGCACCGGCCCACCGCGACACTGCGACGGTCCAGCGGTGACCTGAACTCGATCATGGTGCGGCGCTGGGCGATCCGAGTATCGCACGCCATCCGATCATGTGTCGGTCGGCAACGGGTCACCTAGGACACAGCCACCGTGGGCGACTATCGCCGGCGTGGGCCCGCGGGGTCGTCGATCATCCATCGGCCGTCGAGTGCGGGCAGCCCCGCGCTCACCTCGGTGAACAGGTCCGGCAGTGTCAGCAGCACGAGGTCGGGTTCGGCGGCGACCAGGTCGGCGGGGGAGATGATGGGCACATCGGTGCCTGGCATCCGACGGCCCTGTTTACCGGGCGAGGCATCGGCGACACCGGCGAGCAGGCCGCGGTGCGCGCCCACCATGCTCAACAGGGCCACCGCCCGGGACGCCGCACCGTAGGCGAAGACCCGATGATGGTTCGCGGCACCGTCTTCCAACCACGCGCGCAGAGCGCTGACGTGGCGGTCGACCGTGCTTTGCAGCTCGGCAGTGGAGCTCAGCGCATCGGCTTCGGTGGCGAGCAGTTCGTCGACCGTGGCATCCGCAGGGTGCTCGCCGTGGCGCACCGCGAGCAGCACGGTACCCCCGTAGAGGTCGAACGCCCACGCGGTGACCACGCTCATTCCCGCAGCCCGCAGCAGCGTGCGCAGGGTGGCCAGTGAGTAGTACGCGAAGTGCCCGTGCCGCAACGCATTCCACTGCCCTTGCGCGACGATGGCGGCCAGCGAGTGGTACTGCACCAGCAGCACGCCGTCGGGAGCCGTCGCCGCGGCACGTGCCGCGAAGGCCGCCCGCTGATCGGGTTCGTGCATGATGCCGAAGCAGTCGAGCACCACATCTGCCGGCCCGCTGGTCTTCTCGGTGAAGCCGTGGGCGCCGAGCAGGGGCAGCCAGGTGCCGCCGTGCGGGCTGCCGAATTCGGCGACCGTCGAACCGCGCAACAGTCCGGCGGTGTGCACCAGGCGCACTGCGTCCGCGGCCTGGTCGCGCAGTGCCTGCGGTTCGACGCCGCGGGGTTCGGCCGTGACGGTGTCGTCGTCGGCGAGTTGGGCCAGTCCGCAGGCCGCGCACTGGTCCATTCGTAGCGGATGGCCGGATTCGGTGTCGGCGATCGGAGCGTCACGTGGCGGAAAGTGGTCCGCAGCAGGGACCGACCCCAGGTCGAGTACGGGAGTGAGCGCGGTCTTCGCGCAGCCGCGGCATCGGCGGGTCATGGCAGGATGTCCTGGTGCGTATCGAGCGGACCGAACTGGCCGACGTGGTGGTACTCGTTCCCGAACCGTTCCGGGACGAGCGTGGACTGTTCACCCGCACGTTCGACGCGGGCGAGTTCGACGCCCATCTCGGGGTGCCGGGCGCGGCGGCGACCTTCGTGCAGGATTCGCAGTCGCGGTCGGTGCGCGGGGTGATCCGTGGCATGCATGGTCGCGGCGGGCGCGGTGAGGCCAAGCTGGTGCGATGCGCGCACGGCGCCGTCCACGACGTGCTCGTCGACATTCGTCCCGGTTCGCCGACTTTCGGTGCGCGTCAAGCGTTTCGGCTCGACGACGAGCAATTCCACCACCTGTACGTGCCGCCGGGCTTCCTGCACGGATTCCAGGCACTCACCGAGATCGCCGACGTCTGCTATCGCATCGACCGACCGCACGATCCCGCCGAGGACCTCGGGGTCGCCTACGACGACCCCGAGCTGGCCATCGACTGGCCGCTGCCCGTCGGCCCGGTCTCCGCGCGCGACGCGCGGGCCGGGAGCTGGCCTGCGCTGCTGGCTACGCTGACGCCGACGCACTGATCCGGCGCAGCTGTGCATCGAGCACTCCGGAGTCGCACAGGCCCTGCAGATGCGGCAGCCGGGTGAATCGCCGGAAGAACGCGTCCGAGGTGAGCCCGCGTGCGGTGTACTCGGTGAACAGCTCGGCCGCACCCGCGGGCACCGTCCACTGTGCCTCGAAGCCGAGAACCGCACGCGCGTAGGAGAAATCGACCCGGTAGGACCGCGGGTCCGCGCCGCTCTCGCCGGTGATCAGCAGTCGCGAGCCCGGTACCGCGTCGACCACCGAGGCGGCGATCTCGGCGACGGTCAGGTTGTTGACCTCGGTGCCGATATTGAACGCCCGGCACGAGACATCGGCGGCGGGGGCGGTGAGGCAGGTGGCGAACGCGGCGGCGATGTCCGCGGCGTGGACCAGGGGTCGCCACGGGGTGCCGTCGGAGAGGACCTTCACCTCGCCGGTGAGCACCGCGTAGCCGACCAGATTGTTGAGCACGATATCGGCTCGCAGTCGCGGTGAGAAGCCGAAAGCCGTGGCGTTGCGCAGGAACACCGGGACGAAATCGTCGTCGGCGAGGGCGGCCACATCGTCTTCGACGCGGACCTTGCTCTCGGCGTACGGGGTGATGGGTCGTAGCGGAGCGTCCTCGGTGACGAGTTCGGCACCGGCGGCGCCGTAGACCGAGCAGGTCGAGGCGTAGAGGAACCGCGAGACCCCGGCCTCTTTGGCGAGGCGGGCCAGACGCACCGACGCGTGATGGTTGATGTCGTAGGTGATCTCCGGCGCGAGGGCGCCGAGGGGATCGTTCGACAACGCGGCGAGATGGATCACCGCGTCGAAACCGCGCAGCTGTTCGACGGTCACCTCGCGCAGGTCCACCGCCAAACCCTCGGGGTCACCGGCGAATTCGCCGAGTACGCAGTCGGCGAAGTAGCCGATGTCCAGGCCGGTGACCTGGTGGCCCGCCGCCCGCAGCACCGGCACCATCACGGTGCCGAGATAGCCCTGGTGCCCGGTGACCAGTACCCGCATGTTCACGTCTGTTCCCATCTGATGATCGCTTTGTCGAGCACGAACGCCTCGGCATACGGTGCGTGGCACTGCACGCCACGCATCCGGGCCAGTCCGAGGAAGGCCTGTTCGTCGAACCAGTCGCGGCCCGTCTGCGACGGATAGTGCGCGTGCAGCAGTCGCGACTTCTGTTGTGCCAGTTCGTGACTCAACGGATGGTAGAGCGTGGGAGTCGGGGTGTCGGTCTCCCATTTGAGTATTTCGTAGCCCAGGGTCAGGTGATCGCGGAACTCGGTCGGCACCAGTTCGGCGAGCAGGCGATGGTCCTGATGGGCGTCGCCACGATGCGGCGCGAACACCACCTCGGGTTCGCCGCCACGACGAAAGTCCGCGAGTGCGTCCTTGATCCGGTCCCAGTGCGCCGGTGCGCGACCGTCGGGCACATCGAGGACGTGCAGCTGCGGCTCGGTGCCCGAGCAGAACGCGGTCAGCGCCGCGCGCTCCTCGTCCTCGCGGGCGGTGCCGCCGCCGGAGAGCACCAGGGCCCGCACCTCGACCTCGGGATCGGCGCCGGTGAGCGCGAGCAGCGTCGCCCCCATCCCGATCGCGATGTCGTCGCAGTGCGCGCCGAGCACCGCGATCCGACGTGGTGGGCGGGTGAACAACCCGATCACGGTCGGTCCCACACCATCCACGGCCGGGTGCCGTTGCGGTAGGCGTCGTCGAGCTCGGCGCGTTCCTTGAAGGTGTCGGCAGGCTTCCAGAAGCCCATGTGCTGATACCCGAAGAGCCTGCCCTGCCCGGCGAGCGCGCCGCACGCGTCTGCCACCAGATCGCCGCCCGGCGGCAGGAGATCGAAGATCTCCTGGCTGAGTACGAAGTAGCCGCCGTTCTCCCACAGGGGCATCTGCGCCACCGGCACGATGTCTTTCACCTCGCCCGTGGGGGAGATGTCCACGCAGTGGAACGAGGACTGCGGTGGCACCACCATCATCGACGCGGCCGCACCCGAGGCGTGGAAGCGTTCGATCATGGTGTCGAGCGGGGCGTCGGTGAGGACGTCGGCGTAGTTGGCCAGGAAGTACTCGTCACCGTCGAGGTGCTCGCGCACGCGGCGCAGGCGTTCCCCGATCGCGGATTCGACGCCGGTGTCGACGAAGGTGATCGACCAGTCGCTGATGTCGCTGCCCAGCAGCTCCACTTCACCGTTGCGGATCACGAAGTCGTTGGACGCCGACTCCTGGTAGGTGAGGAAGAAGTTCTTGATGTGTTCGGCGCCGTAGCCCAGGCACAGCACGAATTCCTTGTGGCCGTAGTGCGCGTAGTAGCGCATCACGTGCCACAGCAGTGGACGTGGGCCGACCAACTGCATCGGCTTGGGGACGACGTCGTCGGATCCGCCGCGCATGCGCATGCCGTATCCGCCGCAGAACAGGACGACCTTCATCGGTTCGTTCACTTTCCTTCGGAGTGTGCGCCGGCCGTGACCGGTTCGCTGATCATGGTGCCGCGATGCAGCACCGGCAGCGGATAGATCAGTTCGCCACCCCACTGGCCGACGTGGCTGAGCTGGGCGGTGATCTCGGTTTCCAGATTCCACGGCAGCACGAGCACCACATCGGGTTCGTCGGCGTCGATGCGCTCGGGCGGATGGATCGGGATCCGCGTGCCGGGGGTGTAGCGGCCGTGCTTGTAGGGGTTGCGGTCCACGGTGTACTCGAGCAGGTCGGGCCGGATGCCGCAGTAGTTGAGCAGGGTGTTGCCCTTGCCCGGTGCGCCGTAGCCGACGACCCGCTTGCCCGCCGCGCGGCAGTCGAGCAGGAAACGCAGCAGCTCGTGGCGCACCGATTCCGCACGGGCGCCGAGCGCGGCGTATCCGGCGGGTTCGTGCAGGCCCGCTGCCCGCTCGAGGTCGAGGACCTCGCCGACCCGGGCGGTCGGCTCGGCGACGGCGTCGGGGCGTGCCCACAGCCGGATCGAGCCGCCGTGGGTGTCGAGCAGTTCCACATCGACGACGGTCAGGCCGGCGATCGCCAGCGCGCGCTGCGCGGAGTGGACGGTGTAGTACTGGAAGTGTTCGTGATAGATGGTGTCGAACTGGCCGAGCTCGACCAGGTTCAGCGCGTGGTGCACTTCGATGCTGCACCAGCCGTCGTCGCTGAGCAGGGTGCGCAGCGCGTGGGTGAACCCGCGCAGGTCGGGCACGTGGGCGTAGACATTGTTGGCGACCACCAGATCGGCCGGACCGTGCTCGGCACGGACCCGCGCGGCCGAATCCTGTTCCAGGAAAGCCGTTTCCGTCGGCACGCCTGCCTCGCGGGCGGCGAGACCGACATTGACCGATGGTTCGATGCCAAGGCAGCGGATGCCGCGGGCGACCGCGTGGCGCAACAGGTAGCCGTCGTTGCTGGCCACCTCGACGACGAACGAATCGGGGCCGAGGCCGAGTCGCTCGGCGGTGGTGGTGACGAACTGCTCGGCGTGGCGGACCCAGCTGTCGGAGAACGAGGAGAAGTACGCGTACTCGGTGAAGGTGTCCTCGGGGGTGATCAGCGCCGGGATCTGCAACAACAGGCAGTCTTGGCACAGCCGCAGGTGCAGCGGATATGTCGCCTCCGGCAGGTCGAGCTCCTCGACGGCAAGAAAGCTCTCGCACGGCGGGGTGGCGCCCAGGTCGAGCACGCTCGTGAGCCGTTCGGAATCACAGAGTCGACATTGCACGTGGAGCCCACACCTTCTTGCACGTTCACCCAAGCTGTCACGGCTCATGCCGGTCATGCCGGAAGTCGGATAGACGGGCGCAGACGTTACAGCGAGCCCGTCGGGGCGCCCCGAAACATCCGGGACAGAAATAGATTCGTGGTAATTTTCGGAGTTCGACCAGGTCGCTCCGGCATCGGCAAATTGCTGGCGAGGGCGACCATTCCTCACTCCTTTGTGATGCCGATCACTTGTGAAAGTTGTTTTCCTGCATTCATATCGAAAGGCGATAGCAATTCGGTGATAGCTGTCCGATTGCGCTGTGGCGTGGCTAACTTTTGGAACCTGTTGTGGCCCTGTGACTTCGACAAGAATGCCTGGTGGGGCTCTGTAACAATCAGCTGGCGGGTATCGAATCGACGGGAAGTAGGACGGCCTCAACGGCCGCTTTCCGGTCGACGGGGATCGGGAAACGATTCGTCTCCCGAAGGGGAGGTGTGGGTTCATGAGCTACGAGCTCACTGGTAGTGGCGACGTCGATGTTGTCAACGGTGTCCAGGTGCTGCGCCGTACGCAGCGTGAGAGTTGGCAGACCGCGTTGGTCCAGCGGTTGGCCGTGACCGATGTGTTGGCGGTATTCGGCGCGGTCGGTGCCGCGCAGGTGATCCGCTTCGGTGGGCCCGCCGCGCCGCCACTGGCCTGGCCCCTGTCCTACGAGGTCGGCTACTCCGTGGTGTCGCTGGCCTTGGCCGTCGGGTGGCTGGCGCTGCTGCACGGGTACGGCACTCGTACGCCGCAGGTGGTCGGTACCGGCAGTGAGGAATTCCGCAGGCTGGTGTCGGCGACGCTGCGCCTGTTCGGTGTGCTGGCCATCCTGGCGCTGCTGTTCCGGGTGGAGGTCGCGCGCGGCTATCTCGCGATCGCATTGCCCGCCGGGCTGCTCGCGCTCGTGGTGGGGCGCTTGGCATGGCGGTGGCGGTTGCGTCGGTGGCGCGCACAGGGCCGGTGCCACACCGCCGTGTTGGTGGTCGGTTCGCCGGAGGCCGCGCACGCGATGGCGTCGGCGTTCACCGACGATCCCGGTTCCGGCTACCGGGTTGTCGGCGTGTGCGTGCCCGCGGGAGCCCTCGGCGCACAGTTCGATACGACCGGCAGCCCGTTGGTGCTCGGGGACGATCGCTCGGTGCTCGAGGCGGTGCGCCGCAGTGGCGCCGATTCGGTGGCGGTGGCCGCGACCGATCATCTCGGACCCGCCGAATTGCGGCGGATGGCCTGGGCCTTGGATCCGCTCGGCGTCGATCTGATCGTGGCGCCCGGAGTCGTCGACATCGCGGGAGTGCGGCTGACCAACCGGATCGTCGCGGGCATGCCGATGCTGCACATCGACCCGCCGCGCTACGGGCGAGCGAAGTCGAGTCGTAAAGCGCTGTTCGATCTATGTTTCGCGGCGATCGTGTTGGTATTCATCGCACCGACGCTGGCCGCTATCGCGATCGCGGTGAAGGTGACCAGTGCGGGACCGGTGTTCTACCTGTCGGAGCGGATCGGGCGCGACGGTATTCCGTTCCGGATGATCAAGTTCCGCAGCATGCTCGTCGACGCCGACAGCGCGGTGGAGACGCTCATCGACCGCCACGGTGGAAATCCATTGTTCTTCAAGGTCAAAGACGATCCGCGGGTGACTTCGGTGGGCCGGTTCCTGCGCAAGTACAGCCTCGACGAGTTGCCGCAGTTCTTGAATGTGCTGCGCGGGGACATGAGCGTCGTCGGGCCGCGGCCGCAGGTGCAACGCGAGGTCGACAGCTACGACGGGGAGATGCGAAGGCGGCTGCTGGTGAAACCGGGTGTCACCGGGTTGTGGCAGGTCAGCGGTCGGTCGGATCTGTCGCCCGAGGATTCGGTGCGGCTGGATCTTTCCTATGTCGAGAACTGGTCGATGGTGCTGGATCTGGCGTTGATCGCGCGCACCATCGGGGTGGTCACCCGCGGCGACGGCGCGTACTGAAAAGCGAGGTGGTGAGTCGACTCACCACCCCGCCTCGGTATCGGCCTCGCCCACCGTCAGCGTAGGTCCCGGCGGCGGAAGGCCATGAGCCCCAACAGGATTCCCGCTCCCGCGAGGGCGATCAGGTAGGCGATCGGCACGAGGTCGAACGCCGCGCCCGGCAGCTTGGGGGGGTGGATGAAGGGGACCAGATCGAGAATCCACTGCGGGAAGCTGCCGAGTGAGCCCAGCAGGAAGATCACGATCATCGCGCTCAGTACGCCCCAGGCGAGTGCCGCGTACTTGGGTAGGGCGCCGAACAACAGCATCGCGACAGCGGTGATCACCCAGACCGCGGGCAGCTGCACCGCGACCGCGCCCACGGATTCGCCGACTTTGCCGGGTAGGTCGCCATCGGTGGCGCCCCAGACGATTCCGATGGCGAGGCCCGCCGCCAGCAGGGCCACGGCGGGTCCGCCGATCGCGAACAGCAGGTGGCTGGACGCGTAACGCACGCGCCCCACCGCGGCGGCCAGGACCGTCTCGGCGCGGCCCGAGTTCTCCTCCTCGTGCAACCGCAACACAGCTGACACCGAGTAGGCGGCGGCCGCGGCGGCCAGCATGGTGACGGCGTAGGCGATGAACGACTTCTCCAGATCCGCCGACCCACCCAGCGAGGTGACCACATCCTGCAGGGTGCCGCTGTCGTCGAGCATGCCGCCGATACTGTTCACCGCACCACCGATGAGCAGGCCGTACAGGGCGAAACCGGTCGTCCAGGCGATCAGCGAACCGCGCTGCAATCGCCAGGCCAGACCCACCGGCCCCGACAGCGCGGTTCCACCGACGGCCGGTCCGGGGCGCTCGGCCAGTAGGCCCGCGCCGATATCGCGGGTCCGCAGCAGTCGGTAGGCGAACAGAGTGGCTCCGGCGCCGAGAGCGGCCAACGGCACCAGCACCCACCAGCGTTCGTCGGCGAACGGGCGGATCTGCAGGCACCAACCCAGCGGCGAGAACCACGACAGCACACCGTTTCCCGCGTCGCCGACCGCGCGCACCGCGAACGCCGCGCCCAGGGCGCCGAGCGCGATGCCGCGGGCGAGTCGGGCGCCGGTGCTGACCTGCGCGGCGACAGCGGCCACCGCACCCCAGACCACACCGGACGCGGCAAGCGCGGCGCCGAAGGCCACCGAGCCCGCGACCGGCAGATCGGTGGCTATCAGTGAAGCCGCGCAAGCGATTCCGGCGACGGCCGACGCACCGTAAGTGAGCAGGAGTGCTCCGGTGAGGCCGGCGAACCGGCCGATGCTGGTGGCGCCGACCAGTTCCGCGCGCCCGGTCTCCTCCTCGACCCTGGTGTGGCGGATGACCGTGAGGACCGCGGCGATCGCGATCATCGCGTACATCGCTCCGGCCTTCCAGGTGCCGATGGAACCGAGTGCCGAGCTGAAAACCGGTCCGTACATGGCGATCAGTGCCGGACTCGCCGCCGTGGTCGCCGCGAAGTGGTCGAGTTGTTCTCCGGTGGTGTAGATGTCCTTGATCGAGACGATCTGTAGTGCGGGCATCAATCCGATCAACAGCGACCACAGCGGGGCGACCACCCGGTCGCGGCGCAGATACAGGCGCAGCATCTGACCGGTGCCGGCGAATTCGCCTGCGGTGCGCGAGGTTGCGGTGAAACGGGGGACAGCGGCGGCGGTGGTCATGCCCGCACCTTCTCCGCGGTCTCGGTGTTGTCGACGTGGTAGTGGCGCAGGAACAGATCCTCGAGCGTCGGCGGCGCACTGGTCAGACTGCGCACGCCCGCGTCACCGAGTACCCGGATCAGGGCGCCGAGGTGGTCGGCGTCGACCTGGCAGCGCAGCGTCGAACCGTCCTGTTCGACATCGCCGACGCCGGGCATCGCGCTCAGATCGCCGGGATCGCCGATCAGGTCCGCGGTGATGGCGGTGCGGCTCAGGTGGCGAAGTTCGTTGAGCGAACCGGATTCGACGGTTCGGCCGGTCCGGATGATCGTGACCCGGTCACACAGGTGCTCGACCTCGGACAGGATGTGGCTCGACAGCAGTACCGTCGCACCACGGGCCGCGGCCTCGCGCACACAGTCCTGGAAGATCTGTTCCATGAGCGGGTCGAGACCCGAGGTCGGTTCGTCGAGGATCAACAGGTCCGCATTCGCCGAAAAGGCCGACACCAGTGCGACTTTCTGCCGGTTGCCCTTGGAGTAGGTACGCGCCTTCTTGGTCGGATCCAGCTCGAAGCGTTCGATCAGCTCGCCCCGACGTGCCTGGTCCAGGCCGCCGCGCATGCGGGCGAGTAGATCGATCGTCTCGCCGCCCGACAACGACGGCCACAGGGTGACATCGCCTGGGACGTAGGCGATCCGGCGATGCAGGGCGACCGCGTCGGTCCACGGGTCACTGCCGAAGACCGCGGCTCGGCCGCCGGTCGCGCGCAGTACGCCGAGCAGGATTCGGATGGTGGTGGACTTGCCTGAGCCGTTGGGGCCGAGGAAACCATGGATTTCGCCGGTGTCGACGTGGAGGTCGAGTCCGTCGAGCGCGGTGAAGCGGCCGAACGTCTTTCGCAGGTCCGCGACATCGATGACCCGGTCGTCGGTGGGGGAGGGCATCGTCTACTCCTCGAAAAGGGTGTCGAGCATGGTGGAATCGGTGAGTAATCCTTGGGTGTAGAGCTCGAGCGCCGGAAAGGTGATCTCGTCGGACAGCTCACGAATCGCCTTGCGGTAATCGAGTTTTCCTTCGCGCTGCATGCGCATCTGGAGATAGAGGTTCATCGCGCCGACATGGCAGAGCACGATGTAGCGAGCGCGGGCCGCGTGGTCGCGACTCGGCTTGGCCTTGCCCTCGTCGACGGCGGTCTGCATGTACTGCTCCGCGTCGGTGATCATGTGCTCGAGCAATGACTCCGACAGCGGGCCGCCTGCCTGGAAGCTGCGCAGGATGTAGGCCACCAAGGGTGCGTACATCTCGATCTCGGCCATCGCGTCCAAGATCCCCGCGGGACCGGGCGCCTGGATGGCGCGCAGCTTCTCGTCGCGGATGATCTCGAGCACACGATCGTCGCAGACCGCGCGCAGTCCGTCCTTGGACCCGAAGTGATGGTTCACCAGCCCGGGCGAGACCCCGGCTGCGGCGGCGATGGCCCGTACGCCGACGCCGAACCCCTGCTCACCGAACAATTCGATCGCGGCATCGCGAATCCTGGCGGCGGTGGTGAGATCGGCTGAACGCATGTTCAATATATTAAACGCTTGTTCAATTCGTTGGCAAGACTTTCGCCCGAACCGAGTTTCGGGTCTGGGTGACACTTCGCGCGCGGGCTAATGTCGAAGTCATGGCTACCGGCACATCGACGACGGCAGAACATCTCCGCGCAGCGCTGGACGGACCGTGGCGCGCGGTCCGGGAACAGGCACGCACGCAGCTCGCCGGCGAGGAATTCACCGACGACCCCGAGCTCGACATCCACGCGGCCAGAGCGCGCGTGCTCGACCAGATGCGCGTCATCGCGACCATGGGCTACCCCGAGCGCGGCTTCCGGCCCGAGAACGGCGGCACCGGCGATCCCGGCGGTGCGGTCACCGGGCTGGAGATGCTGGCCTACACCGACCTGTCGCTGTGGGTGAAGTCCGGCGTCCAGTGGGGACTGTTCGGCGGCGCGGTGGAGAACCTGGGCACCGAACGACACCGTGACTTCATCAAGCGCTTGATCTCGCTCGATCTGCTCGGCTGTTTCGCGATGACCGAGTCCGGGCACGGCAGCGATGTCGCCAACGTGGAGACCACGGCCACCTACGATCCGGCCACCCAGGAGTTCGTCGTCAACACCCCGACGCCGTCGGCGCGCAAGGACTACATCGGCGGCGCCGCGGTCCACGCGCGGATGGCCGCGGTGTTCGCCCAGCTGATCGTCGGCGGCGAGAGCAAGGGCGTGCACTGTCTGCTGGTGCCGATCCGCGACGAGCTCGGCGCGGACCTGCCCGGCGTGACCACCTACGACGACGGACTCAAGGGTGGTCTGCCCGGTGTCGACAACGGCCGGATCGTCTTCGACCAGGTGCGGATCCCGCGCGAGAACCTGCTCAACCGCTACGCCGACGTCTCCCCGGACGGCACCTACGACTCCGAGATCGAGAACCCGAGCCGGCGCTTCTTCACGACCCTCGGCACGCTGGTACGTGGCCGGGTCAGCGTCGGCGGCGCGGCCGCCGCGGGCACGCGGGTGGCACTGAGTATCGCCGTGCGGTACGCGCTGGCGCGCCGCCAGTTCGCCGATCCCGACACCGGCGACGAGACCCTGCTGATGGACTACCGCAGCCATCAGCGCAGGCTGCTGCCCCTGGTCGCGAAGTCGTTCGCGCTGGCCTTCGCCCAGAACGACCTCGTTCGGCGGATGGATGAGATCCAGCGCGGGGAGAACACCGAACCGAGCTCACAGCGGGCGCTGGAGAAGCGCGCCGCCGGTCTGAAGGTCGCGCAGACCCGCCACGCCACCCGGGCCATTCAGGAATGTCGCGAAGCCTGCGGCGGCGCGGGATATCTCACCGAGAACCGTCTGGTGACGCTGAAAGCCGACACCGATGTGTTCACCACCTTCGAAGGCGACAACGTCGTCTTGACCCAGCTCGTGGCGAAGGAACTGCTCACGGCCTACTCCGACGAGGTCCGCGACCTCGACGCGCTCGGCTGGGTGCGTTTCGCCGCCACCATGGCCGGTGACGTGGTGCGTAAACGCTCCGGTGTGCGCCAGCTGATCCAGACCCTGCGCGACCGCAACGACGAGACCGTCGACGAGGGCGACCTGTCCAAACGCGACGTCCAGCTGCAGCTGTTCGCCGACCGCGAGGACTACCTGCTGCGGACCGCCGCGCACCGGCTGCGCGCCCGTGCCACCGACACCGGACCGTTCGAGGCGTTCAACAACGCCCAGGACCACATCCTGGCCGCCGGGGCCGCGCACATCGATCGCCTCGTGCTGGAGGAGTTCGTCGACGGCATCGCCGAGATCGAGGACCCGGACGCGAAAGCTCTCGCCGAAACAGTCTGCGACCTCTATGTGTACGCCTCGCTGGAGGAGAACCTGGCCTGGTACATCATGCACCGATTCATGTCGGTGGAGCGGGCGAAGGCGGTGCGGCGCGGGGTGAACGAACTCGTCGACCGCCTGCGCCCCGACGCGCTGACCCTGGTGGAGGCGATGGGCGTGCCCGAGACGATGCTGCGCGCCGAAATGCTGCACGACGCCAGCGTTTTCGATCGCCGTTAGGCGCTGCTTCGGTCCCGTAAGGCCTCGGAGAGCCAGCACAGCCCGATCGCCATCGCTGCCGCTGCCGCCGCCCCACCGAGCACATCGGTGGGGCGGTGGTAGCCCAATTCGGCCATGGCGGGGGTGATCGCGATCAGCGCGAGCACGGTCAGCGCCGCGACCAGGATCCGTATCCTGCGGTCGGTCACCAGGCACGCGAAAGTGGTTGCGACAGCGACCATATGGACGGTGTGCCCGCTGGGGTAGGCGAGATGGTCGTCGAGCCGGCGATCCCACAGCGGTTTCAGCAACCAGGTGTTGGCCGCCAACGCGATCTCGGGAACCGCCAGCATGGTCACCGCCTGCCACCACTGCCGACGCAGCGCGAACCAGGCGCACGCAGCCAGCAGCAGCGCTACGACGACCGGTGCGTTGCTCGGGGTGACGAGCGCCTGTGCGAGACCTGGGGAGACGGTGTCCTCGGACACCACGGCATCCAGCTCGCTCGCCCCGCCGTTCGCGGGGAACGTCAACGGAATCGCGGCGGTCAGTGCGGCACCGGCGCCGATCGCGGTGACCCGGACAACGGTGGTGCTGCGAACACGGTCGATCACGTCACGCGACGACAGCCCCCGCCCGGCCCCGCTCAGGCGGGACCGTAGGTGAGCACTGCCGTGACCACGAACCACAGCACCCATACAATGGCCACGATCATGCCGAGGGCGAGGGTGATCCGCAGGAACGCCCGGCCGAAATCGAGATCGCCGCCGACCCGCGGATAGAGCTTCCACGGGCTGTACCACGGCGCCACCATGCCCCGGGACTGCGCTTGGTGTTCGAGCTCGGCCTGTTCCTCGGCGTAGGCCTCCGCGGCCGCCTGGGTGGGCCCGCCGTGCCACAGCGTCACATCGATCGGACCGAGGAAGCCTTCGTTGAGCAGATCCTGCGGCGCGGGCAGGAACGGCAGGATGCCCAGGCCGCGGAACGCGATGGCGACGTCGTTGGCGGTCCAGAGGTTGTGTTCCTTCTCGGCCAGCAACTCGAAGTACATCTCGAGTCGGTGCGGGTCGTCGGTGACGATCACATCGAAACTCGGGTCGTTCCAGCCCTGGTGCACGTCGATCTGGGCGCCGGGCATCGGCACGATCAGGCCGAGACCGTGCACCGCGCGCTGACCGAGCCCGCGCGCGGCGAGATAGTCCTGCAGCGCGAAGGTGTGATCACGCGAACGCTCCAGCGGCGTGGACTTCTCCGCACCCGCGAACTGGGCGAGCTCACCGGAGACCATCCACGGACCGTTGAGCGGGATCTCCAGCACGCCGTCCTGCGGGGCGGTGAACGTCTCCGCCTCGATCACCACGCAACTGGTCGGAGTCCAGACCACCGCGTCGAACTGGTGCAGCCGATCCTGATGGAACAGGCTGCAGTTGATCGTGGCGACACCGTGCGGGCTCGACGGGTCCTTCCACGTGCGCAACCAGTCGATCAGCGCCGCCTCGGCATCGCTGCCTGCCGCATTCTGCACGCGCACGAGCATGGAGACCGCCCTTCGTTGGTCGTTGGCGCGGTGCTCGGCACACCTGTACTGCGCCGAGAACCGTTGGCGTACATCGTAGCCGGGTCAATCCTGTTCGGCGGCGATCGTGCCCGCGTCCACCGCGGCGACGAGTTCGGCGTGATCGGCCTCGGTGCGGTCGGCATAGCGCACCGCGAAGGCGGCTACCGATTCCTCGAACCGGTCGTCCTCCTCGTCGTCGGTTTCCAGGTAGCCTGCCAGCGCCCGCGGGTCCAGCGAGCGAGCATGCGCGCGGGCCAGCAACGCACCGGCGAGTCTTCCGTAGTCGTCGAGATCGTCGGCGGACAGGGCCGCCGGGTCGATACTGCCCTTGAGATTGCGGAACTGGCGCACGATGAACGGCAGCGATTCGTCGAGTTCGATGGTCGTCCAGCCGAGCAGGATATCGGTCTCCGACTGCACGGACCGCGCGCCGACCACGATCCGCTCGCCCTCGTGGCGGGGTGCGGTCGGGGGCAGGAACGGGGCGAGTGCGGACGCACGCGCCTGCTTGACCTGCAGAACCACCGCCTCGCCGTCGTTGCCGTGCAACAGCGCCACATAGCTGTGCAGGCCGACGCTGCCGGTCCCGACGATGCGGAAGGCGACATCGGAGACCGCGAATCGGGCCAGCAGATTGCGCCGGGACTCCCGGATGGTGCTCGCGTAGCTCTCCAGGCCATCGATCACCGCCTCCGACACCTGACGATCGACCGCGGTCAGTACCGGCGGATCGCTGACGAAACGGTGCTTGCGGATGTCGGTCTCGTGATCGTCGAGGTGCTCGGTCCACTTCGCCACCACTTTGGCGCTGGTGTTCTTGCGAGCCTTCTTGGCGGCCTTCTTGAAGTCGTCGAGCAGGTCCTCGGCCTTGGCGCTGGTCAGGATCGACTCGTCGGCCAATACCGTCCACGACTGCATGAACGGCATGTCGGCCAATTCGGCGACGGTGTGGCGGTAGGAGCGGGCTGCATCGCGCGCCGCGCGCAGGCAGTCGTCCTCGTCGACACCGCTTTCTCGCCCGGCCAGCACGAGGCTCGCCGCCAGGCGTTCCAGATCCCACTCCCACGGGCCCATGACCGTGTCGTCGAAGTCGTTGATATCCATCACGATCTCGCCACGTTGGGTCCCGTAGAGGCCGAAGTTGGCGGCGTGGGCGTCACCACAGATCTGAGCGGCCAACCCGCTGTCCGGTCCGGCGGCGAGGTCGGCGGCCATCAGTCCGGCGGCGCCGCGGAAGAAGGTGAACGGTGAGGCGATCATCCGGCCGATCCGCAGCGGAATCAGGCGCTCGATCCGCCCACGATTGCTGATATCGATGAACTCGCGCACCGTCGGCCGCTCGGGGCTCTCCGCGGCGCGGTCACGCTCGGTGACAGGGACCCGTTTCCTGGCAGCTCGACCACGCTCGCGGGCGTCCTCGGCGGAGACGTAGGAGCGCAGATCAATACCACTGTCGGACACGATTGCCCAGGCTAGCCGGTTGCGGCACGGTGAGCAGCGCCACGCTCGATACGCAGCGGAGTTGACGGCGTTTCGGCGTGGCCGGATGGCGCGAGCGGGGGTCGCTGCGGTAAGCATGGGCGTGGCAACCGAATCAGGAACGCCGGGCACGCACGACACCGAATCCGGTGGCGTGTTCAGCGACCGCATCCTGACCGTGCCGAATGCGTTGAGCGTCGTGCGGCTGATCGGCATCCCCGTCTTCCTGTGGCTGATGCTGGTCCGCCACGCCGACGGCTGGGCGTTCGCGTTGTTGATCGCCAGCGGCTTCACCGATTTCCTCGACGGCAAACTCGCCCGGCTGCTCGATCAGTCCTCGCGTCTGGGCGCGTTGCTCGACCCGCTCGTGGACCGGCTGTATCTGGTGACGACTCTGGTCGCGTTCGTCGCGCGAGGGCTGCTCCCGTGGTGGCTCGCGGTGATCTTGATCGCACGTGATCTGGTGCTCACCGCGACCCTTTCGGTGTACAAACGGCGCGAACTGCCCGCGCCGGAGGTGATCTACCTGGGGAAAGCGGCCACTTTCGCGCTGATGTCGGCGCTGCCGTGGATGCTGACCGGGGAGATGGACTGGGCGGGGGCGAGTTTCGGGTGGGCATTCGGGTGGGCACTACTGATCTGGGGTACGGCACTCTATGTCTGGACCGGGGTGCTCTACGCGAGGCTCGCGGTCGCGGTCGCGCGATCGATACCGCCTGTGCCGCACCGTGGCAGCTAGTCGATACTGTTGCGTGCAACGTCGACGATGAAAGGACGTCCTGTGACCCGGACCCCTGAGGAACTGCGCTACACCGAAGAGCACGAATGGGTGCGGCGGACCAGCCCCACGGCGGTCCGTGTCGGCATCACCGATTACGCCCAGTCACAGCTGGGTGACGTCGTCTTCGTCCAACTGCCCGACGTCGACAAAGATGTGACCGTCGGTGACAGCATCGCCGAGGTCGAGTCGACCAAGAGTGTGTCCGACATCTACGCTCCGCTCAGCGGCAAAGTCGTTGCGGTGAACGAGGATCTGGTGCAATCACCGGAGACGCTCAACACCGATCCCTACGACGCGGGCTGGTTGTTCGAGCTCGCGTTCGACGACGAGGCAACCCTGGATTCCGCCCTCGGTGAACTGCTGGATGCAGCGGGTTACCAAGGAGTTATCGGGGGCTGACGCAGCCTTCACAGTTCTCCCTGCACGGGCACGCCCCGGCAGGGTACGGTCAAAGCCAAGCGGATACGTCGGGGAATCGACGCCGGGATCTTTTCCTGGCGATGTGATCGCGCCGGTCGTGTCGCCGAATACAGCACCTGCTTGCATGGATAATCAGGTTCGAGGAGGAGAGAAACGGTGAGCGAGAACAGGGACCCGGGTTACGGGGAAACCGCGGCCGAGACGACATCGGTCTTCCGCGCGGACTTCCTCAACGAGGTCGACGCGTCGCGCTCCGCAGAGCCGACCGGCGAACAGCCGGTTCAGGGCGTCGAGGGCCTGCCTGCCGGCGCGGCCCTCCTGGTGGTCAAGCGTGGCCCGAACGCGGGCTCGCGTTTCCTGCTGGATCAGCCGACCACGTCGGCCGGCCGCCATCCTGACAGTGACATCTTTCTCGATGACGTCACTGTCAGCCGTCGGCATGCCGAGTTCCGTCAGGACGACGACTCGTTTCAGGTCGTCGATGTGGGCAGCCTCAACGGCACCTACGTCAACCGGGAGCCGGTGGACTCCTCGGAGCTGCAGAACGGCGACGAGGTCCAGATCGGCAAGTTCCGGCTGGTCTTCCTGACCGGTCCGCGCGCGCAGGCGAACGAGTCGGCGTCGGGCGCGGGGTCGCGATGACCCCAACGGTACTGGTGCCCGCGAAGGGCACAGTGCTGTGACAGGGGCGGCGCAGTGGGCGCGCGGAGGAATGTCGATCGGCTCCGTACTCGACCTGCTGCGACCAGATTTTCCTGACATCACCATCTCCAAGATCCGGTTCCTCGAATCCGAGGGCCTGATCCGGCCGGAACGGACACCGTCGGGATACCGGCGGTTCTCGGTTTCCGACTACGAACGGCTGCGCTTCGTACTGACCGCGCAACGCGATCAGTACTTGCCGTTGAAGGTGATCAAGGAGCAGTTGGAAGCGATCGACAGTGGTGCGGCGACGTTGGGCGTGCGTGAAGCGCGCGCCCGCGCGCACTCCCACCACGGTTCCGCGGACGCCGGGCACGGTGTGTCCGGCTCCGCGCGCACCGACGAGGCGATGAGCACGGCGCCACCGCGCCGCCTCGGTGTCGTCTCCGGTGCGATCTCGCCCGAGGAACTGCGCGTCGACGTCGCCGTGCGGCTCACCAGGGCCGATCTAATCGCCAAGGCCGATATCGACGACCGTTTCCTCGACGATCTGCTGCGCGCGGGACTCATCGTCCCCGGCGCCGGTGGATTCTTCGAGTCCGACGCGGTGACCCTGGCACACGCGGCGAAAGCCATGGCCGAATTCGGTCTGGAGGCCCGCCACCTGCGCGCCTTCAAGCTGGCCGCCGACCGCGAGGCCGCACTGATCGCGCAGATCGCCGCGCCCATCGCCAAGAGCCGCGATGCCGACGCGCGCGCACGCGCGGAAGAGACCGTCCGCGAACTCGCGGCACTGTCGCTGAACTTGCACGCCGCACTGGTGAAAGCCGCGGTGCGCACAGCCCTCGGCGGCTGACACACCCGGCCGGGCGATCGGGTATCGCCCGGGCTACACACCGATTTCGGCTCGAACGTCTTCCTTGCGCGCCCCAGAATTCGCCTAGACTCGTTGATACGGCGAGCTGTGCAGCTGTCGTGCCGGCCGGCGGCCGAGTATGGGAGGCAGGACTTACTCATGAGCGAGATGCGTGTCATCGGCATCCGTGTCGAGCAGCCACAGAACCAGCCCGTGCTGCTGCTGCGGGAGGCATCAGGGGAGCGGTATCTGCCGATCTGGATCGGGCAGGCCGAGGCCACCGCGATCGTGCTCGAGCAGGAGGGGGTCACTCCGATCCGTCCGCTCACTCACGATCTGATCAAGATTTTGATCACCGATCTGGGACACACACTCAAGGAAGTGCGGATCGTCGATCTGCAGGAGGGCACCTTCTACGCCGACCTGGTCTTCGACGGCGACCTGCGGGTCTCGGCGCGGCCCTCGGATTCGGTGGCGATCGCCTTGCGCGTGGGGTGCCCGATCTACGCCGAGGAACCGGTCCTCGCCGAGGCGGGACTGGTGATGCCCGACGAACGCGAGGACGAGGTGGAGAAGTTCAAGGAGTTCCTGGAGTCGGTCTCGCCCGACGACTTCAAGGCGACCGACAGTTGATCACGATCTTCTAAACCTGAAGTAGAGGTCCAGGGAATCGCGGCGTTTGGTGCTTGGTGTGACAACACCGCAGGTCCGACAATGGCAGGAGTAACCTCGAAAGTCGGGCAACATCCGTCGTGACTCCGACCCGAGAACGTCGGCAGAAGGAGCGATCAGTGGAAGAACAAACGCAGGATGTCGTACAGCCTGGCTTGTTCCCGGACGACTCGGTTCCGGATGATCTGGTCGGCTACCGGGTGCCGAGCGCCTGCCAGGTCGCCGGTATCACCTACCGTCAACTCGACTACTGGGCACGCACCGGGTTGGTCGTGCCGTCGATCCGTGGTGCGGCGGGTTCGGGCAGCCAGCGGCTGTACTCGTTCAAGGACATCCTTGTCCTCAAGATCGTGAAGCGACTGCTGGACGCGGGCATCTCTTTACAGAACATCCGGATCGCCGTCGATCACCTGCGTAGCCGCGGCGTCGGCGATCTCGCCGGGATCACCCTGTTCTCCGACGGAACCTCGGTGTACGAGTGCACCTCGCCCGAGGAGGTAGTCGATTTACTGCAGGGCGGACAGGGCGTGTTCGGTATCGCCGTCGGTGGCGCCATGCGTGAGCTGACCGGCGCGATCGCGGACTTTCCGGCAGAACGAGCCACCGCCATCACCGACCGCCCCGAAGACGAACTGTCTTTTCGACGCAAGGTGAGGGAGAACCGCAAGACAGGTTAGTGACCAGTACTACACCCCCGGCGTGCCCCTGGTGGCGCGACCGGGGGTTTGCTGCATCTAGAATCAGTGGTGCGTCGCCGCCGTGCGGGAGAGTCCTCGGTTCGCGAGAATCGGGGCGCCGAAGGAGCAGCACCTCCCCGTCAATCTCTCAGGCAACAGGGACCGCACGGTGATTCGACGCCTCTGGAGAGCGGTGGCATCCGGCTGCCCGCCCACGGGGAAAGGGGCACGGTCACCGATCTTCGGGGCCGGGTTACCGAATCTCTCAGGCGCACAGACAGAGGGGGAGGGCTGGTACCCGTCGACCACGAGGTCGACCCGCCCGACCTGGAGCTGCCCGTGACCCGTTCGTTCGCCGACCGCCACATCGGACCCGATTCCGACGAACTCGCCCGGATCCTCGCGACCATCGGCGTCGAGTCCGTCGACGCACTCGCGACCACGGCGCTGCCCGCCACGATCCTCGACGAATCCGGCCTCGGCGCGCTGCCCGCGCCCGCCTCCGAGCACGAGGTGCTCGACGAACTGGCCGCGCTGGCGGCGGCGAACACGGTCGCCACCTCGATGATCGGTCTCGGCTACTACGACACCCTCACCCCGCCGGTGCTGGTGCGCAATCTGCTCGAGAACCCCGCCTGGTACACCGCCTACACCCCGTACCAGCCCGAGATCAGCCAGGGCAGGCTCGAGGCGCTGCTCAACTTCCAGACCATGGTGTCGGATCTGACCGGTATGGACGTCGCGAACGCCTCCATGCTCGACGAGGCCACCGCCGCCGCCGAGGCGATGACGCTGCTGCGCCGCGCGGGCAAGTCGAAGTCGAACCGGCTGCTCATCGACGCCGATCTGTTCCCGCAGACCAAGACCATCATCGGTACCAGGGCCGAGCCGCTCGGCATCGAGATCGTCGAGGCCGACCTGTCGACCGGGCAGCTGCCCGAGGGCGAGTTCTTCGGCGTGATCGTGCAGACGCCGGGTGCGTCGGGCCGCATCGTCGACTGGACCTCGCTGTTCGCCGCCGCCCACGAGCGCGGCGCACTGGTGGCAGCGGGCGCCGATCTGCTCGCCATGACGCTGACCACCCCGCCCGGTGAACAGGGCGCCGATGTCTGCTTCGGCACCACCCAGCGTTTCGGTGTGCCGATGGGCTTCGGTGGCCCGCACGCCGGTTACCTGGCCGTGCGCACCGCTTTCGCCCGTCAGTTGCCCGGCCGCCTGGTCGGGGTGTCCGTCGATGCCGACGGCGCGCTCGCCTACCGGCTGGCGCTGCAGACCCGCGAGCAGCACATCCGCCGGGAGAAGGCCACCTCCAACATCTGTACCGCCCAGGTACTGCTGGCCATCGTCGCCGCGATGTACGCGAGCTACCACGGCGCCAACGGCCTGCGCGCCATCGCGCGCCGGGTACACGAGCACGCCGCTGCCGTCGCGACCGGTCTCGGTGGGGCGCTGGTGCACGGCGCCTTCTTCGATACCGTGCTCGCCCAGGTGCCCGGCGGCGCGGAAGCCGTTGTCGCCAAGGCGAAGTCGAAGGGCATCAACCTGCGTCTCGTCGATGCCGACCATGTCGCCATCGCCTGCGACGAGGCCACCACCGACGCGCACGTCGCCGCCGTCGTCGAATCCTTCGGCACCGCACTGACTCCCGACGCGGGCACGGGCACCGAGCTCACCGCGATCGAGACGCGCACCTCGGACTACCTGACCCACCCGGCGTTCACCCGCCACCACACCGAGACCGCCATGTTGCGCTACCTGCGCGCGCTCTCGGACAAGGACATCGCCTTGGACCGCAGCATGATTCCGCTCGGTTCGTGCACCATGAAGCTCAACGCGACCGCGGAGATGGAACCCATCACCTGGCCCGGCTTCGCTCGTCTGCACCCGTTCGCGCCGCTCGAGGATTCCCTGGGCATCCGCAAGCTGGTCGCCGACCTCGAGCAGTGGCTGGCCGAGATCACCGGCTACGACGCGGTGAGCCTGCAGCCCAACGCCGGTAGCCAGGGCGAGTACGCGGGCCTGCTCGCGATTCGCCGCTACCACCTCGATCGCGGCGACGACCACCGCGACACCTGCCTCATCCCGTCGAGCGCGCACGGCACCAACGCGGCCTCGGCGGCCATGGTCGGCATGCGAGTCGAGGTGGTGAAGTGCCGCGCGAACGGTGACGTCGACCTCGACGATCTGCGCGCCAAGATCGCCGACCACGCCGACCGGCTCGCCTGCATCATGATCACCTACCCGTCCACCCACGGTGTCTACGAGCACGAGGTCGCCGAGCTGTGCGCGCTCGTGCACGACGCGGGCGGCCAGGTGTACGTCGACGGCGCGAACCTCAATGCCCTTGTCGGCCTTGCCCGCCCGGGCCGGTTCGGCGGCGACGTGAGCCACCTGAACCTGCACAAGACCTTCTGCATCCCGCACGGCGGCGGCGGTCCCGGCGTCGGCCCGGTCGCGGTGGGTGCGCACCTGGCGCAGTACCTGCCCGGTGACCCGCTCGAAGCCGGTTCGCACGCGGTGTCGGCGGCGAACTACGGCTCCGCCTCGATCCTGCCGATCACCTGGGCCTATATCCGGATGATGGGCGCCGAGGGCCTGCGCGCGGCGACCCTGACCGCGATCGCGTCGGCCAACTACATCGCCCGCCGCCTCGACGCCTATTTTCCGGTGCTCTACACCGGCGAGAACGGCATGGTCGCCCACGAGTGCATCCTCGATCTGCGCGAGATCACCAAGCAGACCGGCGTCACCGTCGACGACGTGGCAAAGCGGCTCGCCGACTACGGTTTCCACGCGCCGACGATGAGTTTCCCGGTCGCGGGCACCTTGATGGTGGAACCCACCGAGAGCGAGAACCTCGAAGAGATCGACGAGTTCATCGCCGCCATGATCGCCATTCGTGGCGAGATCGACCAGGTGGGCGCCGGCGTGTGGCCGGTGACCGACAACCCGCTGCGCGGTGCGCCCCACACCGCGGCCAGCCTGGTCGCCGAGTGGGACCATCCCTACAGCCGTGAGACCGCGGTGTATCCGCGTGGAGTCGGCCATGCCCGCCCGAAGGTATGGCCGTCGGTGCGGCGCATCGACGGTGCGTTCGGTGACCGCAATCTGGTGTGTTCGTGCCCGCCGCTGGACGCGTACGAAGACTGACCTGTCCCTGACAACGGGCCCCGCCGATTGAATCGGCGGGGCCCGTTGTCGTTGGGTGGGCCTTTGCGGGCCATGCGAGATTGCAGTCGCGGCAGAGTTGCCGAAAGTGAATTCTCATCGGCCGAACTATCGGCGTGTTACATACTGGGTGCCTTGTTTCCGACTCCTCCGAGAATGTCCAGTATGTCTAGGGGCACAAAATAGACTCGTCAATAAGTCAAGCCCCGAATAGTGGTGGGAATTGAATCGATATATCTCCACACGGCATGCGCGACATCTGTATATTCGCCTTCGAATCGGGCCGATGGAGCGCTCCCGTGGATTACATGACGTGTCGAATATCGGTACGGCAGCCATCGCGGATATCCGGTCGGTTGATCAGTTCGAGCGAAATATTTGCGGAAATTGCCTATTACGCTGGGAGAGTGCACCATGGTGAACACGGATGCCATCAGCATCCACTGTGGCACTTCGCTGCTGTACGTGGTGACTCGACAGCTTTAGGGCATCTACCTGGGATGTTGACGGAATATTAGTTTCGCGTGGAATGTCCGGATCGACTGTCGACCCGGATTGAATTGTTACTAGGGTGTTCCCTGAAAATCATATGCCAGATGTTTGCTGTCAGGCTAATGTCGGTACCAGGTTTCGGATCGGAATCGTCTGGGTAGCGCGCGCGGGACGTTGGATCGGTGGCCATCGGGATCCCTCTCTGTCCTGAGAACGTCGAGGGGAAACGGATGGTTGCTCGGCAGTAATGGACCCGCATTCAGCGGTTGTGGTACACGTAAATATGCGGGGTAGGAAAGCGCACGGATTTCCGTACTTGGAGTTTCGTGTTGGGTCTATAGCCATGCGAGGGGTCGGGTAATTATGGAGTCTGTCGAAAGCTGTGCCGGTAATCGGGATCTGATTCCGCTTTCCTCCGCGCAAACTGGCATGTGGTTCGCGGACGGCGCGCATAGTGGACCGGCGACCAATATCGCCCAGTACGTGGAGATCGAGGGGCCTCTCGAAGTGGCCCTGTTCAACAGGGCAGTGCACGAGGCGTGCGAAGAGACCGAGTCGCTCATGGTGCGGGTGGTCGAGGTGGAAGGGCGTCCCTACCAGGTCGTCGACCGCGGCATCACGTTCAACGAACTCGTACTCGATCTCGGCACGCACGCCGATCCGATGTCAGCGGCGCTGGAATGGATGCGCAACGACTACACCCGACCGGTCGACCTCACCCAGCACCAACTCGCGATCACTCGACTGATCAGAATCAGCGACGACCTGCACCTGTGGTACGCGCGTGCGCACCATCTCGTCATCGACGGGTACGGCGCGTTCAACGTGTTGAGCAGGGTCGCCGAGCACTACAACGCGATGTTGGAAGGCAGGCCGCCGGCGCGGCTGATGGCGATTCCCCTGCGTGACATCGCCGCGGAGGAGCAGGCATATCGGGCGGGTTCACGGTTCGAGGCCGATCGTCGGTACTGGCTGGACAAGGTCACCGATCTGCCCGCGCCGACCGGGTTGTCCGGTCGTTCGGCGCGCGCGGGAACCGTGGACGAGGTTGCCGCACGCGAACTTCCGGCCGAGCTGTGGACGCTGCTCGATCGCCGCTCGGCCGAGCTTGACGCGTCGGCCGCACAGGTCGTCGTCGCGGCGTTCGCGGCCTTCTTCACGCGGATGACCGGCGCCGACGAGGTGGTGCTCTCTGTCCCGATGAGCGCCAGGGTCACCGTGAAGCTGCGCAATGCCGCGGCGATGCTGGCCAATATGGTGCCGATCCGCTTCGCGATCGATGACGCGACCACCGTGGCGCAGTTGGTCAAGGCCTCGATCGCCGAGCTGATCTCCGCGTTGCGCCATCAGCGGTACCGCTTCGAGGACCTGCGCCGCGAATCGCCCGCGATCGACAACTCCGCCAACACTTTCGGGCCCGTCCTCAACATCTTGTTCTTCGACTCCGAGATCCGCCTCGGCGACGCCGTCGGTCGCTACCACGCGCTCACCTCGGGCGCGCTCGAAGACCTTCAGATCAACCTCTACCGGACCGGGCCGGACGCACCGCTGCTCATCGAGCTACACGGCAACGGCAATCTCTACAGCAAGCGCGATATCGACGCCCACGCCGATCGCTTCATCGAATTCCTGCGCCGCTTCATCGAGGCCGACTCCGACGAGCGCGTGGTGGAACTACCGCTGGTGTCGTCCGCGCAGGAGGACGCGATCGTCGACGAGTCGGCCGGTGTCGAGGGCATCGCCCCTGCTGAGACCTTGGTGGATGCGCTGGCGCGACAGGCCGATTCGACCCCGCTCGTGGAGGCGGTCACCGCCGACGGCGAGACGATCACCTATCGCGACCTCGATGCGCGTTCCACTCGGCTCGCCCGGCGTTTGATCGCCCGCGGCGCCGGTCCGGGCGCGCTGGTCGCCCTCGCCCTGCCGCGCGGTACCCGGCTGATCGTCGCGATGCTCGCGGTTCTGAAATCCGGTGCCGCGTATCTGCCCTTGGACCTCGGTCATCCCTCCGAACGACTGGAATACATTGTCGGTCAGGCGGATCCGACGGTTGTCATCGTCGAGGACTCCGCGCTGGCTGTGGGCGGCGATCGGCTGGTTCTCGAGCCCGGCGACGACCTCGACGGTGCCGCTGACCCGATCACCGATGAGGACCGCACCGCGCCACTGCGACCCGACGATGCCGCGTACGTCATCTTCACCTCCGGGTCAACGGGTCGGCCCAAGGGCGTGGTGATCAGCCACCGTTCGGCTGTCACCTACCTGGCGAATGCGTGTGCCGCTCTCGATATTCGGGCCGACGACGTGTGGACTTGGCTGCATTCGGTGGCCTTCGACTACTCGATCTGGGAGGTCTTCGGACCGCTGGTCACCGGCGGTCGCGTGGTGGTCGTCGATACGCTGACAGCGCGCGCCCCGGATGACCTGGTGCGGCTGACCGCCCGTGAAGGCGTCACCGTGTTCAGTCAAACTCCCTCGGCGTTCTATCAATTCGCCGCGGCTCGCCGACGGCACCTCGCGGCCGAGACACCCGATGGGGAGCTGGCACTGCGGGTGGTCGTGCTGTCCGGTGAGGGTCTGGACCCGGCGGCGTTGGCGCCCTGGTACCAGGACAACCCGGCCGGACCGGTCCTGGTCAACAGCTACGGCATCACCGAGACCACCGTGTTCGTCACCCGCACCGAGATGAGTGCCGACCTGGCCGTACCCGGCGCACCCAGCGTGATCGGCACGGCCCTGCCCGGCCTGCGCACCTATGTGCTCGATCGGCGCCTGCGCCCGACGCCGGTGGGCGCATGGGGTGAGATCTACGTAGCGGGAACGCAATTGGCCCGCGGCTACCTCGGTCAGCCCGCACTGAGCGCGGGCCGGTTCGTCGCCGACCCGTGGGGTGCGCCGGGGGAGCGGATGTACCGAAGCGGAGATGTGGCCCGCCGCAATCACGACGGCGAGCTCGAATACCGTGGCCGCGCGGATCAGCAGGTGCAGCTGCGCGGGTTCCGCATCGAACTCGACGAGGTCCGTGCCGCGCTGCTGGCTCATCCGGCGGTGGCTTCGGCCGCCGTGGTGGTGCATCGCGCCGATACCGACGCGGCACGTCTGGTGGGTTATGTCGTGGCGACCGGTACCGACTGTGATGTCGATGCCGTTGTCGCCCAGGCGGGTTCGTCGCTGCCGGACTACATGATCCCGAATGTCGTCATGGTCGTGGACGAACTGCCGTTGACGGTCAACGGCAAGCTCGACCTGCGCGCACTGCCCGAACCGGCAGCGGCGGCCACGGCGAGCTACGTCGCGCCGCGGACCGAGGCCGAAGAGACTGTCGCGCAGGTCTTCGCCGAGGTGCTCGGTGTGGAACGGATCGGCGCGTTCGACAGCTTCTTCGAGGTGGGCGGCAACTCGCTCACCGCGGCGGGCGCCGTCGTGCGGGTCGCCGATGCCACCGAATGCGAACTGTCGGTGCGTGATCTGTTCGCCAATCCGACGGTGGCCGGGTTCGCCGAGTACGTCAGCCGGGCGCGGCGTCGGGTGCGGCCCGCGCTGGCGCCGATCGCGCGGAACGGACTGCTGCCGTTGGCTCCCGCACAGCACCGGATGTGGTTGATCAACCGCGTCGACCCGGAGTCCGCCGCTTACAACATTCCCCTGGTCCTGCGGCTGTCCGGCCGACTCGACTCCGCTGCCTTGCGCGCGGCGCTGGGCGACGTTCTCGATCGCCACGAGTCGCTGCGGACCCGCTACCCCGCCCACGACGGCCACGGCACACAGGAGATCCTGTCGACCGAAGCGACCCTCACCGAATTCTCCTGCCTCCCGGAACACGTCGAGGAACACCGGCTCGCCGACCGGCTTCGCGAGCTGACCGCCGACGGCTTCGACGTCTGCGCCCGACCACCGCTGCGCGCGGTCCTGCTCACGACCGGCCACGACAGTCACGTGCTGGTCCTGGTTCTGCATCACATCTGCTGTGACGGTGCGTCGCTGGCGCCGCTGGCCGTCGACTTCGCCACCGCCTACGCTGCGCGGTCGCAGCAGCTCGCTCCGGACCAGCTGCCCCCGAGGGTGCAGTACGCCGACTACGCGGACTGGCACCGTCGCCTGCTCGGCGACGAAACCGACCCGGACTCGCTCGCCGCGGACCAATTGCAGTACTGGACAACTCAATTGGCCGATGCGCCCGCAGTGCTCGAGCTGCCGTCGGACCGGCCACGGCCCGATCGCCGTTCGATGCGCGGCGGGGTTGTCGCCACCGAGCTTCCCGCGCGGACCTATGCCGACATCGAGCGACTCGCCCGCGCCGCGGACCTCACTCCGTTCATGGTCGTCCATGCCGCACTCGCGGTCCTACTGGCTCGGCTGTCGGGCACCGGCGACATCGTCATCGGCGCCCCACTGGCCGGTCGCGGCGAGCCGGACCTCGCGCCGCTGGTGGGAATGTTCGTCAACACCGTGGCGCTGCGCACGCCGGTTCGCGGCGACGAATCGTTCGCCGCCTTCCTCGAACGCGTCAAGGACATCGACATCGACGCCTTCGCCCACGGCGACCTGCCGTACGACCGGGTCGTGGAAGAACTCGATCCGCGCCGCTCGGCGGCCTATGCGCCCATGTGTCAGGTGTATCTGTCCTTCGACAACACCGAACTGCCCCGCCTGACCCTGCCCGGCCTCACGGTGGATGTCCTCGATCCGGGCGCCGAACCCGCGAAGGTCGACCTCGTCGTCACCATCGACGCGAACGCCGCGGACACCGGCGACGTCGCGCTGCGCATCAACTACGCGACCGACCTGTTCGACGCCGCCACCGTCGAGCAGATGGCCGCACGGCTGCGCCGCATTCTCGACGCGGTGGTCGCGAACCCCTCCGTGCCGGTCGGCGATGTGGCGTTGCTGTCCACCGCCGAACGTGCCGCGCTGCAACCTGTTCGGGGTGCGGACGCGGTACCCGGCGTAGCGCTGGCGGATCTGCTGGCTCGCGGCGCCGCGATCTCGCCGGACGGTCCGGCGGTCGTCTCCGGCACCGAACAGATGGTCTTCACGGAGCTGGACGCGCAGTCGAACCGGTTCGCCCGCCGGCTGCTCGACGAAGGCGCCCGACCCGGCGAGGTGGTGGCGATGGTCCTGCCGCGCTCGCTCGATTTCGTGGTGGCGGTGTGGGCCGTCGCCAAAACGGGCGCGGCCCTGGTGCTGATCGACCCGCGCAATCCGCAGGATCGGATCCGCTCGATGCTCGCCGACAGCGCGCCCAGGGTGGTCTTGACCAGCGCCGAGGTCGAGGGCGCTGCGCCCGAGGGGCCGTGGGCGTTGCTGGTGGTGGCCGATCCCGTCTCGCGCGCCGTCACCGCCGGGTACTCCTCGGCGCCGGTTACCGACATCGACCGAGGCAGGCCGGTGCACCCCGGCGACGTGGCGTACGTGATCTACACCTCCGGCACGACCGGTGTTCCGAAGGGCGTCGAGGTCACCAGCCAGGGGCTGGCGAATTTCGCCGCCGAACAGCAGGACCGCTATGACGTCGAGCCCACCGTGCGGGTCCTGCAGGCCGCGGGTCCGGGGTTCGACGCGGTGATGCTGGAGATTCTGCTCGCCCACCCCGGTGGCGCCGCACTGATCGTGTCCCCGCCCGAGATCTACGCGGGCGCGGAACTGGCGGAACTCATTCGGGCACAAGGGGTTACCCATGCCTTCCTGACGCCGACCGTCCTCGGCTCGATGTCACCGCGGAACCTGGAGTGCCTGCGGGTGCTGGTCTCCGGTGGCGAAGCCTTGACGGCCGACCTCGCCGCGACCTGGGCGCCGGGGCGTCGGCTGTTCAACGGCTACGGTCCCACCGAAACGACGATCATGGTCGCGATCAGCGACCCGATTGCCCCGCAGGGTCCGATCACCATCGGCGGACCAATTCGCGGCATCTCCGCGCAGGTCCTCGACGCCCGGATGCAGCCGGTGCCGGTCGGTACGGCGGGCGAACTCTACATCGGTGGCGTGCAATTGGCGCGCGGCTACCTCGGTCGGCCCACGGTGACAGCGGCCAGTTTCGTCGCCGACCCCCGCGGTGCGGGCACCCGGATGTACCGCACAGGCGATCTGGTCCGGTGGACCTCGGAGCAGACCCTGCAATACCTGGGCCGCGCCGACCATCAGGTGAAGATCCGCGGGCAGCGCACCGAACTGGGGGAGATCGAAGCGGTACTCGCACAGGACCCCTCGGTGACCCACGCCGTCGTGGTGATCCACAACAGCACAGGCGCCGACCGCCTCGTCGGCTATCTGGTCGGCGCGGGCATCGACGCGGAGCAGGTACGCGCGACCGCGCGCGACCGACTTCCCGCGCACATGGTGCCCGACGTGTGCATGGTGCTCGACCGGTTCCCGTTGACCGCCAGCGGCAAGCTCGATCGTGCGGTGCTGCCGGAGCCGGTGTTCCCGCACACGGCTGCCGACATCGCGCCGCGCACACCCGCCGAACAACTCGTCGCCGATGTCTACCGCGAGGTGCTCGGCGCGACGCGGGTGAGCGCGCTCGACAATTTCTTCGATCTGGGCGGCAACTCGCTCACCGCGACCAAGGTCGCGGCGCGCCTGTCCGACGCGTTCGGCACCGACATCGCGGTGCGAGCACTGTTCGAGACGCCGACCGTCGACGCGCTCGCCCGCGAGCTGGCATCGATGGGCACGCAGGCCGGTCCGGGCACGGGCCGCCGCCGTCTGATACCGCAGCAGCGGCCGGATCGGATTCCGCTCTCGCCCGCGCAGGCGCGGATGTGGTTCCTCAACCAGTTCGACACCTCGGCGGCGGTCTACAACGTGCCGGTTGTCGTCCGGATCTCCGGACCACTCGATGTCGACGCGCTGCGGTCAGCCCTCGCCGATGTGATCGACAGGCACGAGACGCTGCGCACCCGATACCCCGACAGCGACAGCGGACCGTGGCAGGAAATCCTGCCACCGCACTCGGAACCGCGGCTCACGTGCGTCGAGGTCACCGAGGCCGAGATCGGCGACCGGATCGCGCGCGAGACCGCCCTCGGATTCGACGTGAGCACGGAGGTACCGTTCCGGGTCGCCTTGCTGCGTACCGCGGCCGAGGAGTGGACGGTGGTGCTCACCGTGCACCACATCGCCATCGACGGATCCTCGCTCGCGCCGCTGGCCGCCGACCTGGCCGTGGCCTACCGGGCCCGGATGGCAGGCGAGACACCGGCGTTGACGCCGCTGCCGGTCCAATACGCCGATTACACGCTGTGGCAACGGCGAAACCTCGGCACTCAGGACGACCCGGCGAGCGTGACCGCCGACCAGATCCGGTACTGGGTCGCGGCGCTGGCCGACCTGCCGCAGATGCTCGATCTGCCGACCGACCGCCCCCGCCCCGCGCGACAGTCCTACCGTGGCGCGACCATGTCGGCCACGATTCCCGCCGACCTGCATCGCGACATCGTCGCCCTCGCACGTCGCCACGACTCGACACTGTTCATGGTGACCCATGCGGCGTTCGCGGTCCTGCTGGCACGGCTGTCGGGCACCGAGGACATCGCGGTCGGTACCCCGGTCGCCGGGCGCGGCGAACCCGCGCTCGACCCGCTGATCGGCATGTTCGTCAACACGCTGGTGTTGCGCGTGCGGGTAGATCCCGCGGCGCCGTTCACCCAGGTGCTCGACCGCGCCCGCGAATGCGATCTCGGCGCGTTCGACAACGCGGGCATCCCGTTCGAACAGCTGGTGGAGGTCCTCAATCCGCCGCGTAGCACCGCGCACGAGCCGTTGACCCAGGTCGGCTTCTCGTTCCAGAACATCGACATCCCGACGCTGCAACTCGGCGGCCTCACGGTGGCCGCTGATCTCGTCGAACCGGGTGTTGCCAAGTACGACCTGCACCTGACCCTGGTCGACACGATCGACTCGACCGGTGCCCCCGGCGACATGCAGGTCGAATTCGGCTATGCGACAGATCTTTTCGACGAATCCACGATCGCGCCGATCTTCGAGCGGTTCCTCGCGATCCTGCGCGGTGTCGTCGCCGATCCCGGCTTGCCCGTGGGCGACCTGCCGCTGCTCAGCCCGCGCGAACTCGACGAACTGTCGCTGCGGCAATCCGGTCCGGATGCCCCCATGGATGGCTCGACGATCGCGGATCTGTTCGCGAAGCAGGTCGCGGCGACACCGGAACGCACCGCGGTCATCGACGGCGACAGCGATGACGTGCTCACCTACGCGGCGTTCGGCGCCGAGGTCAACGCGCTGGCGCGAGTGCTGATCGGCCACGGTATCGGGCCGGGAAGTCTGGTGGCCGTGGCAATGCGCCGTTCGGTCCATCTGCTCACCACGCTCTACGCCATCCACGCGACCGGCGCCGCCTACCTCCCGCTGGATCCGGACCACCCCGTCGACCGGCTGCGGACCGTGCTCGCCGCCGCACGACCTGACGGCGTGCTGATCCGTGACGACATCGACCTGCCGACGCGGGCGCCGGTCTGGCGGCTGTCGGACCTCAGTCCGGCCGCGACCGATACCGCGCCGGTCACCGATGCCGATCGGATCAGACCACTGCGCCCGAACGATCTGGCCTACGTCATCTTCACCTCCGGGTCGACCGGGGTTCCGAAGGGTGTCGCGCTCACCCACGAGGCGGTCGTCAACCAACTCCGTTGGCTCACAGCGCATTACCGTATCGGCGCCGACGACGTGCTGCTCCTGCGCACCCCCGCCACTTTCGACCTGTCGGTGTGGGAGTTGTTCACCGCCCCCACCTCCGGCGCCGCGTTGGTCGTCGCCGGGCGCGAGGATCACACCGACCCCGCTGCCGTCGCCGGGCTGATCGCCCGCCACGGCGTGACCGTGGTCGATTTCGTGCCCTCGCTGCTGTCGGCGTTCCTCGACCTCGCGAGTCCGGACGATCTCGCCACGATCCGCCAAGTGCTGTGCATCGGTGAGGCTTTGGACTCCGAGACCGTTGCCCGGTTCCGCGAGGTCAGCCGGGCGCGCATCGACAACCTGTACGGCCCGACGGAAGCGGCCGTCAGCGTCACCGCCTATGAAATCGGCGAGCTCGACGGACCCGTCGTGGCGATCGGCACGCCCGAAGCGAATGTCGTCGCGCACGTCCTCGACGCCCGACTGCGCCCCGTGCCCTCCGGCGTCACCGGTGAGCTCTATCTCGGTGGCATCCAACTCGCCCGCGGCTACCACGACCGCGCGGACCTCACAGCCGCTGCCTTCGTGGCCGACCCGTTCGGCTCGGTGCCGGGCGCTCGCCTCTATCGCACCGGCGACCTGGTCCGCTGGGACACGACTGGCCGGCTGCGCTATGTCGGCCGCCGCGATTCCCAGGTGAAGATTCGCGGCCTGCGCGTCGAACTCGGCGATATCGAAGCCGCGTTCCGCGCACACGACCGCATCGGTGCCGCGATTGTTCGAGTCCACCAGGTCGCCGACGGGCAGGTGCTGGTGGCCTACACGGTGAGCGACGAGGCGATCGGCCCCGACTCGCTGCGGACGTACCTGCTGGGACGCCTACCCGCGTATATGGTACCCGCCCAGGTGATTCGGATCGACGCGGTCCCGCTCACGCCCAACGGCAAGATCGACTACCGCGCCCTCCCCGCTCCGGACACCCGCGTCGGCTCGACCCGGTACCGGGCTCCCAGCGGGATCGTCGAGGAAACGATCGCCGGTGTGATCGGTGAACTGGTGCAGACACCGTGGATCGGCGCCGACGAGAATTTCTTCACCCTCGGCGGTAATTCGCTGTTGGCGACCCGAGTGCTCAGCCGCATCGGCGAAGTCCTCGGCGTGACGATTCCCGTGCGCGCCATCTTCGAAGCCCCGACCGTGGCCGAGCTGGCTCGGTGGGTCGAACGTCAGCGCGCGGTCGGTGATGTCGCTGGCCCGGTGGCGGCGGTGCGGCCCGAGCGCATCCCGCTCTCGCCCGCGCAGAGCCGGATGTGGCTGCTCAACCAGTTGGACCCCGAGTCCGCGAGTTACGTGGTGCCACTGTCGATCAGCCTCGACGGTGACCTCGATACCGAGGCCATGCGGGCCGCGCTGCACGATGTGATCGAACGACACGAGATCCTGCGCACCACCTATCCGGCCCACGACGGCACCCCCGCGCAGGTCGTGCTGAGTGCCGAGGAAGTCGTCGCGTCCTGCGATCTCGCCGTGCGCCCGGTGTCGGCGGATGTCCTGATCGAGGAGCTGACGCGGTTCTTCGGCGTCGGATTCGATGTCGCGGTGGGTGCCCCGCTGCGGGTGGCGCTGTTCCGAATCACCGAAACCGCGCACGCACTGGCACTCTCGGTGCACCACATCAATTGCGACGGCTATTCGGTGGCGCCGCTGGCCGCCGATATCATCGAGGCCTACCGCGCACGCAGAGTCGGCGCGGCACCCGAATGGGCTCCGCTGCCAGTGCAATTCGCTGACTACGCCCTGTGGCAGCGCGAACTGCTCGCCACACCCGATTCCGCGCCGGTCCGCGACCTGCTGTATTGGCGCACCCAACTCGCGGGGCTCCCGGATGTGCTCGCGCTGCCCACCGATCGCCCGCGCCCGCTCGAACAGTCCCATCGCGGGGCGACGGTCCACGCAGAGGTACCCGCTCACGTCGCCGAAGCCGTGGCGGCGTCGGCGCGGCGCGACGGGGTGACCCCGTTCATGGTGGCGCACACCGCCTTGGCCGTCCTGCTGGCGCAGTTGTCGAGTAGCGACGACATCGCCATCGGGATCCCGTACGCGGGTCGCGGCGACCGCTCGCTGGACCACCTCGTCGGCATGTTCGTCAACACGCTCGTCCTGCGTACCAGGGTCCGCCCGGAGCAGCGGTTCGCCGACCTGATCGAACTGACCAGGCGCACCGACATCGAGGCGTTCGATCATGCCGCCGTTCCGTTCGAACAGCTGGTGGAAGTGCTGAATCCGGCTCGCTCGACCGCACATTCACCGTTGTTCCAGGTGATGCTCGCCTACCAGAACATGGCGCCCGCCCAGCTCGACGTGCCGGGGCTCGAGATCGCGGGCATCGATGTCGGCGCCGACGCGGCGATCTGCGATCTGCTGCTGATGATCACCGAGGATCGAGGCCCGCACAACGAGATCACGGGCATGAATCTGCGCCTGACCTACGCCACCGACCTGTTCGACGACACCACCGCACGTCGGTTCACCGAACAGCTCGTCCGCGTGCTGGACGCTGTCACCGCCGACGCCCAGACCGTCGTCGGCGAGATCGACCTCGCCGACGAAACGACCCGCACCCGTCTGCTGCGCCCGCACGACGCACCACTGGTGAGCCCGCACCGCACGCTCGTCGACGCCTTCGACGAGCAGGTAGCACGCACCCCGGACGCCCCCGCCATCCGAGTGCCCGGCGGTCGCGTCCTCACCTACCGTGAGTTCGACGCGGACGTGAACCGTCTCGCTCGTCACCTCATCGATCTCGGCGCGGGCCCCGAAACCACCGTGGCGGTGGCGATTCACCGTTCGATCGACATGGTCACCGCCGTCTATGCCGTTGTGAAGTCCGGTGCCGCCTTCGTTCCGCTCGATCCCGACTACCCGACCGCACGGCTGGCCCACGTCGTGGCGGTCGCCCGACCGCTGCTGGTCGTCACCGTCACCGGCGACGAGAGCTCCCTTCCCGACGAGCTGTCTCGAGTCCGGCTCGACGAGCTCGACCTGAGCACACAACCCGCCGGACCCGTCGGCAACGACGAACGCCGCGCACCACTGCGCGCAGACAACACCGCCTATGTGCTGTTCACCTCCGGCTCGACCGGCGCGCCGAAGGGCGTCGCGCTCTCCCATGCCGCCACCACCCACCAGTTGGCTTGGGCCCAAGCCGAATTCCCGCACGACGCCTCGGATGTGGTGCTGCACAAGACCCCGATCACCTTTGACATCGCGGTGTGGGAGTTGTTCTGGCCGTTGCAGACCGGCGCGCAGATCGTCGTCGCCGAACCCGGCGGCCACCGCGATCCCGGCTACCTGGCCCAGGTCATCGCGGACGAGCGGGTGAGCACCGTGCACTTCGTCCCGTCGATGCTCGATGTGCTGCTCGAGCACCCGGGCACGACCCAGCTGTCCTCGGTTCGCTACCTCTTCCCGGCGGGCGAAGCGTTGGCCCAGCGCACCGCTGAACGCGCCGGGCAGGTTTTCGATCGGGCCGAGGTGGTCAACTGGTACGGACCCGCCGAAGCCGAGGTCGTGACGGCCTACCGCTGCACGACAGATCCCGCTGCGCCGCAGAGCGTTCCGATCGGATACCCGGTCACGGGGATGTCTGCCTATGTCCTGAACGCACGACTGCGGCCGGTCCCCGCCGGTGTCGTCGGCGATCTGTACGTCTCGGGCGCCCAGCTGGCCCGCGGCTACCAGGACCGCGCCGATCTCACCTGTGGGGTATTCCTCGCCGACCCGTTCGGCGCGCCGGGGGAGCGCCTCTACCGCACCGGCGACCTGGTCCGCTGGACGCCCACCGGCGCCCTGGAGTTCTTCGGCCGTAGCGACTTCCAGGTGAAGTACCACGGCCAGCGCGTCGAGCCCGGCGACATCGAAGCTGCCATGCACTCGATCGATGCGGTCGCCCGCGCGGTCGCGATCGTCACCGAGGACCGGATCACCGCCTATGTCACGCCGATGCCGGGTGCGGCACTCGACGGGCTGGAGGTGCGCCGTGCGCTCACCCGGCTACTGCCGTCCTACTTGGTTCCCGGCGCGGTGCTGGTGCTCGACACCTTGCCGCTCAATGCGAACGGCAAGCTGGACCGCGCCGCGCTGCCCCACCCGGACATCGACGACGCGGACGAATTCCTCGCCCCGCGCACCGACCGGGAAGCCGTGCTGGCCAAGATCGTCGCCGAGATCGTCGGCGCCGACCGGGTCAGCGTCGGCGCCGACCTGTTCGACATCGGCGTGAACTCGCTGTCGGCGGCCCAGATCGCGGCCAGGGCCGAAGCCGCCCTGCGGGTTCGGGTCGGTGTTCGCGACATCTTCGAGGCCCTCACCATCGCGGCGCTGGCCGAACGGATCGCGGTGCGCGACCGCTACGCCGGCGTGCCGCTGGTGCACCGCAACGAGCTCGCCGAGATTCCGTTGGCGGCGGCGCAGCGGCGCATCTGGATCCTCAACCAGCTCGACCCCGCCTCCGGTGCGTACAACATCGGATTCGCGGCCCGGCTGACCGGACCGCTCGACGTAGCGGCGCTGCGTGCGGCGATGACGGATGTGATCACCCGCCACGAGACCCTGCGCACGATCTATCCCGCGGTGGGCGGGCAACCGCACCAGCTCGTCCAGGACGGCACGGTCGGCGCCACGGATATCGAACTCGCCTCCCTCGACGATCCGGCGCTGCTGGCAGATCGCCTGCGCGATGCGGTGCAGTCGGGCTTCGACATCGCCACCGACACGCCGGTCCGCGTGCGGCTCTATCGCACGGATGCCGATGAACACGTCCTGATCCTGGTGGTGCACCACATCGCCGCAGATGGTGCGTCGATGGCGCCGCTGGCCCGAGATGTGTTCGCCGCCTACCGGTCTCGTCGCACCGACACGCCACCGCTGTGGCCGGCGTTGTCCGTCGACTATGCCGACTACGCGGTCTGGCAGCGTGAGCTGCTCGGTGCCGAGGACGACCCCACATCCCTGGCGGGGCGCCAAATCACCTACTGGCAGCGAATTCTCGCCGACGCCCCTGAACTGCTCGCCCTGCCGACCGACCGTCCACGGCCCGCGGTGCTGACGATGGACGGCGGCAGTGTCGGGTTCACCGTCGAGCCGGCGTTGCACGAGGCTGTCGTCGACCTCGCTCGCCGTGAGGGCGCCACGGTGTTCATGGTTCTGCACGCCGCGCTGGCGATCCTGCTCTCGCGCACCGCCCACACCGACGACGTCACGATCGGCACCCCGGTGAGCGGTCGCGGACGCCCCGAACTCGACGATCTGGTCGGGATGTTCGTCAACACGGTGGTCCTGCGCACTCGCGTCGCCGAGCGACTGTCGTTCCGGGAATTCCTGACGGAGGTGCGCGGCACGGATCTGGAGGGGCTCGCGCACGCGGACGTGCCGTTCGAGCGTCTGGTCGAGGTGCTCGACCGGGCCGGGTCGACCGCGTACTCGCCGCTGTTTCAGGTGATGCTCGGCTTCCGCAATGCCGATCCCACGCGTTTCGAACTCGATGATATCGACGTCGAGGTGCTCGATCCCGATGTGGCGCAGGCCAAAACCGACCTCACGGTGTTGCTGAACGAGCGCGCCGACGGAGCGGGCATCGACGGCGAGATCGTCTACGCCGCCGACCTGTTCACCGAGGCCACCGCGACTCGATTCGCCGAGCGCCTCCTGCGCGTTCTCGCCACGATCACCACAGAGCCGGACGTGACCCTCGAGGCCATCGACCTGCTGAGCCCCGAGGAGACCGCACAGCTGCTGCCCGCCGGGCGCGAGACAGCGGTGGCGCCGAAGACGCTGCCCGCGCTGCTCGCCGCCGCTGCCGCCGACCCGATGGCGACCGCGCTGATCGGTGACGACGAAACCCTGACCTACGGCGAACTCGACCTGCGATCCGACCGGCTCGCCGTGCTGCTCGCCCGGGCGGGTGCGATGCCGGGAACCTATGTCGCCCTGGCTGTCCCGCGGTCGGTGGCCTTTCACGTGGTGCTGTGGGCAATCGCGAAAACCGGTGCGGCGTTCGTGCCGATGGATCTGCGTTATCCCGCGGATCGGCTCGCGCACATGGCCCAGGACTCCGGGGTCACGCTCGGGGTGACACTGAGCGCGGCGCGTTCGTCGCTGCCCGACACCGTCGACTGGGTGTGCCTCGACGACGAGCAGGTGATCTCCGAACTGTCCACCACGTCACCGGATCACCACTTCGCGGCGGCGCGCCTGGATGATGCCGCCTACCTGGTGTACACCTCCGGCTCGACGGGCAAGCCGAAGGGTGTGGTCGTCACGCACGGGGGTCTGTCGGCCTTCGCGGCGGCGAAGCACCAGCACTATCAGGTGGATAGAGCGTCGAGGGTCCTGCAGGTCTCCGCGCCCGCGTTCGACGCGGTGATGATGGAAACGCTGATGGCCTATGACGCGGGTGCCGCCCTGGTCATCTCGCCCGCCGAGGTGTTCGCCGGTGCGGAACTGACCGAACTGATTCGTACGCACCGGGTTTCGCACACGTTCATGACACCCAGCGTGCTGGCGACCTTGCGGCCCGAGGGCCTCGACGCGCTGGAGATGCTGACGATCGGCGGCGAAGCGCTCTCCGCCGAACTCGTCGCCGCGTGGGCGCCGGGCCGTCGCTTCCACAATGTGTACGGACCGACCGAGACCACGATCGCGGTCTGTGTCAGCTCCGAGTTGGCACCGGGTGATCCGATCACCATCGGCACCCCGATCCCCGGGGTGCGCGCCGTCGTGCTCGACGCTCGGTTGCGACCGGTACCGGTGGGCGTGGTCGGTGAGTTGTATCTGTCGGGTAAGGCGCTGGCGCGTGGATACCTGAATCGGCCGGGGGCGAGCGCTGCCGCGTTCGTGGCCGACCCGTACGGTGCGAAGGGCACCCGGATGTATCGCACCGGTGACCTGGTGCGCTGGAGCGCCGAGTACGCCATCGAATACGTGGGTCGCGCCGATTTCCAGGTCAAGATTCGCGGTCAGCGCGTGGAACTCGGTGAGATCGACGCGGCGCTGGTGGCCTGCCCGAACGTCGCCACCGCGGTCACCGTGAGCAGGCGCGGCAATGCGGGACAACCGCTGTTGGCCGCCTATCTGGTGGCTGATGAGGGTCGAACGATCGATACGGCCGCGATCCGCGAGCAGATCTCGGGCGCGCTGCCCGAACACATGGTGCCCGCCGTGTTCATGGTTCTCGATGAGATGCCGGTGTCGTCGACAGGCAAGGTGAACCGGCGCGCACTGCCCGAACCCGATGTCGAGGTGCCGGATTCGGTGGTCACGGCCGCGGCGACCGAACTGGAAGCGACCATCGCGGGGATCTTCGCCGAGGTGCTCGGTGTGGCCTCGGTGGGGGCCGACGAGTCGTTCTTCGCACGCGGCGGTGACTCGATCATGTCGATCCAGCTGGCATCGCGATTGAAGACGGCCGGCGTGGTCGTGACGGCACGAGACATCTTCGAGCACCGGACTGTTCGCGGACTGGCCGTCGTGGCCGAGGACGCGGGACGGGTGACCCTGGAAGAACTGCCCGGCGGTGGCATCGGGGAGGTTGCGCGGACCCCGATCGTTTCCTGGTATCTGGATCGTCCGGCCGGTGACCGGTTCGCGCAATCGTTGCTGGTCGAGTTGCCCGGCGACGCACGGGAGACCGACGTGGTCGCCACGGTCGGCGCCGTGCTCGACCGACACGACATGCTGCGCGCACGACTGAGTGGCACGGAGGTCGACGCGCACCTCGAGGTCTTGCCGCGCGGCGCGATCGATGCCGAGCGGGTGGTGTCGGTGCGTACCTTCGGGACCGAGAACATGCCTGGCAGCATGGGGTTCACGGCGCTCGTCGAGGACGCGCTCGAGGAATCGTCGGCTCGACTGAGTCCCGTCGATGCAGCGATGATGCAGGTCGTCTGTCTGGTGCCGGAGCCCGGCGTGGCGTCGCGGGGGCGCGCGCTGATCGTGATCCACCACTTGGTGGTCGACGGTGTTTCCTGGCGCATCCTGATCCCCGACTTCGTCTCCGCGTGGCAGCAGCTCGGCGAGGGCCGAGCGGTCGAGCTGCCCGAAGTCGGCACATCGATGCGCCGCTGGGCGCAGGCCGTGACGTCGGCAGCCGACAGCCGTGTCGACGAGCTTGCACTGTGGCAGCGAATGGGGTCCCGTCCCGAACCGCTGCTCGGGCGGGCCGCACTCGACCCGACTGTCGACGTGCACGCCACGGTCGAGCGGATGACGCTGACCCTTCCTGTCGCCCTGACTACCGCCCTGATGGGTGCGGTGTCACGTGCCGCGCACGCCACCACCGACGACGCCCTACTGGCGGGTCTCCTGCTGGCACTGGGTCGTTGGCGCGCCGAACGCGGCGTCGAGCACCGCGGTGCGCGCATCCTGCTCGAAAGCCACGGGCGCGCCGAACAGCTCGCCCCTGGCGCCGACCTCTCGCGCACCGTCGGCTGGTTCACCAGCGCCTACCCGGTGGACCTCGACATCGACGGCACCGATCCGCGCGCCGCCGTGAAGGCGGTCAAGGAACAATTGCGGGCCGTGCCCGACAAGGGCATCGGCTACGGCATGCTGCGGTACCTCCACGCGGCGACGGCCCCGCAACTGGCGGCGTCGGCCGAACCGCAGATCAGTTTCAACAACCTGGGCCGTGCGGGCGTCGATCTCGCGGCGCTGTCCGGTGTCGCGTGGATTCCCGCCGGGGAGGACTTCGACCACCAGGCGGCCTTCGACCCAGACATGCCCGCCGCGGCGACACTGTCCATCGATACCAGCATCGTCGACACCCCCGACGGTCCGGTTCTGTCCGCGCAGATCGGTTACGCCACAAGGCTTCTCGATGATGGCGAGGTCCGCGAACTGCTCGACGAGTGGGCCGCCGCACTGCGTGAGATCGCGGAAATATCGGCACGAGAACGCGATTGGGGTCTGTCCCCGTCCGATACACCGTTGGTCGCGCTGACCCAACAGGACCTGGACATCTTCACCGAACGCTACGGGCCGATCGAGGCAGTCTGGTCGATGGCGCCCTTGCAGGCGGGACTGCTGTTCCATGCCGAGCTGGCCGTGGGCGAACTCGATGTGTACACGGCGCAGTCGGAGATGACCCTCACCGGGCCGGTCGACGAGGCCCGGCTTCGGCAGGCCGCGACGGACCTGCTGCGGCGGCATCCGAACCTGCGAGCCGCGTTCACCCGAACGATCGATGGTGCTGTCGCGCAAGTTGTTCCGGTGGATGCCACCGTGCACTGGCGCACCGTCGCGGCTGCTGAGGCGACGCTGCCGGAGATCCTCGCGTCCGAACGCGAGCGGACTTTCGACCCCGCCGATCCGCCACTGGTGCGATTCGTGCTCGTCCGGGTCGCGCCCGCCGAGTTCCGGCTGATTCTGACCGCGCATCACCTGCTGCTCGACGGTTGGTCACTGCCGTTGCTGCTGCGCGATCTGGTCGGGCTCTACGCGGCCGGTGCCGACGCGAGCCTGCTGCCTCCCGCGCCGTCCTACGGCGACTACCTGGGCTGGCTGGACCGGCGCGACACCACCGCCGGGGTCGAGATCTGGCGCGAGACGATGGCGGGCTTCACCGAACCCAGCCTGATCGCCGAAACGGTCGGCGAGGCAACCGTCGAGGTACCGACCGACCTCACCATCGATCTCGACGACGACATCACCACCGCCCTGACCGAACTCGCCCGCGCATGCGGCGCCACGATGTCGACGATCGTGCAGTTCGCCTGGGCGACGGTGCTGGCCAACCAACTCGGTCGCGAGCGGATCGTGTTCGGCGAGACGGTCTCCGGCAGGCCGGCCGAGGTGCCGGGCATCGAGTCGATGATCGGGCTGTTCATCAACACGCTCCCGGTCCCGGTCCATGTACAGGGTGACCGGACCATCACGGCCGCGCTGGAACAGTTGCAGGCGAACAAGACCCGGCTGCTCGATCACCATCACATCGAACTGTCCGGCATCATGGCCGCGGTCGGCGGCGGACAACTGTTCGACACCCTGGTGGCGTACGAGTCCTACCCGGTCGACAGCAGCGGACTCGGCGACGCCGACATCGACGGGGTCCGGGTCACCGACGTGGTCGGCACCGATGCCGCGCACTACCCGATCACCGTGCAGGCCCACCACACCGACACCTTGCACATCCGGGTGCGGTACCAGGCGGCTCGCGTCGACGGCGCGACCGCGGCCGGGCTGGCCGACCGTATCGAGCGCGTGCTGCGCGCCGTCGCCACCGCCCCGAGCGGGCGCGTCGGCGACATCGACCTGCTGTCGGCGGCCGAGCGCGCGGCGCTGGTTCCGGCCAGAGGCTCGGAGCGGGCGGCGCCCGAGGCGTTGACGGAGCTCTTGCGGCACGGCGTGACCCGGCACCCGGACAGTGTGGCGGTGATGAGCGGGTTCGAGACGGTGAGCTTCGCCGAGCTGGATACTCGCGCGCATCGGTTGGCGCACTGGCTGATCGAGCGCGGCGTCGACACGGGCGACACCGTCGGCGTGGTCATGCCGCGTTCGACCTCGTTGATCACGACGATCTGGGCGCTGGCCGAGGTCGGGGCCGCGGGTGCGCTGCTCGATCCGCGCAACCCGGATGAGCGGCTCGGGGTCATGCTGTCCGACTGCGGCGCCCGCGTCGTGTTGACCGTCGACGAGGTGAGCGACGGAGTGCCGGAAGGGGAGTGGGCACGGTTGGTCGTCGACGATCCGGCCGCGGTGCGCCAGATCGCGGACCAACCGGCGCGCGCTGTCGTGCGCACGGTCCGCGACACCGACCTGGCCTATGTCATCTACACCTCCGGAACCACCGGCAGACCGAAGGGGGTGGCGGTCACCCAGGCGGGTATGGCGAATTTCGCTGCCGAGCAGCGGGATCGGTACCAGGTCACGCCGGACTCGCGGGTGCTGCAGTGTGCCGCACCAGGATTCGACGCGGTCATGCTCGAAGTCCTGATGGCCCACCCGCACGGTGCGACGCTGGTCATCTCACCGCCCGATACCTACGCGGGCACCGAGTTGGCCGACATCATCCGGGACAACGCGGTCACCCACGCCTTCCTCACACCGACCGTGCTCGCGACCATGTCACCGAACGGGCTCGACAGCCTCGCGGTATTGGTCGCCGGTGGTGAGGCGGTACCGGCCGAGCTCGCCGCCCTCTGGGCGCCGGGACGCCGACTGTTCAACGGCTACGGACCCACCGAGACCACCATCATGGTCGCCATCAGCGAGCCCCTTGCGCCTCCCGAGCCCATCACCCTGGGCGGCCCGATTCGCGGGACCTCCGCCGTGGTGCTGGATTCGCACCTGCGGCCGGTGCCGATCGGGGTGACCGGCGAGCTCTACGTCAGCGGTATCCAGCTGGCGCGCGGATACCTCGGCCGGCCGGCCGCCACCGCCACGACATTTCTCGCCAACCCCTACGACCCGGGCGCCCGGATGTATCGGACGGGCGACCGCGTCCGCTGGACCGCCGACCACACGCTCGACTACGTCGGCCGTGTCGACCATCAGGTCAAGATCCGTGGCCAGCGGATCGAACTCGGCGAGATCGAGGCCGTCCTCGCCGAACATCCCACCGTCGCCCACGCGGTAGTGCTGCTGCGTACCGACGACCACGGCACGGACCGGCTCGTGGGCTACCTCATCGGCGACACCGTCGACCCCGAGCGGGTGCGCGCCTCGGCCCGCCGCCGACTGCCCGCTCACATGGTTCCCGACATCTGCGTGGTGCTGGGTCAGCTGCCACTGACCACCACCGGAAAGCTCGACCGTGGCGCTCTGCCGATGCCGGCCTTCGCCGCCGTCGGCTACCTGGCGCCGAGCGATCCGACCGAGCGCCTCGTCGCCGAGGTCTGCGCCGAAGTGCTCGACCTGCCCCGAGTCGGCTTGCGGGACAACTTCTTCGACCTCGGCGGCAACTCGCTGACCGCGACGAGGCTGACCGCACGACTGAGCTCGGCTCTCGGCATCCGGGTGTCGGTGCGCGACCTGTTCGAGTACCCGAGAATGGTCGACCTCGCCGCCCGGCTCACCGGCCACGACCACGTCGAACGTCCCGCCCTGACCCGGCGGCCCGACAGCGGCCCGGTGCCGCTCTCACCCGCCCAGCAGCGGATGTGGTTCCTCAACCAGCTCGACGCCTCCGTCGGTGCCTACAACGTGCCCCTGGTGATCCGGCTGAGCGGAGGGCTCGACATCTCGGCGCTGCGCACCGCCTGCGCGATGGTGATCGGGCGACACGAATCGTTGCGCACGAAATTCCCTGTGGTCGACGGCATTCCGCGACAGGTGATCGTCGACGCCGACGAGGTCGTGCCCGACCTGATCCCGGTCGCCATCGAGGAATCGGTGCTGCCGAAGGCCGCCACGGCGGTGCTGTCGGCCAGCTTCCAGGTCACCGCGGCTCCGCCGGTGCGGGCCGAACTGTTCGACCTCGGGTCCGACGAGTACGTACTGGTGATCGCCGTACACCACATCTGCGCGGACGGCCTTTCGATGATTCCCCTGGCTCGCGACGTCGCGGCCGCTTATCACGCCGTGACCACCGCGAGCTCGCCCGCATGGCCACCGCTCACCGTGCAGTATCCCGATTACGCACTGTGGCAGCATGCTCTGCTCGGCGACGAGCACGATCCGGAGTCGCTGCTGTCGCGGCAGCTGGACTTCTGGCGAGACACTCTCGCCGGGCTGCCGGAACTGCTCGAGCTGCCCACCGACATGCCCCGCCCGTCGGTCGCGTCCATGCGGGGCCGGATCGTCGACTTCGCCATCGAGGCACGGCTGCAGGAGCGGATCGGCGCGGTCGCGCGGGCGGCCGGCGCGACGCCGTTCATGGTGGCGCACGCCGCGTTGAGCGTGCTGCTCGCGCGGCTGGCGGGCACCGGCGATATCGCGGTCGGCACACCGGTGTCCGGGCGCGGGGAACGCGAACTCGACGATCTGATCGGCATGTTCGTCAACACTGTCGTCCTGCGTACAGCGGTGTCGGCCGAGCAGCCCTTCGACGCGCTCCTGGCCGACGTCATGGCCGCCGACCTGGCAGCGCTCGCGCACGCGGAGGTCTCCTTCGAACAGGTCGTGGAGGCGCTGAACCCGACACGTTCGACCGCGCACCTGCCGCTCTATCAGGTGACGATCGATTACCAGAACCTCGATCAGGTGGTCCTCGAACTGCCGGGGATCACGGTGGATCCGGTCGAGGACTACATCGAACAGGCGCAGTCCGATCTCAACGTGAAGCTGGTCGAACGTTTCGACGCAGACGGCAACCCGCGGGGCACGCTCGGTCGATTGACTTACGCCACCGACCTTTTCGTCGAAGAATCGATGGAGCGGTTCGCACAGTGGTATGTGCGGATCCTGGAGGCGGTGACCGCGGACCCGCAGGCCGTGATCGGCGACATCGAGTTCATGCAACCGGCGCAGCGCCACGAGGTTCTCGAGGCGGCAGGTGTGGCGGGCGCGCAAGTTCCCGAAGAAACAATCGGTGGTTTGTTCGCGCGGCGGGTGGCTGCCGCCCCGGATTCGGTCGCGGTGACCGATGGGACGACTGTCCTGACCTACGCGGAACTGAACCGGCGCGCCGAGGCCGTCGCCGCCCGGCTGATCGCGGCGGGGGCCGGTCCCGAAACGCTGGTGGCCGTGGCGTTGCCGCGCACCGCTGATCTGGCGGTCGGGCTGCTGGCCGTGGTCATGTCGGGTGCGGGTTATCTGCCCCTGGATGTGGCATATCCGGCCGAGCGGCTGCGCTTCGTGCTCGACGACGCGCGACCGGTGGCGATGCTGACCACCGCGGTGATGTCGTCGCAGATACCCGAATTCGGCGGGCCGATACTGCTTGTGGACGACGACGCGGTCGCCGCGAGCGGGCACGACGGTGCCGCGCGCCCGGACAATATCGCCTACATGATCTACACCTCCGGCTCCACCGGTCGGCCGAAGGGTGTCGCGGTCACCCACCGCGATGTGGTCACCCTGCTCACGAACGCCGCGGATAATTTCGACGTCGGGGCCGACGATGTGTGGACGCTGTTCCATTCCTACGCTTTCGATTTCGCGGTCTGGGAGATGTGGGGCGCTCTGCTCTCGGGTGGGCGTCTGGTGGTCGTCGATTACGACACCACTCGCACACCCGACGCCTTCGTCGAGCTCGTGGCGCGCGAACAGGTCACCGTGCTGAGCCAGACGCCGTCGGCGTTCTACGGATTCGTCGACGCGGAGCGCCGCTACCGTGGCGCGGGCGGCGACGAGCTGGCATTGCGCTACATCGTGTTCGGTGGTGAAGCGCTCGACCCGGCCCGCCTGACCGGCTGGTTGCTCGCCCACCCGGCGGGCTCGCCGCGACTGGTGAACATGTACGGCATCACCGAGACGACGGTCCACGTCAGCTATGCCGAAGTCGATCATGCCGGCACCAGCGGGATCGGCCGTGCCCTGCCCGGTATGGCGGTGTACGTGCTCGACGAGCGGTTGCGGCCGGTGCCTGCCGGTGTCGCCGGTGACCTCTACGTCGGCGGCGGACAGCTCTCGCGCGGCTACCACGGCCAGGGCGCGCTCACCGCGGGCCGATTCGTCGCCGATCCGTTCGGCACGCCGGGTAGCCGCCTGTACCGGACCGGTGACGTCGGCCGGTGGCGTCGCGGCGAACACCGACTGGAACTGGACTACCTCGGACGCGCCGACGCGCAGATCCAATTGCGCGGTTTCCGCATCGAATTGGGTGAGGTGGAATCGGCGCTGCTCGGCCATCCCGGCGTTGCCCAGGCGGCTGCCGCGGTGCACCGCCACGCCAAGGACGTCGACCAGCTGATCGGGTATGTCGTTCCCGTCGACGGGCAGGAACTGGACCCGGCGCAGGTGCGTGACACCGCCGCGAGGCTGCTCACCGGTTACATGGTGCCCTCGGCCATCGTGGTGCTGTCCGCGCTGCCGGTGACGGTCAACGGCAAGCTCGACCGAAACGCCCTGCCCGCGCCCGACTTCGAACCGTCCGAACGCGAATACGACGCGCCGCGAACACAGTCCGAGATCGCGATCGCCGAGGTGTTCGCGCACACCCTGAACGTGGCCAGGGTCGGGGCCGCGGACGGATTCTTCGACCTCGGCGGCAACTCGCTGCTGGCGACCATGGCCGTGGCAGAACTTCACGGCCGTGGAGTCCGGATCGAGCTGCCGTGGATGTTCGACGACGCGACACCGCGGGCACTGGCCCGCAGAGTCGACGAGGCCGAGGGCGGATCGGGCATGCAGGTGCTGCTGCCGCTGCGGCCCGCGGGTGATGCCGCGCCACTGTTCGCGATCCACCCGGCGGGCGGGCTCGCCTGGTTCTACGGCGGACTGGTGGGGCATCTGCGCGGCGATCGGCCGGTATTCGGCTTGCAGGACCCGCACGTTGTCGCCGACGAACCCGGCGCCACCTCGATCGATGAGCTCGCGCACCGCTACGTCGACGAGATCCGCCGAACCCAGTCCAGCGGGCCCTACCACCTGCTCGGCTGGTCGCTGGGTGGCGAGATCGCCCATGCGGTGGCGACTCGACTACAGGAGCAGGGCGAACAGGTCGCGCTGTTGGCGATGATGGACAGCGCGGTCGGCGCCCCGCCGATCACGCCCGACACCGGTTCCGCACCGGGCGAGTTGATGGCTGATCTGCTGGGTGGCTGGCGGGAACTGTTCGACCTCGGCGACACCGTCACCGCGAGCACCACCGAGCAGGCCTGGCAGGTGGTCCGCGATCAGATCACCGGCACCGGTTTGTTCACCGCCGACCAGATCGACCGGGTGATGGAAAGCTTCTCCACCGCAGGCGAACTCGCCGACGCCTACCGGCCCCGGGCCTTCGACGGTGACCTGATCTTCTTCACCGCGGGCAAGGATCGTGACGACACCGAAGCCGTCGCGCAGACATGGCGACCCCACGTCACGGGCCACATTCACAACACCGTTCTCGACGCACGCCATCTCGAGCTGACCCACCCCTCCGCGCTGGCCGTGATCGGCCCGATCCTCGAAGGATTCATGCACTGATGACGACCACACCGCAGCAATTGCGCCTCGACGACGGCCGCACCGTCACCTGCACCAGCCCCGCCGAAGCGCGCATGCTCTGGAACGAGATGATCGCCGACGGGTACTACCGGCGAGCCGCCGCCACCCTGCGACCCGGTGACCTCGTCGTCGACGTCGGCGCCAATATCGGACTCAGCGCGATGGTGTTCGCCGAAACGCACCCCGGCGTGCGGGTGATCGCGGCCGAACCCGCCCCCGCCACGTACGAGTGTCTGCACCGGAACATGTCGGCGCACGTGCCCGACGGTGTCGCCCTCGAGGTCGCGGTGGGTGCCGCACCCGGTGTGCTGCCGTTCACCTGGTACCCCCGAGCCACCGCGAACTCGAGCCTGTACGCCGATCGGGAGGCCGACGACGACGCGACGAAAACCTTCCTGCGCAACAGCGGTCTGCCCGACGACGCGATCACCCTCATCACCCGTGGCCTGCACGACGGCGAGCAGATCGATGTCGAGGTCACCACGGTGTCGGCGATCCTGGCGCAGGAGGACCCCGCCGCCGAGATCGGCGTACTGAAGATCGACGTCGAACGCGCCGAATTCGATGTCCTGCTCGGCATCACCGAATCCGACTGGTCCCGGATCCGCGCCGTCGTCGCCGAGGTACACGACCACGAGGGCCGCCTCGCCGAATTCTGCGAGGTCCTCGAACTCCACGGCCTCACCCCACGAAGTCGCCAGGATCCCTCGTTGGCCGGCACCGAACTGCACGAGGTGTACGCCGTTCGGGTATGACCACAGGCTGATTCAAGCACCTGTTCTCGCGACGGTGGCCGCGATATCCGCGGCTCGACGTGCCTGCTCGACGGTGACCGGTTCGTGGGTGATGAACAGCCGGTGGAACAGCGGTGCGATGGCCAGCCGGATGATCTCGGTCGCGTCGATGTCGGGCGCGACCTCGCCACGGACGATCGCCCGCCGCACGATCTGCGCCGCCTCGTCGTGACGCGCGGCATAGAAGCCGCGCAGCGCGGCGGCGGCATCGGGGTGCTGCATGCCCGCTGCGACGAAAGCCGCTGCCACCGTGCCGGATTCGGGATCGGCGAAGCTCGCGCGCACCAGTTCGGTGAGTGCGCGCAGATCACCGGTGAGGGAGCCGGTGTCCGGGATCGGCCACGGCTGTTCCGCGGCGCGTTCCAGTGCGTCGGCGACCAAGCCCTCCGGGCCGCGCCAGCGCCGGTAGACGGTGGTCTTGTGGACCCCGGCTCGCTGGGCGACCGCGTCCACGGAGAGGCCCTGATAGCCCTGCTCGGCGAGTTCGGCCGTCGTCGCGTCGAGAACAGCCTCCCTGACCCGGGCACTCCGTCCGCCGGGGCGTCGTTGCGGTTCCAAAAACTACTCCCGTTGCGTTAGTCGGCTCGGTTTTGTAGGTTAAAGCTACATGAGTTGCGATTGGAGCACTGTTCGACCACTCAACGACTACCGCAGTGCGGTGGTCGTGGCGTCGCACGATCGGGCGTTCCGACGTCGTTTCCGGGGAATACAGAAGGGAATTGAAGATCTTGGCTGAGATCGTGCAGGTGATCGAGGTGCCCGGCGCGCCTTACGGAATCACTGTCGGGCCCGATGGGGCGCTGTGGTTCACGCTGGTCGCGCAGGGCGTGATCGGACGATTCGCCGACGGGCTCGTTCGGACTCATCCGCTCGAGCAGTCCGACGGACAACCCACGGTGATCGTGGCCGGGGCCGGTAATGCCCTGTGGTTCACCGAGTTCCACGGTGGTCGACTCGGCCGCATCACCGTCGACGGTGCGGTGACGAGCCGGTCCATGGAAGGCCCCTACGGTGCGTGCGTCGGGTCGGACGGGGCGCTGTGGTTCACCGAGTTGCAGGCGGGTCGGGTCGGGCGACTCGGCGCGGACGGCACCATCACCCGCGTCGAGGTCGACGGCATGCCCTCGATGATCACACCGGGGCCCGATGGGGCCGTGTGGCTCACGGTGAACCAGGGCAACGCCATCGCCCGGATCGACAACGACCTCGCGCTGCGGGTCCACCCGCTGCCCACGCCCGCGGCCGCGCCGGTCGGTATCGCCGCAGGCCCCGACAAGGCATTGTGGTTCACCGAGATCGGCGCAGGTGCCATCGGCCGGATCGACCTCGACGGCACCGTCACCGAGTTCGCCCTCCCGGACGCCGAGGCTCGCCCGCACGCGATCGTGGCAGGCAGCGACGGTGCCCTGTGGTTCACCGAGTGGGCGAGCTGCCGTCTCGGCCGGATCACCACCGACGGCGAGATCACCCACCTCGACCTACCTGGTGCCGAACCGCACGGACTCACGGTCGACGCGGCCGGAGACCTCTGGGTAGCGATGGAATCCGGTGCGCTGGTGCGGGTTTCGCCGTGACGGCGGCGTCGAAACCTACGGCGTGGTGAGCGCCTTGACCACCGCGGTGCCGAAGCCGAGGTCGTTGCTCGCCGGCATGCGGGTGTAGGTGCCGCCCGTCTGATCGGCGAGGGTCTGCAGGGTCTGGGTGCCCTGGCCGCCGATCACCACGACGTCGATGCGGATGGGTTTGCTCGAGGTGGTCGCCGCGGTGATCTGCTCGACCAGCGCGGTGCCGGTCAGCGTCGAGTCGTCGTCGGGGCCGTCGGTGATCAGCAGAATCGAGTTCGTGCGACCGGGGGAGTAACCGGCCACCGCGGCACGGTAGGCGGCGAGCAGACTGGGATAGGCCTGATCGGCGGTGAGCTGGCTCGGTTTCACCGCGGTGACCGCCGAGCCGACCGCGTTGCGTTGGGCGTCGGTGAGCAGATCGGTGGCCACCTGCGCCTTGTACGGGGTGGTGCCGTCGATGTTCTTGCCGAACGTCCACAGGCCGAGCCCGAAGTCGGGCGGCATCACCTGCAGTGTCGAGGCGACGGCGGCTATCGCGTTCGACAGGCGGGTGGTCGACCCCTCCGCGGTGCCCATCGACGACGACACATCGAGCAGGACCGTGGCGTTCACGCCGAGGACCGGGTTCGCCAGCGTCGACCGCACCTTCGCCAACGCCGCGCGCACCGGATTCGCCGGTGCCGAGCCGATGGCGGGCCCGAAGCCCTCGGTGGCGAGCGCACCCGCCTGCTCCGGTGCGCGCAGGAAGTCGATGAACCGCGACGCGATCAGATTCTGGGTCTTGTCGACCCACGGACCCGACACCAGCGCCGCGGGGTAGTCGGCCAGCGGCGCGATGCCGATCGGGCGGAACGCGGTGAGCCCGCCGGTGCCGAGCTGCTGCTGGGTCGCGGCGACCGCGTGCACCTCGTCGTCGGTGGGATTCGCGCTGATCGCCGACATGGCGGTCGTCAGATCGGCCGGTGCATGCGCGTCGGCGGCGAGCCCGGAGATCGCGGCAACGACCTGACCGGATTCGGCGGCCTGCTCGGTCAACGGCTCGGTCCCCGAGATCGAGGAACCGATCGCCGCCGCGGCCGCGGTCGTCGCGTCACCGGCGGGCAGCGCCATCCGCAGCCCGCCCCACCCGGTCAAACCGACTTCGTCGAGCGAGCCCTGCTGCAATCGCGGCAGGTCGGCCCAGGCGATCTGGTGCTGTTCGAGCGCTTGGCGCAGGGCATCGGGCACGGCGAGGACAATCGGACTGGTAGCGATGGAGGCGGGCGTGCCCTCGATGAGACCGGGCACCCGGACCAGTTCGACCGACCGGCTCGAGTCGGCGATCCACAGCCCCGGCTTCGGCCCGAGCGCCGGATCCCACGCCGCGACATCGGCCAGACCGGCGCCTACGGCGGTCGATGGGCGCGCCGACACTTCCACCCGCGCGCAGTGGTCACGCACCCGCGGCTTGCTCGCGTTGTACCGTTCGGCCGCGGCGCGAACCGGACCGGCGATGGCCGGATCGACCGTGACGTCGAGCGACGCGGCCCCTTCGACGCACTCGGCAGCGGCCGCGACGTCTGTCGAATCGGCGCGATCGCTGAGTTGGAACCACGCGAACACGGCCACGATCACCAGGACGAGAACCGATGCCGCGATAACCGGACCCTTGCTGATACTTCGAGAACTGGTCCCGTTGCGATGCGTACCCACGCGGCAAGTTTAAGGACATCACGCGACAACACGGCACAGCGCATACCCGTCTGCATCACCCCAGGTCACGGCCTCGGTAAGAGCCCGACATGCCGAACGGACACGGGGCCGGGTGTCAGGCGACACCCGGCCCCGGCCGGTCATGGACGAATCACGCGACCACGGTCGTATTCACGACCGCCCCACACCCCCGACTGGCCGGTCTGGGCCGCGTACTCGGCGCACCCCGCGAGCAACGGGCAACCGGCGCAGATCCGGCGGGCGTAGTCGAAGTCCTGCGACGGGTACGGGAACCACGCCTCGTGGTTGGGGTCACCTCGGCAGGCGGCGCGGTGCCACTGCCCCGAATCGGACAGGGTCAGCAGTTCGGTCAGTGCGAGGTCGGTGGTGGTCACGGCGCGTACTCCTTCCAGATCCGGCGCTGCTTGCGGGCGAGCGGGTCGGGAGCCTTGGGCTCCCACAGCAGCCGCATCCCCGCCTCTTCCGGGGTGCGGTCGGCCTTGCCCGCATTGCACGGTGCGCAGCAGGCGACGAGATTGCTCCAGGTATTCGGTCCGCCCCGGCTGCGGGGGCGGATGTGGTCGACGGTGTGGGCCCAGTCGGCGCAGTAACCGCACCGGTGCTTGTCGCGACGCAGCACCCCGGCCAGCGTGGCGCGGCTGTCGTCACCGATCGGCGCCACGTGCGCCAGGTAGACGTAGCGCACCAACCGGATCGTCTCCGGCAACGCGATGACCAGATGTTGCGACCGGATCGGGAACCGCGGCGCCCGCTCGATCACGGTCTCGGCGGCGCCGCTGATCAGCAATGTCACGGCTCGGTCGGCGGTGATTTCGTCGAGGGCCTCGTAGCTGGCATTCAGCACGAGCACCCTCGTGCGTATCCAGTCCTCGGATGCGGGGGCCGTCGGGTCGACGGCATGACGAATCATCATGGGAATCACCATGTTTCGGAGAGAGCGAACGTCCGGAGCAGAAAAGGAAACGGGCCGGTCAGGCCGCGAACCGGAGACGGCCGGAGCCATCGATACCCCGGCGCATGGCGCTGTGGGCCGAATTCGCGCGGCGATAGGTATGTTCCGAATCTCGCTGTGGCGCTTGCTGTTTCACGGCCGTCTCCTCCTCTCGATGCTGCTCGTCGGTTCCTCGCCCGATGCGAATCACCTGCGTGAAATCATGGTGACATACCGCGTCCGAAATGTCGGCTGATTTATTTTCGGTCGGCGGCGACGAGTTCCGCGCAGCGCTCGCCGACGAGCATCACGGTGATGTTCGGGTTGACCGTGGTGTGCGCGGGAAACACCGAGGCGTCGGCCACGCGCAGACCGTCGACACCCTTGACCCGCAGCTCAGGGTCGAGGGGACTCATCGGATCGTCGACCGCACCCATGCGGACCGTGCCCACCGGGTGATAGACGGTGTTGTGGGTCAGGCGGACGTAGTCGGCCAATTCGGCATCGGTCCGCACGTCCGGCCCCGGATACAACTCACGCCGCACCCAGTCCGACAACGGCGCTGTCGCGGCGATCTCGCGCGCCTTGCGCAGACCCGCGACCATCACCCGCATGTCGTGGCCGTCGGGATCGGTGAAGTAGCGCGGGTCCACCTTCGGCTTGTCCCGGAAGTCGCGCGAGCGCAACCGCACGGTGCCGCGTGAGCGGGCATGGGTGACGTTCGGGGTCAGGCAGAAGGTGTTCTCGGCGGTCGGGTAGCCCTGTCGCAGCGTGTGCATGTCGAAGGGGACGCTGCCGTAGTGCATCATCAGGTCGGGCCGGTCGAGGCCGTCTTCGGTCGTGGTGAAGATGCCCGCCTCCCACCATTGGGTGGAGCTGTCCACCATCGGTCGCGTCGTCTCGAAACCGATCACGCCCTCCGGATGGTCCTGCAGGTTCGCGCCGACACCGGGAGAGTCGACGATCACCTCGATTCCGTTCTCGCGCAGGTGAACCGTGGGTCCGATGCCCGAGAGCATAAGCAGCTTCGGCGAGTCGATGGCGCCGGCGGAGACGATCACTTCGTGGTCGGCGGTGATCCGGGTGGTGCGGCCGAACGCGTTGTCGGTGATGTCGACCCCAACGGCCCGCCCGTTCTCGATCACGATCTTCTTGGCCCAGGCGCCGGTCCGGACGGTGAGGTTCGGCCGGTCCAGATTCGGATGCAGGTAGCTGACCGACGACGACGATCGCGTGCCATCGGAACGCCGGTTGATCTGAAAGAAGTTGGCGCCGTTGACGACTGTGTTCCCGGAGTTGAACTCGGCGCGCGGAATACCGGCCGCCTCGCACGCGTCGAGCAAGGCCACACCGCACGGATCGTTGGGCGGCACCGTCATGATGTTCACCGGGCCGCCGCGGCCGTGATGCTCGCCGGGAGCGTCGTTGGTCTCGATCCGCGGATACAGCCGGTACACCGAATCGGCGCCCCATCCGGTGGCGCCGTGCTCGCGTTCCCAGGAGTCGAGATCCTCACGCGGAGCCCAGAACGCGATGCAGCTGTTGTGCGAGGAGCAGCCGCCGAGCACCTTGGCGCGGGCATGGCGCATGAACGAATTGCCGTTCTCCTGTGGCTCGATCGGGTAGTCCCAGTCGTAGCCCGATTCCAGCAGTTCCATCCAGCGATCGAGTCGCAGGATGGCCGGGTCGTCGACATCGGAGGGTCCCGCCTCGAGCAGACAAACGGTCACCGACGGGTCCTCCGACAGCCGCGACGCGACGGCCGCCCCCGCGGAACCGCCGCCGACAATCACGTAATCGTATGTGGTCACCGCTGTTCCTCTCGATCGGCGAACCAGCCGGTGACGCCCGGCCGGAGATTCTGGTAGACGTGCTTGGCCTCGCGATACTCGTGCAGCCCGGAAGGACCGAGCTCGCGGCCGACCCCCGAGCGGCCGAAACCACCCCACTCGGCCTGCGGCAGATACGGCCCGAAGTCGTTGACCCACACGGTGCCGTGCCGCAACCGGGCCGCGACGCGACGCGCGCGTGCGGCGTCACCGGACCACACCGCGCCCGCGAGACCGTACTCGGTGTCGTTGGCGATGGTGACGGCCTCGTCCTCGGTGGTGAAGGTTTCCACGGTCACGGTGGGCCCGAACGCCTCGTCGTGCACACACGCCATCGCGCGGGTGGCGCCGTCGATGACGGTCGGCAGGTAGAACCACCCGTTGTCGAGATTGCCGGAGCCCGCGTCGCCGGTGGCGAACGCACCACCGGTGCGGATGACGGCACCCTCGGCACGGGCCTGGTCGACATAGGCGTTCACCTTGTCGCGGTGGGCCGCCGAGATCAGCGGCCCGGTCTCGGTGCCCTCGGCGAAAGGCAACCCGAGCCGGATCTGCTCGGCGCGGCGCACCAACTCGCCGACGAACCGGTCGTGCGCCGATTCCTCGATCACCAGGCGAGCGCCCGCCGAACACACCTGGCCGGAGTGCAGGAACGCGGCGTTGAGTGCGTTGTCGACACTCGCGGCGAGGCGCTCATCGGTGTCGCAGGCGTCGGCGAAGACGACATTCGGATTCTTGCCGCCCAGCTCGAGCGCTACTTTTTTGACCGTGGCGGCCGCCTCGCGCGCGATGATCTTGCCGGTGGCCAGCCCGCCGGTGAACGAGACCAGGTCGACATCGGGATGCTCCGACAGCGGCGCACCCGCGCTCGCACCCGCACCGAGCACCAGATTCGCTACCCCGGCGGGCACGTCGAGATCGTCGAGCACCTGCATCAGCAGAATCGCGGTGTGCGGGGTCAGCTCGGCTGGTTTGAGCACGAACGTATTGCCGGCCGCCAAGGCCGGGGCGACCTTCCAGGCCGCCTGCAACAGGGGGTAGTTCCAGGGTGTGATCAATCCGCAGACACCGACCGGTTCGTAGACCACGCGGGAGTCGATATCGGGTGAGCCCGCGTCGACGACGCGGCCGGCGTCGTCGGCGGCGAGCTTGCCGAAATACCGGAAGCAGTTCGCGATATCGGACATGTCGATGTCGGACTCGTAGGGTCGCTTGCCGGTGTCGAGGGTTTCGGCGCGCGCGAACTCGGCCCGCCTGTCGTCGATGGTGTCGGCGACGCGCAGCAGCAGGTCGCCTCGTTCGGCGGCGGTGGTCTTGCGCCACGGCCCGTCGTCGAAGGCCCGGCGGGCCGCGGCGATCGCGGCGACGGTGTCGTCTCGGTCTGCCTCTGCGACGATGCCGACGAGGGAACCGTCGGCCGGACAGTGGATCTCGCGGGTCTGCCCGGACGCGGACGGGCGCCAGGAGCCGTCGATATAGAGGGTTTCGCTCATGTTGGATCCCTTCACAGATCGCTGTCGGTGCTGTCGCCGGCTTCGGGCTCGTGGTGATCTGTCGCCGAGCGGCGCAGGTGCAGGTAACCCAGGTGGCGCTCGTACTGGTCGAGAATGTCGCCGATGATCTGCTCGCGGCTGTAGCCGTTGAGCGAGTAGCCCTGCGATCCCTCGGCGAGGTAGACCTCGCAGCGGAAGTAGCGATCGTCGGACCGCTGCGCGAGCACGGCGTAGGTCGGGGCCGGTGCCGAAACCGGCCAGATGCCGTACTCGAAGCGGGGCTCACTGGCTTGATCGACCAGCAGACGCGGCGACGGCAGACCCTCGTTGGACTGCGAATCGTCGATGGTCGCCGTCATGCCCATGTGCTCGAATTCCGCTGCGACATCGTGCATCGCCGGATCGACGGTGCCGGTGATGAATTTGCGCGTCGCCGCGGCTCCCGGGTAGTTGATGGTCGAGAGCAACCGGCGACGCCAACTGCTGAGTTCGGCCGGGCCGCGGCCCGCGGCGAATGCCTTGGGCAGCGAGGTGCGGTAGCTGTCGAGCTTGAAGGACTCGTTGTGGACAGCGCGCAACAACGCGATGCCGATCAGCGCCAAGACGAACGAGAACGGCAGCCCCATGATGATGGTGGCGTTCTGCAGGGTCGTGATGGACCCGCCCGCACCGGCGAACAGCATCGACAAGGTGAGCACACCGATCGCGGCCGACCAGAAGATCCGGGTGCCGGTGGCGCAGTCGGCCATCGGATCGGGCAGTTTCGAGGTGAAATTGCCCATGACCAACGACCCCGAATCGGCGGTTGTCACATAGAAGAGCAGCCCGGTGATGGTCGCGATGCCGAACAACAGCGTCGCGCCGGGATATTTCTCGAGCAGAGAGTAGAAGCCGAGTTCGGCTTGGGCTGCGGTCTTCTCGGCGAAGGCGGTGTCGTCTCGGGCGACCTCGAGCGCGCTGTTGCCGAAGATCGAGATCCACATCAGGGTGAAGCTGAACGGCACCACGAGCACCCCGAAGATGAACTGGCGCAGCGTGCGTCCGCGCGAGATGCGCGCCAGGAACAGGCCGACGAACGGGGCCCAGGCCACCCACCAAGCCCAGAAGAACAACGTCCAGCTGTCCAGCCAGGTCGTCGGCGTGTTCGCCGTCTCGGGATTACGTTCCCAGGCGAAGGTGTCGAGGGTCCGGTCGGGGAAGGTCGACAGGTAGTCGCCCGCGTTCTGGGCCAGGCCGTTGAGCAGGAAAGAGGTATTGCCCGCTACCAGGATGTAGATCAGCAGCGCGATCGCCATGATGACATTGAGCTCCGACAATCGCCGGATGCCCTTGTCGACTCCGGTGGTAGCCGAGATCGTGGTGATGGCGACCGACAGCGCGATGAGCCCGATCTGGGCGGCCTTGCCCTGGGAAATCCCGAACAGCTGGTTCAGGCCGTAGTTGAGCTGCACGATGCCGATACCGAGCGAGGTGGCGATGCCGAAGATGGTGCCGAGCACCGCGGCCACGTCGATCGCGTCGCCCCACCGGCCGTGTACCCGCTTGCCGAAGATCGGATAGAGCGCGGCACGGATCGTCAACGGCAGGTTGTGCCGAAACGCGAAGTAGGCGAGCGCGCCGCCCATCAGCGCGTACATCGCCCAGCCGGTGATGCCGTAGTGGAAGATCGTCCAGGCCACCGCGTTGCGGGCAGTCGCGTTGGTGGCGGGCTCGCCGAGCGGCGGATGCAGGTAGTTGTAGACCGGCTCGGCGACCGAGAAGAACATCAGGTCGATGCCGATACCGGCCGCGAACAGCATCGACGTCCAGGAGAACAGGCTGTACTCCGGCCGCGATTCCTCCGGTCCGAGCCGATACCGGCCGTAGCGGCTGGCGCCGAGGAAGACGACGAGGCCGAGGATGGCCGTGGCGAGCACGAAGTACCACCAGCCGAACCAGGTGGAGATGAAGGTCTTGACCGTGCCGACGATGGTCTCGGCGCTCTCCGGTGCGGCCAACGCCCAGATCCCGAAGGCGAGCACGGTGCCGGCCGCGAGCCCGAAGACCGGTTTGTTGACCGAGCGCCGCCCGGCTACGGGATGTACCGGGACCACGTCCTGCGCGGTCCCGGTAGGTGGAAGTTCAGTGCCGTTGTCTCCGGGTTTGCTGACACCGCCCATGCGAGGCAGGCTAGTTCGTTCTCGCCCGTATATCGGGGACCTTCACCGGTTGCCGACCTCGTGTTCCAGCCGTCGCGAAAGCCCACACGACGAGACCGGCTACGGCGTAGAACGCGCCGGTCACGCAGGAGGCCCACCACCCCCAGGAGGTGTACGCCCACGCGGTCGTGATCGCGCCGAGGGCCGAACCGAGGGAGTAGCAGGCCATGTAGGCGCCGATGACGCTGCCCGCGCGGTCGGGGTGCGCGGTGGTCAGCAGATGCTGGCTGCTCACGTGCACCGCTTGGACGGTGAAGTCGAGCACGACGATGCCGATGACCAGCGATGCCAGGGTCGGACCGGTCCGAGCGATCAGCAGCCAGGACGCGGCGAGCGAGAGCAGCGACCACCCGGTGATCGACGGGGCGCGACCGGCATCGGCCCACCTACCGGCTCGTCCCGCGCCGAGAGCTCCCGCGAGTCCCACCAACCCGAACAACCCGATCTCGGTGGTGCCGAAAGACCAGGGTTCGGCGCCGAGCGGGAGCGCCAGGCCACTCCAGAGGGTGCCGAAGGAAGCGAACAGGAAAAAGGTGATCAGGCCCCGGCTCAGGAACAGTCGATCCGTCGCCACGAGGTGTCCCATCGACCGCAGAATCTGGGTGTATCGCCGACCGGATGTTCTGACGTCGGGGTCCAGGCCACCTCGGGTGACGAGGGCGAGCGTCACGCAGAGCACGGCGAGCAGCACATAGACGGATCGCCAGCCGAGCGTGTCCCCCAATACTCCCGCGACGATCCGGGCACCGAGGATGCCGATCACCACACCTGATGTCACGGCGCCGATGTTGCGGCCGCGTTCACCCGGCGCCGACACGGCGGCGACATAGGCGACCGTCACCTGCACGACAACCGCGAACAATCCGGCGATCGCGAGCCCGGCCACCGCGAGAACGCCGTTCGGCGCGGCGGCGGTGATCGCGGCCCCTACCGCGGTGAGCGTCAGTAGAACGCCGATGAGCCGATGCCGATTCACCGCATCGCCCAGCGGTACCAGAAGAATCAGCCCCGCGAAGTACCCGATCTGCCCAGCGGCGACCAACAGCCCCGATGACTGCGGTGACAGCCCCAGGTCGGCGCCGGCCAGCGCGAGGACCGGCTGGATCGCGTAGATCGTCGACACCGCCACGGCGCACACCGTCGCCAGCACCAACCGCTGCGTTCGCGTGACTCCCGATGCCATCCGACCTCCAATTGGTAGCAATATGAAACCAATTCACGGTAAGGCAGAATGGTTTCGAATTGCAACCCACAAGGAGGTGGCCATGGCACCGGAATCGGGCGCCGAACGTGAATGGACCGACCCCACCTGCCCGGTCGCCAGAACCGTCGACCTGGTGGGCGACCGGTGGAGCCTGCTCATCGTGCGCGACGCCATGGACGGACCGGGCTCGTTCACCGAGTTCCGGCAGCGGCTCGGCATCGCGCGCAACATCCTCGCCGACCGACTCCGCCGACTCGTCGAGGACGGCATCCTCCGCACCAGCGCCACCCCGAGCGGCAAGCGTCACGTCTACGAGCTGACTGCCGCCGGGCGGGACCTGTTCACCACCATCGTCGCGCTACGGCAGTGGGGAGAACGTCATGCCTTCGCCGAGGACGAACCCCGCTCGACGCTGGTGGACCGTGACGGGAGACAGCTCGCCGAGCTGTCTGCCCGCGATCGGTCCGGTGCGGTGGTCACCGCCGACACCACCGGCGTGCGCCGAGTGGACTGAGTCCACACCTCGACCCTCGCCGGTGACCGTCCGGACTTCTCAGTGGCCCACGATCAGAGGTTGCCGACCTCGCGTTCGAGGCGGCGGGCGACGAGGTCGCGAGCTTCCTCGATGAGCTTGGGTCGGAAGCCGCTGGGATACACCGGATCCGCCGGTGTGTAATTCTTGAGCACTTCCTTGGCGAGGGTGATCTTGTGGACCTCGGTGGGGCCGTCGGCGATGGCCATGACCTCGGCGTAGGTGGTCATGTCGAGGAAGGGGAGGTCGGTGCTCACGCCCATCGCGCCGTGCAGATGCAGTGCGCGGCGGGCGATATCGTTCATGACGGTCGGCATGGCGATCTTGATGGCGGCGATGTCCTTGCGGACGGCGCGGTAGTCCTGGGCCTGGTCGATGCGCCAGGCAGTGCGCAGGACCAGCAGCCGGAACTGCTCCATCTGGATCCAGCTGTCGGCGATGCGCTCCTGGGTCATCTGGAAGCCACCGAGCACGCCCTTGCGGGCCGGGCGTGAGACGGCGCGCTCGCACATCATGTCGAAGGCCTTGCGTACCAACGCGACCGTGCGCATCGCGTGGTGTACCCGGCCGCCGCCCAGGCGGGTCTGCGCGACGACGAACCCAGCGCCTTCGGCGCCGAGCAGATGATCGGCGGGCACCCGGACATCGGTGAATCGAAGGTGTGCTTCGTGTTCGCTGAACCCGGGCACGGTGAAGTTGCGCACCAGTTCCAGGCCGGGCGCATCGGCGGGGACGATGAACATCGACAACCGCTGGTGGGGTTCGGCCTCGGGATCGGTCACCACCATCACGATGTGGAAGGTGGCGAACTCGGCGGCGGAGTTGAACCACTTCTCGCCGTTGATCACCCACTCGTCACCGTCGCGCACCGCGGTGGTCCGGAACGCGGTCGGGTCCGAGCCGCCGGTGGGCTCGGTCATCGCGTAGCAGGAGCCGATCTCGCCGTCGAGCAAGGGCTGCAGATATTTTGCCTTCTGCTCCTCGGTGCCGAAATGGGCCAGGATCTCGGCGTTGCCGGAATCCGGTGCCTGACAACCGAAGACGAGCGGTGCCCACATCGAGGTGCCGAGTACTTCGTTGAGCAGCGCCAGCTTGAGCTGACCGAATCCGGGCCCGCCGAGCTCGGGACCGAGATGGCAGGCCCACAGGCCCGCGTCCTTGACCTGCTGTTGCAGTGGCCGCATCAGCGCCCGGATCTCGGGGTCGCTGCGGTCGTAGGGGTTGGGGTAGAGCAGATCCAGGGGCTCGACCTCGGTGCGGACGAACTCCGCCACCCAGTCGAGCTTGCGCTGGTACTCTGGATCGGTCTCGAAATCCCAAGCCATGGTCAGCCTTTCGTGTTGTCGCCGGTGGCGCGTAGCCCGGACAGGACGGTGTCGGTGAGGATGTCGGCGATCTCGGCAGGGGAGTGGGTGCCGCGCTCGCGGTACCAGTAGCCGAGGGAATTGAGCATGCCGAGCATGCCGTTGGTGACGATGTGGTCGGCGGTGCGCAGTTGCCCGGCCGCGTGGCCCGCGTCGATGACGTCTTGCCAGAGGTGCTGGAGCCGGTCGCGCAGCTGCTGCAGGACGACGGCGTGTTCGCGGGTGAGCGCGTCGGCGTCGCGCAGGTGTACAGCCACCGCGCGCCGGTGGGTGATGATCAGTTCGACATGGCTGCGAATCAGCAGGCGCACGGTGTCGAGAGGGTCGGAGCCCGCCTCGACGATGCGTTCGGCGTCGGCGAGCAGCAGCCGGGTGTAGTCGCGCAGGATCGCCCACAGCAGGTCTTCCTTCGAGCCGATGTGGTAGTACAGCGCACCCCGCTGGACGTCGGCTTTCGCGCCGATCTCGGCGACCCCGGTGGCATGGAAACCGCGTTCGGCGAACAGCTCGAGTGCCGCGTCGTGGATCCGTTCCCGCGTGTCCGCGCGCTCGGTGGCCCGGGGACGTCCGCGACGACGCATGGGGGATACCGGTTCGGTTGTCACGGCGCCTCCGTTCGGTCCGGCTCCCGACTTAATGTTCCGGTCAGTACATTAATTGTCCCCGCACCTACAATCAAGGGGTGATCCGCCGCGCCCATGCCTCCGACCTCGGCGGCTCGGCGTGGCGGAATGGACGAAGCCCGCAGGGCGTTCGAACCCACACGAGGTGTCACCTCTACCCACGGGTAACATGACATCGACTTATCCCACCCGGTTTTCACCAAAGTGAGGCAGTAGATGACAGAGCGGATTCAGGTCGGCGGGCTCCAGGTGGCGAGCGTTCTTCACGATTTCATCGAGAACGAGGCGCTCCCCGGTACCGGCGTAGATTCCGCCGCGTTCTGGGCCGGTGCCGAGCAGATCATCAACGACCTCGCCCCGCGTAACCGCGCTCTGCTCGCTGAGCGCGACGAGTTCCAGGGCAAGCTCGATGCTTGGCACGGCGAGAACCCGGGCACCGGCTACGACAAGGCCGCCTACAAGCAGTTCCTGACCGAGATCGGTTACCTGCGGCCCGAGCCCGCGCCGTTCCAGATCGGCACCGGCAACGTCGACACCGAGATCGCCGCCACCGCGGGCCCGCAGCTCGTGGTGCCGGTGATGAACGCGCGCTTCGCGATCAACGCCGCCAACGCGCGCTGGGGCTCGCTCTACGACGCGCTCTACGGCACCGACGCCATCCCCGAGGCCAACGGCGCGGAGAAGGGCAGCGGCTACAACCGCGTGCGCGGCGACAAGGTCATCGAGTGGGGCCGTAACTTTCTCGACGACGCCGTCACCCTGATCACCGGTTCGCACATCGGTTCGTCGTACTACAAGATCGTCGACGGCGAGCTCGAGATCGGCCTGGAAGACGGCACCGACATCGGCCTGGCCGACCCGTCGCAGCTCGTCGGCTACCTGGGCGATCCCGAGGCCCCGACCTCGATCCTGCTCAAGCACAACGGGCTGCACATCGAGATCCAGGTCGACGCCGACTCGCCGATCGGCTCCACCGACACCGCCGGTGTCAAGGACATCGTCCTGGAGTCCGCGCTCACCACGATCATGGACTTCGAGGACTCGGTCGCCGCGGTCGACGCCGACGACAAGGTCGTCTGTTACCGCAACTGGCTCGGCCTGATGAAGGGCGACCTGGCCGAGGAAGTCTCCAAGGGCGGCAAGACCTTCACCCGCACCATGAACCCCGACCGCGTGTTCACCGCGCTCGACGGCTCCGAGCTGGTCCTGCACGGTCGTTCGCTGCTGTTCGTGCGCAACGTGGGCCACCTGATGACCTCCGACGCGATCATCGACGCCGAGGGCAACGAGGTCCCCGAGGGCATCCTGGACGGCCTGATCACCTCGCTGATCGCCGTGCACTCGCTCAACGGTGACAACACTCGCCTCAACTCGCGCACCGGCTCGGTCTACATCGTGAAGCCGAAGATGCACGGCCCCGACGAGGCCGCGTTCACCAACGAGCTGTTCGGCCGGATCGAGGATGTCCTCGGCCTGACCCGCAACACCCTCAAGGTCGGCATCATGGACGAGGAGCGCCGCACCACGGTCAACCTCGCCGGCTCGATCGAGGCCGCCAAGGACCGCGTGGTGTTCATCAACACCGGCTTCCTCGACCGCACCGGCGACGAGATCCACACCTCCATGGAGGCCGGGCCGATGGTCCGCAAGGCCGAGATGAAGGCCCAGACCTGGATCACCTCCTACGAGGACTGGAACGTCGACACCGGCCTGGCCAAGGGTCTGCCCGGCAAGGCGCAGATCGGCAAGGGCATGTGGGCCATGCCCGACCTGATGGCAGGCATGCTCGAGCAGAAGATCGGCCACCCCAAGGCCGGCGCCAACACCGCGTGGGTGCCCTCGCCGACCGCCGCCACCCTGCACGCCACCCACTACCACCTGGTGGACGTGTTCAAGCAGCAGTCGCAGATCGCCAAGGGCGGCCCCCGCGCCACCGTCGACCAGATCCTCGAGATCCCCCTCGCCCAGTCCACCGACTGGACCGACGAGGAGAAGCGTCAGGAGCTGGACAACAACTCCCAGGGCATCCTGGGCTACGTCGTCCGCTGGATCGATCACGGTGTCGGCTGCTCCAAGGTGCCCGACATCAACGACATCGGCCTGATGGAAGACCGTGCCACCCTGCGCATCTCGAGCCAGCTGGTCGCCAACTGGCTGCGCCACGGCATCGTCACCGAGGCCGACGTGATCGCCAGCCTCGAGCGGATGGCCCCGGTCGTCGACCGCCAGAACGCGAACGACAAGACCTACCGCCCGCTGGCCCCGAACTTCGATGACAACATCGCGTTCCAGGCCGCCAAGGAACTGGTCCTGGAAGGCACCACGCAGCCCAACGGCTACACCGAGCCGATCCTGCACCGGCGTCGCCGCGAGTTCAAGGCCGCGCAGAAGTAGTGGTGTCGAGTTCTTGAAAAGTAGCTCGTAGCAGCGCTTTTCGTGTGAGGCCCCGCATCGGAGACATCCGAGGCGGGGCCTCTGCCGTCACTGGAGATCGCCTCGGGATACCGGCTCGTCACGCTCGAAACGGTCACAGGCAGAACGCGCTGACATCGTCCACAGAAGTTGTCTACCACCGGGTTCGCTTCTCTCCTTCGGGCTGACGTCGCGGCGATGCGGCGTGGGTTGTGGCCGTCCGGTGTCGGCTACAGGTACGCAAGGTTCCCGCGATCGGCGCGTTGTGCCTTGATCGGCGTGAAGTCGCCGCGGAGACGTGGTCGCGGCAATGGATGATCCGCTGCTCTGTACCGCACACGGTTCGGATACGCGCGGGTCTTCAACGGCGCACAGAAATCGGACCTGGCACGGGGCCGTCAGGCTTCTCGGCGCATCCGCTCCGCGGCATCGGCGCCGATACCGACGAGCAGCGCGACCAGCTCCTCACGCCCGACTCCGGACTCTCCTCTCAGCCACAGCGCTACCACATGGTGGGTGCCTGCCACGAGTAGATGGCCGAGCAGGCGGGCGGTTGCCCGCGGCGGGCTGGTGCCGACCAGCCGGACGAGCAGCTGGTCGGTCAGGGCGCCGACCGCGGCCTCGCGGACGGCCATGCCCGCGGGGCTGCCGGCCGACTCCAGGTAGAACCGGGCTACCCGGGGGTCGTCCATGACCGAGAGCGCGCTGCGGGCGGCTACCTCCAGCAACTGTTCGGCGGGGTCATCGGGTTTCAGTCCGGAGTCCTCGACAGCCCGACCGACCTGCTCGAAGACCAGCTGAAGGGCGCCTGCGACCAGCTCGTCGAGGGAGGCGAAGCTCTCGTAGAAGTAGCGCTTGCCGACGCCGGCGGAGGCGCACACCGACGCCACCGTCAACACGCCGAGACCGCTCTCGCCGACGACGTCGAGCACTGCCTCGAGTAGCCGCGCCCGACGCTGCTCGCGCCGCGCGCCGCTGGGCATGCCCGCGTAGGGGCGTGCGGGGGAGGTCATGGCGAGCATCTTGACACGCCGTGCCGCAACCTGTCACGTTATTAGGAACCAAAACGATCCGGTTCCTGAATCGGATTTCTGTCCGACAGTCCAAGGAGGCTCGTCATGGTTTGTTGTGTGGCCGCGCTCGCGGTGATGGCCGCGCTCGACCGGCTCCTACGCGCGCTGCGTGGGAGCGACGGGACCAGCTGGTCCGGTCGGAACGCGTTCGCGCGGGAGACGGTGTTCGCTCCACCCGCTCGCTACGTGGTGACCCGATGAGCCCGATCACCGGGGCCACGCCGTTACGCACGATGACCGTGGCACTCACCCCGCTGGACGAGCGCGCGCCGCTGCTACCACCGGTCACCCTGCGGGTCATGCTGCGCGTAGGAGGTGGCCTCGGTGTCGTCTGGCTGCTCGGCGCGGCTCTGACCCTCACCGGCGCCGACCGGCTCCGACTCCTGGGCGCGGGTTTGATGCTGCCAGGCGGCCAGCACCTCGCGAGCGGCCATCTGCTGCACGCGCTCGTCGCGGTGCTGGCCATCGGCGCGGCCATGCTGATCTGGTGGATGATCGGCGCGGTCGTCGCGCCTGTCACGGTATGGGCGCTCGACCTCGCTCTCGGTTCCGTGACGAGCCACCACCCCACCGACATCGGGCTGGGCGCCGTCGCCGTCGCCGGGCCGACTCTGGCCGCGCTCTGTCTCGCCGCGCACGCGGTGCGGCACAACCGGCGCCGACAGCGGGCCGCGCGCCTCAACGCGGGCGTTCTGGCTAGGCCGGCCACCATCACCCAGGTGCCCTCGCGCGTCGAGCCGCCGGTGCGTGAGGCGAGCACCGACGACCTCGAGCGGCTCCGGTTCGCGCTCGATCTCGCCCTGCAGCCGGTGGCGTCCTTCGACGGGTTCGACCGGCGCGATCAGTTCCGCGAGGCAGCGCTGCGCTATCAACTCTGCCTGCTCGGCTACGCGCTGGCGGCCTACCGCCACACTTGCGCTCCGGCCTTCGGCGGCTATCTCACCGAGGCGCACGCCCGCTCGATCGAGAAGATGGGTGATCGGCGGGTGTGGGGGTATTGGGCGCTGGAGAACGCGTGGGGGCGGCTGTCACTGCGCCGCGATCCGGTCGACAACGGCGACAACGTCATGCTCACCGGCTGGCAGGGCGTATCGGTCGGCCTCTTCGAGACCTTCGACGACGCCCGCTTCTCCGCACCGGGCGGGCTCACCTACCGCTGGTCCGACGACGAGGCCTACCGCTACGACCTCCCTGCGCTGGCCTCCTCGATCGCGACCAACATGGAGCGCTCGGCGTTCACGCTGTTCTCCTGCGAACCACGGTGGATATATCCCGTCTGCAACACCTTCGCGGTCAACACCCTGCTCATGGACCGCCGTCTGCACGGCGGGATCGCGTACGACCGACTGCACGAGCGCGTCCGGACCGCCTACCTCGAGGAGTTCCATCGCCCCGACGGCCGTGTCGTCGGTGTCCGCTCCGAAACCCTCGGCTTGTCGTGGAGTCCGTGGGCCGGCGACGCCGTGTGGCTGCCCACGACCTACTGGCTGCACCCCGCGTACCCCGAACTCGCGCACCGATCCTGGCGGCTGTTGCGCGAGACCGTCCTGCAGGAGCGCGACGGCCGCTTCGTTCTGCCTGCGACGTTGGCCAACCGCTGCGACTCCGGCTCCTATGCCTTCGGCGGTGAGGCGTTCGGGCAGATCCTGCTGGCGATGGCCGCCCGTGAGATCGGTGACGAGCAGATCGCCGCCCGCGTACTCGCCCACTTGGCCGACACCGAGACCACCCACCGCGCGGGCGGGGCGGCGCGCTACGCCGGCGTCTCGACCCAGGGCAATCTCTACGAGCTGATGGCGCGGTTCGGCCGCGCGTCGGGGTTGCGCGACCTCATCGGACACGGTCTGCCGGACGCCTGGCGCACCGGCCCCCGGCTCGCCGACGCCGACTACCCCGATGTCCTGGTGGCCAGGACACTCACCGATGGCGTTGCGCTGCACTGTGTCCTGCGACCGGGCGCGGGTCCGGTGCGCACCACCGTCGTCGTCGACCGACTGGTACCCGGACGCTCCTACCACGTGGCGGGAGCGCTCGAGCGTGAGGTCGTGGCCGACCGAGCGGGATGTACGACGCTCACCCTCGACCTCGGTGGACGCCTCCAACTCGACGTGGAGCCGCGACCGTGACCCGCGCGAGCAACCACATTTCCGGGGCGCAGGTGCGGCGCCGCATCGCCGCGCTCGACCCCATTCGCGACGCCGACGAGATCGCCCGCCTCTCGCTGACAGTCCTGCACGGCCACGGTGCGTTGGTGTACGCGCTGTTCACCGTAGCCTTCCTCAAGCAGGTGGCGGTGCCGACGATGGCGCGCACGCTGTACCGCCGCGGCACGGGCGACATCGTCTGTGACACCCTGCGCCGCAACGACGACACGATCGTCTTCTTCGGCAGCCTGCTCGAGCACGGACCAGACTCCGCGGTCGGCAGTGCCTGGATCGAACGGCTCAACGAGATCCACGCGCACTTCCCCTTGCGCGACCAGGATTCCGTCTACACTCTCGCTACGCTGGCTCTTGACCCGCACGCCATCACCTCCGACCTCGGTGTCCGGCTGTTCTCCGAGGCTGAGCGGGAAGCGCACTGGCGATTCTGGCGGGCGGTGGCGGTACGCCAGCACCTCGTCGACCTACCCGACGAGCGTGCCGAACTCGCCCGCTGGGCGCTCGCCTACGAGCAGCGCGAGTACGCGGCCTCCGACGACGGACGCGCGATCGCCCGCGCCCTGATCGACGCCTTCGGCAGGCGCTGCTTGCCCTGGCCTGTGCGGTCCGCCGCGCCCCGGGTTATCGCTACGTTCTGCCCCGAGTCGCTTCGTCGCGTGCACGGCCTCCCCGAGCCCGACCTCGCGACCCGTTCGCTGGTGGCCGCCGGGCTGCGCGCCTACGCGGCAATCGTCGACCTCCAACGCGTCGACCCGCATCGGTCCCTCGCCGTCGACTTCGGCGAACGGCGCTACGGATCGCGCACACCCGACGAAGTCGGGTACCAGCGTGGCGGCACCCCCCACCGCGCCCACCCCCCATCGGACGGCGAACCTGACCGGTAAGTCCTCGAGCGTGGCCCGCCCTCGGATGGGCCACAGTCAGGGCCTAGGCCCCATCGGCAAACTGTCGCAGGCGCGGTGCCGCCAGCCACCGGTTCGGCTCGGCGCGAGTCGTGTTCGTGGCTCGGGAGCGTCCGGACCGGTGGGCGCCCTCGGTCGTCAGGTGTACTCGCAGCAGCGGTGTGGTAAGTCGGGCGCGAACACTGTGGGCGGGCCTGGATCGAGGCGAGTCACGGCGCTGGAATCGGGCTGCAACCAGCGCGCTCTCACACCCACCACCGAGGGTGTGGACCTGTGACAGAGGACCCGCGCTGTTTTTGGCACCGGACAGCGCGGGTTCTGCAGCACCGTCATCGCGGGAGCAGGACCCGGACCTGGTCTCTGATCTGCTGCACGATTTCTTCTCGCGAGCTGGTGCTGTTGATCGTCGACGCCATAGTGACGAACATGATCGCGGAGATGATGTGCGCGAGGGTTGGCGCGTCGCCGGGGGTGGTGCGTTGGTCGCGCTTCAGCACGTCAGCGATGGCGATTTCGGTCTGCACGGTCAGGGCCAGCGCGTCGCGATGGTGGGGTTCCTCGAAATCACCGAAGACCATCTCCCGCAGATAGGTTCGTCCATTGTCGACTTGTTTGCGATTGCACTCGACGATGCTGGCGACGATCGTCATGACCGCGTCGAGTATCTCGGGGATGTGCTCGGCCGCCGCAATGCCGCGTGCGAGCGCCTCGGCATAGGTGGCGTTTTGCACGAGTAGGAGGAGCTCGCCTTTGTTCTTGACGTAGAGGAACAAGGTGCCTGCGCCGATGTCGGCTTTGTCGGCGATCTCTTGGGTGGTGACTTCGTCGACGCCGCGTTCGGCGAAGAGCTCTTGGGCGGCGGCGGTGATCCGGTCGAGCTTTTGCTGTTTGTTTCGCTCGCGCCGGCCGGCTTGTCGTGGGACGGGTGACACCTCTGAGTCCTTCGCTTCTGCTGTGTAGGTCGACTGTCGACGAGGCTATTGTGCCGTGTCGACGACACCGACCTCGACGTCACGAAGTTGCGGATAGAGTGTCTCGATCGGATTGCTCAGTGCCGCTTTGACTTTGGCGGTCACCTCGTCGGCGACGACCTCGTACTCACCGGCTTCGACGGCGTCGTAGACCTTGGTCACCAGTTCCGCCGGCGGTATCTTGGGTCCGTCGGCGTGTGCGGCCATCGGTGTGTCGACGTAGGCCATGTGGACGCCGGTCACGTGGACGCCGTGGGGTGCGAGCTCGAGCCGCAGTGAGTTGGTGGCCGACCAGAGAGCGGCTTTGGAGGCACTGTAGACGCCACCGAATCCATACCAGCTCGCCACCGAGTGCACGTCCACGAGTACCGACTCCGGCCCGGCGGTGAGCACCGGCGCGAACGCACGGGCTAGGAAGACCGGCCCGAAGAAGTTGGTCTCCATATTCGCGCGGATATCGGCTTCGGTCGACTCGATCAGACTCGCGCTCGGCGCAGTGGCGCCCGCGTTGTTGACGAGCACGGTCACATCCGGCGCCGCGATCACCGCCGCGGCGACAGAGGCGCCGTCGGTGATGTCGAGGGTGAGCGGGACGATGCGCTCGTCGTCCCATGGGCGCGGTGTGCGGGCCGTGGCGTAAACCTTGGTCGCACCGCGCGCGAGAGCTTGGTGGACGAAATGGGTTCCGATGCCGCCGTTGGCTCCGGTGACCAGGACGACTGCTCCGTTGAGGGAAGGCATGTTCGGTTCTTTCTGTAGTAAGGAATGTGCGGGTTTGCGTGACGCTTGATCTATCGGGCGAGGAATTCGATTGCGGCGGGGGCGAACTCGTCGTGGTATTGGAAGATGCCGCCGTGTCCGGAGTCTGGGTAGATGATCAGCTCGCTGTCGGGGATGCGTCGGTGCAGATCCTCGGAGAGGACCGAAGCCACCATGCGGTCGTTGTCGCCGTTGGCGATCAGGGTTGGTGATGTGATCGTGGCGAGGTTGTCGGGGGAGTGGCGTCCCCACTTCTTGATCGCGGTCAACTGTGTGCGAAGTGTTGTCACAGTGACGGGTGTGTCTCGGTCGGTGGTGCGTTCGGCGAGTCGGTGGATGAACGCACGCGCGGCCGACTTGCCGACGGTGTTGCGGTTGAAGAACAGGAATTCTTTGGGATCTGAGCGGGTCGCGGTGGCACGCAAGATGTCTCGGTAGGTGGTGGCGGCGACCTTGTCGATGCCTTTGCCGCCCTTGGGTCCGGTGCCCGTGAGCACAAGTTTGCGAATCAGCGCAGGGTGTTTCAGCACCAGCTCCTGGGCGACGAAACCGCCGAGGGAGAAGGCGAAGACATCGATCTCGTCGAACCCGAGCGCGGTGATGAAGGTGTAGGCGTCGTCGGCCATCGCCTCGACACTGTCGGGCACGCGGCCCGTGGACGCCCCGACACCACGGTTGTCGAAGGTGATGACATGGCGCTGCCGTGCGATGGGGTCGATGATCCGGGGGTCCCAGTTATCGAGGTTGGCGGCCAGGTGGACGAAGAAGACGACAGGGATGCCGCCCTTGGGTCCCAGTTCGCGGTAGGCGTAGGTCACTCCACCGGCCGCGATGGTGCGGGTCGGCGCGTCCTTGTAAGAGGTGATGACATCCCTGTGTGTGCTCATGATGTTGTCCCGCTTCCTCATTCGATGATCCGGGCTCGGTCAGGGCATTGTGATGACGGATTTGCCGCGGGTGCCGCGCTCCTCCAGGGACTGCAGCGCTTGCGCGGTCTGGGCGAAGTCGAAGACCCGGCCCACGACCGGACGTAGTGCCCCGGCGTCGACGAGGGCGGTGATGCGGCGAAGCTGTGCACCGTCGGCGCGCATGAACAGGAACTCGTAGTTCACGCCGAGCCGCTTTGCCTGACGGCGGATTCCGCTGCTGAGTACGGTGATCGCCAGCCGGAGTACAAGGTTCGCACCGAGATCGCGGGCGAAGGCCGGGTCAGGTGGTCCGGCGATGCCGATCGCCTTGCCGCCGGGGCGGAGTACCCGCAGCGACTTCTCGAGGTTCTTCCCGCCGAGGCTGTCCAGGACCAGGTCGTATCCGTCGAGTAGCTGTTCGAAGTCTTGATCGCGGTAGTCGATCACGACGTCCGCGCCGAGCTCGCGAACGAATTCGACGTTGCCGGTGCTGACCGTGGTGGCGACCGTGGCACCGAGGTGCTTGGCGAGCTGGATCGCGATCGATCCGACTCCGCCCGCGCCGGCGTGGATGAGGACTCGTTGCCCCGGCTGCAGGTTCCCGCGTTCGACGAGGGCCTGCCATGCGGTCAAAGCCACCAGGGGGAGGGAGGCGGCGTCCTCGAAGCTGATCGAGGTCGGCTTGAGCGCCAGATCGGCTTCGGCAATCGCGATTCGCTCGGCGAACGTGCCGATGCGGTCCTTGTCCGGGCGAGCGTAGACCTCGTCGCCTAGCTTGAACCCCTGTACTTTCGCCCCGACGCCGATCACAGTTCCGGCCACGTCGTTGCCCAGAATCAGCGGCAGTTCGTACGGCAGGATCTGCTTGAACTCGCCCACCCGGATCTTCTCGTCGAGGACGTTGAGCCCGGCGGCCTGGACCTGCACGAGTACGTCTCGCTCTCCGACGACGGGCTCGGGAACATCGGCTTGCTGTAGCGGGTCCTTGTATTGATTGACGACGAACGCTCGCATGAGGACTTTCCTTCTCGTTTCGAGGATCGGTACCGAGCATAGTTCTGAGGTTACTCAATTATGAGCATACTCAGTATGCGCGTCGTGGCAAGCGGCCGAGTTGGCTCCGCTTGCAGGTGCCGGACGCGTTCGAGTCGGCGAGTTCGACTACGCACAGCGACGGACAGGCGAAGCGGGCGGCGGTATATGCGCCGCCCGCTCCTGCACCGCCGCCGCGAGGTCAAGGCCACCGACAACGGCTGATCTCCTTTTCGTTGTCGGCGGGTGTGGTTGATCGGCGCAGTATTCTCCGTGCATGCTCGACGAAACCGACTCCCCGAGAACCGAGTGAAGGAGCCCGGCTCTGTGACCTGCGACGTGTCGAGTATCCAGCTGATCGCCAGGTACCGTTGGGCGGTGAACCCAGCTGATGTGCGACTCCTGAAAGACGGCGATCTCGAGACCCGCGAGGACAATCTGCGGCTCCTGCTCGTGCGGGCTGAGGACGGCGACACATCCGCCAAGGAGACATTGCGCGCGCTGGTGCGTGACTATCCCGACTACCACCGGTCGCTCTACAGCAGGGCATTGAACCGGGCCGAGGTGTTCGGTGACGACACCCTGCGCGAACCTCTGCTCGCGTCCCTCGCTGACACCCGCTACAACTGCCAGGCGTGGGCCGCGATGGGCTGCGCGGCCCTCGGGATCCAGGAGGCGGTCCCCGGCTTGGTCGCGATGCTGGATCACCCGCAGGACATTGCCCGAGATCAGGCGGTGATCGCCCTCGGCGTGCTCGGCGACGAATCGGTGGTCCCGGTGCTCGCGCCCCTGCTGCAGGACTCGATCAGCGGAATGCGCGAGCGCGCCGCCGAAGCGCTCGGCATGATCGGCGGCGACGCGGCGCTGGCCGCTCTCTGGGACGAATTCGAGAATCGCCGCTACTACCGCATCGGCTACATCGCCAGCGCGTTGTCGGAATTCGCCCCGGACATCATCCCGAGGCTGATCGAGGCGGCCGCAGGCGACGATCCCGACAAGCGGTACTGGGCGGCCGTCGCCCTCGGTTCGACCGGCGACGATCGTGCCGTGCCGACACTGGAACGACTGATGGCCGACGATCGTGGCTCCACCGTCTTCGACGGCATGGTCAGCGTCGCCGCGAAGAAGGGCCTGCGCACGCTACGCCGAATCCAAGCCGCGATCGCCGCCCGCGAATCCTGAGCACGCAGCCCGGGATAGTTGTCGGTGCCTGACGATAGTCTCGTCCGGTGTCAGTGAATATCGATGTCGCCCTGACTGTTCGGGGGCTCGCGAACGAACGCGAGTGGGTGGGGATGACCGACTTGCTCGTCGAGGTCTTCAAGGACGAGCGACTCGAGGACGAGGTCTTCGTCTGGATGGAGGAGACCGCGGACGGCCTGTTCGTCCGCGCGAAATCGGACTACCCGGTGATCTTCAGCGGGTTCTTCCGCTGGAGTGGGGCTTTCGAAGATCGCCTCACCCGCCGGGTGGCAGCACTCGTCCCACAGGCCCGCGTGGCGTTCGACTGGGGGTATCCGGATGAAGAATGACGAAACCGGCCACGAGTGGATCGACGTACTACCGGACACAGCGCCGACGATCCACCGAAACCTGGACGTGACGGTCGGCGAGCGCACCCTGACCACCCTCACCCGCACCCAACTCAGCTATTGGATCAGCAAACTGAAATACAGTCGCGGCGGCCCGTTCATGACGGTATCCCGCCCCGACCACCCCGAATTCATCCAGACCTACCGCCACAGCGACACCGACTACTACCTCGAGATCCGCTCACCCGATTCCCTCGACGAGTTGGCCTCGACGACCGTGCGAGACGGTGAAACAGTCGCTGACCTCATCTGGGAGTGGTTGGAGCGCAAGGGAAGTCGACTCGATGCGTTGCAATGGGAGCGGCACACGATCTAGCCCCCCGCTGCGGCCGTCAAGTCGCAGTGTGTACTCGACTACCTCAATGACGGCTGGACCCGGATCTACGAGTACGACGGCCCTGACGCGGGAATCGATTACGTTCGCGTCCACTTGAGACGTGGCAGAACTGTGCTCCGGTTTCGCTGGGACAACATCGACGAGGGAAGCGTGTCCGGCCCCCGGAGGTATATCGAGGACATCGCGCGGTATGTCCGCGAGAACGGCACTCGGCGTCCGTCCTGAACCGGTGACTCGCGGTGCTGGTGGCCGACACCGCGACGTGCTCTCGTACGGTGGTGGCATGGGCGGACGGATGGTGGTTGTCGGTGCGGATGCGACAGGGATGGCGGCGGCGTCGCAGGCGCGGAGGTTGCGTGATGTCGGTGAGCTCGAGATCGTGGTGTTCGAGAAGGGCAACCACTCCTCGTACTCGGCATGCGGGATTCCGTACTGGGTTGCTGGGGATGTTCCCGGTGCCGATGATCTGATCGCGCGGTCGGTGGCCGAACACCGTGCTCGTGATATCGATCTGCGGATGCGGACCGAGGTGACCGAGATCGACCCGGTGGGGCGACGGGTGCTTTCTCGCGATCTCGACACCGGTGCGCAGGAATGGACGGGTTACGACCAGCTCGTGCTGGCCACCGGCGCGACGCCGGTCCGCCCGCCGTTGCCCGGTATCGACGCCGAAGGCGTGTACGGCGTGCAGACCCTCGATGACGGGCAGGCGCTCATCGATGGGCTGGAGTCGGCGACCGGACGGGAAGCCGTCGTGGTGGGAGCCGGGTACATCGGTGTCGAGATGGCTGAGGCGTTGGTGCGTCGGGGATTCGAGGTCACCATGATCACCCGAGCCGCAGAACCTATGTCCACGCTGGACTCGGACATGGGCGCGCTCGTGCGAAAAGCCATGGAGGGGATGGGAATACGGATCATCCGTGATGTCGAGGTGACCGGAATGCGGACGGCCGCCGATGGCAAGGTCTGTGCGGTGACCACCGCCGATGCCGAGTACCCGGCCGCTGTGGTCGTGCTGGGGATCGGCGTACGCCCAGCGACTGATCTCGCCCGTCAGGCAGGTCTTCCGCTGGGCGAGAGCGATGGTCTGCTCACCGATCTCGCCCAGCGCGTGCGCGGGTACGACGACATCTGGGCCGGTGGTGATTGTGTGGAGGTACTGGACCTGGTGTCGGGCACGCTCCGTCACATCCCGCTCGGCACCCACGCCAACAAGCACGGCCAGGTGATCGGATCGGGCGTCGGTGGCGGGTATGCCACCTTCCCCGGTGTGGTCGGCACGGCGGTGAGCAAAGTCTGTGACCTGGAGGTGGCGCGCACCGGCTTGGGAGAGAAGGACGCTCGGCGTGCCGGGTTGCAGTTCCACTGCGTCAGCATCGAATCCACCGGCCGCGCGGGGTATTTCCCCGGCGCGGAGCCCATGACGGTGAAGATGCTCGCCGAACGCCGCACCGGTCGCCTGCTCGGTGTGCAGATCGTCGGACGCGATGGCGCCGCCAAGCGCATCGACATCGCGGCGGTGGCACTCACCGCGAGAATGACAGTCGAACAGGTCACCGCCCTCGACCTCGGTTACGCACCACCGTTTTCCCCGGTGTGGGACCCCGTCCTCGTCGCCGCCAGAGCAGCGGTCCGTGCGGTGGCAAAGGGTCGATGACCACCTCGAAAGTCACCAGAAGCTGGGTGTGAGGCCCCACGACTCGAACTCTGCCGACAACAGCTCGCGCAGGGCAGCGCGGGTGGGGAAGCGGTCGGGGTCAGCGCCGGTGACAGCCAAGGTCACCATGTTGCCGTCGGTGGAGAAGGACAGGTTCACGCCTACCTCGACTCGGCGGAACATGGTGGTGTCGTTGGTGCAGACGACCGGGCGCATGAGAACGGCGGAGGCGTGATGGCCCGCGAAATCCGCTACGCCGCCGGCAGTTTCACCCAGGTTGGTGCACAGGCATTCCGGGGCTTTGGCGGTGCGGGCGAAATGGCGCAGGACGAAGCGGGGGAGGATCATCTGCAACGGTTGTAGGTGTTGCAAAGCGGGTGTGGTGGTCGGGTCTCGGTAGGCGGTGGCGGCGCGCTTCACGGCGGAGCGGACAGCGGCGAGGTCGATGCGTTCGCCGGTGCGGTAGGTGACCGAGATCGGCAGACCGGTGGTGGCGTTGGCGCGGGGGTCCTCGGGCGTGCGCATCGAATGGGGGATGTCCACGCGGATGTCGGCGGCGTCGCCGACGCGCCCGCTGCGACCGAGGATGCCGGCGCCCAGCGCGATCAGGAGCCCGTTCGTGGTGCCGGAATATCGTGTGGCGGCGGCGTTCCACTCGGTGAGGTCGAGCTGGACCACCAGGTCGGCCGGTGACCACTGGGCCGGAAGGGGAAGCTCCGGGAACGCGGGACGAAGGGTGCGGTCCGGCTCGGTGACGCCACGGGTGGCGATCGCCGCGCGAATCCCCTTCGCGACCGCACGCAGCTGTCGGCCTGCATCGAGCACGTTCGCGCTCAACGAGTTCTGCGGTGGTTTGCCCACCAGCTGGCCCGAACCGGTTGTGAAGTCCGGGCTCTCATCGAGCCGTGCCAGCGCGTCGCCCACGGCGAACAGCACCGCGCCGCCGTCGGATGCCACATGCGAGGTCACCAGCGACACCAGCGTCCCACCCGCCGTGGTCGGCGCCGCGGACAGCCGCCACACCTGTCCTGTCTCGGGATCGAAGTCCACTCGGCTCTGCGCGAAATACCAGTCGAGGATCTCCTCGTCGGCGACGGGCACCGGATCCCAGCCCAGCGGCAGCGATTCCGTCGCGGGGAGCCAATAGGGACGGGCGAACGGAACCCGGGTCGGTTGCACACGGCGGGCCAGGAAACCCCGGGCCAAGTGGGCGTGGAAGCGGGCCAGCAGCTCGGGCGCCAGTGGCTCGTCGAACCGCCAGGCGAGCTGATTGACCAGCGCGTTGCCGTAGAGGCTGTGCAGCTTGAGGAACAGGTCGTCGTCGGCGGTGAGCCGGTTGACGGCAACGGACGCGGTAACGATGGCCGGGGCGGTGAGCGTCATCAGAACTCCTCAGCGAGCACGCAGAGTGCGGACGGTCAGTGGCGCGAAGACGGCGGCGATCACGAGCGAGGCCACCACCGACCAGAGCGCGTCGGTGCCGACGACACCGTCCTCGGCGAGCCCGCGCACCGCGGACACGAGGTAGGACACCGGGTTGTAGTCGGAGACGTAGCCAAGCCAGGTCGGCATCGCCGACTCGGGCACCAGCGCGTTGGAAGCGAAACTCAAGAAGGTGAGCACCAGCATCGACATGCCCTGCACCGCGGCGGGTCTGGACACGATGACTCCGATGAACGCGAACAACCAGCTGATCGCGATGGTGGCGAGGACCACGAGCACCGCACCGGCGACGAATCCGACCGGATGATCCGGGCGATAACCCATCGCGAACCCGACGATCACCACCGTGGTCGCGGCGATGACATACCGGGTGGCCCCAGCGAGCAGCGCCCCGGCGACCGGTGCCGACCGGGCGATCGGCATGGCGACGAACCGATCGAAGACCCCGCACCGAATGTCCTCGGACAGTTGCACTCCGGTGGCGACCGACGAGGTGAGCACGATCTGCACCAGCACGCCGGGAATCAGAATCGGTAGGTATGCCTGCGTGCTGCCCGCGATGGCCGTGCCGAAAATGCTGCCGAACAGCAGCGGCCCCACGATCGGCAGCAGCAGCGCGTCGTAGAGCAACTGCGGGCTGTGCCGGAAGGTGAGCAGACCTCGCCACGCCATCATCAGCGACTGGAACAGCGAGGCGCGCAGGCTGACATGGGTGATGCGGGGACGGCGGTCGATCATCGGAGGCGTGGTCTGCTCGACGGCGATCTCGGTGATGGTGGCAGTCATGGTGGCCTCGGTCTTTCGGATCAGGCGGCGACGCGGTCGGTGCCGGTCAGAGCGAGGAATACTTCGTTGAGATCGGGACGGTCGACGGCGAAACCGCGCAGCGCGATGCCCGCGGCGCGGCAGGCGGCGACGATATCGGCGGCGGTGCCGGCATCGGTGAGCGCGACGGTGAGCATGCCCGCCGAAGACCCTTCGGGTATCTCGCCGGTGAGCTCGACGACGATGGCCTCCGCATGGGTGGACTGGGCGGCATCGGCGAGTTCCAGGCGCAGCACTTGGTCGCCGATCGAGGACTTCAGCTGCGCCGCCGTGCCCTCGGCCACGATCGTCCCGCGATCGATGACGGCGATCCGGTCGGCCAATGCGTCGGCTTCTTCGAGGTATTGCGTCGTGAGCAGGACGGTCGCGCCACGGGCGACGAGCCGCCGGATCACGCCCCACATCTTCTCGCGGGTATGCGGGTCGAGGCCGGTGGTCGGCTCGTCGAGGAAGATCAGCGGCGGGTCGGTGATCAGGGTGGCCGCCAGATCGAGGCGCCGCCGCATGCCGCCGGAGAACTGATTCACCGGCCGGTCGGTGACCTCGGCCAGTTCGAACTCTTCCAGAAGTTCGACACTGCGGCGCGCGGCATCGCGGCGGGAGAGCCCGAGCAGACGGCCGAAAAGCCGCAAATTCTCACCGGCGGTGAGGGTTTCGTCGACCGATGCGTACTGGCCGGTGAGGCCGATCATCGATCGCACGGCGGTGGCGTCGCGCGTGATGTCGTAGCCGAAGATCTCGGCGGTGCCGCGATCGGGACGGACCAGGGTCGCGAGCATGCGGACCATGGTGGTCTTGCCCGCGCCGTTGGGGCCGAGCAGGGCGAAAACGGTGCCCGCCGCGATGGTGAGGTCGACGCTGCCGACAGCGGTGAAATCGCCGTAGGACTTGCCGAGACCGGTGGTGCGGATGGCGATATCGGTATTCACAGTTGCCTCCCGGCGGAATGGAGCAGGTCAGCGGCGACCGGCGAACCCACCAGCGCCTCGACGGCATCGGCGGCTCGCTCGACACCGTCGGTGGCGAAATCGGCGGAATAGGATGCCGCGCGCAGGACCACGTCGGGACGCGAGACCAGATCGAGTAGTGCGTCGAGGCGTTCGCCGGTGAGCTTCTTCGCGGGAATCGTGGCCGCGAGGCCGAGTCGCCGCAACGCCTGACCCCAGTAGGGCTGGTCGGCCTGGACCGAGCAGATCACTTGCGGCACACCCGCTCTCAGCGCGGCGGCGGTCGTCCCGGCGCCACCGTGGTGCACGGCCGCGACACAACGAGGCAGCACCCGAGCGTGATCGACCTGACCGACGATCGCAACGGCATCTTCGAATCCCGGACCGATCGTCGCCCAGCCCGACGCGAGCAGCAGCCGACGACCTCGCCGGGCACACACCTCGCGCAGGGTCGCGACGAACGCGGCCGGATCGCCGACATCCATGGAGCCGAATCCGACGTAGATCGGCGCGGATCCCTCATCCAGCCACGCATCCAGACTCGGTGACGACAGCGGGGGCTCGGAAACCGCTGTACTGCTGAGGAATCCGTTCGAATCGACCGGAAAACCGACGAACGGACCTGGCAACTGTTCGTCTACACCAGAAAACAGTCGTGGGTCGTAAGCCTGAATTCGCACGCTGGCCGCATTCGGCTCGGTGATGACGGGCAGGGCCGGGGCAAGGGCCGCGGCTCGTGCGCGGGCCAGCACCGACCAACCCCATCGGTGCACGAACCCGGGGAGGTGGGCAGCCCAGCGCACCGGTGCGACAGGGACCGCGCTGTTGGGCTGGATCGGGAAGAAGTGCACGGCCGCGAACGGCAGTCCGACCGCCCGCGCCACCGACTCGGCGGCTTCCTCACCCGCCATTCCCGCGACCACCACATCGTGTCCGGGTGCCAGCGCGCGCAGGTCCTCGATCTGTTCGGGCGCTCCACGTCGCTGCAGGTCGAACAGTGCCCGCAGCCGGGCGCGTGGATCGCGGCTGGTGAAGCGTCGGTCGGTGCGCTGCGCGTGCAGGAGGTCGGCGGTATCGCGGCCGAACGGAACCGCGGGAACGCCGTGGTCATGGGCGAAGGCGACGAGGTTCGGCGCGAGCGCCAACGTCACGTCGTGACCGCGCTCGCGCAGCGCACGGGCCAGCAGGATGCCGGGCTGGGCGTCGCCGCGGCTGCCGGTGAAAGCCAACAGTGACCGCATTCGCTCATCCCGCCTGCACGGCGACACGGAGCGCGTCGGTAGCTGGACCCGCATGCACCGCGGCGGTGACCGACGACAATGCCTGCCCGAACGCGGTCAGGAATTCGTCCATCACCTCGGCGGGGAACCCCGCCGGGTACCGGGTCGACACGTACAGCCCGTCGGCCGCGCGCACCACCCACAGGAACACCTCGTCGGGTGAGTACGACTGCGCGCGTAAGGTCCGCCCGCGCAGGTCAGCGACCAACTCGTAGCCCGGCAGGACCCGGATGTCGAGGAACGAGATGCCGAACCGCGGTGTCTCGGTGACATCGAGTAGGCCGAGCACTCGCGACCAGGAGGCGTCGTTGGCGGTGCGTGAACGACGTAACGCGGCACGTGCGAGGTCCATGGCCTCGGCGATGCCCGAGCCGGTGGGCAGGGCGATATCGACCGGCACCACATTGACGAACCAGCCCATCGATTCCATCCAGCGCAGGTCGGGGCGGGTCGCGATCGGCATCACGGTGCGCATCCGGTTCGCGTCGAACCGCTGCTGATTGGCCACGGCCAACGCGGCGAAGACTGCTACCGACATCCGGTGCCGCACCTGGTCGAGGATCGCTTCGATCTGCTCGAGTTCGCCGAGATCGAGCAGCCGTCGCGACACGCTGTGCTGCGGTAGATCCGCGGGAGCGGGCCGCTGGGCATGCGGGGCGAAGCGCGGCATCGCACCGTCGGCGAGGAACTCGCGCCAGGTGGCGACCGCGGGGCAGGCCGGATCCAGTTCAGCCGCGCTCGCCCGTTCCAGGACGGCGAAGTCGGCCGCGCTGCCGAAAGTGACGGACTCGCGCGCCTGGTCGCCCGCCGCCACCTCGCGGTAAAGCGCGCGCAGCTCGAGGATCAGAATGGCTTGGGAATAGGCGTCCATCACAGAGTGATCGGCGGCGACGAGCACCGTGAAATCGCCGGTGTCGGCATGCTCGATCGTGGCCGCGAGGCAGTGTGGCCACACCAGTGGCGACAGACGCTCTTCGAGCGTGCCACGAAGGAATTCATTGATCCGGGTGCCGTCGGTGAGGTCGGGTACCGGCTGCTCGGCGATGCCGACAGTGGCGGGTGCGGCGACGAGTCTGCGCGGTTCGCCCGAGGCCGCGGTGCTCACCGTGGTGCGCAGGCCCTCGTGCCTGGCGTGCCAGCGCCGCAGCGTCTCGCGCCAGGTGGGGGCGTCGAGCGGGGCGTCCATCTCGAAGACGGTGCCGATCCAGCGGCCGCGACCGGGCAGTGGATCGGCGGGATCGACGCTCGCGCAGTAATCGGCGTGCACGCTGGTCAGCGGACGATCGTCGAGCCGCCATGCGTCGGTGGCGAGTTCGGGCGTCCACATCGACAAAACGCCTGAACGGATTTCGAATTCGGACAGGTGGGTGTATTCCATGACCGGTTCACCTCGTGACGAATGCATGCCGAAGCGGCGGAAGGATGGGATTCGGGAGAACACCGCACTGTGTCACCTGATGCGTCGAACTTCGGCGGTAATATATTTCCGTGAAGTCTCGGCGTGAGTGATCGTATATGTGATCCTGCTGAGAGGAAGACGGTGACGGGCATCACGGTTTCATTGAACAAAAGTCTGCCGCCTGCTGTTTTATGTCATCGCGTGACGGGTTCTCTTGTCGTGCTTCAGTGTTGGAAGTAGGCGCATTCGGGTACGTGATTGTCTCCAGATATTTTGTTCATTCCGGATGGGATGATCCTTGTATGCACGATCACACTGGCGGAGGCGGTCGTCCGAGTTTGTTTCCCTTGCGTTCACCTGCCGCGATTCATATATGCCGTTCGTTGTATGGCGATCGGTGCATCCGGGATCGTCGGCCAGGTATATCCGCCGCGCGGGGGTCGGCGACCGGTTCGGGGTCGTTGTCGGAAACCAGTGCGGGCGTCGTCATCTGTCTGTTATCACAACGTTGCTCACTCGAGGCCGGTTGCTATGGTGAAGGCGCGAAGTGTTCGTCCGAATGTGAAGGAAGACAATGGGAAGCACTGCCCTCGACATCATGGCGTTGGTCCTCAACCGCGTCACCGAGTTCTGGAACTGGATGGCGACCGGATCGTCGGGATTCCCGCCGCTGTGATCGGCTGAGATCACGCTGTTTCTGTGAAACCCCTGGAGGCCGTTGGCTTTCGGGGGTTTCGCCGTTCCTCGGCGCGCGAGCCGATCGTAGAGTGGGCTGATGACGACGGTGGGGACGCGCACGACAGATCAGGCGCCACGGCGATGGTCGGTGGCGATGTGGGTCACCACCGGGTTCGCGACGGTGGCGATCGCGGTGACGCTCGTGGTCGACGCCACCCACATCGACCTTCTCGGCTGGGTTGTCGCGGTCGTGATGCTGCTGGCCTGCGGGGTGTCCTGGATGATTCTGGCGCCGATCGGGTGTGCTCGGTATCGGGAGTATCGGGCCGTCGTCGTCGCCCCGGTGGTGGTGATCGTCGGGCTGGGCCTGGTGTGGTTCGGGGTGCCGGACAAAGTGGGATGGTGGCTGTCGTCCGCGGCGATGACCGATGCCGCCCGGAATTGCCGGGAATCGGAGGGGCAGTGGTTCGGTGTCATTCGGGCCACTGGTGTCAGACCCGACGACGGTGGATGTCAGTTCACTATCGATGACATGGCGATTTCCGGCGGGTTGGCCTACTTTCCGCCGGGAACTCCGCCGCCGGATCACGGCGGTGCGGGATATCAGCCCGTCTATACGCCCTATGACGGAAATTGGTACCGGTTCGCGGTGACGCTGCACGAGCACCCATGACCGCCGTGCCGCGTGCCCGATTCGTGTCGTACCCCGGCGTTACCGTTGTCGCACAACCCGAGTCGAGGGAGGGTGGCGATGGCCGAGAATGTGCGAGAACGTGCGCAGCGCCCGGAAGATCTGAGCCGGCTGGTGGTCGAGCGATTGAACGCCGGTGATGTGGACGGACTCGTCGAGCTGTACGAGTCCGACGCGGTGCTCGCACTGCCGGATGGGGTCGTCGCGACCGGGGTGGACGAGATCAGGGCAGCTTATACGCGACTGGTCGCCGATCGACCCGTGTTCCAACCCGGTCACCAGGCGCCCGCCTTACTCGCGGGCGATCTGGCGCTGACATCGTCACGTCTGCCCGGTGGCCCCGGCGCGACCGTGGAGGTGGCACGCAGGCAGCCCGACGGCAGCTGGCGCTGGATCCTCGATCAACCGAACGCGCCCTGGGTGGTCAGTGCACCGGCAGTTCGGTCGAACGTGCCCGGCTGATCAGTTCGGGTTCAGGCCGGTCGCGAAGACGACGACGACCTTGTCGTCGGTCACCTCACTGACGCGAACATCGGTGCCGTTGCTGGCCTGGGACTGGCCGACCGGAACCGTGATCTGCTGGCCACCGACGCTCAGGGTGACCATGTCACCGTTCACGGCGACGAGTTCGGCGTCGATACCGAGGATCGAGGCCTTGGCGCTCACGCCCCGGTCGAAGGTGACGGTGCACCCGCTCACGGTGCATTCGGAGGTGGTGCCGGGTCCGGTCATGGTGCACGCGGAAACGGCGAGAGGAAGCAGGAGGGCGAACGCGGAAAGCGTGATCAGCCGACGAACAGGCACGGCAGTCAGTGTAGTGCGTCGAAGGCGCAACGGAACGGTCTCGCCAGGTTGCTCGCCGATCACACCGGGAATACCGTCGCTGTGAGGTAGCCGGCATCGCATCGATGCCGATCGTGTCAGCCGAGGTCGGGAGGTTGCGCACCATGATCGCGAGCGAGATGACCGTTGCCAGCCGCTGGTGGTGGCGTCCGGGGTGGACACCGGGTCGTTCGTTCTACAACTGGCAGATCACGCCGAGCCAGCCGGTCGCCGACAAACTGCTCGAGATCTTCGCGCCCACTCTCTCGCGCCTGCCCGGCCTCGAGCAGGTAGACGCCGCGCGGCTGCGGATCGGTGTGCAGGGCATCGGGTTCGCCGACGGGGTCAAAGGGGTGCACCTGGCGGCGCTGGTGGCAGGCGCGCGCGATCTACTCGCCCAGCTCGCGCCGTTCCAACTCGCGTTCGGACCGCCAGAGGTCACCGCCGAATCGATCCGATTGCCCATCACCGTCTCGGACGAACTGCTCCGGGTGCGGGCGGACCTGACCGACGCGCTGACCGAGGTGTGGATCCGGGAACGGATCCCCGACTACGGTGAGCCGCTGCGCCCCTACCTGGCGCTGGCCCACGCGACCCACCCGACACCGATGCACGAGATCCGCACCGCGCTAGCCGAGGACGGGTTGGACGACTTCGCCCTCGACGACACGGTCTCCGCGGTCTCGATGGTCGAATTGCAGTGCGAGGACGGACGATACGACTGGTCCGATGTCAGCACCGCCGGCCTACTGCGTGAACCGGAGCCGGTCGTCGAACAGAGCGTGTTCGACGACCCGCTGTTCGGCCCGCTGCGACACCCGATACCGCCCACTCTCAGGGGTTGAGGCGTGGCGGCGGCGCCCCGTGCGGGAGTCGCGGCCCCACCGCGACCTGAGCGCCCGCGGTGCGTCCGTGCCCCCAACCGAGCTTCTCGCGATACCGGCCGATGTGCTCGGTGGGAACCGCCGCGTCCGGCGGCAGCGGCGTGACCTCGGGCGCGACGTAGAGGGCATCGGTCGGGCAGTACGCCTCGCACATGAAGCAGGTCTGGCAGTCCGATTGCCGTGCGATAACCGGGATCCCGCCGTCGACGCGATCGAAGACATTGGTGGGGCAGGCCGTCACGCATTTGTCGCAGCCGATGCAGTCCTGCGCACGCAGCAGTTCGATCACGACGCCACCGCCAGACCCGAGTTGCGGGTGCTCGCCGAATCGACCCACGGCTCGTCGAGCCCACCCGAATGCAGGTGGTGATGCTGTGCCGGATCGAGGTCGGGATGATCGGCGCGTTTGCTCATCCCACGAGTCTCGGTGCGCGCCAACGTGGATCGGTACATGAGGCGCCCGACCGCGGTGATCGCCGCGGCCTGCCGGGCCCTGACCCGTTCGTCGCCGGTCCCGCCGCCGAGACCCGCCGACGCGGCATCCCACAGTTCGTCGAGCCGGGCGAGAGCGGGGCGCAGCCGGTCACCATGGCGCAGATAGTTCTTCTCGAAGGGGATCAACTCGTCCTGCGCGGCGGTGACGACCTCGGCCGCGGTGACCGACGGTGATTCGGTGGGGCGCAAGCCGACTCCACCGATTCCACGCACCGCACCATCTGAGCGGTCAGCCGTCGTGGCATAGTGCGCGGCGCCCGCGCCCGCCCAGCTTCCCGACGACATCGCCCAGGCGGCATTATGGCTGCCACCGCCGGTGAAACCACCACAGATACGCTCGCGGGTGGCCGCGTCGCCCGCGACGTACAGGCCGGGAACCGTTGTCGCGCAGTGATCGTCGACCACATCGATGCCGCCGGTGCCGCGGACCGTGCCCTCGGCGAGCAGGTCGATCTCGAACCGGTCGGTGAACGGATCGATACCGCGCCGGTCGAACTGCAAGAAGAAGTTCGGCTGACCCACCCGCATCTGCGCCTGCACCGTCTCATCCGCGCGATCGAGCTGCGCGAACACTTTCTCCTGCAACAGGGTTCGGGCGATCACCGAGCGACCCTTGGTCGACCCGGCCTCCTCGAGCACCCGGCCGTCCTCGCCGAAGAAGGTGGCATAGCCGTAGTAGGCGGTCTTGGTGATGGTGGAACCCTTGGGCACGATGGCGTAGGCGTTGGAGAACTCCATGCCCGAGAACCGCGCGCCCGCCTCGGCCGCCATCAACGCGCCGTCGCCGGTGTCGACATTGGTGCCGAGTGCGCGGGAGAGGAACGCGCAACCGCCGGTGGCGAGCACTACCGCGCCCGCGGTGATCCGGTAGTCCCGATCCAGCTGACGCTGATAGCCCGCCGCGCCACGCACCGCGCCCGTTTCGTCGACGAGCAGTTCCAGGGCGGGGGAGTGATCGTGGACCTGCACACCGAGCCGGGTGAGCCACGCCCGCATTCGGCGCATGTACTCCGGCCCCTGCACGCCGGTGCGTAACTGCGCACCGGTGGCCGGGTCCACCGGGAACGGATAGCGGCCCTCGACGGCGAGCCGGTTCATGTTGGCGTAGGTCTGGTCGAGGACGCGATCCATCCAATAGTGGTCGGCGAGGTGACCGCCGAGTGCCTCCCTGCTCGCCTTCGCGTTGGCACGGGCGGCGGCTTCGGGGGCCACGTACCAGACGCCGGTGCCGGAAGGCGCTGTGGCGCCGCTGGTTCCGCAGTAGCCCTTGTCGACCAGGATCACCTCGGCGCCTGCTTCACGGGCGTGGATCGCGGCCCAGGATGCCGCGGGACCGCCGCCGATGATGAGCACGTCGGTACTGGTGTGCCACGGTTCGGTCATGTGTGCTCCTGTGTGTGTCGGCGCGCGCCGCGCGCAGGGTCGTGGCCACCGAGGGCCGGGGTGCGGTGCCCGCCACGAAGGTGCGGGCACCGCAACGGTTCTCAGGCGCCGGTGAACTTCGCGCCGGCGATCGGAGTGGAGGCCGCGCCGTCGACGCCGACCGGGATGTCGCCCTCGAGGGTGGTGCGGTAGAGGACCCGGGTGACGTCGAGGTGGTCGAGGTCGCTGGGGGCGAGGTGCGCGGTGGCGCGGTTGTCCCAGAAGGCGATGCTGCCCTTTTCCCAGCGGAAGCGGACGGTGTAGGCGGGGTGTGAGATCTCGTCGAACAGCAACTGCAACAGGGCATCGCTCTGGGGCGGGGTCAGGCCGAGGATCCTGGTGGTGAAGCCCGGGTTGACGAACAGCACGCGCTCACCGGTCACCGGGTGGACACGCACGACAGGATGCTCGGTCACCAGCGGTGCCGCGGCGATCTTGCGGGCGTACTCGCTGCCCGCCTCCCACGGCGGAATCCGGCCACCGAAGCGGTGCTCGGCCCGCAGTCCGTCGACGAAGGTGCGCAGCGATTCCGGCAGACCGGCGTAGGCCGCGGCCAGGTTGGTCCACTGGGTGTCGCCGCCGATCTCCGGTGCGATCTCGGCGCGCAGGATCGAGGCCGCGGGCGGGTTGATCAGCGGCGAGACATCGGTGTGCCATTTGTTGGTGTAGCTGAACTTCTTGCGGCCGAACTTCTTCTCGTAGAGGCGGCTGTCGACAGCCAGGATCTCCGGGTGCTCGGTGGGCGCGTCGTCGTCGTAGGGATGCGACGGGGTGACCGCGCCGAAGCGGCGGGAGAACGCGATCTGTTCGGTGTGCCCGATCTGCTGATCGCGGAAGAACAGCACCTTGTGCCGGTGCAGCGCCGCGGTGAGCTCGTCGACCTGGGCGTCGGTGAGCTCCTCGCGCAGGTCGACGCCGGTCACCTCGGCGCCGATGTGGCCTGCGACCGGGGTGATCTCGAGGGCGTTGAGAACGCGGGGGGTTTCGATGGTGGTCATGTCGGTGGTCCTTCGTGTGAAGTCTGTCGCCGGGTTGTGGTAGTCGTCATTCCCGACAGGAACTGCTCACCACCCGCATGAACTCGATATCGAGTCGCCGGGCGCGCATCAGGCGCTCACCCGTGAATCCTGCTCGGCGAACTGGCTTTCCACCGGAGCGAGACCGTAATGGCCGCGCAGCGTGGTGGATTCGTAGTCGGTGCGGAACAGACCGCGCTCCTGCAGGATCGGCACCACGCGGTCGACGAAATCGGCCAGGCCGCCGGGAAGGTAGGGCGCCATGATGTTGAATCCGTCGGCGGCACCGGCGTCGAACCAGCTCTGCAGTTCATCGGCGACCTGCTCGGGCGTCCCGGCGAAGGTGCGGTGACCGCGGCCGCCGCCCAGCTTGCCGATGAGCTGACGCACGGTGAGGTCCTCGGATTCGGCCAGCTGCTTGACCAGCGTGAACCGGCTCTTGCCGCCCTCGATCTCGCTCTCGGCGGGCAGCGGGGGCAACGGTGCGTCCAGCGCGTGTGCGGTCAGGTCGACGCCGAGCATCGACGAGAGTTGGCGCAGTGCGTAGTCGGGCGAGATCAGGTCGGTGAACTCCTGTTCGAGAGCCCTGGCCTCCTCGACGGTGTCGGCGATGAACGGCACCAGACCGGGCAGCACCTTCAAGTCGTCGTGTGCGCGCCCGTATTTCGCCAGGCGCGACTTGAGATCGCGGTAGAACTGCACGCCCTCGTCGAGGGTGCGCTGTGCGGTGAACACGGCTTCGGCACGGTGGGCGGCGAACTCCTTGCCAGATTCCGAGGAGCCGGCCTGCACCAGCAGCGGTCGACCCTGCGGTCCACGGGGGGAGTTCAGTGGGCCGCGTACGCGGAACCGTTCGCCCTCGTAGTCGAGGGTGTGCACCCGGCTCGGGTCGGCGAAGACGCCGGTCTCGGTGTCGAGCACGATCGCCTCGGCTTCCCAGCTGTCCCACAGGGCCAAGGCCACGTCGACGAACTCCTCGGCGCGTTCGTAGCGGCGGGCGTGCTCGGGGATCGCGTCGAGCCCGAAGTTGTAGGCCTCGTCGACATTGCCGGAGGTGACGATGTTCCATCCGGCACGACCCGCGCTGATGTGGTCGAGCGAGGCGAATTTGCGTGCGAGATTGAACGGCTCGTTGTAGCTGGTCGACGCGGTGGCGATCAGGCCGATCCGCTCGGTGACCGCCGCGATCGCCGACAGCAGAGTGATCGGTTCGAACACGGTGAGGGTGTTGCGTTCGATCCGCGGGCCCACCGCGAGGGTGTCGGCGAAGAACACCGAGTCGAGCTTGCCGCGCTCGGCGATGCGCGCCAGTTCCTGGAAGTGGCGCACATCGAGCACGCGCTGTTCGTCGGTGCGCGGATGGCGCCACGCGGCCTCGTGGTGGCCGACGCCCATCAGGAAGGCGTTGAGGTGAAAGGTTCTGCCAGACATGGTGATCTCCTGATCAGGCGTTGGTCGGTGAGGTACGCCAGCGCGAGAGCCGGCGTTCCAGGGCGACGAGGGCGAAGTTGAAACCGAGACCGATCAGCGAGATCGCCACGATCCCCGCGTACATCTGCGGAATCTGGAAGTTCTGCTGCGCGGCGGTGATGAGATAGCCCAGACCGGCTCGCGCGCCGATCATCTCGGCGGCGATGAGGACCAGGATCGAGCCCGACGCGGCCATTCGGATACCGGTGAAGATGGACGGGATCGCCGCGGGCAGGATCACCTTCTGGAACAACCGCAGTGGCGAGAAGCCCAGTGAGACCGCCGATTTCACGAGCAGCGGGTCGACGGTGCGCACGCCGGTGATGGTATTGAGCAGGATCGGGAAGAACGTGGCGTAGCCGATCAGCGCGATCTTCGAGGTCTCGCCGATGCCGAGGATCAGCACGAACACCGGAAGCAGCGCGAGCGCGGCGGTGTTGCGGAACAGTTCGAGGACCGGATTGAGGAAATCCGACACCGGCTTGTACCAGGCGATGGCGATGCCGACCGGGACGGCGATCACCAGGGCGAAGGAGAAGCCGGTGACCGATCGGGTGAGGCTGGCCGAGGTGTGTTCGGCCAGCTGGCCGTTGCCCGCCAACTCGAAGAAGGCCTGCACCACCGTGGAGAACGGCGGGAGGAATACCTCGTCGACCAGACCGAACCGTGGCGCCAACTCCCACGCGCCGAGCAGCAGCGCGAAGGCGAGCAGGGGTTTGGCGATGCGAAGTGCAGTGCTGCCTCCCGCGCCGACCGCTCGGCTGAGCGCGGAGCGAGCGGCAGGCACCGCGGTGCGTGTACGCGGGGGTGCGGCCGGTGCGGCGGCGACCTCGACGGGGCGCACGAGCAGGGGGACGGCGCTAGACATGGGCGGGACTCCTGTCGGTGGACGCGACCGCCGCGGCGGCCGTGGTGTCGTCGGCGGCGAGTTCCAGGCGCTGGGCCCGGCTCACCTCGCTCTGCAGTTCCGTCCAGATCCGATGGCGGTAGTCGCGGAACTGTTCGCTGGAGCGGACGTCGATATCGCCGCTGCGGTCGATGTCGATATCGATCACGGCCTTCACCCGGCCGGGGCGTGAGGTGAGCACCGCGACGCGCTGGCCCAGATACACCGCTTCATCGATGCCGTGGGTGATGAACAGAATGGTCTTGCCGGTGGTGCGCCAGATCCGCAGGAGCTCGTCCTGCAGCGACTCCCTGGTCTGTGCGTCGAGTGCCGCGAACGGTTCGTCCATCAGCAGCACCTCGGGATCGAAGGCCAGGCTGCGGGCGATCGCCACGCGCTGCTTCATACCGCCGGACAACTCGTGCGGGTACCGGTCACCGAAGCCGGCCAGGCCGACCAACTCGAGGTAGTGCTCGGCGATCGCCTTGCGCTCCTTGCGAGCGATGCCCTTGGCCTCGAGGCCGAACTGGATATTGGCGCGAGCGGTCCGCCACGGCAGCAGCGCGTACTGCTGGAACACCACGCCGCGGTCGAGACCGGGGCCGGTGATCGGGGCGCCGTCGAGCAGGATCTGTCCGGAGCTGGGCTTGCTCAGTCCACCCAGCAGGTCGAGCAGCGTGGACTTGCCCGAGCCGCTCGGCCCGACCAGGACGAGGAACTCGCCTGCTCCGACCTCGATGGAGATGTCGTCGATCGCGGTGAACTTCTCGTCGGTGCCGCGCACGGCGAACTGTTTGCCCACCGATCGCAGCGTGAGTTTGGCTGGGGTGCCGGTCATTTCGCGGCCACCACCTCTCCGGTCGGACCGCTGGTCGGCTGGTACGTGCCGTTGGCGTAGGGGTTGTCCTTGTTGGTGAACAGGTCCGTGGCGGTGATCTTGCCCTTGGGCAGTTCGCCGTTGCGCTCGAGCCAATCGATCCAGATCTGGATCTCCTTGTCCGCGATCACCGCTCCTGGCACCGGCAGGCCGGGGCTGCGCCAGTAGTCGAGCAGCTTGAGGTTCTCGTTACGGCCGCGCTTGTTGATGATCTCGGTGAACTTGGCGACGACCTGATCACGCGGGGTGAGCTGCAGCCAGCGGGTGGCGCGCGCGGTGCCCTGCACGAAGTCCTTGACGGCTTCGGGGTTCTGCGCGATGTAGTCCTTACGGAAAACGTAGGTGCCGTAATCGAATTCGCCGAAGATATCCTTGTCGGTGAACAGCGGGTGCAGGCCTCCGCGCTCGACGGCGGTCTCACGGAATACGCTGCCGAGCGCGCCGACGTCGATCTGACCGCTGCGCAGCGCCTCCTCGGTGTTGACCGGCGGCACCACGATCAGCTGGACCTGCTTGATCTCGGCCTCGCTCAGGCCCTGCTGGTGCAGCCATTCGCGGGTGACGAACTCGTGGTGCGCGCCGAGGGTGTTGACGCCGACCTTCTTGCCGATCAGGTCACGGGCGTTGGTGATGCCGGCATTGTCGCGGACGAAGTAGCCGGTGAACGACTTGGCATCGGAGCCGTAGGAGCTCAGCACCGCTTGCACCGGGGCGCCGCCCGCGGCGAGCTTGACCACCGCGCCGTTGAACGCGCTGCCGAATTCGACCTGCTTGGTGGCGGCCGCCTGGATATTGGCCGGGCCACTGGTGGTGTCGCCCTCCCACTGAAAGCTGATCTTGGTGAAGTAGCCCAGGTTGTCGGCGAGCTCGTACGGCGTGACCTGTCCGGTCTGTCCCTGGTAGCGCAGCACGGTCTTGCCGTCGGCAGTCGTCACGGCATCGGTGCCGCCGCACGCGGTGACGACCGCGAGGACGGCGGGTGCGACGAGCGCGGCGGCGAGCGCACGCAGCGGACGTCGTCGGAAGGTAGTGGACAACATGTTTCGCGATTTCTTTCTACGGCGTGGGAGGACTGAGCGACGGGCCACAACGGGCGCACGCCGCGACGATCCACACACAAAGGGCGGATTAACGGGTATGAGAGAAAGTGGAGTTCGACGACGGAGGAATGTCGCCGCTATTTCAGCTGCGACAGAATCCGGGGGACAGGCGCATCAAGTCCACCGTACGGCGGCGAACGAGCGCGGGGGATTCGATCATGATGGGACTTTCGTGAAAGTGGTCGGCATAGGGGACGCCGCCTCGATTCAATAGTGCGTCAACAGATAACGACTCGGCAATACTGTTTCCACATCGTGAAAATCATGGTGCGTCGAATCCCTCACCTGCGGCCGCGGTATGGAAATAGGGGCTGATGCGCACCGCGATCTGATGGATGGCAGGCAGTACGGCGCGAACCAGATCGCGATCCAGACGTACCGCGCGCGCCTGCACACCGATCGCGCCCCACACCTGTCGATCCGGCCCGAGGACCGGAACGGCGATCGCGCGGATCGGTTCGTCGCTGTCGATCTCCTCGATGGCGTACCCGCGACGGCGGATGGTGTCGAACAGTTCGCCGTTGCCGCGGTCGAGTCCCGCCGTGGTGTGCGCGAGCAGCGCGTGACCGACGGCGCTGGTGCTCAACGGTCTGCGCTCCTGCGGAATCTGGTTGTGGCAGAAGTGGATCGGTGGCCGGGCCTGGAACACGGTGAGCGCCTCGTCGGCATCGGCGACACTGAGACTGACCGTGATCTTGATGCCGGCGGCCAACGCGTACAAATGTGGCGCCGCGTCGTCGAGGCCGAGCCGCGACAGCGCGGGACGGGCCAGGCACGCCAGTCCGTGCCCGATCCGGTAGCGATCGGTCGCCGGGTCCTGCTCCAACAGCCTGCCGCGCACCAGCGCCTGCGCCAGCCGGAAGGTGGTGCTCACCGGGAACCCGGCCCGCTGCGCCAACTCGCTCAGCGACAATTCCGGGTCGCCGCCCTGAAAGCAGTTCAGCACGTACACGGCACGGTCGACGGCTTGTGCACCGGAACGTGGGGGTTCGGTCGCGGTCACGGCGGCCTCCTTCCTACTCGACGGCGTGCCGAGAACTATCGTCATCGCGCTATCCAGGCGCAATGATTCGGCGCATCGGTGCGAGTAATTCATCAGGCGGCGATCGAATCCGGGTGAGAACAAACCTGTCGGCGGGGTGGGGTTGCGGGGAATCTGGAACCCGCCCTGAAGCGTCGGCGAGACAGGAAGGTCGGCGGCATGACCATCGACATCGAGGACACCCGGCGCACCGCCGCGGTGTTCGACTCCATCGACCAAGCTATCGGGCACACCCCGCTGGTTCGGTTGAACCGGATCACCGACGGCATCACCGCCACGGTGTACGTGAAGCTCGAATATCTCAATCCCGGTGGGAGCGTGAAGGATCGAGCGGCCCTGTTCATGCTCGACGCCGCCGAAGCCGCAGGGGAGCTACGGCCCGGTGGGGTCGTGGTGGAGGCGACCTCCGGCAACACCGGCATCGGGTTGGCGGCCATCGCGGCGGCACGTGGCTATCGCACGGTGGTGGTCGTGCCGGACAAGTCCAGCCGCGACAAGATCGCGCTGTTACGGGCCTACGGCGCCGAGGTTCATGTGACTCCCGGCGGTCGCCCGGTCGGGCACCCCGAGCACCTGCGCAGCGTCGGACTGCGATTGACCGAGGAGATCCCCGGCGCGTGGTTCGCGGGCCAGTACGACAACCCGGCCAACCCCACCGCGCACCGTGAAACCACCGGACCCGAGATCTGGGCCCAGACCGCGGGCGGCGTCACGCACTATGTGGCGGGCATCGGCACCGGCGGAACTGTCAGCGGCACAGGGGAATTCCTGAAGGAAGCCTCGGGCGGTCGGGTCCAGGTCATCGGGGCCGATCCCGAGACGTCGGTGTACGGCGGCGGCGACGGTCGCGCCTGGTACGTCGAATCGGTGGGGCACTACCGGCATCCGGAAACCGAACTCGACGAGTGGCCGCAGTCGTACCACACCGAGGTGATCGACCGGATCGAGCGGATCACCGACGGTGAATCGCTGCGGGTGCTGCACCGATTGGCCAAAGAGGAAGGCCTGCTGCTCGGCGGTTCCTCCGGCACCTCGATCGCCGCCGCGCTGCGGGTGGCCCGTGGGCTCGGACCCGAGGATGTGGTGGTGGTGATCGCGCCCGACTCGGGACGCGGATACCTGTCGAAGTACTTCGACGACGGGTGGCTCGGGCAGTTCGGGTTTCCGTTGCTCGCGGCACACGGTGAGCCGACAGTCGGTTCGGCGCTCGGTGTGGTCGAGGGCGCCCGGTCGGCCGGGACAGGTTCGTCGGTGCTCGCCGAGGCACGATTGCTCCCGTCGACGGCGACCGTGTCCTCGGTGCGCGGGGAACTCGCTTCACGCCTATCGCTTCCGGTCGTCCTCGCCAGGCAGACCGCCGGGCCGGTGGTGGTCGCCGAGGTACTCGGCACCGCGACACAGGCCCGGCTCGTCGGCGCACCCGATGAAGATCCGATCGAGGCGCATCTGGACCCGCCGCCCGCGTTCGCCGGCACCACCGAGCCGGTGGGTACGGCGGTGACACGGCTCGCCGACTATCACGGTGAGGTGCTGGTCGTGCACGAAGGCCGAGTGGTCGGCGGGGCCGACGCCGCCGCGTTCGTTGCCGCTGTCGTGAGCGCGGGTGCGTCGTGAGACGCGCTACCTGGGCCGTGCTGGGGGCGCTGGCCGACGCACGCTCGGCGCTGTGATGGCGACGGTAGCGATGGGTGGTGAAGACATCCACTGGAGTGGGCGCCGGTGGTGGGATCGGGTCGTGTGGTCGGCGAATCGGCAGGTGAATCCGCCTTCGGGGTCGGCGAACGAGCCGCGCGAGCGCGAACCGGAATGGGAAAACGCGCTCGCCGCCTCGGTGTTCGCCTGGACGGCCTTCCTCGGTGGATAGTGCCGCGCGAGCCGGACCGCAACGACCACCCCGTCTCAGTAGGCTGCCCGCCGATCTGGCGGACGACACCTATCTGCTCAGCTGGGTGATTCTGTCCGCCGACGGCGGGCGCGTCGATCGAATCGCAGCGATGCGATCGGTGGTGCACTGCCCAGCCGGGCGCGCGGGACCCGACAGCGGGAGTTCGCAGGTCAGGCGTCGGATTCCTCGTCGGTCGGGTGCGGGGTGGTGGTGCCGGACAGGCGGATGACGCCCGCCTCGAGGTCCAAGTCGAGGTGGGGTTGGCCGTTGGAGTCGCCGCTGCCTTCGTTCTGCAGCTTCTTACCTGGGAAGAGTTCGCCGATGATGCCCACGAGGTTCAGGATAGTCGCGGTAGCGACCTGGCCGCTCGCCGTGCGGCGGGGTCACGGCCGCTGGTCTGCCGGGCTCGGTGCGCGAAGTTCGGCTTCGAGCATGGCGACGATGCGGTCGAGTAGGGCTTCGAGGCGGGACTCGATGCCCGCGCCGTTGCGTGCTGACACGGTCAGGTGGGTGTGGCCGTCGAATTCGGTCAGCCCGAACAGCAGGGGCATGGCGATGCTGTGCTGAGGCAGGACGAACAGTCCGGTCGGGCGGAAGCCGGGCACGGCGAGTTCCGCCGCGGTGAAGCGACCCATGTGGGACACGGTGGCCGAGGCCAGGTTTCGGCCGAGGCGGGCACCGAGCCAGTTCGTGGTGCGCAGCACGGCGCGGTTGATCGGGTCGGGTACGAGCGTGATGCGGGTGTTGGCGAGTTGATTCAGCTCACGCCGTTCGCGTAGCCCTGTCTTGATCTGGTCCTTGATCGCGGTCCATTCGCGGCCCGGCTCGATATCGAGGAACAGCGGGAGCGCGAGGTTGGCGGTGGAACGTAGCGCGGGGTCGTGGCGACGGAGGTCGACGGGCATCATGATGCGCGAGATGCCCGGGGTCTCGGCGGCCAGCAGGGCGCAGACGCGGGCCAGCGCGCCGGGCCCGGCGGCATCGATGCGCCGATGACGCAGCAGATGGGGTGCGAGATCGCGATGCTGTCTGCCTCGCCCGACGGCCGCGCGGTAGCGCGGGACCATCGGCGTCGGCCTGCCCGGTGCGCCGACTCGCGCCACGAGCTCCTGGTCGGCGACCGGATCGAGGTGGGGAACGAGGTCCTCGCCGCGCAGTGCGCGCAGCACATTGGTCGCCCACGCGACCATGCCGACGCCGTCCATCACGCCGTGGAAGACTCGGAAGATCAGCGTCGTCGACGCGCCGGTGAGCAACAGGACCTCGACAGTGGTGTCGGGGGTCGGCCCGATCTCACCGGTGAGGACCGGGTCGGTCTCGAGCGCGGGGTAGCTCAGCCGGTGGTCGGATATCACGCGCACCGCCGGCGCGATCTCGCTGTCGATCCACTCGCCGCCGTGGCGTCGCAGTCGCGCGCCGGGAGTGACCGATGCCGCTGCCGATACCGCTGTGCGCAATGACTCCGGTTCGATGTTGCCCTCACCGGGAACGACCAGCTGCATGAGGAACGGCGGTGCCAGCTCGCGCATCGGGAAATACATGCGCTCGGTAGTCGACACCGGCCGACGAAAAACGTTGCTGCCGTTCATGATTACCTTCTGCGAGTCGGTAGTTGCGGGTGCGTTACTGCAGATCTTCGGCGAGCGCTTCGATGCCGCCCTGCTGGTCGAGCCACGTGAGGAAATCGGTGAGACCGGTGTCGCGATCCACGACGGGCGTGTAGCCGAGATCGCGGTGAGCCGCCCCGGTGTCGTAGGTGGCGGTGCGCGTCATCAAGGCGACGGCATAGCGCGACAGGGGAGGCGACCAGCGATTCGCCACAGCCGGTATGCGCCAGACGGTTTCGATGGCCGCGACCACCGCCGCCAGTACGCGAGGGTTCGGTCGGCGAGAAGGCGGTCGATACCCCAGCCGGGTCGCGACCTCGCCGAGGAATCCCCAGACGTCGGTCTTCTCGGCATCGGCGACGAAGTAGGCCTTGCCGCCCACCGCGTCCGAGGTCAGCGCCAGCAGGCAGGCGTGCACGATATTGTCCACATGGCACAGCGAGGCCTCGATGGTGCGACCGTAGGACAGGTCGGGCAGGGAGCCCGCGGCCGTCCGGTCGAGCAGCCGAACGATCGGTCCCGAGCGGTCCCCGGCGCCCCAGATCGCTCTCGGGCGCAGCGCCACCGTCGTGAATTCGGGTGTGTCAGCGGCGAGTACGGCTCGCTCGGCCGCAGCCTTGGTTTCGGAATAGTGGTTGAGGTAGCGGCTCGGATATGGCAGCGATTCGTCGACGTCGACCTGATCGCCGCCCTTTCGCTCCATCAGAGCACTCGGACTCGAGATGAAGACGAACCGGCCCGCGCCACCACGTCGTGCCGCGTCGAGCAGCAGTTCGGTGGCACGGACGTTCTCGGTCCAGAAGCGGGCCCTGGTGCCGCGTTCGTCGACCCGCGCGGCGCTGTGGATCACCACGTCCATCCCGCTGGTGGCTCTGCTCAGCGAGGCCGCGTCGGCGAGATCGCCGTAGACGAGCGTGACGCGCGCCGCGGCGGGGCCGAGATCGTCGAGAATGCTGGTGCGCCGGACCAGGATCGAGACATCGTGGGTGCCCTCGGCGATCAGCGCGCGCACGATGGCGCCGCCGAGGAATCCGGATGCGCCGGTGACCAGGATCTTCATCGTCGCGAGTCCAGTTTCTTCGTGGCCCAGCGGGCGAGTTGTTCGCGGCCTATCTTGGCGTTGTGCCGGATATCGACCGGGAAGCGCGGGTGTACGAGGAATTCGCGGATCGGGACGAGCGTGTCGAATTCGGCAGCGCGCGTGCGCAATCGGGTGAGTGCGGCCGCTGCGTCGGCGCCGGGTTCGAGCTCTACACAGAGCGCCGGTCGCTGGGTGCCGGGGGCGCCGACGCCGACCAGCGCCGTGCGTGCGACTCCCGTCACCGCGTTGAAAACCTGTTCGACCTGCACTGTGAACATCGGGCCGCGCGCGGTGGTGATCCGCTGGCTCTTGCGCCCGCAGAACCAGATTCGCCCCTGCCCGTCGAGCCATCCCAGATCGCCGGTGCGATGCCAGATCTGCTCGCCGTCGGTGATCTTGCCCGCGGTGTTGGCGTGCGCGGGCCAGTAGTAGCGTGTGCTCACATTCGGGCCGGCGACCACGATCTCGCCGACCTCCCGCGGGCCGAGTTGTTCGGTGTCGTCCCAGGTCTCGACCGGATCATCGGTGATGGCGAGCAGCCGGACCCGTACCCGATCGGTGGGTCGACCGATGCAGGTGCCCTCGCCGCTCTTGGCTCGCTCGACCAGACCGGCGAGCAACTCCCGCGATTCGATGGTCGACATGGGCAAGGCCTCGGTCGAGCCGTATCCGGCGTAGATCTCGACATCGGGGCGCAAGACTTCCCGCAAGCCCGCGACACACCAGTGCGGAACGGGAGCACCACCGGAGAAGATGCTGGCCAGCGACTTCACGTCGACCGGATGCGCGCGCAACCGTTCCAGCAAGGGAATGAGCACGGCGGGCGAGGCGAACATGGTGCGCACGCCGAAGCGCTGGATCGCGTCGACCACGTGTGCCGGGTCGGTCGAGCCGACCTTGCTCGGAATCAGCGGTGGCAACACGCATCGCGATCCGAGGAGCAGGTCGAGGACGCCGACCAGTGGCAGTGTCACCAGGGAGGTGTCCGGTGGTGTGTGCCCGCGGGCGGCGTGTACCTGTTCCACCATGGCGGCGAGATTGCCGTGGGTCAGCTCGACGGCTTTGGCGGGACCGGTACTGCCGGTGGTGAAGCCGATGATCAGCAACTCGTCCGGATCGGCGGGCACACGTACGGGCAGAGCGCCGGTCGGGGTGCGGCGGTACGAGGCCAGCGTGGGTCCACCCCAGAACCAGCGGCGCCCCACGGTGAGGGTGGTGCGCACCCGCCGGAAGCTGCGCGGAAACAGCACCCGCAGAGCGTGCGCCTGCGGGATGCCGATGAACGCTTCCGCTTCGACCGCACGCAGGCAGTGCACCATGCGACGCACGCCCATGCCCGGATCGATCACCACCGGTACGGCGCCGATCTTCAACAGTGCGAACAGGATCGCGTACAGCTCCGGGCTCGGCAGCACGAGCACGATCGTGCGGGTGCCGCTGCCGACCCCGGAGTCGGTGAGATGTTCGGCGATGGCGTCGGACCAGCGATCGAGGTCGCGGTAGGTGATGCTGCGGTACTCGGGTAGCCCGTCGGCGGTCGAGCCGTCGGGATGGATGACCGCCTCGCGGTCGGGCTCCTCGCGGGCGAGTTCCCGGAATCGGTCGATGGTCTGCCAGTAGGTGGCCGTCCTCACGCGGTGGTGTCCGTGGGAAGTCGGTACAGCGTCGCGGCCGCGGACGGGCCCGCGCCCGCCGCGACGAACAGCACATGGGTGTAGCCGACGAGCGTGCCCTCGGCGCTCGCGCGCGCGTAGGCCAGCGGCAGCGCGGCGGTGTGTGGGTCGCCGTCGGACAGGTCGGGTACCCGCACCGCGTCCTGGTCGATGCCGAGCGCGTCGGCGAGCCGCTTGGGGAAATGCGGGCTCGGGGTGGAGGCGATCAACGCGACGAAGGCGCCCTCGAAATCGGCGAGCGCGGAGCGGGCGACATCGGTGGCGACCGTGAGGATTCGGTCCTCGAAGTCGGGTTCGCGTTCTACGGTCATCAGTGCGCGGCCGACGGTGCCCATGGCTTCGGTATCGACATAGGCCTGTCCCGCGGGAGTACCGGGCGCGGTGGCGGTGTGGACCGGACCGAAGCCCTCGGGGCCGTCCACCTGCTCGAGCAGCAGCGCCGCGCCCGCGGTGGCGTAGGGGAATTCGGCGTCGGCGCTCGACCTCGTCATCGAGGGATGGGTGTCGCCCGCGACGATCAGGACGTGCTCGGTACTGCCGGTCGACAACACCGAGCCCGCCACCTGCACGGCATTGACGACGCCGACCGCGCCGTTCATCAGGTCGAAGGAGAATGTCCGCGGATCGGACTTCGTGTAGTCGAGCCCGACGCCCGCTGCCTTCTGGATCAGCGCCGCCACCGCCGGTTCGACGGTGTTCGAGTCGCGGAAGATGCCGGTATTGATCAGCACGCCGACCTGGTCGGGCCGGACGCCGCCCTGTTCGAGGCACTGCCGGGCGGCGCGGCCGCTGTGTTCGACGACGCTGTGGGTGTCGGTGGATCTGCTGGTTCCGGTGGAACGGATACGGATGCCCATGGCGAAAACCTCAGACCTTCAGGGAGGAGATGGTGGTGGACAGGAAGCCCGCTACTACGCCGGACGCGGCCGGAACCATGAGCAGTTTCGATCCCGCCGCGATGTTCTCGTCGGCCAGCTGATCGTGCAGAACGATGAAATGCGAGGTGGTGGAGGTGTTTCCGTACTTCTCGATCACATTCAGATCCGGCGGCATCTCGGCACCGAACTCGCGGGCGGCCACCGCGTTGATGTATGGAACCGCGGAAGCGCCGAACTGGTGATGGATGATGTAGTCGAACTGCTCACCGGCGAAGTCGCGGCCCTGCTGTTCGAGGAAGGTCCCCTGGGCGTCGGGCCAGAGCATAAACCGCGCTTCGTTGTGCATCTTGCGGTTGTCGGTGTAGAGCGCGACGCCCGAGGACTTGTCGCTCGGCATGCCGAGGCACAGGTGCGAATGTTCTGCGGCAGTGAACAATTCGACGTAGTGGATCTTGTCGGCGTCGTCGACCGCCCGGTCGAGCACGACCGCGCACCCGGAATCGCCCACCGACAGCGAGGCGAACTGCAGGTCGTACTTCTCCGAGATCTCGTTCACCGCGGTCTCGGCGATGGGGGTGATCGCCTCGCCGCTGACCACCATGCCGTTGCGCACCACGCCCGAGCGGATCATCCGATCGAGAATGTATGTGCCGGTGAGCATTCCGGCGCAAGCGTTGGAGACGTCGAAGGTGATGGCCCGCTCGGCGCCGAGGGACTTGGCGATCGTCGAGGCGAACGAGGGCTCCATGTACATGCGGGTGCCGTCGTTGCTGCGGGTGATCGAACAGGAGATGATCACCTCCAGCTCGCCCGGGGCGTAGCGCGAGCGGGCCAGGCAGTCCTGCGCGGCGTTGACGGCGAGGGTGAACGAATCCTCGACCGATTCCGGTCGGGTGTCGCGCACGCGGCGTTCTTTCACGCCGGTGATGCGCTCCAGATCGAATGCCGGTGGCGTTTTCAGCCGGGAGATCAATTCGGTGGTGGACAATATGTTCGACGGAAGATATGCCCCGATGGATTCGAAACGCGAATGCGACACGTGAGCTCCCGGATGCGGTCGAAGAATGGTGTCCCGGACGATTTCTGATCGCCGGTGGAACCGAACCCTACCGGTCCCGGACACGCGCTGCGAGCAGTGATCCAGCACACCGGACGGCACGATTTATTGTGTGCGACAACATGTTACGGAAACTACGGCAATCCGGGAAATGCGCACATACTGCCAGGACAGGTGACTTCGTGCGCGTATCGGCAATGGTTGGGCTATCGATCACTCAGGTCGTCGACGCGGCCGTGCGGTGCTGCAGAACGGTGCTCGCGCAGTGAGTGACCTCACGATTGTTTACACCGTCGAATAAATTGCGCGCAGAGCGGTCTTGTCTTCGGAGCACAAGTGTCCGCGCGAAGTTTGGCTGCCGGACTAACTTCCCGAGCCGACGACGCGAGCCAGCCGCCGGTGCGAATCCAGCCGCGCCGCACGATCGAAAGTGCTGGTGTGGACGAGGATTTCGTCGGCGTCGGTGCGGCCGACCAGGTTCTCCAACGCTTCTGCCACCTGGTCCTCGGTGCCGTGGATCTGATTGCCGAGCGCCTGCTCGAAGTGATGGCGCTGCCGGTCGGTCATCGTCGCCGGGTCGATCTGTTCGGGTGGGATCAGCGCGGGGAACTCGCCGTGCGTGCGCGAGTAGGCACTCGACCACGCCTCGGGGAGCAGGAGTCGGTGTGCCTGTTCGGTAGAGTCGGCGATCACCACCGCCGCGGAGACGACGACATACGGTCGTGGCACCCGAGCGGTGGGCTGGAACAGAGTGCGGTACCGCTCGATCGCCTCCACCATGGACTGTGTGCCCGCGATCGGGGCGATCACCAGCGGCAGCCCGAACCGCGCGGCGCGCTCGGCCCCGGAACCGGTGGCAAGGAGGAACGTCGGCACGTCGGCGCCTTCCGCGGAGACGGCGTGCACGCCCTGCCTGCCCGCCTCGAAGTAGTCGAGGACCTCGATCAGGCGCGCGTCGAAATCGTCGGCATCGTCGAGATCGTGGCCGAGTGCGCGGCGTACACCGTCGGTGAATCCGACCGAACGACCCAGGCCCATGTCGATACGTCCGGGGAACAGTGATGCGAGCACGCCGAACTGCTCGGCGACGACGAGTGGTTGATGATTGGGCAGCATCACCCCGCCGGTGCCGACGCGGATTCGCGCGGTGGCCGCCGCGACCGCGGCGGCGAGCACGGTCGGCGCGGTTCCGGCGACACCGGGAACGCTGTGATGCTCGGCGACCCAGAACCGGTGATAGCCCCACTGCTCGGCCAGTGCCGCGAACGCGACTGTCTCGCGCAGGGCGGCGGCGTGGTCCTGCCCGCGCCGCACGCGCGAGCGGTCCAGGATCGAGAAGCGAACCGATTCGAGTGCCATATCAGTAGTCAACGTCGAAGACGCGCGGCGATTCCGTGGCGGTGACACGCGCGGGTGATCTTCGCAGGTTTAGATCGGTACCAACCCTGGACCAACCTTTCGCAACCATAGTGTGCCCCGAGCGCGATCACCGGCGAGAAAACTGCGAGGAGTGCACCATGGTTCGACATCCCAACGGCCGCAAGGTAGATCATCGCCACCGTGCGGTCGAGGCCAGCGATGACGCGCTGCGCGTGCTGCGACTGCTGCTCGAGATGCACGGCCCGGTGGTGCTGTACCTCGCGCCCGATACCGATGGGTACACGCCGATCTGTGTGCGGCGCAGTGAGTTCCGTCCCGGCGCGGGTGACGTCCTGGCCGGCCAGACGGCATGGCACACACAGTTGTGGATGGCGGAGCGATTCCATGTCGGCTTCGACGACATCGATGTGCGGATCGAGGTGCGCAACCGTCCGCAGCGAGGTTCTGCTTCCCTGGAGGCGACGTGCGGGTTCCGGTTCGCCCTGCGCGTCGACAACATCGATGCCGCTGCCGAATTCGCCGAGGAGGCCTCCTAGTCGCTCACCAGAAGCGCGGAGTCAGCCCCCAGCCGGCGAACTCCGCGGCCAATAGCTCGCGCAGAGCCGCACGGGTCGGGAAACGGTCGGGGTCGCCGCCGGTGACCACCAGCGTCACGGTGTCGTCATCGCAGGAGAAGGCGAGATTGACGCCGACCTCTACCTGACGGAACAACTCGACCGGGCCGGGATTGACCACCGGACGCATGATGACGTCGCGCGCCCGGTGCGGGCCGAGGACCGCGATGTTCTGTGCCGTGCGACCCATGTTGGTGCACAGGCACTCCGGCGCCTTCGCGGTGCGGGCGAACTTGTGCAGCACCACCTTCGGCAGCAGCATCTGCACCGGTTGCAAGTGCTGGATGGGCGGGATGGTCGTGGGATCGCGGTAGGCCAGGCCCGCCGCCTTGAGCGCGGCGCGGACGGCGGGCAGATCGGCGCGTTCGCCGACGCGGTAGCCGACACTGATCGGTAGTCCGGTGGTGGCATTGGCCCGGCGGTCGTCGGCCTCGCGCATCGAATGCGGAATGTCGACGCGGACCTCGGCGCCGTCGGCGATCCGGCCGCTGCGGCCGAGCAAGCCGACTGCGACGCCGATCAGCAGACCGTTGGTGGTCCCGCCGTGTGCGGCGGCGACGGCGTCCCATTCGGCGAGATCGAGCTGGACGATCGACTCGGCGGCCTGCCAGGTGTCGGCATGCGGTAGACGCGGGGCGGTCGGGCGGGGATTGCGGGCCGGTTCGCTGACGCCGCGGGACCGGCGAGCCGCGCGGACTCCGCGAGCCACGGCACGCAACTGACCGCGGGCATCGGCGAGGTCGGCGGCGAAACGGCCTCTGCTCGCGACCGGGCCGACGAGTCTGCCCGCACTGGCCGCGCGGTCGGGTGACTCGCCACGGTTGAGCCGGTCCAGCGAGTCGACGATCGCGTGCATCATGCCGCCGCCGTCACACGCGACATGGGATGCGACCAGGGTGACCACGGTGCCACCGGATTCGGTCGGCGCGCCGGCCAGTTGCCACACCAGTCCGCGTTCCGGGTCGAATTCGACGGCGGCCTGCTCCAGGAACCAGTCGAGTACCCCGTCGTCGGAAATCGGCGTGTCCGACCAGCGCAGCGGCAGGGATTCGGTGGCGGGCTCCCAGTGCGCTCGGGCGATCGGGAACCAGGTGGTGCGGACCCGGCGAGCGATGAAACCGGTCGCCAGGTGTGCGTGCCACCGTTCGAGCAGATCGCGCCCCAGCGGGGCGTCGAAACGGTAGGCCAGCTGATTGACCAGGGCGTTGGGGTAGAGGCTGTGCAGTTTGAAGAACAGGTCGTCGTCGGCGGTGATCCGGTTGAGGCCGGTGGGACCCGCGGCCACCGCTGCGGCGGAGGTGACGGAAGGGGAAGTGACGGTCATCGGGTACTCCTCATCGGGAACGGAGGGTGCGCACGGTCAACGGCGCGAAAATGGCGACCACGACTACCGAGGCGACCAGTGACCACAGGGCGTCGGCGCCGACGGTGCCGTCGGCAGCCAGCGTGCGCACCGCGGAGACCAGGTAGGACACCGGATTCAGGTCGGACACGTGGCGCATCCAGGTCGGCATGGCTTCCTCGGGCACCAGCGCGTTGGAGGCGAAGCCGAGGAAGGTCAGAACCAGCATCGACATGCCCTGCACGGCGGCCGGGCGGGCGATCGTGGCGCCGATGAAGGCGAACAACCAACTGATAGCGGTTGTGGCGACTACGACCAAAACAGCACCGGCCAGGAATCCGGCGGTGTGCTCGGGTCGATAGCCCATGCAGAATCCGACGATCACGACCGTGGTGGCGGCGATGAGATAGCGCACCGCGCCCGCCAGCAACGTTCCAGCTACCGGCGCTGAGCGGGCGATCGGCATGGCGACGAAGCGATCGAAAACACCCGAGTGGATGTCCTCGGAGAGTTGCACGCCGGTCGCGACCGAGGAGGTGAGCACGATCTGGACCAGCACGCCCGGAATCATGATCGGCAGGTAGGCCGCCGTACTGCCCGCGATGGCGGTGCCGAAGATGCTGCCGAAGAGCACCGGCCCGACGATCGGCAGCAAGATGGCGTCGTAGAGCAGCTGTGGGCTGTGCCGGAACGTCAGCAGTCCGCGCCACGCCATCATCAGCGAATGCTGGAGCGCGGCAAAGGGACTGACGCGGGTCACGCGCGGCGCGCGCACGACCTGAGTGGGGGTCGGGGCGGTCTCGACGGCGAGAGTCATTGCGGGCCTCGATTTCTCGCGTAGGGCGCTCACGCCACGTCGGCTCGGTCGGCGGTGTGGGTGTGTCCGGTCAGCGCCAGGAACACCTCGTTGAGATCGGGTCGGTCCACCGCGAAGCCGCGCAGGGCGATGCCCGCGTCGCGGCAGGCCGCGACGATGTCGGCGGCGATGGTGACCTCGGACAGGGCGACGGTCAAGGTGCCGGTCGACGACCCGTCGGGGACCTCACCGGTGATGTCCTGGATCAGCGACTCGGCGCGTCGCAGGTCCGCGGTGTCAGGGATGTCCAGGCGCAGAACCTGGTCACCGATCGAGGATTTCAGCTCGGACGGGGTGCCCTCGGCGACGAGGTTGCCCCGGTCGATGACCGCGATCCGGTCGGCGAGCGCGTCGGCCTCGTCGAGGTACTGAGTGGTCAGCAGTACCGTGGCCCCCCGCTCGACCAGGCCACGCACGATGCCCCACATGCGTTCTCGGGTGTGCGGGTCCAGGCCCGTGGTCGGCTCGTCGAGGAAGATCAGCGGTGGCACAGTGATCAGGGTCGCCGCCAGGTCGAGTCGTCGCCGCATGCCGCCGGAGAACGCGCTGACACTACGGCGTGCCACCGACGAGAGCTCGAACTGCTCGAGCAGTTCGTCGCAGCGCCCGGCCGCGTCCTTGCGTGACAGCCCGAGCAGGCGACCGAACAAGCGTAGATTCTCACCGGCGGTAAGGGTTTCGTCGACCGAGGCGTATTGACCGGTGAGCCCGATCATCGACCGCACGGCCGTGGCCTCGGAGACGACGTCGTAGCCGAACACCTCGGCGGTGCCACGATCCGGTCGCAGCAGTGTGGCCAACATTCGCACCGTGGTGGTCTTGCCCGCCCCGTTGGGGCCGAGCATCGCGAACACCGAGCCGGCCGCGATCTCGAGATCGACGCTGCCGACCGCGGTGAAGTCGCCGTAGGACTTGCCGAGTCCGCTGGTGCGGACGGCAATTTCGGTGCTCATCCGAGCCTCCCGGCGTGGTCGAGGGGTGCTGTCGGAAATGGTTGGCGGACCAGGGATTCCACCTCATCGGCGGCCCTGGGCACGCCGTCGCCGGAGAACCGGCTCGCATAGTCGGCCACCCGCGATACCACACGCGGTGCGGCCACCAGGTCCAGCAGCGCGGTGAGCCGACGCTCGCTGAGCTCGGCGGCGCGCATGGTGCCCGCCAGGCCGAGCCGAGCCAGCGCGCGACCCCAGTACGGTTGATCGGCCTGGATCGCGCAGATCACTTGCGGCACACCGGCTCGTAGCGCGGCGGCTGTCGTTCCGGCGCCGCCGTGATGGACCGCGGCGACGCAACGTGGGAACACCGTGGCATGGTCGAGCTGTTCGACGATCGCCACCTCCGGTGTCAGGACGGGTTCGATGCCGGCCCACCCGGCGGCGAGCAGCAGGCGCTGCCCACGCCGCGCGCACACCGCACGCAGCACGGCCATCAGCGCCGCCGGATCGCCGACCGCCATCGAGCCGAAGCCGACATACACCGGTGCGGGCCCGGCGTCGAGCCACGCGTCGAGCTCGGCGTCGACCGGACCGCCGAGGTATCCGTCGACGTCGACGGCGAACCCGACGATCGGGTGCCGATCCGGCAGTTCGGCCGCCAACCCGGGAAACAGGTCGACGTCGTATGCCTGGATCGAGACCCGTTCCGGCAGAGGATGTTCCACGACTCCGAACTCGGAGAAGGGCAAGGCGAGCGCGGCGTCACGCGCCCACCTCAGCGCCGACCAGATGCGACGGTTGAGCGCACCGGGAATCCGGGCCCCCCACTCGGTAGGTATCACCGGGACCGAGCGATTGGGGTGGATCGGGAAGAAGTGCACCGCGGCCAACGGCAAGCCGACTCTTCGCGCGACCTTCTCCGCCGTCTCCTCGCCCGCCATCCCGGTGACCAGCACATCGTGACCGGGCGCGAGGACGTGGAGTTCGCGCAGCGCGCGGGCCACCCCGCGCCGCTGCAGGGCCAGCACCGCGCGCACTCGTTGGCGCGGGTCCGGACTGCGGAACCGCTGATCGCTGTGCTGGGTGTACAGCAATTCGGCACTGTCGCGGCCGAAACCGACCGCGGGAATGCCGTGGGTGGCGGCGAATTCGACGAGATTGGGCGAGAGCGCGAGTGTCACGGAATGCCCGCGAGCCAGCAGCTCGCGGGCCAGCAGGATGCCGGGTTGAGCATCGCCGCGGCTTCCGGTGAAGGCCAGCAGTGCGCGCATTGTCAGCCCGCGCTCAGCGCCGCCGCTGCCGCGGTATCGATGCCGGCCGCGGTCGCGACCGGCGCCGCGATCGTGGTCACCGCGTAGATGGCCTTGGCGAACTCTGCGAGGAAGGTGTCCATCACCTCGGCGGGTAGGCCCGCGGGGTAGCGGGTGGACACGTAGAGGCCATCGGGACCACGCACGATCCAGAAGTACACCTCGTCGGTGGAGTACGACACCGCGCGCAGCGTGCGTCCACGCAGGTCAGCGACCAGTTCGTAGTCCGGCAGGATACGGATGTCGAGGAACGAGGCGCCGTAGGTCGGGCCTTCCGTCGCACCGACCATCGCCAGCGAGCGTCCCCAGGAGGCGTCGTTGCAGTGGCGGGAGCGCTTGAGCGCGGTGCGGGTCTCGTCCAGCGCCACGGCCATGTCGGCACCGGCGGGCAGGGTGACATCGACCGGCACGACATTGACGAACCAGCCCATCGACTCGAGCCAGGTCAGGTCGGGTCGGGTCACGATCGGCATCACGGTGCGGAATCGGTTCTCGCCGAAGGTCTCACGAGTGGCGATGGCCAGTGCGGCGAACACGGTCACCGAGAGCCGGTGTTTGACTCGTTCCAACGCTTCCTCGACCTCTTCGAGCTGCGCGAGGGAAAGGAGCGTGCGCGAGACACTGGGCTGGGCGTGTTCATCGTCCAACACGGCGACCCGGTCGGCGGCGAAGCGGGGCATGGGAGAGCCTGGGGTGCCGAGGAATTCGCGCCACAGTGCGACCGCGGGCGAGTCGGGGGTCAGTTCCTCGGCCGCGGCGCGCTCGATCACGGCATAGTCGGCGGGACTGCCGAAGGTGGCCGAGTCGCGGATCTCGCCGCCGGTGGTGACCGCGGCGTAGATGGTGCGCAGCTCGAGGATGAGCACCGCCTGGGAGTAGGCGTCGAGGACCGAGTGATCGGCGCCGACCAATACGGTGAAGTCGGCGGTCTCGTGGGCGACGGTGGCGACCAGCAGATGCGGCCAGACCAGCGGGGACAGGCGCAGTTCCAGTAGCTCGCAAAGGTATTCGTTGATCTCGTCACCGTCGGTCGGATCGGCGACCGGAACGCCGGTGACTCGGACGGTGCCCGGGGCGGTGGTCACCCGGTGGTAGCCGCCGTCGCCGGTGGGGGCGACAGTGGTCCGGAAGCCCTCGTGGCGATCGTGCCACAGTTGCAATGTGGTCGCCCACGCCTGCTCGTCGAGTGGGGCATCCATTTCGAAGATGGTGCCGATCCAACGACCGCGGCCCGGACGGGGGTCTTCGGGGTCGATGAAGCCGAGATACTGCTCGTGCACGCTGGCCAGCGGACGCTGGTCGTCGGTCCAGGTATCGGCAGTGATGGTGGCGGGAGTCCAGATCGACAGATCGCCGGAGCGAATTCGGAATTCGGACAGATGTGTGTATTCCATACCGGGTCACCTCAAGGGGGAAAAACAGGCCGAGAACGGCACGAACGAACAGGGACTGGGTGACCGCAGAAGCGTCACCGATGTTGCTCTGGATACCGCACCGGATGCTTCCGGCGAACCCTGGGTTATCCGCGAGTCTACAGCTTATAACTGTATAGATTTGTGAAATATTACTTAGTCACTAATAGATGATGTGAACAATATCACTTTCATTTCGTGTCGATTCTCCGACATGAAACAGGCGTCTTCAGGTAATGGACGTTTGGTCGACACTGTCCCGATCAGTCGGTGGGCGGCCCGAATTCGGGGAGCACCGTGCCGTGCCGCACGACCCCGGACAGGCCGGGCAGCTCGGTCGGCGTCTACCAGGTGCGGAACCCGTCGTAGCTGTCGCTGAAGTAGTACCGACCGTCGGTGTAGGCGTCGAGGTAGATGCGATGGCCGCCGCCGGGGAGGGGGACCACCGACTGGCCTTCGCGTGGACCGCCCCAGCCCGCCCAGTCACCCGTGGCCACGAAAGTGAAGGGGCCGAGCGGGCGATCGGCGACGGCCAGTTCGATCAGCTTGGAGTCCTCGTTCTTCACGAACGCGAAAAGTCGCCCGTCCAGTCGTTGCAGTGTGGTGTCGATGTATCCCAGCGAGCCGGGCCCGCTCGGACCGAGGCCCAACAGGGGCAACGGCGGCGCCCATGTCGTGAGTCCGGCATCGAGGGGGATGAGCAGATGCGGAGTGAAACCGCGACCCCAGGTGAGCGAGACGATGATGCCGACTCGGCCTGCTGCGTCGGCGTACCACTCCGGCGCCCACGCACCCTCGAGTCGTCCCGGCACGAGGATCGGGACGTTGGCGAGGAACGTCCATGTGATCCGGTCTCGACTGCGTGCCAGCCCGATCGCGGTCGCGTCACCGGCGATCGTATAGGTGAGGTAATAGGCGCCGTCGGTATGCAACAGCACGCTGGGATCGCGGACCAGGCCGGTTGGTGGGGTGAACGCGTGCTCGCTGACCGGAGAGAAATCGGTACCGTCGCTCGATTCGTACACCGCGAGCGTGGTATCGCTGTCGGCGCGAAAAGCCGTCATCGTGTAGCGGATCGGGGTGCGTGGCGGGTCGATGCCGACGCCGGGGCCGAGCGAGGATTGTGCCCTGGCCGTTCCCGCGGCGAGCAGTGGCAGCCCGGCGAGCAGCGCGAGTGCAGATCGTCGGCCCACTGTCATCGCCATGACCAGCGATTATCCGGTCGAATCGCTACGCGGCGCGGGAGGCGCGCCGATCAACGGGTAACAGCGACGGGTTCGGCGTCCGCGTCGACCGGGGAGGGGTGTACCGGCAACCGGGCGTCGACGATCAGCCCGATCAGGCCGAGCGACAGACAGATCGCCGAGACGGTGATCGCGATCGGGTGGGTGCCGCCGACCAGCGAACCGGCGAGCACCACCGTCGCGATCGTGCCCGGCGCCGAACCGACCAGTGTCGCAACGAGATAGGGCCGGACCCGCACCGAGGACAGGCCGCAGCAGTAATTGACGATCGAGAACGGCGCCATCGGGATCATCCGCAGCGCGGCCACCGCGAGCCAGCCGCGCCGAGCCAGCCGCTCGTCGATCGTGCGCACCGCCGGATGCGTCAGGTGTCGGGCGACTCGGTCGCGGCCCACCGCGCGGACGCCGAGCAGAGCCGAGGTCGCGCTCACCGCCGTCGCGCCGAGAGCGATCACCGAACCGAGGATCGGACCGAACAGCACGCCACTGGTCACGGTGAGCACGGTGCGCGGAACAGGGGCTACGGCGACCACCGCATAGAAAAGGAAGAACAGCAACGGCAACAGCGGCCCGGCGCCACCGGCCCAGTCTCGGATCTGCTGCGGGCCCGGCAACGGAACCAGCATCGCCACCACGAACAGCGCGGCGAGCCCGGCCATGGCGATGAGCAGGCGCGGGGAGCGGATCAGTCGAGACACCCGGGTAAGCGTACCGGCCGGTAGGGGATGGCCCGAGTGGGTGGACACGCTGTCACAGATAGCATCATCGGGGAACCGGATACATCCTGGTTCGCTGTGGGCCCGTTTGTGGGATTTCACGGACCGGCAGCACACCGGGGTGCGGTCGTCGAACGGAAGAGAGAACAGCAGCTATGCCGATTGGTTCAGAGTCCGGGGCGGGGCTCGCACCGGATCCGGTGCCCGAGTACGCCGCGTGGCGCAAGGGTGTGGCGGGTGTGCTGGCGAAAGCGCGACGGGTCGAGGCTTCCGAGCTCCCCGCCGAACCGGAACATCTGCTCGATGAGACCACCTATGACGGGCTGACGATCGCCCCGCTCTACACCCGCCGCGACGAGCTGCCCGAGCAGCCGCTGCCCGGCGCCTTCCCGTATGTGCGCGGTGGCGACGCCACGCGTGATCCGCAGCGCGGCTGGTTCGTCGGCGCGTTCGCCGGTGCGGACGACGCCGAGGCCACCAACCGGGCGATCCTGACCGGTCTGGAAAACGGCGTGAGCGCGATCGCGCTCGGAGCGGGCACCTATGGTGTCCCCGTCGACGACATCCCTGTCGCACTGCGTGGCGTGCTGTTCGAGCTGGCTCCGCTGACGCTGGTGGCGGGTGCGGCTGTCGGCGCCGCCGCCGAGCAGGTGTACGAACTACTCGACGCGTATTCGATCGCCGATCGCGCGCAGATCCGCGTCGGCCTCGGCGCGGCCCCGCTGACGAGTGCCTTCACCGGTGCCGAAGACCTCGATCAAGCAGGGACTGTCGCACTCGCCGTGCAAGCGATCGCCCGGCCCGAGACGGTCCGCGCGATCACGGTGGACGGCATCGCCTTCCACAACGCCGGTGCCGCCGACGCACAGGAAGTGGGCGCCGCCGTCGCGGCCGGTCTGGCCTACCTGCGTCTGCTGACCGCCGCCGGGGTGGACATCGCCGACGCGTTCGGTCAGCTCGAGTTCCGCTTCGCGGCCACCGACGATCAATTCGCCACCATCGTGAAGTTCCGGGCGGCACGACGGCTGTGGGCCCGAGTCGCCCAGGTCTCCGGTGCTCCCGCCTTCGGCGCCGCTCCGCAGCACGCGATCACCTCGGCCGCCATGATGACCCAGCGTGACCCCTGGGTGAACCTGTTGCGCACCACGCTCGCCGCGTTCGGCGCCGGCGTCGGTGGCGCCGACTCGGTGACCGTGCTGCCCTTCGACGCGGCGCTGCCCGCGGGCGAACTCGGCGTCTCGACGACGTTCTCCCAGCGCCTGGCTCGCAACACTCAGCTGCTGCTGCTCGAGGAATCCCGTCTCGGGCACGTGCAGGACCCGGCTGCCGGTTCCTGGTATGTCGACAAGCTGACCGACGAACTCGCCGCCAAGGCCTGGGAATTCATGCAGGAGCTCGAGTCCGCCGGTGGCTACCTCGCCGCGCTGGACGCCGGTGTGCTCGCTGCCCGGATCGCCGAGACCGCCGCCGCGCGCTCCGCCGACGTGGCCCATCGCCGGACCGCGGTCACCGGAGTCAACGAGTTCCCCAACCTCGCCGAGACCCCGCTGTCGGAGCAGGCCCGCGAGCCGGGCCCGAACGTGCGTTACGGCGCAGCCTTCGAAGCGCTGCGCAACCGCTCCGATGCCTACCTGGCTGCCAACGGCGCTCGTCCGAAGGCGCTGATCGTGCCGCTCGGCTTGGTCGCCGAACACAACGCGCGCACCATCTTCACCGCGAACGTGCTCGCCTCGGGCGGCATCGAGTCGGTGAACCCCGGTCCGCTCACGGTCGACGCGATCGCCGCCGCCGCCACCGAATCCGGTGCGCGCATCGCGGTGCTGTGCGGTGCGGACAAGCGCTACGGCGAGCAGGCGGGAGACGCCACCGACGCCCTGCGCGCCGCCGGAATCGAGACCGTGCTGCTGGCCGGACCCGAGAAGGCGGTCGAGCAATTCAGCGGGACGCAGCGTCCCGACGGGTACCTTGCCCTGCGTATCGACGCGGTCGCGGTCCTGTCGCAGCTGCTGGAGAAGGTGGGAGCCTGATGACCACATCCGATATCGAGCACGTCATCGGCAGCTTCGCCGAGGTGCCGCTGACCGACCACGCGCCCGCGCCCGCCGACGTCGACGCCGAGCAGGTGCGCACCTTCGTGGCCGATGCCGCGACGGCCAACCACACCACTGCCGAGCAGCTGGTCTGGTCGACCCCCGAGGGCATCGACGTTCCGCCGGTGTTCACCAAGGCCGACCGGGATGCCGTTGTCGCACAGGGCTATCCCCTCGACACCGTGCCCGGCGTCGCGCCGTTCCTTCGCGGCCCGTACCCGACCATGTACGTGAACCAGCCGTGGACGATCCGCCAGTACGCCGGCTTCTCCACCGCCGCGGACTCCAATGCCTTCTACCGCCGCAACTTGCAGGCGGGCCAGAAGGGCCTCTCGGTCGCCTTCGACCTCGCCACCCACCGTGGCTACGACTCCGACCACCCCCGCGTCCAAGGTGATGTCGGTATGGCCGGTGTCGCGATCGACTCGATCCTGGACATGCGTCAGCTCTTCGACCAGATCCCCCTGGATCAGGTGTCGGTGTCGATGACCATGAACGGCGCGGTGCTGCCGATCCTGGCGCTCTACGTGGTCGCCGCCGAAGAGCAGGGCGTGACGCCCGAGCAGCTGGCCGGAACCATTCAGAACGACATTCTGAAAGAGTTCATGGTCCGCAACACCTACATCTATCCGCCCAAGCCCTCGATGCGGATCATCTCCGACATCTTCGCCTTCACCAGCGCGAAGATGCCGAAGTTCAACTCCATCTCCATCTCGGGCTACCACATCCAAGAGGCCGGTGCGACCGCCGATCTGGAGCTGGCCTACACCCTCGCCGACGGTGTGGAGTACATCCGCGCCGGCATCGCCGCGGGCATGGATGTCGACAAGTTCGCACCGCGCCTGTCGTTCTTCTGGGCCATCGGCATGAACTTCTTCATGGAGGTCGCCAAGCTGCGCGCGGGGCGTCTGCTGTGGAGCGAGCTGGTGTCGAAGTTCGAACCCAAGAGCGCGAAATCGCTGTCGCTGCGGACACATTCGCAGACCTCGGGCTGGTCGCTGACCGCGCAGGACGCCTACAACAACGTGGCGCGCACCTGCATCGAGGCGATGGCCGCGACCCAGGGACACACCCAGTCACTGCACACCAACGCGCTCGACGAGGCACTGGCCCTGCCGACGGACTTCTCCGCCCGCATCGCCCGCAACACCCAGCTGCTCATCCAGCAGGAATCCAACACCACCCGCCCGATCGACCCGTGGGGCGGCTCGTACTACGTCGAGTGGCTCACCCACCAGCTCGCCGAGCGGGCTCGCGCCCACATCGCCGAGGTCGAGGCGCACGGCGGTATGGCACAGGCGATTTCGGAAGGTATTCCGAAGCTGCGCATCGAAGAGGCCGCCGCGCGGACCCAGGCGCGCATCGACACCGGCCAGCAGCCGGTGATCGGCGTGAACAAGTACCAGGTCGAAGAGGACCACGCGGTCGAGGTCCTCAAGGTCGAGAACTCGCGGGTGCGTGCCGAGCAGATCGAGAAGCTGGAACGGCTTCGCGCCGAACGTGATTCGGTCGCTGTGGAGCGGGCACTGGCCGAATTGACCCGTGCGGCTTCGGCGACCGAAGGCGGCATGGAGAACAACCTGCTCGCGCTCGCCATCGACGCGGCGCGCGCCAAGGCCACCGTCGGTGAGATCTCCGACGCGCTGGAGAAGGTCTACGGCCGCCATCAGGCCGAAATCCGTACCCTGTCCGGTGTGTACCGTGACGAAGCAGGCAAGGCCACCAACATCGGCGCCGCCATCGCGCTGGTCGAGGAATTCGGCGAGGCCGAGGGGCGTCGTCCCCGCATCCTGGTCGCCAAGATGGGCCAGGACGGCCACGACCGCGGCCAGAAAGTGATCGCGACGGCGTTCGCCGACCTCGGCATGGACGTCGACGTGGGCCCGCTGTTCCAGACGCCCGAAGAGGTGGCGCGCCAGGCGGCCGACAACGACGTGCACATCGTCGGTGTGTCCTCGCTGGCCGCTGGTCACCTCACGCTGGTGCCCGCCCTGCGGCAGGCACTGGCCGATGTCGGTCGCCCCGACATCATGGTCATCGTCGGCGGCGTGATCCCGCCCGGTGACTTCGACGAGCTCTACGAGGCCGGTGCCGCGGCGATCTTCCCGCCGGGCACCGTCATCGCCGACGCGGCCATCGATCTGTTGAAGAAGCTGGGCGCGGCACTCGGGCACGAGATCGGCGGCGGCACAGGCGAATGAGCGACGCCGCACAGGTAGCCGGGGGTGCCGACGCGCACCCTCGGCTCGGGACCACCGCGGGCGTCGGCTCGCCACGGAACGAGGGGCGCACCGCCGTGGGCGTTCGCCGGATGATCGATGTGGACGCGCTCGCCGAGGAGGTCAAGGCAGGGCAGCGCTCGGCGCTGGCCCGCGCGATCACGCTGGTCGAATCCACCCGCTCCGATCATCGGGAACTCGCGCAGCAGCTGCTGCTGCGGGTGGCGGCGGAACCGGGCAGCGTCGTCTCGAACCGGGTCGGCATCACCGGTGTCCCCGGCGTCGGCAAGTCCACCTTCATCGACGCGCTCGGTATGTACTTGCTGGCCAAGGGACATCGAGTCGCGGTCCTCGCGGTCGACCCGTCCTCGACCCGCACGGGCGGGTCGATCCTCGGTGACAAGACCCGCATGGCCCGGCTGTCGCTGGAAGCCGACGCGTTCATCCGGCCGTCCCCGACGGCGGGCACCCTCGGCGGCGTAGCCAAGGCGACCCGCGAAACGATCGTTCTCCTGGAAGCCGCCGGATACGACGTGATCCTCGTGGAGACCGTCGGCGTAGGCCAGTCCGAGGTGACCGTCGCCAATATGGTCGACGTGTTCTGCTTCCTCACCCTGGCTCGCACCGGAGATCAGTTGCAGGGCATCAAGAAGGGCGTGCTGGAACTGGCCGAACTCGTCGCGGTCAACAAGGCCGACGGCAAACACGAGATCGAGGCCAAAGGCGCGGCCCGCGAACTGGCAGGGGCGCTGCGCCTGATCCACCCGCACGATGCCCTGTGGAAGCCACCGGTGCTCACCATGAGCGGCCTGGAAGGCATTGGCCTGGACAAGTTCTGGGGCACGGTCCTCGATCACCGGCGGGTGCTCACCGACGCGGGCGAATTCGCCGAGAAGCGCCGCCGCCAGCAGGTCGACTGGACCTGGACCATGGTCCACGATCAGATCCTGCGCCGCCTGGCCGATAATCCGAACGTGAAAGATGTTCGCGCGCAGGTGGAATCGGCTGTCCGTGCTGGAACGCTCACCCCCGCTCTCGCTGCCGAACAGATCCTCACGGCCTTCGACCGGAGCTGAGACACCTGCCACGGTGCCCGCCGGTAGCTGTTGGTGGCGTCATCGAGTCGCCCCTAGGGTGATCGCCCGGAATTGTGGCCTTCACGTGGGAGTTTGTGGATCATAGTCTGATTCCGACCACTTTGCCAGCTGTTGTCTGAGCCGATTTTCAAGGATCCTCGGAAGTGGACGTCGAGAGCTGACGGCCGAGGAGGCAGTGATGACGATCTTCCGTACGAATCGGATGATGAGCAGCGACAGGACGCCCGAACGGGCGATTCTCGGGGGCGACGGTCGTTGGCGGCTCACCTGGCTGCCGGAACTCGGCTTGACGTCCGACCAGGCGATATCAGGTCTGAGGCTGGACGAGATCCTCAGCGACCCAGCCCTGGTCTATGACCGGATGGCGCTCGCGGAGGCCACCACCTGCGCCGACCGCATCGGCATCATTCTCGAGCTCGCGATGGTGCGACTCTGGAAGCGAATGATCACCACCATCGCGCTCTGCGGGTTCGTGGCGACCCGATGTGGTCGACTCGCATGACCGGGTCGGACTCTCACAACCAGCGGATACGTCGGAAGACGACGATCAAGGCGGTGCAGATGGCGAGCATGACGATCACCGTGGCGGGGTAGCCCCAGGTCTGTCTGAGCTCGGGCATGTAATCGAAGTTCATGCCGTAGATGCCGGCGATCATGGTGGGGACGGCCAGGATGGCGATGTAGGCCGAGATCTTGCGCATATCGGTGTTCTGCTGGACCGCGATCTTGGCCACGGCGGCGCCGACGAGGGTGGTGAGGGTCTCGTCGAGGTCGTTGATGCGTTCGGCGACACCGCTGTGGTGGTCGGCGACATCGCGCAGGTAGCGCCGCACTTCCTTGGGCAGGGGCGTGCGCGGCGCGGTGAGGGTTTGCAGCGGGGCCGCGAGGGGGCGCACGGCGCGACGCAGCTCGACGATTTCCCGTTTGAGCTGGTAGATCGCCTCGATGGGGAGTTTGCTGCGCGGGCTGAACAGCTCCTCTTCCATGGACTCGACATCGAACTCGACCGCCTGGGTGACATCGATGTAGGTGTCGACGACGTGGTCGGCGATCGCGTGCAGCACTACGCCGGGGCCGAGTGCGAGGCGATCGGGTTCGGTCTCGAGCCGGTGCCGGACCGCGGTGAGTTCGTTGTGTTCGCCGTGGCGGACCGCCACGACGAAATCGGCGCCGAGGAAAACCATGATCTCGCCGGTCTGCACGATCTCGCTGACGATGTGCATATCGTGCTCGACATAGGCGACGGTGCGCATCACGGTGACCATGGTGTCGTCGTAGCGTTCGAATTTCGGGCGCTGTCTGCCGGTGACGGCGTCCTCGACGGCGAGCTCGTGCAGGCCGAATGTCTCGGCGACCTCGCCCATCTGCCGCAGGTCGGGCTGGAAGAGGCCGATCCACACGAAACCGGTACCGCGCGCGCGGATTTCGGCCAGGGCGGTCTCGGGGGTGAATCGGCCGGGTAGACGGTTGCCGTCGACGTAGGCGGCGCAGTCGATGATGGCGCGCGCGGTCGGGACCGAGGGTTTGGGGACGACTTGCGCCCGGCGTCTACCGCGCGACAGCAGCGGAGAGCCTGATACCACGGCCCCGATGCTGCGCCGGGGCGCGAGGCGAGTCGATGAGACGTGAGGGTCGTCGACCATCGTTTCACCTCGCTCTCTTCGATCGTTGCGCAGCATCCCACGGTGGCCGACGCGGACGCAACCGAACCGAGGGGTCTTCGGGCCTTGGCCGATCCGACTCGTCGCGCGTGGACGGATTCGACACCGGCGCCCAGCGTGAGAAAGGCACCCTCGGCTCGTCGACGCCCTGGTGAACTATCTCACCGCACCATGACAACGCGCGAATGCCTGCCTGTCGCGCCGTCGGGGAACGGGGTGGCTCTGGCGTCGGTCTGGACCTCGCCGGTGGCATCGACCGCGCGCACGCGAAGAGAGTGGGTGCCCGGCGAGGCATCCCAGGTCCAGGTCCATTGGCGCCAGGTATCGAGGGAGTAGGCCGTGGCGAGTGTGGTTGGCTGCCACGGGCCGTCGTCGACCTGGATCTCCACGGCGCTGATCCCGCGGCCCTGGGCCCAGGCGACGCCGGCCACGGTCACGGCTCCGGCGTCGAGGTGGGCGAAGGCTGCCGGGACATCGATCCGGGACGCGGTCTTGACCGGTGCCCGCGGCGCCCAGTCGCGTTGGGTCCAGTACGCCTCGGCGCGGTCGAATCGGGTGAGTTCCAGGTCGACAACCCATTTGGTGGCCGAGACGTAGCCGTAGAGGCCGGGCACGATCATGCGGGCCGGGTAGCCATGGGCGACGGGCAGCGCTTCGCCGTTCATCGCGACGGCGAGCAGGGCGTCGGGGTTGCCGCGCACGGCAGCCAGTGGTGTTCCCGCGGTGAATCCGTCGATGCTGCGCGACAGGATCATGTCGGCGTCGGCGGAAGGGCCCGCCTCGGCCAGCAGATCGGACAGACGATATCCGGTCCACAGCGCGGTGCCTGCGAGATCACCACCGACCTCGTTGGACACGCAGGTGAGCGTGATGAGCGACTCGACGGCGCGCCTGGCGCTCAATTCGTCGAAGTCGAGACGTATTTCGCGGTCCACCATCCCATGGATGCGTAGCCGCCATTGCGCGCGGGTCAACGACGGGAGCTGTAGCGCGGTGTCGACCCGGTAAAAATTCGTTGCGGGGGTGATGAATCGAGTGAGTCCGGGAATCGCTCGGTCCATCTCGGCGGTGACCGGCAGGGCCGGATCCGCGACCCGGGGGAGCACGAAAGCCGCCCGGTCGGCAGTGATGTCGCGCAGTCGGGTACCGATGACCCGCCCCGCCGCACCCGCCGCCGCGGCTCCTGCGGCCACCGCCGTCAGCGCGAGCAGGAAGCCGCGCCGCGTCGGCCCCGCCTGCTGGGCGCCCTCCGACGGCACGAGGAACAGCGCGCACAGCGCCGCGATCCCGGCCATCGCCCCGACCACCGATGGGACAACGAAAAGCGGTGTGGCAGTAGGGCGGAGCAGGGCCAAGCCCGCCACAACTACACCGAGCGCGCCCAGCAGGCCCGCCGCCGAGGCCAGGCTGCGGCGGGCCACCAGACCGATCATCGCGGCAGCCACCGCCATCACCAGGCCCATCGTGACGGCCAGAGCCACCTTGTCGTTAGCCCCGAACCAGCGGATGGCGTTGTCTTTCAACCACTTCGGTGTGTGATCGACCACGGTGGCACCGAGGACGAAAAAGGGAGAAGAGGCCGGATCGACGAACACGGCGACGAGGTGTCCGACCCCGAGGACGAGCGCTGCCGCGGCCGTCGCGGCGGCTGCCGCGGCGAGACGGCCCGGATGACGATGGGTGAAACCTAGTCGGCGAACCATGCTGTCACTCCTGGTGTTTCGAGTGTCGGCACGGCCCGCCGAAGCGGGTCAGCCGACGATCATGCTGACGATCGGGGAAGTGGTCGGCCCGGGCGAACCACCGGCGGGCTCGACGGTGACCGCGAGGGTGTCGGCGTGGTCGACAGCGGTGACGACCGAGGTCTGACCGTCCATCACCGCCACCGATGTCGGCGGGTCGCTCTCGCCTGTCAGCCGCCACAGTTGGTAGCTGCGATCGGCGGGCAGCGCGGGCATATCGTCGAACGACACCGCGGCGGCGCCGAGGGACTTCGACTGATACACCGTCATCGCGCCGCCGCCGGGTACGGCGACCGAGGACTCCACGCTGTCGGGCTGGTCGAGCACCTGCTGTGCGGTGACGGCTCCCGTGCCGTCGTCCGCGCGCTCCATCACCACCGCGATGCCGACGCCGGCGCCGACCGCCACGATCGCCGCGGCGGCGACGGTCAACCACCGCAGCTGCCACCGCTTGCCGAGCGCGCGATGCCGCGCGAGCGGATGTATCTGGGGGTCGTGGCGGTCCAGTGCCCGCATCAGCGCGGATTCGAGTCGCGCCGGTGGCGGGACCGAGTCGAACACGGTCAGCTCCGCCATGGTCTCCTGGATGCGACGAACGACGGTCTGGAATTCGGCCACCCGGTCGGGTCCGGCGGCCTCCAGCCAGTCGTCGAGCGCCTGTCGCTGCGCGGGATCCAGCGCGTCGATGGCATACGGGTAGGCCTCGTCGATCCACGACCAGGGCGTTCGCCGATCGGTCTCGCTCATCGGGAACCACCTCCGGTCAAACAATTCTCGAGCCGCTTCAAGCCGTCTTTGATCCGGCTCTTCACTGTCGGCAACGGCACCGCCAGGGTCTCGGAGACCTCGACGTAGGTGCGGCCGCCGTAGTACGCCAGCGCCACCGCTTCACGTTGGAGCTCGGTCATGGTCTCGAGACAGTCCAGCACCGACTGCTCGTCGAGTCGCTGAGTGACCTCCTCGGCCACGATGTCGTGGTCGCAGCCGAGGTGGGCGTGACCGAACACGATGTCGCGACGGGTGGCCGACTGCTCGGCCCGTACCCGGTCGACCGCGCGCCGGTGGGTGAGCATCATCAGCCAGCCGATCGGGCTGGCCTTGGCCGCGTCGTACTGCCCGGCCAGCGACCAGACCTGGAGGAACACCTCTTGGGCGATGTCCTCGGCGGCGCCGTGGTTGCGCACCACACGGAGCGCGAGCCCGAACACCCGCGGGCTGGTGGCCCGGTAGAACTCGGCGAAGGCCGACCGGTCACCTGCCGCGACATCGTCGAGCAAGGTGACCAGTCGCGCTTGCACGGCATAGTCGCGCTGGGCGCCCGCCGGGCAGGCCGGAGCCGGCTCGGTCACCGATCGCAGGCGGATCGGTGAGGAGCCGGGCCGGGCCGTCATCGTGTGGTCCCTGCTTGAATCAGCATGAGAGGGATTTCGGCCTGCCTTCGGGTTCGGATGGGCGTCGCCGAGATATTTCTGCAGTGACGCTGGACTGAGCGCCGGCGCGACCATCGTCGACATCATGCCGCAGGCGGCATGAGCACGCTGTCGATCATGTACACGGTGGCGTTGGCGGTGCGGATGCCACCGCAGATGACGTTCGCGTCGGCGACCTTGATCGTGTTACCCGAGCCACTGACCGTGACGTCGGCGCCCTGGACCGTCTTGTGTGTGCCCGCGATGTTCTGCGGCGCGATCTGGCCCGGCACCACGTGATAGGTGAGGATCGAGGTGAGCGTAGCCGAATCGGTCTTCAACGACTCGATCGTGGCCGGATCGATTTTCGCGAATGCCGAGTCGACGGGCGCGAAAACGGTGAACTGACCGCCGTTGAGCGTATCCACCAGGTTGACCTCGGGATTGAGTTTGCCCGAGACCGCCGAAACCAGGGTAGTGAGCATCGGGTTGTTGGACGCGGCGACGGCGACCGGTTCCTGGGCCATCCCGCTGACCGAGCCGGGTCCACTGGGAACCTGGGCGGCGTATGCCGCGCACCCGGGCCCGACCAGGTCCGCGGAGGCTGCGGACGCGCCGGTGGTCGCGGCCGGTGCCGACGTCATCGGCGCGGCGGAGGACGAGGCGGCGGTGGTGCTCGAGTTGTCGTCGGAACAGGCCGCGAGGCCGAGGGCCGAGCCGAGGAGCATCGCCGCAACGAGAGTTCTTGGCAGAGATCGCATGGTGTTTCCGTCACTTCCGTCGAGGCGGCGAAGTGCCGCACAGGTTCTGGACGCAACGGAGTTCGGCAGGCTCGGTGGCTCGGACTGGTCGCGAGCCGAAGTGATTTCCTCGACATCGCGCTAGCTGCCGACACAATCGATGATCGGCGCGGGATAGTCTGCCGCAGCGACGTTCTCGCGCCACGGACGGTGAATGCTCGCGCCGGGCAGATGCGCCAACTCGGGCAGCCAGCGCCGCACGTAGACGCCGTCGGGGTCGTAGCGGTCGGCCTGCCGCAGGGGGTTGAGAACCCGGTTGGGCCGGGTGTCGGTGCCGGTGCCCGCGACCCACTGCCAGTTGAGCTGGTTGTTCGCGAGGTCGGCGTCGACGAGCCAGCGCAGGAAATGTGCCGCGCCGACCCGCCAGTCCTGATGGAGCGACTTGGCGAGGAAGCTGGCCGCGATCAAGCGCGCTCGCCCCGGCATCCAGCCCTCGGCGCGCAGTTGCCGCATGCCCGCGTCGACGATCGGGTAGCCGGTGCGCCCGTCTCGCCAAGCGGCGACGGCTTTTTCGTCGTCGGGGCCGGCGTTCACGCGTGTGCGGTAGTCCGACCAGGCGGCATCGGGGCGGGCGGCGAGCACCTGGTGGTGGAAGTCGCGCCAGGCCAGCTGCCGGGCGAAGGCGAGTCCGCCTTCGGTCGACGTATCGACCCGGCTCACCACCTCGGTGGGCGAGACGCATCCGAAGTGGATATACGGCGACAACCGGGAGGTGGCATCGGCGGCGAGAAAGTCGTTGTCGCGGGCATAGTCGACGATCGGGCCGTCGAGCCAGTCCTGCAGCAGGGCCCGCCCGGTGGACTCCCCACCGACCTGCAACCGGGGCGACGGCTCTCCCGAGCTCAGATTCTGCGCTTGTGGCAGCGCCTCACTCCGGATCGTCGGCACCGCCAGTGATCGCGGCGCCGCCAGTGGGGTGCGGTGATGTGCCGCGCTCCAGCGCCGGAAGTACGGGGTGAAAACCGCGAAATGATCGCGTCCCGTCGACGGGACCAACTCGGCGGAAGTGGCTGTGACGGAACCGGAATGGCACACCACGGTGATGTCGGGGATCTGGCGCAGCGCCTTCTCGCGCTTGCTGCTGTAGCGGCTGACATCCTCGGCCAGGTGCACGCTCGCGGCGCCGGTTTCCTTCACCACTCGCTCGACTTCGTCGATCACCGCGCCGCGGCGCACGACGAGTGTGCCGCCGAGTGCGCGCAGTTCCTTGTCGAGTTCGGCCAATGCGGCGGCGAGGAAGTGCGCGCGATTGGGCGGGCAGCGATCGGGCACCAGCGCCTCGTCGACGACGAACAGCGGCACCACCTGGTCGGTATCGCGCGCGGCCGCGGTGAGCACCGGGTTGTCGTGCACGCGCAGGTCGCGGGTGAACAGGGCGATGGCGACGCTCATCGTGCGCAGAGGGGCGCCACGCCCTCGCGTCCACCGGTCGTGGGTGAGGTGAGATAGATGCACGGGTCCTGACCGGCGATCCTGATCGCCTCGTCGATCTGCTGCCAGGTGGCATCGTCGAGTGCCGGAGTGCGGGAGAGGACGAAACCGGACAGCCTGCTCGGCGAGGTGACCAGAGCCCACGAATAGTCCGGGCCGAGCGCGGTCACGATGTAGTTGGTGTCTCCTCGAAGCCCGTCCTGGCCGGGAACACCCGGAAAGCTCACGTGCAGTTGCGCGTTGGTGGCCGGGTCGTTCACCGTCGCGGTGCCACGGATCTCGTCGACGCCGCCGGTCCAGGTGTGGCAGCGGTTGAAGACGCCGACGTCGCCGGCCGGGTCGAGGGTGTAGGTCGCGGTGGTATCCCGCGCGCAATTGAGGTTGAACGGCTGCGGTACCGCCGCGAGCTGATGCCATTCGCCGAGATAGCGGTCGAGCTCGAGACGAGGTACCGGCGCGGGCGGTTGCGCGGCTGCGGTGGCGGCGCCCGTGACGGAGAGGCCGACGGCGATCAGCAGGGTGGTGGTCCACGGGCCGAGACGGGTGCGCACAGGAACTCCTCGCGGGTTGGTGGTGTTCTCACCATGCTAGCAGCAAACGATGCATTATTGATGCATGAAATAGTCGGTTCGGTGGGAGGTCGATTCGGCGGGCAGCGTACGCCGCCGACGCGCGGAGGACGGGTCGTGACGCGCCGGTCATGCCATTGCGGGCAGAATGAAACGATGTCCGCCGGTTTTGCTCCCGAATCCGCCGCGGCCGGATTCACGGTGCGCGCGGTGGCCGATCGTCTCGGCATCCCGACCGCGACCCTGCGGAGCTGGAACCGCCGCTACGGCATCGGTCCCGCCCAGGATCGGCCCGGCCGCCATCGCCTCTACTCCGACACCGATATCGCCGTGCTCGAGCACATGCTCGAGCTCATCGGCGGCGGCGCGAGTCCGGCCGGGGCCGCAGCGGCGGCTCGTGGGCCCGCGCCGGTGCTCGGTGACCGCGCCGGCCTGCTCGACGCGGCGTTCGCACTGGATACCACCACCGTGTGCGCGCATCTGGACGCGCACGTGCGGGCGCACGGCGTTGTCCAGACCTGGGAGACCCTGTGCCGCCCCGCCTTCGCCGATGTCGTCGCGCGGCAGGGCGGCGGTGAGGGCTGCATCGACGTCGAGCACCTGCTGTCGTGGTCGATCGCGGCAGTCATGCAGCAGGTGAAACCGGCGCAGAGCAGCGCGCCCGTGCTGCTCGCGTGCACCAGCGGTGAAACGCATTCGCTCCCGCTCGATGTGTTGCGTGCCGCCCTGGCTCAGGCCGGTGTCGGTGCGCGCATGCTGGGCGCCGACGTGCCGACGGTCGCGCTGTCCGACGCGCTCGCCAGGCATCCGAGCGGGGCCTCGGTGTTGCTGTGGTCGCAACGGGAGTCGACCGCGTTGACCTCGGCGGTGCTGGCGTGTGCGGGGGCAGGCGCGCGGGTGCTCGTCGGTGGGCCGGGGTGGGAGGTCGTGATGCTGCCGGAGACGGTCGAGCGGATCGGCGGACTCGCACTCGCGGTCGATGCCCTGTGCTGAATATTGCCGGATCTGCCGCGTTGGGCTCGGTGTCGACGGGTCAACGATGCGCAGTCGATGCGTTCGAGGCGGCACGGCTGGCAGGTGGTGGTCGGACCCCGCCGACCGCTGTCGCTCGATGCTGACGACTGGCGCCGGGCTCTGTCAGCTCGCGGTTCGCCCGAGTAGATGCCGCAGCGTCTCCTCCAAGCCCTCGGTACGGAAGGTGTGCCCGGCCTCCGTCAGCCGGGTCGGCGTCACCCGCTGATTAGCCTCGGCGAGTTCCCGCGATCCCTGTCTGCCGAGAAGGATGGCCGGACCGAAACTCGGGACCGGCAGCAGCGCGGGACGATGGAGCACTCGTGCCAACACCCGGGTGTAATCGCTGTTGCGAACCGCCTGCGGCGCAACAGCATTGACCGGTCCGCGCAGGGTATCGTCCCACAGCGCGCGATGGTAGACGTCGACGAGATCGTCGATACCGATCCACGACAACCACTGTCGGCCGTCCCCGATCCGCCCACCGAGCCCGGCGCTGAACAGCGGTCGCAGCAACCGTAGGGTGCCGCCACGCGGAGACTGCACGATGCCGGTGCGCACCCGCACGACACGGACTCCGCCCACCGCGGCGGGCTCGCAGGCGTCCTCCCACTGCTCGACCACATCGGCCAGAAACCCGTCACCGCGCTCGGACTGCTCGGTCAGCGTCTGCTCGCCGCGGTCGTATCCGTAGTAGCCGATGGCCGAAGCGCTCACGAAGGTGTCGACCCCCGAGCCGGCGGCGAGTTCGGCGAGTCGCCGGGTCGGCTCGATGCGGCTGTCGGCCACCGCTCGCCGGTGCGCGGCGGTGAACCGGCCCGCGATGGATGCCCCGGCCAGATGAACCACGGCGTCGACGTCGGCGAGCAGGTCGGCGGCGGGTGCGGCGGGGTCCCACTGTCGTTCGTCGGGATGACGCGCGTCATGGCGGACCAAGCGCACGACGCGATGCCCGCCGGTGCTGAGGAAGGCGCTCAACGCGGAGCCGACGAGCCCCGACGCGCCGGTGATCGCGATCGTCGACGGTTGCCAGCCGGACTGGCTCGCACGCAGGTGGGCGGCCAGATCATTGGTCAGCTGGCGGTAGCGGTAGTCGAACATCGGCCGCAAGAGCGACTCCGGAATCGGGGTCTGCACCCGATCGATGACCCGGGTGTGCGCGTCGTCGATCTCGGCGAACTCGTGGACGTGCCGCCACGGCAGCAGGCGCGAGACCGGCAACGAGGCCGGTCCGTCCGCCGCGACGGCATCGGCGAACCGCTCCGGTGGGTGATACTGCTCGGGGTCGTGCGCGGCGACCCAGCGCAGCCCGCCGGGAAGACCGAGCACCGCGCGCCCGGTGGCCAGCGAATCGGCCTCGTCGAGCAGGGTGACCGGTTGCCACGGCGGAGCCAATCGCGTGAACGCTCCGCGACGAGCGAACCAGGCGAAGACGTCGGCCCGGGGTGTTGCGACGATGCCAGAACACTCGATGCCCATGACTCGACTGTAGCCACGATCAGCGATCGGTGAAGCGATGACGCATCGAAACGCGGCTTCAGCCGTGGCCCATCGCGCCCATGTCCATCTGCATCGGAGCGGGTTGCTGACCAGGGGCCAGGACCAGGAATTGGCCCATCATGCCCTGGTCTTCGTGGTGGAGGAGGTGGCAGTGGTACATGTACGGATAGGTGGGATCGGTGTGGTCGGCGAAGTGCATGGCGAGGGTATAGGTGGTGTCGGGGGCGGTGTAGACGGTGTCCTTCCAGCCGGAAAGGGCTGGGGGAGGCGGTGTTCCGTCGACGGCGAGGATCTGGAATTGGACGTCGTGGACGTGGAAGTTGTGCGGCCAGTTGTCCTTGTTGCGAACCGTCCAGACTTCGGTGGTATCGACGGGAATGCTCATGTCGATGCGGTTCATGTCCATGCGGCGGTTGTTGATCATGAACCATTGCAGGTCGAACGAGCGGGTCGGTGGGGCGGTCGCGGCGGCGAGAGCACGCATCGGGATCAGCGTCGTGGGCAGCGCGGCAGAAGGTCGCAGGGATTCGGCGGCACGCAGTGTCAGGATGTCGAAGGTGTCGTCGAAGCCGAACTCGGTGGCGCGGTCGATGCCCGCGCGCTCGCTGATCGGCAGGGACCGTAACGTGACGTTCTCGCCCGCACCAACGGAGACCACCACCTCGACACGTTCACCGGGACTCAGCTGAATCCGGTTCGCGGAAAAAGGTTTCGGGAGCAGGCCACCGTCGGTGGCAATGAGCTGGAACGCTCTGCCGTCACCGAAGGCGAGGTTGTAGAGGCGGCCCGACGAGCCGTTGAGGATGCGCAACCGGACGCGGTCGGTGGTGACCGACAGGTGGGCGTCGGCGATGCCGTTGGTGACAATCGTGTCGCCGAGCAGGCCGACATCGGTGGCGTCGGATTCGTCGAGCGCACCGTCGGCAGTGAACCGGCGATCCTGGATCACCAACGGAATGTCGTCGACCCCATAGTCTTTCGGCAGGTCCAGCGCGTCCGCCGCATCGTCGTCGATCAGGAAGAAGCCGGAAAGCCCACGGTGGACATGCTTTTCGGTCGCGCCGTGTGGATGTGGGTGGTACCAGAGCGTCGCGGCCTGCTGCTGCACCGTCCATGTCGGCGCCCACACCGCGCCCGGCCCGATCATCTGGTGGGGACCACCGTCGAACTTCGCGGGCAGGTGCATGCCGTGCCAGTGCACCGAGGTGGGCTCGGGCAGATCGTTGGTGATGGTGAAGGCGACCTTCTCGCCGCGTCGAGCGCGCACCGTCGGCCCGAGAACGGACCCGCTGTAGCCCCAGGTGGGGGTCCGCTTGCCCTGGATCATCTCGGTGGTGCCTGCCTGCGCCCGCAGCGTGAACCGGCGGACGCCGTCCGCTCCGACGGCAGCGGCGGCCAGCGGCGGGATAGGTAGCGGGCGGGTCGAGCCGGTGCCCGGACCAGGTGTCGACGGGCGAATCGAACACCCGGCCGCGAACACCACCGGTGTGAGGGCAAGACCGGTGAGAAATCCTCGTCGCGAGACCACATGCGCTCCTTCTGTGCGGGAGCCTCCAGCTTGGTGCGATGACGGCGGCAGCGACTCCGCCGAACAGCCGGATCGGGCCCACCGGATTCCGCCCGCACGGCCCTTGCGGACATGCCGGTCGCGTGGTAGTTCGAGCCGCTCGGTCCTCTCCCGCGCGGACGCGCCGACCGCCTACTGGTGCGGTCCGAACCGCTCGGTCGCCTACCGTGGGGGCGTGATCGACATCCGTGCCCGCCGCGACCTGCGCGGGCTGCTGCGGTGGCTGCCGCTGGCGCTGATCCCGGTGGTGCTGCTGGCCAGCACCTACCCGGACCAGTACCGCGTGCCCGCGCACTACTGGCTGCTGGCGATGACCGCGGCCGTGGTATTCGCGGCCGGATCACGATGGCCGCTGGCGGTATCGCTGGTGCTGTCGGCACTGGCCGTACCGATGCTGCGCACGGAGGCCTGGGGCGTCTCCGGCCTGGTGCCCTACCTCGGCGCGGTGGCCTTGGTCGATGTGGTGGCGCGCACGCACCGGTGGTCGATCGTGGCGGTGGCGACCGCGGGATGGGCAGCCGCCGTGACGCTCGGGCGGGTCGGTCTGCACGACACCTCGATCGGGCGGGCGTCCACCCTCGTCGAGGCCGCGGCGTATGTGGGGTTGCCGTTGCTGCTCGGGCTGTACCTGCGCGGACAGCGTGACCTGGCGCGGAATCTGCGACTGCGCGCTGTCGAGGCGCAAGCGCGGACCCGTCTCGACGAGCGCGCCGCACTGGCCAGAGAACTCCACGACGTGGTCGCCCACCACATGGCCTCGATCATCCTGCGGATCTCGGTGGCCGGACATGTTGTGCGAGAAGCCGATCCGCGCATCGTCGCTGTCCTCGACGACGTCCGTGGCACTGCGGCCGACGCGCTCGCCGACATCCGCAGGCTGCTCGCCGCCCTGCGTGATCCGGCCCTGGGCACCGTCGCCCTGGTCGACACCGACGCGGTGGCGACCGAAATCGACGCCGCGCTCACCCGGGCTCGTGCCGCCGGGTTCGCCGTGGAGGCCGAAGTCGATGCCGACCTCGGCGGGCTCGACGCGATCAGCAGGCTCACTCTGCTACGGCTGGTACAGGAATCACTGACCAACGTGATGAAGCACGCCGATCACGGTGTGCCGGTGCGATTCCGGATCGGCAGACACGACGACGGGATCACCATCGAAGTCGTCAGCGGCGCTCGCGAAGCGACTGCCGTCGCGGGACACGGCATCGTCGGGATGCGCGAGCGCGCCGAACTCGCGGGTGGCACCCTCACGGTCGGCACGGGCGCCGACGACGAGAGTTGGACGGTGCGCGCCTGGCTGCCGGACAGTACAAGGGGAGTGGAGGCGTCGTGATCACAGTCTTGCTGGTGGACGATCAGCGTCTCGTGCGCGCGGGCCTGCGGATGCTCATCGAGGACACCACCGATCTCGTCGTCGTCGGGGAGGCGGCCGACGGCGTCGAAGCGGTGCGACTGCACGCCGAGCTGACCCCCGATCTGGTCGTCATGGATCTGCGCATGCCCGGACTGGACGGTGTCGCGGCGACCCGGCAGATCCTCGCCTCGTCACCGCGCGCGAAAGTGCTCGTGCTCACCACCTTCGACGACGACGAACACCTGTTCCCCGCGCTATCGGCCGGGGCCGCGGGCTATTTCGTCAAAGACACCGAGCCCGCTGTGCTGCTCGACGCGATCCGGCGCACGGTGGACGGTGATCTGCTGTTCTCGCCCGTGCTCCTGCGTCGACTGGTCGGACGGGCTCTCGCAGCGCAATCGGCCCCCGAAACGCCATCCCTGCCTGCCGATCTGACACCTCGTGAACTCGACGTTCTGCGCCTGGTCGGCGCCGGGCACGGCAATCAGGCGATCGCCGACCAGCTCCATCTCGGCGTGAGCACCGTGAAGAGCCACGTCGCCAACCTGCTCGACAAAACGGGCACCGACAACCGCATTCGGCTCGCTGTCTACGCGTCCAAGATCACCGGCTGATCGCCCGGGCCGGATTGTGACAGTGACCAATCACAGCGGGCTGTTGGTGACGAAATGGTATGAGGACGGTAACAGCGATGTGATCTAGCCCGATACTGTGATCGACCGCACTGAGCGGTCTGTTTCGGTGTGGAGGTTGGATCGATGAAGTGCCGCAGTGCGGTCTCGGCGGTGCTCGTCGCGGTGTGCTCGACGATGATCAGCGCGGGCGAGGTGCACGCACAGGGTCCGGAAGCCGCTGTGGCGGTGGTGAATCCAGTCGTGACCAGCGAAGGGTCGCGGGCCGAGGTCACCGCTGTCGACGGTCGGCAGGTGACGGTGCGGATCCACTCCGCGGCCATGGGTCGCGAAGTCTCCGTCAAAGTGCAACGGCCCGGCGACACGTCGGTGCCGCGGCCGTCGCTGTATCTGGTGAACGGCGCGGGCGGCGGTGAGGACACCGCCACCTGGGAGCAGAACACCGACGTGGTGGACTTCCTGGCAGGCAAGGACGTCAACGTGGTGATGCCCGTGGGCGGTGCGTGGAGCTACTACACCGATTGGCGCGAGCCCGATCCCATGCTGGGCGTGAACAAGTGGCGCACCTTCTTCCTCGACGAACTGCCCACCGTCGTCGACACGATGTTCGCGACGACCGGCAAGAACGCGATCGCGGCTAACTCGATGACGGCCACCTCCGTCCTGCAACTCGCGATCGCCAAGCCGGGACTGTTCCGCTCGGTCGCCGCCTACAGCGGCTGCGCCCAGATCAGTGACCCGGTGGGCAGGCAGTTCGTCAATGTCGTCGTCGGGACCGGCGGCGGTGACGCGTCGAACATGTACGGACCTCCCGGCGATCCGGCCTGGGCAGCCAACGATCCCGTCGTGAACGCCGAAGGTCTGCGCGGGACGAAGCTCTACGTGTCCAACGGCAACGGTCTGCCCGGCGAATTCGACAAGCCCGGCGACTCGCATCTGGTCACCTGGGGGCCGGTCGGATTGGCCAACCAGATCGTCATCGGCGGCGTCATCGAGGCCACCACCCAGTGGTGCACCAAGAACCTGCAGCGGCGGCTGGACGAACTCGACATCCCCGCGACCTTCGACGTGTCGACCCAGGGCACCCACTCCTGGGGCTACTGGCAGAAGGCCTTCAAGAACTCGTGGCCGCTGCTGGCCGACGGGATGGGTATCCCCGCCTGATCAGTCGAGCTCGAACAACCGCACGGCGTTGTCGTGGCAGACCTTACGCAGCCAGTCCGGACCGAGGTCGAGGCGCTCCAGCGCGGCCACCGCCTCGGCGTAGGGATACGGGATGTTGGGGAAGTCGCTGCCGAACAGGATGCGATCGGCGAAGCGGCGCAGGCGTTCTCGTTCGGCGGGCGGGAAGGGCGCACCGCCTTCGCTGAAGTCGGTCCACACCATGGTGGTGTCGAGATAGAGCAGCGGGTACTGCTCGGCCAGATCGAGGAACTCGCTGTATTCGGGGGTTCCCATGTGCGCGATGATCAAGCGCAGGGTCGGGAAGCGCCGCAGGAGTTCGGCGATGGGAGCGGGTCCGGTGAATTCGCCGGGGGCGGGACCGGATCCGCAGTGGATGAGAACGGGTGTGCCGGATTCGGCGAGGATCGCCCACACCGGGTCGAGCAGGGGGTCCAAGGGCGAGAACGCGCCGACCTGGATGTGCACCTTGAACACTCGCGCGCCGTTGTCGATCGCCTCGCGGACATAGCGTGGCGCGTCCGGCTCGGGGTAGAAGGTGGCCGTGTGCAGGCACTCGGGGGTGCGGGCGGCGAACTCTGCGGTCCAGTCGTTGAGCCAGGCGCCCATCTCCGGCTTGTGCGGGTACACCAGTGAGGTGAACGCGCGGACGCCGAAGTCGCGCAAGGTTTTCAGGCGCACCTGTTCGTCGTCGCGATAGGTGATCGGCCACGGTCGACCGGTCAGCGGCCCGGCGGCGTCGAAATAGGCCCAGACCTTACGCATCACCTGATCGGGCATGAAGTGGGTGTGGACATCGACGATCGCGGGCAGGTGGTAGCGGGCGCGGAAGTCGGCGAGATAGGCAACAGTGTCTACGGTCATGACTGCTCCGGGTAGAGGCGGCGGGCCAGGGCGCCGACGCGAGTGACGAGGCGTTCGAAGAAAACGGCGGGGTCGGTGCGGATCGCGATGTCGGCGTTGGGTTCTCGGCCCCACATGCCCGCCCAGTCGGCGACGGTGGTGGCGCGGGTGATGGTGCCCGCCAGTTCCACGTCGACGGTGGCAGGGCGAGTGGTCGCCAGGGTCGGGTCGAGTGCCACCGCGGCGGCGAACGGGTCGTGCATGTGTGCCAGGTAGCCCAGGTCGTACTGGTGGTGGAAGTCGAAATAGAACCGCACCGCGTCGGTGAGATAGCGGATGATCGGATTGCTCGCCGCCGAACGGAATTCGGGGGGATCGTCCGCGTCGACCTGCTCGATCGGTGCGCTGTGCGCCGCCCGCGCCAGCAGTTCGAGGTGTTCGGGGACCATCTCGATGGACTCGGTGATGTCCAGTGCGCAGACCAGCGGTCTACGGTCCGGCGGTGCCGCAGAGAATGCGTCGAACACTTCTTTGGCCGCTTCGGGGTCGACGTGGATGTTCCACTCGTTGGTCGGGGTCGTGTTGCCCGGATGGTTGAACGCGCCGCCCATGATGACCAGACGGTGCAGCAGGCGCGGCAGTTCGGGTTCGATGCGCAGGGCCAGTGCCAGATTGGTCAACGGCCCGGTGCACAGGCCGGTCACCTCCCCGGGATCGGCGCGAACCAGGTCGACCCAGAGTTGGGCCGCCGACCGCGACGACAGCGAGCGCGGCGAGACGGGCAGTTCGGCGTACCCGAGGCCCTGCGGACCGTGGGTGTCCTCGGTGGTGCGCAAGGGGACGGCCAGCGGTTCGGCCGCGCCGAGCGCCACCTCGATCTCGGGTGCCCGGCCCAGGTCGAGCATCGCCAGGGTGTTCGCCGCGACCTGTGCCCCGTCCACGTTGCCCGCGGTCGCGGCGATGCCGATGATCTCGGCGTCGTCGCAGGCCAGCAGGTAGAGAATGGCGAGGGAGTCGTCGATCCCGGTATCGACGTCGAGGATGATCTTCTGCGGCACGTCATCGAGAGTAGCCGCGGACCTCACCGGGTCCGCGGCCAGTCTGTGGGTGGGATCAGTAGGTCGGCAGGGCGAATTCTTCGGTGTGGCCGAAGAAGATCTTCTTGGTCAGCGGACGCATCGGGCGAGACATCATGAGTCGCACGTTCGCCTTGGCGAGCCGGGTCAACAGCGGGGACTTGGGGATCATCATCGCCATACCGCCGCCGGGGATCTCCTTGGCCTTGTCCAGGAACGGCGAGATCTTGTCCTGGTAGCGCTGTTGCGCGCCTGCCAGATCGTCTGGCGTGGCGGCGATTTCGGCGGCCAGCACATAGGCGCCGACGATGGCCATCGCGGTGCCCATGCCGGTCAGTGGGGAGCCGCAGTAGCCCGCGTCGCCGATCAGCGTCACCCGGCCGATGGACAGCTCGGGCACGTCGACGCGGGCGATCTCGTCGAAGTAGAAGTCGGGCGTGGAGTCCATCGCGGCGAGGACCGCCGGGGCGTGCCAGCCGGCGTCGCCGATCGTCTCGGTGATGAGTGCTCGCTGGGCGTCGGGATCGCGGCGCAGCGCCGGGTCGACCTCGGTGCGCATGGTGATGATCGCCTTGGCGGTGGCCGGGTCGCCGTCGGGGCGGATGCCGAGCATGGCGCCGGGCACCAGGCGCATGCTGAACCAACCGGGCTCCACATCGGCCGGCTTCGGCATGGTGAAGAAGGCGCCGTACCCGCCGAGGTTGGTGCTGAACTTCTCCTCGGGTCCGAAGACGAGTCGGCGGGTCGCCGAGTGGATACCGTCGGCGCCGATGACCAGGTCGAATCGCTCGGTGGACCCGGAGGCGAAGGTGACGTCCACGCCGGCGTCGTCCTGGACGATCTTGTCGATCCATTCGCCGTAGCGGTAGTCGAGCCGGCCGTTGTCGGCGGTGGCCAGCGCGTCGAGGAGGACCTGATTGAGATCGCCACGGGTGATCTCGATTTCGGCGACGGCACCCTGGCCGTCGAAGTCCTCCATCGCCATCCGGGCGTAGATCTTGCCGTCGCCGTCGATGTAGGACATCCCGCGCTCGTCGAGCTGGTACTCGGCGATGCCCGCCATCAGGCCCATCCGCTGTGCGGCCTCCTTGCTCGGGCCACGCAGATCGACGGCTTGGCCGCCGGGACGGGGGACCGCGGCGCGCTCGACGACGGTGGTGCGAATGCCGTTGCGCAGCAACTGGAGTGCGACCGCGTTGCCCGCGATACCGCCGCCGGAGACGAGAACGTGCAGGGGGTTGGTGATGCTCATGATGATGTTTCCCGTCTGATGTACGAATGTCTTAGACATATGTCTAACAGAGATTTGCACGTCTGTCTAGAACAAACGTCTAAGACGATCGGGTAGGCTGCTGAGCATGGGCAACAGGGAAGATCTACTGGCTGGGGCGCGCAAAGTGATTCTGGAGCGCGGCGTCGCGAAGGCGACCGCGCGCGATATCGCCGCCGCGGCGGGGGTGAGCCTGGCCGCGATCGGCTACCACTTCGGGTCGAAGGACCGCCTGGTCACCGAGGCGTTGAGCGAGGCGCTCGGCAACTCCATCGGTGACGCGATGGAAGGGCTGATCGCCGCCGGCGCGGGGAAAACGCCACTGGAAGGGCTCGCTCAGCTCTGGAACGGAATGCCCGCGGTCTTCGCCGACAACCACGAGGCGATGCTGGCCAGTCTGGAGAACATCGTGCGGATCGTGCGCTCCGATGATGCGCGGGGGCAACTCGGCGACCAGCTATCCGGCGCGTTCGACGACCTCGCCGCGAACGTCCAGGCGGCACACCCCGAACTCGACGCCACCCAGGCCGCGGCCATCGGACGGATGTACTTCGTGCTCGTCCAGGGGCTCGGGGTGCTGTGGTTGCTGAATCCCGGCGAGGTGGTCGCCAACGGGGATCAGTTGACGGCCGCGGTCTCGGCGCTGGCCGGAAAATAACCGGGGCTAGCCGTCACGCGGGGTGGTAGTGGTCGGTCGCTTCGACCCAGAACGGCTGCGCCGAACCGTACGGTGGTGCGGGCCAGCGGAAGTCGTCGTACTCGGCGAAAACCGGTGCGGCCGTGATCAGTTCGCCGTGGGTGACGGTCGCTGCCTCCTCGGGCGGTGTGGCGACGGTGTGGTCGGGGGAGCGGTCGTCCGCGTTCAGGAGCCAGGACGCGGTGCGGGCCAAGGAAACCCGAACGGTCCGGGCGAGCCCGTCGTCGGCGCGAGCCAGCAGGGCGTCCATGACACCGGCGGCCAGCAGGTAGCCCGAACCGTGGTCGAGCGCCTGGGCGGGTAGCGCGCCGGGACGACCCGGTGTGCCCTCGAGAAGCGCGATGCCCGATGCCGCCTGAACGATGCTGTCGAACCCCCGGCGCGCACCCCACGGTCCGTTCGTACCCCAGGCGCACACGGATGCCTCGATCAAGCCTGGATGTCGGGCCGCGCGGACTCCGGCCGCGGCGAGCGCGCCCGGGCGGTAACCGGTGACCAGCACGTCCGCCGCGGCGAGGAGATCGTCGAAGGTCGCGAGGTCGGTGCCCAGGTCGAGCAGCGTGGAGCGTTTGCCCTGGCAGGTATCGGAGAATTGCCAGTCGATCTCGGGCAGCTGCGGTGGGTCGATGCGGAGCACGTCGGCGCCGAGCAGGGCCAGCGTTCGGGTGGCGACCGGGCCTGCGAGGACACGGGTGAGGTCCAGGACGCGAACGCCGGTCAGCGGTCGCTCGACGGTCGGCGAAGCGGAGGCGGTGCCGAGTCGATCGACCGCGTGCCGATCGAGTGAAGCCGGGGTAGCTGCGGCTCTCGGCCACGGTGCGGTGGACGTGCGAGCGTCACGTGTCTCCACGGCGACCAACGGACCTGTCGCAGCGGCGCGGCCCATCGGACTGTCCGCCCATTCGCCCTCGGTGCGGACTCGCGCGGCGATGGCACCGGCGGCCGCGGCGGCGTCTTCGACCTCGGCGCCTTTCATCGCGCCCACCCTGGCGGTGAGCTGGGCGACGTCACTGTCTGCCGCGAGTTCGAGCGCTCGCAGCAGTCGTTCACGGTGATGTGGATAGTTCGCGTGGGTGCGGACCCAGCCATCGGCGGTGCGGAAGAAGCCCGACAGCTCCGCGAAGAACTCGGGTGCGCTGCCCCCTCGGCGGAACAGCCGTTCGCTGCTGAACGCCCCGGTCACTCGGTCGGCGTCGAGGCGAACCGGACCGACAGCCAGACTGTGCGCCGCCCGCACGCGGTTGGCGGCCGCGCTCGCCGCCGCGACCGAACCCGCCGCGAGCGCCCACACCGGTAGGGTGGCCGCCAACCGCGCACCGGGGTCGGGCACGTCGGCGTCGCCGGACGGTGGGAGTCCCAGTCCCGTCTCGTAGGCGTGGACGAGCTGCTGCGCGGTGGTCACATCGACCAGCCTAGTTGCGGTGATGACGGTGAGGAGTGTGATGTGGGCGTGAATACGGCTGCGACGGAGTGGGTTCGAGTACTGCGACCGGGTACCGCGACGGGTGGGCGATTGACGTGCTTCCCGCCGGGCGGTGGGTCGGCGACCTTCTATCGGGAGTTGGCGCGACACATCGGCCCGGACGTCGACGTGACAGCGGTGCAGTATCCCGGCAGACAGGACCGCCTGGGCGATCCGATGATCACCGACCTGCATCTGCTCGCCGACCGGATCGCCGCCGACATCGCGCGTCGGCCCGCAGCGACGCGTTCGCTGTTCGGGCACAGCATGGGCGCCACCGTGGCCTACGAGACCGCGCTGCGACTGGCCGCTGCCGGACAACCCGTTCGCGCCCTTGTCGTGTCCGGCCGTCCCGCGCCGGAGTTCGTCGAAACCGCCCGGCTGCACCAGGCATCGGATGCCGCGCTCATCGACGACCTGGAGCGGCTGGCGAACGACCCGGCCCCGGTGCGACTACTGCGTACCGAACCGGGACTCGCCGATCTGGTACTGCCCGCCGTCCGCGCCGACTACCAGGCGGTCGAGACCTATCGGCATCGGCCGGGACCGCTACTGAGCTGCCCGGTCGTCGCGCTCGTCAGCACCGAGGACCCCACGACCACCGTGGCCCAGGCCGAGCAGTGGCGTGCGGTCACCTCAGGGCCGTTCAGCATGCGCACCTTCGGTGGCGGGCACTTCTATCTCGACGCACAACACGCCGCGGTGGCGCAGGAGATCACACAGCACGTGAACTGAGTCGGCGCTGGTACAGGCGCGCGTAGCCGAGCCAGGAGACGAGCACCGCCAGCGCCACGAGCGCGCGGACCAGGCCGAGCGCGCTGTCGGGGTAGATCACCCCGGTCAGGTAGTGGTCGATGAATCCCGCCTCGGGCAACTCGCTCACCCCGGCTCGCCTGCGCGCCCAGTTCTCGGCGTAGGTGAGCGGGCAGTGGAAGCCGATCAGGATGGTGCCGAAACCCCATGCCACGGCCATCGCGTGCAGGCCGATGGTGCGAGGCCATCGCCACGCGAGGAATCCGCCGACGACCACGTACGCGATGAACGCGACGTGAGTGACGGCGAGAACATCGGCCAACACCCGGAACGGCACCTATTCAGAATATGTACCCGCTCGCCGGTCGGAATCATGATCATCATTCCGGTTCGGCAACGCTTGAATCACCAGGGCGAAGGCCGGTAGTCCTTCAGGAAGCAGCCGTAGAGGTCGATGCCGTCCTCGCCCTGCACGATCGGGTCGTAGACGCGGGCGGCGCCGTCGACGAGATCGAGGGGAGCGTGGAAGCCCTCTTCGGCCAGCCGGACCTTCGTGAAGTGCGGGCGCTCATCGGTGATCCAGCCGGTGTCGACCGCGGTCATGAGGATCGAGTCGGCCTCGAACATCTCGAGCGCGCTGGTCCGGGTGAGCATGTTCAGCGCGGCCTTGGCCATATTCGTGTGCGGGTGCCCCGGACCCTTGTAACCGCGGCCGAACTGGCCTTCCATCGCGGAGACATTGACCACGTACTTGCGCCTGCCCGCCGCGGCGGCCAGTGCCGGACGCAATCGCGACACCAGGATGAACGGCGCGACCGAGTTGCACAGTTGCACCTCGAGCAGTTCGGTGGCCTCCACCTCGCCGACGGTCTGCACCCAACTGTTGGTGTGCGCGAGATCGGGGACGAGGCCTCCTGCGTCGATGGCCACGCCCGCCGCGATCCGTTCCGGGGTGGCCGAGCCTGCGACCAGCGCGAGTTCGGCGACATCGGTCGCCGACAGCGACGGCGTGAGCGAGGCGGTGAGCGCGGTCGGGTGAGCCTGCATGGTCTTGCCGAAGGTGACCATTTCCGGCAGCACGCCCGCGGGCAGCGGGGAGTTCTCGGCGTCGACCAGCGCGCTGTAGGCACCAGCGGAGCGGCGCACGGTCTGGGCGGCGTTGTTGATCAGGATGTCGAGTGGGCCCTGAGCGGCGACGTCGTCGGCCAGGGCGACGACCTGCGCGGGGTCGCGCAGGTCGATGCCGACGATGCGCAGCCGGTGCAGCCAGTCGGCGCTGTCCTCCATGGCGGCGAAGCGGCGAATCGCGTCGTTGGGGAAGCGGGTGGTGATGGTGGTGTGCGCGCCGTCGCGCAGCAGGCGCAACGCGATGTACATGCCGATCTTGGCCCGGCCACCGGTGAGCAGGGCGCGCTTACCGGACAGATCGGTGCGGGCGTCGCGCTTGGTGTGGCTCGAGGCCGCGCACTCGGGGCACAGCTGGTGGTAGAACGCGTCGACCTGGGTGTATTTCTGCTTGCAGATGTAGCAGGGTCGCGCCTTGAGCAGGGTGCCCGCGCTCGCACCCGAGGTGGCCGAGCTGATCGGGATGCCCGCGGTCTCGTCATCGATGCGCTGGGGGGAACCGGTGGCGGTGGCGGCGATGACCGCGCGGTCGTTCGTGGAGATCTGCTCCCTGGCCTCGATGCGGCGGCGGTGCTTGAGCTTTTTGAACATGTGCCCGACGGCGCGCTGCACGGCGATGGAATCGGGATGTTCCTTCTCCAACTGCCCGGCGCGTTCCAGTACCCGCAGACAGGTCGCCAACTCATCCGGATCGATCATGTTCTCGGTCATCGGGGAGTGCGACATTCCTTCGTGCGGGAGCGGTGGACGACATCTATTGTCGCATTGGCCGCGCGAGCGACCCGCTGGGTATCGTGATGGGCCGTCGCCGCAACCGCGCGACGACGAAACGAACCCGACGGAGCAGCCCGATTTCCCCGCTGGACACCGATACCGCAGACGCGCCGCGCAGGCGCAGGCTCGAACCCGACGAGCGACGCGCGCAGATCCTGGCCTGTGCCATCGACATGTTCGGTGAACGGCCCTACGCGGCGGTGTCGACCGCGGAGCTAGCCCAGCGCGCGGGGGTGGCGCGCGGCCTGATCAACCACTACTTCGGCAACAAGCGCGACCTGTATCTGGCGGTGGTGCGTCGGATGGTGACCCTGCCGCGTCAGGACAGGGTGTCCATTCCCGACGGCACGGCGGGCGAGCGGGTCGACGCGATCGTGGGCTGGCTGCTCGACACCATCGCCGAGCACGGCACCACCTGGGTGAAGGTCACCAGCCACGAGGGCGTCGGTGACGACCCCGAGGTGCAGCAGATCCTCGACCAGGCCGACGACGCCGCCGCCGAACGCATGCTGGTGATGATCGGACGCGCCGATCTGGCAGACAGTGCATCGTTGCGCGCGCTGGTGCTCGCCTACGCGGGCCTGGTGAAAGTCGCCGGGCGCGAATGGATTACCCGTGGCACGCTGACCAGGGCCCAGATGCATCAACTGCTGGCGGACACCTTGCTCACGATCATCAACGAGACGATTCCCAGCGTCCTGCGCACCGAACCGACGCCGAGCGTGCAACCCGGCGAAGGTTAGGGATCGAGCGCACGCCGCGAGGGTGGCATCGCGACCTCCGCACTGTAGCGCTGTGGTCCGGCGTGGCCGGGTGCGTGGCCGGTGCGGCCCAGCGCCTGTTCGATCTTCTGCTCGCGGTGATGTTCGAACATCAGCGCGCCGACTCCGCCGCCGAGGAAGAGCACCGTCGCTATTCCGGCCAGCACGGCCCACCCGGTGTGCTCGGTGCCTGCCGCGACGAGGGTGCAGGCGAGCCCGACCACCCCGATCGCGCACATGATGATGCCGGGGACGTTGTAGTCGTCGGCCAGGAGGTCACCGGCTTGGGCATGCCAGGGCGGGTCTGCCGAAGGCGTGCTGCCGGACATGAGTCCTCCTCGCGAGCTGAGGGGTGCGAGCAATGGTGCACTTGATGACCAGCATGAACCTGTTCGGTCCTGCGAAGCAAAGGTGGTAGCCGGTTCGTTACCAGGCGGGTTTCCGCAGAATCACACGTTATGTCACTGTGACCCTATTTTGCGTTTGAGCTGTGCTATCGGGCTCGGAGTCCTTATTCTCGTCGCGTAACCCGGCGCCATACCTGTTTCGTTGTGCGCCCGGGGAGATCGGAGAGGGACCCGGGGTTGATGGCACGGTACGAGGAATGGGACGACGACCCCGAGCAGGAGTCCGATGATCGACGTTGGGACGGTCAGCGCTGGCCGCAGGTGTCATCGGAGGGTGTGGGCGGTGGGCGCCGCAATGATCAGCCGCGCGTGAATCCGTATGCGATGGTGGCGCTCGCTGCCGCGCTGGTGCTGCTGTTTCCGATCGCGATCGTGTTCGGGCTGCTGTCGTTCGGGCATCCGCGCGGGCGGGGAATCGCGTTGCTGGCGTTGTTGCTCGGCATTACCGAGGTGGCGGTGGCGGCGGCGATCGGGCTGGCTGTTTTCGGTGGGTTGGATGTGTCCGTTCCGACGCTCGCCGGGTCGTCGACCACGACACCGAGGCCGGTGTCGGTGACCTCCCACGCGACGCCGACGACCACCGAGGCCGTCCCGGTGACGAGCCCTGCGGCCGGCAGCGAGAAGGGCAGCGTGGTCGAGAAGGGCACCGAGTGCGCCGCCGAGAAGGCCGGTCTACTCGGTGTCGCCGCAGACGGTGCGACGTTGCTCTGTCTGCGCGGAGCAGGCGGTTACACCTGGTCGGGGCCGTTCCGGGTGTCGGGGTCCTACTACACCGCGGGGGCGAAATGTGATCCCTCGGTGGACAAGTCGGGCCGCACCACCGACAACCACGCGCTCGTGTGCGAGGGCAAGGGCAGCGCCGCGGTCTGGTCGCCGTGGACCACCGAGTAGAGCTCAGTGGCCCGTGGGGTCAGCTTCCGTGTCCGGGGCTCGGATCGGGGGAGTAGACCTCAGTCTTTCTTGGCCCGGCTCGGTTGCACGCGCGGTGGCTCGTTCGGCATCTTCGGATATTGGGGTGGCCACGGCGCGTCCATCAGCCCCGCTGCCATGTCGCGCTCCGACATCTCCAGCAGCGGCTCGATCGACTGCGCTGCCCGGTTCGCCCACGGATCACCGGACTCGGCGAGGCGGGCGGGCACTGTCGCGAGGGTGAGTTCGTCGGGGACGACGGTGTCGAGTTCGGCCCAGGTGATCGGCGTCGACACCTGACCGCCGACCTTCGGCCGCACCGACCAGGCGCCGAACACGGTCTTGTGCGGCGCGTTCTGATTGAAGTCGATGAAGACCCGCGAGCCACGCTCCTCTTTCCACCACTGTGCGGTGATCTCCTCGGGGTGCCTACGTTCCAGCTCCCTGGCCAGCGCCACCGCGGCCGCCCGCACCTCGTAGCCGTCCCACCTCGGTTCCAGCGCCGCGTAGATGTGCAGACCACGCGAGCCCGAGGTCTTGATGGAGGAGTCGATGCCGAGTTCGGCCAGCAGTTCGCGCGTACGCACCGCGGCGCGGCGCAGATCATCGAATCCGATGCCGGGCGAGGGATCGAGGTCGATGCGCAGTTCGTCGGCGATCCGCAGATCGGGAACGTGATTGGGCCACACGTGAAAGCCCAGGCAGCCCTGGTTCACCGCCCACAGGATGTGGGCGAGATCGTGGGCCACCAGCGCGTCGCTGGTGGTGCCGTTCGGCGTGGACACCTCCACCGTCTGCAACCAGTCCGGCGCCGACTTCGGCACCCGTTTCTGGAACCACGATTTGCCCGAAGCGCCGTCGGGATAGCGTTCCAGCAACAGCGGACGACCCCCGATCACGCCGAGCAACGGATCGGCGACGGCCCGGTAGTAGTTGACCAGGTCGAGCTTGGTCTCCCCGCGTTTGGTGAAGTAGACCTTGTCGGGATTGCTGATCGTCAGCGCGCGGCCGTCGACGTCGAGTTCCACCGCGGCGCTCATCGGCCGACCCCGAAGATCGCGTCGAGCTCGGCGGGCGCCACTTCGTCGAGCTGGGCGTAGGTACACGACTCCGGGGTGCGATCGGCCCGGAACCGGGCCAGCCGCCCGCCGTGGCGGAACCGTCCCGACTGCACGTGCTCGTAGCGCACCTCGGCCACCAACTCGGGCCGTAACGGCTCCCACGAGAGGTCTTTGCCCCCGCTCCATCGACTCACCCCGCCCGGCATCTTGCCGTCGGCGTTCGCCTGCGCGACAGCGTCGGCCCAGTTGCGCCACGGATGATCGTCGAGCGCGTTCTCGCGCAACGGCGCCAGCTCGCCGAGCAGTTCGCGGCGCCGGGCCGCGGTGAAACTCGACGCCACCCCGACATGATGCAGATTGCCCTCGTCGTCGAACAGGCCCAGCAGCAGCGAACCGACGCCCTCGCCGTCCTTGTGCATCCGGTACCCGGCGACCACACAGTCGGCGGTGCGTTCGTGCTTGATCTTGAGCATCACGCGCTTGTCCTGCAGGTAGGTGAGCTCGTCGGACTTGGCCATCACGCCGTCGAAGCCCGCGCCTTCGAACCGGGTGAACCAGTCCTGGGCCACGTCGGGATCCTGGGTGATCGGCGTGAGGTGGATCCGGCCGGGCGCGGCGTCGAGCAACGATTCGAGCTCGCGGCGCCGCTGCGCGAACGGCTCGGTGGTGAGATCGCGATCGCCGAGGGCGAGCAGATCGAAGGCGACGAAACTGGCAGGCGTCTCGGCCGCGAGCTTGTTGACCCGCGAGGCCGCCGGATGCAACCGCTGCTGCAAGGTATCGAAATCGAGGCCCTGGTCGGTGACCACCACGATCTCCCCGTCGACGACACAGCGTGGCGGCAGCGCCGCTTTCAACAGCTCGGCCAACTCGGGAAAATACCGGGTGAGCGGGCGATCGTTGCGGGAGCCGAGTTCGATCTCGTCACCGTCGCGGAACACGATGCAGCGGAAGCCGTCCCACTTGGGCTCGTAGCTGAGTCCGGGTTCGCGCGGCAACGACGGCGTCGACTTGGCCAGCATGGGGCGCACTGGCGGCATCACCGGTAGATCCATCCGATCCTCCTCGCGGGTGTGTTCACCCGTATCGACGATGCGAGCACGCCCGATTCATCGGTGTGTGAGGCGATCGTAGGACGGGGTACCGACACGTGCGCGGACATCGGGCGCGCGCCTGTCGCGGTGAACTGTCCGCGTGGAGCGCACGCGGCGCAGAGCGCGGCGCGAGGTCAGCTGTCGAGCCAGCCGTGTTCGTCGGCGAAGGTGGTGAACCGGTCGCGGATGGTGATGATCTCGGCCGCGGTGAGCGCGGGGGAGGCTTCCAGCAGCAGTTCGGTGATCTGCTGACGCAGTTCCTCGGGACCCAACTGGCCGCCGCTCTTGCGCGTCTTCGGAGCTGCGGGGGCATGGCCGACCCCGGTCAGGTTGATCGCCTTGGGTCCCCGATCACCTTCGGTCACATCGAATTCGAACAGACGACCCTGACGGAGCTCGTCCTCGTCGAGGCCGATGTCGTTGACGTGGACGAACACATCGGGCCCGCCGTCATCTGGCCGGATGAACCCGAAACCCCGTGAACCGTCGAACGACACCAATTTCCCGATGGACACCAACCAACTCCTCGCTCAGCTTCCCGTCGCTACTCTAACGCGGCTTTTGGGCGATTTCCCCCGGAAAGTGGATAGTCGGCGAAATCTTCGGAGTCGCGATGCGATCGGCCGACCGAGCATGGTCACGATCCGGTAACTGCGCGTTCACATCCAGTCATTAGCGTGACTCACCTGTCGGAACGGTGTGGAGGTTGTAGACGCGTGTTGGACCCCGGCGTGGGGATGAGGTCGGGGGGATTCGAGGCCGATCGCGGCGTGTTGTCGGCGACGGTGCGCACCGGAAGTGCTCCGGGGCGTTCGCGGCCCGCCACGCCACCGGTGCTCGCTCCGCGCCCGTGTCCGGCGCACGTGCCGCTCGCGCCCGCCCAGGAGCGGATGTGGCAGGCCGCGCGGCTGGGCCGGTCGGCGGACTGGAATGTCGCGCGGGCCATGCGCTTGCGCGGCGCGTCCGTCGATGTGGCGGCCCTGCGCGAAGCGCTGGAACTCCTTGTCGCCCGCCATGATCCGCTGCGGACCCGATACCCGACGACCGAGCTCGGCCCGGCGCAGCGGGTAGCCGAGCCCGGCGACGCTGTCCTCGATGTGGCCGAATGCGCGGTCAGCGCAGCCGAGCTCGGCCCCGCGGTCGCCGAGCTGGCCCGGCGGCCCTTCGACCTCGCCGGTGAGCTGCCGGTGCGGGCACGGCTGTTCGTACTCGGCCCCGACGATGTGGTGCTGGCCCTTGTCGTACACCACATCTCGGTCGACGGCCGCTCGATGGGTCCGCTGATCCGCGATCTGGTCACCGCCTACCTGGCTTGCCGGGCCGGTACTTCCCCGCAGTGGCGGCCACTGCCGATCAGCTACATCGACTACACCCTGTGGAAGCACGAGCAGCTCGGCGAGTTCACCGACGAGTGGAGCCGGGCCACCCATCAGCTGCGGTACTGGGCCAATGCGCTGGCGGGCCGTCCCGCCCTGCTCGCCCTGCCCGCCCGCGAACAACCCGCCCCGCCGATAGACCCCGTCGCCGGTGCGCTGCTACCGATTTCGTTCGATGCCGCGACCCACGCCGGGCTGCTGCGGTTGGCGCACGACGGTCGGGCGAGCCTGTTCATGGTGTTGCAGGCCGCGTTCGCCCTCACCGTCGGCGCCTTCGCGCGCAGCTCCGATGTCACTGTCGCCACGGCGGTTTCGGGACGCGAGCACCGCCTGCTCGACGATCTCGTCGGCAACTTCTCCGATGACGTGCTGATGCGGGTCCGCCTCGACCGCGCGGGCGACGTCGAGGAGCTCATCGATCAGGTCCGCCGCGTCGCGCTCGCCGCGTACGCCCACCCCGACACCCCCGACACCCGCCTCAAGCGTTGCCTGCTGGAGGACGCCGCGCTCCCGCTGTTCCAGGCGACGCTCATCCTGCAGCGAGCAGAGGCGCCGCGAACTGCCACTGAACCACCACCGGCGCAGGGTCTTTCGATCACCGAGATACCGACCGGCGTCGTCAGGGCAAAGCATGATCTCGAGTTCGGGCTCACCGATCACTACGATCCGCTCAGTGCGCCCGCCGGTATCGACGGGTCGTTCATCTATCCGATCGCCCGATTCGACGAGGCGACCGCACAGCACTTCGTCGCGCGCTTCGACGCGGTCGTCGGGCTGCTCGCGCAGGGGTATCGCGGCCCGCTGGCGCCGTTGCTGGCGGCGGCCGGTCGAGGTCGCTCGCTGAGCACCGCTCGACGTGCGACCAGGGTGCTCGTCTGATCAGCCGCCGCGCTCCATGGCATATCCGGCATCGCGCCACGCGACGATGCCGCCCTCGAGGCTGAACGCCGCATAGCCCGCGCGGTGGGCCAGTGCGGCGAAGCGCAGCGAGGTCTCCCCGACCGGGCACACGAACACCACCGGCCGTGACCGCGGAAACGGCACACCCTGGGTGAGCATCTCGTCGAGTTGGTCGTCACGGATATTGAGCGCGCCGGGGACATGCCCGACCCGGTAGGCCATCGCGCCCCGGGTATCGACGACAGTGGGTCTGGCGGTGCGGTCGAGCTCGGCGAGTTCGGCGGGTGAGAGTGTCGGCGCGGAGTCCTCGGGGCTCGGGGGCGCCGGTGCGGTGGGCTTGCCGAACAGGTCGGGCCGACGTTTGGCGAAATAGGACAGATACGGTTCCATTCGGTCACACACGATCAACACCGCCACCAGCGGTCTGCCCTCGGGCCGCGGCGCCGCGGCCAGGGCGTGCAGGGCGGCGTAATAGCCCGCGCCGCTGGTCGGCCCGGCGAGGACGCCGTAGCCGCGAACCAGGTCGAGGGTCGCCTCGATGGCGGCGGCGGCGTCGACGGTGACGATCTCGTCGTAGAAATCCGGCCGGAACAGGCCGACCTCCCACATCTCGCGCTCGGAGCGGATACCGGGGATGAAATCGAAACGGTCCGACACCACCCCGATGGTGCGCAGGCCGGGATGATGGGCGAGCAGTGCGGTCGCGGTGCCACGGGTGGAGCCGGTGGTGCCGAGGCCGCCGATCAGATAGTCGAGATGGTCGATGCCCGCGTGGGCGAGGTCGGTGGCGATCTCGGCGCCGGTGCCGTCGTGATGGGCGGCGACATTGCGCTCGTTCGTGTACTGCGAGGGGTGATACCAGCGGCCCTGCCCCTGGCTGATGGTCTGCTCGATGACGGCCGAAACATCATCGGCCGCATGGGGATCGGGGCACTCGGACAGGCCGGGAAGCTCCACGATCTCGGTGCCGAGCAATTGCAGCAGCTGGCGGACCTCGCTCACCCTGATCCGGTTGGTGACCGCGCGCAACGGGATGCCGTGCAGTGCGCCGAGTACCCGCAGCGCTTTGGCGGTGTTGCCGCTCGACGCCTCGATGAACGACTGTCCGTCCGCGGCGATGTGCTCGAGGTCGTCGCGGATCATCGCCCAGGCGACACGGTCCTTCACCGAACCGAAAGGATTGTGCGACTCCAGCTTCGCGTACAGGTCGACGTCGGGTAACCCGTGCACGGCGGGGTCGAGACGCAGCAGGGGAGTGTTGCCGATCAGCTCGGTGATGTGGGTGTAGACCATCACCGGTCCCCGGGGCGATAGTCGGCGTCAGGGCAGAGTTCGAACCGTCCGTCACGATGCAGCACAGCGACTTTCGCCGGGACCGGATGCATGCTGGCCTGTGCGGCCGACAGATCCATATGGTAGGCGGCGGTATTGGCGAATACCACCAGATCGCCGGGGGAGGGCAGCTGCGCGACCCGCACTTGCCGCTGGGTGATCAGGTCGCGCTCGAGGCACAGATGTCCGGCGAAATACACTCCCACAGGCTGTGATTCGACCTCGTCGGACAGCACGATCGGATCGATGAGGACCTCCTGGTCGGCGGCGGTGACGGTGTCGCGGCTGAGATCCAGATGGACCAGGGTCGCGCCGTTACCCGCCTGTTTGACGAATTCCACCTGGGCCACGGTGATTCCGGCGTGATCGACCAGCGCCTTGCCCGGTTCCAGCCACAGGTCGAGGAGATTGTCGGTGAGCACCGTCCCCAATGCCCGTCCACCGTGTCCGGGCAGCGCGGCGGCGAGTAGTTCGGCGAGCATGCCGGCGGCGGGTTCGGTATTGGCGTATTTGTGGAACACCGGCCCGCCGTGCACCATTCCCTCGGCGAGGTGGTAGCCGAACGTGTTGTTGCCCCAGTGCATCGCGGGACCCCGGCCGAGCAGGCCCGCCCGCAGGACATGGTCGTAGGCGTCGTAACCCGCGGCGTCGGCGGTGAAGACCTGGCGCAGCCCGCCCCCGATGTCGAGCACGGTCGGCGCGAGTCCGTGCGCGTAGGCGCGTTCGATCAGTTCGAGACAATCGCCGACCGCGTTGACCCGCTCCGTGGTGGCCGCGGTATCGAGGTGGAAGGCGAACCCGAGTAGCCGCACCTGATCTCGATGCCCCACCAGCAGCTCCAGCGCCGTGTCCACATCGGCGAGATCGATGCCGAACCGGCTCGGCGAGCTACCGGAGAACCCCGAAACGCGCAGCAACACTTGTACCGGCTGCTCCGGCGGCGTCAGCTCGGCCAGCGTCGCTAGTTCCCAGAGATTGTCGACATTGACCGTCACCCCCGCGGCCAGTGCGGCCCGCAGCATCGCGGCGCCCTTGGGCCCGGTCACCTCCACGCGGTCGGCGGGAAATCCAGCAGCCAGTGCCGAACCCAGTTCCTGCGCCGACGCCACATCGACTGCGATCCCCGCGTGCGCGGCGGTACGGGCGAACGCCGCCGAACGATTCACTTTGTGCGCGTAGCAGAGTCGATATCGGACGGCGTCGGTGTCGAGCACGGTACGCAGCGCCGCGAGGTTGGCGGTGAAGACCTGGGGGAACACCAGATGCAGGGGGGAGCCGTAGCGGCGCAGCGCCGCACGCACGCCGTCGCGGTCGGTGAGGAACGCGGCGACGAGCGGATGCAGCGCGGCGGGGACGGCGGGCGGAATCATCCCACCGACGCGCCGGGCACCTGCGCCGGCACGTCGTCGACCGGGTTGTACCCGCCGTCTCGCAACGCCTCGAACACGCGGAACCGGTTGCGCGGACTCCGGATCCGGGCGATCACTCGCTTGGATTCCAGGTCGATCTCGACGACGGGGATGTCCATCGACTCGAGCAGCGCGGTGATCGTGCGCACGCAGTGTCGGCAGCTCATATCGGGCACATAGAAGACACCGTCGTCACCTGTCGGGTCGGTGCCGGGTCGCTGTTCGGTGAGGTCCTCGACCACCTCCACCGAGCCCGCCAGCGCGGCGAACGTCTCGACGAACCGGTCTGCCACGGTAGCGAGAACATGCACGCCGACGCCGTCGACGTCGTGCTGGGTAGCCGCGAGGCAGGTGGGCCTGGTGTCGGCCGGCAGCAGTGCGTACTGCCGGGAGATCAGGTCCAGGTCGTCGTGATACTTCGCGACGGCCGCCTCGGTCTCGAGACCCTCCTCGGTGGTCGCGCGCGCCATCACCGCGTGCGCGTCGGCGATGGTGGCGTCCTTCATCGTGCGCAGGACGGCGATCGAATCGGCGGTATAGCGCACGGACCCATCGGGCTGGGCGGCCAAGCGCACCGGGATCATCCCGCGCCGGAAGGTCGAGGCCTGCAATTCCCAGAACCAGCGGGTCGCGACGGCGGTGAAGATGCCGGAATCGTGGATACCCCTGGCGAATTCGACGACGCCGCCATAAGGGGTGTCGGCGGCGATCAGTCCGTGTTGGACCAGCGCGCGTCCCGTCGCTTCGACGCCGACCCGGAAGATCTCGTGCGGATCGTGATCGGTGGTGGTCGCGGCGAGGACACCGCGATCGTGGGCGAGCAGGGCAGCGGCCCGCGCCGGGAGACCGGATTCCGCCAGCGAATGCCACAGTGCAAGAACGGTTTCACGCGCGATCACCGCGAGTTCAGGGCCCGATCCCGCGGTGTGGAAGTACCCGGTGTTGGGGATGCCCGCGCTGTCGGTCCAGGTGAGGCGGTGGGTCGCGCTGGTCACCTGGTCGGGGCGACACGGTCGCATGAACCGTTCCAGATACATCCGCTGGGACTGCGTCAGCGCGGCGCCGGGTTCGGGTTGTAATGCGCGGGTACGGAAGGTGATGCGCACCGGAGCCGGCGGGGCGGTCGAGGCGAAGAGTCCGGGGGCGGCCAGTCGGGCCAGTATCCGGGACGCGGCGCGACGATCGTAGTGCTGCACGGTGGGCGTGCCCATCGTTCCTCCTCGGCGTCGGGGGCTTGGTGGACAGCTCGGGTCAGCGCCCGTGCCCGGCGATGCCGGACACGCAGGCGACGAATCGGTCGATCTCGTCGAGGGTGTTGTAGAGGTGGGTGCTCACCCGCACCGAACCGCTCCCGGCATCGGCCGAGGGCACGCAGTGCGCCCCGGTTCGGACCAGGAACCCGGCATCGGCCAGCACGAACCCGAGGTCGGCGGCGGTGAGCGTGTCGAGGGTGAACGAGACGATGCCGTAGCCGACGGCGCACGCGGCGTGCGCGGGCCCGGGGAGAAAATCCAGCCCGGGGATCTCGCGTAGACCATCGATCAGCCGCAGGGTGAGGACCCGGTTGTGCGCGGCGACAGCGAACCGGTCGAGTTCGCCCAGCAGATCGAAAGCCGGTGCCAGGGAAAGGATGCCGGGAATATTGTGAGTGCCGCCCTCGAGCAGTTCGGGCATCCCGGTGCCGACCAGACCGGCGTCGGTGATCGTCACCCCGGAGTGCCCGCCGGGCAGGAAGGGCCGCAGCCTGTCGTGTACCCGGCGATGGCAGTACAGCAGCCCGGTACCGGGCGCACCGAACATCTTGTGCCCCGCGAAGACCGCGAAATCGGCGCGCAGAGCGCTCACGTCGACCGGCAGGTGCCCACCGCTCTGCGAGCAGTCGAAGCACAGCAGGATCTCCGGGTCGATGCGGCCGTGCAATTCCTCGAGGGTGGTGAGCCCGCCGTACACGTGATGCAGGTGGCTGGTGGTGATCAGCCGGGTGCGCGGACCGACCTGCGCGAGGAGGTCCTCGATATCGGCCTCGCCGGTCGCGGTGCTGCGATATGGACGCAACACGATGCGCCGGCCGAATCGGGCGAGGGTGTCACGCAGGTGATGCCACGGCAGCACATTGGCGGCGTGATCGGCGGGGTTGTAGACGATCTCGTCGCCGTCGTTCAACTCGGCCAGGCCCCAACTGTGCGCGATCGCGCCGAGCGCGGCGGTGGCTCCGCCGGTGAACACGATTTCGTCGCGGTGCTGGGCTCCCAGGAACCCGGCCGCTCGGGTACGGACAGCGTCGATCCGTGTGGACAGTGAGGTGGCCCAGCCGTAGGTGCCGCGGCCCGCGTTGGCGGTGTGCTCGCGGTGGTAGTCGGTGACGGCCGCGATGACCGTGTCGGGCTTCTGTGTCGTCGCGGCACTGTCCAGATAGACCACCGAGGGATCGGCCAGGGCGGGGAACCGCGCGCGAATCGAGGCGGGCACCGGAGTGGGCGCGTGCCGGATCACCGAGGCGGCGGCGAGCTCGGGCCGGGCGGGGTACACGTGCTCAACGATACGCACGTTTGTGGCACGGCTCGCGAAGAATTCTCAGCCGCAAGGCTTTTCGGCAGTGGCGGGCGGTGTCCGGCTCAGTAGTTGCCCTGGAGGTACTCGACGAGATGTTCACGCTCGGCGGCGAGTTCGGTGATCTCACTCTTCACCACATCACCGATGCTGACGATGCCGACGAGTCGGTCCGACTCCACTACCGGCATGTGCCGGATCCGATGCTCGGTCATCACATCTCGCAGCGAGGACACGTCTTCATCGGGCCCACAGGTGCGAACCCGGGCGGTCATGATGTCGTTGACCGGCCGATCGAGCAGCGGGGCCCCGTGGGCGTGTAGATGACGCACCACGTCGCGTTCGGAGACGATGCCCGCGATCACCACGCCATCGGGGGAGACGACCACCGCGCCGATATTGTGCTCGGCCAGCGCCGTCAGCAAATCGCGCACCGTGGTCTGCGGTGTCACCGTGGTGACCGCCGTGCCCTTGTTGCGCAGGATCTCCGCTATCCGCATACGCGCACCACCTGTCCGGATCGATCGTCGCCCACCAGCATGACCTGTCGGAACCGACCTGACCAGCACGAAGACGTTACGACCGGACTATTCGTCGTCCAGCCCCGCGGACAGATACGCGGCGGCGGCCAGCCACTGGCGACACTGTGGGCCGTGGATATCGTGCTGGCGCAGCATCTCGCGCGCCTGACGGTAGGTCAGCCCGTTCGGCTCGTCGCTACACGCGGTGGGCGATACAACCGCGGCACCGACGTGACGCTGAAACGGACTACTCATCGAAGTCCCCTCCCATCCGGCGACGGAAGGTTTGCCCGGCAGGGTGGAGCCGTGGAACCTTCCGATGATCTTGCGGCCTGAGTCTACGGGCGGGCCGAATTCGAATGCAAGCACATCTGCACGTTCGTTTCGGCCGTGTCGGCTCGCGATGGGGTTGCGGCGCTTACGAATTCAGGGGACTGGACGGCTCTATCCGAGCGTGTTCCAGGGTCATGACGTCGGGTAAGTACCGACCGGTGCGCGGTGGCCTCGAGCGTGTTAATGTCCCCCTCGCGCAAGCAGATGCAAGAACGTTTGTGCGTGCATCTGCAAATTTCGTACCGATGGGCATCATTCGAGAAGGAGGAGTGCGGTATGTCCGGAATGCAGCATGATCAGCGTGAACGCCCGGGAGACGGTGCGTGGCGCAAGAGCACCTACAGCAACCCCAGCGGCAATTGCGTCGAGGTTGCCGAGGCCGCCGACGGCTCGGTCGCCGTGCGCAACTCGCGCGACCCGCAGGGCTCGGTAATTTTCTACACCCGGCCCGAAATCGACGCGTTCATCCGCGGCGCGAAGGCCGGAGAGTTCGACTACCTCACCGGGTAATCGGTAGGATCTGGGTCCATGACGGCTGAACCCGACGAGATCGGTCGCGTGCAACCTGTGGTGGACCGCGGCCCCACGGTGTTGCGCATTGCGCTCGGTGGCCAGTTGCGCAAGCTACGCGAGAGCAAAGGCATCACCCGCGAGGCCGCGGGTGATGCGATCCGTGGCTCGCACGCCAAAATCAGTCGACTCGAGTTGGGTCGCACCGGTTTCAAGGAACGCGACATCCGGGACCTGCTCACGCTCTACGGCGTGCACGATCCGGTGGAACGTACCTCGTTCTTCGAATTGGCCAGGCAGGCAAGTGAACCCGGTTGGTGGCACCGCTACAGCGATCTGCTGCCGTCGTGGTTCAGTACCTACCTCGGGCTCGAGCAGGCGGCCAGCCAGATCCGCACCTATGAGGCACAGCTGGTGCCGGGCCTGCTGCAGACGCCGGAGTACACCAGGGCGATTGTCAGCCTCGGTTTCGACGACGCCGAAACCGACCGTCGGGTCCAGGTTCGGCAGTTGCGCCAGGATGTCCTCCGCCGGATCGACCCGCCGGTGGTGTGGGCGGTGATCGACGAGGCCGTGCTGCATCGTCCGATCGGTGGGCGCGAGGTGCACCGGGCCCAGCTGCGCCATCTGGCCGAACTGTCGCTGCTGCCGAACGTGACGGTGCAGGTGTTGCCCTATGCGGCGGGCGGGCACGCGGCGGCGGGCAGCTCGTTCAGTATTCTCCGCTTCGGCGAGCCGGAACTGCCCGACATCGTCTACCTCGAGCAACTCACCAGCGCGCTCTATCTCGAGCGTCGCCAGGACCTCGCGATGTATCTGACGGTGATGGATCAGCTCAGCGTCCAAGCCGAACGGCCGGATCGCTCGCGCGAGATCCTGTTGTCCTACGCCGAGCGGGAGTGACGGCCGAGCAAGATCGACGGCCGAGCGGATTCGGCACCGAGAACTGGATCGTACTGCACCGAATATCGCGCAGTCGATCGTCGGATACCGACTCTATAGTCAGTATCGGATGCAGCCGGCGGCGATTCGCCAGAAAGTATCCGGGGTCAGCGTCTGCAGATCCCAATCGTCGGCCAGGTCGTGCGCGGTGGTCACGATCCGGTCGATATCGAAATCATTGCGGGTCGCCGCGCCGGTGGATTCCACGGCGTCGATGACGAAGGCGACCGCGCTTTCCCTCGACCACTGGGTGGTCTCGGCGTGGGTGGCCGCTGCGCGATCAGCGAGGCCGGACCGGCCCTTGGTGTTGTTCATGATAAATGCCCCTGTGCTTCTTGAGCAGTGGCAAACCCAAGGCAATCCTGACCCCGGGTGTGCCGCTCGCGGCCTCCCCTGACTATCCCCTCAATTGTGTTGCGGCCCTGAGTTTAGGACGGCGGCACTTTCAGATGCAAGCACATCTGCACTATCGATTCCGTCTCGATGCAGCGTATTTCCCGGCTTCTGAGCGGCGAATCGAGGGTCGCGGCACCGCCCTCGCCGGGAGTGGCGCTCGAATAGTGGCGTGACCGGCGGTTCACGGTGTTCATCGGGTGGCGACACAGTGTTCCCGAGGAATGACGATCATGTCAGCCGAGCGAAATATACTGCGATAGTTAATTTCTGGCTATCAAATGGCCGCGACGGCCGAATCGATGGGCTGCGATCCGGAGACCAGCTCGAGAGTGTGGCGAAAAGTGTTGTCCGCGACCAAGATCGATGCGAGCGTCGCGGCGACGTCGGCGCGCGGCACCGAATCGCGCGGAATCGGCGGCGGTCCGAGCGTGATCAGACCGTTGCCTTCGGTGTCGGTGAGCCGACCGGGACGCAGGATCGTCCAGTCCAGATCGCGGGTCCGCAGATCTTCTTCGGCGCGGGTCTTGGCGTCGATATAGGCAGCCCACACCTCGTCGGTTCCCGCAGCGGGTGGGCTGCCGGCGCCCATCGTCGAAATCTGCACGAACCGCGCTACGCCGGTCTGCTCGGCGGCGTCGGCGAGTTGCACCGAACCGTTGAGATCGACGGTGTATTTGCGCGCGGCGCCGCTGCCCGCGCCGGCACCCGCGGCGAACACCACCGCGTCCGAGCCCGCGACGGCGGCCGCGAGGTCGGCGGGGGTGTCGCGTTCCATGTCGTAGATCACCGGGACGCCACCGGTCGCGGCGATATCTGCGGCCTGGTCCGGGTCGCGGATGAGCGCGTGCACGTGGTCGCCGCGCAGGGTCAGCGACTGGGCGAGCAGGAGGGCGATTTTGCCGTGTCCACCGGCGATGACGATGCGCATGGTGCTCCTATCAGCGTTCGGGTCCTCCGGGATTGCAGTTCGCCGCCACCGTAGCCTGATAGCCGACGTCGGGGCGCCACGGCTCGAGATTCCAGCTCGGTTTGTCGGGCGCTACCATCCTCGCCCACACCCAGTGGCACAGGAACTGGTCGCGCATGCCCGGCGCGTCGGCATCGGCGTCGAGCGCGCGCACTTCCTGCCAGGCCAGCTCGTCGGTGCCCGGAGCGGTCGTTTTGCGACCCGCCTGGGTGGGGACGACGAGCAAGCGGGGGCCGTCGATGTTCTCGGTCCAGCTCACGTGATCGATGAGAGGCAGGCCGGCATAGGGGTCGACCGTCGTGGTGGGCGGTGCGATGGTGGCGGGCACCCGCTTGGTGGTCGTTGTCGGAGCGGTAGTGCCTGCCGGGGTCGCGACCTGCGCGGTGTCGGCCGAGCCGCAACCGGTGAGCACGGCCGCCGCGGCGAGTACGAGCGGGAGCTGCCACCGTGTCACGAACGCCCTTTCTGTCATAGCGGGCCGATGAGCGCCCGTCCGGACAGCCTAATGCGGTCGGTGCGGAGGCGTCGCGATCGTCAGTGCCACAGGGACCGGCAGGGCAACCGGCGCAGTCCGGGGGCGACCTGGCCGTCGACGGTGACCTGCAGGCCGGAGTGCGCGGCCGCCGAGGTGAACTCCCACGCCTCGGCCTGGGTCGCGGCATATTCGAGGACCAGTGCCTGCTCGGGTGTCGGGCCGTCGAAGTACACCGTGATCCGCCGGGTCGGTATCTCGTTCGGGTCGATGCGGTGGAGGGTGGCGGCGATGTTCTCGTCGGTGGGAATCATGGCGTGCTCCTTTCGCCCCGGCACTGATGAGCGCCTTCCTACTCGACGGTAGGGCCTACACCATCGAGAGGAACACGTTCCGATTTCGCTTGGAGATCTCACAATCCACCTGTCGTCGCGGCGGTGCGCCCCCCATATGGGCGCGCTGCCCTCCGGTCACAACCCTGTGGCAAGCAGGTTGTGAGCTCCGCCGATGTTCGCGGCGACCCGTCGACGGGGAGCCACGGTACCGGCGAGGATCGCTTTTGACAGCAGCGACACGGGAGGGACAGCCGCATGATCTGGGGACGCGCTCGGCCACGCAGGACACTGTCGGTCTGCCTGGCGGCGGCGGTGCTCACCCTCGCCTCCGCCGCGGCAGGCCACGCCACACCCCTGTACCCGACTGCCGACCCCGACCCCTTCTACAGCCAGCCCGACGACCTCGACGATCATCAGCCCGGAGACGTGCTCGGCGTGCGGCCGATGCCGCCGCTGGCGATGTTCCCCGACACCACGATCACCCTGATCCAGTTCCGATCCACCAACTCCGCGGGCGACCCGATCGCCGCGACGACCACGGTGCTGCAGCCGAACAATCACCGCACCGATGCCCCCGTGCTGTCCTATCAGCACATCATCAACGGGCTCGGCACGCGGTGCTCGGTCTCCAAAGTCCTCTACACCGACGATCCGGACCTGATGGTGCGCGAGGCGGTGGCCTGGAACTACGCGCTGAAGCGCGGTTGGACGATGGCTGTGCCCGACCACCTCGGGCCCAATTTCGCTTATGGCGCGGCGAAACTAGGTGGTCAGGTGACTCTCGACGGCATCCGGGCGGTGCGCCAGGTCGAGCAGCTGCGCGTCGGCGGCAGCCGGGTGGCGATGGCCGGGTACTCCGGTGGCGGCATGGCGACGGCGTGGGCGGCGGCCCTGCAGCCGGAGTACGCACCCGAGCTCGAGATCGCGGGGGCGGCGATGGGCGGGGTGCCGATGAACCTGGTGTCGATGCTCGAGGGGCTCGGTTTCGGTTCGCATCCGGTATTCGGACTCGCGCTGGCCGCGGGGATCGGCCTGGAACGTGAATACCCGCAACGGTTTCCGATCAGCGATCAGATGAATGCCAGCGGTCTGGCGGCCCGCGCGTCGATCCGGGACGCCTGCACCAACGACATTCTCGGTGCGGGCGCGGGGCGCGGCATTCTGGACTTCGCGGCCACCACCTCGCTGGTGGGGGATCCCCAGGCGCGCGCCGTGGTGGAGGAGAACAGCCTCGAGCTCTATCCCGGTGCGCCGACAATGCCTGTCTTCGAATGGCATTCGCCGATCGACGGCCTCATCCCGGTCGACGCGATCACCTCGACGACGCATCGGTGGTGCACTGCGGGGACCAAGGTCGTCAGCCAGCAGACACCCACCCCGGACCACCTGACCGCAGCTGTGCTCGGACTGCCTTCCGCGCTGAGTTGGCTCGATGCACGGCTGCAGGGGGAACCGGCGCCCAGCACCTGCTGAGTCCGGTTTCGATCGGTCCGGATCCGCGCGCCCCGAAGCGGATCCGGACCGTGTCGTGGTGCGACGGGTCGATTCTTGTTGCGATACAGCGGCATTGCGCACACGACTCGGGCACAACGCCGAAGTCGGAGAGTGCCTGCACGTAGCGTAATTGCTCTGACGACGGCGCGGTGGGGGAGTTTCGGCGGGGGTCGAAGCACCGCATGGTGGCACGTCATCGACGAATCCGTTGCCACCCGAAGGCGTGTGTGCCATGAGATCTGTTCGAGTACTTGTCGGTTCGATGCTGCTGCTCTTCTCGCTCGCGGCAGGCACCGCCGCCGCGGACCCGCCGCCGACTCAGGAATTTCCGGTGCCACAGGTGGGCACACCCGGTTTCCTGCCCGATCTACAGCGTTGGATCGACCAGGTGCTGCCCTCGCCGATCCAGCCCGACGCCGCCGATCCGGCCGCCGAGCTCGCGGCGCTGCACGCGGCGGTGCTGCCCTCGGCGGTAGGCGATCCGATCTTCGACCAGTGGCCTGCCGGGCTGGACGAGTTGTCGCCCGGTGATCTGATCGAATCGCGCGACATCACCACGACCGCGGCCTGGTTGACGGTGGTGCCCATCCGCTCGGCGACGCTGCTGAAGTTCCGCACCGAAGACGCGCAGAACAGGCCGTCCTACGCCACCGCGACCCTGATCGTGCCCCCCACCGAGTGGACCGGGCCGGGGGACCGCCCCGTGCTGGTGAACAACCTTCCTATCGACGCGCTCGGCCGCAAGTGCACCCCGGGATACTCACTGACGCACGGTCTGACATCGCAGTCGAGTGCCACGGAATTCCTTCCGCCGACCACCCAGCTGGCGGTCCTGCGCGGATACGCGGTCCTGGTGCCCGACCACGAGGGCCCGTGGATGGCTTACGCCGAACCGTATGTCGCCGGGCACGCGGTGCTCGACTCGATCAGAGCGGTGCGCGGTATCGACCCGGTGTCCTACGGACGGAGCCGCTTCGCGATGACCGGTTACTCCGGCGGTGCGATCGCCACTCACGGTGCGGCCAAGCTGATCGACTCCTACGCACCGGAACTGGCCGACGTGATCGTCGGCGCGGCACTGGGCGGCGTACCGGCCGATTTCGAAATCCTGTCGCGCAGTATGAACGCCAACCTCGCCTCCGGAATATTTATGGCCGCGACCTTCGCGATCGGCCGCGAGCGCCCCGAAATCCTCGCCGCGATGAACAATCTCGGGCGGTGGGTCACGACCTCGTTCATGAAAGATACGTGCGCCAGCGTGTTCGCGGTGCCTGGGATTCTGCACCTGCCGATCGACGTCGGCGCCAATATCGCCGACCCGCTGCGTTCGGAACTGGCCACCGATATCTACGAGATCACCCGGATGCAAGGTCTTCGGTCGGCTACTCCGCTCTACATCTACAACGGTGACCAGGAATTCTGGATCCCCGCGGAGGGCGCTCACAATCTCTACACCGAGCAGTGCGAACTCGGGGCGAACGCGGTATATCGCGGTGTGCTCGGTGAACACATCATCGGTGCGGTCACCGGCTATCCGGAAGCTATGGTGTGGCTCGACGAACGACTCCTCGGAGTCGCCGCGCGGAGCGAATGCTGAACGGCTAGATGATATTTCACAGAGCATTTCGCGGAACGTGATGGTCGGACACAGCAGGCATTCGTGGTTCGAATTCGTGGGATGTCGGAGAGCTGAACATTTTCCTGTGCCTCGTCATGGCAGTTTTCGAGAAGACGTGGTGACCTGCCCAGACCGGACGTGACTGACGTCTCGTAAGGATTTCCGCGGCTTATGTTTTGGGCGGTTTCGACAAGCCATTCGTTCTCCCGGCAGGAAAAGGGCGACGAATATTCGAATCGCACAGGAAGACAAGTCAACACATGAAATCTCCCAGTCGCAGGCGCACGCTGCACACGGCGGTCTTCGCCGGAGTCGGCGCCCTCTCCATGGTTTTCACCGGGCCGGGGGCGAGCGCGGCTCCGGCCGCGGCGCCGACCGAGCAGGATCTGGCCAATATCGTCTCGGAAGGTCGGCAGGTCGCCGGATCCGGTTCGGCGTGCACCTCCGGCAGTGGTGCCGGGTCCGGAAACGGGTCCGGTGACTGCTACGGCGGTTCGGGGTCCAGCTCGGGTTCCTCGGGCGGCTATTCCTCCGATCCCGGCGCGTACGGACCGGAGTCGACGGCGTTCCTCGCCGCGTTCGCCTACGGCCTCAACAACCCCGATGCCGCCGCGCCCGGGACGAACGACTGGAACTGCAAGCCGACCGCAGAGCACCCCCGCCCGGTCGTGCTGCTGCACGGCACCTGGATGAACGCCTACAACGGTTACGCCTACATGGGTCAGCCGATCAAGGACGCCGGTTACTGCACGTTCACGTTCAACTACGGTCGCTCGAACATCATGGAAGGCGGCGGCGTCGGTTCGTTCCTGCCCGGTGTGATGGGCACCGGTTACATCGAGGATTCGGCCAAGCAGACCGCCGCGTTCGTCGACCGGGTCCTCGCGGCCACCGGCACCGCCGAGGTCGACATCGTCGCCCACTCGCAGGGCGGGGCGATGGCGAACTACTACACCAAGTTCGAGGGCGGTGCGGCCAAGGTGAACAAGCTGATCACCTTCGGCGCCACCCACCACGGCACCAGCCTCGACGGCATCGGCGCGCTGGGTCGCATGATCAACAACCTGGGTATCGATATCCTGGGTCCGATCGAGATCTTCGTCGGGCACGCGGGTATCCAGCAGACCATCGGCTCGGATTTCGTCAACAACCTCAACGCCAACGGCGATACCGTCGCCGGTGTCGATTACACCGTGGTCGGCACCCGGTACGACGAGGTCACCAACCCCTACGAGCTCACCTTCATGAAGGCGGGCCCGGGGGCGCACGTCACCAACATCACCCTGCAGGACGGCTGCGAGCAGGACATCTCCGATCACCTGACGATGATGTACTCCCCGCGTGCGCTGTCGATCGCGCTTCGTGCGCTCGACCCGGTTCAGAACCCGCAGTTGACCTGCGCGTTCAACCCGTGGCTCGTCGGTGGCGGCGGTTCGATCTGACCCGCTCGCGCTGACAACGACGAAGGCGCTGTCCACGTGATGTGGACAGCGCCTTCGTCGTGTTCGGGATCAGGCAGGGACGGAACGGTAGCTGCGCGCGACGAGTGCGGAGCGCAGGTACCACAGCCCCGAAGGCTGGGTGGGATCGAACCCGGTGAGCTGGCCGATCCGCTTGAGCCGGTAGTCGACGGTATTGGTGTGCACGTGCAGGACGCGAGCGGTGCGCTGGCGGTTGAGGTTGTTGGCGATATGGCGCTGCAGGGTTTCGAGCAGCTCGGGGTACTGATCGAGCGGATCCAGCAGCGAGCCGAGGAATTCGCGGCCGGGGCCGGGGCGGGTCAGCTGGTATTCCAGGGCGAGCTCGTCGAAGCGGTACAGGCCCGAGGTCACCTCGAGCCGCTGCACCATGTCCAGCAGTTCGTGGGCCTGGTCGGCGGCATCGGGGACCCCGGTGGTGGTTGTTTCGACCATCGCGGCGGTGATGCCGACCTGTGCGGCCTGGGAGAGCTGGGCGACCAGTGCGGTCAGACCCTCACGGTCGAAGGTCGCGGCCGGGATGAGTACGGTCCCGCCGTCGACGCTGAGCAGCGACAACGCCGAGTCGCCGCAACGCTTGGCCAGCTCGGCCTGCACCCGGCGCAGCTTGCGGCGGGCGACGACCTTCGAATCCAGCGCCGGATTGGCTTCCTCTCGGTGCTGGGGGATCGCCAGGGCGAAGACCGCGTAGGTCTCGGCGATCGTGATGCCGCATTCGCGGGCCATCGTCGAGGTGCTGTGGCCGCCGAGCAGCGCCGAGGTGAGGGTGTGCACGGCGGTGTGGTGTTCGCTGACCACGCCGCGGAGCTCACGAACATAGGCCATCGAGATCTGGGCGGTGATCGTGTCGAGCAGTTCCATCACGACCTTGACGCCGCCGACAAGACTGTCGAAGTCCTTCCCGGAGGCGCTCGATACCACCAGGTCGAGGCCCATTTTGAAGCCCTCGGCAATCGAGTGGTGGATCGTGTCGATCGGCACGCCCTCACGGGCCCACGCGCTGGCCGCATCCTGCAGACGCTGCAGTTGACTGGGGACATCGCGCCCGTCGAGCATGCCGACCGCGAATTCCAGGCAGATCCGGGTGATCGTGGTCACATCACCGGAGATGGCGTCACCCGGTAGCGTGCCGCACGGTGCGACGTTGGCGACGAAATGGCCGACCATCTGACGCGACAGCGCGCGAACGTCCTTGAGTGGCAACGACATCGGCCTGCCCGAGACGGTCAACGACGGTCGGGGTGGATTGTGGACGGACATCTATTTCCCTTCGCCAGTTTCGGCTGTACCCCCCGCTGTCCAGCGAACCTCACCCTAACGAACTACAAAGGAAACCGGAATGGATTGTCAGGTTCTGGGTACGGGGCCCACGACTGGAGGTCGGCGTAGTGACCGGTCACAAGTCTGGTTCTTCGCTATGAGTGGTTGTAGAGTTCAGCGCCATGCGACCTGCCGTCCGTTGTCTGGTCTGGGAACTGGACGAGACCCTGTGGGAGGGTGTCGTCCACGACGAGACCGGCACCACGCCGCGCCCACCGGCACTGCGCACGCTGACGAAACTGAGCGAGCGCGGTGTGCTGCATGCTGTCGCCGCACGCGGTGACCGAGCCAGAACCATGCGCACGCTCTACCGCCACGGTCTCTACGAGATGTTCTCCGCGGTCGAGGTCGGCTGGGGTCGCAAGTCCGCCTCGATCGTCCGGATCGCAGGCACCCTCGGCCTCGGCCTCGACGCCCTCGCGTTCGTGGATGCCGAGCCGGTCGAACGCGCCGAGGTCTCGCGCGCATTGCCGATGGTGCGTTGCTATGCCGCCCGCAATGTCGACGTGCTTCCGCTGCTGCCCGATTTCCGGCACGATCTGCGGTCCGGCCGCGTACCGACCCCGCCGTTGGGATTCGCCCGCGTCCCCGCCCTCTGACCGGGACGAATCTGCATCAGCCGCATCATTGCATCGACTGCCACAATGGCCGTGATTCGGTCATTCTCGCAGCCCTGATCACGGCAGCAGCGACAGCGTGAGCGCGGCCAAACGGTGCGGCGCGGCCACCACGTCGTAAGCCGCGATCTGCCCGTCGCGCACCAGGAACGTCACCGCGAACACCGGGCCGCCCGCACCCGCCACCACCAGGCCGGGCCTGCCGTCGACGAGGACCAGCACCGCCTCGAGCGACCGGCGGCGCAGTGCGAGGGCGCCCTCTGCCACAGCCCGGGCCCCGCGCACGACGACGGCCATCCCGGGCGAGAGCGCCGCCGGATCGGCGGTGCGCACCACATCCGGCGCGAGCACCGCCAGTAGTCCGCCGAGGTCGCCCCCGCGAGCCGCCCGCACGAAGGCCGTCACCGCGGCCCGATGCGCGAGCAGTTCCATCGGCTCGATCCGGGCGGGCGCGTGCACCCGCAGCCGCGCACGACTGGCGAGCTTCTTGGTGGTGGCGGGTGTGCGTCCGAGCATCGGCGCGATTTCGGCGAACGGCACCGCGAACAGATCGTGCAGAACGAAGGCGACCCGTTCCTCGGGCCCGAGCGCGTCGAGAACCACCAGCAGCGCCCGTCCGACGGAATCGGCCCGCAGTGCTTCGGCCTCGGGGTCGATGCCCGCGCCGGTCGCCGCCCGCGCGGGCGCGTCCGGTGCCGCGACCTCGGCGCGGCGAGCACGGGTGCGCAGCATATCGAGACAGATCCGCGACACCACCGTGGTGAGCCAGCCGTCGAGATCGGCGATCTCGGCGTCGGTCGCGGCCAACCGCAACCATGCCTCCTGGACCGCGTCCTCGGCTTCGGCCCCGGAGCCCAGCATTCGAAAGGCGACACCGCGCAGGCGATCGCGCCGTTGTTCGAACGCGTCCGCCGACACGTGGGTCCGGTCCGCGCGCATCGGTCACCTTTCGCTCACGCCGGTCGTCTATCGAATGGACGGCACTCGCTGTCCGATCACGGCGGCTGTCTCCACGATGGCAGAGGCGGCCGATCACCCCGAAACCGGAGGACCTGATTCGATGCACACCACCTATGTTGTCGTCACCGTGCTCGCCGCGGTGGCAGCCTTGGCAGCCGCGCTGATCGACGTCGTTCGTGCCGACTGGGTGCGCGAGAACATGCGCCATTACGGCATCGCCCCGTGGACGCTCACGCCGCTGGCCCTGATCAAGGCGGTGGGTGGACTCGCTCTGCTCGCCGGCCTGGCCTATCGGCCGCTGGCGGTGGCTGCCGCGGCCGGGCTCGTGCTGTATTTCGTGGCCGCCGAATTCACGGTCGCACGCTCGGGCCGGTACTCGGATCTGGGCTACCCGCTGCCGTATCTGCTGCTCGCGGCCGCTTCGCTGGGCCTCGCGGCGGCATGAGGCACGTGGTGGCGCGCCGTCGCGGGCACGCCACCACCACCTGGGTCAGGCCTCGGCCAGGATGAAATCCGCGGCCTGTTCGCCGATGAAGATGGCGGGGGCGTTGGTGTGGCCGCGGATGATCAGCGGCATCACCGAGGCGTCGGCGACGCGCAGCCCCTCGACGCCGCGGACCTTCAGGTCCGGGGTGACGACGCTGGCGGCGTCGGTGCCCATCCGGCAGGTACCGATCGGGTGGTAGAGGGTGTGCGAGAACTGTTCGATGGTCAGCGCGATGACGGCCTCGAGATCCTCGGGTGCCTCGGGCGGGTAGATCAGCGCACCGAGTGCGCTCTTGAGCGCGGGCTGCCCGGCGAGTCCGGCGCACACCCGAAGTCCGGTGGTCAGCGCGGCCCGGTCGGCACCGTCGGGATCGGACAGATACCGCGGATCGATCACCGGCTTGGCGGTCGGATCGGCCGAGGCCAGGCTGATCTTGCCGCGGCTGCGCGGGCGGAGCAGGATCGCGCCGAGCACCACACCGTGTTCGGTGGGCTCGACCAGACCCTCGTGGTAGAACGGCGCCGGTGCGTAGATCAGCTCCAGATCGGGGTGCTCGAGGTCGGGTTCGCTGCGCACGAAACCGTAGGCCTCACCGACATTGGAGGTGAGCATGCCGCGGTGACGGACCAGGTAGTTGACCAGCTCGAGGGGCTTCTCCGCGGTGAACAGCGAGTCCGAATCCACGCTGTAGCCCAGCGCCGAGATGAGGTGGTCCTGCAGGTTCGCGCCGACCTCGGGGGAGTGGGCGACCAGCTCGATGCCGTGTTCCTTCAGCTCGTCCTGATCGCCGATGCCCGAAAGCTGCAGCAGTTGAGGACTGTTCACCGCCCCACCACACAGGATGACCTCGCGATTCGCGGTCACGGTGAGTGTCTGCTCGCCGTTGCGGTACTCCACACCGGTGGCCTTGGTGCCCTCGAACAGCACGCGGGTGGCCAGCGACTCGGCCAGCACGGTCAGGTTCGGCCGCTTCATCGCAGGACGCAGGTACCCGTCGGCGGTGCTCCAGCGTCTGCCGTCACGCTGGGTCACCATGGTCTGGGTAAAGCCCTCGGGCGCGGGCCGATTCGCCGATTCCAGGTCGTGGCCCGCCTGGCGCGCGGCCTCGAGGAACGCGTGCGTCGACGCGCGCGGGCTGCGCTGGCGCTGCACGTGCTGCGGCCCCTTGGAACCTTCGTCGGGGAACTGCGCGTCCTGGACGTTCTCGATCTTGCGGAACTGTTCCACCGCGGCGGCGAAGTTCCACTTCTCGCCCGCCAGTAGCCCCCATTCCTCGTAGTCGGCGCGGAAACCGCGCACCCACATCATCGCGTTCATCGACGACGAGCCGCCGAAGGTCTTGCCGCGCGGCCAGTAGATCTGGCGGTCGCCGAGCTCGGCCTGCGGCTCGGTCAGATAGTCCCAATCGCGCTCGCTGCGAAACAGCTTCGAGAACGCGGCCGGAATATGGGCGAATTTGTCGTCGTCGGCCGGACCGGCCTCCAACAGAACGACCGTGGTGCTCGGGTCGGCACTGAGCCGATTCGCGAGCACCGCCCCCGCGGATCCGGAGCCGACGATCACGTAATCCGCGGACGTCCCACCTGCTTGCACTGTCCAACTCCGATCTGCACTGCGTCTGTCGTTCGGCGCGCCTGCTCACGGGCGTGAAAAGACCGCGAGCCCAGCCGGACTCGTCGTCTGGCGTGACGCTGCAAGCAGAGTACTGACAGAAGGCCGATGGTGGGTTGTGCGTCGGTCAGCCCGCTGCGGCGGCTTTGCCCGCGCGACGACCGTAGAAGCTGCCGTCGCCGAGCGAGGCGCCACTGACGTAGCCGTAGGCGCACAGTCCCGAGGTACAGCGACCCGCCGCGAACAGGCCCTCGATCGGCTCACCGCTCACGTGCAACACCCGCGAATCCAAGTCGGTGCGCAGTCCCCCGAGGGTGAACCCGGCGGTGAACCCGCGCAGATCGAAGCAGGCGAGCGACCCCGTGATCGGGCGCACCCACTCGGGCTTCTTGCCAAGCACCGGATCGGTGCCGTGCTCGGCGTGCTGGTTGTAGGTGGCGACGGTGGTCTGCAATGTCTGTGCGGGCAGCCCCATCTCGGCCTCGAGTTCGGCGACCGTCTCGGCGACCCACTTCGGCTGGAAGCGGAAGAACGGGGTGGCGCTCTCGGTCGCGAGCGCCTCCTCGAGCGAGGTCTCGTCGATGATCAGGAACGCCTGGTTGTCGTTCTGCAACAGCGTCGCCTGACCGATCCGGCCGGGGTAGGTGTCCTCGGTGACGTAGCGCTGACCGCGTCCGTTGACGAGGATGCCGCGCGCCATCATCTGCGGATCGCCGAAGATGGCCACCTCGCTGGCGTCCATGTGCGCGAGTTCGGCGCCGAGCGCTTGGGCCAGCCGGATGCCGATGCCGTCGTGTTCCTCGATGGCCGCACCGGGCCTGCCGCTCAGCCGCGGGGTGTAGCGGTCGATCATCTCGGTGTCGTAGGCGAAGCTACCGGTCGCCAGCACCACACCGCGCGCGGCCCGCACGGCGACGGGTTTGCCGTAGGTGGTGGCCAGCACGCCCACCACCCGGTCCTGCTCGTCGACGACGAGCCGACGGATCCGGGTGTCGTACTCGACGTCGATGCCGAGCTCGGCGACGGTGTCGGCCAGCGGCTTCATCAGCATGTAGCCGCCGCTGCGCTCACCGATCTTCTTGCCCGCCAGCTCCGGAACATGGCCACGCGGAGCGGGTTCGGCGATGTCGAGAAACGGCGCGGAGTTCTCGCCGCCGGAGTACATCAGACCTTCGTCGTGCGGGGGCTCCCAGCCGGGCTCACCCCAGAACGACTCCTTGAACGGCACACCACAGTCGACGAGCCAGTTGTAGTGCTCGACGCTGCCCGCGCAGTAGTCGTTGATCTTGGCCTCGTCGACGCCGGGCCCGAGCGCCGCGGTGAGGAACGCCGCCATGTTCTCCGGGGTGTCGTCGAATCCGAGCGCCTTCTGCAGCGGTGTGCCGCCACCGAGGTAGACGAATCCGCCCGCCAATGCCGCCGCACCGCCCCAGCCGCCGGTTCGTTCCAAGATGAGCACCTTCGCACCGGCCCGCGCGGCTTCGATCGACGCGCACACGCCCGCGATGCCGAAACCGGCCACCACCACATCGGCCTCGAAATCCCAGTGCGTCACCTCGCTCGCGCGCAGCGGGCGGACGGTATCGATCCGATGTGGCTGGTTGCTCACGGGCTTCCTCCGGTGCTCGGGGTGCGGGCGTTACCGCCCGTCCTAGGAATGGTGCCGCCAATAGCGCGACAAAACAAGAACGTGTTACAGATTCTCCCGCCCAGCGGGACACTTGCGCACCCCTCGGGCTCCGGTACGGTGGCGATCGAACCTACATAGACGAGATCTGGTGGTGATGTGATGAGCGCGAACATTCGAGACATTGCGGTGCAGACCCTGGCGGGCGAGGACACCACACTGGGCGAGCTGGCGGGCGAGCGGGCAGTGCTGCTGGTCAACGTGGCTTCCAAGTGCGGTCTGACCCCGCAGTACAGCGCCCTGGTGGAGCTGCAGAAGACCTACGGCGAGCGCGGTTTCACCGTGATCGGCTTCCCGAGCAACCAGTTCATGGGCCAGGAGCCGGGCAGCGCCGAGGAGATCCAGGAATTCTGCTCGGTCACCTACGGCGTCGACTTCCCGCTGCTGGCCAAGGCCGACGTCAACGGCGACGAGCGGCACCCGCTCTACTCCGCACTGGTCGAGACGGCCGATGCCGAGGGCGCGGCGGGCGATGTGCAGTGGAACTTCGAGAAGTTCCTCGTCGGTCGCGACGGCACGGTCGCAGGCCGGTTCCGCCCGCGCACCACCCCCGATGCCGCCGAGGTCGTCCAGGCGATCGAAGCCCAGCTCTGAACTACTGAGCGTTCGCCAGCAGCGCGTACTGCGCCGCGGCCTGGCGTCGAACCCCCGCGGGTTCGGCGCCGCTGACGAAGGCGCCGTAGCGGCGGTAGCTCACATAGCAGCGGGTCAGCGCCGGCGCGCTGCCCGCCCGGCGCTCCACACACCGCGCCTGCGGCAAGCCCTCGGGCGCCGCGACTGGGTGCGCGGCCGCGCTGAGCGTGTCCTGCCAGGTGCCGCCGAACGCGATGGCCGCGGCATCGTCACGGAACCGGAACAGCGTGGTGCTGTAGGAATGCGCCACGCTGTCCACCCCACCGCGATCCCAGGCCGCACCGAGCTCGGCGGGTTCGGTGGGGCGGTAGTGCAAGCCGGCGCGCCCGGTCCACGACGCGAACTCGCGCGAGGCGATGGCTATCTGCTGATTGGCCGGACCGGGAATCAGGGTGCGCCGCAACAGATCATCGGGATCGCGGGGCAGGTCGGCGATCCGGTCGGGTGCGGTCGGGGTGAACGTGTCGAGCAGGGGTACCTGGGCGTCGAGGACTGCTGCGACGCGCTTGGCGAGCGCATCGATGTCCGGTGACGGATGCTGCAGGAACAGGCTCACCACGATTTCGCCGCGGGCGAAGGTCGCTCCGATCGTCTTGATGCCCGGTCGCCAATGCGCGTGTGCGGCGGGGTAACCCGGAATCGGCACCGGCCGGTTGTCCGGGCTGACCCCGAAATCTGTCGCCGCGAGTTCGCGCGCAGCCTCTTCGGCGATCTTCGCGCCGGGAAACCGCAACAGCACGACCCTGGTGATCCGCGCGTCGGTCTCGATCGCGGGTTTCGCCGTGTCGAAGGCCTGGGAGCCCTCGGCGATGTCGAAGCCCACGATCATCCGATGCCGTTCCAGCACACCGAGATTGGCAGTGGAGATCGCCGAGGCATCCGAGGCCCGTCGCGGAGTGTCGAGGACATCGGTGCCCCAGTTATGGGTCAGCGCCGGATCGACCTCGTGCGGAAACACCACCGCCCCCGCCATCCGCAGACCTTCCAGAATCGGGCCGTCCGTAGGCTTTCGGCTGATCTCGATATCGGCGGGCACTGTCGTATAGCTGCCCACATCGAGGGACCGGACGTCGATCTCGCCGGGTGTCGCGGTGCCGTTGACGGTGCCGCAGCCGACGAGCAGAACCGCGAGTGCGCCCAGAGCCAGTCGCGCGGTCACAGGGGTGCGGTGCTCAACCATTGGTCGATCATCTCCTGATGGGTGTGGCCCTTCCAGTACACCTGGAGCAGCACAGTCGAATACGGCGCGGCATCGAAGCGCACCAGCAGCCATGGTCCGGTGGAGCCGTTGAAACTGTGCACGGTCAGCGGTCTGCCGTATCTCGACCGCAGCTGCTGGGTCGCCCCGGCGGGCAGGGTCGCGACGAACCGCCCGACGGTCTCGGCGTCGGAGTGGGCCATCACCTGCAGCTGCACTGTCTCGCGATCGGTGCAGTCGAACCCCGTGTCCCACACGGCCTGCGGGCTCTTCGTCGCGAAACTGCACCGCAGCCCCCGATACCCCTCGCTGTCGGGACTCGCGGGCAGCAGGTCGGGGAACATCGCGATCGTCGGTCGTGCCGCCGCCCACGCATCGATCGAGGTGGTGGTCGGCGCGATGGCAGTGGTCGTCGGCCCCGCACCGGTGCTTCCGGACCCTCGGCTCAGAAGGGCCGCCGTCACGATCGCGAGCACCGTGACCAACCCGATCGCGCCTACGGCCCACCATGCCGCGCGCCCTCGGCGAGTGCCCGTGCCGTTGAAGCCTGCCCGATTGTTCACATCGAAGAGTCGGCCGCCCGCGACACCGGCTTCTGCCACGGGTTGTCTGCCCATCGGGGTGACCTGTGGACCTCGATTGTCAGGCCCGAGGACTCCGGCGGAGTCGGTCACCGGACGCGTCGGAGCGAGTCCTGTCGTCAGCGCCGTGGTCGCCGCCGCGACCATCTGCGCGCAACTGGCGAATCGGTGATCGGGATCCTTGGCCAGCGCCCGAGCGAACACCGCATCCACCGCGGCCGGTAGACCCGGAACCAGTGCGCTGATCCGCGGCACCGGCTGCATCACGTGCGCACCGACCAGCGCACCCGCGTTGGTGGCGGTATACGGAGGCCGCCCCGCGAGCAGGTGAAACAGTGCGCATGCCAACGAATACTGGTCCGAGCGCGGGCCCGCGGCGCGTCCGTCCAGTTGTTCGGGCGCCGCATATCGCAGCGTTGCCACCAGCGTCCCGGTCCGGGTCAGTGCGGTGGCCTCATCGATGGCCTTCGCGATCCCGAAATCGGTGAGCAGTACCCGCTCACCGCTGCCGCCCGCACTCTCGCCCAGCAGGATATTGGCGGGTTTGACGTCGCGATGCAGCAAACCGGCCGCATGCGCGCAATCGAGCGCGTCCGCTGTCGCCCGCGCGATCCGCAACGCCCGATCCGGTGCCAAAGCCCCTGTTCGCAGCGCTGATTCGGCATCGCTGCCCGCGACATACTGCATCGCGATCCACAGCCGCCCGTCCTCGCTGCCCCGATCGTGAATCGCCACGATGTTGGGATGATCGAGGCGGCCCGCGAGATCGGCCTCGCGCTCGAACCGTCCACGGAACACCGGATCCGCCGAGAACGAGGAGTGCAGCAGTTTCACCGCCACCAGTCGCGGCAGTCGCGGATGTCGGGCGGCGTAGACGCTGCCCATCCCACCCGACCCGAGCACCCGCTCGATGCGATAACCGGCGACGACGTCACCGGGCCCGAGCTCGTGCATGGTGCCACGCTAGCTCAGGACCGGCGACCATGTGATTGGCACGTTCAGCGGCTGATCCTGCGCACGGCGAGCGCGGCCGAGACGGCAGCGACGAGCGTGATCGCGACGCCGATCAGATAGACGACCGCGACCGCATCGGCCGCAGATGACGCGGTCGTTCCGACCGCTTCGAAGAACACCGACCCGAGGCCCGCGATCCCGACCACGGTTCCCAGCTGCACACTGGTGACGAGAATGCCGCTGGCGTCGGCGGCGAGCGTCACCGGCACCGCGGCCAGCGCCCGGGTCATCAAGGGGCTGAAGGCAAGCCCGTTACCCAGACCGAACAGCGCGAACGCGATCGACGCCGCGAATCCGACTCCCGCACCGTCGCCCAGCAGCCACGCCAGCCAGCCCAGCGAGGCCGCGCTCACCACCAGCCCGAACAGAATCATCCTCGCGTGCAGACGGACCGGGACCCGATGCCAGGACAGGCCGACTACCGCGAACGTGGCACCCATCGGCAAGAACTGCGCGCCCGCCCGCAGCGCGCTGTAACCGAGGTCGCTCTGCATGTGAACGGCGCTCACGAACAGCCACCCGCCGAAGGTCGCCATCACCAGGAGCAGGGTCGCCGCCGTCGCGAGCAGACCGGGCGCGCCCAGCGCCTGCGGCGCGAACAGCGGATCTCGACCTCGCCCGGCGACCGACCGCTCGACCAGCACGAACACGACCAGTCCCAGCACGCCCGCCCCGAGGCAGAGCAACGACCACAGCGGAAATCCGAGCTCTCGCCCGAGCACCAGCGGGACAACCAACAACAGCACGGTGGCCGTCAGCGCCACCAAGCCCATCCCGTCGACCGTCCGATCGGTGCGCGCGGCGGTCACCGGGAGCACGCGCGGCGCGAGCACCAGCAGGGCGAGCCCGATCGGCACATTCACCAGGAACACCCCGCGCCAACCAGTGCCGCCCAGGTTCGCGTCGACGATCAACCCGCCCAGGATCTGGCCCGCCAGCAGGCCACCGGAGACGATCGCCGCATAGATACTGAGCGCCCTGGCCCGCGCCGCTCCGGTGAACGTGCGCTGGATCAGCGTCATCACCTGCGGCGCCATCGCGGCCGCGCCGACGCCCTGAGCGAATCGGAACACGATGAGCGACTGTTCGTTCCACGCCGACCCACAGGCGAGTGAGGCCAGGGTGAACACCACCAGCCCCGCGATGAAGGTGCGCCGCTGAGTGAACCGGTCACCCAGGCGCGCACCACCGATCAGCAACACCGCGTAGGCGATCACATAGCCGGCGACGATCAATTGCAGTGCGGCCCCGCCGGTATCGAGGTTCGAGCGAATGGCCGGAATAGCGACATTGACGATGGAGCCGTCGAGCACCACCATGAATTGTCCGGTGAGAATCACGACGAGCACGGCGATCGAACGTCTGCCCGTCACCGAATCGGGCGCCGGGACCGGCGCGAGCATCTGGATCATGCTCTGATCGTGGGACCGGCAGGCACTGGAGGAATAGGAGCCCATCGTTACGGGTACTCCGGGTGCCCGGCTCCGCATCCTGGCCGGCCGTGGGTCGGAATAGCTTGTCTGCCAACGCAACCGATGCTCTAGGCTGAAATCGTCCCCTCGGCTCCGATGCTCGAAAGGCGCTACCGATGTCGCATTCTTCTGCCGCCTACCCCAGCGCTGTTCCGGTCGGGGTCGACACCACCCGTGCGAGTATCGCGCGTGTCTACGACGCCGCGCTCAACGGCAAAGACAACTTCGACGTGGATCGCCAAGTGCTGGACCAGGTCCGCACCGTCGCCCCCCAGGTCAACGACCTGGCCTGGGCCAACCGTGATTTCCTCATCCGCGCCTGCCGGTTCCTGGCCAGGGCGGGCATCGACCAGTTCCTCGATCTCGGATCGGGTCTGCCCACCGCGGAGAACACCCACCAGGTTGTCCAGCGGGTCAACCCGGAGTCCAAGGTCGTCTACGTCGACAACGACCCCTCGGTTCTCGTGCACGCGCAGGCGTTATTGGCGAGCAACAGCCGCACCCGCATCGCCGAAGCCGACATCTTCCGGCCTCTGGACGTTCTCGGTAACCCCACGGTGCGCCGCGAACTCGACTTCACTCGTCCGCTGGCCCTGTTCCACATCGGCACGCTGCACCACTATCTGGGCGAGGACGGCCCCGCGCTGATGCAGACCTACATCGACGCACTGCCCTCGGGCTCGTTCGTGGCGATCGCCCACTTCCACGACCCGGAGAACGCCGAGTACAGCGAACTCGCCAAGAAGATGGAAGAGAAGTTCATCCACAGCCCGATGGGCAGTGGACGCTTCCGCACCCGCGACGAAATCCAGGCGATGTTCGGCACTCTCGAGATGGTCGAACCCGGCCTCGTCCGCTGCGACGACTGGTGGTCCGACGGCCCCCACCTCACCCCGCTCTCCGACGTCCGCAACTGCATCGTCGCCGGCGTCGGCCGCAAACCCTAGACGGTCACGCCGATCCGGGCCGGGTCGGCGGAGGGCTGAGATCGGACAGCCGCAGCGCGCCCTATGCTGTCGGGCGTGGCACGCACCGAAGGAACTCGAGCGCCCGGCCGCCCGGCCGGGGCCAGCCGTGACGCCGTGCTCGACGCGGCCGTCGAGGCCTTCCTGGCCGGTAAGCGGGTCGACGCGAATGCCATTGCCGCCCAACTCGGCCTCGGCCGCACCAGTATCTACCGGTGGTTCGGTTCCCGGGACGGACTGGTCGGCGCGGCGTTGGCGCGCCAGCTCGATCGCATGGTCGCCTACGCCGAACGGCGCAGCACCGCGACCGGCGGCGAACGGCTCGTCGAGATTCTCGACAACGCCATTCACTGGCTGGTCGAGGACGGTTCGCTACGCACCTATTTCGATCAGGAATCCACGGCGGCATTGCGCGTGATCACCCGTAGTGACGGGGTAGTGCACCCGGCGGCGGTCTCGATCGTCGAAGGTCTGCTCGAACGTGCCGAGCAGCAGGGGTATCGTCCGCCCATCGATCGCGCCACCCTCGCATACGCCCTGGTCCGGCTGTGGGAAGCATTCCTGTACAACGACGCCGTGGCGGGTTTCCAAGGGGACGTGGAGCGGCTGAGCCGTGTCCAGGCTGCCCTGCTGCGGGCCTAGGTGTAGCTGCTCGTCTCCCGCGCGCCCGCGCAGTACCACCCGGCGATGGCGTCCAGCGCCGACCGTCGCGGTATCGGTTGCCGTGTGCGGTGCCATTCGTCCGCCGCCGCCAGTGTCGCCCCGATGAGGCCGTAGGCGAGCAGGCGGGTCCGATGCCGACCGACGTCGTCGGGATGCAGATGAGTGGCCAGCGTGGCGACGAATTCGGCCAGGGCCGTGGCGATTCGGGCCTCGACTGCCTGGTCGCCGAGAGCGCCGGAATTGAAGACCAGCGTCGGTGTGGAATGCGGGCCGGATTCGACGAGGTCGAACAGGACCTCCACGGTGCGCCACACCCGGTCGAAGTCGGAGCTCGCCGCGTCGCGGACCTCGCTCAGCCGGTCGGTGAGCTCGGCCAGGTACTCCAGAATCACCGCGAGGTAGAGCGCGCTCTTGGTCGAGAAGTACCGGTAGAGAACGGGTTTGGTGACTTCGGCGACCGCGCTCACGGTGTCCATCGTGGTGCCGTGATAGCCGTGCGCGGTGAAGCTCGCCCGCGCGGCCGTGACGAGCCGACCGCGCTGGGTGCTGTGACGGGTGCCGGATCGGGCCGCCGCGAAGGAAGTGCTCATGTGCCGGATCCTGCTTCCATTTGATACACGAGGAACTCTATGTAACATACTGGACCATGCAACTGGCCTTCACCGAGGACGAGCTCGCCTTCCGCGACGAGCTGCGTGCCTTCTTCGACCGTGAGATCCCCGCGGACATCCGCCGGCGGAACCGGCACATGCACGAGCTGAGTAAGAACGACTACGTCAGCACCCAGCGCATCCTCAACAGCGCCGGGCTGGCCGTACCGAACTGGCCCGTCGAATGGGGCGGGCGGGACTGGTCGCCGGTGCAGCACCACATCTGGCATCACGAAATGCAGCTCGCCTCGGTGCCCGAGCCGCTCACCTTCAACGCCAACATGATCGGCCCGGTACTCGCCGAGTTCGGCTCGCCCGAGCTCAAGCAGCGATTCCTGCCCGCGACGGCGAATCTCGACATCTGGTGGTGCCAGGGCTTCTCCGAGCCCGACGCCGGATCCGACCTGGCCTCGCTGCGTACCGTCGCGGTGCGCGACGGCGACGACTACGTGGTCAACGGGCAGAAGACCTGGACCACCGCCGCTCAGAGCGCGGACTGGATGTTCTGCCTGGTCCGCACCGACCCCACCGCGCCGAAGAAGCAGGCGGGGATCTCGATGCTGCTGTTCGCCATGGACACCCCCGGGGTGACGGTGCGGCCGATCGAGCTGATCGACGGTGGCTTCGAGGTCAACGAGGTGTTCCTGGAGAACGTGCGCGTCCCGGCCGACCAGCTGGTCGGTCAGGAGAACCAGGGCTGGACCTACGCCAAATTCCTGCTCGGCAACGAACGCACCGGCATCGCCGCGGTCGGGCAGACCAAGGTCCGCCTCGAGTTGGCGAAGGAATACGCCGCCCAGACCCGGCTCGGTACCGGCACCCTCCTCGACGACGCGGCTTTCGCTGCCCGGATCGCCGACCTCGACAACGAGCTGCTGGCACTGGAGCTGGTGCAGCTGAGGGTCGCGGCAAGCTCGAGCGGCGGTGCCCCCAACCCCGTCTCCTCGATTCTCAAACTGCGCGGCACCGAACTACAGCAGGCCGTCACCGAACTGCTCGTCGACATCGCGGGCCCCGCCGCCGTGGCCCGGGTGGGCGAGACCGACGACTGGGCGCGCCGCACCATCGCCGGATACCTCAACTACCGCAAGACCTCCATCTACGGAGGATCGAACGAAGTGCAGCGCACCATCATCGCCTCGACCATCCTCGGACTGTGAGTACTCGCCATGGATTTCACCTTCACCACTGAACAGACCATGCTGCGCGACACCGTGCGCAGCGTGCTCACCCGCCACTACACCCCCGAGCGTCGCGCGGAGGTGATCGCCGATGATCCCGGCTGGGATCCGAAGGTGTGGGCGGCCTTCGCCGAGATCGGTCTGCTCGGGCTGACCGTGTCGGCCGAGGACGGCGGCATCGGCGGCGGCCCCATCGAAACCATGCTCACCCTGGAGGAACTCGGCCGCACCCTGGCGCCGGAACCGGTCTTCGACTGTGCCCTGCTGCCCGCCCTCCTGATCGGCCGGGCAGGCACCCCGGACCAGCGCACGGCCCTGTTGCCCGGCATCGTCGAGGGCGAGCAGCTGTTCGCCTTCGCCCAGGCCGAGCCCGGCCTCCGTTGGCCGTACACGCAGGTGGAAACCCTGGCGCTCGACGACGGAAACCAGTGGACGCTGACCGGTCGCAAAAGCCCTGTGTCCTATGGGGATCGGGCCGACCGCCTGATCGTCTCGGCCGTGGTGCCCACCGGCGAGACCGCCCTGTTCCTGGTCGACGCCCGTGACCCGGCGGTCGTGCGCACCGCCTACCGCACCTACGACGGGCGTCGCGGCGCCGATATCGAACTGCGCAATGCGCCCGCCGAACTGCTCGGCGCCAGCCTCGACGCCGGTGCCGTCATCGACGAAGCCGTGATCACCACCCAAGCCGCACTGGGTGCCGAAGCGGTCGGTGCGATGGCCGAGGCGCTGCGCCTCACCACCGAATATCTGAAGACCCGCAAGCAGTTCGGTGTCGCACTGCGCACCTTCCAGGCCCTCACCCATCGAGCCGCGGACATGTACGTCTCGCTGGAACTGGCCCGCAGCATGAGCCTGTACGCGGCGATGTCCCTGGCGGACGGAGTAGTCGACCCGACGGTGGCCTCCCGCGCGAAGCGGCGGATCGACCTCTCCGGCAAACACATCGGCCAACAGGCGATCCAGCTGCACGGCGGCATCGGCATGACCGCCGAATACCCGGTCGGTCACTACACCGCGCGGCTCACCACCATCGAGCACACCCTCGGCGACACCAGCGATCACTTGCGTTACCTGTCGGGTCTGCTGGCCGAGCCCGAGAAGGCGGAGATCTGATGCGCATCCGTGGCGCGGTCCTCGACCACCCCGACCGGCCGCGGCCCTTCGCGTCGTCGCGCCCGATCGGGGTCTACGACCTCGAACTCGACGAACCGGGTCCCACCGAGGTGCTGGTCCGCATCGAAGCAGCCGGTGTGTGCCACTCCGATCTCAGTGTGGTCGACGGCAATCGGTTGCGGCCGCTACCCATGCTGCTCGGTCACGAAGCGGCGGGCATCGTGGTGACACTCGGCGAGCAGGTCGACGATCTGGCCCTCGGCGACCGGGTGGTCATGTCGTTTCTGCCGCGCTGCGAGCGCTGTGCGGCGTGCGCCCGCGGCGGGGCGCTGCCCTGCACCGAAGGGACCCGAGCCAACACCGCGGGTGAACTCCTGCACCACCCAGGCAGACTGACCAGGGCCGGACAGCCGGTGCGCCATCACCTCGGCGTCTCCGGATTCGCGACGCACGCCGTGATCGACCAGGCTTCGGTCGTCGCGGTCGGTGCTGATGTGCCGCCGGAGGTGGCGGCACTGTTGGGGTGCGCCGTGCTCACCGGCGGTGGCGCCGTACTCAATGTCGCCGACCCGGGCCCCGAGGACGACCTGATGGTGGTCGGGCTCGGTGGTGTGGGAATGGCCGCGCTGCTCACCGCGACCGCGATCGGCGTGCGGCGCATCGTGGCGGTCGACCGCCTGCCCGCCAAGCTCGAGGCCGCCCGCGACCTCGGCGCCACCGAAACCTACACACCCGAACAGGTTGCGGCGCAAGGAATTCGAGCGCGCTACGTGATCGAGTGCGCCGGTCACGCTGCCGCGTTCGAAACCGCCTTTCTGGCCACCGCTGCCGGTGGAACCACCGTCACCGTCGGCCTGCCCGCCCCGTCGGCCACCGTGACGCTGTCACCGCTGATGTTCACCGCGGAGGCCCGCACCGTGGTCGGAAGCTACCTCGGCTCGGCCGTGCCGGCGCGCGACATCCCTCGCTACGAGCAGATGTGGCGGGCAGGTCGGCTGCCGGTCGAGAAACTGATCTCCGCCCGCATCGGACTCGACGACCTCAACGAGGCGATGGATCAGCTCGCCGACGGCGCTGCTGTGCGCCAGGTGATCGTCTTCGCACCGGAAAGGCCCACACGATGACATCCACTCTTTCCGACCTCCCGGTCGCCCAGTTCCTCGGCGGCCACTGGGTGGACAGCGCGACGACGATGCCCGTGCACAATCCCGCCACCGGTGCGCAGATCGCGACCGTCGCCGACGGCGACGACGTGACAGCCCTGGCCGCGCTGGACGTCGCGGCCGCCGCGCAGCAGGACTGGGCGGCCACCGACGCACGTCGGCGCAGCGACATCCTCCTGCGCGCGTTCCACCTGCTCCATGCCGACGCCGAGCGGATCGCGCGCACGATCACCCTGGAAATGGGCAAGCCGCTCGCCGAGGCACGCGGCGAAGTCGCCTACGGCGCCGAGTTCCTGCGCTGGTTCGCCGAGGAGACCACCCGCGGCAGCGGAGCCTACTTCCCGGCACCGAGCGGCGGCCGCCGCATCGCTGTCCGGAAACAGCCGGTCGGCCCGGTCTACGCGATCACACCGTGGAATTTCCCCCTGGCCATGGTCACCCGCAAGGTGGCCCCCGCGCTCGCCGCGGGCTGCACTGTCGTGCTCAAGCCAGCGCCCCAGACCCCGCTCACCGCACTGGAATTCATGCGAATCCTGGTGGAAGCAGGACTGCCACCGGGCGTCGTCAACTGTGTGACGACCTCGCGCGCGCCGCTGGTGTCGGCGCCGATTCTGGCCGACCGGCGGCTACGCAAGATCACCTTCACCGGCTCCACCGCCGTCGGCCGCACCCTGCTCGGACAAGCCGCGCAAGGAGTCCTGCGGGCCTCGATGGAGCTCGGCGGCAACGCGCCCTTCGTCGTGTTGGAGTCCGCCGATCTGGACAAGGCCGTTGACGGCGCGGTGCTCGCCAAACTGCGCAACGCCGGACAGACCTGCGTCGCCGCCGACCGCTTCCTGGTTCACCACTCGTTGGCAGCGGAGTTCACCGAACGATTCCGCACCGCCGTCGCCGCGCTGCCGGTGGGCGAGGGCCTCGACGAATCCACCCGCATCGGACCCGTGATCGACGACGCGGCGGTGCGGCGGATCACCGCGCTCATCGAGGAAGCGGTCAGCCAGGGCGCACACCTGCATACCGTCGGCGCCGAGATCGACGGATCCGGGCACTTCCTCCGACCCGCGGTCCTGACCGACGTCGACACCCGGACCCGCCTGTGGAATTCGGAGGTATTCGGCCCCGTCACCGCGATCCGCACCTTCACCGACCCGGCGGAGGCGCTGCACCTGGCCAACGACACCGACTCCGGCTTGGCCGGTTACGTGTTCGGTGAAAACTTCGGCGACACCCTCGATTTCGCCGAAGCGCTCCAGACCGGCATGGTCGGCGTCAACACCGGCGCGATCTCCGACCCGGCCGCACCCTTCGGCGGGATGAAGTCCTCCGGGCTGGGCCGAGAAGGTGGCAGCACCGGTCTGGAGGAATACCAAGAGGTGCAGTACCTGGCCATCGCCCGCTGACGACCCGCGCCCACGCCGATCCGGGTACCAGTACCACCTGGATACCGGGATCGGCATCGGCGACGATGGTGGGATGAGGGAAGTGGTCGACCTACGTTCGGTGCGCACCGAACGCCGAGCCCAACTCGGTGCGTTCCTGAAATCCCGTCGCGCCAAGATCACCCCGGGTGAGGTGGGTCTGCCACCGGGTCCCCGCAGGCGCACGCCAAGGTAGGCCACCATCCTGCGTAGGTCATCGGCGTTGTGCGCGTAGGGGTTACAGCAATCAGGGCGTTGTGAACACCCGGCGCAGCACCGATCACCCTGCATCTCACCAACCTGTCCCTGCCGCTGATCGACGGTGCCTGGGTGCAGACCTTCACTCCGGTCGACGAGGTGCAGGGCGCAAGACTGACCAGGCTGTTGGCGATGAGCTACGAGCAACGTCGCGCAGCCTGGGTCGACCACGTCGCACTGTGGCCCGGCGCCGCCCGCCCGGCACCTGTCGGCCTACAACGCTGGGAGTAGTTCGTCGCCGTAGACGCTGAGACAGCGCAGCGCGAGCTCGATGTGGACCCGTCGGCTCTCGATCGTATGACCCAGGCGGCGCTCCGCCTGTCTGAGCCGATACCGGACGGTGTTGCCGTGCACTCCGAGCAGACTCGCGGTCGCATCGATATTGCCTCCGGCGCACAGGTATTCGAGCACCGTGTCGCGAAGACGGGCGGTCGGCTCGCTCCGATCGGCGAGTTGGCCGAGTTCGCGCTCGATGAGCGCGCGCACGGAGTCGATATCTCCGTCGCCGGTGAGCAAGCAGACCAGGTCGACGTCCCGGTAGAAGGTGACCGCGCTCGTGTTGCGCGCGCTGGTCGCGATCCGCTGAGCGGCACCGGCTTCCAGGTGGCTGCGCCGAAAGCCCGCCAGTCCGGAACGCGGGGTACCGATCGCGAGATGAATGTGCGCGATCGGCGGCACCGGTACATCAGCGATGTCCGGGAGATGCGAGGTTGCCATCCAGGCCCACAGGCCGTGGACGCCGCTGCTGATCAGCAGCGGCGGTGGCGCCCCGAGGGCGTGGGCGATGTGGGACGCGTGCTCGCGAAGCAGACCGGTCGCGTGTCGAGCGGGCACCTCGCGGTCGGTCCAGAGAACGATCGCGACGTGGGATTTGTCCATCGGGTATCCGAGATAGTCGGGCGAATCGGCGGACGGCGCCGGCTCCCCGCGCAGGATGGCCTGAACGATCTCTGTGCGCTGGGCGTCGAAGTTGCGGGTGTGGTGCTCACGCTCGTTCATATACGCGGCGACGATGCCGTCGAGGCAGGTATCGAGCCACTGCGTGCTGTGTTCCCAGAAGATGACCAGCACCGCCCCGCGCAGCTCGGGATCGGGGATCTGCTGGTGGAGGACCTGGGTGATGTATCGCCACAACCCCCGCTGCGCGGCTCGGTAGGTCTTGAGCAGCATGTCGACGCCGTAGCCGCGGCGCGCCACGGTCCGCGCGCCGTCCATGGCTTCGGTGGGTGGGCGTGCCTCGAACTGCGTGCGCCCGATCACCGCGAGGAAGCCCAACCAATGGGCTCTGGTGGCTGCCCGGACTTCCCGATGGACCTCGACATCGGCGAGGTAGTGCGGGAACGTCTCCTGGATCGCGGAGTCGACAGCGGACAAGATCAGTTCGGACTCGGACTCCGACCGCATCCGCAGCGCGAAAGCCGCGAGCCATTCGACCGCCGATGCCTTGTTCGCCACAGGGGTGGGCGTCGACTCGCCACCGTGGCGTTCCGTGCGCGGGATCGCCGTCTTCACCGCACGGTCAGGTGGTAGTCGGGCCGTGCGGGCTGCGCGGATGTGGTGTCGGAGGGAGCGGATACCAGCATAGTTGCACCCTAGCGCAACCGGACTGTGATGTCCGGATAATTCCTGGTCTGCGATGTTCGACGGTAGGGATTGTGGGGGCGTACGAATCGTGCATTCGTGCTTGGAAAGGCGAACAAATTTGAAATATTCAGTTGGTAGGTCGGGGTGTCACTGCTACATTCGAATCGGTCAACGCCGGGCGGCGTAAATACTCCGGACAGCGTCGTCCCGGAATCCGTCTGGCGTCGGCTGAATTGTTTGATACTCGAAATACATTAGTTCGTCGGCTGCCAATTCTCGGTATTCGAATAGAACTTCGGTAGGCGACCGGGGGAGTGAACGGCTCGATGTCGGGGTGATCCGCCCGCGTTGTCGGGCACCTGGGCGCGCAGATTGCCGACACTTGCGGCGCAGTTCGGTGCCGGACTGGATCGGCTGGTGGGTAACGTTGCCCGGATGAGCTCGCCACGTCGTGCCAACAGGGGACCTGCTGCTGCCGCGGAGAATCGCGTCGCCCTGCTCGTCGCGGCGAAGGCCACGTTCGCCGAGCACGGGCTGGACGCTCCGCTGAACCTGATCGCGCGCACGGCGGGAGTGGGTCAAGGCAGCCTGTACCGGCACTTTCCGAGCCGTGAGGCGATTATTCTCGCGGTCTTCGAGGAGAACCTCGGCCAGCTGGAGTCGATGGTCGCCAATGTCGACTCGACTCTGGACGAACTGCTGGCCGAGATCGTCGACCAGATAGTCGAGGTCGCGGTGCTGTTCGACCTGTTTCGTCTCGCCGACAGCAGTGACCCGCGCCTGGCGGACATCATCGGCCGCCTGTATGCCTTGCTCGACGAGAAGCTCGCCGACGACAGTCGTCGCGGGAGTGTGCGCCGTGGCGTCACGGCCGAGGAGATCTTCCTGGCCGTGGGAATGCTGGGAGCGCTGCTGAACAAGACGCCGGAATCGGAACGAGCATGGGTGGCGGGCAAATGTTGGGGACTGTTGCAGCGCGCCCTGTGTGACTAGAACTCGCGTACTTGACTAGCGAGACGATTGCGTTAAGAATACGTTCCAGCAACCGGATATCTGTGTCCGGTTGTGGTCGAGTATTCGTGTCGATCCCGCCCTCGGCCTCGTTCGAAATGGCTGCTGGATTTCATCCGGTACCAGGTATCTGATTTCAGGGGAAATTCTTGAAGAATGCACGCTCGATCGCCCCGATGATGTCGGCGATTGCCGCGCTGTCGGTGGCGTTCGCCTCGACAACAGTGTTCGCACCACCGGTGCATGCGGTATCGGACCCGTTCTACAGCTACCGCGACAGCTTGTCGCTGGCCGACGTTGAGCCCGGCACCGTTCTGGACAGCCGGACCACGACCTATCACCTGGCCGGCATCCCCACGCCGATCACCGCGGTGCAATTGCTGTACCGGACGACCGACGCCCGGTACCGACCCAGTGCCAACGTCACCTCCATCTTGATCCCGCCCGGTGGAGTGGACCCGACACGGGCGGTCGCCTACCAGTCCTTCTACGACTCGCTCGACCCGGAGCACGGTCCCTCGCGTTCGATCGCCGGTGATGTCAGCTTCGGTGGCATGGTGCTCACCTCGGAGGCCACGGTGATCGCCGACATCCTCGCCCGCGGTTATGCGGTGATCATCGCCGATACCGAAGGGCAGCAGGCGAATTTCGCGGCGGGCCCCGAGTACGGCATGAACACACTCGACTCGATCCGGGCGGCAGTCCGTTCCGAGGTCACTGGGCTCACGGCCCAGACGCGAATCGGCCTGGTCGGCTACTCCGGCGGCGCGATCGCGACCGACTGGGCCGCGGCGCTGGCACCGGAATACGCCCCCGAAGTGAACGCGAACCTCGTCGGCGCGACGCAGGGTGGTCTGCTGGTCAATCCCGCGCACAACCTGCGCTACGTCGGCGGCAGCGTCGGCTGGTCCGGTGTGGCCGCCATGGCGATCATCGGTGTCGCCCGCTCTTATGACATCGATTTCTCGACCTACCTGAGCCCTTACGGCGCACAGATAGTCGCCGCACTCCGGTCCGCATCGATCGCCAACGTGCTGTTCCAGTACCCCGGCCTGAGCTGGCAGCAGATGGTCAAGCCCGAGTACCTCGACCCCAATACCGTTGCGCCCCTTGTCGAAGCGGTCGGCAAGGTCAACCTCGCGAACGCGCCGACACCGACCATCCCGCTCTACATCGCCCAGGGCGCCAACGGAGGTCTGGAAGGCACGGACGGGAGCAAGCCGTCGGTCGGCGCCGGTGACGGTGTCATGGTCGCCGGTGATGTCCGCAGCCTTGCCCGACAGTATTGCGCGGACGGAAACCCTTTCGTCGAATACCGGCAGTACGACGAGCTCAGCCACATTCCGACGTTGGGTGTGTGGAGTGTCGGCGCCGTCTCGTGGATCGATGCCCGCTTCGCGGGTGAGTCCGCCGGGTCGAGCTGCGGGACGATCCCCGAGGGCAACCCGCTGACGTCGGATCTGTGATCTCGGGCTGCCGGTCGCCTGCGACCGGCAGCCGTCGTCAAGCTCGGGATTCGGGAGAGTTCCCAGGCCCGCGCCAGATGTAAGGGTTTGTTGAGAGTGTGAACTGGTCACGGCCACCATGGCCTACCCGCTGGTAGCTTGTTGTGGCGTGTATCGCAATCTGCAAAAGTCCGTTGCGTCGGTGCGGGGCCCGGCGGACATGCGTCTACTTGCGCTGCCTGGTCAGGAGTTGCTGTGTTCAGTGAAGGAAATCTGCCGATTCCGCGCTATTCGGTCTCATCCCAACACGGGCCGTTCCTCTCGCCGCAGGAGTTGGTGGCCGCGATCCATGGGCGTACCGACTGTGATCTGCCGTTGGCGCGATGGGCTCGCACTCTCGGATCGTTGTATCGGGACTGGCTGACCGAGCCCACTGCTGTTCGCGTCGGCCAACAGATCGTCGAGGTCGTGCACGACATAGATGTCTGGATCACCGCCCGGCTTCCGCGGCCCCGCCCAGGTGTTCCGCGTGGCATCGATTCGGTGGGCGGGGTAATCGGTCGTGTCGCCGAGGCCGCTGCCTGCGCTCAATGGGCACTACACAATACCCAGGACACCAATCAACGGCACCGAGCGTGGAACCATCTCGCCGAAATGCGCGAAGGCTACGAGGATATGGTGCGGTTGATCCTCGATGGATCTATCCATCTGCCCGAGTCCTGGCCCAGCATCAGTTGGTCGGCCCCGACGATGTAGCACTGGCCTGAGGCGCCTCGCCCCTTCGAATCAACATTTCGGGATGCGATGTCGGATGGAAGCGGCTAGCTGCTCATCGTTTGTCTTTCCAATCGGGGGTATCCCGATTGAGTAAGGACAACACGGGGGATGCGAGGAGTAGCGGAATGAGCACCACCAGTGTAGTCGTGACTATCGTCGTCGCAGTCGTAGTCGTCATTGTGCTTGCTGCCGTCATTGTGGCTTTGATGCGCAGTCGGCGTGAACACCGGCGGGTCGACGCGGCGGAAATCCGCGATCGGGCGGCGGAACAAGAATTCGAAGTCGGACAGCGGGAAGCGCGGGCGGAGGAGATCGCCGCCCGAAGCCGTGCCGCACAGGCCGAAGCCGACGCCAAAGCTGCTCATGCCGAACAGCTCGCCCAGCAGGCGCAGGCACACCACAGCGACGCCGCGGAATCGCGCGCCGACCTGGACAAAGAATGGGAGCGCGCGGACAGGATCGACCCCGATCAGAAGCCCAGTCAAGCGAAGGAAGATCCAGAACAGCCGACGCACAGCACCTGAATGGCCTCGGTGGTAAGTGGCACGCACCGTCAATGGGAGTGCGGCCTGGGGATATGAATGCCTGCGGCACGGAGCTCGTTCTCGAAAACCGCGGCTGCTCGGGTCGTGGCCGATTCCCGATCCTCGCCGTGGCGGGCGATGAGCGTGTACCGAGTCGCGGCATCGGTGCGTGCTTGCAGGGCGGTCACAATTTTCAGGTGTTCGGGGTTGGCGAGGTAGTGCTCGGCCATGGCGGTGGCGAGCTCGGTGATGCGCGGATCGTCCGGTTGCCAGGCCACAGCCTCAGCGGCGCGTTTGATCAAGGCGACATAGTGGGGGTCGTCGAGCGCGTGCTCGAGATGGGTGAGGTAATCGTCGAAGCCATCGGGGACAAGGGCTTTGGCCAGCACCCAGCCCTCCTGAGCCTTCGCCACTTCGTCGATGGCGAAGCCGAGGCCGGTCATCCGCTCGAGCAACGCGACCGCGCGGTCGCCCAGCAACGCCCGGTCGCCGGCGGCGAGCCGATCCAGCGTGTCACGGCGCGCGATCAAATCCTCGATCCGTTCGGTGAGCTGACGCCCGACGTCGGCGAGTGCGGCAGCGAATGACCCCGCGTCGGCAGCGAGCAGGGGCTCGACCTCGGCGAGCGGCACCCCGGCGGCCGCCAGCGTCCGGACCTGCACCAGTCGCGACAACTCTGCTGACCCGTACCGGCGGAACCCGGAGCTGTCGCGGTCGGGCTCCGCGACCAAGCCGAGCTTGTGATAGTGCCGCACCGTCTTCACCGTGACACCGACGAATGCCGCCGCCTGCCCGATCGTGACCCCGTTGTTCATCTGCTCAGACTGCCCTGTGTGGCGGCCGCTCGCGCGGCCTGACCGCCTCCGAACACCTCGTCGAGGAGCTTTTGCTGAGCGGTCTGGAACGGCACCGCCACAGACATCTCTGAGTCGTCTACGCAGGTCAGCGAGGCGGTCATGGTCTTGCTGCCGTCGGGGCTCGCATACATCAGCGTCGCATAGCCCGCATGGCCGCCGTTGTGAGTGATGACGATGCCGCCGCCGTCCGGGCCCAGGTCCCGGATGAAGACCCCTAGGCCGTAGTCCATCGTCGGGATGCCCGTCGGATGCGGTGCGCACATCTGGGTCAGCAACTCCGGGGGAAGGAGCTTGCCGCTGAGCAGCGCGGAGATGAAGGTATGCAGATCCCGGGTCGTCGAGATCATGTCACCGCCGCACGGGTTCCAGGAGGGGTTGTGCCGGGTGACGTCGACGATCTTCTCCTCGCCGTCGTCCTCGAACCGGTAGTAGGCGTGGGCGTGCGGCTCGGGAATCTCCGGTGAGTTCTCCGGAACCACGGTGCCCGACAGGCCGAGCGGTTCGATGATCAGACGCTGCATCTCCTCGGCGAAGGAGCGGCCGCTGACTTTTTCGATCAACAGCCGGGCCAGGACGTAGTTGGTGTTGGAGTAGCTCCAGCTCGTGCCGGGCTCGAATCGCGCGGGCTTGGACAGCGCCAGCTCCACCAGGTCCTGCGGCCGGTAGGCGTGGAATCGGTTGTCCACCCACTCTTTACCCAAGGGGGTGCCCGGTGCGGGGATCCCGAGCACGATCGTCCCGTCCTCGTACATCTCGCCGGTGAAGTTGAATACCCCGCTGGTGTGCTGCAACAGGATCCGCACCGTGATCCGCTCGTCGAGCCCGAGCTCGGGCAGATAGTTCGCCACCGGGGTCTCGAGGCTGATTGTGCCAACAGCCACCAGCTGCAGCACCAGGGCCGCGGTGAATGTCTTTGTGTTGCTGGCGATCCGGACATGCCCGTCGATCGGGGGCTTCGCCGTCCCGCCCAGCTCGGCCACCCCGGCACTGCCGACCCACTCGCCCCGCTCGTCGTGCACGCGCAGCGATACTCCGAGGAACCCGGATTCGACGATCTGCTCGATCGCCTTCTGCAACTCCGGGCGATCTTGTCTGGCGGCCGCAGTCCGCGGAGTGCTCTCTTCGTCGCCGGAAAGGGTGATCGACATGGTGGTTCGCTCCTTCGATTTCCAGTCGGCTTCGTGCCGCTGCGACGAGCTTCCACCCTGACCTAAGGTCAACAGCAATAGTGATCTAGCTCACCTGCGGGGTCACGAAATCCGCCGTTGTCATGGCGCACGGTTTCGGTGGCACGCGTGACACCTGGCTGCTCGGCTACGCCGAAGCCTTCGCCGATGCCGGTATCGGCACCCTCCTGTTACCGGGTGTGGATCCCGACCGCGTCATCGTCTGGGGAACGTCCTATTCGGGCGGTCATGTTCTCGCCGTCGGATTGAACCGGCCGACCACCGTCGCCGGTCGCGTGTCCTGCCCGATCCTTTTCCAGATCGGCAGGCGCTCGGCGATCAACTGCGGTTTCTGTCCGAGGTTCTCGCACCCGAGCCCACGCCCGATCGCGAGCGGCCGTCACCCGCAATCAATTGACAATTGCGACCTGACGAATGTCGGCCGGGCGTAGCTGCGTGGTGAACCACCCACGCTATTTCATCCGAATCGGGTGAAGCAGCCAGGACTCGCCGACGGCATCATTCGAAGCACATCCGGCGCCTGGGTGTTGTCGCCGTGTTGGAAGGAGCCGAGGTTCGCGTCGGCGTTCTGACTCATATCCGAGCCGCCATCGCCGGTCTCTACTCGAAGGGATCTCATGTCGCGCAAACGCACGCACGCTCCGCAGATCGCCCCGGCGTATACCGGGCGGCTGTCGATGGATCCGGTACCCGCGCTGCGGATGCCCGCGGAAAGTATGGATCCTGATGTCGCCTATCGGTTCATCCACGACGAGCTGATGCTCGACGGGAGCAGCCGACTGAACCTGGCTACTTTCGTGTCGACGTGGATGGATCCTCAGGCCGAGAAGCTGATGGCTGAGACGTTCGACAAGAACATGATCGACAAGGACGAATACCCCGCCACCGCAGCGATCGAGCAGCGATGTGTATGCATGGTCGCCGACCTGTTCCACGCTGAGGGTCTGCGCGACGACGACCCGGCCAGTGCCATCGGGGTGTCGACGATCGGATCCAGCGAGGCGGTGATGCTGGCCGGGCTGGCCATGAAGTGGCTGTGGCGCGCGAAGGTCGGCGACGGGTGGAAGGGCCGCACCCCCAACATGGTGATGGGTTCCAACGTGCAGGTGGTGTGGGAGAAGTTCTGCCGCTACTTCGACGTCGAACCGCGGTATCTGCCGATGGAGAAGGACCGCTACGTCATCACGCCCGAGCAGGTGCTGGAGAACATCGACGAGGACACCATCGGCGTCGTGGCCATCTTGGGCACGACATTCACCGGTGAACTCGAACCGATCGGCGATATTTGCGCGGCACTCGACAAGCTCGCTGCCGACGGGGGACCGGATATCCCGGTGCACGTCGACGCGGCCAGCGGCGGCTTCGTGGTGCCCTTCGTCCATCCCGAGCTGGTGTGGGACTTCCGGCTACCGCGCGTGGTGTCGATCAATGTCAGTGGTCACAAATACGGGCTGACCTATCCCGGCATCGGGTTCGTGGTGTGGCGCAGCCCCGAGTACCTGCCCGACGACCTCGTCTTCCGGGTCAACTATCTGGGTGGCGACATGCCGACCTTCACACTCAACTTCTCCCGGCCCGGCAATCAGGTCATCGGCCAGTACTACAACTTCCTGCGGCTCGGTCGCGCCGGCTACGGCCAGGTCATGCATTCCCTCTCCCAGACCGCGCGATGGCTCGGCGATCGGCTGCGCGAGAGCCAGCACTTCGAGGTGATCACCGACGGCTCGGCGATCCCGGTGATCAGCTTTCGGCTGTCCGGCAACCCCGGCTACACCGAGTTCGACGTCTCGGAAGCGTTGCGCGCCTACGGTTGGCAGGTGCCCGCCTACACCATGCCGGACAACGCCACCGATATCGCCGTATTACGCATCGTGGTGCGGGAAGGGTTCTCCGCGGACATGGCCAGGGCATTGAGCGATGACATGACCACCGCGCTCGGACATCTCGACGCGCTCAAGCCCAACGGATACTTCGACCGGCTGCGCCCGTTCGCGCACTGAGCCCGGCCGGGGAATATCCTCTGCAAAGGTCGGCCCAATTATTCAACGCACATCGCAACATTCGCGCGAAATCAAATGACCGTCTCAGCGGGCCGCCTTGCACCCCCAGATTCACGTTCCGACGCATTGCCGATCAGCTGGACAGCGCTGTGGTGCGGGGGATGCGTTGCGCCCATGTCGGTATCCAGACCTCGGTCTCGGGTGTGTCCGCTCGTCTGGAGTCGAGGTAGTTGCGGAGCTTCCTGAGCGCGGGATGCGGATTGTCCTTCCGCCAGATCAGTGACATCGGGTAGATCGGTGTCGGGTGACGCACCGGTATGCGCCGCAGGTCGTAGCTGTCCGGCCATAGGTACCGTGTGCCCTCACCGATCAGGGTCGCCAAATCTGATGAGTCGGCTATCTCGTCGAGCAGAGCCTCTTTTGCGAAGACAGGGCCGAGCACGTCGATGGTGAACCCGAATGTGGCGGTGAGTTCGGTGTAGTAGTCGGTGACTTCGCCACGGCCGACAAGGCCGGGCATCCAGATTCGGTGTCCGGCCAGCTGCGTGGGCGTGACGGTGCGGGCGTTGGCGAGCAGGTGACGCGGGCCGACGAGCAGTTGGTGCGGTTCGTTGATTACTCGGGCAGTGCGGATCGCCGGGGGTAGATGTTGCTGAGGGGGGACGGCATGGAAGCTGGCATCGATCGTTCCTGCTTCGACAGCGGCGATCGCGGCATCGACGTCGGCATCGAGGGTGACAAGGTCCAGTTCGATGTCGGGATGCGCGCGATGGAAGTCCTGCAGGGCCATTGCTGTTATGACGCGCCGGGCGACGATGTCCACGCGTAGTGCGCGGCGGCCGGGGCGAACGGAAGCGTCGGCGCGCTCTGCGACTCGAAGCAGTTCCCGGGCATGGGGCAGAAATGCCTGGCCGTCGATGGTGAGCTGGGCGCCGCGGGCCGTGCGGGCGAACAAGCGCACACCCAGATGTTTCTCCAGAGTCGCGATGCGCTTGGAGACCGCCTGCTGCGTGATCGATAGCGCTGTGGCAGCTTCCTGGAACTGGCCCTGGTCCGCAGCGGTGACGAAGGTGCGCACGGCATTGAGATCCACGCGTTGAACCCTACTCGCACAACACTTGGTTGTGGCTCGCCGTCGGATCGGTTGTTTGATTCTGCTCTGTCGGCGCCTTGCTTTGATCACTGCGATCAACAGTGAGTTGTTCGAAGGGGAGGATTCGGGTTTTGGTGGCCAGACGATCGTTGGGTCGGCAGTTTGGATTGCTGTGGGCGTCCTACGCGGTCAGTGCCTACGGCTCTGGGCTGGGGTTCGGTGCGTTGCCGCTGATCGCGGTGCTGGTGTTGGATGCCGGCGCTGTTCAGGTATCCACGCTGTCGGCGGTGGGACCAGCGGTGGGCGCGCTGATCGCGTTGCCGCTCGGGCCGTGGGTGGAGTTCCGCCGCAAGCGATCGGTGATGATCTCGATGGACCTGGCGCGGTTCGCGGTCATGCTGACGATCCCGGCCGCCTATGCCTTCGGAATGCTCAGCTTCGTGCAGTTGCTGGTCGTCTCGGTGGTGGTCGCCGCGACCAAGATCGCCTTCGGGGCAGCGAGTGGGGCCTACCTCAAGGCGTTGGTCCGGCCGGACGATCTGCTCGTGGCCAACGCACGGTTCGAGTCGACGACGTGGAGTTCCATAGCCGTAGGGCCGCCCCTGGGCGGAGCGGCGATCGGCCTGTTCGGGCCCGTCGTCACCGTGGTGGCCGACGCGCTGAGCTACCTGCTCTCCGCGCTGGGGATCGCCGCGATACGGGGCCGCGAAGAACCTCCGCAACGCACCGACAAGCGCCGGATTCGAGCGAGTGACCTGCTCGAGGGCTGGCAACACCTATTGGCATGCAACGGCTTACGGGCGCTCTACCTCAACCAGCTGCTCGTCAGCGGTCTGATCATGGCCACCGAGCCGCTCTTGGCCGTGTTGCTGCTCCGAGAGCTCGAATTCTCGCCCTGGCAGTACGGCCTCGCCTTCGCCGCCCCGTGTCTCGGCGGGCTCATCGGCTCACGCCTGGCCGGGCGGGCCGTGGCGAGGTACGGCCAATTCCGGATCCTGCGTACGGTCGGTACGCTGCGCGTGGTCTGGCTGATCGGCCTCGCGTTCGTGCAGCCCGGGGTGGTAGGCCTCGTAACGGTGATCGCTGTCGAGCTCGCGATCATCATCAGCATGAGCCTGTACAACCCGGTACTGGCCACCTACCGACTCGAGCAAACCCCCAAAGATCTTGTGGCCCGCACCCTTTCGGCCTGGTCCATCAGCAGTAGCGCCGCCATAGCCATCCTCGGCGCACTAGGTGGAGTGCTCGCCTACGCCACCAGCCCACGCACAGCAATCGCGGTTGTAGGACTGCTGATCCTCGCCACTCCGCTGGTGCTGCCCCGCCGCCAGGACTTCAGATCTACACCCGACCTCGCAGTGCCCACAACCCGAGCCCAATCGCAGGTAGCGGTCGGTTCACATGAAGCCAAGCAATAATGCCACCAACAACTTTCAGCTACAGCTCGAGCGGCGGTTCGACCCGACCGGGATTCCGCACCGGCCAGCGTTGCGAGTCTCCTCCAGGTCGACGACGCGTGCCGGAAATATCGACTTGGAGACCGGAGCTGCTGGCGGCTACATGCAAATGGGATCCGCTCGGAGCGATTTCAACTCGAACCTCACGCCTGAGTCCCAGCTCAGAGACCGGACAGAGGTTACCGGCGGCACCGGTGAGTGCTTGCGGCTGTTTGTCTCGGCTCAGGCCGGTTATTCGTTACTCGACTGGCCCGACAGGAGCAGGGCGGTCGGACCCGACTGGAAGGGGTTAGACAATGAGCACAGCTGACAAGGCCAACAACAAGGCTGAAGAACTCGCCGGTCAGGCGAAGGAGAAGTTCGGCAGCGCGGTCGACGACAAGCACCTCGAGAACGAGGGCAAGAGCGACCAGGTCAAGTCCAATCTCAAGGCCGCGGGTGAGAAGGTCAAGGATGCTTTCCGCAGCTGACCGATAATTCTGTCGCTGCCGTCGAGCGGGTGCGCGCCCTACCGGGTGCCGCCCGCTCGTTCGTGTCCGCATACCGCCCGACGAACGGCGCACCCTTGTCGCTATGCGCGCTGCAGTCCCTGAACGCCATTCATGGAGCCATCAGCACGCCGTCGAGTCCAGAAAAGTCGTGATGGTGAGGATCGCGATCGCGACTCCGGGTGTGTACCGCGCCAGCCGCGCGAATGGTGAGTTGTCTTACAGCTCAGGGTCTTACAGGTCTCGGCTCATCATTTCGAGGTGGAGTCGTCGTCGGCCCGGTCGGTGGTGGCGGCCAGGCTCGCGTCCGCGGCGAGGGTACCGGCGGGTGCGGTGTTGGCGGTGAACATGCCGTGACGTGCGTTGCGTACCCAGGCTGGGGCGTGTGCCGACCGCGTTCAGCGATGTTGGGCCGACTCCGGACCGCGTCGCTCCATTGACGCCGATGGTGGATGCTGAGAGACTAGATGTGTCAATCTCTCATTCACTCAATCTGGGACGCGGTGGAGTAAGCCGATGGCGCCAACTACTGATACCCCTATTTCCTTGAATCGTGCGTTCGAAGCTGCGGTGGAGTGTCCCGACGAAGTCGTGCTGAACGTCGCGGGGACCATGCCGGATGGCTTGCGCGGCACGCTGTATCGCAATGGCCCGAGTAGGTGGGAGGCCGGGGGGTTCTGGGCCGGGCACGCCTTCGACGGCGACGGGTTGGTTTCGAAGTTCGTCATCGACGGCGGCGAGGTGCGGTTCCGGTCGCGGTACGTGCGGACTCCGAAATTCCTTGCAGAGGAACGTGATCGAGGCGCGAGGGTGCGAGGCTTGTATACGCAGGCATCCGGCATCTTGGCGAATACGGGACGGCCGCCCGCCGACAATGCCAACACTCACGCGGTGGTGCACGCGCGGCGCCTGTTGGCACTCAGTGATATAGGAAGGCCCTGGGAGATCGATCTGGATGATCTGCGCACTGTGGGGCGGTGCGACTTCGGCGGGAAATTGCCCCGCTCGTCGCGGTTCTCGGCGCACCCGAAGATCGATCCGGCAACGGGGGAAATGTTCAACTTCGGTCTGGATGTGACAGTCGGCCGCCGAACTCCGGCAGGCCTGCGTTGTTTTCGGGTAGACCCATCGGGTCGGCTGCATCGCCTCGGCACCGTCGGTCTCGATCACGTTGTCGTGCAGCATGACTTCGCAATCACCGAACGTTACCTGGTATTCGCCTTGGCGCCGCTGGTCGTCGACCCGGTGCGGGCCGGACTGGCGGTGCTCGGCCGGGGAACCTATGGCGATGCAGCGGACTATCGGCCGGAGAAGGGGATGCAGATCGTGCTCGTGCCGCGTGACGGCGGCCGTCACCGGATCGTTGAGTGCGACCCATTTCTTTACGTGCACGTCGACAACGCGTACGACGAACGTGGCGATGTCGTCCTCGACGTCGTATGTCACGACTCGCTCGCATTCTTGACCAGCGGGTTGAAGTCCTTCCGCGACGGGCTGCCACCCGTCGGACGTCCGGCCCGCGTGCGGATCACCAAGTCGGGGCACGTCGAGCGCACGATCATCGGTGAGTTCGAGTCGGTGGAGTTTCCCATGCATGATGAACGACGTACCGGGCGACCACATCGGTTCAGCTACTTCGCTGCCTACCATCCTGACACTTCCGGCGCCATCGTGAAATTCGACCATCGGACGGGTCGTGAACGTCGTCACGTCTTCCTCGGGGGCGAGTTCGCCGGCGAGCCGATCTTTGTTCCCCGGTCGAAAACCGCGGCAGAGGACGACGGATGGATTCTGGTTATCACTTATCTAGCCGCCGAACATTGCACCGCGCTGGTTGTCCTGGATGCCACCGACATCGAACGCGAGCCATTGGCGATCGCCCGTATGACCAGCCATGTATTTCCTGGTTTCCACGGTAGTTTCACCGACGACGTCGCAGGCCGATAGTCGACCCGCCGCACCGGCACCGGCCGAACCCGGGCTCGTGGTCGATGGGGAGGTCATAGTCGAACACGCAGACAGGTCCTCGTGGTTGGAGGTTCTGGGTACACGCGGTCAGGGTCGCGGCGAGCCCGGCGGCGGTGCGGCCAGGAGCGTGCGTCGCTGCGGGCACACTTTCCATGTAGGGCATCGAGAACCGGTACGGCGTTGAGGGCGGTGACGCGCCCCTGATGGCGCCGTGAACTATCTGGTGGCCGCCATACCGAGTTCGCCTCGATGCATCTGATCGGGGCAACGGTCGAGCAATCGCGACGAATGTTGGTCTGTGAAGCCGTCGCGGGCAGCCTCGGCGCTGTGGCCGGCACCATACCTTTCGCGATCGCCAAGACCGGCGAACCACTCGCAGCGCTGGCAACGCTGCCGCATTCGCTCGCCATCGCTGTCGGCACGGGCACCACTCTCGGCGTGACCGCGCTGGCGGGCCGCCGCGTAATCCGCACGGCCGCTGCATGACCGGAGGCCGCTGCGGCAAAAGACTCGGCTGCGTCGCTGGCACCGAGCAGTTCGGAACGGCGAGGTGGCAGGGCCGAACGCCGCAGACTGGCTGGTGTCCGCGGGCTAGGTCGACTTGGCGCGTAGTCGATCGCGTTCCGCGCGTAGCCGAGCGACGGTGTCTTCGAGCTCGAGGATGCGAGCCACCGCGGTCAGATTGACCCCATCGCCGGTAAGGGTGGTGATGCGGTGCAGGCGCGTCAGGTCTTCGCCGCTGTAGCGGCGGGTGCCGCCGGCGCTACGCGCGGGCGTGACCAGGCCGTGCTGCTCGTACAGGCGCAGGGTCTGGACCCCGATGCCGGCCAGCTCCGCGGCAACGGAGATCGCATACACCGCCTGTGCTGGTGACGGCCCTGAGTTGTGCGGGGAGACCATCGGCGTCCTCTCGATTACTACGATTCTCTCCTAGATTACTTGTTTCCAGTACTTGCACTCATCTAGGTAGAGTGCTAGAAAATATCTATGTCAGATGACAGAGGTTATCTGAACATCGTACTAGTGAGAATGGAGTGAGTTGGAGGTGGCGACCATGTTGATGCGCACCGATCCTTTCCGTGATCTGGACCGGTTGACCCAGCAGATGTTCGGCACTGCGGCACAGCCGGCAGCGATGCCGATGGATGCTTGGCGCGACGGCGATGAGTTCGTGGTCGAGTTCGATCTGCCCGGAATCGACCCGGAATCGCTGGATTTGGACGTCGAACGCAATGTGGTGACCGTGCGCGCGTCGCGGCCCGGCCTCGACGCGAATCGGTCGATGATCGCCGCGGAGCGCCCGCGCGGGGTGTTCAGCCGTCAGTTGTTCCTCGGCGAGAGCCTCGACACCGACCAGATCCGCGCCGACTACCGCAACGGTGTGCTGCGGCTGTCGATCCCGGTCGCGGAGAAGGCCAAACCCCGCAAGATCGAGATCGCCCGCGATCACGACCGCGAACCCCAGGTGATCAACGCCTGAATCCATTGGGAGAGGTCGGCGATGTCTGCCTCGAGCACCGAGGCAGACAGTCGCATATCGAACGATCTCCGAGCCCTTGCGAATGAGCTGAATTCGACTCCCTGCAGTCCGGTGGCCGGGCCCGCGGATCCGGCCACCGCCGCCATCCCGTCCGCTAGCCGAATCGAGGAGGACCCGATGACAGCCTTGCCGAGTGGTTCCGAGGCCGATCGCGTCGAACAGGAGACCTTCGTCTCGGATTCGGACCGCGAATCAGGCCTCGACGTCGCCGCCGTGTACGCCCAGGAGCCTGGGCGCGGCGCCGATCTGACCGACTGTATCGACCAAGCCTGGAGCCTTCCTGATGCCGACGACGACCTCTCCTGTCTTGCCTGCTGAGCGCTGCACGCACCCGGACCCGCATCAGCACGAGGCCAGGGAATCCCGGTACTGGCAGCCCGGCCACGTGAGCTGGTTCGACGCGGCGAAAGGGTTCGGGTTCTTGCGCTCCGACCGGGGCGGACCGGCGGTGTTCTGTGACTACACCGCCATCGCTACCCCGGGCTACAAGCACCTGCACGCCGGACAGCGCGTGATCTTCACCGTGACCGACACCGGTCGTGGGCCCGAAGCCGGCCAAGTGCTGACCTATGACGAATCCGGCACTGACATTGCGATCGCCACATCCCGACCTGGGGGTTGGGTGCGATCGCTGCTGCGGGCTCGCGCAACCCGCAGCCACTGAGCGCACGCAGTTCGACCTATTGCGAGGAACAGCAATGCCTACCGACTACGCCACTGACAGACAAGAACCGGCCACGCAGACCGAGACCACCGTCGTCCGGTGGCCCGAACCCAGCCCTCTCGACACGTGGTGGACCGAGATCATGGATGGTGTTTCACCACTGGGCGAATCGCGCTCTCGTCACTGACCGCCACGACCACGGCCCTTTCGTGTGTGGCTCCGGGGGCCGGGCGCTGGGTCTTTCCTTGATCGGTGTGCTGTGGCCAACTACGGTGAGCGCCAGCATCCGGATGGATCACCGAGGCCGGACCCCGCTGGCTCGTTACCCCCGAGGAAGGTCGCCGATGGGCTTCGTACAGCACTTCGACCACGTCGGCATCACCGTTGCCGATCTCGACACCGTCACCGCGTTCTTCGTCAGCCTGGGCCTGCAGGCTGATCAGAAGATGGCTGTCGAAGGCGAGTTTCTGGACACCGTGATCGGCATGAGCGGTGCCGCCACCGAGATCGTCATGCTGCGCTTGCCTGGCGGCGGGACAACGCTGGAGCTGTCGAGTTTCACACGCCCGGATCACCTTCCGGGTTCGCCGGTCGCACCGGCCAACGAACTGGGGCTGCGCAACGTCGCCTTCGAAGTAACCGACCTCCAGGCCGCGGTTGAGCACGCGGCAGCCGGCGGCTACGGCCTGGTGGGCGGTATCGGCGAGTACGAGGGCTCGTGGCGGATGGCCTACGTGCGCGGACCCGAAGGAATCATCGTCTCGCTGGCCGAGCGCATCCAGGACTGAGGAGGCAGCATGAGCTCGACGGTGACCGACGAACAGATCCGGACGCTGGCTGCGACCGCGAAACCCTACAGCCTGGCGTTGCTGTACTGGGGGCCCGAGCGTTCGATGGATGGTGCGGACGCCATCGAACTCGAACATCAGCGACGCATGGTGTCGCTGCGCGCCGAGGGGGTGATCGCTGTCCTGTGCCCGGTCGTCTCCGACACCGTGGCCGGTGTCGCGATCATGACTGTGTCGGCCGAGCAAGCGGCGGAGATCATGGCCGCAGACCCCTGCGTTCGCGCCGAAATGCTGCGCTGCGAGGTACACCCATGCCATGGCTTCCCCGGCGACACCCTCCCCGCATGAGCGATCCGGGCCCCGCCGATCGGAGCAGGGATGACCGTTCCCAACGCCGCGAGTCCGAAGGGTGACCAGGAGCGGAGGTCGAGTACCCCGCGTCGGCAGATCATCCGCGCCCGTGGTCCCTGAAAAAAGAAGCGCCGCAGTGTGATTCGATGATCGGTTCGCTCGACGCGAGTATGTCGTACGGACTGTGCTGCCGGGAGGATTCCGCCGGTGCATCGTTTCGCGAAAGGACAACTCGATATGACACGGTCTGCCATCGGGCGCACAGTTGCGATGATCGGAGCCGCGGGCACCCTAGCCGGGGCCGTTGTCGCGGGCGCCGGTGTTGCCAGCGCCGCTGACGTCCCTGCCTGCAAGGTGGCATCGTCGAGGAAGCCGGGACGACATGTGGTCGTCTCGGCCGACCTGATGAACGCCGATCAGGGTTGCACGCCGGCTGTACTGCCGCCGAGCGGCATGGCGGGCAGACCGAGTTTGCGATGGTCCCAGGAGCGGATCCGCGTCGGCTCGACCCGAACGACGATGCGTTTGTGCATCATGGACTCGACCAGGGGACGAGCCTGCTCGGTGTAGGGACCGACGTAGCGGCGGAAGACGTCGATTCCGGCGTTCCAGTACTCCTCATCCTCGGGGTCCTCGATCAGGTGCGCTGTTCCTTCGATCGAAACGCCGCGCAGCTGGTCATAGGTGTCGCCCGCCTCGGCCATGCAGGTCAGGGTCGGGTTGCGGCGCAAGTTGGCTGCCTTCTGCGACTTCGCCTTGGTCTCGAAGTAGATCTTGCCGTCGATGTGCCCGAACCACATCGCTGTCAGGTGCGGTTTCCCCTCGGCATCGAGGGTGGCCAAGGTGAGCACCCTGCTGCGGTCGAGGAACTGCGCGATCTCCTCCGCGCTCATCTGCACCGTAGCCCGCTGTTTGACTCCCACGTCCACCTCCCGCTCGATCTTTCAGCCGACCTTATCGAGCAACCGCGCTCGGCGATCCCGAACGCGATCATTCGCTGGTCGGCGCGGCTGTGGGCCGATCACCGGGTGCATGCCGAATCGTGCCGTAAGCGAGGAATAGGAACCAATTCTATACCGACGCTGCGTCATACGCGGCGATGACGTCTGCGGCGATCCGTCCGCGGGTAGAGACGGTGTGACCGTTTTCGCTGGCCCACGAGCGAATGGCGGTGAGATCGCTGCGTGGGGTGGTTGCACTCGCGGATTTCTTTCCGGCGAGACGACCGGCGGAAGTCTTGGCGCGGCCGATTCGACGGGCGTAGGGGAGCCACTGGTCGAACGTTTCGCGCAGCTTGGTGGCGTTCGTATCGGACAGGTCGATTTCGTAGGTGAGTCCGTCCAATGCGAACGTGACGGTCTCGTCGGCGTCGGAAGTGCCGTCGAAGTCGTCGATAAGGCTGACAACGACTTTGCGAGCCATGGGAATCCTTTTCATTCGAGTGCGGAAGGTTTCACACGGATGCTAGTAGCTGGAGGCCGGTCGAGCGCGTCCAGTGCCAGCGCACTGGCAGCGGTTGGGCCGTTCCGCGCTGTGCGCTGACGCCACAGAGGATCTCGCGACGGTGGCGCAATGATCCTCGGTCGAGGTATCTGACAGAGTACGACCGTCATATCGAGAATCGACTCACGGATTCGGGCTCGATGGTGATGAGCAACCATTTGCCGGCCAGCATCTTGTTGAGTTCGTCGGCTCGACTCTCGTCGTCGAGGTCCCAGTAGCGAGCCGCCAGGCGGGCGAGCAGCTCGTGGGCTCCGTCGGGTGAGATGGTGGTGTGGCCGGCGACGGAAACCCAGCGCTCGCGTTCACCGACGGGGGCCGCGACGACGATGGAGGCGCGGGGGTCGCGCCGCAATCGCGAGACCTTCACCGAGTCCGGGTCGGTGAACAGTTGGATTGTGCCCTCGGTGGTGACCTCGAACCACACCGGCCGGGGTTGGGGCGGTATCGGTCCGTCGGCTACGGACAGAAACCCGTACAGGTGGCGTTCGAGAAACTCGATATCCTTGGCGGTCAACGAATGTGGTGCGGTGCCCATCGTGATCCTTCCGAAGAGTGAGGGGTGTTGTGGGCCCAGTCAACGCAGCCGACTCGGGCAATTCCATAGGTGAGAAGCCGGATTTGATGTCTATTCGTCTAACCATCGCCGACGCACCGACGCGGCAGGGGAGTGCGTTTATGCCACGGGCCAGGTCAGTGCCCGGTCCGCGCGATTGCCAATAGGTGCGCGCTTGCGTCGATCAGCAGTGGGTCCTGCTCCAGTAGTCGTGCACAGTGCAGTGCTGCGGTGACGAGGGATCGAAAGCTGTGTTGTCCGGCGTGATCGAGTGTTGGCCAGGCCGGACCTTCGACGCCGTAGGCCACGACATCCAGGTAGCGACTGATCGCGGCCGCGATCAGGATGCCTCCGGGACGAAGCACGCGTATGGCCTCAGCCAAAGCAGGGCGCACCCGGAACGATGAATCTTATGGTCGTACCACGCGGTCCGTGCACGGAGAGGTGATGTCACTCGTGCCGGAATTTGCCCAGGTCAGTGGTCGGGGATGTGCACCGTGATTTCCCCGCCGAGGTGATACCCCTCGGCCAATCGCAGGTTGTCGCCACTCCAAAATCTGCCCGGGTCATACCAATTCGGACGTCTGTTCGGCAACAGGCCCATGGCCTCATACGTCATGGCGACGATCTCCGCGCAGTAGGCGTTCTCCAGACCGGCCTGATCGGATTGGCGCTCTTTCGACCGCTTCGGTACCGGCACCCGGCCCAGCAACCAGCGCCCCGCGAGCGCGCCGGTGGAGGGGAAGGGCATGCCGTCGAGCCTGGCCACCACTCGCAGCGCTGCATCCTCCATCTCGCTGGTCACCGGGCGATCCAACTGACGTATCCATGCCTGTTGCCCGTACTCCTGGCTCCATCGGATGACCGCGGCCCGCAAATCGTGCAGCTGTGCTCCGCGATGATGGCTACCCGACCAGATATCGGGCAGTGCCCGACCGAGCTCGGCATGCCATATCAGCGCTGGTAGGTCATCGATGACCACTGCCATGCCGACGTGGTTCACCGGGCTGTTGGTCAACCCCCGGATCGCGCGATCGGCGCGAGAATGCCCGCGAAACAGCCATAGATCCCCCGTTCGTGTTAGCTCTACTGCTTCGTCCAAGCCGATACTTATCGGCGTTTCGTCAGGCACAGCGACTAGCCTAGGCGCATGCGCTGGTGGAAGATATTGGGTCTGGCCGGGACCGCGGGTGTCGCGGCGACCGGGGTGGTCATCGTCCGGGCCGAACGCAAACGGCGCGCGTACACCCCAGATCAGGTCCGCGAACGGCTGCACGCGCGCCTCGGCGATCAATCCAACCGACCGAACCCCTCCACGCCAGTCGACGACGGAAAGTCCTGATCGAAGATCGTCGTGGGCCTCCCTCTATTCGAGGGAGGCGACACGACCTGCCATCGGCAGAAACGCGTGTTCGTCTGAGCCGACCGTCCAACGATGCCGTCTACGCGAGCGGCGGGGCCCAGTGTGGGCGAGCCGCTAGATCGCGGGTATCTGCTCGCCTTGTACGACTTCGATGTCGAGTTCGATCTTGACGGTGGTGCCGACCGCGGCCACTCCCGCGCGCACAACCGCGTTGTAATCGATGGCGAAGTCGTTGCGGTGCAACAGCGTTTCGGCGTGGAACGCGGCGCGTACACCACCCCATGGATCTGGCCCGAACCCACCGAAGGCCACCTCGAGATCGACCGAGCGGCGCTGCCCGTGCATAACCAGCTCACCGGGCATCACCCAGGTGTCACCCCCGGTACGACGAAACCCGTGAGCGGTGAAAGTGATCATCGGATACCTGTCGACGTCCAAGAACTCCGGCGAGCGCAGGTGATTGTCACGCATCGAGATACCGGTATCGATACCCGCTGCCTTGATCTCCGCGTGCCCGGTGGACCGCTCGAACGACTCGGCGATATCGAGTCGCCCACTCACGTCGGCGAATCGGGCTTTGATACTCGCGATTCCCAGATGACGCGCGGTGGCGATCACCGTCGAATGTGCCGGATCGATCGTCCATGGCCCCGGCGGGGGCAACGCCACTGCCCCTATCGCCGGCACCAACACCACCTCACCGAGCGTGCCCGTCCCCGTAGAAGAGATCTGCGCGATCCGCGCCACCGGCTCGAAACCGACAGCGGTGAGCACCGCGGTATGAATACCCGCGGGCAGCAGGCTGGTGCTCACCGCTCCGGTTTCGTCGACAACCGCGCGGGCGATCTGGCGGCCTGTCATATCCGTCACCGTCAACACCGCGTCCGGCACCGGCCATCCCTCCGCGGTGCGAACACGACCGGTCAACCCGCTCATCAACGATCCCCGAGCTCGTGACCGAGCCGCACGTCGTAGGCGGCCTCGCCACCGGTCACGGTGACCTGCCCGGTCACCGGCGGATAACCACGAGCGACCACGGTGTATTGCCCCTCGAGAAGATCGGTCACGACGTAGCGACCGTTCTCATCGGTGCGCACCGATGCGGCCACCTCACCCGCAGAGTCGAGCACAGTGACCAGTACGTCCGGCACCGCCCGCTCGCCGTCGGCCCGCGCCGATCCGGCGAGCACCGCCATCGCGGTCAACTCGATGTCATGACGCAAGACGCCACTGTCGGGCACCGTCAATGTGATCGCGCTGGGACGCATGTGCTCAGCGGCCGCGACCAAGGTGTAGACACCCGACACCACACCGTGGCACAGGTAGGCGCCGTCGCCGCCCGTGACCGCGGCCCCGACCACCTCACCCCGCATATCGGTCACTGTGACGGTCGCACCCGACAACGGCGACCCGTGAACCGCGGTACGGACGACACCCGACAACTCACCGGAACCCACCAGGGTCAGATCCATCGGCTGGGTCCGCTGACCCACCGACACATTGACCGCGGTCGGCTGGTGCCCCATCGCCGACACGATCAACACATGGGCACCCGACTCCGGCGCACTGATCGCAAAACCACCATCAGCGGCACTGCTCGCTCGCGCGACCTGACGGCCACGCTGATCGATCAACGTCAACACCGCACCCGACAACGGATGACCATCCTCGCGGCGGACATGACCGTCCACCGCTCCACGGCCGATGCCCGACCCGGACAACTCGCGGGGGGACGGAGCGGACTGCGCCGACGCGTCGACCTGGTACGCCCGATGACCGTTCTGATCTACCGGTGCGCGTCCGGCCGAGGCAGGCACCAGCTCCGACTCGGACAACACTCGCTCAGCGCCTTCCCAGACCGGGTCTTGTTCCCACCTCGACTCCGCGAGTACGGCCAATTCGGCATCCAGCGCCGCCATTGCGTCGGCATCGGTCGGATTGTCCTGCGACGCGGACTCTTTCGCGGTCGGGTCGAGGGCCGGATCGATATCGATCGTGCTACGCAACGGACGGTTCGGAAGCCACGCGGTCGCAAGGAGGGCGACGACCGCCGCCCCCGCGGCGATGAGGAAGATCCGACCGGTCGCATCGCCGTAGGCGGCACGCACGATCGTCGCGATCGGTGCGGGTAGGCCGTGGAGGTTCAGATTGCTGCCGCCGGAGGAACTGGTTGTCACACCGATCTTCGCGAAACCTTCTGTCGACAGCTCGCTCACCCGGGTAGCCAGGACCGACCCCAGTACGGAGACGCCGATCGCGCCACCGAACGTGCGGAAGAACGCGACGCTGCTCGATGCCGCGCCGATATTGTGCACGCTCACGGTGTTCTGCACGGCCAGCACCAGGTTCTGCATCATCATGCCGACACCGAGCCCGACAACGGCGATGTAGGTGCCGACCAGCCACAGGTTGGTGGCGTGATCGATCGTCGAGAGCAGCCCGAACCCGACCACCAACAGCGCACCGCCGGTGACGACGAACGCCTTCCATTTCCCGAACCGGGTGATCAGCTGTCCCGAACCGGTCGACGCGACGAGCATGCCCGCGACCATCGGGATGGTCAGCACTCCGGCCACCGTCGGTGAGTATCCGCGAGAGGTCTGGAAGTACTGGCCGAGGAAGGTGGTCGCTCCGAACATGCCGATTCCGACGGCGATCGAGGCGATGATCGCCAGGCCGGTGGTGCGCTCGGTGACGATCGACAGCGGGATGATCGGCGACTTGGCTCGGGATTCGACCAGCAGGGTCGCGAGCAGCAGCACTACGCCCACGCCGACATACAGGGCCGATTCGCGGGAGAACCACGCGTAGTAATCGGCCTTTCCCGCGAACGACACCCAGATGAGCAGCACCGACACACCGGCCGTCATCAGGGCGGCTCCGAGCCAGTCGATCGACACCCCGTCCTTGCGTTCGGTCGGCAGCCGCAGGGTCCGCTGCAGCAGCACCAGGGCGATCACGGCCAGGGGCACACAGACGAAGAAGCACCAGCGCCAGCCGAGCGGACTGTCGACGATGACGCCGCCGAGGATGGGTCCACCCGACATCGACACCGCCATCACCGCACCCATGTAGCCGGAATAGCGTCCGCGTTCACGCGGCGAGACGATGGAACCGATGATCGCGACCACGAGCGCGGTCAATCCGCCCATGCCGATGCCCTGGATGACTCGTGCCGCCAACAGCATGGGCACATTGCCCGCCACGCCCGCGATCACCGAACCGATGACGAAGATGACGATGGCCGACTGGACCAACAGCTTCTTGTTGAACAGATCGGCGAACTTGCCCCAGATCGGGGTGGACGCGGCGTTGGCCAGCAATGCTGTGGTGATAACCCAGGCGTATGCGGTCTGCGACCCTTCCAGGTCGCCGATGATCGTGGGCAGCGCGGTCGCCACGATCGTGGTGCTGAGCAGTGCTGTGAACAGCGCCGCCAGCAGCCCGGTCATGGCTTCCAGGATTTGACGATGGGTCATCGCGACCGGGGTCCGCCCCGTCCCCGCGTCGACTGAATTAGACATCCGCTTCCTGACTTCCTGTCGAATCCGGCCGACGCGCGCCCACCGCGCTGTGGGGCGCAACCGTGGCCAGTGAATTCCTGAGCTTGAGAACAACCGAGGTGGCCTGTTCTGCTTCGTCCTCGCTCCAATGGGCGAGAGCGGTCTGCAATCCCCGTGCCCGCGATATTCGGACGCGCCGCAGCAGATCGCTTCCTTCGCCGGTGATCTGGATGAGAGTGGCCCGGCCATCGTTGGGATCGGCGTGGCGGGCAATGTTGCCCGAGCGCACCAGCTCGGCAACATGCCTGCTCAGTGTCGATGGGCTGATGCACAAGTCCACCGCGAGATCCACCTGTCGGCACGGACCTCTGGCCTCGAGCGAGCCCAGCACGCCGATGCCGCCGGGAAGCAGATCACCTTCGTCCGGATGGGAGAGGGCAGCGCGGATGGCCCGGCCCATGAAATAGAGCTCTCTGATCAGGCTCTGAGCCGTATCGGGTGACACTGCCATGACTGCTCCCAGACGGACGAAATTTACTTGCAGAATGCAACTATACATTACATTACTTGCGCTAAGCAACGAGCCGATCGGGGTAGTCCTTGCCGGCACCTATGCGTTGAGCTCGGTCTCTGGCGATATAGCCGCGCCGATGCCAGCGCTTGGTCGACAGCGGTAAGCGCAGGCTGCATGGCAAGCCGAACCGAATCTGTGCCAGCTGCTGCCCGGTCTTTACCTGCACTCGTGAACCGAGAAAGCGCTGCCATTATTGTCATAGCAGCCAAGTTCTTCGCTGTATTCACCAGACTGTTCCCTGTCGTGCTGTGTGAAGACACAATCGGAGCCATGCTCGTGCAACAACCCGTCTCTGCCTTGCCCCCGCTGACAGCTCGACTGCTCAGTCGTTGGCCACAGATCGCCGAGCGGATGCTGACCGAGGGCCTGGACGCCACCGCACCCGCCGAACTGCCCGACGGTCACTTCACCGCCGAGGTCTTGCCGACGATCTACGCCTGTGGCAGGGCTGTCCTCGAAGCTATCGGCGCCGACCGTGAGTTCACCCGTGCCGAGGTCACCGCGTTCGTGGCGCCGGTCGCCGAGCGCCATGCCGAGGACAGACTGCCGCTGTCGATGCTGATCAGCGCGATTCATCGATCAGCACAGGCCGTGCTCGCCGAAGCCGCGGCGGTCGCTGACCCCACGCAGATGGATGAGTTCGTCCAGGTGTTCAACCGACTGCTCGAATTGCTGCGACGCATCAATATGACCGTCGTCGAGACCTACACCGAGGTCGAACAGTCGATCTACCATGCCGAGCGGGAGGCCCGGCGCGAACTGTGCTCGGCGCTGGTTCGCGGGCTACCCGCCGAAGAACTCGCCGTGCGCGCGGACACCATCCTCGCTGACCGGTACACAGTGCTGGCGATCCATGTCAGCGAACCGGCGCGCACCGGCAGCGCGGTCAACCTGGTGACTCGGCGCCGGATTCGATTGCTGCAACGCGCACTCTATGAGCTCACCGGCGCCACCACTCCCGCGACTTTCGACGGCGCGAGCGGGATTGCGTTGGTGGGCAACAGCTCCGAGTCCGACATCATCGACGCCAAGCGGTTCGATGAGCTGGCCGCCAGGCTGTCGCAGCAGTTCGGAGTCACGGTGTATCTCGCGGAATTCTCTGGAGTAAGCCGCGACGGGATTCCGGCGGCGGCCAAGGACGCGGGCGAACTGACCGAGCTGGCGCGTCTCTGCGGTCGACCCGGGGGCTGCTACCGGCTCGATGATCTGTTGCTGGAGTACCAGCTCACCCGGCCGGGTCCTGCGCGAGAACGGCTGGCGCAGCGCGTGATTCCGCTACTGGCGAGCCCTCATCTGCTCGAGGCATTGGAGGCCCACCTGCAATATGGGGCCGACCGCAAAACAGCCTCGCGCCGCATCCACGTCCATCCCAATACCTTTACCTACCGGCTGCGCCGCATCGCCGAACTCACCGGTCTCGACCCGGCCCAACCCACGGATTCGCGCATGCTGGCAGCGGCGCTCACCGTACACCGGCTCGGATCCTCTCAACATCAACCCGAGGCCTAGGATGCAGTATTTGTGAGACCGGTGCCGTCGGACAGTGATCCTGTGCGCTCGGCCGGTTCTCGCAGGCTGTCGAAGTCATTTCGCCCTCCTGCGCAATCAGTCCGGTGCGGATCGGATGCTTACTGCGTCGCACGATCTGGGACAGTTCGCAGTTACAGCATCACACTTCCTTGACGCGTCAGCAGGTGTGTTCGGCGGCCTTTTTGATACCGCTGACTTGGCTCTCCCACATGCCGCGAGCGTGTTCCACCTCGTCCGCGTCGGCATTGTTGTCTTGGCTCAGCAGCAGATGAGTCGTCGCGCCGTCCTCGGTCAGCTCGTAGGTGAGCGTGTGGTAATTCTCCGGCACGTCCGGCTGGCCGGTGAGCGAGCTGAAGTGGGTCATCTTCAGCAATCAGCCGGGCTCGAATTCGAGGATCTCGCCCTTGTCCTCGTATTGCCGCCCCTTGAACTCGCCCCTCCAGACGATCGGGCCGCCTACCTCCCAGTCGGTTATCACCTCGGCCCCGAACCAGAGCTCGCGGAGCTGCTCGGGATCGGTCATCACGGCCCACACGTGCGTGGAGGAGGTGCTGATATCGATCTCTGCGGTGGCAATGTATCCGGTCATTATTGCAACTCCCATAGTCGAGTGCCTTCACCGTATAAGGGCAGTGCACTGTGGTCTTGGACAAACACGTCATGCGGCCGAACGCACCGTCCGCGCCCGGCCATAATCGCCAAACCAGACGGCACCAAGTTCGGCAAAACCTGAGGTGGCGCAATCTGGCGCGACCCGGAGATGACTCGCCGTATTCCTTCTACCAAATCTGGCTCAACGCCGAGGACGCCAAGGCCGGCGACTACCTCGAGATCTTCACCTTCCTCCCGCAGCCAGGACGAAATCACGGTGCTCGAGGAATTCGCCAGGAGCGATCCGCTCGACAAGAGGCCCAGCGCGCATTCGCCGAGGACATCACCACCTTGGTCCACGGTGAGAAAACGATGCACCCTGTGTGCGCCGCCACCCAGGCACTCTTCGGCAGCGGCGATCTGACAACGCTGGACGCATCCACGCTCTTACGGTTGATCGTCGGGCGTCATGTCTGCAGCAAGACGGCAAGAGCCCTGTGTCCTCCTCGCAGATCAACAGCTCTGAAACCGCCACGCCCCGAAACGATTTCGCACGTGCTGCGCACCGAAGCCGCGCCGACACGCCGGAGTTCTCCTACGATGGACGGCGGCAGATACCAGCACAGCATGAGGGGTCGATGACGATGGGTGACAACGCGAATGTGATCGATCAGTCGAAGCCGAGCATCGCCCGGGTCTACGACTACCTTCTCGGCGGCAAGGACAACTACGAAGTGGACCGCGCGATCGGTGACCACTTCAAGGTGGATCTGCCCGGATCGGTGGCCATCGCGTTCACCAACCGCCAGGCCCTGATTCGCGCCGTGCGCACCATGGCCGAAGCCGGACTGACCCAGTTCCTCGATTTCGGCAGTGGCCTGCCCACCGCCGACAATGTGCATCAGATAGCGCAGGGGATCAATCCCGACGCACGGGTGGTCTACATCGACAACGACCCGATCGTGCTCGCGCACGGGCGTGCGCTGCTGGCGACCAACGACAACACCACCGTCATCCACGCCGACGTGCGTGATTACACCAGCATCCGGGCCGACCCCGAGGTGTCGCGGCTCATCGATTTCGACAAGCCGATCGCGATGATCTTCAGTGCGATCCTGCACCACCTCAATGATGACGAGGACCCGCGGGCGGTGGTCGCGTACTGGGCTGACCAGGTGCCCGTCGGCAGCAGCGTGTTCATCTCCCACTTCCGCTCCGGTGACAATGCCGAGACCATCAAGGCCGAGGCGAAGTTGCAGGCGACGTTCGGGCGTGGTCGCTGGCGCACCGACGACGAGATCACGGCCTTGTTCGGCGATCTCGCGGTGCGGGAACCCGGCGTGATCCCGGCAGCCCGTTGGAATCAGGACCTCGCAGTCGCTGATAGTGCGGCACCGATCGTTTCACCTGATCACGAGTTGTCGGTGTGGGAGGAACTCATCGTGGCGGCCATTGCCGACAAGCGCTGAGGCGGTTCATCCGGCTCGCGGCCACGGCGGAATCTGGCCTGACGGGCGCACCCAGCTGTGCGCGTGACCGGGTTGCCTGGGTCGCGCACAGCCGTTAGCCTGCACACTGCCGTCGGACCACGACCGGGGACGGCCACATCATCGCACCGGGGGAATATTCATGTCGGCACCACAAACATCGGGCTATTTCGCGTCTACCGCCAATGGCGTCTACTGCGCCTACTGCGGTTCGACGCCAGCGGCGCAGGTCGATATTCGGGGGCACCGCGGCTTCGTCATCTTCATGCAGTTCCTGAAGTCCTCCGGCCCATTCTGCCGCGATTGCGGACTCGCGACTTATCGCAGAATGACGGTCGAGAGCATGTGGATCGGCTGGTGGGGCCTCCTGTCAGCCGTGATCAATCCCGTCACCATGCTGATCAATCTCGGCTCCCGCTCGACGCTCACCAAACTGCCGCCGCCGATTCCTGGCGGACCGCGCACCCCCATGCAGCCGGGCAAGCCGCTGTTCCAACGTGTCGAATTTCTGCTGGCCATCGCAGTCATCCTTTTGGGACCGATCATCCTGCTCGCGCTGGCATCGCTGAGTTAGGACTGCAACGACTCTCGGGTAAGTAGCGCTGGCAGATCTGTGACGAGGTGTCGGATGATGCGGTGGCCGAGCCGGATTCGTTGAAGGCGGGACCGGGGAATCGGTGGCTGGCTGTGGATGATAGCGCGGTGAAGGAGGGGCCGAGCGGCCTCCGGCGATGCGGAAACCGAGGGCCGCAAGGCGCCGAAACTCCCTCTGCGTCGGTCGCAGAGAGACTGTCTGACAGAGTAACTCGGCCTTGCCGCTACTGCCTTCAACTGGAGCTGAGCGCACTGTCGCACGCGAGAAAAGGTGATGCTGGTGGCCTCGACCTCGGGGAGTCGGCGGCCATCGCTAGGCCGCCAGCATCCAGGCCGCCAGCGCAACAAGGGTGAGAAGGTAGGTGGCGCCGGTGAAGATGCCGATACGGTGCACGAGCGCGCCTGTGTGCGAATTGGCTGTCTGGTCGTCGAGAATTGGGATCAGCATGCCGTTGTCACCGCCGTCGGCCAGGGTCAGCGCAGTGGTGAGCAGCAGTACGTCGGCGAGTATGAGCAGGGGCCAAGCGGCGTGAGAGGCGCGAAATCCGGCATAGACCAGCGGCCCGAACAGAATCAATGGAGCCAGCCCCAACGTGCCCAGGACACTGAGCAGCAAGAACCAGCCCGCTGAGGTCCACCGCGCCAGCGCGGCGAAGGCGACTACGATGAGTTGGACCGATCCCATGATCATGTCCGAATTCATACCAGCGGAGTCCGACATCGCTGAAACCCGCCGGAGCCGCGGGAACACTCCTCCTTCCCCCCGCACAGCAGCGCGCCTATTTCTCTGGCACGGTAGCGCTTTCGACCCGCTGAGCGTACTTTTCGATCGTCCACGGCACAGGTGTCGGGCTGATCTCGGGTCCGCTCCACGGATGCAACTCCTGTCGGGCAACGACATCGACACAGCAACGGACGCTGCAGGTCAGGTGCGCGCGATGCTCGGCATCCTCGGATTGGACCCCCTGGACCCCCATTGGGACCAGCGCGCAGACACCACCGACACGGTCCATCATGCGCTTGACGTCTTGGTGACCGAACAACTTCAGCAACGTGCCGCCGCACGGGCGGCCAACGGCTGGGCCGCCGCCGACAGCGTGCGGGACCGTTTGGCTGCTGCTGGTATCGAGGTGACCGATACCGCCGATGGCCCGCAGTGGGCGCTCCGGTAGCAGTATGTGTCAGACGGTTTCCGGTGGTGGGTGAATTGCTTGTCCGCTGATGATGACGTCAGCGTGTTCTTGTGTTCGGTCGGTGGTGAAGTGCAGCTCCTCTTCGGCCATCCAACGTTGCCACAGCCCAAGCGCGCCGTCTCCATCGCGATCCAGCCCTCTGGCGAGTCTTACCCCGGGCGGGGTCTGAACCCAGACCAGTAGCGACAATCGGTCGCGCACAGCTGCACGGCCGGCGGATACCCCTTCGAGGATCAGGACAGCAGGTGGGGCGACATCATGCCATTCCGCCAAAGTCTGTGTGTCCCAGTCGTAGCGCTGATATCGGCCGACTCCTCCATGGGCGATCGGCGACAAGATCTGCTGCTCGAGACGAGGCCACCAATCGAATTGATTGTCCCAAGACGCGAAGTCATCAGTATGGAGCAGCGTCGCGGCGCAGGCAGCGGCCAGCTGTGCCGCAAGCGTGGACTTCCCAGCGCCGCCGGGGCCGTCCACAGCGACCAACCTCGTCGACCCCAGCCGCGGCGTGCTCCGCTCCACGAGGGAGACGAGGTCGTCAAGCCGAATATGAGTCATTGTCTCGCGCTCACGGTGCCCTGATGGAAGTACAGTCGCCAGCCGTGTTTCGTCCGCCGCCACAGCGAACTCCGGAAGGCGCGGCGCCCATCGGATTCGGATATGTAGGTCAGATGGACGACATCGTCGGCAAGAAGTTCGCCGTGCATATCGAGCGCCGAGATCGGCTCGGCCAACGTCGCGGCCTGCTCGACGACCACCGTGATGATCTCTGATCGGCTCCATCGGCGCCCCGAGGCGCCGATCTCGCAAAACTCGGGATCGAGCAACTCGGAGATGAGTTCCGGTGATGACCGCACTCTCGGATCGAGGAGTCGCAGTTCACGGATGATCGCGGCATCTACTGCTTCGGTCAGCTGATCCGACATACATCGCATCTTGGTCCCTGACTCAGTCGAAGTCGAACCAACTCCATCAGCTGGGGGAAGTGGAGCCGACCCCGGTTGGCCTCCGGTGGCGCAGCAACACCTCCTCGTTTCCCGATCAGTGGGCGAACAGTTGGACCTGGTTCTCGCTCAGGGCGCGGCGATGAGCTGGAAGAACCGTGCGGTGTAGATGTAGGGCGCGCGCGTGGCCATCGCCAGCTCGAGTCGTTGGAGTCGTTCGAAGAACCGCGGGTCGTTCTTGCGAGCGTCGTCGACGAGCAGGTCGCAGACACTGCGGATCCCGCAATGTGCCCGCAGATGCAGGCCTGCCTCGGCGAGATCGTGGGTGACCGAATCGGCGTAGCAGGCGCGGGTTTCGGTGTCGTAGGTGACGGTGTGGCGAGTCGAGCTGTCGAGCTGGCGCAGCGCTTCGTCGAGGTCGAGGTTCCGCACCGCGGTGAGTAGTGGATCGGCGTCGGCGTTCGGTGCGATCACCGACACCACCCCGTTCGGCGCCACCATCGCTGCCAGCACGGCGATCAGCGTTTTCGGGTCGGGCACGTACTGGATCAGGTTGTGGCAGAGCACCACATCGAACTGACCGCTTGTGAAATGCTGGGCCAGCTCATCGACGCCGAGGCGCCGCGTGCTGATCCGGTCACCGACGCCCTGCTTCTCGGCGAGGGTGCGCGCGTCAACCAGCGCCGGTTCGGAGATATCGACGATGGTGACTTGGTGCCCGCGATTAGCGAGCTCGACGGCGTCGAAGCCGTTGCCCCCGGCGACGTCGAGTACCCGGCTGCCTTGGTGGAGGTGAGGCATCAGGTTCGCGGCGGCGATGCTGTAGCGGAGTTTGCCCCACGGGGTCGTCTGCCATTGTTGAAAGGTCGCCAGTTTCGCATCGAACACGGTTTCCGAATCAGCCATCGCACCAACGCTTTCGGTCCAGAAGATTCCTCGGATCTGCGGCCCACACACTGCACCAGCTCCGACGATAGCCAATTGCGTCGCTCGCGGCGCTGACACCTCACCGACCGGGGCAGGCGAAGAGAACGAAGCAAGTGGTGGATGTGTCGGAGCTACCGGCCTTGGCTGGGTGGCCGGTCGCAGACACGGGTACGGTGACCAGTGCACCATGACGATTACTGGGTGCCGAGTCGATGTCCGCAGGGGCAGCCCTATCTGGCTGTTGTCCGAAATCGTGGGCGAGTATGCCGGGATGCTCGCGGCCGCACGAGGCCGGAATGTCGGTGGTGTACTCGCAGCAGCAACCAAGCCCCGCAGGGGAACTCGCCTTGAACTCAGGTCTGCCCAGCACCTCGGCTGTGTGACTCTCGTGTGCCTGCTTCTACCGACGCAGAGCGTCGGTAGAACGCTCAGATCATGGATGCGGTGGCGCCGAAGGCCGGTGACGTCGTGCTACCCAAGACCAGGCACAATTTCTTCGCGTGGACCGAATTGGGGCCGGTGCTGCGAAGTCTGCGGGTCGAGCGGTTGATCGTCGCGGGACTGCAGACCGATGTCTGCGTCGAAGCGACTGTTCGGGCCGGGCTCGAACACAATTTCTCCGTCGCGGTCGCCGAGGACGCGGTCAGCACTGACGGCCCCGACCTTCATTTCGCGTCGTTGAACTCGATGCGAGTCATCTACGTCGAGGTCGGCACCTGGCGGGAACTGATCAAGCCGAACGCGCCGTGGGATCGCGCCTTTCGGACGCCCCACTACGGGCGAAACCCCGAATACTGGTCGGATCCGGTGTTCGTCGAAAGCTGAGTCGGCTGCCCTTCGGCTCAGCGATCACCGTGACATGTCCGGTGGGGACGTGCGCGGCGATCTACGCAGGTATTGCCAGCTCACTATCGAGGCACGACTGTTCACAAAGACCAATCCAGTGCTGTCCGGCGGTTGACGTAGGCCTCATCCATCAGCTCGAGCAGATGTTCCTGGGCGAGCTGGGTGCGGACATCGCTGGCGATGTCGGTGATCTGAACCCTGTTCTGTGCGATTTCGGTCGGCCCGATGACCGCGATGAGGTGGTCTCTCATCGTGCGGGCGTGTCGAACGCGCGCTCCCAATGACCCGTCATAGTCGACTCGGCTACGAAGTCCTCGGTGACGAGCTCTGTCGGCGAGTGTGCGCGCTGCTGCGTCCTGGTCGGCGCTGACAGGTAGGACGGTGATGTGAGTAGGAGAGAGCCAGAACGGCAGGCGCCCCGCATAGCGTTCGAGTAGCGCTGCGGTGACGCGCTCCATCGACCCGACGGTGCCTCGATGGATCATGACGGGGTGGTATTCGCCGCCATCTGCGCCGATATAGGTGAGGCCGAATCGTTGGGGCTGATTGAAATCGAGTTGTACGGTGGCGATTGTTTCCTCGCGGCCGCGTCCGTCCTGAACCTGTAGATCGAGCTTGGGGCCGTAGAACGCTGCTTCTCCCGGACCTTCGACCAGTTTCAGTCCGTGTTCGTCGAGGACGGAGCGTCCGGCCGCGCGAAGGTTGTCTTGGGCGTGTTCCCACTGGGCGTCGGTACCGAGCCATGTCGAGGAGGTGTCGTCTCTGGTCGACAGTCGGACGTAATCGACGGGAAGTCCCAGGATCTGTTGCGCACGCAGCGCTGCTCGCAGTCCGAGTTCGGCTTCGTGTAGGACCTGGTCGGGTCGGCAGAAGACGTGAGTGTCGTCGAGGTTGATCTGGCGGACGCGACTCAAACCAGAGACGACACCGGAACGTTCGGCTCGGAACATGGCGGCGAGTTCGTTGAAGCGAAGCGGCAGTTCGCGATACGAACGTTGAGTCGATGCATAGATCAACGCGTGGTGGGGGCAGTTGGCCGGCCGCAGCATCAGCTCGTCCTCGCCCATCCGCATGGCGGGGAACATGTCCTGGCTGAACTTGCTCAGGTGGCCGGAACGCTCGTAGAGCGCCCGCTTCCCGAGGACCGGCGAGAACACGCCGAGGCAGCCATCGGCCGATGCCAGCTCCTTGGCCAGCTTTTGCAACTCCTCCCGAATAACGGCCCCGGCAGGCAGCCACATCGGAAGACCGGAACCGGCAAGCGGGTCGGTAGCGAAGATGTCCATGTCGAGATTGAGATCCCGGTGGTCGGCGACCATAGTGTCTGCTCCTGGTGGTTTGGTACCGGAACAGGCGGGGAAACGACGAAGCCCCGGAACACTGTTCCGGGGCTTGAGATGTCTGAGGGAGATCAGTCCATCACGAAGGCGCCGGAAGTAACCGGCGTCGTCGTAGAAATGAGATGTCCCTCCATAGCGCTGCAGTTTACATGATGCGCGCGTCGTTGCACGTTGACTGTGTCCGTCGACAAACCAACCCTGTCACCACCCGAAGACAATGCCATGACCCGCAAACCCTGCTGGTCCAACCAAATTGGCATCAGAAGAACTGATCGATTTCGGAGGATGTCCATTGTAGGCACCGCGACCGAAGATCGCTGGCGGCAGACCGGGTGAAGGCCACACGATGAGCAGCATGATCGTTCGCCGGATGACGGGGCGGCACTGAAACTTCGCATCCAGCGTGTCATCACCGGTAGCCGAGGTGACCTCGATACACAGTACGAGTTCGTCCAGTGGCTCTCGCGCGGTCATCAGCTACTCAGGCCTCCGCGAATCGACGATACGCCGGTGTGGGTTGACCCCGCACCGGAAATATGGTCTGCGCGATCGGAGAACTGTGTCGAGATGTGGAGTGGTAGGCGAATTCTCGACGAGGCGCAGGTGGGTAATCCGGGAGGCCGAATCGCCAGTTCGAACCCGAACCTCACCTCGCTGACTGGTCTGGCACGTCAGGAGATTCACGAACCAGGAACTGCCCGCTTCCGCATCGCTTGAACCTGGTTGCCGTAGCGGAAGTAAGTGGCCGCCGTGCGAGCGATCCAACCCACCACGATCGCGCAATAGACACCGGAAAGCCCCCACTGCCACACGACGGTGAACATCCATACATCGGGCAGGGTCACGCCGACCGAGAACAGCGAGACGTACATGACGCCCTTCGTGTCACCAGCGGCACGCAACTGGGCAGCGTAGACGGTGCCCATCGCCATGATCGGCGTCAAGACTAGCAAGGTCCATGCCACTGTGCTCGCGGCCGCTGTCACCGCGGGGTCGTCGGTGAACAGCCGGAAGAAGCCTGGCGCCGCCACCGCGATCAGCAGCGCCGTCCCGCCCGAGGCGGCCAGCATCAACACAGTCCCGGCCCGGACCACAGCGCGGCGACCGTGCTCGTCACCGGCACCGAGACACTGACCAACCAGGACCGAAATCGCCACGGCTGTCCCGAATACAAACATCCAGACAATCGCTATCGCCAGGCTCATCAGACGATGCGCGGCCAGGGCCACCGTCCCCGTTGTCGCCACAAGCGATGCGATCAAGGCGTCGGAGCCGTAGCTCGCCATTCCGAAGACGACATCCGGTACCGCCAGTGCGGACCAGGCCCGCAACAGTCCATGCGCTGCTGGCGCGGACCCCCTCTCGAAGCCCAGTTTCGCGCGTGCCTGAAGACACAGCTCGCCGGTTCCGGCGATGACAGCAATGGATGAGCCGATCGCCGCCCCCACCGGCCCCAGCCCCGCACCGAAGATCAGAACCGCTGACAGCGCCGAGTTCAGTGCGGCAACCGCCACGGCATTCCAGGCACCCGAAACCGTGTCGCCCGTTGCGGCGAGTACGCCACGCACATGCGCGGTCGCGGCGCTGAACGGCAACCCGCACAACAGGACCCACAGCATCACCGTCGCCTCGACGCGGTCCATGCGCGGGGGAGCGGTGAACGCAATGATTGCTGGCGCTGCTATCGCGGTCGCGAGTGCGAACACTGCGCCGATCCCCAGCACAGCGAACAGCCCGGCCCGAGCCAACCCTCGGATCGAGTCCGCGTCACCGGCGCCGTGCCAGCGGGCGACGCATACTTGGGTGGCAGAGCCCCACGGCACGACCAGCGCGGTGCAGAAGACCCAGACCGGCACCACGAGCGCCGCGGTGCCGAGTGCCTGGGTGGAATGGTGGCCCAATAGCGCGGTGTCGGTCAGTCCGAGCACGACGGTGGTTGCCGAGGTGAGAACGACGGGCCCGGCAATCCCCGCCACCTGCCGTAGCTGATCGACGAAGCGCGTATCCGGCAGCTGGGCCGCCGAATGAATCTCGGTCACTGGATGATTCGTTTCGTACACCGCCCCATGGACAGACTCTATTGAGTCCTGCGCGGGATGGCCTCCGCAGGTTGATGATTGACCCCGTCGATCCCGTAGCTCCCTGGTAGTCGTGTCCTATCCGGCATGCCGAACAGACCGAGAACAGATCGACGTGCGCGCCACTTCGGCATCGTGCAGCGTACGCACAGCTGCTGGAACTGATCGAGAGGTTCCACTTACCCCTACACCTGGTGGTCGGAAACCACGACGATCCGGCCGTGGGGCGCGAAGTATTTTCTGGGACAAAGTTTCTCGGAGAATCGGATGAGACCCGCTACGTCGTCGACCACGAGTCGTTCGCGGTGGTCACGCTGGACTCGTGGAGCTCTGACGGGCCGGGTGGACGGTTGGGTGAGAAGCAGTTGAGGTGGCTTGATCAAGCGTTGACGGCCCGGCGTGATGTACCGGTGTTCGTGTGCCTGCACCACCCGCCGGTCGGGGTGGGTATCCCGTTTCTGGACGGGATGCGATTAGCGGACGGAGCCGAGCTGGGTGAGGTCATCTCACGGCATCGCAATATCGTCAGAGTGCTCACCGGGCATGTCCATCGCGTGATCACGGCGCCGTTCGCGGGGACTGTGGTTTCGGTGGCACCGAGCACGTTTCGGCAGACGTCGCTGACACTGCGGGCAGATCGGCAGATCGGGTACCTAGCCGAACCGACCGGGCTGTTGTTGCATGTCGGCACCGACAACGGTGTGGCAACTCATACCGTTCCGGTCAGCGATGCGAGCGCATTGATCGGCGCGTTCTGAGCATCACGAGGCTTAGAGGCAGGGCAGGAATCAGCCGACGCGGGCACGCCCGGCAGTCCCATCAATCGAACGTACTGAGATGCCGCAGCCTGCGCGATCCCGAGGGCCGCGGCGCCACCCGACGAACGCACTCAACTGCCGAGTCGAGTGCACGCTCAGACGTCGGCGGGTTCGGAAACGAAGTCCAGGATTGACGGGACAGCCGCGAGCAACGTCCGGAAATGGCGGTGCACACCCTCGACCGGGGTGATGGCATTGACGCCCCACACCGTCATACCCGCTCGCAGCCCCGACTGGACGCCCGAAGCCGAGTCCTCGATCACCAGACAGTCATGAGGGGCGGCGCCGAGCATCTCGGCGGCCCGCAAATACGGTATGGGAGAGGGCTTACCCTCGGTTACCCCTGCCGCGTCGACGATCACCGTGGGCACAGGCAAGCCTGTCCTCGCGAACCGGCCGCGTACGCGGTGCTCATAGTTCGAGGTCACCAACGCCCAGTTGCCAAGCCATGCTTCCGACATCCGCTTATGCTGCCTATGGCGCGGTCGCGAACATCCGCATCTGCCGATGAGCGTGCGAGATTCGGATGCATCGTCGTTGGATGGCGCGCCTACTCTGAGAGCATGGTGCGGGATCTACTGTCGTTCGCAGTCGTGGCCGGGCTGTTGACTATCGTTCCGGGATTAGCTACTGCACTGGTTTTGCGGGCGGCAGTGAGTCGCGGCCGTCGTTGCGCGTTCGCCACTGCTGTCGGGATCGGGAGCGGCACGCTGGTGTGGGGTGTAGCTGCGGCCGCAGGGGTTTCGGCGCTCGTGACGGCCTCCGAGTTGGGGTACACGGTGTTGCGAGTCGCAGGCGCGATTTATCTGGTGTGGATGGGGACCAGCATGATCCGCGACGGACTTCGGCATTCCCTCACGGTGCCGGAGACTGCGGGGAATCACTCATCCGAGGACTTGTTCGAGGCGTGGGCGCGTGGCCTGGGCACCAATCTGCTCAACCCGAAAGTCGGGGTGTTCTACGGCGCACAACGTCGAGGGCATACTGTGGTTCGCAGCGATCATCATTGCTGCGAGCCGCGCGAAAGCGTGGCTTAGCCGAGATGTGGTGCGCCGCACGATGGACACCCTCACGGGAACCATCGTGGTCGGATTCGGGCTGAAGCTGGCCGCCAGCCACCGCTGATCGCCATCGCGACGAGAAGACCGGCTAGTCATCCACCAATGTCCTCTACTGCCGCCTATCAGGCGCTCCCGCTGACCGGCATCGGCCCTGTTCTGGGTTGGGGTGCACACCGGCTGGCTCTCCGCCTGCCTGCCCCGCTCCGGCCCCCGTTCACGCGCAGAGGCTCACAGATCGAACCGACGTCAGGCCGCAACGGCCGCCTTGGGCACCTTGACGACGAACAGACTGATCAGCAGGGCCGCCGCGGTGAAGATCACGGCAGCGATCACAGCGGTGGAAAGGCCGTGCGCGAGAATGTCCTTGGTCCCGGTGTTGTCCTGGGCCCGTGCGGCTCTGGCCGACTGATAGACGGTGGTCAGAATGGCCACCCCCAACGAAAGTCCGATCTGCTGGGTTGCTTGGAGCAATCCGGACGCGGCGCCCATATCGCGAGGCTCGAGTCCGCCGAGCACGGTCATGTTCAACGTGACGAAGGCCAGACTCAGACCCGCGCCGAGCAGAACGAAGGGGCCTAGAACGCCGGTGAGGTAGTTGGTCGACTCATCGGTGGTGGTCAGCCAGATCGCTTCCAGCATCATCAGCACCACCCCGGTCAGGAGTACCTGCTTGCGGCCGAATCGGGCGATCAGTGTCGGCGCCGACTTCGCCACACCGAACTGGACCGAAGCCATGGGCAGAAAGGCGATTCCGGCGATCAGTGGGCTGAAACCGAGCGCTTCCTGGATGTAGAGCGAGAGCAGGATGTAGGTGCCTGCCATGGCCGCCATCAGCAAGACGAATGTCAGGTAGGCACCGGCCCGAACCGGGTCGCCGAGCAGGCGCAACGGCATGATCGGGTGATCGGCGCGCCGTTCGATGTAGACGAACACCGCGATGAGCGCGATGCCGACGACGATCGGCACCACGGTGCCCGGCTCGGTCCACCCGCCGGATCCGTGGGTGAGCCCGTAGGCGACGCCGACCATGCCGAGCGTGGACAGGATTGCCCCGAGAAGATCGAATGTGCCTGTATGGCGCTCGGTTTCGGTCAGATAGCGCAGCGCGAGAACAATCGTCAGCACGCCGATCGGCACATTGACGAAGAACACCAGCCGCCAGCTCACGGTGGTGAGGACGCCACCGAGGATCAGGCCGAGGGTGATGCCGAAACCGGTGACCATGGAGAAGATTCCGAGCGCGCGGGTGCGTTCGGGGCCCTCCGCGAAGGTGGCAGCGATCATCGACAGGGCAGCGGGGCTCGCGAAGGCGAAGCCGACGCCCTGGAGCGCGCGTGCGGCGATCAGCAGGCTCTCATCGGGCGCGAGGCCGCCGAGGATCGAGGCCGCGACAACCAGGCCCAGGCCCCAGATGAACATTCGGCGTCTGCCGAGCAGGTCGCTGGCCCGGCCGCCGAGGAGTAGCAGGCCGCCGTAGGCCAGCGAATAGGCACTGAATACCCAGGCGAGCGCCGATTCGGACATCTCGAGCCCGGATCGGATTTCGGGCAGGGCGATATTGACGACATTGCTGTCGACCGCGACCATGAGCTGGCACGTCACGATGACGCCCAACACGATGGACAGGCGGCGGTCGCGCTTGCCGGCGGTCGGCGCATTCTCGTCGTGAAGTCGGTTGGTGGGCTGGGTATCTCGGCTGATCATCGCTGTCCGATCGAAGGATTCGGGGGATGGTCGAGCTGCTGCGCGACGGTGCGCTTCTGCTCTACGCTTGTAGACTGAGACCAGCATAGGGATCCCGCCCTATTTCGTCTACAGATGTTGAGTGAGGTTGCGATGACAGTGCACGAACTCGACGCGGTGCCCGCATCCGTCAGCCGGGCCGAGCGGCGCAGTCAGACCCGGCAGCTGATCCTGGACGCCGCGCGCGAGCTCTTCGCCGAGCGTGGCTACCTCGAGACCACGATCCGGGCCATCGCGCAGCGCGCAGATGTCGATCCGGCGCTGGTGATGCAGCATTTCGGCGCCAAGAGCGCACTGTTCGACGCGGTGTCGGGCATTCCGATCACCCTCGACGACGCCTTGGAAGGCCCGCCGGAGCAACTCGGTGAACGACTGCTGCGGCACGCCTTGGCGGATGTGGACCGCAAGGATGATCGGACGATGCCGGTGCTGCGGTCGATGCTCACTCATCCGGAGGCCGCGCATGCCGTGCGCTGCGCGATCATGAATCCGGAGACCAGCCCGTGGACGCGCGTGCTGGTCGGTCCAGACGCTGAGCGGCGGTCCGCGTTGATCGGCACGCTGGTACTGGGCGTGCTGGTCGCGCGCTACATGGTCCATATTCCCGGGGTGTCGGATGCGCCGGCGGAGCGGTTGGTCGAGTTGGTCGGACCGTGCCTGCGCCCGCTGGTGATGGATGGTTTGCCGCCGGAAGCCGAAGAGCCGCGCACTGCTCTGGCCGCGCTGGCCGAAGCGGATGCCGCGCGTCGGGCCGCTGCCGAACGGGTCGACGAGTGCGCCAGGATCGCGCTCGCTGGTGGCGCGTCCTACGGTGAGGTGGGTCGACTGGTCGGGATCAGTCGGCAGGCGGCCCGCAAGCGGTGGCCGAACGCCACGACCGGTGACAACTAAGGTTGTCACTTCGGTGGGTGGCTCATGGATAAAGATCTGGTCCATCAACTGTGACAACGTGAGTTGTCATTTCGGCAGGCATAGAGGGTGCGGCCTGCGCCGTGGCATCTAGCGGTCGGTATCTCTGTTGAGCTCGGGTAGGCACCCGCAGGACTCGCCCCGATCGAGGGTGACCGGCATCGGGGTGCGTTCCATGGAGTCATCTGTTGTCGCGCGATCGAGAACGTCGGCGATCGCGTGCTGCGCGATGGCCTCGATGGGTTGCTGCGCCGAGGTGAGAGTGATCTGGCCGAAGTTCTGCGTCGTACCAGCGTCGAATCCGACGACGCGGATGTCGGCGGGCACACGCAGGCCCGCGTCGGTGACTGCGCGCATGGTCGCGGCGGCCTGCGCGTTCGTGCCGACCACCAGGCCCTGTGGGGGAGGCGTGCCGGAAAGGAGACGGGCGCTGACTGCCCGGTAGGCGCCCTCGGGGGTCAGGTCTGTGTGGATCAGGGTGTCGGAGCCGGTGATCGAGATGAAGCCTTCGTGGCGCTGCGCGACGGTTTCTCGGTCACCGTATTCGACGTCTTGGGCGGTGAAGCCGCCGACGAAAGCGATGTCATGACAGTGGTGGACCTCGGTGAGGTGGGCGGCCGCCAGTCTGCCTGCCGCGACGTGGTCGGCGCAGACCAGCGGCGTCGGAGCGTCGACTGGCCCGCGTCGGCTGTGCACCCATGCGACGGGCACGCGGGCGCGGCGGCAGGACTTGGTGATTTCAGGGGTGTTGACCGCGCCGACCACGATCAGTCCGTCGATGCCGACGTCGGTGAACGCCGCAGTGAACTCGAGTTCGCGGTCGGGGTCGTATCCCGTGTTGCCGATCATGGTCAGGTGATCACGGGCGCGCGCCTCGATCTCGAGTCGCCCGGCCAGTGCGGCATACAGCGGCAGTCTGAGATCGGGGACCAGCAGACCGAGTTGGCGCCACTTGCGCGGTCGTCGCAGCGCTCTGGCATTGCGATCGGGGCGATAGCGCAGCTCGTCGGCGGCGGCGAGGACCTTGACGCGCAAGGCATCCGACACCGGCCGGGGCCCGTCGTTGAGGACGTAGCTCACCACGGCGGTCGAGACGCCGGCCAGCGTCGCGACATCGGCGAGGGTGGGCCGTTTCGTGGTCACATTCGCTCCAGTTTCGCAGCCCCCGCCGGAGGCCGTTCGGGTTTTGTTCATGCGGATTCCTACCCTATCCGGCGCTCGATTAGTGATTACGCTAATCGATTAGACACGTTACAAGCGTGACCCAGTGCCGCAACATACGACAGGTGAAGTAGACGACATGTCCTACGCACGACTCAGCGGAGTCACCCATCACGATCCCGACGACGCCTACGACAGCTACATCCTGTTCACCGGCGCGGACTCGATCACCCGCCTGATAGACCTCGCGGGCACCGTCGTTCGGGAGTGGCCGTTCGCGGGGGTCCCGCCCCGGATCATCGACCCGGCGCTCAACGGCGGCCGCATCGGTGACCTCGGAGTCCAGCTCAGCGAGAGCGGCGACGCCCGCGGCGGAATCTACGCCAACGGGACTGTCGGCCAGCTGGATTGGGCGGGGGACACGGTGTGGGAATGGGGGAGCCAGGCGCCAGGCGGAGCCGCACGTCAGAATCACGACTGGGAGCTGCTGCCCAACGGCAACCGGCTGTTGCTGGTCACCGTGCCCCGGGTGGTGCCCGACCTCGGTGCGGCGACCGTGGGTGATCAAGGACTGATCGAGGTCGATCCCGACGGCGCGATCGTGTGGCAGTGGCTCGCCGGTGACCATCTGCACGAGTTCGGCTTCACCGAACTCGGGTGGCAGGCCCTGCGCGCCACCGCGGCCCGTGACCCCGAAGACCCGTGGGGCTACCTGGAAATGAACAGCGCGAAATCGCTGGGGCCCAACACCTGGCACACCCAGGATCCCGACACGGTCTTCCATCCGGACAACATCGTCGTCAGCTTCCGCAAAGCCAATATTGTCGCCCTGATCGACAAGGCATCCGGCGCGATCGCCTGGAAGCTCGGCCCGTATTTCGACGCCGTCCCCGGCGCCCAGCATCAGCGCATCAACGTCCACAAGGTGCCGCGCCCGGTCGACCAGATTTCGGGCCAGCACAATCCGCACATGATCGCGCCGGGCCTGCCGGGCGCGGGCAACATCCTGGTCTTCGACAATCAGGGTGGTGCCGGCTATCCGCCTGCGTCGCTGGGTATCTACGCGGGATCGCGGGTGCTCGAGATCGATCCGACCACCGAGCAGATCGTCTGGCAGTACACCGCCGAGGACTCCGAGCGGCCGTCGTGGACGTTCTTCAGTTCCTTCGTCAGCAACGCTCAGCGACTGCCCAACGGCAACACCCTCATCACCGAGGGAATGCGGGGCAGGTTGTTCCAGGTGACCCCCGACGGCGCGGTGGTGTGGGAGTACCACAGCCCTTACGAGGGCTACGGCGTCGCCGGTGAGCCCGAGGTTCGCCAACCGCGCGTACCCGGAGTCGACCGACTCACGTTGACACCGTTGGTGTATCGAGCTCAGTCGGTTCCCTTCGAATGGGTTCCCGACCTCGCGTCGGCATCGGTTGACAGCTGACCGGACCACGTCGACACCGAACTGAAGGAAGGACGACGAGGTGACAACCAGCGTGGGAACCACGACAGCTTCCGATCCACCGGCGACCTCGAAACGCAGCGCGCGACGACCACGCCCCACCGGCACACCCGTGTGGATCGCGCGCGCGAAGGCACTGGCGTGGACGGTCACCGGGCTCGGTCTGGCCGCCCTGGTGTGGTCACTGGTCGCAGCAAGCGGGCAGTTCCCGGACGAGCTGTTTCCGGCCCTGCCCGAGATCGGGCGAGCCGGGTACAGCATGTGGCTCGACGGCATATTGGCCGACGACATCATCGCCAGCTTGCGCCGTGCCGCAACAGGATTCGTCATCGGTGCGCTGGCAGGCATCACCGCGGCAATCCTGACCGCGAACACCGCGACCGGACGCACACTGCTTCAACCGGTCCTGCGATTACTCTCTCCCATTCCGACGATCGGACTGGTCCCGCTGGCGATCCTGTGGTTCGGGCTCGGCGAGGACAGCAAGGCGCTGGTGATCGCGCTCGGCGTTTTCGTCCCGGTATGGATCAACAGTCACACCGGCTTGTCGGGCACCCCACGGGACTACTTGCAAGCCGCGCGCTGCCTGGGCGCTGGGCGGCGCCAGACGCTGCTCAGGATCGTGTTGCCCGAAGCGGCCCCCGACATCGTCTCCGGACTGCGTGTCGGTGCCGCGATGTCGTTCGTCCTCATCGTCGTTGCCGAAATGACGGGAACGACCGAGGGAATCGGCTATCGCATCTACCAGTCGCAGATGTTCTCCCAAGCCGACCGCGTGATCGCGTGCCTGATCGTTCTCGGCATCATCGGCGCCGTCTGCGACCTGGCGATCGCCTCGCTCACCGCGCCGCTGACGAAATGGTCGGAAAAGGAGCACTGAGATGGCACTACATACCCACGACCTCGTTGTTCACTACCCCGGACAACAGGCCCCGACGCTCGACGGGATCAACATGTCGATCCCCGACGGCTCGTTCACCGTGTTGGTCGGCGCCTCCGGTAGCGGCAAATCGACCCTGCTGCACTGTCTTGCCGGTCTCATCACCCCCACTGCCGGGACGGTGACCGATAACGAGACCCCGGTACTGGCGCCGGATCCGCGCCGTGGCATGGCCTTTCAACGCGATGTGCTGTTTCCGTGGATGTCGGTGGCCGACAATATCGAGTTCACCCTGCGGGCTCGGGGCGTGCGCGCCCGGCAACGACCGGCGCGCATCGTCGAACTACTCGATGTTGTCGAGCTGCCCGAGGGAGTCGGCGCACGCCGTCCCAGCGAACTGTCCGGTGGCATGCGCCAGCGAGTGAGCATCGCCCGCATGCTCGCCGGCGAGCCCGCCGTGATGCTGATGGACGAACCCTTTGCGGCACTGGACGCGCTGACGCGGCTGAAAATGCAGGACCTGCTCATCGACCTGTGGACCCGGTACCACCGCACCGTCGTGTTCGTCACCCACGACATCGACGAAGCGATCCGGCTGTCCGACACCGTCAGCGTGCTGCGCGACGGCCACATCGTCGAACACATCGCGAATCCCTTGACCCGGCCGCGTCATTCGGACGCACTGGCCGAACAGCCCGGCTACAGCCGGATCCGCAAGCTCCTGCACCACGAGCTCGGCATCGACCACGCCATCGCCTGACCCACCTTTTCGAGCTAGGACTCACCGTGAAGAAATCTCTCCGACGTATTGTCGCCGCGGCCTCGGCCGCTCTTGCCCTCTCGGGCGTTGCCGCCTGCGGCGAGGCGGGCAGTACCGATCCCGCCACGCTCACCGTCGGATTCGTCGTCGACCCGTCCTGGGCTCAGATACCCGTCGCCGACCGGCTGGGGTTGTTCGGCAAGCACAACGTCAAGGTAAAGGTCATCAACTTTCCCTCCGGGGTCGAAGCACTGCAGGCGGTCGCTGCCGGACAGGTCGACATCGCCACCGCCGCCGACGTGCCCACCTCCGCCGTACTCACCCGGTCACCGTCGCTGCGCATCGTCGGAGACGGCTCACGCTGGCAGGGCTCACGCATCGTCGCCCGACGGAGCGCCGGCATCAACGACGTCGCCGACCTGGCGGGCAAATCCATCGGCACACCACTGGGCACCAGTGCCGCCTACTTCGCCGCGAACGCCCTGGCGCACAACAACATCGCAGCGAACTTGGTCCAGGTGGCACCCTCGGCGATGGTCACCGCGGCCACTCAACGCGATATCGACGCGGTGTCGGTCTTCCAGCCCTACCAGGCCCAGGTCATTTCCGCGCTCGGCGCCGACGCGGTCGAACTGTCCGGCGGCAGCTACAACCAGCACAGCCTCTACCTGGCCACACAGGACGCCCTCACCCGCAAGGCCGACGCCGTGACCTCGTTCTTCGCGGCGCTGTCCGACGCGAGCGAGCAACTGAAAGCACTCGCCGATCCCGCTGTCGAGGCGGTCGCGGCGGCCACACAGCTACGCCCCGACCTGCTGCGTACTGTGCTTCCGCAGTTCGACTTCACGATGCAGTTGCCGCCCGCGCTGCCGGGCAAGCTCGACGAGCTGGGCCGATGGGCCGAGAGCCAAGGCAAGATCAAGGCCGGTACCCCGCTGCCGGACTATGCGACGCTGACCGACAACCGCTTCCTTCCGGTGAGTAAATGACCGACGCTCCGGAAATTCTCGCCTGGCAGCGAACATCGTTGGCATTACTGGCGACAGCGATCGCGGTGATCCAGTCCAGCCTCAGCACGCCGACTCCATAGTTCGCTACAGGGTCGCGCGCGCACCTCACGATCCTGCTGGCGCGCACCATTTCGGATTCTTCCTCGACTTCGCGTTCGACTGCGAGCGAGGGTGGGGCCGAGACGTCGCACCAGCCGCCGGGCAGCGTCGATCTTTCGTCACTGCGGTCGCGGATGAGCAGGATGCGGCCATGGTCATCGAAGACGCCGCCTCGGAGGTCGACTTCGGTTGTCATACATCCCTTTTCGAAGAACACGGTCTTCTGCAAGTCGCGATGTGTCCTCGGGGTCGGGTGTTGTTACCGGTGGGTGGCTCGGGCGGTGTTCGTCCGCTCGCGAAGGATTTCGGCGAGGCGGTCGGCCTGCTCGTCGACGGTCTGGGGCCCGTTGCCGGTGAGCAGGTTGTGGTCTTCGTCCCAGACCGTCTTGGGTGCGGAGGGGTTGAGGGTGAGGCTGACGTCGTAGCCGGCGTCCTCGAGGGCGACATCGACGTAGTAGGTCAGGCGGGTGCGTTCGCCGGGCACTTTCGGGTACTGGGTGGCGAGCATCATCTTCTCGCCGTACTTGGGGACGGTGGTGATGTGTGCGCCCTTGAAGGCGTGGTCGGGGTCGACGGTGGTCTTGCCGTCGGCGTCGATGCGGTACTTCGCGGAGGTGAGGGCGATGGGGGCGTGGCAGATCAGGGAGATGGGGACGTTTTCCTCGTGCAGGGTGTTGAGCAGTTCGCCCATCCAGGGGTTGTCGTGGAAGTCGACCATGGGGGCGTGGCCGCCGGGCATGTGAACGAAGTCGACGTCGGCCAGAGTGAAGGCGTCGGCGGGGTCACGGTGGCGTTCGATGAGCTGGGGGAGGGACAAGTACTCGAGCTGGGGCAGGGCGTCGAAGCCTGCGACGATGTCATCGCGGATGGCGACGGCTTCTTCGTCGGTCTTGGGCAATGCCTGCGAGACGGGCAGACGCCCGAGGAGTCGGTGAGCGAGGGCGAGCTCGTCGTTGCGGCGTTCGAGGAGGCCGGGGTTCTTCTCGCGCAGTTGCTGGGGGCTGAGGTGCTTGACGTTGCTCTGCAAGGTGGTGCGGGCGGTTGCGAGGCCGAGGCTGCCTGCAGCTTGGAAGTTGAGGGCCATGCCATTGATGTCGAGCTGCGGTGGTCGGCCGTCGGGGGTGGCGAGGATGAAGTCGTGGGTCTTGTCGAACTCGGCCATGACGGCGGCGAGCTCGACGAGGAAAAAGCCGGTGGGAATCTCGGTGTTGGGAGGTTGGCTCAGTGGGAGCAAGCGAGCCGAGGACAACACGATCAGGGCCTTGGGGCGAGTGGTGGACTCGGACATGAGGTTTGCTTCTTTCGGAGTGTGCCGGCCGGGGCCAGAGGTGGGGTCAAGCCGGGACGCCGGTGGAGCGCTTGATCAGCGAGTCGAAGGCGCGGTCGGGCAAGATCTTGCTGAGCAAGACCAGGGGGCCGGCGCCGAAGCCGACGCGGTAGCGGGTGCGTGGACGTCGCACGGTCGCCGCCTTCGTCACGACCTTGCCGATGACAGACGGCGGCGAGGTCATGCGGGCGTCGGGCCGTGAGCTCTGATCCAGCGATACCGCCATCGCGGCAGCTTGTTCGGCATAGGGGCTGTGGCCGGAGGTGGCGCGCAGCTTGTCGGCGGCGATCAGGCCCCATCCGGTGCGGATGGAGCCGGGCTCGATCACGACGACATCGATGCCGAACCGCGTCACTTCCAGGCGGAGCGCGTCACTGAGTCCCTCGACGGCGTACTTGCTGGCGTGATACCAGGCGCCCATCGGGGTGGCGAAGCGCCCGCCCATCGAGCTGATGTTCACGATGGTGCCGGAATGCTGGGCGCGCATGTGGGGCAGGACGAGCTGGGTCATGCGGGCAAGGCCGAACACGTTCACCTCGAGCTGGGCGCGGGCTTCGTCGAGGGGAACGTCCTCCAGTGCGCCGTAGGAGCCGTAGCCGGCGTTGTTGACGAGTACGTCGATGCACCCTTCTGACTCGATGATCTCGGCGACCGCCTTCTCGGCCGAAGCCTCGTCGGTGACGTCGAGAGACAGCGTGCGCACACCCGAGGAGGCCAGATCCTTCATCTGTTCGGTGCGCCGTGCCGCGCCGTAGACGGTGAAACCGGCCGACTGGAGCTGGCGCGCGGCGTCCTCTCCGATGCCGGAGGAAGCGCCGGTGACCAGGGCTACCTTGTTCGTCATTTCCCTTCCTTCCCTCTGATGCGGCTCGGTGGCCGAGCCCTGCGCCACATAACGAACCTGCGGTCTCTTCGAGAGTATCGGACCATCGGTCTGATATCAATAGACCTCCGGTCTTCAATCAAAAGACCTTCGGTCTGTAACATCGGGGTGTATGACGACGTTCCAGCGTGCCCGTAGCCAAGAGCAGCGCGAAACCCGGCGATTGAGCATCCTGGCGACCGCGGCGTCGATGCTCAGCGAGATGCCGGTATCCGCGCTGAGCCTCAACGAGCTCAGCCGCCGCGTGGGGCTGGCGAAGTCGAATGTCCTGCGCTACTTCGAATCACGCGAAGCAGTCCTGCTCGAACTCCTCGCGAGCATGGCCCGCGACTTCCTGACCGAGGTCGTCGACCAACTGCCCGCCCACATCGACGGGGCCGCCCCCGTCAGAATCAAGTCGACCGCGTCGGCTCTCGCCGCCTCGTTCGCTTCCCACGAGATGCTCTGCGAGCTGCTCAGCGTCCAAGCCGGCATCCTCGACCACAACATCTCCACCGAGGTCGCCACGCACTACAAGCGCGGAGCGCACGACACCCTCTCCGGCCTTGCCACGTTCTTTCGTAATGTCCTGCCCGAACTCGACGACCGGCAGGCCGCCGAGGCCGCCAACATGACGATCGTCCTCGTCGGCTCGCTGTGGACACACACTCATCCGGGACCGGCTGTGCGCGCGGTCTACGAGGCCGACCCGAATCTGGCTTTCCTGCCGACCTTTGCCGTGGCACTCGATCGTGCCCTCACGCTCCTGTTGACCGGCCTGCTCTCCGACCCTGACCGGTAGTCACCACCGCGGACGAAGCACCCGCAGTTCGACGCCGACTCAACCGTGAGTGCGCGGTAGGAAGGGTTCGACCGCGTTCTGGTGGAACGGGAGTCGAGCGCTTCCGTCGGAGTCGGCACGCTCACGCCAGTAGATGGATACATCATGAGGACCCGCGGGGCAGGCGACAGTTCTCGAGGTTCTGCGAGAGCGGGTTCAGGTTCTAATAGTCCCGAATCCCGATCTTTCGGCGGATGTCGGTGTCGCTGACTACATTTCGAGCGTATGAGGTCAAACGGTTCGCTCGCCCCGCTGGTTGACGCTGTCGCTGTGTTGGATCCACAGCCCCGCGAGCGCCAATGGGTGAGTCTGACCTTCTGCGTCCTCGATGCCGTCTACAGCATCGGCGCGAACTACCACCACCACGTAGTGCCAGTCGTCCGACGTGTGGCAACTGACTTCGGAGTGGACACCCCCGCGGCTACTCCGGCGGCGGCGACGTCAATGGCTGATCCTGTGCCTCTCAGCGCGCTGATCAGCCGCTACGCGGACCCGGATGCTCTCATCGTGGTGACAAAGAACCGGCAGAACACGTCCACGCGTGGCGGGATCCGCAAAGCAGATGCGGTTCTCCGCTATGCCGAAATCCTCAATCAACATGGCGTGGCCACGTTGGCAGACGGTCGCGCCGCACTGTCCGATGATCAGCGGATGGAGCTGATCGACCACGCGCTGCGAATGGTGCCGGGCGAAGGCGCGGCGGGTGTCAGGCGGGGTTACCTGTGGATGTTGGTCGGCGACCACCAGAGGGTCAAGCCAGATCGGATGGTCCTTCGGTGGTTGGCACGTATCGGTTTCCACGTCGACGTGGAGGGCGCACGCTCGCTACTGGATCAAGTCTCGGAATCGCTGACCGACCGGCTCGATCGTGTCGTCTCACCATGGGAAGTCGACCATGCCATCTGGAATGCCGAGCGCCACAAATAGCGGCGGCGTCAGGATATTCGGGACACCGGCGTGGCCGGTGTACTGCACGGATCGACCAACTCGGCCATCACCTGGTGCGGTTTGTGCCTCGAATCCGCGCTGACGAACTCGGTCAGGGCAGAGATCGACGGTGCCTGCTGGAACAGAGGCGACAGTGCCGCCGAGCGAGACGCCGAGCGCCCCGACCTGACTGGTTGGCGTCACTGGCATGAGCTCCATAAGTCGTCGGCCGCGCGGCCAATCCCTCCGACAAAGACCTTCGAGCGCAAACCGAAGCATCCCGAACAGCAACGGGCGCGGCGCGCCATTCAGGCTGGCCGACGAGGTCGACTGATTGTGCTCCTTCGAGGGCGCACCTGCGTCGGACTATCGGGACCTCGATCGGGCAGGCCCTCCGCTGTTGCGCGTATTCGAACTGTCAAGAGTTGACGCCGAAATCCTGGCCACAATGCGGCACGCGCTCGACGGACACGAAGAGCTCAATCCCGAGTACCGGGGCCACCCGAACACGATATTGGTGCACCCGGTGACCGTTGTCGCACCGTACACGGTTACCCGGATCGCAAAGACCTTGGCAGAGACTGACTTCCGACTGGTCTCGGCAGCACTGCCCGAGGATGCCGAACAAGCGCGGCAGGCCTTGGGTGACTCGATCTCAAGTCTGCGCCACCCATTCGAGTACTTGGCCCCGCATTTCGACACCCTCCGTGATTTCTATGTCGAGGCCGCTCAGCGGTCGATGGCTGCTGTTACTTGGTGGGATTGATCCCCGCGATGTTCAGTCCGGGCCTCACGTCCGCACATGCCGCGTCCCGCGCGATCCTGAGAGCCGCGGCACCAGCCGACGAACGCACTCAACTGCCGATGAGCGAGCGTTGGGTGCAGATCGCCCGAGGTGGTGGTGGATGTAGTCGGACACGCTGCGGACCAACTGCCGAACACCAGGTAGGCCCGGCAGAGATCGTCACCTCGGTCGGTACCGTCGTCTTCACGACCCGCCTCGGGCCAACGGTGGCTGAGGGCAGGACCTCTGCATGGCGAACTGCCTTCGAGAGCTCTGCCGATTACCGCGTGCGTTCAGTGGGGGTGCGGACGGCGGCGAGTTGGGTGGCGCTGGCGACGAGATTGCCCTTGCTGTCCCAGGTTTCGACTGTCTCGTGCATTCGGCCTGCGGTGACGTCGGTGGCCTGCATGGTGACGTGGAGGGGTCCAGGCGCGGGGCGGCGGCGCAGGTAGGCGGTGAAGCTGATGGTGGGCGCCCAACCGGGCATGCCCAAGGTCAGGGAAGCCGGGGGTATCGGGTCCAAGGCGATCAGCAGCGAGAAGGAGTCCCAGTCGGAGCCATCCGCCAGGCGCAGCCAGGCGGCGATACGACCCTCCATGGACGGCTTGCCGACGACGAAGCCCAGGGTCGAGGGGTCAAGGCGATGCTCGACGACATCGAGCAGCGGCACGGGAAATGGCGCGCCCGGCGGGTTCGAAGGGGAATGGAAGCAGTCGTGCTCGGCCAGGATGGCCGGGGCCGTCGCGGCCGTCCACCAAGGGTCGGAATCCACGAGCAGTCCGAGGGTGATCAGGGCTTCGGTGCAGGATCGGCCGTTCTGCTCCAGCCGAGCGCGCAGCTGCGTCGAGGCGCGGCCGGCCCGCAAGACTTCGACGGTCACCCTGGCCGCGCCCGGCGAGGGAGGCGCCAGGAACGTGGCGCTGATCGCGGTCAGGTGCGGGTGATCGGAACGAGCGGCGGCCGCGCGGGCCAGCACGGCCAGGAGATAGCCGCCGTGCAGCTTGTCGCCAACGGCCCACTGCGAGTCGAGGTCTGCTGCGAAGGCGTCGTTACTGGGGATTACCGCCGTGGCGTCGACGAAGGTCTGCATGCAGCCAGGTTGACATCGTCAGGTTGACAATGTCAATGTGATGAGGTGACGGACAGAAGGGTGCGGGCCAATCCAGGACAGGGCGGGCGGCTACGGGAGGAGATCCTGGAGGCAGCCGAGCAGCTGCTCGAAACCGCCGGTACCGAGGACGCGCTCACCGTGCGCGCCGTCGCCTCGGCCGCCGGAGTTTCCACGCCGTCGGTCTATCTGCATTTCACCGACCGGGAAGCCCTGCTCGAGGCGGTCTGCTTCCGGGTCTGGGGTCAACTCGAGGAACTGTTCCACCGCTGCCAGGTCGCAGACCCCTTCCACTCGCTGGGGCGGTTCGGTCGCGCCTACGTCAAGTTCGCACTCGAGCACCCGGTGCAGTACCGGGTCCTGCTGATGCGCACATCCAGTTCCGAAAATCCTGCCGCGACAACCTGTTTCCGGTTGATGACCGACGCGATCGCCACCTGTGTCGCCACCGGCCTGATGCACGGCGACCCAGGCACACTGGCGCTGCATCTGTGGTCGGCTGCGCACGGCTGCGTCTCGCTGCTCATCACCCAGCCGCAACTGCCATGGCCCGAGGACCTGGACGCCTTCATCGACGACACGATCCGCATGGCAGGTTTCGGCGTCGCCCTACAAGCGCGCCTGCCCGAGATTCGAACCAGCCCCGCACTCGTTGCCGCTCTGGAGGGCCTGCACTCGCCCTGATCCCGGTGAGGCCATCGGTCTGACGGAGATCCCTGACCTGCCGAGAACCGAAGATGAAGGGCGGGACCCGAGGCCGGTCGTGTTGAGCGTTGCCGGTTTCCTGCCGGCCGTAGCGCTAGAGGTTGTCGATCGCTGTACCAGGTCTGCGCCATAGCTTGACCAGTAGAGGATCGGTATGTCTTCAGATGCGATTGTCGCGCACGTATCGGTCCGCTTGCGGACCGATACGCTGTTGCCGTGAGAGGGACGCTGGGAAAGGGTGATGGCTGTGAACTGCCTGCCATCGCTGTCTATCGGCTCAGCGACGATCCGCAGCCGGGCATCGTGTTGGTCGAGTTGGTAGATGTACGCGGCCGACCTCACCAACTGGTCGACAAGACCGCATACTTCGGCGGGGAACTGCTTCCTATATCGCGCACAGGATCGACGGAACCGAACACGTTGCGAGGACAGATTCCGAGTGGGTCGCGGTCAGGGTGTTCAGCACAATCATCTGGGCTGCACGTGGTCTCCGTGGAGCGAAGGTGGGAGTTCAGCCTGCGAGCGTGAGTTGGTCGTCGGTGATCTGTGTACGCAGATCACCGGTCCTGGCTGAGCGCACCCCCGACGGACGCTGCACCGGCGGAGTCGGGACGGGTTTCACCGCGGCATCGCGATTCAGCCTTCGAACCGCGCCGGACGAGTTCCGCCGCGAAACCAGCCCGCTCGACAACCCGCCGCCGGCACCTATCGCGCGGACCGCGTGGTGGGTCGAGCCGGTCTTCGTCGCTGACATCGAGTACCGCGAGATCGGCGGAGCAGATGCGCCACCCGGCAGCGGGTCCATCGGCGATCGATTCGGACCACGCTAACCACACACTGGTCCCCATGGTCGTGCAATCGACCCCAAAGTCTCTGCCCCAATAGTCGAACCGCACTGCAGACTGCCGATGGCCTGCGGCGCGATCGCAGAGGTTGCGACGACATTCGCTGACGCCAGCTGCGGTTACCGTGTAAGTTAATGGTGATTCTTCACGAAGGCGGTAAATTTCGACGGGTTTGCATCACTTCGGGGAAGCGCAACGACGCGATGGTTCCTCCCGTCCGAAGGTAGAGAAAGTGGTGTGGCCGGATGCGATTCAGTGCTCCTGTAACTCTGTCGGCTCTAATCGTGGCCGGGGTGGTCTGCTCGGGGTCCAGCGTTCATGTCCCGAACTCCGACACGTCGGTCGACCCGGCGGAAGCCCTGCTCGCCACCTCCGTCGCCAGAAACGAAGGTAGCGGGGTTGTCGAGGGCGATGAGGACGCGGCACTGTCTCGAATGGTGGGTCTGCTTCCTGTGGTGCCCGAGCCCTCCCGCAGCTGGCGAGAGGTGAAGTCCCTTGCTGACGTGGATCCGATTGTCACCGAGGCGGTTTCGGTGCGGAGCGTCCCGTTGCCGATCGGCCGTGGTGTGCTCGGGATTCCGGAGATAGTTCTCGCTGCCTATCGCAATGCAGAGTTGACACTCGAATCGACACAGCCCAGCTGTGGGGTCACCTGGAACCTGCTCGCAGCTATCGGCCGAATCGAATCCGCGCACGCAAGCGCCGGTCGCACCGACGCTGCGGGGACAACGACGACCCCGATCTTCGGCCCGGCGTTGGATGGCACGCTCCCTGGCAACGAGGTCGTCTTTGCCGGCGACGGCAGCGCGGTCCGCGCGCTGGGGCCGATGCAGTTCCTGCCCGGCACCTGGAGCCGGTACGCCGCGGACGGCAATGGTGACGGCGTTTCGGATCCGCACAACATCTTCGACGCGACCGCGGCAGCGGCAAAATATCTATGCTCCGGCGGCCTCGACCTGCGCGATCCAGCGCAGGAGCTACGGGCGGTGCTGCGCTACAACAACTCGCGGTCCTATGCGGCCGATGTGCTCAGCTGGTCCACGGCTTATCGCACCGGCGGCACTGCGAGTCAGGCGCACATCGTGGAATCGGTCCCCTCGATGCCGACGCCTAGCCCGGGCAACGAAGATGTCGTCGCGGCGAACAACAACACCTCGGCTGCCCCGGCCGAAGAACCCTCGGAGACTCCCGAGATGGCGGCCGAAGCACCCGCGGAGGTCCCCGACGCGCAACAACCCGCCCCGGGAATGATCACCATCCCGGGCTTGCCGCCGATCCCGTGCGGCATCTTCTGCCCGCCGGTGGGGCAGGAACCGGGACCTGGCCAAGAAGCGGCCCCTGATCCGAATGCCGTGCCTGTCCCAGATGCTCCGATCGAGTCGACTGCACCCACTCCGCCGCCGGCGATCACATTGCCGTTCGGCATCGTGGTTCCCATTCCCAGGAGCTGAGGCTGTGCCAGTGGCGAACACTCGATGAAACGTGACCCGCTCAGTTCCGGGGGTGGGCGGGCAATGGTGCCACGACCCTTCGACGTGAATATAAGTTAGTGGTTATTCTGAAGTAATCAGCGGGAACCTCGTCCTCGCTTTCATGCCGACCGAGACGGCACCGCCCATGCCGAGCGAGGTGTAGATATACCCGCCATGGTCAATTGGAGATACGCGTCGTCGATGGCGCCCTCGCCGAAAACCTCTGCGAGTAAGCCGCGTCCGACCTCCCGCGATCGGCGGCGCGGACCAGCCCGAGCGCGGCCTCAGGGGTGTGGGCGTCGGGTTCCTCTTCTGGGCCGTTGATTCGGCTGGTCTGTCCGAGCTGACAGGCTTCGGCCACGACCGCCTCACCCTGTCATGATGGAGGCATGGATGAGCGCACTAAGGTCCTGTACGCGATCGTGACAGGTGCCGGTGGCGCGGCCGATGTCGGGGAACTGGTGGCTCTGGCGCAGGCGGATGGTTGGGAAGTGTGTGTTCTCGCATCTCCCAATGGCACTCGGTTTATCGACGCCGAGGCGCTGGCGGCGCAGACGGGATACCCGGTGCGCTCAACGTTCAAGGAACCGGGCACCACAGACCTGCTTCCTCCTCCTGACGCGGTTGTTGTGGCTCCGCTGACGACGAACTCGATGGCGAAATGGGCGGCGGGGATTGGCGATACGTTGCCACTAGCGTTGCTAGTCGAGACGGTCGGTGCCGGGTTGCCCGTGGTGGCAGTACCCCACGCTCGTGCGACACAGTTCAAGTTCCCTGCAGTCGCTGCTGCGCTATCCGCCCTCACTGAGTGGGGCGTGCGATTCATCCGGACCGCTGAGGGTGATCCGGTTCCGTGGGCAGCTGCGTTGAAGGCTCTCGACTAGCACTCGCACCGCCCGTGTGAGGTCTCTAATGTTGGTCGCGGTCGTGCCTGCGGATGGCGGTCAGTTATTCCCGAACTCAGGCGAATTCGCGCCGCCAAATACGACTGGTCGCCGCCGATCTACAGAGATCGACCTACCCCGCATCCACCAAATGGCTCCGACCATTCGAGGCGACATGCGAGCCCGCGAATAGCTCAGGAATCCGATTCAAGTAAGCGGACTCTCGGCCTGCTCTCCGAGCCCCGATCGGTAGTAGCCATTGCGGACTAAGCCGGGGCCCCAAGACGTAGAGCAACCATCCGCGGTGAGGAAAGCACCCTCGGGTGGGGATCGGTCGAGATCTCATAGGTTGGGTTGTGCCAACCCTGGGGTGGGTTCCGGGCAGTCGACTGCTGCGGGATCGTTGATGGCACACCGGAAACGGTGTCGGAGGGGATCGATCGCGGGTATCGGTCCCTCTGCTGGAGATCAGGGGCAACACGATGTTCGTAGGGCGAATTCAGTTGCGTGCCAACGTGGTAGCGGTCAGTCTGACTGTCGCGGTTCTCGGTGCCGCAGTCGCGGGCTGTGACCCGACGACCGGGCCCCGCAGTGTGGAGGTCACCACGACCCGCACCGCCGAAGCAGCCGAGTTCAGTACCGACGAAGAGTCGTTCCTCGAAGAGATCAGAATCAACGACGCGGCCTTGCCGGGGAAACCGGCGAAGGAGCTGGTTGCCGCGGGCCACGCGACGTGTGAACATCTGCGTGGCGGCGTGTCGGTTCTGGACGAGACATCCGCGGTTGAGCAGAACTACCAGTTCGATCAGGGCCCGCTGTTCGTCAGCGCCGCGACCACGAATCTGTGCCCGGACTTCGTTTCGTGACCACGTGCGCATCGTCGACCTGCCCAAGGGCGGTGGATGGGGCAGGGCTCCACGCATCGAAGAGGGCCGGCACTCTTAGTCCGATCATCGATGCTCGGCGCGGCGGGCTAGACTGTGCGCCCGGAAGGCTCTTACCTTCTGCCGATTCCGGCTGAGAGTCGGCCGACGGTGGCGAAGGAGCCCGCGCGTGGATACGCCTTCCGGTGGCCGCGTCTATCAACGTTGTCCGCCCGAACCGAATCGACGGTAATGCCCCGATGAGCACAGCGACCGCCAACGAGGCGTTCGAACACCCTGCCCTGTTCTATGCGAACGAGCAGGAATACACGCAGCAGACGGGGGCATTCCTGCGCGAGGGTTTGGCGGCGGGTGAGCCGATGGCCGTCGCGGTACCGGGGCCCAACCTCGAGTTGATCAAGGACGAGCTCGGCGTCGATGCTCGCGACATCTCATTTCTCGATATGACCGAAGTCGGTCGCAACCCGGGGCGGATCATTCCGAAGGTGCTCAAGGGGTTCGCCGACGCGCATCCGACGGGGCGGGTGCGCATCATCGGCGAGCCGATCTGGGCTGGGCGTAGCGCCGTGGAATACCCCGCATGCGCGCAGCACGAAGCGCTGATCAATGCCGCCTTCGAAGGCCGCGCGGTGACCATCCTGTGTCCCTACGACCAAACACGGCTGGACGCGGCGGTCCTGGCCGATGCGCGGCTCACCCACCCCACCCTCATCAGTCAGGGGCGCGAGCAGGCCAGCAACGACTACGACTGGCAGGCGATCGTGGCTCGCTACAACGAGCCGCTGGTGTCGGCGCCCGATGCCGCCGTCTTCGCCTTCGGCGAAGCCGAGCTTCGATCGGTCCGCAACTTCGCCGTCGACCACGCGAGCAAAGGGGGACTCGACGCCCTACGGCTCGAAGACGCCAAGCTGGCGGTCGCGGAACTGACAACCAACAGCGTGGTGCACGGCGGCGGCCGGGGACTTTTCGCGATGTGGTCCGAGCCGGGACACCTTGTGTTCGAGGTTCGCGACGGCGGGTGCCTGAGCGATCCACTGGCCGGGCGCAGGCCACCTGAACAGGGACAGTTCGGCGGTAGGGGCCTGCTGCTGGTGCACTACCTGGCTGATCTGGTGCGCATACACACCGGCGAGGACGGCACGACGATCCGCTTCTATCTCGACGTGTGAATCAGAATCTGCCTCGCATATCGTCGATAAACCTGTAGCGGGCCCAATCCCGGTTAGCCGCGTTCACTCCGAACGGTCGCAGCGTAAAGTCTTCGGTCGGGTGGTCATTCGAATCCGCAACACACCGCTCGGTCGTGTGGGGTGACGGTCGGCCCTACCTCACACCGATCGGATAGGTGTTCGATTCGGACCGGTCGACCAACGAGGACAGCAATGACGGATACCGCAGCACCGGCCCGAGCAGTGCCCGAGCAGGCCCCGCCGATGCAGGCCGCGGTAGCCACCGACGAAGTCGAACTGCGGCGGCTGCTGGCCGGTTTGACCGCGGTGCGCGACGGTGATTTCGGCACCAGGTTGCCCACCGACGCCGACGGGCTGCTCGGCGAGATCGCCACGGTGTTCAACGGCATGGTGGACCAGCTGTCGCTGTTCACCTCCGAGGTCACCCGTGTCGCGCGCGAGGTCGGCACCGACGGACGCCTCGGTGGGCAGGCCGAGGTACCCGGTGTGTCGGGCACCTGGAAGGACCTCACCGACTCGGTGAACGCGATGGCGGGCAACCTGACCAGCCAGGTGCGTGATATCGCTCAGGTCGCCACCGCGGTCGCGCGCGGTGACCTGAGCCAGCAGATCACGGTGAACGCGCGCGGGGAGATCCTCGAGCTGAAGAACACCATCAACACGATGGTCGACCAGCTCTCCTCGTTCGCCGACGAGGTCACCCGCGTGTCGCGTGAGGTCGGCACCGAGGGCAGGCTGGGCGGGCAGGCCGACGTCAAAGGCGTGTCCGGGACCTGGCGAGATCTCACCGACTCGGTGAACTTCATGGCCGGCAACCTCACCGCGCAGGTGCGCTCGATCGCACAGGTCGCCACCGCCGTGGCAGGCGGTGACCTCACCCAGAAGATCCGTGTCGATGCCCGCGGCGAAATCCTCGAGCTCAAAGAAACCATCAACACGATGGTCGACCAGCTCTCCTCGTTCGCCGACGAGGTCACCCGCGTGTCGCGCGAAGTGGGCACCGAGGGCAGGCTGGGCGGGCAGGCGGACGTCAAAGGTGTCTCGGGGACCTGGAAGGACCTCACCGAGTCGGTCAATGTCATGGCCGACAACCTCACCGCGCAGGTGCGCTCGATCGCGCAGGTCACCACGGCGGTCGCGGGCGGCGATCTCACCCAGAAGATCCGTGTCGATGCCCGCGGCGAAATCCTCGAGCTCAAAGAAACCATCAACACGATGGTCGACCAGCTCTCCTCGTTCGCCGACGAGGTCACCCGCGTGGCCCGCGAGGTCGGCACCGAAGGCAACCTCGGCGGGCAGGCGACCGTTCGTGGCGCCTCGGGCACCTGGAAAGACCTCACCGACAACGTCAATGTGATGGCCTCCAACCTGACCAACCAGGTGCGCTCGATCGCCCAGGTCGCCACCGCGGTGGCGCGCGGTGATCTGAGCCAGAAGATCACCGTGGAGGCCAAGGGTGAGGTCGCCGCGCTGGCCGGGGTGATCAACACCATGGTCGACACGCTGTCGGCGTTCGCCGACGAAGTCACCCGCGTGGCCCGCGAGGTCGGCACCGAGGGCATGCTCGGTGGTCAGGCCCGCGTGCCCAACGTGGCGGGTACCTGGAAAGACCTGACCGACAACGTCAACTCGATGGCCAACAACCTGACCAACCAGGTGCGCAACATCGCCCAGGTGACGACCGCGGTCGCCCAGGGCGACCTGACCCGCAAGATCGACGTGGACGCGCGCGGGGAGATCCTGGAACTCAAGACCACGATCAACACGATGGTCGACCAGCTGTCTGCCTTCGCCGCCGAGGTGACTCGCGTCGCCCGCGAGGTCGGCTCACAGGGCCGACTGGGCGGCCAGGCCGAGGTCGAGGGCGTCTCGGGCACCTGGAAGCGGTTGACCGAGAACGTCAACGAGCTGGCAGGCAACCTGACCCGCCAGGTCCGCGCTATCGCCGAGGTCACCAGCGCCGTCGCCGAAGGCGACCTGACGCGCTCGATCACCGTCGAAGCCTCCGGCGAAGTCGCCGAGCTCAAGGACAACATCAACTCCATGGTGGAGTCGTTGCGCGAAACCACCATGGCCAACCAGGACCAGGACTGGCTCAAGAGCAACCTGGCCCGCATCTCGAGCCTGATGCAGGGCCAACGCGATCTGCATGTGGTGGCCGAGCTGATCATGGACGAACTGGCGCCGCTGGTGTCGGCACAATTCGGTGCGTTTTATCTGGCCGACGAGACCGCCGAGCAGCCGGAGCTGCGATTGATCAGCTCCTACGGCAGCCCGGACGGGCCGGGCAGCGCGCCTCGGCTCACCTTCGGCCAGTCGCTGGTCGGGCAGGCGGCGCGCAGCCGCCGCACGATCGCCGTGGACGACGTTCCCGGTGACTACGTCACCATCTCCTCGGGGTTGGGGCGAACCGCGCCGGTCAATCTCCTTGTGCTGCCGATCGTGGTCGAAGACCAGGTGCTCGGTGTGATCGAGCTGGCCTCCCTGCATCGCTTCACCCGCATCCACCTCGATTTCCTCGATCAGCTCATGGAAACGGTGGGCGTCAACGTCAACACCATCGTGGCCAACGCGCGCACCGACGAACTGCTCGTCGAATCGCAGCGCCTGACTTCTGAGTTGCAGGCACGCTCGGAAGAGCTGCAGGTACGCCAGGAAGAACTGCAGCTGTCCAACGCCGAGATGGAGGAGAAGGCGGCGCTGCTGGTTCAGCAGAACCGCGACATCGAAGCAAAGAACCTCGAAATCGAGCAGGCCAGGCAAGAGCTCGAGACCCGCGCCCAGGAACTCGCGCTCGCCTCGAAGTACAAGTCGGAGTTCTTGGCCAATATGAGCCACGAACTGCGCACACCGCTGAACAGTCTGCTCATCCTCGCTCAGTTGCTGGCGCAGAACCCGACCCGCAATCTCACACCCAAACAGGTCGAATACGCCGGCATCATCCACTCGGCGGGTTCGGATCTGCTGCAGCTGATCAACGACATCCTCGATCTGTCCAAGGTCGAGGCGGGCAAGATGGATATCACCCCCGAGCGGGTGCCGCTGCGTAAATTGCTGGACTACGTCGAGGCGACCTTCCGCCCGGTGACCACGCAGAAGAGTCTCGGATTCCGGATCACCACGACTGCGGGTCTGCCACTGGAGTTGCTCACCGATGATTCTCGGCTGCGGCAGGTGCTGGGCAATCTGTTGTCCAACGCGGTCAAGTTCACCGAGAGCGGGTCGGTGGAATTGCGAATCGAGCCGACGGAGACCCACGAGTTGCCCGCCGCGGTACGCCGCCACGGCATGGCCATCGCCCTGCGAGTGATCGACACCGGCATCGGCATCGCCCAGCATCAGCTGGAGTCGATCTTCGGCGCCTTCCAACAGGCTGACGGCACGACGAGCCGCAAATACGGCGGCACCGGGCTCGGACTGTCGATCAGCCGCGAGATCGCCTACCTGCTCGGCGGAGCCATCGCGGCCGAGAGCACCCTCGGCCAAGGCAGCACCTTCACCCTCTACCTGCCGGTCGCTCGCCCCGACTTCCACGAAGTGCTCGAGCTCGAGCACACGGACCGACAGCAGACCCACGACCGTCTGGAACTCGCGTCGAATTCGGCGACGCCACAGCAGCGTCGGCTGCTGGTAGTGGAGGAGCGACCGCAGGGGCTGCTGTCGCTGGTCGCGCAGAGCGCGGTGGCCGACCTCGCCGACAACAACGACCCGCGCGGGCCGGTCCAGGTGGTCAGCGCGATCGGTGTGGTGGAAGCGGCGGGAGCACTCGCGGCCGAGTCGTTCCACTGCGTAGTGCTGGAGCTGGACATGCCCGACAGCGCCGCGCTGGAGTTCCTCGAGACGATGGACGGCGATGCCGCGTTGAGCAGCGTGCCGGTGCTCGCCCACAACCGCCGCCTCGACGCCGAGCAGGAACGCCTACTGCAGGATCGCATGCGGCGACGGCCGCTGGAGTTGCTGTCGAGCCTGGATGAACTACGCGAGCGGATCGCCCTGCATGTCACCGCCGAGGCACCCGGGGACGTACTGCCCCTGGTGCGCCGGGACGACGCACCGGTCGCCACGCCGCATCGCCCGCTCGGCGAGCTGGCCGGGCGCACTGTGCTCATCGTCGACGACGATGCCCGTAATCTGTTCGCGCTCAGCAGCATTCTCGAACTGCACGACATCACCGTGTTGCACGCCGAGAACGGGCGCGAGGGCATCGACAAGCTGCTCACGCACCCGGAAACGGATCTGGTGTTGATGGACGTGATGATGCCCGAGATGGACGGCTACACCGCGACATCGACCATCCGCGAGATGCCACAGTACGAGAAGCTGCCGATCATCGCCGTGACCGCCAAGGCCATGCTGGGTGACCGGGACAAGAGCCTGGCCTCCGGCGCCAACGACTACGTCACCAAGCCGGTCGACGCGGATGCGCTCCTGGCCTGCATCGTGCACTGGCTCGGTGTCAGATGACCGACTCCGGAATCGGTGACACCGATGCCGGGACAGACCCGGTCGTCTCGCGCCTCGCGGCCACGGTGGAGCGGCTACACAACCAGATCCGGCAGGCACAGGCCACAGCCGACGGCCGGGCGCTGATCGAAATGGCCAAGGGTGTGCTGGTCGAACGGCTGCACTGCGGGCCCGCGCAGGCGGCAACCCAGCTGGAGATCCTGTCCGCCCGAGCCGGGGTCGCGCCCCTGGAGTTGGCCGTCGACCTGGTGAACCAGGCGGCGCAGGACAAAATGAGCGCGGTGGTCGGGGAGTTCCTGCAGGCCACCGCCACACCACCCAGCGAGCCGACGGCGGTCGTGCGGCTGCGCACCGCCGAGAGCGGACTGCTCGCGGCGGGCGATACCCAGCGGGTAGCGGAGTCGGTGCTCGAACACGCAGTGTCACCGCTGGGCGCCACAGCGGTCGCGATCTGGTCCGCGGGCATCGACGCGTCGCTGTCTCTGGCGGGTTTCGCCGGGATCGCCGGGCACGAAGCCCAGCGGTGGCGCTATGTGCCGCCGGGGGTGGCGACCCCGGCGCGGCATGCGCTGATCCAACGCACGCCGCAGTGGATCGAGGACCTGAGCGTGTCGGGGCTGCCGTCGATCGGAGACCGTGCCGGCGGCCGAGCAGCGATCCCGGTCGGCGCGGCCGGCAAGATACTCGGGGTGCTCGAGGTGTGCTGGCCTCGGCCGATCGAGGTGCAACCGCGCCAGATTCACCAGCAACTGGAAGCGCTGGCCGAGCTGTGTGCGCACACGCTCGAGTCCGACTCTGCTGCAGTACGAACCACCGAACGCGCTGATGTCGCCGACCTCGTGCGCTTGGCCGATGGGTTGTTCGACCCCGCACTGGTGCTCATACCCCACCTCGACGAGGGCACGCTCGCCGACTTCTCCATCCACCATCTCAACAGCTGCTTCGTCGACCCGGCCGGTCGACCTCCCGGCCTGATCAGCGGCTCGTCACTGCTCGAGATGTACCCGATGGCCGCGGTCGAGGGACGACTGTTCGAGCGGATCGAGCATGTCTTCGCTACTGGCGAGACCTACCGCGCCGACCGGGTCATGCTGACCGAACTGGTCGACCAGATCCCCTTGACCGTCGCGGCCGCGCTCAGCATCAGCCGCCACGGCGACGCCGTGCTCATGGTGTGGCGGATAGAGGACGAGTCGGGGCGACTGGCGACGCTGCTGCAGCACGCCCAACGGCTCGGCCGCGTCGGCGGTTTCGAGGAGAACGCGGCCACCGGCGAGATTACTTGGAGCGACCAGCTTTTCGCGCTCTACGGACTGGCACCGACCACCGACCCCGTCCCGCTGGCGCAGCTGCCAGGCCATGTCCACGACGCCGACACCGAGGCAGTGCGACGGTTTCTGCGCACGCTGCTGCGCTACCGCCGTCCTGCCTCCACCGCATGCCGACTGACCAGAGCCGACGGCGTGACCCGTCACGTCCGGATCATCGCCGAACCGGTGGTCGACGCGGCCGGGCACCTGCACGCCGTCCGCGGTGCGTACCAGGATGTCTCGTCCCAACACTGGACCGAGATCGCGCTGTCGGCGACCCGGGACCGGCTCACCGACACCGAGATGCGCGCCGCCGAACAGAGCAGTCTGGCCAGGCAGCTCCAGCAGGCCATCATGCCCGACGCGCAGCCGTCAACCGACGCGTTCGGTTTGCGTATCGCGGTGCGCTACCGACCGACCGAGCAGGACGAGCTCGTCGGTGGCGACTGGTACGACACCATCGTGCTGCCGTCGAAGGAGATTTTGATATCGGTCGGCGACATCACCGGCCACGGCATCACGGCCGCGACCGGAATGGTCGTGCTACGCAACGCCTTACGTGGGCTTGCCGCAACCGGTGCCGGACCGGGCCAGATGCTGGCATGGCTGAATCTGGTGGCGCACCACCTCACCGACAGCATCTTCGCCACCGCCATCTGTGGCGTCTACAACCCACTGACTCGGGTCCTGCGCTGGGCTCGCGCAGGCCACCCGCCACCAGTGCTGGTCCGAGCCGGCCACGCCTGCTCCCTGCCTGAACTCAAAGGCATAATCCTCGGCGCGCTGGCGGAAACAAGCTACGAGGAAGGCGAAATCCAGCTCGAATTGGACGACACACTCCTGCTCTACACCGACGGCCTCATCGAGCGCCGCGACCGGGATCTGGACCTCTGTATAGAACGACTTCTCACGATCTCGGCCGCATTCACCGGAAGCCTGGATGAGCGTCTCGACCACCTGCTCGACAGCAGCGACGCCGACACAGACGACGACACCTGTGTAGTCGGTATCCAGGTGGGAACAAGCCAGGGCCCGCCGACCGGCAACCTCTGATCGCCGCCCTCACGTGTACGAGGCGGAGATGAAACAAGCTCACCGCTTCGAAGTACTCGATGACGACATGTATGTACTCATCGAATGAACAGCGAGTCGATTATGCTGACGCGCAGCTGCTTTGGGCCGCCTCCCGGATCAGACGGCGTAGGAAGCGGTGCTCCGGATCATCGGTGAACACCGGATGCCACCACATCGCCTGGGTCAGCTCGCCGAGGTCGACCGGGCAGGGATAGGCCGTGAGACCCTCGCTCATCCCGGGAACCGCCAGCAAGCGGCGGGGGACCAGGGCGATACGGTTGCTGCCGCTGATCAGGCACCGGACGGTCAGGAAGTTCTCGGTGACGATCTGGCGCGTCGGTTCGATGCCGAGCATCCGCAACCGGCGCGCGGCCGGGGTGGAGGCGGTCTGGGAGTGGTAGACGAGAACCCAGGGGCGCCGCTGCAGGTCCTCGGCGCTCAGTTCGCCGCCGGCCGGTTCGTGGTTCCGATCCGTCACGACCATCCAATCATCATGGAAGACAGTCTCATTGGGTAGATCGGTGACGAACCCGTGCGGCACGAGCATGACGTCGTAGGTGGTGAGGGTGTGCTCGGCTCGGGCGACGAGTTCGGGTGAGGAGGGGAGTATGCGCAGGCGTGCGTGCGGTGCGGCCGAGGTGAGCAGCTCGGCCAGGCGTTGGCCGAGCAGGGCGGTGGTGTAGTCGCTGGTCACGACGGAGTATTCGCGGCTGGTGTCGGTGGCGTCGAAGGTGCCGCGCGCGGAGAACACCCGCTCGACGCCCGTCAGCGCGGCCCTGGTGCGCTGACGCAGCTCGATACCGAAGGGTGTCAACCGGTACCTGTTGCCGACCCGCTCGAGGATGTCGTCGTCGAAGTGGCGGCGTAGCCGAGCCAAGGCTGCCGAAACGGCCGGTTGCGTGACGCCGAGCTGCTCGGCGGCCCTGGTCACACTCTCGTGCTGCACCACGGCCTCCAGCGTGACCAGCAGGTTGAGGTCGAGATTGGCCAACGGGCGAGCAGGCTTCTGCATAACTCCCATTTATACAGACAATCAGAAATCACGCCTTCCCTGATGGTGATGTGGGTCTCAGAGTGGAGTGAGTCACCACAACGCTCGCTTATGTGCACTGTCCCAGGGAAGTGATTCGATGCACCCTCACACCGCCCGCACCGTCCTCGTACTCGGCGGCGGTCTCGCCGGGTCGGCGGCCGCGGTCTTTCTCGCCCGCGCCGGTCTCGACGTCGATCTCGTCGAGGCGCGCGGCCGCGGCCACGCCATCGGTTCCGGCATCACCTTGCAGGGCAACGCGTTACGCGTGCTCCGGGATCTGGACCTGTGGTCCGATATCAGCCGCGAGAGCTGGGGTTTCGACACCCTGGGCATCCGCGCGACCGACGCTCACGGCAGCCTCCTCGCCGAGATTCCCGATACCAAGACCGGCGGCCCCGACCTCCCGGCCGCGGTCGGGATGGAGCGGCCGGTGCTGGCGGCAATGCTGCACGACGCCGCGGAAAAGGCCGGTACGCGACTACGTTTCGGCGTGCGCGCCACCGAATTCGAGGCCGACGACACCGGCGTCGATGTCGTCTTCGACGACGGCGCCAGCCGACGCTACGACGTGGTGATCGGAGCCGACGGTGTCCGCTCGCCCGCCCGTCGCGCCCTCGGCATCGACTCCGAGCCGCAGCCAACCGGCATGGGCATCTGGCGGTTGGTGTGCTCGCGTCCGGCATCGATCACCCGCACCGATCTCTACTACGGCGGCGTCGCGCACATCGCCGGATACTGCCCGACCGGACCGGACTCGATGTACGCCTACATCGTCGAGGACACCCACGATCGTTCGGCGCTGTCCAAGACCGAGCAGCTCGAAATGATGCGCGCACTGGCCGCCGAGTACCACGGACCGTGGGACGAAGTCCGTGCGCTGCTGACCGATCCCGACGCCGTCAACTACACCCGGTTCGAGCAGCACGTGATCGACGGCCCCTGGAATCGCGGACGCATCGTGCTGATCGGCGACGCCGCCCACGCGTGCCCGCCGACCCTCGCCCAAGGCGGCGCGCAGGCGCTCGAAGACGCGGCGGTGCTCAGCGAACTCCTCATCGCCGAACCGGTCGGTCCGCAGCTGTGGCGCAGCTTCACCGACCGCCGACTGCCACGAGCGAAAGCCGTGGTCGAGGCCTCGGTGCAGCTCGGCCGATGGATGCTCGACCACGATCCCGACGCCGACGTCCCCGGCTTGATGCGCCGCATCGCCGAACTCGTCGCGACACCGGCCTGAACCCCATCCCCTCGTCTTTCGGAGCCTCCTCATGAGCGATCATGTCTTCACCCACCTGCGGCACACGGCACTGGCCGTGCCAGACTTCGACAAGCAGCTCGACTTCTACACCAACCACTGGGGCCTCTCGGTTGCCGCGACCGATGGCGATGTCACCTATCTGGCCGCGGAGGGCTCGCCCGAGCAGTACGTGGTACGCATCCGCCGCGCCGCCGAAAAGCGCCTCGACCTGATCTCCTTCGGCGTCACCGACAGCGCGGCGGTCGACACCGTCGCCGACAGGCTCGGCCGGGGCGGGGCCACCCTGGTCAGCGAACCGGACCGATTGCAGACACCCGGCGGGGGATACGGTTTCCGGTTCTTCGACAACGAAGGCCGCACGATCGAGGTGTCCGCCGACGTCGCGGCTCGCCGACATCGCAAAGTCGAAGTGGGCGAAGCGATTCCGGTCCGGCTGTCGCACGTGGTGGTGAACTCCGCCGACCCGGAAACCACCGTGGCCTTCTACGAGAAGCATTTCGGTTTCAAGGTCTCCGACATCCTCATGCATCCGCGCATGGGCAAGATGATGTGGTTTCTGCGCACCAACCGTTGGCACCATTCGCTGGCCATCGCGCGCGGCCCCCATCCCGCGCTGCACCACGCGTCGTTCGAGCTGCGCGGCCTCGACGAGTACATGCGCGGCACCGGCCGCATGCTGCGCTCGGGCGTCGAAAAGATCTGGGGCCCCGGCCGACACCTCGCGGGCAACAACACCTTCTCGTACTTCCTCGACCCGAACGGCAACACGATGGAGTACACGACCGAACTCGAGTCGCTGGACGAGGACACCTGGCACCCGCACCTCTACGACTTCACCCAGCCCGAGGTCAGCGACCAATGGGGGACTGCCAACGCGATGGACGAATTCGTCGCCGCGAAATCGTTCAACGACCCCGACAAGGGTCTGTTCATCGCACCACCGGTGTGAAAGGGGTTATCCACCATGCGTTTTGCCATGATTCGCCATAACGACGCGGCTCCTGTCGCCGCTGTCGTCGACGACGACAGCGTGTACCTGTTCCCCGGTGGCACCACGGTGCTCGAACTCGTCCGGGCCGGGCTGACCGCCGCGCTGGAGATGGGCGCGCAGATCCAGTCGATGACCACACCGATTTCGGTGGCGGAGGTCGCGTTCGACGCTCCGCTGGCACCGCCGACAATTCGCGATTTCGTCACCTTCGAAGAACATGTCGAAGGAGTCCGTGCGAGTGTCCAGGGTCGCGGCGGAGTGCCGGCGGCCTGGTACGCGGCGCCGCATTTCTATTTCACCAACCCACACACGGTGAACGGTCCGCGCAGCGAGATCCGGGCACCGCACCACTGCGCGGAACTGGACTTCGAACTCGAGGTCGCGGCCGTCGTCGGCCGTGCCGGTCGCGACCTGACCGTCGAGCAGGCCGCCGATCACATCTTCGGCTACACGATTTTCAACGACTGGTCGGCCCGTGATCTCCAGCGTCTGGAAATGCAGGTCGGGCTCGGCCCGGCGAAGGGCAAGGACTTCGCCAACACCCTCGGCCCGGTGCTGGTGACCGCCGACGAAATGGTGCCGTTCCTCGACGCCGACGGCTTCCTCGCACTGCACTGCGCGGCACGGGTCAACGGGGCCGAAGTGGGCAGCGATGTCTTGTCCAACATGGGCTGGACCTTCCCCATGCTGCTGGCCTACGCCTCACGCGACGCCGTGCTCGCCCCGGGCGATGTACTCGGCTCGGGGACCGTCGGCAACGGCGGCTGTCTGGCCGAGCTGTGGGGCCGCCGCGGACGTCTCGACCCGCCGCCGCTGACAGCCGGCGACACGGTCGAACTCACCGTGGAACACCTTGGCACCCTGGTGAACACGGTCGGCGAGCGCACCAGCGCGCCACACACCGTGTCTGCACCCCGACTCCGCGACCGCGCGCAGCACCGGGCCGAGGTGACCGCACCATGACAACCCACACCGTGGTCGTCACCGGCGCGGCAGGCGGCATCGGCCGCGTTGTCGCCCAACGACTCACCGACGACGGCTACCACGTCGTCGCGCTCGATCGCCAGGGCAGCGAAAGCGTGCGCGTGTTCGATGTCACCGACGAGCGGCAATGGCGAGAACTGGCAACCACTCTCGACGCACCGGTGCACGGACTGGTCAACTGCGCAGGCATCACCCGACGCGCGCGCCTTGGCGAGGTGACCGTCGCCGACATGACCGACGCCTACGCGGTCAACGTGCTGGCACCGCTGCTGGCGATCCAGGCGCTGGTCCCCGTGATGGGCGCCGGATCGGCGATCGTGAACATCGGTTCGCTCGCGGCGCTCACCGGCCACTACCCGGTGGCCTACACCACGAGCAAATGGGCACTGCGCGGTTTGACCCACACCGCCGCACTGTCCTTGGGTGAGAACGGAATCCGGATCAACATCGTCCATCCGGGCTTCATCGACACCCCCATGACGGAATCGGCGCCCGCGCGATTTCGGGACTCGTCGATCAGTGAGACCGCGTTGGCGCGTGCCGGCACCGCCGCCGAAGTCGCCGGCGCGGTGGCCTTTCTCCTCGGCGCCGATTCCACCTACATGACCGGCGCCGAGATCACCGTCGACGGCGGAGCGAGCTCGCACGGCGGCGTGAAGTCGATCTCGGACGCGCTGCGACCCGAACTACAGGAGCACAGATGACCGGAACAGAAACCGCCGCAACGCCACCGGACCGCAGCGATCCCGAATCCGCGATCGCCGCCGCGGCCCAGCGATGCTCGAACTGGGCGCGGTGGGGTGCCGACGATGTGCACGGCACGTTGAACTTCCTCGACGACGCCAAGCGGGCCGAAGCCGGGGCGTTGATCCGGCTCGGCCACAGCTTCAGCCTGTCGCAGAGCTTCGACACGAACGGGCCGCAGCGCGGTTGGCGGCGTCGCTCCAACCCTGTGCACACCATGCTCGATACCGGCACCGACGCCGAAGCCGGGATCCAGGGATTCCCGCACGGTCTCGGCGGCGCCGACGACGTGGTGTCGATGCCGCTGCAGTGTTCGACGCAATGGGACGGACTCGGCCACATCTTCGACCACGGTCGGGCCTGGAACGGTCGGCGCGCGGGCGAGGTGGTGACCTCGCAGGGTGATCAGTTCACCGGCATCGAAACCGTGGCGGATCGGATCGTCGGCCGCGGCGTGCTGCTCGACGTCGGGCGCGTCTTCGGCACCGGCACCGAACTACCTGACGGTTTCGCCATCACCACAGCCCATCTCGAGGAAACGATCCGCACACAGGGAGCCTCCTCGGCGGTCGGCCGCGGTGACATCGTCACCGTGCGCACCGGCCAGCTCAGCCGCGCCCGGCGCGAGGGTTGGAACGACTACGCGGGTGGCGCGGCCCCGGGTCTGTCGTTCACCACCGCGGACTGGTTGCACCGCACCGAGATCGCCGCGATCGCCACCGACACCTGGGGATTCGAGGTGCGGCCCAACGAATTCGACGACGCCTTCCAACCTCTGCACCAGGTCGCCATCCCGCACATCGGGTTGTTCCTCGGCGAGATGTGGGACCTGGACGCGCTCGCCGAACACTGCGCGCGCACCGGCACCTACGAGTTCTTCCTCGTCGCCGCGCCGATCCCGGTCACCGGCGCGGTCGGCGCACCGGTCAACCCGATCGCGGTCGTCTGAACCCCGACGAAAGCAGCGTCGAGCGCGGATCTCGTCGCGTCTCGAAAACTTGTCAATGAGAGGAAAACCCTGATGTTCGAATACTTTCCCGGAAACTATGTGTGGAACCTCGGTGTGGTCGCGGCGCTGAACAGCGGCGGCTACATCGACGAGGTCGATCGGGCCTGCCGTCCCATTCGGGAAGCGGCCACCCGCGGTGAGGACGCGGGCACCGAGGAATTCCTGGCGTCCTGGACAGCGGTCGTCGACGACCTGGTCGAGGCCGCGGGACGTGACCGTGCGGTCGGACGCACCCGGTCGGCGGGCCACGCCTACGCACGTGCCGCGAACTACCTGATCCACGCCGAGCGGATGCAGAGCCCGCAGACGCCCGATCGCAACGCGATCTATCGCCGGGTGCTGGAATTGATGCAGCAGTCCTTCGACCTGGTCGATCCGAACACCGTGCGCGTCTCGATTCCCTTCCGCGACACCACACTTCCGGCCTACTTCACCCGGCCCGACGTGGCAGGCCCGGTGCCCTGCATGATCGTGTGGAACGGCCTGGACAGCACCAAAGAACACATGTATCTGTCCGGGTTCGCCCACGAGCTCGCCGAGCGGGGGATCGCCACCCTCATGGTCGACTGCCCCGGCAGCGGCGAGGCACTGCGCCTGCAAGGACTCACCGCCCAGATCGAGACCGAGGAATGGGCGGCCGCCTGTGTCGACTACCTCGAGACCCTCGACGGCATCGACACCACACGCATCGGGTTGGTCGGCTGGTCGCTGGGCGGCTATTACGCCCCCCGTGCGGCGGCCTTCGAGAAGCGGCTGGCGCTGTGTGTGGCATGGGGCGCCAACCACGACTGGGGCAAGGTGCAGCGTCGCCGAATCGAACGCGAAGGCGAACGGCCCGTGCCGCACTACTGGAACCACGTGATGTGGGTCTGGGGTGAGAACGACCTCGACACCTTCCTGAACAACGCCGACGGCGTCAACCTCGACGGCGTCGTCGAGCAGATCAGCGTGCCTTTCCTCATCGTGCACGGCGAGAACGACCGGCAGATCCCGCTCGAATACGCCCACCGCTCCTACGAGCAGGCAACGGCCAGCCCGAAACGACACCTGCGTGTTTTCACCGCTCGCGAGGGCGGCGCGGAACACATCGGGCTGGACAACTTCCCCCTGGTCAGTACCTATATCGCCGACTGGGTCACCGAAACCTTCGCCGAACTGGGGGCAGAACAGCAGACGGCAACCGTCGTCGGCTGAAGGCCGCGGCGATGTCGGCCGGTGCGCTGCCGGCCGCCCCCGACATCGCCGTCCGTCGCGTTCGCACTATCTCGCAGGGCAATCAGATAGCGGCGGCTCGTCTACCTGCCTGCACCCAGATCGATGATGGCCAAGTCCTTCTCGATCTGGGTCCTGGCGTCCAGCACGAGTGGGACCAGCGTCTTGTCGACCAATTGTGCGAAGCGCTCGGCGTGGCACGACAGCGACACCGCGCCGATGGCCTGACCGTCCCGGTCGGTGATCGCCACGCCCACCGCGGCCACTCCACGTTCGGTGCCTTCGTAGTTGATCGCGAACCCGCGGCGCCGCGTGGTGTCCAAATCCGTTGTCAGGGAATGGAATTCGCCGGTGCCGAGCAGCGGCTCGCCGCCCGCGCGGGCGAGCCGGTACAGCCGTTCCACCTCGTCGAAGGGCAGGGCGGCCAGTAGCGCCTTGCCTCCGGAGGCCTGGTGCGCAGGCATCACCACGCCATCGCGGTCGTTGGTCGCATACACCGATTGCGCGCGCACGGTGCCGAGGAACCGCACGCTTTCGCGCACCCGGATCATCAAGTTCGCCGATTCGCCGCTGCGCCGCGACAACACCTCGAGATGCGGCTGGCACAGCGCGCGAAACGCTTTGGTCCACGCCAGTCTGGCCGGGGCCGCGTCCAGTGAGGGACCGGGCAGGTAGACGTGGTTGTCGTTCTGCACCGCGAAGCCACGGTAAGTCAGCGTCTGAAGCAACCGGTGTGCGCTCGACCGCGAGATGTCGAGGTGGGTGGCGGCGTCCATCACACGCAGGCTGCCGTAGTCGCGCAGCAGTTGCAGCAACCGCAACCCACGGTCGAGGGAGCCGACCGCGCTCGTCGGTCGCTCGGGCAGGGGAGTGTTCCGCATAGCGGAATTATATTCCCTCGTGAAAGCCCACGGACTTAGTTTCGCTCCATGCAGAATTGTGACTCAGATTACGCACCTACCATCGTGGTAGGTGGCGGCATCGGCGGTCTGGCCACCGCGCTCGGGCTGATCAAAGCCGGGAAACAGGCCGTTGTACTGGAACAAGCTCACGAGTTCGGGGAAATCGGTGCGGGCCTGCAGCTCGGCCCGAATGCCACCCGCATCCTGGATTCGTGGGGCTTGCTCGAGCGGGTGTGCGCGGTCGGTGTGCTCCCGAACAATATCGTCATGCGGGACGCGATCTCCGCGGAGGAAATCGGACGCCTGCCGCTGACGGGCGAATTCCGCACACGGTTCGGTGGCCCCTACGTGGTCATCCACCGCACGGACCTGCACGCGATCCTGCTCGAGGCATGCCGCGAGGCCGGGGCCGACCTGCGCACCGGCGTCCGCGTGGAACGGGTCGAAGACACCGGCGACGGCACCCTCGTCGTCGCCGAAGATGATCGCAGCTTCACCGCCGAAGCCACCATCGCCGCCGACGGACTCCATTCCGTGCTGCGCCACACGATCGTCGGTGACGACCTCGTCGCGTCCGGGTACGTCGCCTACCGCGGGACGGTCCCGATCACCGACGTGTCGAGACAGGACCGCGAACTCGACGATGTCGTCGTGTGGGTCGGGCCTGGCAGCCACCTGGTCCAGTACCGGCTGCGCGCCGGCGAAGTGCTCAATCAGGTCGCGGTGTTCGAGTCGCCCTCCTTCGTGCGCGGCGACGAGGAATTCGGTGGCACCGCCGAGCTCGAGGCCGCCTTCGCCGACTGCCATCCGCAGGTGCGCGACGCGATCACCCACATCGGCAAGCAGCGCCGGTGGCCGCTCTACGACCGGATGCCCGCCGACACCTGGGGCGAGGGCAGGCTCGTGCTGACCGGCGACGCGGCACACCCCATGCTGCAATACCTGGCCCAGGGCTGCTGCCAGGCACTCGAAGACGCCAAAACGCTCGAGTTCCTGGTCGCCGCCGACGCCCAGGACACCGACTGGCCGGCGGTGATCCGCCGGTTCAGTGACTCCCGTATCCCGCGCACCGCCGAAGTGCAGACCAGAGCACGCATGTTCGGCGACATCTGCCACGCGGGCGGTGTCCACCGCGTGGTGCGCAACGAACTGCTCGCCACCCTCGGCGCCGAGGACCTCTACGGCCACGCCGACTGGCTCTACCGGGGCCCGGTCTTCGATCTGCTGCGCCAGGCCCGCCTCGCCGTCGCCTGATCCCACCCCGATTCCTTCCACCGAAAGACGATTCCGACCATGCGACTCGCAGTTCTCGACGGCGACCGTGCCGCGATTGCCACCGACACCGACGTCTACGACATCACCGATCTGCTCCCCATCTCGGCGGGCCCCTACGGCGGCCCGTGGCTGCCGTGGCTGGAACGCGGCGGCCTCGTCGCCGACCTGCGCGCACTGGATCTCTCGCAGTGCCCGCGCCATCGCCTCGGCTCGGTCGCGCTGCGCGCGCCGCTGTCGCGGCCGGGCAAGATCGTCGCCGCCCCGGTGAACTACCTCGACCACAAGGTCGAGATGCACGAGCAGAAGACGATCGCCGAGTACGGCGTGTTCCTCAAGGCCAACACCTCGGTGATCGGGCCGGGGGAGACCGTCGAGCTGCCCTACCTCGACAAACGCACCGACCAGGAAGGTGAACTGGCCATTGTGGTCGGCCGTACCGCCCGGAACGTGCGAGTGCAGGAAGCTCTCGACTACGTCGTCGGCTACACCTGCCTGCTCGACATCAGCGTCCGCTCCACCGAAGACCGCTCGACCCGCAAGTCTTTCGACACCTTCACCCCGCTGGGACCGTGGATCGTCACTGCTGACGAAGTCGGCGACCCCGACACCTTGGCGCTGAGCTGCTGGGTGGGTGGGGAGCTGCGCCAGCGGACCAACACCTGCGAGCTGATCTTCTCGGTCGCCGAACTCGTCTCCTATGCGAGCTCGGTGATGACCCTGCACCCCGGCGACGTCATCGCCACCGGGACGCCCGCCGGGGTCGGCGCGCTCGACGACGGCACCTCGATCCGGCTCGAGATCGACCGGATCGGTGTGCTCGAGGTCGGCGTCACCGCCGAAACCGCCATCGCCTATGCCGATCGGCCGGGCGCCCAGCTCGACGCCCGTTTCGCGAGTAAGTGAGCGACGCAATGGAAATCGCAGCTCACAACATCAAGGCCCGCATCGAATCCGCGCCCATGCAACCACTGCAATACGCGGTGGTGACGATCTGCGTGCTGTTGAACATGCTCGACGGATTCGATGTGCTCGCGCTGGCATTCAGCGCCTCACATATCTCCGACGAATGGTCACTGAGCGGGTCGCAACTCGGCATCCTGCTCAGCTCGGCGCTGTTCGGCATGGCCGCCGGATCGATCGTCGTCGCCCAGGTGGCCGACATCGTCGGGCGCCGGCGCACCATCGTCGTCGCCGCGCTGATCGTCGCGCTCGGCATGGGGTTGTCGGCGATGGCCACCGGGTTCACCATGCTGCTAGCGGTGCGGATCGTCACCGGCATCGCTGTCGGCACCCTGCAGGCCTGCCTGAATGTCATGGTGGCCGAGTACTCCTCGGCCCGGCACCGCTCGACCGCGATCAGCGTCTACACCGCCGGTCAGCCGATCGGCGGCACACTCGGCGGCATCATCGCCGGTATCCTGCTCGCACAATTCGATTGGCGTGCGGTCTTCGCCTTCGGCGCCGTGGTAACACTGTGCGTCGCACTGCTCGCCGCGGCGATCCTGCCGGAATCGGTCGACTTCTTGATCAACCGGCGCCCACGCAATGCCCTGACACGCACCAACGCCATCCTGACCCGGCTGCGCCAACCGGCCCTGACCGAGATGCCCTCGGCTGCGACCCGCAACAACGACATCATCGGGCACTGGCGCGACATCACCACCGGCCCGAACCTGCTCACGACATCGCTGCTCGGATTCAGCTTCTTCGTGTTGATGGCCGGGTTCTATTTCGCCAACTCCTGGACGCCGAAACTGGTCACCAGCAGCGGGTTCACCTCCGCCGACGGCGTGCAAGCCGGTGTGTGTTTCAGCGCGGGCGGAATTGTCGGGGCCCTGGTGTTCGGGCCGCTGGCCATGCGATTCGGCGTGCGTCCCACACTCACCGCACTGTTCGGTGTCGCCGCGGCCGCCTTCGCGCTCTACGCGCTGTCGATGGGAACGCTGCACACGGCCCTGGTCGCGGCCGTGCTCCTCGGGATGACCACCAGCGCCGTGATGGCCGGCATGTTCTCCATCGCCCCGATGTACTACGACTCCTCGGCGCGGGCGACCGCGGTCGGGCTGGTCATCGGTATGGGACGAGTCGGCGCGATCTTCTCGCCCATCATCGCCGGCAGGCTCATCGACCTCGACTGGGCGCCGAAGAACCTCTACTTCCTGTTCTGCCTGCCCCTGATCGCGGGTGCGCTGGCGATCTTCGCGCTGCGTTCCCGGCGCGCTGTCCTGACCGACAGCCGCACCGAGCCGGGGGCGACCGATGCCGCGCCGTCACTGGCGCACTGAACTCCGACCGGCGGTCCCCGAGCCGCCCCGCTCTCCGAGGGAATCATCATGACCAGCAACAACATCACAGAACCCGAATCCAGCCCCGAACTCGACCGTCTCTACGCCGACTTCGCCCGCAACTCCACCGCCCCGCTGTGGACCCAAACCGGCAACCTCATGCCGGAAAGTCCTGCCCCCGCCGCGGTCGCGCACCTGTGGCAGTGGTCGGAGCTGCTCGACATCGCACGCCGCTCCGGTGAGCTCGTCCCTGTCGGCCGCGGCGGTGAACGTCGAGCGATCGGCCTGGCGAACCCCGGTCTCGCCCCCACCCCGTATGCCACGCCGACCCTGTGGTGCGCGATCCAGTGGCTCGGCCCGCGCGAAGTCGCACCGGAACACCGCCACGCCCAGAACGCGTTTCGCTTCGTGATCGAGGGCGAAGGTGTGTGGACCGTCGTCGACGGGGACCCGGTGGCTATGCGCCGCGGCGATCTGTTGATGACGCCCGGCTGGTGTTTCCACGGGCATCACAACGAGACCGATCAGCCGATGGCATGGATCGATGGACTCGACGTGCCACTCGCGCACGACCTCGATCTCGGCTTCTTCGAGTTCGGGTCCGAAGTGGTGACCGACGCATCGACCCCACCGATATCGCGATCGGAGCGGTTGTGGAGTCATCCGGGCCTCACTCCGCTCTCGGCGGATGCATCACGGCGATCCACGCCGATCGCGGCGTACCGCTGGGAGTACACCGACCGGGCTCTGCGTGAGCAATTGCTGCTGGAGCAGGAAGGACATCCGGCTACCGTCGAGCCGGGTCACGCGGCGATCAAATACACGAACCCGACCAACGGCGGCGATGTGCTCCCGACTATCCGCTGCGAATTCCACCGCTTGCGGGCGGGCACGACCACCGCGTCTCGGCGCGAGGTGGGCTCGTCCATCTGGCAAGTTTTCGACGGCACAGGTCATGTCCGGCTCGGCGACCAGCGCCGGGCACTGACCACCGGCGATCTGTTCGTCGTGCCGTCCTGGGTGCAGTGGTCCCTGGAAGCGGAGACCGAGCTCGACCTGTTCCGGTTCTCCGATGCTCCTGTTGTCGAGAAGCTGGGATACCACGACCCGGCCAAGTAATGAAAGCGGCTGTTCGGCAACCACGATGGCCCAGGTGCAGGCGTCGGCCGACAGCTCGATTGAGCATGTCGGCGGCGGGCGCTGTTCTCGCAATTCGACGCGAAGCAACATCGAGATTCATCCGGATCGTCGCGCGCGGGACAACAACGGATGCGCGCAGCGCCCGAGTGATATGGAGGTTCCCGCCCGCGTCCGAATGGAGAGCATCACGGCGTCTGTGCTGGTACGAGGGCGGCGGTCACCGCGGACTGGACTCCCTGCCCGGCAAGGATGATGGGTTCGATCGAGCGCAGTGTGCGACACAGCACGAACGCTCCCTCGAGGGCGGTCAGAGTCGATATCGCCAGAGCACGACTCTGTTGCTCGGTGATGTCGAGTTGTCCGAACCATTGCGCGAGTCGAGTCAGCCAGTCCTGAAAGACCTCCGCAGCCTCGCTTCTGAGCCGTTCGTTGGTGCTCGCCACTTCCAGTGCGATGGTCTCGATCGAACATGCCTCGCTGTAATCCTGAGATTCCATGAGTCTGCCGGCGTTCTCGAATAGTTGCGGTATTGCGGTTGCGGGATCGGCGTCGGCCAGCTGCGTGCCGACGAAAGCGCCGTAACGGACTCCTTCGCGCCGAATGACTTCCACGCTGATCGATTCTTTGCCGCCGGGGAAGTGGTGGTAGATCGAGCCGAACGGTGCCTGCGCTGTGCTGGAGATCTGTTTGAGGCCGGTAGCGGACATGCCTTGGCGGCGATACAGCTCCGCTGTCGCCTCGAGTATCCGTTCACGTGTGCCGAGATCTGCCATGGCGATCACTCCTTGCGCGGTGGTATGCGACAGCATATCGTGGGCCAGTAGAACGATCTATCTAGGAGGTGCGGGATGCCTACAGTGCAGGTACCGGCGGGGCCCATCGCCTACGAGGACACCGGTGGAGACGGACCCGTCCTCGTGTTCGGCCACGGCCTGCTCATGGACGGTCGGCAATGGCGCAAAGTCATTCCGTTGCTGCCCGAATACCGTTGCATCACACCGACGTTGCCCCTGGGCGCGCACGTCGAGCCGATGCATCCCGACGTGGACCTGACCGAGCAGGGAGTGGCTCGCATCCTCGCGGACTTCCTCGATGTCCTAGGACTAGAGGCAGTGACGTTGGTCCTCAACGATTGGGGCGGTGGGCAGTTCATGATCTCCGAGGGTCGTGATCAGCGGGTGGGAAGGCTGGTGCTTGCTTCGTGCACCGCGTTCGACAACTATCCGCCCAAGCCGGCGCGCCCCGCAGCCCTGCTGTGCCGCCTGCCGGGTGGGGGATGGCTGCTGAGCAGGATGTTCGGGACGAAGTTCTTTCGGCGCAGTCGCCGCGCGTACGGTGCGCTGAGTAAGACGGGGCTACCGGACTCGCTGTACGACGAATGGTTTCGCCCCGCCGTCGAGAACGCCGCGATCCGCCGCGATCTGGTCAAATTCGCCACCGGGGCGCCCTCTCGACGCCGACTGCTCGAATTATCCGATCAACTACGGACATTCACGAGTCCGGTACTCGTGGTGTGGGCACGCGAAGATCGGATGATGCCGCTCGAGCATGCGGATCGTTTGGTTGCGCTGTTCCCTGACGCGGCCAAGCTGATCATCGATGATTCGTGGACTCTCATTCCGGAAGACCAGCCGCGAGCCATGGCAGAGGCATTGCAGGAGTTCGTAGGATGATTGGCCTCGTCGGTGGTGCGCTGTTCAGTTGACCAGAATCGGTGCCCCGTCGGATGGCACATGCGTGATGTTGCGGACCCGGCCCCGCGTCGTCGCGGTCGCGGGCAGGGACAAGGCGTGGCGGCGCAGGATCTCTTGGAGCACCGCCGCACCCTCCATCAGCGCGAAACCCGCTCCGATGCACCGGCGCACCCCACCGCCGAACGGCAGCCAGGTATTCGGCGCCACGCTGCCGTCGAGGAAGCGGCCGGGCCGGAATACCGCGTCCGGGAAGGCTTCGGGCCGCTTGTGTGCGAGCAGGATCGAGGTCGCGACGACGGTTTCAGCGGGCAGGTCGTGGCCGCCGATCATCATGTCGCGGGTGAGCTTTCGCACGACACCTCCGATGACCCAGTGGTAGCGCAGTGCTTCCTTCATCACCGCTTCGAGGTAAACGGTGTCGCCGTCGAGCGCGGCTCGACGGGCGAGGTCCTGCTGGGCGGGGTCGGCGGCCAGTTCGCGTAGCGCCCAGGACAGTGCGGCCGAGGTCGTCTCGTGCCCGGCGGCGAGCAGGGTGACCAACTGATCGCGGAGTTCGTCTGAGGTGAGCGGGGTGTCGTTGCCGCTGCCCGCTGCCATCAGTCGCGACAGCACATCAGCGCCCGGGGCGTCGCTGCATGTACGTCGCTGCTCGATCTCGGCGTAGAGGTGGACGTCCAGACTGGCCCGGTCGTGATGAAACCGCTTCCATGGTCCGCGGGTTTGTAGGGCTGGGTAGCGGGAACCGAGCAGGGTGAGCGGGGCGATGTCGGTGATGCGGCGCATGGGTGGACCGAGTAGGTCGCGACGGCGCGGATCGGCGACACCGAGCACCACCTCGCCGATGACATCGAGGGTGATCCCGGTCATCGCGTCCAAGCTGCGGACGGTCGACCCGGACTGCCAGGTCTCCACGTGGGTGGCGGCGATCTGCTCGATCATCTTGCGATAACCGGTCAGGGCGGGCCCGGTGAAGGCGGGCATCAGCAGTCGGCGGGCGCGAGCGTGCTCGGCTTCGTCGGTGATGAGCACCGAATGATCGCCGAGCAGCGGACGCAGAATGCCGTTGCTCTCGCCGGCGTGCAGGTCGGTGGGGGAGGCGGCGAAGATCTCGCGGACATGTTCGGGGCGGGTGAACACGACCATATGCCGGGCGTACGGCGGCACCATGCGCAGGGTGAAGGTGTCGCCGTAACGGCGAGCGGTGGCGGTCAAGAACCGCTCCCGCGCTTGCACATACCGGATCGTCTGCGCGATCGCGGGTAGTCGGGGGCCGGGCGGGTACATGGCGACGGTCCTCTCCTAGACGCTCACTCCACGGTAACCCCGGTTACTCGGGCCGGGCGTCGATCTGGAATCCACGTGTTCGCTACCTCGCGGGCAGCGCGGCGGGAATGGAGTTCTGTCTGAATTGTGAGTCATCCGTAGATGATTTCAGCACGAAATGGCTTTCCGGTGCTGGCGGGGGTCGCGTTGATCTGTTCGATGGTGGCGTGTGCCGGTGAGAATGCCGCCGAGCCCGTCAGCGTCGCGCACCAGCCCGACGGCCCGACCGCTGCAGACCGATGGCACGTTGCCCGACGCCACCGATACGTACGGCTACCGCGATTCGTTCGCCCGATATCAGGGCGCCGAACGGTCGGCAGTTCGTGGCCGATGGCATGAAGATCGACCTGGCGCGCGCGACGGTTACCGTCACCGATGACCCGAAACACCCCGAATTCCGTGCGGTGACATGGACCGTGAACGAATACTGATCTGCTGTCTACTGATTCGGCCGCTCAGTCCCGACTCGGTCGTCAGGGTGAACGAGCTGTTCGACCGCACCGACTGTCAGGGCGCTCGGTTCACCACGGCGAGCGCGAGTTCGGTGCACAGGGCAGCTACTTCGGTGGTCGGCTGACCGGGGTCGCCCAGCCAGGTCGCCACGAGCTGGTTGATCCCGCCGACGACGAAAAGTGCTTCCTGGCGCCGGATCTCCGGATTCGCGGGGGTGTCGAGGAATTCCGCGCTGTACTGCATCACGAGGTCGGTCACGATGCCGACGGCGCGGGAGCGCAACTCTTCGAGCCCCGCGACGCTGTGGGTATCGCTGGTGAGGATGCGGTGGATGCTGGGGTCCTCGGCGATCGTGTCGAGGTAGGTCGTCAGTGCTCGCAGGAGTTTGCGTTTCAGGGTGCCCGGCTCGGCCTGGCTCGCCTCGACGAGGGTGGTGAACAGCTCTTCGTGCACCTGCTCGGCGACGGCGAGGACCAGTGCGTCGCGGGTGGCGAAATCTTCGTAGAAGTAGCGCGGCGTCAACCCCGACGCGGCGCACACGCGGCGCACGGTGACTTCGCTCGGGCCTGCCTCGCCCCAGATCTGGCGACCCGCGGCGAGGAGTTTGTCGCGGCGTTCGTCTCGTCGATTCGCCGCGCTGATTCCCCGGTAGGGCTGGACCACCTCTGCACGCGCCATTGACAGGACTTTAGCAGCCGACATACTTTGGATATCAGTCGTTATCCAAAAAATTGTCGCTCAACGAGGAGTGTCGATGACCACCGTTCCCACCCGTCACCCCGATCGTCCCCACCACGTTCCCGCCGTCGTCGGCGGCTTCGCGGCGATGCTGGGGGTGCACAGCCCCGACTCGAAGCAATGGCAGCGTCTCGGCGAGGGCCTGCTCGTCGGTGACGACGCGATGGATCGGCTGGTGGACTGGATGGTCGCCACGGGCTCGAAGCAGATGCGTCCGCTGTTCGATCGAGCGCTCACCGACGGCATCGGCGCGGTGCCGAATGCGCCGGATGCGCTGCGCGAGTTCTTCGCCGCGGTCGAGACTGTTCCGGCGTGGGTCGATCACGACAAACTCGTGCGCGGGGCCAAGGTCCTGCGCACCGGCGGGTCCGACGGCATGTACATCGCACGCGACGTCGCCATGCTCGGCGGCTACCAGTTCTCCGGCTTCAACAAGACCCTGTTGCGTACAGGAGCACTGGAAAAGGGCTCCAACCAGCGGTGGGCCGAGACGATGCAGTGGGCGATGGACGTCCTGTCCGAGGACGGATTGTCCCCGCTGGGTCTGGGATATCAGTCCACGATCCGGGTGCGACTCATCCATGCCTTCGTCCGCAGGCACGTGGCTGCCATGCCGGATTGGCGGACCGAGGACTGGGGCTTGCCCATTAATCAGACGGATATGGCGGCCACGCTCGTCGGCGCCTTCATCGCACCGGCGATCGGTGGGATGGGTCTGGGCCTGTTGCTCATCCCCGCAGAGACCGACGCTGTCGCGCACTTGGTCCGCTACGTCGGCTGGCTGCTCGGTGTCGAGGAACAGTGGCTGCCGCGCTCCTTCCGCGACGGTGTGCGCGTCCTGGTGCACACGCTGTCCGCCTTGGCCGACCCCGACGAGTCGACTCGCCAACTCGCGGTGCCGATGTCACGAGACCCGTTGTCGTGGAACTATGACCGGCTGCCCACGATCCGGCGCCGCCTTGCCTATGCCCAGCATCTGTCGGTGACAGGGACCTTCCTCGGCCGCCACACGATGCGTGCGCTCGGGCTGCCGACGGCGATCGTTCCGTGGTATCCGGCGATCCGCATCCCCGTCAACGTCGCGCGCTCGGTCACCCGGCTGTTGCCCGGCGGGCTCGACCGTGCGGCGACTCGTGGTGCGCGAGAACAGGATCGGTTCATGTCGACGCTGGTCAGCGCCGGACCGACCGTCGGCGCGGCGGCCGCGAGACTCACCCACGCGGCCTAGCGCCGCAATGGGTGGAATGCGGCCGAACACGGCACGGCCGGATCCAGACAACGGTGGTTGCCCCGGATTGCACGCCGATGAGCCTTGGTCGGCCAGTTCCTAGATAGCGTTGGCCATGGCCTGCCCCAATGAGTGTGACCATCTGTCAGGCCGCGCGAGAATCTCAGCGATTCAGTGCTTGGAGCGGTTCGAGGCAGACCACGAACTTCTCGATTTCGTTGATGGAGGGTTCTTCGCGGGGCCCGCATTTGGTTCCGTCTACTGTGTCTGGGTTGATCGAGACGACCTTGAAAAGGAAATCGTCGGGTTTGGTGGTGCACGGTATCTGCTTGACAGGAGTTTCGGTCCTATCCCAGCAGGTGTTGGGTCTCCAATTGACGTCCCAGCACAGGACCCAGCCGGTTACTGACGAAGTTCCATCGTCCGGGTTGCATTTCTCCGGTCCGCTGACAATTGCGCTGATCTTCGCGTCCGCTTCGGTGCTGTCGCAAGGGAGCTTTTCTATCTTGTCGGTGAAGCGGGACAGTCGCGCGCATTCCCCGTCGATCCAGTCGATAGGAGGGGGCCGCGTCGAGAAAGAGATCGCGGCGGCTACTGCGAGAGCGGTGACGGCCGCGCCAGTTCCGATCATCAAGACCCGCTTCCAGCGGATATTGGTTGACGGTGACTTAAGTTCGAGGCATTCGCGGCGACGGGCGGCGGCATCACGATAATCCGGTTTTGTCGCGAGGATCTCACTGTAGAGATCGGCGGCGGCGTTCCAGGCGCGGCCTTCTTGTGCGCCGATGGCTTGCTGATATTTGTGAGCGAGATCGAGTTCTTCGGCGGCGGCGCGGCGCAGTGCGGCGGCATCGCGGTAGTGGGGGTCCGATACCAGCAATTGGTCGAGTTTATGTATGACGGTGTCGTAGTCGTGGTCATCCAGTGCGGTGCGGGCCGCAGCGTAGAGCTGCTCATTGACCGGTTTCTCCGGCTGTGATTCCAGGATGAACGGTCGGCTGTTTCCTCCTCGCAGGTAGAGGACGGGGGTGACCCATTCGAGGGTACCCTGTGCGCCCATGATCGAAATTCGGCCGCTGCGAACAGCGTTCTCGACAGTGCGGTTTCGCGCGATCGCCGTATAGAACCCGGCAGCAAAGGAGGTCGCGGCCGTGTCGCTGATTCTGAACTGCATGGCAGCGACAGCGCTGACTCCGCTTCGCGCTAGCACTGCTGCGGTGCCGGAGAACAGATCCCTGGTGCTCTCCGCACCGGATGAGCAGGAATTGAGGACAACCAGTCGGGGCGTCGGTCTTGCTTCGCTGAGCAGACAGGCCAAGCGAGTGGCGGGGATCGGAACTGCGCCACCATCGGAATCGACCCAGGCGATAGACCCTTCATCGTTGGTGACGTCGTAATGGCCGTGGCCGATGAAGTGCAGGACGTGCCATTCATCGGACAACAGTTTTTCCTGTACGCCCGCCCAACCGGCTTCCTGTAGCCACTCGAAGTGCAGCAGGCCGCGGGTGGTCAACGGTTCCAGTGCCTTCTCCAGCCGTTGTTGTTCAGTGGAAACGGCTAGCGACGACATTCCCCGTGGGGTGGCCACCAGGCCCAAGATTCGCAGTGGCGGTGTCACTTTGAGTGGTTCGCAGGTGTAGGGCGCCGGTACATGACGAACCAGGGGCGCGGTCAGGCAGACGTAGTTCTTGGTGTCCTGGTCCCATAACGCTTCCCACGGCAAGGCGGCCAGCTCGGGAGCGCCGAGGCGCAGTTCCACCCGCAGTTGCTCGTTGTGATCCTGGGCGGCGGCGACACTTGCCCGATACGTCTCGAGGACATCGCCGGTGAACAGTGCCCGGAACAAGTATCCGCCGATGTCCTGTAGGGCCTGCTCGCCCGGGTCAGCGACCCGACGTCCGGTTACCGATGACGCCAGTACCACCGCCTCCAAATAGGGTTGCTTCTCGAGTAGCTGGTGGGCATCCAGCTGCATGGTCGCGGAGGGTTCGGCCCCGACAGGTGAGTGCAACACGCGCGTCGTGTACTGATCGCCGCCGGAGTTCGCTTCGATCTTGATTTGAATCGTGCATGTCATTTCGCTGATCACACCCTCGCATCAAGCTGCGGCTCACGTCGTTCGACAGGCAGGTTTTCGCTCGCCGGCCGAACGCCGACAACGTTGTTCGTACGTCGGGCAATCGGATGCCACGTGAGGTCCACGCTGAGCTGGGCGGCCGCGCCCGTCTCGGCCACGATGGCACCCGCTTTCGCATTGAATTCCAGACCGAACTGGACCCGTACCTCGGCTGGCGGCGCGGCCAGCTCACCGAGTTGACCCAGAACTCCCTCTGCCATGACCCTGATCACCGAGAGCGCGGAACCGAGCGAACGCTCGGCCTTCTCCACGGCCTCTGCCATCTGGTCCCGCCCACCGCGGGTCACCACGTCGCCGTACCGGGGTAGGGAGTCGACATGCACCAGCACCTCGCCGCCGCTTTCGACCGGAAAACTGACCATCGACATCACTTCTGCTCCTTCGATCAACCACGGAATCGGTGAACCTCCGGCGCAGAACTTGTCACGCGGGTCGTGCCGACGAAGGGCACCGAGCCAGACGCCGCTGAGCGGCATACATCTGGATTTCTAGGCACTCGCCACCGTCGGTAACGGGCAGACCATTCAAGTGGCGCTTTTACTACTGACCCAGCTCTCGCTTTTGCCTCGTAGAAAGATCATCTCGCGCTGAGCGGACGCAAGGATCGAGTAGTCGTCTACCTGTATTCCAGAAAGGCGTTCCGCCGCGACAGCTCGGCCCGTAACTGCAGGAATCGGAATAGTCCCGGTTGGCCGACGACGGCTTCGTAGCGGTCGACGACCTCGTCGATGAAGGCGGGGATGTCAGCGGCAGGAATGCGGGCTGTCCAGTCCGCGAACCCGACCGTGCACCACTGGGCGAAGGCCTCGCGTGAGCCGAAGTCCCATTCCCGGTCGGTTACGGAGTGCGCGGTGACCTCGAGGTCGGCACTCGCCGCGATCGAGGGCAACGTGCCGGGGTCGATATGCACGAAGGGGCGCGCGAAGCCGGCGAACGCTGTCGACCAGCGCGCATCGCCGGTAACCGCCATCGCTACGTTCTCGATGCTCGGGCGAGGCCCGCCGCAGACATACTGCACGAGCACCCGTCCGCTGGGTTCGAGTGCCCCGGCGATGTGCCGGTAGGCAGTCTCCTGGTCGAGCACCCAGTGCAATGCGTTGAACGAGACAACGAGGTCGAAGTCGCGAGGAAAGGTCATGGTCGTGACATCGCCGACTTCGAAGGCGATGTTCGTGAGCTGGTCGTCGGCCGTGCGGGCGGCCTCGATCATCCGCGGCGACGGGTCGATACCGAGCACAGAACCGGCGGGCACCCGCGCCGCGATCAGGCGAGTCACATAGCCGTCGCCACAACCCACGTCGAGAACGTGCTCGGCACCCGCGAGCGAGACGGACTCCACAGCGTCCGTCGCCATCGCACGCTGGAGTCCACTGATGTGGGCGTAGCCCGCGCCGTCCCAGTCGGCCATTTTACGACCCGCCCTGCGGCGGAACATCCTGCTTGACCGGCGGGGCGTCGTCCGGGGCGAGGTGGGTCAACCATGCAGCTTCGACACTCAGTTCATGAGCTGGCATACCCGTATTGTCGCTCGCCGGCGCAGATGAAAGCTGCACCGAGACCACGCAGGCGTGTTCGGCGCGCGAGTCGGGCGCTGAATAGTTCTCGTTTCAAAGTCGAACTCCCAGCTCCGATCTTGGCCATCCGCGCGGCGGCCCGAGATGATTCTCCGCCCAACAGGAGCTCGAAGCAGTTCGCCGACCACCGTGCGACGCTGCGTCGGTCACAGGCGTCGTCTTTCGAATGTCGGAGTATGCGTGTTTAATGGAGTTACCTGACAGCGTTCTCGCTCAGGTTCTGTGAAATGAGGTACGACCATGATCGTGCTCGGGTTGATTTTGTTGTTAGTCGGCTTCCTAACCGGGATCTCGATTATCTGGACGATCGGAATCGTCCTTATCGTTATCGGAGCGATCCTCTTCCTGCTCGGTACAACTGGGCGCGCGGTCGGCGGCCGGAAGCATTGGTACTAGCGGTACGCGGATCACGACCCTCAGGGTGATCAACGAGGGCACCCTGAGTCTTGAATGTCTGCCGGCTCGCAAGATCGCGACCAACTCAGCGGTATGGTTGGGCAGTCGGCGATTGCGCCCCGAGTTCGCGATGCCGGGCGCGGCAAATCATGGCGCGCCCTCGTCGAACTAGGACGCCAGGCTGTCCTATATCAGCGGCATACTCGAATCATGAACGAAACCGAATCCACTGCGGGACAGCTGAATAAGCCCGACATTACCGCCTACAACGATCCGGACGCGCCGTGGAACCAGGCGTGGGACGAAGAGGGCAGCATCGCCAACTGGAATGCCGATGTGATCACCGAGTTTCGGGAGAACTCGGGCAAGGTGGGCGGCGCTTACGCGGGCGGGGACCTCGTCCTGCTCACCACCACCGGAGCCAAGAGCGGCAAGCGTCACACGACTCCACTGGGCCCGCTATACCGGGATGACACCATGTACGTGAGCTCGTTCATCGAGGACAAATACCCGGCTTGGTGGTACAACATCAAGGCGAATCCGCAGGTCACCATCGAACTCCGGGACAAGACCTACCAGGCGACCGGAACGGTGCTCGAAGGCGCGGATTACAACGAGTTCGCAGCCTGGGTGCTGGCCAACAACCCACTGATGGCTGACTTCCAGTCCAAGATCGACCGGCCCGTGCCGCTGGTCGTGCTGACCCTCGACAGCGAGTGCTGAGTGCACTCAGGCGCGGCCCGCGCGGCATCACCGTCAACGCTGTCGCCCCCGGCTGTGTACTCGCCGATATGAACGCCTGGCTCATCGACAACCCCGACGGTCAGCGCGAAGCCTCGTCCAACGACGCCCTCGGGCGCGTCGGCCACCCCGCCGATATTGCCGACATCGTCTCCTATCTCGTCGGCGACGACGCCCGGTGGATTACCGTCCAAACCCTCGAAGCCAGCGGCGGTACCGTCCTCGGAGTGGGCCAGATCGGCTGTGCCGCAGTCGATCACGGTGCACGATAGTGCTTCCGGTCGGCACGCTGCTGACCGAGTCAGATATTTCCGTGCCGACCGACGCTGGTCTCCAGATCCGTTGTGCCAGAGCGAATTGCATGGTCTGCCCTGCCGGGAACTGAGAGCACGTTCGGTCACTGACCGGATCCGACCAGCGACCGAGCGTCACCTTCCCTTGAAGGACCGTCGCAGGGTTTGAGCGCTACGGAAACCGAGCCATGGTCCTGAACCGACACTTCTGCACGCCCGAGCTCCGGGCTTCGGCCTGGTCGGGGCGCCCTTCTCGCGGGGTGAGCGGCCCACCGGCGGAGCGCCAGTCGATCAGGCCTCGGCTCATGTCGACCGCTTCGAAGCCGTTTTCGACCAGGAGGTTCGCCGCTCCCGTGGAGCGAAGGCCGCTGGTGCAGAAGGTGATGAGTAGACGGTCCTCGGGGAGTTCCATGCAAAGCGGGAATCGCGGCCCCGACCGCGTCACTGGAACACACGGCCGACAGCGCCTGCTGCTGATCAGTGTTCAGCTGAACAACCACTGGTCTGGGTGCCGCGCTACCCACCGGGCTCACGCCGAATTCTGCAATATCTCACCCGGGACGCGATCGACAACTGTTGCGGCGCAATGTTTGAATCATAAGTGCGGGGTAGTCGACATAGTGGTGCAGCGTTGCGCCTCCCTGACGTCGACATCGAAGGAAAGACTTCATGAGCACACGCAACACCGCTACGACCTTGCTCGCGCAACTGCGCGTTATCCGCGATCTGACGGATACCGAAATCCGAATCGCCGAGACTCGAATCGCACAGGCTCGCACTGAGGCAGTACGCCGTGAACTGGCTGAGAACGCCGACAACGCCCGCGCCCGCGCAGAAGCCATCGAGGCCGCGATCCGTGAACTGGGTGGTGCGCCGGAGCGGATCGGCCCGTTCATCGGACGCGCTGCCGCAGCGGTCAAGGCGATCGGCGAACAAGCCCAACCTTTCGACGAAGCCCTGCTCGCAGACCTCGTCCTCGAACACCAGCTGCTCGACCGTGCCCGCTACGTCAAAGCACTCGCGACCACCGTTCAGAACGCCGATGTAGTCGCAGTGGCGCAGCGGTTGATCACCGCCCATACGGCCACCGTCACATGGTTGACGACCGTACTCGCCGAGGACGCGCTCGGCGGGCCCGCGGCTCTGCGTCGAACACCGATTCAGGCGGTTACGGGGACTGCGGTGAAGCTGATCAATATCCCTGTTACGTGGTCTACTCGCAGCATCGACCGCGCGTTGGACACGTTCCGTGCTGCCCCGCCGGCACTGGGCGAGTTGCTCGCCAGGGGTGCGCACGCGGGCGATGTCGCCGTGAAAACCCTCGCGGCCTCGCGCGATGCCGTTCTCGAAACCACCGAGCAGGTCTCGCGGCGTGAAGGCGCGGACTCCACCGCCGAGGCAACGCATTCACTGCGCACCGCCGCCGGCCTTCTCGATCCCAGTGAGCTGCCCATCAGTGGCTACGACGACTTGAATGTCACCCAGGCGGTGGCAGCGATCAAGGAACTCACCGATCCCGCGGCAGTCCGGACGATCCTCGCCTACGAGGAGGCGCACAAGGCGCGGCAAGGTGTCGTTTCGGCCGCGCAAACCCGTGTCTCGGCGATCGCCCGAGAAGTGAGTGGGCTGAACTGAGAAGTCCCCTGACAGCTACCCCGTCGGTGCAGCGGTGGTCCTACCTTGGGTCCAAAACGTGGACCGAGCTGGTCCGCCGGGCCTTGAGCCGGTACCGCGAAGTTCGACTACGTAGCATCGGCGGGCTGTTTAATGTTGCCGGAGAGGGAAGTCCGCGTGGAAATTAGCGAAGGGCATCGGGCATCGAGTGGGCTCAACAATTTGTCGAGTCGTTCGTAGCCTGGGCCGGGACGAGCCAGTCGGTATCCGGGTTGTTCCGAATGATAGGTGACTTGCGCGATGATGCAGCAACAACGATGACCCCTTTCAATATCGAACGCTTATACCTTGCAGCCGGAATCGCACTGCTATTGGCCGCGACGCTTCCTCGCCTCTTCAAAGATCGGGCGATCACCGCGCCGATGCTCATGTTGGGAGTCGGAGCCATCGGTGGACTCGTGATCGGACCCAGCGGCCTGCAAGCGGTATCACCCTTGTCTCATCCCACCGTGATCGAGCACCTCGCGGAGCTGTGTGTGATCGTGGCCCTGATGGGTGTCGGGCTCGCGATCGACCGGCCCTTACAGTGGCGCACCTGGGGCTCGACCTGGCGCCTGCTGCTGATCACCATGCCGCTGTGCATCGCAGCGGTAGCGGTGTTCGGATGGTGGGCGGCAGCGCTGACTCCTGCCGCGGCAGCGCTGCTGGCGGCTGCGCTGGCACCCACAGACCCGGTGCTTGCCTCGGATGTGCAGGTCGAGGGCCCGACGCCCGGCGGTGCCGGCTCAGCCGAGGAGGACGACGAAGTCCGTTTCGCGCTCACTTCGGAAGCGGGCCTCAATGACGCCCTGGCCTTCCCGTTCGTTTATCTGGCGATATTTCTCGCGACCAAAGGCTCGGTCCAGACCTGGTTCGTCGGCTGGTTCACCTGGGAACTCATCGGCAAGATCGCGGTCGGTGCCCTCGTCGGCGGGATCGTCGGAAGTTTGCTCGGTCGTGGTTTGTTCCGATTCCCCATCGAAGACGCACGCCTCGCCGACCGCGGGGAACCGATCGTCGCCTTGGCCGCGGTGTTCGCCGTCTACGGGCTCGCCGAACTCGTCGGCGGCTACGGATTTCTCGCGGTGTTCGCGTGCGCGATCGCTATTCGCCGTATCGAGCGCGGCAGCGAATACCACGAACAGATGCACAGTCTGGTCGAACAGTTGGAACACGTTCTCACCCTGGTCGTATTGCTGCTGCTCGGAGCGGCACTCACCACGGGCCTGCTTGCCGCTCTTTCTTGGCAGGGAGTCGCGGTCGGCATGCTTCTGGTCTTCGTCGTTCGGCCTGTCGCAGGGTGGCTTGCACTGCAGCGATGCGCCGGGATGAGGCCCAAGGAGCGCGTCATCACGGCCTTGTTCGGCGTCCGTGGAATCGGTTCGATCTACTACCTCGCGTACGGCCTGACCCAGGCGGACCTCCGCTCGGAAGCTGGTGCGCTATGGGCGATCGCAGCGTTCACCATCGTTCTGTCCGTGGTCGTTCACGGCGCCAGCGCAGGCTGGGTGATGCAGTACCTGGAGAACGCACGTGTCAGTAAGTCACCGACCTAGCCGAACTCCTGACGCACTGTCGATTCAGGCAATTCGTTCCGACCCGCGGCACCGCTGGCGCTGTTACGCGCGGCCCGGCCGCCACTCGGGTGAGCGGCCGAGAATTCCCACGATGCGGGACAGGGTTGCCGTCGTGTCCGCGACCTCGAGTGCGGGGCCGAAAGCAGCGCGGGGGTGAAGGCGAGCCGTGCCGGTGGGAACCGCTTCGGCGATCAGCAGGGCCGTTGGAGCCAGGTCGGAGTCCACATCGATGTCGTGGCCGACCGATCGGGCGACATCCCAGGCGTGGACGACGCTGTCGATGAGATGGAAGCCGAGCGCGGTCGCGGTGGGGAAGTGACCCGGTGGGATCTCGGGGAGAAACACGGTACGGGCCTCGCATGTGGCGAAGGCTGCGATGACGTCGTGAGCTGACCGGACATAGTCACCGATCGGATCGACGGCGTGGTGCACCACCCAGATCGCCGGATCGTTCCCACCGCGAGCGGCTGCGGCGAAACCGCGATTCTGGGTGCCCATATGTTCCAGCAGCGCACGCAGATCCCATCCGGCACAGGGTGTTTCGATCGACAAGGACGCGCCGGAAGCCGCCTCCACCGCGTCGATACTCAGTCGCACGGCACGCTCGTGCCGGGCGAGCAGCAGCCGATCTTCGTCCGAAATAGTACGCATGTGCTTACCGTACGCTCATGCTTATGATCTGCCAAGGGTTATCGATCGATCCGCCCCGGCGGTAGATTTCGACCATGCCGAAAGCGACCCGCCCGGATCTCGCGGCCATGCTCGTACTACTCGGCCGTGCGCTGACCGAAGCGGAGCGGCCCATCCTCGACCGGCACGGGCTCACGATGTGGGCCTACGTGGTGCTCCTCGGCCTCGACGAACGCCCCGTCCACACCCAGGCCGCGCTCGCCAAGGCGATCCGGGCGGACAAGACCCGGATCATTCCCGTCCTCGACGACCTCCAGCAGCGCGGCCTGATCCTGCGTGAGCCCGATCCGGCCGATCGGCGCGTCAACCTGATCAGGCTCACCCCCGACGGCGCGAATCTGCGCGACCACACCCAACGCGACATCCAGGAGCAGGAGCAGCGGCTACTGGCCGAGGTCCCCGCCGCCGATCGCCGCACCTTCCTTCGAGTACTACAACTGCTCGCCGACCGCACCGGTACCGGTAATTCGCAGCCGTGAAGAACGACATCGACCACCTCTTGGGTCATATTGGCCACGGCATCTGAACGGGCTTTCTGGGGCCACTGTCTTCCGCGGGTGCATGCGTCGAGTGCGAATCCGGTGGATGCGCTCGTACGCGAAGGTGCGGTGAATCCGCAGCCCGCCACCCGAGACGGCGGCAAGGTGACTACGATCCTCGCTCCGGACGGTTCACGCGACTCCCTGTATCAGCGCAACCAGACGCTCTATGGCATCTTCGTTACCCGGGAGCGCGCACGGCTCACCGAAATGGCCCCGGTTTTCGAACGCGGGCTGGCACGTCCGCGGATCGGGAAAGTTCTTCGCCTCGATCAGATCGCTGAGGCCCATCGACTCCTCGACGCCGGACACAACAGCGGCAAGATCGTCATCGACATCAACTGACGATACGACCTTCAAGGTAGCGGGCGTTGCGGTCACGACGGCAGCGACTCCAGCGGGCTCGCTCGGCTGGTCGGCGGGCGCCATGACGGCTCCCGGCGCCGCGCGGATACTGATCTACCCGGCGCCGGAAGGCCGCACCACGCGGATCAGTTCAGTGCGCCGTTGTAGTCCGGGAACTTGAACGTGCGCTCGGCATGCCCACCGGACAGGTCCGACGCGCTGTTGCCGATATTGGCGACGATCGTGTAGCCCTTGCTCTCGATGTCGGCCCGGCTCGCGGTCTTGTACTCGGCCAGGCCCGCATTGCCCGCCGACAGCGTGGTCGGCGCGCTGCCGTACAGCGCGTCGACGGGGTAGCCGACCGAGGTCAGGTTCGCTTGCGAGTAGGCGTTGACCAGGGCGGGCCTGCCGGTGACGAAGATGATTGCGGCGCCGTTCTGTTTCGCCCAGGTCGCCAGGCCGAGCACCGGCTGGATCGCCGGGATGATCAGGCCGGTGTTGTAAGTGGTCTCCAGCGTCGTGTTGTCGATGTCGAAGACGATCGCGGGCCGGGTCGCACCGGGCAGCCGACCGGCGAGATAGGTCTTCGCCTCGGCCACGACCGGGGTGATCTCGCCGATCCACTGCGCGTACGGCGGCAGCTCGGACCGGTTGCCCGACAGCGAGGACGAACCGCCGCCGGACAGCGACGACGAACCGGTGTCGGCGCCCGCGACGGGCAGCGGAGCCAGGAGCGCAGCCGCGACACCGGCGACGATCGATGCAGTAACACGTTTCATCTGTCGCACGCTAACAGCGGACCGAGCCACGCAGCTTCATAATCCCGAGCTGTGGGGCTGCTGCGGGGCGCGCCCACAGGATCGGCGTCGGTCACCTCGGCCCGGTTCAACCGCTGCGAGATCACCTGGCCGATGCCGTCGCGCATGGTCGTACCGAACTGTTCCGCCGAACCAGCCGAGTTGTCCCCTTCATCAGCGCCGGCATGACCGCGTCATCGACGTGGAAGGGAGCAGTCGAACGTCCACGCGACATCGGGCTGGCAGACTGCTGGGCGGTGCACAGGGCCGGACCGCGTTGGTAGCACGCCCATCAGAAACTGGGCGGTGTGGCATCAACTGTCGATGTTGACGCGCCCAGCAGCGTGGCCGCGACTACGGGTTCAACCACAGCGCTTCGCAGGGCATACGCCGGTGAGGCAGAAATCCGCCCCTGATCTCGATGGCAGTGATGGAGGGATGAGGGCGAGAAAGCCAGTCGTGCAGAAAGTTGCGCACGGCGGTGCGGCAACCGCGGAAGTCGACCACCAGGCCACCCGTGATCACTCGGAGGTGAGTGTCGGGCTCGGCGGGGCGAGGAGATACGGGCAGTGACATCAGAACTTTCCCCGGCCTTCGGGGTCAAGTACAACGACGTTGTGCAGCCACCGCGAATCGTCGGAGGCGATGTCGATACGGCGGTCAGTCCAGGTGGGTGGAGTTGACAGCGATCTGAGCGCCGACCGGGTCGAGGGCTGCCAGGAGACGGCATCCGCCAGATCCGGACTGCCGCCATCCACAGCTTTCGCCAGCGGCCGCTGGGAAATTGTCGCTGTGAGCGATCTGCGCACAGGTTCTGTGTTCATGCGTCGCCTTTATGTACGTGGTGGTGAATATGTTCGGTCGTGTGCGGCGGGACGATGGCGGCGTGACTCGCCGATCGTCGGATGATTTATCGCCGTCTAGGGCGGAAGGTTCTTCGCCCGCCATATCGACCGGAGGCAGAACTGATCTGCCACTGCGCTGTGTATCGCTGGGTTCTCCCAGGCGTAGCAGCACGGACGACAGGGTAACATGGTTATCGTTGACGGGTTCTCGCAGGGATGCGCATTCGCTGACTTTGATATCAGCGGGTCGAAAGCCTGCCCGGATTGTCTGAACAACTCGGGATGGCATCTATTAATATGGATATGCGCATCTAGGCATTGAAATTACCTACTGCACCATTGGATGGCCGATGTCAGTGACGAAGGTTGGTCGCTGTGCCATCGATATCAGGCAGGATCCAGGTGTGGTCATAGAGTTGCGGGGTGGGGCCGTAGAAGCGGAACAGGGCTTCCAAGCGGCGTCCTTCGGGGGTCGGAATCCAGTTCGACTCGCCCGCGGTGGGTGGGGTCGGTCCGAAGTGCAACTCCATGCTGCCGTCGTCGCGATTTGCAAGTTCGACTCGGTCGCGAGCATCCCTGGACCGGGGTAAACACCCCGGAGCGAAGATTCAACCCGTCGCCGGAGTTCGATCCGGCGACAGCGTCATTGGCGAACCTCCGCAAGTCCGTCAGGTCCTCAACGCGGATCAGCCGTATTTTGGGCGAATCGCCATCGCGAAGCCTCGATCCAGCGCGGCGAGATGATGTAATGAGCGCCAACGGGTTCCGATCCATCGAGGAGGCAAATCGCATGCGCTCGAGATCGATTTTCGCCGTAGCTTCCGCCCTGGTCGCGTTGCTCTCCGGGTCACCGGCTGTCGGTACGGCCGCGCCGGCTGGACCGTGCAGTCCGGGCACTCCCGACACCGCGCCGGTGACCACCACTTTCTATGACGACGACCGCCAGTATCTCGGTCCCGACCCGCTGCCGACGCAGCCACCGGTCGGTCCGCTCCTGGCTGGATATCAGCGGTTCGGGGCCTTGGATGCTGACCAGTTCGTCGCGAAATACCGTACCGAGCAGGGGTGGTGGATCTACCCACCCGAGGACGGATTCGTCGTGCGCGCCGGACACACCATGCGCCACCCGCAGGCATTGCCACCGGGTAAACGGGTCGACCGTTTCGGCTACGCGGGCGGCAAATTCCTTGCACCGCAAGGTGACTCGTTTGCCGCCCGCGCCCTACCGCCGCAGAACCTGAACACCCCGACCGGCACACCGCTGAGCAACTACCACCTGTATTGCGTGCTCAAACCGTTCCAGGTCGACGCGGGCCCGATCGCGGCGTGGTTCGAACAGCCCGGCGGCGGCACCCAGTACAAACTGGAGTCGAACTACCTCCCCGAAGCCGGTCCGGCCCTGAGTGTCACCTGGCTGCTGCAGAACGGCTACCTCGTCGAAGAACGACCTTCCTGAGCGGAGTGCCCACCATGAATCGCCATGAACTCGCCGACGCCCTCACCGCCGCCGGCTTGCCTTCCGAGTCGTTCCAGATCGCCGACGTTCACGAAACCAGTCCACCCCCCACCGACTTCTGGTTCCTGCGACCCGGCTCCGACGATGGCTGGGAGGTCGGTGCCTACGAGCGTGGACGATTCGACGTGCGGGCGAACTTCGACACCGAAGCCGATGCCGCCCAATGGATGCTGAACACGCTCACCGGCGCACCATCGAACTGACGAAAACTGCTGCCGCACCGACAATTCGGTGCGGCACCCGCTGGGTCGGCCTAGTACTGCAGCTGCACTCAGTTGAGCGAGTGGCCGCCTCACCACCACCCGAGTATCGGCTGCAGCTCCCGCCCGAGTGGTCCGGCCAGGGACCGGGAGTAGCTGGCGGTGAGGTGGTGCTCGTCGTGATAGATCAGGATGTTGCCCTCCGCCACCGCGCACAGCGTGGGCTCGCAGACCGCGTCCGTCATGTCGATCGGGAAGACACTGGGGAACGCCGAAGCCGGTTGCAGCCCTGGGTTGATCGGGTCGAGCGCGTCTTCGCGGCGCATGCCGCAGCTCCTGCGGTTCCCGCCGCCTGCCAAACAATCGGTGGCTTTGTATCGGACGGTTCCACGGCGCAGCCACGGGGTGTCGCGGATGGCGACCACGTTGAGACCACGATCCGACAGTGCCGTCCAGACGGCGAGATAGTCGGCGGGAGTCTCGTCGCCGCCTTCGTCGCGGGGCCGTGTTCCGGTGGTGAAAACCCAGTCGGGGCGGTCGGCGTCGAGGCGGTTGATCACTTCGGTTGACCAGTACCGGCAATCGGGGATGGGCTCGCCTTTGTATGTGGCGTCCTCGGCGAGCGTGAGCGGGCAGCCCATCTTCAAGTACACCTGGATGCGGAACGAGTGTTCGGTGGCGAGCACCTGGAGTGCGGGCAGCCAGTGTTCGGCGTGGGAGCTCCCGACGAGTGCCAGCGTCCGATCGGCCTCCGGGTCACCGTAGGTACAGCTGACGACGTCGCGGGTGTCCCAGTCCGCGATACACCCGTCCGCTGTGGGCGGGGGGACTTCGGTGGGCGCGTCGAAGACGGTGGGCCGCATCGGCTCGGCGGGAGTCGCCGCGCCGGAGGCCAACGCCTCCGCACCCGGGTACTTCGCCGGGTCGAGCTCCCAGACCGCGACCGGTGGGTGCACCTGGGCCACTGTGAACTGCCAACCGGCGGTGACGGTGATGGTCGCCACCAGAAACACCGCGACCGTGGAGGCGACCAGATGTCGCGATCGTGAATGCCTGACATCGGGTGTGTCGATGCGCGTAGTGCGTTGCCGCAGTGGCTGTTCGATCCAGCGGTGTGTCATCCAGGCCAGGACAACCGACAGCCCGATCACCCCGGTGCCGCCAACGAGCCCGGCGTGGGTGTTCCCGCGTTCGGCGAGGAAGAAGATCAGGATCGGCCAGTGCCACAGGTACAGGGGATAGGCGATATCGCCGAGCCACCGCATGGCCGGGTGAGCCAGTAGCCGGTTCGCCAACGGCCAGTCGGCATACCGCAGCCGCATCGCCGACAGGATCACAGCAGCCGTCGCGCAGACCGGGAGAAGGGCCGCGGGCCCCGGGAAACGGTTGGCGCCGTCGACGATGAGCCACCCGCACAGCACGACACCGAGAGCGCCGAGCACCGAGAGCGCGACACGCACCTGCCGCCACAGCACCAGCGAAGGCGCGACGACGGCGAGCCCGGCGCCGACCGACAATTCCCACCCGCGGGCGAAGCTGTCGTAGTAGTTCCATCCTTGATTCGTCGCGGTGCCATAGGCGGCGTAGCAGAAGGAGGCCACGGACACCGCGACCACGATCGCGCCGACAGCGGGGCGAACTCGACCCGGTCGTGAGAGCCGAGTACACAACCAGGCGACAGCGGCGACCACCAGCAGCGCAACCGAGTAGAACTGGGCCTGCACCGACATCGACCACAGATGTTGCAGCGGGCTGACCGAAGGATCAGCAGCCAGGTAGTCCGACCATGTCAGGGCGAGTTGCCAGTTCTGGTAGTAGAACAGCGACGAAAGAACCTGTGCCGCCCCTGTCGACCATTGCGTATACGGCAGCAACAGCACCGACGCGACGACGACCGCCGCCAGCACGACGGTCATGGCCGGGACGAGTCGGCGCAGGGTGCGGCGCACGACCCACCACGCCCAGAACGGTTCCGACGCCGCTGCCCGACGCAGCAGCAAGCCCGTGAAGAAGTACCCCGAAAGCACCAGGAAGACGTCTACACCGCCGGAAACACGACCGAACCACACATGAAAGACCACGACCAATGCGATCGCGAGCCCCCGCAAGCCGTCCAGATCGAAGCGGTACTCCCACTGACGGTTGGTTCGCGTCGCGATGGCGAGGCGAGCCTGCTCGGTCGAGTCGATCGAATCGGCGTCAACATCGGTCACAACCGCTGACACCACCCTGCCGAGATCACATCAGGCACAGGCGAGCCGGTTCCCCGGCGAACGGACGATGACGACGACATGACAACTCTCCTATCACGGTCGAAACCACCAGGTCCATTCGCGCTGGTACGCAACGAGTTACACCATCGCGGCGGTGAGCCCGCAGGCCGTTTAAGATCTGAGCAGAGCTCGACGGATCCGAGGATCGGTCACGCGGCGGGGGAGAGGAAGGTCGATCGTTCGAACTCGCGGTGGCGCACCGCGTGGACGAACGCGGTGTATTCGAGGCGATCGAAGAAGAGGCGGGCGGTTCCGGCTGATGCTCTGCACTCCGGCGCGGCGCTGAATTCGTAGAGGCCGTCGAATCTTCGAGCGACGACGAGAGCTCCCCGGATGGGCCGGCCTGCTCGGATCGCGGCTTGCAGGGCCTCGAACTGGTGGTGGTCGAGGGTCAGGCATTCATCGAGTGGGACCGGTTGCGTCGCGGTGTCGACGGGGCCGGCGAGTTTGTCGTCCCAGATGATGGTGCGGTGGTTGTCGCGGTAGACCATCACGCACGCCTGTTGTGGGGAACTGGCGGCCGCTTTACGGAAATGATGAGCGGGCGGTGTCGGTAACGACATGGTGGATCCTTTCGAACAGCGCTGTCGGCAACGTTGCCGACAGCGCGGGCGCACACTACGGCAGGCTGCCGATAGCGGCGAAATTGCAGGGGCGGGCATAGTCGTCGTAGTCGATCGGCTGGTCGGGCCGCCAGTCCGTGGCGTAGGTGATGCCAGGGTCGGCGATGGTCCACCCGTCGAAGAACGTCTGGAACTGGGCGCGGGTGCGCAGGGTGACCGGTGTGCTGGCATCGGTGAAGACCGCAGCACCGGCGGCCACCTGCGCTTTGATCTCCGGGCCCGCGTCTTCGAGGGACACATGGGTCATCGCGATGTGGCTACCGGGGGCCAGCGCATCGCGCAGTTGCGCGACGATCTTGCCGGGCTCGCTGGCGTCGGTGACCCACGGAAGCACCGAAACCAACAGCAGCCCAACGGGTTCGCTGAAGTCGATCAGGCGTTGGGTGTCGGGGTGGGCGAGGATGCGCCCGGGCTCGCGCAGATCGGCGTCGACCATCGTCGCGGTGTCGGTGACGCCTTGTTCACGCAGCAGGTCGCGGGCGCGGTTGATCGCTTCTTCGTCGTTGTCGACGTACACGACGCGGGAGTCGGGGGCGAGCTCGCGCGCGACTTCGTGGGTGTTGCCGCCGGTCGGCAGGCCGGACCCGATATCGAGGAACTGGCGAATTCCGGTGCCCGCCATGTGGCGAACGGCGCGGCCGAGGAACCGGCGATTGTGCTGGGCCCACAACGGATAGAACGGGATATCGGCGTAGAGCCGCTGGATGAACGGCAGATCCGATTCGAAGATCACCTCGCCGGTGACCATGTGGTGATAGATGCGTGCGGAGCTGGGCTTGTTGGTGTCGATGGGGCGGGGCTCGAAGTCACTGTCGGACATCGTGTTTCCTCTGCGGTTGAGGTGGGGCCGGTCTATCGCTGGATGGTCGGTCGGCTGCGGAGTCCGCGGACGAGGTGTTCCATGAACTGACGGGAGTCGTGGGGGCTCAACGCGGTCATCGTCAGGCGGTTGAAGATCTTGTCGCGGATCCCGACAGCGGGTTTGTCGTCGATGTAGCGGATCTCGCCCTGGGCTTCGATGACGGCCATCTCGAGATCGCCGGCGGCCCCCGGGGAGGGCACGCGAACCAGGATGTAGCGGTCCTCCATGCCCGCGCCGGGTGCTTGGTGGGTGAAGGGCATGACCTGGATCTGGATGTTGGGGCGGCGGGACAGCTCGAGCAGATGGGTGATCTGGGCGAGCATCACCGCGTCCCCGCCGTAGGTGCGGCGCAGGCAGGACTCCGACAGGATGGCGTGGAACTCGGGTGCTCCCCGCTTGAGCAGGATTCGCTGACGTGCGATGCGGGCCTGCACGTAGTCGTCGACGGTGACCGCGCCCGGATCGTCGGGGTCGGGTTGCAGGGGTTCGTGCAGCGCGCGGATGTAGCTCTCGTGCTGCAGCAGGCCGGGAACTATCTCGGCACCGGTCTCGCGCAGACGATCGGCCACATCCTCGAGGTCGACGAGTAGCCGTAGCTCCTCGATGTAGGCACGGCGATAACCGGAGTTCCAGAATCCGCGGCGGTGGCTGTCTTCGCGGAGATCGAGCAGAATCGCGATGTAGTCCTCGTCGGTGACGCCGAGCTTTCGGACCAGCTCGTCGAGCGCCTGGGCGCTCAGGTTGCCTGTGCCGCTGATCACCGCCGCGATCCGCGACTGGCTGACCCCGATCATCTTCCCCGCGTCGGCCTGGGTAGTTCGAGACCGCCGCAGGAGCGCGTCGATCTCGCGACCTAGCAGCACTTTTCGTGCGGTTCGTGCCATGGATCCCACCGTATCGGGCTGCTGGGCAACGGATGCCACCAGTTTCGCAATCCTGATTATCAGGTTAGATTATCAACCAAGATTATTTGGCGAACAAGTCAGAGGGTGAGTCCGGACTGTGACATACCCTGCGGCGCAACAAGAGTGGGGCCCACTCATGGACGTCACCGACTCCGAAACCCTGCGCGGCTATCCCGACGCTGGGGCCGTGAACAGCTGGGGACAGCGACTTCGGACCTATCGCCGCGCTCGATTAGGGCTCAGCCGTGGGGATTTCGCCGAGATGATCAACGATCGTGCTCGTCGCGACAGCATCAATGTCGCGTGTTCGGAACGCCATGTCGCGCGCTGGGAACTCGGCGAGGTCCGCAGGCCGAGCAAGACCTACCGCAGCCTGCTGGCTGTGCTCGGCGCACCGATACCCGAGATCGACTCCGTACCCCCGGCCCCGGCTGTCGGGATCGCTGATGCGGCGGGGTCACAGTCTCCCGAATCTTCCGGTGCCGGGACGCATCGCGGCGCGAATGCGACTCTGCTGGAGGCCCTCGCGACCGCCGTCGTAGGTTCGGCCGACATCCTGACGCCCTGGCTGCCGTCTCTCGACGGTCCCGAGAGCGTCAGCGACACAACGCAGCTCGATCTCGATGTCGTACGTAGCGCCATCGCGGAACTGCGGGAAAAGGACCAGCGACACGGGGGCGGCTCAGTCGCGCGCAAGGCTGTCGACCTTCTGAAATCGACCACCGCGCTGCTGGCTCAGTACCGCGGACACACCGCACTCGCGCACTCACTGCTGGTCGCCACCGCCGACCTGGCCAGGCTGATCGGATGGGCCTACCACGACATCGGCGATCAACATCGCGCCCGTCAATTCGCGACATTGGCCCTGGTTTCCGCGCGGCGGGCGGGTGTGGACAGCCTGGTGGCCTCGACGCTCTATGTCCTGGGTCGGATCAGCTTGATCGAGCGCGACCCACGCGTTGCCCTGCGGATGTTCCAACTCGGGCAGTTGCCCGCCCAAGACGCCGCCGGCGGTGGGGAATCGGCCCGCTTGTATGCCAATGAGGCATGGGCGCACGCCATGATGGGCGATGTCGGCCGGATGCGGACCGCGCTCTCGCGCGCCGAGGAAGCGATCGGCAGGGTCGCAGACCCCGTCGAGCCGTGGACCCGGGTGTTCTTCACCCCCGGAGAGTTCACCGGTATGCAATCGGTGATCTACAACGAGTACGCCCTGACGGCCCGCGGACAGACCGCTGAACGCTACACAGTCGAAGCAGTCGACGCCGCCCGAGCCTCGTTGGCCGCGTCCACACCGGGACGACCGGTCCGCAGCATTCTGTTCGACAACATCACTGTCGCCACCGGCACCTTCCGCCTCGGCCAGATCGATGATGCGGTCTCGTTCGCGGCGGCTGCGCTGGACATGACCGGCCAGGTCGACAGCAGGCGAGTCGGCGACCGACTGGGGCAACTGGTGCATGTCGCGACCCTCGCGTCCTCGCGATCCGATGTGCGGGAGATGTGCCAGGTGATCCGGCGGACAGTTCGCACCGACCAGCACGCTCCGCGTTCGACGCCTCGGTACCGCCTCGCGACCGCCTAGCTATGCCGGCGCGCCTCCAGGCGAGCTCGGTCGATGTCATCCGCGCATGGCGCCACCGAGGACATGTCCGGTCGAATGTCATTGTCGCAGAAAATGTTTGGGGATGTAATCGAACAATGATCACCACGACCCCTAGACGTGGCCAGCGGGACTTGGCCAGACGCCAGTGCGCCGGGTGTGTGTAATGAACGGAGTGAGGCACGCGGGCCGCTCCACCGCGACGCCTGACAACCGCGGCGTGGCCGACGTGCGGGCACGGACCGCGGAGGGATTGCTCGAAGCCCGCCAGCTACTGCTGGCCGTCGCCGGGAATCTGCAGGGCGGTTCCCCGTTGATCGAGTGGGCGCGCGAACTTGCTGATCTGCATGCGACGCTGCTCACCGCATCGGTATCGACCACCCGCCGGCCGGCGGACTTCGATGCCACCGTCACCAGCGGTCGGATCAACACCGTCATCGGCCTGATCGACGAGTGGGCGTCGTGTCACCTTCCTCGTCCCACCTCGGGCCGTCGCCACACCCATTCCCTCGGCGAGGTGATCAGCCACGTAGCCGACAACTACACCCAGGTTCAATGGACACTGCGCCACACCAAGAGCGCTGAGCACCAGCACCATGCCGTCCTGCGCTTCGCTCAAGTCCAGGAAGGCTATGCCGATCTGGTCGACGACATTCGAGCACTGCGCGTCGCGCTACCGCTGGGGCGGGGCAACCAACCTGTCCGATAACGAGGGCAACAGCACAGCATCGGGGCTCAGCGGCGCCGCCATGCGGTCGTCTGACCTGGGGTAACGAGGTTCACTGCACGGTCTCGGAGAGCCGAAATAGTCAGTGCGCGCAGAGGGTTCGCAATTCGAATTCCTCGGGTAATATCGCCGTCGGGGGGAGCACGAGATGAAGGTCTTCGGCTGCCCCTATACCGATATACCACCATCTCCAGGGGATGAAACTTGATCGACATGGCACCGAACCCCACCTCGCGTCGGCGCTTCGCGCGACGTTCCGGCATCACTTCGGTCGTCGCGGCGGCGGCGGTCTGCGCGGCTCTCGTATCCGGCTGCACGAAAGACGATTCGGCCACCACGGCGGGTCCGGCGCCCACCGGCCAGTTGCCCGAGGGCGCGCAGATCGTGAAGGAGTCGGCGAAGACCACGCAGACCCTGCACAACGTGCACCTGAAGATCAACGTCAAGAACCTGCCCGACCTGCCGGTGGAAACCGTGTCCGCCGACGTCACCAACGAGACACAGGGCTCGGGCGCGGCGATGGGCGAGGCGAAGGTCAAGCTCACCCCCGAAGCCTCCTTCACCGAGGCGAAATTCCTTGTGGTGGACAAGGTCCTCTACACCCAGACCGGCGGCCGCTACGTGCCCGCGGGCCCGGCCGAGAAGGTCTACGATCCGGGCGTCATCCTGGACAAGGACAAAGGCATCGCTAATGTGATCGCCAATATCCAGAACGCGAAGACCGAGGGCCGTGAGGTGATCGACGGCATCAACACCGTCAAGGTTTCCGGCACCATCGACGCCGCCGTGATCGACCCGATCGTGCCGCGCATCGGCCAGAACGCGGGCACCATGCCGATCACCGTGTGGATCCAGGACACCGCCCCGCCTGCCTCCGATTCCACCAAGCCCTCGGATGCGGCCTCCACCGGCGACGGCCCGAATCTTGTTCGCGCCGTAGTGAAGAAGGACCAGGGCGAGGTCACCGTCGGCCTGTCGAACTGGGCCAAGCCGGTCAACATCATCAAGCCCGCCGGCTGATATTCACCGGTAATACCGGATCAACCCACACCGGTCCGGGGTCAGCGGAACCTGGCACGCAGTGCCCTCCGCAGCCCCGGGCCGGTGTGTCGTCTGGGTGTCGTCAGCGGTAAACGAATCACGAACGCACGAGTGCGCATCCAATAAGAGAATGTTCAGCGAGATGCAAGGCGCCACAAGGACTATACGTGTCGGGACGCTGGTCGGCAGGCAACACGCATCGGAAGCCGATCGGACACGGAGGAAGAACTAATGACGATCGATGATCGACCTGATGAAGCGGAGCGCGAGCTCCCGCCACCGCCGGGCCCGGGGGGTCGTCCTCCCGTCAACAACGTATGGGTTTATAACGGAAGAGCCTACGACCTGAGCGAGTGGATCTCCAAGCATCCAGGTGGTGAATTCTTCATCGGCCGCACGAAGAATCGAGATATCACCTCGATCATCGGTTCCTACCACCGTGATCCGGAAAAAATCGGGCGGATGATTGAGCGTTACAGTCTCGGTCGCGATGCCACGCCCGAGGACATCCATCCTAAGAACAACGCCCCCGACTTCCTGTTCAAGGACGGCTTCAACAGCTGGGACGACACCCCGAAGTACAAGTTCGACAACAAGTCCGATCTGCTGCACCAGGTGAAGGCCCGGCTCAAGGAGCCCGAGCTGGCCGCGCGACTGAAGCGGATGGACCGCGCCTTCGACATCGTCGTCGGCGTGCTGATCTTCGCCTACATCGCTGTGCAGGCGCTGCGTCTCTACGACACGAGCTGGATGCCGTTGCCCGCCTTCGTGATCGCGATGGTGCTGCTGCGCAGCTCGCTGGCGGGCTTCGGCCACTACGCGATCCACCGCGCGCAGAAGGGCCTGAACAAATACGCGGTCAATGCCTTCGACATGAACTATGTCGCACTGTCTTTCGTCACCGCCGACGGCCACGCGCTGCTGCACCACCCGCACACCCAGAGTGAAGTCGACATCAAGAAGAACGTCTTCACGATGATGATGCAGATTCCGCGCCTGTACCGGGTGCCGGTGCACACGGTGCACAAGTTCGGACATCTGTTGACGGGCATGATCATTCGGCTCCTCGATGTCTGCCGGCTCACCCGCAAGGTCGGCATCAAGGACATGTACGGCAGCTGGCGCGGCGCGCTGCCGCACTTCATCGGCTCGTTCGGGATGCGGTTCCTGCTGGTGGCCGAGTTCGTGGCCTTCGCCTTCGCGGGCGATCTGCTCGCCTGGGGCCTGCAATTCGTGATCACGCTGTGGATCAGCACCTTCATGGTGGTGGCCAGCCACGACTTCGAGGTCCCGACCGAGGAACTGCACACCGAGACCGAGGACTGGGCGGTGAACCAGCTCGAGCAGGCCTATGACCTGACCGTGGTCGGCAACAAGTACGTCGACTGCTTCCTCTCGGCCGGGCTGAGCTCGCACCGGGCGCACCACGTACTTCCGTTCCAGCGCAGCGGGTTCGCCAATATCGCCTCGGAGAACGTGGTGCGTGAGGAGGCCGCGAAGTTCGGCGTGGAGTGGCTGCCCGCCAAGAGCTTCTTCGGAGATCGTTTCCCCAAGCTGTGCCGGACCTACCTGCTCGCACCTTCTCGTGCGGCCGAGGAGAACCGGTGGGGTTTCGTGCGCGAACACTGCGCACCGTCAGCGCTGAAGACCTGCGTCACCTACACCGCGCAGGGCTTCTCCGGCATCGGAACCGTCTGACCCGGCCGTTGCCACCTCTGATCTGTCTCGAAAGGATAAGTGCCCGTGTCTGTTTCCTTTGACCTGCTCCGCACGCCCGATGTCGAGCGCGGGCACGACCTGCTACCACCCACGCCGCCGACGACTGTCGGTGTGATCGAAGCGGTCGCCACCGGTTCGCCCTCGCTGGTCGTCGATCAGGCCGTGAACGCGGGCCGGGTCGCCGAACTGTTCTCCGATCCCGCGCAGCGCCAGCGCATTCCGCGGATCTACGCCAAGACCAGGATCGACACCCGTCACCTGGTGATCGACCCGCTCGATCCCGATTTCCTCGAGTTCAGCCGCAAGCCCGGCACGATCCGGGAGCGGATGAACCTGTTCCTCGAGCACGCGGTGCCGTTGGCGGTCGACGTGGCACGGCGCGCGGTCGCGGGACTGGAGAATCCGGCGGAGGATATCGGTCAGCTGATTTTCGTGACCAGCACCGGCTTCATCGCCCCCGGCGTCGACGTCGCGGTGGTCAAGCAGTTGGGCCTGTCGCCGCAGGTCGGCCGGATGGTCATCAACTTCATGGGCTGCGCCGCGGCCATGAACGGCATTCGCGCCGCCGTCGACTACGTCCGGGCCCATCCGGACAAGAAGGCGATGGTGCTGTGCATCGAATTGAGTTCGGTCAACGCCGTTTTCGACGACGACGTCAACGACGTGATCACCCACAGCCTGTTCGGTGACGGCTGCGGCGCGGTGGTGATCGGCGCCAACCAGGTACACAAGCCACTCGCGCCCGGCAGCGTCGTGATCCGCGACAGCTTCAGCCACCTGTTCGACGACGCCGAGGACGGCATCGTGCTCGGTGTGAAGGACGCGGGCATCACCTGCGAACTGGCGACCAGCCTGCCCGACTACATCTACCGCGGTGTCGACCCGGTGGTCTCGGAAGTGCTGGCGCGCAACGGACTCGGCAAGTCCGATATCGAGTTGTGGGCGATCCACCCCGGTGGTCCCCGCATCATCGAGGAGTCGGCGCGTTCGCTCGGCATCCCCGCCGAACTGGCGGCGCCGAGCTGGGAGGTGCTCGCCGAGCACGGCAACATGCTCAGTGTCTCGCTGATCTTCGTGTTGGAGCGGATGATCCGCGACGCGCAGACGGCGGCACCGATCTCGACCGGTGTGGCGTTCTCGTTCGCACCCGGTGTCACCCTCGAGGGCATCGTGTTCGATGTCATCCGCAGCTGAGAGCGCAAAGTCATGCATCTGCTCCGTTTTCTCGCCGCGCTGTCGCCGGCCAGGATCGCGGCCGTCGTCGCCGCGGGCCTGATCTGCGGCGCCGCCAACACCTACTTGGTCACGCTGATCAACGCGGTCGTCTCGCCACGCCCGCAACCGGACAATCTGCTGCTCCGCTTCGGGGCGACTGGTCTGGTGATCCTCGCCAGCGGTGTGCTGTCGCAGGTTCTGCTGATCCGGCTCTCCCAGGACGCGATCTACCGGCTGCGCAGCGATCTGAGCTCCGGAATCGTCTCCGCCCCACTGGAACACCTCGAACGGCTCGGCATGCATCGTCTGATGGCGACGCTCACCGAGGACGTGCGTTCGCTGTCGCAGGCCGTCACCGCCATCCCGTCGATCTGCGTGGATGTGGCGACGATCGTCGGCTGCTTCGTGTTCCTGGCGGTGGTGTCGGGACCGATCTTCGCGGTCACAGTGGGCGGCACATTGGTCGGCATCGCGTGTGTGGAACTGGTCCTCAAGCGGGTTCGCGGTATCTACCGGGAAGCCCGTGAGAACGAGGACGCGCTGCTGCGATCGTTCCAAGCCGTGACCCTCGGCATCAAGGAACTGAAGCTGCACCGTGGTCGGCGTCGTGACTTCATGGACCGGCACCTGCTCGGTTCGGCGGGCACGCTGCGCGATCAGAACACCGACGCGGGCTCGAAGTTCTCCTACGCGCAAGGCTTCGGCCAGGCGTTGCAGTTGGGCACGATGGCGCTGATCCTGTTCGTCATCGCGGCCGCACTGGATCTGCCGCGCGAGACGATGGTCGGCTACGTGCTGGTCACCACGTTCCTGGCGATGCCGATGCAGAACTTCATGCACCGCATCCCCGATCTGCTGCGTGGTGATGTGGCGCTGGCCAAGATCCGTGCGATGAACCTGTCGATGACGACGCTGCACGACGAGGAGTCGCTGCCGTATTCGGAGCGTCCAGCGGCAGGGGAGGCCAAGCTGGAACTGACCAACGTCAGCTACATCTATCGCGCGGAGGCGCCCTCGCAGGTGCCACCGCCGCCGGGATCGCACGGGCCGGGCGGGCATCCGCCGCGTCCGGGGATGCCGCCGCGTGAGGGCAACGGCAGGCCGCCGCATCCGCATCCCGCTCATCCCGGTGCCCATCCGGGTGGCGGTCAGGTGGATGTCAACGGCAAGAAATGGGTCGACCACGGTGGCACCGATGTGCGTCCGTTGGCTCCGCCGCCCGGACTCGACGAGTCCGACGACGCCGGGTTCCGGCTCGGTCCGATCGACCTGGTTTTCGAACCGGGCCAGATCACGTTCATCGTCGGTGGCAACGGCAGCGGGAAGTCGACGCTGGCCAAGCTCATCACCGGTCTGTATGTGCCACGCTCGGGGTCGTTGTCGCTCAACGGGGAGAGGATCGACCACGACAACATCGAGTGGTACCGGCAGAATTCGTCGGCGGTGTTCACCGATTTCCATCTGTTCGAGGACTACCTGGGTTTCGACCGCCCGGGTATCGACGCCGACGTCCAGCGTTATCTCGACGAGTTGCAGATCGCGCACAAGGTGACCGTGCAGGACGGGCGGTTGTCGACGGTCGATCTGTCACAGGGGCAGCGCAAGCGACTGGCCCTGCTCACCGCTCTGCTCGAAGACCGCCAGATCTATGTCTTCGACGAATGGGCCGCTGATCAGGAGCCACGCTTCCGTGACGTGTTCTATCACGAGATCCTCACCGATCTGAAGCGGCGCGGGAAGACCGTCATCGTGATCACCCACGACGACCGGTACTTCGATTGCGCCGACCAATTGGTGAAGCTCGACTTCGGTCTCGTCGCTGTGTAGTGCGTGAACGCCGGCCCACCCGGGGCCGGCGTTTTCGTGTGTCAGGCGATGTCGCGGTACTCGGCGATGCGGCGCGACATCGGCGGCCTGTCGGCCAGGCTCACCTCGGAAGGTGTGCGCCGCCAACCGGTTTCCTCGGGCAGGAACTGCACCAGACCGATCCCGGAATCGCGGATACCGAGTCGGTCGAGCAGAGTCGCCACGACCTGGCGGCTCATCACCGCGAGTTCGTGCGTCGGCCGATTACGGTGCACGCGGATCCCGAGGTCGACCTGGGCGATGGCCGACAAACCGCGTCGCTGCCAACAATCGAGCAGGATCCCGATCTCCGCGCCGTACCCGCCGGCAATGGAGATCTGGCCGAGAAACGCACGGGTAGTGGCACATTCGCCGCCCAGCGGCTGGATGATCTCGGCCAGCGCGGGCGCGAGCGCGGTGAGCAGCGGGCGCGCCATCAACTGGGTGACCCGGCCGCCGCCATCGGCGTCATCTGTCATCGGCCTGCGATAGAAACCCTTGACCAGGGTGATCTGCGGGTCGGTGAGCAACGGTGCGAGCAGGGTGGGCACGAACATCGGATCGGGTTCGATGAGATCCGCGTCGAGAAAGACGATCAGGTCGCCGGTACACACCGCCATCGACCGCCACAGCACCTCACCTTTGCCCGGCCGTATCGCCACGCCGGGCAATGCCTGCTCCCGCGTGTAGACCTCGGCGCCGGTGGCACGTGCGCGCGCGATGGTGCGATCAGCGGACCCGGCATCGAGCACGATCAACTCGTCGACCAGCCCACCGAGCAGCGGCTTCACAGACGCGACCACTCCGGCGACGGTGTCCTCGTCATCCAGGGCGGGCACCACCACCGAGACCCGACGACCGGACTTGCGGTCGTTCAGTTCACGGATGTCCATCCCGCCAGTCAACGACACACTCGCCCCCGCCGCCACCGGTGCGTGCCGATCCTGTGACCGACTCCAACGGTTTTCCGATAGGGGTTGGTCATACCCACAGGTCCGGGCCGGTTATCGAGTGCGGGACCGTCGGCAGTCCCTGCGGGTACCGTGGGGCTCAGTCGACTGGCGGAGGGGCGGAATCATGAGTGGGAGTGCGGCAACGATGGTCGAGGTTTCCAAAGGGTCCAAGACCGATCTCGTCGACGGGCAGTACACGGTGCGCCTGGATCTCGACAGCCCGGCCGGGGCCGTCGACATCGCCGCGGTGTTGTTGACCGCCGACGGTAAGGTGCGCTCCGATGCCGACTTCGTGTTCTTCAACAATCCGGCGGTGTCGGGTGTTCGGTTGGAGTCCGATGCTGTTGTCGCGGTAGATCTTTCGGCGCTGCCCGCCGAGATCCATCGCGTGGTGATCACCGGAAGCACCGAGGCACAGGGGATTCGGTTCGGCGCGGTCACCGGTCTGCGGGTCTCGGCTGTCGGTGCGAGTCAATCGGTGAGTTTCGTGCCACCGGGTCTGGACTCGGAGACGGTGCTGCAAGCTGTCGCGCTGTATCGCCGGGGGAGCGGGTGGCGGCTCGACGCGATCGGGCAGGGCTACAGCGCCGGGCTGGCGGCGTTCGCGACCGATCACGGCATCGTCGTCGATGCCGAGGAAGAACCGGTCGAGGCGCCTTCGAATGTGACCGAAGTGCCTGCACCCCAGCGTGTTACGCCACCCGCTCCGTCGGTCGATCTGCGCAAGGTCGATGTCGTGCTGACCAAGGATTCGCCGGATCGCCGCGCCACCATCGACCTGCGCAAGGGCGATCCCGGCTATGTCCTGACCGTCGGCCTCGAATGGGACGGGCGCGGCGCGAAATACGACGCGAACGGTCGCGTCACCGAGTTCGGCACGGGCGACCTGGACGTGTACTTCTTCTGCCGCAACGAGATCACCGGCGACTACGTGGTCCTCAGCGGCGAGAAGGGGCACCAGGGCGACATCACGCAGTGGCCGTTCATCCACCACCAGGGCGACACCCGCGGTCCCGGCGCGAACAACCTCCCCGCCACCGAACAGGTCACCGTCCGCCCCACCGAGAACGGCGACCTGCTCCTCAACGTCTACCAATCCGTGGACAACGGAGCGGGCGCCATCGACAAATTCGGCAATCCCCGAGTCCGTGTCCGCTACGGGCGTCCCGGCCCCGACGGTCTGCCCGACAAGGACGCCGACCAGATCACCGTCATCATCGGCAACGGTAAGAGCTCGTTCTGGGCCACTGTCGCCCACATCGACGTTCGCGACGGCATTCTCACCGTCGACGGCACCATCTACTACAGCCGAGCTTTCAGCGAACGCATGCCCGTTCTCGACACCAACGGCGCCTGGGTCCGCTCTGCCAAGAACGGCCCCGTCGGCCGCAGCAAGAAGGCCAGCGGTCTGGGTTTGAGCCGCTACGAAGGGCAGTGCCCGACCCCTCGCTGAGCCGAAAACAGCCCTTGAGACCCGTCGGGTGCTGGGTTACGTCGCTAGCTCGAGCCAGCCGACTCGTCCTTCGAGCAGTCCTCGCAGAGCAATCGCTTCGCTTCGACGGCCGTCAGCTGGTCCGGGGGAAAGAGTTCGGCGCAGCTCGCGCAACGCTTTCTCCGGGTCGATGGCGGCAACGGAGGACCATATTGCGAGAGAGCGGAAAGATCGACTGTCCACTCCTTCTCGGAGCGGACACGCCATTGCTCGAACTGCTCCTCGAGATAGAGATCGGTTTGCGTCGGGGTCCAACCATTCACCTCGGCCAGGTGACTGCGGGCTTGCTCTCCCCGGTCACCGGCATACTCCCGGCCTATGTGCTTGACGGCATGGCAATCCGGGCACAGCGCCTCGAGCCGGACCAACCGCTGGATCTGCTGCTGGTCATCGTATTCCCAGACTTCGTTGCAATCCGGAGCCCGCCGCCCGACACCATCGCAGATCTCGCACCGGTTGCCTGCCGCCTCGCACACGATCCCTCGAAGCCGCTTCCACTCCCTCGCGGACAACTCCGACCGCAAGTCGGCGCCCCACCTCGTCTTCGGAACCACTTCGACGGCGAGCCGTGGGGGAGAAGGGCGAGTCGTCGGCGCAGTCACCCCCACCGCTGGCGAACTCGTCGTAGTGCCGACGAATCTGCGGCGCCTGCTGCTAACCAGGGCCACCAACATGATCAGCACGGCGGATAGGACAACGCCGACGATTCGAATCATGCGAGTGATCGTGTCATTCAATCCTCAAGTTGACGTGGCAATCACAAGGATGTCGGTTCGCAAATCCGGGAAGCTCCTGGACTTTCGATACGACGGCCAGCCACCACCACCGGCCCCCGCTGTCGGGGCAACGCGTCGCGCCGCGAGATGGCGGCGCTTGACCCTCACGTGGCGTCAGGCCCCATAGTCGGTGCCGTGGAGGAGCACCTGACCGTGGGACGCGTGGCCGAGTTGGCGGGCGTGAGCGTTCGCACCTTGCATCACTACGACGAGATCGGGCTCGTACAGCCGTCGACGCGAACCGCAGCCGGCTACCGGGCCTACTCAGCAGACGACGTGGAGCGGCTACGCGAGGTACTGGCGTACCGACGCTTGGGTTTCGGGCTGCGGGAGATAGCGGACCTGGTCGATGATCCGTCGCGGCGTACTGACCCCCGGATCGCCGCGCAGATCTGGGACGGGCTCGGGGACGCGCAGACGGTGCTCAACGTCGGGGCAGGAACCGGATCCTACGAGCCCTACGATCGGGATGTGACCGCGGTAGAACCGTCGGCGGTCAGCGCGCGCAGCGCCCCGCTGGCTCGGCGCCGTGCGTGGCTGCCGCGGCCGAGAGTCTGCCGTTCGCCGACCAGTCCTTCGACGTGGCGATGGCGGTGTCCACCGTCCATCATCGGCGCGACCCCATCGGCGGTCTGCGCGAGATGCGGCGTGTGGCTCGTCGCGTGGTGGTGCTCACGTTCGATGCCTGCGAGCCAGGCTGGCAGGATCGGTTCTGGCTGACTCGTGACTATCTGCCCGAGTTCGGGGACCTTCTCGCAGACTTTCCCTCACTGGCGGCAATGGCCGAGCAGATCGGTGCTGTCGCGGAGCCGGTGCCCATTCCATGGGATTGCACGGACGGTCTCTTCGAGGCGTACTGGCGCCGACCGAAGGTGTATTCGGAGGAACATGCGCGCCGGGCGGTTTCGACTTGGACGAGGGTCGGGCAGGAGGCCGAGCGTCGAGCGGTGCGGGGCCTCAGCGACGACCTCGCCTCAGGCCGGTGGGCCGAGCGCATCGCGCTGCTGCTCTGTTCTTTCCGGAGTAGGTCGGCGGAGCCGATCTCGTTCCGACGGTAGACGACCGGGAGGGCCGCCGGAAAATACCGTCTACCTGTGATTATCTCCAGAAACGAATTCGCTGTGGCGATGGTGGCCTCGATGGTGTGTGCCGTCGCGATCGCCGGGTGCGGACCTGTCGAAATTTCCGCCCCGAAGGCCGGGCGCCAGGTCGATTTCCACGACCAGGCCATCGCATGGCACGACTGCGAGACCGGCGCGGACGACGAGGTCGGGCGGCGGCTGGCTGCTGTGGGTGCTCAGTGCGGTGAGTTCAGCGCGCCCCTGGACTACGCGTCTCCGGCCGGGAAAACGATCACCGTAGCGGTGGCACGTCGTCCCGCCAGTGACCCCGCACGGCGCCTCGGCACCCTCGTGGTCGAGACGGGTGGGCCGGGACCGTCTCGCGATGGGGTTGCGATACTGATCGATGGACCGGAAGGGGGTCATGGCGCACCGGATGTTGCCGAGCGCTACGACGTGGTCGGCTTCGATCCACGATTCTTCGGAGCCAGCACCCCGCTGGAATGTGGTTGGCCGACAAGCCAGTACCTGAGGGTGGCGCAGACGACGCCAGGCGACCGTGCCGGATTCGATCGCGCCGCCGCCGCTGCACGCGATCTGGCCATGCGGTGCGCACCCTGGCGGGAACTGTTGCCACACGCGTCCACACGCACGGTGGCGCGGGACCTTGATCTCCTGCGGACGCTGCTCGGCGAACCATCGCTGTCGTATCTGGGCTGGTCGTGGGGCACCTATCTGGGTGCGGTGTATGCGCAGATGTTCGGTGAGCACGTCGATCGCCTCGTTCTCGACAGCCCGCTCGATCCCCGTGCCGCCGGGCCCGATCTCACTCGCGACACCGCGCCCGCCGATGCTGCCGCCTTGGAAGACTGGGCTCGATGGGCCGCCGCGCAGGACCTCGGTCTCGGAACGACCTCCGCAGCGGTGCTGGGCGAGGTGGACGACCTCATCGAGCGCGTGCGCCACGCGCCGATCAGTCTTGCCGGGGTCACCGTGACCGCCGACCTGATCCCCGGCCTACTGCTCACCGTCGACGACTCCGCCGAGTCGTACATCGCCTTCGGCAGTCAAATCCGGGCATTGATCGATGCATCGCGGGGAGTGCAGGTCGAGCCGCCGCCTGCTCTGGCGATCAAGCTCGCCCTTTACGCCGACACCGGCGTGACACCCGAGTTCGGTTTCAGCGCAACGGTCGCCAATCAGTGCGCCGACCGTCCGGCCCGCGCGGTGGAGGACTACTTCGTCGACATCGAGCGGCATCGCGCCCAGGAGCCTCTGTTCGGCGCGTTGGCACGCCACCTCGGCCCCTGTGCGATGTGGCCCGCGTCGTCGAACGAGCCGGCGACCGATATCGGCAACCAGGTCCCGGCGCTGCTTGTCGGCGCCGACGGCGACCCGGTCGCACCGTCCGCGGGGCTGCGGGCGTTGCGGGCGGTCATGCCTGCGGCGCGGTCGCTGACCTTGCGACCGGCGTTCCGGCACGGTGTGTATCTGTTCGACGGGTCGGCCTGTATCGATGACGCCGTGACGGCCTACCTCCTGGACGGTGTCCTGCCGTCCGTCGACACGACCTGCGACCGGGCCGAACCATGACCGGCGAGCCCTGCTTCGTGCGCCACGATCACCGCCCGTACTCGGTCTCTGGCCGAGAGCTTGGTGAGGATATGGCGCACATGGGTTTTCACCGTTCCCTCGCCGATGCCGAGTTCTGCGGCGATCTCGGCATTGGACAGGCCCCGCGCCATGACCCGCAGTACCTCGCTCTCGCGGGCCGTGAGGGCGTCCACCAGCTGGCGTGCGGCGGGGTCGACGGGCGGGGCAAGGCGACCGAGTAATCGACGGGTGGTCGAGGCGGCCAACACCGCGTCACCGGCGTGCACCGCACGCAAGGCGGACAGGAATTGTTCGGCCGGTGCGTCTTTGAGCAGGAAGCCGCTCGCACCGGCTCGAACAGCGGCCATGGCGTAGTCATCGAGGTCGTAGGTTGTCAGCACCAGCACGCGTGGGGGTTCGGGAAGTGCCAGGACGCGGCGGGTGGCTTCGATACCGTCTGTGCCGGGCATGCGCACATCCATGACGACCACATCCGGGCGTAGCCGCGCAGCCGCAGCGACGCCTTGCGATCCGTCGCCCGCCTCACCGACCACCGTCAGGTCGAGCTGGGAGTCCACGACCATGCGGAACCCGGCACGCACCAGCGCCTGATCCTCGACCAACAGAACTCGGATCATCGATCCCCCGTCAGAGGAATTATGGCTGCCAGGTGGTGTCCGCCGTCGCGTTGGGTGAGAGTGACGGTACCGCCGTAGGACTCGACCCGTTCGCGCATCCCGATCAGGCCGAATCCGCCCGGACTGCGGGTCGACCCGGCGTGGCCGTCGTCGGCGACGTCGACTCGCAGCCACCTGGCATCGGCGCGTACCGAGACCTCGGCGCGCGCTGTGGGACCCGCGTGTTTGACAACATTGGTCAAGCCCTCCTGCACGATGCGGTAGGCGAGTAGTCCCAGCCCGGTGTCGAGCGGATCAGCGGGCAGATCGAGGGCCAGGGTGACCGACAGTCCCGCGGCGCACAGGTCGTCGGTGAGGTCTGTCAGCTCGGCGATGCCCGGGGTGGGCGCCGGGTTCGGTTCACCGTGGGTGTCTTCCCGCAGGATGCCGATGGCACGGCGGGTGTCGGCGAGCGCAGCTCGGCTGTGGTCGCCGATGGCTAGCAGCGCATCGATCGCACGACGGGGTTCGGCCTGCGCCGCGTAGCGACCGCCGTCGGACTGAGCGATGATCACCGCCAGCGAATGGGCCAGGATGTCGTGCAGATCGCGCGCGATCCTGGTGCGTTCCTCGAGCACAGCAAGTCGTGTGCGCTGTTCGCCTTCTCGCTCGAGCAGTGCCGCGTGCCGCGCCAGTGCGGCGAACTCACCCTGTCGTGACCGCTGCCATGCCCCACCGAGCCAGGCTGCCGCGACAGTTCCCGCCAGCGCCGACCCGACCAGTAGGTGGGCGACTGTGGGCATGGGCAGTTGCGGCCAGCTCCAGCCACCGAGCACGGCCCCACCCAGCCCCGCGACGAGCGCGAGCTTGCCTGCGTTGCGGCCGCCGTGTGCCGCGACGGTATAGATGACGATCGGCACGGCGAGATCGGCGGGTAGCGCGCCGATGGTGTCGCGCACGGTCAGCCATTGCGCACCCGCCACCAGCGCGACCACTGCCGCCGTGGCCGAGGGCCACCGCCGCCGGCACATGAGCGGCACCAGTAACGCCACCGTGAGCCCGAAGTACACGACCCCGCCGTTGACGAGCAGACCCATCAGCACGCACACGCCGAGCAGCGCGAACGCGGTCACCGCGTCGGCTGACATCGGATGCGCCCGCCACCAACGCACGAGCCCTTCGTCCACCATGCGCTCACCTTAAGATTTCCGACCGTACCGTCGCGTCGCCCTGGGGAGTGACAACCGGGCACCTCGACTACGACTTCGGGCAGAGGACCTGATGGGCGGCTGTTCGGGCAAAGCACAACGGGCTCGGTGGGTCGTTCGTCGGACCGTTTCAGGAGATGAACGACGACGGATCACCTAACACAGGGCATCCGATGTCGATGTCAGGGTCGACATCCGGGTTTACCTGGATGCCCAACCGGTGTGGACACGCGAAACTGCTCGCGACGCAGTCAGAAGGGAGACAGTTTCGATGACGGATGGGCTGTCCGACGGCCGCCTCGCCGCGATTTTCATAGCAGCGGTCTTGGGGATGTCCCTCGCCACTGCGAATGTCGCCGGCGGTCTCGTCTTGGCGCTGTCTCCGCTACTGGTAACCCTGGTGATGATGCTCGTCGTCACTCGTGAGGGATGGAGCAGGCGGGGATGGGAACGGCTGGGAATGCTGCGTGCGGGAAGGCCTTGGTGGGCGTTGGCAGTGGGATCGAGCATGCTCGTTTCCCTCGCTGCCGCCGTCGCCGTGGTTGTGCTCGGGTATGCGAGCTTCACCGAACCCGATTCCGAATTCGTCTCCGCCGCTGTCGCGATGGCGATCTCGGGTCCGATTCTCGCGTTCACCGAGGAGATCGGATGGCGCGGCTACCTGCAGCCACGCGTGCAGCGATGGGGTGTGAGCGCGTCGATGCTGGTCGTCGGTGTCGTCTGGGCCGCATGGCATCTGCCCTACATCCTGCTCACGCCGTACTACCACTCCGAGGGCAACCGCGTAGCCACGCTGCTGCTGTTCACGGCCAGCGCGGTGGCGTTCTCGTTCCTGTTCGGATATCTCCGGATCGCGTCGGCGAGTATGTGGCCCGCGGTACTGGCTCACTGGGCGCACAACTGGACCTTCGCGCTGCTGACGGGCTACCTCGTGCAGACCAAGCACCCTGTCGTCGTGACCGAGTATCTATCCGGCGACACCGGACTGTTCGTGCTGATCGGGACAGTCATCGCTGCTTTGATCGTTCGCCGAAACTACCGCGCCGGAATCGAGCTGGTACAGCACGCCGAGACATACGTGCCTCCCGCGCCACACTGATCGTTTCTGGCCGAGAGGAATTGACCGATGAAGATCTTGTCCGCACCTACGCGGTCGAGTCGACTGGTCTGCCTCGGCGGCAACACCGAGATCAGAGAAGGGGGGATAATCAGCGTCGGAAATTTGGTATCGAAATGCGTTGGGAGACAAGGAGGGTGCGGTCGTCTCACTACTCGGTTGCTGCCCAGAATTCGATCGCCTGAATATTCGGATCTAGCTCGTCGTTCTGCATCATCGTACGTATGGTTGATTTGAACGATCGGGGGATCAGTGACCATTGCAATATTGGCAGCCATGGCGGCGATCATCGGCGTGGCCGTTGGCCGGTTGTGGGACAGTCGCGCAGAATCGGCACGCTGGTACCGCGATCAGCGGATCGCGAGCTACCAGCGTCTGGCGGAGGCCTTCCGGACCAGCTACGACGACGCCCAACGCGTCGCCTTCGCCGACCCAAACAGTGAGGACTTCGCGGAGATGGTCCGAACGATCAACGTGCAAGGCAACCACTTCTGGCACGACGCCCTCAGCGCAGTGTGGTTTCACGGTTCACGTGGTGCTGTGGCGACGGCAACGAACCTCGATCGGTCATTGATCACTCTCCACGAGAACGCGGGTCGAGAGATGTTCAGCGCCGACGATTGGAGTCGCGATCGGATTCCCGCTCGTCGAGCCTTCGAGCAGTTCGTCGACTCTGTGCGATCCGAACTCGGTCAGCCGCAAGTGTCGCACCATTTCTACGAGGACACAGCGGCACCGCAAACAGGCCTGGGATGACTCAGTTTGTCGGCGGCGACATCGGTATCCCGGGTCGTGATCCCTTGCCCACGCGGTGGTGACCACCTCGGCTCCCAGTGTGCGGACGACCTGGATTGCAGCTTTTGATCTGGGCGCACCAGACCCGATCCGGGCACGGCACCTAGAGGAGGAAACCGAGCATGTCTGGCGCCCGACTCTCGTAACCGAAGGCCGTAATCATCTGGAACACAAAGTATTACATGCTCACAATCGAGCAGATGCGCGAGCGAGTGGGGGATCGACGACGCGCCCACACCAGCTCAGCGCACTGCGAGAACGTCAACTTCTACGGCGCGATGCAATCTTAAGGGCAGCTCGTTGCTTGAACTGTTGAACCTACTGGATCCGTCGAGTGGCTGAGAATGGAGCCATCATCTTTCGGGATCGGCGACCTGACGGTGCGCGAGGATGATTCCCCCGAGTTTGCTCTCAGCTGAGCTGAGAGTTCTGTATGTATCGACAACGAAGCCGGCGTTCTCGAGCCACGCGTGCATCTGGATGTGCTGGCGACGATGGACATAGAGGTTCATTGGGCGCCCGCCGTAGCCCTGGGTCAGCAGCTGCGACTCGTCTCCGACGTGGAAGCCGAGTAACAGCGGACCACCGGGCCGAATCACTCGCTGGAAATGTGTGAAGACCGAACGGATCTCACTGTCCGGGATGTGGATCAGCGAGTACCACGCAAGAAGGCCGGACATCGAGGCATCGGCCAGAGCCAGATTGGTCATGCAGCCGAGATCGAATCGCAGGCCGGGGTGATCACGTGTGGCCACCTCGATCATTGCGGGCGACAGGTCGATTCCGAACACGTCGACGCCCAGTTGACTCAGGTGAGCGGTGATCCGTCCCGTCCCGCATCCCACATCCACAACTGGTCCCGCGCCCTGAGCCCGCACCAGATCGGCGAACGACGCCAGGATTGCGCGCTCTTCAGGTGTTTCATCCAGAAGCTGACTCGTCAGGTCCGCATAACTATCTGCGATGTTGTTGTACGACGTGCGCGTGTCATCCCGCCAGCTGTCTGCGTTCGTTCCCATCCCCATGGCTACAGCTAAGCAGCCCAAGCGAAATGATCCCTCAGTCGGCCCGAATCGCGCACAGACTCTGACCGCCACGCAGCTTCATACGGGTCGGACTGTGGCCTCACCCCGACCTCGGTGGCGCCCTGCCTTGGGCAACGTTGTTCTGTCGTATGAGGGCGGCGTTCTGAATCGGCGCACAATCCGCTGAGCAGGGCGACGATGGCGGTGTCGACATCGTCAGCGGTCCAGTCAGGGGCCTGTTCAGTGGGATGACACGCGGTGCCGAGAGTTGTTGCACCCCAGCGGTTTCCTGTTGGAATGGTTGCCTTTCAGGACTTGGCCTAGAGTCACTTTCACCAGGACTGTCGAAAGTGAGCCGCCCAGCAGCGGTGTTTTCCGAGGAGGCGCAACGTGGAGCTCCGCTACGGCATCAACCCGCAGCAGCGAACCGCCGAGTCCGCACCGGTGGTTCCGGACCGTTGGCCCGTGAGATTGGTGAACGGTGAGCCGTCGTTCATCAATCTGCTCGACGCGCTGAATGCCTGGCAACTCGTCCGTGAGGCCGCGCTGGCTCTCGACACACCGGCGGCCGCGTCGTTCAAACACGTCTCGCCCGCCGGTGCGGCCGTGGCCGGGCAGCTCGACGAGGTCATCACCGAGCTCTATGGGGTCGGCGAGACGGTCGGCGATCTCACCAGTGCCTATGTGCGTGCCCGTGACGGCGATCCGAAGTCGTCGTACGGGGATTTCGCTGCCGTCTCGCACCCGGTCGACGACGAACTCGCTGATGTGTTGTCCCGCGTCATCTGCGACGGGATCATCGCACCCGGCTTCGCACCGGGCACCGTCGAGAAACTGAGCAGGAAGAAGAACGGTCGCTTCGTGGTGATCGAAGCCGATGACTCCGTGGCACTTCCGGATCGGGAGTCCCGCGAGGTGTTCGGGGTACGCCTGACCCAGGAGCGCGACGCGGTGCCGATCTCGCGTGAGCTGCTCGCCTCAGCCGAAACCGAGCTACCCGAGGGCGCGGTGCGCGACCTGCTGCTCGGCCTGGTGGTGCTGCGCTACACCCAGTCCAATTCCGTGGCCTACCTGCACGACGGTATGGCGCTCGGCATCGGCGCGGGCCAGCAGTCGCGGGTCGACTGCACCCGACTGGCCGGCGCGAAGGCCGATACCTGGTGGTTGCGGCGGCATCCGGTGGTTCGTGCGCTCGAGTTCGCTTCGGGCACTACTCGTCAGGACCGCATCAACTGGCAGGTCCGCTTCATCGAAGGCGACCTGACCCCGGACGAGACCGAACGCCTCGCCGCCGCGTTGACCGCGCCCGCAGGCGAATTCGCCCCCGACCAGCGGTCCGCGTGGCTGCGTGGACGAACCGGCATCTCGTTCGTCTCCGACGGAGCGCTGCCCTTCCGCGACAATGTCGACCACGCTGCCCGCCACGGCGTTTCCTATATCGCCGAACCCGGCGGGTCGATTCGTTCCTCCGATGTCGAGGACGCCTGCCGCGAACACGGCATCGACCTCGTGCACACCGGGCTGCGGCTCTTCCATCACTGAGCGGCACCGAGGACGTCGGTTCCGAAAGCCGTACCTTCCCCGGATAACGAATGCCCGGCGATAGCCAACGGCATTAGAAACACCCCTGACGCAAACCATTTCGCCCGCTGACCGGTGCGTCTACGTTCTGAGAGCGATCGCTTTCGGGTGGCTCGCGCACAGGACCACCTGTTTGCGCCGAGCCGCCGGAAGTGGATCCAGTCGACCCGGTTTCTCTCCGGACTGTTGCGTGCTTCGCCTCTGGCCTGAACGTACGGCCGAGTGCGGCACCGAGTCGATGTGGCGCCAGGGGCGCCACTTCCACCTGTCGAGGAGGTCACTCGTCAGGTTCAGCGTGCGGAAGGAGTCGGAGTTGTCTGTCGGACGGAAGAGGGGAGGATGGCGGGTAGCCGTCGCGGTGACACTCGTGTCACTGGTGGCGACCGCGTGCGGCGGGGGATCGTCGGGCGGGGACGGATCGGGTGAGCCGCAGTCAGGCGGCACCCTCAATATCGGGCTGTCCAGCGACAACAACGGTGTCGATGCGGCGGTGGTCAATCAGACCTGGCGCACGGTGGCGCGCGCCCTGTCGGACTCGCTGGTGTTCTACAACCCCGACACCAAGGAACTCGAGCCGTGGCTGGCCACCAAGTGGGAGGTCACCGACGCTCGCGTCTACCGCTTCCAGCTGCGTCAGGACGTGACGTTCCACGACGGTACCAAGCTGACCGGTGAGGTGGTGAAACAGAACTTCGAGAGCCTGAACCGGCCCGGTATCCACTCGAGTGCCAAGACCATCGTCGAGGGCATCCGCACGATCACGATCCCCTCCGAATACGAGGTGGTGGTCGAGTTCGAGAAGCCCAACGCGGCGTTCCTGACCAGCCTTTCGCGGGCACACGCGGGCATCGTCTCGGCGAAGACCGCCGCGCTGCCGGTGGCCGACAGACAGAAATCGGTCGACGGTTCCGGACCGTTCTATCTCGACAAGTTCGTGCCCAACCAGCAGATCGTGCTGAAGAAGCGTCCCGAATACAACTGGGCGCCCGCCTATTTCAAGCGGACCGGGCCTGCGCATGTGGACGAGGTGGTCTACAAGGTCATCCCCGAGGACTCGGTGCGCAACGGCGCGGTCATCGGCGGCGACGAGCTGCAGTTCATCTACTGGGTCAACGGCAAGTACGTCGACCAGCTGAAAGCCGCCGGCCTGACCATCTCCAAGACGCTGAACCCCGCCACAGGCACCGAACTGCCGGTGAACACCTCCTCGAAGTTCCTCAAGGATGTGCGGGTGCGTCAGGCGCTGCAGGTGGGCCTCAACCGCGACGAGTTCGTCAAGATCGTCTCCAACGGCTACGACCAGGCGGCCAAAGGTCCACTGAGCGAGGCCAATCCGTACTTCACCGATGTCAGCCGCTTCCTGAAATACGACCAGGCCAAGGCGATCGGACTGCTCGAGGAGGCGGGCTGGAAGACAGTCGGCGCCGACGGCATCCGCGTCAACGCCGCGGGTGAGCGGCTGTCGCTGCGTGCGCCGCAGGACACCGCGGCCTGGCAGGTGCTGCAGAGCCAGTGGCGCAAGATCGGCGTCGATCTGGTGCTCGATCCGCCGCTGGCCGCCGAGGCGAACAAGAAGCTGCTCTCGGGTGAGTACGACATCGCCTACTGGTACCACTCGACGCCGGACCCGGATGTCCTGCGCGCGAACTACGGCAAGATCACCGGATCGAACCGGTCCTTCCTGCCCGACGGCACCGAGGTCGACAAGCTGCTGCAGGAACAGAACACCGTCCTGGACAAGGACGCCCGGCAGAAGATCGTCGATCGCGCCGCCGAGCTGCTGGTCTCCGAGGCGTATGTGATCCCGGTGGTCAACGACGTGGATGTGTGGGCCTTCCAGCCCAGCGTGCACGGTCTGCAGGCCGTCGGCCTGGATCAGTACCTGTACAACACCTGGCTCGAGCGGTAGGGACAGCGATGACCCTGGTGAGGTACGCCCTGCGGCGGCTGCTCTACGCCGTCGTCGTGGTCTGGGGCGCGTTCACGGGAGCGTTCTTCCTGTTGTACATCGTGCCGGGCGACGCCGCGGGCGGCCTCACCATGGGCGCCGGCGGCGGCGACATCGAGAAGATGCTCGCCGAACAACGCGAACTGCTCGGGCTGAACCGGCCGCTGTACGTGCAGTACTTCGACGCGCTCACCAGCGCGCTGCGCGGCGACTTCGGCGAGAGCATCTACCAGCGCCGCCCGGCCACCGAGGTCTTCTTCGAATCCTTCGGCAAGACATTGGAACTGGCGCTGCTGGGGCTGGTGCTCGCGGTGATCCTCGGTGTCACGTTCTCGGTGGTGATCGAGCTGATCGATTGGAAGTGGGCACGCGAGCTGTTGATCTCGCTGCCGCCGGTCGCGGTGTCGCTGCCCCCGTTCATCGTGGCTCTGGTCGCGGTGCAGATCTTCGCCTTCCAGCTGCACTGGATCAAGGCGTTCGGTGACAAGACGACCCTGGGGCTGGTGGTGGCGGCGCTGTCGATCGCCATCGCCGGTGGCGGGCAGATCTCGCAGCTGCTCACCGTCAATCTGCGTGCCGCGCTGACTTCGCCGTATATCGAGACCGCGCGCAACTGGGGCCTGAGCCGTTTCGATCTGGTCGTGCGGCACGCGCTGCGTGCCTCGGCGCTGCCGGTGGTGACCGCGCTCGGCACCACTGTCGGCGTGATGGTCGGCGGCACGGTACTCACCGAGACGGTGTTCTCCCGGCTCGGTGTCGGTCGGCTCATCGTGGACGCGGTGGACGGCCGGGACATGCCGATCGTGCTGATCGCAGTCACCGCGAGCGCGCTGATCTTCGTCACGGTCAATCTCGTCGTCGACCTGATCTATCCGGTCATCGACAAGCGAATCCGATTGGACGCCTGATGAGTGTTGTCGAAGCCCTGCCCGATCTCGTCGCCGAACCCGCCGACGGCACCGCCGCGCGCGGTCGGTCCGCCGCGGCCGGGCGCTGGGTGCGCCACATCGCGGGATCACCGAGTCTGCTGCTGGCCTACGTGTGGGTCGTGCTGATGCTCGTCGCTGCGGTCGCGCCCCGGGTGTTCACCTCCGGCGATCCGCTGGCGCAGGACGCGGACGCCCTGCTGCTGGCACCGAGCCCGGACCACCTGTTCGGCACCGACGATCTCGGCCGTGACCAGTTCACCCGGCTGATCCACGGCACCTCACTGTCGGTGCAGGCCGCGGTCGTTGCCGTGCTCATCGGCCTGGTCAGCGGCGCGCTGGTCGGGCTGGTCGCCGGGTCGGTGGGCGGTTGGGTCGACAGCGTGCTCATGCGCGTCATGGACATCATGCTGGCGGTGCCGAGCCTGATCGTGTCGCTGGCCATCATCTCCGCGCTCGGCCACGGCGTGGTCAACATCGCGGTGGCGATCGGCATCAACAGCACGGCCGGATTCGCCCGGCTCATGCGCTCGGAGGTGCTGAAGGTCTCGGGTTCGAAATACGTCGAGGCCTCGGTGTTCGCCGGGCACGGCTACGCCTATCGACTGTTCCGCCACGTCGTGCCCAATTCCTCGCGCTCGGTCCTGGCCGCCGCGACCATGGAGATCGGCTCGGCGATCCTCACCGTCGCCGCGCTGAGCTTCCTCGGACTCGGCGCACCGCCACCCACTCCCGAATGGGGGCTGCTGGTCGCGGAGGGGCGCACCTTCATCGCCACCCAGTGGTGGCTGAGTCTGCTACCCGGACTCGTCATCACCGTCTCGGTCGTCGCCGTCTACCGGATCGGCCGATCCTTGAACCGAGGGAGAACCAGTGTCGTCGCCTGAGCCGTCCGTCACCGACACCGGTGCCCTGCTGAGCCTCGAGGACGTCGTCGTCGACTTCGACGTGCCGGGCAGGCCCCCGGCCAGAGTGGTCGACGGGGTGAACCTGAGCCTGAGCGCGGGCCGGGTCCTGGCCCTGGTCGGCGAATCCGGTTCCGGCAAGTCCACTCTCGCGCGCACGGTCACCGGAACGCTCGCCGAGAACGGCCGGGTCGCGGGTGGGCGCGTGTTGTTCGGCGGCAGGCAACTCAACGGCCTGGCCGAGAAGCAGTATCGCGCCATCCGTGGTCGCGAGATCGGCTACATCCCGCAGGACGCGCTGCTCGGACTGAATCCGCTGCTGCCGGTCGGCGTGCAGGCCGGTGAGCCGCTGCGCGCGCACCGGCTGGCGACCAAGGCCGAGCGGCGCGAACGGGTCCTCGATCTGTTCGCCAAGGTGGGACTTCGCAACCCGGACAAGGTCTTCCACGCCTACCCCCACGAGCTGTCCGGTGGCATGTGCCAGCGGGTGCTCATCGCCGCGGCCATGTCCACCGGCCCGGGTCTGCTCGTTGCCGACGAACCGACCACCGCGCTCGACGTGACCGTGCAGAAGCGGATCCTGGACCTGCTGAGCCAACTGGTCGCCGACGAGGGCCTGTCGATCCTGCTCATCACCCACGACCTCGGCGTCGCCGCCGAGCGGGCCGACGAGATCGCGGTGCTGAAAGACGGCCGTCTGGTGCGGTCGGGGCGGGCCGCGGAGGTGATCGCCGATCCCGGCGACGCGTACACGACCGCGCTGTTGCGGTCGTCGTCGCTGGGGTTCGACGGCGCCGCCGCGGCGGCACGGCGACAGGAACAACTCGGCACCACCACGAGCAAGGCGCCGATCGTGGTGCGAGCCGAGAACGTGCGCAAAACCTTTGTCGCACATCGAGGCAAGGAATCGGTGACCGCTGTCGCCGACGCCTCCTTCGAGGTCCGCCGCGGCACCACCCTCGGTGTCGTCGGCGAATCAGGTTCCGGCAAAACCACTCTGGTCCGGCTATTGGCAGGACTCGGCGCCCCCGACTCCGGCACCATCGAGGTCGCGGGCGAGCCGGTCGTGCACCATCGGCGTGGGGCGGGGCAGGGCTCGCTCTACCGCAAGGTCCAGATGGTCTACCAGGACCCGTTCGCCTCGCTGAACCCACGCGCCACCATCGGCGCCATCATCGAGGAACCGTTGCGCGGTCACAAGATCGGCGACCGGGACACGCGCCGCCGCCGAGTCGCCGAGCTGCTCGACCGCACCGGCCTGCCGGCCGACGTCGCCGATCGCTACACCGCCGAACTGTCGGGCGGTCAACGTCAGCGGGTGGCCATCGCCCGGGCCCTGGCGCCGGACCCGGAACTGGTGATCCTCGACGAGCCGGTCTCCGCGCTCGACGTCACCGTTCAGCGTCAGATCCTCGACCTGCTGGTCGAGTTGCAACACGATCTCTCGCTCACCTACGTGTTCATCTCCCACGATCTCGGCGTGATCGCCGAGATGGCCGACGAGATTCTCGTGCTGCACCACGGCGACATCGTCGAGCGAGGCAGTGCGGTCGACATCATCACCGCTCCACGGACGGACTACGTCAAAGAACTGCTCGCCTCCATTCCCGGCACGAGCGCGGCGACCGTCTCCGTCTGATCCACCGAAAGGAAGTCCCGTGGGAACCCCCGCGAAACGTCAACTCCACCTGGGCTATATGTACTGGCTCAACGGCACCCACTGGGGCGGCTGGCGGCTGCCCGAGGCGCCCACCGCCAACGCGTTCGAGCTCGACTACGCCGCCAAGGCCGCCAAGATCGTCGAAGACGCCAAGTTCGACTTCTTCTTCCTCGGCGACACCCTGCCCGGCGATGTCTACCAGGAACACTGGGGCACCACCCACAATGCGGGCAGGCTCGAACCCTTCACGCTCGCTTCGCAATTGGCGCTGACCACCTCGAAGCTGGGTATCGTCGTCACCGCGCATCCCACCTACTACGAGCCCTACATCCTGGCCCGGCTCACCGCCTCACTGGATCACCTCAGCAAGGGCCGTCTGTCATGGAACGTGGTGCTCGGCGCCTCGGATCTGGCGGCGCAGAACTTCAGCCTGCCCGACCTGGGTGGCGAGCGTCGCTACGCGCGCGCCGACGAGTTCATCCGGGTGATCCGGCAGTTGTGGGACAGCATCGAGGACGGCGCCTACCTGCAGGACAAAGGCACCGGGCACTACCTGGACCCGACCAAAGTGCACCGGCTCGAGCACAAGGGCGAGTTCTTCCAGGTCGCGGGCACGCTGCCGATGGCCCGGCCGCCGCAAGGTCAGATCCCGCTGCTGTACGCGGGCGCCTCGGAACTCTCGCGTGAATTGACCGCTCGCCATTGCGAACTCAACTTCACCGGACCCACGGGCATCGAGGACTCGATCGAGTTCAACACCGACATCCGCGCGCGGGCCCGCCGCATCCACGGCCACGACGTCCCGATCTTCTTCCTGCCCGGCATCTCCCCGGTCATCGGCGACACCCGCGCCGACGCGGTCGAGATCTTCGAACGCCTCAATGCCGGTCTGCCGCTGGACGAGGACCCCGTCGACGGCGACAAGGACGAGCAGTTCTGGACCAGCGAGGCGTGGGCGGCCATCCAGCAGTCGCGCTTTCCGCTCCCGCGCGGGGTGCGCAGCCTGCGCTCGCTGTCGGAGCGGGTCGGCGTCGACCTGCGTGCGGGCGGACTCGACGCCCTCGTCAGCACCGAGACCGCCGCGCAGTTCAACGACTACGGCAGGAAGCTGCTCGATGCCGTCGCCGCTCGCACCGACCGCACCGTCGAGAAGGGCGCGGTGCGCGCGGGCGATCTGCTGCGCAACGCCATCGGCGGCGGGTTCCCCCAGGTGATCGGCACCGCCCAGGATGTGGCCGACCGGCTCATCGAGTGGTTCGACCGGGGTGCGGCCGAGGGCTTCAACATCAACTCGCCCTACCTGTGGGACCAGCTCGAGCGGTTCACCGGTGAGGTCGTGCCGATCCTGCAGGACAAGGGTGTCTTCCGCACCGAGTACACCACCGACACCTTCCGCGGGCACTTCGGCCTGCCGGTGCCGCCCAACCAGTTCGCCAGCAATTCCTAGCTCCTCCAAGGATATTCGATGACCGACAGAAAACTCCGGCTCGGCCTTGCCGCCTACGGCACCGGCTGGGACGCCGACGCCTGGCGGCTGCCGCAGGCCACCAACTCCGGCCTGCGTGACCCCAGCGTCATCGTGGACGTGGCCCGCGCGGCCGAACGCGGCAAGCTCGACTATGTCTTCGCGGGCTCCGCGCTGGGCAGCGAGCCCGACCACCTGCAGCGAATCTATCGCTGGGACAACTTCATCTACGCCGGTTACGCGGCCGCGGTGACCAAGAACCTCGGGTTCCTGGTGTCGGTGAACTCCTCGTTCGAGCACCCGTACGCCATCGCGCGCCAGCTCGCGACCCTGGACAACTTCGCCAAGGGTCGCACCGCGCTCAATGTCGTGTTCGGCATCGACCGCCAGGGCGATCCGGCGCTCAACTACGGCAAGAACGCCATCCCGGACGAGCAGAGCAAATACACCCGCGCCCGCGAGTTCACCGAGGTGGTCAACCGCCTGCTCTACGAGAGCTGGGATCAGGACTTTCTGCTCGACGATCGCGAGAAGAACGTCCTGATCAAGCCGGACTCCTGGCACCGGATCGAGCACGCGGGCGAGCATTTCGAGGTCCGTGGGCCGCTGAACGTGCCGCCGCCGGTGCAGCAGCGCATCCCGAATGTGCACGTGGGCACCTCGGAGGAATCGCTGCAATACGGCGCCGACTTCGCTCAAGTGCGCTTCTCGCCGTACCTCGGGATCGAGCGAGGCAAGGAGGAGTACCGCGCGCAGAAGGCCAGGGTCGAGGCCGCCGGACGCGACCCGGAGAAGTTCAAGATCATCCCGGGTGCGACCTTCTACCTGGCGGGCACCAAGCGGGAGGCGCAGTCGATCTACCGCCAGGTCAACAACTTCCAGATCACCGAGGAGATTCCCGAGCAGTTCTCGATCGCGCTTGGCATCGACCTGTCGCGGGTGCGTGACAACGAGAAGGTGGCCGACGTGGTCGACCTGGACACTGTGTCGCCCAACGCCTTCGACGGCTTCCTCGGCTCGCTGGGCCGGGAGAAGCGTCATATCCGGGGCCGCGACGACCGCGAGACGATCCGCCGCCTGCTCTCCTCCATCGGGGAGGACCTGACACTGCGCGAGCTCTACCACTACGTGCAGCGCACCCGGCAGGCCGCCCAGCCCGCCCTCGTCGGTGACGCCACCACCATCGCCGACTGGGTGGAAGAGAACTTCGTGGAGCGAGTGCTCGACGGCGTGCAGTTCTTCCCGCCCTATCACCGCGGCCCCGCTGACCTGTTGGTCGACCTCGTGGTGCCGGAGTTGCAGCGGCGCGGTCTGTTCCGCACCGAGTACGAGGCCGACACCCTGCAGGGTCTGCTCGATACGGACAACGGCTGATGGCGTGGGGAACGGGGATCCCGACCGGCTACCGCCCGCTCGGGCGATCGGGACTGATCCTGTCGGAACTGGGCATCGGCGCTAGCACGTTCGGGCGCTCCGGGATGCGCGCTGTCGACTTCGATCAGGTGCAGGCGATCGTGGACCGAGCGATCGATCTGGGCGTCACCTACTTCGACCTGGCCGAAGGCTACGGTGACCGCACCGGACTGAGCGAGGAACTGTTCGCCAAGGCGCTGGGCAGCAGGCGCGAAAGCGTCATCATCGGAACGAAATTCGGTCGCTCGCTGCTGGCCGACCGCGGGCCGAGCTACGCCCTGACCGGATCGCGCAAATACATCGTCGCCTCGGTGGAGGACTCGCTTCGGCGGCTGAACACCGACTACATCGACCTGTACCAGATCCATTTCCCCGACGCGCACACGCCGATCGAGGAAACCCTGGCGGCGCTGGACACGCTGGTCCGGTCGGGCAAGGTCCGGTATATCGGAGCGTCGAACTTCAAGGCATGGCAGATCGCCGACGCCGAACACGTCGCCGCACGCCACGGGCTGAGCCGGTTCGTCTCCACCACCGACGAATACAACCTCACCTGGCGCAAGCCGGAGGAGGAACTGATTCCCGCCCTGCGGAAATACGGGCTCGGCTTCATCCCGTATTTCCCGCTGCAGAACGGTCTGCTCACCGGCAAATACCGGGCAGGTGACGCGCCGGAGGGCGCGAAGATCACCAATCTCAAGCGCTACCTGCTGAAGACCGCGCCGTGGGACGCGCTCGAACGCTTCGACGCGTTCGCCGCCGAACGCGGGGTGACGCCCTCGGCGCTGGCATTGGGCTGGCTGTTGGCCCAGCCGACGGTGACCAGTGTCATCGCCGGGGTCACCGTGCCCGAACAACTCGACGAGAACCTCAGCGCCACCCGTTGGGTTCCGAGCCCGGACGAGGAGAGGGAGCTTCGGGGCCTGTTCACCGGGGATCTCTCCGGTGGGCCAGGGGTGGTCGACAAGGGCTGACAACGACAAGGGCCGGTTCGCGTGATTCGCGAACCGGCCCTTGTCGTTTCGGCCGTGGAAAGGTCAGCCGGGGAGCGTCCCTGTGGCGATCGGGCGGGACGGATCGGTGGTCCAGTGCGACCACGAACCGGGATACAGGGCCGCGGTCACTCCGATTGTGCTCAGCGCCAGCACATCCAGCGTCGCGGCCACGCCGCCGCCGCAATACGACCCGATCGGCGCACCGGTGAGATAGGGCGCGTAGAGCCCGCGCAGGGTGTCGGCGTCGGCGAGGTAGCCGTCGCGCAGATTATCGACGCCCGGCAGGCTGTGCGCGCCGGGGATGTGGCCGCTGGCGGTGTCGTCACCGGAACCGTTGTAGGCGCCGGTTCCCCTGGCATCGAGCAGATGCCCGTCGCGGGCGAGGGCACCGGCGCTCGCGGCGTCGAGGGTCGGCAGCGATCCGAGCCGCACCCGCGCGGTCCCTCCACCACCGGCCGGACGGGTGTCGGTGAGTTCCCGGCCCGCGGCCAGCCATGCGGACAGGCCGCCGTCGAGGAACCGAACGTCGGCCAGACCCGCCCATCGCAGCACCCACCACACGCGGGACGCGCTGGACGGATGGTCCGGGCTGTATACGGCGACCACGCTGGATTCGTGTACTCCCCACTGTTCCAGCAGTTCCTGGACCTGCGATTCCTGGGGCAGGGGACTGTTGCCCGAAATGTCGGTCCGTGGTCCGACGAGTGCGGCGAAATCGACGAGGTGCGCGCCCGGTAGGTGCCCGGCAGGCACCGCGTCCGACAGCGCAAGGCGCGCGCCCGCGGGGAGGGTGTCCCGATCCCGGCGGACCTCTAGGACGACGACATCGGTACCCGCGTCCAGCGCGGCGGCGAGTTCGACAGCGGAAATTACCGGGGGTACAACGGTCATCGCGTTCCTTCCGACGATGAAGACATCTCTCACCCGACGCTAATTCGACCTACCCCGCTGCTGAACCGTTGAGCTCGCCCGGATCCTTACCCGGCGCCCCGCTGACCGAGATCACGCCGGTGCCCGCAGCGTGGATCGAAGCTGACGGGACAGGCGAGCGAATGCCAGCGTCTCCTTGGACGAGTACGGCGATTCGTCGGTGATGCGCACCAAGGAAGGCCGGGCAAATCGACCCGCCGGGAGGAGTTCAGCGGCGCCGTGGCCGGTCCTCGGGTGCGGCGGTGCGTAACGCGCGGGGGTCCGGATCCGACCGCAATGGTGTGAGCTGGGTTATCGAGGACGGGACGGGGGGCGTGTGACGGCCGGTCGGATGAGACGAACAGCCGTGGTGGCCGGTGCCGCGGGCGTTCTCGGGCTCCTCGGGTACGGCGGGCTTGCGGCTGCTCAGCCGACTGTCCGCCCCAGCGAAAAGGTCGCTGTCGTCGCAGGACTTGGCTCCACCGAGGTTCCGGGTGATGGTGGCCTCGGCACCGGCGACGCCGTCCGGTTCGTCGCGGGTCCGGGAGACCACGGTCATGGCGGGAACAACGGCAACTCGAACCCTGGCAGCGGGAACGGCAACCAGGGTAATGGTGGTGGTAATCAGGGCAACAACGGGAATCAGAACCCTGGCAGCGGGAACGGCAACCAGGGTAACGGTGGTGGTAATCAGGGCAACAACGGCAACTCGAACCCTGGCAGCGGGAACGGCAACCAGGGAAATGGTGGCGGTAACCAAGGCAACAACCCGGACCCCGGCAATGCCCCGGAGCCGCAGGCGCTTGCCCCGGAATCCGCTCCCGAAGCCCCGGCTCCAAGCGCACCGTCCATACCCGTACCGCCCGAGCCGAAGGCTGCCCAGCCGGATACTGCCGAACCCGACAGCGACTCACCCAGCGGTGGCGGCGCAGCACCGCCAGTCCGATCGGCGCCCGGGGGAGTCGGCGAGTCACCCGGGGGAATCGGCGAGTCGCCCGGATCACCAGCTCCCGGCGGAGTAAGTGGTCCACCCGTGTCCGCGCCCGGCGGCGGTGCGGCGGTTCCGGTCCACGAGGTCGAGCCCACCAGCGATACGAGCAACCTTCCCGAGCCGAATCTCCTCTCGGTGATCGGCGGTCTCCTAGCCTTGGGGATCGCCGGTGGCGGATCGGCCGCGGTCAGCTTCCAAGGCGCTGCCCAGGCTCAGGCCCGCATCGATGCCGCCCGAGCCGAGTTCTTCGGACCACGTGCGTGATCGTGGGCTGCATGCCGCGTCGGTGAGCGGGCGGGCGCTCGGCTTCGTCGGGGACCTCCCGCCGATCCGGGTGTAGATAGGACTCGGGTTGTCGGGCTGTGAGCTGGCCCGCGATCGACTGCAGCGCAGGCAGACTCACGTCGCGGCGCGCAGAACACGCATTGCGATTCGACCGGTCTATCCCGTCTCATCGTCGCGCTCCGGTGGTCGGTAGTCCAGGTTCGCAATGACAGTGTCGAATGCGTCGATATCGCCGGTTGAAGGTGGTTCCCCGGAACGGGCGGGCCGCCGGTTGTGGTCAGCGATCCTGGCTCGTCGTCCGGGAGTCGACCAGTTCGACGAAGGCGGTGGCGACGAGGGCGACAGAGTGATCGGTGTCCGCGCTCAGTGCCCGCAAGGTCGCGAGCGCGCGGGTGCCGGGCAGCTCCACCAGTGCCTGGATGAGCCGGATTCGGATGCCTGCGTCGTCCTCGTGTGCGGTCAGCGCGTCGGTCAGCGCGCTCAGAATTCGATCTGCGGATTCCGGGTCCTCCGACAGCGCGCCGAGCACTTCGCCGGCGTCGACATCGTTGGTGCCCGCGATCACCATGGCCACCAGGACCGGCTCGGCCGCGGTCACCCCGCGGGTACCGGCGGCGAGGGCGGCGGGGCCGCGGACAGCGGAGTCCGGGTCCTCGATCGCGGCGGTGAGCAGCTCGGTCGCGGCGTCGCCCGGGATCTCCGCCACTGCCAGCACGGCCCGGCGTCGGACCTCGACGTCGGGGACGGTCAGCCCGGTCGCGAGCCCGACCAGGCCGTCGTCACCGGCCCGCGACAGCGCCCAGCGCAGGGCGCCTGCCATGTTGGGTTCGGCCTCGGCGAGCACGGCCGCGGCCAGCAGGTCGGTCGGTACCGGCTCGTTGTCGGCCGGATTCAGCACCGCCTGCAGGCGACGATGCGGGTCGGTGGAGCCGAGAGTGCGCACGAGTTCGACGATGCGCAGCACATCGCGCCAGTCTCCGGGCTCGGCGTTCTCGACCGCGCGCAGTCGCTCGAGCAGTTCGCGCTCGCGCACCAGCCGTTCCTCGGTGCGTCGGATGAGATCGCTGACCAAGGTCCGCGGCGTGAACGACTGGTCTGCCAGTACCTGGGCGATCTCGCGCAGCGAGAGGCCGAGGGAGCGCAGGCTTTCCACGTGAAAGATGCTGCGGATGTCGGCATCGGAGTACTGGCGGTAGCCGCCGACGGTGCGCCCGGTGGGGCGAACCAAACCGAGCGAGTCGTAGTGGCGCAGCATTCGGGTGCTGACTCCCGAACGCCGCGCCACCTCGCCGATCAGCACGGGGCGCCGTCGAGCGCCGCGACCCGCTTCGCCGCGTCGACATCGAGATCGAAGGCGGCGTCCGGGTCGCGCAGCAACTGCTCGGTGGCCTGCGCGTGCGCTCGCACGTGCGGGTCGGTGCTGCGCGCCGCCCGATGCAGTACCGCGAGGATCACCTCGCCCAGCCCGGCCAGGGCCAGGCTCAGACTGCGCCGAACCTCCCGATCGCCGCGCCCGAATTGGGTGGACAGTTCGTTGGCCAGCGCCTCGCGCTCGGCGTCCGGCACGAGAACAACCGCTGCGCGCCACGCGCTGCGCGCCACGTCGTCGTCGGGATCGCGCAGCAGCGCCGGGGTGATCGCCGGCCAGACCGTCGGATCGCCGATCTTGGACAGTGTGTGCAGCGCCTGGCTGCGGGCCTGGGCACCGTCGGATTCCAGCTCGGCGCGAAGCCGGGGCACGGTCAGTTCGGCGGGGAGCCTGGTCAGCGCCCAGGTGAGCATGTCGCGGACGAAGAAGTCCGGCTCCACGGCACAGCGGTCGATCAGGGCCCCGAGCAGCGCCGGGCCGGGATGTGTGCCCGCGACCAGCGCGGCCTGCAGTCGGGTCGACGCATTCTCCGCGCTCAGCGCGGCGAGCAGCCGCGGATCTACCGATTGTCCTGGTGTCGAGTTCATGGGAACCACCTCCTGCCTCCAGTGAAGACGTTGTCACTGTGTCAGGGTCAAGCGCTGGATCGTGTCAGGCTGCTCATGGCATACCCTTCGGTGAGTCGAAAACCACCCGATAGTCCCCACGGCCCCGGGTTACGCTCGAATCGACGTTTCCGACAACGAGGGGACACGAAACACGATGAGCGGCACAGTGATCGCGGTGAACAGCAATGGCGAGTACTCGTTCACCAAGCCGACCAGACCCAGCATTCGGCTGTTGACCGGCCTCGGCGTGGAAGGCGATGTCCACGCCGGAACGACGGTCAAACACCGCTCTCGTGTCGCGCAGGACCCGACCCAACCGAACCTGCGGCAGGTTCACCTCATGCACGAGGAGCTGTTCGGCGAGGTCGCCGAACACGGATTCGAGGTATTCCCCGGCGATCTCGGTGAGAACATCACCACCAGCGCCGTCGATCTGCTCGCACTGCCGGTAGGCACGCTGCTTCGTATCGGCTCCGACGCGGTGGTCGAGGTAACCGGCCTGCGCAACCCGTGCGTGCAGATCGACAGATTCCAAGACGGGCTGTTGAAGCGGCTCGTCCATCACGACGCGGCAGGCACCGTTGTGCGCAAAGCCGGAATCATGGGCGTGGTCACCGCAGGCGGCGAGGTCAGGCCCGGCGACAGCATTGTCGTCGAATTGCCGCCTGATCCGTGGCAGGCGCTGGACCGGGTCTAGGCAGCGGAAACCTCTCGGCAGTCGGGGTTGATGGCCAGCCGTCGACCCTCGGATTCGGTCGGCGAATTCAGGCTTGCGCCTGACGTAGCGTCAGGTTCTACCGTCGACGATGCCGACGCACAGTGCGTCGGTGGAAGTGGGATGAAACGGATGAACCAGCGCGGAACCGGGCGTCTGTGGAAGGTCGGTGAGCTCGCGGCCGAGGCCGGGCTGACCGTACGGACACTGCACCATTACGACCGCATCGGGTTGGTACATCCCGCGGAGCGGAGCAGCACCGGTCACCGGCTCTACACCGCGAGCGATGTCGAGCGGCTGTACCAGGTACTCGCCTTGCGTCAGCTGGGCCTCGGGCTGGATCAGATCGCCGACGTGCTCGCGGGCGCCGTGGCGATGTCGCGGGTATTGGCTGCTCATCGCGACTATCTGGCCGCGCAACTGGCCGCGACCCGGGACCTACATGCCCTGGTCGCCGCACTGGCTGCCACAGCGGACAGCCGCTCGGACGCATCCACAGAGCACTTCCTGGATTTGATCAGGAGGACCGTCATGGTCGACGACACCATCAAGCAATATTTCACCGAGGAGCAGGTGACTCAGCTCGCGCTGCGCCGGGAAGAGCTCGGTGAGCAGCGTATTCAGCAAGCCGAGGCGGACTGGGCCGTGCTGATCCCACAGGTCGACGCGGCGATAGCGGCGGGAATGGACCCGACCTCACCTGAGGCGCAGCAGATGGCGGCGCAATGGATGGAGCTCTTGGAAGGGTTCCACGGCGGTGACGCGGGCCTGCGCGACAGCATGTACCGGATGCAGGCCGAGGAGTCCGAGCGCATCGAGAGCGAGTACTGCGGACCCTCACCCGCACAGATCGAGTTCATCACGACCGCGAACGCCGCACGCGGGTAGCGGTTTCGGCACGCGCCGGTGTTCTAATCGGGCACGCGAGCAACGGGGACCACTGGGGCGCGCAACGGTTCCCGCGCCCCAGTGGCAATGTCCGGCATCGTTGCCGAGGTCAGGGCAAAGCAGCGCAGTTGCTCGGTGCCGGTATGCCTGCGAGGCGTTGGGTGAGCCAGTCGTGAGCCGTGACGGTGGCGGGCAGGAATTCCAGTAGGTGGCCGATCGCGGTGCTCGGGAACAGTGGCGGGAGCCAGGCTGTCGGTTCGAACTGCACGGTCGCGCCCTGCGCGCACCAGTCGACGGCCAGTTGGCGGACCTGCGGATAGGTCAGGACGTCATCGTTGGTGCCGCCGGCGATCAAGACGGGCGCGGCGGGTGTGAGCCTGCCGATGCGCTGCTGGTCGACGATCGCGGTCAATTCCGGTGAGCCGTCGATGATCTCGGCGGGTGTGCGACCACCGGCGGTGTACCAGGTCACCGGTCGCAGCATCGTCCGGATCACTGCCTCGGCGATGCAGGTGGTGGCCAACTCGGCCATCATCTGCTTACCCGCGGGGTTGGTCGCGGCATCGATGATCGGCGCTGTCTCGGGATCGTTGGCGACGATCCCGTTGAGCACATAACCCAGTAACCCTGATGCGAAGCCACCGATCACGCCGGGCACGATCCCGTTGATCGCGGGGGCACTGAGCATCACCGCTCGCAGGTCCGCGGGCGGCGCACCGGTGTAGGTGCCGCGCATGTCGAGTTCGGGGGCGTAGTCGCTGTGCAGTTCGGCGGCAGCGGCGGCGGCACCCCCACCTTGGGAATAGCCGAAAATTGCGCTGGGGCGGGTGATTCCGGTCAGCGATTCCGCGGCGCGGATCGAATCGAGGACCGCGTGAGCTTCGGCGGCTCGGTTGACGTAGTCGTGAACCGCGGGGGTGCCGAGGCCGTGGTAGTCGGTCATCACGACCGCCATGCCGCGGACGAGCAGCGAATAGGCGGTGATCATCTCGTAGCTGACCCACACATCGAGCGGGAAGCTGTAGTGGACGAGTTCGGCGAAACCCTTCGACGGTGCGCACTGGTCGCCTTGGCCCTGCGTGCCGGGTGCGACCGCGACGAGCGGTCGGGGCCCTGGCCCGTTCCAGGGGAGGGTGGGTTCGAGGTAGGTTCCGGTCACCGCCGCGGGGATGCCATGGGTGTCGGCGCTCAGATACATGATCCGGGTGGCGTCGGCGGGGACCTGCCCGTGGCCGGGAACTGCGAGGGCGAGGGTGAACGGTTCACTGCGGAGGATCTGGCCGGGCGCCCCCTCCGGTAGCGGTGCGGGCGGCAGGTAGAAGTCGACGCCCTGGGCGGAGCCCGACGCCGAGCCCGAATCCGGTACGGTGGCGGCGGGTCCAGTGCCCACGGTCAGCGCTGCGGCGACTACGAGCATTGCCGCGCTGAGCATCGCCTCGGTTCGGATTCTGTGTTCGCCACGCTTCGGTCGCGTGTTCATGTCGGTCCGGTCGGGGTGTGCAGGCTCGCCCGCAGGACTTTGCCGCTGGCGTTGCGGGGGATCTCGTCGAGCACGATGAACCGCTTGGGTACCTTGTAGCGCTCGAGTCCGTCGCGTACATGCTGTTTGAGCGCGTTGTCGCTGGGCGTGGACGCGCTCGAGCCGAGGACGATGAAGGCGTTGAGGACTTGGCCGAATTCGGCGTCCGCGACACCGATCACGACTGCGTCGGCGATGGCCGGGTGGGCGGCCAGGCAGTCCTCGACCTCACCGGGGAAGACGTTCTCCCCGCCGGACACGATCATGTCGTCGGCGCGGCCGTCGATGAACAACCTGCGCTGCGAATCGAAGTGGCCCATGTCCCCGGTACTGACATACCCGTCGATCACTTCCTTTGTCGAAGCTTTCGCGGTCGCGTCCGGGGTGTAGCCGGTGTATTCCAGCCCACTGCGTACGAAGATCTCACCGATTTCGCCGGGGCCGGCCTCGATCCGATCGGCGCGCAGGATCCGCACCGAAACACCCAGCGAAGACCGCCCGATCGTGTCGGGTGCGGCGACGAGGTCGGTCGGGGTAGCGATCGTGACCAGACCGGCCTCGGTCGAACCGTAGCCGTTGACCACGATCGGCCCGAATGTGTCGATCAGGTCCAAAATCGTGTGCGGCGAGATCGGAGCCGCCCCGGTCACCATGACCCGCAACGCCGACCGTGCCGCTGAATTGTCCTGCAGGCCAGGCACAGCGAGGAGGCGTTGCAACATCACGGGCACCGCCATCACCACCGTGATCTTATGGCGGCCGATATCGTTGAGCGCGGTCGCGGCATCGAACCGGCGCCGACAGATCACGGTGCCACCCAGCGCCAGGGGCCCGAGCAAGGACAGCAATCCGAAACCGTGGAACATCGGTGGTGCCACCAACACTCGATCGGTCGAACGCAGTCGCAGGATCGCCATGGCGGTCAATGTCAGCAACACGATCGCATGCGGTTTGATCGCGCGCGGCACACCCTTGGCCAGACCGGTGGTGCCGGAGGTGAGCAGCGTCAGCTTCACCGCATGGTGCACCCGTGGGGGCTCCGGGTGGCTCCGGGCAGCGAGGTCGTCCAGCGTAGGAAGTGCGGCGAGGTCGGAATCGGGCTCACACCAGGCGAGTACGCGCGTGCCGGCGAAGTTCGACCGCTCGACCGTAGCATCGTATTCGTCGTCATAGATCAGCACGTCGGGGTTGTGTCTGGCCAGGACCGCCTGCAATTGAGCGGCGGGGAGTTCGGTGTTGATGAAGATCAACTCCGCACCGAGTTGCGCGCCTGCGGCCAACGCCTCGGCGAACCCGCGATGGTTGCGGCAGATGACACCCATCGACTTCGGTGCGGTGGCCCTTGTCGCGAAAAGTGCTGCGGCGATCGCCTCGGCGCGCTGCTGCAACTGTCGATAGGTCAGCTGCCCCGAGTCGTCGATGATCGCGACCTTGTCCGGATGTCGAATCGCGGTGGCCGCCAACAACATCGCAGGGGTCGGCCCGTAGCGGTAGAAACCGCGGGCCAAGGCCACGGCTTTGCGCGGCCCGACCGGGGCCAGCATGCCCGATGCGACGACCGCGGGCACCGCCGAACCCCACTGGCGCAGGCGATGGGTCAGTTCAGCGCGCATTCGTGCTCACCTGCGCCTGATCGTTGCCAGCGGTGCCGGTGACGGCGGGCAGCGCCGGTTCGACCGGAGGCTGCCGCAGCCGCGACAACGAGGCCTCGGTGTCACCGAGACCACGGAAGATCCGTTCCATCAGCACTTCCAACGGCAGCCGGAATACTGTCGCGAACACCGCCGATGGGAACCCGTAGAGGGGCGTCATCGTGCGCGGCTTCTTCACCACGGCTTTGGCCAGCACCTTCGCCGCGTCCTGCGGAGTTTGGCCGGGTAGCACTCGCATCCAGCGGCTAGGTGCGCTCATCCGGGTGTGCAACAGTCCGCCGTAGAAGGTGGTGAGGGTGACCCCGTCGGTGCGGGCCTCCATCCCGACCGCTCGCATCCACCAGTCGAAGGCCAGCTTCGACGACAGATAGAAGCCCCACTTGGGGGCGTTGGGGAACATGATCCCGACGGTGGAGACATTCACGATGTGGCCGCTGCCCCGAGCGCGCATGCCGGGCAGCAGCGCCAGCGTCAGCCGCATCGGGCCGAGGTAGTTGGCGCCGGAGGTGGCAGTGATGTCTTTGGGGCGGTCGTAGGAGAGGTGGATCGAACGGCGCAAGGACTTGCCCGCGTTGTGGATCAGCACATCGACCTCACCCAGGTCGTAACGCACCGCCGCGGCGAACTCCGCGACTGACTGCTCGTCGGCGAGGTCGAGCCGGTAGGGATAGGCATCGCCGCCGGCAGCGTTGATCTCCTCGGCGACCTCGACTAGCCGGTCCATCGACCGCGCGGCGATGACCACCTGGGCCCCGGCGGCGGCGAACCATCGGGCGGTTGCCTCGCCGACACCGAACGATGCCCCGGTGATCACGACCACCTTGCCCTCGATCTCACGCCGCAATGCGGCCTGGCTACGCAGCCCGCGTGGGCCGATGGCCCACGCGACCGCCCGTGCGAACCGCGTCTCGACGATCCGCGAGGGAGCGGTGGGCAGAACTTCAGACATCAGTGTTCACTCCGTTGTTTTCGACACGGTGGACAGAGAGCCGAGGAAGGCCAAGGCTTGGGGATCCGACAGTGCGGCATCGATAGCCCGCTGCGTCAGCTCGATGTTCGGGTCGGTGCGCAACGCGGCAAGGATCGTGCCGAACATGTTGCCGACGACCAGGTCTTTGACCTGGTCGCGGGTGATGTCGCGGGTGCGTGTCCAATGCAGCACCAGCCCCTCGATGTAGGCCACGAATCCGCTGATCGCGGCGCGCAACACCGGCGACGAGTGTGAATCGGTCACCTCCACGACCAGGGCATCGGTCAGTTGGATCCGATGACGGTCGCGAATCTGACGCACCTCCGCGTCGGCCACGTCGGCGAACAATGCCTCGAACGCCCTCGGCTGCTGCTCGGCTTCATCGAGCAGTCGGTCTATTCCGCGAGCCAGTCGGTCCAACGCGGGGCCGCGCAGGGCTAATAGATCACCCCAGAACTCCTCGGCCGCCTGCTCGAGAACGGCCAGGTAGAAGCCGCGTTTGCCACCGAAGTGATAGCTGATCGAACCTGCGGCCACCCCGATCGAACGCGCCAGGTCGACGATGGAGACCTCTTCATAGCGATCACCGCTGAACGCGACCTTCCCTGCCGCAAGTAGCGCTGCACGCGACGCCTCGCCACGTCGATTGCCGACCATCACACCTCCAGGTTCTTGAATCGAATTCAATAACCTGAGGATAGGGGTCAGCGTCCGTGCGGTCAAGAAGTTTCTGAATCAGATTCAATAACCCAGCAAAAGCCCGGCGGCCCTGGCTGTCACGCTGGATTACCGGCGCGGGGAAGGCCGACGACACCCAGATTCTCGCCCGCGCGCGTCGAGCGCAGGGCCCGACTGTGCATCGCCGACCACGGCCACGGTCGAACCAGGGCGCACCTCGGCGGCGGGTACCGCACGCGCAGGTCGTCGAGCGCGGGTACGAAGCGAGCCAGCACGTCGTTGCCTGCTTCACCGCCGGGAATCGCGACGTCGCTCCCCGTGATGTCGCTGTTGACGGCCCGGTGGACTGCCTGTTGCGCGGCATCGGATTTCAGACCCTCGAAGTCGCCCGCCGGTACCTCGTATACACCCTCCACCTCGGTGACCGGATCCCGGCGACCGACTTGATCTGCTCGGCGGTCTATCGGCTCGCAACGCGACAGAGCGGATCAGTCGACGCGACCCGACCACGGCGGTCCCGAAACGTGCGGCCTGCGTCGCACCGTGGTCGGTGAGATGTGTTCCGGCATGCCCCGTCAGCACGGGATCGACCCGAGCTGTCAGGTCAGCCGGGCTGCTCGCCCACCACGAGGGGGAGCGTGGGGTCGGCGGTCCACGCGGTCAGTGAACCGTCGTAGACGGAGACGTCGTCGCGCCCGACGAGGGCCAGCGCATGAGCGAGGGTCGTCGCCGCGACGCCGCCGCCGCAATAGGCGACAGGCGTGATCGCTGGATCCAGCAGACCCGCGGCAGCGAACAATGCCCGCAGTTCCTCGATGGGGCGCAGGGCTCCGGTCTCGGTGTCGCGGATCTGGTCGACGGGCAGGTTGATGCTTCCCGGGATGTGGCCGCGTCGAGCGAAAACGTCTGTATCGCCCCGGTAGGTCGCGGCGTCGAGAACTGCGACAGTGCGGAACTTGTCGTCGGCGAGCGCGGCCTTCACCTCGTCGGTGGATCGGATGAGGTCGGGCCGACGGCGGGTGGTGAAGGTGGCGGGTGTGAGCGTCACCGGGGAATTCGAAACCTCGCCACCCGCCGCCCGCCATGCGGAAAAGCCGCCGTCGAGGACCGCCACGTCGTCGAAACCTTCCAGGCGCAAGTGCCACCAGAAGCGGGTGGCCCAGATTCCGTCGTGCTGGTCGTAGATGACGACACGGACCCCGTCGCCGATGCCGATCGCGCCGGCGGCGGCGGCGAAGTGCTCCGATTCCGGTGCGGTGCAGGGCTGATCGGAGGCGGGATCGGCGAAGTCGGTGAGCAAGTCCGCGAACACGGCACCCGGGACGTGCGTTGCCGCATACGCGGTACGCCCCGACTCGAGTGTGAACGTTCCGTCGTCGAGCACGGTGAAGTCGGTGCTCGCGTCCACGACGAGTAGATCGGGCTCGCCATGGTGGTCGCGCAGCCAGGACGCCGACACTGTGTGGGGGACAGCCTGCCCCATGTGTGTCTCCGATCATGTTGGTGGACACTGGATTCCGAATCTAGTGAGTCCGCTGGGGCTGTCGCCAGACCACCGATCGCCATGATTGAAACCGCTACCACCCGAGCGATCGAGTTGAACCGGCGGATACAGTTTGCTGACCTTCCGAGATGACATCGTTGAACTGTCGAGTTACCGTGGATCCCGAGACTGCTCGACGAGACGAGGAGGTTACTCGCCCGGCCCCAGCCGTGCCGGGCCGCAGACGAGTCCCCGGACCCGAGGTCGGTGCCTCCGGGTGCCTCGGCGGTGTCCTTTCCTGTTGCGCGCACGATTACCATCGCATTCCGGGGTCTGGCAATGGTCGAATCTGTTCCGGTAATAGACTGTGCGAGCGTGTAATTCAGCTGTGATCGGCAAGAGATAAGATCATGGGGTTCATATGTTGAACATCACTCTGAATTGCGCTGTGTCGCTGGTACTTTGGCAAACGGAGGGGAATTTCCGCGGCCTGTGATGGCGTGGAAGCTTGGCTTGCTGCACCAGGGAGACCTCATGACCAATCGTCCTGTGTTCCGTTCGGAAGGCGCATCGTCACCGAGCGTAGTGAATGTTATGTCAGAACGTCAGAAAGTGTTGTCGACCAATTCTCCCCGAATCTCGGGATGTGTCGATCTGGCGAGATGTGGTCACGCGGAATCGACTTGGTGTGACCGTAGAGACGCGCGGTTGACCGAAAAGATCGACTATCTTTCCGGCATCGGTCGTGCCGAGGCCCGCCTCCGTTTCGGAGATGCCGAGACCTTGTGCGGCGGTGTGCAGAATATGCTTTTCGTGCACTGCGGAGTCCTGGACCGCGAGACCATCGTCCGGCGATCGGAACTCGTGCTCGACGCCGAATCCGACGAGCCGGACCCAGGGTGTCTGTGGCTGTCGCTGCTGGCCCTGGTCTACGCCGACCGATGTGCGGAGGCCGCCGCGTACTGCACCCGGTGGCTGTCGGCCGAACGTGGCGAGATCTCGTTTCGGCTCTTCGAAGCACTCACGCTCATTCGCGCCAGAATCGACGCGCAGTCCGGCCGCCCCGCCGCGGCGATCGAGGCGATGGAACCGCTGCTGCGTCGCGGTGTGTCACCCGCGCTGCGCGGCATAGCGCTGGCCTGGCTCGTCGAGGCGCTGGTCCAGGTCGGCGATCTCGGCAGCGCGCGGTGTCTGTTCGAGGACCGGATGAGCGCGGTGGAAACGATGCCCGACCACGCCCACGTGCTCGCCGCCCGAGGCGCGCTGCACCGTGCCGAAGGGGACCTCGAGCGCAGCCTGGCGGACTACCTGGCCTGCGGAAAGGTGCTGACCGCACTCAATGTCGCCAATCCGGCGATCATTCCGTGGCGATCGCGCGCCGCGCTGGTGGCGGCCGCGCTCGGCCGCTGCGACCTCGCTGCGGCACTGGCCGACGACGAGCTCGCGGCGGCCCGGCGTTGGGGCTCACCGGGGGCGGTGGGGCGGGCCCTGCACGCGGTCGGCATGGCCCGGCGCAACGGTCGGTCGGTGGGCGCGCTCGAACGTGCCGTGGAGCTACTCGAACTCGCCGAAGCGCGCTACGAACTGATGGGCGCACTCTGTGATCTGGGGCAGTTACACGCGATCGAGGGTGACGCGCAGCGGTCGCGGTGGGCGGTCGCGGCGGCCACCGAGCTCGCGGCCGCCGCCGGTATCAGACCCGTACTGCAGCGCGCGGGCTCGGTGCTCGGCGCACTGGACAACCAGCATCGGGAGACCGGCTTGACCAGGCAGGAGCGCAAGATCGCCGGCCTTGCAGTGCGCGGGCTCAGCAACAAGGAAATCGCCGAGCAGTTGTTCCTCACGGTGCGAACCGTGGAGTTCCACCTGTCCAATGTGTACCGCAAACTCGGTATCGCGGGTCGGCGTCAACTGGCCGGGGTAATGAATGCGCGCGAGTGCGCGTGAGGTAGTTTCCGGTAGTCGAATTACTCGGACGGCAGTCGTGTTCCACGCGACTGCCGTCCTTTTGTGCGTGTGCCCTCGGTTCTGAACGCGTTGCCCCGGTGATGATCCTGTGGTTCCCCCGGGGAGAACCTACGGGTCGACCGTAGAGTCGTTCCGCAGCTCTTGAATCATCACCGAATCCTGTGCGAGATTTTCGGTGATCGGTGAGCAGCGTTGTCGCCGAATAATTCTCGAACTTCTTCGATACCGCTTCGGTATTCACGATATTCGGCGAGAGGAATCGACCATGTCTACCAATCCGTCCCGTGAGGAACTCGTCGAGCGTGCCACCAAGCTGGCGCCGCTATTGCGGTCGCGGGCCCGGTGGATCGACGAGAACCGCCGCCTGCCCGACGATGTCATCGAAGCGATCGAGGAATCCTCGCTGCTGAACATGCAGGTTCCCGCGCAGTACGGCGGGTACGAATCCAACACCCGCGATTTCGTGGACGTGCTCGCCGAGGTCGCCCGTGGCAACACCTCGGTGGCCTTCTGCCTGTCGATCTACGCCTCGCTCACCTGGATGTCGGCGCTGTGGCCCGACGCCGCACTCGATGAGGTCTTCGCGACACCGAACGTGCGGATCTCGGGCACCACCGCGCCCACCGGTACCGCGACGAAGGTCGACGGCGGTTGGGTACTGAACGGTACGTGGCGCTTCAACAGCGGTGTGCTGCACGCACACTGGAAGGTCACCGTGGCGCTGCCGACCGAGCCCGGCGCCGAGCCGGTGCCGATCTTCGCCCTGGTGCCGACGGCTGATCTGCGCATCGTCGACGACTGGTACACCTCCGGGCTGGAAGGCTCCGGCAGCGTCTCGACGATCGCCGAGAACGTCTTCGTGCCCGAGCATCGGGTGATCACCGGCGAGGACTTCTACCAGAATCGGTCCAAGTCGGCGGTGAACGTGCTCAAGCCGCAGTACGCGGCACCGGTGCTGGTGCCGGTCACCGCGATCCAGACCGGTCAGCTCGTCGGTGCGGCGCGGGCGGCGCTGGCGGCGTTCGTCGAACGGCTGCCCGGTCGGCCCATCACCTACACCGATTACCCCAGCCAGCTCGACGCCCCGGTCACCCATTTGCAGGTCGGCGAGGCGGCCTTGCTGATCGAGGACGCCGAGGCGCGGGCGCGGACCTACGCCGACGTGATCGATGCGAAGGCCGCGGCGAACGAGGCGTGGACCGAACAGGAACGGGTCTGGTCGCGGGTGCAGATCGGGTGGGTGGCCCACCAGGCCAAGCAGGCGGTGGAGATCCTGGCCCAAGCCAGTGGCGGTTCCTCGATCCAGCGCGACGTGCCGATCGCGCGGTTGCAGCGCGATATCCACGCGACCTCGCTGCACGCGATGATCACGCCCAGCGTGAACATCGAGCTGTACGGCCGTTCGCTGGTCGGCCTGCCGCCCAACACCGTCTACCTGTGACCGTGACGAAGCGACAGGGAGCAGCGACCATGCGCAAGGTACTCATCGCCAATCGGGGCGAGATCGCGGTCCGCGTCGTGCGCGCGTGCCGTGACGAAGGATTGGCCGCGGTCGCGGTCTACGCCGAACCCGATCGGGACGCACCCCATGTGCGGCTGGCGGACGAGGCGTACGCGCTGGGCGGGGACACGCCGGCGACGAGCTACCTCGACGCCGCGAAACTGCTGCGCGCGGCAGCCGCCGCCGGTGCGGACGCGGTGCACCCCGGCTACGGATTCCTCTCCGAGGACGCCGATTTCGCGCAGGCGGTGCTCGACGCCGGTCTCACCTGGATCGGCCCGCCGCCCGCGGCGATCCGTGCGCTCGGTGACAAGGTGTCGGCCCGGCGCATCGCCGAGGCGGTCGGCGCGCCACTCGTCCCGGGCACGCGGGATCCGATCGGCGGAGCGGCCGAGGCGGTCGACTTCGCCGACCGGCACGGACTGCCGATCGCGATCAAAGCCGCCCACGGTGGCGGCGGTCGCGGGTTGCGGGTGGTGCGGGAGCGCGCGGAGATCGCCGAGCTGTTCGACGCGGCCGTGCGCGAGGCCACCGCCGCCTTCGGGCGCGGGGAGTGCTTCGTGGAGCGCTACCTCGAGCAACCGCGTCACGTGGAAACCCAGTGCCTCGCTGATGTTTTCGGGCATGTGGTGGTGGTGTCCACGAGGGATTGCTCGTTGCAGCGCCGCCACCAGAAGCTGGTGGAGGAGGCACCCGCACCGTTCCTGACTGACACCCAACGCGACGAGCTGTACCGGGCGTCGAAGGCGATCCTGTCCCAGGCGGGGTACGTGGGTGCGGGCACCTGCGAATTCCTGATCGGGCGTGACGGGACGCTGTCGTTCCTGGAGGTGAACACCCGGCTGCAGGTCGAACATCCCGTGAGCGAAGAAGTGACCGGGATCGACCTGGTCCGGGAGATGTTCCGGATCGCCCGCGGTGAACCACTCGGCTACGACGACCCGCCCGCGCGCGGGCACGCGCTGGAGTTCCGCATCAACGCCGAGGACCCGGGGCGTGGATTCCTGCCCGCGCCGGGCACGGTGACGAAGTTCGCCGCGCCCTCGGGTCCGGGGGTGCGGGTCGACACCGGCGTGGAGCAGGGATCGGTGATCGGCCCGGCCTGGGACTCGTTGCTGGCCAAGGTGATCGTCACCGGCGCCGACCGCGATCAAGCGCTGGCACGGTCGCGCCGGGTCCTCGCCGAGCTCACCGTGGACGGCGTCGCGACGACGCTGCCGTTCCACCGCGCGGTACTCGACGACCCCGCCTTCACCGGCGCGCCGTTCACGGTGCACACCCGCTGGATCGAGACCGACTTCGACAATCGCATCGCCGCGCAGGACATCGCGGGGGAGACGACAGCCGAACCCCAGCGGGAGACGGTGGTCGTGGAGATCAGCGGCCGACGGGTCGAGGTCTCGCTGCCTGCCCCCGACCGCATCGGCATCGCGGCACCACGCCGCAGCGCTCGCACCGCACGCGGTGGACGCGGCGCTTCCGCCTCCGATGCGCTGGTCGCGCCGATGCAGGGCACTGTCGTGAAAATCGCTGTGACAGAAGGGCAATGGGTCGATTCCGGCGACCTCGTCGCCGTTCTCGAGGCCATGAAGATGGAACAGCCGCTCACCGCGCACCGGGCGGGCATCGTGCGCGAACTGACCGCCACCGTCGGCACGACGGTGAGCTCCGGCACCACAGTGTGCCGCCTCGACGACTCCGGAAGTCATGCGGCATGAACGGAATTCAGGAGGTAACCATGGACGCTGCCGTCATCGTGGCAGGCGCGGGACCGACCGGGCTGACACTGGCCGGGGAACTGCGGCTGGCGGGCGTCGACGTGATCGTCGTCGACCGGCTGCCCGCCCGCACCGGGGAATCGCGCGGCATCGGGTTGACCCTGCGCACCACCGAAGTGCTCGACCAGCGTGGACTGCTCGGCCGCTTCGGCGCGGTGGAGACCGGTTCGGCGGGGCATTTCGGCGGGATTTCGCTCGACCTCACGGTCCTCGGCGCACCGCTGGAAGCGCCACGCGTGGTGCCCCAGTCGACGACCGAAGCGGTGTTGGAGGGCTGGGCGCGTGAGCTGGGCGCCGACATCCGGCGCGGACACGAAGTCGTCGGGCTCGACAGCGACGCCGACGGCGTCACCGTGCATTTCGCGGAGCACGCGTCGTTGCGTGCCGGCTATCTCGTCGGCGCCGACGGTGGCCGCAGCGTGGTGCGCAAGGCCGCCGGGTTCGACTTCCCCGGTACCCCGGCCACCACCGAACTGCTGCTCGCCGATGTCCGCGGAGTGGAGATCGCGCCGCGGATGATCGGCCAGCAGGTATCCGGCGGCATGGTGATGAGTGCCCCGCTGCCCGGCGGCGCCTACCGGATCATCGTCGGCGAACGCGGCGCCGCACCCCGGCGTCGCACCGGCCCACCGGATTTCGCCGAGGTCGCCGATGTCTGGAAGCGGCTGACCGATGTCGACATCTCGCACGCGGAACCGGTCTGGGTGAGCGCCTTCGGTGACGCCGCGCGTCTGGTCACCGAGTACCGGCGGGGGCGGGTGCTGGTCGCGGGCGACGCGGCGCACGTGCACCTGCCCGCGGGCGGGCAGGGCATGAACACCGGCATCCAGGACGCGGTGAACCTCGGCTGGAAGCTCGCCGCGGTGAGCCGCGGCAGGGCACCGGTCACCCTGCTCGACACCTACCACGGGGAACGTCACCCGGTCGGGCAGCGGCTGCTGGCCAACACCAAGGCGCAGAGCTTGTTCATCCTCGGCGGCGAGGAGGTCGGGCCACTGCGTGAAGTGCTGCGCGAACTGGTCGCCTATCCGGAGGTGGAACGGCACCTCGCGGCCCGGGTCACCGGTCTCGACATCCGCTACGACGTGGGCGGCGGTTCCCATCCGCTACTGGGCGCGCGGTTGCCGCGGCGCAGGCTCGTGCGCGGCGCGCACGCCACCGACACCGCAGCACTGCTGCGGCCGGGTCGGGGCGTTCTGCTCGACCTCACCGACAACCCGGCGCTGCGCCGCCGGGCCCAGCCGTGGACCGACCGCATCGACGTGGTCACCGCGACCGCCACCGAACCCATCGACGCCGACGCGCGCACCACCGCGCTGCTGGTGCGGCCCGACGGCCATGTGGCCTGGGTCGCCCCCGGTACTCACGACGACCTGCCGACCGTCCTGGACCGCTGGTTCGGGCCGGCCCGATGAACATCCGAGAGAAGGGGAAGTCAATGTTCAGCACACTGATCGTGGCCCGCATGGACCTCGCGTCCGCAGGCGATGTCGCCGGACTGTTCCGGGAATTCGACACCACCGAGGTGCCGCACCGGATGGGCACGCGCCGCCGCCAGCTCTTCCACTACCGCGGCCTGTACTTCCACCTGCAGGACTTCGACGAGGACAACGGTGGCGAACGGATCGAGGACGCCAAGACCGACGACCGCTTCGTGCGGATCAGTCAGGATCTCAAGCCGTTCATCGAAGCCTACGACCCGAAGACCTGGCGCTCACCCGCGGACGCGATGGCGCACCGCTTCTACGACTGGAACGCGCGATGAGCGGCCCGGAACGCCGGGTGGTGATCACCGGCGTCGGCGTCTGTGCTCCCGGCGGGGTGGGAACGAAGAGCTTCTGGGACCTGATCTCCAACGGCCGCACCGCGACCGGACGGATCTCGCTGTTCGATCCGGCGCCGTTCCGGTCCCAGGTGGCCGCCGAGATCGACTTCGACCCCGAATTACACGGCCTGACCCCGCAGGAGATCCGGCGGATGGACCGGGCGGCGCAGCTGGCGGTGGTCAGTGCCCGCGAGGCGGTCGCCGACAGCGGGCTCGAGTTCGACGATATCGACCCGTTCCGGACCGGTGTCACCATCGGCAGTGCGGTGGGCGCCACGATGGGCCTCGATGAGGAGTACCGCACCGTCAGTGATGGTGGGCGGCTGGAACTGGTCGATCACAACTACGCGGTGCCGCACCTCTACAACTACTTCGTCCCGAGTTCGTTCGCGACCGAAGTAGCCTGGGCGGTCGGCGCGCAGGGACCGTCGACCGTGGTGTCCACCGGGTGCACCTCCGGTCTGGACGCGGTCGGCTACGCCGCGGAGGTGCTGCGCGAAGGCGGCGCGGACGTGATGATCGCGGGCGCTACCGATGCCCCGATCAGCCCGATCACGGTGGCCTGCTTCGACGCGATCAAGGCGACCACCCCGCGCAACGACGATCCCGCGCACGCTTCGCGGCCTTTCGACGCCAGCCGCAACGGTTTCGTCCTCGGCGAGGGCGCGGCGGTGTTCGTGCTCGAGGAACTGGAGAGCGCGCGCAAACGCGGCGCGACGATCTACGCCGAGCTGGCCGGACACGCCACCCGTTCCAATGCCTTCCACATGACCGGACTGCGCCCGGACGGCAAGGAGATGGCCGAGGCGATCCGCACCGCACTCGGCCAGGCACGGATCGACGGCACCGAGATCGACTACATCAACGCGCACGGTTCCGGCACCAAACAGAACGACCGGCACGAGACCGCCGCGGTCAAGCGCGTTCTCGGCGATCACGCGTACCGCACGCCGATGAGCTCGATCAAGTCGATGGTCGGGCATTCGCTCGGCGCGATCGGGTCGATCGAGATCGCGGCGTCGGTGCTGGCGTTGGTCAACAACGTGGTGCCGCCCACGGCGAACCTGCACAATCCCGACCCCGAATGCGATCTGGACTACGTGCCGTTGACCGCGCGCGACCACAAGGTCGACGTGGTGCTGTCGGTGGGCAGCGGGTTCGGTGGGTTCCAGAGCGCGGTCGTGCTCGCCGATCCTTTCCGGAGCCGACGATGACCGCCGCGGTGGTGACCGGGCTCGGCGTCGCCGCGCCGACCGGTCTCGGGCTGGAAGAATACTGGCGCACCACGCTGGCCGGGCGCACCGGGATCCGCCGGGTCACCCGGTTCGACCCCGCGTCCTATCCCGCGCAATTGGCCGGGGAGATCACCGGATTCGAGGCCGAGGAGCACCTGCCGGGCAGACTGTTGCCACAGACCGACCGGATGACGCGGCTGGCTCTGGTGAGCGCGGACTGGGCCTTCGCCGACGCCGGAGTGCGACCCGACGAGCTGCCCGACTACGCCGCGGGCGTGATCACCGCCAGCAGTTCGGGTGGCTTCGAGTTCGGGCAGAACGAACTTCGCGCACTGTGGAGCAAGGGTGGCGAGTACGTGAGCGCCTACCAGTCCTTCGCCTGGTTCTACGCGGTCAACAGCGGACAGATCTCCATCCGCAACGGGCTGCGCGGGCCGAGCAGCGTGGTGGTCAGCGACCAGGCCGGTGGGCTGGACGCGGTTGCCCAGGCGCGCAGGCAGATTCGGCGCGGAACCACGCTGGTGGTGACCGGCGCGATCGACGCCTCGATCTGCCCGTGGGGCTGGGTGGCACAGCTGGCGGGCGGTGGACTGAGCACCGTCACCGACCCGGACCGCGCCTACCTGCCGTTCGACGCGCACGCCGACGGCTACGTCCCGGGTGAGGGTGGCGCGCTGCTGGTCCTCGAGGACGCCGAGCACGCCAGACGCCGCGATGCGCCTCAGATCTACGGCGAGATCGCCGGGCACGCGGCGACCGTCGACCCGCGTCCCGACGGGCCTGGCGAGCCGGGACTGCGCAGGGCGATCGAACTCGCCCTCGGCGACGCGGGGGTGACTCCCGCCGACATCGACGTCGTCTTCGCCGATGCCGCCGGCATCGCCGAACTCGACCGGATCGAGGTCGACGCCTTGGTCGCGGTGTTCGGTGCGCGTGGCGTGCCGGTGACAGCACCGAAAACCATGACCGGACGGCTCTATTCGGGCGCGGCACCGCTGGACCTGGCCGCCGCCTTCCTGTCCATCCGCGACGGGGTGATCCCGCCGACCATCGGCACCGATCTCGCCGCGGACTACCAGCTCGACCTGGTCACCGAGGTCAGGCCCGCACCCGTGCGGACCGCGCTCGTACTCGCCCGCGGTGCGGGCGGGTTCAACTCCGCCATGGTCGTGCGCGGCCCCGAACACCTTCGCCCCTGAGGAAAGGAAAGCCCGTGTCGACATCGTTCACACTCGACGATCTGCGCCGCATCCTACGAGAAGGCAGCGGCGACAGCCCCGGCCTCGACGGCGAATTCGCCGACATCGAATTCGAAGACCTCGGCTACGAGTCGCTGGCGCTGCTCGAGACCACCGGCCGGATCAAGCGCGAATTCGGCGTCACCCTCGACGACGACGCCGTCGTCGCCGTGACCACGCCACGCGCGCTGGTCGACCTGGTCAACGAACAGCTGCTCGAAGCGCCCCAGCCCAGCTGAGCGCGAAACCGATTGCCCGACAGGAGAACAGATATGACCAACGACGACAAGGTGGCTCTGGTCACCGGCGCCACCAGCGGCATCGGCCTCGCCTCGGTCCGTCAACTGGCCGGACAGGGACACCGGGTGTTCCTGTGCGCACGAAACAAGGAAGCCGTCGCCGACACCGTCGCGCACTTGCGGGGCGAGGGCTTCGACGTGGACGGCACCACCGCCGATGTCCGTGCGGCCGAGGACATCTCGGCGTTCGTACGGGCCGCGGTCGACCGGTACGGCCCGGTGGACGTGTTGGTCAACAACGCGGGCCGCTCCGGCGGCGGCGTCACCGCCGACCTCACCGAGGAACTGTGGTCCGACGTGATCGCGACCAACCTCAACAGCGTGTTCCTGGCCAGTCGCGAGGTGCTCACCACCGGCGGCATGCGAGAAAAACAGCGCGGCCGCATCATCAACATCGCCTCGACGGCGGGCAAGCAGGGTGTGGTGCTCGGGGCACCGTACTCGGCGTCCAAGCACGGCGTCGTCGGGTTCACCAAGGCGCTCGGCAACGAGCTGGCCCCGACCGGGATCACGGTCAACGCCGTGTGCCCCGGCTACGTGGAAACACCGATGGCGCAACGGGTTCGGTCCGGCTACGCCGCGGCCTACGACACCACCGAGGACGCGATCCTCACCAAGTTCCAGGCCAAGATCCCGCTCGGCCGCTACTCCACCCCCGAAGAGGTGGCCGGCTTGGTCGGCTACCTGGCGTCCGATCTGGCCGCCTCCATCACCGCGCAGGCGCTCAACGTCTGCGGCGGACTCGGCAACTTCTGATTCCGGCCGACGAGCAACCAGGAGACTTCCATGACGACGCAGACCACCCGCGAGGTCGAGCACACGATCACCGTGGCGGCCCCGCCGACCGAGGTGTACCGCCTTCTGGCCGAGGTGGAGAACTGGCCCCGGCTGTTCCCGCCCTCGGTGTATGTGACCCGCCTCGAACACGAGGGCAACGAGGAACGCATCCAGATCTGGGCCACCGCCAACGGTGAACCCAAGACCTGGATCTCGCGCCGCGTGCTCGATCCCGAGCAGCTGCGGATCACCTTCTGGCAGGAGGTATCCGCGCCCCCGGTGGCCCAGATGAGCGGCACCTGGATCATCGAACCGCGCGAGGACGGCGGGACCGAGCTGCGGCTGCTGCACTCCTACCGAGCCATCGACGACGATCCCGACGGGCTGGCGTGGATCGAGAAGGCGGTCGACGACAACAGCCGTGCGGAACTGCCCGGTCTCAAGGCCGCGGTGGAGTCGGTGGTGCGCACCGCCGATCTGACCCTGTCGTTCGTCGACTCGGTCGAGATCGCCGGTGCGGCAAGCGATGTCTACGACTTCGTGAACGAGGCGAACCTGTGGACCGAGCGCCTGCCGCACGTGGCCTCGGTGCAGCTCACCGAGAACACCCCCGGTGTGCAGGTGCTGCGCATGGACACCCTGACCAAGGACGGATCGAGTCACACCACCGAGTCGGTCCGGGTCTGCTTCCCGCAGCACCGGATCGCCTACAAGCAGACCACCCTGCCCGCTCTGATGGCCCTGCACACCGGCTACTGGGAGTTCCGGACCAACCCCGACGGCTCGACCACCGCGTCCTCGCAGCACACGGTGATCATCGAGGCGTCGCGGATCACCGAGATCCTCGGCCCCGACGCCGGGGTGCCCGAGGCTCGGACCTTCCTGCGCGAGGCACTCGGGGGCAACAGCCGGGCCACGCTGAACCACGCCAAGAACTATGCCGAAGCCCGTCGATGACACCGACGTCCTGATCGTCGGCGCGGGGCCGGTCGGGTTGCTGCTCGCGGGCGATCTGGCCGGGCAGGGCGTCCGCGTGACGGTGGTGGAACAGCGGATCACCCCCACCACCGAATCGCGGGCCTCCACCCTGCACGCCCGCACCATGGACGTGCTCGCCGAGCGGGGCGTGCTCGATCGGCTCGGGCCGCTGCCCGACGGCGGACCGGGACACTTCGGCGGACTGCGCCTGGATCTGACCGAAGCCGATCCGGCCCACCGGTTCTCGGGCCAGTGGAAGTGCCCGCAGGTCCGGCTGGAAGCGGTGCTGCAGGAACGAGCACTCGAGGCGGGCGCGGTGCTCCGGCGTGGGCACCGCGCCACCACCCTGACCGCGCAGGCGGGCGCTGTGCTGATCGAGACCGTCACCCCGGACGGCGAACGGCACACCCACCGGGGCGCCTACCTCGTCGGTTGCGATGGGGAACGCAGCACCGTGCGCGAGCTGGCCGGATTCGAGCTGGCGGGTCCCGAGGCCGGGCGGGAGATGCTGCGAGCCGACGTGGCCGGAATCGATATCCCGGCCCGTCGTTTCGAACGACTCCCGCACGGGCTGGCGGTGTCCTCGCGCTGGCCCGACGGCAGCACCAGGGTGATGGTGCACGTCTACGGCGCCGCACCCCGCGCCGGGGGCGGGGAACCGGAGTTCGCCGAGATCACCGACGCCTGGGAACAGGTGACCGGCGAGTCGATCGAACACGGAACACCGCTGTGGCGCAACGCGTTCGACGACACCAGTCAGCAGGTCACCCGGTACCGGCACGGCCGGGTCCTGCTCGCCGGCGACGCGGCCCATCGGCAGATGCCGGTGGGCGGCCAAGCTCTCAACCTCGGCTTGCAGGACGCCGCCGACCTGTCGGGCCGGTTGATCGCCACGATCACCGGCACCGCCGCCGAGGCCGAACTCGACGGCTATCACCGCACCCGCCACGCCGTCGGCGCCCGCACCCTGACCAATATTCGCGCCCAGACCTTGCTGCTGCTGGGCGGACCGGAGGTCGAACCCGCCCGGCAGCTGTTCGCCGAGCTCCTGCGGCTCGACGATGTCCGATCCCATCTCGCCCGCATGATCAGCGGCCTGCCAGGTCCCGGCGACCCGGCGCCCGCACCACCCGATTCCAAGGAGACACCGATGAGCCTCACGAACAAGACCGCCCTGGTCACCGGATCCAGCCGCGGCATCGGCCGCGCGACCGCCCGCCAGCTCGCCGCCAAGGGCGCGCTCGTGGCCGTGCACTACGCGGACAACGAGGCCGCCGCCCGCGAGACCGTCGAGGTCATCGAGAACGACGGCGGCCGTGCGTTTCCCGTGCGGGCCGAGCTCGGCACGACAGGTGGCGTCCACGAGCTGTTCCTCGGTCTCGAACAGGGACTCAAGGAACGGACGGGGCAGACCACGCTCGACATCCTGGTCAACAACGCCGGTGTCACCACCCCGGCAGGCGTGGCCCCCGAGGACGTGACACCCGAGGACTTCGACCGGCTGTTCGCGGTCAATGTCCGTGCGCCGTTCTTCATCGTGCAGCGCGCTCTCGGCCTGCTGCCCGAGGGCGGGCGCATCATCAACATCTCCTCCGGACTCACCCGATTCGCCAGCCCGGACCAGGTGGCCTACTCGATGACCAAGGGTGCGGTGGAGCAGATCACGCTGCACTTCGCCCGACACCTGGCACCGCGCGGGATCACCGTCAACAGTGTCGCGCCCGGCATCACCAACAACGGCAGCGCCGTGTTCGACATCCCGGAGGCGGTCGAGCAGATGGCGCAGTTCTCGGCGTTCAAACGCGTCGGCGAGGCGGTCGACGTCGCCGATGTCGTCACCTTCCTCGCCACCGACGAAGCCCGCTGGATCACCGGCGCGTTCATCGACGCCACCGGCGGGACGCTACTCGGCTGACAGCACGGCCGCCGCCGAACCACATCAGGAGATCCGATGACGACAGTGCAAGAACCCACCGGGTACACCCAACGGCTCGACGAACTCGACGCGCTCAAGCGCGCCGCCCGTCTGGGCCCCGACCCGGCGGCCACCGAACGCCAGCACGCCAAGGGCAAACTCACCGCCCGCGAACGCATCGACCTGCTCCTCGACCCCGGTTCGTTCGTCGAGGTGGAGCCGCTGCGCAGACACCGGGCCACCGGCTTCGGACTGGAGGCGCGCAGACCCCACACCGACGGCGTGATCACCGGGTGGGGAACCGTGGACACGCGCACGGTCTTCGTCTACGCCAGCGACTTCCGGATCTTCGGCGGCGCGCTCGGTGAGGCGCACGCGCAGAAGATCCACAAGATCATGGACATGGCCGTCACGGCGGGCGCTCCGCTGGTCTCGCTCAACGACGGTGCGGGCGCCCGCATCCAGGAGGGCGTGACGGCACTGGCGGGCTACGGCGGGATCTTCCGCCGCAACACGAGGGCCTCGGGAGTCATCCCGCAGATCAGCGTCATGCTCGGGCCGTGCGCCGGCGGGGCGGCGTACTCGCCGGCGCTCACCGACTTCGTCTTCGTGGTGCGCGATATCGCGCAGATGTTCATCACCGGCCCCGATGTGGTGCGCACCGTGACCGGCGAGGTGGTGACCCACGACGAACTCGGCGGCGCCGACATCCACGCCTCGGTCTCGGGGGTGGCGCATTTCGTCTACGACGACGAGCAGTCGTGCCTGTCCGATGTCCGCGCGCTGCTGTCGATGCTGCCCGCCAACAATCGGGAGCTGCCACCGGTGGCGTTCACCGCCGACCCCGCCGACCGGCAGACCACGGCGCTGACCGATCTGGTGCCGCTGGACGGCAACCGCCCCTACGACATTCGCGAGGTACTGGCCGAAATCGTCGACGACGGCGACTATTTCGAAGTACAGGCCACCTGGGCGACCAACCTGGTATGCGCGCTGGCCCGGCTCGACGGCCACGTGGTCGGGGTGGTGGCCAGCCAGCCGATGAGCCTGGCCGGGGTCCTCGACATCGACGCCAGCGAGAAGGGCGCGCGGTTCGTCCAGTTCTGCGACGCCTTCAACATTCCGTTGCTGACCCTGGTCGACGTGCCGGGGTTCCTGCCCGGCGTCGGCCAGGAACACGCGGGCATCATCCGTCGCGGCGCGAAACTGCTCTACGCCTACTGCAACGCGACGGTGCCGCGAATCTCGTTGGTACTGCGCAAGTCCTACGGCGGCGCCTACATCGTGATGGACTCGCTGTCGATCGGCACCGATCTCGCGCTGGCCTGGCCGACCAACGAGATCGCCGTCATGGGCGCCGAGGCCGCGGCCGACGTGGTGTTCCGGCGCGAGATCGCCGCGTCGGAGGATCCCGTGGCCACCAGGGACCGCAAGATCGCCGAGTACCGCGAGGAACTCGTGCATCCCTACTACGCGGCCGAGCGCGGACTCATCGACGACGTGATCGACCCGCGTGACACCCGTGGCGTGCTGATCCGCGCCTTCGCCATGCTGGCGGGCAAAGACACCGATCTGCCCCGCCGCAAGCACGGGAATCCACCGCAATGAGCGCCGAGGACCCGGTGCCCTTCCTGCGCGTCGAGAAGGGCAGCGCCGACCCGGACGAACTCGGCGCGCTGCTCGTGCTGCTGCTCGCCCGGCGACGGGCCGCCGCCGCGGCGCCTACCCCGACCAGGCCCGTCGCTCGCTGGCGGCGTCTGGAACGCCGACCCGCCTTCACCGACCCCCGCGCGTGGACCGGATCCACCCGCTGACGAACGGAGCCACCATGGACGTCGGACTGCTCTTCGACCTGCGCAACCCCGCACAGTGGCAGCGCCCGTGGGCCGACCACTACGCCCGCACCCTCGAGTTCTGTGAGGAGGCCGACCTGCGCGGCGCGGGCGGAGTCTGGTTCACCGAGCACCACCTGTTCGAGGACGGCTATCTCCCGCAGCCGCTCACCTTCGCCGCCGCGGCGGCCGCCAGAACCAAGCGGGTGCGCATCGGCACCGCCGTGGTGCTGCCCGCCCTGCGCAAGCCGGCCCAGCTCGCCGAGGAGGCCGCACTGGTCGATCTGATCAGCGGCGGCCGGCTCGAACTCGGTCTCGGCGCCGGCTACCGACTGCCCGAATACCAGCTCTTCGACACCGATTTCAGCCGCCGGTTCGCGCGCACCGGCGACAACATCGCCGAGATCCAGCGGCTGTGGGCCACCGGCGGGATCACGCCGGGGCCGATCCAGGATCCCGTGCCGCTGTGGGGCGGGTTCTACGGTCCGCGCGGCGCCCGCCTCGCCGGGCGCCTCGGCATCGGATTCCTGCACATCTCGCACCAGCTGTTCCCGCTGTACCGCGAGGGCCTCATCGAAGGCGGCCACGATCCCGAGTCCGCGCGGGTCTCCGATCTGCTGCCGATCCTGCTGGCCGATGACCCCGAGGCCGCGTGGGCTCGGGTGGCACCGCACCTCGCACACCAGATGAACTCCTACCGGCAGCTGTCGGTGGAGGGCACCGACGCGCCGGTGCCGCCCGCCCTCGAACTCGATCAGCTGCGCCAACGTCCCGAGGACGGATCCTTCGGCGTGCTCGAGATTCTCACCCCCGAACAGGCCGCCGTGCGGATCCACGAACGGGTGGCCGGTCTGCCGGTGCGGCACCTGATCTTCTGGGCCAGCATCGCCGGCATGCCCGACGATTTGGTCACCCGCCACATCGAGCTGGTGAGTGAACAGCTGCCACCGTTGCTGGACAAGCAGTTCCAGCTGAGCACCGGTGGCCCGATCTCGGTGCGCAACGGCCATGGCTGACGTACGACCAGCGGCGCCGACCTGGGATCGGCGCCGCTGGGTACTGCTGCTGGTGCTGTCGGGCAACATGATTCTCGACGCCATCGAGGGCTCCATCCTGGTGCCCGCGCTCGGCGTGCTCACCACAGAACTGAACCGGTCGATCGGGCAAACCCAGTGGCTGCTCAGCGGTTTCGCGGCGGGGTTCGCCGCGCTGCTCCTCGCCGGGCCCGCGCTGGCCGCCCGGTTCGGGCGCAGGCAGGTCTATCTCGTCGCCATGGCCTTGTTCGCTGTCGCCTCGGTGATCGGCGGGCTCACCGACGACCTGGCCCTGCTCGTCGCGACTCGCGTGGTGAAGGGCGCCGCCGCCGCGCTGACCGCACCCGCCGGGCTGGCGGTGATCGCCGCGGAGTTCCCCGCCGGTGCCCAGCAGCGCCGCGCGATCTCGGTGTACGCGGTCTTCGGTGCGGCCGGATTCACCACCGGCCTACTGCTGTCGGGTTGGCTCGCCGCGCTGAACTGGCACCTGCTGTTCGTGTTCCCCGCTCCGATCGCGCTCGCCCTGCTCGTCGCCGCGTGGCGGGTGATCCCCGACCCGCCGGTGGCCGCCCCACCGCGACTGTCGAAACCGTTGTTGCGCAATGGTTCGCTGGCACGGTCCGCCCTCGGCGCGGGAGCCCTCAACGGCGGCTACCTCGCACTGCTGGTGGTGATCGCGGTGCAACTGCACCAGTCGCTCGGTTGGGCGCCGTGGCAGATCGCCGTCGGTCTGCTGCCGGCGAGTCTGCCGCTGGCACTGTCGGTTCCGTTCGCGGGACGGTTCGTGGAGCGGTACGGCACCGCGCGCCTGATCCTCGCGGGCGCGGTGGCGACGCTGGCCGGGCACCTGCTGCTGTTCGCCCGACCCGAGATCCACGACTACGGGACCGATGCGCTGCCGGTACTGCTGCTGATCGAAGCCGGGTTCGTCCTGTCGTTCGCCGCGCTGAACATGCAATCGACCGCCACCGTGCCCGCCGAACTCCGCCCGATCGCGGTGCCGCTGTATCAAACCGGTGTCCAGTTCGGCGCGGCATTCGTGCTGCCGATCACCGTCGCAGTGGCGGTGGCCTTCGATGCCTACCGTCCCGCGGCGGCGGTGATCGCGGTCGCCGGACTGCTCGCGGTTCTCGCCGCGAGCAGCGAACTGCGCGCATCCGTGACATCCGCACCGGCGAAAGCCGTTCCATGACAACCACAGTCACATCCAGGAGGTCCCAGTCATGACCGTCGACGTCTTCATCCGAGAACAGCCCGACCAGCTGGCGACGGGCCCGAGAACCCTGGCGCTGTTCCCCGGCCAGGGCTCCCAGCGGCCCGGCATGGCCGCGTGGATCACCGACTACCCGGTGGCCGAGGAGGTCTTCCGCCGCGCCGACGACATTCTCGGCATTCCGCTGACCCAGCTGTGCGTCGACGGCACCGCCGAACAGTTGCGGGCGACCGACGTGGCCCAGCCCGCGATCGTCGCCACCAGCCTGGCCCTCAGCGCGGTCCGCGCACAGCGGGGACTGCCGCCAGCGGCGGTCGCCGGTCACAGCCTGGGGGAGTTCACCGCCCTGGCCGTCGCCGGAGTGTTCGACGAAGACACCGTCCTGCAGCTGGTACGCCGCCGCGGCGAGCTCATGGCCGAGGTCTCCCGCCGCTATGACGGCGCGATGAGCGCCGTCATCGGCCTGCCCGCCGAGCAGGTCGACGCACTGTGCGCCCGCGTCACCTCGGGCGTCGTCGGCGTGGCCAACTACAACCAGCCGACCCAGACCGTGGTCTCCGGCGCCGCCACAGCCGTAGCCGACCTCGAGGACCTGGCCCGGTCCGCCGGCGCGGCGAAAGTGGTGCGGCTCAAGGTCGCCGGAGCCTTCCATTCGCCCTTGATGGCCGACATCGCCGCCGAATTCGGCGCCGAACTCGACCGCTACGCCCTCCAGCCGCCGCTCGTTCCGGTGCTCAGCGCGGTGACGGCCGACTACGTCACCGACCCCACCGAGATCCGCGCCCTTCTGCGTGGCCAACTGCTGGCCCCGGTCCGCTGGGTGGAGACCGTCCAACGGGCCGCGAGCGACGGCTACGACGAACTGGTCGAACTGGGCCCGGGGCAGGTACTGACCGGATTCTCCCGCCGCATCGCCCCCGACGTCAGCTCGACGGCGATATCCACACCCGAAGAGCAGGGCTAGCCGATGTGTCGATCCGGCGGCTCACCCTCTCAGGATGATCGGGTCCGATCGAGGTAAGCCTGTCGTCCGACCGGGTCGAAGGCTCCGTAATCGGCACCACCGACGAATCGTTTGAGGTGCCACATGATCTGCGCGGGGATGATTTCCTCGAGCAGGCCGATCGGGGCAAGGTATCGGGGAACGGTCACCTCACCTCGGCCGTGTCCCGCGCTGTCGACGATGGCAGCGGCGACGGTTTCGGGTGCGAGGGTGGGTTGCAGGCGCAGTAACACCCCGGCGGTCAGGTCTGTTCGGGTGGCGGCCGGCATGACGGTGGTCAGTGTGACGCCGGTTCCGTCTAGTTCGGCTCGGACCGCCCGGGAGAGGGCGACCACGCCGAATTTCGACGCGCAGTAGGTCGCGATACCCGGGGTGGTGACCTTGCCCGCCATCGAGGACACGTTCACGATATGTCCTCGTCCACGGCGGATCATGTCGGGTAGGACGAGGTGCGTTCCGGTCAGCACCGCTCCCAGGTTGATCGCCAGCTCGCGCTGTAACGCGGCGAGGTCGTGATCGACGAAACGGCCCATGAGCTGGATTCCCGCGTTGTTGACCAGCATGTCGATGGGCGCTCGCTCCGACGCCGCTCGAAGGAATTCCTGGAAGCTGGCTTCGTCGGTGACGTCGAGGTAGTGCGCGTGGGCACCGAGTGCCTCGGCGGTCTCCTGTGCGGCGGCGAGGTCGCGATCACCGATCCAGACCGTGGCTCCGCGACGGGTCAGTTCCGCGACAGTGGCGCGTCCGATGCCGCGGGCGCCGCCGGTCACACAGACGTTGGCGCCGTCGAGCCCGATCACAGCGGGCTGCCGACGGGGTGCCGCAGGGCGAAGTAGGCGATGAGACGGATCTCCTCGGCCCCTGTGAACAACAGTGCGCGGCCGAGATATACGCCGGGCGTCAGTTCCACGATCTCGTCGCGCGTCTTGCGGATCGGGAAGGTGCGAACGCCGGGGTTCTTGTGCTGTGGCACGCCATAGTCCAAGGCGCGCACCGTGACTCGCGGCTCGATGAGACCCCGGTCGACGGAATGGTGGAAGTGGAACCCTTCCGCCTCGCCGTCGACCATGCGCAGTCCGAGGTAGCCGAAGGTGACCAGGGGCATCGCCAGCAGCGCGATCGGGGACAGGCGATTCAAGCCCGTGCCTGCCGCCAGATCGAAGGATTTGCCCCGCCACGTCGGGTCGACCTTCATGAGCTGGTTGGCGAGTGCGGCTTCGGGAATGCCGAACAGCTTCCCGACGATCTGGCCTTCGAGCTTGCCGTCCAGATCGCGGGGTTCGACGCCCGCGCCGAAGAGCTGTGACAGCGCGTCGCGGTCGTCTCGGCTTCCCAGCGCACGGAGGTAGGACCACGTCTCCGTCCGCGCCCGTGTCGGGCTGTGTTCGGCCAGCGCACGGAGCTCATCGAGCATCACGGTGGCGTTCGGCAGGTGTTCCTCGGGCATCTCGACGCCCTTCAGCTCTGCGGTCATCGCGCGACTTCCAATCTGGTACGTAGTGGTACCTGAATCAACTGGTACGAAACTGTGCCAGAATTGTCCGATGGATGTCAACGGTCAACCGGCTGTCGCGGAGGTGGGAGAATGCTGCGCGTGTCCTCAGCCGGTAAACGCAGCTACGGGGGAGAGTCCGCACCGGAACGCGTCCGGCGGCGGCGCTCCCAGTTGATCGATGCAGCCCTGACTGCCATGGCCGAGAATCGGTGGCGGTCCGCGACCGTCGCGGGGATCTGTGCCGAGGCGCAACTCAACAAGCGGTATTTCTACGAGAGTTTCGTCGATCTCGACACGGTGGCGAGCGAGGTGATCGATGAGGTAGCGATGGAAGTGGGTCAGGCCGCTGTCGCCGCCTACGTGGACTCGATCGAGCTGCCCCTCGCGGACCAAGCGCGCGCCGCGGTCGATGCGGTGGTCGGTGCGTTGGGAACCGACCCACGGAAGGCTCTGGTCCTCCTCGGGGGCGTGGCCGACAGTCCTACCGCCCATGCTCGGCGAGCAGATGCGATGAAGGGGCTCACCGCGATTCTCATCGGCCACGCCCGCAGCGTGCACGGTGTCGAGCTGGAAAACGACTCGCTCGCCGCGAGTGCTCCGGCCTTCGTCATCGGCGGAACCGCCCAGGCGATCCTGTCCTGGGCGGACGGGACCGCGCCCATCGACCGGAGCAGCCTCGTCGAGGACATCGCTTCGCTGTGGCTCGCCGTGGGAGAAAGCGCGGTGGGTATCGCCCGTTCGAGGCTCGAAGCAACGGGGCGGCGCTGAGTAGACGGTCGGCTACGACCGTTCTCAGAGGTCCACCTCGAGGACGGGGGAGTGGGATCGTGACGAGCACGTGGTGAACATGCCGTCGGCGCGTTCGGCGTCGGTGAGGACGTCGTCGCGATGGTCGGGTTCGCCGGCCAGTACACGCACTACACATTCCCCGCAGATGCCCTGCTGGCAGGAATAGGGGGCATCGACGCCGTTGTCCAGCAGGACATCCAGCACGCTTCGGTCGTCGGCGACCAGGTATTCGGCGCCGGTGGAGGCCAGGCGTACGGTGAATCCGGCCTGGTCCGACTCGGTGGGTGTGGTGAGCTCCGTGCCGAATCGTTCGGTGTGTAGTGCGGCGGGAGGCCAGCCGAGGGCTTCGGCTTTGCCTACGACGTAGTCCATGAAGCCGTCGGGTCCGCAGACGTAGACCGCGGTGTTCGGTCTCGGGTCACCCAGATCGCGGGTGATGTCGAGCAGTAGGGCTGGGTCTTCGTCGTCGAAGTGCAACCGAACCCGGGGGTTCTCGGTCAGTTCGTCCACAAACGCCGCGCGAGCGCGGGTTCGGGCACTGTAGTGCAGAACGTAGTCGGCCTCGGTCTGCTCGAGGTGCGTCAGCATGGCCAGCAGCGGTGTGATGCCGATGCCGCCCGCGATCAGTACATGGCTGCCTTTCTCGGCGAGCGGAAAATGGTTGCGCGGGGCTGAGATCCGCACCCGATCGCCCACCGTGAGCGTGTGCATGGCCCGCGACCCACCCCGCGAGTTCGCGACGTTCAGCACCGCCAGGCGGTATCGGCCCGGCTCGGATGGTCCGCACAGTGAATACTGGCGAACCAGGCCCGAGTCCAGCTGCACGTCGACGTGGGATCCCGCTGTGTAGGAGGGGAACTCGGTGCCGTCGACCGGGGTGAGTTCGAACACCGCGATCTCGGATGTCGCCGGGGTGCGGGTGTGGACGACCGCATCGATCCAGGTCACGGGGCTGACCCGGTCAGACACCGGCCGCAGGCACCGCTGCCACGGTCTCGTCTGCGGCGGCCGTGGCGAGGGTGAACAGACCAGCCTGGGTGTGCCGCACCGGCTCCTCGATCAGACTCACCCCCTGCGGATCACGGCCCGCCTCCACGTCGTCGATCATCGTCCGCAGCAACCGACGCAGCAGCACCACACCCCGGTCCGTCGTCGCCAAGGTCTCCTCCGAATGCAGCGCGATCGGACCCTGCGAGGTCATCACCTCGCCGTCGCCGGGGAAGCGCTGACGTTCCTGTTCGGTCAGCTCCCAGGAGTTCTTGCCGTCCTGGGTGATGCCGAACAGGAACCGTTGCACGCGTGCGGGATCGCTCGCGCGGATGGAGAAGAACGCGCGATGGCGGGTGTCGTCGATCGGGACTGCCCAGATCACCATGTCGGCCTTGGTATCGGGGGTCAGTTCGACCCAGTCCGGCAGCACCGTGGCATTGGGCAGGTGTAACTCGGCGCCCCAGACCCGCTCGGTCCGCACCCCGTCACGCTCCTTGTCCAGGAACCGGACGCCGTACTTCGCCCCGAAATCGGTGCGGTCGTAGCTGACTCGGCCCGGCAGGGTGTACGGGTCGAAGAAGTCCTCGGGGAAGCCGGTGGTGCCGGTGCCGAGGAACTGGTAACCGCTGTGCTGGGAGTGCAGCCAGTTGATGTGGACCGGGTCGATCGTGTTCTCGTAGATCAGCAGCCAGTGGAAATCCTGCTCGGCGCCGGTCACCGACAGTCCGGGGAACGGCCACTCGGCGAAGTACTGCTCGCCCTCGGCGAGGTCCTCGAGCACGTCGTAGCGCGGCAGCACGGGCTTGCGGTCGGGCGGGCCCATGTAGACGAACACCAGCCCGTAGCGTTCCTCGACCGGATACCACGGCTGACGCGCGGCAGCGCGGCGCTTGCCACGATCGGGTTCACAGGCCTGCTCCAGGCATCGGCCCTGCACATCGTATTTCCAGCCGTGATAGCCGCAGCGCAGCCCGTCGTCCTCGATCCGGCCGAAGAACAGACTGGCACCGCGGTGCGCGCACCGCTCGAAAACCACCCCCGCGCGGCCGCTTCCGTCCCGGAAGACGACCAGATCCTCGCCGAGGACGCGGGTGCGATGGGGTGCTTCGGCGGTGAGAGTGGCTGAGGTGGCGATCGGGTGCCAGTACCGCCGCAGCGCCTCGCCCATCGGCGTGCCGGGGCCCACCTCGGTCAGACGTGCGTCGTAGGACGGGGCCTTGCGGCCGTACCCGGTACCGGTGTCCACCGTGGTTCGTTCGGTCATGTCGGTCTCCTCCGCGTGCGAAAGACGGTGTGCTGCCCCGTTATCGGAGCGCCTGGATGATCGGGGCGAATGCCTCCATCTCGGGTTCGAGCACGGTGTAGTAGGTCAGGCCGAGGGTCTTGCGCCGTTCGCGCAGGGTGTCGGCGTTCTCCTCGGGTGTGCCGAACAGCAGCGACGGCAGCTCGGCGAGCTCGTCGGGCGTGAGGTCGAGCCGGTTCTGCCAGACATCGGTCACGCCGTCGGTCGCGCCCTTTGGCAGCACCTTGTGGATGGGAATGTTGAACTCCACCTGGTCGATCCGGTCGCCGAGCAGCCCGCGTACGTAGTCGATCCGGTCGGTGACCTCGGTGATGCCGCCCAGCTTCAGCCCGTCGCCGTCGCGAACCTCGGTGGTGCCGGTGAAGGCGATGATGTCGGCGTGGGCGGCCGCCAGCCGCAGGACTCGTGCCCCGCGACCGGCGATCAGGATCGGCGGGCCGCCGGGCTGTTCGAACCGGGCGTACTGGTCGAGCTCGGACTTGGGTTTGCGGAACTCGGCGACCGTGCGCTCCAGCTGGGAAACCCGTTCGCCCGCAGTGGGAAACGGGATTCCGGCCGCGTCGAACTGCGCGCGGTCGTAGCCGGCGCCCAGCCCGAGTTCCACCCGGCCGCCGGAGTACCGGTCGACCGTGGCGAGGTCGCGGGCCAGCACCGTGGGATGGTAGAAGGCGGTGTTGAACACCAGCGTGCCGATGCGGATCCGCTCGGTCGCCTCGGCGGCCAGCAGCAGGGTCGGGATCGGTGCGGGCATGCCGAGGTGGTCCGACACCGAGATGACGTCGTAGCCCAGTTCCTCGGCCTTGCGTACCTTGGCGATCCATTCCGCCCTGGTGGACGGGGTGAACAGGCAGAGACCGAAGCGGAAGGGTCGGTCGTACAGGGAAGTCATGGCGCTCCTCGCGAGCTCATTCGGTGGCGATGTTGTCGGCGATCTTGGCCAGGACCGCGTTCGCGGCGAGGAATTCCTCCTCGGTGATGCCACGCAGCGATTCGTCGGCGTGGGCGTTCACCAGAGCTTCGGCGCGCTCGTGTGCCGCCTCGCCCGCGGCGGTGAGTCGCAGCGTCGCGCCGGAGATCTCGACCCAGCCGCGGCCGACGAAGTCGTCGACGATCGGCTGGTAGGTCTGTGCGCCGTCGGAGACCAGGAACGGCTCGAACGCCGCGTCGAGTTCGGCGACGCTGCCCAGACCGATCTGCAGGGCGTGCAGGATCTGCCAGTCCCGGCGGGTGAGCTTCTGCTCGTGCAGCAGCGCGCCGGTGGCGACGTCGAACTGCTGGTGCAGGTGTAGCAGCCAGTACCCGATGCGCTTGGTCGTGTTCTTCTGGAGCATGACGAGCCTCTCTGTTGTCGAACGTCGGCTACTGCTGCCAGCCGTGCGAGTACGGGATGACCCAGTACAGGTCGAGGGCGATCCGCGCGAACCGCCACCGGCCGCCCTCACGGACGTACTCGTCGGTGAACTTGCCTGCCACGAAAGAGCTTTCGGTGTCGAAGACGACCTTCTCCTCGAAGAAGGACACGCCGGTGGCCCGGTCGCCGAGGATCTCCACGTCGTGCCCGTGCAGGAACTGCTTGACCAGCACCTGACCCGCCGGGCTGTTGTCCTCGATGAGCTGTGGCAGCCCGGCGAAGTAGGCCTGGATGGCGGCTCGACCGTCGGCTTGGCCCAGATGGCGGTAGTCGAGATAGGCATCGGCACTGAACAGTTCGCCGACCTGGTCCCATCTGCCCTCGTTGATGTAGCGGGGTAGGTCGTGACGCAAGGTGTTCAGCGCGCGGACGGCCTCGAGCGTCTCGAGTCGTTCGGTGAGCTGCTCGACCTGCTCGACCAGGTCCAGGACTTCTGACATCGCGGTGGCACCTCTCGTTTCCGGGCCGTCGTGTTTCTCGGGCCGGGCCGAAATCACCTTCGCACGCGATATTCGGAGGTCACAAGATCGCATCCGAAACCCTGCGGTTCGACCGTAGGGTTTCGGCTGTCGATCCCGCAGGGGTTGCGATTTCACAGAGGCAGCCGGATAAGTGTTGTAGCAACATCGGTGACAGTTCGATCGTGCTGCCATAATTCGCACGGTGAATTGTTGCCGAAGTCCTCGGAACACATTGTTACCGATGTGTCCGAACAATTAGATGGCCAGACGAATAGAAGTCCTGTGGCACGTGAAATCGGGCCGGACTCGGTGAGGAGTCCGGCCCGATTCGCGGAGCTGGTGTTCAGCCCGGTCCGTGCCCCGCGGCGACTCGGCCCGCGACATGGCGCACATCGCGGTGCGAGATGAGCCACTCACCCTCGTACTGCTCGAACTCGTCCTGGACCAGTCCGATGACGACCCAGTCGGCCGGTCGTCCCACGTCGGTGGCGGCCGTGCTCGAGAACCAATGCCACACGGTCGCATACGCGGTGAGCAGGGGTTTGTCGCCGTTCCACTCGATGGTGGCCTGCCCGATGACGTGGGCGACCAGGGAGCGTTGCGACTTGGGTACCCGGCTCATGTGATCGGTGAACTCGTCACGCCCGTGGAACAGCACCGGAGGGCCGGGCATGATCCGGTACTCGATCAGCGCGTCGGGGGTGAAGCACTCGCTGAACCGCTCGCTCTCCTGTGTGTCGGCGATCCGGAAGAATTTGTAGAACGTTCGGAAGATCGCCCGCTCCGCTTCGATCGTGGCGAGCAGATTGTCATGTACAGCGGTCACGTCGGTCCTTTCTCTGCCGGGCGACAACCCATCGCGCGGCGCGCCGTTCGGTAATCGACACGGTGCGAAGCTAGCACGGTGCCCGATACCGCCCGATGGTGTACCGCGCTATTCGGTGCGACGATGTATTCCGAGCGAGGTGATCCGAATTGTTGACCGGGTATTTCAAGGTGTGAAATGTTTCGTCGTGTCGCCCGCCGTGAGTCCCACGTGAATCCGGGCAGTAGACAGAGGAATTCTTGCGTGAGCAGTGTTGTGCGTTCGAAGTCGATTCGCTGTGCCGTGGCATCGGCGGCGGTGGTCACCCTGTTCACCGGTGCCTGTGGCACCGGTGGTGAGCAAGGCGGCGATGCCGGTCCACCGAGATCCGGTGGCACGCTGAAGTTCTCGGTCGCCTCCGACGCGGGCTGTGTCGATCCGCAGCAGGTGGGCAGCAGCGACACCCTGTATTCGCTGCGCGAGACGGTCGATTCGCTGACCGACCAGGATCCCACCACCGGCAAGCCGGTGCCGTGGCTGGCGCAGAGCTGGGAGGTGAGCCCTGACGCCAGGTCGTTCACCTTCCGGCTGCGGCCCGACGTGACCTTCAGTGACGGCACCCCGCTGAACGCGCAGGTGGTGAAGGCGAACTTCGACGCGATCCCGAAGCTGGGCGCACTCGCCATCCTGTCCAAGGGCTATATCACCGGCTACGTCGGCACCGAGGTCGTCGACGAGCACACCGCCAAGATCACCTTCGAACAGCCCAACGCGCAGTTCCTGCAGGCGACCTCGACCGCCGCTCTCGGCCTGATCTCGACGGCCGACGCCGCGAAGACGCCCCAGCAGCGCTGCAGCGACGGGGTGATCGGCTCCGGCCCCTTCGTGCTGTCGAAATACGTGCCCAACCAGTCGATCACGATCAGCAAGCGGGCCGGCTACGGGTGGGGCTCGCCGTTGTGGACCAAGCAGGGCGAGGCCTACCTCGACTCCATCGAGTTCACCGTCATCCCCGAATCCGGGGTCCGCGCGGGCAGTGTGCAGTCCGGCCAGCTCGACGTCGCCACCGGTCTCGGCCGCGCCGACGAAGCGGGGTTGAAGGCGTCGGGCATCTCCCTGCTGACACGGTCGCACCCGGGCGCGGTGTTCAACCTCGGCCTCAACAACTCTCGGCCGATCCTGCGGGATGTGCAGGTGCGCAAGGCGATTCAGTCCGCGGTCGACCGGCGTCAGATCGTGGAGGCGGTCTTCGTCAGCGGGACCGTGCCCGCCACGGGCATCCTCTCGCACACGACTCCCGGCTACACCGATCTGTCGGCGGATCTCGCCCTCGATGTCGCCCGGTCCAAATCGCTGCTGGACGCGGCCGGCTGGCAGGTGGGCGGTGACGGCATCCGCCGTAAGGACAACACCCGACTGAGCCTGACCGTGGTGTGGTTCAACAACTCCCAGAACACCCGGGCAGCGCTGGAACTGGTGCAGCAGCAGCTCAAGGTGGTCGGGGTGGAGTTGCAGCTGCAGGAGTTGCAGGTGACCCAGTTCCCGCAGCTGCTCGGTTCCGGCGACTTCGACGGACTGTGGGGCGGCGACCTGAGCCGGGCCGATCCCGATTGCCTGCGCACTCTGTACTCGACCCAGCAGGTCAACGCCTACCGGCTGCCGCCGAGCGAGCTCGACGGACTGCTCACCGCCCAGGCGGCCGAGGCCGATCCGGCCAAGCGCGCCCCCCTCGTGGAGCAGGCCCAGCAACTGGTCGTGCGCAATGCGTATGTGATCCCGGTGGTGGAACTCGAGACCGTGCTCGCGGCGGCGCCGACCGTGCACGGCCTGACCTTCGAGTCGTCGAGCCGGACCCGGCTGCACGACACCTGGCGGAGCTGAACCGGCATGGGACGGTACGTGTTACGCCGTCTCGCCCAGGCGGTCGGGGTGCTGTGGGCGGCGTACACCGTGTCGTTCTTCGTGCTCGAGTTCCTGCCGGGCGACCCGGTGTCGGCGATGGCGGGCGGCGGACTGAACTCCTCGCCGGTGGACCCGGCCGAGCTCGCCGCACTGCGGGCACAGTACGGCTTCGACAAGCCCATCGTGGTGCAGTACCTCGACTATCTGGGCCGGGCGCTGGTCGGCGACTTCGGTGATTCGGTGGCCACGGGCCGGTCGGTGACCGGCACGATCGCCGCGGCGCTACCGCCGACCCTGCAGCTCACGGCGGCGGCGCTGATGCTCGCCGTGCTGTTCGGCGGCGGGCTCGCCGTGGCGGCCACCTACACCTCGCGGCGCTGGCTGCGGCAGGTGCTGCTGTCGCTGCCGCCGCTGGCGATCTCGATCCCGTCCTTCTGGGCGGGTCTGATGCTGGTGCAGCTGCTGTCGTTTCGGATCCGGCTGTTCCCCGCGTTCGGCAACGCCGGGCTGGCCGGGTTGGTGCTGCCCGCGATCACGCTGGCTATCCCGACCGGCGCGCTGATCGCGCAGGTACTGGCGAAGAGCCTGCTGACCACCCTGGACGCGCCGTTCGTGCAAACCGCCCGGGCCAAGGGCGCCAGCCGGATCCGGGTCCATCTGCGGCACGCGCTGCGCAGTGCGTCGCTGCCCGCGCTCACCATCGTCGGACTGCTCGTCGGACAGTTGGTGGCCAGCGCGGTGGTGATCGAGACAGTGTTCTCGCGCAACGGACTCGGGCGGGTCATGGCGGGCGCGGTGAGCGTGCAGGACATTCCGCTCGTGCAGGGCGTTGTGGTGTTCGGCGCGTTCGTCTTCGTCGTGGTGAACCTCATCGTCGACCTGATCTACCCGGTGCTCGACCCACGGATCGTGGTCGCGCGCCCGAGGAGTTACGCGTGACCGACACCGTGCTGACCGAGGCGGCCGTCCTCCGAACCGTCGTCGACGAGTTCGACGACGAGTACCGTACGGGTTTCGACTGGCGCAGACTGCCGCGGTTCCTGCTGTACCGGCCGGGTCTGGTGCTCTCGGTGGTGACGCTCGTGCTGGTGGTGCTGGCCGCGGTGTGGCCGACGCTGTTCACCGCCCGCGATCCGCTGCTCGGCGTCCCGTCGGAGATCTTCGCGCCGCCCAGCGGACAGCACTGGTTCGGCACCGACGAACTCGGCCGTGACATGTTCACCCGCGTCGTGCACGGCACCGCGCTGTCGTTGCAGGCGACGGTGATCGCGGTGGCCGTCGCGTTCGTCGTCGGGGGAGCGATGGGCCTGATCGCCGGGTTCGTCGGCCGCTGGGTCGACGACGTGCTGATGCGCTTCGCCGATGTGCTGCTGTCGATTCCGTCGCTGTTCCTGTCGTTGGCGCTGGTGACCGCGCTCGGCTACGGCACCGTGAAGGTGGCGATCGCGGTGGGTGTGGCCAGCGTGGCCGGCTTCGCCCGGGTGATGCGCGCGGAGGTGCTGCGATTACGGCAAGCGGTGTTCGTCGAGGCCGCGTGGTCGTCGGGGGCGCGCTGGTACACGGTGCTCGGCCGCCACGTTCTGCCGAACGCGATCGGCCCGGTGGTCGTGCTGGCCACGTTGGATCTCGGAACCGCCGTGCTGGCGGTGTCGTCGCTGAGCTTTCTCGGCTACGGCGCGGTGCCACCGGCGCCGGAGTGGGGCTCGCTCATCTCGAGCGGCCGGAACTATCTCGCCAACGCGTGGTGGATCTCGACGATGTCGGGCCTCATGGTGGCGTTCGTCGTGCTCGCGACCAACCGGATCGCGCGGGCACTCGATGGAGAGTGGGCGAATCGACGATGACCGGGAATCTGCTGGAAGTGCGTGGCCTGTCGATCTCCTACCGCACCAGCACCGGGCGGGTGCGCGCGGTAGGGGCGGTCGACCTCGACATCGCGCCGGGCGAGATCGTCGCGCTGGTCGGTGAATCCGGCTCGGGCAAGAGCTCGACCGCGCATGCCATCACCGGGTTGCTACCGGCCGCGGGGCACATCGACGCGGGACGGATCCAGTTCGGCAGCAGGGACCTGGCGCGAGCGGGAGACAGGGAGCTGCGCGCGATTCGTGGGGCGCAGATCGGCTTGATCCCGCAAGACCCCGGTGTCTCGCTGAATCCGGTGCAGCGCATCGGCACCCAGGTCGCCGAGGTCCTGCTCATCCACGGCCTGGCGACCCGGCGTTCGGCGCCAGAGGCGGTAGTGGACCTGCTCGAGCGGGCCGGGATGCCCGACCCGAAGACCCGTGCCGACCAGTATCCGCACGAACTCTCCGGTGGCATGCGCCAGCGGGCGCTCATCGCGATCGCCATCGCCGCGAACCCGGCGCTGATCATCGCCGACGAGCCGACCAGCGCGCTGGATGTCACCGTGCAGCGACGCATCCTCGACCACATCACGAGCCTGACCGAAACCCTCGGCACCGCAGTGCTTCTGGTTACCCATGACCTCGGAGTCGCCGCCGACCGTGCCCAGCGGATCGCGGTGATGTCGCGGGGCCGGATCGTGGAGAGCGGGCCGACCCGCGAGATACTCGTCAACCCGCGCGATCCGTACACCCAGCAGCTGCTGCGCAGCGTGCCCGGACGTGCGGGTGTGCGGGCCAGGCCATGTCGCCCGGGCGCCGAACCGTTGCTCGCGGTCGAGAACCTGGTGAAGGAATTCCCGCTGCCACGCGCGAAGATCCGCGCGAAGATCGTCCGTGCCGTCGACGGTGTGAGCTTCTCGCTGCATCGAGGGGAGACCCTGGCACTGGTGGGGGAGTCGGGGTCGGGCAAGTCCACCACGGCCAGAATGATTCTGCGCCTGGCCCCACCGACATCGGGGCGCGTCGTGTTCGACGGCGACGATGTGACGGCCAGCAAAGGCGCGCGATTGCGGGAGCTGCGCCGCCGCGCTCAGGTGATCTATCAGAATCCGTACGAGTCGCTGGATCCCCGGTTCTCGATCCAGGACGTGATCAGCGAGCCGCTGCGGGTCTTCGGCGTCGGCGACCGCGCCTCGCGTGCGGCGCGGGCGCGCGAACTGCTCGACCGGGTCGCGCTTCCCGCGTCGACGCTGGGGCGCAGGCCCGCGGAGCTCTCCGGCGGACAGCGTCAACGGGTCGCGATCGCCAGGGCGCTGGCCCTGTCGCCGGAGCTGGTGGTCTGCGACGAACCGGTCTCGGCGCTGGATGTGTCGGTGCAGGCGCAGATCCTCGACCTGTTCGCCGAGCTGCAAGCCGACACCGGCGTGGCCTACCTGTTCATCTCGCACGACCTGGCGGTGGTACGCCAGATCGCCCATCGGGTCGCGGTCATGCGACAGGGCCGCATCGTCGAGATCGGCACCACCGAGCAGCTTTTCGACGATCCGGCCCACGAATACACCCGTCAGCTGCTGGCCGCCATCCCCGGCGCCGACCTCGTCGACGGGAGCTCAGGTGCCTGACAGCAGGCTCACCACGGGCGCCAGCTCACGCGCCGCGTCGTCGTCGAGAACGATGTAGGAGATACCGAACTCGTCGCGGAGACGGCGCAGCTGATCGGCCGCCTGAGCGGGCGATCCGGTGAGCAGGTTCGGGGCGTCAGCGGGGATCGGCGGACCGATGGTGCTCGTCGGGGTGCTGAAGCGCAGCGCCCGTTCGATGTCGGAAAGCCGTGGGCCCGCCGCATTCTCGAGCCACTTGATCTGACGGGTGAGCTGGTCGCGGGAGAAGGTGCTGAACGCGACGGTGTCGGCTTCGGCCGCGGCGAGTTCGGTCGCCCGACGCCCGCCCGCGGCGAGCAGCAGCGGCACCTTCCTCGGCGGTGCGGGAACCAGGGTCGTTCCGGTGTTCGCGTAATGGGCGCCGGTCGCCTCGACCCGCTCACCACGAAACAGTGCGTTGACGATGCCCACCGACTCGGCGAGGCGCTCGAACCGAATCCGGTCGGACTCGGCCGTGATCCCGAGTTCGCCGTAGCCGATGGCGGTTTGACCGGCGCCGAGCCCGAGCTGGAAGCGGCCGCCCGACACCAGGTCCAGGGTGGCGGCTTCACGTGCGAGAACGAACGGATTGCGGAAGTCGTTGGCCAGCACCCACGTTCCGAGGCCGAGTGTGGTCGTCGCCGCGGCGGCGTAGGCGAGCGCGGTCAGTGGCGCGGGCACCGGTGCGGGCAGGTCGGGCAGCAGCAACGCCGAGATCCCGGTGTCCTCGGCCCATCGCGCGGTCGAGGCCCATGCCTTCGGGTCGGCGGGGGACACGGTGACGAGGCCGAATCGAAAAGGTTGGTGGCTCACGAGTTCTCCGGTGTCCCGTAGGCGCGCAGGAAGGTGTCGACGGCCGAGGTGGCGACCGCGTGCATCTCGGCGGTGGAGACCTTGCGGGTGCCGAGGCGGGTGCGGCCCTCCATCGGGCCGGTGATCAATACGAGGAACTGCTCGGCGGCGATCGCCGGATCGCTCGTGCGCAAATGGCCCGACAGCGACAAGCGCGCCAACCGATCCGCGAGCGCGTCACCGAGCTGATCAGAGGTCCGGCTCACCACGACATCGATCAGATCGGGGAACTGCGCGACCTGACCGTAGGTGAGCCAGCGCAGCGACCGGGACTGTTCGGTGCAGCAGGACCGGATCAGGCGGAACGCCACGTCTTCCAGCGTGGCGCGTAGATCCTCACCGGGGTTCCGCAATCGCTCGACCACCGCCAGGTTCTCGGCGAGCACCGCGTCGCTCACGGCGGCCAGCGTGTGCCGGAACAGCGTCTCCTTGTCGTTGAGGTGGTTGTAGATGGTCGGTTTGGCGACGCCGGCGACCTCGGCGATCTCCTGCACGCCGGCCTGGGCGTACCCGCGGCGCGCGAAGACGACGAACGCCGCGTCCAGAATCGCCTGCCGCTTGTCGATGCGTCCTCGCGAGGCCGACTGTCCGGTCGGCGTTGCTGCTACTGCCATACCTGAACCATAGCGCAATCGCGCCACAACTTGACTAGCGGGTTCATTCTTATATACCCGAGTTGCGATGCTCATGTGGGAACATTAAAGTGAACCCGCAAGTTCAAGTCGATCTGTTCCACATCGGGAGAAATCTATGATGCAACCCCCAGGAAACAGCCTCGATCCGCTTGCGTGCCAGAGTGTTCGACCGAGTGCAAGCCCTCGGTCGAGTGATCGAGGCAGCGCGGTCGGTCTCCAGGCCGGGCCGTGGCTGGAGATCTTGCAGGCACCCGAGCGAAACGGGCTGACGGTGACCGAGGTATGCCGTCGGTACAACATCTCGCGCAAGAGCTACTACAGCTATCTCGCGCGCTACCGGGCCCATGGGGTGGCGGGATTGGCGCCGCGGTCGCGACGCCCGAAGAGTTTTCCCGCCCGCACCTCCGCCGATATCGAGGCCGTCGTGGTGCGAGTACGGCTGGACCGCCCGCAGTGGGGAGCGCGCAGAATCCGGGCGCATCTGCTGCGCGCCGGTTCGGGCCGCGTCCCGTCGGTGTCGACAGTGCACGCGATCCTGCGCCGTCACGGTCTGGTGGGCGCGGGATCGGCGAACGAGCAAGTGATGACCACACACCGGACACCTAGCCGCGCAGGGAGCTACACCTGATGACTACTTCGACCTCCACGCAGGACGATACGACCGAGGAGTTGTATCCGCGGCGCTGGGCCGCGATGATCGTGCTCGTTCTCGGCTTCACCCTCGATCTGCTGAACGTCACGATCGTCAACGTCGGACTACCGGCGATCCAAGCAGACCTCGGGGGAACTCCTTCGCAGGTCGGCTGGATCGCCACGGCCTATCTTCTCGCCTTCGCGGCCGCCCTGATCACCGCGGCCCGAGTGGGCGACCTGTGGGGGCGCAAACGAGTGTTCCTTGTCGGCTTGGTCTTGTTCGCGCTGGCCGGTGCCTGGTCCGCGCTCGCGAACAGTCCGGGCGAACTCATCGCCAGTCGGGCCGCGCAAGGCGCAGCCGCGGCGATTCTGGCTCCCCAGGTTCTCTCCAGCCTGTTCGTTCTCTTCCGCGGACCCGAACGAGCCACTGTCCTGGGCATTTTCGGTGTTGCCGCGGGACTCGCGCAAGCCGGGGGATTGCTGCTCGGCGGCGTGCTCGTCACCGCGGACGTCGCCGGTCTCGGCTGGCGGGCGATCTTCTGGATCAGCGTTCCGGCCGCCCTGATCCTGGCGGGTCTGGGCGCGTGGCTGATCCCGGAGAGCCGCGCCGAAGGCGCGCTGCGGCCACGATGGCTCGCGGCGATCGGTCTGACCGTGGGGCTGGTGGCCATCGTGTTCCCGCTGTTGGAAGGTCGCACCTACGACTGGGCGCCGTGGATCTGGCTGCTGCTGGCCGCCGGTGTCGCCCTCGTGGCGCTGGTCGCCATCGGTGAGAACCGCAACGCCGACGCTCGCGCGGGTGCGCTGTTGCCGTTGGAGCTGCTGCGCGCGCGCATCAGCAGCGTCGCACTCGTCGTTCAGTTGGTCGCGTTCGCGGCCTTCAGCGGATTCCTGCTCGTATTCGTGCTCTGGCTCCAAGAAGGTCAGGGCTACACCGCTTTGCGAGCCGGCGTGGTGACCGTGGCGTTCTCGATCGGCGGACTGGCGGTCGCCCCGCTGGTGGGCCGTCTCACCGTGCAGTTCGGCCGCTCGACTGTCATCGCGGGTGCCCTTTTCGGGGCTGTCGGGACCTTGGCGGTACTGGGTGCTGCTCTGACCTCGACCACAGACGTCAATCCGTGGCTCCTCGCGCCCGGTCTGTTCGTCATCGGCGTCGGCATAAACCTCGTCCAGCCGCCGTTGACGACGCTGTTCCTGTCGACAGTGCCGACGCGATACGCGGGGTCGGCCTCGGGGATCTGGACCACTGGCCAGCAATTCGGTGGCGCGGTGGGTGTCGCCTCGCTGAGCGCCATCTTCTTCGGTGTCGTGGCCAGCGACGGCTACCGCGGCGCTCTCACGGCGTGCACGCTGACGATCAGCGCGGCGCTGGTGGTCAGTGCGGCGCTCAGCCTCGCTCTGCCCGCCCCGGCCGCCCAATCGGAAACAAACGGATAGCGCTGCCCGTCGTGGGCGACAGCCGGTCAGCCGGACGGTTCCACGCGGTCGCCGAGTAGGTCGTCGCGGCGGTCGCCCACGGTGGCGCGCAGTGCCTCGACGACCGCGGCGACTTCGGGGCGGCGCAGCGTTTCCGGGCGAGTGACGAGCCAGTAGGTGAGTTGGACACGGACCTCGTCGGGCAGAACGCGGACGAGGTCGGGGTGGCGGTCGGCCATGAAGCAGGGCAGCAGGCCGATGCCCGCCGCGGCCCGGGTGGCTTCCACATGGACGAAGACGTTGGTGGAGGAGACGGATCGGCGCATGGTGGGAGCGAAGGCGAGAGCCAGGTCGAGGTCGTCGACCTGGAGGATGGAATCGATGAAGTAGACCAGCGGGTAGCGGGCGAGTTCGGCGACGGTGGTCGGGACGCCGTGTTCGGCGAGGTAGTCGCGCGAGGCGTACAGGCGCAGGCAGTAGTCGCCGAGCTCGATCGCTACGGCGCGGTGTACCTGGGGTTTACCCACCACCACTTCGATATCGAGGCCGGTTCGCTGGGTAGATGCTCGTCGGGTCGCGGCGATGATGTCGACGGCGACGCCCGGATGTCTGCGCTGCACGCGCGCGGCGGACGGCGGAGCCAAGTAGGCGCTGAAACCGTCGGTGGCCGAAATCCGCACCACCCCTTCGAGCGTGCGTTCGCCCGCGCTCGAGCCGAGCGATCGGACGGCGGCCTCGACGGCTTCGGCCGCGGTCAGCGCCTCGCGGCCGAGGTCGGTGAGCTCCCAACCACCGGTGACCCGGGTCAGTACCCGCCCGCCCATGGCGTGCTCGAGGGCCGCGATGCGCCGCGAGATCGTCGTGTGGTTGATGCCGAGTTCCTCGGCGGCGGTGATGTAGCGCCCTGACCGGCCGACCGCGAGCAGAACCAGCAAATCGTCAGCGCTCGGTCTGCGCCCCGAAGTCGAGGAAGAATGGCTCACGTGTGCAGTTTCGCAGATTGCTGCTGCGAAACTGGCCATTGTCACCGAGATGGATCTGCACGAATACTCTCCTCACGACTTGTGGGCCACGTCACAGTTGTCTGGTGATGTGGCCTGGAACATCGAAGGAGTAGTGCGATGAGCGTGCGGAACGCGATACGACCGACCGGCGACGACCCGGACGAGGCCCCCACCGGACTACGGCGGGTCGTGGCCGCCTCGATGGCGGGCACCGTCGTCGAGTGGTACGAGTTCTTCCTCTACGGCACCGCCGCGACCCTGGTGTTCAGCAAGGTGTTCTTCTCCAAGGACACCAGCGACCTCGACGCGATCCTGGCCGCCTTCGTCACCTACGCCGTCGGTTTCGCGGCGCGCCCGCTCGGCGGCATCGTCTTCGGCTACTTCGGCGACCGCTACGGCCGCAAACAGCTGTTGCAGGTGAGCCTCGTGCTCGTCGGCGCGGCGACCTTCCTGATGGGCTGTCTGCCGACCTTCGCCCAAATCGGTTACTGGGCGCCGGCGATGCTGGTGATCCTGCGCTTCGTCCAGGGCTTCGCGATCGGCGGCGAATGGGGTGGTGCGGTGCTGCTGGTCGCCGAGCACAGCCCCAGTCGCAGTCGCGGCTTCTGGTCGAGCTGGCCGCAGGCCGGTGTGCCCGCGGGTAATCTGCTCGCCACGGTCGTGCTGCTGGTGCTGACCTCGACCCTGTCGGACGCGGCGTTCCTGGGTTGGGGCTGGCGCGTGGCGTTCTGGCTGTCGGCGGTGGTCGTGCTGGTCGGCTACTACGTGCGGACCAAAGTCACCGACGCCCCGATCTTCGTGGCCGCCCAGCAGACGATGGATCAGGCCAAGGCCGCGTCGTTCAGCCCCTTCGAGGTGCTGCGCAAGTACCCGCGCGGGGTGTTCACCGCGATGGGTCTGCGGTTCGGCGAGAACATCATGTACTACCTGGTCGTCACGTTCTCGATCACCTATCTCAAGGTTCACGTGCATGCCGACACCACGACCATCCTGTGGTGGCTGCTCATCGCCCACGCCGTGCACATGGCGGTGATTCCGTTGGCGGGCAGGCTCGGTGACCGTGTCGGGCGCCGCCCGGTCTACCTGGCCGGCGCCGTCGCCGCGGCCACCTGGGGCTTCTTCGCCTTCCCGATGATGGACAGCGGCAACAGCGCGATCATCTTGTCCGCCATCATCATCGGACTGGTGTTCCACGGTTTCATGTATGCCGGTCAGCCCGCGATCATGGCGGAGATGTTCCCGACTCGGATGCGCTACTCCGGTGTGTCGCTGGGGTATCAGGTCACCTCGATCGTGGCGGGTTCGCTGGCGCCGATCATCGCGGTCAAGCTGCTCGACGAGTTCGGTTCGTCGGTGCCGATCGCCTGGTACCTGGCGTTCGCGGCGACCGTCACTGTGATCGCGGTGCTGTGCGCCAAGGAGACCCGCGGTATCGACTTGGAATCTGTGGACCTCGCCGACGCCTCCGCCGAGAAAGGTGTTGCCGCATGACCGATCTGACGGGGCGAAAGGCACTGGTCACCGGAGGTGCGAGCGGCATCGGCGCGGCGTGCGCGCGCGAATTGGCCGCGCGGGGCGCCGAGGTCACCGTCGCCGACATCGACGGAGTCGGGGCGAAAGCGGTCGCGCACGAGATCAGCGGACACGCCTGGAGTATCGACCTGCTCGAGGTCGATACCTTGGCCGAAGTGCGTCTCGACGTCGACATCCTCGTCAACAACGCGGGCGTGCAGAGCGTGAACCCCATCGAGGACTTCGCGCCGCATCGGTTTCGCGCCATGCAGACGCTGATGATGGAAGTGCCGTTCCTGCTGATCCGCGCCGCCCTGCCACACATGTACGCCAAGGGTTTCGGGCGGATCGTGAACATCTCCTCGGTGCACGGGATCCGCGCCTCGCAGTTCAAGGTCGCCTATGTGACGGCCAAACACGGGCTAGAGGGGCTGTCGAAGGTGACCGCGCTCGAAGGCGGTCCGCACGGGGTCACCAGCAACTGTGTCAGTCCCGGATATGTGCGAACGCCATTGGTGGACAAGCAGATCGCTGAGCAGGCGGCCGCGCACGGGATCCCGGAGCAGGAGGTACTCGAGAAGGTGCTGCTCACCGAGAGCGCGATCAAGCGGTTGATCGAGCCGGAAGAGGTCGCGGCACTGGTCGGCTGGCTCGCTTCCGACACCGCGGGCATGGTCACCGGTTCCTCCTATGTCATGGACGGAGGATGGAGCGCGCGATGACCGCGGTGGGTGCCGGAGAGGCACGACGCTGGACCGGTAGCCCGTCAGTCGCCACGCAGCCTGTGACTGACGGGTCACTGCCGTCGGGGGTGTCCTTTCGGCTTCGTCAAGGGGTTCGGTATGGGCGGTCGCGGATTTCGGCGAGGAACCGCTCGACGTCGTCAGGGTGTCGAAGCAGTCGCAGGTTTGCGTGGGGAGCGTGGTCGGCAATGGCGGTCGTGATCAGCGGGAGGCTGTGGCGGCGGTAGCCGATCAGCCAGCGCCAGAAGGCCAGGTTCTCGCGGGAGCGACGCAGGGCGCGCCATGCGCAGATCCAGAGGGGGAAGTCGAGCAGAACAATGGTGTCGGCGGTCTCGAGTCGCACCTCGAGTGCGTCGAAGGGGCCGAGATCGCCGTCGAGAATCCATCCTTCAGCGTCGGTGAGCCGCTGCTGGATCGCCCTCCATTGATCAGGGGGTAACGGTGTCAGGTCCGGTGGCCAGAAGTGCTTGTCGAGCTCGATGACCGGCAGTTCGATGGCGGCGCCGAGTCGGCGCGCGAGGGTCGACTTGCCCGCGCCGCCGCGACCGAGGATCACGATTCGCTGCACGCTGCCTCCGTGTCGGATTCCGCGGTGGGTGGTCGATAGTGCTGTTCGGTTCTCAGCATGACGTAGAGGACGTCGCTGCGGCATCTGGCCAGGCAGATGAGGGCGGCGTAAAAGGTGGGGTCGATCGTGGGCGGGGGCAGCGATCTACGCAAGATTCGCCAGCAAGAGCGCTTGTTGTGGACGCTTGTTCATGTTGTAATCCAGATGTTTGCTGGTGGATGTCGGCGGCGCTTCGTGACCGGTGTGCCGGAGTGGCGCCGACACTGTTCGAAAGGTGGGGGACGGGATGGCGCGACGCAGGGAAAACGGGTCGGAGACGATCGTGAGGGCCATCGGAGATCTCCCCGCGGTGGAGCTCGCGGACAGTCCGCTGACCGCTGACCGTGTCGAACAGCTGAGCTCGGCGGCCCGGCACCGGATCGCGGCGTTCGTGCACACCACCCTCGCTGATCTGGACGAGCTACCCGAGCCCTGGGTCCCTCCCATCGAGGTGACCTTGCGGTTGACCGACCGCGAGCAGTAGAGACCATCGTCGAGCGACCCTCATTCGACAGTTGGCAGCCCCGTCGGGTGCTAGCGATACAGCACACCGCCGGAATCATTCGCGATACATAGCGTGCGCGGCGAACTACCCCCGTCGGATAGCGTCGCGCCCATCACCGTGCCCTCACCGGGGAAGACACGGTGACCACGACCGAGGGTTACCGGAAGAGGGCGGTGACGTCGATGGTGGCCGCCATCGCGGCGGCGCCCTCGTCGTTGAGGTGCATGCCGTCACCGCTGTCGAACTCGGGACGGATGTAGTCGGGGCGCTCGGGGTCGGACACGGCACGGTCGACGTCGAAGACCGAGTCGAAGGCATCGGTAGTGCGCAGCCATTCGTTGACGGCGTGGCGGGTCGGCTGGGTTTCCATCAGAGGCATGCCGGGGTAGACGCAACCGGCGTACGGGCCGATGGTGGCCGCGTGGATTCGCAGTCCGGCGGCGTGCGCGCGGTCGGCCAGGTCGATGAAGCCGGCGATCAGTTCCTCGCTGGTCGCGGAGGCCTGTCCGCCCATCGCGCCGAGGATGAGGTCGTTGATACCGAAATTGATCAGGATGTCGGTGACGCCGGGGACCCGCAACGCGTCGGAATCGAAACGGCCCGAACCGGATTCGCCGATCTGGTCGGCCGTGAGGCGATTGCCGGAGATCCCGTTGTTGACCACCCAACCCCGGGTGAGACGGGCGTTGAGAGCATCGACCGAGCGGCGATTGGCGCTCTGCGTCGTACCGAAGCCCTCGAACCAGGAGTCGCCGAACGCGACGGCGACCGGCGGCGGGTCGGTGACCAGCACGTCGATCCCGGTGACGAAGAAGCGGAACGGAACCTCTTGCGCGTCGGCGAGTTCCACGTCCGCGGTGCGGTCGTCGGCGACGATGTAGGCGATCTCGCCGGGTTGGTGGGAGAAGGTGGCAAGCCCGGTCGGCGTCGGGAGGTACAGGCTGAGCAGCAGGTCTTCGCCCGCGGTGACCGGCAGGGCGATCGGATCGCTCACGAGCTCGGCGCCCGCGTCGATGGTGACCTGTGCCGCGCCGTCGAAGGTGATCTCGCGATCGGCGATGATCGCCGAGCCGGTCTTGCGCCCTGCGATGCGTGCGGCGCCGATCCGCAGTGGCGCGACCCCGTAGCGGTTGGTCAGCCGCACGCGTACCGCCTCGCCGCCACCTGTCATGTGTACGACGTGGCGCACGGTCTCGTCGGCGAACTCCCGTGACTCGGCGAGCTTGATCTGCTCGTTCGGGGCGATGACACCGGTCCGGAACCCGGCGACCCACATGTTGCGCTGCATGATCTCTCCGATATTTGCTGTGCGGAATAATGCTTACGCATAGGTCTACTCGGATGTATTCCTCGTGTCAACTATCCGCATGGCAAGTATCAGCTAAGCTGGCCTCATGTCCGTCCACGAGCTGTTCGACGACCCCCGCTTCACCATCTCCGGCTTGCTCTTCGAGGCGCACAGCGGTCTGATCGCCAAGCTCGAGCCGACCTGGAAAGCGCACGGCCTGTCCGGTCTGGACCTCAACGCCCTGCTGAGACTGAGTCGCTCCCCGAACAGCCGCCTACGGATGTCGGATCTCGCCACTCAAACCGAGCTCTCGACCAGCGGCGTCACCCGTGTGGTCGACCGCCTTGCCGCCGCGGGACTGATAGAACGCCAGCTCGACCCGACCGACCGCCGCAGCGCTTACGCGGCCTTGACCGACGCCGGCGTCCGCCGCCTCGAACAGGTCCTTCCCGGTTACCTCGCCGCCCTCGAGCAATGGCTCACCGGCCTGCTGACCCCCGAGCAACTCGACGGCTTGATCACCGGCCTGCGCGTGATCCGCGATGCCACGAACCCGGCCGCTACCGCTGTGTCCGACCGATCGTGAGGGCTGTCACGGTCTCCACAGGGCGAGCCGGGTAGCTGATCGGCCGAACTGTCATGGCGCAGGCGTGGTTTCGAGGTCGAATCGGAACCCTGAGCGCAGGGCCGCCGTGGCGGACATCCCGAACATGCGGTGGAAGGTTTCGCTGAAATGGGAGGGCGTGGCGAACCCCGCGTCCGTCGCGGAGCGGGTCAGATCGTGGCCGGCGGCGACATCACGCATCGCGTGGATGACGCGGGCCCACTGCTGATAGCGGCGGAAAGTGGTCCCGTATTGCTGGACGAACAAGCGAAGGAAGTGTGAGGTGGACAGGCCCAGGTTCGCGGCGATCGGTTCGGCCCGGAATGCCTGATCCGGGTGCTGTCGGATCGCGGCCGCCACGCGCTCGATGCGCGGATCGATCTCGGCGGGGGAACCCGCACCGGCCAGCGCCACGATTCGACCCGGGTCCGCGTCCGGTAATACGCATTGTTCGACCAGCTCGCGCTCACGGAGGTGGTCGAATCCGTACGGGCCCTCGGTGGTCGTCATCTGTCCTTCGATGGCCGAGGCATGCGACCACAGGAGCAGGATCGGTTTGTCGAGGGTGTTCACCCGGTGCACCGCGCGAGCAGGGGCGTACGCACTTCGAGTGAGGATCTCGCCGTGGGTGGCGGTCTCGAGGACGAACGGCCCGTCGAGCCCGATACTGAGGACCGCGACAGAGGTGGAATGCAGGTCGACGCCGAGTTCGGGCCCGATGTACCCGGCATGACCCGGCCGGATCCAGACCACCGGTGACCGCGCCCGACCACACGATTTCGCAAGCGCACCCTCGGTCACACCTGCCAGGGTATCGGTGCGCCGCAAGGGAACCGACGCGCGAGTGACGTGGAATCGGTCGTCGTGCGGTCGCGCTGGTGAAAAGCAGGCGGGTCGGCTTCAGGGGAGTGAATGGTAACCGGTTAAGGTGCCGACCCGCCTGCAATCACATTCGTTGACACGAACGGCACGGATGGGGTGTTCTCGAGCGGCGATGGTGAAGTCCCGCACCATAACTCGCACGAGGGACGCTCGGCTCACCGCAAGCCCGGGCCTGCGGTGTGGAGTGGGTCAGGGCAGGGGAACCCAGTTGCCGAAGAACCAGAAGCCGTGCTGCGGTGCGTCGTTCTGGTGATGCTGCGGCCGGTGCTGCTGGCCCTGCTCGGGCCGCTGCTGGTCGTGCCCGCCCGGATCCGCGCTCGCCACGCTCGCTGTCGCGCCGAGCACCCCGAGGGCCAGCGTGCCCGCCACCGCGGTCTTGGCCAGTGTCGATTTCATCCTCATGCGCGTTCCTCCAGATCGTCGATCTCACTGCCGAGATCATCGGCCGGCCGAAGTGCTCGGCCGATAGCTGAATCTTCGCGGTGGAACTGTCGAGCCCGGTGGGACGCGGCTGGGAGTCGGCTGTGTATCGGCGCCGACCCTCGACGGAGCCGACGTTGCTACAGTTCACCAGCCGTGGTGTTCGGGAAACCGGTGTAGAACCGGTGCGGCCCTCGCCACTGTGATCGGGAGTTGTGAATCGATCCGGACGACGTATGTCGTCCGGAGCCACTGGGGCACCTGCCCTGGGAAGGTGGATTCACCGCGCACTATCCCGTCAGCCAGGAGACCGGCCACGGCTACGCAGTACCCCATTCCACGAGGACCTGGAAGGCCGTCTCTTGACCCGCTCTGTTTTCGCGCGCCTACGTTCCGGCGCGTTGCTCGCCTGCACGATTGTTCTAGCCGGTTGCGGTGTGCAACCGACCTCCGATACGGGCGGCGCAGCTGTTGTCACCCGCGTGAACTGTGGGATCGACGTCGCCGTCGACGGCCCACCGCAGCGGATCTACGCGGCGTATCAGCCCTCGATCGAGATCGCGCACGCGCTCGGCGTCACCGATCGGCTGGTGGGCACAGCATTCCTGGACTCCGCCGTGCTTGCGGAATATGTCGCCGCGCAGGCGCGCTCGCCCTACGTCGAGAAGCTGCCGAGTCGCGACGAACTGCTCGCCCAGCGACCCGACTTCGTCATGTCGGGTTTCAACGGGGTGTTCGCCTCCTCGGCGCAGAACAGCGTCGGTACCAGGGCAAGTCTGAACGAGTTGGGTGTGCGCAGCTGGGTGCTGAGTCCGCTGTGCCCCAGCGCCGACGGACTCGCCGATGAAGCGATCGACCCCGATACTGTGCGCTTCGACAACGTGTACGCCGACCTGCGCGACCTCGGTGCCCTGTGGGGTGCCTCCGAGCGCGCCGAAGAAGTTGTCACACAGCTGAGTTCGCGCATCGACGCGGTCCGCGCGAAGGTCGGCAACGCCGTGAAGCCTCGGGTCGCGGTCGTCACCCCCAAAGACGACGGCTCCTACACCGTGGCAGGCGGCATCGACTTCATCACCCAGATCATCGAGGCCGCAGGCGGAGTGAATACCTTCGCCGATCTCACCGCCAAGCGCAACGTTCCCGTCGGCGCGGAAGAGCTCATCGCCCGTGACCCCGACATCATCCTGACCAGCCTGTGCTGCAAGGCGACCTACACGCGCGTCGACGGACAACCCCAGGTCGACAAGATCGTCGGAAACCCGGCATTCGCGAATCTGGCGGCCGTGCGCAACGCAACCGTGCACCCGTTCCTGTTCGCCGACCGGGCGGCAGGGGTGCGGATCGCGCACGCGACCGAACTGGTCGCCGAATTGATCCATCCCGAGCTGTTCCGGCGGTGACGCGCACCGCTCGCGGCACCGGTCTGATCCTGGCCGGCGCCGCGCTGGCGGCTGCCTGCGTGGCGTCCATCCTGATCGGTGCACACCCGCTCACCCTCGACCAGGCGGCGGTCGCGTTCACCGATTTTCAGGGGACCGACACCGACCGGGTCGTGCGCTACATCAGGCTGCCCAGAACTGTCGCGGGCCTGCTCGCGGGTGTCGCGTTGGCGCTGGCGGGCGCGGTGATGCAGGGGCTCACCCGCAATCCGCTGGCCGGGCCGGGCCTGCTCGGTATCAACGCGGGGGCGTCGTTGGCGATCGTGATCGCGATGGGTGCGCTCGGCCTCACGGCGACGGGCGGATTCATCTGGTTCGGCTTCCTCGGCGCCGCGATCGCCGCCGCGCTCGTCTACACGCTGGGATCGTTGGGGTTCGGCGGCGCGACGCCGGTGAAACTGGCGCTCGCGGGCGCTGCCTGCACCGCATTGTGTGGGTCGATCACCACGGCGATCACCCTGCTCGACCGGGCCCTGTTCGACAACTTCCGGTTCTGGGTGGTCGGCTCGTTGGCCCGTGCGGACATCGAATCCGTGTGGGGGACGGTGCCGTTCATCGCCGTCGGGTCGTTGCTGGCGGTCGTGGTGGCACGGCCGTTGAACGCCGTCGCCATCGGTGACGACATGGCGCGCACGCTCGGCACCCGACTGGTCGCGACGCGCGCGATCGGCGCGTTGAGCGTGGTGCTGCTCGCAGGCTCTGCGGTGGCGATCGCCGGACCGATCGCCTTCATCGGCTTGGTGATCCCGCACATCGCCCGATTCTTCGCCGGACACGACTACCGGTGGATTCTGCTGTGGTGTGCGCTGCTGGGTCCGACGCTGCTGTTGGCGGCCGACATTCTCGGACGGATGCTGGCGCGGCCACAGGAAATCCAGGTCGGCATCATCACCGCCTTCGCGGGCTCGCCGTTCTTCCTCTATCTCGTGCGCAATCGAAAGGTGGCCACCCTGTGACGCGCACCGAGGGCGGCGTGCTGCCCAGCGACACGTTGTTGTTGCGAACACCCGACCGGCGCATCGTCTTTCGCGTCGGGAAACGGTCCGCGGTGCTGACTGTGCTGATCACGGCGGCCGCGGTGGCGGTGGCGGCGTGGTCACTCACGATCGGCTACTACCCGCTCACCGTCGCCGATGTGATCCGGGTACTCGGTGGCGGTGGCACGCTCATCGAGTACGACGTGGTGGTGGCCGACCGGTTGCCGCGCGTGCTCACCGGACTGTGTGTCGGCGCGGCCTTCGCGATATCAGGGGCGATCCTGCAACGGATCGCGACCAATCCACTGGTGAGCCCCGAGATCATCGGGATCAACGCGGGCGCCTCACTGGGCGCGTTGGTGGTGAGCGTGTTGCTCGGCGGCGCCGGACTGGGGCTGGTCGGCGGCGCGGTGCTCGGCGCCGGGGTGGCCATGGCGCTGATCCTGGCCGTGGCCACCAAGGACGGACTCGACGGCTATCGACTCGTGCTCGTCGGTATCGGCGTCACAGCGATGCTGTCCTCGGCTATCGCGTTCATCCTGACCGTCGCCGACACCTACCAGGCGCATACGGCCGCCATGTGGCTCACCGGCAGCTTGGCCAACCGCGATTGGAGCCATGTCTGCTTCGCCGCGGCGGCTCTGGTGGTGGTCGTGCCGCCGCTGATCGTTCTCGCTCGCTCGTTGCCGCTGCTGGAAATGGGCGACGACCTGGCGAACTCACTGGCCGGGCGGCGCGGCCCGCACCGCATCACGCTCATCGTCGTCGCGGCCGCCGCCGCGACCCTGGCGACGGCCGCGGCCGGTCCGATCAGTTTCGTCGCCTTGGTGGCGCCGCAGATCGCGCGACGATTGCTGGCCGAACGCGGTGCCGGGCTCGCGCCCGCGGCGGCCACCGGGGCGTTGCTGGTGGTCGCCGCCGACCTGGCCGCCCGTCGGCTGTTCCCGGCGGAACTGCCTGTCGGGGTGGTGACCGCCATCCTCGGCGCTCCCGTTCTCATCTACCTACTCGCCCGCGCAACCCGGATCGGACACGCTGGATGACCGCACACTTGACCACCGAGGGACTCACGCTCGGCTACGGCGACACCGCGATCGTCACCGACGCCACCGTCGACTTCCCGACCGGAGCGATCACTGTCATCGTCGGCCGCAACGGCTGCGGCAAATCGACCCTGCTGCGGGGCCTGGCCCGACTGATCGCGCCGACGGCGGGCGCGGTCCTGCTCGACGGTGCCGATATCGCACCGCAGCCCGCGCGCACCGTCGCCCGGCGGCTCGGCATGTTGCCGCAACAACCCGTCGTCCCCGACAGCATCACCGTGGGTGAACTCGTCGGCCGCGGTCGTCATCCGCACCAACGCTGGTTCCGTCAGTGGTCGGCGCAGGACGGTGAGGCCGTGCGAAAAGCGTTGGTGGCCACCGACACTCTCGAGCTGATCGACCGACCGGTGGATCAACTCTCCGGCGGTCAGAAACAACGGGTGTGGATCGCGCTCGCGCTGGCGCAGGACCCCGAGGTGATGCTGCTCGACGAGCCGACGACCTTTCTCGACCTGGCGCACCAACTCGACGTTCTCGATGTCCTGCGAAACCTGTTGCCGCGCACCATCATCGTGGTCCTGCACGACCTCAACCTCGCCGCCCGCTACGCCGACCACCTCGTCGCCGTGCAGGACGGTCGCGTGGTCGCTCAAGGCTCACCCGCCGAGATCGTGCGCCCCGAGCTGATCTCGGAAGTCTTCGGCGTCGACTGCACGGTGATCGACGATCCGATGACGGGCACACCGCTGGTGATTCCGGCCGGGCGAACGGTGCGCACCGCATGACGCGCCGGTATGTCCTCATCGCCCGGCCGACTCCATCGGGCGTCGACCTCCCGTCCGTCGAAGCTCTGGCGCAGGCCTGCGGGGTCGATTACGCGCTCCTCGACCAGCAGGAGCCGACCATCCACACCGCACTCGATGGCGCCGCCCGCGACGCATCGCCGGTCACGCTGATCCCGCTCGCCGTACCACGCGACCGTTACCTCGAGACCTGGATCGCGCGGGCGGTAGCGAACTGGAAGGAAACCCGCGCGAGCGACCTCGACGTGCGAATCACCGACGGCATCGACACCGCCGCCGGATTCGCCGATGTGGTGCGTTCCAGGATGTCCGAGGACGGCGCACCGGTGACGGCGAGCCCGCGGGCCTTCCGCAGCCCGGCCTGGTCCGAAATCCCGGACCACACCGCGCACATCCTGGTCTGTCGAGGCCCCCGCTGCACGGTGTACGGCGCGGGCGAGCTGCACCGAACTCTGCGCCGCGACCACCCCGACGCCCTGATCACCCCGACCGGCTGCCTCAACCCGTGCAACCTGGGCCCGCTCTACATCACCTACCCGGACGGGCAATGGCACACGAACGGTGTACGCGGGGGTGACCCCATCGGTGCCACGCGCGATAGCCTGACGGAATGATCGAGGACGAGCTGACCACGATCCACCCCGACCGGGCTACACGGCAGTCGAGACCCGCATGCTGATCGAGAAGCAGCGTTGGGCCGGGATCCGCAGTGGGGCGGTGACGGTGCTCTTTCGCCGGTGGCGTCATCGGCAGGCCACCCAGGGCAAGATCTACCGCACGGGTGCCGGGCGTATCGCCGTCGACCAACTGTCGACGGTCACCGCCGAGCAGATCAGCATCGAGGACGCACGCGCCGCGGGATATGACGCACCCGCCGATGTGCTCGCCGATCTCCGGGGCGCTGACGAGGACCCGATCTATCTGCTCCGGATCCGCTGTCTCACCGACGAGGATCCGCGCGACGCACTGGCCGCCGACGACCGGATCGACGATCCCGCGGCCTTGGCCGCTCGCCTCGCACGCATGGACCGGACCGATGCCGAGGGCCCGTGGACCCACGACACGCTCCGAATCATCCAGCGGCGTCCCGCGACCCGAGCTCCCGACCTGGCCGAGGAACTCGGGCGTGATCCGCACCGCTTCAAACTCAACGTGCGCAAACTGAAGAACCTCGGCCTGACCATCAGCCTGGGCACCGGCTATCGGATCTCACCCCGCGGCGTGGCCTTACTCGCGGCCCTGGATTCGGCGCAGACCGGCGATTGAACGCGGCGAGTGAACCTCGGCGCCGCCTTGCCTATCAGGGGGGCGGCGCCCGGACGATCCCGTCTGGCCCGGCGAACTCGCAGCGTCCTACCTGGGGTGTGTCCCTCGAAGCCTGGGACGAGCACGGCAACCTGGTTCACCCCGGCGACTTGATCACCCGCACCGATCACGACAGCATGCCGTGGCCGATCGGTCCTGAGCCGAGTCACGCGAGCCCCGCCTGAGCGGTTCCGAGGTCGAATCGGATCCCGGTGCGCAGAGTTGCGATCGCGGACATTCCGAACATGCGGTGGAAGGTTTCGCTGAAGTGCGAGGGTGTGGCGAAACCCGCGTCCGTCGCCGATCGGGATCTGCCCTTCGATAGCAGCGGCCGGCGACGACGCTGGATCAACGAACAGCTACGCGCTGCGGGTGCGTATCTCATCGTGGGTGGCGGTCTCGAGAACGAACGGCCAGTCAATTCCGACGGTGAGTACCGGGACAGGGCCGGAGTGCAGGTCAACGCCGCTTTGGGGCCCGAGATTCCCGGCATGACCCGGCCGGATCCAGACCACCGGCGACCGCACCGGACCACACGATTTCGAAAGCGCCCCAACGGTCACACCTGCCACGGTAAAGGTGCGCCGCTTCGAACTGCAGCGGCCGACCACGAGAGGACAGAAATCGTGAAGATCCCACTGGCAATGCTGGTTGGCGTCGCCGTCCTGACCGTCAGCGCATGCGCGATGCGGCCGGCGGCCAGCGAAACAGATACTGCGCAACCAAGTTCCGGACTCGATCCGGCTGCGCTGCAATCCGCGCTGGATGCGGTCCGCGACGCGGGAATGACCGGTGTGTACATGGAGGTACGTGACGGCGACCGGGTGTGGAGTGGCACGGCGGGGGTCGCCGACGTGACCTCCGGCGAACCCATCGGCCCCGACATGGTCCACCGAGTAGGCAGCATCACCAAGACATTCATCGCGGCCGCGATCATGCAGCAGGTCGAGCAGGGGCGGATCGGGCTCGACACACCGATCGGTGACTACCTGCCGCACTTGGTCCCTGGTGAGCGTGGCGCGCAGATCACGGTTCGGATGCTGCTCAACAACACCAGCGGTCTGGCCGAGCACCTGCCGTACTCATTTCCCTCCCTCGCAGCCTTTTTCGGCGGGACGCAGCTGTCATCGGAGAGTCTGGACAAGCATCAATTCACCCAGTTCGACCCGGTCGAGTTGATCGGAATGGGCGTCGGCGCGCCGCCCGCCACCCGGGCGCCCGGAGCGACCCCCGGCGTGTACTCCAACACCAACTACTTCCTGCTGGGCGAACTGCTGGAGCAGGTGACCGGAACTGCGTTCGAGACCTATGTTGCCGAGAAGGTGATCGGACGCGCCGGGCTCGAGCACACCGCGTTCCCGGACGGGCCGACCCTGTCGGTTCCGCACCCGCGAATGTACGAGCGGCTGTTCGGAATGATCGATCCGCCGCGCGACTACAGCGTCTACAACATGTCGTGGGCGCTGCCCGGCGCCGGACTCGTCTCGACCATGGCGGACCTGAATCGCTTCTACCGCATGCTGTTCGGTGGGCACATCGTGAGCCGCGAGTCGTTGGCGCAGATGCAGCGTACGGTGCCCGTCATCGCACTGGACGGTACGCGGATCGAGTACGGTCTCGGCCTGCACCGGGTGCGGACTCCCGGCGGCGAAACATTCTGGGGCCACGACGGCAGTGTCTTCGGTGCCCAAGCGATATCTCTGACCAGCGCCGACGGCACCCGCCAGATGTCGGTCGCGACAAACCTCGTGCGGTGGAACGAGATCGGCCCCGACGGAAAGCCGAAGCCACACCCCATCGACGACGCCCTCGCCACCCTCTACCGAATCGCGATGGGCGGCGAGTGATCCTTCGGCGGCGCTCTGTGCCCCCGGCCCGTCACCCCAGTCGTCGGCGCCAACGGCCCGGATAGGGTGCCCCGACTCGGTGCCGAAGTCTCGCACCGCAACTCGCGCGTCACTGATCGTCGAGTGCAACGTTCCTGGCCCGGCGAACGATGCGATGCTCATGCAGGGGATGACGCAGGTCGACGAGCAGCAGCAAACAGCCGGGTTCGGTGCGTTCACCGTGGTGGATGTCGAGACCTCCGGGCTACGGCCGCACCAGCACCGGGTGCTGTCCGTCGCGGCGGTGACGCTGGACGGCACCGGCCGGGTGACGCGAGAGTTCCACAGCCTGATCGATCCGGGTTGCGATCCGGGTCCCGTGCACATCCACGGGCTCACTGCCGAGGTGCTGCAGGGCTCGCCCGAGTTCGGTCAGGTGCGCGACCAACTGACGGCCATGCTGGACGGCCGGGTGATGGTGGCGCACAACGCGCTGTTCGACTACGGGTTCCTGCTGCAGGAGTTCGCCCGGGCCGGGGGAGCTCTGCCGGTGCGGCGCCGACTGTGCACTTTGGCACTGGCCCGCCGCATCGCGCTGCCGACACCCGACTACAGGTTGGGCACGCTCGCGACGTATTACGGTGTGCCGCAGCAGAAGGCGCACGATGCGCTCGACGACACCCGTGTTCTCGCGAATGTTCTTCGAGCGTTGGTCGCCGACGCGGCCCATCTCGGTATCGCACCCCCTTTGCTCGACTGCGCACCTGATTCGGCCAGGCCGACGCAGTCCAGGTGGCCGGTCGAACGTCGCGGCCCGAAGCAGCCGTGTGATTTCGCCTATCCCGGGAAGCTGGCGCTGGCCGGCCGTCTGCGCCAGGGGATGAAGGTAGCGCTGACCGGAGAGACCCGGATCGAACGGGAAGAGCTCGCCGCCCGTGCCGAGGCTGCGGGGCTCGACGTCACGAGCATGGTGAGCAACCGAACCAGTGTGCTGGTCACCAACAATGCCCACGCGGAAACGAGTAAGGCGCGCAAGGCGTTCGAGTTCGGAACGCCGGTGATCGATGAGGCTCGGTTCGCCGCGCTGCTCGAGTCGGTAGAACCGGGGCACCTGAAAGGGGCGGCGGTACCTGAGGTCGCGGCGCCACGTCGGTCGACGGCACCCGCACGGGCGAAATCGGGTCCGCTGGCCGGTCGGCGGATTCTGGTGCTGGGCGGAACCCACGGCGAGGCTGCGGCGGCGCGATCGCGGATCGTCGAGCTCGGTGGTTCGGCCGCGGTCAATCTCTCCGCGACAGTGACAGATCTGCTCCTTCTCGCAGGTGGGGAATCCGACCGGCGCGCGCGAAAGGCCGACGAACTCGGACTGGCGGTCCAGGGACCAGACCTGCTCGAGCAGGGTGCGATCGCGCCCGCGGCAATCCCTGCGGCATCGACCGCACCTGGTCGTGCTGAAATCCGGCCCGCGGAGCCGACGGTGTTGTCGCGAGGTCAGGTGATCGACGTGCCGATCGCCGAGGGCGGCAATACGTGGACTCTGCGGGCAACGTGGAGCCAGCTCAGTGCGCCGACCGTGGATCTCGTCGCGTTCCTGCTCGGCAGCGATGAGCGAGTCGACGACTCCGACGACTTCCTGTTCTACAACCAGCCAGAATCGCAGGGCGCGAAGCTTTCCGAGGATGGGCCGAACGAGCAGTCGATCACCCTGGTCCTCGATGACCTGCCCGAGCACTGCACTCGCATCGTCCTCGCCGCTTCGCTCGACGGTGCCGGTCTCACCTTCGGCGACGTCGGCGCCATCGAGCTGGATTTCGCCGCCGGCACGGAATCGAGCACCGCGATACGTTCCACGCTCGACGCCGCAACCGTGGAGCGCACCCTGCTGCTCGCCGAGCTGTATCTGCGCGGTGAAGATTGGCGGCTGCGCGCGGTTGGCCAGGGCTACGAGACCGATCTCGCCGAACTGGCCAGGCGGTACGGGGTCGACGTCGACGAATGAAGCCGCACGAGGTGGCGGCCGGTCGCGCGCTGATCTTTCCGCATCATCGGGCGCAGTCGGTTCGGTCTACCGTGGGCTGATGACGATGCTTGCCAGTGGCGTGATCCGGGAGATGGGCAGCGACCCACTGAACGCCGTGCTTCGGTTCGGGTCGGAATCGGCGGCGGTGCCGTCGCGGGCGCCCGGGCAGCGGTTGTTGTTCGTCGATGATCGGCCTGCGTTCGAGCTGAGCTCTTGGTGCGGCACCTGTCCGATGCTGTTCGAGCGGAAGGAGGGGGCCAACAGAACATTGTCGGTGCCCGAATTCGCGACGCGGGTGGCTGTCGGGCTCGACGAGTTGGACGATTCAGTGATCGAAGCGTTCGGCGAATTGCTGCCCGCGGGGCGGTACCAGCCGATGTTGCTGGGTATCGAGCCGCGGCTCGTGCATCCTCTCGATCGCGACGACTATTTCGCGCACGAGCAGGTCGAGACGTGGGGTATCGACTCGTTCTGGGGGCTGCCCGCTCATCCCCGCACGGTCTACTACCGGACCTTCGAGACCGCGGTGAGCGCTGACGCGCACCTGTACGAATTCGTTGTTCCTATGGTTCCACCGACGTGGAACGACGCCACCCGAGTGGCGCAGTTCGATGAGCGGCTTCGCAGCGTTTCGACGCCAACCGCGGTGGCGGTGTCGATCCTGGACGTGTGCCAGCCGGCCGTTGCCGATGAAAGTCGCGACTACTACACGCACTATTCATTGATCCACTTCCTGCTCGACGGCCATCACAAGCTGGAGGCGGCGGCGAAGGCCGGTCGACCACTGCGTTTGCTTTCCCTGCTGTCGGTCGATGCCGGCCTCGCTGACAAGCACGACATCGCATCGCTCGCCGGCATCCGGTCGGGGATGCCCGGCGAGCGTCGGTAGCCTGACCGTTCGAGATCAGCTGCCGAAGCTTTCGGCGACCATGTTCTCGGTGAGGCCGTAGTCGGCGAGGGAATAGTGGTGGGTGGGTTTGCGTGCGCCGGTGCGGCTTTCGTTGTCGAGGGCGGTGATGGCGGTTCGAGCTTCGGGTGTGAGGGCGGCACCGGTACGGGCGTACACACGCTCGACGACGCCAAGGGGGTCAGTGCGGAGATCGTCGAAATCGATGTCGATGAAGGTGGCTTCGGGGTGTCGGGCGCGGGCGGCGGTGAATTCGTGGAGGCCGCTCGCCCACAGGTCGAGCTGTGTGCGACCGATGGTGTCGCCGGTGAAAACCGTGGACCAGCCTCGGGTGGCGTGCTCGTTGAGGCTGCAGACCGACGGGATGATGGTGGCGGGGTCGCGATGGGTCTGGATGACGATGGCGTCGGGGTAGGTCGCCAGCAGGGCATCGAGGCAGAACAGGTGGCTGGGGTTCTTGAGGACCCAGCGGCGGGTGTCGTTCATGCCGATCAGCTGCAGGTTGCGGCGGTGACGTGCGTAGGCGGGTGTCCAATCCTGACCGGACAGCCATTGCGTGTAGCCCGGGATATAGGCGAGGCATCCGTAGGAGTACGACATGCCCGATTGGCGCAGCAACTGCCAGCATTCCTCCACGTCGGAGGCGCTCATATAGTGCAGGCCCATGAATTCGGGGTTCTGGACCTGATGCTGTCGCAGACCAGCGTCGATCTGCGCGTAGGCGGGATTGTCGGCCCAGCTCTCGCGCGGTGGTCGCGGCTGCGGGAAATCGGTCAGCCACATCTCCAGCCCCTGATTGGCCGGATCGGCCGCCAGCAACCGGTGCAGTGCGGTGGTACCGGTCCGGGGCAGCCCGGTGACGAAAATCGGCTTGGTGACCGGTGTTTCGACGTAGCCGGGATTGGCCGCCCACGCGGCTTCACTCAGCGCACGAGCGACCAGCGCACCGCGCAGGAAGAATCGCGACATCTTGGAGCCCAGCTCGGTGAGCCCGGCCTCGTCGCGATACGAGTCGAGCAGAACCTGCAACGCCTCGGTGTAGTCGTCGGCCCCGAAATCGGTGAGACCGGTGAGTTTGGTGGCTGAGGCGTGCAGGTCGGCCACGGTGCCGACATCGGTGCGCACAGTCATCTTCTACAAGCTCCTAGTTGTGGTATTCGCCGCAGTTGACGTCGAGGGTCTGACCGGTGATCGCCGACGACCAGTCGGAGGCGAGAAACACCACGGCACGGGCGATTTCTTCGGGCTCGGGCAACCGCTTGAGATCGGACTTCGACGCGGTCTGCTCATAGACCTGCTCGACGGTGATGCCGTACTTCTCGGCGACCTGACCGAAATACCACTTCAGCTGATCGGTCCAGATGTAGCCGGGCAGCACACTGTTGACCCGCACGCCCTTGCCGCCGAGCTCGGTGGCCAGGGTCTGCGACATGGCCAGCAGCGCGGCCTTGGTGAGTTTGTAACTGCCGTACCGAGGTTCGGAATGACGCACGACCATCGAATTGATCATCACCACAGCGCCTTTGGCCTCGGCGAGCGCGGGCGCGAACGCCTGCGTCATCCGTAGACCGCCGAGCACCGTCATATCGAGGCTCGACCGGATGTGGTCGAAATCGGTGCGGTCGAGTGGCTTCATCGACGGCACCGAGAACGCGTTGTTCACGAGTGCGTCGACCCGGCCGAAGGTGTCGACCGTGCGCGCCACGAGATTCTGCACCGCGGCTTCGTCGGTGATGTCGGTGGGCACGCTCAGCGTGGCGCCCCCGGCGGCCTCGATTTCGGCAGCCACCTCGAGCAGTCGGGATTCGGTGCGTGCCGCGAGCACGATCGTCGCCCCTGCCGCGGCGGCTTCCAGACAGATCGACCGGCCCAGACCCGGTCCGACTCCGGAAACAACGACGACTTTGCCGTCCAACAGTGCCCCGCTCACCCGAGCATCCTTTCGGCGAAGGCCCGCTGGCGGGCCGCGATACGGTCGCGCCAACCAGCGGCGTCGATCCGGTTGTCTTCGATATGGGGAAGGTGTTGTGCGATGTCGTCGATCGGCACGACGACGACCGTCGGACCATCGGCCTCGGTCATCGGGCGATCGGTGCGCTGCCACCGGAACTGCAGAATGCCGCGGGTACGGCCGGTGGTCTCGATCCAGTTCGCGATGCCCGGATCCTGCTTGCTCACCACCATCCGGATCAGCCCGTCCGAATCGACCTGGGCCTGAGTGTGATTGAGGCTCGTCTGGTGGTTGACGTAGTCCAGGGAGATGTACCAGAGACTGCCCAGCTGGAACCCCTGGTACGGCGCATCGGACTTCGGCACGGTGATCACCAGCGCCTGGTCGTCGGCGAGATCGAAATGCCCCACCGAGGAGTACTGGGTGCTCAGCCCGCCGGGCGTGAGCCGTGGTGCGGTGAGGGTGTTCACCGGCAGATCGAGGTAGAACCACTTCGGGAAGTTGAACCAGGTGTGCACGCGGGTGAGCAGCATTTTCGCCGCCGCGCCGTACCGTTTGCGGATCCGCGTCAGATCCGGTTCGACCGGTGCGGTGCCGATGGTGTCGACCCGCTCGATCCGGATCGAGCCCTTACGCTCGGACCAGTCGCTGTAGACCTCGCGCACGGCCAGCATGGACGCGCCTTCCCCGAGCGGGAAGTAGTTCGGGCCCGCATCGGGTTTCGCGGGGCCGAAGCGCAGGGTGAAGCTGCCGTCGGCGGCGATCGGAATGCGCCGGTCGTCGAACGCGTCGGCGCCACCGGGCACATCGGTCGCGGTGTAGTCGCCTTTGAGTACTTGGAAACTCAGGTCGACGGTGCTGCCGCGCACCCCGCTCACCACGTATTCGGCGGTCGGCTCGATATTTGCGTGGTAATAGAGGGTGTCCGGGTTGTCGAGGCCCATTTTGGCGTACGGTCCGGTCGAGGACACGAAGTGCGGATGTGACGTGCCGTGCGCGCCCGAAAGACGCAGGCACGCGGCGACACTCGCCGCGAGGTAGTCGTAGCCTTCGGCGAGGTCCTGGTCACTGCGGACGAATTCCGCTGCGGCGATGAGTTCTTCGGCCTTGGCTACCGCGACGAGGAACGGCGCGGTGAGCGGTTCCGGTGGCGCGCTGCTACCGGATTCGGTGGCGGTACTGGAGTGGGTCAACGGTCTGCTATTCCTAGCTCTCGGAGGATATGGGCGGCGATCTCGGAAGGGGAACCGAGGTCGGGTGTGATGACCAGGTCGGCGTTCTCTGGTCGTTCGTAGGGGGAGCCGATCCCGGTGAAGCCGGGCAGCTCGCCTGCTCGGGCCTTGGCGTAGAGGCCCTTGGCGTCGCGGCGCTCGCATTCCGCCAGAGGTGTGTCGACGAAGACTTCGTGGAAGGGGAGCTCGCGGTCGGCGTGGGTGGTGCGGGCGTCGGTGCGCTGCGCGGCGAACGGGCTGATCACCGACACGATCGCCACCGCACCCGAATCGGCGAACAGTGCGGCGACTTCGGCGACGCGGCGTACGTTCTCGTCCCGGTCGGCGGGGGTGAAGCCGAGTCCCGCGTTGAGACCGTGCCGCAAATTGTCGCCGTCGAGCAGGTAGGCGGGGCGGCCGGCCGCGACCAACTGCCGCTCCAGCTCGACGGCCAGCGTGGACTTGCCCGATCCGGACAGGCCGGTCAGCCAGACCGTCGCACCCGCAAGTCCGCGTTCGGCGCGACTCACCGCCGACCGGTGCCAGACCACAGACGAGGCCGCGCGCGCACGGTCCGAGGTCACCGAGTCGGTCCCGGTTTCTCGCCCGGTCACCATCCCCGCGGCGACCGTTTGATCGGTGACCGGATCGATCAGGATGAAGCTGCCGGTGCGCCGATTCTCCCGATACGGATCCGACAGCAGCGGATGACGGCTGCGCAATCGAACGCGCGCGATGTCGTTGAGCGACAACGTGGTGACGTCCTCGATTCGGTGCAGGGTGTTCACGTCGAGGCGGTAATCGATGGCCGTGATCTGCGCGGACGAGGTCTGCGCGGCGGTGCGCACCAAGTATTGCGCGCCCTCGCGCAACTGAGCGCTCTCCGAGAACCAACACACCATCGCGTCGAGTTCGGTGCCGATATGGGGACGGTTGCCGGGCCGCGCGAGCAGGTCGCCGCGCCCGACGTCGATGTCGTCGTCGAGGGTCACCGAGACGGCCATTCCGGTGAACGCCTCATCGACCTTGCTGCCACCCGGACCCCAGATCTGCCTGACATGGGTCGACTTACCCGCGGGCAGCACCACCACTTCGTCGCCGGGCTTGAAGATGCCGCCCGCGACAGTGCCCGCGTAACTGCGGTGGTCGAGGCCCTCCTGCGCCCGGATGACGTACTGGATCGGCAACCGGGCATCGATGAGATTGCGGTCGGAGGCGATATGGACGTCTTCGAGGTGGCGCAGCAGCGGCGGGCCCGGATACCAGTCCATGTGCGCGGAGCCGTCGACGACGTTGTCGCCGAGCAGTGCCGACACGGGTACGAAGCTCAGATCGCCCACCGTCAGTTTGGCGGCGAACGCGGCGAACTCGGTGCGGATCTCTTCGAAACGCTCCTGCGACCAGTCCACGAGGTCCATCTTGTTCACGCAGACCACCAGGTGCGGCACGCCGAGCAGGGTCGCGAGGAACGCGTGCCTGCGGGTCTGCTCGGAAACGCCGGTGCGGGCGTCGACCAGGATCAGCGCGAGGTCGGCGGTGGACGCGCCGGTGACCATATTGCGGGTGTACTGGACGTGTCCCGGAGTATCGGCGATCACGAATTTGCGTCGTGGCGTGGTCACGTAGCGGTAGGCGACGTCGATGGTGATGCCCTGCTCGCGTTCGGCGCGCAGACCATCGGTGACCAGCGCGAGATCGGCGGATGCGCCGCCACGTTCGGTGCTGACTCGTTCGATGGCGGCGAGTTGATCGTCGAACAGGGACTTGGAGTCGTAGAGCAGCCGACCGATGAGGGTGGACTTGCCGTCGTCGACGCTGCCCGCGGTCGCCAGTCGTAACAGATTGCGGCGCATCAGAAATAGCCCTCTCGCTTGCGGTCTTCCATGCCGGTCTCGGAGATCCGGTCGTCGGCGCGAGTGGCGCCGCGTTCGGTGAGCCGGGTGGCGGCGGTCTCGGCGATCACCTTCGCCGGGGTGTCGGCGGTGCTCTCGACGCAGCCGGTGCAGGTGGCGTCGCCGACGGTGCGGAACCGGACGGTGGCTTCGAAGGTGCGTTCGCCGGGGTCCGCGGTGACGAAGCGTGTCGCCGACAGCAGCATCCCGTCGCGTTCGATCACCTGACGCCGGTGCGCGTAGTACAGCGAGGGCAGCTCGACGGCCTCGCGATCGATGTACTCCCAGATGTCGAGCTCGGTCCAGTTCGACAGCGGGAACACCCGGATGTGTTCGCCGGGCTGATGGCGACCGTTGTAGAGGTTCCACACCTCGGGCCGCTGGGCTCGCGGGTCCCACTCGCCGAAACTGTTGCGGAAGCTGAACACCCGTTCCTTGGCGCGGGCCTTCTCCTCGTCGCGGCGCGCGCCGCCGAATGCCGCGTCGAAGCGGTGCTCGGCGATGGCGCGCAGCAAGGTGGTGGTCTGCAAGGGATTGCGGGTGCCGCCCGGGCGCTCCACGGCGCGGCCCGCGTCGATGTCGTCCTGTACGCGGGCCACTTCCAGGCGGGCGCCGGTGCGCTCGGCGGTGCGGTCGCGGAACTCGATCACCTCGTCGAAGTTGTGGCCGGTGTCCACGTGCAGCAGCGGAAACGGCAGCGGCGCGGGCCAGAAGGCGCGCCGCGCCAGGTGCAGCAGCACGGCGGAATCCTTGCCGCCGGAAAAGAGCAGCGCCGGTCGCGCGAGTGTGGCCGCGACCTCCCGGAAGATGTGCACCGACTCGGCCTCCAAGGCCGCCAGATGCGATAACTCGTACCCCGTCTGCACTGTTCACCCACTTCATTCGCGCATTTCGTCGGAAAACATTCCCCGACGGGTTGCGGTGTCGAATATTCGACGCTATTGTTCGGTATTGTGACACCGACGATAAGCCGGGCCGAGCTCGCCGGTCAAGAGGCGGCCCCGGATTCGTCCGGTGATGCCGAGATTTCCGGCGCTGCGTCGCCGCCGACGCAGCGCGTGGTGAAGGTGCTCGAGCTGCTGTCACGGCGGGCAACCGAACGGCTGTCGCTGGCCCGCATCGTGCGAGAAGCGGGGCTCTCGCGGGCCACCGCGCACGCCGTGCTCACCCAGCTCACCGCCGACGGCTGGACGGTGCGTGACGAGGACGGCTGCTACGGCATCGGCTTGCGGCTACTGACAGTGGCCAGGCGTGCCGAATTGGCGTTCCCGCTGCGCCGCACCGCGGTGGCGCACCTGCGAGCGCTGTCCGAGCAGGCCGGCGTGCCGGTGTTCCTCGCCGAACGCGATGGGGAGAGCATCGTGGTCACCGAGGTCGTCGGTCATCCGTCGGCGGGCTGGATTCGCCAGGGTCGGCGCCTTCCGCTGGCACCCCCTGTCTGCCGCGAATTCATCGCCTGGGCAACGGAACCCGTCAGACAGGCATGGCTCGCGACAGCGAACTCGGCTCACCGCGAGCGCCTCGCCCGTGTACTCGCCGAGATCCGGACCCGCGGCTACTCCGTCGAACGACTGGTCGACGACTCGACGCCGATGCTGGAAGTCCTGGCGGGCCTGCGCGATACGCCGATCACCGCCGCCCTGCGCGCTCAGCTCGGTTCCGTCATCACCGAACTGATCACCATCGACTACCTGCCCGACGAGCTCGGCCCCGAGAACGCGGTGGTGACCCTCGCCGCCCCCATTCGCGATCGCAACGGTGCGGTAGTGGCAGCGGTCGTCAGCTGCCCCGACACTCGCTTGTCGAGCCGGGCACTGAGTGAGCTCGGTGCGGCGACAGTGGCGGCCGCGGACCGGATTACCGCAGGCGTACCAGGGGACTGAATCGCGCGCTGCCGGTCAGAACCTGGATACGGGTGATCACCTCTCGCGCCGAACGGGTTGTGTTCCTACGGTTTCGAGTACTCGGCAGCGGCGGTTCGCCATTACGCTGAGGGGTGGATCTGCCCGAATGCGACCCGCTCGACGGTCGCGGAGGCGGAGGGCGAGGAAGGACGGGCCGTGGCAAACGACAGTGATCGGTGGTGGGAGGCGCCCGAAATCTCAGGCTCCACCCCTGACTCCGCCGCGCAACCGGCCTGGGACCCCACCATCCTGAGAGCTCCCGGCAACCAGGGTCAGCCAGGCGGTGCGCAGCCGGCACCCGGACAGCAGCCGGGAACAGGGGAGCAGTCGCCATGGCAGCAGCCCGGTAGCGGCCAGCATCCGTACGCGCCGCCGACAGTTGTCGGGCAGCACCCGTTCGGACAACCAGGGACCGGCGAACAGCCATACGGACAGCAACCCGGTACCGGACCGCAGCCACCGTGGCAGCAGTCCGGGACGGGGCAACCGGGCAGTGGCCAGCATCCGTTCGCGCCGCCGACAGTGGTCGGGCAGCCAACATACGGGCAGCAACCCGGGGTGGGCCAGGATCCGTATGCCCCGCAACCCGGCAGTGGGCAGCCGTACCAGCCGGGAACAGGCCAACAGCCGTACGGGCAGCAGTACGGGTCAGGCCAGCAGCCGTTCGCCCAGCCGGGATACGGGCAGCAGCCCTACGGCTATGCTCCTGCGCCACAGCAGTATTCGCCCCCACCGCGTCGCAACGGCGGCTCGGGCATGATCATCGCGGTGGTGGGTGTCGTCCTGCTGCTGGTGATCGGCGTCGGGGTCGCGGCCGCGTTTGCCGCCCGCTCCTCCGACGAGTCCTCGGCGTCGGCGGGTACGACCACCACCACGAAGGCGGGACCACTGTCGGGCACGAGTACCGCACCCCTGGCGCCCGGCTCGAAAGGCGTGCTCATCGCGACCTATCGCGTCGCCTACGACGTGCCGTCGGCCTGGACCATCCACTCCGACTCCGACCCCATGTCGTTCACCTCCGCGACCGGCTCGGTGGACGGACGTGGTCAGGCCACCGAGGGAGCCGACTACTGCCCCGGCTCGGTCTACCGCGCCATGGCCGCAGTCACCTCGAGCACGGAAACCGACCTCGCCGCCGCCGCCAAGAGCGTCGCGAAAATTTCTGCGGCAGGCGGATATTCGGATCCGACCGGCGGAAAGATCAGCACGCCTACGTCGCTGAAGACCCAGAGCGGCGTCAGCGGCCAATTCGTGGAGACCTCCGGCGCGTGGACCCCCCAGACCCCGGGTTGCACGGCGAACGCCTACTCCGTGTACACCTTCGGGTTCCGCAACGCGGCCAACACCACCCTCGTGCTGACCATCCTCGTCGACCGGGGCACCACCGGCGAACTCACCGCTGACCAGGCTCAGAAGATGATCGCCAGCCTGCGCCTGGTCTAGCGGCGTCGGCACCACCGCGCTCGGTGTTCGTAGACTCGACTCATGACGGCAGCCGCATCGAATTCGTCCGATCTCCCGGCGAGTCTGGTGGAGATGACCGCCGACCACGTGCGTGCGGAGATACTCGGCGGCGCCTTGGCGCCGGGGGAGCGGGTTGGTGAGGAGGCGCTGTGCGCTCGGCTGGGTATCAGCCGAGCGCCGGTGCGTGAGGCATTGCGGCGCTTGGCCGAGCAGGGTCTGGTCGAGCACCTGCCGCGGCGCGGATACCGCGTGGTCGTGTGGTCGGCGCAGGATATCGTGCAGCTGTTCGAGGTGCGGCGGGCGCTGGAGCAGCACGCGCTGTCCGCCGCGCTCCCGTCGACGGATCTGCCGCGAAGGCTGAGTCGGGTCCGTGCCGCGTTGGCGGAGCTGACGGCGGCGGACCGGCGTGCGGACTGGGTCGCCCGCAACGATGCGCACCGTCGCTTCCACGTCGAAATCGTCGCGCTGGCAGGCAATCGGCAGCTGGACCTGGTGTACGAGCAGGTGCTGGTGAAACTTCAGCTCGCGATGGCGCGCAATCTGCGCGAGGAAACCGAGGCGGGCGCTCGTCGCGAGGGCGTGCGCAGACATCAGGAACTGCTCACCGCGCTGCAGACCAATGATCCGCTCCGGGCCGAGGCCGCGCTGCGCAGGCACGGCGAGCAAACATACCTGAAACTCGGTATCTGCTAACACGTCCGATACAGACAGATCCCACCGCCGTCATACTTTCTGTCGACAATCGACAACATGACAGGCTCTACGGTCACCGAAATTCTCACCCAGCATCAGGGTGGCAGCGGCTCCCCGACCAGAACCGCGGAACGGGTGGCCGACGCGATCGCCGCGCGCGGCGACGACGGCACCTGGATCACTCCGGTGTCGCGTGCCGAGTTGCTCGCTGCCGCAGCGGCTATCGAACGCAGGCCGGGCGCACTGACGCTGCCGCTGTACGGTGTGCCGTTCGGGGTGAAGGACAGTATCGACGTCGCCGGCTACCCGACAACGCTGGCCTGCCCCGACTACGCCTATGTGGCCACCCGCACCGCACCGGCGGTGCAACGCTTGCTCGACGCGGGCGCGTTGTTCGTCGGCAAGACCAATCTCGACCAGTTCGCCACCGGGCTCAACGGCACAAGGACCCCGTATCCGGTGCCGCGCAGCGTCTTCGGCGGCGATCTGATCTCCGGCGGTTCCAGTTCCGGATCCGCGCTCGCCGTCGCACTCGGCCAGGTGCCGTTCTGTGTGGCCACCGATACGGCGGGATCGGGCCGCGTGCCCGCCGCGCTCAACGGCATCGTCGGCTGGAAGCCGTCCCGCGGCCTGATCAGCACCGTGGGGCTCGTGCCCGCCTGCAAGTCGCTGGACTGCCTCACCCTGATGGCGACCACGGTCGAGGACCTGGATCTGGTCGCGGAGGTTATCATGGCGGTTGATCACGAGGATCCGTGGACCCGCGCCAGGGGCGGGCGATTCCCCGGCGGCTCGATCCGACTCGGGTTACCGGCACCGCAGGAGCTCGAGTTCTTCGGCGACGACGCCATGCGCGCCGCGCACCTCGGCGCGCGAGACCGGCTGCCGGGCAAGGGATTCGATTGCGTCGACACGACCCTCGCGCAGTTCCTCGCGGCGGGCGCTTTGCTCTACCAAGGCCCGTGGGTCGCCGAACGCCTGGTCGAATTCGAGGAGTTCCTGACCGAACGGCCGCACTCGATTCTGCCCGTGATCCGGGAAATCCTCGACAGCGGAAAACAGTTCAGCGCCGTGGACGTGTTCCGCGCGCAACAGCGACTGCAGACATTGCGCGCGCAGGTCCACCGTATGTGGGACGAGGTCGACGCGGTGATCGTGCCGACGATCGGCACCACGTTCACCGTCGACCAGGTGCTGGCCGATCCGATCGCGACCAATACCGTGCTCGGCCACTACACCCACTTCGGCAATCTCCTCGACCTGACCGCCGTCGCGGTTCCCGCGGGCACCACGCGTGACGGAAGACCGGTCTCGCTCATGGTCTTCGGCCCGGCGCTCGCCGACGATGTCGTCCTCGCGGCCGCCGCGCGGCTGCTCGACGAGCCGCGCACCGCGGCTCTACCCCATCACCTCGGCCCGGTATCCCTTCAGGAGCGACGATGACCGAAATCCCCGCCGACCCGACCCCCTTGTCCTTCGATCCCACGACGACGGCGCTCGTCATCATCGACATGCAGCGAGACTTCCTGCTGCCCGGCGGCTTCGGCGAAAGTCTCGGCAACGATGTGGCCCTGTTGCGTACCGTGATCGAACCGCTCGCCGAGCTACTCGCGTCCGCCCGAGCGGCGGGCATCACCGTGATCCACACCAGAGAGGGGCACCTGCCCGATCTCTCCGATTGCCCACCGGCGAAACTGCGGCGCGGCAACCCGTCTCAGCGGATCGGCGATTCGGGACGGTTCGGGCGCATCCTGATCCGGGGCGAATACGGCCACGACATCATCGACGAACTGGCGCCGCTCGACGGCGAGACCGTCATCGACAAGCCGGGCAAGGGCGCGTTCTACGCGACCGACCTGGCCACTGTGCTGCAACAGAATTCGATCACCACCTTGCTCGTCGCCGGCGTCACCACCGAGGTGTGCGTGCACACCACCGTGCGGGAAGCCAACGACCGTGGCTACGAATGCCTTGTCGTCGCGGACTGTGTCGGCTCGTATTTCCCCGAATTCCAGCGCGTCGGGCTCGCGATGATCGCCGCCCAGGGCGCGATCTTCGGCTGGGTCGCCGACTCGGCGGATGTCATCGCCGCACTCACCACCACAGCCCCCGTCACGGCCTAGCGAACAGGATCCACCATGTCCGTCGACACCTCGAAAACGACCACCGCACCAGAACCCCCCGCGCCACTGGCACTTCCGTGGTGGACCAGGGGAGACACCAACGCCTTCTTCGGCCTGGCGTTCAACATCCTGGTCAACGTCCTCACCCTGACCACGCTCACCATCGCGGTGGTCAAGATCCCCAGCGCCGATGTGCTCGGCACGGTGCTCCCGGCTCTCGGTATCGCCCTCGTGCTCGGCAACCTGTACTACATGGTGCTGGCCAGGCGCCTGGCGCGGCGCGAAGGACGCTCCGATGTCACGGCCCTGCCCTACGGACCGAGCGTTCCGCACATGTTCATCGTCGTGTTCGTGGTGATGTTGCCGATCTACCTGGCGACGGGAGATCCGTTGCGGGCGTGGGCAGCCGGTCTCGCCTGGGCGTTCATGATCGGGATCATCGTGATGATCGGCGCCTTTGTCGGCCCGTACATCCGCAAGGTCACCCCGCGCGCCGCGATGCTCGGCACTCTGGCCGGAATATCGATCACCTTCATCGCCATGCGCCCCGCCGCGCAGATGTGGGAGGTGGCCTGGATCGGGCTCCCGGTGCTGGCCATCATCCTGATCGGCTTCTTCACCGACGTGAAGGTGCCGGGCAATATCCCGGTCGGACTGGTCGCGCTGCTGGTCGGCACGGCGATCGGTTGGATCGGGGGATACATGTCGGCACCCGACGTTGCCCAGGCCGCGGGCGATATCGCCCTCGGCTTGCCCGACCTGCGCCTCGACCTGCTCTTCGACGGTCTGAGCGACCTCGCCCCGCTGCTGGCCACCGCCATCCCGCTCGGCATCTACAACTTCACCGAGGCCATGAGCAATGTGGAGAGCGCGGCCGCGGCGGGCGACAACTACAACCTGCGCAGTGTGCTGCTGGCCGACGGCTTCGGCGCTGTGATCGGCGCCGGCTTCGGCTCACCGTTCCCGCCCGCGGTCTACATCGGTCATCCGGGGTGGAAGGACGCGGGCGGGCGCACCGGCTATTCCCTTGCCAGTGGCCTGAGTATCGGAATCATGTGTCTGCTCGGGCTGTTCGGTGTCCTCGCGACGCTGCTGCCCATCCCGGCGATCGTGCCGATCCTGCTCTACATCGGCCTGCTGATCGGCGCGCAAGCCTTCCAGGCCGTGCCGCGCATCCACGCGGTCGCGGTCGTGGCCGCGCTGCTGCCCAATCTGGCGGAATGGGCGGTGACCCAGATCGACAACGCGCTGACCGCCGCCGGGACCTCGGCGGAGAAAATCGGTTCGGACGCGCTCGGCCAAGCGGGCGTGGTCTACGACGGGTTGAAGGTGCTCGGTTCCGGTGCGGTGCTGGCAGGTCTGGTGCTCGGCGCGATTGTCACGTTCATCCTCGACAAACGGTTCCGGGCGGCCGGAGTGGCGGCGCTCATCGGCGCGGGGCTGAGCTGGATCGGACTGATCCACGCGCACGCGGTCGAATGGGCCGCCGCGCCCGGTGTTGCGCTGGGCTATCTGCTCTTCGCAGTGGTCTGTCTGGCCTACTCGCTGCTGCCGTCCCCGAGCACGGAGACCCCTGTCGCCGACGAGGTCGCCGTGTGAGGTGGTCTGCCTGACCCGGCGCAGATGAGCCGGGTCAGGAGGTCTTCGGCAGGGTCGCGAGGAAATCGCGGAAGTCGGTGGCGGGATGGCCGGTCAGGTGCGGGACCGCATCGGTGACGTGCTCCAGCTCGCCCTCGGCGATCGAGGTATACGTGCTGACCCAGCCGTCGACTTCCCATTGCGGCGCGTCGTATTTCGCGCGAGAGGCATAGGCCTCGTCGACGGTTTGGTCGACGTAGCGGAACGGACGACCGAGGATTTCGGTCATGTCGGCGGTAGCAGCGCTCAGGCTGAAGGCCCGCGGACCGGTGAGGTCGAAGGTCTTGCCGAGGTGGGCGGTCGAATCGAGCACTGCCGCAGCGCAATCGGCGACATCGGCGCGAGTGACCGCGGCGACCTTACCGTCGGCCGCGGGGCCCTCGATGACGCCGTCGGCATCGGCGAAGTGCGGGATGATGTCCTGGTACTGGTTGTCGCGCAGGAAGGTGAACGCGAGGCCGGAGGCGCGGATGGCCTGTTCGGTGTGCCAGTGGTCGCGACCGAAGGTGAACGTGGCATCGGGCGCCGCGCCGACGAACGACAGATACACGATCCTTTGCACACCGGCGTCTTTCGCGGCGTTCACCACCGCGCTCTGCTGGGCGGCCCGGTCGGCGCTCTCGGTGGCGGAGACGAAGAAGAAGGTCTGCACGCCGTCGAGCGCAACGCCCACGCTGGCCGGATCGCCGAAGTCGATGGTCGCTGTGGTGGCACCATCGATGGGCGCGATGCGGTCGACGTTGCGTCCGAGCAGTCGCAGTCGCGCGCCCGACGGCGCGAGCAGATTGGCCACCCGGCCGCCGATATGTCCACTGGCTCCCGAAATCGCAATGGTCTCCGGCATCGGTCCAGACTATGGGGCGGGCGCGACAGGTCGTGCCGACACGCCCAGCGGGCAGGTCGGCGCGCGCGTCGAAGCGCGGATCCGCCGATGAGGTGGTGGAATCGGCGCGTGCGCGTATCGAGTGGAATTGCAGCCTGTGTCGCGATCGTGGCATTGGCCTTGCCCGTAGGCCCGGCCGCCGGCGCGGTACAGGACACGGCCTGCGGGTCGACCCTGTCGCAGGCCGACATCGCCGAGCTCGCGCGGCTGTCGGACACGTCGGCGATCTCCGGTGCGGGCAGCCTGGCCGGCCTCGAGGACGCGGTGGCCCGCCACCATCGGATCACCGAGATCCTCGTCGAGCATCGAGACCTGCGCGGGCTGTTCGCGATCGGGCTCGACGGCGTCGAATACGCCGCGGTGATGCCGATGCAACGCGATCCGGCGGCCTTCGTGAACCGCGAGTACGCGCACGCGATCAGCTTCGAACTGCTGCGCCGGTTCCTCGACAATCTGCATGCCGAATTCACCGGTGGCATCGCGGAACCCCACTGGGCGCACTACTTCGCGCTGGCCCGCGACTGTGGGGCATCGCGCGCTCGCACGGCCATGGCCGGATACAACGCGCACCTGACTGTCGACCTGACCTATTCGGCGGCCGCGGTCGGCACCAAGCCCGAGAACGCGCCGGACTACTTCAAGATCGTGGCGGGAATCGCCTCGGTCGGCGACGTGATCATCGACCGCACGAAGGCGGCCTATGGCGCCGACCTCGGACCACTGTGGCGGTTCTACTTCGTCGGCGAAGGACTCGACCAGCTGTTCGGCGCGGGCGTAGCCACCGAACAGCTGCTCATCGCCGCCGACCTCGGCGCGAACACGGTGATCTTCACCAACGGCCTCGCCCTACAGGACCCCGCTCTCGCCCCCACGGTCCGTACCGAGATCACGGCGTTGTGGCAGGCAGCCGATCTGGCTTTCGAAGCACTGGCCCGGATCAACGCACTCTGAACACGTCGGTGCCTTCAGGAGCGGTCGAACCGGATATCTGCCGCGAGCGGGTCATGACAGATGTCGTCGAGCTCGAGTAGCTGGTGGATCCAGGTCGGCGCGGAGACCGGATTCCGGATCAGCGCGCGCACCGTGATAGCGGCGACCACGGCCGTAGCCAGTGATTGTCCGCGCCCGCTCGCCGATCTGATGGATCCGTCCGTGGAATCGCACCAGATGCGCGCCGACCGTTCCGTATCCGCCCAAAACCAGCACCGTCATCGAACGCTCCTCCCCGTCGTCGGCACCGATGCTACGTGTCCGGGAACAGGAAAGGCCCCGGCCTTGCGGTAGTAACCGCAAGGCCAGGGCCTGATTTCGTGGAATCAGCCCGCGGTCTTCTCCGAGCTGCGGACCTCGATGATCGGCAGGATCAGCGCGGCGGGCGCGCTCGCCGGCACGACCGGCTGGTTCGGGCGAACCGGGGCGATCTTGCTGTAGCCGGCGCTCTGCTCGGGGCGGGTGTCGACCTCGCCGTTGTTGGGCCAGTAGGCGGCCGCGCGCTCGGCTTGAGCGGTGATAGTGAGCGACGGGTTGACGCCGAGGTTGGCCGACACGGCGGCACCGTCGACAACGCTGAGCGTCGGGTAGCCGTACACGCGGTGGTAGGCGTCGATCACGCCGTGCTCGCGGTCGGCGCCGATCGCCGCGCCGCCGAGGAAGTGCGCGGTCATCGGCACATTGAACACATCACCCCAGGTACCACCGGCGACGCCGCCGATCTTCTCCGCGACCCGTCGGGTGACATCGTTGCCCGCCGGGATCCACGTCGGGTTCGGTTGTCCGTGGCCTTGTTTGGAGGTCAGCTTGCGGCCACCGAACAGCCCGCGCTTGGTGTAAGTGGTGATCGAGTTGTCCAGGTGCTGCATGACGAGAGAGATGATCGTGCGCTCGCTCCAGTTCTTCGTGCTCATGAAGCGGAAGAAGGTCAGCGGATTGGACAGCACCAAGCCCAGGAACCGCAGCCATCGTGGCACCCGGCCGCCGCCGTCGACCATGAGCGTTTGCAGCATGCCCATCGAGTTGGAGCCCTTGCCGTATCGGACCGGCTCGACATGAGTATCGGGGGTGGGGTGGATGGACGAGGTGATCGCGACACCCTTGGTGAAGTCCTGGTCCGGCCCCAGCGTCCTGGTCGCCGCGCCGACGATCGACTCGGAGTTCGTGCGGGTCAGCAGACCGAGCTTGTCCGACAGATTCGGCAGCGCACCCTCATCACGCATCGCGTGCAGCAGCTTCTGCGTACCGAGCGTGCCTGCCGCGAGCACGACATGCTTTGCGGTCAACGTCTTGGGCGCCTTGCGCACCCACGCGCCGGTGCGCTCGGTGGCCACGTCCCAGGTGCCGTCGGGCAGCGGTCGCAGCGACGACACCGTGGTCATCGGAATGACCTGCGCGCCGGCCTTCTCCGCGAGGTAGAGGTAGTTCTTCACCAGGGTGTTCTTGGCGCCGAACTTGCACCCGACCATGCAGTCGCCACATTCCACACAGCCGGTGCGCTCGGGACCGACACCACCGAAGTAGGGGTCGGCCTCGGTCTCACCCGGCGTACCGAAGAACACGCCGACGGGAGTCTGCACGAACGTGTCGCCCACACCCAGGTCCTCGGCGACGGACTTGAAGATCTCGTCGGCGGGAGTCATGTGGGGATTCGTCACGACACCGAGCATCTTCTTCGCTTGCTCGTAATAGGGAGTCAACTCGGTGCGCCAGTCGGTGATCTCTCGCCACTGCGGGTCCTGGAAGAACGGCTCCGGCGGCACGTAGAGGGTGTTGGCGTAGTTCAGCGAGCCACCGCCCACGCCGGCGCCGCCCAGGATCAGAACGTCGCGCAGCGGGTGGATGCGCTGGATGCCGTAGCAGCCGAGCTTGGGTGCCCACACGAATTTACGCAGGTCCCAGCTGGTTTTCGGCAGTTCGTCATCGGCGAAGCGGCGGCCCGCCTCGATGACGCCGACCTTGTAGCCCTTCTCCACCAGGCGCAGCGCGGTGACACTGCCACCGAAGCCGGAACCGACGATCAGAACGTCGAAATCGGTGGTGCGCTCGGGCATGGGGGAGCTCCTCGATCGGTGTCGACAGTGACGCGGGTAACGCTAATGGCGACAGCCAGAGCTGTCAACGTAGGCTCCACTTCGACCTATGCTGTTCGGGTGGCCCGATATACCCGAGCGGAACTCGCCGACGTCAGCGGCGTGGCGTCGCGCACCATCCGCTATTACCACTCGCTCGGCGTGCTCCCCAAGCCCGGCCGCGCGGGTAAGGAAGTCGTCTACTCCGACGAGCATGTGGACCGCTTGCGCGACATCGTCGCCATGCAGGCGCGCGGCCTGCGCCTGGACGCGATCCGCGAGGTGTTCGACGCTGAGCCGCAGCCCGGTGATTGGCGCGTACTGTTCGATCCGCGCGCGAGCCAGGCTGCCGAACGCTCGTGCTACATCGATGACGCCGAGCTTGCGGCGATGCTGGGCGACCGTGGTACCGATGTGCTCGCGGAGCTCACCTCGGCGGGATATCTCGAGCGCCGTGACGAGCGCTGGTTCCTCGGGGACCGGTCGATGTTCAAGGCCGCGCTGGTCCTCTACGACGTCGGCATCGACATCACATTGAGTGGTGTACTGCGCACGATGATCCAGTCGCGGATCGCCGTGCTCGCCGACGAAGTGGTGCACACGATCCGCGACGCCGCGGGCACGAGCTACGGCGGCGAGAGTGTCGGTGTGGACCTGAGCCGCTTCCGCGACCGATTGCTCGCGATGGCATGGGAGGTCGGCGGTGCCACGCTCGCCGCCGAGATCGAACGCGCCGCGGCCGCCGCCGACGACGCGGCCGGGCGCCGTGCCCCGGCTCGCGCCACCAGTGGGCGATGATCGGAAGATGAGTTCCGAACAGCCGGGCCCGCGCGCATTGGCGCGCGCGCAGACGATCGTTGACATCAAACGCATCGGCCGCGAGCACCTCGCTACCCAAGGCGCCGCGGCACTGTCGTTGCGTGCGGTCGCGCGTGATCTGGGTGTGGTGTCCTCGGCGGTGTATCGGTACGTGCGCAACCGCGACGAACTGCTGACCATGCTGGTGGTCGACGGCTACAACGCATTGGGCGACGCCGTCGACGCGGCACTGATCGACGTACCCGACGACCCGGCGACCCGTTTCCGGGTCACCGCGCGGGCGGTGCGGGACTGGGCGCTGGCCGAACCCGCCTGGTACGGCCTGCTCTTCGGCACGCCCGTGCCCGGCTACGACGCACCCGCCGCTGATACCGAGGCGCCAGGGGTACGGGTGATCGCGATCCTGCTCGGCATCGTCGACAGCGCTTACCGTCAGGGGCAGCTCGACGTCCCCGCCACCGGACCGGCGATCAGCGCGCGAACGGCCGCCGATTTCGCGACGATTCGTGAGCAGTTCGGCCTACTCGCCCCCGACTCGGTGATCGCGTCAGCCCTCACCGCATGGACCACGCTGTTCGGTGCCGTGAACTTCGACGTGTTCGACATGTACGGCCGCGACACCTTCGCCGATCGCGCGGAGATCTTCGACCTGAATATCGATCAGTTACTGCATCTGCTCGGCTTCGTCGTGCCGCGCTCGGATGATGTGGACCGGTCGGTACGGTAGCGATTCGAAGGGTTCCCGCGGTATGTGGGGAGAGGGAATGTGTGAACGGCGACGACGGCGTCGCCAACGAAGGAGAGTGCCCGAGTGAATTCCCGCGAGGAGATCTTGCGCCGAGTCCGTGACGGGCTGCTCGACCTACCCGAGGACGAGCGCCGGGTCCCCATGCGTCGATCCTCCGGCAGGCACGCGTTGGTGGATCCGGACGAACGGGCCGAGGTGCTCGAGCGGTTCGTCGAACGGTTGCGCGAGCACGGGTCGCTGGTGCGCACCGTCGACATCGCGGGGTTGCCCGCCGCGGTCGCCGACGTGCTCTACGGCATGAGCGTGCAGACCGTACTCGCCGCGGTCGAGCCCGGCCCGGCGTGGTTGGACCACTGGGCCAGTGCGCCGGGACATCGGGTCGTGCACAGCGGCTCGGACTCGGACGAGTCCGGTGAGGCGGTGGTTCGCGACGCGGTGGCCGGTGACGCGTCCACCGGTTCGCTGGCGCTCGATGCCGACGGTGGTCCAGCGGTCTCCGAGGACCTGCCTCAGGTCTGCGTCGTACGCGCCGATCGGGTGTTCCTCTCCCTGCCCGAAGCGCTGGACCACCTCGATCAACGTCGCCCGCTGATCTGGCTCGGCGGTCCCGGTGATACCGAGTTGGCCCGCCAGATGGTGGTGTTGCTCGTCGAATAGCTCGTGGGGAAACGTTATCGAGCCAGGGTTGTGTGGGACTGGAGGTCTCAGTTATTCTCGGGGTAACGGTGTGACGGCGCTAACAGGGCCGTGCGCGCCGCACGCGAACCGAGGAGGCACCGATGACGCTGACCGAATCGAGCCGTGGCGGACCCATTACCGAGGAGTACCGAGAGGCGCTGGCAACCCTGTCACAGGGGTCTGTCGACCGCCATTTCGATCCCTACCTCGATATCGACTGGGATTCGCCCGAGCTCGCCCTTGACCCGAACGACGTGCGGTGGGTTCTCTCGCCCGAGATCGACCCGCTCGGCGCTACACAGTGGTACCGCGACCAACCCCTGGACCGGCGCATCGCGATCGGCAAATGGCGCACCGCCAATTCGATCAAGGTCGGCGCCGCCTTCGAGAGCATCCTGATCCGCGGAATGATGCAATACATCATGAAGCTGCCGAACGGGTCGCCCGAGTTCCGGTATTGCTTGCACGAGATGACCGAAGAGTGCAACCACATCCAGATGTTCCAGGAGCTGGTCAACCGCATCGACGTCGACGTGCCCGGCATGCGGCCGATGTTCCGCGCGTTGTCGCCGCTGATCGGTGTGGCGGGCGGCTACGCCCACACGATCCTGTTCATCGGCATCCTCGGCGGCGAGGAACCGATCGATCACTATCAGAAGGCCGTGATCCGCGCGGGCGCGACGATGCCGCCGATGGTGTTGCGCACCATGGAGATCCATATCGCCGAGGAAGCGCGTCACATCTCCTTCGCCGGTGACTTCCTCACCGCGCATATCGGGCGGATGGGCAAGTTCAATCGTGGCGTCTGCTCGGTGGCCTTCCCGATCGCGATGCGCTGGCTGGCCAGCGAGATCATGGCGCCGCCACGTTCGTTCGAGCGCGAGTTCGACATTCCGCGCGAGGTCATCGAGCAGGCGTTCTGGAAGTCGGAGCATTCCCAGCAGATCCTGTCGGGCTATTTCGGCGATATGCGCAAACTGGCCAATGACCTCGGTCTGATGAACCCGACCGCCAAGTGGCTGTGGCGCAAGTTCGGCATCGACGGGCCCGTGTCGCGCTACCGCAGCGAGCCTGAACGCAGCGCTCGGCGCGTCGCCTGAGCTGACGTCGCCGGCGATCAGTCGCCGGCGACCAGCTGGGTGATGATCTCGGTGAGTTGCTTGTCGGGGTCGAGGTTCAGGCCGTGGCGGCGGGCGACGCCGTCCACGACGTGCCAGGCGTAGGAGGCGACTTCCTCGATCAGCTGATCCCTGGTGAGCGCCGGAACGGTGTCGTTGGCCCAGCGGGTGACGGTGGCCTCGGTCATCGAGACGATGGCGAAGGTCATCGTGTCGGCCGAGGCCTCGTCGGTCACGCCCACGACACCGGCCAAGCCCGTGACGAGCGCCCTGGTCGAACCCGCGAGGGTGTCGATCAGCGCGCTCATCGCGTCGATATCGGGATCGGTCTCCGATGGACCTGTCCGCAGGAACTCGTGTAGCCGGGGATGGTCCTGGATCCAATCGACGACGCCGCCGATCGTGCGAACCAGGATTTCGTGGATCGATCCCTCGGCGATGTCCAGGGCGTCCTCGATGTCGGCGACGAATCGGTCGGCGATCTCGCTCCTGATCCGGCGATCGAGCTCGTCGCGGCCGGCGAATTGCCGGTAGACCACCGATTTCGCGAGCCCCGCGTGCTCGGCGATCTGGATGATCGGCACCTCGACGCCGGCGGGCGCCTGTTCGATCAGCTCGACCGCGGCCAGCACGATTCGCTCCCGGCGGCTGTCGTTGTGCGGCTGCCATCGGGCTTGCCTGCCGCTCACGGCGCCGGCTGGGTGTGACGCTGTGCTCGACACCCGCCCGAGTGTAGAGCAAGCATCGGTGGTTCAAACCTCTACCGGGGGACCGACACCGGATCGGTGCAACTGGCGAGCCCGTCGACGAGCGAGCACGCGGCGACGGGGCGCGTCGGCCGGTAATCGGGGGCGACGCCGCCCGCCGCGGTGATCGCACGGTAGGCGGCGACCGCGTCGGTGGGCGTGCGAGTAAGGGTCGGGTCGGTGAGAACGTCGACCGTGTAGAGGCCGAAACGTGGAGTGTAGGAGCCCCATTCGTAGTTGTCGGTGAGGCTCCAGTAGTTGTAGCCCATCAGTGGGATGCCGTCGGCGACGGCGCGCTGGAGCCAGTAGACGGTGTCGCGCAGTGAGTCCGCCCGCGTGTAGCCGTCGGCGCGGGGGAGTCCGTTCTCGGTGGGGATGCCGTTCTCGACGATGTAGAGCGGGCGGCCGGGGAACTTCCGCGCGAAGTGGTCGAGCGCGTAGTAGATGCCTTCGGGTTGCAGCGGCATCGTCCAGAGGCGGTCCGGATCGGGAATCTGCAGCTGGGTGGGGGAGAAGCCGTAGTAGTAGTCGATGCCGATGTAGTCCAGGCGCGTCGAGATCCGGTCGAGCAGTGGTCCGCTGACCGCGTCGTCGACAGTGGGGACGTAGGCGACATTGCTGGTCACCTGGGCGCCGGGGTGTACGGCGTGGATGTAGTCGTAGATGCTGTTGTGCGCCTGGGCGATTCGTTCACCCATGGTGAGAACGTCGGCCGCGCCGATGCCGCCGTGGCGCAGATCGTTGACCAGATAGAACGTCGGCTCGTTGAACGTCACCCACAGCGGGTCCGCGTCGGCGAACCGGTCGACGACCACGCGCGCGTTGGACAGCCAGTTGGTGACGATCTCCGGATCGCGCCAGCCGCCGCGGTCGGCTGCCCAGCCCGGGTACACCCAGTGATCGAGCGTCAGCATCGGCCGCATCCCCGCCTCCGTGATCGCGCTGACGACGTCGTCGTAAAACGCGAGTGCCGGCTCGTCCCAAACGCCGGGTTGTGGTTGGACCCGTGCCCACTCGATGCCGATGCGGTACACGCGCACACCGAGTTTCGCGGCGAGCGCGATATCGGAGCGGTAGCGATTCCGGAAGTCGACCGAGTTCAGATAAGGATCGTCGGTGGTCCCGGATTCGACATACCGGCGCCAATTGCTGTCCGGCGCATCACCTTCGGCCTGGAATCCGGAAGCTGCCACTCCCCAGAGGAATTCGGGCCCGAGTGGTGCCAGTTGGGCCGGCGCTGGTGGTCGGGCCAGGGCAGGGGAGGTGCTGGTCGTGAGCAGGGCCGCGGCGGTGAGAGCAACTGCGGCGAGGATTCGGCGACCAGTGGGGGAGGGCATGGCACTCCTGGGGTCTGAGGGGAGGGAGGGGAGTTCAGTGTGCGACATCGAGGTAGTTGTGCGGGGGAAGTGGGTCGGAGCGGCGGATTTGGAGCCTGACGCTATAGAAATTACATGGAGTTACGTAGATATGCGCATCTACTTATGAGTCTCCCTTTGATGCCGATCAGACCAACTCAGTTCCAGACATGTTCGAACCAAACAACCACTCACCAGCAAAGACAGGGGAGGGGTGGTCAGGTAGTTAAATCGACGGCAACTGCGCGACCGGTGTCGAACCAGTACGCATGCAGGTCTCGGCCGTGTTTGCCGACTTCCGCTTCGGCCGGGGTACGCCGAGCGTCGCTCGCGGCGATCGGTCGTCCAGCACTTCGAGTGAGTTGCCTCTCAGCGCAGCATCGTGAGTGGGCGTACTCGGTTCGCTCGAGCCAGGATTCGTGGATGGTTTTCAATCCCTTGCCGGGCTTTGCGCGCGTGTTCGCGACACAGCCCTGGGTGATGCGTGGCGCCGGCGTAGTCCTGCCGACCGAGCGGTTGTTGCGCAGGCTCAGTGGCGGTCGGTGGGGTGTACTCGACCTGGCCGGGCTCCCATCGATCGAGATCACGGTGGTCGGGCGCAAGTCTGGACAGCCGCGCACTACCTCGCTGCTGTGCGTGCCCGACGGGGACGGCTTCTACCTGGTCGGGTCGAACTGGGGCAAGCCGGAGCATCCGGCCTGGTCGGCGAACCTGCGCGCGGCCCGCACGGCATCGGCTCGCTTCGGTGGCAGCTCCGCGTTCCCGGTGACCGTCGCCGAGATCACCGGGTTCGAGCGCAAACGCGTGTGGGACCAGGCCGTCGAGTTCTGGCCGGGCTACGAGATGGAATTCCAGCTCTCGGGTGGTCGTGAGTTCCGCATCTTCCGACTCGACCGGATCGCCTGACCCCAAGACCTCGGGGATGATCTGCTCGGCGATCGCTAGCTGATACCTTGGGCGGCCAGGAGGAGCGTTGGCGCGGATCACCAGTCTGGATGTCGCTCGAGAAGCCGGAGTCTCACAGACGACGGTGAGTTTCGTGCTGAACGGCAAGAACGAGTTCGGGATTTCGGAGACCACGCGGCGACTGGTCCTCGATACCGCACAGCGGCTCGGCTACGCGCCGTCGGCGGTCGCTCGGGCATTGCGCAGCGGCCGCAGTCAGGTAGTGGTGTTCCTCTTGGCGGATGCTCCGGTGTCGGAGCCGTTCGCGCGGTTCAAACGCGAGGTGACGACCGCTTTGCAGGCGCAGGGCTTCACGTGCGTGTTCCTCGAGTTGACCGGACTGGCGGGTGGGGTGAGTGCCGTGTGTCAACATCTGGACCCGGCCATCGTCGTTTCCGCGACAGTTCTTCCCGAGGCCGACAAGCAAGCGTTGGTGAAGTCGGGGGTACCGGTCATCGATGGCGTTCTGGGGTCAGAGGATGCTTCGGTCGCCGGTCTCGATCAGCGCGAGATCGGGCGAATGCAGGTGCGGCACTTGGCCGATCGCGGGCATCAGGTAATCGGGTTCGCCGCAGTCGACGAGCCACAGGATCAGCCGTTCTGTCTACCTCGGCTGGAAGGCGCTCGCGAGCAATGCCGACTGCTCAGGCTCGCGGAGCCGGTGGTGGCGAGCATGGATTACTCACTGGACGGGGCCGCTGACGCGTTGACGCGTTGGGTCGAGAGCGAGCCGCCGGTGACGGCTGTGGCGGCGTTCAACGATGTTGTGGCCGTGGCGGTCCTGGGTGCGTGCCGGTTGCGTGGCCTCGATGTTCCCGGCGATCTGGCGATCATCGGGGTCGACAGCGAGACCATCGGCGCGCTGACGGTGCCCACGCTGACCACTATCGGCATCGATCTGACGGTTCCCGCGGGGAGTCTCGCCGGCGCCATCGTCGATCTGGCGCAAGGCGGAGCGGCTCAGGTGCGCGCGGTCGCGACGGATGCGCTGATGCTGGTGCATCGCGGGTCGTCCTAGCTTCGCCGTAGCACTGCGACCGCCCAGTCGGTGGCCGGTCGTGGCTTTTTCGTGCTCGATTCTTCCTTCGAAGATTCTCACTGACTGTTAGCCTGATCCCAGCTAATACGTATTAGATCGAATCGCCGGTGCAATCAGGCAACGGCGATTTGTCGCACCCTGATCGCGGAATCGGTAGACACCACCGCCAGATTCTGCGTCGCCCAACCATTTCGACCCAGAGGTGATCCGAACGATGCGCAACGTTGCACACCGTGTATTACTCCTTGCCGCGGCGGGACTGCTGTTGTCCCCGGCGGCGCTGTCGTCCGCCGCACCGGGGGACCCTTCTCACCGACCTGGTGCCGAATTCGTAGCGATCGGCGACTCCTACATCGACAGCGGCTCCTTCGCGGGCTCGCTCATCGGACCGTGCATTCAGGCCACCGACAGCGTCGCGCGACTCATCGCCGCGAAGATGCCACAGACCACCTTCGGCGACTGGGGCTGCGGCGGCGCTGTCACCGCCGACATCACGCAGGTATCACCGATGGGCCCGCAGGTGGACGGGTTGTCCGCCGCCACCGAGTTCGTCGCGGTGTCCATCGGCGGCAACGACGAGAACCTGTTCGTCTCGGTGATCAGCAACTGCTTCCTGGCCGCCACCTGCACGCAGGCCTTACGAGACCAGGCCGCGGACGCGCTCACGAGACTTCCGGCGCGACTGGACGCCGCGTACGCCGCGATCAGACAACACGCCCCCAACGCCGAGTTCGCCGTGCTCGGCTATCTGAATATCCTGCCCGAGGACCCCACCGGCTGCTTCATCGATGCGATCGCGGGCCCGACGGCCATCGCATTCAACATCCGCGCGCAGAAAGCACTCAACGACACAGTCGCGGCGGCCGCGGACCGAGCGGGTTTCACCTTTGTCGATCCCGACTCCGAGGGCGATCATTCGATCTGCGCCCCTGTGGGGCAACGCTATGTGTCGTTGGTCGGACTCGAACCCGGAGAGGGCGGGACGTTCTTCCATCCCACTCGACTGGGCCGGGAGTATATGGCCGCGAAAGCGTATGAGGCGTTGACCGTCAATTGATACGAGAACTGCGGAGCCGGAACGCTTGCGGGCAGTCACTCGGATTCAGAGGCCGAGTTTGGTGACGGCGTTGTCTTCGAGTGGGTTCGCGGTGCGGATGTAGCCGTGGACGGTTCGGGGGTTGGACCAGCGGCCCTGGCGCATGATCTCGCGGTCGCTGGCTCCGCCGAGGGCGGCTTGGGTGGCGAAGCCGGCGCGTAGGGAGTGCCCGGAGAACAGGTCGGGGTCCAGGCCCGCGCGGGCCGCGTAGCGCTTGACGAGTTCGGCGACGGCCCGGCCGGACAGGGCGGTGTCGCTGATCGAGCCGTGTCGGTTGATCGTGGGGAACAGCGGGCGGTCTTCGTCGGTGCTGAGGCGGGTTCCGGTGAAGCCGTGGCAGCGGTGGATCGTGGTGTCGGCCGCGAGGTTGTTCGTCGTCCAGGTGCGCGCCCCCGCGTCGCCGGTGTCGGCGTGGACTTCCAGAAGCCGGACCCAGTCGGCGAAGGCGCAGATCGGGCAGGTGCGTGGGTGTTTGCCGCGAGGCAGGGCGATGCGCTGTTCGGCGACGCCGGTCGGGTCGGTCTTCGTTGTCGGCAGGTGAACGACGAGCAGCGGTTCGCCGGTGGTGTGGTCGGTGCGCACGTGCACGTCGCTGATGCGCAGGCCCGCGAGTTCGCTGCGCCGCAGGGCGCCGGCGAAACCGACCAGCAGTGCCAGCGCGTCGCGGCGGCGCGCGGGTTCGGTGGGCCAGTCGGGTGCGGGGAGCTCGGCGAGAAGTTGGTCGAGGGTGTGCAGCAGGACCGGCCGTTTGCGGGTCGGCGGGGTGCGGCGGGTGCGACGGATGCCGCGCAGGGTGAGCCGGACGACGTCGGAACGGGTCGGTGAGGGGAGTCCGTTGGCGGCGTGGACTGCGGCGATGGCGGCGGACTTGCGATCGAGGGTGGCCGGGCTGAAGGCCCATGTGCCGTTCTCTCGTCGGGCGTCGGCGGAGGCCGCCAGGTAGACGGCGACGTCGAGTGGGTCCGCGGGGAGCGCCTGGCGTTGTTCGATCGCGCACCAGCCCGCCCAGGCGATCCAGTCTGTTCGATAGGCACGCAGGGTGTTCGCCGATTGGGACGCTTCCAGGTAGCGGCGCAGTGCGCCTGCTTGATTGTCGTCGAAGCGTTCACGGACCAGGCGTAGGGCCGCGGTGTCGACCAGGACGCTGCGCACTCCGCGGCGCAGTTCGGTGCGGACCTGTTCGGGAAGCACGACCGATGCGTCGCTCAAACCTCGCCACTCCTCGCGTGAATCGCTGTGTCGCCGATGACTCCTGGCGTTGCAGCCTAGTCGTGCGCGAGTGTGATGACGCGGGGACGCGTGGTCATGGGTGTGAGGTCACGGCATCTCTTCGAGTTCGGCGAGCTGGGTGTGGATGTAGGCGGCGAGCCGGTGTCTGGCCGCGCCGGTCAGGAAACTGGTGTCGCCGAGGCGCGGGAAGTGCTCGTCGACCTCCTCGGTCGGTGCGCCGGGGGTGGCGGGCGCTTCGCTGACGAGCTCGAGTCGTACCGGATGCTGTTGGGGCAGAGGAACACTCGGTTCGTACGGCTCTGAGGTTACTGCTCCGGTACGTACCATGAATGAACCCTAACGTTTTGGTTACGGCCGTTGCCAACATCGCGGGCCAAGTAGTGATTACTGCCACGTTTTGTTCGATTTAGTTCATGACTGCCGGTCCAGGTGCTTTCGGGCCGCCATCATGGGGCGATGCGGGTGGTCATCGGCGACACAGAGATTCAGTTTGTCGACTATCCTTTCGCGGGCGCATCGGTGTATCCCGATGGCGTGCTAGCGGTTTCGGATATCGCCGACGCCGATCCGCGCGCGTTTCCGCCGGAACTTCGCACGGTTTCGGGGGAGACGCTGTTCGTGCTCGCGTCCGATGCGCCGGCCCTCGCCGAATTCTGTCGGCGCACCGAGATCGCCGTGCGTCGGCGTAGCGATATCTGGGCCGATCTGCTGGAGCCGTTCCTCGATACCTCGTTCGACGACGACGATCAGCGCGCTACCGAGGCACGACTGCATCGGTCGGGGATCGCGCCACAGGAGGTCACCGACATCCGGGAGCGTGTCGAGCGGGCGATGATGTCGTACAACTTCGACAGCATGTTGTGGGAGTGGGTGCATCTGGGCCTGTACGACCTGTTGTCCGCGGCTAACGGCGTCCTGGTTCGGCCCTCAGCGCGAGCGACGCTCGGAGATCCCGAACAGCTGTACCGCTGGGCGATGCGGATTGCCGCGCGCACCGGTCCCGATCACGACGCGCGCGCTGCCGGACCAGGCTGACCCGTCGCGGCGACATATCCGGCGACCGGGCTCAATCGCAGGACGGCAGGCATCCGGCGGGTGATCGTGGGTGGGCCGATGAACCTGATCCGTCCGGTGTGCTGCGCGTGGGTGAGCGGCATGCGGCCCAACCACACCTCGTACAGGCCCGCGACGTCGGCGTTGATGGTGACGTCGACGGGATAGCCGGGGTCTGTTTCGCACACCGAGGCGACGCCGGATTCGACCACGATCCAGAACCGGCGGATGTCGTCGGTGAATCGGACGTGCAGCACCTGTCGCCGTCCGGGCAGCATGGAGGTGTCGAGCCTGGTGTGCATCCACCAGACCAGCAGCGCCGCGTCGAGCTCTTCTTCCTGCGGTTCGCCGAAGGTCCAGCGCGCACCCCATTCGCCGAGGCCGAACAGGATCGGCTCGAGTTGGCTGCCCGCTTCGGTGAGCAGGTGTTCGGTGCCGAGCTTCTCGATCAGTCCGGCGCGTTCGAACTGGCGCAGGCGTTTGGCGAGCAGGCTGCGTGAGAGGCCGGGTAGGCCGCGAGCGAGGTCGTTGAAGCGGGTGGTGCCGATGAACAGGTCGCGCAGGATGAGCAACGACCACCGTTCACCGAGCACGTCGAGCGCGCGCGAGATCGGGCAGTACTGGCCGTAGCCTGCGGTCGTGGTTGTCATGGTCACCTCACCGACGGGGTCCACTTTCAGGACCGGGAGAGTCCAGTTTCTGGACTATCTGGTTATCGCGGCGCTTCCTACCTTCGAAACATGACTTCCACAATTTCTGACACCATGTCCAGCACCGACCGGGTCGCACTGGCTCGCGAGATCGGTGAAACCCTGCGTCTCGAGGTCCCCGAACGGGATCGCACCGGCGAGATCTCCGTCGCCGCCTTCGACCGGTTGCGGTCGAGCGGTCTGTCGGCAGCGCTCGTGCCGGTCGAGTTCGGCGGTGGGGGCGCCTCTCATCAGGAGATGGGGCAGATCCTGCGCGAACTCGGCAACCACGATCCGTCGACAGCTGTCGCGTTCGCGATGCATTCGCACCTGGTGGCCGCGCAGGTGTGGCGGCACAACCATGGGGTGGATGCTTCGGCGGTGTTCGCGAAGGTGGCCGGCGGGGCGATCCTGGTCAGCACCGGGGCCTCGGATTGGGTCGAGTCCAATGGGCAGGCTGTGCGCGTCGACGGTGGGTATCGGGTGAGTGCGCGCAAGGCGCCCGCGAGCGGGTGTGAGGTGGGCGACGTGCTCGTCACCAGCGTTCGCTACGACGACGAGGTGCTGCATTTCGCCATCCCGTTGTCTGCCGCGGGGGTGAGCATCGACAAGACCTGGGATTCGTTCGGTCTCCGCGCGAGTGGCTCACACACCGTCGTCCTCGACGACGTCTTCGTGCCCGACGCCGCGATCTCGATGACCCGCCCCGCCGGTCCGTGGCCGCCGGCGCTGAATGTGGTGATCGGCGCCGCCCTTCCGCTGGTACTGGCCGCCTACCTCGGCGTCGCGGACGCGGCCGTCGATCTCACCGCGCACCTGCTGGCGGGCCGTTCCGACGCCCACACGATCCAGTCGGCCGGTGAAATGCTCAACGCCTACACCACCGCCGAGGACCTCATCACGGCCATGTTCACCGACTCCGAGAACCTGCACTTCCCCAACACCGACATCTACGCCGCCCGCACCCTCAGCCGCAAGACCGTCGCGTCCGACGCCCTGATCACCACCGTCCGACTGGCAATCGAAACCACCGGCGGCGCAGGCTATTCCCGCGCCTGCGACCTCGAACGCCTCTACCGCGACATCCACGGTTGCCAATTCCACCCTCTGCCTCGTGCCAAACAGACCCGCTTCAGCGGGCGAGTTCTGTTGGGGCACAATCCTCTCGGCTGAGGCGACGGGGTCATCCGTGGTGGATGGCCCCTCGGCTACCCGTACAGGTGGTCCGAGACGGTCGGGTCGTTGGCCAGCACATAGTCGACGACACTCCAGAACTCCGGAAGGCGAGGGTGGACCAAACCGTCCGCACGCGAGAGCACCACGCCGTGGACGTCGTCGGCTGAGCCGTCCAGACAGGCCTGGACCAGGGTTGCCGCAGGGTTCGGATTGTTCTGCACCGGCCCGACCCGGCAACCGAAAGTCACGTGATCGTCGGCGGTGTCGGAATCCCAGGTGCCCAGAATGACGTCGATCCAGGTGTCATGGGCCTGACCCGTGTGGTGGTAGCTGTTGGCGAAGTACGCCGCGTAAGCGATCCCGTCACGGGTGATCATGTTCCAGGTGCGCTCGATCGGCTCGTCGCAGCAGGGGCATTCGTACCGCGCGAACTGGCGCTCGTCCAGATCGGCAGCGAGTTCGGTGGTTTCCATGTCAGGCAGCCGCCGGGGTCGGTCGGTTCGCGCGGTGCGAGATGGCTCGCTCGCGGCGGGTTCGGTCGGGCATGCACACGTTTTCGGCGGCGAATTCCGCCGCCCGAGACCGCAGAAGATCTTGATTCACCGCCATATGATCCGCTACAGCGACGAATTTCGCATAGTCGACAGCACATCGACATGATTCAATCACCGGATGTTGATGTTCGCGCTCACCGAAGACGACCTCGGGCGCCGAATTCTGGACTGTCCGGGCGGTGCGGCAGGATTCGCGGCCGAAGTCATGGAACGTGGCGGTGATGTCACTGCCTGCGACACAGCCTATTTCGACAACGGCGTCGAACGTGTGGCTGCCACTGCGGTCGCCGAAGCAGACCGCGGCAACGAATACGTTCGCCAGCACGCCGACGCCTACCGCTGGACATTCTTCGCCGACCCCGACGAACACCGACGCGCCCGTCGCGAGTCGGCCCAACATTTCGCCACCCACACCCGCACGTCCCCCGAGTGCTACATCCCGGCCCGTCTCCCCACACTCCCGTTCGCCGACAACACCTTCGACCTCGCCCTGAGCTCACACCTGCTTTTCAGCTACGCCGACGACCTGGACTACACCTTCCATCGCCAGGCGATCATCGAACTGGCACGGGTCGTCACGACCGAAGTCCGACTGTTTCCCTTGACGCCCATCGGTTCGTCGGCGCGGTACCCGCAACTCGATGAGTTGCTCGCGAATCTGTCGCACTCCGGTATCCGGGGCCGAATCGTGGAGGTCGAATACGAGTTCCAGGCAGGCGCGCACGAGATGCTGGTCTGCCAGGTGCCGACCTAGTCGGCGTGCGCATCGGCGGCTACGGTCAAACGCGTGAGCGACACGCAGTGGAAGATCCTCGGCGAGCATCTGGTGGACGAGAACCGCCATATCCGACTCAAAACCGTCGATATCGAGCTTCCTGACGGCGTGAGGTTCACGCAGTATGTCGCGAAGATGCCGCGGTGCGCGATGACGTTGGTACTCAACGGATCCCGTGAGGTGCTGCTCATGCGGCGCCACCGGTTCATCATCGATCGGTGGGTGTGGGAAGTCCCTGGTGGCTATGTCGACGGTGCGGAGGATGTCGCCGCGGCAGCGGCCCGGGAGGTGGAGGAGGAGACCGGCTGGCGGCCGACGTCGATGGAGCATCTCGTCACCTACCAGCCCGCGATCGGCACACTCGACCAGCCGCAGGAGATCTACCTCGCACGCGGTGCCGAGCCCACCGGTGCAGCGCCCGACATCAACGAAGCCGTTGAGGTCCGGTGGTTCTCGCTACGCGAGGCAGAGGCGATGATCAGTCGCGGCGAGATCGTCGGCGCGGCGACCGTAGTCGGGATCTACCGGGCGCTGGCGCTCGCCTGAGCTCCTACCCGCTGACGGAATTCCGCCACTTCGGGGATCGTGTCGTGGGGTGCGAGGCGGGCGCGGACATCACGCAAGTACGCGCCGGTCCGCTTCGACTCCACCTCGGCGGCCAGCTCGAGTGCCTGGTCGCCGATATTGACAGCTTCGCGAGGGTCGTCGGCAGCGAGGCTGGACGCGAGCAGACACAGATTGAACGCGCGCTTGTGGTCACCCAGGTCGCGGAAACAGTGCGCCGTGATGGCCGACATGTACGCGGTATCGAGATAACTGAGCCACCTCGGCCGATGCGGGTCTGCGCGACCGAATGCCCGCTCAGCTGATACCAGGGTGGCGGTGCAGGTCGACCGGTCGAAGCGGGCGGCGTGGCCATGGGCTTCGGCCATCAGACACCCGGCCTCCAAGGTCGGCGAACCCGCGGTTCTGGCAGCTATCCGGGCTGCCCGAGCAAGGTCGACGGCGTCGCCTGCCCGCCCGACGTAGACCGCCTGGTGTGACATGGCACCGAGAATCTCAGCACTGAGCGCGGCATCTCCAGCAGCCCTAGCCTGACGTAGGGCCTGAATCAGATAACGCTGGGCGAGGCCGTGCTCCTCGAGGTCGTATGCCGCCCAACCCGCGAGCTTGGTCAGCTCTGCCGACGCTGCGTACAGCCGACGCCCGACATCCTCGGTGTAGGTCCCGTGCAGCATCGGCGCGACAGACGTGTGCAGATAATGCACGACAGTGGAGCGGATACGCCCGCCACCGACCCGGTTATCCAGTTCGACGAAGGCCGTGGTCATCCTCCGGACCGCATCGACATCTGCTTGGCCGATCCGGCGGTACCCGGTCGAGGACACCGGATGTTCAGGTCCAGGCAGTGTCAACCATCGCATCGTCGCAGCCGGGTAGACCGCAACAGCATAGGCAGAGTCGCGCAGGAACCTCCTGCATTCGACGTCACTGCGCCACAGGGCGGTCGCGGCGGCAGTGGCCTCGGCGAGCGACAAGGAAAATTCCAAACCGAGGTCGGCTGACTCGGATCCTGTCATCCCGCAGTCGGCGGACGTGATTCGCCGACCGGTCAACTCGCTCATCACGTCCGCGATGAGCGAGGGCGCGGGTGGAATGGGCTGCTCACCCGCGAGCCACCGTCCGACCGAGGTGTGGTCGTAGGCGAGGTCGACGCCCACCGTACGACCACGTTCAACAACGCGTCGGGCCAGACTCTTTCGGAGCACGCCCGTCTCGTCGACGAGCTCCTGCAGCTGGCGGTTGGGTTGCTTCGGGTGGCGTCCCATCTATGGAGTGTGGCACCGGGTGAACGCCGTAGCCAGGAATTCCCTCTCGCGCACACCCCCTCTGCACACATCCGCCCTGCACACGCGCCTTCCGCATTGGCGTCCTCCACGGTGTGCTTGGTTTCGGCCCAGCAATCCTGGAGCCTGCCGATCCAACGATGGGGCCTGTCACCGTGAACGTTCTCTTGTTCTGTAACCGCGACCCTGGTCCACTCACGGCCGAAAATGCGCACAAAGTGATGCAGGTCCACTTGGAGTGCGAGGTCGACACCTGCCGCGCTCGTCGGCGCGCCCGGAATACGTTGGTCGAGCTGAAGCGGATGGTGCTCGACGAGCGGGCTCAGCAAGCGAGATCTTGACGATGGTCGTCAACTCCCAGGCGCTGACGAGGTGCGAGACCATGATCCTCGCCGCTGTTGTTCTGTGGGACAAGCCGATTGCTGGTTGCACAACCGAGGATCTCGTGAAGGCTCTGCAGCACAACCGGTCTCGCACCGAGCAGTATCTGGGACAACTTCATGCCAAGGGGATGATTCGTCGTCGACACGGGCAGCGGACCGACCGATGGTGGCCGACCGCGCGAGGCATCAGCGCCCTGGAACTACCGGAGTGAAGCCCCCGTTCTGGGATATCACCCGGTTCGACGCGGCATCTCGCTGGGTTGCTCGGTTCGTTGAGTGTGGTGGTCCAACAGTTTCGACAGCAACTTCGTCAGGTTTTCTCGTTCCAGGGGAGACAGCGGTTCGAGAAGTTCTTCTTGGCTTTGGGCGAGTTGTTTTTCCAGGCGTCGCAGTTGGCGTTTGCCCGGGGTGGTGAGAGAGATGACGTTGCGGCGGCGGTCGGTGGGGTCGGGGGTGCGTTCGACGAGGTTGTGGTCGGCGAGTTCGTTGATGGTGGCGACCATGTCGCTGACGTGGATGCCGCTGCGGCGGCCGAGGGTGGCTTGGCTGGCGGGGCCGAATTCGTCGAGGCTGGACAGGAGGCGGTAGTGGTAGCCGCGGGCGTCGGCGGCGGCGAAACCTTCGGTGACCAGGCGGTGGGCGTGGTTGCCGGTTTGGGTGAGTAGCCAGGTGGGCAGGTTTGCCCACCTGGCGGGGTTCGGCTCCGGTGGGTGTTCCATGTGACAACTCTAACAAATCGTTTGTGTGACGAACGATCGCGATATCGTTGGTCACACAAACGTTAGTCGCCCCAACGTTGGGCCGACAAAGGAGTCGAGACCATGATCGAACCGTTCCGCGTCGACATCCCGCAGGCCGATATCGACGACCTCAACAACCGACTCGCCCGCACCCGCTGGCCCAACGAGCTCGCCGACGCCGGCTGGGACTACGGCTTCCCTCTGGCGCGGTTGCAGGAACTCGCCGAATACTGGCGCACCGGCTACGACTGGCGAGCGCACGAGGCGAAACTCAATGAACTCGCGCACTTCACCACCGAAATCGACGGCCAGAACATCCATTTCGTCCACGTCCGTTCGCCGAAGCCGGACGCGCTCGCGCTGATCCTCACCCACGGCTGGCCCGGCTCGTTCCTCGAATTCCTCGACGTGATCGAACCGCTCTCGCGCGACTTCCACCTGGTGATCCCGTCCATCCCGGGCTACGGCTTCTCCGGTCCGACCCATGAACGCGGCTGGGACATCGTCCGCGTCGCGCGCGCCTGGGCCGAGTTGATGCGTCGGCTCGGCTACGAGCACTACGGCGCGCAGGGTGGTGACTTCGGCTCGGGAATCTCCCAGTCGCTGGGTGCTCTGGCGCCCGAGAACGTTGTCGGCGTCCACGTCAATTACCTGCCTACCCGGCCGAACCCGGAGGTCGAACTCTCCGGCACCGACGAAGCGCGACTCGACAAGGTCAAACAGCTCATGGCGAATCGCCCGCCCTACCAAGCACTACAAGCCGCCACCCCACAGACCATCGGCTACGCGCTCACCGATTCACCCGTCGGCCAACTCGCCTGGATCGCCGAACGCTTCGCGCAGTGGACCGACCCGCGCTCGCCGATCAGCGACGACCGGATGCTCACCGACATCTCCCTGTACTGGCTCACCGCCACCGCGGCCTCTTCGGCGCGACTACACCGGGAGTCTTCGCGGGGCAGTGCGCCATGCCCGGTGCCCCTGGGCGTCGCGGTATTCGCCCACGACATCACCCAATCGGTGCGCCCGCTGGCCGAGCAGCTCTACGACATCAGGCACTGGTCGGAATTCGACCGTGGCGGTCACTTCGCCGCGATGGAGGTGCCGGACCTGCTCGCCGCAGACATCCGGGAGTTCTTCCTGCACAACATCAAGTGAGATCGGCGCGGAAAGGTGACAAGAGGTGTCAGGTTATGGGTCGAGGATGGGTTCGCCGGTTGATGCACCACTAAGAGATAGGGGACCTCCTTGCGTGAAACTTCAGCAGATCTCGCAGAGCTTCAGGCGCTGCTCGACGCCTCGCTGTCCGGCGCTACCTCGCACCTTCGCTCGATCATCGATGGTGAGAACACGCTGACCGCAGCGCAGCTCGCCCAGACCCTCACGGGCATGTGCACGCTTGCTCTGTCCACGGTGACGGCGAAGGGCGAACCGCGGATCAGCGCCGTGGACGGACACTTCCTGCACGGACAGTGGCACTTCGGTACGGCGCGCAACGCCGCGAAGGCGCGCCACCTCGCAGCGCGACCGGCCGCCAGCGTCGCGCACCTACGTGGTGAGGACTTGGGCGTGTTCACGCACGGAACGGTCGAGGTCCTCAATCCGCTGGGTGGCGAGCTATGCGCGGAGTGGCCGCAACTGCTCGCGTACTTCCAGGACTTCTACGGCGACGACGCCTTCGACTGGGACAGTGAGGTGGTCTATTACCGGCTGCGTCCGCACTGGATGACCGTCTACGCACCCGACATCACCCGGCTCGCTACCTGACTGCCGGGGCATCTGTAGCTCCGCTGAAAACTCAGGGTTGCGCTATACGTATACATCTACTTATAGTGAGAGCACGCAATGTACGTATACATCTACGTATAGCCTTCGCAACCTAGGAGTACAGATGCCTACTTTCCAGACGCCGCAGCCGATCGCCGTCGCCGTTGATGTGGCCTGCGGTGATGTCACCGTGGTCGCCGCCGACCGAGCCGACGCTGTTGTGGAAGTCCGACCGGCCGACGCGTCCAGCAAAGCGGATGTGCGTGCCGCCGAACAGATTCAGGTCGAATTCGCCGGCGGCAAGCTGACGGTCGCGTCTCCCAAGAAGTGGAAGGCCTTCACCCCGTTCGGCGGCAACCCGACGGTCTCGGTGACCGTCGAGGTGCCGATCGGCTCCGTGCTCGACGCGACCGTCGCCATGGGTCGACTGGTGAGTGTCGGCGAATTCGACCGGTGTGAGCTCGAGGTTTCCGCCGGCGACATCGTGGTCGAGCGCCCGGGTGGTTCGGTGACCGCGAAGACCGCCAAGGGCAACATCCGCGTCGACGAGGCCGCGCGCGGGGTGCTCCGACTGGAGACCTCGATGGGCGATCTCGAGGTCGGAATCCGCCCGGGCAGTGCGGCGCGGCTGGAGACCAACGCGCTGCACGGCAGCGTGCAGAACCGGATGGAACACGTGAGCCTCTCGCAGGGGAGCGGGGATTCTGTGCAGGTCTTCGCGCGCAACCTCTACGGGAACGTCACCGTGGGGCACGGGACTCTCGTGTAGCGAAGTCCGAAACCGTTGCGCCCGAAGCCATTCGCGTGTGACCTTCAGTGCCCTGAGCGATGATCGCCTGACCGACCGGCAGCACATGATGGGCCTCGGGCGCTCCGCAACTGGTGCGACAGCCGCCGACCACCCCCCGGTGGTCGGCGGCTGTTTTGTCGTCCGCGCAGGAGCTTGTGTCATCGGTTGAACGCGCCGGCGTCCGCGGCGAGCGCGGCGCTGGTGGCAGCGCGGTCGGGCAGGCGGGGGTCGGGCGGGGTGCGCAGGAGAACCAACTGGTGGTAGACCGGTGCGGTCGCGGCGATCAGGAGGGCGTGCGCGTCGACATCGGGTGGAAGCTCGCCGCGCTGGATCGCGCGCTCGACGATGACCTCGGACTGTGCGTAGCGGTCGTCCCATAAACGCCGCAGAGCTCCGGCGGCTTCCTCGGATCGAAACGACGCGGCGATCAGCGCCGCGGCGAGCGACGGCTCCTCGGTCAAGGAAACCTGGATCTCGTGGTTGAGCGCCGCGAGATCGCCGCGCAGCGAGCCGGTGTCGCGAGGGCTCCAATGCTGGTCACCCGCCGCATCGAAGAGGTCGGCGAGCAGACCGCCGACGTCTTGCCAGCGGCGATACACCGTGGCTCGGTGCACGCCCGCCCGGGCCGCGACGGCGTCCATGCTGTCGACGTAGCTTAGTGCGACAGTTGTCGTATTAACAACGGTGGGTGTGCGACCTCCACCGGCGTCCGATAGCGCACCCGCCGAAGGAGTTTCGCTGTGCCCCACGAATCCGCACCTGTTCCCGCAGACCCGACGGTGCTGCATCCGATGCCCGAGCAACCGCGAGTCGTGCTGCTGAAGCCGCTGATCGCATCGCCCCTCATCGAGGTCGGCGAGTACTCCTACTACGACGACCCCGATGAGCCGACCTCGTTCGAAACTCGCAACGTCCTCTACCACTACGGCCCGGAGAAACTGATCATCGGGAAGTTCTGCGCCCTGGGCACCGGAACGCGGTTCATCATGAACGGGGCCAACCACCGGATGGACGGCCCGTCGACCTTCCCGTTTCCCACTATGGGCGGCTCCTGGTCGAACCACTTCGACCTGCTCACCGGACTGCCGGTCCGAGGTGACACCGTGGTCGGCAACGATGTCTGGTTCGGCAACGGCGTGACGGTGATGCCCGGCGTGCGGATCGGTCACGGCGCGATCATCAGCGCCGGCTCCGTCGTCACCCGCGATGTCCCCGACTACGGCATCGTCGGCGGAAATCCGGCCGGCCTCATCAAAACCCGGTTCAGCGACGGCGATATCGCCCGACTGCTGGCGGTGGCGTGGTGGGACTGGCCCGCCGAGCACATCACCGCACACGTGCCGACGATCATGTCGGGCAGCATCGACGACCTGGAAGCCGCCGCCGAATCCGTGAAATGAGTGAGTCGAAGTGCACTCCTGGGTTCCCCAGCGGGCGATCCTGGAACGGGCCGACGCCTTCGTCACCCACGTCGGTATGGGTGCGTCGACACCGCGGAAGCCGCCGCCCACAACCTCCTTGAACGATCTGATCGGCGATCCCGAGGTCGCCCGCCGCTCAGCGCAACTGCGCACCCGAGCACAAGCCGAAGGCGGGACCATCCGTGCCGCCGATCTCATCGAAAACATGCTGGTCTGAACCGTATTTTCATCGCTGGCCGAGACATCTGTCCCTGTTGTGCAAAAAGATGTTTTATGGCTCTTGCGACCTGCGGTTAGCGTCGAATTCATGGATTGGAATTTCGCGTCGGCTGAAGAACTCGTGACCACTTTGCGTGCCGGTGAGGTGACATCGGTGGAACTGACCGAGGGGGCGATCGCCCGGATCGAGCGTGACGACGAGGCGATCAACGCGATCTGTGTGCGGGACTTCGATCGTGCTCGGGTCGCCGCGCGTCGTGCCGATCAGGCGCGTGCAGTTGGTGAGGATCGGCCGCTGCTCGGTGTTCCGGTGACGGTCAAGGAGTCCTACAACATGGCTGGGCTGCCCACGACCTGGGGCATGCCGCACAACAAGGACTATGTTCCTGCCGAGGACGCTATACAGGTGTCGCGGCTGGAAGCCGCCGGGGCGGTGATGCTCGGTAAGACCAATGTGCCATTGGGACTGCGAGATGTGCAGAGCTTCAACGAGATCTACGGCACCACCAACAACCCGTGGGATCACAGCCGGACGCCGGGTGGATCTTCCGGCGGCTCATCAGCGGCACTGGCGTCGGGATTCGGTGCGCTGTCCATCGGTTCCGACATCGGCGGTTCGCTGCGCACCCCCGCGCATTTCTGCGGTATCTACGCGCACAAGCCGACACTCGGGCTGGCGGCGAATCGCGGAATGGTCGCGCCGCCCGCGCAGGCTTTGCCGGTCGACCTCGACCTCGCCGTTGTCGGTCCGATGGCGCGCACGGCCCGCGACCTCACACTGCTCCTCGATGTGATGGCCGGCCCGGACCCACTGACGCTCGGCAAGGCGTACGACTTGAGACTTCCGCCCGCGCGCCATGAGCGGCTCAGCGATTTCCGGGTTCTCGTCCTCGACGAGCATCCGCTCATCGGGACCGGGATCGCGGTACAAGCAGGGGTGAATCGGGTAGCCGACGCGCTCGTCGACAGTGGTGCCCGCGTCGAACGACACAGCGCGTTGCTGCCCGATCTGGCCGAGGCCGCGACGATCTATATGCAGTTGCTGTTCTCGGGCTCGGGCGCAGGGTTTCCCGTCGAAGCGTACGAACAACTTCGGACCCAGGCCGCCGAACTGAGCATCCACGACCAGAGTCTCGACGCGACGCGGTTGCGCGGCCTGGTCTTCACCCACCGTGACTGGGTCGAGGCGAACAACCGCCGCGAACTCCACCGCCACGGCTGGCGCCAACTCTTCGCCGAGTTCGACGCCGTGGTGTGCCCGATCACCCCGACTCCCGCATTCCCCCACGACCACGATCCCGATCTGCTGGGACGCCGCATCGACATCGACGGCGTCGAATACCCCTACCTCGACCAGCTCGTCTGGGCCGGTCTGGCCACCATGCCCGGCCTACCCGCCACTGCCATACCTACCGGGCTGTCCCCCGAGGGGCTGCCGGTGGGAGTGCAGCTCGTCGGTCCGATGTTCGAAGACCGCACCCCGTTGCGGTTGGCCGAATTGCTGGAGCAGAGGATCGGCGGCTTCCGAGCACCCAATCGTGAGTAGGTTCGTGAGCATGGATAACGAGGGACCCAGTCGGACAGCGCTCATGACCGCCTACGATCGCGCCTACCATCAGATTGCTGACAGGCCACTGATCCTCACCGATCCGATCGCGGCACGTCTGCTCGGCGTCACTGCCGACGAACTGTCCGAATGGGCCGAGCCGACAGGTGATCGTCGCGGTGTCGAGATCAGCGATCGGGCGCGACGGCTGTTCCTCGCTGCTCGCGCCCGCTTCGCGGAGGACCACGTAGCGACGGCCGTCGCTGCCGGGGTACAACAGGTCGTGGTACTCGGCGCGGGCCTCGACACCTTCGCCTACCGCAACTCACACACGGAACTGCGCGTGTTCGAAGTCGACCATCCTGCTACCCAAGCCTGGAAGCATCAACGTCTCGTCGCGGCCGACATCGACCGCCCCGACACGTTGACCTTCGTCCCGGTCGACTTCGAAACCCAGGTGCTGGCAAAGGAACTGGAGTCAGCCGGATTCATCCGGTCGGAGCCGGCCGTGTTCGTGTGGCTCGGTGTGGTGTTCTATCTGACCCCGGGAGCCGCTCAGTCGACCCTCGACTACATCGCTGGTCAGGCCGAGCCGGTCGAGGTGATCTTCGACTACCTGCAACCGGCAGAGACCGACGAGGATCGCGCGCACCTGAAAGCGCGCGCGGATCGACTGGCCGCCCTCGGCGAGCCCTTGTTCAGCTACTTCACACCCGACGACATCACCGCACAGTTACACGCCCTCGGCTTCACCGACATCGAAGACCACCCCGCCGCAGACCTCATCGACAGCTACCTGGACGGATCCGCGAAATTCGACGGCGAATCAGCCCAGGGCCTGCGCGCTAGCCGGATGCTGCGGGCGACGAAGCGGTCATAGAGGCGACCGAAACTCGGGAGGTGAACCGAAAGACGATCGCGGCGGCTGCTCCGATAGTCGCCGCGGTGACTGCCGCTGTCGTCGGCCAGCCGAACCAGCCGACCGATGCCGCGCCGAAAGCAGTGCCGAGGCTTCCGCCGACGAAATACACCAGCATGTAGGCACTGTTGAAGCGGGCGGGGGCTGTGGGGTCGATCGCGAGAACGGTGCTCTGATTCGCCACCTGGGCGGCGAAGAGGCCGGCATCGAAGAGTGCCAGGCAGACCAGCGTCACGACGAGGTCGGTAAGTGCGAACCCGGCGACGACCAACGACGCTGCTGCTATCGACAGACCGACCATGATCACGCGCCGGGCGCCCACTCGGTCGGTCCACGCGCCGGCTACCTGCGTTGCCAGAATCCCTGAAAGCCCGGCCAATGCGTAGAGGCCGATTCGTTCCGACGAATACGAGAAGGGAGGCTGCGACAACGCAACGGCCAGACCTGCCCACATCGAGCAGAACGCGAAGAACCACAGCGCGCCCGCGATGGCCGCGATCCGCAGCGTGGCGTGGCGCACGAGCAGGCCGGGAAGCGAACGCAGAGTCGCGAGGTAGCCTCGCTGTCTTGCGCCCTGACCGCCGGGCAACATCACCAGGCAGCATCCGGCGATGAGCGCGCAAGCGGCGGCGAACGTCAGAAGTGTTCCGCGCCAGCCGATCTCGTCGGCGAGCCAACCGCCGAAGATCCTGCCCGCCAGGATCCCCACCGAAATTCCGGCGGTCACGACACCGAGGGTTTTCGCGCGTCGACGCGGGAGAGCGAGCCTGCCCGCGACTGAACTGAGGCTCGCTCCCACCGTCGAACACGCTCCGATCACCGCGGTCGTCAGCGCCAACTCCCACCTACCACCGACTGCGGCACTGAGCGCCAGAGCAACCGCCAGCACTGCGAACTGAGTCCCGATCACCCGCCTGGGTGCGAACCGATCGACCAGTGGGACAAGCAGACCCAGACCTGCCATGTACCCGATCGGCCCGCACGCGAGGGCGAGTCCGACCACCGTGATCTGTAAACCCAAGGAATCGGCCACGTCCCCGATCGCGGGCTGCAAGGGGTAGATGGTGGAGGTCCCGAGCGCGGCCGCGAGCGCCATGAGCAGCACGACCGAACCCCGCAATCGGGTGTCGGCGTGGATCTCGACGGCAGGATCTGTAGTCATATCGACCGACGGTAGAAAGTGCGAGTACCCGACGCTGGCGGGAAACCGACACAACCGTGTGCCCGCGAATCAGGTCCAGACGTATCGCTGCGGGTCCATTCGTTGCCAGCCGCGATGCATTTTGGCGTAGGCCGCCCTGCGGTAGTGGGTCCAAGTGAAGCCGCCGGCACGGAGTGCACGATGATGCCCCGCCCACACCAGGAGCATCACTACCAAGAACAGGACACGGTGGGCGAGCATGGTGAGGCGAAAGCGAGCGCGGGATCGGTTGTGCAGCAACACGGCCAGACGCTCACATTGCAATTGCACGTGCGGCACCTCGTCGGCGAGGATCTGCGCGCAGACCGCGCGCAGTACCGGCGAGCCGGTGGCTCGGCGGATCGCGTTGTAATAGACCATCGCCAGGGTCTCGACCATCACGACGGGCGTGGTCCAGACCTCGATGTCGGTGATGCTGTACCGGAGTCGGCGAAACAGGGTGTCGCCCCAATCCGCTCGGCGGCGTGGGATTCCCGCATCGTCCAAGATTCGGCCCAACAGTGCGCCGTGGCGTTGTTCTTCGCGGATGAACAGGTCGATGACGTCGCGGTATGCGGGGTCGTCGGTGGCTGTGGCGTAGCGGTCAGCGGAGGCGGACAGGTGAGCGCCGTCCGAAGTCTCGCCGAGCTGCCAGGCCTGCAGTGAGCGGCGAATCGGTGCCAGCTCCGCCGGATCGGCTCCGATGCCGTTCGTCTGCCACGGAATCGGTCGCTGTCGAGCCGCATTCTGCTGGAAGTAGTCCAGCCATTCCGCGGTGGAGCGCACGCGACGCTCACCCACCCGCGAGCCTGTGGCCGACGGACTGTTTCGTTCCCCCACGAATTTCCCCCTCTGTTCAGCTCCACTCGTACCCGAAAGTCGACGTCGCCGCCAGCGCTTGCTGACCATTCGCCGCGCAGGGCAATACTGTTGCGTGGGCATTCGCCAAAATCTTTGATGATGAGAGGACGAAGTCATGACGAGCAGGCTCCGATCGAACATGGCGGTCGCGGTCGCGGTCGGCCTGGGTGCGGGCGCGCTCAGCGCGACGGCACCCGCTCTGGCCGCCGACACCCCCACCGTGGTGCTGGTTCACGGCGCGTTCGCCGACACGACCAGCTGGGACGGTGTCGCCGAGGCCCTGCGCGCGGACGGTTACCGCGTGGTGGTCCCGGACAATCCGCTGCGCGGTCCCGCCAACGATGCCGCCGCGATCGAACGCACACTCGCCACGATCGACGGGCCGATCGTGCTGGTCGGACATTCCTACGGTGGCGCGGTGATCACCAACATCGACGACCCCGACGTGACCGCGCTGGTCTACATCGCCGCGTTCGCCCCGCAGCAGGGTGAGCCCGCCCAGTTGGCACTGGATCCGATCCGCTTCCCGGGTAGCCAGCTGCTGCCCCCGGTCCTGCAGCTCGCCGTCGTCGACGACAGCCAGGGCATCGCGGGCAAGAACCTCGACGGCTACGTCGCTCCGGCGTCGTTCCACGAGGTGTTCGCGCAGGACGTCAGCGACGCCACCGCCGCCGACATGATCGCCCACCAGCGCTCCATCGCCGTAGCGGCGAACATCGAACCCTCCGGACCGACCTCGTGGTCCCACACGCCCAGCTGGTACCTCGTCTCCGGCGCCGACCGGGTGATCCCCCCTTCGTCCCAACGTTTCATGGCCGACCGGATCGGCGCCCGCACCACCGAGATCCCCTCCTCCCACGCTTCCTTGGTCGCGCAGCCCGCTGCCGTCGCCGCGGTCATCGAAGAGGCCGCCACGCACTGACATTCGAGGTATCCGGCCTCGAGTGTGGTCAGTGGCGTGGCCTGACCCAGCCGCCGAACGCCTTCTCGAGAGTGAGGGCCGCGGCGATCGAGAGGTGGTCGCGGTTCGGGCCCGCGACCACCTGAACTCCCAGCGGCAGACCACCGGAGCCGCGGCCGAGGGGAACCTGGGTGACCGGTAGTCCCGCGAGGCTGAACGGCGCGACCGTGTTCGTACGCCACAGGCGCCCGGTGGTGCGACCGTGGCGGGGTGCGACCGTGGTCAGGGTGGGATGCAGGAGCAGTCCGTCGCCGATGGTTTCGGTGATCTCGGCGGCAGCGTTGTGCGCGGCAGCGGTGATGCGCCGGGCCATCGGGCCTGGTAGTCGTGCGGCGATCAGTTCGCCGAGTGCGAGAAGCCGGGTAGCGAGTGCGTGGTCCCCGCCCGCAGCGGTGAGCTGCCCCAGCGCGAGGATGTCGGCGCCTTCGTTGCTCATGATCTCGGCGAAACTGATGCCGGTTTCCTCGGCCAGCACGATCGAGGCGAAGAGCCCGATCATCCGCAGAGCAGGCATCGGTACACGGGTGATCTCGGCGCCGACATCGGCGAGCGCGGCCGCGGCACGGTCACGTGCTGCCAGCACTTCGCGGCCGACGCCGGGGGCGAACGTCTTGTCGAGCAGCACCACGCGAGCACCGCGTAGCGAGGTGGTCGCCGGATCGCCGAGGGTGACTTGCTGTATCAGCGGATCGGTCCCGTCGGGACCTGCCATGATCTGCAACAGCGGCATGAGATCGGCTGCACGGCGGGCGATGACCCCGTTGGAGCACAAGGCGGCGACCCCGAAGGGCGGTGGCCAGGCGCCGGTGGTCGGGAGCAGACCGGTCGAGGGGCGGTGACCGAAGACGCCGTTGCAGAAGGCGGGGATACGGATCGAGCCGAGGGTGTCGGTGGCCAACCCGAGCGGGGATCCGCCGCTGCCCACGGCGGCACCCTCACCGCCCGAGGACCCGCCTGCGGTGCGTGCCTGGTCGTGCACATTGTTGGTTCGCCCGTAGACCCGGTTGGTGGACTCGATCCACATGCACCCCTCGGAGGTGTTCGTCAGACCGAGCACGATCGCGCCGGCATCCAGGACTCGTTGCACCACAGTGGCATTGGCGGCGGGACGCAGATGCTTACGCGCCACCACCCCCGCCGTGTTCGGCAAACCGGCGACGGCCAGGGATTCCTTGACGGTGATCGGTACGCCGAACAGCGGTGGCAGGCTCGCCGGGCCGGTCGCGAGGTGGGCGTCGGCGGCGTCGGCCTGCTGTCGCGCGGTGTCGTAGCAGTCGACGACCACGGCGTTGGTGGCAGGCGCGAAGCGTTCCAGCACGGCGATGTGGGCATCGATCACCGCACGGACGGTCACCTCGCGAGCGCGGATGGACGCGGCCAGGCCGATCGCGGACTCATCAGTGACCGTCGGGGCGTCGGGGCGAAGCATCATGCGTTACAGTATTACGCACTCTGTCAAGCCGTATCTCGCTGGTCGGCAAGCGGAAACTGCCCCAATCGCGGAAGGCCGCACACGATTTCCCCTGCACCGATGACTTTCGGGTGAATCCGACGTCGTAACCACTGGGTGTACCGACAGGCAGGAGTCCAGGCATGGCGAGACCGGTTCGATTCGATCCGACCTCGGTACGGGCGAACGGGGTGGATCTCGGCATCGAGAGCTTCGGCCGCGAGGACGATCCGCTGGTGCTGCTGGTCGGCGGCACGACGATGCTGTCCTGGCCCGACGCGCTGTGCGAGCGACTCGCATCGGGCGGGCGGCGTGTGGTCCGCTACGACCTGCGTGACTCCGGCGCGTCGACGCTTCTCGACCCGGAGCATCCTGCGTATGACCTGCGGGATCTCGCGGCCGACGCGGCGGCGCTGGTCGAGGCGCTCGGAGCCCGCACCGCCCATCTCGGTGGGGTCGGCGTAGGCGGGATGATCGCTCAGGTCGCCGCGCTGGACTACCCGGACGTGTTCTCCGCACTGACCCTCGTCAGCACCCGGTCGGTGGCGCCCGGCCCGGTCGACGAGGACCTGCCCGACCACGATGGCGCGATCATGCGCGAGCTGTTCTCCCGCCCGATGCCGGACTGGACCGACCGGGACGCGGTCGCGGCGTTCGCCGCCGAGGGCGCCGCGTTGTTGGGTAACGATCCGGAGCAGGCGCGGTCGACGGCGGCCCGGATCTGGGACCGGACGCCGTCACCCGATCCCGCCGTCCACGAGGCGAACCAGCTCGGGATGGTGTTCTCCCGGATCGACTGCACCCCGCGATGGCGGGAGCGACTCAGTGAACTCGACGTGCCCACGCTCGTGGTGCACGGCCGCGCCGACCCGTTCTTCCCCGTCGGCAACGGCGAAGCCCTCGCCACCGAGATCCCCGCAGCGCGACTGCTCGTCCTCGACGACATGGGTACCGCTCTGCGCCACACCGCGGCCGACCAGATCGCTGTCGCCATGCTCGCCCTCTGACGCGCGGCGTGCTGTCCGAGCTAGGGCTGGAGCGCAGTAGCGCGCCGCGCAGGACCTGTGCGGATATGGTCCGGATCGGCTTCGTGGTCGTCGAGGAAGACGGCCGCACACAGTTCTTAATTCGGTGGGTCACCCGCCGACGCCTTCGCGGTGCACGATCACCAGCGTTGCCTCGACGATCTGGACTCGGCGGCGTTGGCCGCGTTGTGTGCGGCCGTCGATCGATCCCATATCCACGGATGGCCATGTCGGTCTGCCTCATCCGTGATATCCCGCTTTCCGTGACGGTTTGGACCGAGCACAGTTTTCGACGTGTTCCGTAGCAGTAACGTTGCGTTGGCCGTGACCAAACGTAAACGTAATAAAATCAAGGTCATTGAGAGCAGGTAGAGATCCTGACCGCCGATAATGTTCACTTATCGGCGGTCAGGATCGAGAAGGCTCGATTCGACTCCTAAAGGGGCGACACGGAATTCGTTTCGTGTATTACGTGCGAAAGTGACGAAACCAACGCTACGATTCTCCCGTGTCGAGCGTCTGCAACTACCCGGGCTGTGCCCGCCCCATCGCCCGCGCCGGTGGCCCGGGTCGTCCCTCCGAGTACTGCGATCACCCGGACCACACCCGGTGGCGAGCCTGGCGCGAAAGGCAACGGCAGCAACAGGAGTCCGAGAGTGCGGCCGCTACCGTCACTGTGACGGCTCAAGGGCCGGTGACCGTGGCGCGGTTGCGGGCCGATGAGCTGCTCGGTCAATTCCGAGGGCTGGCCGAGCAATTGGGGACCACGTTGAACGCGGCGGTGGCCGAGCTGCAGACGATCGGGGATCCGTCGGTGGCCGAAGCGCAGGTCCAGGCCGCGCAGGCCGACGCTGCCCGCCGGATCGCCGAAGCGGAGATGGCGACGGTGGCGGCCGAACAAGCGCGACGGGAAGCCGAAGAGGCACGCGCGCTGGCGGAATCGGTGGCCGAAGAGGCGGTGGCCGCCGCGGAAGCAGCTGAGCAGGCGGTGGGTGAGGCGCTCGCGGCCAGGGACGAAGTCGTCGCCTCGGTGGACGCGCTCACCAGGCAGGCCGCCGAGGACGTGTTCGCGGCGCGTAGCGATGCCGAGGCGCAAGTGCGTGCGGCGCAACGACAAGCGGCCGACGACATCGACAAGGCCAAACAGGACGCCGACGACACCGTGGCCCGCGCCGAACAGCGCGCCGACACCGAGATCGCCCACCAGCGCCGAGACGCCGACGCCCGCATCGCCGCCGCGAACGCCGAACGTGATCTCGCGATCCAGCGCGCCGCCGACGCCGACCGGGCCACCGAACGTGCCGAGCAAGCCACCGCCGAGCGAGTGGAGGCCGCCGCCGAAGCACGCGAGGAGTGGCGCCGGGCCCGCACCGAACTCGACACCGCGCGCGGCGAACTCGACCGCACCCGTACCGAGCTCGCCGAGCTGCGCCGCGCTACCACCATCGACACCCAGCAACGCCGCGACGAATCCGCGGCCGCGCTGGAACAGGTACGCGCCGAAGCCGCCGAACGATGGGCCGCGCTCGACGACGCCCGCAAACAAACCCTGGCCCGAGCCGAACGCGCCGAAGCGCAGCTCGACGAACTTCTCGCCACCACCCGCGCCCCGATACCGCCAGACATGAGTGGGGTATCGGCGGCGGTGAGCAGCGACCTGGACTAGCGTCACGCACATGACCGAGCAGCCCGGCCCTCTCGAATCGACCCGTGAGTTCGCCGCCATCGACATCGACGACATGCTGAACGCCGAGGAAACCTACACCGGCCCCACGTCACGGACGCGGCTGATCGCGATCCTGGTGGTGGCGGCGCTGGTATTGGGCGCCGGCGCCACCACCTTCGCGATCCTGTTGGCCTGACCCCTCACGCGGGCCGAGCCAACGGAGTGTCGGGGTCGCCGGAATTACGCAGTGCGACGATCTGGTCGGGCACCCAGTAGATCCGGCCGAACTCGAACGCCTGATAGACCCCGTCGTCGTGGCCGATCTCGTCGGAGGCAGGCCACCCGAGCTCGCCGTTCTGGTAACCGGCCGCTGCCCACCGCGCACCGATCGCACCGTGCACCCAGTACGCGGGTTGCCCGGCGCGTCGGTACACGGTGCCACCTTGAAACGCCTGCGTCAGCCCCGGTCCGGAACCGCGCGGGTCGGGCAGTTCGGTGTGCTCGGCGGTCGGGTAGCCCAGGGGGCCTGCCTCCCACCCCAGCTCGGCATATTTGGACATGACCGCCGTCGGGATCGCGTGGGCATCGGTGGCCGGATGCCAGTAGACGTAGCCGTGCTCGAATTCGGCGAAACGTCCCACCCCGTCCGGTGTGGGGAGTTCGCCGTCGGTGCGGCGCGCGCCCAACCACGGGGACGCCGCGGCACGAACATCGATCGCCGTCGGTGTGGTCCCACCGGCGAACGCGGCGACGTGGGCGGCGAACACATCCCACGGGAAGTTCGGTCCCACATCGGTGTGGGAGCCGATGCCGAGCGCCCTCGTGACGTACTGGTGATCGGAGATGCCGTCGCCGACGTAGTAATCCGGCTCGATCACCTCGGTCGAGTACCCGTGGCGGTGTGCGCTGCGCACAGCCAGGAACGCCGCGATCCGCAGATCGCCGTCGATGCGCAACCACTGCTCACGCGACCACGCGATCCGGCTGCCGGCGAAGCACAGATTCACGGTGAAAGGGTTCGCCGACAGCACCGACCACGACGCACGTTCCTCCGCTACCACCCGCACCACGATCGCGTCGCGCAGCGTGTAGTGGTAGGACACGCCGTTGGCGGGGTTGTTGAGGTAGGCGGCAAGGGATTCGGCGGTGCCGTTGCCTTCCTGGGTGTGCAACAGGAAGTTGGTGATGCGGGCGCCGTCACGCGAGGAGTGCGAGGGTCCGAGGCGGTCGATCTCGGTGAACTGCGGGACCGGGACCGAGCGGTCGAGTGCCCACTGCCCGAAGTCGGGGGCGAGGATGTCGTCGACATCGACACGGGTGCCGTCGATGAGAGGTCCGGGGTTGCTCGGAGTGTCGATCACCCGCTGGTAGAGCACCGCGCGCGGCTCCCGCTCGGTGCCCGACCAGGCTCGCGTCTGCCACGCCCAACTGAACTCCCCGCGCGCGCCGACCACGCCGTCCTCGATCGCCCACGCGCACACCCGCGAATGCCCGTAGATCCCGGTCCATTCCGTACCCAGCACCGCATTGACCCCGCGAAAGAACTCGACGGCGGTGCTGTTCCACTGCGAGAGCGAGATGTCCTCGTCGACGGCGAAGAAGATCGGTGCCTGTCGAGGCGCGCCCACGCTCAGATGCGTGGCCAATGCCTGTTCGGCCATGCGCCGACCGCCGTCGAAACCAGTGGTCCAGTCCGACGGCGTCGCGTCGCCGGGTTTGCCGTATTGCCAGATGGAGACGATGTCGAGCCCGGCAGCGGTGAGTGCGCGCGCGTAGTCGGCGGTGATCGGTTTGGCACCGAAGTTCGCACCCGGCCTGCTCGGTGAGATGTAGGCGAGGACCGCCGAATGACCCGCCGCGACGATCGCCGGCGGATCGATGAGCCTGGCCGCGAAATCGACAGCTGTAGACATGATTGACCCCCTGTATGACTGCGTACCCGATGGAATTCCCGAAATGGTGGAACTATCGCGATGATCTACGCTGGTACCCGAGGACCGGTACCGGGGTGAGGATCTCACCTCGCACCATTCTAAACGAAACACTCACTCCCGCACCGTCGTTCACCAACGAACAGGGTAGTACCCGAATGTGGGAGTAGTTTCACTCACGCACGCGGGCCGTCGTGCCCGCTAACCTTTGGCCATGGTGGCGCAGCTGATGTGGGGGATCCCGACGCACGGGTTCTTCGTCGCGCTCGGGGTCGCTGTCGCCGCGGTGGTGTTCGTGACCGAATGCAGGCGCCGCGACGCGCTGCGCGAAGAGTCCCTGGTCGCGGTCACCGGCGCGTTGGTCGGTGGGGCGATCGGTATGCGGTTGTCGAGTCTGGCCGAGACGCTCGATCCCTACGAGAGCTGGATGTTCGGTGCGCGCAGCGTGCTCGGCGGATTGTTCGGCGCGTATGTGGGCGTGTTGATCGCGAAGCGGATCATCGGCTATCGGGAACGGACCGGTGACCTGTTCGCCCCGGCGGTGGCGCTGGGAATGGCGGTGGGGCGCATCGGGTGCCTGCTCACCGAGGCGCCGGGACGGCCCACGAACCTGCCGTGGGGGATCCACGCGCCCGCGACGGTGCCACAGTGCCCCGGGTGTGTGGCCGGTGTGGCGATGCATCCCAGTTTTCTCTACGAAATCGTGTTCCAGCTGGCCGCTTTCGGCGCACTGTGGTGGTTACGCGACCGGATCAGCACACCGGGGGAGCTGTTCACCCTCTATGTCGGGGCCTATGCGATCTTCCGGTTCCTGGTCGAGTTCACCCGTGCCAACGACACGGTGTGGCTGGATCTGACGCGCCCGCAATGGTTCCTGCTGCCGGGACTGGTCCTGGTGGCGGTGCGCTGGACCATCGGCTATCGGCGCGGCAACTACGACGGTGTACTTCGACGAAAGGTCGCGGCATGAACTTTCCTCCCGGACCACCACCGAACATGCCACCCCCACCCCCCTATCAGGGCGGAAAGCCGCCGGGGCAGGGCGGTCAGATCGCGGCGATGGCGTTGGCGGGTGCGATGGCGTTCATCGTGGTCAACGCGATCGCGGGATTCGTCGTGTTCCTGGTGGTGGCCTCCATCAACGACGACACCGCGACCAAGGCGCTGGTCGGTCTCACCGCGGTGGTCAGTGCGGCGGCGGCCTTCGGGGGTGGCTGGCTGTTGATCCGGCGCAAACGGCCCGCTCCCAAGGGGTTCGGAATGGGGCTGATGATCGGGTGGTCGCTGGTCTCGGTGTGCACGGCGGGTTTGTGCACGGCCATCAACCCCGAGCTGTACACGGGCATGTTCGGGATGGCGCGATGACCGGGATGCCGTTGCGGGGCGATCGGATCCTGCGCTATGTCACCGCGTTCTGCCCCCGCTGTCACGACGAACACCCCGAAACGCCACTGCCCGAGGTCGCGCGACTGTCGGGGTGGCTGGCCGAACGGGACGGGAAGGTTTTCCTCGAACGCGGGTGTCGCACCCACGGCATGGTGCGGACCCTCTACGACGAGGACCCCGAGATCCTTGCCTACCTCGAAGAGTGGACGGCCCCGACCAAAGCGCACCTGCCCGACACCGTCGGCAATTTCCATCCCGTGCCCTCGGCGTATCTGCGGGGGCTGCCCGAGATGCAGACCCAGCACACCTGCATCCTGCTCGAGGACATCATCGACAGTTGCAACCTGCGCTGCCCGACCTGTTTCGCCGACTCCTCGCCCGAACTACGCGGTGTGGTGGCGGTCGAGGACGTGCTGGCCAATGTCGATCAGCGGCTGGCCCGCGAGAACGGGCGCCTGGACGTGCTGATGCTCAGCGGCGGTGAACCGACCCTGCATCCGCAGTTGGCGCACCTGCTGGCCGAGCTCACCGCGCGGCCCATCACCCGAATCCTGCTCAACACCAACGGTCTGCGCATCGCCGTCGACGACGAACTGCTGGCGCTGCTGCGTACCCATCGCGACCGGGTCGAGGTGTATCTGCAATACGACGGGGAAACAGCGCAGGCCTCACGCCATCACCGCGGCGGTGACCTGCGGGTCCGCAAACAGCAGGCACTGCAACGGCTTTCGTCGAACGCCGTCTTCACCACCTTGGTGATGACAGTGGCGCTGGGCGTGAACGACGACGAGATCGGCGCGGTGCTGCGCACCGCCATGGACACCCCGTTCGTCGGCGGAGTTTCGATCCAACCGCAATTCGGGTCCGGGCGTTCGGGAGCGATCGACCCGATGGACCGGCTCACCCATACCGGCGTGCTGCGCCGACTCGGCCCGCAGACCGACGGGCTGGTGACCTGGCGCGACCTCACCGCGCTGCCGTGTTCGCATCCGCACTGCTGCTCTGTCGGCTACCTGTTGCGCGATGACGCCGGGCAGTGGCGGTCGCTGGTCTCGCTGATCGGGCACGAGCGGTTGAAGCAGCAACTGGGCCTGGTGTCGAACCGGATCGCGGACTCGGCGCTGCCCGCCGAACTGCGGATGGCGGTGCAGGAATCGCTGCTGGGATTGCTGTCGGAGCAGTCGTCGCTGTCGCATCCGGAGATCGGGCGGGTGTGGCGCAATATCTGCGAGAACTGTGACCTGGGGATGTCGACCCTGCTGACATTGGCGTCGTCGGCATTGCCCGGACGGCGCAAGCGGTTGCGGACACTGCTCGGAGAACGGGTCGTGCGGATCACGATCAAACCGTTCATGGATATGTCGACGATGATCGAAGAACGACTCACCCAGTGTTGCGTGCATGTGGGCACTCGCGCCGACGCTGATCAGTGCGCGCCGTTCTGCGCGGTGCAGGCGTGGCCCGCGCTGTCGCGGCAACGGTTGTCGGCAGCGGCGCCGTCGGGACGGGCGTTGCTGCCGGTGGAGGTGCGGTGAGCGAGCGCGGGGTCTATTACGAGGAAGCGATGCGCGCCCAGCAGCCGCACGACCCGTTGACGTTGTGTGTGGTGGCAACCGTGGCGTTGCTGACGTGGCTCGTGGGCCCGTGGGCGGTGGTCGGGTTCGGCGCGCTCGCGTTCGTCGGGTATTGGCGGGCGTGGCGGGCCGGGTTGCGGCGCAGTCGATGCTGGTTGCGCGACACCCGCCTGGTGCTGGCCTATGTCGCGGCGATCGCCGTGGTCGGGATCGTCGGCGCGATGTGGTGACGGCGTGTCGCCGAAGCCGGTGCGGCAGAACAGTAGCGGGCGAGCGCGGGGCACGGTTGACTGGTAACCATGGCCGCCACTCGATCCAGCAGGCAGCGTCGATCAGGGGCGCCCGCACCCGCGGTCCCGCCGGGTGAACTGATCGTCATCACCACGCCGACCGGCCCGGAGATCACACCGATCGCCCTGCGCGAGAACCGATCCGTCCGCACCAGAGTCGATGAATTGCTCCCCGGCTCGGCGCGTCTGGTGCCGATCTTCGGCCCGGACAATCGACTTGCGGCCAGACTGGCCGACACACCGCAGGCGCCGGTCGCGGGAGACTACCTCAGCTACTACTCGGTGCACGGTGAACTGGGTGACCTCGGCGAACTCGCGCATCGGCTGCGCGAGGACGACACCGTGGCCGCTGCCTATGTGAAGCCCGCGGCCGAACTGCCGCTGGCACCCCTCGCCGAGAACATCGTCGCACCGCGAGCGCCCGCTGTGACACCCGATTTCCGGGTCAGGCAGGCCTATTTGGACGCCGCGCCCAACGGCATCGATGCGGTGTGGGCACACGGTCAGCCCGGCGGGCTCGGCACCGGCGTGCGGGTAATCGACGTCGAGGGCGCGTGGCGGTTCACCCACGAGGACCTGCGCCAGAACCAAGGCGGGATGATCGGTGGCACCGCGTCCGACGATCTGGGGTGGCGCAATCACGGCACCGCCGTCGCCGGTGAGATCAGCGGCGACCTCAACGCCTTCGGCGTCACCGGGATCGCACCCGAAGCCCACATCAGGGCCATCTCCGTGTTCGGCATCGGCTCGGCCGCCGCGATCCGCTCCGCGGCCGACGCCTTGAACCCCGGCGACATCGTCCTCATCGAATTGCATCGCCCCGGTCCGCGATTCGACTACCGGGCGACTCCTGATCAGCGCGGCTACATCGCCGTGGAATGGTGGCCCGACGACTTCGCCGCCATCCGCTACGCCGTGAGCCGCGGCGTCGTCGTCATCGAAGCGGCGGGCAACGGGGCCGAAAACCTCGACGACGCCGTCTACGACACCCGCCCCGGTGATTTCCCCGCCACCTGGCACAACCCGTTTCGCGCGGGCCGGGCCGACTCCGGCGCCGTCCTGGTCGGCGCGGGCGCCCCACCACCGGGCCTGCACGGCCGCGACCACGGCCCCGCCCGCTCGCGTCTGGACTTCTCCAACCACGGTGCCCGCCTCGACGTCCAAGGCTGGGGCCGTGAGGTCACCACCACCGGCTACGGCGATCTCCAAGGCGGCCCCGACGAAGACCTCTGGTACACCGACGAATTCAGCGGCACCTCCAGCGCCTCGCCGATCGTCGTCGGCGCCGTCGCCGCCTACCAGGGCATCCGCGCCCACGGCCCCGGCCGCGCGACCCCGGAACAGATAAGGACCCTGCTCCGCACAACAGGCTCCGCCCAGACCGCCGCCCCCGGCCGTCCCACCACCCAGCGCATCGGCACCCTGCCCGACGTGCGCGCCATGTCGGCGAAAGGCTGATACCCGCGATGGCAGTCATCCACCAGACCACCGTCACCCCGTCCAAGCGCGATCTCGTCGCGACGTGGTTGCCCAGCCGGCAGTGGTACCGGGGCACGACACCACACATCCGGAAGGCCGGCGGGTTCCGCCTCGACGATCCCGCAGGCGAGGTGGGCATCGAATTCCTGCTGTTCGTCGACGATTCCGGTGCCGACGAAGTGTTGTATCAGGTGCCGTTGACCTATCGTGGGGCGCCGCTGCCGGGAGGTGACGCCGCGCTCGTCGGCACTGCCGAACACGGAGTACTGGGCCGTCGCTGGATCTACGACGGCACCCGCGATCCGGTCGCGATCGGCGCCGTCGTGGATCTGCTGACAGGTCGGACGAGGGCTCAGGCTCAGAGCGTCAGCGACGCGCCGGATCCGACCGTCGTCGTGACGCAGCCCGAACACCGGTCGATCGAGGGTGATGTCGGCATCGGTCTGGACGACATCACCCACACCGACGTTCCCATCGGGTCCGCTGTCGTGCGATTCCACCGCTCGCCCGCAGCCGTACGACTCGGCGCGGCGGGCTCGGTCGCCGTGCCCTCCGCGCTGGGCCCGGTCGTGGAGCTGATCACCGTGCTCACCGACTAGCCCCACAACTGCTCCCCACCACGCCACCTCGGGTCGAAAACCAGATGTGCAGTGCTGGGGTGGCGTGGGAGGGTACGAGGATGGCATCGGCGAAGAGCGTGTGCGTTCGAGCGGCTACCCAGGCGGACTCGGCTGCGATCTTGGGGTTGCAAGAGGCCGGGTTCGGGATGCGGTACGGCGGTGACGAGGACGAATTCCGGGGCAAGGTCTTTCCGGTCGAGCGATCGTTGGTCGCGATGGACGGTGACCGGATCGTCGGGCACACGGTGGATCGGACGATGACGGTCACGGTGCCGGGGCAACGATCGGTGCGGGCATGCGGGGTATCGGGGGTCGCGGTGGCGCCGACGCATCGGCGGCGGGGGATTCTGCGCGAGCTCTATGAGGCCCAGCACGCTCGAACCGAGGCCGACGGATTGCCGTTGACGATCTTCACGGCCAGCGAGGGCACGATCTACGGACGGTTCGGGTACGAGGTGGCCATTCTCGACACCGCGATCTACATCGATACGCGGCGCGCCGAATTCCGTCCCACTACACCCGATCCGGGCGGCGTCACCCTGGAGACACTGGCCGACGCCGTCACGCGGATTCGCGAGATCTACCAACGCTGGCAGGAAGTGACCTCGGGTGCGCAGGATCGTCCGGATGCCAAGTGGGACCTGTTCTTCGCCGATGTGGAGCGCCATCGCCAGGGTGCGACGACACTGTTCGCGCTGCTGCACGCCGACGGCTACGCGCTGTATCGGCGCTCGCGGCGGGATGGCCGCGATATCGCCTCGGTGTGGGAATTCCGTGCCGTGACCCCTGAAGCGCACGCCGCGCTGTGGCGGGTGCTGCTCGGCATGGACCTCGTCGACACCGTCGAAGCCGAGATCGCCGACGACGATCCGCTGGCCCACATGCTCACCGACCCACGCGCGGTGCAGGTGACCCACCGCGGCGACGCACTGTGGGCGCGGGTCATGGACGTACCCGCCGCCCTGACCGCGCGCACCTACCGCGCCGACCTCGATACCGTGCTGGCGGTGCACGATCCGTTCCGCGGCGCCGGCGGAAATTTCGCCCTGCGCATCCGTGACGGCCTCGCCGAATGTGAGCCCACCACCCGGACAGCGACACTCGCCTTCGACATCAACATTCTCGGCGCCCTCTACTTCGGCGGGCAGCGCGCCAGCACTTTCGCCGCCGCGCACCGGATCGCCGTCGAGGATTCGAAGGTGCTGCGCGCGTTCGACGCAGCGTTCACCGCCGATCGCGCGCCGCAATTGGGCTGGCCCTTCTAGGCTCTACGCCAACGGGCGCGTTCGCCCCGAAGGTCACCGCTTCGGGAGTACGGTAGGTAGCTGTGGATTCGCACGAGGTCGATCCTTCGGTTCGGGTGCGTGGCGCCCGGGTCCACAATCTGCGCGATGTCGACGTGGATATGCCCCGAGACGCCCTGGTCGCGTTCACGGGAGTGTCGGGCTCAGGCAAGTCTTCGCTGGCGTTCGGCACGCTGTACGCGGAATCGCAACGCCGCTATCTGGAGTCGGTGGCACCGTATGCCCGACGGTTGCTGAACCAGGTCGAAGCTCCCGATGTCGACACTGTCACCGGCTTGCCGCCGACGGTGGCCCTGGCCCAGCGCCGGTCCTCGCCGTCGTCGCGATCGACCGTCGGCACCGTCACCGCGATCTCGAACACGTTGCGCATGCTCATGTCCCGCGAAGGTGACTACCCCGACACCCCGGCCAGAACCGGCCCAGGGCACTACCCGGAGGGCACCAACCGCCTCTACTCCGACGCGTTCTCCCCGAACACCGTCGAAGGCGCCTGCCCGCGCTGCCACGGACAAGGCGTCGTCCACGACGCCACCGAGGCGTCGATGGTCCCCGACCCGGCGCTGAGCATCCGCGAGGGCGCGATCGCGTCGTGGCCCGGCGCCTGGCAGGGCAAGAACCTGCGCGACGTGCTCAGCGCGCTCGGCTACGACATCGACCGCCCGTGGCGTGAACTCTCACCCGCCGCCCGCGAATGGATCCTGTTCACCGAGGAGAAACCGGTCGTCACGGTGGAACCCGTGCGCGAACCGCATCGCATCCACCGCCCCTACCAGGGCACCTACACCGGCGCCAAGCAGTTGCTGCTGCGCTCGCACGCCGAATCCAAGAGCGAGGCCACCAGGGCCCGCGCGGCCGAGTACCTGCACACCGCCGTCTGCCCGCTGTGTGACGGGCGGCGACTCAAACCCGAAGCGCTCGCGGTGACCTTCGCCGGGTACAACATCACCGAACTCGCCGACCTGCCGCTGAGTGAACTCGTCGAGGTGTTGCGGCCCCACACCCCCGGCACGGAGGCGCTGGCGGTGCTCACCCAGGACCTGACCTCGCGCATCGATGTGCTGATCGAACTCGGGCTCGGTTATCTGAGCGTCGACCGGGAGAGTCCGACACTGTCCGGCGGTGAGCTGCAACGATTACGACTGGCCGGGCAGCTGCGGTCGGGACTGTTCGGTGTCGTCTACATTCTGGACGAGCCGTCAGCGGGACTGCACCCGGCCGATACCGCCGCTCTGACGAAAGTGCTCGACCGGCTCAAGAATTCGGGTAACAGCGTGTTCCTCGTCGAACACGACCTCGACGTCGTCCGCCACGCCGACTGGCTCATCGATATCGGTCCCGGCGCGGGCGTGCACGGCGGCACGGTGCTCTACGCCGGTGAAGTCGACGGCTTGCGCGAAGTGGCCGACTCGGTCACCCGGCCCTACCTGTTCGACGAGATCGTGCGTCCCCCGCGCGCGGCCCGCACGCCCACCGGCGCGCTGCGACTGCGCGCGATCACCAGCCACAATCTGCAAGACCTCGACGTCGACATTCCCCTCGGTGTGTTCACCGCGATCACCGGTGTCTCCGGATCGGGCAAATCCACACTGCTGCACGCTGTTTCGACCACCGCCGAGGCGGATGCGGACATCGTGCGAGTCGTCGAAGTCGACCAGGCGCCGATCGGGCGCACCCCACGGTCGAACCTGGCCACCTACACCGGCCTGTTCGACACGGTGCGCAAACTGTTCGCCGCGACCGAGGCCGCCCAAGCCCGCGGCTACGGCGTCGGCCGGTTCTCGTTCAATGTCGCCGAAGGACGTTGCCCGACCTGTCAGGGCGAGGGATACATCACCGTGGAACTGCTGTTCCTGCCCAGTACCTACAGCCCGTGCCCGGCCTGCCACGGTGCGCGCTACAACCCCGAAACCCTCGAAATCACCTATCGCGACACCACGATCGCCCAGGTGCTCGACATGACCGTCGACCGCGCCGCCGACTTCCTCGCCGACGTCGGCGTCGTCGCGCGCGCTCTGCACACGCTGCGCGATGTCGGCCTCGGCTACCTACGGCTCGGGCAACCGGCCACCGAACTGTCCGGTGGTGAAGCGCAGCGGGTGAAGCTGGCCACCGAGTTGCAGCGGGCTCGGCGCGCCGGCACCGTCTACCTGCTCGACGAACCGACAACCGGGCTGCATCCGGCCGACACCGATATCCTGATGACACAACTGAATTCGCTCGTCGACAGCGGCGCGAGCGTGGTGGTGGTCGAACACGACATGACCGTGGTCGCCGGAGCCGATCATGTGATCGACATGGGACCGGGCGGTGGCGGGCAGGGGGGCCGAATCGTGGCACAGGGGACACCGGAGCAGGTGGCGGACAATCCGGTGAGCCGGACCTCGCCCTACCTGGCGGAGCGGCTGACATGACCCGCGACGCCGATCGGACCGGCACCGCGATGCTCGTGGCCGGTGGGTGCTCGTTCGGGTTGGGTGTGGCGCTGCTGCTGTGGCCGGGGCGCGACGAATCCACCCTGGCGACGCTGTTCGGGATCTCGCTGGTTCTGAGCACCGCGGTGCAGACGTATCTGGCGTTCATGGCGCGGATCGCGTTGCCGCTGAGGGTGCTGGTACTGGTCAGTGCGGGGCTCACCGGGATATTGGCCGGGCTGGTCTTCTACGGCGGCAATATCGAATTGCTCGCCCTGTGGATCGGCATCGGTTGGTCGGTGCGCGGCATCGTGCAGGCGCTGGTCGCGGCGTGGGACGACAGCATCGTCGACGGCTGGACCCACGAAGTGTGCGGGCTCGTCACCACCGCGATCGGCATCGCCGTCATCGCGATCACCTTCCAGACGGTCACGGGGCTGGCGACGATGGCCGGTGGTGGGCTGGTCGTGATCGGTGTCATGGAACTGCTCGCCGGTGGACTCTGGCGGGCGGCGCTGCACGCGGCGCACGGGTCCGCGACCGAGGAACAGAGTCGGCCGATTCGTGCCGCGACCGAGCTGTAGTAGCGAATCACACACTGCCAGTGCGCAATTCGAGGTTTACGCGAACTCGGGGACAACGCGACATTGCGGGCAGTCGAGCGCGTGCTGAACTCTGTGTGCACCCTCGCTCACAGCTGGGGTAACTGTGCTGCGCGCCGGTAGCGTGGCCCGCGGCGTGCGCACCGGGAGAGGGGCCCTGTTCGGCGCGCCGCGTCCGCAGAGCCCGATTGTGAGCCCAGGAGAATTGTGGTGTCGCGCGTAGTACCCGGCCTAGCTGCCGATGCCGTCCAGCGTGAAGAGCTGGCTATGCGGCGCATGACCGAGAGTTTGGTCGAAGACCTGTCCGAGAACGTCCCCGTCGACCAGGTGACGTCGGCGGTAGGCGCCGCGCATCATCGTTTCACCGATAAGCCGATCCGGGAGTTCGTGCCGATTCTGGTCGAGCGGATCGTGCGCCGTGAACTCGCCGATCCCGATCCGACGGTGCGGATTCCGGCGCCCTCGGCCAGCGTGCGGGCCTCCGAGGTCATCGCGCGAGAGTCGAACACGACCGAGAAGCAGACCGAGCGGCTGGTGAGCAGGCGGGCGGTAGTGCCGTTGTCGCTCGGCGCGGTCGTGGTGGTCGCCGCCGTCGTGGCCGGGGTCGTGCTGTTGCCCGCAGGCGCCGATGCTCCGGCCGCCGCTCCGGCCGCCGCGGCGGCTGTGGTGCGCGGTGTCGTCGGGTCGGAGAAGATGTCGTTCTTCGCTGACGAGCGCGTGGTGAAGGTGCTCGCCGACAACGGCATCCGCGTCGAGGTCGAACCGGCCGGTTCACGCCAGATCGCGACCACCGTCGATCTCGGCGCCTTCGATTTCGCGTTCCCGTCCAGCATTCCGGCCGCGGAACGAATCCAGCGCCAGCGCAACATCACCACCAAATACACGCCGTTCTCGTCGCCCATCGCCATCGCCACCTACCGGCCGATCGCGGACCTGCTGACGACGGCCGGCGTGATCAAGCCGGGTCCGGTCGCGACGTTCGACATGAACAAGTACCTGGAGTTGGCAGGCACCGGCGTGCAGTGGGACGACCTGCCCGACAACACCACCTACCCGGTGGCCAAGAACATCCTGGTCTCCACCACCGACCCGCGCAGTTCCAACTCCGCGGCCATGTACCTGTCGATCGCCAGCTACGTCGCCAACGACCACACCATCGTGCGCGGGGCCACCGCCGAACAGCACGTGTTGCCCGCCCTGTCGAAGCTGTTCCTCGCCCAGGGTTACACCGACAACAGCAGCGAAGGACCGTTCAACCAGTACCTCACCAACGGTATGGGCCCGACCCCGCTGGTCTGCATCTACGAGGCGCAGTTCGTCGAAGCGGCGGGCAAGGGCCGGATCAAGCCGGACATGGTGCTGACGTACCCGACCCCGACCGTCCTGTCGAGTCACACGCTGGTCCCGTTGAATCCCACCGGCGACAAGATCGGCAAAATCCTCACCGACAACCCCGAGCTGCGCCGTCTGGCCGCCGAACACGGTTTCCGCACCGGCGACACCGCCCAGTTCACCTCGGTCGCCGCCGAGCGCTCGGTGCCGGTGGCCGCCGATCTGATCGACGTGGTCGACGTACCGGCCTACGAGACCCTCGAGCACCTGCTCGACGGGGTCGCCAACTCCTACAACTGAACCTGCCTCACCCTGGTGCCGTGCAGCTCTCGGCTGCGCGGCATCGGCGTTCGTTCGCTCGTTGCCGCGGTAGTGCCGGTGCTCGTCGGTCGAATCGCTGCGTGCTCGCGTGTTTCCGGGTGAGAACTCAGCATGCGAAACCCCTTGACGCATGGACTGACATGCGGGAATCGTAGTCACCGCGACCCGGGGGGCTTGACACGTATTCAGTGCACGACTGTACACTGAGCTTTCCAGGTGATACCAGCTGGTTTGCACTGCGAATGGAGTCCCACCGAGATGGACAAATTCGAACCCGGCCGAGAACTGCTCAACGAACTGTCCATCGCGGCGCGCCGAACAGGTACCACGCTGGCGAGCATCGTGAGCGACGCGGGACGCAAGAGCGCCCGCGAAGTGGTCGATCTGGCCCACGAAGGTCGCGAACTGGTCGCCGCGACACTGCGCGCACGCGCGGACGAACTCCGCCGCCGCCGTTAGCTCGACCACGCACGTCAACGGCTTGCGACAACACCTGAGCGCACATCGGGACGACGTCTCTCAGTGCTGCCTTACGCCACGCGGGCCGCGAGACGCGCAAGCAGCCGATCGCCCCCGGCGCCGAAACGGTCATCGAAATCGCGGGCGAGTTCGATGACCTGCAGGGCGGCGAAGCTGCGCTCGTCGAGTTCGGGATCAGCGTCGTCCGCAGAGTGCAGCCAGATCCACACGTCATTCCCCGCGGCATCGCGAAACTCGCAGTCCGCCCGCATCTGCTGGATCGCGCGCACGATCCGGTTCTCGTATTGCCCCCGGAGCGCGGCGTAGGCATCCGCCTCTAGCTCTTTCCCGGTCCCATCGATGATCGTATGAGTGCCAGAGAGCGACCAGATCTCGCGCGTTACGCGACCCGGCGCGGCGTCGTCCGGGTCTTCGGCGAGAAGCGGCCACTCCGATGGACTCCAGGCCGACTCCGCCCTACCCGCATTCGTCCCCTCCAGCCCGGCTACCCAAGTCGCACCGGCTCCGGCAACGAAGAACCCAGTGAGGTCTTCGACCATGCCGCAGGCCACCATCGCGAGCGAGTCGTCTGCGGCACGGAGTTCCGCGACACAGACGCGGAGCGTATGGAGGACCGCCGCGTCGAGGCGTGCAAAGTCGAACACGGGCTCACCGTAACACCAGGTGACGGCGCCGTCCCGTCGTCGGCTTCGCCGCGAATGGTGCTCGCTACCCCTGCGCTTGACCTGTGGGCGACGGAGTTCGGGGTCAGCATGTCGGTCGGACCGAGGCTGGGAGGGACGCTGTTCGACCGGGCCGGGTGGATCGTCGTCGCCGGTCGCGTGACCGTTGTTGCCCTGGCCCGACCTTCGCCATCGAAAGAACTCTGACCTGCGACAAAGGTTATGGTGAAAGAACATTCGCAACGACCGATGAGTTCTCACATTCCGCACCGTCTGTATGAGTGCTACCTGTAGCCGAGATCCGGGAGAGCCTCATGACCGCCAGTTCCGCCGTCACCACCGGCACCCTCGTGGTGCCCGACGCCCGCCTGTATTACGAGGTCCGTGGGGCGGGACCGTTGCTCGTCCTCGTCGGTGCCCCGATGAACGCCGCCTCGTTCGCCGCGGCAGCCGAACAACTGGCCACCACCAACACCGTCCTGACCACCGACCCGCGTGGCCATTTCGGTAGTCCCCTCGACGATCCGAACCAGGATTCGACGGTGCTCGCCCGGGCCGGGGACCTCGCCCAACTCATCACCCATCTCGACGAGGGGCCGGCCGTGGTCTTCGGATCCAGCGGCGGCGCCGTCACCGCGCTGGCTCTGGCTCAGACCCACCCCGATCTGGTCACCACCGCCGTGGCCCACGAACCGCCGCTGCGCGAACTCCTGCCCGACGCCGATGCCCAGCGCGCGCTCACCGCGGACATCGTCGCCACCTACGCCACCGGCGAGGTGATCGGCGCCTGGCGAAAGTTTTTCGCCCAAGCCGAGATTCCCATCCCGGACCCGATGCTCGAACAGATCTTCGGCGGCGACCGCGATCCTCAGCAGGTGGCCAGCGAGCGCTTCTGGTTCGCCCATGAACTAGGCCAGACCACCGGCTGGGTACCGGACCCGCCGTTGCTGCGCTCGATCCCCACCCGCGTCATCGTCGGAATCGGCGCCGAGTCCACCGGCCAGTTCTGCGATCACACCGCACGAGAACTGGCCTCTGCGCTGGGCGTGGAACCGGTCCTGTTCCCCGGCGATCACACCGGATTCGTCAACGACCCCGTCACCTTCGCCGCCCGACTACAAGAAGTACTCGACGAGCCGTGAGCGTGGTTGCTCGCACACGGGGAGGCCGGGAGAGAAGATGCCAGGCATGAGCGAATCTCAGGACTGGAACAGCAAGATCATCGCCGAGTTCCGCGACAACGACGGGCGAGTCGGTGGGCCCTTCGAGGGTGCGCCGATGGTGCTGGTGCATCACCGAGGGCGGCGCACCGACCGGCAACTGGTGTCTCCGATGATGTACCTGGCCGATGAGAACGACCCGAAGGTCATGTATGTCTTCGCGTCCAAAGCCGGTGCCCCCACCAATCCCGACTGGTACTACAACCTCGTCTCGGCGGGCAATGCAGAGGCGGAGGTCGGTACCGAGACCTTCGCTGTCACCGTCACCGAAGTCACCGGCGCCGAACGTGACCGCCTCTACGCCGAGCAGGCGCGACGGTATCCCGGTTTCGCCGAATACGAGGAGAAGACAAAGGGTGTCCGCACCATCCCGGTGCTCGCATTGCGTCGGAACTGATCCGATGACGTAGTGGGGCAGGGCGACCGGACCGCCCTGCCCCACTACCGCAGTCCGATGTGGCGGTAGTACCGCAGTCCGATGCCTGTGTGGGCCTGCGCTTCCTATCGTTCGATCATGCGTTTTGGAATCTTCACCGTGCCGATCCTCACGGCCGCGCTGGTCCTGTCCGCCTGCACGACGAGTGAGGCCGATCCCGTCGCGGTCGCCCGGGCGGAGAGCGTGCGGGGCGACCTCGATTCGATGGTCGGCTCGGGCGCCGTCGGGGCCATCGCCACGCTCACCGACAACGGCGCGAGCACCGTCGTCGGCTCCGGTCTGGGCGATGCGGTCGCCGTGACTCCGATCGTCACCGACGTCGCCCAGCATGTGCGGATCGGCAGCGTCACCAAGGCCTTCACGGCCGCGATCATGCTGCAACTGGTCGCCGAACACCGCGTCGACCTCGACCGGTCCGTCGACACGTATCTGCCCGGTTTGCTCACCGGTGACGGCGTGGACGGTCGCGCGATCACCGTTCGTCAGATCCTGGGCCACCGCAGTGGTCTGCCCGAGCCGGCTCCATCCCCGGAGCTCGACGAACACGAAGCGGCCAGGAACGGTCGCACCTTCACCCCGGCCGAGGAGATCGCACTGGCCCTGGAGAACCCCGCGAAGTTCGCGCCCGGCAGCCGGTTCGAGTACACCAACATCAACTACATCGTCGCGGGCATGCTGATCGAGGCGGTGACCGGACATCGCTACACCGACGAACTGCGCGACCGCATCCTGATTCCGCTCGGCCTGTCGAATACCTACCTGCCCGCCACCGGCGAAACCGGGCTGCGCCTGCCCCATCCCGCCGGTTACACCGCGATCGACGGGACCGTCACCGACACGACACCGATGGAGCCGTCGGTGCCGTGGACATCCGGTGCCCTGGTCAGCACCGGCGCCGATGTGAATCGGTTCTTCCTCGCGCTGCTGGCCGGTCAGGTCGTGCCCGAGCCGCAACTTCGGCAGATGCTCGACGGAATCGACATGGGCAACGGTGACGGCATGTCCTACGGTCTCGGTCTCGGCTACACCCCACTGCCGTGCGGTGCCCAGTTTGTCGGCCACATCGGCGGCGTCCACGGATTCTCCACCGTCGCGGGCGCCACCCGAGCCGGGCGGGCGGTCACCATCGTCTACACCGGCACATCGTCGGCTGTCGATCTCGGCGGGATGCTCACTCACGCTCTGTGTGACTGAATATCGCGCCTCAGGGCGTCGGTGGCACGGTATGCAAAGTTGCATCGGGTGCATTCACGATCGCGTCACGGCAGCGCTCGCTGACTGTGCGCAGCGCGCTGATGAGCTCCGGTGGATCGGTGACGGTGAACTCGGCGTCCAGGGCGGTGATCATCCAGGCCAGCGAGGCAGGGGAGTCGGCACCCAGATGCAGCAGACAGCGGGAGTCGTCGACCGCTTCGAGCACACCCATTCCAGGCCAGACGCGATCGGCCAGCGCGGTGGCCGATTCGTGCAGGGTGACGACAGTGCGCCACGGCCACGATGCGACCGACAGCCTGCGCGACAGATAGGTTGCCGCGTCGCCGTCGGGCAGTGGGCGCGGGGCGAATCGTGGGCCCGTCGGCACGCGCGGCTGGAGCCGATCGATGCGGAAGGACCGCCAGTCCGCCCGGTCGACATCCCAACCGACCAGATACCAGTGCCTGCTCACATTGACCAGCGAATCGGGTTCGACATCGCGGCGAGACGTGTGACCGGCGTGGTCGGTGTAGTCGAAACGCAGACGTTCGTGGCGACGGCAGGCTTCCGCGATCGTCAGCAGGGTCTCGGGCGCCACCCGCGGTGCCTCGGCGGCGACCCGCACCATCGACTGCTGCAATGTCGTCAGCCGATGCCGCAGCCGCGACGGCAGCACCTGTTCCAGCTTGGCCAGTGCGCGCGACGACGCGTCCTCGATGCCGGTGACGGTGCCGCCCGAGGTGGTGCGCAATCCGACCGCGACGGCCACGGCTTCCTCGTCGTCGAGCAGCAGCGGCGGCATCGACGCACCGGCCCCCAGTCGATAACCCGCGCTGCCCTGCAAAGCCCGCACCGGATAGCCCAGTCCACGCAGCCGTTCCACATCGCGGCGGACGGTGCGGGCGGTGACATCGAGCTCGGTCGCGAGTTCGGCGCCGGACCACGCGCGGTGGGTCTGCAGCAACGACAGCAGACGCAGCATCCGGGCAGAGGTGTCGGACATCTGTTCATCATGCCGCGAACTTAGGAACGATACTGACCTAAGCGGAACCTAGCGTTGTCGGTATGAGCGACATCGACACCTTCCGGATCGAGATTCCGCAGTCCGATCTCGACGACCTGTACGAGCGGCTCGCCCGCACCCGCTGGGCCGAGGATCTGCCCGGCGTCGGCTGGACCTACGGCCTGCCCACCAGCTACCTGCGCGATCTCGCCGACTACTGGCGGACCGGGTTCGACTGGCGCGCCGCCGAAGCCGCACGCAACGCCCACCCGCAGTTCGTCACCGAGATCGACGGACAGCGCCTGCACTTCACCCACGTCCGCTCTGGCGAACCGGACGCGCTGCCGCTGGTGCTCGTGCACGGCTGGCCGTTCACCGACTTCGGCGCGACGATCGGACCGCTGACCGACCCGCGTGCGCACGGCGGCGACCCGCGCGACGCCTTCGACCTCGTCATCCCGGTCCTGCCCGGTTTCGGCTTCTCCGGACCCACGCATCAGCCCGGCCAGGCCGCGACCGAGCGATCCGCCGAACTGATCGCCCGGCTGATGAGCGAACTCGGCTACGAACGCTATGGCGCGCAGGGCGGCGACGCGGGCTCGTTCATCGCCCCGCAACTGGGTCGCGTCGACACCGCGCGCGTCGCCGGCGTGCACCTCAACGCCGCGATCACCATCCCCGCCTGGAACGACGACGGCGCGGGCTACACCGAAGGGGATCAGGAAAAGCTTGCCGCACTCCAGGATTGGAGTAGCAACGAAACCTCGGCCTACGCGGGTGTCCACGGCACCCGCCCCCACACCCTGGCCCACGCGCTCACCGATTCGCCGGTCGGCCTGCTCGCCTGGATCGTCGACGTCGTCAACACCTACAAGGACCCCGCCGCCGCGCTGCCCGAGGACTCCCTCGACCGCGACGCCATGCTCGCCGAAATCGCGATTCTGTGGTTCACCGGCACCGCCGGATCCTCGATGCGCCTGTACAAGGAATCCCAACAGTGGGGCGCCGACCTGCCCAGCTCCGGTGTCCCGACAGCGGTCGCGGTCTTCCCCGGCGACTCCACGATTCGCGGCATCGCCGAGAAACAGAACAACCTCGTCCGCTGGACCGAATACGACCGTGGCGGGCACTTCGCCGCGATGGAAGCGCCCGACCTGCTGGTCGAGGATGTGCGCGAGTTCTTCCGCTCGATGCGGTAGAGCACGTCGGCCTCCGGGACTCACGGCCTGGGGGCACCGCCGTCTCGATGCCACACGGCACCGATCTCGCTCAGTCGCTCGACCGCGTAGGCGGGGTCGACCAGTGCCTCCGGGGTGTGGATGCCCGGTGCGGGACGATCGCCGCGCAGGCCGAGCAGCCTTTCGACGCCGAGCGCGATCCCGAGGGCAGTCAACGGGCGCTGCCCATCCCGATGGACGAGATGCTGTGTCCTCGCGATCGGTTCGCCGGTCGAGTCGGTGCCGACGAGATCGGTGCTGATCTCGAGGGAGGCAGGTTCGCCGCGACGTCTGGTCGGGGTCTCACCGACGGCGAAGTCGACCCGGACATTCGGTGCGCCGGTCGCGAGGGCCAGGCTCGGCACATCGAGAACCGGGATGCTCTGACCTGGCAGTGCGGTGCCGTCGACCGTGTAGACGTCGGCTCGTGCGTCGGCCTCGGTGAGCCAGGTGAAAACGCCGTCGCGTCGCACCAGGCCTGCCGAGGTGACGGCCGACCAGCGCTGCAGGTCCGCGATTCCCGCTGGTCCGCCGGTGTCGGTGTCGTCGAGGGCGACACCGACACGAACCGAGTCGACGCGGTCGAACTCGCGCGCGGAATCCAGTACGGCGAGAACGATGATTCCCGCCATCAAGTGGCTGGCGATCAGAACCGGTGCCGCACTCGACCTTTGCGCGCCCGCGACGATCTCCGGGCCGATGTCGAGCAGGCCGCTGGAGATGCTGAGGTAGGGCAGTCCGTGGTCCTGCGCGTAGTGCAGGCCGTTGAGTCTGTCGTCCCACAGTGTCGCGACCACCGCCGAGTAGGCGGCATCGGCGAGACCGAGATCGCGGCGGGACAGATCGATCGTGACAGCGGTCGCGGAGCCGAGTTCGTCGGCCACACGTTGCGCCCGGCCGAGATCACGACCCGCGATGGTCAACGGCAGGGTCGGATACCAGCGGCGTAACAGGGCGGCGGTGTCGGAGCCCGCCTGCCCCGAACCACCCATGATCAGTACCGATTTCTCCATGGTGAATTCCTCTCCGCCTGCTAAGCTACAGTTTGTAACTTACTCTTTGTAGCTAAACTGGAGGAATGGCGCAAGGGAGGACGATGACCACCCGATCGGCTCGGTTGGCGAAGCCGGCCAGGCGCGAGCAACTGCTCGATACAGCCTTGACGTTGGTGCGCGAGCACGGCACCGACGGCCTGACCCTGGCCACCCTCGCCGAAGCCGCGGGAGTGAGCAGGCCGATCGTCTACGACCACTTCGGCACCCGCCCCGAACTGCTGCTCGCGCTCTACCGGCAACTCGACGAACGCCACCGCCTGGCCTCGGAACAAGCCGTCCGCGACGCCACCCCGACCGTCGACGAGATCGCACGCGTCATGGGCGCCGCCTACTTCGCCTGCGCCACCGACATGCCCGAGTTCGACGCGATCTCCGCAGCGCTGAAAGGGAACCCGGACGTCCAGACGATTCAGCACGACATGCTCGACGGCTACCGTGACTGGATGGCGGCCACGCTGCAACCGTTCTCCGCACTCACCACCGCGGCGCTGCGGCTGCGCTGTGTCGGCGTGCTGGGCGCGGCCGAAACGCTGGCCGCGGAACTGAACCTGGGCGCGACGTCGGCCGAGGAGGCAGTCTCGGCGCTGGCCGATCTGATAGTGGGGAGCATCGGTGCGAGACAGCGGAACTGACGGTCCGGGTGTGCCCGCGTTGATCGCACCCTCCGTCGAGCTGTACAGCGCGTGGCGCGAGGCGCATGCGGAGTGGGGTCCCGGTGCCCACGAGGACGGTTTCGGTCTGCTGTCGAGTGACGACGTCGACTCCGTGGCGGGATTCGAGGTCTGGGTGGCGCGGCTTTCTGCCGCGTCGGCGGAGAGTGGCGACCGGCGCTGCTCGTATCGCTGGATAGTCGAGGGTGATCGTGTACTCGGTGGGATCGCGTTGAGGCACGGGACCGGTGACTTCGTGCGGAAATTCGGCCATATCGGTTACGGGATCCGACCTTCCGCGCGTCGACGCGGACTGGCTACCTGGGCGTTGGGACAGATCATCGCCGAGGCGAGAACGGCGGGCATGGACCACGTGTCGGCAGTCTGCGCGGCCGACAATCGCGGGTCGGCGAAGACGATCGAACGCCAGGGCGGCGTACTCGAGGGCATCGAGGACACCGAACTCGGTCCGGCGCGGCGGTATCGGATCACAGTTCCGGGGCACAGCGGCACTTCTGGCGTGGAGGGGCGCTGACGTAGCGCCCCTCCACGGCCGATCATCGACGGCCGAAGTGTTCGACCAGTCGGGAGTAGCTGTCCTGTCCGTGGCCTGCTGCGATGGCCTCGGCGACCAGGTTTCGCGTGTAGGTGGGCAGATCTGTATCGATGCCTCGGGCCTGGCTTTCGGCGATCAGGTCATCGAGGGAGGGCAGGTGGTGGTTCAGGTCGCCGAAAGGGGTAGCGAATCGGCCGTGGTCTATTTCCTTCGCCAGCATCGGGAACAGGGTCGGCAGGACCGCCAAGGAAGGCAGCGCCTGCTGGTGGAACTTGTCGATCCGAAGCCCCGCATTGCCGAGAAGTGCTGCGGCATGGAGGAATCCGTTCAACAGGCCCCACATGATGTCGTGCACGGCCATGCCGTACAGCGCCGGTACGCCCGGGTCGGTAGAGACATAAGTGGCGCGGCCGCCGAGAACCTGGAGCAAGGATTGGTACTGGTCGAAGGCATGACGGGCGCCGCCGTAGAACACCAGCGTCTCGGGGGAGCCGATACCCGGAGCGATCGTCATGATCTGGCCGTGCAGGTAGTCCGCGCCGTATTCGTGCACCAATTGCTCGGTGGCAGTGGCCTGTTCGGAGGTCCCGTCAGTCAGGTCGACCACGGTTCGCTCCGCGAGCCGCGACCCCGCCGCGCGCAACAGTTCCGCTGCCACCGCGCCACCGGTGACATTGACGATCACCACCTCGGCTGCGCCGACCGCCTCCGCCGGTGACGCGGCCCACCGGGCCCCCTTGGCCACCAGCGGATCCGCTCTGTCCGGCGACCGGTTCCACACGGTGACAAGGTGACCACTCTCCACGAAAGCTGCGGCCAGTGCCGACCCCATCTCGCCCAAACCCAGAACTGCGACTGCCGGTGTGTTTTCGTGTCCGCTCATGAAACGGACACTAGAACCTCAACTTCTCTCGAGGTCAAGGCCGAAGGTCTTACCTACGCAGGACGGTCGCGAGCCAGGCGGGAGTGGAATCGCTGAAGCGGGTTCGCAGGTGTTCCGGAACGATGTTCGCCAGCCGCCATGCGGGACTGTCGATGAAGGGGGCGGCGAGGGCTTCCTTGCTGACCGGATGGGGTCCGGTATCGGCTCCGATGTCGCTGAAGCACAACACATACAGGGCGGCGCCGTCGTCGGCGACCGAGGCCAGACTCGCAACGTATTCGACGCGCTCGACCTCGTCGAAGGTGTGGAACAGACCGCAGTCGAGGATTGTCTCGAAGCGGCGGTACAGACGTTGCAGGTGCAGGGCGTCGGCAATGGCGAAGTCGACGTCGACAGCGCGGTCATCGGCTGTTCGTCTGGCGACGGCCAGGGCCGCTTCGGCCACGTCGACGCCGAACACCGGCAAGCCGCGGGCGGCGATGAACAGTGCGTTGTCGCCGGTGCCGCACCCTACGTCGAGGACCGGTCCGCAGAATCCGCCTGCCTCGGCCAGACGGACGACCGCCGGTTGGGCATCGCCGATGTCCCAGGGCGCGGGGCCGTCGAGATAGGACGCGTTCCACGGTTGGCCGGATCGGCGTTCGTGACTGGTCGGTGGGCGAGGGTCGGGCTGGGGCATCAGCGGATGAACAGCGCGGAGCGGTCCGCGAGGTCGAGAACCGGCTGGGGGAAGATGCCGAGCAGCAGGGTGGCGCCCGCGCTGAAGGCCACGACCAGCGTGGTGGCGAAGGGGGCGGTCACGATGGGGGCGTCGGAGGGGGGATCGGTGAAGAACATCAAGACGATGACGCGGACGTAGAAGAAGGCGGCGATGGCGCTGCACACGACGCCGATGATGACCAGTGGGGTGTAGCCGGCACCGGAGGCGGCCGCGAAGACAGCGAACTTGCTGACGAATCCACTGGTGAGGGGCAGACCGGCGAAAGAAAGCAGCAACAGCGCGAATGCCGAAGCCAGCCAAGGGGATCGGCGTCCGAGTCCTGCCCATTGGGACAGCGCGGTCGCTTCGTCACCGGAAGCGTCGCGGACCAGGCTGACCACCGCGAACGCACCGACGGTGCCAAGACCATAGGCCAGCAGGTAGAACAGCACGGCCGCGACACCGGCGGTGTCGGCGGCGACGATACCGACGAGCAGGAAACCGGCGTGGGCGATCGAGGAGTAGGCCAGCATGCGCTTCACGTCGGTCTGGGTGATGGCCATGATCGCGCCGACGACCATCGTCGCCACCGCGACCGCGGCGATGACCGGGCGCCACTCCGAGCTCAGCGCGTTCACTCCGACCATCAGCACCCGCATGGTCGCACCGACGGCGGCGATCTTGGTGGCGGCGGCCATGAAGGCGGTGATCGGTGTCGGCGCGCCCTGGTAGACGTCGGGAACCCAGGCCTGGAACGGGACGGCACCGATCTTGAACAGCAAACCGACAGCGAGCATCCCGATGCCGAGCAGGGCCAGGGTCGCGTTCTCGGGCTGCTTGTCCAGTGCCGCACCGATGCCCGGCAGTGACACCGTGCCGGTCTGCCCGTAGAGCAGTGCGACGCCATAGAGGAAGAACGCGGAGGAGAACGCACCGAGCAGGAAGTACTTCATCGCCGCTTCTTGCGAGAGCAACCGCCTGCGGCGCGCCAACCCGCACAGCAGATACAGCGGCAGCGACAGCACTTCGAGCGCGACGAACATCGTCAGCAGATCATTGGACGCGGGAAACAGCAGCAGACCACCGACCGCGATCATCGTCAACGGGAACACCTCGGTGGTCGAGACGCCCGAGCGCACCGCGGCGAGCTCGTGCGCGCTGCCGGGCACCGCGGAAGCCTGCGGGGTGAACGCGTCGACCCCTCGATCCAACGCGGCCGCCGCCCGACTCCACGTCCCCGGCCCGCTGCGCGCCCGCGGCACCGCGCCGCGCTCGGCGATCAAGAGCAGACCCAGCAGCGCGACCAGCAGGATCGTGCCCTGCAGGAACAACGTGACCCCGTCGATGGCCACCGCACCCACCACCGCCGTGCCCTCGGTACCCGCGAGCAGCACCACAGCCACCAGCGCGCCGATCACACCGGCCACCCCGAGCGTCAACTGCGTCGGATACCGGTACGGCCGTGGCGCGAACGCTTCGACGAGCACGCCGACCACACCGACCGCGAACACGATCAACATCGGGGCGAGCAGGTGGTATTCGATGCTCGGTGCGGGCGCGATGGCCGCGAGCTCGGTGATGGTCACGGAGTCCGTCCTCATTTGTGGCCGCCTGCGGGCGGAGTGGCCGCACCTGCTTCGGGAGCGGGGACCGTCGGAGCGGGATCGTGCTTACCGATCGTCGACAGGGTGTGTCCCACCGCGGGATCCACCAGATCCAGGATCGGTTTCGGATAGAACCCGAGCACCAGCAACGCGACCAGCAGCGGCACCACCACGGCCAGCTCGCGCGGCACCAGATCGCGCAGGTGCTCGTTGCCCTTCTTCAGCGGGCCGGTCATCAACCGCTGATACAGCCACAGCACGTAGATCGCGGCCAGCACCAGCGCACCGGTCGCGATCACCGCCGCCACCTGATACTTCGGGAAGGTGCCGACCAGGACCAGGAATTCGCTGACGAACGGCGCCAGCCCGGGCAACGAGAGGGTGGCGAGGCCCGCGATGAAGAACGTGCCGGCCAACACCGGCGCGACCTTCTGCACGCCGCCGTACTCGGCGATCATCCGGGTGCCGCGCCGGGAGACGAGGAATCCGGCGATGAGAAACAGTGCGGCCGTGGACAGCCCGTGGTTGACCATGTACAGCGTCGCCCCCGATTGGGACTGGCTGGTCATGGCGAAGATACCCAGGATGATGAACCCGAAGTGGGAGATCGAGGTGTAGGCGATCAGGCGCATCACATCGGTTTGGCCGATCGCGAGCAGCGCCCCGTAGAGGATGCCGATCACGGCCAGGGTGATGACCAAGGGCGCGAAAGTGTCCGACGCCAAGGGAAACAGCAGCAGGCAGTAGCGCAGCATGCCGAAGGTGCCGACCTTGTCGACCACCGCCATCATGAGCACCGCGCTGGACGGGGTAGCCGAGACCGCCGCGTCGGGCAGCCACGTATGCAGTGGCCACAGCGGTGCTTTCACCGCGAAGGCGAACATGAAGCCGAGGAAGAGGGCGTTGAGAACCGCGGTGCTGCCCCCGAGTTCACCGTTGTTGGCCGCGGCCACCACGACGCGCAGATCGAAGGTGCCCGCGGAACCCTCGCCGAGGCCCGCGGTGGCGGTCAACACGTACAGCCCGATCACCGCGGCGAGCATGATCAGCCCACCGAACAGGTTGTAGAGCAGGAACTTCACCGCGGCGCGCGAACGTTGGGAGCGGATCGCGGCATCGGTGGTGCGGGTGCCGAAACCGCCGATGAGGAAGTACATCGGGATCAGCATCGCTTCGAAGAACACGTAGAACAGCAGGATGTCGAGGGCGAGGAACGAGATCAGCACCATCGACTCGACCAGCAACATCAACGCCATGTAGATGTGGGTGGTGCGGCGTCCGTCACCGGTGGCGGTGTCGTCGTTCCAGCCTGCCAGGATCAGCAACGGCACCAGCACCGCCGTCAGCAAGACCAGCGCGGTGGCGATGCCGTCCAAGCCCAGGGTGTAGCCGACACCGAATGCCGGGATCCACTCGTGGGATTCGACGAACTGGTACTGCGCGCCGCCGGGCTGGAACCGCGTCGCGATGACGACGGCGAGCGCGAGCACGCCGATCGAGACCACGAACGCGATGGCGCGCGCCACATTGCGCCGGGCGGCGGGCACGACGAGCACCACACCCGCGCCGATCGCGGGGGCGAGCCAGAGTGTCGTCAGCCAGGGAAACGAGTTCACCAGAACCTCACCGCCAGCAGGGCAGCGGCCACCAGGGCCGCGCCGGTGAACATGGACAGGGCGTAGGAGCGCACGAAACCGGTCTGCACCTTGCGGATTCGCGCCGACAATCCGCCGATCCCAGCGGCCGTCCCGTTGACGATCCCGTCGATGCCCTTCGCGTCGACGAACACCAGTGCCCTCGTGAGATGGCGACCGGGGCGTTCGAAGACCGCTTCGTTGATCTTGTCGCCGTAGAGATCGGCGCGCGCGGCCGTGGTGAGCACACTGGCCGGCTCCGGGGCGAGCTCGGGGATCGGGCTCTCGGCGTACTTGCGGTAGGCGACGGCCACACCGATCGCGACCGCGGTCAATGCCAGACCGGTGACCACCGCCGCGGGGATCACGGGCTCGCCGTGATGGGACCCGACGACAGGTTCGAGCCAGTTCACCAGCGAGGACCCCCACACGAACAGTCCGCCCGCGAAGACCGAACCGAACGCGAGCAGGATCATCGGCCCGGTCATCACCGCGGGCGACTCGTGCGGATGGGTGTCGGGCTTCCAGCGGCGCTCGCCGAAGAACGTCATCAGCATCACCCTGGTCATGTAGAACGCGGTGAGTGCGGCGCCGACGAGAGTGACCACGCCGAGCAGGATTCCGGTGGCTCCGCCGTAGTCGAAAGCCGCCTCGATGATCTTGTCCTTGGAGAAGAACCCGGACAGCGGTGGCACCCCGATGATGGCGAGATAGCCGAGGCCGAAGGTGATGTAAGTAATCGGCATCAGCGTGCGCAGACCGCCGTAGCGGCGCATATCGGTTTCGTCGTTCATCGCGTGCATCACCGACCCGGCGCCGAGGAACAGTCCCGCCTTGAAGAAGCCGTGGGTGAGCAGGTGCATGATCGCGAACGCGTACCCGGCGGGGCCGAGGCCGGCCGCCAGGATCATGTACCCGATCTGGCTCATCGTCGAGGCGGCCAGCGCCTTCTTGATGTCGTCCTTGGCGCAGCCGACAATGGCGCCGAACAGCAGTGTCACCGCGCCGACGGCGATCACCGCGGTCCGCGCGTTCGGGGCGAGATCGTAGATCGGGTTGGAGCGGGCGATCAGGTACACACCGGCGGTGACCATGGTGGCGGCGTGGATGAGCGCCGAGACCGGAGTGGGGCCCTCCATCGCGTCGCCGAGCCACGACTGCAGCGGCACCTGCGCGGACTTGCCGCAGGCGGCCAGCAACAGCAGCAGCCCGATCGCGGTGAGGGTGCCTTCGCTCGCGTCGGGGCTCGCCGCGAACACGGTGCTGAAGTCGAAGGAACCGAACGTCGTGAACATGACCATCATCGCGATGGCCAGGCCCATGTCACCGACCCGGTTCACCACGAAGGCCTTCTTGGCCGCCGTTGCGGCCGAGGGCTTTTCGTACCAGAAGCCGATCAGCAGATAGGACGCGAGACCGACGCCTTCCCAGCCCAGGTACAGCACGAGGAAGTTGTCGGCCAGGACCAGCACGAGCATGGCGGCCACGAACAGGTTGAGATAGCCGAAGAACCGGCGCTTGCCCGGGTCGTGGCTCATGTAGCCGATCGAGTAGAGGTGGATCAGCGACCCGACACCGGTGATGAGCAGCGCGAAGCAGATCGACAGCTGGTCCAGCTGCAGGCTGAAACCGACTTGGAGATCACCGGCGGAGACCCAGTTGAACAGTTCCTCGTGCACGGCCCGGTCGGCGTCGGCGCGCCCGAGCATGCCGACGAACGCGACGACGGCGACAGCGAACGAGGCCACCGCGGCCGCGGTGGCCAGATACGGGCCGAAGCGGTCGGTGAAACGGCCGAACAGGAGCAGGACGATCGCGCCTGCGAGCGGGAGGGCGGGCAGCAGCCACAGCGTTGCGGTACCCATGTCAGAACTTCAACAGGTTGGCGTCGTCGACCGAGGTCGACCGGCGGGCACGGAAGATCGTCATGATGATGGCAAGGCCGACAACGACTTCGGCGGCGGCGACCACCATGGTGAAGAACGCGATCACCTGCCCGTCGAGGTTGTCGTGCAACCGGGCGAAGGTCACGAACGCGAGATTCACCGCGTTGAGCATGAGCTCCACGCACATGAACACCACGATCGCGTTGCGGCGCAACAACACTCCCGCGGCGCCGATGGTGAACAGCAGCGCAGACAGGAACAGGTAGTTCTGGGGGTTCACCGCTTGCCTTCCTCGTCGGCCGTCGGGTTGTCGTCGCTGATCTTGTCCGCGTGCAGCGTGCCGACCGAGGCCACGGCGGCTTCGGTGTGGGCGCGGGTGCGGCGGTGACGCAGGATCGTGCTCACCGAGAGTTCGGCGAAGGAGCCGTCGGGGAGTTGGGCGGGGCTGTCGACGGCATTGTGTCGCGCGTAGACGCCCGGCGTCGGCAGCGGAGTGGCCCGTTCGCCCGCGGTGCGGAAGCGGTCGCGCGACATTTCGCGCTGCCCGCGTTTAGGGGTGAACTGTTCGCGGTGGGCCAGCACCATCGCACCGATCGTCGCCGTGATCAGCAGTGCGCCGGTGAGTTCGAAGGCCCACACGTAGCGCAGGAAGATCAACTCGGCGAGTTCGGCGATCACGTCACGGTCACCGAAACCCCGGCCGGGGAAGTTCGTTGCGCTGTCGCGCAGGGCCGCCCCGATGCCGCCGATGAACAGCAACCCGAATCCGACCCCGACGATGGCGGCGGCGATGCGCTGCCCGCGCAACGTTTCCCGCAGCGATTCCGCGGAGTCGACGCCGACGAGCATCAGCACGAACAGGAACAGCATCATCACCGCGCCCGTGTACACCACGATCTGTACCACGCCGAGGAACAGCGCGCCCTGGGCGATATAGAACACCGCGAGCGCGATCATCGTGGCGGCCAGGCACATCGCCGAGTGCACGGCCTTGGCCGCGGTCACCATGCCCAGCGCGCCGAGCACCGCGATCGGGGCGAGCACCCAGAACAGCACGGCCTCACCGGTGGAGGTGTCGGCGACTTCGGCGGCCAGTATGTGTGCGGTGCTCATCGCAGTACCTCCTGCTCCGACGGTGCCGGACCGACCCGGCCCAGGTAGTAGTCGGCCGCGTCGGTGCCCGGTGCCATCGGGTGCGGCGCGGGGGTCATCCCCGGCTGCATGGGCGCCATCAGCTGGTCCTTCTCGTAGATGAGATCGGCGCGGTTGTCGTCGGTGAGTTCGTATTCGTTGGTCATCGTCAGCGCGCGCGTCGGGCAGGCCTCGATGCACAGGCCGCAGCCGATGCAGCGCAGGTAGTTGATCTGGTAGACGCGCCCGTACCGTTCACCGGGGGAGAAGCGTTCCTCCTCGGTGTTGTCGGCGCCTTCGACGAAGATCGCGTCGGCCGGGCACGCCCACGCGCACAGCTCGCAGCCGATGCATTTCTCGAGTCCGTCCTCGTAGCGGTTGAGCTGGTGGCGACCGTGATAGCGCGGTGCGGTCGGCACCTTCTCCTCGGGGTAGGACTCGGTATTGGGCTTTTTGAACATCGTGGCCGCGGTGACCGCGAAACCGGCGAGCGGTTCGAACAGGCTGATCTGGGGTTGGTCGTTCGCGGGCCGCGGCGGCATCGGCGGGACCGGGAAACCGAGGAACACCGACGAGGTCGATGGCTCCTGCGGCGGCAACGGCGGCAGCCCCTTGCTGCGTCCGGCGCGTAGGAACATCGCGATCATCGCCGCGGTGATCACCACACCCACACCGACCAGGATGAGGTTCTGTCCGGGCAGGCCTTCGAGGTCGAGCACCCGGGCACCGGCCACGATCATCACCCACACCAGCGAGGTGGGAATGAGCAGTTTCCAGCCGAGGTTCATGAACTGGTCGTAGCGCAGGCGTGGCAGGGTGCCGCGCAGCCAGACGAACACGAACAGGAACGTCCACACCTTGAGGGTGAACCACAGCAGCGGCCACCACCCGGAGTTGGCGCCCTCCCACAGGCTGATCGGGAACGGTGCCCGCCAGCCGCCGAGGAACAGGGTGGTCGCCAGCGCCGACACCGTGGCCATGTTCACGTATTCGGCGAGCATGAACATCGCGAACTTCAGCGACGAGTACTCGGTGTGGAAGCCACCGACCAGTTCGCCTTCGGCTTCGGGCAGGTCGAAGGGCGCCCGGTTGGTTTCGCCGACCATCGACACGCAGTAGATGAGGAACGAGGGCAGCAGCAGGAAGACATACCAGGTGCCTTCCTGCGCGCCGACGATCTCGGAGGTCGCCATGGTGCCCGACAGCAGGAACACCGTGGCGAAGGTCAGCGCCATCGCGATCTCGTAGGAGATCACCTGCGCGGTCGAGCGCAGGCCGCCGAGCAGCGGATACGTCGAACCCGACGACCAACCGGCCAGCACGATGCCGTACACGCCGATGGAGGTGATGGCGAGGATGTAGAGCACGGCGACCGGCATATCGGTGAGCTGCAACGCGGTCTGCGTCCCGAAGATCGACACCTCCGGGCCCATCGGGATCACCGCGAACGCCATGAACGCCGGGATCACCGAGATGATCGGGGCGAGCACGAAGATCGGCTTGTCCACGATCGCCGGGATGATGTCTTCCTTGAGCGCCATCTTCACGCCGTCGGCGACCGACTGGAGCATGCCGCCGGGGCCGATCCGGTTGGGACCGACCCGCATCTGCATCCACGCGACGACTTTGCGCTCGGCGTAGACCGCGATCAACGGCACCAGCATCAGGTAGACGAACACGCCGAGCGCCTTGACCACCACCAGCCACAGCGGGTCGGTGCCGAAGACGGGTCCGGCTTCGGCCGCGAGGAATAGCACGCGATCACTCATGACGGTGTTCCTTCATCCTGTCGTCGGCTCGACGCACGCGCACCACGGCGCCGGGTGTCACACCGAGTTCGGCGGCGACCGTCGAGCCGGGCGAATGCAGCGGCAGCCACACCACCCGGTCGGGCAGGTCCGTGATCATCAGCGGCACCGAGATCTCACCGCGGTCGGTGGAGACGATGACGTGATCGGCATCGTCGGCTTCGATCTCGGCGGCGGTCGCGGCTGAGAGCCGAGCGACCGGCGGGCGGGCGATGCCGGCGAGGTTGGGTTCACCGTCTTGCAGTCGACCGGCGTCGAGCAGCATCCGCCACCCGGCGAGCACTGCTGTTCCGGGGCCAGGGGCGGGGCGGGTCTGGCTGGTGAGTTCCGGCGCCGGGATGGGTTCGCCCGTCCACGGACCGAGCGCGTCGAGTTCTGCGCGCGCGGCGGCGGGGTCGGGCAGGTTGATCGAGACGCCCATCTGCGCGGCCAGTGAATGCAATACCCGCAGGTCCGACAGGGGAGCGGCGACGCGGCGGGTGGTGTCGAGCGAGGCCGCGGTGAAGGGGCGCGGACGTCCTTCCCAGGTGCGGAAGGTGCCGGACTTCTCCATCGCGGTCGCGACCGGGAAGACGACGTCGGCCCGTTCGGTGACGGCACTGTGCCGCATTTCGAGGCTGACGACGAACCGGGCCGCGTCGATGGCGGCCAGCGCGGCCGCCGGGTCGGGCATATCGGCCGGGTCGACACCGCCGATCACCAGCGCACCCAACTGGGCGGCGCTCGACAGGATCGCGGTGGCGTCGCGGCCTACCGTGACCGGGAGTTCTCCGGACTGCCACTGGTGTCGAACCTGTTGGCGCGCGGCGGGATCCACCACGGGCCTGCCGCCGGGCAACAGCGCGGGCAGTGCGCCCGCTTCCAGCGCGCCGCGTTCGCCCGCGCGGCGCGGCACCCAGGCCAGCGCGGCGCCGGTGGCATCGGCCAGCCGGGTCACCGCCGACAGCGCGCCAGGGCTGCCCGCGAGCCGTTCGCCCGCCATGATGACCGCGCCGGGGGTGTTCAGCAGCGTCATGAGTTCGGTGGCATCGGCCGATGTCTCGGCCATGATCGAGGTGAGGACATCGGCTTCGCCACAGGGCGGGGTCTGGATGAGCGCGCCCGACATGCGTTCGAGGCCGCGGGAGGCGAACGGCGCCAGCGAGACCACCCGCTGCCCGTGCGTGCGCGCGGCCTTGCGCAGCCGCAGATAGACGATCGGCGATTCTTCTTCCGGTTCGAACCCGACCAGCAGGACGACAGGAGCCCGGTCCAGCGCCGCGAAGTCGACCTGGATACCGCGTCCGGCGATGCGGGCGGCGAGAAAGCGTTCTTCCTCGTCCGAGTGCACCCGGCTGCGGAAGTCGATGTCGTTGGTAGCGAGGACCATGCGCGCGAACTTGCTGTACGCGTAGGCCTCTTCCTCGGTGACTCGGCCGCCGACGAGTACCCCGGCATTGCCGATCGCGGCCTTCAAGCCCGCGGTGGCGGCGGTGAGAGCTTCGGGCCAGGAGGCCGGGGCGAGGACACCGTCCCAGCCGCGCACCATCGGTGTGGTGAGGCGGTCACGTTCGGTGGCGTAGGCGAAGGCCCAGCGACCCTTGTCGCAGTTCCATTCCTCGTTGACCTGCGGATCGTCACCGGCCAAGCGGCGCAACACTTTTCCCCGGCGATGGTCGGTGCGTTGCGCGCAGCCGGAGGCGCAGTGCTCGCAGACGCTGGGTGTGGAGACCAGATCGAACGGGCGGGCCCGGAAACGGTAGGAGGTGCCGGTGAGCGCGCCCACGGGGCAGATCTGCACGGTGTTGCCGGAAAAATAGGAGTCCAGTGGCTCGGCCTGGGCGGTGCCGACCTGTTGCAGCGCACCACGATCCATCAGTTCGATGAACGGGTCACCGGCGACCTGTTGGGAGAACCGGGTGCAGCGTGCGCACAATACGCACCGCTCCCGGTCCAGCAGCACCGCCGTGGACAGCGGGATCGGCTTCGGGTAGGTCCGCTTCTCCCCGTCGAAGCGGGATTCGGCGCTGCCGGTGGACATCGCCTGGTTCTGCAGCGGACACTCGCCGCCTTTGTCGCAGACCGGGCAGTCCAGCGGGTGGTTGATGAGCAGCAGCTCCATCACCCCGCGCTGGGCCTTTTCGGCGACCGGCGAGCTGATCTGGGTGCGCACGATCATGCCGTCGGTGACGGGGATCGTGCACGAGGCGACCGGCTTTCGCTGCCCTTCGACTTCGACGAGGCACTGCCTGCACGCGCCGACGGGGTCGAGCAGAGGGTGGTCGCAGAAGCGGGGGATCTGCACGCCGATCAGTTCGGCGGCACGGATCAGCAGGGTGCCGACGGGCACCTCGATGGTGGTGTCGTCGATGGTGACACTCACCATGTCGGTGGGCACCACACCGCTGCTGTTGCCTGGTGCGATGGCTGTCATCGGTCCTCTTTCGCTGGTGCCCACACGGTCGAGGCGGCCGGGTCGAACGGGCAGCCGCCGAGTCGCTGATGCGCGAGGTATTCCTCGCGGAAGTACTTCAGCGAGGAGAAGATCGGGCTGGCCGCGCCGTCACCGAGCGCGCAGAACGATTTGCCGTTGATGTTGTCGGCGATGTCGGCGAGCTTGTCCAGGTCGGCTTCGGTGCCTCGGCCCGCTTCGAGCCGGCGCAGCAATTGCACGAGCCAGTAGGTGCCTTCACGGCACGGTGTGCACTTGCCGCAGGATTCGTGGGCGTAGAACTCGGTCCAGCGAAGGACAGCGCGTACCACGCAGGTGGTGTCGTCGAAGATCTGGAGGGCTTTGGTGCCCAACATGGATCCGGCGGCGGCGACGCCTTCGTAGTCGAGGGCCACGTCGAGGTGTTCGTCGGTGAACATCGGTGTCGACGAGCCGCCGGGCGTCCAGAACTTGAGGCTGTGCCCGGCTCGCACGCCGCCCGCGTAGTCGAGCAGCTCACGCAGGGTGATTCCGAGCGGGGCCTCGTACTGGCCGGGGCGGGCGACATGTCCAGACAGGGAGTACAGGGTGAAACCGGGTGACTTCTCGCTGCCCATCGAGCGGAACCATTCGGTGCCGTTGCGCAGGATCGAGGGCACGCTGGCGATGGATTCGACATTGTTGACCACCGTCGGGCATGCGTACAGGCCCGCGACGGCGGGGAACGGTGGGCGCAGTCGGGGCTGTCCGCGCCTGCCCTCGAGGGAATCGAGCAGGGCGGTTTCCTCGCCGCAGATGTAGGCGCCCGCACCGGCGTGCACGATCAAGTCGAGATCGAAGCCCGAACCGAGGATGTCGTGGCCGAGCAGGCCCGCCGCGTAGGCCTCGGCTACGGCGGCTTGGAGTCGGCGCAGCACCGGCACCACTTCGCCGCGAACATAGATGAACGCGGTCGCGGCCCTGATGGCATACGCGGCGATCACGATGCCTTCGATGAGAGTGTGCGGGGTGGCCAGCATCAACGGAATGTCTTTGCAGGTGCCGGGTTCGGATTCGTCGGCGTTGACGACGAGGTAGTGCGGTTTCGTCGTGCCGTCGGGGCCGGGGCCCTGTGGGATGAACGACCATTTCATCCCGGTGGGAAAGCCCGCCCCGCCGCGACCGCGCAGACCCGAGTCTTTGACGGTCTGGATCACCTCGTCGGGCGTTATCCGCAGGGCGGCGCGGAGTCCGTCGTAGCCGCCGGTGGCGCGGTAGCTTTCCAGGGTCCATGACCGCGGGCTGGCCCAGTGTTCACTGAGGACGGGGGTGAGCGTCGTCATCGCGGTCCCCCTGCCGAGTCATTCTCTGCCGCAGCAGCTTCGAGCCCTACCAGGGTGGGTGCGCCCGGTGCCCCTTCGAGGGCGCCGGGGCGTTCGTCGGGGAATCCGGCGAGAATTCGAGCGGTCTCGCGGAACGTGCACAGTGGTGCGCCGCGGGTCGGGCGGACCTGGTGGCCCGCGCGGAGTGCGTCGGCGATGGCGAGTGCCGATTCGGGGGTCTGGTTGTCGAAGAATTCCCAGTTCACCATCATGACCGGGGCGTAGTCGCAGGCGGCGTTGCATTCGATGTGTTCGAGGGTGATGGCGCCGTCGGAGGTCGTTTCGCCGTGCTTGACATCCAGATGTTGTTGCAGCGCTTCATAGATCGCGTCGCCGCCGAGGATCGCGCAGAGGGTGTTCGTGCACACGCCGACGTGGTAGTCGCCGGTGGGGGTGCGCCGGTACATCGAATAGAACGTGGCGACCGCAGTCACTTCGGCGCCGGTGAGGTTCAAGTGATCGGCGCAGAAGTCGATGCCGGTGCCGGTCACGTAGCCTTCCTCGGCTTGCACCAGGTGCAGCAGGGGAAGGAGGGCGGAGCGGGGGTGCGGATAGCGGGTGATGATCTCCTTCGCGTCCAGTTCGAGACGTTCGCGCACATGCGGCGAATACGGTTCGGGACGGGTGCTGAGGCTCAGGAGAATCGGTGTGCTGGTGGGGTTTTCAGTGCTCATCGGTCTACTCCGCCCATGACGGGGTCGATGCTGGCGACGGAGGCGATGACGTCGGCGACCATGCCGCCCTCGCACATCGCTGCCACCGCTTGCAGGTTGGTGAACGAGGGGTCGCGGTAGTGCACCCGGTAGGGCTGGGTGCTGCCGTCGCTGACCATGTGCACACCCAGTTCCCCGCGCGGGGACTCGACCGCCGTATACACCTGCCCCGCAGGCACTCTGATGCCTTCGGTGACGAGCTTGAAGTGGTGGATCAGCGATTCCATGGAGGTGCCCATGATCTTGCCGATGTGCTTGGGTGAGTTGCCGAGACCGTCGGGGCCCAGTTCCAGGTCGGCGGGCCAGGCGATCTTCTTGTCGTCGATCATCACCGGGCCGGGCCGCAACTTGTCCAGGCACTGTTCGACGATCTTGATCGACTCGGTCATCTCGGCGACCCGGATGATGTAGCGGCCGTAGCAGTCGCAGCCGGTGGTGGTCGGGACGTCGAATTCGTAGTTCTCGTAGCCGCAGTACGGATCCGATTTGCGCAGGTCGTGTGGCAGCCCGGTGGCGCGTAGGACAGGGCCGGTGATGCCGAGGGCCATGCAGCCGGTGAGGTCGAGGTAGCCGATGTCCTGGGTGCGCTTCTTCCAGATCGGGTTGGCGCTGAGCAGATGCTCCATATCGCGGAGCCGACCGGGCAGCAGGTCGAGGAGTTCGCGGACTTTGGTGACGCCGTCGTCGGGCAGATCCTGGGCCAGTCCGCCGGGGCGGATGTAGGCGTGGTTCATCCGCAGGCCGGTGATGGTTTCGAAGACGTCGAGGATGAGCTCGCGTTCCCGGAAGCCGAACAGCATCGGGGTGAGCGCGCCCAGTTCCATGCCGCCGGTTGCCAGCGCCACCAGGTGCGAGGAGATGCGGTTGAGCTCCATCAGTAGCACTCGCACCACGGTGGCGCGTTCGGGGATCTGCTCGGTGATGTCGAGCAGTTTCTCCACGCCGAGGCAGTAGGCGGTTTCATTGAAGAACGGGGACAGGTAGTCCATCCGGGTCACGAAGGTGACGCCCTGGGTCCAGTTGCGGAATTCCAGGTTCTTCTCGATACCGGTGTGCAGGTAGCCGATGCCGCAGCGGGCCTCGGTGACGGTTTCGCCTTCGATCTCGAGGATCAGGCGCAATACCCCGTGCGTGGACGGATGCTGTGGGCCCATGTTCACCACGATGCGTTCTTCGGCGCCGCCGTCGATCACTTCGCTGACCTGGTCCCAGTCTTGGCCTGCGACGGTCACTACCGGTGGTTCGTCGCGGCGGAAGTCGGTGTCGGTCATCAGCTGTAGGTCCTCCGCTCGTCGGGCGGCGGTATGCGCGCGCCCTTGTACTCCACCGGGATCCCGCCGAGCGGGTAGTCCTTGCGCTGCGGATGGCCGCGCCAGTCGTCGGGCATGGTGATGCGGGTCAGGGAGGGGTGCCCGTCGAAGAGGATGCCGAAGAAGTCGTAGGTTTCGCGTTCGTGCCAGTCGGTCGTCGGATAGACCGAGAACAGCGACGGAATGTGCGGATCGGCATCGGGCGCGGACACTTCCACGCGCACGCGCCGACCGTGGGTGATCGACTTCAAGTGATAGACCGCGTGCAGTTCGCGGCCTTCGTCGTCGGGATAGTGCACGCCGTCGACACCGAGGCACAGCTCGAATCGCAGGGTGCTGTCGTCGCGCAGCGTGCTCGCGACGGCGACGAGATGTTCGCGCTTCACGTGCAGGGTGAGTTCGTCGCGGAACACCACGATCTTCTCGATCACGGTGTCGAAGGCGATGACTCGTCCCACGAGTGCGGCGCGCAATGTGCCGACGAAAGCGTCGAACCAACCGCCGTACGGGGGCGGGGTGCCCGCGGGCAACGCGACCGGGGTGACCAGGCCGCCGTAGCCGGAGGTATCACCGGTGCCGGCGACGCCGAACATGCCGCGGCGGGTACCGATCACCTCGTCCTCGGCCGGTTTCGGTTGCGGCTGTGCGGGTGATTCCTCCGGAACTTCTTGTCCCGGCGGGTTGTCGGTGCTGTCGGGGGAATCGAAGGTCATCGCAGCAGCCCCTCCATCCGGATGGTCGGCGTGCTGGCCAGCGCGGCGGCTTCGGCGGCGCGGATAGCTTCCTCGCGGTTGACGCCCATCGGCATCTCGGCGATTTTCGCGTGCAACGCCAGGATCGCGTTGAGCAGCATCTCCGGGCGTGGCGGGCAGCCGGGCAGGTAGATGTCGACCGGGACGATGTGGTCGACACCCTGCACGATGGCGTAGTTGTTGAACATGCCACCCGAGGACGCGCAGACCCCCATGGCCAGCACCCATTTCGGTTCGGTCATCTGGTCGTAGACCTGCCGCAGCACCGGCGCCATCTTCTGGCTCACCCGGCCCGCCACGATCATCAGGTCGGCCTGGCGCGGTGAGGCGCGGAACGCTTCCATGCCGAAGCGGGCGATATCGAATCGTCCGGCACCGGTGGCCATCATCTCGATCGCGCAGCACGCCAACCCGAACGTCGCGGGCCAGACCGAGCCCTTACGCAGGTAGCCGGCGAAATCTTCGACCGTGCTCAGCAGGAACCCGCTGGGCAGTTTCTCTTCGAGACCCATTTTTTCCCACTCATTCCCAGCTGAGGCCGCCGCGACGCCACTCGTAGGCGTAGGCGACAGACACATTGACGATGAACAGCGCCATCGCGGCGAGACCGAACAGCCCGAGCGTGTCGAAATGCACTGCCCACGGGTAGAGGAACACGATCTCGATGTCGAAGATGATGAACAGCATCGCTGTCAGGTAGTACTTCACCGGAAAGCGCTGTCCTGCTGCATTTCCCGGGCCACCGGCGATGGCGTGCGGGGTCGGCTCGATGCCGCATTCATAGGGTTCGAGTTTGGCCCGGTTGTAGCGTTTCGGGCCGATCAGCGACGCCATGATGACGGAGAACACCGCGAACGCCGCGGCGATGGCGCCGAGTACGAGTGCGGGCACCTCGATGTTCACGACTGCACTTCCCCTCCTCGCTGGAGCAGGCCGAGCCGTGTGGCCCGGCCGCGGACGGCAGCTTTCGGCGAGACGGGGCCGACAACGTTGTCCGCCGAACGGGGGCTCGCGCAAGGCTGTGCAGCGATGGCGGAGCGTTATACAAGTGCCCGTGCTCGTGTGAGCTAGAGCACAGAGTACCGCCGTTTCGGGGCTCCGCCGCACGTTTCCGGGGTGGGGTTTGATCGATATCGGTACCGCGATTCATGAGCGATACGGGGGTAATCGCCTACGGGCATGCGGCAGCGAACCGCTGGCGTTACCAGTGGTGATAGGCAGAAAGGTACGAAGCGAACTATCCGACGGTTCGGGACGATGTCCGGCCGCTACCGGTCAGCGGGCGAGCAGGACCGCCGCGACCGCGTTGGTGAGCTGCATGGCGTCGATCGGGTGCGAGACGGCGGCCTCGGCACGCGACCAGTTGGCCAGCCAGGCGTCATCGGGGCGACCGGTGAGCACGACCACCGGCGGGCACTGGTCGATCTCGTCCTTGAGTTGCTTGGCGATGCCGAGGCCACCGGTCGGGGCGGATTCGCCGTCGAGGATGGCCAGATCGATCCCACCGGCATCCATCTGCTCGATGACCACCGGCGCGGTGGCGACCTCGAAGAAGTCGAGCTCGGGTAGATCGGCGCGCGGCCTGCGACCCAGCGCCAGGATCACCTGTTGGCGGGTATCGGCATCGTTGCTGTAGACCAGCACACGCAGAGGGGTGGAACCATTGGATTCGGCCACGCTCGGATCGTACGTCCGGGGGTGGCGCCACCGTGGCAGGTTCGTCGGATCGACCAGTCGCGCAGTGGTATAGGCGGCGATCAGCGCCTGGCCGGGTCTGCGCTCACGACCGTCGCGGGGGTAGCTCGAACTCGCGACGGATGCCGGTGAACAAGCTCTCGACGTGTGCGCCGTAGGTGATCGCGGCTTCGTTGAGCGCGGAGAGCGCGCCCTGTAGCGGATCGGCATGTCGCGCGTGAAAGACCGTGTTGAGCGCGAAGTGTGGGCGACTGATCTCACCGTGGTCGTACGGGTTCGGTTTCGGGGCGGGGTCCGTGGATCGCTCCCACACGACGGTGCTCTCGAAGCGTGCCTCGTCGGGTCCGTACTGGTCTTGGTCGAGCCGTGCGAACGCGGCGCTGTTGTCGTGGAAGGGTTCGGGCAGGGGTGCGCCCGATCGGAGCGCGTCCAGCGCTGGGCGCACCCAGGGACGATCGCTGAGACCTGCCATGTCGTAGGCACTCTGGGCGCAGTACTGCGCCAGTCGGCGCAATTGGGCGGCGTTCATGGCCGCGATCGACTCCGCCAGGGCACGGTCGTAGCCCGCGAGTTCGCGTCCGTTATAGGTATCGGCAAAAGCTGCAATCGGGTCGCCACCCCATGCTGCCCGGTCTCTGGCTTCGGCCTCGGTGCGGAGTTCCTCCTGCCAGTTCGATTCGGGCTCGGGCAGATTCGGGGCAGGCGCAGGCGGTGGTGGTTCGCTGTTTGCGGGGATTCCGTAGCCGGGCATGTCCCACTGTTGGGCCGGCCGAAGCGCAGTGCCGTCGTCGGGCCACAGCCGGATTCGCCAGCGATCGCCAGGGGTGGTGTCGCCGGGCCAGCCGTAGTTGACGAAACCCGTTCCGGCGATCTCGGCGATGTAGTCGCCGCGCGGCACGGGTGCGTCGGCCCAGCCGTCGATGGGTGAACTGATGTTCAGTCCGTGCTCGGCGATGTGTAGTCGGGCTTCGCTGACCTGTTGCCAGTCGCCCTCGTCGGCCGGTCGCCGATCCCACACCTGGACGTGGATCGGCATGTCGAAGTTGTTCTGGTGCGGGCTGAGGACCACGACGGTGTGCCCGTCTCCCGCCGCCGGTCTGTCCGCCAGCGCGGCGTCCAGCAGTGCGAGTTCGACGTCTTCCTCACCCTCCCCGCCGTGCAGGGTGAACTGGCCGTAATCGAGCGCCAGGACTAGGCGATGCTCGGCGAGCAGGTGTGAGGGTTCGGTCATGGGCGAGATCGTGGCACACGCCACCGACAATGATCGAGGGGTTTCGCGTGAGGCGCGGGGTCGGGGTGCGGTGCTACCAGTTGCCGTCCTTCACGGCGTTGTCGCCCAGTGGAATCACCGGAAGGCCGTATCCGATGGGCGGATCGGGGTGTTCGTCGGCGAGCCAGTTGCCGGTCGGTTTCACGTCGGCGAGCTCGGTCGAGGGTGGTAGGTCGTCGGCGTCGGCGGCGTAGTAGTCGAACCACGGCAGGCCGTTCGCGGCATACGCCTGGGCGGTGATCGGGGTCGGCGGCGCGGGTTCGCCGGTGATCTGCTGCCATTCGGCGGCGGAGGCGAGATGGACGAAAACCCTGCCGTCGGCGTCGGGGCGGTAGTCGTCGACGGGGCGGGTATCTGCGTAGATCTCCTGGCGCATCGTGCCACCGGCGCCCAGGCCCATCTTCCTGGCCACGGGCAGACCTGCTGGCGCTGCGCCCCGCGGAGGACCGCCGGGCGCGCTGACGGGCGTCGGCCCACCATAGGGCGCTGCGCCGTAGGCGGCTGACGACGCCCACGGCGGTTGGGCGACCGGGGCCGGTGCGGCTCGCAAGTGCTGCTGCCGTGCGCGCTGCTGCTGCTCCCACACTTCTCGCGCGGCGTCGGCCAGCCCGTGCACCGACAACTGCACCCCACCCCACTGTTCGACGCCGGTGACCTGACCTTCGACGGTCGCGCCGAGACCCATCGGCACCGCGACGAACTGGCGGACGATTCCCTGTCCTGAATTGATTCCGTCCAGCCACGGCTGTTCGGGCAGCGCGAGGTAGTTCTGCGGATCCTTCGAGAGCGTGTCGCTCCACGGCTTACCCGAGACCGCGCAGACTTTGCCGACAGCGACCTTCAGCGCGGTCGGTGCAGGGGCGGAGAAGCGCAACCACATGGCTTCGCGCTGGTAGACCGGCAACATCACCCCACCGCGTTCGCGCCATTCCTCGGGCACAGTGTCGGGATAGTCGGCGACCCGTCGCAGCGGGAAGGTGCCGAGGCCGGGCGGCAACGGGTAGGTTCCGGTCTCCGGCAGTCGCAAGGTCCGCACGAACGTCACCCGGACACCGCCTGGCAATTCGAGCGCATCCCCCGCCAGTTTCACCGCAGTTGCCATGTCCCACCCCTTCATTCGACTGTCCCCAGGCGGCGACCGCGCCTGGCGACGACCGTACCGACGGCGCCGACAGTCGTCTACTGGGATCAGCGGCTCACTGCGTCGTCCAACTCGGTGAGGAGCCGAGCCTTGGATCGTGCCCCGACGAGGGTCCGCAGCAGTTGGCCGTCGCGGAAGAGCAGCAGCGTCGGCGCCGCCATGACTTGGTAGTTGCGCGCGGTGAGCGGGTTCTCGTCGGCGTTGAGAGTGCGAACGGTGAGGGTGTCCGCGCGTTCGCGGGCGACCTCGGCCAGCACCGGCGCGATCATCTTGCACGACGGGCACCACGTGGCCCAGACATCCACGAGCACGAGGCCGGGGTGGGCGAGAACGTCGCGGTCGAATGTTTCATCGGTGACCGCGACGGTGTCGGCGATCGCAGAACTCTGAGTCATCATGATTCCTTCGGTTCGGTGGGGTGGTCGTGTGGTTGTTCGACGTGGCCGTCGATCGTCCCGTCGCGGCCCGATGGAGGCTGCCGCGCAAAGACCGCCTCCGGCCACGGGAGCATTCGAGTGGTGGTGTGGCGGTGGGCGGCGTCGCGGAGTCGACCGGCGAGGGCGTCTCTGCGGGCGGTCAGTGCTTCGATTTCGGTGTTCAGCGCGTCGATGGTGCGCTGGTACTCGGCCAGTGAGGCGGGGCAGTCGTCTACATGTTCGCTGCCGGTGGCCAGGCAGTCCAGGAACGGGCGTGTCTCCTCCACCGGGATTCCCAGGCGATTCAGGGATCGGATTTCCTGCACCAGTCGGACGGTGTGGTCGTCGTATTCACGGAAGCCGTTGGGGTGGCGTTCCGGCGCGACCAGCCCCAAAGCCTCGTACCGCCTGATGGCCTTGGGGCTGAGCTGAGCCAGCCGCGCAAGCTCTCCGATCCTCATGCAGCGAATGTAAACGCTGCCCCCAGGGGCAAGGTCAAGCACGAAGGCCGATCGAGATACAGCGACTTGTGCGGGATGGGATCGCGGGTGGTGTCGGGAGAGTTCACATTGATTGTGGGCGGGTTGTGAGCCATTCTGGAAAGGGCAAGGGACACACCGGATTTCGCAGGGGGTTGTTGCCGAATGCCGAATGGGCTGAAAACGCTTACTCGCTACACGATCGAGGAAGAACATCGGCATCCCGGTTCGTCGGGGGAATTCTCCGCGCTGGTCAATGTGGTGGCTACGGCGGCGAAGATCATTGCCAATCAGGTGACGCGTGGGGCGATCATCGGGTCGGGGGTCGACGACGAGTCATCGGTGAGTGGGCGGCTCGATGTGCTGACCGACGAGATCATGGTGGGGCAGACGCAGTGGTCCGGGCATTTATCGGGGCTGTTGTCCGAGCAGCACGCGACGGTGTTGCCCGCTGCTCAGCGGAGGGGAAAGTATCTGCTGGCCTATGACGCGTTGGACGGGTCGAGCAACATCGACGTGAATCTGCCGGTCGGTTCGATTTTCAGCATTCTGCGGGCGCCGGACGCGGTGGTCGCCGGCGACGCCGAACCCACCGAGACCGACTTCCTGCAACGGGGCGTGGAGCAGGTGTGCGCGGGGTTCACGCTGTACGGGCCCGCGACCATGCTGGTGCTCACCACCGGCAGCGGGGTCGACGGGTTCACCCTCGATCGGGAGATCGGGGCGTTCGTGTTGACCCACCCGCAGATGCGAATCCCGCAGGACACTTCGGGATTCGCGATCAATGCCGCCAATGAGCGGTTCTGGGAGCGGCCGGTGCGCAGGTACGTACTCGAGTGCCTGGAAGGTGTGGAGGGCCCGCGCGGACGCGATTTCAATATGCGGTGGGTGGCGTCGCTGGTGGCCGACACGTTCCACATCCTGACCAGGGGCGGGCTGTATCTATACCCGCGCGATACCCGCAATCCCGCGCTGCCGGGACGTGTTTCGCTGCTGTACGGGGCGAATCCGATCGCGTTCATCGTCGAGCAGGCGGGTGGGGCGGCAACCACCGGACACGAGCGGATGATGGAGGTTCCCCCGGCCGAGGTACATCAGCGGGTGCCGTTCATCTTCGGTTCCCGCAACGAGGTGCTGCGCATCGAGCGCTATCACCGGGAACCGGACGCGGGCAAGCGGTTCGACAGTTCGCTGTTCGGGACGAGGTCGCTGTTCCGGGCGGCCAGACACGACCAGCGCACCTAGATCCGCGACCGGCCAAGCGCTTTTCGGGTGATCAGGCCGGGTCCTGGTCGCGTTCTTCCTGTTGCCTGCGGGCTTCGCGACGTTGTTGTTCGGCACGCTCGCGCAGGCCGCGCAGGAAGGCCTCGTCGTCGTCGGGATTCGACGCCACCCGGCGGCCCGGACGGTCGTATTCGCCGAAAGAGGTATTCGACGCAGGACGCGACTCCCCGACCGGCCTGCCCGCGAACAACCACAGCAGCGCGCCGATCGTGGGAACGAGAACGACGACGATGATCCAGCCCATCTTCGGAAGGTGCCGGATGCCCGCGTCGGGGCTGGTGATGATGTCGACCAGGCAGTACACCCACAGGGCAAGGGTCAAGAAGCCGATGACGGCGTAATGCATCGCGGTTGTCCTCTTCGGGAATCGATGGTCGGAGGACAGCTGTCGCCGAAGCCCCCCGGGCAGTCAGGATGCCGCACCTTGGGCTCGAGCGCGAATTCGGGGTCAGTCGGGCAACATCGGGACCGAAATGCCTTCGCCGCTGCGCAGAAGTGCGGCGCGGGTGACGGCGGTGGAGCCGAAGCGGCGGCGCAAGTCGTCGAGGGTGGCGTCGAGGGTGTTCTCGGCGCGCGCCTCGAGTGGCAGGGTGAGTTGCATGGTGTCGGCGTCGTCGAGGTTGGTCAGCGAGAAACCGATCAGGGTGATGCCGCGTTCGGTGATCAGGGGTTGGGCGGTGTGCAGGAGCAGGCGAGCGGCATGGCGGATCGCGGTGGAGGAATCGGTGGCTTCGACGAGTGTGTGGGAGCGGGTGGCCCTGGTGAAGTCGTCGAAACGTAAGCGCAGCACCACTGTTCGGCAGACGCGGTCGGCGGCGCGTAGGCGGCGGCCGAGTCGGTCGGTGAGGCCGTCGAGGTAGGCGGCGATCTCCTCGGGCGCGCGGGGGCGGCGACCGAGGGCGCGTTGAGCGCCGATCGAGCGGCGTCGTTTGCCGGTTTCCACGTGGCGTGGATCGCGCGCCCAGGACAGCGCGAACAGGTGACGGGCCGCCGCGGGACCGAGGATCGCGCGCAGATGCGGTTCGCCGAGTTCGGCGAGCTGGCCGATGCGGGTGATGCCGTTGGCGTGCAGGGTCGCCGACGTGACTTTGCCGACGCCCCATAATCGCTCCACCGGCAGTGGGTGCAGGAAGTCGAGTTCTTTGCCGGGTTCGACGAGGCGTAATCCGTCGGGTTTGGCGACGGCGGAGGCGACTTTGGCGAGGAACTTGTTGCGCGCGATGCCCACCGAGATGGGCAGGCCGACCTGCGCGGCGACCTGCGCGCGCAATCGGTGGCCGATCTCGATCGGCTCCCCGCTGATCCGGCGTAGCCCACTGACGTCGAGGAACGCCTCGTCGATCGAGATCCCCTCCACCACGGGAGTGGTGTCGTGGAATACCGCGAAAACCGCCTTGCTCGCCTCGGCATAGGCCGACATCCGCGGCGGCACGACGATCGCGTGCGGACACAACCGCAGCGCCTGCCCCGCGTTCATGGGAGTGCGGATACCGAACGCCTTGGCCTCATAACTGGCCGCCAGCACCACCCCGCCGCCCACGATGACCGGTTTGCCGCGCAGCCACGGCTGATCACGCTGTTCGACCGAGGCGTAGAACGAGTCGAGGTCGGCGTGCAGGATCGAGGCCTCGGCGCGGGACTGGATACGCGGGGGACGGGGGGCGACGGAATCGGACACGAACATATGTTCGCATCGGGGTATGACGAGTTCGGTCGGGTCAGGGCGCGGCGGTGGTCTTTGCGCGCAAATTTTCGGCGAACGCGCGGGCGGCGGTGAGGTCGGCGGCGTCGGGGTGGCCTTTGTGGATGCCGCCGACCAGGCGCAGCGGTAGCCAGGTGTCGAAGCCGCGGCAGTCGAAGGCGTCGATCACGTCGAAGCCCTTGCGCTCGATGTCGCGGGTCAAGGTGGTGACATAGCGGCGAATCGGCGTTTCCGGGAATCCGCTAGTGCCGAAGACGAACGCCTTGCCCTGGTGCCCGCTCGGCAGCGCGGCGACGAATCGGCGCAGTTCCGGGTGGAAAGCCATGGTGTAGATACCCGAACCGAAGCCGACGAGGTCGCAGTCGGCGAGCTCGGCCGGGTCGACGTCGGCGGGGGCGAGGACCCAGCCGCCGAGCACCTGGTTCATGGCCTCGGCGACGCGCTGGGTGTTGCCGTGCGACACCGACTTGCACACGAGGATGACCTTCATGGGGATGGTCCTTTCGTTCCGCTGCACTTGCTGGACACTCTCGGAGACACCGCCCGGGGTTCGAGCGTGACACGGCAGCGTTGTGCCCTCGGTCACAGCACGCGATCAGGGCAGGCCGGCGGAGATGTCGAGGGACCGGATGACATCGACCGTCTGCAGTTTGTCGGGATTGCGGACCGCATAGAGGCCGGTGATGAGGTCGTCGATCATCTCGACCACCAGCACCGTGTCCAGGTCGCCGTCCGTCGACCGGACGAGCACCGCGGGTTGGGCGTTGAAACTGCCGAATTCGACAGTCGCGCCCGCCATCGAGTTCTGTGTCAGCCCGATCATGAACCGCGCGACGGACTCGGCGCCGATGATCGGGCGGCGTGCGGCGGAGACGCGGCCGCCGCCATCGGAGATCTCGACGACGTCGGGCGCGAGCACCTCTAGCAGGGCGCCGACATCGCCGGTGTGGGCGGCGAGCAGGAAACGGCCGATCACCGCCCGGCTGGTGTCGGAGTCGGGTCGGAAGCGTCGGCGCCGAGCCGCGACGTGCGCGCGGGCTCGGTGAGCGATCTGCCGCACGGCGGTGTCGGATTTGTCGATCATGTCCGCGATCTCGCGGTGGCTGTGCCCGAACACCTCCGACAGGACGAACACCGCACGCTCGGTGGGACCGAGGGTTTCCAGCACGAGCAACATCGCCATCGACACCGACTCCGCCAGCAACACGTCGTGGCCGGCATCGGGCGTGGTGCGGATCGGTTCGGGCAGCCAGGTGCCGACGTAGTCCTCGCGGCGCCGCCGGACCGAGCGGAGATGGTTGATCGACTGACGGGTGACGATCTGCACCAGATACGCGCGCGGATGCGTCACCTCCGTCGCTTCGCGCCAGCGAAGGTAGCTGTCCTGCAACACATCTTCGGCATCGGCGGCGCAGCCCAGGATTTCGTAGGCGATCGTGAACAGCAGTGGCCGGAAGGTGGTGAACGTGTCGAGCTCGGTCATCGGGCCACCCCTGCCAACCTCATACGCCGATGATTCCGGGCGACAGCGACTCTGCGCAACCACGTCGACACGCACTGATGGTCAAGAACCTTCCGCCCCGCCGAACCAGACCGGCAGGTGGGCGAGCAGGTCCTGTTGCTCGTCCCCGACCCACGCCACATGCCCGTCCGGGCGCAGCAGTACCGCGGGGGCGTCGAGTTCTTCGCTGACATCGACGATGTGGTCGACACGATCCGCCCATCCCCGCACCGACAGGCGCCCGGTCTGGTCGAGCAGCAGCCCGCGGCCCACGTGCATCTGCGCGTAGAGGCGACCACGTTTCAAGGCGATGTCGCGCAGTCGCCGACCGAGCAGGGGATCGCCCTCGCCGAAGTCGTAGCGGATGCCGATGGCGATGATCTTCTCGGTGAGATAGCGGCTCACGTCGTCGAAGTCCATCAGTTGCGACACCAGCCTGCGCACCGCCTGCGGACCAGGGTCCAGCGACATCAGCTCCATCTGAGCGCGGGTGTTGTCGAGGACGTCGGCGGCCACCGGGTGACGTTCGGTCTCGTAGGTGTCGAGCAGGCCAGGTGGCGCCCATCCGTTGATCTGCGCGGCCAGTTTCCAGCCGAGGTTGAACGCGTCCTGGACGCCGAGGTTGAGGCCCTGCCCACCGGCGGGCGGGTGGATGTGGGCCGCGTCGCCTGCCAGCAGTACGCTGCCGACGCGGTAGTGCTCGGCCTGACGGGTGCCGTCGCCGAAGCGCGACAGCCACCGTGGTGAGTGCACCCCGAAGTCGGTACCGGCGGTGGCGACGAGCTGCTGTGTGAATTCGTCGAAGGTGGGTGGAGCCGTCCGATCCTCGGCGACGCCGTCCGCGGGGGCGACCACGCGGTAGACCCCGCCGCCCAGCGGCATCGCGCCGAAGCGCAACTGGGTCTTGCGGACTTCGGCCATCACCTCGGTGATCGTTTCCGGTGACGCGGTCAGTTCCATTTCGCCGAGCAGTGTCTCGACTCGGCTCGGCTCACCGGGAAACGCGACGCCGAGCAGCCTGCGCACGGTACTGCGGCCGCCATCGCAACCGACGAGGTAGCGCGCACTCAGCTGTGTGCCGTCGGCCAGTTCGACCGTGACCACGTCGTCGTGCTGCCCGAACCCGACCACTTCGGCGCCACGCCTGATCTCGACCCCGAGCTCGGTGGCGTGCTCGCTGAGCAGCTGGTCGGTGAGAGGTTGTGGGATGCCGAGAACGAACGGGTGGGCGGTGTCGAGTCGCTCGGGTGCGGGTTTGGGGATGCCGGCGAAGAAGCCGCCGACCGGGTGCTTGCGCCCGAGTGCGAGAAACCGGTCGAGCAGGCCGCGCTGGTCCATGATTTCGATACTGCGCGCGTGCAGACCGAGCGAACGAACGATCTTCGTCGGCTCGGCATCCTTTTCCAGCAGCACCACCTGTACCCCGTGCAGCCTCAACTCGGCGGCCAGCATCATGCCGGTCGGTCCACCGCCTGCCACGATCACGTCGATCATCGAATACTCCCCTTCGACCAGATTTCCGCAGGTTGCGGGCTCGCCGAGAGATTGTGCAGCACGACCGGGGCCTTGCCGCAAGCCCCGGGGTGCGCTATAGATTAGAGGTGGCAAGGAGTGGTTTTCCCTCCTTGCCATTGCCATGCTCGCAACTCTCACCGATGGCGTGCCGGTACTGTGAAGCCGGTTCGGGCAAGGTGAAGGAGTCGGTCGGCGGTGCGTGGTTTCGGGGATCTCGAGGCAGTGCTGATGGATCGGCTGTGGGATCGCGATGTGGACACGACCACGGTGCGCGAACTGTTCGACGAACTCGCGACCGAGCGCGACATCGCCTACACCACCGTGATGTCGACCATGGACAATCTGCACCGCAAAGGCTGGCTGGCCCGCGAGCGCGAGGGGCGCGCGTACCGGTACTGGCCGACGGTGACCCGCGAGGAATACAGCGCCCGGCTGATGCACGAAGCGCTCGGTGTCGGCGGTCGGTCCGACCTGGTTCTCAATTTCTTCGTCGACCGGATCAGCGAGGACGAGTTCGCGGGATTACGCGCGGCCTTGCGCCGCGTCGCCACCCGCCGCAGTGAGGCGAGCTAGCCCGACCGTGTCGGAGTGATCTGATCTGATGGGCAGATCCAACGGGATCGGTCACGGGGACGGGGACGCATGCTGAGTGTCGGATGGGATCAGGTGTTCGCCTGGCGGCTGGGTCGTCAGTACGTCGCGGCACCGACCGGGGGCTCCGCGGAGGCTGTCGCGGCCAGATTGGCCGGGGTGCAGGCGCAGGTGGCGTCGGCGGCGGAAACGGCTGTCGCGGTGCGAAGTTCGGATGCCCGCGCCCTCGGTGTCGGCGAGGCATTGGGTGTGGGCACGCTGATGAAGACCTGGGCGATGCGCGGCACGCTGCACGCGATGGTGCCCGAGCAGGCGGCGGCGGCGCTGTCGCTGATCGGCTCGGCTCGCACGTGGGAGAAACCGTCGTGGCAGAAGACTTTCGGTGCGACCCCTGAGCAGGTGGCCGCGCTGGTGGAGGTGGTGTCCGGGGTCCTGGCCGATCAGGTCCTGACCCGTGACGAACTGGTCGAGGCGGTGCTCGCCGAACCCGGCTTCGCCCATCTCGGCGAGCAGTTGCGGTCCGGGTGGGGTGCGGTGCTCAAGCCGTTGGCCTGGCAGGGCGCGCTGTGCCACGGTCCCGCCCGCGGCAGCAAGGTCACCTTCACCGCACCGGCCGGCCTGACTCCCGGATGGAAGGGCTTACCCGAACCCGAGAGTGCCGCACCGACGCTGATCAGCGCCTATCTCGGCGCGTACGGTCCCGCGACGCCGGAGGCGTTCGACGCGTGGCTCAGCCGCAACAGCGTGCGCAAGACCGTGGTGCGTGGCTGGTTCGCGGCCATGGGCGAGGCACTGACCGAGGTCGACGTCGAGGGGCGGATCGGTTGGATTCCGAGCGAGTTCGCCGACGATCTCGCCACGGCGACCCTCGACGGCGGCGTCCATCTGCTCGGCCCGTTCGACCAGTACGTGCTGGGGCCCGGCACCGGCGACACCGTGCTCCTGCCCGCCGAGCAGCGGTCGAAGGTGAGCAGGACGGCGGGCTGGATTTCCCCGCTGGTGCTGCTCGACGGCCGGATCGCGGGCACCTGGGAACAGGTCGACGACGAGCTCCTGGTGTCGCTGTTCGACGGTCGCACAATCCCGAAGCGCACGCTGGCCGCAGCGGTCAAGCGGTTCGCCGAGGCGACCGGCGCACGCGGGCTCGGCCTGCGCGTGGACTGAGATTTCGGATACTCCGGACGCCGAACCAAGCGCTTGCTACGGTGACTCGATGATCCCCACGATCGTCTGGGGCACGGGAAATGTCGGCCGCGCGGCCATCCGTGCCGTGGCTGCCCATCCGGCGCTCGTTCTCACCGGGGTGCTCGTGCACAACCCCGACAAGGTCGGCCGAGACGCGGGCACGCTCGCGGGCCTCGACACCGAATTGGGGGTGGCCGCCAGCGACGACATCGACGCGCTCCTCGCGACCGGTCCGCGGGCGGTGGTGTACGCGGCTTCCGGAGAGATCCGGCCCGATGAGGCGCTCGCCGACATCGTGCGAGCCATCCGCGCCGGGGCTGTCGTCGTCACCCCCGCGCTCTACGCCCTCTACGACCCGCGCAACGCACCGGCCGAAATGCGCGAACCGGTGCTGGAAGCCATTGCCGCGGGCGGTGGTTCACTGTTCGTCTCCGGCGTGGATCCCGGCTGGGGCAACGATGTGCTGCCACTGTTGATCAGCGGGCTCGCCGCCACCATCGATGTGGTGCGTTGCCAGGAGATCTTCGACTACTCCACCTACGACCAACCCGACTCGGTGCGCTATCTCGTCGGCATGGGACAGCCGATGGACTACCAACCGCCGATGCTCATGGCGAGCGTGCCCACGATGGTGTGGGGCGGCCAGATTCGGCTGATGGCCAGGGCATTGGGTGTCGAACTCGACGAGATCCGCGAAACCGTCGACCGGCGCGCCCTCGACGAGACGGTGCAGACCACCCGGATGGGAGCCTTCGACGCGGGCACACAGGGCGCGGTGCGGTTCGAGGTCCAGGGCATCATCGACGGGCAGGCGCGCATCGTGATCGAGCATGTCACCCGCATTCATCCCAGCTGCGCACCGGACTGGCCGACACCACCCGACGGTGACGGCGCCCACCGGGTGATCATCGAGGGCTCGCCGCGCATCGAGGTCAGCGTGGAAGCGACCGACGAGGGCGGCAATCGCGCGGCGGGCGGAAATGCCACGGCGGTAGGACGTTTGGTCAATGCCATCGACTGGTTGGACGAGGCGCCGCCCGGTCTCTATGACGCACTCGATGTGCCGCTGCGTGCCGCGGTCGGCAAACTCGGAAGGACACCACGATGATCATCGATATTCCCGAGGGCAAAGATCCCATCGGTTACGTGTGGGGCGAGATGGTGCCCGGCATCGGCGTCGCCGCTGCGGCGTTCTCGCTGTCGGTCTACGAGCACTCCACCCTCGGCCTGCGCGAATTCGAAGCGGCCCGGCTGCGGATCGCCCAGATCAACGGGTGCCTGTTCTGTCAGGACTGGCGCACCGAACGCGACGGGCAGAAGGTCGAAGCGGAATTCCCCGAGGCGGTCACGCACTGGCGTGACACCGACCGGTTCGACGAACGCACCCGGCTGGCCGCCGAATACGCCGAGCGCTACGCCACCGACCATCACGGCCTCGACGACGAATTCTGGGTCAGGATGTTCGCCGAGTACTCCCAGGCCGAAGTGGTGGAGCTGAGCATGAGCATCGGTTCCTGGCTGGCGTTCGGACGCCTCAATCGCGTCCTCGGGCTGGACACCGTGTGCGTGCTGCCCGGGCACTGACCGTCGCCTGCGCCAGACATCGCACCGCGTTCCCACCGGCTGTGTGCCAGACGCTGAGCAACACTGTCGCACCGATCCCGGTTAAGCTGCGGGCCGTGGTGGAACCTGCGCGACAGCAGCTCATCGATACGGTGGCCTGGGTGCTGATCGAGAACGGTCGCATCCTGTGCGCCCGTCCACGCGGCAAGGACGTGTTCTTCATTCCCGGCGGCAAACGCGAAGGCGCCGAGACCGACCTGCAGACCCTGGTCCGTGAGGTCGCCGAGGAACTGACCGTCGAACTCACGCCGGACAGCGCCGTCCACGTCGGCACCTACGAGGCCGCGCTCGCCGACGGGCACGACACTGTGGTCCGGATGGCGTGCTACACCGCCGACTACCGCGGGGTGCTCACGGCCAGCAGTGAAATCGAGGCGCTGGCCTGGTTCGGGTTCGGCGACCGCGATCTGGTCCCCCCGGTCGACCAGTTGCTGTTCGACGACCTGGCAGCGGCCGGGTCGCTGCGGTGATCGGCGCGGTGGCACGGTCGGCGTTCTATGAACTGCTGGCACTGCCACTGGCATTCACGCGGGTACGGACCCGGCTGCGGGTGCCGCGCCTGCTCCTGCGCGAACCGGTCGGCGCCCACCATGTTTCGCTGGGACGCTGCCTGATCCACTCGGTGCTGTCGGGGGGACTCGGGCTACTCGGCTGGTTCCTCGCGATGCTCAGCGCGCTGGCTCTGGTGCGCGGTGTGGCTTATCCGCTCGTCGCCGCCGATGGGTACGCGAACTCCTGGGGCGGACCCACCTTGGCGGGAGCGTGGGCGGTGCACGCGGCGCTGGGCGTGCTGATCGCGCCGGTGTTCGTCGGCTCGATCGCCCTGTTCGGCCGGTTGCAGCTGCGGGTGATCCGAACTGTGCTCGGCGGTGATCGCTCGTGGTGGGCGATTCCGATCGTGGTGGTGCTCGCGGCGGCGGGCGGGCTGTTCTTCGTGGCGTGGGTGCATCAGATCTGAGGGTGGCAGCGCCTCACCGAGAGTTCTGTCCGGGAATCCGTACACCCGCGGCACGCAGTTTCGTTTCGACGAGCGTGGACATCCGAGCCGCGGTCGATTCCGGCTCTTCACCGTGGTGCCGGATCAATGTGTAGCGTGTCGCGGCCTCTGTGCCGGCTTGTAGCCCGGTCACGATCTCGAGGTGATCGGGGTTGGCGAGATAGTGCTCGGCCACCGCGGTGGCGAGGTCCTCGATCCTGGGGTCGTCGGGCTCCCAGCTCATCGCCTCGGAGGCGCGCCGATACACGGCGAGGAACTCGGGGTCTTCGATGGCGTTCTCGATATTGGCCAGGTAGTCGTCGAAGCCTTCCGGAACGAGAGCTCTGGCCAGCACCCAGCCCTCGCGGGCGGCGGCGATGTCTGCCTGGCTGATGCCGAGTTCGGGCAGGCGGGCGAGCAGCGTCACCGCACGGTCGGGCAGCAGCGTTCGGTCGCCGTCGGCGAGGCGGTGCAGGGTGTCGCGGCGGGCGATCAACTCCTCGATCCGTTCGGTGAGGCGCCGCTCGACGTCGGCCAGCTCGGTGGCGAACGATGCCGCGTCGGCGTCGAGCAGGGCGCCGATCTCGGCCAGCGGCACCCCGGCACCGGCCAGGGTTCTGACCTGCACCAGCCGCAGCAGCGCGGCCGAGCCGTACCGGCGGTAGCCGGAGCTGTCGCGCGCTGGTTCTTCGAGCAGACCGTTCTTCTCGTAGTGCCGCACGGTCTTGATCGTGACGCCGGCGAATACCGCGGCCTGGCCGATCGTGACGCCGTTGTTCATCTGCTCAGTCCGCCCTGCTCGGGGTAGTCCTACTGAGAAAGTTGACCTTGATGCGAGGGCGAGGTCAAGTCCTCGGCGCCGAACACCTCGTCGACCAGCCGTTGCGTGGCAGCCTGGAACACCGTGGACAGCGACAGGTCGGCGTCGTCGACATAGTTCATCGCCGCGGTCATGGTTTTGGTGCCGTCGGGTGTGCTGTACATCAGTGCCGCGTGACCACCGTGGCCGCCGTTGTGGGTGATGACGGTGCCGGTCGCGGTCTTCTGCACGAACACCCCCAGGCCGTAGCCGACCTTGGTTTCGGGCGTGAGCATCTCGGCCAGCAGCGGGGCGGGCAGCAGCTTGCCGCTCAGCAGCGCGGAGATGAAGGTGTGCAGGTCCTTGCTGGTGGAGATCATGTCGCCGCCGCTGGAGATCCAGGAGGGGTTCTGCACGCTGACATCGACGGTCTTCTCCACACCGGCGTCGTCGTAGCGGTAGTACGCGTGGGCGTGCGGTCCGCCGATCTCGGTGGAGGTCTCCGGCACCACGGTGTCCGACAGTCCGAGCGGACCCAGGATCAGTCGCTGCATCTCCTCGGCCAGCGGGTGGCCGGTGACCGCCTCGATGAGCAGCTTGGCCAGTACGTAGTTGGTGTTGGCGTAGCTCCAGTCGGTGCCCGGTTCGAATCGGGCAGGCTGGGCCAAGGCCAGCCGCACCAGTTCGTCGGCCTCGTGGGTCAGGAAGCGGTTGTCGACCCATTCTTTGCCACCCCAGGCGACGACGCCCGGCGCGGTCGTCCCGTCCTCGTAGACCTCGCCGGTGAAGTTGAAGATCCCGCTGGTGTGCTGCAACAGCATCCTCACCGTGATGCGCGGGTCCAGTGCGAACCGGGGCAGGTAGTCGACGGCGGGGGTGTCCAGAGCGATCTTGTTCTCGGCCACCAGCTGCAGGACCACGGTCGCGACGAAGGTCTTGGTGTTGCTGCCGATCCGGACGCGCCCGTTGATCGGCGGGGTCGCGGGCTCGCCCAGCACGCTGCGCCCGGCGCTGCCGACCCACTCGCCGCGCTCGTCGTCGACCCGCAGTTGCAGGCCGACGAAACCGGTGTCGACGATCTCCTCGATGGTCTGCTGAAGATTCGGATAAGCCTGTGCCGCAACAGTTTTGGTGGCGTTCGCTGCGATGTTCGAGTTCGAAGTCATGAGATGAGCTTCCACCTTGACCCGAGGTCAACCTCAAGAGTGATCCGGGTCACTCGACGTGCCCGGATCCGGTTTCGGCTAGCCCAGCGTGTCGGCGATGACGGCGAGGGCGCGGTCCTCGGTCATGCGCCAATGGGTTGCGTCCACGGGATGGTTGTCGACGGAGCCGGTCACTGCCTGGGCCCACGACGACGCACCGGCGGTCCCGGTCGGATCGTCCTGGGCCGCGGTGAAATAGGTGATCGTGCCGTCGAACCGGCGGGGGCGATAGGCGGCGTCGAGGGCGAGCGAGGTGATCGCCGCGTCGACGATTCGGTCGATGCGGGCGGGGTCGAGCGGTGTCTGCGGGGCGGAGCGTTCGAACAGGGTCCGGGCGAGTTGGTGCAGGTCGACGGGTTCGGTGAGGTCCACCTCGTCGGCGCCGACGAACCCGCCGAGCAGATCGGCAGCGGTCGCTGGGGTGGCGACGGCCGTCGACGCCGACGACAGGGTGCTGTCCAGCATGGCCAGCACCGCGACGTCCTCGCCGTCTTCCTGTAGCTGCACCGCCATGGCGTGCGCGATGACGCCACCGAGGGACCAGCCGAGCAGGTGGTACGGGCCTTCGGGTTGCACCGCACGGATTTCCTTGAGGTACAGCAGAGCCCATTCCTCGATCGAATCCGGGAGGGGCTCGACCGAACTCAACGCCGGAGACTGGAGTCCGTAGAGCGGACGGTCGAGGTGGGCGGCGAGGCCGCTGAAGGACCAGGCGATGCCGCTGATGGGGTGGACACAGAACAGCGGCTCGCCGGTGCCCTCGGTGCGCAACGGCAGCAGGACGTCGAAGGCGGCGTCGGTGCCCGCACTGTCGGCGCCCTCGGCGCGCAACGCCGCCACGATGCCCGCCGGAGTGGGCGTGGTGAAGATCCAGGTGACGGGAACGGTCGCGGCCGTCGCGGTGCCGAGCTGGGTGGACAGGCGGGTGGCGCTCAGGGAGGTGCCGCCGAGTTCGAAGAAGTGGTCGTCCATGCCGACGCGGTCCAGGTGCAGGATGTCGGCGAAAATGTCGCAGACCGTGTGTTCGACGGCCGTGTCCGGGGCGCGGTAGCTGCGGGTAGCGAGTTCGGGGGCGGGCAGGGCGGCGCGGTCCAGTTTGCCGACGGTGGTCAGGGGGATGTCGTCGAGGACCATGATCGTGGTGGGGACCATGTGGGTGGGCAGCGATTGGCTTGCCCACCGCAGGAGGCTGTCCACGTCGACGTCGCGACCGTGCGCGGCGACCACGTAGGACACCAACACTGTTGCCCCGGCCTGGTTCTCGCGACCGACGGTGACGGTGGCGCCGACGTCGGGGTGCGAGCCCAGGACGGCGTCGATTTCCTCGAGTTCGATGCGGAATCCGCGGATCTTGATCTGGAAGTCGGTGCGGCCGCGGTATTCGAGTTCGCCGTGTCGGTTCCATGCGGCGAGGTCGCCGGTGCGGTACAGGCGGGTGCCCGCCTGGAACGGGTTGGCGACGAAGCGTTCGGCGGTGAGGTCGGGGCGGCCCAGGTAACCGGTGGCCAGCTGGGCGCCTGCCAGGTACAGCTCGCCCGGCACACCGACCGGGACCGGGCGTAGTCGTGCGTCCAGGACATAGACCTGGCTGTTCCAGACCGGTCTGCCGATCGGGACGGTGGTCGTGTCGGCGGCACTCACCCGGTGGCTGGTGATCGAGACCGCGGCCTCGGTGGGGCCGTAGACGTTGAACAGCGCGATAGTCGGTGCCACGGTGGCGAATCGGCGAGTCAGCGCGACCGGGAGGGTTTCGCCGATGGCCAGCACACGGCGCAGTGACGGCGCGAGCGTGTCGTTGAGCAGGGTGTCGAGCATCGACGGCACGACGTGCAGGGTCGTCACTTCTTCGCGTCGCATCAGCTCGGCGAGGTAGGTCGGGTCCCGGTGACCATCAGGTGCGGCGAGCACCAGTCGACCGCCGCAGACCGCCGCGCACCAGAACTCCCAGACCGACAAGTCGAACGTGGCAGCGGTCTTCAGCAGCACGCTGTCCTGGGCGGTGAGGCCGAATTCGGTGGTCTTCCACCGCAACTGGTTGACGATCGCGGCGTGGGAGACGGCCACACCCTTCGGGCGGCCCGTCGATCCCGAGGTGAAGATCACGTAGGCGGTATTCGCCGCGCGCAAGGGGGCGCGGCGGTCGCGGTCGGTGATCGGGGCGGGGCTGTGCGTCGCCAGGTCCAACTGCTCGACGCACAGCACGGAGGTTCCCGGCGAGTCCGTCGCGGCAAGCCAGGTGCCCGTGCTGGTGAGGGTCAGCAGTGGCGACGCGGTATCCAGGATGTGTCGGGTGCGTGCCGGTGGTTGGTCGGGATCGATGGGGACATACGCGCCGCCTGCTGTGCTGACCGCGTACATCGCGACGACCAGGTCGACCGATCGGCGCATGGCCAGCGCCACGCGGGATTCCGGGCCGACGCCTGCCGCGATGAGATACCGCGCCAGACGGTTCACTCGCGCGTCGAGGTCCGCGTAGGTCAGGCGCACATCGTCGGCTACGAGGGCTTCGGCATCCGGTGTCGAGGACACGGTCGCATCGAGCATCGAGACCAGGGTGGCGCTCGGGTCTGCTGGCCGGGCGGTGTGATTCCAGGTGTCGAGAAGCTGTCCCCGTTCGGCGGGGGCGAGCAGGTCGAAGGTGTGCAGGGGCGCGCCGGGGTCGGTGACCACCGCGGTGATGAGACGGGTGAGCCGGGTCAGGAATCCGGCTGCCGTGGCCGCGTCGAACAGGTCGGTGGCGTAGGTGCAGTAGCCGCTGATGCCGGCGGGCGAACCCTCGGCGGTGTAGCGGTCGGCCAGGATCAGGTGCAGGTCGAACTGGGACAGCGCACGGTCGAGCTCCACCGACGACACGCTCATCCCGGGCAGGTCCATCCGCACCTCGGCGAGGTTCTGGAACGACAGACCGACCTGGAACAGCGGGTGGCGGGCGGTGGAACGGGCCGGGTTGAGTACTTCCACGAGCCGTTCGAACGGGATGTCGGCGTTGGCGAAGGCGGCCAGGTCGGTGTCGCGTTGGCGGGTCAGCTGTTCGGCGAAGCTCGCATCGGCGTCGACTCGGGTGCGGAACACCAGGGTGTTGACGAACATGCCGATCAGGTCGTCGAGGACGGCGTCGCCGCGACCTGCCACGGGGGTCCCGATGGCGATGTCGGTGGTGCCCGACAGTTCGGCGAGTACCACCGCCAGCGCGGTGTGCACGGCCATGAACAGGGTCGCGCCGTGGGTGCGCGACAGTTCGGCCAGGGCGGCGTGGGTGGCGGTGTCGACGGTGAAGGGGACACGGCCGCCCGCATAGGACTGGATCGCGGGTTGTGGCCGGTCGCGGGGTAGTTCGAGCTGGTCGGGCAGCTCTGCCAGGGCTTGCTGCCAGTAGGCGAGCTGGGCCGCCGATGTCGAGGTGGGGTCGGTTTCGTCACCGAGCAGGCTTTGCTGCCAGATGGCGTAGTCGGCGTACTGGACGGGCAGCGGCGCCCAGGCGGGGGCGTTTCCTTCGGTGCGTGCGGTGTAAGCGGTGACGAGGTCGCGGGTGAGGGGTCCACCGGAGAAGCCGTCACCGGCGATGTGGTGCACCGCCATGGCGAGTACATAGTCATCCGGGCCCAGTTCGAACAGGGTGGCGCGCAGCGGGACCTCGGTGGTGACATCGAAGACCGTGGACACCAGTGCTGTCACCGCCGCGTCGTCGCCCTGCGTGGTGACCTGCAGGCGTGGCACGTCCGGATGGTCGATCGGCAGCACGATCTGTGCCGGGGCGAGGTCGACGGTCGGGTAGACCGTGCGCAGGATCTCGTGGCGTGCGACCAGATCGGTGAACGCCTGCCGCATCGCGGTGGTGTCGAGCGCGCCGGTCAGGCGGAGCACGACCGGAATGTTGTAGGCGGCGGTTCCGGTGTCGAAACGGTTGAGGAACCACATGCGCTGCTGGGCGGGCGAGAGCGGGATGTGGTCGGGTCGTGGGCGCGCGGCCAAGGCTGGGCGGTGGGCCGCGCGGGTCAATCCGGCGATCTCACGGGCACATTCGGCCACGGTGGGTGCGGCGAACAGCACGCGCACCGGCACCCGGATGTCGACCGCCGCACCGAGCCGTGCGGTCAGGCGGGTGGCGAGCAGGGAGTTGCCGCCCAGGTCGAAGAAGTTGTCGTCGGCACCGACACGTTCGGCACCGAGCACCTCGGCGAACACGTCGGCGACCGTTCGCTCCAGCCCGGTCGCGGGCTCGCGGTAGGCGCGGGTCGCGAATTCCGGTGCGGGGAGAGCATTTCGGTCGATCTTTCCGGCGGCCGACAGCGGGATACGGTCCAAGACGACGACCGCCGCCGGGACCATGTGCGCGGGCAGCATCGATGACGACCACCGTGTAATGGCGCCGGGATTGATGTCGCGGCCCGTCACATACGAAACCAGCGCGGTGTCGCCGGCGGGGTTCTGGGCGCCGATGGTGAGGGCGAAACTCAGCTGGGGATGCCGCAGCAGGACGGAGTCGATCTCGCCGGGCTCGATGCGGAAGCCGCGGATCTTGATCTGGAAGTCGGTGCGGCCCAGGTACTCCAGCTCGTAGGTGTCGCCGTGCACCCAGCGCACGAGATCGCCGGTGCGGTACATGCGTTCGCCGGGGCCGGCCCACGGGCAGGCGACGAAACGGTCGGCGGTGGCGGCCGCGCGGCCACGGTAGCCGCGTGCGAGTGCGGGACCCGCCAGGTACAGCTCACCGGTGGCGCCCACCGGTACCGGGTGCAGGCGGGCATCGAGGACAACGGCACGCACACCCGGAACGGGGCGACCGATCGTGACGCGGTCCCCGGCGCGCAATGCCGAGTAGGTCGCGCCGATGGTCGCTTCGGTGGGGCCGTAGCCGTTGAGGAAGCTGCGGCCGGGTTGCCAGCTCGCCAGCAGTTCGGGAGTGGTGGCTTCACCGCCTGCCGACACGCACTGCAGATCGGGCAGGGCAGCCGGGTCCAGGGTGCTCAGCAGGGCGGGGGTGATGATCGTGTGCGTCACCTGTTCGGCGCGCAGCAGATCGTCGAGATCGGTGCCGCCGAGGGTGTCCGGTGGTGCGATGACCAGGGTGGCGCCGTGATGGAACGCGGTACCGAGTTCCTCGATCGACTGGTCGAAGCTGGGCGAGCACACGTGCAGCATGCGGTGGTCGTGGCGCAGGCGCATCAGGGCAGCCGAGTGCGTGAGGAGAGCGCCCACTCCGGCGTGGGTGACCGAGACGCCCTTGGGTGTGCCGGTGGAGCCGGAGGTGTAGATCACGTAGGCGATGTTGGTGCTGCGCAGGGGTGCTCGGCGGTCGCGATCACGCACCGGGGTCGACGAACAGGCGGCGATGCGGGCCTGGGTGGTCGGCTCGTCGAGGATCAACCAGCGCAGGGATTCCGGGAGTCTGTTCGCCTTGGCCGCGAGGGTGAGGCCGATGGTCGCGCCGGAATCGTCGAGCATGTGGCGGACCCGGTCGTCGGGGTAGTTCGGGTCGACCGGCAGATACACCCCACCGGCTTTGGCGATGGCCCAGAAGGCGAGGATCGACTCGTAGGAGCGCGGGACGGCCGAGGCGACGACTGTTTCCGGGCCGATTCCCTCGGCGACGAGGACTCGGGCCAGGCGTGAGGAGTCGGCGTCGAGGATGCCGTAGGTGTAGGCGTTCGTGTTCTCGCGCACCGCGATTCGATGCTGGCCGTAGCCGGTGCCGCGTACGAGCAACTCGGGCAGGGTGCCGGTCGTCGAGGGAGGTGTGCCGTTGCCGAGACGGGTCAGGAAGGTGTACTCGGCGTGGTCGAACAGGGGTAGGTCGCCCGCCGGGGTCTGCGGTCGGTCGGCGACGGCGGTGAGCAGCCGGACCAGACGGCGGACGAAGGTGTCGGCCTCGTGGTCGTCGAAAAGGGTTCGGGTGAAAGATATCTCGATCGCCGTGCTCGACTGGCCCTCGAGCACCGTCACGGTCAGTTCACCGGCTGTCGGGGCGTCCTCCTCCGGTGCCGCAGCGTCGGCGGACCGGACTTGCAGGCGCACCTGTCCCAGAGAACGGGGCTCGACGCCGAGCAGGTTCGCGAAGTCCGCGAGTGGGATTCCGGCATGAGCCAGCGCCTGGGACTCGGTGTTGTGTGCTTGGGTGAGCAGGTCGAGGAACGGTGCGGTGGAATCGATCATGTTGCGTAGCAACAGATCAGGAGTGCCGGTTCTGATCACGATGTCGTCGGAAGCCGTCAGTCGTGCGAGAAGCACGGCTACGCCTGTGCGGATCAGCGTCTGCCGGCTCACGTTCGCGGTGTCGGCGAGGCGGCCGAGGTCTCGGTGCACCGCCGCCGGGACTGCGAATCGGGTGCGGCCCTGTTCGGTGGCCCCATGGTTAACCGATTGCCCGCTGCGCGAGTGTTCGGTGGGCAGGACCAGTCGGGCAGGCAGATCCGCCAAGGTCTGGCGCCAGTAGCGGGATCGGGTGATCGGGTCGGTCGGGTCGGCGGCGAGCAGTTCGGCGACGCGGACCGCGGGCGTGGTCGGGGTCGCGATGAGGTTGTCGATAGCCGTGCGGAGGCGGTCGGTCACGGCTCGAGCCACCGCGTCGGAGACGAGATCGCGGCGGTACTTGATCTGCACCTGGGTGCGAGCGCCCAGGAAGACCAGCACCGTGATCGGGTAGTGGGTGTGGTCGGCGCCCCGCAGGTCGTCGATGCTCAGGTTGTCGAGTGCGCCGCCCGCCTGTTGCAGTCCTTCGACATCGACGGGGTAGGACTCGAACGCGAGCATGGTGTCGAACAGCTCGCCCAGTCCCGCGACCCGCTGGATCGCACCGAGACCGAGGTGGTGGTGATCGAGCACGGAGGCCTGCTCGGCCTGGACGGCGCGGATCAGGTCGTCGGCGCTGTCGGCGGGATCGATCCGCACGCGCACCGGAACCGCGTCGACGAACAGGCCGATCATGTCGCCGACGCCGTCGAGCTGTGGCGGGCGCCCGGACACCGTGGCGCCGAACACCACATCGTCGCGTGCGGTACTCGCGGCGACGACCAGGCCCCAGGCCGTTTGGAACACGGTGTTCGCGGTGACCTCGGCGGCCGCGGCGAACGTGGTCAGTTCCGCTGTGCGCGCGGCGTCGAGTTCGAACTCGCACAGCCCGTAGCCGGTCCCGGTCGCGGGCGGCCAGGTCAGCTCGGGGGCAAGCATGGTCGTGCGCACACCGTCGAGGACCTCCGACCACGCGCGCTCGGCGGCGGTGCGGTCCTGGCGGGTGAGCCACTCGAGGTAGTCGCGGTAGGGGCGCACCGGCGGGAGCGGGGTCGCGTCGCCGTGGGTGGCGTAGAGGACGAGCAGTTCCTTCATCAGCAACGGCATCGACCAACCGTCGAGGAGGATGTGATGGCCCGTCAGGACGAGGTGGCTGCGCCCGGAACCGGTGATGTACACCGTGAATCGCAGCAGCGGCGCGATCGTCGGGTCGAAACCGGCCTGCTGATCGGCAGCGAGCAGAGCGGGCAGCTCGGCGTCGGCGGCTTCGACGATCCGCAACGGTGCTTCCACGGCGTCGGCGACGAGCTGGACCGGGGTGCCGTCGGGGGCGGTGACGAAGGCCGATCGGAGGTTGGCGTGCCGGTGCAAGACGGTCGCGGCCGCGCGGCGTAGCCGGTCGGTGTCGAGTTCGCCGCTCAGTTCGGCCATGAGCTGGATGACGTAGGCGTGGACCGACTCGTCGAGCATGTCGCCCAGTGCCAGCAGCGAGTGCTGCAACGGTGACAGCGGCAGCACATCCGACAGGCCCGGATGGGTTCGGCGCCAGGTGTCGAGGTCGGTTTGCGAGACCTGGACCAGTGCGACGTCGGACGGGGTCAGCCCGCCCGCGGACGGGTGCAGGGTGTGGTCGGCCAGGGCGGTGAGCCAGCTCGTCCAGTCCTCGGCCAGTTCCTCGACCTCGGCCTCGGTCAGGATGCCGGTGGCGTAGCGGAAGTTCGCCTGCAGTTGCAGACCGGTGTCGGTGGTGACGGCGATCGCGTTGATGTCGAGGACGGTGTGCGCGGGCAGGGCGGGGTCGTAGTCGACTTCGATCTCGCCGAGGTCGGCGGTGGGCAGCCACGCGACATCATCGGTGGGCAGAGCGCCGGTGGTGGCGCGGCCCAGGTAGTTGAAGCCGATCTGACCGATGTTGCCGGACAACCGGTTTCGGGTTTCCGGTGCCCTGCGCAGCAGGCCGAAACCGATGCCGTTGTCGGGCACAGCCAGGAGCTGTTCCTTGACGGTGCGCACCGTCGCGGCGAGGGCTTCGTCGTCGAAGGTCGCGGGTGTGATGGCGCGCAGATCGAGGGCGACGGGGTAGACGGTGGTGAACCAGCCGACGGTGCGGGTCAGGTCCGCACCGGGGACGGCGTCCTCCTGGCGGCCGTGGCCTTCGAGTCTCAGTCGCAGAGTGGCGGAGTCGATGCCGCGACGCGCACGCCAGACCCGCACGGCCAGGGCCAGCGCGGCGAGCAGGGGGTGATCGGCGCCTGCCCGGTATTGCGCGGGCAGGGTCGTGAGCAGGGGTTCGGTGATCTCGGCGGGGATCTGCACGGTGATCGACCGCATCGTTGCCTCGGTGTCGAGGCCGCTGTCGAGCGCGCGGGCGCCGAGCAGCGGGTCGGGGGTGGCCAGGACTCGCTGCCAGTGGTCGAGTTCGGCGGTGCGATCGGCGGTGGCCAGGCCGTGCGCCCAGCGGCGGAACGAGGTCGCGACCGGCGGTAGGGCGATCTGTTGACCTGCGTCGTACTGGGCCCACGCCAGGACGAGGTCGGGCAGCAGGATGCGCCAGGAGACGCCGTCGATCACATAGTGGTGGGCGGCGACCGCGAGCACATCGCGAGCGCCGTGGCGGCGGATCCAGGTGAAGGCGATCATGCGCGCGGCAGCGGGATCCAGTGCCGAGAGCGCTGAGTCCATGGCGGCGCTGCCGATTCGGGTCAGCTCATCCGGTGCGGTCGCGGCCTGTGGGGCGTCGATTTCGGTGATCAGCGAGTCCACATCGATGGCGTGGGGCGCCAGGACCTCCCACCGCCACTCGTCGCCGTCTCGCCGCAGCCGGGAACGCAGCATGTCGTGGTGGCGCAGGACCGCGGCGATGGTGGCATTCAGGCCGGCACGGTCGATGTTGTCAGGGAGTGCCAGGACCATGGTTTGGGCGAAGCGGTCGCTCGAACCGGTGGTCAGGAAGTCGGCCAGTACCGGTGTCAACGCGACGTCGCCGATGCCGCCGCCGGGCAGTTCGGCCAACACGGGCGCGTTCGGGCTGTCGAGGGCGGCGATGTCGGACAGCTTCGCCACGGTGCGGTGTTCGAACACGTCACGGGTGGTGAAGACGATGCCTGCCGTGCGGGCCAGGGAGACCAGCTGGATCGACAAAATGCTGTCGCCGCCGATCGCGAAGAACGAATCGTGCACGCCGACCTGCGGCACGCCCAGGACGCGGGCGAACAGCTCGGCCAGCAGGGTTTGCATTGTGCCCGTCGGTGCTGCGGCGGGCTCGGTCGCGGTGGCCGGTTCGGGCAGGGCGTTGCGGTCGAGTTTGCCGTTGGCGGTCAGGGGCAGGGTGTCGAGGACCACGATCGCCGACGGCACCGCGTGCGCGGCCAGACGATCTGCGGCGTACTCGGTGAGTGCGTGCGGGTCGGCCGAATGACCTTGTGTCGCGAGCACATAGGACACCAGCGTCGTCGAACCGGAGCGGGTCCGACGTCCCACGGTGACCGCGAATTCGACGCTGGGATAGCTGACGAGCACGGCATCGATCTCACCCGGTTCGATCCGGAAACCACGCACCTTCAACTGGGTATCCGCGCGGCCCAGGTAGTCGATGTCGCCGGTGTCGCGGCGGCGCACCAGATCGCCCGTGCGGTACATGCGGGTGCCGGGCGCACCCCACGGGTCGGGGACGAATCGGACCGAGGTCGTCGTCGGCTGATTGCGGTAGCCGCGGGCCAACGCCGCACCGGTCAGATAGAGCTCACCGGTGACGCCCGGCGCAACCGGATGCAGGCGGGCGTCCAGGATCATCGCGTGCGTGCCCTGCACGGGGCTGCCGATCGAGATTGGTTGTCCGGCGGTGAGTTCGGCGTAGGAGGAGATGATGGTGGTCTCGGTGGGGCCGTAGCCGTTGAGGTAGCGGCGACCGGGCTGCCATTTCGCGAGCAGTTCCGGGGTGGTCACATCACCGCCGACAGACAACGATTCCAGTGCGTCCAGACCGGCCGCCGGGTCGAGGGTGCCGAGGACCGCGGGGGTGATGATGGCGTGGGTGACGGACTCGGTGGCCAGCAGGTCCGAGAGTTCGACGCCACCCGCGATCTCGGACGGTACGACGACCAGCGTCGCCCCCGTCGCGAAGGCGCACAGCCATTCCAGGACGGAGGGGTCGAACCAGGGGGCGCAGATGTGGAGGAAGCGGTGGTCGGACTCGAGGTGGTAGCGGCGGACGGCCTCATCGACCAAGGGAGCCAGCCCGGCGTGGGTCACGGTGACGCCCTTGGGCAGACCCGTGGAACCGGAGGTGTAGATGATGTACGCGGGGTGGTCGACACGCAGGGGTGCGAGTCGGTCGGCGTCGGCGATCGGCATCGTCGGGTGTGTGGCACCGGCTCGGTCGAGGTCGTCGAGCGTCAGCCAGGTCAGGTCGTCGGGCAGGTCCTCGAGGTGCGCGTCGGCGCTGATGCCGAGCTTCGCACCCGAGTCTTCGACCAGGTGCCGGAGCCGCTGGGCGGGATTGCGTGGGTCCATCGGCACATACACGCCACCTGCCGCGGCGACGGCGAGTGCGGCGGCGACCATCTCGAAAGAGCGTGGAAGGGCAACGGCGACAGCGACTTCGGGGCCGACACCACGGGCGATCAGCTCGCGCGCCAGTCGCGCGGTCTGCTCGGTCAGCTCGCCGTAGGTGATCGAGCGGTCCCGGTACCGGACGGCGACCCGATCTGGACCGTGGGTCGATCCGCGCGAGACCAGTTCGGGGAACAGCGTGGTGGCGGTTTCGGGATCGGCGTCCCGCGCGGTCAGCGCCGCGTGCTCCGCCGCGTCGAGCAGCGTGAGGTCACCGACGGGGGTATGGGGGTGCTCGATCGCCGCTGCCAGCAGGAGGATCAGTCGTTGCGCGAGGACCGCGACTGTCGACTGGTCGAAGAGAGCGCTGGCGTAGAGGAATTCGGCGGTGATGGGGTCTTCGTCAGCGGCCGGGTGGTGCGCAGAGTTCAGGGACAGCACGAGATCCCGCGCGACCGTGTCCACCTCCGGGGATTCGTTCGATACCAGCATCACCCGTACGAGAGGCTGCTCGTCAAGTTTGTGGTCCAGCGGCGGCCTGTTTCGCGTGAATGCCCGCCGGGACACCGTGGTCGCCTCGGCCAGTAGTTCGTCGACAACGGTGTTGCCGCGCACCGGTAGTCGTAACAGCAGGTGGGGGGTGTCGATCGCGATGTCCTCGGTGCCGGACAGCCGGGCGAGGAGCACCGCGAAGACCGTGTGCACGAGGCTGAATACCGTCGTGTCGCGGGACTCGGCGAAGTCCCGCATGCGCCGATGGAGATCGGCCGGAATCTCGAAGCAGACGCGCGCGTCTGCCACGACGGGAGTTGCCGGTCGGGCGCGGTCGGTGGGGAGATCCAGTTCCTGCGGGAGGTCGGTGAGGACCGAACGCCAGTAGGTCGACTCCGCGATCGGGTCGTCGAGTCGATCCAGGGTGTCCAGGAGTTGGGCGGTGGTGTGTTCCGGCGTTCGGACGAAAGCGTCGAGGGTGGCACGCAAGCGGTGCGCGAGAGCTTCCGCGATGCCGCTGTCGATCACGTCCAGGCGGTACTGCACACCGACGCGGATTCCGTCGCCGACCTCGACACCGACCGCCACCGGATAGTGGGTCGCGTTCGCCGCTGTCACATCCACGATCTCGAGGCCGTCGATGGAGCTGTGCGCGCGCCGCATTCCCTCGGTATCGACGGGGTAGGACTCGTAGGCCATCAGCGTGTCGAACAGCTCGCCCGTACCTGCTGCGCGCTGGATCTCGGCGAGGCCGAGGTGATGTCCGTCGAGTAGTGCGATTTGTGCGGACTGCAGCTGCGACAACATGTTTCGCAGCGGCTGATCTGTGTCGATGTCGACTCGAACGGGGATGGTGTTCGCGAAGAGTCCGACCATGCCGTCGACACCGTCCAACTGCGGCGGGCGGCCCGAGACCACCGCGCCGAACACGACATCGTCGCCACCGACCGCACCGGCCAGCACCACACCCCACGCCGCCTGGAACAGGGTGTTGACCGTGACGTCGTTGGCTGCGGCACAGACCGCCAGTTCCTCTGCCTCGGCCGGTGACAGCTCGACGGTGCACATCCCGTGCCCCTCGGTCGGCGCGGTCGGCGCGGAGATCGCTGTGGTGAGCAGGCTCGGCCGGTGTCCGGATAGCGCCTCGCGCCAATTCCGCAATGCGGCAGACCGGTCCTGGTCTGCGAGCCACGCGAGGTAGTCACGGTAGGGACGCACGCGCGGGAGCACGGTGGGCGCGCCGTCGGTGGCATAGCAGAGGAGCAGTTCCTGCATCAGCAACGGCATCGACCAGCCGTCGACCAGCAGGTGATGCGCGGTCAACACCAAATGCATGCCGTCGGCGCGCCGATACAGCGTGAACCGCAGCAACGGCGGCGCGGAGAGATCGAAACCGATCCGCGCTTCGGCGGCCAAGAACTCCTCGGCCTCGGCACGGTCGGTGTCGACTATCTGCCACGGCACCGTGACACCTTCGGCGACGAAACCGACCGGCGTACCCGCCGCCGACGAGCCGAAGGCTGTGCGCAGGATCGCGTGACGGTCGAGGACCGCTTGGGCCGCTCGGCGCAGACGGTCGGTGTCGACCTCGCCCGCCAACTCCACAGCCAGCTGGACCAGATACGGATCGGCCGGAGACACCTGCGCGAGGAACATCAAACCGAGCTGCAAAGGCGCCAACGGCAGCACATCGGTCAGACGCGGACGTTCGCGATGCCAGGTATCGAGTTCTGCCTGGGTGACCTGGACCAGCGGCACGTCGGCGGGCGACAGGCCACCCGCTGCCGGATCGCGCAGGTGTTCGGCGAGGATCGACAAGGCCGCTGTCCAGCAGTCGGCCAGTTCTCGCACCGACGCCTCGTCGATGATCTCGGCGGCGTACGAGAACGACGCGCGCAGTTGCAAGCCGGTGTCGGTACCGGTGGCGAGTGCGTTGATGTCGATGACGGCGGCCGCGGGCAGCTCGGGGTCTTGTTCGGCGACGGGCTCGCCCCAGTCGGCGGTGGGTAGCCAGCTGTGGTCGGTTGCGGCGACATCGCCCGCGGAAAGACGTCCCAGGTAGTTGAAGCCGACCTGACCCAGGGGGCCTTCGAGGTCGGCCGCAGATTCCGGGTCCAGGTGGCGGAGCATCCCGAAACCGATGCCCTTGTGCGGCACCGCGCGAAGCTGTTCCTTGATCGCCTTGACCACGGCGGCCGTGGCATCGCCACCGTGCCACGCGGCGTCGTTGTCGACCGCGCTCAGATCCAGCGCGACCGGATACATGCTGGTGAACCAGCCGACGGTGCGCGTCAGATCGGCACCGTCGACCGCGGATTGCTCGCGGCCGTGGCCTTCCAGACGGACCCGGGTGGCGGGAGCGTCGACGCCACGTCGGGCCCGCCACGTGCGTACGGCCATCGCCAAGGCGGCGAGCAAGCCGTCCTCAGCACCCGCGCGGTACATGGTCGGCAGGTCGGTCAGGACCGCCTGGGTGATGTCGGTGGGCACCTCGACGCTGATGGTTCGCACCGTCGATGCGGTATCGAGAGGACCGAGCGGACGATCGCCCAGCAGCGGGTCTGGCACCGACAATGTTTGCCGCCAGTGGTCGAGTTCCTCTCGCTTGCTTGCCGCCACGTCGGTCAGGCCGTGCGCCCAGCGGCGGAACGATGTGCCGACCGGAGGCAAGACGACCCGCTGGCCGGACTGGGCCCACGCGGCGACCAAGTCCGACAACAGGATTCGCCACGAAACACCGTCGATCGCCGCGTGGTTCGCCGCGACGACCAGCCCGTCCGGGCCGTCCTCGCGAGCCAGCCAGGCGAAGCCGATCATCCGGTACGCCTGCGGATCCAGCGACGCGAGCACGGAATCCATCGCGGTGTCGGCGATTGCGTCGAGTTGGGCGGTGCCTGCCGGGACATCGACGCGGATGAGTAGCTCGTTCACATCCACCGCGCCCGGCGGCAGCGCGTGCAGCTCCCACTTCCCGTCGACCTGACGCAGACCCGCCCGCAGCATGTCGTGGTGGTCGATCACCGCCGTGAGGGTGTCCACCAGGGTGTTTCGATCGATCCCGGCAGGCAAGGCAAGGACCATCTGCTGGGTGAACCGGCCGAAGACACGTCCCCCGGCCAGCGCGGCGGCCAGCACCGGCGTCAACGGCATCTCGCCCACGCCACCGCCGGGGAGTTCGGCCAGGGTGGGCGCGGATTCGGCACCCAGCACCGCCACCCGCGCCAACCCGGCGACAGTCCGGTGCTCGAACACCGCCTGCGGGGTGAACGAGATGCCGGCATTGCGTGCTCGCGAGACGAGCTGGATCGACAGAATGCTGTCGCCACCGGCGGCGAAGAACGAATCCTCGGCACCGATCTGCTCCAGGCCGAGGATCTGGGTGAACAGTTCGGCGATGGCGGTCTCGACCGGACCTTCGGGCGCGCGGGAACCGACCGCACCGAAAACCGGTGTGGGCAGCGCATTTCGGTCGAGCTTGCCGTTGGGGGTCAGCGGGATCTCATCGAGGACCATCAGGACGGTCGGCACCATATGGGCAGGCAGCGACGTGCCGACGAAACGGGCCACTTCCTCGGTGTCGATCGAAATACCTTGCCGGGGTAGCACATACGACACCAACACCGTGGCGCCCGAGTCGGCCTTCATACCGAGGGTGACCGCGTACTCGATGTCGGGATGGGCGGTGAGGGCGGCGTCGATCTCACCGAGCTCGACGCGGAAGCCACGGATCTTCACCTGGAAGTCGGAGCGGCCGAGATACTCGAAATCACCGTCGGCGGTGCGTCGGACCAGGTCTCCGGTTCGGTACATGCGGGACCCGGAGAAGGGCGAGGCGACGAAGCGTTCGGCGGTGAGAGCGGGCCTGCCCTGATAACTCTGTGCCAGTGCGGGGCCGGACAGATACAGCTCACCCGCCACGCCCGCGGGAACCGGGCGCAAACGTGAGTCCAGCACGGTCGCACCGAGGCCAGGGAAAGCCGAACCGATCGTGATCGGCTGCCCGGGGGAAAGCTCGGCGGTGCCGGTGGCGAGGATGGTGGCCTCGGTCGGGCCGTAGCCGTTGAAGAAGGCGCGGCCGACAGCCCAGCGGTCGACGAGGGTCGGGCCGAACGCGTCGCCCGCTACGACCACCACCCGCAGGGCGTCGAGGTCGTGCGCGTCGACAGATTCCAAGGCCGCCGGGGTGATCAGCATGTGGGTCACCCGTTCACGGCGCAACAACTCGGCGAGTTCGGGGCCACCGAAGACCGAGGGAGGTGAGATCACCAGCGTGGCACCGGAATTGAACGCCACCAGCAGCTCGAGCACGGAGACGTCGAAGTTCGGTGAGCACACGTGCAGGACACGGTCGCCGGCGTCGACCGAATAGCGTTCTCTGGCGGCTGCGACCAGCGCGCCGAGACCGGTGTGGGTGACGACGACGCCCTTGGGTCGGCCCGTCGAGCCCGAGGTGTAGATGACATAGGCCGGGTGCTGATCGGTCAGCGGGCGGACGCGATCGAGGTAGGAGATCGGGTGGGCGGGGTGTGCCGTGATGCGGTCGTGGTGGGTCGGGGTGTCGATGTCGAGCCAGTCGACGGATTCGCCGAGCTTGTCCCGATGCGCCGTGCAGGTGAGTCCGAGGATCGTGCCGGAGTCCTCGAGAAGGTAGGCGATCCGCTCCGCGGGCAGCGCCGGGTCGACGGGGACATACGCGGCACCGGTCTTGGCCACCGCCCACACCGCCGCCACCGATTCGATCGAACGGGTGAAACCGAGCGCGACCACATCGCCGGGGCCGATCCCGCGCTCGAGCAGATCCCTGGCCAGTCGTGAGGAGTACTCGTCGAGTCGGGTGTAGGTGAGTTCGCGGCGTTCACCGTCGACGGGGGAGTACGACACGGCCACGGCATCACCCGCGGTGTCTACTGCGGCGGTCAGCAGCTGAGAGAAGAGCGGAGTACTCGACTTTCGAATGCCTCGCGGCGCACGGCGAGCTTCACGTCCAGAGGTGCGCGCTTCACGCATTCGAGTACAACATCCTTCATCTGTCCGGCCCACATCTCTGCGATGACCCACGAACCCTGTCGGATTCGGCCTACCGGGGCGGACCAGTGTCGAACAAGCAAGAAGGAGTCGATATCGGGGCGTTCGGCGACCATGACACCACATGTAAGCCTGTCACGACCACATGACCGGTTTGTTTCTCGGCGCCCAGACCGAATCGATCAGAAATTTGTGCGGATGGCACAATGTCGTCGATGTTTTTTGTTCAACGAATGGAAGCGCCCGTGGCGGCATACGGATCCCTGATATGGGTGGGACAGGCCCTCGGCCCGCGTGTCGAGGCCATCACCGAAGACCTCATCCGCGTCACCGAGCAGATGATTCCGCTCAACGACGTGGCCGCCGACCTGGCCGAGATGCGAGCCGCCAGCATCGCGGAGAACATCGCCGCCGTGCAGCACGTCCTGGCGAACGGTATCGATCCGTCCACCGTCAGCCCGCCTGCGGGCGCCGCCGCCTACGCCCAACGCCTGGCCCGGCGAGGTGTACCGCTGACGATCCTGCTGCGCGCCTACGGGCTGGGGCAGTACCGCATCCTCGACGCGGCGATCGGGCTGATCCTCGCCGTTCCCGGCCCCGACCAACCCGCCCGGATCGCGGAGGTCCTCAAGTTCGCGGGGACCTACCTGGATCGGCTCAATTCGTCGATGGGGCGAATCTACGAGGCGGAACGCGATCGCTGGCTCAGCAGTCGCCAAGCCGCACGGCAGCAGTGGATCGCACGTCTGCTCGACAACGAGGATGTCGACGTCGCGGCGGCCGAAGAAGTGCTGAACTACCGACTCGACCAGCGACACCACGCGGCCGAAGTATGGTCGACAGCCACCGGCACAGACGCCGTGCGCGCGCTCGAGCAGGCACGACAGCTGCTGTCCGCCGCGATGCGCACCCGCGGCTCCGAATTGGTCGCAGCGTCGGGGGACCGCGCCATGTGTCTGTGGTTCCCGATCGAGGAGCCGTGCGCGCTCCACGAGCTCACCGAACAGGTCGAGGCCTCCGGCCTGCCGGTACGAGTCGCTCTCGGCCCGATCGGCGAAGGGCTGCCCGGGTTTCGACGCTCGGCCCGCAGTGCGGCACGAGCGAAGGCGCTGGCCATTTCGGCGGGGGAGTCCGCACCCACCGTGGTCGACTACGACGCGATCGCGCCCTTCGCGTTGCTGACCGACGACCCGGACGAACTCGCCGGCCTCGTCCACCGCGTCCTCGGCCCCCTCGCCGGCGACGGCACCAAGGTGGAGCTGCTGAGGAACACCCTCGAGGTGTTCCTCGCCGAAGGCGCCAGCTACTCCCGAACCGCCCGCGTCCTCGACGTCCACCGCAACACCGTCCAGTACCGCATCCAGCAGGTCACCGGCCGCTACGGCATCGCGGTCGACACCGACACCTTCGAACTGCGCTTCGCCCTCGGTATCTGCCGCTGGTACCGCCACGTCCTGACTCGGACAATCTGAGTCCAGGTGGTTTGTGCATCCCGCACAGCTGATCGACAGCCGAATCCGCTCCATGACAGTGCCGCCGCGGCGGCCGGAGAGCCGAAATCCGCTTCGGGCGGAAATCCCTTCTGACAGTGGCGAGCTCGACCGCTGACGCCCATGATGGTCAGTAGAAGGATCGAAGTGAGGTGGGGGAATGAACAACAAGCTCATCGCCGCTGTTGCGGCTCTGTCAGCGGGGGTCATCGCGGTGACCGGTTGCTCGAGTGACGCCGACGTAGTGTCGAAGAACCTGTCCAAAGAATCGGACCAGTTCAAGATCGACCGCCGGGTGGTGTTCTTCAACGGAATCACCGACAAGTATCTGCTGTCCATCGAGGGCAAATGCTCGATCAAGGACGAGAACAACCAGCTCGAGGTGACCTGCAAGACCGGTGACGACGAATACAAGAAGCACTTTCTCGGGCTCTCGGACAACGTGAGCTACTTCGTCGAACAGCTCGAGGGCGCCGAGGTGAGCCGCTACCACTACAAGGTGATCTTCAAGCCCGAAACCATTATCGCCGACGTCGACCGTCCCTGACCCAGGGAGCGGAACAGGACTAGCGATCGCTCCGCTGATCTGGGGTCTTACGCTGGTTCGCGTTGAAGCGCGCCTTCTTCTGACGATTCCCGCACGTGTTCATGTCACACCATTTGCGGGTGCGGCTCTGGCTGGTATCGAAGAAGGCCGCTCGGCACGTCGGCGATGCGCACAAGGCCAATCTTCCGTCTCGTTCGCCCGCGATGATGCTGATCGCGTCGGCGGCGATGACGCCCAGGGCATCTTCTACGCAAGAAGCTGAGCTGAGTCGCCATTCGCGATTGCTCTCGGGCGTCAGGATCGCCGCCGCCCGCCCTTGAATGCTGCGGTCATTGATGACTCGGACAGCAGACACAGGGGGAGGGTCCTGGATCGCGGCCGCTGTCGCGGCGGCGTGAATTGATTCCCGCAGTGTCCGAGCGAGTTCGAGCTGGGCGGTGGTGCAGGAGTCGACGGCCAAGCCGCTCACTGCGAGCCAGTCGACGAGTCGCTGCGGCGTGGGAATGCGTTCCACGGCGTCGCCGTGACGCTCCGTCAAAGTCGCCGTGAAGCTGGTAGCCAGCACACTCCCGAGGCGGAAGTCAGGGAACTCGGCACGCATGGAACCACCTTAGCCGGTTGCGCATCGGAATCGAGGCGTGTTAGAACCGTCTTAGCCGGTTCACGACAAGCGGTAGCCGGTTCCGCGACGGCAAGGAGGTCTCATGCCCCGCCCGACCAGCGATGTACACGCATTCGAAGGCCACGCACCTGACGCTGACCTCGACGATCTGCGCGCGCGATTGGCCGCGGCGCGCCTACCGGAGGCCGAGACGGTCTACCGCGCCGCGCCCGACCCTCGGCGATGGGAACAGGGAGTCCCTCTCGCGGACCTCGTCGACGTCGTGAATTACTGGCGCACCGAGTACAACTGGCGATCGTTCGAAGAGCGCCTCAACCGGATCGGCCAGTTCCGTACGACCATCGATGACCTGGGAATCCACTTCCTGCACCGCCGATCCACGCGCGCGGACGCCACTCCGCTGATCCTGACGCACGGTTGGCCGGACAGCATTGTTCGATTCATCGATGTAGTAGACGAGCTGGCAGATCCGAAGGACGCAGACGCACCGGCGTTCCACGTCGTAGTCCCGTCGTTGCCCGGCTTCGGCTACAGCGACAAGCCGGCCACCACCGGGTGGGGGACCGAGAAGATCGCGGCCGCCTGGGTGGAACTCATGGGAAGGCTCGGCTATGGCCGGTTCCTGGCCCACGGCGGCGACTGGGGCGGCAACATCACCACGGTTCTCGGCGGCAGGTTCCCGGCGCACGTCCTCGGCATCCACACCACATTCGCGGAGGGACCGCCCGGGTTGACCACCGACGGTCTGACGGCGGTCGAGCGCGAGTGGGCAGCGGAAACCCGCGACTTCTGGCGCCACCGCGCGGCGTACGCGAAGCAGCAGGCAACCCGACCGCAGACCATCGGCTACTCGCTCGTCGACTCACCGGTCGGGCTGCTCGCCTGGATCCTCGACAAGTTCGCCGAGTGGACCGATACCGACGACAGCCCGTTCGAAACGATCTCCATCGACAGCGTTCTCGACGATGTCACCCTGTACTGGCTGACGCGGACCGGCGCCTCCGCGGCCCGCATCTACTACGAAAGCCACAACGCGCTCGACCCAGAACTTCGCGTAGACGTGCCGTCAGCGATCACCATGTATCCACGGGACGTCGAGAAAGCGCCACGGGCATGGGCGCAGGAGCGGTACCGACAGATCGTCCGTTGGAGCTTGCCCGAGAGCGGGGGACATTTCCCCTCGCTCGAGGTTCCCGAGTTCTTCGTCAAGGACCTGCAGGAAGGCCTCGCGGAAGTACTGGCGGCTGCGAATGTCCGATTGCCGTCTTGTTGACCCTCTTGGAATAACCGGCAACTTTGTGTCCGAGGTATCGCCACCGAGTGCCCCGCACCTGCGCGAAGACACGACATCACAGCTATAAATCGGCCGGCCACGATGTCGCCCCGGTGACGCACGTGTTCCGGAATCGCCGGAACCACCGTTCACTTTCGGCTACTGTCCGGAACGGGGCCACCCGCTCGAGCGGACATCGCGATATCCGCTCCGTTCTACGAAGGAGCAGTATGTATCCGGGCGCACACGTCGACCGATTCCCCGACAAGGTTGCCATCGTCATGGCCGAGAGCGGTGCCACGCTGACCTATCGGCAACTGGAGGAGAACTCGATCCGGCTGGCCCGTCACCTCCACGATGCGGGGCTGCGCAGAGGCGATCATGTGGCGCTGCTGTCGGTGAACGACCCGAAGGTATACGAGGTGTACTGGGCCGCACTGCGTTCGGGGCTCTACATCACGGTCGTCAACTGGCATCTGACTCCCGCCGAGATCGGCTACATCGTCGACGACTGCGGGGCGCGCGCGCTCATCGTGTCCGCAGCGCTGGCCACGACCGCCGAGCAGGTCACCGCGCATACGCCGCAGGTGGAGATCCGGTTGGCCTTCGACGGTCCGGTCGAGGGCTTCGAATCCTACGAGCAGGCGCTCGCGGCGGCCTCTCCCGAACCGTTGGCCGATCAGCCGCGCGGAGCCGACATGCTCTACTCCTCGGGGACCACGGGCAGACCCAAGGGCATCAAGCTACCGCTGTCCGATCGTCAGGTCGGCGATCCGCCCGGTGACACCTACACCGCGATCTTCGGCCCGCTCTACGCCTTCGAATCCCAGAGTGTCTATCTCTCACCCGCACCGCTGTATCACGCGGCGCCGTTGCGTTTCGGTGGCGTGGTGAACGCGCTGGGCGGCACCCTCGTGGTGATGGAGAAGTTCGACGCGGAGCTGGCGCTCGCCACGATCGAACGGCACCGGGTCACCCACAGTCAATGGGTGCCGACCATGTTCGTCCGGATGCTCAAACTCGACGAATCGGTGCGAGCCCGCTACGACGTATCGAGTATGCAAGCCGCCGTACACGCCGCCGCACCGTGTCCGATCGCGGTGAAACAGGCCATGATCGACTGGTGGGGGCCGGTGCTGCACGAGTACTACGCCTCGACCGAGGCCAACGGCGCCACCTTCATCGACAGCGAGCAGTGGCTGCGTAAACCGGGCTCGGTCGGTACCGCGGGCCTGGGTGTCATCCGGGTGTGCGACACCGACGGCGCCGAACTGGCGTCCGGCGAGATCGGCACCATCTATTTCGAACGCGAAGAACTGCCGTTCAATTACCACAACGATCCCGCCAAGACCGCCGAGGCGGTCCACCCGAACCATCCCACCTGGACCACCACCGGCGATATCGGCTACATCGACGAGGACGGCTACCTGTTCCTCACCGACCGTAAGGCGTTCACGATCATCTCGGGCGGCGTCAATATCTATCCGCAGGAGATCGAGAACGCACTGGCCCTACATCCGAAGGTGTTCGATGTCGCGGTGATCGGCGTGCCCGACGAGGAGATGGGCGAATCGGTGAAGGCGGTCGTGCAACCGGCGGCCGGGGTCGCGGCAGGGCCCGCACTCGCCGAGGAACTGCGCGAATTCCTCGGGGCGAGGATCGGCGCCTACAAGGTGCCACGCACGGTCGACTTCTCCGACGATCTGCCGCGTACGCCGACCGGAAAGCTGGTCAAGGGCAAACTCCGCGCCCGGTATCTCTGACCGACGGGGCCACCACCGATGCCGAAGCAGCACCCTACGCAGCGATGCCGGCCTCATGACATAAGCTGACCCCGGCACCGCGATATCCGTGCCTGGTTCTGCGCTTGACAGAGATGCCCGCAGTTTCGATCTAGATCTCTCGGATCGAATAGCACGCTTTTCTGCTCACGATCCGCTGACAAGCGGAGTTGCGCTCTATCCGTGGCGATTGTGCTGTTCGGTTCGATAGCTGCCCTGGACAGACCAACTCGCACGAAGGATCGGTATGAAGAGCGGAAAACGCGCCTGGATCGCAGCACTCACGGGAACCCTCGTGGTCGTCGGCACCGGGGTCGTGGCCACATCGACGGTAGGGGCCCAGCCACCGCAGTTACAGGTGGCGGGGGGTGACGTTATCCATGCCGACGGTGCTGCGACGGCGATCACGATTCCCGGCGCGGCCGGGCCGATACCGGCACGATCCACCCGGCTGGTCTACTCCAGCAACGACACCCATGGCGCGCCGAACACGGTGGTCGGCACCTATCTGGAGCCGAGTCAGCCTTGGACCGGCCCGGGCCCGCGACCACTGGTGGCATACGCGGGCGGCGCACAGGGGCAGAGCGCTGAATGCGCGCCGTCGGCGATGCTGGGGCAGGTGGTCCGGTACCAGCCGCCTGCCGACGTGGTCTTCGAATACGACATCATCGCGATCTATCAACTCCTGGCGAGCGGGATGGCGGTCGTGATGACCGACTATCACGACTTCGGGGTACCGGTAGTGCACAACTTCCTGAACCGCAGGACTCAGGCTTACGCAGTGCTGGATTCCGCGCGGGCCGCGCTGCGGCTGCCCGGTTCGGGGCTCGGCCCGGACTCACCGGTCATCATCTACGGCTACTCCCAGGGCGGGATGGCCTCCGCTGCCGCCGCCGAACTGCAGGCCGAGTACGCACCCGAACTCAACGTGCGCGGAGCTTACGTGGGCGGGCCGGTGGCGGGGCCGCAGGACTTCATCGCGCGCAGCGACGGCACCCCCGGCGTCGCGCCCGCCATCGCGTGGGTGCTCAACGGAATCGCCGCCGACTACCCCGAGACCCGCCCGGTACTCGATGCCGAGCTCAACGACACCGGTAAGACGATCCTGCGCGACTCCGCCGGCACGTGCGGGGGCGGTCTCTCCGAGATTCTCGTCCAGCCCCAGGACACGGCCCGGTGGACGACCAGTGGACGGCCGCTGACGGCTGTAATCGACGGTTCCCCCGAGTTGAAGCGGGCATTCGACGAGCAGCGGCTCGGCGGGACCGCCCCTGCGGCGCCGGTGCGCGTCTACTCGGCCATGCACGACGACAAGGCCACCTATCCCGCGGCGCGCGATCTTGCCGCGCAATGGTGTGGCGGCGGCGCGGCGGTACAACTGGAAGCCGACGGCACGGTGCCCGCGATGTCGGGCTTCTTGGGTACCCATGATCTGGCCTTCTTCCCGTCGCTGACGAGTTCGCAGCCCTGGATGGTCGATCGCCTCGCGGGCGTGCCCGCTCCGGTGAACTGCGCGTCGTTGCCCTGACAACGCCGGTCTCCATCAATCCTCGGGACCGCAGGGGAGTGCCTTCGAACCGTCTGCCGTGGCAGGAAGCGTCCGACATCAACCACACTGAGCGGACGCAGATCTCGGCAGACGGTTCGGGGCAGGTGCACCCGCCCCGCGGTCGACAAGAGGGTGGCCAGATGGATTGCAACCGGACACGAATCGCTGAACGCAGCTCGGGGTGTCGAGGTAAGGGGTTACTTGACATAATGTGCATTATCGGCGTTTGAAGGCGGCCGGTCGGGAGGGGTATTCGCGTTCTGCGGATGCTTGCGGCGTGTGCCGAGTTACACCGAGTGCAGACAGACATCTCAGGATGTCTGTCTGCACTCCCATTTTGTGCGCGCAGACAATTTACACGGACCGCTGCACGACATTTCGGCATCTGGGACGAAATCCGACGAAATTCGGACAATTCTCGGATTGTCCGATTGATGACCGTTCGCGCTGAATGCGCTAATCGCCAGATCTGGGGCCTGGATCCACGGAAAGCTGATTCGACCACCTGAAGGGTGGCACTCCCCCTCCCGCTTCCCCGCCCTTATTTCGTCACAGTGACGAAGCTATCGCGGGTTCCCCGACGGCGCACCGCATCGCCGAACTCGAAGTGATGCGCACCGAGGATCAGACGAGAACAGGGGTCAGGCGTCGGGACTCGGTGGCCTTTTCGGAGCTGGTCTCCGGGGCTTCGTCGGCGTCGGCGGTGAGGTACTTATCGGGCAACGACAGTTTCGCGATGGTGCGCAATGTCAGACCGTATTGCCGGACCAGGCTGCCGGTGGTGTAAGGCAGGCGATATTCGGCCGCCAGTTTGCGCACTTCACGTTGAATTTCGGGAAGTCGGTTGCTCGGCAGATCCGGGAACAAGTGATGTTCTATTTGATGGCTGAGCGTGCCCGACAGAATGCGCATCAGGGGACCGACTTCGATATTGGCGCTGCCCAGATATTGGCGCAGATACCATTCGCCGCGAGTCTCGTTCTCGATATCGCGTTTGGTGAACTTCTCCGCACCGTCGGGGAAATGCCCGCAGAACGTGATGATCTGTTCCCACACGTTCTTGGTGAGGTTGGCGGTGATGTTCGCGCGGATCGTCGATTTCCAGTTCCTACCGGTCATCGCCGGGAAGATAGCATAGTCCTTGAGCAGCTGCTTTCCTGCCTTCTGGACAATTTCGTCACGAGCTTCCCGGAACTTCTTCTTGTCCTTCTTGCCCGCCAGCACGCGCGGGATCTCCAGGTGGTACACGCACATGCCCAGTTCATAGAGCAGCGAGACCGGGACGAGGTAGACGAAGTTGCCCAGGTGGTAAGGACGCCAGCGACGGTCGCGGGTGATGCGGAGCAGGCCGTAGCCTTCGTCGGGGTCCATGCCGAGCACGTTGGTGAAAACGTGATGGCGGTAATTGTGCGCTTCTTTCCAATGCGCGGCGGGCATGGAATGGTCCCATTCCCAGGTGGTGGAGTGGATTTCCGGGTCGTTCATCCAGTCCCACTGGCCGTGCATGACATTGTGCCCGATCTCCATGTTCTCGAGCACCTTCGACAAGGTGAGTAGGCCTGTCCCCCACCACCAACTGCTTTTCCGACCCGAGTCGATCAGCACGAGTCGAGCGGCGATCTCGCACGCTCGCTGAACGCGGATGACAGTCTTGATATATTTCGCGTCGCGCTCGCCCAAGCTGGATTCGATCTGTCCGCGCAACGCGTCCAGGCGTTGCCCGAACTCTTCGATGTCGGTCGGCGAGAGATGTGTGTACGCCTCGACGTCAGATATAGCCATCTGCTGTGTTCAACCTCTGTTCACGGGGCCGCGCGCCGGGCGCGGTCCTGGTGAGGATACGAACTAGAGGGGCCGATGCGGAGCAGACTGCGTTATTTAGTTAGACATAACAGCCGGGTGTCCTGATTTGGGTGCTACTAGCTACTGGCCACTGGCGGTGGAGGATTCGTAGATCTTGTCCACCTCGGTGGCGTACTTCTTCATGACCGCCGCTCGCTTGAGCGACATCTTCGGGGTCAGTTCGCCGGTGGCCTCGGTCCAGTCGACGGGCAGAATGCGGACCTTCTTGATCGCCTCGGCATGGGACACCTTCTTGTTGGTGTCGGCGAGGGCCGAATCGATCTCCGCGACGAGATCCGGGTTGTCGATCAGGGCCTCGTTCGTGGTGTCGGCGGGCAGGTTGTGGCTTTGCTTCCATGCCGGGAGTACTTCGGGGTCGAGGGTGATCAGGGCGCCGACGAACGGGCGGCCGTCACCGACCACCATCGCCTGGCTGATCAGCGGGTGGGCCCGCAGAGAGTCCTCCATCAGTCCCGGGGAGACGTTCTTTCCGCCTGCGGTGACGATGATTTCCTTCTTGCGACCGGTGATGGTGAGGTATCCGTCGCGGTCGATGGTGCCGAGATCGCCGGTCTGGAACCAGCCGTCGGCGAAGGCGTCCTCGGTGGCCTGGGCGTTGCCCCAGTATTCGTGGAATACGACAGGGCCGCGCAGGAGCAGTTCGCCGTCGGCGGCGATCTTGACGGCGTGGCCTTCGGTCGGGCGGCCGACGGTGCCGACGCGGGTATCGGCCGGGGTGTTCACGGTGATCGCCGCGGTGGTCTCGGTGAGCCCGTAGCCCTCGTAGATCGGGATGCCCGCACCGCGGAAGAAGTGACCGAGCCGAGCGCCCAGCGGTCCGCCGCCGGAGACCGCCGCCTCGCAGCGTCCACCGAGCACCTGGCGTAGTTTGCGGTACACCAGTGTGTCGAACACGGTGTGGCGCAGTCTGAGCGCGAGACCGGGTCCCCCGGTGTCCAGCGATTCGCTCCACGCGATGGCGGTTTCGGTGGCCAGGTCGAAGATCTTGCCCTTACCGCCGGCGTGCGCTTTCTGCTTGGCGCCGTTGAAGACTTTCTCGAACACTCGCGGCACCGCGAGGATGAAGTGCGGTCGGTAGCTGCCGAATTGGTCGACGAGGGTCGACCAGTCGGAACTGAACGCGACGACCACCTTGGCATCGAGCGCTGCCAAGGTCACCGCTCGTGCGAAGACGTGGGCGAGCGGCAGGAACATCAGTGTCTTGTTGCCCTGGGTGACGAACTCGCCCAGGGCGATGCGGTCGGATTTCGACTCGGCGTAGAGGTTGCCGTGCGTGAGAATGACGCCTTTGGGGCGGCCGGTGGTGCCCGAGGTGTAGATCAGGGTTGCCGGGGCGCTCGCGCCGACCTCGGCTCGGCGGGTGTGGACGGCCGCGTCGTCGAGTTGGGCGCCGCGAGTGGTCAATTCCTCGACGACGCCTTTGTCGATCTGGAGGATTTCTCGCAGCTCGGGCAGTGCGCGATCGTCGATTTCCTCGATGATCGCGCGGTGTTTGTCGCTGTCGACGATGAGCAGTGTCGTCGCGGAGTCCTGCAGGATCCACGTGGCCTGCTCGGCGGCGGAGCTGTCGTAGATGGCGACGGTGCAGGCGCCGGTTGCCCAGATCGCGTGGTCGAGCACGACCCATTCGTAGCGGGTGGGTGCCATGATGGCCACGCGGTCGCCGGGTTCGATGCCCGAGGCGATGAGGCCCTTGGCCACGTCGGTGACCGTTCGTGCGAACTGGGCCGCGGTGATGTCGGTGAGTCCGCCGCTGCCGTTCGAGACGTTGAACAGCACCGTGTGCGGCGAGTGTTCGGCGTGCAGGAACACGCTGTCGGAATTGTTCGCGTGTTCCGGAATCGTGTAGGAAGCCGGGGCTTCGAACTCAGACATCACAGGGGCCCTTCCACGTGGGTTGATCAGTTATCGCGCGGGCGCGTGCTCGATGCCGAGACGCAGCAGTCCGCGCAGGTCGTAGGCATTGGTGGCCACCGCACCGACGACCAGGCCGATCGCGAGTCCGGCGAGGGTCATCGACAGGCCCTGTGCCATGCCCGCTTCGAGGTGTCCGTCGAAGAACAGGATGGCGCGCACGGACAGGTAGATCTGATGCATGGGTTCGAAGGTGGCCATGTCGGCGATCCAGCGCGGTGTCGCCTCGAGCGGGATGGTGCCCGACGACGACGGGATGCCGAGCACCACGAACACGATGAGATTGATCATCAGGCCTGCCGTGCCGAAGGCGGCCATCACCGACAGGGCGGTGACCGCGATGGCGGCGACCGCCAGTGTGCCATAGAGAAACAGCATCAGTGGTCGCTCGATCGACATGTTCAGCAGGGTGCCGACGCCGAGGAACACTCCGGATGCCAGCGGGGCGCTGATCGTGGCGATTGCCCATTTCACGAGCAGGGTGCGCCATCGGCTGATCGGGGCCGGGGCGGTGGTCTTGTGCCATGGGCCGTATTCGGCGGGAATGTAGCCGAGGGAGGCGTCGACCAGCGAGTTGATCATCATCGCGCCGCTGAATCCGACGATCAGCAGCACCAGGGTGTAGAAGAACGCGGCCAGGCCTTGGCCGGTGCCTTCGGGCAGTGGGTGGTAGGCGCTGACCATGACGTCGATCGGCTCGGTGAGTTGCAGCTGGGCCGCGCCGCTGAGTGGGGTGGTGCCGATAGCGGCGTTGACCTGCTCGGCGAGTTGGGCGCCGACGGTGCTGTTCACCTGTGTCATGGCTTGGTCGGCGACGGTGTTCATGATCTGTGCGGCGAGAGTGCCTGCCCGTGGATTGGTGAGCACGGAGATGATCGGTTGTTCGACCTGGCCGGGGACGATCGATGCGGCGCCGAGGATGGCGACGCGCTTGGTGAAGTCGCCGGGGATGACGATGGCGCCGTATACCTCGCCGTTCTGCAGCTGTCGCTGGGCTTCGTTGATGCCGACTGGGCGCAGGTCGATCTTGTCGGCGGGGATGTTGTCGCTCAGCGCCGTGGTGATCTGTGCGCCGATGTTGGTGGGTGTGCCGCCGACGGTGTCGCCGACGTCCTGGTTGACCAGGGCGATCGGGAAGTCGTGGAGGTGCTTCTCGGGGTCGGCGGTGTAGCCGAGGTACATGGTGCCCAGCAGCGCCGCCAGGATGGTGACCAGGGTGATCGGGGCCAGCCATTCGCGGATCGGCATGGTGCGCTGCTTGCGGGTGGGCGCGGTGTTGTCAGTCATGGCCTTCGCCAATGTAGTCAGCGACAACAAAGTAGTCAACGCAAACATTGGGCGGGCGTCGGATATCCTGCTCGTACCATGTCCCTGCACACCCCTTACCACCACGGCGACCTCCGTGCCGCGCTGCTGACGCGCGCCGAGGCGACACTGCGCGAGGCCGGTGTGGACGGGCTGTCCCTGCGTCAGCTGGCCCGCGACACCGGTGTGAGCCATGCGGCGCCGAGTCGGCACTTCCGCGACAAGCAGGCACTCCTCGACGCACTCGCCGTGACCGGGCTCGAACGCCTCGGCTCCTGTTTCGAACAAGCTGTGATCGAGGGACCCATCACGGCACGCCTACAAACCGTCGCCTACGCCTACCTGCGATTCGCCGTGGACAACCTCGAACTCTTGCCACTGATGTTCGCGCGCCGAAACAACTCCACCTCCGCCGATATCCAGCAGGCCGCCGACCGGGCGTTCGCGGTGCCGATCACCCTCATCGCCGAAGGTCAGGCAGCAGGCGAGATCGTGGCGGGTGACCCGAAACGGCTCGGTGTCACCGCCCTGGCCGCCCTCCAGGGGTTGGCTACCTTCGTCGGGTCCGGCTATACCGCCGACTACGACTCCGAACAGCTGCTCGACGACCTGGTCCGGCACCTCACCCTCGGCCTGCTCCCCCGGCCCTCCCCCAGCTGACGATCACAGCCCTCGACGACTGCTCAATTGGATCCGGCCAGGATTACGGGCCGACCGTTGCGCGGCTGGGTGGGTCGATTGCTGTGTGGGAACAGCGCGCGGTAACTGTCGACATCGCGGACCGCGACCGACATAGGGTGGCGCAGCACGATCCACTCGACGCCTTCGGTGCACGGGGGTGTGGTCAGGGAGCCCTGGTAGCGGAACTGGGCGAAGTCGGCCGGGAGGAACTCGCGCGGGTCGACGGTGGTGACAGCGCGAGTGAGTCCTGCGCGGCTCGGTGCGGCGGTGAGTATGCGACTCAGCGGGCTGGGGTCGGTGTGCGCGTTCAGGAGGACCGCGAGAACAGCCAGCCGGCCAGATCGGGCGGTGTGGACGAAATGCAGTTCCATGGCGGTCTCGGCGCCGTCGACTGTGTGCTCGCTGGGGAGATGGAAGTGGAATTGGGTCAGGGTGAACGGGGTTCCGTCGACGACGATGCGGTTGCCGGAGTCCGCTGGGGCAGCCACCTGAACGGTGTGTCCGTTGTTGAGCAGGTCCACCGAGGCGATGGGGCGGTAGTCGATCTCGATGTGGTCGGACGGGTGTAGTTCGGTGGGGCTGTCCAGGTCGATCGGCGATTGGGCGTGGCCGACTCGGCAGGCCGAGTAGCCGCGGTCGAGGTCGGCCCAGTGCTCGGGGCCCTCGGCGTCGTAGTCCCAGTGCGGCTTGCCCGTGGTGGCCGCGACCGAACCGCCGCACCCGGCGGCAGCGAGCAGTGCCAGTGCGGCGAGTGCGCCGCGGCGGGTGATGACGGGGCTGAGGTCTGTGTGACGAACCGGCACCGGTGTAGCTCCTTGCCATGATTCTGCCGTCGGCCCGGATGTACACGTCCCGGGACGGCAGGGTGCGCGCGTCGAAATCAGCGAGACGCCTACCGAACCGACGGTGTCCGTTTTGCACCGAATCGTCTTCTAGTGCAGTCGATTTCGCTCCTGCGCGGGGTCTCAGGCTATGCCTGTCGTCATTGCGGAGAACAGACTAGAGGGCGGCGAGATACGTCACATCGGTGGTGGCCGCGCCTCGAGGTAGACGCCTAGGGTCGGATCATGATCGAGATTCCAGAGGCCTTCGCCCGCGAAACGATCGGTCGCGAAGGCGAACCTGGGCGGGCATGGATCGAGGCACTGCCCCTCCTGGCGGAGGAGTTGCTGCGACGGTGGTCGTGCACCCCCGACGGACCGGTCATGCACGGCCACGTCGGGATCGTCATACCGGTACGGCGCCCGGATCTGCCGCCCGCGGTATTCAAGGTCTCGTTTCCGCACCCGGGCAACGTGTTCGAGCCGGACGCGTTCGCCACCTGGAACGGACGAGGTGCGGTGCGATTGTTCGACCGCGATGACGAGCGGTTCGCGATGCTGCTCGAGCGCACAGGACCCAAAACTCTGGCCGACATCACCGACTTCGACGAGGCAGTCGGCATAATCGGGCAGCTGTCACACCGCTTGGCTGTCGACGCCCCTACCGGACTACCGCGCTTGAGCGACCTGGTCGCCGACTGGGCCGACGAGATCCGCACGACGGCCGCCGAACTGGGCGACCCACTCCCCTGCCGCGTTCTGGATGCCGCGGCGGAGACCTTGCGCGACCTCGGTCCGGGGCAGCCCGAGACCCTCGTCCACGGCGACCTCCATGATGCGAATGTACTGGCGGGAGAACGGGAGCCCTGGCTCGCGATCGACCCCAAGGGGTATGTCGGCGACCCCGCCTACGACACGATCACCGTCCTTCGCAGCTACCGGTTCGCGCCGCTACTGTTCGCCGCCGATCCGGGCGCCGGAATCCGGCGCGGACTGGACTTGTATTGCGAGGCAGCGGGGATCGACCGTGATCGTGCCCGTCGGTGGGCGCAGGTGCGCGCGGTCAAAGCTGCGCTCTGGGGACGGCGTCACGGTGATCCCGACTGGTTGACCCGAGCGACCGATCAGCTGGCCGAGATTCTGTTGTGAGGGTGATGTCGTAATCAGCCGACCCCGACGAATTCTTCAAGCGGGGTTGGTCGGCCAGTTCTTTTCCATCCACTGATCCGGCTTGGGGTGGGCGGTGAAGCCATAGGGGCGGTACATGTCGTGGGCATCGCCGGTGGCCAGGGCCATACGGCGCAGTCCCCAGTCGTCGGCGTCGGCCATGATCCGGTCCAGCAGGAGTTTGCCGACGCCTTTTCCGCGCTGGTGACGGTCTACGTAGACGTCGGAGAGCCAGGCGAAGGTGGTGCGGTCGGTGACCAGGCGGGCGAAGGCGATCTGGGAACCGTCGTGGAACACGCTGTAGGGCAAGGAGTTCTCGACGACGCGGCGGACGCGTTCGCGACTGCGGCCGAGGGCCCAGTAGGCGTCGGTCGACAGGCGGTGGTGGAGCCAGTCGAGGTCGACGGCGGCGGGATCGGTGGAGATCTCGAGCATCGGTCCAGGATATGTGCGGCCGGGCTCAGGGTGAGCCCGGCCGCACGACGTCAGGCGCCGACGTAGGTGGCCAGGTGTTCGCCGGTGAGGGTGGAGCGCGCCTCGACGAGCTCGGCGGGAGTGCCTTCGAAGACGATGTGACCGCCGTCGTGGCCCGCGCCGGGGCCGAGGTCGATGATCCAGTCGGCGTGAGCCATCACGGCCTGGTGGTGTTCGACGACGATGACGGACTTGCCGGATTCGACGAGCCGGTCGAGCAGGCCGAGGAGCTGTTCGACGTCGGCCAGGTGCAGCCCGGTGGTCGGTTCGTCGAGGATGTAGGTGCCGCCCTTGTCGGACATGTGGGTGGCGAGCTTGAGGCGCTGGCGTTCACCGCCGGACAGGGTGGTCAGTGGCTGGCCGATGGTGAGGTAGCCGAGGCCGACTTCGGTGAGGTGGGTGAGGATCTTGTGGGCGGCGGGGGTGCGGGCTTCGCCGTCGCCGAAGAACTCACGGGCTTCGTCGACGGGCATCGAGAGCACTTCGCTGATGTTCTTGCCCGCGAAGGTGTATTCGAGGACTTCGGCCATGAACCGTTTGCCCTCGCACACCTCACACATGGTCGACACACCGGCCATCATCGCCAGGTCGGTGTAGACGACGCCGGCGCCGTTGCAGTTCGGGCAGGCGCCCTCGGAATTGGCGCTGAACAGGGCTGGTTTGGCGCCGGTGGCCTTGGCGAACGCTTTGCGGATGTGGTCGAGCAGGCCGGTGTAGGTAGCGGGGTTGCTGCGGCGCGAGCCCTTGATCGGGGTCTGGTCGATGGAGATGACGCCTTCGTCGATCGGGATCGAGCCGTGCACGAGCGAGCTCTTGCCCGAGCCCGCGACGCCGGTGATCGCCACCAGGATGCCGAGGGGGATGTCGACGTCGACTTTGTCGAGGTTGTTGGCGGTGGCGCCACGAATCTGCAAGGCGCTGGTGGACTTTCGCACCGAGTCCTTGACCGAGGCGCGGTCGTCGAAGTGGCGGCCGGTGACGGTGTCGCTGGCGCGCAGCCCGTCGACGGTGCCTTCGAAGCAGATGGTGCCGCCCTTGGAGCCGGCGGCGGGGCCGAGGTCGACGATGTGGTCGGCGATGACGATCGTTTCGGGCTTGTGCTCGACGACGAGCACGGTGTTGCCCTTGTCGCGCAGGCGCAGCAGCAGGTCGTTCATCCGCTGGATGTCGTGCGGGTGCAGGCCAGCGGTGGGCTCGTCGAAGACGTAGGTGACGTCGGTGAGCGAGGAGCCGAGGTGGCGAATCATCTTGACGCGCTGGGCTTCACCGCCGGACAGGGTGCCCGAGGGGCGCGACAGCGACAGGTAGCCGAGGCCGATCTCGACGAACGAGTCCAGGGTCTGGCGCAGCGACTCGAGCAGCGGCGCCACCGACGGGTCGTCGACTTCCTTGACCCATTCGGCGAGATCGGTGATCTGCATGGCGCAGGCGTCGGCGATGCTGATGCCGTTGATCTTCGACGAGCGGGCCGCGGCGGACAGTCTGGTGCCCGCACAGTCGGGGCAGGTACCGAAGGTGACGGCGCGTTCGACGAAGGCGCGCACATGCGGTTGCAGCGAATCGATGTCCTTGGACAGCATCGACTTGCGCAGTTTGGGGATGAGTCCTTCGTAGGTGAGGTTGATGCCCTCGACCTTGACCTTCGTCGGTTCCTTGTACAGCAGGTCGGCGAGCTGTTTCTTGGTGTACTTCTTGATCGGCTTGGCCGGGTCGAAGAAGCCGGAACCCTTGAAGATGCGGCCCATCCAGCCGTCCATGCTGTAGCCGGGGATCTTGAACGGGCCGTCGTCGAGGGAGAGATTCTCGTCGTAGAGCTCGGTGAGGTCGATGTCGTTGATCTGGCCTTTGCCCTCACAGGTGGGACACATGCCGCCGGTGATAGCGAAGCTGCGGCGTTCCTTGACGGTGACGCCGTTCTTCTCGACCTCGACCGCACCGGCGCCGCTGATCGAGGCGACATTGAACGAGAACGCCTGCGAGGACCCGATGTGGGGGTCGCCGAGGCGGCTGAACAGGATCCGCAGCATCGCGTTGGCGTCGGTGACGGTGCCGACGGTGGAGCGCGGGTCGGCACCGAGTCGGGACTGGTCGACGAGGATGGCGGTGGTCAGGCCCTCGAGTACGTCGACGTCGGGGCGCGCTTGGCTGGGCATGAAGCCCTGCACGAACGCGCTGTAGGTCTCGTTGATCAGGCGCTGCGATTCGGCGGCGATGGTGCCGAAGACCAGGGAGCTCTTGCCGGATCCGGACACGCCGGTGAAGACCGTCAGCCTGCGCTTGGGGATCTCGATGCTCACATCGCGCAGGTTGTTGACCCGCGCGCCGTGCACGCGGATCAAATCGTGGCTGTCGGCCGGCTCTATGGTTGTGCCGGTCTTCTTGGCCGTGCTCATGGGTCTCCCTCGATCAGTCGACATCGCCGGATACCGAATCTACCGGCGCGATGGCTTACTTGGTCTGCTGGATGCGGACCATGTTTCCGGCGGGGTCGCGGAAGGCGCAGTCGCGCACACCGTAGGGCTGATCGGTGGGTTCCTGGACGACCTCGATGTCTCCGGCCTGCAGCTTTTCGAACAGGCCGTCGAGGTCGTCGGTGGCGAGGTTGATACCGGCGTAGGTGCCCTTGGCCATCATTTCGCTGATGACGCGACGTTCGTCGTCGGTGAGGCCGGGGTCGGCGGCCGGTGGGTGCAGCACGATGGAGGTATCGGGCTGGCCGGTGGGGCCGACGGTGATCCAGCGCATCCCGTTGTAGCCCACATCGTTGCGTACCTCGAAGCCGAGCGCGTCGCGGTAGAAGGCGAGCGCGGCGTCGGGATCGTCCTGGGGCAGGTAGCTCTGGTGAATGGTGAGGTTCATGCCGACCACGCTAATTGTCGGCCGGAGCGGAAGCTTCTCGATTCCTGATCGGTCTGGTCACCTTCTTGACCACGCACGACGGCATGCCCGCGGTCTGTTCGTCCTGCTGCTGTTTGTAGATGCTGGGCGGTACGCCGACGAGTTCGGTGAAGCGGGTACTGAAGGTGCCCAGCGAGGATGAGCCGACCGCGAAGCAGACATCGGTGACGCTCAGGTCGCCGCGGCGCAGCAGTGCCATGGCGCGTTCGATGCGGCGGGTCATCAGGTAGGAGTACGGCGATTCCCCGTAGGCGAGGCGGAATTGTCGACTGAGGTGTCCGGCCGACATGTGTACGCCGCGGGCGAGCGCTTCGACGTCGAGTGGCTGGGCGTACTCGCGGTCGATGCGGTCGCGCACACGACGCAGCAGCGCGAGGTCGCGCAGGTGCTGTGGTTTCGCGGGTGTGCCGGTCACAGGGGCGATCGTCCCACGTCGGGCGGGTTTCAGGACAGCGGCCGCCCACCTCGGGTGTCGAGGACCCCGTCGAGTTCGGCACGGAAGTGCGGGCAGGTGCGGAAGTCCTCGGCATCGCACTCGAGTACGTGGGTGACGGCGTCGAGGGCGGAGCGTGTGCGGGCGATCTGGTCGGCGAGGCGGTCGCGGTGGGCCTCGAGTACCTCGCGGCGGGTGGCGCGGTCGGGAGCGCGGGTGAACAGGATGGCGAGATCGTCGAGGGACAACCCGGCTTTCTTACCGAGGACGATCATCGCGACGGTGTCGATATCGGTGCTGCGGTAGTGGCGGCGTCCGGCCGAGTCACGCGGTGGGCAGAGCAGCCCGCGGTCCTCCCAGTGGCGAAGCACGTGGGGCGCCAGACCGAACTGTGTCGCCACCGCACCGATCGTGGTGTGTTCCTCGGCCATCCGCCGAGCCTATGCGGTGACGCGATAGCAGGTGAACACGGCGACGGGATGCCATGGCAGGCGCACTGCTTCGGTGTCGACCGCACCGAAGACCGCACCGAGTGTGTGCCGGATCTGGCGGGTTCGCGAGAAGCGGAAGTCATAGATCCCGGCACCGCCGCCGGGGCGCAGCACTCGCCGCAGTTCGGTGACCGCGGTCGGCAGGTCGGGCCATTCGTGCATGCTCAGGCTCGACACGGCGAAATCGATGCTCCCGTCGGGGTGAGGCAGCTCGGCGACGTCGGCCACGGCCAGCTCGACCGGCTGCCCGGCGAGGGTGCGGCGGGCGATGTCGATCATGTGCGGGGACAGGTCGATGCCGTGCAGGTGTAGGTCGGGGCGACGAGTTGCCAGGTGCGACAACAGCTTTCCCGGACCCGTACCGAGATCGACGACCGTGGCCGAGTCGGTGGTGCGGGTATCGATGTCAGTGGCGATTCGGCGGTACAGACCGGCGAGGAGTCGGGTGGCGCGCCGGTCGTAGCCGATGCTCTGTTCGTATCCGAAGGTGGTCATGAGACCACCGTGCTTGCTCAGGTCGACCTGAAGTCAAGCTCTTCGGTCGGGCGGACCGCCGCGGCACGACCGGGCGCTTGCTGGAACTGCCAGTACAGGTTCGTGTGAGCGATGACGTCTTCGGGTTTCGGTGCGCCCCAGCGGGTTTTGTCGCCGGTGGTGTGCGCGTCGCCGACGAGGGTGACGTCGTAGCCGCGTACGAAGGCGCCGTGGATGGTCGAGCGGATGCAGGCGTCGGATTCGGCGCCGGTGACGATCAGGTGACCGGCACCCACAGCGGCGAGCAGCCCCTCGAGCTCGGTGTCTTCGAACGAGTCGCCGTAGCGCTTGTGAACCAGCGGTTCGGTGTCGGCGCGGGTGAGTTCGGGGACGTAGCGCCAGGGATCGCTCTCTTCGACGAGGTCCTCGGAGGAGTGCTGGATCCAGATGATCGAGATATCGGCGTCGCGGGCACGCTCGACGAGGGTGGTGATGTTCGCGACGACCTCGTCGCGACGGGGCGCTTCGTCGACGACACCGTTCTGGACGTCGACGACGAGCAATGCGGTATTCGGACGGTCGGGAAGCGTGGTCATGGCGAATCCTTGGAGTCGGTCAGAGCGGGCGCAGGACGACGATGCCGGGGACGGTCCGAAGGTAGTCGCTCAGGGGTGTGTCGACGACCTGGTTGTTCGCGGCGAGGGAGGAGGCGTTGCGGAAGACGGGACCGGTGGGGGTTTGCACGACGAACCCGACATGGGTGACATCGAGACCGGCCTCGGGGGTGTAGGCACCGAGGTAGTCGCCCGTGCGAAGCGCGCCCGACACTGCCCCGTCGACAGCGCCCGAGGGGATGTGGGTGACGGCGCGGTCGACCACGGGGACGCCGGGCAGGTAGGTGCTGCCGTCGGCTTTGGCGTTGAGGTGTTTGGTGGTGGTGACGGCGGCGGGGCTCAGACTCGCGGTGATGTCGGTGGCCGCCAGGCGCTCCCGGGTGGCCCAGTCGGTGAAGAAATGCTTGCGCTGGGCGAATTCGACCCGGCCGTCGATATAGCGGGTGGCGATCAGGTTGGTGAGGAACTGGTCGCGGTCGGCGGAGCGGGAAGCGGCGTCGATGTAGTCGAGGTAGGTGAAGCAGTCCACGCGGCGCAGGTCGACGACGAGCTGTTCGGGTTCGGTGGCCGAGCCGATCAGCATGTTCGCACCGTAGGGGGTGCCGAGCAGGCGTGCGGAGAGCCGTTCGATGAGTTCACCACGGCCGAGATCGCCCGATTCGGCGCGCACGCTGAGCAGTTCGTCGATCTTGCGTGTGGTGGCCTCATCGACCGACGGAGCGGCCGAGGCCGGTGCGAGCGCGCACACGAGTGCGGCGAGCACGAGCAGGATCCGGACGATGATGCGCAAGACGCCTCCAACTGGCCACGGGTCGATCGGTGCGAGCGCTGTCCACCGTAGCCGAGTCGACCGACACGACTGATGTCTCGGCGTTCCTCTGGTGTTCGCGTACCGTTGTCGCAGGTAGTCCGAGTTCGCGGCGAGTTCGCGATGGGGTTGCTCCCCCGGGTGTCGTGGATGTGGTTCGTGCAGACGTCGACCGTTGGCCCGTCCGGGCGGAAGGGATGCCGAAATGCGTGCGTTGACAGTGATTCCCATGCAGAAGCAATCGCTGCGTGTGGAGGATGTCCCCGATCCGGTCGTCGGTTCCGGCGAACTGCTCGTCGACGGGATCTCGCTGGGCATCTGCGGCACCGACCGCGATATCGCGCAGGGCAACTACGGCTGGCTGCCACCGGGCAAGCCACGGATGGTCCTGGGGCATGAATCGCTGGGCCGGGTGAAGACCGCACCAGAGGGCAGCGCGTTCGCCCCCGGCGACCTCGTGGTCGGGATCGTGCGCAGGCCGGATCCGGTGCCGTGCGGGGCATGCGCGCGCGGGGAGTGGGACATGTGCCGCAACGGAATGTACGTCGAGCGCGGGATCAAGGAGATCGACGGCTACGGGTCGACGGCCTGGGTGGTGCCCGAGGACTTCGCGGTGCGGCTGGATCCGGCGCTGGAGAAGGTCGGGGTGCTGTTGGAGCCGACGACGGTGGTCGCCAAGGCGTGGGATCAGATCGAGAAGATCAACCACCGCGCCTGGTTCGATCCGCGCACGGTTCTGGTCACCGGCGCAGGCCCGATCGGGTTGCTGGCGGCGTTACTCGGCCGACAGCGCGGCCTCGACGTACACGTCCTCGATCGCACCAGTGGCGGGACGAAACAAGAGCTGGTCGAGGCGTTGGGCGGCACCTTCCACACGGGGACCGCGGCGGCGGTCGCGGAGGCGATCCGGCCCGATGTGGTGATCGAGGCGACCGGTGCGCCCGCGGTGGCCTTGCAGGCGATGGAGATCGACAACCCGGGCGTGATCGTCTGTTTGACCGGAGTGTCTACGCCCGGTGTCGACACCGATGTCGATGTGGGCGGGTTGAACCGCAATATCGTGCTCGACAACGCGCTGGTGTTCGGTTCGGTGAACGCGAACCGCCACCACTACGAACAGGGCGCGCAGGCGCTGGCCGAAGCCGACGAGTCGTGGCTGGAACGGTTGATCACCCGGCGACTGCCGCTGGATCGGGCGATCGAGGCGTTCGATCCGGGTGGGTCCGATATCAAGGTCGTCATCGACCTGGCCTGACTCGGGAAACCGCGGCGGTCAGTTGCTCGCCGCGGACTCGGTGGCGGGGACCGCGCAGCCATCGGGACCACAGGTCTCGCCGTCGGCGATGAGCTGAGGGGCGGGTCGATCGTTCCAGGCAGTGTTCAGCGCCCGGGTGAACGTTTCGGCGGGCTGAGCGCCGGAGACCGCGTATTTGCCGTCGAAGACGAAGAACGGGACACCGGTGGCACCGAGCGCGGCAGCTTCGGCTGCGTCGGCGCGGACCGCGTCGGCGTAGGCGTCGGGGTCCGCGAGCACCGCACGCACCGAGGTCTCGTCCAGACCCGCGCGCACGGCCAATGCCACGAGACGTTCGGGGTCGCCGAAGACGGGTTCGGTTTCGGCGAAGTTGCCCGCGTAGAGCGCGTCGAGCATGGCGTCCTGTTTGCCCTGGTCGAGGGCGAAGTGCAGGAGCCGGTGCATATCGAAGCTGTTGCCGGAGTCGCGGCCGACGGTCTGGTAGGGCAGACCCATCGCCGCGGCCTGGGCGCCGATGCCGCGTTCGTTGGCGGCGGCCTGCTCGACGGTGATGCCGTATTTCTCGGCGATCGCCGGGATGACCGGGCGCGTGGAACCGGCGGGCAGCGTCGGATCGAGTTCGAAGGACCGGTGCACGACCTCGACGTCGTCACGGTGCGCGAAGTCGGCCAGGGCTTGTTCGAACCGTGCTTTGCCCAGGTAGCAGAACGGGCAATTGATGTCGGTCCAGATCTCTACTCTGGTGGACAAGCGGGGCCTCCTGCGGCGCATCACGGGGTGCGGCGGTGGTCCGCCGGACGGTACTGGACAGGCGTTCGAATTCGGGGTGTGTAACGCCGGCGATGAAGCCGCTATTCCCTGGCGCGTCCGGGCACGACGGGACGAGCACGACGGGACGAGCACGAAGGACATCGATGGGGTTCGAACAGCGGAGGGGGTGGGTGCAGATGCCCGAAGGACTGGTGGTGCCGCGCGCGCTGGGCGGGTTGTGGGCGGTGCGCCACGCACAGAGTGAGGCCAATGTGTGGTTCGCCGACCCGGCGACCGGACAGCGGCCGATGCGCGGGACCGACTCGGCGGTGGAATTGACCGCGCACGGGCAGTGGCAGGCGCAGCGTCTCGGTGACTGGCTGGCGGGGTTGTCCGGTGTGCAGCGGCCCACGCTGGTGGTCTGCTCGCCCTACCTGCGCACCCGAGTCACCTGGGCGGTGATGGCCGAGGCGGCCGCCACCCGCAACCGGCAACTACGCCCGATCCGCACTCTGGTCGACGAACGGTTGCGTGATCGGGAGATGGGGGTGTTCGAACTGCATCCGTACCGGGCGATCCGGCGGCGCGCGCCCGAGGAGGGTGCGCGCCGTGAACTGGTCGGCAACTGGGTGTATCGCCCGCCGGGCGGGGAATCGCTGGCCGATGTGGCGTTGCGGGTGCGCAGTTTCCTCGACGAGTTGGATGTGGTGGCCGCGGGCGAGCAGGTACTGGTGGTGACCCACGATGCGGTAGTGGTGTCGTTGCGCTACATCCTCGACGGACTCGGCGCGCCGGTGCCGGATTCGCTCGAGCCGGTGCCCAACGCGTCGGTGTCGCAGTGGCGACGCGAGGGCCCGCGCCTGGCATTGCGGGTGTGGGGCGCGGTCGAGCACCTCACGACCGACGAGCAGACACGACAGGGCTCCTGGGACGAACAGGCTGGTTGAGGCGGCGCCAACGGACTGACCGGTTCGTGGATGACAGAATGCGCGAGTGGATGTCGCAATCGGTCTGGTTGTCCTCATCGGCTCGGCGACCGCGCTGGCGGCGCTGGCGCGGCGATTCGGGGTGTCGGAACCGCTGGTGCTGACGTTGGCCGGCGTGGCCGCGTCGTATCTGCCGATGGTGCCGCAGGTGCATCTCGAGCCGGAGGTGGTGCTGCTCGGTTTGTTGCCGCCGTTGCTCTACACCGCCGCGCTGCGCACGTCGCTGGTCGATTTCAAGGACAACCTGCGCACCATCGCGTCGCTGTCGGTAGGGCTGGTGCTGTTCAGCACGTTCGCGGTGGCGTTGGTGGTGTGGTGGTTGCTGCCGGTGCCGTTCGCGGCGGCGGTCGCGTTGGGTGCGGTGGTCGCTCCCCCGGACGCCGTGGCCGCGACCGCGGTGGCACGGCGCACCGGGATGCCGCGCAGCATCGTGACAGTGCTCGAGGACGAGTCGCTGTTCAACGACGCGACCGCGCTGGTGGCATTGCGTTCGGCCATCGCGGCGATGGCCGGTGCGGTGACGGCGTGGCAGGTGGGCGGAGATTTCCTGCTCGCCGCTGTCGGCGGCGGCGTCATCGGGGCCGTGGTGGCGGCGGCGTTGGCGATGTTGCGCAGGCGGATCACCGATCCCGTGCTGGATACCTCGGTCTCGCTGCTGGCCCCGTTCGTGGCGTATCTGCCTGCCGAACATTTTCACGCTTCCGGCGTGATCGCGGTCGTGACGTGCGGGATGATCCTCGGACACGGCGCGCAGCGATGGCAGGGGGCGGCTTCGCGCGTCGCCGAGACCACCAATTGGCGCACCATCCAGTTCATTCTGGAGAGCGCGGTGTTCTTGATCATCGGCTTGCAGGTGCGCTGGATCGTCGAAGGCGCCTGGCACAGCGGGTTGGATCACGGCACCCTCGTCGTGGCGGCGGTGGGTGTGCTGGCCGCGGTGATGCTGGCTCGCCCGGTGTGGGTGTTCACGCCGGTGTTGGTGGCCAGGCTGTTCGGGCGCGCGAGCGAGCCGTTGAGTCACGCGGCGGTGGTGTCGTGGGCGGGGATGCGCGGGGTGGTGACCTTGGCGGCGGTGTTGTTGCTGCCCGAATCGACACCGCAGTTGCCGGTCTTGGAGTTGCTCGCGCTGGTCGTGGTGGGTGGCACGCTGCTCGTCCAGGGCAGTTCGTTGCCGTGGCTGGTGCGGTGGCTGCGGTTGCGCGGGCCCAGCCGCGAAGAAGACGCGCTCGCCAAAGCTGATCTGCTCCAACAGGCTTCGACCGCGGGCCTGGCCGAACTGGACCGCCGGATCGGGCCGAACACCCCCGAGCCGGTGATCGAGTCGCTGCGTCAACGACTGATCTGGCGTTCCAATGCCGCGTGGGAACGGTTGGGTCGCCCCGAGGCGGAACTGGTGACCCCGACCGCGGAATACCGGCGGCTACGGCTGGCGATGCTGAGCGCCGAACGCGACGCGGTACTGAAGGTCCGCGATGCGGGAGCCGTGGACTACGAAGTGCTGCAACATGTGCTGGCCCGCCTCGATCTCGAGGAGTCGATGATCGACCGCTTCGACGAACGCGATGACGCGCGCGGGGTCGAAACGCTGTCGACCGCGGCCGGGGCACTGGGGTGCGCGCATCTCGACGAGGCTCCGCTCTTGCTGGAGCCACCTGCCGGTGAGCTGGTGTGCCAGACGTGCCTCGACGAGGGTCTGCGCTGGGTGCATCTGCGAATGTGCACCGACTGCGGGAACATCGGCTGCTGCGAGTCCTCGATCGGAGACCACGCCAGCGCCCACTTCCGCACCTCGACGCATCCGGTGATGCGCAGTGTGGAGCCGGGCGAAGCGTGGCGCTGGTGCTATGTGGACCAGCTGCTCGGATGACCCGGCTGCTCGGTCAGCCGCGGTGGGAGTAGATCAGGCGGGCGTACTCGGCGAGCAAGTGGTCGAGTTCGGTGGGTTCGCCCGCGGCGGCGAGCTGTTGGTAGCCGATGATCATGGCCATGCCGAATTCGGTGACGACGGTGGCGGTGGCGGTGTCGTCGACGACGCCGTCGATCACGCGGTGCACGGTGCGCCGGCGTGACTCGTCGACTCGCTTGACGGTCACATGTACCGATTCGTCGTTGGCCGCCCAGGCGCGCAGCGCGGCCTCGGCGCCGTGTTCGAGTCCGCTGGCGAGCACCGACATGGCGCGCACGTCGGCGTCGGCGTCACCGTGGCCGACATCGAGCGCGCGTAGCTCGACCATCTGACGGTTCTCCCAGTGTTCGAGCAGGGTGTCGACGAAGCCCTGCCAGGAGCCGAAGTGGTGATAGAACGAGCCACTGGTAACACCGAGGCGACGGCAGAGCACCCCGATGTTGAGACCTTTGAAACCGAACTCGGCGAGCACCGCCACCGCGGTGTCGAAGTACTGCTCCTTGGTGACCACTCGGGACATCGCGATGCCGTTCTGTTCGTGCGGGCAGGGCCGAAGAATCCGAACAGTACCCCATCGTATCGAGCCCTCGCGCGTCCATAGCGTTGTCTATGCTGTGTCATATTCGGCCGATTTGCCGACGAAATGCCAAGTGGTGGAACGAAATACGTGCACAACGGCCTGAAAGTGCATCCGAATGGAATAGCGGAGCGCACGCTCTGTAAACTATTGTTCATGCCGAGACCGCGCACTCACGACCCACAGACGGTTCTGGACGCCGCCGAAAAGCTCGCGGCCCGTTCCGGACCCGCCGCTGTCACGGTGCGCGCAGTCGCCGCCGCTACCGGAGTATCCAATGGCGCGCTCTATCACACATTTCAGTCTCGCCAGGTTGTGCTGGCGCGCACCTGGTTACGCGCCGCGCACCGATTCCTGGCCCTGCAGTCGGCCGACATCGACCGCGCCGTCGCGGCAACCGACCCCGAAACCCGCATCGACGCGGTCCTCGACGCCGCGCAGGCCCCGGCGCGGTTGGCCGAGCAGCACCCCGACTCCGCGCGCCTGCTGCTGCTCGTCGATCGTGCCGAATTGCTCGCCGGTGACATCGCCCCCGCTCTGGCGCAGGAGATCGCCGACACCGAGAAGGCGCTCGTCGCCGCGCTCAACCGGCTCTCGCGTGCCCTGTGGGGTCGCGCGGACCGGCGCGGCGTCGCCACCGTCACCACCTGCCTGGTAGATCTGCCCACCGCGCTGCTGTTGCGCCGCGACCGGCTCACCGATCCCCTGGCCCGCGCACAGCTGCGTGCTGCCGTGCGAGCCGTCCTCGACCTCGGCCCCCACTGAAAAGGAACCCCGTGCCCACACTGCGCCACCATGATTCGATCGCCGTGCTCGACCTCGGCGACGGCGAGAACCGCTTCTCCCCCGACTTCCTCATCGAAGCGCAGACCCACCTCGACACCGTCGTGGCCGAGGGCGCGCACGCGTTGGTGACCACCGCGACCGGCAAGATCTTCTCCAACGGCCTCGACCTGGACTGGCTCACGGCCAACGGCGACCGGGCCGCCGAATACGTCGCAGCGGTGCACACCCTGTTCGCCCGGGTCCTCACCTTGCCGATGCCGACGGTCGCCGCGATCGGCGGACACGCCTTCGGTGCGGGTGCGATGGTGGCCATGGCCCACGACTACCGGGTGATGCGCGCCGACCGCGGCTACTTCTGCTTCCCTGAGGCCGACATCCGCATCCCGTTCACCAACGGCATGGCCGCGCTCATCCAGGCGAAGGTGCCCCCCAAGACGGCCGTCGCCAGCATGACCACGGCGCGGCGCTTCGGTGGCCCCGACGCACTCGCGCTGGATCTGGTCGACGCCACCGCCGCCGAAGGCGAAGTCCTCGATGCCGCACTGGCTTTGGTCGCACCGCTGGGCGGCAAGGATCAGACCACGATGACCGCGATCAAATCGGTGATGTTCGCCGATGTCCTCGACGCGCTGCGCGGGCGGGACTGATCACGGCAGCCGGGGGCCCTTGCCCAGGTAGATGTCGCCACGGTCATCGCTTGCCCAGCCGCCCCCGGTGTAGTCACCCAGCACGAAACACGCGTGGCAGAACTGCTTTCCGAACACCGTCAGGTAGATGCTGCGGTACGAGCTGATCGCCCGCATCTTCACCGACTTGTAGGCCGCCTGTGCCGGGGGCTGGGCTTCGAGGAACGCGTAGCGACGGAAATCGGCCACCGGTTCGGTGGAGAAGCGGATCAGCCCGAGACGACTGAGGTTGCCCAGATAGTGGTGGTCACGGTCGGGCAGCGCGCACCCGGCCATCGCCGCGATCATGTTGATACCGTCGGCCAGCCGTTGCGAGCCGATCCCGAACGGCGCCTTGGTGCGGATGTCGATCGAGGGCTGCGGTCCGGCGACGGCGAGGAAGCGCAGGATCCGCGCTTCGTCGGGTGTCAGGTCGTGCAGGATCGGTACGAACGACGGGTGCAGGTCGCGCGGTTGCTGCGCGCAATCCCAGCCCTCGGTGATCATCGCATCGCCCATCGCTTTGAGATCGTCGGCGTCGACCTCGGTTTCGACCGCGCCGTAGACGCCGGTGGCGGTGCTGGACAGACCGAGCGCGCTCAACGCGGCGCGACGGAACAGATCCACGCGTTCGTCGAAGATCTGCGATATCGGTTCACCGGAGCGGAGGTCGTCGACGAGATCGGTGGCGGTGTGCACCGCACCCTTGGTCACCGCGCCGACGATGTGGCGCAACGACTGTCCCGCGATCCGCGCCAAGCCGAGCAGATCGGTGGGAATGCCGGGTTCGCGATCAGGGGTGGGCTCCATGCTCATGCTCCGAAGATCAGCAGGTGGAGGGCACCGATGCAGGCACCCAGCACGCCACCGTGCAGATACAGCAGCCAGGCGTCCTGTTCGATGGCGGTGTAGAGCATTTCGACGAACTCCTCCGGGGGGAGTTCACGCAGCTTCTCGGTGGCGAGCCGGTCGACGCTGGCCGCGGTGGTCTGGGAGAACTCGATGTCCTCGACCAGCCACGGCTTCATCTCGGTGGCCAGGTTCGCGCCGGCGGTGGCCTGGATGGCGTCGAAGTGGCGCGGCCCGATCGCGAGCCGGGTCACCGAGCGCAACGGGCCGAGGATCCGGTCGATCTCGGCCTCGAGGAAATGGGCGATCACCGCGCGGGTCTTGTCACCGCTCGGCCCGTCGAGCAGTTGCTCGGCGACGACGTCGAGGGTGACGATCTGATACCCGATCGCGTGTCCCAGATCCGCCGCGGCCTGGTACTGGCGTTTCGCGAATTTCGCGACCCGCCACGGATATCGGTAGCGCGGCTGCGGCACCGAGGGTTCGAACACCACCTTGATCGCGATGATATTGACCAGCACACCCACCGTCGCGCCACCGACGAGCACCCATGCCCACGCGGGCAGGAAATGCAGGATGTCGTAGAGCCAGCCGGGTAGCGAGATCACCGCGGGGCTGTCGCCGTGCGGTGAGCTGTAGTGCAGCAACGACAACCACAGCGCCACGATGACCCCGAACGGGAACCCCAGCACCCCACTGCGGATCATGAAGCGCAATTCCGGGGCGCCGAGCCCGTAGATCACATCCTTGAGCAGTTCGGGCCGACGGCGCAGGTAGCCCACGACCATCAGCTTCACATCGAGGAGCTGGTCGATGTTCTCGCCGATGAAGTCGAACGCGCGATCGGTGATCGCGGGCAGCTCGGCCTCCACCCGCGTGTAGATGGCTTCACGTGCGCGCGGCGGCATGTCGGCCCACAGTCGCGGGTGCTCGGCGTCCATGATCGAGTCGACCATCGAGCGCACGTTCGGCAGCGCCACCAGCGCGACCTGCTCGGAGATCTTGCGCGGATCCATCTGGTCGAAGAAGTCCTTGGCGGTGCCGATCTTGGCGACCGCGTTGTCGACCATCAGGCTCGCCATCTTCTCCGAGCGCGCCGGAATGAAACCCTGGAAGCCGAGGATGCCGCCGGGGGCGAAGGTCGGCAGGATCTGCACTTTGCGCGGCAGCAGCGGAAAGATCGTTTTCAAGCCCGGCACGTAGAAGCCGGTGAAGCGTACCGGCGCGAACAGCATGATCACCCCGGTCCAGTTGGTGATCAGACCGGCCATGGCGCTGAAGATCGGAATGGTGATCATGTCGACCCAGAACCTGCTCAGACCGGTCGTCTTCTCCCAGTCCAGCAGGCCGAAGAACCCCGCCGCCTCGATTCCAGCATTCATCCGGCGTCCACTCCGTTGTGTGGCGAACATCGCGCGTACGGACATCATAGGCGACCGAACTCCGCGTTTCTGGCAAGTTCAGCCGTTACCCGCTATACCGGAGCAAACATTTGATCGGGACCGGATACGGCGTTCTCGGCGCGCGCCACGTGGCGCGGAGCCCGCCGGCAGCATCGCCGGGACTGCGCGACCTCGACTCATGGGCCGAGGAATCAGTGCGTGGTGTTGACCAGCAGCAGGTTGGTGTCGATGTCGTGGGTGACCTTGTTGGCTACCGAGCCCAAAAGGCGCGCGGGCCCGCTCATTCCGCGGTTGCCGATCACGACGAGGTCGTATTTCCAGGCCGAGTTGCAGATCGCCTCTGCCGCGGGGACCCCGGTGAGGACATCACGCCCGAACAGTTCCGGGTCCTCGACCGCGAGCTGAGCTTCCACGTCGATCAAGGTGTCGACACCGTCCTGGTCCACTTTGGCGGAGGTCACCAGGAACGGGCGCGCGGCCAGCGCGAGGGCCAGGTCGTAGCCGCGACGGACCGCGGTCAGCGAACTCGCCGATCCGTCGGTGGTGAGACCGACCGTGGTCCATCGTTTGGGAACCTTGCTGGTGAACACCACATCGGTCTGACTGTGGTGTGACACGTGATTGGCTGTGGAGCCGAGCAGACGCGCCTTGGAACTGCCCAGGCTGCCCCCACCGATCACGAGCAAGGTGCCGGGTTCGCGTTCGGCGATCTCGAGCAGTAACGCGCCCGCCGCACCGTCGAGTTCGATGCCGACGACCTCGGCCACACCGGCTTCGAGGAGAGCTTCGGCGGCCGTGCGCGTGTTGTCTTCGGCCCATTCGGCATCGGTGCCCGATTTGCGCCCCGCGTCCTTCCATACGCTCACCGCGGTCACCGGAATACCCAGGCGCACCGCGAACTCCCCCGCCACCGCTACCGCCGTCTGCGCGGACTCCGAGCCGTTGGTTCCCACGATGATGTGCTGGTAGCACCCCATGTGACGCTCTCCGATCGACGGCAGGTCAGCTGCGCTGTGGCCCCACAGTATAAGCGCAGCACACTGCGGGCAACCGGCACCGATGGGCACGCCGCTCGGTGCTACCGGTCCGCCGACGGCAGTGACAGGCGTTTGAGGTGCAAGGCGTTGAGGGCCACGATCAGGCTCGACCCCGACATGGCCATCGCCGCGATCTCCGGGCGCATGGTCAGACCCCACGGAGCGAAGACACCGGCCGCGATCGGCAAGGCCAGGCCGTTGTAACCGACTGCCCACCCCAGGTTCTGGTGTTCCTTGTGGACGGTGCCACGGCCGATGCGCAGGGCCGTCGACACCGCGTACGGGTCCGAGCGCATGAGCACGACGTCGGCGGTCTGGATGGCCACGTCGGTGCCCGCGCCGATGGCGACACCGAGGTCGGCGCGGGCCAGGGCTGGCGCGTCGTTGACGCCGTCGCCGACCATCGCGACCAACTTGCCGCTGCGTTGAAGATCCGCGATCCGGTCGGCCTTGTCTTCGGGTAGGACATCGGCGATCACGGTGTCGATGCCGAGATCGCGCGCGATACGTTCGGCGGTGCCTTTGTTGTCGCCGGTCAGCATGATCACGCCGACGCCCAGCTCGTGTAGCGCCCGCACCGCGTCGGCGGCGGTCGGGCGTGGGGCGTCGGCCAGCGCGATCACCGCTTGCGCGCGCCCGTCGACGGCGACCAGGACCGCCGTATGGCCCGAGGCCGCCAGCTCGTCACGATGTTTCGCCAATTCGCCCAGTGCGATGTGGTCGGCATCGAGCAGGCCGCGGTTGCCGACGATCACCTGCTGCCCGTCGACGGTGGCCTTCGCGCCGCGCCCTGCCACGTTCAGGAAGTCGGTGGCCGAGAGAATCTGCACGCCATGGGCTTTCGCGTAGTCGACGACGGCTCGGGCCAGGGGGTGCTCGGAGTCGAGTTCCACCGCCGCGGCCAGTGCCAGCACCCTGTCGGTATCCACGCCGTGCGCGGTGATCACGTCGGTGACCTCGGGTTTACCCTTGGTGAGGGTGCCGGTCTTGTCCATCACCACCACGTCGATGCGCGCGGCGTCCTCGAGTGCTGTCGCATTCTTGAACAGCACACCGCGTGCGGCGCCGAGCCCGGTGCCGACCATGATCGCCGTCGGCGTCGCCAATCCCAGCGCGTCCGGGCAGGTCACCACCACAACCGTGATCGCGAACAGCAGCGCCTTGCTCAACGACGCACCGACGAGCAACCACACCACCAGCGTGGTCAGGCTGCCCAGCAGCGCGACCAGGGTCAGCCAGAATGCCGCCCGGTCGGCCAGTCGCTGACCCGGCGCCTTCGAATTCTGTGCCTGCTGCACGAGTTCGACGATCTGGGCCAGAGCGGTGTCGGAACCGATCTTGGTGGCCTTCACCCGCAGGCTGCCGGTGCTGTTGATGGTCGCGCCGATCACCGGAGAGCCCGGTTCCTTGTGTACCGGCATGCTCTCGCCGGTCACCATCGATTCGTCGACTTCGCTGGAGCCCTCCAGTACGGTGCCGTCGACGGCGATCTTCGAGCCGGGCCGCACCAGCAGCACGTCACCGACTCCTACCTCGGCGGTCGGCACCTCGATTTCCTTGCCGCCGTGCAGCACCACAGCTTTCGGTGGCGACAGGTCGAGCAGGCTCGTCACCGCGTCTCCCGCGCCGCTGCGCGCGCGCATCTCGAACCAGTGCCCCAGCAGCACGAACGTCGCCAACATCGTGGAGGCCTCGTAGAACACCTCACCGCCACCGGTGAACGTCACAGCCAGCGAATAGAGCCATCCCGTGCCGATGCCCACCGAGACCAGCACCATCATGTCCAGCGTGTGGGCCCGCAACGCCGCCCATGCCCCGGTGAAGAAGATGGTCGAGGAATAGAAGATCACCGGCAGGCTCAGGACCAACATCCAGATATCGGCGCGCAGCCCGAACGGAGTGGGCAGATGCAGGCCGAGCATGTGCGTGGCCATCGGCGACCAGAGCATCACCAGGGCGGAGAAGACGAGCGCGACGAGGAACCGATTGCGCATGTCGCGGGCCATGTCGTCCATCGACAGCGACGCATGCCCGCCGTGCGTGTGTGTCGCCTGCGGCGGGTCTCCGGGCTGTGCGGAGTGGCCCGAGGACTCGACATGGTGCGGGGTGGTCGGCTCGCTCGTCGGGTCGCAGACGTGCCTCGGTACGGAGCGTCCCGCGCAGTGGTAGCCACAGTCGCGGACCCAGGTGCGCAGATCGGCGACGGATGTTCGCGTGGGATCGTAGGTGACGGTCGCCGTTTGGGCGACGGGGTTCGGGTCGACAGCGAGAACGCCGGGACGGTGGCGCAACCCGTTGGTGAGTACCCCGTGGGAGCTGGCGCGCAGTTGCCCGCCCACGTGCAGGACGGTCGTAACGGAGGCCGGTTGATTCTGGGGCATCGTCGCTCCTGTCGCCGGTCGTCCGCACGACGCGACAGCGCCCCGCGCCTCACTTCCAGGCGACTCTACCGGCGGCTGATCACAAGTCGACGCAGCTCGAGCGGCGCCGCGGTGAGCCGCGACGGCGTCAGAGACTGATACCCAGCAGGGCGTCGACGGCGGTGCGGACCAGGGTGGGGGCTTCGGTGTCGGTACCGCCGTAGGCGATGGCCTGTTCGGCCCAGTTGTCGATCGTGTCGAGGGCTTTCGGGGTGTCGAGATCGTCGGCCAGGTGCTGACGCAACCGGGCGATGGTGTCGGTGGCCGAGGGGCCCGCGGTCAGCGACACCGCTTCACGCCAGCGGTCGAGGCGGCGCTGCGCGGCGGTGAGGACCTCGTCGGTCCACATGCGGTCGGAGCGGTAGTGCCCGGCGAGCAGGCCGAGGCGGATCGCGGCGGGGTCGACCCCGGAGCGGCGCAGCTTCGACACGAGCACGAGGTTGCCTTTGGACTTCGACATCTTCTCGCCGTCGAGGCCGATCAGCCCGGCGTGCACGTAGTGGCGGGCGAAGCGGCGGGCGCCGGTGGTCGCCTCGGCGTGTGCGGCGGAGTATTCGTGGTGGGGGTACATCAGGTCCGAGCCGCCGCCCTGGATGTCGAACTCGGCGCCGAGGCGGTTGAGTGCGATCGCCGTACACTCGATGTGCCAGCCGGGGCGGCCTGCCCCGAAGGGCGCCTGCCACGACGGCTCGCCGGGGCGCTCTGACCGCCACAGCAGGGCGTCGATGGGGTCACGCTTGCCTGCCCGGTCGGGGTCGCCACCGCGTTCGGCGAACAGCGTCTCCATCGTCGCGCGGTCGTACCCGGATTCGTAGCCGAACTGCTCGGTGGCGTCGGTGCGGAAGTAGATGTCGGGGTACTCGGCGTCGTCGACGATGTAGGCGGCGCCGGCGGCGAGCAGCTTCTGCACCAGCTCCACCACCTCCTCGACCGATTCGATGGCGCCGATGTAGTGCCGCGGCGGCAGCACCTGTAGGGCGGTCATGTCCTCACGGAACAGGTCGATCTCGCGGCTGCCGAGGTCGCGCCAGTCGATGCCGTCGCGGTCGGCGCGTTCGAACAGCGGGTCGTCGACGTCGGTGACGTTCTGCACGTAGTGCACGTCGTGGCCCGCGTCGCGCAAGATCCGGTTGACCAGGTCGAACGTCAGATAGGTCGCGGCGTGACCCAGGTGGGTGGCGTCATAGGGGGTGATGCCGCAGACGTACATCTTCGCGGTCTCGCCGGGGGTGACCGGGCGGATCTGACGATCGGCGGTGTCGTACAAACGCAACGGCGGCCCTGTTCCGGGGACGGTCGGCAGGGAGATATCGGACCAGGACTGCATGTCTTCGAGGGTAGAGCCCCCGCGGATGCGCTCGGCTCGCGGCCCGGCCCATGGGGTTGCTCGCGGTGTCGCGGCACGGCCCGCTACCTGCACACAAACGTGTCGCGGCGCCACCGTCAAGGTTTGCGTTCAGGCAGATCCCCTGGTCACAGCGGTAACGGGTCGAATCGGGCGTGTCGTGCCCATTGTGCGTTCCGACCTGGGCGAACGGTTGCCATCGCGATCATTGTCACAGTCCGCAACTACCTGAACTTCCCTATTGATACTTATCTGCACGTTCGTTTACGGTCGTTTTATGACGGATCGTCTCTATTCGGTCGAGCAGGTTGCAGAACTTCTCGGACTACATGTCCGCACCGTGCGCAGCTATGTGCGCGACGGCAAACTGCCCGCCGCCCGCATCGGCAAGCAGTACCGCATCACCCACGAGGACCTCGAGGCGTTCACCGGGCTGCCGATCACCACGCCGCAGACAGCGCCCCATCGCCATGCCGAGTCCTCCTGCATCGTCGAGATCGACGACATCGACCGCGCCACCGTCGACCGGATCACCACTCTGCTCACCGCCACCGCCGGAACCCGAGGCGCGGGCGGTCAGCGCATGCGCGTGGAAACCAGCTACGACCCGGCCCGCAATCGCCTCAAAGTCATCCTGCTCGGCAGCCTCGCCGACAGTTCCCGCCTCCTCGACTACCTGGACGGAATCCTCACCTCATGATCTACAAATCCGACGAAGGCCGAGAGCTCATCCACCGGCGCTACCGCGAGCACCTCGACGCCTGGCCGGTCCCGCGCGAAGAACGGCGGATCGACACCGAGGTCGGAGAAACATTCGTCGTGGTCTCCGGACCCGTCGACGCACCGCCGCTGCTGGTGCTGCACGGCTCAGGAGCCAATGCGAGCACCTGGCGCGCCGACATCGCCGACTGGTCGAGAAGTTTCCGCGTGTACGCGGTGGATCTGCCCGGCGAACCAGGATTCAGCGTCCCTACCCGGCTGCCACTGGACAGCGACGCGACCGCGAGCTGGCTCGACGAGGTCATCGACGCACTCGGCCTCGACACCGTGGCGCTGGTCGGCATGTCACTGGGCGGGTGGACCGCACTCGATTACGTGCTGCGCAGGCCGGGTCGGGTCACCACACTGGTGCTGCTGTGCCCGGGTGGACTGGGCAAGCATCGCTACGGCTGGCTGGTGAAGGCGATCGGCCTGCGGATGATCGGTAAGCACAGCGCGCGCGACATGGCCCGCGCCGGTCTGGGTCTCGACGGTCCGGAAGCGGACCCGATCATCGACGACATCGAGCTGACATTCGCCCATTTCGCGCCGCGCCCAGTCAATGTGCCTATTTTCCGCGACGAACAACTACGCAGGGTGGACATCCCGGTCCTGGTAATCGTCGGCGAACGCGATGCCCTGTTCGATTCGGCGCGTACCGCCGAACGCGCCCGCGGCGCCTTCACGCGAGGCGAGGTGCGTGTGCTGCCCGGGGTCGGACACGCACTGCTGAATCAGACTGCGGCGGTGAGCGAATTCGTGCTCACCCACCCAGGATGAGCTTCGGTGCCACCGCTCCCCGACGTGCGGCGACACCGAACAGATCACATCAGAGTTCGCGGCACTGCATCTGCGCCGCGTCCGGGCCGAGCTGCTGCGTCGCGTAGTACGCCGCACCGACCTCGTTGCCCGCCTTCACCGTAACGTCGGGCAGCGGCGCGCCGACCTGGTTGGTGGAGGAACACACGTAGGTCTTCTCAGCCCACCACCCGGCGGGGAACGCCTGCGCGGGTGCGGCAACGGCAGCGGCAGCACCGGTGAGCAGCAACGCGGCAGCGGAGGCGGTAACAATAGAACGGGTCGACATAGGTTTCCTCAGATCTCACGGGGACAACGAAAGTGCTTGGAGCACACTAGCACCGGGGCTGACCAGGCAACAGAGCCCCGGCATCCCCGAAAAGACCTCGGTGGTGGCGCCGGCTCAGTCGACGAGGTAGCGCAGCAGCACCGCGGTCTCGAAGCGCCTGGTCTCGACCAGGCGGAGCCTGATGCGCTTGTCCAGCAACGGGAACATCGGTGTGCCGCCGCCGAGCACCACGGGCGAGACGAACACCTGATACTCGTCGATGAGACCGTGTGGCATCAGCGAGGCCGCCAGGCTCGCGCCGCCGACCTCCATGACGCCGTCACCGCCTGCCTTGAGCCTGCGGACCTCCTCGACCGCGTTCGCACTGACCAGGGTGCTGTTCCACTCGACCTCGGTGAGTGTGCGGGAGAAGACGACCTTGGGCTTGTTCGTCCAGAACTCGCCGAATTCGCGCTGGATGGGCGGTGCGTCCTCGGGCACGTGCGGCCAGTACTCGGCCATCAGCTCATACAGCCGACGACCGTTCAACGCGATGTCGAGCCCGCCGAACCTGTCGTTGTGGAACTGGTGCAGCTCCTCGTCCGGTTCGGTCCAGTCGATGCCGCCCTCGCGGTCGTTGACGTAGCCGTCCAGGGATACGCCGAATCCGTAGATCAGTTTCCTCATGACCGTGTAGACCTCCCACGCGCTCGAAACTCACCGGTGTGCGGACGTGCTGTCAGAAAGCGGGCCAGGGAATCGGTCGCGAGGAGTTGGGCACCGGCATCACCGGGTGTTCGAGTAGGGCTTTCGCGCGTTCGGTGAGCGCGGTGATCTCGGCGTCGGTGATGTGGACGGCCAGCGAATCAGCGACGGCGCCGGGCAGATTCGCGGCGAAGGTGGAGATATCGGTGATCAGCGACTCGTGCACCGGGCGCCCCGCCCAACCCCACAGCACGGTGCGCAGCTTCGGTTCGGTGTGCAGGCAGATGCCGTGGTCGACGCCGTAGACCTGACCGTCGATACCTTCCAGCGCGTGCCCGCCTTTGCGATCGGCGTTGTTGAGCAACAGATCCAGCACCGCCATCCGTTGCAGACGCGGATCGTCGGCGTGGATGAGTGAGACCTCGTTGCCCTGCTCGTCGAGGGCGCGCAGAACCTCACAGAATCCCTCGGGCACGGTTCCGGGCGTACACAGGTCGACCAGGTCCAGGCGCTGACGGGCGTCGGTGCGGTTGTCGACCGAGGTGACCCAGCGCTGCACCATGCCCGGCCCCAAAGGCCCGTCGCGCAGCACTGTTTCGGGGATCACGCCCCAGCCGAGGTGCTCGGAGATCAGATACGACGCGACTTCACGCCCGGCCAGGGTGCCGTCGGGGAAGTCCCACAGCGGTCGTTCACCGCGTACCGGCTTGTACACCACCCGCAGCGGGGCACCGTCGGGTTCGGGTGCGGCGATCTCACAGACCAGCGTGAGATTGCTGGCCACGCCGATCCGGCCGACGATGTCGAGATCCCCTTCGGTGAGTACCGGCACGCCGAGATCACTCCTCTTCGAGTTCGGCGGCGCCGAAGATCTCGCCGCGCTTGTACCCGTTGGTGCGCACACACATGTGCCCGCGCGAGGACAGCGGTTCCCCGCACAGCGGGCACGGTGGGCGCCCTGCCGCGATCACCCGCGCCGACCGCAACGCGAACTCCCGCGCTTGGATGGGGGTCAGGAACACGCGCACCGCGTCGGGTCCTTCGTCGGTGTCGTCGAGCACCACCGATTCGTCGACCTCGGTTTCGGTGATCGCGAGCAACTCGACCACCACGGCGTTGGCGTCGGAATCCCAGCCCAGACCCATGGTGCCGACCCGGAATTCGGTGTCGATGGGGGTGACCAGCGGCGCGACATCGCGCACGTCCTCACCTTCGGGCGGCACCTCGGCGCCGAAGCGGCGCGCTACCTCGTCGAGCAGCAGACCCATCCGGTCGGCGAGCACTTTCACCTGCTGCTTCTCGAGCAGCACACTCACCACCAACGGCTCCTGCACGGCCTGCAGGTAGAACGAACGATCGCCCGGTTCACCGACGGTCCCGGCGACGAAACGATCGGGGGTGCGAAATACATGGATTGCGCGTGACACATGCACCTCCTGATACGTGACCCTGATCGACACTCACGAACACACTCCTCTAAGGAGAATCGCGGTGCCCCGCATTCCCATTATCCGCGTTCGCGGCCGTCGGCACCTCTCCACCGGGTGTCGGTGTCGTCGGTGCGGCCGCGGCCAGCGCGGAAAGATCGGCGCCGGTGTCGTTGAACTTCCACACCGACGGCCCGTGCGTGCCGTAGCGGACGACGCTGATCGAGGCCGGCTCCACCGCGATCCGCTGGAAGCTGTCCAGATGCAGGCCCAGAGCGTCGGCCAGGATCGATTTGATGACGTCGCCGTGCGCGCACGCCACCCACAACACATCCCGGCCCGCCTTCTCGGCCAGTGTGCGTTCGATATCGCGGACTCCGGCGACCGCACGCTGCTGGACCTGGGCCAGGCCTTCCCCACCGGGGAACACCGCGCCCGAGGCGTGACCCTGCACGACCCGCCACAGCGGTTCGTTGAGGAGTTCGGCGATCGGGCGCCCGGTCCAGTCGCCGTAGTCGACCTCGATGAGTCGTTCGTCGTGCTCGGGTTCGAGACCGAGTTTCTCGGCCAGCGGCGCCACGGTGCGCTGACAGCGCAGCAGCGGCGAGCTGGCGATGTGTTCGATCGGCAGCATCGCGAGCCGGTCGGCCACCGCGGCGGCCTGTTCGGTGCCGCGCTCGGTGAGTTCGACGCCGGGTGAGCGCCCCGCGAGGGTGCGCGCGGTGTTGGAGGTCGACACACCGTGCCGGAGCAGGATCACCGTCATGGGACCAGCCTAACCATGGGTTGACTTCGGGATCAGGTCGCGGAGACGACGCCGGTGGCCAGCAGGCCCAGCATCGTGACGCCGAGGATGATCCGGTAGCCGACGAACCAGTAGAACGAATGCTTGCCGACGAACTTCAACAGCCACGCCACCGAGGCATAGCCGACGATGAACGCTACGAGGGTGGCAACCAGCAACTGCGGCCCACTGGCATTGAGGCCCTCACCGGCCGGTTCGAAGGCGTCGGGCAGGCTGAACAGGCCCGATGCGGTCACCGCGGGGATGGCCAGCAGGAACGAGAACCGCACGGCCGCTTCACGCTCGAGGCCGAGGAACAGACCCGCGGTCGAGGTGGCGCCGGAGCGGGAGACGCCGGGGACCAACGCCAGACACTGCGCAAGACCCATCACGATGCCGTCTTTGGTCGTGAGCTGGCTCAGCGGCCGAGCCTTGCTGCCGAAATGCTCACCCGCGGCGATCACCAGCGCGAACGCGACCAGCATGAACGACACCAACCACAGGTTGCGGGCCCCGGTGCGGATCTCGTCCTTGAACAGGAAGCCCAACACCCCGATCGGGATGGTGGCGATGATCACGTACCAGCCGATGCGGTAGTCGAGTTCGCGCTGGGTGTCGCGTTCGTGGGCGTCGCGGGCACTGCGGTCCATCACCGGCAGCTTCGTGGTGACCCGGTCTCCCACCGCGACCTCGCGTTGGGACCGTTCGCGCCAACGCATCCCGAGCGTGGTGAACCAGGCGACGACGATGCGCTGGATGTCCTTGGCGAAATACACCAGCACCGCTGCCTCGGTGCCGAGCTGGGTGACCGCGGTGAACGACGCGCCCGCGTCGTCGCCGAAGAACACGCCCGACACGATGCGCAGGTGCGCCGAGGACGAGATCGGCAGGAACTCGGTGAGTCCCTGCACTAGTCCGAGTACCAATGCCTGGAACCAGGTCATCGCCTCGCCCACCACGTCCTCCTGCTGACTCGCGCCCGAAAGACCGCGTCCTCCTGGGCTTTTGCTACATATCCGGCCGTAACGGCCACGATCTCGCAGCGACCCTACCTGTCGGCGCCCTCGGTCGTCGCCCGCCGGTCGCCGAGATCGGGTTCTGCCGCGCCGCGGCACGGGTCGCCGAGTGAGGTTGCGGAGGCGCGCACATTAGGCTGTCGCCGTGACGAATGCGCGGGCGCGGTGATGGAACAGCGAACGGTGGGACGCAGCGGACTTCGGGTGTCGCGAATCGGGTTGGCGACCCATACCTGGGGGACACATACCGATGCCGACGAGGCATCGGTGCAGTTGGCGGCGTTCACCGAGGCCGGTGGCACGCTCGTCGACATCTCTCCCGTCTACGGCGAGGGGGCGGCGCAGCGGATCCTGGCGGATCTGCTCGGCGACTTGGTCTCGCGTGACGAATTGGTCCTCAGTGGCAGCGCGGGGGTGGTGATGCACGCACCCGGCGCCGGGGTCGGTGACTCGGTGCCCGCGCCCGCGGCGGTGGGTCCGGTGGTCGACTCGTCGCGGCGCACCCTGCTCAAACAACTCGACCGCACCCTGCTCGAACTGGGCACCGACCATCTCGACATCTGGAGCATCGCCGCCTGGGATCCGTACACGCCGCTCGACGAGGTCGCGGCCACCCTCGACACCGCGGTGCGGACCGGCCGTACCCGGTACGCGGGTGTGCGCGGGTTCGCAGCGTGGCAGTTGGCCAGTCTGGCCGCGATCGCGCCGATCACAGCCGCGCAGACGCCGTACTCGCTGCTCGCGCGTGGTACCGAGAACGATGTGATTCCCGCCGCTCGCCATCACGGGGTGGGCGTCATCGCGTCGGCACCGTTGGCCGGTGGGATCCTGACCGGCAAGTATCGCGACGGTGTTCCCGCGGATTCGCGGGGCGCCGACGAGGCGACCGCTGCCGAGATCCGGCGCAGGCTCGACGACGATCGCGCGACCAGAGTGGTCGACGCGCTGGTCACCGCCGCCGACGGGCTCGGCACGTCGCCGTTGGCGGTGGCGCTGGCCTGGATCCGTGATCGGCCCGGCATCACGAGCATGATCGTGGGTGCCCGCGACATCGGTCAGCTCACCGGAGTGCTGGCCGCCGAAACCCTGGAGTTGCCGCGCGCGATCGCGGCGGCATTGGACGATGTGAGCGCCCGTTCCGAATGATGGCTAGCCTTACCTACATGAAACTGCGTGGTGTGCTGACGGCGATGCTCGCGGCGACGGTGCTGACCGGCGCCGTAGCGTGCACCGCGAGCAATCCTGCATCGACTGCCAATTCCGGCGGACCGGTGACGGCTCAGCTCGCTGACCTGGACCCTGTCCCGATCGGGCCCGCACCGACGCCACGGTTGCCGGTGACGGTGAAGTCCTACGACGGCAGCGACGTGACGATCGCCGATACCTCGCGCATCATCGCCGTCGACCGGTACGGCACCCTCGCCCAAACCGTGTGGGCACTGGGTCTGGGCGCGAACCTCGTCGGCCGCAGCACCTCCGCCTCGTTCCCCGCCATCGCGGCCGTGCCCAATGTGGCAGGCGGCAACGGCAGCCTCAGCATCGAAGCGGTCCTGAATCTGCGCCCGTCGGTGTTCCTCACCGATACGACCAGCGCCGCCCCCGCCGTGCGTGAGCAGTTGCGGGCCGCCGGGGTGACCGTGGTCTACTTCGACCCCGATCGCAGCATGGCCGGTGTCGTCCCGCAGATCGAGTCGGTGGCCACCGCGCTGGGTGTTCCCGAGGCGGGCAAGCAACTCGGCGCGCGCACCGCCGACGAGATTGCTGCCGCGACAGCCCGCGTGCCGAAGCAGGATCCGCAGCCCACGATCGCCTTCCTCTACCTGCGCAGCGCCGCGATCACCATGATGGCCGGCCGCGGCTCGGGAGCCGATTCGCTGATCACCGCGATCGGCGGCGTCGACGCGGGCACCGCCTCCGGGGTGAACGAGCCGTTCGTGTCCATCACCAGCGAGGCGATGATCGCCGCCGCCCCCGATGTGCTGCTGGTGATGTCGGACGGCCTGAAATCGGTGGGTGGCCTCGACGGGCTGGAGAAGGTGCCCGGCATCGCCCAGACGCCGGCAGGCCGCAACCGGCGCGTGGTCGACATGTCCGACGCGGTGATCCTCAGCTTCGGCCCCAACACCGGCCGCGTCGTCTCGGCACTGTCCGATGCCGTCTACGGCAAATCGGCATGAGCGATGCGCCCGACCTGACCAAGTCCGCGGACACCCCGCGGATCACCGACGCCACCCCCGATCCCCTGCCGCCCACAACGCACCGGGGCACGCGCGTGACAGTCGTGTTCGCTGTCGCGCTGCTCGCCCTGATCGTGCTGGCCGTGGTCTCGGCCGTGCTCGGACAGGTCCCCACGACGGCCGCCGAGGTGCTGGGCAGTGTGGCCCACCGGATCGGCCTCGATATCGGGCCGATGCCCGCGCATCCGGCCGGTGAGGTGACGCTGTGGGAGGTGCGGTTCCCCCGGGTGGCCCTGGCCGTCCTGGTCGGAGCTTCGTTGGCGACGGCCGGTGCCCTGCTACAAGGAGTATTCGCCAATCCGCTCGCCGAACCCGGCGTGATCGGGGTGTCGGCGGGTGCCGCGGTCGGGGCGGGCACCGTCATCGTGGTCGGTGGCGCGTTCGTCGCCTCGTGGTCGGTGGCGGCCGCGGCCTTCGTCGCGGGATTGATCACCACCGCGCTGGTCTATGTGCTGTCGAGGTCGGGCGGGCGCACCGAGGTGGTCACCTTGATCCTCACCGGTGTCGCGATCAACGCCTTCGCCGGCGGGTTGATCGCGCTGCTGTTGTTCGTCGCCAGCCCCGCCGCGCGGGATCAGATCGTGTTCTGGCAGCTCGGCAGCCTCAACGGCGCCACCTGGCAGTCGGTGGCGGTGGTGGCGGTGCTGGCGTCGGCCGGCATCCTGGCCGCGATCCTCATCGCACCACGGCTGGATCTGCTCGCACTCGGCGATTCCGCGGCCCGCCACCTCGGCGTCGACGTGGAACGGTTGCGCAGGCAGGTGATCGTGGTGGTCGCCGTGCTCACCGCGGCGGGTGTGGCATTCAGCGGCATCATCTTGTTCGTGGGTTTGATCGTGCCGCACCTGGTACGCATGATGGTCGGCCCCGGCCACCGGGTGCTCGTGCCGCTCAGCGCGATCGTGGGCGCGGTGATGCTGCTCGGTGCCGACGTCGTGGCCCGCACGCTGGTCCACAACGCCGACCTGCCACTGGGCATGCTCACCTCCCTGATCGGCGGCCCGTTCTTCTTCTGGCTGCTGCGCCGCACCCGCGCCCGGGCAGGAGGCTGGGGATGACCGAGATCGACACCGCCGACACCGCACTGCACCGCCGGGCCTCCTGGCGTTCGCTGTTCGCCCGAACCCCTGAGGTGCCCGCCCGCCCCGAACTCGGCACCGTCACCCTGCGGGCCAGCGGGCTCACCGTCCGTCGCGGCACGCGAACTGTCCTCGAAGCTGTCGACTTCCAGGTCGCGGCAGGAGAGATCGTCGCGCTCGTCGGCCCGAACGGTGCGGGTAAGTCCAGCCTGCTCGCCGCCCTCGCCGGGGAGCTCGAACCCAGCGCGGGCACCGTGAAACTCGAAGGCCACGCGCTCTCGCACTGGACCCCGGCCGACATGGCCCGCCGCCGCGCGGTCCTGCCCCAATCCCACGCCGTCGGATTCCCTTTCACCGCCCGCGAGGTCGTCGCCATGGGTCGGGCCCCGTGGCTGCACACCCCTGCCGCCGACAACGACGACGCACTCGTCGCCACGGCACTGGCCGCGACCGATGTCACCCACCTCGCCACGCGCGTCTTCCCGTCGCTGTCGGGCGGCGAGCGCGCCCGCGTAGCCCTGGCTCGCGTCCTGGCCCAGGACACCGCCACCCTGTTGCTGGACGAACCGACCGCCGCCCTCGACCTCGGCCACCAGGAAGCCGTCCTTCGCCTGGCCGCCACCCGCGCCGCCGAAGGCGCCGCCGTGGTGGTCGTGGTCCACGACCTCGGCGTGGCCGCCGCCTACGCCGACCGCGTCACTGTCTTGGACGAGGGCCGCGTCGCCGCCGACGGCCGCCCCCGCGAGATCCTCACCCGCGAACTACTCACCACCGTCTACCAGCACCCCGTCGACGTCTTCGATCACCCGACCACCGGCGCCCAACTCGTCCTGCCCGACCGCGGCCGCAACTGACGCATTTGCCGGCGTCCTGATCGCACGCGGCTGCCGCAGGGAAAGACGGTGTCCTCACCTGACCGACTGGGACCCACCGACCCCGGTCGAAGCCGCACACACGGGTTCTGCACCGGACCACGGTCGCCGAGGGCAATTCGTGCCCGGTCGACAAGCGCACCCGGTGGCGACAGTGACCTTCCACAGTCGCGAGCCGTGGACGACAAAGACAGCGGCGTGTCTCCTACTATCGGTCGCGGCGCCACCCCGTTCGACCAGTTGCTCGGGCTGCTACGAAGTTTATTGTCCCGCAGAGGAATTGACATGCCGCCCGCACAGCAGAGCTTGCCCAACCTGAGCCGCCGACAACTGCTGGCAACCGCCGCCGCGGCCACCACGCTGAGCGCACTGAGCTTGGGCCGCGCATCCGCCGGACCGGCGGACGACGCCGACGTCATCGTCGTCGGTGCCGGACTCGCCGGGCTGGTGGCGACGTCGGAGCTGGTCGCCGCCGGTCGCCGCGTACTGCTACTGGATCAAGAGCCCGAGACCGGTCTCGGCGGTCAGGCGTTCTGGTCGCTGGGCGGGTTGTTCTTCATCGACTCCCTCGAACAGCGGATCGCCGGGGTCCGCGATTCGCTCGAATTGGCGCGACACGACTGGTTCGACACCGCCGGTTTCGACCGCGGGCCCGACGACCCGCTCGGCGAAGACTACTGGGGCACACGCTGGGCCGAGGCCTACCTGCAGTTCGCGGCCGGGGAGAAGCAATCATGGCTGGCCGGGCTCGGGATGCGCTGGGTCCCTTACGTCGGGTGGGCCGAGCGCGGCGACAGAAGTCCGGGCGGGCCGGGCAATTCGGTCCCGCGTTTCCATCTGACCCTGGGAACCGGTCCCGGTGTCATGGAACCGTTCGAGAAACTCGTGCGCGACGCGCAGTCCCGCGGCGCGGTCTCGTTCCGGTTCCGCCATCAGGTCGACGGGCTCATCACCACCGGTAATGCCGTCACCGGCGTCCACGGCAGCGTGCTCGAACCCAGCGACGCGGCCCGCGGCACACCCAGTTCCCGCACCGAGATCGGCGAGTTCGAGCTGCACGCCCCGATGGTGATCGTCACCTCCGGCGGCATCGGCGCCAACCACGATCTCGTCCGCCGCAACTGGCCGACCCGCCTCGGCGCCCCGCCCGCCCGCATGATCACCGGTGTACCCGCCCACGTCGACGGCCGCATGCTCGCGATCAGCGAAGCGGCCGGCGCCCGGCTGGTCAATCGTGATCGGATGTGGCACTACACCGAAGGACTCATCAACCACACGCCCATCTGGCCCGACCACGGCATCCGCGTGCTTGCCTCCCCCTCCTCGATGTGGTTCGACGCCACCGGCCGCCGCTTCCCCTCCCCCGGTATCCCCAGCTTCGACACACTCGGCACGCTGGAACTGATCATGCGATCGGGCTACGACTACTCCTGGTTCGTGCTGAACAAAAAGATCATCGACAAAGAGTTCGTGCTCTCCGGATCCGAACAGAATCCCGAACTCACCCGCAAAGACATCCCCGGCTACCTCCTCAGCCGCCTGACCAACAGCACACCCCTGCCGACCAAAGCCTTCATCGACCACGGCCCCGACTTCGTGACCGCCGACGCATTACCAGAGCTCGTCGCGGGCATGAACCGGCTCACCGGCTCGGACCTGATCAACGTCGACGACCTGCACGCGCAGATCTCCCTGCGCGACGAGCAGGTCGACAACCCGAACAGCACCGACCCCCAGATCATCGGCATCCGAAATTCTCTCGCCTACATCGGCGATGCCCTGGTCCGCACCACCCCGCTACATCGAATCCTCGACCCCGCAGCGGGTCCCCTCATCGCGATCCGGATGAACATCCTCACCCGAAAAACCCTCGGCGGCTTGCAAACCGATCTCTCCGGCCGCGTCCTCGACGCCACCGGCAATCCCATCACCGGGCTCTACGCCGCGGGTGAGGTCGCGGGCTTCGGTGGCGGCGGTGTCCACGGCTACCGCGCACTGGAAGGCACCTTCCTCGGCGGCTGCCTGTTCTCGGGCAGGCAAACCGGCCGTGCCGCCGCCCAGGAAAGCGCTTGATGCCTCAGTTATCGGCGCCTTCCTCGGGTAGCAGATTCCTCTGGTCGAGGACGTAGAGCAAGATCAACGCTGGGATGACGATCACCACCAACGCCACGGTGGCGACCAGTAACGCCGCCAATGTCCCGCTGGGCGCGGCCGCCTCGTCCACGGTGGTGGTCTCCGGCAAGAGATAGGGCCATTGCGCGACGCCCCAGGCAAGAATCAGGGCGATGAGCGTGACGGCGGAGGTCGCGCGCCCGAATCGGTCGTCGCGGCGGTAGACCAGTACCAGCGATGCCGCGCCTGCCACCATGGACACGATCACGAACGGCAGTGCACGAGAGGTGAGTCCGTCGAACAGGTGGTCCGCCGAGTGGGCGAGAACCGGAATCGCTGCCGTGGCGAGGATTCCGGCCACCACCGCCGACCCGAGTGCGCGGCGGCGGAAGTATGTCGTCATCTCCTCGTCGCCGAGGCGATGGGCGTCGCAGGTGAGACGCACGGCTGCCAGCCAGGCGAAGATGACGACGGCGAGCACCCCGCCGAGTATCGAGACCGGGTTGATCCAACTCGAGACGGAATCTCCTGCTTTTCCGCCGGGCGGTACCCGTCCGCCGACGATCGCCCCGACCACGGCCCCGAAGCAGAAGGGCACGAGCACCGAGGACAAGGCGAACGCCGCGCCGAAGCGGCGTTGGTCTCGCGTGCGCAGCACGGCCTTACGGAAAGCGAAGCTCGCTCCGCGCGCCACGATGCCGAGCGCGGCGAGGGTCAGCGGCACGAACAGGGTCAGGGTGATCGAGGCGTACACGGTCGGGAACGCGGTCCACAGCACCACGAAACAGAAGATCAGCCACACATGGTTGGCCTCCCACACCGGTCCGATCGCCCGGTCGATCGTGGCCCGTGGCCGCTCGCCGCGGATCGCACCGCCGGCGACCAGGTCCCAGAATCCGGCGCCGAAGTCCGCGCCCGCGAACAGGGCGTACGCCGTGATCGCGGCGAACAGGACAACCGCCACCGCATCGGTCATTCGATCGGCCCTTTCGCCGGCACGAGGTTCTGCGGGTTGGGGCCGTAGGGCACGTCGTCCTCCGCGAAACCGGCGGGTCCGTCGCGGGTCTCGCTGTCGCGGAATCGTCTGCTCATTCCGCGCAGCACCAGGATCGTCGTCACGCCAAGGCCGAGATAGAGCACGAACACCGCGATGAAGGTGATCCACACGCCGGTGTTGCCGGTCGCGGCGTCTTCGACCTTCATGTAGTTGTAGACGATCCAGGGTTGCCGCCCGACCTCGGTGACGATCCACCCGGCTTCCATGGTGATCACCGACAGCACACCGCAGCAGGCGGCGACTCGCAGGAACCATCGGCTGCGAGGCATGTCGCGCCGAAACACCCAGGCGGCGGCATACCAGACGGCGATCAGGAAGAGCAGCGTGCCGAGTCCGACCATGATGTCCCAGGACAGGTGCACGATGTTCGCCTGGGAGACCGTCACGCGATCGGCTTCCGGGAAACTGTCCAGGCCCTGCACGACAGTGGCCTTGCCGGAGGACGGGTCCGACAGCCACGACGCCAGGCCGGGTATCGGTATCCCGCCTTCCACGGTGCCGTCCTCATCGAGGTGGCCGAGCAGGGTCTCGGGCACGTCGCTGCTGGTGGTGGGAACGAGTTCGATGGCGGCGAACTTCGCGGGCTGATTGTTGTACACCCACCGGGCAAGCGAGTCCCCGACTGCCATCTGCGGGACGATCGCGGCGCACGCGACCGTGAACGCGATCAGGAATCCGGTGCGGTGGTAGCGGTCTCGCCGCCCCCGCAGCATGCCCACCGCGTAGACCGATGCGACGAGGAAGCCGCCGACGACGTACGCGGCGAGGATCATGTGCGCCGACTGCAGCGGCATCGACTTGTTGAAGATGACACCGAGCGGGTCGACCTCGGCGACGGCGCCGGACGAGTCGAGTGTGAATCCCGACGGTGCGTTCATCCACGCGTTCGCGGCGACGACGGATGCGCTGCCGAGAATGCCGGCCAGCACGATCGGAATGCCGGTGAAGAAATGGGTCCACGGTTTCAGACGCCGCCACCCATAGATGTAGATGGTCAGAAAGATCGCTTCGGTGAAGAAGAACAACCCCTCGAAGGCGAACGGCACCCCGAACGCCTCGCCCCACTTGCCCATGAAACGCGGCCAGAGCAAACCGAATTCGAAGCTCAGCACCGTGCCGGTGACTGCGCCGACGGCGAAGGTGACGGCCATGTATTTCGACCAGCGTTGAGCGAGCAGCAACGCGTCGGCGTCGTCGTGCTTCACAGCTCTGTAGTTCGCGATCAACGTCATGAATCCCCACGCAACACCCAACGGAACCAGGATGATGTGGAACGCCAGCGTGAACGCCATCTGCGAACGCGCCCACGGCACCGGATTCACCTCCGGCATCGACAACAACACCTGGGCGGTGCTCATGACACCACCGGGTGCGCGCGGTTCATCCGAGACGCTCGATCAGGTGTTCACCGACACGGATGGCGTTGGCCATCGCGGTGAGCGCGGGGTTCACGGCCCCGATACTGGGGAAAAAGCTGGTGTCGACGACGTAGAGGTTGTCGAGTTCATGAGCCTTGCAGTTCACATCGAGCACGGAGGTGGCCGGGTCGTCGCCGAACCGGCAGGTTCCGGCCTGATGCGCACAACCGGCGACCGGGATGTTCATCTGCATGTAGAAGTTCTTCGCGAGCACATGATGCTGGGACATCCCGACATGGTTGAGCAGTTTCTTCAGTTCGTGGTACAGCCCAGCGGCTTCGGTGTCGTTGTTCGAGGTGTAGCGCAGGTGGACTTGCCCCTGCTCATCGATGGTCACGCGGTTGTCGGCGGCGGGAAGGTCTTCGGTGGTGAGCCAGAAGTCGACAGCGTGGCGAGCGACCTCGTCGAGGCTCCAGTGCGGGGCGAGCAGCGTCAGTCGGGGTTCTTCGCCCTTCATCGCCCAGCCGTTGGACTTGCCGACCATCTGGATGTTCCCCAAGGGGAACTCGCGCTCACCATCGGCGAGGTAGAAGTCGTTGATACCCAGGGTCTTCTGGAACACGGTGTCATTGGGTTCCTTGGCCAGCGCCACGACTGCCTTGGAATTGTGGAACATGTAGTTGCGGCCGACCTGGTCCGAGCCGTTGGCGAGCCCGTTCGGGTGGTGGTCATCGGCCGATTGCAGCAGCAACTTGGCACTGTTGGCCGCGCCGGCGGCGACCACGACAATGTCGGCTTCGTAGCGTTCGATGGCGCCGCGGCGGGACACGACGACCGAGCTGACAGTGCGGCCGGTCGGGTCGGTGTCGAGCTTGACCACCTCGGCTTGGACGAGCAATGTCACGTTCGGTGCGTCCAGCAGGGGCCGCACCGCGATCGTCTCGGCGTCGGACTTCGCATGTACGAGGCAGGGGTAGCCATCGCACCACGAGCAGCGGATGCACGCGCTGCGAGCCCGGTCGGCTTCGTCGAGCAGGATTCCGCACGGGGCCGGGAACGGATGATAGCCACCGACTGTGAGGCTGTCGGCGAGCTCCTGGATTCGGGGTTCGTGCGAGACCGCCGGCCACGGGTACTCCTTGGACCAGTGCCCCTCGGTGGGATCCGCGCCGTGGTCGCCGTGAACCTGGTAGAGCCACTCGGCCTTGGTGTACCAGGGTTCGAAGTCGTCGTAGCTCAGTGGCCAGGCCGGGGAGATGCCGTCGACGTGGGTGATCTCGCCGAAGTCTTGCGGCCGCAGCCGGTACAGCGCCGCGCCGTACATCTTGGTCGCCCCGCCGACGAAGTAATGGACCTGCGGCTGGAACGGTGTCCCGGCCGCGTCGAACCACGTATCGGGCGAGATGTAGCGCCCATCCACGAATACCGGCGCGGGGTCCCAGTTTTCGGTCTCGCGCGGCAGGAAGTCACCCCGCTCGAGTAGCAAGATCTGCTTCCCCGCTGCGGCGAGGGTATGCGCTAGCGTCCCCCCACCGGCCCCGGTCCCGATAATGATTACGTCGTAATGATCACTGGCCGGCATCGCGCTCTCCTCGGTGTTGCAAACCGTTCGAACCTGCGGCTAACAATCGATGCGGAAACTCGGACAAAAAGAAGCAATCGCCGGGGGCGATTGCCGATGCAATTCGAACAGTACCAGCCGGATATGGCTCGAGATAGATGCTTTTGGTAGAAAATGGATTCGACCGAACCGGACATAGACGGCACGTCATGTCCAAATAGACTGTCCCTGTAAAGCTTTCGAAATAGCACTCTCACAAGTCGAACATTCGACAGGCATTCACGATTTACCACGAATTCATATCGATTGCCCGGCGCCCCGACAGGAGGGTTGTAGGGTGAGGAAGTCTGGGCGGCCACCGACCTCCGAAGGAGACGTGCCGATGAGCACGAATGCTGTTTCCAGTTCCACCACCGAAGGGGCCGAGCATTCGAATGCCGATGCGCTGGTGATTTTCGGAATAACCGGCGACCTGGCGAAGGTGATGACCTTCCTGTCGTTGTACCGACTCGAGCGGCGCGGCCTGATCGACTGCCCCATAATCGGTGTCGCAGTAGATGATTGGACGGTCGACGATCTGAATAAACGCGCCCGTACCTCGATCGAAACCGCCGGAAAAGAGCCGGTCGACGAGGCGATCTTCGACCGGCTCGCGGCGCGATTCGATTACGTCAGTGGCGATTTCGGCAAGCCTGAGACATTCACCGAGCTCGCACGACATCTGAGCGGAGTCCGCAATCCGGTGTTCTACCTCGAGGTCCCGCCATTCCTGTTCGCGACGGTGATCAAAGGACTTTCCGATGCGGGCCTCACGAACTCGGCACGAGTCGTCGTGGAGAAGCCCTTCGGCCACGACCTCCAATCGGCCCGCGCACTCGCCGCGGAGATTCACCAGTACATCGATGAGTCGCAGCTGTACCGGATCGACCATTTTCTCGGCAAAAAGGGATTCTCCGAAACGCTGTACCTGCGCTTCGCCAACGCGATCTTCGAGCCCATCTGGAATCGCCAGTTCGTCTCCGAAGTCCAGATCACCATGGCCGAGAGCTTCGATGTCGCCGACCGCGGCCACTTCTACGATCCGGTCGGCGCACTTCGCGACGTCGTGGTCAACCACATGATGCAGCTTGTCGCCGCCGTGGCGATGGAAGCGCCGTCGGCGTCGCACGCCGCAGCGTTGAAGGACGCGATGGTCAACGTGTACCGGGCCATCCCCGCAGCGGATCCCGCGCATTACCTCCGCGGGCAGTACGAGGGCTACCGCGACGTCGACGGGGTAGCACCGGACTCCAGCACCGAAACGTATATGGCGCTGCGGTTGGAGGTGGACAACTGGCGCTGGTCCGGTGTGCCGTTCTACCTACGCACGGGCAAGTGCCTCCCGGTGACGCAGACCGAACTGCGACTGGTCTTCCGCAGCCCGCCCCCGGTGTGGTTCTTCGACGCCGCACATCAACCCGAACCCGCGCAACTGGTGATCAAACTCGATCCGATGACCGGCATCCGTATCGAAGTCGAGGCGCAACGCGGTGAGGGCAAACAACCCGGACCGATCACGCTGGACATGGAATTCGCCGACGAGGGCGGCGAAGGCGCCACACCCTACGAGGTGTTGCTGCGCGCAGCGTTGGTCGGGGACAGCGCGCGCTTCACCCGCCAAGACGGTGTCGAGGAAGCCTGGCGGGTGATGCAACCGCTGCTCGATGGGCCACCACCCGTACAGACCTACCCGAAGGGGTCGTGGGGGCCACCGAATCAACTGCTGCCCGGACAGGACCGCTGGTACGAACCCTGGTTGCCCGCATGAGTCCCGCCGAGGCCGACGACACCGCCGCTGCCCGCCGGCCACAGAGCGCGGCGGCACCGTCCGCGTTCCCGCCGATCGCCGACTACGCGTTCCTGTCGAACTGCCATACCGGTGCGTTGATCGCCGCGGACGGAGCGATCGACTGGCTCTGTATACCGGCATTCGACTCGCCCAGCGTGTTCGGTTCCCTGCTCGACCGCGAGGCCGGTGTCTTCCGGCTCGGTCCGTTCGGCATCAATGTGCCGGCCGCCCGCCACTACGAGCCCGGGACGAACACCATTGTCACCGTGTGGAATACGCCCACCGGGTGGGTGGAGATCCGCACCGCTCTGACGATGGGACCGACTCGCGGGGAGGACACCACCACACCGCACACGCGACCTTCCACCGACGAGGACGCCGATCACCTGCTGGTCCGTATGGTCCGGTGCCTGTCGGGAAGTGTGGAGATCGAGCTGGTGTGCGAGCCGGTGTTCGACTACGGACGTACGGAAGCCGCATGGGCGCTGGTCGACGAGAGTCGTCAGACCGCGGACGCGACCGGCGCAGGCCAGACGCTCCGGCTCCGGACCGACATGGCCCTTGGCATCGAGGGCGGCCGGGTCCGCGCCCGGCACACCCTCTCGAAGGATGAATCGCTGTTCTGTGCGCTCTCGTGGGCCGACGGCCTCGACGGGCCGGAGAATGTCGAGGAGGCACTCGAACGCCTCGATGCGACCACCGAATTCTGGCGGTCCTGGTTCGGACGCGCACGCTTCCCCGATCACCGCTGGCGCGCCGCGATCCAGCGGTCCGCCCTCACCATCAAGGGCCTGACCTACCTACCCACCGGCGCGACCGTGGCCGCGCTCACCACCTCGTTGCCGGAAACTCCTGGCGGGGAACGTAACTGGGACTATCGCTATACCTGGATGCGTGACTCGACGTTCACCCTGCAGGCGCTGCACTACCTGAACCTCGACGGGGAGGCCAATGATTTCATGCAGTACGTGGCCGACCTCGAACCGAATTCGGATGGCGCGCTGCAGATCATGTATGGCATCGACGGCCGCCGCGACCTCACTGAATCGATCCGCGAGGATTTGACCGGTTACGCGGGTGCGTATCCGGTGCGCATCGGCAACGGCGCCTTCGATCAGCGCCAGAACGATGTGTTCGGTTCCGTGCTCGATTCGATCCTGCTGCACACGGTACGGAGCAAGCGGCTCCCGCGTCGGCTGTGGCCCATCGTGGAGACCCAGGCGCAATGCGCCACCGACGTGTGGCGCGAACCCGATCAAGGCATCTGGGAGGCACGCGGTGCGCCGCAGCATTACGTGTCCTCGAAACTCATGTGCTGGGTGGCCATGGACCGGGCCGCGAAGATCGCCGACATTCGTGGTGACCGCGCTGCCGAGGCCAAGTGGCGCGCGACGGCCGAGGAGATTCACGCCGACATCCTTGCCAAAGGTGTCCGCGACGGCGTCCTACGCCAGCACTACGACACCGAGGCACTCGACGCCTCCACCTTGCTCGCGGCGGTCTTCGGTTTCCTGCCGGCCAACGACGAGCGGCTGCGTGCTTCCGTCGAGGCGATCGCGAACGACCTCACCGAGGACGGCTTCGTGCTGCGCTACCGCACCGGAGAAACCGACGACGGGATGTCCGGCAAGGAAGGCAGCTTCCTGATCTGCTCGTTCTGGCTCGTGTCCGCGCTCGCCATCGTCGGCGAGACGCAGCGCGCCCGGGACCTGATGGATCGCCTGATCAGCATCGCCTCACCGCTTGGCCTGTTCGCCGAGGAATACGACACCAGCACCGGCAGGCATCTGGGCAACTTTCCACAGGCCTTCTCCCACCTCGCCCTCATCGAGGCGGTCGGCCGAATCGTGTTCTCCGACCTGGCGGCGGAACTGTCCTGAGACATCTCGCGCAGTACCTCGGTATCGGATCGAGGTACTGCGCGAGAGTGATGTGGTCGTGTACCAGCCGTTCATAGCGTGAGTCGCATGTCCACAGTCTCGAAAGTCGCCGCCGCGATCGCTCTCGCCGGAACGGTCGCCTGTGTCGGAATCGGTGTCAGTTCGGCGGATTCCGCACCGGCGGGACCGGCGCCGCGGGTGGCGGTGATCGGTCTCGGCGGCACCATCGCGGGAACCTCCGACCGGCGCACCGATCTGGAAACCTATCGGCCCGGCACGCGGCCGATCGCCGAACTCGTCGACTCCCTGCGCCCCGAGATCGGTGAGATCGCCGCCGTGTCGACCGAGGACTTCGGGCAGAAGGGATCCGGCGACTACACCGTCACCGACCTCTACGATCTGGCCCGCCGGGTGGAAAGCCGCCTGCGAGATCATGATTCGGTCGTGGTGAGCACCGGTTCGGCCACCATGGAGGAGCTGAGCTACTTCCTCGACCTCACCGTGCGCAGCACGAAGCCGGTGGTCGTGACCGGTGCGATGCGACCGTGGACCGCGATCGGCAGTGACGGGCCGGTCAACCTGTACAACGCGATCCGCCTCGCGGCGAGTAACCGGACCACCTGTTTCGGTACGGTCATCGCCCTCAACGACCAGATCCTGCCCGCCCGCGACGCCACCAAATCCGACTCGACCCGCGTGCACACCTTCACCACCCGCGAATACGGCGACCTCGGCACCATCGACCAGGCCGGAATCCGGCTGCAACGCGCCCCCGCCCGTGTCCAACGCTGCGACGACCCCGCCCGCTGGCTGACCCCGTTCGACCTGACCGCGATCAACCGCGACACCCTCCCGCGCGTCGACATCGCCCACAGCTACCTCGACGCGCCCGCCGAGTCCGTCTCCGCGGCCGTCGACGCGGGCGCCGAGGGCATCGTGTTCGCGGGCACTCCCTCGCCGAAACAGGCGAGCGCCGCGCTGGCGACCAAGGGCGTGGTCCTGGTCGCCACCAACGCCTACGGTTCCGGCGCGATCACGGTAGACCCCGCGATGGGTGTGGTCAGCGGCGGTGACCTCGCGCCCAAGAAGGCACGCCTGCTGCTCCTGCTGGCACTGGCCACAACCGCCGAGCACGACCAGATCGTGGCCTGGTTCCGCGATTACGGCAATCAGCAGTTCTGAAGCCCGAAGTTGTCCCGCGGCGGCTAGGGAGGAGGCTCGCTCAGTCGGTTGAGGCCGAGTCGTCGCACCATTCGATGGATGAGCGACAACGACAACGCGACGCTGACCAGCGGCACCAGCACGGCCAGCAGGATGAAGCTCCATAGCGTGGTTTGCGCGTACGAGGTGAGGATCGTGAAGTTCATTCCGAAGTAGCCTGTGATGAACGAGAGCGGGAGGAAGACAGTCGCCACAATCGTGAGTCCATTGATCACGACCGCCTGTCGGCCCGCGACCGAGGCAGAGTAATGGCTCAGTGCGTCCTTTGTCTCTTCACGGATTTCTCGAGCGTTCTCCTTCATGCGAGTGACGCGCTTGCGGTGCTGCTCGAGGTGCGCATGGGAGTCAGGGCGCATGCCGGGTAGCCCGTCCAGGTCCGCCGCGATGTCCTCGAGATCGTGCGAGTACCACCCGAACTCCTGGATGCCATCGGTGAGGACGCCCAGCATGTTGACCAGCTCATCGTGAACTTCTGGCGCGCCGCCTTGGAGCATCTCCAACTGCACCTCGCCGAGCCGGTCGTCGATTGCCAGCAGTAGCGGCTTGAAGCTGTCGATCAAAGAATCCAGGATCAGAAACAACAAGTGTGGGCCTAATTCTCGCCCGTCCTGGTCCTGTCTGGCGTCAATACTCCTGCGGGCCCGACCCAGCGGCTCACAGGCCCTCGCGTGAACGGTCAGCAGGAACCGATCCGTCAGGACCATATTCAGGTAGCTGGCGCCGCCGTGCGACGCACGCCAATCGGTGCCGGTGACCCACCGAAGCGACACCACCACGGCGGTCTCGGTCGGGGCAAACCATGATCGCGGTCTACCGTGCGCGACGATGTCCACGAGCTCTGCAGGGAGCTGGAGAGCTCGGCAGAAGTCCGACAGATCCTCGTTTCCCATGGCCTCCAGGTCGAGCCAGAATGATGTGTCCGTCGAGAAATGCCGGGCGACGTCGTCCGGAGTCGCTACGCCGTCATGACCTTGCGCATCGACCAAGCGAGCGACAGCTGACGACGCAGAACGGTGCGGTGACCTGGATGGATCATTCGGGCTTGCCATCTCTGCTCCTTCTGGCCGCTACAGCTCCGCGAGTCGACACCGTTCGGCGCGCAGGTCGAATCGGCTATTTCCAGATGATTTTCAGCAGGGCCGGGGTGAGCACCATCCGGATGATCGTGGCGTCGATGATCAGTGCCACGATCATCCCGTAGGCGATGTATTTCATCAGCACCAGATCCGAGAACCCGAACGCCCCGGTCACCACGATCAAGATCGCAGCCGCCGAGGTGATCACCCCGCCGGTGTGGGCGACGCCGTAGCGGATCGACTCCTCGGCCTCGGCGCCGGCGGCCCGTTTCTCGGCGATTCGCGACAGCAGGAACACCTCGTAGTCGGTGGACAACCCGAAGATCACCGTCACGATCAACGCCACCACCGCGAACATCAATGGTCCCGGTGTGAACTGGAATGTCCCTGCCCCATGGCCTTCGACGAAGATCCAGGTCAGCACGCCCAGGGTCGAGACCAAACTGAGCGCGCTCATCGCGACGGCCTTCACCGCCAGGATCACCGACCGGAACGCCACGATCATCAGCGCCAACGCCGCCGCGATCAGGATCGCCAACAGCAGCGGCAGCCCGTCGATCAACCCGTTGATGCTGTCGCGTTCGAGCGCGGGGATACCCGCGACCATCACCTGCACGCCCGGTGGCGCGGGCAACGAACGCAACGCGTCGATCACCTGGTCGGCGTCGCGTTTGTCGCCGAGCCCGGCGGAGAGCACATTGACGTTGTCCTTGGTCGCCGCCGCAGGCTCGAATCGCCCGGTCAGCCCGGGAACCTGATTGGCCTCGAACCGGATATCGCTGAGTTGCTGGGGTGAGGCGCCGACCACGATCAGCTTCAACGGTTCGGTGCGGAATCCGGGAAACAGGTGGTCGAAGTCTTCCTGGGCCACCCGCGCCGGATTGTCGGCGGCCAGATATTTCTCGCTGATCCCACCGAACTCGATGTGGCGCAACGGAATACTCAGTGCCAGCAGGCCGAGCACGATCGGGATGACCACCGCCCACGGCCTGCGCATCGCCCACTGTGCCAGCCGGGAGAAGAACCCGGCATCGATCTGGGCTTCGGTCTTGCTGCGTGAGAAGCGTTTCCAGCCCAGCCAGTCGATCTTGTGTCCGGCGATACTCAAGGCGGCGGGCAAGGCGGTCACCGACAACAGCGCCGCCAGCATCACCGCGGAAATGCCGCCGTAGGGCACCGAACGCAGGACCCCGTTGGGGAAGATGAACAGCGCACCGAGGCTCAAGGCGATGATTGCCGCGGAGAACAGCACGGTGCGCCCCGCGGTGGCGACGGTCCGTGCGGTCGCGTCCTCCACGGAGCGACCGGCGGCGAGTTCTTCCCGGAACCGGGTCACCGTGAACAGCCCGTAATCGATCGCCAAGCCGAGCGCGACCAACGTCATCACCGCGCTGGCGAACACGTTGACCTCGATCTGGGCAGTGAGTACCCGCAGGATCCCGGAGGTGCCCAGGATGGTGAGTCCGCCGATCAGCACCGGCAGCAGTGCGCCGATCACCCCGCCGAACACGAAGTACAGCAGGATCGCCACGATCGGCAAGGCGATGATCTCGGCGCGCTTGATGTCGTGCTGCATCCCGATATTGATGCCCTCGACCACCGGCTGCAGCCCCGCCAGCTGCACCGTCGTCCCACCGGGCCCGGCGCCGGGTGCATCGGCGTTCAGGTGTGGTTTCAACGCGAGATAGTTGTTGACCGTCGCGGTCCCGCCGCCGCCCGCCAGCCCGATGCTGGCGAACGCGTGCTGTTTGGTCGGGTCGGAGGCATTCGCCGAGAACGGGCTGTCCCAGTAGCTGTCGATCTTGTGGATCCGCTCGCCGTACTGCTTGCGCAGGTCGGCCAGTGCCGCTGTCACCGGGCCGCGCACGGCGGGATCGTCGACGGTGGTGCCGGGTGGGGCGGTGTAGATGACGATCAGGTCGCCGTCGGTGTCGCGGCCGAAGGTGTCGTCGGCCAGCTTCGACGCCGCCACCGACTGGCTCGACTCGTCGAACCAACCCTCCTGGGTGTAGCGGTCGGCCAGGTCACGCCCGAACCACCCCGAGGCGAGCACGGTGATCACGAAGAAGCCGAGCACGAGGAACCGGTGGCGGTAGACGAACCTGCCCCACCGCATGGATCGAGATTCGCGCATCTCAGCCGCAGGCGGCGGTGCGATAGTCGGCCGAGCGCAGGATGCCGCACAGGTCGGTGCGCGAGATCTTCCACTTACCGTCGAGCAGCACGAAATGCACGATGGTGGTGCGCACGTTGGTTCCCGAACCGTCCTTGTCCAGTCGCATGGTCGCGGTGAGTGTGCCGTCACGGTTGTCGAAGACCGGGTCGACGACGCCGTACACCGCGTGGGGGTTGTCGCGCAGCGCCTTGTACATGTCGGGGATGGCGTCGGAGAACGCCGCGCCGTCCTCGATCAGTTCGGTGCGTTCGACATCGGGCAGGCTCGGGTCGAGCGCGCGTTTGATCTGCGCGTCGAGCTCTTGGGCATTCGGCAGCGGCACCTTGGCCTTGCTGACCGAGGTCGCGACGGAGGAGGCGAGGGAAGCGTTGGCCGAAGACCGTGCGGCGTCGACCGAGGCCTCGTCGGTGGTTCCCCCGCACGCGGCGAGGGCGACGAGAGCCGTGAGGCAGGCGGTGGCCGCAGCGGCCCTGGCGGAAAGTGTGGAAGGCATCACCATCTACATACCATCAATGACTGCACTGATCCGTCCCAGGATGGCGCGAACTGTGGAGATGTCACTGGAAGCGGGCGCCTCGACCGGGTCGGCGTCAGGGAGCAGATCGCGCACGAAGGCGCTGACGCTGCGTTCGTCGCCGAGGTCGATGTCGGTCACCTGAGCCTGGGCCTGGGCCACCACGTCGTCGGATCCGGGTACCGCATCGCCGAGGTCGGCGCGGTAGATCTGCACGGTCAGCGTGGCGCGGTGGGTGCGGAAGGCGAAGGGACGGCCGTCATCGGTGGTGCCGAAGCCGTGGGCGAACGGTCCGACGGAGATGTCATCGATGCCGAAACCCGCCTGTGTCCGGTCGGTCATCGTGGGGATCTCCTGCCGCTGTGTGGCAATCAATTAGTCGACGCGTCAACAGTAACGCGCGTCACCGACACCTCCGACGCGAGCACCCGGTCGAAGCTACTGGTGAGTCATCATGGTCAGATGGTGATCAAGGGAGTCACCTCGTGCGGATTGAAGGAGTTCGGTGCATGCGCCCTCGTGGCTCGGTCGCCTCTGCGTTGGTCGGCGCGGCGGTTTTGGTGTTGTTGACCGGGTGCGGCGGTGAGGACGGCGGTTCCGATGTCCCGACCAGGGCCCCGGCCACCGCAGCGGTTTCTCCCGCTACCGCGAACCCGGTCGGTCAGGTCTTCCCGGCGGCGGCGACGAAAGCTCTGCTCGCCGAGAGCTCGACCGGCCGCCTCGCCGCCCTGGACACCGCGGGCACCGCACTCTCACTGATCGACCCCGCCGCACCGACCGCACCGCGCACGGTCGGCCTCCCCGCCGTCGGCGCGTCGCTGTCGCAAGGCAAGCCTGGCGAAGTGCTCGTCGCCGCCCCCGACCGGGTACTGCGGGTGGACGTGACCACCGGCACGCTCACCGAGACCCCCGTCGACGGCGACGTGCGTAGCGTGCGAACTCGCACCGACGGCACCCTCGTGGTCGGTACCGCCGACGGCACCGTGCGCGAACTGACCGCCGACGGCGCGGTCACCCGCACGATCACCGGCCTGGTCTCCGCCGACGAGATCGCGTTGACCGGTGAGAACATCACCGTCCTCGATCGCAAGCAGACCGCCGTTGTCGCCGTGGGGCAGGACGCCCTGGGCCTGATGCTGCGCGCGGGCGACGGCGCCACCAACGCCATCGCCGACCAGCACGGCCGCATCATCGTGGCCGACACGACGGGCGGCGAACTGCTCGTCTACTCGGCCGGTCCGCTCGTGCTGCGCCAGCGTTTCCCGGTATCATCATCGCCTTACGCGCTCGCTTACGACCCGCGTTCGGACACGGTCTGGGTGAGTTGCACGCAGAGCAACGAGGTCGTCGGCTACGACCTGTCGACCGGCATCGGTGTCGAGGTGGCCAGGCTCGCGACGCTGCGCCAGCCCGACGCGATGACCGTCGACGAACGCACCGGCGACCTGTTCGTGGCTTCGGCTGTGGGTGATGGCCTGCAGCGGATCGGCGCGGACGAGCGGAAGAGAGGGCAGTGATGGCTACAGCTCCCAGGCCTCGTAGTTCGCGCTCGGCGATACCGCCGAGCTGGGAAACCAGCAACGACGACTACGAATACGTGCCCCTGCGGCTGCCACCGGAGGTCAACCGGGTCACCGCCTCGATGCGACTGGCCATCCAGGCCGAATTCGGTGGCTGGGAGTTGTCCCGGGTGCGTGCCTACACCGACGGCAGTCGCCGGGTGCTGTTGCGCCGCCGCAAGAACGCCGTCCTGCCTGTGCCCGAACCCGGATTGTGAGCCGACCATGTACGCCCTCCTGTTACGCCTGATGTTCCTGATCCCGCCGGAGCGAGTGCATCACCTGGTGTTCGCCGCGTTGCGTTTCGCCACCTGGTTCCCACCGACCCGCTGGCTGGCGCGCAAGCTCACCGTGGTCGAGGACCCGATCCTGGCCACCACCGCGTTCGGTGTCGCCTTCCCCGCGCCATTGGGTCTTGCCGCCGGTTTCGACAAGAACGCCGATGGTGCGAATGCCTGGGGCACACTGGGTTTCGGTTTCGCCGAGATCGGCACCGTCACCGCCCACGCCCAGCCCGGCAACCCCACACCGCGTCTGTTCCGGCTGCCCGCCGACCACGCCCTGATCAACCGGATGGGGTTCAACAACCACGGTGCCGCCGCCGCGGCCGCCCGCCTGCACGGCGCGCACCCCACCGTCCCGATCGGTGCGAACATCGGCAAGACCAAGATCACCGAACCCGATGCGGCCGCGGGCGATTACGCGACCAGCGCCCGACTACTCGGCCCGCTCGCGGACTTCGTCGTGGTCAACGTGTCCTCGCCCAACACCCCCGGCCTGCGTGACCTGCAAGCCGTCGAATCGCTGCGCCCGATCCTGCAGGCCGTGCTCGACAGTGTCTCGGTGCCGGTCCTGGTGAAGATCGCCCCCGACCTGTCCGACGACGACATCGACGCCGTCGCCGACCTCGCGGTCGAACTGGGTCTGGCCGGCATCGTCGCCACCAACACCACCATCCGCCGCGACGGCCTGGATACCCCGATCCCCGAGGTCGAAGCCATGGGTGCGGGTGGGCTGTCCGGCGCCCCCGTGGCCGAACGGTCCCTGGAAGTCCTGCGCCGCCTCTACACCCGCGTCGGCGACCAGGTGGTCCTGATCTCCGTCGGCGGCATCGAAACACCGGAGCAGGCCTGGGCCCGCATCCTCGCCGGCGCCACCCTGCTGCAGGGCTACACCGGCTTCATCTACGGCGGCCCGTTCTGGACCACCCGCATCCACCGTGGCATCGCGGCCAACCTGCGCGCGGGTGGCTATGCCCGGCTGTCCGAGGCGGTCGGCGCCGAACACCGCACCCACTCGGTCTGAGATCTCAGCCGTAGTACGCCTGGGGCGACCGATCCTCGTGCATCGGTCGCGCCGGGCGTAGCCGGGACAACGGCGCCGGTGGATCATGGAACGACTCCCCCACGGCCGGGTCGTCGCCGCGTTGGCGGGCGTCGATGCGCTTGGCGAGCTTGATCAGAGCCTGTTGCCAGATGATGCCGAGCAGGTCGGCGCGGGCACTGATCTCAGCGTGGGCGATTCGGTCGTGCACGGAGTCCGGATCGCTGACGAGTTCATCGAGTTCCATGCCCGCCCAGGCTTGCTCACGACTGAGGGTGTATTCGGGCAACCAGCTCAATCGCCAGCCGCCGGTGTCGGTTCGCTGGGCGAATTCCGGCGTGCGGTCGCTGCGTAACGTGTCGTCGGTGCCATGAATAGCCATCGTGGACCTGCCTTCCCCGGTGGGGGCGCTGCGCCCTCCCCGAGCGTCTGGCGGGGCATCTACTCCCCGTAATCCAGTGTGGCATTTGCCATTTGTCTTGGTCAATTGCCATTGTTAGTAGGTAATTGCCAGATTTCGGGCGTGGCAAACCCGGCAATGTGGCGATCGCAGTGCGGCGTCCGCCCTGCTCGGGTGCATGGCGATGTCGAGAAGTTGACGGGAGGCAGCATGTCGATGGTTCCCCAGGATGCCCGCGTCGCCGCGATCCGCAGCATCCTGGCCAGGCTGGGCAAGTACGCGGGCTTGAACGCAGAACGCTTGCGCCACACCGAGATCGACGCTGCGCCGCTGCTGGAGCTGCTGTCGGTACGCCGACACGCCCGCCGCACCGGGGTCTCCGTCGAGGCATCGATCCTGCCCGTGGTGCGCGAGGTCACGCAGTGGCTGGCACCGACGGACCGGCTGATCGTGGACGCGGCGCTCTCGCTGGGACTGTTGCGGGACCGGTCCGGCGTGGGTATCGATATCGAACGCCTGTATGCAGATAACCTCGGGGAACGTCGAGAGGCCTTGACCGAACAGTGGGTTGCCCTGCACACCCTGCTCGATGTCGACCCCGTTCCCGAAGCTCCCACGGTCAAGCGGTTGCGCACGGTCTCCGAACACAGCGCCTTCACCGCGCTGGCCGGGCTGCTCGCCACCGATTCCGGCTACCCCATGGCCGCGCCGTCGGCCACACAGCCCACCGCCGCGCCCGACCGGCACGGTGTCGTCACGGTTTTCGGCGACGCCGTCATCGATCATCTCTACCGGGTCGACACCTTCCCCGATGCCGACAACGCCGCCGGCGGCACCTTCACCGGCCACCCCGGCGGCAAAGGGCTCAACCGGGCCGTCGCCGCGGCCCGCCTGGGCGTCGGCGTGCACCTGGCCTGTGCGGTCGGCGGTGACGAATACGGCCGCCGCATCCTCGAATTCATCGAAGCCGAGGGGGTGCACCTCGACCTGGTCAAGGTCGTGCCGTTCGCGACGTCGCTGGTGACCGCGGTGGTGATCACGCCCAACGGCGAGACCCGCATCATCGGCTGCCGCGACAGCCGCGTCCAACTCCAGGACGAAGACCTGCACCGCTCGGAACTGCGCGCCGCGCTGGAAGCCTCCGACGCGGTGATCCTGAGCTTCGAACCACCGCCCTCGGTGATCGAGCAGGTGCTGTCGGTGGTGTCGCAGATGCGGCCAAAACCGCCCGTCATCGTGTGCCCGACGCCGTCGATGCCGGTGCCGCAGAGCCTCTACCAGTACCTGGGCGCGGTCGACTATCTCGTCGGCGCCGCTGCGGATCTGGACGCGCTGCTGCCCGATGTGCCCGCCGAATCCGCCGACGACATCGCCCGGCTGCTGCGCGGGCTCGGCGTCGGCACCGTCTGCACGGTCGAGAACTTCCGCTGCGTCGTCGCCTCCGACACGGTCGAAACCGTGATCGACTACTTCCCGCAGGTGCTCAAAGCCTCGGTCGGGGCCGCCGCCGCCTTCACCGGGGCGCTGGCCTATCGGCTCGTCAATTCCCGAACCCCGCTCACCGCAACCGATTTCGTGTGGGCGACCGCGGCGATGATTCCCACCCAGAATCTGGGCGCGGTGGCGGTGTCGATGCCCGGTGTCGCCGAGATCGACCGCATCGTGCGGCTGTACGCGCCGTCGGGCTGATCCGGGGGTAAAGTCGCGCCGTCGAGGCTCGCCCCTGTCCGGTATCGCCTGTCCACGCACGGAGGATCGTTGACCATTCTGTCGTTCGGCAGTGCCAGAACCGGGCAAGCCGGTGCCGACACCGCACACCGGTTGGGTCGCCACGGCGCACAACTGCTGATCCGGGTCATCGAGATCCCCGACCCCCGCGACGGTGGACACCTGCTCGTCTTCGGCGAACCCAGCGACGGCTGCCTGGTTCGAGTGCATTCGCGCTGCCTCTACGGCGAGGGCTTGGGTTCCGACGACTGCGATTGCGGCGGGGAACTCACCGAGTCGATGGACCGCATCCAGGCCGAGGGCGCCGGTGTACTCGTCTACCTCGAGCAGGAGGGTCGCGGGGCCGGCTTGATCTGGAAAGCTCGCGGCTACCGCGAAAGCGAGCAGTCCGGCGCCGACACCTTCGACAGTTACCGAAGCCTCGGCCTCGACCCCGACACCCGCCGCTACGACCCCGCCGCGCGCGCACTGCGCGAGCTCGACCTCACCCGGGTCCGGTTGCTCACCAACAACCCCGACAAGTGCCGGGCACTGACCGAGGCCGGAATCACCGTCGAGCCCATCGCCCTCACCATCGCCTTGCAATCCTCGCGCGGCAGGCAATACCTGCAGGCCAAACGCCGCCAACGTCAGCACACCATCCCCGCCGATCCGCTCGCCGACGACGAGCGATCGGGGCAGGTGCGGTCGTGGTGGCGGCCACGGGCTCGCCGGTAACCGTCCTCACGATCCCGTATGTCCGGTTACGATAAGTGAGCCACGCCACTGCTGACGTCTTCGTCTCGAGATAACGAGATGGTTTCACTCGCATCGGCTCGGTATCCAGCTCGGCCTATGGGAACAAGGGATATGACTGACATCGGTTTCGCGCACGCATCCGGGGTCACGGTGCACACCGTGCCCGCCGCCTTCCAGCAAACCGCCGCGTTGCGGCCCGACCAGATCGCCTTGCGCACGGTCGGTGGCACCCAGGAGATCACCTGGGCCGAGTATGCGACGAGGGTGCGTGCACTGGCCGCGGGGTTGGCCAAGCTCGGTGTGCGCCGCGGCGACACGGTCGGCATCATGCTCACCAACCGTCCCGAGTTCAACCTGATCGACACCGCGGCCCTGCACTTGGGCGCTGTGCCGTTCTCGGTGTACAACACCAGTTCCACCGACCAGATCGCGCACGTGTTCGCCAATGCGGGCAACAAGGTGGTCATCACCGAGCAGGCGTTCCTCGACACCCTGCGCGCGTCGGGGACCTCGGTCGAGCACACGGTCGTGGTCGACGGCACCGCCGAGGGCACCGTCACCTTGGCTCAGCTCGAATCCGATCCCGAACCGGACTTCGATTTCGACGCGGCCTGGCAGGCGGTGCAGTCCGGCGATTTGGCCACCCTGATCTACACCTCCGGCACCACCGGCCCGTCCAAGGGTGTCGAGCTCACCCAGAGCAATGTGATCGCCCAGGTCGTCGGCCTGGTCTCGGGTCCGCTGCCGGTCGGTTTCGACGACCGTGCCGTGTCGTATCTGCCCGCCGCCCACGTCGCCGACCGCATCTCCGCGCACGCGATGAGCCTGCTCACCGGCATCCAGATCACCACTGTCACTGATCCGCGCGAGATCGCCGCCGCCCTGCCCGATGTCCGCCCGACGGTGTTCTTCGGCGTGCCGCGGGTGTGGCAGAAGATCAAGGCCGGTATCGAGAACAAACTCGCGGTCGAGCCGAGCCCCGTCAAGAAGGCGCTCGCGAACTGGTCGATCGGTGTCGGTGTCGCGCAGGCCAAGGCCAAGCTGGCCGGTGAGAGCTCACTGCTGCTCGGGGTACAGCACAAGATCGCGGACGCGCTGGTGCTGTCCAAGCTGCGCGAGGCACTCGGATTCGCCGAGCTGAAGGTCGCCGCGTCCGGTGCCGCGCCGGTGCCGCCGGAGACCCTCGAATACTTCCTCGGCCTCGGCTTCGCCGTGAGCGAGGTGTGGGGGATGTCCGAGACCGCGGGCGTGGGCACCTTCACCGAGATCGACAAGCCGCGCCCCGGCTCGGTCGGACGCGTCATGGACGGTGTGGAGCTGCGTCTGGACGCCGACGGCGAGGTCCTCATCCGTGGCCCGATCATCACTCCCGGCTACCGCAACATGCCCGACAAGACCGCCGAGGCGATCGACGACGCGGGCTGGCTGCACACCGGCGACATCGGCACCCTCGACGCCGACGGCTATCTGCGCATCGTCGATCGCAAGAAAGAACTCATCATCAGTGAAGCGGGCAAGAACATCGCCCCCTCCAATATCGAGAACGCCATGAAGGCGGCCTCGTCGATGATCGGCCAGGCCGTCGCGATCGGCGAGGCCCGCGCCTACATCACCGCCCTGATCATGCTCGATCCCGATGTCGCGGCATTGCGCGCCAAGGACTTCGGCGCCACCGACGCCACCCACGCGGAGCTGGCCCGGCGCAAGGAGATCGTCGACGAGGTCAAAGAAGCGGTGCTCGCGGGCAACCGCAAGCTCTCCCGGGTGGAGCAGATCAAGCGTTTCGTGATCGTGGAGAACCTGTGGGAGCCCGGCGGTGACGAGCTGACTCCGAAGATGTCGCTCAAGCGCACCCCGATCTCGAACAAGTACGCCGAGACCATCACCCAGCTCTACGCCGCGACCCCGCCCGAGCATGTCGTCAACGTGAAGTAGTGACGACAACAGCGGTGGCCCTGGAAGTCTCAGGGCCACCGCTGTTGTCTGTTGTCAGTTCTGTTCGTAGGTACCGATCAGGGTGGCTCTGCCCAGGGTGTGGGAGAACAGGTTGAACCCGAGGTAGGCGGGCGACGCGTCGGTTCCGACCTCGAGTGCGGGGACGTCGACGGCGTGTACGACCACGAAATACCGGTGCGGGCCATGGCCTTTCGGCGGCGCCGCGCCGACGAAGCCGGGAAAACCACCGTCGTTGCGCAAGCTCACCGCACCGGCGGGCAAGTTCCCACCTTCGCTGCCCGCGCCGGCATCGAGGGTGGTGACCGACGCCGGAATATCGGCCACGGCCCAGTGCCAGAACCCGGACGCGGTCGGTGCGTCGGGGTCGTACACCGTCACCGCGAAACTCTGGGTGCCCTCGGGGAATCCCGACCAGCTCAGCTGCGGCGAGATGTCTTTGCCGCCGGCGCCGAACACCCCCGACACCTGATCGTTGGCCAACGGCTGACCATCGGTGATGTCGGCCGAAGTGACGGTGAACGACGGCACCGTCGGCAGCGCGTCATACGGGTTGTAGCTCATGAAGGACCTTTCCAGTCGAGGTCAGCTGTGCAGAAGGAAGTGTTCCAGCACCCGGGTGCCGAATTCCAGTGATTGCACCGGAACCCGCTCGTCCACCCCGTGGAACAGGGCAGTGAAGTCCAGCTCGGGCGGCAGCTGCAGCGGCGCGAAACCGAAGCAGCGGATTCCCAAGCGCGCGAACGCTTTCGCGTCGGTGCCGCCGGAGAGCATGTAGGGCACGGTGCGCCCGTTGGCGTCGTGGGCCAGCACCGCGTCGTTCATGGCGTCGACGAGGTGGCCGTCGAAGGTGGTCTCATAGGAGTCGAGCTTGGTGATCCATTCCCGCTCCACGTCGGGGCCGATCAGCTCGTCGACCTCGCGTTCGAACGCGGCCTGCCGTCCCGGGACCACCCGGCAGTCGATCACGGCTTCGGCAGTCTGTGGGATGACGTTGGCCTTGTATCCGGCCTGCAGCATCGTCGGATTCGCGGTGTCGCGCAAGGTGGCGCCGATGATGCGCGAGATGGTGCCCAGCTTGGCGAGCTGGCCTTCGATATCGGGTCCGTGCGGGTCGAATGCCAGCCCGCTCTCCTCGCTCACCGCGGCGAGGAATTCGGCCACCGAATCCGAGAGCACCACCGGGAAGGTGTGGCGGCCCAGGCGCGCGACCGCTTCGGCGAGGATGGTGACGGCGTTGTCCTCGTGCAGGAACGATCCGTGTCCGGCGCGGGCCTTGGCGCGCAACCGCATCCAGCCAAGGCCCTTCTCCGCGGTCTCGACCAGGTAGAGCCTGCGTTCGGTGCCGTCGGGGCGTGGCACGGTCAGGGAGAACCCGCCGACCTCACCGACCGCCTCGGTGACACCGTCGAACAGATCGGGCCGGTTGTCGGCCAGCCATTGCGAGCCCCATTTGCCGCCGTTCTCCTCGTCGGCCAGGAACGCGAACACCAGATCCCGTGGCGGGACCGTGCCTTCGGCTTTGAACTGGCGGGCCAGGGCGAGCGTCATCCCGACCATGTCCTTCATATCGATCGCGCCGCGCCCCCACACGTAACCGTCGCGCACCGCACCCGAGAACGGGTGCACGCTCCAATCGGCGGCCTCGGCCGGCACCACGTCGAGGTGCCCGTGGATCATCAGCGCACCGCGACTGGAATCGGCGCCCTTCAACCGTGCGAACACGTTTCCGCGTCCGGGCGCACCCGACTCGACGTATTCGGTCTCGTAGCCGACCTCGTGCAATTGTCGCGCCACCCACTCGGCGCACTCCTTCTCACCTTTGGTGGTGGACAGCTCGCCGGTGTTGGAGGTGTCGAACTGGATCAGCTTGCTGACCAGCTCCACCACCTCGTCCTCCGCGCGGGACCGCCCGTTCGAACCAGAATTCTCGCCAGATGCCGACACGCCCCCTTTCCTACCACCATTCGCGCACCCCTCGCGCCACCTGCCCTGCTCGCAACGCTTGCGCCGCTGCTCGCTGCCACAGACTCGGGGTGAGCAGAACTCCGCCGGATCCGCCTTCGCGGCCGCCGCCAGTGGAGGACGAATTCGCCTGCGTCCCCGTCGCGTGCTTGGCTGGCGCGGTGAGAGCGCAGATTGTTCGGGGCGGTGTCCGCCTGGTGGCAGCGGCGGCGACGCTGGCCGCTGCCGCGGGGGTGGCCTTGCATTTCACCCGGTGGCCAGCCGAACCACTGGTCCTGGCAGCGTCAGGGGCGCCCTATCTGATGGGCGGTGCGGTGCTCGGCGTCGTCGGTTTCGCGGCGACCAGGCAGTGGATCGCGACCGGGGTGGCAGTGGTGGTGGCGGGCGCGGGGATCGCGACCCAGGTACCGCTGTATGTGGCCCAGACCGGTGGTGACGGGCAGCCGATCATGGCGATGCAGGCCAATCTGCTTTTCGACGGTGCTGATCCGAGCGCGCTCGTCGACCAGGTGCGTGCCCGTGACATCGCGATTCTCACCGTCAACGAGCTCACCCGCCCGGCCGTCGAGAGCCTGTCCGGTGCCGGCTTGGACCAGCTGCTACCCCACCGCTACCTCGCTCCGGGTCAGACGGCCAGCGGCACCGGAATCTGGAGCCGATTCCCGTTGTCGGACACCGTCGAATACGACGGCTATGTCCTCAACCAGATCTCGGCGACCGCCACCGTCCCCGAAATCGGACCGGTCGCGATCTACGCCTTCCACCCGGTCCCGCCCGTCTACGACACCGGCGTCTGGGCCGACGAACTCGCCCGCCTCCACGAAATCCTGCGCCGGTCCCCCACCGACCGCCCCGCGATCGTCGGCGGCGATTTCAACGCCACCTATGACCATGCCCGTTTCCGCGCCATGGCATCCGGGCGTTTCGCCGACGCCGCGGTCCAAGCCGGTGCGGGGCACCTGGTCACCTACCCGACCGACAAGACCATTCCACCGCTGGTGGGCATCGACCATTTCCTGCTCGCGAAGGCGCGGGCCACCAGCGTCGAAACGGTCGCCCTTCCCGGCGCCGATCACCGAGCGCTGGTTGCCCGGATCGTCCTCACAGCTGACCGCTAGACACCCGGTATTCGGCTGTCGCAGAGCACTTTCCTCGCGAGGGAGACGACCCGGCGCACCGTGGTGGGACGGTCACCACTATCGTTCGGCGCTCCGTTCGGCCAAGCGCACTCGCCACTGTTCCATCGCCTGCCGCAGTGCCGCGCCGACGATGGCGACGAACTCGGCGGATTGTTCGAAGCGGGCACCCGCCGGAGTGTCGGGGCCGAGGATCTCGACTCCGCGCCGGGTCATGGCGGACAACGAATTCTGCATCTGAACCGAGGCGACGAGGTTGCGCAGCCAGATGTCGTCGTCGACGAGGTACCGTTCGCGCCGTTCGCCGGGGACCAGCTCTCGTCGCAGCATGCCCTGCTGTTCGAGGAAGGCGACCGCGTTCGAGATCGAGGCGGGGCTCACGCGTAGTCGCGCGACCAACTCGGCGGCCGTGAGCGCCCCGGAGTCGGTGATCTGCAGGCAGGCGAGCACTCTGGCTTCCATCCGGGGCAGACCCTGTTCGATGAGCAGAGCGGTGAACGATTCGGTGAAGTCGGCGACCGCGCGGGGGTCGCGCCCGTAGCCGGCGTCGGGAATCGGTGGCGTGGCGGGCTGGGTCTGCTTGTGGCGGCGTGCGCGCTGTTGGGTGGCTGCCTGCGCGCGTTCGGCGCGGTAGTCGCCGGGGCCGCCGTTGCGGGTGACCTCGCGCATGATCGTCGAGGCGGGGCGTTCCAGCTTCCGCCCGATCTCGGCGTAGCCGAGTCCTTGCGCGAGTCCCGCGGCGATGCGCTGACGGTCCGCGTCGGTGAGTCTGCCTCCGGGCATCGCTGCTGGTCACCTCTCTGTCGACCGGTACGTAGCGGGTGGCCCGCACCACGCACAGTATGCATTCATCCTCAGTTCATTGCAAAGAGCAACGCAGTATGCTCATTGCATTCACGCCCATGATCATTGCACTTGTTCCGATACACTCATCCCTAACAGGCATTTTCAACGCTATTTACTGTTGACAGATCAGTGAACGCAATTTACCGTTTAGTCATCAGTAAATCCCGAACGCCGCAACGCAAGGACATGGCAATGACTTCCTCGAACCCCACCAGCGCCGCCACCGCCCCCTGGACCGGGATGGTGCCGATCGACGACACCGAACTGGCCCTCACCGACACCGGCGGCACCGGCACCCCGGTCGTCTACCTCAACGGCCAGTTCGCCACCCAGGGCTACTGGCGTCGGGTCATCGCCGACCTCGGCCCCGGCTACCGTCACATCACCTTCGACGAGCGGGCCCGCGGCAAGTCGAAGAAGTCGGCCGACTACTCCTTCGACACCTGCGTGCGTGACATCGACGCCGTCCTCGCGGCCAGGGGGATCACCGAGAAGCCGATCCTGGTCGGCTGGTCCTACGGCGCCTACCTCGGGGCGCACTGGGCCAGCCGTCATCCCGACAGCACGCGCGGCGCGGTCCTCGTCGACGGCGCGTTCCCCTACGACTGGCTCGACGAGGCCATGGAGCTGCGGATTCGCACGCTGTTCAAGCGGTTGAGCTGGGTGCTGCCGTTGGCTCGCCCGACCGGCCTCGCACCCCGGTTGACCGCGCAGCAGCAGGCCGACAGCAATATCGAACTCGGCAAGCTCTCCAGCGTCGCCGCACTGAGCCCGGTACTCGATGCCACCACCGCCCCGGTGCGCTACGTGGTCGCTTCGGGAACCTCGTTCGGCAGCCGTGGCGGCGAGCAGGAGAAGATCCGCGCCGGCCTCGACGCGGTGCTCGACCGCAACCCCAACATTCGTATCAGCGCCAAGGTCGCCAGCAACCACGGTGCGATCCTGCGCAAGGACTTCCGCGCCATCGCCGACGCGGTCCGTGAGATCGAGACCATCACCTAGTCGACCCCCTGACTCAGATCCCGAGGAGCGAACCACCATGTCCGCTGATCTGATGTGACCCACATCACAGGTTGATGCTGTCAGGATTTCGGCGGCTGTCCCGTTCAGAAACCACGCGAACCAGACAGGAGCCACTCATGAAGCACCGCATCGTCGTCCTCGGGGCCGGTTACGCCGGGGCCTTCTCCGCCGGACTACTGGCCCGCCGACTCCATTCCGACGACTTCGAGATCACCGTCGTCAACGCCGACCCCGATTTCGCCGAGCGGTTGCGCAATCATCAGCTCGCCGCCGGGCAGGATCTGCCCCGGCGGCCGCTGGTGGAAGTGTTCGCGGGCACCGGCATCCGGCTTCACGTAGCGCGGGTGACCGGCGTCGACGTCGAGCACCGGACTGTCACGGTCACCGACAGCGAAGGCATCGACACACTCGAATACGACACCCTGCTCTACTCGCTCGGCAGTACCGCCGACATCCACAGCACCGTCGGCGCGGCCGAGCATGCCTTCCATGTGGCATCGCGCCCGGCGGCGCTGCGGTTGCGCGCCCGCCTGGACGAGCTGGGCGCGAAGGCGAAGGTCCTGGTCGTCGGCGGCAACCTGACCGCGATCGAGGCGGCCACCGAGATCGCCGAATCCCATCCTGAGCTGGCGGTCGGTCTCGTCACCCGCGGTGAGCTCGGTGGTTGGCTGGGCGACAAGGCCCGCGGCCACCTGCTCGCTGCCTTCGACCGGCTCGGCATCACGGTCGACGAGTACACCACCATCGAGCGGGTCGAGACCGCGGGCGCCGTGGCCGCCGACGGCACCGTTTTCGCCGCTGATGCGACGGTGTGGGCCGCCGGTTTCGCCGTGCAGCCGATCGCCGTGGCCAGCGGTCTGGCGGTGGAGCCCAACGGACAGATCACCGTCGACCGGCAGATGCGCTCGGTCTCGCACCCCGAGGTCTATGTCGCCGGTGACAGCGCCTTCGTCATCGGCGACAACGGTTTGCCGTTGCCCATGTCGTGCGCTTCTGCGGGATTCACCAGCATGCAGGCCACGGCCACGATCGTCGGGGACCTGACCGGGCGCACGATCTCGACGACCTCACTGTCGTATGTGGGCAACCACATCAGCCTCGGCCGCAAGGACGGGATCTTCCAGGTGGTCGACGGTGACGCGCGATCGAAGTCGTGGGCCCTGCGTGGGCGCACGGCCGCCCGCCTCAAAGCCGCGATCCTCGGGGTCAACCCGTGGAGCCTGAGCCATCCGACCTTCGGGATGCCGAGTCGCCGGTACCGCGCGAACACCGATCGACCCCACGACGTGGTCGCGACCTAGAGTCGTGCTCATGGACACTGCCACCGTGGCGCGTTTCGAGGCCAGCCGTCACCGGCTGGCCTCGATCGCCTACCGTCTGCTCGGCTCGGCCGCCGACGCCGAGGACACGGTCCAGGACGCGTTCCTACGGTGGCAGGCCGCCGATCGCGACTACGTCGAGGTGCCGGAGGCGTGGCTGACCAAGATCGTCACCAACCTGGCGCTGGACCGGCTCCGTTCGGCGAAGACGCGCCACGAGCGCGCGGTCGGCACCTGGATGCCCGAACCGCTGCTCGACGGTGACCCGATGCTCGGCCCCGCCGATACCGTCGAGCAGCGCGAATCGGTGACCCTGGCGGTACTGACGCTCATGGAACGGCTCTCACCGACCGAGCGCGCGGTGTATGTACTGCACGAGGCCTTCGCGTACCGGCATGCCGAGATCGCCGAGATCCTCGACCTCACCGTCTCCGCGAGTCAGCAACACCTCCACCGTGCCCGTGGACGAATCACCGTCGCGCGCACCGGTACCGACCTCGATCACAGCGCCGCGCGCCGCGTCGTCGAAGCGTTCGTCGACGCCGCCACCTCGGGTCGCACCGATCGGCTGATCGCGCTACTGACCGACGACGCGACCGGGGTCTCCGACGGTGTCGGGGGGCTGGCCACCGAGCTGATCCGGTACGCGAGCCCGCAGCGCCTCGCCGGCGCGGTGCGGGCCGGGTTCGCACCGACGGAAGCCAAGCGCCGCCTCGCCGGTGGCTCACCCTCGATCCATGCCGTCGTGGTCAACGGCTGCCCGGCCGTGCTCGTCACCCTCGGCGATCGAGTCCTCGGCGTCGCGATCCTGGAGATGCGTGCGGACAAGATCGCGGGCATGCGCAGCATCGCCGCACCGCACCGGCTGGGCCGTATCACCGACGCGTGGGCGCGGAGCGAACACGACGCTCCGCTGGTCGAATCGTGGTGATCGGCCTGCCTGTCGAGCTCAGCGACGTCCCGCGACGCCGAGGGACAACGCCGCCAGGGCTTTCGGGGCGCCGGGCTGGTAGAACCGGTCGAGGTCGGTGATCTCGAAGCCCGCGTCGATGATCAGGCCGACGATGTCGCGATTGAGGTGACAGCCGCCGGCGATCTTCTGCTGGATCGGGTCGAGCCGGTGCTGCCAGATCTGCACCGACTCCTCCGGCGCGAGTCCGTGCTCGACGAAGTGCAGGGTGCCGCCAGGTCGCAGCACCCGGCGGATCTCGGCGAGTGCGGTCGCGACATCGGGGATGGTGCACAGGGTGAAGGTGGACAGGGCGGTGTCGAAGCCGGCGTCGGGGAACGGCAGCGACTGACCGTCCAGACCGGCGCGTTCGATCGGAATCGAGCTTGCCGCAACACGTTTGGCCCCGATGTTCCACGCTGTCTGCGCGGGCTCGACCCCGGCGACCCGCTCCACCGCGGCGGGATAGAACCCGATGTTGTTGCCCGACCCGAAGCCCACTTCGAGCACGGTGCCGTGTAACCCGGCGCAGGCTCGCTCGCGCAGCGGCCCGTTCTGGGCGACGCCACAGACTTTGTCGACGATGTGCGGGAGGATCCGGTCGGTGTAGAAGCCCATCCGTCGATCATCCTCCCGCCGTCACCGGCGGTCGAGCTTCAACCGAGTCGTCGGTGGAAGACCTCGGTGCTCGCGCCCGAGGCGGGGTCGACGGTGAGCACTGTCAGGTTCACCGAGTCCGCGGTCAGGTCCATGACCATGAACCCCAGTTCGTGCTGGGTCTCGAACAGCGCGCTGTGCGCACCGGTCGTCAGATCCGGCTGACCGCCCGCGGTCTTGCCCGCCGCGCCCGACACGATCTGGCGGGTGCCCTTGGTCGCCGGCGTCGGTTCGAGCACCTGCAGGGTGTGGTCGTGGCCCGAGAGCAGAAACGACACCTTGCCCAGCACATGGTCTTCGAAGAAGCGTTTGGCGTGGACGCCGTTGATCGGCTCCACCGGCAGACCCTCGTAATTGCCCGCGTCACCGTGCGGACCGTTGCTGATGTAGGCCTGGTGGGTGCAGGCGATCTTCCATTGCGCGGTGGACTCGGCGAGCGCGGTGTCGAGCCAGGCGCGCTGCTCGTTCATGTACGGCCCGTCGACGGCCCAGTACGGGTCAAGGAACGGCGGGATGTAGGCCGCGAGGGGATTGATGTCGAGCACGAAGAACTCCACGACCGGGTTCTGTTCGGGCACGCGCACCGAGTAGTAGCGGCTCGGCATCCACCAGCGCGGCGACTTTGCGTGATAGGCCACCTCGAAGTTGCCACGCGCCAACCAGCCGCCATCGCCGGGGAACACCGAGCTGGTGTCGTGGTTGCCGAGCACCATGGCCCACGGAAAGTCCAGTCCCGCATTGGGATTCTCGAATTTCGTGGCGAACTGCTCGTCGTCGGGGCCGTTGGGCCCGGTGTCGTAGATGTTGTCGCCCAGACCCACCGCGAGCGAGAACGGGCGGCGTGCGTGGAATTCTCGTGCCGCGTCGGCCACCGCCCACTGGGTGCGGGTGCCGGTGCCCGCGTCACCGGTGACCAGCACCCGGACGCTGCCCCCGGCCTGGGGCGCGAACTTGGGCACCTCGGCGGGCACCGCCGCCGCGGGCGTGAGCCCGACCAGCGACAATCCCGCGACGACACCGGCGGCGCCCGCCAGAACTTCACGACGGCCGATTCCGGACGAGAACTGATCGTGCATGGTCACCTTCTGGGTTGTGGCTCTATTGGACAACTGACCTGATCGAAGCACAGTGACATGATCGTGACGCCGCCGCAGCCTAACGGGCGCACCGGCGAAGCGATCGTCAGCCTCGTGCGCATGTCGGCGACGCGGAGCTTCGCCTAGACCGCGCACATCGATTGGATGACACCGCGCACGATCGGCGCGCCGTAGTCGGTCGGCGCGAACACCAGTTTCTGCACGATCGACAGCGGCGTGGTGACCGTGTCGGCGACGCCGGCGAACCCGGCGACGCTGGTGCCCGCCGAGAACAGCAGGCTGGTGATGTCGAGGGTCAGGGTCGCGAGGTCGAAGGCGTTCTCGACCTGGACCTGCGCCAACGGGACCGTGTCGAGCGCCGTGCCCGCGGCGAGGTCGGCGCCGAGGTTGGCCAGGAAGGTCAGCGGACCCAGATCCAGGGCCTCGACCAGCGGGCCCAGGTCGTCGGCGCGACGCATCAGCATCACCTTGGCCACTCGATTGCTCGCCAGGAACTCCTGCAGCGCGTCGGCGGCCTCGTGCATCGCGACGCGGTCCACAGCCACGGCCCCACTGTCGAGGAAGGCCCGTGCGCGCTCCACGACCGTGGCCAGGGTCAGTTCCGCGACGGGTGTGCAGGTGCCGTCGGCGTTCATGACCAGCGCGGCCAGGTCCTCGATCGGCTGGGGTACGTGCACGGGCTCGATGACGGGTTCGCCGAGTTCGAGCGGCGGGTACACATTCGGCGCCACACAGCCCGCGTCGATCGAGTCCTGCACCGCGCGCGCCAGCGCCTTGGTCCCGGTGAACATCGCCCCGACCACCGGCTTGAGGAATATCCCGACGGTGGGCACCATGCCCGCGACGAGTTTGGCCGGGATCTTGACGATGCCGGTCGCCAGGATGAATACCTCGATGGCGTCGTTGACGGTCAACTGCGAGACCGACATCGTCTCGTCGATGCGCCCGGTGCGCACCGCGTCCAGGCCGTTCACCAGGTAGGTGACGATCGGATCGTCGAGTTCGGCGGGCCGCGTGCCGACCTGCTCGGGACGCATGGGCAGCCCGTCGCGGTGCACCCGCAGCGCGGCGATCCCGGCCCGGAAATCGGCGACCTGCTGGTCGTAGGCGAGCAACTGCGCGGGCCCGACGGTGCCGCGCAGCACCGATGCCGCGGCGGTCACCACATCGTCGAAAGTCGGTGCGCCGCTGACGCACAGGGTCGCACCGTCAGTGATCGGCGTCGCGGCCAGCGTCTGGGAAACGTCTGCCTGTGCGGTGCCGGGTGCGAGCAGCATGCCCGTCACGAGGGCCAGTGCGGTGAGTGAACCAACGCAGGGCGTGGCGCGGTGGCGCAGGGGTATTCGCATGAACGGTGATCTCCGACCAAAGGGCGACAGGGTGAATCGTGCGATCCGAACCTATTGCCGCCTGGTTTCCGAAACATCCCCGTTCACATGAACACTTGCCCAATTTGGACACACGTTCAGTTTACGTCGAGTAACTCAACTGTTCCCTGACACCGCTGAACTGCGCCGATCTATCCGATCCTCGAGCAGATCCGCCAAGTCGCTGACGACGACGTCGGCGCCCACAGCCCGCAACGCCGCCGCTCCGATCCCCCGGTCGACACCGATCACCCGGAATCCGCCCCGACGCCCCGCCTCGACCCCCGCCACCGCGTCCTCGATCACCACCGTGCGCACCGGGTCCACCCCCAAAACCTGTGCGGCCGTGCGGAACATGTCCGGCGCCGGTTTGCCCGCGAGATGTTCGTCCTGGGCGACGACACCGTCGACGACCACCGCGAACCTGTCCAGCAGACCCGCGGTCCCCAACACCAACACCGCGTTGCGCGAGCTCGACACCACCGCCATCGGGATACCGGCCGCGTCGAGCGCGTCGACCAGACGCAACGACCCGTCGAACACCTCGACGCCGTCGCTGCCGATGATCTCGGTGAAGTAGATGTTCTTGCGGTTGCCCAGCCCGTACACGGTCTGGGCCTCAGGCGGATCCGCCGATGTCCCGTCAGGCACCGTCACACCACGAGAGCCGAGCACCGACCGCACCCCGGACGCTCGCTCCTTGCCGTCCACCAATGCGAAGTAGTCGGCGTCGGTGTAGGGGGCCGCTTCGGGGGCGACCCTCGGCAAGAACTCGGTGAACAGCGCCGACCACGCCCGCCGGTGCACCGCCGCGGTGTCGGTGAGCACGCCGTCGAGATCGAACAGCACTGCCTGCGCGTCGAAGACGCCCGTCATGAGGCCTCGACCTCGACCACGACACCGGGTGCCAGTGTCACCGGCTTGCCCCACACGGTGATCTGCGCGGCGGGACCGTCGCCGACCAGCTCGAATCGCGCGTCCCGGTTCCCGAGGTCGGCGCGCACCGTGCGCCCGCGCCAGTGCACCGAGAACCGTAATCGTTGCCACGATGTCGGCAGCGCGGGCGCGAAACGCAACCCGTCGGCGGTGGCCCGAAAGCCCCCGAAGCCGTGCGTGGCGACCTGCCAGGTGCCTGCCGCCGACGCGATGTGAATTCCCTCTTCGGTATTGCCCTGGTTGTCGTCGAGGTCGACGAACGCCGAGCGCCCGAAATACCGTTCCGCCGTGCGGGAATCGCCCACCTGCAAACCCACGATGGCATGGATCGACGGGCTCAGCGAGGACTTGTGCAGCGTGCGCTGCTCATAGAACTCGTAGTTCAGCCGCCGGGTTTCCAGCGAATATTCGTCGGGCAGCATATGCAGCAGCATCACCACATCGGGCTGTTTGAGCAGTGAGGTGGCCTCGCAGTCGAACGGGGCGTAACCGAGGGGGTATCGCGGCATATCGTTGTCGTCCCATTCGACGATGGGCACGACCGTGCGCTCGAAATAGCCGTCGAACTGTTCGATGACACCGCAGTCGGGATCGGTCGGTGCCCGCAGCCGGTCCGCGGCGGCGAGCCACTGCGCCGGTTCACCCTCGTCGAGCCCGATCGAGGCCATGAGCTCGCCCAGCTGTTCGGGCCGTTCTCGCGACATCCGCTCGTAGACCGCCGTCGCCTGCTGCAGGTGCCAGTGCACCAGCTTGTTGGTGAACGCGTTGTTGTCGACGTGGGAGTGGAACTCGTCCGGTCCCATCACCATCCGGATCACGAGCCGATCGCCCTCCTCGGCGCACCGCTGCACCCAGAAGCGGGCCGTCTCGAACAGGATCTCGGCGCCCTCACCGAACAGATAGTCGTCGTCGCCGGTGACGGTGGCGTAGCGCATGATCGCGTAGGCCACATCGGCGGTGACGTGGAGTTCCTCTTCGCGGGTGTAGAAGCGGTCCTTGCCGTCGGGGGTGTACTGCGGACATTCCTCGCGTCCGGTATCGGCCGATTCCCACGCGAAGCGCGCGCCCCCGGTTCCGTTGTCGGCGGCCACTTCCCGCGCACCGGGCAGGGTGTGGTGGCGGTAGCCCAGCAGCGCGCGGGCGGCGCGCGGCTGGGTGAACAGGAAGAACGGCAGCAGCATCACCTCGGTGTCCCAGAAGACATGGCCCCGATAGCCTTCGCCGGACAGCGCTTTCGCGCCGATGCTCACGGTCGGGTCGTCGGGGTCGGCGGCGATGAGCAGGTGATAGATCGCGAACCGCAGCGCCTGGGTGACCCGATCGTTGCCGAGCACTTCGCAATCGGCGACGGCCCATACCTGATCCCACGCCGCCTGGTTCGCCGCGGCGGCGGCATCGAAGGAGCTCGTCCGCGCGAGGGTGGCCATTGCGCGCTCCCGCGGCGGGGTCAGCGCCCGGTAGTCGCGGCTGGTGGCGATCCCGACCAGCTTGTCGACCCGCGCGGATTCGCCCGCGCCGGTGTCGAATTCCCATTCCATCTCGATGGCGTCGTGTCGGCAACGCTGCCGGCGCCGTCGACCGGTTGCCGAGCAGGTGAAGGCATAGGCCAGATCCACCCCGCTGTCGATGGTGCGGCTCTCGACGATACCGACTTCACCGGCGAATCCCGCACCGACCGACACCAGGTGGGTGGACTTGGCCCACTTGTCCCACTTGCGTTCATGGCCGAAAGTGGCCTGTTCGCGATAGATCGGCAACCGTTCGAGGTTGCGTCGGTTGGCATCGATACCGGTTCGCACCGTCACCGTCGCCGCCCGATCCAGACAGCTCACCTCGATCCGCAGACAGCACAGGTCACGATCGGCGGTACTGGCGAACCGTTGGGTCCGCAGCCGTACCCGCGCACCGTCGGTCAGCGCGAACACGGTGTCGCGGTGCAGAACTCCGTGACGCAGATCCAGTTCACGACGGTGCTCGACGATCCGCGCCGACTCGGTGTCCAGGCGCACGCCGTCGACGAAGACCTCGCTGTCGAGCCAATCCGGCGCGTTCACCAGATCGATGACCGGCGAGTCGTGAGCGTCGTAGACACCGGCGAGGAAGGTGCCCGGCAACGCTCCGGTGTGGCGTTCCTCGAGCGAGCCTCGGGTTCCGAGGCGCCCGTTGCCGACGGTGAAGATCGACTCGAAGTAGTTGGCGCGCGCGGGGTTCCAGCCGTCCTCGACCACCGACCAGTTCGCCGGGGTGGGTCGGGCCTGTGCTCGCCGCGCGCCGTCGGGACCGAGAAGATACATCGGGCTGCCTTCCTCGTCGGGCGGGTGGGGTCAGGCGCTGGCGGTGGGGCGTTCGAAGCCGGTGGCTTCGTCCATGTCCTCGAGGGTCATCCCCTTGGTCTCGGGCACGAACTTGGCGACGAAACCCAGCGAGAGCAACGCGAACACCGCGTACATCCCGTAGGCGAACCCGAGCGAGAAGGTCTTCAGGCTGGGGAAGGAGACCGTGATCGCCCAGTTCGCCGCCCACTGACCTGCCGCGGCCAGCGACAGCGCGGCGCCCCGGATCCGGTTGGGGAACATCTCACCGAGCAGCACCCACACGACCGGGCCCCAACTCATGCCGAAGAAGACGACGAACAAGTTGGCCGCGACCAGTGCGATCGGGCCCAGCGCGCCGTTGAGGTGCGGCTCCATGACGCCATCGGCATCGGGCACCTGATCGGCGCTGCCGAAGCAGATCGCCATCGTGGCCAGCGTGACGGTCATGCCGATCGAGCCGGTCAGCAACAGCGGTCTGCGCCCGACCTTGTCGATGAGCATGATCGCGACAATCGTGGTGGCGATGTTGACCACCGAGGTGAACACGCTGATCAGGAACGACGCGGATTCCTCGAAGCCGACAGCCTCCCACAGCACGTTCGAGTAGTAGAAGATCACGTTGATGCCCACCGCCTGCTGGAACACCGACAGCATCAAACCCACCCAGACCACCGGGTAGAGCCCGCCCGTGGGACGGCGCAGGTCCTTCCAGGACGGTTTGGTGTCGCTGCGCAAGCTCTCCTCGATGCGGCCGATCGTGAGCTCGAGGTTCTTCTCGCCGAACAGCATCGACAGCACGCGCCGCGCCTCGGGGATCTTGTGGGTGGCCACCAGGTAGCGCGGCGACTCCGGAATCGTGGAGGCCAGCACCCCGTAGACCACGGCGGGCACCACCATGGACAAGAACATCCACCGCCACGCCTCCAGCCCCCACCACAGCGTCTCGCTCGCACCGCCCGCGAGGTGGGCGAGCACGTAGTCCACCAGCAGTGCCAAGAAGATGCCGAGCACGATGGCGAGCTGCTGCAGGGACCCGAGCCTGCCGCGGATACGCGCGGGCGAGGTCTCGGCGATGTAGGCCGGGGCGATGACCGAGGCCACGCCGACACCGACACCACCGATCACGCGGCCGATCACCAGAATCCAGACGTTGGGTGCGAGAGCGGTGACCACCGCGCTGATGAAAAACAGGACCGCGGCGATCTTCATCACCTTGAGCCTGCCGATGCGATCGGCGATCCGGCCCGCGGTCATCGCACCGGCGGCGGCACCGAGCAGCGCGGAGGCCACCGCGAAGCCGAGAACGGCGTCGGCGACATCGAACTCGGATTGGATCGCCGAGACCGCGCCGTTGATCACGGCACTGTCGAAGCCGAACAGCAATCCGCCCAGCGCCGCGACGGACGCGATCCGGATCACGCGGCTGCTCGACGATCCGTCGCCGTCGGGAGGAACGGGCTGGGCGGTGAAGGCGCCTCCATCGTGCATCGGCTTCATCCTCTCCACGGCAGGCATCATTGCCTCGCGAGTAGCAGCGTGAATCAGCTCACAGTGTCCCCCGAACAGGGTGCCATCTGCAGGAACGCACGATATCGAGCCCATATCGCCGTGTTGCCGTCGTGGGGGCTTCGCTCCGGCGGGCACCGCGTGTTCATCTGAGCGACACGCACACCCTTTAGCGTCGCAGGGATGACCGATGTCGAGATTCGCCCGATCCCCCGTGATGTCAGCGAGATCGCCGATCTCGCGACCGTCGTGAACCTGGCCGACACCACCGGATTCACCGTCGACGACAGCGACGACGACGATCCGATCCTGCTCACCGAACCCGGCGGGCTGCTCGTCGACACCTGGCGCGAGGGCTACCCCTACGACGAGCGTCTGTCCCGCCTGCAGTACGACCTCGACAAGCGGCTGCTGCAGATCGAATTATTGAAATTGCAGAACTGGGTCAAGGCGACCGGTCGCCGCGTGGTCATCGTGTTCGAGGGTCGTGACGCCGCGGGCAAGGGCGGCACCATCAAACGGTTCATGGAGCACCTCAATCCGCGCGGGGCCAGGGTGGTGGCCTTGGAAAAGCCCTCCGTGCGCGAATCGACCCAGTGGTATTTCCAGCGCTATGTCGAGCACCTGCCCGCCGCGGGTGAGATCGTGCTGTTCGACCGTTCCTGGTACAACCGTGCCGGTGTCGAACGGGTGATGGGTTTCTGCACGCCGGAGCAGCATCGACGGTTCCTGGCGCAGGTGCCGCTGTTCGAGCGGATGCTCGTCGACGACGGCATCGACCTGGTCAAGTTCTGGTTCTCGGTGTCCCCACTCGAGCAGCGCACCCGCTTCGCCATCCGCCAGGTCGACCCGGTGCGGCACTGGAAGCTCTCGCCGATGGACCTGGCCTCACTCGACAAGTGGGATTCCTACACCGCGGCCAAGGAAGAGAACTTCGAGCACACCGATACCGACCACGCGCCGTGGATCGTGGTCAAGAGCAACGACAAGAAACGCGCCAGGCTCAACGCGATGCGGCATGTGCTGAGCGGGTTCGACTACGACAACAAGGATCTCGAGATCGTCGGCACCGCCGACCCACTGATCGTGGGCCGCGGGCGCGACGTCATCGGTTCCTGAACGTTCTAGCGGCTCAAGGCCACTCGGTGCGCGTGCAGCATCAGTGCGCTGAGTTCGTCGCGTTCGGACTCGTCGAGGACCTCGAAGCAGGGTGCGATCAGTTCGTCGGTCAACTTCTCGGCCGCCTCCCAGCGCACCCGCACATCGTCGGTGACCGTCTCGAACGGTTCGGCCCAGCCGAGAAATTTCGCGTGGCCGGGTCCGTCGTAGATCGGTGATCCCGCGACCAGGATCGCCTGCAGTGGGGTGAGCCCGTTGGCCATCACCGCGATCAGGTGCAGGCCACCGCGGAGTTCGCGCAGTACGTGCGTGAGCTGCAGGACCGCGGCCCGTCCGTCCTCCGGCACCGGCAGCGCCCGCCACCCGGCGAACAACGGCACCCCGGTGCAGGGCGCGGCGTCGACCACGCGTCGCAGCAACTCGGCGAGCCGGTCGGCGTGTTCGAACGCGGCGAGCTTGCGCTGTCCGAAATCGCGACACGCGAGCATGTAGCCCTCCGCGGCGTCGGCGGCAGGCATCGGCACCGATTCCCACGCCGCCCGCACGCCCGTGGGTTCGAAGAATCCGAACGCCGCGGTCACCACATCGGCGTCGACATCACCGAGTACCCCGCCGCGCCCGCGCGTGTAGGCGCCGTGGAACCCGGCCACTCCGGTCGTCTCCCCGAACACCCTGGCCTCGCGCGAGATCATGAATGCCCCACCGAGTTCGAGTACCTGCTGTTTGACCGCTGCCGACGTCATTCGCCTGCCACCTTCCGCTGTAGTCCACTCCAGGCAGACTTTAGCGTCCAATAGTCAGACGCGACAGCCCTTCGCCGCCATCACGACCGAAATCCCGTCGACCGCGGTGTTCGACCGGCCCTACGCTGGAGCCCATGACCAACCAGCTCGTCGCGATCCTGTCCGGCGCCGGTGTCTCCACCGACAACCGACAGCGGAATCCCGGACTACCGTGGCCCGGCGGGCCTGTGGCAGCGCGACCCCGACGCCCAGAAGCTGGTCACCTACGACTACTACATGGCCGATCCCGATATCCGCCGCCGGTCCTGGCTGATGCGCGGCGAACACCCCGCCTGGCGCGCACGGCCCAATCCCGCGCACGAGGCCGTCACCGCACTGGCCGCGACCGGCACGGCGGTGCGTGTGATCACCCAGAACGTCGACGGGCTGCACCAGCTCGCCGGCCTGCCCGACCGCAAAGTCCTCGAATTGCACGGCAACGCCCGCACCGTGCTGTGTACCTCCTGCGATGACCGCACCAGCACCGAGCAGGCCCTCGACCGGATCGCCGCGGGCGAACCCGACCCGGCCTGCCTGCGTTGCGGCGGCATCCTCAAAACCGCGACGGTCATGTTCGGCCAGGCACTGGATCCCGAGGTGCTCGGGCACGCCATGGCGATCGCCCAGGCCTGCACCGTTTTCATCGCCGTGGGCACCAGCCTGCAGGTTCAGCCCGCCGCGTCGCTGGCCGGTGTCGCCGCCGAACACGGCGCCCGCCTGATCATCATCAACGCCGAACCCACCCCCTACGACGACCTCGCCGACGAGATAATCCGCGAACCCATCGGCACCGCCCTGCCCGCCCTGCTGGCAACGCTGGCCGCGACCGGGGCCGAGCACCGCTAGGCCTATATCTCGGTGCTGTTGAGCGCCGCGGCGGGGGTTCTGTTCGCGATCCGGTACCAGCGAACCCGCTCGCTGCTCACCACCTCGGTAGAACACGCCCTGTACGGCATTCTGGTGTTCACGGTCAGCCTGGGCGACTTCTTCTATCACGGCGCTGCGGCCTAGTAGTCGTTGAACCATCGGTGCGGCGGCCTCGTATCACTGGGACAGGCCGAGCCCGCGGCCGCCAGACGATGACGGAGACCGGATGCGAGTGCTGTTCGTGGCCATGCCGTTGATCGGGCATCTTTTCCCGATGATGCCGCTGGCGCAGCAGTTACGCGAGCGTGGGCACGAGGTCATGGTGGCTACCGGCGGCGATGCCGCCGCGGTGGTGCGCGCGCAGCTGCCGGTGGCCGATGTCGCCCCGCCGATCGACTATCTGCGTGCCGCGGTGCGCGGGCTGGGCGGCCATCCGGTGCTGGCGTGGCGCTCGGGGAAGGGGATGGCGGATGCGCGCGGCGGTGCCCACGTTTTCGCTGTCACCAATCGGCCGATGATCGAGCCGCTGCTGCGTACGGCCACCGAGTTCAGGCCGGAGGTGATCGTGCACGAGCCCTTCGCCTCGGCGGCGGCGGTCGTCGCCGATCGGCTCGGGGTTCCCACGGTGCTGCACAACATCGCTCTCGACAATGGCACCGTCATCCGCCGTGAACTGCTGCGTCTGCTCACCGACACCGCTCCGCCGGCACCGGTGACCACGTTGTCCATCGCCCCGCCCAGCATCGTCCGCGTCGAGGGCCGCCCGCTGCGCTACACCCCGTACTCCACCCCCGGTGCGACCACGCCCGCGTTCCTGCGCGAACCGTCGACTCGTCGACGCATCCTCGTCACCCGTTCGACCATGCTCGGGGACGGCCCGGACGCGATGCTGAGTGCGATCGTGCGTGCGGCCCCCTATGTCGATGCCGACATCGTGATCGTGCGGCCGGATCGAAAGACTGTGCGTACCACCACCCTTCCCGCGAACATCCACACGACCGGCTGGATCGCCCTGCACGAAGCCCTGCCCCACTGCACGGCCATGGTCAACCACGCGGGCGCCGGTTCGGTCTATGCCGCCCTGCACGCGGGCGTACCCCAGATCGCCACTCCCGCCCCCGGGGATCGCGCCTGGAACGCCCTCGCGGTGCAACGACGCGGCGCCGGACTGTCGGTGCCTGCCCGCTCGATCACCGCCGACCATCTCAATACCCTGATCGACGATCCCGACCTGGCGCGCAACGCTCGCGCGGTCGCCGCCGAGATCGCCGCGATGCCCGATGTCAGCGAGATCGCCGACGAACTGACGCAATTGGCCATACCCACCCATTGAGCTACGGGGCTTGGACCAGCGTCAGCTTCGACTTCTTCCGTACGGTGAAACCCAATGTCTCGTACAAGCTGATCGCCGAGGTGTTGTGCGCGACCGCATGCAGAAACGGCGTCTCACCCCGTGCGCGAATCCCCGCCCCGACCGCCCGAATCAACCGCGACGCGAACCCACGCCCCCGGAATTCGGCGTCGGTGCACACCGCGCTGATCTCGGTCCATCCCGGCGGATGCAGCCGCTCCCCCGCCATCGCCACCAACCGACCTTCGACCCGCAACCCCAGATAGGTGCCCATCTCGATGGTGCGCGGCGCGTACGGCCCCGGTTCGGTCCGCGCGATCAGCTCCAAGATCTCGGGAACATCAGCGGCAGTGAGTATTTCGAGCTCGGGATCGACGGCGACCCGCAACCCCGCACCTTCCATCTGCACCGTGTCGAACTCGGCGAGCACCGTCCACTCCGGCGGCAGAACATGCCCCAACCCGCGTATCCCGGCACTACCACCCGACCCGAGCGCAGTCCCCAGATCAGCCCAATCCTGCCCGTCCAGGACGGCCGGATGCCCGACGAACCGCGCCACCTCCGGCTCATACCGCCCGATCCGACCCGTCCAGTGCGCGAACCGACTGTGCTCCCCACGCAACGAGGCCCGCACCGGATCATCCAGCGGATGCACCGCGATCTCGACGTCGACCGTCACCACACCCTCCTAGCACCGAACCCCGACCGCCGAAACGTTAGCCGAACACACAATCATCAGTCACCGGTTGCACTCAGCACGATTCCGACCCCACCGCCTACGACAGTGCGCGCTGGATGTCTTGTTCGAGCAGATAGTGGTTCACGGCCACCGCAGCCCTGGATCCCGCGGCCGCGGCATGGATCAGTTGCGCAGGCGAATCGACGACATTGCCCGCCGCCCAGATGCCCGGCACGCTGGTGCGGCCGGTGGCATCGACCACCACCCAGCCATCCGCGCCAACCGTGCACCGCAACCGGATCAGCAACTCGTCACGAGGGCTGAAACACGGCCCGACGAAGACCGCCGTGCGTGTAATGACTTGCCCCGACGCGATTTCCACGCCGTGCAGTTCACCGTCCCGCACGACAACTTGCGCAATATCTCCCTCGACGACTCGAATGCCACGCGCGGACAGACGGCGACGCTCGTCACCGGACAGGTCGATCTCTCGCGGGAAGAAGGTGACATCGTCGGACCACTGACGCACCAGCGAGGCTTGGTGCACGGAGAACGCCCTGTTGGCGCCACCCAGTACCGCAAGCGGTTGGTCTCGCACCTCATATCCGTGGCAGTACGGGCAGTGCAGGACCCCCTTGCCCCATTGCTCACGAACTCCCGGAATCGCAGGCAGTTCATCGCGCAAGCCGGTCGCCACGACAACCGACCGCGCCGTAATGACTTGCCCAGTCTCGGTTTCGACCGCAAAGCCGGTGGCTGCCTCGGCTATGCCGACAACTCGACCACCCAGCAACTGCGCGCCGTATCGGAGCACTTCGGTCGTGCCGACCGCCAGCAACTCGGTCGGTGTCGCGCCGTCGCGGGTCAAGAACCCATGTGCGGTCTCGGCAGCCATGTTCCGAGGCGCACCGGAGTCGATGACCACTACCTGGCGGCGAGATCGGGCCAGAACCAGCGCTGCGCCGAGACCTGCTGTGCCCCCGCCGATCACCACTACGTCGTGAAGCATGGATCCCCCTTGTACCGACTCGCCCCACAGGGCAGTGTCGCCATCGGGGTACGCTCCTGAACGTACCGAATTGTTAACTAGTTTACAAAAGGGGCGCCGATGGCCGAGCGATCACTGCGAGACCGAACGTGCGATCTCTGGCGCGACCGAAATCCCGAGCTCGACACCTCCGCGATGGTGGTGGTGGCCCAGGTCAAGCGCATCTCCGCTCTGCTCGACCGGGCTGTGGAGGACATTTACACCGAGGCGAACATCACCGCCGCCGAGGTCGGACTCCTGGTCCCCTTGCGCTATGCCGAGCCACCACTCACCGCGATCCGACTCGCAGAACATCTCGGAATGTCGCGAGCCGGCGTCGGCAAAACACTCACCAAACTCGAGCGCCGCGGCCTGATCACCCGCGCCCAGAATCCGACCGATCGACGATCAACCTCGATCCACCTCACTACGGCCGGAATCACCCTGATCGACGAGGTGTTCCCCCGCGAAATCGAAGCCCACACACAACTCCTGGCCGACCTGAATCACGAACGCCCAACAGTGCTGCAGGGCTTGGATCGCCTCGCCCGAAGTCTCGAAGCTCGAAGCGACCGCTGAGTCCAAGCCCCGAATACGACCTGGGCTGAGGTCGACGAGCGGCAAGACCGCTAACGGCGCGCCCGGACAGCCTCACCGATCAACTCACGGGCACCGTCACCGAACACAGCCTGGTCGTTCAACACCGCGAACATCCGCTCGTACAAGGCGATCTCACGCGGCTGCGTCACCGACAGTTCCGCGGTGACCGTCTCGACCTGAACGAGCCGCTGATCGAAGATCGCGAACCCGTTCGTCGCTGGGCCCTCATACGATGAGTTCATCGGCACCACACCCAGAACGACACGTGGCAACGACATCACCGTCAGCAACCGATCCAACTGCCCCAACATCACCTGATCGTCAACGATTGTCGTGTGAAGCACCTGCTCGGCAATGATGAACGAAAACCGGCGGTTGCCGCGATACAGCACCCGTTGACGTTCGACCCGCGCTGCGACGCCGTCGGCGAGGTCATCGGGAATGCCGTAGAAGCTGATGATCTTCGACAGGATCCCCTCCGCGTACTCGGCGGTCTGCAACAGTCCAGGCATGATCGTCGGTTCGTACCAGCGCATCGACCGGGTGTCGCCTTCGAGTCTCACCGACATCTTCTGTCGGCGCCGTGTACCGGCGCCGAGCAGGCGTTTCCACTCCATGTAGGCGACTTCGATGTTGCGCAGGGTCGCAATGAGGTCCGGGAGTTGGTCGGGGCGGCCGGTGTGTTCACACCATGCCTGCAGGTCGGATTCGGACGGGGTTTGTTTGCCGTACTCGGTGCGCGAAACTTTGGATTCGTGCCATCCGGCGAGCTGTGCGAGCAGGCGAGCTGTAATGCCGGCGTCGCGGCGAAGCTCGCGGAGCCGGAGCCCGAGAGCTTCGCGCGCTTCATCGACCGAGTTGGTCACCGAGCACCGAGGGTGAGGTATTCGGTGTGCGGAACCGCCGCTTCCCACACCAGGTCCCGCACCTGCACGCAGTAGGCCACGATTCTCGGGTCGGTGGTCAAAGCACCGCCACGCCATCGTCCGCCGGATTCGAATACGGTGAACGCCACCGAGTTCCGGTCGAACAGCCACCAGTCGTCAACGGTCAGTTGCTCGGGGTCTATGTCGTGACGGGACAGGTACCGGATCTGTTCGCCCGCGGCGACGTTGTGGTGGGAGACCTCGAGGAGCCAGCGGGTGTAGTCGGTGTGCGGGACCGTGACGACGCGCGCCCGGCGAACGGCCACCCCACGAGCGGTGGTCGCCTCGACCAGGTTCAACCAATCCTGTAGCCACGAATAGTCCTCAGCGGGAACGCCGTCGAGGAAGTCGCGGAATGGTTGCGTCTCGTCGGGGGTGTTGTAGGTGTCCTTCACCTCCAGGTGAAATGCCTCCTGGCGGGCTGACCGGAGGAGGTCGTCGAACGCTTCACCTTCCAGCAGGAGCACCGTAGAACTTCCTCTCGCACTTCGGGACCTCGATCGCGGTCTCTCCGGGCGCGAGGTCCAATTGGTCCAGGGTGGCACGGTCGATCACCGGGCGACCGGTCAGGGTGAATGTTCCCCGCCCCGTGTCGGTCATGGTCGCGCCGACGAATGTGTCGGGCTCGGCGAACCCGAGGAGCAAGTGCGGGATCTCGATGACGGCGGGATCGCCGGTCTCCCATCCTTGCACGATGTAGGCGCCCTGGTCGGTTGCGAGCAATGTGGGGCATCCGCCGCCTCCGCTACCGCCGTTGCCGAGAAACTCCAACTGCATGACGTACCGTCCCGTCAGTCGTATGCGCGAACTTGCGTCGCACCGATTTATCGTCGCTGATCTGGTTGTTAATTGCTAGATGTCAACAACATTCGCGCAAGTTGGCGCAAGTTGATGGTGTCGCCGTCCGCCTGCTTCGTAGCTTGGAGCCATCCCGCTCCGACACACCCGAGGTGACCCGATGAGTACCACGCTCGAAGCCAAGATCTTGGCCGCGCTGAAACCAGGCGGCATGCTCACGATTGCCACGATCGCCCGCAACGTGCAGATCGCCGAAGGGGAGGCCAAGCGTGCCGCACTCGAGTTGCAGCGCAGGGACTTCGCGTTCGAGAACCTGCGCAACGAGTGGCAGATCACGCCCGCAGGCCGCAGGGCGGCGACCCGGTGAACGCACTGCTGTTGTGTGGTCGTGACCCCGGCCCGCTCACGGCGGCGCAAGCTCATCGGGCGATGCAAGTCCATCTGGAATGCGCGGTCGATACCTGCCGGAGTCGGCGCCGCGCCAGAAATACGTTGGTGGAACAGAACCGGATGGTCCTCGACGAACGCGCACAGCAGGCAGGGGGCTCGTGATGAGCGAGGATCACCTGACCCACTGCCAGGACTGGATTTTGACCAGCTTGTGCCGGTTCTCCCCGACCACACCGATCACCACATCTGACCTGGCGTCGAAGTCGAGCCACTCGGTACGCCGCACCGAGGTCTACCTGGAACAGTTGGTCGAAATGGGATTGGTTCGTGTGCACCATGTTTCGGGTGAACCGGCGTGGCGGCCGTCCAGCGACGGCCTCACGATCGGCACCGTCGTGTGAGCACGGCGGTCGGTCCGACATGTCCGAGCCCGCCGCACCCAGCCACCAGAAGGCTCAGCGCTTCAGGGTGAAGGTGAAGGCACCGGAGAGCTTGCCGCTCAGGCGAACTGCTGAGACAAGACTCCCCTCGGCGATCAGTGTCTCGACTTGGCCTCGCGAGATCCCGAAACCGTCAGCGATCAGTCGTACCGGTCGCAGAGGGATCCGCGCCGCGAAGAGAACCGACACATCGATGAGCTCGCAGTCGAGGTGGTCGGACCCGCCGGTGTCGAGGCGCCAGGCATCGTCCCAGTCCAGAGAGATGCGATTGCGTTGAGAAGTCCGCAGCAAACAACCGCGCGGCGGCAATGCGCGGCGCGTGAAATTCACTGCTCGGGAGGTCTCACAGGATGTACAACGGCACGTCCTCGGCTAGATGACTCGGTTCGGCAGCATCGTAATGACGCACAGCGGTGTTGTTCCACCGGTTTTCGAGCAGACGCGCGACTCGTTGCCTGCCCGGTCGTGCACGGCCGTCCGCGAGACGAATCCCTACCTCCCCCACCGATTTCCGACCGCCGACCACTGTTTGACTCTGCGCGAGGCGGGCATTCGCACTGAGCTAGGACAAACCTCTACCGGAGGGACCGGGTCGTGTTCACACATCTACGAGGGGCCATGTTGATCGGGCTGCTGGTTGTTGCCGGCTGCGCCACCAGCACCGAGGCGCCGGATCCCGGGTTACCGCCGTCGCCCGCGGGCGCACCGGAGATCTCCGATGCGGCCGGCGCGCACCTGTGCGAGATGCTGGCGCCGGATCTCGATAATTGGCGTCAGCAGGGGTTCAATGTCGCGCGGGTGTCGTTCAACGCCACGGTGCAGAACTGGGCGGCGCGTAGTGGCGGCATCAATATCGCGGTGGTTCGCAATCGCGAGGTGATCGATACGGTCACGCTGAAGCACTGCGTTGATGTGCGCCAACAGGCTTTGCAGGCTCTGGATGTGCCGAATCTGGCCTCAGCGCTCGCCGGAGCCTGAGGCGCCGGCATCGGAAGCCGCGGCGGCCGAGGTCTCCTCGATACCCTCGGTCCCACGGCGCCGGTCGCGCCAGACCAGCACGCCGGCCGCGACCGCCCAGATCACCGCGAACGCGACCGCGCGCATCAGACTCCAGTTGACCATCAGCATCACGAGGGCGACACCGCCGAACAGCGTCAACAGCCGACCGGTACTCGTCTGACCTTTCATCGCCAGATCATCCCACGAACCCACCGACCCGCCGCCCTCAGCTTTCGGCATGCACGGGCGAACTCTCGTCGCGGATGCGTGGACGGCGAGTGGTCCAGGCCAGCGCGGGCACGATCAGCAGCGCGATCCCGGCACCGAGCAACGCCAGACCCGGGTAATCGGCGAATGCCACGATCACACCGGATCCGAGCCCACCCCCGGCCCCGGCGATAGCGATTCCCACATCGACAGTGCCCTGCGTGCGCGCACGGGTGGCGACCGGCGTCGCATCCGCGATCATCGTCGTCCCCGCGACCAACCCCAGATTCCAGCCGATCCCGAGCAGCCCGAGCGCCACCGCCAGCGCCGCCACCGAACTCGGCGGGGCGAGCGCCGCGGCCGAACCGGCGGCGACCAGCGTGCCCGCGGCGGCCACGGCCACCAGCCCCGACCCGAATCGATCGACGAGCGCTCCCGACAGCAACGACGGTAGATACATCCCCGCGACGTGTACCGCGATCACCAACCCCGCCGCGCCGACACCGTGCCCATGATGCTGCATATGGATCGGGGTCATCGTCATGACCGCGGCCATGACCAACTGCGTCACGATCATCACCGTCGTCCCGGCCACGATCGGCGCCGACCACCGCGTCGGACCATCCGGCATAACAGCCTCGCCGGGCGGCTCGACGAGGCTGCGGGCGAGCACGAGCGGATCCGGGCGCAACATCACCCACAGCACCAGCGCCGCGAGCACATACGCCGCCCCGGACAGCACGAACGGACCCGACAATGCTGGAATACCCCATCGCACAGCCATATTCGACATCGGCGTCGTGAGATTGGGCCCGACCACCGCACCCACCGTCGTCGCCACCAAGACCGTGCTGATGGCACGCGCCCGATGTGCGGGCTGCGCCAGATCGGCACCGGCGTATCGCGCTTGCAGACTGGTCGCGGTACCCGCCCCGTAGACGATCAGCGAGACGAACAGCAGCGGCAGGCTCTCGGTCACCGCGGCCGCCACCACCCCGAAACTTCCCAGGCCACCCGTCAGATACCCGAGCGTGAGGCCCACCCGACGCCCGGCCCGCTGCGAGATCCGACCCACCCCGACCGCGGCGGCAGCCGACCCGACGGTGAACATCGCGCTGGGCAACCCGGCCAGCCCGGTGGACCCGAGCATTTCTTGCGCCAGCAGCGCGCCCACGGTGATTCCCGCGGCAAGCCCCGCGCCGCTGAAGATCTGCGCCGCGACCAACACCGCCAGCGTGCGCCGTTGCGCGGGATGCTCACTCATGGGCATCACACTGCGGCATAAGTGGACGCAGGTCCAGTTGTTAGGACGCCGAAGTACCGAGCGCGTCCCGCATCACCGAGACCCCGCGATCAACGCAAGTAGGGTCCCAGCGCGATGTTCACCTCGGACCCGACATCCTCGATCGAAATGATCGGCCAGATCCGACCGGGCAACATCGTCCCCGCGGCCGTAGCGTAGCCGACCACATCCAGCGCCGCGCTCCCGTCGTCGTCATGCAGAATCCCCGCCTCGGTGCGCACACCATCGGAGAACACCACGTCGAACTCGTCGGCTATTCGATCGGCGCGTACCACCACGCCGGGGAACAGATGCGAATAGTCGACGGTGATCCGTCCGGGCTCGACACATTCGTCCATCGGCGTCCTCTCGTTGTCCGACGTCAGTGACCACACGGATCCGTGAGATGCAGTCCCTCACCCACCTTGATCCGGCGATGCTCGGCGAGCACGATCCCGATACCGAGCAGCAAACACACACCAGTGAGGATTCCGGCGATCACCGCCCATCCGACAAATCCGGAACCGGCGGCCGTCAGGGTGGCCGCGAGCATCACGATGCCGATCCCGAGAAGCAACAGCCCCGGCCAATTGAGCGAGTCCTGGACCAGCTCCCCCGCGTGCGAGCGCGTCGTGCGTTCGGTATCGGGAAACTTGTGTTGATGGGGATCTATGTAGTCAGTCATGGCACGGCCTCCTTTCGATGAGGGTTCTCCCCATCCGGCGCGTACCCCCGATTCACTCGGGCAAACGACCACCATCGTGCGTGTTCTCGCGAGCGAGCACGAAAAAGTACGGCTCAGGGAAATCGCGGTAATCCATCAGGCCCAAGACTGTGTTGTCGTCGACCCGGCGGAACACATCGATGATCGCCCGATGGTCGTACACCATCGCCGTGGTGACAACCCCGCGATGCTCGATCGAGCGCAACCGCGCCCGATAGTCGCGAGCGCGCAACGCCGGCTTCAACACCCCGAGCAGTCCGCGACCCCGGTCCACAATCGAGGTCGGCACCTTGCCGACCAGACCCAGCGGCACCTTCTGCGGATCGACAGCGAAGATGTCGCCCGTCCGGTCACGGAACAGCAGCGGATGCACACTGTCGAGGCCGTCGAACTGCTTGCCGTACCAGCCCGACGCCACGAGCAGGCCGTCCATCGGATGCCCGGTGGCCAGCTCGCGACCGTGCCAGCGGCCACTGAGCTGGGACGCGGGCACCGGCGGCAGACTGTCGAACAGCGCCAGCGCCGCCTCCCGGGAACAGACGGGTTCGAGCGCGGTGAGTTGGTCGATCGTCATGAAGATCCTCTCTCTCAGGCAGGCAGTCGGAGCGCGCCGGGCGCGGTCGCGGGCACCGCGGGACGTTCCGGGGCGACCGGACTGATCCGCTGGTAGGCGGCACCGAGATCAGGACGCGGATCCGGCTCACCCTTGTTGGGCCAGAACGCCATCGCACGCTCGGCCTGCGCGGTGATGGTCAGCGACGGATTCACGCCGAGATTGGCGGTGATCGCGCTGCCGTCAGCGATATGCAAGCCTGGATAGCCGTAGACGCGCTGGTAGGGATCGATCACGCCGGTGTCGCGGGAGTCGCCGATGGTGCAACCACCGATGTAGTGCGCGGTCGCGGGGATATTGAAGATATCGGTGGCGATGTTGCCGGTGATGCCGTCGGACTCGGCCGCGTAGCGCCGGGCGATATCGTGCGCCATGGGAATCCACTCCGGATTCGGCTCACCACTGCCCTGTTTGGTCACCAACCGCTTGCCCTTCAGATACGAAGTCAGCGAATTGTCCAGCGATTGCATGACCAGCAAGATCACCGACCGCTCCGACGCACCGTGCGCGTTCTGCGAACGCAGGAATTGCACCGGATGCAAAAGAATCGTCAGCAACAGCCGCAGGAACCGGAACGCCCCGCCGTCGATCATCGGCACCGTCTGCACGAACAGCGCGTTCTGCCCCTTGCCGTAGGTGCACACCTCCACGTGCGTCTGCGGTTCCGGGTGAATGGACGACGTGATCGCCACACCCTGGGCGAAGTCGTGGCGGGACTTACTGGTGACCCCGATAATCGCCTCGGAATTACTACGCGTCAGCTCACCGAGCCGCGAGGACAACTCCGGCAGCGTGCCGTCGCCGCGCAGCTTGTGCAGCAACTTCTGGGTGCCGAGCGCCGCCGCCGCGAACACCACCTGCTGAGCGGTGAACGTGCGACGGTGCTTGCGCACCCAACCGTTGGACTGCACCGTCTCCACGCGATAACCGCCGTTACCGTCGGGGGTTACCGACGTCACCGTGGTCAACGGATGCACCTGTGCGCCGTTGCTCTCGGCCAGGTGCAGGTAATTTAGCGTGGTGGTGTTCTTGGCATTGTGTTTGCAGCCGGTGAAGCACTCCGAGCAGTGGATACACCCCGCCCGGCGCGGACCGGCGCCGCCGAAGTACGGGTCATCGACCTCCACGCCCTCGGAACCCTCGTTGAAGAAGACACCGACATGGGTGCGATGGAAGGTGTCGGCGACCTTCAGATCCCGTGCGACCTGCAACAGCACGTCGTCCTTCGGCCCGATCCGCGGATTCTCCACCACGCCCAGCATCCGCGCGGCCTGGTCGTAGTACGGCGCGAGCTCGGACTTCCAATCGGTGATGTGGGCCCAGGCGCGGTCGCGATAGAACTCCGGCAGCGGTTCGTAGAGCGTGTTGCCGTAGATCAGCGACCCGCCGCCCACGCCCGAACCGCTGAAGACCAGGCACTTACCGAGCGCGCTGATCCGCTGCGGCCCGGTCAGACCCAGACGCGGCGCCCAGATGGCCTTGGGAATGTTCCAGTTGGTCTTCGGATAGTCCTCGGCATTCCAGCGCCTACCGGATTCGAGCACACCTACCCGATAGCCCTTTTCGGTCAGCCGCAGCGCGGTCACGCTGCCACCGAAACCGGAACCGACGACGATCACGTCGTAGTCGTAGTCGTTCATCGTGACACCACCTCATAGTCGGCGGGATCGAACCGCGCCTGTTTCTTGTATTGGATTCCGAGCAATGGCCAGTTGGTCGTGATGCGGCCGTCGGCCTGGCGATACCACGACGAACACCGGGTCCACACGCTTCCGGTGAGCTGCGCCTGGATCCGCTCGTCGTAGGCCTGTTCCACGTCCGGACGAACCGTCAGCGCGCGACCGGACGCCGCGAGATGGGCGACATAGTCGCCGAGGTACTTCGCCTGCGCTTCCAGGAAGTAGATGATCGAACCGCCACCGGTATTGGTGTTGGGGCCGTACATGATGAACAGGTTCGGAAACCGCGGCACGGTCATCCCGTAGTAGGCGTGCGCGCCGGTGTCCCACTCCTGCGTCAGTTCCCTGCCCTGCGCGCCCGTGATGGTCATCGGGGCCAAGAACTCCGTGCTGGTGAAACCGGTGCCCCAGATGATGACGTCGACCTCGTGGTCACGCCCGTCCACGGTGCGCACGCCCGAGGGGGTGATCTCGGCGATCCGCTCGGTGGTCACCTCCACGTTCGCTTCTGCCAGCGCCGGAAGATAATTGTCGGAGAACAGGATTCGCTTGCACCCGACCGGATAGTCCGGCCAGACCTTCTCGAAAAGACCCGGCTTGGCCTTGGTCTGCCTGCGCATATGCCATTTCGACACGGCCTTGATCGCGGCGGCGAGAGGTTTGGAATACACCCAGGCGACGCTGAGTCCTTCGACCACGCTGTACCAGGTTGCGCGTTCGGCGAGCTCGGTCACCGGCACCTTCTCGAACACCCGGTGATGGCGCTCGGAGAACTCCCGATCAGGGCGCGGGATGATGTAGGGCGCGGTCCGCTGGAACAGGGTCAGCTTCTCGACCCGCTGCTGCACCTCGGGAACGAACTGGATCGCGCTCGCCCCGGTGCCGATGACAGCCACACGCTTACCGGTCAGGTCGATGTCGTGGTCCCACTCGGCGGAGTGGAAACTGCTGCCGCCGAAGCTGTCTCGACCGTCGATCGCCGGCACGGCGGGCCGCGACAGCTGCCCGACCGCCGACACCAGCACATCGACCACCACGGTGTCCCCGCCACTGAGCCGGACGGTCCACTTGCCGGTCGCGTCGTCGAACGCGGCTCCGAGCACCTCGACACCGAAGCGGATATGGCGGCGGACATCGTATTTGTCGGCGACGTGCCCGATGTAGTCGAGAATCACCGGCTGCCGTGAGAATCGGTGCGGCCAGCGCGGATTCGGTTCGAAAGAGTACGAGTAGAACGGGGACGGCACATCACACGCAGCACCGGGATAGGTGTTCTCCCGCCAGACGCCACCGACATCGTCAGCCTTCTCGAACACGACGATGTCATCGAAGCCGCGCTTCTTCAGTTCGATGACGGCCGCCAAGCCGCCGAACCCGCTGCCGATGACTGCAATGGACGGGGTCATGAGGTCCCTTCGAGAACGATGCGAGCACAGGTATCGGGGTCGTCGCTGAACGGGAGGTGCCCGCAGCCGGGAAGGTCGAGATGACGCGCGAACGGCAGCACCACGCGCGCACGCGCGCTCTGGGTGCGGTGCACGAGCACGACGTCGCGGGTGCCCCACGCGATCGTCACCGGAATCTCACCCAACGAGCCGCGGTCGTCGCCGGGATCGAGGACGTAATTGCCGAAGTCGTCGCGGGCGGCCGCGAAGGAGGTGGCACCGGCCAGTCCCGCCAAGTCGCTCCGAGCGGCATCGGGGTCGACGCCGACCGGGTGACCGAACATGCTCGAGAGCAGGATCCTGCGGCCCGCGGGGTATTCGACCAGCCGGTCCAATGTCGGTCCGGCGGTACGGGCGGCTCCACGCATGCTGGTGAGCAGGACCTGAGTCCACCGCCGTCCGACGGGCCCGTAGAAGCCGACCGGTGAGAACGCGGTGACCCCGGACGCGACTCCGGTGCGACCCAGTTCGATGGCGATGCCACCACCCATGGAGCTGCCGACCACGTGCGGGCGTCGAATTTCGTTGTCCGCCAGCCAGCGCGTGAGCCAGGCGGCGTACCCGCGCGGACCCGGCCGGACATCGTCGAGCGCCGGCGAGTCGCCGAAGCCGGGCAGGTCGATCGCGATGACCTCGTGCTGATCGGCCAGTTGGTCGATGATCGGCGCGAAGACCTGCCAGCGACTGCCGAGGCCGTGCACCAGCACGATCGGCGCACCACTACCCCGGCGGAGGTGAGAGATCTGCGTCATCGCAGCCTTTCATCCAGAGAAACAGTTACTGCGTACGGTATGTTGATTGCACCAGCTCGATCCACCGTCGTCAAGTGGTGACCGCCGACACATTTCACCTAATCTACCGAATCTTGTCGGCAGGACGTACGATTTCTCAGGTGACCGTGCAACAACCGCGACGCACCCAGGCCGAACGTCGAGCATCCACCCGCGCCAGAATCTTGGCCTGTACTGCCGAATGCCTGCTCGAACGCGGCTACGCGGCGACCACCGTCAGCGCGGTCCAGGAACGCGCCGGGCTCGCCCGCGGCACCGTGCAGCACCACTTCCCCACCAGAGCCGAACTGCTCATCGCCGCCACCACCGAGGTGGTCGACATCCGGCTCGAGAAGTTCCGGCGCGAAGCCGAACTGCTCCCGCCCGGCCGCGACCGACTGCAGTCCGTCGTCGACCTCGCCTGGCGCGACCTCAACAGCCCCGCCTTCTTCATCGCACTCGACCTCTGGGTCGCCGCGCGCACCGACACCGAACTCCGCGACCAGCTCGTCACCGAGGAACGTCGCGTATTCACCGAAATGCGCAGGCTCTACCTGCAAGTACTCGGCGAACCCTATGCCTCCGACCCGCGCGCCGAAGTCCTCGTCGAATTCACCATCGACATGCTCACCGGGCTCTCGATGACCGCCATGCTCACCGGAACACTCGGCGAACGCGAGGCAGTGCTGCGCCGATGGAAGCGCGCGCTGGCGGTACTCGCCGGACAGCTCCCCAGCGATGAACTCCTCGACGGAAGCCCGCTGCCCATCGGCGCGAGCTGACCACTCGCGCGTCTAGTCGCCCGTAGTCTCCACGCCCGACAAACCGTTCCAGCACAGCGCCACGACAGTGTCGACAGCCTCGACCATCGGAATCGGACGACCCGTGTCGAGCCACTGCCGAGCCGCGAGGTGGCTGGCGCCCACCACCCCGAACGCGCACGCGTAGGCACGGACGTCATCCATGCCCGCGGCGCGCAGCTCCGCGCTGACCAACACCGCGCATTCGCCCATGGCATTGCGCACCCGCCACCGCACACACGGCTCACTCGGCACCGGCGACTCGAAGACCAGGGTGTGCCCACCGGCGTCCTCGTCGACGAAATCGAAATAGGCCAGCACCGCGCGCCGCACCTTGTCCTCTTGACCGTCGGCGTCGGCCAGCGCGTCCCGGATACCGTCGACCATCCGGTCCAGATAACCCTGCAACACAGCGAGATAGAGATCGAGCTTGCTCGCGTAATGCGTGTACAGCACCGGCTTGCTCATCCCGGCCCGGATACCGATGTCGTCCATGCTCGCCCCGTGGTAGCCGTGGGCGACGAAGACCGAACGCGCGGCGCTCAACACTGCGAGTCGTCGCTGGGTGCGGGCAGCCGTCTCGGCGCCCTCGACAGCAGGGGCGTCGTCGAAGAGAAGTGTCATGGGGTATCCGAGGATTCGAGGGTGCTCACCATGTGAGCACCGGTTTGACGACAGCGCCCGCGCGCTGGTCGGCCAGCGCGGCACCGACCTCGGTGTGCGGGTACCGGGTGATGAGGCGCTCGACCGGGAAGCGACCGGCGGCGTACAGATCGAGCAGCTGGGGAATGAAGGTGGCAGGCACGCTGTCGCCTTCGAGGCAGCCACGAATTACCTTACCGTGCAGCACGAGATCGCCGATGTCGACCGGTGGCGCGCCACGGCCGAGACCGACGGCCACCACCGTGGCACCGACAGCGAGCGCGGCGACGGCATCGCCTAGAACAGCGGCGACACCGGTCGTATCGAGCGCGTGGGTCGCACCGCCGTCGGTGAGTTCGCGGATGCGTGGCGCGGTGGGCCCGTCGGCGGGATCCAGCGCCGCGTCAGCGCCGAGCTCGACAGCCAGTTCCCGCCGCGCGGCGGATGTTTCGACGACGACCACGCGCACGTCGGGAATCGACCGAGCAGCGAGCAACCCCGCCATCCCGACCGCGCCCGCCCCGTACACAGCGACCCACGCACCCGGCTCCGGGCGCAACGCGTTCAGGACAGCGCCCGCGCCGGTCTGGAACCCGCATCCGAACGGCGCCGCTACCGCGAGGTCGATCGCGGGGTCGATCACGATCGTGTTGTCCTCGGTGGTCAACGCGTAGCCGGCGAAACTCGACTGACCGAAGAATCCGTCCAGCACCGGAGAACCGTCGACAAGCGCCCGGGGTGTGTCGTCCGCGCGCCGTCCGAATTGGTTGAGCGCGGTGGCGCGGTGGCAGTAGGCCGGACGATCGGCCGCGCAGTTGCGACAGGTCCCGCAGTGCCGGAAGGTCAGCACAACATGATCGCCGGGCCGGACCGTGCGCACCTCGGACCCGACCGCCGCGACGATGCCCGCACCCTCGTGTCCGAGCAGAATCGGACGATCCGCGGCACCCGCGCGGCGACTGACCAGATCGGTGTGGCAGATCCCGGCGGCGGCGATCCGCACCAGGATCTCCCCGGCACGGGGCTCGTCGACCTCGATCGGCTCGATCGAGAACTCCGCCGACGGATCGCGCGACAACACCGCCGTTGTGCGCATCAGGAGACCCGTTCCAGCAGGAAGTAGAAGTATTGGCCGCGCGAGAGCACCAGTTCGGGGCGCCCGTTCATGATGCCCATCAAGGTGGTGTCATCGAGCCACTTGAAGTGGTCGAACACCGCGCGGCCGTCGTAGACCATCGTCGCGGTGACCTCGCCGCGGAACTCGACATTCCACAGGGTCGCTTCGCCCTGTCCCAGCTCGACATTCGAGAACAAGGTGCCGTCCTCGGCTCTGCACATCAGTGGCTTCGCGTCGTCGAGAGCGAGGAAATTCTTGCCGTACCAGCGGCTGGCAGGCAGCGCGCGACACAGCGGGTGACCGGTCTGGAACGCGTCGCCGCGCCATTCACCGAGGATCTCCTCGGCGCGAGCCGGGCGTAGCCGGGTCCACAGCTGGTCCAGATCGGCGGTATCGACACCGTCTGTCTGCTCCCTGAGCTGCTGCCACCGTGGTTTGTCCGCGCTCATCAAGCCTCGTCTCACAGAGTTCAGAACCGTCCGGTTCACATGGGACCATAGTTCCGAACCAGATGGTTCGGCAAGGGGTACGCTTCGGCTCATGCGGGCAGCAGGTCAGGCAACACGGGAGCGAATACTCACCGCGGCGAAAGCGGAGTTCGCCGAATTCGGCATCGCCGGTGCTCGGATCAACCGCATCGCGGCCGCCGCGCACGCCAGCAAAGACCGTCTCTACGCGTATTTCCCGGGCAAGAACGAGCTCTACGCCGCTGTCACCGAACGCTGGACCACCGAGACCAGTAGCGAAGCCGCGATGTCCGCCGACGACCTTCCCGCCTATGTGGGCCGCCTGTTCGACCACTTCATCGCCCACCCCGACAACGCCCGGCTACAAGCCTGGTCCGAACTCGAGCCGTCCGGCGATATTCCCCAGGTCCTGCGGCGCACCATCGACGCGAAACTCGTCGAACTCCGCCGCGGCCAGCACGAAGGACTTGTCACCACCGACATCCCGGCCACGATCCTGCTCCACATGCTCACCGACCTGGCTCGCACATCAGCCGCCCACGCCCGGGCCGGAACAGTCGTCGCCGGCCGCGACCGCCTGGCAGAGCAGCGCTCGGCGATGGTGTCGGCCGTCGCGCGCATTGTGACTCCTCGCTAATAACCGGTACCCACGGAGACCAACCGGCTAGGAGCTCCCCCAGCCTCCTTGTTTTTTGAGACGGTGTGTTCGTGCGCAGGTCGGGATGATGGATGGGCGGAATACATGTATAGATGCGCATATCTGCGTATCGGCATTAAATAAATCAGGAGTTGTGGCACCCAAGATCGTCGACGTGGCCCTCGACCACCCGAACCGGAATGACCAGGACGATTCAAACCTGTACCGCCCCTTCGTAAACGCGCTCCCCCACCACCGGCCGGACCGGGTAACACGGCCCCGCTCCCCCACCTCGTACAGTTGCCGAAATGAACGAGGATCTACGCATCTGCTTCATCGGGGACTCCTTCGTCCAGGGCATCGGTGACCCGGAGTACCGCGGCTGGGTCGGCCTCGTACTCACCGCGACCGGCCCCGGCATCACCGCGTTCAACCTCGGCATCCGACGCAACACCTCCGACGATGTCCTGCGTCGCTGCTGGCGCGAAGTCGATCCGCGCGTGCTGCCCGGCGCCGACAATCGCCTGGTGATCTCCTTCGGCAGCAACGACGCGGTCGTGGAGGACGGCAGCGTCCGGGTCGGTAAGGCGCGCTGCCTCGACAACCTCGCGACCCTCCTGGCCGAAAGCCGCGAGCGCGCGATCCATCCGCTGGTGATCGGCCCACCACCTGTCGTCGACGGCGGCGAGGAGCATCTGCGCCGAACGGTCGAACTCGCCGACGACATGGCGAAACTGTGCGGCGCGCGTGACGTGCCCTTCGTCGCCACCACCAAGCACTTGGCCGAAGACCCGATCTGGGCCGGCGAAGCCGCGTCGGGCGACGGCGCCCACCCCGGCGGTGCCGGTTACCAGCGCTTGGCCGAGCTGATCCTCGATGGCGGGTGGCACTCGTGGATCGCCCGGCCTCGCCTGTGAGTGCTATTCCAGAATGCCGAGATGCTTCAGGTCACGGACATATTTGGCGATGAGATCTGTAGGCAGGTGCGGGATGTCGTTGTCAGGACCTATCTGTGCGGCGCGGACGGCGGCACGGAAGCCGTCGGCGGGCAGAGCCGAGCCGCGCAAAGGACGGCCGGGCTTGCGGTAGGCGTCGAGGAGCGGGAGCAGGGTGTGCTTGCGCTGGGGTTCGGGCAGGGCACGCAAGGCGGTTTCGAAGCGGGCGAACCAGTCGTCGTAGCTGTCGATGCGATCGATGCGGTGGCCCGCTTCGATCAACCAGTCGACGAACACGTCGAGGGAGATCCCGTCGTCGTGCGGGTTGAGGACGTCGTAGGTGCGGTATCCACTCGAGGCAGCGGCGCCCAGTTCGGTGATGGCCGTGGCGACGAAGTCGGCAGGTAGGCCGTCGTAGTGGGCGCGCTGTGGTTGCCCGTGGGAATCGGTGCGGTAGAACGATGTCGGCGCGAGCCCGGTGACGAGCACACTCAGCAGCAGACGGGTGAACACGTCGGGCACATTGAGCTGGCCGCGGAAGTGACTGTGCGCCAGGATCATGTCCGAGCGGAATACCGCGACGGGCAGCCCGAACCGCTCGGCAGCCTCGCGTAACAGAACCTCGCCCGCCCACTTGCTGTTGCCGTAGCCGTTGGCGTAGGAATCGTCGAGTCGGCGAACCGGACTCATGGTTCGCACGTCGCCGTCCTCGGCGAAGGACTCCCCCTGCGCCGCGACAGCCACCGTCGACAGATAGCTCACCGGCTTGCGGGTAGTCGTCAGCGCCAGCCGGATGATCTCGGCCGTGCCGACCACATTCGGACCGAACAGCTGCGCGTACGGGAGCACATGGTTCACCAGTGCCGCGGAGTGCACGATCAGATCGACCTCGCCGGCCAACCGATCCCAGGTCGGCTGCGGCACACCGAGATTCGGTTCACCGATATCACCGGGCAGCACTTCCAAGGTGTCCTTCGCGAGAACCTGGAAGTGTATGGCCAGCTCACTGTCGCCGGTGTCGAACGCCGCGTCGAGGCGCTCTCGGGCGGCGACCTCGTCACCGCCACGGACCACGCAGATCACCTTGCCGCCCTCCGGGGCGAGCCGCTCGAGCCAACTCAGCAGCAGGAACCGCCCGAGATATCCGTTCGCGCCGGTGATCAACACCGTCTTCGCCGGCGTAGCGGCAGGTAGGCGCGCGGCGGTGCTGACATCCACGAACTTCTCGAGCGTCAGATCCGCCGCGCGGATCTCGGTAGCGCCCTTGCCGTGCACCGCGTCGGAATCGGTTCTGTGCGTGCCGGGTTCACGCTCACGTCGCACGTAGTCGGCGATCCGCGCCAAGTCGCTGTCCGGTCCGAGCAGCACATTCACCGGCACGTCCACCGCGAGCAGTTCCCGCAGCAGCGTCGAATACGACAGCGCAGCCAGCGAATCACCGCCGAGATCACCGAATCGTGCGTCCGGACGCAGATCCGCCGGATCGCCGCCGAGCACAGCGCGAGCGGCGCGGGCGACGGTGTCGTACACCGGCAGCCCGGGTGCGTCGCGACGCAGCCGCTGCAGTTCGTCTTCCTGACCCCGTGCGAGGTCGGCATAGAGCTGCTCGAGACGCTGCCCGTAGCGCTTTTTCAGCTTGGGCCGCAACAGTTTCCCCACCCCGGACAGCATCCCGTCGGCTGTCGAGAACGGTTCGGACTCGATGATGAAGTCACGCGGAATCTCGTAGGGCTCGAGTTCGGCCGCGGCGGCGGCGCGGTGCAGCGACGCACTCACCGCGGCGCGCAACTCGTCGGCAGGCCCCGCGAGCGCGGCCTCGGTGGGCACTACGACCGCCAGCAGATATGCGCGTTCACTGCTGCCGTACACATAGATCTGGCGCACCAGGTCCGCGCCCGCGAACACCGCCTCCAACCGCGACACCGTGACGAACTCGCCCTGGGAGAGCTTGAGGACATTGTTGCGGCGGTCGACATAGGCCAACCGGTCGGGCGCCAACTCGACCACCACGTCACCGGTGCGGCAGAACCCGTCGGCGTCGAAGACCTCGGCGGTCACCTCGGGGCGGCGGTAATACCCGGCGATCATGGTGGTGGTCTTGAGCAGTAACTCGCCGCGCGGATACGGTTTGTCGGTGCCGAAATAGCCGAGCTCCGGCACATCGACGAGTTTGTAATCCAGTACCGGCGGGCGCATCACCTTCGTATCGAAGATCACCCCGCCGCCGGTCTCGGTGGAGCCGTAACCGTCGTGTAGGCGCAGGTGCAGTACCGACTCGACGAAGGCACGCAGGTCGGGTGCGATCGGCGCGCTGCCGCACAGCACCGACAGCAGCCGGCCACCCAGGAACCGTTCGCGCAGTTCGGTTTTCACGGTGTCGATCGCCGCGTCGCCGCGCTCGGCGACCGCACGCTGGAAGCGCTGCAGGATCATGTCGCACACCCGGGGCACCAGGAAGATCTCGGTGGGCCGCACCAGGGAGATGTCGGTGAACAATGTCGACAGGTCCGGCGCCGCCGCGAAATACGCCGTGCCGCCACGGGCGAGCACGCTGTTGAGGGTGAGCCGAGCGGCGATATGGCACATCGGCAGGAAGTTGACATTGATCGCGGTCAGCGGCCGCGCGGGCTGCCAGCCCACCGCGACCAGGCGCTGGGTGTACATCGCGCCTTTGGGGGTCCCGGTGCTGCCCGAGGTGTAGATCAGCAGTGCGAGAGGGTCCTCGCCCTCGGCGGGCACGCTCAGCGGAGCCGCGTCGGCGCGGCGACCCTGCTCGATGGTGTCGTCGAGGGTGCCGAGCACGAGACCCGATCCCCCGGCCCGAAGACGGGAGCGGGCCGCGTCGAGGGCATCCCGGTGATCGTCGTCGTCGGCGTGATGGTCGAACACGATCAGCGAACGCGGCGTGACGCCTGCCAGTACCGCGTCCACGGCGATGTCCAGGTGCGCGGTATCGACCGCGAACACCGTCGGCTCGGTCTCGTCGAGAATCGACCGCAACTGTTCCAGACCCGCACCCGCCTGCAACGGCACCGCGACCCCACCCAGGTGGATCGTGGCGAGATCGAGCACGGTGTAGTCGGCACTGGTGAACCCGAGCACCGCGACGAAATCCCCCGCGACGACACCGTCGCGATGCCAGGCCGCGGCGAGCGCGCGAGTGCGCTCCCACACCTGCCCGTAGGTCAGCAAGTCGAACTCCGGCAACAGCTTTCGCGTCGACCGTCCGCCGTTCTCGACCAATTCGGTACGGCGGGTGCCCAGTGCCGGGCGATCGGCGTAGGCGGTCATGACGGTCTCGACGATGCGCGCCGTCGCGAGTCCGGGAGTCGTCACGATGGCGTGCACATCCTCGACGGGCCGCGCCGCACGGATCTGCTCATCTCGGGCGTAGAGCGCCTTGATGCGGTCGGCCAGCTGCCCCGCGGCGAGCTCTACAGTCATGCTTCACACTTCCGAATGCCTTGCCACGCTTGACGTTGCGCGGACTCGGGGTCGACCAAGACGCGCGGCGGATGGTCGATGATGGAGGTGGTGCGGCGTTCGGCGGTGTAGGGCGACCACGGCGCCAGCGGTCGGCCGGTGCGGGCGAAGCTGAGCCAGTTGTCCTGGATGTAGTCCTGGACCGCGAGGAAGGCCCGCCTGCCACCGGCTGCGGTCATCGCGCGCCCGACGGGGCCGTCGACCCAGCCGAAGACGGGGACCAGGTCGAGCGCGTGGGTGGCGCCGAAGCCCGCCAGGTGCAGCGCGCGCGGGGCGTAGTCGTACCGGTAGGCGTAGGTGGGGGCGTATCGGCTGTGGCCTTCGAGCACGGCCAACGTCGGACGTAGGAACAGGTGGTCGCCGCCGACCCGTACTGCGGTCCGTGCTGCCGGATAGCCGGGGTAGCTGCTGGTCACCCGCTTTTCGGTGCCGGGCTCGTAGCGTTCGAAGATGGTGCTGAGCTGCTGAGGGGTGTGTGGCACCGACTTGGCGAAGCGCTGGAACAGTGTCGCCTCGTCGCGGTTGGTGCCGATGATCAACGGCACCGGATGCGCGCGGCCCGCCGCTATGGCGTCCAGAGGCATCTCCGGGAGGAAGTCGCCGTCCGCGACAGGGGCGTAGGGAAAGCTGCCTGGTTCCTCGCGCAGCGAACGACCGAGCGCGCGGTCACCCGCCCGGCACAGCTCCTTCGCGGACACAGTGTTCAGCACGGTCGCGGCGTCGGCAGGGGTCGCGCCGAGCCGGTCCAGGCAGCGACGGGCGAAGCGGTGCGCCTCCTCCGGTGTCGAGGTCCAGTCAGCGGGGGCGCTCTGCGCGATCGCTCGATGGAACAGGCCGCGCGCGGCGGGCGTCGCCAGCAAGCTGACCACCGCGTGCGCACCGGCCGATTCACCGAAGATGGTGACGTTGTCGGGGTCACCACCGAACGCGGCGATATTGCGACGCACCCATTCCAGCGCCGCGACCTGATCGCGAAGTCCGAGGTTCGACTCGAAAGGTCTGTCAGCCGTGGAGAATTCGCTGAAGTCGACATACCCGAGCGCGCCGAGGCGGTAGTTCACCGACACCACGATCACGTCACCGCGCGCGGCCAACCGTGCGCCGGAATACATGCTCGACGTGCCGATCAGGTATCCGCCACCATGGAAGAACACCATGACCGGGCGCGGGGTGGCCGACGGCGTCGCCGGCGCGGTGACATTGAGCGTCAGGCAATCCTCCCCGGTGGGTTGCCAGGTCCGCGGGCCGATGCGGGCACCGTTCGGATTCTGCACCGCGGCGTAGCCGAACTCGGTCGCCGACCGGACTCCCGTCCACGGTCGAACAGGCTGGGGCGCACGCAACCGCAACGCTCCGATGGGTGGGGCCGCGTAGGGCAGGGCACGCCAGCGGGCGATTCGACGACCCGCACGACCGCGCACGACTCCGTCGGCGCTCACGATCTCGGTGGACAACATCCCTCGAATGTACGTGGTACCGACGGTACCGCGCAGCTGGTTCGGTCGGCGAACTTTTCCGAAGCCGCATCGACACCGCGGACTAGACTGAGTCGATGACCGGCGAGGATCCGGAAAAGGCCCCGTGGGCGGCGGAATTCACCCCCGATATCGCCGCACTCGATCGCTTGGTTTCCACCTGCCGTGCCTGCCCCCGGCTCGTCGCCTGGCGCGAAGAAGTCGCGGTCGTCAAACGGGCAGCCTTCCGCGACGAAGAGTACTGGGGTCGGCCGGTACCCGGTTTCGGGCCCGCCGACGCTCGAATTCTCGTGGTCGGCCTCGCCCCCGCCGCTCACGGCGGTAATCGCACCGGGCGCATGTTCACCGGCGACCCGAGCGGCAATGTCCTGTTCGGTGCGCTACACGCGGTCGGCTCGGCGACCGGCGCGCATCCGGTGAGCCTCGACGACGGCATCGAACTGGTGGATACCCGGCTCACCGCGCCGGTGCACTGCGCCCCGCCGGAGAACAAGCCGACACCCGAGGAGCGTCGCCGCTGCGCGCCTTTCCTCAGCCGGGAACTGGAACTGATCGGCCCGACGCTTCGGGTGATCGTCGTCCTCGGAGGCTTCGGCTGGCAAGCCCTGTTCACTGTCCTTTCCGCAGGCGACTGGACTGTGCCACGTCCGCGTCCACGATTCACCCACGGCGCGCAAGTCGCCATCACCCATCCCGACGGCCGATCGGTCACCGTGCTCGGTAGTTACCACGTGAGCCAGCGCAATACCGCGACGGGAAAAGTAAGCCCCGCGATGATCGAAGACATACTGCTGCGGGCGAAGACGATCGCCGAGTCCTGACCGGAATTCGCGGCCTCGTCACCTAGGATCGAGCAGTGCTGACGCAATGCGTCGTTCCGCGCGTACGCGAATTACCTGCAGACACCGGAATTCGCCGCGGGCATCGACGAGCTCGTCGACCTGCCGGGCGAAGCGACCACCGCCGTCATATGCGCCGAAGCGGTGCCGTAGCACGTCAGCATCCATTTCATCTCGACTCGAACAGCAAGCGGTTCGGCAACAGTTCACTGCGATGGCAGGAGATCCGACGATGAGTTCGCTGGCAATGAGCACACTGGATGTCTCCAGATGGCAGTTCGGTATCACCACGGTCTACCACTTCATCTTCGTCCCGCTCACCATCGGACTGGCACCGCTCGTAGCGGGAATGCAGACGGCGTGGGTGATCACCGGAAAAGAACACTGGTATCGGCTCACGAAGTTCTTCGGGAAACTGTTCCTGATCAACTTCGCCATCGGCGTCGCCACCGGCATCGTGCAGGAATTCCAATTCGGGATGAACTGGAGTGAGTACTCCCGATTCGTCGGCGACGTCTTCGGTGCGCCGCTGGCATTCGAAGCGCTGGTCGCTTTCTTCCTGGAGTCGACATTCCTCGGATTGTGGATCTTCGGCTGGACCCGATTGCCCAAACTCGTTCACCTCGCGACGATCTGGATCGTCGCCTTCGGCGTCAACGCCTCGGCGTACTTCATCATCGCGGCCAACTCGTTCATGCAGCACCCGGTCGGCGCGAAGTACAACCCCGACACCGGACGCGCCGAACTGGACAGCATCTGGGCGCTGCTCACCAACAACACCACCCTCGCGGCATTTCCACACGTGGTCGCCGGCGCATTCCTGACCGCGGCGACCTTCGTCGTCGGCGTCGCCGGGTGGTTCATGGTGCGCAACGCGCGCAGCAATGATGCCGCGAAACTCGATGAAGCCAGGATCATGTGGCGACCGGCGGCCCGCGCAGGGATGTGGGTCATCGCCGCATCGATCGTCGTGGTGGGGGTGACCGGCGACATCCAGGGCAAGATCATGTTCGATCAGCAGCCGATGAAGATGGCGTCGGCGGAATCGCTGTGCCACACCCAGACCGATCCGAAGTTCTCGATCCTCACCGTCGGCACACACAACAACTGCGACAGTGTCACGCATCTACTGGAAGTTCCGTACGTGCTGCCGTTCCTGGCCGAGGGCAAGTTCACCGGCGTCACGTTGCAGGGCGTGGAGGATCTGCAGGCGTCCTACGTGCAGGACTACGGGCCCGGAAATTACCGGCCGAATCTCTTCGTCACCTATTGGGGCTTCCGCGGCATGATCGGCTTGCTGGCCGGACCTGCGCTGTTGCTGCTCGCCGGTCTCTGGATGACGCGCGGTGGCCGAGTACCCGACAAGCGCTGGTTCTCCTGGCTGTGCCTGATCGCCATCCCCACTCCCTTCCTGGCCAACAGCGCGGGCTGGGTCTTCACCGAGATGGGACGCCAGCCCTGGGTGGTGGTGCCGAATCTGACCGGCGACACGACCATTCGGATGACCGTGGCGCAGGGTGTCTCCGATCATGCGCCGGGCACGGTGATCTTCTCCCTCGCCGTCTTCACGTTGCTCTACGGCGCACTGGCCGTGGTCTGGTATTACCTGATGCACCGCTACACCGTGGTCGGGCCCGAGCCGGGGCCGACGGCGTCCGATGACGAGTCCGGTCCCGATGACGACGGCGGTGGCGGTAGGCACCGCGCCGAACCCGTCGAGCCGCTGTCCTTCGCGTACTAGGAGACGACGATGAGTCTGCAGCAATTCTGGTTCGTGTTGGTCGGCGTGCTGTTCACCGGCTACTTCATTCTCGAGGGCTTCGACTTCGGTGTCGGCATGCTGATGCCGATCCTGGGCAAGGGTTCGGATGCGCGCAGGCGCGTCGTGCTCAACACGATCGGCCCGGTCTGGGACGGCAACGAAGTGTGGCTGATCACCGCGGGCGGTGCGATGTTCGCGGCGTTTCCGGAGTGGTACGCGAGCTTGTTCTCCGGGTTCTACCTCGCCCTGCTGCTGCTGTTGGTCGCGTTGATCCTGCGGATCTGCGCCATCGAGTGGCGATCGAAGATCAACTCGCCGAAGTGGCGGGCCTGGTGCGACGTCGGCATCGGCATCGGCTCGTGGATTCCGGCACTGGCTTGGGGCTGGGTCTTCGCCAACCTCGTGCGCGGTGTGCCGCTGGACGAGAAGCGCCAGGTCGTCGGCTCGGTGTGGGATCTGCTCAGCCCCTACGCGCTGCTCGGCGCGGCGACCACGGCCATCCTTTTCGCCCTGCACGGCGCGATCTTCCTGGCGCTCAAGACCGGTGGCGAGGTCCGTGACGATGCCCGCACCTGCGTCCGGATCCTGTTCGTGCCCACGGTGGTGATCGTCGGCGGGTTCGGGCTGTGGACCCAGCTCGCCTACGGCTCCGGCTGGACCTGGGGCGCTCTCGGCGCCGCGGTACTCGGCCTTGTCGTCGCCGGTGGCGCCACCGTCGCGGGCCGTGACGGCTGGGCCTTCATCGGCACCACGCTCACGATCACCTCGGCCACCGTCCTGCTGGTGGGCTCGCTGTACCCGAACGTGATGCCCTCCACCATCGACCCCGCCTTCGACCTGACCATCTACAACGCCTCGTCCAGTCACTACACCCTCCAGGTGATGAGCTGGGCAGCGGTGCTGTGCACCCCGGTGGTTCTGATCTACCAGGGCTGGACCTACTGGGTCTTCCGCAAACGTCTGACGGTGGAACAGATTCCCGAACCGACCGGGCTGCCCCTGACGAAATAGGCCTTCCGCCCACAACATCCGCCGCGCGCGTCATGGCACCGACAGTGCCGTGGCGCGCGCGGTGCGTTGTCGGCGCCCGCATCGACCTCGCTGCAATCGCTTCAGTGGTGGCCTGGGTCGCGGAGCCGGGCGACAGAGCGCTATTCGATGAGGTTCGCGCTCTTCAGCCAGTCGTAGGCGACGTCGGCGGGGTCTTCTCCGTCGATGTCGACGCGGCCGTTGAGTTCTCGCATCAGGTCGTCGGTGAGGAGCTCGGAGATGGTGCCGAGAAGCTCGCGCAGTTCGGGGTCGGCGTCGAGGACGGCGCCGCGGACGACCGCGGTGCCGCTGTAGGGGAGGAAGAATTTCTTGTCGTCGTCCAGGACGACCAGATTCAGGTTCTTGACGCGGCCGTCGGTGGTGTAGACCATGCCGAAATGGCAGGGCTCGCCTTTCGCGGTCGCGGTGTAGACCACGCCGGCGTCCATCCGGGTGACGTTGCCCACGGGGACACCGTTGGGATCGTTGTAGGGGATGCCGTACTTCTGCAGCATCGGGATGAAACCGTCCGAGCGACTGAAGAATTCGTCGTCGACGCAGAAAGTCCGCTCGGCGACCGGTAGTGCGGCCACGTCCGAGAGCGACTTCACGCCGAGTCGCTGCGCGGTCGGCGTCGACGCACCGAAGGCGTAGGTGTCGTTGAAATTGGCCGGTGGGAGCCACTCCAGGTTGTGATCACGCTTTTCGACATCGTGGACGCGCTGCCAGAGCTCCTGCGGGTCCGCGATCGTCTCGGTCTCGTTGTGATAGTTGACCCAGCCGGTGCCGGTGTATTCCCACAGCACGTCGGCGTCGCCGTTGAGCTGGGCCTGCCGAGACGAGGCCGAACCCGGGGCGCCTGTCAGGTCGGTGACCGAGGCACCCGCGGCGGCCAGGTAGGTGGCAGTGATCTTGCCGAGCACCACACCCTCGGTGAAGCTCTTCGAGGTGACGACCAACTTCGCGCCGTCGAGGGGACGTTCGCCACCGGGCAGGCTCGCCTCGTGGAAGGTGCCCGACGAGCTCACCAGCCCACAGCCGACGAGCAGCGACATCGTCGCGACCAGCGCGGAAATCAACGGGACTCGCCTCATGAGACACCTCGTGGGGTCGCGGCCAGTTCGACGAGTCGGCCGAGCCAATCGATGATCAACGCCAGCAGGCCGACGAGCACGGCGCCGGAGATGAGCAGCTTGGGCAAAAACAGGGTGACGCCGGTCGTGATCAGGGTGCCGAGGCTGGTCGCACCGATGAAGGTACTCAGCGTCGCGGTACCGACCAGGATGACCAGCGCGGTGCGCACGCCGTTGAGGATCACCGGCACCGCGAGCGGCAACTCCACCAGCACGAGGGTCCGTCCGGCCGAGAAGCCGATACCGCGCGCGGCCTCGATGGTGCGATGGTCCACCTGTCGGAGTCCGACGATCGTGTTCTGCAGGATCGGCAGGATCGCGTAGACGACGAGACCGACGACCGCCGTGCGGAAACCGGTGCCGAGCCAGAAGGTGAACAGCACGAGCAAACCGACGGCAGGCGCGGCCTGGCCGACATTGGCGATATTCACGGCGATCGGCTCGAACCGCTGCAACGCCGGCCTGGTCAGCGCGATACCGAGCGGAATCGCGACGACCACCACGATCAGCGTGGCGACCACGGTAAGCCGGATGTGATCGAGGATCGTGGTCTGCAGATTGGCCCAGCCGAGCGAGGCCTGTTCGGTCGGGGTGAATGTCGAGGACTGATACCAGAACACGTACCCGATGCCGATCACCACGATGATGAGCGGTTCGAACCATACGTCGATCGGGACCCGGCGCAGACGGTTCATGCCGGTTCGACCGATCCGGGTTCGTCGTCGGCGGCGACGACCGGCGTGGGCGTGGGATCGGAACCGTCGACATAGGTTTCGTAGGACGAGTCCTCGACCGCGGCGTGCCCCTCGGCGAGCTTGGTCTGGATCACATCGGTCACCGAGCCGATGTTCAGCGAGCCGACGACGGCGCCGCGACCATCGGTGACCAGGGTGGCGCCCTGACTCGCCGCGAGCATGGCGTCGAGCGCGTCGTTGAGCGTCGAGGACTTGGCCACCACGGGCAGACGGCGGTCCAGATAGTCCGAGACCTCCGGCTTGCTCGCCACTTCCGTCAGTGACGGCCACGACCGCGGCCGACCCGACTCGTCCACGACCACCACCCAGGTGTGTCCCGCGGCTTCGGCCCGCCCGATCACGACCTGCGAGGATTCCCCGATCCTGGCGGTGGTCACCGGGTCGACCTCCACATCGCGCACCCGAGACACCGTGAGATAGGCCAGCTTCGCGCCGGATCCGACGAATTCCTCCACGAACGGCGTCGCCGGGTCGGTGAGGATCTCCTCCGGTGTCGCGTACTGCTCGACGTGCCCGCCCTCGGACAGGATGAGCACCTTGTCGCCGAGTTTGGTGGCCTCCTCGAAATCATGGGTGACGATCACGATGGTCTTGCCGAGTTCGTGTTGGATCGCGATCAGACTGTCCTGCAGGCGAACCCGGGTGATCGGGTCGACCGCGCCGAACGGTTCGTCCATCAGCAGCACCGGCGGGTCGGCCGCGAGCGCGCGGGCGACGCCGACGCGCTGCTGCTGGCCGCCGGACATGTCCTTGGGCAGCCGGTCGGCGAACGTCGCCGGGTCCAGACCGACCAGGTCGAGAAGGTATTCGGTGCGCTCGGCGATCCGCTTCTTGTCCCAGCCGAGCACCCGGGGGATCGCGCCGATGTTCTTGGCGACCGACCAGTGCGGGAACAGGCCACCGGACTGGATGACGTAGCCGATCGACTGCCGCAGCTTGTCGGGATCCTCCCGGGTGACATCGCGGCCGCCGATGAAGATCCGCCCCTCGGTCGGCTCGATCAGCCGGTTGATCATCTTGAGCGTGGTCGTCTTGCCACACCCCGACGGTCCGACGAACGCGACGATGTCGCCGGCATCGATCTCGAGGTCGAGGCGCTCGACAGCGGGCGTGTCCTGGCCCTTGTACCGTTTGACGACCCCGTCCAAGGTGATGGAATCACCGGTCACATTGCGCTGCCGGGCCGTCGGCGCGAGCTGGCTGGTCACGTCGGTCATCACAGTCCCTTGGCAATCGTGAGGCGTCCGAGCAGGACGAGGAGCGCGTCGAAGACCAACGCGATGGCAACGATGAGAATGGTTCCGGTAAGCGCCATTTCGAGGGCATTGGCGCCGCCGAGGCGAGACAGACCGTTGAAGATCAGCGAGCCGAGGCCGGGCCCGAGAACGTAGGCCACGATCGCGGCGACCCCGACGATCATCTGGGTCGAGACCCTGATGCCGGTGAGAATAACCGGCCAGGCGATCGGCAGTTCGACGGTGAGCAGGATCCGCCACCGCGAAAGTCCGATGCCGCGCGCGGATTCGACGACCGTGGCGGGCACCGAGCGCAGCCCGACGATCGCGTTGCCGATCACCGGCAAGGCCGCGAAGAACGCCAGCATGATGAACGACGGCACGACACCGAGACCGAACGGGACGAGCAGCAACGCCAGCAGCGCCAGCGAGGGAATCGTCAGCGCTACCCGACTCGAGGTCAGGGTCAGTGCCGAGCCCAGCGGCAACCGGTACACCGCCACCGCGATCAGGATCGCGACGACGGTTCCGACCAGCACTGTCTGAAAGGCCAGTGACGCGTGCTGATAGGTGAGGAAGGTCAGTACCTCTCCCCTACCCCGGACGTAGTTCCACAAATTCACGGCGTTCCCATCGTCGGACCGGGCCAGTGGGTAGCTGTTCGCGCGTGCGCAACCGTCGGATGTGCCGTCGCAGAATAGTTGATCTCGAGTGTCGTTCCCGGGACGCGCGCGCGGTCGTGGCGGTCGATGATGGCTATGCCGCGCGCTCGAGCGGAGCGGCGTAGGGCTCGGCGTCGCCCGCGATCACCGTGCTCGCGGAGCCGTCGACACCCACGGGCACCGGCCCGCCCAGCGTGATGCGAGTGAGCCTGCGGTGCTCACTGCCGTCGTAGTCGTCGATGGCGTAGTGCTGGGTGGCCCGGTTGTCCCAGATCGCGACATCGCCCAGCGACCAGTTCCAGCGCGCGGTGTGCTCGAGACGGGTGACCCGGTCCTGGAACAGCCGGAACAGCGCCCGTGACTCGCTGCTCGACACCCCGACGATCTCCTTGACGAAGCAGCCGAGCAGCAGGGCTCGCTCGCCGGTCACCGGGTGCACCTCCACCACGGGGTGCTCGGTCTCGAAATAGGTGGACTCGAACTCGCGACGATAGGCGCGGTCGATATCGGCGGATCGGTCCTCGATCTCGGCGGCGTAGTCGTATCGGTTCGAATGGCGCGCGCGCAGGCTCTCCGCGAGTCGCTTGAGCGGCTCGGGCAGCGCGTTGTAGGCGGCGACGGTCGAGGCCCAGGTGGTCGAACCGCCGTAGCTGGGCAGCGCCACCGCGCGCAGGATCGAGGCCTGCGGGACACGATCGACGAAGGTGACATCGGTGTGCCAGACATTGGAACGGGTCTGGTGCGAATCGATGGCCAGACTCTTCGCCCCGGCCGAGGTCACCGTCGGGTGCGGAGTCGTCGGATCGCCGAGCAACTGCGCGAACTCGTACTGACCGTCCTCGGACAGGTGGTGCTGGCCACGGAAGAAGATCACCTTGTGCTCGTCGAGCGCGGCGCGGATGGCAGCCACCGACAGCGCGTCCAGGTCACCACCGAGCCGGACACCGTCGATCTGCGCGCCGATGTGGGCGCCGAGCTTCACCACCCGTACTCCTGGGGCGGCTGCGTCATCGACGGACATACGGTGGCCTTTCGCTCGAACCTGGACGATCTGGTCACACGAAACCACCAGGAACGAGGCGCGACCAGCATTGAATTCAGGCTGAGCCGAATCGCCGCGTCGACTTCAGCGGGAACTACGGAATGCGCAGTTCCGCCGCCTCGTGCTCAGGGGCGGCCCACTTGCTGAATCGCATTTCGGCGGCTTCCGCCGAGGGCGCGCCGATCACTCGGGCAACCGCTTCCCATGACGCCCCGGACGCGCGCACGAACCGGACGGCTTCGACGAGGCGCTGCTCTGCCGACGCCGTGTCCGCGAATGCCAACCGCACCGGGATCAGGGCCTGCATCTCGAGCTGGTGGTAGTCCCATTCCGCGAGCACCAACCGGGCCAGGTCCGTGTCGAGTCTGCCGGCCGGGCAATGCAGGACCCGCGCGGACGGCGCGTGGTCGGCGCTGCGGTCGGCGCGTAGCCAGGTTCGCCCGTGCCAGCTGTCGCAGGAGCACAGTGCGCGCCACCCGATCACCTCCTCCGGTCGGCGCGAGTGCCGATCTTCGGATGACAGCGGTGGGGCGTCGATCGCGAGTGTCGCCCTGGGGCCGGGGGCGTCGATATGTCCGTACAACCCGTCCGCGAAGATATCGGCAACCCATCCGCGGTGGTTTTCGAGCAAGCTGTTCATCCTGACTCCGATGTCGAATCCGAAAAGCTCGATCCCGAACCGGCCTGTCATGAAGCGCTTACCAGCGGTTCGGTGTGTGGGACGAATACTCCCACATACTTACGATCGACCTTGTCGACGCCATCGGCAATCACTTCGCCGCATTGTTGTACCTAGTCACATATTGCCTGGTTGTGACCTGTGCCCCGCAAGCGATCGGAGCGAGTCGCGAGGTAGATCGTCGCGCCGGATTGTCCGCGGGTCAGCGGGTTGTCGAACACGATCGACTGCGCCTGGACGTCGACGAAGGCGGATTCGAGTGTCGCGCAGAACTCGTCGTCCGGTGCGTCGTCGGACCACATCGCGAAGGTGCCGCCGTCGACCAGGTGGTTCGCGACCGCGCGCAGGCCCGCACCGGTGTAGAACGCGGCGTTCGAGCCGTGCAGGACGTGGCGTGGCGAGTGGTCGATATCGAGCAGGAGTGCGTCGTACTTGCGGCCGGGGCGGGTCGGATCGAAGCCCACCGGACCCGCCGCTGCGGCGAAGAAGTCCGCGCAGACGAGTTCGACCCTGCGGTCGGCGGCCAACCCGGCGGTATCGGGCAGCAGATCACGTCGATGCCAGTCGATGACCGCGTCGGAATATTCGATAATGGTGAGTTCACGAATTCTCGGGTCCACCAATGCTTCTCGCGCGGTGTACCCCAATCCGAGGCCGCCGACGACCACATCGAGCCGATCGCCCGGTGTCCGAGCCAGCCCGAGTCGCGACAGCTCACGTTCGGCGACGGTGAACAAGCTCGACATCAGGTACTCGTCGCCGAGCTTCACTTCGTAGACATCGGCACGCACCGTCGGATCGAACCGTCGACGCAAACTGATCTCGCCGATCGGGGTCTGTCGCCAGCCGAGTTCTTCGAAGCGTGCGCTCATCGCCGTCACGGTAGTCCTGCGATGACAGGAACCCGGCCGACAACGGCCCGCGGCGCCATCAGAATTTGCGGTGGCCGTTGCTTTTACGGCATGTTTATGGGTCGACGAGTCGGGAAGTCTGGTCGACAACCCGGCTCGAGCCCGATCGAGTGGGGTTCTACCGGTGACGGGTACGCATCCGTTCAGCCAGGAGTACCGCATGACGCACGCACTCACTCACCTCAGCATGGGCCTCGGTTGGGATCCCGCCCACGGCTACGGAACACACCCCCGTCGCAAGGACATCGATCTCAACGCCGCCGCGCTGTCGTTCGCCGGCGACAACTTCGTCGATGTCGCCTATCACGAGCAACTGATCTCGCGCGACGGCGCGCTGCGCCACCTCGGCGACAGCGTCACAGGCGACGGGCACGGCGACAACGAAGTCATCGTGGTCGACGTGTCCCTGCTCGATCCCGCCGTCACCACGATCGTATTCCTCGTCACCTGCTATACCGGCCAACGATTCGACCAGATCGTCAACGGGTTCTGTCGTGTCGTCGACAATGTCACCGGCATCGAATTGATCCGCATCGACCTCGACAGCGTCGGCGCTCACACCGGCATCGTCGTCGGCAAACTGCATCGCCCCCACCAGGATTGGGTCTTCACCATGATCGGCCAGCCGATCATCGCTCAGCATGTGGTCAACGCGGTTCCCCAACTGGCCGTCTACCTCGACTGAGGTCGACGGTTGTCTCACTCCGACAATCGGTCGCGGGCCCGTAGTCGGGTCTCGAGTGCGTCCAGGACGTGCATCACGTCCGCGTCGAACTCCTCGGCCAGCATTTCGAGCAGCGCCGCACCGATCAGCAGCAGTGTGCTGAAGACGACGGGGGCAATGGGTTCGGTTGCCTCGAGCAGAGGTCGGGCCCGGGGCGCTCCGCCGCGATGCCAGGCGTCGAGCAGGGCCAGTGCGCCCTGCAGGTAGATCGGCGGGTCCGGTCGAGTACTCAGTGCGGGGATCGCCCGGTCGGCGGCTCGGCGCAGGATATCGTTCGTAGCCTCGATACCCGGCGCCATGGATTCCACCGCGCAGCAGGCCAAACGCAGGGCACCGTCCAGATGTAGCGGCGTATAGCGGGCCGATTCCGGGATCTGATCCCAGGGCAGACGCAGTACGTGCAGCAGCTCGGCGGTGATCGCGGTCGACGACGGCGCCTGCACTGCCGTCGGGGCAGAACCCGACGCGTAGTCGACACCGAGCATGATCTCCAGCCCGATCGCCGAAGCCATGAGATCGCTTCGGCTGCTGCGTGTTCCGCGGCGATGGCGGCGATCCTCGACCAGTAACCAGCCGACCGTCTGCGCGTCGTCGGTCCGCAACAGTTTCGCGTCGGCCTGCCAGCCGTTCGCGGTATCGCACCGCGACAGCGCGCAGACGAGGTCAGCCATGACGTGATTGCCGGTGACCAGCGTCGGCTGATGCAGTGGACGGCGCGACACCACCGGAAGATCATCCAGCCTGGCCGACGAGGAGACGAACGACATCGCGGTGAGCGCCGCCGCCGCCATGCGCGCGGCGGATACGGCGTCGGCGGCGTTGGTGCGCAGCACCGCGCGATGGATCGAGTCCGCCAGCGGCGCGACGCCGAACTCCGCGTAGTGCAGCAGCAGCCAGGCCAGCGGCATCTCGCCGAGCACCGGGGCGAGCCGTTCGTTCAGCTCGTACAGCAGCGCGGCCGACTGCTCCGGCCGCCGAGATCGCGGCGCCTCCCCGGTGAGGTCACGCCATTCCAGCAATGCCAGATAATTGGGGAGCAGCAAGCTATCGACCAGCTCACTCACCTGAGCGATCACGAATTCGAAATCCAGCTCCGTCATCGTGCCCGGCCCGACCGAATTCTGGACGGGATTGCCGTCGAACGGATCGATACCCGAATCGCTGAGGGCGAGATCGAACAACAACTCCGCGTGCCCGAGCCTGCCGACGACCCGGCCGACAAACGGCACCACCCCACCGTCTTCGACGGCTGTGGCCGCACCGAGAAGGCAATTCACCATTGCCCCTTCGGCTTTCGCGTGCGCGCAGAATCTCCGCAGCCGCTGGTGCACGGTATCTTCGGCATCGAAACCCGTCCGCACGATCTCTTCGGCAATCGTCACGATCGCCGCGTCGACGACATATTCGGGTCTGCCGCCGACACCCTCCGAGGCCGACGCGGGGCCCGCGAAATAAAGCCGATCACCGAATGCGTCGCCCATTCGTCGCCTCACCACAACCTCCACTCGGATGCGCCGTATGCCGTCCCCTTCGACAGCCTTCCAGCAAATTGTTCGCAAGTCGCGGCTCACACCTCACAAGGCGATAACAGGATGAGCTCCGCACGCCTCGGCCGGACCATCCGGCGCGCAGGACGCGGCCTGTCGATACCCTGTCCGGACACTATTTGCCCGAATTCGGGCAGGGATGTTGGAGAACCCGGTCGGGCGAGGCAAGATCGTGCGAGTGAATGACGGGGTACCCACCGAGCTCGTCCGCTACGTCGTGGCATCCACCGGCCTTCCCGAACGCGTGGCCGCCCGGGTCGTCGCCGATATCGTCGGGTACTTCGACGAGACGGCCGAGCAGTTCGTCCGGCGCAGGCACGCCGAGCTGCAGTCTCGGGAGATGCGCAACGCCGAGATCTGGCGACGGCTCGAAGCCGAACTCGCCGAGCGTCCGGTCGCGGCGCCGTCATTCACCGAACGGCAACTTCGTCGCATCGTCTACGGGTAAGGGGTTCACGCCATGTGTGGAATCGTCGGATACATCGGTCACCGGCAAGCTGTTCCCGTGCTGCTCGAGGGCCTGCATCGGCTCGAGTACCGCGGCTACGACTCGGCCGGGTTGGCGCTGTCGCATCGAGGGAAGGCGCGCGTCTGCAAGACCAAGGGGCGGGTGCAGGATCTTCGCGACAAAGCCGACGCCACCGCGCTGCGCGGCACCGTCGGGATCGCGCACACCCGCTGGGCCACCCACGGCGAGCCCAGTGATGCCAACGCACACCCGCACACCGATGTCAGCGGGCGAATCGCGGTGGTACACAACGGCATCGTCGAGAACGCCGAACAGCTGAGGGCCGAGCTCACCGCACTCGGCATCGACCTGGTCTCCGAAACCGATACCGAGGTGATAGCCCACCTCGTCGCCCGCGAATTCGAGGCCACCGAATCGCTCGAGGACGCCGTTCGCCTCGCGCTGCACCGAGTCCGAGGCACCTACGGACTGCTGGTGCTCGACGCGCGCCGCCCGACCGAACTGGTGGTGGCCCGCAACGGCAGCCCCATCGTGCTCGGCGTCGGCGACGGCGAGATGTTCGTGGCCTCCGATGTCGCCGCCCTTGTCCACCACACCCAGCGCGTGGTGTTCCTCGACGACGGCGAACTCGCCACGGTCCGCGACGGCGAATTCCGCACCAGCACACTGGGAGTCGAGTCCGAGCAAACCGACAAGATCCCGACCACCATCGACATGGTGGCCGAGGACTACGCGCTCGGCGGTTTCCCCGACTTCATGCGCAAGGAAATGGCCGAGCAGGGCGAGGCGGTCCGTAGAGCACTCCGTGGCCGCCTCGACGACCGCTTCGCCACCGCCCATCTCGGCGGGTTGAACATGGACGCACGTGAACTACGCAGCATCAGCAAGGTCGTTTTCCTCGGTTGCGGCTCGGCCTATTACGCTGGCCAGCTCGGCGCCCAGCTGATCGAAGAACTGGCGCGCATCCCGGCCACGGCGGAACCCGCATCGGAGTTCCGCTACCGCAATCCGGTCGTGGACCCCGACGCGCTCTATGTCGCGATCAGCCAGTCCGGCGAAACCCTCGACACTCTCGCCGCGGTGCAGGAGCTACAGCGCAAGGGCGGCCGCGTGATCGGTGCCGTCAACGCGGTGGGCAGCGCGATCGCACGCCAGTGCGGGGCAGGAGTGTTCCTGCACGCGGGCCCGGAGATCTCCGTCGCCTCGACCAAGGCGTTGACCAACATGACCGTGTCGTTCACGATGCTGGCCCTGTTGCTAGGCCGGGTACGCGACCTCTCGGCAGCCGACGGCAACCGGATCGTCGACGGGCTGCGCGCCCTGCCCGACGCCATCGACCAGGTCCTCACCGACGAAGACGACATCGCCGAGATCGCCCACCGATACGCCAAGGCCCGCAGCATGTTCTTCATCGGCCGGGTTCGGGCGTGGCCGGTCGCCCGCGAAGGCGCACAGAAGCTCAAGGAGGTCTCCTATGTGCATGCCGAGGCCTATCAGGCCTCCGAGCTCAAACACGGTCCGCTCGCGCTGATCGACCCGGAGATGCCGAGCGTGGTGATCGTCCCCGACGACGAACTGCTCGCCAAGAACATCAGCACCATCGAACAGATCAAGGCCCGTGGCGGGCCGGTCATCGCCGTCACGAACGCGGACCTGCCGCCGAATGTGGCCGACGACGTGATCCGGGTCCCCAGGGTCGCACCGGAATTGGACCCCATGCTGCTGACGATCCCGCTCCAGCTGCTGGCCTATCACACAGCGCTGGCCCTCGGTCGCGATGTCGACAAGCCACGCAACCTGGCCAAGAGCGTCACCGTGGAATAGAAACTCCCGTAGCCGACCGTGCGGCTGGCAGGATCGAGGTATGTACTCCGCGAACCTGACCCGCTCCGAGACCGCCGCGCGATCGGCGGCGGTCACCGTCCGCGACTACCGCGTCGACCTCGACCTGTCGGAGGCCACGGACCAGACCCGGGCCGGTTTCGCCACGACGACGACCGTCGTGTTCGATGCCACTGTCGAGCAGACCTGGCTCGACTTCATCGGCCTCGCGGTGGAGTCGGTGACGGTGAACGGTGCGGAGGTGGCGGTCGAGTACGACGGGGCTCGGCTCACCGTCGGTGGGTTGACCGAGACCAATGTCGTCGTCGTTCGTGGCACCGGTGCCTACAGTCGTTCGGGTGAGGGACTGCACCGGTTCCTCGATCCGGTCGACGGCCTGACCTACCTCTACACCCAGTACGAGCCCGCGGACGCGCGCCGTGTTTTCGCGTGCTTCGAACAGCCGGATATGAAGGCGCCGTTCACGTTCGGGGTGACGGCCCCGGCCGACTGGCAGGTGGTGTCGAATCGGCCGTACGCGGCGATCCAGAACAACGGTCTGATTCAGAACGTCGTGTTCTCCCCCACGCTGCCGATCTCGACCTATATCACCGCGATCGCGGCCGGACCGTACCACCGTGTCGAATCCTTGTGGACGCGAGGCGAACTCACGATTCCGCTCGGAATCTACTGCCGCGCCTCGCTGGCCCGCTATCTGGACGCGGACACGATCTTCGAGGTGACGAAGCAGGGACTGGACTTCTTCGCCGAACACTTCGACTACCCGTACCCGTGGGGCAAGTACGACCAGGTGTTCGTTCCCGAGTACAACCTGGGCGCCATGGAGAACCCCGGGCTGGTCACGTTCACCGAGGCCTATGTGTTCCGTGGTGCGGCCACCGCCGCGCAGTACGAGGGCAGGGCGAACACGATCCTGCACGAGATGGCGCACATGTGGTTCGGCGATCTGGTCACGATGGTGTGGTGGGACGACCTGTGGCTCAAGGAGTCCTTCGCCGACTACATGGGCGCGCTCGCGAGCTCCGAGGCCACCGAGTGGACCGATGCCTGGGTGGCGTTCGCGAACCGTCGCAAGGCCTGGGCGTACTCGCAGGATCAGCTGCCGACCACGCATCCGATCGTTGCCGACATCACCGATCTCGAGGCCGCCAAGCTCAATTTCGACGGCATCACCTACGCCAAGGGCGCCAGCGTGCTCAAGCAGTTGGTAGCCTACGTCGGCCGTGAGGAATTCTTTTCAGGTGTGCGCCGATATTTCCGGACACACGCCTTCGGCAATACGACCCTCGCCGATCTACTGACCGAATTGTCGGCGGATTCCGGCCGTGACCTGGCGGGCTGGGCGCGGGCCTGGTTGCAGACGACCGGGGTCTCCACCCTGACCCTCGACGAGGGTGAGATCGTCCAAACCGATCCGCGTCCGCACCGACTCGCTGTCGGGCTCTACGACTTCGATGCCGACGGCAACCTGGTGATACGTGACCGCGTGGAGTTCGACATCGTCGACGAACGCACGCCGGTTGCCCTCGCATCCGCTCCGCTGCGCCTGCTCAACGACGGCGATCTCACCTATGCGAAGGTTCGTCTGGATACGGCTTCGCTTGCGACCGTGGAGGGTTCGCTGAATCGGGTGACCGACCCGCTGGCGCGCGGACTGATCTGGTCGGCGCTGTGGAACGCGACCCGCGACGGGGAACTCGACGCCGAACGCTACCTGTCCATGGCTCGCGATTTCGCGCCCACCGAACCGAACATGGCGCTGCTCACCGCGGTCCTGGCGAACGCGTCTTTCACGATCGGCCATTATCTGCCCGAGTCGACGCGGGATCGGTGGCGTGGCGAGTGGCTCGAATCCAGCTGGGCCACACTGCATTCGTCAGCACCGGGTTCCGGCGCGCAGCTGGCGTTGGCGCGTGCGACCGCGGCTGCTGCCACAGTCGACGGGCGCCGTGCCGCCGACATCCGGGCGATGCTGCTCGACCGGGCGCCGCAAGGTCTGGCGCTGGATCCGGATCTGCGCTGGGCGCTGTGGACGGCACTGGCCGCCACCGGAGCGGCGGAGGTCGCCGAACTCGACGCCGAACTCGAACGAGACAACACAGCATCGGGACGAACCGCCCACCTGCGCACGCTCGCGGCGCGACCGGAACCGGAGGTCAAGGCCTCGGCATGGGATTCAGCGCTGGGCGATACCAGCCTGACCAACGATCATCTCGATGCCGTCATCGAGGGATTCCGGGCCGGGCAACGCCGTGACCTGACAGCGCGCTTCGACGACGAGTATTTCGCGGCGCTGCGCACGGTGTGGGATCAGCACAGCATCGAGATCGCCCGCCGCATCGTGGTCGGGCTCTTTCCCGCGGCTGATTCGCTCGACGGGGTCGACCGCTGGCTCACGGCGAACGCGGACGCACCGGGGGCGTTGCGCCGCTTGATCATCGAACAGCGCGACCACCTCGCCCGAGACTTGCGCGTGCGCGCCGTGAATTGATCCTTCCCATTTCACGGCGAATTAAACATCGAAACCGAAATTATCACTCTGTCAAGACCTGTCGACCGATAACGGTTTAATAACCACCGAGATGGTGAACCCTTCATTCATGACCTACTCACGTAATCGGACACCGAGTACGCCGAGCATGGATCTGACCAGCACCACCATCATGTTGGCCACCTGCGTGTTCTTCCTCTTCGGCCTGACAGCACTCACCGCATCGCTGCCCGCCGCGATCTTCGGCGCCGTCAGCCTGGGCGCGGGAATGATGATGACCTCCAGGATGCTAGGCCTTTAGCTCACCTCCCCGCCGAACCGAAGCACACTTGAAGGCCAGGAGCTGATCTGCATGTCCAAGACCACCGACCGCATCACCTACGAACATGCCGAGCCCTTGTTCGTGCACTTGTCGCTGACCGATCCCCGCAGCCCCGAACACGACGCCCTGCGGGAGGAGATCATCGAGGTCTGCCTGCCCCTGGCCGAGCACATCGCTCGTAAGTACGCCAACCGTGGCGAGATCTTCGACGATTTGCTCCAGACCGCGCGCCTCGGCATGGTCATGGCGGTCGACCGCTACGACGTGACCACCGGATCACCCTTCCTCGGCTTCGCGGTGCCCACCATCATGGGTGAGGTACGCCGCCACTTCCGCGACCACATCTGGCCGCTGCACGTTCCGCGTCGCGAGAAAGAACTCCAGGGCAAGGTACGGGCCGCGAGCGAGGAGATGAGCCGTCGTCTCCAGCGCTCGCCCACCGCCCACGAACTCGCCACCGAACTCGATGTGCCGGTCACCGACATCGCTCGCACCCTGGTGGCGGCCAACGCGTTCCAGACCCGCAGCCTCGACACTCCCGCACGCGACAACGACGGCGATCCCAGCATGACCGTCGCCGACACCTTCGGCGCCGACGATCCCCACTACCGTCTCGCCGAGGACACGATCACCGTCGCACCGCTGCTGGCGCAGCTGCCGCCCGAAGACCGGCAATTGTTGATCTGGCGGTTCTACGACACGCTGTCCCAAGCCGAGATCGCCGAACGACTCGGCGTCTCCCAGATGAGCGTGTCCCGCAAACTCACCAGGCTGCTGGGCAATCTGCGTGCCGAAGCCGCCGACGAGCAACCGGTACCCGCCTGAACTTCGGCCCGCCCGCGCCGTGTCGGGGCGGTAACGGTGCGTGCTTCCACCGGCACCGTCCATTGACTCTGCGTCTACCGGGCTGCACTGTTGACGAAACAGAATCTCGCGCGTGTCGTGGCAGCGCCACCTGGTCGGCGCTGTTCACATGGTTCAACAGTGTGGTGCTCGCCGGTGGGAAGGGTGCGATGACGATGCGCGGTCGACGGAATCGACGTGATCGAGAAATTCGTGAAGTACGAGAAATCCGGGCCAGTCCGGCCCACCAAACCGCCAAGTTCTTGTTGTCGGTGCTGATGCTGGCCTGGTTCGGGTCCGGGCTCGTGGCCGCGATGCAGCGAGACTATTTCACGAACACCCCGGTCAACTGCGGTGATCTGGGCACGATCGGCCTCACGGTGCTCGCGGGCCCGCTCAACTACCTCGGCATGAACCCGAGGGTCACCGAGTGCCAGTTGCCGGAGCCGAGCCCATGAACACGCAACCGCGTCTCAGATGAGTTCGGCGAGTTGGTCGCGGTCGGTGGCGTCGAGCTTGATGCAGGCCCGGTAGATGTGCCCCTCGACGGTGCGGACCGAGACGCAGAGGCGTTCGGCGATCGCGCGGTTGGACAGTCCACGTCCGATGAGGGCGGCGATCTCGCGTTCGCGTTCGGTGATCGGCAGGGGGCGCGCGGCCGCGGTGATGGCGGGCGTGCCCGCACCGTCGCAGCGGGCGGCCATGGCCGTAGCACGGGCGGCGGCCTGGGCGCTGGGTCGGCGCTGTCCGGCACGGTCGTAGATCGGCACCGTCTGCGCCTCGGCATCGGCAGCGGACAACAGCAGGCCCGCGGACTCGAACTCGCGGCTGACCGCGGCGAGCGCGCACGGATCGGCATCGGCCAGGGCCGCGGCGTGGCGGGCGTAGATCGCCGCGACCGGGCCCTGCACGCGATCGGCGACGGTGGCGAGCCGGGCGGCGAGGGTGCGGTCACCGAATCGGGTGGCGTGATGCAGTGCTTCGGCTTCCAGCGCGTATTGACCGGCGCTGTGGGCCAGGTCGGCGGCTTTGCGGGCCAGGTCGACCGCAGCGTGCGCGCTGTGTTCGGCGGCGGCCAGCCAGGCGCGCGCGATGATCCGCTGCGGCTCGTGCAGGGCCATGTGTGGCCCGCTGTGCTCGTCGGCATCGTCGAGGACCCGCTCGGCTTGGTCGACCTCACCCAGGGCCGCGTAGGCACGGGCCAGCAGCAGCCGCGCCGGCAGTTTCCACGGTAGCGAGGATTCGGCGTTGAGCGCTGCCAGCGACTGCTCGAAGGCGGCGATCGCTTCGCGGAACCGACCGCGGTAGGTGGCGACGACGCCGTCGGCGATTCGCGCGATCGCCCAGCCGACGAATTGGCCGGCCGAGGAGAACTCGCGATATTCGGTGGCGCGCCGCTCGGCGAGATCGAGGTCGCCGATGGTGGTCAGGGCGAGGACGTCGCCGTAGCGGACCATCACCCGGATGATCCCGTCGGTGGACTTCTGCTGCGCTCGGCTGCGTGCCGCGATCGGCGCGAAGTCGGCGCCGCGTCCGGCCACCGGCAGCGCCAGACCCAGGGCGAATGCGGCGAAATCGACGGCCTGCCGCGGCGAGTCGGGGTCGGCGATCACCCGCTCGGCTGCTTCGATGCCCGCGGCGAGGTGGTTTTCGTGCACCGCCATCGCCGCCGCCGCGGCATCCACGGTCAGGCGCAGTGCCGGATGCTCGACGCGGGCGCGCAGCATCTCGACCAGGTCGCGGGCATGTTCGACATCGCCCAGCGACCAGAATCGCAGGCTGGCCCGCACCACACCCCACTGGACCAGTTGCAGCGGATCGAGCCGGTCGGGATCGAAGCGGGCCAGGATCTCGTCGGCGTGCTGTGGTCTGCCCTGCCACAGCAGCGCACGGGAGAGCAGTTCGGCCGCGCGCAGCCCACCGCCCCGCTCACAGGCGGCGCGCGCGAGTCGTTCGCCCAGTGGCAGATTGGCCAGCGACACCGCGTCCTTGGCCGCGTCGATCAACAGGACGATGTCGATCGGCCGGTCGCTGTCGACGCACAGCCGCGCCAGCCGGATGCGATGTGCCGGTGTGCTGAGGTCCCGATCCTGCAGCGTCTCGACGAGGCTTCCGCACCGGGCGCGCGCGGCGGCGGTGCCGACCCGGCAGCGCACCACCTCACCGAGCAGCGGATGGCTGAACCGGACGTCGGCGACACCGTTGTGGCTCGTGACCCTGATCAGACCGGTGACCTCGGCGGCGTCCACCGCGTCGGCGCCGACGAGCTCGCTGAGGATGTCGATGTCGAGCGGCTCGTGCACGGCCAGCGTCTCCAGCACGTCGAGCACGGGCGCGCCGGCCCTGCTCAACCGCTCGTCGAGCAGCTCGACCAGACCCGAGGGCACCGCGGTGGGCCCGCGCAACTGCCAGACGCCGTTGACGTCGGTCAGGGTGCTCGCCTCGACCCCGCCCTCGACCATATTGCGCAGAAACAGCGGGTTGCCACCGGAGGATTCCCACATCACGTCGGCGCTGAGCCCCTCCAGGGTCCCGCCGAGCACGGTCTCGACGAGGTCGGTGCACTGGGATTTGGTGAACGGCGCCAGCTCGATTCGCTCGAGGTAGCCGTCCTTCCACAGTGAGGTGACCGCGTCGGGCAGCGGTTCCCCGGTACGGACGGTGGCGATGATGCGGGCTCGGTGGTCGACCGCGATCTGGTGCACCAGCGTCGCCGAGAGGACATCGAGCAGGTGCGCGTCGTCGACGCCGATCACCGTGTCGGGTTGGGCGAGCACGTTTTCCCTGGCCGAGTGCAGCAGCGCGAGCGGGTCACGCGACGCAGACGCGGCGATCCAGGGCGCGAACGCACCGAGCGGGATGGCCTGCGAGGACGCCGTGCAGGCCACCCAGCGCACCGGGTCCGACAGCACCGCGGTGACCAGCCGGGCCAGCGTGGTCTTGCCGACGCCCGCGGCGCCGACCAGGATCACGCCGCCGGTGTCGGGGTCGGCCAATGCCCTACGGACGGCGTCGTATTCGGTGGGGCGATCGAGCAGCTGCCAGAGTCCGCCCATGCATGAAAAGTGTAGTTGTCCTGCGGCGACGTCACAACGAATCGACCCGGCGACACGGTTGGCGCGCCGGTGGTCCGGCGCGGCGGGCGGGCGCGCCGGACGTGCGAGCGGCGTGGGGGTCATGGCGGGAGCTCTGTGGCGTCGCGCGGCTCGACGCGCGGCGCGTTGTTCACGTCGTGGCGGTAGTTGCTCGACGCCTCGTACACCCGCTTCTTGAGCCGGTTGATCGATCCGAGCGGCCGGTGCGCGTCCAGGCCACGCCAGGAGTTGAACGAGAGCACGTCGTCGCCGTAGGCCCGCCGCTGCGGGGTGTACGGATCCTGTACATCGAAGCGGATGGTCGCGATGGTGCGGTGTGGCGACTCGTCTTCCGGCCACGGCACGGTCGCGTCCTCGATCGGCATGGTCGCCGCATCCGTGCACAGTTGCGCGCGCAGTTCGTAGGTGGCGCTGTGCCCGGCGAAGAAGTCGACGATCAGGTCCTGGTGCGCGTTGACGCCGGCATCCGGGTCGACCGGTTGTCCTTGCAGCGCGACGACTTCCGACGACACCGGGACATAGAGCAGCTTGGCCACGTAATCCCCGTATCGAAGGGGCGCAGAGGTGAAGAAGGTCTCGCCGAGAATGCGGGTATTGGGTGCGACGAAGACACCGAGATTCGGTGGCACGCTACGCCCGATCCGACGCAGGACGTGCGTGTTCAGCGCGGCGACGAGGTCGCTCCCCGCACGCAGGGCAAGGTCGGGCAGCCGGGCCAGCGCCCAGGCGGTCGGCATGCCTTTGGTGAGGTAGGCGTGCGCGTCGGCGAAGAGGAATTCCCGATGGGTGACCATGATGAAGTCCTGGGTGATCGCCTCGTCGTCGGGCATCGCGCGCGGCCCGTGGATGCCGAGCACCTTGATCCCGAGTCCGCGGACGCCGCGCAGTTGATCGCTGCGGATCACCCCGGACGTGCTCGACAACCTCGCGATCACCGGATAGGTGGCCGGGGTGGCGAACATGCCCTGCGCCAGTTCGGGCGCCAGGCCCGCGGGCACCGTCAGTTCGCCGCGCAGGATGCCGTGACTCTTGGCGTGCGCGTCACGCAAGCCACGCTTGTACTTGCGGTAGGCGCGTTCGTTGTTGTGGCGCAGCACCGCGATGATCTTGTCGATGTCGCATTCTTCGTCGAGGCGAGGTTTTTCCAGGTCGTCGCGGTAGCGCAGGTAGCTCATCGCGGACTCCTCCACGGGGCGAACGGATTCGCGACGCCGTCGAGCGCGGGCGCCAGGGTCGGGAAGTGCCGCAGCAGCACGCTGCGCATCGTGGTGTCACGCACCCAGGCCATGCCCGCCTCGGTGTAGATCTCGGGCCGGAAGTCGGTGGTGAAGAACCGGTCGGCCGACAGCCGCCTCGACGCCATCAGCACGAATACGCGAAAGGCGGTGTCGCTGAAGCCGAAACCGGGCGGCTTGGGTTCGGCGTAGAGGCCGATCATCAGATCGACGTCGTCCACGTCGCCGTAGACCCCCTCGAGTTCGCGCGCCCACCGCGGATCGTCGGTGAGCTCGTCGAACGAGGTGATCGGCGGCAGCCGCAGTTGGCGGCGGAATTCGTTGTAGCGCGGCACTCCGCGCTCGCGGACCCGCAGGATGTCCACGGTAGCGAGATCGAGCAGCGGCTGGCCGGGGCGCTCGAGCTGCTGTAGGTGTGCGGGGTAGTTGTGCAGCGTCAACGCGCCGGGGTTGGCTCGGCCGAAGGAGTAGAGCAGGGTGTCCATAGGCATCTCGGCGAGGCGTTGGCGGATGTGTGCGACGCCGAGTTCGGAAAGCGGATGCTCGGCCAGCACGGTGTCGTCGCCGAGGCTGCGGACGACGAGTTCATCGGGAATCAGTGGATGCATGCGGTACACCGCGACGAACTCCTCGGTGAGCGAGTACGGCACGCCGCTGTCGTCACGCTCGGAACCCGGTATGCCACAGAGCACTTCGTTGCCGATGAGATCGCCGAAGCGACGCGATACCCGCTCCCCCAGTACGCCGAACCAGTTGGCGCGCATGGCGGCGACGGTGGTGGGATGGGCGATCACCGCCGGTGTCCAGTCGACGGTGTGGATCTTCGCGATCAGCGCGGAATTGACCAGTCGCGCGGTGTCGTAGAGCTGCTGGTCGTCCATGTCGGGGTAGCGCCGGGACAGGCGGGCACAGATCGCGTTGTGTTCGCGCAGGAACAGCGAGTGCAGCAGCGCGAGGCCGACCCACGCGTTGGTTGCCTCCGGCTCGAGCGCCACCAGCCGTTCGGCATCCAGTGGCGGCAGTCCCAGTTCGTCGATCACGAGCTGGCCGTGCTTGCCCGAGCGCAGGGACGCGGCGAATTCGGCGGTGCTGCCGTAGATCTGGGAGGCGTCCCACCAGTGGGTCTCGCCGGTGACGTAGGTCGGCGGGTCGGTCGGATCGGGGGCGGCCACTTTCGCCGTTCGCGGGATGGTCATCGGGGGGTGCGGCCACTGATCGTCGTCGTCCAGGGTGACGGTGAAGGGGTCGCGTTCGGCAGGCTCGTGGACGAACCAGTCGTGCACCTCGAACTGGATCCAGGCCGCGGCCAGCAGATTCAGGGTGGTGGCGGGCTGGAATCGCTCGCGCGTGAGCAATTGCCTGCTGACCGTGCGCGGGTTGGGTTCCATGATCCGCGACGGCCCCTCGGGGTAGGTGTTATCCAGCGGGAAATTGCGCCCGAAGCGGCAACCGATCGACCCCGCGCGGGGGTCGTCGGGGCTGTTGTAGGTGCCGTCGACGGTGCGCGCGCGCTGGTGCTCGCCGGTGACATCCGACGGCAGGGGCCCGGCCGGGTGCGGGCCGGTGTCGAAGAGGTTGCGCGACCGCAGACGGCTGCGCAGGCCGACCAGTACGGCCAAGCCCAACGGGGTCGGCAACCGGAACCAGCCGACGCGGCGGTCGAGCGCCTCGGCGGCGGCGACCAGTGCGCGGGTGACCAGGGTCTGCTGCTGTGCGTCGACCATCGAGAAACCTCCACGGGAGTGCGCCTGCTCGGCGCCTACCGGACCGATCGATTCCAGTCTCCGACACCTGGTCAGAGCTGTCACGAGTAGTCGACTACGCGCGGACCCGAGCGGGCCGCGCATCGTCGCCGATGCGGGGCTGCCGTCGTCGATGGTCGTCCCGCGACCCGGACGCCCTACCTGATCGGGTAGCGCACTACGCGCGCGCCGCAGCCGGTCGATGGGCGAATCTGAGTTCCAGGGCGCTCGCGCACCGCGGGCGGTACCCGTCACTGCGACCGGAAGGGGGCTCGAGTGATCACACCGATCGAAATCAAAGTGAATCTCGACGGAGATGTCGCGGGCGCACTGCAACGCATCCGATGTAGCGACACCGGCGCGGCCTACCGCGACATCTGGTTCGCCGAGCCGCTGCACCCCGGTTCCACGGGCGCGCCGACCCTGCTGTCGAGCCGCATCGTCATCCGGTTGCGCAGCGGCGACGAAGACGATCTCACCGTCAAGCTGCGACCGTGCCTGCGATCCCAGTTGGCGGGTCGCTGGGCGGCGCCCTTCTCCGGGCCCGGCGTCCGATACCGCATCGAAAGCGATTGGTCCGGCGACCGGCGGATGCTGTCGGCCTCGGCGGTCAGCCTGCGGTCCCCCGGTTCCCTGCGCGCTGCCGTGGCCCGAGGTATCGATGTCACCGACACGCTGACCTCGGCCCAGCGGCAGTTCCTGGTGAGCTGCACACCTCCCGGCATCGCGGTCGATCATCTGTGCGCGATGGGCCCGGTCGCTTCGGCACGGTGGGCCGGGGTGCCGGTGGGAAATCTGCGGGCCGACGTGGAACGGTGGACCGCCGCCGGTCTCGATCTGGTCGAGTTGTCACTGACAGTTGTGCCCCGACAGGGCGATTCACCTGTGGATCTGCATCTGCGCGCGGTCGACGCCCAGCGCGAACTCGAAGCCGCGCTGCACGCGCTCGGGCTGACAATCGCGACGGGCGGTACCAAAACCGAGCAGGTGCTCACCGCACTGGCGGCAGCACGTAGGCCCGGGTAGCTCTCTCGGCAGGGGGGTCGATGGCCGGTCCTGGTCGACTTCGTCGGCGACGCAGACCCGCCCTGCGACTGTCACGGGCCCCGGATGGTCCGAATCGACCACGCTGTCGATTCGGCTCGGCATCGGACCGACCCCTGGCACTGCCATCGCGGCTGTTCAATTGGCGATGATGAAGTTGAACAGCACTCTGATATTGCTGTTCCAGCCGACGTGATACCGCACCGTCATGGTTCCGTCGGCGTGTGGAACAACGTTCATGACCTGCGTGGTGGCCGGCCCGAGAAACGGGGTGTTGTCGGTATCGATCTCGGTGAGGCTGACCGAGACCTGGCTGTCGGCGCGCACGTCGGCGCTCGGGAATCCGAATACCCAGGCACCCGTTCCGTGGGTGCGCAGAATCTTCTGAGCCCAGAAGATCGAGGTGATATTCGTCTGGCCGATCGCCCGCACAGCTGCCTCTTCGGCACCGTAGCCGGTTTTCGCCGACTCGAACCTTTCCTCTTCGGTATCGGCGCTCGCTGCCACGACCGCGTCCTCCGTATCCATCTCCAACATTTCGTTGCCTTTCTCAGCGAAAACACTGTATGGAGCTATCCTCGCGCGCGATCACATCCGCGCGAACGCGTAATCCACTACGCGAATACGCGCGGGTTCGGTGCCGACAATTTCGCATTCGAGTAGTCCGCCACGCTATCGAGTTCCGCACGGCCGCAGCAGGATCGAGGGGCAACGAAGTGAGCGCTCACCTCGGGCGATCATTATCTCTGGATGGAGGAACGGCAGTGAGCGGATATTCTGTGCATATCGGATTGAACCGGGTCGATCCCGCCGCCTACAGCGGCTGGGTCGGCGCACTCGCCGGCTGCCAGGATTCTCAGCTGTCCTATGACGGACCGGTCAACGGGCAGTTCACGGGCTCGCTGCTCGAGGTCTGGGGCAACGGTGCCTTCACCGCCGGGTATTCCCAGTTCCACCGGCAGATCATGAATATCATGCCGCCTGATCAGGTTCCGAACCTGTTCACGATCAACGCGGGCGCCGATCTCCTCGACCAGCGCCCGTTCACGCCATAACCAGTGAGGGTGTCGGGGTATGAATTGCCTTGTCGCTCAGGCGGACAGCACATGTCCGATCGTGGCAGCCACCGCGGCATGGGCGAGGTATTCGGTGATGTCGTGCGCCCGTTCCTTGGGGTTCTCGACCGGGAGGTCACGCAGATCCGGACCCCAGGCCTGACGCAGCGGGCAGCCGATGGCGATCGGGTCACCGGCGTACCAGGTGTTGAGCCATTCGCCGACCCGTTCGGGCCTGCTCGCGCCGCCACCGAGCAGCTTGCGGTACACCCCGTCCAACCCGAGCGGGCTACCTGCCGTCACCAGCAGGCGCACGTTCAGTTCGCGGGGCAACTGGGTGAGCAGATCCATCGCGACCACGGTGCCGAGACTGTGGCTGACCAGGATCAGTTCGCCCCCGGTGGGCGTATCGATGAGCACCGTGTCGAGCACACTCTTGCGGACCCGCTCGTTGTCGAGATAGGCGGCGACGTCTTTGAAGATGGCGCCGATGAGCGCGGAGTCGAGGCCGCTGCGGGCGGCGATCCAGCTGAGCTGGTCGCGCAGTCGCCCCAGAACCACCGCACCGAATCCGCCGAAGAGCTCCCGCGCCTGCGGGTCGGCGGGCACTTCGTCGACGTTCGGCATCCCCGCACGGTGCGCCGCCTCGGCGACCAGGTCCTCGTACAGTGCCGGACCTGCGGCGACGGCCTCGCGGGTGTCCATGCTCTCGACGAGTTGGTCACCATAGAAGGGAAAGTAGACGTCGACAGGGTCGATGGGGCTCAGACCGGCGAGGGTGAGTCCCTTGTTCAAGCCGGCTGTCCAGTTGCGGCGCAGCTCGACCGGGTCGCGACCCTGTTGTCCGCGCCCGTGCAGGAACAGCACGCTGCGGCGACCGCCGAACGCGGTCGACTTGCCACGCAGTCCGCGCACCATGCTCTCGTCAGCCGAGGTCGGTTGCGGCACCGGCATTGTCGCCGCTTCACGCGGTGGGATTGCCGCGAGCCCGAGTTCGTCGAGCAGGGCACGCTGTGCCGGATCGAACTGGCGCGATCCCAGATCATGGAGCAGCACGCTCACCCGCGCGCCTTCGTTGGCAATCCAGTCGATCGCGTCGTCGCCGTCTCCGGACTGCCACAGCTTGCCGTCCTTGCGCAACACCCGGCCTTCGTCGTCCTTCTTCGGCACTCCGGCGTGGTGCAGCGCGACGATCTCCCACTGGTCGTTGAACACCGGCGAGCCCGAGTTCCCCGGCTCGGTATCGGAGGCGTAGTGCAGGAAGTCGTCGAGTTGCAGGTCGAGGCGGTTGTGCCGGATCGAGATTTCCTTGAGCCGCCCCGAGGGATGCCCGACGACGTTCATCGCCTCGCCGATCACGATCTTGCCCGGCTTGGCGATCAGCGGGTTCCAGCCGAACGTCGTACCGGGTGCGGCGCCGTCGGGTCCCGGTGCCACCCGGACCACGGTGTAGTCGAGGTGTTTGTCGGTGACGAAGAAGTCGGCGGGCGCGAGCCGAAAGCGCGTCGTCGGTCCGGGAACATTGTCGATGTCGGCCTCCGCGCGGAACTCGATCACCACCGATTCGGCCGCCCCCGGCGTGGGCAGCACGTGATTGTTGGTGAGCAACAGTTGTGGTGACACCAACGAACCGGTGCACATCGGAACCTCACGCCCGTTGTCGGCCAGCGAGATTCGCGCCACCGCCGCGGCGGCTCTGGCACCGCGGGTCAGGAAGTTCACGGCCTGTAGTTCGTTGGCGAAGCCGATGACCCGCTCGAGCGAGCGGATGCTGCCGACCGGCTCCTGCCTGCCCAGTTCGATCACCGCCTGCGCCGGGACCTCACCAGTGACGAGCAGTCGGTCGGCGCGGGCGAGAATCTGCTCCTCGGTGTCGACGACATCGGACTCGCTCACCTCACGGCGGCGGGTCACCTCGTCGCGTTCGGCCTCGGTGTCGTCGAATCGCCGCGATGCGGCATCCATCTGTTCATGCCATGCGGCGGTGCGTGCTTCACTCTCGGTATCCATGGGTCACCTCGCCCGGAGAAATGTGTGCTGGGTATTCAGCGTGGGCGCGGGCGCGGTGTCGGGCACGAGTAGTGGACCACTCGACTTCACCGAGCAGGTTACCTGCGCCGATGTCACGGGTAGATCGCGTGGGCGGCGTTCACATCACCTGCCGAGAGCGCGGAGCGCTGGCCCATCGTCACGCCGGGCGGCAGGGGAACGCGCGCGAGGATCGTCGGCTGCCCCGTGGTGCTGAACGCCGTCGCGGGGTAATGCATGATCGAGCCGAAGTCGTACCGGCCGACGTCGTCGCCGTCGCTGATGTGCTGGTCGAAGTTGTGCCGGTGGGCCGGATCGACCCGGTCCAGCCGCACCGCGACGAAATTGCCGCGGTCCTCCCTGCTCTGTTCGTGCCAGAGTCCGAGCGCGTGCCCCATTTCGTGGACCACGGTGCCCACCGGTGCGGTGGCGGCTAGTTCGATCGTCTGGCGTCCACCCTGCCGCCCCACCGGCGACCGACTCGACATGCTCGGCACGAATCGCACGAAGTCGCCGTGGGCGCCGGTGCGCGGGACGAATCGGATCCTGGTGCGTGAGTTCCACTGGGCGATCGCGTCGAAAACTCGCTGTGGGCCGGGCAGAGCAGGGTCGACTTCGAAGGGGACCACGGCATTCGGCCAGCGGAATACCGAGCCGGAGATCACCACGCCTTCCTGCCGACGGCGGGCATCGATCTCTTCGACGGTGCCGAGCACGACGTCGCCTTCGAAGATCGCGAGATCGTCGACCGCCGCGTAGCGCAGTTCGCGCACACCATGCGTGACGCTGCCGATCAACGTCGATCCCGCCTCCGGGCCGGAATGGAATTCGCCGGTGTCGATGGTGTCGACGGCCGACGGAACAGTGTCGTCGATGATCACGGGACTCGCGCTTCCTGTGTCGGGTTCGACGACGGCGGAGTCCGTCGCCCCTCTGGGAAGCGTGGGCCGAAGACCCACCCCCACGCGCGAGTAGCGGGCTACCCGATCACGCGCACCGTCATCGGGTCGGCACCGGCCGCTGACTACGCTGACGGCATCCCCGGACGAAGTCTGACGGGGCCGTGCGCCGACCCGCGAGGAGAACTACCCATGTGGCCGTCCGATTGGCCCTCGTCAGCCCGCGCGATCGCGACCGCCATCGAGGCCGCCGTCACCGCGGCGAAGGCGGCCGACGAATCCGGGTTCCGTGCGACCACCGCGGACCTGTCCGAACTCCCCGCCGATCAGGTCACCTCGGTGCTGGCCGCGATCGTCAGAGAGCTGCTCGAGACCGCCCATCCGGACGGTCTCACCGGTGACGATGTGCGTGCCGTGCTGGAAGCAGTGGTCCGGCGATCGGCTCCGTGGCTGTCCGGACTCGATGTCACCGCGGTCGTCAGCGCGCTCACCGGGGCGCTCGGGGTCGACGAGTCCGCGGAAACGGACCGCGCTTGGACGAACCCCCAACCCGCCGCGGTATTGCTGATCGAATACCTCGCCGATCTGGCCCGCACCTCGCCGCAGCAATCCATTCAGCGCGCCATCAACGAGATCGCCAGAGCCGAGACAGTCGAAATGCCTTGATGGGCCCGTGAGTTCAGCGGCCCGCGGCGGTGAGCCGGTAGTCGGCTTCGAGCAGCATCCATCCGCTCAGCTGCACCGACAGGTCGCGGCTCAGATTCGCCGACGACGCGGCGGAGGTGTCGGCGAGCTGGAGGAAGACTCCCGGATGGTCCGGGACCACGACCGGACGGTTCCAGTCGGTACCGAACAGCGGCAGACCGTCGACTTCGGCGCGATGCGCCCAGGCCGCCTGGGCGGAGGCGTGCACGATATTCGCGGCGGTCGTGTTGCCCAGTGCCAGTGCGGTTTCGGCGAGATAGCGCGCGAGGATTCCCATGAAGAGCCCGGAGTCGTTGCCGGCGGACGCGGCGATCACTCCGGTGTCGGTGAGCCGGTGCTCGACCGCGGTCACGAGTGCCGCCGCACGGTCGCGGTGCCCCGATTCGCCGGTGCGCACAGCCAATTCGGTTTCCAGCCCGATGGTCACGCCCTGGCAGTAGGTGTGGACGGTGCGATCCACCTGGCCGCCGGGCTCGTGGACACCATCGTGGATCAGGCCACTGTCGGTGTCACGCAGTCGAGTGTTCAGGAAATCGGCGAGTTCACCGGCGCGGGACATGTCGCCGAGGCGAGCCATCGCGAGACCGGTCGGACCGATCGCCGCGGTGTTGTAGAAATCGTCGCCGGATCGCCACGGCACCGCGCCCACGTCGGGGTTCCATCCATCGTTCAAAGCGCCCCGCAGATCGCCGATCGCGTCGTCGAACCGGATATCGAGTAGTCGGTCGGCCCGTTCCAGCGTCAGCGCCAGCCACGCCATATCGTCGTAATACCGATTGGTCCATCCGGTGACATTGCGGGTTCGGATTCCCCGTGCGAGTGCGACCACCCGATCGACGCGGTCGGGGGTAGGTGCGCGGTGGGTGGCATCCACCGCGCAGTCGAGCAGATGCGCCTGCCACCAGTAGCACCATCGCCCGAATGCCCGTTCCGCCAGATCAGCCGGCCACACCAGCGCACCCAACCGGCGCTGCGGCAGCCCCCAGAGCGAGCGCACATGTCGCGCCACGATCGCCTGTTCCGCCAGATCCGCCCGCTCCCCCGCACCGAGGTCGCGGGAACGGCCCCGGATGATCGTCCCCGCCGGTGTCGGCGGCGCCACCGCCGCCAGCGCGATCGCCGCCCCCGCCGCATACAGCACACTGCGCCGACTGAACTCGTGGTTGCGGCGATGCATCCGCTCGGGCTCCTCCTCGTGGACATCGGCGTCGGCGCCGAATCTCCAGGATCCCGTGTCGGGATTGCCAGAGCCTGAACTGCTCCGGTGAGCCGCGGAAACGTTTGCGCAACCACCAGCCGAACCTGCCCGAGCCACCACCCGCCCGGCGGTTCCCGGGCTAGGACTCGCCGGTCTCGGTCCCCGGGGAATACGGCGAGCTGAAGCCGGAAATCCATTCGAACGATGTCGCACCCGGTTCGGCGACCCGGTCGGCAGCCCCGGCGAACGGAGCGTTGTTCTGCGTCAACCGGACGATGGCACGTTCGAGTGCGGGCAGGATCTCGGTGATCGCGATATCTCCGTGCGCGAAACGTCCCAGCAGGGCGTAGACCATGTTGGTCAGCACGAGGGCGAGATCGGCGGCGTAGTCCTCGTCGAGACTGGCGAACATCGTGCCGACGGCGGGCAACACCGCGGCGAAACCCTGGGCGTCGAGTCGCTGCCCGCCTGGACCGGAACGAGCATGCGAGTAGGCGGCCAGCATCCGGGGGTGACGCTCCCACGGTTCGAACACGTAGCGGGTCACCCGTATCAGCACATCGGCGAGCGATTCGCCGACTCGCGGCGGGTCGAGTTCGGTGTAGGTGTTGGTGGCCATCCAGTGGGCGACCGCCGTGAGGACGAGTTCGTCACGGGTGGGGTACAGCTTGTAGACCGTGGTCAGCGATACCTGCGCGAGGCGGGCCACCCGGCGCAGCTGAACCGCGTCGTAACCTTCCGATTCGAGCAGCGACAGGGTGGTTTCGGTGATTTTGCGCGCAGGATCACCTTCGCCCTTTCTGGCCACCATGTCACAGTAGTCCATCCACTTGTCCTGCCACCGAAGCGATCCGCCCTCAGATGCGGATGCCCACATCCTCGGCGACGAGATTGTCCACGGCCCGCTCCGCGACCGCCGCGATGGTCATCGACGGGTTGCATGCGGCGGCGCTGCCCGGCAGCAGCGCAGCGTCGAGAACGTAGAGACCCGGCTGGTCGTGGACGCGCCCGTTCAGATCGCACACCGAACCCATGCTCGCCCCGCCGAGCAGATGCCAGGTGGAGGGGAACAGCGTGTTGGTGTCGAGCAGTCCGGCCGCGGGGCCCACCCTGCGGCCCACCGAATTGCGCGGTCGGGTCATTCCAGACGTAGATGCGGTCGGCGTTGATGCCCCACTGCTGACCGAGGCCGTCCGGCAGGTGCTGAAAACCCGACCCGATCACCACATTCGGTGATCCTCATCCCTTGTTCAGTCGATACTGCAGCCGGAGACCGGCTTGTCCGCAAGTCGATCGAGAAGATAGGTGAACGCGTTGTCAGGACCGAAACCGTCGATGATCTCCGGCCCGAAGTGATTCGGGATGGTGGTTCCGGGCAGGATCGGCGGCAGATCGTTCGTGCGGAAGGTGACCGTCGCGCCCTTGGCGCACCAGTCTTCGGCGAGTCGGCGAGCCTGCCCGTACGGGACGGTGTCGTCGTTGAGACCGCTCGTGATCAGGACCGGCGTGGCCGGGGTGGAGTTACCGATGCGCAGTTCGGCCAGTACCGGTGTGGCTTCGGGCAATTCGGCGAGATGGGCGGACAACGGTCGGCCGTCGTTGGTCAGCGATGAGGTTTTCAGGAACGGGTGGTAGGTGATCACGTCCGCGATGCAGGAATTGCTCAAGGTCTCGAGCATGTCGCGCCCGGCCTGGCTGGTGACCTTGTCGACCGCACGGTGCAGTTCGGGGTAGCGCGCGAGCATGCCGTTGACGGCGAATCCGATCGCGCCGCCGATCAGCGCGCCGTCGATCTTGTCCAGGATCGCGGTCAGGTCGGCGACAGGTCCGCCGGCCCAGGTGCCTTTGAGATTCAGTTCCGGCGCGTAGGTCGGAGCCATCTCCGCGGCGGCGGCGGTGGCGCCACCGCCCTGGGAGTAGCCCCAGAGCACGGTAGGCGTCTCCGGCCCGACACCGCCCAGATTGTTGGCCGCGCGAACACCGTCGAGAATCGCGTGTCCGCTGTCGAACCGATTGGCGTAGGTGTGCATGCCGGGTGTGCCGAGGCCGATGTAATCGGTCACCAGCACTCGCGCGCCCAGACCGCTCCACACCACTGACGACGGCAACTCCTGGTTGGCCGACACCCCCAACGGCTGGGTGGACACTGCCAGCCCGGTCGAGAACGCCACCGACATCGCGCAACGGTCGGCCTGACCTGAAGTGCCGGGGCCGATCACCACCGTCGGGCGCGGTCCCGCGCCTTGCCACGGTCCGGTCGGCTCGATGTAGGTCCCGCTCACCGCGACCGGGGAACCGTCCTGCAGTCGCGACGTGTACATCACATGCTGCGCGCGGCCCGGCCACCCCTGTTCGGTGGGCGGTGTGACAAACAAGGTCATCGGCTGGGTTTTGATGATCGCGCCCGGTTCCTGCGGAATCTGGTCCGGCGGCGTGTAGAACGAGCTCATCGGCTCGGCCGAGACCTCACCGGCATCCGTCACCACACCGGCCACCGCCGTGGCACAAGCCAAGACCAACACCGCGACGATGCGCCCGGCCTGCGGCCACATCTGTCGAAGATCCTGTCGCTTCATCGAGAACCTCTCAGTCGACACCACTGACCGGCATCGTCGCCGCAGTGACTCAGGTCGCCGGAGAAGCAGATCATGATGCCTGTCACACCAGCGCCCGGTAGAGAGTAACATTGTTACTGTCAGACGATTCCACCGAGGGTTCGCCGGTCGATGGCCCGCTTGAGGATCTTGCCCGTGGCACCCTTGGGCAAGGCGTCGACGAACTGGATCACGCGCGGGATCTTGTACGCGGAGAGCCGTTCTCGCGCCCACACCGACACGTCGGCGGCATCGAGCACGGACTCCGGGCGGCGCACGACGACGGCGGCGACCTCCTCGCCGTAGTGGTCGTCAGGAACACCGATCACGGCCACCTCGACGATATCGGGATGCGCGAACAGGATCTCCTCGACCTCGCTCGGATAGACGTTGTACCCGCCACGAATGATCAGGTCCTTGGCCCGGTCGACGATGCGCAGGTCACCGTCGGCGTCGACGGCGCCCAGGTCCCCGGTGCGCAACCAGCCCTCGTGATCGAGAACGTCGGCGGTGTCCGACGGTCGCTCCCAGTAACCCTTCATCACCGTCGCGCCGCGGAGGAATATCTCGCCGATGGTCGACGGCGGGCACGGGCGGCCCGCCTCGTCACGGACCTCGATCCGGGTGAATGGTGTCGCGCCACCGACATAGCCGACCTTCGCACCCCGCTCGATGTCGGTGAAGGTGCCCATCGCCGTGGTTTCGGTGAGCCCGTACCCCTCGAGCAGGGTGCAGCCGAAGCGCGCCTGGAATTCCCTGGTCACCGCGACGGGCAATGACGCGCCGCCGGAGACGGCGATCCGCAGGTGGGCGAAGTCGGCGGAGTCGGCGTCGCCCGCGGTGTGCAGCATCGCGTTCCACATGGTCGGTACGCCGACCATGACGGTGAGCCGATCGCGGCGCAACATCGTTGTCATCGCCTGCGCGTCGAATCGGGAGAGCAACGACAGCGACCCACCGGCGGTGAAGGTTGTCATCATCACCGAGGCCTGGCCGAAGACATGGAACAGCGGCAGCGCTGTGCCCGTGCGGTCCGACCGCGTCGAACGGCTGCACGCGACACCGATCTCGCCTGCGGACAGCAGATTCGACACGGTCAGTTGCGCGCCCTTGGGACGACCGGTGGTGCCCGATGTGTAGAGGATCGCCGCGGTGTCGTCGGGGTCACGGTCACGAACCTCCGTCGACGCGAGACCCGCATCCGCGCCGGGCCTCAGGTTCCAGACCTGCACGCCGCGCGCCTGTGCCGCCGACGAGGCGGCGGGACCGAGTGCGTGCCAGGCGATGACGAGCGCGCAGCCCGCGTCGTCGAGGACGTAGTCGACTTCGTGCCGGGTCGACATCGTGTTGATCGGTACCACCACGGCACCGGCCACCTGAATCCCCAGGTAGGCGACGACGAATTCGGGCACCGACGGTGCGACGAGCAGAATGCGATCACCGACCCGCAGCCCCGACGCGACCAGCGCCGCGGCGTAATTGATACTCCTCGAACGCAATTGGTGATAGGTCCACGCGGCGAAGTCGCCGGGGACGGAGCTTTCGCCGCGAACGGCCACCGTGTCGGGGTGGGTATCGGCATGTCGCCGGACGGGATCGAAAAGATTTGCCATGGTCAGTCCTGTCGTCCTTGGTGGGGCGTCGCGTTTTCCTCGGCACGCGGATTGCCGACCAGCTCCGAGGAAGGCTCGCCGAAGGTCATGACCAGCTTGTCCTCGACGTAGCGGGGCCAGCCGGGGTCACCATGGGTGGCGAAACCGATCCAGGCCGAGTGCATTTCGTCAGCGATCCGCTGTGGCGGATTCGGACCGGTGATGCTGGTCGCCGCGGCCAAGGTGTCGAAGACGAAGGGCACCTCGAGTCCGTGTATCGCACCCAGATCCGCGCGCCGCCACCCGAACTCGTACAGGAACGCCGGAGTGTCGACAGCGGTCTGCGATTCGACGAGTTCCCTGGTGGGACCACGGAATACCGCGTCGGTCACCATCGCCGCGAACAGGTCCCCGGCAGTGGCCTCGGGACGGTTGACGGCGTACGGCCTGATCGACGAAGCGCCGATACCGAAGCGTGCGAGCGCGAACGGCAGCGCGTCGACAGTGATCGCGTCCCCGAGTCCGGTCGGCACCGTGAACAGCCGGAACTCCTCGGTGGTGCAGCCCGCGAGCAAGGCGATGCCACGGGCAGATCCCGCCGCGATCGCTTCGACGGGTACCGCGGGAAGAACATCGCCGTCCACGACCGGAAAGAAGCTCATGCCGGCCCCTGCGACCAGCACCGACTCCCCCCAGCGCGCCGGGTCCGGATCGCGGGCCAAGGCCGCACGGACCGACTCCTGCGCGGCCAGCAGCGCCGACGGTGGCACTGCCGCGAAGGCTTCCGCGGTCGCGGGCACACCCAATGCCTCAGCGAGTTCGCCACTCAGCACACGAGCATCGTCGACGGTCGCCGCGACGCCGCCGTTGCCGCTCTGCATGATCGCCCGTGTGAACAGCCCGGGGGCGGCGGGCGAGCTCAGCAACGAGGCGATGCTCATCGCACCCGCCGATTCGCCGAACACCGTCACGTTGTCGGGATCTCCGCCGAACGCCCGCACGTTCTCACGCACCCAGGCCAGCGCGAACAGCTGATCGAGCAGGCCGCGATTGGCCGGTGCACCGTCGAGCACGGCGAAGCCCGCAGCACCGAGCCGATAATTGATCGCCACGAGCACCACCCCGTCACGGGCGAAGGCGGTTCCGTCGTACGCCGGTACCGCGTTGGACCCGTGCACGAACGCACCTCCGTGGATCCACACCATGACCGGCAGGCCGCCCCCGCCGGGGTCGGGCGTCCAGATGTTCAGGTTCAAGCATTCCGTGCCCGCCACCAGATACGTGCCCAATATTTGTTCGATAGCGGGCGCGTAAGCGCCCTGCAGACACGTCGGCCCGAACGCGTCCGCTTCTCGAATCCCCGTCCAGCCCACCACCGGTGCGGGCGCCCGGAAGCGAGCCCGCCCCACCGGGGCAGCTGCGAAAGGCACTCCGAGAAACGCGCTGACACCGTCGACGGTCCGGCCTCGCACCTTGCCGCCGGTGACCTCGACGACCGGTCGCCCGGTGACCGCGGGCTTCACAGGTCGACCATGTCGTACTCGGCGACCCGGTCCATCAGGAATCGCAGATGGTCATCAGAGTTTCCGAGCGTCTGTTCGATGGCGGTGAGCCGCGCGAAGTAGCGCGATATCGGGTGTTCCTCGGTCATTCCGATGCCGCCGTGCAGTTGGACAGCTTCTTGACCGACGAACCGTGCCGACCGCCCGACACTCAGTTTCGCCCGCGAGGCCACGGTCTGGTCGATCAGGCCGTCGGCCATCGCCGTCGAGGCGTAAACGGACATGCCGTGGGCGAGAGCAACCGCGATGTGCATGTCGGCGGCGCGGTGGGTGAGCGCCTGGAAGCTGCGCAAGGGAACACCGAACTGTCTTCGGGTACAGAGATATTCGGCAGTGATACGCAAGGCCTCGGTCATCGCGCCCACAGCCTCGGCGCACAGCGCGGCCTGGGCCGCGACCTGGGCGGCTTCGATGGCCGAGTCGGCACCCAGCGCGGCCAACGGCTCGGCGGCGGCCTGTTCGAAGACGATGTCGGCCACGCGCATACCGTCATGGGTGGCACTTCCACGCCTGGTCACGCCCGCGTCGGCCGGGTCGACGAGGAACAGGCCGATACCGTCGGGCCCGGTCGCGCTGACAACGAGCAGGTCCGCTTCGGCACCGTAGAGAACGGGCGACTTACGCCCGCTCACTCGCCACGAAGCGCCCCGCCGGACCGCAGCCGTCGAGCAGGTTCGCAGTGGCCAGCGCGAGCACAGCTCCTCGTGTGCGAACGCGAGCCGCAGGTCCCCCGCCGCGACCTTCGGCAGCAGTTCGCGGCGCTGGCCAGGACTGGCCGCCTCGACCAGCAGGCTTCCCGGTAGGTAGGCGCAGTCGAGTACCGGAATCCGGGCCGGGCAGGCGCCGAGTTCCGACATCACGATCATGGCCTCGATCGGACCCGCACCCTGGCCACCGTCGGATTCGGGAAAGGTCAGCCCGAGCAACCCGAGGTCGGCGAAGGTGGCCCACAGATCATCCGACGCTACGTGCGCAGGGTCGGCCAGTATGTCGCTGACGGTCTCGCGCAACATCGTCTGTTCCGCAGTCGGTTCGAAATTCATGGTCTTGGCTCACAGTCCGAGGATCGTCGAGGCGATGATGCCGCGCTGCACCTCGGTCGATCCTCCGTAGATGGATGTCTTGCGGCAGTTGAGGTAGGCGGCGGTGCTGCGGCCCGTCCATCGGTTGTGGTCCGGCAGGAGCGCGCTCGGACCCGCGACCTCCATCATCAGTTCGGTGGCGGCCTGCTGGAGTTGGCTGCCACGGAGTTTCAGAATCGATGCCGTCTGCGCCGTCCGGTCTTGCTTCGCTCCGGCGATCGCGCCGATCTGGATCAATTCCAGTGCGAGCGTTTCGTTTTCGAGTTCGGTGAGCCGCGCGGCGAACAGCGGGTCGTCGAGCAGCGTGCCCTTGCCTACCCGGGTGTGACGGGCGCGCGTTTTGATCGTCGACAGCCGGACTTTGGTGCGTCCGATCGCGGCCATGCCGGTGCGCTCGTTGCCGAGCAGGAATTTCGCGTAGGTCCAGCCTTGATTCTCCTGTCCGACACGAAGTTCGGTCGGCACGCGGACGTCGTCGAGGAACACCTCGTTCACCTCGCGGCTGCCGCCGATGAGCTCGATCGGCCGCACCGTGACCCCGGCCGCATCCATCGGGATCAACAACAGCGAGATTCCCACTTGCTTCTTCGCCGCACCGGGGTCGGTACGGACCAGGCAGAACATCCAGTCCGCGTACTGGGCCATGCTGGTCCAGATCTTCTGCCCGTTGACGACGTAATCGTTGCCGTCGCGAGTCGCGGTGGTACGCAGGGAGGCGAGGTCCGAGCCGGCCTCGGGTTCGGAAAACCCCTGACACCACCAGATGTCGAGGTTGGCGGTCGGTGGCAGGAACCGGGCCTTCTGTTCCTCGGTGCCGAACCGGGCGATGACCGGGCCGATCATGTCGACATTGAAGGTCAGCGGTTCCGGTACCGACGCGAGCGCCATCTCGTCGTGCCAGAGATGGCGTTGAATCGGGGTCCAGTCCCGGCCACCCCACTGTTGCGGCCAGTTCGGCACCGCGATGCGGTTGGCATCGAGGATGCGCTGGGTGGTGACGAGCGCCTCGCGGCTGAGCTCACGTCCTTCCCGCACGCCATCGCGGATCTCGGGCGGAACTTCGTTGCGATACAGGGACCGCAGATGATTGCGGAAGGCGATCTCATCGCCGGTCAGTGCCAATTGCATGGTGGTTGTCGTCTTTCTGCGCTGGTGATCAGATGCCGGTAGCGGTGGCCACCACGTCGGCGAGCTCGACGAGGTGATCGATCTGTTCGGTCGTCGGAGCCCCGGCATGGGTGCTGTTGTCCGGGTTGTCGAGGGTTCGGCGCCGCACGCCTTCGGCGATGATCGCCAGCTTCCAGAGCCCGAGTGCGTGCCAGAAAGCCAGTGCCGCGGGGTCACGTCCGGTGTGGTCGAGGTATTCGTCGACGAGTTCCTGCCTGCTGGGGAACCCCGGCAGCGTGGTCATCTCGAATCCCGCGACCCCGGGTTCGCCCGGTTCCGTCCAATAGGCGAGCAGGCTGCCGAGGTCGGCGAGTGGGTCGCCGAGGGTGCACAACTCCCAGTCCAGAACCGCGGTGATCGAACCGTCGCCGGGCGCGATGATCATGTTGCGCAGGTGGAAGTCGCCGTGCACCAACGTCCGTTCCCGCTGTTCGGGGATCGCGACGGTCAGCCGATCGGTGAGCTGATCCACCAGCGGGAGATCCCGGGTTCGGGACTGTTCCCATTGCCTGGACCAGCGGCGGATCTGACGTTCGGCATAGAGACGGTGTCCGGCCAGGTCGGTCAGTCCGGTGGCGGTGAGGTCGACGGCGTGCACCTGCGCGAGTGCGCGGACCGACGCCAGCGCCGTGGCCCGACGCTGATGGGGCGTGAGCTGCTGCGCGACAGACATGTCCTCGATGACCTGCCCCTCGACATGCTCGAGCAAGACCATCGGGACGCCGTCCTGAGCACCCACGCCGAGAATCCGCGGCACCGGCACGTCGGTGTCGAACAAGGCGCCCATGACCCGCGCCTCGCGGACAACGTCGTGGGCAGAGGCGAGCAGCTCGCCCAGCGGCGGCCGGCGCAGCACCCAGCGACGGGCGGCGGTGTCGGTGACCAGGAACGTCAGGTTGGAATTGCCCCCACCGATGCGAGCGACCTCCACCGGGCCCGCGCACCGCAGACCGAGCGAGATCAGCCATTCGCGCAAGTGGACGCGGTCGATGGTCAGTTCGGCAGCACTGCCGGTGTTGTGCATGGATGCCGGGCACACGTCAGACTACTCCTTGAATGGAACGAATATGATTAGACGTTCCATCAAGCCCGCCGTCGTGTCAACCGATCTCTAGCAAATACGCGAGTTTTGCTCGAAATAGCTTTACTTGCAGTAAAGCCATGCTAGAACTTCTGGCAGTACAACGATGTCCTAGGAGTGCTCATGTCTTCTCCCGCCCGAACCACCGACCGCCGACGCCCCGGCGTCATGAAACGGCTGATCCTGGCCGCGACACTGTGCTGCGCCGCCGCTGCCGGTGCACCCGCCACCGCGCAGGCCGCTCCGCAGTACCCCGTCCCGTACGGGCTGATTCCCGGAATCGTCCACTTCGTCGACCGGGCCTCCCCGCCCGGAGCCAACGACTGGAACTGCCGCCCGAGCGCCGAACATCCGGAACCGGTGGTGCTGGTGCACGGTCTCACCGCGACGATGGCCGCCAACTGGACGACCATCGCCCCGCTGCTGGCGAACAACGGCTACTGCGTATTCGCCCTGAACTACGGCCTCGACCCGGCCGCACCGGTGCCGTTGAACCTGATTCCGGGCACGAAGTCGATGCGGGAATCATCGGCTCAGGAGCTCGCACCGTTCGTGGATCGCGTGCTCGCCGCTACCGGAGCGCAGAAGGTCGACCTCGTCGGCCACTCGGAAGGCACCGTGATGCCGCGGTGGTACATCAAGTACCTGGGCGGAGCGGCCAAGGTCGCCAAGTCGGTGAACCTGACCCCGCTCAACGACGGCACCAGAGCCGGCGGTCAGGCGCTGATCGCCCGCGCCCTCGACCTGCTCGGAGTATGGGACGATCTCCAACTCCGGTCCGAGGCATTCGGATTCGGCGCGAGCCTGCAGATGACGAGCGGCTCCGACTACCTCGACGCGGTGAACTCCGGTGACGCCTACCCCGCCGACATCGACTACACCTTCATCATGACCCGCTGGGATCAGGTGGTGGCTCCGCATACCAGCGGCATGGGACCGATCGCCGCGAACGTCACCAATATCGTCGTGCAGGACCAGTGCCCGCTGGCGATCTTCGAACATGCCGGCGCCGCCTCGGATCCGGTTGTCGCACAGCACATTCTCAACGCCCTCGATCCAGCCAACCGCGTGCCGGTCAACTGCTTCGCCCACCCGCGCAACGGCTGACGGTAGTCTGCTGCATCATGACCAGGTCCGATTCGGAGTCGGCCGACGACCGGCCGCGCCGCCGTTCCACGGCGGTGCGGCCATCCGACGACACGCTGCTCGACGGAGTGCTCTCGGTATTCGCCGCGCACGGCTTCGACAACGTCACCATGGAGCAACTGGCCACTGCGGCCGAAACCTCCAAACCGACGCTGTACGCGCACTTCGGAACCAAGGAACAGCTCTTCGACGCGTGTGTGCGCCGCGAGGCGGCGAGCCTGCTGGAGTGGATGCGGGAAAGCTACCGGCGCGCAGAGGGTTTCGATCTCGACCGGCACATCGCGACGACAACGCGAGCACTGTTCGACTTCGCCGCCACCCACGCCGAGGGCTTCCACGTGCTGTTCGGAGCGCCGACGGCGGGACGATCACACGAAGTACGGACCGCCACGATCCAGTCGGTCGCCGACACCGTCGCCGAACTGATCCGGCACGAATACGGTGGCGCCGACCTGCAGTGGGGCGCCAGCGCCGATTTCTGCGCGGCGGCGATCGCCGACATCGGGGTGCGCGGGGTGCAGCAAGCCATCGCCCAGCACCTCGATTTCACCGCGGCCGCGAACCTGACGGTCTCGATCATCGTCGCGGCGATGCGCCATCTCGATCCGGCCGCCGTGCGCGGGGTCGACGCGGGCACAACACCGACCGCAGAGCCATCCCTACCCGATGAGCCGACCGCGCCGGGCGACGCACCGCGGCCCCGCGATACGCAGTCGGCTCCGCTCCTGTCCTCCACCGCACCCCCCAATGATGTGCTCGACACCGCGATCCGTACCTTCCTTCGCGGTGAACGTCTGGAATTACATGCCGTAGCAACGGAACTCGGCATCAGCCGCACCACCATCTACCGCCGATTCGGCACCAGAGAAGACCTACTAGGTCTCGCCATAGCCCGTCAGTTCGAACGCCTCCTCAACGCGATCGACAGCGAGTGCGACAGCCGCGGCGCCCACCGCATCTCCGAAGTCTTCGATCGAATACTGCGCCGCCTGGCGGCCGACCCGGCACTGCGCACCTATCTCCAGAACGAATCACCGGCGGCCCTTCGACTGGTCACCCAGGCCGACGGACCGGTGCATCGCGGCAGCGTCGCACTGGTCGAGCGACTCATCCAGCGCGCCCAGGAACAGGACGGATACCGCCCTCCGATCGACCGAACAACCCTGGCTTTCGCCCTGGTCCGCCTCGGCGAGAGCTTCCTCTACAGCAACGCCGTCGCCGACACCGAAGGCGACATCGACCACCTTCTACAGGTGCAAACGACCCTGCTCGGAGTAGCCGGCCCGGTCGGCGGATCGTGAGTTCGGCGCTTCACACCGCGCGGAGTCGCTAACCTTGGTCGGGCGGCCACAGTGAAAGCGCAAGCGGCCGAGCAGGTTCGACGACCATCGGTTCGCTGTGAGGTCAGATGCCGTATCAAGCCGCTCCGTTCCTCCGCCGACTGGCCGCGAGACTCATCGACCTCGCGGTTTGCCTGGCGCTCACCTTTCTCATCGCCTTGCCGATGAGCCTGCCAGTGGTCCTCACGGCGATGGCGATCGGCGAGACGCACGAGAACGTTGTTTACAGCGTCGGTGCCTGGTTGTGCTATTTCGCCGCCTATATCGGGCCCGAGGTCTTCCTCCTGGTTCGCCGAGACGGACAGACGCTCGGCAAAGGCCTGCTCGGGCTACAGGTGGTTCCCGCCGATGCCTGGGCTCGACCTGGACTCGGCCTACGTCAGGCTGCCGTCCGGATGCTGATCATCTTCTTGCCGTTCTTCTTCATGTCGGTCGCGGGCAGCAACCCGGACTCGTCGGTGTTGAATGCGTTGGCGCTGATCGGATTCGGCATATTCGCGGTCAGCTGCGTGCTCGCGATGGTCACCGAAAACGGTCGTCGAGCGGTCCATGATCTGGCGACGGGAACACGGGTGGTTCGGGCCGCGACGCGCAGGATCGAGGTCAAGAAGGATCTACTGATGGTCCTGCCCGGCCGCGTCGATCTGTCCAAACGACGCCTGGACGGCTCTTCTCGATAGCACGCCCGGACTGCGGTGAAAGCTGTTCCAGCAAATCATATTTCAGACCGCTTCGTCTGTGGGATGGTGCCGGAATGCTGATCGAATACGGAGTGTGGGGTTCGCGATTGGTACTGGCTGGGGCCTTCGGACTGTCGACGTGGGGGAAGTTGGCGGACGGGCCCGCGACACGGAAGGCGGTGGCGGATTTCGGGATACCCATCAGGTGGGTTCCCATCGTGGCGATCGGACTACCGATAGCCGAAGGACTGGTGGCAGCCGGGGTGCTGTTGCCATGGACGGCCGCGGTCGCGGGCGGCGTGGCGTTGCTGCTGCTCGCAGGGTTCACCGCGGCGATCGTGCGGTTGCTGCTGCGGGGTGAGCATCCGAACTGCTCCTGCTTCGGGGCGGCGAGCGCGGGGCCGATCGGGGCCGCGACTTTGGTGCGCAACGGACTGTTGATGGCACTCGCCGCCCTGGTCACCGTGGGGGCGCTGCGATATCCGCGGGTTCCGGCCGGTTTGCCCGCCGAGGCCGCTGCCGGGCTGGCACTGATCGTGATCTTGGCGGTGGTGCTGCTCTGGACGCTCGGGGAGCTGCGCGCGCTGAGTCGGCGAGTCGACGAACAGGCGCTGTCGACGCTCGGCGCCGAGGGTCTGCCGGTCGGTGCGGTAGCGCCCGAGTTCGAGTTGCTGGCCGTCGAGGGTGGGCGGATCAGCTTGGAATCGCTCCTGGCGCCGGGCAAGGCAGTACTGCTGGTGTTCGTTCATCCCGGCTGCGAGATGTGCGCAGCGCTGGCTCGTGAGTTGCCACGGTGGCAATCACGGGCCCGGGAGATTCTGACGGTCGTGCTGGTCGGCAATGGTGATCTCACCGAACATGCCGCCTGGGGCCGCGCGCAGGAGGTGGGCGACATACCGGTGCTGGTGCAGCAGGGCAACGAGGCAGCCCTGCGCTACCGGGTTCGGGGCACGCCGTCGGCCGTATTGATCGGCGCGGACGGGCGGGTCGCGGGCGCTGTCGCGCGAGGTGCGATGGCGGTGCGGGAGTTGATCACCACGGCGAAGGCGGATTCCGGACGGCAGTCACCGCGTCGAGACGAGCTCGCCTCAGGGACGCGCCGATGAGCACTCCCCCGTTGCCCCGTTTCACGGACAGAAACCGACCGCTTCCCTAAACCGCTTGTTTCCCAACAGATTTCATTCACAGATGCGCTCATGCGCGCGCGATTCTGCCGATATACTCGGCCTCGCAACACGCTCGACTCCCGCTCGCTCGAAACACATCGACAAGGGGAAATGTCATGGCGCTCTTTGCATTCACCGACTACAGCGGAAAAGAGTTCATTTTCCAGCTGAACAACGAACAACGTATCGCGGAGGCGCGGCGGATCCTGTCCGGCGATGAGACGATGTCCATCCACGTCATGGGCAGAATCCGCAAGACCGCGCAGAGCTACAACCCCGGGTGGAACTTCCACCTGGATCCCGACACCATCACCTTTTTCACCATGGCCATCGAGGTCTGCGACTCGAGCATCGTGTACACCGAGGATCACCTCGACGAAGCATGCGGACCGTTCTTGCCCGGCTGCTTCTGGTGTCCCTGGTCGTCGCGACTGACTCGTGAAGTGACAGCCTCGGTCAGCGCCTGATGTCGGTTCCGGCCGACGCACAGAGCGTCGGCCGGAACAGCCTCTGCGAGTTAGTGATTCGTACCTCCGGATCAGGTGATATCCGCACGGTGCCGTGCCGCGTCGAAGGCGGTGAAGGCCGCGGCGGCGAGAATCATCAACGCCGAAACGAGCAGCGCCACGTCGAGTCCGTGATGGAAGGCCGCTTTGCCCGCGTTGAGCACCTCGGAAACCTTCGACAGGTATTTCAGGTACGGGCCGATGTCGACGCCCTCGGGAATCTTCCCGAGTTCCACCGCTTGGATGGCGTCGGGCTGTAGCGAAGTCGGCAAACCCAGTTCGTTCATGCGCGCCTTCAGGTCCGCGGACAGGAATCCACTCACCAGCGAACCGAGGACCGCGACACCGAACGCCGAGCCGACCTGGCGCATCGTATTGGTCACCGCGGCAGCCATTCCCGAGTGTTCGGCCGGGACGCCCGACATCACGGCCGACGTCAACGGCACCACCGCGATCCCGAAGCCGAAGCCCGCCACCGCCATCGCGGCCGACAGCGAAGGATCGTGGATTTCCCCGGACAGCATGTGGCGGGTCAGCAAGATCCCGCCCGCGCCGACCACGCAGCCGAGAATCATCGGGGTGAGCGCACCTCGCCTCGCCACCCAGAGTCCCGCGAGCAGCGAACCGATCACGATCGCGACGGCCATCGGCGCGAAGACCGTGGCCGTGCGCGCACCCGAATACGACTGCATCACTTGCAGATACAGCGCGGTGAAGAAGAAGATCGAAAAGATACCGAAATAGACGGCGAAGGCCACGAGCAGTGCGCTGCGCACGGCGGGAAAGCGTAGGTAGTGCAAGTCGAGCATGGGTGCGCGCGCTCGTGTTTCGACGGCGATGAAACCGACGAATGCGAGCACACCTATCGCGAAGAACGCGAGCACCGACGGCGCGGTGTAGCCCCGGTCCTGACCGGAGATCGCGGCATAGATCACCGACCCGAACGCAGCCGCGCCGAGCACCGCGCCGGCCCAGTCGATGGGCTCCGGACTGGGATCGGCGCTTTCCGGCACCGACCACAGCGCGATGACGAGCGCCACCGCCGCGATCACCAGGTTGAACCAGAAGATCGAGCGCCACCCGTACGCGTGGACCAGCACGCCGCCCAGCACCGGTCCCGCCGCCAACGCCAGCCCCGATACCGCCGCCCACACACCGATGGCTTTGGCGCGAGTCCGATCGTCGGGAAAGACATGGCGCAGCACAGACAGCGTTCCCGGTTCCGACGCCGCGGCGCCCAGTCCCATGATCGCGCGGCCCGCGATGAGCACCGCGACACTGCTCGCGAGCGCGGAGACCACCGACCCGGCGCAGAAGATCACCAAACCGACGATCATCACCCGCTTGCGCCCCCACCTGTCCCCCAGCGAGCCACCCGCCAGCATCAACCCGGCGAACACCACGGTGTAGGAGTTGACCACCCACTGCAACATCGTCACGTCGGCACTCAGATCGCGCCGGATGTCCCCCAGCGCCACACTCACGATCGTGGTGTCGAGGAACGTCACGAAAACCACCACAGCGACCGCGGTCAGAGCGATGCGTGGTCGCGCCGCCCCGCCCGGCGCTTTGCCCATCGGTATCACGGGCCACAGGTTACTGGCGGGTTCGTCCGTATGCGAGCCGAAGGGTCGACTCGCCCGGCGCGTGGGTGTGCGAGACTGAGGCGGTGAGCGATGCCGGTGCGGGCACCTACGTCGAGGCGGGCGAGTTCCGTCGCGACACCAACTACATCACCACGCGGATCACCGCCGACGGAGGTGATGGATACCCCGTCGAAGCTGGTCGCTACCGACTCGTCGCGGCCAGAGCCTGTCCGTGGGCGAATCGCACGCTGATCGTGCGGCGGCTGCTCGGGCTCGAGCCGGTGCTGTCACTGGGCCTGTGTGGGCCCACCCACGACAAGCTGAGCTGGACCTTCGATCTGGATCCGGGCGAGGTCGACCCGGTCCTCGGCATCCACTACCTGCGCGACGCCTATCTGGCCCGGTTCCCGGACTATCCGCGTGGGATCACCGTGCCCGCCGTCGTCGAGATCGCGACCGGGCAGGTCGTCACCAACGACTACGCACAGATGACCCTGGATTTCTCCACGGAATGGACCGCGTATCACCGGCCGGGCGCACCGCAGTTGTATCCCGAACCGCTGCGCGCGCAGATCGACGAGATCAACCGGGACGTGTTCCGCGACATCAACAATGGCGTCTACCGGTGTGGTTTCGCCGGCGATCAGGACGCCTACGATGCCGCGTACGCTCGGCTCTTCGCCGCCCTCGACCGGATCGCCGATCGACTGAGCACGCAGCGCTATCTGGTCGGTGACACGATCACCGAGGCCGACGTGCGGCTGTTCACCACGCTGGCCCGTTTCGATCCCGTCTATCACGGCCATTTCAAGTGCAACCGCACCAAACTCAGCGAGATGCCGGTGCTGTGGGCGTATGCCCGTGACCTGTTCCAGACCCCCGGGTTCGGCGACACCATCGACTTCGGGCAGATCAAGGAGCACTACTACGTGGTGCACCGCGATATCAACCCCACCGGAATCGTTCCCGCGGGGCCAGACCTGTCGAATTGGCTCACCCCGCACCATCGCGAGGAACTGGGTGGGCGCCCCTTCGGCGACGGCACCCCGCCACCTGCGCCGGTTTCTGCTGAACAGGTACCCCCGATCGGCTGAGACCTTCACCGACAGACGGTCCGGATAGTCAAGCGCGGCAACAGCTTCCGAAGACCGGTTCACGATCTGCGGGACGGAATCGTGTCGGTGGTCATCGCTAGCGTGCTCAGGTATGGACACCATGCCCGACGGACGTTTCACCGACTTGCTGACGCAGTTGCGTGCGGGTGACTTCCGCACGTTCGTCCGAGCCGACGTCGAACGGGTGTGCCGCACCGCGGGATGGACCCTGATCAGCGACGGTTCTGTCGACATCCCGCACACACCCTCCGGTGGCCGAATTCGCGACGACCACGATCCGTATGCCGAGAGCGAGCGGATGCAGCTGTCCATCGCCGTCGCGACCATCGAGGCCGAACAGTTCCGTCGCTACCTGGACCTCGCGGTGGCGACATGGGGTCCGCCCACCTGGTATTGCGGTCTGGCGGATCTCGGTGTCGGCTGGGTCGACGGCGATACGCTGCGTGCGCTCGAGTTCTCCGAGTGGGGAGGCTTGACCGTGCGGGTCGAGTCCACCGATTCCGATGCCAACAGCAGGTGGTGGCACTGGAAGACCCAGTACCACTATCCCGAATTCGGCGACGCGGACGACCGGATTCCGGTTGACGAGCACGATATCGAGTACAACAGCGCCGACGACTACGAGGTCAGCTTCACCTGGTCCGCCTCACCGGCCGGTTCGGACGGCCGCGGCAGCGAGATCTGGAGCGTCTATACCCTCGGTCATCTACGCGGCCTACTGACCGATCTGCTGCGCAGCGTTCACCTCGCCATGCGCGCGCTCGGCCCCGGCCCCGAGCCGCTCGTGCTGCACTTCTTCGACCGCGACAAGACACCGGAGCGATACGCCCAACTCGAGTTGTCCCCGACCGAGATCCGCCTGCGCGCCTTCACCACCGAATCCACCCGCCCACACCTCGACGAGCTCGGCTTCGTGGACTGTGGCGACGGCAGCTCCACGCGGATGTGGCCGACCGAGCGCGACCAGGCACGAGCCGCCGCCACCGTCACCACGGTTTTCCTGCACCGAATCGGGCTCGGCACCGAGAAGCTGACGATGGCCGAGTCGGGCAAGCCACTGTCGATCGACAACTTCACGGTGGATCTACAGGTCGATCTGGAAGGCGATGACGAGGATCTGAGTTGACCGTCAGCTGTCCTGCACGCGCTCGAACGGCCCGTCCGACAGTTCGGGTCGGTGCCCGAGGCGGCCGATCAGCGCGGCGAGCAGGAGCAGGGTTCCCAAGATCACGACGTGTGCGGCGAACAGCACCAGCATGGGTAGTGCGAAGCCCTCGTCGGTGAGGACACCGCGGTCGCTGACGCAGTACAGCGTGTAGTTGGTCGAGGTTCCTTCGGAGTCGTGGAAGGTGTCGGAGACGACCACGGGCTCGGTGGCCGGAGACGAACAGAACAGCGGTGCGGTGAGTTTCGCTTCGCCCGGCCAGACGGCGACGGCAACAATAATTGTCAGAAAAGCGGCGGCGCTGACGAGGGAAACCGCTGCTACCAGTACGCGTCGCATGCGCTACACCTGCTGTGCTCGGAGGAATGTGCCGGTGCGGTCGAATTCGACGACCATCTCCGAGCGCGGCGACAAGACGTTGGCGACGATGCGGATCTCGCGGCCGAAACGACTCACCACGATGACGGTGACCTGGCCGTCGGGCAGCTCGCTACGGGCGAGGGCGGTGTCGACGATCTCTTCTACCCGCGACAGGCCGGGCACCTCGCTGACGGTGAAATCCTCGCCGTCGAGATCGTCGAAGGCGGAAACCCGGACCGGGCGTGGTGCGCTCAAATCCCCGAGGGTGAAGGAATAGTCGTCGAGTTGCCGCGAACGATCAGGTGGCCGCACACGCAGGCGGACGGTGGGTGCCCGAGCGGCCAGCACTGCGTCGTCGGCCATGAACCGCGTGATCTGGGCGGGTTGATCGTCCAAGGTCAGGCGGAACTGGGTCGAGTTCGGCGGAGTGAGGATGATGAGGTTCGCTTCGACGTCGGTGACGCCGGTTCGCTGGGTGAGCGCCGCGATGGCGTCCTGCGGCAACGCACTCACCAAACCGCCGCCACGCGTTCGGAGCTGATCCTCGAATTGCGCCCGGTCCACCGCACCCACGCAGCCGCTGGTAGTGCCGAGCACGATCAGGCAGACGAGGACCCGAAACCATCTGCCACCACGCATATCCCGAATGCTAGGCGTTGCGCTCGGATCGCGCCGGTCGTCAGCCTCCGATCGGCTGCAGAACGCGCAGGATCGGGTCGTAGGCCCAGTTCAGCATGCGCTCGGCGTCCTGCCTGGCCGCTGCGCTGCTGTGGTCCGAGCTGTGCAGAACCACACCGATCATCGGGATGCCCGCGCGAACCGTCTCGAACATCAAGCAGTGACCCGCCGCGTCGGTGTTGCCGGTCTTGATACCGATGGTGCCGGGATATTCGTCGAGCATGCGGTTCGTTGTTTCCCAGTGGTGCTCACGGTTGGCAGGCCCGGCCGGAACGTGGAAGTTCCTCGCGCCGACGATCTCACGGAACAGCGGCAGGTTCATCGCGCGCACACCCAGCGCCACGAGATCTGCCGGTGTGGAATAGGTGGAGTAGTCGGTGGGGTACGGCATGCCGGCCGGGTCGCTGAAATGTGTTCCCGCCAAGCCCATGACCCGCGCGGTGTCGTTCATCCTGGCGAGGAAACCGCCCTGGCCGGGCCCGAACGACTCGGCGACGGTGTAGGCGGCGTCGCAGCCGGACGGCAGCAGCAGCGCGTACAGCAGTTGGCGCGCGGTGAGCACCTCGCCGGCGACCAATCCCGCGGTGCTGCCGTTTTCCCTGGCGCAGTAGGCGCCCGCTTCCTGCGGCACCGTCACCGGCCGTTCGAGGTCACCGCCGGCGATCACGACCACCGCCGTCATCACCTTCGCGATACTGGCGATCGGGACCGGGGTGTTCGCCTCGCGCGACCACACCACCATCCCGGTGAGCCCTTCCGCCAACGCCGCACCCGACGCGTTCACACCGTCCGGACCGGCGGCCGGCCACGGCAGCAGACCGTCAGCACTCCCGGTGGGTGCGGCATCGGCAACGCCGTGACCAGCCACGACGATCAGAACCCCGGCAGTGACGGCGTGCACCATCTTGGCGAATGTCCGCATGGCGACATTCTGGCGTACAACTACGCCGACCTGCGGGATTTGCCGCCTCGATTCGAGAACTACGCCTCGAACGCCCGCACATAGGCCGTATCGACGCCGAGGACACCGACCGATGTCGCGCCGCCCGGATGACCGAGGGGCTCGACTCTGCCGGGCAGCGGTTCGTGGAAGAAGCGGGCGTTCTCGGTGATGAACTGCTCTTGGCCCGATGGCAGATCGTCTTCGTAGTAGATGGCTTCGACCGGGCAGGCGGGTTCACACGCGCCGCAGTCGGTGCACTCGTCGGGTTGGATGTAGGCCATCCGATCGCCGATGAAGATGCAGTCGACCGGGCACTCCTCGATGCAGGCCCGATCGAGGATGTCCACGCAGGCGGCGCCGATCACAAACGTCACGTTGTTCTCCTCAGCTGTGCTGAACCGCGACTTGCGGTAGTGCTGATCCTGGTGCGAGCGCCCACCGCCGAGTAGACCCCGATTTCCACCACCTCGTAAGGTTTCCTTATGAGCTTGCCGCCGGGGACTCCTGATCTGGAGGTCCTCGATCTGCTGGTGTCGGTGGCCGAACTGGGCAGCCTCGGCGCCGCCGCGCGCCGACACGGCATCAGCCAACCCGCGGTCGGCATGCGCATCAGCGCGCTGGAACGGCGACTGCATCTGCGGCTGCTCGATCGCGGACCCACCGGTTCGGCGTTGACCGATGCCGGTTCGGCCGTGGTCGAACTGGGTCGGCCGGTGCTGGCCGCGAGCCGTGCCTTGATGGAGGGTGTCGCGGTCCTGCACCGCGAGCTGTCACCGCAACTGCATGTGATCGCCTCGAAGACCATTGCCGACCACCGGATCCCGCAGTGGCTGGCGGCATTGCGCAAGCTTCGACCCGAGCTCGCCGTCGAGCTGGATGTAGCGAATTCTCACCAGGTGACCACGGCGGTTCGCGATCGCGACGTCGCACTCGGCTTCGTCGAGGGACCGCGGGCGCCCTCGGGATTGGGTAGCCGGGTACTCGTGGCCGACGAGCTCGTTGTCGTTGTCGCACCGACCCACCCGTGGGCTACTCGCGGTAGGCCGGTGAGCCCACGCGAGCTCGCCGAGACGCCACTGGTGTGGCGCGAGAAGGGTTCCGGAACCAGGGACACGGTCTGGGCGGCGCTCGAGATCCACGGCACCCCCGCGCGACCCGCGGCCGAACTCGGTTCGGCCGCGGCGATTCTCGCGACCACCCGCAGCGGCCTCGCTCCCGCGGTCGTCAGCCGTCTGATCGTCGCCCACGAACTGCGTGCGGGCACCCTGCACGAGGTGGACCTGGCCGATTCGATAGTTCTGACCCGGAAATTCCGCGCCATCTGGCACCGCCGCACCCCACCCTCCGGCCCTGCGGCCGATCTGGTCGAGCTCGCCGCCCGCATCGAATCGGCCCGTCCGACAGCACGACGATCGCCGCGAAACTGAGCCCACCGCACCTCGGTCCACCCGACAGCGAATCTCCGCTCACAGCACCAGGTTCGGCATCGATACCGGGCGCGATCCCTCCCGCAGCGAGCGGGCGCCCACAACACCGACCAGCGAAGCCGCTACCGCCGGGCCGATCGGTACGAGCGGTGGCGCACCCTCCTCCACGCACGCCCGGAAGCCTTGCAGGATCCGGACCGTGCCTTCGGCTTTCGGTTCGACGAGCGTGCCGTCGGAGAGGGCCATCGGCGCGGGCCTGCGTTCCTCGTCGCGGGTGACGCCATCCCGATCGGTCCAGCCTTCCTTGCGCACGCGCACCGACCACGCACGCCCGCCGGGCGCGCGGACCGATTCGGCCGGGCCCTCGGTGCCGCGCACCGAAACCCGACTCCAGTGGCTGTCCGGTTCGCCCTGCAGGAATCCGTGCCGGGTGATGGCCGATCCGCCGCCGCTGAGCCGGACCACCATGACCACGGCGGCCCTGGCATCGGCGGAGTCGACGTGAAAGGCCGTCACCTCGGTCGGCAGCTCCCCGGTGAGGGCGAGAATCGGCGACAGGGTGTGGGTGTAGTACGCCGTCGGTTCGATGCGGCCTCGCCAGTGGCCGGGATCGCCGATCAGGCTCGAGACGTCATCGGGTGACATCCCGTGCAGATAGTCCGCTTCCACGAGCGTCACCCGACCGATCTCCTTGGCTTCCACAGCGTTTCGTATGAGCTGAACATGGGGATGGAAGACGTAGTTCTCGGCGAAGGAGTACGTCGCGGACGAGCGACGTTCGGCGTCGAGCAGCGCGGCCGCTTGCCACTCGTCCACACAGGCGGCGGATTCGGAGAGCACGTGGATACCGCGTTCGAGGAAGGCGATGGCCAGGGGCGCGTGCTGATCGAAGTCGTTGGCGAGCACCACCGCGTCGAGGTCGTGTTCCAGCAGGGCATTCCAGTCCTCGAACACGCCCGCCTGTGGCAGGAGCTCGGCCGCCTCGGTCCGCCGGATGGGGTCGCGATCGCAAGCGGCCACCACCTCCATGCCCAGTCGGCGACACCACGTCGCCAGGTACATCCCCATTTTCGAACCGACCACACCGACGCGCACGTCCACCATCCTTCCCAGCAATCGATCTCACGGCTCGAAACCTTTGACTACGGCTGCGACAGGATCTCGACGTAGCCGTCGGTGCCGTGCACCCGGATGCGCTGCCCGTCGCGGATCAGCTCGGTGGCGTGTTCCACGCCGACCACGGCGGGCAGGCCGTATTCGCGCGCGATGACGGCACCGTGGGTCATCAGGCCGCCCACCTCGGTGACCAGCCCCGCGATGCCGACGAACAGTGGGGTCCAGCTCGGATCGGTGTAGGCGGTGACCAGGATGTCGCCTGATGTGAGGTCGGCTTGCGCGATATCGGAGATCACGCGGGCGCGGCCTTCGATCGTCCCGGCCGAGACCGCCAGGCCGGGCAGCGCGTCGGCGGGCAGGTCCTCGCGCCGATACGCCCCGGTGAGCGCTTCTCCGTCGGAGGTGAGCACTCGCGGCGCGGTGAGCGACTGATAGGAGCGAAACGCGTCTTTTCGCGCGGCGACGAGTTGCTGATCTGCCCGGTGCGTGCGAACCACCTCGTGCAGCTCATCGAATCGCAGGAAGAAGATGTCGTCGGCCTCGCGCAGCACACCGGACTCCACCAAGCGTTCGGCCTCGCGCAGCAGTGCCTGCTTGTAGACGAAGTAGCGACTGACCATGCCGTACTTCGGGTACTCCCGATAGCCGGAGAACGTGCGCACGCGCTCGATCATCTGCTCGGTCTCGACGGCTTTCTGTTCCCCGTCGGGAAGAGCCCGTAGAGCTCGCAGAATCTGTTGTTGCTTCTGCCGCGCATCGCGAAGGCCGTCCTCGAAACGCTGCCTCCCCGCGCCGGGCCCGAAGTTCTTGATATTGCCGAGGATTGTCGACACCAACGTGGCGGGGCTCTCGCTCCACCGCGGCCTGGTGATGTCGATTTCGCCGACGCAGCGCATGCCGTATTCGACGAGGAAGTCCTCGATCGCGGCTCTCGTCTCGTCGCCGCCCGGAAAATCGGCCAGACCGACCAGGAAATCGTCGTCCTCGATCTGCTCCAGGTACGCCACCACCTCCGGGTACGGTCGGATCACATCGGCGACGTCCAGCAGCGCCAGACCCATTTCCGATGTCACGTTCCCGGGAACCGACTGGGTGAGGGCGTCAGCGGCGTTCTTCTCGCCCAGCCATTCTCGCAGCTGATCGTTGAGCCACTCCGTGGCGTTCATTGCGGCCATGATCACCTGTAAACTGCGGGGTGCGAACAGAACCCGGCGCAGTTCCTCCTGGATATCGGCCCGGATGTAGTCGAGCAGCGCCGGTCCGGACAGGTGTGCGATCTCGCCTTTCAATGCCGTGAGAGAAGCCTCGCTCTCAGCGATCAGTTCGGTGACGATGTCGGGATCGGTCTCGATCTCCTCGGCTGCGATGCCGAACGGTGCGGCCGGTGCGCCGGAATCCTCTTCTGGCACTTGCCGAACGAAATCACCGCGCTCCAGTACTGTCCGCAGCGCGTCTCCCATCAACGGGTCGGATTTACCGAGGCCCGCTACCAAGGCGGCGCCTTTCGCAGGTGCGGACACCATCGCGGTGACGTCGACGAACAAGCGGCCGCCCGCGTCGCGCATCGGCGCGTTACTCGTCAGCTGCCACACCGAGATCCCCAACGGCTTCATCGCATCGGTCATCATCTGCTGATGGCCGACCGACACATAGACGTGGTTCTCCCCGTCGGCGGCGACGGGGATCGGGAACAGAGTGGTGATCGGCCTGCTCTGCACGATCCGGAAGCCATCACCGTCCGAACACCATTCGATGTCCTGGGGGCTGCCGAAATGTGCTTCGATGCGACGGCCGAGCCGCGCGAGCCGCAGCACCTGGTCATCGCAGAGCACCGGCTCGTTTCGGTGCTCCCGCGCGATCTCGTTCACCTGGGTACCGCCCGTCGGCACCGGCTCGACGGCGACTTTCTTGGTGGCGATCGCCTTGCTGGTGATGCGGTCGTCGCGAACCTGGTAGACGTCGGCATTGACGAGACCTGATACGAGAGCCTCACCGAGGCCGAAACCGGCGTCGATGGAGACCACGGTTCGGTCGGAGGTGACGGGGTCGGCCGTCATCAGAATGCCTGCGGCCCGCGCGAACACCATCCGCTGTACGACGACGCTCATCTGAATCTTCTTCTGGTCGAAGCTGTTTCGCAGTCGATAGGTGACGGCTCGCTCGGTGAACAGCGAACCCCAGCACCGGCGCACGTGCTCGAGGATCGCCGCCGCTCCCACGACATTGAGAAAGGTGTCCTGCTGACCGGCGAACGACGCGGTGGGCAGGTCCTCGGCCGTCGCACTGGACCGCACGGCGTAGGCGCCGTCGATTCCGAGCCGAGCATGCGCGGCGAGGATCGCCTCCGCGACCTCCGCGGGAACGACCAGCTCCTCGACCATGCGCCGCAGCTGTTCGCTCAGCACGGAGATCGCTGCCCGATCCCCCGGCTCGAGGCGCGACAGCTCGTCGAGCCGATCGTCGAGCCGATCGTCGAGCGACGATGCCCCCGCCACCGTGCGCGCGAAGGCCTCGGTTGTCACACAGAAGCCGTCCGGCACCTCGACACCGTCGATTCGCGACAACTCACCGAGGTTCGCCCCCTTACCGCCGACGATCGCGACCTGCGTCCGATCGACCTCGTCGAACCCGAGCACAAATGCCATCTCGCTACTCCTCACCTGGTGGTTTCGGTTTTCGCGAGCGATTATGGACCAAGAATTGATGCCTCATGAGGGCCCGGAATCGTGTATACAGTAGAAGGGGGAACAACGACGGGCGCTCGTACGCCCGGCTCCGGCGTCATATCCGCCGACCCTCCCGACTTCCAGTCGACCGAAAATCCGATCGGTGACGAATCATCAGGGTTGCCGAATTCTGAGCTGCCGCACTACAGGCCGTCCTCTTCCTGTTGCCGATCGATTGCGGATGCCGAGATTTTCACCTCGAGCGCCGATCCGGGCCGTCTGCGACCCCGAATACCTGACAGCTCAGCAAGTACGCAGCATCCCGCCATCGGACGCACACGACGCGGTGTCGACCGTTCCAGCCGCACTAGCGGCTTTGCCCGTGAGGACACCATGGTCAACGAGAACCCGCTCGACGCCCCGCCCACCCAGGCCACGGCCGACGCTCCAGCTGAGCCCGGCCCACCGTCGTGGGCAGCGCCGGCCCTGCTCCTGTCGGTACTGATGCTCGGCCTGGACCTGCTGGCACTGATTCCGCTCGGTGCCTGGATGCGCGACTACGGTATCGGCCTGATCGGCACGATCTACCTGATCCACGTGCTGGCATCGACCGCGGTGGCCGCCTGGACCCTCAGCTGGTTCCCGCTCCTTCTGGATATCGAACCTGATCAGCAGAGCTCCTAGCGCTCCGGTGACGCGGGTCTGTACCTGTTGGAAGTGCTCGCATCGCTCCTCGCGCCGATGCCCGAGCGTGCCATTCGCGCGCTGGGACGCTGGGTCGAAGCACCGGATTCGGTCGGCGGTCTCGTGCTCGAACGGGTTGCCCAGCCGGTGGTTCCGGGACGGTTCCGCACCGACGCCGCCGCGATCGTCGTCACCACACCGCCGCTTTCGTTGCCTACGGTGCTCACGGCTGGATGCTGCTTGCCGCGATCGGCTGCCGCGCGCTGATCATCTCGCTGTCGGACACCGCCTACCACTACGGTACCGAGCTCGAATCACCCATGGCGGCAATGAATCTGCGTCTGCCTCGCGGGGTCGAGCGATTCGCACTCAGCTTCGACCTGCACGATGTGCACCATCGACACCCCGGGCTGCGCTGGTACGAGTTGCGCTCCCGATTCGACGCGGAGGGCGGCCGCTACCACCTCGGCTGGTTCAGCGCGGTGGCTCGCCAACTCCGCGGGCCGATCGAACCGACCTGAAGTCGCGTGATCCCGCCGGGCCGAGTGAGGCACGGTCAAGGCAGGTCGAGGTCGGTGACGGTCTCGGTGCCGAGGGCGATGCGAGCGTGCCAGGTCGGCGGCTCCCACGGATCGGCGAGTACTACGTCCTGAAGTGGCTCTACGGCAACGCGATTCGACGTTGCCGGTGCGGCTCCTGCCCTGCCGCAACCGGATTGACCGCGCGACAGCGCGTTCGCCGTCACCGAGACCGAGGTGGGTTGTCCGGACCCCGGTGTCGCCCCGGTCGACCAATGAGGTCGGGTGTCCTCGTCGTATCCGGCCATGAGCTCGATGATCGTGGCTGCTTCGGCGCCGTCGATCGTGGCGCACAGCACCGTCCCGTAGCCGCCGACCCCCTGTGATCTTCTCCAGCCGAGTGGCCGCCCACTTCCGACCGAGGCATCATTGATCCATCGCCGACTCTCAGATCTGGGGCATCTGTCAGTCGCGTGCCACCGGTGCCGCGCATCAGGCGAGACTGCCCGAGTCCTAGGAGTCCGCCGGTGAGCCAGGCATTCTTTCGCGCACAATCCGATCCGACCGATCGCACGGAAATCCTTCATCCCGAGCCCGAGGCGAGCAGTGGATGGATCGGCGGGCAGCTGCGCGGTATGGCCGTCGGGGCGGTTCTGGCGCGCGCGGTGGAACGAGAACCGATCGTTCGCGAGCGGACCGACTTGCGACCGGCGCGGTGGACGCTCGACCTGTTTCGCCCAGTATTGATGCGTCCCTGTACAACTCGCGTCGAGGTGGTGCGAGACGGCCGTCGGCTGTCATTGTTCGATGCGACCCTGATCCAAGACGACCGACCCGTCGCACGAGCCAGCGCGCTGTACCTGCGCCCCGGACCGGCACCGGACGGCATCTGCTGGTCGCCGGATACGATCGCGGACCCTCCGCCGACCGAACGGGAACCTTCACCCGATCAGGATCGGGTGTACTTCAGCGAGGAACAGGGGTGGACCCCTGATGCCCGCACACATCACAACCCCGCACGCACGGGGATCTGGCACCGTCCGATCGCGGTCGTGGTCGGTGAGCAACCGACTCCCTTCCAGTTCGTCGCGGGGTTGGCCGATGTGACGAATGTGGTCACCAATCTGGGCAGCAACGGCCTGGAATACATCAATGCCGACGCCACCCTGACTTTGACCCGGCTTCCGGAAGGGGAAGAAGCCGGACTGGTCGGCCTCGACCGGATCACCCAGGACGGGATCGCGGTCGGCACCGCGGCGATGTACGACCGCAAGGGCGTATTCGGTACCGCGACAGTCAGTTCCATCGCCAACGCCCGGGGTCCCGCGGACCTGGGCGCCATCGGGACTTCGTCGTCCTCCCTCGCTGTCGGGTAGGCCCGCACCGATCACAGCGGTGCCGTCTTGGCGTTTTCGCGAGCCGGGCTCGTAGGCTTGCGCTATGGCACACGACACCGAACAGCCCGTCGACATCAAGCCACGCTCCCGCGATGTGACCGACGGGCTGGAGAAAACTGCCGCCCGCGGCATGCTTCGCGCTGTCGGCATGGGTGACGAGGACTGGGTCAAACCGCAGATCGGGGTGGCCTCGAGCTGGAACGAGATCACCCCGTGCAATCTGTCGCTCGACAGACTGGCCAAGGCGGTCAAGCGCGGCGTCCACGCCGGGGGTGGCTACCCGCTCGAGTTCGGCACGATCTCGGTGTCCGACGGCATCTCGATGGGGCACGAGGGGATGCACTTCTCCCTGGTCAGCCGCGAGATCATCGCCGACTCCGTCGAGACCGTGATGATGGCGGAGCGTCTCGACGGTTCGGTTCTGCTCGCGGGCTGCGACAAGAGCCTGCCGGGCATGTTGATGGCCGCCGCGCGTCTGGACCTGGCGAGCGTGTTCCTCTACGCGGGTTCGACCTTGCCCGGCAATATCGACGGCAAGGACGTCACGATCATCGACGCTTTCGAGGCTGTCGGCGCCTGCATCAAGGGGCTGATCACCCCGGCGGAGGTCGATCGCATCGAGCGCGCCATCTGTCCGGGCGAAGGCGCGTGTGGCGGCATGTACACGGCCAACACGATGGCCTCGGCAGCCGAGGCACTCGGGATGAGCCTGCCCGGCTCGGCCGCACCGCCCGCCCCCGACCGTCGCCGTGACGAGTACGCCGAGAAGTCCGGTGAGGCCGTCGTCGGGTTGCTGCGCAAGGGGATCACGGCCCGCGACATCATGACGATGGAGGCGTTCGAGAACGCCATCACGGTCGTCATGGCGCTCGGCGGGTCGACCAACGCGGTGCTGCATCTGCTGGCCATCGCCCGTGAAGCCGGCGTCGGGCTCACCCTCGCCGACTTCAACCGAGTCGGTGACAAGGTGCCGCACCTGGGCGATCTCAAGCCGTTCGGTCGCTACGTCATGAACGACGTCGACAAGGTCGGCGGCATCCCCGTGGTGATGAAAGCCCTGCTGGACGCCGGTCTCATGCACGGCGACGTCATGACGGTCACGGGCGCGACCATGGCCGAGAACCTCGCCCATATCGAACTCGGCCTCGACGGCGACGTGATCCGACGGCTCGATCGGCCCATCCACCGGACGGGCGGACTCACCATCCTGCACGGCTCGCTCGCACCCGAAGGCGCCGTGGTGAAGAGCGCCGGTTTCGATTCCGATGTCTTCCGTGGCACCGCTCGGGTGTTCGACGGCGAACGCAACGCGATGAACGCCCTCGAAGACGGCACGATCGTGGCCGGCGACGTGGTCGTCATCCGCAACGAGGGACCCAAGGGCGGGCCCGGCATGCGCGAGATGCTCGCCATCACCGGCGCGATCAAAGGCGCCGGCCTCGGCAAGGACGTGCTGCTGCTCACCGATGGCCGATTCTCCGGCGGCACGACCGGTTTGTGCGTGGGCCATGTCGCGCCCGAAGCCGTGGACGGCGGGCCCATCGCGTTCGTCCGCGACGGCGACCCGATCGTCCTCGACGTCGCCAACCGCATCCTCGACGTCGAGATCGACGAGAGCGAACTCGCCGCGCGCAAGGTCGGCTGGGAACCGCTCCCACCCCGGTACACCTCGGGGGTGCTGGCCAAGTACCGCAAGCTCGTCAGCTCGGCCGCGCACGGCGCCGTCACAGGCTGACGTACCGCGCGCGGCCCGACATCGAGTCGCTCAGCTGAGAATCTTCAGCGCCGCCCCGTCGTACGGCTTCACCTCGTCGATCCGCCCCGCCAGGACCTTGGATGCCCATTCCGGGTCCTGGAGAAGGGCGCGGCCGACGGCGACCATGTCGAATTCGTCGCGCTCCATGCGGTCGAGGAGGTTGTCCAGGCTGCCGAGTTCGGCGCCCTGGCCCGAGAACGCGCGCAGGAAGTCACCATCGAGGCCGACCGAACCGACGGTGATGGTCGGCTTGCCGGTGAGCTTCTTGGTCCAGCCCGCCAGGTTCAGATCCGAGCCGTCGAACTCCGGGAGCCAGTAGCGGCGGGTGGAGGCGTGGAAGGCATCGACACCGGCCGCGGCGAGCGGGGCCAGGATCGCCTCCAGCTCCTGCGGGGACTCGACGAGCCGCGCGTCGTAGGCCTCCTGCTTCCACTGCGAGTAGCGGAAGATCACCGGGAACTCGGGCGAGACAACCGACCGGACCGCTGCCACGATCTCGGCGGCGAACCGTGTCCGGGCCACCGCGTCGCCGCCGTAGGCATCCTCGCGGCGGTTCGTCCGAGCCCACAGGAACTGGTCGAGGAGGTAGCCGTGCGCGCCGTGCAATTCGACGCCGTCGAAGCCGATGCGCTCGGCGTCCGCGGCCGCCTCGGCGAAGGCGCTGATGACATCGTCCAGGTCACGCTGGGTCATCGTCTTGCCGAGGCCCTCGGTGCCGTCGACGCGGATGCCGGAGGGGCCGACGGCGGGCGCGTCGGCATAGGGCTCGTCGCCCTGGTTGCGGACCATGCCGATGTGCCACAGCTGCGGCACGATGGTGCCGCCCGCCGCGTGGACGTCCTCGACGACCTTCGCCCACCCCGCCAGCTGCTCCTCGCCGTGGAAGCGCGGCACACGATCGCTCTGCCCGGCCGACTGGTGGCCGACATAGGTTCCCTCGGTGACGATCAGGCCGACACCGGCGGCGGCGCGACGGGCGTAGTACGACCGCACATCGTCACCGGGGACACCGCCCGGCGAGAACATGCGTGTCATCGGCGCCATCACGATGCGGTTCGGGATGGTCAGTCCGTTCAGCGTGACGGGCCGCGACAGGATTTCGGCCGTGCGGGAGGTCTCGGACGGGGTGACGATCACTGCATACTCCTCAGAGCTACTTGACAACATCGATGGTTGAGAACTTCAAGCAATGCCCACACGCTAGAGGCAGATATTTGAGATAGTCAAGTTTCTACGGATAAGGTGGCTCGTATGGAAGAAGCTCCGTGCATCGATAGAGCCCAGCTCATGGAGCTGCTCTCGGTGGCGCTCGGCGTCTATTACGGGGACTTCACCGCCGCGGCGGCGAGTGAGAACCTCACCGCCAGCCAGGGCAAGACACTGACCGTGCTGCGCCGAGGGCCTGTCACGATGCGCGCCCTGGCCGCGAACTTGGCCTGCGACGCTTCCAACGTCACCGGGATCATCAACCGGCTGGAGAAGCGTGACCTCGTGCGCCGCGAGACCAGCGCATCCGACCGGCGCGTCACCAATCTCGTCATCACGCCCGAGGGCGAGCGTGTCACCGACACGATCCGGGCGAGGATGCACGCCACGCAGGACGGCCTGAAGAAGCTCAGCGACCGAGACCGGGACTGCCTTTACGCCCTCTTGGAACGCGTTTTCGTCGATGCGCCCAGCGACCGAACTGTTCGCCTACCGGCCGAAACGTCAGAAGCCTGATCCGGAAGGGTCTGCACGAACAGCTCGTTGGATCCGGCCTGTCGTCTGAGCCCCTTGTGTAACGACCTTGCCGCTAGTTTTCGAATCCGCCCACCATTGTTGCCCTGGTGACGGAGGCTTTCGCCACCAGCGCGGAACTGGTAGAACCGGATCAAACACGAGGTGCCGATCTCAAGCGACAAACGTTCGACGGACTCTCCCCGTCGGGCAATGTCTGCAGCTGATGAAGCCGCGACCGCTCGCAGATCGGCATGCTGCCCCGAGGAGACGTCATGGCTACCGACCAGAGTTTGCTGCACCGTTTCGTCATCTCCCAGTTCGGCGCTGCCGGGCTGGATCGTGCGCAGCTGATTCGCGATACCGGGGTCCCGGATTGGTCGATGACAGGCAATGACGTGCACCTTCCCAGTGCGACGTTCTCCCGGCTGTGGGAGGTCGGCGAACATCGTCTCGGCGCGGATGTCGCCCTGCAGGTCGCCCAGCGCTACGAGCTGTCCAGCCTGGGCTTGTACGACTACCTGTTCGCGTCCGCCCCGACGCTGGGCTCCGGGCTGGCTACCTGCGGTCCCTACATCACCGCCGTCACCACCAATCACAGGTTCGACCTGGTCGAGGCCGAAGAAGAGTCGACCCTCTACCTCGATATCCTCGATGGCGAAGGCCGGGGACGCGATCACACCCAACTGTGGGGACTATCGGCCGTCCTGAGCCGGGCGCGCCGCGTCGTGGACGCTCCGTTGAACCCGGTGCGCGTCTCACTGCGCCAGGCCGCGCCCGCGCACGTCGAAGGCTTCCGTGCGGTGTTCGGTACCGCCACACTGGAATTCGACGCACCCACCGACTCGATGACCTTCCGCACCGCAGACCTGGACCTGCCGCTGACCACCGCCGATCCGGTGCTGGCCGCGGTCCTGCAACCGCTGGCCGCCGCGCTGGCACCCCCGCCGACTCTCGCCTCGGCCTGGCCGAGACGAGTGGCCGACGCCTTGGACCAAGCCATCGAGGCCGGGGAGGTTTCCCTCGACAGCGTCGCCCGGATCCTCACCGTCAGCCCTCGAACCCTGCAGCGGCGGCTGACCGAATCGGGCACGACCTGGCGGGCCGAACTGGATCGGGCCCGCAGTGCGCGGCTGTCGGAAGCGGTCTCCGCGGGGTCACTCAGCGGCGCCAGGCAAGCCGAGCTCCTCGGCTACTCCGATGCGGGCTCGTTGCGCAGGGCAGCCCGGCGCTGGTCATCGGGTTCTCACCCGATCGGGCCCGTTACGTCCTGAGGTAGGTCGAGGCGATCTGCCAGAACGTATCCCGCTCCAACAGGCGGAAATCCCACCCGTCGATGATGTCCCGGAACGCGGCGACTATCCCGGCGACATCGAAATCGTCCCGGGTCGCGGTCCCCTTCGCCTCCAGCGCGGAAATCACGTAGGCGGTGGCGCTCTCCCTGGTAACCGACACCGCAGGCTCCTATCGTTCAGACACCGACCATTTGAACGTAAGTCTCGAATCCCCTCGCGGCCACGACAAGTGCAGAACGCGCCAACCTGCTGCCGAACGTGCCAACCTCGGGGCCGATCGGTCGACATGCGGCTTTCACCGGCGCCGACCTGGAATCTGATTCACCCGTTCCGGATGAGGTCGGCGCCGACGTTCGCTGGTTGACTGAAACTCGCCGACCGCACGAACGGCGGTCCGAGGCGAGGAGCGTTCGTGAACACGTACCCGCCGATCGACGAGCACGGCATCGTCGGCGATCTGCAGACCGCGGCGCTGGTGTCGTCCGCCGGAACCATCGACTGGTGGTGCGCACCCCGGTTCGATTCGCCGAGTCTGTTCGCCTCGCTGCTCGACAGCGAAAAGGGCGGACATTGTTCACTCGCCGTCGAACCCGCCGGCAGCGCGGCGACTGTGCGGCAGCTGTATCTGCCCGACACCGCGATCCTGTTGACGCGGTTCTCCGGGCCCGACGGAGTGGGCGAGGTCGCCGACTTCATGGAACCGATCCTCGGCACCGAACCCGCCACCCGGCACAGGTTGGTGCGAGTCGCGCGAGTGGTGCGCGGAACGTTGACGTTCGCCCTCGAGTGCCGCCCCCGGTTCGACTACGCGCGCGCCACCCACACCCTCGACCGAGTCGACGAACGAACCGTCGTCTTCCGTTCCGCCGACGCCGATCTCCACCTGCAGGCCACCGACCCGATCGCGCTGCACCCCGACGGCGACGACATCACCGCGCGATTCACCCTGTCCGCCGGTGAGCGAGCCGCGGTCGTGCTCACCACCGCCCCCGCCGGGGCGGATGTCTCGTCGGCACCGATGTGGGCAGCGATCGCCCACGAGTTCGACCAGTGCCGTCGCTTCTGGCAGACGTGGTTGCGCTCGTCCACCTATCGCGGGCGCTGGCGCGACATGGTCAACCGTTCCGCGATCACCCTCAAACTGCTCACCTACGCCCCGACCGGCGCGCCGATCGCCGCGGCCACCATGGGGTTGCCCGAACAGATCGGCGGCGAACGCAATTGGGACTATCGCTACACGTGGATTCGGGACGCTTCGTTGTCGGTGCGAGCACTGGTCGACCTCGGTTTCACCGAGGAGGCCTACGCTTTCCGTCGCTGGCTGCGCGAACGGGTCGAAGCGGGCGGCACCGCCTCGGGCGAACCGTTGCAGATCATGTACCGCGTCGACGGTGACCCTCACCTGGACGAAATAATCCTGCCGCATCTGGAGGGGTACCAGGGTTCGGCGCCGGTGCGGGTCGGCAACGGTGCGGTCGACCAGATCCAGCTCGACATCTACGGCGAGGCAGCCGACGCGCTGGCGCAGTCGACCGACATGGCCGCCATCGCCGGCTGGCGGACGTTCACCGGCCTCATCGACTGGCTCGCCGACCACTGGGACCGCCCCGACGAGGGCATCTGGGAAACCCGCGGCGGCCGCCAGGAATTCACCTTCAGCCGACTGATGACCTGGGTGGCCTTCGAGCGCAGCATCCGCATGGCGACCGAGCACGCCAGGCCCGCCGACGTGGTGCGCTGGACCGCCGAGCGCGACGCGGTCTTCCGGCAGATCATCGAACGTGGCTGGAGCGAGAAACGCCGAGCCTTCGTCCAGCACTACGCCACCGAGGTACTGGACGCTTCACTGCTGCTCATGCCCCGGATGCGATTCCTGTCCCCCACCGACCCGATGTGGCTGAGCACGCTCGACGCGATGGATCAGGAGTTGGTCAGCGACAGCTTGGTCTACCGATACGACCCGGAGGCTGCGCCCGACGGCCTGCAGGGCACCGAAGGCACTTTCAACCTGTGCAGCTTCCTCTATGTCGAAGCCCTGGCCCGGACCGGTCGCGTGCAACAGGCCCGATACGCCTTCGACAAGATGCTCACCTACGCCAATCACGTCGGTCTGTTCGCCGAGGAGATCGGCCCGTCGGGCGAGCAGCTGGGCAACTTCCCCCAGGCTTTCACCCATCTGGCCCTGATCGCCGCCGCCCTCGCCCTCGACGAAGAACTCGATCGTGCCGAGGCCGAGCCACCCTCGACAACGCACTGACCCGGTGCACGCGCTGCCTTTTTGCACAGCATGCCATTCTGATCGACAACTTCTGGTGTCACCGAATCCGACCGCCGCGGCCCGATTCAGGCGCCATGCCGACCGGTCAGGGCACCGCGGACCCGGCGAGCGTGCCAGACTAGCGACGTGAGCGGGCCGGTGAAGGAATCCAGTGGGGCGCAGCCGAACGGAAAGCCGTCGCGTGATCGCGGGGACGTGATCGGCGGCGGGGTCCTGTGGCTGGCGAAATGGTCGCTGTGCATCGTGGCGATCGCGGCGGGAGCGTGGGTACTCGGCACGATCACCGCCCGGCTGTGGGTGGTGCTCCTGCCTGTCGCGCTGGCGATCGTGGTGACCACCATCCTGTGGCCGCCGACCCGCTGGCTGACCCAGCAGAAGCTGCGGCCCGCGTTGGCCGCTTCGATCACCCTGCTGACATTCGTCGCATTGTTGGCCGGGGTCGTCGCGCTGATCGTGCCATCGGTGGGCGATCAAGCGCCTCAGCTCGCCGACAAGGCCACCGACGGGGTCAACCAAGTACGCGACTGGATCCAGGGACCACCGTTCCGCGTCCGCGACGAGCAACTCGATTCCGCGGTCGACGCGATCGTCGGACGGCTCCAATCCAGTGGTGCGCAGATCGCCAACGGTGTGTTCACCGGCGTGTCCACCGCCACCTCGGTCCTGATCACCGTGTTCTTGGTCTTGGTGCTGGTGTTCTTCTTCCTCAAGGACGGCCCCCGTTTTCTCCCTTGGATGCACGGGGTGCTCGGCAACCGCAGCGGCCGCCACGTCGAAGCCGTCCTGGCACGGGTCTGGGCGACCCTGGGTGGGTTCATCCGCACCCAGGCGATCGTCAGCATGGTCGACGCCGTTCTGATCGGCGCGGCACTGTTCATCCTCGACGTTCCCTTGGCGCTGGTGCTGTCGGTGATCACCTTCATGGGTGGATTCATCCCGATGGTCGGCGCTTTCGTCGCCGGCGCACTGGCTGTCCTCGTCGCGCTGGTGGGCAACGGGCCGACCACGGCGTTGATCGTGCTCGGCATCGTCATCGCGGTGCAGCAGCTGGAAGGCAATGTGCTGCAACCGGTCCTGCAGAGCCGCAGCATGGAGCTGCACGCCGTCATCGTGCTGCTCTCCGTCACCGCGGGCGGCTCGCTCTACGGCATCACCGGCGCCTTCCTCGCGGTACCGGTGGTCGCGATGATCGCGGTGGTCATCCGCTATATCGGCGAGCAGATCGACCTGGCCACCGGACGACAACCAGAGGCCGACGATCCCGATACCGGCGAGGTGGTGACAGCGCCGTCGCCCGATTCCGGCGCAGCACCCGACCCCGGCGCCTAGGTCGGCCTGTCAGCGGAGTTCCTGGACCAACCCGATGATGATGCCCTCGGGGCCGCGAACGTAGCTGTACCGGTAGATGTCTTCGTATCGGGCTACCGCGCCTACGAGTTCGGCGCCGTGCGCACGCAGGCGGTCGAGAACGTCGTCGACATCGTCGACGACGAAGGTCAGGCGAGGGATCCCCGGGGTGTTCACCGAGGCTTTCGGCGCAGCGCTGGTGGTCGTCGGCGAGAGGAACGCGGAGAGCTCGACCCGGCTGCGACCGTCCGGCGTCCGTACGACGGCGATGTCGGCCCGGACGCCGTCGAGTCCGAGCAGATCGTCGGCCCACTGACCACCGACTGTCGCCTCACCCTCCAATTCCAGGCCCAATTCGACGAAGAACGCGACAGCAGCCGCGAGATCCTCGACCACGATGCCGACGTGATCCATCCGGTGAATCGTCATGTTGTTCTCCTCAGGTTTCGCTTCGGCCCGTTCCGGCCGGTTCGACAGGTTCGAGCGTGCTGCTGGATCAGCTGCTCGCACCACTGGGACGGATCCACTCGAGAGTTCTCGACATCCGCGGCGCAGAAAGTCCAGCCACTCGGAACGCTGGTGCTCACACGGGAGGCGATGCGAGGTTCACCTCTGACGGCGGAGCATGTCAGTCGGTCGGCTTCACGCCCGCGACCTGCAGAACCCCCGAGTTGTCGGTGAGCAGCAGCAGTCGGGCGATGAGATCGGTGAGGTGTTCTCGGGTGGCGGCGAATTCCCCGCGCATCCACGCGGCGACCAGCTCGAGAGTCCCGCTGACTACCGCGTAGGCGGCCATGTCGGAGTCGAGGGGATCGACGACGGATTCGGCGACGAGTTCGCGGCCGACCGCCGACATCGCCCGGGCGATCGCGTGCTGAGTGGTGAGCCGCGCCGCTTGCAACGCCTCGGTGCTGTGCGCGTCGAGCAGCAGGGCCTGTCGTCGGGGGTCGGCAAGCAGGAACCCGATCGCCGCGTCGGCGGCGGCGTAGACCTGGCTGTGGAGATCATGGTCGGCCTCGTGGGCCGCGGTCACCACCGCGACGATGCCGAGTTCGGTGTGCTCTTCGACGAGCGCGGTGAGCAATGCGTCGCGGTCGGTGAAGTGGTCGTAGAAGTAGCGGTCGTTGAGCCTGGCTCTGGCGCACACCGCTCGCTTGGTGACAGCGGGCGCGCCGCCTTCGGCGAGCAGGTCGAGCGCGGCGTCGACCAGCGCGTCACGGCGGCGGGACCGGCGCTCGTCGGCTGCTACCCCGCCGTAGGCGCGCGGCGCCGCCGCGACATCAGCGTGCTCACGCATGCGCTCGATCGCCTCCGTTCCGATGCCCGCCAACCGCAGCCGCGGTTGTGGAGCTGTAGTGCACCAGACTAGTGGATAAGGACTCTTGACCGTCCGACAATTCTGGTGCACTCTGACACCACACGCATTGTGGTGCCATGCAGCACCACAACGAGTGTTGGCGGGCTCGACACGACACAGCCCCCAACGGCGGAACAAAGGAGTTCACCGATGACCTGTCCCGTGCCACACCAGGAACTGCGTGCCGACAATGGCGCAGCCTCGGCGCTCGAATCGAACGCTGCCGTCGAACGATTCGAGCGCGTCGGCGGCTCGGTCCTGTTCAGCCTGTTCGGCGTCGGACTCTTCGATCAGCCGATGCTGCCACCGGTCTCGGCGGCACTCGAGGCGACCGGGCGTTCCCGATATGAGCCATGGGGACGCGCGATCCGCACCGCCGCGGCCGACCAGTTGATCTACCACGGCGAGGACATCGATCGCGACGCCGAGTCCCGCCGGCTGATGCTGCTGCACCGCGACGTCAAGGGCGTCGGCCCCGATGGTGAGCGCTATTCCGCGCTCAACCCGCACGCGTGGAACTGGATCCTCTACTCCACCTTCTTCGTCCAGCGCAGCGCCTACGTGGTGCTCACCGGCGACACCCCGTCGGCGGCGGACAACCAGGCGATCTGGGAGCAGTACCTCCACAAGACGAGCGGGCTGCACCTGCCGGGCAATTCGGCGCCCATCGCCGACTACACCGAGCTGGTCGCCCACTACGACCGGATGGTCGCCGAGCTGCGCGCGACCCCGGCACTCGAGGCCGCCACCAGCGAGGTGCGGCGCTCGGTGCGACCGTATTTCCTCCCCGCCGTCACCGAACCGCTATGGCGGCTGAGCGCGCCCCTCCTCGGCCATCTCGCGATGATCCTCGGCTGCGGCATCATGCATCCCGAGGTCCGCGCGAAGATGCCGATCACGTGGACCAGCCGACAGGATCGGGAATTCCGGCTCCTCAGCGCGATACTGCGGATCGCCTTCGCCCGGTTGCCCGCGGCAGTCACCGACTCCCCCATGGCACGCAATCGCCGCAAGTATCAGCAACTGGTCGGCAAATACCGCGAGGTCGGCTTGACCTCGTTCGCGCCCGATCCCGCCATCCGCTCGATACGGCGCTGACGAGGGTCTCGATGCCCTGCTGTCTGCTGACGGGTTATCTCGTCGCAGGAATCCGACGCCGGGGACCGGCTCGACGAACGACGGAGTCCACGCGATCAGCGCGAGCTACGGCGCGTCACCGTAGATGACGAGCCAGATCGCGCGTCCGAGCGAATCAGCCAATTCCTCCTCGCCGATACCGGTTTCGACGGCGAAAGCGACCGAGATCGTGCGTTCGACCATCGACGTGAGAACCAGCGCGGTGGCCCGCGGGTCGAGCCGCGGCGCGATGTGGCCTTCGCGCTGTTCGGCCTCCAGCCGCGCACGGACCAGTTCGGCGAACGTCGCCACCCTCGAACGCCAGTAGGCACCGACTTCCCGGTCGTAGGAACCGACTTCGGTGAGGGCGAGCAACAGATAGCGATGATCACGGAAACCGCCGATCATCGCGCGCATGGCACCGACGACCCCGGCCTGCTGATCGGTGTGCTCGGCACTCCACCACATCTCCGCCGCCGCGAACAGATCGGTGGTCGCCAACTCGGCCATCCGGATCAGCAGCCTGCTCTTGTCCGGAAAGTAGCGATAGAAGGTGGACCTGGCCGACCCCGAGGCCGTGGCGATCTTCTGCACGGCGATCTCGGTGAACGGCGTTCCGTCGGCGAGCAGGTCTTCGACCGCGGCCAGGACGCGGCGCTCGAATTCGGCCCGCCGATCGTCGGCGGGTTTGCGCGCCGATCGCGGGACACGGGTCAGCGAGGGCATCGGCGATCTGTCGCCGAGGCAGCAACTGGTGCGCTGGCATTGACCATGTGCCCATTGTGCCCGTAGTGCGGCACGCCGCCGCGTCGGCGTGGTCCAGGCCACGCCAATCCCCCTGTCCAGGTTCGCTGTTGACACCTGTACGCGGCCCACCTCATCATCAATCGGACATACTGTCCGAGACTTAGTGACCGAGGTGGTTCCCATGGTCGATTCCGCTGCCACCACGGTCGAACGGGCCGACGTCGCCGTGGTCGGCGCGCGCTGCGCGGGATCGGCCACCGCGGCGACCCTGGCGAGGGCGGGGCGCAACGTCGTCGTGCTCGACGCCGCCACCTTGCCCTCGGACACGCTGTCCACCCATCTGCTCTGGCCCGGCGGACTGGCCGAACTTCAGCGCCTCGACGCGTTGGCGGCCGTCGAAGCGCTCGGTGCGCCGCGACTGACGAGGGCCTACGCACAGGGCGCCGGCTACGGCATCGGCTCCCCCTTTCCCCCGGTCGACGGCATCGACTACGCGATGTGCGTGCGTCGCACCGGGCTCGACGCCGCACTGTTGGCCACCGCGGTAGCCGCCGGCGCCGAGGTGCGGGCGCGCTGTCGGGTCACCGCAGTGCTGTGGGACGAAAACCGTTGCGCCGGTGTGCGTTATCTCGACGCCGCGGGCCGGATCGTGGAGATCCGCGCCGCGTTGGTCGTCGGCGCTGACGGACGGCGCAGTACCATCGCCCGCGCGGTGGGCGCCGAGCAACCGTTTCTCACCGTGCCGAGCGGGCGCGACTGCTACTTCGCCTACTGGCGAGACACCGTCGACACCCACCGCCACATCGCCGCCCAGTGGCGGGTAGGCGCCGATCTCGGCACAGCCTTCCCGTGCGATGACGGCCTGGTGCTCAGCCTGGTGCAGCCGCCTTCGGTCAGTGAACCCGGACGCGGCCCCGGCGAGGCCGAACGCCGCTACACCGAGGCCCTCGCCCGGATTCCGGACCTGACCGACCGGCTGAGCAGCTGTGAGCGGGTGGGCCGGGTCCGTTCGGCCACCGGCATCTCCTCGTACTTCCGGCGCTCCGCGGGCCCCGGATGGGCGCTACCCGGCGACGCCGGGCATTTCAAGGATCCGGTCACCGCGCAGGGCATCCGCGACGCCCTGCACTACGGACGCACACTCGCCGAATCGGTCGCCGACGTTGTCGATGATCCGCGCGCACTCGATGCGGCACTGGCGCAGTGGGAGCGCCGTCGCGTCATCGAGTGCCGCGAGATCTTCCACTGGACCAATCGGCTGGCACGCGGTGAGACCATGCGGCCCTTGGAGATCGAGCTCTACCGCACCGCCGCCGACGATCCGGAACTGGCGCGGATCACCGCGGGCATCTTCTCCCGCACCCACCGGCCCGCCGAGCTGTACACCCCGTCCCGCGCGCTGGGTCTCGTGGTCCGCGCACTGCGCCATCAACGCGCGCATCTGCCCGCCCTCCTCACCGACGTGGCGCGCGAGATCCGTGACTCGACCAGCGAATGGCGCACCACGCGAACAACGTTGCGTGGCACCACACCACACGACGCGGCACCGTCCGCGCCGCGCTCCACCCTCACCACCGCAGGTCCAGGAGAACACCATGCCTGATCAGCCGACACCGTTGTCAGCACCGATCACCCGGCGCACCGCGTTACGTGCCGGACTCGTCGCCGGAGCCGCACTAGCCGTCGCCGCTCCGAGCGTTGCCGCCGCTCCGAGCGTGCGGCGCTCACCACTATTGCTATCCGGCGGTAAGGCGGTGGCGATATTCGGTGGCGGCATGGCCGGTCTGAGCGCGGCGCACGAACTGGTCGAGCGCGGATACGACGTCACCGTCTACGAACCCGCGTTCCTCGGCGGCAAGGCGCGCAGCATGAGTGTGCCGGGGACGGCGTCGCCCGGTCGCCAGGAACTGCCGGGTGAGCACGGATTCCGCTTCTTCCCCGGCTGCTATCAACACGTACCCGACACGATGAGCCGAATCCCGTTCCCCGGCAATCCGAACGGCGTGCGCGACAACCTGGTGCGGGTCGAGGGTACGGTCGCCGGATTCCAGGACCTCCCGCCGATCTTCGCGCCGGTCGAGCTCGGTGGACTGAGCCAGATCACGCCAGAGCTGGTGCAGAACAGCATCATCGGCGCGCTCGGCTTCATCCCCGACCTGCCGCCGCACGAGTTGGCGTTCTTCGCCAAACAGATGCTCGTGTGGTTCACCTCCAGCACCGAACGCCGCTTCGGCCAGTGGGAATACGTGACCTGGGAACAGATCATGCAGGCCGAGGGGAAGTCGCCCGCGTACCGGAAGTATCTGGTGAACGCGCTCACCCGGATCACCGTCGCCGCGAAACCACAGACCAGCTCGGCCCGCACCATCGGCACGATCGGCGAAGCACTCGTCCTCGCCGCGTCCGGCACGATCCCGCAGTTCTCCGGTGGCGTCGACCGTATCCTCAACCGCCCGACCAATATCGCGTGGATCGATCCGTGGGTCGGGTACCTACGATCGCTGGGTGTCCGCTTCGTCATGGGACAGGGGCTCGCCGCGTTGCAGATGGCCGGAGGTCGCATCGCCTCGGCGACGGTGCGCGGAACGAGTGGAACCACGACGGTGACAGCCGACCACTATCTGTGCGCGATGCCGGTCGACCGCGCTGTCGATCTCCTCGACGACGACATCATCGACGCCGATCCGCGCCTGGGCGGCCTGCGCGATCTGGTCACCGACTGGATGGTCGGCATCCAGTTCTACCTGCGCCGCACGACCGACATTCCCGAAGGACACATCGCCGCACTCGGCTCCCCCTGGGCGCTCACCGCCCTGCGCCAAGCCCCCATGTGGGTGGGCGATTTCCCCGCCACCTACGGCGACGGCTCGGTGCTGGAATGCCTCTCGGTCGACATCTCCGACTGGGACACCCCCGGAATCCACTTCGGCCGCACCGCCAAGGAGTGCAGCGCATCCGAAATCGCCACCGAGACCTGGGCCCAGCTCAAAACCTGGCTCAACACCGGCACCGACTGGCTCCGCGACGAGGACATCCATTCCTGGCACCTCGACCCCGGCATCACCTGGTCCGGCGGCGCCATCCATAACCAGACCCCGCTGCTGGTCAACACGGTCGGCTCCTACGACCATCGCCCCGACGCGCACTGCGCCATACCGAATCTCTACTTCGGCGGCGACCACGTCCGCAACCACATCGACCTGGCCACCATGGAAGGTGCCAACGAATCCGGCCGCGCCGCCGCCAACGCCATCCTCGATTCCGCCGACGACCCGAGCCCCCGCGCCCAGATCTTCCCGCTGGTCTCGCTCCCGGCGTTCGCTGCGGCCAAAGCCATCGACGCGGATCGCTTCCGCGCCGGCCTACCGCACCTGCTCGACGGCTGAACCCCTCCGATCACCGGCCCCAGCAGGTTTTCGGAAGCGCCGACGTTGCACTCGGTGTGAGGATCGCCAGACGACGATCCGAGGAGAAACTATGCGACGACATGCTGGGTCGGCCTTGTTGGCGGCCGCGGGGTTGCTCAATACCGCACCTGTCCTCGGTGCGCTGGCACCGCGGAAAATGTACGCGGCCTACGACATCACTCCGGCAGGGCCCGATCTCGAGGTGGTGCTGCGACATCGGGCCGTACTGTTCGCCGTCGTCGGTGTCGGTCTGGTGGTGGCGGTCTTTCGGCCCGCGCTGCGACCGATCGCGATAGGCGCCAACGCGATCAGCTTCGGCAGCTTTCTCGCCCTGGTCATCGCTGACGGTTCGGTCGGCCCGGGGCTGATGCGTGTGGCAGCTGTCGACATCGCGGGCCTGGTAGTGCTCGGAGCCGGCGCCGCGCTGGTCCGGGACGAGCACGCTGTCGAGCAGGGGCGCTCGGTGGTGGAAACTCGATGAGAACCGCTGTGCTCTGCCTTGTCGGTGTGCTGTTCGTGGGGATGGGACTGTACGCGCTGGCCGCCCCTGCCGCGCTGGTGCGGCCGTTCGGATTATCGGTGCCCACAGCGGCAGGCCGGTCAGAGATTCGCGCCGTGTACGGCGGTTTCGGCTTAGCTGTGGCAGGGGTGTTGTTCTGGTCGGCGTTCGGTGCCGACGACCTGCGCACCGGGGCAGCGTTGACAGTGGGGTTCGCGTTGGCCGGGATGGCGGGTGGCCGCGTCATCTCGAGGCTGGTCGACAGCGGGGTCCGCTTCTATCCGATCTGGTTCTACTGCGTGGTCGAGCTCGTGGGCGCCGTGCTGGTGCTCGGTGTCGCCTGAGATGCCCGTGCACGGCAGGTCTACTGCGATGATCACGCCTATGGCAGTCGAACCGGGCGAGCGCACCCTGTGGCTCTGGCAGGGGCACGCGGCGTTCCTGGGCCCGTCGTTCCACCTGGACACACATTCGACACCGGTTCAGTGCTTCGTTCTCGGCGTCGACGAGATGCTCACCGTTCGCACATCCGACGGTGAGCGGCGGCGGCGCAGCGTATTGATCCCGGCGCGCACGGCCCACAAACTCGAATCCGACGGACGCGTCCTGTTCTACTATCTCGATCCCCGCTCAGCCGCGGCTGCCCGCCTGCGAGCCGCGATGAGCGAACCGCCGACGCCTGTGGCGGCGGGACACCGCGACGAGGCGACCTTGACCGCCTACCTGAATCGTCCCGACCCACCAGACCCTCGAGAGCTGCGCCGGATCATCGCGGGCCCCGAGGCACCGGCGACGATCGACGAACGGATCCGAGCGGTGATGAACATGATCGTCGACGATCCCGCCGGGCAGGCGGGCGCCGCCGAGTTGGCCGCCGACCTCGGGATCTCCACTTCCCGTTTCCTGCACCTGTTCTCGGCCGACGCCGGGACCAGTTTCCGGCGCTATCGTCTGTGGGCACGGCTGTTGTCGGTCGCAGGTGCCGTCGCCGAGGGTGTCGACCTGACCCGCGCCGCGGCCGACGCGGGGTTCGCTTCGGCCAGCCATTTCAGCGACACCTTCCGAACACTGTTCGGGCTCACCGCGACCTCGGTACTCACCCAGGGCGTGCGCATCGTCCTCGTCCCCGACACAGCGCAGATCCCATAACGGGACAGCTGCCGGGCGAATACCGATCGTGCTCAGAGCCGGGCGATCACCAAGGCGACACAGCCGATCAGCGGAGGAAGCAACTGGATCAGTGCCGGACGCGCCCTACCTGGTGACGACGCCAGCAGCACCGCACCCGCCGCCACCATCGACCCGGCCCCGGCCAGCACCAGCGCCAGCCCGATTCCCTTGTCGCCGAACGCGGTGAACCCCATCCCGATCGCCGCGACAACGGCCAGGAAAAGATTGTAGAACCCCTGATTGAAGGCCATTTCCTTGGTGGCCTCCGCCTCCGCGGCCGACATCCCGAACGTCGCTCGCGTCCGCGGAGCCGTCCATTGCAGTGACTCCATCACGAAGATGTAGCCGTGCAGCAGCACAGCCACTCCGGTGAAGACCAATCCGATCGCGGTCATCGATCCGCCTCCCGCCACCGCCCGGCACCTGCCGAGCTTTCGCGGCGATTATCACCCATCGGGCCCCGCGCTCGGCTCCGACTCGCGGCTCGTCCCGAAACGCTCTGTGGGCCTGGTGTATTCAGTCGCCGCTGTTCTTTCCTTTACCTTTCCCTTTCCCTTTGCCCTCACTCTTACCTTTGCCCTTGCCCTTACCTTCGATCCCTGGATCGTCGGCACTTTCGTCCTTGTCCCCGGCAGGAGCGAACTCGGCGATGTTTTCGTTCCCGGCGACCTCACTGTGTTGGTGCCGCAGGATCGGTGCCGATGGTTGAGCGGTGACGGTGCCCGCGGCCAGGAAAGCAGTGAGGATGCCGGCGGCGACGGCGAACTCGAGATTCGACAACGTGTGAGCCCCTTCTCGTGGTGGAAGTGCTACGGCTGCTGTGATCAACCTACGAGCCCTGCGGATATGTCGGTGACGCGACGCGCACACAGCCGAGCGCCGTCGTGGCGAAGCGGCCATTTCGCGAGGACACTGTGGACAGACACGCCAACTCGTCCTCAGGAGGACACGCGATGGCAAACACCGGGCCATTCGGCATCGATCCGGAAGATTTCGAACGTGCACTGCGCGGGACGGGCGCCGAGCTCAGCGACCTGTTCGGGAAGGCAGGCGGCTACCTGGATCGGATAGATCAGGCCGGCGTCGGCGCACTGTCATCGCTGCTCGGACAGTTCGTCCAGCCGCAACGCCCACCGTCGACAGCACCCGAGGGCGAAACCACCGGCGAGACCGGCAGCGGAGTGTGGGCGATCTACACCGCCGACGATGCCGGTCAGGCCAGGATCGACCAGGTCTTTCCCAATGAGCTGGAGGCCTTACGCGCCCACCGCGACAACACCGACGACCGCCGTCGGGTGCGCTTTCTCCCCTATGGCGTCCCGGCGAGCGTGCTGGACTCGCTCTGATCGAAGCAGGCGCATCGACGGGGTGACCGATCAGCGCGCCACGGTAGGCGGTCACCGAAGATGACCACGCGTCGTTCCCACGCAGGCAGCACGACGCGGCCCATAGTGGACGAATGGGTAACAAGGCCGCGATCTCCGCCGCGTTCGAACCTCTGCTGCGAGCCACCCTCGGCCCGCGTCCCGCGGTGGGATTCGAATTCTGGGACGGCAGCACGATCCAACCCGACGGTGACAGCCCCGGCACGATGCGCGTGCGATCCGAGGATGCGCTGCGCCACCTCGTCTGGGCACCTGGCGAGCTCGGCGTAGCGCGCGCGTTCGTCTCCGGCACGGTCGACCTCGACGGCGACATCTTCAGAATGCTCAGAGCACTCCAGTCGACCGCGCCGAACGACGCCCGCCTCGGCCTCGGTGCGGCCTGGCAGGCCATCGGCGCGGCACGGCAACTCGGGGTGCTCGGGCGCCGCCCGTCACCACCACCGGAGGAAGCGCGACCAGCGCGCGGAGCCTTGCACACCAAACGTCGCGACGCGGCGGCGATCAGTCATCACTACGACGTCAGCAACGATTTCTACCGGCTGGTGCTCGGATCGAGCATGACCTACTCCTGCGCGCGGTTCGTGCCCGACGACGACGGCTCACTGGAGCACGCCCAGCGCGCCAAGCACGACCTGATCTGCCGCAAACTGGGGTTGGCCGAGCGGTCGGGGATGCGCCTGCTCGACGTGGGCTGCGGCTGGGGGTCCATGGCGATGCACGCGGCGTCGACCTATGGCGCGCAGGTCGTCGGCGTCACCATCAGCAGTGCCCAGGTGGAACTGGCCCGCAAACGAGTGGCCGAGGCGGGGCTCGCGGACAGTGTCGAGATCAGGCTCACCGATTATCGGGACCTGCGCGGCGAAGAGTTCGACGCCATCTCCTCCATCGGAATGTTCGAACATGTCGGCTCCAAGCGTGCCGCGGAGTACTTCGACACCCTGCGCGCGCTGCTGCGCCCGCACGGACGGCTGCTCAACCACGCCATCTCCTCGCCGGGCGGCTCCGTCATCAGCAATCGTTCCTTCATCGGGCGCTATGTCTTCCCGGACGGCGAACTCGTCGATGTGGGCGAAGTCGTCCTGGCTATGGAACGCGCCGGCTTCGAGGTGCGTGACGTCGAGGCCCTGCGCGAGCACTACGCGCTGACCCTTCGCCAGTGGGTCGCGAATCTGGAAAACGCGTGGGAACAAGCGGTTTCACTCGTCGGTGAAGGGCGGGCACGCATTTGGCGGCTCTATATGGCCGCCTCCGCCTTGGGCTTCGAGGACGGCGGACTCGGGATCCACCAGGTACTCGGCGTGGTGCCGGAAGCAACGGGAAACGCCGAGATGCCCGCAACACGGCATACTTGGGGATAGACCTCCGCGCGTCTCCTCGCTATCGCTCGACAGCTGGTCCAGGACTCAGGGTTTGCGGCCGATACCTGCCCAGTACCAAGCACTTTCGGCCTCGGCGACGGCGACGGGGCGGTCGACGAGTTCGGGTCGCCACGCGGCGACGGGGGCCAGACCCGGTTCGATGAGGGTGGTTCCGGTGAACAGTTCGCCGGTTTCGGAGTTGCTCCGCGGGTTGAAGGAGATCCCCGACGCTTCCGCGGCCGCCTTGACTCCGGCCATCGCCTCGGGTGCGAAATCCGCGGTGGGGTGCGTGATCACGACATAACTGCCGGAGGGGACGGCATCGAGCAGCGTGGCGATGATGTCCTGGGGGCGGTCGCTGTCGGCGAAGTACATCATGATCGCGACGAGCATGATGGCGACCGGTTCGTTCAGGTCGAGGGTGTCGGCGATATCGGGGTGGTCGAGAATGGACTGCGGGTCGTGCAGGTCCGCGTGAATGAATCGGGTGCGACCTTGCGGAGTGCTGTCCATCAACGCCCGGGCGTGGGCGAGCACGATCGGATCTTTGTCCACGTAGACGACCCGCGCGTTGGGATCGAGCTGCTGGGCGACCTCGTGCGTGTTTCCGGCCGTGGGTATTCCGGTGCCGATATCGAGGAACTGGGTGATCCCGGCGTCGGCGACCAGATGCCGGACCGCACGACCGAGGAAGGCGCGGTTGGCGCGCGCCATCGTCTTGATGGCAGGGACGTGCTCACCGATGGCGTCGCCGAGCGCCCGGTCCGCCGGGTAGTTGTCCTTGCCCCCGAGCCAGTAGTCGTAGACGCGGGCTTCGTGGGCGATGGTGGTGTCGACGTCGGTGGACAGTGGGGCACCGAAAGCGTTGTCTGACATCAGATCTCTGTTCTTGTCGGGTTCGCTAGAAGGAGGGGTCGACAGTAGCGGGACTCGTTCGCAGCGTGTCCAACAGCTCAGCGGTCCGCCCGGGCGGAAGAGCACAGACACAGAGGCGATCCCAGACCGCGTTGAATCGGTCCAGCTCGCCGGGCTTCTCGAGGAATTGGGGGCCGGACAGGTGCAGAAAGTGCGCGATATCGCTCAACTCGGGCGCCGCGAACCGCAACATGGTGAAGGGGGTCGCGCTGATGGCTGGGCCGCCGATGTGATCGGGCAGCACCTGCACGGTGATATTGGGGCGCTCCGCCAACTCGGCGAGATGTTCGAGCTGCGCCTGCCAGATCGCGGCTCCGCCGATCGGTCGACGAAGGGCGGCTTCCTCGATGACGAACCACGCCCGTGGCGGGTCCGCGCGGGTGAGCAGTCGTTGCCGTCGGGCCAGCACTTCGATGCGGTGCTGGATCTGTGCGGCCGGTTGCTGGTCGGCGATCGCGAAGATCGTGTGCGCGTAGGAGGGCGTCCACACCAATTCGGGCATCAAGTTCGGTGCGTAGCAACGGATCAGCGCCGCGGCGTCCTCGAGTGCCAGGTAGGTGTCCAGTCGCGCGACCGTCAGATCCGGGCCGGCCTGCCAACGTCCGGTCCCGTTGGCCCGCTGCACCAGGAGCCGGTATTCGTCCCGCAGATCGGCATCACGCACCCCGTACGCGGTCAGCAGATCGTCGACGTCGGCCACCCGGAAGCTGACCCGACCGGCCTCGAGGCGACTGATCTTGGAATGTGAGGCACGAATCATCCGGCCTGCCGCGTCCCCGCTGATACCCGCCGCCTCACGCAACCGCCGCAGACGCACACCGAGTACCCGACGCAGCAGAGCAGGGTCTTCATCCGGATCCGGCCCGGTGCAGGCACCGACGACGGCGGTCACATCCTCACTCACGGCCACTCCTGTCAGCATCGAACTTCGCGAAGCTGAGTGTGCCACAACCTGTTACATGGCACAGTCCGATGCCTTGCACGTGCAGATGCACGTGCAACACGTTAGGCTCCGGAAGGGAATCGGTACGGATTCCCGATTGGGGGTTGCAATGAGAATGAGTGACACAGCCGCAAGATTCGCCTCCGCTCCGTGCGGCAGAGTCGGTATCGCCGACGTCGTGCGGTCCTATGGCATCGACCGGGTACACAACCGGATCGAGCAACTGCGCGGCACCGGGATGCATCACGCGGCGGCAGCGATCGAGCGCGAGCTGAAGGAGCTCGGCTGATCATCGATCGGCCCCGCTCCTACTGCGTGATCCGACAGGCGTCATCGAGCGGTCTGGTGATCGCCCACAACTGGTGAAACTGGCAGGTCGCGATCTTCCAGTGCCCGTCCTGCACCCGGTACTCGTCGGCATATTCGCCGGTGGCAACGGTTTCGGTGCGCTCGACCAGGTTGACCTGACGAAAGCGCAGCGTCCACCGGCCGCTCGCAGTGCCGTCCTCCCCCACCGTGATGTCGGGGTGCACACCGTGGTGCATATCGAGGATCGTGTGCTTGCCGTCCACCTGCCGCAACGCGATCGAAGCGAAGACCGCGGCCATGCCATCGGCATCCATGACTCCGAGGTGGCCGTAGTCCAGCACCGAGCCGACCGCGACGAAGCAGTCGCGGAACCCGACGGGATCCTTGGCGTCGCAGGCCCGGAAGTAGCGGTGCTTGAGCGCGATGATCGACTCTGTCGCCGCCAACCGCGAGAGCTGCCGAGCAATGTCGTCGGGGCGCAGGGCTGTGGACATGGAGCTCCCTTGTTCGATCGCTACGTCACTACGCGGGAGAGTCACGGACGCACCACCGCGGCACCGCGTCCTCGCCTCTACCCGTGACCACCACCGTACGGCCGAGACGATGTCACTGCCCGCACATCCTCCCTCTCATCGGGAACGCGCGAATCCCGTCCGAGCTGATGACGGCATACGTACCGCACGACTATTTATTTAGCGACCGACCACGTAGAAACTTTTCCGGAATTAACTATCCGGAGTAAATATCTAATAGCGGATAATGATATTGTCAGCACTCTTCTATTGACGATTTCAACCACAGAAATGCGAGAACAGGTTATATTTTTTGAACACCCATTTTGCGGTTCGACTTCTCGTCATACCGCTGCTCGACATTCCTGGAGTTCGCCATGAGATCGACCTCGTCCCTGTTTCGTGCCGACCTTATCGCTCCGGTGGCCGTCGCCACCGTCTTCTGTTTGGCCGCACCGGCAAATGCCGTCCCCATCAGCGTGAACTGGAGCTGTAAAGGCACCGTCTTCGGCATCGGCCAAACCTCGAGTATGACCACATCGGTCACCGGCACCGCACCGGGCTCCGCAGCGTCGGGCTCCGCGGTGGCCATCACCATCACACCGGGCGCCTCGTCGGTTCCCAGTTCGGCTGCCGGCTTCACCGTGAACAACATCAGCAACCTGAAGATGACCATTCCGACTCCGGCGAATTCGACCTTGGTCTCGGCCACCGCCTCCGGGGGCACGGTGGCAGGCACCGTCGCCACGTCAGGTGGGAATGTCGTGCTGACCGTGCCGGGTCCGATTGCCGGCGGCACCAGCTTCACCCCGCCCGCGGTGACCATCAATGTCACCGCAGGCGCCGCCGGAACATCGATCACCAGCAAGTACGCGGGGACCAGTTACACCAGTCCCGGCATGACCATGACGACCAACGTCTCCTTTGTCGGCAACGTCGCGACCTCGTGCTACCCCAACCCGTCCCCGACCCTCACGACCACATCTGTCACCTAAGCCCGCGGACAGGCGCCACAGCACGACGGCCGGTATCCGCCGGTGCCTGTGGTGAACATGCGGACCGGGTTGTGTCAGCAACCCGGTCCATCCGGAGCTGGTGTCCGCCGATGCCGATAGTGGTTGCCACGCTTCAGGTTTGATGTCGTTGCAGCCACCTCGACCGAATAATTCGATGCGCAGTATCGCATCGGCCGCCGTGTCGTACAGTGCATGTCTGACACAGCCACGTTTCGCTTCGACGGCCGGTGCGGTGCCGCTTTCGTGATGTTCGACAGGAGCCGAGATGCCATCCATCGAGACCACCGATCTCTCTGACTACCGGGACCGAATCGGGCGCTCGACACCCGAGGCCTCCTGATCGGTGACCTCTGCTGAGCGGTTCTCTGTTTCAAGTGATCGATGGGAAAGCCTGTGTGCCCGACGACAAGCGAACCCGCCCGGATCTCGGTCGAGCTCAAGAGGGCGCTGGAGTTCTATCACGGAACCGTCGATGATCTGATCCGGGAATTGGTCCGAGTGCTCGGCGTGAACGAGACCGATCGGCGCGCACTGGAAATCGTCCTGCTCGGGGAAGAAAAGTCCACGACGCCGGGAACGCTGGCCGAACGGCTCGGCCTCACCGCTGCCGGCGTCACGATCATGCTCAACCGCCTGGAGAAGCAGGGCTATATCGCCCGCTCGCTGCACCCGACCGATCGTCGTCGCGTCATTGTGGTCGCCACCGAACTCGCAGCCCACCGCATACAGGAACTCGTCGTACCCATGATCGTCGAGAGCTACAAGATGTTGCTGAGTTATTACGACTCCACCGAACTCGAAATAATCGCCGACTTTCTCACCAGAGCGGGCGAGCTGCAACGAATCCATTCGAAACAGCTGCGCGAAGTGGATCCCTACTCGCGACCCCAAAAGTCTCGATCACATAAGTTCCCGGCGCGTCGCGAGGGAGAAAGCAGGAGTTGAATGCGAACCGTCGACAACAGCGCCGCGGCGCCATCGCCCGATCGGTTCCGGCGGCAGACGTCGTATGCGGGCGTGGCGACTGCGTTGGTCACCACAGCGATCGGGATAACGCTCATGGTAAGGGCGGATTCGAGTCCGCCGCTGCGAACGAACAATGCGGAGCCGCTCTCGTCCGAATCGACGATGAACACTTCCGAGTACAGCGCCGTCCCGAGCCAGGCCGACCTGACGGAGACGAGCACGACATATGTCCTACCGAGCGAGGTCCCCGTACCGGGCGACATCTCGACCGCCGACACGGCTACCGTTCCCGGGACCGCCCAGTCGACCGCCGACGCCACCGACCCTGCCACGAGCACGGCCCCTGTGCCGGAAACGCCGGCGGCCGTGACCGCGGATGCCTCGCCCGAGAACTCGGCGGCGATATCGGTGAGCGCGAGTTTCTCGGCCACGGTGAGCTTTCCGGCTCCGGACACGTCCGGTGCACAAGACCCGAGCACGGTCGCCTCGACCTCGATCTCCACGGTGACCGTCACCATGCCCCCGACGGATACGTCGACGGTCACGGTGACAGCCGACCCGAGCACGGTGACGGTGTCGGCTGATCCCTCGACCACCGAGGTGCCGACTACCACCACGACAACCACGATTCCGACCCGCCCGACCACGACAGCCACCAAGCCAGTGGTGTCGACAACACCCGCGTCACCGACAACCACATCGACTCGGCCGACGACGACACCGACGACGACCAAGCCCCCGGCCACGACGAAGTCGACGCGTCCGACCCCGTCGCTCGCACATCCACCGACCACAGCACCGAAGGTGGCGTCAACCGGTTCTCCCCACCCCGAAAATCGTTAGCGCACCACAGCACTCCCCGGATAGCTTGGTCGAGATCCATATGAGCTCTGGGGAGGAGCGAAAGATGTGGAACTGGGGAAGATCTGTCGCAGAACATGCAGCCGCTGCCGGATGGACGACGTGGCCACCGGCCGATACACGACCGACCGTCGTCGACCCTCCGACGTGGCGTCAGGCGCCTGACGAGGACGAAGATCAGAGGGCGCGCCCGCCGGAGCAGTTCGCCGACGGGTCAGGACACGAATCTGCGCCCGGCCCAACTCGATCGAGCCCTGAGCGAGGCAGCATTACACTGCTCCCATGACTGTCGGCTGGATCGTCTCCATGGTCCTCGTCATCGTGGCCGTGGCACTCGCGGTCATCATGCTCGTCACCCGATTCATCCTTCGCGCCATCCGCCGGACAGCCGAGGCGGCCATCGCGGCGAACTTCGCACCCGGTGAAGCCGTGCGCAGCGACCCCGTGGCCAACTACTTCGGGCGAGGCTCGAAGCGCGGGCGGCAAGTGCGCGGCAACGGCGCGCTCGTATTGACCGAGACGCGACTGTGGTTCCGTCGAGCGGGCTCGGATGACGCACTGGAGATTCCGCTCGCCTCGATCACGTCGGTGGACCTCGTGCGCTCCCACGCCGGAAAATCGATCGGTCGCCCGCTGGTCAGCGTGAGCTTCGACGGTGACAGCGCCGCGTGGTACGTGCGCGATTCGACGCAGTGGCGCGACGACATCGCGCGCAGGTGCCCGGCAGCAACTGATCACTGAGCCGTCGTCGCGCTCGGCGCACTGATGTGGCAGATCGCCCATCGGCGACCGGCCCGGGCATTGTTCCCGCACTTGGTGATGGACGCCGCGACGGCCGTGATGGTCTGGCAGGCGCTGAGCGCCTGACCTTCGTTCGAGACGGGTCGCGCCCAGGTAGCGCAGGAGTAGGGGGCCGGCGCTACCTGGGCGATCGACACTATTCGCGCAGCCGAACCTTCTCGAGGAACGGCTGCGCCCCGCGCGGTACCCACCAGTTCCAGGTGCCCGCCAGTCGCATGAAGGCGGGGACCAGAATCATGCGGATCAATGTGGCGTCCACCAGCACAGCCAGCGCCAGTCCGACGCCGAGCATGCGCATGATGGTGACCCCGCTCGTCGCGATCGCCGCGAAGATCACGATCATCATCGCCGCCGCCGCGGTCACCACCTGCCCGGAACGGGCGAGCCCGACCGCGACTGCCCGATCATTGTCGGCCCTGGTGTGCCCAGAGCTCTCCCATTCCTCGGTGAAGCGCGCGAGCAAGAAGACCTCGTAATCCATCGATAGCCCGAACGCCACGCAGAACAGCAGGACCGGGACCGTGGCGACGGTGAAACCGGTGATCTCGGTGCCGAATCCACCGAGGTGTCCCGACTGGAACACCCAGACCAACGCACCGAAGGTCGCCGTGAGCGAGAGGACGTTGAGCGCCAGCGCCTTCAACGGCAGCAGGAAGCTGCCGGTCAGCAACATCAGCAGGATGAACGTGGTGACAGCGATCCAGGCCAGGGCTTTCGGGAAGGCAGCCGCGATCCCGGCGGCCGTGTCGCGCTTCTGCTGAGCCAAACCGCCGAACACCGCGTCGCCGGGTGCAGCGACCGCATCGAGCTCGTCGAGTTGCCGTGCGGCGGCAGGTGAGTACGGATCGAGTGAGGTGGCGATCGTCAGATGGGTACTGTCGGCGCGCGCCGCGCCGGGATCGCCGGGCCCCACCGGTTGCCCGCCCGCATAGGTCCCCGACGGCGCAAGCACCACATCCACCTCGCGCACCCGAGACAGTGCGGCCGCGTACTCTGCCGTCGCAGCGTCGGCACCTTCGCGGTGGACGATGATATGGACGGTGCCGGTGGCATTGGCGTCGAACTGCTCACGGATCGTGTCACCGACCTGACGTGCCTGCGCGGCGGCAGGCAGGACTCGATCGTCGGGCAACCCGACCTGGAGTCCCAGGACCGGCGCACCGGCGATCAGCAGAATTCCCAGCACCGGGAGCGCGATGAGAACGGGGTGCTTCTGCACCGCCACCGCCAGTCGGTACAGGAACATCGACTCGACCGCGGCCGCCTCTCGCAACGGCTTTCGGGTGATCCGCTCACCGAGGAGTGCGAGCAGGGCGGGCACACACGTCAGTGCCAGCACGACCGACAGCGCGACCACGGCGACGCCCGCGTACCCGATGGAACGCAGAAAGTTCATCGGGAAGAACGACATTCCGATCAACGCGATCGCCACCGTCACACCGGAGAACAGCACGGCCCGCCCACCGCGGCGCATGGCCAGCGCGATCGCGGTGTGCTGGTCGTGACCACGAGCGATCTCCTCGCGGAACCGCCCGATGATCAGGAGTGAGTAGTCGATCGCCAGCGCCAGCCCGAGGGCGGTGGTGATGTTGAGCGCGAAGACCGACAGGTCGATGACGAAGGTCAGCACGAACAGCACCGCGGTGGTCGCGACGATGGCCAGCACTCCCACCGCGATCGGAATCGCCGCGGCGACCACACTGCGCAGGAACCAGATCAGCAGCAGAAATGTCAGCGGGATCGCGATCGATTCCGCCAACGCGAGGTCGTGCTCGGCGCGTTCGTTGATCTCCTGGAACGCCATCGCCTGTCCGCCCGCGGTGACGGTGATCTCGCCCGTGGACCCGGTATATCGGGTTGCCAAGTCGGCCGCGGTCTTCTGCGCCTGGCCGTCGTCGCCGGCCAGACCCGCCACGATCAGTCCGACGTGTCCGTCCCGGTCGGTCAACCGGGCGCGGCTGTTCGGGTCGGTCCACGGCGAGTCGACCGACAACACCCGGTCGTCGACGCGCAGATCGTCCACGATGTCGCTCGCGCGATCGGCCCCGGCGCCGGTGAGTACGTCACCGGGCGCTTCGACAGCGAAGATCAGCTGCATTCCCGCGATATCGAAGTCGCGGGCCAGTGCTTGCTCAGCCTGTGAGGACTCCGCGTCGGGGTCGAGAAACCCGCCCGCCGACAAGCGGTCGGTGACCTGCGCACCGAGCAGACCGAACAGCACGAACGCGATACCCGCTACGGCGAGAACCAGTTTCGGCGTTCGGATCGCGATCGTGGCGAACCGTTCGATCATCGCAGGACCACGCGATCACCCGGGGTCCACGCGACCGGCGCCAAGAGGGCCGATCCTGCCCGACGCGTGGAGCGCGGACGGAGTTCGTTCCAGATCGCGTCGTCGGTGAACGCGTCGGCGAGCACACGCGCGCACTGTCCTCGCTGCCCGCGCTCGACGTTCGACGGCATTGTCGGTTGCATATTTCATTTCCCCTTCACTCCCGCCGCCAACAGCAGCGCATGGCGGGCGTCGTCGATCACCGCGTCGTCGGCGGCGACCGGTGCGCCGAACACGACGTAGGCCTGGGCTTCGAGCAGATGGTCCTGTGCGGCAAGACCTTCCATCAGGTCGCCGGGCGGCAGTGCCGACGCGCCGCGGACACGGCCGCTGACGACCGGCCACGGCAGTTCGAGCCCGCGCAAACGCGGCGTCGGCGCAGTCGAACGCTTCGGTGAGCACCGCGTCGAGATCGTAGTCCGGGCCCGGCGCGAACGAACTCGCGGAGCGCCGGGCCGGAACGAATCGCGCGAGATTTCCGGGAATCGGCGGCACCTCGTCGAAGAACACAGGCCTTATAACCCCTCGGCACGAGGGGGGAGACCACCCCGAGAACCTGCATTATGTTAATCAACATTCTTCCTTCAGATCGACCGACAGCCAAACCCCTCAACGGGATTCGACTTGTTAATATCATCCACTACCAGCACATACCGATCGCCATATGTTGTGTGTCACAACAGTTTTCACGACCCACCGGAAGATTGATTCTTCACTCCCGCACGAAGGACGATCAACCGTTGACAGGCGTTCGAGGCAATGAGAGACTTCAAGGATCAGTCTCTCAGACTGCTACGGTATCCGCCAGTATTCGAACGGGGTCAACGATGACCACACCACTTCCCCTACCCGCCGCACCGCACTGCAGGATGCGCGGTTGAGGAAGTCATCGATACACCGCCAACGAGGAACCTCGCTGCTGCGCCGGTACGTCGGCGATCGACGATTCCTGCTCGCGTTGCCACGCGCGGTGGGACTACAGATTCTGCACCCGGCCATCGCGACAGCTCTCGACGAGCACATGGCGATGCGGCTGTGGTACCACAAGGCGCGGACCGTCTCGCAGACGATCGACATGGCCTATGACGAGCGGGACCAGCGGCACCGCATGGTCAACATTCATGGGCACATCAGCGGAATCGACGACCGGGGCACGCGCTTCCACGCGCTGAATCCGGACGTGTTCCACTTTCAGCACGCAACCTACGTGGAGACGCTGGTAGTCGCGATCAATACCTTCATCTCGCCGATGTCGGATCTCGACCACGAACGCCTGTACGCGGAGTGCTGCGAATGGTATCTGCGGTTCGGGGTGTCCGCGCGGGCCATGCCACCGGACTGGGCGAGTTTCGGCGACTATTTCGGGCGCACCTGCGCGCAGGAGCTGCGTCTCACCCCCGCCGGTCGCACGCTCGCACCCGAGGTCTTACGTCCGACCAGCTGGGTTCCGCGGCTGCTGCCGTCCGTCGCCGTGCGCGAGTTGCTGCATCCTCGTACCAGGAAACTGCTCGGCGTGCGAGCGCGACCGGGAGATCGGGCCGCGTTCCGCTCCTACGCCACCGGCCTGCGGATGGCGGCAACGATCGCGCCGTCAGGGATTCGCTTAGTTCCTTCGGCTCGCGCGGAGAGGTCACCGCGACCCGCGTAGAAGGATGATCCATCCAGCCCGCAGAGTCCGGGCAGACGGAGACCGCGCCCGCCCGGTCCCGCGCTACAGCAGCGGCGTCGACTCGGAAGGGCCTTGGCGATACCTGGTCACCGTCAAAGTCTGCGGCTGCGCGTTGCATTCCGAGATGGGCAGCGGGAACCAGAAACTGCCGTCCAACCACACCGGCGCGGGCAGCCCGAGCGCTCGTGGGCCGATCACCCGATTCGACACACCCCAGCCGGCCGCCCCGTTGTGGTCGACCATGTCGGGAGCACCCTTGACGTTCATCGTCATGGTCTGCCCGGCAGTGAAGGTGGGCCGCGAACCCAGCAAAAGCCGCCACGGCTTGCCTGATCACCATTTCGGTCCCACTTCCTCTTCGTTTACGAGAGAATGCTCGGTAACATAAGGCAGTCAATCACGGCTGCCACCTTCCCGAATATCGCGAGGCCCGAGAAATAGCCCATGAACATAACCGATCTACCCTCCTTTCACGGGCAGGGCCAGAGCTCCGCGCCGGGCGGTCGCAGCACCTGAACGGCAGCTCGACGGGCGCCCCAGCTACCGGCGTCACCAGATGCCGCTTCGGCGAGCCCTCCCCCACCCGACAGAACAACAGCATGATCCATCTCGTGACAGAGTGATATACAAAGCATCTCACTCTGTCTAAGGTGGTCTGTAGACCGATACGGCTATCCAGGAGAAAATGTGTCTGAATCCGCAACACCCACCGTCGACGCCACTGAACTGGCTGTTCGCAACCCGGCATCCGGAGAACTGGTCGGCACCGTCGCCGTGTCGACCCCGGAGGAAGTAGCCGCAGCCGCCTCCGCGCTGCGCAAGGCGCAGCCGCGGTGGGCTTCGATCAGCGCGTCCGGACGGAAGCAGTGGCTGCTCAAGCTGCAGGATTGGGTGCTCGACCACACCGACGAGCTGGCGGATTCGATTCAGGACGAGTCGGGAAAGCCCCGCGTGGAGGCCGAGGTCGAGGTCGCGTTCACTGTCGATCTCCTGGGCTACTACGCCCGCAACGCCGCGAAGTTTCTCGCCGACACCGCCGTGAGCCCCCACACCCCGCTGATGCGGATCAAGAAGTTGACCACCACCTACACGCCGTATCCGGTGGTCGGCATCATCACGCCGTGGAACTTTCCCCTCGCCATGCCTGCCTCCGATCTCGTTCCGGCGCTCGCCGCGGGTGCCGCCGTGCTGCTCAAGCCGTCGGAGGTGACCCCGCTGACCCCGCTCGCGCTCGCCCGCGGCTGGGCCGAGATCGGCGCGCCGCCGGTGTTCACGGTGGTCTCCGGCGCCGGAGCCGCCGGTGCCGCGGTGGTCGAGAACGCTGATTTCATCCAGTTCACCGGCTCCGGCAACACCGGGCGCCGCATCGCCGTCGCGTGCGCCGAACGCACGCTGCCCTACAGCCTCGAGATGGGCGGCAAGGACCCGGCGATCGTGCTCGCAGACGCCGATCTCGACCGTGCGGCCAACGGCATCGCCTTCGGCGCGCTGACCAATGCCGGACAGCTGTGCGTGTCGGTGGAGCGGGTGTATGTCGAAGCTCCGGTGTACGACGCGTTCGTCGACAAGCTGGTCACCCATGTCAAGTCGCTGCGGATCGGCCGCGACGATCGCAGCGGAAACATCGATATCGGCCCGCTCGCCAACCAGGCCCAGCTCGACATCGTTACCCGCCACGTCGACGACGCGATCGCCGGCGGAGCGCGCGCGCTCACCGGCGGAAAGGCCACGGGCGAGGGGAACTTCTTCGAACCGACGGTGCTGGTCGACGTCGACCATTCGATGTCGTGCATCACCGAGGAAACCTTCGGCCCGACCATCCCGGTCATCAAGGTCGCCGATGAGAACGAGGCGATCAAGCTCGCCAACGACTCCGAGTACGGACTGTCGGCCTCGGTGTGGACGGGCAACAAGTCCCGCGGGCAGTCGATCGCGCGGCGCTTGACCGTCGGCGCGGTGAACATCAACGACGCCACCATCAACCTGTTCAACTTCGCGCTCCCCCACGGCGGTTGGGGACAGTCCGGCACCGGCTACCGATTCGGCGGCGCGGACGGCGTGCGCAAGTACTGCCGTAAGCAGGCAATCACGGCTCCGGCACTGCCGACGCAGAAGTCCGAACTGGTCTGGTACCCGTACAGCCTGAAGAACTTCGGATTCATGCGCAACGCGATGCGCGTGGCCGGTGCGCGCGGTCGACGCCGCTTCGGCAAGTAAGTGAGCTGCGCCTCGGGTGGATGTGTCACCGGTCGGTGACACATCCACCCGAGGCGAGCGGTGTTCTCTGCCCCACGCGTGGGGTCTAGCGAGGCACGTCCAGCGGACGGAATCCCGGAGCGATGTGATCGCGGGCGAACTTGCGTGCCGCGACCTCGTCGTCGAGCGGGATGACCGTCGGCTTGGTCAGCACCAACGACAGCGCGGTGCGAGCCACCAACTCGGCTACGGGCAGCGGGTCGTAGGCGGGGAGCTTGCCTGCCTCCTGCAAGCGGGTGATGAACTCGGCCAAGAAGTCTCGACCGAGTTCGATCACCGGCGCCCCACCGGTGGTGAGGTAGGGCAGCACGGTGGCGGCGTCGGTGGCGAGCAGGCGGTCGAGCAGCGGGTTCTCCCGCAGGCCGAGGGCGAAGGCGACGAACAGTTCGACAATCTGGTCTTCGGCGCTGGCGCCCTCCTCCGCCTGCCGACGCATCGAGGAGTCGGCCTGATCCAGCAGGTGGCGCACCTGCCAGAGCCCCACCGCCTGGACCACGTCGGTCTTGCCACCGAACCGGCGGTACAGGGTCGCCAAGGACAGCCCGCCACGGCGGGCCACCTCGCCCATGCTGGTGCGCTTGATCCCGAAGTCAAGAAACGCGGCCAAGGCGCCGTTCAGGACATCGGCGTTATCGCGTTCGACACCGCCGTGCCCGCGAATCCGGGCCAGCAACCTGATCGACTCGGCCATATCCCATTCCCCTCAGCTGACAAGAGCCCGAACATAATGTGGTCTGGCGGTGGCCCGCAACCTCGCTGCTCTCAGACCAACGGGCGGCCGAGTCGGTGGCGGCGCCGCATGTCGCGGAGCACGGCCGAGTACGGTTCGATCCGCGCGCGGACGGGTAGCCGTCCGTAGACGGTTCCGATGGCTCGGAACATCAGCCTATGCCGTCGCTCCTGCTCGTCGGTCCACGGAAGGTAGAGCTGCGCGCGCATAGCCTCGGGTAGCAGACCGGAGACGGCGAAACGATGAATATTGGCGAGCACGCGCGGCCTGGGCACATTGCGCAAGCCGACCAGCTTGCGCAGGTATTCGGCGACCACGTCGTCGATCTGCATGCTCGCCAGTCCGGCTTCGAAATAGCTTTCGAAAGCCGCCAGGTCGGTCGGCCACATGTCGGGCTTCATCTGCAACCCGGTGCCGAACTTGGCCCCGTACTGCACGAAGACCTCCTTGGTGGCCCTGTCCAGTGGCCCATAGAGGCGTTCGTGAAGATCCATGACCCCCCAGCACAGGCAGACCGCGACCCACTTCTGCAGCTCGGGATCGAACGCGTTGTACTTCACCTCGGCGCCCGGCGCCGAACGAACGTGTCGATGGACGCTACCGACGGCCTGTCGATACACGTCCCGGTCGTCCTCGGTACCCAGCATCGCCACCGCGATGTAGGTCAGCGTGGTGCGCAGCCGCTTCCACGGATGGACATCGGCGCGGCCGGAGTCGACGGTGCTCTGGACGACGCCGTACCCCACCGGCCGGTTCGCCAGCTGCACAATGACATTCGCACCGGCCCCGGCGAAGGCGCCGATCCCGTCGAGAAATCGCTCGATATCGAAATCCTCGACAGTGCCGTAGCGGCACCTCAGGACCTCGCCGAGATCGTCGACCATGACGGGATCGCTCACCGTTGAAACTTCACGCATAGTCCTGCGTCTCCTTCTTCTGAGCCACGAAGGCTTGATACATTGAGATGATATTCGACTAATCAACTCAAGGGAAGCCTTCGATGCGTACCGCTACGCACCGACGCCCCGTAGCGCCGATGCGCTACGGGGCGTCGTGGTCTCCTGCGGGATCGCTATCAGGCGTGTTCCTTGCGGAGCAGGTGTTTGATCACCTTGCCGCCCGCATTGCGCGGCAGCTCGTCGACGACGATCAGGTCCTTGGGGTGCTTGTACCTGGCCAGATTGGCGTCGAAATGCGGCGCGAGGGCGACGAGGGTGAGCTCGGCGTCCGGCTCGGCGACGACCACCGCGATGGCGACCTCACCCCACTTGTCATCGGCGCGCCCGATGACAGCGGCTTCGCGCACGGCGGGGTGGGCGAACAGGACGTTCTCCACCTCGGCGCAGTAGATGTTCTCACCGCCGGAGATGATCATGTCCTTCTTCCGGTCGACGACGTAGACGAATCCTTCCTCGTCTCGGCGGACCAGGTCACCGGAATGGAACCAGCCGCCTTCGAACGCTTCGGCGGTCGCCTCTGGCTTGTTCCAGTACTCGCGCATCATGGTCGGGCCCCGGTAGACGATCTCGCCGATCTCGCCGGGGGCGACATCGTTCATCTCGTCGTCGACGACGCGGGCGGCGATGGTCGGAATCGGCTGTCCCACGGAGCCGAGTTTGCGGATCGCGTCCTTGCCCTCGAGGACACAGGTGATCGGCGACATCTCGGTTTGCCCGAAGACCGCGATGTTCAAGGCGTCGGGGAACGTGTCGGCCATCGCCTGCAAGACGGTGTCAGAGGCCGGAGCCGCGCCCCAGCTGATCACCCGCAGGCGCAGATCACGCTCGCGCACAGTGGGATCGGCGCACACGATCTGCCACTGCGCCGGGACCAGGAATACCGAGGTGGCCTTCTCGCGCTCCCATGCGTCGAGTACCTGACCGGCATCGAAGGCGAGCAGCGGATGCAGCACGGTGAGGGTGCCGAGCACGAAACACGGTGCGATACTGCCCAATCCGGCGATGTGGAACAGCGGCGCCGCGCAGAAGGCGACATCCTCGGTGGTGTACTGCATCGCGCGGATACAGGTGAGCGCCTGGGCCTGCATATTGGTGTGGGTCAGGACCGCGCCCTTGGGGCTGCCGGTCGTCCCCGAGGTGTACATGATCAGCGCGGCCGAGTCCTCGCTGACGTCGACCGCGGGATGGGGTGCACCCTCTTCGGCCAACAGTTGCTCATAACCCTGCGTGCCGTCACCGGTTTCGCCGCCGACGACGACGCAGGTGGTCAGGGCATCGGTCTGTGCGCGCACCGCCGCGACGAGAGGGGCCAAGGCGGTGTCGGTCACGATCGCCTCGGCGCCGCTGTCGGCGATCAGGTACAGGATCTCCGGTGGGGTGAGCCGGAAGTTCACCGGCACGGCGATGGCGCCCAGGGTATTGATCCCGAACACCGCCTCGAGGTATTCGGTGCTGTTGAGCATCAACACCAGGACGCGGTCACCGAAACCGACACCGCGGCGGGCGAGCGCGTCGGCGAAGGCTTCGGAGCGCTCGTGCAGCTGGCGCCAGCTCGTGTCGACCCCGCGAAACCGCACGGCGGCGGCGTCGGGTTTGACCGTCGCCTGCAGGGCGACCTGGTTCATCCAGTGGTTGCGGCGCGAACGGATCGGTTCCACGTCGAGGTTCATTCGTTTCCTTGCGGTGCGTCGGTGAATCGGGGAGCACGCTTGCCGAGCATGGCCATGGTGCCTTCGTAGAAGTCGGGTGAGACGAGCAGTTCGATCTGGGCGGTTGCCTCGCGGTCGAATGCCGGTTCGAGTCCGCTCAGGGTCGCGGCGTTCACCGCGGCCTTGGTCAGCTCCAGTGAGCGGCGTGGCCCGGCGGCGAGGCGGGTGGCGATGGCGTACACGTGTTCGGTCAGCTCGGCGTCGGGCACGGCCGCGGTGATCAGACCGGCCGCGGCGGCCTCGGGTGCGGGCAGCCGGTTGCTGAGCAAGGCCATTTCCATCGCGCGGGCGCGACCCATCCCCGCGGGGACCAGGGCGGTGGCGCCGCCGTCGGGCAACAGCCCGATGGCAGTGAAAGGCAGTAGGAGATAGGTACTTTCGGCCGCGTAGTGCAAATCGGCGGCCAGGGCCAGCGACGCGCCGACACCCGCTGCCGGACCATTGATCTGGGCGATGACCGGGATGGGCGCTTGGACGACGGCGCGGATCATGCGCGCGGCTTCTGCCATCACCGTTTCCGGGCTCGCCTCGTTGCCGCCGGACGCGGCGGCCGCCGCGAGATCGGCGCCCGTGCAGAACGCACGCCCCTCGCCGGTCAGCACGATCACCCGGATGGTGGAATCGGCCGCGGCGCCTGCGATGACGTCGGCCAATTCGCTCATGGTGGCGAGGTCGATCGCGTTGAGCCGGGCGGGCCGATTGATGCAGATCCGCAGTATGCCGCCCGCGAGGGTGGTCTGGACCGACTCGCTCATGAGGCCACCGCCGTCACGACCGACCCGGCCAGCGATTCGGTGATCAGGGCCTGCGCCTCGGCCATGATGTTCGCGATCAGGTCAGCACAGGTGGGGATGTCGTGGATCAGGCCCTGGCATTGCCCGACGCTCCAGATACCGGCGTCCACGTCGCCGTCTTCGTACACCTTGCGTCCGCGCGCACCGGACACGAGATCGCGCACATCGTCGAAAGTGCCGCCGTTGCGCTCGATGTCGACGACCTGACGGCTCACCGCGTTGTCCGCGACCCGTGCGGTGTTGTGCAGCGTCCGGAAGATCAGCTTGGTGTCGAGCTCGGTATTGGCCACGATCTTTTCCTTGACCACGTGCGCGATCGGCGACTCGACGGTGCACAGGAATCGCGTGCCCATATTGACCCCGTGCGCGCCGAGCGCCAGTGCCGCGACCAGTCCGCGACCGTCCGCGAAACCGCCCGAGGCGATCATCGGGATCTCGATCTCCCTGGCCGCCGCGGGAATCAGTACTAGGCCCGGAGTGTCGTTCTCGCCGGGATGCCCGGCACATTCGAAGCCGTCGATGCTGATCCCGTCCACACCGACCTGTTGCGCCTTGAGCGCGTGCTTGACGCTGGTGCACTTGTGCAGCACCTTGATGCCCGCGTCCTTGAAATAGGGCAGGTGGGTGGCCGGGTTGCCGCCCGCGATCTCGACGATCTTCACCCCGCTGTCGATGATCGCCTGCCGGTATTCCGCGTAGGGCGGGGGCGTGATCGAGGGCAGAACCGTGAGGTTGACCCCGAACGGCTTGTCGGTGAGGTCGCGGGTCCTGGCGATTTCGTTGCGCAGCTCGGCCGGGGTCGGCTGGGTCAGGCCGGTGATGATGCCGAGCCCGCCCGCGTTGGACACCGCAGCGGCCAGCGGGGCGCGGCCGACCCACATCATGCCGCCCTGGACGATCGGGTGCTCGACACCGAATGCCTCGGTGAATCTGGTGCGCAGCATGGAGCCTCTCTCCGCTCGGGAGTTCCGCACCGGTCGAAACGAAACCCTCGGGCCTCTTTGCTTCCGGCGAGAATGGTGATTAACTTAACGAGAATTGCAGTTAACTTATCTGGGTAGGGGCTGCTGTGTCAACGGCCACACTCCCCACCTCGACTCGGTGGATCCTGCGTCCGCGCTCTCGCGCGAGCGACCTGGCTCTCATCTGACCGAAAATCGAAGGAGAACTTCACTATGGGCGTCGAATTCAGCCCGGAACAACAGGATTTCGCGGCGGCGGTCGCCGCGTTCGCCAAACGCGAGGCAGGTACCAGGGAAAAGCGTGACGCGCTGACCGAACACGACGCCGAGCAACACAACCCCGGCCTCTACGCCAAGATGGCCGAACTCGGCTGGCTGGGCCTGACCGTGCCCGAACAATACGGTGGCTCCGACGCCACGATGGTCGACATGTGCATCCTGCTCGAGGAATCCATGCGCGGACTGCTCCCGATCGGTGCGATCGGACCGACCCTGATCACCGGTGGCGCCTACGCCAAGTTCGGTACCGAAACACAGAAAGACACCGTGTTGCGGGGCATCGTTCGTGGTGCGTCGCAGTCGATCTCGATGTCAGAACCCGAAGCCGGTTCCGACGTCGGTAACATCACCACCCGCGCGGAGAAGACCACCGACGGGTGGTTGATCAACGGGCAGAAGACCTGGTGTTCCAACGCCCATATCTCCGAGAACATCCTGCTCGTGGCCCGCACCGACCGCAGCGGCGGCAAGCACGAGGGCTTGACCATGTTCCATGTGCCCGCCGGCACCCCGGGGTTGAAGATCAACCCGATCGAGTTGATGGGCAACCAGAAAGAAACCAACGACCTCTACTTCACCGACTGCCTACTGCCCGAGGACGCGGTCGTGGGTGAGGTCGGTAACGGGTGGCGGCAGTTGATGACGGGGTTGAACTTCGAACGGCTGATCCTGGCCGCGATGAGTTTGGGTGCGGCCGAGCGCGCGTTCGACGACACCGTGCAGTTCGTTTCCGAGCGTAAGCAGTTCGGTCGGCCGATCGGGACGTTTCAGGCGTTGCGTCACCGCGTCGCTGACCTCGCGACCGAGATCGAGTGCACCAAACTGTTGGTTTACAGCGTCGCTGCCGCGGTGGATGCGAATCCGTCCAAGACCTTCGCGCGGGAGGCGTCGATGGCCAAGCTCAAGGCCACCGAAACCTCTAAACAGGTCGCGTTGGCCGGGATGCAGATGATGGGTGGTTACGGGTACGCCCGCGAGTTCGACATGGAAAAGCATGTCCGTGGTGCTTTGGTCTCGACCATCTTCGGTGGCACGAGCGAGATCCAGCGCGACATCATCGGCAAGACCTACGGTCTCTGACGTATCAGGCGCCCGGCCGTGCGGTCGGGCGCCCTCGCCGTCGCCCGCGGCTGGGCACTAGCGGGGTAACGGCTGACCGAGGGCGACCGTCTCGAGGAGCCGAATCACCTTCTCCTGCGGGCAGATCTCCCCGTCGCCGAAGATGCGGACGAGGTCGACGACCAGGCTGAAGCAAGCGTGCACGAGGATGCGCGCCTCCCCCATCGTCAGCTGCGGGCGCGCCCCGACGACCAGCTCGGCCCACTCGGTGATGATCAGTTGCTGCAGGTGTCGCAGCGCGAGCTGATCGGCGGGGTCGATGTGACCGAACTCGGCGTAGTAGACGAAGGCCAGGGCACGTTCGGCGAACGAGTCGCGAACGTAGAGGTCGATCAGCACACCGAGCGCCTCCGCTGGGGTATCGGCCGCTAGTACCGCGGGGGTGATCGCCGTCGATACGCGATCGGCCGCCAGCCGGAACGCGGAGCTCAACAGATCGCTCTTGCCACGGTAGTAGCGGTATATCGCCGATGCGGCCGACAGGTTCGCCGCGACGGCGATATCTTCCATGCTGACGTTCGGGTAGCCCCGCTCGTGGAAGAGCGTGACCGCCGCGCGCAGTAGCTGCTCGTGCTTGAACAGCTGCGGGTCGGCGTCGGGCTTCACCTCGTCCGCGCAGATCCGCGGCGGGGTCAGATCGGCGTCGATGACCGCCCAGCAGGCAGAACGTAGGAGTGCGGCCAGAGCGTGCGCGGGCACGCTGACATGGTGGTCGCCGATGCTGCTGGTCAGCGCGAAGATCGACACCGCGCGGACCGCGCGATCGTGCCCGTTCAGCTCAGGGTGTACCTGGCCGATCAGGGCTCGCAGCACGCGGATCGACGAGGTGAACTCGGCGATGAACAGCTCGTAGTCGGCAGGCTCGAGGTAGCGACGGTCCCACCGGGCCAGCCCGACTGTCGTCCGATTGGTGATCGTCATCGTGATCATCGAGTCGAGGAAGTGGTCGACGCGCTCGCGCGGGGACCACTGCTCGGCGTCCTCGGGCAGCTCGGCGGCACGCACCATGAGCCCCGCCAACCGGAAGAGCTCTTCCCGGAACAGCGCGTACTTGCTGGGAAAGTGCCGATACAGCGCGGTCGGACTGATATCGAGCCGCTTGGCGATGTCGTCCATGCTGACACTGTGATACCCGTGCGCGCCGAACGCCGCCGCCGATTCCGCCGCGATCTGGGCGCGCCTGTTCTTCGGCCTGCGCCTGACCTGGCGCCGCTGCGAGCCCGCCCGTGGCCCGTCTGCCTGTGTGCTCGTCGTCTCGCCCTTTGTTCGACGCGCTGCGTGCGAGTTCGTCTAGCCCTCGCTGACATGATATGCCCGCGTGCACGCAGCGCCGATGTGGCGATCGTCGAACGATGACGAGACCTCAGCCCCCGAGCGAGTAGCGCAATGCGGCGGGCGCGGTAGCGGGGACAGCGGGCTGGTTCGGCATGACCGGTGTGACGCGGACGTACGCCGACCCCAGCGCGGGACGGGGGTCGGCCTCGCCCTTGTTGGGCCAGAACGCCATCGCACGCTCCGCCTGCGCGGTGATGGTCAACGACGGGTTCACCCCGAGGTTGGCCGTGACCGCACTGCCGTCGGCGATGTGCAGGCCCGGATATCCGTAGACCCGCTGCCATGGGTCGACGACACCGGTATCGGCAGAGTCGCCGATCGTAGCGCCGCCGATGTAATGCGCGGTGGCCGGAATGCCGAGCAGGTCGGTGATCAGATTTCCCGCGTCACCGTCGATTTCGGCGGCGTACTCGCGAGCGATGTCGTGCGCGATCGGGATCCACTCAGGATTCGGTTCCCCCGACCCCTGTTTGGTGACCAGACGTCGCCCTTTGAGATAGGAGGTCAGCGAGTTGTCGAGTGATTGCATCACGAGCAGCACGACCGAGCGCTCGGCGGCGCGATAGACATTCTTCAGCCGGATGAATTGAAGCGGATGCGCGAGCACCATGAGCAGCAGCCGCAGCACCCGGAAGGCGCCGCCGTCGATCATCGGCAGGCCCTGGGTGAACAGCGCATTGTGCCCTTTGCCGTACGAGCACACCTCGATATGGGTTTGCGGCTCAGGATGAATCGAGGAGGTGATCGCCACGCCCTGAGACATGTCGTAGCGACTACGACTGCAGACGGCGACCACCGCCTCGGAATTGCTTCTGGTCAGCTCACCGAGCCGTGGCGACAATTTCGGCAGCACACCATCGTTTCGCATGCGGTGCAGCAACTTCTGGGTTCCCAGCGCGGCCGCGGCGAAGACGACTTGGCCCGCGGTGAACGTGCGCCGATCCTTGCGGACGACACCGCCCGAACGCATGGTGTCCACGACATAGCCGCCGTCGCCGTCGGGCCGCACCGAGGTGACCGTGGTGAGCGGGTGTACCTCGGCGCCGTTGCGCTCGGCCAGGTACAGATAGTTCACCGTGGTGGTGTTCTTGGCGTTGTGCGTGCACCCGGTCAGACATTCGGAGCAATGAATGCAGCCCGCGCGCGTCGGCCCGGCGCCACCGAAATACGGATCGGGCACCTCGGTGCCCTCCTCGCCCTCGTTGAAGAAGACCCCGACATTCGTGCGGTGGAACGTGTCGGCGACCCCGCGTCGCTCGGAAATCGTCAGCAGCACTGCGTCTTTGGGTCCCACGCGTGGATTGGTTCGCACGCCGAGCATCCGTTTGGCCTGGTCGTAGTACGGCGCCAACTCCGACTTCCAGTCCGTGATGTGCGACCACGCGCGATCTTCGTAGAACGCGGGCAGCGGCTCATAGAGGGTATTGCCGTAGATCACCGACCCTCCCCCGACCCCCGACCCGCTGAAGACCGCGCACTTGCCGAGAACGCTGATGCGCTGCGGTCCGGTCAGGCCGAGTCGGGGCATCCACAGCGACTTGCGGATATTCCAATTGGACTTCGGGAAGTCCTCGGGATTCCACCGCCGCCCGGATTCGAGAACACCGACGCGGTAACCCTTCTCGGTCAGCCGCAGGGCCGTGACGCTGCCGCCGAACCCGGAACCGATCACGATCACGTCGAAGTCGTACTCGGTCATGACTTCGCTCCTTGCCCCACAGGCCCCTCGACGACGTACTCGGTCAGCGCCTTGCGCACGATCTTGCCGGTGGGATTGCGCGGCATCTCGTCGAGGAACACCACGTCACGGGGCACCTTGTACCTGGCGAGATTGTCCTTGACGTAGTCCTTGATCTCCTGCACGTCCGGCTTGTGGTCGGTGGCGGGAACGACGAAGGCACGCAATCGCTGTCCGAAGTCCGCGTCGTCGACACCGATCACCGCGACGTCGGCGATATCGGCGCGACCCATCAGCAGATTCTCCACCTCCAGCGGATAGACGTTCTCGCCGCCGCAGACGACCATGTCGTCGTCGCGGCCGTCGATGAACAGCAGCCCGTCGGCGTCGAAGTGGCCCATGTCCCCGGTCGACATGTACCCGTCGATGATCTGTTTGGTCTTCCCGTCGGTGTAGCCCTCGAACGGGGCGACGGTGCGAGCGAAGATGCGCCCCGAGACGTTCGCCTCGGTGATCCGGCGATCCTCGCTGTCGTAGAGCGCGATGCGCGCGGTGACCGGCGCCCGGCCGACAGTGCCTGGCGCACGCCGCAATTCGTGCGGCTGGGCGACGGCGGTGATCGCGACCTCGGTGGAGCCGTACCCGTTGTAGAGCACGTCGCCGAAGGCGTCCTGCCATCGGGTCGCCAGGTCGGGTGGCAGCGGTGCGCCGCCGACGAAAACGGTGCGCAACGTCGAGGTGTCGTACTCGGCGATGGTCTCGGGACCGAGCGCGAGAATGCGGTTCAACTGGGTCGGCACCGCGACCAGCATCTGGGCCGAATGCTTCTCGATCGCTGCCAACGTGGCTTTCGCGTCGAAGCGGCGCCGCAGCACGATGTGTGCGCCGAGCGCGCTGGCTATCGTCCAGGTGCCCATACCCGTGGTGTGAAAGACCGGGGTCGCGATCATCACGACCCCGCCGCGCGGAAACGGCACCCGGTCGACGACGAGTGCGGTGGCGAACGGAGATACCTTGGTCCGCGGCGCACCCTTGGGCAGACCGGTGGTCCCGCTGGTGAGTATGATGAAGCCGGCGGGCCGGTCCGGCGGGGGCAGCGGGTCTCTGCTGTTCGCCGACACCAGCATGGCGATGGTCAGTGCGCCCGGCGGCAGCGGGTGTTCCGCATCGACCCAGCTGAGAATCCGTGGCATGTTCGCGGGCAGCGCATCGACCAGTCCGGCGAATTCGCTGTCGAACAGAATCGCGCGAACCTTCTCCCGCACAGCGACTTCGGTGAGCTGCGGCTTGGCGAAACTGGTGTTCAGCATGGCCAGGCGCAACCCGGCCTTGCCCGCTGCCACCATCGCCAGCACCAGGCCACGATGGTCACGCGCCAGCACGCCGATCACCTCGCCGCCGCGCAGGCCCTGCCCGAGCAAACCGTGGGCCAGGGCGTTGGACTGCTCGTCGAGCTCGCGATAGGTCAGCACCCCGCGCTCGTCGGTCAGCGCGGGTTCGTCGGGCCGATCGGCCGCCCCGGCGATGATCATCGCCGCCTGCGGGCCGTAGGAGTTGTTGAGCGCGATCATGCGCTTGATCCGGCGCGGTCGCCATAGGTCGATCAGGCCGGTTCGGTGCAGTCGGCGCACCGCCGTCAACTTCTCGCGTACGTCGGCCACAGCGCCGTTCGTCAGCTTCATCGATGATCCTCTGGTGAGTTCTGGTCGGCGAATTTCACTGGCCCGCGGTCGTTGTCGTGCCGGGGCGCAGGTGATAGTGCTCGGGGCGCAGTGTTCGGGTCTGCAGTCGATAACTCACGACCGCGCCCGGCCAGTTGTTGGTGATCCGGCCCGCGGCGTTGCGGTACCAGCTCGAGCACAGACCCCACGGCGTACGGTCGAGCCGGGCTTGCAGCTTCACGTCGTATTCCTCGGCCACCGCACGCCGGACATCGAGCGTGTGCGCCGGATTGCGGGACAGTTCCTGCATCCCCTGGCGGATGTAGCGAGCCTGCGATTCGATCATGTAGACGATCGAGCCGACGCCCAGATTCGTATTGGGCCCGTACACCATGAACATATTCGGAAATCCCGGCACCGACATGCCGTGATAGGCGCGGGCACCGCCCTGCCATTCGTCCTCCAGCTTGCGCCCGTTCGCGCCGTGGATCGTCATCGGCCACAGGAATTCGGTGCCCTTGAACCCGGTTCCGTAGATGATCACGTCGACCTCGTGCAGCACACCGTCGGCGGTTCTCACCCCGGTCGGCACGATTTCGGCGATCTCGGTCGTCTCCACCCGCACGTTCGGCTGGGTCAGCGCCGGATAGTAGTTGTTGGAGAACAGCCCGCGCTTGCAGCCGGGTGCGTAGTCGGGCGTCAGTTTCGCGCGCAACTCCGGGTCGGTGACCTGCTTGCGCAGATGATTCACCGCGATCTTGGCGACCAAGCCCCTGATCGCGGGGACATCGGCGATGCCGAGCGACAGGAACTCACACAGCGCCCAGACCGCGAACCGCTCGGCCAGCCGGACCGGCGGCACCGCCGCGAACATCCGGTGATGCCAGGGCTTGTACTCGACATCGGGCTTGGGCAGCACCCACGCCGCCGAGCGCTGGAACAGCGTCAGCGCCGCCACCTGCGGCTGGATGGCGGGCACGAACTGGATCGCGCTGGCGCCGGTACCGACAACGGCTACCCGCTTGCCCGTCAGGTCGATGCTGTGGTCCCACTCCGCGGAGTGGAACGCGGGTCCGTCGAACGAGCCGATGCCCGCGATGGTGGGCAGCGCGGGCCGCGACAGCTGGCCGACCGCGGAAATCAGCACGTCGGTGGTCACCTCGTAGCCGTCGGCGGTGCGCACCGTCCATGTCCCGCTCGCATCGTCGAACTCGGCGTCGGTCACCTCGGACTCGAACCGGATCCGCTCGAGCAGCCCGTTGTCGCGCGCCACCTCACGCAGATAGGCGTAAATATCGGACTGTCCCGAAAATCGCTTGGGCCAATCGGATTTCGGCACGTAGGAGTACGAGTAGAGCGGGGACGGAATATCGCAACCGGCGCCCGGGTAGGTGTTCTCCCGCCACACGCCACCCACGTCCGAGGCCCGCTCCAGGATGACGAGGTCATCGAAACCATGGCGCAGCAGTTCCATCGCCATGCCGAGACCACCGAACCCGGTGCCGATGATGACAGCGGACGGCGTTGTCCGAATGCGCATAGCGAAGCTCCTCGAGTCATGGATATCTCGGGTCAACGGTAGGTCGCCGTCGACGCGGTGACGAGGACGCGCGCGGACAGAAAATTGACATTTCAGGCCATAATGAGGGCATGCGCGCGCGGCAGGAGCCAGAAGTGGACACGTGGGACTTCCCACGGGGTGTCGCCAGTGTCGCCGTGATGTATCGGTTCGCGGTCGAGCACGGCGCCGATGCCACGTCCATCCTCGGCGGCACCGGTCTGTCCGTCGCCGACCTCGACTCCGCCGACCGCCAGATCGATGCCCGTACGGAACTGCTGGTGGTTCGCAATCTGCTGCGCGAACTCGGAACCAGGCCCGCGCTCGGCATCGAGGTGGGTCGGAGTTATCGCATCAGCGCCTTCGGCATCTACGGCTACGCCTGGATCACCAGTCCCACCCTCGGCGAGGCGATCTCCTTGGCGCTGAGCTACTTTCAGTTGAGCTTCGCGTTCTGCACGCCGGTCGTGGAAGTCAACGACCAGCAGATGATCGCCCGGATCCGACACGATCGGATACCCGATGACGTACGGCAATTTCTCGTCGAGCGCGACACCTTCGCGATGCATCGAGTGCTCGGCGACCTCCTCGGGCGACCGGTCGACATCCACCATGCGCGGTTCGCGTTCCCCGAACCCGACTATGGGGACCACATCGCGGCAATCTTGGGCGTACAGCCCCGATACGCGCAGGCCGAAACCAGCATGTCGATCTCCGCCGAAACCCTGAACCAGCCACTGCCGCAGGCGAATCAGGCCACATTGGCACTGTGCCTGGCGCAATGCCGTGAGCTGATCGACCGCCGGACCACCCGCACCGGGATAGCGGCCAACGTTCGCGACCACCTCCTGGCAGGCAGCGGTAGCGCGGGGATCGCGAGACCGCCGTCGCTGGACGCGGTCGCTCACGACCTCGGCATCACCAGCCGCACGCTACGACGATATCTCGCCGCGGACGGGACCAGCTACCGCGTCTTGCTCGACGAGGCACGGCGCGGTCTGGCCGAGGACATGTTGGCCGCTACCGCGCTCTCGGTCGAGGAGATCTCCGCGCGGCTCGGCTACACCGAGGCAGGCCCCTTCATCCGCGCCTTCAAACGCTGGACGGCCACCACACCGGCCGCCTACCGGCGCACCCGAGGTCGCCGCTGATCACGCCGACCCAGGCCGCGCACGACGCACTATTGACGTTCTGCCAATATATCTGACAATCTGTTTTCGCAGATTGAGGCAGATGGCGTCCTGGGAGGCACTGATGACCGCACACGCGGGCTGGGTAGACGATGAGATCGTGGCTGTTCGCGAACTCGCGACGAAGTTCTTCGAGAAGGAGGTGCTTCCTGGCGCCGAGCGGTACAAACAGCAGGGCCACCCCGACCGTGACCTGTACCGGAAGGCAGGCAAGCTCGGTTTGCTCGCCCCGTCCGTGCCGGAAGAGTACGGCGGCGGCGGCGGCACGTTTGCCCACGAGGCGGCGATCATCGAGGCCCAATCCCGGGCAGGCGATACGTCCATGGGCATCTCGATCCACTCCGGGATCATCGCGCCCTATCTCGTCGAGTTCGCCCCCGAGGAGCTCAAGCGGCGCATTCTGCCCCAGGTGACCAGCGGCGAGTGCCTGCTCTCGATCGCGATGACCGAACCGGGCACGGGCTCGGACCTGCAGAACATCCAGACCAGGGCGGTGCGCGACGGCGACGAGTACGTCATCACCGGTTCGAAGATGTTCATCAGTAACGGCGCGCTCTGCGATGGGGTGATCATCGCCGCGAAGACCGACCCCGACAAAGGCGCCGCCGGAGTCTCGCTCATCTTCGCGGAGGTCGGTGACGACACCCCCGGCTTCACCCGCGGACGCACCCTGTCCAAGATCGGCGGCACCGGCCAGGACACCGCTGAACTGTTCTTCGACGGCCTGCGGGTGCCGGTCGGCAACCTGCTCGGCGAGGCCGAGGGGCAAGGCTTCTATCAGATGATGACGCTGCTCCAGCAGGAGCGACTCGTCTGCGCGGTGATGGCCGTGGCGTCGATGGAGGCCGCGGTGGCGATGACCATCGCGTACACCAAGGATCGGCAGGCTTTCGGAAAGCCGCTGCTCGGCTTCCAGAACACCAAGTTCGAGCTCGCCGAGTGCGCCACCATAGCCCGAATCAGTCGCGTCTTCCTCGACGACTGCCTCACCCGACACCTGGCGGGCGAACTCGACGTGGCAACGGCGTCGATGGCGAAGTACTGGCTCACCGATCAGTTGAGCGTGGTGGCCGACCGGTGCCTGCAGTTGTTCGGCGGGTACGGATTCATGACCGAATACCCGATCTCGGAGATTTTCACCAGCGCGCGGGTGCTTCGCATTCTCGCGGGAACGAACGAGATCATGAAGGAACTGATCGCCCGTTCCCTGTAGCCGCTCCGACACAGAACTCCCGCCGCCCGGGAAAACCGGGCGACGGGGGTTCTGTTCGTCGTATAGGTCAGTCGAGCGTTTCCCCGGCAGCGGCCTTGACCCGCAACGACTCCGGGACCTCGAACCGCTCGCCGTAGGCGGCCCGCAGCTCGTCGGCCCGCGCGACGAATCCGGCCAGGCCGCCCGCGTACTGGTTGATGTACTGGATCACGCCGCCGGTCCAGGCCGGGAACCCGATGCCGAAGATCGACCCGATGTTGGCGTCGGGCACGGTGCGCAGCACGCCCTCGTCGAAACACCGCACGGTATCGAGGGATTCGGCGAACAGCATCCGTTCCTGCATGTCGATGAACGCGATGCCGTGATCGTCACGGGTGTACTTCTCGACCAGTCCCGGCCACAGGCCGAGCTTCTTGCCGTCGGCGTCGTATTCGTAGAAGCCGCGGCCCTCGAGTCGGCCCGGTCGCTCGAAGTCGTCGACCATCGCGTCGACAAGCGGGTAGGCCTTCGAGTCGACCCACTCCTTGCCTTCGGCGAGCAGGTTCTCCTTCAGGCTGCGCCGGATCTTCTGCGCCAGCTTCATATTGATCTCGTCGGCCAGCGCCAACGCACCCACCGGGTAGCCGGCCTGCGTGGCCGCCTGCTCGACCGAGGCCGGGTGCACGCCCTCGGCGACCAGCGCGATGGCCTCGTCCATGAACTGGCCGATGACCCGGCTGGTGAAGAAGCCGCGGCTGTCGTTGACCACGATCGGCGTCTTCTTGATCGCCAGGGTGTAGTCGATGGCGCGGGCGATGGCTTCGTCGCTGGTTTCGTCGCCGACGACGATCTCGACCAGGGGCATCTTGTCCACCGGGGAGAAGAAGTGCAGACCGATGAAGTCCTTGGGCCGCTTCACGCCGGTGGACAGGTCGGTGATCGGCAGGGTCGAGGTGTTGGACCCGAGCAGGGCATCGGAGTTCACCAGGTGTTCGATCTCGCCGAACACCTTCTTCTTCAGGCTCGGATCCTCGAACACCGCCTCGACCACGAAGTCGCAGCCCGCAGCGTCGGCCGGGTCCGCGGACGGGTGGATGCGACCGAGGATCTCGTCGTATTTGTCCTGCGTGACAGCACCCTTGCGCAGCGCCTTGTCGAGCAGCTTGCGCGAGTAGGCCTTTCCGCGCTCGGCCGCCTCGATGGTGACGTCCTTGAGCACGACCTGCATGCCGGCGCGGGCCTGCACATAAGCGATGCCCGCGCCCATCATGCCCGCGCCGAGCACGAGGACCTTCTCCGGCGTACGCACGGGAAAGCCTTCAGGGCGGCTGCCGCCCTTGTTGATCGTTCCCAGATCGAAGAACAGGGACTTGATCATGTTCGTCGAGACCTGACCACAGATCAGATTGGCGCAGTAGCGGGTCTCGATCGCGAACGCGGTGTCGATGTCGACCTGCGCGCCCTCCACCGCGGTGGCGAGCACCGCGATCGGTGCGGGCATCGGCGAACCTTTGAGCTGCTTGCGCACGTTGGCCGGGAACGCGGGCAGGTTCGCCGCGACCGCCGGGCTCGACGGGATGCCGCCGGGGATCTTGTAGCCCTTCACATCCCAGGGCTGCGCGGCCTCGGGGTTGGCCGCGATCCAGGCACGGGCCTGCGCGAACATCTCGTCGCTGGTGGCGGCGACCTCGTGGATGATCCCGACCTGCAACGCCTTGGCGGGCTTCATCCGCTGGCCCTGCCCGACGACATTGAGCACCGCGTTGGTGATGCCGAGCAGCCGCACCGTCCTGGTGACGCCACCAGCGCCGGGCAGCAGCCCGAAGGTGACCTCCGGCAAGCCGAGCAGGCTGCCCTTGGCGTCGAGCGCGATCCGGTGGTGGGTGGCGAGCGCGACCTCGAAGCCGCCGCCGAGCGCGGTGCCGTTGATCGCGGCGACCACCGGCTTGCCCAGCGTCTCGAGCCGACGGAACGCGGCCTTGTAGGTGTCGAGGCCGAGCGCGATCTGCGGTGCGGTCTCCGGTGTCGCGTTCATCAGCAGGTTCAGGTCACCACCGGCGAAGAAGGTGTCCTTGCCCGAGGTGAGGATGACGCCGTCGAAGCTGTCCTTCTCGGCCTCGAGCCGGTCGACGGTCGCGGTGAGGTCGCGGGCGAACGCCTCGGTCATCGTGTTGGTGGACTGGTTCGGGTCGTCCATGGTGAGCACGAGCACCCGGTCGGCGCCGAGATCCCAGGCAATCATGTTGTCAGTCATTGCTTTTCGTTTTCCTTCGGTATCGGATCCGACGCTCAGACGCGCTCGATGATGGTGGCGATGCCCATGCCGCCGCCGATGCACAGCGTGATCAGCGCGCGACGCGCCCCCCGACGCTCGAGCTCGTCGACCATGGTTCCGGTGATCATGGCGCCGGTCGCGCCCAGCGGGTGGCCCATGGCGATGGCGCCGCCGTTGACGTTGAGCTTCTCGTCGGGGATGTTCAGCTTCTTCTGGAAGTTGAGCACCACCGACGCGAAGGCCTCGTTGAGCTCGAACAGGTCGATGTCATCGACCGTGAGCCCCGCCAGCGCCAAGACCTTCTCGGTCGCCGGGACCGGCCCGGTCAGCATGATCGTCGAATCGGCGCCACTCACCGCGGCCGCGACCACCCGGGCGCGCGGCGTGAGACCCGCGGCGACACCGGCGGATTCACTGCCGATCAGGACCAGCGCCGAACCGTCGACGATGCCGGAGGAGTTACCGGCGTGGTGGACGTGGTCGATCTTCTCGACGTGGTGGTACCGCTGCAAGGCGACGGCGTCGAATCCGCCCATCTCCCCCATCACCGCGAATGACGGGGGCAGCCCGGCCAGGCTGTCCACCGTGGTGTCGGGACGCATGAACTCGTCGTGGTCGAGCAGCACCGCGCCGTTGATATCGCGCACCGGGACAATGGATTTGGCGAAGTACCCGCCCGACCAGGCCGCGGCGGCCTTGCGCTGCGACCGCACCGCGAAGGCGTCGACGTCCTCGCGGCTGAAGCCCTCGATCGTAGCGATCAGGTCGGCGCTGACGCCTTGGGGCACGAAGTAGGTGCTGTAGTTGGTGACCGGGTCCATCGCCCACGCGCCGCCGTCGGAGCCCAGCGGAATCCGCGACATCGACTCCACGCCGCCGGCGATGACGAGCTGCTCCCAGCCCGAGCGAACCTTCTGGGCGGCGGTGTTGACCGCCTCGAGGCCCGAACCGCAGAACCGGTTGAGCTGCACACCGGCGACGGTGTCGGGCAGGCCGGCCGCCAATGCGGCGGTCTTGGCGATATCGGCGCCCTGATCGCCGACCGGTGACACCACGCCGAGCACGATGTCATCGATCGCCGCGGGGTCGAGTCCGGGGTGGCGGGTCTTCAGTTCGTCGATGAGTCCGACCACCAGATCGAGCGGCTTGACGCCGTGCAGGGCGCCGGTCTTCTTGCCGCGCCCGCGCGGGGTGCGAATCGCCTCGTAGATGAATGCCTCGGTCATGATTCTCTCTCCTCGCTGAAATCTGACAATAGAATGCCGCAGATTTGGAAATCTGACAAGGCTTTGTGGCAGACTCGGCGCATGGTGAAGGATCGTGCGTATGCGGGTGTGCCTGCCGAACAGCGGCGCGCCCAGCGTCGGACCACGTTCCTGGAGGCCGCCCGGGAGATCGTCGGCACCCAGGGCTCCGCTCGACTCACCGTCGGCGGTCTCTGCCGCCAGGCCGGACTGACCGAGCGATACTTCTACGAGAGTTTCACCAACCTGGACGCCGTCGTCGCCGAGGTCTACGACCAGGCCATCGGTGAGCTGACCGACCTGATCGCCGGCCGGGTGCGCGCGGCCCCCGATCCCCTGCGCGACAAGGTGCACGCGGCCATCGCCGCGGGTCTGCAAGCGGTCGCCGACGATCCGCGGCTGATCCGCATCGCCTTCACCGAGGCCCAGCTCAATCCCGTCCTCAACGAGCGCCGCACCGCGACGATCCGCAGCTTCGCCGTCCTGGTGTTGGCAACGGTGAACAAGCGACTAGCTCCCGAGAACGCCGCGACCGCAGGGGCATACGGCGAGCTCGCCGCGATGCACCTCGTCGGCGGGCTCTACGAGACCGTCTACGGCTGGCTCAACGGAACACTCGACTTGACCAGAGACGAACTCGTGGACGAGTCGACCGAGATCTTCCTCGTCGTCGTCGAACAGATCCTGGGCCCCGACAGTCTTCTGCGGCGCAAGCGCGTAACCCGACCCTGATCAACCGGGCGGATCAGTCCCCTCGAACCACGCACGAGGTGCCCTCGTTCGCCCGAGAGCACCTCCCCCTCAATCGCGACTCATCATAAGGCGAATTCCGTTCCGCACGAGCGGGTTCGGCTCTGTACGAACACGTCGACGCTGTGCGAGTATGACGAGAATATTCTCTCATTCATTCTCGCATTCATCGATTGTCCGGAGGTACCGATGGGGCAGCAAGAATCCCCGCACATCCTGGTCGCGGGCGCGGGCCTGGCCGGATTGGCCACCGCGGTCTGGCTCGCGGAGGCAGGCCATCGGGTCACCCTCGTCGAGAAGCGGGGACGGCTCGGCGGTCGCACGATCTCGTTCGAGGTGCCCGGTATCGAAGGCAGAGTCGACAACGGCCAGCACCTGTTCGCTGGTTGCTACGACGCGCTGCTGCGCTACGTCGACACCATCGGCACGCGAGATCAACTCCGCTGGGACGCACCACCTTTCGCGATCAGGACCGGACCCGACCGGCTGCTGACCCTGCGCGCGCCCACCTGGTTGCCCGGCACGCTGCGTCGCGCCGTCGGACTGTCCTGGATGGTGTGGCCGCCGATCCCACTGCGCGAGCGCCCCGCCGCCCTACGCACCTGGGCGCGGATCGCCCGCGCCGCGCTGCGCCCGGCACCGGAACTCGACGATCTGACCGTCGATCGCTGGTTCACCCAGATCGACGCGCCGGCATCGTTGCGCGCGTTGGTGCTCGACCAGTTCGTCATCGGGCTGCTCAACGAGAAGACCGAGCGGGTGTCGGCCTCCATGTTCGTCCAAACCCTGCACTGGATCGGCACACGCGCGCTGTCGGGCAACACCAGGGCAGGCGACGCGGTCTGGCCGCGGGTGAGCCTGCACGAATTGTTCGTCGCGCCCGCCGAGCGCTATCTGCGGGCGCACGGTGGCGAGATCGTCGTCGGTGCCGGTGTCGCCGATATCGAGATCACCGACGACGGGCTCACCGGCGTACAACTCTCCGACGGGCGCGTCATCGAGGTCGACGCGGCGGTCCTCACGCTGCCGCCGTGGTCGCTGACAACACTCCTCGATCGCGGACGGCTCGGGCAGTACGACCATTTCACCCCCGTGCGCAAGATCGAGCCCGCCCCGATCTCGAGCGTCTACGTCTGGCTGGATCGCCCACTGAAGATGCGCAGGCTCGCGGAGAATCTGCGCGACACCACCATCGAGTGGGTCTTCGACACCACGGGCATGCACGGCGTCGAGACCGAGGCGGGGCACTGCTATTCGCTGGCGGTGAGCGCCTCGTGGGATGTCGTCCATCTGCCCAACGCCGAATTCACCGCGGCGGCACTGGAATCGTTGACCAAGCACTACCCCGAGGTCGCCGAGGCCGAGGTGCTGCGCACCCATGTCATCCACCAGCCGCAGGCGACCTTCTCGGCGCAGCCCGGTTTCGACGAGTTGCGCCTGCCGCAGCGCACGCCGATCGACGGCCTGTTCCTGGCGGGCGACTGGACCGAGACCGGGATGCCCTCGACGATGGAAGCCGCCGTCGAGAGCGCGGTCCGCGCCGTCGACGCCGTGGGCGAATACCTCGGCACCCGCAGCGGCGTCGCCGGAGCTAAGTGAATCACCATTCTGGGCAATAACGCTTCATCGGCAGTTGATTCCGCGCTGAGACAGAAGTACATTGTGTCTCACACAGCCGCAGGTCTGCACGGACGCAATGGCGCACATCCCTCCGGGAGGGTTGATGGATTACGACTGGTCAGCGGCCGATATGGCCTTTCGAGACGAGGTTCGGGCCTTTCTCGACGAGAAGCTGACACCCGAACTACGCCGCGCCGGACACTTGGCGACAAGCGTCTATCCGGATCACGAAGCCAGCATGAAGTGGCAGCACATTCTCCACGAGCGAGGCTGGGCGGCACCAGCGTGGCCGGGTGAATACGGTGGCTGCGACTGGAGCCTCACCCAGCACTACATCTTCGGCCGGGAGTTGATGCAGGCCGGTGCGCCCGCGCTGTCGCCGATGGGCATCAGGATGGTCGCGCCCGCGATCGTCGCCTTCGGAACCACCGAGCAGAAGGCGTACTACCTGCCACGGATCCTCACCGGCGAGGTGTTCTTCTGCCAGGGGTACTCGGAGCCGGAATCCGGCTCGGATCTGGCATCACTGACGATGGCCGCCGTCGACGACGGTGACGATTTCGTGTGCACCGGAAGCAAGATCTGGACCACCCACGCCACCGAGGCGAATTGGATCTTCTGTCTGGTCCGCACGTCACGCGAGGGAAAGAAGCAGCAGGGCATCACCTTCCTGCTCATCGACATGACCTCACCGGGCATCGAAATCCGCCCGCTGGTCATGACCTCCGGCGAGCAGGTCCAGAATCAAGTCTTCTTCGACAGCGTCCGAGTGCCGAAAAGCAATGTGCTCGGCCAGATCGACGACGGCTGGACCGTGGCGAAATATCTGCTCGTCCACGAACGTGGTGGGGCGCTGTCGCCCATGTTGCAGGTCATGGCCCAGGAAGTCGCTACCGCGGCAGCCGGGCAGACCGGTCCGGACGGCAATCCGCTCATCGATGACGCCACCTTCGCGGCGAAGTTGGCCGAGGCGCGGATTCGCACCGAAGTACTCGAGATCCTCGAGTACCGAACGCTGTCGGTGATGGCGCAGGGCAAGAACCCCGGCCCCGCCTCGTCGATGCTCAAGATCCTGGCCACCGAACTGAGCCAGAAGATCACCGAATTGGCGCTAGAGGCAGCAGGTCCGCGCGGTCGGGTGTACCAACCGCACGCGACGAAACCCGGCGGTCCGATCGCCGAATTCCAGCCACCGGCCGACGGCTACCGCAGCGGCGAAGAATGGCAGGCCGTCGCACCGCTGCGCTACTTCAACGACCGGGCAGGCTCGATCTACGCGGGCAGCAACGAAATTCAGCGAAATATCCTCGCCAAGGCAGCATTGGGGCTCTGATGGACTTCACCTTCACCAAAGAGCAGGAACTCCTGCGCGATTCGGTGGCCCGATTCCTCGGTGCCCGCTACGACCTGGAGAAGAGTCGCAGCGCGGTCAAGTCCGACGCGGGATGGCAGCCCGCTGTGTGGCGCGGTTTCGCCGAGGAGCTGGGCATTCTCGGTGCGACCCTGCCCGAGGATGTCGACGGTATGGGCGGTGGACCGATCGAGATGATGGTCATCGCCGAGGAACTCGGACGCGCGCTCGTCGTCGAACCGTATGTCGACACGGTCGTCGTCGGGGCGGGTCTGCTGAAACGCTCCGGCGGCGCGGCTGCCGATGCGCTGCTGCGCCAGATCGTGGACGGGACGGCGCGCACCGCGTTCGCCGCACTCGAGCCGACGTCGGGTCACGCGATGCGCGATCTGTCGACGACCGCGCGCCGCGACGGTGATTCGTGGGTGCTCGACGGCAGCAAGACCGTCGTGACCAGTGCGCCGTTGGCGACCCATCTGATCATCAGCGCACGCACCGCCGGTGCTCGGCGCGACGAATCCGGTATCTCGTTGTTCCTCACCGAATTCGATGCGGCGAATCCGCCGGCCGGGGTGGAGATCCACTCCTACCGGACGATCGACGATCGGGTCGCTTCCGATATCACCTTCACCGAATTCCGCTTGCCCGACGCCGCGCTGCTCGGCACCGAAGGCGACGCATGGTCCTCGATCGCGGCCACCGCCGATGAGGCGATCGCGGCGATCGCCGCGGAAGCGGTGGGCTGCATGCGGAAGGTGCTGGCCGATACCGTCGAATACGCCAAGCAACGTCAGCAATTCGGTCAGCCGATCGGCAGCTTCCAAGTTCTGCAACACCGCATGGTCGATATGTACATGGAGCTCGAACAGGCTATTGCCGCAGCATATTTAGCGATCCACTCGTTGAACGCGGCACCGGCGGACCGGGCGCGGGCGGCATCGGCGGCCAAGGTCACCGTCAGTCGTGCCGCTCGATTCATCGGCCAGAACTCCGTCCAGCTGCACGGTGCGATGGGCATGACCGAAGAACTCGCTATCGGTCACTATTTCAAGCGACTGACCGCGATCGAGCACGAATTCGGATCCACCGACCACCACCTCGCCCGCTACGCCGAGTTGACGAGGCCGTAGTCGTGACCAGCGGCACGGTGCGCGAGGACATCATCGACCTCGCGCACCGGTGGTTTCTCGAGGGCCGCCGCATCGATATGCAACAGCTGGCCCGCGAATCGGGGATCGGCCGCGCCACGCTGTATCGCTGGTGGGGTAGTCGAGAAGTCGTGATCGGTGAAGTGGTCTGGCGGATCATCGCGGAGGCGATCGGTCGCGTCGAGGCGCGCGACGCAGGCGTGTCCGATGATCCCGCCGGACGCTTCGTGCGCAACTTCGGCACACTCGCGGATACCGTTCGCTCCTTCGAACCGCTGACCCGATTCGTCGCCGACGACCCGGAATACGGCTTGCGCGTGCTGACTTCGGGCTACACCGTCGTCCAGGGCCGAATGATCGACTGGGCCGCGTCGCGACTGACCGACCTGCCCGATCTCGATCCACGCATCGAAGTTCGCGATCTCGCCTATGCGATCGTGCGCGTCGGCGAAGCTTTCGTCTGGAGCGACATCATCACCGGTGACCCGCCACAGTCCGGCAAGGCCGCCGCCATGGTCGAGTTACTCGTTTCCGCCGCATCCGGCAGACGCTGAACCAAGGAGTCGAATTGACTTACAAGACCATCGATTACAGCGTGGATACGGCCGTCGCCACCATCACGCTGAATCGTCCCGAGGCACGCAACGGTTTCACCACCGAGATGGCCGACGAACTCGGCGCTGCCTTCACCGAAGCCGACCGCGACGACGATGTTCGTGCGGTGATCTTCGCCGCCGCGGGGCGAGACTTCTGCGTCGGCATGGATCTGACAGCGGGTGGATCCGATGAGGACGTCACCGACCCCGAATGGGTCGAATGGTCGACCCGGGTCGTGCGCCCGATGACCGACCTGAACAAACCCGTCATCGTCGCCATGCAGGGCGCCGCCATCGGCGTCGGCCTGTCCATGACCCTCGCCGCCGACTTCCGCCTTGCGGCAACCGATTCCCGCTTCGGATTCGTGTTCGCCCGCCGTGGCCTGTTCCCCGAGGGTGGTTCGCTCTGGTTCCTGCCCCGCATCGTCAGCCTGGCCAAAGCCAAGGAGTGGATGATCACCGGTCGCGTTTTCGGCGCCGACGAAGCCCTCGCCGCGGGCCTGGTCACCAGCCTGCACGCCACCGAAGACCTCCTGCCCGCCGCCCGGGCGCTCGCCGCCGAACTGACCGCCCAGGTGGCCCCCGTCTCCGTCGCCGCCATCCGCCGCGGCCTGGTCGCCATGTCCGGCGACAAGACCCCCGACGACGTCTTCACCCTCGACGCCCGCCTCATCTCGTACGCCTTCTCCAGCGCCGACCTGCGCGAAGGCATCATGTCCTTCCTCCAGAAGCGCCCACCCCACTTCACCGGCAAGGTAGCCACCGAACTCCCCCACCTCGACGACTGGCTGTCCTGACGCTCAGCCGTTCAGGATCAGGTCCGCGCATTTCTCGCCGATCATGATCGTGGGCGCGTTGGTGTTGCCACCTGTCACGCTCGGCATGATCGACGCGTCGGCGACGCGCAGTCCGTCGATTCCGCGCACTCTGAGTTGCGGATCCACGACCGCCCGCTCGTCGATACCCATTCGAACCGACCCGACCGGGTGATAGACGGTGTGGATGCGATTCGGCAGTTCTTCGCGCATCTCCGCGTCACCGGTGAATTGCGCACCCGGAACGAGTTCGCCCTCGTTGTCGCCGGTTCCCGCCATGATCTCGCGAACCATGGCGATGCCTTCGAGCAGTACCTCGGTGTCCTTCGGCGCCGTCAGGTAGGCCGGATCGATCAGCGGCGCGGCCGTGGGATCTGCCGATGCCAACCGCACGGTCCCCCGGCTCTCGGGGTAGATGAGCGCGGGGAAAACGCTTTGCCCCGGCCGTTTGGTGGCCGGGACTACGCGCTTGTCGGAGTCCTGATTCGGTGACGGATACACCCAGAAGAGGCTGAGTAGTTGCAGGTCGGGAATCTCGCGCGCGTGCGAGGTGCGCACGAAGGCGACGGACTCGAAGGAGGAACCAGCCGCCCACGACGACCCCGGACGCACGCGTTCGGTCGCCAGTCCACGCAGGAAGTACGGCGCCGTCGGCCTGCGCAACGCTGATTTCATCGTGAACGAGAGGGGGACGAAGAGGTGATCGTGCAGATTGTCGCCGACCGGCAGATCCGCGTTGACGGCGATGCCGTGCGCTGCCAGGTGCGCGGCCGGGCCGATCCCGGACAGTTGCAACAGCTGAGGCGACCCGTACGTGCCAGCCGACAGGACGACCTCGCGTGATGCTCGGATCACCCGCTTGCCGCCGTCGACCAGGATTTCCACGCCCGTCGCGCGGGAGCCTTCGATGACTACCTCGGTCACCCTCGCCTTCGTGAGCACGGTGAGATTGGGCAGCGGATCCTGATGGAGGTAGCCCTCGGCGGTGGAGTACCGCCGACCTTTCGAGGCGCTCTGTTGAAAAACCGCGACGCCTTCCTGACTCTCCCCGTTGTAGTCGTCGAGCTTCGGCACACCCAGGCGCGTCGAGGTGGCGTCCATGAACGCGTGCGCCGCGTCGGTGAGGGTGTGCTGGCGAGTGACCTTGATCGGACCGCCGGACCCACGCCATTCGCTCGCGCCGTCCTCCCAGTCCTCCATCCGCTTGAAGTACGGCAGGACGTCCTCGTAGGACCATCCGTGACAGCCTTCGCCGGCCCAGTCGTCGAAGTTCTTCCTGTTGCCCCGCACGAAGAGCATCCCGTTGACCGAGCTCGATCCGCCGAGCACCCGACCGCGCGTCATCGGGATCTCGCGGTTGAGCGCGTTGCGCTGCGGCGTCGACTTGTCGCCCCAATCGAACAGTTTCTTCAGCTGCGGCGTCGAGTGCATGACATTGATCGCCCCCGGGATCTGGAACAACATCTTCGCCCAGCCCTTGTTGTCCGCCCCACCGGCTTCGAGCAGCACCACGGACGCGCCGCTTTCGGCGAGCCTGCGCGCGACCACACACCCCGCGCTGCCCGCGCCGACAACGATGTAATCGGTCTCGGCCATGGTGTTCTCCATTCGGGAGTCGACCCATCACAACACCCGAATAGTAGCGTGCGCTACGTCACACCGAACTGTGCAATCCGTGGTCCACCGGGCCGCGGATTGAGCCTCGGCGCATCGGGTACTGCCGACCCAAAGCCGACCAGCTGGAGGGAACAGTGATGACGTCTTCGAATCAGCACCATGGCCCCGTAGAAGAGCGCTCCGCAGTGTCCGGTGGGGAGTTTCCCGACGACGCTCGCACAACCCGTAGTCACGCAGGCGAGGGCCTCGAGGACGGCTACAACTTCCCCGGCATCATCCTGTGCGCGATGGGAATCATCGCGCTTGGTCTGTGTCTGACCGCGACTGGATACGGCTTCGCCGGCTGGGCCACGATCGCGGGCATCGCCGCGGTGATCTTGGCTGGAGGCGGCGTCGCGTGGCTGTTGCTCGAGCATCGGCGGATCAAGGCCAAGGAAGGTCTGGCGCTGACAGATCCTCGGGGGCATTGATCAGTCGGGTGGTTCCTATACCCGTATTCGGCCGATCCATCGGACCGCGAATGCAACGCGGCCCGGTCCGATAGTTGTCTGAAGTCGGAAAACGAGGAAAACTGCGAGCGTGCCCACGGACGTGGAGTTCCAGAACATGCTGCGGGGAGTTTCGGTGCGCGTGACGGCACCGAGGGTCGCCGTGCTGAGCGTGGTTCATGAACATCCGCATGCCGACACCGATTCGATCATCCGTGCCGTGCGGTCCCGCCTGTCGGTGGTGTCGCACCAGGCCGTCTACGATTCGTTGCGCACTCTCACCGCCGCGGGCCTGCTCCGCTGCATCCAGCCTCGCGGCCTGCTGGCCCGTTACGAGACCCGGGTCGGCGACAACCACCATCACCTCATCTGCCGGGTGTGCGGGTTGATCGGCGATGTCGACTGTCAAGGCGGCGAAGCACCCTGTCTGACCGCTTCCGACGACCTAGGCTTCGCGATCGACGAAGCCGAAGTCATCTACTGGGGCCTGAGCCCTGATTGCGCGAACTGATCGCCCACCGACAATGACGCCACTCGCAGCCTGTTAGCCCGTCCAGGAAGGAATATCGTGACCTCCGATAGCCGCCCGCCTGCTCCTGACAACGACACGCACAGCACCAGTGAGAGCGAGAACCCGGCGATCCCCTCGCCCACTGCGAAGCCCGACCAGCGCCCTCGGACCAACAAGGACTGGTGGCCGGAACAGATCGACGTCTCGGTCCTGCACGCGCACTCGTCCAAGTCCAACCCGCTGGGCGAAAACTTCGACTACGCATCAGAATTCGCCGGGCTCGACGTCGATGCCCTCAAAGCCGATATCGCCGCGGTATTGACCGATTCGCAGGACTGGTGGCCCGCCGATTACGGCAACTATGGTGGCCTGTTCATCCGGATGAGCTGGCACGCGGCGGGCACCTACCGGATCGCCGACGGTCGTGGCGGCGGCGGTCAAGGCGCGCAACGTTTCGCCCCGCTCAACAGCTGGCCCGACAACGCCAATCTCGACAAGGCTCGTCGCCTCCTGTGGCCGGTCAAACAGAAGTACGGCAACAAGATCTCCTGGGCCGACCTGCTCGTGTTCACCGGCAACGTCGCCCTCGAGTCGATGGGGTTCCAGACCTTCGGTTTCGGCTTCGGCCGACCCGATATCTGGGAGCCGGAGGAAATGTTCTGGGGGCCGGAGGACACCTGGCTCGGCGACGAACGCTACAGCGGCGAGCGCGAGCTGTCGGGGCCGCTGGGCGCGGTCCAGATGGGTCTGATCTACGTGAACCCGGAAGGGCCGAACGGCAGGCCCGATCCGGTGGCCGCGGCCCACGACATCCGCGAAACCTTCGCTCGCATGGCGATGAACGACGAGGAGACCGCCGCCCTGATCGTCGGCGGTCACAGCTTCGGCAAGACCCACGGCGCGGGCGACGCCAGCCTCGTCGGCCCCGAGCCCGAAGCCGCCCCGCTGCAGCAGCAGGGCCTGGGCTGGAAGAGCGGCTACGGCACCGGCAAGGGCAAGGACGCGATCACCAGCGGCTTGGAAGTCGTGTGGACCGCCACCCCGACCTCGTGGAGCAACGGCTTCCTGCAGAACCTCTACGGTTTCGACTGGGAGCTCACCAAGAGCCCCGCCGACGCCTGGCAGTGGAAGCCGAAAGACGGTGCGGGCGAAGGCCTCATCCCTGATCCATTCGGTGGTCCCGCCCGAACCCCGACGATGCTGACCACCGACCTGGCCCTGCGCGAGGACCCGATCTACGCCGAGATCACCCGCCGCTGGCTCGAGCACCCGGAAGAGCTGTCCGAGGCGTTCGCGAAGGCCTGGTACAAACTGCTGCACCGCGATATGGGTCCACTCAGTCGCTATCTCGGCCCCTGGGTGCCCGAGGCGCAGCTGTGGCAGGACCCGGTTCCCGCCGTCGACCACGCACTGATCGACGAGCAGGACATCGCCGCGCTGAAGAGCACTGTCCTCGAGTCCGGTCTGTCGATCGCGCAACTGGTCAAGACGGCATGGGCGTCGGCGGCCAGCTTCCGCAGCACCGATAAGCGCGGCGGCGCGAACGGCGCCCGGATCCGGCTCGAGCCCCAGCGCAACTGGGACGTCAACGAACCCGCCGAGCTGGCGAAGGTGCTGCCGGTCCTCGAGCAGATCCAACAGAATTTCAACGCCTCGGCCACCGGCGGCAAGAAGGTGTCGCTGGCCGACCTGATCATCCTGGCCGGTTCGGCGGCGATCGAGAAGGCCGCAGGCGACGCCGGTCACCAGGTCACCGTGCCGTTCTCCCCCGGGCGTACCGATGCCACCCAGGAGAACACCGATGTCGACACCTTCGATGTACTCGAACCTCGGGCCGACGGGTTCCGCAACTACGTACGCCCCGGCGAGAAGGCTCCGCTCGAGCGGCTGCTGCTCGACCGCGCGTACATGCTGGACCTGACCGCGCCGCAGCTGACCGTGCTGATCGGCGGCCTGCGCGCGCTCGGCGCCAATTACGGAGGCAGCGCACACGGCGTTTTCACCGACCGGGCGGGCGTGCTGTCGAACGACTTCTTCGTGAATCTGCTCGATCAGAGCACGGAGTGGCAGGTGTCGGAATCGTCGGAGAACGTCTACGACGGCGTCGACCGGCGTTCCGGCGAGAAGCGGTGGACGGCCACGGCCAACGATCTCGTCTTCGGCTCGCACTCGGTGCTGCGCGCGGTGGCCGAGGTGTACGCGCAGAAGGACGCGGGCGCGAGGTTCGTGAACGACTTCATCGAGGCCTGGGTCAAGGTGGCCGACAACGACCGGTTCGACCTGCACTGACCTGTCCCGAGCCCCGGTCGATCCTCGGATCGGCCGGGGCTCGAGCTGTTCCCTCAGCTATCCCCCACCAGGCGGGACGGTAAGGCAGAAGGGATGACCAGAAGGGTCGATGAGCACCCGCCACCGATCGGGTGATGGCTGAAAGTCGGCTTTGACCGCACCACACTCGATCGCCGCCGCCTCGGCGCTGTCGAGCTCGGTGACGAACAGATCGAGATGCATCTGCTTGGGCACCTCGTTACCGGGCCAATCCGGCGGTACATGATCCGCCACGCGCTCGATGGTCAGCATCACCCCCTTGCTCCCCAGCACCACCACATCGTCTGATTCGTAGCGGATCTCGCAATCCAGCAGTGCTCGATAGAACTGTCCGAGAGCATGCGGATCCCCGCTGTCGAGCGAAATCGCACCCAGTCTTGCTATCGCGGTCATTACTCCCCCGAAGTCGTGGCCCCGGCACCGCACCCGGGCCGCTGATACCTACCATCGATATCACAACTCGAAGGCCCACCACCCGCCGTGAAAACGGCACGATCATCACCGAGGAGCGGTTCTTCCTGTCCGTGCGCGGCGAGACCGTCGACGAGGTCGGCGCACTGTGGGAAGGCCTCGCCGAGGGCACGACGGTGATCGAGGCATTCGGCCCAGCGCAGTGGGCGCCCGCTTTCGGGATGCTCAGTGACCGCTTCGGTGTCACCTGGATTCTCGACGTCGCGGCGGCCGACTACATTCCGGCGTGAGCCGTGCTGTGCCGCTCGATCGGTCAGCGCGGGTCGGCGGTGGGATGCGCGGCGAGGAGTGATTCCAGATGCGTGCGTGACCAGCCACATAGTTCGTGCACGGTCGCGAGTAGGTCGATTCCGGCCGCGGTGAGCGAATAGTCGACACGGGGGTTGGCGGAGTGGTGGTCGTAACGGGTGACGATTCCGTCGGCCTCCAACCCCCGCAGGGTCTGGGTGAGCATCTTGTAGCTGATGCCGTCGACCGACCGATGCAATTCGGCGAAGCGCCGTTCGCGTGTTCCGATCGCTTCGATGACCGTCAACGCCCACTTCGTCGACAGCGTCGCGAAGATCCGGCGCGCGACCGCGGCCGCCTGCGCTTGCTCGACGGATTCACTGGCGGCCATGGGGAGCCTCTCACCTCGAAGTGCGTACTTACCCTCGACAAATATCGACCGTACCGTCGTGCCGGTGAAGATCCTCAAGACCTACGCCCGTCTGTTCGTCACCGACCTCGATCGAGCCCTTCCCGTCTACGAAAAGCTCGTCGGAGCCCCAGCGGATCTGCGCTTTCGCTTCGAGCAAGCCGACATCGCGGCGGTCGGGGACTTCCTTGTCATCGCCGGGCCGCAGGACGCCCTCAGCGCGTACCGCGACACCGTCGGACCGGTGATCGTCGACGACCTCGACGCGGCCCAGCGATTCGTCACCGACATCGGCGGCGCGATCACCCGCGGACCGGTGGTCTCGGCGACAGGTCGGGTGGTGTACGCGCGCCACCCCGATGGTGCGCACGTCGAATACGTGGAGTGGGCGGCCGACATCCGATCGCACGTGCTCGGCTGACAGCGGCGGGTTCACCGGACAGCTACGTGGCGCTGTCGGTGGCCGCGTTGGCCAGGTCGATCTCGGGCATGTGCGTCTCGGCCCAGGCGCGCAGCGCGGCCAGCGGAATCTCCAGCGACAAGCCGAGTTCGGTGAGTTGGTAATGCACGCGCGGCGGTACGGTCGGCTCGACCCGGCGAGTGGCCAGGCCGTCACGGATGAGGCTGTGCAGTGTCACCGACAGCATCTTCTGCGACACTCCCGGCATCCGCCGCCGCAAGTCGGCGAACCGCACTTCCTGCGGCGCGGCGTCCGCGAGCACCTTGACCGCCATCGACGTCCATTTCGTCCCGATGCGGTCCAGTAGCTGACGCGTCGGGCACTGCGGATCGAAGACATCGCCGCGCTCTGGTCGGGTGGTCACCTCGACCTCACCACCTTTCGGGAAAGTGCCTTCTTGGCAGCCCAGCATAGGTTTCCTACCGTTTGCTGGTAACCAATCGTAACCAGGAGGCCTCGATGCTCGATTCCCCGCCCGCAGGCGTCACTCTGCACAAGATTCCCACCAACGGCATCTACGCCAACGTGGCGACAGCGGGTTCCGGTCCGGCTGTCGTACTCCTGCACGGCTTTCCACACACCTGGCAACTGTGGCGCGAGATCATCGGCCCGCTGGCCACAGACCATCGAGTCATCGCACCGGACCTGCGAGGGTTCGGTGACAGCAGTCGGGCGCCGAACGGGTACGACGCGGGCACACTCGCCGCCGATATCGAAGGAATCCTCGACGCTCTCGACGAACCGTCTGCCGCCGTCGTGGCCATCGACGCGGGCACCCCGGTCGCGTTCTTGCTCGCCATGCGACGTCCGGACCGGATCCGCCGCCTGATCCTCATGGAATCGCTACTCGGTCGCCTCCCGGGCTGCGAGGAATTCCTGGCAGCGGGCCCGCCGTGGTGGTTCGGCTTTCACGCCGTCCACGGCCTCGCCGAATCCGTACTCACCGGCCACGAAGCCGAGTACATCGACTGGTTCCTCGGCGCGGGAACACGTGGAAACGTTGCACCACAACATCTTCGAGATGCCTTCGTCGACGCCTTTCGGCAACCGGAAGCCCTGCGCTGCGCCTTCGACTACTACCGCGCCCTCCCGATCAGCGCTGGTCAGATCGAAGACGCCGTCGCCACCGGTCCACTCACAGCGCCGACACTCGCCATCGGCGCGCACCCGGTCGGCGCCACTCTCGAGCGTCAACTCCGCCCGATCGCCGCCGACCTGACCGGCCACCTGATCCCCGACTGCGGCCACATAATTCCCCTGGACCGGCCGGCCGAGCTGCTCCGTCTCGCCGTGCCTTTCCTTGCCGCCGACGGGGATTCGTGGTGACCGCCCGAGGGGAATCCCTGAGGCAAAGCTCCGGGGCGGGACCTGATGTGCCCGGCACGCCCCGACGAGACCATTGAAGAATGGAAATCGTTGGTAATAAGACTATTTCAGCAACCGTTCGACGACGTCGCGGGACAGCCGCACTGGCATCGGTCGTCACGGTAGCGGGCATGCTCGGACTCTCGGCGGGAGTCGCGTCCGCGGACACCGCAGGGACCTGTTTGTGGGCGGACACCTCGTACGCACAGGGAGCCACCGTCGGCGCCGGCGGCTGGACTTTCACCTGCGGCCGATCACTGACCGGAGATGTGCGCTGGGATCGCGGGGCATCGGCACATCCGACGAGCAGGGCCGCCAATCCAGGCGCCGCCACCGATCCCACCGGCCGTTTCAGCGCGGGAGCCATCCAGCCGGGTACCAGCTACAACGACTACTGCGTGGGCGAGCAACTCGTCAGCGGTCGCGATTCGGTCTACGAAGCCGTACCGGACGGCCACGACCTGCGCTGGCGTCCAGCGGGTTCGATCACACAGTGGCGTTTCGATCAGGGCGACGGCACTGCCCCGACCGCACGGTCCGTAAGCGAGTGCCGGGCGGATCCTCAATACTGAGCCCGACCACCCACCGCACTTGCAGCGGGGTGGGCGGTCACCGCTGGAGCTGGCCCACTGCGGCGTATGCACTCAGATCCCACGCCGTGCGGGGTCGTGGTGTGGCGAAGAGCGCGCGCACCTCGTCGCCGCTGACGGAGATGGGCGGCCACTGGTGTGGCGCGACCAGGCCTGGCGTGACGAGTCGGTACCCGGTGAGCATGGCCGTGATCTCTTCGCGTCCGCGTGGGTGGTAGGCGATGCCCGAAGCGCGCAAAGCTTGCGCGGCTGAGTGGATCTGATGGCCGTACACCTCATCGGTGATGTGGGTGAACACGGTCCAGGTCCCAGCCGAAAGCCGGTCGGTCAGCGCCGCGAACACGGCGGGAGCGTCAATGATCAGTTCCGCGGTGCCCGACACGCACACCGCGATCGGTCTCGCCGTGTCCATCACGGCACTGATATCGCCGAGGACGGTCGCGGTATCGGTGATATCGGTATCGGTGAAGAACCGGTTCGGTCCGGCCAGCATCGCACGGCCGTAGGCGGCGACCACGGGGTCGTTGTCGATGTAGAGGATCCGGGTGGTGCCGTTCCGGTGTCCGGCGATGTCATGGATGTTCGGGGCGTGCGGGTAGCCGCAGCCGAGTTCGACGAACTGGGAAACGCCGTGATGGTCGATCAGGTACTCGACCGCGCGCAGGGCAAACCGCCGGGATTCGGTGATCGCGAGCGTGATCTTGTTTGTTGCCAGAGTGGCGGCTAGCGCCTGGTCGGGAGTGTAGTGGTCTTTCCCGCCGAGTATCGCGTTGTGGAGGCGTGCGGGGGTGGACCGATACGGGTCGATCAGTGCGGACGGGTCGGTGGTGGTCATTGCGGGCTCCTGCCGCGTCTAGCGTCGACGATTGTGATTGCTGTTGTGGTGCAGCAGGATTGAATGCCGGTCGAGGTGACGCCGCCGCAGTCGGGTGCGGGTTCAGTTGGTACCCATACCCTGGTTTCGATCGGCCGAGGACGGCCTCGACGTCGACCGCTGTCGAATTGTTGATGGCTCAATTTGTTGCGAAGCAGCGGGTTTGAGGTTGGAAGGAAGTGACGCGATCTCAGCTTGATCGCGGAAATGGAGCCCGCGACTCAGCCGAGCTGCTCGGCTGCGCTGAGCGCCTCGGCGGGGATAATCGCTCGTGCGCCGATGATCTCGATTCCGAGCAGTAGATCATCGGAACTGAAGTCCAGGACTATATCTGCCCCTTGTACAGTGACGGTCTGCTGCCGCACAGCTTCCCCCGCTCCGATACGGCCTTCGAGGTAGATCATCGCGGCGTTCGCTTGCGCGTCAAAGGTCATTCGCACGAGTACGACTCCTGTCGTGACTGCGCTTGCTGGCGACCGTGTTTGGTAGAACTGGCCACGCTGCTGCACAGATTGATTCTCCCAATGTTCCTCCACACCAACGGCGCGGAAGTCCCTTCAATGACTTAGACGGCGCGAACGTGTATTCGGTTCCCTTGCAGTGGATATCGGTTCAGAGCGAGTCCCGAGTCGCCGGATCAGGGGTCAGGGCAGCAGGTACAAGCGTTCGTTCGGTAGCCGTGGCAGCCCCGCGCAGTGCCTGAAATCGACGACGACTGTGCCGGGCCGACGGGCTGTCACATCACATACGAACACCAACGCGGCGGTCAGGCACGCGACGAACTCCACTCGAACGCAGGAGAACTGGATCGTGAGGTGGATATCGGGCTCGTCGGGACGCGGTGAGCGACCGTCCTCATTCACCGGGAGTTCGACCGTGGCACGCAGTCTCGGACGCATTCGAGAATGACAGCCCCCGATGGCCGGAACTTGCTGATGGCCGGAGATACCCAGGTGCGAACCATCAACGTGTCCGGCGCTGGGGACGGTAGGGGCGATGTCGCCGTCTCGGATCACCACGACCCGCGCTTTCCACAACCGAGCCACGTCGGCCGGGTCTCCGATCGGCCGGATATCGGAGCGCACCAGAAACGTCCACATGCGGGCGCGCGGGTGGCCGATGATCGGCAATGGTGCCAGGCCACGAAAGTCGAGTGTGGATTTGACCCGCTGGGCGAGGTCGGTGGGCATCATCACCGCACCGACGAACCCTGCCTGCATCGTGATCCGGCCCGTCGCCGGGTCGATCACGGTGGGCAGCGAACACACGCGACGATAGAACTCGCAGCGTGACCGCGGGGTTTCTGCATAGGCGGGTGGTCTGGCCTGAGTCATCGACTCTCCCCGGGCAACTCGGTCACGGGAGCACGTGGGCTGCTCACCTCGACCATGGGTGAAGCGGGCGCACTTGTGAGCCACCCGGCTTCGCGCATAGCCTCGAGCATGCTGACGAGTTCGCTGATCGACGGGCGTGGCGGGGGTGAGGTAGCTCATCGCGCACTCTGCCTTTCGGGCCGACGCTGCCCGGCCGCAATCTGCCACTCGGCCTGCCTGTTCTGGAAGGCATCGCCGTTGCGGCGCAACGCATGCAGGGCGCGCACCACACGCCACGGCGGTACGTCCAGGTTGCGAGCGATCGTGTCGGCGGTCAGCAGTCCACCGGGTCGGAGGATGGCGAGAACCTCAGCATCCAGTGTGGTTGTCATCGGGCCACCTCAGTTGACTCAGTAATCTGGCGGCAATGCTCGGCTACGGCAACCTCACGAATGCGGTCATCGGTCGGTCTCTTGGGAGCCCTACCGGTGGCGCGCGCTGGGGCAGCTTCCTCTAGGTGCACGCCGCGTCGGGCAGTAGTTGCCATCGTTCGGTCTCCGCTCGATCCGGGCCGGGTGGTTCCGTTACCCACATCTAGGAAACGGGCTACCTACACTGGCCGGAAAGGTGGCAAATGGTGAGGCAAGCGATTTGCCATAGCTGCGCGGTAGGCCCGAACCGACCCGCAAGTGGAGGGGCACATGACAGATCCGACGACCGAGCCCGAGCAAACACCGGGTGACATCGCGAATCATCTTGCGCGGGAGATTAAACGCCGACGCCTCGATGCGGGGTTCAGCCAGCGCGGACTGGCCGCCGCGACCGGCTACACACGTCAGTACGTCTCAATGGCGGAGTGGGAAGACGCCAATCTGCCGTCTCAGGAACTGATCGCCGCGATCGACACCGCAGTCGGCGCGAAAGGCGACCTCGTTGCCATCCGCGCCGAAGCCAAAAGCACTAGACACCGATCCCGCCAACGTTCGAATCCGGTGGTCGCCGAGCCGCAAACCGGTTCGGCCGGATTGCCGGCCTCTTCCGAGTTGGGTCCAGACCGAGCGTTCGATTCCGGTTCGCCCACATCGCTGATGCGATCGCACGCTGTATCGGAAAGGTCCATCAGCAGTTTCACGGCCCTCACCGATCTACTGGCTGAGCAGCGTCAAAGCATCGGCCCTGATGCCCTGATCGGACCGATCGAAGCTCATCGAGACGCCGTAGCCGCCCTGTTCCGTGCTGCGACAGACGATCGAAGCAAGCAGCGCGCGGGGGCGCTCCTAACGGAAACATCGGTTGTGGCGAGCCGGGTTTGGAACGCCATCGGTGACAGGTCGATGGCTCTCACACATTGCGCATTCGCCCGAAAGCTCGCAGACCAGTTGCAAGACAAAACGATGGGTGGGATCGCGCGCATATTCGAAAGCAACCTGCGATCCGATGCTGCAACGTTGATCAGCTCGGACGGTGATGTGGCTATCGGGCTCCGAATGCTGAAGGAGGCCGCCAACGTCTCCGATTTTCTACCGCCCGCCGCGCGAGCACGGATCGGGGCTGAGCAGGCGCAAGCCTATGCAGTGCTGGAACTGCGGGAGGAATGCGAGGAGGCGCTGGTTCGTGCCCAACGTGCCGCCCAGGACATCGATGAGAACGATCGTGCGGGGTTGTTCAACGACTGGAACACCACTCGCATTCAGGTCTATGTCGGCACGTGCCAACTCCTCCTCGGCCAACCTAAGCGCGCGATCGCGGCACTCACCGAAGCGTTGAACACACCTGAGGGGAACAGCCCTAACGTCGATCTCGCCACGCGAGTAGACCTCGCCAGCGCCTACGTGCTGTCCGGCGAACTGGAAGAGGGCTGCCGTCTTCTCGGCGACACTTACGACGCACTGGCGGCCATGGGTAATCATCGCGGCCTCGAGCGTGCGCAAAGAGCGATCGAGCGGATGGCTCCCTGGCACAATGAGCGGCCCGTCCTCGCGATGCGGGAACGGGTCGACAGCATCAACGGCTACTGATCGACCTCAGGGTCGCGCGGATCGCCTGCAAGACCATGTCCGGTTCCAGTCGGTCGACGATCGCATCGGGTGAATGCTCCGACAGCGCTTCGGATGTCAGTCTGTGTGCGACGGCGACGACACCGAATCCCGCGTGACGCGCGGTCGCGATGTCGTTCGGCGCGTCACCGATGATGACTGTTCGTGTCGGGTCGAGCGGATACCCGAACCTTGCTCGGAATCGGTCGGCAACGAAGGCGGGCAGGTCGAACCTGTCTCGCGCATCCGAACCGAAAGCGCCGATGTCCAGGTCGAGATGTGAGTCAAGGCCCGCAACCGCAAGTTTGAATTCGGCTGAGACCCGCAGGTTTCCGGTGAGCGCCGTCTGGACGTACCCGTGTTCCGCCAAAACTGTGATGGTGCGAGCAGCGCCGGGATACGCAGGCTGGTCACGGGCAAGTTCCGCCTCACCTTGTGACATGACATCCATCAAGACGGCGGGGTAACGGTTGAATCCGGCTTCCGCCGCCTCTTCAGTGACCCCGGAGGCAATGGCGGTATCGACGACGATCGATTCGTCGGTGTAGCCGTGCACGCGCGAAGCGGGGAAGACGACGTCGGACTCGTCAAGGTGGTATGTGCTCGCCACGGCCCGCCGGAGCCAGCGCAAGTCTGCGGGGATCAGTGTTCCGTCGACATCCCAGACAACTAGTCCCGCGTGTGTCTCACCCATACTCACGGATTCTTGCAGACCGTGTCGCCTCCCGCAGCGCGCCTTCAATCACTATGGGTGCTCGTAACTGGGCCTTGGCGGGTGCAGGAGGGCAGACTGATTAGGGCCTTCCGGTCGATCCGTGACCTGCGTCGTGTCCCCGATGGGCGCAAAGGTCGAGCGCTGTGGGCCTGTGCTTCGCATTCGGGGTGGCTGCCGGGTGTCGCGTCTCCACCGCGTACGCGTTGATCCCGCGATCTCAGCCTCTGGGGAGGATCTGGGGTAAGGCTAGCGCTCAGCCTTCACGATGTCGGGGAGCTCGGACAGGCTGAGGATTCGCCAGTCCGAAAGCTCCTTCACATCCTGCCGATCCTTGTGAATCCAGCCCCATGGCCCGCGCTGGATGTAGGCGGTTCGCATCCCGACCCTCATGGCCGGGGTGATGTCGTTGTCGATGCGGTCACCGACGTAGATGATCTGTTCAGCCGAGCATCCGGCGGCCTCGACAACCTTGTCGAAGAACGCGACATCGGGCTTTGCCACACCCCAATCATCGGAGGTTGCAATGAAGTCGGTCGGCAGATCGAGCCCACGCAGCAGGCCGCCCGCGCGTACGGTCTGGTTCCCGACGATGCCCACCCAGACACCCAACTCGCGGAGGGCCGACAGGGCAGGACGCACATCCGGATAGAGGTCGTCCTCGCCGAACCATTCGGGCTTGCCTGCATCCGCGCGGGCCTGGCGCTGCTGATCCAGATCGAACCCTGGCTTGAACACTTGGAAGGTCTCTCGGTAGTCCAGACCTCGGGCGATCACCGCGCCGAACACGGAGACGAAGGTATGGCGGGGTACGCCCAACCAGTCCGCCCAGGTGCCGTACTCCCTCGTCTCGTCCACAAGGGTCTCGCCGACATCGAACACAACAGCCTGGATCACCACAGCTCCTACCCCAACCGAAGACAGCGGGCACCGCTGTGCCGAGACAGTCTAGGGCGCGCGGGATATACACGCGCCCAGCATCAATGACTGTTGATCGACCCGATGGGCGCGCGGATGGCCTGAAAACTCGTGTCCGATTCCACGGGCGACAATCGTCTTCCCCCACTCCGGCGCGGCGGCGTCGGACGCGCTGTCGCGTGATCCGAGGGCGACACCCGCTGCCACCATGGCAAATACGGTCGCGCGGCCATCCGACAAAGTACTGATCAGACAGTAGAATTTCCGAATCACGTGCACACACAACCGTTCTCGAAGGCACCGAGAAACGTTGTACGCGACGACAGAGGTCGGTCAGGCCGGCTGTTGCCGGGAGCTTTCCGGTGCGCACCACGGCCTCGGGTTCGGTCTCTTCTCAGCAGCGAGCAGCTCAGGAGATGGTCACGACTGTCCCCAGACGGGGACAGCGGGCACTTTTGTTCGTAAAGTTCATGATTGTGTCACCGAACTCGAATACCGCGGCTGTGGCCGGAGCTCTGTCCTTGCTCGCTATGAGGCTCGATCGCCTACTGCGCCTGCACCACGCCGACTCGCAGATCTCGTTGGTCCAGCGCTCGGCGCTCACCACACTCGTCCGCGACGGCGCGATGTCACCGGGTGCGCTCGCCACCAGAGAACGGGTGCGGCCGCCGTCGATGACGCGGACTGTCAACGCGTTGGCCGAGCTGGAACTGATTATGCGCAGCCCCCATCCGTCCGACGGCAGACAGGTCGTGGTCTCGGTCACGCGAGCTGGTCAGGCGCTGGTGACCGATGAGGTCTCGGCCCGTGATTCCTGGCTGGCTGGGCAGTTGAGCAAGCTCTCCGATGAACAGACTCTCCTGCTGAGGCAGGCTCTCGTGATCATCGGCCAAATCGGCGAGGCGGAAGCCGTGCCCGGGTGACGGAGTCTGGCGAGCCCGCTCCCCCGGCACCGGCCGCGCGCGTCAGCTCCTCGGGTCGAGAACCTCACGCAGCTTGTGCGCGAACGCTTCTGGTTGGCCGGGGTAACCGAATTCATCGCCGGCGAAGCCGCCGTGGTGACTCGGGAACACCGTCGCGTGCTGACCGAGAAGCTCGGCCAGCCCCACCGCGGTGCGGGCGGTGAAGGTGCCCGAGGATTCCTCGCCCACCGCGACCACGATCCGCGTCGGGGCCGCGGCGAGCGCAGCGAGGTCGGGGCGATAGCTGCTCACCGCCCAGGACAGGTCCGAGAGCAGCGGGTCTTCGCGCGCGCCGTCGTCCTCGGTCGGCAGGCCGAACAGGGCGGGATCGGGATCGGGCTGGTCGAAGTAGTCCTCGGTGAACTCGCCCTGCCATGAAGTCATCGCGATGAAGCTCGCCATGCCCGCGCCGAAGCCCTTGGCCACGTAGGCATCTCGATAACCGGCACGAGCACGCTCGGCGGCCGCGGCGTCGGGAAGTACCGGGATCAACGGTGGCTCGTGTGCCACCAGCGTCGTCACGTCCGTGGGGTAGGCGGTCACGAGCGCGAGCGCCACGACCGCACCGCCACTGCTGGCGAACATCTCGACCGAATCGACGCCGAGTTCGCTGATGATGTCGTGCACATCCTCGGCGTGCACCGCGGGCACGTTGTCGATCCGACCGTCGGTACGGGTGCTACGGCCCAGACCGCGCGGGTCGTAGGTGATCACCGTGCGATCGCGGAAGTACGAGGTCAAGGTGGTGAAGCCACTGGCGTCCATCGGCAAGCCGATCATGAACAGCGGCGGTCGGCCGTCGGTAGTGGGCAGCGGCCCGTGCACGTCATAGGTGAGGTTGCTCTCGGCCGTGGCGAGCGTCTGTGTCGTCATGCCAGTACTGACGTCGCACGCGTCCGGAAATCATCGCAGGCGTCCGGGTCCGACAAAGTCCCCCGCTCAGCTCCCGGCGAGGACAGCGGCATCGACATACCGTGGATCACGCGCGATCGCGGTGAAACTCGACTCGCCGCCGACCGATTCCTCCACCTTCGCCAACCGGACGAGCAAATCGAAGTAGCTCGCCTCGGCAGTCCGTAGCTCCGCGATCGTCGCCGTGAGATCGATATCGGCGGCGAACCGCGCCCCGTCGACACCCACCAGCAGCGTCGCCAGCCACCCGTCCGAATCGGCCGCGAACATCGACCCGCTGGTCTCGGCCCAGAACAACACCGTGCTCGGCGCCACCTCGGAGCTCAACCGCCCCGCCGCGGCGAGCATCACCAGCGCGGTATAGATGTTCGACTCACAGAACCCGAAGTGCATCAGATACGCCTCGAGCGCTCCCGCCCGATACGTCAGCACATAGGTCAGCCCGCCGGCGTCCTCTCCGAAACAATCGGCGAAATACTCCCGTGGCGTCACCCCCTCCTCGGCCTGCCGCCAATCCGGCGACTTCCCGTCCCAGAACCACCGGTCATACATCGCGCCGTGATTCTCGATGACCTCCGCCCCCGGCGCCGGCGTCTCCAGCCATCGCTCGAATGCCTCCCGCCCCATGGGAATTCGAGCGGCAACGACAAACGTGTCCGACACAACCTGCTCCTCATCGACCTCGACGGCACCCGTCGTCACGGACCGTCCTCACTGAAAACGACTACCGCCGAACGGTACGCGCGGTGTCGGACAACCGGCGGTTGGTCACCCGCAGTTGCCGTGCGGTACTGGTGGCCAGCGCCCGTGTCTGATCGGCATCGAGGCGGCCACACACGCGCTCCCAATGCACGGCGACCCGGTCACCGACCGCCACCTCGGTCGCGAGGTGATCGTCCACCTCGGCGCGGTGCAGTACTGGACCCGACAACCGCAGCAGCGGACCGTCCAGGACCAACCGCCGACATCGAACGGAAGCAGCGCCGCCTTCGCGGGCCTCCACGGTTCCCCAGGTGATGCGGCAGCTGTCCAGGATGCGGATCGGGTGCTCGTCGGCCCCACGACCCAGCAGCCGGGTCCACGGATACACACCGAACACATGGAATCCGTGGTTGGCGGCGGCTTCCTCGGCGAGGTCGGCGTTCAGATACGACCAGTAGTGTCCGGCCATCGGCGCGATGATCGCGAGCAGTTCGGAGGTGAACGCGCCGGCGTCGAGGTCGGCGCCGATCCCGCCACCGAGCCAATAGGACTCGACTAGACGCCGGTCGAGCGGATCTGCGATGCCGGTCAGTCGCGACATCGCTCGCAGGTAGGGCCAGGCTCCGGAGAACTGCCTGGCCAGCGCGCGGATCTCGGCGGCCGAACCGGTGTGCAGCGCCCGCGCGTCAGCGGGACCGCAGTAGCCGAGCCGATTGGGCGCGTAGGCGTAGCGGGCGAACATCTCGGTCCCGTCGATGATCGCCTCCTGTCAGCAGATCCGTGGCAGTTGTTCTCCGGCGGGCAGATCCACCACCCGGGTGCCGCCGAGGGCGGTGCGAGCGACCACCATGCCCGGATGCTCCTCCACGCACACGCCGATGGCTTCGGCACGAGAACCCAGCGGATGCGCCCGCATCGCCGCGAGCACCCGGTCGGCGTCCTCGGGGGCGACGAAGGCGACCAGCTTGCCCTCGTTGGCGACATACATCGGATCGAGCCCGAGCAACCCACACGCATCGCGGACCGCATCGGGCACCGGAAGCTTCCTTTCATCCAGTGCCACACCGACTTTCGCGACGCTGGCGATCTCGTTGAGCGTGGCCGCGACCCCACCGCGGGTCGGGTCACGCAGCACGTGCACATCGGCGCCGGTGGCCAGCATCGCGGCGACCAGACCGTTGAGCGGGGCGGTGTCGCTACAGACCGTGGTGCCGAATTCGAGACCTTCCCGGCAGCTCATCACCGCGACGCCGTGCACCCCGATATCACCGCTGACGAGGACGACGTCGCCGGGGCGGGCACGCTGCGGGCGGATGTCGACGCCGTCGTCGATGATGCCGATGCCCGCGGTGTTGATGAAGATGCCGTCGCCGTGGCCGGAGTCGACGACCTTGGTGTCGCCGGTGACCAGCTTGACTCCGGCCGCGAGGGCGGCAGTGCCGACAGCCTCGGCGACCCGGGCGATCTCGGCGAGTGCGGTGCCTTCTTCGAGGATGAACGCCGTGGACAGCACCATCGGCCGCGCGCCCGCCATGGACAGGTCGTTGACGGTGCCGTTGACGGCCAGGTCCCCGATCGACCCGCCGGGGAAAGCCAGGGGTTTGACGACGAAGGAGTCGGTCGAGAATGCCAACCGCACCCCACCGACGGCGAGCACCGCCGAATCGCCCATGCCCGCTTCGGCCGCGGAGCCGAACGCGGGCAGGAACAGGTGCTCGATCAGCTCGCCCGACATCGCTCCCCCGCCGCCGTGGCCCATCACGATGGTCGGTGAGTCGCGCAGCGGCATCGGGCACACCCAGCTGTCCATGTCGACTCCGGCCGCCACGTTGTCCTCACGCATGAGCCACCTCCGAGGGCAGGTCGAGGCGCCGGTACAGGTAGTACGCCGCGCAGGCGCCTTCGGAGGAGACCATGGTGGCCCCCAACGGGTTTCGCGGTGTGCACTGCTTGCCGAAAGCGGCGCATTCGTGCGGCTTGATCAGTCCCTGCAGTACCTCGCCGGAGCGGCAGATCGAGGACTCCTCGGTGTGCAGGTCGGTGACCGCGAACCGGTGCTCGGCGTCGTAGGCGCGGTAACGTTCCGAGAGACGCCAGCCGCTGTCGGGGATCACGCCGATGCCGCGCCAGGCACGGTCGGTGACCTCGAAGACGTCGGTGAGCATCGTCTTCGCGGCGAGGTTTCCTTCGGCGCGGACCGCACGGGGATAGGCGTTCTCGAGCTGGTGTCTGCCGTCCTCGAGCTGAGTCACGGTGCGCCGGATGCCTTCCAGGATGTCGAGCGGCTCGAAGCCGGTGACCACCATCGGCACTCCGTACTTGTCGGCCAGCGCCGGGTACTCCTCGGTGCCCATGACACTGCAGACGTGCCCGGCGGCCAGGAAGCCCTGGACCCGGCACTTCGGCGATTCCATGATCGCGGCGATGGCAGGTGGGACGAGCACGTGCGAGACCAACAGCGAGAAGTTCTCGATGCCCAGCTTTTTGGCCTGATAGACAGTCATCGCGTTGGCCGGTGCGGTGGTCTCGAAGCCGATGCCGAAGAACACCACCTGCCGATCGGGGTTCTGTCTGGCGATGGTGAGCGCGTCCAGCGGTGAGTACACCACTCGCACATCACCGCCTTCGCTCTTGACCCGGAACAGGTCGCGTTCGCTACCCGGTACCCGGAGCATGTCGCCGAAGGAGCAGAAGATCACCCCGGGCTGCGCGGCGATCTCGAGCGCCTTGTCGATCACCTCGAGCGGGGTGACGCACACGGGGCAGCCGGGGCCGTGGATCATCTCGATCTCGTCGGGCAGCAGTTGGTCGATGCCGTGGCGGATGATCGAATGGGTCTGTCCGCCACAGACTTCCATGATGGCCCACCGCTGGGAGGTGGTCGCGCGGATCTGGTCGAGCAGCTTCTTCGCCAGGTCGGGATCGCTGAATTCGTCGAGATACTTCATGACGTCACCTCCGTGTCGTCGCCGGAGTCGGTCGCTGCCGGTTCCGCCGTGGGATCGGGGAGCCCGGATTGTTTGGCGGCGAGGGCGAACCCGTCGCCGAACTCCTCGTTGAGCACACCGAGGTGCTCGAATTCGGCCAGTGTGCGCAACGCCGATTCCTCGTCGAGGCGCTGGATGGCGAAGCCGACGTGGACCACGACATAGTCGCCGATCGCCGCGTCCGGAATGTATTCCAGGCACACGTCTTTGTGCACGCCGCCGAAGTCGACGACCGACATCATGGTGCCGTCGCGTTCGTGCAGGCTGAGCACCTTTCCCGGGACTGCCAGGCACATCGCTGCTCTCCTTTCGCTCAACCCGCACCGGCGGCGAGTAGTTGTCCGAACGCGAGACCACCGTCGTTGGGCGGCAGTCGGCGATGGGTGATGACGTGGAATCCGTTGTCGCGCAGCGTGGTGCGTGCTGCCGAGAGCAGCAACGCGTTCTGGAACACCCCGCCCGAGAGCGCGACGGTCGTCGGGCGCGGTGCGAAATCCAGAGCCAGGTCCAGGACCAGCGCCGCCACGGCGTGATGGAAGCGCGCGGCGATCACGGCGGCCGGGACGCCGTGATCGGCATCGGTGACCACTGCCGCCACGACCGGGGCCGGGTCGATCACCGCCGGGTCGGCGGTGTGGTCGAGGCCGAACCGGTAGGTGCGCGAGCCGGGGTCGGCGGCGCGCGCGAGGGCCTCCAGTTCGATCGCGGCCTGGGCTTCGTAGTCGACGGTGTGGCGGACCCCGGCCAGCGAGGATACGGCGTCGAAGAGCCGTCCCATGCTCGACGTCGGGGTGCACCCGAAGCCGGAGCCGAATTGGTGTGCCAGCACCGCTCGTTCGTCGGCGGGGCAGGCGGCGACCGAGGCGATCGTGTCCGACCAGTCCAGTCCGGCCGACCACAGGTGCGCCAGCGCCATTCGGTAGGGCCGGTGCACGCTGACATCCCCACCCGCGAGCGGCACGTACTTCAGGTGCGCGAGCCGCCGGTAGCCCTTGTAGCCGGCGGCCAGGACTTCACCGCCCCAGATGGCGCCGTCGGGCCCGAATCCGGTGCCGTCGAACGCGATCCCGGTGACGGTGTCCGAGGCGCCGAGTCCGTGTTCGCCCATGACCGCGGCGATGTGGGCGTGATGATGCTGCACGGTGTGCACCGGACGGCCTGCGGCGTGGGTGCGCGCCCAGGTGGTGGATCGGTAGCGCGGGTGCGCGTCGGCGACGAGCTGGGTGGGTCGGACCCCGGTCAGTTCCGCGAGGTGCTCGGCGGCGGAGTCGAAGGCGCGCAGGGTGGCCAGGTCGTCCATGTCGCCGATGTGCTGGCTGAGCCAGGCGTAGCGGCCCTCGCCGACCGCGCAGGTGTTCTTCATGTCTGCGCCGACAGCGAGCATCGGCGGTACTGGGACGGGCAGGGTCAGCGGGAGGGGTGCATAGCCGCGCGAGCGCCGCAGGGGTAGTTCGATGCCGTCGACGACACGCACCACCGAGTCGTCGCAGGGGGTGAGGATGCGGCGGTCGTGCGACAGCCAGCCGTCGGCGAGTTCGGCGAGCCGGGTGCGGGCATCGGAGTCGTCGAAGCAGATCGGTTCGCCGCCGAGATTGCCGGAGGTCATCACGAGCACCCGCGGGGCGGGCCGGTCGCCCGACAAGCCGAACAGCAGCAGGTGCAGCGGTGTATAGGCGAGCATGACGCCCAGGTCGGGGTTGCGGGGCGCGACCGAAGCGGCCAGTTCGACGGTCTCGCGATCGAGCACGTCGTGCGAGTCTGTGTCGGATGCCGCCCCGGCGGGGATGCGGACAGGGGCCCTGCCGGCGAGCAGGACGATCGGGCGCTGGGGGCCCGTGAGTAGCACCGCGGCGGTGTCGTCGACCTCCGCGATCGTGCGCGCGGTGCCGAGGTCGGGAACCATGACGGCGAAAGGCTTGTCGCCTCGCCGCTTTCGTTCCCGCAAGGTGGCCACGGCGCGCTCGTTGGTGGCATCGCAGGCGAGGTGGTAGCCGCCGATGCCCTTGACCGCGAGAATCCCGCCCTCGCGCAACAAGTTTCGCGCCGAGTCCAGTGGCCCATCGGCGAGCGGGGCGGAAGGACCGAGGTAGGACAGATGGGGACCGCAGTCCGGGCAGGCGATGGGTTGGGCGTGGAAGCGGCGGTCGGTGGGGTCGGTGTATTCGGCGGCGCAGTGGTCGCACATCGGGAAGTCGGCCATCGACGTGCGGGATCGGTCGTAGGGCAGTTCGGCGATGATGGTGAACCGGGGGCCGCAGTTGGTGCAGTTGATGAAGGGGTGGCGGTACCGGCGGTCGGTGGGATCGGCGAGCTCGGTGGCGCAGTCGGCGCAGATCGCGACATCGGGTGAGGCCAGGGTGCGGCCGCCGCCGTCGCGGGTGGTGTCGGCGATGCGGAATCCGGTGCCGCCGTGCAGCGCGACGGTGGTCTGCTCGACCGATTCGACGACGGCCAGCGGCGGTGGGTGCTCGCGCAGGCGTAGCGCGAACTCGTCCAGATCGGCAGGGGCGCCTTCGATTTCGATTATCACCCCAGAGCTGTCGTTGGCCACCGACCCGGACAGGGACAGTTCGGCGGCGGTGGTGTAGACGAAGGGCCGGAAGCCGACGCCCTGAACCACGCCGCGGACCACGAGGCGGCGGCGTTGCCGGCCGGCGGTCATGGCTGTTCACCTCGTCCGAGCAGGTTCAGCCCGGCCAGCGCGGTGGCCGCCCCGGCTTCGTCGGTCTTCTCCACGGCCAGGCCCATGTGGATGATCACCCAGTCGCCGGGACGGACCGGATCCTGCTCCAGCAGGCCGATGTTCACCTTCCGGTTCTCGCCGGAGACCGTCACCAGGGCGAGTTGACCGTGGTAGCCGTCGAGGATCTCCACGACCTGTCCGGGGATGCCGAGGCACATGGTTCACCCCTCCGATCGGTTCGACGGCGCGACGGGCCCGTGCGAGTCGGTGACCGGCTCAGGCGGGTCCGCGATCGACTCGTGCGGATCGGCGACCAGTCGCGCGAGGACCGCTATCACCGCCTCGACAGCAGGATCGACCGCGGCACCTACCGGATCGGACAGGCCGATGCCCTCCTCCACCGAGTCGACCTGGCAGCCGACGACGACGGTCGGTGGCAGGGTTCCGCCCAGCGCGCGAACGCTCGCGAACACCGCGTCGGGGTTCATGGCGTGCGCGTCGAGCTGCGCCGCGCCCGCTGGGTCGGGTTCGGCGTGGAAGACCGCGAGGGTGCCGGGCGCGCCGCGGTCGGGGACGGCGTCGACGAGTACCAGCGCGTCCCACGGATCGAGCAGGTCGTAGGCCAGGTGCATGCCGCGGATGCCGTAGTCGACCACGCGCACGGTCTCGCCGTGCGGCGGTAGTCGCCGCACCACTTCGGGCCCGAAGCCGTCGTCGCCGAGGAAGATGTTGCCGATCCCCGCAACGAGCACCCGCGCCGTCATGTCACATCCGGCGCATCTTCAGGTAGCGCTGGACGTCCGGTATCGAACGCACGCCGAGCACCGCGGCGGCGGCTGCCGCCACGGCGGCGAGCGCCACCGCGATCATTCCTATCGTGGCCATGATTGACCTCTTCTCTCATTCTCGTTGGCTGTCGAGTGGTTCGATCTCCTCCGGGGCGAAATACAGGTACCGGCCATACCATTCGTGCAGTTCGGCGGCGGGGTCGTCCTCGATGACCACGCCGACGTGGGATTGCCCGTCGACATCGGCGTGCACCGAGACGACCTTGGCGGTGCGGCCGTCGTAGAACAGATCGTGGGCATCGGCGCGCCGAGACGGGTGCAGGCGCACCCTGCTGCCGTTGCGGACCCGGACCGCGCCGACCATGATCGCGTCGGTATCTGGGCGAACAGCGTTGTCGGCCAACGGGTCCCACCAGTCGACGCCGTCGGGCACCTCGGGGATCAGCGCGGCCTGCTCGGCGTGCGGATTCCGCAGGACACCGTGCAGCTGCTGCAATGCCTCCGGTGTCATCGCGTCGCAACGGTCGATGATCTGCGCCGCCCGCTCGTCGGTCGCGCGGGCCTGGGCCTTCTCGTCGTCGGTCATGGTCATGACGCGCAGGGTGAGGATCTCGTCGATCTCGGTGGAGTCGAACAGCGGTCCCTCGCTCTGCTCGGCGATCTCTGGGTGGTCGTAGAGGATGATGGGCGAGATCAGCACGATGCTGTGGTCGCCGGGTGGCCCGGCCAGCACCGGGAAACACCGGTGCTGGGCGCATCGGGCGACGGCCGCTTCAGCGTCGGGTGGCGGTTCGAGCAGGGAAACCCATTGGCCACCGTCGGTTTCGGCGATGATATGCGCGCCGATCAGGGAGCGGGCGATGGCGTCGTACTGGTCGGTCGAGGGGGTGCCGGTATTGCGAAGGGTGAGGTTCAGACGCAGAAAGCGCTCGTCACGGTCCACGGTCAGCTGGACTTCCGCGTCGAGGTGGGCGCGGTGTCGGACCAGTCGTCCGGCCGGTGCGCCGTCGGGGCCGGGGATCGTCTCGTAGTCGGTGCCTGCCGGAATCGTCAGTCGCGCGGTCGAATCGGTCAGCGGCAGTGGACCGATCGACTGCTCGCGCTCGACCGCCTCGTCCCAGCTGATCCACGATCGGCCGTCGGCGACGAGCTCGGCGACCGGTGTGTTCCCGGCGTCCTCGACGGTCCGACGCTGCAGCTGCAGGAACCGCACGGTCAGCGTGACCGAGGCGGACTCGTCCGCGTCGAGCAGACACTGGGCCGACAGTTCCGGGTCCTCGCCTAGTCCGGCCGCGGCCGCCCCGGTGGGGCCCAGGACACCGAACTGCCAGCGCGACTGGTTCTTTCGCGAGTTGGCCCGGTACGGGTACAGCAGGTAGCCCTCGTAGAGCACCGCGTCGGCGACCGCGCGTGCCCTGACCTGCGACCTGGTCGGCTCGATGCTCATGGGTCCTCCTCGGCAGTGTCGAGCAGGCGCAGTACCGCGTCGTCGAAACCGAGCATCCCGTGGCTGGATTTGTACGCGGCGAGCGCGTCGAGAGTCTCGCGCCGCAACCGCACCCAGCCCGAGTTCGGGAAGTTCGTGGCCATCATGTCGTCCCAGACCGAGACCGGCATCTCGAACTTGTCCTCGCGGTCCCAGGGGATCTGCTGCACCGCGAAACCGGTGGAGCCCCGGATGAAGACAGTGCCGCTGAACAGGAAGATCAGCGGCACGGTCCCCTCGCGTAGGGCGTGCAGGTATTTGGAGCCGCTCACCTCGAAGTCGTAGGTACACGGCATCGGCAGGTCCACTTGAGCGCCGCCGTGGAAGCCGGGAACCATGGTGGCGCAGTGCATCCAGAGGAAGGAGCGCTGGGTGTCGCGCCAGCGTTCGCGTGGGCCGAACAGGTCGACCAGGCCCGCGCTCTCCTCGTCGGTGTAGCCGCGGCGGTGCGGTTCTATCCGCACCTGCGCGCGCAGGGCGATGGCGTGCACCGGTTCCTCACCGAGTACCGCGATGCCGATCCGGGCCGACAGCGTCGGTGTCGCGGCGTAGGGCTCCGGCGCGATGTCGAGCACCGCAAAGGTCGTCGAGTAGGCCGGGCACATCACACACCACCCGGTCGCGCACGCGCCGAGACCGCGGCGAAGAACTCGTCGAGATAGCGGTGCACATCCTGACCGCCGTCGAATCCGCGCCACAGCATCCGCATCCGGCCGACGAATTCGTAGCAGGTGTCGATGGGCAGCAGCAGGCAGGCCGCCTCGGCGGTGCCCCGCTCGGGGACCCGGATCATCAGTGCCTCCACGTCGGGGACCGCGACAGCGATCTCCGGGTGCCGCTCGAGCACCGTGCGCCACTGGTCGAGGGGCAGTTCGGATTCGGTGGCGCCTGCCGGTCCCGGATAGAACGCGACGGTGCGGCCCAGTGCCGAGTTGTCGAAGAAGAACGCCAGGCCCACCGGGATCTCGAGCGCGTCCCATTCGCCGTGGCCGATGGTGAAGTCAGGGAAGCGCAGGTACCGGTCGGGCACGGCGCGGTATCGCAGGACCGCGTTCTGGTCGGTGAACAGCAGATAGCAGCCCCGGCACACGCACAACAGTTGGCGCCCTTCGACATTCACCACGTGCTGATGCTCTTCGGCGATGGCCTCGGCGCACATCTCACATCGCTCGCCCGCAGGGACGGCGGGTTTGCGGTCGACGGTGAGGCGCCGCAGCACCCCCAGCCCAGAACTCACCCGGCCACCCCCACGGGCACGGCCACCGAGAGCTCCCCGGCGCGTACCAGCACCGGCAGTGGTTCCAGATGTCCTTCGCCGTCGACTCTGGCACCGGCATGGACGGCGTCGTAGTGCGCCCGGCAGGTCGGGCAGCGCAACACGGCGTCACCGACCGGGAAACCCATCCGGCGATGCAAAACCGCGCCGGCGAGCGAGTTGTCGCAGGCGGGACAGTGATCGCGGTAGACGAACAGATCGTCACCGACCCGGCAGGCGAGCACGGTCTGCCCGCCGATGACGAAGCCACCGACCTCGCCCGCACCGAGTTCCCCCAGTTCCGGGACCGCTATCCAGCTCCCGTGCTGCGACTCGACCGGGTGGGCGTCGGCGTGTACCCGGGCGAACAACGAATCGGCGGGGATCAACGAATCCGTCGATTCCGGTTGCGCGGCAGCCACTTCGATCGACTCGATCTCCGGCGCGGCGGCGCGCACCGCGTCCTCCACCGCCAGTTCCAGGGTCACCGACGACGAGGGGCAGGTGCGACAACTGCCCGACAGTTCGAGGCGCACGACGCCGTCGACCACGCCGAGCAGTTCCACGTCACCACCGTGGGACCCCAGGTAGGGGCGCACGCTGTCGAGTGCCGCGCGGACCCGGGTGTGCACGTCGTGCGGATGCAGGCCGTGCACCAGCAGCAGACTCGCGATCAGATCGTCGGCGACGAGCCGCTCACGGATGCCGCCGTCGACCAGTTCCAGCACGCGCGCCAGCCCGGCGCCATAGAGGTCGGCGACCTCGCGCACCAGTTGCTCGGCCCGCTCGCGAGCGACGACGCCACCCGCCGAACTCGCGTTCAGCAGGGTCTCGATCCGGTCGCCTGCGCCGCGCCACCGGTCCGGGTCGAACGCCGCCTCGTCGTGCTCCCCCGGACGATCCGGCATCACCGTTACTCCCCGGTGAGTGTCTGTGTCGGCGAGTGGAGTTTGTCCAGGGACTTGCCGTTGCCGAGGTACATGTGCACACCGCACGGCAGGCAGGGATCGAAGCTGCGCACAGTACGCATGATGTCGATGCCCTTGAAGTGCTCGCGGTCGTTCTCCTCGAAGATCGGCTGGCCCTGCACCGCGTCCTCGTAGGGTCCCGGCGTGCCGAAACTGTCGCGGGGGTTGGCATTCCACGGCGTCGGCGGATACGGATGGTAGTTCGCGATCTTGCCGTCCCTGATCACCATGTGGTGGGACAGGACCCCGCGCACCGCCTCGGTGAACCCGCAGCCGATGCCCTCGTCCGGTACCTCGAAGTGCTCCCACGTCTTGGTCCGTCCCGCTCGGATCTCTACGAGCGCCTGCTCCGCGAAGTGCAACGCACTGGCCGCGGCGTAAGCCTGGAAGTAGGTGCGGGCGCGGTTGCGTTCGATGGTGTTGCTGCCGAACGCGGGAATCTGCCATTCGAAGCTGACCGGGCCCTTCAACGCGGTCTTGGGCAGGTTGATCTGCACGCTGTGCCCGGTCGACTTCACGTAGCCGATGTCGACGAGCCCGGCCAGCGCCGTCGACCACAGCCGCGCCAGCGGCCCACCGCCGGTGTCGAGGGCCAGATGGTCGGTGCCGTCGAACCAGCGCGGCGACATCACCCAGCTGTACTTGTCGTCCATGTCGCGCTTCTGCGGCTTGGGGTTGGTGTGCTGGTTCCAGGGGTGACGGCGGTCGACCGGATTACCGAGCGGGTCGGTCTTCACGAACATCTCCTGGTCGGTCCAGTCGTCGTAATACGAACTGCCCAACAGGATTCGGATGCCGAGATTGATGTCGACCAGGGACGTGGTGACCAGTTTTCCGTCGACGACCACGCCGGGGGTGACGAACATCCGCCGACCCCACTCCTCCATGTCCTTGTACTCGAAATTGCACACCTCGGGGTCTTGGAAGGAGCCCCAGCAACCCAGCAGGGTGCGCCGCAGTCCGACCTGTTCGTAGCCCGGCAGTGCCTCGTAGAAGAAGTCGAAGAGATCGTCGTGCATCGGCACGACCTTCTTCATGAATTCGACGTAGCGCATCAGGCGCGTCATGTAGTCGGTCATCAGCTGGATCGTCGCGACAGTTCCCACGCCGCCGGGATACAGCGTCGACGGGTGCACATGCCTACCCTCCATCAGGCAGAACATCTCCCGGGTATAGCGGCTGACCTGCAGCGCTTCCCGGTAGAACTCACCGGTGAACGGATTGAGCGCGCGCATGATGTCGGCGATGGAGCGATAACCGTGCTCGGCCGAATGCGGTGCGGTGGTCTTCTCCGCCTGGGCCAGAACGCCGGGGTTGGTCTCGGCGACCATCTTCTCGCAGAAATCCACGCCGACCAGATTCTCCTGGAAGATGTTGTGGTCGAACATGTATTCCGCGGCCTCACCGAGATTGACGATCCACTCGCCCAGGTGCGGCGGTTTCACCCCGTAGGCCATGTTCTGGGCATAGCACGAGCAGGTGGCGTGATTGTCGCCGCAGATCCCGCAGATGCGACTGGTGATGAAATGCGCGTCGCGGGGGTCCTTGCCCCGCATGAAGATCGAGTAGCCGCGGAAGATGGACGAGGTGCTGTGACACTCGACCACTTCACGGTTCTCGAAATCGATCTTGGTATAGATTCCCAGGCTGCCGACGATGCGGGTGATCGGGTCCCAGGCCATTTCGACCAGGCTGTCGGGATCGATCCGCTTGTGTGACGGCTCGGGGATGATGGCAGTCATTCCAATCGCCTCCTACCAGGTGCGGGTGGCGCCGGATTCCAGCTTCTCGCCCTTGTGCCGCCAACGCGGCTCCTTGTCCACCGTGCGTCCGGTGATGTGGCGCAGACTGCGGATCACCGACCCGTACAGCCCTGATGCCGTCGCGGAGATCTTGCCGCCGGGCGGCTCGTCCATGAACGGCATGAATTTGTCCGGAAATCCCGGCATGGTGCAGCCGATGCAGATGCCGCCCACGTTCGGGCAGCCACCGACGCCGTTGATCCAGCCCCGCTTGGGGACGTTGCATTTGACCACCGGGCCCCAACATCCCAGTTTCACAATGCATTTCGGTGAGCCGTACTCGTCGGCGAAATCGCCTTCCTCGTAATAGCCCGCCCGATCACAGCCTTCGTGGACGGTGGCGCCGAACAGCCATTTCGGGCGTAGCGCCTCGTCGAGGGGAATCATCGGGGCCTGTCCGGTGGCCATGTAGAGCAGGTAGGTCAGCGTTTCGGACATGTTGTCCGGATGGGCCGGACAACCGGGCACGCACACGATCGGGATTCCGGCCTTGGATTTCCAGTCCCAGCCGAGATAGTCGGGCACACCCATCGCGCCGGTGGGGTTACCCGCCATGGCGTGGATGCCGCCGTAGGTGGCACAGGTGCCGACCGCGACCACCGCGGTGGCCTTCGGGGCCAGCCGATCGAGCCATTCACTGGTCGTCATCGGCTGTCCGGTGGCGGGATCGTTGCCGAAACCGCACCAGTAGCCCTCCTCGTGGAGTTGTTCGTTCGGGATGGAACCTTCCACCACGAGCACGAACGGTTCGAGTTCACCACGGTCGGCTTTGAAGAACCATTCGAGGAAATCGTCGGCGCCGCCGGTAGGACCGCATTCGAAGTCGATCAACGGCCAGTGGACCGCGATCTGTGGGAGGCCGGGAAGAGCGCCGAGCGCGATCTCCTCGATACTTGGCTGCGTCGCGGCGGTCAGCGCGACCGAATCACCGTCACAACTGAGGCCCGCGTTGATCCACAGCACATGGATCAGGGCCTGTTCTGCTTTGATTGCTTCCTGGGTAGGCATGGGCTGCGCCACTTTCTGAAGCGAGATCGCAGGCTCGCGAGAACCTACGCTGTGATCCTGATCACGTCAGTCTATGTCGCCGGTGAGTGATCCTCAATAGTTGCCGATCGCTGCCGACGGAGCCAGTCGTACCACCGCGCCATGCCGGAACCGCTGGTCACCGACAGGGGCAGGATCTGCGCGTGCGGGTTGATCCTCGCCACGTATTCCCGGCATTTGTCCAGGTCGAAGTCGACATAAGGCAGCAGGTCGATCTTGTTGACGAGGACCAGAGAGGCTGCGGCGAACATGTGCGGATACTTCAGCGGCTTGTCGGTGCCCTCGGTCACCGAGATAACCACAACTTTGCCGCGTTCGCCGAGGTCGAACAATGCCGGGCACACCAGGTTGCCGACGTTCTCGACGAACAGCAGCGTGCCGGGTGCGGGATCGAGGGACTCCAGCGCGCGGTAGGTCATCTCGGCGTCGAGATGACAGCCCGCGCCGGTATTGATCTGCACGACCCGACAGCCTGTCGCCCCGATCCGCTCGGCATCGAGCAGGGTTGCCTGATCGCCCTCGATCACCGCGATCGGCACTTCGGTGAACTCGCGGATCGTGCGTTCGAGCAACGTGGTCTTGCCCGCGCCGGGCGAGCTGGTCATGTTCAGCGCCAGGATGTCGCGGGCGGCGAGCCATTCGCGGTTGCGCTGGGCCAACAGGTCATTTTTGGCCAGGACTTTCTGCTCGAGGGTGATGGTCTCGGTCACCGGCAGGTGCACGTGATCGCCGCCGTGACCATGGCTGTGGCCGTGCGGCTCGTGTTCGTGTTCGTGTTCGTGTTCGTGTTCGTGTTCGTGCGGGAGGGTGATCACCGCGGCGTCGTCGTCGCCACATCCACAGGTTGCGCACATTCTCGGCTCACTTCCATCGAGCGGATTCGGAGTTCGTGCCCGGCTCTGATCTCGACATCGGCGCTGCCGCACTCGCACAGGGCGATCGGCTCGAGCACAGCGAATTCGGCGCCACAGCTTCGGCAGGCCGCCCGGCCGGGCACCACGTCGATCTCGAGGCGCGCGCCCTCGGCCAGGGTGTCCTCGGCAGCGAGTTCGAAGCAGAACTGCATCGCCTCCGGAACGACCGCGCACAGCACGCCCACCTCCAGGAGCACGCTGTGCACCTGTGCACCCGCCGCGTGTTCGCATACGGCGTCGATGACACTCTGGGTGATCGCCATTTCGTGCATCGCAGTCTCGGCTCGTCGAGGGTGAACCCATCGCTCAGGTTACTCCTGAGCAACCCACCCACGCGATGGTCGGCACATGCTCAGCTGAGCCGGTGCGCGGCGAGCAGCGCGGCATCGCCGAGGATGTCGGCGGTGGGGCCGTCGGCGACGACTTCGCCGGCGTCGAGGATGACGGCCCGCTCGCAGATCCGTTGCGCGTAGGGCAGGTCGTGGGTCACCACGAGCATGGTGGTCGGCAGCGACAACAGGATCTCGGCGAGTTCGCGGCGGGCCACCGGATCGAGGTTGGCGGCGGGCTCGTCGAGGACGAGGACCTCCGGTCGACACGACAGCACCGTGGCCAGCGCGGCCCGGCGGCGTTCGCCGAGCGACAGGTGCGCCGGTGAACGCCCGGCCCGATCCGTCATCCCCACCCCGTCCAGTGCCTCCCGTACGTGTTCGGCCAGGGCGTCGCCGCGGACACCGAAGTTGGCGGGCCCGAACGCGACGTCCTGTTCCACGGTCGGCATGAACAGTTGGTCGTCGGGGTCCTGGAACACCACCCCGACCCGTTGCCGAATGGCGCGAACACTGTTGCGGTCCAGCCGCATCCCGCCGATGTGCACCTCCCCCGAGGTAGCGGTGAGTACCCCGTTCAGATGCAGCATCAGGGTGGATTTGCCCGCGCCGTTGGGCCCGAGAACGGCCACCCGCTCCCCTGGCGCGATCTCCAGGTTCACCCCGTTCAGCGCGCCGGTCCCGTCGGGATAGGAGAACGTCAGGTCGACCACACGCACCGCCGGTGCCGTCGGTTCGGTCACCGCACCATCCAAGCACCCGCGCAGACCGCGATCGCGGCGGCCGCGGGCAGGCAGCCGAGCAGCCATTGCCCGCGGGTGGCAGGCGGGGTGCCGACATCGGGCACGGTGCCGTCGAATCCGCGCGACAGCATGGCCAGATGAACTCGTTCGCCGCGTTCGTAGGATCGCAGGAACAGGGTGCCCGCGCCGCAGGCGGTCGCACCGGCTTGGCGCAGTGTGCGTGGGTCGTCGCCGCGTGAGATCCGTGCCAGCCGCATCCGCGCCGCCTCGTCGACCAGCACGTCGACATAGCGCAGCATCAGGACCACGATCATCACGATCGTGCCGGGAACGTGCAGCCGCGTCAGCCCTTCGGGCAAGGCACGCACGCTCGTCGTCGCAGCCAAGGTCAGTGAGATGCCCACGCCGATAGTGCCTTTCGCGATAATGCCCCACGCAGCGTAGAGGCCGGTCACCGACAGCGACAGCCCGAAAACCTCGGTGCGGGGTTGCCCGGCGGCGAAGGGCAGCAGGATCGCCAACACGACGAACGGCAACTCGATCAGCAGACGCGGCGCGATCCAGCGCAGCCCGATTCCCCACCACCGCCACAGCGCGACCAAGCCCAAGGCATAACAGCCGAACGGCCACAACAACTCCCGTGGCGTCGCCACGACCGCGAACACCGTAACCACCGCGCAGACGATCTTCACCTCGGTCGGCGCCCGATGCGCCGGTGAATTCCCCGCCAGATACAGCCGGTGGACGGAGGCGCTCACCTACTCCCGCTCCGTATCCGACCGCGCCGCGACCTCACCCGCGCGGGCCGCAGGGCGCGATCCGTTTCGGCCGACCCGGATCGTGCGAGCCACCGCGAACAGCACGGCGAAGGCGGCTCCGACACCGACGACGCCTGCCGGACCGGCCAGATCGCTGTTGCCGTCGATCGCGTAGTCCGCCAGCGGAGAGCCGACGAACCGGTGCTCCTCGGCGCTCTGCGCGATGCACTCACCGTGCAGTTCCTCGGCCCCGTTCACCTCGACCGTGGAGCACCCGCGTCGAGTGGTGGCGTCGAGCCCGTCGGGCTGTGAACTCGCGGCATAGGACAGCACCCCGGCAACGAGCACCGAGGTCGCGGCGAACACCCACAGGAAACCGGTGAAGGACAACCGCACGCGAGCGGGAGACGCTGTCGCGGACACCGGACCGGCAGCCCGCAGCACATAGACCAGATCGGGTCGTACGCTCACCACCGCCACCACGGTGATCGCGGTGATGATGCCTTCGCCGACCCCGATCAACGTGTGGGTGACGAACATGAACCCCGCGACCGCCCCGACCGTGGAGCCCGCAGCCCCGCCGATTGCGTATTCGACGACAAAACCCATTGCGGCACACAGTGTTCCGATGAAAGCGGCGACGAACGCCACGACACCCATCCCGGTGTCGCTCCGCCGGCGCAGCAGCGCCGTCCCGGCCCGAGCGACGAGATATCCCACGCCGACGCCGATCAGGGCCATGTTCGTGATGTTGGTGCCGAGTGCGGTCAGCCCGCCGTCGGCGAACAGCAGTGCCTGCACGACCAGCACCACCGCCACGCACAATGCCCCGAGAGAGGGCCCGACCAGAATCGCGGCCAGCGCCCCACCCAGCAGGTGCCCACTCACACCGGGCAGGATCGGGAAGTTCACCATCTGGACCGCGAAGATGAACGCGGCCACCAGCCCGGCCATCGGCGCGGCACGCTCATCGAGTTCAGCCCGTGCTCGCCAGCCCGCGAGCCCGAGTCCCACTGCCGCGATCCCCGCGAAGATCAGCGACGTCGGCGCATCGACGATCCCGTCGCTCATATGCATTGCCACGGTGCTGCCGTTCACCTTTCAGAACACTACGCCCTTTATCTGTCCAAGTGAACAGATGAAGGAATGTCCGACCGCGACATCGGTCCGGCTGCGACAGGGGTGGGATGGGCCTAGAATTCGATGATGGAGCGCCGCAGTGAAGCCGCGCGCAGCCGTGGCGGAGGTGATCGCCGCTCGCCTTTCGACCGGTTCGTCGAGCAGGCCGAGCTGCGAGTGAGTCAGGCTCCGTTCTTCTTCGTCTGCGCCGGAATCGTCACGGCGTGGCTGATCAGCTTGCCGTGGTGGACGGACCTCAAAACGTGGCAGGTCGCCATTCACACCGTTGCGAGCGTCTTCACGCTGCTGTTGGTGGTACTGCTCGAGAACGCCGGCCGCCGCGCGAGCGAGGCCGCGCAAGAGAAACTCAACGTCATCGCCGAGGCATTGGCCGCGCTCCTGGATTCCTCCGCGTCCACCGATCCTGAACTGCGAGCGGCCGCGGACCGACTGCGAGACGCCGTCGGGCTCGAACAGCGCCACTGAATGACAGGATCAAGTTACCCATACTTCTGATGCGTGGGCCGACGTTCCTAGACCACGTGGACCCATAAGGTGCAGACTGGATGGTCTTTTTCCGGTGGGGAGATTCCCATATGTGACCTTCGATTCAGTTCCTGCGCAGATGCCGTTGAACCCGCTGCGGAACGTGTTCCACCACTACTGTCGGGGCATGGCCGTTGGTAAAGTTCACACAGCAAAGACAGCGCCTGGTCCCCAACCGAAGCCCAGTAGCCCTGCGCCGATCCGGCGGAGGCCGGCCGACCGTCGTGAGCACATCGCACGGGTCTCCGCCGAAGCATTCGGTGCACGAGGACTGCACGGCGTGAGCATGAACGAAATCGGCGCCGAGTTGGACATCAGCCACGCCGCTGTGTATCGGCATTTTCCCAGCAAATACAGCCTGTTCCGGCAGGAGACGCTACGGCTCAGCGAACTCGGAGTGCGGGTGGTGCGCCTGCCCGAAGCTGCGAGGAACTGGGATCCTCAGCGCAAGTTCGACTTCACCGTCGACGCCATGATCGGTGCCGCGCTCGCCAACCGGGGCTGCGGTGCGCTGCTGCGATGGCAGCACCGCTACCTCGACGACGACGACCGGCGAATCCTGCTGGATCAGGTCGCCACCACCGAAGCCGCATTGCGCGATCGGATCGAGCAGATGCGACCCGAACTGTCCGACGCGGAACGCTCCGTCATCACCAGTGCATTGATGAGTGTGATCACCAGTGTCTGCGACCACCGCACCCGCGTCCCGGCCCCCGAGCTGGCCGAGATTCTGGCAACGACCTGCAAAACGATTGTCGGCACGACGCTCCCGACCATGGTGCCCGCCGACACCGACCTTCCTGCGGTGCGCAGGCACCACCACGAATTGGTGCTGTTCCGAGCTGTCGAACTGTTCCGTACACGCGGTTACCCCGTCGTCAGCGTCGAGGACATCGCGACAGCGTCCGGGCTGCCTTCCGCGTCGGCGCTCTACCGCTATTACCGCAGCAAAGGTGACCTGCTCACCGCCGTATTCCGTCGTCGTCTCGACCGAATCACGACCGCCGTGACCGCTGCTTCCGACCGCGACCCACATGCCGCGCTGACCCAGCTGATCGAGAGCTATGTCCAGGATTCGATCTCCGAGCCCGGACTGTCTTTCGTGTACCACGCCGAGATCGCCAATCTCCCGGCTGCCGACGGCGCGACGATGAACCACCGTCAGCGACTCGCCATCGAGGCCTGCGCCCAATTCGTCACCGCCGCCCGGCCTTCCTTACCGCCCGCGCACGCCCAAGTCCTCGTCCACGCAGCACTCGCACTCGTCGTCGATCTGGAGCAATTGATGGGAACCGACCATCCCGAATGCGGCGCTGCCCGAATCGAGCACCTGATGTCCGATATCCTCCTCGGCACTTAGGGTGCGACCACGCAGTCCGTGGTCGGAAGGATCGGTTACCGCGATACCCGTGTCGGACGGCGCGCAATGGCGGCACAGGAGGAATTCGATACGCGGAGTTGGAATTCGTCATCGATTCAGCGATCGAGGAGTGGGCCCGAGCATGGGTCGTCGGAGTGCCAACTGCGTTGCAGCTACGCCGGTCGACATTTCCGGACTGGGCCGATCTGCTCGGTCTCGGCGGTCCCGACTTCTCGATCGATACAGCACTGGTGGCGCTGATCGACCGCGCAGCCGCCGACGACGTGATGCGCTTTCCGTGCCAGGGCGTGGTGGCGACGGCATTCTCCAGTCGCCATCCCTACACCGAACTCACCGACGGAGTCGGCTTCGGCTTCTATCGGACGACACCGACGAGCTGATCGTCCACGGCTCGGCCGCAGTGCGATACGAGGATTTCGACAGCAGGCCTGAATACGGTCCGGGTGCCGTCGTTGCCGCGATCCGGATGGTGCACGATACGTTCCGACAGGCTCGACCTGGACATACGCAGCCTGGAAGATATTGGTAGCCCGCGCCTCCGTCGCGCTGCGCGCACCCTAGGGGCGCGTGCAGCGCGAGGATTCGCGCGGCTCCCGATGACATCTACCGAGCCCACAGAGGCTGGCGCGCAACAGGTTCGACGCGCGAGTAGTGGTATCGGCTACCCACCCGGTCGTTTACGGGTCACCCGAGGGAGACGCAGCCTTGCAGTGTCTGGAAGTCACCGGCCAGCGCCGGGCCACCCACGCAGGTCGGCGTGGTCTTCCCGTCGATGGTGACACTTGCACCGGCACCGGCGATCCCGAGCGCCAGTCCGGGCCGCACACCGCTGGCGTCGACCGTCGATCCTGGACCCAACGCGAGCGCGGCCGGCCCGGACAGGCCCTGTGCTTGCGAGGTTGCCGCGCCTCCGCCGACGCCGATCGCGAGAGCGAGCGCCTGTGGCCCCGCCGACGCCGCGGCGGATCCATCGACTCCGAACGCGGCAGCGGCACTTCCGCCGACGCTCGACGCGGCGCATTCCGAAGTGTCCGAGGAATTCTCGATCGTGCCCGCTCCGGGAACGCGGCAATCGACAGGCGCTGCGCCGGCAGTCGGCGCCATCGCGATCACACCCGCGATCGCGATGGCCGCGCCGAAGCCGATTCCTGCTGCTCGCCCGTAATGGTGAATCTTCATGTCAATCTCCTAGAGAGGTGTTCACTGTGTCTCGTCGAGATATCGACGAGATTCTCACTGCGGCATCAGAACCGAATCAATCAGGTAGACCGTGGCATTGGCGGTATTGATGCCACCGCAGAGCACTGCGGCGTCGTTGACTTTCAGATTGTCACCGGAGCCGGTGACCGTCACCGTGCCACCCTGCACCGTTGTTTGCGTACCGACGATGGCGTCCGGCGCGATCCGGCCCGGCACCACGTGATAGGTAAGAATCTTCTCCAGCGTGGGTGTATCGGTCTTCAAGCTCTCGATGGTGGCGGGATCGACCTTGGCGAAGGCCGCGTCCACCGGAGCGAAGATCGTGAACTCGCCGCCGTTGAGCGTGTCGACCAAGTTGACCTGGGGATTCAGCTGGCCCGATACCGCAGCGGTCAAGGTGGTGAGCAGCGGATTGTTCGATGCCGCCACCGTCACCGGTACTTCGGCCATACCCTCGACCGACCCCGGCCCGGTCGGGACTTGCGCGGCATACTCCGCACAGCCCGGACCCACCAGGGTGTCGCCTGCCGCAGCACCCGAAGTCGGCGCCATCGATTGTGTCGACATCGATGACGTTGTCGCCATCGACGTCGATGTCGAGTCCGATGACGAATCGTCTGACGAACACGCCGCCAGACCGAACATCGCCATCGCTGCCACCCCTACCGCTGCCACGGTAACTCTCGTGTTGCTTCTCATCGTGTTCACTCGCTTTCTCCTTCCGACGAGGCGGCGGGGTTCGCCACCACGATTTCCGACGGTCATCGAACTTTCGTCCAGGTTGCCGACGGCCAGAGGAGAAGATGCACCCAAGGCTCGTACGGGCTGGTGCGAGGGCAATTCCGTGAGCTGATCAGGAGTTGCCGAGTGGTCGCCGACATGCGGTTGTCACCTCCAGTGATCCTAGGAGCGAAACGAAGGTCCTCGAGCAAATGATGCAAAACTGATGCACACTTTCGTGTTCACCCGCTCGGGTGCCGAGTGCGCAATTGGTAGCGACGCTCCGCGTAGGAGAGATCGTCACGCCACAATCGGGTCGCGGCGTGTGCCATCAGCGGCCGCAGCGCGGCGCCGGCGTGTCGGGCTACGCGGAAGCCACGCCTGCCGCTGTCCGCGACCACTGCTTCGATAACTGCCGTGCGCGGCTGTCCGTCAGGTCCGACGCCCAGTGGAGTGGCATGGGTTTCGACGACACTGCCCTGTCCTTCGCCGTCGATGATGCGCATCGTCAGCGTTCGTGGTTCCGGGCTGATGAACTCGGCGTGTACGGGGACGCCGAGCCGACCGCCGACCCGGAAGGTGACCGCGACGACGAACCGTTCGACAGAGTCGGCGGCGCCGGGTTCGGACGCAGGAGATTCGAGCACCTCGAGATGGGCGAACGAGTAGGGGTGAAACCAGGACCCGTGCCAGGGATCGAGCCGGTTGGCGATGATGTCGGCGGGCTCGCACACCCCGGTCACAGTGGCGACCGCCGAGATCGCGCGATTCGAGGCCGGACGAGCACCGATGACCGGCGCATCCAACGGCGGTTCGGCGCCGATGCGGTCGAGTCGGACCCAGACCAGAACCCCGTCGTCGTGGCACGGCCACGTTGCCCAGCCTGGTCCACCGTCACCGCTGAGCCGTAGGCCGTGCCAGCGGCACACCAGCGCCCCGCAGTCGACTCTCGCCTGGGCGAGCGGCGCACCGAGGTGCGGACATGCGCCGGGTCCGACCAGCAGCCGCCGCTGCTGGTCGCGCCAGGCCACGAGCTCTACGCCGGCGACAGTGGCACCGAAGGGCCGATCGTTTCGAACGTCACGGCTCGCGCCGAAGACGTACCAGTTCCCGGAAGGACGGTTCTGCGACCGTTCGAGTGCTGCGCCGATGACAGCGGGGTCGGCGTCGCGGTAGGTGGGATTCTGGGCAGACCACCGTTCGGAATCGACAGGCTGCACCGGCCAGCCGGTGGGCCAGCGCCGAAAGATCTTGTCGCTCATACAGATTCCCCTTGGATCGCCGCTTTCGACATTTCGCGCGCGGCGAGACGGCGCAGCACCGCGTGTCGTCCGGTCGTGGGCACGGTGTACAGGTCGTGCCCGGACAGGCCCCATTGCGTGAGCAGGGCATTCGCCGCGGTCCAGCCGGTCGTGGCGGCACGTTCCATCAACGCGACAGGCAGGTCGATACGGATGCCGTCCCCGGCCAGCATCAGCTTGTCGTGCGGCGTGCGAACCGGGGGGCGGGCGGCGTGGTCGCCGACTCCGAACAGGGGGCAATCCTGTCGCCACTGCACCTGTTCACCGACGATTCGCGCGTCGGCTGTCTCGGGATACAGGTGGTGCAGTCGAGCGAGGAGCTGTGCGCGGATCTCACTCTCGAACTCCGGTGTCCGAACCTCGGACAGTGCGTAGGCATGCAGTTCGACCACCGCACCGTTGTGCCGCTCGGCCCAGGAGCGGGCCTGATCCTCGTAGCGGTCGAGGACGCTGATGTTGTCCAACGGAGGCATACCGCCGGTGGCGAGAAACGCCGGTCTCTCCTGCGCGACCGGCCGATCCAGCCACAGGCGATGGACGAGGAACGGTGGGGCGCTGCGCAACGCCTGGATCCGTGAGCGCCAGTCGGCATCGCCGAGATCCGGGGAGTCGGCGACGATCCGACGCAGCCCGGCGACATCGGTCGCCAGCACCACCGCATCGGCATCGACGACGCCGCCGACATCGTCGTGAACTCGGAAGGTTCGGTTTCCGCCCGTCCGCACCCGGGTGACGGTCGTTCCGGTGCGGATCCGGGCTCCGCGCGCTGTGAGGTACTCGCTCAGCGGCGACCACAGTGCGGAGTCGTAGTTCGACGTCGGCACGTCGAAGAGCAGCCCTTCGCTGGATCCGAGGAAGTAGATGTGGAACATGGCAGCCAACTCGGCGGCCGACATCTGCGTCGGCGGCGCGAAGAAGCTCCGGGAGAAGACCTCGAAGGCGAGATGTCGTGCGGCGACGGGAAATTTGATCTTCCGCAGAAACGTTTCCGCGTCCACATGATCCAACTGCTCGTAGATGGCGGGCACCGACACCATCGCCAACGGGGCCGCGGCCCTGGCATCGAGTCGCCACAACTCGTGCAGCGGAAACGTGCGACTGCGCGCCGCGAAGGCGAGCGCGTTCCATGGTGGGGTGAGCGGCAGGCGACGGAACGAATCGCGTCGGCCTTCGGCATCCACCAGCGGATAGTCGTCGACGCGCGTCATGCGCTGCAGTAAGGGATCGGTGCGGCGCAACAATTGCCGCAGGTTGTAGTACTGCCGGAAGAAGGCATGGAACCCACGGTTCATGGCGATCGTGGTGCCGTCGGATAGGGCGTCGGTCCACCCGCCGACGCGACCGCCGAGATATTCCTGGCCTTCGATCACCTCGACCTCGATACCGCGTTCGGCGAGCCCGGTAGCGGCGGCCAGCCCGGCGATGCCCGCGCCGACCACAACCACGTACGGGCGGGTGCCCGGCTCACGACCGACAGGACGGGCGGCGGCATGGTGAACGATGCGCCGATCGCGGCCGATAGCTGCGTCCACTAGCGCTCGACTCCATCCAGGTACTGAGAACGATGGGTGGTCGCCAGGAACGTGTGCACGATGCCGTGCTGCCAGCCTGGGACGGTTTCGCTGCAGACAGCCGTGAAGCCGTTCTCGCGCAGCCGTTCTCGGAATCGGGACGTGCTGTCGAAGGAGACGACGCTTCGTTGGAGGTGTCGGTACAGCGTGGCGTCGCGGCTGAGCATCCATCCGGCGGGCACGATGATGGTGCGGCACACCGTGTTCCAGACGATGCGGGCCGACTTCGATTCCGCCACCGAGTATTCGTGCACCCCCAGTGGGGCGCCAGGGCGTAGCAGCGCGGCGAACGCGCGAAGCTGTGCGTCGGGGTCGGCGAGATTGCGCACGAGATAGGCGGCGAAGATGCCGTCGAAGGGTCCGACAATGCCCGCGGCCTCGATATCCTCGATACGGCTGTGCACGAACCGGACGGAATCGGGCCATGTCTTGGCACGCGCTCGTGCGAGCATCTGTGCCGATCCGTCGACAGCGACGATCTCCGCTTTCGGGGCGACCGACAACAACGCGGCGGTGGAAGCACCTGTCCCGCAGCCTGCGTCGAGCAATCGAAGCCCTGCCCCGCGGTCGGGAAGCTGCATCCGGCGCGCGGAGGTGCGCAGGTGTTTGTGATAGCCGGGATTCACCGCGACGAGGCGGTCGTAATCGTCGGCGACCGCGTCGAAGGCAATCGGGACCTCGTCGCGAGATAGCCCGTCGACACCGATTCGAGAGTCGTTCACAAGCGCACACCTTTCCGATCCCGGATTCGTTCGCGTTCCCACAGCAGCAGGACCGCGGTGACCATGGCGAAGCCGAACAGGTAGTCCTCGACCGGGATGTCCCACGGGAACCGGATCCCGGTGATGTGTTCGGCGTCGTAGAGAACCAACGGTGCGGTGAGTTTGGTGAGCCAGCCGTCGACCAAGATCTGGAAGCCGAGCACGATGATCATCGACAGCCAATAGCCGGGCCGACGGAACAGCCCTGTCCGGAGGAACGCGAGTTCCCATCCACAGACGAGGACCACCGCGACCAGTGCGGGCAGCGTATAACCGAGGCCGGTCACCGGGTCCGCTCCGAGGGTGCCGAGGGTGACTCGGTGGGGTGCAGCCGCTGCAGAATCGTCTCGACCGCGTTGTAGGTGAGTAGAGCGCACACCGGTATGACGAGGAAGAAGACCAGTTCCTCGACCGGTATCGCCAGCGGCAGCGTCCAGCCTGTCAGATAGCGCGGGCTGTAGCTCCAGACGTCGGCAGCGATGGCCATCGCGTCCCAGACGAGGAACACGGCGGCCACGGGGAGCACGCATCGGGCGAGCCGGGCGGGGCGCCGATAGACCCCGCCACCGAAAGACTCCAACGGCAGGGTCACCAGCAGGCAAAGTCCCATGACGATCAGGTATTGCCAGCGTTCCATCGTGTCACCTAACTCTCGGTCAACAACACGCGGTCCAAACGGCGAAACCATCGGTCCATCTGCTCAGGGATCCCGAGGCATCAGGACTCACAGCACAAACTAGTCCCGGATCCCGCCGAGTTGGATGACCCGCACCGCCTGTTTTCGCCGAGTTCGAGAGATCACGTCAACCCTTCGGCTTTTGTCAGTGAGCGTGCGCGCCCGCCTCGCCGCGCCCACAACGCGCGAGCCAACGCCGAACCGGCGACCCTGGTGCGACGCGCGTTGCCCACGGTGGCGCGTGCGGTGAACACCGCGAACTCGGTGTCCTCGATGCGGTCGAGAATTTCCGAGTACAGCACAGCCGCGGTGGCGACACAGGGTCGCGACACCGGGTGCAGCAGCTCGATTCCGGCGTCGGCGTATCGGTACAAGTCTCGGGCGATCGCATGTTGTGCGGACAGGGCCGATCGCACCCTGGTGTCGGTGCGGCGATTCGTCCGGCACCACTGCAACCGGGCGCGGTCCACATCGAAAGCGGCCAGCTCGTCGGCAGGCAGGTACACCCGACCACGGTCGAGGTCTTCGGCGATGTCTCGAAGGAAGTTGGTGAGCTGGAACGCTTTTCCCAGCGCCGCGGCGTACGGGGCGGCATCGGCTTGTGCGCCCACGGTGCCGAGTACCGGCAGTACTTGCAGCCCGATCACCGCTGCCGAACCGTGCATATACCGATCCAGCGCGGCCCGGTCCGGGTAGTCGGTCACCGTCAGATCCATGCGCATCGAGTCGAGGAAATCGTCGAACAGGACGTGGTCGATCCGGTATCTGGCGGCGGTATCGGCAAGCGCGGCAAGGATCGGGTCGTCTCCGGGGGTCCCGGAAAGACTGTCGTGCATGTCCTTCGCCACGGCGTCCAGTCGTGCCGCCGCAGAGCCGGCGGCGGCGTCGGCCGGTGGTTCGTCGACGATGTCGTCGGCCCACCGGGCAAAGCCGTAGAGCGCGTGGATCGCGGGTCGTTGGGCGGGCGCGAGCAGCCGAGTGGCGAGGAAGAACGTGCGTCCATGGCGCGCGTTGAGGTCCCGGCATCGCTGATAGGACTCCCGCAGCCCCGCAGCGCGGATGCCGGCGGCGTCGAGTTCGGTGTGCATCATCGTCGATCACTCCTGGTCGCAGTCGAGGTCCGCGAGGTCGACACCGTGCCGGTGACGCGGTCGGCGGCGAGACGGCCCGACAACAGGGCCGTCGGCACGCCGACGCCGGGCACGGTGCCGCAGCCGGCCAGCACCGCATTGGCCGTGCCGCGTGGCATGTTCGCGGGACGAAAGGGGCCGGTTTGGGCGAAGGTATGCGCGAGTGAGAACGGAGTGCCGGCCAGCAGGCCCTGCCGTTCCCAATCGGCGGGAGTATCCACGTGCATGATCTCGGCGTTTTCGACGAAGCCCGGGACCACACGGTCCTCGACGATCGCCGCGAGCTCCTCGCTGTAGGCGGTGGCGCGACGATCCCAGTCCAATTCCTTGCTGCGGTAGAGGTTGGGTACCGGAGCAAGAACGGTGAACAGATCGCGCCCGTGCGGGGCGAGGTCGGGGTCGGTCGCGGTGGGCCGGGTCACCAGCAGCGACGGATCAGACATCAACTCCCCCGCACCGATCAGCTCGTCGAAGGTTTGCTTCCACGCTTCGCCGAACACGAGGTTGTGATGTGCTGTCGGCACCGTGGCAGGCATTCCGATATGCATGACGACCGCAGAGGGCGCCGGGCGCCAGCGGATCGGACGGCGCGGTGCGCGATCGAGCAACTCGTAGGCGGTGGGCAGTTCAGTCGCCAAAACAACGGCATCGCAAGGGATTCGACGACCGCTGTCGGTGAGCACCGAGGTGATCCTGGAACCGCGCCGTTCCAGGTCGTGAACTGTCTCGCCGTAACAGAACGTCACACCGGCATCGACAGCGGCGGCGGCCAGGGCCTCCGGTAGCGCGCGCATTCCTCCGCGCGGGAAGTAGACCCCACCCACCGTGTCCATGTAGGAGATCACCGCATACAGCGCCAACGCTCGTTGTGGCGACACCCCCGCGTAGAGCGATTGGAAGGTGAACACTCGGCGCAGTCGTTCGTCGGTCAGAAAGGATCCGATCGCCCTGTCGAGGCGTCGGAATCCGCCCAATGCGATCAGCCGCGCGAGCGCCGGTGTCAGCAACGAGAGGGGGGAATCGGCGTTCGCGGCGATGAACCGATCGAATTCGACACGGTACAGCTCGCTCATCCACGCGCGCATTCGGCGATACCCGTCGACTTCCCTGGGTCCAGCGAATGCCAGGACCGATTCCTCCATCGCCGATGCGTCGCTATGAACATCCAGCCCGCTGCCGTCGGCGAAGTGCGCGCGGTAAGCGGGAACGACCGGCAACAGGTCCAACCGGAAGTCGAGATCCTCACCCACCGCGGCAAGGGTGTCGGCGACGATATCGGGCATGGTCAGCACCGACGGCCCGGTATCGAGCAGATAGCCGTCGACATCGCGGCGTCCCGCTCGACCACCGGCGAACATCTCACGCTCCACCACCGTGACAGTGCGACCGCGTCCGGCCAGGTGCAACGCCGCGGCCAGACCCGCCAGACCCGCACCGACGACGACCACCTCATCGGTTCTTCCCGAGATCGTTCGCATCGTTACCTTTCAGTCGGTGGTGACGGCGGTCAGTGCGTGCGGTGGGTGCACAACAGCGCCATTCGGTGCAGAGCATCAGCCACCGATGGTTCGAGATCGGCGACGTCGAGCAGCCGACGCGCATGGTCGACGCGGTCGCCGATCATCTGTTCAGCGCACTGTGCCGCGCCACTGTCGGTGACCATCGCCTGCGCGAGCGCCACGTCGCGCTCATCGATGACCTTCTTCGTCCAGAGATCTCGTAGCCGGGCGCGGTCCGACGGCTCGGCCAGCTGATCAGCCAGCGCGATCACGGTGGTCGCCTTCCGTTCTCGGACGTCGTCGCCGGTCGGTTTGCCGGTTGTCGCGGGGTCGCCGAAGATGCCGAGCAGGTCATCGCGAATCTGGAATGCCTCTCCGATCACTTCGCCGTATTCACCGAGAACGCGCATCACCGTCGCGTCGCAGTCGGCCATCGCCGCACCCAGTTCGAGGGGTCGGCGCACGGTGTAGTTGCCGGACTTGCGGCGCGCGATGTCCATTACCGCGTCCAGGGTCGGAACGCGGTTCGCGTCGTTGGACAAATCCGCGAGCTGACCTACCGCCAGTTCGCTGCGCATCGAGTCATAACGTGGCCATGCGCGATCCAACGCGGCGGCACCGACGCCACTTTCACGCAGCATGCGCTCGGCCCACACCAAGTACAGGTCGGCGAGCAGGATCGCCGCCGACTCACCGAATCGGGCCGACGATCCGGACAACCCCTGATCGCTGTGCCACGCGGCGAGCCGCAGATGTGCCGACTTCCGCCCCCGCCGGACCTGGGACTCGTCCATCACGTCGTCCTGCACGAGCGCGAACGCGTGCAGGAGCTCCGCGCTGGCGGCCGCGCGCAGCGCGGGTTCGGACTCACCGAGACCACCACACAGCCAGCCGAGATAGACGAACACCGACCGTACGCACTTGCCGCCCGACGCGAAGTCGATCATCAGCCGACCGGGGAGCGAGAACCCTTCTGGGTCCAGTTCCGCCATGCAACGCGCCCGGACGAACTCATCGACGTGATCGCGTACCGAGCGCTGCGTACGGTCGAGCCACCCTGCGAACTGCGCGGAACCGTCCTCGCTCGGCGACGCTCGGCAGTGCTGGATCGCGATAGCTGCTCGCTCTGCATCCACATCTCCCATTGTGGCATCAACTCCCGCATTTTGCATCGTTTATGCATCGAATACTGGGTCCGAGATTGATCACGCCTGGGTACAACACCCAAGATTCACACGGTTCGGCCCCGACATCAGGCAGGCACGCACCAACGGCGACGTGTCGTCGCCCGAGGCGGCGGGTAGCGGCCCCGAGCGGTCGGCGGCCCACCCAGTATTGTGAATCGTTCACCTGCGGGGACGGGTGCCGAACGACGGGACTGACGACACATGAGCGACGAGCGACAAATCCTCACTCCCGGCGAAACCTGCTGGCAGATCGCCCAGGCAGATCGCCTGGCCTGCATCATCGACGCGGCGGACTACTTCCGCTACGCCAAGGCCGCGATGCTGCGGGCGCGCAAACGCATCGTGCTGATCGGCTGGGACTTCGACACCCGGATCAAGTTCGAACCGCAGGGCAAGACCCTCGAAGGGCCCGATCGACTCGGCAAATTCCTGTCCTGGCTGCCGAAGCAACGTCCGGATCTCGAGATCTACCTGCTGAAATGGAATGTCGGCGCGTTCGCCGCGATCGGCCGGGGGATGACACCGATCTTCGTCGTCAACTGGATGACCGACCGACGCCTGCACTTCGAAATCGACGGCGCGCACCCCGTCGGCGCGGCGCACCATCAGAAGATCATCGTGATCGATGACCAACTCGCGTTCTGCGGCGGCATCGACATGACCGTCGACCGCTGGGACACCAGCGACCACCGCGACGACAACACCTACCGCACCGCGCCGAACGACGCCCGCTACGGCCCTTGGCACGATGCGACCACCGCCGTGGACGGCGCCGCGGCGAAGGCGATCGGCGAACTTGCCGCCGCCCGATGGAAATCGGCCACGGGGCAAGAGCTGAGCCCGGTCGACGAGGTCGCCGGGGACACGCCGTGGCCGGAAGACCTGGAGCCGACGATGCGCTCCGTCGACGTGGGGATCGCCCGAACTCTGCCCGAACTCGCCGACCGCACCGAGGTCCGCGAGATCGAGGCGCTGTATCGCGCGGCGATCGCGGGCGCCACCCGCGCGCTGTACATCGAGAGCCAGTACCTGGCGTCGCGCACTCTCGCCGAGGCGATCGCCGCGCGCCTGCGCGAACCGAACGGCCCGGAGATCGTGCTGGTACTCCCCCGCAACGCCGACGGTTGGCTCGAGCAAGCGGCCATGGACGGCGCCCGCCGACGCCTCCTGCATCTGCTGTGGAAAGCCGACATCCACCACCGGCTCGGCGTCTACTACCCGGTCACCGCCGCCGGTGCGCCCATCTATGTCCACGCCAAGGTGCTGGTGATGGACGACCGCCTGCTGCGGGTCGGATCATCGAACCTCAACAATCGATCGATGGGCTTCGACACCGAATGCGACCTCGCCGTCGAGGTCACCCCGACAACCGCCGACGGCGAAGTCCTCCGTGACACCATCCTCGGCATCCGCCGCCGCCTGCTCTGCGAACACCTCGACGCCGACCCCGCGAAATTCGACGCCACCCTCGCCGAAACATCCTCGCTCGTGCGCACCGTCGACGCGCTGCGCGGCGAAGGCCGCACCCTGGTCCGATTCGACCCCGACACCGTCGTGGACGAGGACAGCGTCCTGGCGGAAAACGAACTGATGGATCCTGAACGCACCCCGACAAAACTGTGGGACAGCCTCTTTCCGAGCCGAGACGTTCGCCGCACGAGGTCGACTCGATAATCACGGCGACTTCCTCGGCGGGGCATCAATCCGCGCGACGCCCTGCCTGCCGGACGGAACAGCCGCGACTCAGCCGTGGACCAGCGGGCTCAGGGCCTTGCCCGCCAGTTCGAGGATGCCCGGCTCGTGGCCGTTGGCGACCATGTTCACGATGAGGCCGTCGACCCCGTGATCGAGGATGCGGCGCTGGACCTGCTCCGCCACATCGTCGGGGGTGCCGGCGAACACGCTGTCTTCCGAGATCACCACCACGACATCGCGCTGCATGAACTCCTGCGCCAGCTTGCGCGCGCGGTCGCCGTTCTCGTCGACGACGACGACCGCGCGGAAGCTGGTCTCCAGGGTCTGTGGGTCGCGCCCGGCCTCCTCGCAGCGCTGTCGCAGTGTGGCCAATTTCCTCGGCAGGTCGGTGGTGTGGCAGAGGAGGTTGAGGTGGTCGGCGTATCGCGCGGCCAGGCCGAAGGTCTTCTTCTCACCGCCGCCACCGAGCAGGATCGGTAGGTCGTCACGCACCTTCGGCTCGTTGATCGCGTTCTCGGCGCGGTACCACTTGCCATGGAAGGTCGGCCGCTGCCCGCGCAGCATCGGCGAGATGATCTGCAGGGCCTCGTCCAGCCGCTGGAAGCGCTCGGTGAAGCTGCCGTATTCGAAGCCGTAGCCGAGGTGCTCCTGCTCGAACCAGCCCGCGCCGATGCCGAGGGCCGCGCGGCCGCCGCTGATCACATCGAGCGTCGTGACGATCTTGGCCAGCAGCGCCGGATTGCGGTAGGTGTTGCAGGTCATCAGGGTGGCCAGCTGGATTCGCTCGGTGACGGTGGCCAGCCCGGCCAGGGCGGTGTAGGCCTCCAGCATCCAGTCGTCGGGTTGCCCATAGACCTGATAGAAGTGGTCCATGAAGAGCACGGCATCGAATCCGGCCGCCTCCGCCTCCTGCGCCTGCGCGATGACCTGCGGGAACAGTTCGCGCGGGGAGGCCGCGTAGCCGAAGTAGGGCATCTGGTATCCGAGACGAATGCTCATGTTCGACGACCCTACGGCCGTTTCCGGCGTCGACAGCGAGCGATAGCCCATGGCAATCAACCGGACCTCACACGGCAATTGCTCGGAGATTCACCGCACGCAACGGGCGCGCGACTATGGAGCTTTCCCAGTGAGCGGGACCGTATAGGTCGATTGTCCAATTTGCTGGGTGTCGTAGTCGCTCGGCAACTACGGTGCCGCGCATGTCTCGTACTCACCGCATACTCGCTGCCGCCGCCTTGGCCGCTGTCCCCTTCGCCGCGGCAGCGCCTGCCCCTGCGGCTCCGGTCGTGAACAAGGTCGTGGTCATCGGCATCGACGGCACACTGTGGAGCGAGGTGTCGGCGGCCGATGCCCCCAACCTCGACCGCCTGGCCGCGGAGGGCACTCTGGCACGCACCTCCATCGCCCCGCACACCACCATGTCGTGCGTCTCGTGGGCAACGGCGCTGACCGGCGTGTGGGACACCAAGCACGGGATCCAGGACAACGGATCCACGTGCAACGCAGGACCTTTCGCACAGTATCCGACGGTGTTCACCCAGGTGGAGCGGGAGCGTCCGTCGTTGTCGACGGCCTCCATCGGGACCTGGGACAAGATCGGCATGATTGCGCGCACCGGCAGCCCGCAGGCCGACCGGGTGGCCGTCACGCAGATCGATCCCACCGGTGCGGGGGTCTGTGAGACCACCGCCGATTCCCATGCCACCGCGGAGGTTGTCGCGGCCATCACCGCGGAAGGGACCGATCTGCTGTTCACGCACCTCGATCAGGTGGACATCGTGGGTCATACGCTGCGCGGAGTCTGGCCGCAGGCGTATCGCGATGCCATCGGCCGAGTGGACGGCCTGGTCGGGCAGATCACCGCCGCGGTGGACGCGCGGGCGGCCGCGCATTCGAACGAGCGGTGGACGATTCTGGTGACCACCGACCACGGACACAAGCCGGACGGGGGGCATGGTGGGCAGAGCGCCTACGAGACAGCCAGTTTCGTGATCGCCCGGGGAGCGGGGTTCGCGGCGGGAACGCAGAACAACGGATACACCCTCGCCGACATCACACCGACCGTTCTGGATCTGCTCGATGTCTCGGCTCCCGCGAATCTCGACGGCGCGTCGATGTTGACGGGCGGCTCGGGCAACCCGGCAGCACCGGTGCCGAATACGCCACCGGTCGACTCCGGGATCACCGGTTCGTCGTCCGGTTCGGCGCAGGCGGCCATGGTGGCGAATCCGTTGTGCCTCCTGGGTAGTGGATCGGCGAGCGGTTCGTCCGAGAAATAGTGCGTTGAAAGCTGGTCTACCGATCGCCCCCGCCGGTGTCGAGGGCGCCGAGTTGGAGTTGTGTGGCGAGGGCTTGCAGTGCGTCGGGGTCGTGTGGTGGCACCCGTTCCATCGCGCTGAAAGCCAGGTGGTCGGCGATCAGCATGGTGCGTACCTCGGCGTCGGTGAGCTCGCCGGTCAGCGCGCCTTCGGGCAGGGTCTGCACCATGGCGAAGGTGGTGTCGACGATCAGCGGTACCAGCGAGGTCGGCATCGACAGCGGGTCGCCCACGACGAGCGCCTCGGTCGCCGTGTTCGTCCCGGCGCCGAACTCCGGAGAGTCGTCCAGCATTCGGTGGACTGCCACGTCGACACTTCGCCGCACCCGATCCAGCATCCTGGTCCAGTACTTCGACGAGGCCGCCGCGAGGAGCGCGGCGGCGACCTTGCGCCGGAAGGGTGGGGGCGCGTCGACGGCACCGCACAAAAAGGCGGTCGTGGTGATGGTCATGTGCGCCATCGCCGCCCGCGCACCGAAACTCGGCGTGGCGGGACCGAGCCTGGCCAGCAGGGCGAAGCCGCCCAGCGCCGGCACCAGAAGCTGGAGCATCACCTTCCGCTTCAGTTCCGCGCGGTCGGCGACGCCGTAGATCTCGAGCTCGTTGTCGCGCAGGTCGTTGGCGGACTGGGCGATGATGGCCAGACAACCGGCCAATTCGCGCAGATCTGCCTCGGGCACAACGGGTTCGGTGACGAGTTCACACGCGTAATAGGTGACCCGGCCGAGCACACCTTCGCTGTAGGCGACCCGCGGCAGCGGCGAGTCGATGTTGCGTGCCATCACCCGTGCGATATCGATGACCACCGCGCCGACACGCTTGCGCCCGGCCGGTGACAGCGCTGTGAGCAGAGCCCTGATGTCGCCGATGCGCTCGGCCAGAAGCCGGTCGACCGCTTCGCTGTCGCGGGCTTCCGCGCTGACCGATGGCAGTGCGGGAGGCTTCGTCTCGGTGTTGCCGTTGAGATAGTCCGCAGCGTCCAGCACGGCGCAGCTCGCGATCGCGCGGTCACTGAGATCCTCGAAGGCGTCGAGAACTCGGCAAGCCAGCAGGGCGGCGGTGGCCTCTGCCTGCAGATGCGTGGGCAGGAAGCTCACCGAGATACCCAGGTTGCGACCGGCGGGGATCAGCGCCAGCCGGGCAAGCTCCTCCGGTGAGGAGGCGGCCCGTAGCGCGGCCATGTCCGGTGCGCGGCGCAGGTGTCGAAATCCATGGGCGAGTGATCCGATTCTGGTCTGTCTCATCGGGTGATCACTTCCTGTAGCAGTGCATGGAGGTCGTCGCGAGCAGACGATGACGGGAAGATGTCGAGCGCATCGCTCGCCTTCTGTGTGGCGTCGAGGGCAACCGCGCGCGCGGCTCCGGTGGCCCCGCTGTCGATCAGATCGGCTTGCAGGGTCGCGCTCGAGGTGTCCGCGGACAGCCACATTTCCCGCGCCCCGGGGCGCATCTCGAGCCATTCGATCACCGGCCAGGTCGGAACCCGTCGTTCCAGGTCACCACCTGCGTCCTTGCCCAGCTCGGGACCGCCCTCGACATCGCGGACGTCGTCCATGATCTGGAACGCGAGTGCGAGCTCATCGGCGTATGTCATCAACGCTCGCAGGCGATCGTGATCGGCACCGCCCGCGGTGCCGCCGTAGGAGCAGGACAATCGGAACAAGGTGCCGGTCTTGGCGCCGGCGACGAGTCGGTAATGACGGCGCAGCGCGGTCGCCTCGACCGCGGGCGGCAGCATCTCGATGAGCTGGCCGAATGACAGCTCCGACAGCCCGTCGGAATACGTCACGCCGGGCAGTTCACCCAGACACGCGAACGCTCTCGGGTTGTCGGCAAGCACCTGCGCGATCAGTTGCACCGCAGCACCGGCTATGTGGAATCCCGCTCTGGCGGCGATGCGCACACCGAACGCGGCGGGCACCGAGGTCGCGCCGCGGCGCAGCAGCGAACCGTCACAGATATCGTCGTGCACCAGCGAGGACTCGTGCAGCATGTCCATCGCGCAGGCCAGATCGAGGGCGGCGCGACTGGGTTCGGACGCGTCGGTCACGAGCAGACCCGCACTCGCGAGAACCAGACGTGCCCGCACCCGCTTGCCGGGAGCGGCGAGGATGTGCCTGCAGATATCGTCGAATTCACCACCGCTGATGAGGATCTCGTACAGTCGCGCGTTGACCGGCGCGAGCAGTTCGCGCGTCGCGGAGCCCTGGTATTCGGCGATCGGCTCAGTCGCACTCGGATGTCTGAACATCAGCGCGACGGGTTCGCCCTGGTGCTGCGGGTTCCCTGTCGGACGAGCATCGTTACGGCGGACTTCGGGTAGCGCGGGGTTGTCCATAACGCTGAATTCCTTTGGTGCGGCCACATGGCGGTGAGATCCCCGGATGGTTCACTGGGGCTGACAGGATCGAGACGGGTCGGTTGACCTCCCCCCTGTACTGAGGCCTCGAACCTCACGCCAGGAACCTGCGGACAGATCCGTAGCGTCGTGGCACGTAGGCAGACGGTGCGCTGATCTTGCACTGGAACGGTGAGTTCGGACGTCACGATCCGTGGATGGTCACGTCGACACGACGGGGACAATGTGGGTACGGCCGAGAAACCTGCACAGACCGTTCACGAAACGCCATTGTCCGGCGATCGGTCATCTGAAGAGAACGACTTCGCTGTGTCGACGACTCTACGTCGTCAATTATGTTGCCGCACAAGCGATTCAGCGCTTTGTAACATTCCACGGGACCGATCGCGGATATTTGGATTCTACCCAATTCCCCGGCCACGACACGACCGTGGCCACGCCGGTCCGAGGCGGCACTACCGGGGTCTGCCCCCGACACGAACCCCCTGACGGTTCCTCGAATACTGTTGCGCCACAGTGTCTTAACTCGACACCGGGTACCGACTGCCCAGAGCTCGACGACAAGGGGTACGTGCGATCGCGACCCCGTGAAATGGCCTGGGCCCGCTGGCGAGACCGCCCCCGTTACGGCCGACCACCGGCCTGTGACGATCGTCCTCGCCGAAGAACTTCCCAGCAGGACTCCACATACGGGAGCACATGCTCCATAACAAACAAGAGCGCATGCTCTAATTAACCGGTGAGAAACGTCACCGGGTCCGTCTCGACGCAGCACGAGACGTTGACCTGGGAAAATGCCACCAAAAACGCACCGTCGGAGCAGTTATCACGCCTTCCCCCGCCGAATTTCTTGTGCAGCAACCGGTCTCAGTGCGTTTCCTGCTGACCGTGCCTCGCCGGGAACTCCTCGGTTCCAGCGAGATCCCTGACGACATCGCCGAGGAGCTCCGCCGACTCGATCAGACCCTGTCCGAGCTGTTCGTCAATCTGTCGCGCCGCGTGTTCGACCGCGCCCACCTCGAGGCCGTGGCCGTCATCCGCGATTGCGTGGTGGAACTGCCCACCGCGCTGCTGCTGCGAGGCCGCCGAAACCCCGATCCCGCAGTGCGCCAACGCCTCGCGCGCGGTCCTTGCCCAGCCTCTTTCCACCACCACTCCCACCACAACGAAGTGAAGGAAACACCATGACCGCCAACCTGCACTACCAGGACAAGATCGCTGTACTGACCCTCGGAGTCGACGAGAACCGGTTCTCCCCGGACTGGCTCGACGCCGTCAACGCCCACCTCGACGGCGTCGAGCGCGATGCTCATGGCTTGGTCACCACCGGCAGCGGGAAGTTCTACTCCAACGGCCTGGATCTGGACTGGCTCATGGCCAACGGCCATCGCGCCGACTGGTACGTCGGGCGCGTTCAGGAACTGTTCGCCCGCATCCTGACTTTTCCGCTGCCCACCATCGCCGCGGTCAACGGCCATACCTTCGGTGCGGGCGCGATGCTGGCCCTGGCCCACGACTATCGCGTGATGCGGGAAGACCGCGGCTACTACTGCTTCCCCGAGGTCGACATCAACATTCCCTTCACCCTCGGCATGGCCGACCTCATCCAGGCCAAGCTCAGCTCCCAAGCCGCGGTGACCGCCATGACCACCGGGCACCGTTTCAGCGGACCGGAAGCGTTGGCCGTCGGTCTCGTCGACGCCACCGCCCCCGAAACCGAGGTCCTCACCACCGCCGTCGACCGGATCACCCCTGTCCTCGGCAAGAATCCGGCAACGCTGGCCGCCATCAAAACCACCATGTACAGCGCCGTCACCGCGACCCTGCGCCCACATAAGAGGATCAGCGATAGCCTCGGGGCATGACTGACAACGATCAGCCTGCACAGAGGCATCGGCGACCCGTCGGCGTCGACTCCCCGACAGTGTCAGCGGTCGGCAAGCTGTCGGAGGCGCTGGAGACGACCGAACGGGCTCGCGGGCATCTCTACAGCTTCCACCAACTCACCGGCGGTGCCGATCTCGCTCTCGGTGAGGCGGTGGACATGCTGCGCGAGGCCGGCCACCATCGGCTCGCCGAGAAGCTGTCCGCCGAGCTCGTCGGCCGCAATGTGCTGCCCGGCCGGTGGACTTTCCAGATCGTGGAGGAATACGACGAGGGCTACTACGCGCGGTTCCGGCAGATCGAGCGTGAGATCCGCGACGAGCTCGTCGACGGCCGCACCCACCTGTACGAGGCCGAGATGAAAGAAGCCCGCCGCTCCCATGGTCGTCCTGGGCACGAGGCCGGACCGGACAGCTAGTCCGGGCAGCGACCACGATGTCGATCGACCGAACCGGTGTGGGTGCCGGATGAACAAGGGAACAAGAAGCTGCATCGGTCGGGACACGCGCCCGCGTGACGGAGGGGAAACGGTCGTCGGTGTCACTAGTGTCCGGGGTCATGTTGCGAATCATCCGGAGAGTGAGCTGTGCCGCCTCAGCGCTGGCCATACTGTCGCAGCCGACCGCACATGCCGATAGCGTCAATCTGCCACCGCACGAGAAGACTTTCGAGTCGGCTATAGGCAGCTTCACCGTCGGCACACACGACGAGGTCATCTATCGAATCGCGCCGTTGAACAACTCCCCCATCAGCCGTGAAGCGTTGGTCTCCACTGTCGCCTACGGACGGCTCGACGGGCAGGCAGAGGGCGTGCTCAAGACCGGATACTCGGTCGGCTGTGCGGCCAGGCTCGATACTGTGGTCCCTGGCGTCGATCCCACCACGGAATTCGGGCTCGAGGGGCCGCAGCAGAACTACGCGACGGAGCAGGCGCAGCGCCAGGCGACAGAGCAGGCGCAGTCGCGGTCTGTCGAGCGGTCGAGTTCCGGCGAGTCGGTGGAGATCGAGACGCAGGAGTCCGGGCAATCACAGGAGTTCGAATCGGGACAGGTGCAGGAGTTCAACGGCATCACCCCCTCCATCGCGGTGGACCCAGGTCTGTTCCTGGAATTGCAACTACAACCCGGCGACATCACCAACATCGAAATCGGTGACGGCAAGCCGCTCATCCCGGGCAAGACCGTGCAGATCGTGGCCCGCGACTTCCACATCAAAGTCGACAACTGCGTGGGCCCGGCCACCATCCGCCAATACACCTACGTGCAAACCAGAACACCCGAAGTCGACGACAGCGGAGCGGTGTTCGGCGATCCCACCAGTCTGTAGTGAGTCCCGCACCGGGCGGTGACAGCCTTCTTCGTGATCACTTCGACCCGCGCCTCGAACGCTGAACGCGGCCGGGCATCGTATTGGCGCGGGTGAGGTCGCCGTCGTAATGCGCCAGGACCCGATGATCCATAGTGCGCCGCCACAGTGCGGGCACCGACGCCATAACGATCATGGTGGCATAGCCCGCGGGTAGCTGCGGCGCCTCGGGCGCGGTGCGCAGGGTTTGATATCGGCGCCCGGGATTGGCGTGATGATCGCTGTGCCGCTGTAGGTGGAACAGGAAGATGTTGGTGACAAGGCGGTCGGAGTTCCAGCTGTCGGCCGGCGAGCAGCGCGCCCAACGACCGTTCGGCAATCGACGTCGCAGCAGGCCGTAGTGCTCGACGTAGTTCACCGTCTCGAGCAGCCACACGCCCATCACCGCCTGAATAGCGAGATACGGCACCACACTCGGCCCGAACGTCGCGACGAGCCCGCCGAACAGCACCAGCGTCATCGCCCACGCCTGCAGAATATTGTTGCGCGGGCCCCACCACGAGCGTTGCTGGCGGCGCAGCCGCTCCCGCTCCAGTTCGAGCGCTGACCGAAAGCCCCCGATCACGCTACGGGGCAGGAATTCCCACAACGACTCCCCGAACCGCGCGCTGGCCGGGTCCGCCGGTGTGGCAACCCGAGCATGATGGCCCCGATTGTGCTCGACGTAGAAATGCCCGTACCCCGATTGCGCCAACGCCGCCTTCCCCAGCCACCGCTCGAGCCGCTCGACCCGGTGACCGAGTTCGTGCGCGGCGTTGATACCGATACCCGCCAAGAAGCCGACGGTCACGGCCAGCCCCAGCTTGTCGACGAACCGAAGTTCCGAACCAGCCCACAGGTGGCAGGCGATCGCCAGAGCAGCGACCTGAATCGGCAGGAACAGGTAGGTACACCACCGGTAGAAGCGGTTGGCACCGAGTTCTTCGTAGTCCTCGTCGCTGGGATTGTGGCCGTCTTCACCGACAAGTCGATCCAGCACCGGAATCACGAACAGCACGATGATCGGTTCGATCCACCAGAAGATCGACAAACCGGTACGCATCACCAACTGCGAGGGCAGCAGCGCGCACACCGGCGCCAGCAATCCGAATGCCCAGAGAAGTCGTTTCGGATCTGCCGCCGGCATCAAGTACCGCTCGAGCAGGTGCCGCGGTCGCGGCACCCGCATCGACATCCTCATCGAAATGTCGGAGTCAAGGCAGCCTCGGGCAGTTGGTCGGTGCGGGATGACCCAGCTGCGCACCACTGCTCCACCGTCGAACGGACTGTGCCGTACGGCGGTACGTCATCGTTGCGGCTCGACGCTACGAGCACCGGCACCGCCGGGGCCTGATTCCCGAGCTGCAGTTCGGCGGCAGCACCCGTGGCCGAACCGCCCTGGGAATACCCGTACAGCATGACCGGAGCACCGGCACCGATGCCGTTGCCTGGCAGCGCCGATGCCGCCCGCGCGGCGTCGAGCACGGCGTACCCTTGCGACTTCCGGTTGAGGAAATCGTGCACGGCGGGCGTGCCGAGACCTTGGTAGTCGGTCATCACGACCGCCATTCCGCGAGCCAGCAGCGCGTACAACGCCAGCACGTCGAACTCGACCATCACATCCATCGGCGGCTGGACGTCGACGAGCTTCGCGAGCAATTTCGACGGCGCACACTGATCGCCCTGCCCCTTCGAACCACCCGCGAAAGCGACCCAGGGTCGCTCACCCGGCCCGGTCCATGGCGCTGCGGGTTCCAGATACGTCCCGACCACAGCGCTCGGCTCGTCATGGGTGTCGTTGCTGCGATACATGATTCGCGTCGCCGATGCGGGAATCATCTCCGGCTGACCCGGAACAGACAGGGCCAGATGCGCGGGCTCCGTCCGGATGATCGCTCCCGCCGCCACATCGGGCAGTGGCATCGGCGTGCTGTAGAAGTCGCCGACGGCCACCTCAGCGGTCGGCAACGACGATGCCCCCGGCGCCGATACCAGCCCCGCACCGACCGCGACGACCGCTCCTGTCAGAACTGCGGACCACTTGCATATTCGCCTCCCCAAGATTGCACCCCTCCGTGATGTACAGCACTCGAATACCTGAACGGGATAGACCGTACACACAAGGTTCGGCGGGGGATGCCTTCGGCAGAAAATACGGGATAATCAGGCGTTTTATCCCAAAAATCCCAGTTCTCCAGGCTTACACCGAAGTGCCCGAGATCTGCGATAGGCGCGCTCGAGATCTGCTTTTATATAGCCTTAGGCTATGAAATATCACCGGCGACACCCGTTCTTCGATAGAAGCGTGCCCCACGTAGACAGGCGGCCTTCGACGAACGACAACACTGGTTCTTCACCGAGGGCCGGGCAGAACGCGCCTCAACTCCTCTCGGAACCCGAAGACCCACTGTTCGCCCCGGACTCGATGATGACCTCTCGGTGCGAATCGTCAGGTTCTGTGGCGACGGGCGCGGCGGCGCGGCGGCGGCCCGGCGTCCAGACGGCGATGAGAACGGCCGCGCCGATGGTCAGAAAGCCCAGCACTGTGGCGGATTGGTGCATGCCGTGGATGAACGCGGACTTCGCGAAATCGACAAGTGGCTGCGCCGGTGGACCCGCACGCTCGGCGACCTGCAGCGCCGCCGCGAGTGAGTCGCCGACGGGTTCGCGCGCGGCCTCGGGGAGATTGGGCAGTGCGGGGGCGATGCGCTGGCCGTAACCCGCCGCGAGCACACTTCCCGCTATCGCGATACCGATCGCGGCGCCGACTTCGCGGGCCGCGTCGTTGACCGCCGCGGCGACACCGTGCTTCTCCACCGGGGTGCCGTCGACGATCGCGGCTGTGGCGGGCGCGGTACACAACCCGATCCCCGCGCTCATCAGCAACAGCGGGCCGAGTAGATCCAGGTAGGAGGTCTGGGCGTCGACTTGCGCGATCATGAGCAGACCACCGCCGATTGCCGACAATCCCGTGAAAGTGGGGATTCGCAATCCGATCCGCTCCGCCAGCCGGGGTGCGAACGCGGAGATCACCACCATCGGAATACCCATCGGGGCAAGCGCCAGTGCCGAAATCAGCGGCCGGTAGCCCATGATGAGCTGAAGATGCTGCACGATCAGCATGAACAGGCCGAAGGTCACCAGGAACTGCAATGTGACTATCGCAGTGCCGCTACCGAAGCCTCGGTCGGCGAAGAGCCGGATGTCGATCAACGGATGAGTGACCCGCTTCTCGATGACGACGAATGCGAGAGCGAGGGTCAGCCCGATCACGGCAGCGGCGATCACCATCGGATCGAGCCAGCCACGCGCGGGCACTTCGATCGCCGCGACCACGATCGCGCCGATTGCCAGGGCGCTGGTGACCGCGCCGAGCGGGTCCATCGCGGGCCTGGATGTGTCCACCGATTCGGGCACGGTGAAGGCTGCCACCGTGAGCACCGCGCCGGCAACGGCCATCCCGACGAAAATCGAGACCCAGGACCAACTTTCGATCAGGATGCCCGAGCCGAGGATACCGAGAATCGCGCCGACGCCCGAGACGCCTGCCCACAGTCCGATCGCGCTGCCTCGCCGTTCCACCGGGAATCCCGCGGTCAACATCGACAGCGTGGACGGCATGACCAGCGCGGCGCCGACTCCTGTGAGGGCTCGCGCGGCAATCAGCCAGATCGGGGTGTCGAGGATCAGCGGAGCCGCCGAGGCGAGCGAGAAGATGAACAGTCCCACGACGAGGACCACCCGCCTGCCGTACCTGTCGCCCATCGCACCCGCAGGCAGGACGAGGCAGGCCAGCGCCAGGGTATATCCGTCGACGATCCAGGTGAGTTCGGCCTGACTGGCACCCGTGGCTGCCGCGATCTCCGGCAATGCCGTGTACAGCGCCGCCATCGAGGAGGTGACGAGAACGACCGCCAGACAGGACAGTGTCAGTAGCCAGCGCTGGGCCGCGGACAATCGCACACGTCCGGTGGAATCCATCGGGCCTCCGATACTATTAGTATTGCTACGCTACAACTTGTAGCACAACCACGCTGCTGGAGGCAGGCCGATGCGGTTATCTGCCTGGACGGAGGAATACTGGGCTACATGAGCGGATCCGACGACGTCGAAGTCGACCCACGCAAGGCTCGCTCGCGCGCCCGCCTGCTCGATGCCGCGGCCGACCTGTTGCAGGCCGGTGGAGTGGAGGCGGTGACCATCGAGGGCGTCACCAAGTTGTCGAAGGTCGCCAGAACCACCCTGTACCGGCATTTCGACAATGCGATGCAACTGCGGGCGGCCACCATCGAACGTTTGCTGCCACCGGTGCTGGAGACTCCGCCGGAAGGCCCGCTGCGGGATCGGCTCATCACTTTGCTGGAACGGCAGGCCGACGCGATTCGTGATGCGCCACTACAGGTGTCGACATTGGCGTGGCTGGCGACCGGGGCGGACCGCAACGCCGACAATCCGGCCATCACCTCGCTCAGCCAGCGCATCATCGACCAGTACCGGGTGCCGTTCGACCAGGTGCTCGATACCCCCGATGCCCGTCGACAACTGGGCGACTTCGACACCTACTTCGTTCTGTCGCAATTGGTCGGTCCGCTCGTTTTCGCGAAGCTCATCGGCTTGCGCACCTCGACTCACCAGGATTGCGCCCGCATCGTCGACGACTTCCTGGCGGCACGTGCCGCGACTGCGCCGATGGAACGTCAGGCGTAGCACCGCGGTATCCGCGCCGAACGGGCCGTTCGTCCCCCGTACAGGTCAACGACGATCGCCCCGCCGGCGCTTGTCCGCGTCGGCGCCTCGCTCAGATCACCACACCGACATCAGTGCGCACCAGGACATCCAATGCGCGTTCGGCGATCGCGGCGATGGTCATGGACGGGTTGCACGCGGCGGTGTTGCCGGGCATGAGGGCTCCGTCGAGCACGTAGAGCCCCCGCTGGCCGAGCACCCGGCCGTCCAGATCGCACACACTGTCCATGTTCGCGCCGCCGAGCGGATGCCAGGTCGACGGGAAGATCGCGTTGGTGTCGATCAGTTGCGCGTCCGGTCCCGCGATTCGGCGAACAGCGGGGTCGATGTGGCCGTCCTGGATCGCCCGATCGCCGTCGGACGGCCAGCGCAGTGTCGCGGTGTCGGAGCCTGTGTCGTAGACGAATTCGCCGCGTCCCTCGCTCACGCCGTAGCCGACCAACATGGTGCTGCCCGCGTCCAGCGACAGCGGCGGTAGAGAGGCCTGGATGACGGTGAACGCCGACCGCGGATCGTCCCAGTTCTTGCTGCCGTAGACCACCGGACCACCTTGCGGGGAGCCGAAATTCGCGCCCGGATCACGCCAGACGTAGATGCGGTCGGCATTGGTGCCCCAGCCCTTGCCCAGTGCGTCGGGGAGATCCGGGATCGCACCCGTGGCCCCGGCCCGCACCAGCAGGCGCGTGGTGTTGAGGCTGCCCGCGGACAGTACGAGCGTGCCCGTCGTGATGACCTTGTTCTCCTGGACAACGCCGTTGGTGTCGACCCGGTCGACGCGCACCACCCAGCGGCCATCGGGAGCACGTTCGATATCGGTGACCTCGTGCAGGGTCTGCACGTCCACTTTTCCGGTCGCCTCGGCGGCGGCGACATAGGTGACGTCGACGGTGTGCTTGCCGCCGTTGTTGACGCCCATCGCACCGTCACCGTTGGTGTAGGACGGTTTCATCTCCCCACGCAGCTCGGCCAGCGCGTAGTCCCAGTCGATCGGCATCGGGATCTTCGACAGCGGCATTCCGGCGCCGCGGACTCGCTCGGCGAAAACCCGTGCGGCGGCATAGGGCCCACTGTTGACCAGTTCATCCGGCGCGGTGGCCAAGCCGAGCATGCGCGCGACGCGGGGGTAGAACACCTCGTCCATCCGCTTCCAGTCCAGCCCGGAGGGGAAGTGGGTTTCGAATACCTCGCGGGTCGGCTGCAGCGACATACCCTGGTAGACCAGCGATCCCCCGCCGAGTCCGGCAGCGCACAGTGCTGTCATTCCGGCACCCGGCACCGCTTCGACCAGGCCGGTATAGGGCTCGAACAACAGTGGCGTACCGAACAGCGTCGGGCTCGAACGATGCCAGAGCAACCGCTTGTCCGGCTGGGTGGCCCGGGGGAAGGTCTCCGCGTTCGGGCCGGTGACCCAGCGCTTTCCGCGCTCGAGCAACAGCACCGGCACCCCGGCCTGGGCCAGCCGTAGCGCGGTGACTCCGCCGCCGAATCCGGAACCGATCACCACCACGCGACGTTCTTCCTCGGTCAGCGGGACACCACCTGTGCGGGCGGCGATGGGGTTCTGCGCGGCGGCGCCACGGGCCGAAGCGAGCAGCAACCCCGCAGCGGCGGCACCGCCGAGTAGTGAACGGCGTGTCATCGTAGACATAGCAATACCTTCATCGTGTGTTGTCCGGGGCACGGGTCAGTTCCCGCGCCGGTCCAGCAGTAGCGACATCAGTCCGATCTCCTGCCCCTGGGTGCGCACCATCTCGCGGGCAGAGCGTTCGACCTCGCCGCCGGTGAGCAGGGCGTCCGCGGCGGCGGCCATGTCGACGCCGCCGGCGTGATGGCGCCGCATCAGGCGCAGGAAAGTGATCTCGGCCTGGCTGCCGCGCGCGGCAGCCAACTCGTCCAGCTCGGTAACCGAGGCCGTCCCCGGCATTGTTCTCCCCGAGTGATCAGCCGAATGCCGGTGTCCGTCTTCGGAATCCGGCATCCATGCCATCGGGCGCTCGTTGAGAACGGGCGCGCCCGCCAAGCGGAGCCAGCCGAGCAGCATGCCCAGTTCGGTGCGCTGACTGTCGGCGATCTGCCGTGCCAGACCGACGACGAACGGATCGGCGTCGGCGTCGAGTCGCTGGGTGAGCAGCAGCGCCTGGCTGTGGTGGGTCACCATGTCTTGGACGAAACCGATCTCGGTCTCGCTCAGGACCGCCGGTGCCGTGGTGCCGACCGGCAGCACGGGCCGCAGGGCCGCGCCCATCGCGAGCAGCAGCAGTGCCAGCCCACCCAACGCGGCGAAGCGGAAACCACTGCGCCAGCTCATGATCCGGTGGTCGAGTTCTGGTCGAGCGGCGGGGTGTAGACCTGCGGTGACAGCTCGAGCGCCAGGAACCCGTTGTCGGCGCAGGTGGTCCAGAGCTGATTTCCGCGCCACTCCGGAGGCGAGAAACACCAGTCGGTCGACAGGTCCCCGAAGGCTACCGTGCCGGTCCGTGGGCTCAGCGCCTGCTCCGGATCGAATTCGCCCCGCAAGATCGCCTGCGCGACCGAGGGCGCCGACAGCAGCGGCAGGCCGATGATCGAGGCGAGCGCGTGCGGCGAGTTCGACAGTGCCGCACTTTCCCCGGTGCGGGCGGGTGGGTTGAAATAGCCGATCTCGGTCACCTTTCCGGGATCCCGCACATCGAAGACGCGGATTCCCGACGAGGTCCAGCCACAGGCCAACGCCGTGGGATCGGCGGGCCGGTCGGCGGCACAGTAGTGCGCGTCGTAGGAGAACAGCGACCCGCCCGCCGCCGAAGCGAGCATGGCGTCCTGGTGTTCGGGCTGGTTGATCTCGAGCTTGATGGAGCCGGTGATCCGCGGCTGACGATCGTCGGAGACGTCGATGAGTTTCACACCACCGGACCCGGCTTCGTCGACGGCGAACACATGGGGCACTCCCCCGTACGTCACGGGGACGGTGTGCTGTGTCGCCCAACCATCCGACCACGTCATATCAGCGAGCTCGGGCACCTGCGGTGCGGGATCGCGCCGCTGGACCGCGCTGATGTCGAGGATCTTCATCCCGCCCAAGTTGTTCGCCAGGTAGAGGCGGTTGCCGTCCGGCGAGACGCCGATCCCGTGCATGGAAAGGCCGGGCAGCCCTTGCCACACGACCCGCGGGTTCGCCGGGTCGGTCAGGTCGACCGCGCTGAGCAGGCCGGGCGCGGTACCCGAGCTCCAGTAGGTGCGGCCGTCCGGGGAGAAGCCGCCCTCGTGGGCGGTGATCGGCAGCGGCAGGGACAGATCGGTCCCGGTGCCCGGGTTGAGCAGGCGCGGATGCGCGCAGTCGCTGATGTCGTAGACCGAGAGCAAGCCCGCACCGACCAGGGCGGGCACGCCCGCGCCGACCAACAGCTTGCGGGTCTTGTTGACCTTCAAACTCTCCCAGGTTCCCGCCAGCATCGCGGGTTCGGTCAGTGTGGCGGTGCGCACGGGTGCGGCCGGATCGCGCACGTCTAGGACGTGCACGCCGGCGTCCGGACCCCGCAGATCACCGGAGAAGAACGTGCCGACGTAGGCGCAGTGTTCGAAGGTCACCGACGTGATGCCACCGCCCCGCCCGCCCGCGGCACCGAGTAAGCGCATGTTGCAACGGAATCCGTCCCGAGAACGACCGCTGTCACGGTCGGCGGCGGGGACGTCGCCCTGTAAACCGGATTCGGGCGCCGAACCGGGCAGACAGTCGGCGCGGGTCGCGGGCGGCGCGGAATGGGCGCTCACCGCGCCCAGCGACACCAGCAGCGCGGCAGCCAGTGTCAGTCCGGCGCGTCGATGCGCACGGGCAGAAAAAGTGATCATAAGTGCAGTTGTCGCCCCGACGAGAGGGCGCCTTTCTCGAGTAGTAACCGTGTTACTGGTCGCAGACGGTACCACTAGAGGCGGGCCGGGAACCGGAATCGGGCGATTCGGTGAAGAGCGCCCGACACCGCTGCTCACCCCGGGCTACCGCGCCCGGCCGGGCCGCTCCCCTTCGACCTCACGCAGGAACGATTCGATGAGATCGACGACATCTGCGTGGCCGGTGTCGACGTCGAAGGCTTCCTCCATCCGCAGAAAGCGCGAGATGCTCGACATCAGCAGCACGAGAGCGCCGGGGGTGTAGCGGGCCGCGCTCGCGCCGTAGTCGGCGAGAATCTTTGCCACGGCGTCGAGTTGGAGCGAGCGGAATCGGCGCGAGGAATCGGCGATCTCGGCCCGGATCGTTTTCCTGTGGTTTGCCAAGGCGACGAATTCCATCGTCAGAGCGGTGTGTGACTGGTCATGAATGGAGTCCCACAGCGCCCACAGCGGCTGCGCCGATTCCAGCGCCTGTAGCTGACGTTCGTAGCTGCGGTCGGCCCCTCGACGGAACAGCTCGACGAAAAGGTTGTCCATGTTGTCGAAGTAGTAGTAGACGAGGGCGGGGTTCACCCCGGCTCTGGTTCCGAGTCGGCGTGAACTGACGGCGGCGTAGCCCTCCTCCAGCATGATGTGCTCGGCCGCGTCCAGCAGGGCGGAGCGGGAGGTGGAGTTCTCGGCGTCAGAGCTGCGCTCGGGCTTCACATGGAGACCTGTCTGTCGTGCGAGAGGCGCTCGGCCTGCCGCGTGGATCGCGATTCATGATCGGACGGCGCCCGCGGTGTTGGGGTTCACCAGTTTACGGCCGCGTGGGCCGTGATCGTCAGCAAGGCCGGTTCGCGATTCCGACTCTTGACAGTCGTGAGCGCCGTCACGTATATCTTAATCACTCGCTCAAATTGAGCACTCGATTAATAAAGGAACAGGCCTCGTCGGTCGTTCCGGCGGCCCCCGACGGCCGGCCCATCGCGACCACCCCATTCCACGGAGGAAGTGCCTCCCCCGCGCCGACGACGGCGCCATCGCGCGCCCTGGCGGCGATCGCCCACCTTGCCGACGAGCAGAGGAACACGGATATGAGCAGCACAGCCACTACGGTTTCGGAGCCGGTACGCGGCCGATCGACACAAGCCAGGGTTGCGGTGGTGACCGGCGGAGCGTCCGGTATGGGCGAGTCGATCTGCGTGGGGCTCGCCGATTCCGGACATCGAGTCGCGGTTCTCGATATCGACGGCGCGGCCGCGCAGCGAGTCGCCGAGCAGTTGCGCGCCACCGGTGCGACGGCAATGGCCTGCGCGGTCGATGTCACCGATCGCGACGCGGTCCGCGAGGCGATCGGCAAGGTTCGCGTCGAGTTCGGCGCGATCGAAATCCTTGTCACCAGTGCGGGTTCCGTCGATTTCGCGCCGTTCACCGAGATCACACCGCAGGCGTGGAATCGCGTCGTCGACGTGAACCTGAACGGGGTATTCCACTGCACCCAAGCCGTGGTCGCGGACATGGTCGCGGCCGGCTGGGGTCGCATCGTGACGATCTCGTCGTCGAGCGCGCAGCGCGGCTCGCCGGGCATGGTGCACTACACCGCGTCCAAAGGCGCCGTTCTCTCGATGACCAAGGCCTTGGCGCGCGAATACGCCGCCGCGGGAATCACGGTCAATACGATTCCGCCGTCCGGCATCGATACGCCCATGTCGCGCCAGTCGCAGGCCGCCGGGCATCTGCCCGACAGCGCCCAGATGGCCAAGGCGATCCCGGTCGGACACCTGGGAACCGGCGAGGATATCGCCGCCGCGTGCGTCTTCCTGTGCTCGGAGCAGGCCGGCTACATCACCGGGCAGGTCCTCGGAGTGAACGGCGGGTCGGTGATATGACACATTCCACCGTTCCTCGACTGGCGCCGCTGCCGGTACGGGAGTGGGACGAGAACACGCGAGCCGTGTTCCGCGGACACGTGAAATCGGCCGATCGGTACCTCTCCGGAGCACCCGACGCCCCAGCCATGCCGGGCATTCTCGGGGTGCTGGCCCATCACACCGAACTGGCGGGAGCGTGGCTGGCCTACAACGGCCTGCTGATAGAGCGCCCCACGGTCGACCCGCGAGACCGCGAACTGGTGATCCTGCGGGTCGCGTGGCGCAGCCGGTCGGATTACGAATGGACACAGCACGTTCGGATCGCCACGGCCCTCGGCCTCACCGAGGAGCAGATCGCCGCGGTGCGCTCCGGACCGCGGGCACCGGTGTGGTCGCCGGTGCAGCGCTCGCTACTGGCGATGACCGACCAACTACTGGAAGAGCATCGCGTCGACGACGCCACCTGGGCACAGCTCGAACTCCATTTCGACAATCGGCAACTGATCGAGCTGTTGTTCGTCGCCGGCTCGTATCTGTGCCTGGCGATGGTGTTGAACAGTGTTGCCCTGCAACCGGACCCGGAACGGGAGGAACGATCATGAGCAAAGTCGTAGACGAACCGGCTACGCCCCATCAATGGCCCAGACCCACCGAAGGCAGTTGGACCAAGCACTACCCCGAGCTGGGTACCTCGATGATGTCGTTCGAGGATTCGGTGTCGCCGGAGTTCTTCGAACTCGAGCGCGAGGCCATCTTCAAGCGCGCCTGGCTCAATGTGGGTCGGGTCGAGCAAGTGCCGAAGACCGGTAGCTACTTCACCAAGGAACTCGATGTCGCGCGCACGTCGATCGTCGTGGTGCGCGATCGTGACGGTGCCATCAACGCGTTCCACAATGTGTGTCGCCATCGCGGCAACAAACTCGTCTGGAACGAGTTTCCGCGGGAGGAAACCGCGGGGACATGCCGCCAGTTCACCTGTAAGTACCACGGCTGGCGCTACGGACTCGACGGCTCCCTGAGCTTCGTGCAGCAAGAGGGCGAGTTCTTCGACCTCGACAAAGCGGAGCTCGGTCTGGCTCCGGTGCACTGCGACGTGTGGGCCGGATTCATCTTCGTCAATCTCGATGCCACGCCGCGGCAGACGTTGCGCGAATTCCTGGGCCCGATGATCACCGATCTGGATGGCTATCCGTTCGACAAGATGACCGAATGGTACGAATTCAAGGCTGACAACCAGAGCAACTGGAAGTTGTTCGCCGACGCGTTCCAGGAGTATTACCACGTCCCCGGCCTGCATTCGCAGCAGGTCCCCAGTGCCGTGCGCACCCCCGGGAAAGGTTTCGAGTGTGCGCATTTCCAGGTCGGCGGCCCCCATCGGATGGTCTCCACCGGCGGTGCGCGACGGTGGACGATGCCGGCGGAGTTCATGTATCCGATCGAACGGATCACCCGCAGCGGCCTGGTCGGCCCGTGGGAGTCGCCGGATCTGGGCGAGCCGCCCAAGGGTTTGAATCCTGGTCGGGTCGAGCCGTGGGGCATCGACAACTTCCAGATCTTTCCCAACATCGAGATCCTCATCTATCGCGGCTGGTATCTGCTCTACCGCTATTGGCCGACCTCCTACAACTCCCACCGGTTCGAGGGCATGCTGTGCTTCCAACCGGCACGCACGGCCCGTGAGCGAGTCGAACACGAAGTCGCCTCGGTGGTGTTCAAAGAGTTCGCCCTCCAAGACGCCGGCATGCTCACCGGCACACAGACCGCGCTCGAATCGGCATATCGCACGGCGGGCATGACTCATTTCCCGGTCAATGATCAGGAAATCCTCGTGCGTCATTTCCACAAGGTCGTCGCCGACTGGGTCGATGAGTACCGCCACGATCTCACCGGAGCCGGTGAGCGATGACATCGACAATGCTGCCGCCTGCCTTCGCCGACCTCGAACGGTTCGCCGTCACGTGGTGTCTGAAGACCGAATCCGAACGCTACGCCCGCCGCCTTGCCAGTCCCATGCAAGAGCTGATCGGCTTCTATGACGCGTGCTTTCCGCGTGTCGAGGACGCTATCGCCTACTGCGACAAATTCCCCCTCGAGGAATTACCCGAGGACGCCATACACCTGCTTCATCTGGTGTATTCGCTGGTCATGGTCGCGATGGCAGTCGAGATCTTCCAACAACCCAAGCCCGTCGACAGCGCCGACGCCGAACTCGCCCGCGTCACCGGGCCCTGGCCGTAGGACACGAAGGAACTCCACCATGACGATTACCATCGAGAAACTCGGCCACGCCGTCGGAGCAGAGGTCATCGGCGTACGCCGCGAGCAGTTGCTCGACGATGACCGCGTCGCCGAGACCGTGATGACAGCCCTCGAGGAGAACGGGGTGCTGGTCTTTCGTGATCTGCATCTCGACCCGGAAACCCAGGTAGCGTTCTGCCGCACGCTCGGGCAGGTGGATACCTCACCCGGACATCATCCGGTGGAGGGCATCTATCGGGTCAGCCTCGACGCCGCCAAGAACTCCTCGGCGAGCTACCTGCGCGCGACCTTCGACTGGCACATCGACGGCTGCACGCCCGAAGACGACGCGTATCCACAGATGGCGACCGTGCTCACGGCCAAGGCCGTCGCCGCCAGCGGCGGTGAGACCGAATTCGCCAGCACCTACAAGGCTTTCGACGACTTGACCGCCGCGGAACGAACATCTCTTCGGTCCCTGCGTGTGGTGCATTCGCTCGAAGCGTCGCAGCGTGGCGTGACCGCGGACCCGACACCGGACCAACTGGTGGCGTGGCGCAGACGTCCGACCAAAGAGCACCCACTGATCTGGACCCACAAATCCGGACGCCGATCGCTCGTCCTCGGCGCCTCGACCGACCACGTCGTCGGGATGCCCGCCGACGAGAGCAGGGCACTGCTCGACGGACTGCTGGGCCGCTGCACCGCTCCGGACCGCGTCTACCGGCACACCTGGGCTGTCGGCGACACCGTGATCTGGGACAACCGTGGGGTCATCCATCGCGCCGCGCCGTACCCGGCAGGTTCTCCGCGAGAGATGTTGCGCACCACGGTGCTCGGTGAAGAACCGATCGAATAGCCCACCGATACAGCCTTTCAGGAGTACATCATGGCTCGTTGGCCCAAACCCGCAGAGGGTAGTTGGACTCAGCACTACCCAGAACTCGGGACCGACCCGATGTCCTACGAGGACTCGATCTCCCCGGAGTTCTTCGAACTCGAGCGCGACGCGATCTTCAAACGTGCCTGGCTCAATGTCGGTCGCATCGAACAGCTGCCGCGCACCGGCAGCTATTTCACCAGGGAGATCCACGCCGCGCATTCCTCGATCATCCTGGTGCGCGATCGCGACGGCAGCGTCAACGCCTTCCACAACATCTGTCGGCATCGGGGAAACAAGCTGGTGTGGAACGAGTTTCCCCGCGAGGAAACCGCCGGTACGTGTCGCCAGTTCACCTGCAAGTACCACGGCTGGCGCTACGGACTCGACGGCTCCCTGAGCTTCGTGCAGCAGGAAGGCGAGTTCTTCGACCTGGACAAGGACAACCTCGGGCTCGCGCGCGTGCACTGTGAGGTCTGGTCGGGATTCATCTTCGTCAATCTGGCCGCGCAACCGCGTCAGACACTGCGAGAGTTCCTCGGCCCGATGGTCACCGGTCTCGAGGGATACCCGTTCGACCAACTGACAGAACGCTATTCCTACCGGGCCGAGGTCGGCGCGAATTGGAAGCTCTACCTGGACGCTTTCCAGGAGTTCTACCACGCACCGATCCTGCACGGAAAGCAGACGCCGGACAATTTCTCCGTCGCCGCGCAGCAGGCCGGATTCGAAGCACCGCACTACCAGCTCGACGGACCGCATCGGCTGGTCAGCACTTCCGGTGTGGTGACCTGGGAACTCGACGCCGCGATGCGTAAACCGATGGAAGACATCACCCGCAGTGGCTTGTTCGGTCCGTGGGACGTCCCGGATCTCGGTCCGATGCCGGCCGGGCTCAACCCCGCGGGCTGCGAACCCTGGGGGCTGGATTCGTTCCAGCTGTGGCCGAATTTCACCATTCTCGTCTGGTCCGGGGGGTGGTATCTCACCTACCAGTACTGGCCGACCTCGCACAATACGCACATCTTCGAGGGCAACCTGTACTTTACGCCCGCCCGCACCCCGCGCGACCGCGTCGCCCACGAAATGGCCGCGGTCACCTTCAAAGAGTATGGGCTGCAGGATTCTTCGACGCTGGAGGCTACCCAGCTCATGCTCGAATCCCGCGCGGTCACCACATTCCAGCTCAACGACCAGGAAATCCTGCTTCGGCATCTGCACAAGGTCGCGGCGGACTGGGTCGGCGACTATCAGCGCGAGGGCACGGAGGCCAAGCGATGAGCACACCTCTACTGCCGGTCGAGTTCGCCGACCTCGAGCAGTTCGCCTCGGTGTGGTGTCTGCCCTCCGAAACCGAACGCAACGACCAGCGCCTGAATTCCACGATGGTCGACATGCAGCGGTTCTACGACGTGATCGCCGCGCGGGCCGAAGACGCGCTCACCTACTGCGACAAGTTCTCGATCGACGATATGCCCGAGGACGCGAAGAACCTGATGTACCTGCTGTATTCGATGATTCAGGTGTCCTTCCCCGTCGAAGTGTGGCGACAGCCGCGCATACCCGACACCGGGGCCGCGTCGTTGACCTGTGTCATCGAGCCGAGCCTATGAGCGGGCAGGTCGTCGTGCTGCGTGCCGCGGCGTGGGTCGAGGTCGAGACCGGGCAGCGGCACACGCCGGCGGTGATCGTCGTGGACGGCAACCGGATCACCGCGATCAATCCGGTCGAGGTACCTGCGGGCGCGCAGGTCATCGATCTGGGTGAGCTCACGCTGCTGCCCGGATTGATGGATATGGAGGTCAACCTGCTCATCGGCGGGCCCGACACTCCCTCGGGGTTGCCGAACCCGATGCACGGTGTGCAAGACGACCCGGTGTATCGAACATTGCGCGCCTCGGTGAACGCCCGCGTCACCCTGCACGCCGGTTTCACCACGGTCCGCAATCTCGGCCTGATGGTCAAGACCGGTGGCTATCTGCTCGATGTGGATCTGCACCGCGCGATCGAACAGGGCTGGCTCGAAGGCCCGCGCATCGTCTCGGCCGGACACGCCATCACGCCGACCGGCGGCCACCTCGATCCCACGATGTTCCAGCGTCTTGCCCCGCACATCATGCCCATCACGGTGGAGGAAGGCCGCGCCAACGGCGTGCCGCAGGTCCGCGAATCTGTGCGTTACCAAATCAAATACGGTGCCGAGGTCATCAAGATCTCGGCATCGGGCGGGGTGATGTCGCACGGCACCGTCGCCGGAGCACAGCAGTATTCCGACGAGGAGCTGGCCGCGATCGTCGACGAAGCGCACCGCGCCGGTGTGCGCGTCGCCGCGCACGCCCACGGTGACGCCGGAATCCGCGCCTGCCTGCGGGCCGGGGTCGACTGCATCGAACACGGTTCCCTCGCCGAGGACGACACCATCGCGCTGATGGTGGAGCAGGGCACATATCTGGTACCGACGAGTTATCTGTCGGAGGGCCTCGATGTCTCCAAAGCCGCTCCCGCACTGCAGAAGAAGGCCGCCGAGGTCTTCCCGCGGGCGCGCGAGACGCTGCGCAAGGCGATCCGTGCCGGGGTCAAGATCGCCTGTGGCACCGACGCACCCGCGGTCCCGCACGGCAGCAATGCCAAAGAACTGTGGGCACTCGTCGACCGCGGCATGACGCCGGCGCAGGCGCTGCGCGCGGCCACGATCACCAGCGCCGAACTGATCGGCGTCGACGACCGTGGGCGGCTGGCACCTGGATTGCTGGCCGACATCATCGCCGTCTCCGGCGACCCCACCGTCGACATCACCACTCTCGACGATGTGCGGTTCGTGATGAAGGACGGCCGCGTCCACAAGAAACCGTGACCAGCGAAAACCGTTCGCCCGCACTTCGAATGCGCGCATCAGATCCGAGGTAGCAATGTCGCCACGTCATCAGCTCTATATCGGTGGGCAATGGGTCGACCCCGCCGCCGGCGAGACGATCGAGGTGATCTCGCCACACACCGAGCAGGTCATCGCGCGGGTCGCCGACCCGACGACCGCGGATGTCGATCGTGCGGTCGCGGCTGCGCGCGAGGCATTCGACACGGGGCCATGGCCTCGTATGGACCCACAGGCGCGCGTGGCGATCGTCCGCGAGTTGGCCCGGTGCTACCGCGCACGTGAAGACGAACTCGCACAACTGATCACCACCGAAATGGGTGCGCCGATCACCTTCTCGCGCTCGGCGCACGCGAAGCTGCCCGGCATCATGATCAGCGCTTTCGCCGACATCGCCGCCGGTTTCCGCTGGCAGGAGACCAGAGCGGGGTTCCTCGGCCGTGACGTGGTCGTCGGCCACGAACCCGTCGGGGTCGTGGCCGCGATCATTCCTTGGAACATGCCGATGTTCCTGCTCGTGGGGAAGTTGATTCCGGCGCTGCTCGCCGGATGCACGGTGGTGCTCAAGCCGTCTCCGGAGACGGCGCTGGACGCGCACCATATGGCCGAGCTCCTCGACCAGGTCGGGTTGCCTCCCGGGGTGGTCAGCATCCTGCCCGCGGGGCGCGAAGTCGGCCAGTATCTGGTCTCGCACCCGGGCGTGGACAAGGTCTCGTTCACCGGATCCACCGGGGCGGGTAGGCAAGTCGCCGAAGTATGCGGTGCGGCACTGCGCAGGGTCAGCCTCGAACTCGGCGGCAAATCCGCCGCGGTGGTACTCGACGACGCCGATCCCGACGCCGTGGCCGCCGGCATGATGGTGGCCGGGCTGATGAACAGCGGACAGGCCTGCGTCGCCCAGACCCGCGTGCTGGTCCCCCAGCGCCGCCGAGACGAATTCGTCGACGCGCTGGCGAGTGTGATCGAAAACCTCCCGGTCGGAGACCCGTTCGATCCAGCGACCCGAATCGGTCCGATGGTCTCGCACCGCCAACAGCAGCGGGTTCTGGAGTACATCGACCTGGGGCAGCGCGAAGGAGCCCGTCTGATCGTCGGCGGCACCGACCTGCCCGAGAGCGTCGAGCACGGCTGGTACGTCCGGCCCACCCTGTTCGCCGACGTGGACAACTCGATGCGGATCGCGCAGGAGGAGATCTTCGGTCCCGTTCTGAGCGTGATCGCCTACACCGACGACGAACACGCGGTCCACCTCGCCAACGACAGCGAGTACGGGCTGTCGGGTTCGGTGTGGTCATCCGACATCGAGCGCGCCACGGCGATCGCCCGCCGAGTGCGCGCGGGCACCCTCGGCATCAACGAGCCCTACAGCATGGATCCGGTGGCACCGTTCGGCGGAGTCAAGAACAGCGGCATCGGCCGCGAGTTCGGAACCGAGGGTCTCGAAGGCTACCTCGACACGGTGTCGCTCTCGATTCGCTCGTCGACGAATGCCACAGTGCCGCATATCGATTCCGCCCGCGCTGCCGCCCCGCCGAGCGGAATCCGCAGCTCGTGAACGATCGGGGCGGAGGCAGGGATGCGCGGTCAGGGCAGCTTGATCGCCGACATGTACATCTCGAGAATCGGCCCGTAGAGGTCGACACTGTCGAGTTCGGTGCCGAGTACGACGGAGGGCGTCGTGTGGATGAGCACCCTCGCCATCGTCATCGGCGGGATCAGCGAGGTCGCGCCCAGCCGGTCGAGATTCTCGATGATGAACTGCCCCAGAGCTTCTACGGTCTCTTCCCGCCGGACTGCCACCCGTGCCCGAACCTCGGGGTTGCGCAGCAGATACAGGGTGAATTCCATACCGAGGGCGGCATGGTCGGTACCGCGGTCGGCGCCCAGCCGGCGCCACAGCTCACCGACTCGGTCCAACTCTTCGGTTCCCACACTCGAGGCGGCCGCCAGCACTTCGGTGAAGGTATCGAAGTAGCGCTGCATGTATCGATCGTTCACCCCGAGGAACAGTTCTTCCTTGGTGGCGAAGTGCTTGTAGATCGCGCCTTTGGTGTAGCCGGCGGCGTGGGCGATGTCATCGAGTGTTGCCGCCGCGAAACCCTTTTCGGCAAATACTTCTTCGGCGGCCTCCAGGAGCAGCCCCCTGGTGTGCTCGAGTCTCCGCTCTCGGGTCCAACGCTCAGCCATATCAGCGATTATGCCACGAATCTTAGAAACCCCCTAGTATCTCAGATTCTCGGTGGTATATTTCGAGTCGTACGGATACTTCAGGAGAGTGACCGATGACTCCCTCATCGACTTCCACGGCCATCGCCGATTCCATTCCGAGTTTCGAGCGTATCGACGCGCGTCGGACCCCGACCATTCACCGAGGAGGTGCGCTGTGAGCGGACCGTCGGAGCCGAAAAAGGGCACCACCGTCACCGAGCCGCTCGGCAACGTGGCCACCCTCGGCGCAAAAGTTCAATCGACCAGCAATGCGGTCAAGATCTGGGCCACCCTCGGCGGGTTGATCCTCGCCCTGCAGATATATGTGTGGCTGCGCTGGATCACCGGCCCCAATTTCGAACGTGTGCCCACCGGACCGAGCGATCCGCCGACTTTCATGAAGGTGATTCTCACCGTCTGGACCGCGGTGATTCTGCTCGGTCTGCCGATCGGCATGTATTTCTTCATCATCCGGCCGTGGCTACGGGAGCGGCGAATAACCCTCGACGGCATGCTGTTCGTGGCCTGCGGCCTGATGTTCTTCCAGGATCCACTGCTGAACTACTTCAATACGTGGAGTACGTACAACACCTGGATGTTCAATCGGGGCTCGTGGGTGCAGGATGTGCCGGGCTGGCAATCCTATGGCGAACCAGGCGCCATGATGGCCGAACCGATCCTGATGAACGCACCGGGCTACTCCTACGGCGTCCTGCTGTGCACGATTCTCGGATGCTGGGTGATGCGAAAGACCAAGCAGCGGTTCCCGAATATCAGCACTATGGGATTGATCGGCGTGCTGCTCGTCTGGACATTCTTCTTCGATCTCGTCATCGAAGGTTTGTTCCTGATGCCGATGGGTCTTTTCACCTACCCCGGCGCACTCCAGGAATGGTCGATCAACGCCGGCACCTATTATCAGTGGCCGCTGTATGAAGGGCTCATGTGGGGTGGAGTTCAGGCCGGCCTCTGCTCGCTGCGCTATTTCACCGACGACCGTGGCCGGACCATTGTCGAGCGTGGCCTGGATCAGATCCATGGCGGATTCGTCAGACAACAGTTCACGCGCTTCCTCGCGATCTTCGCGGCGGTCAGCACATTCTTCTTCGTGGGCTACAACCTTCCCGCTCAATTCTTCGCCCTGCACACCGATCCGTGGCCCGAGGATATCCAGAAGCGCTCGTACTTCAACATGGGTATCTGCGGCGAAGGAACCGACCGGCTCTGCCCCCATCCTGATCTGCCGGTTCCCTTCCGGCACAGCGGCTACATAGATTCGACCGGCAAACTCGTCCTGCCCGACGGTGCGGAGCTGCCGAAGATCATTCCCTTCGCCGACACCGACAAAGGAAACTGACATGACCAGTCGATCCAGCGCTGTACTCGACGTTCCGCAGGCACCGTTCTACCGCGCGGTCGGTGACGAAGTAGCGGTGTTTCGCGCGGCGGCCGTCGGCGGGCTCCCGCTTCTCCTCAAGGGCCCCACGGGCTGCGGTAAGACCCGCTTCGTGGAAACCATGGCCGCGGAGCTCGGCCGGGACCTGATCACCGTCGCCGGCCACGAGGACATGACCTCGGCGGACCTGGTGGGCCGTTTCCTGCTCAAGGGCGGCGAAACGGTCTGGGTGGACGGTCCGTTGACGCGCGCCGTGCGGTCGGGCGCCATCTTCTATCTGGACGAGGTCGTGGAGGCGCGCCAGGACACCACCGTGGTGATCCATCCGCTCGCCGATCACCGCCGCGAACTTCCGGTCGACCGGCTCGGGGTGACATTGCCCGCTGCACCCGGGTTCCAGCTGGTGATCTCCTACAACCCTGGTTACCAGAGCGTTCTGAAGAATCTGAAGGAGTCGACTCGGCAGCGATTCGTCGCTATCGAACTCGGCTTCCCTCCCCCCGAGATCGAGCGCGAGGTGGTCGCGCACGAAGCCGGGGTCGACGAGGAGACCGCGCGGGCACTGGTCGCGGTCGGCAGCGCCATCCGCAACCTGGACAACTCGCCGCTGCGCGAGGTGTCCTCCACGCGAATGCTGATCCTCGCCGGTGGCCTCGTCGCGGGCGGGCTGAACCTACGCACCGCCGTGCAATCGGCGGTGGTGCAGGCGCTGTCCGATGACGCGGATATCGTTGCCGCCCTCGGCGAACTCGTCGACGCTGTGCTGCCGCGGCCATGATCGACAAGGATCCGAGCGGGCCGGAGCGGTACCGGCTCCTCGCCACCTACCTCGCCGGCAGGTCTGTGGGTATCGCAGAGCTGCCGGCGGGCGGGACGCCGTATACGAACGGGCAGATCGTGTTCGTTTCGGGCGACGGCACCGGCACCGGCACCGGCACCGAGCAGCGTCGCGAAGTACTCGTGCAGAGCGCGCTGCTCGGTGCCGGGAGCCTGGATCCGGCACTGGTGAGGTCACTGCGGGGGCGTCCATCGACAGCGCGGCGCTACCTGGCCCTAGAAGGCCGTCGGGTGCTCGCAGAACTGGCTGGGCGGCTTCCACTCGCCGCCGGACTCGATCTCGAGGGAGAACCGAGTACAGCGAGCGCCGCGGAATCACTCGCGGCGGCCAAGGGAAAGCGGAAAGTCGACGAGCCACCGGAGTGGTTCGGCACCATCAAACCCTCCCAGTTGGTGGCGTCGGATCCTGGCCCGGGCGGGCGGGCGAGCGACGGAGAGCTGCGCCTGGAATTCGATCTCAGCGAGATACCCGAGGCCGACGACGAGGTCGAGGACAACGTCGAGAAGTCCGAGGAGAGCAAGATTCTCAAACTCTTCGAGAATCCACTCTTCAGCGGCAAGTCGGTGATGGATTTCTTCCGCAAGACGATGGGCAACTCACGGTCCGACGGAGACGGGCCCGCCGGCGCCGAAGCGCCGGTCAGTGCGGTGCGCCGGGCGCGGATGGTCGGACCGAATGCCCGGCCGCTGCCCACCCGGATCAAGTTCACCGATGCCGACAAGCCCGGCGCCGCCGCCGGAATCGGCGGCGCCCTCTATCCCGAGTGGGACGTATTCAACGACCGCTACAAACCGGATTGGTGCCGAGTCGTCGATTTCCCGCTGACGGTCCCCACGGATATCTCGGCCGCACGTGTGCCCGAAGACGATGTGCTCCGACGGCGGCTGGCTCGGGTGGGCCTTGGCCCGAAGGTGCTGCGCGGGCGCCCCGATGGTGACGAACTCGATATCGAGGCGCTCATCGATCTGTTCGTCGATCTGCGTTCGGGATACTCGCGCCCGGAGAACGTGTACCTCGAACACCGCAAGCTCGAGCGCAATCTCGGCGTGATGATCCTGCTGGATGCGTCCGGATCGGCCACCGATGCCGATCTGGAGGGCCTGTCCGTGCACGACCATCAGCGGCGGGCGGCCGCGACCATGGCCGTCACGCTCGAAGAGCTCGGGGACCGTGTCGCGGTGTACGCCTTCCGCTCCGAGGGCCGCCACGCGGTGTACCTGCCCGCGATCAAAACCTTCGATCAGCGGTTCGGCGCCGTCGGACGAGCCAGACTCAATCAGCTTCAGCCCTCGAACTACACCCGGCTGGGCGCAGGCATCCGCGGCGCGGGCGAGATTCTCAAAAACCGAGCGGGTACGCAGAATCGGCTGTTGGTCGTGCTGTCGGACGGCTGTCCCTACGACGACGGCTACGAGGGTCGCTACGCCGAAGCGGATGCCGCGAAGGCACTCGAGGAACTGCGCGCCGAGGGCGTGGCCTGCCTGTGCCTGTCCATCGGCTCCACCACGCCCGCCGACGCCCTCGCACGCGTCTTCGGCTCCGCGGGCCATGCCAACGCCGCGACCCTGAGCGAACTGAGCCCGCACATGGACGAACTGTTCCTGTCCTCTCTTCGCGAACTCGCCGCGCCCACACCGCGCTAGCGAGACATCTACACCGGAAAGAGGAGGTTCGCTGTGGAACCCAACGCATCCGCGGTCACCGAGATCAAGGATTGGTCGAAGCAATACTCCCGGCGACACCCGATCGCCTCGCTGCACACCGTCGGAAGACAGGTCGAACTCGGCCGGGACGCATTCCGCTATCTCGCCACCGACATCGTGGCGCGGCGCTTCCCCTTCGACGAATTCGTCGGGCAGGCGGCGTTCATGGTGAAGACCTCCCTGCTGCCGACGGTGGCCGTGGCGGTGCCGATCAGTGCGACCCTGTCCATCCAATTCGGTTTGCTGGCAGGACAAGTCGGTGCGACGGCACTGGCCGGCGCCGCGAGCGGCCTGGCCGTGATCCGCCAGTCGGCGCCGTTGGTCACCGCGATTCTGCTGGCGGCAGCGGTGGGTTCGGCGCTGTGCGCCGATCTGGGCTCGCGCAAGATCCGCGAGGAGATCGACGCCATGGAGGTGATGGGGGTCTCGGTGCTGCGCAGGCTCGTGGTGCCGCGACTGGCCGCCGGGATCCTCATCGCGATGGCGCTCACCGCAGTCAGCTGTTTTGTCGGATTTCTGGCCGGCTACCTGTTCAATGTCTATGTCCAGGACGGAACTCCGGGCAGCTACATGGCGACCTTCTCCTCCTTCGCCACCTCCGGTGATCTGTACCTGGCGATGGTCAAGGCCGCGGTGTTCGGCGTGATCGTCGTCGTCATCGCGTGCGAGAAGGGCCTCAACACCCGGGGTGGGCCAGGTGGCGTGGCGAATTCGGTCAATGCCGCCGTGGTGGCATCGATCGTGGTGCTGATGGTCGTCAATCTCGGATTCACCCAGATCTACACGATGCTGTTCCCGAGGACGACCCTGTAATGGCCAGCGTGTATCGCCCTCCCGGAGTGCGGGTCGCGCTCAGGGTGGCGGCCGGGCCGTGGCACGGTGTCATCCGATTCGGGCATATGGTCACCTTCTTCGTGCGCGCGGTGGTCTCGATACCCGTTGCCCTGCGCCACTACAGCCGCGAATCCCTGCGCATCCTGTCCGATGTGACCTGGGGCAACGGCTCGCTCATCGTCGGCGGTGGAACGGCGGGAGTGATGATCATCCTGGGCGCCGCCGCAGGCGGGATCGTCGGCATCGAGGGCTTCAACGCGTTGAAGCTGCTCGGCATGGAGCCCGCCACCGGAATGATCGCCGCGACCGCGGCGACCCGTGAACTCGCTCCGATCATGGCGTCGATCGCCTTCGCCGCACAGGCGGGGTGCCGGTTCACCGCCCAACTCGGCGCGATGCGGATCGCCGAGGAGATCGACGCCCTCGACGCGATCGCGATCCGCCCGATCCCGTTCCTGGTCTCGACGCGGTTGATCGCCTCGATCGTGGCGGTGATCCCCTTGTACCTGGCCGCGCTGGCCGCGGACTACCTCGCCGTCGAGCTGTTCGTCGGGCTCGTCGGCGGACAATCGTTCGGTACCTACGCCCATTATTTCGACCTGGTGCTCAGCGGCACCGACGTCGTGTTCTCACTGTTGAAGGCGATCGTGTTCGTCACCATCACCACCACGATCCAGTGCTACTTCGGCTACTACGCGCGCGGCGGGCCGCAAGGAGTCGGTGTCGCGGCAGGTCGGGCGATGCGCGCGAGCATCACCGTGATGATCTCGGTGAACCTGTTGATGACGTTGGCGCTGTGGGGATTCGACGCCGGCTCCAGGATCAGTGGGTAGCGCGATGTCGATAGTGTTCGAATCCGACGACAGGCACCTGAGCAATACCAAGTTGTTCGTGCGTGGGATGGCCGCGCTGACCGTCGTCGTCGCCACCGTCGCGGCGATGGTCGCCCGCTCGGAAGGCGCGTTCGCGGAGACGGTCGCGGTGACCGCGATGCTCGTCGACGTGGGCGATGGGTTGCCGAAACGATCCGACGTCAAATATCACGGCGTGCTGGTCGGGAGTGTGCAGGACGTGGTTGCCTCGGACGGCAGCCACCCCAACAAGGTTCACATCGAACTGATCCCCTCGCACGCCGCCGCGATTCCGGCGACGGTGACGGCGCGCGTCGTCCCCAGCAACGTGTTCGCGGTGCCCTCGGTCCAGCTCATCGACAACGGACCGGGCCCCGCGCTGAGGTCAGGAGCGTCGATACCGGAGGACCACAGCAAGGCCAGCGTGCAGTTGCAGACCTCGCTCACCGCGTTGAGCCGCATCGTCGACGCCGTGGGACGCCCCGACGCCGATCCCACCGTCGGGATCTTGGAGACCGTCGAACGGGCGACCCGTGGCCGCGGCGCGGACGCGCTGGCAGCGGCCGCCCAGCTCGCGCGCATCGTGCGGGCCTACCAGGGCGAATTGTCGGGCGTCGCCGACTCCCCCGCGCTGCTCACCGGACTGTCGGAGGCTGTGCACGGACTCCAGGAATCGGCACCCGATCTGCTCGCCGCGCTGCACAGCGCGGTCGGGCCGATGCGCAGCGTCGCCGAGCAGCGAGTCCGCTTGACCGAACTGCTCACCGGCGGCATCGCGACCACCGAAACGGTCGGCACCGCGCTGAACAACCGCACCGAGACCATCATCGACCTCAACTCCAGGCTGGGCCCCGTGCTACAGATTCTCGCCGCGGGCAGCGGCAACTTCGTCCAGATGACGACCTCGCAGACCCGGATCGCGCACGTGTTCGCGCACGACTTCTGGCAACCCGACACCCAGACCGGCACCGCCAAAGTGATCGTCGAACTCACTCCGCACAAGCAATACACCCGGACCGACTGTCCGCGCTACGGAGAACTCGCTGGTGCGAGTTGCGAGAACGGACCCGCCGCGGGCCCACCGGTCATCGGCGCCGCCGACCAACCGGTGAACACGCTCGACCAGCACGACATTCTGGCCGAAAGCCTCGGTCTGCCACAGGAAGCCGCCGGCCTCGCCGAGCTGTTCGGTCTGACCGTGCCGGCCCCACCAGCCGCCGGAGAACCACGGTGAAACACAAACGCGACCTCGCCGGACTGACCGCTTTTCTGCTCGTCTCCGCGCTGCTGATCTGGATGGTCCGGGTGACTCTGCAACGCGACATCAGCGGCGACACGCACTCCTATTCCGCTGTCTTCAGCGATGTCTCGGGACTACGTGTGGGTGACGACGTCCGGATCGCCGGAGTACAGGTGGGCCGGGTCGACTCCATCGACATCCTCGGCCCGAACGCCGAGGTCGACTTCCGGATCCAGCGTGGTCAGCCCGTGTACGGCAACACCATCGCCTCGGTCATCTATCAGAATCTGATCGGACAGCGCTACCTCGGGCTGAGCAGAGCCGAATCCGGCGATCCGACGCCCATGGCGCCCGGCGCGCGGATCCCGATCGATCGCACCGAACCGTCCTTCGATCTGTCGGGGCTGCTCAACGGATTCCAGCCGTTGTTCAGCGCCCTCGACCCCGCGGACGTCGACAATCTGACCTCCGCGTTGATTCGAGCGCTCCAGGGCGACGACGGCGCGGTCGCCGCGCTGATCACCGAGACCGCGACCCTGGTGCAGTCCTTCGCCGGGCCCGACCAGATCCTCGGCGCGCTGATCGACAACCTGTCGGCGGTGATGACCACGTTGGCCGGGCAGAGCGCCGGGCTGCAGACGACTTTCACCCAGACCCGCAAGATCTTCGACGCACTCGAATCCCGGCGCGACACACTGCTGGACCAGACCGCGCAGATCTCCACCGTCGTCTCCGACGCCGCCGCTGTCATCGACGGCGCGGGCCCGTCGCTGACGGAGTTCATGAATCGCGAACCCGGCTTCGCGCGTCATTTCGTCGACGGCAAAGAACGTTTCGCGTTCCTTGGCTTCAATCTCCCGCAGCTGTTCCAGTCCATGATCCGGGCCACCGACGCCGGTTCTTTCGTCAACGCCTATGTCTGCGACATCAGTTTCAGCATCATCCCGGGCATCGATCCCGTGATCGCGCAGATCCTCGGCGCCGCCTCCCCGACCGGCCGACCCCAGCACTCCGCGATCTGTAGGTAGGACCATGAAGAATCCACTGCGCGCCCTCTCCTCTCTGTTGCCACGCCCGGGCGCCGCCGGTTCCGGCGCGATCGCCACCGACAGGTCGCTACGGACCGGCCTCATCGCCGTGCTCTCCGTCGTGCTGGTGTTGCTCGTGCTGGTCGTGGTCAACTCGCTACACCTCGGCACACGCACTGTGCGGGCCGATTTCGCGCAGGCCGCGGGGATCGCCGCCGGTGACCCGGTGACGTGGGCAGGCATTCCCGTCGGCACGGTGACCAGCACCCGGCTCGCCGGCGACCATGTCGAGGTGAGCTTGTCGGTCGACGACGAGGTCGCCCTCGGCGCCGATGCCGCGGCCGCGATCAAACTGACCACGCTGCTCGGCTCGCGCTATATCGAGTTGCGCTCGTCCGGCAACGGCGAACTGCGCGACGATCGGATTCCGTTGTCCCAGACCACTGTTCCCTATGACCTCGAGACCGCCCTGCAGGACGCGACCACCACTTTCGACGAACTCGACGCCGACCAGATCGCCGCGTCGATGACATCGCTGTCGCAGGGGCTCGACGGCCTGCCGTCGCTGGTTCCTGGCATCCTGCGCGATATCCGGTCGCTGTCGAATGTCATCGCGACCCGACGCGACCAGATCGGCACCCTGCTCACCAGTACCGACCAGGTCAGCACCGTGATCCGTACCCAGCAGGCCGAACTCGGCTCGGTGGTGGGGCAGGGCGGCACCGTGCTGCGCCAGATTCTCGCCCGCCAGGACGCGTTGCGTCGACTGCTCGACGCGACCACCACGCTGGTCCAGCGACTCGAACCGATCGTGGTCGGTGAGAATGCCGAGATCGAACAACTGCTGACCGATCTGCGCGACATGACCGCGATGATGGCGGGCCACGACGACCTGCTGCGCAGCATCTTGCAGATCCTTCCGGTCCCCTGGCGCATGTTCGCCAATGCCACCGGCACCGGCGCGGAACTGAACGCCAACGCCCCCGACGGCGCTTTCGTCGACTCGTGGATGTGCGCGTTGAGTGCCGTCGCCGTCGAGTCCGGCCGAGCCCCCTATCTCCAGGACTGCCGATGAACACACTGCTGTCCAGCCTGAAACTGGCCGCGATCGTGGTAACCGCCGCCTGCCTGACCAGCTGCTCGGTCGGGTCCGACACGGGAACCACCACCATCACCGCCGAATTCGCCAATGCCAACGGCCTGTACGAGGGCAACCCGGTCTCGGTGCTCGGAATGCGTGTCGGGCGCATCGTTCGGATCGAGGCCCACGGCACCGAGGTCGAAGTCGAGATGCGAATCGACAGCTCGATCCAGCTGCCCGCCGATGTGCAGGCGGTGACGATCTCGGACTCGTTGCTCACCGACCGCCACATCGAACTCACCCCGGTCTATCGCGGCGGGCCGACCCTGCCCTCGGGCGCGGTGCTCGATCCGGCGCGGACGAAGTCGCCGGTCGAGTTCGATGCCCTACTGTCGATGGCGCAGAAGTTGTCCACCTCACTGGGTGGTGACGGCAACGGCGCGGGCCCGGTCGCCGACCTGATCGGCCTGGGGTCCGCCGCGACCCGAGGCAACGGCGACGACATGCGGGCCGCGCTCGGCGAGCTCTCCCGTGCGCTGCGACTGGGTGCGGACAACGGGACCGCCACCCGCGATGCGATCACCACCGTCGTCACCAACCTCGACGAGCTGACCGCGGCCGCGGCGCGCAATGATCAGACGCTGCGCGAATTCGGCGGTGCCGTAGCGCAACTCAGCGATTTCCTGGCCGATCAACAGCTGGGAACCGGCGCGACCGGCGCGGCGCTGAACCGGATCATCGGCCAGGTCACCGAGCTGCTCCGGCGCCACCAGGGCACTATCTCCGGCCTCGTCACCAACGCGAACACCGTCACCGGTTCCCTGGCGGCCTACGACTACAACCTCGCCCAGTTCCTCGACGTGTTCCCGATGGTCGTCGACAACGCCTACAACTCCGTCGACCCGAATGTCCGCGCGCTACGCGCCGGTGTGGACGTCAACCGGCTGCTGCTCGACGGCCAAATGGTCAAGGAGGTCTGCAATCTGCTGCAACTGCAGAACCACGGATGCGCCACCGGCACCATGCGCGACATGGGACCGGATTTTGGTATCACCGCCATCCTGGCGGGAATCGCGGGAAGGAGCGGTCGATGACACCTCGGAACCGGACAGTGCTCAGGCTCGGGATCGCCGCCGCGCTCACCTTGTCGGCCACCGGATGCGCCGTGGGGCTCGACCAATTGCCGCTGCCCGCACCGGGGCTCGGTGGGGACACCTACACACTCACCGCGACCTTCTCCAACGCCCTCAACCTTCCTGTCAAGGCGAAGGTCACGCTCAACGGCGCCGACATCGGCCAAGTCGAGTCGATGTCCGCCCACGACTACACGGCTGAGGTGACGCTCCGCATCACCTCGTCGGTACAGCTGCCCGTCGGCACGTCGGCCCAATTGCGATCTGCCACACCGATGGGCGATGTCTTCGTGGCGATGAAGCCGCCGCCGACCGTCGAGCCCGGCACCGCCATGCTCGGCGACGGCGGCGCGATCGCGCTCGAGTCGACCTCGGCGGCCTCGACGATCGAGGAAATGCTCACTCGCGCATCGCTTCTGGTCAACGGCGGCACGATCCAATACCTCACCACGGTCGTCGCCGCGCTCAGCGACCACGTCGGGGGCCGCGGCGACCGGCTCGCCGCGCTGCTCGACGAGACCCGAGCACTGCTGGGCAGCCTCGCCGACCGCACCGACCAGATCAACGGCGTGCTGCACGCCGCGGCCGACCTCAGCGGGACCGTGGCCGCCCAGCAGACCACCCTCGCCGACACCGTCGCCGCGGCCGGACCAGCCATCGAAGTCCTCGCCGAGAACACCGACTCGGTGATCACGCTGGTGGATCGCGTGCACACGATCGCCACCCAGCTGGCCCGGTTCCCCAGTGTCGCCGGCACCAACACCACGAGCATGGCCGCCAACATCAACCAATTGGCCGCGGGACTCAACGCCGCGGCCATCAATCCCCAGGCCGACCTCAACGAGGTGAACGACATGATCAAGATCGTGCTCAAGATGATCAGTGGCCCCAACGGGCACGTCGCGGCCGACATCACCCAGCTGGCGATTCCCGATCCCGCGAATCCGGGCGGATCCGGCGGCAGGGCTCCCGATATCACCGACTGGACCGCCTTCGTCGGCTCGCTCCAGCACATGATCGATCGGCTGGGCGGTCGGCTGACAGGAGCACCACGATGACCCCGCGGAGCATGATCGAACCACCGGCCCGCGTACTCGTCGAGGTCGTCCGCGCCGCGCATCGCCATCGGTCCGCGGTCTCGCTACTCGGACTACTCGTCGTTCTCACCGGCGCCTGTTCGCACCTGGTGCTGTCCACCTTCGGCGTCGATCCACTCGATCACCCGTATCGCGTGCGAGTCGAACTCGCTCAGTCGGGCGGATTGCTGCCCGGCCAGGAAGTCACCGTGCGTGGTGTGCGCGTCGGGCGCGTCGACTCGGTTCAGGTGGTGGACGAGAAGGTGGTCGCCGTCGCCGCCATCGACGAAGATGTCCGTATCTCGGTGTCGGGGCAGGTGCGCGCCGCGGCGCTGTCGGCGGCCGGCGAGCAGTATCTCGATTTCCTGCCCGCGAGCAACGAGGGCCCTTATCTGAGCGACGGCGCGCTGGTCACCGCCGACCGCACCTCCACCCCGGTACCGATGTCGGACATGCTGCAAAGCCTCAGCGGCACCCTCGCCCAGATCGATCCCGACCGGCTCGCGACCATCTCGCGGGAACTGGGTGCCGGTCCGGCGGGCCCCGACAAACTGGCGGCGATCATCGACGGTGGCACGTTCCTCATCTCCACGCTCGACACCGTGCTGCCGAATACCGTGAACCTGCTGCGCAACAGCCGAGTCGTGGTCGCGACCCTGCACGACGGGCGCACCGCGCTGCGGTCGACGTCGGCGAATCTCGCGGGCGTGCTCGGCGGCATGGCGTCGATGACCGACGGCTACGAACAGCTGCTCGCGCAGACACCGCCGATGCTGACCGAGCTCGACACCATCCTCGCGCAGAACTCTCCGACGATGGTGCAGTTGCTGGGCAACCTCGTCACTGTCTCGCAGGTCGCCTATTCCCGCATCCCCGCGCTCGACGAGTTCTTCTTTCCCCGCCAGCGCGCCGGATCGGCTCTCGACGCGGTGGCCTCGGCGTTCCACGACGGCGGAGTCTGGGCGCTGGCCAGCATCTACCCCCGCTACGCCTGCGACTACAACGTGCCACGGCGGCCCGGCTCCGTCCCCGATTACGCGCAGCCGTACGTGAACGCGGACTGCACCGACCCGGATCCCACACTCATGCCGCGCGGCGCGCGCAACGCTCCGCGCCCGCCGAACGACCCCGTTCCCGCCGCACCGCCCGCCGACCCCCTGCAGACCGCCGAGCCGGCCCCGGTGGGACCGCAGACCGTTCCCACTCCGTACGGCGGCCCCTACACGCCGGGTCCGCGGTGACGGTGCCATCATGAGTCCATGGCCGCTCCCGCTCCCGATCGTGACGCGACGAACGTCGGGAAAAGCGCGCGGCCCACCCACGCCGACGTCGCCCGGCTGGCGAACGTGTCGACCGCGACCGTCAGCTACGTCCTGAACAACTCCGCGGGCAAACGGATCTCCGCTCGTACCAGAGAAGCGGTCTACCGTGCCGCCGGACAACTCGGCTATCGCACCAATGTCGCCGCGCGTAATCTCGCGCGTGGTGGGAGCGGGGTGGTGCTCTCCGTGCTGCCACGGGTCGCGGTGGGCGACATGCCGATTCAGGCGGGCAGCCTGATGGCCACCGCACTGGCACAGCACGGTTTGCTCCAGGTGCAGATCTTCGAGACCGAGGACCACGAGCGAGTCATCGACGCGATCGACAATCTCGATCCGATCGCGGTAGTGAGCCTGTTCCCGTTGAGCAGTGACGCACGCGGCAAGGTGCAGGCCGCGAAGGTGCCCTTGATCGAGATCGGGCTGCTGCCCGCGCTCGGCGACCCTTTGCTCACCGTCGGGGCGTTGCGCGTGGATCACCTGGTCTCGCGTGGGCACCGCAGGATCGCGTTCGGGCGCACCGACGTCGCCAAATGGCGTGCCCTCGGCGACTATTGGCTCCAGGGAATCGTCGACGCTGCGCGTGCGCACGACCTGCCGCCGATCACGGTGGACGAGGTCACCGCGAGCAGCGCGGCCGAGGTGGTCACCGGCTGGGTACGCGACGGAGTGACCGCGGTCTGCGCGCAGAGCGACGAGATCGCGGGTCTGGTGTTGCACGGTCTCCGGGAGGCTGGTTTGCGCTGCCCGCACGACCTCGCCGTGATCGGCATCGACGCCAATCCCATGGGGGCGCTGTGTGATCCGCCGCTGACCACGGTGGAGTACAACCCCGCCGCGGTCGCCGACGCCGCGATCGCCGCTGTCCTCACCGAACTGGGATATCCGGCACCGCCCGCTCCCCAGCCGACCGATGTCGCCCACCTGATCGTGCGGGCCTCCACCTAGCTTCCCGGTTCCTCACCAGAGGCCGTTCGGGGTCTGGACACCCTGATGGTTATGCGCTTAACCTAGCGACGACGGTGGATTGCGCGTACCGAATCCGTTGCGCTCGAGAACACCGCTGACACGCGAGGAGCTACACCATGACCGTGCAGAATGTGCTGGACGAAATCCGCAACCGACCGGGCACCGGAGACGCGATCCCCGTCGTCGATCCCGTCACCGAGGAACAGCTCACCGAATTCACCGACGGCGGCGCCGAAGCCGTCGACGACGCCGTCGCACGGGCGAAAGCGGCGTCGAAATCCGGCATCTGGAAGAACCTGGCGGGCAGCGAGAAAGCCAAGATCCTCTGGCGCGTCGCGGATCTGATCGACGAGAACACCGAGTTGCTGGCCGACCTCGAATCGGCCAATGCCGGAATCCCGCAGAACCAGGCCGCGCTCACCGTTGGCATCGGTTCGGAATGGTTCCGCTACTACGCCGGTTGGTGCACCAAGATCGACGGCATCGCTCACGACGTGAACGCCGGCGGGCTCACCGGCGTGGAATCGCGACAGCACGGCTACACCCTCAAGGAGCCCTACGATGTCGTGGGGCTGATCTTCCCGTGGAACGGGCCGGTCTTCAACTACTGCGCCAAGGTCGCTCCCTCCCTCGCGGCCGGGTGCAGCAGCGTGGTGAAACCCGCCGAGGAGACTCCGCTTTCGGCGCTGGTACTCGACCGGCTCCTGGCCCAGGCCGGCGTACCGGAGGGCGTGGTCAATCTGGTCAACGGCCACGGACACACAACCGGCGCGGCGATCACCGCGCACCCGGACGTGGACAAGGTCGCCTTCACCGGCTCCACCGAAGTCGGCCGGGCGATCGTGCAAGCCTCGGCGGCGAGCAACCTCAACAAGATCACCCTCGAACTCGGCGGCAAATCACCGGTGCTGATCTTCGACGACGCCGATCTCGATATGGCGATCATGATGGCCGGATTCGGCGCCTTCGTACATTCGGGCCAGGCGTGTGTGTGCGGTTCGCGCGTCTTCGTGCAGCGCGGCTCCTACGAAAAGGTCGTGGCGGGCATCGCGAACCTGGCCGACAACATGAAGATGGGTGGGCCCAAGGAAGAGGGCACCATGGCAGGCCCGCTGATCAGCGCCAAGCAGCTCACTCGGGTATTGGGTTATGTCGATCAGGGCAAATCCGAGGGCGTGGAGTTCGTGGCCGGCGGTCAGCGTCTCGATCGAACCGGGTACTTCGTGCACCCCACCGTGGCCACCGGTGTCGACCCCGCCACCAGCCGCCTCTACCGCGAGGAGATCTTCGGCCCGATCGTCACGATCCTGCCTTTCGACACCGAAGAGGAGGTCGTCGCGATGGCCAACGACAGCACCTACGGCCTGGCCGCCACCGTCTGGACCAAGGACCTCGGCCGTGGCCATCGACTGGCCAAACAGCTGCAAGCCGGCACCGTCTCGTTGAACTGCCAGATGGTGTTCGACCACTCCATGCCCTTCGGCGGCTACAAGCAGTCGGGCTGGGGCTACGAAGCAGGCAAGGCGGGACTCGAGGCCTACCTGCAGACCAAGACGGTATGGGCGCAAATGTAGCTATCGAATATTGCCATGCGCATCTTGTGAGAATATGATTCTCATAACCCAACAAGGAGGCTCTCATGACGCAGCTGGATCTGCCGTATCAGTTGTTCGACGCGGACAACCACCTCTACGAAACCAAGGAGGCGCTGACCAAGTTCCTCCCCGCGGAGTACGAGGGGACCATCAAGTACGTCGAGATCAACGGGCGCACCAAGATTGCGGTCCTCGGCCAGATCAGCGAGTACATTCCCAACCCCACGTTCGAGGTTGTCGCCCGTCCCGGCGCGATGGAGGATTACTTCAAGAACGGCAATCCGGAGGGCAAGAGCAAGCGAGAGATCTTCGGCAAGTCGATGCGCTCCATCCCGGCCTTCCGCGAGCCGGGCGCGCGCCTGGAGCTCATGAACGAGCTGCAGTTGAATCGCTCGCTGATGTTTCCCACGCTGGCCAGCCTCGTCGAAGAGCGGATGCGTCACCACCCCGATCTGATCCACGCGGTGATTCACTCACTGAACCGGTGGTTGCTCGAAACCTGGGGCGAGGACGGCAATTTCGTCTACAAGGACCGCATCTTCACCGTCCCGGTGGTGAGCCTGCCCATCGTCGAGAAGGCGATCGAGGAGCTCGACTGGTGCGTCGAGCACGGCGCCAAGGCCATTCTGGTGCGCCCGGCCCCGGTCCCCGGTCTGCGCGGGCTGCGCTCGTTCGCGCTGCCGGAGTTCGACCCGTTCTGGAAGCGGGTGGTCGAGCACGACATTCTCGTCACCATGCACTCCTCCGACAGCGGCTACTCGCGCCACAACGCCGAGTGGGAGGGCTCCAGCCTGGAGATGCTGCCGTTCCAGACGAACACCTTCCGGATGACCACCGAATGGCGCCCGATCCAGGACGCGGTGGCGTCATGGGTGTGCCACGGCGCGCTGTTCCGCTTCCCCGAGCTCAAGGTGGCGGTCATCGAGAACGGCGCGTCGTGGCTGGCGCCGCTGCTGGAGAATCTGGCCGATGTCGCCAAGAAGGCGCCGGAGGGCTTCGGCCATCAGGACCCGGTCGAGGCGCTCAAACGCAGTATCTTCGTCAGCCCGTTCTGGGAAGAGGATCTCGGCGGGATCGCCGACCTCATCGGAGTGGACAACGTCCTGTTCGGCTCCGACTACCCGCATCCGGAGGGCCTGGCCGAGCCCGCGCGCTACATCCATGAGATCAAGGATCTGAGCCTGGAACACCAGGCCAAGATCATGGGTGGCAACCTCGCGAGGCTGCTGAAGGTATGACATGGGAGACCATCCCGCAGATGGTCCTGAGCGCCGGCGATCGCTTCGGGGATGCCGAAGCGATCGTCGACGGACCACTGCGGTTGAGCTTCATCGACCTCGCGGACCGAGTGCGCAGGGCCGCGGGCGCGTTCGCGGCCGCGGGCATCGAGAAGGGCGATCGGGCGGCGATCTGGGCGCCCAACTCGGCCGAGTGGATCATCGCCGCGTTCGGGCTGGTCACCGCGGGGGGCGTGCTGGTACCGATCAACACCCGATTCAAGGCCGAGGAAGCCGCCGACGTCGTGCGGCGCAGCGGCGCCGAGCTGCTGTTGGTGCAGCAGGGCTTCCTCGGGACGGACTACACGGGCCCGCAGGGCGTCCCGGTGATCGATCTGAAATCGGACTTCCTCGCCAGCGGTAAGCCTTTCGAACGGACGATGAACGGCACCGACATCGCCGACATCATCTACACCTCGGGCACCACGGGTCGCCCCAAGGGCGTGATGATGAATCATCGGCAGACCCTGCGGCTGTACTCGGAATGGTGCGATCTGGCCGACCTGCGCGAGGGTGACCGCTATCTGATCGTCAACCCGTTCTTCCACACCTTCGGCTACAAGGCGGGGGTGATCAGCTCGCTGATCCGCGGCGCCACCATCCTGCCGGTGCCGGTGTTCGAGATCGATCGGGTGCTCGAACTCGTCGAACGGGAACGGGTGACGATGCTCCCCGGGCCACCCACCCTGTATCACGCCCTGCTCGACGCTCCCGATACCCACGATCTGTCGTCCTTGCGGACCGCGGTCACCGGGGCCGCCGATATTCCGGTCGAACTGATCCGGCGGGTCAAGACCGAACTGCCGTTCCAGTCGATCATGACCGGCTACGGGCTCACCGAAGCCGGAACCGCGACGGCATCCCGTCCCGGCGACAGCTTCGAGCAGGTCGCGACCACCGTGGGAACCCCGTGTGACGGTGTGGAGGTGCGCATCGCCGAGGACGGCGAAGTGCTGGTCCGCGGATACTCCGTCATGCAGGGCTATTTCGACGATCCGGACGCGACCACGGCGACCATCGATGCCGACGGATGGCTGCACACCGGCGACCTCGGCAGTCTCGACCTGGACGGCCGCTTGCGGATCAACGGGCGCAAGAAGGACATGTTCATCGTCGGCGGCTTCAATGCCTATCCCGCCGAGGTCGAGGCCTTCCTGCTCGAACACCCCGCCGTGGCCCAGGTCGCTGTGGTCGGCGTGCCCGACGAGCGGCTCGGACAGGTCGGCCGTGCCTTCGTCGTCGCGAAAAGCCCGGTGTCGGAGGCGGAACTGGTGTCGTGGGCCCGCGATCGGATGGCCGGCTTCAAGGCACCCCGATCCGTGCGGTTCCTCGACGAGTTACCGCTCAACGCCACCGGCAAGGTCATGAAAGACCAACTGCGTTAACCGTATTCGCCTGACTCCGAGGAACCCTCCATGAACTTCACCGACATGATCCTGGTCAGCATCGATGACCATGTGGTCGAGCCTGCCGATATGTTCGCCCGGCACACGCCCAAGAAGCACGCCGAGTACATCCCGAAACTGATCACCAATGACCAGGGCGTCGATCAGTGGGTCTATCGAGGTAAGCCGGTGGGTGTCACCGGTTTGAACGCGGTGGTGGGGTGGCCGAAGGAAGAGTGGGACAAGAATCCGGCCCGCTACGCCGAGATGCGTCCGGGGGTCTACGACATCCACAGCCGGGTGGCGGACATGAATGCCAACGGCATCCTGTCCTCGATGTGCTTTCCGACCTTCGCCGGCTTCAGCGCCGGACACCTGAGCCAGTTCAAGGACGAGATCACCATCGCGGTGATCTCGGCCTACAACGACTGGCACATCGATGAATGGTGCGCCACCTACCCCGGCCGGTTCATTCCGAATGCCATTCTCCCGCTGTGGGAACCGGCGCTGGCCGTCGCCGAGATCAACCGGGTCGCCGCCAAAGGATTCCGTGGCGTCACCATGCCCGAACTCCCCCACATCGACGGACTGCCCTCCTACCACGACGGCGAGTACTGGGGCCCGGTCTGGGCCGCGCTCGCCGATACCGGGCTGGTGATGAACCTGCACATCGGACAGGGTTTCGGGGCGCTGCGGTTGGCACCGAACGCACCGATCGACAACCTCATGTGCCTCGCGCCGACGGTGTCCCAGATCGCGATCCAGGATCTGCTGTGGGGTCCGGCGCTGCGTACCTATCCCGGTCTCAAGGTCGCGCTGTCCGAAGGTGGGATCGGGTGGATTCCGTTCTACCTGGACCGCTCCGACCGCCATTACACCAATCAGAAATGGCTGCGCCGCGACTTCGGTGGGCGGATGCCCAGCGATGTGTTCCGCGAGCACGTCATGGCCTGCTATGTCACCGACCGGAATTCGCTCAAGATGCGCCACGAGATCGGCATCGACATCATCGCGTGGGAGTGCGATTACCCGCATTCGGACTCACTGTTTCCCGATGCCCCGGAATTCGTGCTGGAAGAACTCAACAGCGCCGGCGCCGATGACAGCGACATCCATCAGATCACCTGGCAGAACGCCTGCCGATTCCTCAACTGGGATCCCTTCACCCATATTTCCCGCGAGGAGGCGACGGTCGCGGCACTGCGGAACAACGCCCGCGATGTCGACCTGACCATCCGGCCTCGCGCGGAATGGGCCGAACGCTATGCCGCCCAGCACATCAGCTGATCACCCGAACCAAACGAACAACCGAAGGACATTGCCATGCACCTGATCGTTTTCTCCAGTCCGCGCGCGGGCATGGACGAGGAATACAACACCTGGTACACCGAGGTCCACATCCCCGACATGCTGGAGATACCCGGGGTCAAGTCCTGCAACCGATTTCGTGCCCAACCGGTCGGCGGGCAGCCCCCGGAATTCGCCTATCTGGCCGACTACGATATCGACGGCGACGCCGGTCCGGTGCTGAAGGAAATCCAAGCCCGCTCCGCTGACGGGCGCATCCAGCTCAGCCCGTCCATCGACCCGGCAGCCATGAAAGTGACTGTCTGGGAATCACTCTGATGGACTTCGAGCTCTCCGGTGACCAGCGGCTGTTCCGCTCGACCACCCGCGAATTCCTCGCGAAATCCGTTCCCCTCGACGTCGTGCGCGGCCTCGCCGCGTCCGGCGTCGGGTTCGACCGCGAGTGGTGGCGGCAAGGTGCCGAACTGGGTTGGACCGCACCGCTGGTCCCGGAGCGGCTCGGCGGCGGATCGGTTTCGGCGGTGCCGATGGCCGACCTCGCACTGGTCGCGATGGAGTTCGGGCGGGCCTGCGCACCGGGCCCGCTCGTCACCACAAGTGCCGTGTTGACCTCCCTGGTCAGGGAGCAGAACCGATTCGTGGACCTACTCGCCACGGTGCTCAGTGGTGACACCATCGCCGCCTGGGCACATTACGAGCCGGGGCACGGACTGGAGGCCGCGGCGGTCGACACCCTCGCGGTGCCCCAGGGCACCGGCTTCCGGATCTCCGGTGTCAAGGATCGGGTGGAGTGTGGCGATCAAGCCGACGTGTTCCTGGTGTCTGCCCGCGGTCCCGACGGACCGGTCCAGGTCCTGATCGCGGCCGACGCACCGGGTGTCACCGTCATCCCGACCTGGACGCTCGACCTCGTACGCCGCACGGCGAAGGTCTCCTTCGTCGACGTCGTGGTCGGCGACGACGCGGTGGTCCAGCGCTATCCGGGCGAGACCGCCGCGGCACTGGATACCCAGGTACAGGTCGCCGCCGCGCTCACCGCCGCGGAGTCGACCGGCGCGACCGAGCACGCCTTCGAACTGACCGTGCAGTGGATGTCGGACCGCTACACCTTCGGTCGGCAATTGGCGTCCTATCAGGCGCTCAAACATCGTGCGGCAGAACACAAGACCTCACTGGAGGCCTGCTGTGCCACCGCATGGGCCGCTGCCAACGCCTTCCACGGCGACCCGAGCAGAACCGCCGAAGCCGTCAGCGTCGCGAAGTCCTATATCGGCGCTGTCGTCCCCGGCCTGCTCCAGGATTGCGTGCAGATCCACGGCGGTATCGGGGTGACCTGGGAACACGATATCCATCTCTACCTGCGGCGGGTCACCCTCGGGCGCGCGTTGTACGGAACGCCGGAGGAGCATCGGCGTCGCCTCACCGATCTCCTGGACAGGAAGGTCGCATGACCGAACAGAGCACCGCCGATCTCGAGCCCGTCGACGAGTTCCGCGTTCGCGCCCGACGGTGGTTGTCGGACAACCTCACGCCCGCACCACCGAACCAGCACGGAGAGACCAGCAAGTCCGAGGCCTCCTGGCAACGCGCCAAACAGCTGCAACGCGTCCTGTACGACGGTGGCTTCGCGGGGATCTGCTTTCCGAAGGAGTACGGCGGGCTCGGCCTGACGCCCGCGCACCAGCGGGTGTTCAGTGAGGAGTCGCGCGCCTACGAAATGCCGCTGGCACTCAACATCCCGACCCTGACCATCTGCGCGCCGACGATTCTGGACATCGGCAGCGAGGAACAGAAGCGCACCCATCTCTCGGCGGTGCTGCGTGGTGAGGAACTGCTCGTGCAATTCCTGTCCGAACCGCGCGGTGGCTCGGACCTGGCCGGGCTGACCACTCGCGCCGAACGCAGGGGCGATACCTGGGTTCTCAACGGCGCCAAGATCTGGAGCTCGGGGGCATACGCCGCCGACTACGGTCTGTGCCTGGCCCGCACCGACTGGGGGGTGCCCAAACACGCCGGGCTCACCATGTTCCTGGTTCCGGTACACGCGCCGGGTGTCACCGTCCAGCGGATCACCCAGGTCGACGGGTCGCAGGAGTTCTGCCAGGAGTTCTTCGACGATGTCGTGCTGCCCGCCGATGCGGTGCTCGGCGAGGTCGACGCGGGCTGGGCGACCGCGAACCGGCTGCTGAGCCACGAGCGCAGCGCTGTCGGAGGCGCGTCGCCCTACGCCAGCGGTGTCCAGACCCACAGTGGGCGCGACGTGTCCGCGCTCGTCGAATTGGCAAGACGGACCGGACAGTTGGACGATCCTCGGGTCAGGGAGGACATCGGCGAGGCGCGCGCACTGAACATGGTGCACGATCAGCTGATCGCCCGCGTGACCCGCGGCATCGCGGCCGGGGCGCTCGTGCCTGCGGCCGGATCGATGGTCCGCCTGTTCAGCGCCCAGAATTCGTGGCTGCAAGCCGATATGGCGGTGCGGATCGCGGGCGCCGCGGCCGCCACCGGTGCCGACGTCGAGGACGCCGGAGCCGGCCGGGCCGGACAGGACTACCTGATGCGGCAGGCGTGGAGTCTGGCCGGCGGCAGCACCGAGATGGCTCGCAACATCATCAGCGAGCGGGTACTCGGCATGCCCCGCGAGGCGGCCGCCGACCGGGGTCTGCCGTTCGATCAGGTCCAGCACGGCCGCTAGACGGCTCCGGCGGCGACCGAACGGCCGCCGCCGGAGATCGCCCTAGGTGATCGCGCCCGCTGTCTTGAGGGCAATGACCCGTTCCCAGTCCAGCCCGAGTTCGAGGAGGATCTCCTCGGTCTGCGCGGCGAACTCGGGGCCGGGGGCCAGCTCGGGCGCGGTGACGTCGAATTGCACCGGGTTGGAGACCAATTCGAGCTCACCGGCTCGTACCAGGTATTCGTTGGCTCGGATCTGCGGGTCGTCGCCGACCTGCAGGCTGTCCTGCACCGGCGCCCACGGTCCGGACAGGGTGGTCAGACGCTGGGTCCACTCGGCGAGGGTTGCGCTCGCGAACGCCTCCCGCAGGATCGCCACGGCCTCCTGCGTATTGGCCGCGATATCCGCGGCGGTGCCGAACCGGGGGTCCGCCGCCAGCTCCGGACGGCCGATGTGACGGCACACGTCGGCCCAGAATTTGGTGGGCTGCAACATCACCAGCGACAGGTAGCGACCGTCCGCCGTGGCGTACAGGCCCGAGAGCGGATTGGTCGGCGCGCCATGGGCGCCCGGCACCGGTGCCACCATCGGCTGCCCGAGATGCGCCGAGAGGGCGATGGTGTGGCCCAGCGCCCACAGGCCGCTGCCGAGCAGCGAGACATCGACCACCGACGGCTCGCCGGTGCGTTCCCGCTTGAGCAGCGCCGCCGCGATGCCACCCGCGAGGTTCGTCCCGGAGATGGTGTCGCCGAAGGCGGGACCCGGGGGCGAGATCATGCCCTCGGTGCCCGGCGGGGTGATGGTGGCGGCGACCGCACCGCGGCACCAGAAGGCGGTCATATCGAACCCGCCCTTGTCCGACTCAGCGCCGCGTGGGCCCAGCGCACTGCCTCGTGCGTAGACGATCTTCGGGTTCACGGCGCGGATGTCGTCCACGTCGATCCCGAATTTCGTGCGCGCCTGGGGCAGAAAGCTGGTGAGGAACACATCCGCACCACGGGCGAGCTCGTGGATCACCTCGCGCCCCTCTGGCACCGACATGTCGACGCCGATGCTGCGTTTGCCCCGATTGGCATGTTCGACATTGGGATTGGGGTCACCGTCGACCCGGAAGCGCCCGATCTGTCGTAGGCCGCGTTGCGGATCGCCAGTGACCGCGTGTTCGACCTTGATGACATCGGCGCCCCAATCGGCCAGCACCGCTCCCGCCGACGGCACGAAGCCGTACATCGCGACCTCGAGAACGCGAATTCCCTCCAGCGGCCGCACTACTCGGCACCGCCCGACGCTTCGCTCAACCCGACGACCGCGGCGTAGGTCTTGCTCTCCAGGAATTCCTCGAGCCCGGCGACCCCGCTCTCCCGGCCGATCCCCGACTGCTTGAAACCACCGAAGGGGGCGTCCGGCGAGAAATAGTTGCCGCCGTTGATGCTGAAGGTACCGCTGCGGATCCGCCGGGCGAGCGCGAGCGCACGGTCGGCATCGGCGCTGAAGATCGCACCGGAGAGTCCGTAGATCGAATTGTTGGCGATGCGCACAGCATCGTCGTCATCGTCGTAGGGAATCACGACCAGCACCGGCCCGAACACCTCTTCCTGGGCGATCTCACTGTCGGGGTCGACACCGGCGAGCAGAGTCGGCGCGTAGAAGAAGCCCGGGTCGACCTTGGTGCCACCGGTGACCAAGGTGGCTCCGGCGGCGACCGCGCGTTCGACCAGGCCGTGCACCTTGTCGCGCTGTTTCGCGCTGATCAACGGCCCCATATACGTTTTCGGGTCACTCGGATCGCCGCTGCTGACCCAGCCGAGATTGGTGGCGACCAGTTCGACGATCTCGTCGTGGCGGTCTCGCGGTACCAGCAGCCGTGAGGTGAGCGCGCAGCCCTGTCCGGCGTGCGTGCAGATGGTGAACGCGGCGAAGACGGCCGTAGTGGCGAAGTCGGCGTCGTCGAGCAGGACCATGGCGGATTTGCCGCCCAGCTCGAGGAAGACCCGCTTGAGCGATTCACTCGCCGCCGCCATGATCTGGCGCCCGACCGGGGTGGAGCCGGTGAAGGTGATCAGGTCCACGTCGGGATGGGTGGTCATCAGTTTGCCGACCGCGACATCGGCGGCCGACAACACGTTCACCACGCCGGGCGGGATGTCGGTGTGCTCGGCGATCAGTTCACCGAGCGCGAGCGTGGCCAAGGGGGTGTCGGGAGCGGCCTTGAGCACGACCGTGCAGCCGGCGGCCAGGGCGGGCATGAGTTTGGCCAGGGCGAGCTGGTGTGGGTAGTTGTAGGCCACGATCGCCGAAACGACTCCGGCCGGTTCCTTTTCGATCCAGCGCCGGTGGCGCTCACCACGGATCTCGAGCTCGCCGAGTTCCTCGGTCAACGAGTACGCGGGCAGGAGATCGGCGTAGTAGCGAGCGATCTCGATCGGGAAGTCGAGTTGGTTGCCGTGGGTGAGGCGCCGGGTGGCGCCGACCTCGGCGATGGTCAGTTCGCGCAGGTCCTCCACGTTGTCGAGCAGTGCCCGATGGAGTTGGTCGAGGCAGCGGGCCCTGAACGCGGCATCGGTCGACCAACTGGTGGTGTCGAAGGCTCGACGGGCGGCGGCGATGGCCGCCTCGGTCTGTTCGAGCGTGGCTTCGGGCGCGTAGCCGTACACCTCGCCGGTCGCGGGATCGAGCGAGGCGAACGTGTGTTCCGCCTCGACCAGCTGTCCGTCTATCAGCAACCGCTTGGTGACTGCCGTGGTCGGCGCCGACGCGCCGACCGAGTCCGTGTCCTGGGATGACATCCCGTCTCCTCGCTGAGCGTTGGAAATGTGATTCTCACTTCAAGAGAACAATATATCCATACACCTCGGCGCGTATCAGCCGAATGCCGCGACCCACACCCCGATCAGCAGCACGCCCTTCGCAAAAAGGGCGATATCAGGCCTTGCGAAGGAACTCTCAGCGAGAGTACGGTTCTCGCAACTGGAAGGGAGATTCTTGTGATCCACACTACAGCGCTGCGTCCCACGATCGGGGTGGAAGTCACCGGCGTCGCCGATCTGCACGACGACACGGTGATCAGCCGGTGCCTCGAGGCACTGAAATGGCGCGGTGTGCTGGTCGTGCGCGGTCTGCACCTCGACGACGACGCGCAGCTCGCGTTCTGCCGCGAGCTGGGCACGGTGTTGGCCCCCGGCGGCCGGGAGATCTTCACGATCACTCTCGATCCCGCGAAGAACCGGGCGGCCAAATACCTGGAGGGCACGTTCTTCTGGCACATCGACGACACCACCAACGAGGTGCCGGCCAAGGCCACCGTGCTCACCGCGCGCCATGTCGCCATGGAAGGCGGCGGCACCCAGTTCGCCAGCACCTATGCCGCCTACGAGAACCTCCCCGAAGCGGACCGCAAGCGCTACGAGGGGCTGCGGGTGGTGCACAGCTTCGAAGCGTCGCAGCGACTGGTGCACCCGGATCCGACACCCGAACAGGTCGCCGACTGGCGTACCCAGCCCTCCCACGAGACGGCCCTGGTCTGGCAGCGCGCGGACGGCCGCAAGTCCCTGGTGATCGGCGCCACGGCCGATCACATCGTCGGCATGGATCCCGAGGAAGGTCGGGCGCTGCTGGACGAGTTGCTCGACTGGTCGACGCAGGAGCGCTTCGGCTACACCCATGACTGGTCCGTCGGCGACCTGGTGATCTGGGACAACACCGGAATCCTGCACCGAGCGCTGCCCTATCAGGCGTCCTCCGAACGCGAGCTGCACCGGACCACCCTGGCCGGCGAGGAGGCGTGGGCGTGAAAACCGCAGTGGTCACCGGCGGCGGCTCCGGCATCGGACTCGCCATCGCGCAACGACTCAGGGCAGACGGATATCACGTCGCCACCCTCGATCTGCGACCGACCGAAACCGAATTCGCTCACGCCGCCGATGTCGCCGATCCCGAGCAGGTCCGCGCCGCGCTCGACGCGGTCCGCACCGCGCTCGGTCCGGTGACGATCCTGGTCAACGCCGCGGGGCTCGACGGCACCGGCCGATTCGTCGATATCGACTTCGCGCAGTGGCAGCGGGTGGTCGACGTCAACCTCAACGGCGTCTACCACTGCATCCAAGCTGTGCTGCCCGACATGCTCGAGGCCAAATGGGGCCGCATCGTCAACATCTCCTCGTCGAGCACGCATTCGGGTCAACCGTTCATGGCGCACTACGTCTCGGCCAAGTCCGCGGTGAACGGGCTGACGAAGTCGTTGGCGCTCGAACTCGGTCCGGTGGGCATCACGGTCAACGCCATCCCGCCCGGCTTCATCGACACCCCGATGCTGCGCAAGGCCGAGTCGGCCAAGTTGCTCGGCGGCACGATCGACGACCACATCCAGCGCACCCCCGTGCGGCGAGTCGGACAACCCGAGGACATCGCCGCCGCGTGCTCGTTCCTGATCTCCGAGAGCGCCGGGTACATCACCGGGCAGATCCTCGGCGTCAACGGCGGACGCAACACCTAGCCGTACCGAACCGAAACGGGCTCACCACCTTCCGGTGGGCACCGCATACATCGAAAGGAATCCCCGTGGGACGCGTCGAGGGCAAGGTCGCCTTTATCACCGGAGCCGCACGAGGCCAGGGCCGCAGTCATGCGGTGCGTTTGGCCGCCGAGGGCGCCGACATCATCGCCGTCGATATCTGTCAGGACATCGACTCCATCGGATACCCGCTGTCGCGTCCGGAGGACCTGGACGAAACGGCCCGACTGGTCGAGAAGTCGGGGCGGCGCATCGTCACCGTCCAGGCCGATGTGCGCGATGCCGCACAGATGCGCGACGCCGTCGCGCACGGGGTGCAGGAGCTGGGCCGCCTCGACATCGTGGTGGCACAAGCCGGAATCGCCGGGATGAAGGGCGAGCCGCAGTGGCAGGCCTGGACCGATGTGCTCGACACCAACCTGACCGGCGTGCTCAACGCCATCCACGCCGGGCTGCCCCATCTCGAAGCCGGCGCTTCGATCATCGCCACCGGCTCCCTCGCCGCGCTGATGGATATCAGCAAGGTGGACCAGCCTGGCAAGGATCCGGGCGGCGTCGCCTACATGGTCGCCAAGCGCGCGCTGTCGATGATCGTGCACGAACTCGCCACCCACATCGCGCCGAAGAAGATCCGCGCCAACGTCATTCACCCGACCAACTGCAACACCCCGATGTTGCAGAGCGAGCCGATGTACCGCTCGTTCCGTCCCGATCTCGAGCATCCGACCCGCGCGGACGCCGAACCCGCCTTCCACACCATGCAAGCCATGCCGGTCCCCTATGTCGAGCCCGAGGACATCAGCGACGCGGTGCTGTTCCTGGCATCCGACGAGTCCCGTTTCATCACCGGCACGCAGTTGCGGGTGGACGCGGGCGGATATCTGAAGTGGTACGACTACCACGCCTGAAAGGAATTCCCGCCGTGAAGGTTCGAGTCGATTCAGAGCGCTGCCAGGGCCACACCCTGTGCGCGATGACCGCTCCCCAATCATTCGAGTTGAGCGAGTTCGACGGCCATTCGTCGCCGGTCAGCGAGGATGTCTCGCCCGACCAGGAGGAGCAGGTGCGCGAAGCAGCTCACTCCTGCCCGGAACGCGCCATCGCTATTTCCTGAGAGGACACCGCCATGAGCGTCAACGATGTGGCGACCGACGAGGCACGCAAGAAACCGAATTTCTCGTTCGATCGATTCGCCCCCGAATACCGCGACGCATTCGTCGCGACCACCGAATCCATGCAGGAGCAGTGCCCGATCGCCTGGACCGACACCCACGACGGGCACTGGGTCGCGGCGGGCAACCGTGAAGTCTTCGAACTCGCACGCTGCCCGCACATCTCCAACGACCACGATACGGCCGGGGTGCGGCGCGGCTACAAAGGCATCTCCATTCCGAAAGCCCCACGGGCCAGCGGGGTTCGGGGCGGCATCCTGGAGATGGACGAGCCCGAGCATCGCGAGGTGCGTTCGGCACTGAACCCCTACCTGTCCCCCGCCGCCGTCGCCCGCTGGATCCCGTTCATCGACGAGATCGTGCGGGCCGCGATCGACGAGAAGATCGAGTCGGGCCGGATCGATTTCGTCGACGAGCTGGCCAATATCGTGCCCGCCGTGCTGACGCTGGGCATGTTGGGTATCCCGCTCGCGAATTGGACGATCTACAACGAGCCGGCCCATGCGTCGGTGTACACCCCGCCGGACTCCCCGGAGTATCCGCGGGTGGCGGAGATGCACCGGACGATGGGAATCGATCTGCTGCAGAATCTGTTCGAGATCCGGGAGAACCCGCGACCCGGCCTGATCGACGCGATCAACAACGCGACGATGAACGGCGAACCGCTTCCCGATATGGAAATGCTCGGCATGCTCGGGCTGCTCATCGGCGGTGGCTTCGACACCACGACCGCGCTCACCGCGCACGCCCTGGAGTGGCTGTCGGAGAACCCGGATCAGCGCGAGACGTTGAGCCGGGATCGAGACGAGCTCCTCGATTCCGCGACCGAGGAATTCCTGCGGTACTACACGCCCGCCCCGGGTGACGGGCGCACGATCGCCGAGGATTGCGAGGTCGTGGGCACCGAGTTCAAGGAAGGCGACCGGGTGTGGCTGTCGTGGGCGATGGCCAATCGTGATCCGGCCGTCTTCGACGACCCGAACGAGGTCATCCTGGACCGACGGCGCAACCGGCACTACAGCTTCGGGCTCGGCGTTCACCGGTGCATCGGTTCGAACGTGGCGCGCACCGTGTTCAAGCGCATGCTGCTCGCCGTTCTCGACCGGATGCCGGACTACCGCTGCGATCCCGAAACCACGGTGCACTACGACACCATCGGAGTCATCCAGGGCATGCGGCATCTTCCGGCGACGTTCACCCCCGGACCACGCCTCGGGCTCGGACTCGACGACACGCTGGTGAAACTGCAGAAGATCTGCGACGAGGAGCAACTCGCGGCACCCGTCACGGCCCACCGGGACACCAGTACACAGTGAGGAACGAGATGTCCGAGGCATCGGGGCGGCCACTGCCCCTGGTGACCGCGGAGAACGAATTCTTCTGGACCGCAGGCGCCGACGGTCGCCTGCGGATCCAGGAGTGCGGTTCTTGCGCGGCCCTGATCCATCCACCGCAGCCGGTGTGCCGGTACTGCCACGGGCACACCCTCGGTGTCCGCGATGTCTCCGGCTTCGCCACACTCATCGGCTTCACCGTCAACCAACGGTTCAGCGTGCCGGGGCTGACCGCGCCGTATGTCGTGGCCCAGGTCGCGGTCGAGGAGGATCCCCGGGTCCGGCTCACCACCAATGTGGTGGGCTGCGATCCGGCCGACCTCGTGCTGGGGATGCGGATGGAGGTCGTCTTCGAACAGGACGCGGACGTGTGGTTGCCGCTGTTCCGGCCCACCGCCGAACAGCCGGAACCCGCGCCCCTGCCCACCGACGAGATCGAGCCGCACCGGTTCGGCGAGCACGTGCGGCCGATGATCGGCCGCGACAAGTTCGAGGACAAGGTCGCCCTCACCGGTATCGGCATGTCGGATATCGGTCGGCGCCTGATGGTTTCGCCGCTGTCGCTGACGATTCAAGCGTGCGAGCGCGCCGTCGCCGATGCCGGTCTCACCATGGCCGACATCGACGGCCTGTCGACCTATCCCGGTGGCGGCAATGTCGGTGGTTTCGGCGAGGGCGGGGTGAGCGCGCTCGAGGCCGCGCTCGGTCTCCGACCGACCTGGTACAACGGCGGTTTCGAGACCTTCGGTCCCGGCGGGTCGGTGATCGCGGCGATGCTGGCCGTCGCCGGCGGTCTGGCCCGGCACGTACTGTGCTTCCGCACCGTGTGGGAGGCGACGTACAACGAGCTGATCCGCACCGGCAAGATCACGCCGACGGGCGGCCGGACCACGAGTTGGATGATGCCCTTCGGCGCCACCTCGGCCGCGCATACGTTGGCGCAGAACGCCCAACGACATTTCCACCGCTACGGCACCACCAGGGAAACGCTGGGCTGGATCGCACTGAACCAACGAGCGAACGCCGAGCTGAATCCTACTGCGGTCTACCGCGATCCACTCACGATGCAGGACTACCTCGAGGCCAGACCGGTCACCACCCCGTTCGGACTCTACGACTGTGACGTGCCCTGTGACGGAGCTGTCGCCGTGCTGGTCTCGGCGATCGACACGACACCGGATCTGGCCAAGCCGCCGGTGCGGGTGGCCGCGGTCGGTACCCAGATCCTCGAACGGATCGAGTGGGACCAGAGCACCCTCACCCATGAACCGCAGGTCCTCGGCCAGGCCGCGCACCTGTGGTCGCGTACCTCACTGCGCCCGGCCGATGTCGATGTCGCCGAACTGTACGACGGATTCACCTTCAACTGCCTGTCCTGGATCGAAGCCCTCGGCTTCTGCGGGATCGGCGAGGCCAAGGACTTCCTCGACGGCGGCAAGAACATCGCCCGCGACGGCCTGCTCCCCCTCAACACCCACGGCGGCCAGCTCTCGCACGGCCGGACCCACGGCATGGGGTTGTTGCACGAGGCGGTCAGCCAGCTGCGCGGGGAGGCCGGTCCGAGACAGGTCACCGGTGCGCGGGTCGCGGTGACCAGCAGCGGTGGTCTGACACCCAGCGGTGTGCTCCTGTTGACCAGCGAGAACTGATTCGATCGAGCCGCGCAGTCGTGGCTCAGGAGGTAACCCATGGATGTCACCGATGTGGCCCCGACCCTGCTGCGGCTGGTCGTCGGCGCCACGATGATCGCGCACGGACTCAATCATTGGCTCGGTGGCGGCCGGATCGCGGGCACGGCCCGCTGGTTCGCCGGCCTCGGCCTGCGCAACGGGGTCTTGCAGGCGTGGGCGAGTGTGCTCACCGAGGTCGGGGCAGGCGTGCTGCTGATCCTCGGCCTCGGTACGCCACTGGCGTGCGCGGCGGTGATCGCGGTGATGCTCGTCGCCGGGTTGCTCGCGCACCGGGCGAACGGATTCTTCGTGTTCAAGGAGGGGTACGAGTACGTGCTCGTCCTGGCGGTGGTGGCGCTGGCGCTGGCCTTCCTCGGACCGGGGCGGCTGTCGATCGACCATGCCGCCGATATCACCGTCACCGGCTGGGCGGGCGGCGGCATCGCCCTCGGCGTAGCCGTCGTGTCGACCGCGGGACTGCTCGCGCTGTTCTGGCGTCCACAGCCCGAACAGACTGCGTGAGCGGCACATTCGAACTGGAGGTGCGCTGATGCGCGTCGGATTCATCGGATTGGGTAGTCAGGGCGCGCCGATGGCGCAGCGGATCGTGGCGGCCGGGTACCGGACCACTCTGTGGGCCCGTAGACCCGCCACGCTCGAGCCTTTCGCCGAGACCACGGCCGAAGTCGCGCACACACCGCGCGCCCTCGCCCAGGCCAGCGACTTGGTCTGCCTGTGCGTGGGCAACGACGCCGACATCCGCGACGTCCTGACCGGCCAGGACGGGGTACTCGGCGGACTGGCTCCGGGCGCGATCGTGGCCGTGCACAGCACGATTCATCCCGACACCTGCCGCGAACTCGCCGACAAGGCCGCGGCACAGGGTGTCACGTTGATCGACGCGGCGGTCAGTGGTGGCGCGCCCGCGGTCGCCCAGGGGCGTCTGCTCGTCATGGTCGGCGGCCCGACCGAAGCGGTCGATCTGTGTCGACCGGTGTTCGGGACCTACGCCGATCCTGTTGTGCACCTGGGCGATATCGGGGCAGGCCAGGTCACCAAACTGCTCAACAATCTGTTGTTCACCGCCAATCTCGCGACCTCGGCGAGCACCCTGGCGCTGGGCCGCGACCTCGGTGTCGACGAGGCCAAGCTCGGCGAGGTGATCGCGCACGGGTCGGCGAACAGTTTCGCCCTCGGCCGCATCCTGGCGGGCACCATGGCCCGGATCGGCGAGCACGCCGGGCACACGTTGCGCAAGGACATCCAGCTACTCGCCGATCTCGCGACCGGGTCCGACGCGGACACCGGGGTGGCGCTGACCGCGGCCGATGCCACGCTGAACCTGATCGGTCACGCTCGGTGACTGCCCTTCGGGTGGGGTTCGTCGGGGTGGGGCGAATGGGCGCTCCGATGGTGCGCCGCCTTGTCGCGGCCGGACACGAGGTGCGCGCGCTCGGGCGGTCCAGCGGGGCGCGCAAGCGGGTGACCGCGTCGGGCGCCGAGCCGGTGTCGTTCACCGCGGCGGTCGGCACCGGGGCCGCCGCGGTCGTGATCTGCGTGTTCACCGATGATCAGGTCCGTGAAGTCTGTCTCGACACTCCGTTGCTGTCGAGCATGCCCGCCGGGTCGGTGCTCATCGTGCACACCACCGGGAGCCCACGAACCATCGAAGATGTCGCCGCGCTGGCCGCTACTCGCGATATCAGCGTCGTGGACGCTCCCATCAGTGGCGGACCACCCGATATCGAGGCGGGCGCCCTCACCCTGTTCGCCGGCGGCACCGAGAAGGCCGTCGCCCGTGCCGGACCCGTGTTGCGATGCTACGGCGACCCGGTGTTGCACGTGGGCCCACTCGGCACGGGGCAGCGGGTGAAGCTGGTCAACAACGCGCTCTTCGCGGCCCAACTCGGCCTGGTCACCGAAGCCGTCCAGTTGGCCGCCCGACTCGGTGTGGACGAATCGACCGTACTCACGGCCCTCCAACACGCCAGCGGGGCCAGCCGCGCCGCCGCGAGCGTCGCGGCCAAGGGCTCGGTGGCCGCGTTCAGCGCCTCGGTCGGCGAATTCATCCGCAAGGACGTCGCCGTGGTGCGCATGCTGGCCGCCGAACTCGGCGCGCCCATGGGCGCACTCGACACCGCCATCGACGCCCAATTCCTCGATTCGGAGCGCAGGCCATGACCTCGGCCGACGGCGCCGAGCTCCTGCTCGGCCGCCACGGCCATGTGATGATCGCGCGCCTGAACCGGCCCGCGTCACGCAATACCTTGACCCGCGCCATGATCGACGGGCTCGGCGCGGCGCTGATCGCCGCCGAAGCCGATCCCACGGTGCGGGCGCTTCTGCTCACCGGGGCCGGAGATCGCGTCTTCTGCGCCGGCACCGATCCCCGAGCCTTCACCGACGGCGCCGAGTTCCTCGCCGGTCCGCGGTACGCCGCGTTCGTCCGACTGGCCATGGGCCGGCCCAGTATTCCTGTGGTCGGTGCGGCCAACGGCACCGCAGTGAGCGGCGGGCTGGAACTGCTGCTCGGCAGCGACGTCATCATCGCCTCGGCCACGGCGAAGTTCGGGTTCCCCGCGACCGGTCGCGGATTGTCCCCTGGCGGCGGCAATGCGCGGGTCGGCACCAAGATCGCGCTCGGCCCCGCCGTGGCGTTGCTGCTCAGCGAGGAACTGATCACCGCGGAGCAGGCGCTCCGGGTCGGGTTGGTCGCCACGGTCACCGCGCCCGATGAGGTCTTCGAGACCGCGGTGGCGCTGGCCGAGACGATGGCCGCCGTGCCGCCGGACCCGGACGCTGTCGACGAACCGGCACGGGTGGCCCGCACCGACACCGCCCGCGACACCCGCAGACTCAGCCATTGGCAGTCGGTGCTCGGCACCGAGTCCGATGCCGATGGCATCCTGTCGTTCCTCGACGAGCGGGAACCCCGCGGGGAGGACCGCTGATCCGGGGGCGCCCCCCACCCCGGGGCGCTCCCGATCAGATCCTCATCGAGCCGCTGCGGCCGTATCGTCGAGTTGAATCCGGTTCTCCGACAGTCGATCCCCGAGCCGGTCGAGGTCGTAGGACTGGCGCGCCATCCAGAAGCGAAGAACACCGGTCAGCGAGTAGCGCACGAACAGTGCGGCGCCGACGACGCTGCCCGCCACTCCGGTGAGCGCCAGCGCCAGCGCGTCGCGCTGGGCGAGCGGATCAGAGGTGTTGTGCGCCAGGAAATAGGCGATCACGGCCAGCGCCGGGCCCGCCACCATCAGGACGGCGCCCAGGCGCAGCCACAGACTGCCCCGGCCCACGGCCGGATCGGGGATCTTCAATTCGGCCAGTTCGCGGGCGAAGCGGTCGGCACGTGTTTCGGTCATCATTGACTTCCTAGGTAGAGGTTGGCCAGTTCGCGGCGGAGTTCGCCGTCGGCGGGCCCCTGGTATTCGATGCGGCCACGCACCAGCACGGCCGCGTGATCGGCGATGTCGAGCACGGCGGCGGCGAACTGCTCGACCACCAGCACCGCCACGCCTTGCCGAGCGATCTCGGCGACCTGCTCGTAGAGTCGCTCGACCACCAACGGGGCCAAGCCCATGGACAGTTCGTCGAGCAGCAGCACGGCGGGATCGGTGGCCAATCCTCTGGCAAGGGCGAGCATCTGCTGTTCGCCGCCCGACATCGTGCCGGCGATCTGATCGGCGCGCTCGGCGAGAATCGGGAATCGGCTGAACGCCACCTCCTCGATCTCGGCGTGGGTCTTGCCGGTGAAAGTCATCATCAGCAGGTTGTCGCTCACCGACAGGTTGGGGAACACGCCGCGGCCCTCGGGGATCAGGCAGACCCCGGTGGCGGCGAGATCGCGAGGGTCGGCCCCGGTGACGTCTCGGCCGCCGAGCACGAGTCGGCCGGTCGTGACCGCGTGCACCCCGGCCGCGACGCGCAACGTGGTCGTCTTGCCCGCACCGTTGGGCCCGAGCAACGCGACGACCTCGCCCGCGGCGACCCGCAGGTCGAGCCCGTGCAGCACGGTGATCGCATCGTAAGCCGCACGGACACCGTGTAGTTCGAGTGCGAAGGTCATCCTTCTCCTAGGTAGGCGGCGAGTACGGCGGCGTCACGGCGGATCACCTCGGGCGGACCGGAGCTGATGATCTTGCCGAGGTCGAGCACGTAGAGCTGATCGCAGACGTTCATGACCAGGCCCATGTCGTGCTCCACGAGCAGAACCGCGACACCGTCGTCGGCCAGCGACCGCAACAGCGCGGCGAACCGCTCGGTTTCGGTGTGGTCGAGGCCGGCTGCCGGCTCGTCGAGCAGGACCACGCTGGGCCGGGCCGCCATCGCCCGGCCCACCTCGACCAGCCGACCGGTGCCGGTCGGCAGCTCGTCGGCGGTGGTGTCGGCGACCTCGTCCAGGCCGAGCCTGCCGAGAAGTTCGTCGACGATCCCGGCGGCGGCGCGCCGATGTCGTCCGAGCTCGGCGGCGACCAGTAGATTGTCGCGAACGCTCAAGCGCCCGAACAGTTCCAGCCGCTGAAAGGTCCGTGCCAGCCCGTGCCCGGCCCGGCGGGCGGGCCCGAGCCGGGTGACATTGCGGCCGTTCATCGTGACCCGGCCGGTCACCGGTCGCCGCAACCCGCAGATCACGTCGAACAGGGTGCTCTTGCCCGCGCCGTTGGGACCGATCAGGCCGGTCACCCGGCCCGCCTCGGCGCACAACCCGGCCCGGTCGAGGGCGCGGTGACCACCGAAGGTCACCGAGACGTCCTCAACTTCGAGTAGTGATGCCACGATCGAGCATCTCCTTGTCTGCTGTGGTCCACGGCCGTTCGATGCCGAGCCATTCGACCGGCACCTGCGCGGGCGTGGGCGGACGGTTACGCCGATTCGCCCAGCGCGGCACGACGATGGCGGCGATCAGCGCGCCGGCGGTGAACACGTAGCCGTTGACGACGTCGCCCACGCGCAGCGCCCACAGCAGGGCCAGGCCACCGATCAGCACCGCCATCGCGACTCGATCACGCAGTGCCGCAGCCCATTCGCGGCGCATATGCGCCAACGCACCCTGGCCGAGGAACCCACCACTGAACGCGATGCCACCCAGCGCGGGCAACACGTGGACGAGGTTCGTCAGCGCCGGGAACAGCACCGGAATCGCGTTGAGCGGTCCCGAATAGACGGCGCCGGTGAACAAACCGCTGCCGACCGCGCCGAGCCCGGCGATCACCACGATCAAGAAGATCGGCAGGCCGGCGACGAATCCGAACTGTTCGGCGGTCACCGACCGCAACTGCATACCGTAGAGCGCCCCGCCGAGACCGGCGATAGCCGCCGACAGCGAGAACACCAGCATCTTGGCCGCCAGCAGGTTCCCTCCGAGAGTGGCGTAGGCGGCCTCGCTGTCGCGCAGGGCGATCAACCGTCTGCCGAGTCGGCTGCGGCGCAGCATCGCCACCCCGAATCCGGCCAGCCCGAGCACGACGGCGGCGAAGACGGTCACCTGCGCGGTACTGGTCAACTGGATCCCGAACAGGCTGGGGCCGACCAGATCCACCGATCCTTGATCGAACAGGGCGATCCGCACGCCGAACACCTCGAACGACGGCAGGGTGAAGATCCAGCGGTCGAGCACGACCGCGAACGCGGCCGTGCCGAGCGCGAGATACACCCCGGACAACCGCAGCGCAGGCAATGCGATCAGCGCGCCGACGGCGCCCGCGATCGCCATGGCGGCGAGCAACGCCCACCATTGCCCGTCGGCCCCCAGATGCGCGTAGGCGACCGCGCCGATCCCGGCGATGCTCAGCTGACACAGCGAGATCTGGCCCGCGAAACCGGCGAGCGGGACGAACGACAGCGCGATCACCCCGAAGGCGAAGATCAGGCCGTAGGTGATCAGATCCGCTTCGCTGAGCACAGTGGCGAGCATGACCCCGACCACCGCGACGACGACCGCGAACACAGCCGAACCACGCACGGTCGGCAGCGGCACGGGGCTCAACCGCCGATCACGCCCACGCAACCGCCCGTGCGGGAACAACAGCAGCGCGACGAGCAGCAGCAGCGCGGGCGCGGCCAACCGCAGTCCGGGCAGATACTCGTTCTGCGGCAGGTACCCGGTGAGGTAGCTCTCCAGACAACCGACGACGACCGCACCGAGAAACGTCATCGGCAGACTGCGCAGCCGTCCGAAGATCGCCGCGCTGTAGGCGCTGACGATCAGCAACGACAGCTGCGCCGCGTCCAGGGCCACCATCGGCGCGATGAGGATGCCGCCGACGGCCGCCAACTCGATGCCGAGCATCCAGGCCACCCGGTTGGCGCGCTGCGGGTCGGCGCCGGTGAGCCCGACCAGGGCCCGATCGTCGACGGTGGCCCGCATTTCCGCGCCGGTTCTGGTCCGGTACAGCAGAATGCGCAGTGCGACGGCCACGGCCACCGCGACGACCATGGTCAACGCCTGATGCCAGGTGATGGTCACCGATCCCAGGTGCAGCGGTCGTTGCTCGGCGAAGAACCGCGGCAGGGTGCGCGCCACGTCCGGATTCCAGATCCAGCGCGCGGTGAGCATCAGGCCGCTGAGCAACGCCACCGTCATGACCAGCTTCTCGGCATCGCCGAGCCCCTGGGTCGGCGCCAGCGCCTGCGCGAACGCCAACCCGAACAGTGGCGCGAACACCAGTAGCACCAGGGCCACCGAGATCGGCGTCGGCACGCCCCAGCCCACCGTGAACTGCCAGTACACGAAGGCCGACATCATGCCCGCCGCGCCGTGCGCGAAGTTGAAGACACCGGTCGTGGTGAAGGTCAGGACCAGGCCGCTACCGATGATGGCGTAGATCGCGGCGGTACTGAGCCCGACGATGCCGAAAGCGATGAACTGCTCCATTATTTGACGTCGCTCATGCTCTTGCCGACGTCGGCCAATGTCAGCGGGCGGCCGTACTCCTTGGTGTAGACGTAGGGCTTCATGTCGCAGCGGAACGGGCCGGTGTCGGGCTTGAAGTCCGCGATCGTCCAGCCCTGCGCGGTCGCCTTCATCACGTTGAAGCACTTGGGCGGCACGGTGTGGGTCGACATGTCGGCGGGAGCCTGCAAACCGCCCGCGGTCCACGCGGTCTCCTTGCGCGCGGTCTCCACGACGCAGGTGCGGGTGAGGTTGTCACCGCAGCTCGAAGCCGCCTTCGCGAACAACAGCCACTGGATCAGCGAGCGCAGCCCGTTGTAGGTCAGTTTCCCGTCGGGTGCGTACCGGGCGTACAAATCCTTCGCCCGCTGCACCGCGGGGGCACTGTCGGCGGACTCCAGCGGCACCGTCCCCGACAGGTCGGCGAAGTTGTTCTGGGCGGACAGGGACGTGCGGGCGAGTTCGAGGAACGCGGGGGTGTAGGCGTTGCTGGTGACGTCGACCCAGTCCAGCTTGTAGTCCATGCTGGTGAGCACATCCTCGAGCTTGGCGAGGCTGCGGAAGTCGCCGAGGAAGATCAGACCCTTCACGCCCTTGGCCTTGATGGACTGTGCGTAGGGCGTCCAATCCGAGACGCCGGCCGCCGGGTAGAGGTCGTTGTAGATCAGGGTCGCGCCCTCGGCGGGCAGCGACTCCCCGTATCGATCCGCCATGGATTTCACCACCGGCGAGTCGGCCACGACGATGCCGACAGCGGCCGCCGACGCCGGGTACGCCTCTTTGAACAGCCACTGATGCATGCCCGCGTAGGTGTCGTAGGGGCGCGCGGAGGAAGCGCCGGACCCCACTTGGAGATCCGAACCGGTGTTCTCGGCCTGACTCACCTGTGAGGGGAACTCGGGCAGCGTGCAGGAGAGCCGATCTTTGACCCCGAGGGAATCGAGTGCGGCGGAGCCACCGACCAGCGCGAAGTCCTCGCGGCAGGCTTCCAGCATCCGCTGGCGGACCTCGAGCAGTTTCGCGTCACGGATGTTGAAAGCCAGCTTGCGACCGTTGATTCCGCCGTTGTCGTTGCACCAGGAGGTGAAGACCTTGGCGGCATCGACCAGTTCGGGGTTCTTGGTGAAGCCCATGTCGGTGAACACACCGACTTCGATCTGCTGCGGCGTCACCCCCTGCGCGGGCGAACTCGTCGACGCGCCGGACTGACAGACGCCGGTCAGATCACCGAACTCGCTCGTCACCGCCTTGCCGCCCGGTGCCGCGGTCTCTTCGACGCCACTGCCGGTGCGGCCGCTACAGCCCGCCACCAACAACGTAGTCGCCATCAAGGCGACGAATATTCGCTGCGATCTCACCGATGTCCTCCTGACACAAGCTCGGCGGCCGAGCCCTGCTCCTCATCGAACGAAGCGCCTGTGGTCGACGCTCTCCATATCGGAAATCATCTTCTCACTCAGAGAGAATAAAGTTAACACTTTGGCGAAAGATCGATGGCGAATCCTTGCCGCGGTGGTCGACAGCGTTCGCCACACCCCGCGCACACGTGTGGCGCCCAGCGGAAAACCGCTGAGCGCCACACTATTTCGGCTACCTCAACAAGCCGGCGAGGTACCGCCCTGAATCGCCATCAACGCGCAGTAGGTGGCCGCGGCGACCTTCCACTGGCCGCCCTCACGCACCGCCTGACCGGTCTGATCGGGAAGCACCGGGGTGCCGTTCATGAGCAGCGAATAGGTGACGTCGGCATTGTCGGCGTCGATCAGCTTCACCCCGCCCACGGTGACCGAGGTGCTCTGCGCCTGCGGGTTGGCCGCCTGGGCCTGCAGCAGCGGGGTGAACGCGGCACCCTTCTCGACGACCGCGACCTTCTTGTCCGCCGGCGCCTTGCCGTCGAAGAACAGCACGTAGGCATCGGTGATGGATTTGACCGCAGCCGGGTCGGCCGCCGCGGTCGCGGCCGAGGTGGCGACCGCCGATGTGGTCGACGAACTACTGGACCCCTCGTCGTCGGAGCCACAGCCGGTGACCGTGACGACGGCGATCAGCACGAGACCGCAACAGGCCATCGCCTTGTGGCGCAGTGTATTTCGCATTGGTGGTACCTCTCTTCATGAGCGACGGATCACTCGATCTTCTGTTTCATCTCGTCCAGCGCCATCAGGATCGGAAAGCCGTTCACGCTCAACGCGTTCCCGTGACCGGTCGAGTGCACGTCGAAGACGGACTGAATGGCGGCGTAGAAGCCCTGGACGTCGAGCGTCTGGTTGACCGCGCGTTTGGCCTGCCGCAAGCCGAACGACGGCATCGCGGCGATCCGGGTCGCCAGCGCGCGGGTCTGCTCGTCGAGCTCCGCGCGCGGCACCACCTTGTTCACCATGCCGACCTGTTCGGCCTCCGTCGCGGTCACCGCGCGGCCGGTGAACAGGATCTCCTTGGCCTTGCGCGCGCCGAGTTCCCAGGTGTGCCCGTGGTATTCGACGCCGCCGATGCCCATGAGCACTACCGGGTCGGAGAACAGCGCGTCGTCGGCGGCGACGATCAGGTCGCACGGCCAGCACAGCAGGAGTCCACCGGCGATGCAGCGTCCCTGCACCGCGGCGATCGACGGCTTGGGCACATTGCGCCAGCGCAGGGAGTATTCGAGGTAGCGTCGGCTCTCGTTCTGGTAGATCCACTCCAGGGTGATGTCGTCGGAGGAGGGCCAGCGATCTTTCAGATCATGACCGGCCGAGAAGTGTTTACCCTCGCCGCGCAACACGATCACCGCGACCTCGGGATCCTGAGCGGCGCGGGTCCACGCGGCGTCGAGTTCATCGAGCAGGTCCGAGTTCTGGGCGTTGGCCGCCTCCGGCCGATCCAGGGTGATGGTCGCGATCTTGTCGGCGACTTCGTAGCGGATGTACACAGCGAGCTCCTCAGCTCCGAGGGAGACCGAGCACACGCTCGGCGATGATGTTGCGTTGGATTTCCGAGGTGCCGCCGGCGATGGTGCCCGCGAAGCTACGCGCGTAGCGCTCGAACCAACTGCACGAGAAGTTGTCCAGATTCAGCGGATTGAACGGCGCGGTCATGGCCGGGTGTACGAGCCCGTCCGAGCCCGCCGCGAGCAAGGTCTGCTCCGCCGCGCTCTGCACGGCCTCGGAGCCGAACACCTTGAGCACCGACAGCGCGGCGACGTCCTGGTCGCCGCGGGCCGCGCGAGCCAGTGCCGCCGAGCCGAGCAGGCGCAAGGCCTGGTTGTCCATGACCATCGTCGCGTAGTGGTCGCGCTCGAGCACCGTGCTCGGTCGGAAGTCTTCGATCAGTTCCCGCAGCCGCTCGGCGAAGCTGAGCCACAGCAGCGTGCGCTCGTGGCCGAGGGAACCGTTGGCCACACCCCAGCCACCGTGCAGCGGGCCGACGAGGTTCTCCGCGGGCACCACCACGTTCTCGAAGAACACCTCGTTGAAGTCCAGGTCGTGCGGTCCGCAGATCGAGGCGAACGGCCGCCGCGTCACCCCCGGGGTGTCGGTCGGGATCAGCAGCACGCTGATCCCCTTGTGTTTGGGAAGGTCCGGGTCGGTGCGGACGAAAGTGAGCAGCACGTCGGCGTCGTGGGCGCCGGAGGTCCAGACCTTCTGCCCGTTCACGACGAAGTGGTCGCCGTCGAGCACGGCGCGGGTCCGCAGACCGGCCAGATCGGACCCGGCGCCCGGTTCGCTCATGCCGAGCGCCGCGGTGATCTCGGCGCGCAGGATTCGCACCGCCCAGTTCTTCTTCTGCTCTTCGGTGCCGAAGGACAGCAGCGAGGCGGCGATGATGCCGAGCCCCTGGGGATTGAAGCTGTGATACATGTGCCGCTTGGACAGCTCTTGCAGGTGCACGTACTGCTGCACGAGGGTCGCGTTGCGGCCGCCGTATTCCGGGGCGTTGCCGGGAAGCAGCCAGCCGCTGTCGAATTGGCGACGCTGCCACTCGCGAGCCCAGCCGGGAATATCGGCGCTGGAACCAGCCCGGTCCGCTCCCGCGACCGCCGCGTCGGGCAGGTTCTCGTCCAGGAAGGCCACGAATTCGGCCCGGAAGGCTTCGACGTCGGCGTCAAAAGTCAGTTGCACGGTACTCCTCGGCGATCAGCGCCCGATGCGTGTGCGCGCCGCCGAGCAGCAGCTCGCCGGCCTTGGCCCGCTTGAGCGCGAATTGCAGGTCGTTTTCCCAGGTGAAACCCATGCCGCCGAACAACTGCACACCGTGGCGGAACACCAGGGACTGGCATTCACCGGCGGCGGCCTTGGCCATCGAGGCCGCGATCCGGCGGCGTGGATCATCGGCGGCGATGGTCAGCGCCGCGAAATAGGCCAGCGCCCTTGCCCGTTCGATGGCGATCTCCATGTCCGCGGCCTTGTGTTTGACCGCCTGGAACGAGCCGAGCGCGACACCGAACTGCTGACGCGTGCGCACATGCTCGAGCACCAGGTCCAGAATGCGCTGACAGGCACCGACCGTGGTCAATGCCAGACCGGTCAGCGCGAGATGGCGAGCGCGTTCCGGCACGCTGGTGACACGGCGGTCATCGCGCACCCGTACCCCGACGAAGCTCACGTCGGCGAGGTGCAGGACCGGGTCGAACACCGCTGTGCGCCGGGCGATCGCCTCGGAAGCTTCCACGACGAACACCCCGACATCGGTGACGACCGCGAACTGCTCGGCTCGATCACCGTCGAGGACATGGTGGCCGGTGCCGTCGAGCACCCAGTCCGAGCCGTCGCGTTGCACCGTGACACCGGTGAACACGGCCGTCCCCGAGCGAGGGCCCTGCGCGAATTCCGCCGCGAGCGGGGCGAACTGGCTCATCGTCGCCAGATAGGGCGTCGGGTCGGTGGCCCGGCCCAGCTCTTCGAGCACGATAGCCAGTTCCACCGCGTCGGTGGCGTCGGTCAATTCGGTCCAGCCCAGCTCGACATAGGTATGCCACAGCGGGGCCGGATCGGCGTCCTTGTCCGCGACCGCACGGATCAGTGCGGGCGGACACTCCTTGGCGAGAACGGCGCGGACAGTCTCCTGCCACAGCCGTTGATCGGAGTCGAACTCCACGAGCATCCGGAGGGCCTCCTTGTCGGCTAATGTCGTTAACAACACGGAGAATAGCATTCTCTTATGAAGAAAGTAATGGTCTCCAAGATCGCGGACACGCAGGGCTGACCACCGATGGATATGACGTTCTCCGGTACAGTGCATCCATGTTCTGCACACATAACCGAGGATGGAGGCGACCGTGACCAGCGTCAGCGAAGAGCCCGCCTGGAAGCAGCGGGCCGTCGAGCGGTCCATCCGCGGGGCGAAACTGCGGGCCGAGCAGCGGGTGCAAAAGTTCCTCGACGCGGCGCAGGCCATCATCACCGAAAAGGGCACCACCGACTTCACCGTCCAAGAAGTGGTCGACCGTTCGCGTCAGTCACTGCGCAGCTTCTACCTGCAGTTCGACGGCAAGCACGAGCTGTTGCTCGCCCTGTTCGAGGACGCGCTGAACCGGACGGCGGATCAGCTGGCGGCGGCCGCCGAGGGCAAGACCGAGCCGCTGGACCGCCTTCGGGTCACCGTCGAATTGCTGTTCGAACTGTGTAGGCCCGACCCGGTCGCGCAGCGTCCGCTGTTCACCGATTTCGCGCCGCAACTGCTGGTCTCGCATCCCACCCAGGTCAAGATCGCGCACGCGCCACTGCTGAGCCTGTTCAGCGACCTGATGGAACAGGCCAAGGAGGCCGGTGCGCTGCGCGATGACCTCAACCCGCGCCGCATGGCCGCCGTGGTGATGCAGACGGTCATGTTCACCGCACAGTCGGCGGGCGGCACCGACGAGGACACCGCGCACCCGATCACCGCGGGTGAAGTCTGGGACTTCTGCGCGTTCGGGTTCGCCAAAGCATGAATCGACCGGGTGGCCGATGCGGCCACCCGGTCCCCGATCACGGCGCGGCTACCTCGATGACTGTCGCCGAACCCATTCCGCCGCCGGCACACAGCGCGGCGATGCCGAAACCGCCACCACGCCGCCGCAATTCGTGCACCAGGGTGGCGATCATCCTGGCGCCGGTCGCCGCGACCGGATGACCGAGCGAGCATCCACTACCGCTGACATTGACCAGGTCCGGGTCGATGTCGAGTGCCTTGATCGTGGCCAGCGGCACCACGGCGAACGCCTCGTTGATTTCGAACAGACTCACCTGGGACAGCGAAATACCGGCCCGGGACACAGCTTTCGCGATCGCCTCGATGGGCGCCAGCCCCGTGACAGCCGGGTCGACCCCGACCGATGCCCAGGCCCGGATCACACCGAGCGCGGGCAGCCCGAGACGATCGCTGGCGATGGCCAGCGCCGCGGCGCCGTCGTTGGCGCCCGCGGCATTGCCCGCCGTGATGCTGAAACCCTCGATCTCCGGGTGCAGAACCTTCAACCCGGCCAGCTTCTCCAGCGTGGTGTCGCGCCGTGGGTGCTCGTCGACCTCGAACAGGCCGTGCGGGGTCTTGATCGGCACGATCTCGTCGGCGAAACGCCCCTCGTCGATGGCGGCGATGGCATTGCGGTGCGAGCGCAGCGCCCAGGCGTCCATTTCCGCGCGCGAGATACCGGCTTTGACCGCCGCGTTCCAGCCGACAGTGATGGACATGTCCAGATTCGGCGCATCCGGACGATCGGGGTGACTCGGTGAGGTCCAGGGCTCGAGCCATTCGTCCTCGCCCACCCGGAAACGCAGGCGCGGCGCGGTGGAGTCGGAGTTCACGCCACCGGCGATGACGAGCCGGTCCATGCCCGCGCGGATGCTCGCCGCGGCGGACTGCACCGCCGCCATCCCCGCCGCGCAGTGGCGGTTCGTGGCGAGGCCGGGCACTGTGGTCAGCCCGGCGGTGACCGCGGCGTGCCGGGCCAGCACTCCGCCGCCGTAGCGGCCTTCCCCGAGAACGACGTCGTCGATTCGGCTCGGATCGAGGCCGTCAGCCACGGCGGCGACTACATGATCGGCCAGCGTGAAGGCGTCGGTATCGCGCAGTGTCCCCTTCCGTGCGGTCCCGATGGGCGTGCGTAGCGCGGAGACGATGACTGCTTCAGGCACGGGTGTCCTCCAATTCGGCAACAAGGTTGCGTCGCAATAGTTTTCCGGTGTCGGTCTTGGGCAGCTCGGTGCGGAACACGATGACGTCGGGTGTCTTGGACGAGCGCAGCCGCTCTTTGACCCACTGTTTGATCCGCGCTTCGTCGCCGACCCCGACCACCACCGCGACCAGGCGCTGACCCCATTCCGGATCGGGCACGCCGACGACCGCGGCTTCGGTGATGCCGGGGTATTCGAGGAGCACGTCCTCGATCTCGGCCGGTGCGATGTTCTCCCCGCCTCGGATGATCGTGTCGTCGGCGCGACCCTCGATGAACAGGTAGCCGGCGTCGTCGAGCTTGCCGAGATCGCCGGTGGGAAACCAGCCGTCGGCGTCGAGGGCGCTGCGTCCGCCGTATTCACCCGAGATCTGTTCACCACGGACGAAGACCAGCCCGGGCTCCCCCAGCGCTACGGGTTCATTTGCGGCACTGCGGATCTCGAACTCGATGCCGGGAAGGGCACGACCCACCGAGCCGAGCCGGTCGCGGACGAGCGGGTCGTCGGAGGTGGCGGCGGCACGGTGATCCTCCGGCCCGAGGACCGCGACGGAAGACGCGGTCTCGGTGAGTCCGTAGGCGTTGACGAAACCGGTCTCGGGGAACACCCGAAGCGCGCGGTCCAGGACCGGGCGCGGCATCCGGGAGCCGCCGTAGGCCAGCGTCGCCAGGGTCGGGGTGCCCGCGTCGGGCCCCTCGACCTCGCCGACGATGCGGGCCAGCATGGTCGGCACCAGCATCGCCTGCGTGATCCGTTCCCGGCGAACGGTCGCCAGCCACTCGGCGGGGTCGAACGCGGACAGGTAGACCACCCTGCGTCCGGCGTAGAGGTTCGAGAGCAGATTCGTCAGCCCCGCGATGTGATACGGCGGCACCGACACCAGCGTCGCATCGGTGGTCGCGGCGGCGCCGAATTCCACGGTATTGAGCAGGTAGGCCATCAGATGCCGGTGCCGCAGCAGCGCCGCCTTGGGCGCGGAGGTGGTGCCGCTGGTGTAGAGGATCACCGCCACCGAGTCCGCGTCCCACGGTGTCGGCAGCTCCAGCGGGCCCGGCTGCGCGGGGTCGACGGCCACCAGGGCGTCGAGGTCCTCCGGTCGCAAGATCAGCGCGCCCGGATGTCGTTCGAGCAGTGCGCTCAGCTGGGCATCGCCGAGCCGGTAGTTCAACGGCACGAACGGCACACCGGCCAGCACGGCGCCGAACAGGGCTACCGGATAGGCCAGATGGTTCGTGCCCAGATACAGCACCGCGGGGTGCTCATGGAAGCGAGGGGCCGCTCGCCGGGCGCGGTCGAGCAGGTCTGCCGCGGACAGCGAGCGGTCGTCGACCGTGATCACCGATCGACTCCCGGCCGAGGCGGCCATGTCTAGGATCATGCCAATGTTCATGAGAACATTATTCTCACAGCAAGAGAGTGTTAATTTCAAGAGAGGGAAACAACATGGATATCAGTGGTAGTTCCGCCATCGTGGTCGGCGGCACCGGCGGGCTCGGGGCAGCCACCGTCCGTCGCCTGCACGCCGCGGGGGCGAAGGTGGTCGTCGCCGACGTCGCCGACGACAAGGGCAAGGAACTCGAGGACGAACTCGGCATCCGCTACGTGCACACCGATGCCACCAGTGAGGAGTCCGTTCAGGCCGCCATCGAGGAGGCGCAATCCCTCGGCCCACTGCGGATTTCGGTCGACACGCACGGCGGTCCCGCCAGCGGCGGACGACTCGTCGGCAAAGACGGCAGCCCCCTCGCGCTCGACGGCTTCCGCACCACGATCGAGTTCTATCTGACCGCCGTGTTCAATGTGCTGCGACTCTCGGCCGCCGCCATCGCCAAGCAGGAACCACTCGACGAAGGCAGCCGCGGCGTCATCATCAACACCGCCTCGATCGCCGCCTACGAGGGTCAGATCGGTCAACTCCCCTACGCCGCGGCCAAGGGCGGCGTGGTCGGGATGACCCTGGTCGCGGCCCGCGACCTGTCCCCGTTGGGCATTCGCGTAGTCACGATCGCCCCCGGCACCTTCAACACTCCCGCCTACGGCAAGGCGGCCGAGCAGCTGGAGGTGTACTGGAGCAAGCAGGTACCGCATCCCAAGCGGATGGGGCAGTCGCCGGAATACGGGCAGCTGGTGCAGTCCATCATCGAGAACGACTACCTCAACGGCGAGGTGATCCGCCTCGACGGCGCACTGCGATTCCCGCCGAAATGACCACGGTCGGCACGCCTTGACGCTCGCGACGGTCGATGGAACGACTACCGAGGGCATCCGAACCGGGCTGAGGGAACCGCATTCCCCTCGCCCGGATTCGGCCCACGGGCACGTGCCGAATTTCCCGGTGCACCAGCCGAATTGGTCATGGCATCAGCCGAATACCTCAGCGGCCCAGCCAGATCGGGGTTCGCTTCTCCGCGAACGCGCGCGGACCTTCCTGCGCGTCGGCACTGTCGTAGCACTCGACGGCGGCGGTCTTGGCGGCCCGCAGCGCGTCGGACCGCCCCATCTCGGTGGCCAGCATGACCGTGTCCCGCGCCGCCCGCACCGACAGCGGCGCGCCGCGCAGGATCTCGGCGGCCAGTTCCAGTGCCGCCGTCAGGACCGCGCCCGGCTCGGCGAGTCGGTTGACGAGGCCGACCTCGTAGGCGCGTCGCGCGGTGATCGGCGCGCCGGTGAGCAGCAGTTCCATCATGATCCGCTGCGGGATCATATGAATCAGCGGCGCGGCCCACGGCGAGCTGCGCCCTACTTTGACCTCGGTGATCGCGAACGTCGCCGCCGTGCTCGCCACGCACAGGTCGCAGGCCTGGGCGATCATCCAGCCGCCGGCGAACGCGGCGCCGTTGACCGCGGCGATCGTGGGCTTGGACAGCTCGACGGTGTCGTAGGGCAGCGGGAACATCTCGGGTGGCGGCACCCGCATCCCGGTGTCCACCATCTCCTTGAGATCGCCGCCGGCGCAGAACGCCTTGTCACCCGCGCCGGTGAGCACGGCGACGCGCAGCGTGGGATCGCGCTCGAAACGATCCCACGCTGCGTACAGGCCCGCGCGCACATCGGCGGCCAGACAGTTGCGGGTTTCCGGTCGGTTCAGGGTGATCACGGCGATGCCGTCGGCCCTGGCGTCGAAGAGCACGGCGTCGTTCATCAGAAACCTCGCTGCTGGATGAGGTGGGCGGCCCGGTCGAGCTCCGCCCGGAAGTCGGGATGGGCGATGGCGATCAGTCGGCGCGCACGCTCGGCCACCGACCTGCCCGCGAGTTCGGCGGCACCGAATTCGGTCACGATCACATCCACCTCGCTGCGCGCGGTGGTCACCGGCCCGGACAACCGCGCGGTGATCCGGCTGACCGTTCCGCCTTTCGCGGTGGCGGGCAGCGCGATCACGGCGTGCCCACCCGGTGAGCGCAGGCCGGCGCGGACGAAGTCCACTTGACCACCGGTGCCGCCGAGATAGGCCGATCCGCTCTGTTCGGCGTTCACCTGGCCGGTCAGATCCACCTCGAGCGCCGAATTGAGCGAAACCAGATTGTCCAGGGTCGACAGCACGGCGGCGTCGTGGGTATAGGAGGTGGCGCGCATGCCGATCAGCGCGTTGCGGTGGGCGAAGGAATAGAGCCGTTCGGTGCCGATCAGCGCCCCGGTGATCGACACTCCTGGGTCGATGCCTTTGCGCGCGTTGGTGATCGCGCCCGACTCGATGAGATCGGCGACGCCGTCGCCGATCATGCCCGAGTGCACGCCGAGATCCGTGCGATCGTGCAGGAGTCGCAGGACCGCGTCCGGCACCGCGCCGACACCGACCTGCAGGACGGTGCCGTCGCCGATGTAGTGCGCGGCGTGTCCCGCGATGGCGTCGTCGGTCGGATCGGCGGCGGTCGGCGCGACGGCGACCGGCGACCGCGAAACCCTGACGGCACAGTCGATGTCGGAGCTCGCGAGCAGCGCGCCGTGGGTGTAGGGCACCCGCTCGTTCACCTCGGCGACCACGACACGCGCCTTCGTGACCGCGGCCCGGACGTAGTCGCTGATCAGCCCGAGACTGTGGTTGCCGTGCGCGTCGGCCGGGCTCACCTGGACGAAGGCGATGTCGCACCCGATCGTGCCCGCCTCGATCATCGGCGCGACCCTGCCCACGTGGCACGGGATCACGGTCAGCTTGTGCGCCTTGGTCATCGACCGCAACGTGCCGATCGCTCCCATGCTCGACAGGGCGAAGCTGTCGGCCGTCTCGGGGGTGAACAGTCCCGAGAAGCTGGTGGCGATGAACGCCGAGAGCCCGCCGATCTCGCGGCCGCCCGCGATCAACGCTTCGACCAGGGTGGTCGGCTCACCACACGCCTGACCGATGACGATGCGGTCGCCGTGGCGCAGGTATCGACCCAGATCCAGATCCGTCACCTCGGCGCGGACGCTCACGCGCGTCCGCCCGACGCCAACAGCGCCTGCGCGCGGGCCAGGTGCGGACGATCGAGCATGGCGCCGCGATGACCGATGGCACCGACACCGGGATGGGCGGCGAACAGGTCGACGATCTCCTGGGCCGCGGCCAATTCCGCGGCCGACGGGGTGAACGCCGCGTTGATCACCTCGACCTGATCGGGATGGATGGCGAGCATGCCGCTGTAACCGTCGCGGCGCACCCGCGCGACTCTGGCGCGCAGTCCCACCAGGTCGCGGAAATCGCCCTGGATGGTCTCGACCGCCGCTACCCCGGCGGCGGTGGCGCCGAGCAGACACAGACTCCGCGCCAGCTCGTAGGTGAATCCGTAACTCCCGTCCGGGTTTCGGTTCTCGGCGGCGCCGACCGAATCGGCGAGATCCTCCGCGCCCCAGGTCATCGCGACGACCCGGGGCGCTCCCCGGTAGGAGCCGGTGGTGAACATAGCTTCGGCGGTCTCGGTCACCAACACGATGACCTTGGTCGAGCCCTGTTCGATTCCGGCGGCTGCCTCCAGCGCGCTCAGATAGTGGTCGAGGAGTTCGACATCGGCACGACCGCGCGACTTGGGCAGCATGATGCCGCCGGGCCCGGCCGGGACGACGGCCGCCAGATCGGCCAGGGTGTGCGGACCGTCGAGCGGGTTGACCCGCACCCACAGCCTGCTCGCGTCCGCGGGGCGGGCGGTGAGCAGATCGGCGATCATCGTGCGGGCCTGGCCTTTCGCCGCGTCGCGGACGGCGTCCTCCAGGTCGAAGATGACGATGTCGGCCGCGCTCGCCGCGGCCTTTTCCATCTTTCGCCTGCTGTCGCCCGGTGCGAAGAGCCAGGAACGCGCGCGAAAGGCTTCTCCGATACTGGTCATTGCTTCTCCAATTCCTCGGTCGATTCGATGGGGCTGTCTCTCGTCGAGTACTTCCGTGGTGTGGGCGCCGAGTCCGGGCGCGCCGGCGGCGATCCGGCCGGGTGTGCGGGAGAACCAGGTCGGCGGGCCCGGAAAGCGGACGGCGCCGTACTCGGTCTGGACCGTCTCGAAGAATCCGGCCGCGTTCAGGTGCGGATCGTCGAAGAGTTCGTCGAGAGTGCGGACCGGGGCGGCCGGGATGTCCAGCGCGTGCAGCAGATCGAGCCATTCCTGCGTCGTGCGCTCGGCGAAGGTCTCGCTCAGCAGGCCGTAGACGGTGTCGATCCGGGCCGCGCGCTGGGCGAGGGTGGCGAAATGCGGTCCGGCCCACGGCGGCTGGACGGCGTCGACGAACGCCGACCACTGCTTGTCGTTGTAGACCAGCGCGCAGACATAGCCGCCGTCGCTGGTTCGGTAGGGCTTGCGATTCGGCGTGACAGCGCGGGGGTAGACGGCGGGACCGAGCGGTGGGCTGAACAGCGCGCCGTTGGCGTGTTCCACCAGCATGAACGCGGCCATGGTCTCGAACATGGCGACTTCGACCTCTTGGCCCTCCCCGGTCCGCTCCCGATGGAACAGCGCCATGGTGGTGGCGTACAACGCCGTCAACCCGGCCACCTTGTCGGCCAGGATGGTGCCGACGTAGCCCGCCGTTCCGGTCAGCTGCTCCTGCGCGGAGAGCAGGCCGCTCTCGGCCTGGATGGTGTCGTCATAGGCGGTGAAGTTCGCGTAGGGGCCGCGCCGACCGTACCCGTAGCAGTTGGTGTAGACGATCGACGGATTGATCGCCGACACCGCGGCGTAGTCGAATCCGAGTCCGGCGATCGCGGTGGCGCGCATCGAATGGACGAACACGTCGGCGTCGACGATCAGTGCGCGCAACGCGTCCTTGCCCGACTCCGATCGCAGATCCAGGACCACGCTGCGTTTGCCCCGGTTCACATTGACGAACACCCCGCCCATCGTCGGGTCGGGCCCGACCGAGATGTAGCGGGTGTTGTCCCCGGCGGGCGGTTCGATCTTGACGACGTCCGCGCCCATGTCGGCCATGATCTGGGTGCAGTAGGGGCCCATCACCATCGCGGTCAGATCGAGGACACGCAGCTCGGACAGTGGTCCGGAGCGCGTCGTTGTTCGAGGTGCCATCACGGCTCGACCTCTCCTCCGTCACAGGGAACCGGCAGCCGGGAGACGTTGGCGGCCGGGAGGATTCGGCATCGGCGGAAGCCATGTCCAGGAGCTCGCGCGCACTCCGGGACAGCGGGACCGAGCCTATAGTATGAATCATTATAAGAATAGTGAGGAAAGAATCGTGGACGACATCGACAGCCATGACCCACCGAGCTCCCACCGGCCGCGGCGCACGACCGGGACCATCGCCGCGGTACTCGACGCCGCCCGCCGCGACCGCCCAGACGCCGCGGCGGTGGAAGCGGTTTCCGGTGTCTGGACCTATGCCGAACTCGACGATCGGGCCGACCGGGCCGCGGGGGCGCTGTGGTCGCTCGGTGTGCGCCCCGGCGACCGGGTCGCCGCCTGCCTGCCCAACGACCTCGACATCGTCGCGGCGTTTCACGGCGCGCAGCGAATCGGCGCGATATGGGCGGGGATCGGCGAGGCACTCACGGCGAGTGAGCAGCGCTACCTGGACGACCTCTGCGCTCCGATGGTCGTACTCGCGGGGGCACAGTGCCGAGTGACCTCGTCCGCGTGCGTCGATTCCGACCGATGGGCGGAGCTGATGACCACCGGCGCGGTGGCACCGCCCGTCGAGACCGAGGTCGACGCGCCTGCCGCCATCGCCTTCACCAGCGGCACGTCGGGACAGCCCAAAGCCGTGGTGCACAGCCAGCGCAACCTGCTCCTGCCCGGCGCGGCTCTCGTCGCCACGCGTGGCTGGGGCCCCGAACTGCGCAAGGGCGACAGCTTTCCGCTCACCATTCTCAACCTCATGGTCCTGTCCACCCTGCTCACCGCACAGGCGGGCGGCTGCGCAGTGGTGATGAACCGCCGCGACGTCGACGGCGTCGCCGATTGGATCGCCACACGGCGGATCACCGTGTGGAACGGCGCGCCCGCTCAGCTCTACGATCTCGCCCGACGCCCCGATCTCGATCTCAGCTCACTCACCGAGGTGTGGAGCGGCGGCGGCGACACCCCGGAATCACTGCGCCAGGCGTTCCACGCGGCGCACGGGCTCCTCCCCCGCGTCACCTATGGCCTGACCGAGGCGCCGACCGTCGTCTCCATCGACCCGCCGCGAACCCCGCCGCGTCCTGGAACCTGCGGGCAGGTGTTGCCGCAGTACACCGTCGCGGCCTACGACGACGGCCACCGGCTCCCGGCGGGCGAGCTCGGCGAATTGCACCTGAGCGGCACCACCACCGGACCATGGGCCGATCAGTGGCGACCGATGCTCGGCTACTGGGAACCCGAGGGCATCCGAGCACCGGACCCCGGTCCGATCCCGACCGGTGACATCGGAACCGTCGACGCGGACGGCTGGCTGACGGTGCTCGACCGTAAGAAGCTCGTCATCATCCGGGGCGGGGCGAACGTCTATCCGCTCGAGGTGGAACGAGTCATCGCCGCGCACCCCGCTGTCGCCAAGGTCGCGGTCTGTGGCATCGCCGACGACCGGCTCGGCCACCGCGTCGCCGCCGTGGTCGTGAGCGGCGGTGTCGCGATCGATGTCGCGGAACTGACCGCACTGTGTCGACGGGAGCTCTCGCCGTACAAGGTGCCCGAGATCTGGTCCGTGGTCGACGCCCTGCCGGTCAACGCGATGGGCAAGGTCGAGCGGACGAAACTGCCCGCACTCGCCGCCCGACGACCACACTCCACGCAAGCCTGAGGACACCGTCATGACACCCGATCGCGATACGGCCGCAAGACTTTTCGACCTCGACGGCCGTGTGGCGATAGTGACCGGCGCGTCGTCGGGACTCGGCGCAGCGGTGGCATCGACGCTGGCCGCACTCGGAGCCCGGGTCGCGGTGGTGGCCCGGCGTAGGGACCGGTTGACCGAAATCGCCGACCGGATCGACGGATTCGCCGTCGCGTGCGATCTGTCCGAGCTCGACGGCGCCGACGGACTGGAGGCGATCGTTCCCGCGGTCGTCGCCGAACTGGGTCCACCGGAAATCCTGATCAACGCCGCAGGCACGATGTTCACCACCGAACGCGCCGAGGACGAACCTGTCGACGCCATCCGCGCGACCATGGACCTCAACCTCGTCGCGCCGTTGCGGCTGTCGCAGCAGGTCTTTCCGCATATGCGCACGCTCGGGCGCGGCACGATCGTCAACATCTCCTCGATCAGCGGTCGGGTCGGCATCCCCGGCATCCCGCAGGCGTCCTACGCCGCGAGCAAGGCCGGATTATCCGGGCTCACCGCCGAACTCGCGGTGCAGTGGGCACGGCATTCGATCCGGGTGAACACGGTGGCGCCGGGCTTCTTTCGCAGCGAGATCACCGGACCGCTCTACGAGAGCGAGCGCGCCGCGGCGTATCTGCGGCGCAACACTCCGCTGCCGAAGGAGGGCACCGCCGAGGACATCGTCGGGGCCGTTGCCTGGCTTGCGAGCGACGCGGGCAGCTACGTCACCGGCCAGACGATCGTGGTCGACGGCGGCTGGACCGCACGCTGACCATTGAACAGTTAAGCATTGCTATCCTTAATAGGATTGAAGTAATGTGCTCGCCATGGACGACACGATGGCGGCGATGTTCTCCGCGGTGCTGATCGAAAAAGACGATGCGGGACGAAGAGTCGCGCTGACGAGCGTGGCCGAATCCGCGCTCCCGGACGGCACCGTCGACATCGAGGTCGAGTACTCGACGCTGAATTACAAAGACGCACTGGCGATCACCGGCAAATCCCCCGTGGTGCGCAGCTTTCCGATGGTGCCCGGCATCGACCTCGCCGGCATCGTCACCGACAGCGCGCACCCGGACTGGACCAAGGGCGACCGCGTGGTGCTCAACGGCTGGGGCGTCGGGGAAACCCACTGGGGCGGCCTCGCCCAGCGCGCCCGCCTCGACGGCGACTGGCTCGTACCGCTGCCCGCCGCGTTCACCTCCCGCCAGGCGATGGCGATCGGCACCGCGGGCTACACCGCGAGTCTGTGCGTGAGCGCTCTGCTCGACCACGGCGTGCGACCCGAGCAGGGCGAAGTCCTGGTCACCGGCGCGACCGGCGGGGTCGGCGGCATCGCGATCGCCTTGCTCGCCGCAGGGGGCTTCACCGTGGCCGCCGCGACCGGAAAGACCGAGGAGGCCGACTATCTGCGTCACCTCGGCGCGGCCACGGTGCTCGACCGTGCCGAACTGGCGGCGGGCGGCAAGCCGCTGCAGAAGGAACGCTGGGCGGGCGTCGTCGACTCGGTCGGAAGTCACACCCTGGCCAACGCCTGCGCCCAGACCCGCTACGGCGGCGCCGTCGCCGCGTGCGGGTTGGCGCAGGGCATGGACTTCCCGTCCTCGGTCGCCCCGTTCATTCTGCGCGGGGTCACCCTGTACGGCATCGACAGCGTCATGGCGCCGCGGTCGCGACGAGACGCCGCCTGGTCCCGGCTCTCCCGAGACCTCGCCCCGGAGGCCATCGAGGAGATCGTCGAGGAGATCGCCCTGGCGGACACGATCACCGCCGCCGAACGGCTCATCGCGGGCACGGTGCGTGGTCGCATCGTCGTCGACGTCAATCGATAGTTCAGGAGCAGTTGTGAGCACAAAGCCGAGCCGACCCGCGATCACCGAACTCGACCTGTCCGACGTCGATCACCGGGTCGGCCAGCCGATCGGCGGCGGCCAACTGTGGGATCCGTGCAGTACCTCCGACATCCGTCGCTGGGTGATGGCGATGGACTACCCCAATCCGGTGCACTGGGATCACGAATTCGCCCGTGAGTCCCGCTTCGGCGGACTCGTGGCGCCGCAGTCGATCGCCGTCGCCCTCGATTACGGGCACGGCGCGGCGCCCGCGTGCGTCGGCCACATTCCCGGCAGTCACCTGATCTTCGGTGGCGAGGAATGGTGGTTCTACGGCTGCCCGGTTCGCCCCGGCGACACCCTGTTCCAACAGCGCCGCTTCCACGACTACAAGGTCGCCGACACGAAATTCGCCGGGCCGACCATGTTCTCGCGCGGCGACACCACCCACACCAATCAGCACGGCGTGCTGGTGGCGCGCGAACGGTCCACCGCGATCCGCTATCTCGCCGCCCAGGCCGCCGAGCGCGGTCTCTACGAGAACCAGTACGGCACGGTGAAGAGCTGGACCCCTGCCGAACTCGCCTCGGTCGACGCGCTGCGCACCGACTGGTTGATGTCGAATCGACACGGCGTCTCGCCGCGTTTCGACGAGGTGAAGGTCGGAGACACCCTGCCGCGCAGAGTGATCGGACCGCACACGGTCGCCAGCTTCACCACCGAGTACCGGGCGTTCCTGTTCAACATCTGGGGCACGTTCGGCTGGGTCGCCCCGCCCGGCATCGCCGACCCCTGGGTGTATCAGGATCCGGGCTGGGTGGAGGGCTTCGCCTTCGACGAGGAGGGGGCCAGGATCGATCCGCGCAAGCGCGACGGCCTCTACGTCGGACCGTCGCGTGGCCATATCGACGCGGGCAAGGCCAGCGAGGTCGGGATGGCACGCGCCTACGGCTACGGCGCCACCATGGGCGCCTGGTGTACCGACTATCTCGCCTACTGGGCCGGCTACGACGGCATGGTTCGCCATTCCAAGGCGAACTTCCGCCTGCCCGCCTTCGAGGGCGATGTGACCTACTTCGACGCCGAGGTGATCGGTAAGGACGCGGAGTCGTCGTGGGGCGTTCCGATCGTGCAGATCAAGCTGCGCCTCACCAATCAGGACTTCGGCGTGCTGGTGGACTGCACCGCCGAGGTCGAGCTGCCGTTCTGACGGCGCCGAGACATACGCAGAGAGGCCGATGATGGGCGTGGAGTCCGAAACCGTATCCGCACAGGCTGTTTCGCTCGTGACGGGTCCCGATCTGAGCACCGAACCGGGACTCGGACCGCTCACGCTGCCCGGGTTCCTGCGGGAGGTGACCCAGCGATATGGCGACCGCGAGGCGGTGCTCGCGCGGACCGCCGACGGCGACATCCGCTGGACCTACAGCGATCTGTGGGAGCGGGCCGTCGAGGTGGCCATGGCGCTGCGCGCCTGCGGTCTCGGCAAGGACGGCCGGGTCGGTGTCCTGATGACCAACCGTCCCGAGTGGATCGCCGCGGTGTTCGGCACGGCGCTCGCGGGCGGCGTCGCCGTCGCCCTGAGCACCTTCTCGACGCGCGCCGAGCTGGACTTCCTGCTGCGGGAGTCCAGCGTCTCGGTGTTGCTGTTCGAGCGCACCGTGGCCGACAAGGACTTCGCGGCGGTGCTGACCGAGCTGGAACCGAAGATCGCCGTGGCGACGCCGGGCGCCCTGCACTCGGCGGAATACCCCTTCCTGCGCGGACTCGCCATGATCGGCGAGGCGGCGGCGGGCACCGCGATCGACACGTGGGACACGTTTCTCGACCGTGGTCGTGGCACCGCTCGCGAACTGGTCGAGGCCACCGCCGCGGCGGTGCGGCCCAGCGATACCGCGGTGCTGTTCTTCTCCTCGGGCTCGACGAGCACCCCGAAGGGCATCCTCAGCGCCCATGCGGGGGTGACGATCCAGATGTGGCGTTTCCAGCGCCTGTTCGGCTTCGGGCCCGCCGACGACGTGCGGTGCTGGGCCGCCAACGGTTTCTTCTGGTCCGGCAATTTCGCGCAGGCGCTCGGCTCGACGCTCGCCGCGGGCGGCGCCCTCGTCCTGCAACCGACCTTCGAGGCCGTCGAGGCGCTCGAGCTGATGGCCGCGCGGCGGGTGAACTTCCCGGTCGCCTGGCCGCACCAGTGGGCCCAACTCGAGGGCGCGCCCAACTGGGACACCGTCGATCTGAGCGGCATGCGGTTCGTGGACTTCCACACCCCGATCGCGCGACACCCGACGGTGTCGACGAAGTGGTTCGAACCCGGCCGCGCCTACGGGTGCACCGAAACCTTCACCATCGCCACCTGTTACCCGGCCGATACGCCGACCGAGGTGCATGCGGGCAGCAGCGGTATCGCGCTGCCCGGCATGACGATCAAGATCGTCGACGCGCTCACCGGGACCCTGACGGCGCGCGGCACGCGCGGCGAGATCTGTGTCAAGGGCGCCACCCTGATGCTCGGCTACCTCGGCGTCCGCCGCGAGGAGACCTTCGACGCCGACGGGTACTTCCACACCGGCGACGGCGGCTACCTCGACGAGACGGGTCGGCTGTACTGGGAGGGCAGGCTCACCGACATCATCAAGACCGGCGGGGCCAACGTCTCGCCGCTCGAGGTCGACGCCGCCCTCATCGACCATCCCGGAGTGAAGGTCACCCGCACCGTCGGCGTCGCTCATCCGACGCTCGGCGAGGTCGTCGTCGCGTGCATCGTGCCCCATGACGACGCGAGTCCGCTCGCCGAGGAGATCCGTGGCTTCCTGCGAGACCGGCTCGCCAGCTACAAAGTGCCGAGGCACGTGCTGTTCTTCGACGACGCGGACATCGCGCTCACCGGGAGCGCCAAGATCAAGTCCAGCGACCTGCGCGAGCTGGCAGAGGCCCGCCTGCGGTCGTGAGCGACTTGCCGTTCAGGCGCCCCAACGGTGCGGCGTCTGAACGGAATACCGCCGGGCCAGCCGGGCGCGATGCTGGGCGGGCGAACCGAACAGCGACCGGTTGAGCGCGGCCCGCTTGAGGTAGACGTGGATGCCGCTCTCCCAGGTGTAGCCCATTCCCCCGTGCAACTGCATCGCCTTGCCCGCGATATCCACCGCCGTCGCGCACGCGTAGGACTTGGCCATCGAGGCCGAGGTCGCCGCATCGGCACCGGAGGCACAGACTGTGTGGGCCCGCACCGCGGCGTCGACCAGCTTCGCCGCGACCGTCACCTGAACGAGCATGTCGGCACACGCGTGCTTGACGGCCTGAAAAGACCCGATGGCGCGGCCGAACTGTTCTCGCACCGCGACGTGGGCGACGGTGGCGTCGAGCATCGCCCGGCTCAGGCCGAGACTGTCGCAAGCCACCGCGACGGCGGCCCGATCACGCAACCGGCCCAGCGCATCGCACCGATAGCCGTCATCGAAGTGCCACAACGACTCCGGCGACACCGCGACATCCTCGGCGACGATGTCGCCGAGGCGCCGGGTCGCGTCGAGCACCGGTCGCTCGGTGACGAACAGCCCGCGCGCACGAGGGTCGAGGTCGACGAGCACGACCTCGCCCGCCGGATCGACGGCGGGGACCAGCAGCCGCCCCGCGCCGGGCGCGTCGAGGACGAAATCCGCCGCGCCGCGCAGCAGCGGCCCACGCGGTGAGTCCTCGATCCGAAACAGCTTCTCCTCCATGCCTTCTGCAGCCAGCGCCACGATCGGGACGACGGCGCCCACAGCGGTCTCGCGCAGGAGTCGGTCCCTATCCGGTGTCGGCACAGCCTGATCGAGAGCTCCGACAGCGAGCGCCGCGACCGCCGGGTACGGGCCGGACGCGGCGGCCCGACCGATCTCGGTGAGAACCACGGCGACCTCGGCGAAGCCGGCGTCGGCACCGTCGAACGCCGCCGATACTTCCAGCCCCGGCCAGCCCGCTTGCGCGATCGTCGCCCAGCGGGGTGCGGAGTCGGCGAGCAGCTCCCGCGCTACCGCGGCCACCTCGGCGTGCAGCTCGGCGAGGTCGTCGGTGTGGTTCGAGTTCATCATTTCCCTCTGGGCTCGCGAGGTAGGCCGAGGCCGCGCTCGCCGATGATGGTGCGCTGGATTTCGCTGGTGCCGCCCGGAATCGTCCACTCCCACGAACCGAGGAAATCCAGCATCCAGGCGCCGGACTCCCAGCCGCTCGACAGTGGCTTTCGCAACTCGGTGTGCGCCGCGAGCCCCGCCACCTCGGTGCCGAAGTCGGTCATGCGTTGCAGCAGCTCGCTGTAGTACAGCTTCACGATCGAGGCGTCGGCCGGGCCGGGCGCGGCCTCGGCGACGAAGTCGGCGCACAGGGCGCGCAGCCCGGTGAGCTCGATCTCGAGTGCCGCGAGACGGTCGAGCACCACGGGGTCGTCGAGCGGACAGCTCTCGACCAGTCGGCCGAAACCCCCGTTGCCGAGTCGCTCGGCCAGTTCCAGCATCGTCATGCCGCGTTCGGCGCCCAGGGTTCGCTGCGCGACCTGCCACCCGGTGTTCTCCCGGCCGACCAGACGGTCGGTCGCGATGACCACGTCGTCGAGGAAGATCTCACAGAAGTGCGACTCCCCCGTCGCCTGACGGATGGGCCTGACCTCGACGCCGGGTGACCGCATATCCAGCAGAAAATACGAAATGCCCTGTCGCGCGGGCGCATCGGGATCGGTGCGGGCCAGCAGCAGGCACCACTCCGCGTACTGCGCGCCGCTGGCCCACAGCTTCTGCCCGTTGACGACATAACCGTCGGGTCCTCGGCGCGCGGTGGTGGCGAGCGCGGCCAGGTCCGAGCCCGCGCCGGGCTCGGAGAAGCCCTGGCACCAGATCTCGCCGTCCAGGATGGCCGGAAGGTGACGTCGGCGTTGCTCGTCGGTCCCCGCGGCGAGCAGCGTGGCCGCCGCGTGGTGGATCGAGACGAAAGCCAGTACCAGCCGGGGTGCGTCGTGGGCGGCGAGTTCCTGATAGAGCACCACCTGCTCGGCCGACGACATCCCGCCGCCGTATTCCCTCGGCCAGTGCGGCACCGCGAACCCGCCTGCCCGCAATCGCTGGAACCAGGACTGCTGGAACTCGACGAACTCCCGGTCCGAGACGCCGGTCTGGGCTGTGCGCCAGTCGACGGGAATGTTCGTCCGGCACCACTGTCGGACCTCGGTGCGAAAGTCGTCGAGGGTCCGGGACTCCCTCGTCACCGGCTGCGCGCCTGCTCGTGCAGCGCGCGCAGCCGGTCACGGTGCGCGGCGGACTCCATGGTCGCGACCTCCGCCGCGAAACCGGCCTGCATCGGACCACCGAGCGCCTGGGACAGATACATGTTCACGATCCGTTTGGTACCGCGCACGGCCTCGGGCGCCAACGCGGCCAACCGTCGGGCCAGCGCATGCGCCTCGGTGAGCAGGGCGTCGGGGGCGGTGCTGCGGGTGGCGAGCCCGAGCTCGACGGCGGTGGCCGCGCTGATCCGATCACCGGTGAACAGGAACTCCCGTGACCGCAGGATCGGCGTGAGCAACGGCCAGAACGCGGCCCCGCCGTCCCCGGCGACCAGGCCGACCGCGACGTGCGGGTCGGCCAGATATGCCCGCTCGGAAATGAGCACCACATCGCACAGCACCGCGAGGCTGCCGCCGAGCCCTACCGCCGGTCCGTTGACCGCCGCGATCACCGGCAGCGGGAAGCGCAGCATCTCCTCGATGATCTGTGCCCCCTCTCTGATGCTCTCGTCGCGTGCGAGCGGATCGTCGAGGAACGAGGTGATCCAGTCGAGATCGCCGCCCGCGCTGAAAGCCCGGCCCGCCCCGGTCAGGATCACGACCCCGGCTTCGGGATCGGCGGCGAGCTGCCGCCAGACATTCGCGAGCGCCCAGTGCAGAGCCTTATTGACCGCGTTCAGCTCACCGGGTCGGTTGATCACCACGGTGCGGATCGGGCCGTCGCGTTCCACGATCAGTTCGTCGGGCAGGTCGTAGTTCACCCGGTCACCGCCGCGGGGTCCTCGTCGAACAAACCGGTCAGGCCGGTGCGCCCGATGCGCCGCGTCAACGCGTCGCCGGTGCCCGACAATCCGAGCGGCAAACGCCGCAGCGGCAAGCTGTAGCGCGAGAGCCACGACAGCGTCGACTCGTCGCAGAAGCCGATCGCGCCGTGCAACTGGTGGGCCACCCGGAAGACGATCTCGGCCGCCTCGATCGCGGCCGACCGCAGTGCGAGCGCGTCGTCGAGTGCCTCGGCGCGACCCACCTGGATGCTCCACAGCGCGTACTTCGCCAGCACGTCGAGACCGGTGCGCTCCACCTCGGCTTCGGTGAGCTGGAACTGCACGCCCTGCAGTTGCGCGAGCGGCTTGCCGAACTGCTCACGCAGCAGTACGTGGGCGCGGGTGAGATCCATCGCGCGGTCGAGCATGCCGAGCAATGTCCAGCACGGCAGCACCAGCCCGAGCGCCACGTCGGCCGCGCCGTCGTCGTCGAGATATCCCAGCTCGAGCGAGGTCACGAACGACGAGCCGCGTGGCGGTCGCGACGGTCCTACCGCCACACTGCTGCGGCGGCCCGACAATGTCACTGCCGCCCACCGCAATTCGAGATCGGCGACGGGCGCTTCCGGGCGGTGGTCGGCGATCACGAGCAGGCCGTCGACCTCGAGATCGACGGGCCGCGAGAGCCGTTCGGCCAGCGGATAGGGCACAGCCCAATAGCCCGCGCTACGGCACAGCGCAGCCGCCGCCTCCAGCTCGTCGGCATCGTTGCGCGGGTCGAGATCCCAGGCACCCAGTCCACTCAGCACCGGCGCGACCAGACTCGCGCGCCGCCCCGGTTCACGCTCCGCGAGCTGAACCAACTGGTCACCGCCCGCCGCTTCCAGCGCGCGCGAGGCCTGCGAGCCGAACTCGAGCGCATCCGCGCTCAGATCGATGTTCACGACACCGCCAGCAATGCTCGAGCCAGCAGAATCCGCTGCATCTCGATACTTCCCGAGGCCACGGTCGCGGCTTGCGAATAGCGCCAGTGCTCCTCGGACTCGCGGCGGAACCGTTGAAGCCCTTCATCATTCGAGGATTCGGTCGATCCGGCGTAGGCGGCGATCTCCACCAGCACCTCGGCGCTGTCCTGGTCGAGGGTGGTCACCGCGATCCGATAGGCCGCGGCGTCGCTGGGACGTACCCGGCCGACACGTTGCAGCGCGAGCACCCGATAGGCGAGCAACCGAGCCCGCCGGCAATGGGTCAGCATGCGCGCCCACCGGCCACGCAGTTCGGCGGGCAGTTCGTCCCACCGGTCACCGAGCGCCGTGGGCGCGGCGCGCAGCAGACGTTCGCACCGGGCGTAGCGGGCGATACCCACCCGCTCGAAGGCCAGCACCTCCTGGACCACTTTCCAGCCCTCGTCGACCGGGCCGAGCACATCGGCTTCGGTGACCCGCAGATCGTCGAAGAAGACCTCGTTGAGGTGGTGCGGGCCGATCATGGAGCGTATCGGGCGAACGACGATGGCCGGGTTGGACATCGGGACGAGAAAGATCGTCAGACCGGACTGCTTGCGTTCCCCGGTCGAGGTCCGGGCCAGCAGGAAGCACCACTGGGCCATCGCGGCGTAGGAGGTCCAGACCTTCTGACCGGAGATCCGCCAGCCGTCACCGTCGCGGCGGGCCGCGGTGCGCAACGACGCCAGGTCCGAGCCCGAATCCGGCTCGCTGAAACCCTGACACCAGATCACCTCCCCGCGCGCGATCGGGGGCAGATGGGTCCGCTGCTGGGCCGCGGTGCCGTGTCGCATGATCGTCGGCCCCACCCAGTTCACGCCCATGTATTGCGCGCCGCGGGGCTCGTGATGCGCCCACATCTCCTCGCGCACCACGGTCTGTTCCCAGAGCGAGGCATCGCGGCCGCCGAACTCGGCGGGCCAGGCCAGACAGAGCAGACCCCGTTCGGCGAGCAGACGGGAAAACCGCTGGGCAGCAGCGAAATCGGCCGGATCGTCGGTGAAGGCGCCCAGAAAATCAGCCGGGACGTGCTCGTCCACCAGTCGGCGCAGCTCCCCCCGCAGGTCCGCGGCAGCCGTACCCATCGTGAAATCCATGATCAGACTGTAGTTAATCCTCATAAGGATAGCAATATTTGACACGATAAGGATAGCAATACTTGAATGGTTGACCCGCGATCAATTACACTCCCGGCATGGACGATCGGCGGGTTCGTTGACCACCCCGAGACGGGGCCGGGTTCCGCAGCGCCGCATCGCGGAAACCGTCGCGGCGGAACTGCGCGACCACATCCTCTCCGACGACAACTACCGTCTCCCGACCCAGGATCAACTGGTCAAGGACTTCGGCGTCAGCTATCCCTCGATCCGGGAATCGCTGCGCATCCTGGAGACCGAGGGCCTGGTCACGGTCCGCCGAGGCAATGTCGGCGGCGCCGAGGTACACCGACCCGACGAGGTCTCGGCGGCCTATCACCTCGGCCTCGCCCTCCAGGGCGCCCGGGTGACACTGGGCGATCTCGCGTCCGGACTACAGGCGCTCGAGCCGATGTGCGCCGCCGAATGCGCCCGGCGCGAGGACCGCGCCGAGGTGGTCGTCCCTGCCCTCGAAGCCGCGGTCGACGCCTCGGCCACCATGGTCGGCGACGGCGTGGCCTTCACCCAATCCGCCCGCGAGTTCCACGATCTCGTCGTCTCGTTCACGCCGAACGTGACCGTCCGGTACGTCGTCAGCACACTCGTGGCCCTCTGGTCGGCACAGGAGCAAGCCTGGGCGGAAGCGACGACTCGACGCGGCGAGTACCCCTCCGAGGCCGACGCGCAAGACGCTGTGCGCTTCCATCGCCGGCTCGTCGACGAGATCGCCGCGGGTCGAGCGGAGGAGGCCGAGCGGCTGGCGCGCGCACACCTGGCCGCGACGCAGGCAGTGGTGCTCGAACGTTTCGACGGCGGCGTCGTCAACGCCTCGTCGGCCATGTCGCGCCAGTCGATCCAGTCCAGCCACCGCGCACGCATCTAGCCGCACCCGCGGCCCGGGTCGGACTCCCTCGACTTCACGCGTTCGAATCAAGGCCGATGCCGGTTGCCGGATCACGGCGGGGCACAACAACATTCACCCCTGCCGTGCCGTCGCTAGCGCCACGACGCTCAACGGCCGCACGCCACCGCGTTCACCCCGGCTGACGGACACCAGCCTCGCCTCGCCGCCCTTGCCGCCGGACTCGGCGCTCACTCACGCCCATATCTCCTGACAGTTCTCCCCAAAAGCGCACGTCAACAGCGGTAGAGTGCGACTTGCAAGGAATGAGATTGCGATTCTCTCTCGTCGCGCATGCTAAACAATCCTTACAAGGATAACAATACTTGTAATGCTCACCACTTACTGGCAGGCTCCGATCCACCGACGAAGTGGTCCGCATCACGATCCGGCGATCCGGCCGAGTGCGACGCCACCCCTCGCGGACCCCGACGCTCTCACCCCGGAGGAGGCCCCACCGTGACGCAAGGGGCGCGCTACATCAACACCACAGCAATGAGCCTCGCCGAAGGGTGGAGCTTGGAACGCCTCACTCCGCCGAGCCGGCTCTTCGGCGCGAACGGTCTGCGCACCGGCCCCGACGGGCGCGTCTATGTCGCCCAGGTGACCGGCAGCCAGATCAGCGCACTCGACATCACGACCGGTCGACTCGAGACGATCAGCGCCAAGGGCGGCGACATCATCGCGCCCGACGATCTGGCCTTCGACGACCACGGCAATCTGTTCGCCACCGAGGTGATGGACGGGCGCGTCAGCATGCGCGGCGCCGACGGCCACACTCGGGTTCTGCGCGACGACCTGCCGAGCGCGAACGGCATCACCGTGCATCAGAACAGGTTGTTCGTCAACGAATGTCGTGTCGGCGGGCGACTGATGGAACTGTTCACCGACGGCAGCGAGCCCCGCGTTCTCGCGGAGAACCTCGCGATGCCCAACGCCATGGAGGTCGGTCCCGACGGGCTCCTCTACTACCCGGTGATGGGCACCAACGACATCTGGCGCATCGACCCGCTCGGGGGCGAACCCGAACGAGTGGTGGGCGATCTCGGTGTCCCCGACTCGGTGAAGTTCGACGCGGCGGGCAACATCGTCTCCACCCAGGTCAGTACCGGCGAGGTGCTGCGCATCGATCCCCGCACCGGCGAGCGCACCGTGCTGGCCACGCTGAACCCCGGTTTGGACAACTGCACCTTCGTCGACGGCAGGCTGTTCGTCTCGAACTTCACCGGCGAGATCACCGAGATCCTCGACGGCGGCCGGACCCGCACCACCCTGCCCGGCGGCCTGAACTGGCCGCTGGATCTCACCGTCGACAGCGACGGCGAACTCTACGTCGCCGACGGCACCTACTTCTATGTCCTGCGGCCGGGGCGCGCGCCCGAGTCGGCGGGGATGCTGTTCAGCCCCGGCTATCCGGGCTTCATCCGCGGCGTAACAGCCGTCGGCGCGGGCGAATTCATCGTCACCACCTCGGGCGGTCAGATCACGCGCTACCGGCCCGCGACCCAGGAGAGCGAGGTGCTGGCCGACGAACTCGACCAGCTCTACGGTGTCGCGGTCGCACCCAGCGGTGACATCGTCGCCGCGGAGTTCGGTACGGGCCGGGTGCTGGCCGTGCGATCCGGCGGCCGCGTCGAACAGTTGGCCGCCGACCTGCACCAGCCGATCGGCGTCGCGTTCACACCGGACGGGACCTACCTGGTCGCCGAATCCGGTGCGGGACGCATCGTTTCGGTGAGCAGCGCCGGCGTCGACACGGTGGTGGACGGACTGGAGCAGCCCCAGGGAATCCTGGTGCGCGAGGGCGCGCTCTATGTCGTCGATGTCGGCAGCAAGTCGCTGATCAGCGTGGATCTCGCGACCAAAGTGCGCACCACGCTCGCTCAGAACCTGCCGGTCGGCGCTCCGCCCGGAGTCACACCCAAGCCGCTGCGCGGATTGCCGCCGTTCTCCGGACCGCAGGGCCCCTTCGCCGGGATCACCGCCGGACCCGACGGCACGCTGTATCTGTCGGCCGACGCCGAAGGCAGCGTGCTCGCGCTGCGGCGCACGACATGAGCCGGGCCGTGCCGACCGATCTCACCGGACGCGTCGTCGTCGTGTCCGGTGCGGCGGGCGGCGGGATCGGGACCTCGGTGGTCGAGATGGTCGCCCGAGCCGGGGCCACCGTGATCGCGGTGAGCCGATCTCCGGACAACCTCGCCACCCACCTCGATCCACTGGTGGCGCAGGGGCTCTCGATTGTTCCGGTGGCCGCCGACGCCTCGACCGACGACGGCATCGCCACGGTACTCGCGCAGATCCGCGAGACCGAGGGCGAGTTGCACGGGCTGGTCAATGTCGCGGGCGGCGCCGCGCCGGCGACGTGGATGCCCGCGCTGCGGGTGAGCCGCGCGGATTGGCGCGCGTTGTTCACCCAGAACCTGGAAACGATGTTCTTCATGAGTCAGGCTGTGGCCGCCGAACTGAAAGCACGACAGCGCCCCGGCTCGATCGTCTCGATCTCCTCGATCAGCGGGATGAACACCGCGCCCTTCCATATCGGCTACGGCACAGCCAAGGCCGCGCTGGTGGCCGCGACCCGGACGTTGGCCGTCGAACTCGCCGCCGACGGAATCCGGGTGAACGCCGTGGCCCCCGGAGTGACCAAGACCCCGGCCTCGGCCACCTATGTCGGCGAGGACGCCGAGCGGGACCGCCGGGCCATCGCCATGGGTCGACGCGGTCGACCCGACGAGCAGGCGGGCGCGATCTTGTTCCTGCTCTCGGACCTGTCGACCTACATCACGGGCCAGACCCTGCTGGTCGACGGCGGGCTCGACCTCAAGTGGACCCACCTCGACGCCGACCACACCTCCCTGTTCCTCGAGGACGCCGCGTTCCGAGCCGCCATCACCCGTGAGGAGAAGCCATGACCGACACTGTCGACAACATCGAATCCGCGGTCGCCGCAACCGAAGAAGCGCTGTCGACCCCGAGCACGATCGGCGTCGAGGCCTATCTGTCCGAGGAGTACGCCCGCGCCGAACGCGACAAACTGTGGGCCAAGGTATGGCAGCAGGTCGGCCGGGTCGAGGAATTGGCGAAGGTCGGAGATTTCCTCACCTATGACATCCTCGACGACTCGATCATCGTGGTGCGGTCGGCGCCGGACACCCTTCGCGCGCACTACAACGTCTGCTCGCATCGAGGTCGCAGGCTGGTCGACACCGCCCCGTACGCGCGCCAGACACGCGGCAGCTGCAAGCAATTCGTCTGCGGCTTCCACGGCTGGCGCTACGACCTGGACGGCAACAACACCTTCGCGGCCGAGCAGCAGGACTGGCCGCGCGGTCTGACCCCGGACAAAACCAAGCTCTCCGAGGTCAGGGTCGACACCTGGGGCGGGTGGATCTGGATCACCATGGACCCCGACGCCGAACCGCTACGGGACTATCTGGAACCGGCCGCGGGCCTGCTCGATCCGTTCCAGCTGGAGAACATGCGCTACCGCTGGCGGCGCTGGCTGGTCTTCGACTGCAACTGGAAGGTCGCGCTGGAGGCCTTCATGGAGACCTACCACGTGCCCTACACCCACCCCGAGTTCATGAACTTCGGCAACTTCCTCGGATGGTCGCGCGCCCAGGGCAAGCACAGCAACATCGGCTACGACGCACCGAAAGGTATGGAGGAGAACCAGGCGAAACTGCGACTCGGGGCCGGGCCGGACGCCCGCATGTCCACGGCCGAACTACAGAACTTCACCTGGGAGAACGCCAACACCAACACCACGAGGACCCTGGTCGACGCCGCGAATCGACTGGTAGCCGAACTGCCGGAGGGCACGCCGGCCGATCAGGTGCTCAAGCACTGGCTGCAATCGGCCAGGAACTACGACGCCGACCGCGGAGTGGTGTGGCCGACGGTGGACCCACAGGTGGTCGCCGCCGCCGGTACCGCATGGCAGATCTTTCCCAACTTCCAGATCGGTCACGCGCTCAACAACATGCTCTGCTACAGCGCCAGACCCTTCGGCTACGACCCGGACAAGTGCATCTTCGAAGCCGCGGTCTACGAACTGTTCCCGGCGGGCCAGGAGCCGAAGACCGAGTGGGAGTACACCGCCGAGGACGATCCGGCGTGGCGCACGGTGCTGCCCCAGGACTTCTCCAACATGGCCGCGGTCCAACGGGGCATGAAGACGCGCGGGTTCTCCGGACCCAAGCCCAACCCGTATCGCGAACGCAGCGTCGTCAACCTGCACCACAACCTGGCCACCTACATGGGCACCGGCGCACCGCGCGATCTCGCCTGAGTCCCGTGCCCGCTCACCCGAAACACCGCATCACACCGAGGAATTCGCCATGCACACCTGCGAACCGACGCAGACGCCCGAGGTCGATCGCGACGCGCTCCGAGCGAGGTATCTCGCCGAGCGCGACAAGCGGATCCGCCCGGAGGGCCAGCAGCAGTACGTGGAGGCCGAGGCGGAATTCGCCGAGTACCACGAGTCCGATCCCTACACCCCGGTCGTAGCGCGGCCGCCGATCTCGCAGGACATCGATGTCGCGATCCTCGGCGGCGGACTGGCCGGACTCGTCACCGCGGCCCGGATCACCGGTGCCGGGGTGGAGAACTTCCGCATCATCGAGCACGCCGGTGATTTCGGCGGCGCCTGGTACTGGAACCGCTACCCCGGCATCCAGTGCGACACCGACTGCTACTGCTACCTGCCGCTGCTCGAGGAAGTGGGCTACATCCCCCAGCAGAAGTACTCCTTCGGCGACGAGGTCTTCGAGCACTGCCAACGCATCGGCAAGCACTTCGGCCTCTACGAGAAGGCGATCTTCGGCACCCTGACCCGTTCGATGACGTGGGACGCGTCGATTCAACGCTGGCGGATCGGCACCAACCGGGGCGACGAGATCCGCGCGCGCTTCGTCATCATGTGCCAGGGCCCGTTCAACCGGCCCAAGCTCCCCGGCATCCCCGGGATCGCCGATTTCGCGGGCCACACTTTCCACACCGCGCGCTGGGACTACGCCTACACCGGCGGCGACATGCGCGGCGGCCTGGACAAGCTCGCCGACAAGCGGGTGGCGATCATCGGCACCGGCGCCAGCGGGGTGCAGTCGATCCCCCACCTCGCCCGCTCCGCGCAGCACCTGACCGTTTTTCAGCGCACCCCGTCCTACATCTACGAGCGCGGCAACGTGCCGACCGACCCCGCGTGGGCACAGACCTTGCAGCCGGGCTGGCAGGAGGAGTTGCGTCGCAACTTCCACACCGGCGCGTTCGAAGCCTACGGTCCCGGTCAGAACGATCTGGTCTGCGACGGATGGACCGAGGTCAGCCGCAATGTGCGCGATCACCTCGACCGCACCGGCGGCTGGGCGGACCTGACGCCGGAGAAGTTCATGGAGCTTCGGGAACTGCTGGACTATCAGGCGATGCAGCGGGTGCGCGACCGTGTCGATGCCGTCGTCACCGATACGGCCACGGCCGAAGCGCTCAAGCCGTACTACCGATTCCTGTGCAAGCGGCCCTGTTTCAACGACGACTATCTGCCCACCTTCAACCGCCCCAACGTCACCCTCGTCGACGTGTCGGGCACCAAGGGCGTCGAACGGATCACCGCCGGGGGCATCGTCGCCGACGGTGTCGAACACGAGGTCGACTGCATCATCTTCGCCAGCGGCTTCGAGATCACCACCGACCTCGACCGGCGCTTCGGCATCGCCCCGTTCGCGGGCCGCGACGAGCTCTCGCTCTACGACCACTGGGCAAAGGGATATCGCACCCTGCACGGCACGATGACCACCGGCTTCCCGAACCAGTTCTTCACCGGCTTCGTCCAGGGCGGGGTGACCGCGAGCACGACGGCGATGTTCGAGCAGCAGGCCACCCACATCGCCTACATCATCAAGGAAACGCTGGCCCGTGGCGCGACCACGGTGGAACCCACGGCCGAGGCGCAGGAGCAGTGGTGCACCACCGTGCGCGAGAGCGCGATCGACAACAGCAACTTTCAGCGCGAGTGCACCCCCGGCTACTACAACAACGAGGGCGAGCAGCAGATCCGATCCCACCTCGGTGACCCGTACTGGCCCGGCTTCTACGCCTTCGAGGATCTGCTCCAGGCGTGGCGCGACACGGGCGAGCTGCCCGGCCTCGCCCTCGGCACCCCGCCCGAACCGGCCCGATGAGGCGCGCGGTGAACGGAGCGCACCATGTCTGAATTCGGTTTCGAGGGCAGAGTCGCCGTGATCACCGGCGCCGGAAGAGGATTGGGCCGCGCCTACGCGTTGCTGCTCGCCGCGAAGGGTGCCCGGGTCGTCGTCAACGACCCCGGCAGCACCATCAGCGGCGACAGCGGCGACGCCGGGGTCGCCGAGGCGGTGGTCCGCGAGATCACGGACGCCGGCGGTACGGCGGTGGCCTGCACCGATTCGGTGGCGACCGCGCAGGGCGGTCAGGCGATCGTGCGGACCGCGCTCGACGCCTTCGGCCGGATCGACATCATCGTCCACAACGCGGGCAACAACCGGTACGCGCCACTCTCGGAGATGACCTACGAGGACTTCGACGCCGTGCTCGATGTCCACCTGCGCGGCGCGTTCCATGTGGTGCGGCCCGCCTTCCCGCTGATGTGCGCCGCCGGATACGGCCGGGTGGTCCTCACCTCGTCGATCGGCGGGCTGTACGGCAACCACCGGGTCGCCAACTACGGCGCGGCCAAGGCGGGTCTGATCGGACTGTCGAACGTGGTCGCGCTCGAGGGCGCCGAACACGGCGTCCGCTGCAACGTGATCGTTCCCGCCGCGCTCACCCGCCTCGCCGAAGGCATCGACACCTCGGCCTACCCGCCCATGGACCCGGAGTTGGCGGCGCCGGTGGTGGGGTGGCTCGCGCACGAATCGTGTTCGATCACCGGCGAAATGCTGGTGTCGATCGCCGGACGGGTGGCGCGGGCGTTCATCGCCGAGACCCCAGGGGTGTACCAACCGTCCTGGTCGATCGAGGAGGTCGGCGCGCGGATCGACGCGATCCGCGCGACCGAGAACCCGTGGATCCTGCCGGTGGTTCCCTCCGGCCATCTCGACCACATCACCAAGAGCTTCGCGACAGCCATGGAGGGCAGCACGCATGTCGGTTAAAGTCTACGAACGCATTCTGCAACTCTTCGAGGCCGAAGGGATCAACACCCTCTTCGGCATTCCCGATCCGAACTTCGTGCACATGTTCCACCTCGCCGAAGAACGCGGGTGGCAGGTGGTGGCCCCGCACCACGAGGAGTCCGCCGGTTTCATGGCCGAGGCCGTCTCCCGGATGACCGGAAAAGCAGCGGTGTGCATCGGCACGCTCGGCCCCGGCGTCGCCAATCTGGCCGGCGCGATGATGTGCGCCAAGGTCGAGAACTCGCCGGTGATCTTCCTCGGCGGGCAGCGCGCGCGGATCACCGAGCAGCGGGTGCGGCGCGGCCGTATCCAGTTCGTCAAGCAGGCCGCGCTGTTCGAGCCGTCGGTGAAGTACTGCGCCAGTATCGAATACGCCGACCAGACCGACGAGGTCATCCGCGAGGGTCTGCGCAAGGCACTCTCCGGCACCCCGGGTCCGGTGTACATCGAGTACCCCTCGCACGTGATCCAGGAAGAACTCGACGTCGCACCCGCGCTGGCGCCCTCGGCCTATCGCCTGGTCGGGCAGACGGCAGGGCCGGACCGGATCGCCGAGGCGGTCGAGTACATCAGGGCGGCGAGCCAGCCCGTGCTGCTCGTGGGGCACGGCGTGCACACCACGCGCGCGGGCGCGTCGGTCCGCGCGCTCGCCGAGGCCATGGCCTGCCCGGTCATCCAGACCTCGGGCGGCACCTCCTTCATCGCCGGGCTCGAGGACCGCACCTTCCCGTACGGTTTCTCGGCGGCGGCGATCGACGCGGTGGTGAAATCCGATCTGTGCCTGGCCATCGGCACCGAATTGGGCGAACCGGTGCACTACGGACGCGGCAGGCACTGGGTCGCCAACGAGGCCGCCCGCAAGTGGATCCTCGTCGAGCAGGACCCCGAGGCCATCGGGGTGAACCGGTCGGTGGACGTGCCGCTGGTCGGCGACCTGCGCGCGATCGTCCCGCAGCTGGTCGAGGCGCTGCGCGAGACCCCGCGCACCCCCACTCCCGAGCTCGCGGGCTGGATCGAACAGGATGCGGCCCAGCTCGCCGAACTGGCCGAGACCGCGCCGTCGGGGATGTCGCCGGTGCACCCGGCGCGGCTGATCGTGGAAGCGACGAAGTCGTTCCCGGCCGACGGCATCATGGTGCGCGACGGCGGCGCGACCACCATCTTCGGCTGGACCTACTCCCAGGCCAAACCCCATGACGTGATGTGGAATCAGAACTTCGGGCATCTGGGCACCGGCCTGCCCTACGCCGTCGGCGCCGGTGTGGCCGACGGCGGCAAGCGGCCGCTGATGCTGATCACCGGCGATTCCTCGTTCCAGTTCCACATCGCCGAACTGGAAACCGCGGCGCGGCTGAACCTTCCGCTGGTCTGCGTGGTCGCAGTCGACTACGCGTGGGGGCTCGAGGTCGGCGTCTACAAGCGCACCTATGGACAGGGTTCGCTCGAGACCGGCGTCCACTGGAGCACGAACACCCGCTTGGACAAGGTCGCCGAGGGTTTCGGTTGCTACGGCGAATATGTCGACCGCGACGAGGACATCGCCCCCGCCATCAAGCGCGCCTACGCCAGCGGACGACCTGGCGTCATCCACGTCGCGGTCGACCCCAAGGCGAATTCGGAAGAAATGCCGAGTTATGACGAATTCCGCACCTGGTATGCGGAAGGAACTCAGTGAGGAAATCATGCGTGAATATCTGACGTTCTATATCGACGGACAGTGGATCGACCCCGCCGAGCCGCACACCATGGATGTGGTGAACCCGGCCACCGAACAGGTGTGCGGCACCGTGGCCGTCGGCACCGCGGCAGATGTGGATCGCGCGGTCGCCGCCGCGCGCGCCGCCTTCCCCGGCTGGTCGAGCACCGATCCCGCGCAACGGATCGCGCTGTTGCGCGCCGTCCTCGCCGAATATCAGAAGCGCGCCCCCGACCTCGGGGCGGCGCTGATGGAGGAATTGGGGGCACCGGCCGCCCTGGCCAACGGATTCCAGGTGGATCTGGGGGCGGGCCAGCTGAGCACCACGATCGACATTCTCGAGCGGTTCCGCTTCGACGAACAGCGCGGCGCCTCGCTGATCGTCAAGGAGCCGATCGGGGTGTGCGCTCTGATCACTCCCTGGAATTGGCCGCTGAACCTGATCGCGGTGAAGGTGTTCCCGGCGCTGGCCACCGGCTGCACGATGGTGCTCAAGCCCTCGGAACTGTCACCGTTCACGGGGCAGATCTTTGCCGAGATCCTCGATGCCGCCGGTGTTCCCGCCGGGGTGTTCAACCTGGTGCAGGGTGACGGCCTCGCCGTCGGCGTGCCGCTGACGAGTCATCCCGACGTCGACATGGTCTCCTTCACCGGGTCGGTCAGGGCGGGCATCGACATCGCGCGCAACGCGGCGGCCGGGGTCAAACGGGTCACCCAGGAGCTCGGCGGCAAGAGCCCCAACATCATTCTCGACGACGACGCCTTCGCCGAGAACGTCGGCAAGGGCGTGGTGAGCATGATGCTCAACTCGGGCCAGACCTGTAGCGCGCCTTCGCGCATGCTGGTGCCACATTCACGGATGGCCGAGGCGATCGAGGTCGCCCGTGGCGCGGCCGAGGGGGTCACCGTCGGTGATCCGCTGAGTGATTTCGCCATCGGCCCCGTGGTATCGGGCGCGCAGTTCGACAAGATCCAGGCGCTGATCCAGAAGGGCATCGGCGAAGGCGCGACACTGGTGGCGGGCGGGCCGGGGCGGCCGGAGGGCCTGAGCACCGGCTACTTCGTGCGGCCCACAGTCTTCGCCGAGGTCACCAACGACATGACCATCGCCCGCGAGGAGATCTTCGGGCCGGTTCTGACGATCCTGGGCTACGACGATCTCGATCACGCCGTCGACATCGCCAACGACACCGACTACGGGCTGGCCGGCTTCGTCGCAGGCACCGATCTGGTGCAGGCGCGTGCGGTGGCCCGCCGGATCAGAGCGGGGTCGGTCTCGATCAACGACGGGTTCGACTTCGAGGTTCCCTTCGGCGGCTACAAGAAGAGCGGCAACGGCCGCGAGTGGGGCGAATTCGGCTTCCACGACTACCTCGAGATCAAGGGCGTACTCGGGTACGCACCGCCGGAGGAATGAGGAGCGCGATGCCAACCCTTGCCACGAAGAAGCTGAGCGACACCGTCGGCGTCGAAGTGCTCGACGCCGACATCGACCGGCTGCTGACCGACCCCGATGTCCCCGCGGAGTGCATGGCGGCTCTCGAGGAGCACGGCGTCCTGCTGTTTCGCGAACTGCACATCGGCGACGAGGCGCAGGCGGCGTTCGGTCGCCGCCTGGGCGAGCTGGTGCAGTTCCCGCTCTACGCGAATCCCGATGTCATGCAGATCAGTTTCGACCCGGACAATCCGAACGCCGAATACTTCGCCAGCAACGATTTCTGGCACCTGGACGGGGCGCTGGACGCCATCCCGGCGAAGGCGTCGATGCTCAGTGCCCACGTGATCGCGACCCAGGGCGGCGAGACCGAGTTCGCCAGCACCTACGCCGCTTACGACACTCTTTCCGACACCGAGAAGCGGGATTTCGCCGGACTGCGGGTGGTCCATACCTTCGAGGCCATCCAGCGGCTGACCTACCCGGAACCCACCGCGGAACAGCTGAGCGAGTGGGCCTCGCGGACGGTCCGTGAACATCCGCTGGTGTGGAAGCACGAAACAGGGCGTCGCTCACTGGTTTTCGGGGCGACCGCTTCGCACGTTCTCGGCATGGACACCGAGGCGGGCGGTGCGTTGCTGGCCGACCTCCAGGAGCGAGCCACGGCCCCGGATCGTGTTCTGCGCCATGCCTGGTCGGTCGGTGACCTGGTGATCTGGGACAACCGCGGCCTGGTCCACCGGGCCTGCGCCTTCGACCGGCGCGAACCTCGCCGAATGCACCGCACCACCCTGCGGGGCGAGGAGGCGATCACATGAGTTCTCGCACAGCCGTTGTCACCGGCGGCGCCTCCGGGATCGGCGGTGCGATCAGTACCCGGCTGGCCGCGGACGGCGCTCTCGTCGCCATCTTCGACATCGATGGTGCCGCGGCCGAGGCGGCAGCGGCGGAGATCGAGAACGCCGGGGGCAAGGCCATCGGCCTGACCGTCGATGTCACCGACCGCACGGCCATCGATGCCGGTCTCGCCGAAGTACGCGCGCGCCTCGGCCGCCCGACGGTGTTGGTGAACAGCGCCGGACTGACCCTGGACGGCCCGTTCCTCGACATCACCGCGGCGGCCTGGAGCCGGGCCCTTGCGATCAATCTCACGGGGACGTTCGACTGCTGTCAGGCGGTGATCCCGGACATGATCGAGCAGGGCTGGGGCCGCATCGTCAACATCTCGTCGTCGAGTATCCACAGTGGCGCAGCCGGTTTGGCGGGCTATGTCTCGGCGAAGTCCGGCGTGGTCGGCCTGACCAAGGTATTGGCGCTCGAATTCGCCAAGCGGGGGATCACGGTGAACACCATCCCGCCGGGTTTCATCGACACACCGATGCTGCGCCGAACGGAGGAGCGCGGGTTCATCGACGTCGACGCCCAGATCGCGCGCACCCCGGTCGGCCGGATCGGCACTCCCGCCGATGTCGCCGCCACGTGCGCGTTCCTGGTCAGCGAGGAAGCCGGCTATCTCACCGGCCAGGTCATCGGCGTCAACGGCGGGCGCAACACATGACCGCGACCGACGATCCCGCGCAGCCACGCATCTCGCCGCTGCCGACGGCGGAATGGTCCACCGAGATGACCACCTTCCTGGCCGGATTCCGCACCGCGGCCGCCTCCGGGGCCGAGCCGTCCGGCGGCCGCCAGAGCGGCGCCAATCTCCTGGGCACCCTGGCCAGGTATCCGGCGCTGGCGAAACCGTTTCTAACCTTCACCGGGCACTTCCTGTCCGGCTCCACGCTCACGGCCCGGCAGCGGGAGCTGCTCGTGCTGCGGGTGGCGGCGGTCCGGCGGTGCGGCTACGAGTGGGCACAGCACGTGATCCTGGCCGAGGGCGCGGGTCTGGGACCCGAGGAGATCACCCGGATCTCCGAGGGCCCGGCCGCACCGGGGTGGTCGGCGACCGATCGGCGGTTGCTGACCGCCGTCGACGAACTGCTCGCCGACGGCGTGGTGCGCGAGGACACCTGGAACGCCCTGGCGACCGAGTTCGACGAACACCAGCTGATGGATCTGGTGTTCGTCGTCGGCACGTACACGATGCTCGCGATGGCCCTGAACTCGTTCGCGGTGCCCGCCGAGGCCGCGCTTGTTCCGTTTCTGCCCGCCGACGGGTGATCGTGGGCTAGGTGCGCCGAGTGAGCACCGCGTCGGCGGCGACCCAGTGCTCATCGGCCACCCACAACCGAGCGAAGGCGTCGACGGCCTCCTGTGCCGACACCCCGGCGACGACTCGCTTGATCTCGCCGGCCTGCGCGGTCGCCAGCGATCGGGCCGTCGCGCGCCAGCCCGCCTCGAAATCGGCCCGTGGCAGCACCCGGTCCACCAGCCCCAGTCGCTCGGCCTCGGCCACCGCGAGAATGGTCCCGGCACCCGCGAGCAGCAATGCCCGACTCTTGCCGACCAGGGCGGCGAGCCGCTCGGCCCCACCCCAGGCGGGCATGATCGCCAGGGCGGACTGGTTGAATCCGATCTTGATGTCGTCGGCGGCGATCCGGATGTCCGCGGCGACAGCGACTTCGGCACCGCCACCGAGCGCGTGCCCGTTCAGCGCGGCGATCACCGGGGCGGGGAAATTCGCCAGCCGGTCGCAGATCGACCGCATCCGCCACGCCATCGCGGCGGCCTGTTCCTCGGTGCGCAGCGCGCTCAGTTCTTTCAGGTCGCCGCCGGAGACGAACGCGCGGTCACCGGACCCTCGAATGACCAGGGCGCGCGCGCCTTTCGCCTTGTCGAGCGCGTCGTCGAGCTCGTCCATGGTGCTCGGCGCGATGGCGTTGCGGGCCTGTGGTCGATCGATCGTGACGACCGCGACACCCTCATCCAACTCGAGGTCGACCATCTGAGATTCTCCCATCGCGAGATTGTCATTCTTGATTTCAGAGAATAACATAATCGCCGCAGGACCTCGGATCGGGCATTGGAGTCTCACGTGCGCAGCATTCCCGCCGACTTGATCGAGCATTACCGAACACAAGGGTGGTGGACCGGCGAATCGATCGGCGAGTTGCTCACGCGCGGTCTCGCCGCCGCACCGGACACCGAGTTCCGGGTGCACTCGGCCGAGCGCCCCTGGTCGGGCACCTTCGGCGAGGTCGAGCATCGGGCTCGGCGTCTCGCCGCCGGCCTGCGTGCTCGCGGAGTCGGTCCCGGCGACGTCGTGGCGTTCCAACTGCCCAACTGGATGGAGGCCGCGGCAACCTTCTGGGCCTCGGCCTTCCTGGGCGCTGTGGTGGTGCCCATCGTGCACTTCTACGGCCGCAAGGAACTCACCTACATTCTCGAGGCGGTCGCGCCACGGGTGTTCATCACGGCCGAGCGGTTCGGGCGCCTGGAGTACCAGGCCGATCTCTGCGCCGACATCCCGATCGTCGGCGTCGTGGGACGCGACTTCGACGAGCTGCTCGCCGATGATCCGATGCCCGGGTTCCTGGCGACCGATCCGGCGGGCCCCGCGCTGATCGCCTTCACCTCGGGGACCACCAGCGCGCCCAAAGGCGTGGTGCACAGCCACGAAACTCTCGGTCACGAAACCCGGCAGCTGGCCGCCTGGTACCCGCCCGCACGCGGTAAACAACTCACCGCGGCCCCCGTCGGGCACTTCATCGGCATGGTCAACGCCTTCCTGATTCCGGTGCTGGACGGGTCACCGGTGAATCTGACCGATGTGTGGGATCCGAAGCTCGTCCTGGCGCTGATGCACAGCGACGGACTCACCGTCGGCGGCGGCGCGACGTACTTCGTCACCAGCCTGCTCGACCATCCCGATTTCTCCGACGCGCATCTGCCCCGGATGAAGTACGCGGGTTTGGGTGGGTCATCGGTGCCCGCGGCGGTCACGCGCCGGCTCGACGATCTCGGCATCACGGTCTTCCGCTCCTACGGCAGCACCGAACACCCCTCGATCACCGGGTCACGGGTCACCGCCGCATCGGACAAACGTCTGTTCACCGACGGCGACGTCCTACCCGGCGTGGAGATCCGATTGGCCGAGGACGGCGAAATCCTCAGTCGCGGACCGGAACTGTGCCTCGGCTACACCGACGACGCCCTGACCGCCGCAGCCTTCGACGCCGACGGCTGGTACCACACCGGCGATATCGGCGAACTCGATGCGGACGGGTACCTCACCATCACCGATCGCAAGGCCGACATCATCATCCGCGGCGGCGAGAACATCAGTGCCCTCGAGGTCGAGGAGATCTTGCTGACCATGCCCGCGGTCGCGGAGGCGGTCGTCGTCGCCGCGCCCGACGCCCGCCTCGGCGAACACGCCGCCGCCGTGGTGCGGCTGCGCACGGGCCAGCTGCTGCCGACCATCGACGAGATGCGGGCACATTTCGACCGGGCCGGTGTCGCCAAACAGAAGTGGCCCGAGGAACTGCACCAGGTCGAGGACTTTCCACGGACCGCGAGCGGCAAGGTGCAGAAGTTCCATGTCCGACGCACCCTCGCCGACCGGCAGCCGAGTCGATGATCGATCCGCTGCTGGACGACGGGCTCGCGCTCTCGCATTCAGGAGCGCCGACCAGACCGCTCGTCGTGCTCGAACTCGACGACCTCGGCGCTGCGTCCCCCGAGTCGGTGCTGGCGGCGGCCGCTCGAATCCGGGAGTCGACGTCGCTCGTCGTCGGGGTCCTGCGGCGACCACCTTCCGTGACCGTCTGGCCCATCCTGGCCGCCACCACGCTGACCTTGACCGACCGGCCGACCTCGGCCCTCCGTTCGGAGGTGGTCTGCGTGGCGAACATCGATGCCGCCCTTGCGTCGTTGCGTGCCGCTGTCGCTCGATCGCCGCGGGCCGCGCTCGTCTGCGGCCATCTGCTTCGCGCGAGCATCGAACGCGACACCACGCCCGCGCTGGCCGCCGAGGCCGCGGCCTACTCGATGCTGCTCGCCGGCCCCGAATTCGCTCGATGGCTCGTCGAACGCGGGCCCGCCGAGCCCGCACCCGCTACCGATCGCCCTCTGGTTCGACTGCGGCGCAGCGCGGACCACCTGTCGATCGTGCTGGATCACCCGCAGCGTCGCAATGCGCTGGGCACGCGGCTTCGGGAGGAACTTCTCGCCGCCGCGCAGGTGGCAGTCGCGGACCCGAGCATCGCGACGGTCGAACTCAGTGGCGAGGGCCCCGTGTTCTGCAGCGGTGGTGATCTGGCCGAATTCGGCTCGGCGACAGACATAGTCGCCGCCTATCTGGTGCGACTCGATCACGCACCGTGGCGGGCGCTCGATCGGATCGCCGACCGTCTCGTCGTCCGCGCCAACGGTCCGTGCATCGGTGCGGGTGCCGAAATCGCCGCGTTCGCGGGAACGGTCACCGCGACCCCGGATACGTCCTTCTGTTTCCCCGAGGTGCGGATGGGCTTGATACCCGGCGCGGGCGGCACCGTCAGCGTGCCGCGCCGGATCGGGCGCTGGCGCGCCGCATGGCTGATGCTGACCGAACAGCGACTCGATGCCTCTACGGCACTGAACTGGGGCCTGATCGATCAGGTGGCCGATGCGGAGCGCTGACGTGCGATCAGATCCCCAGGCGGACAACCGAACACCACACGCGGTGGTAGACGAGTGGATCCGCACCCTGACCACCCACACCGTCCCCGACGACTTTCCCGCCGAGCTGGACTGCCCTGTGCTGGCCTGGGCGGGTTCCGGTGCGATGGCGCTGACCGGCCACGACGCCGCACCGGTCCTGTCCCCCGCGCCTGCCTTCAGCCTGTTGCGCGCAGCGCTGCGGGCGCTGTCGTGGATCACCGACGACCTCGGCGACCGCGTCGACCTCGACCCGGCGGTCGCGTTGACCGGCAGGGCTCGGCGAGCGGGACTGCGGCGAGCGGGGCGCAGGTCGACGAACGGCATGAGCAGGCTGCTTCGTACCACTGACGGCTGGTGCGCCCTGACGCTGAGCCGCCCCGACGACATCGACGCCGTCCCCGCGATTCTCGGTGGGATCGTCGACGGAGATCCGTGGACCGCGCTCGAGGCGGCAGCGGCACGGTCATCGGCGGTCGACCTGGTACAACGAGCGCAACTGCTCGGCGTTCCGGCATCTGTGCTCACTATGCCGCGAAAAGTGCTGCCGTGGAGCGTTTCTCGCATCGCCGAACCGGTCGCCGCGCGATCGCTGCGTGGTGTCGTTGTCGTCGATCTGTCATCGATGTGGGCGGGTCCGCTGTGCGCGCGAATACTCGGTCTGGCCGGAGCGCGGGTGATCAAGGTGGAGGGTGCGCACCGGCCCGACGGCGCCCGCGTCGGTGATCCCCGGTTCTTCGACTGGCTGCACGCCGGACATGAATTCCGCACCATCGACTTCCGCTCCGAGGCGGGCCGAAAAGCCTTGGGAGAACTGCTCGATTCCGCCGACATCGTGCTCGAGGCGTCCCGCCCACGGGCGTTGGCTCAAGTCGGCCTCGCACCCGAGGACCGCCCGCACCGCGGCGGGCAGATCTGGTTGAGCCTCACCGGCTACGGCCGGTCCGAACCGATGCGGGTGGCCTTCGGTGACGACGCCGCGGTAGCGGGCGGCCTGGTCGGGCGCCACGAGGGCGAGCCGGTCTTCTGCGCTGACGCGATCGCCGATCCGCTCTCGGGTGTCTGCGCTGCGCTGGCGGTGGCCTGCGCACGCCACAGCGGTGGTGGCGTGCTGATCGACCTGTCCATGCAAGCCACGGCGGCGGCTTTCGCGGCCGCGCCGCCGATCACGCACGGACCTCATTCGGTCCGCGGACACGGCGACGAGTGGATCGTGGAATGCGCACCGACACAACGACGCAGCACCGTCGCCGCACCCGCGCCACTGTGGCCGGGTGATGCCTGATGCTCATCCGACGAGCTCGGATATTCGGGACCGAACACACCGATGTTCGGTGGCACGGTAGGTCGATCACCCAATGTGGAACCGGGCTACGACCGCTTCCCGGCGAGGACGACATCGACGCGGACGGCGGGTGGCTGCTGCCCGGCCTGCACGACCACCATGTGCACCTGCGTTCCCTGGCCGCGTCCGCCGATTCACTCCAGCTCGACCCCCTGGCGATCCACACCGTCGACGATCTGGCGGTTCGGCTGCGGCAGGCGGACGCGACATTGCCGAAGGGAGTGTGGATCCGCGGCGTCGGCTACCACGAGTCGGCAGCTGGGGAGTTGGACCGGTGGGCACTCGATCGCTTGATCCCGGGGCGGCCGGTCCGTATCCAACATCGCTCCGGTGCCCTCTGGACGCTCAATTCGCCTGCCTGCGCAGCGGTAGAGCTGGAGCGCTGCACACAGCCAGGGGTGGAACGCGACCTAGACGGCCGGGTCAACGGCCGACTCTGGCGGATGGATGCCTGGCTCGGTGCCCAGATCGCCACCCGGCCCGTCGATCTCACCACGGTCAGCGCGCGCGCTGCGGCACTGGGGATCACCGGCGTCACCGACGCTACCCCCGGCCTGCGGCAAACCGATATCGATGATTTCGCCCGTGATGTGGCCAGTGGCCGCATTCAGCAACGAGTTCATTGCATGGCACCGCCCGCCATCACTTCCCCGGGGATCCTGCGGTTCTCCCTGGGGCCGACCAAGATTCTGCTCGACGACACGGCCCTGCCGACCCTCGATCAGTTCATCGCTCGCCTCCGCGAGATCCACGCCGCGGACCGATCGGTGGCCGTGCATTGTGTGACCAGGGTCCAACTGATTCTGACGATGACCGCCCTCGACGCCGCAGGCGTACGTCTCGGCGATCGCATCGAGCACGGTGCGATCATTCCGGTCGAGGCGATGGCGTGGTTGCGTGCGAACCGGGTACCGGTAGTGACCCAGCCACATTTCCTGGTCGAACGAGGTGACCAGTATCGGCGTGAGGTGTCCACCCAGGATCGTCCGGATCTGTGGCGGCTCGGGTCCCTGCTGACGGCGAAGGTGGGTGTGGCCGCGGGCACCGACGCACCGTTCGGTGGCGCGGACCCCTGGCGGCTCATCCACGCCGCCGTCAACCGGGATTCGGGTCGCGATGTGGCAGAGCGTCTTTCACTTCGATCGGCGGTCGGCCTGTTCTTCGGCCGACCCGAACGGCCTGCATCGCCGCGCACCGTCGCACCCGGCGAGGTCGCCGATCTGACGCTCTTGGCGGTGGCACCCGGGGATGTGGCCGCGATCCTGCCCAGCCCACCGATCGCGGCCACCGTCGTCGACGGACGGATCGTCTACGGCTGAGACGCGTCGCGCGTGTCCGGCCCGGCCAGGATCGTCACAGCCGCCACCGCGGTGGGACCACCGATCGAATGCGCCAAGCCGATGCGCGCTCGATCGACCTGGTTCACCGCGTCGCCGCGCAACTGCTCGAACAGCTCGACGCACTGAGCGACGCCGGTGGCGCCCGGCGGGTGCCCCTTCGACTTCAAGCCGCCGCTGGGATTCACCGGCAGTGCGCCGCCGACGCTGGTGACTCCCGCTTCGACGAGCTTGTGGGCCTCGAACCGGTCGGCGAACCCGAGATCCTCGTAGCTCATCAGCTCGATGCCGGTGAAGAAGTCGTGCACCTCGGCGACATCGATGTCCGACGGCGTCAACCCAGCCATTCCGAAAGCCTGCTTGGCCGCGCGGACCGTGGCGGGGAACGTCGTCATGTCCCGCTTGTGCTGGTGCATCACCGAATCCATGCCGAGGCCCACCCCGCGAATCCACACCGGGCGGTCGGTGTAGCGATCCACCACGTCCTCGGCGGCCAGCACGAGAGCTGCCGCTCCGTCGCTCTGCGGCGCGCAATCGTAGAGTCCGAACGGGGTGACCACCGTCGGGGCCGCGAGGGCTTCCTCGATACTGATCTCGAAGCGCAACCGCGCCTTGAGATTTCGAACACCGTGCTTATGATTCTTCACCGCGACCATGGCCATGTGCTCGCGGGTGGCAGGCGATTCGTGCAGATACCTGGCCACGTGCAGCGCGAACCCGGCAGGGGCGACCAGCCCGAGCGGATAGTCCCAGGCCATGTCGCGGGTCATCGCCTCCCACTCCCACAGCATGTCCTTGGACGCCGACTCGCGCAGCTTGTCCGCGCCGACCACCAGGGCGACGTCGATGGCGCCGGAGGCGATGCCGAGCAGGGCGTTGCGGACCGCGTCGTGCCCAGTTGCACAGGCGTTTTCGACGCGGGTCACCGGAATGTCGGGCAGGCCGAGGGTGTCGGCGAGAATGCCGGAGGCGAACCCGTCGGCGGTCCCGAGCTCGCCGAACCAGGCGGCCTGGATATCGGACTTGCGCAAGCCCTTGTCGATGCTGCGCGCGCAATCGGCGAAGGCCATCGGCACCAGATCTTTGATACCGAGCGCGAAATGCTCGGCGAAGGGCGTCATTCCGGCGCCGACGATGGCAACTCTTCTCATGCTGCCGACTCCTGTCGTTCGAGGGTTTCCGGTTCGAAGGCGTAGCCGTAGTCCGGCACTCCGGACCGCACAGCCACCCGCCGCAACACCATGCGGCCGCGGTCGCCGATGGCCACCGAACCCGGTTCGGCGCTGGTCACCTTCACCAGCGCGCGCACACCGACCTCGTCGAGTTCGACGATGACCAGCGAATACGGCGTCTTCAGCCCTGGCACCGGCACATGCACCGTCACCGACGTGTAGACGACGGCGGTCCGGGGCAACGGCACCAGGGTGTAGTCGGTGCGCAGCGCACCGTCGTCGTCGACCCGATATCGGGGCGGGAAATCCAGTTCGTCGGTGTCGGCGTGCCGACCGGCGGCCCAGCGCACTTTCGCCTCGAAGGCGCGCTCGTAGGCGGCCAGGGAGATCGGGATGTCGGCGCCGGGCACGAACGTGGCCAGGGGTTTCCCGCGCGGCTCCGGTTCGTGCCGATGTACCGGCACCAGGCCCGCCGCGACCGTGACAGCGGACAGACTCCCCTGCTCCACGCCGACCAGCGGGCCCGCCTGCCCCGCATCCACCATCGCCGCCAGCGCGAACAGTCCAGAACTCGCGCCCAACGTCGGCAGCGGCGGCGGGGTACCGACACACAGGTCGGCGGCTTGTTCGTGATCGACGCCTGCCACCGCGACGGGGGTGTCGAGCCAGGAGGCGGCCAGTGACCCGAGTAGTCCACGTTCACGCAACAGTCGGGGGTCGCCGTAGTCGTGCACGACGCCGGTGGCATAGCGAGCCCGGACCGGCAGGCTCCGTGCGACGCGCGCCACGGTCCGCACCTGTAACCCCCGTTCGCCCGTGACCGCGGCGGCCGCACCAGCTGGATCGAGGTCGACGCCGATCACCAGAGTCCGCGGCCGCGCCGAACCGAGGGCGTCCAGGGTGGCGGGTGCGCCGCCGAGGCGCTCGGTCACCTCGAGTTCGGAATCCAAGCCGAGTCCCGCCAGCAGCACCGCGGCGTTGCCGCCTTCCAGCAGCGGGAGATCCCGGCTGACCAGCACGACGTGTTCCACCCCGAACCCGGCGGCGATCGCGGCCCGACCCGCCTCGACCGCGAGCGTGATCGCGTCCTCGTCGTCACCGGGTACGCGCTTTTCGGCGTTACCCCAGCACGGCAGATAGGTACCGACCGAAGCGATCAACGGCATCGTGCTCTCCCGACCTAGATGGTAATCTCATTCTCATATTAGAGAATGCTTTCTGATAGCGGCCCCGATTCGATCACATTGCGGTGTCGCAACCCGACACTACCGCAGCTTCAATGAAGCGGAAATGCCCTCTTCCGGCAACCCTAACCGCATGTCATTGCGCTCTCTTGCGCGCAAAACCGGCGCGAGAGTAGGGTTCTCCCATATTGAATGGAGAGTCTCCATGATCGAGATGCATCCCCCATCGCCATCGCCGACAAACGGCGACGTCACCGTCGCACAGCGCCTGCGCGCGAGCTTCTTCCATTACGCCAAGGCGGTGCTGCCCGACATGACGATCGCCGCCTGCGCCGTACTGGTCTCGGCGGAGGCCGGCCATCTCACCGTCGTGCCCACCCTCTGCGAAAGTGACCCGAAGCTATGACCAGTACCGGGTCCGATCTGGTGCGGCTGCCGCACGACGTCCCGATCAGCTCCCACACCGTCGATATCGACGGTGTCCCGATGTCTGCGCTGCTGGCCGAGGCCGCCGATCCTCGTGCCGTCATCGTCGCGGTGCACGGGGGCGTGACCACCTCCGCCTACTTCGACTGCCCCGGCCATCCCCGACTGTCGCTGCTGCGGACCGCACCCGCGCTCGGGTTCACCGTGCTCGCGATCGACCGCCCCGGCTACGGCAGTTCGGCACCGCACGCGAGGGAAATCGCACCGGCCTCCCGACGCGTCGACCTCGCCTATGCCGTCGTGGAGCGGATACTCGGGACGCGGCCCCGCGGTGCGGGTCTGTTCGTCCTCGCGCATTCGGCCGGGTGCGAGTTGGCTGTGCGCATGGCCGCCGACGAGCGCGGCGCGACGTTGCTCGGTATCGAACTGGCGGGCACCGGCCGAGAACACCATCCCGATGCCCTCAGTAGCCTGACGGCAGGGGGACCCGGTCGAGGCGACCGCCTGCGCGAACTGCTCTGGCAGCCCAGCCATCTGTATCCCACCGAGATCTTCGGCGGTGCGGCGATCGCGTCACCCGGCCCCGCCTATGAAGCCACCGTGATGCCGCGGTGGGCGACGCACGATTTCGCGCGCCTCGCCGCGAACGTCAGCGTTCCGGTCCAGTTCACCGTGGGCGCCTACGAGAGGGTATGGCGCACCGACCCGATCGCGTTGGGTGAGGTCGCCGCCCTGTTCACGTCCGCGCCGCGCGTAGTGCTCAACGAGCAAGCCGACAGCGGCCACAACCTGAGCATGGGGCACTCGGCGACCGCGTATCACCTCAAGGTCATGTCCTTCATCGAGGAATGTGTGATCGCGCGCCGGTGACATTCTCGGTCAGCGGGATCTGCCCCACGACTACGGTGGTCGTGGGGCAGATCCGCTCATCCCTTACAGACCGAGGGATTTGGCGATGATCACCTTCATGACCTCGCTGGTTCCGGCGTAGATGCGGGCCACCCGCGCATCGGTGTAGAGCCGTGTGATCGGGTACTCGGTCATATAGCCGTAGCCACCGAACAGTTGCAGGCAGCGATCGACCACCCGGCCTTGCATTTCGGTGGTGAACAATTTGACGCGGGCGGCGTCGGGGCCGGACAGTTCGCCCGCCACCAGGTCGAGGACGGCACGATCCACCATGGTCTGCGCGGCCTCGAGTTCCGCCGACATCGCGGCGAGTTCGAACTTGGTGTTCTGAAAGGACGAGACCGGTTTCCCGAAGGCCTTGCGCTCTTTGACATAGTCGATCGTCGCGGTGATCGCGGCCCGCGCCTGGGCGACCGAGCCGACGGCGACCGTCATCCGTTCCTGCGACAGATTGTTGCCGAGGTAGCCGAAAGCCGCGCCCTCGACCCCGAGTCGATTCGCCGCGGGGACTCGGACCTGGTCGAACGACAACTCGACGGTGTCCTGCACCTTGCAGCCCATCTTGTCGAGCACCCGCCCGCGCTCGAATCCGGGCATGCCGTCCTCGACCACCAGCAGTGTCAGACCCGCGCGCCGGTTGTCCGGGTCGGTCGAGGTCCGTGCCACCACGATCACCAGGTCGGCGAGCAGGCCGCCGGTGATGAAAGTCTTCGCGCCACTGAGCAGATAGTCGTCGCCGTCGCGAACGGCAGAGGTGCGCATTCCGGCCAGATCGGAGCCGGTGCCCGGTTCGGTCATCGCGATGGCGGTGAGCAACGCGCCGCTCGCGAGACCGGGAAACCAGCGTTCGCGTTGCTGCTCGTCGGCGTATTCCAGGAAGTAGGGCAGGATGACGTCGAGTTGGGTGCGCACCGTGCTCAGGGTCACCAGCGCGCGGGCCGCTTCCTCCTGCAGGACGGCGTTGTAGCGATAGTCCCGCAGCCCCGCTCCCCCGTACGCCGACGGGATCGCGACGCCGAGAATACCTAGCGCACCGAGCTTTTCGAAGATCTCTCGCGGCATCTGCCCGGCCTTTTCCCACTCGGCGTAGTGGGGTGCGATCTCCTTCTCGATGAATTCCCTGGCCAGCCCGCGGAAAGCTTCGTGGTCCTCGGTGTAGATGTCTCGGCGCACCGATGTCTCCTTGTGGTCAGGCTGCCAGTTCGACGATGGTGGCGTTGGCGGTGCCGCCGCCCTCGCACATCGTCTGCAGGCCGTAGCGAATTCCGTTGTCGCGCATGTGATGAACCATCCGGGCGAGCAGGCCCGCTCCCGAACCGCCGAGCGGATGACCCAGCGCGATGGCACCGCCGAGCGGATTGACCAGTTGCGGGTCGGCGCCGGTTTCGGCGAGCCAGGCCAGCGGTACCGACGCGAACGCCTCGTTCACCTCGAAGACGCCGATCTCTGACAGATCCAGACCTGCTTTGCGCAAGACCTTCTCGGTCGCCGGGATCGGACCGGTCAGCATGAGCACCGGGTCGGCACCGGTGACCGCGCCCGCGCGGTAACGCACCAGCGGCGTCACCCCCAGCTCGCGGGCGCGCTCCGGTGTCGTCACCAGCACGGCGGCGGCACCGTCGGAGATCTGGGAGGAATTGCCCGCGTGGATGACCCCGTCGTCCTGAAAGGCTGGTTTCAACCTGGCGAGGGTCTCGGGGCTCGTCCCGCGGCGCACGCCTTCGTCGGCGGTCACCGTGGCGCCCTCGGTATCGACGGGCACGAGCTGTGCGTCGAACGCGCCTCGATCCTGGGCGGCGGCGGCCAGCTCGTGCGAGAGTGAGGCGAACTCATCGAGCCGATGCCGCGTCAGACCCCACTTCTGAGCGATCAGCTCCGCGGAGATGCCCTGGTTGAACGAGAAGTCCGGGTAGCGCGCAAGGGCTTTCGGACCATACGGAGATCCGCCGGCTTTCGCCGAACCCAGCGGAACCCGGCTCATCACCTCCACCCCGCCCGCCACGACGACATCCTGTTGACCCGACATCACCGCCTGCACAGCGAAATCGACGGCCTGTTGGCTCGAGCCGCAGGCCCGGTTCACCGTCGTGCCGGGAATGCTCTCCGGCCACCCGGCGGCCAGCACCGCGTACCGTCCGATATTGCTCGACTGGTCACCGATCTGGGAAACACAGCCCCAGATCACGTCATCGATGACGGCCGGGTCGATCCCGGTGCGCTCTATCAGTGCGTTGAGCACGACCGCGGACAGGTCCGCCGGATGGATCCCCGACAGGCCACCGTTGCGCTTGCCCCACGGCGTGCGCACCGCTTCGACCACTACTACCTCACGCATCGCGCTCTCCATTCGAACTAGTCATGGTTGGTTCGGCCTGCCGGGCGAGCGCCCAGCGGCCGGTGAACTCCGGCTCCCTGGCGGCGGCGAATGCCGCGAACGCCTCCGGTGCGTCAGCGGTCGCGAAGTTGACCCCCTGTGCGCGAGCCTCATTGGCCAGTGCGTCGCGCAGGGTGCGGTCGGCGCCCTCGTTCAGCAGCGCCTTGGTCTGGGCCAGCGCGACCGGCGGTCCGGCGGCAAGCCGTTCGGCGAGCTCGACGACGAAGGCATCGAGCTCCGGCTCCGCGACGACCCAGGTCACCAGGTTCAGCGCGTGCGCCTGCGCGGCGTCGATCGTCTCGGCCAGCAGCGCCAGCCGCTTGGCCTGCTGCAGCCCGACGAGTTTGGGCAGCAGCCAGGACCCGCCGAGATCGAGCGACAGCCCGCGGCGGGTGAAGATCTGCGAGAACCGCGAATCCGGTTCCGCGACCACCAGATCGCAGCCCAGTGCCAGATTCCAGCCCGCCCCGACCGCCACCCCGCGCACCTTGGCGATGGTGGGAATCGGCAACTCGTGCAGCAGCAGCGCGACCTCGGTGAGCGCGCGCAACTTGTGGATCGGATGACTGGGGTCGGGTGTGGAGATATCCGCACCCGAACAGAACTCCCCGCCCGCACCGGTGAGCACGAGCGCGCGGACGCCGCGATCACGGCCCGCCGCATCCAGCGCCACGCGCAGCGCCGCCCACAGTTCCCGGTTGATCGCGTTCTTGCGACGCGGGCGATGCAGGGTCAGCGTGCGCACCCCGTTCCGATCTTCGGACAGCAGTACCTGCTCGTCGAGCCCGTCACTGTCCTTGTCCCCCACCGTCATCAGGGCACGGCCGACGTAATGAGACCGTGCAGGCGCAGCAGTCCGATCTCGTCATCGGTGAGACCGAACTCGGCGAGCACGGCGTTCGTGTGTTCGCCGAGCGCGGGCACCGCACCCATGGGCGGGTCGAACCCGGTGATGATCGGCGGCGGTAGCAGCGCCGGGATCGGGCCGACCGGGGTGTCGATCCGGCGCCAGCGATCACGGTCGGTCAACTGGGGATGGACCAGCACTTCGCTCGGGGTGTTGTAGCGGGCGTTGCCGATGCCCGCGGTGTCGGCGGCCTGCTGGAGGAAGGCCAGGTCGTGGCGGGCGCACCAGGCGCCGATCTCGGCGTCGAGTACCTCGCGGTGGCGAACCCGGTCGGGATTGGTCCGGAACCTCGGATCGACGGCGAGGTCTTCTCGCCCCAGCAGTTCGCGCGCGAACCGTTGCCATTCCCCGTCATTGGTGGTGCCGAGCACCACGGTCTGCCCGTCACCGGTCGGGTACGCGCCGTAGGGCGCCACCGCGGGCGAACTCATGCCGAGTGGCTGCTGATCGATACCGGAGTGCCGGGTGTAGGTGAGCTGGTAGCCCATCACCTCGGCCATCGTGTCGAACAGGCTGACACTGACCGCCGCACCCCTGCGACCGCGCTGATCTCGCGCCGACAGCATGGCCAGAATCGAGATCGCCGCGTACAGACCGGCGCAGACATCGGCGACCGGTGGACCGGGTTTGGCGGGCGCGCCCGGTAGCCCGGTGACGGCGCACACCCCTGATTCCGCCTGTGCCAGCAGGTCGTACGCGCGTTTGCCCGACAGTGGACCACCGGCGCCGAAACCGTCGATCTCGACCGCGATCAGGTCGGGATGCTGTTGCGCCAGGTCGGTGGGTGTGATGCCGAGCCGAGCAGTCGCGCCGGGGGCCAGGTTGGAAACGAGCACGTCGGCGTGGTCGAGCAGCAGGTGCAGCACTTCCATTCCGGCCGACGATTTCAGGTTCAGCGCCACCGATTCCTTGCCCCGATTGACCCAGACGAAGTGCGCCGCGAGGCCGTCGACCACATCGTCGTAGTGGCGTGCGAAATCACCGCCGTCCGGGTTCTCGATCTTCAGCACCCGCGCCCCGAGATCAGCCAGGGTGCGGGTGCACATCGGCGCGGATACCGCCTGTTCCAGCGCCACCACGGTGACACCGGCCAACGGCGCCGGGTCCGTCGCCGCGTGTGCGGCCATCACATCACCATGCCGCCGTCGACCGGCAGCACCTGCCCGGTGACGAAGGAGGCCGCATCCGAGGCGAGGAACACGAACGCGCCCGCCACCTCGTCCGGTTCCGCCCAGCGCCGCAACGGGATTCGGTTCAACATCTGCGCGGAGAACTTCTCGTCGGTGCGCAGGGTGCTGGTCATCGGGGTGGCTGCCAGCGGGGCGAGCGCGTTCACCAGGATCTGTTTGCGGGCGAGCTCGCGCGCCAGGGATTTCGTGACGCCGATGATCCCCGCCTTGGCCGCGGAGTAGTTCACCTGGCCGAGCGTGCCGACGATGCCTGCCGAGGAGGTGACGTTGATGATCCGGCCGGTTCCGTCGGTCGCCAGTTTCGCCAGCGCGGCCTGGGTGCAGCGGAACGTACCGAGCAGGTGGATGTCGAGCAGTCGCAGCACCGATTCCTCGGTGGTCTGGGCGAACATGGCGGGATCGGTCACGCCGGCGTTGTTCACCAGAATGTGCAGGACTCCCCCGGCCAGCTCGGCCGCCGCCGCGACGGCGACATCCGCGGACGCTCTGTCGCGCACGTCGAGGGCCGCGCTGCGGGCGACGCCACCCTCGGCCACGATCTTCTCCGCGACCACGGCCGCGGCGGCGCCGTCGACATCGGTGACCAGCACCGCGGCGCCCGCGGTAGCCAAGGCCCGCGCGACCGCGGCGCCGATGCCGCCTGCCGCACCCGTGACCAGGGCCGATCGACCGGTCAAATCGAAAAGTGTTGTCTTGTCAGTCATTCAGTAGCTCCTCGGCATTCCCAGCGTGTGCGATCCCAGGTAGTTCAGGATCATTTCCTGACTGATCGGCGCAATCTTCATCACGCGCGCCTCGCGGAAGTAGCGGGCGACGTTGTACTCCTCGGCGTAACCCATCCCGCCGTGGGTTTGCAGCGCGCGATCGGCGGCGGTGAAACCCGCTTCCGCGCAGAGATATTTGGCCGTGTTCGCCTCGCGACCGCACGGCTGGCCGTTGTCGTAGAGCCAGGTGGCCTTGCGCAGGACCAGCTCGGCGGCGTCGAGATGGGTCAGCGAGTCGGCAAGGGGGAACTGGATGGCCTGGTTCATCCCGATCGGTCTGCCGAAGACTTCGCGGTCACCGGCGTAGCGCACGGCCCTGTCGAGGGCGACCCGGCCGATGCCGAGCGCTTCGGCGGCGATCAGCATCCGCTCGGGGTTCAGTCCGTCCAACAGGTACTTGAAGCCCATTCCCTCTTCGCCGACCCGATCCTCGACCGGAATCCGCAGATCGTCGATGAACAGTTCGTTCGAGGTGACGGCGTTGCGGCCCATCTTGGCGATCGGCCGGATCTCGACTTTGGTGCGGTCGAGATCGGTGAGGAACAGCGTCATCCCGTCGGTCTTCTTCGTGACGTCGTCGTAGCGGGTGGTGCGGGTGAGCAGCAGGATCTTCTCCGACTCCATGGCCTTGGAGATCCACACCTTGCGCCCGTTGACCACGTAGTGATCACCCTCGCGCCGGGCGAAGGTACTGATCCGGGTGGTGTCGAGGCCCGCGCCCGGTTCGGTGACCCCGAAACACACGTGCAGATCACCGCTGACAATGCGCGGTAGGGTCCGGCGCTTGAGCTCCTCGGATCCGTGCACCACCACCGGATGCATGCCGAAGATCGACAGATGAATCGCGCTGGCGGCGTTCATCCCGCCGCCGGAGCGGGAGACCTCTTCGAGCAACAGCGACGCTTCGGTGATCCCTAGACCGTGCCCGCCGAACTCCTCCGGGATCGTGATGCCGAGCCACCCGCCGGCCGCGATCGTGTCGTAGAACGCCGTCGGGAACTCGTGCGCCTGATCGCGCTCCATCCAGTACTTGTCGTCGAACTTCTTCATCAGCTCGGCGACCGAGTCGCGGATCAACTGCTGATCCTCGCTCAGCGCGAAACTCATCCCGCCGGACATGTCGAATCCCCCATCAGTCCGAGGCAGGCAGCGCTTTGGCCGCCTTGACCGTCATCGGCTCGCCGTCGCAGCTCAGCGCGCCCGCGCCCGCCGCGATGCACAGCACCTCGACGTGCTCTTCGGCGTCCACATACCGCTTGCCGATCAACGTGACCGGCGTGCCGTCGGCTACGACAGGCCGGGCGCTCGCCGCGGGGACCATCGGACTCGCGCCGCAAGCGATTGCGGGCGTCCGGTTGGCCGGTACCCGGATCACGACGACCCTCGTACCGCAGACGGTGCTCGCGAGTTGATCACCGGGACGCAGTGGCACTGCGGTCATGGTGGATCTCCCTTCCTGAGGTTAACATCGCTCTCTCTCAATGAAAACTAGCTTCTCTCTCAGCGAGAATCAATGATTCGTTGACTATCCGACCAACCCGTGGAAATCTTACAGTTCAAATGTGAGAATGTGATTCTCCGAATCGAGAGGAGGACGTATGCGCCTACCCCCGCTGCCGGCGGACCGATGGGACGAGCAGGTTCAGCGCGCCCTGTCCGGTCTGCTCCCCCGGGACCGGCAGAACCCGGCAGGCGCCGGAAACGCACTCGCCACACTGGTCCGCCACCCCGACCTGACCAAGGCCTACCTGAGTCTCGGTGTGCACCTGCTGTTCCGGTCGACGCTGCCGGCGCGGGTACGCGAACTGGCGATTCTGCGCGTCGCCCATCGACGCGGCTGCGCCTACGAATGGGCCCACCATGTGGAGATGGCCGGCGAGTCCGGCGTGACAGCCGCCGATATCGCGGCGGCGCAGGGCGGCACCCCCACCACCGAGTTCGACCGCGTGATCTTCGACGCGACCGACGAACTCGATACGACATCGAACCTGTCCGACGCGACCTGGGCCGCCCTCGGCGCGCACCTCGACGAGCGGCAGTGCATGGATCTGGTCTTCACAGTCGGCGGCTACGGCATGTTGGCCATGGCTTTCAACACCTTCGGCGTCGAAGTCGAACAAACGGAAAGGTAACCCCTTGTCCCACTTCACCAAACCGACCGCGGGTAGCTGGACGGAGCACTATCCCGAGCTCGGCACCGAGCCGGTCGACTACACCGACTCCATCGACCCGGACTTCTACGAGGACGAGCGCAACGCCATCTTCAAGAAGACCTGGCTCAATATCGGTCGCGTCGAACGACTTCCGCGCGTCGGCAGCTACTTCACCAGGGAACTGCCCTCGGTCGGCACCTCGCTCATCATCGCCAAGGGCACCGACGAGGTCGTGCGGGCGTTCCACAACATCTGCCGCCACCGCGGCAACAAGCTGGTCTGGGACGACTTCCCGAACGAGGAAACCTCGGGTACGTGCCGCCAGTTCACCTGCAAGTACCACGCCTGGCGCTACAGCCTCGAAGGCGAGGTGAACTTCGTTCAGCAGGAGAAGGAGTTCTTCGACCTCGACAAGCAGCTCTACGGTCTCAAGTCGGTGCGTTGCGAGGTGTGGGAGGGGTTCATCTTCGTCAACCTCGACGAGGACGCACCGCCGCTCACCGAGTACCTCGGCACGCTCGTCACCGGCGTCGAGGGGTATCCGTTCCACGAGTTCACCGAGGTCTACAGCTACCGGGCCGAGATCGGCAGCAACTGGAAGCTGTTCATCGATGCCTTCGCCGAGTTCTATCACGCGCCGATCCTGCACATGAAGCAGGCGGTCAAGGACGAGGCCGACAAGCTGGCCGGCGTCGGCTACGAGGCACTGCACTACGAGTTGCAGAGTCCGCATTCGATGATCTCCTCGTGGGGCGGCATGGCCCCGCCCAAGGACCTGAACATGGTCAAGCCGATCGAGCGCGTGCTGCGCAGCGGTCTGTTCGGACCGTGGGACAAGCCCGATATCGAGGGCCTGGATTCGCTGCCGGAGGGGATCAACCCCGCCCGCCACCGGGCCTGGGGCGTCGACGAGTTCGAGATCTTCCCGAACATGTCGCTGCTGTTCTGGGAGCCCGGCTGGTACCTCACCTACCACTACTGGCCGACCGCGGTGGACAAGCACATCTTCGAGGCGAACCTGTACTTCGTGCCCCCGAAGACCGCGCGCGAACGCCTGGGCCAGGAGCTGGCCGCGGTCACCTTCAAGGAGTACGCGTTGCAGGACGCGAACACCTTGGAAGCCACCCAGACGATGCTGGCCACTCGCATCGTGTCCGAGTTCCCCCTCAACGATCAGGAGATCTTGCTGCGCCACCTGCACAAGGTCGCCAAGGACAAGGTCAAGGAGTACCGAGATGCCACTGCTGCCCGCTGAATTCGCCGATCTGGAGCGGTTCGCCGACTGGGTGCTGCCCACCGAGCCGGAGCGCTACGCCAAGCGTCTCGCCTCGAGCATGCCGGCGATGCAGGAGTTCTACGACATCGCTTTCCCCCGCCTGGAGGACGCGATCGCCTACTGCGACAAGTTCCCGCTCGACGACCTGCCCGATGACGCCCGCGCGCTGCTGCACCTGATGCAGTCGCTGGTGAACGTATCCTTCCCGATCGAGGTCTGGAAGCAGGCGCGGGTGCCCGACTCCGGCGCCGCCATGGTCCACCTGATCCGGGAGCCGGTGGTCTGATCATGCTGACGCTGTTGGCCGCCGGGTATCTCGACATCGACACCGGCGAGATCGTCCGACCTGGAGTGATCCGGATCGACGGTGATCGGATCGTCGGTGTCGGCGGTGCCCCCGAGGGCGAGATCATCGACCTCGGTGACGCCATCCTGCTGCCCGGCCTGATGGACATGGAGGTCAATCTCCTGATGGGCGGGCGCGGCGAGACCGGGCTGGGCTCCAGCGTTCAGGATGATCCGCCGCTGCGGATGATGCGCGCGGTGGGCAACGCCCGCCGCACGCTGCGGGCCGGGTTCACCACCGTGCGCAACCTCGGATTGTTCGTCAAGACCGGCGGCTATCTGCTCGACGTCGCGCTCGGCAAGGCCATCGACGCGGGCTGGGTCGACGGCCCGCGCATCGTGCCCGCCGGGCACGCGATCACCCCGACCGGCGGACATCTCGATCCGACGATGTTCGCCGCGTTCGCGCCGCATGTGCTGGAACTGAGCATCGAGGAGGGCATCGCCAACGGTGTCGACGAGGTGCGCAAGGCGGTCCGGTACCAGATCAAGCACGGCGCGCAGCTGATCAAGGTCTGTGTCTCCGGCGGGGTCATGTCGCTCACCGGAGCGCCAGGGGCGCAACACTATTCGTCCGAGGAACTGCGGGCGATCGTGGACGAGGCGCATCGGCGCGGGTTGCGGGTCGCCTCGCACACCCATGGCGCCGACGCGGTGCGCGCTGCCGTCGAAGCCGGAATCGACTGCATCGAGCACGGTTTCCTGATCGACGACGACGCCATCGCGCTGATGGTCGAACGCGGCACCTACCTGGTGCCCACCACCCGACTGGCCGACGCCATGGATGTGTCCAAGGCGCCACCGGAACTCCAGGCCAAGGCGGCCCAGATGTTCCCGCGCGCCCGCACGTCGGTGCTGGCGGCCTACAAGGCCGGGGTGAAGATCGCGGTGGGCACCGATGCCCCCGCGATCCCGCACGGCCGCAACGCCGACGAGCTGGTCGCGCTCGTCGACCGTGGCATGAGCCCCTTGGATGTGCTGCGCGCTGCGACCATCACGGCCGCCGAGTTGATCGATGTCACCGACCGCGGCCGACTGGCCGAGGGACTGCTCGCCGACATCATCGCGGTCCCCGGCGACCCACTCCAAGACATCACCGTCACCCAACGGGTGCGGTTCGTGATGAAAGGCGGGAAAGTCTTTGTCCAGAAATGACGACGTGATCGAGCTCGAACAGCTGCTCGCACGGTATGCGGTCACCATCACCAAAGGTGATATCGAGGGCCTGATCTCGGTGTTCACCCCCGACGGCAACTACAGCGCCTTCGGCGACACCTATCCGCTCGACGAGTTCCCCGATCTCGTCGCCGCCGCGCCGAAGGGGTTGTTCCTCACCGGAACTCCGGCGCTCGAGCTCGACGGTGACACCGCCAGCGGCACCCAGCCGCTGTGCTTCATCGACCAGTCGACCCACGACATGCGCATCGGCTACTACAGCGACACCTACGCGCGCACCGACGAGGGCTGGCGGCTGCGCACCAGGGCCATGACCTTCATCCGTCGCAACGGCGACCACGATTCCGGCCGCCCGCACGCCTTCGAACGACCGAGTGCGTGAACCGCACCGATTTTCGGGCCGGCCTGCGGTCCTGGCTCGACGACAACGACCTGTCCGCAGGCACGGACCACTCGCTCGACGCGCAGGTCGCGCAACTGGCCAGAGTCCGGCGCGCGCTCTACGACGCGGACTGGATGCGGTACGGCTGGCCCGCCGAGGTGAGCGGCCTCGGCGGGCCTGCGGTGCTGCGCGCGATCCTCGGCGAGGAGGTCGCCACCCGCGACCTCGCCGAGCCCGGCATCTATTCGATGATCGAGGTGCTCGCGCCGACGATGATCTCCTACGCCACACCGCAATTGGCGGCGCAGATGGTGCCGCGGCTGCTCAGCGGTCGTGAGCAGTGGTGCCAGGGGTTCTCCGAACCCGGCTCCGGCAGCGATCTCGCCTCACTGAGTACCAGGGCCGAACCCCGCGGTGACCATTGGGTGGTCTCGGGGCAGAAGGTGTGGACCAGCCTTGCCCAGTACTCGGCGCGTTGTGTCCTGTTGACCCGCACCGGAATCGGCCACGACGGGATCACCGCGTTCTTCGTCGACATGGACTCCCCCGGTATCACCGTGCGGCCGTTGCGGACGATGCACGGCATCGACGAGTTCGCCGAGGTCTACTTCGACGACGTCGTCGTCCCCGCCGACCGCATGCTCGGGCGACCGGGCGACGGCTGGCGGGTCGCGATGGATCTGCTCCCGCACGAACGCTCCACCTGTTTCTGGCACCGAATCGCCTATCTCTACACGCGTTTCGACCAACTGCTCGCCCAGACCCCCGGCGGCGACGCGGGCGACGACGCCGACCTCGGTGCCGCCTATCTCGCCCTGCACACCATCCGCTGCCGGTCGCTGGCGACGCAGGAGCGCCTGGCCGCGGGCGGCAAACTCGGGCCGGAGACCTCCATCGACAAGGTGCTGCTCGCCACCGCCGAGCAGCAGTTGTTCGACACCATCCGCGACCTGTCGCCCGGTGTCATCGAGCTCGCCGATTCGCCGTTGCGCGCGGAATACCTGTACTCGCGCGCCGCGACGATCTACGGCGGCACTGCCGAGATCCAGCGCAACATCATCGCGCGCCGACTACTCGACCTCGGGAAAGAGTGAACCGTGGATGCTGCCGAACTCGACCTGTTGGCTCAGACCTTGCGCAAGACGATGCGGGACGCCTCAGGTGCCGACCTCTACACCGCGCTCACCGAGCTGGGTTGGCACGACATGCTCGTCGAGGCGCCCGATTCCACTGTGCCCCTGGTTTTCCGGCTACTCGGTGAGACCGGTGCGCACGCCCCACTGCTCAACGACGTCATCCATGCCGCCGCCGGTCGGCCTGCCGACGGGCCCGTCCCCCTCCCCTTCGCCGGGGGCACCTGGGTTCAGTGGGAACACAACGGCTCATCCCTTCCGGACTCGACGCTCCTCGACGCCGAGCTGTCGATCCGGCAGATATCGACGGGCGCCGAGATCCCGCTCGCCGCGGGCCGTCGGGCGCTGGGCTGGTGGCTGACCGGCGCGAGCCGGGCGATGCTCACCCTTGCCCGCACCCATGCCGTCGACCGCGTCCAGTTCGGTCGTCCGGTGGCCTCGTTCCAGGCCATCCGGCACCGACTCGCCGAAACCCTGGTCGCCGTCGAAGGCGCCGAAGCGACCCTCGTGGCCGCCGCCGACGACCTCGGGTGCCTGCTCGCCAAAGCCGCCGCGGGCCGGGCCGCGCTGACGACCGCCCGGCACTGCCAGCAGACCCTCGGCGGCATCGGCTTCACCGCGGAACACGATCTGCATCGCCACATCCGGCGGGTCCTGGTCCTCGACGGATTGCTCGGCAGTTCGCGCGAACTCATCCGCGAGGCGGGCGCGACCGTGCGTGCCGCGGGTTCGGCCGCACGACTGGTGCAGCTATGAGTGAGCGCGTGGAGCCCGCCTGGAAACAACGTGCGGTGGAACGCTCGATCAAGTCCACCCGGCAGCGGGCCGAGCAGCGGGTCCAGCGTTTCCTCGACGCGGCACAGGCGATCATCTCCGAGAACGGCAGTACGGACTTCACCGTGCAGGAAGTGGTCGAGCGGTCACGTCAGTCGCTGCGTAGCTTCTACCTGCAGTTCGACGGCAAGCACGAGCTGCTGCTCGCGCTCTTCGAAGACGCGCTGCTGCGCACGGCCGAGCAGATCCGCGACGCTGCCGCGGGCGAGGCCGACCCGTTGGCGCGACTCGGGGTCGCGGTGCGGCTGCTGTTCTCGCTGTGCCGCTCCGATCCGAGCGACCGCCACCCACTGTTCACCGATTTCGCACCGCGACTGCTGGTCACCCATCCCGCCCACGTGAAAGTCGCGCACGCGCCGCTGCTGTCGCTGTTCGTCGACCTGGTGACCGACGCGGCGTCGGCGGGCACGCTGCGGCCCGGTCTGAATCCACGCCGGGTCGCCGCCATGACGATGCAGACCGTCATGTTCACCGCCCAGTCCAGTGGCGCCCAGGATGATTCGACGATGCGCCCGGTCACCGCCGAGGAAGTCTGGGACTTCTGCGCATCCGGCGTCACCGGCGCGCTGAGAATATAATTCTCATAGTGGTAGAAGATGAATTACAATTCGGGCATGGCCGATCTTTGGAACAATCTGCTCGCGAGCCTCGATCTCCGCGTGTCACCGCTCACCGGGAGCACTGCCGCAACCGAAGGCACCGTCGCACCTGAAAACGCCCCCGGCACCACGGTTCCCGGTGAGCCGCCGACTGTTTTCGAAGGTCCCAATCTGCCGTTGAACTACCGCAGGCTCTTCGGCGGCCAGATCCTCGGGCAGTTCGTCCGCGCAGCCGAACTCGCCTGTCCGGACAAGCAGGTCAAGTCCGTCCACACCCTGTTCGCCAGGGAAGGCAGCTACGACGAGCCGGTCCGGTACGAGGTATCCAGCCAGCACCAGGGCCGGTCCTTCGCCACGCTGTCGATCCTGGCCAGGCAATCCACACGCGTGGTCGCCAGTGCCGCGGTGTCGATGCATGTCGCCGAGGACGGCCCGCAGGCCCAGCATGTCGACGACGTCGCCGCGCTTCTCGCGCCCGAGTACCGGGTCACCTTCGACCTGCTGCCCTGGGAAACCCGCGCGTTCGACGATCTGAACTCCACCGCGGCCGCACCGCCGGAGTACGAGTTCTGGATGCGAACACCGGCGGTCGCCCCCGAACTCGCCCCCGCGCTGACCGCCTACGCCACTGATCTGAACCTCATCGGCACCGCGCTGCGTCCGTTCGACGGGGTGAGCCAGCGGGGCAACGGCACCGCGTTCACCTCCGCCGTCACCGCGCACACCCTGTGGTTCCATCGCCCGTTCCGCACCGACGACTGGCTGCTGCTGCGCCAGCACAGTCCAGTGGTGGCGCATGGACGGTGCTTCGGCCGTGGTGACGTACTCACCGCGGCGGGTGAACTCGTCGCCTCGTTCGCGCAGGAAGCGCTCGTGCGGTTCGATTCCGAGGCGGCCCAGTCTGTTTCGGCACAGGCCGCCTCGACGGCACCGGCAGCGCAGCGCGGGTGAGCACCCCGACCCGTCGCGGCGAGCATCCTCACCGCGACGGGTCGACGGCCGGGACGGCGCTCGCCTCGGCCAGTAACTGTTCCGCCGCGGTGTAGGGGTCACGGCGACCGGCGGCCACGGCGGCGGCGAGGTCGGCCAGACCGGAGTGACCGCGCAGCCGCGACTGCGCCAGCGACAGGATCTGCGCCCGCGCGCGGGCAGCGCCACGCGCCGGGGTATCGGACCGATGGTGCGTCTCGATCGCCTCGATCAGCTCCTCGACTCCGGTGCCGCGAGAGGCGACCAGCGTCAGGATCGGCAGCCCGGTCTCGATGTGCAGTTCCCGCGCGGTCTGCGCGGCGCCGGCGCGGTCGGCCTTGTTCACGACCAGGATGTCGGCGACCTCGAGCAGACCGGCCTTGGCGGCCTGAATCGCGTCGCCCGCACCGGGATTGAGAATGACGACGGTCGGATCGGCGACCGCGGCGATCTCGATCTCGGACTGCCCGACGCCGACCGTCTCCAACAGGATCAGGCCGTAGCCGAGCGCGCCGAGCAGCCGGATCGCCGCGGGCACGGCGGCGGCGAGCCCGCCGAGGTGCCCGCGGGTGGCGACCGAGCGGATCAAGACGCCGGAGTCGTTGATATGCGCCGACATTCGGATGCGGTCGCCCAGGAGCGCACCCCCGGAGTAGGGCGAGGACGGGTCGACGGCGAGCACCGCCACCCGCAGCCCGCGCGCGCGATAGCCCGCGACCAGCACCGCGATGGTGGTGGACTTACCCGCCCCCGGCGGCCCGGTCACCCCGATCACCCGCACCGGGACGGACTCGAGCTGCGCGAGCACGTGTTCGCGCTGCGGGCTCTCGACCAGACTCAACAGCCGCCCGGCGGCGCGGATGGAGCCCGCGCGCGCCGTGGCGATCAATTCGGTGATGTCGTTCGACAGTGGACTGTTCATCGGCCACTCCCCCGACACCTCGGCCGACTACTTCTTTCCCGCGGTGAGTCGCTCGATGGTGGCCTGGAAATCCGCCGTCTGGAACGACAGGTCCTCGGCGGTCGTCGCGTAGTCGAGACTGGCCAGTACCGCCCGTTCCAGGTGCAGATTGAGCAGCCGCTTGGTGCTTTCCACCGCCTGCCTGGGCAACTCCAGAATGCGCTTCGCGCAGTCCAGCGCCTCCGCCATCGGATCGGCGACGACGTGGTTGACCAGGCCCATCTCCCTGGCCCGTTCGGCCGGGATACGCGCGCCGGTGAGCGCGTACTCCTTGGCGAAGAGCAGGCTGGTGTGCAGCGGCCAGGTGAGCGGGCCACCGTCGGCGGCGACCAGGCCCACCTGCACGTGCGGGTCGGCGAGGTAGGCCGTCTCGGCGATGTAGACGATGTCGCTGAGCGAGACCAGGCTGCACCCGAGGCCGACGGCGGGACCGTTGACCGCCGCGATCACCGGAATCCGGCAGCGCGCCATGCCGAGCACGATGTCGCGACCGTGCGCGATCGTCTTGGCGCGTAGATCCGCGTCGCGGCTCAGCTCGGCCAGATAGCCGAAGTCGCCACCGGCCGAGAAGGCTTTGCCGCTACCGGTGAGCACCGCGACGCGGGCCTCGCGGTCCTCGCTCAGTCGCGGCCACAGGTGCGCGAGTCCGGTGTGCAGGTCATCGTTGACCGCGTTGAGCGCGTCGGGCCGATTCAGCGTGATGATCCGCAGCGGGCCCTCGGCGCGAACGTCGATTTCGGCAGGCAGGTCGTACATGGTCATGCTCCCAATCCGAGAATGCGCGAGGCGATGATGTTCTTCTGAATCTGTGATGTCCCGCCCATGACGCTCTGCGCGCGGCTGTAGAGGTAGGCGCTGAGCAGTTCGGGATCGCGGGTGCCGCCGACCGTCAGGGCCGCGTGGCCGACCGACTGCTCCACCCAGGTCATGAGCAATTTGTCGAGCGAGCCCTCTGGCCCGTGCGAGACACCGTCGAGCTGTTCGGACAGTCGTCGGCGCACGTGCAGGCGCAACATCTCGGTCTGCACCGCGGCCCAGGCCAGGTCGGCGGGCAGCGGACCCGAGGTCCTGGCCGCCAGTTGCCGCACGAGCTTGCCGTATCGCGCGGCGTAGCCGAGCGTCGACGGCTCGCGTTCGTGCCCGACCACCGTCATCGCCAAGGCCCACCCGTCACCGGGCGATCCGACCATCTGATCGGCGGGCACGCGGGCGCCGTCGAAGTGCACCTGCCCGAATTCGGTGGTGATCCCGCTCATCATCCGCAGCGGTCGCTGCTGCACGCCGGGTTGCTTCATCGACACCACAAAGGCCGAGATGCCCTTGTGCCGTGGCACTTCGGAGTCGGTGCGGGCCAGCAGCAGACACCAGTCCGCGACATCGGAATAGCTCGTCCAGATCTTGTGCCCCTGGAGCACATAGAAGTCGCCGTCGCGGGTGGCCGTGGTCCGCAGCGCGGCCAGGTCCGAGCCTGCGTCCGGTTCGCTGAACCCCTGGCACCAGCGCTGTGTCCCGTCGATCATGCCGGGCAGGAAGCGTTGTTGTAGTTCCTTGCTCGCGTGCCTGCCCAGGCCCTGGATCAGGTAACCGAGGCTGGGTCGCGGCGGTGCGCCGGCCAGAGCGAGTTCCTCGTCGAGGATGACGTCGTAGACCGGGGGCAGTTCGTGGCCGCCGTGTTCTCGCGGCCACGACAGCCCGAAGAACCCGGCTTCGTGTAGGGCTCGGTGCCATTCACCTTGCTTGGCCCAGTACTCGTCCCCCGAGGTCGGGAACTGACCCGCGACACCGGACAGCCACTCGCGCAGGCGTTCTCGGAACGCGGCTTCCTCCGGCGAATCACGAAAGTCCACGGTCGATCTCCTCCAGGCTCGTGGGGAACAGCTCGGTGGACGTCAGCGTCCGCCGTAGATACAGATGCGCCAGGCACTCCCAGGTGTTGCCGATCCCGCCGTGCACCTGCACCGCGGTCTCGCACACGGTCAGTGCCGCTCTGGCGCAGTAGAGTTTGGCGATCACGGCCGCCTGCACGGCTCGCTCGGGGTCGAGCGCGTCCACGGCCCACGCCGCGTGCCGCAGCACGCTCACCGAACCCTCGATCAGCGCGAGACCCTCCGCGAGCAGATGGGCGACGGCCTGATAGGAGCCGATCGTCTTGCCGTATTGCGCACGGACTTTCGCGTAATCGGTGGCCAGTGCGTGCGCGCCGCGCGCGGTGCCGACCAGATCGGCGCAGGTGGCCACGAGCGCGAGCGCTCGCCACTGGGTGACCTGCGCCGTGGACAGTTCGCCCAGCAGTTTCGGAACGCCGGTGAGCGCGGCCTCGGCCCGGGTCTGATCGGCGCCGGTCGAGGCGGTGGCGACCGAGCTGGCCAGCATCGACTCGCCCCGCACGATCAGGGCGCGCCGGGCGCCTCGCGCGTCGATCGCGCGGTCGTCGACGGCGACGGTCCAGTGCGGTACCGATTCGGGGGCCGACCAGAGGTCGTCGGCGAGGAGCGGACCCAGGAACGGCACGTCGACCAGCCCGCGGCCGAATTCCTCGGCGACGATGGCCACTTCGACGCCGGAGGCGCCGTCGGAGCGCAGGGCGCGCCAGCCGGTGCTCGCGACCGTCTGCTCGAGCCGCGCGATCCGCTGTTCGTCGGCCAGGTCGTTGACCGAGCCGGGGCCGAGGTCGTCGGCCAGTTTGGCAGCGGCGTCGCGCAGCTGCCGCTGTTCAGAGGTCAGACGAACGTCCATGACGCTCCTTCAGTACTCGGCGCAGCACCTTGCCGGAGGGCAGGCGCGGGATTTCGGGCACGAACACCACTCGGCGCGGCCGTTTGTAGGAGGCGAGACGGGTGCCGACCAGGGCGATCAGTTCCTCGGCATCGACCGGTTCCGCGGTCGCGACGGCGGCGACGATCGTCTCGCCGTCGGCGGGATCGGGGACGCCGAACACCGCGCAGTCGGCGACCGCCGGGTGTCCGTGCAGAACGGCTTCCACCTCGGCGGGCGCCACTTGGAAACCGCGCACCTTGATCATCTCCTTGAGCCGGTCGGTCAGCCGCAACCAACCGTCGTCGTCGAGATAGCCGACATCGCCGGTGCGGTACCAGCCGTCGGCGTAGGCCGCCTCGGTCGCGTCGTCGGGCAGGTACCCGGCCATCGACGACGGAGAGCGAGCTTGGATCTCGCCCGTCTCGCCGGTCTCGACTTCGTCGCCGGTGGTCGTCGAGACCACCCGGACTTCGACGCCGGCCACCGGGCGGCCCACGCTGTCCAAGCGCGCGCCGTCGAGCGGATTGCACGCGATGACCGGAAGCTCACTGGCACCGTAGGCGGGCACCCACGCGACTCCGGTACGGCGCGTGACGGTCTCGGCGACGCTCGGTGTCACCGGCGTCGCGCCCCACATGATGTAGCGCAGCGAGGACAGGTCGTAGGACTCGAGGTCGGGATGAGACGCGATCGCGAGCGCGATCGGCGCCACCGCCATCTCCACGGTGATCCGGTCGGCCTCGATGTGGTGCAGCATCCGGTCCAGGTCGAACCGGCGATGCAGGCGCATCCAGGCACCGGTGCGCAGCGCCAGCACGATATTGAGCAGCCCGAGGATGTGCGAGGGCGGGGTGGCGATCTGAATCCGATCGTCGCCGGTGAAGCCGAGCGCCACCCGCCAGTGTTCCACCGCGGCCGCGAAGGACGCGTGGGTGTGGCGGACGGCTTTCGGCAATCCCGTTGTGCCCGAGCTGAACACGAGCACCGCGTCGTCCTGTGCCACGGGCACGGGGAAGGTAGCGGCGCCGGGCGTGATCGGTGCGTCGAGTGAGAGCATCGGCATCAACTCCGCCAGCACCGGTTGGTCGCCGACGGCGAAGGCAGGCCGGGTGACAGCCAGCGCGTGCTCGACATCACCACGCTTCCACGCCGGGCTGATGAGCACAACCGCGCCGCCCGCCAGCCAGATCGCGCGCACCGCGAGCACGAATTCCGGTCGGTTCGACGCCATCAGCGCCACCCGATCCCCCTGGCGCACACCGCGATCGGCCAAGGTCTCGGCCAGGCCCGCGGTCAGCCCGTCCAACTCGGTGAGTGTGTAGTGCCGATCGTCGAAACTGAGTGCGATCCGGTCGTTCATCTCGCCTCCGCGGCCGGGATTGAGAAGATCCCATCTTGCGAGAGAGAATAGTATTCTCTTTCCATAAGAATCTTCATACCAGAAGGAGCCGGTCCATGGCGAGAACTCCCCTGTTCCAACGCGCGACGGTGACCCGGATCATCAAGGAGACAGCCGATGCCCGCACCTTCGTGCTCGCTCCACACGAGGGCCCGGTGTCCTACCTGGCCGGCCAGTTCTGCACATTCCGGGTGCGGGTCGACGGCGTCGAGCTGTTCCGGTCGTACTCCATGTCGAGCGCGCCCGAAACCGACGCCGAGCTCATGACGACGGTCAAACGGGTCGTCGGCGGCCGGGTGTCGAACTGGCTGATCGACAATCTCGGCGAAGGCGACGTGGTCGAGATGAGCAGGCCGGCAGGCAAATTCTGTCTGCGCGAGAGCGAACGTCCACTGCTCGGCTTCTCCGGCGGCAGTGGCATCACCCCGGTCCTCTCGCTGGCCAAGAGCGCGCTGGCAACGACCGATCGGCGGGTGCGCCTGCTCTGTGTCGATCGCGACCGGGCGTCGGCGATCTTCGACGCGACCCTCGACGATCTGGTCGCGCGCTATCCCACTCGGCTCGAGGTGCTCCGGCATCTGGATGCCGACAGCGGGTTGCTCGATCCCGCTACCGTCCGCGCTTTCGTCGGCGCCGACACCGTGGGCGACAGCTACATCTGCGGGCCGGAGGCGTTCATGGCGATGGTGGAGACCGCCCTGCCGGGGCCGGGCGCCGTCTACAGCGAGCGATTCGGCGCGGCCCAACCGATCCCCACGGCCGAACCGATAACCGGGATCGAGCCGGAACCTGCCACACCGGCGCCCCCCGCCGACACGGCGGGCACGGTCACGGTCATCCTCGGCCGCAAGAAGGTGACGGTGCCGCGTAATGCGGGCGAGACGCTGCTGGAAAGCGCGCGACGCGGCGGCCTCACCCCGCCGTTCTCCTGCGAATCGGGCAACTGCGCGACCTGCATGGCCGTGCTCACCCATGGTTCGGCGACGATGCGCGTCAACGACGCGCTCACCGACGACGAGGTGGCCGAGGGTTATGTGCTCACCTGCCAGGCGATCCCCGACACGGCCGAGACCACCGTCCGCTACGAGTAGCGACGACGGACCCCGGGACCTGTCCAGGTCCCGGGGTCCGGCTCCCCCTGGCTCCAAGAATCTCCGAGTTCGGCGGGTGTTCAGTCGTTGTGCTCGCCCAAGCGGGGTGGCGGACCGTACGCGGGCTCATACCCGGCGATCCGAATCGGACTGCCCACCAGTCGATGTGGCCCCGCGTGTACCAGCACTTCCGGCGTGGCCTCCAACGCCTCGGGCAGAGTCCGGACAGCGGCCGCCGGGATGCCCAGCGGTCGCAGCCGCGATTCCCAGCCCACCGCGGTGTCCGCCGCGAGCGCGGTGGTGACGACGGCGAGCACCTCCTCGCGCCGACCCGCCCGCTCGGCCATGGTGGCGAATCCCGTGACCGCCGCCTCCTCGGCGAAGCGCTGCCAGAAACCGTCATGGGTGATGAACAGCGCCAGGTATCCGTCGGCCGTCGGAAAGATCTGCGCGGGAACGTAATACGTATGCGCGCCGAACGGGCGACGCAGCGGTGCCTTGCCGTCGTTGAGATAGGCCGAGGCGTGGTAGTTCAGTTGTGAGAGCATGACATCGCGCAGCGACACCTCCACCTGGCCGCCGACACCGGACACGATCTTCGCGAGCAGGCCCAGCGCCGCGGTCAAGCCGGTGGAGTTGTCGGCCGAGGAGTAGCCGGGCAGCGTCGGCGGGCCCGCCGGGTCCCCGGTGAGCGCCGCGATGCCGGTGGCCGCCTGGATGACGTAGTCGAAGGCCGGGTCGTCACCGGCGTCCAAGCCGAACCCGGTGATCGCCACACAGACGATGCGCTCGTTCCACCGCCGCAACGCCGCATAGGTCAGGCCGAGCCGGTGGATCGCCGACGGCTTCAAATTCACCAGCAGCGCATGCGCGTTCGTCACCAGCGCGCCGAGCTGGTCCTGGCCCTGCTCGGTGGTCAGGTCGATGCTGATGCTGCGTTTGCCCCGATTGAGGCTGGCGAAATAGCTGTCGCCCACCTGCCGTGAGATGTCGCCGCCCGCCGGTTCCAGCTTGGTGACCCCGGCGCCGAGATCGGCGAGCATCATGGTGGCGTACGGACCGGCGAGCATGGTGCCCACCTCGAGTATCCGAATGCCCGACAGCGGCCCTTCGGTCGCGCCCGGCTCGACGCGCCCACCCGTTGACCCGACGCGCTCGCTCCGCGCCCCGATCACCGTAAGTCCTTTGCCAGGGAGGCGATCATCTCCCTGGTGCGCCGTTTGGAGGCGACCAGCTCGTCGCGGGTGTCGCCGATCGGCAGCAGTCGCACCGACAGATCGGTGGCCCCGGCGTCGCCGTACCGGCGCAGCCCCGCGGCGATGGCGCTCTCGTCACCGGCGAGGCAGATATCGCCGATGTCGCGAGCGTCGCCGGTTTCGAGCAGTCGCTGATAATTCGGCGAGACCTCGGCTTCGCCGAGAATGCGATTCGCCCGCGCCTTGGCCTCTTCGACTTCGGAGGGACGACACAGGCAGACCGGGAGACCCGCGACCACGCGCGGCGCGGGACGGCCCGCCTCGGCCGCCGCCTTCGTGATCCGCGGGACGACGTGGCCCCCCACCGCGCGTTCGTCGGCCATCCAGAGAATGGTCCCGTCGGCCTGCTCGCCCGCGATGCGCAACATCACCGGACCGAGCGCGGCGATCAGCACCGGCACCGGAGCCACCGGCCCGAGGTCGAGCGGATTGTGCACCGTGAAGGTCGAGTTCTCGACGTCCACCGTGCCGGGCCCGCGCAATCCCGCGTTGAGCACCTCGAGGTAGTCCGCGGTGTAGGCGGCCGGCTTGTCGTAGGGCAGCCCGAGCATGTCGGCCACGATCCAGTGGTGTGAGGGACCGATACCCAGCGCCAGCCGTCCGCCCGCCGCGGCCTGCGCCGACAGCGCCTGCCGGGCAAGGGCGATGGGGTGCTGGGCCTGTAGCGGTACCACCGCGGTACCCAACTCGATCCGGGTGGTCGCCTGTCCCATCAACGCGATGGTGATCAACGCGTCGAAGTCGGTCGGGATCTGGGGTATCCACGCGGTGTCCAGTCCGGCCGATTCGGCCCACGCGATGTCGTCGAGCATCCGCGACAATTTGCGGGCCGCATCACCCTTCTCGGGCCCGATCATCACTCCGATACGCACGAATTCCTCCGTCTTCCACTACTTTTCGCGTGACCACGATGGTCGACGCCGCTGCGACCGACTCGACCCTCAGGTCGGGGACGGGGTATTCGTGAGCGCCCGGATCTCGGTGACAAGGGTGTCGAGCGAGGTGCCGGTCGGGAACACCGCCGACGCTCCGACTTCGAGCAGCCGCGCGACATCGGACTGCGGAATGGTGCCGCCGACGATGACGGCGATATCGCCCGCGCCGGCCGCCCGCAGCGCCTCGACGGTGCGCGTGGTCAGCGACACGTGCGCACCCGAGAGAATGCTCAGCCCGACGACGGCGACATCCTCCTGCAGCGCGATCGACACGATGTCCTCGATGCGTTGACGGATGCCGGTGAAGACCACTTCGAACCCGGCGTCGCGCAGCGCGCGGGCGACGATCTTGGCCCCGCGATCATGGCCGTCGAGACCGGGTTTGGCGACCAGCACGCGAGCGGTCATCAGAACACCACCGGCTGCTGGAACTCGCCCCACACGCTCTTGAGCGCGGCGGTCATCTCCCCCACCGTGCAGTACGCGTTCGCGCAGTCGATCAGGTAGTGCATCAGATTCTCATTTCCTTCGGCGGCCGTGGACAAGGCGGTGAGACAGGACCGGACAGCCACGCCATCGCGTTCGGCCTTGACCCTGGCGAGCCGTTTCAGCTGCAGGTCACGGCCCTGCGCATCGAGTTCGTAGGTCGCGATCTCTGGTGCGGGCTCGTCGGAGACGAACCGGTTCACCCCGACGACCGGCCGGGTGCCCGCCTCGACGTCTTTGTGGAGCTGGTAGGCCTCATCGGCGATCAGGCCCTGCAGGTAGCCGTCCTCGATCGAACGGACCATGCCGCCGTGCCGCTCGAGATCGTCCATGATCTCGATGATGCGAGCCTCGGTCGCGTCGGTGAGCGCCTCGACGAAGTAGGAACCGCCCAGCGGGTCGGCGACCCGGGTGACCCCGGTTTCGTAGGCGAGGATCTGCTGGGTGCGCAGTGCGAGCGTGGCGGACTCCTCGCTCGGCAGCGCGAAGGGCTCGTCCCAGGCCGCGGTGAACATCGACTGCACCCCGCCCAGCACCGAGGCCATCGACTCGTAGGCCACCCGGACCAGGTTGTTCTGCGCCTGCGGCGCGTACAGCGAGGCACCGCCGGCGACACACCCGAAGCGGAACATCGACGCCTTGTCGGTGGTGGCCCCGTAGCGCTCGCGCACGATCGTGGCCCACCGTCTGCGTCCCGCACGGTATTTGGCGATCTCCTCGAAGAAGTCACCGTGGGTGTAGAAGAAGAAGGAGATCTGCGGGGCGAACTGGTCGATCGTCATCCGGCCGCGTTCGAGCACGGTGTCGCAGTAGGTGACGCCGTCGGCGAGGGTGAACGCCATCTCCTGCACGGCGTTGGCGCCCGCGTCGCGAAAGTGCGCGCCCGCCACCGAGATCGCGTTGAACCTCGGCACCTCGGCAGCACAGAATTCGATGGTGTCGGCGATCAGCCGCAGCGACGGTTCCGGCGGCCAGATCCAGGTGCCGCGCGAGGCGTACTCCTTGAGAATGTCGTTCTGGATCGTGCCGGTGAGCTTTTCGCGAGGCACGCCCTTCTTCTCGGCCGCCGCCACGTAGAACGCCAGCAAGATCGCGGCGGTGCCGTTGATCGTGAAGCTGGTGCTGATCTTGTCCAGCGGCATGCCGTCGAAGAGGACTTCGGCGTCGGCGAGGGTGTCCACCGCGACGCCGACTCGACCGACCTCCTCGGTCACCTCCGGATCGTCGGAGTCGTAACCGCATTGGGTCGGTAGATCCAGGGCAACCGACAATCCGGTTCCGCCCTGGTCGAGGAGGTAGCGGTAGCGACGATTGGACTCTTCCGCCGTGCCGAATCCGGAGTACTGGCGAAACGTCCACAGCCGCCCCCGATAACCGGAGGCGAAGTTGCCGCGCGTGAAGGGGTAGCCGCCCGGTGCGGGCGGTTCGGCGGCTCGGTCCGCCGGTCCGTAGACCGGCGAGAGCGGGATGCCGGACGAGGTCTGTATCGGATCGTTCATCAGTGAATACGGTACTTGCAAAAAATGAGAATGCCAATACCATCGAAGAGGAACGCTGCGTAAATCAGCGGAATCACCCAGCACTGAGGAGACCGATGTCCAGCGAGAACGCCGTACTCACCGACCGCACATTGGTCATCTCCGGCGGCTCCCGCGGGATCGGTCTTGCGATCGCGCTGGCCGCCGCGAGACAGGGCGCCAATCTGGTTCTGCTGGCCAAGACCTCGCAGCCGCACCCCCGGCTACCCGGCACCGTGCACACCGCCGTGGCCGAGGTGGAGGCCGCGGGCGGAAAGGCTGTCGCCGTGGTCGGCGATGTGCGCAACGAAGCCGATGTGCAGCGCGCCGTCGACCTGGCCGTCGAGCGATTCGGCGGCATCGATATCTGCGTGAACAACGCCAGCGCGATCGGCGTCGAACCGACCGAGAGCCTCTCGGTCAAGAAATTCGACCTGATGCAACAGATCAATCTGCGCGGCACGTTCCTGCTGACCAAGGCTTGCCTGCCGCACCTGCGCTCTTCGGCGAACCCGCACATCCTCACCGTGTCACCGCCGGTGAATATGAACCCGTACTGGCTCGGCGCCCATCCCGCCTACACACTGTCCAAATACGGGATGACCCTGCTCTCGCTCGGCTGGGCAGCCGAGTTCGCCGACGCGGGCATCGCGGCGAATTGCCTGTGGCCCCAGACCTATATCGCCACCTCGGCGGTCGCGAACATGGCCGACGGCGAAAGCCTGATCTCGTCCGCGCGCAGCCCCGAGATCATGGCCGACGCCGCGATCGAGATCCTGTCCCGGCCTGCCCGCGAGACCAGCGGGAACTGCTACATCGACGCGGAGATACTCACCGCGTCCGGGGTCGAGGACCTGTCCGGGTACGGCGGTGGCGCTACTCCGACACTCGACCTCTTTCTCGACTGAACGACTGGAGGAGAACCGTGCACCCGACCATTCACATCAGCGTCCGACCGATCCTCGACTACTACGGAAAGTGCCAGAGCTGCGGTTATCCCGCGGGTGCGGCGGAGATGGTGCGCAAGTCGCTCGACGGCCGCGTCGAACGCCTCGTCGTGGCGACCTGTGAGCTGCCGTGCGGGTGGTCCGGGCCCGCGACCCGCACCACCATGACCGGTGGCGCGGTCGCAGACGGCACCGCCGCCTGAGCGGATCTAGCTCTCGCGCAACACGATCGCCATCGTCGGGCAAGCCGACGCCGCCGAGTGGACCTCGGATTGTGTTGCACTACCGGGGTTCTCGTCTACCACCACGGCCAGGTCCTCGGCGTTCACCTCGAACACCGTGGGCGCGATACCCGCGCACAGGGCATGGCCTTCACATTTGGTCTCGTCGACCGACACCCTCATGACCGTTCTCCGTCTTCGTTGTTTCTCGGGGCCGCGCCGACCACCACGGTCGGCGCGGCCGGGGTGACTACTTGAGCATTCCGCCCGCGTCGATCGGCAGGGGCACACCGGTGACGTAGCGAGCCTCATCCGAGGCCAGGTACAGCACCGCGTTGCTGACATCCTCGGGCTCGATCCAGGCCACCGGCAGCGTGTGGAACATCCTGGCGATCGGCTCGAGGTCGGCGGGGCCCGGGCTCTCCAGGTCGGGACGGAACAGCTTGTAGGTGCCCTCGTTCATCACCATCGGTGTGTTCACATGCGTGGGGTGCACCGAGTTGACGCGAATGGAGTGCTGCGCCAATTCCACCGCGAAGGTCCGCATGAGCCCGACCACACCGTGCTTGGCGGCGACATAGTGGCCGATGTTGGGGTATGCCTTGAGCCCGCCCACCGAACTCGTCAGGATCACCGAGCCGCCACGTTCACCGGCGATCATATGCGGGACAGCGGCTTTCACCGACTTCCACACCCCGCCGAGGTTGACGTCGATCATGTCGTCCCACAGATTCTCCTGTAGATCGATCAGCGCGCCGCCCTCGTTGCCGATGCCGGCGTTGGCGACGATGATGTCGAGCCGCCCGAGTTCGGCGACCGCCCCGTCGACCGCGGCTTTGAGTCCGTCGTAGTCACGCACATCCACCTCGGCGGTGACCACTCGCCTGCCCTCGCCCCGAACGAGATCGGCAGTGGTCGCCAGATCCTCCGGGGTCGACATCGCGAACGGCACATTGTCGAGTTGTTTGCAGACATCGATGGCGATGATGTCCGCGCCTTCCTGCGCCAATCGCACCGCGTGACTGCGGCCTTGACCGCGCGCCGCTCCGGTGATGAATGCGACTTTGCCTTCGACCCGTCCGGTCATCGTTACCTACCTCTGTCGTTGTTGTCGTGGTCAGGAATGGGGAGTGAAGTTGATGTGCAGTTCGCTGAGTCCGCGGAGCAGGAACGTGGGTTCGTAGCCGTAGGTGCGCGCGCCGACCGGTCCGTGTTGATCGGCGTTGATCTCGATGTCGAGCAGGCGGTCCAGGATTCGCTCGATCGAGACCCGGCCCTCCACGCGCGCGAGCGGACCGCCCGGGCAGGTGTGCACGCCGCGGCCGAACGCGATGTGCTCGCGGAAGTTGTCGCGGTCGAGGCGGAACTCGTGCGGATCCTCGAATCGCCGCGGATCCCGATTGGCCGCGCCGGGGCAGAACATCACCAATCCGCCGGCCGGGATGTCCACCTCACCGACGGTGGTAGCGCGGCGCGCGAGCCGGAACCCGCTCTTGACCGGCGCGTCCATCCGCAGGGTTTCCTCGATGAAGTTCGGGATCAAGCTGCGGTCCTCGCGCAATCGCTGCTGCACGTCGGGGTGATCGCCCATGAACCGCACCGCGGCACCCAGCACTTTGGCCGTGGTCTCCTGCCCGGCGGCGAACAAGAAGGTCGCCGACCGCGCCACGTCGAGGACCTCCGGTGTGGTGCCGTCCGGATATTTCGCCAGCGCCAACGACGTCAGCACGTCCTCGCGTGGCTCGTTTCGGCGATCCGAGATGTAGGAAACGAATTTCTCGTCCAGCCAGGCCAACGGATTGCTGGAAAGCGCTTCGTTGTCGATCGCACCGGGTCGGGCGCCCGGCTGGGGCGCGCCGAGCACGACACGGAATTGTTGGTGATCGACTTCGGGAACGCCGAGCATATCCGCGACGACCAATAGTGCGAACGGCTTGGCGTACTGAGAAAGGAATTCACAGTGGCCCACATCGGCGAATTCGTCGAGCTGCTGGTCCGCCAGCCGCCACATGAATTCTTCGTTTTCCTTCAAGCGGGCCGGTGTGAGCAGACGATTCAACACCGACCGCGCGAAGGTGTGCTGCGGCGGGTCCATCGTCACCATGTGCTCGTACATCGGCAACTCGGTCCGATGCTGTTCGATCAGCTCGCTGATATCGTCGCCGACCGGCGTGAACGGCAGCGGCGGGAAAGGTCCGCCGACCGCGACCGCCGAGGAGAAGATCGACGAATCCTTCAGTACCTCAGCCGATTCCTCGTATCCGGTGACAGCGTACACACCGTAGTGCGGCTCCTGGGTTACCGGGCACTTCGCCCGCAGATGATCGAAATAGGGATGTGGATCAGGAATGAGATCCGGGTCGGTGAAATAGTTCACGGTATCGAAATCGGTCACGGAGAACTCCAGACGATCGGGAAGCCGCGACAAAGGCGCGTACTTCGAGGGTAACAACCATATTCATTTTTGAGAACCCCATTCCCACCAGGCAGCACGGAAGACCGCGCTATCGAGGGGGTAGGGAGTTAAGGCAGGTAGACCCGGCTGGCCAGCCAGCGTCCGTCGACGAGTTCCATCGTCATCTGGACCCGGCTGTGGTCGACGCGGGGATCGGCGGCGGCGATATTGGTCACCGTCTGATCGATGAACAACAGCACTTCGACCTTGGTCTCGGATTTCGATTTCACCGCGGCGTCGAGCACCGTGCCGGTGCCGGTCGCCTTGTTCTCCAACAGCAACTGCCGGAGTTGACCGCTCGACCGGGTGTACATGTCCTTGAACTCGCCGGTCGACCCGTCCAGCACCGCCGCGAAATCACGATCGAGGTGGTTGGAGTCCACGCTGGTCAGGGTGACGGCGTAGGCCCGCGCCGCCGCGAGCCCGGCTTCGGCGGCGGCATCGGTGTCGGACCTCTGGTCCAGTTTCCAGCCGAAGAACCCGGCCGCCAGCAGCGCCACCACGGCGGCCGACACCGTGACGGGCACGGCGATCCGACGGGCGATCCCCACCAGCCGGTGCCGGGTCGTCGGCCCGGCCTGCTCGGGCTCATCGGCTACCGGCGTCTCGCCCGGATCCGTCGACGACTTCGCTGCCTTCGGCTCGAGAATCTCGGTGTCGGTGTCGGTGTCGGTCTTGGTCTTGGTGTCTGTGTCGTTCATAGCGCTTCCTTGCGTGGTGGTGTGCGGTGCGAGTCCCTGAGCCCGGTCACCGCGGTACCGGTGTCGGCAGCTCCGGTCCCGCGAAGGTGAGCGGGATGGACCATGGACCGAGTGGAGTCGGGATCGCCTGGGTGTCGGCCGCCTGCCCCGGCGGCGGCGCTCCGGGGATACGTGCGCCCGGTGGACGTGGCGCGTTGCGCGCGCCACGGATGAGAACGGACGGGTCCTCGTTCGGGCAGTAGGTGTAGAGGTACGGCTCGGGGAAGTCGGGCCGCGACGGCGAATGCCGCGGCAGGTTGTAGTCACAGGAATAGCGGGGGTAGAGGTTGACCAGCCCCCAGAGGCCGCCGTCGTGGAACGCCGCGGTGAGATTGCCCAGCGTCGACCCGGCGCGTTCTGTCGGGAAGAAGAACTCCTGCAGCGCGGGCACTCGCGAATTGGCCATGTCCGCCACCGTGCCGAGATTGCCGAGCAGGTCGACCACACCGCGCGAGTTCTGCGCCATCACCGCGTCCAGCGCGCCCAGCGTGCCCGGGGCCGCGCCGAGCAGATCGACGAATCCCCCGGTCTTCGCTTCGACGCCCGCCATCAATTCCGCCGCGTCGCCGGCGAATTCACCGAGCCCCGGTGCCGCATCGGCGGCGGTGGCGAGCACCGTCCGGCTGTCTCGCAAGAGGCTCACCGTCTGAGGCAGCACCGAATCCAACGTAGAGACGAGGAAGATTCCGCCGTCGATGATGTCGGCGAGCTTGCGCGGACCTTGCTCGCTCACCCCGAGTTCCTCGACGATCGCCGCCAGCCGCGCCGGATCCACCTGTGCGAGCGTGGTATCCAGCTGGGCGAGGGTCTGCCACAACGGTACCGGCGTCGAGGTCCGTTCGACCGAGATCTCGGTGCCGTCGGTCAAGTACGGACCACCGTCCCCATCCGGGCGGAAGTCGAGATACTGCTCACCGGCCAGTGACAGACTCGCGACGCGTACCGCACCGTCGGCGGGCACCAGCGCATCCGCGTCGATCGCCGCGGTAGCCACCAGCCCGGTGGAGGTCAGCTCGATCGAGGCGACCTCGCCGATCGGCACCCCGCGCAAGGTGACGTTCTGCCCGGCCAGTAGCCCACCGGACTGCGCGAGGTGTACCCGAACGGTCATGGTGGCCGCCGTCGGGTCGACACCGAGCGCACCGAACATCAGATACGCGATGCCGACGACCAGGGTCACCAACAGCGCGCCGCTCGACAGCGGCGAGCGATACCTGCTGCCGAACCTGGCCGACGCGACGACTACGCGAGCGGGCACGCCGAGCACCTGTCTAGTGCGCTCCGGGACGTTCATCGCCCCGCTCCCGTCACGCGCTGCTGCAGTTTGAGCAAGGTGTAGGTCAGAGTGCCGACGAGGGCCTGCCAGTCGCTCGCGTCCGGTACCCGGCTTCCCGGATCACCGGGGTGCGCCGGATCGGGCAGCGCACCGATCGTCACGTCCTGCAGATCGGCGTTCACGTGCGCGGAGGTGCCGTTGGTGACCTTGATGATCGGTCCGAGTATCGAATTCATCGCCGCCAGACTGGCGTTGGGATCGGTCGAGGCCGCATTGAGCCCGGCGGAGATCCGGTTGATGTCGGCGACCATGCCGACCGCGGCGGTCCCGTCGATGGCGGGGAACTTCGCCAGTTCCCGGCTGATCTGATCGACCTGCCGGATCAGCGCCAACGCCTGCTGGGAACTGTCGGTCATGATCGTGAGCGCCGGACCCGCGACGTCGACCAACTCGCCGAGCGGGCGACGCTGATCCTGCAATTGCCGGGTGAGCTGGTCGACCTCGGCGAGTGCCGTGCGGATGTCGGCTGATCGCGCGGCGAGGGCCTGCACCACTCTCGTCGATCTGTCCAGCAGCCCGGCGAGATTCGCGCCGCGGTCGCCGACAGCCTGTCCGAGGCCGTTGACGATGTTGGTCAAATTCCGGATCACACCACCGTTGACCAGCAGCGACGCCGTCGTCAGCAGCTCCTCGATGGTGGCCGCGGCCTGGGTGGCCGACAGCGCGATGGTGTCGCCGTCCTGGAGAAGTGGCCCCCCGGGCGCGGCGGCGTCCGGTGGGGTGAGCGCGACGAAGACATCGCCGAGCGGTGTCGCGGTGCGCAATTCGGCCCTGGTACCCACCGGCAGGATCACCCCGTGCTGGATGCGCATCGTGACCACCGCGGTGTAGTCGCGCGCCGACATCCGCTCGACCTGGCCGACGTCGGCGCCGAGCACCCGTACCTTCGCCTGCTCGGGCAGGTTCAGCGCATTGGCGAAACCGGCGTGAATCGTATAGCTGGCACCACCGACACCGGGAGCGGGCAAGGGCAGATCGCCGAGGCCCACCGAGCAGCCGGGCACGGTCGCCAGCACCACACCGGCGAGCAACACAGTCCACGCGGACGACCATCGTTGTCTCATCGCGGCAACCTCGACATCGCCTCGAGCATGTCGGTGATACCGAAGTCCGGCCCGAAGTCCTGCAATGTTCCTGTGCTGCAACCGAGTTGGCGCAGACCGAGAACGTTGCACACCTCCTTCACCAACTGGCCGTCGAAGAACACCTTGTCCAGCAGGGCATGCACCCGGACACCGCGGTAGTCGACATCGATGGCGTTGTAGGCGTTGTTCAGCAACAGCGGCGTCACGTCGATGAACTCGGCGACCTCCTCGCGGTAGTCCGCGAGCGCGCGGGTCACCGTCGTCGCGTTGTTCACGGTGGAACGCAGGCTGTCGCTGTTCTGGGTGAGCAGGTCGTCGGTCTGCTGCATGATCTGCACGATCTGCGCGCCGGTGTCACCTGCGCCGATCCCGAGCTCGGCCAGCACCGCACTCAATTGACCTGTGGCACTGCCGAATTCCCGGATCACCTGGTCGTTGTCGGCCGCGGCGCGAACCAGGATCGCCAGATGTTCGACGATGTCGGTGATCGCCGCCTGGGTCCGGGCTCCCTCGTCGTCGCCGAGTCGTAGTGCGCCGGAGAGTTCGTTCATGGTGGCCCGCAGCTCCGGACCGCTGCCAGAGGCGATCTGCGCGGACACATCGAGCAGCCGCGCGATCGGACCGGTATCGGGACTCGCGCCCGCCAACTGCGCGGCCATCCCGTCCGCGGCGCCGAGCAAGCGGTCGAAATCGATGGGGGTCCGCGTGCGGTCGAGGCCGAGCTGCGCGTGATCGGCCAGCGTGGCGCCGCCACGATAGGCCGGTGTGAACTCGACGTGGCGATCGGTCAGTACCGAGGTCGAGACGGTGACCGCGGTCGCGTCCGCCGGGATGAGCACCTCGCCCTCGACACGCATGGTGACCTCGACGTGAGAACCGCGCGGGGTGATCGCGGTGACCTCACCGACGGGCATCCCGAGGACGGCGACGGCATTACCGACGTAGAGTCCGGCGCCGTTGTCGAATCGGGCCGTCACGGTGATGGCCCGATTCGTATCGTCCGGGCTGCCCGCGCAACCGGCGAGCGCGCCGAGTGCGAGTATCAGCGCGATCCTGACCAGTGTGACAAGTCTTCTCATTTGCAATCCTGGAAGTAGGGTGCCAGCGCGACCTGGTCGGCTCGACCGCTCAGCGCGCACATCCAGGAGTCGATCAGCGGCCCGGCCGGCGCGGTGAAGTCGACCTCGTTGGCCGTGCCAGAGGCGTTCGCGAAATTGCGGATGGGGACGGGCAGGATCTGCAGGATGTTGCGCAGCAGGTCGTCGTGGCGGGCGAGGCTGCCGAGCAGTCCGTCGAAACCGCGCAGCAGTTCGTCGATCTTCGGCCGGTCCTCGACGACCAAGAGCCTGACCTGATCCGCCAGGCGCCGCGTCGAGTCCATCAGGGTCTGTAGCGCACCGCGGCGGGCGAGGATCTCGGTGACCAGGTCGCGGCCTCTGGTCACGATGGCCGAAAGGTCACCCTGTTGGGCGTTGACCACGGTGGTCAGCTGTTGCACGCCCGTCAGAAGAGCGCCGAGCTCGTTGCGGCGGCTGCCGAGCAGCGCGGCGAGCGAGCGCAGATTGCCCAGCAGTCCGGGCAATACTGTCGGCACGCCGTCGAGCTGGTCGGCCAGTGCGTCGAGCGAGGTAGCGATGCGACCGGCGTCGATCTGTTCGAACGTCGCGGTGGCGTTGTCGAGCGCTTGTTGCAGATCGTAGGGAACGGCGGTGTGGGTCAACCCGATCCGGTGATCGGCGATCTCACCCTCGCCCGCCGGAGTCAGTTCGACGTAGCGGGCACCGAGCAGGGTGGTCAGTTTGATGGCGGCGCGGGTGTCGGCGCCGAGCGCGGCGGACCGGTCGACGCTCAGGGTGACCAGCACCCGGTCACCGGCCAGCCGCTGACCCGCGACCGTACCGACCGAGACGCCGGCGACGGTGACCCCGTCCCCGACGCGCAGACCCGCGGCTTGCGCGAACTCGACGTCGTAGCGCTGCTGCCCGACGCCGAGGGAATTGAATCCCACCGCCCCGGCGACGACGGCGAGCAACAGTCCGAGCGCGATCAGCCCCAGCATGCTCTTCGACGGATGTTTCGATGTCATTGCCTCACCTGCAGATCGGTGATTGTTGGATGGTGCCGGTCGGCGAGGCCAGCGCGACGATGGTCGGCACGAGGGTGGCGAGCGCGGGCAGGAAAGTCACTCCCATGTTGCACAGGTAGGTGTTGAGGTAGGACCCTTCCTGGCTCGCCCTGGCCAGCCCCTTCAGCAGGGCGGGCAGGTTGAAACCCAGGTAGGCGAAACTGTCCTTGTTCTGCTCGAAGTGCTTGGTGAATCCCGGTTCGCGCGTGAGGAATTCGTTCAACTGTGGCCGCACGTCGTCGACGACGGTCGCGAGGCGACCGGTCACCGCCGCGACGGTCGTCAGCGACCCCATCAGCTCGTCACGGTGGCGCGAGAGCCCGTCGATGATCGACCGTGATTGGGTGAGCAGGGTGCTCACCTGGCCGCTGTGCGCAGCCAGATCTCCCACCACCTGGCTCAGGTTCGTGATCACCGCGCCGAGCACCTGATCCGGCCCCGCGACGGACTCGGCGAGGGTGGAGATCTGCGCGATCAGCAGAACCAGCGAGGTGTTGTCGCCCTGGAGCGCGGTGATCAGCGCACCGGTCACATTGTCGACCTGCTGCGGGTCCAGTCCGCCGAACAGTGGCTCGAACCCGTTGAGCAGCACCGAGATATCGAACGAGGGTTCGGTGTGCGCGAGCGGAATCTTCCCACCGGGCGACAACTCCTGTGGCTCACCGAAGTCGGCCAGCGCCAGGCCGAGGTAACGCTGGCCGATGACGTTCTGATAGGTGATCGAGGCCTTCGTATTGCCGAAGACTTTCTGTTGTTCCTCTACTCGGAACCGCACCTCGGCGCGATTACCGACCAGCGCGATCCCGTCGACGCGGCCCACCCGAACTCCGGCCATCCGCACGTCGTCACCGACACGCAGGCCGGTGACATCGCTGAAGACCGCGGAATACGTTCTCGCCGTGCCGTCCACGCCCCGGTGCAGCGTGACGAAGGTGACCCAGATCAGTCCGAGGGATACGATCAAGAACAGGCTCAGCCCGATCAGTGAACGACGAAAGCTCATCGGCCGCCCCCGAACGGCAGTGGAGCGTCGGAGAGCAACTGGGCCAGCACCGATTCCGCGGCATTGGCCTCCCCGCCCAGAATCCGCCGGATCAGGTCCTGCATCTCCGGACTCAGCTGGGGCACCGGATACGACTGCGGATTCATGCTGGGCGACAACTCCTGTTCGGGGATCGCAGTCGGCGCGGTGGCGCAACTCGGCGCGGCCAACTCGCCGTATCGAGGACAGTCCGCGCGGGTGTAGGCGGTGTGTGGGCTCAATCGGAACTGAAATTTGCCGGTGCCCATCTGGGTATCGGAGTTCCAGAACTCGGCGAACCAGAGATCCGAGATCGTCTTGATCCGGACCACGATCGGCGCGAAGCCGGCGGCGCCCTCGCCCACCACGTCGAGAACCGGAACAAGATCATTCGTCACGGTGACGATCTGATCGGTATGTCGGGTCAGGCCGCCGCCCACCGCGGACAGGGTGTTGTTGCCCGCCGAGAGCAGGTTCAGAAGTTCACCCTCCCGCTCGGCGGCCGTGCGTAGCGGAAGCACGGCGGAGTGCAGGGCATCGAGCAGATCAGGGGCCGCCGCGTTCAGACCGTGCACCGCCTCGGCCATCGCGCCGAGGGTCGAGGGACCACCGTCGGGCGTGAGGAGCGCGTCGAATTCCTTGGTGATCCGGTCGAGTTGGCCACCGGCGCGCACGATGTCGCCGCCCCGCCGATCGGTGGCCTGAGCCACTGCGGCGAGCATGCCGACGGTGCTGTCGGATCCGACCCGCCCCGTGGCGGCGATGATCTCGCGCAGCTTGGTCAGCGCGGTCTGGAGTTGGACGGTCGCGAGGCTGCGGTCCTGGGCGATCTCGGTATCGGCGGTCAGCGCGGGGCCGGGCCCGTTGTCCACCAACTGGATCGAGGACACCGCGAAGACATTGCTCGGCACCACCCGCGCGGTGACCGTGCTAGGCACGCTCGACGCGTAGGCCGGGTCGAGCAGCAACTCGACCCGATTCGGACCGCCGTCGGCGGCGAGCGTCACCGCGGCCACGGTGCCGATCAGCAGACCACGGAACTTCACGTCGGATCGGTCGGGTAGGCCATCACCGAGCTGATCCAGCATGGCGACGACTTCCACCTTGGCGTCGAAGCGGCCCGTCGACTTCATCAACAGCGCCGTGACCACAGCCACCGCGAGCGCGATGAGCAGCACGCCACGCAGCAGCAGCGAGAAGCCGCCTGGACCGCGCCCGTCCTTCTCGAACAGAGTCGCCGACATCTACCCTCCCAGCCGCGCGCTGGAACCGATGCCCCACAGACCCACGGTCAACAACAGATTGACGAGGATCATCACCGAGATGGACGCGCGCATCGCCCGGCCCGCCGCCGTGCCGACGCCCTGGGGACCGCCTGCGGCGTAGAAGCCGTAGTAGCACTGGATCGTCGAGGTGAGGATCACGAACAGAATCGCCTTGATCAGCGAGTACACGATGTCGGGGCCGTTGAGCACCAACTGGAAGTAGTGCTGATAGGTGCCCGCCGACAGACCGCCGGACAAGCCGACCACCACTTCGACCGCCAGATAATTGGCGGCCAGGCACACCAGATACAGGGGAAACATCGCGACCACCGACGCGAGAATCCTGGTGCTGACCAGATAGGGAATGGCGCGAATGGCCATCGCTTCCATCGCCTCGATCTCCTCGGCGATCCCCATCGCCCCGAGCTGCGCGGTGAACCGGCAACCCGCCTGGGCGGCGAAGGCCAGCGAGGCCATGATGGGCGCCAATTCCCTGGTCGACGCGGTCGAGGCGATCAGCCCGACGGTGGGTTCCATGCCGAGCAGGTGCAGCGCGTTGTAGCCCTCCAGGCCCACGATCGCGCCGCCCGCCGCGCCGAGCACGATGATGACGCCCGCGGTACCGCCGCCGACGACGATCGAACCGTTGCCCCAGGTGATGTCGGACAGGATGCGCAGAAATTCCTTGCGGTAGTGCCGCAGCATCACCGGGATCGAGAACAGGGCCCGAAACAGGAACGTCCCCATGTGTCCGACGCGCATGACCCCGGAGCCCAGCCGGACCGCGGCTCGGTAGATCGGCCTGACCCCCGGCGGATAGTACTGCGCGGCCATTACAACCCCTGCCGTGGCAACAAGATCATGTACAGCTGGGTGAAGGCGACGTTCACGATCATCAGCAGCAGGATCGAGGAGACCACTGTCGAGTTGACCGAATTCGCCACGCCCGCTGGTCCGCCTTTGGTCGTCAGCCCTTTCTCGCAGGCGACCACGGCGACGATCGCTCCGTAGACAACGGCTTTGATCATGGTCAGCACCAAATCGTCCACGGTCGCGAAGGAGGAAAAGGTCGCGACGAAACTTCCCGGTGCCCCGCCTTGGACGAAGACATTGAACAGGTAACCCGCGAGAAAGCCGACGAAGCAGACGATTCCCGTCAGCGACACCCCGATCAGCACCCCGGCCGCCAGCCGGGGCACCACCAGTCGCCGGATCACCGAAACGCCCATGATCTCCATGGCGTCCAACTCGTCGCGGATCTTGCGCGAGCCGAGATCCGCGCAGATCGCCGAGCCGACTGCCGAGGCCATCAGCAGCGCCGCGACCATCGGCGCTCCCTGCCGGATCACCGCGAGCCCGCTCGCCGCGCCGGCGAGCGAGGTGGCGCCGACTTGTCCGGCCAGCAACCCGAACTGGATGGACAGCGTCACCCCGATGGGCAAGGCGACAAAGATCGTCGGCAGGGCCGCTGACGATGCCATGAACGCGGCCTGCCGGACGAACTCCTGGAACGCGAATCGGCCGGTGACCATGTCGATGGCGAGAAACCGCAACGCACGCGTACCGAGGACGAATTGGCCGCCGACCGTTTCCAAGGCGGCGATCGGGTGCCGGCGGAGGTAGCCGCGCGCCCAGTCGGCTATCTCACGATCGGCCGTTGCCATAGTCAACTCGTGGGGACCAATCCAGCAGTGGCCCGCGGCGCGCTGACGCGGAACACTTCGGTGGGGCCGACTTCTTCGGCGGGGAATCCCGCCGTTGCCAAGGCGCATGCTTTGAAAGCGCGCGCAGCGCGGCTCACTCGATGGTGTGTGATTCTCACCCGATCCTCGAGTTCGGCCGGAAGCGCCCCGCCCCACAGCGACAGCTCGGCCGAACGATGGTCGAGACAGTCCAGAATTCCGTCGCGAACACGACAGTCCTCGAACATCTGGGTGGGTACCGCCACAGCATGCGGCCACGTGTCGTGTTTCGGTGCGGCCAGCGACTGTTCGATATCGAGCACTGTCGCACCCAGGATCTGCAACGGGCGATCGTCGGAGTGGTCGTCGACCAGTACGGTCACCTCCCACCCGGCGGTCGTCCGATCGAAGAGCCAGCCCCCGGCGTAGCGAACGACTTCCAGGGCATTCGGCGCGACGATGGCCAGGCGATATCGCAAGGGATGTCGGCGGGCGTGGGCTCTCCAGTGCGCGGAATCGACGAATTGTGCGGCCATGGGCTTCCCATCCAAACTTCGAATCTGAAGATCTCGACAGGTACGCCCCCGCGCCCGAAATGCGACCGCTCGGAGCCCCTGCCGACCACACGGTAATCCGGTTACTCCCAATGTGACAGCAGTCTCACTCAACTAACTTGTGATCTACATCACAGCGATTGCGCATTGACGCGCGGCGCCTGAAATCGTTTAACCGCAGGTCAGTAGGGTTATGAGCACGGGCATCTGAGATACCAGCTGGTATCTAGCGGTCCGGTCCGTAGGGACCGGCCAGCGACGGATACACCGGGAACGGCGAGCCTGCCGTGCCGTCGGTCGCGCGGACGCTCTCCGGCGGAGCCACGCTATTGCTCGTCAAGCGGTCGATCGCTCGCTCCAGCGTAGGCAGGATCTCGGTCACATCGAGTTCCTTGTCGACGAATCGCCCGGTCAACGCGTAGATCATATTGGTGACGATCAGTCCGATGTCCTCGACGTAAGCGGCGTCGTAGCCCTCGAACAACATCGCGGCGACCGGCAGCACGGCGCTGACGCCCTGGGCGTCCAATTGACGGCCACCGATGCCCCGGCGCGCGCGGTGGTAGGCCTCGAGCATCCTGGGATTGCTTTCCCATGGCTCGAAGACGTGTCGGATGACGCGGACCAACCCGTCGCGCAGCGATTCGCCCGCGACAGGCAGCTCCAGCTCGGCGTAACTGTTGATCGCCATCCAGCGTGTGACAGCGGCGACGATCAGCTCGTCACGGGTGGCGAACTTCTTGTACACCGTCGCGAGCGAAACCTGGGCCCGACGAGCAACCTCCTTGAGCTGCAGCTCGTCGTACCCGTCCGACATCAACATCTCCATCACGACGTCGATGATCCGGACCGAGGAATCCGTTTCCGGTGACCGTTTCACCACCTAAAGGTATCGCCGCTGGTCGATCGCCCCGCTCCCGCTCCCTGGCTGATCGACGCGACGCCGCAGATCTGGCCGTATTCGTCGATGAACCCGGGCCACGCCGATCTCGACGGCACCACCGCCGCCAGCAACCCGCCAGCTCGACGTGGGCACGGTCCGCGTCGCGATCGACAGCACGTTCGCGCTCGCCGATGCCCGAGCCGCGCACGAACGCTCCGGGCAGGATGGGGCGAGACATGAACTGACGCCTTCCCATTGGACGGGTGTTTCAATCCCGAATTCCGAAACTGTCGCCGTCTCAACATCATCGACATATTCCGGTTTATTCGCCTCCACGGCGGTCAACCCTGAGCTCATGACCGACTCACGTCATCGGGCACCGAGTACGCCGAGCATGGACCCGACCAGAACAGCCATCGTGTTGGCGACCTGCGTGTTGCTTCCGTTGGGCCTGGCCGCCTCGACCCAGTCGCCGACCGTCGCCTCCCCGGGCGCCGCCGGCCTGGGCGCCGCGATGACGATGTCCTCCAAAATGCCGGGCCTCCACAGCCTTTAGTCACCTCCCCCCGTTGAGCATTACGAACATCAGGAGCTGATCCGCATGTCCACCACCGCCACCCGCCCCACCTACGAACACGCCGAACCCTTGTTCGTACACCTGGCGCTGACCGACCCGCGCAGCCCCGAACACGACGCTCTGCGCGAGGAGATCATCGAGATCTGCCTCCCGCTCGCCGAGCACATCGCTCGCAAATACACCGGCCGCGGTGAAGTATTCGAGGATCTGCTCCAGACCGCGCGGCTCGGCGTGGTCATGGCGGTCGACCGCTACGACGTGACCAGCGGGTCACCGTTCCTGGGTTTCGCGGTCCCCACCGCCATGGGTGAAGTGCGCAGACACTTCCGCGACCACATCTGGCCGTTGCACGTTCCGCGTCGCGAAAAAGAGCTACAGGGCAAAGTCCGGGCAGCGACCGAAGAGTTGACCCGTCGACTCCATCGCTCCCCCACCGCCCAAGAGCTCGCGACCGAACTCGATGTTCCGGTCACCGATGTCGCCCGCACTCTGGTGGCGGCCAACGCCTTCCAGACGCGAAGCCTCGACACCCCCGCCCGTGACACCGACGGCGATCCCAGCATGACTATCGCCGACACTTTCGGCGACGAAGACCCCCGCTACCAACTGACCGAAGACACGATCACCGTCGCACCCCTGCTGGCACAGTTGTCGCCGGAAGACCGCCAGCTGCTGATCTGGCGGTTCTATGACACCCTGACCCAAGGCGAGATCGCCGAACGCCTCGGCGTCTCCCAGATGAGCGTGTCTCGCAAACTCACCAGACTGCTCAGGGATCTGCGTGCCCAGACCACCGACGACCAACTCGTGCTCGCGGGCTGAATTCCGCCTTGGCCCTTCGGGGCGACTGATTGCCCGAGACCGCGCTGTCCTGGGGCAATCAGTCGCCGAAGCTATCAGTCGGCTATCGGGATATCGATAGCTGCGGCACCGTGGAAGGCGGACAATGTCACCACGGTGCCGGGTTCGGTTTCGCCGGCGTACAAGGGGTCCTCGGTGGCGAGGATGACAGCAAGTCGGTGGTCGGCGGGAACTCGATAGTCCGTGGCCTGCAAGCGCAGTTCGACCGCGGTGGGATGTTCCGGTACGACGTTGCTCACGGTGGTCGCGGCGTGGGTGATGATTCTCAGGTTGCCGGTGACCACGTCCAGGTCGAAGAGGTAGGCGACGACGGTGGCGGCCTTGGTGGTGGGAGTCACCGTCACACAAATTCGCGGGATGCCCGCGATGTGGTGCGGCGACGGGAGCGGGGCGCTCGTCCACACCGCTGCGGCGGATCGGTCGACCTCGGCGAGCTTGTGACGCACGGGCATGAGTAGCCGTTCACGGAAGCCGTCCATGACCAGTTGATTCACGGCGCGGATATTCGGGTCACCGGAACGGACGCTCCGACTGAAGTCCGAGGGCGGGTCGAGCACCAGCGCACCATCGCCGGATCCGCTCGCAGGTGCGGCGAGGTGGTAGGTGCGGATCGGGTTGGACGACCAATCTTCCACACCGACCGAGGAGGAGACGGTGAAGCTGTGCATAGTCTCGGTGTGCACGACACCATCGTCATCGATGCCGTTGTCGACACCGTTGAGATAGTGGTCGAGCCAGTCGTATGCGGCCTCGGTGGTGCGGGTGTACACGCCGAGCAGCAAGCCCGGGATCTCCACTGCCCCATGATCTCCGATGGCCAGATCCAGGCGCTTGGGGCCGGGGAACTCGGCGAAGTAGCTCAGCAGCTGGTTCTGGGGAAAAATGGTCTCGTGCCAGTAGCTGGTGAAGAAGGTCGGCACGGGGCGGCGCTCATCCGGAATGTGGGCGGGTGAGCGCCGTCGCGCGTAGTCCAGCACACCGTCGATATCGGTGTTCGTCCGGAAGTCCTCGAGTACCTTCACCAGTTCGGCGCTGGGGTTCTCGCTGATCGCGGCCAGCGCTTCGGCGGCGAGGATGTGTCGGGTCCGGTTGTCGTACAACGCTTCGCCGAGATCGGCCCACGTACTCAGGGCGACAACCGCTTTCACGCGCGGGTCGGACTGGGCAACCAGCTGGCCGATACCCGAGCCGTAGGAGATGCCTGCCAGGCCGATACGCTCCGGATCTGCCTGGATTTCCGGGTGATCGAGCGCCCAATCGATGACCAGCGAGCCGTCTGCGACGTCTTCGGGACCGGCCACCGTCAGCTCGCCACCGGAACCGGGCAAGCCGCGCTCGGTATAGGCAACGACGGCGTAGCCGCGAATGAGCAGCCTGATCAGCGCCCCGGAGTACATTTTCCAGCCCGCCGGGTCCAAGCCGGCGGGAAGCACGACAAGCGCATGGGGGCCACCGCTGGTCGGCCAGGCGGCCATCCCGTCGAGCAGATCGCCGTCGTAGCCGGGAATCCGGACCTGAGCGAACCGGCACCGCCCGCGGACGGCGGCGATGTCATCGACCAAGTAATCGGGGACACCGGCCGCGTTCCCGGTGAGCAGATCGGAAACGACGGCCGACGCGGCGGCTTCCTGATCGGGGGCGAGCAGACGCAGGCGGTTCGGGCGAGCTTCTGGCATGGCGATCTCCTGTCGAATTGGTGTATTTCACGGCAGCAGAACAGTTTCGCGACAAGCAAGGGAGCCACTGCGGGATCAGATCCGAGCCCCCCGCTCGCCAGTTATGCTACATCGACATCAATCACCTGTGTGTTGTGTTGCGACAGTTGGTATCCGGATCTCCCACCCCGCGCTCGTTGACTGATCATGTTCTGCCCCAACGCTTCACAACGTCGAGCGGTCCAGCGCGCTGCTCTGTCCCGCGCGAGCCGGTACTCGAGGTAGCCGACGCCACTTCGCGAATTGGCCGAAGTGACCATGTCGTTCCGTGACGGTTTGGACGAAACGTCCTATCGGCCCAGGTCAGCTGGAGGTAAGACTGCGCGAGGATTATCGGCACTCGTTCCGGATTCACACGCCGGCGATCGGATATTGATGGTGATTACTAGAAGGACCCTCCGAGGTCGGCTCACATGGCGGTCCGAAAGCACGGCCGTGACAGGCAAATTCGGCGTTCGCGCCAGTTTGATCGCGATCGTTCTGGTGCCCAGTCTCGCGCTGCTCGCGGTGGGGGTCGGCGCGGCCGCCTATCTGGTCGCGGCGGGGCGAGATGCCCGGCAGTGGGCCGAATTGGCCTCCGGCACCACCGGTCCCGCGGTGCAGATGGTGCAGGCATTCCAGGAGGAGCGGCGCTTGTCGGTGCTGCACATCGCTGGGGAGCCCACTGGCGGAGGATCGCTGATCGCGGCTCGTCAGCGGTCCAACGGCACGCTGGGGGAGGTCAAGTCAAAAGGTCAGGAAGCCAGCCGCATGCGGGCGGACTTCGCTACCGATATCGCCGGTTACGACAAGCTGTACGCCTTGTTGCCGGATCTACGCGCACAGATCGACTCCCGCAAACTGCCGGTCGAGGCGGTGGTCGCGACGTTCGGGTCGATAGTCGACGTCATCGTGGCCGCATCGGTGTTGGCCGCGCGCGCCGCACCGTCGTCGGATGTGTCCATCGAGCTGTTCAAAGGCGTCGCGGTACTGCGAGCCTCGGAGGCGCTGTCGCGGGCCAATGCTCTTGCGACCGTGGCCGACACCATGACCGGAGAGCAGTTCATCGAGTTCGCAGCGGAGGTGGGAGAGCAGCGTTCGGAAGCGGCGTTCGCCACCGCGATATTGCAAGATCAACAGCTCGGCGAGCTGCAGGCGATCATCGCCGGACCAGCCTGGGGTCTATTGACCCGGCACCAGCAGGAAACGCTGCTCGCCGGACCGGCGGAGTCCGCTCCCGGCGGCAGGTCCGGCGTGCGCTCCACCGCGGCGACGGTCCGCGCCGAGGTGCAGGCCGCGGCGGTTCAGGTGGGATCGGAACTGGCGGTGTTGTGGGAAGCCCAATCCCGCCGAGCACAGGCGATCGCGGTGCACGACGCGGACCGAACAGCGCGAGATTCGTTGCTCGGCGGGCTGGCGGTTCTCGCCGCCGCGGTCCTCGGCTTTCTTGCCGTGGTACTGGTGGCCAACCGGCTCATCGGCCGTATGCGTCAGTTGCGTGCGCAGACCTTGGCATTGTCGGACGAGCATCTTCCCGAGGCGATGCGGCGGCTCGAAGCCGGTGAAAAGCTCGACATGGACGCTGAGCTACATCGACTGCAGTTCGGGACCGACGAAATCGGGCAGGTGGCAGACGCTTTCAACCGGGCGCACAGTGCGGCGGTGACCGCCGCGGTCGCCGAGGCGAAGTTGCGTACGGGCGTCAATACCGTGTTCGTCAATATGGCACAGCGCAGCCAGAGCATCGTGCAAAAGCAGTTGGAATTGCTCGATCCGGCCGAGCAGAGTGAGCAGGATCCCGCCCGGCTCGATGTGCTGTTCAGACTCGATCACCTCGCCACCCGTGCGCGGCGCAACGCGGAGAACCTCATCATTCTCGGCGGCGGGCAGCCGGGACGGCGGTGGCGAAACCCGGTGCCGCTCAACGACATAGCGCGCGGTTCTGTCGCGGAGAGCTTGGACTACCGGCGGATCACGGTGCATCGCTTGCCGCAGGTCTATGTCGTGGGTGCGGTGGTGGCGGACCTCATCCACGTCCTAGCCGAACTGATGGACAACGCTACCGCGTTCTCGCGTCGCCAAACCGAGGTGGAGGTCACGGGTCGAATCGTCGGCAACGGCGCGGTGCTCGAGATCATCGATCAGGGTTCAGGAATGACCGGCGACGAGCTGACCGCGCGCAATGCTCTCTTGGCCGAGCCCGCGAGTTTCAGCCTCGAGACGCTCGCTGAGAACGGTCGCCTCGGGCTGTTCGTCATCGCCTCGCTTGCCGCGCGGCATCAGATCTCTGTGCAGTTGAAGGAATCGGCCTACGGTGGCGTCCACGCCCTGGTGTTGATTCCGTCGAGATATCTCACGAACGAGCAGGCCGGCGCAGATAGATCGGCTCGGCACGCTATGGCGCCGCTCCCGGCGGCGCCGTCGATCCCGGTCGCGACCTTCGGTCTCAACGGCCCACCGAACTCAGCCCACCCACCGTTCGGTGACACCCGCAACGGGCATTAGTGCTGCGCGCTGTCGAACTGATGTGGCGGCCCCCGGAGGGCCGCCACATTCGACATCGGTCCGATCCTCAGCTGGTGGCCCGTTGATGTTTGATCGCCCACCAGACCCGAGCGGCCGTCACCGGAGAACGCAGGTCGGCGTCGGCGAGCTCCTCGAAACGGCTGATCCGATAGCGAATCGTATTGGGATGGACCACGAGCATCTCCGCGGTGGTCTCGATGTGCATGCCGGTGTCCAGATGGCGTTCGACCGTGTCGATGATGGTGCGCGCCGCCGAACCCGCACCCACCGGCTCCAAATAGTGTTTGACCAGTTCAGAGCCTATGTCGGCGTCGCCGACTACGGCAGCCAGTAGCCCGACCCTGGTCAGCTCGGTCGGTCCTTGTAGATCGAAGACGTCCGCGGTCAGCAGGAGTCTGCTCGCCAGGCGGAACGAGCGTCCGAGATCTTCCAGTCTGCACGCGGGCCCGAGCCCGAGCGGGGCCTCGGTGCGCAGCGTCGCGGGCGCGGAAGTGAACCCGGCGATGTCATCGTCGATCGTGCTGGTGAAGACAACCTTGAGTCCGTCCGACCGCAAGAGCTGCAATAGCTCGGCGTCGGAATCACGCGATTTCGAACGAGTGCGAAACGCCTGATAGCTTCCGTCGATGTCGAGGCCGTACTGGTGGGCTTGAACCCGGATTCCGGCGGGGCCGAGCGTGCCGTGCAGTACCCGCCGCACGAACTCGGCGCGCACCTGGTGATCCAGACGCGCGATCTCGAGTTCCACTTCGCGATGGCCCTGGCCGTAGACGAGTGCGGCCTGATCGACCAGGTCCAGCATCGCGTGGCTCAGTTCCAGCAAGACGTCATCGGAGACCTGATGGGCTCGGCCGTCAGCTACCAACGCGGCACGAAATCTGCGCAGAGCGATTCTCCAGCCGTGTTGCACATCGACCAGCGAGATACCCTGCTGAGCGCGAGCTTCCCCATATTCACGCAATTCGCGGCAGTCGTCGCCGTTCAGGTCACGTTCGTCGGACAGCGCCGCAAGCATCCGCTCGATGAGACCGGCCGCATACGTCGTCACGGCGGCGTGGCCCAACGCCGCGTAGGAGGGCATCTGCGCTCTGGCCTCGCTGACGATCTCGCCGGTCACGTCGGGGATGCGGTCCCTGAGGCGGGAGACGACGTGGTGGCGAGCGGAAATCAGCGCCGGGAACGCTGGAATATCGGTCATGAACGACAGGCCTTCGATCTCCGTTTTGGAGTTGATCACAAATCGTGGGCAGCAGATTCGACATGAGGTCCATGGCGTCGCGATGCTGCCCGTCACTAGGGTTCAGTAACCTACCGCACCGGCTCCGGCGAGGGCGGTGTCCACTGCCTGGCTCACCCTCGGGGGGGGAAATGACGACGTTGACCGTGGGGTCCGAAGCCGAAGCCTGGCTTCGTCGTCTGGTGCCCGATCTCCTCGACAGCAACCAACTCGAGTCGATCGTCAGCTACACCGATACCCAGATCCTTCGGGACGTGCCAGAGATCGACACCTACGTTCTGCGTACCGATCTGCACGCCAGTTCCGCGGCGTTGGGGCGGGTCATGCTGCCCTCGCTGATCACCGGCGTCACGCCCAGTGAGCTGCCGGACGAGGCGCACGTGCTGGCGGAGTCCATCGCGTACGGGGGTCTGGATCTGAAGGTGTTGTTGCGGATCTATCGTTCCGGGCAGCAGGCGATGATCCGGACGCTGTCCGAGCAGATCGAGCTTTCGGTATCGGCGGTGGGTGAGACGCGTGAGCTGCTGATGTACTCGGCCGCCTGTGTCGCGGACTGGTCCGGTACGGCGGTCGAAATACTCAGTGGCACATTCGCTTTCGATCAAGACCCCGACCCGGCCGGCCGCTTCTCTCGTCGACGCGAGACGGTGCTTTCGATCATCGCCGGTTCACCGGTCGATCCGGCGACCGCGCAGACGCGGTTGGGCTACGTGCTCGATGACTCTCATCTGGCATTCGCGCTGCGCCTCGAGGACAACGCCGCTGGTGGCCTACCCGACCTCGAGCGGGCCGCGCAGCGCATCGTCGCGCATCTGGAAGCTCGCGGCAGCTTCACCTTGGCGTGCGGCCATCGAACCCTGTGGGGCTGGGCGCGTACCCATCGCTCGCCCACCGCCGAGCTCTCTGTCTGCTTGGCGGGTGGCTCGATCCATGCGGCCTTCGGGCTGCCCGCGCACGGGGTGGCGGGCTTTCGGCGTAGCCATCTGGAATCGCTTGCCACACAGAAGATGTCACACAGGATCACTCGGCCCGGCCGACTCGTGGCCTATGACTCGATCGAGCTGGAGCATCTGATCAGCCAGGACCAGGAGTCGATGGACTCGTTCATCGAGCGAGAGCTCAACGGACTTCTGGGAGCGGACGCGAACGCTGTGCGATTGCGCAAGACCTTGACCTGCTATCTGGACTCGATATGCAGTGTCGAGGCGACCGCGCGCGAGCTGGGCGTGCACCGAAACACTGTGCGATACCGACTCGAACGTATCGAGCAACTGCTGGGGCATCAGGTCGCGAGCCGGCGACTCGAGTTGGAGGTCGCGCTCAGATTGGCTGCGGCACTGCACAACTGACACTGTCTTCGTCGCCGACGCGGGTTCGAGATCGCTGAGACCTACGCGGTATTCGCGCCGGCCGCCGCACCCGAACATCTCGACGTCCACGCCCCCACCCACCAAATCCCCGGGCGCGAAAGGAAGCCCACGAACTGCTCGATCTCGCCGAAAGGTTGCACCGGCCCGCAGACCTCTATCGCATCACCGGTATGGACCGCCGCTCAGGGGCTGTGTCGGGCGCGGCGCATCGCTTCGAGTCGATCGAGCAGTGCCTCGAGAGATTCTTCGAACTCGTCGGCCGCGCGATTGGCTGCCAGTTGGCGCTGCAGGCGATAGACGTGGGGGTAGTCGGCCAGATCCGACGATTCGTGCTGTCCGGGCTCGGCGGTGGCGATCGGGCTCAACTCGACCCCCATCGTCGCTACCTCGAGAAGGAGGTGCCCGAGCAGGAACGTGGCGAAAGACCGATAGATCTGGACTGCCTGACGGTCGTCGAAGCCATAGTGAAGCATGGTGTCGAGGAAGGTTTCCATCCAGTTCAGGCTGCGCAGCGGCGGGCACAGCCAGGGCGCTTGCGGTGGACTCGCGGCCATCAACGGGAAGACCTCGGGATGCTCGATGGCGACGCGGCGCACACCGTGCGCGAGGCGCTGCAGATAGCCCTGCCAGCTGCCGCCCTCATCGTCGGGCTCCATCAGGTTCTGATCGTAGAGCTGGTCGACGAGGTGATCGACCACGCCGGCCAACAGGTCGTCCCGCCCGGAGACGTACCGGTACAGGGCCATGGCCTCGACGCCGAGCCACGAGCCCAGACGGCGCATCGTGAGATGCGCCAAGCCTTCCTCATCGATCAGCGCAATCGCTGATTCCAGGATCAAGACGCGATCCAGCCGCGGGGAGCGGCGAGCGCCCCCGTCCCGTTGACCGTTGTCGCGCAGCTCGGCGCCCGAGTCGATCGTGTCCTCGCTCAGGGCTGAGCTCCTGTCAAAATCTTCGGCCCTGGCTGTCCAGCACGCCGCTATAACCCCAGAATACCGGCAAGTTCCGACTGATTTCAATGCGCCCCGTCGCGTAGCGATCGTCACAAGGGTTTACAAGGTAAACCGAAATATGTTTATCTTGTAAACGGCAGCCGTGGAGCTGCCGACCCCGGGTTTCGCTCGCGTCACACGGGGAAGTGCTGGGCCGATCGAAGGGACAGTCGTGTCTGACAACGACAGCGGAGTAGAGGCCGGAGTCAAGGGCGTCGTCGAGGGCGTGAAGGGCAAGGCCAAGGAGGTCGCGGGCGCCGTGGTTGGCAACGACTCGTTGCAGCGCGAAGGCCGTGCACAGCAGGACAAGGCCGATTCTCAGCGTGAGGTCGCGGAGAAGGAAGCCGAAGCCGAGAAGGCGCGACTCGAGGCGTCGGTCAACGAAGCGCGTCAGCGCGCCGCCGAGCAGGACTGACAGCTCGCGCCAGCGGCCCGGCCGGGGGAACCGGCCGGGCACCGCCGGCTCACCGATAGTCACGAGCCACTCGGCTCGGAAAATGAGGAGTGACGTGATGGAAAAGCCCGCGATGCTGCGGTTGGACAGCACGGCGCGAACGACGCCCGGGTGCTCCGACCGGCAATGGGCTGCGCGCGAGGCGGTGCTGAAATGGGCACACAACGAAGACCTCCTCGACAACCCGGTGCCGGTGCTCGGCGCCTTCGTCGTCGGGGCATCGGTCTGCTGGCCGGGTGAATCGCTCACCGAGGACGAAGTAGTTCGCGCGTCACTGTGGTTGACGAGAATGGGGCTGTTCAACTCCATCGATCTCGACCCGGCATTCGGTCACCGCGCAACCATCTACCGTCCTCGGATCACCGCCGAAGGAATCCGCGTCGCGCGCGGCCCCGGTGGAGTTCGCGGCGTTTCCTGGCCAGGCGTCACGATTCGCTTGCCCGGCCGGCCGACACCGCCGCCGCGCGATCTCACTCCTCCCCCGCAGCAGACCGCGTAGACGACGGCTACCGATTCTGCATAGCGGACGACAGCATGTCCTCCGGATACCTACGCAGATGCCACGGTTCAGCAGCCAACAGCATCAGCGACCGCATCGACGAAGTCGTCGATGTCATCACTGCCAGGAAGCAGAATCCACAACTCCGGACCACCCTGCAGCGAATCGAGTTCGGCATGGACAACGTCGTTCTCGACCCACAATCTCAACGCGACTCCGTTGAGGAAGGCGAGTTCCCCTGTGGCGGAATCGCTGTGGGCGACCCGCTCCGCGAACTGGCCTGCCAGCTGCCTGTACAGCGTCTCCGAGCTGTGCAACATAAGCTCCCTACGCCGGGCTGAACGAGCACCAGGTCTTGACCATTGCGCTCGCCCTCGGCCTGTGTTTAATATCGACATCGCGATCTCACATCGCCGTAAGCGTTCACGTCAATCAACGCTCCGGCCCACCACCCGGTGGTGCCGTTGCCTGATGGCCGTTTACGGAGTAACGATGTCTTCCTTCAAACTTCCCGCCCGCGCCGCCGGTGTGGTTCTGCCACTGCTGCTTTCGCTGCTCATGACCTGCCTGGTCTCCCTGATCAGCACCCTCATGAGCGACGGCATGAACGCCGTCCTGTGGCTGCGCTCCTGGGCGGTATCCTGGCCGATCGCGTTCCCCATCCTGCTGCTCGTCCTGCCGATCGTCCGCCGACTCACCGCGCTACTGGTCCGGCCGGCACGTCCATGATTGCCGGGCCCGGCGATCGTCGACCATGCTCGACCGTATGCTGATTCGCACAGGTGGCTCCGCCGACGCTGCGGCCATCGCCGCTCTCCATACCGCCAGTTGGCGCATCGCCTACGCGGGCATCTTTCCTGACGAGTACCTCGACGGCCCGGTCGACGCGGATCACGCCACGCGCTGGCGCACGTTGTTGTCCGAGCCCGTCACCGCGGGTGTGTTCGTCGCCGAGAAGGATTCCACCGTCGTCGGTTTCGCCTATTTCCGTCCGACCGAAGACGGCAGAGTCCTGCTCGACAACCTCCACGCACACCCCGATGCGCACGGCGTCGGTATCGGTACCGGCCTCATCGAGTCGGGCCTGAGCTGGTCGACCGCTACCTACCCCGACCGCCCGGTCTACTTGGAGGTCCTCACCGCGAACACACCCGCCATCAAGTTCTACGAGAGTAGAGGCTGGCACCGAACCGGTTCCGGCACCGTCACCTTCGAGGCGGGATTCACTGTCCCCGAATACGAATACACCTGGCAGCCGACGAGGTGAGCAGCGTGCGAGAGCATCGGCCTCTGACGGGTGCACGTGCGGTCCGTGTCAGTACACCCGGAAGTTCGTGTCACCGCGGGGTCGGTCAGGTGGCCAGGCCGTCACTCACAGCGAGTGAGCGGCGTCAGCTGTTCTTGAAGGGGTTGAAGGTCTTGCCGATGAGGTAGCCCAGGCGGTTGGGCAGGGGCTTCATCGCGGCGGCGGAGATCTTGTTGACGATGCCCGGGACACACACGGGTCTGCCTTTCATCACCGCATCCCAGCCCTCGGTGACGACGGCTTCGGGCTGCTGCCAGAGGATACGGGGCAGATGGTCGGCTTTGTCGCGGGTGCCCATGACATCGTGGAATTCGGTGTGGGTCAAGCCGGGGCACAGGGCGGTGACGTGGATGCCGTGTGCTTTGAGTTCCATGTCGAGGGCTTGCGAGGTGTTGAGGACGTAGGACTTGATGCCGGTGTAGAGCAGGCCGGCTCCGGGTGGAGCGAACGCGGCGACCGACGACAGGTTGACAATGCGGCCCCAGCGGCGCTTCTTCATGCCGGGGATAACCAGGTGGGCGAGTGCTGTCGGGGCGGTCACCATCAATTGGATCTCCCCGGCCAGGGCGTCCCATGGGGTGTCGGCGAACGCGGTCTTGCCCGATAGTCCCGCGTTGTTGATCAGGACGTCGACATCCAAGCCCTGCTGGTCGGCGTATTCCACAATCGCGGCGGGTGCGGCGGGGTCGGTGAGGTCGGCGGCGAACACCTCGCAGCGAACATCGTGGCGTTCGGTCAGCTGTTCGGCGAGTTCCTGGAGACGATCGGCGCGGCGGGCGACGAGCAGCAGTTGGTAGCCGTTCGCGGCCAGGTGATGGGCGAACGTCGCGCCGATGCCGGCGGACGCGCCGGTGATGAGGGCCGTGCGGGGGGAGGTGGTCATGGGTCCTTCGTTCGGATGGTGGCAGACAGGTGGGCGGTGTTCAGGCGGGTGGGCCGGGCAGTTCGCGGGGGCCGGGTGTGAAGTCGCGGCGGGCTTCGCCGATGTCACCGCGGTACGGGCCATACGGGCCGGTTAGCAGGAAGGGGCGGGGGATGCGGCGCTGGGCGTCGGTGAATCCCCAGGTGCCCATGCCCAGGTAGACGCCGGGTGCGGCACGGCGCACCTCGTCCACCATGTTGATCGACCCGCACAGCGAGGTGTATGCGCGATAGATGAGCGTGTAGGCCGGAGCACCGTCGTAGCGGGACGGGGCCAACTGTGTGCGCATCGGGTAGCGCTGCCGGACCTGGCCGGATTCACCGAAAGTGTTGTAGCCGCGTCCGCTGTTCTCATCGACGGGCCGGAACGCCTTGCACAGCCACGGACGGAGCGGGTTGGCCACGGCCACTTTTCCGGTCACCACGGCGAACAGGTTCGGCTGGGCCAGCAGAGCGGCGGCGTACTCGCCGTCGATCTCGGCGATCGCGGGGGCTTCCAGAGTGGCGAACAGGGCGAGCAGCCCGCTGGTATCGAGCCGTCGCAGCTCGGCGACCGCGTTGTCGGTGTCCATAGGAACCAGCCTCATCTCGTGATCTCTTGAACGTCGCTCAAGAAGCCTAACGATTTCTTGAGCGATGTTCAAGATAGGGTGGTGAGGTGCCAAGGAATCGACGCCCGCAGGACCGCGCGGAGAAGCGCGAGGAGATCATCGCCGCCGCGCAGCGCCTGTTCATCGATGACGGCTTCGAATCGGCGTCCACGGCGCGGATCGCCAAAAGCGCGGGAGTCACGGTCAATACGATCTACTGGTACTTCCAGGACAAGGACGAGTTGCTCATCGCGGTCCTCGACCGCATCCTGGCCGAGGCGCTCGCCACCTACGCGGAGATCGACGGCCTGTCGTTGAACGAGCGGCTGCTGTGGGTGGTCGACCAGTTGGAACAGCTGCACGGGCTCGTCAACACCGTGCACTCCCGCGCAGTGGCCTCCCCCGCCATCGACGTTTGGCATGCCGGTTTCCACCAGGTGGCCGACGCGCTGTTCGCCGACAACCTCCGCGCGTCCGGAGTCACCGAGACCGACCTCGCCGCCATGTCCGCCATCGGCACCTTCGTCATCGAAGGACTCCTCACCCACCAGCGCGACGACGCGGGCAAGCGAGCGGTCATCGACTTGCTCGTCCGGAGCCTCACTGCCGCCTCCGGTCAGTCCGGGCCGAACTGACCAGAGCCGGGGGCCTAGCAGCCCAAGGCTCCACCGTCCGGTGCGCGCACTCAATGCGCCAATCGGGCGGCCATCGTGGTCAGGTTGTCGGCAAAGGTCAGTACGAATTCGACGCACAGGTTGATCAGTTCGTCGCGGCTGATGTCCATCCCGCCGTCGAGCCAGGCCAGGACCAATTCGGCGGCGCCGCCGGTGATCATCAGCGAGACCGCACTGACCAGGGTTTCACTGCCGGCCGGCGGGTCGAGCAGTGCGCGTTCCTGTTCGGCGACGACGTCGGCGATAGTGCGCATGGCGGCGGCGCGGCGGCGCATCAGGATTTCGCTGCCGTGCGCCTCGGCGAAAGCGATGCGGGCGCGGCGGGGATCGTCGACGACGGATTCGAGGATGGCGGTGACGGCTGCCCGCGTTTTGGCTGCGATGCCATCCGGTGCGGCGGCGAGTGCGTCCAATGAGCTGCGGATCGCGGTTTCGATGATCTCGTCGTGTACGGCGGCGGCGAGTGCGTCGAGGTCGTCGAAACTCTCGTAGAAGAACCGCGGACCGACCTTGGCCTGTTCGCAGACTCCGCGCACGGTGGTCGCGGCCCAGCCCTGGGTGCCGATGATGTCGAGGGCAGCGTCCATCAGCCGCTGGCGGCGTTCGTCGCGTCGCTGTTCGGCCGAGGTGCCGCGATAGATACCGGTCGCTGCCCGTGTCACAGCCCTCAGTATGCCGCATAGGAAACAGGAATCAATCGTTTACGGAAACGACTGATTCCTGTATGTTCCAAGTCACACCACATCGCAACGGTGCGAGAGGACAACGAACATGATGTCGACCCTGGGCCGACGGGCCAAATCCGCCGTATCCGCTCTTGCCGAGCGATATCCTTCGCAGACCCGCGCGCTGGCAGACCCGCTGCCCGGCAGCGGATTACGTCCGATCATGGGCGATTACGGTGTGCCGCTCATCGGGCACGCCATACCCGCGATGAGCGACAGTCTCGATTTCGCCCGCCGCCGTTTCGACAAGTACGGGCCGGTGCACTGGGTCGGACTCGTCGGGCGACGCGTTGTCATGGTCGCCGGACCGGAGGCCACCGAAGAGGTACTCGCCGACCGCGACAAGGTGTATTCCGCACGGCGCGGCTACACCTTCTTCATCGGCCCGTTCTTCCACGGCGGCATCCTGCTGCGCGACTTCGAGGAACACCGCTACCACCGTCGGATTCTGCAGCAGGCCTTCACCCGGCCGCGGTTGGTCGGCTATCTCGATATCACCAGCCCGGCCATCGAGCGCGGCATGCGCGACTGGACACCGAATCACGATTTCCAGCTCTACCCGGCGGCCAAACGCCTGCTGCTCGGCTTGTCCTCGGAAGTGTTCATGGGGGCGAATCTCGGGTCGGAGGCCGCCGGGCTGGAGCAGGCGTTCATCGATGCGGTGCGTGGCGGCCAGGCGCTGGTGCGCACGAATCTGCCCGGCGGTCTGTGGGCACGCGGACTGCGCGGGCGCGAGGTGCTGGAGGATTATTGCCGTCGCGAACTGCCTGCCAAGCGCGCGGGAGATGGCGAGGATCTGTTCAGCGTGTTGTGCCGCACCGCGTCCGAGGAGGGCCATACATTCACCGACCAGGACATCGTCGACCATCTGATCTTCGTCCTGCTCGGCGCGCACGACACCAGCACGATCGCGGTGTCGATGATGGGGTACCAGCTCGGATTGCATCCAGAATGGCAGGACCGGCTGCGCGCCGAATCGCAGGCGTTGGGCAAGGAGTCACTCGACTATGCCGATCTGGATCGGCTGCCGACCCTGGATCTGGTCTTCAAAGAGATTCTGCGGATGTACTCCCCTGTCGGGCAGCAGGTCCGCGAAACCGTGCGGGATACCGCCATTCAGGGCCAGTTCGTCCCCGCTGACACCTTGGTGATGATCGGCTCGTACTCGGCCATGCGTCAGGCCCGCTGGTGGAACGACCCCGACGTGTTCGATCCCGAACGGTTCACGGCCGAACGGCACGAGGACAAGGCTCACCGCTATACCTGGGCCCCGTTCGGTGGTGGCGCGCACAAATGCATCGGACTCTATTTCGGCGGTATGACAGTCAAGGCGATCATGCACCGCATGCTGTTGCACTATCGCTGGACCGTGCCCGCCGACTACACGCCGCCGATGGGCTGGGCGACCGGCCCTGTCCCCCTCGATGGCCTACCCATCCGACTCGAACGCCTCGGCGCCTCGGTGTCCGCATGAAGATCGCCGCCGACCGCACCCGCTGCGAAGGCCACGGCATGTGCGAAGCATTGCTGCCCGACATCTTTCGGGTCGACGACGAAGGCACCGTGACGGTGCTGACGGACCAGGTACCCGAAGCCGAACTCGACGACGTGCGGCTGGCGGTCGACAGCTGCCCGGTGGAGGCTCTGCGCCTGTCCGACTGAAACACGCTCGCGCCGGGTTTTCGATGATGTCGCCGCCACAAACCCTGATCGGTCGCCACTTCGCTGCGATCGAAGCTGGAATCGACCCGTATGTGGTCGTCGCGGTATTGCACTCCGTGCAAGCTCACAAGGCCGCCACGGGGCAGGCACCGGCCCGGAAGGTCAGCGAGGATCGGATCGGATCGCTTGTGCCGATAGTTCGGCGATCTCGCGTTCGATGCCGTCGGCGATGTTGTCGATATCGGGTGTGGTGTCGTAGTCGCCCGTAATTCCGAAGACGAGGCGGTCGCGATAGCTGAGGACGGCGATCGTTGTGCGCAGGCGCATCGCGAGGGGGACACACGGCAGAATTTCGAGCACCTCACGCCCCTGAAAAGTCAGTCGGCGGCGAGGCCCGACAACATTGGTCACCAATGCGGCGACACTGCGCTGCGGGAAATGCCCCGCCAGCCGGAAGGTCCACCCCACCAGGGCATGGGGCACCCACTCGGCCATCGCCAGCAGCGAGCTCTGCGCACCGGCCTCCCCCCGGGCGCGATGTCGCGCGATGCGTTCGTGGACAGCGGTCAGCCGCTCGATGGGGTCGGCCAGCTCGATCGGCAGATACGGAATCATGGCCGACACGCGATTGTCGGTGATCTCCTCGGCGCCGGGAGCCCGCACCGACACCGGAACCAGAACACGGACTTTGCCCGCCGTCGACTCCTCCCCACGCTGTGACAGCACGGTGCGATAGGCCGACGCGACAGCGGCCAGCACCACGTCGTTGACGGTCACGTCGAAACTCGTGCCGATCGCGTGGACATCTGTCAGTGACGCTCTGGCGATCGCATAGCGTCGCTGTCGGCCGATAGGACCGTTCAACGACGACGAAGGCGCCGACGAGACCGCGGCGCCCACCACCGGAAGCAGCCCGCGCGCCGTGGTCAAGGCGAAGCGCGGCACCGCCCACGGCTCCCGCATGCCCCTGACCAGGAGATCGACAAGGCCGATGCCAGAACTGCGGGACGCGACAGTGCGTTTCGGGACACTGTCCTCGGGCGGATCGCACAGTCGCTCGAACAAGCTCATCCCCGAGACGCCGTCGACCATGCTGTGATGTGCCTTGACGATCAACGCCCAGCGGCCGCCGGACACGCGGTCGACGACCACGCACTGCCACAGTGGATGGTCGCGGTCGAGTCTCTCCTCCAGTTCGGTAGCGATGAGTTCACGCAGCGTCGGCTCATCACCCTCGCCCGGCAGCGCCGTCCAGCGAACATGGTGTGCCAACGCGAAGTCGGGGTCCTGCTCCCACACCGGCGCGGTCAAATCCAGCAGTGACCGGCGGACTCGCTGGCGAAGTCGGTCATTGCGATCGACCCCCTCGGCGAGCATCGCATCGAACGCCGAACGGGTCGGCACCGGCCCCGCCATGATCGCGACGGCACCGATGCCGAGGCTGATATGCCGATCGGTGTCCTCCAACTCCATGAACCCCATGTCCAGTGGACGTAGCTCTGTCATCAGTCGACCTCCGAAGTGGGCGGTCGTGACAGCTCGTCACCGTGGATGGGACTGTGGCACTGCCACTAGGTCGATCCTTACGCACCGTCGTGGTCACGGGAAGGGCAGATAGTCCGTCGCCGGCCGCCGAAATACCCCGACATGAACCCGTTCACTGACGAAACGGCACGAACGCTACCGAAAAGTTCATGCCGGGGGTTCGGTCATCGACCGAAGATCGACGCGAAGAACCGGGATTTCGCCGGACGTGAAGAATTCTCGGTGCAGGTGCACCGGTCGGTCGCGGCGACGGATTTCATCACACTGTCGACGTGTTGTCCGCATCCGCCCCAGGTCGTCTTCCGGCAACGCGAGCAGGTTTCGGGGTAGCACATGGTGTCTCGGTGGGCAGCGACTCAGCTGTCGGCGAGCGCGTCGATCGCCGCGCGCAGGCGCGTGGTGGCCTCGGCGACGACGGGATCCAGAGCGGGCTCGCCGGTGACGCGGGCCATCAACTCGGGGTTCATGGCCTCGACGATGACAGTGTCCGCCTCGGTGCGGTGACTGCGCACGACAACGTTGCAGGGCAACAGCAGGCCGATCTGGCGGTCGATGTCGACGGCGCGGTGGGCCAGCGGCGGATTGCAGGCGCCGAGGATTCGGTAGTCCTCCATCTCCTCACCCAATTTGGCTTTCATCGTCGCGCGCATGTCGATATCGGACAGGATGCCGAACCCCTGATCGGCCAGTGCCGTCCGGGTGCGTGCGATCGCGTCGTCGAAGGTGGTGTGCAGCGTGGTCGACAGAGCCAGGTCCATGACCGACTCCCCTTTCGTCAGGCTAAGGCGAGAAAAAGCTTCTCGAGTTCTATTTCGGTCATCGGAGCCCGACCGTCTTCGGTCTCCCCGCTCATGCACTCGCGCAGGCCACTGGCGACGATCTTGAATCCGGCCCGATCGAGGGCGCGCGAAACTGCGGCCAACTGGGTGACCACGTCCTTGCAGTCGCGACCGGCCTCGATCATGGTGATGACCCCGGCAAGCTGGCCGTGCGCGCGCCGCAACCGATTGAGTACCTGAGCAATGCTGGCTTCGTCGCCGACCATGATTTTCCCTTCTCGTTCCCTGCCTCCAACATACCCGGCGGGGTATAGCCGAGGAGGGAGGTGTGAGTCAGCCCCACACCCGAGACATGACCGGCCCATTCGACGAGTGGCGCGTCATGATACGAGGACCGCTGCCCTGTCGAACCGACCCTGAGCCAGATCGGACAGTGCTCGAAAGTAGGTCCGATCGGCCCTTGTGTCGAGGACCTACGCCAGCAGTACTCCGGCGCGGCGATTCCTACCGTCGAGGTATCCGCACCGCACACGTCGATTGGGGCACTCATCATGAGCACTCATCTCAACGACTACCCGCACGAGCTCGCCACATTCGCTGTCGTCGTCGGCACCGACGGATCGGAGACGGCAGACATCGCGTCCGGACTGGTCACACACCCGGCGGTCGAGGACCCGAGATGAAGAACACCACGGCTCTCGTCATCGGTACCGCGACCTACGTCGCCGGACTCGGGCTCGGATATTCGGTTCTCCTGCGCAAACGGATCGTGACCTGGGGCGCGACCCGCGACGAAGCGGAGCGAACAATGCCCGGCGACGAATTGCTCGCCAACCCTGATATTCGAACAACCAGGGCGATCACCGTGGCGGCCGACCCGGCGGCGATTTGGCCGTGGCTCGTGCAGATCGGCCCCGGGCGCGGCGGCGCGTATACCTACGACTGGATCGAGAACCTGCTCGGCCTCGACATGCACAGCACCGACGAGATCCTGCCCGAATTCCAGCATCCGGCACTCGGCGATGTGATCGCGCTGGGCACGAACGGCCCCCGGATGCGTATCGGAGTGCTCGAACCCGACCGGTCGCTCGTGTTCGGCTCCGAGGACGGCAACTGGGTCTGGTCGTTCAACCTCTACCCCGAACCCGCTGGTACCCGGCTGATCAGCCGCAATCTCATCTCGCTGACCGGAGCATCGCCGCTCTCACGGTTGTTCACCCGGCTCGTCGGCGAACCGGGCAGCTTGATCATGGAGCGAAAGATGCTCTCGGGCATCCGAACCCGTGCCAAGCGCATGGTCATGAGTCATAGCGCATTCTGATCCGAAAGGAGTCTTCGATGTTCGCCATGGTCTACGACGGCCCAGGACGTCCGCACCGCCGCGAGGTCCCCGATCCGGTGATCCTCGACAGCACCGACGCAGTCGTCACAGTCGACACCGCCACCATCTGCGGGACCGACCTACACATTCTCCAGGGTGACGTGCCCGAGGTCGAGCGCGGACGGATTCTCGGTCACGAGGCCGTCGGAACCGTTGCCGTCGTCGGCAGCGCTGTGCGCACCCTCCGGGTCGGCGATCGCGTTCTCGTGTCGTGCATCTCCGCATGTGGAAGCTGTGCGTCCTGCCGCGAGGCCCGCTACGGGCTGTGCACCGGCGGCGGCGGATGGCTGCTCGGCCACGAAATCGACGGCACCCATGCCGAATCGGTGCGTGTGCCGTTCGCCGATATGTCGACCCACCCGATCCCGCCCGGTATCAGCGACGAACAGATGCTCATGCTGGCCGATATCCTGCCCACCAGCTACGAAGTCGGCGTCCGCAACGGCAGGGTGCGGCCCGGCGACACGGTTGTCGTCGTCGGCGCGGGGCCGATCGGCCTGGCCGCGGTCATGACCGCGCAGCTCTACAGCCCGAGCCGCATCATCGCCATCGATCTCGCCGACACCCGGTTGGCGGCCGCGCGCGAACTCGGTGCCGAGCCGGTGCTCAACAGCCGCCGCGACGATGTGCGCGCCAGGGTCGCCGAGCTCACCGGTGGTCGGGGTGCCGACGTGGCAATGGAGGCAGTCGGTGTACCCGAAACCTTCGAACTGGCCGTCGATCTCGTGCGTCCCGGCGGTCACGTCGCCAATATCGGGGTGCACGGTGCACCCGCGTCGCTCCATCTCGAGAACCTGTGGAGCCGGGACCTGACCATCACCACCGGGCTGGTGGATACCGACTCGACACCGCGCCTGATCGAGCTGATCCGATCCGGGCGGCTCGACCCCACCCCGATGATCACCCACCGTTTCGAGATGGGCGAATTCGCCGACGCCTACGACACTTTCGCGCGTGCCGCGGAAACGGGCGCGTTGAAAGTCACCGTCACCCAGGTGAAGGCAGGACAGCCATGACCACCGCGACGTCGAGTGTCACCTTCCGCGAACTCCGCCCCACCGACCGAGACTCGCTGCTCGAACTCCACGCCGACCTCGAGGGGACCGACAGCTATTTCCGGCTCTTCGCACCACCACCCGAGGACCTCGGCCGAGTGGTCGGCACGATCGCGTCGACCGACCGCGCGCACTGTGCTGTCGGAGCCTTCCTCGACGACCGTCTCGTCGGCGTAGCGAATTTCGTCGTCCTCGACGACGGCGTCAGCGCCGAGCTCGCCATGGTCGTCGCCGCCGGTCGACAACACCACGGCATCGGCACCGACCTGTTCCATCGGCTCGCCGAGCGGGGCCGCGCCCGTGGCCTCGACCGGTTCATCGCCGAGGTGCCGACGAACTCCACAGCCATGCGACTCATCGTCGAATCCGACCTCCCGATCTCGGCCCACCGCAGCGATGACGTCATCCAGATCGCCTTCCACCTGCGGAAGCGTTCGACCAGGAGCGCACAGTGAACGGCGGGCGTCTCACCGCCGGTGATGCCCGGCCAGAGCGTGACTTCCCCCGGTACACAGTCGAGCCGGGCGTGGACCGAGACCGCGTCGGCCCACGGATCGCGCCCCAGCACCCGTACCGTGCCCGCATCGGCGCGAATCAACCCGAGCAGAACGCGAATAGTCGTCGTCTTCCCCGCGCCGTTGGGCCCCAGGAATCCGTGCACCTCGCCGACGCGAACGGTCAGGTCGAGGGCGTCGAGCGCCCGCGTGCGGCCGAAGGATTTCGTCAGCCCGGAAATGGAGATGGCAGCGTCGTCGGTCATCACTGCCGCCTGCGGTGCCATTGGTCCCTTCGTTGCGGGCATGACGGCACTGATCCGCGGCTGTGCAGTCGCGCGATGCTGACACCATGACCACCACGCCCACACCCCGCATCGCCGTTCTGTACGCCACCGCCCATGGCTCGACTCGCGATATCGCCGAGTTCGTCTGGGACGATCTCGTCGCCCGTGGCGCTCGCGCCGAACTGCACGACATCGAACACGCTCCCGACCTGTCGGGTCTGGACACTCTTGTCATCGGTAGCGCGATCCACAACATGGATCTGCTGCCCGAGGCCTCCGCTTACCTTCGCAACAACCGGAACACCCTGGTGGACAAGGACATCTGGTTGTTCAGCGTCGGGCTCGGCCCCGCACTTCGCGGACCGCTCGGGCGCTGGGTCGGACGGCAGGTCCCACCCAAGATCGCCGCCGCGATCCGCACGCTGCGTCCACGCGATTACACCCCCTTCGCCGGCCAGTACGAACGCGAGGGTGTCTCGTGGCGCGCCAGGACCATGTACCGGATGCTCGGAGGCGCCCGCTACGGCGACTTGCGCGATTGGCAGGCAGTGCGCGAATGGTCGACCAGGATCGGTGACGCGCTCATGCTGGAACGCGCCCCGGTCACTGTCGTCCATCCCTGATCGCGCTCCCCCGCCGCACCGCACCGCACCGCACCAGGAAGGCAACACATGACCGAGCACAGCGAAACCCCGCACCGCGACGCCGCCGCGGCGGTCGTCGTCGGAGCCGACGGCTCGCCCGGATCGATAGCCGCGGTGCGCTGGGCCGCCCGCACAGCCGCCGATCGCGGGCGGGCGCTGCACATCGTGCACTGCACCGGGCCGATCGCGCAGGGAACTCCGCGTAGCGCCTACGACGCGTTCATCTTCGCCACTATGCAGGATCTCCAGCACGCTGCCGAGAAGGTGATCGCCCTCGCCGACTGCGACGCGCGAGAGGCCGCACCCGAGGTCACTGTGACCACCGAGCTCGCCCACGCCAACCCTGCCCGTGCCCTCATCGCGGCATCGGCGCAGGCGAACCTGGTCGTGGTCGGGGCGGCGGCATGGGCAGGCTCGATCGCGCACCTGGGTTCGACACTGCTCGCGGTGGCCTCACACGCGCACGGGGCCGTGGTCGTCGTGCGCGGGCCTGACCCGAACCGGCTGACCGGGCCGGTGGTCGTGGGTGTCGACGGTAGCAGCGTGGGAGAACCCGCCATCGGCGCCGCGTTCGCCGAAGCTTCGCTACGCGGCGCCGAGCTGGTCGCCGTGCACGCCTGGAGTGATCTCTCGCGCGGTGAGTTCGGCGGCTCCAGCTATCTGTCGCTGCCGATCGCCGATTTCGAGACCGCCGAAGCCGCCCTACTGGCCGAACGGCTGGCCGGTTGGAGCGAGCAATTCCCCGACGTCACCGTGCGGCGTGACGTCGAGGTCTTCGGGGCCCGCGAACGGCTGGCCGAGTGGTCGAAGACCGCGCAGCTCGTGGTCGTCGGCAGTCGGGGACGGGGTGGATTCCGCGGCCTGCTGCTCGGTTCGACCAGCAACTGGCTGGTGCAGCACGCCGAGTGCCCTGTGATGGTCGTACACCAGGACTGAGACGCCGATGAGGGCATTAGGTCACCGTCGAACAGGCGCAAAGACCGTCTCGGCAAACACCCGGCAAGGACGAGACTCGATGCCATGAACGATGAACCAGTCCCCGAAGTCCCTGACCATCCCACGATCCGCGCGGCGATCCGTCTCGGGTGCCGCGCGCCGTCGGTCCACAACACTCAACCGTGGCGGTGGGTCTTCGACGGCGCCCGGCTGCACCTGTTTCGTGACACCGACCGGCAACTCACCGCCGCCGATCCGCACGGACGTCAGTCGGTGATCAGCTGCGGCGCGGTCCTGCACCACGTGCGGACCGCGTTCGCGGCCGAGGGCTGGCGCGCCGACACCCTCCGGTTCCCCGACCCGACTCGGCCGGATCTGCTGGCCACCCTGGAATTCCTGCGGTGGACGGACCCGCCGATCGGTGTCTTCCGTCGCGCCGATGCGATCTCACGCCGATTCTCCGATCGGCTCCCGATGACCGAACCGATCGGTTGGGGTTCGGTCCGCCTGGCACTCGAGGACCTCATCTCCGCCTATGAGGTCACCCTTGATGTCCTCGACGAGGACGCGCGCGCCCGACTCTCCCTCGCGTCCGAGCAGTCCGACGCCCTGCGCCGCTACGACATGGAGTACCAAGCCGAATTGCGTTGGTGGGCAGGCCATCCGGGCACACCCGAAGGTGTTCCACCCTCGGCGCTGATCTCGGAGTCCGAGCTCGCCCGAGTCGGGGTGGCTCGGAAGTACCCGACACCGGGACCTTCGGCCCGACGCGGCGAGATGCACGACCACGCACGCCTGGCCGTGCTCACCGCGACCGGCGAGACGCCCGCGACCTGGCTGCGTACCGGCGAGGCGCTCTCGGCGGTCCTGCTCGAATGCACGGCGTCGGGAATGGCTACCTGCGCACTCACCCATATCACCGAAACAACCTCGGGCAGGCGGCTGCTGAGCAGCTTGATCGGTCACCCCGGGATACCCCAGGTCGTCGTCCGGATCGGCACCGCACCCGACGAGCAGCGACCGGAGTCCACTCCACGCAGACCACTGGCCGACGTCCTCACCGTGCGATGACCCATCGGCTTACCGATCACATGGCCGCCCCTAGGTCAGGGCGGGCGCCCAGCGGTCCGGTCCGAAGACCTCGTAGTGGATGTTCTCGGACGCGACGCCCTTGTCCAGCAGTACCTCTCGCACGTCGAGCATGAAGGGCAGTGGCCCGCACAGGTATGCGCGGGTGCCCTCGGCGACGGTGATCTCACCGAGGTCGGCGCGGCCTTCCCGGAGTCCGTTCCCGGGACTCCGTGCGCCGAGATCCTCGTACCAGCGGTGCATGACCGCGAACGGCAGCCGGTCGACGAGCTCGGCCAGTTCGGCGCGATGGGCGTGGCTGCTCGGCGCGCGATCGGCGTGGATCACCGAGATCGGGCGCGGGTCGGCAGTCTCGGCGAGGTGGCCGAGCATGCCCATGATCGGGGTGCATCCGATGCCCGCGGAGATCAGCAGCAGCGGTGCGTCGTCGTCGTGGAGCACGAGATCGCCGAACGGGGTGGTCACATCGAGCACATCGCCTTCGAAGACGTTGCGGTACAGGAAGTTCGACACTTCGCCGGCCGGAGTGGTCGAACCGTCCGGCCGGACATGGGCATCGACCCGCTTGACGGTGATGCGCCAGTCCCCGCCCGCCGGTGCCGAGGAAAGGCTGTATTGGCGGATCTGGCGCGCGCCGTCTTCGAGGTGAACGCCCACCGAGAGGTACTGCCCCGGCGAGAAGGACGGTAAGGGAGCGCCGTCCAGCGAAGTGAGGACGAAGGAGACGGCGTCGTCGGATTCCTGACGCCGCTCGCGCACCCGCGCCTGTCGCCAGACGTCACCGTCGACGACACCCGCCCGCCGGTAAAGCCCCCGCTCCATCACGATCAGCGTCTCGGCCATCAGCCAGTACAGCTCGTCCCACGCCGCGGCGACCTCGGCGGTGACGGCGTCACCGAGCACCTCGACGATGGCCTCGAAGAGGTACTTGTGCACGATCTGGTACTGCGCGGGCTGAATTCCCAAGGAGGCGTGCTTGTTCGCGATCCGCGACAGGATCAGATCGACCCGTGCCTGATCGGGTTCGAGCTGCAACGCGGCGAAGGCGGCGATCGCGCCGGCCAGCGCCTTCTGTTGGTCACCTTGATGCTGATTGCCGCGGTTGAACAGGTCACGTTCGAGTCCGGGGTGAGCCGCGAACATCTTGTCGTAGAAGAGGGTCGTTATCTCGCCGATCGCGGCGCCGACGGCAGGCAGTGTGGCCCGGATGGTCTCCTTCGTGGTGACCGAGAGCATGTCATTCTCCATTCGTTGCGGCGGTCTCGTAGCTCGGGCTGCCCACCCGGGGTAGGGCGAGTAGCACTGTGCGCGTGGGGTTTCGGGTGAGGTCTTCGATAGTGAGGGTGTCCGGGGACGCGAAGAAGGCTTCCTGTACGTTGCGCAGCGCCGACCGCCGCACACAGCCTCACCGTGCGATGACCAGTGGGTTCCGATACAGACCTGGATTCACTGCTGGGTACGTACCACGACCGTCGGGATCTCCACCGAGTGCAGCAGGGCGTTGCTCGTCGAACCGAGCAGCATGCTCGAGAACCCGCCTCTGCCATGGCTGCCGACCACCAGTAGCTGCGCCGACGCCGATTCGTCGACCAGCGTGCGGACCGGGCGATTGGCGACCACGATCCGTCGCACGGGTACGTCCGGATACTGCTCGGCGTGACCGGCCAGCGCCTCGGCGAGATCGGCCTCGGCCGATTGCCTGCCCATCTCCCAACCGAACGCGGGGAGATCGAGCTCGCTGGCGTCGCTGAACGCGTGTACCGCGACCAGCTCCACCTTGCGACGTGACGCCTCGTCGAAGGCGACCTCGATCGCGGGCACGCTGTTGGGGCTGCAATCGACCCCGACCAGCACCGGCTGCCCCGCCGAGACCGGATCGATCGCGGCGATGCCGTGGATCACCGCCACCGGGCAATGCGCGTGCTGGGCGGCCGCGCGGCTGACCGAGCCGAGCAGTCCGCGCTGGAACGCGCCGAGCCCACGGCTGCCGACCACCAGCATCCGCGCCGATCGCGAACGTTCGATCAGCATCGGCGCGGCCAACTCGAAACTGACCTCGGTGGTGATCGCGAGATCTTCATCGGGCACAGCGGCGCGGGCCACCCGCTCAGCCTCCCCGACGACCCGCTCAGCGTCCACGCGCAGCCACTCGAGGTCGGCCTCGCCCAGTGACATGCCTGGGCCGAACCCGGTCTGAATCGCGCCCGAGGTGAGGATGTGCAGTGGCAGGTGATGCAGGGCAGCTTCGGCCGCCGCCCACGCCGCAGCCTGGTAGGAGTTCGCCGAACCGTCGACCGCGGCGAGCACCGACCCGCGTCCGCTCGTCCCCTGCTTGTTGTCAGTCATCGTCGATCCTCTCGTCGTCGCGACTGTGGGCCGGTCGCGCTCTCGGATTCAAGGATCGTCCGGTTCAGCGCACGGCATCAGGGGACAAGGTCATTGCGGAGCCGGGCCTATCGGCCCCGGATCGGGACTCGGGTCCCTGGTGCGCGGGACCTTCGGCCCTGCCGGTGACCGGCCCGAACGCGCGAGGCTGTACCCATGATGTCCACCTACCTGCGACGGTTCGACCCTCGTCGATCCGTCCTGTGCCTGATCACCGGCATCTTGGCGACGTGGGCGTTCGCAGGGTCGTCGGCCCTCATCACCGGAGCGCTGACACTGGGGCCGACAGCCGAGAGCCGGCTGCCGTGGCAGAGCCCGATCCTGGCCGGGGTGCTGCTGGCCCTCGTCGTCGGCCTGCCGATGACGATCGTCGCCCTCACCGCCGCCCACGAAGACCGCGACCTCTCGCAGTCGGCGATGGTCGCCGCCTGCGCACTGATCGGCTGGATCCTGTTGCAGCTGTTGGTATTACGGGAATTCAGCTGGCTGCAGCCGGTGTGCGTGATCCTCGCCGTCGCTGTCGCCACCCTCGGCGCTCCCCCGCTCACCCATCGCACCCCGCGTCACCACTGAGGACTCACCGATGAAAGGGAACGGCATGCGCGCACTGATCGTCTATGAATCCATGTTCGGCAATACCGCCGCGGTGGCCGAAGCCATCGCCGACGGTCTTCGCCCCGACTACGAGGTGCAGCTGTGCCCGGTCGCCGACGCGGTGAATCATCGAGCGCCACAGGTGGATCTGCTCGTCGTCGGCGGGCCGACCCACGCCTTCGGGCTCAGCCGCGCCACGACCCGCCAGGACGCGGCTACTCGGACAACGGCCCCGATCGAGACCGAGATCGGTGTTCGTGAGTGGCTCGACGCCGCCCTGCCCGTTTCGTCACCGTCCCCGGCCGCCGCGTTCGGCACCAAGGTCGCTCGTCCCCCGTGGCTGCCGGGTTCAGCGGCGAAAGGCATCGGCAAACGGCTGCGGAACCTGGGCTACCGGCTCGCCGTCGCACCCACCGACTTCCATGTCAGCGCCATGACCGGCCCGCTGACACCGGGAGAACGCGAGCGGGCGACCGCGTGGGCCACGAAGCTGGCCGCCACCCGACCCGAGCTACCGAAGGCAACGCGATGATCGTGGTGCCGCTCGAGCAATACAGTGATCTATCGGCCGTCGAAGCAGCGGATGATGGGGACAAAGGCCCACACCGATGCGAGAAAGAGTCACCGATGATCAAGGTGTTCCTGGTCGACGACCACGAAATCGTCCGGCGCGGCGTCAGCGACCTGATCGCGCTCGAACCCGACCTCGAGGTGATCGGCGAGGCAGGATCGTGCTCGCACGCACTCGCGCGGATCCCCGCACTGCGCCCCGATGTGGTGGTGCTCGACGTCCGACTACCCGACGGCAACGGCATCGAACTGTGCCGTGAGCTGCTCTCGGCAGAGCCCGACCTGCGCTGTTTGATCCTGACCTCGTTCACCGACGAACAGGCCATGCTCGACGCCATCCTCGCGGGCGCGAGCGGCTACGTCGTCAAGGACATCCGGAGCCTGGAGCTGATCAGCGCCGTACGCGAGGTCGGCGAGGGCAAGTCTCTGCTCGACAACCGCGCCGCCGCTGCCCTGATGTCCAAACTCCGCTCGGAGGCCGCGGAGAAGACCGGCCCGCTCTCGACCCTGACCGACCAGGAACGCACGTTGCTGTCGTTGCTGGGTGAGGGTCTGACGAACCGGCAGATCGCCGCGCGCATGTTCCTCGCCGAGAAAACCGTCAAGAACTACGTATCCAGGCTGCTGACGAAGCTGGGCGTCGAGCGCCGGACCCAGGCCGCGGTGATCGCCGCCGACCTACGCCGTGAGCAGCGCGAATGATATTCGTCGCCACCGACGGCCCCGTGGAAGAATGCGCCCTATGGACATCACAGCGGGGGCGAGTGGTCGGCTTCCGGTGACCGAGACCCTGTCCCAACTGCGGTTACGTGAACTGCTCGCCGAGGTGCAGGACCGGATCACCCAGATCGTCGACGTCCGCGACCGGATGGACCGGCTGATGGAAGCCATGCTCGTGGTCACCGCGGGCCTGGACCTGGACAACACCCTGCGCACCATCGTGCACTCCGCGATCGAACTCGTCGATGCCGGTTACGGCGCCCTCGGCGTCCGAGAAACCGACAAGACGAGCAACCAACTCTCCGAATTCGTCTACGAGGGAATCGACGACCGCACCCGAGTACTCATCGGCGATCTGCCCCGCGGACACGGCGTACTCGGCGTACTCATCGCAGACCCGAAACCCATTCGGCTGTCCAATCTTTCCGATCATCCATCGTCTGTCGGCTTCCCTGCCAACCACCCGCCGATGCGGACCTTTCTCGGAGTCCCGGTCAAAGTCCGCGACGAGGTCTTCGGCAACCTGTATCTGACCGAGAAGGCGGGCGGTCTGGAATTCACCGAAGACGACGAAGTGGTGGTGCAAGCGCTCGCCGCTGCGGCGGGAATCGCGATCGAGAATGCCCGCCTCTACGAAGAATCGCGCGTTCGCCAGCAATGGCTGGAGGCCATCCGCGACGTCGCCACCGAGTTGTTGGCCGGCAGCCCGACCGATGGCGTACTCGAACTCGTCGCTGAACGCGGACACGCCCTCACCGGTTCGGCCTGCACGTTTCTCGCGCTGCCCGAAGACCCCGATGTCCCCGAGGACGAACTCACCGAACTCGTGGTGGTCGCCGCCGCCGGTGTCGACGCCGACAATCTGATCGGCAAGCACATCCCCCTCGATGATTCGCACTCGGCCGAGGCATTCCGGTCCGGGCGCACCGTCGCCGCCGATACCCCCGCCCACAATCCGATCTTCGACTCGGTCGCGAATTTCGGGCCGGTCCTCACCCTGCCCCTACGCGCGAACGGCTCGGTCACCGGCGTCTTGACATCGGTGTTTCCCGCCGGCGCCGCGCAGCTCAGCGCGATCGACCAGGCACTGATGACCACCTACGCCGACCAGGCGGCCGTAGCGCTCCAACTGGCCGACACCCAACGCCGAATGCGTGAACTCGACGTCTACGCCGACCGCGACCGGATCGCCCGCGGACTGCACGATCACGTCATCCAACGACTCTTCGCCGTGGGGCTGTCGCTGCAGGGCACGATGCAGCGGGCCAGATCGACCGAAGTGCGCGGCCGGCTCGACGAAACCATCGACGACATCCAGGCCATCGTCCAGGACATCCGTTTCTCGATCTTCGACCTCCAGAGCAACACCGCCACAGACTCCTCGACCTATCGAAAACGCCTGCACGACATCATCACCGACATGACCGCCGACACCGGCCTGCGCACCACTGTGCGGCTGGCCGGACCGGTCACGGTACTCGAACCGCCACTGTCCGACCACGTCGAAGCCGTCCTGCGCGAGGCCGTCAGCAACGTCGTGCGACACGCGAAGGCGAGCACTGTCGGGGTGGAACTCATTGTGCGCGACGAGGTCTCGATCGAGGTCACCGACGACGGGACCGGCTTCGATCCCGAGACCGCCCGCCGCAGCGGCCTGGCCAACCTGGCCGCCCGCGCCGCGGGGATGGGCGGCACCTTCACCATCGCACCCCAGGCACAGGGCGGCACCAAGATGCGCTGGACAGCACCACTGGACTGAGCCGTTCAGTCCTTCGCGTGCACGTCCGCCATCACCCTGGCATCGCGCAACGATCGCCAGTAGGCCGACGGCAGTTCCGCCGAATACCCGGTGGTCCGGTCGATTTCGCGCTGCAACAACAGTCCGTAGGTGAACGTCGACTCCCCCGCGTTCTCCGCCTCCCTGGTGATCTGGATCAGGTGATGTTTGGCCACCACCGCGTCCTGGTGTTCGCCGAGCAGGTCCTGCACAACCCGCAGGCCGTCGCATGCCTGCGCGGTGCGCGACGGAGCGAGATCGTGGACGCTCTCGAGGTAGTAGCGCGTGCGTCGGATCGCTTTGCGTAGTGCGTGGACCGCCGCGTCGCGGGCGTCTTCCTCTCCGGCGGATTCGACCGCGCGCCTGCGCGATCTGACCCGACCGAGCAGCGCGCTCAGCACCACCGCGTTGTCGACGTCGTCGATCCCCATCACGATGCCGCCGCGCAGCAACCGTTCTTCGGCCATCAGGTCCTCGATCATGGCGGGAAATCTGGGCGAGCCGAGCAGGTCGCGTGCGGCGAGCCACGCGAGTCTGGTTCGCTCCCCGAAGTATTCGGTGATCCTGGCGGACACCGGTCCGCGAACATAGCGCGGACGCAGCACATCTACAGCGGCATGCAATCGCGCCGACTGCGTTCGCAGCTCGTGGGCCGCGCCGACGCTGATGCCGAACCAGCGCAGTTCCTCGATCAGTCTGCGCACCTCCGGCTCGGCATGAACCGTTTTCCGGTGCGCACTCAGAGCGCTACGGGCACGCCTGGACGCGATCACCATGTCGGGCACCGAGTCCGGATCGTCGTGCGCCTCGACAGCGATCTGACCATCCAGGATCGTCTCGCGCTGGGTGTGCAGGTACTCGGCCAACAGTGTGCTCGCCGACGCGGGACCGGTCGACGTGCGGGCGTCGACGTCGATCGGGATTTCGGTTTTCATCGCAAACCTGCCTCGGTGAGTGGGTGAACGGGTCCTATGTCCACCCTGCGCGCGACGACACTGCCGGCCCAGGGTCGTTGGCCCCCGTCGGTCCCCGATCCGGGTGTTCTCGACGACGACCTAGTGCCTCTCGGTGTGTGCCATCCGGCCCTGCTGGGCACCGAGGACCCCGGCGCACAGTGGAGGAAACAGAAAGGCCGACGCTATGTTCATTTCCGAAAACCCGAATCAGCCAGTAGTGGTCGGCGTCGACGGATCGGAACAGTCCCGTGTCGCCTTGCGCTGGGCTGCCGAGTTCGCCGCGCATCACCGTGCGTCCTTGCATGTCATCTACGCCATCGACGTCCCGATCGAGTACGGCCCCGGTCTCTCCGGGCCCCTCTTCGATGCCGAACGGCTGCGCGCGCACGGCGAGTCCATCGTCGCCGCGGCCGCAGCGGAAGCCGCCGAAATCGCGACCCCGCGCGCAGAGATCGCGATCTCGAGCGCCGCGCTGACAGGTTCTCCGGTTGCGGTGCTGCGCGAGCACAGCAAAACGGCACGTCTGCTGGTTGTCGGTAGTCGTGGACTCGGCGCACTGCGTCGCACGCTGCTCGGTTCGGTGAGTACCTCGCTCGCCCGGCACGCCGAATGCCCGGTGGCGGTGATCCCGGAAACCGTGTCCGACACCGGCGCGGTGGTGGTCGGTGTGGACGGTTCAGCCTGCAGTGCCGACGCCATCGCCCTCGCCTTCGACGAGGCCTCCCGACGGAGCACACATCTGGTGGCAGTCCACACCTGGTCGGAGTTCTATCACTATGACGCACGCACCACCATGCAGGCCCAGGCCGAAGCGGTGCTGTCGGAAAGCCTGGCCGGATACTCCGAGAAGTACCCCGAGGTGTCCGTCGAGCGCGTCGTCGCGGAGGAGGTGCCCGCCAAGGCGATCCTCCTCGCCGCGGCCACCGCACAGCTCATCGTCGTCGGCAGCCACGGCCGTCGCGGGTTCGCCGGCATGACGCTGGGCTCCGTCGCCCAGGCGGTACTGCACGGCGCCGAATGCCCGCTCATCATCGCCAGGCCCGCCACCGGGAAGTGAGATGACCGCACCCACAACCCGCCCCGTCGTCGTGGGGGTCGACGGTTCCGAATCGGCATCGAGCGCGGTCCGTTGGGCGGCGCGCACCGCGATGCTGCGCGGCGCGCCACTGCACGCCGTCCACGCGATGAGTTCGGGCTGGGACCTGGGCGACCATCTTGGCGTGTTCACTCTGCACCACCAGGGATTCCGCGATGCGGGCGAAGAAGCGTTGGCCGCGGCGAGAGCGGCCGCGCACGCCGAGACGGCACCGTATCCGCTGACGGTGCGTACCTCGCTGGTCAGCCCGTCACCGATATCGACGTTGCGCCGCCGCGCACGCCACGCCCAGCTTCTGGTCGTCGGCGCTCGCGGGCTCGGCGTATTCGAGCGCACCCTGCTCGGTTCTGTCAGTGGCGCGCTGGCCCGCCGACCGCGCTGCCCCTTGGCCGTCATTCCAGGCCCCCAACCGCCCGAGTCACGACATCTGCCGGTGTTGGTCGGCGTGGACGGTTCGCCCGCGAGTCACCGCGCTGTCGAGTTCGCGATCGGCGAGGCATCTCGCCGCGGCGTCGGGCTCGTCGCGATCTCACTATGGAACGATCCGCACCCCGAACCTCGCTCAACCGAGTTGGCCGAGACCGCGCAGCGCATGCTGACGGAAAGCCTCGCGGGCTACCCGGAGGAGTTTCCCGACGTCGATGTCACTCGGCTCGTCGCCCATGACGAGCCGGCGCACCGATTGGTGCAAGAATCCGCCGGAGCACAGTTGATAGTCCTCGGCAGCCACAACAGTGGTCTCACCCGGGTCACCCGCAGGTCGGTCCGCGGCGCGGTCCTAGCCGTAGCGAAGGTTCCGGTCGTCATCATCGGTCAGCAATCTCGGCACAGGACACCGCACCAACCAGAAAACACTTCGGCGCGATCATCGGAGCGGGCTGTTGCTGTTCGGCGCGCGAGTAGGCCACCGTCGTAGCATCCTGGCGAATGTATGTGCGGTTCGTGTCAGTACACCCGGAAGTTCGTGACGCTCGGGGTGTGGGGGAGGTCGGTGGTGAGGGTGAATTCGACTTGGCCGGGGCCGGTTACGAGGCGGAGGTTGCCCACTACGGGGGCCGACCAGAAGAAGGGTTGCCAGGCGCCGAGGGCGGTGGACGCTTGGCCGGTGGCGCCGGTATCGAGGTTGCGCCAGTGGACCGTGGGGGCGAGCGTGCACCAGGGAGCGGGGACGCCGAAGACCTTCAACCAGCCTTTGAGTTGGAGGTCCACTGTGCCGGGGACGTCGCCGTCGGGGTAGACATTGCCCACTGCCCAGACGTCGCCGGAGCAGCCGAGGCCGTAGGCGCCCGTGGTGGTCATAGGGAGCTCGACGGGGATGTAATTCGAGGCTGCCGCAGGGGCACTGGTGGCGATGAGGGCGGCTACTACCGCGCTCGCGGCAAGGGAGATTTTGGCAAGTTTCCGGTGGGACATGTCAGCCTTTCAACTGCGATTGCTGCAAGGGCGATTGCACGAGATGGCTTCGAATTGATTGTTCCATCGGCTAACCGGTTACTGTCGTTACCCCGGCGCCCCGCGCGGCGAGCCGGTGTGGACCCGCCGCAGCCCGGTCCCGGGCCACCGGTCGAGAGCTGGATTTCCCTATCCTGCAGACGATCACCGTGACCGGCGGGCGGACCACCGAGATCCGACCTTTCTATTGGGACACCGCGACAATCGCCGATGCCTGTTTGCCGTCTACTCGTGAGCTCGACGGCGCCACATAACCGAACACACGGAAATGCCGCCTACCGAGTGATCGCGAATGTCCACATCTGCCGATGAGCATGCGTTTAGCTGAACACTTCGTACAGAGTGGCTCTATGCGCCCTTGTCGAGGAGGTTCACCCACGAGGCGATGCGGGGACCGTCGACCTGGTCGGTCGGCGACCGAGTACGTCCAACTCGGAGCCACCGCAAAAACCCGTTGGCGAACGACTGCGACCACTGCTACCTTTCCGGAGTCCGTGCCAGGGAATGAGGAGGTGGTACCCGTGAACGCAGTATCGACATGGGTGCTCCCCCCTGGGGTCACGGTCGGGCGATAGGTCGTCTGGGAGCGCCGTTCAACAGCACTCCCCGAAAGGCACGACCATGCAATTCATTACCGAACAGCGCCTCGACGACGACATCCTCGAACGCGAATTCGCCCTCGGCGAGATCCCCGGAATCCTGTGGACGCCGGGATCCGCATCCGTACCGATGCCGCTGATCCTGGTCAGCCCCCCTCCCCTCGGAATGCGCACGGCGTACCCGCGACTGCTGGCCCGGGCCCGGCACTCCGTGGCGGAGGGCTACGCCGTGGCCACCATCGAGCTCCCCGGCAGCGGTGACCGGCCACGTTCGGCCGCCACCGATCAGGCCCGCACCGACCTGCAACGGGCGGTGGCGGCTGGCGAGCCGGTCGACGACGAGATCGTCGACCGGCTCGTCCTGCCGCTAGTCGAAAAGGCCGTCCCAGAATGGCAGTCCACCCTGGACGCCCTTCTCTCGCTGCCCGAGATCGGTGGCCCGGTCGGCTACTCGGGCGGGGTGATCTCCATCGGCACCAGGCTGGCGGTGGTCGAGCCGCGCATCGCGGCTGCCGTTCTGTTCGCCGGTAGTTTCGTGCCCCGCGCCATCCTCGAGGAGGCCCGGCAGGTCACCATTCCGCTGCACGTCCTGCTGCAATGGGACGACGAAGGCAACGACCGGCAAATGGCCCTGGATCTGTTCGACGCCTTCGGGTCCGAGGAGAAGACGCTGCACGCCAATATGGGTGGGCACACCGGCGTCCCGCAGCACGCCGGCGAGGAGGCGAACCGGTTCTTCACCCGGCACCTGAAGTGATGCCGGACGGTCGGGCCGACTCCAGACAATAGAGCCGTCGGCCAGGAGCCGCTATCGAGGACAACTCGCGGTCCTCGATAGCGGTGGCCGCACTCAGCGCACTGACCGGCACCCGCCGTCCGATGTCGGTCGCTCAGGGGGCGGGGAGAGCCTTGTATGTCCCGAGGATGTTGCGGATCGAGGGCGTGACGAACAGCTCTCGGTCCAATGACACCCACAGATACCCGGCGTGCTCCGAGAGGCGGATGGGACTGGTGGCTTTCACGTCGACGGCGAAGTGTAGACGTCGCACCGGTTTTCCGGCTGGGGACAGATAGTCGAAGTCGCCGACGTGATGTCGGATGTCGGTGACGGTCAGGCCGGTTTCCTCGCGGACTCCCCGCACGAGCGCCTGGGCAACTGATTCTCCGGGTCCCACCGTGGCGCCGGGGAGTTTGTGGGTGAGGCGGATGGGGCCGGTGCTGTTGACTTCCAGGAGCAACACTTCTCCGCCACGGTCGATGATCGCGCCGACGCGTAGTCCGAATCCATCGCGTTCGCCGCGCGGTAGGACCTCGTCGTACATAGGTATCGCCATCGGTGGATTCACCAACCTTCGGTCTGGCAGCGTAGCCGCGTGTCGTCGGAGCCACTCGGTGGTGGCTCCTTCTCAATTGTGCTCGGTGCCGGGCTCATCCGGCGACAATCGGCTCCAAATATCTTCGCGAACGCGTCGAGATCTACGGCGGTACCGAGCCGACTGTGCTCGTTACCCCAAAGGCAAAGGCCTGGTTCCCGAGCACAGCACCGGATTCCGCCCAGCAGCCGCGGAGGAAACGGGCCCGTTTCCGCGAGGTCGTCGAACTGTCCCGATGGGCTGAAGACGTCGGTTACGACGCGTTCGGCCGACACCACGCGACCCTCGACCATCTCAGCGACGAACGTCTCGACCTGATCATCGGCAAAGGCGGCGACGCGGTCGCCCCGGTCCGACTGGCATGGCGGGATGTTGTTGAAGGAAACCGCGTTTGGCCATCCGCGCCCACCGATGACGCACACGGCACCGTGATCGGCCTCACCGCCTACTCATCGAACTGTCGACCAAAATCCGCCGAGACCTTCGCGACCTCAGCACCCCGCATCGACACGCCTAGGTCCCGTTCCACCCCTGTGCCCGGGTTTCTCGACCGCACACTGCGCCGGTGCTCACATTGGCCGAAACAGCGGAGATGACCGAATCAAGGTGTTGTTCGGTGCGCTCCAGTTCGATGATGCTCTGGCGCAAGTGATCACGCTCCACCTCGAGGCGGCCGAGAAGGGCGGGGGTGGCGCGGCCGTTCACCAGATGCGGCGTGAGCTCGCCGATGGTTCGACTGGACAAGCCCGCGGCATACAACTGCTGAATCAGCAGTACCTGATCCACGGCGGTGTCGGAGTACTGGCGCTGACCGCCGGAACTACGCTCGGCACGCAGCAGGTTCTGCTGTTCGTAGTACCGCAGGGCCCGGGCTGAAACCCCGGTCCGGCGAGCCAATTCGCCGATACGCATTCGAACCCTTCGCGTGATCCATGACACGACTGCTTGCCTCTGACACCGACGTCAAGTTTTAGCGTAGTCGAGGTACCCATCCGCAACGGAAGTCCTGGCAGCTCACCGTCGGCTACCTGCCCGAAGCACGCACCCGCGATCTAGCGCGCCGCGTGACCGAACCGAAAGAATGTGTCACTCATGGTCATTCACCCCGCAACCGGCCTGGCCGACCCCGCACCCACACCGACCGTCACCGTCAAACCGCTCAGGGTGCCCATATCCGGCCGTGGTGAAGACCTCCAGGTGCGGGTTTCCGCCCCGGTCACCGGCAATGACCTACCGGTCGTGCTTTTCGCGCACGGATTCGGCTCCAGCATGGATGGCTACGGGCCGCTGGTCGACTACTGGAGCTCGCACGGATTCGTGGTCATCCAGGCTACGCATTTGGACTCGAAGCGGTTCGCCCTGGCAGCCGAGGATCCGCGCAAGCCGCGACTGTGGCGTCACCGTGTGCAGGACATGACGCGGATTCTCGACGATCTTTCCGTATTGGCGGCATCGGTGCCCGGTTTGCGCGGTCGAGTCGACCACGACCGGATCATCGCCGCGGGGCATTCCTTCGGTGGGCAGACCGCGGGAATCCTGGTCGGCTTGCGCGTCACCGACCCGGAAACCGGGATCGCGGAGGACCTCTCGGACCCACGAGTCATGGCCAGTATCCAACTCGCCACCGCGGGACGCGGCGGCACAGAACTCACGACCTTCGCTCGCGAACATCTTCCGTGGCTGCGAGACCAGGACTTCTCGCACATCAACGCCCCAGGCTTGGTGATCGCCGGCGACGACGACAACCTCCCGCTGACCACCCGCGGGCCGGCTTGGACGACCGACCCTTACACGCTGAGCCAGACGAACAAGAGCCTGCTCACCGTGTTCGGCGGCCAGCACTTCCTGGGCGGTATCTCCGGCGAACACGTCAGCGAGACCACCGACGAGAACCCCGACCGGGTCGCGCTGATACAGCAGGTCACCCTCGCCTACCTCCGTCACGTCGCCGGTCTCGATCACAGCGGCTGGACCACCGCCCAGACCGTACTCACGCCCGCGCACCCGCTGGGACGGCTGGAATCCGAATAGCAGTGTGCTGCGTGGTCGCGAACAAGCTCGAAACCAGACCCGACTCCGGTCGTGTGGTGGCAGGTGACGTTCGAGTCGTCGAACACGACGGCTGAGTCGATCCGCAAAGATCGTGAATAGTTCACTTGTCGCACGATCGAATCGAGGTCACAGGCGATATCGTCACGACCGCGTCGCCCGTCGGGTGCTCGCTACGGAAGGACGGCCTGTGACCGAAACATCGACCACCGCCTCATCGGCCCCGACCGGACACGGGACCGGGCGTGAAGTCGTGCGCCTTGCGGCGATCGTCGCCGCGCTGGGTGTGGTGTTCGGTGACATCGGCACCAGCCCGATCTACACCCTGCAGACGGTGTTCGATCCGGCGGACCCGCATCCTGTGCCGGTGAGCCAGAACAACGTGTTCGGGATCGTCTCGCTGATCTTCTGGTCGGTGACGGTGATCGTGACGATCACCTATGTGACGCTGGCGATGCGGGCCGACAACGACGGCGAGGGCGGCATCATGGCGCTCATCACGCAGTTGCGGCGCTGGAGCGCGCCGGGCGGTAAGCGGACCGCGGCTTTACTCGCGGCACTGGGGATCTTCGGTGCCTCGTTGTTCTTCGGCGACTCCATGATCACCCCGGCGATCTCGGTTCTCTCGGCTGTCGAGGGATTGAAGATCGTCGAGCCCTCGTTCGAGGAGTTCATCATCCCGATCACCGCGGTGATCATCGTGATCCTGTTCCTGGTGCAGCGCAAGGGAACCGCGGTCGTCGGACGGGTATTCGGGCCGGTGATGATCGCGTGGTTCACCGCGATCGGGGTAGCCGGGATCGCGGGCATCAGTGACAATCCGGAGATCCTGAAGGCGATCTCACCGACCTACGCGCTGGGATTTCTGTTCGGCCACTTCGACATCGCGTTCTTCGCACTCGCCGCGGTGGTCCTCGCGGTGACCGGCGCCGAAGCCCTCTACGCCGACATGGGTCATTTCGGGCGGCGACCGATCGCCCGAGGTTGGCTGTTTCTGGTGTTCCCGGCCTGCATGCTCAGCTATATGGGCCAAGGCGCGCTGATCCTGTCCGACCCAGCGAACATCACCAGCCCGTTCTTCCTCCTCGTCCCTGGCTGGGGTCGACTCCCGATGGTCCTGCTGGCCACCGCCGCGACGGTCATCGCCGCTCAGGCCGTGATCACCGGCGCGTTCTCCGTCGCCTCCCAAGCCGCTCAACTCGGCTATCTGCCGCGACTGCGGATCGTGCACACCTCCGAATCCACCATCGGTCAGATCTATGTCCCGTGGATCAACTGGCTGCTCATGGTCTCAGTCCTGGTCCTGGTCTTCGCGTTCCGCAGCTCCCACGCCCTCGCCTACGCGTTCGGGATGGCGGTCACGGGCACCATCACCATCACCACGTTGCTGTTCTTCTATGTCGCCCGCGCACGTTGGCGTACCCCGTTCTGGCTGCTCGCGCTCGGTGCGGTGCCGCTGCTGGGGATCGATCTGCTGTTCGTCGGGGCGAACCTCACCAAAATCGTGCACGGCGCCTGGCTACCGCTGCTCATCGGCATCATCGCGTTCACGGTGATGACCACCTGGCAACGCGGGCGCGACATCGTCACCGCGGCACGCGAACAGCGTGAAGGTTCGCTGCAGGAATTCGTCGACGAACTCCGCGAAGGACAGCCTAGGACGGTCGAGGTCCCCGGCACGGCGATCTTCCTCAACCGGGGCAAGAAGACGACCCCGCTGGCCATGCGCGCCAATGTCGAGAACAACCACATCCGACACGAGCACGTCGCGATCGTGAGCATCGCCACCGACCCCGTTCCCCGTGTCCCGTTCACCGAACGGCTCACCATCGACCACCTCGGGCACGGCGACGACGGCATCATCCACGTCACCGCCCGCTACGGCTACGCCGAACGTCCCGATATCCCCGCGGCGTTGCGGCATCTCGATGCCTCGGCGACAGAAGGAAGGCTCGACCTCGATCGCGCCTCCTACTTCGTCTCCAAGATCGAACTCCGTCGCGGCGACCAACCGACCATGGCGACGTGGCGCAAACGACTGTTCATCGCCACCTCGCACATCACCGCCGACGCCGCCGACTACTTCTCCCTACCCCGCGATCGCACCGTCATCATGGGCTCCCACATCGACGTCTGAAGCTCTGATCGTCAGCCCGCGAATTGTGTTGGATGCACAGTTCCTTCGACATCGCTCGAGCGTTCAGCCGCCCGCGGGTCAGGAGACCTTGCGGCGATAGGTAGCCGTGGCGACGAAGTAGGCGACGACGAGTATTCCGGCACACCACCCCAGTGCGACCCAGATACCGGCGCCGACGGGCTGCTGGGTGAACAGGTCCCGGATCGTATTGACGATGGAAGTCGCCGGCTGATGTTCGGCGAAGGCTTGCACCGGACCGGGCATGCTGTCGGTGGGCACGAACGCCGAGCTGATGAACGGAAGGAAGACCAGCGGATAGGAGAACGCGCTCGCACCGTCCACGGACTTCGCGGTGAGGCCGGGGATGACCGCCAGCCACGTCAAGGCCAAGGTCACCAGCCCCAGGATCCCCGCGACCGCGAGCCACGCCAGCACTCCCGCCCCGGACCGGAAACCCATGAGCACGGCGACCACCACGACGATCGCCACCGAGATCAGATTGGCGACCAGCGAGGTCAGCACGTGTGCCCACAGGATCGACGACCGTGCGATCGGCATCGACTGGAATCGCTCGACGATGCCGTTCTTCATATCCAGGAAGAGCCGAAAGGCCGTGTAGGAGATACCCGATGCGATCGTGATGAGCAGGATACCCGGCAGCAGGTAGTTCACATACGATTCCGACCCCGAGTCGATCGCACCACCGAACACATAGACGAACAGCAGCATCATCGCGATCGGCGTGATCGCAGTGGTGATGATGGTGTCCGGGCTGCGCGCGATGTGGCGCAGGGAACGACCGAGCAGGTAGCCGGTGTCGCCGAAGAATCGGGTGTTCATCGCTGTTCCTTACTTGTCGGCGCCGACGCTGCGACCTCGTCGACGTCGACGGTGCTGTCGTCACCGACGATGGCGAAGAAGACGTCCTCGAGTGTCGGTTGCTTCTCGACGTATTCGACCTTCGCGGGTGGCAGCAGTCCCTTGAGTTCGGCGAGGGTGCCGTTGACGATGATCCGCCCCTTGTGCAGGATCGCGATCCGGTCGGCGAGTTGTTCGGCCTCGTCCAGATACTGCGTGGTGAGCAGCACTGTCGTGCCGTTGTCGGCGAGTCCCTTGACGGTCTTCCACACCTCGATCCGTGACTGCGGGTCGAGCCCGGTCGTCGGCTCGTCGAGGAAGATGACCGGCGGGTTCCCGATGAGACTCATGGCGATATCGAGACGACGGCGCATGCCGCCCGAATAGGTCGCCACCTTCCGCGCCCCGGCCTCGGTCAGCGAGAACCGCTCGAGCAGCTCATCGGCGATCGCACCCGGGTTCGCGAGGCGGCGCAGATGCGCGATCAGCACGAGATTCTCACGCCCGCTCAGGATTTCGTCGACGGCGGCGAACTGGCCGGTGAGACTGATGGACTCGCGCACATTTTCCGGCTGCGTGGCCAGGTCGAAGCCGCAGACCGCGGCCGCTCCCGCATCGGCTGTGAGCAGCGTGGACAGAATTCTCACGACGGTGGTCTTGCCTGCCCCGTTCGAGCCGAGCAGCGCGAAGATGCTGCCCCGCGCCACGTCGAAGTCCACGCAGCGCAAGACGCGCAAGTCCTTGAAGGACTTCTCCAGACCCCGCACGCGAATTGCCGGTTGTGTCGACATCAGCGCGACCCCCCTTCTTCTTCCTGCTCGACCCGTTCGATGGCGGCGGTCAGTCGTCGCCGCTCGGTGTCGATCCACTGACCGTCGGAGTAGTTCGCCAGGAACGTCTCCGCAAACTCCACCGGGTCCTCGCCGACGATCGCCCGAACCGGAACGCCGGCTGCGGCGTTCTGCTCGAACAGATCGGCGAGGTCCTCTGCCATTTCCATCAGGACGTCACCGTTGGTGATCGCCCCGCGGTACATCAGGTACCGGTCCAGTGCCTCGACCGTCGTGCGATAACTCGGCGGGAGTTGCTTCACCCGTTCCTTGTACTGCCGGTAGCGCCGCTTGTCCTCGAACGGTCCGGTGACCTTCTCGATCCAACGTTTGACCATGTCTACTTCCCTCCTTCGCGGAGCTGCTCCAGCCGTCCTGCGAGGAAGCTCCACGTCCCCCAGAACTCGTCGAGGTATTCCCGACCCGCTGCGTTGAGGGTGTACACCTTGCGCGGCGGCCCCTTCTCCGACGGAACCTTCTCGACGTCGACCAGATCGCGCTTCTCGATCCTGACGAGCAGGGCGTAGATGGTGCCCTCGGCGATGTCGGAAAAGCCCTGACCACGCAGCCACGCGGTGATTTCGTAGCCATAGGCGGACCGCACCGACAAGATCGCGAGCACTATGCCCTCGAGCGTGCCCTTCAGCATTTCCGTCATCTGCTTGCCCACGACGCACCTCCTCTACCTACTCAGTGACACTAACTACCAGTAGATAGTAACGCCGACTACCAGTACTTAGCAACACTCAATAGGGGGTGGCATCGTCATAGGGTTGGCGGCCGCGATGATCCCGCACGACCTGCTGACTGGTCACGCGACCACCCCATTGGCAACCCTGCGGCAAGCCCGGTAGCGTTCGGCACCGGTGGTGCCTCGTCGATGCCGGGTGATCAATCCACTCTTCCGCAGACGAGAGGCACGTAGTGACAACCCCCGCCCGAAGCCGAACCGAACCCGATGCCCGCGTGCTGGATTCGGCGAGCGAGCAGGACCTGCGGGAACTGTTCGGGCAGTCCACCGCGGTATTCGTCTCGCTCGCGGGCCCGCAGCACCTGGTCGATACGGCAAACCACGCGTTCTTCGCCGCGATCGGAAAAGACCCCGCACACACCGGGATTCCGCTCGCCGAGCTGGTGCCCGAACTGATCGAGCACGGTGTTCTTGCCGTCCTGGATCAGGTCTATCGCACCGGTGAACCCCACACCAGTCATGCCGTTCCGGTCCTGCTGGGCGCCCGCGCCCACAAGGTCCGGTCCTCCTTCGATTTCAGCTACGAACCACTGCGCGACGACGAGGGGTCGGTGACCGGGATCCGGTTGATCGGTGTGGAGACCACCCAACTCGAACACGCGCACCGGCTGATGGCCGAGCAGCGCGCCTTGGTCGAACAGATCGCCCGCCAAGCGCCCCTGGCCGAGGTTCTGGACGGCATGGCGCGCGCGATCGAGGATCTCGCACCCGAACAGGTACTGGTCTCGGTGCTGCTCGCCGACCCGGACGGGCGACATCTACGCCACGGTGCCGCGCCGAGCCTGCCCGACTTCTACAACGAAGCCATCGACGGGATCGCCACCGGCGAAGGCGTTGGCTCGTGTGGCACCGCCGCGCATCGGCGCGAACCGGTCATTGTGACCGATATCTGCACCGATCCCTTCTGGGACGACTTCCGGGCGCTGGCCGGGCGCGCGCAGTTGGCGGCGTGCTGGTCGACGCCGATTCTGGCCCGCGACAGCACCCTTCTGGGAACCTTCGCCATGTATCACCGCAGCCCGCGCTCCCCGCAGGACAGCGATCTCGCGCTCGCTCGGGTCTTCGCCGACACCGCGGGTCTGGCCATCGAGCGCCATCACATCGAGCAGGCGAAAGCAGCTGCCGAGGCACAAGCCGAAGCCGCGCGCGAAGAGCTGGCCACAGCCCTGCGCACCGAACACCAGTTACGTACCGAGGCCGAGCAGCGCGCCGAAGCGGCCGCCGAACTCAGCGCCCGAATGCACAGTGCCGCAGCCGCGCTGGCGGCTGTGCCGCGTCCTGAGCACTGCGAGCTCGGCGGGTCAGCGGGGTGTAGCGAACCGGCCGAGATCAAGGTCGCTGATTCCTGGGGTGACGCGGCGTGGGGTTGCCCCGACCACGTCGAACACGCCCTGCTCAACGTGAGTTCGGTATTCATCGCCAACGAAGATCTCGGTGGCCTCGCCGCCTACCGCAACCGCTGATCGCGCTGAATCAGCCCGCACCACTGGTTGCCATCGTTCCGACCGCAGTCGTAGCGTTGGTCGGATCCGACGGATCCCGCCCGGCAAGAGATGAGGGGCGAATGCCCCGCTCGACAGCCGGTTTACGACATAGTCTGGACTGATGGCACGACTGCCGGAAAGTAAGGCCGAGCTGGTTCTGGGTCCGTTGCTGCGTCACGTCGGCGAATGCGACGCCACCGTCTGGGTCGAGACGTCGGCACCGTGCACTGTCGAGGTCCTCGGCCACCGCGAACACACCTGGACCATCGCCGGACACCACTACGCTCTCGTCCTGATTACCGGACTGGCGGCCGGTTCCGTCACGCGGTACGAGGTCAGTCTCGATGGGGATCGCGTCTGGCCGCTGCCCGACGCCCCGTACCCGTCCGTTATTCGCACGCTCAGCGGCGACGCCGATCTGATCCTCGCCTTCGGCTCGTGCCGATTCGCCACACCGACGGCGACGCAGGACGACGACAACTTCGACGCCGACGCTCTCGACGCCTATGCGCGGCGAGTCATGGAACGCCCACCCGAAGATCTGCCCGACGCATTGGTACTGCTCGGCGACCAGGTTTACGCCGATGAGCTGTCCCCGGAGATCCTCCGTCGCATCGACGAGTTGCACGACCTCGACCAACCCCCGGGCGCCCAGATCCGCAACTTCGAGGAGTACACGTGGCTCTATTCCGAGTCATGGTCCGACCCTCAGGTGCGCTGGCTGCTGTCCACAGTTCCGTCGTCGATGATCTTCGACGACCACGACGTCATCGACGACTGGAACACCTCCAGATCGTGGCGTGACGAGATCAAGACCACCGACTGGTGGGAGGAACGCATCGTGGGCGCGTTGTCGTCGTACTGGATCTACCAGCACCTGGGCAACCTCTCGCCCGCAGCCCTGGCCGACAACGAGCTCTACCAGCGGATCCGATCCGAGGGCGGCGACTGCGCGGAGCTGCTCCGCGATTTCGCATCCGCAGCGGACGAAGAAGCCGACGGCGCCAAGGGGGCGCTGTGGTCGTATCGCCGCGATCTCGGCACCACCCGGCTGCTCGTCATCGATTCACGGTGCGGTCGAATACTCGGCGGCGGCACGCGGTCGATGGTCTCCGAACCCGAGTTCTCGTGGATCGAACAACAGACCGAGGGCGATTACGACCACCTGCTGTTGGGGACCTCGCTCCCGTGGCTGCTGCCGCGCGCCCTCCACGACCTGGAGTCGTGGAATGAGCGCATGGTCTCAGGGGTGCGGGGCCGACGTGTGGCCGGATGGTCCGAAAGATTGCGGCGTTCAGCGGATCTGGAACATTGGGCCGCCTTCCGAGATTCGTTCGACCGGCTCGCCCGGCTCATCGCCCGCGTCGGGCGTGGACAGTGCAGCAGCCCGGCAGGACGGGCGCCCGCCACGATCTGCGTGCTGTCCGGCGACGTTCACCACGCCTATGCCGCGCAAGCGCAGTTCCCCGACGCCGTGAGGTCGCGGGTCTACCAGCTGACCTGTTCGCCGATGCACAACTACGTTCCGACCGCCATGAAGGTGATCTTCCGCGTCTCGTGGAGTCGGGCCGCCGAACGGGTGACGCGTTTCCTCCTCAACCGGGTGTCCACCGTTCCCCCGGTGTCGGTCGAGTGGAGTCGGATCACCGGCCCCTTCTTCGGCAACCAGATAGCGACGCTGCATCTGCGCGGTCGGACCAGCCGCCTCGTGCTGGAGCAGGTGAGCACCGACGGCGGCCGTCCACATTTGACGACGGTCGCGGATGTGGTGCTGTCGACCGAGACGGACGGCTCGCCCCGAAGCGACTTACGCCGAGATCCATGAAGGACCAGGTCGGGGCCAGCCGGCCCTCATCGTGCGGTGACCGGATTCCGATGCACAGCACGCGCTGCGGCGACGTCGTGGTCATCGGGCACCCTACGGAAAGGGTCGACGGCGCATAACCGGGAATCCCGCTTCAGCCAAACGGCTTCGGCTGCCCCGACCCAGTTCGATCCGTTCGATGACATCCCACGTATAGGAGTTGTCCCGAAGTTCGAGTGAAACCAGCGCAGCCTCGGTGGTCACAACATCGAAGCCGTGGAGAGTAGTGCCAGCCGTCGCTGCGGCCGCGGCAGCCATTTCTTCCAGTCCTTCGAAAACTGGGTCCGCGATCGTCACATGGGGATCCGACACAGATTCTTCCAGCGACGCCTGCGGCAAAACGGAGGTCGTTGCCGCACGCAGCGCGTCACGAAGTTCCGTCACCGGCGCCGCGGGTGAGATAACGAAGCCGATCGCACCACGTATGTTGGTCAACCGATCAACGGACAAGCTGAACGGCCGCAGGTTTCGGCAGGCACGCTGCGCAGCTACTGCAATAGCAGCACGTTGTTCGAACGTGCACGTGTAAGGGCGAGAAATTCGATCCAACGTCAGGTGAAGGCCGTCGATCGGCGTGGTCTTGAAGTACGCCGGATCGATAGCCTGCTGGCATTCTTTGATCCGCGAATGAAGCTCCGAAGCATGATCGAAGGTCAGGAACCAATAATAGCCGAGCGGGCCGTTTTCGAGCGGACGGGGACGAAGGCTGTCCACATTTCCGGTCACTTCTCAACGTCCTTACTGGCCAACGCATCCCGGACGCCCTTCAACTGCGAGGCATCCCGCCACCTTTCGGCCACGTCGATCATAATCAGCGACCTTCCCCAAGGAGAGTTCGTATTGTTCATGCCCGCCAACGCGAGCTCGGCATCCTGCTCGACCTTGTTCGGCATCGCCAACGACAGATATGATGTCGCGACATTTCCTGCCACCTGTGCAGCACTGTAGCTTCCCAACGAGATGCTGCGTAGCACTCCATCCGGGGCATTATCACTCGTGACCAGATCGTACGCCTGGTCCACCATGCGTCGCACACCGTCATTATCGCCGAGTTTTCCCCTCGAACGATCCAACGTTCACATCACCGTCACCCTCGAAGCCCTGCATTGGCAAGGAACCGCGCCTCATCCAATCACGAACGGCGCCTCCGGAATTCCGGGGGCGCCGCTCGGGCACTTCACACTGCGTCAGCGGATCAGGCTTCGCGCACCGCCGTGACGATCGCGACGACCGCCGCGGACAACGCCCCGATCACCACCCCGCCGAGGACGACCGCGGCGGCGGCGACCGTGAACTGATCCCAGCCCACCATGAGCGCGGCCACGCCGAGGACCACGAGGATCGCATCGACACCGACGGCGGTCAGGACAGCATCGTCGCGGCTCAGTAGCCGAGGAGTCAGCGCAACGGTGGCCAGGCCGAGCAAGACCGACACCAGGCCGACCACGACGAAGACAGGCACGGCCATTCCGGTGCCGACATCGGTCCCCAGGATCAGCGTGGCCAACGGGACGAGGCCGTACAGGACGCGGATCGCGCCCACACCGCGCAGCGTCCACGAGGACACATCGACGGGGGCACCCCCGGTGGAGGTCTTGGTCGCGTACGCCATGCGCACAGTTGCCACCTGGCTGGTCATATCCCGCTCCTTCGACATTTTCACACCTTCGTGCAATTGCACGTAGCTGTGAAACTACGTCTATTGCACACCGATGTGCAAGAACTCGTGAAGGGACTCACACCCACCCGGGTTCGTGCCGGACAGCACACCTTGGATCCATTCGCGGACAGCATGTTTCAACGAGCGATCGCCCGACGAGCGCACCTGCGATCAGTGCTGCGCGGCCTCGGCGGCGGACCGGGCTATCTCCGCGGCACCGGAACGGTCGACGCCGACCGCGATCAGGCAAGCCAGGGCAGCGTCACGCGCGGCTTCGGCACCGCCCCATTCACCATCGCTGTGCGCCTTCAGCAGCTCTAGCACCAGCGCCGTGAGTACCCTGGCCAACGCCGCGGGGGGAAGGTGACCAGCGAAGGTTCCGTCGGCTTGACCAGCCGCTATCAACGTGACCAACCGGGCGCGGACGGGCGCGAGCCGGTCGGCCATCCGGGCCCGCGACCCGGCTTCGTCCAGACGCAGCAGCAGCTGGAACTCGTCGCCGACAGCCCACAGCGCGACCGTCATATCCGCGGTCGCCCGGGCGGGCGGTTGCGCGGTGTCGATACCGTCGAGTGCGCGACCGACCTGTTCGAAGGCCTCGTCGAGCATGCCGTCGATCAGCGCTTCCCTGGTGGGGAAATGACCGTAGAGGGTGCGGCGGACCATCCCCGCGGCAACGGCGATGTCTTCCATACTCGCCAGGGGATTTCGCAGCAACTCGTCCCCGGCCACAGCGACGATGCGTCGCCGGTTGGCCAGTGCGCGCGGCCCGAGGCCGACGGTGGTCGAGTGCGTCGTCGCAGTCACGTCCGTCATTTCACCCACCACCATCCCACACCTGCGCAAAGGTGTGCAAAAGGTCGTTCGCGGCTCATCGGCTTGATGATCGGCGACCACAACGAACGCAACACTCTGCCGCACCTGCGGGTCGACCGAACAGGCACAGCCGACAGTGCAAGCGCAGGCACCCGCTCACAGTGACCGGCATGTTCTCTATCCACAGCCGATGAATTTGCCGCCTTCGAGAACTCCATCGATTGCCGTCCCGCGCCGCAGTACGATGAGAGCGCGAACCTGATACTCGGATCAGGTCGAGGCCTGGGTCGGCGCCCCGCTGCCCTTGCAGACCGGAGTCGCGGCATGAATATCGTCGTCTGGATCGTTTCCGGCCTGCTGGCCGCGATGTTTCTCATGGCCGGTTCGATGAAACTCGCCAAAACCAAAGAACAGCTCATCGCCGACCCAAAAATGGGCTGGGCCGAGTCATTCCCGGAAGGCCTGATCAAGTTCATCGGCGCGGCCGAAGTCGCCGGTGCACTCGGCCTGATCCTGCCCGGCGTGTTCGACATCGCCACCTGGCTGGTGCCCGCTGCCGCCATCGGCCTCGCGGCGATCATGGCCGGCGCGGCCATCACGCACGGACGCCGCGGCGAATGGTCGAACGTCGGGATAACCATTGTGCTGCTGGCACTGTCGGTGTTTGTCGCGGTGGAACGAATCGGCCCGCAAGCATTCTGAGTCGTCGCGATCAGCTGTCGGCGTTGACACGAGAACCGTGACCATCGGGCAGCACTCCGAGGGGTTTATGTGGGTCGGTCGGCTTCAGGACAGTTCGCTCATCACTGCAACTCTCGGGCTGTCCGACCACACGGAGTAGACGTCGGCACCGCTGGACAGGGCGGGCCCGCCGAATTGCAGGGTGCTCCGCGCGGCCATCGCGGTCACATCGCTCACGTCGTTGCGGCTGCGCAAGGCGCGGCGTTGCCGGCTCGCTCCGTTACCACAGCGCAGGATCTCGGTCAGCATCGTCACCGCCGCGCGGTATTCCCCCAGTTCTTCCAGGGCGGATCGGACATGGCAGATCAACAGTCCGAGCAGGTCACGCGCCGCAATCACGCGGTCCGAGGCCACATCGATCCCGCGCCCGGTCAATCCCTCGCGGGCGGCCATGGAGTACCCAGCGTGCAGCGAGGCCGCGGTGGTTTTCGGGGCGCACTCACCCCTGCTGATGGACCGCAACGCCGTCATCACCAGCGCACGTACCAACGTCGCGAGCAGCACAGTCTCCTCGACCGTCGCGGGGACGTCGCTGACTCGCACCTCGATGGTCGGCAGATGAGCTGACGGCCGCACATCCCAATTGATCATCCCCGCATCGAGGATGACACCACTCCCGATCATCTTCTCTACGACCGCGTCGTAGTGCTCGACCGAGGCGAACCACGGTGGGGGCCCCGAACAGGGCCACCGCGCGAGCAGGATCGACCGCCAGCTCGCAAACCCGGTATCGACGCCGCCATGGATGGGGGAATTGGCGGTCAGGGCCAGCAGCGCCGGTAGCCACGGACGCACATAGTTGCTGACCTGTACTGCGGTTTCCCGGTCGGGTACGCCCACGTGGACATGGCTGGCGCAGACTCCCCGCGTCCCTGCAAGATCGTCGAACCTGCTCGCTATAGTGCGGTACCGACGAAGGTCTGTGATCGGCAACACGGCGGAACCGAGCACTGGCACGCCCACCGCCAGCAACTGCGCGCCGCACTGCGCGGCAGCATCGGCGGCCGCCGACCGCATTTCGGCCAGCTGTGTCCGTAGTTCGCGCGTGTGCCCGCACACCGCCGAGTTGGTCTCGACCTGACACTGGGTGTACTCCAAGTGAAGCCGGACACCGCGCCTTTGCGCCGCCTCGACAACCGCGAGGCTGGACATGATGGGGTGCCCGGACGAGGGATCAACGAGCAGAAACTCCTCCTCCACCCCCATCGACGGGTGGACACCACCGTCAGACATGACGGTGCCGACCTTCTCGGCTCGCTCGTGCTCTGCCATGTCGGTCCTTCTCTCACCTGTCGCGACGGCAAGCCGGGCAGGCATGGCGCGTGCTCGATGATCGCACTGATCACCCGGGAGTCGGTATACCGGTGGTCGGGGGTAGTGGCGCGCAGCCGACCGAGTAGTCTGGCTCCGCGCTGCGGGCCCGTGGCCTGCCGCGGCATCCGTACCCGACGGCATCGGTCAACGGATTGCGATCAGCTCGAGCTGGACCGCTCACCGACGAGCCCGATGTCATTAACGTCGAGCACGTGGATCTGAGACTGCAGGGAAAGCGCGCGATCGTCACCGGCGCCAGCAAGGGAATCGGGCTCGCCATCGCGCGCGGGCTCACCGCCGAAGGCGTCGACGTCGTGCTCGCGGCGCGCTCGCCGCAACCGCTCCAGGCCGCTGCCGACAACATCGGCCGGGATTCGGGACGGCGCGTGATCGCGGTGCCGACCGACACCGGCGACGACGCACAAGTCCAGCATCTCGTCACGCGGACGGTCGAGGAACTCGGTGGTGTCGACATCCTGGTGAACTCCGCGGCGACCCCGTGGAGTGCGGGCGCGAACACCGATCTGCAGGCCACCACCGACGATATCGTGCGACGCGAGATCGAGATCAAGGTGCTCGGCTATCTACGCACCGCGCGGGCCGTCGCGCCGTACCTCGTCGCGCAGGGGTGGGGGCGCATCATCAACATCAGCGGATTGGGTGCGCGGCAAGCGAATTCGATCGGCCAGACCATCCGCAACGTCAGCGTGTCGGCGCTGACCAAAAACCTCGCCGACGAACTCGGCCCGCACGGCGTCAACGTCACGGTCGTACATCCCGGACTCACCCGCACCGAACGGCTCGATGACCGGCTCCGCACGCAGGCCGAACAGGACGGCGTCGATATCGCGACTCTCGAGGACCAACTGGCCAAGAACTCGATTCGCCGGGTGATCGACGCGAGCGAGGTCGCCGATGTCGTGACCTTCCTCGCCTCCCCGCGCAGCATCGCCATCACCGGCGACGCCGTCGCGGCAGGCGGTGGCGTGCCCGGACCGGTCTTCTACTGAAGCGTTTGCGCGAGCCCCGCACTGTGGAGCCGACCATTCAGGATCCTCCACCGCATACGTCAACCCACCACCATCGATGCCTGGCGAGTCAGATGATGTATGCAGTACAGGATTGCCTGATGGTCGACCAGGTAGATCTGCCCGGAATAGCAGTACTTGTTGCCACCGGCCGGGCCGCTCTTGTCCGGGGCCGGTCAACGACTTCTCGATCGCCATATCTGCGATGTCACGCCAGTTCTTTCCCCCGATGTTGGCCAGGTTCTGCCATTCATCGAGGTGGCGGGCCTTGATGTACATCTAGCTTCCCCTATTCTCGACCGGAGTCGAACAGCGCAGCTTTCGCGGCTGGACCCTGCGCCGTGCCCGATACCAGCTGTGCGCCAACATCACTCGGCGGTACATACGGGTTGGACGCGACACCACAAATTCGGTATCCACAGTGGTGACGGACTTGATTGGGTGTTCCTCGGCCAGGTTCAGGAAGCGAGTGCGGCCGTAGCCAATTCATGCCAGTCCGCCTGCGCACCCTGCCTTGTCGCTGCGGTGAATCGTGCCTCCCCGAGGCGACCGAGCGCCTGCTGCTCGATCCGGGCTATGTCCGGGTGAGAGCGGTCGGTCAGTCCGCGAACGCCCGCGCCGGCCGCGAGCAATCGCGCGGCCTGCTCGTCGTGATCGGCACGCAGCGCGAGGGCGGCGACACCGACGAGGATCTGGGCGATCAGGGGTGCGTGACCGGCAGCGGATGCCGCGTGGAAAGCGGCAGTGTGTTGTGCACGGGCTTCGTCGATATCTGCCGCGAGATAGCCGCGCAGATCGTGCAGTACCGCACTGACATTGGGCTGGTCGGCGTCGGCGCCGAGCATGGTTGTCGCGACGTCGATGTGCCGGTAGGCCTGCTCGACGTCGCCCTTCCAGCGGGCAAGCTCGGCCTGCGCGAGTGCCAGCTCGGCCAGTGAGCCCGGCCACGCGGCCTGATCCGCGCACCGCTGCGCCTCGGCCATCGTGGTCGCGGCCGCCTTGGCGTCGCCGCGCAGCCAGTACAGCTGGGCTTGTCGCGCCCGCATCCGGACGAGATCGTCGATCGCGCCGACCTCGGTGACCACCGCGGTCGCTTGGTCGAAAAGTTCGCAGGCAGTGGCGAACTCGCCACGCATGGCGCACCGATCCGCGAGCTCGGTCAGCGCGAACGATATCCCCCACCGTTCGCCGATCGCGCGGAACTCGGTGAGCGCCGCCTCGAGATACGCGTCCGCCTCGCTTCCCGTCAGCCCGAGCATGATCCGCATCTTGCCCAGCTGCAGCCGAGCCAGCGCGCGCACCCACGGATCCTCGTCGGCGAGCAGTGGTTCGAATGCCGTCAGCACCGCGTCGGGTCCCTGCAGCAGGCGTTCCAACGCCCCGATGAAACCCAGCAGCGGGTAGCGGGCATTACCACGCTGACCGAGTTCGTGCGCCTTACGGATCCACTCTGCCACCCGGTACTCGTCATTGCGCGTCGAGCTCACGAAATGCACCACCAGCGCGTACACCATGGCCCGGGTTCCGTCGTCCACTTCGCCGGGCATATCGGCCGCGGCGGTGATCAATTCCAGACCCTCGGCCTTGTGCCCACCGAGCCACCAATACCAGCCCGCGGCCGCTCCGAGTCGCACAGCGCCGACCGCGTCGCCGACCGCGAGCGCGGTCCGCATCGCGACGGCGACGTTGTCGTGCTCGGCATCGAGCACAGCGAGCCACTCCAATTGCTCGGCGCGGCGCAGATGCGGTTCGGCGGTCTCGGCCAGCTCGGTGAAGTACGCGAGGTGCGCGCCGCGGGCCGAATCCGAATCACCCGACTCCGCGAGCCGATCCTTGGCGTACTCCTTGATCGTCTCGAGCATTCGGTAGCGGGTGCCGCCAACCATGACCAGCAGCGATTTGTCGGTGAGTGCCGCGAGCAGCTCGAGCACCTCCCACGGTTCGCCCCCGCAGACCTGCTCGGCCGCCGACAGACTCACCCCGCCGGAGAACACCGAAAGCCGGCACAGCACGCTCTGTTCGGCATCGGAGAGCAACTCCCAACTCCAGTCCACCACCGCACGCAAGGTGCGGTGCTGCGCGATCGCGGTGCGGCTGCCACCGGTGAGCAGGCGGAACCGATCGTCGAGACGATGGGCGAGCTGGTCGAGTGACATCGTGCGCAACCGGGCCGCGGCCAATTCGATGGCGAGGGGTATTCCGTCCAGTGCCCGACACACACGAGCCATATTCGACAGCGCCGCCGCGTCGGTCGGCAGGTCCTGACGCACCGCGCCCGCCCGCTCGCGCAGCAGCACAACAGCCGGTGACAACTCGATCTCGCCGGGGTCGGCGTCCTCGGCGGGCAACACCAGAGGCTCGACCTGCCACAGCGCCTCACCGGTGATGCCGAGCGGTTCCCTGCTCGTGGCGAGGATCCGCAGTCGTGGGCACTCCCCGAGTACCCGGTGGGCGAACGCGGCCGCCGAGTCGATCACGTGCTCGCAGTTGTCCAGGATCAGCAGTGTTTCGCGGTCACCGATCGCCGCTACGACTCGGTCGAGCGGTTGCGCCTGCGGTGCACTGCCGAGCAACGAGTCGCGCAGTCCGAGCGCGGCCGACGCCGATCGGGCCACGTCACCGCCGACACCGATCGACGCCAATTCCACCAGCCACGCGCCATCGGGGAGGTCGTCGAGCAGAGTCCGCGCGGATTCCACCGCAAGGCGGGTTTTGCCCGATCCACCGGGGCCGGTCAAGGTCGTGAGCCGATGTTCGGCGATGAGTTCACGTACGACCGCGATATCACCGAACTTGCCGACGAACTCGGTCAGTTCGGCGCGCAGGTTCGTCCGGCGGTCGTCCTCGCGCGCGCCGACTTCGCCGCGAAGCAGCGCCACGTGCAGTGCGGACAGCTCGGGTGAGGGATCGACGCCCAAGGTGTCGGCGAGCGCTTCCCGCGCCCGCTGGTACACCGTCAGCGCCTCCGTGCCCCGTCCCGCGGCGGCGAGCGCCCGCATCAGCGCTACGACCAGCCGTTCCCGCACCGGGTGCCGGGCGACCAGTTCGGTCAGCTCGGCGACCAGCTCAGGGCCACAACCGAGGCGGATCTCGGCTTCGTAGCGATCCTCGATCGCGGCCAGGCGCAACCCCTCGAACCGGGCGATCACCGCGTCGAACGCCGCGCTGTCGGGCAGGGCGACGTCCTGCATGATCGTGCCGCGCCACAGGTCGACGGCCTCGCGGAGCAGCGGCGCCCGTTGGGTATCGGCACCGCCGCGAGCCTGCTCGAGAAGCTGTTCGAACCGCACAGCGTCGACGGCGCCGGGTCGAACCGTCAGCCGGTACCCGCCGGGCTGTCCATCGAGGGATCCCGCCGGCAGTAACTTCCGCAACCGAGAAACCAGCGCCTGCAAGGAATTCGCCGCGTCGGCGGGCGGCTGCTCACCCCAGATCCAGTCCACCAGTGCCGCTTTGGGGACAACGAGGCCAGGTTGGAGTGCCAGGGCGACCAGCAACGCACGCAACCGAGCACCCGGCACATCGATCGATACGCCGTCATCGGTGTGGATCTCGAGCGGCCCCAGCATCCTGATCTGCACCCGGCCATTCTGCCGTCGCGACCGACCGCACGCTGCCCCTCCCTGACGAAAGAGCCGAATTCGCCTGGGAATTCTGCTCTCTGGCAGGCATGACGCGGCGTCAGCGGCGGTGTCAGCTCGGTGTCAGTGCCGCATCAGCGTGACCCGCGACAGTAGTTCCTGTCAGCAACACAGCATTCGAAGGAGCACCACAATGACCACGTTCCAGACCCCCGCCCCGATCGCCGTCACCATCGAGGTCCTCGCGGGCAACGTCACCGTGATCGCCACCGACCGCACCGACACCGTCGTCGAGGTCCGGCCCGCCGACGCATCGAAGAAGGCCGACGTCCGCGCTGCCGAACAGACCCGAATCGACTTCACCGCAGGCACTTTGACCGTGCACACGCCCAAGAGCTGGCGCACCAACACCCCGTTCGGCGGTAACCCGTCGGTCGAGGTGACCATCGAAGTGCCGACCGGCTCCCAGCTGACGAGCACCACCGGCGTCGGCCGCGTGCTCGGCATCGGCGAACTCGGCCGGTGCGAACTCGAGGTCTCCCTCGGCGACATCACCATCGAGCGCCCGACCGATTCGGTCACCGCCAAGACCGCCAAGGGCGATATTCACATCGTCGAAGCCGCCGATGGCGTACTGCGGCTGGAAACCTCGCTCGGCGAGCTGTCGGTGGGAATCGCGCCGGGCAGCGCGGCGCGGCTGGAAGCCGACACCCAGCGCGGCACGGTGCACAACCAGCTCGCACCCGCCGGATCGTCCGACAAGACCGTGCACATAGTCGCGCGAAATGCCCTCGGCAACATCATCATTCAGCACGTCGTAGCTGCCTGATCAACCTCCTCGACACGAAGGACATTCGATGACGATCCCCACCCCTCATGGCCTCCCCACCGAGCGCGACGCCGGCCCCTTCGACCCGCCGAGCGCAGTCAGCACCCTGCGTGACGTTCGCCCGGTCAGTCCGCTGGCCTTCCCCGACGGACACCAGGGCTGGCTCGTCACCGGCTACGACGCCGTTCGCCAGCTCATGGCCGACACCCGATTCAGCTCACGCCAGGACATCGGCGTACTGCACACGGTGGAAGACATTCCCGGCATGCCCGCCCCCACCGAACCGTCCCCGCAGATCCCGGGCATGTTCATCACCATGGACGGCGCCGACCACACCAGGTTGCGGCGCAAGCTCGTCGGCGCCTTCACCGTGAAGCGGATGCGCGAGCTCGAAGAGCACATCGGTGACATCGCCGAACAGCAGCTCGAGCTGATGGCACAGCTGACCCCACCTGTCGACCTCGTCAAGGTGTTCGCATTGCCGGTGCCGTCGCTGGTGATCTGCGAATTGCTCGGTGTCCCCTACGCCGACCGGGAAACCTTCCAGGTCAACTCCGCCCAGTTCCTGGTCAAGGACCAGGCGATCGAACAGAAGATGGCCGCCTACATCGCGTTGAGCACGTATCTGGCCGAACTGGTCACGAGCAAACGTACGGCCCCTGACGAGGACATCCTGTCCGACCTGGCCCGCGACGACGAACTGACCATCGACGAACTGACCGGTGTCGCCTTCCTGCTCCTACTCGCCGGCCACGAAACCACCGCCAACATGCTCGGATTGGGCACCTTCGCACTGTTGGAACACCCCGAGCAGCTGGCCGCGCTGCGCGCCGACCCGGAACTGTTGGCCGGCGGCGTCGAAGAGCTCATGCGCTACCTGTCGGTAGCCGACATCTTCTACCGCTACGCCACCGAGGACATCGAACTGGCCGGCGAGACCATCGGCAAGGGCTCGACCGTTGTCGTTTCCCTTCTCGCCGCCAACCACGACCCCCGACGCTTCGACGACCCCGACACACTCGACGTGCACCGCAATGCCCGCGGCCACCTCACTTTCGGCCACGGCGCCCACCACTGCCTCGGCCACCAGCTGGCCCGCATCGAAATGCGCGCGGGCTTCGCGGGGCTGATCCGCCGCTTCCCGACGCTCCAACTAGCCATTCCCGCCGCGGAGGTGAAGCTCAGAACCGACATGAATATCTACGGCGTCCACGAACTGCCTGTCACCTGGACACAGACTGCCCGGTGAGCCTCGCATGCCGCGGGCGGGGACGTCCGCATGAATCCCCGCCCGACAGGCATACAGGTCCCGCTTTCCGCCACCGAAGGCGCACGCTCGATCGGAAAGGACGGAGGTGCCTGCGAACGGAGACCCATCCGCATCAGCAGAAGCGCAGCAACCAAACGTGTCAGACCGTGTACGCCTCGCAAGTCGTTGTGTCGTCCGCGAACTCACTCTGTGACGGTTCAGCGCGAGAGTGGCACTCATTTGGCGGGCTTCGGAGGCACAGACTTCTCTTGAAGACTGTTGTACGACAGGCGAAGAGCCGTCCAGCCCTCGCATTCAGCAGCGCAGATCTGCTCGACGGTGTCGACCAGCACGGCCTCTGCACCAGCCTCGGCGTACCTGTCGTGCTGTACAGCGAAGAGCGCGATCTCCCTCTCGATCGCGTAGCGTGCCCGCGTCCTGCTCGTCCAGTTTTCCTTATAGGCGGTCAGTGCACGAAACCCGTTGATCAGCACCGCAAGTGAGCCGAGGGCAGCAATGATCCTCACATCGACCGAAAATGCTGCAAGCACGGGGATCGATGCCACCACTACCAGGCTCGATAACTCGAGGGCGTAATGACGCAGATTGCCCTGGACCGGACGCGACGACGTCGCCGAAGCAGATCGGGGCCCCTGCAACCGAACCCAAGACTACGTCCGCAACGCCACCAAGAACACGCAGGTCGCCGATACGATGGCGGTGCTGGTCAGCGCGGCTCGGCGGAGTCATGGCGGTCGACCGCTACGCCGTGACCACCGGATCAAGATTCCAGCGACCAGCTTGGGTGTTCGCGTTGAGGATGACTTCGTGGTCCCAGGATTTCGCGGTGCGGGCCAGGCCCGGAATGCGCGAGTGGTGCGGGGTGAGACATTCGACGGCGACGGCGTTTTCGCTGACCGCCCAAATGCCGATGTCCGGGTACTGGGTTACCGCCTTGGAGCTGATCGGATACGTCGAGTCATAGACCCCGTGTGACCAGTTCCCACCGATCTCGGTGGTGGCGATGACTACCCCTAAATGCTACAGTTAATGTAGCTACATTGAGTGTAGCATTTGGTGGCACACTGGCAGATGTCAAGCAGCGCCGAGCACAGAGAGGCGAACAGCCCCCGATGACCGACCGCAAGAACCGCCCCTACGCATCGCGAATGGCGCCCGAAGAACGCCGTGAACAAATTCTGGATGCGGTCTTGGACGTGATCGTCGAACAGGGCGTCCACAAGGTCTCCATCGACACCGTCGCCAAACGCGCCGACGTCAGCCGCCCGGTCATCTACAGCCAGTTCTCCGACTCCGACCAGCTCCTCCGTGCCAGCCTCGAACGAGAAGAAGCCGCGGTAGCGGCCCAGATGAGCGCCGTTGTCCCCCGAGCCCAGCCCACCGAGCGCGCGGATCGGGCGATAGTGCAGTCTCTCGACATTTTCCTGTCCGCAGTGCTGGCCGCGCCCCAACGGTGGCGCGCGGTGTTTCAACTCGCCGACTCGAGCACCCCGGCCTTCCGTCGCCGCGTCGAGCGTGGCCGCAACGCCCTGATCGCCGCGTTCACCACATTCGTGCAGACCGCGACACCCTCCCCCCAACAGGGCTCAGTCGACGCCGAACTCACCGGTCGGCTGATGTCCGCCGTGTTCTGGGAAGCGGGACGCATCGTCCTGGCCGAACCCGAAGCCTTTCCCCCGCAACGGATTCACGACTACGCCCAAACCTTCATACCCGCCCTACCCGGCTTCCACGACCAGACGAGGACTTGATGAGCGACCTCTACCACAACATTTTGCGCGCCCACCGCTGGATCTATGAGACCACCGACGGCTTCCTCGGCCACCGCCTGCTCTTCGGCAACCCCACGCTGCTGCTGCGCACCACCGGTCGGCGCACCGGCCTACCGCGCACCACCGCGTTGACCTACGGGCGCGACGGCGAGAAGACCTATCTCGTGGTCGCCTCCAACGGTGGCTCCCCCAAACCCCCGGCATGGCTGGCCAACCTGAAAACCGAGCCACTGTGCACGATCCAGATCGGCCGTCGCCGCCATACCGCCACCGCCCGGCCCACTCTTGCCGACGATCCCGACTACGCACGACGCTGGAAGATCGTCGATGAGGCCAACAAAGGCCGATACACCCAGTACCAGCAGCAAACGAGCCGACCGATTCCGATTGTCGAGCTTCGGATCAACTGATGACCGCGGTTCGCGATGCGCCGCATCACACGGAAGATAGGTAAGCGAGATGCCTAACGACACAAGTGATCTCAGCAAGCGCCAACTGGGGATGCTGCCGAGGACAACGCGTCCTTTCCGTCCCCGTACTCACTGAGTCAGTACACCTCAGCGACAACCAATTTCCATGGGGACCAGCGCAAGGACGAATAAAACGGTGGCAGCCGCCGCCCCCGGGTTCGGACAGGCGCGGACTATGACGAGGAGACCAATGGCGTTGTGTCGGTGGTGTTCACCACGGCGCGGTGTCGAGTGAGGGCGAGTGCCATGGTCGCCAGCGAGGTGACGACGATGCCCGCGCCGAAGATCTGGATGGTGTGCGCGGCCCCGAGGTGGCGAGCCGTATAGCCGGCGCCGATGGTCGGTATGGAGATAGCCGCGTAGGCGACGATGTAGAACGCCGCCATCACCTGGGCTCGTCGATCCGGCGGGGCCGCGGCGCCGATCGTGCGCAAGCAACCGAACATTCCACTACCCATGCCGAATCCCATGACGACACCGGAGACGAGGAATCCCACCGCGGTCCCGTCGCCGGTCACAGACCCGGCCAGCCCGAGGATGCCCGCCGACATGATCGCCATACCCCACGCGATCTGGGCCGTCGGTGCCGTCTTCTGGGTGAGCACCGCGGCCACCGCGCCCGCGCAGCCCATCACCATGATCGAACTACCGGCGGGTAGATTACTGCTGGTGTGCAGCAGCGCCGGGACGATCGCCCCGACCAGGCCGAGGAAAAGGCCGATGATCGACCACGCACACGCGATCCCCAACCCCGCCAAGATGAACGGCGCGAGGATCGTCCGCGGCACACCGGGTGCGGTGATCCGGAATCTGTCACGCGACACCACGGTTTCCGGCATCAGCACCGTGCCAAGCAACAGGAGCGTTACCAACACCGCGAGCAGGACGAACGGCGTTACCAGCGGATGGGCCACGTACTGCACCAGCAGCGCTCCGACCATGCCACCTGCTCCGACCCCGAGCGAGCTCGCGACGACGTTGTACAGACCCGCCTTGGCGGGATCATCGCCTCGGTACAGCTCCATCAACGCCGCACCCGCAGCGCTGATGGCGACACCGGTCGACAGCCCTTGCACGGCGCGGGCGAGAAAGAGCCAGATCACATCGGAGGCACAGCCGAACAACACCATCGACGCGAGCAGACCAGCCAGTCCGGCAGCGATCACCGGGCGACGGCCGACGGCGTCGGAGATGCGGCCGACCACCAGCAGGGCGGCCAAGACTCCGAAGCAATAGGTGGCGTAGATCAGCGTCACCGTCGAGGTGTCGAGGTGCCAGATCGTCGCGTACAGCTTGTAGAGCGGCGAGGGCACAGCGGAGGCTGCCAGGCAGAAGCCGATCACCGCCGCGGCAAGGCCGAATGCCACTTCATGAGGCAGCCGAGGAATGCGCGAAACATCAGTCGTAGTCACACGATTCAGATTCGTCGAGGGAACGATCCTCGACGAGAGGCAGAAATGACTACCTTGATGAAGATCCTGCCAGTAGGCTGGGGTTGTGGGTAACCTGGGAGTCGTCGCGGTCGCCGTCACCGACGGTATGCCGATGTTCGAGATGTCCATTGCTACACAGGTATTCGGGATCGATCGGCGCGATATCGTCGATCCGTGGTACCAGCTGCGCATGTGCGCCGCCGATCCCGGCAAGACGCGTATCGCGCACGGCTTCGTCCTGGACACACCACACGATCTGCACGCCCTCGAGAGCGCGGACACGGTGATCGTGCCCGGACTGGACCCCGAGGACGTATCCGCAGGCACTGTGGATCCGCGATTGACGGCCGCCGTAATGACCGCGCACGAACGCGGCGCCCGTATCGTCTCGCTGTGCACCGGCGCGTTCGCGTTGGCCGCGGCGGGGCTGCTCGACGGGCGGCGGGCTACCACCCATTGGCGCTATGCCGACCTCATGCGGACTCGGTATCCGCGCGTCCAGCTCGATGCGGCGGTCCTCTACGTCGATGAAGGCAGCGTGCTCACCAGCGCGGGCGTCAGCGCTGGTATCGACCTGTGCCTGCATCTCGTCCGCACCGATCTCGGCGCGGACGTCGCAAATCAGGTGGCGCGCCGGATGGTTGTCCAAGCCCACCGCGCGGGCGGTCAGGCGCAATATATCGAGCAGCCGATGCCCCGATCCGACGGCGATGGACTGGGACCAGTATTGCAATGGGCGAGCGAGAATCTCGACCAGCAACTCACCATCGCGCAACTGGCCCGCACCGCCGGGCTCAGTACCCGCACCCTGGCACGCCGCTTCGCCGAAGCCACCGGCACGACGCCGCTGCGCTGGCTGCACGCTGAACGCCTCGCCCGCGCCCGCCAGCTGCTCGAGACCACAGATCTGTCGGTGGAGCGCATCAGCCAGCTCTGCGGCATGGGCACCGCCGGCAACCTCCGACACCATTTCATTCGTGCGGTCGGCGTCACGCCGATGCTCTACCGCCGGTCCTTTCAGCGCTGACAAGGCGCCGCGGATCGTCCGAACGATAAACATGCGCTGCCGCACGCTCTGGATGTGCACGAGCGTGCCTCATGTGGCGGATCGAGATCCGGTAACAGCCACCGATCCAGATGAAGTAGTGGATTACTCGCGCTTTTGTTGCCTGGGCGGGCGAGGATCGATGTAGCCGATCTGAGGAGTCGTCGATGAGCAACGATGTGACGCATCTGATGGAGCCGAAGACCGCGTCGGGCGGGTGGCTGCTCGGCTCCACCCGGGAGTTTCTTCGCGATCCACTCGGCCTGGGTACACGCGGTTTCGATGAGTGCGGTGAGGTGGTGCGCTACGTCTTCGGACTGCCCGGGATGCGACGCGAATACTTCATCATCAGCGATCCCGAGGGCGCCGCCCAAGTATTGCTCGCACCTCATGACCGCAATTTCCGCAAAGACAGCGGGTTCTATCAACCGATGCGTGAGCTGTACGGAAACGGTCTGGTCACCAGCCAAGACGAGACCTGGCGACGCCAACGGCGGTTCATCCAACCCCTGTTCACCGCCCGCAGCGTCGATAGTTACACCTCGGCGATGGCCGAAGAAGTAGACGACCTGACAACCCAATGGCGGGCACGCCCAGACGGTGTGCTGGATGTGGGTTCGGAGATGACTCGACTCACCCTGTCGATCGTGGCGCGGGTGCTCTTCGGCGAGGACTCGGCCCGATTGGTGCCGATCGTGCGATCCACCTTCCCTGTCCTGGGCCGCGCGGCGCGGTGGCGCGGCATCTCCCCCGCGCCGATCCCCTTGAACTGGCCATCGCCGGCGAACCGGCGCATCGCCCGCGCGCAGCAACACATCCACGCCGCATGCGACGAGATCATCGCGCATCGGCGAGCCGCGGCCGAACCCGGTTCGGACCTGATCGGCCGGTTGGTCGCTGCCCGCGACGGCGATGACACTCTGTCCGACAACGAAATTCGCGACCAGGTGAAGATCTTCCTGTTCGCCGGCCACGACACCACCGCGACCGCGCTGACCTTCGCACTACGCCTGCTCGGCAGCGCGCCCGATGCCCAAGCCCGGGTGCGCGAGGAAGCCGACCGAATCCTGACAGGCCCCTCGCCTACCGCCGCCGACGTCCACGCCTTGACCTACACAGCCATGGTGCTGAAAGAAACCACCCGGCTATACCCCTCAGCACCGTATCTGTCCCGCAGAGCGGTGCAGGACGCTGACGTGTGCGGCTTTCACATCCCCGCCGACGCCGACATCACGATCGCACCGTGGGTCATCCACCACCGTGCCGATCTGTGGCCCGATCCCTACTGGTTCGACCCGGACCGGTTCGACGCCGATCACGATGGTCAACGGCACAAGTTCGCCTGGTTTCCCTTCGGGCATGGACCGCGAGGATGCATCGGACAACGCTTCGCCATGCTCGAAGCCGCCTTGACACTGGCCATCCTGGTTCGCGAGTTCGAATTCGAAACCCCACCCGGCGACATCGCACTGACCACCGATGTGGTCCTGCACCCGATCGGCGAAGTCCCCTGCCACGTCCGGCGCCGCACGCAGCCGAAGACCACCGTCACTATCGACGCCGAATAGCTGTCCGCGATCGTGAAGCGTTGCGCTACAACATCAATCGATCCACCAGCAACCACGGGCATCCATCGATGAAGCCCTCGACCTCAGCAAGGCGCCGGCCCGGGCAGCGGGGCGCTCGGCGGCGCCGGTCTTCCTCCACAGCGAGCGTGACACCATCCCGCTCAGACGATCACGGTGCCCTCCTACAATGACGGTGGCCGCCGCCGGCGGGAGTGGAACAATGAGCCACCCGACATAGCGAGGTACCGAGTGCAGGCCCTACGTCGAATTGTCCTACCCATTACAGCAGCGGCGTTCATTGCCGCGACCGCCCTCTCCGCACCGAACGCGCAAGCTGCCGCCGACTGCCCGGGCGCCGGTCAGTCGGCGGTGCAGGTCGGCGCTGTGTCGGGTGCCCTGGAAGGCCTCACCGTCGATTCGCAGGGCCGCGCGTACGCCACAGACCTCGTGAGCGGACACGTCTTGCGGATCGACGCCCCCGGCGCCCCCGCGGTAGTCATCGCCACCGTGCCCAGCGGCGGCGCCGGTGCGCTCGCCTGGACCCGAGACGGCAAACTGCTAGTCGGTTACGGCGCGGACGCCCGAGTCGTCATCGGCGACCTGGTCCAGCTGGCGGGCATCGTCGAGGTCGACCCCGATACCGGTGCGGTGACACCGTTCGCCTCGGGCCTCAGTGCCGCCAACGGCATGGACGTCGCCGCCGACGGAACCGTCTACGCCACCAACGACTTCGGCAATCTGGTCGGCCGCGTCAGCCCGAATGGCGCGGTGCAGGCGGACTGGGCGAGGTTCCCCAGCGCCAACGGTGCGGTGCTCGACGCCGACGACGAATACCTCTATGTCTCACGTACTTTCGTCAACCCTGGCGTCAGCCGGATACCCACCGCGAATCCCGGCGCACCACAATCGCTGCTGGACCTGTCCGGCACCGACACCTTCGGTACACCCGACGGGCTGACCTTGGACTCACAGAATCGACCCGTCGTCCCCTTCAACCTCTCCGGCCGCATTGTCCGCATCGACTCACCCGGCCGGTACTGCGTCCTCGGCACCGCAGCCCCGTCGACCAGCGTCCTCACCTACGGCCGCGGTACCACCGGCTTCTCCGCCGGCCGCCTGTTCGCCGCCACCTTCACCGGCGCGATCTACGAAATACCAGGTGCCTTCGACTCCAATGCCTGAACCGCCCTCTGATGGCTAGTGCCTCGTCCAGAAAATTTGTCTCGGTAACAGGTGTCGCGTTGATCGCGTGTCCACTTCGGATCTCGAGATCGCGGTTGGTCGATGAGCACCGAAAGGGCTTGCGAATCGCGTGATTACAGCGTGTGTCGGAGAGAACGCGCGGCCGCGACCAAGTGTGGACTTACTGGACTGCGCCGCGCCGCGCTGCGATGATGCGCATCGCCCCGATTCGTTTCCGGAAGGAGTTCGGCCCATGCAAGGCGATCCTGAAGTGATCGAGTTTCTGAACGAACAGTTGACCGCGGAGTTGACCGCGATCAACCAGTACTTCCTGCACGCGAAGATGCAAGAAAATTTCGGCTGGACCAAGCTCGCCAAGTACACCCGCTCCGAGTCCATCGACGAGATGAAGCACGCGGAGCTCCTGACCGACCGGATCCTGTTCCTGGACGGTCTGCCCAACTATCAGCGGCTGTTCCATGTTCGTGTGGGGCAGACCGTGACCGAGATGTTCCAGGCCGACCGAGAGGTCGAAGTGGAGGCCATCGACCGGCTGCGGCGTGGGATAGAGGTGATGCGCACCAAGGGAGATATCACCTCCGCCAATATCTTCGAGTCGATCCTCGCTGATGAGGAGCACCACATCGACTACCTGGATACGCAATTGGAGCTGGTGGAGAAGCTCGGCGAACCGCTCTATATAGCGCAGCTGATCGAGCAGCCCAACACCTAAGCAACCTCGTCGAGGTTCTCGGCGCCGGATTCGTACTCGCGGTGCAAGGCGGTGCGGGCGAGCAGCGCTTGGATACGGCGCACGCACGATCCGCAATCAGTGCCCGCTTTGCACGCCGAGGCGATCCTTCGAGGTGTGCACGCGCCGTCGGCGATGTGTCGGCGGACGTCCTCCTCGGTCACCGCGAAACAGTTGCAGACGTACACGGGCGGCCTCTCCGGACAAGCTCGGGATGGAAGTAGCCCTTCCCGATGTTCGGTGAGGCTAGCCTAATATTAGCCCACAGATGCCGGGTTTGTACAGATCCGTCACATGGCCGTGTTACCAGCGCCGGACGCGAAGAAACAACACCCCGTTGCCCCTCTCGAGGAGAAACTCAATGCGCGCACGTCGCTTGTCGCGTCGTTTCCTGACCGCGGCGGCCGCGGTCCTGCTCACGGTGACCGGGTGCGTCTTCACGGCGTCGGCCTCGCCGGTGGCCGGAGACCGGCGGCCGAACGTGGTGATGATCCTGGCCGACGACCTGGACGCGGTCACCACCCCGGTGTGGCAGGCGATGCCGCGCACCGCGGAACTGATCCGTGACCGCGGCGTGGAGTTCACCGACGGCTTCGCGCCGATGCCGATCTGCTGCGCGGCCCGCGCTTCCATCCTGACCGGCGAATACGGGCACAACACCGGTGTCCTCACCAACGCCGGCGAGGTCGGTGGCTTCGACACCTTCCGCGCGGGCGGCAACGAATCCCACACCATCGCCACCACCCTGCACGACGCCGGATACCGCACCGGCATGGCCGGGAAGTACCTCAACGGCCTCGAACACGACCCCGGCCACATCCCGCCCGGCTGGGACGACTGGAACGCCGGAGTCGACAACTTCCTGTACTCCGGCTACAACTACACCCTCAACGAAAACGGGACCCGCGTGAAATACGGTGTGGCACCGGCCGATTACCAAACCGACGTGATCCGCGCCAAGTCCGAGCGGTTCCTCACAGACGCCGCCGCCTCCGGGCAGCCGTTCTTCTGGTACGCCGCCTCCACCTCCCCCCACTTCCCGATCCCGCCCGCACCCCGCCACCTGACCGGCACCCAGCCCACCTTCGCCCCGCGGTCACCGAACTATCAAGAACCCGACGTGTCCGACAAACCCTCATGGCTGATCGACACCGCCGACGCGAGGGCCGCGACCATCGCCGCGACCAACGACATCGATTACACCAATCGCCTCGGCGCTCTCAAATCACTCGACGAAATGGTCGCCGGAATCGTCGAAACCCTCGAACGAACCGGCGAACTCGACAACACCTACCTGGTCTTCACCTCCGACAACGGCTACAGCCTCGGTGCCCACCGCCTCACCCAGAAAATGGCCCCCTACGAAGAATCCCTGCGAGTGCCCCTCGCGATCAGCGGCCCCGGTATCCGCCCCGGCCGCAGCGACGCCATGGCCCTGTCGATCGACCTCGCACCCACCCTCTACGACTGGGCGGACATCCCCATCCCTGACCAGGTCGACGGCCGGTCCCTGACCCCCGTACTGTCCGGCGACACCATCGGCTGGCGCACCGATTTCGCCGCCGAATACGGTGGCAACGGAGACGACGGCCGCAACGGAATCGCCCAGGAACAAATCCCTGGCACCGACACCCCCGTCATGTACGCACTCGACATGCCGTCCTGGAGCGCCGTGCGCAACCGCCGGTACCTCTACGTACGCTGGTACGACCGAGAACGCCCCCTCGACCAGCGCGAATACGAACTCTACGACCTGCAGGCCGACCCCTACCAACTCACCAACCTCATCAAAACCCCCCAAGGCCGCGCGGCCCACGCCGACATCGTCACCGACCTCGACCACCGCCTCGGTGAACTGACCACCTGCACCGGACGCTCCTGCCGGTGACAACCTCACCTACACAGACCCCACCGCCGTTGCGCAGGGTCGCCCGGGGGCGAAGCACTGACCGACGCCCCGCTGGTGCGCCAATTCTCTGGCGGCGCTTCCGATCTCACCTGCCTCGTGCAATACCCGAGCGCGATCTGATCCTACGCGGGCCGCCCGATCAGGCCGCTGGCGTGTGGGCGCGGGTGCTCTCGCCGGTGGCGTGATCACACCCGATCGCCGCAACTATCGGGCGCGACCGCAGTTCGCACAGAACAGCGCGCCTGGATCGACCTGCGAACCGCAGCCTCGGCAATAGGCGCAGGTGTCGAGCGCTCTGCCACCAACGGTCTGGCTGTGTGGTCTCCACCTGCATCAGCGTCCGTTCTACGCGGTCGGCTGCGAAGATCTCAGCGAGCAAGTCATCGAGAGGGGTTCGATGAGGAGGTCTTTGAGAAAAGCATCGGTGGGGTGTTCGAGATGATTCGCGAACGGCATATTCACGGGGTAGCAGGCAGCGGAAGAACGCGGCGCCGTGAAACCAGTTGCCTTGCATCTTGGTCCCTAGGGTCTCTGTGTGCCCTGCCGCCGGACAGGCTCGTCGCGGCCACTCAGCAGCCAGTTCAGCCATGATCCGCCTGAGCGGGACGGAGCGATCCTCCCAGGTCGCCTGACGGGATCGGAGGCATCGAAACGGCCAGGTGAGCGGGTCGTGTGAGTCGACATACCGCTCGCACCTCCGCTACCGGTGGTTCGCCTGCGCGCGGTCCAGTGCGCGAAAGATCCCGATGAATGGGAGATCCCGTATTCGATTCGGGCAAATAGCTGCTTCTGTGAGATGCGACACCCCAAATTCCGGTTCTTCGACATACCTGAATTGGCGTTCGCCACGATGAAAGGCATTCCCACCCATGCGAATCCGATCTCTTCGATTGTCCATTGCGGTGATGGCGGTCGCGGCTACAACCGCTACCACCGGCGTCGCGTCCGCCGATATCGACCTCGGAAGCTCCGGCAGCAGCTCCGGCAGCAGCGGCGGCGACATGGTCATCACCCTGGTGCGCCATGCCGAGTCCCTCGGGAACACCTCCGGCCTGATCGACACCAAGGTGCCCGGACCCGACTTGACCTCACGCGGCCGGACACAGGCAGACAATCTGGGCATCCAGCTGGCCGACAAGAATTACGACTGCGCCTTCGCGTCCAACATGGTGCGTACCGAGCAGACTGCGGCACCGACCGTCGCCAAGCAGGACCTGAGCCTCAACGTTCAGCCCGGTTTCCGGGAGATCGAGGCAGGCCAGTACGAGGGCACCCCGGAGGCCCAGGCGATGTCCGGGTACCTACAGGCGCCGATCAAGTGGCTCTCCGGCGACCTGAACGCACGGATTCCAGGCTCCATCGACGGCAACGAATTCGACGGACGCGTCGATCAGGCATTGCTCGATGTGCAGCGCCGCGGCTGCGCCAACCCGGTGATCTTCTCGCACGGCGGCACCATCATGTTCTGGTCGATGATGAACGCCGACAACGCCGACACGAGCAAACTCGGCACCGATCCGATGCGTAACGGCGGCCGCGTCGTCCTCGAGGGCAGCCCGCAGAAGGGCTGGACGATCATCGAGTGGGTCGGCCACCCGGACCTGGGCTGATTCACCCTTCCGCGCCCCGGATGTCACCGACACAATCGCTGGCACCGGGGCGCGGTTGTGTCCCTGCCCACCGGTCGCCCGCGGAAGCTTCCCGCACCAGCGGCTGCTGTGCGTATGGTCAAGCGCGGAGCCGCAAACGCGCCCGCCCACAGACGGAACGGGCGAGAGCGCACTGGTAGCGGCAGAGATCAGTACCAGGTGACTTCTTGGTTGGCGTCGTCGATACCCCGACGTGGGTAGATCTCGGGGACTCCGATGGCGCCGGAACCGACCGGGAACACCGTGTTGTCGCCCGCCTCCCCATCGAACATCTCCTGCTGTGTCGGCTCGTTCATCCCGAGCTGATCGACGACGGACCAGAATGCCGGGCCACCGCGCCGGGCAGCGCGCTGCGACTCTGTCGAGCCGCTCAGCCGACCGTGGAGAGGGCAGCGACGAGTTCGACTCGGCTGGTGATCCCCAGTCGGGGATAGATGCGGTAGAGGTGCGAGCCGACCGTGCGGTGGGACAGGTAGAGCCGTTCCGCGATCTGGCGGTTGGTGAGTCCCTCCGCCGCCAGGTTCGCGATCTGAAGTTCCTGGGCAGTGAGCTGATCGCGGGCCGTGGAGGGACGCCGGGCGCTGGCTTCGCCCGCGGCCCGCAATTCGTTCCGTGCCGCTCGAGCCCAGGGGTCGGCACCTAGAGAATCGAAGATGTCGCGGGCCTCGCGCAGCGGTTCGCGGGCTTCGGCGGTGCGGCGTAGGCGCCGCAATCGGCGGCCGTGATGGAGTTGCAATCGGGCGCGGTACAGCGGCCACGTGCCCGCCTGACCGTGGAGTGCAGCGGTGTAGGCGGCATCGGCATCGGTATCATCGGCGAGGACAGCGCGGCTGTATTCGTCGACGACGAGCAGCATCGAGGCGGGTACGCGCTTCGCCAGCTGCGGTAGGTCGGCCAGCAATTCCCTTGCGGCACCGATATTTTCGGAGGCAACAGCGGCGTCAGCGAGTTCAGGGGCCACCCACCAGCGTTGCATGGGGTGGCTCACCGGGTCGGTCGGATCGAAGACCCGCGCCAGCGTCGCGAATGCATCCTCGGCTCGCCCGGACAACAGCAGGAGCATCCCGCGAGTCTGCTGCGCGACGATCTGGATACAGCGCATCCCGGTGGACAACGGGCTGGCGCCGATCGCGCGGAGATGCTCGGCAGCCAGTTCGGGTTCGCCACGCAACGCGTCGACCATGGCCAGATTGGCACGCCCGGTTACCGCATAGAACTCCTGGCCGTTTTCCTCGGCGAACGTGCGGGCCTCCTCGGACTCGGCACGGACCTTGTCCCAGTCTCCGAGCCAGATACGAGTCCAGTTCCCGGCGCCGAGAATGCCCGAGAGCAATCCGAGCTGTCCCTGGTTGCGGCTGACCGCGGCGGCGTCGTCGATGTATGCCGTGCCCCGACCGAAATCGCCGAGGAACAGCGCGGCATAGCCGAGCAAACGCAGTGCGGCGGCGTCAGTGCGATCGGGATCGAGCTGTGCAAGGTGCTCGAGAATCCCCGAACCGCGCTCCCACGGCAGGCTGAGCGCGCCGACCGCGAGGACTCGGGGGTCGTGTGGGGGCAGACCGAGGGAATCCACTTGGGCGGCAATGCCTTTGCGTGAAACATCATCGGCGTCCTGCGACGAGCATCGTGCGGCGGCACACCACAAGATCCCCGCTGCCAGATCGGTGTTTCCTGCCGCGTGCACATCGGCGGCGATGCCGACGAGCTCTCGGATGCGGTGATCGGAGTCGCCGTATCGCTGAAATGCGACGACTTCCTCGACCGCTGCCAAGCGCGCCCGTTCGATCGGCCCCAAAACGCTGAGGTCGGCCCGGTTCAGCAGGTCTACGGCCTCGCGCCGGGCGCCGGTCTCGCTCGCCAGTTCCGCGGCTTGTAGGAGTAGGGCGGTTGTGTGATCGGGTCGCTCGGCTAATTCCGCCGCACGGTCCAGAGCGGCGACCGCGGCCATGACGGCCCCACGTGCGCGCGATCGCTGGGCATAGTCTTCGAGCTGCGCGGCGATGGCGTCATCGGTACCGAGCGTGGCGGCGGCACGATGCCAGAGTTGTCTGTCCGGGAAGTCCGAGAGAACCTCTGCCAGGATCGAGTGCGCTCCGAGCCGTTGGGTCAGCGGCGCCCGGACATAGGTGGCCGAACGCATCAGCGGATGCCGGAAGCGCAGGAGGGGACCTGCCATCTCGATCAGGCCCGCGTCGATGGCTTCTTGCAGGTGTGCGGGACCGACCGGGGCGCCGACGAGGGCGGTGGCCGCCCGCAACAGCCTGCCCGCGTCGCAGGTGACATCGGCGGCGAGGACGACGAGCAGGGTCCGGGCCGGGTCGCTGAGCTCGGCCGACCGTGTGGCGAAGGCTGCTTCGAGCCGGGCGGTCAACGGGAAGTCCTCGATCACCCGCTCCGTAGTCTGACGCATCGCACGCGGTAATTCGATGAGCGCCAACGGATTTCCGGCGGCTTGACTGAGCAGTCTTTGTCGCACGGTGCTCGACAGCGTTGGCGCTTGCGCCGCGAGCAGGGCGGCGCTGGCCTGTTCGTCGAGCGGTTCGACCACAATTTCCGGCAGCCCCGCCATTCGCGCGGAATCCTCTGATCCAGCACGTACGGCGCCGAGTACGAGGACTGCGTCACCGCCGATCCGGCGTGCGAGGAAACTGAGTACATCGGCGCTACAGCTGTCGAGCCAGTGCAGGTCGTCGAGGATCAGTACCGTCGGACGGACTGCGGCGGCCTCACCGACCAGTTGCAGTGCGGCCAGCGCCACGGCATACAGGTCGGGGGTTCCGTCTTCCAGTCCCAATGCCGCGCGCAGAGGGCGTTGATGAGAAACGGGAAGCTTGGCCATCTCCGAATGGAGGGGACGCAGAAGCTGGTGCAGCGCAGCGAACGGCAGGCCTGCTTCGTTCTCGACACCGACCGCGGCGACGACGGTCAGGTGCTGGTCAGTTGCTGCCTCCCGAATTGTGTTCAGCAGAGCCGACTTTCCGATACCCGCGGCCCCACGCAGGATCAGCGTCGAGCCGTTTCCGGCGACCGCCCCATCCAGCAGGTCGCCAAGCAATGTCGAATACCGGTCTCGGCCGACCAGGACCATCTGGGAACTCTCACCGATCACCGCGCGATTCTGACAGAAACCGCACGGTTTCACAACGCGACGACGCAGGTAGAGGCAGTAAACCGGGGGCTGACTGAGTCATCGGCCGACACCATGACTCAGTCGTCTGTGCAGTCATTCGACTGATTCGCACGGGGTGGGTTCGCTCGTAGTTTTGTCGGCATGACAAACACTTTCACCACCTCCGACGGCGCTCAGATCTTCTTCAAAGACTGGGGCACCGGCCAGCCGGTCGTCTTCAGCCACGGCTGGCCGCTGAGTGCCGACGCCTGGGATGACCAGGCCCGCCTGGTCGCCGAGCACGGCTACCGCGCCATCGCCCACGACCGCCGCGGTCACGGCCGATCGAGCCAGACCTGGGACGGCAACACCATGGATCGCTACGCCGACGACCTGGGCGAGCTGATCGAGCACCTGGACCTGCACGATGCGGTGCTGGTCGGCCACTCCACCGGCGGCGGCGAAGTCGCTCGCTATCTGGGTCGACATGGTAGCGGTCGAGTTGCCAAGGCGGTGCTGTTAGGCGCGGTGCCCCCGGTGATGGTGAAGTCCGAGACCAACCCCGACGGCACTCCGGTAGAGGTATTCGACGGGATCCGCGCCGGTGTCGCCGCGGATCGGTCGCAGTTCTACTGGGATCTGAGCGAGGCCTTCTATGGGTTCAACCGGCCGGAGGTGGCCGCCTCCGAAGGTGCGCGCCGTGCGTTCTGGCGGCTCGGCATGCAGGTCGGGGTCCGCGCCGCCTACGAATGCGTCGCCCAGTTCTCCGAGACCGACTTCACCGAGGACCTGCTCGGGATCGACGTGCCGGTGCTGGTCGCCCACGGTGACGACGACCAGATCGTCCCGCTCCACGACTCGGCGATGAAGTCGGCCGAGTTGATCAAGAACGCGACGCTGCGGGTGTATCCCGGTGCGCCGCATGGCCTTCACGGCGAATTTCGCACGGCGTTCGAAGCTGACCTGCTCGCTTTCCTCGCGCACTGACCACCTCAGCACACCTTCAGGAGTACACCCACCGTCGTTCTTGTCCACGGCGCCTCAACACCTCTGTCGCCGCGCACCGATAACCGAACGTGTCGGCTCCCGCGCCACGATCGAAGCCGTTGCCGACCGACCGAGTCGCACACCATTTCTCCGCTCACCCGAACAGCTCTCTCTAGGAAACCACTATGCGTATCACCACCATCGTCAAGCTCACCGCCGTCGCGTTGGGTCTCACGGCCACCGTCGCCAGTGCGGGTTGCGCCGGCGCCCAGCCCGCCCCGGTCGAGCCGACCATCGTTCTCGTCCACGGAGCCTTCGCTGAGTCCAGCAGCTGGAACGGCGTGATCGACCAACTCGACCAGCAGGGGCTGACCAGCATCGCCGTCGGCAATCCACTTCGCAGCGTTTCCGGTGACGCCGACACCGTTCGCAGCGTGGTGGCCTCGATCGACGGCCCGATCGTCCTGGTCGGGCACTCCTACGGCGGGCAAGTCATTTCCCAGGTCCACGATCCCAAGGTCAAGGGGCTGGTCTACGTCGCGGCCTTCGCTCCCGAAGAAGGCGAGACCATCGGGGAGCTCTCGGCCAAGTTCCCCGGCAGCACGCTCGGCGACACTCTGAACAAGGTGGCGCTGCCCGACGGCAGCACCGACCTCTACATTCAGCCCGCCAAGTTCCACCAACAGTTCGCAGCCGATGTACCCGTGACCCAGGCCACCTTGGACGCCGTGACCCAACGCCCACTCAACGATCGCGCTCTCAACGGGAAGTCCGGTGCGCCGAACTGGAAGTCCGTGCCGTCCTGGTTCGTGTTCCCGGACGCCGATTACAACATCCCGGTTGCCGCACACCGCTTCATGGCCGAACGGGCAGGCTCCCGCGCCACGGTGGAGATCAAGGGCGCCTCGCACGCGCTCACCGTCTCTCAGCCCGCCGCCGTAGCGAAGGTCATCATGGAGGCCGCTACCGCGAGCCGCTGACTTCCTCGCCCCTGCTGTGCCGCGTGGTTCATTCACGCGGCACAGCAGCAGGATTCGACATCTTCGCTCCCCGGGGTCGCCGCAGCGCCCGCTTCATTCGTGACCGAATTGTCAACCGGGAGCCGATCTGATGTGGTGAGCTAACAGGAAACGGACGCCGAAGCTTTGCACGGTCGACGTCGCTACGTCTCCCTGTCAGTCGGTCGTCTCGATGTTCACCGGACCCTTGTCGCGATGGTGTCGCCGCGTGGACCAGTCGCTGGCATCTCGGCTGTAGCGGATCAATAATTGGGCGAATTGCCTCCGTTCGACCAGATCCCATTCCGCGGTGATCTCCTCGAAGGTCTGGCGTTGCTCGCGGGCAAAGCGGTACCGCTCCGCCTCGCCGACGTCGGTGAGCTCCAAAACAGTGCGCCGGCCATCTGTTTGGGAAGCGGCCCGCCGTAACAATCCGTCTGTGATGCACGCAGCGATCGTTCGGCTGGCGACGGGCTGGGTCACACCCATCTCGATCGCGATACCCCCGACTGTCATCTCTGCAGCGGCGTCCGCGATCACGTTCAGGACCAGGTTGCGCGTGAGATCACCACGGCCACCCGAAGTTCGCCGTCGCAGTCGCGACAACGCAGGCCCGATCTGGTCGAGCAGGCTGCTCCCATCCCCCGGTTCCGGGACCGCACTGCTCATACGAACAATCCGGATCGATTGCGACCAATAAACATACCTTGAAGCATTTCCATAGCTTGTAGTATACATTAACCACAGGGGCCCACCAAGGATCGAGGCGCACTATGTCTACGACAGCCATCACCAATGCACAGGTCTTCGACGGCGAGAAGGCGCTGGGTATCGTCACTGTCCTCGTCGAGGACGGCAAGATTCTCCGCGTCGGTGGTGATATCCCCGACGGAGCGGAGATCATCGACGGCAGTGGAGCGACACTACTGCCGGGCCTGATCGACGCCCACGTGCATACCAGCCGGGACGCGTTGGCTTTGGCCCTGAGGTTCGGGGTGACCACAGAACTGGAGATGCAAGGCACCAATACTCGGCACAACCGCGCAGGCATCAGCGACGACGACACAGTCGCCGACGTACGCTCCTCCGGTTTCGGAATCACTCCGCCGGGCGGGCACCCGAGTGAGCTGTTCCCCGAAGGCTTCCGCCCCGGCCCACCCCCCGGAGCCAAGCCTGTCGGCGAGCCTCCGCTCATGCCGTTTTCCACCACCCCAGCCGAAGCTGTCGCGTTCATTCCGCAACTCATAGAACGCGGCTCGGACTACATCAAGTTCATGGTCGACGACGGCAGCGTCGAAGGCCACCCCGGCCTGCCGATGCTCGACCAGCCAACCTTGAACGCCGGAGTGGCCGAGGCAAAGCGACGCGGAAAACTCACCATCGCCCACACTCTGACCATCGACGCGACCCGCATGGCCATCGAAGCAGGAATCGATGGCCTGGCTCATTTGTTCATGGACCGACCACACACCGACGAGATCATCGATCTGATCGCGAGTGCCGGGGTGTTCGTGACGCCATGCATCGTTCTCAACGCCTCCATGATGGGGATCAACGGCAGTGAACTCGCCGACGACCAGCGTGTCGCCTCGCGCCTCGATTCCGACTGGGACAAGGCACTGCGCTCGAGCTTCGGCCACTACCCTCGAGGGCGGATCGAAGATGTCCTAGCCACCGTCAAGGTACTCAGCGACATCGGCGTGGACCTTCTTGCGGGCACTGATGCCTCCCTGCCGCTGCCCTTCCTGGGCGGACTTGCCCACGGCGCCAGCGTCCACCACGAACTCCAGTATCTGGTTCAGGCTGGCCTCTCCCCCACTCAGGCGCTGCGCGCCGCCACCGCCACCACCGCACGCCGATTCGGACTCGACGACCGCGGACGGATCGCCGATGGCCTACGCGCCGATCTCCTCCTCGTCGACGGCGACCCAACCACTTCCATCTCCGACACCCTCAACACTCGTGCGGTCTGGCGCCGCGGCACTCGCCTCGCAGCCTGACCGACGCCGCACAACCGCCGCGCAGCCACCACGGATCTCCGCGCGCTCCTCCTCGCGGTCGCGAGGACGTCTGTTGCGAGGCATATTCAGACCTGACTTGTCGCCAACGTCGGCCCTAACGCTATCGGGGATGCCAGCGAAGGCATTGCAGTCATCATGAACGCGCCGCCCCGCTCGACCAGGCCTGGTAGGTGGCTCTCAGAATGAACCAACGGGCAGGTTTCCGGCCCGTCGCGGTTCATGCCCTGGGAAGGGAACTGCTCCGCAGCAGCAAGGGACTGTGGTCAGTCCGGGTGGTCGGCTTTCGCGCGTAAGTAGCGTTGTTCGACTTGGTTGGCGGTGAGGTCGGCTGCTCGACGGAAGAGTGGGGCCGCTGAGGTGTGGTCGCCGGTTTGTTGGAGAAGGTGGGCGCGGACGGCGTGTTCACGTTGTTGGGTGAGCGGGTTGTGGTCCAGGTGGTGGCGGCGGTTGAGGTCGTCGAGTAGGGCCAGGCCGCGGGCGGGGCCGTAGGCACGGGCGACGGCGACGACGCGGGCGAGTTGGACAAGTGGGGTCGGGGTGAGGCGTTCGAGCCACAGGTAGAGCAGGGCGATCTGGGGCCAATCGGTGCAGCCCGGGTCGCCTGCGGCGTGGACTGCGGCGATGGCGGCCTGGATTTGGTGGGGGCCTGCCGGTGCACGGTTCCAGACGCTGTCGATGAGTGCGGTGCCCTCCGCGATCAGGTCGCGGTTCCAGCGGGCGCGATCCTGCTCGTCGAGGGGTACCAGCTCGCCTGCGTTCGTGCGGGCCGCGCGGCGGGATTCGGTGAGCAGCATCAGCGCGAGCAGGCCGGTCACTTCCGGGTCGCCGGGGGCGGTGGCGTGCAGCATTCTGGTCAGTCGGACGGCTTCGGCGGTGAGGTCGACCCGGACCAGTTCGCCGCCGGTGGTCGCGGTGTAGCCCTCGTTGAAGATGAGGTACAGGGCGCGCAGGACAGCGGCCAGGCGCTGGTCGCGGTCGGTGTCGGTCGGTGGAGTGAAGCGCACCCCGGCTTTGGCGAGTTGTTGTTTGGCGCGGCTGATCCGCGTGCCCATGGTGGCCCCGGATGTCCCGTAGGCGTGCGCGATCTCGGCCGTGGTGAGTCCACCGACCGCACGCAGCGTCAGGGCGACCTGGGCGGAGTGACCCAGTGCGGGGTGGCAGCACAGCAACAGCAGGGTCAAGCTGTCGTCGATGTCGCTGGGTCGCGCTGTCCGCATCGGTTCGGCCGTAGCGACCGCGTCGATTTCGCGGCGGCGCCGCGCCTGATCCGAACGCAGCATGTCGATCATCCGCCGGTAGGCGATCCGGATGAGGCGGCTGCGCGGATTATCCGGGATGCCGTCGACCGGCCACGACCTGGCCACGATCAGCAGGGCTTCCTGCACCGCGTCCTCGGCGATGTCGAAGTGCCCGAAGCGGCGCACGAGCGCCCCGAGGACCTGCGGCGCTTCCGCTCGCAGCAGGTCCTCGATCGCGGGGGTCACTCGGCGAAGTCCGCACCCATGATCGGGCGGATCTCGATCGGTTCACCGAGGGCCTCGACGATGCGGGCGGTGATCTCGACAGCGCGCTCGTGGCCTGCGACATCGATGACAGCGAAACTGGCCAGGACCTCCTTCAGCTCCGCAAAGGGCCCGTCGGTGGCGACCACACCGTCGGCGGTCTTACACATGGTGGTGCTCACCGCCGGATGGCCGAGGCCCTCGCTGCCGACGAGCTCCCCAGAGGCGATCAGTTCTTGCTCGAGCCGCTGATAGGTGGCGAAAGCCGCCAACGCCTCCGCCGAGGGGGTGTCGGCGGATTCGGCATCCCACGCGGCGGCCGGGGTGTAACCGAGCAACAGATATTTCATTGGTCTGCCCTCCCGATGGGTAGTCGTTGCGACGCTAGCCCGGTCAGGCGAGGCGACGCATCCCGATCGCCAGCACAGTAGTCCAGGTGAACGCGACCAGGCCGTTGACCGCGATCTGGATGCTTATGTACTCGGGCGACATCGGTACCAGCAGAACGAGTCCGGCCAGCCCGCTCGCCGCCGTGGGCAACACCGCACGCCGACGCAAGCAGCGCACGCTCAGGACGAGAGCCGCGATGGCGAGCGCGGTGAAAGCCACTGCGGCAGCCACCGAATGGGCGATGCTGTGCCAGGACATCTGCGCGACCGGCTCATCCGGAGTGCCGGCCGGAAACCCCTTTTCCGGGTCCATCGTGAACACCCCGGCCGCGATCAACCCGGCTCCGAACACGCCCACCAGCACAGGCAATGCCCGCCGCCCGGTTCCCTCGGACAGCGTGCGGCTCAGGCCCACCGCCAGCGCCACCGCGCACGCACCGGCGGTCACGAACGTCACGATCTGGATCCAGGCGAGGCCTCCGGTGGCTAGCTGGCTGATCGGATGCCGGGTGATGTCGAAGCCGTCGCGGGTGAGCATCTGGGTAATCGCCGAAGCGAAGAACAGCGGTCCGGCGGCGGCACCGGCGAGCAGCAGACGGTCGGAAACCTGCCTCGGCGCGCGCCCGGTGGTAGCTGTGAGAGTCATCGTTGTGTCCCTTCCTCGATCGGGGTTTTGCTGCTACCTCGGAGCCGACGGCGAGTTCTCGACACCCACCGACAGTGATTCAGATCACAGACGGTTGGTGTCGAGACCGGCACCGCGGCTCCGAGGTAGCAGCGAACCAACCCCCCACCGAGGAGAACGAGATGATCGAGACCCAGCCGCAGCCCACGCCCGAACTGCGGGCATTGGACCGCCTGGTCGGTACCTGGCGAGTCAGCGGTGGCGCGCAAGGAACGGTGCGCTACGAATGGATGGCGGGCCGGTTCTTCCTGCTCCAGCACATCGATCTGGCCCAGGACGGCTACCCGGTCACCGGCATGGAGGTCATCGGGAACCTGCGCCCGTTCGGTGAACCGACCGGCGCGGATGTTGTCTCACGCTATTACGACTCCGTCGGGCGCAGCTTCGACTACGTCTACGACCTGACCGGCGATACCCTCACCATCTGGGCCGGAGCCAAAGACAGCCCCGCCTACTACCGCGGAACCTTCGATCGCACGGGGACAACTGTCACCGGCGAATGGGTCTACCCCGGCGGCGGCGGATACGCCTCCACGATGACCCGCGCCTGATCCTGCGGTCCGGAGCCGGTCACGGCCGGCTCGGACCGCGGGCCGGAGCCGATTCCTCACCGTCAGAGCAGGCGCCCACCGGGCGGGAGCGAACAACGCCACCAGTACTGCCACGCGCCTGCTCGGCACGCGAGGACAGATCGGCACCCTCGCCCCGAGCACGCACGCGGACATGCTGGTGCCCAGCGCCGATCCCGGTCCAGGATCTCGCGTTCCTCACCGCACCGGGCCGGACCGGCACTTACGTCACGTGATCCACGGCGACGCCGTCACCGATATCGCGACAGCCGTGCCGTCAGCCCGCTGAGATCAGGTCCTTGACCAGCTTGCCGTCCTTCATGATGACGACCAGGTTCTCCTCGGGATCGGTGAGCACCTGGATGTCGGCCACGGGATCGCCGTCGATGAGCAGCAGGTCGGCCCACGCGCCTTCCTTGATCACACCGAGCGGCGCAGGATACGGATTACGTGGGCCCGCCAAGGCGAGCATCCGACCGTTGTTGCCGGTGGCCTGGGCGAGGACCTCACCATTGGTGAACCATTTCGTCCGGTGGACGAACTCGTCGCCGATATCGGCGATCGCCTGGGGGTTGGTGATGATGTCGGTACCGAACGCGATATCGGCGAAGCCGAGCTTCTTCGTCAGATCGAACATCTCGTCCAGGCCGTCCCTGGCCTGTGCGAACTTCTCCATCTGCGCGGGAGCGAATCCGTGCGGGTCGACGACATAGACGCTGACCTGCGGGCTGAGCCAGACCTTCTTCTCCTTCATCAGCGCGAGGGTGGGCTCGTCGATCAGGTTGGCGTGCTCGATCGTCTTCACGCCCGCTTCGACGGCCCGGCGGATACCAGTCGTGTTGTAGACGTGGGTCGCGACGTAGGTGTTCCAATTCGCCGCGGCCATGACCGCGGCCTCGATCTCGTCGGGAGTGAACTCCACGACGTCCAAGGGATCACGCTCGGAGGCACACCCGCCACCGACGGCGATTTTGACCTGCGAGGCACCGCGTCCCAGCACATAGCGCGCGGCCACCAGCATCTCCTGTACACCGTTGACCACGAGAAGGTGCCCGATGTCCTGCATCTGGTCCCGGTTGCCACCGACCAACGCACAGGGCTCGTTCATCGGGGTGAAATCACCGTGACCGGAAGTCTGGGAGATGATCGGTCCCGACGGGTAGATGCGGGGGCCTTCGACCCGCCCCTCGTCGATGGCACGTTTGAGCGAAAAGGTGTTGCCGCCGGTGTCGCGCACGGTGGTGAAGCCCCGCGACAGGTACAGCTTCGCGATCTCGGCGCCGCGGTAGGCGTGATAGAACGCGTCCGTGCCGAGCAGGTCCGACACGACCGGCTGCAGCATCAAATGACAGTGGGCGTCGATGAATCCCGGTGTGAGGGTTCGCCCTTCGGCATCGATCACCCGGGCGCCGGCGGGGACCTCGACGTTCTTCCCGATCGCGGCGATCTTTCCGTCGTCGGTCAACACCGTCGTCGGCGCGGACAGCTCGTGGGACACACCGTCGAACACACGAGCATTCGTGAAACAGACGGCGCCAGAAGTCGACGATCCGCGTGGAGTTGCACCGGGAGAATTCATGGCGACGCCCTTCCGTTCGACTGACAGAAGACACAATTTCGATGAGCACCGCTAGCTTGAGAAATCGGGAACTGAGCGCCCGACACCATCGGGCAATGCTCTGGCAAACTCTATCGAGGACGATCTTCACCCGCAATGGATATCGTTGCGGGCGAGTCTCCGAGCGCCACCGACAGGGCTATCGTGCCGGGTACAGCGATCTTGGGAAGTTCGAACGACAGCGACCGGGAGATGGGCTATGACTGCCGAGCAGCTCAGCCACACCGCAGCATTGACGTTCTTACGTGAAGCGACGATCGCGATGTGTAATACGGGCGTTCCGACGTCCTATGTCACCGATCGCATGCAAGCGATTGCGGCGGCGTTCGGCGTCGAGGCGACCATTCTGGCGTTGCCGACCGGGGTATTCATTCAGCATCCCGACGGGACGATCAATATCGGCCTGGCCCAGGGAACGGTCGCCGGTAGCAATTCGTTTCAGCTCGATCAACTGGCCGACCTGCAAGATCTCCTCGATGACGTCACCGTAGGTCGATGCGAGCCCACCGAAGCACTCGCTCGACTACACACCATCTCCGCGACCGAGCCCCGCTACGGCACCATGGCGGTCCTGGTCGGGCACGCGCTGTTCGGCACGGGTTTCGGGCTGCTGCTCGAACCGACCTTGCCGGCTGTTCCTGTCTACGCCCTGGTGTCGACGGTGATCGGCGGCCTCGGGATCCTCGCCGGCCGCCGCCGCATGGCCGCGGCGGTGTTTCCAGCGCTCGCGGCGTTTCTCGTCGGCGTCGTCATGAATCTCGTGGCACCACACGTCGGCGAATCGCCGACCCCCGCGATTGTTCCGCCACTGGTTTCGTTGCTGCCCGTAGCGGCCATGACTTTCGCGGTGCTCGACCTGTCCACCGGCGACGCGATCGCGGGCACCTCCCGACTGGCCGTCGCGCTACAACGACTGCTACTGATGGCCTTCGGCGCCTACGCCGCCAGCAATTTGGTTCCCGCCACCGCGCCGATAGCGCACCATATGTCCCTGACCTGGGGGCCGTGGCTAGGCGTAACGGTCTTCTGCCTCGGATGTGTGCTGACCCAGTCCGCGCCGTTGCGGACGCTGCCGTATCTGATGGTCATCGCATACGTGACCTTCGCGACGCAGTATGTGACAACGCAGTGGGCCGGCCCGATCCTCGGTGGATTCTCAGCCGGGGCAGCCAGCGTCCTGGCCGCGTTGTCGCTGCGGCGTCTACCTCAAGCACCACCGTTCTACGCCGGCTTCGCCCCGGTGCTGTGGCTGATCGTTCCCGGCGCCGTCGGACTGCAAGGCGCGGTGAACCTCGGGCAGAACGGTGGTGCTGCCGCCGCAGGGCAGATCGGGCTCACCGGGATGATCTTGGTCGCCATCGCAGCCGGAATCCTCGTCGTCACCGCCTGCCGATCGCTGGTCCCGCAACATTCACCGCCATCGAGCAACAACCCCTGAAGTCGCACCCGCTTGCCTGGCTCCCGCCACTGCCCAATAGTGCTCAACATGAGGCCTTTCGCGACACCAATCCAGACGATCGTGGAACCGTTCCGGTTGTGGGTTGCTGTCGGCGGGCCGGGGTTTGTCTGCCCGATGCGGTGACCAAGTCGACCAGAGTAGATGCCCAGGTTACCGGCTAAATAGATGGAAACAGTCCGTACCGACGGACCGGCATCGTCAGATCGGATAAATCCGCGATGACCAGGTGACCTCCGGTTGGCCATGTTTTCGTGTCCTGCCACGACACTCCGCCGGGCTTCGAGATCTGCCGCAACGTCTCACAACACTGCTACCAGCTTCGACAGGCTCTACACACTGAACGGACACCCCAAATCTCGGGCAGCACGGGGCGATCTGACAGATCCGACCACGTGGCGCTTGATCGGTCTTCGTCGGCCTGCCCCCACTCCATTTAGGCGGGTGCCTCGAATCCGTGAGAGTTGAAGTCGTGGATCACTTGCCGGACAAAGGGTTCCGACACCTACCTCAACTTCGCGACCAACCCGACCGGTTGATGCTGTGCGATGCCATCACTGCCACCGCCCGACGCACCCGCATCTTGCTGCGACGCGCGATCTGCGCCAGCTTGCGGCCTTCCTCTGGAGTCACCGCTCTGACAAACACCTCTGCCTTCCGCGCCACTGACACCACCTCCACCAGGCAGCATCACCGGTCGCCAGCCGCGGATCAACCCGCCACCCCAACGAATTGACGCATCAACGTCCCCGGACGAGGCACTAGCCCGCGCGACAAGTCATGTCGTGTTCGGGCATGGTGCCGTCCACCAGGTAGCCGGTGACGACGTCGAACGCGCAGGGGTTGGTGCCGAGAACATAGACCCCGTGCCCACTCCCGTCGACAGTGACCAACCGGGACCGCTGACCGAACTTCTCGTCGAGCAGCTCGCCGCCACGTAGCGGGGTGACCGGGTCGCGCTGATTCTGCACGATCAGCACATCGGCCGGGCCGGTGTTGTCGATCCGCACCGGTGGCTCGGACGGCCCGAACTTCCAGTAGGCGCACGGCATGACGTTCGCGGCGGCCGCGCCGTAGAGCGGGTACCGCTCCCGGTCCTCGGCGACGGCACGCTGGTAGGTTCCGATATCCGCCGGCCATTCGACATCGTTGCAGGTCACGGCCAAAAAAACCGACCAGGCGTTATCGTTCGGCGAAGCCGCGCCGGTTCCTGGCGGACGGCCGCCCGCGGGCCCGGGGCGCCCCGTTTCGAGCAACGATTTCCAGCTCTCGGCCGCCGACGCGAACAACGCCGGGCGATAGAGCGTGAAGAAGGTGCCGAACCGGAAGAGGTTGCCGTCCATCCCGTCCACCGGGTTCGCGTCGAGTCGCTCGGCGAGGGTGACGTAGGTCCGCCGCACCTCTTCCGGTGTGCGGCCCAGACCGTAGGTGTCGTGGCGGGCGGCCGCCCATTGCGCGAAGTCGGGAAACGTCTCTTCCATTCCGAGGCCGTACCGCCGCATCCCGTCGTGGTCGAGATAGGTGTCGCCGATATTGCTGTCGAGCACGATGCGGTCGGCCTGCTGCGGGAACATCGAGGCGTAGGCCGCGCCCAGCGCTGTGCCGTAGGAGTAACCGAGGTAGCTGGCCTTGTCCTCACCCAGCGCCGCCCGTATCCGGTCCAGATCACGGGCCATATTCGCCGTCGACACGTACCGCAATCGGCCCTCGTGGTCGTTGGCCGCGCACTGCTCGGCGACCCTCTGGGCGACCGTGGCCCGCTCGGTGACCGCCGCATCGTTCACCGCATAGGGCGGGATATTGCCGAAGTACGCCTGATCATCGGTGAACCCGCAGCTCACCGGTGCCGAATGCCCTACCCCGCGCGTATCCATACCGATCACGTCATAGCTGTCCAGTACATCGGCGGGCAGCCCATGAGCAGCCAGGAACTTGGGCTGGTCCAACCCCGCACCACCCGGACCGCCGGGGTTGAGCAACAACACTCCGCGACGCTTGTCCGGGTTCTTACTCGCCAGCCGGGAGATCATGATCTCGATCTGCGTGCCCTCTGGCTCGCTGTAATTCAAGGGCGCCGACACGGTGGCGCATTGCAACTGGACCGGCCCGGCCGCGGGATCTTCGACCCCCTCCGGACATGCGCCCCACTGCACCTGCGCTTGGGGGTATTCGGCCGGCTCTGCGACCACGATGGGTGCCGCAACCAGCGCTGCGGTGAGACCGAGCACGGCCAGCAGGCTCAGGCTTCGGGTCCGTTGTCGATTCATACGCTGCTACTCCCCGACGAAATGGCGCCTACCACGAGCACACCGTCCGCTGGGCTCGTGTTCGGCTGGTACATGAACGAGTCTGGCGAGCCCGCCCCGCCCGGCACATCGGTCCTGCGGCGGCAATCGTGTTCGACGAAAGTCGAGGCGGCGATTCGCCCTGGGTCGAGCGCACCTCAACCGCTGGGCTGCTGCTTTCGGCCGGTCGGTGTCGCGATAATGGCCGGGTGGACACCGACAGCGCCGCACGACTCGGGGCATGCCAGCAGATCTGGCGGCTGACGGCGGCCGCGGTACTCGGCACAGCCTTCTGGTTCTCCGTCGCCACGGCGCTGCCGGCGGGCTGCGCGGCCGATACGTGTTCCTGGTTCGTCACCGGCGATCCGCTGATCGCACTCGGCTGCTTGACGGTGCTGCTGTGGCGGCGGCGGTTCCCGTTCACCGTCGCTCTGACGGTCGTGATCGCCTCGGCCGCGTCGGCGCTCGCAACTGGTGCCGCGCTGCTGGCGCTGTGTTCGCTGTCCACTCGCCGCCGTCCGGTCGAGATCGGTGTGGTCGTTGCGGCGTATGTGACCGCGGCGCAGTTCACCGAAGACCTCTACCCGATCGACACGCTGCCCGCCCCGATCTGGCTGCGACTCGCGCTGCCGCTGGCGAGCGCGGGCATCGCGGTGGCAACCGGTGTGGCCATCGACGCCCGTCGCGTCGAAGTGCGATCGTTGCGGGACCGCGCCGCCGGCGCCGAACGCGAACAGGCCGCTCGGGCGGCGCACGCACAGGCCACCGAACGCAACCGGATCGCCCGCGAAATGCACGATGTGCTCGCGCACCGGATCTCGCTGGTCGCCATGCAAGCCGGCGTCCTGGATCACCGTGACGACCTCTCGACCGAGGAGAAGCGCACACTGATCCGCGGGATCGTCGACGGTTCCCGCCAGGCGCTGGAAGAACTCCGCGACGTCCTCGGTGTCCTTCGCGCCGACCCCGACCGCCCCGAACCACCGCAACCCACCCTGGACCGGATTTCGGAGCTGGTGGCCGACGCCCGGTCGTCGGGTCTGGACGTCACGCTCGCCAGCACGGTGACCGCTACCCCACCCGAGACCGTTGGCCGGACCGGCTATCGGGTAATTCAGGAAGGGCTGAGCAACGCCGCGAAACATGCCCCGACCGCGGAAGTCAACGTCACCGTCGACGGGACGCCCGGCGGCGAACTGCGTGTCAGCGTCCGCAATTCGGCGGCCGCCACCGCCGTGGCCCGGCCACCTGCCTCGGGCTTCGGTCTGCTCGGCCTCACCGAACGAATCACCCTCGCCGGCGGAAAACTCCACCACCATCGCACGTCCGACAACGGATACGTTCTCACCGCGCACCTTCCCTGGCCGGAGCACGACCACGAGAAAAGAGCATGAGTGCACAATGATCAGGAGACGGTGCGCGTTGTCATCGTCGACGATGACCAGCTGGTGCGGATGGCGCTACGACTCGTTATCGACGGCGAGCCGGATCTGACCGTCGTCGCGGAGGCCGCCGATGGCGATAGCGCGATCGCGGTGGTCGACGAGCTGCGACCGGACGTCGTGCTGATGGATGTGCGGATGCCCGGCCGCGACGGCGTCGACACCACCCGGTACCTCCAGACCGTACCGGCCGCGCCGGCGGTACTCATGCTGACCACCTTCGACTCCGACGAGCTGGTACTCGGTGCCCTACGCGCCGGGGCACTCGGCTTCGTTCTCAAAGACACCCCGCCCGCCCGGATCGCCGACGCGGTGCGCACCGTCGCGGCCGGCAACCCTGTGCTGTCCCCCACCGTCACGGCGCGGGTGATCGCCGCGGCCACCGGGCCGGGTTCCACCGAAGCCCGCAGAGCCTCCCGCGACGCCGCGCGAAAACGACTGGCTGCCCTCTCCGAACGTGAACTCGATACCGCGCGAGCGATCGCGGACGGGCTGGGCAACCCGGAGATCGCCGCGCGGTTACAGGTCACCGTCGCCACCGTCAAGGCGCACACCGGCAATCTGTTCATCAAGCTGGGCGTCGGGAATCGGGTACAGATCGCGCTACTGGTCCGCGACGCCGAACAATGACCCAGGCAGCCGGACACTCGACACCTTTCGTGAAACCCCACCTGCTACTTCGACACGGACCTTAGGTGCCAGTCGTTCGCGCCGTTCGTGAATGCCGTGTCCTGTGTAGGAGACCAGCAGCACGTCGGTAGCTTCTCGTGCCGCACGGCTGACAGCCACGCAATGCAGTACCTAGATCGCACCGCAGGAGGTCGAACGCGCCGGCTACTTGGTTGAACCGGCGCGTTCTCGATCTCTGCATGTTCCCGGGAATATGCGGCGATCTGCCGTGACGATACCCGCAACGGGCGACCCGAAACCGTGCGTCCTCACCAGTCCGACAGGTGCTAGGGCTCGACTGTGCGCGTGCTCGATTGGCCGTCCCACTAATGCCGAAATTCGTTCGCATCTCGCGGCCTCCGCATCGACGAAGGTTGTCGATATTACGAGCAAACGGTGTCCGCTTTCGATCACATGCGCAGCAGATGAGAGCCATTGCCACAGTTCCAGCCACGGTCTCCAGTCTATTGCGTGAGCGCTACGAGTAGCCTCCGACAAGGTCGTCGCGGTATTCGGCGAATCTGTCCTCGATCTCGCGTGGCTGAAAACGCCCACGGCATCACCGTCGAGACCAAACGACGCTTCGGCGATAATCCCTTGCTGCGCTTGCCATATCGTACATGCGACATCCCGAACCGACCCCGCTCGGGAGCCTTCGCATTGCGATAGAAGTCGATCTTGGATGCCTCACCACAACGAAGTCCCCACGCATAGATCACCTTGAACACAGTCGCATTTCGATAAGCAGTCAACGCCCCCTTGCGGCCCCGCCTCATCGCCAGTTCCACTCGGTGTTCCGCGAAATCGAAGAACTGTTGAACCTCTTCCCTGATCATCGGCCGCCGCACCGGCCGACCCTCGTAATCGACCAGATGGGCCGCGGTGTTCCACTCGTGGCAGACCTGAGTCGGATGTGTGCCGCACCGCCGCTCGCATTCCTCGACCCACTGGCAGTAGGGCGGTGATGTAGTCACAGAACATCCGCAACGATGCCTGGCAAAAGCGAATAATGCTCTCTGCCAACTTTTTTGCGGCTACCAGTTCCGTCATTGACTAGTCAACCAGCCCGACCGTCCTGATGCACCCCGACCCTTTCACCTAGTGCATGTTTCATGTATCCAACCCAACATAGACCTCAAAGATGCTGGCATGGGGCTATTTTCAGGAAGTTCTGACGCGGCACTGGAACAGACGAAGTGGTCTCCGAAGATGCACACCGAAATTAGTTGGGGGCACTGTGAATTGACCCAGAGTACTCATGACGTCGGCCTGATCCGCTCTCGCCCGATGATAAAAAGGTACTGCACTTGCCTCTGCGTATCACTGCAGCGGCCGCACTGCAATTACTGAGGACGTGAGTCTATGAACAACCTGAACAGACGTGACGCATTGAAGGCCGGCGGGATGCTGGCAGGGATCGGGGCGCTGTCCCTGTCGTTGTTCACCGCCCCGCCACGAGCGCAGGCGTGGAGCTGGTCAGCCAGCGGCTCGATCGCCGGCTCCGGCGACGGGGTCGATCCGATGACCGTGTGGGATCCGGCAGCCGACCAGGTCATAGCCGAGATTCTCGAGAGCGGCCAGGTGCCCGCGATCAACAAGATACTGGCTACCTGGACCACCAACAACCAGCCCACGCCGTCGGGCCTGCCCCCGAATCTGACCGCCTTCATCGAGCAGGCGCGCCAGCTGCCGGCCTGGACCGATCAGTCGAAACTGACTGCGGCGGACGACTTCAACTTCAAGCAGGGCCCGTTCATCGGCACCGCTTACGGGTTCGGGGCCGGCCTGTTGGCGACCGTGATCCCGCACGAGTCACGCGCCGTGTACTACTCCAAGGGCGGCGCTGATCTCCAGGATCGCATCGCCAAGACCGCCAAGCTCGGCTACGACCTCATGGCCCAGCAGCCGTTCGGGCCCAACGGCAATCTGATCGTGACCTGCGTCAAGACGCGCATGGTGCACGCGGCAGTGCGGCACCTGCTGCCCACATCGGCGCCGTGGCTGCAGGTAGCGACCGAGTCTCCCAAGATTCCGATCAGCCAGAACGACATCCTGGTCACCTGGCACAGCCTACCGACCACCATCATGCAGAAGCTGAAGGCTTGGAAGGTACCCATAACCGACGCCCAGTCGGCCGGCTTGCTGCACTCGTGGCAGGTGACCGCGCACCTGCTCGGCGTACAGGACCAGTACATCCCCGCGACATGGGACTCCGCGAACGCTCAGTCCAAGCAGGTGCTGGACCCGGTTCTTGGCCCCACACCCGAGGGCACCAAGATCGCCGACCACCTCCTCACCATCGGGCCGGTACTGGCTGCTACCAGCTTCATCACCAAGCCGATGCTCGCCTCGTTCACCAAGTTCGTGCTCGGTGCCCAGGTCGCCAAATGGCTCAATCTGAAGACCGACGGTATCTGGGACGGCATCTTCGCGACGTTGTGGGGGCCGTTCGTCCAGCTCTACCAACTCGGCAAGATCGTCCCTGGTGTCGACGCGATCTACTTCCAATTGACCGAGTTCATCAAGGTAGCCGCGCTGTTGTACCTCAATAGCGGCGGTCTCAAACTGGAGCTCCCGATCCCCACCACCAACAACCCGTCGATCACCGGCACACCCCCCGTCACCACCACCCCATACGCTACGACGACTACGACACCGCCCACTACGACAGCACCCGCGACGACGACACCTCACAGCTAGCTTCGCCCAGCCACGCCCATTGAGCTGTTGTAGTCCTCGAATGGCGAAAGGCGCTCCGAACTGGGATGATTCGACTTGTCCAAGGTTGAATCAGCAGTTCGAGGAGCGCCTTTCTGGTGAGAAAGTCTACGTGGTGGTACTCCGTCACCTCCGCATGATCCACTCGTCCATGCGGACAATATGCAGGGACTGCTACGGGTTCGTGACGGCGGGGTTCGTGCCCCGTATCTCCGTGAGCAGATGGCGATCAAATGCGGTGGTTCCGATCAGCGCCGAATCGAGAATCTATCCCTGTTCGTCGGATTCTTCAGTCGGTTCAGTCCGAAGCTCATCAGGATTGTCGGCTCCAACGTGGTGATGCTCGATGTTCAAACCTGGATTCATACGCAGAACGCGATCATCTGGGCCTGGCCCTACTGGTCGATCAGTCCCCGGAGGTCACCGGATTCAGCATCGGAACGAGAAATTGTCGAGCGATCGTGGCAAGTTGAGCATCGTTGTCGAGGTCGACGACATGGCTGGGGATCGCCACGAAGGAGGCGCAGACCCTGACCATCAGTTCGGCTACCAGATCGGCGTCTACCCGGCTGTGAACATTGCCGACAGCTTGCTCACGACGAAGCTGACCGGCGACGAATTTCTGGACTGCGGCGATGTTTCGACCTCCGTCACCGATCATCGAGCTCGCAAGTCGGTCTGGCTCGACGGCGATCATGCCATCGATGAGGGGGTTGTGCCGAATAGCGCGTAGCGAGCTCACGAACCCTAGTACGAGCCGATCAGCGACTGTCTCCGCATGCTCGATATCGAGAAGAAACTGGCTGAAATATCGCCTGTACTCCCGCAACAGCACCTGCTCGACCAGTACGTCCTTTGTGGCGAACCGTCGGTAAACCGTGATACGCGAGAGATGGGCCCGCCTGGCCACGTCCTCCATCGTGGAACGTTGGATACCCATCCGGCAAAACTGTTCGTAGGCAGAATCAAGGAGTCGCGCGCGGATTTCGTCCACATCGGCAACATCGTCGACCGCCTCGAGATACGCGCGTTCGAGAAGAGACGTCTGCTCCGAGGTCCTCGGTCCGGTCGGCAGAACGGGTTCCACAATTTTCCTCCTGGCGCGGTTGCTCCTTCGTCACAGTGGCCTCTGTGTGGAGTCACATCCCCCTTTTATAGCAGACTCGGGCCACCGTGTGTTCCTATTGAGATACGCAGTCACGCAATCGGTTTCAGGACATCTCGAGATGCATTTCAGTCTCGAGGAGTTACAAAATATGGGCGTTGGGGGCTGTAGGAGCACTGGCCGTGGCGTCGCCGACTCGCGCGGAGCCTTGGACGTGGTCACCCGAAGCGTCGGTTTACCTGCGCGCCGGGAGCGTACGAATCTCGGGCCGGAATCAAATTGATTCCGGGCCCGAAACCTGCAAGTTTCGGAGGCAATCATGGGTCAGTTCAGCGTGTGGCATTGGGCGATCGTCGCAGCGGTCTTCCTACTGTTCTTCGGTGCCAAGCGGATGCCGGACGCCGCTCGCGGCCTGGGGCGTTCGCTACGCATCTTCAAGAGCGAGGTCAGCCAGATGCAGTCCGAGACAGAGAGCTCCACGCACGACACCCCAGCTCAGCAAACCGCGAAAGTGTTGCCGCCGACCCAGTCGTCGGCACCCGCGGGCAGCGAACGAGTGTTTCTGTCTAAGTCGCACTGAGCGTCGTTCCGGTACCGAAGTGAGCCGGCGTTCACTTCGTGCACGCGATATCGCCCGCCGGGTGACACCTTTGAGGTCTGACATATCATGCGAAATCTATTCCATCGCGGCCGCAGCGCACGTCGGGCAAATCCAGACGGCACCATGTCGATCGTTCAACACCTGCAGGAGTTGCGCACTCGACTGTTGATCTCGGTAGCCGCGATCCTGGTCACGACGGCGTTCGGGGTCTATTGGTATGCGTATTCGGTCCTCGGACTCCAGAGCCTGGGTGATGTGCTGCTCGGACCGTATTGCTCACTCGATCCGTCTGCACGGGCAACGCTGACCCCGGACGGTTCATGTCGGCTACTCGCGACCGGTCCGTTCGAACAATTTATGCTCCGCCTGAAAGTTGGATTCACCGCAGGGGTGGTGCTCGCCGCGCCGATGTGGCTGTACCAGTTGTGGATGTTCATCACGCCGGGCATGCATTCGAAGGAGCGTAAGTATGCGGTCGGATTCGTCGCTGCTGGCTCCGTGTTGTTCGCTATGGGCGCGGTGCTGGCGTACCTCGTCGTCGCCCGCGCTCTGAGTTTCTTGCTCGAGATCGGAAACAACGCACAGATCACGGCTTTGAGCGGTTCGGAATATTTCAGCTTCATCATCCAGTTACTGATCATCTTCGGAGTCAGTTTTGAAACGCCGGTAATCATCATCGGATTGAACGTTATCGGGGTGCTCACCTACGAGAAACTGAAGGCGTGGCGACGCGGAATCATCTTCGGTCTCTTCGTCTTCGCCGCAGTGGCAACCCCGCAGGATCCGATCTCGATGATCGTGCTCGCCGCCGCATTGACCGTGTTGTTCGAAGCAGCGGTACAGTTCGCTCGAATCAAGGACAGCAGACGCGCGCGGCGCGAGATCAACGAGGGTTACGCTGCGCTCGATGATGAAGAAGCTTCGGCCCTCGGTGCCGCCGATCCGATCGACCCTGCCGAAGCATCGGTGAAGTCACCGGAGAAGGTCACGCGATCGGTGCGCGATGTTTCGATCCGCTCCGATGACCGATGATCCCGCTGAAATCGGCTGGCCGATCACCGGTGGTTCCCTTGCCCGGGGCCACCAGCCGGAAATCAGCGGCGGCGGCGGGCGAGTTGGTGATGGCGGCAACAGGTGGGCCGTTCTCGCAATCGCCTCGAGATCGCGCTCATCGACCTGGGCAGCCACCACTTCCCGGTCGACGCTCCAGAGAGCACGACGAACCTTCCAGCTGACGTAAGAATGAATGTTAACCAGGCAAGATTCTGATACGTTCGGCCTGTGGACGACGGACTCGGGGACTTGCTGCATCGCGTGGTGTACCTACTCGGAGAGGCCGCACGCCGGCGCGTGGACGACTCAGCGGCGCTGACGTACAGCCAGATACGCCTGCTGGGGACATTGGAAGAAATCGAGCCGGTGACCCAGCACCAGCTGGCGCAGGCGCTGGCAGTATCGGACCCGGCGGTCAGCCGGGCCTTACGCCCGCTGGAAACAGCCGGATTCGTCGCGGTCGAGCCCGACCCCGAGCACGGACGACGACGACTGGTCAGCACCACCGAGGCAGGTCGCAACGCCTTCCACGGCAGCGACAGGCCGCTCCAGAACGAACTGCGCGACGCGCTGCTGAAAGCGGGCTTCCCGTACGAACGCTACCTACACGACACTGCCACGCTGGCCAAGTTCCTCGAGCCGAGCCGATAGTTCGATCCGGTACTTCGGAGTCCTACACTCTCGGTAAACTTAGTCTTGCATGGTTAATATTAACCATGCAAGACTGAGGGGCATGAACGAGATGTCCTACTTCGCCCAGTCGGCTTTTCCCCTGGTTTGGATAGTGATCGCGGTTGCGGGCGCGCTGATCCGAACCCGGCACAGCCCCTCCCGTGCAGCCGCCCTCGAAACCTGGCAGCGGTGGTGGGCCGTCGCCGCGCTCGGCTGCGGCAGCCTGTGGATGACGATCGCCTTCCTGACCATCCCCGACGTGATGGCCACCGCGATCGGCTTCGACCGGACCCCGTTCCAGTTCGAGATCGCCTTTGCCAACCTCGGGCTCGCCGTCATGGGATTCCGCGCCGCCTCGGCCACCGCTCGCGAGCGCATCACCATCGGCCTCGGCGCCGGCATGTTCCTGTGGGGTGCGGCGATCGGCCACGTCTACCAGTGGTTCGCCCACGGCGACCACGCACCCGGAAACACCGGTGGAGTGCTGGTCTGCGACCTGCTCCTCCCCGCGGTCATGATCGTCCTCGCACTGCGGTCGCAACAGCTCTCCATCCCCGGGCGGCGTACCCTCGCACCCTCTTCTCGAGAAGCCACCCGACGCCGCTTGACCGCCGTCCTGGCGCGAGAGAACCCAGACCGCCAGGGTGGGATGCTCGGCGCTGGTGAGGATGGTCCCGCCTGCGGTATTTGCCTACAGCATGTAGGTAGTTGCATAATACTAGTAGCCGGATTGGAGAATGCTGATGGTTCGAGTGGGCTTGACCCCTGACAGGCTGACCCTCGCGGGCGCCGAGCTCGCCGACCAGGTGGGTTTCGAGCAGGTGACCGTGTCGGCGCTCGCGCGGCACTTCGGCGTGAAGTCCGCGAGCCTGTACTCGCACGTGAAGAGCACCGAGGACCTGAAAACGCGGATCGCGTTGTTCGCCCTCACGGAACTCGCCGACCGTGCCGCCAACGCGGTGGCCGGCCGGTCCGGCAAGGACGCGCTCGCCGCGTTCGCCGATGCCTACCGCGACTACGCGCGTGAGCATCCCGGCCGTTTCGACGCCGCCCGATTACGACTGGATCCCGAGACGGCGGCGGCGAGCGCGGGTGTGCGGCACGCGCAGATGATGCGCGCGATCCTGCGTGGCTACGACCTGACCGAACCCGATCAGACCCACGCGGTTCGCCTGCTGGGCAGCGTCTTCCACGGCTACGTCACCCTCGAGCTGGCCGGTGGGTTCAGTCACACCGCCGTCGACTCGCAGCAGTCCTGGGAGTGGGTCGTCGACTCGCTCGACATCCTGCTGCGCACCCAAGCAATCCCTGCCACCGAGAAGTAGGAATGATGAAGGCCGACACCATGTGGGTGACCACGCCCATCACCCCTGATCTGCTGCGCGGATTCCTGGACCTGGAACCGACCCGGCACGGGGTGCTGCCGCATCGTTTGCCCGCGGCGGCGCGCAGACAGATCCCCGACAGTCAGCTCGCCATGGCCGAGGCGCAGCCGTCCGGAGTGCGGCTCGTGTTCCGGACCCGCGCCACCACCGTCGAACTGGACACCCTGCCCACGAAGCGGGCCTACCGCGGTATGCCCGCGGTGCCAGACGGGGTCTATGACCTGCTGGCCGACGGTGAACTCGCCGCGCAGGCGACAGTCGACGGCGGCAACGTCCGTACAATCACCGACCTGCGCACCGGGGCCGCCGAACTGGCCGAGGGGCCGACGGGCACCGCGCGGTTCACCGATCTGCCCGCCGGTGACAAGCGCATCGAGATCTGGATGCCGCACGCGGAGATCACCGAGCTGATCAGCCTGCGTACAGACGCCCCGATCGAACCGATTACCACCGACGGACGGCGGGTGTGGCTCCACCACGGCAGTTCCATCAGCCACGGGTCCAACGCCGCGTACCCGAGCAGCATCTGGCCCGCGCTCGCCGCGCGGCACGCCGGCGGGGTCGAACTGATCAACCTCGGCTTCGGCGGTAGCGCGCTGCTCGACCCGTTCACCGCCCGCGCCATGCGCGACACTCCAGCGGACCTGATCAGCGTCAAGGTCGGCATCAACATCGTCAACACCGATACCATGCGGTTGCGCGCGTTCGGTCCGGCGGTGCACGGCTTCCTGGACACCATCCGTGACGGGCACCCGCGCACTCCACTGCTGGTCGTTTCGCCGATCCTGTGCCCGATCCAGGAAAACACCCCCGGCCCACTGATGCCCGACTTCTCGACCGGCAGCATGCGGTTCAAGGCCACCGGCGACCCCGCCGACGTTGCGGCGGGTCGCCTGACGCTCACCGTGATTCGCGACGCGCTGACTCGGATCGTCGAACAGCGGGCCGTCGACGATCCGAACCTGCACTATCTCGACGGCCGGGACCTGTACGGGGACAACGACTTCGCCGAGTTCCCGTTGTCCGACGCACTGCACCCCGACCCGGACGGCCATCGCCGAATCGGAGAGAACTTCGTACGGCACGTCTTCGGGGCCGGGCGCCCGTTTGCGGGCTGAGGTCATCTCGGCGCCGAGGGAAGCAGTAAGGCACCTCAACTGCTGCGACGGAATGTGAGTCGGACCGCAGCCAACTGGACGGCAACCGGTGACCCGGAGCAAGTGCAAGCCGAGGGAGAGCCATTCCTCAGCGCACGCGCTGTAGTGCTCGTTCTGCGGCGTTGGCCCCGCACATGCCGTGCGCGCCGGGGCCGGGCGGGGTCGCTGCCGAGCACAGATAGTGGCCGGGCAGGCCGGTGTCGTAGGGCTGCAGGGTTTTTCGGGGGCCGAAGACCAGTTGGGGGATGTTCTTGGCGCCGGTCATGATGTTGCCGCCGACGTAATTGAGGTTGTAGTCGGCGAATTCTGTTGTGGTGCGGGCGGTCAGGCCGACGACGCGGTCGCGGAAGCCTGGTGCGAAGCGTTCGATCTGGGCGATGATCGCTTCGGTGGCGTCGCCGGTGTAACCGTTGGGGACGTGGGCGTAGGTCCACACGGGATGCACCGATCCCGTGGATCGCCGAGGGTCGGCGAGGTATTGCTGGCCGACCAAGACGAAGGGGCGCTGTGGCATTCGACCGGCGTGGATGTCGCGTTCGCCCGCGGCGACCTCGGCGAAGGAGCCGCCGAGGTGCACTGTGCCCGCGCGGCGGGCAGCCTCGCTGGTCCATGGGACGCCGCCGTCGACGGCGAAGTCGACCTTGAAAGCGCCGGGGCCGTACCGGAATCGGCGGTAGGCGCGGGAAATTCGTGTCGGGAGCCGGTCGCCGAGGATTTCCGCGACCGCGGTGGGGGCGAGATCCCAGATCGTGATGTCAGAGGGCGGTAGGTCGGCGACAGAGCCTACGCGGACGCCGGTCTCGACCTTTCCGCCGTGGTCGGCCAGCACCGCGACCATGCTGTCGGCGATCTGCTGGGATCCGCCGACCGCGACCGCCCAGCCGTATCGGTGCCCCGCCGTCAGGATGCCGAGCCCGATGCTGGCGCTCAACGGACGCTCGAGGGGATGGAAAGCGTGTGCGGCCACGCCGCCGAACAGTGCCCGTCCCGCTTCGGTGCGGAAGGCTCGCGCCAGCAGCGTGGCGGGGGCAGTCGCCGGAATACCGAAGCGCGCCAAACGGATCGGATGTCGGGGAATCCGCAGCAGTGGGCGCATGATGTCGTCGCCGAACTCGTCGTAGTTCGCGACCGGGCGTTCGAACAGCGTGCGCCACAGCCGTTCGTCGGCGCCAAGGCCCGTGGCGGTCTCGGCGACCGAGCGATGCAGCACTGCGGCGGTGCCGTCGTCGAGGGGGTGGACGCAGTCGAGTTCTGCCCACGCCCAATGCAATCCGTATCGTTCCAGGTCGATGCGCCGCAGAAACGGCGAGCCCACGGCCATCGGATGGATAGCCGAACAGTGGTCGTGCAGCAAACCGGGCACGATCGCCTCGCTCGAGCGGGTGCCGCCGCCGATCGTGTCGGCGGCTTCGAGCACCGTCACCTCCACGCCCGCTCGGGCCAGGGTGATGGCCGCGGCCAGTCCATTGGGACCGCTGCCGACCACTGTCGCCGTTGTCATCGACTTGCCTTTCTCTTGCTCGAGATAGATTCAGGTACTCGGCTATTCGGCCGGAGCAACCACGTCCTGGTGCGGCGCGGCGATCGCGCCGGTGACGTCTTCACGCCGCCAGGTCACGGTGTGCGGAATCGGCCCGTCCGGCAGCCACGGCATCGCCTCGACGGCGTCGGCGACCTCCCATGTCCCGCGTTCGATGACACCGAGCGCCGCGTCGACCACCATGTATTCCTGGGTGCTCTTGTGGACCGGTTGCGATTCCACCCACACTACGATCCATTCTCCCGGCGCGAACCCGACCCTGGCCTGGACCGCGTCGATCAGGTCGAGGTTGTGCAGGTGGCCGTCGCCGAAGTTGAAGCCGATCAACGAGTTACAGGCGAACTCGGCTTCACGCACGGTCCAGCGATCGATGTCGGGAAGGTGCCTGTACAGCAGCGAGAACAAGCCGCGGCCCTGACTGTGCATGGATCGCCACGCGATGGTCTGCTGCATGGTGATCTCGGCGACCGCCGGCGGGTAGCCCATGGCCAGCAGCTGGTCGACCTGGTTGTCGGCGGGGCGGTGCGCGATGGTGTTGAGCTTGGCTTCCGCTCCCGGCGCGAAGGCCCACAGCGCCGAGGCCCAGTTGCCGGCGTACTGACGCATGGACGGCAGGAACGACACCAGGTCGGGGCGCAGATTACCCAGCACGGGGAAGAAGGCGAGCCCCGCCGCGATCGCGACCGTCAACCACGGCGACGACATGTCGAAAACGCCGTACCCGGCCGAATTCGGGAAGCCCAGGAACAGGAACACGGTGAGGTAGGCGAACAGGATGTTCCACTCCAGCGGCACGGCCAGCGGGAAGGTGGAGGTGATGAACAGGTGGAAGATGACCATGATCGCGACACCGGCCAGGGTCAGCCAGTGGTTCGTCGAGAACAGCAGCACGATCGGGGTGAGCACTTCCACGGTGGTACCACCGACATGGGCCATGAACGAAGCGACGCGTGAGGGTCGGATATCGCGGGGGAAATCGCGGTAGTGGGCCCGCTTGATCGACCGGAACGGCATCGATGGGCTGTTGGACACCATCGGGGGCACCACATTGGTGAAGTGCTTGCCGAACTTGGAGACTCCCGCGCCGACCCACACGATCACGATCAGCAGTTTGGCCGCGATGATCATGTCGGTGAACGGCAGCACCGCGAAGAACAGCAGTGCGGGCAGGTACTGCTCGCCGCGAGCCGCCAGGAAGATCGTCTTGTCCCGCAGCCCGCACAGGATGTAGAGCACGATCGGCGCGATCAACAGCACCGGCCGGACCAGCCCGGAAGTGTTGTCCGGCAACGCTTCCAACAGTGCGGCGGTGGTCCGCCCCGGCGCGACGACGGCGATCACCAGCGAGGCGAGAAAGCCGAGGTACAGCACCACATCGACCGTCGTGCGTGAATCACCATCGGTGAACGGCACCCGATACCAGGGCCGCAATCGGATGCTTCCCCGTCGGGCGAAGTACAGAATGCCGCCGGTCATCGGCTTGAACTTGCCCGCCAGCGGACCCCAGGAGCCCGCGACGCCGACAGCTTCGACCAGCACCGTCCACAGCACCAGCTTCTGATAGACGACCGGCTGGTTCCACCACTGCGCCACATCCCAGAACGGGCCGGTGCCCGACGTCGCCGTCGCGATCGCGACACCGCCGATGACGTAGAGCACGAGCACTTTCGCGAGATACACGGTATGGATCATCTTCGGCGTGCCGAATCCATATTCCGCCCAGTGCAGTGCCAATGTTCGAATACGTTCGCGCAGTGGCAAATCCAAGAATGTCTCGGTGTCCACCGGCGGGAAATCTCCCGTCTTGAATCCCATGGCTCGATCCCTTTCTTCCTGCTTCCGGGCGCGAGTGACCGCGACCGAAAGGCTGTCTTTCGTTCGAATTACATTGCGGCGCGGAACCGCTCAGGTGCGCGCGGCCATGACCCGCAGCTGCTTCTTGTCGATCTTGCCGACCGGATTGCGTGGCATCTCCGCTGTCAACACGATCGAGGCGGGGACCTTGAATGCCGCGAGTTCCGCACGGCAGTGCTCGGTCAGCTCTTCGACGGTGACGGTGGCCTGTGGCGCCGTGACCACGTGGGCGACCGGTACCTCGCCCAGCACGGCGTCGGGCACACCGACTACCGCGGCTTCGTGGACAGCGGGGTGCCGGTAGAGCGCGTTCTCGATTTCCTTGGGGTACAGGTTCTCGCCGGCCCGGATGATCATGTCCTTGATCCGGTCGACCAGGACCAGGTAGCCGTCGTCGTCGAAATAGCCGATGTCGCCGGTATGCAGCCAGTCGTCGACCACGGTCGCGGCGGTCTCCGTCGGCTTGCCGAGATAGCCGCGCATTACGTTCGGGCCGCGGACTACCACTTCGCCGGGTTCGCCGAATACTGACAGCTGGCCGTCGGGGTCCATGATCGCCACTGTCTGGCCGGGCAGCGGAAGCCCGACAGTGCCCGGCTTCCGTTGACCCGCTACCGGATTGAGGGTCGACGCGCAGGTTCCCTCGGACAGACCGTAACCCTCGACGATCGGCACACCGAAGCGCTGCTCGAAGCGGGAGATGAGCTCGGCAGGCATGGGGGCAGCACCGCAGATCGCCAGCCGCAGCGACGACGTGTCAGGGCGCTCGCCGCCGGGCTGGGCTACCAGCATCGCGTAGATGGCGGGCACCGCCGAGAAGTAGGTGGGCCGGACCCGTTCGACGGTGTCGAAGAACCCGGACGCGGAGAACTTGCCCGCGATGGTCGCGCGCCCGCCCGCCAGCAGCGGGGAGAGCACGCTGACCACGATGCCGTTGACGTGGAACAGCGGCAGAATCAGCAGGCTGTGATCGTTCTCGTCCATGACCAGAGCGTCGATGATCATCGTGCACATTGCGGCGAGATTCTCGTGGCCGAGCACCACACCCTTGGGTCGGCCTGTGGTCCCGCTGGTATAGATGATCAGTGCCGCACTGCTGGACTGCGCCGCGACCGCGACCGAGCCCGCCGGCTCAGCCAAGGCGGCGACATCGAGGGTGACCGCGACCCGATCGTGTTCACCGATCACGACCTCGGCGCCGGAATCCTCGATCTGGTAGGAGATATCGTCGTCGGTGAGCCCTGGGTTCACCGGGGTAACCGCAGCGCCGAGCCGCCAGGCGGCGAACAGGGTCACTACCAGTTCCACCCGGTTGGGCAAGACGACCGCGACGACATCGCCCGCACGCACGCCCGCCTCGTACAGGACCGAGGCGGCAGCATCGACGCGCGCCCGGAACTGCACGTTCGACAAGGCGACGGTGTCGTCGGCCACGCTGTGCCCCTGCGGGTCGGCGGCAGCTCTGACGTCGGGCAGTTCGGCGATGTATCGCATGATTCCCCATCGAAGACGTATGTGATCTGGATTACATATCCCAAGCTAGAGCTCGGAGACGAAGCCAGCTACGGGCCACCGAACCAGCGTTGCGGCAACATGTTGTGCCACGAGCACAAACGGAGCCGCCCCACCGCGCACCGGGGGTACTGTCTGCGCCCATGGCTGTCGACAACGATCCGCTGATGCGGGAGGTAGCGTCCCGGATCAAAGCCGACCTCAATCGGCTGGCACCGACGATGATTGCGATGTTCGTCGAAGTCATCCCCGAATTCCGGCACGACGATGAAGCTCGTAGGCTGATGGTCGCCAGCACCGAGTCCAACCTCACCGCAATCCTGGACATGCTGACCTTGGCCATCGGCCTCGACGACATCACCGTGCCGCCCGCGGCCGCCGAATACGCCCGCCGCTTCGCCCAGCACGACCTGTCGCTCGAAGCACTGCTGCGCGCTTACCGGCTCGGCGAGAACATGTTCGTCCAGTGGACGATGACGCAGCTGATCGAGCTGAACCCCTCCACCGAGGTCGCCCTGGCCACCGCGGCGCGGATGGCCGACGTGGTCAACAGCTATATCGATCAGGTGATCGAAGGCTTGATCGACATCTATGCCGGCGAGCGCCGTCGCTGGGACGCGCGCACCGACGTAGCCCGCGTCGCGCAGGTGCGCGCCGTCCTCAACGCTGATGACCTGGATGTGGCTTCAGCCGAACAGATGCTGTCAGTCTCTCTGCGCGGCTGGCACCAATTCGCGATGCTGTGGACGCCGCCCGAAGCCAGCGATCCCCGCGCATCACTCCGCGCAGGCACCGCGCTACTCGCTGCCGCGACAGGCACGACGCCGATGACTGTCGAGGTCGACGACCACAATCGGTGGGTGTGGATCTCCTCGGTGGCGCGCCCGGTGCTCGACACCGAACAGCTCGCCCGAGACCTACGCGCTCACTCGAAACTGTCCATCGCACTGGGCGATCCCGCGACCGGCCTCCAGGGATTTCGCCAGACCTACCGCGATGCTCAGCAGGCTCGTGCGGTCGCGCTGACCGGGCACGGGCACGGCCTCACCGCTTATGCAGACGTGGGGTTGGCCGCCTTGTTCGCTGACCGTATCGCCGACGCGCAAGCATGGGCCGTACGCGTCTTGGGCGCGTTGATCGGCGCCGACGAGACCGCTGCCCGGTTGCGCGAGACCGTTCGCGCGTTCCTCGCCTCCCGCGGCAGCTACACCGATGCGGCCACCCGACTGCATGTACACAAGAACACCGTCCACTACCGAGTGCGCAAGGCCGAAGAGCTACTGGGGCATCCGCTCAGTGAGCGCAGACTCGACATCGAGGTCGCTCTTTTGACCTGCGCACAACTAGGCATACCTGCGATGGGCCACGACCACGTCGATCCAGGCCACGGCTAGCCTGGCTGCCCGCTCCCACCTCGGAGAGCTATCACGTGCATCAGCGCCATAGTCTTGCGGGCAGCAGAACCTAGGCCGCCCTCTCAACCGGGTGGTGTCCGCGTGCAGCGATCGGCGCACCGATCAGCGGCCGCCCGGTTGCCACCGCCAGCACGGTACCGACAACACCGACCAGTCCGCGCCGGCTCGGCGCCGAGATGCTCGACGACAGCACTGTTCGCGTGCTCGGCGGAGCCAAGGGCTTGGCAGCGATACGGTCCGCCAACCAGCCCAAACTCAGTGGAGTCGACAGCGGAAGCAATGTGAAGTGGTCACTCATGCGGTCGCGTACGTAGGTGACGTGTGTGCCCGCGGCCCGGTACCGTTCGACCTGCTCGTCCACACTGCCGCAATGGATCACCTGATCATTGACCGGCTGCATCACCAGCAACGGGCAGGCCGGAGCGGACAAACCCAACCGCAGATCGTCGAGCACCGCTCGAACCTTCGGCTCGGCGAGAATTTCATGGAGCGGACGTCGTAGATGGTCGTCGAAACTCTGCCCCGACATGCGCAGCAGCGCGACAATCGGCGGTAGCTTCTCGACGGCTGCCAGCAACGCCTGACCCGCGGGCAAGATATCAGCATCGAGGGCAGCGTCGAGGTCGGGATAGAGCCGACGCAATGCCGCCACGACCATCAGTGGAAAACCGGAGAATCGGCTTCCGTGCAGACGAAGGAACACCTCACCGGGATCGCCGACCGGTGCGCCGAGCACCGCACCGACCAGGTTCAACTCGGGCGCGTAACTCGGAGCCATCTCGGCGGCCCACGCGCTGGCCATGCCGCCACCCGAGTACCCCCACAACGCGATCGGCGTGCGCGGATGCAGGCCGAGCGGCGCGAATGACAGCGTTGCCCTTGCCCCATCCAAGCTGCGATAGCCCGGTTCCCGCGGTGCGCCGAAACTTCCCTTCATGCCACCGTGATCGGCGATACTGACCGCCCAACCACGACGGAGCGCATTCGCGATCAGGGGCCATTCGAGCCGGGTGATCGAACCCGGCGCCCGCGTATGGTGGCGCAACACGTAGGACGGCGCGCAACGCTCGGTCACCGAGTCGATTGCGGACTGGAACAACAACAGCGGGCGGTCCTGGTCCGGGACAGCCCCAGCGGGGAGCACGACGGTTGTTATCGCGATCTCCGGTCGCCCGAACAGGTCATTGCTGCGGTAGGCCAATTGCCAGGCTTGGACCTGCTGCCGGACTGATCCGAACAGTGACAGTTCGACGCGCCTGCTCCGGATCAGCGAGCCCGGTGCGTAGGTGGCGATATCGGTGGGACAGCGCATGAAGGGGTCGTGAGAGGGGAGCTGCGGGACACCCCGGTGCGGTGCTGTAGTCCTCGGCCCTCGCGAATGATCAGTTTCTGACACGATTTCATGGGTCTTTCTGGGTTCGATAAACGAGCTGTGCGATATCGGAGCCCAGGTCCACAGACCTCATCTCACAAACGGTCGAAGGCGACCTTGCCCACTACGAAGCCTAGGCAGCTCCCACCCACTTCGTGTGCCGCCGGACATCAACTGTGTTACATCACAACATTTTTAGCGAAGCAGTTGTATCGCGACGCACGTTTATCCACACGGCAGTCTCGCGTGTCCCTTCTTGATGGAGCACTCACGACTCGACGACAACACAACACCTATCCCGCCTACAGCATGGGACGCGCCGCAGAGATCGCCGGCATCACCCAAGCGTTCCTGCGTGGCGGCCTCGACACGGCCCAGCTGCTGACTCCGCAACGCTCCGACGGCGCCGACCCGTCGATCGAGCGTGAACAGGTTCAGGCGCGGTCCCTGCCTCGGCCTGTCTGGCTGCGTAACCCGGACCAATACCATTCGGTCATCGTTTCCACGGCTTGATGTATCGGGATCGGCCGCCCGGCTTGTCGCCAGTGACGTGCGGCGGTGAGGCTCGCGCCGAGAAGCGCCCAAGCGAGCAAACGCGCGTCGGCTGCTTCGCGGTTGTGCAGACGTATCCGTGTCGCGATGGTGGTGGTGCATTCGGTCATGGCTGACCGGATATGCCATTCAACGGACGGCTCATCCGGGACGGAAGCCAAGAGAAGATCATGGACCGCGATGTTGTTTCGGTCGGCCAGGTCGAAGAGTACGGACACCGTGGCGTGGATGCTGTCGAGTTCGGTCTTGGTCGTCGCGAGGACCTCGCTCAAGGTAGTCGTCAGATCGTCGAGCGACTGCTGAACCACTGCGAGGTAGAGGTCGAGCTTGGTTGAAAAATGTTGGTAAAGAATGGGTTTGGTGACCTTCGCGAACGCTCCTACGGTGGTCATGGTGGCGCCGTGGTAGCCGTGGGTGGAGAAGGCCGTCCGGGCGGCGTCGATGAGCTGATTGCGGCGGATCTGTCGGCCTGTCGCAGATGACCCTGCGGTTGTTCGCGATGTCGTGGTGGTAGCCAAAATTCATTCCTGAAGGAGGTCGGGTCCGTTGCGTACGCCTCCGCGCCGTACTGCGTGTGAGCAATCGAGCAGTCGCACGGTGGGCAGCGGGTCGCTGAGGTCAGAATCCGGCTTCGTTCAATTCCATCACGGACAGATCGGTTCCGGCGAGGACAGCCCGTTCGGCAGTGACATGAGGGAGAACGGTGTTGGCGAAGAACGAAGCCACCGCGATTTTGCCTTGGTAGAACGCGATGTCTTCGACGGATTCCGTGGCAGCCAGGGCAATTTCAGCGGCGACGATGAGGCGCCAAGCCACGAGCAAGTCCCCGACGGTCAGCAGGAACCGCACGCCGTTGAGACCGATTTTGTAGAGTTCGGCCGGATGCTCGGCAGCGGCCAGCAAGTGTGCGGTGAGTGTGCCGGTGATCTCCTGCACGTCTTCGAGAGCATGGGCGAGCAATATCTTCTCGGTCTTGAGTCGTCCACCGTCGGCGTCGGAATGGACGGTTGCCCGCACCTGGCCGAGCACATGAGTCAGGGCGACTCCGCGGTCTCTAGCGATCTTGCGGAAGAAGAAGTCCTGGGCTTGGATCGCGGTGGTTCCCTCGTAAAGGGAGTCGATCTTGGCGTCGCGGATGTACTGCTCGATCGGATAGTCCTGAAGGAAGCCGGAACCGCCGAAAGTCTGTAGGGACTCGGTGAGGTACTGATAGGCACGTTCGGAGCCGACCCCTTTGACTATGGGCAGTAGCAGATCGTTGACCCGCGCGGCAAGGTCGGCGCCAGCGCCGGAGATGTGTTCGGCGACAGTGGGATCCTGATGACCGGCGGTGTAGAGGTAGATCGAACGCAGGCCTTCGGTGTATGCCTTCTGCATCATCAGTGACCGGCGTACATCGGCATGGTCGATGATGGGCACCTTCGGTGCCGACTTGTCGGAGGCTCGGATGAGGTCTGGTCCCTGGACCCGGGACTTCGCGTACTCCAGCGCGTTCAGGTAGCCGGTGGACAACGTGGCGATAGCCTTTGTTCCGACCATCATCCGGGCTTCCTCGATGATTTTGAACATTTGGGTAATGCCGTTATGAGTCTCGCCGACGAGATAGCCGACCGCGGCAGTGCCGTGTCCGCCGAACGTCAGCTCGCAGGTTGCCGAAGCTTTCAAGCCCATCTTGTGTTCGACGTTGGTGACAAAGGCACCGTTACGGTCTCCGAGCTCGCAGGTCTGGGGGTCGAAACGAAACTTGGGGACGACGAACAAGCTCAAGCCCTTGGTTCCCGGTCCGGCGCCCTCGGGGCGGGCCAAAACGAGATGGATGATGTTTTCGAACAGGTCGTCGGAATCGGCGGAGGTGATGAAGCGCTTCACTCCCTCGATGTGCCAGGAGCCGTCCTGCTGCGCGATGGCCTTGGTCCGACCGGCGCCGACATCGGAACCGGCGTCGGGCTCGGTCAGCACCATGGTCGCGCCCCAGTTACGCTCGACAGCCTGTGCGGCCCAACGTCTCTGCTGTTCGGTTCCGATGCCGCCGAGCACGTCGGCGATCAAGGGACCGGTCAGGTACATGTAAGCCGCCGGTTGTGCGCCGAGCACCAGTTCGTTGATGGCCCATCCCACCATGGATGGTGCGTGTACACCCCCGACCACCTCGCTCTTGCCTACTCGCCACCATTCGCCGTCTTGCCATGCTCTGACTGCGGCCTTGAACGGTTCCGGGAGCCGAACGGAGTGGGTCGCGAGTGTGAATACCGGAGGGTTACGGTCGGTTTCGGCGTAGGGCTCGGCAACGGGGCCTTCGGCTAGGCGCGCTGCCTCGCCGAGCATGGTCCGCACGATGCCTTCGTCGAGATCGCCGAAGGCGCCCGAGTCGAAGAGGGCACCGAGGTCGAAGATCTCGAACAGGTTGAACTCCAGGTCACGAACGTTGCTCTTGTAGTGGCCCATCGGACCCTCACCTCTCGACTGTGCCCGCCTCGAACGGGCCAGGCAATGAATGGGCGCGATGTGCGCCTGCGCAGTCATAATGTCTCAGCCGTGCGGTCCTTGCAACCATAAGTAATTGGTTAATAAATTGGAATGTGAGCTATCTTTTGGCTTCGAAGTGCGGTTATCCAATGACTGTTAGTCGCAAGTCACTACCAGCTACTCGGTCGTAAGCGGGGGATCCTCTCTGCGTCCTTCTAGGCCGAGATATTCGCGTACGGTCAGCGCTGCCCTCAATTTCCAGATGAGTCCCGGATCGTGGGAATCGAGGCGGGCGAGCCGGTAGATCCGCTTCAGGCGGTAGTCGACCGTATTTTGATGGATATGCATTTCCCGTGCGGTGAGTCGACGATTCAAACCATTGTTGATATGCGCACGGAGGGTCGCGACCAATCCTGGGTCTTCCCACACCGCGTCGAGGGCGGTCTCGAGACGATCGCGACCGGGCCCGGGGCGAGTCAGCTGATACTCGATAGCAAGGTCGTCGAAATGGTAGAGGCCGGGCGGTCGATGGAGTCGGCGTACAACGTCGATCAGTTCGTGTCCGTCTTCGGTCGCGGATGGGATCCGGTCTCGATCTACCTCGATCGCCACTACGACCAGTGCTGTCCGGTTGACAAGTTTACCGATTTCCTCGGTGTCGGGGCAGCCTTGGATCAAGATTGTGCCTCCGAGGTCGCTGTGCAGTGCGGACATCGGTTGTCCCACACGGTCGGCCAGCATCTCGAGGAAGCTGCCGGGTGAGACCGCGCCTCGGGCAGAAGTATCAGCAGCTACTGCGAGAACGGTGTACTGGTCGGTGAGTGCGATGCCGCATTCTCGGGCGACGCTGGTGGCGTGGCGTCCGCTGAGCAGGGCACGGGCGAGGGCTTGGTGTCCGCTGCGTCCAGTGGCCGAGGACGCGACCTCGAGGTATGCCCTGGAGACTGTCGCGTTCACCGTGTGCATTGCGTCCATGACGTGGTTGATGTTGTTGTGGCGCAACAATTTCGTGGCGTGGTCGTTCAGGTGAAGCCGGAACCCGGTATGGACGAGGTGTTGGACGGTGTCGATCGGTACCCCGGTGGCTGCCCAACGCGCAGCTGCGGGGTGGAGAGCTGCTCGCGAATCGAGCGTGCGCGCACCATCGGCATGTTCGAGGTACTCCACGACAACGGCGCGGATCTCCTCCCGCAAGACGTTGCCTTGGATACTGCGGGCAGGGATCGCGCTGAGGACCCCGTCGACGATGTGCTGGGTCGCCCGCGGCGGGGTCGCGGGCGACTCGAGCTGGGTGGGACTCATCGCGGTCTCACAGTGTGCCGGTGCCACCGATCAACCACGGGTTGAACGTGCAGTCCAGCTTCGGGTGGTTGACGGGATCGAGGGCGTTGAGGGTGATCGATGCCGCGCGCGGCGAGTACATGATGGTGAGGTGGTCGGACAGGTCTTGTTCGCACCCTTCTTGCAGGGTGATGTTGCGAACGGTGGCGCCCACTCCAGCTTTGAGGAAGGTCAGGTCGTAGGGGTTGGTCACCTCGTCGTAGCGAGATCCGACTGCTGTGTAGTCGACGCCGGCAATCGTATCGCCTCGGGCGTTGAGCGTGGCGTAGAACGGGGAGCCGATGACCTGTTGGATGTTGGAGATCCCGATGATCGGTTCGTAGAAGCCCAGGATGTCGATTCCGAGGTTGTTGATGGCGCGCCCGAGTGCGGCGATCCCCAGAAGGGTCGTGCCGTGGTGGGTTGCCCCGAAGCTGATCAGCTTGCCGACTTTGCCGGCGCCGCCTTCGAATTTCAGATAATGGTTCGCGACTGTGCCGCCTTGTGAGTGGCCCACGATGTCGACCTGGTTCGCCCCAGTCGTGGTGCGGACACGTTCGATGAAGTCGGCGACCTGACGTGAGGAGTCCTCGATGGGGCCCACGCCGTAGCGGCCGGGGAGAACGCCGGCAAGACCCCCGCCCTCGATGAGTCCGGAGCGTCCGAAGTTGAGAGCGAAGACGCAGAACCCGGCGCGCGACAACTGCGGTGACAGGGCGCTGAAGGTGTCGAAGGCGTTGAGCCAGCTGCCATGTAGCAGCACTACCGGGCGTGGGTGGGCTGCGCTGGGCTTGCAATCCCAGTTGTTGGCGCCGACTGGTGCGACGTCAGGATTGGCGAGTCCGTAGGCGAACGCGGCCAACGGGGCAGTCAATTCCGGACCTTGGCCTGTCGGGGCGGCCGCAGTGCTTTGTCCCCATGCGGTGCCGCTGCCCGACGAGCCGGAACCGCTACCTGCGCCACTGCCCGTGCCGGTCCCTGAGTCAACAATCGCCTTGGGTTGTCGGCCGTCGGCCGAAGGCGTCAAACCGGCAGTAACCGAATCGGCAAGGCTCTGCAGGTCCGAGGCGGCAGGCTCCGCACTCGCCGATGTAGACGCCAGCCCGCACGCGACCGCTAGACCCGCGACGAGCGCACTCGCCATGGCAGTCCGCCGAATTCGTTGCTTCGTTGCAAACAATTGTGGAATTCCCATCTGATCGCCAACCTGCTCGACAGCTGCTGTGATGTGAACCACTATCACGGGAGGATGTGATTCACATCGCTGCATTGCGGTGGTGAGGAAAGTCTGAACCGCGCGGTCTGCTCAGTCACTCCACTGGGGGACGAATTCGTGCAACACATGTTGTCAGCGACGCTAAACCGGCATTTCCACGGCCTGGGATCGCCCAGGCGGCGGGCGCATACCGCTTGTACTCGGAGCAGAATTTCCGGCACAGAGCAGGGGCAAACACCGAACGCGTGCACCGCACCCACGACCCTCGGGTCCTGGTAACCCATGTGCTTCGAGCCCGACGATCACTGTGACTGCGCGGGCGTAATGCGACCTGGCGAGAAAGGTCAACTTCTCACCAGTGGTCGAACCAGGTGAGGGAGCCGCCATCCCTTGCTGTCGATACCGCCGGGCAGGCAACCGCAACAGATCAGGATGAGGCGTTCCTGATTCGGCCCGCGGTCAGTGCCGATGTAGGGCAGCACTGACCCCGAGTCGGAGGGGTGTCAGATCGAAAGGTCGTGTGGTGTTGCGTGTTCCAGGACAAGTACCTCAGAGCCCTCTGGCGCGAGGTTCCGCAAGAGCTGGCAGTGCATGTTCTGGTGCGCTTCGGCCAAGCCTGCCTGGTGGATCGGAACTACTGTCCGCGGCCCGATAGATCGGACGTAGTCGATCCCTTCACCAATTTTCATCCAGGGCCCACCGATCGGAAGTAGCAGCACGTCGACCGCGGTGGGGACTTCGTCGAAGGCATCGCCCGGATGGAAAATGCTGCTGTTGAGCAGGTATCCGAGATTCTCAGACGCAGGCAGTGCCGCATGGATGCAGGCGTGCTCTCCCCCTGTCACGACGATCTCGACCCCGTGGAGCGACAGCTTCTGTCCCGGGACGACGACATGCTGGGGCTGTCGCATGGAGTTCGGATAGGCCGGGTCGTCCAAAGCCGACAGAGTTTTCTCGCCGACAACCAACTGCGCGTCAGGATTGGCGGAGACCAGTGCGGCCAATCGGTTCAGATCGAGGTGGTCAGGGTGGGCGTGGGTGATCATGATCAGGTCCACGTCGCGCAGGTCTTCGAATCCTTGCGAGTAGGTGCCAGGATCGAAGAGAACTCGAGTCGAGCCTACGGGGCCGGGCAGGTCTACGAGTACGCAGGCGTGCCCGTAGTGGGTGAGCTTCACGGCTGAGCGCCTCCTATGTTGTCGGTGGTCAGGGGTTGACGACGGTCATCCACATGGGCTCTTTCCGATTGATCATCGCGTCGACCGCGGTGGCGACGTCGGCCAGCGCGAATCGCTGAGTGATCAGCTCGTCGACCGTCAGTGCACCGGAGCCGAGCAACGCCAGAACCTGCTCGGCATCGGAACGGGTGCATGCGCGGGTACCGACAAAGCGCCAGCAGTTGACCATGAGCGCGCTCGATGGCACTGCCAACGGGGTGGCGTTGCCGCCCATATGGGCAAGTACTCCCCCGGTACGCAAAGCGCCCATGGCCTGAGCGGTCGCAGCGCCGGTCGGGATGAAGTCGGCTACAGCGTCAGCGCCCGCCGGTACCAGCTCCCGCAAGCGACGAGTGAGCCCGCCGGTGGACTCCCAGTCATCGGGCAGGTCGTCGAGAGCCACCGTATCGACTGCGACGCTGCCTGCGAGTCGCGCCACCGGTTCGAGTCGTTCGGCACTACGAGCTACCAGCACAAGCCGGGAGATACCGAAGTGCTCGGCGAGTTTGACTGTCGCCGTGCCCATTGTGCCGGTGGCCGCCGTCGTGACTACGGTTGCCCCGAGCGGTAGCTGGGCACATTTGAGGATCCGGACCGCGTTGGCCAGGTCGTGGACCTTCGCGGCCACGTCGAAGCTGACAGTTGCGGGCAGCTGATCGATCAGCCAATGCGGTACTCGCACGTACTCGGCGAGTCCACCGTCGTGGTAGCGCTCGTAGAGCGGCATAGCGACGGCCCCGAAGCCGGCGTGCCCGATCATGGCCTGCTGGGCGCACATCATCTCGCGATCGGTGCGGCAGTAGTCGCAGGTGCGGCAGTTCAGGTTGGGGTGTACCCGCACACGATCGCCGATGGCGACGTCGGTGACCTGATCACCTACTGCGGCCACGGTACCTGCCGCTTCGTGCCCGAGGGTAGTCGGAAGATGCTTGAACGCGCCCCTTTTCAGCAGGGTCATCATGCCCGGCGCCAATCCGGCCGAGACCACCCTGACCACGACATCCAAGGGTCCAGGCTCCGGGATCGGGATCCGTTCGAGTGTTAGTGATTGAGAGCCTTGGTGGGCGCGGGCAGCGAGCATGGTCATCGCGAGCTTCTTTCGCCGGTGAGGGATGCGAGGTATTCCGGTGAATAGGGTTGCGCTGTGCGCGCGGTGTCGGCGACCTGCGGCAGTTCTCGATGGGAGAGCACACTGATGTAGGCGCCGGGTTCGTGCCCGACACTGGCATGGGCGATGCCGAGGGGTACGCGGACAAAGTCTCCTGGCTCGAGCTCGACGATCCCGCGCTGTGTCAGCAATGTGCGGCGTCCGCTGATCTGGTACTGGATCTCGTCGGCATCGAGCGTGCGCCGATAACGGCGAACGGCGTCCGGTTCAACGGCGAATATTGTTGTTCCCATGCGGAATTGTTCGGCCTGGTACAGCCATGTCGAGCCCGGGGCTTTCGGTACGCCCAGGACCTGAATTCGATCGTGCTCGTGGTTGACCCGGTCGAGCAGTGCCTGCTCATCGACGGGGAAGACAGCGATGTCGTGACCGGCCGTTCCCATGCACTGGGTGACTGCCTCGTTGATCTGGCCGGGTGCCCAGCCGGGAAACGGCGGCATGACTCGCTCCGAGGTTCTGGCAACCGGACAGGTTTCGACAGCCGGGGCCGGCACGTAGAACAGCAGGTGGCTCTCGGCCCGCCCATAGTTGTCGTGTGACACGCCCCGAGGGATCCGGGAGAACTCGCCGGGTCGGTGTTCGATGACGCCGAGCTCGGTCATCAGGGTGCGCTCGCCTTCGACCTGATATGAGATCTCGTCGACGTCACAGTTGCGGTGGTAGAACGGCTGGCGATTGTCCATCGTCTGCCACTCGATGCGGATCTGCTCATTCTCGTAGACACCGCGCGGCGGCGCGAACGGCCGCGGCTGGTACTCCTGTGGAAAGTGCGCGACGGTCAGGGGCGGATGATCGCGCCACAGTTTGACGGGCATTTTGCTCGGGTGCGGCGCAGTGAGCAGGTTGTGTTCGTCGCGCTCGATGCTGCGCAACGGTTGGTCCGACGTCATGATCGTGACGTCTTCGATGACAACACTCATGGAGACCTCCTTGTCTCGGGGTGCTGGGTGCCCGACGTGTGTCAGGGAACGAGTTCGGCAGCAGGCAGTGCTCGGTAGTAGGAGGCGGCACCGGCATGCAGTGGAACCGGCGAGATGCCCATGGTCGGTGGGTCGAGCGGGTAGGTGATGGGGCTACGTTCCGGCGCCAGGTGCAGGTATTGGGACTCGATGAGATGGCGGGTCTCGCCGAGAATCCACGCAACCGCGTAGGCCACGTCCTCGGGCAGGTCGGCGCGGGTCACGACAAGGAAGTCGGAGAAGTCCAGCGTGCGGAAGGACGGCTGGCCAGGGAAATATCCGTCGGACACCGTTGCCGCGGGCCATCCGAAGTCGGTCTCGAGTGATTCGAGGACATCCGGCTCGACTTCGAGAAAGCGATAGTCGGCCCCGAGCTTCTGCCAGTGCGGAAGCATGACTGCTTCGTGCACGATCGCGTTGGCGCGTCCTTCCAGTACGTGGTCGAGCGATTCGAAGGGCCGCTCGTCGGACAGGAATTGCCCGCCCCAGTCGAGCACGTCCACGCCCGAGCGCGCCAGGATCTCGTGCGCGGCCAGGCCGACAGCGTTGACCCCGTCGTTGACCGAGGTGGCCACGCGCAGGACCGGTTTCAGCTCCCGTAACTCGGCGAAGGTTGTGACGCCCAGCGAGGAATGGACCGCGAATACCAGTCGATCTCGTTGCGGCACAACACCCAATGCACGCAGGTCCGGGTAGAACTCGTCGCGGTAGGTGCCGCGCCCGTCCAGCGCCGCGACGGTGAACGCGGTGGGTGTGGTCAGGGCGATATCGACCTCACCGCGTCCGACGGCGCGGACGTTGTCGGAGAACCCGCGCCCGTTCCAGATCCCGACACGGGTGTGCGGTCCTGCCCGATCGGTCAGTTCCTGGGAGATCCAGCCACAGACCCGATGCAGGTTGGCTGTTCCCCAGTCACCCTGTAGTTGCAGTCGCAGTGATCGATCGATCTTCGGTTCTGCGGGTCGTGCACTCATCAAGAGCCCTCCTGTCGGCGAATCAGGTTGCGCACCACACCGACTCCGTCGACTTCGACGCTGACCTGGTCTCCATCGCCCAGGAAAAGCTGCGGGTCCCTGCGGTAGCCCACGCCGCCGGGGGTACCGGTCAAGATCACGTCTCCGGGAGTGAGCTCGGTGAAGGTCGAGATCTCCGCGATCAAACGCGGGATGGAGAAGATGAGCATCGAAAGGTCGGATTCCTGCACCTTCTCACCGTTGATCACTGTGCGGATTCCGGCTGTCGACAGGTCGACCGACTCGGGCGTGACAAGGGTTGGTCCGATGGGAGTGCTTGCGTCCCAGGCTTTTCCCTGCATCCACTGGTGGGTCTTGTACTGGAAGTCACGCATAGTGATGTCGTTGGAGACCGAGTAGCCAAGCACATGGTCGAGGGCGTCAGCTTCGGTGATGCGCCGGCCTGGTCGGCCGATGACCACCGCCAGTTCGCCTTCGTAGTCGACCTGTGTCGACTCCGGCGGCAAGAGGATGTCGTCATAGGCGCCGATCAGGCTGGCCGCGAATTTGGGGAACAGCACCGGGTACGTCGGAAGCTCACGCTTGGTTTCGGCGACGTGCGCGCGATAGTTCAGGCCGACGCAGAACACCTTTGCCGGATTGGGAACGACCGGCAGGATCCGGACGGACTCCATCTCGACGCGCCCACGCGGGTTGCGGTCTGCGCCGGCCAGGACCTCAGGTGTGGTCTGGGTGCCGATTTCGGTGAGGCCGTCCAACGGAACGAGTTCCGAGCCGTGTACTTCACCGACCCTTCGAACGCCGCGGTGCTCGTAGGTTGCGTACGCCATGTCAGTTCCCTTCGCTTGTTTTGCGCCACGAGGCGAGCTGACCGCCCCACAGGTTCACCGAGTTGGGGATCGGCTTCCATCGACGCGGTACGTAGGTCACGCGGTCGTCGTGGAACTTCTCCATCTCCGCGGAGAGCTCGATGTGATTGCCCGCCGGGTCGTCGAAGAAGATGAACAGGTTGTTGCCCGGTCCGTGCCTGCCCGGACCCCAACTGACATCGACGTTCTCGTCGGTCAGCCGGTCGCACCAGGCTTTGAAGTCCTCCCATTCGGCGAGATCGTAGGAGTAGTGGTCGATGTCGCCTCCTCGGCCGACATTCACCACCGCCAGGGTGTGATGGTCACGATCGCTGCGCAGCCACGCGAACCGGCCGTCCTCGAGCTGATCGGAGATCCGGAACCCGACTACGTCGACGAAGAACTCGATCATCGGTACGACATCGTCGGTGCCCAAGGTGATGTGCTGATACTTGATCGGTCGGCGACCAGTATCGGCGGCGTTCTCACCTTGTCGCTCAACAGCGGTGTGAAAGTGGACGGGAATACCGGCGGGATCGGCGACGACGATGCCGGTTGGAACTCCCAAGGCCCCATCGAGGTATGACGCGTCCAACGGTTCCACGGCGTGACCTGCCGCCGTCAGCCGCGTGCTGATCCCGGCGACTCCGTCGAGGTCACGAACCTCGAATCCGTAGTGGTGCAGCCCCTTTTCACCCTCAACGAGGTCGATGACGTGATGGCCGGCACCCCACCCGAGGCGCACGCCACCATCGGGAAGCTGTTCGTGTACCCGCAAACCGAGCACTCGCCCGTAGAAAGCGGCCGTTGCGGCGACGTCGGGTACGGAGAAGCCGATGTGGGAAACGGTGGTGCGGGTGAGCGTCCCGGCCGCATCGCGTTCCTGCAATACGATCCGCTGGGGTTTATCCATGACTCGGGGCCCTTTCTGTCGATGCTGTTGTTACCGGCTGCGTAGTCCAGGCCGAGATCGCGGCAGCGACCTCGGCGGTGTGGTGCGGTGGCCAGGTGGCGGCAACCACCCGGTCCGGCCGAATCAGGACGAAGTGATGGGGGAAAGACTCGAATTCACGTGCCGCCGAGCCATCGACGTCGATGAGTACGCGGCGACCGGTTCGGGGTAGGTACTCGCCCAATGCCAGCAGAGCTGTCGTAGCGCCGAGCCTGTCGACAAGTGACCGGACCGCCTCCCAGTCGGCGTCGTCGACGTCGACACCGATCAGTGCCCAGCTGTCACCGAGCACATCGTCGAGGCGCCGGACCGCGTGATCAGCGGTGTCGAAGACCAATGGCTGGCCGATTGCGGTGCCGACCCCGTCGTGTCGGTCGGCGGCGAGAACGAGTCCGTCGGTGAACCGCTGAGTCGGCCTATAACGCATCTGTTCGAGATAGGTTCGTCCTGCGTCAGTACCCAGTGCCCGCTCGACCACAGCATCGCGGCGATCGGCAAGGCGGTTCGAGGTGGTCATGACGACGCGGCCCATACGCTCAGACATCCGGACGGTCGCCTTGACGTGGGGAGCCCGCTCGACCTGGTAGCTGGCCAGCACCGACGGTGCGAGCCGCCCCTCGAGCACATCGGCGATCTTCCAGGTCAAGTTGGCGGCGTCACGGATACCGGAATTGAGCCCCTGGCCTGCGAAGGGGGGCATCATGTGCGCGGCATCGCCCAGCAGGAAAGAACGACCGATCATCCAGTCGTCAGCGATCACCGCATTGAACCGGTAGTTCACCGCTCGCTCGATCTGTGCCGGGGTCAGTTCCCGATAGGGAGCGACCAGGGCGCGGATCAAGTCGAAGGATGGTGTCTGCGAGGGAGTACCTTCGCCGTCGAAGAGCCGGAACTCGTAGCGGCAACGGCCGTCGAGGCCCGGCACGATGACATGCGGTCGTGCGGGATTGCCGTGATGCATAGCGAAACGTTCGGTATGCGGATCGTCGAGCGTATCGGCGACGAGCCAAATGTCGCTGTAGCTGCGCCCGGTCATCTCGACGCCCTGGCCGAGGCGGGTCACCGACCGGCCGCCATCGCAGCCCAGCACATAGGCCGCCTCGAAAACAACCGGTCTGTCCTCAGACACCGCGTACACGGATACCGAGTCAGCGTGCTGATCGAAGCCAGTGACTTCGGTAGCGAAGTGCACCGTCACATTCGGCATGGCTGAGAGCGCATCGACCAGCACACGCTCCAGATCTGGTTGCGCGAAGGGGTTTTTGAATGGATAACCCAACCGGAACGGACGTGGGCCGCGCGCATGAAACAGCGGCATCCCGTGTCGGTCGTAATACCTGGTACCCGTGCCCGGAACCACGATCGGCAGCACGTCATCGACGATGCCTGCACGCTGATAGACCCTCAAGGACTCGTCGTCGATGCTGATCGCCTTGGGTTCGTCGCTGGTCGATCTATTGCGCTCGACCACCACCACCTCTACACCGCGCGCGGCGAGCAGGGCAGCGGCCGTCAGACCGACCGGCCCCGCACCACAGACCACGACATCGGCACTGTCTGGCGACTTCACCGGCGCCATCACCTCACCTTCTCCGCTTCAGAGGAACTCGATAGCTCAACCATAGGCACGTGTCCTGCATTACAAAAGGCATGTCCTGTAAAATAGGACTAACGCCCGCAAGCGATATCACTCTAGCAGTATAGCTATACTGCTAGAGTGATATTCAGGCCTCGAACCCTCGCCGGCAACTCGGACACGACACTGTCGGCGCTCAGCTTCCTACGCCACCCGAAGAATTGGTTGATCCCCAGCGTCGTACTGACTGCGGCGATCTTCGCGATCACCGTGGTATTCACTGGCAGCGCCGCGAATCCAGCAGCAGATCTCCATCACGCGCCGATCGGCCTGGTCAACCTCGACGAAGGCGCGGCCACTCCCGCGATGAACCTCGGCGCACAGGTTGTTGCCGGCATCGAGTCACAGCCTCAACAGCCTGCCGAGGCAGTCAGCTGGCGCCGCTTCGACTCGCTCGAATCAGCGACTGCCGCGAGCGCGGACAACGAACTCTTCGCCGCTGTCGTCATACCGAGCGACTACACCCCGAAGCTCCTGTCGCTGCTGACATCGACCCCGCAGCGCCCGGAAGTCACTGTGCTCACCAATCATGGTGCGGGCACCATGGCCGCCGAACTCGGCACGCAGATCGCCGAGGGCGCGGCACGCGGCGGATCGGTCGCGGCGGCCGGCCAGCTGCTCGCTCACACCACCGATACCGTCGCGCCTGCCAATGCGGTATTACTCGCCGATCCGGTCACCCTCACCGCACACCAGGCCGTGCCCTTCGGCAATCGCACCGGCAACGGCATGACCGCCTTCTTCGTCGCACTGTTGCTGATGATGGTCGGGTTCCTCGGCGCGAATGTCATCAACGGACTCGTCGACTCCGAACTAGGTTTCGGCGCCACCGAGATCGGACCGAAGCGCCGCATGTTGCCTCCACGCCACATCAACCGACTGCACACTTTCAGCGCGAAGTGTCTGACTCTGTTCATCGCGTCGATCCCCGCTGCCACAGCAATCCTCGCCGCCGCCATTTTCGTTGTAGATCTGGACCTTCCGAACGGTGGGCTGCTGTGGCTGTTCGGCATCCTCGCCATCAATGCGATCGGTGTGGGAACACTGGCGGTGGTGACCCTGCTCGGCCCGATCGGCATCGTCATCAGCATGATCTTTTTCATCGGCTGGTCGATCCCCGTCTCCGGAGGAGCGATCCCGCAACAGGCGCTCCCGCCGTTCTGGCGTTTCCTCGGGTCCTTCGAACCGATGCGCGGGGTGTGTGATGGCGTCCGCGCCATCATCTACTTCGACGCACATGCCGACGCCGGCCTGTCCCGCGCGTGGCTGCTTCTGGTGGCCGGTCTGGTTGCGGGGCTCGTGCTCGGACTGCTCGGAAACGCGGTCTATGACCGGTTGGGCATGCACCGTATCCATCCGCGAGCTATCCCGCGGATTCAGGAGTTCCTGCGAAACGTGCCCCATCACCGCGATCCGACCCCTTCGGCCGCGGAATCGGTCGGCGATCGTCGTGGAGCACATCGCCACTGATCAACTGCGGATCTCCGCGTCGGTCGGCAGGCCGTGGGAAGGCCATCGCACTCACGTCGAACTTTCCCTCGCGCCGGCCGCGCTGGAGATTCCGGCCGCACAGCCTGACGCGGCGGTGCGGCCGGAGACCTCCGGTCCTCAGCCCCGAGTCGAATGGGCACCGGTCATGAGCGCGGCCAGGTCGTCGGGTTCGAGGAACGAGGGCGGAGGAGGAGGGCCCCAGGCGTAAAGCCCTTGCAGCCCTTCGAGAACCGCCGGAGACCACAGATCGTCCTCGGGCACCGTGTCCATGTCGGAGTAGTACTCGGAGAAGTTGCCCGCGGGATCTTTGAGATACCAGAAGAAGTTGGCGCCGGCATAGTGACGACCGAGTCCCCAGATGTGGCGTTCCGGGTGGCCTTCGAGCATAGCTTGCGCACCGCGACCGACCTCGTCGATATCGTCGACTTGCCAGCTGGTGTGATGCATGAAGTTCACCGGGGCAGCCAGGACGAGCACATTGTGGTGTTCGACCGAGCAGCGAAGGAAAGCCGCCTTCTCCCCCATGTAGTCACTCACTTTGAAACCAAGGCCATCGACGAAGAACCGCATGGTCGAGGCCAGGTCTGTGCTTCCGAGTACCGCGTGCCCCAGTTTGCGGGGCTGGACCGGTTCTGTGCGGGACAGGAACGGCGCCCGGCCCCAACGATCTATGCGTCCGGGGCCGTTGTACAGGGTGGAAGGGACAGGTGGTTCGACGCTGATTCGGGAACGCACCACGACGCGCACGAGGGTACCGGTGACCGGTTCGACAGCACATACTGTGGTCGGATCCTGCTCGCTCGGTATTCCGAGTGCGGTCAGTCTGCTGGCGACCGAGCCCAGATCGTCGCGGTCATCGGCGGCGACGGTGAGTTCCACCAATCGCCGCAGCGGCGAATGCACAACCTGTAGCTGTTCGCCGCCGTCGCGGGTGGCGAATCGACCGTCGCCGAGGTGAGCCAGGCCGAATTCGGAATAGTACTCGATTGTTTCCGCTGGGTTCGGCACGCCGATGGTGACCTTGCCCAGTCCATGCATTGCCATGGCTGATACCTATTCTGCCGCGGTGAATGTCTGCCGGAGCGTGCCGATGCCTTCGATCCAGGTGTCGAGGCGTTCGCCGGGCCGCAAGAACCGCTTGGGGTCACGGCCCAGGCCCACGCCTGCGGGGGTGCCGGTGAAGATGACATCGCCGGGGAACAGCGTCACGGTGTGTGACAGTTTCGCGACGAGGGTCGGCACCGGGAAGATCAGATCCCGAGTACGGCCCTTCTGCATCTCTTCTCCGTCGATCGAGCACCCGAACTCCACATCGTCGGGGTCGGCGAACTCGTCCGGGGTGACGAGCCACGGCCCTTGCGGCGAAAAGCCCGGGAAGGACTTGCCGAGCCCGAATTGTGGTGCCGGGCCACGTGTTTGGGAGATCCGTTCCGAGATGTCCTGACCGGCGGTCAGTCCGGCCACCGCCGGCCAGACTTGAGCTGGTTCTGCCCGGTGCAATTGTTGGCCGATGATCACTACGAGTTCGGCCTCCCAATCGACGTTGCCGCCATCGGGGATGGTCACGGTGGTGTCGGGGCCGGAAAAGCTGGAGACGTACTTGGTGAACACCGGCGGCAGGTGCTCGGGAACCTCGAACCCCGACTCCGCGGCGTGCGCGCGATAGTTCAGGCCTACCGCGAACACCTGCCGAGGCGACGGCGACGGCGCGCCCAGCTGAGCGCGGTCCAGCGTGAACGAGTAGTTCTGCAGGCGCTCGGGCGACAGTTCGGCCACCCAATCGCGCAGGGCGGACCAATTCAAGTAGATGCTGGCGAAATCGGGGCCGAAGCGGCCGCTGGACGCTGTTGCGATATCGGCTGCCCTTTCGTCACCGTCTTTACCGAAAACGATGACACCGCGGCCGTGCACATTGGCGATACGCATGAAGAGTTTCTCCTCTGGATGGTGTTCGATACGTCAGGAGACGCCGGAAGTAGGGGCTGGCATCGCGTTGCCGGTCATCAGGCAGGTCGCGTATTCGGCAGCCAGCGAGCGGGCTTCGTCGATCGTCGAGACCGCGCCGAAGATGTAGTGATCGGGCCGTATCAGAACCGCAGCGACCTCGTGGGCGGTCATCCACTGCGACCACGCGCCGCTGTGGTCGAAAAGATCGGGACTGCCGCTAGCAGCAATGGTCGCCGGAGCGACTTCGCCGGCCGTCAACGCCTGGTGCACCGACTCGCCTACCACCGTGACAGCCGGTTCATCGGTCGCGAGCAGAAGCAATGCGCCGTATCCGGTTGCCGCATCGAGCAATTGCCGAGTTCGATCGGCAGTGACCGAGAACTGCGGGGCCAGCGTGCCTGCCAGCCCGTCGCCGACGCGCACAGCGCCGACGCCGAGAACAGGTCGGGCCGCGACCGGCAGCACTACCGCGGGATCGGCCCCGCCGGCGATCATGCGCGCATCACGGTGGGCGGCTTGCTCAGGGTCGAGCACACAGATCACCTTTCCCAATTCCACGGACATGGCGATCGCGTGCTGAAGATGCACACTGCGTTCGCTGGTGTAGGTGTCGAGCAGTTCGGGTTCCGAGACGCCGCGCAGTACGCGGTCCAGTTTCCAGGTGAGGTTGGCCGCATCCCGCAGGCCGGAGCACATACCCTGTCCGGCGAAGGGTGGCATCTGGTGTGCGGAATCACCGGCGATCGCCAGTCGCCCCGCACGCCAACGATCTGCCCAGCGCGCGGCAAAGGTGTAGATCGCGTGCCTTTCCAACTCAGTGTTGGCCGGCGTTCGACCCCACGCGTCCAGCAACTCCCATGCCTTGTCGAGCGTGCCGAGCTCAGCGGGGTCTTCGCCAGGCAGGCGCATGAACTCCCAACGGCGCCGACCTGGACCACCCGATACGATCGTGGTGGGGCGTGCCGGGTCGCACAGCTGCCAGTTCTGCGGTGACCAGACCAGGTCATCGGTCGGGATAGTGTCGACGATCAGCCAGTCGAAGAAGAAGCCCTGATCGTGCAACGAGGCGCCCATATGCCGACGTACCAGGCTGTTCGCGCCATCGCAGCCGATGACGTAGCGCCCGGTGAACGTGCGCGTCACCGCAGTCGCCTGAGTGAGCTTTCCCGGTGTGGCGATCACCGTGTCAGCTGCCCCCACGACGACAACGTCGGCTCGTTCTTCGATATCGACAACATCGGCACTGCGGATCAGCGTCACATCGGGCATGTTCTCGAGCGAGGCCGCCAGTACCTGCTCGAGCTGAGGCTGGGAGAAGAAATTGGCCGTGGGCCACCCGTTCGGCCCACGGCCGGACCAGTCGATGCGCAGCAACGCTGCCCCCGCCGCGTTGCGCCATTCGTAGTGGTCAGGCACAGCGTCCGAGACCGCTTCGATCTCTGCGGTCAGATTCATCGAACCGAAGACCCGTCCGATCTCGTCGTCGAAATGTACCGCTCGCGGGAGCGGGTAGAGCTCTGGCCAGCGTTCCACTACGGCGACGTTGTGGCCACGGAGTCCGAGCATGCGCGCGGCCGCCAGTCCGACCGGACCCGCGCCGATGATCACCACGTCGTGATCCGAATTGTGCATTGTTCCTCGCTACAGTCCGTTACTTGCCTTGGTGGACAAAGTGTTTGAGCTCTTGGAATTCTTCTAGGGCTCGATGACCGTTGAGTCGACCGACGCCGCTGTGCTTGAATCCCCCCTCTTCCATCTGGTCGTGGGTGACGCCCCAGGTATTGGTCCAGACGGTGCCCGCATCGATCTGGCGCCCCAGACGCAGTGGTCGGTCGACGTCGCGGGTCCAAATCGAGGCGGCCAGACCGAATTGGGTGGCGTTGGCACGATCGATGGCGTCGGACTCGTCGTCGAAGATCTCGAAGGTTGCCACCGGCCCGAAGACCTCGTCTTGGACAATCGGCGTGGACAGGTCGGCTACCTCGATCAATGCGGGGCGAACGAATGCGTCGGAGCCGACCGGGTTGATCAGGCCCCCGCGTACCAGCACCTGGGCGTAGTCGGAGGCGTCACCGATCGCGCGGTCTACCCGCTCTGCGGCCGCACGATCGATCAGTGGTCCCATATCAGTGTCCGGGTCGGTTCCGGGACCGACCCGGACATGCGACAGGGAATCGACCATTCTGGCGCGGAGCTCGTCGGAGATGCCGCGCTGGACAAGGATTCGGCTCCCCGCCATGCAGAATTGCCCGGCGAATGTGGTGATCGCCGCGGTCAGGACCGGGACGACCGCGTCGAGATCGGCATCGTCGAACAGGATCATCGGGGATTTACCGCCGAGTTCGAGGGAGACTCGCTTGAGCCCAGGTGCAGCGGCCGCCATGATGGCACGGCCGATATCGGTCGACCCGGTGTAGCTGATGACATCGGTGTCGGGGTCCGAAACCAGCAGTGGGGCACCCTCATTACCTGATTCGGTGAACGCGTTGAGTACACCGGGCGGCATGGTTTCGGCGATCAGTTCGTAGAGCAGCCCATTGGTGAGCGCGGTTTGCGCGGGCATCTTCATGGCCACCGTGCACCCTGCGGCGAGCGCGGGCGCGAATGATCGCACAGCCAGGATGACCGGCGAGTTCCACGGGACGATCACGGCAGCGACGCCGATCGGCTGGGGCAGCAGCATCGAGTACATTCCCGGAGCGATCTCTGCGGCACGGCCGGTATCGGTGAGCGCCAGGGCGGCGCTGTAGCGCAGCTTCGGGATCGTCGAGTCGATTTCCATGGCGGCGTCGGCCAGCTTCTTACCGTTCTCCCTGGACAACAGCTCGACCAATTCGTCGCGGCGGGCGGACATAGCGTCGGCGAGTGCGAACAGCGCGTCGGCGCGAGCCCGGCGGTCGAAAGACCAAGCGGTGGTGTCGAATGCCTGACGAGCGGCATCGATGGCGGCACGAGCGGTGACTTCGCCGGAATCGGCGAAGGTACCCAGCTGCTCGCCCGTCGCCGGGTCGATGCTCGAGCCGACGGCGTGGCCCTCGCGCCATGTGCCATCGATCAGGTTGCGAGCGTGCGGAATTGTCATGAGGCCTCGAATCGGATGACGGGTTTGATGGTGATGCCGCTGCGGGCGTCGGCGACAGCTCGGTCCAACTCGGACGGTGGATAGAAGCGCACGAGCCGATCGATCGGCAGTCGGCCGGCGCGGTGCAGGTCGATCAAGGCAGGAATGAAAGTGGTGCGGTCACTGCCGCCTTCGGTCACGCCGAGCAGCGTGCGACCGTCGATCATGGCGTTGACGTCGACACCGATGCGTGTACCCGCCGGGGGTGCGCCGACGATGGCCACCGTGCCGCCGGGTCGAACTGCTTCGAGACCACGTTCGAGAAGTTCGGGTACACCCGTTGTCTCGATGACGTAGTCGAAGTCGTGCAAGCCCTCCACGCTGCGTGCCGTGGCGGTGGCACCGAGTTCACGAGCCAGGTCGAGTCGGGATTCGACCCGATCGACGGCGACTATGTCCGCCGTGCCCGACAGGGTCGCGGCCATGACTGCGGACAGGCCGACGGCGCCTGCACCGAAAACCGCTATCCGGCTGCCTGGTTCGGGCTCGAGCAGATTGAGTACAGCACCCGCACCCGTCTGGATTCCACAGCCGATCGGAGCGAACATGGCCAGCTCGTCTTCGTCGCGGACGGCAACAGGGACCACGCTCTGCTCGGATACAACGGCGTAGGAAGCCAAGGACGACTGACCGAAGAACAGTCCTCCGATAGGCGCCCCCGCGTGATCGCGAATCGGTGTACTCCCGTCCGGTCGTGCAGCACCGAAGTAGTAGGTCGGACACTGGGTCGGCCTACCGGTACGACAGCGCGGGCAAGCGCCGCAGGAGGTGAAGGACAGTACGACTCGGTCGCCGGCCTGTGTGGTGGATACCGCCTCTCCGACGGCTTCGACGACCCCCGCGCCCTCGTGTCCGAGAACCGCTGGCAGCGGTGTCGGTAAACGCCCGGCCAGAACAGACAGATCGGTATGGCAGACACCGGTTGCCACCAGGCGGACCAGCACCTCGCCGGGGCCGGGGTCGTCCAGGACTACTCGCTCCCAGGAAAAGGTGTCCGCGCCGACGCGCGCAACACCAGCGGTCGTATCAATCGGCATAGCCGTCACGCTACGACAGTGTCCTGCATTACAAAATATGCATCCTGTAATGCAGGACACAACGAGAGCCAAAAGCATCTATCGCTAGAGGTAAGCTGCAGTGTGCCCAGATCCCGCGACGACCTGCCCGCAGACCTCACCCGCACGATGTGGGCGCTGAACCGAGCGCTCCGCCAGAGCCAGGGGTCACCACAGGGAGAGACCCCCCGCCCTCTCGCTCAGGTCGAGGTATTGAGGCTTGTCGATGGCAAACCCGGGATCACCGTCCGCGAGATCGCCGAGGCGCTGCATATGCAGGCCAACAATGTCAGCACCTTGGTCTCCAACCTGACCAAGGACGGCTTCCTCGAGCGGCGCGGCGACCCCGCCGATGGGCGCGTCGTGCAGCTGCATCCGACGCCGAAAATGCTCGCCGCCAGCACCGAACTCGCAGACAGGCTGGACGCGGGCGTCTCAGGCGCGCTTGCGCAACTCAGCGAGCAAGCACAGGCAAGGATTGCCGCAGCACTGCCGGATCTACGCGCGCTCGCGACGGCACTCACTTCATCGGCTTAGCCCGTCCTCCGGGCCGATTTCGACTCGCCTGGTCAGGTACCGCCAGCCCGCGTCGAGCTGCGCCGAGTTCCAGACTTGATCGCGCTTGAACCGAACTTCGTCGTCATCGGACCACACCCGCGGGCCACCGGCCCCGGCGGCGAGAAGCTGTGTACGGCAGGCTCGTTCGAGGAGGACCGCATACATCACCGCAGTGCCCACATCAGCGCCGACGGTCACCGCACCATGATTGGGAATGAGAACCGCGTTCGCCTCGCCCAGACTGCGCGCGAGCGCTGCGCCCAATTCGCGCGTCGCGATGAGAGACCCGGTTTCGGTGAAACGGGGCAACTGCGGACAAGTGAACGGGACCGCGTCATGAGAGATCGGGAGCAAGTCGCAATCAAGCGAGGCGAACGCCGCCAACGTCGGCGCATGCGTATGCACCACAGCGCCTACATCGGGGCGAACGCCCATGACCTCTGTATGGATCGGAAATTCCAGATGGCGAGGCCCCGCGCCCTCGACCACGTCGCCGGACGGGGATACCAACACGACCTTGTCGCGGTCCACCTCCTCGAACCCCCAGCCGGACGCCTTCATCCACACGCCACCCCCGTGCGGGTCGCGCACCGAGGCATGTCCCCAGACCATGTCACCCAGGCCGCTGACGGCCAACGCTCGACTCGCCTGGACCACTGCATCCTTGACGTCTTCCATGACTTCCCTTCGATGAACGTGCGGGCACGAGTGGAGCCATCTCAGCTGCTCCAGGACTCACCGTAGAATCACAGTCCTACATATCAACAGCAACATCCTGTTTTACAGGACATGATATGCCGTCTACCGTGTCGTCATGACCGAACGCAACGTGCCGTCGAACAGCACCTACCGTGAACGAAATTCAACCGCGGATCGAGCACTCGACATCCTGCTCTTGTTCTCGGCCGACAAGCCGGTGTGGACCGGCAGCGAAGTTGCCACCGAACTGGGCGTCGCGCGGTCGACAGGTTATCGCTATCTACAGAGCCTCACCACCGGCGGCTTCATCGAGGAAGCAGCAGGCGGATTTCGATTGGGACCGAGAATCTTCCAACTCGCCCGGCTGGCCCGCGCTGGTCTCGGGCTATCCGAAGCCGCTTTACCTGTCATGCAATCACTGGCAGCGCAGATCAACGAGACCGTCCTGCTCACCCGCCGCTCCGGACGGTCTGTGGTCTGCCTCGACCTCGTCGAAGCCCAACAGGCCGTGCGGTTGTCCTACGAACGCGGCCAGGTGTTGCCGATCAACGCCGGCGCTGCCGCCGAAGTCTTACTGGCATGGGCCGACCCCGCCGAAGTAACCGCAGTACTCGAACTGGCACCACTCGAACGGTTCACCGCCAAGACCCTCACCGAGCCCGACCTCTTGCGAAAGCGTCTGGCCCACATCCGCAAGGTCGGCTTCGCTGTCTCACAGGGCGAACTCGATCCGCATATCCTGGGCGTCGCCGCCCCCATTCGCAATGCCAACGGGGCAGTCTGTGCAGCGGTCAGCATCGCCGCCCTCGCTGCCCGAGTGCCGCGAACACAGCTGCGCGATGTCGAAAGCGCAGTCTGCGATGCTGCCGCCGAGATCTCCCGGCAACTCGTACTCCGCGACGCTTGAACACGGCCTTTACCAGACCTGCGATTCAGGACATGCAACTCGGCCATCCCGCTGGTTTCTGATTGCCTTCTCGTCACTACACAGCACAATCTTGCCGACCTCTGTGACGCGGGCAGTTCGCACGTCCGCAACATCACCGTCGCAGTCGTCGTGGTTTTCCTAAGTCGACTGGTCGGCATCGCGGTGACCCAGCTGACGAGAGATCGCGCGAGCGACCGCGACCACGGCCGGCCGCAGGGATCCCGCATCGACAGAACCCGTCGGCGCCACCACCGATAGCGCCGCAACCATGACCTTGCGCGCCCCGAGAATCGGCGCCGCGACAGAGACCATCGGGTCCGGGTAAGGGCGCATGGTCGTCGCGATCCCCTCAACACGCACCCGGGCAAGAATCCTGCGTAGCTCTGGTGGCGTTCTGACGAGGTTCTCCGGCTGCAGGGTGAGGTCGCCGCGCAGAATCTCCTCCTGCACCTCGCCCGGCGCATACGCCAGCAGCGCCAAGCCCACCCCGGTGGCATGCAAGGGCATTCGCCCGCCGACCCGGTACATCACACGTCCCGCCCGGTGCGCCGAGAGCCGCTCGATCAGCACTGCCTCGTACCCGTCCCGAACCGCCAACAGCACGTGCTGGCCGGTCGCCAGGTGCAGATCCTCCATATACGGCAACGCCAGAGCGCGAAGCCCGTGGCTGCGCGGTGCCAAGGAGGCGATCTCGTAGAGCCGCAAGCCGATGACGTAGTGCCCGTCGCCGGTGCGTTCCATGGCGCCCAATTCCACCAACCTGCCAGCCATCCGCAGCGCGGTCGATTTAGGTAGCCCACTGCGCACGCTGAGCGAGGTCAACGACAGGCGCTCCTCGGCTGCGGAGAAGGCACCCAGCAGCCGGAAAGCACGGTCGAGGACCGGCTCTCCGGTGTTCTTGGCCGGTACATCCGGATCATTGTCGAGTCCCACGACTTCGCTCCCATTTGTGCCACTGAGTGGCATGCAACACCTGTGACAGCCACCACTCGACAAAAGATAAGACATCGATTCGAGGCCGGCCCCTGACACCAGCTCGATCGCCCGGCTCACTCGAAGCCGATTCCTGCATTCGATCTATCCGGAGTCTGTCGACGACCGATCACCGCGCTGCAACACGCGGCATTCACAGCGATGAGAAGCCACCGCGGACTCCCGACCATTCAGATGAAGGGCGCAATGATGCGCATCGCCAACTACACCGAACGGGCCACGCTACTCGCCGGCACCCGTGATGAAGAAGATGATCGTCACCTCCGTCCTGCTCACCACCGTGCTCGGCGCTGTCCCGGCACTAGCCTCGGCAGAACCCGCCGACGCCGCGGTGCACTTCTCGACAACAGCGACGGAGAAATCCACGCAGATCAGCCTCGATTCCGGCGCCATCGTGGTCGACCGCGGCGTTCTCGCCATCAGGTCGGCGAACGGAACAACGGTCGCCGGCACCGAATTGTCCTTCCGAGTAGACGATTTCGTGTTCCCGATCACGGCAGAGGTCAAGGACCGTACGGCGACCCTCACGCCCCGGTTCGACGCCGAGAACGCCCTCGGAACCCTCACCGGTCAGCTGCTGGTCACGGCACCAGTCGCGATCATGGCGGCCGTGCAGTACTTCACGACCATCACCCAGCCGGCCCCCTCCCCCGCACCGGCGCCGGCGAAATGACCGATCAGCATTCGACAGCCATGTCACCGATCTACGGCAATCCTCGATCACCCGAGCAGCGAAGGAGCGATGCGTGTCCGAGCACATCCCGGTCCTGATCGCGGGCGGCGGCCCCGTCGGATTGGCGACCGCAATCGAACTCGCCCACCACGGTGTACGTTCGGTCGTCGTCGAGCCCAGAGCGGAGGTGTCGTGGTCACGTCCGCGCGCCAAGACCACCTCCGCACGCACGATGGAGCTGTTCCGCCGGTGGGGCCTGGCCGACACCGTTCGTGCCCGCGCCGCGATACCGGTCTCCTGGTCCGATCAGGCGGTGTTCACGACGGGACTGCTCCATCGCGAGATCACCCGCTTCCACGGCTGTTTCGGCCTGGACCTGACCGGCGACGACCTCGTCGCCGAACCGGGACAGCAGGTAGGGCAACCCACTATCGAGATGGTTCTCAGAGAGGCGACGACGGCCTCGCCGTACGCCGATCTACGCCTCGGTTGGACGGTGGGCACCGTCGCCGAAGATGTTGAGGGTGTCACCGCGGCGCTGTCCGGCCCCGACGGCACCGTGACCGAAATCCGCGCCGACTATCTCGTCGGCGCGGACGGCGCATGGAGCACCGTCCGATCAGCGATGGGGGCCCAATACCAAGGCAGCGCCGATGAACGCCCCAACTTCAATATCGTGTTCCGCGCACCAGGGCTCGCCGAGCAGGTCCCCCATGGACCCGCGATCCATTATTGGGTGTTGCACCCACAGCAGCCGGGTCTGATCGGCCGACTCGATCTCGACGACACCTGGTGGTGCATCGCCCAGGGCGTCACCGCGGCCGAGGGTGAGCGCGATCCCTTGCGCATCGTTCGAGCGCTGGTCGGTGCAGATATCGATGCTGAGGTCATCGCCACCGATCCGTGGAAGGCCAAGCTGCTGCTGGTCGACCACTACTCCACTGACAGGGTCTTCCTCGTCGGCGATGCCGCCCACCTCAATCCGCCCTGGGGCGGGCACGGGTTCAACACCGGCATCGGCGACGCGGTCAACCTCGGCTGGAAGCTGGGTGCGGTACTCAACGGCTGGGCACCGCGCTCGCTGCTCTCCAGCTACGGTATCGAACGCAAACCCGTTGCGGCGCAGACAATTGTCGAAGCCGCGCGAAATATGGCAACCCTGGCGCCCGAACTCACCGACCCCCGGTTGGTCGGAACCGACGCCGAGTTCGACACGATCCGACCCGCCGTCGCCCACGCTGTCCAGCAAGCCAAGGACAGCGAGTTCCACAGCTTGGGCCTGGTCCTCGGTTACGGCTACCAAGGATCGCCCGCGATCATCGGCGAGGCAGGCTCTCGACTGCCGCATCGATGGATCGGGCCGGGTGATTCTCTCTACGACCACCTCGGCGACGGCTTCACCCTCGTGGGCGACCTCACCAAGCCGATCGTCGCGGAATTCATCGAAGCTGCCCGAGCCGAAGCTATTCCGCTCGATCTGGTCGAGCACCCCGGCACCGGTCTCGCTCTGGTGCGGCCCGACCAGCACATCGCCTGGACCGACGCCGACCCTACCCGCGCGCGCGAGGTATTGCGGCAAGCGATCGGGCACCCACCCCGCGTCGCACAGCACCTTCTCTCCACAAGTTCGTCCGCACACCAGGTCACAGACAAGGAAGTCCCATGACCGCAACCACCACCCCACCCGCGACCCGCAAACAGGCCGGCGTCCTCGCTCTGGCCTGCCTCATCTTGTTCGTCGACGGCTACGACCTGTTCACCCTCGGCACCATCGGCCCCAGTCTGCTACACGATCGGGCGTGGGGTGCGAGTCCGTCGACCCTGGGCACACTCGGCAGCATTACCGCGCTCGGCATGCCCGTCGGTTCCATACTCGCGGGCTGGGCAGCCGATCGGTGGGGACGGCGCATCCCGATGGTCGCTGCGGTGTCATGGATCTCGATGTCGATGCTCCTAGCCGCCTTCGCACCCAACCTCGACATGCTCAGCGCCGCCCGGTTCTGCACCGGAATCGGCGTCGGTGCTCTCGCCCCACTGGTGAGCGCCTTCGTCACCGACGGCGCCCCGGCACATCGGCGAACCATGCACCTGGCGATCGCCCTGGGCGCCATCGGCATCGGCGGCACAGCCTCGGCGGTGCTGGGTCGAGTATTGCTGCCGGACATGCACTTTCAGATATTGTTCCTGATCGGTGCCCTGCCGATTCTGCTCGCACCGGTGATCTGGCGTCTGGTCCCCGCCGGCCCGACACATCGGGTCCACACCTCGGCACCCGAAGGGGTCGGCAAACTACTGACTGCCCATTACCGACGCGACACCATCCTGTTCTGGATCGCAACCTTCATGAGCATGACGCTGGTCTACAGCACCACTGCCTGGCTTCCGACCATCATGATGAAGAGCGGCTACAACTTGAGTTCCTCACTCGAGTTCCTGATCGCTTTCACCATCGGCGCCAGTTTCGGCGGTCTCGGCGCCGCCGCGCTGGCCGACCGCGGGCATCTGAAGCTGGTCACCATGGGAACCTTCCTGCTGGCCGCGGTGTCGTTGCTGGTCCTGAGCACCAACCAGCCGCGACCGTTGCTGCTGGTGGTTTCGGCGCTGGCGGGCCTGGGATCTTTGGGCTGCCAAAGCATGGTCATCGCCTGCATGACCACCTTTTACCCCCCGTCGCTGCGGGGCACCGGGCTCGGATTCGGGCTCGGAGTCGGCCGGCTCGGCGCGATCGCAGGGCCCACGTACCTGTCGATCGCCACGACCACGTTCGCCTCGTCACGGGTCGGGTTCTTCACCTTCGTGGTGCCTGCGATATTGGGGGCCGCGACCGTGTCCTTGCTCCCCCGCACGCTTACACCGCCATCGGAGCCGACTGACGACCCTGCTCTGCTTCGAGCACCCGCCACAGGCAGCACTACTTCCCTGGGCTGAGACCAACCGGCATGGCCGAGCCTGCTAGACGCAACACTCCGGGCTTCATCGACCGGAGTGTTGCCGTCGGCGTTCGCCGACCTAGTCCAGCATGTACTGACCCCCCTCCACGTCAGTACACATCCAGACCGAGTGACATGTACTGATGTACACGAACCGACTGTGTCATGCACGCTGGTACATGTCAATGGCCGTCTATTGTACTGTGGTGTAAACGGCCGTATTTCGCAGGAGGGGGGGGAACAGTGGACGGGCAACAGCACGAAAACCCCGAGAGCCCAACCGATTTGGCCGCGAAGATCAATCGGTTGTTCGAGGTGATGCGCAAGCCATCGGTGCCGCCGCTGTCCAATGCCGCTGCCGCGGCCGCGATCACGGAGGAGACCGGGGTGTCGATCAGCCCTGCGTATCTGTGGCAACTTCGGTCGGGCATGAAGTCCAACCCGACGGTGCAGCATCTGCGCGCGATCGCGCAGTTCTTCGGAGTGTCCGCGTCGTATCTGCTCGATGCCGAGCCTGACGAGTCGACCGCTGCTCAGCTGAATCTGCTGCAAGCGATGAAAGATTCCGGGGTACGCGGCCTGGCGTTGCGGGCATCGGGGCTTACGCCTCGCACGTTGGACAGCATCGCCGCTATCGTTGATCGTGCGCGCGAGATCGAGAATCTGCCTCCGATCGAGTCGCAGGATCGCTGATCTGGGGGTGGACGTACCGGTGGGGACTACGGCGTCATGAGGAATTCGACGAAGCGAATCGACAAGCTGGTTACCCGGCTTCCGATTCCCCGGCCGTGGCACCGCACTACGTTCGTCGAGAATGTCGCCGCGCTGCGCGGTCGGCCCATCACCCTGATCTCGACGGCCGACCTAGAGCTGCCGGTGACGCCCGACAGCGCGTGCGGCATCTGGCTGATGCGCGACAGCGAGGACGTGATCATCTACGAGGCCGCGACCTCGGAGTATCACATCGATCAGATCGTGTGCCACGAACTCGGTCACATGCTGCTCGGTCACGATCGCGCCGCTGGCACTGCCGAGAACGCGCGAGCCCCTGATCCGTTGCTCCACTCGGCTTTTCCAGACCTCGACCCGGCGACGGTGCGAGCGGTGCTGGGACGCTCGGATTACGGTGACCGCCTGGAGCGCGAAGCGGAGACCTTTGCCACCTTGGTCATGGTCGCGGCAACCGCCGACCGCCCTAGCCAGGGTCTGCGCAATGTTCTTTTCAGGCAGCAATGACCTCGGCGGTATCGGCAACGATCGCATGGCCGATCATCGTCGCGATGACGCTGGTGGTGTGCGCACGTTGGCGCTGGTTCGCCAGCAGCACGCCCGAACGGTATCTGAACACGACCCTCACCATCATTCTCGCGACCCAACTGCTGCGTGAACGCGCAGTACAGCACGCGATCGCCGAGCACACCCCGCTGAGTGTGACCGCGATTCAGCAATTGACGCTGTGCACGATCGTCTGCTCCATCGCACCGTTCCTCTGCGTGGTCGGCATGTTGTCGGGCTGGAATACCAAACATGCACGGCAACAATGTCTTCGGTTTGCATCCGTCGCTGTCGCGTTGTCGGCCCTCATGCTCATCGCCGGTACACGAGCACGACGCGCCCACATGCCCGTCGAAATAGCCGGCGGTTGGGACGGGGTGCTGGTGTGGGTCGGTTTCTCGGTGCTGCCGACCTACCTGGCATATGTGATGGTCAGCCGGTGCCGCACCGAATACCGGCAGCCCGGCGTGATCCGCAGCGAGAAGCTTGTTCTCGCGGGCATCGCGGCAGCCGGAGCGACCATCGGAGTCACCACCGCTATCGCGCTGGTGCTCGCGGTCCTACAGGAACTGCACCTTCTTGATTCCGTCGAGTACCGGATGCAGACCCATCCGCGGAACTTCTTCTGGATCGCTGCCGTCATAGTGGCCGTGTCAGCCGCGCCGCCACTACGGTCAGCGACGCGATGGCTCGGCTACGACACGACAAGCAGGCAGTGGCGCCAGTTACGTCCACTATGGCAAGCGATGGTGGCATTGTTCCCCGACAGTCGACTTCCGCTTGGGCCGCGCCAGTCGGAGCGACGGATCACTACCTTGCAGCTACACCGTGCGACGGTCGAAATACGAGACGCCATGCTCGGGCTGCGCTCCTTCGCTCACGACGTAGAACCCGACATGTTCGCGACTTTCACTGCGCGAGAGCATATTCCCAGATCCGAATGGGGCACAGCCACCCTCGCACTGCAGTTGGCGAGGGCCGCCCACGATCGTCTCGAGGGGATCACACCGCGTGCCGAGACGGCAACGCCGCTACCTACCTCGACCTCAGCGAACCTCGCAGACGAGGTATCGGAGTTGTTGCGACTGGCCAAGTGGTGGTCGCCTGCCCATCGGTTCGTCGCCGCCGACCGGTCCGCTTCGCACCGACCAGCCGAATCACCGACCCAGAAGACGTAGGGACACAACATGATCGAGACGACCACCGCTACAGAGCTATCCGCGAAGCTACCGCATCCCCGCTTTCGGCTACCGCTGCTCGGCGACGTTCTGACCACCGATTTCGCGAAGCCATGCCAACGCCTGGCCGAGCAAGCTCGGGAGTTGGGGCCGGTCTTCGAACAGAAGCTGTTCGGTTACCCCGCGATCATCGTCACCGGGGTCGAGGCCGTCGAAGAAGTCAACGACGAGTCGCGATGGGAAAAACACGTCGGACACGCGCTGATCAAACTGCGACCGCTGGCTGGCGACGGATTGTTCACCGCCTACAACTCCGAGCCGAATTGGGCCACAGCACACACCATCCTCGCCCCCGCCTTCACCAAATCGGCGATGGCCAACTACCACGGCGCGATCACCGACACCGTCCGCGAATTGACCGACCTCTGGTCGACGACACCGGAATGGATCGACGTGCCGGCGACGACGAACAAGCTGACGTTCGAAATCATTGCGCGCGCGGGGTTCTCGCATTCCTTCGGTTCGCTGGCCGATTCGAACAGCGGTTCGTTCGTCGAAGCGATGGTGCGTGAGCTCGCCTACGCCAACCGCCGCACCGATGTACTCCCCCTGTTCGACAGGGTCTTCCGCCGCGACGACCACGATCGACACAACGCCGACCTGACACATGCGCACGCTGTCGTCGACGACATCATCGAAGCCCGCAAAGGCGATCCCCATCGTGAGTATCGCGACATCCTCGATCTCATGCTCGACAGCGTCGACCCAGAAACCGGGGAACGTCTCGACACGGTCAACATCCGAAACCAGATCCTCACCTTCCTCATCGCGGGCAGCGAGACCTCCGCCAACACCATCGCCTTCGCTCTGCACTATCTCTCGACCCACCCCGACATCGCCGCGACCGTCCGCGCCGAACTCGACGAGCGTTGGCCCACAGCGCAATTCCCGGACATCCGCTACGACGACGTGGCAAAACTGCGCAGTCTGCGCCGCGTCATCGACGAAACCCTGCGGCTGTGGCCGACCGGCCCCGGGTACTTCCGCCGGGCCAAGCACGACACCACGCTGTGCGGCCGCTATCGATTCGCCAAGAAGGACTGGGTACTGGTGCTACTCCTCGCCGCCCACCGAGACCCCGCCGCCTGGGGCCCCGATGCCGATCAGTTCAACCCAGACCGGTTCCTGCCAGACAACCTTCGCGGCCTACCGCCCCGCGTCTACAAACCATTCGGTACCGGCCCCCGTGCCTGCATCGGACGCCAGTTCGCGTACCACGAAATAGCGGTCACCCTCGCGGTGCTTCTACACCAGTTCGACCTGGAATCCGACCCCGGCTATGACCTCGACGTCCGCGAAACTCTCACCCTCAAGCCTGCAGGTCTCCGGCTGCGCGCACATAGCCGCCGCTAGGCATCGCCAGCAGCGGCCCGCCTAGCGCGACCGCTCGTCCAAGTCCACGCTGTTCGAGTTGGCGGCGGTGCTGGGGAAGGAATTCGGGGGTGGTGACGAAGACCGGGCAGGTCAGGCAGGCTTCTCTGAACTACGCAAGGTGGCGCGTCAGACGGTGCGGAAGTTCGTATCGGAGAAGTACCCGGTTGCCGAAGCCGCTGGCCGAAGTCCGCCGCAGTCCGCTATCGCCAGGCAACAAGTGGCCGACGCCTTCGGCGCCGACGATCCCCACTACCGTCTCGCCGAGGACACGATCATCGTCGCGCCCTTGCTAGCGCAACTGTCCCCGGAGGATCGCCGGTTGTTTGGTCTGGCGGTTCTACGACACGCCTTCTCAAGGCGAGCTCGCCGAACGACTGGGTGTCTCCCAGATGAGCGTGTCCCGAAGCTCGCAGGTTTGCGCGCCGAAGCTATGCACGAACCCTTGCTGCCGGTGGCCTAAAAATCGGGCACCGTCCCAGCCGCAGCGCTCGCTGACCACGTCGACTATCGGAGAGCTCATCCTGGGAGACGACATGGGTGTCCGCGATGATATTTCCAAGGTCCTCGTAGCGTTGCTACCTTCGAAATGCCTACGATGACCCGGGGGCGAGGACGACCGAGCCAATCGACGGGCCCGCCCGTCTGCGGGGCGGCTTCGCGGTCAGCATGCCGGTCAGGTCGGTGAGCACCGGCAACCATTCGGTGAGCCCGGTTATAGGGTAATAGTTTCGGCCCCACCCCGGAGCTGGGATAGTTTCGTGGGTGAATGTGCTGGTGGCGGGGTTCGTGGCAGGGCTGGTCGTCGCGATGCTGACCGCTCCGGTCGGGGTATCGGGCGCGGTGTTCCTGCTACCGGTACAGATCAGTCTGCTGGGGGTGCCCAGCCCGGCGGTGACTCCGACCAACTTGCTGTTCAATGTGATCTCGATCCCGGGTGCGCTGTGGCGCTACAGCCGACGAGGGCCGCTACACAGCCCGCTGACTCGAATCCTGTTGGTAGGCACCCTGCCCGGTGTCGTCGTCGGTGCGCTCGTGCGTGTGTTCCTGGTTCCCAGTGCGGCGATGTTCAAGTTGATCGCGGCGGCACTGCTGTTGCCGCTCGGGGTGTGGTTGTGCCTGCGGACCGCAAACCGAACCGTGATCGGCAGGCCCCGGCCGTCAAACCGATTCATCACCACGGCTGCGCTGTTGGTCGGTGTCGTGGGCGGAATCTACGGCATCGGCGGCGGATCATTGCTGAGTCCGATCCTGGCCGGCCGAGGTGTTCCACTGGCCGAAGTCGCCCCGGCCGCGTTGACCTCAACGCTGGTGACCTCGATCGTGGGTGCGGCAACCTACCTTGGTATCGCCATCGCTACCGGTGGTACCGATATCGCCCCAGCCTGGGCGATCGGACTGAGCTGCGGAGTTGGTGGGCTGGTCGGCGGATATCTCGGTGCGCACCTGCAACCACGGCTACCAGAACGCGGACTGCGCTTCGCCTTGGGCGGGGTGGCCATAGCGACCTCGGGGATGTATGCCGTCCAAGCGCTCTGAGGCATGTTCCGAACGCACTGTATTGCCGCTGGGCGCACGGTCGCGAACGTCCGCATCTGCCGCGGCCCGTGCGATCCCGAGGGCCGCGGCACCAGCTGACGAACGCACGCAACTGCCGATTTCCGCGCAGGTCCGGCAAGGAAGTCGCAGTCCTTCAAACGGTCTGCTCGACTTGTCAGACAGCTCTTCGACACGACACGCTTCTCAACATGTTCGCCTCCCGTCACTCCGAAGGCGATGCTCTCAGCCTGTCAGTATCCCAGTCCGCCCGCCGTAGCAACCGCCGCATCCCGTCCGGACCGACTTCACCGGCCCGCTCGGCCAACGTCCACCCGTTCTTGCGCTCCAGTCCTGCGATCGGACCCGTCCCATACTCTCGGGCCCTGGCCCGCGGTTCCGACCGCGTGAACCGTCCACCGATCCTCGCATGCAATGAATCAAGTTCGGCTGCAACAACATCCATGATCACGCAGGCAAGATACTGAAACCGAGTGCCGTTGCAGTACTAGTCGATCAACCGTGCGGTGACCGCGCCGAGCCCCTCGGCGATGGCCGCACGCTGGGCCGGATCGAGCACATCGATGAACACCCGGCGCACGAGTGCGACGTGGCTGGGCGCGACCTCGGCGAGCCGGGCCCGACCCTCGTCGGTCAGAACGGCGTTGACCCCGCGCACGTCGGTGTCGTGCTCGACCCGGCGTACCAGCCCGGCTTCCTCGAGCTTGCCCACCTGATAGGTGAGCCCGCTCTTGGAGGTGTAGAGGGCCGCGGCGAGGTCGGTCATCCGCATCGCGGCGTCCGGAGCGGCGGCCAGGCGGACCAGCACCTCGTACTGGGTGTGCGAGAGGCCCTCGGATTTCAGGTGCTGGTCGACTGCGCGATCGACCAGGGCGCCCGCGGCGAGGAATCGGTCCCACAGGCGCATTTCCGCGTCGTCGAGCCAGCGGGGTTCGTCCATGCGGCAACCCTAGCCAGCGGCGGAATATCCGGGCAAGCTTAGTTGTTCAAATTTGAACAAGACTAGAATCGACCCGAAGGAGACGACCGTGACGATGCCGGTGCTCTACCTGTCCCATGGCGCTCCGCCACTGATCGACCACGACACCTGGCCCGCCGAGCTCGCAGCCTGGTCGGCCGACCTGCCCAGACCACGCGCGATCCTCATAGTCTCCGCACACTGGGAGTCGGCGCCGGTGAGCATCGGCGCGATCAGAACCGTGCCACTGGTCTACGACTTCAGCGGGTTCGCTCCGCACTATTACGACGTGCGCTACCCCGCACCCGGCGCTCCGGCCTTGGCCGCGCGGGTCCGCGCGCTGCTCGGCGGCGCGGTCGCCGACGCTCCCGAACGCGGCCTCGACCACGGCGCCTACGTGCCGCTGACCCAGATGTATCCCGACGCCGACATCCCCGTTCTGCAACTCTCGATCCCTACACTGGATCCGCAGGACCTGATGAAGTTCGGCCGCTTACTCGCCCCACTGCGCGACGAAGGCGTACTGCTCGTCGGCAGTGGATTCTTCACCCACAACCTGCGAGCGCTGACCGCCGACGACCAGCACGTGCACTCGTTCACCGCGGAGTTCGACGACTGGGGCCGTCGAGCGCTCGACGACCGCGATCTCGACACGCTGCTCGACTTCGAGCACACCGCGCCCGCCCCCCGCCTGGCCCATCCGCGCACCGAGCATTTCGCCCCACTGTTCTTCAGCCTCGGCGCCGGCCTCGACGACATCGACTCCCTACGCACCGTCATCGACGGCTACTGGTTCGGAATGGCACGACGCTCGATTCAGATCGGCTGAGCCGAGCAAACACGAAAAGGACAACATCATGACGACAACATCGACCACTGCCACCAGCGCCGGCCTGCTCGTGCTCCGCCTCGGCCTCGGGGCGACGATGGCCGCGCACGGCACCCAGAAGCTGTTCGGATGGTTCGACGGCGGCGGCCTCGACGGCACCGAACGCTTCTTCGCCGCCAGCGGCTACCCGTCAGCGAAAGCGTTCGCCGTGCTGGCCGGCGTGAGCGAGACTCTCGGCGGCATCGGCTTGATCCTCGGGCTGATCACACCGCTGGCCGCCGCGGCGATCCTCGGCACGATGCTCAACGCCATCTCCGTGAAATGGGGCGGCTTCTTCAGCCCCAAGGGGGTCGAATACGAAACGATCCTGGCGGTAGCCGCGGCGAGCCTGGCCCTTACCGGCGCCGGCGGTTTCGCACTGGACCGGTTCGTGCCCGGCCTACGCGACTACAAGATCGGCTACGGCCTCGCGGCGATCGCACTGGCCTTTGTCGCCGCGGGAATTACCCTACTCATCCGAAATTGACCGACAAAGGAAATCTCACTTGCCAGCGCTCTTTATAGGTAGGCGCTGCACCGGCCAGGCGCTGGAACCGCGTTCACGATCGGTTCGGGTCGAACGCCTGACCATGCGCGAAGCGCGCCCTGCCGACAATCGTGTTCGCATCCGAAGTTATCGAGGCGGTCACTGGCGTTGGAGCTTGTGCCTCACCCAATCCACGACGGGTCGCTGTTGAGGAAGGGTGGGGTGCTGGAACGCGGAGCCGGGCCACAGTTCATCGGCGTATCGATTCTCGACACCGGGTTCTTCGATGAACGATGCTGTCCCGCCGGGGGATACAACAGCGTCGTCGCGCAGGGCGAGAATGTGGTAGTTCACGCCGGTTGCCGCGAGCGGGGGTTTGTTGTTCTTCTGCCTGTATGCCGAACCGGTCGCCATGTCCGCGCAGGCCGGGCAGGCAGTGGCGCGCAACATGTCGTCGACGGTGGCTTCGATGCCCAAACCGTGGAGTAGGTCGGTGGTTCCGCTGAGACCGGCGCCGTGGGTGGCCGGTGCCAGCAAGACCACCGTGTGTACGCCGCTGGGGCCCAGTCGCCGGGAGAGAGCACCGGCGAGCAAGCCTCCTTCGGAGTGTCCGACAAGGTCTACTCGGGCGGATTCGGTGTGAGCACGAACCTCATCGACGAACAGTGACAGCTCGTCTTCGGACTGCGCCAAGGGTGCGAGCCCGTTGAGTGCGTATCCGGTCGAGGCATGCGCACCGTAGTTCTCGGCGAACACGCAGGCGCCGCGTGTGGTGAGGTCATCGATCTCCGCTCGCCAGTCCTCGATGTCGCCGAAGATGCCGTGGATGAGGACGATCGGCCTGGGAAATGCACTGTCGGACAGAGGTTTACAGTTCCAGTTGTTGACAGACGGGATCGGCTCCGCTGTCGCGGTGGCCGAGACCGGACTGGTGAGCACCAGGGCCGAGCAGGCCAGTGTGACCAAGGACCGATGTTTCATCAGGGATTCTCCTGCTCAGCCCGAACGTGGTGGTGGGTGTCGAAGACTCGTCAGCGCGGCTCGACCGACACCGGCTCGCCGCAACTGTCTGGCAGCGCGATCAGTGAGCACGGTGCCGGTTGGCGGGTCGGCCGGTAGGTGGAGGGCACCCCGTGGTGTTCGGTGATCTCGCGGTAGGCCGCCACCGCGACTGTCGGTCGGCGGGTCAGGGCAGGGTCGTGGACGGTATCGACGCTGTAGAGACCGAATCGGGGACCGTATTCACCCCACTCGTAGTTGTCGGTGAGGCTCCAGTAGTTGTAGGAGACGATGTTGATGCCGTCTCGGCGTGCGCGCTGAATCCAATAGACGGTGTCGCGGAGGTGGTCGTCGCGGCGGTACCCGTCGGCACGGTTCTGATCCGCGTCGGTAGCCAATCCGTTCTCGATGACCCGCAGCGGCTTGTTCGGATATTTGCCGGCGAAGTAGCGCAGCACGTAATATATGCTCTCCGGCGATTGCGGCAGATTCCAGAACAAGCCGCCCGAGGTCACGAACGAAGGCAGTTCCGACGGCGCGATCGAGTAGTACTGGTCGACGCCGATGAAGTCGAAGGAATCGACCATACGGTCGGAGAACACGGCTTCCAGCGCCGGGTCCACCCCGGGCAGGGGGATGTAGGCGATGTTCGAGGAGACCTGACCACCGAGCTGGACGGCGTGGATGTAGGTCGTGATCGCGCGATGAGCCGCGATGATCCCGTCGATCATGGTCCCGGTGTTGGCCGGCGCCAAACCACCGTAGGTCAGTTCCCGCCGGACGTATTCGCTCGGCTCGTTGAACGTTATCCAGATCGGCTCGGCCCATGCGTAGCGATCAACGACACGTCGTCCGAAAGCGGTGAGGGCAGCGGCCATGTCCGGGTTGTTCCACCCCCCACGATCGACCGCCCAACCGGGATGGACCCAATGATTCAACGTGATCATGGGGCGCATGCCCGAGGCCACGATGCGACCGATCACCGCATCGTAGAACGCCCAACCGGCCGGGTCGTCGACACCGGGCCGCGGTTCGATGCGCGACCACTCCACCGACAAGCGATAGTTGTCCACCCCGATCGAGGCCGCCCTGTCGACATCGCCCTCGTACTGATGGAAGAAGTCCACGGCGTTTCCCACCGGCTCGTGCAGCTTCCCCTCGTTGCCGTAGCGCAGGTAGTTGGAGTCCTGGTTGAAACCTTCGGACTGGAAACCGGATTGAGCGACACCGAACTCGAAGTCCGCCGGTAACGCGGGAAGGTCGTCGGCCGCTGCGGGCGCCGCAAGGACGGTGAGAGCCAGCACCGAGACCACTGCGGACAGCATCGCGGTGACAATTGATGATTGACGCATAACAACTTTCTTCTCGACGACGAGCGGCGCACTTGCGACCCGTAGGTCGAGCTCGTAGGTGGGTATCCGCGGTGGCTCGGTACGTCCCGGCTCAGTGACCGGTGTAGACGCCGGCGCGGCGCTCTTCGAACGACCGGACGCCTTCGGCCGCGTCATCGGTACCGACGATCTCGGCCCGCAGTTGGGGAGTGATGTCGAAGGCGGCCCGAACCCCCGCCTCGGTCGCCCGGCGGGAGACAGCCAGCGAGTAGCGAACGCCCATCGGCGCCGCTGCCGCGATCTCGTTGGCCAGCTGAAGGGCCCGATCGAGCAGTTCTGCCGCCGGAACGACCTCCTGCACCAAGCCGATCCGGTACGCCTCCCTGGCATCCAGGTGGTGGCCGGTGAGGAGATACCGCTGCGCGTTCGCGTAGCCGACGGTCTCCACCCAGCGCGCCGCGCCGCCGAAGAAGGCGAAGACGCCGCGCAACACCTCGGGCTGACCGAACAGGGTGCCTTCGGCAGCGACGACGAATTCACCGCTCAGGGCGAGCTCCAGCCCTCCTGCGAAACAGACGCCGTGCACGGCAGCGATCAACGGCTTCGACAACCTGACACCCGCGATACCGAAAGGGTCGTAGTCCCCGTCGCCGTAGACAAGCGCGCCACTCTCGACGAGTTCGCGCAACTGCGTCATATCCACGCCCGCGCAGTACACCCCACCCTCGCCGTAGAGCACCGCACAGCGCAGACTGTCATCTCGGTCGTAGCGCTCATACGCCTCGGCCAGCGCCTGGAACATCTCCCCGGTCAGCGCGTTCTTCTTCTCCGGCCGGTTCAGCCCGATCAGAAGCACGTTCCCGCGCACCTCGGTCTTGACGACGTCGGACTGCATGCTCGTCGTTTCGGACACCTGCTGTCGCTCCTTCTTCGGGATGAGTCGCCACCATATGGAGGCAAGCGCTGATAGATGAATGCGTCGTCAAACCCGTTGTCTGCGCGGCAACCTCGTGCGGACGTAGACAACGCCACCGTCGAAGAATCGACACCTGCTAGCGGGCGGGGTGACCGTCGCGCAATTCGCCGCTCTGGTGAGCCGGACCCGCGCTGTCGGCCTATCACCGCTGACACGCCGGCACCGGAAACGCGAAGCTGCCGTCGCCGCTCGGATCGTCGGAGACATCGAGGGGCTTCACCCAACCGGGCAATGTCAGATCAGCGAGCTCGGGCACCTCCGGTGCCCGGCATCCAGGGTGGTGAGGGGCCTGCGAATGCCGACGATCCCGCGGCCTCACAGACGCATGTGCCAGTGCGCGCGTCGGCGGGCTCAACAAACGGGGGGACGAGTATCCGCGAGCATGGACAGTTGGATCGCTTCCGCCATCGCCCGATAACCGGCGGGGTTGGGGTGTAGGTGGTCCGGACTGGCATAAACGTCTTGCAGGACTGCGGGATCAGCGGGATCACGGAGGGCAGCGTCGAAGTCGACGATGCCGTCGGCAAGGGTTTGGCTGCGAATCCACGTGTTGATCTGCTGACGATCAGCCTCGCTACGGGGGGCCAACATGACGCCGTTGACAACGGCGTCGGAGGCTGGGAGCAGTGTGCCGATCCAGATCTTCTTGCCGTGCTGGCGTGCTGTGGTGATGAGCTGCTGATATCCGGCGATCATTGCTGCCGCGTCGGCGGGTGGGGGCAGACCGAGGTCGTTGATGCCCTCTTGGAGAAGGACTCCGCCGACTCCAGCTTGTTCGAGCACGTCTCGCTCGAACCGCGAAAGGCCACTGGGGCCGAGAAGGAGCGGTTCGCCGCTGGTCAGGAGTCGATTGCTGCCGATCCCGGCGTTGACGACCGAAAGGGGAATGCGAGCGGCGTCGAGTCGCCGTTGCAGCAAGTCCGGGTAGCGTCCGTTGGTGTCGGCCACCGCGCGGTCAGCGGGGACCGCAACCGGAGTGGTACCGACGAAGCCGTCGGTGATGGAGTCGCCGAACGCGACTATGGCTCGGGTCTCGGCGGGTGCGAGCACATCCAGGGCATTGACGTAAAACCAGGCGTTGGTCGTGGAGGTGAACCGCGCGGGGTCGGATTGTCCTGCCAGGTCGCCGCTACCGGCGGGGGAATAGTAGGAGGTGGCGTTGGAATTCCAGTGTTTCGTCGGCGGACCGACTGAATCGGCGACGTGGATACTGACCGCCAACGGATTGAACGAGGCGACGGTGAACGGCACTGGGTCGCTCAGCGCATCGGCTCCGGCAGCGAGCGTGGTCGAAGACTTGCCGTCGAACAGAACCGGTGCGATGTTCGCTGCGGCCGCACCCGACACCTGATCACCGACGCTGACCGTGGCGAAGGTGACGGGTGTGAGTCCGAATCGGTTCGTCAGACGGACACGAAGCTGTGTGCCGCCCAGATGTGGGGTGATGACCATACGGAAGGTTTGATTGTTCACGGTCATCGGGACGGGTCCACCGGATGCATCCAACGGCGTGACCGAATCGGTAGGGCTGGCCGCCCAGGACGCTACGAAATGTTCTCCACCACAATCGTATTCGCGAGCTTGTGCGAGGGTGGGTTGTATCGCGCCCAGGACCATGGTGCTTGCTGTAGCGACAACCGCGAAGGGTACGTGCCGGGCCGATGAGGTCCGTTGCCGAGGGGGGCGGGTTGTCATATCGGAGGATTTCATCATCGAACTCGCGCTTTCGGCCGATCGTCCAAGGGAATTTTCACGATTGCTTGGTTCCCGGTGTTCATGGGTCAGATGAGGGTGCCGATATCGCGGGCGACGATATTGTCCAGTGCCCGTTCGGCGACCGCGGCGATGGTCATCGACGGGTTGCAGGCCGCGGTATTACCGGGCATCAGTGCGCCGTCGAGGACGTAAAGTCCGGGTTGGTCGTGTACGCGGCCGTCGAGGTCGCAGACCGCGCCCATGCTCGCCCCACCCAAGGGGTGCCAGGTGGACGGGAACAGCGCGTTGGTATCGAGGAGAATGCCGTCAGGTCCGGCGATGCGGTGCACGGCGGGGCTGATGTGAGCGTTCTGAATGTAGCTGTCCCCGTCGGCGGGCCAGTGCAGGATCGCGTCGTCGCGACCCGAGTCGTAGGCGAAGGCGCCGCGGCTGTCGCTGACTCCGTAACCGACCATCATCGTGCTGCGCGGGTCGAGCGACAGCGGCGGCAGGGACGCCTGGATGACGGTGTGCGCCGAATGCGGATCGTCCCAGTTCTTACTGCCGTAGACCACCGGACCGCCCTGAGGCGCACCGAATTCGGCCGACGGGTCGGTCCAGACGTAGATTCGGTCGGCATTGGTCCCCCACCCCTGCCCGAGTCCGTCGGGGAGATCGGGGATCTGCCCCTTGGCGCCCGCGCGAACCAGCAAGCGAGTCGTGTTGAGGCTGCCCGCGGCCATGATCAGGGTGCCTGCGGTGAGGATCTTGTTCTCGACCACCGCACCGGTGGTGTCCAGGCGCAGCACGTGCACGATCCACCGGCCGTCGGCGCCGCGTTCGACGTCTGTCACCTCGTGCAGCGTCTCGACCTTCACCAGCCCGGTGGCCTCGGCGGCCGCGATGTAGGTGACGTCGACCGAATGTTTGCCACCGTTGTTCACCCCCATCGCCCCGTCACCGTTGGTGTAGGACGGTTTCATCTCCCCGCGCAGTTCGGCAAGCGCGAAATCCCAGTCGATGGGCATGGGGATCTTCGACAGCGGCATACCGGCGCGCTGTACACGTTCGGCGAAAACCCTTGCTGCCCGGTAGTTCTCGCTCGCGACCAATTCGTCGGGAGCCTCGGCCAGTTTCAGCATCCTGGCCACCCGCGGATAGTGCACCCGATCCATCAACGCCCAGTCGAGTCCGGCCGGGAAGTGGGTGTCGAAGACTTCCCTGGTGGGCTGGAGTGACATCCCCTGATAGACCAGGGAACCGCCGCCCAGGCCCGCCGCGCACAGGGCGGTCATGTTCACTCCCGGCACGGCTTCGACCAGGCCGGTATAGGGCTCGAAGATCATGGGGCGGCCGAACAGGTTCGGGCTGGAGCGATACCAGAGAAGTCGTTTGTCCGGAGAGGAGGCCCGGGGGAAGGTTTCGGCGTTGGGGCCGGTGGGCCAGCGCAGTCCACGTTCGAGCACCGTCACCGGCACCCCCGCCTGCGCCAGTCGCAGGGCGCTGACACCTCCGCCGAATCCCGAGCCGATGACCACGACCCTGTGCTCTTCTCTCGTCATCGGGACAGTACTGGGCTGCGCGGCGACCGGGGCAGCCGAACCGACCGAGCGTGCGCCGAGAGCGAGAGCGCCGGCCGCGGCAACACCGCCCAGCAGGGAGCGGCGCGAGAATGCGGGCATCACGAGATCCTTCATATTTATCTGACCAAACAGGCAGAGTGGGTTTGGTTGTTCGGGACTTTCTTACGTTCGGCGAATCGCGTCCGCGGCCACGTGTCGGCCACCCGAAGGTGGAGCGGGTGAGCGGCTACGCAGGAATGGTGGGAGGCGTGTCGGCGGTGTCGGCCCCGACCGCCGACACCGCAGTCGCAGGGCGAATAGACACCATTACGCCGAGCCGTCCTGCCCTCGCGAACTCGCGCTGACTCAGCCGACCCATACGACACGCTCCATGTACGTCACCCGCTTGCTTCATTGCTTCGGTGTGCTCGTTTGCTGTCGACCATGAGGTGCGTCACAGCAAAGCCGTCGTACAGTAACACGGTTACTCACCGTATTCCAGGTGTAGCGCACCACCTGCATCGTCGACTTGCCTGATGGGCCGGTTGAGTAGTCCGGGGTCAGCTCCGCCGTCGCCTGCCGCGGAGATCGAGTGGGCTGACCGATAACCCGTCGGCCGCCCTTCAAGGTCGACTTGCTGGTGATGCGTCTACCCGACCTGGTCGCCGTTCGCGGGCTTAGCTCAACAAAGTTGTGACGACAACGTGCTGTGAGAGATTGTTGAAGTCGACTTGTCGGAAGCCCCATTCCCATCCGACGAGGCGAGGAACCTGATTCGATGCTGATCGGCGTCGACCCACAAGTCCAACCGCACCGCCACTGCGGTCGATCCCGGGATACATTCCGACCTGGGTCGATCCGAATCGACGCAGCGGTGTCAGTTCCAGGGCTGAGCGGAGCGATTCCCGTCAGCGCAGCGGCGAGGTCGAGAAATCCTTGGTGGATGTCGGTGCGGCGTTCCCAACGGACGGCCGAGCGCCGGTATTGGTCCAACGGCCGGCGGTCACCTTGTCGCGGGTGCCACGGCGTGGGATGTTGCCGGTGATCCGTCGTTGCTCGAGTTCGTCCTAGACCCGGGGATAGTCGTAGCCCTTGTCCGCGATCAGGGTCCGGCTTCCGATACAGCCGCACTGCCCGCGCCTACACCTCGTCCGGGTACTTTTTCAGTGCTGCCACGAATGATGCCTTTCGGTCCTATCGGACCACAGTCGGAGCCCTCCGAGAAAGCGAGGCGAATTGTCAGGCTTGGGGCAGAATCACGGCCCGGCCCCGCACCTTCCCCTGGCGAAGATGCTCGTAGGCGGTGGGAGTGTCATCGATGGGATAGGTCTCGGTGTGCACGGAGATGTGGCCCGCCCGCGCCAACTCGAACACCTCCAGCAGTTCGCTTCGGCTGCCCCAGTACGGTGCGGCGACCGCCGCGTCGTAGGGCAGTGAACCGAAACCGACCGGCAGGCTACCGCCGCCGATTCCGACGATCGTCACCCTGCCCTCCACACCGACGCACTTGCCCGCGATGGCGACCGTCGGATCCGCACCAACGAAGTCGAACACCGCCTCCGCGCCCTTCCCGCCCGTCGATCTCCGCACATGCTCGGGCGCGTCGTCATCGGACAGCAACGCATCATGCGCACCCACCTCACGGGCCAGGGCCAGCTTCGCCTCACTCACATCGAGCGCGATGACATGTGCGGAGGTGAGCGCCCGCAACAGCTGAATCGCTATGTGGCCCAGTCCCCCTGCCCCGATCACCACCGCCGTCGATCCGGGGACCAATGTCGGCAATACCGCCTTGATCGCGTGGTAGGGCGTCAACCCCGCGTCAGTGAGCGGAGCCGCGTCCACTGGGTCGAGACCGTCGAGCGGGATCAGGTGCCGATCGCTGTCAACGATCAGGTACTCCGCGATGGCCCCGGGTGCTCCCAGCCCCGGTGGGAAGATCCCCAGTTCACCTGCGCGCAGACAGTAGTTCTCCTTTCCGACCGCGCATTTCGCGCATCGGCCGCAACCCCACGGTCCGTACACGGCCACCTCGTCGCCGACCCGCACTGTCCCGACTCCCGCGCCGAGTTCCACGACTGTGCCGACGCCTTCGTGCCCCAGAGTGAGCGGAAGCGGGAACATCAACTCCTCGGCCTGAAGCCCCATGACAAACATGTCCGAGTGGCACAGACCTGCCGCTGTCACTTGCAGCAACACCTGCCCTGGTCCGGGAGCAGGCTTCGGAATCTCGACGACCTCCGGCGCTGCCCCCACCTCGCGGTACTGCACGGCCTTCATCTGCTCGATCACCAGCGGCTCCTATCCAAGTCGCGCGTACATAACGGCAATCTGCCCGGGCCATTCAGGAATCTGCTCAATGGCAATGGTCTGAATATCGCGCAGCCGTCCATCCAACAGGAGCCGACGCGCCGATGGCCGCAACGTCATTTCGCCGGGTCGTGGGATCACCTCCAGTCGGGTCGAACTTCTGCTCGCGACTGCGCGCGTCAACCCGATCGACGCGGGCATGCGCTGACTGTCGTCGCTCGCCCTGTCGTGGGTAGTCAGCGCGGCGGTGTGATACCGAAGTCCAAGGCCGCGTCGAGCCAGCCCGCGGTCACGATCCGATCGACCACCGAATCATCGGTGACCTTGATCTGGTGAGTCCACTTGCCAGGGTAGGTCTCCGCGACGCTGCCGATCAGCGGATCCGACAGTGGACTGCGGGTGTCGAGGGTCAGCATGAGCAGATCCTGCACGCTGCTTTTCGACCGCGGGACCGGCCACAACCACGCGAACTTCCGGTCGGCGGCATAGGACACCTGGGATTTGGTGATCACCATCGTGATATCGCCGAGCCGCTCGATCCGCGACGCGAGACTGTGAAACAGTCGCAGCGCACCCGGGCGCTCGGCGAAAAGCCGCTCGACGGTGTGCCGTTCGGTGCTCACGTGCCTCCGACCGACCGACTATCCCGGCATCTCAGGCGGGTAGATGTGGTGACACGGCTGTCAGAGTTCCAGCTGTCGGCTGGCGAGCACCGCGCCCAACGACCGTTCGGCAATCGCCGTCGCAGCAGGCCGTGTGCTCGACGTAGTTCAGCGTCGCGAGCAGCCAGACAGACACCCATCACCGCCCGAAACGCGGGATAGGGCCAATAGTAGGCCCGAACGTCACGACCAGCCCGCCGAACAACCCCAGCGTCATCGCCCACGACTACAGAGTATCGCTCCGCGGGGGTCACCCCGTCCGCGATCCGGGAGAAGCCAGCCGATTCAAAATCGGTACCGGATCGCGGCCGGAATAGGTGCCTGCAAGGAGCGGTCCGCTGGAGCGGTCAATGCTTCCCGTTCCGGGCAGGGAGCGGACTGGCCGAAACGTGCCTTCTGGTCGCCGACCAGGGTACTGAAGCCCGAGTCTCAGGTTCGATTCCCCAGAGTGTCGACATCTATGCCTTGACTCGCAAGATCGCCGACCTGCCGCGAAGGAGTACGGGTATCGGTGTGCCGCAGGGAATTCAGCATGCAGTGCCCTGGCCCAGCGGGCCCGGAACTCGACAAAGCAGTATCTCTTGCCTACCTGCAGGGTCTCGCCAGTTTCGGGGCCAACATCCGGTCATCGTGGTGCTGCGCACCACGTCCGATGTTATCGCCGCCTATGAGGCTGCGTCCGCATAGCGCAGAAAGTTGGTCGGGACAAAGACGGCGCATACGCGACCAGGTGCCCAGTCAGCGGCGTGGTAGTCAGCTTCCGCTACCGCCGCCGGTATAAGCGCCACCCAGCAGGCGACGGCGCCGACGGCGCTTGACGTCCAGGTCGGGCCGAGGCTGCTCAGCGGCCGACTGCAGCTCGGGGTCACGCTTGGTTTTGCGGAAAATTCCCACGTCATGCTCCTGTTCGGTAGTGCGATACGAAGCGATCGGCGAAACTCGTTCTCGCCGAGCATTTTCGAATCAGGACGGTGTTGGCTGGCTCACCGATGTCGCGGCGGCGACGATTTCCTGCAGGGCGGCGACGTGCCCGGTGAAGGCGTGCCGCCCACGCTCGGTCAGGTGAGCGCGGACCTTGCGCCGACTGCCGTCCAAACGACGATCAGTGATGACGTAGCCAGCCGCCTCCAGGGTCGCGAGCTGCTTGGACAGGGCCGAATCCGACAGCCCCAGGCGATCTTTGAGGAAGGCGAATTCCGCCCAATCAGCGGCTGCGAGCGTCGCGACCAGCGAGAGCCGGGTGCTGGGGTGGATGAGTTCGTCGAAGCGGGCTTGCGTCACGCGCCGAACCGATGCCGCAGGACACGAAGGACGTCCGGACCGCCGAAGCCGATGATCGCCGCCACCAGCACAGCCGCCCAGATTCCGGGATTGCGGTCACCGTCGGAGTCCAGGACCATCGCCACAGCGATAGTGAGGGCGACAAGCGCGAACAGCATGCCCACGACCACGAACGGGGTGCGACGCCCGGCCACGGCCGCGCTGACGTGCACCTGATCGGTGCGGCGACGCCCGCTGAGCAACCGCGAGGCGACGAACGCATGCCCGGCACCGAAGCTCACAGTCGCGGCGGTGATCAGCCATGCCGGCCCGAGGTCGCCGATCATGCCCAGCATGACCCAGCCGGCAGCCATCGCCCACCAGTACGCGCGCGGCAGCCCGACCTCCTCTGCCACTCGGCTGCGCGCCCGTTCAACCGCCTCCAGCGCGGCTCGCGCCTGGTCCGGAGCAACATTTTCCATAGTCAACTCACTTTCCTGCTTGGAAAGTAAGAGTCCCACTTTCCCGCAAGGAAAGTCAAGACCCGCAAGTCGGGACTCAGACGAGGCATCGGAGCAAATCGCGGCGCCCTGGGGCACCAGTCGAGGAGAAGGTCCAACGTGGATCCGCGGAAACCCGGCGGCCCCTGCACCGAATCCTCGGTACAGCACCAGTTTTCGTCAGTTCGATGGTGCGCCTATGAGAGTGGTCAGCATCCATTGGGCGGCATCGGCTTCGGTGTCGAAGTTCGCCGATGCTGGCCAAGCCCGGACGGCCACGACAGCCGCCAGGTGGCTGGTGCGCGGAAATGAAATGGGACGGCGTCCGCGCGATCGCCCACCGCACCCCGACCGGGATCAGCTTGTGGAGCCGCAACTTACGCGAGAGAAACAACGCCGGGATCATGCCGATGGGCTGCTTCGTCGATGAAGGCGACCTGGTCATCGACGCGATCGTCAACGTCAACGGCTTCCTGGACGTCGGCCTTCTAGGGTGACCGTGGCGGCTGCGCGAGCAGGGCGAGGGTGGGCAGCGGTAGCTGCGCCACCATGGCGAAAGGTTAACGGGCGGGGGACGCATCCCGCGTGAGTGAAACTGCGCCCGACTCGGTCGCACGTGCCGACGTCACGGCGGAGAACGTTCGCCGATAGGCGTCGGGGGTGGTGTCGATTGCCTGCCGGAAGTGCCGGCGAAGTACCGCCCCGCTGCCGAGGCCGACCTCGGCAGCGACGGTGTCGATCGGTAAGTCGGTTCGTTCCAGCAGTTCCTGCGCGCGTCGAACCCGTTGCTGCTGCAGCCACGCGAGGGGGTTGGTGCCGAGTCGTGCCTGGAAGTGTCGATGCAGCGTGCGGGTGCCGAGGTGTGCGCGGTTGGCGAGGTCTTCCACGGTGATCGGCTCGTGCAGATGTGCCAGTGCCCAGTCGAGGACCGGTGATAGTCCGTCTGCGGATCGCCGCGGAACCTGGTGGGAAATGTACTGCGCTTGGCCGCCCTCGCGATGCGGTGGGACGATCAGCAGCCGGGCGATCTTGTTGGCGACCGCGGCACCGAAGTCGCTTCGCACGACGTGCAGGCACAGGTCGTGACCGGCCGCCTTGCCCGCCGACGTGAGAACTCTGCCCTCGTCGACGTACAGCACGCCGGGATCGACCGTCACCGCTGGGTATCGCTGTACCAGGGTGTCCGCGTACATCCAGTGCGTGGTCGCGCGGCGGCCGTCGAGAATCCCCGCGGCAGCCAGAACGAACGCGCCGGTACAAATCGACATCACTCGTGCTCCCCGGTCATAGGCGGCGCGCACGGCGGCCACCAGTGGTCCCGGCGGCCGCAGGTCGGCACAAGCCGGAACAACCACCAGGTCGGCGGTGACGAGATCGTCGTAGGTGTAGGGCGTCGACGCCGCGAACCAGCGGTCGACGCGTGCGCCGGGCGGACTGCAAACCCGAAGGTCATACCAGTCGTCGATGCCGCGCGGCGCCGTGGCACCAAAGATCGCGCACGGCGCGGCCAGCTCGTAGAGGGGCACTCCGTCGGAGATCGCCAAGGCTACGACATTCATGTCTGAAATCATACGCATGATGGCCGATCAGACACTCGTGTCCAGGTAGTCGGGCAGAGAAGTCTGGATGGCATGACCACTGATTCATCGATCGACGCTCCCGCCCGCACCGAGTCGACGGACCCCTACTGCCTTTCCGACGAGACGGCAGCGGCTCTGCTCACCGGTGCGCCGTGGATGCGCTTCGCGTCCATCGGCGACAGCTTGTCCGCGGGTACGAGTGACCCCAGCCCGGGGCACCGGACCTTGCCGTGGCCCGAGCGTGTTCGAGGCGTACTGCAGTTGGTGAACCCCTCGATCGCCTACCTCAACACCGCCGAAATCGGCGCGACGACGCGCAAGGCGGTTGCGACCCAGGCGGAGCGCATCGTCGAGTTCGGACCCGACCTGCTGCACCTGCCATCCGGTGCCAATGACATCTTTCGTCCTGAACCGTCGTATGAACGCATCGAGGACGACCTGCGCGAGCTGTACGGGATCGCGGCAAGCACCGGCGCGACACTGACCGTGTTCACCCTCGTCAAGCGCTTCGTGGTCCCGCGGATCCCCGACTTCGCCGAGCGGGTCAGCCGTGTCAACGCCATCACCCGACAACTGGCCACCGAACACGGCGCCCTCCTGATCGACACCTGGGACCATCCCATCAACAAGCGTCCAGACCTGTTGAGCGAGGACCGGATTCACCTAGCCTCGGCTGGTCAGGCCGTGCTCGCAGCGGAAGTCGTCCGGGCACTCACCAGCGCATTGAACGGTGTTCGATGACGGTCGATGCCGCCGCCGATGCGGCATCGACCGGTACGTCGAATGCCTACGATCGCTCGAACCTCGTTCTCGGACGGGCGTTTTCGCCCCGGAGTACGAACCTGAGGCAGTATCGACATCATCGACAGGTTCCGGTTTATTCGCCCCTACGACGGTGAACCCTTCACTCACGACAAACTCACGTCATCGGGCATCGAATACGCCGAGTATGGATCTGACCAGCACCACCCTCGTGTTGGCGACCGGCGTGTTCTTCCCGCTAGGCCTGGCTGCCTTGACCGAGTCGCTGACCGTCGCCTTCTTCGGTGCCGTGAGCCTCGGTGCGGCGGTGACGATGTCCTCCAAAATGCTCGGCCTCAACAGCTTCGAGTTGACCTTCTCCCACCGTTGAGTACCACGAACGCCAGGTGGAATTCTGCTTCACCTATCTAGAAGGCGGAGAAGAACTTTGCGCGCTCAGATGCCGGTGATGAACTCCGTGAGAGCCGCGGCAGTGACCTCGGGTTGCTCGAAATGTGGGAGATGACCGACGCCTTCGAGGAGGCGGACATCGGCCTGGGAGAACACGTCGGTGACCAGATCGCGGCTCGGCACCGGAGTGATCTGATCGTTGGTGCCCCAGAGGATCTGCAACGGAATACCGCAGGTGTCGAGGTCTCGGTACAGGTACTCGGCGTCGTGGACCGGCACGTTGCGCAGCGCTGACCGCAGTGCCCGCTTGAACCCTCGGTACCGAAGCTCAGGCCGGAATCGTGCTGTCAGATGGGCGATTATGCGATCATCGTCGGAGTATCCCGGTATCCGTGAGATCAACGCGCGATTGCCGATGATCGCGAAAAACGGTCGGCCGATCACGGGCAGCATGGCGATCTTCGGTCCGAGACCGATCGGCACCCCGAACCCGTCCGGGGCGATCATGCACACCCGTGCGACCGATTGCGGGTTGCGTAGGGCGAATTGGGCGGCGATGGGCCCGCCGAACGCCAACGCGACGATCGTGATCGGACGATCCACGCCGAGCCGGTCGAGCAGTTCCAGGATCTGGGACTCGAACAATTCGTAGTTGTAGTCCGCATCTGGCCGATCGCTATATCCCATACCGTAGCGGTCGTATCGGATCACCCGCGCCGATGCCGCGATTCGCTCATACAAGCCGTCCCAAATCCACTGCGGCAGTGTCGCTCCCGCAATGAACAGAACTGGCTCGCCCTCGACTGGACCAGCGAGTTCGTAGTGGGTAATGCCGTGACGCAGACCGACGAACGATCCGGGCGCGTCCCGCCGTGCTGTCGGCCCCATCGGCACCGGCTCGTCGCGCAGATACCTCACCAGCGTCCCCTTACCCAGTGCCATCCTGGCAGCTCCTACTCGAAAATTCCTTGCACAGTCGTTCAATAAACTGTGCCGCTAAGCTAGCACGACTGTTCAAAGAATCCGAAGGATGGGGCGAATGGCACGGCCGGTGGACCACGAACGACGGACCCGTCTCCTCGAAGCCGCGGGCGACTACGTCATCGAGAACGGCTTGTCAGACCTGTCGCTACGACCGCTGGCCCGCGAACTCGGGGTAACAACCACGACCCTGGTGCATCACTTCGGCAGCCGAGACCAACTCCTCACCGCCATCATCGGCCAGGTCCGCGACCGGATGCGCCGAGCCGTCGACCCGCAGGGCGCAACCGACAGCCATCCCCACGCCCTGATGTCCCGAGCGTGGCAGTGGATGTCGGACCCCGAGCACGCACCCCTGTACCGGCTGCTGTTCGAGATCTACGGCAACGCTCTACAGCAGCCGCAGAAATTTCAACCCTTCCTCTCACACATCGTCGAGGACTGGCTGCCCATCCTGACCGACACCTTCGAAGCCGCAGGCGACGACCATGACACCGCGGTTGCCAAAGCCACCCTGGCGATCGCCATCGCCCGTGGCCTGTTGCTCGATTTGCTCACCACCGGCGACACCGACCGCATCACCACAGCATTCGAGACCTCCATGACCGCCCTCAGCCAGCGTGACCACGGATGACAATCAGGTGCGCGAGGCCCTCACTAGCTGGCTATGAGCCAGATTCGAATAAGACCGTCGCGCCGCGGGTTTCACGACGCACCGACAGGGACTCGGCCTAATCCAGCTCCAAGAACTCTCTCGGAGACCACCAGCAAGACGTACTTATCAGTGGTTAGAAATCGGCTACTGGACACAGCGATTGACCACCTCGAGAATGCGCCGAACGGGCGCGCGTCACGTCACACGAACTGACCCGCGCGCACCGGCCACCTTCGAGGTCGGGCAGCTGACACGCGCAGCTTCTACCGTCGCGAGCAATGCGCTCGGCCATCTGGCGCACTCACGCGCGGTTGTCGCCGAATCGTCAGCCGAGATATGGCGCGCTTCGCCCCTCGAGGTAGTGGGTCAGCCTGAGCCGCTGCGTGTGGTGCATGTCGAGGCTATCCAGTTCAGAGGGGGCTACGAACCGCAGCTCTGTGGACTCATCGGAGATGGCGAGGTCGCCCCCTATGATGCGAGCCAGGAAGCACACGTTGAACTGGCGCCGGACCTCACCGTCGCCGTAGGCGATCACGTGACGCGGATCGGTGTAAGTTCCGACGAGACCGGTGATTTCGATGTCGAGTCCGGTCTCTTCCTTGACCTCTCGCACCGCGCAGCCGGGCAGACTGTCGGTGATTTCCATCCCGCCGCCAGGTAACGCCCACAGACCGCTGTCGGTGCGGCGTTGCAGCAGGATGCGGCCGACGTCGTCGCACACCACTGCGGACGCCGCGACCACAAGGCTGTTCGGCTCCGGTGCGGCTGGGTCGTCATAGTATTCGGTACGCGCCATCGGCTCAGCCTTTCACCGGTCGGCCGGTTTGCCAGACCGCGTTGAAACTGTCGGTGTAGGTGTCGAACAGGCCACCGTCGACGGTACGGCGCAGGTGCCAGACGGGTGCACCGTATGCGTTCACACCCCACACGTGGGCATTGACATACATTTCGTCGTCGGCGCGGAAGATGCTGTTATAGAGCGTCGTTGCGTGGGTCCGCAGCTCGATGCCCGGCGTTGCTACCAACGCCCGGTAATGCATCAAGGCCAGACGACAGCGCGATTCGATGCCGTGCCCGAATCTCTCTTCCATGCCGCGTTGTTGGACGTTAGCGCTGTCGGCGTCGCCCACCGCGATCCGTATCGCGCAACCCGCTTCGGCGCGCTCGGTCAACAGATCGTTGAGCCGCGGATACGCCTCGTGGAGGAAGACCGCCGCATAGACCAGGATGTCGATGTGGGCTCGCGCCGGCGCGAGCAGGTTGACGAACATCGACGCCGACACATCTGCTCTCCGGTCGTAGAGGGCAACGAGTTCGGGGCTCACAGCACGCGCCGTGCGAGCCTGCCGTAGGGCAGGCCACAGGGCGTGGACGTCCTCGCCCAAACACTCGGCGGCCTGGATCGCGGTGCGCCGCCGAGGAACTCGACCGAGGGGACCTCAGCCGAATCGGATGATCGACAGCACCCCGACGACCACGCAGTAGACGGCGAAGGGCAGCAGTGTGCGGGTCTGGAAGTACCGCTCCAGGAACCGCACGGCGAGCCACGATGACAGTCCGGACACGATGGCTCCGACGAGCACCGGACCACGGATGCCCGCCGTCGCCGGGCTGATCAGTTCCGGGGTCTGCAATAGTCCCGCGCCCAGAATCGCCGGAGTCGCGAGCAGGAAAGCGAATTTGGCCGCGTGTTCGTGTTCGAGACCGCGCCACAGTCCGCCGACCATGGTCAGGCCCGCCCGGCTGAACCCGGTCAGCAGCGCGCCGAGCTGGGAGAAGCCGATGCCGATCGCGTCACCGAATCCGAGGGCCGCCAGTTGCCGATCGGACTGGCGGCGCGACGGCGCGGTCGCGGTGAGGACCCCGGCACGAGCCTGCCGGTAGGCGAACCGCCGCCCGTATTCCGTCAGCGTCGGCTCGTTGCGGCGGCGTAATCCCTCGCCGACGATCAGCACGATGCCGTTGGCCACCAGAAAGACAGCTGCGCATATCGGTGCGCCGAACAGCGCGTGCAGCGGATGTTGCAGCAACGGACCGAGGATGGCGACGGGAACGGTGGCGACCAGGATCAGCAATGCCAGCCGCTGGGACACGGTGTCGAGGCTCCCCGTCCGCACCGTGGTGACGAAACCGGTGACTATGGCATACCAATCCCGCCGGTAGTGACCGAGCAGCGCGACCGCCGTTCCCACATGTAAAGCCACCACGAACGCCAGATACGGTGTGCCTGTGCTCGACTCGCCCTCGGTCACCAGATGTTGCCAATCGCCCCCGAGCCACGCCGCGATCAACACCGAATGCCCGAGACTCGAGATGGGAAACAGTTCGGTGACACCCTGCACGGCGCCGATCACAGTCGCTTGGAAGTAGGTGAGCATCGCAACGAGTCTCGCATGCGCGCAACGGCTACCCGGAGCAACCCCGGATCGGTCCGATATGCCCGAATCACCTATCCCACAGTAAATTTCGTCCGTTGTGCGTCGATGTCGAACGACGCTACAGCGCTCGGTAAAGAAGGACGCCAGTTTCGGGCTGGCCGTCCGGCGTCTTCAGACGTATCGGCACCGACCATCCCGCCCCGGACCCGATATCGCAGGCCGCGCCGATCGACTGGGTTCAGGTCGGACGTGACGACCATGCCAGCGGTGAACCACCAGGCCCCGCACTGAACTCTTCTGTGCGCGAGGCCATCGCGGGGATGGCGGTCGGTGGCGACGCGGCCGACATCATGCGGCGCTTCCTCGACGGATGGAACCAGGCACAATCCCTGCCCGACATCGCCACCGCGATGGCGGACAACGCAGAGGTCGCGGCGGCGATCGGCCCAGTCACCACAGCACGGTCGATCTCGATCGCCACCGACCTCTACGACACCTACGGCGACTTCGACGACATCCTGAGCACCACACAACTCGACACCCTCGAAAGGCTGCGCCTGCACCCAGACTCATCCGACGGGCGATCACCGGCGATAAGAGCTGGTTTACGGGGGCCAGGACCGGAATAGCAGGTCAGGCCCAGTCATTGACTGGGCCTGACCTGCTATTCCGGTGGAGCGAAGGGGACTCGAACCGCTGACCCCCGCGCAGCGGTTGGTGCTGGAGCTCAGATCGAGTAGCCATCGACTATGACCAGGCGTTTTCCAGTTGCCCATGTTTTTGTGTGTCCTGCCGAGGGCACCAGAATTCTCAGTCAGGCATTGCCGAGTAGGTCACCACGAGTGGGGCGTGATCGGAGAGCCGCTCAGCGGGTGACGGTTCCTTGTCGACAACGACAGACGTGGCGAGGCGGGCGAGACCGGGTGTCGCGAATTGGTGGTCCACTCGCCAACCCACATCCTTGGCGAACGATTGCCCCGCCCAACTCCACCAGGAGAGTGGCCCCGGGCGATCGCCGTGCACCTGTCGCACCACATCGACGAGCCGACGCGTGCCCAGAACCGAACTGAACCACTCGCGGTCGGCAGGCAGGAATCCGTCCATCGTGCGGGCGGCACGCCAGTTGGTCACATCGTGCCGGGTGTGCGCGATGTTCAGATCCCCGGTGAGGACGAACTCGCGTCCCGCGCTCAGCGCCGCGAGCCGGTTCCGGTGCACTTCGCGGGCGAACGCCGCGAGAAACCTCTGCTTGCGTTCGTACTTGACCCCACCATCGGGCCGTTCGCGCATCGATCCCGGGCGCTGGAGATGCGCCGGCAGACCACCCTTGGGGAGATAGAGACAGGCCACCGTCACCGGTCGGTCGGCCAGGTCGACCTCGATATAACGTCCCTGTGCGGCGAACTCACCGAGTCCGCGGGCCCTGGGTGGGTGGGTCACCCACGTCCGCACGGCAGCGGCGGAAACCCTCGTCAGTACGGCCACACCGTTACGACCTGCCACGGAACCCACGTCCACCGCCGCCGAATAGCCCGGGAAGGTGCCCACATCAGATGCGGGACAACGCAACTCCTGCAACGCGACCACATCGACCGACCGCGCCCGCAACCACTCGTCGAATCCACGACGACGTGCCGCGCGGATTCCGTTCACGTTGAATGTGGCGACAGTGAGAGAATCAGCGACCGACGAACCCATGGCAACACTGTGCCGGAGCCCCCCGTCACCCGCTCGGGCAGCTCCGGTACGCGACCTCGGTGGGGCCGGGGAGGTCGGCAAACTGGTTTCCTCGCGCAAGCCGATGGAGGGGACCGTGTGTTCTCGCCTCCCCCCAACGGCACCCGGTTTATCGACGCCGAAGCACTGGCAACGTCGAGGAGGGCACGGCCCGCGAACTGGGCGTTCCGCACGGCTTCCTCGGCGGCATGCGCGAGATCAAGGGCGGAATCATGAACCCCGGGCAAGCTCTTGCGTGGCCTGCGCCGCGCGGTGCTCGCCTCGACCGTGCGGGTCTTCGAGAGTCGAAGGTCGTCGATATCGTCCGCGTCGACCCGGTACCCAGCCTTCGCGAGACGGTCAAAATTTTCAGCCCACGTCTCGATTACTAGCGCACCGAGACGATTTCACCCGATTGACTACTCGCTGGTGGATACCGAGAAGCTCGTGATAGCAGCCAGTAAGACCCCCTTATCGGCGGTCAGGCTGCCTATCGCCCCACCGTGGGCATTCGATCCGCCGATCCCTTTTCCCTGTCCGGTTCTTCAGCCACGCAACGCCGAACGCCCCGAGCTCGCTGGTAATGAGTTCAGGGCGTTCGTGATTGGGTAATCGGCCGCGCACAGGCTTGATGCAAGCTAATGGTTGGCGTTTCACAGTGCACTGGCACGAGCCCGGCACTGTGGAGCCGACCGATTCAGGATCCCCCACCGCATACGTCAACCCACCACCATCGATGCGCTGGCGAGTCAGATGATGTAGGCAGTACTGGATTGCCTGAACGGTCACCCGATAGCGCGGTTGGGGTTGCACCGCGTGAATTTCCTGGCGCCCAAGCGAGAAATTCAGGTTTCATAGAGAGAGGAAGAGCCGCTGACAGGAGACAGGAGCCCGTCGTGCCCTCTTCCGATCCACCCTCGTCGCCGAACCCGGCTAACCACCCGGTCGAGCGAGATGACGGTGCCGCCTCCGACGCGGTCCATGTGATCAGTCCTCGCGACATACCCATACTCAATCCCGCCGCAGCGGCTGCACTCTTGCGTCTTCTGCAGCGGATTCGGCGCTCAGAGCCAAACAACGAGAGTACGGAGAGGCCATGACCCAGATCAGGTTCGCGCTCGCCGGACGCGTCTCGACAGAGGACCAACAAGACCCAGAAGCCTCTCGCAACTGGCAGCTAGGGCGCGCCAATGCGCTGATCGAGCGCCACGGCATGGTTGTCGCCGAGTTCTTCGACATCGGCCAGTCTCACTCGATCCCGTGGAAGCGACGACCCGAGGCCAGCCGACTTCTCGAACTACTCAGCAACCCCGACCGAGGCTTCGACGCGGTCGTGATCGGCGAACCACAACGCGCCTTCTACGGCAACCAGTTCGGACTCACCTTCCCCGTCTTCGCCCACTATGGCGTCCAACTCTGGGTACCCGAAGTCGGCGGACAGATCGACCCGGACTCCGAAGCCCACGACATGATCATGTCGGTCTTCGGTGGCATGTCCAAGGGCGAACGCAATCGGATCAAGATCAGAGTCCGCGCCGCTATGGCAGCACAGGCGCAGATCGAGGGTCGATACCTCGGCGGTCGACCGCCCTACGGATACAGACTCGCCGACGCAGGCCCACACCCGCATCCGGGCAAGGCTGCCGACGGCAAACGATTGCACCGACTCGAACCCGACCCCATCGCAGCACCGGTCGTGCAACGAATCTTCAGCGAATACCTTTCTGGTGTCGGCGTATTCGCGCTCGCGCAGCTGCTCACCTCCGCCGAGATCGATTGCCCCTCAGCACACGATCGTGCACGCAACAGCCACCGCGAAGGGGCGGCGTGGTCGAAAAGTGCCATCCGGGCGATCCTCACTAACCCGCGATACACCGGGTATGCCGTCTGGAACAGGCAACGCAAGCAGGAAACACTCATAGATGTCGAGGACGTCGCCCTTGGCCACGAGACACGACTCACCTGGAATCCGAAGTCGCAGTAGGTGTTTTCCGATCAGCTCGCGCATGAACCGCTGATCGATCGATCGGTGTTCGACCAGGTGCAGCTCCGGTTGGCCTCACGTGGGCCGCAAGCCACAGGTCGGGCGACCCAGCGGCGTAAGCACCCCTACGCTTACAAAGGTCTGTTGTCCCACGAAACCTGTGGTCGCTTGATGCAAGGCACGTGGAATCACGACAAGCCACATTATCGTTGCCGTTATCCCTCCGAGTACGCCATCGCCAACCGGATCGACCACCAACCGTCGGTCTATCTCCGCGAGGATCAGTTGACTGAACCCCTCGACCTCTGGCTAGCCCAGGTCTTCAACCCAGAGCAGATCGAGGTCTCGCTGGCAGCTATGGAGGGCGCACAACCTAACCGATCGCCCGAGCTCGAGACGACGAGACGGCTCATCAGCGATTTCGATCGAAAGCTGGCCCGGTACCGTGATGCGCTCGACGCGGGCGCTGATCCTGTCACTGTCGCAGGTTGAACCAGACAGACACAGGCCGAGCGACAGGTCGCGGCGAACAGGCTCGCGACGTTGGAGCAAACTGCCGGTCAGTATCCGCGACTGACTCGTCGAGACATTCGGGAGCTGGTTGAGGGTCTCGGCGGGATGCTCGCGGCCCTGCGTCGAGCTGAGCCGGACGATAAGAATGTGGTCTACCGCCAGCTCGGGCTCAAACTCACCTATAGAGACAAAACACGGGTGGTGATCGCCGAAGCGACCCCACCCGTGGGCGTACTGGTTGTGTCCGGAGGGGGACACACTCGCTATCCACAACCGTCCGACTCAACGTTGGTCGCAGACAAAATAACGCCGCAATACCCAGTACCAGCCATGCCGATCAGGAAAACCCACTGCGGCACAGTCGGTTCAATGCATACACGCGGCCGCGAATCGGTCGAAGTAGCGTTCGAGCTCATCGGACGTGTCCGGCTGATGAGCTCGGACTACCAGACCACACGTGGTGGACCATTCCGACGGGAACGCTGACGCGGACGTGGCGGGCGCCTCAAACAGCCTGCTCGACCGCGCTGCGACGCGTCGTGCGACAAAGCCGACCACACCGGTCAACGACGCAAGCATCTCTGCGCGGCGTCCCAGCTGCCGCGCTAAGCCTCGGACAATAGTCTGGCTAAATCGGGTGCAGCCGAGGACTTAGCGCAGTTGCGGCGCAAACTGTGGCGAGGGGTCGGGATTGGGCAGCGGAATGCCAGCGAGTCGATTCGGATCGAGTACGGGTGCGAGACGTAGATTTGTCGCTCGGCTGGGGCTCATCCCCGTTCGCGCGGGGAGCACTCATGTGCCCTCGGGTCGTCCTTGTCTGAGCTGGGCTCATCCCCGCTCACGCGGGGAGCACACTAATCCACCCGCACGTTTTGCATGACAACCAACCGATTTACATTCACTTCCAATCAATATCCACCGCCTTCGCGAACACCGACACCTAAGAGCCGCCTGTGCCGCACCCTCGGAGCAAACCTCAGTACCGAGCTTAGGTCTCCGACCGCCACGGACTGTATGCACGCCACCAAGCCCATCTCATAAGCTGACGGCTCGTATCTGACTCGCCCACAAGGAGAATGACGCTATCGCCTGAGATCGAACAGCGCTTGGAAGTCCTGGCCGCGACGAACCGGTCCGCGCCGCAGGGAGGCGGCTGGCTGGTGGCCGGTTTCCAGCGGCAGTGTGTGGTTGATGGTAGTTATAATGGATGTTCCAGACGGCCAGGGCGTTGGTGCGGTGGTATTCACTGGCCCACTCGCGGGCGTAGAGGAATTCCTCGGCCAGGATTCCTGGTTGTAGCGCTCGACTTTGCCGTTGTGGCGGGGTGTAGGGGCTGATGCGTTGATGTCTGGCGCCGAGCAGGATCTTGGCGAAGTCGTGGGCTCGGCAGCAGGAGCCGTTGTCAGTGACGATGCGTTCGATGTGGGTGATGCCGTGCGCGGCGAAGAATGCCCGTGCCGGAACATGAATCCGATAGCTGTGACGGTCTTTTCGTCGGGGAGTGCTTCGCGCTAGGCCAGACGGGAGTAGCCGTCGGCTGCGGAGTGCAGAAAGATGTAGCAACGCGTTCGCCGCGTGCTTTTGCGGCATAGTTGGCCTTGTGCTGGGCGGAGTCTCGGCCGTGGACACGCCAGCCACCGCCGTCTCGGATGCGGTCGACCTTATTGATGTCGACGTGGATCATGTGTCCGGGCCGACGGGCGATGATCGGCCTGCTGGCTCGATTGGTGTCACCGGTCGGGTCGAGGAAGCAACGCCGGTTGAGTCCCAGTCGTACCAAGTGGCGGCCGACGGTGCGCACCGACACGTGCGCGCCCTCGGAGGCCAGCTCGGCCTGGATGCGTCGTGCCGACCATTTCCAGTTCCGGCGCAGGGCCTCGACCGGGGTCACGACCTGTGTCGAGATCGCGGTCGGGCTGCGGTGCCGGGTGGACGAGCGGTCCCCCAACCCGAGGTCGCCATAGCGGCGGAAACGGTTGACCCAATTGGAAGCACACTGGCGTGAGATTCCCATCTCCGCGGCGACATGGGCGGAACTGGCAGCGTCGCACGAGGCGTCGCCGCCTTTCCTCTGACAACGGGGCATTACGGTGAGACACGGTGGGTCTTTGTAGCTGGAGGATAAAGGATTGGCGTTTCTCATCCTGCCGCTGAAAGACCCGCCTCTCAGCTCAGGTCTGGTGGACGTCACCAATGTCATGTCCACAACACCTAGGCGAACTCATAGGTGCCTGCCTACCCTCTTCTGCCAGGGCCGGAAGATGAAGGCCGCCAATGCCAGTGCAACGCCGCATAATACCAAAAAGGATATCCAGATCACAGGATCCAGATGCAGTATCGAGGCTGGGCGATCCAGTCCCCCTTCTACCACAGTCATTTCACGTATGTTGGCCCCAAGGAATCCGACCCATAGGGTCGCGGGAAGCAGGACAACTGTCAACAGTCCAATCACCGTCGCTGTGCGCTGATTTGCCTGAGCGACCCGCGCTTCACCATGGGCGAGATACGTATCCAGCCTGGTCCGCAACCTCTGAATCGCCGACTCGCATTCGCGCAGTTGCGCGCTGATCCCAACACGGCTCCACACTTCCGAGGCGAACGCGTACGGGCGAGTGTCGACCATGAACACACCCTCCGGTGAGGCGGACTCGATCAGGGAGCTCAACCGAACACTTGTCTCGACGAGGATCAGGCTCAAATCTTTCGCGGAGTCAGCAATGCTTCCACCAGGATCTTCGGCATATACCGAACTTATCGTACTGCGGATTTCTTTTATGATACATAAAGCTGCAAGTGTCTCAGCGATGGACTGTCTCGCATAATCGATGATGTCGTCGCCGTGCCCACCCATCAGGCAGCTATGTCCGGTAATCACACCGACCTGCCCGCGCTGCCTGTTCAGTTTCGGCGGAGCTCCAGACACTTGCGTAAAGACCGATTCCCGCGTGACCCGGTCTCGCATCACCAGATTTCTGGTGGTTTCATTAGATCGCTGGTCTCCACCGCCGTCGCCGTTCAGCATCTGGAACCTGATTGGACTGGCTCTGAAGTACTGAAAGTCCTCAGTTGGAATACCGAATTTTTGGTTTAAGTGCGCCGAAATCTGCGTTCTGGCTGCGTGATCGCAGTAGACCGGCTCCCAGCAAAACAAGTCCGGGAGTCGCGAGATCTCCGCAGCCTCCGACTCCGGATCAATATTGTCGACCATTTCACCAACCACGACACCACGTGAGGACACCCAGATATTAAGAGTTATCTCAGAACGCAGGCCGCCTACCTTGACCATTTCTACAGTCGGTGCGGTATATAGCTCCGGCGCAAACAAATACCGAGTCCTGGCGTCGTCGCCGCGAGGAGAAGGCCGATCGAGTGCCAAGGGCTTAGATGTAATGCCCAGCACCTGAAATGAGTGCACCTTCATCTTCCACCGATCTGCTGCAGCCCACGCAACGCCTTTAAGGCGTCCGTCACGGGATATGAGAAAGCAGGTGCTGGCTTCCAGGGCCTATCGAGGTCTACCTCGATTCCTGTGACCAGCGCGTCGCGCCGGTCAACCATTTCACCTATTACAAAAACTTCCCTGTCAGCATTCTCGACTCTGGACTCGAAATCCGCGAGAAGATCGGGGGGGATAGAGAACACCAGTCGCAGATCTCCATGCGGGTGCCCCACCAAATCGTGCACGGAAGGAGGATCCGGATACGCCTTCCCCACTTCTTTCACCAGCTTCGGATCCATTGCAACGGTAAGTCCGGAGGCCCGAGCTAGGTCGTGACAGCATTTGAAAACACAGTCGTTCGCGTCGATCGCCGAAGTTACGCCGGGCATAGAATTCAACATGCGCCCGAAATGCAACTCCGGGAAGCCTCCCAGCAGTGCTTCGCCAAGGGAGAACCTGCCGATGTCGAAATCTACGTTCCCATTGTTCAGTCCCTGTAGGGCGACATTGAACATTCCGAAGACTCCGGATACAACGATTAGGTCACCCGCCAATCCTGCCCGACCACGCGGCGACACACTACGTGTCGTCCCGTTGGCGGCAACCGACAGACTCCAGGGGCCCACTCGAAGATTGTTCCCGTTCGCGATCTCGGCGCCAGCGCTGTCGACAGCCGTCCGAATGCCTAACGCAATGCCTTCCAGATCACCCGGTCGGATTTCGCTTGGAACGGTCAGATCTACGTGAATGCGGACCGCGTCGGCACCGCCTACGGCGAGATCGGAGATCGCCGCAGATACGATCCGGAAGGCCCAGATCGAGATGGGCTCTCCTGGAAGGGCATCCGAGTAATTGCCACCGTCGACGGTCGACAGCCAGCGCTGGTTCTCACTGCACCCAGGCCACTGGTCGTAGTCCTGATCGACCTGACCTGCCAATCCAAGATGTTCTTTGAGCGTGTCGATACGCCGCCACTCCCGCGTCACACCTCGCACTTGAAACCCTCCAGCTCTTGCGACTGATCAGCGACCCCCGCACAGCGTCGATACGTGCGTGACATGGGCTCGATCTTACAGGTATTCCGCAGCTGGAAGGATCGAAGGTGCCCGAATTGCTTACAGCGACATCGGCGTTCCCGCTGACCTACCGTCCCGAACACAAACACTGCGAACTCGCGAACGGACGAACGTCCGGTTTTGTCGACGGTGATGCAGGTGTCAGTGCATGCTGAGCTGAGCGAGGGCGCGCATTTGCATAGACCGGCCAGCGCTCGCGACCGCGACGATCGGTGGAGGCGCACTGGAGAATCCTGAGCCTCGACATCAGACCTTGGTCACCAGGTCGTTGTCCAGCACCAGCGCATCGAGTTCCATGTCCGTAAGGCACGCGATCGCATCGATTCGCGTGCCCACGGTCGGTGAGCCTTTCGAATTCAACGAAGTGTTGATCAAGATCGGTGAGCCGGTGAGCCGTTCAAACTCGTCGATGACTTGTTCGATGAACTGATCCTGGCCAACTTCGACTGTCTGCATCCGTGTGGTGCCGTTCGTGTGCACGACGACCGGGGCAAGTTCACACAACTTGTCTCGCGCACGAAGAGCCGCGCTCATGTACGGCGTTCCATACCGGCCGAGTTCGACGAACTCGTCTGCCTGCGAAAGCCGGGTGATTGGCGCGAACGGGCGGAAAAGCTCTCGCTTCTTCACTCGCAGCGCAAGACGATGGCGGACCCCCTCCACGCGAGGGTCTGCGAGAATCGACCGGTGACCGAGCGCGCGGGGACCCGCTTCGGCGGGACCACGGTAGACACCGATGATCTCTCCGCCCGCAATTCGACGTGCACACTCGCTCGCGAGTGCAGCCGTGGGCATGTTCTCGAAACGCAGGCCTGCCGACAGCAGCGTCGCGATCTGCGGCGGCTCCGGCGTCGGACCCCAATATGGGTGTGCCGGTATCGAGGCGAGTTCACCGTGCCGTTCGAGCAGGCAACCGACAGCAGCGCCGAGCGACGTGCCTGAGTCACCTGGCGCGGGCGGAACAAAGAACTCCACGTCGGGCCATCGTTGCCGCAACAGACCGACTGCGACACAGTTCGTCGCGACTCCCCCACTGATCGCCCGGAGGCTGGCTGTGCTATTTGCGCACAGCGATTCAAAAACCTGCCCAGTACGTTCTTGGAGCGCCGCGGCAAGGTCAGCATGGACAGCCTGTATCGGGTCTGCGGCTGCCCTGCGTCCGACAGTCTGGTGGGTGAAGAGGGACGTGAGACGGTTTCCGGAGTCACCGAAGACACGTTGGTGCACGTATTGCGGATCGAGGCGGATGCCGCAGGTATCGATCTTCAGAATCCGCGAAAACAGCGTCCGGAAACGCCTGGGGTCGCCACCTGCAGCGAGCGCCATGACTGTGCCTTCCTCATCGCGCATCCGAAAACCGAGATGGTCAGTCACGGCTCCGTACAGGTAACCAACCGAGTCTGTGTCGAATCCACGCGGTATGAGGTTAAGACTCTTCGTGACTCGGTCCCATCGTCCGATCGAGGTCGTGACGGCTTCGCCGATACTGTCGATAACGAGAACGTCTGCGCTCCGCCAGCCGGCAGGCGCCACCGCTGAGTATGCGTGTGCATTGTGGTGGGGCACTTCGACGACAGCGGCGCTTGGGAATGAGTCGCGCAACCGCGCCAATGACCGACGGTGCTGATCCGAGATCCGATCATAGGACGCCACACCACGCGCACGTCGCTCAAGAGGCCCGGGACGCCTATTCGCGGCCGCACGGCCGAGCTCATAAAGAGTCGAGTCGAAAGGATACGCGACGGCCCCCACCTCTCCTCGGCCTATACCAGCAGATCGAAGAAGTGCCGCAATCGCCAACTCCGGAAATGCGTTCGTGTGTTTCAGCCCTGATAGGCGATCCTCCTCTAGGAAGCCGACGAGCTCACGTCCCCGAAGGAGCGTGGCTGATGAGTCATGGGTGAAGGCGCAGATTCCGAGGATAAATTCGTCTACCATGCTCGGCCCCGACGCATCTCAGCCCTAACTGTATTGGCAGGATAGGTCCCTGCCGCGTCTGTGAGCCATATGGCGCTGATCAGATCAAGCTGGTCAGGCGTCATCCCGTCGATCCGTACGCAGGGACTGCCTTCTGCACAGATACCTACCACTGACGGTCGCCGCCCCAGTTGCAGAAATGCTTCTTGCGTCGCTTCCAACCTGTCTGGCCGCACCGTGGCAACAAGAGCGAGGTCCCCTGACGGCGGCTTGAGGATTGTCTCAAGCCGCGGTGACCAATCCAGCGTCTGAGCCTCAGCTTCGATCTGGCCCCTATCGAGTTCGATCGCCACACCTGAAGCCCTCGCGAGGTCTCTCAGTGTGAGCAGCAGACAGTCGTTGGCATCAATCAGGGTGCTAACAAGTTCACGTTCGACGAGGATCCGTCCAAGGTCTAGCTCGGCTACTCCTCCGAGAAGCGCCGACGCGAGCCAGTTGGTGTTCTCGTTTATTGACACGAGGTCGAGGGCGCTGTTGAACCGTCCGGGAAGCCGAGAGCAAAGTACATGGTCACCGGGACGCGCACCTGAACGCCCCGGGGGGCGTGGGTGAACTGGCCGCACTCCGTGTACCGCCGTTGTGATCCCCAAGGGACCCGACGTGGTGTTGTTCCCATTCAGCAGCTTGACATCGAGCCAATCTAGCGCCGCGCGCACACCTTGACCGATGAGCACCACTTCTTCGGTTGTCACCCCAGCAGGAACCTGCAGATCAATCTGCGCGTAGCATGACGTTACGCCACCACAAGCAAGATCAGAAACTGCGGCATTGATTGCCCTGAAAGCCCAAATATCAAGCGGCTCATTTGACGGCGCCGCCCCATGTTGGGCCCGATCAATGCTGAACACAAGTGCCGTGAGAGCCTCGACGTCATGCTCACCGAAGTCTGCGTCGGGCTGGTTTCCGAGTCCCAGGCCTGTACGCGCAGCGGCGATCACCTCTTTCTCCTGCATGTCAGTCGTTGGAATGGTGGCCGATAGAATAGGAAAGTGAGTTCGGTATCGCCCCGACATTTCCCATCACACGCCGGCGTTCAGCGTCGGTCACCACAAACCATGTTTCCCGTTCAGCTCGCGCAGCACCGCCGGCAAGCTCGAATAGGTCCTGGATCATGAGCTCATTGAAACGCTTTGTATACCTGCAGCTTCGGTCGTCAATCGCCATCTCATCGCCGTGATTAACATACGCGTCATAGGCGCAGCCGTTCCCGCACATTCCCCGCGCCGCGCACCCATCGCAGTGGTCGTAGTAGATGGGCGATCGCTTTCGCCACTTACTCAGGACATTCTCCGAGTAGTCGGATCCGTCGAGGTCATCGATGGCGAGTCGATCCATCACGAGGAAGGACTTGCATGGACCAACCTTGCCCTTTGCATCTAGATTTATGTTCGCACCCCCGGCTGCTCCGCAGTCATGGAACCTGTACTGACGGCTTACGAACGGGTCGAGCTTTCGATGAACGAGTTCCAGGAAAAGTCCTCGATCGCGCCAAGTCTGATGGATGCGATAGAGGGTCTCGGCGTAGTCCTCACCCTCGATCAGGTAGGCGTAGTCGCGCTGCTCGGGTGTAGGCGGTTTCATAAAGTTCACACCCATGCCTGTTGGTGCGTACTGCTCCATGAAATACTCGATGATCTGTTCTGCGATCGGCAGATTATGCTTTCCGAATACCGCAGAGATTGACACCTCGACACCGGCATCTTTAAGCAGCCGGATTCCTCGATCCACCTGCTTCCAAGACCCACGATTCGCGTGATTGGGTCGCAGAAGGTCGTGCACCTCCTCGGTTCCGTCCATCGAAACTATGCACTTCACATTGTGGTCGGCAAGCAGCTTCGCGCGTGCCGAGGTGATGAGCGTCGCGTTGGTTCCGATCACGACCCAGCAGTTCTCACCTGGTCGGGAAAGTCGATGCTTCTCGTTAAGGAGATGCTCGACTTCAGACCAGTGCAGCGTCGGCTCACCGCCAGTGCAGTGGATGATCTTGGGCCGTTCCGCCGTGGAGTTCGCGAAGAAATATTCGACCACTTCCGTAAGTCGCTCCAGGCCGGTGGGGGCCTTTTGGGGAGCAGCGACATTCTGGACGACTTTGCAGTAGTCACACTTCAGGTTGCAGAAGTCTGTCAAAAGGACGCGGAGCAGTGTGAAGTCGACATCGCCATCCACACGTGCAGACTCTCGTTCGGCCAGTTCAGCACGGAAGGCATTCTTGTCGTTGCCCGCTTCAACGAGGAACCCTTCAGCGAGGAGCACTGATCGGAGTCGGTTGTCCCGGAGAGTCAAGCCAGACCGCAAGCCATTTACGGCGTCACGCAGTTTCGAGCCTCCGTAGACCTGACGCTGCCGCAGAGCGTGATTGAGGCAGTAATTACCGTCCTGCAGGCTGATGAGTTGAACATCGTTTTCCAGCTCGCCAACGTCCCGATCCGCGAGATCGCGTGGAATTGCACCCAAGACTTGCGTCATGGGTTGCGTTACTTGTGGCGGCCCCACAGTCAAGGCATTTAGAGGGACAAAAGCTCCCTGGCCGACTGACTCGGAACCGCATCCGCTGCCACACCCCATGATTATCCTCTCGAAGCAACGACGTCTACGACGTGTCGATCATATCGTCGCGGTGGCGTTCAGGTGGGAAATTAGAATATTTCCGGCAGCAATTCGTCTCCGCTGCGCACCAACATCTTTCGGTGTAGCGAACCGGCAATGGCTCAGCAATAATTCCGAACATTTTACCGCCCTCGAAGCCCCTGGGTCGACGCCATCGAGGTCGCGCACGACGACAAACTCACAGGAGGCCTGATCAAACACAAGTAGGTCAGGAACCGGAGGCATCCTCCTGCGCTTGTGGATCGACTGGCACCCGCCGCCGGTGAAAGCGTAATCCGACTGCGCTTCACGTGCGTAATTTACCTAGGGCGGAGTCAAACCGAACCACTATACGCAAGGAGGACATATGATGGACCGGGGCATCAAATCACGCTCCGCTTGCCAAGTGGGCCACTAGCCCCGCCCTCCGCAGCGGGTCTGCTATTTCAATCAAATTTGCCATACTGATCCCCAGCGATATCGCAATATCCTCGTAGTTTCGACAGCCGTCGCATAGTGCTAGGAACCTGTATGCGGCGGGTTCAATCTCAATTGATTCAGCGGTGTCGACGAATCTTAGAGTTGGCGCCACAGAAGAATTTTCGATGCCGCTGATCGGCATGTCGGACAAGTCGTACACCAGCGATAATTCCCGGATTCGTCCACCGATCAGTGGTACGTCGTCGGCTTTCAATGTGGATCTACTGCTTCGATCCCTCGAGTCGATGGAATGTTGTCCTGCCTTAGTAACGACAATGTCACCCAATACGAGCACGTCCAAGCCACCCTCCAGAAAAAGCGCCACAGCTTCTTCCGGGGTTTCGACAATCGGCATCCCACGCTTGTTCATCGACGTGTTCAGCAGGACCGGACACCCGGTAGCCGCCTCGAACATCACGAGTAGGTCGTGATACAATGGATCACGTTCCCTGCTGACCGTCTGTAGTCTGGCGCTCCCGTCCCGATGCACGACATTACCCAGCCTCGAGAGCCATTCGGCCCTCGTATTGAAGACAAAAAGCATGTACGGGTAGTCATGTCCTGTGCACTCGAAGATTTCTTCAGCCCTCTCTGCGAGAACGGACGGCGCAAAGGGCCTGAAGTCTTCGCGGAACTTGATGCGCAAGTTCACGAAATCGCGCAATCCATCAATTCCCGGATGGGCCAGGATGCTGCGGTGCCCCAGGGCACGAGGACCGAACTCTGCGCCTTCCTGGTACCAGCCGACCACCTTTCCGCTGGCCAGAAGATCGGCGACAGTGCTGAGCATGTCGGAACTCTCATTTGTAAGGTCGCTGACTTCCACGCGGTCGGAGACGTTCTGAAGCGCCGACTTGATTTGTTCTTTCGCATATGTGACGCCGAGGAATACAGATCCTGTCGCGCGGACACGCTCTTGTCCGAGTACCTGCATCCAGCCATAATAGGCGCATCCGAGCGCGAGGCCGTTGTCGCCGGCTGCTGGCTGTACGAAAAGTCTTTCTACGTCGGTTTCTTGCAGAATCCTCCTGTTCGCTACCGCGTTCAATGCGACCCCGCCGGAATATGACAAGTTTCGCGAAGGGGAATTGGCGATCCGGTCGCGCACCAGATATAAAAGTGCTCGTTCGACTTCGAATTGCACCCAACGAGCGATGTCGGCAAAATGGTCGAAATTCTGCTTCAGATGGTCCGGCGAACGCGCCGGAGTGTTGAAATCTTGAAGGCTGTCACGCCGGACAAAGATGCGACCTCCTTCAAGGTCGAACAGGGGTTCGGTATACCTGCCGAGACGGCCGTAGGGAGCCAATCCCATGAGCTTGCCAGCGTCGTCCATATTTCCGAATACGTACTTGCTGAAGCCGTTGTAGAGGCCGCCGATAGAATGAAGCGTGGTCGGCGGACCGACGGCACTGCCCTTAGCCCCCCACTCCGAAAAGTCCTTTGCGACGGCGGTCAGGCCATTTCCGGCAGAGTGGTAATAGCTGTCTTTTTCGAAGTACAGGTGCTCGAGCGCCTTTGGCACGTCACAGCGAGAGGTACCGGGAGCGATATCCATGCAGTCCTCGTAAGAATTTCCGCAACCATCGACAACCAGGACGGAAGTGTCGTCAAACGGACTGGCTCCGAAGGCACTGTATGCGTGGGCGAGATGATGCGAGATAGTAACGACCCTAGTATCCTCGGTAAGGAGCCTTTCTTCACCGGAATAGTATGTGTTTCCGTCGTGGAACATGCCGAAATTTTCGTTCTGAACGACGACAGCTACATCGTCAAGTGAAATCCCGGCTGCGTCGAGAACGTACTGCATCGCGCTGCGGTCGCCGTAGCCGTCGTGCTTGACGCGGGTGAGCCTCTCTTTTTCGATGGCGACCTCGACGACGCCGTCGACGAGCAGGCACGTGGACCCATCATGCGAAAGGCCAGTTCCGATTACGTATGTAGGGCCGGTTCGTTTGCTCACCACGTCACGCTTCCAGTCTAGTTCTGTTCGGTTTGCATATGGCTGCGTGGATCATTCGGCCAATTCCGCTACGTGGTCCAGGTTCATTAATTTCTGCGCCAGACCTGCTGTATTCGGTGTGTCCAGTACCGTTCTCGGGTCGATGTGATGGTCGAGTTCCTCGGCGAGCCGAGATGTGAAGGACATGGCCAGCAGTGAGTTCCAGCCGAGTTCGAAGAAGTCGTCGTCGACCCCGATTCCATGCGTGTCGAGCATGGTCTCGAGGAGAGTGATAATCGTCGACTCGAGCCGGCTGTCAGCGGCTCGATACGGAGTCGCCATCGGTGGGCGCGGATGTCGTGTTCCACGGGGACGGCCTGGTGCGGGGGCCCCATTGTGTGCATGGTTGTTGGCGCGTTCTCGGTCAACGGTGGGGTGCGGTGGCCGCGTGGCAGGCATGCTCTGTGCGGGCAATACCGTAGACCCCAGAACATAGTTTCGTCGCTGAAATGGATAGTGGGGAATCGCGATGTGCCGACTTGTGCTGGTCCAGTTCACGTTGGCGCCGCAAGCCCACGCTTGGGCTACTCCATGCAGTGGTGGAAGGTTGTCGCCGACTACAACGGTGGCCGCGGCACGGCTACGTCTGAGATTCGACCCGGCCATGCGTCCCGGCCCGAGCTGTACGAAGGTGGACGTGCCCGCCGAGATCGCCGTCTGAATGCCCTCAGCGAACCGAACGGTCCCTCGCAGATGACGTACCCAATAGTCGACCGAGACAGCCTCATCGGCGGTGATCCACGTTCCGGTCACGCAGGAGATGTATGGGCGCGTCGGCGCAATCCGCTCGATCCGGTCGACGATCGCGGCGAATTCATCGAGGATAGGGTCCAGCTGGCGAGAGTGGAAAGCATGCGCGACATCGATGGCCATGATTCCAACGCCGGATGACCGGAGTTCGGTCGCGATGTCGTCCAGGACCGATGCATTGCCTGCCAGCACGCACTCGTCGGCAGCGTTGTGCGCTGCCAAGTCCCACCCTTGGTGGCGGTGCAATCGTGCCTGTAGCTTCGCTGGTGTCAGCCGGACGGCCAGCATTGCGCCGGGGCCGGTCTCGGCGACGAGCCTGCCTCGGGCCGCCACCAGGCGCATGGCGTCCTCCGCGGAGAAAATCCCTGCTAGGCAGGCGGCGGCGTATTCCCCGACGCTGTGACCGATCATCCCGGTCACCTCAAGGCCGTGCGCCTGCCAGCATCGGGCCTTTGCGTACTCGGTGGCGAACAAACCCGGTTGTGCGAGCGCCGTGCCGCGCCCGGTGTCGTCGACATCGAGTAGATACTTGCGCAGTGCGCTCCTGTCGTCCGCGGGCAGGTAGTCGAGGCAGTTCTCGACGTGGCGCCGGAACTCCGCATCGGCGTCGTACAGATTTGCCGCCATTCCGGGGTGCTCGGTGCCTTGTCCCGGTAAGATCAGCACCGTGGCGTCACTGTCCGCTGCTCGGTGGTGCTCGAGTTGTGGGGAGCGCAGTGCTGCAGCGAGCTCGCTGTGGTTGCGACCGGCCACAGCGCTGCGGTAGGACATCGCCGTCCGCGAGCTCAGCGTGTGGGAGACATCGGCCAGGTCTGTGTCGTGATGGCGTGTGAGCCAGTCGGCCATCTGGTCTGCCACCGCAGAAAGTGCCTCGGGGCTGTGTGCCGACAGTGGCAGTACGTGCAGTACTTCGGTATCGGCTGGCGCGGCGTCGGGTACGCCGGGGGGCGTTGTCACGACGACGTGAGCGCCGCTTCCGCCCATGCCGAACGAGCTCACTGCCGCGATTCGGCGTGCATACGCCTGTGGCCAAGGCTCCAACTGTGACTGGATCTCGAGTTGCCCTTGTGCCAGGTCCAATTCGGGATTGAGTCCGTTTTCCAGGTGCAAGCTAGGAGTGAGCTCGCCATGGCTCACGTTCAGGACGACCTTGATCAGGCCCGCGATACCTGCCACATGGTTGAGATGACCCAAGTTCGATTTCAGCGAGCCGAATCGGCAGGGCTCGCTGCGATCGGCGACACCGTAGACGGCGGCGAGTGCCCGCGTCTCGATGGGATCACCCAGCCTGGTGCCGGTGCCGTGGGCCTCGATGTAGGCCACGTCGGTGACTTCGACGTCGGCATAGCGCAGTGCGGCCTCGATGATTTTGCGCTGACCCTCGACTCCTGGTGCAGTGAAACCTATTCGCTGGCTGCCGTCGTTGCCGATCGCCGAGCCGAGGATGACCGCGTAGATCCGATCTCCATCGGCGAGGGCATCGTCGAGGCGACGCAGAAGTACGCCCGCCGCGCCGTCCGCCTCGACTGTGCCGTCGGCGTCTGCGGCGAATGCGCGGCAGTGTCCGTCGCTGGACAGCACTGAGCCGGGTTGCCTGTGCAGTCCGCGGTCGGCCGGAAAACGAACCGATGCGGCGAGAGCGAACGCGGTGTCTGCGTCGCCGGACATCAAGCTCTGGCAGGCCAGGTGAACAGCGGTCAATCCGGACGAGCAGGCTGTCGACACTCCGATGCTAGGGCCCTCCAGGCCAAGCTTGTACGCAATGCGCGACGCTGCAAAATCGGCGTCGTTGCCGAGTTGGAGTTCGAGCGGATCGACCCCTGACGGTGTTTCGAAGGCGGAGCAGTAGGTCGGCTGGGCGGTGGCTGCGAACACCCCGACGCGGCCAGGCATCTCGTAAGGCCGAAGTCCGGCGTCTTCTGCTGTGTGCCAGGCGGTCTCGAGCAAGATTCGTTGCTGGGGGTCCATCAGCTCGGCCTCGCGTGGGCTGTAGCCGAAAAATGGTGCGTCAAACCCTAATGGGTCGGGCAATGCGCCTCGGGAGGCGACGTAGTCCGGGTGGTCGAGTTCGTCGGTGCTGACACCGCATGCCAGGAGAGCTTCGCGGTCGTAGTGGGTGATCAATTCGTTGCCGCTGCGCAGTGCCTGCCACAGTTCGTCGATGTTGCGGGCTGACGCGAAGCGACCAGCCATGCCGATGATGGCGATCGCGTCGGCGGGCAGAGGGGGGATATTCTCGTTCATTTTCGCCCACGTTCCCGGCGGGCGCTGACCGCGCTCGGCCGTTGTCGACCGCCGAGGGGCGGGATGATCGTTGTCTGGTCAGCGGGCTTGTTGAGCCGTTTGCTCAGTGACCGAATGGTGGGGTGGGCGAACAGATCGGTCATGTCGATGGTTGTCCATCCCAGCTTCTTGAGGTCGGAGAGTACGGCGAAGAGCATCAGCGAGTTGCCACCCAGATCGAAGAACGGCGTATCAAGGGGGACTTCGCGCACGGCGAGGACCCGCGACCACATCTGACAGATCTCCGACTCGACTCGCAACTGTTGGGGCCCTTTCGAAATCGCGGTGGTATCTGCGAGCACGATCTCGGGCACGAGGGCCTCAGGCGAGGACGATCGCAGGAACCTGGTCAGCCGCGGCCCGGGGATCTGTGCATCATTCGTACCGATGACCGCTTGCAAGGTGTGGTCGTCCTGTTGCCGTACAACGCACGACGTGACGCCTGGATAAGCGAGCAGCGGTAGTTCTATGTCGGCGGAATCGACGAGAATTCCCTCCACCTCGAGCAGCGCCGCAGGCCCGTTTCGGTTGGCACTGTGGGCGCTTTGCCCGATACGGTCGCCCGCGGCAGACCAGAGGGTGATCTCGGTGTCGGTTCGCGTCGCAACCACGAGTCGCCCTCGGCCGCGAATGATTTCGGCGAGGTCACAGACCTCGTTCCGGGTACTGCCGACCACCGCTATGGATTCGTTTTTGGTGACCCGGGCGAACTTGTCCGGGTCGTGCTGGATACCCGGTGCGATAATCGTGCACCCGCCTTTGAGCGGTGCCGCCCACATCTCCCAGGGAGCGGCGGCGCCTGTCGCCGGCCGCGTAACCAGCCACTCGTCGCCCACCGTGAGCCGTAGGAGGTCTGCGAACTCGGTCGCCGTACGGAGCACTGCGTCATGGCTGTACGCCGTCGATGTCGGCCGCAGCGCTGATCCCGTGCCGTAGACCACAAAGGCGGTTCCCACTCGGCCGGAGCAGGTTTCGGGGATTTCTCCTACCGAAGTTCCCCTGAGTAATTCCGAGATCGACAGGGCATGCAGATCAGCCCACTCGGGTCGGGCGTCGGGTTGCGAGGTCAGCACGAACTGCACTGTCTCGGTCGAAAGGACCGCAGCACGGTAGGGCGCTGGATGACGAGGATCGAGGGCTATCAGAACCCCGCTTGCCATGAGTGTCGCAAGGATGGCGACGGCCACGTGAACGGAGTCGTCGACGAGTACACCGACGCGATCGCCGACGCACAGGCCCTCGGCGTGGAGCCGACAGGCGACTCGCTGCGATGATTGGTAGAGCTCCTTGAGTGTGAGATGGGTCGAGGCGTCACGAAAAGCCAGGCGATCTGGGTGTTCATCGGCGAGCGCACCGATGCGCTCGGGCAGGGTCCGCCACGGAGCTGCCTGGTTCACAGCACCGAGCAAGGCCGTTACCGGCATGTCTGAGGGCAAACCAGAAAGCGCGTCCAGGGTGGCGGCCCACTGGTTCAGCAGTGCGGTAGCGTCCGACGCCGCAATCCTTCGAGTATCGAACGTGAGCTTCAGGTGCGGCGACCCTGCTGGGACGCCTGCGGTCAACGCGTACTGGGTGGACTCTCGTACACCGAGGTACCGGACTCTCAGCGCATCATCTCCGGTGTCGGGATCAATCAGTCCTTCTTGCGCGTAGCCCTCGACTGCGAGCACGTATTGGAACGGCACGCCTGAGGCATCTCTGCTCCACGTTCGGTGCTCGGCGAAATTCGTCGCTGCGTGCTCTTCACTGTTGGCTCGATCTCGTCCGATTCCGCGCAGCCAAACCCCCACCGGCCTGTCGTCGAAGACGACTCTGAGTGGAACTGTCGCGATGCACAGCCCGATAACGTCGCTGCCGTTCAGCCCGCGTGTGTCGGCGACTGTGCCGAAGACCAAATCGTCCAGGCCGAGACCATTTCCGCGCAGGGTCAAGGCCCAGCCAGCGTGATAAAGGGTAGACAAGGTAACCCCGTGTCGGCGCGAAGATTCAAGCCACCGATCAAGCTGGTCCGCAGCGACGTTCAGCTCGCGCTCCAGCCACGTAGCGGCAGTCGGCGCAGAGCGAGGCCGATCGAGTGTCAGGCGCGCTGTACCGCTGGTGATCCGATCCCGCCAAAACACCTCGTTGCGAACCTTGTTTCGCTCGGTATCGGCGGCGAGTGCTGAGACGAACCCGCGGAAGGGTAAGGCCGCGGGCGGGGTTGCACAACCGGCATACGCGCTCCACAGTTCGGCCATCAATCGAGCAGTCGACCAACCGTCGAGGATGGCGTGGTGATGCGTCCACACCATTTCCCACTTGTCTTGCCCGAAGATCAGCAACGTGATCCTCGACAGCGGTGCCTGCTGCAGATCGAACCCGCGTCTGCGGTCCATTTCGAGAAAGTTCTGGACCGCCGTCGAGCGCACGCAGGCGTCGAGTCCGGCCAGGTCGAGATCGTCGACGGGCATCGCAGCCTGTGTCATCACCACATTGACCGGCTTCGACACCTGATCCCACACAATCCCAGTGCGCAGCACGTCGTGGCGAGCGGTCAGCACACCCCAGGCATGTCGCAGTCGACGACGATCGAGTTGCCCGGCCAGGGCGAAACGCATCTGAACGATGTAAAGGCCGGGTTCTGCTTCGGCGAGCGTACTGACCAGCAACCCTGCCTGCGCGAATGTCAGGGGATAGATGTGGGCGATTTCGCGGGTCATCTGGGTGCACCGCCACCGGAATCTGCGACCCGGTCCATCACCGCAGTCAGCTCCGCGTCAGATAGCCCACTGTCTGCGAAGCGGATCGTCTGATCAGCCACGAGGACGTCAGCGATCGTGGAGAGCCCTAGTCGGACCTGATCGGATAGCGCCTTGATGGTGTGTGTCGGGTAGCGGGCTCCTGCGCGCCACTCCCAGGCAATGGCGCCGTCAATGGTCCACGATTGAAACTCCAGGACATACGGTCGGCGTCCGGTAGGCGGTGATTGGGATCCCGGCGGCGGGTCCACGACAGTCCAGCCGAGTCGGTGGTCGAGGACGCGGTCACGCTCGCCGAGGTAGTTGAAGAGGATCTGCGATGCGCGCGACGGTGCTGGCTGCGAGGATCGCAGCAGGCCGAATTCGGTGCCGTGCCATTCCAGAGCGCGCAACGTGTCTCGGGCGGACCGGATGAGATCGAGTGTGGACACACCGGTAAGCGCGACCGGGAAAACCGCAGTACACCAACCCATCACCCGGCTGGCGTCGACACCTGATCCATGATTCAGGCGACCGTGACTTTCCACGTCGACGCGCGGCGGATCGATTCCGAACATCGTTGTAAGCGCGGCAACAACGACCCCGAGTAGGGCCTCGTGCACACCGACGTTGGCCATGTCCGTCGCGGCGCGCAGCTTGGTGGTTGTTGCAGTGTCCAGACCGTCGCGTCGATAATGTTCTGCGCTGTAATCGTCAGATTCATCGCTCACACCAGGCAGGTGGCCCACTGGCGTGGCGAGAACCTCGTCCCAGTATTGCTGGCGGGCCCGCACATCGGAACGCTGGGCAAACCGCGCGAGATCAGTGCGCCAATGCGCGAACCCGGCTATCGGCGGCTCCGTCCGCGATGAGCTCTTCGCACCGTACTCGTTGACAAGATCGTCAAGGAACACATGCCAGGAGACCTCGTCGACGATCAGATGATGGGAAACGAGCACGATATGATCGGCGTCGCCGCGGACCCGTGCCATCACCACCCGAAACAGGGGTCCGTCTACCAGATCCAAATCGGTGTTGGCCTGGTGCACTGCGCCGACGAGTTCGGCGAGGTCGGCAACTGTGATCTGCTCGAACGCGATCGCGGGATCACCTCCGACGTGGACTTGCCGACCGCCGCAGTACCGGTAGCGAAGTACCTCGTGCCGCAAGGCAACTCGCAAAACCGCGGCACGGAGTCGTTCGTTGTCGAGCTCGTCTCGTGCGCGGACGACAACGTTGTAGTTCCAGTGGGCGGCGTTGGGTAAGTCGAGCGAGTGAAAGTCGCGCTGTGCGGGCGTCAGTTCGATTTCCGTACCTACCGGGACTGCGAAGGGCTGGCCCGATGCGGTTCCGCGTTCAGCGATCAGGGCAGCGAGGGCCGCCGGGGTCGGGTATGAGGTCACGTCCGCAGCGCGCACATCATGACCAAGTCGACGCAGGCGAGCAACGAGCCGGATCCCGCTCATCGAGTCCCCGCCCGAACCGTAGAAGTCGGTATCGGGCGTGGCGTGTACGCCAAGGACCGCGCCGAACTCCGACACGACTCCAGCGGTGAGTGGATCTGTCTGTTGGTTCGCGCCTACGGTGTCCTCGTCGAGGAGAAGCGCTGAGACAGCGGCGGTATCGATCTTCGCGTTGGGTGTGGTCGGCAAAACCGAGGTGCGCACAAGACGCCCTGGCACGACCCAGGTCGGTACTCGACGAAGAAGGTCTGCCCGAATCGCATGCGGCTCGGCTTCGCCGGTGTACACCACGACGGTGGTGACATCGTGGTGTATTCGTAGAGCGCATGCTGCAGCTTCGACCACGTTCGGAGCTGCCCGGACGGCAGCTTCTATTTCACCGAGCTCCACACGCACGCCGCGGACCTTTACCTGTCGGTCGCTGCGGCCGTGAAACTCGAAAACGCCGTCGGGTCGTAAAGCCGCCAGATCTTGTGTCCGGTACATGCGTGCGCCGACCTCGCTGAACGGATCGGGCACAAATTTCGCGGCAGTCTCTGTCGGCTGCGCGAGATAGTAATTGTCGGCCGAAGGACCTGCGATGAACAGTTCCCCGACTTCCCCGAGCTCGCTCTGATCGCCGTTCTGGTCGAGTACATACAGGCGAGCTCCCGCGATTGCCCGGCCGATAGGTACGGTCGGGCCGAGTCCGCCTGTGGCGTCAGGAAGCACGGTGAACGTGCTACAACCAACCACGGTCTCGGTCGGGCCGTATTCGTTCACGACCGGGATCGGGCAGATGTCGATCCAGCGTTTCACCGTGGCGGTATCGAGTTCGTCGCCGCCGACGATCAGACGCCGGGCGGCCGACTCGAGGCGTTGACCGTCGAGGAGCTCGGTCAGCAGGCGCACGTGATGAGGTGTTGCCTTCACGAAGGAGAAGTCGGGGGCGCGCCGAAGCATCTCCGCAAGATCGACAATCGAATGGTCCTCGTCCAACACGGTGATCGAGCGCCCTACCAGGAGCGGACCGAACAACGTCGTCAACGTCGCGTCGAAGGCGATCGATGTGAACAACGGGGCACCCGAACCCGCGCTCATCTGATACTCCATACAGGCCCAGTTGAGATAGCGGTGCAACCCCGCCGATCCGACAACAACCCCTTTGGGATCGCCTGTGGTTCCCGACGTGTAGAGGACATAGGCAGCTCGATCTGCCTTCGGCACACTCGCCGCGGTGGCACCGTAGGCCTGCAGGTCGGCAATGGTGACCACCTGAGATCGCCCATTCTCTGGGTGAACATGCTGGTTCCTGTCATCGGTGATGACAAGGGCAGCAGCGCAGCTGTCCACGACGCGCAGCACTCGGTCGGCAGGCATGGCGGCATCGATCGGGACGAATGCGGCTCCGGCGCCCAAGATGCCCAGCAGGACGGGGAACAGGTCGAGGCCTCGGGCCATGTGCACCACGACGCGTGAGTGCTCGCCGATACGGTGCGCAGCCAAATATCCCGTCACCACGGTGGCAAGGTTGTCGAGCTCGCGGTAGGTCAGCGTGTGGGAGCCAGATCGTATGGCAACTGTGTCCCCGTCGCAGACTGCGGTGCGTGCGACAGCGCTCCGAAGGTCGGTCATCGCGAGACCTTCACCGTCTCGTGACCCACACGCCCGGCGAATTCGTGCTCGTCACCGATCGCCACCAGGAGCCGACGCGCGCCGGTGTACGGCTCGCGGGCGTGGGCGGTGAGGACGTTGTCGATCGCGAGGACGTCACCGACCTTCCAGTCAAACGAACGCTCGATCGACTCGTAGGCGTCGAGGATCTCGCGCATCATCGAATCCGGAATGATGGCACCGTCACCGAATTGGCAGTCACGCGGCAGTCCGTCGTGACCGAACACCTCCAACATTGCCTCGCGTGTTTCCATGTCGAGGCAGGCGGGGTGCCAATGTGCTGGCTGTGCGAACCAAGCGAGCTCACCAGTGAGCGGATGCGCGACGACGGCCGGTCGAACGGCGCGAGTCGACAGCGTCTGATCCGGTCTCCAGTCGAGTTCGACTCGGTCGGTTGCGGCTTGGTCGTCGACTTCGAGCCGACTGTGCGTGCCGAAGACTCGCTGCCACGGCAGTCCGACGCTTGTGCCGAAGCGGCGGATGTAGGCGATTCCGCGGTCGCGAAACCGCGCCACGATCGCCGGGTCGAGGATCTTCAGGAGTTGTCGTGAGTCGGTCAGTGGAGTGCGCCCCCCGACGGGTGCGATGACTGTCGGGCTGAACAGCAGTGTCAGCGGCCAACGCCGGTTGAAGGAGTTCTCGTTGTGCCACAACAGCTTTTGCTGAGGGCTGAAAGGGACTGGGGTCTGGACCATGCCTGACACACCGACTCGCTCGTGCTCGCTGTTGTCGCTAACGATGTCGTCGAGTAGTGAGACGGCAATGGTTGCGAACTCATCGACGCTGAGCGTGTCGAAGCCGCGCACGAGTACTGCTCCGGTTTCTCGGACGGCTGCCCGTATTTCGGGGCCAACGTCTGCAATAGTGGCGGCAACATCGCCAGCGCAAGCACCGATGATGGCTACGCTGGCTGCGGTGGGTTCAACGGCGCTGGTGGGATGGTTGGGCATCACAGCGCCTTCGCACGCAGACTCAGCGGCCGCAGGTCTGCCCATACAGTGCCGATGTGCTCCAGGCAGGCTGACTCGGTTCCCGCGTATCCGGTGGGAGTCCAGCCGATCGGGATCGCTCGATGCGCGTTCCAGATCGAGTACTGCTCTTCGGCATTGATGACTACGAGAAACGTCGTGGGTGCGGGTCTGGCTGCATCGTTGAGAACCTGGTCGCGGTTGTCAGACATCGCGTCTTCCTTTCTGAAGCCTCGATCGATCGCGGGCTGGTTCGCGGGTGGAGACGTTTGCTTTGGCGTGGGTGGTACCAGCAATGCTGTCGCCGGTTCGGCTGGTATGAGCGAGGTGTGCAACGAGCTTCCGACGGCGTCTGGTGCTGTCTTTCGTTTGCTGCGAAATGCCCGCCATGCGTGTCCCAGTCGCCGCACTGCTTCGACCAGCTCGGATTCTTCGGTCGCTGAGAAGCACAGGCGCATGGCCAGCGAGTGGGGGTCCGGACGCGGCGTGAACAGCGATCCGGGGTCGAACGCCACCCCGTGATGCATTCCGGTGCGCAGCCACTCTTCGTCGTCGTTTGGGTGGTCGGCGCGATATTCGGTCTCGGCGAACAGCGCAAATCCGCCGGCCGGATCCTCGAATCGCCAGTCGGGAAGAATGCGCCTCATCGCCGTGCTCAACACCGTCGCACGCCTCTGATAGAAATCCCGTATGTGCACCAGACGCTGCTCGAAATCCTCAGCGGCCAGGTAGCGCTCTACAACGATCTGCGACAGGGTCGAGCTCTGCAGATCCGTCGCGAACTTAAGGTGAACGGCGCGTTCGACCATGTGCCGCGGCGGTATCAACCAACCGATGCGCAGGCCCGGACTCAGAGTCTTCGACAGCGATCCGACGTGCCAGACGCGATCGGGTGCATCCGCCATCAGCGGTGGCAAGGTGAAGCCGTCGAAGTTCAAGTCCGCGTAGGCCTCGTCGACGATTAGAGCAACATCTTCTTGAACCAGCCGAGCACGTGCCGCTGGGGCCGGAACCGATCCCCGCGGATTTTCGATTCCATCCATGAAGTAGACGCAATCCGCGGCGTCCTCATCGCCTACCAGGTGGGCCTCGCGTCGACGAAAGTGCTCGAGCGCAGCCGGATAACTCGCCGCTGAAACTCGGACACGCGCACCCAGCGGTAGCAGAAAATGAGAAGCGAGCGCTATGCCTTGCTGTGCCCCGGCGGTGATGATCACGTCACTGCTGTCAACGCATGCTCCGCGATGCTGCAGACGCCGCGCAACCCAGTCTCGCAAGAAGACCTGGCCCTCGGGCCAGTCGTATTGAAGGGCCGCACATTTCGGATCTCCAAGCGCATCAGCAAACGCATCGGTGAGTCTGGCGCGGGGGAACAGCTCCGGTGCCGGCAGCCCGCCTCCCAACGAGATGACGCCTGCACGGATGGCGCATTCTCTGATCAGGGCGTCCATGCTCATGTGTCGCACCGCAGACGCCGACTCGTCGGCATCGAAGGATTTCTAAGGCTGTTCATATGCACGCGCGCCGCTAGTTTCCCGCTGATGCCGCGACGAGCGGATTTGATGTGAGTACTGTTCGGTCGATTTTTCCGCTCGCGGTACGTGGCAGCGACTTCAGCTGGTGGAATACTGCGGGCACCATCGCCTCGGGAAGAGCCCTGCGAAGGTGGCCGCGCAAATCTGCCGACGCCGGTGCCCCGCAGACAAAGGCAACCAGATGTGCGCCCCGGCGTTCGTCGGTGTGCACGACGACGGCGCTCTCGGTGACGCCGGGATATGTGCCCAACACTCGTTCTACCTCCCCGGGCTCAACACGCACGCCACGGATTTTGACCTGTGCGTCAAACCGACCCAGGAACTCGAGCACACCCGGCTCGCACCACCGCACACGGTCGCCCGTGCGGTAGAGGCGCTCGCCGCTCCCCCATGGGTCCGCGATGAACGCCTGACTCGTCAGACCTGGTCGGGACGCATAGCCACGAGCCAAAGCGACGCCGCCGATCAGCAACTCGCCTGGCACTCCGACGGGCACCAGGCCGAGGTTCTCGTCGACCACGCGCAAACGAACTCCCGAGATCGCACGTCCGATCGGGACTCGGCGTTCGTCGGGACCACAGACCCACGACGTCACGTCGATGGCGGCCTCGGTGGGGCCGTACAGATTGTCCACTGATGCACAGATGCGCAGAGCTTCCTTGACGATAACCGCCGTCAGCTCTTCACCACTGCACACGATCTGTCGAAGAGATGACCCGCAGTCCTGTGCCTCCGACTGTGCGGCGAACAGTCGAAGCATCGACGGTATGAAATGGATGACCGTGACAGCGTGCGTGCTGATCGAACGAGCCAAGGCCGCCGGGTCCCTGTGTATGCCAGGTTCGGCGATTATCACCCTGGCCCCCGCGGTCAGCGGCCATAGCCATTCCCACATCGCGACGTCGAACGCGACCGGAGTCTTGTACAGGACACGGTCGTCGGGGGTGAGCCGATAGGTGTCCTGCATCCAAGCGATGCGGTTGGCGATCCCTGCCTGGGTGTTGACCGCGCCTTTGGGCCGTCCAGTCGAACCTGAGGTGTACACGGTGTAGGCCGAGTCTTGCGGGCCCACTAAGTCAACGACCGGTTGGTAGGTCCCCGAGCACGTTGAGGTGTTCGTCAGCTCCGTGACGACATCGAGGACGGGCAGCAGGTTCCCGAGGCCGATGGCACCGGAGTCACCCGCGAGAACCAACTGCGCGTGCGCATCTGACAGCATGGCGTCCACGCGGCGCGGTGGCTGTTCGACATCGACCGGCAGCAGCACCGCGCCCAACGTGAGGACAGCGAGTTGGGATACGACGAGCTCGACGCTGCGTTCGATGGCCACAGCGACGACGTCGCCGCGGCGAACGTCGTATTGCCGTACCTTCTCAGCGAGATGGTTTGTGAGGTGCCCTAATTCACGGTAGGTGAGTCGATCTGCCCCGAACTCAAGTGCGACCGCGTCGGGACATTGTTCGCCCCGCGTGGCGATGAGTTCGCTGACCGGCGTGAACGATGCCCGTTCTGCAGTGCGGTCGCCTGCAGCCAGGAGTGACCGGCGTTCCTCGACCGCCATCGACTCCAGATCGCCGAGACGCCGACTGGGATCGTGGACCATTGCTACCAACAATCGCTGCCACTGCGCGGCGAACTGTTCGATAGAAGTCTTGTTGAACAGGGCTTGGTCGTAGTGGAATACGCCTTCTAGTTCTGGCTCGTCTGCTTGCTGTCGAACGCAAAGGACGAGGTCGAGCTGCGATAGGCACACCGGGATGGGTAGGCGCTCCCTGCACAAAGCGAGGACGGTCATTGCCTGGGTATCCATCGTGAATCCGATGCTGACCCGCTGTTCTTGCTCGATGCTCTCGAACGTGCAGTCCTGGTCCGCGAAGGCGCGCATACAGGTCGTATGGGCCTCTTGCAGAATGTCTTCGACCGATGACCGTGGATCGATATGGAAGCGCAGGGCGATCATTCGGGCACGGGAGGCGAGTGTGTCCTGGATTCCGTGTTCGGCACCGTCGGAGGCTGAAGTACCGACCACCACGTCATGAGTCCCGGTCCACCGGGAGCTCACGATGGCGAGTGCAGTTTCGAGGAGCACAACCAGCGACGTCTGTGTGTCGCGACCGAGCCTGCGCATGCTCTCGGCGGTCGAAGCGCTCAGCACGGTCCGGACTGTGTCGGCCTTGCGAGTTGGGGCGAGATGCTGTGCGCGATCTGCCAAGAACCGCGCTTTTGCGGTCGCGGTCGCGCCCTGCGATCGTTCGCCTTCCATGATCCCCACTTCGGCTACCCCTGCCTTCGCCATAGTTTCAAGGCTGTACGAGGTCGGAAACTAGTGCCCCGCAGGTGTGTTGCCCAGCCGTCACGGATTTGGGAACGCTCACCACACAGTGCCCACCACGCTAGCTTGTACGGGATGGCGCGAGTAGTCTTCAGTTCTTGGTGACAAGATTCGCGGTTCGAACGAATCATATTGACTTGCAACAGGACTGAGTGACGTTGCCGCACAGAGCAGAGGCTGCACCGCAGGGCGTCAAATCGTTCGACTGCGCTGGGGAAACTGGTCAGGCCGCGCAAGAATTCCCGAAGCCACCCCAGGCCTTGATGCGCGTCCAGATCCGGCTGACGGTTTTGGTGGCCGGTCTGGCAGGGGCGTACTGGATCTTGTTCCGAGAGCAGTTCCCCATACACACCTCGCACCTGGCTGGCTGGTGGGCACCAGCGGCAATCGCCACCGGGATCGGTACCCTAGCCGCGCTGACGATCGCGGCCATGGCGAAGTCACTGCGAGTGATCACCACCAGTGCAGCAGTCTTCGCCATGTCGTATCTGTTCATGTGTGTGACGTGGTTTGCCGCGGTGGACGGGCACCGGATCCCGATACCCGCTTCGACCTGGATCGAAGGATTTAGCACCATTCCCGCAATGGCAGCAGCGATCAGCTGGCGGATGAGAGTCGCGCTCGTCTACGCCTTCGTGACGTTCGGGCTGTCCCGGGCGATTCACTACCTGAACATGGGGTCCGTTGAACTGCGGTGGGCAGTGGTGAGCATCGCAGGAAATCTGCTGCTGACAGTCGTACTGACGGTTATGTCCCGGGTCGCGATAGAGGCTGCTTCTGCGTTGGACTCGTCGTGGGTACAACTACATTCCGAGACCGCGTGGCAGGCTGCACAACAGGCCCGTCTCGATGAGCGCGATCGAGTCGGGGACCTTCTCCACGACTATGTTCTCGCCGCCTTACTCGCCGCAGCCAAACAACCAGACAGCCCCGAGGTGCGGCGCGAAGCGGCCCTGGCAGTACACGAACTCGATACCGACCCGGCAGTCTCGGTTGCATCTGCAGTCTCGGCGTCTGAGGCTGTCAGGGCAATCGCTGCTCGATGCCGGATCCCACACACAACAGCGGCGCTCTTCCGGGAGATCGACCCGACCGACACTAGCTATCCTTCAACAATTGTCGATGCGTTCGCCGATGGCGCCCGCGAAGCCGTCCGCAACAGCCAGCGCCACGGCGGCCCCAAGCCGAAAGTCATTGTGGCAGTGCGGGCGGCGGCCAATCGATTGGAGGTCGAGGTCGTCGACAGCGGCCCTGGGTTCGATGCCACACAGCAATCTGGCTTCGGGCTGTCTCGACTTCAAGAGCGGATTCTCGCGATACCGGGAGCGACGCTGAGCATCGATACCGAGTCCGGAACCAGGGTTCGCATGCTGTGGTCTGCGCCCCGAACCACGATTCGCTGTGCCGACAACAAATTTCGGGACTTGCTTCAGATCAGCACCTCGCAGTCATGGAGTGCTGCGGCAGCGTTCACGGTCGCTGCCCTAGCCTCCGCAGCAGCATTCGCAGGATCGACCACGCCGATCTCCACTGAACTCGTCGCCGTCACTGTTGCTGCTGGCGCGGCGATAGTGCTCATGGTCGATCGCAGCGATCCACTGCGATGGTCCGCCACGACATTGTTGGCACTGGGACTGCCCGCAGCGAACCTGCTCGTCGTAGCGTCATCATCGCCGCCGATATCGAGCCAGGTGGCCTGGCCCGGCTACCTGGTCGGGTCGTTTTCGCTCGTGCTCGGTGTTCGCGGCCGGCTGGCAGGTGCCACAATCGCCACCGTCGGATGTTTCGCCTCGCCGATAGTGCTGGCGTCGCATACCGGGCGGCCGCTGAGCTATTGGATATCGGAGTCGATCGCCGCGCTCATGGCGCTGCTGTTGTGCGTCTTCTACTCCCACGCGATCCGTCCTGCCATGCGCAAGATCCAGCAGCTTCGAAACTACTCGATCCAGCGTCACGCCGAGAACGCCGCACGCAATGCGCGGACAGTCCAGCGGCAGCAGCACCTGGCTACCATCGAGCGCCGCGCACGACCACTCCTGCAGCGAATCTCCACGCAAGGTCTCTCCCCTGTAGAACGCAAGACTGCGGCTAATGTCGAAGCCCGCTTGCGCGCCACTCTCCGCGCCCCCGGGCTGAGTCACCCCGATCTCGATGACTCGGTCGACGCCGCACGCAATCGCGGAGCACACGTCGTCTTGATCGACGACAGCCCGGCCCCGCCATTTGCCGACGAGCAGGCTTTCGATCGCTTCATCGCACTAGCGGGTACTTTCCTCGACAAAGCTGGGGTCGATCACACGATCACCGTCCGGCTGACCCCGACGCATCATACACACCGCGCAACGATCGTCATGACCAAACGTGGAGTGACAGTTGACCGCGCCGCGATCAACGTCCACGGTCGGCAAGCGACATTCGAATCTCACTCCGCCACAGGAGAAGTGCACGGAATTGAAGGTAACCGCGCCCTTACCCCACGAGATGCTGCAGCCGATCCCCAACAATCGCAAACAGAGATGTGCAAAATTACCGACGCCCGCCGCCGGATCGCCTGAACTACGCCCACCGGCTTCCATCGACCGAGAGGGATCCAGTGCCGAAAGAAGCGGACTCGCCACTCGACATCGCCATCGTCGAGGACCACGCGATATGGGTGCGAGGCCTGTCCGCAGCGCTGGCCGAGTTTCGGGTGATGGCGACCATCACCCATCACCGATCGGTCGCCGAGTTCCTCGCCGCGTCACAGCCGCCGCAGTTGGTGATTCTGGATCTACAGCTCGGTGACTCGACCACACCCGCCAACAGCATTGCTCTGCTGGCCGCCGCTACCCACCGAGTCCTGGTCATCACATCAGGCGAGCGCCCTGACCTCGTCCGCGAGGCTGCCCACGCCGGAGTACTCGGCGTCGTCTGCAAGTCCGAACCAGACGCTGTGATCGCCGAAGCAGTCCGGACCGCGAGCCGGGGCGAGGTCGTTGGATCAGTGGATTGGGCTGCCGCCATCGATAGCGACGCTGCCTTCGTCCCCAATCTAAGCCCGCGTGAGCGCGAAGTGCTGTCTTTGTGGGCATCGGGCGAGACAGCCAAAGGCGTCGCCGAGATGCTGAATCTGTCTGTCAACACGGTCAATGTGTACCTTCGCCGGGTCAAGGAGAAGTACGAAGCCGTTGGCAACCCCGCCCGCACCAAGGGCGAACTCCGGGCCGCAGCTCAGCAAGCCGGCTTGGTTCCGAAAACCTGGTGGGGCAGAGCAATCAGACAACATCATGGGCCATAGGAGTAGGACACCAGCATGTACTCACTGTTCGCCGATCCGGACGCGGCAGGCTGAGCATTTGCACACCCGCACTGCCATGCGCAGGTTGTTCGCTGTTGCAGGCTTGATGCTACGTAGGGCCGTTAGCCGACTGCATCATCACTGATGTATTCACTCCGGACGGGGGACGGGACGTCCTCCGACGCTGCGATGGTGATGCTCACACCATTTCACCGCAGAGAGCACAAGGCCGGATCCGGCACTACATGTCTGCACGAACCCTGGCGTCGCCTGACGACGATGTCGACCACAAATGTCACCGAGCAGCATCGAGGCTACAAATGGAGACTACACAACGGTCGCCGTCGGACTCGAATCGTGTGCGGCGGCCTTGCATGGCCGCCAGTACCTCATCGGGGACATAACAGAAGCGGAATCCTCGGCGCCATCTGATGGAGGGCAGAAGCTCGCTCTCGTGTGTCAGTCTGAACCCTTGAGAATTTGAGATGTACAGAACGTCCGCTTTGCCCCCGTTGGACTCGACTAGTTCGTCCATCACATGACCTCGCTCGGGGATCAGGCAAAAATTCGCGGCAGCATCCGGCACAAACGAATCCAGCTCGATGCTGAACGCACCCCATACAAACCGCGTTCGCCACACCTCGCGCCAACCACCGACTGCAGCACGGTCTGCGGAGCCAAGCTGCTGGGCGTCGGTGGCGAACCGGTCGAACGGCCGATCCTGCGGACTCGGCCTCATCTGGAATGCGACAACATGCTGTGTCGAACTCGCCCATAGACCTTCGATGTTCCAGTTCCCGTGTGTGATTCCTGTCGATTCGGCGGCGAAGGCTGCCAGGTCGCGACACACTGTGGCTAAGTGCGCGCATCGATTCGGCTCCGACAGTCGAGCATCCTCACCGATGGTTTCACAGTAGGTGGCGCTCAGACCCTCAGCGGGAAACACGATTAGCATTTTGGCCTGCTGCACTCCCAGTAGCTCGATAGCCACGGTCGAGAGTCCATAGACGTAGGCATGAAAATAAACAGCCGTATGCGCAGGGACAAGGTGCTGTCCGAGGACACCGCGAACATCGTCACCGAGCGCACGAACTGAGTTTGACAGCCGGGAAACTTCTCCAATGGTGAGGCTGAGTGCATGGTTCGACTTCGATGAATTCGCTCCCCGGGCGCTGCTCGGACTGAACGATTCCATGGTGCCGGAGACCTTTGCCATCAGGCCCGTACAACCGTGCGCCACTGCCGTGTCGAGCCAGGAGTCGAACTTCCCCTCAGCAATTTCGCGCCGGGTGAACAAGTGCCACGGCGGAATCGACACGTGACCCTGTTGCAGCCGGCAATAGGCAGAAATGATCGAGAAACCGATTGCACTTCCGCCCACTTCATCATGCAATTCCGCGAGGGAGCGCGCGGAGGAGCGGCCGCCGCAGGAGTGGTCGCGCAAAGCAGCGGAAATCTGCCCCAACCCGATCTGCTGATCACTGCCCCTGTTTGGTGGCGTCACCGTTTCACCCCGATGATCTCAGCGACAGAGTGATAGTGCGGACTGCCATGGGACGTGTCGAGCTTTCGGTATTCTCGTTCCTCGACCATGGTCAGATCACTGAAGAGCGTCACCAACTCCCCTTGGTTCAGATAGCTCTCAACATGGTCAGCGGTTTCGCTATGATCGTCGGATTCTCTGATTGCGCCCGGATCATCGGAGAGAAACGCAGTCGCTACAAGCACCGCGCCAGGCCGCATCGCTTCGGTCAGTGTCGCGGCCAGCGCACGCCGTTGCACGGCGGCAACATGTTCGAGGACGGTGATCGCCACGACGGCGGAGTAGTCCGTCGTCGGCTGCCATGCGCACATGTCGGTGTTGAGGATGCGCACTCGATCGGCAACACCCAACTGTGCAGCTTGATCAGCAACAAATCGGCATCCCGCCACGCTCTGCTCGACGAGATCGACTGTGGCACCAGCCATTGCCGCGACCAGCCCATTGCGGCCGGTTCCGCCGCCGAGGTCTAGCACTCGACTGCCTGGGCCGAACCATTGTGGATAGCGGCAGAAGGCAGCCATAAACCGCTTGTTCGGGACGACGTAGTAGCCGTCGACACTGCCTACGTACTCGGGATAATGCTCATCGGTCATCGTCGCCTCGAAACGACTGCGATAGTCGCCCTGGTGTCGCGACCTTCGCTCAAGAGCCTCGCTGACGCGGGCGAGTACACGGTCGGCCAACGAGTCCCCACAGCCGTAGTGCTCAAGGCAGTACCGCACCAGGGGGATATCAAGCGTCCCGCAGGCATCATCTAGAGAGGTCGCGACAATGGCATCGATGACCTCGTCGTTGAACCTGTTGTCGATACCGTTCATCAGGACTGATCCTCTTTCTGCAACGAAGCAACCACTCCCGCCGCATAATCCGCATGGCGGCTGTCGGGGTTCTCCGAGACGAACCGCTCGAACACGCCGCCGACGAATCCGGGTGATCCGACTCGCACGAGCCGTGGGCCGACCTCACCACCATGGCTTTTGGCGACGCCTTGGCCTACGCCGTCGCCGAAAGCCGGAAGTACATACCCGATCACATCGACTGCAGCCGTCGCGGCTGCGGCGAAGCACATCATGCACGGCTCCACTGTCGTCACCAGAACGACCGGTCTCGTAAGTCGCCGGAGCCCGTAACCCATGCTTCGCAACAGCGCTATCTCTGCGTGGTCGATCGGCGATCGCCGATCGGAGGCGGGAAACGAAGACGCCACATGACGGCCACCGGCGTAGAGATCGGCAACGATCGGGACCGCCCAGCTGATGACCCCGATGGGGTCGCCGTCGTTCGACCGCCGCGTGTCCACGGTCAACTTGCCCCACTGCGCATTGACCACATAGTTCTGGCAGGTCGGAAGAATTTGCGCTCGTGCCGAACCCGGCTCGACCAACCCCATTGCGAGAATCCCGAGAAGCAACGCGCAGGCCCGAACGGGCCGACTATTCCGAATCATGCTGTGCCCCCATGATTTTCGGTTGCGCACCGAGCGTTTCGGTGCGTCACAGGGCCTGACGGGACACGCCCGAGACCGGTTCCCCAAACTATCGGTGACTTGAATCACATTCGACCGCTGATTGAAGTCGTGCGAACAACCACATGCCAGCACACGCCCTGCCGCTCGACATGAACCTGAGATCCCTGCAACTGGGCGCTACATCGACGACTCCACATCACCAAGGGACCGATGCTCAACCACGACCTCGATCTGAAACTCCTCAACCACGACCCTCGGACGCCTGGACTTCGCCCTCCTGGCCGAATTCCCTCGGCACGACAGCCTTGCCGCCGTCTCGCCCAACCGGCCAAGACCGCTTGCCACCTCGCGAGAGCACTGACCGAATCAGGAGATCGTCATACGAACGAGCCAGGCGTATGAGCTCGTGTCCGGTATACGTCCACCGGACAAAACACGGGATACGCTGGTGCCGAGGCCACCGCCGCACGCTCGGCCGGTCCGTCGGATGAGTCGAAAACTATTCCAGTCCTGAATTTTCGGCCTGCTCGAATACGTCGAGTCCGCGACGCAGCACAGGAGGAGCCCATGGTGTCGCACACACCCGAGGCGGTTGTGATCGACATCGTGGACCAGATAGACGACGAGACTGTGACGTCGCAGCCCTGATACCTCAACTGTCTACTACCGCAGTACCTTTGACTCGTGAGCGCTCGGAGGGGTCATCGGTTCCCCCTTTGATGCGGCTGCTCACCGCACGTGTCGATGGAGCGATCGAAGCGCATGCGCTACCGGGTGTCCTCGTCAGCGATTCGGATCGTTGCGCACACCCGGGCGCCGTCGCGCAATTTCGCTCCACCATGAGCAGAGGGCTGCGTACGGGGCAACCGAGCCGAAGTCGGCTCGACAACAACGGCCCTGGCTCTCACTCAGCGGCGTATTCGATGTCCACCAGCGATCTTCGCGACCGCCGGTACGTGGCAGAGTCAGTAGCTGCGATGGCGTGTGCACACCAGACATGCTGTCAGTCGCCGTTCTGCACCGACGAGAACGTCGCCTGACCACCGGGGATGCGGGCCAACGGAACCCACTGCAGCGCTTTCCCTTTCCCAGGACACTTTCGCCGAACCGAGCAAGACCACCCACCGTCGTAATACTGTCTCGCTATGGATATTTCTGAGGGTGTCCAGGCTCGGCTCGCGCACCACAACGCCAACATCGAAGACAACGACGATGAACTACGTGCCGAACTAGCCGAGACCCGCGCCGTCACCTCTGAGACCGAACTGGCGGCAGTTTCCGACACCCTCGACGACGGCGAGCCGTCGTCGAGCCCTGCGCAAGAGTTCGACGGCGCGGGCTTCCACACCGAGACGATCGTCGTGCGCACCGGCCGCCCCGTGTTGACCATCCATCGTGACGCCGCACAGCTGAGCTTCACCGATCCCGACAGCGAAGTCTGGCGGACCCGCTTGAGCGCGGCTTCTGACTCCCTGATCCGCGCCGCGCGCGCCGTCGGCAGGATCGAGGTCACCGGCCACGACGCCTCCTGGCTTGGCACCGGGTGGCTCCTGGCACCGAACGTGATCGTCACCAACCGCCACGTCGCCCAGGAATTCGGTCGCGCCGCCGGTGGCCAATTCGTTTTCCGTCAGGGCTTTTTCGGTCCGATGACCGCCTCGATCGACTTTCTCGAGGAGGCGAATCGTCCCGAAGACCTGACCTTCGCGATGACAGAGATCCTGCACATCGAAGACGACGCCGGCCCCGACATCGCGCTGTTGCGGGTGGATCAGACCGGTCCGGGCACACCCGCGCCGATACCGATGTCCCAAGACCCGGTAGTGGACGACTTTCTCGCGGTGATCGGATACCCCGCACGCGACAGCCGGATACCCGATCAAGCGCTCATGGAACAGATCTACGGCAACCTCTACGACAAGAAGCGCCTGGCGCCGGGGCGACTGACTCGCAAGCAAGGACCGGTGATCCTGCACGACTGCACCACACTGGGCGGGAATTCCGGGTCGGTCGTGGTGTCGTTGACCACCGGCGAAGCGGTCGGGCTGCACTTCGCCGGACGCTTCCTCGAAGCCAATTTCGCGGTCGCTTCACCGGTGGTCCAACAGCGCCTGACCGCAGTACTGGGCAGGCCGGTACGACCGGCGACTCCCGCGGTCACCGTTGACACTGCCGGTGCCGGCACGTTCGACAGTGCCACACCGACCACAGGCAGGCCGGCGCGGTTCAGTGCTGTCGTACCTTTGCGGATCACCGTCGAGATCGGAGATCCCTACGCGGACAACCTCTCTGCGATCTCTGCTGCAGCGCCCACGACGGCCGCTGCCCCTGCTCCCGGGATCTCGACCGAGGACCTCGTCGTCGAGGGAGTCGCCGCGGATTACCTCGGCCGCAGCGGATTCTCGGAAACATTCCTGGGCTCGGACGCGGCAGTCACGCTGCCGGTGGTCAACGATCACGACGATGTCCTGGTCTTCGATGACAACGGCCGCGACGGCACTGTGCTGAACTACGAACACTTCTCGGTCGTGATGAGCAGAACACGCCGCATGTGCCTCTACAGCGCGGTCAACATCGACGGCAAGCAACGAGCCAGGGCCGATCGAACGCAGTGGCGCCGCGACCCACGCATCCCGAACCACGCCCAGATCAGCAAGGAGTGCTACGGCCCGGCACCCAAGTTCTCCCGCGGCCACATGACTCGACGCGAAGACCCGGTCTGGGGTCCGCAAACCGTCGCCGCACGCGCCAACAACGACTCCATGCACGTGACCAACGCTGTCCCGCAGATGCAAACCTTCAACGCCGGAGTCTGGCTCGACCTCGAAAACTACGCCCTGCAGAACGCACGACGGGACCAGATGAGGATCTCGGTGATCACCGGCCCCTTCCTCCACGACGACGACCCGATCAAGTTCGACGTGCGAATTCCCGTCGCGTTCTGGAAGGTGATCGTCTTCATCCACGACACCACCGGGGCACTGTCCGCGACCGGCTACAGCCTGTCGCAAGGCGAGCTCCTCTCCGAGCAGGAGTTCGTCTTCGGTCAGCACAAGACCACCCAGCGCCGGATCGAGTGGATCGAGCAGAAGGCAGGGCTGTCGTTCGGTGACCTCACCGCGTTGGACCCGTACCGCGAACCGGAAAGCCCTGACACCCGCCTCGACACCGTTCATCAGATCCAATTCGTCTGATGCCGGTTCATCCGCTGCGTCAACTGGCTGATTTCGTTACCTCCTTTCCAGCGACGAGGACGGCTGACAGCGATACACCCGATCTCCCTCCACACCGACGAGGCTGGAGGGAGATGGTCGTGTTCGAAGCCCCCGCTTTCTGCGGGGGGTGTTGACTTGGGGCGAGGCAACCGAAGCCGGCGTCATCAGAACCACGGCGCGGACAGCGTTGGCGCCGCTGCACAGGATCCGAGTAGTCGGGTACTCGTGCGCACAGCACGGCCCAGGACCATCATCGAGGTGACCTTGCCGGGCAGAGGTTTCGACCGCATCCCCGGTGGACGAGATGAGCAACCGGGCGTTGAGTTGGGAGAAACTTAGGAGCCGGGAGTGCGAACCGGCCGCGACAGAGGTCCCAGCAGAGCTGGCCGCACTGTTCCATCCGGAAAGCGGCACAGCGGGAGCGTCATTCAGCTCCGGACAAACATTCGTGGAGGGAGTCGGACATGGACCGCACGCTCAAAGTGATCGCGAACAGATCTGAGCAAGCCGCGCTCGCACGGGATCACACCGTGACAGCCAACTACGACGCGTTCGCGCTGGTGCAGGTCAACGAGGCCCAAGCGCGAGAGTTGAGCCAGCGCTACCTCGTCGAGGACATCACCGCGCAATACGAAATTCCACTCGGACCGACCGCGGAAGACTCGATCGACACCAACCTGCCACGGATCACCGGCCCAGCACGGCCTTCGGCCCACCCCGCCTACCAGCGCACCCGGCGCCTGGACGCCGGGCCCCACCACTACCTGATCCAGTTCGTCGGTCCGATCAAGCCGCAATGGCGCTCAGCGGTCGAGAAGGCAGGTACCTCGATCGTCGACGCCCGTGCTGGTTTCACACTGGTCGTGCGCGCGACGGCCGAGCAAATCGCGGCGATCGCCGCGCTGCCCGAAGTGCGCTGGGCCGGTCACCTGCCCGACCGCGCACGCCTGGACGTGACCACCGAACCCGTGCTGCCCCGAACAAAGCTGCTCCCCGACGTCCTCACGGTCGAGTTCTTCACACCGGCGACCGCACGCGCGGGCAAGGCGAAGATCCGCAAACTCGGACTCAAGATCATCGGAGAGGGCGCGGAGACGCTCATCGTCGAGGCGTCAGCGGGCACCGATGCCGCTCGGCGCAAGCAACTGGCCGCCCTGTCGGCCGTCCATGGTGTGCGCATGGTCCGCAACCGACCGATCAACCGCATCAGCAACGACGTCGCCGCGACAATCATGCGCGGGACCGCGGCAACACTGAATGGGGTCTCCACCCTCGACGGCGACGGCGAGACGATCGCCGTGTGCGACACCGGATTCGACACCGGCACCACCTCCCCCGTACACCCCGATTTCGCCGGCCGCGTCAAAGCAGTCATGAGTTTCCCGATCACCTCGGAATACGCCCAGTACATCAACAACGCCGGCGCCGATGACGGAGCGTCCGACCTCGACTCCGGCCACGGCACCCACGTCACCGGATCGGTACTCGGCGACGGCGCCGCGAGTACCGCGGTGGCGGGGCAAGCGGCGATCCGCGGTCTGGCCACCAAAGCGAAGCTGGTGTTCCAGGCAGTCGAGCAAGCCTTGGACTGGAAGAACCACGCCTTCGTTGCCAAGTACGGGCGCTACCTGCTCGCAGGAATTCCAGTGGACCTCGCCGACCTGTTCACACCCGCCTACAACAAAGGCGCACGCATCCACACCAATTCGTGGGGCGGCGGCGACCCCGGAGTCTACGACGACCAATGCCGCGCCGTGGACAAGTTCATGTGGGACCACCCGTCCTTTTGCATTCTGTTCGCCGCGGGTAACGACGGCAGCGACTCCGACGGTGACGGACAGATCAACCTTGGCTCGGTCACCTCGCCCGGCACCGCCAAGAACTGCCTGACTGTCGGGGCGAGTGAGAACCTGCGGCGCTCCTTCGACAGCCAGCGGTACGGCAACTGGTGGCCGGGCGACTACCCAGCACCGCCGTACAAGAGCGCTTCGATGGCCGACGACCCCGATCAGGTCGTCGCGTTCTCCAGCCGTGGTCCTACTGCGGACGGGCGTATCAAACCCGACGTCGTTGCCCCGGGCACGTGGATCCTGTCGACGAAGTCGACGATGCTCAGCCCCACCGCAACCGGCTGGAAGCCCTTCCCGGGATCTTCGAAGTACTTCTACATGGGCGGCACAAGCATGGCCACGCCGCTGACCGCCGGTGCGCTCGCGCTCCTGCGCCAATACCTTCGCCGCGACCACAGCGTCGCGACACCGTCGGGTGCGCTCCTCAAAGCGGTAGTGATCGCTGGTGCTCGTCGCCTGCCGAGCACCGCGCCCGCGGCCACCGTGGCCGATAACCACCAGGGCTTCGGATGCGTCGATGTGTCTGCTGTTGTTGCCCCCACTGCGCCGTCGACGCTGCTGGTGCGCCAAGGCAAGAAGGTCTCGACCGGACAACTCCACACCCTCGAGATCGAGGTCACCTCGGCGGCTGTTCCGCTGCGGGTCGTGCTCGCCTACAGCGACTTTCCCGGCGAGACGTTGGTCAACAACCTCAATCTCGTTGTCCGGGGGCCGGACGGAGCGCCCAGGGCCGGAAACAGCGGGCAGGGCGCTGGATTCACGATGGACTCGACCAACAACGTCGAGGTCGTCGAAGTCGGCACACCCACGGTCGGTACCTGGAGGATCGACGTCATCGGCTCGAACGTCCCGCAGGGGCCTCAGCCCTACTCACTGGCGATCCTCGGCGCGGCGGCTGGCTAATCCCTAGGACAGCCACCGCCTCTGACGTTCTCTGACCCCGACACCATATCCACGGGCGATCGGTGCGACCACCTACACGCCCGCGTTGACACGGATCAATGGGGTCGCGGGCTCGCGTCGCGGTCAGCTGTTGCTCAACACCTTGGAAAATCGCGGTCTGTCGGTGCGCGAAACGGCTGCGCACCGCCCTGATCGTGGCGGTGCCGCCCGAGGCGGTCGAATGTAGGTCGGCCCGGGCATTTTCCGCCTGTGGGTGGATGTGGGGAGAAATGCGCGCCGCTACCCTCCACGGAACACTGTTTCATAGATTGGTTTCGATCATGGTCAAGAACGAGATCCCCGTACGGCGCATCCGGTTCGGTTACCCCGAGGCCAGTTCGGACCGGCATTTCGTCGACGGCGATCTGGTGATGGGCCATGCTGTCGCGTTCCTGTCCTCGGTATTTCCCGAGGGTGAGGAATTCTTCATACGGTCGGTGCGGGAGTTCGACGCACAGATCACCGATCCCCGACTGCGGCAACGCGTGAAGGGCTTCATCGGCCAGGAAGTCACCCACGGCCGCGAACACTCCGAGCTCAATGATCGGCTGCGCGCCATGGGCTACCCGATCGGTCGAGGCGAGCGGGCCACGCGTCGCTTCAACGCGGTGATGGGCCGTCGGTCGCCACACGCGCGCCTCGCTGTCACCGCCGCACTAGAGCACTTCACCGCCGTACTCGCCGAAACCCTACTGGCCGAACCACATGCGCGCGCGGCCCTCGGCACCGGCGATGCGCGGCCGATCCTGCTGTGGCACGCACTCGAGGAGTCCGAGCACCGCAGTGTCGCCTTCGATGTCTATCGTGCCGCGGGCGGTTCGGAGCGGATCCGGATCCGGGCGATGCGAGTCCTGATGTTCACTTTCACGTTCAACACAGCCGTGCACACCATCCTCTCCCTCGCCGGCGACCGCGCGGCATACAACCCGCGGCGCCTGTTCGCCAGCCTGGCCGCGCTGCGCCACTCACCCTTTCTCGCGGCCGCCGTCCGCAGCCGCCTACTCGACTACCTGAGCCCCGGCTTCCACCCCGACGACGTCGACAACACCGCGCTGCTCGCTGACTGGAACCTCCGCCTCTTCGGCCCGGACGGCGAACTCACCCCATTGACTCGCTAGTTCACGGTTGCCAGCGGCGACTCAGGCGGGGCATGGAACCAGCTCACCGCCTATTTCCTTGCCATCGGCGTCCCGGGTCGATGACCGCGTCGAATGCTTCGACCACCGCGAGAGCGGCCACCAGGTGATGGGTGTTGGTGAATTGGCTGGCCTGGTTCGCCACGATGTTCGCGGATCGCGCCGCGGGTGCGGGGCCGACAACGTGGAAACACCGGTGACAATCGGGTGACGGACCATCCCCGCGAGTGCGGGGACCACTGAGAGCGAGTTGATCCATGAGATCGAGCCTGTGGACCATCCCCGCAAGTGCGGGGACCACACTTTTTCACCTGCAGATTTCCGAGCAACCCAGCCCGATTTCATTCACTTCGAATCCACGCCACAAGCGTGCCACACAGATCCCGCATCCCTAACCTTAGGCATCGACAGCGGCACTTGACCGGAGCCGCAACGCGGCGGTGCCGACTGACATCAGGCGGATTCTTCACTGACTCGGCACCCACCCCGACAAGGAAGGTGTCCAGGCGATCGGCGCGGTGACCCAGTTAGGCATCAACTCCGCGACCGATCCTGCTCAAATACACTCGGCCACAGGATGTCGTCGGCGCCAGGGTCCTGCCGACGCGGGAGCCGAACTGGTACCCCTCCCCCGCGCGCACCGCGGTGGTTCGCCGCATCGCACGGTTGATCGGTGCGGGCGACCTGAGACAGAAGCTGGGATGACCGGCCCTAATGCAGGTGGGCTCCACGCGTCGTCGATCCTGGATGTGTTCGAGCAACAGAACTTCTCGACCGAGTCTGCGCAGGTATCCGATTCCGAAGCGAACGGCGCGCTACCGCAGTATTGCGAATTCGAGGTCTCGGAATGCGTTGTGCCATAAAATCACTCGCGCTCGCTCGTGATGCCACTCCGGTCCACGCCGCTCAGCTGGACAACCGTTGAAGGGAACGACTGCATGACTGCAGCATTGCTGCGAAAAGGCGAGAACGCGGTTCTGACGTTTGGTTCGCTCACGTGCACGGTCGCACCCACAGGCGGGCCGGTCGACGTCTCCGCACTCCTTGTGGCTACGAACGGAGCGGTCCGCAGCGACAATGACCTGGTGTTCTACAACCATCCATCACAGGATGGCGTCTCGGTGGCGGGCATGACCGTGACCGTCGAGTTGTCGCGCGTGCCGCGCGACGTGGACAAGATCATCATCGTCGCCAGCGCCGACCCATTGCATCCCGGCACGGTGTTCACGACTGCTCCCCTGTTGACGCTGAGATCGACCGCCGGACCTGAACTGCAATTCACCGCACCAGATTTCAGCGCGGGAGAGACAGTGGTGCTACTCGCTGAGATATACCGACGTAGCGATAGCTGGAAGGTGCGCGCGGTAGGCCAGGGCTATTCCTCCGGTCTCGCAGGCCTGGCCACCGACTTCGGCGTGACCGTCGACGACGAGCCTGCCACCGCGCCGCCGCGCACGAACGGTCCGACTTCCCACGCTCCTGCGGCTTCCTCGGTCGAGCTGACGAAGGTCGCCAGTCAAGCTCCTGCGTTGTTGGCGCCAGCCCGCCAAGCGGGGCAAGCACTCGCCAGCAGTGGGCTCGCCAACTGCCGTGCTGCCGTCTATCTCGTCCTCGATCACGACTACGACATGAAAGACATGTACGAGTCGTTCGCCATCCAAGCCTTCGCCGAGCGGGTGCTCGCACTGTCGGTGAACCTCGACGACGACGGCATCGTCCCGGTGATCTTTTCCGGCGAGGACGAACCGTTCCTCGAAGAGATCAGCCTGACCAACTATCGCGGTCGGATCGGCCAGCTCCACACCCAGGTCGATTGGGGCTGGGGCAACGTCACCCAGGCGATGCGTCGAATCGTGAGCCACTATCAGGAATCCGGTAGCTCCGACCCGGTTTTGGCGATCGTCCAGGTAGGTAGCGAACCCTACGACAAAGCCGAGATCCGTTCCCTGCTGCAGAACACCGCCTCGATGGGTGTGTTCTGGCTGTTCGTCGGGTTCGGCCGCGGCAAGCTGGCCTTCTACAAGAACCTCAACGCATCGGCATCCGCCACTTTCAGCAACGTTGCGTTCTACGACGCCGGCAAGAACCCGGGCGCGGTCCCGGGAGAGCAGTTTTACACCGGTTTGGTCGACGCGTTTGGCGTGTGGGCGCGCCGGTGAGCAGCATGGCCACGGCGCGATCTGGTAGTCGACCCTCGCCGAGCACGAGATGCGGTGCGATGAGGGCTACCAATCAGACCGTGAGGCTTGCGTTCTCGATCATTGCCACGCCCGCATCTCCTGGCGCCTCGTCGACGTAGGGGAAACGCTGCGCTGGCATCGTGCCGAACAAGATTGATTCCCGTATCGAGATTCCATGGGCAAGAAGCGATTTCGTGTAGCGCGGGAAAATCTCGCTCAGGAGCGGGCTTCTTGCGCAAGGTAGCCTTTAGCAAGGCTGTCTGAAGAAGTCGTCGGCCAGACGGCCCGGAATATTCCGTTTTCCGATTCGATCGAACGACCCATCCGAGCACAATAGGTTCAGAACACCCGAGGACGGCAGGGCTCCGGGGGGTGACCTTCCCACCGGCGGCCAGACCCAGAATTTATTCCGACCAGACCACTGTTCCCACACGCCTGGGCTTGTGATCTGCATGGTCCCGCCGCAGCCGAGGTAGTTGGTGTGGTCAGTTCGCTCAAACCTCTCGTTCTGACCACCGGCAGGACCCCCTTATCGGTGGTCAACGCCGCCCGATGGTTCGGGCACGTGTATTCGATCGTCGATCTGGTCCAGCCTTCTTGGCCACGCAACGCCGAACGCCCCGAGCTCGCCGGTAACGAGCTCGGGGCGTTCGTGATTGGGTAATCGGCCGCGCACAGGCTTGATACAAGCTAATGGTTGACATTTCAGAGTCTAGAGCAGCAGAGCAAACGTGGGAATCGGTCAGTTCTGGTGGCTGCTATGCGGGTGTTTCCGACCCAAGAACAGTTTCGCCTCACGCCGTCCATCGGCAGGGTCGTCGGCTGCTCCCGAGCCTTGCGCAACAGCCCCGGACCTCAGTCGCAACGGGGGTTCGGGCCGAGGGTTCATGGCGAGGATTCTGCAAACGTAGCTACACTCGAAAGCGGAAGAGCCGCTGACCGGGAACCTAGCAAGTAGGTGACCCGTGACTGCTGTGCAGCTCCTCTATCCATTCTCGACTTTCCCGTCGCCTGGCGTGGTTCACACGAGCCATCACCGCAAGCCGACGTTCAGATGGTGACGCGCCGGATTCGACTCGCGCTCAGCAACAGTCATCCCGACACGCCACCGACAGAGACGTCTCGGTATGCCGGATGAACACTCGGCCCGGCAACACCGTCCCGACCATCCCCCCCAAGCTCGAAATCATCTGTCCAAGCGCGCCACCAGAGCTCAACAGGCCTGCCGCGCTGGCGTTGTTGCGCCTGCTCCGTCACCACTCACACACCGGCCATCTCTTGGAATCACCCGACAGCAAGGAGTCCTGATGTCCGCCGATCAGACCGAATGGGCCGTCCTCGACGACCTCCTCGGCTTGGAGAAGGCCCCCACGTTCGACACGAGCCGCGAAGAGCTGGCCTTCTACGGACGTTGCTCCACCGAGGACAACCAAGACCCCGAAACCTCGTACCGGTGGCAGCTCGGCAACGCCGAGAAGTTCGTCGACGGCACGATCGTCACCAGCTACTTCGATATCTGCCAATCACGCTCGGTCCCTTGGCATCGCCGCACCCACGCAAACCGACTGCTCGAGGATCTCCGCAACCCCGACCGGGGGTGGACCGGAATCGTTGTCGGAGAAGGCACCCGCTGCTGGTTCGGTAACCAGTTCAGCCTCGTCGCTCCCCGCATCCACGCCTACGGCGTCTCGATCTGGGTGCCCGAACTCGGTGGCAGGTTCGACCCCGACAACGTCACCCACTCGATGATGATGAACATGCTCGGCGGGCTCAGCGAGTCCGAACGCCAGCACGTTCAACAACGCACCCGTGCCAGCATGGACGCCCAAGTCCTCAACGAAGGCCGCCACGAAGGCGGACGCCCGCCCTACGGCTACCTCGTCGTCGATGGACCACCACACCCGAATCCGAACCGGGCCGCGGACAATCTGAAGCTGCGGATCTTGTCGATCGACGCGGCCGCGGCACCGGTCGTGCAGCGTATCTTCCGCGCCTACCTCGACGGTCGCGGCGACAAAGCCATCGCCACCGAACTCAACCGCGACAACATCGCCTGCCCGTCGGCACATCGACCAGAACAGAACAAGCACCGTTCCGGCGACGGCTGGCAAGCCTCCACCGTCTCGGCGATCCTGCAAAACCCCCGCTACACCGGCTACGCGTTCTTCGGACGCTGGACCAAACACGAAGTTCTTGTCGACCCCGACGACGTCGCGGCCGGGCACATCGTGCGGTTCAAACGCTCACCCGCACACCGGGTCGTCCGCTCCCGGCGACCGGCCCACCCCGCGATCATCTCCGTCGAGACCTTCACCCAAGCCACCCTGCTCCGCAAACAACGTTCCGGGGTCAGCAACCGCTCCCGCGCCCACCTCGAACGCACCAGGCCGATCAACACCGCCAACACCTACCTCTACCGGGGCAAGATCTACTGCGAGATCTGCAACCGGAAAATGCAAGGCGAAATGCTGCGGCAGTCGATCTATTACCGTTGCCGCGCACGAACACTCGCACCCGGCAGCCCCGTCCAGGCCGCCCACCCGCCGACAGTCAACCTCCGCGAAGCCGACATCATCGAACCCATCGACGAATGGCTGTCCACGCTCTTTCATCCCGAACACATCAACCGCACCATCGCCGCGCTACTCGATGCGCAGCAAGACCACGGAACCGACACACGCCGAGCGGCCCTAAGAGGGCGCATCGAGCAAGCTGGAACGCGTATCGGACGCCACCTCGCCGCGATCGAGGCCGGCGTCGACCCACAAGCCGTGGTCGACGCACTGAACTCGGCCCAAGCAGACAAAGCCGCCGCACAGGTCGAACTGAACAACCTACCCAAGGAGGAAAAGTTCACCGAGACCGAGTTCCGCAAGCTCATCGGATCACTGGGAAACGTCCGCTTGATCCTCGCGGGAGGCGCTCCTGAACACAAGCAAGAGCTCTACAACGCAATAACGCTCCAGGTTCGCTATGCGCACCTGGAGCGTCAAGTTACTATTTCGGCATCCCTTGTTGGGGATAGCACTGGTGTCCGGAGGGGGACTTGAACCCCCACGCCCTAATACGGGCACTAGCACCTCAAGCTAGCGCGTCTGCCATTCCGCCACCCGGACTTGCTGGTGTGCCAAAAGATTATCCGACGCGCTGTCGGAAACCAAATCGCCCAGTTGACCTGCTGTTTTTGCGGGTCGGCATGCCTCGAGGGTGTATCCACATTTGCTTGCGACCCGCCGAGATCGAGGCTTTGGGCCGAAGCCATCCGTTGGGACGCGGTTCAGTCCTCGGTCGGTGCGGTCGTTGTTCGTTTGCGGCGCGGGGTCGTCTGTTCGATGCGCGGATCCTCGGTCACTGAGAAGTGTTTGACGTACTCGGACAGGAACGCCTGCACTGTCGCGGTGGCCGGGATGGCCAGTAGCGCACCGACTGCTCCGAGTAGCGCGCCGCCGGCGAGCACCACCAACAGCGCGACCGCGGCATTGACGTCGACGGTGCGCGCGGTGATCCGCGGTTGTAGCAGATAGTCCTGTAACCACTGGTAGACGATCGCGAACAAGATGATCCACACCGCGTCCATCGGATCGACGGTCAGCGCCACGAACACCGGAACGGTCGCGGCGATGTAGGTGCCGATGGTCGGGATGAACGCGGAGATCACGCCGAACCACACGCCGAGGGCGATGGGGTTGGGGATGTGGAGCAACGCCAGGAACGCTCCGTGCGCGACCGCGGAGACGATCGCCAGGAGCACCCGCGAATACAGGTAGCCGCCGGTCTTGTCGATGGCGAGGTCCCAGGCGTGCAGGAAGGTCTGCTGACGGGAGGGCGGAAGCAGAGAACAGACGGTGCGCCGCACCTTCGGACCGCCTGCGGTGAGGTAGACGCTGAACAGGGCGATGCTCAGGATCTGGACCAGACCGCCCAAGACGGTGGTCGACACGCCCCAGGCATTGTCGGCGGCGGTGTGGGCGTAACTCTCGAGCAGGTCGGACTCGCGCATCAGCCGTTGACTGAGGTCGTGCATCGTGAAGTGCTGACCGAAGATGTGATTGACCCGGTCGACGCCCTCGTTGAGCAGGCGTGGGGATTCATGGACCAAGTTGGTGGCCGTCTCTACCAGCAACGTCACCAGCGCGGCGAGAAAGGCCAGCACACAGGCGAAGGTGCCCACGAAGACCAGGCCGGTGGCGAGCCCGCGCGGGAGACCACGTCGCACCAGCAGCGCTACGGCCGGTTCCATCGCCAGGGAGATGAAGAACGCGACCACCAGGATGATCAGGATTCCGGTCAGTCGGTGAAACGCCCAGTTCGCGAGCAGGAACAGCCCGAACAACACCAGGGCCAGCGCCATTGCCCGAGGCAGCCACTTCGGCATTTTGGTAGGCGCGGGCGCCGGCGGGACGTTGCCAGGGGAGTCGATGTCCACGACTTCCAGTGTGGCCCCGGACCAGCCCATTTCCCGGCTCCGACGCGGCCGTTCGCGCTCGCGGCAGGCTGCTCACCGTTGACGCGCGTTGCCGCACATCCAGCATTTGCACACTCATTACCCGATCATGCATCGATTCGGCGGCGTTCGGAGCGTCGGCTTGCTACAGTCCCAGACAGCTGACTACGGGTGCGTAGAAATTGTTTATACATCCGTGTAGATCAGAGGGTCGGATCCGGTCGAGCAGCTCGGCGACCGCATTGAACACGGGGTGATCGAGATGGTATCGATAGACGATAGATCTACTGCAACAACCGATTTAGAGCTCATTGTCCGGTTCTGTCTCGACTGGTGGCGCGACCATCCGCGACAGTCCGTCGAGACCGCGGGCCGACAGGTCACCATGGCGTGGCATGCCAGCGCCGAGCTGGTCCGAGCGCTGGTTCACCGGCGATTTCCGCTGTCGGAATTCCTCCGTCAGAGCTCTTTCATGGCAGGTGTCTCAGCCACCCCGACGCTCCTGGTCGCCATCCCTATCGCGGCCATCGTGTCGATCCAGATCGGTTCGCTGGTGAGCCAGGTCGGCGCGACGACCTTCATCGGGGCGGTCAACGGCCTCGGCATCATCCGTCAGGGTGCGCCGCTGGTCACCTGCCTGATGATCGCGGGCGCGGTCGGTTCGTCGATCTGCGCCGATCTCGGTTCCCGGACGATCCGCGAGGAGATCGATGCCATGCGGGTGATGGGCGTCGATCCGATCGGCAGGCTGGTGGCGCCGCGTCTGCTCGCCGCGGTGCTGGTGAGCATTCTGCTGTGTGGGTTCGTGGTGTTCGTCGGGTTCGCCACCGGCTACGTGTTCAACATCTTCATTCAGGACGGCACACCCGGTTCCTACATCAGTACCTTCGCCTCGTTTGCCGTCGCGAGCGACCTGCTGGTCGCGCTGGTGAAGGCAGCGGTATTCGGCGCGCTCACCGCGATCATCGCCTGTGATTGCGGCCTGAACACCAAAGGTGGCCCGGGCGGTGTCGCGAACGCGGTGAACTCCGCGGTGGTCAGTTCGGCGATCGTGTTGTTCGCGGCCAATATCGCGCTCACCCAGATCTACAACACCGTTTTCCCTTCCAAGGTGCTCTGAGATGACCGATTACATACCGCCCCTGCTGCGTCCGCTGCGCGCTGCCAAGGCCGCGACCACCCCGCTCACCGAGGCGAACGCGAGATTAGGTCACCAGGGAGTCGTTTTCGTCGAGTCGTTGCTGGCCATTCCGTTCGTCCTTCGGCACTACCGCAAAGAGGTGGTGCGATTGATCATCGACGTCACCTGGGGCAACGGCGCGCTGGTGGTCGGTGGTGGCACGGTCGGGGTGATCCTGATTCTGTGTGGCTTCGGCGGCATCACCGTGGGAATGGAATCGCATACTGCCTTGGATCTGCTGACGATGAGCCCGCTCACCGGCGCGATCTCCGGCTTCGCCACCACCAGAGAGCTGGCCCCGCTGCTGGCCACCATCGCCTTCGCCGCTCAGGCGGGTTGCCGGTTCACCGCCCAGATCGGCTCGATGCGGATCGCCGAGGAGATCGACGCGCTCGAGTCGATGGCGATCCGCCCACTCCCCTACCTCATCACCACCCGCATGCTGGCCGCCGCGGTCGCGATCCTGCCGCTCTACAGCGTCGGCATGGCCACCGCCTACCTCGCCACCAAGGTCACCGCGTTCTTTTTGGGGGACAACGGCATCGGCACCTACGACCACTACTTCCACCAGTTCCTGGACCCGGGCGACATCGTGTACTCGGTTCTCAAGGCGGTCGCGTTCGTGCTCGTTGCCACCTTTATCCAGTGCCACTTCGGCTATATCGCCGCGGGCGGGCCGGAAGGCGTCGGAGTCGCGGCCGGCCGCGCGATCAAGATGACGATCATCGTCGTCGTTTTCCTCAATCTGCTTCTCACACTAGCGATCTGGGGCGTCGACTCCGGAATCCGAATCTCCGGATAGGAGACCGAAATGTATCCGGATCCCAGTGGACGCGGCTGGTCGCGCGGGCGACTCAGCGTGGCCGGTGTGGCGATGGCGCTGAGTCTGTCCGGTGTCGTCGCACTGCTCGGGCTGCGCTACGCGGGCCATTTCGAGGAAACCGTCGCGGTGACGGCGCTGATGACCAGTACCGGCGACGGGCTGCCTGCTCGCGCCGACGTGCGCTTTCGCGGGCTGCTGGTCGGCACGGTGTCGGCGGTCGAGATCGCCGAGAAGGGGCTGAGCCAGCGGGTGGGCCTGGACCTGGAGCCTGCTGCTGCCGGGGCCATTCCGGCTTCGGTGACGGCCCGTGTCGTGCCTGCCAACATCTTCGGAGTCACCTCGGTCGAACTCGTGGACAACGGCCCGGCCGTGACACCGTTGCGGGCGGGCGCTGTCGTCGAGCAGGACACCAGCCGCGCCACGGTAGCCCTGCAGACCACGCTGACCACGTTGCGCGATGTCTTGAATCGCATCCAGCCCGCCAAACTCGCCCGTGTGCTGGCCACCCTGGCCGAGGCACTCGACGGTGATACCCGAATGCCCGGTTCCACGATCGAACGGCTCGACCAGTGGATCACCGAGGTCCGCGCGCTGCCCGGCATCGGTGATCTGCTCGGCGATCTCGGGGCGGCCACCGCGGCGGTGAATCAGTCGGCGCCCGAACTCGCTGATGCCCTCGGCAAATCGGTGCAGACGGCGCACACGATCACCGTTCGCCGCAACCAGGTGATCGCACTGCTCACCTCGGCAGGTACTGCCACCGACGCGACCCAGGCTCTGTTCGCACGGAACCCGGACGCGGGCAAGGAGCTCGTCGTCGGACTGGACGAGACATTCGGCGCGCTCGCGGCGGATCCGTCGGCGTTGAGCGAAACCGTCACCGCACTCGGTGATTCCCTGAGTCGCCTTGCCACCGTGTTCAATTGGGGACCCAGCAAGCAGATGCAATGGGACGTCACGGTCTCGTTCACCCCGTTCCGCCAGTACACCGCGGCCGATTGCCCGCGTTACGGCAGCCAGGCCGGACCACGGTGCGACACCGGCACCATCCCGGATTCCCCAGCGCCACAGTCGTATCCGGCACAGCTGATCCCGGGCTGGCTGTCCTCCGCGGGGCCTGCGCCGATTCCCACCGTGGCGGCACTGCCTACCCTGCCGAATATTCCGGCGCTGCCGAACATCCCAGGACTCTCGCTGCCCGGTCTGGTGATTCCCGGCATCACCGCCCCGGCAGGTTCTGCCCCACCACCGCCCGGCCGAGCCGGACCAGTCGCGCTGACCGGCCCCGCCGCGGTGGCCGCGTTCCTGGGCAAACGCCCGAACACCACGCAGCAGCTCCTGCTCGGCTCCGTGCTCACCGGTGCGACCGTGACGGTCGCCCCGCCATCCTCAGGAGGTCACTGAGATGCGCACCCGCAACACGTATTTCGGGCTCGCCGTCTTCGTCGCGCTGTCCATGATCGCGACCTACACGATCTGGTCGACCTTGCAACGTTCGGTGCCGGGCGACACCCATCGCTACAGCGCCACCTTCACCGATGTGCTCGGCTTACGCACCGGCGACGACGTGCGCATCGCCGGAGTGCGCGTCGGCCGGGTCGACGCGATCGATCTGGTCGACCGCCGCCACGCCGAGGTGACCCTGTCGGTGCAGTCTCGCCAGCACCTGAGCACCACCACCAAGGCGATGATCCGCTATCAGAATCTGATCGGACAGCGCTACGTCGCGCTGGCCGTGGGCGAATCGGCGGGTGAACCACTCCCCGCGGGCGGCTCGATTCCCCTGGAACGCACCGAATCGTCGTTCGACGTCTCCGCCATGCTGTCGGGCTTCGAACCACTGTTCAGCCTGCTGCAACCCGACGAGGTGAACTCGCTGTCGGAAACCCTGGTGCAGGCGCTGCAAGGTGACGGAGTGTCGTTGTCGGCCTTGATCACCCAGGCCGCCGCACTGGCCGCGACCTTCTCCGAACGCGATGAGATCCTCGGCGCGGTGATCACCAACCTCAGCGATGTGATCACCAGCCTGGCCAATCGCAGCGGTGAGCTGGAGACGCTGATCACCCAGTCCCGGGCGCTGGTCAGCGGGCTGTACGAACAGGGTGCGGTACTCGAGGAATCGGTCACGGGAATCGCTGAGTCGACGACGAAACTCACCGACCTCATCACCAGGGTCGCACCGGGTATGGCACAGGCACAGCGACAGGCGAGCGAAGGCGTCGACCTGCTGCTGTCCAATGGTGCGCGGCTGGACCAGTCGGCGATCGAACTACCGCTGATCCTGGCCGGTCTGGCCCGGATCAGCGGCAACGGCACCTACATCAATACCTACGTCTGCAGCCTGGACGTCTCGTTGTGGGGCGTGCTGTTCCCCCGCGGACTGTTCTCCCAGGTCGGCGGCAACGAACACTCGGAGGTCTGCCGATGATCACATTCCTGTTCTCCCTTGTCCGCACGACCCTGCTCGATGCGTTCCGCAACCGGTACTTCGCCCTCGGCATCGCGGCGGGGGTCACGGTGATCGTGCTCGTCCTCGGCTCCGGGATACTCTCGCGCGCCCACCTCGGTGAGGACACCGTCCACGCGGAATTCGCCCAGGCCGCGGGCCTGCGGACAGGCAACAGCGTCGACGTGGCCGGGATCGAAGTCGGCACGGTCACCGCCGTGCGGCTCGAGCGGGATCGTGTCCTGGTCACGATGAGTGTGCGGCCCGACCTCTCCGTGGGTCACGACGCGAAAGCGGCGATCAAGATGTCGACCATTCTCGGCAAGATGCACGTCGAACTCGATCCGGGGGCCGAGGGGCACCTGCCTGGCTCCCGAATCCCGTTGTCGGCCACCACCGTTCCCTACAACCTGGCCAAAGTCGTGAACGATCCGAAATATCGCAATTCCTTCGAGCATCTCGAACGACTCGATCCGAACGCGTTGCGCGCCGGCCTGGACGCGGTGAGCACCCAGCTGGGCGATTCACCGGCGCTCACCGCCCAGGCGCTCGACAGCGTCGGCGCGCTGGCCAAGGTGATCGCCTCGCGGCGCGACGAGGTGGATCAGCTGCTGGGCAGCATGGATCAGGTCTCCGGGCTGATTTCCGACAACCAGAACAGTGTGCTGGTGTTGCTGACCAATGGTCAGGCGATCGGCGACTCCGTCGTCCGGCGTCGCGATCTGATCAGAGAGCTACTCGACAACATCGCCGCAGCTTCGAAAATCCTGCAGGACATGGGCATCGACGACGGCGGCAGACTCGGCCCGCTCATCCACAACCTGAACACCATGTCGCAGGGTCTGGAAAAGAATCGCGAGCACCTCGACGCGCTGTATCAGGTGATGCCGGTGGCGGTTCGCCAATTCAACAACTCGTTCGCCCAGGGACCCTACGGCGACATCTACATGCCGTGGTTGTTCCCGGACAACTGGCTGTGCCTGGCCGACGCGGTAGAAGGGTGCAAATGATGCGGGGGTTGCTGCAATGCCTGGCACTGGTGATCATCACCGGCATCGGTGCGGGCTGTTCGTCGATCCCGGTGTCGCTTCGCCCCGGTGCCGTCCACGTCACCGCGGACTTCGAAGGCGCCGCGGGCCTGTTCGTCGGCAATGACGTGTCGGTCCTCGGAGTCCCGATCGGGCGGGTCGACGCGATCGAGCCCAAGGGCGCCTTCGTCGAGATCGCGATGACCATCGAGCCGGGCGTCGAGCTGCCCGCGAACGTCATGGCCGCTCTGGTCTCCCCCCAGCTCATCACCAACCGTCATGTCGAGTTGACTCCCACCTATACCGGCGAAGGGCCCACACTCGCCGACGGCGCCCATATACCGTTGGCGCACACCAGGACTCCGGTGGAGCTCGATCGTATTCTGCGAAACTTCGAACAACTCGGCGAGGCGCTGAAGGGCGACAACGCGAACGGCCCGATGGCCAGCCGGGTGCTGTTTCCGATGCTCGACGGCAACGGTGACCGAATTCGCGAAACCCTCGACGCCCTCTCCACGACGTTCGAGGTGTCGCTGGCCAATCGCGACCAGATCTCGCGCACCATCGTCGAACTCAACGAGCTCACCACGATGATCGCCGGGAACGACCAGACGGTCCGCGACTTCAGCGGCCGACTCACCGAGCTCGTCGCCCTGCTCGCCGAACAGGCGCCGGGCTTGGCCGCGGTGCTCACTCAGGTCAACGACTTCATCGCCAACACCTCCACGGTGTTGGCCGAGAATCGCGCGCCACTCACCGATGCGGTGAGCCGGCTGGTCACCATCACCGGCCAGATGCGCGACAACGCACGCGGCCTCACCGAGATCGTCGATGTGACGCCGCTGATGGCCGACAACTTCGCCCGCGCGGTCAGCACCGACCAGCAGGCGCTGCGGCTCCACCTGCTCACCGATAAGACATTGCTGGACAACGAGACTCTGTCGCTGCTGTGTGCGCGGGTCGCGTTGCGCGCCGACGGCTGCCGGACGGGCAAACTCATGGACTTCGGTCCGGACTTCGGTCTGACCGCCGCGCTCCTCGGACTGTCCGAATGAGCAGAGCCGCCCGCCTCACCGTCACCGCGCTGGCCGCGCTCAGCGTGTGCTCGTGCACGGTCACCGTCGACAATGTCCCGTTGCCGCGCCCCGGTGTCGACGGGCCGTCCTACCGCTTGCACGCGGTGTTCGACAACGCGCTCAATCTGCCCGAACGGGCCAGGGTCAAGATCGGCGGCACCGACGTCGGGGTGGTCACCAAAATCGATACGACGAACTTTCTCGCCGATGTCGAGCTCGAGGTGCGCCGCGATATCGCGCTACCGCGGGGCACCCGTACCGAATTGCGGCAACCGACCCCGCTGGGTGATATCCACGTCGCCATCGTGCTGCCGGAACACCGGCCAGGGACTCCATTGCTCGCCGACGGTGATGTCATCGACCGCGAGCACACGTCGGCGGGCGCGTCGGTCGAAGAGCTGATGATGGCGATGTCGATGCTGCTCGACGGCGGTGCGATGAATCAGGTCGCCCGCATCACCTCGGAACTGAACGCGATCGTCGGCGGACGCGGGCCCCAGCTGTCGCACCTGCTCACCGAACTCACCGCGACGCTGGGCGCGTTGAATCAGCGCACCGGCCAGATCGATTCGGTCCTGCACGGACTGGACGGGCTCGCCTCCACCCTGCGCGCCCGCAAGGCCGAACTCGGTCAGGCGGCCGACACCTTCCCCGATCTGATCGCTGTGATCGCCGAGAACAACCGCGCCATCACCGATCTCACGACGAAGGTGTCCACGGTGACCGCCGCGCTCGGCGACTTCACCTCGACCACCGGTCCCGAATTCCTCAGCCTGTTCGACAGCGTGCAGGCATTGATGACCGGATTCACTCGGATGGGGGACAACTTGGGCACCACGCTGGACAGGCTCAACACGCTGGGCCCGGTGGCGCGGACGTCGATGCAGGGGTCGAGTCTGGCTGTCGCCGCGCGGATCTCGTATCTGGACATCGGCGCGCTCACCGACACCGAGGGCAGCAGGTTGCCCGACGGCACCGACGTCACCGCGTTCGTCGGCAGCCTCGCCCAGGTCCTGGCTCGGGTGCTGGGCCGGCTGCAGGGAGGCCATCGATGATCCCGCGCGCCGCCACCCTCGTCGTCCGGCTGGCACGCTGGGCCGAACGCCACAAGACCGCCGGGGCCATGCTCGGCATGATCGGGATGCTCGTCATCGGATCCGGCTACATCGCCGTCGACGTCGTCGGCGTGCGGCCACTGCACACGACCTACACCGTGCGGGTCCAGCTCCACAGCTCCGGCGGCCTGCTCCCGCACAGCAACGTCACCGTGCGCGGGGTGCGGGTGGGCGCGGTACGCGCGATCGCGCTCGACGGCGTCGGCATCCTCGCCGAGGCCGAGATCGACAGCGCCACATCCATTCCCGTCGGAACGCCGATTGCGATCGGGCGTCTTTCGGCAGCAGGCGAACAGTATCTCGACTTCCGGCCGACCACCGGCGCGGGACCCTACCTGGCCGATGGTGCGACGGTGGCTGCCGACCAGGTGAGCACCCCGGTCACCATCGACTCGTTCCTGGACAACACCGGATCCCTCATCGCCGGGATGAACCCGGATCGGCTCACGGTGATCGTCGACGAACTCGATCGCGCACTACTCGGCGGCCCCGATGTGCTACGCACTGTGATCAGCGGTCTCAGCCAGGCGATGACCGGCCTCACCGGTCTGCTCCCGCAGACCACCGAGCTGATTCGCAATCTGCGGGTCATCGCCGACACCACCGCGCATGCCCAGCCCGACCTCGCCACCCTGGTTCGCGGGTCGAGCGCGCTGTTCGACCAGATGAACGCCGCCGACAACGAGGTGCGCGAACTTCTCGACGACGGTCCGGGCAGGCTGGCCACCCTCGGCGGTGTGCTCACCGAGACCAGCGACCCGCTGACCAGCCTGGTGACCAATTTCGTCGCCATCACCCGAGCGGCCCGATTGCGGACCCCGGCCATGACAGCGCTGTTTCCCGCCTTGCGCGCCGGTGTGGTCGCCCTCGGAGTCCCGGCCCACGACAACGCCTTTCACACCATGGCGGACATCTGGCCGCGTCCCACCTGCGAATACGAGACCATCCCGGTCTCCCCCGCCGGGGTCTCCGACGGCCGTGGCCGCCTCTACAACTACTGCGTCACCAGCCATCCCGAACTGCAGGTCCGTGGCTCGGCCAACGCGCCGCGCCCCGCCGGACCCGACAACGGATCGGGCCCGCCTCCCGGCGTCACCGGCGACGAGCTCTCCGTCCCCCTGCCCGCCAACTGACTCCTACCGCCGAAGGACGTATCCATGACCACCGACGACTCGCACTCCGAGACCACCGAACCGACCACGGAACTTCGGCGAATTACCCTGCGCCGCTTCGTGGTCCCGGCAGCAGCGATGATCACGATCGCCGCTGTCGCCGCCGCTTCCTTCCTCGCCGTGGACAACCACCGCATCCGCGCCCGTGAACAGGCGCGCGACTCCGCACTCGCGGCGGCCTGCACCTACGCCCCGACGCTGGCTCGCTACGACGCCAAGGACCTCGACACCTATTTCGCCGCCGTGCTGGCAGGCGCCACCGGCAGCTGGAAGACCGAATTCGACGCCACCAGCAAGGATTTGCGCGACGTGCTCACCCAGGGGCAGGTGGTCTCCACGGTCGGCAACGTCACCTGCGCCATCGAGTCCGCCGACGAGACGTCCGCGACGGCGGTGGCCGTCATCAATCAGACCATCACCAGCCTCGGCACCAAGGGCGAGCCCGCTCCCGGACAGCTCTCGGTGAGCATGTCGCTGCGCAAGGACCTCGACCGCTGGCTCGTCAGCGAAGTCAGCACCCCGACGCTGTCGCGCTGATCGAGAGGATGACCGATGACCGACCGAACCGCTTCTCCCCGTACCGAATCGCTCCTGGCCGGTGTGTTGCCCAGCTCTACCGCGCGCCGATACCGGCGACGGAGCGCACGCCTGGCGACCGCGCTGGCCGGACCGCTGCGACTGACCGTCGTGGCCGGACTCGCCGTGACGATGGCAGCACTCATGTCGACCCTCGGCGGAATATTCGCCCTGGCGGCCCTCGTCCGTGGGCTGGAACAGGTGCTGCCCACCTGGGCCGCCTACGCCGTGACTTCCGTCCTGCTACTGACCTGTGCGGCGATAGGTATAGCGATCTGCGTGTGGCTACTCGCCCGCGCGATGAGCGCCGTGCGGTCCTGACCCCCTGCCGAAAATGTTCTGCCGGTTGAGGAATGGCGCACCCGTTCGGCATTCACAGCCGAATTTCGGTCGAGAACACAGCGCGAACCGTAGCGGCCCGTGGTACGGACTGCTATCGTCTTACTTGAAAACTACGCGCGAGTAGTAATTGAATTGATAGCTCGCGACCGACAGCAAAGAATATGGGGAGAACCGCATGGCAGCATTACGCGCATGGTTGTCGCTACCGGAGGTCACGCCGGCCGAGGACTACGGATTCTTCGGACCCGACTCCGTCGCCTGGCGGGTATGGAGTTACCCGACCGGGTTGACCATCGGCTTCCAGCGAGCAGTCGTCATCGAGGAACTCGACCCCGCACTGATCGCGGCCGTGGACACCACCGGTGCGATCTACAGCCGCCCCCGCACTCGCTACGACCGCACGCTGCGCTATTTCGCCATGGTGATGTTCGCCGACAGTCGGTCGACGGCCAGCGCGGCCGACATCCTGGTCAAGATCCATTCCAAGGCCGTGGGAATCGATCCGGTGACCGGGAAGTACTACGACGCGAATGACCCGCAGTCACAGTTGTGGATTCACCTCACCGCCTGGCACTCCCTGCTGATCGCCTACGAGAAGTACGGACCGGGGCGGCTCAGCGCCGACGACGAGTCCCGATACTGGCACGAATGCGCCCGAGCAGCCGAACTCCAAACCTGCGATCCGGCAGATGTCCCCCGTACTCGCGAAGGCGTGGCGCGGTACTTCGAACGCATGCGCCCGCAACTCATCGGATCCGATATCGCGAAGAAGGCGATGAATCATCTCCTCGACGCCGAGGTGATGCTGCCACCGATGCCGCTCGTGCTGCGACCGCTGTTCATAGTCGTCGCGGCATTCCTGCGCCGCGGAACACTGGCCACGATGCCGCGCTGGATGCGGGAAATGGCCGGACTACCGACCGGACGCGTTCTCGATCTCCTCGTCCTGCCCTGGCTGAGCGCGGCGATGACAGTGGTCAGCTTCAATACTCGGCTGCAATTGCTCCTGCTGCAGCTGATCTCGCCGACGACAGTGCCGGTGGCGGCACCGGTGCTGCTCGAATTGACGCCGAACAATCCGGTGACGACGACGCCCCGGCAGGCTCAGAAGAAATATGGATACGACATCCCGTCGCAAGCCCACCACGCACTTCGCGCGAAACAACGCGACCGCGTGTTGACGAACGGCCTCGCCCCCTCCGATGAGGGCATCATCGAATCGCAACCGATCCTCGGCGACATCGCCTGACAACGGAATAGAGAACGACAATGGTGACAAAGCTACTGGAACGCCGGCTCAGTATCCGTCAGATGATGTACCTGGCAATCGCAGGCGGCATTCCCTATATTGCGATCGGTGTGGTCTGGTTGATCACCCACGACAGCCATCTGAGCGACCTGGACGGGCTCGACCGATTGTTCTCCGCGATCGGCCAGATAATCGCTTGGCCCGTGCTGATTATCGCCGATATCGAACTGCGGTAGTCACCCGGTAAATCCGCTCACCTGTGTTCGGTGAGCGGATTTACCGACTTCTCGACCTCACACTCAATCGGGCTGAGCATCGCTGTCCGCATCCCCGGATAATTCGGCCCCCGGCCTGTCCGGCAACGTTCGGATCATGGACCGGACAGTGGGGCGTAATCGTTCGGGCGGAAAGCGTTGCGGATCCGACAGCACCATTCGTCCCAGCACTTCGGTGAACCCGAGCATGACGTGGGCGATCAATTCGACATCGACCTCATGCGGGCCACCGCGCACAGCAAAACCCGCGGTCAGCAGATCGACACACTGGTCGAGGAGCTTGTCGCGGGCCGCGCCGAGCAGTTCGCGATAGTCGGTCGGCGCACCGTCGCTGTGCAGCAGGATCAGGCGCCAGCGGGTCGGGGCGGCGGCGACGGATTCGAGAAACGCCATCACTGCCGCGACGTACTCGCGATCAGGATCGGATTCTTGCAGGTCACGCGGCATAGCAGCGGAGACCTGACCCATTCCCCGTGCGTGTTCGCGGTGCAGCAGGTGCGCCATCAGCTCCGGCGCGGTGGGATACATCGCGTACAGCACCGGCTTGGCTACGCCGGCTTCCTTGGCAACCGCCTGCATGGTCAAATTCGCGAGTCCGGCATCGCCGACGACACGCAGCGCGGCGTCGAGCAGCTGCGTTCTACGCTCGTCCGGCGGAAGTCGGGGCCCGTTGCGACGCTTCGGGCGAGCGTTGGTCTGGATGCTCTCGGTACTCACCACTGCATTATCTCCCACACCCGCAGCGGTCGTCGGCAATCCTCTGGAAAAGTTTCCGCTGAACACTGTCTCAATTAGTTCATTCAGCAGTAGAGATTTCATATCGCTGCACGCACGCGAATCAATAGACGTGCAATCCCTAATTCGGTTCGGGCATCCAGTTCCACTGCCTGTACCGCTGCGCGATTGCTCCGCGCAGCGGTACAGGACAGGTTCACCGTCAGTCCCTCACCGCACCCTGGTCAGAGCTCAGTCCGCGACCACTTCGCTGCGGTCACCGCTCCACAGCGTGTGGAATTTGCCCTCTGCGTCGACGCGCTCGTAGGTATGCGCGCCGAAGAAGTCGCGCTGGCCCTGGGTCAGCGCGGCCGGCAGCCGCTCCGCGCGCAGTGCGTCGTAATAGGACAGCGACGACGCGAACGCCGGTACCGGAATCCCGAGCAGGGTGGCGGTGGAGACCACGCGCCGCCAGCTGTCGATGGCCGTCTCGATCGCCTCACGGAAGTACGGTGCCAGGATCAGGCTCGGCAGGGCGGGGTCCTGCTCGTAGGCGTCCTTGATCCGGTTCAGGAAGCGGGCGCGGATGATGCAGCCGCCGCGCCAGATCGTGGCCAGGTCACCGGGGTGCAGATCCCAGTCGTACTCGGCGCTGCCCGCGGCGATCTGGTCGAAGCCCTGCGCGTAGGCGACGACCTTGGAGGCGTACAGCGCCTGCCGGATGTCCTCGGTGAACTGCTCGACATCGGTGGGCTTGTCGGCGAGGGTGCCCGACGCGAGCCCCACCGCGGCTTTGCGCTGGGCGCGCGAGCCCGACAGCGCCCTGGCGAACACCGCTTCCGCGATGCCGGTCACCGGCACACCGAGATCGAGGGCGGACTTGACCGTCCAGCGGCCGGTGCCCTTCTGCTCGGCGGCGTCGACGATGACATCGACCAGCGGCTTGCCGGTCTTCGCGTCGGTCTGGGCGAGCACCTCGGCGGTGATCTCGACCAGGTAGCTCTCCAGGTCCCCGGAGTTCCACTGCGTGAACACGTCCGCGATCTGCTTGGCGTCGAAACCGAGTGCATCGCGGAACAGGTGGTAGGCCTCGCCGATCAACTGCATGTCGGCGTATTCGATGCCGTTGTGCACCATCTTGACGAAGTGCCCGGAACCGTCGGGGCCGATGTGGGTGCAGCACGGGGTGCCGTCGACCTGCGCGGCGATCGACTCCAGCAGCGGGCCGAGCGACTCGTAGGACTCCTTCGGTCCGCCCGGCATGATCGCGGGACCGTTGAGCGCGCCCTCCTCACCACCCGAGATGCCCGCCCCGACGAAGTTGAGGCCGCGTTCGCGCAGGGCGGCCTCGCGGCGAATCGTATCGGTGTAGAGGGCGTTGCCGCCGTCGATGATGATGTCGCCCGGCTCCATCGCGTCGGCGAGTTCGGCGATGACGGTGTCGGTCGCCTCACCCGCCTTGACCATGATCAACACTCGCCGCGGCTTCTCCAGCGCCGCGACGAACTCCTCGACGGTCTCGGTGCGGACGAAATCGCCGTCACCGCCGTGCTCGGCGAGCAGCGCGTCGGTTTTGGCGACGGAACGGTTGTGCAGCGCGACGGTGTAACCGTGCTTGGCGAAGTTACGGGCAATATTGCTGCCCATCACGGCCAGGCCGGTCACACCGATGTGCGCACGCGCGGTAGAGGTCGACATTGAGATCAGCTCTCTTCGTTCGGCGGGTTCGATGGAGGCGAAAGACGGACTCCTTGGCAGGCAAGTTACTGGGTGCCGGTCCGCCGCCGAACACCTACCACCGTGACCGGGGCTACACGCGGAACCGCGCCGAGCCCGCGTGTCGGCGGGCGCTGCTAGTGTCGGTCGAGTTCTGACACGGGGTGTCTCGCGACCGCGAGGCTGAGAACAGACCCGCCGAACCTGTTCAGGTAATGCTGACGAAGGGATGTCACGGTGTTGCACGCCCACACCACGAAGACAGACTTGTTCACCGACCATCTGTGGGACCGGACCAAGGTCCTGCGCGGTGCGATCGACGACTTGGAATTCCTGCGACACCTCGGCGAGGGCACTTTGCCGCTCGAGGTGTTCCGCACTTACATCGAACAGGATTCGCTGTATCTCACCGGGTACTCGAAGGCGCTGGCTATTCTCGCCGCGAAGTCGCCTGACCCGCAGACCGCGGCTTTCTGGGCGACCTCGTCCGCGAACGCCGCCGCTGTCGAGTCGGCCATGCACGATCAGATGCTCACCGGTGGCGCGCTGCCTCCGCGGCAGGGCGAGCCGGAGCATTCGCAGACCTGCCTGGCCTATGTCTCCTACCTGATCGCCGCCGCCGCGACCGAGTCCTACGCCGTCGCCGCGGCGGCCGCGCTGCCCTGTTTCTGGATCTATGCCGAAGTGGGGCGCGACCTGGCCGAGAGCGCCGCGAAGGTGATCGCCGCCGACTCCGCCCACCCGTACGCCCAGTGGGTCACCACCTACGGCGCAGCGGAGTTCCAGCAGTCCGCGGCCACGGCCCGATCGCTGGTCGACGCCGCTGCCCAGTCGGCGAGCGAGCGCGAGCGGGCGGCGATGGAGAAGGCTTTCATCCTCGCTGTGCGCTACGAGTTGATGTTCTGGGACACCGCCCTGCATCCGCAGCCCTGGCCTGCCGCATGAGCGCGCGTCTTCGCCGCGGGCTCGCGGTCATGGCAACCGTCGTCGCGACCCTGTCGCTGCTCACCGCCTGTGGTTCGGGCGGCGACTCCGATCGAACCATCCGGTTCGCGCTGGACTGGACGCCGAATACCAACCACGTCGGGCTCTACGTCGCGTTGCAGCGCGGCTACTTCGCCGACGCCGGTTTGGATGTGCAGGTCCTGCCGTACAACAACACCTCGGTCGACACGATGGTCGATGCCGGAAACGCGGAATTCGGGATCAGCACCCACAATTCGTCGACCTTCGCCCGCGCCTCGGGTGCGCAGGTCAAGTCGGTGCTCGCCCCGCTGCAGCACTGGGCCACAGGCATCGGCGTGCGCGCCGACCGCGCCGACCTCGCCAGACCGAAGGACCTCGACGGCAAGACCTACGCCGGCTTCGGCGACCCGGGCGAGCGGGAGGCACTGCAGCAGGTCATCCGCAACGACGGCGGCACCGGGGATTTCACCTCGGTGATGCTGGGTTCGTCGGCCTATGAAGCGGTCTACTCCGGCAAGGCGGACTTCACCGTCTCGTATCTGGCGTGGGAAGGGATCGAGGCCGAACACCACGGCACCCCGATGCGGTACTTCCGGTACACCGACTTCGGTTTCCCGGACTCGTACGCGATCGTGATCGATGCCAACGAGGGCTGGCTGGCCGAGAACCCCGACCGCGCCGCGAAATTCGTGCAGGCGCTGCAACGCGGATACCAGTTCGCCGCGGACAATCCGGACGCGGCCGCCCAGGATCTCATCGATGCCAATCCCGGCGCGTTCAACGACGAGGCGCTGGTCTTCGAGAGCCAGCGCATGCTGGCCGCGCAGTTCATGAAGGACGCCGGCGGCAAGGTGGGCACCCAGACGGTGCAGCAATGGTCGGCGAACTCCAGCTTCCTGTATCGGGGCGGTCTGCTGACCGGCTCGGATGGAAAGCCGCTGACCACCGAACCCGACTGGTCGACCTATTTCACCAATGAGTACCTCGCCACCCCGTGAGCTGTCCGTAGCCGCGTCGCCGCTGGTTCCCACCGGCGACGACGGCGGGACGGCTCGCTGGGCCGGCATCCGATGGGCAGTGCCGTCGTTGGTCACGGTGGCGGTGCTCGTCGCGATCTGGCAGGTCTACGTCACGAGCAGCGGTGTCCGTCCGCAGGTGCTGCCGTCACCGCTGCGGGTCGTCCAGCAGGGTTGGGCACACCGGGACGAGATCATCTCGCATGCGGCCGCCACCTTGCAGGTGACGCTTGTCGGGTTCGCGGTGTCGCTGACGCTGGCGTGGGTGCTGGCGGTGATCGTGGACTTCTCGCCCTGGCTGCGGCGTGCGTTGGTGCCACTGTTCGTCGCGTCGCAGACCGTGCCGATCGTCGCGATCGCGCCGCTGATGATCATCTGGTTCGGGTTCGGTCTCCTGCCGAAGATCTTGGTGGTCGCGCTGGTGACCTTCTTCCCGATGGCCATCGGCCTGATCGAGGGCTTCGCCGCGGCCGACCGTGACGCGGGCGCGCTGCTGCGGAGTATGGGCGCTTCCCGGCTGCAGGAGTTCCGTTATGTGCGACTGCCGTCCGCGCTGCCGCGGTTCTTCACGGCGCTGCGGATCGGCATCACCTACGCGGTCGTCGGCGCGGTGTTCGCCGAGTATGTCGGCGCGAGCGTCGGCCTCGGCATCTATATGAGCCTGCAGAAGAACTCGTTCCGCACCGACCTGGTCTTGGCGGCGGTGCTGGTCACGGCACTGCTGAGCATCACGCTGTACCTGTCGACGTTCGTGATCGAACGCCTCGTCGCGCCGTGGTCGCGCGAGCAGAACAGGAGCCGACGTGACTGATGCCGAGGACGACCGCATCGTCGTAGACCACCTCACCAAGTCGTTTCCTCAGCCCGGTCGGCGCAGCCCCGACCTCGCGGTGCTGGGCGGGGTTTCGTTCACTGTCCGATCGGGCGAGTTCGTCACCGTCATCGGGCCGAGCGGCTGCGGCAAGAGCACCGTGTTCAACATGCTGGCCGGACTCGAATCCCCCGACTCCGGCAGCGTCGGCTTCCGCGCGGCCGACGGCGAGGACACCGCCGCGCACTGCGCCTACATGCCGCAGAAGGACCTGCTGTTCCCCTGGCGAACCGTCCTCGACAACACCATCCTCGGCTTGCGGGTGCAGGGTGTTCCGAAAACGGAGGCCCGGCGCCGCGCCCGCGAACTGTTCCCGGTCTTCGGCCTGTCCGGTTTCGAGGACGCCCGCCCGTCGCAACTGTCGGGCGGAATGCGACAGCGAGCCGCACTGCTGCGGACCGTCGTCCAGGAGCGTGAACTGTTGCTCCTCGACGAACCCTTCGGCGCGCTCGACTCACTGACTCGCACCGAGATGCAGTCGTGGTTGCAAGAGGTCTGGCAGCGCTACCGCTGGATGGTCCTGATGATCACCCACGACGTCCGTGAGGCGGTGTACCTGTCGGACCGGGTGATCGTCCTGTCGGCGCGCCCGGCCACCGTGCGCCACGAACTGCGCATCGACCTGCCGCGGCCGCGGGGGTTGTCCACCATCACCGCCCCGGAATTCGTCGCGCTGGAAGAGGAACTTCTCGCGATCCTGCACGAGGAGTCTCGTCGGGCGTTCACGGAACAGCGGTAGCTCGAGCGACGCCGAACTGTTGTGCCGAAGCGGCGAACAGCGATTGGCCGCCGTTTCCCTGGGTAGGCGCACCCTATGGGCTCGTCGTACCGCGCCGGGCACAAGACCACCGCCACCACCGTGACAGGAGACCAGCGCCGATGATCGATAGGCACAGTATCGCCGAACTGCCGACCACCGCTGTCCGCACCGCCTTCCAGACAGGGGCGCGGATTCGGCACGCACGGGTGTTCCACCCCCGCGGCATCCGCCTGGCGGGCCGGTTCCATGCCACCAGCGACTACGTGCCGTGGTTCGGCCCCGGCGACCGAGCGGTCATCGCCCGGGTGTCGAAAGGCGTCGGCAGTCCCGGCGGAGTGCCCGATGTTCTCGGGCTGGCGTTCCGGGTACTCGATCGCGACGAGCGCCCCTGGGACTTCGCGCTGGCAACGACCGGCACCAGCACGCTGGGCCGGTTCGTGATCACCCCCGCCCGCGCCTGGTCCAGCGCCCGTTTCGGCACCCTCCTGCCCTACCGATTCGCCGACGCATCACCGGTCTGGCTGTTCGCCGAACCGCTCGACGCCGACGACCTACCGAATACGGCGTCCTTGCGAGCCCTCGACGATCACCTCGACGACCAGGTGATCCGATTCTCGCTCGTCGCCGATGGGATCGGCCGCCCACCCGAGATCGTCGGCGAACTCGATCTGCGGCGAGCCGAGCCCGGCGAACACCGCACCGACTTCTTCGATCCGATCCTCAACCGACCGGCCGACGTCACGATGATCCCCCAGGCAGTGAACTGGCTGCGCGAAAGTGCCTACACCGGCAGCCGTCGCGGCCGCACCGACGACAGCGCCCAGCCCGCGACCTGATATCTCGCAGGACGATCTCCGATTCGGCTCCCGAGACGCGGGCATTCGACCGGTGAACCACCTCGTGTTCCCGGATGAAAGAGAGCCCAATGCTCATGAGACGAGCCCACCGTCGCGTCCACCCCGTGGGTCGCGTCGCCTTGTTGGGCGTTCTCATATCGGCGGGTGTCATTGCCTGCGCGACGACCACCGAATCGCGAGGCACCGGCGGGGACACGGCGTCTGCGAACGGGCTGGTGATCGGTCCAGCCGCCGGTGCGCGGTTATGCGACACGTTGTGGGCCGATCTCGCCAGCTGGCGCCAACAGGGCAGTGCCATCGCTCGCGTGAGGTTCAACGGTGTGGTCCACATCTGGGCACTGCGCAACGGTGCGATCAATATCGCCGTCGCCCGCGACCGCGACGCGATCGACGCTGTCACGCGCGACCAGTGCCCCAACGCACGCCAGCAGGTCACACAGATCATCGACACCGTGGATCTGGCCTCGGGACTCGTCGGATTCTGAATCGCGGGTGGGCACCGTGCGGCACTCGGCAGGTACCGCCGTGCCGTTTTCGTTGTGAAACCGGTTGGTACACAGACGAACTCGCGGACGGATCGGACCACCGTTTGACCCCTCGGATACCGGGTAAGCGGCCGACGATCAGGAGGATATCTGGATGACGGAGAGTGTTGCCGAGCGCGAGCCCGTGGCGCAGGACTGGTCGCAGGGCCCGTCGGCGCTGCGGTGGCGGTCGTGGTGGGGCGTGCTGCGCCGCACCGTGGCCGAGTTCATGGAAGACAATGTGACCGATTGGGCCGCCGCGCTCACCTACTACAGCGTGATGTCGATTTTTCCCGGCATCATCGTACTCACCGCATTGCTCGGGCTGCTCGATCCCTCGGCGACCGCCTCCTTCATCCAGACCATCGAGCAACTGGGCCCCGGTCCCGGCACCGAACTGCTCGTCGACGCCATCCGGGAGTTGCAGGGCTCCCGCTCGCTGGCGGGCCCACTGGCGATCGTCGGTGTGGTGACGGCGCTGTGGACGGCTTCCGGCTATATCGGGGCCTTCATCCGGGCCTCCAACACGGTCTATGACACCGAAGAGGGCCGCCCGATCTGGAAGACGCTGCCGCTGCGTGTCGGGCTGACCGCGGTGATGGTGCTGCTGATCGCGGTGTGCGTGGTCGGGGTGCTGTTCACCGGCCGCTTCGCCGAAGCGGCGGGTGAGTGGCTCGGCATCGGTTCGGTCGGCGTGCTGATCTGGGACATCGTCAAGTGGCCGGTACTCGCCGTGCTCGTCAGTCTCGGAGTGGCCCTGCTGTATTGGGCCGCGCCCAACGCGCAACAGCCGGGATTCCGGTGGCTCTCGCCCGGCAGCGTGCTCGCGGTGCTGGTGTGGATCGCCGCCTCGGCCGGCTTCACCCTCTACCTGGCCGATTTCGGTTCCTACAACAAGGTGTACGGCTCGCTGGCCGGTGCCGTCGTCTTCCTGGTGTGGCTGTGGCTCAGCAATGTCGCGGTACTGCTCGGCGCGGTATTCGACGCCGAACTGGCTCGCGGCCGCCGCATCGAACAGGGCCAGGACCCCGACCACGAACCCGTCCTCCCCCCGCGAGATTCACCCGAATAAGGAGGTAATGCCATGGCTGACACGCACACCGGACCACCCGATCGCTCGGTGGCCGAACTGGTCGACGACGCCACCCAGCAGATCACCCGCCTGGTGCGCGACGAGATCGCGCTCGCCCGCGTCGAGATGCAGGACCGCACAAAAGGAATCGCTCGCGGCGTCGGAATCGCCGGCGCCGGAGGACTCGTCGCCTTCTACGGCGGCATCGCCCTCACCGCCGCCGCTGTCTTCGCGCTCGCGCTCGTGCTGCCGAACTGGGCAGCCGCCCTGATCGTCGGCGCGGGGCTGGTCGTAGTCGGCGCGGGGCTGGGACTGCTCGGCAAAAAGAATGTCACCGAAGCCGCGCCGCCGGTGCCGAGGGAAGCGATGCAGAGCGTCAAGGAAGACATCGAGATCGTCAAGGACGGGAGTAAGCGATGAACGAGCCCAACGATCCGGAGGCACTGCGCCGGGACCGCGAACAGGCACGGCAGGAGCTCGGCGAGACCGTCGCCGAGTTGACCGACAAGCTGGACGTCCCCGCACGCGCGAAGGACAAGGTCCACGACGCGGCCGACGCGGCCAAGGACCGGGTGACCGACGCGAAATATCAGGCACTGGCCGCCGCCGACCAGGCGCGGGACAAGGCAGAACAGGTGCAGGCCGTCGCCAAGGAGAAGACCCGGCACGCGGCCGAGAAGGTCGAGTCCTCAGTTCCCGAGCCGGTGACCGAACGTGGCAAGCAGGCGGCCGAGGTGGCTCGCCGGAATCCGATTCCGGTGGCCGCGGCCGCGATCTCCGCCACGGCACTGATCTGGTGGCTGGCACGGCGGCGGCGGTCATGAAGACGCTGTATCGCCCCCTCGGCATGGCCGTCGGGGTGCTCGGTGGCATCGCCGCCGGGGCGGTGTTCAACCGGGTCTGGGGTGTGGTGGCCGGCGGCGAACAACCGCCATCGGCGACTGCCCGCGACCACACCTGGCGTGAGGTTCTGCTCGCCGCCGCGCTGCAGGGCGCGGTCTTCGGCCTGGTCAAGGCAGCAGTGGACCGCGCGGGCGCGACCGGCTACAAGTCTCTGACCGGGACCTGGCCTACCGATTAGCACCCACCTGACGGCAAGTCCGGTGGATTCGGTTTGGACCCGATGCGCTCGGGTATCTGCCGGTTTGCAGATCGAACCACAGACCGCCGCCGGGGACGGGATGGCCGAACTCCTGACCGGCCGGCGGGCGGTTGCCGGGGCCAGCGCGTCCCGTCCGGACGCTGACCCAGTCGACGGTCCCGGCAACCGCCAACCACCCGAGGCGCGCCGACTGGTCGGCCTCACGCACGAATCGCCTGAACCGCTTTCGACCTGACTGACGAGGTCTCAATCCTCGCCGTGAGTCCCGGTACGTCGATCGGATTCGTCGTTCTCGGTGGTCAGTCCATGCTGCCCCTCGACCCCGATCACCGCCGCCACGTCGCCGTGTAGATGCCGTACGGCGGCGTCACCGTCGTTATCGGCGATCGCGATGTCCCGACGCCACTGAGCGACAATGTCCAGGCGGTCCATGAACTCCTCCTTCGACGATATGGTGAACGGCTCGCGGCCGACGGCCGCACCGTCGTGTTACCTCGAAATCCGCATCCCAAACAGCCGCGCCTGAGCGCCGTACTCCTGTTTGCGCTTTCGGGCCCCGGGTAGGCAGTCACTGGACGAGTTGCAGGGCCTCGAAGGCTTGCAGCTGTAACCGAATCCAGTCTGTGACGGCGAGACGCAGGCAGGCTGGGGAAGGAGTACCCGTTGAGCACGGTAGCCGCAACTGTCGATGTAGACGTCCCGATCCGTACGGCCTACAACCAGTGGACGCAGTTCGAAACCTTTCCGCAGTTCATGGAAGGAGTCGAGCAGGTCAGTCAGCTCGACGACCGCCACACCCACTGGCGCATCCACGTCGGCCCGTCGACACGAGAGTTCGACGCCACCATCACCGAACAGCACCCGGACGAGCGAGTCGCGTGGAAATCCGACAGCGGACCCGACCATGCCGGAGTCATCACATTCCACCGGCTCGACGACACCCATACCCGCGTCACGGCGCAGATGGATGTCGACCCACAGGGTTTCGTCGAAACCGCTGCCGACAAACTGGGCGTGCTCGAGCACCGAGTGAACGGTGACATGAAGCGCTTCAAGCAGTTCATCGAGAGCGAGGGCCACGCGACCGGTGCGTGGCGCGGCGACATCCCGCGCCCCGACGCTGGGATCTGACCCCTGACACTCTGACGGCAGCGGCCAGGACTCCCCTGTGCCCTGTGCACGAACGGAACGCCCCGCACTCGGAAAGAGTGCGGGGCGTTCCGTCTGCATGGCCGATCGAGCCCAGCAGCACCAGGATCAGGTGTCGGAGCGCGGACCGGCGGTAGCGGCGAGGGCCGTGGCGAGGTCCCGGTGGATCGAAATCCACTCGGTCATTCCGGCGAGGTCGATGACGCGCGCGATGGTCGTGGCAGCACGCCCGTCGGCGAGATGCATTCCGATGCCGCGTCGGTCCAGATGCTGGGCTAGATCGGTGAGGACCATCACGGCACGTACCGACAGGAACGTGACCTCGTCCAAGTCGACGACGAGATGTCCGCCCTCGGCGGACTCGGGGACAGCGGACTCGAGCAGGCTGCGCCAGCGTGGGAGGGTATAGGCATCGATCTCCCCGCGAGCATGGAGCACGATGACCTGCCCTGCGGATTCCGAGACGGCATCCAAGCGGCGGCAGAGATCGGCAGCCGGGTCGTCGGCTGCGGGCGAGCGGGTTTCGTCGGGACGATTGTTCAAAAGACTCGATTCTTCAGCACCATGGAGCAGTGCATTGCCAACAGTCCTGTGGGCTCAAGATCGGGCCGGCTACCTATTCCAGCACGCGGCCCGGCAAACCGCATGGCTCCGGAGCCGTCCTGGTACCCAGTTGTTCGCAATCGGTCCTGAATCGCGGTGACCCGCTTTCGTATTTCGTCTCTGCGACCCATGCGCCGCACCCGCGACACGCGGTGCGCCGAGGGCAGAACAACGGGTGCGTCGCCAATTCTCGAGCCGGTAATATGGAGGGTGAGTAGCCATCGGGCGCGGTTGTCCGGCGCCCCGCCGTCTCCGCCGTGCCCCCGTCATCGTGTGTCCACGGAGGGAGCGTCGTGCAGAGCCTGAATTTCGAGAGCGACGACCTGGCGGTGACCGAGGAGTTCCTCAACAACGCCTACACCAGGGTGCAGATCAGCAATCACGGCCCGCACCAGGTTCGCACTCGGATCCGTCGCGAAGTGCTCGGTTCGATCAACTTCGACCAGCTCGAGCTGGGTTTCGACATGGCCTACGACGCCGACCCGCTGGGCCGGGTCTGCCTCGTCACCGTGCACAGCGGCCGGATCGAAGAGAACTATCACGATGGCGGCCCCGACACCTTCACCCCCGGGCAGACAGGCCTGCTCACCCCGCATGACCTGCCCTACTCGGGTGTCATCCGAACCAGCCGCTACGACATCACCATGTTCGACCCCGCGGTCCTGGACCGCGTCGCCACCGCCGACGGCGGGGCACGAGTGCGGGTAGACGGGCACCGTCCGGTCACGGTCGCGGCCGGAAACCGGCTGCGACGGGTGATCACCCATCTGCAGCAGATCGCCGCCGACCCCGACGCAGCGAACAGCCCGCTCACCGTCACGGCGGCCTCGGATTATCTCGCCGCGACGGTGCTGGCCACCATGCCGACGACCGCCGAGAACGAGCCGAACGCCACCGATCGGCACGACGCTCACCCCCACACCGTGCGCCGCGCCATCGCCTATATGGAGTCGCATCTGGGTGAAAGAATCGCGATCACCGATATCGCGGCGGCAACCTTTGTCACTCCGCGCGCCCTGCAGCTGGCCTTTCGTCGTCATCTGGACACGACGCCGCTCGAGTACCTGCAGCAACTGCGGCTGGCGGCGGCACACGAACAACTCGGCGCCGCGCTGCCGGGTGACGGCCAGACTGTCGCGACCATCGCCTACCGGTGGGGCTTCACCCATCCCGGCCGCTTCGCCACGGCCTACCGCCACCGCTACGGTCGACCACCGAGGCAGACCCTGCGCGAATGAGCGCTGCGTAGGTCCAGGGCCGTCTCAGGCCCGAGCGAACCGCATGTCCACCACGGTGCCCGCCGCCGATGTACTGACCTCGAATTCACTGCTGAGGGCACGCATGATGCCCATCCCACGCCCACGTGACTGATCGGTGTCCGGGTCGGGTGTCAACCAGCTCCCCCCGTCGGTCACGACGGTGTGGACATGGGTCTCGGTGAGCACGGCGGTAACGCGTACTGTGCCGCCGTCGCCACGGTGACCGTGCTCGACGGCGTTGGTACACGCCTCACCGACGGCGAGCACGATGTCGTAGGCCGCGTTCGGGTCGACCGGCACCTCCGCCAGCCACGCCTGCAGCGCGTGACGTACTTCGGCCAATCGCGCGGCGTCTGCCGAGAAATCGATCTCGAACGGCTTCACGGCGCTCTTCTGCCGAGATGGGTGCGTCGTCACCTGATGCCTCCCTCTTCATCTCGACGTCCAACGAATCCGCGAGAACCCCCGCGCCATTGGCAGTACCCGTGCAGTACTCGGGTATGCCACTTCCGGGCGTGAGAATGCCCTCTCACAGCGGCCGGGCGGATACGTCCGAGCCAGGGTACCCCGGTGCTGCGCAACGGTTTGTGGCCCGAGTGGATGGGGTAGGTTGCTGGGGCAAGAATCGCTCGCACATTCGCCGACCCGGCGAAGCTAGAGGTAAGAGGTAGAAAAGTGGCGAATCGCAACCGGGGAGACCTTCGGTGAGTGTAGAAGGCGGCTTCCGAGACCTCGACGTGCAGACACGGGCACAAGACGACTTCGAAATCCTTACCGTTCGTGGTGAGGTGGACATGGCCTCGGCGCCCCAGCTGCAAGCGGTGCTGGAGAAGGCACAGCAGGGCGGCAAGACGCTGGTGGTCGATATGACCCAGGTCGGCTTCCTCGGCTCGGCCGGGCTCAGCGCGTTGCTGGTCGTGTCCAAGGCCGCGCCCTATCAGCTGCGCGTGGCCGCCTCCCGCGAGGTCGCGCGACCGATCGAACTGACCGGGCTCGACAAGCTGCTCGCGGTCTACGGCACCCTGGAAGCGGCGATCGCCGCGGAGCCGAACGCGCACTAGGTCCGAGGTCGCGGCTCCCGCACTCGCGGGAGCCGCACGACCTGCACGAAGAACTCATCGATCTGCCTGATCGCGGCGATGAACTGGTCGAGATCCACCGGCTTGGTGACGTAGGCGTTCGCGTGCAGTTTGTAACTGCGCAGAATGTCTTCCTCGGCCGCCGATGTGGTGAGCACGACCACGGGGATGTGCGACAGCTCCGGATCGGCCTTGATCTTCTCCAGCACCTGCCTGCCGTCGTACTTGGGCAGGTTCAGGTCCAGCAGGATCAGATCCGGCCGTGGAGCGTCGACGTACGCGCCGGTGCGATAGATGAAGTCCAGCGCCTCCTGGCCGTCCCTGACCACGTGCAGCGTGTTGCCGATCTTGTTGTCCTCGAAGGCTTCCCGCGTCATCAGTTCGTCGCCGGGGTCGTCTTCGACGAGCAGGATGTCGACCGGCTGGCCGGGATCGGTCATGCGAATACCTCGTTCTCGATGGATACAGCGGTGGTCGCGGGCGCGGCCGCCCGCAGGGTGAAGCACAGGCGGGTGCCGTCACGATAGTCGGTATCGAGCCAGATCCGGCCGCCGTGGAATTCCACGATCTTCTTGCACACGGCCAGTCCGATCCCGGTGCCGCCGTAGGCATCTCGCGGATGTAGGCGCTGGAAGATGACGAAGACCTTCTCCGCGAATTCGGCCGCGACGCCGATCCCGTTGTCCGACACCGAGAACTCCCATTCCTCGGCGTCGTCGGCGTTGGGCGCACACGTCACCCGGACCACAGGAGTCAGGTCGGGCTTGCGGAATTTGATCGCGTTGCCGATGAGGTTCTGCCACAGCATGGCCAACAGGGTCGGTTCCCCGACGAGCTCCGGCAGTGCCTCCGGGCGCTCGATCACGGCCTCGGATTCCTCGATGGTCGCCGACAACGCGGCCACCGCCTCGTCCAGGGTCTGATCGAGGCCCACCGGCTCGGTGCCCTCCGACATCCGGCCGACGCGGGAGAAGGTGAGCAGGTCGTTGATCAGCACCTGCATGCGTTTGGCGCCGTCGACGGCGAAATCGATGTACTGCTTGCCGCGATCGTCGAGTTGGTCGCCGTAGCGCTTCTCGAGCAGCTGGCAGAACGAGGCCACCTTGCGCAGCGGCTCCTGCAGATCATGGGACGCGACGTAGGCGAACTGCTCCAATTCGGTGTTGGATCGGCGCAGTTCCTCGGCCTGGACGTCGAGATCCTGCTTCTGCCGCAGCAGTACCGCTTCCTGGACGCGTGCGGAGTCGAGCTCGGCGACGATGTGGTGGCGCATGTTCTCCACCGCCTCGCACACCAACGCGATATCGGAAGGGCCGACGGCATCGATATGGGCGTCGAACTCCCCCGCGGCCACCCGCCGCGACGACTCGGTGAGATAGCCCAGCGGCCGAACCACCAGTCGCCGGACCAGAACGGTGAGCAGAACCCCGGTCAGCAGGAAGACAGCGACGATGCCCGAGAGCACGATGTTGCGCGTGGTGCGTGCGCTCGCCAGTTCCGCGGAGTCGCTGTCGACGACCGCGGTGAGATGGTCGTTCTGCACCGCGAAGGTCCCGCGCACGGCGTCGAAGAGCGCTTTTCTGCGCACCGCTCCCGTGGCGGCGTCGAGACCGATGCCCGCGCGAGACGACACCGCCCCGGTACCCGGATCGGTGAAGTCGGCTTGCCACCGCTGGGCGGCGAGGTCGACCGCGGCGAGGTCGGCGAGCAATCCCGGATGGCCGACGAGCAGCTCCCGCAAGCGGTCCGCGGCGCGGGTCTGCTCCTGGCGTCCTCGGTCGTAGGGCTCGAGGAACTGCGGGTCGCCGGTGATGGCGTAGCCGCGGATGCCGGTCTCCTGATTCAGCAGCGCACCCTGCAGCCGATGGGCTTCGGTGGCCGCGGGCAGAGTTTCGGAGAGCAGACGATCGGTGACCCGGCCGGTGTGCGCGATGACCTGCGCGCCCGCTGCGGCACCGAAGATCACCACCAGGATCATCAACACGAACACGAGCTGGAACCAGCCCTGTGCCGTCATCCTGCGGATCGATCCCGACCGGGCCGATGTACCACTTGTCACGTCATCCGCCTCATCGCATCACTCCACCGCAAATACAGGATGGCCACATCGTCATCCAAACCGCCTGCCGCCGAAGACAGCTCCGCGACCTGTCCGATCAGCGCGTCGACGAAGGTCTCGGGTTGCTCGGTGGGCAGTGTCTGTGCCAGTTCGAACAATCCGTCTTCGCCGAGGCGGGTGCTGCCGTCGCCGACACGTCCCTCGAACAAGCCATCGGTGAACAGCATCAGCCCCGCGCCGTCCGCGAGTGCCACCTCGTGCGCGGGCCACTGCGCGTAACCCGGGACGAACCCGAGGGCCGGTCCGCCCGGCACCTCGATCCAGCTCAGTCCGGTGTCGGTGCACCGCAGCATGCCGGGATGACCCGCGCGGCGTACCGACACCTGTCGCGTCGCCGGATCGAGGACCAAGCTCGTCGCGGTGGCGAAGGTCTGCTGATCGGCGCGTTCGGCGAGCAGCACTTCCTCGAGCAGGTTCAGTTGCCTGGCACCGGTGACGCCGCTGAGCACCAGCGTGCGCCACGCCAGTCGTAAGGCGACCCCGGTCGCCGCGGCATCGGGACCGTGGCCGGAGACGTCACCGATGATGGCGTGCACGATGCCGGTCGGGTCCTGGACCACGTCGTAGAAGTCGCCGCCGAGCAGCGAGTGGTCACGACCGGGTCGATACCGCGACACCACCTCGACCGCGGGGTCGGCGCCCAGCAGCGGAGTCGGCAACAGTCCGCGTTCCAGTCGGGAGTTCTCCTGCGCCCGCATCTGACTGGCCTGCAGGGCCGCGCTGGTGAGTTCGGCCTGTTTGCGCTGGATCGCGTAACGCACTGCGCGCCCGAACAATTCCGGGTCGACTCGACCCTTGACCAGGTAGTCCTGCGCGCCGGAGGCCAACGCGAACAGCCCGGTGCGCTCTTGGTCGAGTCCGGTCATCACCACGACAGGGACCTGGTCGTTGCGAACGCGGATCCCGGCCAGCGCCTCGAGTCCGTCCGCGTCGGGGAGATGCAGATCGAGCAGCACACAATCGGGGACGTCGGTGCGTAGGCGCTCGCCTGCCTCGGTCAGGGTGCGTACCCAATCCAGGTGCGGGCGCGGAGACAGGTCCGCGACCATCTCCTCTACCAGCAAAGCGTCGCCGGGATCGTCCTCGACCAGCAGTATGTGGAGTTGACGCCGCGATCCGGGCCCGGCCGCGAAGAGATCGGCGTTCAACGCGTCACTGCGCACCACAACCACCGCCGGCACAGCCGAGAGTCGCCTGCTCGCACCACATCAGACCTACCCCTCCCCACCTGGACAGCACAGAACCCAGGGTGTGCACGAAAGCCTCCGATCACAGGCGCCCACTGCGCGAACTGACTCCGCCGGCCGGTTGCTGGACCGAAAGTAGTACCGGGGATGCTATCCGATCGCGCCGACACCCATGCCCGCGCGGGATTCCCCGCCCGGCTGCGGTAATTCGACTGGATCAGAGGAGGCCCTCGACCTCGGCCACCGAGGGTGGAATCCGGGTCGACGCCGCGAACACGTCGATGAGCAGGTCCTCGTCCTCGTAGTGGGCCGAGGCCGACAGGCCCGCGGTCTGGCGGGCGATGGCGTGGACGTCGTCGCCGGTCAGCGGGTAATCCGCTACGACGTGGCGCCAGTGCGCGCACAGCAGGGTGCCCCCTGGCTCGAGGTGCGTCACGGCTTGCTCGAAGACGTCGCGCAGACTCGCGGCGTCGAGGTAATAGCAGACTTCACTCAGGACGATGAGATCGAAATCCTCTGCCTCCCAGGGCTGCCCCAGACCCCACAGCCGGAACTCCACCGGTGCGTTGATCAGACGCGATCGCGCGGCGTCGAGTGCACGCTCAGCGATATCGGTACCCACCAGATGATCGCAGCGACCGGCGAGCTCCTCGGTGAGCACACCGATGGAGCAGCCGGGCTCGAACCCTCGTCGATAGTGCGCCTTCGGCAGCATCGCCATCGTCAACGCACGTTTGCGCTGCTCGTACCAGCGGGTGGTGAAGCGCCACGGGTCGTCGTCGTGGGCATACATCCGATCGAAATAGCCCGGCGGCATGGGCGTTTCGCTCACTGGAAGAAGACCTCGTCCGGTGCGGTGAAGCGCTGGAGGACATGCGCGGGCAGGACGGGACGGTCCGCCGGATGATCCGACAGCGGGCGGATCTGAGTGCGATGCTGCGCCATCGCCCGCGCTTTGGCCGCGACCGCCGACGGCGACAGCGGTAGTGCGCGGGCATTCTCCGAGGTCACTCTCGGATGCTCCGGACTGCCCCAGTGCCACATCCACACCGGGTACTCGAGCAGCTCGGTCGCGGTGTCGGCGCAGGCCGTGGCGGCGGCGCGGCCGACGGCTTCGTGGTCGGGGTGACCGTCGTGGCGCCAGGTGGCCGCGCACCGCACTCCTGGTCCACCGAGGTGGGACAGGACATAGGTGAGCAGATCGGTGAGCTCGGTCTCCTGCTCCGCGAGACCACCGTCGCGCATACCGAGCCGCATCGGCGCTCCGGTAGCGAGCTCGTAGGCCGCGTTCTGCGATTCCTCGATACGCAGAGCGGCCAGCTCGGCAGGGGTGTGGGTGGGTGAGCCCGGATGCGAGGCCTCACCGTCGGTGACCGCGATCAGCGTGACCGGGATGTCGGCGGATCGCAGCTGCGCGATGAGCCCGCCCGCTCCGAGCACCTCGTCGTCGGGATGCGGCGCGACCACGACGAGGTGCCGCCAGCCGTGGATCGGGAGTTCGGGTCGACTCGCCCGCCACCGCGCCCAGACACCTTCGTCCGCACCGGGACCTTGCGTATCGATCAGCGGCCGGGTAACCATGAGAACTCCTTTTCCGCCTGGTCACGGCCGAGGGCGGCCAGATCGCGTTCGGCATGACTCTGGCGCAGGTACACGGTCAGGTCCGCGACCCGGCGGGCATGGGCGCTGTCGCCGCACAGCGGTCCCGCGCCGAGCGCGCGCCCGACCCGGTCCAAGGTTTCGGTCGCCGCCTGCTCGACCACCGCACGCACGGTCCGGGCCCGGACTCGACCGTCACCGGCGGTGTCTCGCGGATCGGCGTCGATCGCGTGCGCGGCGGCGGAAAGGCTGGTGCGAGCGGCGGACAGCGCCGAGGTGACCGCGCCCAGGTGGGCGAGCGCATGGTCGTCGGCGCGTCCGGCGGCCGCGTGCCGATGCAGCGCTTCGGCGACCGCGCACGCGCTGCCGTACCAGCAGGCGGCGACGCCGATCGCGCCGTGCCAGAATCCGGGACGGCTCAGATACTCGCCGGGAGCACCGACCATCCTGGCCGCGGCGTTGTCGAAATCGACAGCACCGGAGTCGGATTCACTCATTCCGACCGCACGCCAGGTCTCGGGCACCGGCTGGGCGACAGCACGGGCGAGTGGCACCGCGAACAGCGCTCGCTGCCCGTCCGCGACGGCCGTGACCAGTGCGTGCGTGCACATGCTCGCACCTGAGCACCACAGCTTGCGTCCGTCCAGCACCCAGCCGTCGGACATCGTGCGTGCTCGCAGGACAGGGGAAGGCGGTTCCGCGGCCCACACGCCCCAGATCTCGCCGGACGGCGCGGCGCGACAGTCCGCGTCCACGCCACCACCGCCGAGCTCGGCCATGATCGCCACGGCATCGACGTGCGCCTCGGCCAGTCGGCCGAGAACTGTGTCCTCATAGGCGATTTCAGCCAGGGCACGCCATCGATCGAGAGTTCGTCCCGAGCCCGGCAACGGCAGATCCAGCCGTCCCGAGCTCGCGAGCGACCTCATGGCCGCCGCGATCCGCGGCTCGCCTGTCGCGCGTGGGCCGACGACGGAACCGTCCACGGACGTCACGAGACCTCCTGCGGCTCGTCTCGTCCCAGCCTGCGCAGATGCTCGGCGAATCCGTGTGGCGCGCGACCTCTTCGCCGGGCCGAGGTGGTGACGCACACGTCCTCTGCCCAGGCGATCCTGGCCCCGGCGGCTTGCAGCCGAACGGCCAGATCCACGTCCTCACCGGTGCGCAGCGCGCGGAAACCCCCGACTCCCCAGTACGCGTCGGCCCGGAAGCCGAGCGCGGCGCCGTGCAGATGACCGTGACCGTCCGGCCCCGGCACACGGTATTCGTGCTCGTAGATCCGTCGGGCCTGCACCGAGTGCGCGTCCCACTGCCGCACCGCCACCACGCCCGCCACCACCTCGAAACCCCTTCGCGCGTAATCGAGTTGGGCCGACAACCAGGATTCTTCGACCTCGGAGTCGGCGTCGGTGGTCGCAAACCAGGTGCGGCCGTCGCACGCCGCGCCCGCGTGCTCGAATCCTCGCCGCCGTGCGGCCCCGACATTGCGCTCGCTGACCGTCAGTACCTCGGCTGTCGAAGCGACCTGTGCCGAGCCATCGGTGCAGGCGTCGAGCACGAGCTGCACCCGAACCGGCACGTCGACTCGGCGCACGGCGCGTTCCAGAGCCGCGAGACACCGAGGAAGCAGCAGCTCCTCGTTACGGGCCGGAACCACCACGATGACCCCGTCTATATCACCGCTCATGACCTGGAACTACACACCGCGACCAACGACTGATTCATGAGATACGTCTACCCGCCTTTACCCAGGGCAAACAGCCACGAGCAGGTCGATCGGCGCGGCCGGATCGATGGCGGGACTCTTGACGGCTCGGCCTCTCGCGCGTAATTTACCAATCAGTCAATTGTAACCGTGACCATAAGTAACACATACCTGTGACCCGGACCGACAGGCACGAGCCCGGCGGTCCAGCAAAGGAGCAATGGCGCTCATGGAACACTCCACGGCACTTTCGCAGCCTCCCGCCGCCGACCGTCGATCGCGCGTACTCGATCGCCTCGCACGCCCGATCGTCGACGCCGTCCTGCCGCGTATCGACTCGCGCATTCCGGGGTCGACCATGGCATTCGAAACCCCGGAGATGATGAAACCGCACACCGGGTCCCGGCGATGGGCATGGACGCACTACGGGGTGTTCCTCCCCGAGCTACCCGGCCCCCACCGCTACCTGAACACGATGACCTTGATCGGCGCGACCGGTGCGCTGGCCTTCGACAACGACTACCTCGCTGCCGATGATGCCCGCGACACGGCCACCGTCCTGTCGTCCACCGCCGCCGACGGACAGCACCACTACCGCGCCTACGACACCGGCCGTGAGTGCTCTTTCGCCGATGACGGCTCCCGCCTCGACTGGGGCCGCGACCTCAGCATCACCGGCGCCTTTCCCCACTTCCACGTCCGCGGTCACTACGACAATTTCGAGGTGAGCCTCGATATCCGAGCGACGGAACAGGTTTCGTGGTTCGTTCGTACTCCGCTCTACGACCACCTCAGCCTGCTCGCGACCGCCACCGGAACCCTGACCGACAACACCGGCGCCACCGTTGCCATCGATCAGACGTTGTGCACGTTCGAATACGCCCGTTGCATGTCACCGCAAGCGCTGACGGCCCAGGCACTCTCGACACGACGCAAGCTTCCCGTCGACTTCTTCACCTATCAGATCATCAACCTCGACAGCTCGACCCAGGTGCTACTGACCGAAGTACGCGCCGCCGGCGCGGTCGCCTGCTTGCTCGCGTACGTGCGGTGCCTCGACGGAACAACGCGCGTGTACGACGATGTCGCCATGACGGTTCTGTCGTATCAGGAGCACCCACTGGTCGATCCGCTCGGCCGCACGATGCGGGTCCCCCGGCAACTTCGCTGGCGGGTGCGCGACGCGGCCGGTGCGGAGATCCTGACTGTCGACGCCGACGTCGACAGTCCGCTCCGCTACGGGCACGGCCGCGGCTACGTCGGCGCCTACACCTACCGGGGAACCTGGCAGGGTCAGCGTCCGATCACGGGCAGCGGTTACATGGAATGGATCGACTGCGCAGCGGGGCAGTAGGAACTCTTCACGGACGTCCCGTCGTGCGCACCTCTTGTTCGGGTGAGGTCGCGTCGAGAGCACGGTCGGCGCCCATTTCCGTGCGAGTCCCGCGGTAACCCCCATAGGCTGGGCCGATCCCGTCGACAACGCCGCCTTCGTCGGTGGCAAAGCTACCCGGGCCACCGGCTCGACCCCGAGGAATCGATGACTTTCTCCCGTACCGCGTCTCGTGTGATCACCGCGATGGCGGTCACCGCGACAGCCGCCGTCCTGCCCACCGCGAATACCGCCTCCGCCGAAGCGGTTTCGTGTCCGCAATGGACTCGCCACACCGTCGCGGCGGGTTACGGGATACTCGAGAACCTCGGGTTCGACGGTCGCGGAAACCTGCTGCTGGCCGAGCAGTCCGCCACCGGATCGGCCGGGTCCCTGCAACGCCTCGGCGCTGACGGCGCGCGATCGGTCGCTGTCGACGGTATCGACGGCCCCGGCGCCATCCTGACCGTCGGCGACACCGCGTATTTCACGACGGGCAACACCGCCACCGCCGCACTCACCGGCCGCACCGACGGCACCATCAAGGCACTGCACCTCGCCAGCGGCGCCGTGACGACGGTGGCCACCGGCCTGACGATGCCGAACGGGTTGGCCCAGTTGCCGAACGGCGACTTCGTCGTCAGCAGGGACATCGGCGCGGGCACCCTGACCCGCGTCACCGACGACAGCATCGCGACACCGTACGCACCGTCGCTGAGTTCCACCAACGGCCTCGCGTTCGACCGACAACGCCACCGGCTCATCGTCTCGACGACGTTCGACCCCACCTCGGTGGTCGCCGCCGTCGACTACGCCGATCCCGACAGCCCACCGCGACAGGCGGTGATTCCGGGCGCCGGACCACTGAACTCGGCCGATGATCTGACCGTCGGCCCGGACGGCAAGGTCTACGTGGCACTGAACGTGGCGGGCAGTATTGCGCAGGTCGATGTGGACACCGGCCAAACCTGCGCGATCGCGGCCGGTCTGCCTTTGTCCTCGTCGGCACGGTTCGGATCCGGACCCGGATGGGACCCGAACGCGTTGTACGTCACCAGTTTCCTCGGCACGGTCACCGAGCTCACGCGGCCATGACGTCACAGCACCTCACCACGCAGGATCGAACTCGAGCGAACTGACACCCGCTCTCGTCGGGAGCACCCGCTCGGTCGGATAGGTTCGAGTCCATGAGTCGCACCACGTCCGTTTTCGACAGCATCGACATCGCTGCCGACCCGGTGTCTGTTTATCAAAAGGTCAGCGATCCGACCCTGATGGGTCGGTGGAGTCCGGAGAACCGCGGAGCACGGGTCACCCAGGCGCGTGAGTCCACCTATGTGGGAATGGAATTCGAAGGGTTCAACAAGCGGGGCTTCGCTCGCTGGGTGACCCGCTGCGTGGTGATCGCGGCAGAGCCAGGGAAGATGTTCGCGTTTCGCGTCGAGGCGATCGGCGTGCGACGGCCATGGCTTCGCGGGGGTATCGCGACCTGGGAGTACCGATTCGAGGCGGCCGACGGTGGTACCCGGGTCACCGAGACCTGGCACGACGATCGCAAGACCTGGCCGAACGCGGTGGTTCAAGTCTTCGACCGGATCGCCACCGGCGGCGACACCTTCGTGCAGTTCCAGCGCAAGAACATCCACCGCACCCTGCGCAACCTCAAGCAGCAGCTCGAGTCGACCGACTGAACGGCGCCCGGTACCGCCGACACCAGCGGCGCCGCGAGAATTCATTGACGGGCGCGACGGGTGGTGAGAACTCCGGCGACCCAGCCGACGATGAACATCGTCAACAGGATCAGCCACATCGGCGAACTGATCGTGATCAACAGGAACTCGACAGATACCTTTCCTCTGTTCTCGAAGACGAAAATGATGGCAAGGATGCTCATTCCGATCGCGACCCATTGCGTCGGTGAGACGCGACGCAGCAGGGACGGCTTGTCGGCGGATTTGTTCATCGCAATCCTTCTCCTCTTCGGTATCGGATGGTGTTCACTCGGTGCCTCGCAGGATCTCTCGTAATCGTTCGGTGTCGGTCGCGGTCCAGTCGGGGGGTGCCAGGATCGCGGCCCAGGCATCGGCGATCACAGCCTGGAAGGTATGACCGTGTCCGTCGGGCACGTCGACCGAGACAGCCATATCCGCCGAGACCTGCAGGAACGTCACCACGGGGATCCAGCGGGTGCTGGGCAGGACATCGCGACCACGTTCCTCGTCGAGCCAGTCCGGTTTCTGGAACAGCAGTTGCGGTGTCCACCAGGTGATCGGGTCGGAGGCGTGCTGGAGGTAGACCACTCTGGGCGAGCCCCACGCCAGTTCGGGACGGGCGAGGTCGGGTGCGTCGGCGACGAATCGCACGGTATTCCCGTCGCGGTAGATCGGCAGCCATTGCGGGGAACCCGGGTCGCGTCGCGCGGTGGCGTCGCGCCACACCGGGTTGGTGGCGGTGGGGCCGACGAACAAGACCCCGTCGGTGCGGGCCGCCATGTCCTGGATACCGGAGAACGCCGCTTCACCACCGAAGGATCCGAGGCTTTCGCCGAAGACCACCAGCTTGGGCCGGCGATCGACTGGCAGTGTGTCCCACTCGGCGTGAACAGCCTCGAACAATGCGCGGCCGGCTCGGCGCGCACGTTCCTGGTCGACGACAAAGGACAGCCAACTCGGCAGATAGGAATACTGCATACTCACCAACGCGCTGTCACCGCCTGCCACATATTCCAAGGCCGAGGCAGTCGACTCGTTGATCCACCCGGTTCCGGTGGTGGTCCCTATTCCGATGACCGAGCGTTCGAATCCACCGGCACGTCGCAATTCGGCAACCGCGAGATCTGCTTCAGCACTGAGGGTCTCGGCGGATTCCAGTCCGGTGTAGACACGGATCGGCGCACGCGCGGGCTTTCCACTGAATGCGGTCAATTCGAGCGCGGTCGGCCCGTTGGACACGAAGATCTGCCCTTGCCTGCCCAGCGAGTCCCACGCCACCAGCGAGCCGGGACCGCCGGAACGCTCCGCGACAACAGGTTCTTCCGTATCCGGCGCACTCTTGTCGTTGACGGCCTTGAACGTTTCGTTGAGCAGCGACATCGCGACGTCGGCCACCACCCCGTTGACCGCGAGCACAGCCACCACGACGACCACCACACCGCCGAGCACCGCGGCGACGCGAGTGGGCATCACCCGCCCCAGGAGCCCACCGACCCATCGCGACAACGCCCAGCACCCCCTCGCCACCGCGATCAACACCGCGAACGTCACGACGGCGATCACCACGATGATCGGATAGGCCTGCCAGGAAAGCCCGCTCACTCCCATGAGCGAACGCAGGTCGCGTTGCCAATCGGCGAACCAGGCGAGGGCGGCCGTCGTACCGAGGGCGGCGACGATTCCCAGCCCCCACCACAACCCACGAGGCGTCGGCCTGGGCTCGCGGTGCAACATCCACCGCAGCAGCGCGGCGACTGCGACGCCGAGACCGTATCCGAACACCGCCGCGGCGCCGGTGACGATTCCTTGGAACAGCGGCCCTCTGGGCAGCAACGACGGCGTCAGCGACAACCACACCAGCACCAACGCTCCCACTGCCCCACCGAAGGTGAGCCCCCGACGCCGAAACGCAGGTTTCGCGGGCTCCCAGCCCCGTCGCGCGACCGGACCTTCCTGGTGGCGGTCGGCGGCTGTGTCGCGCGACGGGGGATCCTCAGTGGTCCGATGTCGGTCGTGCCCACGCGTGGAATTCATTTGTTCCCCTGTGATTCGACCAACGATTCACCGGCACACGCATTCACTGCCGAACCGGAGCCGCGCTACAGCAGTTCGATGATGATACGACCGAATATCATCGCGACCCGGGATTGACGGGGATCGACACCGGCAATTTCCGCTGACCACCGGTAAATCAGGAAGTCCCTTCCGGTGCAACCACTGGGCAGAACTATTGCGAGGACGGCTAGGCGATGTCGAACGCGGCACGCAGGGTCGCGATTGCCTGGGCCACGGCCGCTTTGGCGGCATGGGTGTCGTGCATCGAGTTGACCATCACGAAATCGTGGATGATCGCCCCGTAGCGCACCTGGGTCACCGCTACGCCTGCCGTGCGCAGCTTTGCGGCGAAGGCCTCGCCCTCGTCGCGCAGGACATCGGCTTCGCCGGTGATCACGAGCGCGGGCGGCAGCCCGGCCAACTGTTCGGTGCTCGCCCGCAACGGCGACGCGGTGATCTGGGCGCGGTCCTCCGTGCTGGTGGTGTACTGGTCCCAGAACCACTTCATCCCCTCACGGGTGAGGAAATAGCCTTCCGCGAACTCCTGGTAGGAGCCGGTGTCGAAATTGGCGTCGGTGACCGGGTAGAACAGCACCTGCTGCACGAAGGAGACGTCGCCACGCTCCTTGGCCATCAGGGTCAGCGCGATGGCCATATTGCCGCCGACCGAATCGCCCGCGATCGCGATGCGCGACTGGTCGAGCCCCTTCTCACCGCCATGAGCGGCGACCCATGTCGCGACGGCGTAGGACTGTTCGTTGGCCACCGGATACCGCACCTCGGGAGAGCGGTCGTATTCGGGAAACACGACGGCCGCGTGCACGCCGACGGCGAGGTCGCGCACCAGCCGGTCGTGGGTGTGCGCGTCACCGAACACCCAGCCCGCGCCATGGGTGTAGACGATGACGGGCAACGTCTCGGTCGAGCCACGAGGCTTGACGATCCGCACCCGCACCGAGCCGGTCGGGCCGCCCTCGACGGTGATCCACTCCTCGTCGATCTCGGGCTTGGAGATCGGCGAATCCTGAACCGAATCCACCGCCTTGCGCCCCTCTTCCGGGGTCAGTTGGTACAGGAACGGCGGTTGCGACGTCGCATCGACGAACTCCTGTGCTGCCTGCTCGAGCGAGATACCCAACGGATTGCCTGACATGATGACGCCCTTCTCTCGTAGTGGTGAACGGTGGTGCTGGTCAGCTCAATTCGGCGACAGCGTCGGTGATCACTTTCGTGACCTGCTCGGGGTGGGTCTGCATCACCAGGTGCGGTGCGTCGATCTCGATTACCGAACGCAGGCCGGCCCGCTCGTATCCGAAGCGTTCGACCTCCGGATTGATCGTGCGGTCGGCGCTGGACACGATTCCCCAGCCGGGCTTCGTCTTCCACGCAGCGGCGGTAGCGGCTTCGCCGAACGCGATGGCCGAGAGCGGGCGCTGGGAGACCGCGAGCACCTGCGCCTTCACGGTATCGAGGCCTGCGGCGAATACCGCGCCGAACGCGTCGATGTCGACCGACACGTCCGTTCCCGGTGTATCGCCGTCGGTCGGGTAGGGCGCGTAAACCAAATTGGCCGCCAGATCGGAATCCGGAAAACCGCCCTGCAATTGGCCGAGACTTTCGCCTTCATCGAGTGCGTATCCGGAGACATAGACCAGACCGACGACATTATCGGCGACACCGGCGACAGTGATGACCGCACCGCCGTAGGAGTGCCCGACGAGCAGTACCGGGCCCTCGATCTGCTCGACGAAGGACTTGATGTAGGTCGCGTCGGCGGACAAGCTCCGGTTGAAGATCGGCGGCGCCAGCACCCGATGACCGACGGCGAGTAGCCGCTCGGTGACCGGGGACCAGCTGGACGCATCGGCGAAGGCGCCGTGTACGAGAACAATGGTCGGCGATGACATCGGATGGGGCTCCAATACTGGGCTTACGTGAAGGGGTGAGCGATCCCGTCGAAGCGGTTGCTGTACCCGAATCAGTCTTCACCGGTCAACCCGTCACGCGCCCCCCTCAACAGGCCGCAAAAGCCTCCGATCAGGACACGGCCCGCGTATCCGCGACCTCGACCAGGGCGGTGGAGCTGGTGGATCGGAACCGTTGCTGATATTTGCTGGGCGATATGCCCAGCCGTGCGACGAACGCGCGCCGCAACGCTTCACTGCTGCCGTACCCCGCGGCCATCGCCGCCTCTGTCACGCTGCAGCCGGTATGCAGTATGTCCCTGGCCATGCCGAATCGGATGAACGCGACGTATTCGGCGGGTGAGCGTTCGAGTTCGGTACGGAACAGCCGGGTCAGGTGCCGAACGCTGACCCTGGCATGGGCCGCCAGACTCTGCACGGTATGCGGAAAAGCGGGATCCGCGCAGATCAGATCGACAACGCCGCGCAGCAACGGGCTGCGCGGGGTCGGGCCGCTCAGTGACGCCGAGAATTGCGATTGCCCGCCCGCCCGCTGCATGTACACCACCAGCGACTGCGCCACCTGGCGGGCTAGATCGGCTCCGTGGTCCTCCTCGAGCAGCGCGAGCGCGAGATCCATACCAGCCGCCACGCCCGCCGAGCTGTACAGGTTGCCGTCGCGGACGAAAATCGCATCCGGTTCGACCGCGATCGCGGGGAACCGTCTCGCCAAGTCGCCCGCGAACTTCCAGTGGGTCGTCGCGCGCCTGCCGTCGAGTAGTCCGAGCTCTGCCAGCACATACGCCCCGCTACAGATCGATGCCACGCGCCGGGTCTTCCCGATCAGTTGCCGCGTCGCTGCCAACAACTCGGATGTCACGAACTTCTCGGGCGGCAGTTCACTGCCCGGTATGACGACCGTATCGAACCGGTCGGCATCGGCCGCGGCGCAGCCGACCTGAACGCGCGCCCCGATCGAGGTCTGCACATCGCGACCATCCGCCGAGATCAGGACTACTTCGTAGCGCGGCACGGCTTGATTCGCTTCGACGAACACCTCTGCGGGCCCGACGAAATCCAGCATCTTGACGCCGTCGAACACCAGAACGCCGACCCTCTTGCGGGGCACTTCAGCGAATATTGAGGACATGGCAACCATTATTCTGCAGTCACGCCTGACGCGTACGACGGCCCTCGCCGAACCGGGGGCCGAGAGCACGACCTCGCAAACGAACTGGGCCCGGCGCTCGCAGTAGCGTGTGGCAAACATCCCTCCATCTCTCTCGACCGAGTCGGAAATCGACGGACCATTCGATTGAATGACCAGCTGAAAAGGTCTATGCAACGGACACCATGGCGCCATCGCGGATGTGTCGAGTAACACTTCAAATCAACTAGCGATCTTTCAGACAACATCGATTTCAGGAGGTTCGACATGCTTTCTGCGAAGAGACTCGCTGCTGGCGCCGTTGTTGTCACCGCCACTGCTGCCGCTGCGCTCGTCGGTGGCGGCGTAGCCCAAGCCGACGTACCGGTGTGGCAGGCCAACTGCCACGTGTACAACGTCTTCAACACCGGCGGGATGGCCAACTGCGAGCTGCCGACCTGGCATCAGGTGAAGCTCACCTGTGTCGCGTGGCCCGTTCCGTTCGTCTACTGGAAGTACGGCCCCGCGCAGTACGGGCAGAACCAGTCCTGGGCAAGTTGCGACTCGCTCAACGCGATGGTGGGGATCGAGGTCATCCAGGCGTAGTTCGGCTCAGCCGACCGAGGCAGCGAATGCGCTTGCCTCCCGCGCCGCTGTCTCAGCAGGCCCGATCGGTATCGGACTGCGCGAAGCGGGCGACGGCGCGGGCGACGGTCGATCGATCGATCGATCGAGGAAAAGGATGTCGGCGTGGTTGCCGACTCCAGATCGAGCAATCTCGCTTCAGGCCAGCCGGTGCGTGCCGTCGGCCAGAACCCGTCTCACCCGGTCGGCAGTCTGCGCGGAATCCAGGCCCCCGGTGTCGATCGCGTGCTGCTCGAGGTCTCCGATGTCGGAGAACGCGCCGTGCAAGCCACTGATCGCTTCCAGATCCTTCAACTCGTCTCCTACGCGTTGCCTCGCGCGGGACACCGTGGTGGCCAAGTCAGGTCGCAGGACCACATAGGAAATGGCCGGCCCACCGTCGTCGGCGAGCGCCCGAAACTGTGGCAGGAACCATGGCCCCACAATCCCGTCGACGATGACGTCGTAACCGCCGCGTGCGTAGGCCGCGACTGTCACGACGATCGCCTCGATCACCACCTCGTTCTGTCGGTGCGCTTCTGGAAGGAACGGCAAGACGAATCCTGTGCGGATCGACCGGTAGAACAGGTCGGTCTCCAGATGCACTGTCGGAGCACCCGCCGCATCGGCGAGAAGGCGGGCGACAGTCGTCTTTCCCGCAGCGGGTGGGCCGGTCACGATGATCACTTCGCCACTCATGCACACGGACCCTAGCCAGCCCACCCGGCAAGAACCAGTCTTTTTCTTCTCCTCTTGTCCGAAAACAGAATTCGTGAATTGCCCAGGTGCCGCGGGTAGTAGTAAACGTCGCACTACAAGCGTAGGCTCGATTCGGCTCTCCAGCAGAGGCGAGAATATATTCGCCTCCCGAAACTGTCATTCGTAAATATCTCGGCAGCAACGGATTACAGCTGGTGGCGGCCCGATCACTGCGATCGCCCGTGAATGCGCCGCGACGCGCTGGGCATTCACCTTGATTCCGACCGTATCGGCCGATCGATGATGCGCGCGCCCCCGATGGCCGATTTCGCTATATCGGCCGCAGCGTTCGACAATAGAGGAGCATTATTGTGCCAAGAACTCGCAGCGCACGGACCTGTATCGCCGCACTGTTCGGCGGTCTCGTCCTGACCACCAGCGCCATGATCGCCGTGGCACCGCCCGCATTCGCCGCCTGCAACACCGTGAACGGCGCCGATGGCGCTCCCGGCACCGCCTCGCAGCCTGCCGGTGGCAGTGGCGGCAACGGCAGCCAAGGCACCGAGAACTGCCCGGGTGGTCACGGCGGCAACGGCGGCATCGGCTACGGCGGCGGCGCGGGCGGGGCGGGCGGCAACGGCGGCAGTGGTGGACTCGGCGTTCTGGGTGCGGGCGGGCTCGGCGGAAACGGCGGACTCGGTGGTCCCGACGGCGGATCCGGTGGCGCAGGCGGCGAAGGCGGCAACGGCGGTGCGGGCGCGACCGGCGCCACGGGCACCGACGGGGCGTCCGGCGGAAACGGCGGCGACGGCGGCGACGCTCTTGCCGTCGATACCGGCGGCGCGGGCGGCAAGGCAGGCAACGGCGGCGACGCCTCGGGCGCGAACAACAGCGGCGGCGCGGGCGCGCACGGCGGCACCGGCGGCACCGGAATCCTCGGTACCGGCGGGGCCGGAGGAGACGGCGGCAACGGCGGGGCCCAGACGGGCAACGGCACCCTCGGCGCTTGCGGCACCGCGGGCAGCGGCGGCGCGGGCCTGGTCAACGGCGCTCCCGGAAACGCGGGCACCGGCGACTGCTGACAGCCGACCCGTCCCGAACCACACCCACACTCGCGCGGGTGTGGTTCGGCGTCGGGATGACGGACCGAAATCCGAAGGGTTCCACAGGCTTCCGCCGGTCTCAGGGTTGCAGCTCAGGCCCGGTACCAGCGCCCGACGGCGGGTCGCCGTCAATGTCTTGCGAGTGAACCGCTTTCGCCATCGACAGCAGCAACTCGATCGCGTACTGCACCGATAGAGCGACAACATCCGCCGGATCACCGTCGTATTGCCGGTGACTCGCCCGCGCATCGCTGCGCGAAACCACACAGAACCACACCGAACCGGCAGCCTCGCCGTCCTGCGGATCAGGGCCGCCGACACCGGTGGTGGCAACAGCGATGTCCGCGTCCATCAGCGATCGCACTCCCTCGGCCATCGCTCTCGCCGCGGTCTCGGACACCACCGGCACATCAGGAACCCCGAGTACGTGCCGTTTGACCTCTGCGGCATAGGCGACGACCCCGCCACGAAACCACACCGCGGAATCCGGTGCGGCCCCCAACGCCGTGGCAACGTTGCCCGCCGTCAACGATTCGGCGACAGCGACCGTCACCCCACGCCGTTCGGCAACCTCAGCAAGCTGATCTGCCACGACCATGATCCGCTTCTCCCTTCGCGCGCACTCTCGCTTCGATCGTCACCGTGATTCCGAGGTTACGTCGCTTCTGCAAATCGTTGCCCATGACCTTCGGCGAGTTCGACAGCAAACCTGCGCGTAGTGAGCGCGGATAGCGTTGTGCCTCATGAAGTCCGAACGAATTGAAGACATTGCGAAGTTCCCACGCAAACGGATGGGTACCGGTGTGTTGTTCGTCGACGAGTTGAACCGGGTACTGCTCGTCGAACCGACCTATAAGGACTATTGGGAGATTCCGGGCGGTGTCGTGGAGGCCGGCGAATCGCCCTATACGGCCGTTGTCCGTGAAGTCCGCGAAGAACTCGGCCTCGACGTCACGCCAGGGCGGCTGTTGGTGGTGGATTGGGTTCCGCCAGGCCTATATCCCGATGACGGCGTAATGATGATCTTCGACGGCACAGTGCTGACCGCCGACCAGATCTCGGCGATATCGCTTCAGGACGACGAACTTCGAAGCTGGGCATGGTGCGACGATGCCGAGATCGCAAAGCGGTTGCCGGACATCATGACTCGCCGCGTGGCAGTCGCACTTCGAGCCCGTAACCAGCGGTCATCGGCGTATCTGGAAGACGGATACGGTGTCGCCTGAGACCGAGAACCGGCCATGTGGGTACGACTGCCGAGGTCGTCGTCAGGTAAGCGGTGGCTGTAGGTGGTCCTTCGCGAATGCCGCGGTCACATAATCGACGAGATGAAGACGGAGGTCGGTGTGCCAGTCGGCGGAGAAATCGTCGAGAACCACACCGAGCGCCTTTTCGACTTCGTTCAATACGAAGGGAAGCGGAATGCGCTCCTGCGAACAGACCTGTACCGCGTATTCCAATTGATCCACAACGTCGCGCAGATGAGCGGTCTCACTGTCATATGACTCGACATCTAAATCCGAGCCGCGTTCGACAATCCGTCCTACCTGATCATCGTCTTCGCCGTCGAGCGATCGCGGGGTATTGCTCATGTACTCGTCCATCGACCCCCCTGTCGAACTTGTTCTGTGCCGGTGGTCAACCTACCGAATATTCGCAGAAAACGGTTGGCTACCGAGGAAGTTATATGGCTAATTAGCGGCTACTAGTGGCGCATTTGTGAGCCGTACCAGCGAGCATGCCACTTGTGTGAGATAGATAACTGTCCGAAGAGGCCGAGTGAGGACTCGCACCCATCCATGTACCAGGGCACAGCGAACTCCGTCGGCGTTGTGAGCGTTGACCAACCCGTTGCGGTGGGCATCGCACGCGACCCGCAACAGCGACGACCATCAGGAGGATCTTGTGACCAGTGCACTCGACGAGGTAGCGATAGCCAGTGTCCTCAAAACCGGCGAACGGGAGCTGCGGGTAGAGATCGCCGATCCCCACCAGGACCACACGACGCAACGCTGGCAGTGCACCTACCACGTCGAAGGTGCCCGAGCGCGCAGAGCCCACGGCCCGGACAGGTTGGCCGCCATCTACGCCGCACTGATCGATATTCCGAACGCGGCAGCCCGAGTCGGCTCGGCAGTCCGACCGACCGACGCGGACCCGTCGAGAGAACCTGAGGCTCCTCCCCTACGTATCGGCGAGTCCGCAGGATCCGCGGCGAAGGCCAGGGAGTTCGGTTCGCAGCTGGGGGCACGGGCCGTCAACACGGCCGCGGGACCGGTGGTGATCACGATCGGACGGCCCCGCCAAGATCCCGATCGCCCCCAGACCTACCTGTGCCCGTTCCGTATCGATGAGCGCACCGAAGCGTTCGCGCAGGGATTCGACGGGATCCACGCGGTGATGGCGGCGATCCGCGATGTGGGCGCCATCCTGGGGATACCGCTTGACTGGCCTATGCCGAGCGCACCGACCCGCAGGTGATCAGCAAGCCTGCGCGGCGGGCGCGGCCTGATCGGGGTCGCCGCGCTCGACCGGCTCCTGCTCGCCGACACCGACCATGCGGGCCACGAGGGCAGAACGCAGGCGCCAGAGCCCGTCGGAGTGCAGCGGGTCCAACCCGGTGATCTCGGCGATCTTGTTCAGCCGATAGTCGACGGTGTTGGGGTGTACGTGCAGTGCATGCGCCGTGCGCAGGCGCGTGGAGCGGGTCGTGAGGTAAGCCTTCAACGTCTCCAGCAGCACCGGATGCTTGTCGAGTGGGTCCAACGTCGCGGCAAGGTGCCGCCCCGCCGCGCCCGGCCTGGACAGCTGATACTCCAGCGACAGGCCCTCGAAATGCTCGAGCCCGTCTCGGCGCAGGCGACGCATGATGTCGAGTACCGCGTGCACGCGCTCGACCGCTTCGCGAATGCCACCGATTTCCACCGACACGAAGGTGGCACGTACCCGCGTCCGCGCCGCCGCGACGAGGTGCTCGACGAACTGCTCTGCCGCTGCGGGGTCGAAGTGGTCCTGCGGAATCAGCAGGGTCGCGGTGCCGACTCCCATCTGCATCAACGCGTGGTCACCGCCATGGCGCGACACCTCGGCTCTGACTCGGCGAACTGTTCGCTGGGAGATGATCTGGCGATCCAGGTGCGGCTGCGCCTCTTCCTGGTGTGGCACGAACGCCACAGCGAAGACGACGTAGTTCTCGGCCAGCCGCACCCCGCAGGCACGGGCCATGGCCGGTGTCGCGTTCCCGGCCATCACGGCCGCGGCCAGAGCGTCGACGTCGTCGTCCACGGCCGCTCGCGTCTCCCCCGAGTACGCCTGTGAAATCGCGGTAGCCAATCGGCTGGAGAGCCCGGCGAACACGTGCGCCACGTCGGCCACGGCCACGTGATCCCCGGCGGACCCGGCTTGTGCGACGAGATGGTCGAACACCATCCGAGTGCCGGTGTGCACTGCCTCGAGCATCGCGTCGATGGGGACACCTTCTTGCGCCCATTCCATGACGCCGAAACGCACATCGTCCAACGGTTTCGAAGCGTCCGCGTCGGTCAGCAGCCGCGCGGTCAGCTCCAGGCATGCCTTCACCATCGCGGTGACATCGCGACGCAGGGCCGCCAAGGGCACTCTGGCGGGCAATGCGCTGTCGACGACGAATCGGCTCATGATCTTGCCCGAAATCGTTGACGCCGGGGGAAGGCAGTCGACCGCGGGTCGACCTCCCACCGTCACGATCCGGGCCGACAGGACGCTGTCGGGCACATTTCCTACTTTCCGGTGTTTGCGCTCCATCGTGCGGTCTCGGCACCCCGCGTTCCAATGGCGATTCGCACCCGAATCGAATCCGCGTTGTGCACTATGCATCACCGGTCGCCGATCACGGACACCACCTGTACACCGAGATCGTACCGAACCGACCCGATTGCCGCGGTTCACGTCGCGTCGGACGCAACCTCCGGCACGGCTCGCAGTAGCGAGGCACACCGCCACCGAGTTCGCACAGTCAAGGCATTACAGCTGTACAAGCCTTGGGTTCGGGGGAAGGAAGGAGAGCGACCGTCCACGCTGCGTAGGCGCTCACCTCATGCTCCGCACCGCTGGCGAGGACCGAACACACCGTTTCGAAATTCGAGTGAACGCGTGTGTACTATTTTGCCGTGACCAGCTCGGGCGCGCAGCCGCTACAGGGTTCGACCAGCTACGCTATTCCGCCGAGGTTCGCCCGATGACTACAGTCGTGATCACCGTGCTCGCACTCGTCGCCGCCGGTGAAGCCGCCGGCTTGATAACTCTGTCGATCCTGCTTGCCCGCAGTCGGCGAAAGCGCAGATCCCCGCGTCGGTCGACGACCACGCAGCGATTGATGGTGGGCGGCCGCGAGGCGGTACGGACGGCCTGGCAGGCCGCGGACCTGGTGCGCGCCAAAGGCTTTCGAGCCGCCGTGCTGACCTCCATCGAAGACCTCGCCGGCTGGGCACGGGTCGAGCGCCCCGACCTGGCACGGCTGACACCGGACGGCAACGTGGTGATCATGTTCTCCGACATAGAGCAGTCGACCGCACTCAACGAACAACTCGGCGACCGCGCCTGGGTCAAGCTGCTCGATCGCCACCACCGTCTCGTCGAGCGCTGCGTGCAGGACCAGGCCGGCCATGTGGTCAAGAACCAAGGCGACGGGTACATGATCGCCTTCGCCGCGCCGGAGCGGGCAGTCTCCTGCGGACTCGCCATCCAGGCGGCGCTGACCAAGGACGCCGAATCATCGCGCGGCCACACCGATTTCAGAGTCCGGATCGGCATCCACATGGGTTCCTCGGTCCGCCGAGGTGACGATCTGTTCGGCCGCAACGTCGCCATGGCCGCGCGCGTCACCGCACAGGCCGAGGGCGGCGAAGTCCTCGTCAGCGAGCCGGTACTGGAAGCTATCGGCAGCACGACAGATCTCACGATCGGGATCCCTCGGGACGCCACCCTCAAGGGCCTGCGCGGCACTCACCGCCTCACCCCGGTATGCGCGGCGCAGTAATCCACGCCGGGTTCACATCGGCTGTGGCGTGCTCTGCCGCCAGTACAGCGCATCCAGCGCGACCGCGACGTGCACGCTGTTGTCCGCCAAGGGACGAGGCAGTAACTCGTCCGCGCGGGCGAGCCTGCGCAGAATCGTGTTCCGGTGGGTGAACAGGCGGGCCGCGGCGCGGGTGGCGTTGCATTGCTCGTTGATGTAGACGAGAACCGATTCGCGTAGTTCGCTGTCGGCATGTTCCAGCTCGCCGAGGGTGTACTTGATGAAACGGTCCGCCTGAGCGCCGTTTTCGGTGATCAGCGAGGTCAGTTGCACTTCGCCGAAAGTGACCAGACGGCGCGTGCTGTGCGGGCGGGCGAGGATTCGGTGCGCGGCCTGGGCGTCGAGGTGACTCGTCCGGAAACCCGCGACGTTTCGACCGGTCGAGCCGATGGCGATACGCACGCCGGGGATGTGGTCCATCGCATCGGTCAGGATCGCGATATCGGGAGGAGTGGGGCCCGGCACCCACACCCACAGGGTGGCCGCGCTGGCGAGCAAACTCAGTGCCGTCGCCGCACCGGCGGCCTGTGCGAGTGCCCTGGTCACCCGATGCGGTTCCTCCAGTTCGGCGCCGGGAATGCCACTCCAGGCGATGGCGGCGGTATGGGTCGTATCGAGCCGGTATCCGAGCCTGATCGAAGCACGCTCGACATTGATCGGTTCGCCTTCGAGAATGAGCGAGATCATCTCTCGCCGTTCGGCATACGAGCCGCGGGCCAGCTCGTCACGCTCGTCGTCGATGACCTCGGTGATCGCCTCGATGGTGCCGTCGACGAAGCCGGCGATCGACGCGGCGGAAACTTCGAAGACCTCCTGTAGCTCGAACGGGTCGGTCGTCAGGATGAAGATGATGGACATCCACCGTCGCCAGGCGACGTCTTGACCGACGCGATAGGCCTGTAGAGCGGCCTCGTTCAACCCGCGGCGGACCAGGTCGCGCACGATGGCGATCTGGTCGGCGCCGAGGTTGATCGGCACCGGCATCCCCGGATCGGCCACATTGGCCGATGCCCAGTGCAGCAGGTTTGCACGATTGACGCGCCGGACCGCCTCGGCCAGCAACGGATCCCCGGCGATGACGCGAAGGCTGGTCTTGAGCAGCGTGGCGTCATAGAGCTCGTCGAGCCATTCATCCGGCGCGTTCAACGCGATCTCGGCACCTTGGCGGATCACTTCCCGCGCGCGGTCGGACAGGCGTCGATCGAACAGACCATCACCAGAATGCACCACGTCATTATGCAACCCACGGTCTGAATTCCTGTGAGCCGAATTGCGGCACCGACGAGCCACCCGACGCCGCTACGTCGCCGACGGCCTGGCTGCCGCATTCGAGGTGTCCGACGACGCCCTCGGCCCCATGCTCAGCAAAGATCCGTTCCAGTTTCGGCGGAAAACGCGCGCGGGTCGGGTCCACGACAGTGGGCAACCGGTGCCCACATCCCGGCGGCATGCGCGGACCGCACCCCTGTGGGGCTTGGTATGTACCTGGTCCTTCGCGTGGTCGAGTTCGTCGAAGAGATTCGCTCGGTCCTGGGTACTCGCTGAAACGGTCATCGTGGTAATCCTCCGCCCGGTCGTGGAATGAATCACGCACTCGAGGCTTACGTAAAGGATGTCGGCAGGTGCTGCCGATCCGTGCGACTGATGGTCACGGCCGCGACGACGACACCCACCGTGACGCCGATCAGTGTGTCCACGATCCGGCTGACGCCGATCTCGGGCGAGAGGTGTGTCCCGAGGCCGACCATGAGCAACGCCATCGGTGTCACCGAGAGCGAGGTGAGTGCGTAGTTGCGGGTGGCCATCAGTTCGGCGGTCACCTGCAGAACCACGATCATGACCACCGTCTGCCAGTACCCGAGACCGGCCGCGATCAACAGCGCCCCGATGATCGCGCCTCCGACGTTGCCGAGCAGACGCTGGATCGCCCGTTGCACGGTCAGCGCGTACGAGACGCCCTGCATGGCGGCCATCGCACCCATCGACGCCCACAGCGGATGGTCGAGACCGGCCGCCGCGGCGAACCACCCCGCGCCGGCCGAGGCGAGGGCGATGCGCGCCGCGTTGCCGAGAACCATGCGCGAGCGCAGTCCGGACAGACCCGTTGCCACGAAGCCCTCCGGCCGCGGCAGCGCGGACACCTCGACCGTCGCGCCGTTGCCGAAGATCGCGCTGCGACGCTTGATCTTGCGGAGTTCGGCCTCGTGACCGGCAACCTCGAACAGCCGTTCCGGGTCCCCCGCCGCCCACTCGTCGACCGCGGTTTCCACCTCGTCGAGCAGCGCGATCAGATCACGGTGGTGCCCCGAGTCATTTCCGCGAACGCCGCTGAGCGCCAACTTCTCCCGAGCCTGGGCGATCGCGGCGCGGGCGGGTTCGACAGACCCGTCGTGATCGAGTGCGGCCGCGGCCGAGAGCGCCCGCGCCACGGCCAGCCGGGCCGGGCCGAGCGGCAGCACCAGCAGCGGCGCCGCTTGCGCGAGCAGTCCCACCGCGGCACCGATCGCCGCGGCCAGGCACACCCGGGCGAGATCGCCGATCGCGGTCACATAACCCACGGCCGCGGTGGCCGCGAAGACGAGAATCACCGGGCCGGGGCCGGTGATCCGGAAGGCCGACACCGATATCGCCGCGACGGCGGCGCCGACCGACATCAGCGCGACCTCAGCCCAGATCGGCACGTGCGCGAGCGCGAGCAACCCTCCGCCTGCGACGAAAGCGACAAGCATCCCGCCGACGAGACTCACCTTGGCCACGACCCGAACCATCGGCTCGTGCCGAGCGAAGGCCGACGCCAGCGCGCCGAGTACCGCGAAGCCGGCGTACTGGCGCAGATCGAGGAGACCACAGCCGACGAACACCAGCGCGGCGGCGGCGCCGACGCGCATCGAGACCGCCACGGTCGCGTCGGCAGCCCGCACCTCGAGCGCCCGCCGCCACGTGGAGACGGCGACCGAGTGCGCCAGCGCGCCACCGGAGTGCCGCAGCCGGGCAGATGTGGCCACGGTCGAGGTCTGCAGGTCGGGAGTCGCGGTAGGCACGGCTCCATCCTAAATGTATTTTACTTGTAAAACATATCTTAAATAATGTGAACCTGGTCGCCTAGGATGAGCGCATGGGCGACACCTCCCCCGACTTCGTCGACGGCGTCCGAGCCGAATGGGCCCGGACCTATCCCGAGATGGACACCTCGACGATCGAGGTGCTCGGGCGCATCAACCGGATCAGCTCGCTGGCGCTGCACCAGCTCGATCGGGCGCTCGCCCCGAGGGGCGTCACCCGCGGCGACTTCGAGATTCTGTGCGTCCTCGCCCGCGCCGAGCGCCCACTACGCGCCAGTGAAGTGACCTCGCGGACCATGACCAGCGGCGCCGCGACCACCAAGCACGCCGACCGGCTGGCGAAAATCGGACTGCTCGAACGTCTACCGTTCGAACGGGACGGCCGGGTGGTACTGCTCCAGCTGACCGCGGCCGGACGCGAACTCGTCGATGCCGAACTGCCCAGCCGCGTCGAACGGGACCGTCGGCTACTGGAGGGACTCGACGAGCAGGAGCAACAGACCCTCGTGGCTCTGCTGCGTCGCGTGTCACGCAACACCGACGCGGCCTCCTGGCCCACCGCCGAAATTTGAGACCTCACCCCAGCGGTCGTCGGCTGACCGCGTGCGCTGCCTCTTCACCGATCCGAAGGACGACCATGCCCAGCAACACCCCACTACTACTCCTGCACGGCGTCACGATGTCCGAACGCGCCTGGGCCGAGGTGGTTCCGCTACTGGCCCCACATCACGAGATCATCAGCCCCACCGCACTCGGCCATCGCGGCGGTCCGCCCGCGGTTCTGCGCCCGGCGCGATGCGCCCACCTCGTGGACAACGTCGAACGCGACCTCGACGCCAGGGGCCTCGACCAGGTCCACATCGCCGGCAACTCCCTGGGCGGCTGGATGGCCATCGAACTGGCGCGCCGCGGCCGTGCTGTCACCGTCTGCGCCTTGTCCCCGGCCGGGTTCTGGGACTCGGGCAGTACGACTCATTCCGATTCGACCGCCAAGATCGCGCACGGACTGACACTTGCGAAGCTGGCACGACCGCTGGCACCCCTGGGGCTGCGTTCATCCCTGGTTCGACGGATCGTACTGCGCGACATCGCAATTCGGGGCGGCCGCGCCACCCCCGCAGCCGCCCTCGACATCGCTCGCGATCTGCTCGAGTGCACGGTGACCGCGGACCTGTTGAGCACCGACGAGCAGATCGCGCCGCTCGACCCACTCCCCTGCCCGATCACGCTCGCCTGGTCCGAACACGATCGAATTCTGCCTGCCGCGATCTACGGGCCCGTCGCCCGGCAACGCATACCGGGCGCGCACTACCGAACCCTGCCAGGTGTCGGTCACGTCCCGATGGTCGATGATCCACACCTTGTCGCCGCGACGATCCTGGAGACCACCGGCGCGACTGCCGACCGCGGTATCGATTCAACGAGGTGAGTGGTCCTCCGATCGCCGACGGGTAACAGAGCGAAACGAGACGGGCGCTGATCGGTGACTTGCGTTCGGGATGAGCGCAATTCTGTTCGGCGGCGTTGGTGTCGGGTTGTATCGATGGCATGGCTACACAGGAAACCCCGGTCGCCGAGGTAGACGCTTTCACGGCCGACTGGCAGCAGTGGCACCGTCAGCAGGAGGCGCGCCTGTCCGACCGGCACGGATTCCTGGCCATCACGAACCTGCACTGGCTCACCGAGACCCCGGAGCGGTTCACCGATGCGCCCGGCACCTGGTCCACCGGTGTCGACGGTGTGGTCGTGGTTCTCGACGAGGGTGAAGAGTTGGTTGTCGACGGGACGCCGGTGCGCGGCCGTTACGAGTTCGGCGTGATCGCCGAGCGCGACGGGGTGAACGCCGTGTGGGGTGATGCGGTGATCGAGGTCGCCCGCCGTGGCGGCAACGACATCGTGCGTCCTCGGCACCCGAACAACCAGTTGCGCACCGACTTTCGGGGCACGCCCGCGTACGCACCGGACCCGAAGTGGGTGGTGACGGGTCGTTACGTTCGGTTCGAGCAGCCGCGACCGACCACGGTCGGCGCCTCGGTCGAAGGGCTCGAGCACGTCTACGAGGCACCGGGGCAGGTCGTGTTCGACATCGACGGTCAGCCGTTGCGACTGACCGCCTTCCCCGGCAGGAACCCCGGCGACCTGTCGGTGCTGTTCACCGATACCACCTCCGGAGTCACCACCTACGCCGCCAATCGCATCGTGCAGGTATCCACTCCGGCGACTGACGGCACGGTCGTGCTCGACTTCAATCGAGCGGTCAACCTGCCGTGCGCCTACACCGATCTGGCGACCTGCCCGCTGCCGCCCGCCGAGAACCGACTCCCGATCGCGGTCGAGGCAGGAGAGAAGATCCCCTACGAGCGTCAGGCATGAGCGCACCGCGCATCAGAACATTGGCGTTCCTGACGCCGGGCAACTACCTCGACGACGACCCGTACACCGGGTTGGAGGACACGCTCCAACTGTTCGAATTCGGGGAGCGGCTCGGCTTCGACGGTGCGTGGATCCGGCAGCGTCACCTCGAGCACGGCGTGGGTTCGGCGGCGGTCTTCCTGGCCGCCGCCGCCCAGCGCACCAGCCGAGTGGAGTTGGGCGCCGCGGTCATTCCGATCGGCTACGAGAGCCCGTTCCGGCTGGCCGAGGACCTGTCGCTGGCCGATGTGCTGTCCAAGGGTCGGCTGCAACCCGGCTTCAGCGCAGGAACCCCGCCGCACGCCGACCTCATCGGCGATCTGGTCTTCGACGGCGACTGGCGTAACTTCGACCTGTCCTACGGCCGCGTGGCCCGTCTGCTCGAGAACCTGCGTGGCGACTACCTCGGCGACGCCGACACCGTCATCCACTCGCCGGGCAACACCCAGCGTCCCCGCCTTCAGCCGCACAGCCCCGGCCTGGCCGATCGTGTGTGGTACGGCGGCGGGAGCATCCGATCCGTGCACTGGACCGCGGAGAACGGACTGAATCTACTCAGCGGCAACATCGTTTTCGGCGACGCCAGTGACGATTTCACCACCTCCCAGCTCACTCTGATCGCGGACTATCGCCGCCTGATCGACCCGGCTCGACCCGCCCGTGTGGCGGTCGGACGCGTGATCGTGCCGTTCGACAGCGCCGACCACGCCGCCCGCGAGCGCTACCGCGCCTACGCCGCGAGCCGCCACGACCGCACTCTCGGCCCGCAGGGTGAACGCCGAATTCTGTTCGCGCCGGACATCGTCGGCACCGCGGAGCAGATCCTGGAACAGCTGCGAGCCGACCCGGTACTCGCGCAGACCTCTGAGCTGCGCCTGGAACTGCCTTACGAATTCCACCGTGAGGATTACGAGCAGATCCTGCACGACACCGTGCACCTGATCGCTCCCGAACTGGGCTGGAAACCGACGTTCACGAACGCGGCGCCGACGTCGGCGTGACCCGCCGCTCGGTGCGCTTGTCCACCGGCACGGCCTCGAATCGCGGCGGTGATCTCGTGTGCCGGGCGAATGATCAACCGAAGCCGGTGCCGCAACCCGGTGATCGCTGAGGGAGAAAGGATTACGACTCCCTCAGCGATCACCGACGGGTCAGGCGGCGCGTCTACGCAGGGCGGGGTCGGCCAGCGCGTCGGGGATCTTGCCGGTGTCACGGTCGGCGAAGATCGTGCCGGGCGGGACGATCTCGTCGATGCGGTCGAGGATCTCCTCGCTCAGGACGACGTCGACCGCACCCAGGTACGCGTCGAGGTGCTCGCCGGTACGTGGGCCGATGATGGCGGCGGTGACATCGCGGTGAGCTAGTACGAAACCGATCGCGAGCTGGATCAGCGTGAGGCCGGATTCCTCGGCGAGGACCGCGAGCGCGTCGGCGGCGGCGAGTTTGTCCGCGTTGGCCGGTGCGTCGACATCGAAACGGCCCGGGATCAGTTCGGCCCGATGGGAACTCGGCTGAGGCGCGCCGAGTCGGTACTTACCGGAGAGCCACCCCGCGGCGAGCGGACCGTAGGTGATGACGCCGAGGCCGTACGTGCGGGCGATCGGCAGGGTCTCGCGTTCGATGCCGCGAATCAGCGGTGAATACGGAACCTGTTCGGTCGCAGAGCGATTGGCCTTGGTCCGGTCAGCGATCCACTGGGCTTCGACCAGTTCGCCGGGCGAGAAGACCGAGGTGCCGTAGTAGCGGATCTTGCCTGCGCGTACGAGATCGTCGAGGGCGGCGACAGTGTCCTCGAGTGCGGTCACCGATTCGGGGCGGTGCACCTGGTAGAGGTCGAGGTGGTCGGTGTCGAGGCGGCGCAGGGAATCCTCGACGGCGCGGGCGATCCAACGCCGGGAGTTGCCCCGGTGAGTGGGGTCGTCGTCGACGGCGTTGTGGAACTTGCTGGCCAGGATCACCTCGTCGCGCCGGTCGCGCAGCGCCTTGCCGACGATGATTTCGGATTCGCCGCGCGAGTAGGTGTCGGCGGTGTCGATGGTGTTGATTCCGGCGTCCAGCGCCCGATGGATCAGCGCGATCGATTCTTCGTGGGTGGTGCCGCCACGGGAACCGAAGTTCATGGTGCCGAGTACATACGGGCTCACCCGGACTCCGGTTCGGCCGAGCAGGCGCAGGTCGGACAGGCTCATCGGGTGACTCCGATCGTGGTGCGGCGGCGGACGGCCGCGTCGGTGAGCGAGGGCGGCAGGTAGCCCTCGTCGGCGGGGCTGAGTGTGGTTCCGGGCGCGACGATCTCGTCGATGCGGTCGAGCACCTCGGTGCTCAGCCGCACATCGACGGCGCCGAGCTGGGTCTCGAGGTGGGCCAGGGTGCGCGGCCCGATGATGACGGTGCTCACCGCCGGATGCTGGAGCACGAACGCCAACGACAGATGCACCAGCGAAATGCCCGCTTCGTCGGCGAGTTTCGCCAATTCCTCGGCGGCGGCGCGCTTGCGCTGGTTGGCAACAAGTTCGGGGTCGTGCCGGTGCGGCTGCCGGGTGAGCCTGCTCGACTCGGGCGCGGTCTCCCCGGCCCGGTAGCGGCCGGAGAGCCAGCCGCCCGCGAGCGGACTCCAGGTGAGTACGCCGAGGCCGTGCCGCTCGGCGATCGGCAGGGTGGCGCGTTCGGCGCCACGAGCCAGGATCGAGTACGGCGGCTGCTCGGTGACCGGGCGCGCCAGGTTGCGGTCCTGCGCCACCCATTGCGCCTCGACCAGCTGATGCGGTTCGAACGTGGTGGTGCCGTAGTAGCGGATCTTGCCCGCGCGCACCAGATCGTCCAGCGCGCGCAGTGTCTCCTCCAGCGGGACGTCCGGGTCGGGTCGGTGCACCTGGTAGAGGTCGAGGTGGTCGGTGCCGAGGCGGCGCAGCGAGTCCTCGACGGCGCGGATGATCCAGCGCCGGGAGTTGCCGCGACTGTTCGGGTCGGTGCCGATCTGGCCGTGGAACTTGCTGGCGAGGACCACGTCGTCGCGGCGGCCACGCAGGGCCTTACCGACGATCTGTTCGTTCTCGCCCTGGGAGTACACGTCGGCGGTGTCGACGACGTTGATGCCCGCATCCAGGGCACGGTGGATGATCGTCGCCGCGTCGTCGTGGTCGGGGTTGGCCCAGGCGCCGAAGTTCATGGCGCCCAGCGTGAGTGGGCTCACCAGTACGCCGGTGCGGCCGAGGTGTCGCAGTGTCATGGAGTGGGTTGTCACTTTCAGGTTGTGGAAACGGTTTCGCGGGCAAAGGAGTTCGCGGGTTCGGCCAGGCCGAGGTGACCGCGCAAGGTGGTGTGTTCGTATTCGCGACGGAAGAGCCTGCGTTCGCGCAGTTCGGGCACGACCTGGTCGACGAAGTCGGTGAGGTAGCCGGGCAGGACGGCGGGGATGATGGTGAAGCCGTCGATGCCCGCGTCGCGGTGCCACTGCTGGATGTGGTCGGCGACCGTCTGTGGTGTCCCGATCACCACGCGGTGGCCGCCGAGGAACTCGGTGAGCAATTGCCGCACGGTGTGGCCGGTTTCGAGCGCGTAGCCGGTGAGTGAGGCGAAGAAGCCCTGCGGGCCGATCCGGTCGGCGGGCAGCGTGGTGAGCTGGTGCGGCAGGGGGGAGTCGAGGTCGAGTTCGACGTCGGGATAGCCGAGCCAGCGGGCGAACTGGCGCACCGGAGCGCTGTCGGGGTGCAGCCGCCCCTGCAACTCGTCGAACCGTGCGCGGGCCTCGGCTTCGGTGGACCCGATCACCGGGACCAGGCCGGGCAGGATCCGGATCGCGTCGCCGTCGCGGCCGGAAGCCACTGCTGCCGAGCGGATCTCGGCCGAGAAGCTACGCGCGGCCGAGAGGCTGAGCTGGGTCGTATAGATCGCCTCGGCGTGGGCGGCCGCGAAGGCCCGGCCCTGCGGGGAGGCTCCGGCCTGCACGAGAACCGGGCGACCTTGCGGAGAGCGCAGCACATTCAGTGGCCCGGCTACGGAGTAGAACTCGCCCCGGTGGTCCACCGCGTGTACCCGATCCGGATCGGCGAAGACACCGGCTTCCTTGTCGCCGATCAGTGCGTCGGATTCCCAACTGTCCCAAAGCTTCTCGGTCAGCGAGACGTACTCGCCCGCACGCCGGTACCGTTCGTCGCGCTCGGGCAGCTCGGCGATGCCGAAGTTGCGGGCGGCGTTCGGTTCGAACGTGGTGACCACATTCCAGCCCGCTCGGCCCCCGCTCACGTGGTCGAGCGAGAGGATCCGCCGGGCCAGGTTGTAGGGCAGGTTCAGCGAGGTGGTCGCGGTGGGGACCAGCCCGATGCGCTCGGTCGTCACGGCCAGCGCCGAGCTGAGCAGGATCGGATCGATCGTGGCGGCGGGCGCCCGGGCGATGCCGGGCTGCTGCACCGGGATGTCCGGGAACAGCAGGCCGTCGAGTCCGCCACGTTCGGCTTCGGCCGCGACCCGCTGGTAGTGCGAGAGCTGGATGAACGCGTCGGCGGGCAGGGTCGGTTCGAGCCAGGCGGCCGGGTGGTAGCCGGCGCTGCCGACGTTGACGAGGAAGTGCAGTCTGCGTGCCATCAGGCAGCCCCTTCTGCGATGGTGCCCGGGTAGGTGGGGACTGGCAGGCCGAGGTGACCGCGCAGGGTGGTCGCCTCGTAGTCGGTGCGGAACACGCCGCGCTCGCGCAGGATCGGCACGACACCGTCGACGAAGTCGTCGAAGCCGCCGGGCAGGACATCGGGCATCAGGTTGAAGCCGTCGGCGATGCCCGCCTCTACCCAGTCGATGATCGCGTCGGCGACCTGTTCCGGTGTGCCGGTGACGATGCGGTGGCCCGCGCCGCCGCCGAGGCGGCGCAGCAGCTGGCGCACCGTCAGGTTCTCGCGCCGGGCGAGGCCGAGGGCGATCTTGTAGAAAGTCTGTGACCCGCCCGCCTCGTCGGGGTCGGCCAGCAGGTGCCACGGGAGCGGGCCGTCGAGGGTGAGAGCGTCGCGGTCGACGCCGAGCTGGGCGGCGAGCCGGTCGAGCGCGTAGTCCGGTGGCACGAGTTCGGCCAGCAGTTCGCGGCGCTGGGCGGCCTCGGCTTCGGTGGAACCGAGCACGGTGGACAGGCCGGGCAGGATCAGGACGTCCTCGGCCCTGCGCCCGTAGCCGACCGCACGCTCCTTCACGTCGCGGTAGTACTCCCCCGCCTCGTCCGCGGTCTGGGCGGCGGTGAAGATCACCTCGCCGACCCGGGCGGCCAGTGCTCGACCGTCTTTCGACGCGCCGGCCTGCACGACCACCGGTTCGCCCTGCGGCGAGCGCGGAACATTCAGCGGACCGGCCACGTCGAAGTGCGGGCCGTGATGATCCACGGCGTGGATGCGGGTGTAGTCGGCGAAGCGGTGCGTGGCCTTGTCGCCGATCAGCGCGTCGGGCTCCCAGCTGTTCCAGAGCGCGCGCACCACCTCGACGAATTCGGCGGCACGTTCGTACCGCGCGCCATGGGCGGGTTCGGCGTCGAAGCCGAAGTTGCGCGCCGCGTCGACACCGGCGGTGGTGACCACGTTCCAGCCGGTGCGACCGCCGCTGAGCAGGTCGAGCGAGGCGAAGCGGCGGGCGACGTCGTAGGGGTCGTTGTAGCTCGACGACAGGGTGGCGATGAGGCCGACGCGCTCGGTGGCCGCGGCGACGGCGGCCAGGATCACGGTCGGTTCGAGGCTGTTGAACGGCCGGTACCGGATGTCCTCGCGGATGGCGGGCCCGTCGGCGAGGAAGATCGCGTCGAACTTGGCTTCCTCGGCGCGCTGGGCGATGCGCACGTAGTGGTCGAGGGTGAAACTCGCGGCGGGGTCGGTGCCGGGAAAGCGCCACGAGCCGCCGAACACGCCGGCGTTGAGAATGTTGACATTGAGGTGCACCTGTCGGCGGGTCACGGCTGTTCCTCCTTGGCGCGGCCCGCCGCCAGCGCGGCGCGACCGAGATCGGCGAGCACGAAATCGCTCTGCGGGAAGTGGATTCGCCCGACCATGGCATCGCGATGGTGGCGTTCGAGGGGATGTCGGCGGTCGAGGCCGGGGTTTCCGGTCAGGTCGAGTGCGGATTCGGTGACCCGGATGGCGGTGGAGGTGGCGACGTGTTTGGCCAGTGCGGGCAGGCGCCCGTGCTCGTCGTCGGCCAGACTCGCCACGCCCTGGCGCACCAGTGCGCGGCTGGTCTGGATCCAGGCTTCGATCTCACCCACACGGTCGTGGAAACGCGGCACGGTGGCCAGCGAATCACCTAGTGCGGTGGGCACTCTGGTGTGCAGGTAGCGCACCAGCCAGTCCCGCGCGGCGATCGCGACGCCGTTGTAGTTCGCGGCCAGTAGCAGGGGCAGCGATTGGCGTCCGGCTCGGCGAATCTTGGCGGTGCCGCCGTTGGGGTCGCGCAGGTCGACGAGCCTGGCATCGGCGACGACCGTGCCGTCGAAGACCACCGACTGGGTGTCGGAGGCGCGCAGCCCCAGGTGATTCCAGGTCGGTTCGACGTGCCAGTCGGTGGCGGTGCGGTCGAGCAGGAAGGTCGCCACACGCGGGCTCGGTTCGGCGGTGCTGGTGGTGACGGTGAACCAGCTCAGCCCGGAAATACCGGTGGCGTAGGCCTTCTCACCGTCGATACGCCAGTCCCCCGACGGCAGCCGGGTGGCGGTGGTGGCCGGGATGCCCCCGCGGGAGAGGCTGCCCAGTTCGCGTTCGACGGCGAGGCCGTTGATCAGCGCGCCGTCCGATGCGGCCGAGCGCAGCACCAGTTCCTTCAGCTCGGCGGGCCACGGACTGTCGTCGCGGAGCAGGCTCAGATGGTTGGTGTAGTTCCACTGCAGGATCAGTCCGACCGACGGGTCGGCGGCGCCGACACGTTCGATCACCTCGACCGCCTCGACGAGACCCGCACCGAGACCGCCGTATTCCACCGGAACCGTGAGCGCGGGCGCGCCGATCGCGCGCAGCGCCTCGAAGGCGGCGAACGGAAAGGCCCCCGCCCGGTCGTGTTCGGCGGCGCGATCCGCGATCAGCGCGAGGGCGTCGGCGAACGCGTCCTCGTCCAGACCGTGCACGGTGTGTGCTGGTGCCACAGCTGTCATGCGGATGTCACTCTCCTGGTCGCGTCACGACCGCTCGGCGGCGGTCGAACGCAGATCTGTGCGGCGCACCGAAATTCACCGGAAAGGGAATCGGGGCGCGATGAAGTGGATCGTCGAAATCAGCGACGACAGGGCGGAGCCGTGGCGGCGGCCTCGATCCGGATATTCGGCAATTCCACGAGACCTCCTTTCCACGTTCGGTCTCCGCAATCCAGTATCGGAACCTCCGATGTCACCGAACAAGACAGCCGGTCTACCGGATTCGTTCAGTTTTTCTCGATCCTCGACCGCGATCAGGACGCCAACTGCTCGGGCGCCGCGATGGTGCGCAGCATCCGAATGGCCGCGGCGACAGCGGGCCTTTCCAGGGAAGCTTGCCGGTAGGTCACGCCGACCTGGCGCGACCCGTTGGCGATGGTGCAGGCGACCAGGTGCCGGTACTCCGGTGGTACCGACATCTCCGGCACCACCGCCACGCCCAGCCCGTGGTCGACGATCTCGGCCATTCCGGCGAAGGTGCCGCTGCGATGCTCGATCCGCGGGGCGAACCCGGCCTCACGGCAGGCGTACATCACCGACACGATCGACGGCGCGCCGTCGCGGGCGGCGATCCAGTCGGCGTCGCGCACCGCGGACAAGCCCTGCTGGCGGGCCCGTTCCCGCAGGCCGGGTGGGGCGAGCAGCACGAGCGGATCGTCGAACAGGAACTCCGAGGACAGCCCGAGCGGCAGATCCCGAGCCCGGAACGAGTACGAATAGGTGATCGCGATGTCGACCTCCTGCTGGCGTACCGCGGGCACCGCGTCCACCGGAATCAGGTCGACAACCTGCACCCGTAGACCGGGGTTCTCGTTCATCAGTCTCGCCGCGGCGGGCAGCGCGAGCCGGGTCTGCGCGGTGCGGAAGGTGGCCAGGGTGAGTACACCGGTGATGGCCTCCGCGGTGGCGGCCACCGCGCTCTCGGCTTCCTCGAGCGCGGTGATGATGCGTGAGGTGTAGTCCACCAGCACCCGGCCCGCATGGGTCAGGCGCAACACCCGGCCTTCACGGCGGGTGAGCACCGCGCCCACTTCCTCTTCGAGAATGCGCAACTGTTGCGAGACCGCCGAGGTGGTGATCCCGTGCAATTCCGATACGGCGGTCATGGTGGTTCGCTCGGCGAGATCGCGCAACAGGACAAGGCGTCGAATGTCGTACATGAATTCCTCGCTTCGACCGGTTGGCGTCCGGATTCGCCCATCATCCGCAGTAGCGACATTCCAGGAAATCCTTACGATCAGAGCGATTCTGTGCAGCTCTGCTTCGCCGATCACGCCACCACGGCAGCGACGGCGACGGGCGTGCCCGTACCGACCGGTACCGCGTCGAGCAGTCGTCGGGTGTAGTCCTGAGTGGGATTCTCGAAAACGCCGGTGACAGAACCGGATTCGACCACCGCTCCCGCGCGCATCACCGTCACCTCGTCGGCGACCAGCCGCACCACACCCAGGTCGTGGGTGATGAACAAGTACGTCAGGCCCTGCTGGTGCTGGAGATCGACCAGCAAACGCAGGATCTGCGCCTGCACCGAGACATCGAGGGCCGAAACCGCCTCGTCGAGGACGAGAACTCGCGGCCCGGCGGCGAGCGCGCGGGCCACCGCGACGCGTTGACGCTGACCACCCGAGAGTTCGGCCGGCTTGCGCGCCAAGTGTTCTCGCGACAGGGCTACCTCGTCGAGCAGTTCGCGCACCCGATCGCGGCGTCGCGGTCCACGCGGGAGCAGGCCGAGCGCGACGAGCGGTTCGGCGATGATCTGCTCCACGGTGAACTTCGGGTCGAGCGACGAATACGGGTTCTGGTAGACGAATTGGATCTCGCGACGGATCGGACGAAGCTTCCCGCGCGAGAGCCCGTCGATGCGGGCACCGTCGAACCACACCTGACCCGAGTCCAGTGAGGTGAACCCCGCCGCGATCCGGGCGACGGTCGACTTGCCCGCCCCCGATTCCCCCACCAGCGCGTGCGTTGTTCCCGCACGGACGGCCAGGGAGACGTTGTCGACCGCGCGCACGCCACCGTGCGCGAAGGTCTTGGTCAGTTCCCGGACCTCGAGCAGCGGCCTGGTCGCTTTCGGCACAGGCGTCGCCCGCCCCGGCGAGGAGCTGATGGCTGTCGGTGCCGACCGCGCACGCACGGCCGACGATCCGGTCCCTGTCGACGAAGCCGATCCTGCGGGAACCGACGCCGGACCGCCGGCGGATGGGCCACGTGGTTCGAGACGGGGTTCGGTGCTCGTCAGACGGGTGCTGTGCTGGGTGGGTGCCGCCGCGACCAGTCGGCGGGTGTAGTCGTGTCTGGGGTCGGCCAGGATGCGACCGGCTGGGCCCTCCTCGACGATGCGGCCGTGTTGCATCACGATCAGGCGGTCGGAGCGTTCGGCGGCCACGCCCAGGTCGTGGGTGACCAGCAGGACGCCGAGGCCGAGGGTGTCGCGCAGGTGGGCGAGGTGGTCGAGGATCACCTTCTGCACGGTGACGTCCAGGGCCGAGGTCGGCTCGTCGGCCACCAGCAGCGCGGGGTCGTTGGCCAGCGCGATGGCGATGAGGACCCGCTGTTTCATGCCGCCAGACAGTTCGTGCGGGTACTGCCGGTACACCCGTTCCGGCTCGCGCAATCCCGCCGTGGCCAGTTTCGCCACCGCGAGTTCGCGCCCCGGGCCGGATTCGACGCGCCGGTGCAGCCGCAATGCCTCGAGCACCTGGGTGCCGACCCGTTTGACCGGGTTCAGCGAGGTGCCGGGGTCCTGGGGCACGAAACCGACGAACGGGCCGCGCAATCGGGCGAGTTTTCGGTCGTTCCAGGACGCGGTGTCGTGCCCGTTCAATGCCAGCGCCGTGGCCTCGACCCGCGCCGACGCGGGCAACAGATGCAGCGCGGCATGGATGGTGGTGCTCTTGCCCGACCCGGATTCGCCCACGATCGAGACGAATTCGCCCCGGCCCACCGTCAGCGACACACCGTCGACCGCGGCCTGCCCGTCCGCGCCGCGGGCACGGTAGCGCACGGACAGGTCCTCGATCCGTAGCAGGGTTTCCTTCTCGCTCATCGCTTCTCTCCCAATGCTCGCCCGATTCGATTGGTGGACAGCACGACCACGGCGATCACGATGCCGGGCAGCAGCGAAATCCACGGGTAGGTGGCCAGAAAGTCCCTGCCCTCGGAGACCGCGAGGCCCCATTCCGGGTCCGGCGGCGGTGCGCCGTAGCCGAGGAAGCCCAGCGCCGCCACGGCCAGCACCGCCGTGCCGCATTCGAGCGCGGCCAGTGACAGCACCGCCGAGACCGAGTTCGGCAGCACGTGCCGCACCACGACCCGTCCGAAACCGGCCCCGGAGCCGTAGGCGGCCTCGACGTAGTCGGTGCCCGCGACCTTGAGCACCTCCGAGCGCATCACCCGCGCGAACGCCGCCACGGCCGAGATACCGACGGCGACAGCGATATTCACTGTGCCGTAGCCCAGCGCGGTGACCACGGTCATGGCCAGCAGCAGGCTCGGGATGGCCAGCAGTACGTCGACGAAGCGCATGATCACCGCGTCGACCCGGCCACCGAGGAACCCGCTGAGCAGACCGATCGCCGATCCGATCACGAACCCCAGGGCCACCGCGAGCAGGGTCGCGGTGAGCGTGGTCGAGGTGCCGTAGATGGTGCGGGCGAGCAGATCACGGCCGAGGCGATCGGTGCCGAACAGGTGCTCCAGACTCGGCGCGCTGAAGCTGGCGTCCGAATCCCCCTCCAAGGGTGAGTACTTCGTGAACAGGGACGGGACGAGCGCCCAGGCGAGCACGGTGGCGATCACCAGCCACGCCAGGGTCAGCCCCGGCGCGGCGGTGATCACCGCGATTACGGTGCGCACGCGATCGGGAACCGTCGGTGCGGTGCGGATGTCGTTGTCGAGGACGGTCATGCGGAGGTCCTTGCTCGCACACGGGACCGCAGCCGCGGATCCGCCAGCGGATAGACGAGATCGACGAGGAAGTTCACCGTGACGAACACCAGCGCGGCGAACACCACCACCGCCTGCACCAGCGGCACATCCTGGGTGCGCACCGCCGTTTCGGTCAATCGGCCCAATCCCGCACGGGAGAACACAGTTTCGACGATCACCGCGCCGGCGAGCAGATTGCCGAAGGTGACACCGGCGATCGTGAGCGCGGGCAGGGCGGCGTTCTTCAACACCTCCCGCACCAACACCCACAGCCGCGTCGCGCCCTTGGCCACCGACACCGTGACGTACCCGGCGTGCAGTTCGGCGTCGAAGTTCTTGATCAGCAGCTGCGCGATCGGCGCCGACACCGGAATCGCCAGCGTCACCGCGGGCAACACCAGCGCGCCGAAGCCTTCGTTGCCGATCGGCGGGAACCAGCCCAGCTGGAACGAGAACACCTGCAACAGTGCGAGTCCCACCAGGAACACCGGCACCGACACCCCCGCCGCGGGCAGGGTCGCGACCAGGTCGGCAACCCATGTGGTGCGGGTGTAGCCCGCGGTGGCGGCGATGGCGAAAGCCAGCGCGACGGCGAGGACCAGCGCGGCGCCCGCCAGCAGGGCAGTGTGCGGCAGGACCGACACAATCAGCGGCCACACCTGCTCACCGGTGCGGGTCGAGACCCCGAAGTCGCCGGTCAGCGCGGCGAACAGCCGGTGCGTGTACTGCCCGACCAGCTGCTGGTCCAAGCCGAAGTACTCCCGCGAGTTCTGTTTGTCCTCCTCGGAGATCAAGTCGCCCTGCGACGGGTCGAACAGGAAGTCGACCGCGTCGTAGGGCAGCACGAACAGCAGCACGAAGGTGAGGGTGTAGGCGCCCCACACCACGAACACCGCCTGTCCCAGTTTGGCGAGCACATAGCGCGACATCGGTTACCTCGGCTCGATCCAGGTGTCGTAGAAGACGTTGCGCGACTGCGCTTCATAGCCCACGTTGTGCACCCGAGGGGACGCCGCGGTCACCTGCGCCGGGTTGTACACCGGCACCGTGAGCACCTGGTCCACGAGCAGGAACCGCTGTGCCGCCTCGGCGGCCTCGGCGCGCTTGCCCGGGTCGAGGGTCTTGCTCACCGCACTGAGCTTGTCGATCGCCTGCTGGTAGATCGGGTTCTCCGGCGCCAGCTTCGAGGAGTTGGTGTACTGCGGCGAGTACACCTGCTCGAGCACCGCCACATCGGCGCGACTCTGGTTGGCCACCTGGATGTTCCAGCGTTTCTGCTGAGTGGCGGCGGCGGTGTAGTCCGGGATCGGCAGCACGTCGAGTTTCAGGTCGATGCCGATCTTGCGCAGATCCTGTTGGATCAGCTCGTAGGCGGGCTTGTTGTTGACCAGGTTGTTGATGCCGAGCAGGGCGAGTTCGAGTCGACGGCCCTGCGCGTCCACCCGGATGCCGTCGGAGCCCTTCTTCCAGCCCGCCGATTCGAGGATCTGTTCGGCCTTGGCCCGGTCCTGCTTCAGTTCCGCGGAGAAGTCGACGTGGCCGGGCACGCGCGAGGAGATCACCGAGCTCGACACCTTGTAGCTCGAGGTGAGCACCGTCTTGGCGAGCGCGTCGCGGTTCCAGCCCAGCTTCACGGCCTCCCGCACGGCACGGTCGTCGGTCGGGAATCGGTCGGTCTTGAGGTCGAAGGAGATATCGCGCCCGGGGATCAGCTGCGCAACGATCCGGTAGCCCTCGGCTTTCAGCGGCGCCTCGTCGGTGTTGTTGACGTCGAGGATCGCGTCGACCTGACCCGCGCGCAACGCACCGGTGCGGACCGCGGCCTCGGGAATCACCGAGATCTCCACGGCATCGAGGTATGCCTCGCCGTTGTGTTTGCGGCTCGCGGGCGCCCAGTTGTATCCGGGACGCTTCTTCAGCACCGTTTTCTGCTGGTAGACATGCTCGGCGACGACGAACGGACCGGTGGTCACCAGATTCTGCGCCAGCGAGCGCTGCTCTTTGGTCAGCTGCAGGGTCGAGTGACCGACGATGCCGGAGAAGTACAGCGAAAGCGCTTGGAGGAAACCGGCATTCGGCCGATTGAAGACGACCTTGACCGTCGTCGGGTCGAGCACGGTGGTGCTGATGTAGCCGACCCAGTACGCGGTCACCGGCACGATGCCCAGCGCCTTGTCACCGAATCCGAGCAGGTCGAAATTCTCTTTCACCGAATCGGCGGTGAATTTCGAACCGTCGGTGAAGGTGACGTCGTCGCGGAGCCGGAAGGTGAATTCGGTCAGTTCCGGGTTGATCTCCCAGGATTTGGCCAGCCACGGTTCGATGGCCCCGGTTTCGGGATTCTGGTAGGTCAATTTGTCGGTGATGTTACTGGTGATGAGCGACTCCGGATACGAGCTGCCCGAATGCGGGTCGAGGTTGGCGGGTGCGTCGAGGACGGCGAAACGCAGGGTCCCACCGGCGACCGGCGGGCCCGCTTCGTCGCTGCCAGCGACCCGGTTACCCGAGGCAGCGCAGCCCGTCAGCACGGAGGCGACGAGGGCGACGGCCACGAGCACCGTCGCCGCGGAGAATCTTTTCGATGACATTTCGCGAAGTCTGCACAACGACAAGTCCGCGAACAACCAAGTTGCACTTCGTGATTTGTTCAGTTTTAGTGAATCGGGCCCGCCACCCGATCGTGAAGCGAAACTTCAATAATGGTGTAGGCATTCTTGGCGATCCGAAATCGCGGAATGTGACGGTCGCGGACTTAACCTCCGGAGTGTAAGCAACACAGTCCGCTCCGACGAAAGACCCACGACCACATGAGGAATATTCGATTCCGTCGACTTCTGGCCACCGGTACCGCGGCCATCGCCCTCGCCACCGTGCTGGCCGCGTGTGGTGGGCCGTCGTCGCAGAGCGAGGCGGCAGGCGACCCGGTGTTCGGTGGCACGCTGAACTTCTACGATCCCATCGAGTACGCGGCGTGGACGCCGGTGAACTCGATCTGGTCCAACAGTCAGGTCGCCAACAACCTCGCGGAGCGCCTGACCTGGCAGGATCCCGAGACCGGGGAGATCAAGCCATGGCTGGCCAAGTCGTGGGAGGTCAGCCCCGACAAGCTGAAGTACACCTTCCGCCTGCGCGAGGGAGTCACGTTCAGCAACGGTGACGCGCTCGATGCGGCGGTCGTGAAAGCGAATTACGACCAGCACGCTCTCGGCGACAAGGCGCTCGGCATTCCGCCGGACCGGTTCTTCTCCGACTACCGGGCCTCGACTGTGATCGACCCGCTGACCGTCGAGGTGGCGTTCACCAAGCCCAATGCCGGTTTCCTACAGGTGGCTTCGTTCTACCGGGCCGGGTCCATTCTGGCAAAGCAGTTCCTGGAGCGAGATCTCAACGGGCAGAGTCAGGCCAAGAACTGGATCGGGTCCGGTCCGTTCGTGGTGGAGTCTGTCACCGGCAACACCGGCATCACCCTGAAGCGGCGCGAGGACTACAACTGGGCTCCGGCGGGATCGGGCCATCAGGGCAAGGCCTACCTGGAGCGGGTGGTCTTCAAGACCGTGCCGGAGGCCGGGACCCGGGTCGGCGCGCTGCAGTCGGGTGAGGCGCACATCGCGCGCAACATCAGCCCTTATGACGAGGAAACGGTGACCGCCAACGGTGGCCGGATCGAGGCGTTCGCGGTGCAGGGGCAGACCAACAAGCTTTCGGCGCAACTGGATTCGACCGGGCCGATCGTGGACAAGCAGGTGCGACTGGCATTGCAGGCAGCCACCGATCGCAAGGAGATCAACGAGACGGTCCTCTCGCCGAGCTACCCGATCCCGAACAGCATCCTGGTCGAGGGCACTCCCAACCGCGGCGACGCGAGCAAGTACCTGGGTTATGACCTGAACAAGGCCAACTCGCTGCTCGAGGGAGCTGACTGGAAGAGGGGTGGCGACGGCATCCGGGCCAAGGACGGCAAGCGCCTGCAGTTCGAGGTGTGGGTGGCACCGTTCTACCAGGTGTCGCAGCCGGTGCTGGAACTGCTGCAGTCCCAGTGGAAGAAGGCGGGCGTCGATCTGGTGATCCACACCGTGTCGCAGACCGAATACGAGTCGATCCGCAATTCCCGTCCCGACAACTGGGCGCTGGTGCAGGGCCAGACTTCGCGCGCCGAGGCCGACGTGCTGCGCACCGCGTTCGACAGCACCGCGCAGAACGAGTTCTTCGCACCCGTGCCGGACGCGACGCTCGACGAATTGGTGCGCGCGCAGGCCTTCGAGTTCGACCCGGCCGCCCGCACCAGAGCCATCCAGGCCGTCGAGGACCGGGTGTTCGGCGAGGGCTACGCCATTCCGCTCTACGACGAGACCCAGGTGTTCGGCCTCGCGCCGACCGTGCACGGTTTCACCACCGAGTCCACGGCCCGCACCTGGCTCTACGACACCTGGATCACCGGGTAGGGGCCGACGATGCGCAACTACGTCTTGCGGCGGCTGGTCCAAGCGGTACTGGTCCTCTGGGCCGCCTACACCCTGTCGTTCGTCTTGCTCAGCGCGCTGCCGGGAGATTCGGTGAACAACCGGATCCAGGACCCGGAAGCGCAGATCACGCCGGAGGCGGGCCGGTTGATGCTCGAATTCTACGGGCTCGACCGGCCGGTCTGGGAGCAGTACCTGCACGCGCTGTGGGCACTGTTGCACGGTGACCTCGGCTTCTCGCTCACCTCGGGGAGGCCGGTGACGCAGGCTGTCACCGAGGCGCTGCCCTCCACGCTGACGCTGACCGGGCTCGGCTTGGTGTTCGGGCTGGTGTTCGCCGCCGTTGTCGCCGTGGCGGCCAACTACGCGCCGTGGGCGTGGCTGCGCGGCGTCTTCGATTCCGCGCCCGCGCTGTTCGCCTCGGTTCCCACCTTCGTCGTCGGTGTGCTGGTCCTGCAATATCTTTCGTTCCGCTGGCACCTGATCCCCTCGGTCGACAACGGCACGGTGCTCGCGCTCATCGCACCCGCCGCGACACTGGGGCTGATCGTGGCCGCGCCGCTGGCACAGGTGTTCGCCACCTCGGTGCGCACGACCCGGCAGCGACCGTTCGTGCACGTGGTGGCGGCCAGGGGCGCGAGCGAGGGCTACATCTTCCGCAAGGACGTGCTGCGCAATTCGTCGCTTCCGGTGCTCACGCTGCTCGGGCTGGCCTTCGGTGAGCTCATCGCGGGCGCGGTGGTGACCGAGTCGGTGTACGCGCGTCAGGGCATCGGGCAACTCACCGTCGGCGCGGTCGATACCCAGGACCTGCCGGTGGTGCAGGGCGTGGTGTTGCTCTCGACGGTGGCCTATGTGCTGGTGAATCTCGCGGTGGACCTGGCTTATCCGTTCATCGATCCGCAGGTGCTGGTGGACGGGCGCACGCACCGGGTCACCCGGTCGCGGTCGGCCGTACGCAAGCAGGCCACCGTCTCCGTTCCGGTCGTCGCGGCGGTGCCGCGTCGGCTGCCTGCCGAGGTGGCGATGCCATGACGACACTCGAAAAACTCGAAGGCCTTCCAGCACAACTCGATTCGGCCGCCTCGGCGCGCCGAGCACGGTACGCGCTGCGATGGACTCGTCGACACTGGACGGTCGCGCTGGCATTGCTGGTGGTCGTCACCATCCTGGCATGGGCGATCGTGCCGCAGCTGTTCACCGGTTACGACCCGCTCGCGGTGAATCCGGCCCAGAAGCTCGAGCCACCCTCGGGCGAACACTGGTTCGGCACCGATCAGCTCGGCCGGGACCTCTACGCGCGCATCGTCTACGGCGCGCGGGCCTCGCTCTTGGGTTCGGCGATCGCCGTCGGTGTCGGTGTACTCGTCGGCTCGCTGCTCGGCGCGGTGGCGGGCTGGTTCGCCGGGTTCCCCGACAGCGCGGTGATGCGGCTCATCGACGTAGTGCTGTCGATTCCTGGCTTCCTGCTGGCGATCACCATCGTGGTGCTGCTCGGTTTCGGAGTGTGGCAGGCGGGGATCGCGGTCGGGCTCACCTCGTCGGCGACCTTCGCCCGGCTCATCCGCTCGGAGGTGGTCAAGGCCCGCACCAGCACCTACGTCGAGGCGGCCACCACCAGCGGGGCCTCGACCGGCGCGATTCTCCTACGACACGTGATCCCCAATTCGATCGCGCCGACCGTCTCGCTGGTCACCGTGCAGTTCGGCATCGCGATCATCTGGATCGCCTCGCTGAGCTTCCTCGGGCTCGGTGCGCAGCCGCCGGACCCGGAATGGGGTCGGCTGGTCTCCGACGGGCGCAACTACATCGCCACGCGCGGCTGGCTGACGCTGTGGCCGGGGCTCACCATCGTGGTGATGGTGCTGGCGACCAATCACCTGTCCCGCCATCTCTCCAGGAGGGGCTCCGCATGAGCGTCGTCCACGAAATAGCTACGTCTACACAAGAAGTCGATGTGCGGCCGGTGCTGCGCGTAGCGAACCTGCGCGTGGGTTACCGGGTGGACGACCGGGTCTCCCCGGTGGTGCGCGACGTCTCCTTCGACGTCCCGCCCGGCACCGTGCTGGCGCTGGTCGGCGAATCCGGTTCGGGCAAGACCACCACCGCCCACGCCGTCCTCGGGCTGCTGCCCGGCAACGGCGAGGTCACCGGCGGCACCATCACCTTTCGCGACCAGGTCCTCACCGAGCTGAGCGCGAAAGGGTGGCGCTCGATCCGGGGGCGTGCGATCAGCCTGATCCCCCAGGATCCGACCGTCTCGCTCGACCCGGTGCGCCGGGTCGGACACCAGGTCGAGGATGTGCTGCGGCTGCACACCGAGCTCGATGCCGACGCTCGCCGCGAACGCGTGCACGAACTGTTCGAGCTGGTCGGCTTCACCGATGTCGAGCGCCGCTATCGCCAGTACCCGCACGAACTCTCGGGCGGTATGCGCCAGCGGGTGCTCATCGCCGCCGCGGTCGCGGCCGAACCGGATCTGATCATCGCCGACGAGCCGACCTCGGCGCTGGACGCCACGGTGCAGAAACAGGTGCTCGACCTCCTCGACGAAGTCCGGCTGCGCACGGGGACCAGCGTGGTGCTGGTGACCCACGATCTCGGCGTGGCCGCCGATCGCTCCGATCTGATCGGGGTGCTGCGCCAGGGCGAGTTGGTCGAATTCGGGCCGACGGCGCAACTGGTCGCCGATCCGCGACACCCCTACACCCGGCGGCTGCTCGACAGCGTGCCGTCGCGGCGGCCGTGGGTACGCGAGCGCACACCGGTCGCGGTCGGCACCGAGACGGTCATCGAGGTCGACGAGCTGCGCAAGGACTACGGCGGCGTACCCGCTGTGGACGGCATCTCGTTCCGGGTACGACGCGGCGAAACCTATTCCATCGTGGGCGAATCCGGCAGCGGGAAGTCGACGACGGCGCGGGTGCTGACCGGGCTCACCGAAGCGGACTCGGGTCGGGTCGCGCTGCTCGGCACCGACATCACCCGGCTCAGCCGCCGGGAGTTCCGTCCACTGCGCCGCGACGTGCAGATCGTGTACCAGAACCCGTATTCCTCGTTCGATCCGCGCTTCGACGTCTACGACGTGGTCGACGAGCCGCTGCGCTCGTTCGAGCCGCGCCGTGGGCTGCGCCGCGGCAGGCCGAATCGGGACCGGGTGGTGGCCGCGCTCGAGGCCGCCGCCCTGCCTGCCGATTTCGTCGACCGGCATCCTCGCGAATTGTCGGGCGGGCAACGTCAGCGGGTGGCCATCGCTCGCGCGCTGGTGCTCGCGCCGAAGGTGATCGTGCTCGACGAGCCCATCTCGGCGCTGGACGTCTCGGTCGCGGCGCAGATCCTCGACCTGCTGCGCGGCCTGCAGGAGGAACGCGGGCTCACCTACGTCTTCATCTCTCACGACCTGGCCGTGGTGCGCGCGATCTCCGATCGCGTCGCGGTGATGCGCGAAGGCCGCATCGTCGAACAAGGCACCGTAGACCAGGTCTTCTCCTCTCCCGCCGACGATTACACCGTGCGTCTGCTCGACGCGATCGCCGGCCGCGACCTCATCGGAGGACTGTCATGACCACCACCATCGCGCCCGCCACCCTGGCCGAGGCGCTCCCCCGCATCCGGTCCATCCTGGCCGAGTTCGTGCCCGGCACGGGCGAGCGCGACCTCGCCTTCGAGCACCCCGACGCGCTGATCCAGGCGCTGGCCGACGCGGGCTTCGGCCAGTTGCGGGTGCCGGTGGAGTACGGCGGTTTCGACGTCGACCTGCCGACGCTGTTCGGGCTGCTGGCCGAGGCGGGACAGGCGGATTCCAATATTCCGCAGATCTGGCGCGGACATTTCACCACCACCGAGATCCTGCGCGCCGAAACCGATCCGGTGGTGCGCGAGCACTGGTTCCGGGCGGTCGGTGCGGGCGCGGTGTTCGGCAACGCGCAGTCCGAGCCCTCGGCGCTGGTCGCCGAAGCGGTGGGCGAATCCGCAGGCTGGGGCGTGACCACCACGCGCGCCCGGGTGGGCGAGGACGGCGTGCGCGTGGTCTCGGGCACCAAGTTCTACTCGACGGGCGCGCGATTCGCCGACTACATCCGCGCGGCCGTGGTCGACGACGAGGGCACCCGTGGTTTCGTGGTGATCCCGGCCCGGCACCCCGGCGTCACCCACGCCGACGACTGGGACGGCATCGGTCAGCGTCAAACCGGCAGCGGCACTACCTATTTCGAGGATGTGCCGGTCGAGGAGCACGGTGAAATCGGCCGGTTCAAGGAAACCTTGCGCGGACTGGATTCCTTCGTCCAGATCGTGCACCTGGCGAATCTGACCGGGATCGCGCGCAGCATCGTCGCCGAGACGGCGGAGATCGTGCGCGGTCGCACCCGCACCAGCCTGCACGCGCTCACCCAGCACGCCACCGAAGATCCCGACATCCTGTCGGTGATCGGCCTGCTCGAAGCCCGCAGGCTCACCGCCGAAACCCTGCTTCGGCATGCCGCCGAGCAGCTCGAGGCCGCGCACGCCGCCGGGGACGAGGCCGCCTACATCCGCGCTTACCTCGATACCTCCGCCGCGCAGATCGCGGTGATCGAGGCCGTACTCGATGCCGCGACAAGGGCTTTCGACGCAGGCGGATCGTCCGCGATCCGCAACAGCGTCCATCTGGACCGGCATTGGCGCAATGCCCGCACCCTCGCCTCGCACAACCCGGTCATCTACAAACCGCGCGTGCTCGGCGACTTCGTTGTCAACGGCAACGCGCCGGTACCGGGCTACTACCGGCAGCGTCCCTCTGTGGTCACCCCGGACGCCACCGTCGTCGCGACGAAGGGCGAGGCGACCACGGCAGCCGATGCCGCGCCGAGCGGCGCGCGATGACCGCCGTCGACCAGTCGGCGCCCCTGTTCGAACCCGGCGCGACCGATGCAGTACCGGCAAGGCCCGACTACCCGCTCACGGTGGCGGGCATCAGAGCCGCCGCGGCGCCGATCCTGCGGCAGCTCGCCGAGACGGCGCGGCAACGCGAGATCGACCGCGATTACGCCTTCCCACAGGTGCGCGCGCTCGCCGAGACAGGGATTGCCCTGACCGGAATCGCCGCCGCGGAGGGCGGGGCGGGCGGGTCGCTGCGCGAGGTCACCGACCTCGTGATCGAGATCGCGCGGGCCGATTCCAGTGTGGCGCAGGCATTGCGGAGCAGCTTTCTGACCGCGAACCAGGTGGCGGGCAGACCCGACCTGCCGCACCGGGAGCAGACGCTGCGACGGCTACGCGACCGGGACCTGTTCACAGGTACCAGCAATGAAAGAACGGGCGGTGCCAGCGGGCAGGTCAACGCGACCGCCCGCCGTGACGGCGCGGACTGGGTGGTCGACGGCGAGAAGTACTACTCGACCGGTGGGCTGTACGCGAACTGGTTCTCCACGCAGGCACAGACCGAGGACGGGACCGTGCTGCGGTTCACCGTGCCGGTGGATCGCGCGGGGGTGCAACGGCTCGACGACTTCGACGCCGTCGGCCAGCGCCTCACCGCCAGTGGGACCACCCGCTTCACCGGGGTACGGGTGAGCGCCGACGAGATCACCCCGGCACCGGAGACCGAGCCCGACAATCCATGGCAGGGCTCCTACGCCCAGCTGTATCTGGCCGCGGTGCAGGCGGGCATCGCCGCGCGCGCCCGTGACGACGCCGTCGCCTACGTGCGGGAGAAGGCCCGCCCGATCAAACACAGCACCGCGACCAGCAGCCTCGACGATCCCTATGTCCGCCAGACCGTCGGCGAGATCGCCGCCCGTGCCCAGGCGGCGCGAGCGGTGGTTCTGCTGGCCGCCGAAACCCTCGAGGGCGTGCGCGGGCGCACCGGCGACGATGCCAGAGCCGCGGGTGCGGCGGCGGCGGTCGAGGTGGCCCAGGCGGGCGTGATCGCCATCGAATCGGCGCTCGCCGCAGCCGAACTCGTCTTCGACGTGGGTGGCGGGTCGATCACCGACCGTGCCCTCGGCTTCGACCGGCACTGGCGCAATGCCAGGACCGCCGCCAATCACAACCCCCGCCAGTGGAAGCAATCCGTCGCAGGCGCGTTTCACTTGACGGGCGAACAACCCCCGACCACCGGTCTGTTCTGAACCACCGAGTAGAGAGATCCAACCTGATGAGCTACGGCCCCTTCGACCGCACCTACACCGCCGCGGAAGACCGCTACGAGAAGGTCCCGTACCGGCGCACCGGTGCCTCGGGCCTCGACCTGCCCGCCTTCTCCTTCGGGCTGTGGCAGAAGTTCGGCACCGACTACGCCTTCGCCACCCAGCGCGAGATCATCCTGCACGCCTTCGATCTGGGCATCACCCACTTCGACAACGCCGACCGCTACGGTCCGCCGCACCGCGCCGCGCAGAAGAACTTCGGCCGGGTGCTCGCCAAGGACCTCGCGCCGTACCGCGACGAGATCGTGCTGTCCACCAAGGCGGGCAACGCGATCGGGCCGAGCCCGTACCTGCGCGGCGGCTCGCGCAAGTCGATCCTGAACTCCCTCGAGCACAGCCTGCGCGATCTCGGCACCGACTACGTCGATGTCTTCTACCACCACAGCCCCGACCTCGACACCCCGCTGGAGGAGACCGTGGGCGCTCTGGTCAGCGCGGTACAGCAGGGCAAGGCGCTCTACGTCGGCATCTCCAACTACCTACCCGACCGTACCCACGAGATCGCCGAGCAACTGCGCGCCGCCGGTGTCCCGCTGCTGATCCACCAGGCCCGCTACTCGATCTACGATCGCCGCCCCGAGCAGAACGGTCTGCTCGACACCGCGACCCAGGACGGGTTCGGCGTGATCGTCTACTCGCCGCTGGCCCAGGGGTTGCTCACCGACAAGTACCTCGAGACCATCCCCGAGGGTGCTCGCGCGCAGAACAGCACGTTCCTGTCCCCCGATGTCATCGACGAGACCTACCGGCAGCGCACCGCCGAGCTGAACAAGATCGCCGCCGCGCGCGGGCAGTCACTGGCCCAGCTGGCGTTGCAGTGGGTGCTGCGCCGTCCCGAGGTCACCTCGGCATTGATCGGAGCGAGTTCGGTGGCCCAGCTCGACCACAACACCGCCGCGCTGAACTTCCCCGACTTCACCGCCGACGAACTCGCCCTCATCGAGGAGCACGGTGTCCACGGCACCGGCCTGAAGCTCTGATTCCTGCCCGAACACGACGCCGATGACGTGGCCGAGACCGCTCACGTCATCGGCGTTTCCTGCCTCACCGATCGCATCAGAAGGCACCAACCATGTCCGGATTCCATTTGAACCTGTCCCTGATGACACCGGGACACTTCCGTCAGGCGTGGCGACTCGATCATGCCGACCCGCTCGCCTACCTCGACATCGACTACTTCCAGCGCCTGGCCAAGATCGCCGAGGCCGCCAAGATCGACGCGGTCTTTCTCGGCGACGGCCCCGCCCTGCGCGGGGAGATCGAGGAGGCGCCCGGCACCGGGATCGACCCGCTCGTCCTGCTCGGCAGCGTCGCCGCGGTGACCGAGCACCTCGGTGTGGTGATCACCTCGTCGACCACCTACAACTCCCCCTACAACCTCGCGCGGCGGTTCCAGGCGCTCGATCACGTGACGAAGGGGCGGGCGGCGGTCAATATCGTGACCACCGGAACACCGGCTGCCGCAGCGAATTTCGGTCTGACCGATCATCCGGAGAAGGAGACCAGGTACCGGCGGGCCTGGGAATTCCTCGACGTGGTCACCCGGCTGTGGGACAGCTGGGAGCCGGACTGGCTGATCGCGGACAAGTCGACCGGTCGCTACGCCGACACCGACAAGATCCATCGCATCGATCACGAGGGCGAGTTCTTCTCGGTCGCCGGGCCGCTGCCGGTGGCTCCGGGCCCGCAGGGTCGACCGGTGGTCGTGCAGGCCGGCGGGTCCGAGGGCGGGCTCAAGTTGGCGGGTGACTTCGCCGATGTCGTGTTCACCGTCGCCCAGACCAAGGCCAAGGCGGTCGCGTTCCGCAATGACATTCGGCAGCGCGCGGCCGCGGCCGGTCGTCATCGCGATGATGTGAAGATCTCGCTCGGCGTGGTGGTGCTGGTCGCGTCGACTGAGGAGCAGGCGCGTCGGCGCGAGCAGGAGCTCTACGATCTGCTGCCGATCGAGCGGCTCACCACCGCATTGCTGGGTAACCTCGGCCTGCCCGCGGACTCCTTCGGTCCCGATGATCCGATCAGCGTCGACGATCTTCCCGACACCGTTCCGGCCGGTGCGTTCTCGACCGGGTTCAGCATCTCCACCCGCGCGCTCATCGCCGAGGGACCGCGCACTCCGCGCGAGTTGATCCAGCAGGGCGCCGGCGGCTCCGGCCACCGCCTCCTGGTCGGTTCGGCCGAACAGGTCGCCGACGATCTCGCTTCCTGGTTCGAGGCGGGCACCGCCGACGGCTTCACCATCATGCCCGCCGAGACCGCCGTCGACCTGGAGAATTTCGCGACCCTGGTGGTACCGATCCTCCAAGAGCGTGGTCTGTTCCACAAGGACTACTCCGCACCGACATTGCGCGCGCGCTTCGGTCTTCCCTTCCCAGCGGACCGCGCGGCGGAAAGCCTGCCCGCGTAATCACCGCACTCCAACGGCCGCCCCGCTCGCCTTCCGAGCGGGGCGGCCGTTTTACTGCTGTCCGTTACGGGGTCGCGCCGCAGTTGGGCCCGGTGACCGCGTCCTGGGTCGGGACCGGCGGGTGGTCGACCGGCGGTGTGCGCGACAGCGGGATCAGCGCGACAGCGGCAAGGAGGGCGGCGAACCCGATGACTACCAGGAATCGCCAGTCACCGAGCCAGGTGGCGGCCAAGGGGGCGCCCGCACGCGACAGCGCGATCGGGACCGTCATCACCGCGAGGATGCCGGCGAACTGGGGGACGCCGAAGCTGTCGGCGACGATGGAGGGCCGGGCGATCACGCTGGTGCCGTAGCCGGTACTGAAGGCGACGATGCAGGCCAGGGTGAGTGGCAGTGAGGTGCCTGCCAGCGGCAGAGCCAGCAATCCCGCCCCTTGGAGAGCGAAGGAAACCCCTGTCACGCTGGTCATCCCGAAACGGCGAGCCAAGGGGGCCAGCGCCAGGCGGGCGGCGATCTGGGTGACGCCGACGGCGATCGGGAGGGCGGCGGCGGACACGGGCGAATAGCCGATGTCGCGGAAGTAGGTGACCATCATCAGCAGGAAGGCCGAGGTGGACCCGCTCTGGGCGACGAAAGAGACCACCAGCAGCCAGAATTTGCGGTCACGGAGCGCGTCACCGAGGCGAACGCCTGTGCGTTGCGCGACCCGGCTGGTGTGCGCCGCCCGCCCCGGCACCGCCCACAGGTGCGTGGGCACCACGATCACCGCGAAACCGATCGCCAGCACCACCAGTGTTGTGCGCCAGCCGAGTTGCGTCTCGAGCCAGCCCGCGAAGAAGTAGTACAGGCTGGTGGCCAGTCCGACGACCGTGGTCACCGCGACGATCGCCGAATCCCGGTGTTCCGGTTCGGTGGCCACCACGAGAACGGCGAACGCGGCCTCATAGGTGGAAGTGGCCAGTGCCAACCCGATCAGCGTGAACGCCGCGTACAGCTGGGCCAGGCTCTGCGCCTGCGACCACAGCAGAACCGCGCCGACGCCGAGCGCCGAGCCCGCCGTCATCAAAGCCCGCCCACCGTAGCGGTCGAGCAGATTGCCCACCGGCACTGCGGCCAACGCCCCGATCAGCGTGGATATGGTGGCGGCGGCGGCGATTTCGGTGCGTGAGACCGCCAGTGCCTGCGACATCGGGACCAGCAGCACGGTGAACGCCTGGATCATCGCCCCGTAGCCGACGGTCTGGGTCACCGCGAAGACCGCGATGAGCCGGAACCGTCGACTGCGCACCGGGTCGACGGTCAGGACAGGGGTGGCACTCACTCCCCGAGCAACGGCAGCAGCTGGGAACCCTGGCGCTCGATCTCGCGCAGGTACGGGGTGTCGGACAGCACGAAGTGGGTGATGCCGAGATCGCGGTACTTGCGTAGCGACTTGGCGACATCCTCGGCGGAGCCGACCAACCAGGTGGTGCCCGCGCCGCCGCCGCCGTATTTGCCCGGCGCGGTGTAGAGATTGTCGTCGAGCACCTCGCCGCGCGCGGCGAGGTCGAGCAGTCGCTGTTGGCCGACAGCGGTGCGGCGGTGCGGATTCGACGCGCCCTGGCTGTTCTTCGCCATCTGCGCGACCTTCGCCTCCGCGTCCGCCCACGCCTGCTCAGTGGTATCACGGACGAAAGTCGTGATGCGTAAGCCGAATTCGAGTGGTGCGTGTTCACGGCCCAGTTCGGCGCTCAACGCGCGCAACCGTTCGATGCGCTCACGCACCCCTTCCAGCGGCTCACCCCAGAACAACTGCACATCGGCCTCGGTCGCGGCGACCCGTTCCGCCGCCTCGGAGGCGCCGCCGAAGTACAGCGTCGGATGACGGCGATCGCCGCGCTGCTCGATACGGGGCACCACCGTGGAGTCGGTGACCTGGAAGTGCTCGCCGCGGTAGGTGACGTTCTCCTCGGTCCACAGCTTGCGGACGAGCTGGAGGAACTCCTTGGTACGGGCGTAGCGGTCGGCCTGGTCGCCCTCGCTGTCGCCGTAGGCGACCAGATCGTCCTTGCCGGAGACGATGTTCACCCGAACCCGGCCACCGGAGAGATGATCGAGCGTAGCCGCGGCGGAGGCGAAGTTCGCCGGGCGCCAATAGCCGGGACGGATCGCGATGAGCGGCTCGAAGGACTCGGTCCTGGCCGCCAGCGCGGCAGCGACGGTGAGGGTGTCGGGTCGGCCCCAGCCGGTGCCGAGCAGCGCGCCCTTCCAACCGTGCGCCTCCAGCGCCTTCGCCTGCGTGGTCAGGGTGTCCAGACTGTTGTGGTCGGCGGCTACAGGCTCGCCGCGGTGGCCGGGCGTGACCTGATTGGGGATGTACCAGAGGAATTCGAGACTCATGTTCGGTGGTTCCGTTCGGTGGTGATCAGCGGGTCAGCGCAGCGAGCTGGGCGCGACGGACATCGGCGGTCTGTCCCTGGACCAGGACGAAGAGGACGGAGCGGGCGTGAAGTTGCGCGGTGTCGTCACCGCCGAGGCCACGGCCGGACCTGGTGATGAGCAGGGCGCGGCTGATCGCCGAGAGTGCTTCGCCGCTGGCCACTTTGGTGGCCAGGCGCTCGTCGAGGCGATGTGGTCCGCCGCCCGCCGCCGTTGCTTCGTCGGCGAGCGCGTACGCGGTGGAACGGATGTCGGCGACGCGTGGGCGCCAGGTCGCCGCGACGTCGGCGGCGAGCGGCACGGTGCTGTGCTCCAGCTCGGTCAGGATCGTCTCGGCGAGGCCGAAGTGATGGGCTCGCGCGTCACTCGCGGTCCCCGCGTCCGCGAAGCGCGCTTGGTCGAGACTCTGTGTGGTGAGCACGTTTTCGTCAGGAACGAAGACTTCGTCCAAGCGCACGCGGGCCGTCCGGCTGCCCGCGACGGCGCCGAGTTCCAGCGGTCCGGCGCTGCGGGTTCGTTCCCCGACCGGGACGAGCGCGGTGACCACGGTTTCGGTGTCCGGTTCCACGGCAGCCACGGTGAGCGCGGAGTTGAGACCCCAACCGCTGACCCAGGACAGGGTGCCGTCGAAGATCCAGCCGTTCGCCGCCTTCCGTGCCGCGACATAGTGATCGGGGAACCGCCGCACATCGCTGACCCCGGCGCCGAGCAGCAGCTCACCGCGCAGAATCCGGGCGGCAAGCGCCGACACCGGAGCACCCGTCGCGCGTGCGGCGGCGATGCGCCCGGCCAGCGGCGCGTGCTGTGCCCAGACCAGCCAGGTGTTGAAGCAGGCGCCGGCGATGATCTCGTGTACGCGGCGGTCGGTGTCGCGGTCGATCGCGAGCCCGCCGAATTCGCTCGGCGCCAGATGGTTGAGCAGGCCGAGGTCGCGCAGTTCGTCGATGCGGTCCGCGAGAACCCCGTCCCTGTCGGTCGACAACGCGGCGGGTCTCAACACTTGCTCCGCATAGTCGCGCACTCGACCGAGAAACTCCTCGCTCGAGTTGTCCTGCGCTGTCTTCACGTCGAAAGTATCGACCCGGTCGGCGAGCCAAAGCCTTTACCCACCTCCGGCTTACATCGGGTTTCACCGCTGTCACCTGCGCGGACGGGTTGCGGCCCGAGATAAATTCCGGGAGAGCGAGAAGTCGGTGAGATACGTCAGGTGACGAGGATCTACAGGTGCGCGGCGGCATTCGACGAAATGGTGGAACGACACCCTATTTCCCGTCGATCGGGCTGAATTCAACGGTTGACGTCGTCGCCGCGGCCGTTCGCATTCTCCCGGCCACCCCCGCTGGCCACCTGTGATCGATAGCGGCATCGCGCCACGCCCGTCAGGCAACTGCGGCACTCGTACCCGGCGCGCAGCGGGTGCCCGGCATCGAGCGTTGCACCAGGCACCGTTCACCGAACCACAGAAATGGCAGACGATGGCACCGAACCCACTGCACCTGGGTGTCGCGCTCGACGGCGCGGGCTGGCACCCGGCCGCCTGGCGAGCACCGAACTCGCGGCCCACCGAATTGTTCAGCGTCGGCTACTGGACCGACCTGGTAGGCACCGCGGAGCGTGGCCTGCTCGACTTCGTCACGATCGAGGACAGTCTGCGGGTCCCCGGTCCGCTGCACACCCGCGACGACAACGCCGTAGACCAGGTCCGCGCCCGGCTCGACGCCCATCTCATAGCAGCCAGCCTCGCCCCGATCACGCGCCACATCGGACTCATCCCGACGGTGACGACCACCCACACAGAGCCGTTCCACGTCTCCACCGCGCTCGCCACCCTCGACTACACCTCCCGCGGCCGCGCGGGCTGGCAGGTCAGGGTCTCGGCTGGTACCGAGGAAGCCGAGCACTTCGGGCGGCGCGAGATCACCGAGCCGACACCCGCCGAGTTCGCCGACATCATCGCGACCGGCACGCTCCCCGAATACGCCGAAGCATTGTTCGAGGAGGCCACCGACGCCGTCGAGGTGGTGCGCCGCCTGTGGGACAGCTGGGAGGACGACGCCGAGATCCGCGACGTCGCCACCCGCCGCTTCATCGACCGCGACAAACTGCACTACATCGACTTCGAAGGTCGCTTCTTCGACGTCCGCGGTCCCTCCATCACCCCGCGCCCACCACAGGGTCAGCCGGTGGTCACCGCACTCGCCCACGCCCCACGCGTCTACGAATTCGCCGCTACGGCAGCCGATCTCGTTTTCATCACACCCACGCGCGAGCACGGACCGGCGGAAATCCTGCGACAGGTCGCGACCGCCGGTGCGACCAGGGTGGGCGAACCACTGCGGGTGTACGCCGACCTGGTCGTCTTCCTCGACACCGACGACGACACGGGCGCGCAACGCCTGGCCCGCCTGAACGATCAGTCCGGTGCCGAATTCACTTCCGACGCGGCCATTTTCACCGGCAGCGCCGAGGAGTTGGCCGATCTGCTCACCGACTGGGACGCCCAGGGTGTCGACGGATTCCGGCTGCGGCCCGGTGTGGCTGTCGACGACCTGGCCGCGATCGCGGACCGACTCGTGCCCGCCCTCCAGCATCGCGGACTGTTCCGCACCGGCTACCCCGAAGATTCCCTGCGCGGCCTGCTCGGACTGTCGACCACCGTGCCCAACCGCTACGCCCGAGTGTGAGGTCTCACCGATGAGTACACCCCGTAAGCAGGTCATCCTCGGCGCCTACCTCGGCGGCGTGAACCACCACACCGCCTGGTGGCATCCCCAGGCGGGCAGCCAGATCGATTTCAGTTCTTTCGAACACACCGCGCGCACGGCCGAACGCGGCAAGTTCGACTTCTTCTTCCTCGCCGAGGGTCTCATCCTGCGTGAACGCGCGGGCCAGATCTTCGACCAGGACATCATCGGCCGCCCCGACACCTTCGGGGTGCTGGCCGCTATCGCCGCGGTCACCGAGCACCTCGGCGTCGCGGGCACCATCAACGCCACGTTCAACGAGCCCTACGAACTGGCCCGCCAATTCGCCACCCTCGATCACCTCTCCGGCGGACGCGCAGCCTGGAACGTGGTCACCTCCTTCGACGCCTTCACCGGACAGAACTTCCGGCGCGGCGGCTTCCTCGATCCGGCCGACCGGTATGTGCGGGCCGAGGAGACATTGAATGCGGTTCGGGCCCTGTGGGATTCGTGGAACGTCGACGACATCGTCGCCGACAAGGACAGCGGGCGATTCCTGGCCAGACCCGATGCCGGTGCGTTCGCGTTCCGGGGTCAGCAGTTCGACATCTCCGGCCGCTTCACCGTGCCGCGCAGCCCGCAGGGCAGGCCGGTGATCTTGCAAGCCGGTGTCTCGCCGCAGGGCCGCGATTTCGCCGCGGCCAATGCCGACGCCATCTTCTCCCCCTACGGCAAGCTTCCCGAGGCCGCGGACTTCTATCGCGACATCAAGGCGCGCGCGGTGGCAGCCGGGCGCTCGGCCGACGACATCAAGATCCTGCCGTCGGCGAGTTTCGTCCTCGGCGACACCGAAGCCGAGGCGATCGAGAAGTACCACGCGGTCCGCAACGAACAGGTCACCGGACAGACCGCGCTGATCCTGCTCGAACAGATCTGGAATCGGGATCTGTCCGGCTACGACCCCGAGGGCCCGATCCCCGACATCGAGCCGGATCCCGATGCGCCGTCGTTCATCCAGGGCCGTGCCTTCCTACACCAGGATCGCTTCGCCACGGTCAAGCGGCTGCGCGAGATCTCCGAGGCCAAGAAACTGACCCTGCGCGAGACGGTGATCGACCAGTTCGAGCGCGGCCCGATCGTGGGCACCCCGGCCCAGGTCGCGGAGAAGATCGACGAGTTCGTCAACAACGACGGCTCCGACGGTTTCATCCTCGGCTCGCACCTCGTCCCCACCGGCTTGGACGAATTCGTCGACCGTGTGGTCCCGCTGCTCCAAGACCGGGGCGCGCTTCGCACGGAATACACCGGAACGACCCTGCGAGACAACCTCGGCCTTCCCGATCTGCGGTCGGCCACCGTTTCCGTCGACGCCTGAGTGACGTTGCTGCTGTGGGCATCTCGTGTGAGCGCCCACAGCAGCGGCTCACGTCGTCATGCACCCGTGCGGCCGTTACCCTGAGCGAGGTACAGGTCCGGACCGCGTCGGGCTCGTCCCGCGACCGATGGTAGGACCGACATGTCCACCTGACGTACTCCGACGGGACTCACCTATGACCTCCACCGGCAGCAAGCCCACCGATTCCGGCCCGGCAATCGTCACCACGCTCGATGCCTGGCTGAGCGCGAGCGACCGACTCCACGTCGACAACGAGCAGACCCGCTGGGCGGGCGACGACGAGGCCGCGCTCGCGGTCGCCGATCTGGTGCCGACAACCACACCCATTGTCGTGCTCACCCCGCGCGGGGTCTCCCCCACCAGCGACACCGTTCCCCGTTCCGCCGTCGGCGACATCCGCTGGGCTCGCCGCGGTCCCGCCGGTCGCCATACGGAGTTGCTGCATCGGCCCGCGACAGCCGCGACGCTGGACCTGCTTCCGCATCCCGAAGGTGGCTGGTTCCGCGAAACCTGGCGCAGCGCACATACCTTCGTGCCCGAGGGCTATCCGGGCCCGCGAGTCGCCGCGACCGGCATCCTGTTCCTGCTGCCCCCGGACGAACAGTCGATCTGGCACGCGGTGCGCTCCGACGAGCTCTGGATGTGGCACCGGGGCGGGCCGCTGGAGCTGTCCCTCGGCGGCGACGGTGACACACCGGGCACACCCGAGCGGGTGATCCTCGGCCCGGACATCGAACAGGGGCACCGCGTCCAGCAACTCGTGCCCGCGGGCCACTGGCAGGCCGCACGACCCTGCGTGGTCGCGGAAGTACTGGTCAGCTGCGTGGTCGCACCCGGGTTCGACTTCGACGATTTCCGCAGCTGAGATGCGCGGATCTTCGTGCCCGTCCCGGTGCCCGGGCGGACCCCGCACGCATCGGGCACGATGGTGATCATGGACCTCCGCATCTTCACCGAGCCTCAGCAGGGCGCCGACTACGACACGTTGCTGTCGGTGGCGCGCGCGGCCGAGGAACTCGCCTTCGACGCGTTCTTCCGTTCCGACCACTACCTCGCGATGGGCGATGCCTCGGGCCTGCCCGGCCCGACCGATGCGTGGATCACCCTGGCCGGGCTGGCCAGGGACACCTCCCGGATCCGACTGGGCACCCTGGTCACCGCCGCGACCTTCCGGCTGCCGGGACCGCTGGCCATCCAGATCGCCCAGGTGGATCAGATGTCGGGCGGGCGGGTCGAACTCGGCCTGGGCAGCGGCTGGTTCGCCGCCGAACACGCGGCCTACGGCATTCCGTTCCCGGACAATCGGTTCGGTCTGCTCGAGGAGCAGCTGGCCATCGTCACCGGGCTGTGGGAGACCAAGCCGGGGGCGACGTTCAGCTTCGACGGCGTCCACTATCAGCTCACCGATTCCCCCGCCCTGCCCAAGCCGGTGCAGGATCCGGTGCCCGTGATCATCGGCGGCAACGGCAAGGTCCGCACCCCGCGCCTGGCGGCCCGCTACGCCACCGAGTTCAACATGCCGTTCGCCTCGATCGCCGACAGCGCCGCCCAGTTCGACCGGGTGCGCGCCGCGGTGCGCACGGCCGGGCGCACCGACGAACTGGTGTACTCCAACGCCCTGGTCGCCTGTGTCGGGCGCACCGACGCCGAGGTGGCCCGCCGGGCCGCCGCGATCGGCCGCGAGGTCGACGAGCTGAAGGAAAACGGTCTGGCCGGTTCGCCCGCCGAGGTCGTCGACAAGATCGCCCGCTACCGCGAGATCGGCGCGAGCCGGATCTATCTGCAGATCCTCGATCTCGCCGACCTCGACCACCTCGAACTCATCGCCGCCGAGGTGCAATCGCAGCTCTGAGCAGTCCGGCTGTCAGCCGGTGTGCAGGACGAAGAACAGGAAACAGGAACCCTGCGGCTGTGATCGTTGGGATCTGGCCGCGAAGGCAAGTGATCGGGCTAACTCGACAGCCGCCGACGACGGCGGGTGTCGCCCCGGGTGGAAACACTTTGTTCTGGCAGGCTGTCCTGGTGACCGGAGTGATTCTCGCGGTGTCGTCGGCGTTGGTGGTGTGGGCGATGCTGGCCGGGTGGTTCGAGCGGCACCGCATCACCGCGCCGATGGTGGTCGTCGCCGCGGGGATCATCGTCGGTTTCGCGTCGTACGACCACGTTGCCGAAGTCCTCGACGCGCATGCCGCGCTGGAGGTCGCCGAGATCATCCTCGCGGTCTTGCTGTTCATCGACTCCTCCGAAGCGCGCGGCCGACTGCTCGGCGGCCATCCCGGTGTCGTTGTCCGGATGATGGTGGTGGCGCTACCGCTGAGCATCGCCGCGGCCATGCTGCTCGGCTCCTGGCTGTTCCCCACCGCCGGATGGGCACTGCTTCTGGTGATCGCCTGCGTGGTCATGCCCACCGATTTCTCGCCCGCCACATCGATCCTGCGCGACAAGCGGGTGCCCGAGCGGGTACGCGATGTGCTGAATATCGAAGCAGGCTACAAAGACGGGATCCTGGCGCCGGTGCTGTTCTTCGGCGTGGCCCTCACCGTGGGCACCGCACCGTCGGAAACCGTGCTCGGAGCCCTCGGTTCGGCGGCATGGGCCGTCGCCGTGGCGATCATGGTCGGCGTCGCGATCGGTTTCGTCCTCGGAACCACCGTCAACGCGGCCGAACGGCGTGGACTGATGACCACGCAGTCCGAGCGGATGGTCGTCGTCGCGGCCCCGCTGCTGACGTTCGCGGTGGTGCACGAACTGGGAGGCAACGAATTCGTCGCCCCGTTCCTGTGCGGAGTCCTGTTCCATCACCTGCGCCGTCAGTCCGAGAATTTCGCCGAAGGCCATCGACTGATCGACGACGTCGGATTCCTGCTCACCACCCAGATGTGGTTCGCCTTCGGCGCCGCCGCCGTAGTCGCGCTCGCCGGCGAAGTCGACTGGCGATTGATCGTGTTCTGCGTCGCCGTACTCACGGTGGCGCGCATGGTGCCCGTCGCGATTTCCCTCCTGGGATCGAAGGTTCCCCGGCGAGAAGTCCTACTCCTGGGATGGATCGGTCCGCGCGGTACCCCCTCGATCATCTTCGGGCTGCTCGCCTTCAACTTGCTGCCCGAGCAGTACGGCGAACCGGTGTTGACCGTCATGGTCATGACGGTTCTCGGCAGCATCGTCCTGCACGGAGTCGGATCCACACTGGCCGCGCACCTTTTGAGGAGATCGTCGCCGGTGACGTGAACACCTCGCGAACCCCCGTGTGCGAGGGTGGAGGACATGACGGTAGAACGGTTCGAGGTCCAGCGGCATATCACCGCGTCACCCGCGGAAATCTTCTCGCTGCTGTGCTCCCCCGAAGGGCACGTAGCGATCGACAGTTCGGGCATGCTGCAATCGGCGGAGGGAAACCCTGTCACCGGGGTGGGCGACGAGTTCGTCGTGCACATGGACCGTGAGTCGCTCAACGACCTGCCGATGGGCAAATACGACGTGACGGTGATCATCACCGGATTCGAGCAGGACACCCACCTCGAATGGACGATCTCGGGCACCATCAAGCCGCCGATCGAGCACCTGTACGGCTATCGCCTGGAGGCCGACGACACCGGCACACTGGTCACCTCGTACTACGACTGGAGCAAGATCGCGCCCCGCTACCGCGAGGCGGCCATCTTCCCGATCATCCCCGAAGCGGCACTGCGAGCCACCCTCGGCATCCTCGCCCGCACCATCCAGAAGTAGCACGGCACACACCATTTCACGCCGGCCTGATTGACCGCACGAAGCCGGGGTATGCCGCCGGGGAGAGCGAGGGCCCGCACCGGGTGCTCGCCGGCACGTACAGATGATGGGAGTAGACCATGCTCGGTCTCGGAATTCTCGGATGGATCATCATCGGCGGACTCGCCGGATGGATCGCCAGCAAGATCATGAAAACCGATGCCCAGCAAGGGATCCTGCTCAACATCGTCGTCGGTGTGGTCGGCGGACTGCTCGGCGGGTTCCTGCTCAAACTGTTCGGTGTCGATGTCAACGGCGGCGGACTGTGGTTCAGCTTCTTCACCTGCATCGCCGGCGCGGTCATCCTGTTGTTCCTCGTCGGATTGGTCACCGGTCGTCGCGGTGTATCGCGATAACTGACACAACCCCAGTACACGGCCCGAAGCCCATCGGCTTCGGGCCGTTTCTGTCTCCCGCTACGGCTCGCTACCGCTCATATTCGGATGTAGACAGGATCGGACATACCTTTTGGTAGGTTTAACTGTACGGTGAAGTATGGTGCCAGCGGCGAGGAGACGATCATGACCGACGAGCCAGGCAACACCCGGCCGACGGCGCCGGTGTCCAAACGCAAAGCGGCGGCCGCGCGTGGGGCGGCGCGCAGGCTCGGCGTCGAGGACTGGACCGACGCGGCGCTGGGCGTGCTGCTGCGTGACGGCGTCGCCGCCATCACCATCGCCAAGGTCTGCGATGAGCTCGGCGTCACCAAAGGTAGCTTCTATTGGCATTTCGACGGTATCGACCAGTTGCTCGAGACCACCGCGCAGTTCTGGTGCGCCGATCAGAACGACGCGGCTCGCGGGTTCACCGACCTCGACGAACTGCCGACGCAGGAGCGCTTGGCCCGGATGGGCGCCTTGCTCACCGGAGAGCGGGTCTGGCAGGTGGAGCTCGCGGTCCGCGACTGGGCGCGCACGAACGCCAAGGTGGCCGAGGCGGTGAAGGCGCTGGATCAGCGGATCTTCCACACCCTGTCGAAGACCCTGGTCGACATGGGATTCTCCGCGGAACAGGCCGAGATGCGTGCCGGGCTGATGTGCTTCGCCGGGATCGGCTTCGTGCACGGCAACCAGAACCTACCCGTGCCGACCGAGGATCAGCGCCGCGAGTTCTTCCGGTTCATCACCAGCACCGAGTCGCCCCGCTGATCTCCGTTGCGCCGCAGAGGGTTCCGCGCCGGTGAGCACGGCACGGAGGGTCACGTCAGCGCGACCAGTTCGTGCAGCGTGGTCCCGCTGCGTCGCTGCGGTCCGCTCTCGGTGTGCACGGTCAGGTCGAAGCTCGACTCGAATCGGAAGTAGCCCGGGTGCCCGGCCAAGCGGTGCACCAGGGGTTTGACCAGGCGCGAACGCACGATCGGTAGATCGTCGAGCAGGTCGTGGGCGTGGATGACCCGCTCGACGTCCAGGCGCAGTTCGAGTTTTCCCGGCACCTGCAGTGCGATCCATTCGGGGTAGTTCCGCCCCGCCGTGGCGTCGAAGCGCGCGGGCCCCTCGGTGAGGACGGTCTCGCCGGTGGACAGCACGATGTCGGCGTGGTGGGCGAGCATCAGCGGGCTGATCTCGTGTCCGCCTCGGCGCTGCTGGGTGAGCACCGAGGCGAACAGCAGCGAGTAGTCCTCGACGTACAGCCTGCCCCAGTGCCAGCGCTCGATGATCTTCTTCATGTCGCCGACGCCCCAGTTGTGGTCGTGATACCCACGTCCGGTGACCTCGTGTCGCACCCCGTCGATTTCGATCGAGCCGGTGACCGCGGCACGCGGCGCGGCGACCATCCAGCCGAAGGAATCCTTACTGCCGAAACGGGTTTCCCCCTTGCCGGGCATCCAGCTGGGGACCTCGTTGTGGAACCGCAGGTCGAAGACGAGACCGTCCTCGGCCATCCGCAGGTGATGGACCGGAAGGCCGTCGTCGCGGAACTCGGTGCGCGCGGTGTTGGCGCCGACGCGCACATCGCAGGCGTCGGGCGAGAACGAGGTCGCCGAGTGCGGATAGCGCCGCGACACCTGGCGGCGGGTGCCGTCGGGGGCGTAGACCATCATCTCCACCCAGGGCCGGGCCAAGGGCAGGTCCTCGGGTCGGCGTTTGGTCAGGAAGCCGATCACCACGTGGCCGGTGTCGAGGTGCGCGTCGAAGTACCAGTGTTCGAAGGCGAGCTTGCTCGGCGAGGGATGTACTCCGTTGTGGCGCGGCTCGACCGGTGTCAGTTCGCCGTCGCGACGTCCCGGCCCATTCCACACTTCGATGATGTCTGCGGTAGTCATGGCTGCTTTCGGTGGGTTCATCGGCGCAGGGCACCGCTGGCGTCGAACGCCGCTGTGCGGCCCTGCATCTGGGCGCGATACCAGTTCTCGCGATGGGCGAGCATGAGCTTTTCGTGCGCCCGTGCGAACGGCGGGCAGATCCGGCGCACGATCTCCATCGCGGTGATCAGCGGAAAGCGCAGGATCGGGATGAGGATCCACGGGAACGCGGGTGGCATGGTGTAGTGACGGCGGGTGCCGGGGGCCATGTACATCGCGGAGTACACGGAATTGATCCGGTAGTTGTACTTCTCGCGCCACCGGGTCAGACCACGGTGGCCGTCGCGGGGCGCGAAGGCCGCCGGATAGGACTCGATCAGTTCCGTCCCGTGGTGTCCGGCGTCGTAGGACCGCGACACGATGGTCATCGCCAGTACCCGCAGTCCGTCGAGGACCGTCTCCGGATACCAGCGCACCCGCACGCCGAGCAGGTGGCCCATGTACTTCTGGAAGTGCAGCAGCGCACGGATTTCCGACGGCGTCGTCTGATAGCCCAGTGCCCACAGGCCGAGGCCGGGCGTCACGCTGCCCGCCAGCAGGGTGAGCATCTGGTAGGTCTGGCTGATCGGCAACCCCCAGCGTTCGAGGTCCCATTCGGGGTGGCCCGCGACCTTCGCGCGCACCGAGACATGCATGACCCGCACCTTCAGCGCGGTGGCCCGACCCGCCGAACCCGGGGTGAGCAGCGCGTCAGGGGCGGAGACGTCGATCCAGAAGCGAGTGGTCTCCAGGAACCGGCGCAGCGCGCTGTCGCCCGCGTAGCCACCCGCGAGCGACAGTGGCGTCGCGACCGCGGCCTCGGTGTACATCTCGAGCGTCTCGGCACCGGCGAAGCTGAAAAGCATGGTGCCCCAGCGCCGCCAGATCGCCGCGCCCTGTTCCACCAGTTCGGGCACCACCCAGTCGGGCACCGTCTCGAACTCGGCGAACAACGCGCGCATGGATTCCGGCGCGTCCGGCACCGCATCGATGCCCTCGGCCAGCGCCGTCTCCAGCATCGCGCGCCCGGCTTTCGACCCGATCGCACCGTGCATCACCTCGGCGACGAACCGTTCGGCTACCGGGTCACCGGTGAACAGGTCCTCGCACAGCGCACTCGCCTGCTCATCGCTGGGAAACAGCCGCTGCCTGGTGACGGTCGTGAAGACGCGCTCGAGCCCACGTACCAGCGGGGTGTCGCGCGCTTCCCAATAGCGAAAGGCGGTGGGGCACTTCACCGACGGCCCGGAGCGGGTGTGCTCGACCTGACGTTCGACGGCATCGACCACTGTCGGCCTCCTGATCTGACATCCACTCGCTGACTGCGATCGATGTCGACCATACTATGTCGAATCTCTTTCCGTACCTGAAAGTACGGAACCATCACGGCACGATGCGGTACTGCAGCATCATGTCGTGGTCCTCGTGGTCGAGCAGGTGACAGTGCCACACGTATCCGCGCAGGTCGTCGTGCTGATGACCGGCATGGTCGGGCGCGCGGTGACCGGTATGGGTATCCGCGCCGACGCGTTCGGTCGCGACCCGGCGCGGGAACGGCGCGTCCGGGTCGAAGCCCAGTTCCGCCGCGGTCGGGAACCGCACGATGATGCTGGTGACGGTGCCGCCGTCGACGCGCACGATGTCCTTGGTGCCCGCTTCCCACGGCTGCGGCGCCACCATCGGACCGGCCAGGAATCCTTCGGCCGACGGCGCCCATTTCTGTCCGACGGGCGGCTGCGGATGGGCCAGCTGATAGTCGACAGTGCGCAGCGGGGTCCGGCCGAGAACGCGAAAGGTGACCAGGTGCAGGTGAATCGGGTGCGGATCGGGCGTGATGTTGATGATGTTCCACTGTTCGACGGTGCCCTGGCGCGGCATCTCGATATCGGGACTGCTGAAGGTGAGATTGTTCAGCGACATGATCGCGGGCGGCACGCGCAGCTCGTAGGGCTGACTGACGGTGACATCGCGGATCACCGTCGGTGTGTCGATCGGCGGCAGCAGCGGCGCCAGTCCGGCTCCGCCGCGTAACCGTTCCGGCACGCCGCCCGCGAAGCCCGGCCGATCCTCCACCCGAAACTGACAGAACCGCGGCATCGCGACCTCGCCGAGGATCGCGGCCTGGGAGACCGGCGCCTCGTCGTTGCACAGTTCGACGGTCTCGCCCGGGTCCAGTTCGGCGAAGTCCACCAGCAGATCCACCCGTTCACCCGGCGCCAGCCGCAGCTCGTGGGTGGCGACCGGCGCGTCGAGCAGGCCGTGATCGGTGCCGATCACCCAGAACCGCATCCGGTTGCCGAAGAACAGATTCCACACGCTGAACGACGCCGCGTTGAGCACGCGGAAGCGGTAGAGGCAACGCGCGACCGATAGATACGGCCAGATCTTGCCGTTGACCAGGCCGATGTCGCCGACGGCTCCACCCTCCCAGCCCCCTTCCGGCACCACCGATGTCGACCGGACCGATTGGCGCCCGTCCGCGGTGAACAGCTTCTCCTGCAGGACCAGCGGCACCTCGAACTCGCCCGCGGGCAGGCCCAGTGGGTTGCCGGGTCCGCCGGTGTCGAACTCGTCGCGGAGCAACAGCATTCCGGCCAGCCCGGCGTAGACGTTCACGCGGGTGATGCCCATGGCGTGGTCGTGGTACCAGAGGTGGCCGGTGTCCTGCGCCAGCGGGAAGTCGTGGTCGATGTCGCCGCCGGGATAGACGAGTTGCTCGGGATGCCCGTCGCTGTCGGGCGGTGTCACCCCGCCGTGCAGATGCAGCGACGACGGCGGTGCGGTGCGGAAACTCTCGGCGACGCCGTGCAGGCTGGTGTCCATATCGGCGGCGAGCGGGTGCGTGGTCATCCTGTTGGCGAAACGCAGGCGCAGCGGGGTGCCCGCCGGATGCTCGACGGTCGGGCCCAGATAGCTCATGCCGTTGTAGCCCAGCGACGGCGACGGCGGCAGATCACGGTGGAACCGGTGGGTCGTGGTCTCGGCGACGAGCTCGAGCCGGTCGCCCCGCACCACGGGCAGGCGCGGCATCTCGTCGACGAACGGCTCGACCGCCGGGGAGTGGAACAGCAGGGGACTGCGCGCTCCCGGTGGCGCGGTGGGGACCGCGCCGACCTGCGACTCCCCCAGCGCCGCGGCGAGCAGGCCCGCTCCGGCCGCCCGCAAGAATCGACGGCGTTCGATCGGATGTTCCATGCTCGAGCCCTTCCCTGGCCCGCATCGTCGCAGGCACCGCGCGAGCGACCATACCACCGAGTACGGTAACCAGTACCTCTCCGGATGGCACTCGGTGCATCGTCGCAGCACATGCCGATATCGACTGCGTCCGAGGAGGACTCGCGACCCGTTCGTCGAAGGCATTTCGCGGGTCGGCGCCAGGCGTACGATCAGCGGACCAACATGAGGCGGGGGCTTCCAGCGCGAGGTGATGTCGCATGTTCGATACCGATGTTCTGATCGTCGGCGCAGGTCCGGTGGGGTCGGCGGCCGCCGTGGAGGTGGTCCGACACGGTGTGCGGTGCCGGATCATCGACGCGCAATCCGATCCGCCGCAGTACGCGAAAGCGGTGGGCATCCAACCCCGCACGCTGGAACTGTTCGAGGCGATGGGCATCCTGCGGGAGGTCCTCGACGCCGGGATCCTGATGCGCGGTCAGATCGTGTACGTCAACGGCACCGAGGCCGACCGAATGGATCTGACGCTGCCGCCCGAGATTCCTTTCGGGTTTCTCGGACTCCCCCAGTACGAGACCGAGCGGATTCTGCGCCGACACCTCGAGTCGCTGGGCACGCGCGTGGAGCGCGGGGTCCGGCTCGTCGGGTTCACCCAGGACGAGGATGGTGTGGATGCCGTGCTCGCCGGACCCGAGGGCGAGCACACGGTGCGGGCCCGGTATCTGGTCGGCTGCGACGGCGCGCACAGCACCGTCCGCAAGACGCTGGGTCTGACGTTCGAGGGTGCGGCCTTCGAGGAGCAGTACATGCTCGGCGATGTCGAGCTGGACTGGTCACAACCGCACGGTTACAACGTGCGGTCGATGCACCAGACCAACGGGGTCACCGACGACGTGCTGGTGTGCATCCCGTTGCCCGGCCACCACCGCTACCGCGTGTCGATGCGGGTTCCCCCGGAACTCGAGATCGACACCTCCGTCGGCGGCGACAAGATCGAGCACGGACTCGGCACCGGGCCCGGCCCCGGACTGGCCGATATCCAGGCGGTGCTCGACCGGCTCGCGCCCGAGCCGACGACCGCCTCGCATCTGCGCTGGTCCTCGGTCTTCCGGATCAGCCATCGCATCGTCGACGCCTACGGTCGGGGACGGGTCTTCGTCGCGGGCGATGCCGCCCACATCCACCCGCCCACGGGCGCCCAGGGCATGAACACCGGCATCCAGGACGCCCACAACCTCGCGTGGAAGCTGGCGCTGGCGGTCGCGGAGGTGGCCGCGCCGTCGTTGCTGGCCAGCTACGACGCCGAGCGCAGGCCGGTCGGCGAGGAGGTGGTCGGCCGCACCGTCCGGCACGCCCGCGACGGGATCGGCGGCGACGAATCGGACCCCGAACGGGTTCTGCTGCGCGAGGCGCAGCTGCTGATCGACTACCGGGACAGCCCCCTCGTCACCGAATCCCCCACCGGCGCGCGGTCTTCCCTCGCGGGCAGCCGCGCTCCCGACGCGACCGGGCTGACCAGAGACGGCGTGACTCCACCTTTCCGTCTGTTCCCGCTGCTCGCCGGACCAGGGCACACGCTGCTCCGGTACGTCGACAACACCTGCGACACAGCCACTCTCACCGAGATGGAACGCCACGCCGGGCTGCTCCGGAAACTGACCGACGACCACCTCGACATCTACCTCGTCGCCAGTCCGGGGGCCACCATCGCCCCGACGATCCTCCCGGTCATCCGCGACAGCGACGACGACTTCGCCCGGCGATACCACTGCGCCGACGGCGCGGCCTATGTCGTGCGCCCCGACGGCTACCTCGGCTACGCCGCCTCCCCCGCTACCCCGGACGATCTCATCCGTCATTTCGAGTCGACGTTCGCCCCGGCACCCGAGAGTGTCCTGGGGATCGCCTGATCCGCGCGATTACCGCTCGGGTCGGTCCGTCGGTGCGGTGTCGGCCTCGCCGCCGGGATTGTCGCCGGTCCCGATTCTGCGCGGCATCACCCTCGGCCGAGCACGCCCGGGAGAAGAATCGGCCCCCGTACGCTTCCGACGCGACGCGCCGAAATCTATGACATTGCCTTCGTGCTCGGGGTTCTCGTCGGCCTGCGCTGCCCCATGGAACAGCCACGCACCCGTCTCGCCCTGCAATTCCGCACGGGTCACCGGTCGGGTCGGCGCCGGATCGTCGACTTCCTCCGCGGGCCACGGCCGAGGCCGAGCTTCGTCGACCTTCTCCCGACCTCGTCGCGGCAGCCTCGGCAGCCGGACGACATTCGATGCACCGCCCGCGGCGGCACCGGAGCCGTCCTCGGAGGCCTTGGCCTCTTCCCATTTCCGACGCAGCCGCTCCACCGCATCGAAACGGTCTTCATCAGGTCCCATCGTGAACCCTGCCCCGGTTTCCTGCCGACATCGAACTAACCGCGGACAGGTGTCGCGACAGCTATCGGTCCCACAGCAGCCAACACCCCAACCTTCGTCTCAGGCCTATCGTTCACCTTCACATTCTGCATCAAGGCACCCTCCGCCGTCTTCGACCCATCCCAAAGGTCGCGGCAGCGCCCACTCATCTGCCGAACCGAGCCTCACTCCGCACGGCCTCCGCGACCATGACCCATCCCTTTATCGCATCGAAGTCGCATCGTTACCTCGAGCTACGATCAGGGCTTGCCCGCGGTCACGCCGGTCGCACTCGCGCAGAACTCCCACAGGCGATCGCGGTCGGCGGCCGACTCGATGGTGCGCCGCGAGTAGTGCTCGGGCCGCGGCATGCGGTCGTGCCAGAACAGTCCGGACGGCAAGCCGTCGGTGGCGGCGAGCCAGATCGCGGTGTCGGCGCCCTGGGCGGACGTGCGCAACAAGGGGCCGGTCAGCGCCCGAAACCTGGGCAACGAGGTGGCGACACCCGGAGTGTTCACCCAGCCGGGATGCATGCTGTGCACCGCGATGCCCGCTCCGAAATAACGTTCGGCCAGCATCGGCGTGAGCGCGACCTGCATCCGCTTCGAGCGGGCGTAAGCGGTGGCGCCGCGATAGTCGCCGGTGCGGTACTCGAGATCGTCGGGATGAACGGCCTGGGCGTACATGCCACCCGAGGACATCAGGACCACCTGCGCGTCCCCTGCGCGCTGCAGTGCCGGTGAGAGCATTTCGGTGAGCAGCAGCGGTCCCAGGACGTGCGTGGCCACACACAGCTCGTATCCCTGTCGGCTCTCGGTGCGGGTGGTGGGCATGACTCCCGCGTTGTGGACGAGTATGTCCACCTGGTCGGCCCGGCCGACGAAATCGGCAGCGAAATCCCGTACGTCCGCCAGGTCGGCGACATCGCATCGCCGCACCTGGACGAGGGCGCCGGGAACAGCCTCGGCGATCTCCGCGGCCGCGGAGATCCCACGCGCGGTATTGCGCACCACCAAGATGACCGCGGCGCCGAGTTCGGCCAGACCGACGGCGATCGCCTTGCCGATGCCGGAGTTCGCACCGGTGACCATGGCGGTCCGGCCCCGCAGCGCCTGCGGCGCGAACGGCGGCCACCCTCGGCTTCGCACCTGGAAGCCGATCCGGCTGTAGCCGGGGACGACGGTGCGGTCGAGTGCGGAGTCGATGAAGCTCGGAAGGTGAGTGGTCATCGTGCGCCCCTGCCTGATCGATCGACTGACAATCTATGCATCGTTTGTGCGTCGTTTCAATGGTAGCGTCGAAAGTGCGAGCCGGACAGTCCGCCGGCCGACCGAACTCCGGAGGACGTCATGACCCCCACCTCGCCCAGCAGGAAACGACACATCGCCGATTCGCCGGACCTACCGGTCGCGGTCCGGGGAAGCGACAAGCGATGACCGGTGATCGACGTCGGGTGGCCGTGATCGGCAGTGGGGTCGCCGGCCTCACCGCGGCCTGGGTGCTGGCCCGCACCTGTGAAGTCGTGCTCTACGAAGCGGATGCTCGCCTCGGCGGCCATGCCCACACCCATCGGGTGAATTCCCGCGCCGACGGCACCGGGGAGTGGCTCGGCGTGGATTCCGGCTTCATCGTGCACAACGACCGCACCTACCCGACCCTGCAGCGTTTGTTCGGCGAGCTGGGCGTGCGCACGCAGGACTCGGACATGTCGATGTCGATCCGCTGTGACGGATGTGGACTCGAATACGCCGGCGCCAACGGGCTGCGCGGGATCTTCCCGGAACCGCGGTCCCTGACCCGCGGCTCCTATCTGCGGATGCTCGGCGAGATCACGCGCTTCCACCGCCTGGCCCGCGCCGAACTGGACATCGACCACGGCGACGACCTGCGCACCGTGGGCGAATTCCTGCGAGCCAGCGCCTTCTCCGACTATTTCACCGCGCACTTCCTGGTTCCCCTGGTGGCGGCGGTCTGGTCGTGCCCGCCGGATCTCGCGCTGCGCTACCCCGCCCGCTACCTGTTCACCTTCCTCGACCACCACGGCATGCTCACCGTGTTCGGCTCCCCCACCTGGCGCACCGTCACCGGCGGCTCGGCCACCTATGTGCGAGCGGTCGCCGAGGGCGTGCAGGAGGTGCGCACGGCGGTGCCGGTGCGGGCCGTCCACCGCGCCGCGGGCTCGGTCGAGGTCCGCGACGACGCCGATCGGGTGGACCACTTCGACGCCGCCGTGATCGCCACCCACCCCGGTCAGGCGTTGCGGCTGCTGGATCGGCCGACCGCCGCGGAATCCGACATCCTCGCCGCACTGACCTATTCGACCAACCACACCGTGCTGCACACCGACGAGTCCGTGCTGCCCCGCCGCACCGCGGCCCGCGCGTCGTGGAACTACCGACTGCCGCACTGTGATTCCTCCCCGGACCGGGTGCTCGTGAGCTACGACCTGACCCGGCTGCACCGGCTGCCCGCCACCGTCGATCGCCGATTCCTGGTTACCCTCGGCGACGACGGCCGGGTGGCGCCGGACGCGGTTGTCGCCACGATGACCTACGAACACCCGCAGTACACGCCGCGTTCGATGGCCGCCCGACGGCGACTGTCCGAGATCGGCGACCAGACCGTGGCCTTCGCCGGCGCCTACCACGGGTGGGGATTCCACGAGGACGGCGCGCTGTCGGGGCTGCGCGCGGCCGAACGCATCGGCGGTCTGTGGCAACCGCGTCCCGCGGTCGCCCCGGCGGTCAAGCAGGAGGTGCGATGACCCGAGCCCGGCTGGTGCGCACGGTGATCCGCCATTCGCGTCGCGAACCGGTGCGGCACCTGTTCGCCTATCGCAGCTACAGCTGGCTCGTCGACGTCGACGAACTGCCGAGCCTGCCCTGGCCGTTGCGACCGTTCGCCGGCTTCCATGCCCGCGACCATCTCGGTGATCCGTCGGCCACGCTGCGCGACAACGTCGTCGACCATCTCGCCCAGCAGGGCATCGATCTGCGTGGCGGACAGATACTCATGCTCGCCAACGCGCGGATCTTCGGCTACGTCTTCAACCCGCTCACCGTGTTCTGGTGCCACGACGACACCGGCGCCCTGCGGTGCGTGCTCGCCGAAGTGCACAACACCTACGGTGAACGCCATCGCTATCTCGTGTCGCCGGAGCCGAATCCGTCGGTCGCCAAGGAGTTCTACGTCTCGCCGTTCAACCCGGTGACCGGGCGCTACCGGCTGCGTCTCCCGGTTCCCGACACACGGCTGCGGTTGGCGATATCGCTCGAGGGACCGGACGGCCGGTCCACCTTCGACGCCACCGTCCGCGGCCTCGTCCGCCCCGCGACCCGCCGCACTGTGACCAGCGCGGTTCTCGCGCACCCGATCGAAACCTGGCGCATCGCCGCGCGCATCCGATGGCAGGGCCTACGCCTGTGGCATCGGGGTCTGCCGATCGTGCCACGCACACCGCATCTCTCCCAGGAGGCTCTGTCATGACCACCATCTCCACCTGCGGTGCGCCGCCTGTCACCGCGTTCGTCGACCGATGGCCGCACCTGGCCGAGGTACCTCGCGGAGTCCGCGCCGGCGCCGGTCGGCTGGTGGCGGCGGCATTGTTCCGCCGGGCCGCGCAACGGCTCGCGCTGCGGGTCGAACTGCCCGACGGCACGATGTTCGGCGGCGGCGTCGACGACCCGACGGCCCCGCGGATGGTCCTGCACGACCCGGACGCGTTCGCCACCCGGCTCGGCGCGACCGGCCTCATCGGATTCGGCGAGGCGTACATGACGGGCGACTGGTCGGCACCGGACCCGACGGCGGTCCTCACCGTGCTGGCCTCGGACCTGAGCGCCTTGGTCCCGGCGCCGCTGCAAGCACTGCGTCCCCTCTTTCTGCCCGGACAACCCAGCCGAACCAGGGCCACGCCCGCCGGTGCCCGCAGCAATGCCGCGCACCACTACGACCTGTCCAACGACTTCTTCGCATTGTTCCTCGACGAGACCATGACGTACTCGTCGGCGCTGTTCGACCGGCTCGACCCCGCCCCGGAGTGGGACGACCTCGCCGCCGCCCAGCACGCCAAGATAGACCGCCTGCTCGACGCCGCGAACGTCGGACCGGGCAGCTCTGTGCTCGAAATCGGCACCGGCTGGGGCGAACTCGCCATCCGAGCCGCACAGCGCGGCGCGACCGTCCGCTCCGTGACGCTCTCGGCGCAACAGCTCGTGCTGGCCCAGCAGCGCGTGGCCGCGGCCGACCTCGCCGACCGCGTGACGATCGAACTGCGCGACTACCGCGATGTCGACGGCAGCTACGACGCGGTGATCTCGGTGGAGATGATCGAAGCCGTCGGCTACGAGTACCTGGCGGACTACCTGACCGTGCTCGAGCGACTGCTCGCGCCGGGTGGTCACGTCGCGGTGCAGGTCATCACCATGCCGCACGATCGGATGCTGGCCGGCCGCGCGACCCACACCTGGGTGCAGAAATACATCTTCCCCGGCGGCTTCCTCCCCTCGGAAGAACTGCTGGCGCAACTGCTCTCGGACCACACCGACCTGGAACTCGTAGATCGGAGCGCCATGGGACAGCACTACGCGCACACCCTGCGACTGTGGCAGGACAGGTTCACCGCCGCCGACGCCCAGGTCACCGCACTGGGTTTCGACGAGGTCTTCCAGCGAATGTGGCGGCTGTATCTCGCCTACTCCGAAGCCGGCTTCCGCTCCGGGTATCTGGATGCGCTGCAACTGATCCTTCGACGGAGCTCGTCGGCCGAGCTCGATGCGGTGGTGGCGCGATGAACCCGACCACGCCCTCGAGGATCCTCGGCGTCGCGACCGCGGCCTACGGCGTCGCGGTCACCGTCCGACCCGAGATCTTGCTGCGACCCAGCGGGCTCGGCACCGGCGCGGAACCCGAACTGCGCGCGTTGGCCCGCTCGGTCGCGCTGCGCGATGTGCTCTCCGGGCTCGCCTCGGTCACGGCGACCGGCGCCCGTGCGCGCACCGTGGCCGCCTTCGTCCGGATCGGCTCGGACGCCGCCGATACCGCCGTGTTCGCCCACGCGCTGAGGGGCCGTCCCGAACTCGGCAAGACTCTCGCGGTGACCTCGACGTGGGGACTGCTGTGTCTGGCCGGCGCTGTCTACGAGCGTCGCGGGAGAACCCGGCCGGTGCTCGAACGGGGCGCTCACCGGCCATGACGGCCACACCGGACGGCCCTCAGGCGGCGACGGAGCTGACCGTCGGCACCGTAGCGCGCCTGCTGGGAGTTCCGGTCGCCACCCTGCGCAGCTGGAATCAGCGCTACGACCTCGGCCCGCGCGGGCATCTGCCAGGTCGGCACCGCCACTACACCGGTGCCGACCTGGCCGTGGCCACCAAAATGGTCGAATTGGTCAGGGCCGGCGCCACTCCGGGAAGCGCCGCGCAGGCCGCGCGCACCGTGCGCGCCCCCGAGCCGGAGCTCGGCGCGGTCGATCCGGTGATCATCGCCGCCGAGAACATGGACATCTCCCGGCTGCTGGACCTGCTGGCGGCGCACATCACCCATCACGGCGTCGTGCCCACCTGGAACCAGCTGTGCCGACCCGCCTTCGAGCACATCGTGACTCGTCAGCAGCAGGGCCGCGGCTACATCGACGTCGAACACCTGCTGTCGTGGGCGATCACGACCAGTCTGCATCGCTGTGTCCCGCCCTTGACCGATGCGGGTCGAGAGCCGGAGGTCGTCCTCGCCTGTACCGCGGGCGAACACCATGTGCTGCCGCTCGAGATTCTGCGTGCCGCACTCGCCGAGAAGGGCAGGGCCGCACTGCTTCTCGGTGCGAATGTGCCCGACGACGCGCTGGCCCAATCGTTGTCGCGGCGGACACATCCCGCCGTCGTCGTGCTGTGGTCGCAGACGCCCGCGACCGCGGCACCCGCCGCGCTTCACGCGCTCGCCGGGCGAGGTCCGGTAATGTCCGCCGGTCCCGGCTGGACGGACGTCGTCATCGGGCGGCGGCTCAGCTCTCTGGAGGAGGCCGTCGATGTCTTGTCGAACCCCGTGCTGTGACTCGTCGGACAGGAGTGAACCGCTATGCGCTGTGTAGTGTTCGGCGCCACCGGATATCTGGGTGGCCGACTCGTTCCGGAACTGCTCGATGCCGGGCACACGGTCCGGGTGCTGGCCCGAGACCCGGGCAAACTCGTCGACGCGGCGTGGCGGGAACAGGTCGAGGTCGTGCGCGGCGACGTCACCCAGGCCGAGGATGTCCGTGCCGCGCTGGACGGACAGGAAGTGCTCTACTACCTCGTCCATTCCCTGGGCCGCGCCGATTTCGAGCACGTGGATCGCGAGGCGGCGCGCCTGGTCGCGGCGGAATCCGCGCGGGCGGGCCTGACCAGATCGGTGTATCTGGGCGGCATCACCCCCAGCGGCCAGGAGTTGTCGCGCCACCTCGCCTCACGGGCGGAGGTGGGCCAGATCCTGCTGGACGCACCGACGCCCGCCGTGGTGTTGCGGGCGGCGGTGATCATCGGTTCGGGCTCGGCCAGTTTCGAGATGCTGAGGTATCTGACGGAACGGCTACCGGTCATGGTGACGCCGCGCTGGGTGCGCAGCCGGATCCAGCCCATCGCGGTGCGCGATGTCCTGCACTACCTGGTGCACGCGGCCGACCTGCCCGACACCGTCAACGACGCCTTCGATATCGGCGGGCCCGATGTGCTCACCTATGAGGGCATGATGCGTGGCTACGCCGTGGCGGCGGGGCTGCCGCGGCGGGTGATCCTGCCGGTGCCGGTACTCACGCCGTGGCTGTCGGCGCAATGGGTCAACCTGGTCACCCCGGTACCGAAGGCACTCGCCGTGCCGCTGATGGAATCGCTTGTCAACGACGTGGTCTGCGCCGAACACCGCATCGCCGACCACATCCCCGACCCGCCGGAGGGGCTCACTTCCTATCTCGGCGCGGTGAGCTTGGCACTGCACCGCATTCGCGATCGGGACGTGCCCACCCGATGGTCGGATGCCGGCCTGGCCGATGCCCCGTCCGATCCGCTGCCCACCGATCCGGACTGGTCCGGCGGCACGCTCTACAGCGATGTGCGCGAGCGGGACACGACTGCCGACCCGGCCACGCTGTGGGCCGTCGTCGAAGCCGTCGGCGGCGAACACGGGTGGTACTCCTTCCCGCTGGCCTGGGCACTGCGCGGGTGGATCGACCGCCTGTCCGGCGGCGTCGGCCTCCGCCGCGGCAGGCGCGACCCACATCGCCTGCACGTGGGCGAGGCGCTGGACTGGTGGCGGGTCGAACACCTCGACCGCGGACGGTTGCTGCGCTTGCGCGCGGAGATGCGCGTGCCCGGACGAGGCTGGCTCGAGCTGTCGGTCACCCCGGCCGACGGCGGCGGCGCGCATTACCGCCAGCGGGCCCTGTTCGAACCACACGGACTGGCCGGACACCTCTATTGGAAGTCCCTCAGTCCCTTTCACGCGATCATCTTCGGCGGGATGGCCCGCAACATCACCGGGGCGGCCGAGTGACAACGGCATCCGGCCGGGCGCACTGCCCGGCCGGATGCCGTTGTCGCACAGATCGACTCAGCGCGGCGCCATCCGGATGGCGCCGTCGAGGCGGATGGTCTCGCCGTTGAGCATCGGGTTCTCCACGATGTGGCGAGCCAGCGCGGCGAACTCGGTGGGCTGCCCCAGACGCGAGGGGTGCGGCACCTGCGCGCCGAGGGACTGCAGCGCCTCCTCCGGCAGCGTCTCGAACAGCGGAGTGCGGAACAGTCCGGGCGCGATCGTGACGACGCGGATCTTGTAGCTCGCCAGGTCACGCGCGATCGGCAGGGTCAGGCCGACGATGCCGCCCTTGGACGCGGCGTAGGCGGCCTGGCCGATCTGGCCGTCGTAGGCGGCGACGGAGGCGGTGTTGATGATGACGCCCCGCTCCTCACCGACCGGGTCGGTGCCCGCCATGCGTTCGGCGGCCAGCCGGATCACGTTGAACGTGCCGACAAGGTTGACGTTGATCACCTTGGTGAAATCGGCGAGCGGGAACGCGCCCTTCTTGCCGACGGTCTTGATCGCGTTGCCGATGCCTGCGCAGTTCACGGCGATCCGCAGCGGAGCGAGCGATTCAGCGACGTCGAGTGCCGCGGCAACCGCCGATTCATCGGTCACGTCCGCGGCCGCGAAGGCCGCGCCCTCGCCCAGTTCCTTGGCGACGGCCGCACCGTTGGACGAGGGGAGGTCGACGATGACGACCTTGGCGCCCTTGGCGTGCAGTTCCTGCACGGTCGCCAAGCCGAGACCCGACGCACCACCGGTGACGATCGCGGACAAGTTGACGAAATCCATACTGTTTCTCCTGTTTTTCGGTGAGGTCTCACCGATATTGACACACTTCGCCAAAACTGTTTGGCTTTCGTGGTGACCCAGCCAGCGCCCCGCCGCCCCGGCCGTCCCTCCGTGCTGGACACCAGGGCCGTGTCGGCCGGCGCACTGCGTCTGTGGGCCGACCGCGGTTTCGCCACCACAAGCTGGAACGATCTCGCCGAGGCCACGGGGATCAGCACCCGCACCCTGTTGCGGCACTTCTCGTCCCGATCCGAGATCGCCTGGATCGGCGTCGCGCCTGCGACCGAGCGCCTGCAATCCGCACTCGGCGCCGCCGCCCCCGAGGAGCCGCCCGCGGTGGTCGTCCGGACCGCGATCGTCGAATCGGTATCCCGCGATCCGCAAATCCAGGAGCTGGCCGCGGGCTGGCTGCGGCTGATCTCCTCGGAACCCGAGCTGGCTGCGACCGCTCCCCGGATCTACCGGCCGTGGATCGATACGCTGTCGGGCTACCTGGCCGACCGGCTGCCCGGCTCCCCCGCCGCCGTCTGCCGGGCCATCGCGACCGCGTATCAGTCCGCCACCTTCGCCGCGCTGATCGAGTGGGCCGAGTCCGGCTCGGAGGGCGACTGCGCGGATTCGGTCGACCGGATGCTGCGATGGATGGATCCGCACCTGCCCGGCTCGGCGCCGGACTGAGCAGCGCTCCACCGGAGCGGGGGCGTCGGCGGGCAGGAAGTCTCCCGCTTACCGGTCATCCGGTGGTGTCGTCGCCACCGGCGTGGGACTGTCAGGAGGCGAGAACTTTCGATCGAGGAGGCCACCGGAGATGCGGGGAATCAACCACATCGTTCTGTTCGTCGCGGATCTGCCGCGCAGTATCGCGTTCTACGAGGACGTGCTCGGATTCGAGCGGCTCCCCGAAGGATTTCCCGGCGGCGCGTTTCTGCGCTCCCCCGGCTCGGCCAACGACCACGACCTCGGGCTCTTCCAGGCCAGGACACCCGCGTCCGGACCCACGGGCTCGGTCGGGCTCTATCACGTCGCGTGGGAAGTGGACACTTTGTCCGAGCTCGTAGCCGTCCGGGACCGCCTGGCGGCGGCGCACGCGCTGACGGGGGCCAGTGACCACGGGTCGACCAAAGCGCTCTACGCCCGCGACCCGGACGGCATCGAGTTCGAGGTGTGTTGGCTGGTCCCCGATGAACACGTCGAGGCCGCACTCGCGCCGGGCACCTCGCTGACCGCGCCGCTGGACATCGACGCCCAGATCCAGCGATACGGCGCAGCCACGCCGGGCGGCCCGCGCACCGATCCGCAGGTGTGGGCGCGCGTCGCGGCGCAGCGGGCCGCGACGTCCTGACCCTGCCGTCCTCGGCGTCCCGTAGGAATTACCAGCTGATGTCGGCCGTCGACTCGAGCGGGCGACGGCGGTCGACCGACTCCTGGGTCACGAACGTGTCGGCGATGTGCAGGGCCGCGGGGAATCGGCAGCGTGCTCGTTGCTCGATCTCGGGCACCGCTACCTGGAAGACGCGGAACTCGTCGAGCGCGAGCGCTTCGAGTTCGTCGAGGTGCTGGGTCAGCAGAAACGCCTTGCACCGCAGCCGGTTTCCCGCCACGAAGCAGATCACCTTCCAGTACTCCCGCGGCAATGCCACGCCACGATGCACCTGGTCGTCGGCGCGGAAAGCGGGTCCGCCGAAGACGCTCACCTTGAGGTCGTCGATGTCGACGTCGGCGAAGACCGCGTCTTCGAGCTGCCCCCACACCCCGGCGCGGCTGCTCTGGTTGAAGTCGTCCATCTGCGGGGTGATGTTGGTGTAGAAGAACGAGTCGATATTGGCCTGCTCGGCTTCGGTCTCGGTGCCCCACAGCAGATCCGCGCGCCGCGCCAGGTGTCCACGATCGAGCCGATTCCGTTGGTACAGTTCGTTTCCCACCTGCACCTCGGCCGGGATACGCGGATCTTTGACGAAGTCGATGCCGGTGCGAGGCAGTTTCCGCATCGCGGCGCCGTCGATGTTCCAGGCCACCCAGAACGCGAACCGTCGCGGCGTGCTCAACGCCAACGAGAAGTGCGTGTAGTCGATGACGTCGGAGCCGTCCAAGCGAACCGCGTCAGCGCGGACCGCGGCATCCAGTTCCGGGACCTCGACCCTGGGCCCGAGAAAGTCCGGGTCGTATCCGGTGCGCAGCGTGTCGCTCGCGCTACCGTTCGTCGACGCGGTAGCCAGGTTGGCGGTCATCGGGTGCCCCTTCCAGCAGGCGGACGTGGTGTATCGGTAGTTCGAACACCATCGTCGCCGCCGCCGGAGACATCCTCACGAGTAGTCGACTACCCGTTCGCGGGCCGCCCGGCCGGGTCCGGAGTCGCGTCATCGGTCACCGTGAACGTCGCCCACGCCCGCACGACGACGTTGCCCGCGGCATCGGCGCCGGCCAGTGCGACATCGACGCGCGATTCGCCGTCCTGCACATAGCTCTGCGTGACGCGGCCCGAACAGGACATGACCTCACCGGGCGGCAGAGGTCGCACCGACCTGGTACGGAATCGGCGGATAGCCTCGGCCCCGAGCCAGTCGGTGGCATAGGTCGCCAACAGCGCCGCCGCCTGTGGCGACACCTGCTCGCCCGCAAAGGTTTCCGCCGTAGCCCAGGATTCGGCGACCAGACCGCCGGTGCGGTCGAAGTATCGGGTCAGCGACTCCGTGGCGACGGCGGCGGGCTGGTCGGTGGTCGCGCCCGCGCGAATCGCGGTCAGCTGGTCACCCGCGCGGGGCGGCGGACCGAAGAACCGATGATCGGTCTCGACCCGCTCCCCCACGCCGGAGGCGAATCCGTCGGCGGGCAGGAAGGTCGGCGGCACCACCGGCCGATCGGCGAGCCGGTAGGCCGGGTTGTGCGAGCGCGCCGCCTCGGCGAACAGCCGGATGGCATCGGTTTCCAGGAGCATGCCGTCACGGTAGGACCGCTGCGCCCGTTGTGATCGGTTCCGCTCCCACTCATCGGGACGCCGGGTCGACCGCGCCGAAAACATGTCCGCTGACCGGGAACGCGACGGCCCGAACACCCGCGCACAGCGCGACCATCGGCGCAGCTCATCCCCACTCCGTCCGAACATGGAGGTTTCGATGCCGGAGAACCCGCCGAACGGCCGAACACCCGACGCCACCGACTACCGACAGATCGAGGCTGCTGCCGCGCCCACCCGCTTCGCGCGCGGCTGGCACTGCCTCGGCCTGCTCTCGTCGTTCCGCGACGGCAACCCGCACGAGGTGAAGGCCTTCGGCACCATGCTCGTGGTGTTCCAGTCCGAATCCGACGGCGCGCTGCACGTACTCGACGGCTACTGCCGCCACATGGGCGGCAACCTGGCCCACGGCACCATCAAGGGCGACTCGATCGCCTGCCCGTTCCACGACTGGCGCTGGGGCGGCAACGGCAAGTGCACGGCGATTCCGTACGCGCGCCGGGTCCCGCCGCTGGCCAAGACGCGCACCTGGCCGACGCTCGAGCGCAACGGCCAGCTCTACGTCTGGCACGACCCGCAGGGCAGCAAGCCCACCGACGAGGTGACCATTCCCGAGATCGAGGGCTACGGCACCCCGGAATGGACCGACCTGACCTGGAATTCGATTCTGATCGAGGGCTCGCACTGTCGCGAGATCGTCGACAACGTCGTCGACATGGCGCACTTCTTCTACGTGCACTACTCGTTCCCGCGCTATTTCAAGAACGTCTTCGAGGGTCACGTCGCCACCCAGTACATGCGCTCGACCCCGCGCATGGATATCACGGTCGGCACCAGCTACGACGATCCGAATTCCACCCTGCGCTCGGACGCGTCGTATTTCGGTCCGTCCTACATGCTCGACTGGCTGTGGAGCGAGGCGCAGGGCATGACTATCGAGACGGTGCTCGTCAACTGCCACTACCCGGTCGACGAGAACTCGTTCGTGCTGCAGTACGGCGCGATGGTGAAGAAGCCGGAGGGCATGTCCGACGAGGACGCCGACGCGATGGCGGCGCAGTTCGCGCAGGGCGTCGAGTACGGCTTCGAGCAGGACGTCGAGATCTGGAAGAACAAGGCGCCCATCGACAATCCGCTGCTGTCGGAGGAAGACGGCCCGGTGTATCAGCTGCGCCGTTGGTACAAGCAGTTCTATGTCGACGTCGACGACGTCACCGAGGACATGACCAAGCGGTTCGAGTTCGAGATCGATACCGACCGCGCGGTGACGAGCTGGGAAGCCGAGGTCGCCGACAACATCGCCCGCGGCGCCGTCATCGACACCATGTCCTGATCCCTCACCCCACCACGAACAGAAAGCATCATCGGAGATGACCAGAGTTCTCGACAATATCGCCGCCATCGCGGACCAGCTGCGCGAGCAGGCACCGGAGGCGGAGCGTCTCGGGCAGCTGCCCGATGCCACGGCCCAGCTGCTGAAGACGGCGGGCCCGATCCGTCTGCTCCAGCCCAAGAAGTACAGCGGTTACGAGGCGCACCCGCGCGAGTTCGCCGAGACGGTGATGGCTACCGCCGCGCTCGACCCGGCCAGTGGCTGGATCGCCGGCATCGTCGGCGTGCACCCGTGGCAGCTGGCCTTCGCCGACCCGAAGGTGCAGGACGAGGTGTGGGCCGACGACCACGACACCTGGATGGCCTCGCCCTACGCGCCGACCGGCATCGCCCGACCGGTCGACGGCGGCTACATCTTCAACGGCCGCTGGCAGTTCAGTTCCGGCACCGATCACTGCGACTGGATCTTCCTCGGCGCCATGCTCGGTGACACCGAGGGCAAGATGGCCATGCCGCCGACGATGCTGCACATGATCCTGCCGCGCCAGGACTACCAGATCGTCGAGGACTCCTGGAATGTGGTGGGCCTCAAGGGCACCGGTTCCAAGGACATCATCGTCAAGGACGCGTTCGTGCCCGACTATCGGGTGATGAACGGCGACCACGTCATCGACGGCACCGCGCAGAAGGAGTACGGGGTCACCGAGACGCTGTACAAGATGCCGTGGTCGACGATGTTCCCGCTGGGCATCAGCTCCGCGGTGGTCGGCATCGCCGAGGGCGCGCTGGCCGCGCACCTGGACTACCAGCGCGACCGCGTCGGCGCACAGGGCACCGCGGTCAAGGACGATCCGTACGTGCTGTTCGCCATCGGCGAGGCCGCCGCCGACATCAACGCCGCGCGCCAGGAACTCCTCGCGAACGCCGACATGATCTTCGACGCCGTCGACGCCGGCAAGGAGATCAGCTTCGCCGAGCGGGCCGCGGTCCGGCGCACCCAGGTCCGCGCGGCCTGGCGCGCGGTCACCGCCGTGGACCAGATCTTCGCCCGTTCCGGCGGCAACGCCATGCGGATCGACAAGCCGCTGCAGCGCTATTGGCGCGACGCGCACGTCGGCCTCGCCCACGCCATCCACGTGCCGAGCACGGTGTATCACGCCTCGGCCGTCAGCTCCCTCGGTCTCGAGCCCGCGGACAACCTGCGCTCGATGATCTGACCCGAATACCCAGAAGGACAACGGAAATGACAGACATCAAAGGCCTCGGCTACGTCAAGATCCAGACCGCCGACATGGACCGCTGGCGCAAATTCGCGTTCGAGGTGCTCGGCTTCGCGCAGGGCAACGGGCCCGACGAGAACGCGCTGTATCTGCGCATGGACGAGCGCGCGGCGCGGATCACGATCGTGCCCGGTGACAGCGACGCCATCGTGACGATCGGCTGGGAAGTGCGCGACCACGCGGCCCTGCTCCGCGTGCAGGAAGCCGTGACGGCGGCCGGGATCGCGGTGAAACCGCTGTCGGTCGAGGAGGCCGACGCACGCCGGGTCGAGGAGGTCATCACCTTCCAGGACCCGACCGGCGCCACCCTCGAGGTGTTCCACGGCGCGGTGCTCGACCACAGTCCGGTGGTGACGCCGTTCGGCGCGAAATTCGTGACCGGCGCACAGGGCCTCGGCCATGTCGTGCTGCCGACGATGGACCCCAACGGCGCGTTCGATTTCTACACCGACGTGCTCGGGTTCCTGCCGCGTGGCGCCTTCCGGATCCCGGCGCCGCCGGAGTACGGCCCGATGCGGGTGCGGTTCCTCGGCGTCAACGAACGCCATCACAGCCTGGCGCTGTGCCCGGCTCCGCACGGCGGCGCGCCCGGCCTGGTGCACATCATGGTGGAGGTCGACAGCCTCGACGCTGTCGGTCAGGCGCTGGACCGGGTGACCAAGGACGGCTTCTCGGTGTCGTCCACGCTGGGCAGGCACACCAACGACAAGATGGTCTCGTTCTACGTCCGCGCGCCCGGCGGCTGGGACATCGAGTTCGGCACCGAAGGCATGCGGGTCGACGAGACCTCCTACAGCGCTGAGGAGATCACCGCCGACAGCTACTGGGGCCACGACTGGTCCGGTAGCGAGCCGCTCGCGGCGATGTAACCCCGTACCCGACCCACGACGGCCCCCGGCCCGAGCCCATCGCTCGGACCGGGGGCCGTCGTCTTGATATGGACCTGCCGAATCATGTGACAACGACCACAACGGATGGTATGAATAGGTATATGCCTAATCGAAATATGCGAGTGGGCATCAGCTCGTAGATCCGAATGGAGAGCTCATGGTCATCCAGGCCGAGGCCACCACCCCGAGCGCGATCCTCGATCGCGCGTCCCTGCTGCTCGACGCCTTCGACGGCCCGGGCAGGCTCACCCTCGCCCAGATCGTCCGGCGCACCGGTCTACCCCGGTCCTCGGCGCATCGCATGCTCGATCGGCTGGTGCAGCTGCGCTGGCTACGTCGTGAAGGGCGCGACTACGAGCTCGGCATCCGGCTGATGGAGCTCGGCTCGCTGGCGGTGCACCAGGACCGGCTGCACCGTGCGGCGATGCCGTTCCTGCACGAGCTGCACCGGGTCACCGGGTTCGTCGTGCACCTGGCCGTGCTGGACGGTCCCGACGTCGTCTACCTCGACAAGGTCGGCGGCGAGCTGTCGGCGGTGGTGCCCACCCGCGTCGGCGGCAGGCGCCCCGCCGCCTGCACCGCGGTCGGCAAAGCGATCCTGGCCTACTCCGACGAGCGCCGCATCGCCGACGCCCTCGCAGGCCAGGTCGGCGCGCGCACGCGCTACTCGATCACCACCAAGGCCCAGCTCGACACCGAACTGGACAAGGTGCGCGCGCACGGAATCGCCGTCGAACGCGAGGAATCCCTGCCGGGCTTCGGCTGTATCGCGGCGCCCATCGGCGATCTCGGCGAGGCCGCTGTGGCGGCGGTGTCGGTGTGCGGGCCGCTGGATCGGATGCTGTTCGATCACCGTCTCAGCGCGCCGGTGCGCACGACCGCGCTCAATATCTGGCGCCACGTCGACGACGGCCGGGTGCGGGTGCATCCGACGTTGCAGCAGCATCCCCGCCCGCTCGGGGTGGGCCCGGCGGCGCGTCCGTACGCGGAGCAGCGTGGTCCGCGCACAGCCTGATCCATCACCTCACCGAGTCGCCGGCCCGGATTCGGGCGGCGACCGGCGCGAGGGTCAGGCCGGACTGTTCACGCAGAAGCTGTGACAGATACGGTCGCGGACAATCACTTCGGGACATTCGGGATCGAACCATCGGTCGACGTACGCCCAGTGGACGGGATGCATCAGATAGGGGCCGGCGAGGCCGTCCAGGTCGGTGAACTCCTGTTCCCAGACATGGGTCCACGGCGAGGATCCGGTACCGCGCGTGACCCGGCTCAACTGCCAGGACCGGATGCTCGGTAGATAGCGGGGCATCCGCAGCAGGTCCGCTTCGAAGCGCTCGATCGTCGCGCGCGGTGTGCCCGGCGCGACACGTAGCAGCAGGACCCGGTACACCGATCCGGTGGCGTCCGGTTCGGCGATACCCGTTGTGCCGCCCTGATATTCGGCGCCGTCGACGTGGGCCACCGGACTCTCACTCAGCAGCGTGTCCACCTCGGCAGTGGTCCCCGTCCAGTCGGCGGACTCGTCGAAGCGCAAGTGCACCAGCACATCACCGCCGTTGCGGACTCCCGGCAACGTGGGTTGGACCAACACGCGGCGCGCCACCGGAGCGGCGATTCCACGCAGCCCGGTCATCAACCGGTCACGTGCGTAGGGGTCGACGTCGGGCGAGAGATGCACCAGCCGCGTCACCTCAAACATCGCCGAGCCTGTCGACATCGGCGGCGAGCGCACCGGTGGCGCGAGTCCGTTCGACGATCAGGTCCGCCGCCGCGGCCCACCACTGCCGCACCGACTCGTCGCGACGCCCCTGCCAGGTCATCGCCCACCAGCCCTGAGCACCCTCGAGCACCCAACTCGCGATGACCGTGTTCGACTCGTCCGGGAACCACACGGGCGGGCTCACCACGATCCGCTCCAGCACCATGCCGCGTTCCCGCGCGCCCGGCGCGTAGTCGCGCAGATAGGCGTCGACGAATTCTCTGGCGCGGCCCGGCTTCGTCACTACGGTGTCGATCACGTAGACCTTCGTGGCTTCCATCCGCCGACCGTAGGCAGCCGCCGACGGGCATCGACCTGGTGTTTCCGCCCAGTGGGAGAACGCGGCCATGGGCCGGTCACTCGAACCCGACGCTCGCGAGAGCGTATTCGTGACCAATTGATTGACACTAAGAACCACATTGACAGTGACTGTCATCTCGAGTGATACTTTCACCTGTGATGCGGTGGATAGTTCGTCGCACGGTTCTCGAAAGGTGGTGGGCGGTGTCATTGCGCGATCGGCAACGTCGTCGGGTTCGCGACGACATTCAGCGGGCGGCCTACGGGTTGTTCGCACGGTCGGGGTTCGAGGCGGTGACCACCGAGCAGATCGCGACTGAGGCGGGGGTATCGCCGAGTACGTATTTCCGGCATGTGCGGAGCAAGGAGGATCTGCTGCTCGAACCGGTACGGGAAGGAGGTGCCGGTATCGCCGGCCTGTTGGAGGCCCGGCCCGGAAACGAGCCGGCCGATATCGCGTTGGCGGGGGCGATCCTTGCGCGTTCGACGTCCATGGCGGTCGAGGAGCTCGAGCAGTGGCGAGCGGCGTTCACGACAGCACCGCACCTGCTGGAGCGGGTCACGTTGATCCCGCCCGATCATCGGGTCCGGTTGGTCGAACTCGTCGCCAACCGGATGTCACGCGATCCCGAGGCCGATCCCACGCCGGGACTGTTGGTGCATCTGATGCTCGCGGCCGCGGAGTTCGGTCTCCTGCAATGGCTACGCGACGCACAAGACCCGGCGACGTCGCTGCCGATGTGTATGGAATCCGCGCTGGCCGCAGTTCATGGCCCTCGATGGCGTAGCGCCGAGGCTTGATCTCCCTGGCTCCCGATGTATTTCACAGATAGGAATCCACCCCAGTCATGCACCCAGAACACAGCGATACCGACACCGTCGACGTACTGGTGGTCGGCTCCGGCGCCGCCGGGATGACCGCCGCGATCACCGCTGCCCACCACGGGCTTTCGGTACTCGTCGTCGAAAAGGCCACCCATTGGGGCGGATCCACCGCCAGGTCCGGAGGTGGCGTCTGGATTCCGAGCAATACCGTGCTGCGCCAGGAAGCGCCTGATGACGACCTCGAGGCCGCGCGCACCTATCTGACCGACATCATCGGCCCAGCAGTCGACAAGGACAAGATCGACACCTATATCGACCACGGGCCGCAGGTATTCGACTTCCTCACTGCTCACAGCCCGCTGCGGATGCGGTGGGTGCCTGGTTACAGCGACTACTACCCCGAGGCCGAAGGTGGTCGCAGCCACGGGCGTTCCATCGAACCTTCCCCCTTCGACGCCCGAGGGCTTGGTGCGGAGTTGGCCACCCTCGAACCCGACTACTCGAAGGCCCCCCGCAATTTCGTGCTCACCCAGGCCGACTTCCGTCAGATCCACCTCGGGTTGCGCAATCCCCGTGCGCCCTGGCACGCGATCCGAATCGCCGCCCGCTGGCTCACCGCTCGCGTCCGAGGCCGTCACCTACTCGCTCGCGGCCAGGCGTTGAGCGCCATGTTGCGGACAGGGATGCTCGACGCCGGGGTCCCGCTGCTGCTCGACACCCCACTTCTCGAGTTGATCCGCACCGATGACCGAGTCACCGGCGCGATCGTGCGCCGTGGCGGCCGTGAACACCGCATCACCGCGCGAGCCGGGGTGATCTTGGCGTGTGGCGGCTTCGAACGCAATTCTGCTCTCCGTCAACTACATCAGCGCGCACCCATCGGCTCGGAGTGGACCGTCGGCGCCGCCGCCAACACCGGCGACGGTATCGCTGCCGGTGCCGCTCTGGGCGCGGCGACCGGATTCATGAACGACTCCTGGTGGGGACCATCGATCCCGTTACCTCGTCAACCGTGGTTCTGCCTGGCTGAACGGAATCTGCCCGGCAGCCTCATCGTCAACGACCGCGGCCAACGGTTCATGAATGAATCATTGCCCTATGTCGATGCCGTACACCGCATGTACGGCGGAGAATACGGACAGGGCGACGGTCCAGCGGAAAACCTGCCCGCTTGGCTGATCTTCGACCAGCGCTACCGCAACCGCTACCTGTTCGCGGGCCTTCCCCCGCGACAACCCCTGCCCCGGCGTTGGTTCGATGCCGGTGTGCTCGCCCGCGCCGCCACCATCGGCGAACTCGCCGACAAGATCGGCGTGCCCGCCGAGCGACTCACCGGCACGGTGAACCGGTTCAACACCTTCGCCCGCACCGGTGTCGACGAGGACTTCGGTCGAGGCGACAGCGCCTACGACCGTTACTACGGCGACCCCCGTCAACACCCCAATCCCAACCTCGGCGCCTTGGCCACCGGCCCCTATTACGCCGCCCGCCTGGTACCCGGCGACCTCGGCACGAAAGGCGGTCTGGTCACCGACACACACAGCCGAGTCCTGCGCGCCGACCACACCGTCATCGAAGGCCTCTACGCCGCGGGCAACACCGCGACACCGGTCATGGGCCACACCTATGCCGGACCCGGCGCCACCATCGGACCCGCGATCGTCTTCGCCTACCTCGCCGCCCATCACATCGCCACTACCGGACACCGCGCACTGCGCACCGCAAATCAGAACAACGGGTGACGCATCCGCGACGACTGTCGGTCGACCGAGTCGACGGGCATCGACCTGGTGTTTCCGCACAGTGGGAGAACGCGGTTCGGATCGCGCCGCACCGGTTCTACGGTGAGGCCGACGACGTGCTCGACCGCCGATCGCGTCGCCGAAGACCAGGAGGACCAGTGACTGTGCGAACTTTCCCGACCACCGGGCCGGGTGCGGTTCCCGATCCGGAGGTCGCGGCCATGCTCGCCACGCTCGACGCCGGATTCCCCGATGTCGCCACGATGGCCGCGGCCGATGTGCGCGCCGCGATCCGCGCCAGACGCGCCCCGCTGCAACGACTTCCCGACATGCGCCGAGCGCGCGACCTCACGATCGACGGACCCGGCGGCCCACTGCCGCTGCGCGTGTTCCGTCCCCATCACGACGGTGGGGCCCTGCCGGTGATCGTGTTCGCCCACGGCGGTGGCTTCGTGTTCTGCGATCTCGACAGCCACGACGAGTTCTGCCGCTCGATGGCGGCCGGTGTCGGCGCGCTGGTGATCTCGGTCGACTACCGGCTCGCGCCGGAGCATCCCGGCCCCGCGGCGCACGACGACATGTTCGCGGCGCTGCGGTGGGCCGCGAACAACGCCGGCGCCTACGGCGGTGATCCGTCGCGGATCGCACTGGCCGGTGACAGCGCCGGCGGCAATCTCGCGGCCACCGTGGCCATCGCCGCCAGGGACGGCGGCGGTCCGCGGCTCGCGGGGCAGATCCTGATCTATCCGGTGATCGACGACGACGTCGAGACCGAGTCCTACCGGCGTTTCGGCACCGGCCACTACAACACGACCAGCGCGATGCGGTGGTACTGGCAGAACTACGCCCCGGACGGCACCGACGACGTTCGCCTCGTGCCGACCAGGGCCGACTCACTCGCCGGTCTACCGCCCGCCGTCGTGATCACCGCTGAACTCGACCCACCCTGCGCCTCAGGCGACGCCTACGCCCAGCGCTTGGCAACCGACGGTGTCGCGGTCCGGCATCGCCGCTACGACGGGCTGTTCCACGGATTCCTCAGCATCCCGTCGCTGGCCGCCACCGTGTCCGCGCGCAAAGAGATCTGGGCCATGGTGCGCGAGATGCTCGACCTCCCGGGATCTGCCGATGGCCGGGGCGAGCGAAGCCACTAGCCTCGGCCGATCCCCGAAATTCATGGCGACCCGCCTGGAACCTCGATCCCCTCGATTCGAGGCAACTTCGCGCGCCGGTCGCCGCGGTCTCAGCCGAACGCGAACATCGTGGCGTGAGTGCGACATCGGCTGGCAGGGTGAGGCGCATGGAGAACTTACGCGACGCCGAGCGGCGGTTGCAGGCCGCGCAACTTGCTGGTGATGTGCAGGCGCTGGATCATCTACTGGATGACCGATTGATCTTCACCTTCGGCGCGGACACCTACACCAAGGCCGATGACCTGGAGCTGCACCGCACCCGGACGCAGGTGATGACGGCCCTGGTCGAGGAAGAATTGAACGTACTCACCGACGGGCGTGCCGGGGTGACCTGGTTTCTCGGGACCGTCGAGGGGACCGTCAACGGCGAGCCTTTCGGAGCCAGGATGCGTTACACGCGTTCCTGGTTGCACGACGATACGCATGGCTGGCGGATTATCGCGGCACACGCCAGCACGACGGATTGATGGTCCTGTCGTCGGCGCGGTTGGCTCGAGAAAGGTCGAGCCAACTCACCACCGGCGCAGCAGTTCGGGTTCAGACCGCGGTGAAGTACTCGATCTTCGGCGCACCCGCCAGCAAGGGAGCCATCAACTTGCCCGCCGCGCGGAAATGGTCCGACCGGCCGTGGGCTTCGACAGCAGCGTCGTCGGAATACAGTTCGAAGAACCGGTAGTGCTCGGCATCGGTGCGCGAACGCACCAATTGGTAGGTCAGATTGCCCGGCTCATTGGCCTTGATCTGTTCGATGAGATCGGCGACGACGGCTTCGAACTCCGCACCCGCACCGGCTTTGACGGTGACCTCGGCGATGACTGCGATCATGATTTCTCTCCTTTTCGGTGCGACGCTACCCGCGATCGGGCGCGCCTGACTCAGGTCTGTAGGTAGGCCACGATGCTGCCGGTGAGTCCGGCGAGGGCATCCTCGAGGTTGCCGTAGGTGCCGAGCGTGCGTTCGGAGGTGATGCCGCGCATCGCGGCGGGGATCAGCGCGGCCACCTGCCGCACCCTGACCGGGTCGACCCCCAGATCCGCGAACGCACGGTGACACGCATCGTCCCAGTTCGGTTTCCACGACGACAATTCCGCGGCGGTGAGCGGGAACTCGCGTTCGAGTTCGGCCTGCTCGCGCGGTAGCGCGGCGCGCAACGTCTCGATGGCCAGTGATTCCGGCGTGCGCAGGCCGACGGCCATGGCGTCGACAAGGGCAGCGACGCGTTCGTGCAATGTCCCGTCCGGCCGCAGATTCGCGGGTAGGTCGCCGCGCTTGTCGGCGGTGTAGCGCAGCACCGCGGCCCACAGGCCGTCGATATCACCGAACTGGTACTTGACCACACCCCAGGTGGCACCGATATCGCGAGCGATGCGATTGCCCGATACCGCTGCGGGATCGCCGGTGGCCAACGACGCGATAGCCGCCTTGATCATGCTGTCTCGCGATTCGATACCACGCCTGTTCGCGCGTCGCCCACCGATCGCCGGTTCTGTCACGAGGCTCGACTCTAGCCGCTCCGAGCTGCCTGTTCCAGTTTCACCGAACCCTCTTGTATTTTTTGATAGAGGGTTCTATTCTAATTCCGTTCTGTGGTCGGCATCACACCGAACAGCTCATGACCGCGTCGGCACGCGCCGGGTGCCTCTGGAGGATTCCGATGGCCAAAACACCCCTGCCCATGGAGCCGACAGGCTGGTTCCAAGTGGCGTGGTGCACCGAGATCACCGCAGGCGCCGTCCACCGGATGAAGTATTTCGGGCGCGAAATGGTCGCCTGGCGTTCGGCTTCCGGCCGGATCGCGGTATTCGACGCCTATTGCGAGCATCTGGGCGCCCACCTCGGCTACGGCGGGCATGTCGAGGGCGAGAATCTCGTGTGTCCGTTCCACGGCTGGGAATGGAACCGCGAAGGGCGCAATGTCTGCATCCCGTACGAGAGCCATCCGAACAAGGGTCGCCGCATCCGCAGCTATCCGGTGGTGGAGCGCAACGAGGCGGTGTGGATCTGGTACGACACCCAGGGCCGGGCCCCCTATTTCGAGGTGCCCGACATCTTCGCGGACTTCGACGACGACAAGACCGCCCAGGACTACTACCAGCCGATACCCGTTGCGACGCTCTATCGGCAGCAGCTGGAACTCCATCCGCAGTACGTACTGGAGAACGGTGTCGACTTCGCCCACTTCACGTTCGTGCACAAAACACCGTTCGTCCCGAATTTCACTCGCCACGACTTCTCCGGGCCGGTGTCGTTCGTGGACTTCACCATCGCCTTCGACACCGGCATCGCCGAGAACGACGTCAACAGCGGAGTCGAATCGATCAACGCGGGCCTTGGCTGCACGGTCACCAAGAGTTGGGGCATGGTCGACAACCGCACCATGCCCGCGGTGACACCGGTCGACGATGCCACCTGCGACGTCCGCTTCACCGTCTGGATCGGACGCGAACCCGGCGACGACAGCTCCGAGATCACCACCTACGGCAAGACGATGGCCGCCTACATCATCGAGCAGTTCGCAGCCGATATCCACATTTGGGCGCATCAGCGCTACTCCGACCCACCAGCGTTGTCGCGCAAGGAATTCGACGGGTTCACCGCGTTGCGCGCGTGGGCCGCCCAGTTCTATCCCGACACCGGCGCAGCCACAGCTCTCGACCAGCGACCCGCGACACAAGGATTCACATCATGAGCACCTCCGGCAGAGTCCGTGTATTCCAAGTGGCGACCGGCAATCTCGGCACCGAGATGATCGGCCGCATCCAGCAGCATCCCGATCTCGAACTGGTCGGACTGCATTGCTATTCGCCCGACAAGATCGGACGCGACGCCGGGGAGATCGTCGGTATCGATCCGATCGGAGTAACCGCTACCGGCTCGGTGGAGCAGATCATCGCCGCACGACCCGACGTGCTCACCTTTCACGGCGTATTTCCCGACGAGGACCTCTACGAGAAAGTCCTCGAGGCAGGCATCGATGTGGTGACCACCGCGGACTGGATCACCGGCTTCCACCGCGACACCAACCATCCGCACCCGTCCGGCAGGAAGGTGAGCGAGGTGATCGCGGCCGCGTGCGAGCGCGGCAATGCCACCTTCTACGGCACCGGCATGAATCCGGGACTGAGTCAGATCCTCGGAATCGTGCATACCGCCGATGTTTCCGAGATCGAGAACATCACCGTCACCGAATCGGTCGACGTCTCGTGTCACCACTCGGTCGACACCTGGAAGGCCGTCGGGTACGGGCGACCGATCGACGATCCCACGATCGGGGAATCGCTGCACAAATACACCGCGGTCTTCGCCGACGCCGTCTACCTGATGGCCGATGCCTTCGGCCTCGAACTCGACGAAGTGCGGTTCGGGTACGAACTCGGCGCCTGCACCGAGGACGTCGATCTCGGCTGGTACTTCCTGCCGAAAGGGTCTTTGGGTGCCAACTACATCAAGTACCAGGGCATGGTCGACGGAGTCGCGCGGGTGGAATCACATCTCGAATGGCAAATGACCCCGCACACCGATCCGGCGTGGAATATCAAAGGCTGCTACATCACTGAGGTAACCGGCGATCCCAACATCTATAGCAAGCACATGATCTTCCCTCGTAAAGGGTTCGACCTGTCGGATCCGAGCAACTTCGCCTCGATCGGCATGACCGTGACCGGGCTGCCCGCACTCAACGCCATCACCTCGGTGGTCGCGGCGCCCGCGGGAATCATCACCAGCGCGGACCTTCCCTTGCGAGCCTTCGCGGGACGCTTCAAGATCTGAGCCAGGACTGGAAATCACGGCCTAGTCTGCCGGGTCGTGCTGCTCGAGTTCTTCCGCGCGCACGCGCTGCTCGATCTCGCGCCAGCGTCCCGGCGTCGGATGGGGGTATTCGGCACGGTCGTCGTGTTCGGCGTCCGCCAATGTGGTGGCCGCGTTGTCGATGTCATCGATCAGCTGCTGGGCGAGGTCGCGTTCGGTCGCGTAATGGCGCTGCGCCCATTGCAGTACCAGCTGCGAATAAGCCCAGCCCGGTTCGGATTTCGCGGCTTCGGCATCGATCGCGGCGCGTTGCGCGAGTTTGTCGACATCGGCGATATGGTCGTGCAGGATCTGCTTGAGCCGATCCGGGGACCCGAGATGGCCGAACATGACGCGCAGCAGCACGTGGTGTTTGAGTACCGACGGATCGACGGGCGCCTTGTTCCACCACGTGGTCACCGCGGCCCGACCCTCCGCGGTGATCTGGTAGAGCCGCCTGGCGCGCATGGTGTTGTCGGGGTCGAGGCGCGAACTCGCGAAGCCGTGCTGCTCGAGCTTCTTCAGCTCGGCATAGATCTGGCTGTAGGACGGGGTCCAATAGATGTAGCGCAGGCTCCAATCGGCCCATTTCTTCAGGTCGTAGCCGGAGATCTCCTCCTCGTACGAGAGCATGGCGAGCACCGCCCAGCTGGTCGGCGGCAGATTCGGCACGCCGGTATCGGGGTCAGGGGTAGCCATTGCTGAATGCTAGCAACCGCCATTATCGGAATTCACCCGTCAACAACCGCTGACCGGGAGGCCGTCTTGAGCCGCGCCCCGATCTTCCCGGATTCTGGGAAACATCGAATTCCGTTCGGAAGGACCCCTATGAATGCGGACAACGTCGTCGTCGACGCAGGTATCCCGGCCCCCGCGGACCTACGCAGAGTGCTCGGTCACTTCGCGACCGGCGTCGCGGTGATCGCCGCCCACGACGGCACGCGACCGCTCGGCTTCACCTGTCAGTCGGTGGTGTCGGTGTCGCTGGACCCGCCGTACGTGTCGTTCTGCCCGGCCAAGAGTTCGACCAGCTGGCCGCTGCTGCGCGAGGCGGGCGCCCTGTGCATCAACATCCTGGCGCAGGACCAGAGCGCGCTGTGTCGCCAGTTCGCGGTGAGCGGCGCCGACAAGTTCGCCGGTGTCGAGTGGGACAGGGCGGGCAACGGCGCGCCCGCGCTGGCCGGGGCGCTGGCCCAGATCGAGGTGACCGTCGAGCTCGAGCACGATGCGGGCGACCACACCGTGGTGCTCGCCCGCATCGGTGACCTGCGGGCCACCGAGGGCGCCGAGCCGCTGCTGTTCTACAAGGGCGGGTTCGGCGGCTTCGCGTCCTGATCCGACGACAACGGGGTAGTCCTGCGGACCACCCCGTTGTCGTGTGTCACGCCTCGATGACGTCGAAACCCTTGTACCCGGCGGCCGCGACCTCGGCGATGATCTCCCCATAGACGCCGAAGCCGCCCACGAACGGCATGAACACCCGGGGCCTGCCCTCGATATTCGCGCCCAGATACCACGAATTCGCCTGTGTCATCAGCGTTCCCGCGGCCCGGTCGACGCATTCGAGCACCCACTCCGACACCGCGTCCCGGCGGGCCTCGAGCGCCACCGCTCCCCTGCCGTCGAGGAAGCCGATGGCCTCGGCCACCCAGTCCACGTGCAGTTCCGAGTGCAGCACCATATTGGCCAGCACCGACGGACTGCCGGGCCCGGTGAGGTTGAACAGGTTCGGAAAGCCTGTCATCCCCAGTCCCAGATAGGTTTTCGGCCCTTCCCGCCATGCCTGGTTGAGCGTCTCGCCACCCCGGCCGACGATGTTCATCCGCGATACCGAGCCGGTCATCGCGTCGAATCCGGTCGCGAGCACCAGGGTGTCGAGCGGGTAGTGCGCGTCGGTGGTGTGCACGCCCGCGGCGTCGATCCGGGTGATCGGCGTGGCCTTCAGGTCGACCAGCTCGACATTGTCGCGGTTGAAGGTCTGGTAGTAGTTCGTATCGGTGCAGATTCGTTTGGTGCCGATGGGGTGGTCGTGCGGGACGAGCAGATCGGCGACGCGCGGGTCCTCGATCACGGCCCGCACCTTCTCCTCCCAGAATTCGCGCGCGGTGTCGTTGGCGGCGAGGGTAGTCAGCTGGTCGGGGAAGGTCTTGCTGAACAGCACACCGCCCAGTGCCCAGCGCTTCTCGTAGGCCTCGCGCCGTTCCCGATCGCTCACCGCGACCGCGGAATCCGGATGCGCCTGATGCGGCGAACCGCCGCCGCTGGCCATCGACAGCCGCCTGCGCTCGGAATAGTTCGCCTTCTGCGCCGCCCGATCCTGCTCGGTCAGCGGCGTATTGCCAGCGGGCACACTGTAATTGGCGGTGCGCTGGAACACGTGCAACCGCTGCGCTTGTTCGGCCACGCACGGGATCGTCTGGATACCGGAGGATCCGGTACCGATCACGCCGACCCGGCGGCCGGTGAGGTCGACCCCCTCGTGCGGCCAGTGCGAGGTGTGCAGGATCTGCCCGGCGAAGGTCTCGAGTCCGTCGATGGCCGGGGTGTTCGCGTTCGACAGCGGGCCGGTGGCCAGCACGACGAACCGGGCCGAGACCGCGCGGCCGGTGTCGGTGTCGACCTGCCAGCGCAGGGTCTGCTCGTCGAGCACGATATCGGTGACACGGGTACCGAATTCGATGTCGCGACGCAGGTCGTAGCGATCGGCGACGTGCTCGAGGTAGGAAAGGATCTCGGGCTGGGTGGCGTATTTCTCGCTCCAGTTCCATTCCTGTTGCAGGGCGTCGTCGAAGGAGTACGAGTAGTCGACGCTCTCGACATCGCAGCGCGCGCCCGGATAGCGGTTCCAGTACCAGACGCCGCCCACGCCGTCACCGGCTTCGAACACCCGCACGGTGAGGCTGCTGCCGCGGAAGCGGTGCAGCGCGTAGAGGCCGGCGATGCCCGCACCGACGACGACCACGTCGACGTCGGTCGGGCCTTTCGCTGGTGCCGATGGGGTCTCGGGGTTCACAGTGCCTACCTTTCGATGGAGACCGGTTTCTCTGCGGCGACGCTAAGGACGCGCGCACCGTTCGAGCAGGTCCCCTTCCCGCTGACCGGCACATTCGCGGACCGATGCCCTCCCGGTGATCGGGAGATCGGCCCCACGGCCACCGGCGGCGGGCCTACCGTCGAGCGCAATTCGAGGTGGTACCAGGAGGAAACAGTGGTGGACTGGAACGACGAGGTCGATGTACTGGTCGCGGGGTCGGGCGGTGGCCTGGCCGGCGCCTACACCGCGGCCCGCGAGGGACTCAGCGTCGCGGTGGTCGAGGCGACCGACAAGTTCGGCGGCACGACGGCGTACTCGGGCGGCGGCGGAGTGTGGTTTCCCTGCAACCCGGTGCTCGAGCGGGCGGGCACCGACGACACCATCGACGACGCGCTGACGTATTACCGCGCCGTGGTCGGCGACCGCACCCCGGACGAGTTGCAGCAGACCTACGTCCGGCGGGGTCGCGATCTCATCGAATACCTCGAAGCCGACGACCATTTCGCGTTCATGGTGCTGCCGTGGCCGGACTACTTCGGCAAGGCCCCTAAGGCCCGGCTCGACGGTCAGCGCCACATCATGCCGACGCCGCTGCCTGCCGCGGAGATGGGTCCGCTGCGCGAATCGTTGCGCGGAACGCTCGACGCCGACCGGCTCGGCGCTCCCCCGCAGGACCTGCTGATCGGCGGGCAGGCGCTGATCGGGCGGATGCTGCGTGCGATCTCGAGCTACCCGCACGCGCGGCTGCATCTGGATTCGCCGCTGGTGGAACTGGTGGTCGAGGACGGGGTGGTGACCGGCGCGATCGTCGAACGCGACGGCGCCAGGATCGCGATCCGTGCCCGGCGCGGAGTGATTCTCGCGGCGGGTGGATTCGAGCAGAACGAGGCACTGCGCGAGCACTACGGCGTGCCGGGCGAGGCACGGGACACGATGGGGCCCTGGGGAAATCAGGGCAGGGCGCACCAGGCGGGCATCGCGGCGGGCGCCGATACCGATCTGATGGATCAGGCGTGGTGGTCGCCCGGGCTGACCCATCCCGACGGGCGTTCGGCGTTCGCGCTGTGGTTCACCGGCGGCATCTTCGTCGACCAGGAGGGCAATCGCTTCGTCAACGAGTCCGCTCCCTATGACCGGCTCGGGCGCGATGTCATCCGGCAGATGCGCGAGCGCGGGCTGACCCTGCCGTTCTGGATGATCTACGACGACACAGAAGGCGAGGTGCCCCCGATCAAGGCCACCAACGTCTCCATGGTCGAGACCGAGAAGTACGTCGAGGCGGGGCTGTGGCACACCGCCGACACCCTCGCCGAGCTCGCCGCGAAGATCGGCGTGCCCGCGGCGAACCTGGAGGCCACCGTCGAGCGGTTCAACGCGATGGTCCCCACCGGCGTCGATCCCGATTTCGGGCGGGGTGACGAGGCCTACGACCGGGCCTTCACCAACGGCGAACCGCCGCTGGTGACCATCGAGAAGGGCCCGTACCACGCGGCGGCGTTCGGCATCTCCGATCTGGGCACCAAGGGCGGTCTGCGCACCGACAGCGCGGCGCGGGTACTCGGCCGCGACGGCGAACCGATTCCCGGCCTGTACGCCGCGGGCAACACCATGGCCGCGGTGAGCGGCGAGGTCTACCCCGGCGGCGGCAATCCGATCGGCGCGTCCATGCTGTTCAGCCACCTCGCCGTTCGGCACATCCTCGGCGAATGACCCGTTCCCGGTCTCTCCCGCTGGTCGGGAGAGACCGGGGCATCCGGGCCACCGCATGTGGTTCGGTTCACAGACTCATCCCTTTCGACATTTCAGGAGCGACACGATGGCTTCAGCGGACGACATTCGCGCGACGGTGCGCAAGTATGTGGAGGCCGTCGGCAGCGGTACGGCCGCCGACGTCGTCGCCCTCTACCGCGAGGACGCGACGGTGGAGGACCCGGTCGGCACCGAGCCGCATATCGGGCACGCGGCGATCACGAAGTTCTACGAGAACATCGAGCCGCTCGAGCGTTCGACCGAACTGTTCACCCTCCGCGTCGCGGGCGACAGCGCCGCGTTCAGCTTCCGGGTGGTCACCAAGTTCGGCGAGCAGACCTTCACCCTCGACCCGATCGATGTCATGACCTTCGACGAGGACGCCCGCATCGTGAGCATGCGCGCGTTCTGGTCCCAGGACGACATGGTCGTCGGCTGAGCGAGGCGGACATGACTGCGACCGAACAACACTGGGATCACGAGGTCGGTTTCCTCGTCGTCGGCAGCGGCGCGGGCGGGCTCACCGCCGCGCTCGCCGCCGCCGATCGCGACCTGGACACCCTGGTCATCGAGAAGGCCTCGGTCTACGGCGGCAGCACCGCGCTCTCGGGCGGCGGCATCTGGGTGCCCAACAACCCGACGCTGCTGCGCGAGGGCCTCGGTGACTCCCGCGCCGACGTGCGCGCCTATCTCGACGCCGTTGTCGGCGACCGGGTGCCGACGACGAACCTCGACGCGTTCATCGACGAGGGCCCGCGCATGCTGGCCTTCCTCGAGACCAGCCCGCACCTGCGATTCCAGTGGTGCGCCGGCTACTCCGACTATCACCCCGAAGCGCCCGGCGGACGGCCCGCGGGCCGGTCCATCGAGCCGCTGCCGGTCGATCTCAAACAGCTCGGCGCGGACGAGGACCTCCTGCGTCCCGCCGCGCTCGCGACACCGCCCGGACTGTTCATCACCTCCAAGGACTTCGTCCAGCTCAATATGGTGACCCGCACCTGGCGGGCGCGCTGGACGGCGCTGCTGACCGGCCTGCGGGCGATCAAGGCGATCGTGTTGCGCAGGCACATGGACACGCTCGGCCGGGCACTGATCGCCCGGCTGCGGCTGGCGGTGCGCGATGCGGGAGTGCCGCTGTGGCTCGACACCCCGTTGCGTTCGCTGATCACCGACGACACGGGCGCGGTGCTCGGCGTGCTCGCCGAGCGCGACGGCCGCGAGATCCGGATCAGGGCGCGCGACGGTGTGCTGCTGGCCACCGGCGGTTTCGAGTACAACCAGACCATGCGCAAGGACCACCTGCCCGAGGGCGGGCGCGACAATTTCAGCGCGGCGTCGACGGACAACACCGGCGACGGCATCATCGCGGGCGAGCAGGTCGGCGCGGCAGTCGATCTCATGGACGACGCCTGGTGGATGCCCTCGTTCCAGCGGCCGGACGGCATCAATCAGGTGCTGGTGTCGGAGCGCTCCATCCCGCGCTCGATCATCGTCGACAACACGGGCAAGCGGTTCACCAACGAGGCGTCGCCGTATGTGACGTTCGTGCATGCCCAGCTGAAGGGCGGCCACGATCCGGCCTGGCTGATCTTCGACGCGAAAGCCAAGAGCCGCTACCCCATCGGCGGCATCGTGCCCGGCCAGAAGTTCCCGTCCTCCTGGCTGACGAGCGGCCTGATGCAGACCGCGCCCGACATCGAGGGACTGGCCGCGGCGATCGGCGTTCCCGTCGACAGTCTGCGCGACACCGTCGGGCGCTTCAACGGTTTCGCCCGCGACGGGCACGACGCGGACTTCGGTCGCGGGGTGAGCGCCTACGACAACTACTACGGCGACCCGACCCTGGCCACGCCCGCGCTCGATGTGCTGGACAAGGGTCCGTACTACGCGCTGCGGGTGCGGATCGGCGACCTCGGCACCAAGGGCGGACTGGTCTACAACGCCGACGCCCAGGTGCTGCGCGCCGACGGCTCGCCCATTGCTGGCCTCTACGCCGCGGGCAACACCTCCGCCGCGGTGATGGGCAACGACTACGCCGGCGCGGGCGCGACGATCGGTCCGGCCATGGTGTTCGGCTACATCGGCGCGCGCCATGCCGCCGGCGAGCGATGAGGCGGGTGAGAATGCAACCCGTCGAATGCGCTTCCTGCGGCAACAAGGTGCTCGCCGAGAAGTTCAGTCCGAGCCACACCAGCATCCAGTGGCTCGACGACGCCGAGTCCGCGTGCCCCGAGTTCGCTCGGCGCGCGGCGCTCGGTGAACACAGCAGTTGGATCCCCACCTGCCCCGCCCTTCGCGATTCCATCGAGGACGCCGTCCGCGCAGGCGCGCTGGCGACCGATCAGCTCCGCCACGAACCGGTTCCCGGCCGACTCGGCTGACACCCAGACCAGGAGAGAACCCATGAACAGACTCGACAACCACCGGACGCTGGTCACCGGCGCCGCATCGGGCATCGGCCAGGCCACCGCGCTGCGGCTGCTCGACGAGGGCGCCACGGTGGTCGCCGCCGACGTGTCGGCCGACGGCCTCGCCGCGACCAGCGCACAGGCTGCCGAGCGCGGCACCGCGGACCGGCTCACCACCCTGGTGATCGATATCGGCGACGAACAGTCGGTGGTCGAGGGCGTGCGCGCCTCGGTGGAGACCCTCGGCGGACTGGATTCGCTGGTGAACGCGGCGGGCATCCTGCGCGCCTCGCACACCGAACAGACCTCCCTCGACCTGTGGGACCTGATCATCCGGGTGAACCTCACCGGCACCTTCCTGGTGGTCCGCGAGGCACTGCCCGCGCTGCTGGCCAACCCGCGCGCGACGGTGGTGAACTTCAGCTCCACCTCGGCCGCGTTCGCGCACCCGTACATGGCGGCCTACGCGGCGAGCAAGGGCGGCATCCAGTCCTTCACCCACGCCATCGCCCTCGAGTACGGCGGCAAGGGCCTGCGCGCGGTCTGCGTCGCGCCCGGCAGCATCAAGTCCGGAATCACCGACGCCACTCCGGGATACGTGCCCGCCGACTCCGACTGGGCTCTGTTCTCCAAGCTGTCTCCCGTCCTGCCGACCGACCGCGAATCCGGCGGCGCGGGCATGGGTGACCCCACGGCGGTGGCGGGCGTGATCGCGATGCTCGTCTCCGAGGACGGCGCCTTCATCACCGGCACCGAGATCCGCATCGACGGCGGGACCCACGCATGACCGACCTGAGCTACGAGGGCACGCTGCGCGAGATCACCACCGACGCGGGTGTCCTGCGCTACCACGAGGCGGGCGAGGGACCACCGCTGCTGCTCCTGCACGGATCGGGGCCCGGCGTCACCGGGTGGCGCAACTTCGGCGCCAATCTCGCCACCTTCGCGGACCGATTCCGTTGTCTCGTCCTGGAATTCCCCGGCTTCGGGGTGAGCGACGACTTCGGCGGACATCCGATGGTCACCGCGCTCGATGCGGTGGTCCGTTTCGTCGACGCGCTCGGCCTGGACAGCGTCGACATCATCGGCAACTCGATGGGCGGCGGCGTGGCGCTCAACTACGCCATCGCCCATCCGGAGCGGGTCGGCAAGCTGGTGACGATCGGCGGCATCGGCCGTAACCTCTTCAGCCCCGGCCCCGGCGAGGGCATCAAGCTGCTGCAGGAGTTCACCGAGGAACCCACCCGCGAGCGGTTGGTCCAGTGGCTGCACTCGATGGTCTACGACCCGGCGATGGTCACCGAGGAATTGATCGAGCAGCGCTGGACCCAGGCCACCGATCCCGCGACCCTCGACAGCGCCCGCCGGATGTACAGCAAGGCCGCGTTCGCGATGATGGTCCGCGCCATGGAAGCCTCCGACGCCCCACCACCGTGGGCGATGCTGCACAAAGTGCAGGCGCCCACGCTGATCACCTGGGGCCGTGACGACCGCGTGAGCCCCCTCGATATGGCACTGATCCCGATGCGCACGATCCCGCGCGCCGAACTGCACGTGTTCCCGAACTGCGGGCACTGGGCGATGATCGAACGCAAGAACGAATTCGAGTCGGCGGTCATGGCTTTCCTCACTCGCAAGGACACCGCACTCTGAACCAGCACAATGCGCGGGCTGCCATTCGGCAGCCCGCGCATTTGTTGTTTCTGTGGCCGAGGATCCCCGCGACTAACGCTGGGTGCTGCCCGCGTCGATGGGCAGCGTCACCGCGGTGATGTAGCGGCCCTCGTCCGAGGCGAGGAACAGCGCGGCATTGGCGATGTCGACCGGTTCGACCCACGGGATGGGCAGCATGTTCATCGTCACGGCCGCCTCGGCGAATTCCTCGCGGGTGGGGTTGTCCCGGTCGGGCCGGAACACCCTGCGCACCATGTCGTTTTGGATCATCGGGGTGTCGACATTGGTCGGATGCACCGAGTTCACCCGGACATGGTGCGGTGCGAGCTCTTTCGCGAGCGAGCGCATCAGTCCCACCACCCCGTGCTTGGCGGCGGTGTAGTGCGCGACGCCGACCAGCCCGCGTAGCCCGGCGATCGAGCTGGTCAGGATCATCGCACCGCCACCGCGCGCGATCAGGTGTGGCGTGGCGGCCTTGCACGTCTGCCACACGCCGGTCAGGTTGACGTCGATCATCGTCTGCCACTGCTGTTCGGTCAGTTCCAGTGCGCCGCCGCTGGAACTGATTCCGGCGGTGGCGCAGACGATATCGAGACCACCCAACTGCTCGGTCGCGGCGTCGACCGCGGCCCGCAGCGCCGCGCCGTCGCGGACGTCGACGGTCGCGGCGACGATCCGCGCGCCGGTCGCCTCGACCGCGCGCACGGTCTCGGCGAGGTCGTCGTGGGTCGCTCCCGGCGACACCACGGTCTCGACCGGCCCGCAGATATCGACGGCGACGATGTCGGCGCCTTCCTCGGCCAGCCGGATCGCCTGTGCGCGGCCGATGCCGCGCGCGGCGCCGGTGATCAGCGCGATCTTGCCCGAAACCCGTCCCATGTCACACCTTCTGAGTAAGTCCGGCATCGACCACGAGTTGGATTCCCGTCACGTAACGGGACTCGTCGGATGCGAGGAAGAGCACGGCATTGCTGATGTCGACCGGATCCACCCACGGAACGGGCAGAATCGTGCGGCGGGCGAGCGCCTCCGCCGCGTCCTCGCGGGTCGGATTCGGCAGGTCGGGGCGCAGTTTGGCGTACACGGCGGCATTGAGGATCATCGGCGTCGCGACCGAGCCGGGATGCACCGTGTTCACCCGGATCCCGCGCGGGCCGAGTTCATTGGCCAGTGTGCGGGCGAGGCCGACCACGGCGTGCTTGCTCGCCGAGTAGTGCGCGGCCGCGGCCGCGCCGACGATGCCGTTGGTGGAGCTCACGATCACGACCGAGCCGCCGTCGGTCAGAGCCGGAACGGCTGCCCGCACGGTGTGCCACATGCCGGTGAGGTTGATGTCGATGGTGCGCTGCCAGGCCTGGTCCGACAGTTCCCAGGACAGGCCGAGGTCGGTGTAGATGCCGGCGTTGGCCACGATCACGTCGAGGCGGCCCAGTGCGGCGACCCCGTCGGCTACGGCCACATCGAGCTGCGCCTGATCGCGCACGTCGGCGACACCGGTGACGCACAGGCGGCCCACCGACTCGACGTCCCGTGCCGTCTTGCCCAATTCGTCCGCGGCGGCCTCGATGTCGAGGGCGATGATGTCGGCGCCTTCCTCGGCCAGCCGACGGCAATGGGCGCGGCCCATTCCCCCGGCCGCGCCGGTGACCAGCGCGACGGTGTTCTGCATGCGGTTCATCGGGCGCCCCCGGAATATCTGGTGTCCACGAGCCCGACGCTAGGGTCGTCGGCCACCGCGTCTGCCCTGGTCTTCCCGGTCAGCGGGCTGTGCGCGGCGATCTCCCGGCTACCGGGAGCCATGGGCTCCGCACCGTCGTCGGGCCTGCGACGGTTGCTCCGCAACGCCGGTTCTGTGATCGAGGAGGACACCAGTGACGAGGGCGACTGTCGACGTTCCGCGTGGCTCGCGGGTGGTGACGCTGCGAGTGTCGGCGGTGATCGAGGAGACCGAGGACGCCCGCTCGCTGGTGTTCGATGTGCCCGATGCGGTCGCCGACCGCTTCGCCTATCGGCCTGGCCAGTTCCTCACGCTGCGTATCCCGAGCGAGCGGACCGAGACGGTGGCGCGCTGCTACTCGCTGGCGAGTTCGCCGTTCACGGGCGATCCGCCGCAGGTCACAGTCAAACGCACGCCCGGCGGCTACGGCTCGAACTGGTTGTGCGACAACATTTCTGTCGGCGATACCCTCGACGTACTGCCACCGCAAGGAACCTTCACACCGGCCTCCCTCGACACCGATCTGCTGTTGTGGGCGGCGGGCAGCGGCATCACACCGGTGATGTCGATCCTGCGCTCGGCCCTGGTGCAGGGCGCGGGCCGGGTGGTGCTGTTCTACGCCAATCGCGACCAGGAATCGGTCATCTTCGCCGAGACCCTGCGCGGTCTCGTGGCGCGGTATCCGGGCCGAATCACCGTGGCGCACTGGCTCGAATCCCTCCAGGGACTGCCGACCGCGGCGCAGCTGGCCGAGTTCGCCGCGCCGTATCCGTCCTTCGCATCGTTCGTGTGCGGGCCGGGCCCGTTCATGTCGGCGGTGACCGAGGCGCTGTCCGGCGCCGGATGGCCACGCGAGCGCATCACCACCGAGGTATTCGTCTCGCTGTCCGGTGATCCCTTCGCCGAGCCCACGCCACTCGACCCCGTCGACGCCGAGGATGCCGCGCGCGTGGAGGTGGAGCTCGACGGGACGGTGCACGCGCTGAGCTGGCCGCGCTCGCGCACCCTCGTCGACGTGATGCTCGCCGACGGACTCGATGTCCCCTATTCCTGCCGCGAGGGCGAATGCGGTTCGTGCGCGTGCACCGTCGTCGACGGCGAGGTCACCATGACCAACGCGGCGATCCTCGATCAGGAGGACATCGACGCCGGCTACGCCCTGGCCTGCCAGGCCCGTCCGCGCACCGACCAAGTCCGTATCCGCTTCTGAAGCGAAAGGTGTGCTGTGGCAACCGATACCGCGCGATCCGATGTCGGATTCGGCTCGGACCGTGGGCCGGTGCTGGCCTCGCTGATGCTCGCCACCGGACTCGTCGCGCTCGATTCGACGATCCTGGCGACCGCGGTGCTGTCGATCACCGACAGTCTCGGCGATTTCACGCTGTTCCCGTGGCTGTTCACGATCTATCTGCTCGCCCAGGCGGTCACCGTGCCGATCTACGGCGCGCTCGCCGACACGTTCGGTCGCAAGCCGGTGATGCTGTTCGGCATCGCGGTGTTCGCGCTCGGCTCGCTGCTGTGTGGGTCGGCGAGCAGCATGCTCGCCCTGATCGTGTTCCGCGCCGTCCAGGGCATCGGCGCCGGCGCCATCCAGCCGACGACCATGGTCATCGCCGGTGACCTGTACACGCTGACCGAACGTGCCACTGTCCAGGGCTATCTGGCCGGGGTGTGGGCGGTGGCGTCGGTGACGGGGCCGCTGCTCGGCGGCATCTGCGCCGACTACCTCGGCTGGCGGTGGATCTTCCTGGTCAACCTGCCGCTGGCCGCGCTCGCCGCGTGGATGCTGGTCCGCAACTTCCACGAGTCCGTGCCCCGGCGTCGCCGCCACATCGACTACGCGGGAGCGGTGCTGTTGACGATCGGCGCGGGGGCGCTGGTGCTCGGACTGCTCGAAGGTGGGCACGCCTGGGCGTGGGGGTCGCCGGTCGGCTTCGCGGTGTTCGGTTGCGCCGCACTGTCGCTCGCGCTGTTCGTGGCCGTGGAAGCGCGGGCCGCGCAGCCGATTCTGCCGCTGTGGGTGTTCACCCGGCGGGTGGTGGTCGCGAGCTGTGTCGCGGCCATGCTCGGTGGGGCGCTGCTGTTCGGGTTCACGACCTATGTGCCGATGTTCAATCAGGGCGTGCTCGGTACGAGCGCTCTGGTCGCGGGGCTAGTCACCGGCGCGCTCACCCTCGGCTGGCCCTTGGCGGCGGCTCGTGCGGGAAAGGTGTACCTGCGCTTCGGCTTTCGCACCTGCGCCGTGCTCGGTAGCACCGTGGCGGCGATCGGCGCGGCGACGACGCTGCTCCTCGACGAGAACTCGGCGCTGTGGCAGGTCGCCGTCTCGTGTTTCGTGGTCGGCGCGGGCATGGGGTTGGTGGCCACACCCACGCTCATCGCGGCGCAGACGAGCGCGCAGTGGACCGAACGCGGCGTGGTCACCTCGGCCACTCTGTTCGCGCGGTCACTGGGCAGTGCGGTGGGGGTCGCCGCGTTCGGCGCGATCGTCAACGCGCGCCTCGGTGACGTGGGTGAGCCGTCGCCGCAATCACTCTTGGCCGCAACACATCTCGTGTTCGCGACCATCGCGGCGATGACCGTCGTACTGGTGGCCGCGTGTGCGGCGATCCCGGGCCGGGCCTCGCAATTTCCTGTCCATCCAGCGGGAGAGCCCGCCCCGGTGCGCGGTCTCGGCCACGAGCATGGGGTGGAATCACCAGAAGAGAAGAGGGAGCCAGGATGCTGACAACCGGCATGCGCGCCGAGCTCGCCGCCGAACTGGCGCGGGCGGAGCTGGACCGGGTGGCCGTGTCCCCCATCATCGGCCGGTATCCGGGCATCGATGTGGTGGACGCCTACGAGGTCCAGCTGCTCAATATCCGGCGCAGGCTCGACGACGGTGCGAAGGTCGTCGGGCACAAGGTGGGGCTGTCGTCGAAGGCGATGCAGCAGATGATGGGCGTCGACGAGCCCGACTACGGTCACCTGCTCGCCGACATGGAGGTCTACGAGGACCTCCCCGTCGACACCTCGAAGTTCCTGCTTCCCCGGGTGGAGGTCGAGGTCGGGTTCGTCCTCGGCGCCGACCTGCCCGGCGAGGACTGCACCGAAGCCGATGTCCTCGCCGCGACCGTGGCCTACGCGCCGTCGATCGAGCTGATCGACTCGCGGATCACCGAGTGGAAGGTCGGGCTGGCCGACACGATTTCCGACAACGCGTCCTCGGCCGGGTTCGTTCTCGGCAAGGAGCGAGTCGCCCCGGGCGACATCGACATCACCGCGATCGACGCCGTGCTCACCCGCAACGGTGAGGTCGTCGCCGAAGGCCGCAGCGACGCGGTCCTCGGCGATCCGACGATCGCGGTCGCCTGGCTGGCCCGCAAGGTCGCGACCTTCGGGGTGCGGCTCACAGCCGGTGACATCGTGTTGCCCGGCTCCTGCACCCGCGCGATCGACGCCAGACCCGGCGACGACTTCCTCGCCGACTTCGCCGGACTCGGCTCTGTCCGCTTGTCGTTCACCTGAGCCGACCCCACCCCGCCGGCCTGCCCGGCCGCTATTCCACGAGGAGGCCAACCGTGTCCCACGGTTCCGTCACCGCCGCGATCGTAGGATCCGGCAACATCAGCACCGATCTGCTCTACAAGCTGCTGCGCTCGGAGTCCATCGAGCCGCGCTGGATGATCGGCATCGACCCCGACAGCGAAGGGCTCGAACGCGCTCGCGGACTCGGCCTGGAAACCTCCGCCGAAGGTGTGGACTGGCTGCTCGCCCAGGACGAGAAGCCCGACATGGTGTTCGAGGCGACCTCGGCCTACGTCCACCGCGCCGCCGCGCCCCGGTATGCCGAACTCGGCATCCGCGCCGTCGACCTCACCCCCGCCGCGGTCGGCCCGGCCGTGGTGCCGCCGGTGAACCTGGCCTCGCTATTGGACGCGCCGAACGTCAACATGATCACCTGCGGTGGCCAGGCCACCATCCCGATCGTCGCCGCCGTCTCCCGCGTCGTGCCGGTCACCTATGCCGAGATCGTTGCCTCGGTTTCGTCCAATTCCGCAGGCCCCGGCACCAGGGCGAATATCGATGAGTTCACCAAGACCACCAGCCGTGGCGTCGAGACCATCGGTGGTGCGCAGCGTGGCAAGGCGATCATCATCTTGAATCCGGCTGAACCGCCGATGATCATGCGCGACACCATCTTCTGCGCCATTCCCGACGACGCCGATCACGACGCGATCACCGCCTCCATCCACCAGATGGTCGCCGATATCCAGCAGTACGTGCCCGGCTACCGGTTGCTCAACGAACCCCAGTTCGACGAACCCTCCGTCGTCTCCGGTGGGCTGGCGAAGGTATCGGTGTTCGTCGAGGTCGAAGGCGCGGGCGACTTTTTGCCGCCCTACGCGGGCAACCTCGACATCATGACCGCTGCCGCCACTCGCGTCGGCGAGGTCATGGCCGAACAGATCCTGTCGACTCGAGTGTGATCATGACCGATTCATCAGCCCTCGACACCATCACCCCCGAGGCCCTGCGCTCGTCGCAGCCGAGCCGGGCGTAAGGAGACTCGACCATGCCATTCTCTGCCGATCTCGACATTCGGATCACCGACACCTCCCTGCGTGACGGCTCCCACCACAAGCGCCACCAATTCACCACCACCGAAGTCCGCGATATCGTCGCCGCCCTCGACAACGCCGGCGTCCCCGTCATCGAAGTCACCCACGGCGACGGCCTCGGCGGCTCCTCGTTCAACTACGGATTCTCCAAAACCCCCGAACAAGAACTCATCACCATCGCCGCCCGAACAGCCAAGAACGCCAAAATCGCGTTCCTCATGCTCCCCGGCGTCGGCGTCAAAGAAGACATCAAGATCTCCCAGGACAACGGCGCCTCCATCTGCCGCATCGCCACCCACTGCACCGAAGCCGACGTCTCCATCCAACACTTCGGCTACGCCCGCGACCTCGGCCTGGAAACCGTCGGCTTCCTCATGATGTCGCACACCCAACCCCCCGAAGCCCTCGCGAAACAGGCTCGGATCATGGCCGACGCAGGCTGCCAATGCGTCTACATCGTCGACTCCGCCGGCGCGCTGGTCCTCGAACAAGTCTCCGACCGCGTCGCCGCCCTCGTCACCGAACTCGGCACCGACGCCCAAGTCGGCTTCCACGGCCACGAAAACCTCGGCCTCGCCGTGGCCAACTCCGTCTACGCCGTGCGCGCGGGAGCCACCCAGATCGACGGCTCCACCCGCCGCTTCGGCGCCGGCGCCGGCAACACCCCCGTCGAGGCGTTCGTCGGTGTCGCCGACAAACTCGCCATCACCACCGGTGTCGATTTCTTCGCCATCGCCGATGCCGCCGAAGATGTCGTCCGGCCCGCCATGCCCCAGGAATGCCTGCTCGACCGCCAATCACTGATGATGGGCTATGCGGGCGTGTACTCCAGCTTCCTCAAGCACGCCGAACGCCAAGCCGAACGCTACGGCGTCTCCGCCGCCGAAATGCTCGTCCGCGCGGGCAAACGCAAACTCGTCGGCGGCCAGGAAGACCAGCTCATCGACATCGCCTTGGAACTCCAGCGCGAAGCCTCCGTCACCATCTGAGGCGACCGGTCGGCATCTGAGCGGCACAGCTTCGCCCCGCGTGAATCACGGAGCAATGGTGACTCACCACGAAGGAAGCCTTGCCGTTATGGTGTTGCACGCGAGATCATCTGTCCGGGTAGACATTCCGACCCGATCGGCTAGCGTCTCATGCACGCCGATCGGGACAAGGAAAACCCTTCAGGAGTGATAGCCGGGAAACCGGCGGTGCAGCGCGGCACCTGCAACACCCTGTCTGTCTACCCACCGCTCGGCATTTTCTCCTCGGCGTCGACGTGCGAGCATCGCACGCGAGGTCTTGATGAAGTGGGGGATCATGGCCCAGCGGAGTAATCGCAGGCGTCAGGGCGAGGTACTGATCACGTCCGACACCACACCCTCACACGGCTTGGACCAGGTGCGCGTCAGCGGCACTGTCTCCCTGGCTGTTTCACCGGAAAAGCTGTGGGACTTGTTGTCCCAGCCGGAGCACATCGCCTCGTGGATGTCCGAACTCCACGCCTGGACCGGCCCGGCAACGGATCGAGTCGGCGCCGGTCGCGAACTCGCCGCGCAGGTTCAGATGTTCCACATGATCCACGACGTGCGCTTGGTCGTCACCGAATACCGCCCGACCCTCGGTTGGACGATGACGTGCGGCGGGGTAACCGGGGTCGCTGTCGCCTTCACCGTGGAAGTCGAGCAGCTGCGAGACGTTACCCGCGCGACGCTTCGAACCAGCCTGCACGGCCAGGTATTGCGGGACGCCGATGTGGTCGTGCTTCGTCACGCCATCCAGTCCGGACTGGACTCGAGCCTGCGACAGCTGGCCGACATCGCACACCCCGATATCGCCGCCTATCCGCTCCCGGTAGCCCTCGGTTACCACCCGACACGGGACAGAGCCGCCGGTTTCCCCTGATAGTCAGGCGACGCGTACGTGTTCCTCGACCGCCGCGGGCTCGGCCACAGGCTGCGCGGGCCGACGTCCGGTGACGAGGAACAAGACGACGAGCGCGACGGCCAACCACACGTACGTGTCGCCGATGATGTGCTGATCCCAGGTCCATGAGGTCTCACGGTGTTCGCCGTCGGGCAGGAAACTGTGCGGCGCGATCACGAAGACCGCGGCGACGACGACAGTCGTGGCATACCAGCCTCGGGCGCCTGCGACGGGCAGGGTGCGGGCGTGGCAGACCATCGCGAGCAACGCGGGCGCGATCCAGACCCAGTGGTGCGACCACGAGATCGGCGACAGCAGCAGCGTGAAGACCGCGTTGAGGGACAGGGCGATCGCCGGGGCGTCGGCGGCCTTGCGCATCGCGGCGACGACGAGGACGAGCAGCAGCGCACCCAGCACCAGCCACAGGACATCGAAGGGGAGGCCGGTGATGTGCAGTCGAGCCATGACGGCCTGGATCGACTGATTGGTATGGAAGGCCGAGCCACTCAGACCCGAGACGTTGCCGAGGCCACCGAACCAGTAGCGGGTGGATTCGGTGGGCAGGAACGCGAACGAGGCGATGGTGGCGATCGCACCGGTGGCCGCGGCGGTCGCGGCGGCCTTGTAGTCCTTGCGGACCAGGAAGTAGAGCACGAAGGCGGCGGGCGTGAGCTTGATGGCGGCGGCGAGGCCGATCAGCATGCCGCGCGGGTACCGGGTCTTCGGGAGCAGGCAGTCGGTGGCGACCAGCACCATCAGCAAGAGGTTGACCTGACCGAAGTCGATGGTCGAGCGGACCGGCTCCAGCAGCAGCGCCAGCGGCAACGCGCAGGCGGTGACGAGCAGGGCGGCCTGCTTGCGGTCGGGGTGGTAGCGCCGGGCGACCAGGTACAGGGTCCAGGCGACGGCGGCGATCGACACCACGACGTAGAGGATCTTCGCCGTGCCCCACGGCAGCAGCGCGAACGGCGCCAGCGCGATGGCCGCGAACGGCGGGTAGATGAAGGGCAGGCCGATGCCGATCGTGGTCTTGGGCAGCTGGCCGTACATGTCGGCGCCGTCGCGCATCGCCTCGATGCCGAGGCGGTAGACCTGAAGATCGATGAACCCGTCGGAATAGCGTTCGAAGGGCCAGATCGGCATCCTGACGCAGACGACCGAGACAATGGTGAGCAGCACCGGCACCAGCCACCATGCTCGATTGATCGGGCGTGGTGAACGCTCTTGCACGGGGTGGGTGGTGTCACTACTCATCCGCGGCGACTATACCGACTCGCGTGCGCTGCCGGGGCACCGCCCATCGGCCGGAGTGATGCGCGCAATAGCCAGCCGGATGCCCGCCGACGGAGCGATCGCGCTGAATACCGGGCTGGTCAGTCGCCGCGGTTGTAGCGGGTCAGGTAACCGGCCATGGCCGCGACATCCTCGTCCGTCCAGTCGGCGAAACGCGCCTGGAAGGCGTCCCGACGTCGCCGTTCGGCCTCTCGGGCGACGATTCGGCCCTCAGGGGTGGCGTGCAGGACGTGATTGCGCCGATTGCCGGGGTCGACCGCCCGTTCGAGGTAACCGAGCTTCTCCAGCGCGCCGACCTGCCTGCTGACGGTCGACTTGTCGAGCAGGAACTGGTCGGCGAGATCGGTAGCCAGGCAACCGTCGCGTTCGAGGATCAGGTCGAGAATGCTGTAGGCGACCAGGCTCAGCTCGGGATGCAGCTCGGCGGCGCGGCCACGGGCGCGCCGAGCGAAGGCGGTGAGCTCTCGCTGGATGGTGTCGACAGCCTGGGTTCTTGTGCTCCGCGCATTCATAGTTGTATCATACAACCATACATAGTTGCATTTACCAACTGTTTGGAGATTCTCTTCGATGACTCGCGCACAGTTCCGCCACCTCGCCGGACACCTGCTGACCCCGCTGCTGATGTGCCTCGGCATGGCCTTCGCCTACCTCGGCGCGTTCCACCAGCCCGAGCCGAACAATATGGCGCTCGCGGTCGTCGGCGACTCCCCGCAGACGATGGTGCTGGCGCAGACGATGAAGGACAAGGGCGGCGCCGGCCTCGACATGGTCACCGTGCCCGACCGCGAGGCGGCGGTCAGCGCGCTCCAGAACCGCGAGCTCATCGGCGCCTACGTGCCCGACGCCGACAAGCCGGAACTGCTCGTCGCCACCGCGAGCTCCGACACCAGCGCGATGGCCGCGGAGCTGGCCTTCCGGTCGGTGTCCGATCATCAGGGCGTGCCGCTGGTGGTCACCGATGTGACGACCAAGGCCGACGGTGATCCGACGGGTCAGGGCATTTTCTTCCTGCTGGTCGCGTTGAGCGTCGGCGCGTACGGCAGCGTCGCCGTGATCGGCGCCGCCGGGGCGATGCTGCGCATGCGGGTGCGCGCGGCGGTCGGTGTGGTGACGGCGCTGGTGGTCAGCCTCATCGGTGTCCTGGTGGCAGGTCCGGTATTCGGCGTGATCGACAGCGACTTCGCGAGTGTGTTCGGTATCGCCTGGCTCTATGCCTCGGGCATCATCCTGATCGGTATCGGCCTGCACACGTTCCTGAAGCGCTGGACCACCCTGGCCCTGATCACCCTGTTCGTGATGCTGAACTTCACCACCTCCGGCGGCGTCTACGGACCCGAGCTCCAGAACGGCTTCTTCGGTGCGCTGCACTCGTTCTGGAACGGCGCCGACTTCGTCGAAGGTCTGCGCGACCTGCTCTATTTCGACGGTGGGGCCGGGTTCGGTTCCCGCCTGTTCGGGTTGCTCGCCTGGTTGGTGGTCGGTCTGGTGCTGGTCGTGGTGGCGGGTCGCCACGAGGCACGGCACGCGCCGACACCGATCGCGCCTGCCGCGGTCGAGGAGGAGATCGGCGAATCGGTCGCCGTCTGACGAGGTGACGCCCCGCCCGATCAGTCGGGTCACGCCCCGGCGAATCCCGTTGCCCGACATCCGGACACACAGCTCCGGACCCGGTCGACGCGCTCGCCGGGGCGCTTTCGTATTCCCCGGCGATGTTGACGTGAATCGGCCACGGCCACCCGTAGACGCGAGTACGGTGTAGCGCGCAACCGCGGACCATCTGGCGCCGCGAGGGGGTGTGACAGCGGAAAGGGTGGGTGCCACCGATGAATGACCCCGGCGCGCAACGCCCTGGCGAATCGGTACCGCTCGATCAGCGCTATCAGGGCGCCGATCCGATCGAATGGTGCGGTGCGGCGGTCTATCCGATGTATGCCGAGGCGCTACCCGCCGGGACGACGGCGCTGCATCTGCGCGCACTGTCGGTGATGGCACCCGAGGATGTGACGGGCCTGGGCCTGGGGCTCTCCGTGCACGACGGACACGTGAACCTCGACGGGAGATCGCTGGCGGGCGTCGACATCTGGTACGAAGCACTCGCCGACGGCATCGACATCTCGGTGACCGCCGACGCACCCGACGCACTGTTCACTCTCACGCCCGTCTGGGTGGCGGGGTCGGGCACACACCAGTCCTGGACCGGCAATTACGGCGTAGTAGTCGACCTGCTTCCCGACGGAGGGTCGACGCTGTGGTGCAGTACCGGACCCGGCACACCCGATTTCAACGAACTGGTCGTCGAACTCACCACGGGACCGACAGAACCCGATCGAACACCCGTCGACGCGACCGAGCCTGCCTCACCCGCCGACCCCACCGAACCGACTCCGCCGTCCGAATCCACGGAGCCGACACTCCACACCGCGAACCTCGATCCCCCGACAGACGTCGCCATCGCACCCGCCTACCCCGTGACTCCCCCGCGATCGGCCGACCAAGGTGTCGGCGCCGCCCTGTACGACCTCGGAACCGCCATGCACGAACGCGGCGAACACGATTCGGCCCGCGCCCTGTGGACCCAGGCCGCCCAGGCAGGCCACAGCGGCGCCGCCTACGACCTCGGGGCACTCCTCTTGCGGCAGGGCGAACGCGCCGCCGCCGAACGATGGTGGAAAACCGCCGCCCACGACGACCCACGAGCAGCAGCCTCCCTCACCGCCCTGTCCGAACTGCCCTAGGTGTCGCGGGCACGACAAAGCCGCCGCCCGCGATGATTCGCGAGCGGCGGCCGTGTGGCTGATCTAGGTTGCCTGGTCCGCCAGTGCGCCGACAGCTTCCGGAGAGACCTCACGCATCGGCGTGAAGTCGCGGGCCGCGATGTATTGCGGACGGCGCTGGGGGGCCGCGAAGGGCTCCTCCAGGGCGTTTTCCACGCTGTTGAACACCATGAAGATGTTCGAGCGCGGGAACGGGGTGATGTTGTTCGACGATCCGTGCATCATGTTGGAGTCGAACAACAGTGCCGAACCGGCCCGTCCGGTGAACTGGGTGATGCCGTACCGGGCGGCCAGGAACGTGACGTCGTCCGTCGTCGGGACCCCGATCAGCTGCTCGCGCAACGACTCCCGATAGTGACCGCTCGGCGTTTCGCCCAGGCACGGCACGAAGGTGCGGTGTGAACCGGGCATCAGCATCAGGCTGCCGTTGAACGGGTAGTTGTCGGTCAACGCGATCGACAGACTCACCGCACGGGGAGTCGGCATGCCGTCCTCGGCGTGCCAGGTCTCGAAATCGGAATGCCAGCCGAAACCGCTACCGCCGAAACCGGGCATGTAGTTCACCCGGGTCTGATGCAGGTACACCGGTGAACCGAGGATCTGCTCGGCGAGCCCGGCGATCCGCGATTCGGCGACCAGCTCGGCGATCGGTTTGCTGAGCTGGTGTACCTGGAACACCGAACGGACCTGTCCCGCAACGGGTTCCACGATCACCCGTGCGTCGCCGTAGAGCACCGGGTCGGACGCGAGGTGGCCGACCTCGGCGCCGAACGCGGCCACCTCGTCGGGGGTGAGCAGATCGGGGATCGTCGCGAAACCGTTCGCCTCGAATCCGGTCAGCTCCGGCGAGGTGACCCGGCCCCACACCGTCGGATCAGTGCGCTCGATGTGCGGGGCCGGCTCGGACAACCGGGTCGGGTAGCGGTCGAGCTGATCAGACACTGGCGCCATCCTCCTCGATAATCAGCGGATACACCCCGTTCTCATCGTGTACCTCGCGGCCGGTAACCGGCGGATTGAAAACACAGAGCATCCGCAACTGGGTGCGGGCGGTCACCTGGTGACGTTCGTGACCGTTGAGCAGGTACATCGAGCCCGGGCCGAGCTCGTAGTCGGTCTCGTTGTCGAAATCGTGCAAACTGCCCTCGCCCTCGACCAACCACACCGCCTCCACGTGGTTCTGGTAGTGGAACTTGTGAACGGTGCCTGCCTCGATCGTGGTCTCGTGGAAGGAGAAACCGACCTTGTCGCCGCCGAGCACGATGCGCTTGCTGCGCCAACCGGGCCCTGCCACATCACGTTCGGTACCGGTGATCTCCGCTGTGGTGCGCACGATCATGCGGCACCACCACAGACGGTGTCGATCGAGGAGACCAGCACCGACAGGCCCTGATCGAGTTCGTCGCTGCCGAGTGTCAACGGCGGCAGCAGTTTCACGACCTCGTCCATCGAACCCGAGGTCTCCACCAGCAGACCCTGTTCGAACGCGGTGCGGCACACCTTGCCCGCCTGCGACGGCTCGTCGAAGACGATGCCGTGCACCATGCCGCGACCACGGGTGGATACCCCCTCGTGCCGCTGCGCGACCGCGTTCAGCGTGCGGGCCACGTATTCGCCGTTCTCGGCGGTGCGGTGGGCCAGCTTGTCGTCGGACCAGTACTCGCGCAGGGCGGCGGTCGCGGTGACGAAGGCGGGGTTGTTGCCGCGGAAGGTGCCGTTGTGCTCACCGGGGGCCCACTGGTCGTGCTCGGGCTTGAGCAGCACCAGCGCCATCGGCAGGCCGTAGCCGCCGATCGATTTGGACAGCGTCACGATGTCGGGGGTGATGCCCGCAATCTCGAACGAGAAGAACGGGCCGGTGCGTCCGCAACCCATCTGCACGTCGTCGACGATGAGCAGGATGTCGCGCGCGGCGCACAGACCGGCCAGGTGGCGCAGCCACTCGGCACGGGCCAGGTTGACACCGCCCTCACCCTGCACGGTCTCCACGATCACCGCGGCGGGGCGATCGAAACCCGAGGAACTGTCGTCGAGGACGCGCTGCATCCAGCCGAAGTCCTCGATGGTGTTGTCGAAGTAGCCGTCGTAGGGCATCGGGGTGGAGTGCTCGAGCGGCACACCGGCGCCGGCCCGCTTGGCAGCGTTGCCGGTAACCGACAGCGCGCCGAGAGTCATGCCGTGGAAGGCGTTGGTGAAGCTCAGGATGGTCTTGCGCCCGGTGACCTTACGGGCCAGTTTGAGCGCGGCTTCGACGGCATTCGCGCCGGTCGGCCCAGGGAACTGCACCTTGTAGTCGAGGCCACGCGGCGACAGCAGATTGTCGCGGATGGTCTCGAGTAGTTCGCGTTTGGCCACGGTCGACATATCGAGACCGTGGGTGATGCCATTGCTGCCGATGTATTCCAGCAGCGCCTTCTTCAGAATCGGGTTGTTGTGTCCGTAATTCAACGCGCCGGCGCCTGCGAAGAAGTCGAGGTATTCGCGGCCTTGCTCGTCGCGCAACCAGGCGCCTTCGGCGGTGCTGAAGATGGCCGGCCAGTCACGGCAGTATCCGCGCACGTTCGATTCCATAGCCTCGAAAATGCTGGTGTCGGTGGTCGTGATCATCGTCGTTCCTCCTGGCGCTGAGCCGGTGAAATCACATACAGCAGCTCTGCCTCGTGTGAATCGGGGAAATCGTTTTCTTCGAACAGGTCCTCGGTGCGCAAATCGGCACCTCGTTCCCGCGCCACCGCGGAGAACAACGCATGGGATGCGGTGTTTCCGGGTGAGATCGTGGTTTCCAGGGTGGTGATTCCTGCCGCTGCTACCGAATCGAGCAGTGCGTGCAGGATGGCTGCGGCCAAGCCGCGGCCTCGGCATTGCGCGTCGACGGCGATCTGCCAGACGAACAGCGTGTCCGGCGCTTCCGGACGCACATATCCGATGACGAACCCGACGGGCTGACCGTCACTCTCGGCGACCAAGGAGGTCGCACTGAAATCGCGACACCACAACAGGTACGCATAGCTGGAATTGACGTCGAGTACCTGCGAATCACGGGCGATCCGCCACAACTGAGCGCCGTCGCCCAGTCGTGGATGACGCAATCTCGGTTCCGAACCAGGGGCCGCCACACTAGCGGCCGGCTCGATGGACTTGGTGGACGTTGTCATATATCTAACGTGCCCAGCTGACTTTGCGGTCATTGTGTCGAACTCTTTGCGGTTGTATGACGAATCGTTTACTACGACTGCACATCGAGGCGATACCCGAGACCGCGCACGGTAACCACGATGCGCGGGTCGGAGGGGTCGCGTTCGATCTTGGTGCGCAGGCGGCGCACGTGGACGTCGACGATCCGCTCGTCACCGAAAAAGCCCTGATCCCACACTCTTTCGAGCAGCACGGATCGACTCAGCACCCGGCCGGGGGTCTCCGCCAGTTCACACAGCAACCGGAATTCGGTGACTGTGAGGTGAATCTCCTCGGTACCGCGGCGCACCGCGCCCGCGTCGGCCGCCAGCACCAGCGGTGCGTGCGGATCGGCGTCGAGCACGGCCTCGGGGGTCGTGTCGCGATCGGCGGTGATGCGGGCGCGACGGCGGAGCGCGCGCATCCTGGCAGTGATCTCCTTGATTTCGAACGGCTTGCTCACGAAGTCGTCGGCCCCCGCCTCCAGGGCCGCGACCACGTCGTGGGTGTCGTAGCGGGTACTGATCACGATGATCGGTACGTCATGGTCGCGACGGATCTCCCTGATGCAGTCGAAGCCGTCGGCCTCGCCGCGCATCAGGTCGACGATCATCAGATCGGGTGGCCCGTCGTTTCGCAGCCGATCGAGGGCATCGGAGGGCACGCCTGCCTCGGCTACGGCATACCCTTCGTCCTCCATCGCGCGACGCAGGTCGCCGCGCATCTGGACGTCGTCGTCCACGATCATCAGGTTCGCGCTCACTGTGCACATCCTTTGCTGACACGCCGGGCGTGTGCCGGTGCACTGGGGATTTCGCGTCCCCAGACCGACACGCCATCCCGCCTTCGAGCTTGTTACCGATCTGTTATGTACCCAGACTGGTCCCGGCGTAAACCCGTCGTAACAATTCGCCCGGTCAACAGCCCGTTCAGCGCGGCCGATCCGGTGGCATAGTCGGGAGCGTGACCCCGACTTTCGCTGACATCGAAGCCGCCGCGGCGCGCATCGACGGACTGGTTCGCCCGCTCACCGTCGCACCCGCCGGATCAGGGCCGGACCCACTCTGGTTCGCGCTGGAATTCCTGCAGTTCACCGGCACTTTCAAAGCACGCGGTGCGCAGAACTTCGTGCGCGCGCACGCCGCTGCGGGGACGTTGCCGGACGCGGGTGTGACGATCGCCTCAGGCGGCAATGCCGGGATGGCGTGTGCGTGGGCGGCACGCGAGGCGGGGGTGCCCGCGACGGTGTTTCTGCCCGAGACCGCTCCCCCGGTCAAAATTGGTCGACTTCGTGACTACGGCGCCGAGGTCCGACTGATCGGTCCGGAATACAAGCAGGCGCTGGCGGCATGCCGGGAGTTCGCCCGGACCAGTGGGGCGCTGGCCGCACACGCCTACGACCATCCACTCGTCGCGGCGGGTGCGGGCACGTTGATGCGCGAGATCCAGGCGCGGATACCCGATCTGGATACGGTGCTCGTCGCCGTCGGCGGCGGTGGGTTGTTCACCGGAACAGCGATCGCCGCACAGCATTTCGGGATTCGTACGGTGGCCGTCGAACCTCTGGGTTGTCGATCGCTGAACGCCGCGCTCGAAGCAGGTCGCCCAGTGGACGTCACCGTGGACTCGATCGCCGCTGACTCCCTCGGTGCGCCGAGCGTGTCCGCGATGGCCCTGGCCGCGGCCCAGCACCCGAGTGTGCGCTCGCTGCTGGTGCCCGACGAGGCGATCCGCGCGGCCAGGAAGCAGTTGTGGGACGCACACCGCATCGTCGTCGAGAACGGCGCGGCCACCGCGATGGCGGCACTGCTCGACACCGGGTCGGGCCCGGCCTATCGCCCCGAACCCGGCGAACGGGTGTGCGTCATCCTGTGTGGGGCCAATACCGACCCCAGCGACCTCGTCTAGCGGACCAGGGCGTTCTTCTCGGCGTAGTTGGTCATCGCGGTGTTCAGGCCGCGCATGGCCAGGGTGTAGCCATAGGGGAAGTAGCGCTGGCCCCAGTGGGCGAACTGGATGTCGCGGGAGGTGTAGACCCAGTAGCGGTTGCGTTCGACACCCTTGACGACGGCCGTAGCGGCCTGGTCGGGGGTGACGGCGTGGCGCATGAACAGGCCGATCGCCTTCTGCAGGGCCGCGTTGTCGCGGTCGACACCGGCGATGTCGATGGTGTCGGCCATCGGGGTGGCCATCGCGCCGGGGCAGACCAGGCTGACGCCGATCTTGTGGCGGCGCAGATCGAAACGCAGCACCTCGGAGATGCCGCGCAGCCCGAACTTGGTGGCGCTGTAGGGGGCGTGCCACGGTAGGCCGAAGATGCCCGCCGCCGAGGACACGTTCACCAGGTGACCGCCGCGGCCCGCGCCGATCATCGGGCGCACGAACTCCTCGATCACGTGGATCGGGCCCATCAGGTTGATGTCGACGGTGCGCCGCCACTGCTGGGGAGTGAGCTTGTCGACGGTGCCCCAGGTGGCGATGCCCGCCACATTCATGACGATGTCGACATGGCTGACGGCCTCGAAGGTGTGGGCGGCCAGTCCGACGACCGCGGAATGGTCGCTGACGTCGGCCGCGTGCGCGAGATGCACCGTCGCGCCGGTCGCGCGCAGTTCCTCGGCGGTGGTGGCGAGTGCGTCGGCGGTGATGTCGGTGAGGACAAGAGACGCCCCTTTGGCGGCGGCCGCGAATGCCGTGGCGCGGCCGAGGCCGCTGGCGGCACCGGTGATCAGGCAGGTCTTCCCGTCGAACTTCGTCATGATCCCGACCCTACGGTTTGGTGAACAGATGCGTCTACGGTTCCGAGGTGATCGCGATGGTGGTCCAGCCGCCGACGTGGATCCGGCTGCCTTCGCGTAGGGCGATCGCCTGCTGTGGGGTGATCGGAGATTCGGCGCCGTCCAGGCTGGTCCCGTTGGTGGAACCGAGGTCGGTGATGGTGAGCGCGCCACCCTGATCGACCTGGATCATCGCATGCGCGCGCGAGACTCCGATATCCGCGGGGGCGATGCCGAGGTCGATCTCGGGCACGATTCCCTGCGAAGCCGATCGCTTTCCGATCAGGAACTGGGTGCCGCGCAAAGCGATTCGGCGTTCGGGATAGAAGTCAGGGAATTCGACACGTTCGGCATCGGGCCCCTTGCGGGCTCGGACACGCGCGTAGAACTCGCGGTCGGCGAAGATCCGCGCGACCCACATCCTGGACCGACCGCTCTCCGGCGGCGCGCCGGTAGCGATCATGGTCGGGTCCAACCCACTGGACGGGACAGCCGATTCCGGTCGGTCACCCGGCCGCGACGTCGCGGTCGGTGCCGGAAGGGCGGAATCGTGGCCGCACCCTTCGCAGAAGCGCCCGCTGGTCGGCGCGTGGCAGTGGGGACACAGGCGCAGCGCCGCCGGGTCGGGCGCGGGCGGTGCGCCGAGTGCCGATCCGCACACATCGCAGTAGTCGGTCGACCGCGACTGGTGTCCGTCCGCGCACATCGGCATGTCAGCCGCCCTCCGGCCGCACCCGCGCGGTTTTGGTCGAGCGGATGTCGAGTGCGAGTTCGTCGGCCGCGGCGACCTGCCCGCGCAACTTCACGGTGCCGTCGTGCTCGACTTCCACCACCCCGCGCAGCAGTTTGGCGGTGGATTCGTGGCCGGAGGCGGCGGCCAACTCCACCGCGCGCCGCAGTTTCGCGGTGGCGGTCGTGACATCGCCGTTGCGGCGGGCAGCCAAACCCTCCTGGACGGCCTGGGCCAGTTCGACCTGCCCGGTGTAGTGGGCGACGCGGGTGCTGATGCGGGTCGACAGGGTCGAATCGGTGGTCCAGACGGCACGCACCAGACCCTGGCCGAGGACCTCGGCGCCGGCCAGCACGCTCAATCGCGCGGCCAGTTTCTCCCGGCCCGGCGCGGCCGGTTCCAGTTCGATCTGCACGTGGTATTCGCGTTCCTCGGCGGCCCACGACGACAGCGGGTACTCCCCCACCTGCGCACCGGTATCGGTGCGACGTCCGGTCAGATCCTCGAGCACCGGCGAGACCTGTTTGACCATGCGCACCCGAGCGCCCGCGGGGGTCCAGACCTTCAAGGTCAGCTCCGGGATCACCCGGGCGGCCGACGAGCGCATCATCGCGGCGAAGTCCGCGGCCAGGTCCTTCGGATCGGCGACGATATTGGCGTCACCGGACAATTTCTGAGCGATCTTACGCACTTCCTCGGCGACCCAGTCGTCGCCCACACCGCGACAATCGCAGACGAAAAGACCTTCGGCCCGGTCGAGTTCGGTCGCGAGTTCCTGCGGCGTCTCGTGTTCGTTCTTGCCGTCGGTGAGCAGAATCGCGTGTGCCTGCGCGCCGGGGTGCGCGGCGGCGACCTGGCGGGCCAGCGCCAGCCACGATCCCATCGCGGTGCCGCCGTCCGGCCGCAACCGATCCAGGGCCCGACGGGCCGAGCCGCGATGGGCGCGGTCGGCGGGCGCGGACATGGTGTTGTCGGTCGGGTAGATCAGGCGGGCCGCTTCGGTTCCCTCGATGATGGCGAACGCGGTGCCGTCGGGGATCTCGTCGAGGGCGGTACGGGTGGCGTTGCGCGCGTTCTCGAATTTGCGCTTGTTACCCATCGAGCCCGAACAGTCGATGATCAGGATCTCCAGGCGCGGCGGCGGCGTCGCGACCATGGCGAGTTCGGGGCCGGTGGTCACCGTCAGCACCGCGTCCACCACGCTCGCGCCTTCGGCGAGGAATTCGTTCTGGTCGACGGCGATCGAGATACCAGCTGTCTCAGGGGAACTCATGACACTCCTGGTTGGTGCGATAGGGCGACGGGCACCGGAGCCAGTGCGACCGTGATGTTGTCGCTGCCCCCGCTGTTCAAGGCGAAGTCGGCGAGCGCGCGGGCGGCGGCCTGCGGCGAGGTCTCCACCGTGAAACCGGCGAGCGCGACCGCCTCGGGCAGGTAGTTCCACAGGCCGTCGCTGCACAGCAGCAGCGTGCCCGGTTCGGTGGCGAGCATGCGTTGCAGGCAGTTCGCCGACCACGGTGCTTCGCCACCGTCGGCGCCGAGCCAGCGCAGCAGGGTGTGCGCGCGCGGGTCGTTCATCGCGGCGGTCTCGTCGAGGGCGCCCGCGTCGACGAGGGCCTGGGCCCACGAGTCGTCGATGCTGAGTCGGCGCGAGGCGGTGGGATCGCCCGCGGCGAGCCAGAAGGCCCGGCTGTCACCGACATTGGCGACGGTGATGTCGGTACCCAGGCTCGTCTCGCGCACGATCGCCGAGACGTAGGTGCACGACGGCGCGTACTCGGGGGTGCGTGACATGCCGCGCACCGCCGCGGTCGCCGCCGCCAGGCCCGCCATCGCGGCGTCGGAGTCCGGCCTGCCCTCGGCCAAGGCCGCCAAGGCGGCGTCGACGCCGGTACGGGCGGCATTGCCCGAGGCGGCTTGCGGATCCTGGGAGGTGGAGACGCCGTCGCTGACCACGATCACCCGGATGCCGTCGCCCTCGCGTACCGCGGCCGCGACAGCGTCTTCGTTGCGGGAGTGGCTGATTCCGCGGTCGGTGAGGACATACACCGCGCCGAGGTCTTCCTCGAAGCGATCGGGCATGGGCTTGGGGCTGCCGCACTTGACGCAGTAGCCGCCCTCGTAGCGGCGTTCCCCGCAGGTGGAGCATTGCGGCACCGCGACCGGATCATGCACGGGCAGTGCGACTTTGCGCACGCCGAGTTCGCGACCACAGCCTTCGCAGAAGCGGTGTCCCGCCCGTGCCGAGCCCACGCAATCGGCACAACCCGGCGCCGTCACAGGGTGGTCCTCGGGCGCACCGAGTTCGCCTGGTCCACCAGGACGAATCGGGTCCACATGTCGTCGGCCTCGCGCGCCAGTGTCCGCAAGCATCGTTCCAATCCCGTCCGCACGCCCTGCTCGGTGAATTCCACGTCCAACAGCTTGCCTGGTGTACTCGGCTGCTGTCCCGACCGGATCCAGTTCAGTGCCGCCTCGAGGACGAACATGCGCACCTGCGCGGTGCGTTTGCGCGAGTCGAGGCGCAGCTGGTCGACGCGCTCGCCGGTGCGGCGGAGCAGCGCTTCGTCGAGGTCGGCCGGATCACGATGCGTCAGTAGGGTTTCGACGGCGGAGACCCTGGCCTCGGTGAACATCGAGGAGGTGCGGTCGACTTGGTCGAGGACCGCTACCGCGCCAGTGCGGTCACCGCTGATACGACGCAGTCGCGCGGCGCCGAAGGCGGCGGACAGGAAGGTGTGGTCGGTCCGCCAGACCACGTCGTAGAGCGCCGAAGCACGGCCGAGCGCGAAGGCGTTCTCGCTGCCGCCGGTCTCGGCGCCGAGCTCCAGTGCGGCCGCCAAGGCGAGTTTCGGGGCGGGCTCACCGGGCAGCGCGGCGTAGACGGACTCGAAATCCGCTGCGGCGGCGTAGTAGTCGCCGGTGAGTAGGGCGACCTGGGCTCGATACCAGACCGGGCGCCAGTCGAATTCGAGCTCGGCGTCCAAGGCGGCGAGACGGTTCAGTGCCGCCGCCGCGTCACCTGCTTCGAGTTCGGCGCGAACCAGTCGCAGCGGGATCTCGACCGACTCGCCAGCTCCGGTGACCACCGCGCGCAGTCCGGCGGTGAGCGCCTGCTCGAGTTCGGCCGGGGTCGCGGCATCGGTGGTCGCCAGCAGGGCGGCGCCGCTGTCGCCGGGGTCGACCAGCGGAGCGGGCAGACCGGTGACGAGGGCGGCGGGTTCGGGTGTGACGCTGTCGATGCCGAAGACAGCACGGGCGGGACCGAACTGGCTCGACATGCCCGGACGTGGGATGCTGTCGCCGGTCGCCAGCACTTCCCGCAGGACCCCGGTGAGCTGGTCGGCCATCTCGCTCATCGAGGCGAAGCGCGCGAGCGGGTCGGGGTCGGTGGACCGCTGCAGGAAGCGGTGCAGCGAATCATGTTCGGCCAGTAGCGGTTCGGTGTCGGGGCCGGGTATCGGGCCGAGTTTGCCGTCGACGGAGGGCACCCGCATCATCAGCACGGCCAGCGTGCGGCCCGCGGTGTAGATCTCGGTGGCCACCGTCGGCCCGGTTTCGGCGATCTCGGGCGCCTGATAGCCGAGGGTGCCGTAGATGGGGCTGGTGCGATCGTCCATCGCGATGACCGCGCCGAGGTCGATCAGTTCGAGGCGTTCCTCGGTCTGCATCACATTGTCGGGCTTGAAATCGCAGTAGGCCCAGCCACGAGCGTGCAGGTAGCCGAGGGCGGGCAACATCTCCAGCACATAGGCGATCGCCTGGGCGGGCGGCAGATAGCGCTGGGTCTCGGCGCGGTAGGCGCGCAGGATCTGTTTGAGCGACGTGCCGCCGACATAGGCCATGACGATGTAGCCGACGGGCTCGCCGTCGGCGTCGGCGTGTTCGGTGAAGTTGTGGATCTTGACGATGTTGGGGTGGTCGACCTCGGCGAGGAAGCGGCGCTCGGCCAGCGCGGCGGCCAGCGCGTCGGGATCGCCGGTGTCGATGAGGCCCTTGAGGACCACCCAGCGCTTGTTGACGGCGCGGTCGGTGGCCAGATAGATCCAGCCGAGACCGCCGTGGGCCAGCGCGCCCGCCACCTCGTACTGGCCGCCGACGAGATCGCCTGCCCGCAACCGGGGCACGAACGAGTAGCGGGTGCCACAGTGCGGGCAGAACCCGGAGGTCCGGCCGGGAACGCCCGCCTGACCGCGGCCGACGGGCTTGTCGCACTTGCCGCAGAAGCGGTCGGATTCGGGCACCTGGGGATCGGCGAGCACGGCCGTGGCCGGGTCGACGCGCGGGACCGGTGGGACTTCGACGAGCCCGGCGCCGAGCCTGCCACGCGCGGCCGAACGGGCCGAGCCCGACCGGGTTCGCACCGAACGACTCGAGGTGCGCCCGCTCGCGCTGACCGTCGACGCGGACGGGCTGTGCAGCGGGCCTGTCACCGTGGCCGGAGCGGTACCGCAGGTGTCGCAGTAGCCGTCGACGATCGTTCCGTCACAATCGGTTTCGCCACAGGCACCCGGGACCGGCACGGGCAGAGGTGGCGCCTGACGGTTGCCGCCGCGTGGTTGCGCCGTGGTGCGCCCCGACCGACCGTTGGCCACGGCACTGGGCTGCCGCACCGGTGGTGGGGTCGCGACGGGCGCGGTACCGCACAGTGCGCAGTAGCCGTCCTCGATCGTGCCGCCGCACCCCGGTTCACTACACGTCATGCTGTCCGCCCCGCTTTCTCCCCGATGATCGAACGATAGTCCGCGACCGCCCGGGTGACCGCGGCCAGATCGCACGGTGTTCGGGTGAGCAGACCGGCCGCGATCCGGTCGGCCGCGAGCACATCACGGTCCTCGCTCACGCCGAGCCGAGAGGCCTTGGCGCGGTAGGCCGTGAGTCTGCCGCGTAGCTCGGCGCGCCGATCGAGCAGTCCACGCGCCAATTCGTCGCGCTGCGTGGCCTTTTCGGTGGCGTCGGCCGTCCGCACACGCAGCGCGAGGAGGTGTTGGACCGTCGGACGGTCGGGCGCGTCGCCGAGAGCGTCGAGTTCGGCGCCCAGCCTGGTGGCCGGTTCGCCGCTGTCGGGCAGCTCGCCGGTCGCGACCTTGTGCTCGGCCTGGGTCGCGGTGTCGTCGGCGCGATGTTGGAGTTCGCCGAGATCGGACAATCGCGCACGCAGGGCGGCGACCGCGCCTGGCAGGTCGGCGGCCGCAGCGAGATAGTCACTGTGACGGGCGGATTCGGTGTCGATCAGGGCGGTGAGTGAGGCCAGGGCGGTGTCGATCTCGCCCGGCCCGAAGCCGAGTGGGTCGGTGCCCGCGCGGCGCAGGAGGGTGGCCAGTGGTTCGCCGGCCGCATCCAGTGCGCCGCGCGCCTGTTCGACGCGTTGTTGCAGGGGGGCGAGCGCGCCCAGCACTTTCTCGTCGACCGCTGCGATCTCGTCGGCGAAGGGAGCAACGAAGGCGAACGCGGCGCGCATCCGGTCGAGGCAATCGGCGATACCGACCGTCACGATGGTCTCGCTGGGGCCGGTGAGACCGCGCTGCGCCAGGGGAATCGGGATCCTCGCCACTTCGTGTGGGCGGCCACGCAGCAGCTCCGTGAGCCGCCCGCGTGCGCGCTCGTCGACTTTGCCGCGCCCGGCCCGCACCGCCTCGGCTTCGGTGAGGATGGCGCGCACCCGCCCCAGGTCCTCCCAGAGTTCGCCCAGCGCCTTCTCAACCGGCACCCAACGGCGTGCGGTCTCCCCCGTCGGCGGATAGCGGCGCACCAGCGCCAGGCCGGGATGGCGGTCCAGCTCGAGCAAGGTCGTGGTCACCTTCGCCAGTTCCGCTGTGCGCCCGGTGAGTTCACGATCGATCTCGAGCACGCCGAGCATCGGCCAGGTCATCCGACGTACCGGGGCACCGGCGGGCCCTGCGAGGCGCCGAGGGTCGACAGGTGCTGGGCATAGATCCGCTGCCAGGTGCCGTCGTTGCGGGTGCGGTCGAGCACGCCGTTGACGAAGCGCACCAGTTCGTCACTGCCGCGCGGCACGCCGACCGCGTACGCGCCCGCACCGATCGGGTCGCCGACGACCTCGAGATTGCGGTCCTGGGCGACCAGACCCGCCAGGATGGGCTCGTCACCGCTGATCGCGTCGACGGTGCCCTGCTGCAGGGCGACCAGACAGTCGGTCCAGTTGGTCACGCCGAGCACGTTCGGGGGCGTCGGCAGGGTGAACAGCGGTGCGGCCGCGGTCGTGCCCTTCGCCACGCACACCCGCTTGCCCGCGAGCCCGGCGCCGTTGGTGATGCCCGCGCCGTGTGGGGCCGCGATGCGTTGCGCCGCACGGTAATACACGCTGGAGAAGTCGACCTCGCGGCGGCGTTCACAGGTCGCCGAGAAGGTGCGCACGATCATGTCGACCTTCTTCTCCTGCAGCAGCGGGATCCGGTCGGCCGCGGTGACGGAGCGCAGTTCGATCTTGTCCGGGTCACCGAACAGATCGCGCGCGATCTCCCTGGCGAGGTCGATATCGAAACCTTCGAGCCTGCCGGTCGACGGATTGCGGAACCCGAACATGTAGGTGTTCTGATCGACACCCACGCGCAGCCTGCCGTTGGCCACGATCGCGGCCATCGCCGATCCCACCGGCATCGCACCCGGTCGCGGCTGGGTCGTCGGCGCCAGCGTCGCCTCGGTATCGCAGGTTCCGGTGCCTTCGGCGGCCGGGGCCGAGATGATCGCTTCGGCGCCGGGCAGCGGTGGGGCGACGGCGGTGGCGGCGATGGTCGTCGGTTCGGGTGCGTCGGCGCAGCCCGCGGCCAGCGCGAGGGCCGCGGCGAGCACGACCAGCAGAGGGCGCCTCACAGGAATTCCTTCAGTCGTGGCCAGAGTCCGGAGATCACCGCGCCTGCCCCGGCCAGGAGCAGGAACAGGGTGCCGAAGGGGCTCAGGGTCAACGACGTTGCCGCGGCGGCGACGCCGTCGCGCAGGTCGTCGCGCGCCTGGGCGAGGTCGTCGCGCAGTTCCTGGTCGAGGCGGGCGAAGCTGGTGGCCGAGCTGTCGGGGCCGGTGCCGATCGCCTGGGTGACCGCACCGGGATAGTCGGCCTTCTCGTAGGCGGTGCGCTGGGCGTTGTGTCCCGCGGTCCAATTCGTCAGCGCGCGTTCGGCATCGGAGTCGCCGCCACCGGCCGCGGTGAGACGCCCGCGCAGGTCGCCGCTGTGGGTGTGGAAGGCCTTCTCCGTGGCGGTGATGTCGCCTCGGGTGATCAGGGCCAGGGTTTCGTCGGTGCGGGCCTGTTGGGCCAGGATGCGGGCGCCCGCCAGGTTCTCCACGCGCGCACCGGCGCCGGAATTGCCGTTGTCGAGCAGTTGCGCGGCTGTCAGGGTGGCGCCCGCGGTCCACAGCAACGCCACCAGGGCGGCCAGCCCCGCCATGGCCATACCGGTGTTCACCAGACGGTTGGTCCGGCGCAGCAACACGATCGACCCGACCGCGCATACCGCGAGCACGAGCACCAGGAGCACGATGCTCGTCCACGGCAGCGTGCCGATGCGCTGTTGGTCCTCCCGCACGGCGGCGAAGCGGGCCTTGCTGAGTTGTTCGGCATTGGGCAGCAGGGAGGTCTGCATCAGGTCCGAGGCCTGGCGCAGATACGCCGACCCCACCGGAAAGCCCTGACGATTATTGGCGCGCGCGGTCTCGACCAAGCCGGTGTAGGTCGGCAGGTCGGCGGCGATGCGGGCCACGATCGCCCTGGTCTGCGCGTCGGCGGCGCCGGCTGTCGCTTCCGCCAGTGCGGCGGCGGCATCGGCGAGTGCCTGCTCGTAAGTGTCTCGTACCTGCGGTGATTCGATGCCACCGGACAGGAAGGCCGTCGCCGCGCCCGCGTCGGCGGCCGAGAGCGACACATACAGACTCTGCGCGGCGAAGGCCAATGGCTCGGTCCGATCCAGCACCTGTTCGGTACGTACGATCTTCGCGTCGAGCTGTTGGCCCACAGTCGATCCGGCAACCAGACAGGCCACCGTGGTCACGACGAGGACCACCCCGATCACACCTGGTGTCGTCGCGGCGAATCGCCGCAGCCACGTCCCCGCGTCACGGATGGTCGCCGGTAGGCGAGATCCCACACCGTCCTCCTTCATCTCCCCGGGCGGTGTCTTCGATCGCGATAGTACGGGAGCGGCTGAAAGTTCGCCCGGGTGAAGGAAACCGGCCGATCGCGGGCGAAGAAAAGGCCCGCCACGGTTCGTCGTGGCGGGCCTTTCGAGTTCGGTGTCTACGCTCCGGCGACCTTCTCACCGGGCTTGACGGTGGTGCCGGTCTTGGTGAACTGCAGTACGCCGTCTTCGATCGGCGCCTTGTGCATCAGCGTGCGGTCCCGGTAGTAGTTGTTGATCAGTTTCCAGGCGCCGCGGGCACCCTGGCGGGGCATGGCGTCGTTGCCGCGCTGGATGTAGCCCGAGGTGAGGGCGCCGCCCATGAGCGACTCGTCGGCGATGTCCTCCGGGTTCGCGTGCACCTCGAAGGTGGTGTAGCCGCGGTCGCGCATGATGTTGAGCACGCGGCACAGGTAGGCGGCGGCGAGGTCGGCCTTCAGCGTCCAGGAGGCGTTGGTGTAGCCGATGATCATCAGGAAGTTCGGGATATCGGAGTACAGGACGCTCTTGTAGGCGACCGTCTCGTTGAACTTCACCGGGGTGCCGTCGATGGTCAGGCTGATGCCGCCGAGCATCTGCACGTTCAGGCCGGTGGCGGTGACGATGATGTCGGCCTCGAGCTCCTGACCCGACTCGGTCAGGATGCCCTTCTCGGTGAACTTCGCGATGCGGTCGGTGACGATGTCGGCCTTGCCGCTCTTGAGCACCTTGAACAGGTCGCCGTTGGGGACCACGCACAGGCGCTGATCCCACGGGTTGTAGCTGGGGGTGAAGTGGCGCAGGTCCACCTTCTTGCCGAGCTGCAGGCGCACCTGGGCCAGCATCAGCTTCTTGGCCAGCTCGGGGTTGGTGCGCGAGAGCTGGAAGCTGGCGCGCTGCAGGGCGATGTTGCGGGCGCGGCCGATCTTGTAGGCGACGGCGTCGGGCACGCGCGACTTCTTGAAACCGATGGCGACCGGGTCGTCGGAAGGCAGAGCCTGGATCCAGGTGGGCGAACGCTGCAGCATGGTGACGTGGGCGGCGGTGTCGGCCATCGACGGGATCAGCGTGATCGCGGTCGCACCGGAACCGATGACGACCACCTTCTTGCCCGCGTAGTCCAGGTCCTCCGGCCAGTGCTGCGGGTGCACGATCTGACCCTTGAAGTCGTCCTGACCGGGGAAGTCGGGCTGGTAGCCCTTGTCGTAGTTGTAGTAGCCGCTGGCGCCGACGACGAAGTTGGCGGTCCAGGTCTCGGTCTCGCCGGTGGCCTCGATCACAGCCTGCACGGTCCACAGGGCGGTGCCGCGGTCGAAGTCGGCGGTGACGACCTTGCGGCCGAAGCTGATGTGGTCGGTGACGCCGTATTCCTTGGCGGTGTCCTCGACGTAGTCACGGATGCTGGCGCCGTCGGCGAGCACCTTGGTGCCGATCCAGGGACGGAATCCGAAACCGAAGGTGAGCATGTCCGAGTCCGAGCGGATGCCGGGGTACTTGAACAGGTCCCAGGTGCCGCCGATGTTCTCGCGGCGCTCGAGGATCGCGTAGGTGCGTCCGGTCTGCTCGCGAGTGAGGTGACAGGCCGTGCCGATTCCGGACAGGCCAGCGCCGATGATCAGTACGTCGACATGCCGCGTCATTGAGGAAACTCGTTTCGTAGGGTCGCCGACCCGTGCACCGTCGCCCGAGCCTGCGTCGAGGTTACGTGTTTCGCATAGTTACGTCTAGTTCGGTGTGGTGGCGCCGCGGCGTGTCGTGGGTTGCGCGCACGGTGATCGGAATCCGTGACGGGGGCTCGCGCACCGGTCAGCATCGATGGGCCCCATCACTGCAACGAAAAAGGCGGACATGACCGAACGCGGACTGTCGTTCCACTGGTTCCTTCCCACCTACGGCGACTCGCGCGGCCTGATGGCGGGCGGACACGGCAGCTTCATGTCCGGTGATCGTCCCGCGACGCTGCGCTATCTCAACCAGCTCACCGCCGCCGCCGAGGACAACGGCTTCGAGGGCGTGCTCACGCCCACCGGCGCCTGGTGCGAGGACGCGTGGCTGACCACCGCCATGCTGGTGCAGACCAGCGAGACGCTGAAGTTCCTGGTGGCGCTGCGCCCCGGACTGACCAGCCCCACCCTGGCCGCGCAGATGGCGGCGACGTTCCAGCGTCATTCGGCCGGGCGCCTGCTGCTCAATGTCGTCACCGGCGGTGAGCAGCGCGAGCAGGAGGCCTACGGCGACTTCCTGGACAAGACCCAGCGCTACGCCCGCACCGGCGAGTTCCTGCACATCGTGCGAGAGCTGTGGTCGCGGACCGAGCCGTTCAGCTTCACCGGCGAGCACCTGCAGGTGAAGGACGCGATCCTGAGCACTCGACCCGACCCGATTCCGCCGGTGTTCTTCGGCGGCTCGTCGGGTCCCGCCGGTCCGATCGCCGCTCGCTACTCCGACACCTACCTCACCTGGGGCGAGCCGGTCGACGCCGTCGCCACGAAGCTGGACTGGATTCGCGGCCTGGCCGCGATCGAAGGCCGCACGGTCGACTTCGGCCTGCGCATTCACGTGATCAGCCGCGATACCGCCGCCGAGGCGTGGGCCGAGGCCGACCGCCTGCTCGACGGCATCTCCCCCGGCGAGATCGAACGGGTGCAGGCGAACCTGGCCAAGAGCGATTCCGAGGGGCAGCGACGCATGGCGCAGCTGCACAACGGTCGCACCGACGGACTCGAGATCGCCCCGAATCTCTGGGCGGGCGTCGGCCTGGTGCGCGGCGGTGCGGGTACCGCGCTGGTCGGATCGCACGCCGAGGTGGCCGATCGCCTGCTCGAATACGCCGCGATCGGGATCGACCAGTTCATCCTGTCCGGGTATCCGCACCTGGAGGAGGCGTACTGGTTCGGCGAGGGTGTGCTGCCGATTCTGGAGCGCAAGGGTGTGTGGACGCATCCGTCGCGACCGGTGTCGGTGCCCACGATCGCGCCGTTCACCGCGGCCGCCAGTAGCTGATGCCTCGGGGCGCGACCTGGACCAGGTCGCGCCGCGCGGGTAGTTCACCGTGCCGATCGGCAGTCGCTGCAGCGTTGCGTTATCTGCCATCGACTGAGCGACGGGATGGCTCAACACCTTTCGGCGCCACTCGATGCGGGCGTGACCTGCCGATTTTCCGGTTACCAACTGGTAGCCCCGAAATGCCGTGACGCACATCATGCTTCGCTGCACCGCACTCCCCCAACCGTTTTCGGCATCGAGTGCAGCCGGGGTTCCACGTGAATCAGTGCAGTTCGGGGCAGGTGCGGACATCGATCGACAGGGTTGGGGACGGTCGGCGATAGGCTCGGCACCGTGACTCTCACCGTCGGCTTCGACCTGGACATGACTCTCATCGACTCACGTCCGGGCGTCGCCCTGGCGATCGACACCCTCGCGCGCGAGTTCGATCTTCCGATGGACGGCTCACACTTCGCGGAGCACCTCGGCCCGCCGCTGGCCACGCTGCTGGGTGAGGCGGGCGCACCCGACGATCTGATCCCCCATCTGGTCACCCGCTACCGCAAGCTGTACCCGGACGTCATCGGCCACATCGCCGCGCTGCCCGGGGCCGATGACGCCCTGGCCGCCGTGCGAACGGGCGGTGGGCGAACCTTGGTCGTCACCGGCAAGTTCGAGCCACACGCGCGACTGCACGTAGATCACCTCGGCTGGCAGGTCGATCGTCTCGCCGGTGATCTGTGGTCGACCGGAAAGGCCGAGGTATTGCGGGCGGAGGCCGCGCATGTCTTCGTCGGCGATCACGCGGGTGACATGCGCGGCGCCACGGCCGCCGGTGTGGTGGCCGTCGGCGTCACGACCGGACCCTACGACGCCGAGGGCTTGTGGGCCGCGGGCGCCGATGTGGTGCTCGACGACCTCACCCAGTTCGCCGGGTGGTTGTCCGCCCACGCGGCGCTCGACCAGTAGTGTTCCGGAACCCATCCGAGACCCGGCGCGTTGACCGGTCATGCCGACCGACCCCTACTGGAACCACAACACGCAATACCACCCCTGGGTCCTCGAGCAGGTGCCCGAAAACGCCCGCACGGCATTGGATATCGGCTGCGGTGACGGGTTACTCGCCCGCAAACTCGCGACCCGCTGCGATGCGGTGCTCGGTGTCGACATCGACGACCAGGTGATCGCCAACGCCCCCGCCGCACCCAACGTCCACCTCGAACACGCCGACTTCCGCGACCTCGACCAGACTTTCGACATGGTCACCGCCGTCGCCACGCTGCACCACGTCCCCGTGCGCGACGGCATCACCGCGCTGCGTCACCTGGTCGCCCCGGGAGGCACCCTCGCGGTGGTGGGTCTGTGGAAGATGCACCCGGTCAGCGACTTCCACTACCTACCCCTCTTACCCGCCATCTGGGGACTCGATCGTTGGCGACACCGTTCGCACGGCGGGCCCGATGTCACCCTGGCCGCTCCACGGGAAACCCTCGCCGAAATCCGGTCCGCCGCCGCCGATCACCTTCCCGGCGCCGAGATCCACCGCCGCCTGATGTGGCGCTACACCCTGCGGTGGCAACGGCCGCGCTGAGTCGGCCGGTCACGACGCGCGCGGCGACCATGGCGGCGAACTTTTCGCCCGGTGATCCCGGATCTGCAACGCCAAGAATGGCGTCGACCTCAGACCTGACCCGAACAGGCCAGGTGCGTGCCCACTACGGCGAGTCCGAGGACCGCGACGGCCACCGAGAGGGCAGGGGCCGGTTCGCGAACCAACCGGGTCGCGCCGCGCCGTATCGCGTCGCCGACCCGCTCGAGCCGGACCCAGAGGGCGGAACCTCTCGTGGACTGCGCGTCCGCACGACCGCGCAGTTTCCGGCGGACGACGCCGACGAGGGTGAGAAGGAGTGCGGTGATCAACATCGCGTCCCCTTCCCGCTCAACGAGTTCCGACTGCGGCATGCGATGACGTCGCGGGCCGGCCGGGAGCGGTGACGATGCCGAAGGCGATCAGGCTGTCGGCGGTGTCGTGGACGGTGTCCTCGATCGGGCGCATCGTCCAGCCGAGTTCGCGGCGGGCCTTGTCGGCGCTGACGTGTTCGGTGCGACCGAGAACCGGCACCGTCAAGCGGACACCCTTGTCGAACACGGCGACGAGGTGGATCACCCAGTTCGGCAGAACCCGGGTCGGCACACGGAAACCCTCGGCGGCGTAGTCACGAGCCAGCAGGCGAGCCAACTCCCCCATCCACAGGGGATCGGTCGCACAGATGTATCGATTGCCCGCGGCCTCGGGTACTTCCATCGCGAGCCGGTGTGCGACGGCGAGATCGCGGACATCGACGGGGGTCCAGCCGGTTTTCACCGAACCCGGCACATCGCGAGCCAGCAGGCGGCGGACCGGTTCGTGGGAGGTGCTGGTCCTGGCTTCGAGCAGCGGGCCGAGGATCATGCCGGGGTTGACCACCACCAGTTCGAGACCGGTTGCGGCGGGCAGGGATTCGACGAACTCCCAGGCTGCCCGCTCGGCGAGGGTCTTGCTCTTCTGGTAGGCGGGGATGCGGTCGACCACCGACCAGTCGTCCTCGGTGCGTTCTTCGTCCACGTCGTGGCCGTAGGCGACGGCGGCGACCGAGGAGGTGAGCACGACGCGTCGAACACCGGCGGCCGCGGCGGCGCGCAGCACGCGCAGGGTGCCCTGTACCGCGGGTTCGATCAGGTCCTGCTCGTTGTCGGGCGGGGTGGCGGGGAACGGTGACGCGACGTGGAGCACGGTGTCGCAACCCGCGACCGCCGCGGCCCAGCCCGCGTCGTCACCGAGGGAGGCAGCGACGAATTCCAGGTCACCACCGGTGCGGCGCGCGAGCTCGGTGAGGTGGGCGCGGGTGGTGTGCGCGGCGAGATCGCGCACGGTGGCGCGGACGGCGTAGCCGTGGTCGAGGAGTTCGGCGATGCAGTGGCCGGCGACGAAACCTGTCGCGCCGGTGACGAGTACCCGAGTGGTCATGGTGGTCATCCATTCCGTCGATTCGGTGGGCGTGTATCTAAGCGATGCTCAATTAATCTAAACACTGCATAGATTTCCTGTCCAGTGCCAATTCCGGCCCGGGTCTCGCCTACCCTCGTGAGGGTGAAGCGCACCAGTTACCACCACGGCGACCTGCGCGCCACGCTGATGGACGCCTCCCTGCGCCTGATCGAGAGCGAGGGCTTGGCCGCGGTGAGCCTGCGCCGCGTCGCCAGGGAGGCCGGGGTCAGCAGCGGCGCGCCCTATCACCATTTCGCCGACCGCGCCGCGCTGCTCTCGGCGCTGTCGATCGACGGCTTCCAGCAGTTGGCCTCCTACATGAGAACCGCCAGGGCTACGACGCCCGACCCGCTGGCGGCCCTCACCGAACTCGGCGCGGCCTACGTGCGATTCTCCCGCGATCACCCTGCTCAGTTCCGGCTGATGTTCCGCCCCGAACTGTCCCAACCGGAAAAGCACCCCGACGCCCACGTGGCCGGTGACGCCGCCTTCAACGTCCTGGTCGACACCGTCGCCGAATGCGTCGCGGTCGGCGCCATCCCCGCCGACCGCGCCGAAACCCTCGCCGTCGCCTGGTGGGGGCTGGGGCACGGACTGGCGTCGCTGTGGCTCGACGGTCATCTCGAAAAGCGCAGCGAACAAATGGGCACCCACGCGCCCGAGCTCGTCGACACGATCATGCAGACATTCACCGCGCTGATCACGCCGGGCCCGCCACACGCCTGACGCACCGACGATATTCCGCCGAACCGGCGTGCGCGCTGCCCTAGAGTGAGTACGACCGTGTTTGTCGTTGCGTAGCCGATTCGAGCAGGAGGCCCGATGTCTGGCACCGCGAAACTCGATCCCGTGGTCGAGGCGTTCGTCGACGCGCTCAACGCGCAGGACACCGACCAGTTCTACGGCGTGCTCACCGAGGACGCCACGATGTCCGATGACGGCGTCGAACGCAATCTCGCGCAGTGGACCGAGGCCGAGATCTTCAGCAGCAACGGACATCTCGTCGTGGACACAGTCGACTCCGAAGACGGCCTCGCACTCACCGCCGACTACACCAACAGCCGGTGGGGTTCGATGCGAACCACCTGGCAGTTCGTCCTACGCGACGGGCTGATCAGCCGATTCGAAACAGGACAGGCGTGAGCGACGATCTCCTGCTGACACCGCGTTACGGCACAGCCGCACTCTCCGATCTACTCCCTTCGGTACTGACCTGCCTCGGCGCGCCCGGCGACACCGACCGGCTCGGCCTCGAGCTCGATGTCGACCGGGTCTGCGTCCTGCTCGTCGACGGACTCGGCGCGCAATCCCTGGCCGCCGAATCCGCTGCCGCGCCGTTCCTGACGAGCCTGCCCGAGGTCACCCTCGACGCCGGTTTCCCCAGCACCACGGCAACGAGCTTGACCACCCTCGGCACCGGACTGCCGTCGGGCGAGCACGGCATCGTCGGCTACAGCATGCGGCTGCCCGGCGAGGAGCGCCTGTTCAATTCGTTGCGCTGGCAACTCATCGGCGCCGGCCCCGAGGTGGAGGCGCTCACCGCCTTCCCACCCGACCGAATTCAGCCGCACCGCACCATCTTCGAGCGAGCCGCCGACGCGGGCATCGCCGCCGTGCAGGTAGCGCCGAGCTATCAGGACGGCTCCGGCCTGACCCTGGCCGGGTGGCGCGGCGGCGGATTCCGCACAGCCTTCTCGGTCGGCGATCTCGTCGACGGCGTTCTGACCGCCCTCACCTCCGCACCGAAAACCCTTGTCTACACCTATCATTCGGAGCTCGACACCACCGGTCACGCCCGCGGACCCGCCAGCCGCGCGTGGCGGTTCGAGCTCGCCAATGTCGACCGGATCGCCGCCGAGATCGCCTCCCGTCTGCCCGCGCGCTCGGCGCTCGTCGTCACCGCCGATCACGGCATGGTCGAACTCGTCGAGCGCATCGACTTCGACACCCACCCGCATCTGTCCAACAACGTGCTGGCACTCGGCGGTGAACCGCGCGCCCGCCACGTCTACACCGACGACCGCGCTGCGGTCGCCGACACCTGGCGAGGCGTGCTCGGCGCCGGGTTCCTGGTCCGCACCCGCGAGGAGGCGATCGACGCGGGCTGGTTCGGCCCGATCCTCACCCGCGACGCCGCCGCACGCATCGGCGATCTCGTCGTGGTCGCCGGCGGCGACGGCGGTGTCGTGCGGTCCGGCGCCGAACCGCTGCAATCGATCATGGTCGGCCATCACGGCTCGCTCACTGCCGCCGAACTGCGGGTTCCCCTGCGGATCCACCGCGCCTGAGCACCACCACCTAAGCTGTCCCCGACGCGCAGGCGCGCGCTGTGAACCATTCCAGGAGGAAACATGGCTGCCAACACCCGAACCGGCGCCGTCGCGGTGGGCGTCGCGGTGCTGGCGGCCATGGCCACCGGCTGTACCGAGGTCGAGCGGGCACTCAACCAGGGTGGCGAAACCAGCTGCCGCGACTACGTCAACCAGGACGCGAACACCAAGCGGATCACCATCACCAAGGCGATCAAGCAGCAGACCGGCAACGACAACGAGCCCGCGGGCACCGTGGTCGATTCGATGATCGTGCAGGTCGACCTGCTGTGCGCGACCCAGCGCAATGTCGACACTCCGATCAAGAACGCCGACATCGCCGGGATCTTTCTGAACAAATAGTCGGCGTCAAGCCGACACGACAGGTCAGCGACAGGTGACCTGGCCGTCCTCGGCACAAACGTTCCCACGGCGGCGACACAGCTGATAGACAGTAAGCGCCACACCCGTTCTCGTCGCTGGAACGGTGCGTCACCGACGAGCAGGGAGTGAACGTGGGCGAAGACCTGGGACGAGCCCGACCAGACGCCCCCGACAATCCGATCGCCGGCCCACACCGGCCTGAACGGCTCTCGGACTACCGCGTCGAGCTCGAGAAACAGTGGAACCGTCTGGCGGCACCCTCACGCCCACTGACTCTGCCCCGCGACACCGGCGCCGTGCGCAACGATGTCGCCAAATCCTGGCAGCGCTCACTGCACACCGTAGACCCCGCCACCGAAGTCGCGCCCGGATTCAACGACATCAGCGACCGCTGGTCGGAATCCTCGTTGCGCAGGCCCGTCACCGAACTCGCGGGCCAACTGCGCGGAATGGCCGAGGAATCGGGCTATCTCGCCGTCGTCAGTGACGAATCGGGCACCATCTTGTGGACCGCGGGCGACCGTACGCTGCGCCGCCAAGGGGAAGCGGTGAACTTCGCGCCGGGCGGGGTCTGGGACGAAAGCCATATGGGCACCAACGGGTTATCGCTTGCCCTGCACGACGACCGGGCTGTCACCGTGTTCTCCGCGGAGCATCTCGTCGCCGCGTTGCACGGCTGGGTCTGCTACTCCGCACCGATCCACGGCCCCGACGGTCGAACGGTGGGTGTGCTCGATCTGTCCTCGACCTGGGAACGCTCGCATCCGATGGTGATGACCTCGGTCCGCGCGCTCGTCACCGCCGTGGAGACGATGCTCCGTGCGGAAGCACCGACGCCCGCGCCGGGTGTGCGGCTCGAATGCCTGGGCGCGGCAAGACTTTTACGCGACGGACGCCCGGTACCGCTGCCGCCACGCCAACTCGAGATCCTGGCTCTGCTGGCGCTCGAACCCGACGGCTACACCCCCGAACAGCTCCACGCCGCGGTCTACGGTGAGCGGGCGGTGTCGCTGAACACGCTCAAAGCCGATGTGTCGCACCTGCGCCGCGCCACCCGCGGCGAGATCACGAACCGGCGCTACATGCTCACCGGCGAGGTGTCCTGCGACGCGGTGGATCTGCTGGCGGCCATCGAGGGCGGCGACCTCACCTCGGCGCTGTGGCTGTATCGCGGGCCGCTGCTGCCCGGTTCGGATCTGCCCGGCGTCGAACAGTGGCGCGCTCACCTCGACGTCGGTATCCGCAATGCCGTGCTGGGCAGCGACCGTCCCGAGCACGCGGTCGCGTTCGGGCAGCGGTGCCCCGGCGATGTCGCCGTGCACGAGCATGCCCTGCGGCTACTGCCGCGAGACGACGTCCGCCGCGCCGTGGTTACGGCCCGACTTTTCACCGCACGCCAAGGCTGAACTGCGCGAACGCCGTCACCAACCTCGTACCAACCTTCGCCGACCATAGTGTGGGGCACCACGCAGAGGTCGCGAGGAGCGAGGCGCATGATCTACGGCAAACCCGGATCGGACACCGGCATAGTCAGCTATGCCGCCCGATACGACAACTTCATCGGAGGTGATTGGTCTCCCCCTGTCGAGGGGCGCTATTTCGACAACACCTCACCGGTCGACGGTGAGACCTTCTGCGCGGTGGCCCGTTCCACCGCCGCGGATATCGACATGGCGCTCGAGGCCGCGCACCGCGCCACCGAGCGCTGGGCCGCGACCTCGGTCACCGAGCGCTCCGACATCCTGCTCAAGATCGCCGACCGGATCGAGAACAGTCTCGAACCGCTGGCGGTGGCCGAAACCTGGGACAACGGCAAACCGGTTCGCGAGACCCTCGCCGCCGACCTCCCCTTGGCCATCGATCACTTCCGCTATTTCGCGGGAGTGCTTCGCGCACAAGAGGGATCGCTGTCGCAGATCGACGCCGACACCGTCGCCTATCACTTCCACGAACCGCTCGGCGTGGTCGGGCAGATCATTCCGTGGAACTTCCCGATCCTGATGGCCGCCTGGAAACTCGCCCCCGCGTTGGCGGCGGGCAACTGCGTGGTGATCAAACCGGCCGAGCAGACTCCGGCGTCGCTGCTGCTCGTCGTCGAACTCATCGCCGATCTGCTGCCCGACGGAGTTCTCAACGTGGTCAACGGTTTCGGCGTCGAGGCGGGCAAACCGCTGGCGCAGAGCCCGCGCGTGGCCAAGATCGCCTTCACCGGGGAGACCACCACCGGACGGCTGATCATGCAGTACGCCAGCGAGAACATCATTCCGGTCACCCTCGAACTCGGCGGCAAGAGCCCCAACATCTTCCTACCCGATGTGATGGCCGCCGACGACGACTATCTCGACAAATGCGTCGAGGGGTTCGTCATGTTCGCCCTGAACCAGGGCGAGGTGTGCACGTGCCCGTCGCGCGCGCTGATCCACTCGTCGATCTACGACGAGTTCCTCGCCCGCGCCATCGCCCGCACCGAGGCCATCGTGTCCGGTCATCCGCTCGACACCGAGACGATGATCGGCGCACAGGCCGGCAACGACCAGTACGAGAAGATTCTGTCCTATTTCGACATCGGCAGAGCCGAAGGCGCCCGCGTGCTCACTGGAGGGGAAGCACGCAAGGTCGACGGTCTACCGGGTGGGTACTACATCGAACCCACCGTCTTCGAGGGTGACAACACGATGCGGATCTTCCAGGAGGAGATCTTCGGCCCGGTCGTCGCGGTCACCCGCTTCGATACCGTCGACGAAGCGATCCGCATCGCCAACGGCACCCTCTACGGTCTCGGTGCGGGCGTGTGGACCCGTGATATCAACACCGCCCATCGACTCGGCCGCGGCATCAAGGCGGGCCGGGTCTGGACCAACTGCTACCACGCCTACCCCGCCCACGCCGCATTCGGTGGCTACAAGAAGTCGGGATTCGGCCGGGAGAACCACGCGATGATGCTCGGGCACTACCAGCAGACCAAGAACCTGCTGGTCAGTTATTCGACGACGAGACTCGGGATGTTCTGATGCAGAATCGAATCCACCGTGTGGAGATCACCGAGCGCGCCCAGACCCTGCTCCGCCGCCTCATCGAGGACAACGGCCCGGTGCTGTTCCGCCAAGCCGGCGATGGCTGCGACGACGACAGCGCACCGGTGTGCCTGTCGGCCAAGCAGTTCCCGATCGAGAAGGCCGACATCCTGCTCGGCCGACTCAGCTGGCACACCGAATTCTGGATCAGCGCGGCACAGTTCGAATGCTGGAAAGATACCCACCTCACCGTCGATGTGACGCGCGGTGAGGCCGCCGAGGATTCGCTCGAGGCCGGCCAGGGCATGCGATTCGTGTTGCGCGCCAGGCTGCTGACCGCGGCGGAGAACGCGGCGCTGGCGGCCGGGCCGCCACCGCGAACGGGCGCCGACCGCACCCTGTAGCGGCACCCCCGAAAACCTGACCTGGCAGCATCTTTCCCGGCGCTGCCAGGTCGCGGCGAGCCCCCGCCGACTGGGCCATCGCGGCTCAGCCGGTGGGGTGAGCTCGCCGTTTTTTCGTCTTCGACCCATATAGCAAATGCGTTCCCGCGCAAACCAAATCGCGTCTCGCTCACCGAGACACACACGACAACACTGCAACGATTCCGTTACGTTGTGGCGATGTTCTTAGCGAGACTCGGTGTGCGCACCCGGATTCTGGCGATTGCTCTCGTACCCAGTTTGACCCTGGTGGTCGTCGGCGTCGGTACCGCCGGCTATCTGGTCAACGAGAGCAACAAGGCCAAAGCGTGGGCCACTGAGCTCCAGCAGGCCGGCCCCTCGACGCAGGAGATGGTCGAGTCCATCCAGTCCGAGCGCCACCTCACGATGTCGCTGGTCGCCGGCGACATGACCGTGACACCCGCGCTGCCCGCCGCGCGCACGCGTACGGACGCCGCGTTCGCCAAGCTCAACCAGATCGTGCAGCAGATGCAGGCCGTCGACGGCGCCGATATCGGCGACAGTCAGGCCGAATTCGCCACCTCCCAGCAGTATCTCAAAGCCATGCGCGGCGGCGCCGACGCGGGCATGCTGCCCGCCACGGACGCCTACATGTTCTTCAATCTGGTGGTCGACAAGTTCGTCCAGGGCACCAAAATCGCTGTACTCGCCGCGCCCGACGCGACCGTGTCCTCCGGTGTGGGCGAGGGTTTGCGCCTGCTCAACATCATCGAGGCCATGTCGCGCGGCAACGCGCTCGGATCGGCATTGGTCGCGGCCGAGGGCAACTTCGCTGTCGGGGTCGACGAATTCATCCGCCAGAGTGGCTTCTACCGCACCGAACTCGCCAACCTCACCTTCGAGCTCCCCGAAGCGGAGCGCAACGCTGTCGCCGCGCTGACCGCCTCTGCGCAGTGGCAGCAACTGACCCAGATGGACAACGCGATCATCGCGCGCTTCTCCACTCCCGCGGTCACCACGAGCACCACGAGCACCACCAAGGCGGCCACCCCGCCCGCGCTGCCGATGCCCGCCGCCGAATGGCAGAGCGCCGCGGCCAGCGTCAACCGGACGCTGCTCGATGTCTACACCGGTCACAACCGGTTCATCCAGACCCTGGCGAAGGATTCCTCGCAGCGCGCCGAGGCGACCGCGGCCGCGGCGGGCGGCGGCGTCATCGCCCTCAGCGTGCTCGCCTTCCTGGTCGCGCTGGTCCTCGCCAATCGGATCATTCGCCGCCTGCGCCGCCTGCGCACCGCCACGCTGCAGCTGGCCGACGAAAAGCTGCCTGCCACCATGCGCGTCCTGCGTGACGGCGGCGAGGTCGAGGCGAGCGATACCACTCCGACCCTGGACTTCGGGCACGACGAGATCGGTCAAGTCGCCAAGGCCTTCGAGCACGCCGCCGCGGCGGCGATCGGTGCCGCTGTCGACGAGGCCCGCACGCGGGAGGGTGTGCGCGCGGTGTTCCTCAATATCGCTCACCGCAGCCAGATCGTGGTGCACCGCCAGCTCGAGATCCTCGACGAAGCCGAACGGCGCCAAGAGGATCCGGCGCTGCTGGAGACGCTGTTCCGGCTCGACCACCTGGCCACCCGCGAACGCCGCAACGCCGAGAACCTGATCATCCTCGGCGGCGGTCGACCGGGTCGCCAGTGGCGTCAGCCGGTGCCTGTGATGGACGTGGTGCGCAGCGCCATCGGCGAAACGCTCGACTACGCGCGCGTGCGGGTCACCAAGCTGCCCGATGTCAACGTCGTCGGCACCGTCGTGGCCGACCTCGTGCACCTGCTCGCCGAGCTCGTCGACAACGCCACCGCGTTCTCCCCGCCGCAGTCGCGGGTCGAGGCGGGCGGCAATGTCGTCGGCAAGGGTGTGGTCGTCGAGATCACCGACCAGGGCATGGGCATGAGCGCCGACGACCTGGTCCGCTACAACACCATGCTGGCCGATCCGCCGGACTTCGGTGTCGGCACGCTGTCCTCGGACTCGCGCCTCGGCCTGTTCGTGGTCGCCCGGCTGGCCCTGGCGCACGGGGTGTCGGTGCGGCTGAGCGAATCCGATTACGGCGGCATCCGCGCCATCGTGCTGATCCCCCAGCAGTTGCTGGCGGGCGAGGCCGACTCGGCGGGCACGCCGCCCACGACGACGGGCCCGCTGCGGCGTGGTCTGCCCGCACCGCAGGAATCATCGGGACCGGTCGCCGCCCTCGAAGCGGCTCCGGCGCCCGTCGCGACCCTGGTCGCCGACCCGCCGACCCCGCGTCCCATGGCGCCGGCCCCGGAGGCGCCCCCCGTGCAGAACCCGCGCTACGACACCGGCTCCGACGAACGCCCGGCACTGCCGCGGCGCAGCAGGCAGACGAATCTGGCACCCGAGCTCACCGAGCCCGCCGTCGAGGCGCCACGCGCACCCGAGCGTCCCCGCTCCGCAGAACAGGCGCGCGACATCATGTCCGCGATCGAGAACGGCACCCGCCAGGGTCGCAAGCAACAGACCACATCGAATCAGGACGAACAGGAAGGCTGAGGTGAACTCTTCCCCCGGTGATCTCAACTGGCTACTCGACGATCTCGTCGACCGGCTGGCAGGGGTCCGCTACGCGGTTGTGCTGTCCACCGACGGACTGCTGCTCGGACGCTCCTCGCAGATGAAGCGTGAAGATGCCGAACACTTCGCAGCCATGTCCTCGACCCTCTACGGTCTCGCGCGCAGCGCGGGTAGTCGGTTCGACGGTGGCGGTGTGCGCCAAGCGGTGATCGAGCTCGATCGAGCGGTGCTCTTCGTCACCTCCGCAGGCGAAAACGCCTGCTTGGCACTGCAAGCCAACGAGTCGGCCAATCTCGGCATGGTCGCCTACGAAATGAATCTCACCGTGCAGCGGGTCGGCAGTTATCTGTCGACGGAGCCGCGGCACGGGCATGCGCAGCTATAGAAAGTTTCGACAATGACTCGACTCGGCGATCCGTGGTTCGACGACGCGGCCGGACCCCTGGTCCGGCCGTACGCGGTGACCCGCGGCCGCACCATGGGTGCGGCGCACGACCTGGACATGCTCACGGTGGTGGTAGCAGTGCATCCCGCCCCCACCCTGCGCAAACCAGAACCCGAGTACACGACGATCGCACAGTTGTGCAAGCGTCCGCAGTCGGTGGCCGAGGTCTCGGCCGTGCTGAAACTGCCTCTGGCGGTGACCAAGATCCTCGTCGGTGATCTCATCGCCGAGGGCCACCTCATCTTCCGGGCTCCGGTATCGGCCGAGGCCGGTGCCGGTGACCTCAACATATTGCGAGCGGTTCTGGATGGCATCCGAAAACTTTGACCCGACGTCCGCAGGCGACCAGCACATGGCCGCCTCGGTCAAAATCCTCATCGCCGGCGGCTTCGGCGTCGGCAAGACCACCATGGTCGGCGCGATCAGCGAGATCGCGCCGCTGCGGACCGAAGAGCTGATCACCGAGGTCAGCACCGGTGTCGACGATCTGTCGGGCGTGGAGCAGAAGCACACGACCACAGTCGCGCTGGACTTCGGTCGCATCACCATCGACCGGGATCTGGTGCTGTACCTGTTCGGTACGCCCGGACAGGACCGCTTCTGGTTCCTGTGGGACGAGCTGTGCCGTGGCGCCCTCGGCGCGATCGTGCTGGCCGACACCCGGCGCTTGAGCAACTCGTTCGCGGCTGTCGACTTCTTCGAGCGGCGCGGCTTGCCGTTCCTGATCGCGGTGAACTGCTTCGACGGTGCGCCGCGCTACACGGTCGAGGAGGTGCGTGACGCGCTGGACCTCGACCCGAACACGCCGGTGATCCTGTGCGACGCGCGGGATCGGCCCTCGGCCAAGGCGGTGCTGACGCACCTGGTCGAGTACCTGATCGATCGCGCCGCACGCACTCCCGTCACCACCTGAGCGGCTAGGCCGAGCCCGGCGCGGCGACTGCCCGCTCCGCGGCTCGGCTGGTCTGCTCCCATGCCGACCAGGTGGCCATCTTGGCTCGCGCGAGGTCGAAGGCCAAGTCGTACACCATGTTTCCGAGCAGCAGGCGTAGCGGCGGTTCCTCGGCGCCGACGAGCGTGAGCAGCGCCTCGGCGGCGAGGGCCGGTTCGCTGTCGACCGACCCTTCGGCCCACTGTGCCTCCAACTGTGCGCGCAACGGGGCGTAGGCCTCGATCGGTGTGGTGTTCGCCATCGCCGAATACAGATCGGTCCAGTACCCGCCCGGTTGCAGAATGCTCACGCGCACACCGAATTCCGCGGCTTCCATCGCCAGGGCCTCACTCATGCCCTCCAGCGCGAATTTGCTCGCAGCGTACATTCCCGACAGCGGGAACCCGGCCAGTCCGCCGATGCTGGAGACCTGCACGATGTGCCCGCCACGCTGGGCACGGAGGTGCGGAAGCACCGCCTGGCTCACCCAGAGCGCGCCGAAGAAGTTGACCTCCATCTGCGCACGGGCCTCGGTTTCGGTGAATTCCTCGATCATGCCCATCGAGAGAGTGCCCGCGTTGTTGACCACGATGTCGAGACGACCGAAGTGCGCGACGGCGGCATCGACGGCCTCGTGTACCGCACCGCGATCGGTGACGTCGAGTGTCAACGGCAGGACCCTGCCCGGATGCGCGGCGGCGAGTTCGTCGAGTGCGGATCCGGTGCGCGCGGCGGCGGCGACCCGGTCCCCCGCCGCCAGCGCAGCCTCGGCGAAGGCCCGGCCGAGACCGCGGCTGGCTCCGGTGACGAACCAGACGCGGGATGTGGTGGTACCGGTGGTGGTCATGGTGATCCTCCCTGCCTAGACAAGACGTTGCGTCTCGTCTGATGATTCGAGGATGCCCTCGACTCACCGTCGTGTCAAGACGCAACGTCTCGTCTCTTCGGTTGCTAGGATGGCGCCATGAGTCAGCAGGTGAACCCCGCACCCCGGCCGACGGCCGACGCGACCCGGCGCAACGAGGGATCTCGGCGCGCGATCCTGTCGGCCGCCTTCGAGCTGGCGGGCGAGATCGGCTACGACAAGCTGACCATCGAGGCGATCGCCGCCAGGGCCGGCGTCGGCAAGCAGACGATCTACCGGTGGTGGCCGTCCAAGGGCGCCGTCCTGCTCGACGCCTTCCTGATGCTCAGCGAGTCCGGCGACGACGCGACACCCGGCCTGCCGGACACCGGCGACCTGGAAGCGGATCTGAAACTGGTCCTGCGCGCCACCGTCGCCGAGCTGGCCGACCCCCGCTTCGACCTCCCCCTGCGCGGCCTGACCAGCGCCATCATGCACGACACCGCCCTGGCCGCGACTTACGTCGAACGGCTCCAGGGCCCCGTCGACGATCTGAAACGCCGACGGCTGGCCGCCGCGCAGACCGCGGGCCAGATCGCCGCAGACATCGACCTCGACGTGGCCATCGCGATGATCTGGGGCCCACTGATGGACCGATGGCTACTGCGCACAGGCACACTGACCACCGACTTCGCCGATCGCGTGGTCGAGACCGCCTTGCGCGGCCTACGCGGCTGAATTCACGGAATAGGTTGTCCGGCAGCGATATTCGACCGGTCCGAGGAACAAGAGATCGCGCATTACCCGCGTAGCGACGCGGGCAGCGGAGAACGATCGCCCGCGCCGGGGCCGTCCACCGGCTTCAGATCGCGGCCCCGGACCCGCTCCCCGCAGTGCGAGCACACCGGCTCGATCGTGGCGACGTGGCCGCAGCCGCGATGCAGAGCCTCGACCGGGGCGCCGTTCGGGGCAGCCCATTCGTCGCCCCACTGACGCATCGCAGTTACCACCTGCCACAGGGAGCGCCCCTTGGCGGTCAGGCGGTAGTCGTAGCGGACGGGATTGTCCTGGTAGGGCTCCCTGGTCATGATCCCGTGTTCGACCAGGCCCTCGAGGCGTTGGGTGAGCACATTACGGGCGATGCCGAGCCGGTCACGGAAGTCGTCGAATCGGGTCACGCCGAAGAGGGCGTCGCGCACGATCAGCAAAGTCCACCACTCCCCGACCACCTCCAGGCACTGGGCCATGGAGCAGTTCATGTCTTCGAAGCTGGTGTGCCGCATGGCCCCAGTGTAGTCGGTTGCATGAAAGAACTCACCGATCTATGGTGAGTTTCATGATAAAACTCACTGGGCGTCTAGGCGCGCAATTCGCCCTCACTGCCACGGAATCCGGGCGGTGGCATGCCGTGGTCGACGATTCGTGGCGCGGCTGGACGGGCCCACACGGCGGCGCGCTCGCCGGGCTGCTGATCGAGATCGCCCAGCAGGCGAGCTCGCGCGACCACCCCGTGCGCGCCGCCAATGTCCGGTTCCTCGGCAGACCGGCGACCGGCGCGTTCACCGTGCGCGCCACCGAACACACCGTCGGGCGCAGCACGACGATTCTGGATGTGATCGCCGAACAGGACGGTGCGCCGGTCGCGGCGGCCACCATCACTCTCGGCGCGACCAGTGCGACAGCGATCCCGGCCCACAGCGCCCGGCCCGCGCCCGTCGTGGCGGCGCCACAGGACTGCGCGCTGTTCCAGCTGCCGCCCGAGATCGTCCCCGTCGGCACGCATTTCGTCATCCGACCCGCCGCGGGTCCGTTGCCCCTCAGCGGTGCGGACGAGGCGATGATGTGCGCCTGGATCGCACTCGACCCCGCGCTGCCCCTCGACGCGCCGAGTCTGGCCGTCCTCGCCGACGCGCTCCCGCCCGGCCTGTTCCCGCTGCTCACCGCGCCGGTCGCCGTCCCGACCGTCACCCTGTCGCTGCAACTACACGCCGATCTCCCCCACCCCGGCGACACACCCGTACTGGTCCGCGCCGCGAACGTCAGTTCCGGTGACGGCTGGTCGGTCGACGACACCGATATCTGGGACGGCCATGGCGTTCTGCTCGCCACCGCCCGTCAGACCCGCCGCGTCCTCGGCTGAACGAGAGCTCGATCATGAAATCCATTGCCCCGTCACGGGATACGAATCCACGCCTGGTACTCGCCATCGTCTCCACCGGCGTGTTGTTGTCGAGCCTCGACCTGTTCATCGTCAATGTCGCCATGCCTGCCATGGCAGCCGACTTCGGCGCCGGGCTGACCGAGCTGTCCTGGGTGCTCAACCTCTATGCCATCGTCTTCGCCGCCCTGCTCGTTCCGGCCGGTCGGCTCGGCGACCGCAGCGGCAACCGCGGCACGTTCCTCACCGGACTGGCGATCTTCGTGATCGGGTCGGCACTGTGCTCGGCGGCCTGGAACGTGGAGTCGCTCATCGCTTTCCGTGTTGTCCAGGCCGTGGGATGCGCGCTCCTCACGCCGTCCTCGCTCGCGCTGGTACTCGCCGCGACGCCACCGGCGCAGCGCGCGGGCGCGGTTCGGCTGTGGGTCGCGTTCGGCGGCCTCGGCGCCGCGCTCGGCCCGGTCCTCGGCGGGTTGCTGGTCGAACTCGATTGGCGCTGGGTATTCCTCGTGAACGTGCCGATCGGCGCGGCCGCGTTCGCGATCGGCGTGCGAAAGCTGCCGTGCCCGCCCGCAGCGGGCGGTCCGCTGCCCGACCTGTTGGGCGCGGGCGCGCTGATCGGCGCGGTCGGATCGTTGATCCTGGCCGTCGTCGAAGGTCCCGAGTGGGGCTGGACCTCCGCAGGGGTCCTCGCCGGGTTCGGCGTCGCGATCGCGCTCGGTGTCGTTTTCGCGGTGAGCTCGGCCCGTCATCACAGCCCGATCATCGACTCGGCCCTGCTTCGGGTCCCGAATTTCGCACTCGCGGGGGCGAACTCGCTGGTGTTCCAGATCGCGTTCGCGGGCATGCTGCTCTCGGTCACGCTCTGGGCGCAGAACGTGTGGGGGTGGTCGGCCTTGCAGACCGGTCTGGCGATCGCGCCCGGCCCACTGGTCGTCCCGTTCGTCGCCGTCGCCGCGGGCAAGCTCATCGCCCGAGTCGGCCCGGGCCCGGTAATCGCGGCAGGCGGGCTCGCCTTCGGCGGCGGGCTCCTGTGGTGGGCGCGCGCGGCAGAACTGTCACCGGACTACGTGGGTGGCCTACTCGGCGGGATGCTGCTCACCGGTCTCGGCGTCGGGTTGACCCTGCCGACCGCCTTCGCCGTCGGCGCGGGAACCCTTCCCCCGCAGCGCTTCGCGACCGGATCGGCTGTCCTGAGCATGGCCCGCCAACTCGGTCTCGCCATCGGCGTCGCGGTGCTCGTCGCCCTACTCGGTACCCCGAACACCCCGGCTGCCACGCTCGACGCCTTCCAGCGCGCCTGGTACGTGACCGCCGCGGTCGCGGTCCTGGCCGGGCTCATCGGCTTCGCCGTACGGTCCGGGCAGGCGGTCGAATCGCCCGGCGACGTCACCACTCCGGCGGCGACCGAGAACTCCGGCGGCGCGGCAGTTTCCGCCTGACCCGAGCGGTCGGCGACCACGATGTCGCCGGCCGCGTCCCTCGGTCCGCTCAGCCCCAGCTCGCGTGATCCGGAACCGACGAATCGAAGATTACGTAGAAGAAGTGACCGGGGGTCAGTTCGTTCACGTCGTGCCAGCGACCCCATGGGTCTCGCTGGTAGTAGCGCTCCATCCCGGTGCCATCGTCGAAGCAGACGATGTTCGAGGTGCCGAACGGGCTCCAATAAACGTCGGTGCCGGGGCGCGGCAGTTCGAGCGGGGTGCGGAACAGGTGACTGCACGGCGTGATGACGGGGTCGTAATAGGTGGGCTGGGCGGCGGCGGTGGCCTGCCCGGCGATCCCGGCGACCGTGACCGCGGCGGCCGCGAAGCCGAGACGAACTATGGAACGCATCGCATCTGCTCCTCACCCGAGCGGAAAGGAAGGCCCTTCGTATCGCAAACGATATTACGCCCGCTCGCCGGGCTGCGCGGAAATCCGACCGTAGACGGATATGCCGAGCACCCGGTCGCGCTACCGTGGCATGACCGGGCTCAGCGGAAAGTAGGAAAGCTGTGGACAGCACGACGATTGCACGGCAATGCACACTGTGCGAGGCACACTGCGGAATTCTGGTCACCGTCGAGGATTCGCAGGTCACCCGCATCGAGGGCAACCCTGACGACGTGCTGTCGAAGGGCTACATCTGCCCGAAGGCCACAGCCATGGGCGGTCTGCACCACGATCCGGACCGGCTGCGGACACCGATGCGCCGCGTCGGCGACACCTTCGAGCCCGTCGGCTGGGACGAGGCATTCCGAGAGATCGGGCAGCGTTTGCGCGCGGTGCGGTCCGCGCACGGTCATAGCGCCACCGGGATGTACATCGGTAACCCCGCCGCCCACAGCTCCTCGGTGATGTACGGAGCGCTGCTTCGGACCGCCCTGCTGACCCGCAACTTCTTCTCCGCGTCCTCGATCGATCAGTTCCCGCAGGAATTCGTCGCGTGGCGGATGTTCGGCTCGAACGTTCTCATGCCGGTCACCGATATCGACCGCACCGACCGACTGGTGGTGCTCGGCGCCAATCCCGCGGTATCCAACGGGTCGATCACCACCATGCCCGGCGCGAAGACGCGGATCAAGAACGTCCGCGCACGCGGCGGCACCGTGGTCGTGATCGACCCGCGCCGCACCGAAACGGCCCGGCTGGCGGACGAGCACGTGGCAGTCCGTCCCGGCGGCGATATCTACCTGCTGCTCGGGATGCTGCACGTGCTGATGGTCGAGGAACTGTGCGACGAACAGGCCGTGCGGTCGCTCTGCACCGGCTGGGACGAGCTCGCCGAACTGGTCGCCGATACCACCGCCGAACGCATGGCGCCGCTGGCCGGCGTCGACGCCGAGACCATCCGACGGCTGGCCCGTGACCACGCGGCGGCGCCCTCCGCGGTGTTGTACGCGCGGATCGGGGTGTGCCAGCAGGTGACGGGCACGCTCACCCACTGGCTGGTCAACACGATCAACGCGGTGACCGGAAATCTCGATCGGGCGGGCGGGCAGATGTTCGCCTCCCCGGCCGTCGACGCCGCCCGCTACGCGAAGTACCTGCCGATGGGCCACGGCGCGTGGACCGACCGGTCCGGCGCGCACAAGTCGTTCCGCAGCGAACTGCCGGTCGCGGTCCTCGCCGAAGAGATCCTCACCCCCGGACCGGGCCAGATCAAGGCGATGATCACCTACGCGGGCAATCCGGTGCTCTCGACTCCGCAGGCGGACAAGCTCGACGCCGCGCTGGAATCATTGGATTTCTACGTGGCGGTCGACATGTACGTCACCGAGACGACCCGGCACGCCGACTTCATCCTGCCGCCCGTCTCGGCGCTGGAGCGCGAGGAACTGAGCCTGCTGTTCCCGATATTCAGCGTGCGCAACAACGCCCGCTACGACGCCAAGGTCTTCGATCCACCAGCCGACGGACTCGAGGACTGGCAGATCCTGGCCCGGCTGGTGACCGAACTGGTACCGCTGCCGGGACGACGGTTCGCCGGACGCGCGCTCAACGCCGCGTTCGAACAGCTCAGTCCCCTGCGATTGACGGCGGCGGCCGTCGCGACCGGCCCCTACGGCGTCCTGCGCCGCGGACGAAAAGGGTTGACGCTCAGCAAGATCCGCGACACACCGGGCGGTGTCGACCTCGGCCCGTTGCAGCCACGGCTGCCCGAGCTGATCGGCACCGGAGACCGCAAGACGCACTTGGTGCCCGAGGATTTCCTGGCGGCGGTGCGCACGGTCCTCGACGAGACGATCGCGACGCCCGAACCCGGTTACGACCTACAACTCATCGGACGGCGCCACCTGCGCAGCAACAACTCCTGGCTGCACAACATCCCGTCGATGGTGAAGGGCCGTGACCGCTGCACCGTGCTCATCCACCCCGACGACGCCGCCGCCCGTGGTCTTGCCGACGGCGATCCGGCGACGATCGAATCCCCCGTCGGGTCGATCGAGGTACCGGTGGAGATCAGCGGCGACATTCGCCCCGGGGTGGTGGCGATCCCGCACGGATGGGGGCATCGCGAACCCGGGGTCGGCTGGACCGTCGCGGCGGGACTGCCGGGCGCCAATGTCAACCTGTTGCACGACCCGGCCCGCATCGACCCGCTGTCGGGCACCTCGGCGGTCAACAGCACGTGGGTGCGGGTTAACCCGGTCGGGATCGGCATCCCGGACGCCACACCGCGATCCGAGGTCGCCGCCGCGCCGCGGTGAACCCGATCAGGAATCCGGGTCCACCGCGCCGGGTTCAGCGAAAGCGCAGGTTCGCGGTCGCGAGACCGAAGATCTTGCGACCGCCGGACTTGGCGACGATGGCGATCACCGCGCTGCGGGTGGCCGGGTCCAGCGACTTCACGCGGCCGACGTATTCGACCTGGCCGCCTTCCCTGCCGACGATCGTGTAGGTCGACAGGCGAACGCCGTAGCGGGTGACGGCGCCGGGGTCGCCGGACCAGGTGGAGAGGAAGCCCGCGCCCAGACCCATCGTCAGCATGCCGTGGGCGATGATGTCGGGCAGGCCGGCCAGCTCGGCGATCTTCTCGTCCCAGTGGATCGGGTTGACGTCACCGGAGACACCGGCGTAGTTGACGAGGTCGCCGCGCGAGATGCGGGCATCACGCAGCGGGAGTTCGTCGCCGACGGTCAGTTCGTCGAACGACATCGTGGTGTTCGGAACGCGGGCACCGCCCTCGACGGACAGCGGAATCTCACCCTCGGGACGCAGCGTGGTCTCCACGACGGCGTTCTTGTCGGCGCTGTAGATACTCACGCCGTGCACCATGATGTTCTCCACCGCGGCGGTGATCGCGGGATCGACCCCGTCGTCACCGGTGATGCCCACGACAGTGGTGTGCATGATGTGGACGGTCTCGCCGAGCTCGTCGACGAAGGTGTTGGTGACGGTGATCAGGTCCTTGCCCGCGATCGTGCGCACCGAGGACAGTTCGACGTCGACAACGAGGCGGTCACCGGCCACGATCGGCTTGTGCTGTTCGAAGACCTGCTCGGTCTGCACGAACATGTCGTAGCCGACCACCACCGTTTCGAACAGCAGCCTGTTGGCCGCCATAGCGGGGATGGACACGAACGTCAGCGGCGCGACCAGACCCGGGTAGCCGAGCGCGGCGGCCGCCTCGTCCTCCCAGTGCGCGGGGTGGAAGTCCTGGACCGCGCGAGCGTATTCGCGGATCTTCTCGCGGCCGACCTCGTAGACACCCTCTACCCGGTAGTAGTGCCCTACCTTCGACGCAGTATCAGGGGCATCGACGGGCGGGACATCGACTACGGAAGTCACTATGAATCACCTTCGTTCGGGGAACGGACACCCGGCAGGCTAGTCGACGCGCAGGCGGAGCGGACATACCTTGGCACAGTTCACAGTTCTGTCGCCTTCCTTCGCGCTCAGAAGGAGGGTACGTCGCTGGTGCTGGCATTGCCACCGATCGAGGGTTGCAGCGTGATCTCCCAGTCGGAGTCACCGTCGAACTGGTCGTCGAACTTCTGGAACTCGCGCTCGCGGGTGAACGCGAGCGTCGCCTCGTCCCAATCCTTTCCGGTCTTCAGATAGACGTAGTAGGTGCCGTCGATACCGTTGAGCGTGGCGCTGGAATTGCCCTGGACGTAGATGGTGGCCTGTGGCTTCTTGGGATCGCCGTTGGTGACCACGACCGCGAAGTCGTCGCTGTTGCCGTTGACGATGTCGAGCTTGCCCGCACCGACCAGCCCGTCCTGCTGGACCACCGCACCGTTCTCGCCGCGACGGTTCAGAACCGGCGCCGCGGGAGTGCTCGCGCGCACGGTCGTGGTGGCCTTCGATGAGCTGTTCGTCGGCGCGGCGTCGACGGACTGCCCCGACTCGCATCCACCTACCAGAAGGGCCGCCGCGATCGCGGACACGGCATACCACTGACGACTCGACATCGTTCCCACCCCATGATCGTGAACCAGCCTCCCCGAGCCGGTCTCCCCGCCAGTATTGCGTGGATTGCCCGAGATGTCATCCCAACTTATTCCGGAAAACCCTTCCCTCGTAATCTGGAATGAGTCATACTTTGGAATGTGTCCACCACATCGGACTTCGAACAGATGCTGCGTGCAGCCTCACTGCGCGTCACCGCGCCACGCCTGGCGGTGCTCACCGCAGTGCACCAGCATCCGCATGCCGACACGGACACCATTCTGAGCCGAGTCAGAGCCACCCTCGGGGCCGTCAGCCAGCAGGCCGTCTACGACGTACTGCGGGCACTCACCAGCGCCGGACTGCTCCGGCGGATCCAGCCGATGGGCACCGTCGCGCGCTATGAGACCCGCGTCGGTGACAACCATCATCACCTGGTGTGCCGATCCTGTGGGGTGATCGTCGATGTCGAGTGCGCCGTCGGCGACGCGCCCTGTCTGACTCCCCTCGACGACCGCGGTTTCGTCGTCGACGAGGCAGAAGTCATCTACTGGGGCAGGTGCCCCGACTGCACGACATCACCATCACTCTCCTGAAAGGATTCACCGTGCCCGAGGAACACCCACCTATCGCGGAAGCCAACACGGAAGCCGGTGACAGTGGTTGCCCCGTCATGCATCGTCCGTTCGCCTCCACCGACGCGCGCGGAGCGAACGCCGAGTGGTGGCCGAACCAGCTCAATCTCACACTGCTGCAGAAGAATCCGCCCTCGGTGAACCCGATGGGCGAAGACTTCGACTACGCGGCCGAATTCGCCACCCTCGACCTGGCCGCGGTGAAGGCCGATATCGAGCAGGTCATGACGACCTCGCAGTCCTGGTGGCCCGCCGACTTCGGCCACTACGGCCCGTTCTTCATCCGGATGGCCTGGCACTCCGCGGGCACCTACCGGGTCGGCGACGGCCGCGGCGGCGCGGGCGCCGGCCTGCAGCGCTTCGCCCCGCTCAACAGCTGGCCCGACAACGCCAGCCTCGACAAGGCGCGCCGCCTGCTGTGGCCGGTGAAGAAGAAGTACGGCCGCAAGCTCTCCTGGGCCGACCTCATCGTCTACACCGGCAATGTCGCGCTCGAGTCGATGGGCTTGCCGACCTTCGGGTTCGGTGGCGGCCGCGTCGACGCGTGGGAGCCCGAGGAAGACGTGTTCTGGGGTCCCGAGCGCACCTGGCTCGGCGACGAACGCTACACCGGTGAACGCAACCTCGACCGTCCGCTCGCCGCGGTCCAGATGGGCCTGATCTACGTCAATCCCGAAGGCCCCAACGGCAATCCGGATCCCCTCGCCGCCGCCGTCGACATCCGCGAGACCTTCGCCCGGATGGCGATGAACGACGAGGAGACCGCCGCACTCATCGCAGGCGGGCACACCTTCGGTAAGACCCACGGTGCGGGTGACGCGGACCTGGTCGGTGTCGAACCGGAAGCCGCGCCGCTGGAGCTGCAGGGGCTGGGCTGGAAGAGCAGCTTCGGCACCGGCGTCGGCGAGGACGCGATCACCAGCGGCCTGGAAGGCATCTGGAACAGCACCCCCATCACCTGGGACAACAACTTCCTCGAAACCCTCTACGGGTACGAGTGGGAGCTGTCGAAGAGCCCGGCGGGCGCGCATCAGTGGATCCCGAAGGACGGCGCGGGCGCCGACACCGTGCCCGATCCGTTCATCGCGGGCAAGAAGCGCGCGCCGGTCATGCTGACCACCGACCTGTCGCTGCGGTTCGACCCCATCTACGGGCCGATCACCCGCCGCTGGCTGGACAACCCCGCGGAGTTCACCGACGCGTTCGCGCGCGCCTGGTACAAGCTCACCCACCGCGATATGGGCCCCGTCGTGCGCTACCTCGGCCCGCTGGTGCCGTCCGAGGAGCTGCTGTGGCAGGACCCGGTTCCCGCCCAGAACGGCCCGCTCATCGGCGACGCCGAGATCGCCGCCCTCAAGGGCCAGATCCAGGCCTCTGGCCTGTCCATCGCCCAGCTGGTGACGACGACGTGGGCGGCGGCCTCGTCGTTCCGTGGCAGCGACAAGCGGGGCGGCGCCAACGGTGGCCGGATCCGGCTGCAGCCCCAGGCGGGCTGGGCGGTCAACCAGCCCGACGAGCTCGCCCAGGTGGTGCGGGTCTACGAGGGCATCCAGGAGACGTTCAACGCCACCGGCGGCGTGCAGGTGTCGTTCGCCGATCTGGTCGTCCTCGGCGGTGCGGTCGGCGTCGAACAGGCCGCCCAGGCCGCCGGGTTCCCGGTGACGGTGCCGTTCACGCCGGGCCGCACCGACGCGACCCAGGACCAGACCGACGTCGAGTCGTTCGACGCGCTCGAGACCGCGGCCGACGGGTTCCGCAACTACGTGTCCAAGGACGCGCAGATCCCCGCGGAGTTCCTGCTCATCGACAAGGCGAACCTGCTCACGCTCAGCGCGCCGGAGATGACCGTGCTGATCGGTGGTCTGCGCGTGCTCGGCGCGAACTACCAGTCCTCGTCGCTGGGTGTGTTCACCGAAACCCCGGGGGCGCTGACGAACGACTTCTTCGTCAACCTCCTCGACATGGGTACCGAGTGGACGCCGTCGGCCACCGACGACAACGTCTACGAAGGCCGCGACCGCGCGACCGGCGCGGTCACCTGGACCGGTAGCCGGGTCGACCTGGTGTTCGGCTCCAACTCGCAGCTGCGAGCGGTGGCCGAGGCCTACGCGACCGACGACGCGAAGGAGAAGTTCGTGCACGACTTCGTCGCCGCGTGGACCAAGGTGAGCAACCTGGATCGGTTCGACGTCACAGCCTGATCCGAACAGCGAAACACCCTGCGACGCACTGTGCGTCGCAGGGTGTTTCGCTGTCGTCAGGACTCGGCGAGCTCGGCCAGCCGGTCCACCGACGCCTGCAGCTTGTCGGCGGTCGTGGCCTTGGCCCGCACCTGACGCAGCTCGTCGTGCAGTTCGGTCCAGTCGTAGGTGTGGGTCACCCGGGTGTGGGTCTCGTCGATCGGCTCGAGCTCCCAGCGCCAGAGGTGCCCGGGCGGGGTCTTGTCACGCTCGGACGGATTCCACGCGATGCGACGACCCTCCTCGAACTCCACGATGTGGTTGTCGCGGTCGGCACCGTTGGTCAGCGTCGTGGTGAACACGTCACCGACCGCGCGGACCCGCTGGCCCGAGCTCGCCTGCGCGAGGTTGTCGTTGCCGTCCCAGCGGGGCTGCTGCTCGGGATCGGCGATCAGGTCGAAGATCGCGGCGGGGCTCGCCGCGACGTCGCGGGAGGCGTGGACTATGCGTGGCACGTCGATGGTTTCGGTCACCGGGCGATAGAACCAGCAGCTCACCCACCCCGGCAACCATTCCGCTCGAGGCAGCGACTAACTCGAGCGATACACCACGAACACGTGAATCTCGCGACTGGTCCCCGCATTCCGGCGCTGTCCACGGCATATGCGCCGAAGTCGTGACGTACTCTAACGTTGCGGGGTGCTAGGACATTCACATGCGACGAGTGGGGCGCTGGCCTGGGCAGGTACTGCCGCGGCGTTACCACTCACCGTCGCCGCTTTCCCCCTGTTCGACAGCGAGACAACGCGATTCGGCATCGCCGAGCTCATCATGGGCACGCTGCTCACCGCGGGTGCGGCGTTGCTGCCGGACGCGGATCATCCCAGCGGCACCATCTCCCACGTGCTCGGCCCGGTGTCACATCACCTGTGCCGCTTCATCTCCTGGGCGTCGGGCGGGCATCGTCACGGAACGCACTCACTGCTGTTCGTCGTCGCCGCGGTCGCGGCGACCTGGGCGGGCGAGCACTATCTCGGGCGGCCGTTCACGCTGGGCCTGGTGTTCTTCCTCCTCGCGCTGGCGGTGCGTTCGCTGCACCTGTGCCCGCCGGGCAAGAGTGTGCGTACCTACGGGACGGTGATCGTGCTCGCCACGGCGGGGACCTTCGCCGTCGATCACTGGATCGTCGATCGGCCGGTGTGGCTCCCGATCTGCGTGGGCCTCGGGTGTCTGGCGCACCTGCTCGGCGACTGCCTGACCGACCGGGGCTGCCGACTGCTGTGGCCGTTTCCGTTGCGTACCCGGGTGCCGCTGATCGAACGGACCGGGAACCGGGTCGAGACCTGGGTCATCTCCCCCCTGTTCGTGCTCGGCACGATGGGCGCGCTCTGGTACGCGATCACACACCGGCCGTGATCACCGGGACGGCGGGGCTCCCGCCGTCCCGAGCCCGGTCGGCGCAGCCGACCCCTCAGTCATCTGGCGCAACAATATTCATTGATGCGCATATCGCAGTATCGGTATGTAGTTTGTGACCCACCCCAGACCTGACGGCCCAGCATCGTCGCAGGTCTCGAAGCCGCCCCCAGATCTGACGCCTTTCAGTGCACAGTTGTACTCTCAAGACTGTGACGGAGCAGCTCCCCCAATCCCAGGCCGAAGTACAGGCGCTCACGCGGCTCGCCGGTGACGAGTTCGTCGGTGCGGTCACCGGGATCGCGGCCATCCACCGCGCCATCTCCGATCGGGTGTTCGCGGCAGTGCGGTTCGGCGTCGGACCGGCGGCGGCTCCGGTGAAGATCGTGCACGACGCCATCACCGACAGCATCTACGCGGCCGTCAGCGGCACCGGATTCGTCGTCGGCGAGGTCGCGAGCGCGGTCACGCTGCCCGGCGTCACCGCGCCGTCGCGCACGGTGTGGGGCTCGGGCGTACTGGCCGCGATCCAGGGGCTGATCGGTGACACCCTGGAAGACGAGACCCCGATCCTCTCCTCCCCCATGACCTTTCGCATCGACGGGGTCCCTGTTCCGCCCGAAGAGTTCGCCGCCCACGTCCCCGTGCCGACGACCAGACTGGTCGTGCTCCTGCACGGACTAGTGGAGACCGAACACTCCTGGCGCCTTGGTCACCGCCCCACCTACGGCGAGCGCCTGGAAGCCGATCTCGGCTACATCCCGGTCTTCGTCCGTTTCAATTCCGGCCTGCACATCTCCGAGAACGCCGCCCAGCTCAGCGCCCTGCTGACCCGTCTGGTCGACAGCTGGCCGATGCCGGTGCACGAGATCTGCCTGGTCGGGCACTCGATGGGCGGGCTGATCATGCGCAGCGCCTGCCATCAGGCCGAGGAGTCGGGCGAGGCGTGGGTGCGATCGGTGCGACAAATCGTCTGCCTCGGTTCCCCGCACCACGGTGCGCCGCTCGAACAGTTCGTGCACTACGCCTCGGCCGCACTGGACCGACTGCCCGAGACCCGGCCGCTGAGCACCTTGTTGCGTAGGCGTAGCGCGGGCATCCGGGACCTGCGTCAGGGTTCGCTGGTCGACGAGGACTGGCGCGACCTCGATGTGGACACTCTGCGCGCACGGGCGGTCAAGGAAGTGCCGCTGCTCGCCGGCGTCGATCACTACTTCGTCACCACGACCATCACCCACAGCCCGAAGCATCCACTCGGCGTGATCATCGGCGACGGCATGGTTCTCTCCGGCAGCGGGTCGGGACGCGGACGGACCAGGCGCCTGGATTTCGACGCGGTCAACGACCTGCACATCCCCGCGGCCAACCACTTCAGCCTGCTCAATCACGACGCTGTCTACGATGCGCTGCACAGCTGGTTGTCGAGCACGCCCCGCCGCTCGCGTCAGGTGGATACGCTGTGGCCATGACTCTCGACCACGGCGATCCGGGCGACGCACCTGCCATTCCGCTGCCGACCGCTCCCCTGGCCAACGAGGCCCGCCCCTCGCCGGCCGAAGAAGCCAGAACAATCGCGGCAGGCACCAATACCGGCACCCTGGCCAGCCTCACCGCCGACGGCGCACCATGGGCCTCGTTCATCACCTACGGATTGCTCGACGGCGCACCGGTATTGAGCGTGTCGCGACTGGCCGAACACGGCCGCAACCTGGCCGCCGATCCGCGCGCCAGCATCGCGATCGTCACGCCCGACATCCCCGCCGACCCCCTCGCGGGCACCAGGATCACCCTCGCGGGTTTCGTGGAACGGCCGACCGGCGCCGAAGCCGAAGCCGCCCGCGCGGCCCACTTGGCGGCGATCCCGGCGGCCAAGTACTACATCGACTACAGCGACTTCACCCTCTGGGTACTGCGGATCGAACGGGTGCGCTGGGTCGGCGGCTACGGGCGGATGGATTCGGCCTCGGCCGCCGATTACCTTGCCGCACAGCCGGACCCGATCGTCGCGCACGCCGCGCCCGGTATCGCGCACCTCAACGCCGACCACGCCGAAGCACTGCTGGCGATGGCCCAGCAGCTGGGCGGCTTCCCCGACGCCATCGCCGCCACCTGCGAGCGCGCCGACCGCTACGGCCTCGACCTGCGCGTGGAATCCCCCCGCGGAGTGGCGCGCACCCGGGTCGGCTACGCCGCGCCGCTGTCGGAGATCAGCGAATTGCGCGCGGCGACGGTCGAATTGACCCGACGGGCCCGCTCCACGGACTGATCACGCCTCGTACAGCTCGAGCGGCAGGTCGTCCGGATCGAAGAAGAAGGCCATCTGCTTGCCGGTGTGTTCATCGGTGCGCAATTCCTCGGTCCGGACGCCACGCGCCCGCAGCTCGTCGAGGGCGGCGGGCACGCTCGGGACCGCGAGCGCCAGGTGCCGCAAGCCCGCGGCTTCCGGCCTGCTCGGTCGGGCAGGCGGGTCGGGGAACGAGAACAGTTCGATGCGGACCCCTCCGGGCAGCTCGATGTCGAGCTTCCACGAATCACGATCGGCCCGGTAGTTCTCGTCGAGGACCGCGCCGCCGAGGGTTTCGGTATAGAAACGCTTGGAGCGGACGTAGTCCGTCGCGATGATCGCGATGTGGTGGACGCCGAGAAATCGCATGCCGCTGTCGCGCTCAGGTCCAGAGCACCGCGACCAGCACGTTCACGATCGCGAGGCCACCGGCCGCGTCGGTCATCCAGTCGATCTGCTTGCCCCGCTTCGCATCACCCCTGCCTATTTCGGCGAACGCGGCCACCGCGACCGCGACCGCGAGCTTGACCGCCAGCTTCGCCGTATCCGGCTCCTTGTCGAGCGAGTCGATGCCCGAAGCCATTCCGGCCAGGATCACGCCGGTGATCAGCTGCGCGCGAGCACCCCACACCATCAGCTCCGAGACCACCGGGCGCCCCGCGACGTAGCCACCGACCACCGCGGCCATGCCGAGCAGATGGGTGACGACCACCAGGTTGTAAACGAATTCCATGGGTGCGAAGCGTAGTTCAGACGAAAACGGCCGGTACCCGAAGGCACCGGCCGGTTCAGACGAACTTTTCCGTGGGGAGCTCAGACCACCTGCTGGTCCAGCAGATGCGCGTCCTTGCGGACACCGAAGGCGGTGATCACTTCCATGACACCGATGATGATCAAGAAGATGCCGACGACCCAGACCAGCGTGGACAGCGACGAGATCGGCCACACGATCAAGACGACGCCCGCCAGCGCGCTGATGATGCCGTAGAAGATCTGCCAGCCGCGGCCGGGCACGCCCGGGTCCGAGATCGCGGCGAACAGCACGGCCACGCCGCGGAACAGCCAGCTGATACCGATCCACAGCCCGAGCAGCACGATCGAGGTCAGATCGTCGCGGAAGCAGAAGATGCCGATGATCAGCGACAGCACACCGCTGATGAAGGACAGCACGCGAAAGCTGGTGCTCGGCAGATGAGTGAAGGCGGCGATCAGCTGGAAGATGCCGCTGACAACCATGTAGATACCGAACAGAATGCCCGCCACGAGCAGTGACGGACCGGGCCACACGAGCACGATGATGCCCAGGACCACCGCGAGGAGGCCGGTGACCAGAATTGTTTGCCAGGTCTTCTTGGCAAGAGCCGTCAGCGGGCTCCCTAGCACGGTATTTGTCGTCATAACGAGATGTTATGCCCGGTCGCTCCGGTTTTCCGGAAAATAGCTGGGGCTGTAATCGTGTCGCGATCGGGCGCCTCGCCCGCCGCGACCGTCGCACCGGCCCGTCACATCGTTGCCCTGGCGAAAAGTTTGGTCGGCGACCGTCTCGGGTAGATGAAGAATGTGTCGGTTGTACTCGTGCTGCAAGCTCGGGGCCTCGGTGAGCTTCTCTCCGCGGTCCCGGCTCTGCGTGCCCTGCGCCGGGCCGAACCACAGAAGCGGATCGTCTTGGCGGCCCCGCATCGGTTGGAGCAGATCGTCGACCTGATCTCCTCGGTCGACGAACTCGTCGCCACCGCCGATCCGGCCGCCTTGATCTGGGATGGTCCCGCGCCCGAATTGGCGGTGAACCTGCACGGCCACGACGGCGCCAGCGCACGAGCGCTGGCAGATACCGGGGCCGAGCGGATCATCGGCCATCGAACGCCCGCCCTACCCAAGCTCGCCGGTCCGCGCTGGGATCCGGAGGCGCATGTGGTCGACCGGTGGTGCCGTCTGCTCGAAGGCGAGGGCATCGACGCGGATCGACGTAACCTCGGGCTGGTTCCGCCGGTGGCCTCGATCAGCCGCCGCGACAGCATCGTCGTCCACATCGGCGCGGGCGCGCCCGCGCGCCGGTGGCCGCCGGAGCGATTCGCCGCGGTGGTGCGGCACCTGCTGGTGCTCGGCCGAGACGTGGTGCTCACCGGCGACCCGTTCGAGCACGACATCGCTCGACAGGTGGCCGCGCAGGCGGGCCTGCCCGACGACCGCGTCCTCGCGGGGCGGCAGAACCTCACCGATCTCGCGGCGACGGTGGCCGAAGCCGCCCTCGTGATCAGCGGCGATACCGGTGTCGCGCATCTGGCGACGGCGTTCGGCACCCGCACGGTGCTGCTGTTCGGTCCGACCCCGCCGCGCCGGGGCGGCCCGCCCGCGCACCTGCTCGGCAGGCACGCGGTGCTATGGGCCGGACAGGTCGGCGATCCCGACGGGCTCTCACCCGACCCCGGCTTGCTGCGGATCGGAGTGCCCGAGGTGATCTCAGCGGTCGACATGCAGCTGGACAAGCAAGCCTGGGCCGAATCCGGTAGGTCGCGCTACCGCCGAGTGGGCTGAGCCTGGTCGTCACCGACCGCGTCACGCAGCGCGGCGGCATGGGCCGCCAGCGCGCTCGGCCAGTATTTGTCGAGGTAGTCGCGGGCGTCGTTGAGGCCGCGGGGGTCCAGGGAGTAAAGGTGCCGGTTCCCGTCGCGACGCATACGGACCAGGTGGGCCTCCCGCAGCACGCGCAGGTGCTGCGACGCCGCTGAACTGGTGATTCCGGTGGCGGTGGCGAGGTCGGCCACCGAGCGGGGACCCTGCGGCAACGATTCGAAGATCGCGCGCCGGGTGGGGTCGGATAACGCCGTGATGGCACGGACTCCGTTAGCGTCCACTGAATCAGTGTCCCCGGGATGCGATATTTCGGCAACGATCTTGACCAGCGACATTTCACCCGGTGAGTCCGAGGATGCCAGCTATCGTTAGGCTATTGTTATAGATCAACTGGGGTTTTGCCGCTTCGTGATCGCAGCCACAGGATTCGCCGCGAAGGTTACGGTTTAGCTACGTTCTTAAACATGTTCGTGACCAACCCGTTATCTGCTCGAGTCTCCGACGCCTTCGCAGGTCGTTGGGGAGGCGTGGTCGCGGGTGCGGTGGCTTTGTCCGCACTCGTGGGTACCTCCGTCGCCACTTTCAGTGAGCCCGAGAGCCCTGTCCCCACTACCACGATCGCCGCGGATGCCACCGAGGCCATCAACACGGGCCAGTCACCGTACCGCTTCACCGCGTACACCCCTGCCGAGGCCCAGGGCCCGCAGGGCGAGACCCCCGCCTCCGCCCCGATCCCGTGGGAAGAGCACCGCGAAGCGGTCGGCCTGGAACTTCCGGCGCTGCCGTTCATCGCTCCCCCGCCGCCGCCGCGCCCGCAGACCGTTCGCCCGGTCAGCGGCAGGCTGACCTCCTACTACGGCGCCCGCTGGGGCACCGCGCACAACGGCATCGACTTCGGCGACCCGATCGGCGCACCGATCTTCGCCGTCACCGACGGTACCGTCATCGAGGCCGGTCCGGCTTCGGGCTTCGGCCTGTGGGTCCGCGTCCAGCAGGACGACGGCACCATCGGCGTGTTCGGCCACGTGAACGACATCCTGGTTCAGGTCGGTCAGCACGTCAACGCCGGTGACACCATCGCCACCGTCGGTAACCGGGGCAACTCCACCGGCCCCCACCTGCACTACGAGGTGCACGTGCCGGACGGCTCGCTCTACGGCGCCCCGATCGACCCGCACCCGTGGCTCGCCGCGCGTGGGATCGACGCCGGCGTCGCCCAGGACTGATCCTCACCCACTGATCGCCGCCCGACGCGCGATCAAGAATTCCCGAAGCCGCGCGACCGCGAGCGTCGAGTCATGGTCTCCCGAGACCAGGCCGACCTCGCGGTCGCGTTCGCCATCGATGGGGATCACCGCCAGGTCGGGATTGTCGACCTCGGCGGCAGGCAGGAGCGCGACCCCCTGACCGAGCGCGACCAGGGCGCGCAGAGTCTCGAACTCGGTGATTTCGAATACCACTCGTGGTGTGAACCCCGCTGCGGCACACCAGGTGTCGAGCAGGGTGCGCAGCTGATAACTCGGCGGGTTCGCGATGAACGCCTCCTCGGCCAGTTCGGCGAGGTCGATGTGGGTGCGCCCGGCCAGCGGATGCGTGCGCGACACGTGCAGGTCGATGCGCTGACGTCCGAGGTCGACCGTCGGCAGGTCGGACGGGGGCGGGATCATCACCGCGAGGTCGAGCCTGCCGTCGCGCACCTGCTCGGCCAACGCCTCGCCGTGTGCCTGCACCAGGTGCAGCCGGATCCGCGGCGCGCGGGTGTGGAACTGCGCCAGCAGCGAGGGAATGCTGACCGGACCCAGCGTGAGCGGGAAGCCGAAACGCACCAGCCCGCTGTCGGGGTCGGCGTCGGCACGCACCCGGTGCACCGCGTCGTCGAGCGCGCGCACCAGCCCGCGCGTGCGTTCGTAGAGGTCACGCCCCTGCGGGGTGAGCGCGACGCCGCGCCCGACCGGCTGGAACAGAGCCACTCCGAGTAGGTGCTCCATCGTCTTGACGCGGCGGCTCAGCGAGGACTGCGGCACGCCGAGACGCTGGGCGGCCCGGGTGAAGTGACCTTCTTCGGCTGCCGCGTCGAAGGCGGAGAGAAGCGGGGCCAGCGCCTGCGCTCCCGACTCCGATGAATCATCCATATCCGGATCATATCCTCGGCGATTCCGTGTTGGACGGATCACTGCTACCGGCGTGACGATAGAGGAACACAGCTCACGGGAGGTTCGACAATGAACGACACCACACCCATCCGGCCCGAATCCGGCAGTGGCGAAGACATTCTCGACGCGGTGCTGATCGGCGGCGGCATCATGTCGGCCACGCTCGGCGCCCTGCTGAGCACGCTCGCGCCGGACTGGTCGATCGCACTGTTCGAGCGCCTCGGCGAACCGGCGGCCGAGAGCAGTCATCCCTGGAACAACGCGGGCACCGGGCACTCCGGGATGTGCGAGCTCAACTACATGCCCGACCCGAGCGAGGCCGCCAAGGCGGCCGAGATCGCCGACCAGTTCGCGCTCTCGCGCCGGTTCTGGTCCGCGCTGGCTCACCGTGGCGAGCTGGAGCCCGCCACATTCCTGACCCCGACCCCGCACGTCACGGCGGTGTTCGGCGAGGCCGACATCGCCTACCTGCGGCAGCGCTACGCGACACTGCGGGAACTGCCCGCGTTCGCGGCGATGGAGTACACCGAGGACCGCGCGGTGATCGCCGACTGGGCACCGCTGCTCGTGCGCGGTCGGGCCGACGACGAGGCGATGGCGGCCACCCGGCACACCGCGGGCACCGATGTCGACTTCGGCGCGCTGACCAGGTCGCTGCTGTCGACGATGCGCGCGGCGGGCAACGCGGTGCGGATGCATCGTGAGATCACCGGTCTCACCCGCGGCAAGGACGGACTGTGGACCGTGCGCGGGCGCGATCTCGACAGCGGACGGCGGTTCCAGGTGCGGGCCCGGTTCGTGTTCGTCGGCGCGGGCGGATACGCGTTGCGGCTGTTGCAGCGGGCCGGGCTGCCGGAGGTGCGGGGGTACGGAGTGTTCCCGCTGGGTGCGCAGTTCCTGCGGACCGACAATCCCGAGGTCGTCGCCGAGCATCACGCCAAGGTCTACAGCCAGGCCGCGCTGGGCGCACCGCCGATGTCGGTGCCGCATCTGGATCGTCGCGAGGTCGACGGCGCGAGCGCGTTGCTGTTCGGTCCCTACGCGACATTCAGCACCCGACTGCTGCGCCACGGCAAGCTCACCGACCTGTTCACCACCTTGCGCCCGCACAATATCGTCCCGCTGGTCGCGGTCGGCCTGCGTAACTTCGATCTGGTCCGCTACCTCGTCACCGAACTGCTGGCCTCACCCCGACGCAAGTTCGCCCAGCTGCAACGTTTCTACCCGACCGCCGACCCCGCCGATTGGACCGTGATCCAGGCCGGGCAACGCGCCCAGCTGGTGAAACCCGATCGTCGACGCGGCGGAGTACTCGAATTCGGCACCGAACTGGTCTCCGGTGCCGACGGCAGCATCGCCGGGCTCCTCGGCGCCTCCCCTGGCGCCTCCATCGCACCGTCGATCATGCGGGATCTGCTCGAGCGCTGCTTCCCCGAACGCCGCTACGAATGGGCCCCACTGCTCGCGGAATTGCTCCCGCCTGCCGGAGCGACCACGGTTGTCTCGTAAGCGGCTGTCGCACAACTGAATTCGCACCCCGGCGGTAGTCGGGGTGCGAATCGCGTTCAGCGTGAGGCCGTCAGGAGAGCGCCGATCAGGCGGTGGCTGCGGGCGGTCATCTGGGCGGCCGTCTGATCGGCGTGGCGCAACCACCACAGGACCAGCGAGGTCACCGCACCCATCCAGACATCGGTCAGCGCGGAAAGGTCGGTGGGGTCGGTGAGCTCGACAGCACCGATGGCGTCGGCGACACCGCGGGCGGCCTGGGCGGCGATCCGGCGACGGGCGGCGCGGACGGCGTCGGCGGCAGGTCCGTCGTCGGGGTGGGATCGATCGAAGAGCACGGTCCAGTCGTGCGGGCGCGGCTCCAACGCGACGAAGATCGCGTCGAGGGTACGTTCGGCCTTGCTGAGACCACCGGCCCCGGCGATGGCGGACTCGATCGCGTCGAACAGCACACCCGCCGCCCGGTCCACGCAGGCGATGTAGAGCCCGTCCTTGGAGTGGAAATAGGTGTACACCAGCGGCTTGGACACTCCGGCGCGCTGCGCGACGTCGGCGAGGGAGAGCCCCGCGTAACCCACACGACCGATTTCGGCGACAGCCGCGTCGAGGATCTGCTGTTCGCGCTCGGGGCGCGGGACGCCCTTGGTACCGGCTGTGCTCACCCAGCCATCCAACCATTCGACCCCCCGCCGGTTGACACCCAATTGGCCTCTTTGTAATTTACTATTAAGTAAATTCGCTGTTCGTCCCCACCGCTCGACTCGACAGGAGTCCCCGTGTTCGCCGAAGTCGCACAATCGGTGCTGCTCAACCCGCCCGCACTGCCCGGCATGCTCGCACGATGGATCCGTGGTGAGCGGCAGGAGATCGCGGGCAAAACCGTCGTGGTGACGGGAGCCTCCTCGGGTGTCGGTAAAGCCGCGGCGCACGCCCTCGGCCGGGAAGGGGCGCGGGTGGTTCTCGTCGCCAGGAACGCCGAACCACTGGCCGAGGTGCGCGACGCGGTCCGCGCCGACGGCGGGAATGCCGACATGATCACCTGCGACCTCGCCGACGCCGAGCAGAACGACGCACTGGCCAAGGCCCTGCTCGAGCAGTTCGGGACCGTCGATGTGCTGGTGAACAACGCGGGCCGTTCGATCCGCCGCGGCGCCGCCGACACCACCGACCGGTTCCACGATTACGAGCGCACCATGGCGCTGAACTACTTCGGGGCGACGCGGCTCACGATGGGACTGCTGCCGTCGATGCTCGACGCCGGCACCGGGCACATCATCAATGTCGCGACGTGGGGCGTGGCCGCCGGGTCGATGCCGCTGTTCACCGCCTATCACGCGTCGAAGGCGGCGCTGGGCGCGTTCGGACGCAGCCTCGGCGCGGAGACCAGGCGTCGCGGCGTGCACGTCACCACGATCGGCTATCCGCTGGTCCGCACGGAGATGATCGCACCCACCGGCAAATACGCCGACGCGGCGGCGCTGTCGGCCGAGGAGGCGGCCGACTGGATCACCACCGCGATCCGGACCCGCCCGGTCGAGCTGTACCCGACCTACACCCGCGTTCTGCAGGCGCTCGCGCTCGTCTCCCCCCGTGCGGTCGATGCGGCGATCTGGCGCATGGGAATCTGAGACAACCCCTAGAACTCGGGTAGGACGACCCGTACCCCGGTATCGGAGCCGAACCGTTCCGCAGCGGGACGTGGTGTGGCGCACCGGATTTCTACCTTCGATCCATGGCGACGATCGATCTCACCCACACCCTGTCCCGGATCAGGTTCCACGCCGCGCGCGATGGCACCGACCGCGTGCCCTGGCACGGCCCGCTGCTGGTGAATTCCGCGCTCATGGCCGCGTTGGTCGTGGTGTCGATCGTCGGGATGGTGGTCGACGACCGGCTGCTGCTCGGCGAGTCGGTGTGGCTCAAGCCCGCCAAGTTCGGCCTCGCCTTCGCTCTCTACGGCGTGACCCTGGCCTGGATCCTGCGGCTGCCGCATCGCGGGCGGCGTGCCACCTGGTGGCTGGGCACCGTCTTCGCGATCACCGGCGTCGTCGATGTGGGGTTCATCGCGATGCAGGCGGCACGCGGGACGTTCAGCCATTTCAACGACTCCGCCGATCCGGTCAACGAGATCGGGCAGCAGGTGTTCGCCTCCGGCGTGCCCGGGTTGTTCCTCGCGAATCTCGTCCTGGCGATGATCATTTCCTGGCAGAAGCTGGCCGACCGGCCGACCAGGATCGCGTTGAAGGCGGGGCTGTGGCTGGCGGTGACCGGGATGGCACTCGGATACCTGATGGGGCTCACCGGGCCGCAGCTCGTCCGCCAGGCCGATGGCACCGTGGTGGGATTGGTGGCCGGTCACACGGTGCGGCCCGGCGATACAGCACGTGACAATGCCGCGGGCATGCCGATCACCCACTGGAGCACCATCGGCGGCGACCTGCGCATCCCGCACTTCGTCGGCCTGCACGGCATCCAGGTGCTGCTCCTGCTCGCCGTCGTCCTGGTCGCCCTCGCGCCTCGATACGCCTGGTTGCGCACCGAAACGACCCGGGCCGCCCTGCTCGTGGTCGCTGTCCTCGGCTACTTCGGCCTGCTCACGCTCGTGGCCTGGCAGGCGCTGCGCGGTCAGGCCCTCACCAGCCCCGACCTCGCGACCGCCGCCGCCGCGGCGGCCCTCGCGCTGTTCGTCGCAGGCGGCGTCACGGCCGTGTACCTGCGTTCGCGCGAGGCATTGTCGACCTGACGCCGCTGTCGCCCGCCCGATGCCGAGACCCCGTGTCGCCCCACCGAATCACAGTGGGAAGCACGGGGTTTCGCGCGTTCAGCGGAGCCGTTCGGCTTCCCGAGCCAACTGCACCAACGTCGCGCTCAGCTGCGCCAACTCCGCCGGGGAAGCACCCTCGCCCACCGCCGTCGCCACGTCCTCGGCCGCACACCGCGCCGCGAACCACCGATCCGCCAGATCCGCGGCTTCCTGCGCGGTCAGCACGACCGCGTCCTCGGGAATCCCGGTCCCCTTGAGACTGCTGCGGTGTTCATAGGCACGTTGGCGGCACGACTGGCGGCAATAGCGGCGACGCCGACCCGACTCCGAATCCACGATCTCCCGCCCGCACCACAGGCAGGACAGCAGGCGACTGCGCGACATGATCGGAAACCCTATCGGCCCGTGCCGGTCTTCGCCGGTTCAGGTCTCGCTGAGCGGGCACCCTCGGCGATGTCGGCCGAGACGACGCCGCGCGATTCGGGGGTCGACCGGCCTGTCCAGCCCTACGACTACAATGGAACAGTTCAGACTTCCCGTGCGTTGACGTAGTACTACGACGACCTGTTCTCGGCGAGTTCGGCGCCGAGGACAGCGGCGCAAGCCGCCGACAGGCACAGGAACCCGCGGCGCAAGCCGCCAAAAATTACAGGAGCACACATGGCAGATCGCGTACTCCGGGGCAGTCGGCTCGGAGCGGTGAGCTACGAGACCGATCGCGACCACGACCTGGCCCCGCGCCGGATCGCCCGCTACCGCACCGACAACGGTGAGGAATTCGACGTCCCGTTCGCCGACGACGCGGAGATCCCGCCCACCTGGTTGTGCCGTAACGGCCAGGAGGGGCAGCTCATGGAGGGCACCTCCGTGGAGACCAAGAAGGTCAAGCCGCCGCGCACCCACTGGGACATGTTGCTGGAACGTCGCAGCAAGGAGGAGCTCGAGGAGCTGCTCAAGGAGCGCCTCGACATCCTGAAGACCCGCCGCCGCGGGTAAGACGGTTCGACCGCACAACGCCGAAGGCCGCCTCCCCCACCGGGGAAGGCGGCCTTCGGCGTTCGAGGGCTTGTTCAGTGGCTCGCGACCTTGCGGTACTGCAGGAGGGCGGCCGGCATCGCGATGGCCAGAATGACCAGCGAGCAGATGATCGCGTAGAGGATGCAGTTCTCCGCGGCCCAGCCCGTCGCCGGGACGAAGGTGGGGGGCGAGTCGTTCTCGAAGAGCTTGCGACCCGCTGCCGAGACCGCGGTGATCGGGTTCCATTCGGCGATGGCGCGCAGGGGTCCGGGCAGCGTTTCGGCGGAGATGAACGCCGAGGAGATGAACGTCAGCGGGAACAGCCAGATCAGGCCCGCGCTCTGTGCCACTTCCACCGTCGGCGAGACCAGACCGGTCAGGGCGCCGACCCACGACATCGCGAACGCGAACAGCAAGATGATCGAGAAGGCGATCACGGCGTCGCCGAAGCTGCCGTGGATGCGCCAGCCCACGATGTACCCGCAGATCGACATCACGCCCAGGCTCACGATATTGACGACCAGGTCCGACAGGGTGCGCCCCATCAACACCGCCAGCCGCGACATCGGCAGCGTCCGCATCCGGTCGATGATGCCCTTCTGCAGGTCACCGGCCAGCCCGACGGTGGTGAACGCGGCATTGAACGCCACGGTCTGGGTGAAGATGCCCGCCAGCAGAAATTCGCGGTACTGATCGCCGCCGAGCGAGGCACCGAAGATGTAGGCGAACAGGAACACGAACATCAGCGGCTGGATGGTGGCGGTGACCAGCAGCGTCGGCACTCGCAGGATGGTGAGCAGATTGCGGTAGGCGACGATCGCGCTGTCACGCACGAACCGGGCCCGTGGTTCCATCTCCTCGGGGCCTGCCGACCGCGGGGTGGTCGACTGGACCGGCAGGTCGCGGGTTTCGTACTCGTCCACCGTGACCTCGGGGGCACTCACGACAGGACCTCCTCTTGCACATCGTCGGTTTCGGGTTCGGGGATCGGCTCGGCCGGGGTGCCGGTGAGCGACAGGAAGACATCGTCGAGAGTCGGGCGCACGACCGTCGCGTCGAGGACGCAGACCCCGGCGTCGTCGAGGCGGCGCAACGCTTCGACCATCGTGCGTGACCCGTTGCCGACAACCACCGACACCTCGTCGCTGCCGGGTTCGTGGAGGGGTTCGCCGACGCCCACCTGGTGCAGCACCGACATCGCGGGCCACGGGCTCTGCCCGGCGGCGAGGGTGACGGTGAGCCGGTCGCCGCCGATGGAGGTCTTGAGTTCGTCGGCGGAACCACGGGCGATGACGGTGCCCTTGTCGATGACGGTGATCCGGTCGGCGAGCAGGTCGGCCTCTTCGAGGTATTGGGTGGTGAGCAGGACGGTGGTGCCGTCGTCGACGAGATCGCCGATCACCTGCCACATATCGAGGCGGCCACGCGGGTCGAGGCCCGTGGTCGGTTCGTCGAGCACCACCACCGGCGGTCGCGCCACCAGCGCACCGGCCAGGTCGAGGCGACGTGCCATACCACCGGAGTAGGTGCCCGCCCGCCTGCCCGCCGCGTGGTCGAGTCCGAACGCGGTGAGCAGTTCCTCCACACGGGCGACGGACTGCTTGCGGCCCATCCCGTACAGGCGAGCCACCATGCGCAGGTTCTCGTAACCGGTCAGGTTCGCGTCGACCGCCGCGTACTGGCCGGACAACCCGATCCTGGTGCGCGCGGTGGCCGGATCGGCCAGCACGTCGATACCGGCGACCCGCACAGAACCGGCGTCGGGTCGCAACAGCGTGGTGACGATCCGCACGGTGGTGGTCTTGCCCGCGCCGTTGGGACCCAACAGCCCAAGTACGGTGCCCGCCGGGATCTCCAAATCGATTTCTTTCAGGACGCGCACCTTGCCGTAACTCTTGGCCAGGCCACGCACTTCTACCGCGAGACTCACGGATGCATCTCCTTCTGGCCGCTGCCGCACACGGTGATCTCCGGTATTCCGTCGAGGTGGCGATGCAGCACGGGGCCGATCGCCGCCAGCGATTCCGGTGTGGTCATCGCCGCGTGCCTGCAGGGCAGGTCGTGGTTGTGGATGTTGCCGGTGACGAACGGCTGCCAAGCTTGGGCACACCGGCTCGGATCGGCGGCGTTGATCTCGTCCGCCGTGGCGGTGAAGAACACGAGATCGCCGTCGAAGGTGCGCGGCCGGAACCGGTTTGCCATGACGGTGCCGTCGGCGTAGCCGGTGTAGAGGCGTTGCAGGTGGTCCACCGAGAGCGCGGCGAACGGGCCAGCCTGTGCCCGTAGCAGATCCGCCGCTTCGTGCAGGTCGAGGTCGGCGGGCAACGGTGCGCCGTCGACCAGGTCGGCGCCGAACTCGCCGAGGATATCGGCGACGCTGGGCATCGAGGTGTCGAGCCAGCGGTCGCCGAGTTGGTAGCTGTCCATCATCGCGAGCAGTGCGACGTCTTCACCCGCTTCCTGCAGTTGCACCGCGATCTCCTGCGCGATCAGGCCGCCGAGCGACCAGCCGAGCAGGTGGTAGGGACCGTGCGGCTGGATCGACTTGATATGGGCGACATAGTGTCCGGCGGCTTCGGGAATCGAGGTGAAGCTGTCGTCGCCGGACACGTGCGGGGCCTGCAGGCCGTATACCGGGCGCTGCGGGGCGAGATGAGCGAGCAGTCCCGCGTAGCACCAGGCCAGACCGATCGCCGGGTGCACGCAGAACAGCGGGGTGTCGTGCGGGCCGGTGGACGGGCGGATGGGCAGCACCGGGCTGGTCGCCGCCTCGATCACCGCCTCCGGGTCGGCGCCGTCGAGCTTGGCCGCGATGGCCGAGGGGGTGGCGTCGCCGAACATCATCTGGACGGGCATCTCGTAGCCCTGTTCACGCAGTGCCGCAACGACTTTGGTGGCCAGCAAGGAGTTGCCGCCGAGTTCGAAGAACCCGTCGTCCGCGCCGACCCGCTCCACCCCGAGTACCTCGGTGAACACCGCGCACAGCGCCCTCTCGGCGGCGGTCACGGGCGCGCGGTATCCACCGGACGCCGTGAACACCGGCTCGGGCAGCCGGGCGCGATCGAGCTTGCCGACCGGGCTCAGCGGTACCTCGTCGAGCAACATGATCGCCTGCGGGACCATGTAGTTCGGCACGTGCCCGGCGACGTGGGCGAGCAGATCGGGCACGCTCGGCGCGGACCCGTTGCGCGCCTTCACATACGAGACGAGCGCGGTGACCCCGGCCTGCGTGGTGTGACCGATGGTGAGCGCGAGCTCGACATCGGCGTGCCGGGCGAACGCGACGTCGATCTCGCCGAGTTCGATCCGGAAACCGCGCACCTTCACCTGGTGGTCGGTACGGCCGACGTACTCCACGTCCAGCGCCGACTTCGCGCCGTTGCGCCAGCGCACCAGGTCGCCCGTGCGGTACATCCGTTCGCCCGGTGCGCCATAGGGATCGGCGACGAACCGCTGGGCGGTGAGACCCGGCCGATTCAGGTAGCCGCGGGCCAGCGCCGAGCCAGCCAACTGCAGTTCACCGGTGACGCCGATCGGCGTCGGATGCAGGCGCCGGTCCAGCACGGTCGCCGCGACGCCGCGGATCGGCCCACCGATGGTGATCGGCCCCTGCGGGTTCATCGCCTGCGGCATCAATGTGACGATGGTCGTCTCGGTGGGGCCGTACACGTTGTAGAAGTTGCGCCCCGGCGCCCAGCGGGCGAGCAGTTCCGGCGGCAGCGCTTCACCACCGGTGAGCACATGGGCAAGGGAATGCACGCCCGCCGGGTCGACGGTGCCGAGCGCGGCGGTGGTGACGAACGCGTGGGTGATCCGTTCCCGGATGAACACCTGCCGCAGATCCTCGCCGCCGACCACCCCGGCCGGGGAGATCACCAGCGTCGCCGCACCACCGAGCGCGAACAGGATATCGAGCATGGCGGCATCGAAGCTCGGGGTGGCGAAGTGCAGCACCCGGCTGCCGGGACGCACGTCGAAACGGTCGGCGGTCTCGGCGGCGAAATTCGACAGACCACCGTGGGTGACGACGACGCCCTTCGGTGTCCCGGTGGAGCCCGACGTGTAGATCACGTACGCCGGATTGTGCAGGCGCAGTGGGCGAATGCGTTCGGCGTCGATGATCGGCGAGTCGTCGGTGCCGAGCACGGTGGCCCTGGTCTGCGGATCGTCCAGGACCAGCCAGCGGGTGTCGGCGGGCAGCCGATCACGATGCTCGAGCAGCGTCAGACCCAGTGCCGCGTCGGAATCGGTGAGCATATGACTGATCCGCTGTGCCGGGTAGTTCGGGTCGACGGGCACGAACGCGGCGCCCGCCTTGGCGACGGCGAGCATGGTCGCCACCGATTCCACTGAACGCGGAATACCCAGTGCCACCAGGGTTTCCGGCCCGACGCCCTGATCGATGAGAACGCGGGCGAGCCGGTTGGTCCACCGGTCGAGCGCGTCGTAGGTGACCACCGTGTCGCCGGCGCACAGCGCGACGCCGTCGCGCGAGCGGGCCACGGCGGCACCGAAGACCTCGGGCAGTGTGACCGGCTGCTCGGCGCGGGTGCCGTGCACCGGCGCCAGCGCGGTCCACTCGACCGCGTCGAGCAAGGCCAGGTCGCCGACCGCGGTGTTCGGGTCGGCGGCCACGGCGGTGAGCAACCGGACCAGACGGTCGCCGAGCCTGCGCGCGGTGACCTCGTCGAACAGGTCGGCCGCGTAGTTCACCGACAGGTTGATGCCGTCGCCCACCCGGTCGGCGGTCTGGGTTTCGGTGAAGGTGAACTGCAGGTCGAACTTGGCGATACCGGCGTCGGCGTCGACCGCTTCGATCCGCAGGCCGGGCAGTTCCAGCATGCGCACGGGACTGTTGCGCACCGAGAGCATCACCTGGAACAGCGGGTGATGTGCCTGTGAGCGCGCCGGGTTGACCACTTCGACGAGCCGTTCGAAGGGCAGGTCGGCATTGGCGAAGGCGTCGAGGTCTCCGTCGCGCACGGTGCGCAGCAGGTCGATGAACGCGCGCTCGTCGGCCACCTCGGTGCGCAGCACCAGGGTGTTGACGAACATGCCGATCATCGCGTCGAGCGCGGGATGCCCACGGCCGGCGCTGGCGGTGCCGACGGCGATGTCCTCGGTGCCGGTGACCCGGTGCAGCAGCACCGCGAGGGCCGCGTGCAACACCATGAACATACTGACGTTGTTCGCGGTGGCGATGCCGCGCAGCGCCCGGTGGGTCGCCGCGTCGACCGCGCAGTCGACGGTGCCGCCCCGATAGGAGGGCACCGGCGGGCGCGACCGATCGGCGGGCACGGTGAGCAGTTCGGGCAGGCCGTCGAGCACGCCGCGCCAGTGCTCGAGCTGCTTGCTGATCAGCGAATCAGGATCGTCCTCGGTGCCGAGCAGGTCCTGCTGCCACAGCGTGTAGTCGGCGTACTGGATTTGCGGGATCTGTTCGCCGAACGGTTCACCGATCTGGATGCCACGATAGGCGGCGGCCACTTCGGCGGCGAGCGGTTCCAGCGACCAGCCGTCCATCGCGATGTGGTGCACGACCAGCACCAGCACATGCTCGGTGGACCGGGCGACGGCGAACTTGGCCTTGGTCGGCGCCGACTGCCCGGTGTGGTCGACGCTGATCAGCGCCGCCCGCATCGGCACCGAGGCCGACAGGTCGAATCCCGGGGTGACGAAACGGGTCACGGCCGTCGCGACCTCACCGGCGGTGGCCGTCGCGTGGAACAGGGTGACAGCGGCGATCGCCGGGTCGAGCACCAACTGCTCGGGCTCCCCCGAGCTTTCCGGGAACACCGTGCGCAGCGTCTCGTGCCGACGTTGCACCGTGTGCAAGGCGGCGATGAGTGCATCGAGGTCGACCGTGCCGTGCAGACGCAGCACGACCGGGATGTTGTAGGCCCCCGACGATTGGCTCTCGCCCTGCGCGCCCGCGTTGAAGCGGTTGAGGAACCACAGCCTGCGCTGCGCCGCCGACAGCGGAATCCGTTCCGGTCGGCGCTGCGGCACCAGGTCCGGCCGGTACTCGTCGCCGGACGGTCCGGATTCGATGAGCGCGGCGAGCTCGGCGACAGTCGGCGTCGCGAACACGGTGCGCACTTCCAGGCGCACATTGCTGGCCGCGGCCAGGCGGGCCACCAGCTGGGTGGCCAGCAGCGAGTTGCCGCCGATGTCGAAGAAGCTGTCGGTGGCGCAGACCTCGCTCGCCCCGACCAGATCCTCGAATACCCGCGCGACGGTCCGCTCGGCTTCGGTCTGTGGCGCCCGGCCCGCGGTGGCGGTGAATTCCGGATCGGGCAGTGCGGTGCGGTCCAGCTTGCCGACCGGCGTGAGCGGCACCTCATCGATCAGGTTCAGCGAGGCCGGAACCATGTGCCCGGCCAGCCGGACCATCGCATGACGCTTCACCCCGGCCACTTCGGCCGGGTCGATGCCCTCGTTCAGCTGGATCCAGGCGACGATCCGATCGTCGCCGGCGATCCGGCGCACCTCGGTGTGCGCGAAGCGGACCTCGGGATGGCTGCCGAGGACGGCGCTGATCTCGCCGAGTTCGATCCGGAAACCACGCACCTTGACCTGATGGTCACTGCGACCGAGGTAGTCGATCTCGCCACCCGCGGTCCAGCGCACCACGTCGCCGGTGCGGTACATCCGGCTGCCCGCCGGGCCGAACGGGTCGGCGATGAATCGTCCGGCGGTCAGGCCGTAGCGCTCGTGATAGCCCTGGGCGATACCGGCGCCACCGATGTAGAGCTCACCCGGCACTCCGGTGAGGACCGGCCGCAGCCGTTCGTCGAGCACGAGGGCCCGCGAACCGCGCACCGGCGTTCCGATGGCCACCGGGACACCCACCCGCAGCTCCGACATCGCGGCGATGACGGTGAACTCGGTGGGCCCGTAGGCATTGACGAACCGCCGACCCGGCGCCCAGTTCTCCACCAGGTCCGGTGGCACCGCCTCGCCACCGGCCATCAGACCGCGCAGCATCGGCAGCGGGTGGCGGGTGGCATCGATGGAGGCCAGCACCGCGGGCGTCAGGAAGGTGTGGGTGATCTGTTCGTGTTCGAGCAGGGCCCCGAGTTCGTCACCGCCGTAGATGTCGATCGGGCCGATCACCATCTCGGCACCCGAGTAGACGGCAAGGAGCATGTCCAGCACCGAGACGTCGAAACTGGGCGTGGAGAAGAAGAACGTCCTGGAGAACCGGTCGAGACCCATGCGTTCGCGCAGGTCGAGCGCGAGGCTCGTGAGACCGCTGTGGGTGACGGTGACGCCCTTGGGCAGGCCGGTGGAGCCGGAGGTGTAGATCTGATAGGCCAGGTCGGCGGTGCGCACCGGGCGGATCCGCTCGGCATTGCTGATCCGGACCCCGTCGTAGCCCGCCAGTTCGGCGGTCAGCTCGTCGTCGTCCATCAGCAACCACTGGGTGTCGATCGTGCCCGCGGCCTCGCGCAGTGCGTCCGCGTCGGCGCGCACAGTGATGACCGCGCCTGCACCGGAGTCGGTGAGCATGTGCCGCACCCGATCGGCCGGGTAGCGCGGGTCGACGGGGACGAACGCCGCACCGGAGGCGGCGACGCCGAAGATGGCGAGGGCGCAGTCCAGTGAACGGGTCAGACCGACTGCCACGCGGTCGCCGGTGCCGATCCCGCGCGCGATCAGTGCCCGACCGAGCCGGTGTGCCCGGTCGGCGACTTCGGCGTAGTCGAGCTCGCCCACTTCCCCGCTGACACTGCCCCCGGCGAACCAGCGCAGCGCGGGCCGACGCGGATACTTCGTCGCCGCGCCGTCGAGAATGTCGGCCAGGATGACCGGCGTGACCGCGGCCGGTCCCTGTGCCGGGACGTGATCGCGATGTTCGAGCACGGTGAGCGGGTCGAGATCGCACACGAGTCGCCGCGGGTCGGCGGTCACCTGGTTGAGGATCTGCACGAACCGATCGGCGAGGATGTCGATGGTGGCGGCGTCGAACAGTTCGGCGGCGTAGACGAACTCGAACCGCAGCCCGCCCTCGTCGGCGGGCGCGACCCGCAGTTCCAGGTCGAACTTGGCCAGCGCGATGTCGAGCTCGCGCGCGTCCAGCCGCAGACCGGGCAGTTCCAGCGTCGGCGTGCGGTTGTCCTGCATGCTCAACGCGACCTGGAACAGCGGGTGCCGGTTGCTCGCCCTGCTCTCCCGGCCGAGCGCGTCGACGACGCGTTCGAACGGCACATCGGCGTGGGCGAGGGCGGCCAGTTCGCTGTCGCGGTCGGCGTGCAGCAGTTCGGTGAAGCTGCGGTCGGGGTCGACGTCGGAGCGCAGCACCAGGGTGTTGACGAACATGCCGACGAGGTCGTCGAGCTGGATGTCGGTGCGCCCGGCGACCGGAGTGCCGATGGGAATGTCGCGTCCGCCGGTGACGCTGCGCAGCAGCACCGACAGGGCAGAGCGCACGACCATGAACAGGCTGACACCGGTATCGGCTGCCAGCTCGGCCAGTGCTTGTTGCAGCGGCGCCGAAACCTGGCAGGTCACGGTGCCCGCCGTCCCCGTCGGTTCGACCGGCCGGGGGCGGTCGAACGGCAGCGGCAACTCGTCGGGCAGCTCGGACAGGGTCTCGCGCCAGAACGCGAGCTGGGTGGCGGTGATGCTGTCCGGATCGTCCTCGGCACCGAGCACGGCCCGCTGCCACAGGCTGAAGTCGGCGTACTGCACGGGCAGCGGCGCGTGCTCGACGGCGGTGCCGCCGGTCCGCGCCACGTACGCCATGGCGAGATCACGCGTCAGCGGGCCGAGCGACCAGCCATCGGCGGCGATGTGGTGCACGACGACGCCGAGCAGGTGCTCATCGGATGCGGTGCGCTGCAACGACACTCGCAACGGCGTCTGTAGGGTGAGGTCGAAGCCCTGGCGTGCCAGCGCGGTCAGCGCCGCCTGCGCCCGATCCGGTGCGGAGTCGACGACCTCGATCACCGGCATCGCCTGCGCGAGCGGCAGGATCACCTGCTGGGCGCCGGAGAGGTCTTCCGGGAACACGGTGCGCAGTACTTCGTGACGCTCCACCAGGTCGGTGAGGGCGCCCCGCAGCGCGTCGACGTCCAGATCTCCGCCGATTCGCAAGACGAATGCGATGTTGTAGGCGCTGGATTCAGGGGACAATCGGTTCAGGAACCACAGTCGTTGCTGCGGCAACGACAGTGGTATGCGTCCCGGGCGCGGGGTGTGTACCGCCAGCGCCACCCGCTGCGTCCGGGGCGCTTCCGTGATCAGCCGGGCGATGCCCGCCACGGTCGGCGCCTCGAAGATCTGGCGGACGGGCAGGTCCACCTCGAAGTCGGCGTGCAGCGCGGCGGCGAGCCGGGTGGCCAGCAGCGAGTTGCCGCCGATGTCGAAGAAGCTGTCCTCGGCGCCGGGGATCGGGCGACCGAGAATCTCGGTGAACACCGCGGCCACCCGCATCTCGAGGTGTGTGCGCGGCGCGCGCGACCCCCCGTTGACCACGAATTCCGGTGCGGGCAGAGCCTTTCGGTCCAATTTGCCCGCCGGGGTGACCGGCATCGCGTCGAGCACCGCCAGCGCGGCGGGCACCATGTAGCCGGGCAGCCTGCCACGAGCGGTGTCGAGCAGGGCGGCCGGTTCGACCGGGCCGTCGGCGGTGACATAGGACGCGAGCCGCTGCTGCCCCTGCTCGTCGACGTGGACAATGGTCAGCGCCGACCGCACGCCCGGGTGTTCGCGCAGCACGTGGTCGATTTCGCGCAGTTCGACGCGGAAGCCACGGATCTTGATCTGATCGTCGGCACGGCCGAGGAAACGCAGGCGGCCGGTCATATCGGCGACCACGAGATCGCCTGTGCGATACATCCTTTCACCGACGCGTCCGTGCGGATTGGCGACGAATCGCTGCGCGGTGAGCGCCGACTTGCCGAGGTACCCGCGAGCCAGACCGGGCCCTGAGACGTACAGCTCGCCCGGCGTCCCCGGCGGCACCGGGTTCATCCTGCCGTCGAGGACGAACAACCGCATGCCGCGCACGGGTGCGCCCAGCGGCACCGGCTCCCCCGGCACCATGGCCGCGCTCGCGGTGACCGCCACGGTGGCCTCGGACGGGCCGTACATGTTGTGCATCCGGTATTTCGTGGCCCAGGCGTCGACGAGCTCGTCCGAGCAGGCCTCGCCGCCGACGATCACCGTGCCGAGGGCCGGGAACTCACCCGCGGGCACCGTGGCCAGCGCGGCGGGGGTGATGAACGCGTGGGTGATGCGTTCCGAGCGCAGGAAACCGGCCAGTTCCGCGCCGCCGTAGAGATCGGCCGGGGCGACGACGATCGTCGCGCCCGCGGCGAACCCGAGCAGTAGTTCGAGCACCGAGGCATCGAAGCTGGGCGAGGAGAAGTGCATGGTGCGCGCGTGCTCGGTCACCTTGAACAGCTGGGTTTGTTCGCTGGCCAGCGAGGCGATACCCGCGTGGGTGACCACGACGGCCTTGGGGATGCCGGTCGAGCCCGAGGTGTAGATGAGGTAGGCGGGCTGACCCGCCCGCATCGGATTCCTGCGGTCGGCGTCGGACAGCGGAGTGGCGGAGCGGACCGCGCAGTCGGCCTCGAAATCAGCCGTCCCGAACACCATCCACTCCGGCGACCGCCGGTGCTTGCCGGTGATGGTGGGCAGCGCGGCGAGGTGTTCGGGCAGGGTGAGCCCGAGCGTGGCGCCGGAGTCGCCGACCATGTGCGCGATGCGTTCGGTCGGATAGGCGGGATCGACGGGCACGTACGCGGCGCCGGTTTTGGCGACCGCCCAGATGGCGATGATCGACTCGAGGCTGCGCGGCAGCGCGACGGCGACCACCGATTCAGGGGTGGCACCGTGCGCGATCAGGCTGCGCGCCAGCCGGTTCGAGCACTCGTCGAGCTCCCGGTAGGTGGTGTCGAAGCCGAGGTAGCGCACCGCCACCGAGTCGGGCAGGTGTTGTGCGGTGTCGCTGAGCAGCCGGGCCAGCGTGCAGGCCGGTTCGGCGGGCGCACCGGCCACCGGAACCAGTCGGGCGATCTCGCGGCGGTCGAGCACGTCGAGGTCGCCCACGGCCGTGTCGGGGGTCGCGACGGCGGCGGCCAGCAGCGTGGTGAACCGCCGGGCGATGGCCTCCACCGTGGCGCGATCGAAGACGTCGGTGGCGAAACCGAATTCGGCGTGCAGTGGTCCGTCATCGTGGTTGTCGCGCACTTCGAGCTGAAGATCGAACTTGGCGACACCGATCTCGATCGGCACCAGTTCCGCTGTGACACCGGGCAATTCGACGCTCAGCTCCGGAGTGCGGTCGTAGGACAACATCACCTGGAACAGTGGATGCCTGCTGGTCGAGCGATCGGGGTTGACCAGTTCCACGAGTCGTTCGAAGGGCACGTCGGGGTTGGCGAAGGCATCGAGATCGGTCTCGCGGACCAGGTCGAGCATGCGGTCGAACCCGGCATCGAGGTTCACGTCGGTGCGCAACACCAGGGTGTTGACGAACATGCCGACCAGCTCGTCCAGCGCCGGATCGGACCGGCCCGCGATGGGCGTACCGATGGTGACGTCGGTACTCGCGCACAGCCGGGCCAGCAGGGTGGCCAGCGCCGCGTGCAGCACCATGAACATGCTCACCCCGCGACCGGTCGCGAGTTCGGCTGCCGCACGCCGGGTTTCGGCGTCGATGACGAATTCGACGGTGTCTCCGCCGGTGCCACGCTGCATCGGCCGCGGCCGATCGAGCGGCAGGTCGAGCTGATCGGGCAGCCCGGCCAGCGTGCCGCGCCAGTGCCCGAGCTGACGCGCGATGGGCGCTTCGGGGTCGGTTTCCTCGCCGAGCAGTTCGCGCTGCCACATCGCGAAATCGGCGTATTGCACCGGCAGCGCCGCCCACTGGGGTGCGGCACCGCCCGCGCGCGCCGAGACCGCGACCATCAGATCCCTGGCCAACGGGGCGACCGACCAGCCGTCACCGCTGATGTGGTGCAGCACCACGAGCAGCAGGTGATCTTCGGCGCCGACCCGGTACAGCGCCACCCGCAGCGGTGTCTCGGTCCGCAGATCGAAACCGCGCCCCGCCACCTGCGCTGCCAGCGCGGGGATCTCGGCGGCGGACACGTCCACCGGCGTGAGTTCGGGTTCCACCCCGGCCGCCGGGTGGATGAGCTGGTACGGGCCGTCGGGGCCCTCGGGGAAACTGGTGCGCAGGCTCTCGTGACGGTCCAGGACGTCACGCAGACCCGCGCGCAACGCGTCGAGGTCGAGATGTCCGGTGAGCCGCAGGGCCAAGGGCATGTTGTAGGCGGCGGCGTGTTCGGCGAAGCGGTTGAGGATCCACAGCCGCTGCTGGGCCAGCGACAGCGGCACCAGTTCGGGCCTGCGCACGGGAACCAGTTTCGGCGTGGAGGTTTCGGGCCGATGGGTGCTGATGTAGGCGGCCAGCGCGGCGATATTGGGCGACTCGAACATTTCCCGGATGGTGAGGTTCGCATCCAGGGTGGTGTTGATCCTGGCGACCGCGCGGGCGGCGACCAGTGAGTTGCCGCCGAGGTCGAAGAAGCTGTCCTCGACACCGATCGCGGTGCCGTCCAAGGCGAGAACCTCGGTGAAGATCTCCGCGAGTGCGCATTCCAGTTCGGTCCGCGGCGCCGCGGCGCCTGCGGTAACCCGCACGCCCACCTCCGGCGCGGGCAGCGCTTTGCGGTCGACCTTGCCGTTGGCGCTCAACGGCAGTTCGTCGAGCACGACCAGTGCCGAGGGCACCATGTAGGACGGCAGGCCGCGGCGCAGTGTCGAGAGCAGGGCGGTGGGCTCCGGCGCCGAGGCGCCCCGCGCGGCGACCACGTAGGCGACGAGTTCGTCGTCACCGGTACGCCCGGCGCGAGCGACGCAGACAGCGCGGGCGATCCCGTCCTGGGCGAGCAACGCGGATTCGATCTCGCCGAGTTCGATCCGCAGTCCGCGGATCTTCACCTGGAAGTCGGTGCGGCCCAGGTATTCCAGGACACCGCCGGCGATCTGCCAGCGCGCCAGGTCACCGGTGCGATACATCCGCTGCCCCGGTGTGAACGGATTCGCGACGAACCGGTCGGCGCTCAGGTCGGGGCGGCCGAGGTAGCCGCGAGCCAGCTGCACGCCGGCCAGGTACAACTCGCCCGCGACACCGGGCGGCACCGGGCGCAGATGCGCGTCGAGCACGTAGGTCTGGGTGTTCCACACCGGCGAACCGATCGGCACCGTGGTGGCGTCGGCCGGGCACGGCCAGTAGGTGACGTCGACCGCGGCCTCGGTGGGCCCGTAGAGATTGTGCAGTTCCGGTCCCCCGTCGGGACCGTGCAGCGCGGCATGGAAATCGCGAACGGTGGCGCCCGGTAGCGCCTCGCCACTGCAGAACACCCGGCGCAGTCCCGCCCCGCCGCGCACGCGCGGGTCGGTGACGAACAACGACAGCATCGACGGCACGAAATGTGCTGTGGTGATAGCCCTTTCGGTGATGATTCGCGCCAGGTAGGCCGGGTCGCGATGCCCTTCGGGAGCGGCGACCACCAGGCGCGCACCGACCTGCAGCGGCCAGAAGAACTCCCACACCGACACGTCGAAGGTGGCCGGGGTCTTCTGCAGGACCGCGTCGGTGTGATCGATCGGGTATTCGGCCTGCATCCAGCGCAACCGGTTCACGATCGCGGCATGTGTGACGCCGACGCCCTTGGGCTTACCGGTGGAACCGGAGGTGAAGATGACGTAGGCGAGGTGCTCGGGCCGCAAGGGCGCGCGACGGTCGGCATCGGTGATCGGCGCGACATCGTTGCCGCTCACGTCGAGGGCGTCCAGATCGATCCGGACCGTGCCCGCGGGCAGCCGGACACCGTCGCGATCCGCGGTGAGCACACACACCGGATCCGCCTGTGTCACCACCGCTTCGATGCGATCGACCGGATGCTCGGGATCCAGCGGCAGGTAGGCCGCGCCGGTCGCGAGCACCGCGTAGATCCCGACGACCAGATCGATACTGCGGTGCAGGCACACACCGACGGTGGTCTCCGGGCCCGCGCCGCGGGCGATGAGTTCACGCGCCAGCTGGTTCACCCGGTCGCCGAGTTCGGTGTATCCGATGGTGCGGTCACCGAATTCGAGCCCGACGGCATGCGGGCTGCGGCGCACCTGCTCCTCGAACAGCGAGACCAGGGTCGCGGCCTGCATCGGCATCTCGGTGCTGTTCCACTCCCGCAGCACCCTGTCGTTCTCGGCGGCGGTGATCGCGGTGAGCGTGTAGGTGGGGGTGGTCGGCTCGGCAGCGAGGAAGCGCGCGAGGAAGTCGAGGTAGCGGGAGTGGTGGGCAGCGTTCTCGGACTCGCCGTAGAGCTTCGGGTTGGCCTCGAAGTCGAGTTGGATGCGGCCGCCGTCGCCGTTGTAGATGTTGATCGAGAGGTCTTCGACGGGTCCGGTGGCGAGAACGTTGACCTGACCGGCGATATCGTCGAACTTCAGCTCGTCGTGGAACAGCATGATGTTGACCATCGGCCCGAAGAAACCACGCGCGTCCCGGGAGTAGCCGCAGTCGCGACGGATGTCGTCGGAGCGGTAGCGCTGGTGCCGCAGCGCGCCGGTGATCTGCAGTTCGGTCTGGCGCACGACGTCGGCGACGGTGGTGTGCTCGTCGAACCGGACCCGCAGCGGTACCACGTTCGACACCACGCCCGCCGAACGGCGCAGCGCGACCGTGGTACGGGCCGAAACCGGCAGGCTCAGTACGACATCGGGGTCACCGGTGACCGAGCGGACGTAGGCGGCGAGTGCGGCGACGATGAGCGCCGAGTTGGCCGAACCGTGGGTGGCGATCGCGTCGGTGAGCAGGGTGTCGAGGTCGGTGTCGAGCACCGCGGTGGCACGGTGGCGACCCGCGTCGTGGGTATCGCCCGCGGCGGTCACCGACGACAGTGTCATCGGTTCGCCCACGCCGGCGAGCTGTTCCATCCAGTACTCGCGGTCGGCGCGGAACCGGGTGGACTCCCGGTAGCGGGATTCGTCGGCGTAGAGGTCGACGAGCGCGGCGGCCCTCGACACCGACGGTTCGCGCTGCTCGCCGACGGCGGTGTAGATCTCGGCGGTGCGCGAGAGCGCGTTCATCGCACCGTAACCGTCGATGACGATGTGGTGTCCGCGCTCGTACCAGAACCATTCCCGGTCACCGACCCGCAACACCACATTGATGGTGAGGGGCTCGTGCTCCATGTCGATCGGGGTGCTGGCGTGGGAGTTCATCCATCCCAGCGCGGCAGCGCGCGGGTCGGATTCGCCGCGCAGATCGAGCCGAGCCCAGCCGGGCCGCCAGGTCGGATCCACTCGCTGGTGGGGTACGCCGTCGATCTCGAGTAGGCGGACATGTCCCACTTGGGATTCCGCGCCGTAGCGCTCCACCGCGTAGAGCAGCCTCCCGACATCGAGATCACCGCGCAGTTCGACGTAGTGAGCGATGGTGAGCGGGATGTCGGGCCGGATCCGTTGCGCGTACCACAGTGCTGTCTGACCGGGTGAGAGGGCGAACGGTTGGCCCGGGTCCTCGTCGGTGACGCTCGAGCTGACGTGGTCGGTGGCCAAAGAACTCATCAAGCACTCCGTTTCTGCCTTGTGTCACAACTCCCCGAGCAGCGCCCGGGCACACGAGGACCCAGGGCGTGGCTTTACCACGCCCATGATTCGGAGTACTCCGGCAGCCGGATGGCTACCGAGATGGATTTATTTTGATCTCTTTGGATTACGCCCCTGCAGCTGCAACTTGGTGCCGCTTCCCCCGGGTTGAAACAAACCGCTTATTCAGAATTGTCCGAAATCCGCACAGTCTTCGTCGGATTCACTCGGCGGCGTCGAAGAAATACCAGCCCGACGCCGATCGCGGACAGGATAACGGACGCCAGTTCGGGCCATACACCGATTCGGGTAGCGATTGTCGTCGCGTCGCGCAAAGGTAGCTGTGCCTCCAGCGCGGCGGGGACGACCTGCTCGGTGTGCTGCCTGAGCACGCCGTCAGCAGTGATGATCCCACTCACTCCCGTGGTTGCTGCGACCACCAGCGCGCGCCCGTGTTCGACCGCGCGCACCCGCGACATGGCGAGTTGCTGATAGGTCATCTCGCTCTCACCGAACGTGGCGTTGTTGGTCGGCACTGTCAGCAGTTGGGCGCCCGCGGCGAGAGATTCCCGAAATGCTCGATCGAAAGCGACCTCGTAGCAGGTCGCCACACCGATCGGAACACCGGCGGCCGTCACTGTTCCGTCACCGTTACCCGGCACGAAATAGCCCGCACGATCAGCATAGGAAGAGAACAAACGGAAGAAACCACGCATCGGCAGGTATTCGCCGAACGGCTGGATGATCTTCTTGTCGTGCCGCTCGCCCGGGCCGGCCGTGCCGTTCCACACGATCACCGAGTTGGTGGTCGTGCGGTCACCATTCACCAGGACTGCGCCGACCAGGATCGGGGCGCCGATCTTCACCGAGGCTTCCGTGATCTCCGCGGCGGCGTCGGCATTACGCAACGGATCGATATCGGAGGAGTTCTCGGGCCAGATCACGATGTCGGGCCGTGCGGCCTGTCCGCGGGTGACGGCGTCGGCCAACTCCTCGGTGCGCCGGACGTGGTTGTCCAACACCGCACGGCGCTGGGCGTTGAAGTCGAGCCCGAGCCGCGGCACACTGCCCTGGATGGCGGCGACCGTGATCGTCCGGGTGCCCGCATCCGGGTCGGGCAGCGTCGGCCGCAGGATCACTCCGACCAGGGGCATGATAGCCACGGTCACCACGGCGGTGGCAAATCCCATGCGCGCGGCGCGGGTATTCGCGCGCGGCGCGGGGGTGCGCGCCCAGGCGAAGAGACGCAGCGTAAGGGCAGCCAGACCTGTGCCGGTCAGCGCCACCGCGAAGCCGACCAGCGGCGCGCCACCGTAGGCGGCCAGCGGCAGATACCAACCGTCGGCTTGCCCGAACGCGACACGCCCCCACGGGAATCCACCGAACGGGAAACTCGACCTGACCCACTCGCTCGCGGTCCACGCCAGCGCGAGCCACACCGGCCAGCCCGGCAGCGCGCTCAACCACCGGGCGAGCACGCCCCACAGCCCGAAGTACAACGCGCACACCGTCGAGAGCGCCAGCCACGGCACCGGCCCGACATAGATCCCGGTCCAGGGCAGCAGCGGCACGAAGAACGCCAGCCCGCCGAGCATCCCGTAGCCGAATCCCCCACGCAGCTTGCCCGGCCCGCGCACCGCGAGGGTGAGCAGAGCGATGGCGACCGGCGCGAGGAACCAGAACGGGCGGGGCGGGAAGCTGCCGAACAGCAACAACCCGCCCGCCGTCGCCAGCAGCATCCGCAGCATCATCGTGGAGTTCTGTCCCTTGTCCGTGTCGGCGACGTCGGACGTCGTAGCGTCGGGATGGGCCGTAGCGGGGTCGATCATGGTGTGCTGCTCCGTGATTCGTTGCCGGCGCGGTGCCGACGGCGGGTCAGGCGGTGTAGATCGTGGTGCCGTTGTGCACGGTGCGCAGGCAGGTCGGCAACTCGGCACCAGGGTCAAGGCGTGGGAGCCCGGGGACCCGGGAGCGGGGGTCGGTGGACCAGCGCTGCACGGTATCGGCGGCCGCGGCGACAACGAGGTCGCCCGCGTCCCAGACGGCGTAGGAGGCGGGGGCGCCGGGGACCAGCGTGCCCGCCATGCCGTCGCGCACGCCGCCCGCTCGCCAGGCGCCGCGGGTGGCGGCGGCGAAGCCGGCGCGCGGGGACAGTCCGTGGCCGGAGGTGCGGTGGTGCACGGCCGCGCGCACCTGTTCCCACGGTTTCATCGCGGTCACGGGTGCGTCGGAACCGATGGCGAGGGAGATGCCCGCCGCCGCCATCGCCGAGAAGGGGTTGAGGCCCGCGGCGCGCTCGGCGCCCAGGCGCGTCGCGTACATCCCGTCGGGTCCGCCCCAGGCGGCGTCGAAGCCGGGCTGCACGGAGGCGATCACGCCGAGCGCGGCGAGCTGTTCGATCGCGGCGGCGTCGGTCATCTCCGCGTGCTCCACCCGGTGCCCGCGTGCGGCGATCGCCGGACCTCCGAGTTCGGCTGCGACACGGGCGAATCCGGCGACGACAGTATCCATGGCGGCGTCGCCGATGGCGTGGAAGCCCGCCTGGATGCCGGCCTCGGTGCACGCGTGGAGATGCGCGGTGACGGTGTCTTCGTCGAGGAAGCTCTTGCCGCAGCCCGCCGCGTCGGCGTAGGGCGCGCGCAGCAATGCCGTGTGCGAGCCGAGCGAACCGTCGACGAACAGGTCGCCGCCGAGCGCGTGCACCCCGAGCTCGGCGATCAGGGCGCGCGCCTCGTCCGCGGTCCGCACGGCCTGACCCCAATAGGCGCGCACAGCCACGCCGTGTTCGAACGCGAGCAGTTCGCGGATGTCGTCGCGGCCGGAGATATCGGGCCCCGCGCATTCGTGCACAGCGACGATGCCATGTGCGGCTGCCGCGTCCAGAGCGGCCTTGCGCGCCGAATCTCGCTGGGCGCGAGTGAGTTCCGCGAGGGCGACCGTGCGCACCCGGTGGTGGGCGTCGGCACGCAGCAGTTCGCCGCGCTGATATCCGTCGCCGAGCTCGCCCGCCGCGTCGAGCAGCGCCGAGGACGCCACGGCCGAATGCGCGTCGACGCGCGCCAGGTAGACGAGCCTGCCCGCACCGGCGGCCTCGTCGAGTTCGGCGACCGTCGGCGGACGCTGTTCGGGCCAGGTGGTGTCGTCCCAACCCTCACCGATGATCACCCCGTCCGGCTGATTCGCGGCGTGCGTACGGACCGTCTCGAGCAGTTCGGTCAGGGATCCGGCGCCACTCACGTCGAGCCCGGTCAGTTGCAGTCCCAGCGCGGTGATGTGCACATGCGGGTCGACGAACGCGGGCGCGACGAACGCACCGTCGAGGTCGACGATCTCCGCATCGGGATGCATCGCGCGTCCAGGCGCTTCGGCGCCCAGCCACACCACGGTGCCGTCGGTGACCGCCATCGCGGTCGCGTCCGGGGAACTGGAACTGTAGAAACGACCACCGATCAGCAACTGGGTACTCACGATGTCCCAGTCTGCCGTATCGATGGATCGTCACCTCGGCAGGGACAGTCTCAGCCGGGCGGCGAGTAGGTCAGGTCGGCAGCGACAGCGCGGCGCGCACTTCCGCGTCGCCGAACCCGGCGGGACAGTGCCCACTCGCCTCTACGGCGATCAGTTCCAACCGCCACGCGGCGGTGGTGAAGTCCGACATCGACTGTCCGGCAGCGGCGCTCGCTCTACGCACCGCGTCGGCCAGTTCCTCGCTCACCGTAACGGTGATCTGCTCGGGGGCCATGCCGGTACTGTAGACCCTTCGCCGCCGAGCACGGGCATGTCGCTCGGAGCCTGGTCGAATTCAGGCGGGGCCGAGCGCGCGCGGGCCCGCGGTGTGACCGTCGTCGTACCACTGACCGACCACGGTGCCGTCCACCACATCGCCGTCGGCGTCGACCACCATCCCGCGATACGGCGAGGGCGCGAACGAGGGCAACGGACCGAAGCGCCGGGTACCGAGCTTCTCCAGTGCCGGTCGCAGCAGTGCCCTGGTCGGCGGGAACAGCGCGAGCAGGCCGACGAGTCCGGTGACCAGGCCGGGCACGAACAGCAGCACCGATCCGGTGGCGACGATCACGCCGTCGGCGACCGCGCTCTCGGCGGTCACCTCGCCGCGTGAGGCCCGCCGGAACCGGTCGAACACCCGCCTGCCCTGCCGTCCGAGCAGCACCAACCCCACGCCCGACACCGCGACCAGCGCGACCAGCGCCCAGCCGATGCCGATCAGCTGGGCGAGACCGACGAGGGCGGCGATCTCGACGACGAGGTAGAGGACGAACAGCAGGGCGGTCATGGCGATCCTTTCGGACGATCTATCCCGTCAACGCACGAGCGCCCGATTTTTCTCCCGAGCGGGACCGCGTGCTCAGCCACCGGGCCGGACGAGCCCGGTTTCGTAGGCCAGCACCACCGCCTGCACCCGGTCGCGCAAGCCGAGTTTGGTGAGCACCCGGCCGACATGTGTCTTCACCGTCGCCTCCGACAGGAACAGCGCCGCGGCGATCTCGGCATTCGAGCGGCCGACCGCGATCTGTTCGAGCACCTCGCGTTCGCGTGCGGTGAGGACGTCGAGGATCTTCGGGTCGCGCAGACTCGTCGGGTCCTCGGCGACGAGCCGGTCCAGCAATCGCTTGGTGACCTTGGGCGACACCACCGCGTCACCGCCTGCGACGCTGCGGATGGCCGAGATGAGGTCCTCGGGTGGGGTGTCCTTGAGCAGGAATCCGCTCGCGCCGGCGCGCAGGGCACCGAGAGCGTGTTCGTCGAGGTCGAAGGTGGTCATCACGAGCACCCGCACACCCTCGCCCGCGGCCACGATCCGCGCGGTGGCGGTCACCCCGTCGACGACGGGCATCCGCACATCCATCAGCACCACATCGGGGCGCAGTTCGCTCGCCCGCCGCACGGCCTCGTCGCCGTTGCCCGCTTCGCCGATCACCTCGATGTCGGGGTGTGCGCCCAGCACCATTTTCAGGCCCATCCGCATGAGTTCCTGATCGTCCACCACGAGCACGCTGATCGGCATTGCCTCACCCTAATGCGCACGGCAGCGCAGCGTCCTTCGGTTATTTCGCGTAAGTCAGTCCGTTTCGGAGCGCAGCGGGAGGTCGGCCCGTACCCGCCAGCGGCCGTCGTCGAGTCTGCCCGCGCTCAGGGTGCCGCCGAGCACCGCGACTCGCTCGCGCATCCCGACCAGCCCCATCCCGGCACCGGGAATCTCGGCGCCGGGGCTCACCTGCGCGGGAACGCCGCCGCTGTCGGTGACCTCGACGAGGATGTCCTCGTCGCGCCGATGCACCCGGACCACGGCCTTCGGCTCCGTTCCCGCGTGACGCAGGGTGTTGGTGAGCGATTCCTGCACGATGCGGTGCAGCCCGAGGCTCACCTCGGGGGCGATGTCGTCGAGTTCACCGGTCAGTTCGAGGTCGACGGCCAGACCCGCCTCGCGCATCATCTGGGCCAGCTTCGCGATACCCGCGCTGCCGTGTTGGGGCAGCAGTTCCGGGGCGTGCTCGGTGCGCAGCAGCGCGACGGTGCGGCGCAGCTCGCGCAGGGCCTCGCGCCCGGTTCCCGCGATGGTGGCAAGCGCGCGTTCGGCGGTTTCGGGGTCCTCGCGCAGGGCGTATTTGGCGCCGTCGGCCTGCACGATGATCACGCTCACCGCGTGCGCGACCACATCGTGGAGTTCGCGGGCGATGCGGGTGCGTTCGGCGGCGACCGCGTCGTGCGCGCGACGTTCCTTGTCGTAGTCGGCGACCGCGAGCCGGGCCGCGACCTCGGAGTCGTACGCGTGCCGGGCGCCGTTGAACTCGGCCAACGTCCAGCACAGCGCGTAGATGAGCCCGGCCATCGCCAGATCTCCACCCCGTGGCTGGTCGAGCAACAGGACCGACAACGCCATGTCGAGCGCGAGGAAGGCGAGGAAGATGAGGCCCTCACGTCGGCCCACGTAGGCGACGAGCGTGTAGAGCATCACCCCGAGGCCGATCAAGGCGACGTGGTCGGCGGAGTGTTCATCGGTCAGGTAGCCGATCAGGGTGTTCAGCAGCGACAGCACCAGCAGCGCCGCCGAGACCGCCCGCGGGTACACCCGGCGCAGGATCAGCGGCAACGGCAGAATCACCGAGAAGAACAGATAGACGACCTTGTTGCGTTCGTCGCCCACCCCGAGGGCGTCGAGCAGCAGGAGCAATCCCGCGAGGATCGAGTCGGCGACGATGGGTCGTCCGCGTAGCCACAGGCTGAACCGGCGCACGGGGCCAGCGTAGCCCCGGCTGGCTTTCCGGCCGTGATCTTGATTGCCTGGACGCGTGCAACTCGGAGACTGGACGGTCCTACTGGTGGCCGCCGCGGCGGCGGGCTGGGTCGACGCCGTGGTCGGCGGCGGTGGGCTGATCATTCTGCCGACGCTGTTCCTCGTCGTCCCCGGCATCGCACCGCAGACCGCGCTCGGCACCAACAAGCTCGCCGCCCTGGCGGGTACCGCGACCGCGGTGGCGACCTTCGCGCGCAGGGTGCCGATGCAGTGGAAGGTCCTGCTGCCCGGTGCGGTGATCGCCGCGATCACCGCCGCGTGCGGCGCGGCGGCGGTCTCGCTGATCGACCGTGAGCTGTTCATCCCCCTGGTGATGGTGGTGCTCGTCGGCGTGGCGGTGTTCGTGACCTTGCGCCCCTCGGTCGGCCTGACGATGGCCACCCATCCGCCGACGCGGCGCAGGGTGATCCTGGTCGTCGGCCTCGCATCCGGGCTGATCGGCCTCTACGACGGACTGCTCGGACCGGGCACCGGCACCTTCTTGATCATCACCTTCGCGACGCTGCTCGGCACCGAGTTCGTGCGGGCGGCGGCGATGGCGAAAGTGATCAACTGCGGGTCGAACGTGGGTGCGCTGCTGTTCCTCGGCTCGACCGGACACATCCTGTGGGGCCTCGGCGCCGGCATGGCGGTGGCCAATGTCATCGGTGCGCTGATCGGTTCGCGGATGGCATTGGCCAAGGGCGCCGAGTTCGTTCGGATCGTGTTGCTCGTCGTCGTGGTGGTGATGGTGATCCGCTTGGGGTGGCAGCAGTTCGGTTAGCGCACCGGCTCCGACGGCGCGGAGGCGGCCAGCCAGGGCTGCAGGACCCGCGAGGTGGTCTCGTGGATCTTGCGGTGCAGGCGTTCGCCGTCGTCGACGCCGTGCTGGGGCTGTTGGAACAGCACGGTCAGCGCCCCCGATACCGCGCCGACCACGGCGCCGACCAGCGCCGCGGCGCCGACCTCGTCGAGTTCGTGCGGGAACGCGAGGTGCAACTGGTGGGCGATCTCGCGCTGCGCGACCAATTGCGCGTGCGCGGCACGACCACTCACCGAGGGGACAGTGCGCGAGACCCGCGCCCGCAGCGCGGCCACCCGCGAGCTGATGTCGTCGACGAGGCGTTCGCCGGGATTGTCGCCCGCGGCGCGCAGGGCCCGCAGCAACACTTCCACCGGCCGCTCACCGGGCCGACGCGTGGCGATGGCGGCGACCGCCGCGCGCACCCGTTCGTCGCTCTCGGGGAAGAGCAGATCTTCTTTGCTCGCGAAGTAGTTGAAGAAGGTCCGGGTGCCGACCTCGGCCTCGGCCGCGATCTCGGCGACGGTCGTTTCCTCATAGCCTCTGGCCTCGAACAATTCGACGGCGGCCACGAGGATCGCACGACGGGTTCGTTCCCTTTTTCGATCACGCAGGGCAGATGGCGGCACGGCGGGGACCCTACGGCATTTTCGGCGTCGCTCGCGGGATGACCGGAGTCCGCGCGTCACGACGACAACCGACACATGTGCGCCGGAAGCGGTTGCGGCGCACATGTGTCGGTGGCACCGGTTAGCGTAGGTGCGGTGAGGGATACCACGACTTCCAGAGATGTGGATGCGGAGTTCCGCGCGCTCGGGCTCGCTACCCTGGCCGAAGCCGCGCTGTCGGCGGCCCGCGCGGCAGGGGCCGAGCATGCCGATCTGCGCGTGCAACGCTTGGTGTCACAGTCGATCCGGTTGCGCGACGGTCGCGTCGAAGCCGTCACCGACTCCACCGAGCTGGGGCTGGCAGTGCGCGTGATCGTCGACGGCACCTGGGGTTTCGCCTCCCACGCCGCGCTCACGCCCGACATCGCCGCCGAGGTCGCGCGCCGCGCGGTGACCGTGGCGAGGGCGCTGCGTTCGCTGAATCGGGAGCGCGTCGAACTGGCCGACGAGCCGCGCTATGACGACGTCTCATGGGTCTCGGCCTACGACCTCGACCCGTTCGCGGTGCCGACGGCCGACAAAGTGGCGCTGCTGCAGGACTATTCGGAACGCCTGTCGGCCGCCGATGGCGTCGACCATGTCACCGCCTCGGTCTTGCAGGTCAAGGAGCAGACGTTCTACGCCGACACCGCGGGTTCATCGATCACCCAGCAGCGGGTGCGCCTGCACCCCCAGTTGGCCGCGGTCACCGTCGATTCCGCGTCCGGGGTGTTCGAGACGATGCGCACCCTGGCCGCGCCCGCGGGTCGCGGCTGGGAATACGTCACCGGTGCCGACGGAACCTGGGACTGGACGGGCGAACTCGCCCAGATCCCCGGTTGGCTGGCCGAGAAGGTGAAGGCGCCCAGCGTTGTCGCGGGCCCCACCGATCTGGTGATCGACCCGACGAACCTGTGGCTGACGATCCACGAATCCATCGGCCATGCCACCGAATACGACCGCGCGATCGGCTACGAATCCGCGTACGCGGGTACCTCGTTCGCGACTCCCGATCAGCTCGGCACGCTGCGGTACGGCACGCCGATCATGCACGTCACCGGTGACCGCACCCAGGTCAACGGCTTGAGCACCGTCGGTTACGACGACGAAGGCGTGGCGGGCCAGCAGTGGGATCTGGTGCGCGACGGCGTCCTGGTCGGCTACCAGCTCGACCGCGTGTTCGCCCCACGTCTGGGCCTCGACCGCTCCAACGGTTGCTCGTATGCCGATTCGCCGCACCATGTTCCGATCCAGCGGATGGCGAACGTGTCGTTGCAGCCCGATCCCGAACGCGACACCAGCACCGCCGAGTTGATCTCGCGGGTGCAGGACGGCATCTACATCATGGGCGACAAAAGCTGGTCGATCGATATGCAGCGCTACAACTTCCAGTTCACCGGTCAGCGATTCTTCCGCATTCGCAACGGCGAACTGGACGGGCAGCTGCGCGATGTCGCCTACCAGGCGACGACCACCGATTTCTGGGGGTCGATGGAAGCGATCGGCGGACCGAGTACCTGGCAGCTCGGTGGCGCGTTCAACTGCGGTAAGGCGCAGCCCGGTCAGGTGGCGGCGGTGAGCCACGGCTGCCCGTCGGTGCTGGTGCGCGGGGTCAACATTCTCAATACCCGGACGGAGGGCGGTCAGTGAACGAGGGTCTGTTCCCGGCGGGCGCGGTGGTCGAGCGTGCGCTGGCGGCGTCGAAAGCCGACGAGGCGATCGTGATCGTCACCGACGCGCACGATGCGTCGCTGCGGTGGGCCGGCAATTCGATGACCACCAACGGTTCGTCGATCTCGCGGGAGTGGGCGGTGATCTCGGTGTTCCGTGACGGCCCGAACACCGCGCGGGTCGGCTCCATCAGCTCCACCAGCGTCGACCCCACCGAGATCGAGGCCGTGGTACGCGCCAGCGAGCAGGCCGCTCGCACGGCGGCCCCCGCCCGCGACGCGATGCCGCTGCTCGAACCCACCGACGACGACACCGCCACCTGGGATCAGGCGCCCGGCGCCACCGAGATCGCGGTGTTCACCGGGTTGGCGCGCGAGCTGTCCACCGGATTCGACGGCACCGATCGCCTCTACGGTTTCGCCCACCACCAGGTGCACACCACCTGGCTGGGCACCTCGACCGGTATCCGCCGACGGTTCAGTCAGCCCACCGGTTCGGTGGAGATCAACGGCAAGCGGGGCGAGGGCAAGGATCTGGCGAGCGCGTGGGTGGGTGTCGGCACCGCCGACTTCACCGACGTCGACACCCCGGGTCTGCTGGCCGAGTTGTCGCGGCGCCTCGACTGGTCCAAGCGCCGCGTCGAGCTGCCCGCGGGCCGCTACGAGACCCTGTTGCCGCCGTCGTCGGTCGCCGATCTGATGATCTATCTGGCGTGGAGCATGGAGGGCCGTGGTGCGCACGAAGGCCACACCGCGTTCTCCCGCGCCGGTGGCACGCGCGTCGGTGAGCGGCTCAGCGACATCGCGCTGACCCTGTTCTCCGACCCGAATGCGAGCGGTCTCGAATACCGGCCGTTCGTGGCGACGCCGTCGTCGTCGGAGTCGCTGTCGGTGTTCGACAACGGACTGTCCGCGCAGCGGGTGGACTGGATCAGCGACGGCGTCATCGAATCGCTGGTCTATCCGCGCGCGACGGCTGCCGAATTCTCCGCCCCCGCAACAGTTCCCGGCGAGAACCTGCTGCTCACCGGCGGCGGCGACGCGTCGCTGGACGACATGATCGCGCGCACCGAACGCGGCCTGCTCCTCACCTGCCTCTGGTACATCCGCGAGGTCGACCCCGCCACGCTGCTGCTCACGGGATTGACCCGTGACGGCGTCTACCTCGTCGAGGACGGCCAGGTGACCGGCGCGGTCAACAACTTCCGCTTCAACGAGAGTCCGCTCGACCTGCTGCGGCGGGTGTCAGAAGCGGGCGCCACCGAGATCACCCTCCCCCGGGAGTGGAAGGACTGGTTCACCCGTACCGCCATGCCCCCGCTGCGTATCCCCGATTTCCACATGTCGTCGGTGAGCCAAGCCACCTAGCGGGTGCGGGCGCGCACCGGGTCGACCGACTTCGCCGTGGTCGGCGCGTGAAAGCATGATCGGGTGACTGGTATCCGGATGTTCGCCACCGACCTCGACGGCACCTTGCTGCGTTCCGATCGCACCGTCTCGCCGCGTACCGCCGAGGCCATGGCCGGTGCGCAGGCCGCGGGCATCGAGGTGGTGTGGGCGACGGCGCGTGCCCGCCATTCGGTGCACGAGCTGGCGCAGTCGTGCGGTTTCCGCGGAAAAGCGGTGTGTGCCAACGGCGCTGTGCTGCTCGACCTCGCCGACGGCACCCCGGAGATCATCGACACCGTCTCGATCGACACCGGCGCGGCGGGAGCGGCGATGGCGCAGATCCGCGCGCTGATTCCCGGTGTCGTCTTCGCCAATGTGGGCGCCACCCGGTTCGTCGCCGAGCCCGCCTATGCCGCCCTGTGCAAGTTCACCGATCATCACCGGAACCCGCACGAGATGGAATTGTCGGACACCTTGCCGACGGGCGTCGACGCGATGGTGAAGATCGTCGCCCGTCATCCCGAGCTACCGGGCGCGCAGCTGTACCGCAAGGCGGTGGCGGTCGGAATCACCGGAGTGGAGCTGACCCACTCCGGCGCCGCGTACATGGAAATGGCCGCGGCGGGTGTGTCGAAGGCCAGCGCGCTGGCCCGATTGTGCGCGCTCGACGGCATCGACCTCTCGGAGGTCGCTGCCGCGGGGGACGCGCTCAACGATGTCGCCATGCTGACCTGGGCGGGTACCGCGCTGGTTCCGGCCAACGCGGTACCCGAGGTCATCGCGCTGGCCGACCGGGTACTCCCGACCAACGACGAGGACGGTGTCGCCTCCTACCTGGAGGAATTGGTGGGTGCGTCACCGCGCCACTCGGCTAGCTGACAGGTGTCGGAGCCCGACCCACGCTGAGGTGCAGGACCGTATCCGTCACGTGCACTGTGTCCGTATCCAGCGGGAAGTATCCCTGCTCCTGGGTGACGTCGGTGCGGGTTCGTCCGGGTCCGATCTCCGCCGCCGGGACCAGACCCCACGTGTCGATGCGGTTCTGCAGCGTGTGTTCGAAAGTACCCGGCGCGGGTTCGGCGAGTTCGAGTCCGTCACTGCGTCCCAGGCTGCCGAGAATCACCCCGTAGTGCTCCCCCAGGAGCGATCCGACGATCGCCCCCGCACCGGACCAGACGAGCTCCATCGGCCCCATCTGCATGACGCTGGTGTTGCGCCGCAGGTGCAGGTTGTGCGAGTACACCAGGGTCGGCCCACGGCGCGCTTCGATGGACCGGATGTCGAGCAGGTTCTGGGCCATGAGTGCGTCGCGGGAGGCGGCCAGGCTGTTCCATCGCACGCCGTCCTCGGTCGGCTGAGCCGCCTGCCGGTGATACCGGAGCAAGCCGAGTCCGGCGGTGAGATGGACTTCCGCCCGTCGCCACTCGGCGAGCGAGGTGGCCGCGATCCGCTCCGGCGCGCGCGTGTAGAGCAGGGTGAGCAGGTCGTCGGCGATCACCCGCAACCGCTCGGCCTCGGGGGTGGTACCGGGCGAGACGTTCGCGTCCAGGACCGCTTCGGCGCGGCTCCATCGCTCGTCGCTGCCGGCAGGTCCGCTGATGTCGAAGTCGAGCTCCAGGTAGTCGCGGGCGAATTCGAGATAGGTCCGTGGGCTGGGCGCACTCATCGTCTCCATCGCGGCGTCGAATCCGTAGAAGCCGACCTGATCTTCGGCCGGGAGGCCCGCGTTGTGGTCGCGCAGCCAAGCGACCAGTTCCCGGTTGCCTGCGAGTTCGCCGAATTCGTGCGAGAAGCCTGTTCGCATCACCTCGTCGAAGGCACCGTGGCCGCCTCGAACGAACTCGTCCACGGCGAGCGCGGCAACCCGATCAGTTTCGAGAGCGATCGATCGGAACCCACTGGCCACCAACTCGACGAACAGTTCGTTGCGGACCGACGCGAAGCCGGGTTCTTTGTGCGTCGGTTCCCCGAGCGCAAGCAGTTCACAGGACGAGCGGACGAAGTCGCTGATTTTCTGACTCATATCTATCAATCGTATCGTTGAAAGAACGGTTGAGACTTGATCAGGCACTCTTCGCACACTATGTCGTAAAGTCTCAAAACAGTGAGAACCCTACGACCGTCCGACCTCGCCCGCGAGCACGCGATCTCGACCCAGGCAGTCCGCAACTACGAACAGGACGGCTGCCTGCCACCGGCCGAGCGCACCCCCACCGGCTATCGGATCTACACCGAACTGCACGCGACAGCGCTGCGCACCTACCTGACCCTGATCCCCGCCTACGGCCACGCGACCGCGGGCGACATCATGCGCGCACTGCACGAGGACGACCTCGACAAGGCCCTCACGATCATCGACCGCGGGCACAGCAGGCTCCTGCGAGACCGTGAGACCCTCACCTCGGTGCACCGAGCCGTCGACCACCTGATCGCCGAATCGAGCTCTGAGACAACACATTCAGCGGGCACGAGAACCATCGGCGAACTCGCCCACCACCTCCGAATCACCCCGGCCACCCTCCGAGCCTGGGAAGCGGCGGGCATCCTCTCCCCCGACCGCGATCCGGCCACCGGGTACCGCCGCTACGGCCCCACCGATCTCCGCGATGCCGAACTGGCGCACATCCTGCGCCGCGGCCACTACCGCCTCGACCACATCGCCGCCGTCATCGGGCAGATCCGCGCCGCGGGCAGCACCGAAGCGTTGGCGAAAGCCCTCGCCGACTGGCGAGCCGGACTCACCGCTCAGGGCATCGCCATGCTCGACGCCGCCGCCGCGCTGAGCCGATATTCGGCTGTGCCGCGCCACTAGTACCGCGCCGCGCGCTGATCGCGATCCACTCGGCCGGGCGCACCGTCCCCGCCCCGGTGCGCCCGACTGACCTGTTCAGACCCGCTCGAGCACCGCCGACGCGCCGATGCCGCCTGCCGCGCAGATCCCCAGCAGTGCGGTCTCTTTCCCCGTGCGGGCCAGTTCGTTGGCCATGGTGGTGACCATGCGGGCACCGGTGGCGCCGAAGGGATGACCCAGCGAGATCGAGCCGCCGTGCACGTTCAGCTTGTCGAGGTCGACGGAGCCGACGGGCTCGTCACGATCGAGCCGGGCTTTGGCCCAGTCGGTGCTCTCGAGCATGCGCAGTACCGAAAGAGTCTGCGCGGCAAAGGCTTCGTGGATATCGACGAGGTCGATGTCGGCCAGGGTCATGCCCGCCTTGTCGAGGGCGCGCGGCATCGAGATCGCGGGGCCGATGAGGACCTGATCGGCGGGGTCGACGCTGACGAAACTCCAGGAGCGGAAGGCGGCCTGCGGGGTGAACCCGAGGGCGCGCGCCTTCTCCTCGCTCATCAGCAACACCGCCGACGCACCGTCGGTGAGCGGGCTGGCATTGCCCGCGGTGACCGTACCGTTCTTCTCGAACACCGGTTTCAGGGTGGCGAGCTTCTCGATACTGGTGTTCGCGCGGACGAGTCCGTCGACGTCGATCAGCGTGCCCGACGGGGTGGTGACCGGCACGACCTCGTCGTCGAAACGCCCCGAGGCGATCGCGGCCGCGGCTCGCTGGTGCGATCGGGCAGCGAAGGCGTCCTGATCAGCGCGCGAGATCCCGTTGATGCGGGCCATCTTCTCCGCGGACTCGCCCATCACCTCGCCGGTGGTGCGCTCGGAGATCTTCGGCTGACGCGGCAGGATGTCGGTGAACGGCGCGAGCTGACGGACCACGTCGAGGTAGTCCATCGCCTTGGGCTTGCCCAGTGCCACCGGCGCGACCGCGTGCACGACCTTCTGCGGCAGTTTGATCTCGGCATTGCTGGTGGAGTCGCTGCCGCCGGCGATCATGATGTCGTACTCGCCGCGCTCGATCGCCGCGGCCGCCGAGGTCACCGCCTGCAGACCGGACGCGCACGCGCGGGTGACCGTGTACCCCTCGCATCCGAAGTCCAGATTCAGGTCCAGGGCGATCTCGCGCGCGATATTCGGCGCGTGACTGGGCAGGACCACCCCGCCCCAGACGATCGACTGGATCTCGCCGGGCGCGATCCCGGTCCGCTCGATCAACCCCTGGACGGCCGCACCGGCCAGGGCGATGCTGTCGAGGCGGGTGAAGTCGGTGAACGCGCGCACGAAGGGGGTGCGAGCACCCGCGACGACAACGGCGCGGCGGCGCTTCTCGGCCATGGGGATCCTCTCGAAGAGCGAGTGAACCCCCACGGTATCCGATACCGGCAGTACTAGGTACTGATTCCGGGAACGGGATCAGGCCGGCGTGATCTCGATGCCGATCGTGCCTGCTTTCCCGCGGCGCAGATTGCTGGCGAGGATCACCAGCGGGCCGGTCAGCCAGTACTTACGGCGCACCCCCGACCGCACCTGCTCGGTTTCGGCGGCGTCGAGCAGTCGGGCGGTCCCGGTGACGACGGCGCCGTGGGCGGATCCGCGCGCGTTGCACGGTTGCAGCGTCACCTCCGGATTGCGCCGGATGCGCTTCACTTTCCAGCTGTCGGTGACCGTCCAGACATACAGCTTGTCCTCGCGGGCGACAGCCCACAGCGGCGTCCCGACCGGTGTGCCGTCTTTGCGGAAGGTGGTGAGGAGTACGTAATTCGCGGTCGCCAGTTCGCCGAGGCGGTTAGTCATGCCCGCAGCCTAATGGGCGCGGGGCCGGTCGAAAGATTATGGGCGCTCGCGCGAAAGTCTTCGTAGCCTCGGAAGCGAATCGACTCCCTGGCGAAAGGCCGACGATGACCGATACCGCGGTACCCCTGCTGTGGAGCGGTGACCTGCCGAGCACCCTCGAGTTCTACCGGGCGCTCGGCTACACCGTGACCCATGAGCAAACCCGCCCCTATGTCTACGGCGCGATCGAACACCACGGCTGTGCCCTGCATTTCGCGCCCGCGCCGAAGGGCATCGAGCTGCCGGTGGAGCACGCGGGCGCGCTGGTGATGGTCGACGACGTGGCCGCACGTCATGCCGAGTACACCGCCGCACTGCGCGCCCACTACGGCAGGATTCCGAGCAAGGGTCGCCCGCGGATCACCCGATTCCGTCCGGGTCAGTCCCGGTTCTCCCTGGTCGACCCGGTCGGGAACACCGTCCTCGTGATCCAGCGCGACGAGCCCATGGAACTCGAGTACGGCGGCTCGCGCGAGCTCGAAGGCCTGACCCGGGTTCTCGACAATGCCCGCATCCTGCGCGATTTCAAGAACGACGACCGCGCGGCCACCCGCGTTCTGGAGACCGGCTTGCGCCGTTTCGGCGCCACCGCGACCGCGCTCGACCGGGCTCGCGCCTACACCGCCCTCGCCGAACTCGCCGTCGTCGCCGGGGACACCGAACGGCTCGCGCACTGGAAAGCCGAACTCGACACCGTCGAATTGACCGACGAGGAGCGCGCGGCGATCGCTGACTATCTGCTCACGGCCGCGCCTACCCCGACCGACTGAACCGGCCTGGTGTCCGGTCGGCCAGTAGGCTTCGATCATGCGCGGTCGATCGAAGGAACTCATCACCCGTCGGCGGCGGACCCGTTGTCGGGCAACAGCAGTCACGGTTGCCGCCGCCCTCGGGGTCGGCCCGATGGGTGCCGCACAGGCCGGTGCGCCGTCGTGCGCCGACGGCTGGCACGCCGAGGTGCTGGCGGCCGATCTCGGCGGCTTGGAGAATCTCGAAGACGACGGCCGCGGCGGCTTCTACCTCAGTGGCATCGTTCGCGGCGAGCTCCTGCACGTGGCCGCCGACGGGCAGGTCACCACCGTCCGCACCGGCCTGGACAACCCCGCCGGGTTGCGCCTGATCGGCGAGGACCTCTATTTCGTCACCGGTGACGGCACCACACCGAACGGCGGCGGCACCCTGAGCCGACTCCACCTCGGTACCGGCGAAGTCACCGTTCTGCTGCCGAATCTGGTGCAGCCCAATGGATTGCTCCTGCTGCCCGACGGTGACCTGCTCATCTCCCAGCTCTCCGTCCCCTGGCCCCCGGTCGGCATCAGCCGCTACCGCCCCGCCACCGGCGAATTCACTCTCGCCTGGTCGCCCGTGCCCCGCCCCAACGGCCTCGCACTCGCACCCGATCACCAGGCAGTGATCACCGAGGACGTCGCGACCTCACAACTCCTACGAGTCCCCCTCGACGCCCCCGACCGCCCCACCCCCATCGCCACCGTGAACGACGGCCTGCTGCCCGCACTCGACGACCTCGATGTCACCGCCGCCGGTCTCGCCTTCGTCACCGGCGACTATTCCGGCAGCGTCTACCAGGTCGACCCGACCACGGGCACCTGGTGCACCCTCGCCACCGGCTGGACCACCCCGCGTGGACCCCTTCCCACCCCGCCGCCCATCGGCCCCACCTCGGCGCGCCTCGCCCCCGATCCCATCACCGGAGCCTGGTCTCTCTACGTCACCAGCATCGACGGCACCCTCCGCCGTCTCCGCCCGCCCGCCGCACTGGACCTCACTCCCTCCTTCCTCCGCTGAACACCTCGACCGATGGCCGGTCAGCGGGGCCGCTCGGCCCGGAAACGGAACATGGCACGACCGGTTTCGACGTCGATACCCGTGAAGCCTGCCGATGCCAGTCGGTCGGCGAGGGTATCCGGCGGGACCGGCACACACGTGTCACCCAGGTGCTGGAGCCGAAACAGCCGAGTGTCGAGGCCGTCCGAGCCTGCGAAGACACCGCCCGGTCGCAACACCCGCAGTGCTTCGGCGAACAGGTCGTCCTGTTGAGCGGGTGACGGCACGTGATGCAGCATCGTGAAGCAGACGACCGAGTCGAACTCCGTGTCCGGCAACGGCATCGCTGTCGCGTCACCGTCCACCACCCGCAGATCTCCGGCGAATCGGGTGCGTAGACGCGCGGCCAGCACCGGGTCGATCTCCAGACCGGCGAGGGAGACCGCCCGGTCCCGCAGGGGTGCCACATTCGCGCCGAAACCCGGGCCGATCTCCAATGCCGACGGGCCGAGTTCCACGTCGCGCGTCACCCAGGGCACGATCCGCGTCGCCGTCACCCACTCCCACGCCGCGGTCCGACACATCAGCCTGTGCCAATAATTCATCGCCATGGCCACGACGTTAGGAGCCCTTGGCCGTGGCCGAAAGTCATTACACTGCCAGACCATGTCGCAGAACAGACAGAACCTCGTTCTGGCCGCGGACATCGGTCCGACGGCGATGGTGTTCGGCACGGGAGTCCTCCCGGCCGGGTACTGGTTCGATGGGCATCGCCATCCTCAGCACCAGATCGCCTGGGCGGGAAGGGGAGTCATCGGGATCGAGATCGGCGCCAACCAGTGGGTGCTACCGCCGACCAGGGCCTTGTGGATCCCCGGCGGGATCGCGCATCGCACCGGGACGACGGCCGGCGCCGATATGCGCGGCATCTTCGTCGAACCCGAACGGTGCCCGACCCGGTTCGCCGGGCCCACCCTGCTGAGCGTCTCCGCGCTGCTGCGAGAACTCTTCGACCACATGACATCGCGACAGTTGCCGGACGATGAACGAACACGCGCCGAAGCGATGGTGTTCGACCTGCTCGAGCCGGTCGACGTCATCCCGATCGGTGCACCACTGCCGACCGACCCACGAGCTCGGGTGGTAGCCCAGGCCCTGCTCGACGACCCCGCCGACGACCGCACCCTCGCCGCATGGGGTCCGCACGCCGCGGCCAGCTCCCGCACCCTGGCCCGCGCGTTCCGCGCCGAGACCGGCATGACCTTCGCGCAGTGGCGGACCCAGATCCGCCTGGCCGCCTCGCTGACGCCCCTGGCCGACGGTGTACCGGTGACCCGCATCGCCGCCCGGGTCGGCTACCGCAGCGCCAGCGCTTACGTAGCCGCGTTCCGACGAGCGGTCGGCACCTCGCCGGGCCAGTACTTCGCCCGCTAGTCACTCGCTCGGCAGGCCACCGGGAGCCAGGATCGATCGGATTTTCGCGCAGCGTGCGGCGAGCACTGGTGTGGCGCCGATCTTCGTGGTGGACTGGCGGATTCGGCTATCGGGAGGTCAGCGTGCGATCGGCACCGCAGTGGGCACAGCAGGACGGGTTCGGGATTCGGGTCGATTGGGGGCGGACCGGGGCGGCGGTGCTCGGGCCGGGGGCCGGATGTCTGGTGGTGATCGATGTGTTGTCGTTCACGACGTCGGTGTCGGTGGCCACCGCGGCGGGTACCGCGGTGTTCCCGTATCGGTGGCGTGATGATTCGGCGCGGGTCTTCGCCGAGGAGAACGCCGCCGAACTGGCCGTCGGACGGCGGGAGGCCGGTCCGTGGTCGTTGTCGCCGGCGGCGATCCGGCGGGCACCGTTCACCCCCCGACTGGTGTTGCCCTCCCCCAACGGCTCCACCATCGCCGCCGCGGTCGAGGGGACACCGGTCGTCGCGGCATGCCTGCGCAATGTCAGTGCGGTCGCCGACTGGCTCGTCGCCCACCACTGGGGCACTCCCGATCAACCGATCGCGATCATCGCCTCGGGCGAGCACTGGCCGGGCACCGATACTGTGCGACCGGCGCTCGAGGACTGGCTCGGCGCCGGTGCGCTCGCTGCCGCGCTGATCGATCGCGGCCTCACCACCCCCTCCCCCGAAGCACACACGGCGGCAAACGCATTCCAGGCGACAGCGGACGTCGGCGCCTCGATCGTCGACTGCGCGTCCGGCCGTGAACTCGCCGCGATCGGCTTCGCCGACGATGTAGGCATCGCGATCGAACGGGATGCCGATTCCACGGTTCCGGTGCTCACCGACAACGCTTTCGTCGACATCCGACGGGGATAGCAGGGACACGGTCAGCGTGGAACGGCAGTCAGTCCTGAGAGGTGAGGATCCGCGGGCCGTCGGCGGTGACGGCGATGGTGTGCTCGCTGTGCGCACAGCGAGAGCCGTCGGCGGAGCGGATGGTCCATCCGTCGGCGTCGGTGTAGACCTTCGCGGTACTCGCCGCGAACCACGGCTCGATCGCCACGGTGAGGCCGGGCCGCAACCGGAACCCCCGGCCCGCCCTGCCATCGTTGGCGATATGCGGATCCTCGTGCATGGTCCGCCCGAGTCCGTGCCCACCGAACTCGGTGTTGACCGGATATCCGTACCCGCGTGCGACATTCGCGATCGCGGCGGAGATGTCACCGATCCGGTTGTCCGGCTGCGCGGCCGCGATCCCGGCGGCCAGAGCTTCCTCGGTGGCCCGCACCAGGCGCTCGTCCGCGGGCGCCGGGGCCCCGACGATGAACGAGATCGCCGAGTCGGCGACCCACCCGTCGATCGACACGGCCAGATCAGCCGTCAGCAGGTCTCCGTCGCGCAGCACGTAGTCGTGCGGAAGTCCGTGCAGCACAGCATCGTTCACCGCAAGGCACACCGTATTGCGGAACGGTCCGCGCCCGAACGACGGCGAGTAGTCCCAGTAGCACGACACCGCGCCGCGCTCGCGAATCCGTTCCCGCACATACGCTTCCAGCTCGAGCAGGTTCACCCCGACCGCCGCGCGGTCGCGCACCCCGGCCAGCACGTCGGCGACGAACCGGCCGGTCACCCGCATGCGCTCGATCTCCGCGGGCGATTTCAACTCCACCATCACGCCTCCAATTGGTATTTTCATACCGACACTAGCGGCGCCGGTATAAAAATACCAATCTCAGCGGTTCAGGTTGCCCATGTCCACGGGGATCTGCGCGCCGGTGATCTGACTCGCCTCGTGCGAGCACAACCACGCCACGGTCGCCGCGATCTCCTCGGGCTGACAGATGTGGCTGGGGAGCGCGTTCATGAAGATGGGCGCGAGGGTGGATCCGTACTCCTCGAACAGTGGCCCCATCTCGTTGATCTGCATGCCGGTCGCCACGCCCGCCGGGTGGATGGTGTTCACCCGGATCCGGTGTGCGCCGAGTTCGTTCGCCATCGTCTTGGCCAGCCCCGTGATCGCGTGCTTGGTCGCGACGTAGTGGCCGGTGAACGGAATGCCCTTGATGCCCGCCACCGAACTGGTGAACACCATCGCACCGCCCTCGCCCTGCGCGATCAGGTGTGGCACAGCGGCTTTCGCGGTGTGAAAAACGCCCGTGAGATTGACGTCGATGGTCTCGCGCCACTGCTCGGCCGTGATCTCCCACGACATCGCCGCAGAACAGATCCCCGCGTTGGCCACCACCACATCGAGCCTGCCCAACTGCCCGATGCCCGCCGTCAGCGCCGCCGAGAGCGCGTCGAAATCGCGCACGTCGACCTTGCTCGCGACGATCTTGCCGCCTGCCGCTTCGACCAGCTTCACGGTCTCGGCCAGATCCGCCTCCGTCGCGCCCGCGTAGCTGGTGCTGGCGAACTCCGCGCACGCGTCGATCGCGATCACGTCGGCGCCTTCCTCGGCGAAACGCACCGCCTCCGCCCTGCCCTGCCCGCGTGCCGCTCCCGTGACGAAAGCGACCTTGCCCTCGAACCGTCGTGTCATTCCCATGCCTTTCGAACCTCGATGTCCTCCCTTGACACCTACCACCGCCACCGCTCGAGCGAGGCGAAACGGAGATCCCTACTCAACTTGGCCAACCCGTTCGCGAGGACATACCATCGGTCACATGGTCCGTCTCCCGCTCAGCCCCGCGCAGGTCGAAGCGGGCCGCCGTCTCGGCCGCCGCCTTCGCACCGCACGCGGCGATCGCGACCTCGCCGAGGTGGCCCTGCGAGCCGGCATCTCCCCGGAGACGCTGCGCAAGATCGAGTCGGGCCGACTGCCCTCCCCGGCGTTCGGCACTGTCGTCGGCCTCGCCGAAGCCCTCGCGATCCCCTTGGCCGAACTGGCCGAGTCCTACCGCGACGAGCAGGTCGCCGAGTCCGCCTGACCATCGCGCGTCGACCTCGACCGCCTACCGGCGGTTCATCGACTCCTCGTTGTCGTATCCCAGCGTCACATCGTGGGTGATCTCGCCGCGCGTCACCGAGACCTGGCTCGCGACGGGTGGGTATCCGCGCGCGACCACGGTGTACTCCCCTTCGGGCAGGTCGGGGACCAGATACCGGCCCTTCTCATCGGTGCGCGCCGTCGCCGCCGGATCGCCACCCGAGTCCAGCACGGTGATCTGTACGTCGGGGACGGGGCGCTCGCCGTCCACCCAGGCCGAGCCGAGCAGAATCGCCATCGGTTCGAGGTCGATATCGCGCTGTAGCGAACCCGTCTCCGGCACGGTCAGCGCGACCGCCGAGGGACGCATGTGGTCGGCCACCGCGACCAGGGTGTAGGTGCCGCTCACGACGTCGCGGCACACGTAGGTACCGTCTTCGCCGGTGATCGCCGCACCCACCACCTCGCCCTCGGGGTCGGTGAGCGTGACCGTGGCGCCCCAGAGCGGTTCGCCGCGACGCGCCGACCGCACGATCCCGGTGAGTTCGCCCGCGCCGGTCAGCATCAGGTCGACGTGCTGGGCGCGCTCGCCGATCGACACGCTCACCGCCTCGGGCTGATGGCCGGCCGCGGCGGCGATGAGCACATAGTTGCCCGGTCGCGGCGCCTCGATCACGTACGCGCCGTCGGCGTCGCCGTTGCCGCGGGCCACCTGGCGCCCGTGCTGGTCGATCAGGGTGAGCGTGGCGGCGGGCACCGGACGCGCGTCGTCGCGGCGCAACAGTCCCGCGATCACCCGACCGCTCGAGACGGGGTGCAGTTTCCCGGCCATCTCGTGCGCGTCGTGCAGGCTCACGTCGCGCAGCAGGGTGGCATCGTCGTGCTCCTGCGGTGCCGGATCCTCCTGCAGCGGAATCTCTTTCATGAACACCAGCACCAGGCAGGCCACCACCGCGAGGTCGGCGGCGAGCAGGAACACGCTGTGCATCGAGTCGGTGAATCCCTCGAGGATCGGGATCCGCAAATCGTCGGGCAGGGTGGCGATGCCGCTGGTGTTGCTCAACAACCCCTCGAGCTGCGCCCCGTCGAAACCGGCGGGCAGGCTCCCACCGAAGGCTTCCAGGATCGAACCGGGCAGCCGGTCGAACAGCACCGTCAGGAACACCGCGACGCCGAGCGTCCCGCCGAGCTGACGGAAGAAGGTGGCCGCCGCGGTCGACACGCCCATCTCGGTGCGCCCGACCGCGTTCTGCGCGGCGATGATCAGCGTCTGCATGCAGCAGCCGAGGCCGAAACCCATGATCGCGCTGAAGGCGAGCGGCTGCCACAGCGGACCGTTGTAGGTGACCCGCGCGAACAGAGCGCACCCGATCGCCAGGATCAGCGCGCCGAGCACCGGCAGCACTTTGTAGCGCCCGGTGGCTTTCGTGATCAGCCCGGATATCTGCGCGCCCACCATGATCCCGAGCACCAGCGGCAACATCAGCAGACCCGCCTCGGTCGGCGAGAAACCACGCACGACCTGGAGATACTGCGGCACCATCGTGATCGCGCCGAACATCGCGACACCGACGAGGAACCCGCCGAGAATCGCGATGCTGAACGTGGAGCTGCGAAACAGCCGCAGTGGGATCAGCGCCGAGTCCTTCATCAAGAATTCGACCAGGACGAACAGCAGCAGTCCGGCCACGCAGATGCCGTAGCAGAGTAGCGATTTCGGCTCGGTCCAGCCCCACACCCGACCCTGCTCGGCCACGATCAACAGCGGCACCACACCCACGATGAGCGTGATCGCACCGAACCAGTCGATCCGGCTCTGTTGGCGTGTGTGCCCCACGTTGAGCACCTTCGCGACCACGAGGAACGCCAGCACCCCGACCGGCACGTTCACCAGGAACACCCAGCGCCAGCCCTCGATGCCGCCGAGACTCTCGTAATCGGACAGGAATCCGCCGACCACCGGGCCCAGCACCGTCGCGATGCCGAACACCATGAGGAAATACCCCTGGTAGCGGACCCGTTCGCGCGGGGGCACGATGTCACCGACGATGGTGAACGCCAGCGACATCAACCCGCCCGCGCCCAAACCCTGGAAGGCGCGGCACCCGGCCAGCTGGTACATGGTGGTCGCGAAGCAGCAGGCCGCCGAACCGATCACGAACAGCGCTATCGCCAGCAGATAGAACGGTTTGCGTCCGTAGATGTCGGCGAGTTTGCCGTAGAGCGGCGTGGTGACGGTGGCGGTGATCAGGTATGCCGTTGTCGCCCATGCCTGTTCATCGAACCCGTCGAGGCTGTTCGCGATGCGGACGATCGCGACGCTGACGATGTTCTGATCGAGCGCGGCGAGGAACACCCCCAATAGCAGGCCCGACAGAATGGTGAGCGTCTGGCGGTGCGTGAGGCGTGATTCGGCAACGACGGTATCGGTCATGGAAGAAGCCCTGGTTCTGATCGGCTGGCAAGTGGGGGTCGATCATTCGGCCCACACGAGGGCCGACAACCCCGCTGCGAGGAAAACATTGCGCCGCGGGTGGAACTCTTCATGCACTGGTGCGCCGAGCTTACCCACGTCTGATTTCCCGCCGTCACCGAGGGATCAAGTTATCGATCATTTCACCGGGAAACGAGAGCCCCCGGCGCTGGGAACTGTCAGTTCGGCGGACGCGAATTCAGCAGCCGAGTTCGGCGAGCGCGCACAGAGTTTCCGAACACCCCGCGTCGATTCGGAGGGTGGCCAGTTCGTCGCCGCGAGTGCGCCCGCGATTCACGATCACCACTGGCACACCGTTTTTCGCGGCTCTACGCACGAACCGAAGGCCCGACATCACCGTCAGCGAGGAACCGGCCACCAGAATCGCCCGCGCCTGTTCGACCATGTCGAAAGCGGCTTCCACCCGATCGGGCGGAACGTTCTCCCCGAAATACACGATGTCGGGTTTCAGCATTCCGCCGCACGCCAGGCAGTCGACCATCCGGAATCGGTCGGTATCGGACACCACGGCGTCCGCGTCGGGCGCCACTTCGATACCTGTCGCCCCCGCCGAAACATTCTCCGCGAAACCGGGATTGACGGCTTCGAGGTGTTCCGCGAGCGTCATTCGCGAGATCAGATTCGCACAATTCAGGCACCGCACTCGCGCGTAGGTTCCGTGCAGATCGATCACCCGCCGCGCCCCCGCCTTCGTGTGGAGCAGGTCCACATTCTGGGTGATCACCCCCGACACCGCACCCGCCCGTTCCAGCCGCGCGAGGGCGCGATGACCGGGGTTGGGCCGAGCGGCGTCCATGCGCCGCCAGCCGATGTGGTTGCGTGCCCAATACCGTTGCCGGAAGACCGGGTCACCGACGAACTGCTGATAGGTCATCGGCGTGCGCGCCGGCGAGTCGGGGCCGCGGTAGTCGGGAATCCCGCTGTCGGTGCTCAGGCCCGCTCCGGAGATCACCACGGTGCGGCGACCGCTCAGCAGCTCGGCCGCGCGTTCCACCGCGTCGGTGGTGTCGTCCACCATGGGTCCCACTCTACGAGCGGGGCGGCACCGTCTCGCGCGGGGGACGAACACGTCGGGCCGAGTTGCGTGCGGTGGGCGCGCGGCGACATGATTATTCCTCCGCCCGGCATCGACCGCTGCAGAGGAAAACCTATGTCCGACACCGATGAGTACGACCGCACCGCGCTCAATGCCGCGGTCGACGGGACCATCGTCACCGTCCGCCGGATGTTCTATGTCCTGGGTGACGAGGTCGACCGCACCGAGGGTCCGATCGAATTCACCTTCCACAACGGTTCGACTCTGCTCTTCGACGCCGGTACCGACGGCGCGGAACTACGCATCGGTGGAGCACCGTGGCGGGACCCGTTCGAGCCGCTGGTCGACCCGGTCAATATCGAATACGTCGCCAACTCCGGCAAGTACACCGCCTTCGACGTCACCGACGAGGCACCCTACGACGAGCTCACGGGCCGTCGCGTCGACGCGGTCTCGGTGGTGCCACTGGCCGACGGCCGCCCCCGTGCGGCAACCCTGTACCTGGGCACGGGCATGGTGAAGGCGGAGTCGATCGCCGACGAACTCATCGTGACCTTGATTTCCGCCTGAGCGCCTCGCCGAGCCATCGACCGACCAGGTCGGTGACGACGGCGCCACCCTGGTCGCTGAGGTGGATGTGGTCGACCAGGAGTTCGAGATGGTGACTGCGGGCGACCTCGTCCCAGCTCCGGCCGAGTAGGTAGTGCTTCGCCGCGGCACGGAAGGCGAGCGGAAAGCCGAAGTCGAATGGTGTTGCAGGACCGCCGGATCGGCGGAGTCGATCCGCGAACTGTTCATGGACGGGCAGGTAGTCGATTCCGGCGGTAGCGGCGATGCTCTCGATCGCGGCGTTGAAGTCGCCGAGACGATGGTTGATCGAGGCCTCGAGGTCTTCACCGAGGGGCGGTAGCGAGAGCAGCGCGACCCGCGCGGAGGTCTGGGATTCGATGCGGTCGACGAGCGCACCGAGGTCGGCGCGATACCGGTCGACCGATACCTCGCCGCGCACATCGTTGGTACCGACCAGCACCACCACCGCGTCTGGCCGACAACGCACCACATCCGTGTCGACCCGTCCCAGCAGGTCGGCGACGGTGTTGCCGTTGACCCCGGCATTGACGAACGTGTAGCCGGCGAACTCGGGCCGCTCACGCAGGGCGCCGACCCAATCCGCACCGAGGGTGCCCTGGGTCATGCTCGCCCCGGCCGCCACCACGACAGGCCCGGAGCCCGTCGGCCGCCCCGCACCGCACGCCTGCGACGGCGGGTTCGCGGGTGACCGCAGAAATGTGAGGTAGCCGACGGCGCCGCCCGCTCCCAGCACGCCGACAAGGAACAGGGCGGCCGCGATGAGGATCGGTTTCTTCGGAATTCGTCGCAACACAGTGATGACCTCCGGGTCCGGCAGGGTTAGTGATTACTAACCCCCAGTGTGGGCTAGTGTTCACTAACTGTCCAGCGCGAAAGGACGACGGGTGAGCACACGGGAACGGATCCTCGACGCCGCGGCGGAGATTCTGCGGACCCACGGTGTCGCACAGGCCACCACCAAGCAGATCGCCCACGCGACCGGCGTCTCGGAACCGACGCTGTACAAATACTTCGGCGACAAAGAGCGCCTGCTGCTGGCCGTCCTGCGCGAACGCGTCCCGGGGCCGTCACGAAGGGCGATCACAGCGGGCGAGGGCACGGTCGAGGACAACCTCACCGATGTGGTCGAGGCGACGTTGGAGTTCTATCAGCGATCGATCCCGATGCTGGGCGCGCTGCTGGCCGACCCCCAGCGGATGGCCACCCACCGGGAGACGATGAGCCGCCTCGACGCCGGCCCCGACAGGGCGGTCGAGTCGTTCGCCGGTTATCTGCGTGCCGAACAGGATCTGGGACGAATCGCCGCGACCGCAGATCCCCACGCGGTCGCGTCACTGCTGAACGGGGCCTGTTTCCACCAGGCGTTCCTGCGCTACTACGCCGCAGGTGCCGACGCCGAGCCCGCGCCGCGTTCCTACGCGGCGACACTCGTTCGGTCGATTATCGCGCCGCTGTGGTGAACGCCGAGCGATCGCACGCCTTGCCTACTGCCGGACCGCCTCCGCCACGAACGACTCCGACAGTTCGTCGATGACATCGCCGCGGATCTGCCTGCGCTCGTTGGCGAGCGCGGTGGTCGTGCAGATACCGAACGCGCCCTGCTCGTCGTAGAGCACCGCGGCACCCGCCGCGATCCCGTCGTCGCTGAGGTGGCTCTCCGCCTCGATGCCCATCTCGCCGCCGACGGGCATGCGCGAGAACGTGATCGACACATCGGTGTTGATGAAACCGATTCCCTCGGTGCCCCAGTTGGTGACCAGGCTGGTCTGCTCGCCGGTCATCGCGGCGTAGCAGAACGGCGACGACTCCTCCCCCGCGATCACGGGGATATTGCGTACCCACTTGCGTTTGCGGGTGTCGTTCTGATGTTCGGTCATATTCGCCGACCAGCCCTGCCCGTCACTGCCGAACAGGTGCATCACCTCGTCGATGGTGGCGAGCACGTTCGGCGGCGGTACCGGGCGAGCGCGGTCGTGGCGCCAGACCTCGCCCGGCGGCTGGGTCGAACGCTTCAGCAGCAGCGCGCTGCCGCGAGCGACGATCTCACCGTCGGCGCGCGCGACGATCGTCGCCGAACGGACCCGGTTCCCGTCGCGCACCAGTTCGCTGGCGACTGTCAACGGCACGGCGGGCACCGCACGGTGCAGGTCGATGGTCAGTCGCGCCGGGGCGAACCCCTCGGAGCAGTAGCGCGCTTCCACTTCGCGCGCCATCAACCCGCACACCGGTGGCCCGGACAGCGTGCTGGGCGACCACAGGCTCAGCGAGTACCGCATCGGCGTGTAGACGCCGTCCGCGTGCGTGAAATAGCCAGGGGAGGTACTCATCGTGCCCCTTTCCTCCGCGGGCGCCGGGCGGGATCGCGGCGGCACACCATGCCTCAGACTAGAACGTGTTGCAGTTTTGCGGCAAGTCGAGTCACTCCAGCTCACCCTCGGTTTCCAGGTAGACCTGGCGCAGCTTGTCCAGCGTTTCCTGTTCGGGGTGCTCCCACAGCTTGCGCTCGGCCGCTTCCAGGAGCCGTTCGGCGATGCCGTGCAGGGCCCAGGGGTTGGACTGCTCCATGAACTTGCGGTTCACATCGTCGAAAACGTAACTCTCGGAAAGCTTTTCGTACATCCAGTCGGCTACCACATTGGTGGTGGCGTCGTAGCCGAAAAGGTAGTCGACGGTGGCGGCCATCTCGAAGGCGCCCTTGTAGCCGTGGCGACGCATCGCCTCGAGCCAGCGCGGGTTCACCACGCGGGCGCGGAAGACGCGGGCGGTCTCCTCCGAGAGCGTGCGGGTGCGCACGGCATCGGGGCGGGTGGAGTCGCCGATGTAGGCCTCGGGGTTCTTGCCGGTCAGCGCGCGGACGGTGGCGACCATGCCGCCGTGGTACTGGAAGTAGTCGTCGGAGTCGGCGATGTCGTGTTCGCGGGTGTCGGTGTTCTTGGCGGCGACCGCGATGCGCTTGTAGGCGGTGCGCATGTCGTCGGCGGCGGGGGCGCCGTCGAGGTCGCGGCCGTAGGCGTAGCCACCCCAGGTGGTGTAGACCTGCGCGAGGTCGTCGTCGGTGCGCCAGCTCTTGGAATCGATGAGCTGTAGCAGGCCCGCGCCGTAGGTGCCGGGCTTGGAACCGAAGATGCGGGTGGTGGCGCGGCGGGTGTCGCCGTGGTCGGCCAGATCCGACTGGGCGTGCGCGCGAATGTAATTCGACTCGGCGGGCTCGTCGAGGTCGGCGACGAGGCGGACCGCGTCGTCGAGCAGGGCCAGCACGTGCGGGAACGCGTCGCGGAAGAAGCCGGAGATGCGGACGGTGACGTCGATGCGCGGGCGGGCGAGTTCGTCGAGCGAGATCACCTCGAGGGACGTGACGCGCCGGCTCGCCTCGTCCCACACCGGCCGAACGCCGAGCAGGGCGAAGACTTCGGCGATGTCGTCGCCGGAGGTGCGCATCGCCGAGGTGCCCCACACCGACAGACCGACCGACTTCGGGTACTCGCCGTGGTCGGCCAGATACCGGACGAGCAGCGATTCCGCCATCGCCTGACCGGTCTCCCAGGCCAGCCGCGAGGGCACGGCCTTGGGGTCTACGGAGTAGAAGTTGCGGCCGGTGGGCAGCACATTGATCAGACCGCGCAGCGGCGACCCGCTGGGGCCGGCGGGGATGAAACCGCCGTTGAGGGCGTGCAGAACGCGGGCGATCTCGATGCGGGTTTCGCGCAGGCGCGGCACGACTTCGGTGGCCGCGAACCGCAGGACGGTCGTCACCGCGTCGAGGCGGGCGGCTTCGTCGGCCGCGTCGCTCACTCCCCCGGCGAGAATCGCGGTGGCGAAGTCCTTCACCAGGGTCTCGACCGCGTCCGCCGACCAGTCCGTCGCCTGCAGTGCGCCGAGGAGTTCGCGCGCGCGGGCTTCCACCACGTCGACGCGTTCACGCGATTCGTCCCCGGCTTCGCTCAGGCCAAGGGCTTCTCGCAGGCCGGGCACGTTCTGTTCCCCGCCCCACAGCTGGCGGGCACGCAGCATGGCAAGCACCAGGTCGAGTTCCATGTCGCCCTCGGGGGCTTGGCCGAGGATGTGCAGACCGTCGCGGATCTGGACGTCCTTGATCTCGCACAGCCAGCCGTCGACGTGCAGGAGCATGTCGTCGAAGACGTCTTCCTCGGGGCGTTCGGCCAGGCCCAGGTCGTGGTCCATCTTGGCCGCGCGCATCAGGGTCCAGATCTGCTGGCGGATGGCGGGCAGTTTGGCCGGGTCGAGGGCGGAGATGTTGGCGTGCTCGTCGAGCAGCTGTTCCAGCCGGGAGATGTCGCCGTAGGTCTCCGCGCGCGCCATCGGCGGGATCAGGTGATCGACGAGGGTGGCGTGGGCGCGGCGCTTGGCCTGGGTGCCCTCGCCGGGGTCGTTGACCAGGAAGGGATAGATCAGCGGCAGATCGCCCAGCGCCGCGTCGGTGCCACAGGAGGCGGACATGCCGAGAGTCTTGCCGGGCAGCCACTCCAGGTTGCCGTGCTTGCCCAGGTGCACCATCGCGTCGGCGCCGAAACCGTCGGGTGCGGACAACCAGCGGTAGGCGGCGAGATAGTGGTGGCTGGGCGGCAGGTCGGGGTCGTGGTAGATGGCCACGGGGTTCTCGCCGAAACCGCGAGGCGGCTGCACCATCAGCACCACATTGCCGAAACGCAGTGCGGCGATGACGATTTCACCCTTGGGATCGGCCGACCGGTCGACGTAGAGTTCGCCCGGCGGCGGCCCCCACGCCTCGACCACGGCCTCGCGCAGGTCCTCGGGCAGCGACTCGAACCAGCGGGTGTAGGTGGCGGCGCCGATGCGAATCGGATTGCCTTCCAACTGTTCCGCGCTCAGCCACTCCGGATCCTGGCCGCCCGCGGCGATGAGCGCGTGGATCAGCGCGTCGCCGTCGCGTGCCACCAGGCCGGGGATCTCGTCGATATCGCCGAGATCGTAACCGGCCGTGCGCAATTCGGTGAGCAGGCGAATCGCGCTCGCGGGGGTGTCGAGGCCGACGGCATTGCCGATGCGGGCGTGCTTGGTGGGATAGGCCGAGAGCATGATCACGATCCGCTTGTCGGCGGCGGGGATGTGGCGCAGGCGGGCGTGGCGTACCGCGATCCCCGCCACGCGCGCGCAGCGTTCGGGATCGGGGACGTAGGCGGACAGCCCGTCGGCGTCGAACTCCTTGAAGGAGAACGGCACCGTGATGATGCGCCCGTCGAATTCGGGCACCGCGACCTGCGTGGCCACATCGAGCGGCGACAGGCCGTCGTCGTTGGCCTCCCACTGCGCGCGGCCGCTGGTCAGGCACAGGCCCTGCAGGATCGGCACGTCGAGGGCGGCGAGCGCGGCCACGTCCCAGGCTTCGTCGTCGCCGCCGGCCGAGGCGGTCGCGGGCTTGCTGCCGCCCGCCGCGAGAACGGTCACCACGAGGGCGTCGGCACGGCCGAGCAGGCTGAGGAGTTCGGGTTCGGCGGTGCGCAGCGAGGCCGCGTACACCGGCAGCGGGCGTGCGCCTTTGGACTCGATCGCCTTGCACAGCGCCTCGATGTAGGCGGTGTTGCCCGCGAGGTGCTGGGCGCGGTAGTAGACGACGGCCACGGTCGGGGCGTGTGGTTCGAGGATCCGCGGGGACCGGTCGAGTTCGCCCCAGGTGGGGAGTTGTGCGGGAGGTTCGAAGCCGTGGCCGGTCAGCAACACCGTGTCGGACAGGAAGTTGTGCAGCTGGAGCAGGTTCTCGGCGCCGCCCGCGGCGAGGTAGTTGTGCGCGTCGGCCGCGACGCCGACCGGCACCGTCGAGCATTCCATCAGCTCGGCGTCGGGCGCGATCTCGCCGCCGAGCGCCACCATCGGCACCCCGCTCGCCCGAATCGCGTCGAGGCCCTCTTCCCACGCGCGCTTGCCGCCGAGGATTCGCACGATCACCAGGTCCGCGCCGTCGAGCAGTTCCGGCAGATCCTCGACCAGCAGCCGGGCGGGATTGCCCCAGCGGTACTCGGCGCCGCTCGCGCGGGCACTCAGCAGGTCGGTGTCGGAGGTGGACAGCAGCAGGATCACAGGGTGAGACCTTCCTCGGGTTACGCGCCCATCGGGGTTGCGGTGCTCGCCGGAGAGGGTCTGGCTGTTCACAGTGGCGCGACCGCACCGGATTTCCACCGGTTTCCTCGACGCCCGCCGAGCAAGACGATGCTACTGGGCCCACCCCACCCACAACTTTCCAGGCCGCCCCCTGGCGCTGGACGATTGATCAGCAGGCGGTGGCGCGCGCATCGCCCGAGAGCGTTGCAGTGACGTGATGGAGGCCGGTGTCAGTGAGTGGGTCGGCGGGTGGTGTCCTCGGCGGCGATCGCCGCCGCGACCCCCGTGCAGGCGCCTCGGATCAGGGCGCCGTAGTCGTCGTCCGGGAGGATGTCGAGGCGTTCGCGGGCAGCTTCGATGTGGCGGGTGGCGGCGGGGAACGCGCCGAGGCGGCGGAAGTTGTCGGCGAGGTTCAGGTGCAGCGAGGGGTAGAAGCCGGCGACCTGGAGGCCCGCGTGGTGGTCGTGCAGGCGGGTGTCGGTGAGGGTGTCGGCGGCGTCGAGGGCGCGGACATCCCAGACGAGGGCTTCCGCCGGGTCGTCGTAGGTGTCGGCCAGGTAGTGGGCGAGGGTGCAACGGTGCAGGGGGTCGCCGGCGGGGCCGATGTCGGCCCACACCGCGAGCAGGCCCGCGCGGGCGCGATCGGGATCGCCGGTGCGGAAGTCGCTGACGCCCTGGGTGATTCGGGTCATGATCGGGTCGGCGGTGGTCATCGGGAGCTCTCCTGGGTGGGTTCGGGTCTGCGCGGCATGGCCAAGGTCGACAGGTCTCCGTCGTCGGCGGAGCGGATCAGAACAGGCTGGTCGGGGGTGATGAGGTCGAGCATCACGTCGGGTCCGACGGCGGCGGCGACGGCCGGGTAGAGGGTGGTGACGGCGAAATGGATCGTCATGGCAGGGCCGGTGGCTCTCGCGTGCGGGATGTACCGCACCGCGCCCCGTTCCGATGCCTCGCACGCAGCGGCCGCGGCGCTCGAACTCTCCTGCGCGACAGGGTCGCCCGTTGTGGCGGTGCCTGTCGGGGTGTGCTCCGTCCACGGGCTCGACGTCGTCAGGGAGACGGTGCCCGTGGAGGTCGTGTGCAGGACCACGGTGGGCGAGTCGAGGTGCTCCATGGCGTCGAGCAGCGCCGCACGAGGGAGCACGACTCGGGTTCGCACCGGGGCGAGCGCGGCCAGCATCGCTCGGTAGTCGGGGAAGTCGTGGGTCGATCGGCGGCAGGAGCGTCGGGTGTCGTCCGGCTGGGCGGCGTGGCGCGTCGTCGGCTCGCCGCCTCCTTCGGTGCGGTCTCGGTCGACTGAATCTGTTGTGGCCATGAGGAATTCGACACGATCGGAATCGGGGCGGATCGCGACGGAGTGCCGGCGACGCAACCAGGACGCGGCCGCACGGAGGTCCTCGGCGTCCACCGTCGCGGCCCAGACCGCGGGACCGACCCGGGTGGGGCGGACGGTGCGGGTGGCCAGGCGGTAGCGGTCCGTCGCGGTGAGGATCAACTGCTGACCGTCGGTCTCGAACAGAATCGTGTCGAGGACCGCCAGATCCGGATCGGCGACCGTGGCCGTCGCCACCTGGTCGATCGCCGCCGCCAGCACCGGTCCGCTCACCCACACGTCGTCGCACGTCCCGGGCGAACCTCTCTCGAGGCCCTGCGCGGTGCCGAGCGGCGATCGGGCACTGCCTCGATCGGTTGGCGCCGAGACCTGGGCGCGATGCCCGTTCCCGCCTTCGGACGCCGATCCGTGGGCGGCCAGAAGCGCGCCGAGGGCAGCCGCGGCTGCGGCGCGGACCTCGCCCTGGTGCCGGTCCAGGTCGGCGAGGTGCTCGTCGAGGAGGACGATCGCGCGGGCGGGGTCTGGTTCGGCGAGCAGGGCGGTCACGGCGGGCAGCGGCATGTCGATAGCGCGCAGGTGACGCAGCAGGCGGGCGGGAGCGGACTGCTCCGGGGCGTAGTAGCGGTAGCCGGTGACCTCGTCGACGACGACGGGGGCGAGGACGCCCGCGTCGGCGTAGAAGCGCAGGGCGCTGGCGCTCAGGCCGCAGGCGCGGGCGAAGGCTCCGATGGTGATCAGTTCGGTGTCGGGCACCGATTCATGATCGGGGTTCGAGTGAGTCGAAGGTCAAGTCGTCTATCGGTCGGTGCCCGCGGCGACCATTTCCGGGGAGCCGGTGCCGAGATGGCGGTACACGTTCGCGATCACCAGTTGACCGAGCGCGTTGTTGCCGACGCCACCGATCACCGCACCGATACCCGCAGGGACGAGGGTGCCGAACAGCAGCACGGTGCGTTTGACCAGGTAGTTGACGATGAAGCGCTTGGCCGGGGAATCGGGCATGCTCGCCAGCACGGGAATGTGGTCGGTGACCACCGAGAGCCACTGACCCTTCTTGTGGCCCGCGGTCTCGTCGAGCACCTTCGTGCCCGCCTCGCCGAGCACGACCTTCGACATCAGATGCGCCTGCCGTGAGTCGTCGGGCTCCAGGCCGTACGCCGCGGCGGCGCCGACGGACAGCACCGACGACGCCTCGAGGAACACCACGGTATCCACCCCGGTCGCCGCGAGACCGAGCACGGTGCCGAGGCCGGGCACCGCGGCGGTGAGCCCCACGGCGACGCCGCTTGCCGTGACGACCAGCAGGTACTGACGCGACAGCCGCTGCACGATCTCGACCGGCGCTTCCTCCGGGTGGCGACTGCCCAGCCAGCCGACATACCGATGCACCACGGGCGCCTGTGCCTGCGCGGCTCTGTCGAGTGCGGGAACGACACGCTTGTCCACGAATTCACGCAGCATGTGGCGGCTCTCCTGTCAGTGCTCGGCTGGCGAAGGATCCGCCACTCACCCTAGGCGAATACCCCCGAACCGCCCCGTCACGCGAGTCGGCCTCGTCACATCGACGAAGCCCGGCCACGGCCGGTCGACAGCGACGGTCGGCGGAGGGAACGTGGTTCGACCACGGTTGAGGTTCGGGGCACAGTCGGCGCGTCGTAGGCTGGAACATCATGACCAGGAGTGCGCCCGATTCTTGTCCAGGGGTTCTGCGGTTGCATCAGGCTGCCGACGGGCCACTGGCGCGAATTCGTGTGCCGGGCGGACGATTGGAATCGGCGCAGCTGCAGGCGCTGGCCGATGCGGCACGCGATCTCGGCAACGGGAACCTCGAGCTGACCTCGCGGGGAAACATTCAGTTGCGCCAGGTCCGTGACGCCTCCGAACTCGCACTGCGATTGGGTGCGGCGGGACTGCTACCCAGCGAGACCCACGAACGGGTACGCAATATCGTGGCCTCGCCGCTGTCCGGCCGAGTCGGCGGGTTCGCCGACGTCCACGGGCTCGCGGTCGACCTCGACACGGGATTGCGCGGCGACCCGCTGTTGGCGGAGCTGCCGGGGCGAGTGCTGTTCACCCTCGACGACGGACGCGGCGATGTGAGCACGCTGCACGGCGACATCGGCATCCACGCGGTGGGCGAGAACGAGTTCGCCCTGCTGCTGGCCGGCGCCGACACCGGACTTCGGATCACCGCGGGCGAGGCGGTCCAGGTGATGCTCGACGCGGCGCGCGGCTTCCTCGATCTGCGGGGAACCAGCGATTCGGGACAGTGGCGACTGCACGAGATTCCGGGCGGGGTCGAATCGGTGGTCGAGACGCTGAACCGCTCCCCCGTCGGCGAACCGCTCGAACTCGGTGCGACACACGATATTCCGATCGGCTGGCTCGACCAGGAGAACGGCCTCGTCACGCTCGGCGCCGGGGTACCGCTGGGCACCCTGTCGGCCAGAACCACCGAATTCCTGGCCGCCGTCGAACGGCCCGTCTTCGTCACCCCGTGGCGCAGCCTGGTGATCACCGACCTCGACGAGGGACCCGCCGAAACCGTGGTGCGAGTGCTCGCGCCCATGGGGCTGATCTTCGACGCGAATTCCCCGTGGCTGCGGGTCAGCGCCTGCGCCGGACGCCCCGGCTGCGCGAAATCACGCACCGACGTCCGCGCCGACCTCGCCGCCGCCATCGATTCCGATCGCGTCCTGCCCGCCGCCGAGGCTTCCGAGTATCGGCCGCCCGCGCGGAACGAACTCGTCGCGGCCGAAGCCGTCACCGTGGCGGGTCGCCAGCACTGGTCCGGATGCGACCGTTGCTGCGGTCGCCCGCGCGGACCCGTGACCGATGTCGTCGCCACCGACCACGGGTATCGCATCGAGGTCGACGACGCGGCAACCGCTCCCTGAGCTGCTCCGGCGGCCGAGCGAAACTCGATCGACGATCCCGAAACCTCTCGTACCCTTGCCTTCTCGCTATGAGGGCTTCCCATGTCCACCCTGCAGGTAACGGCCGAGCGGCTCGCCGGCACCGAGTACGAGTGTGCCCACCGCGCTACGCGTGCGTATTCACCTCCACGAACGATTTGCCACCGATGTGCGGCGCCGACCAGCCGAGCGCGAGCGCGCCCGCTCGGCTAACCCACGGTCGTGTCGCGGCGGGTGTGCAGCTCGAGCACGCAGCACTTCACGCCGCCGCCGCCCTTGCGCAGTTCGGACATGTCGACCGGGACCGGAACGAATCCGCGCTCGCGTAGCTGCGCGATGAGCGCGGTGGCGCCGGGGTCGAGGAAGACGTGTTCACCGTCGCTGAGTCCGTTCAAACCGAAGCAGAGCGCGTCGTTGTCGTCGGCGAGGATCGCGGTCGGGTAGAGCGCGGTGAGCAGGTCGCGGGCGGCGGGGCTGAACGCGGCCGGGTAGTAGGCGACGGTGGTGTCGTCGAGAACCATCAGCGCGGTGTCGAGGTGATAGAAGCGCGGGTCGACCAGTTCGAGCGAGACCACCGGCATGTCGAAATACCGCTCCACCTCCGCGTGGGCGGACAACGAACAGCGGAACCCGACGCCGGCCAGAATCCGCTGCCCGGCGAACGCGAAGTCGCCTTCGCCCTCGTTGGTTTCGGCCGCGGCGGCCAGTGCGCGCAGTTCGCGGGCGGCGAACCACTGATGGAAGGCGGGGCCCTCGGCGGCGCGTTCGGGGTGGGCGAATCGTGCCGAGAGCGCGTGTCCACCGATCACGAGGCCGCTGTTGGCGGCGAAGACCATATCCGGCAGGCCGGGTTCGCCGGGCACCGTTTCCACCGTGTGCCCGTGCGCTTCCAGCCTCGCGCGCAGGATCTCCCACTGGGCGAGTGCGCGGGCTCGGTCGACCGGGGCGGCCGGGTCCATCCACGGGTTGATCGCGTAGGTGACCTCGAAATGGTCGGGGCGGCACAGCACGTAGCGGCGCGGCGAGGCGGTCCGCGCCGGCGCAGATACACGAAGGGGGCTAGCGGCGGTCATCAGGACTCCTGGTGGCTGCGCGGATGGTTTCTCCGACCGTAATCGCCGTTCCATTGCACGGGGAACACCGTTTCGTTGCGCATATCAGTGTGAGAATGGGGAATCATTGCGTGAGAAGGTGAAGGAGCGACGTGGACGATATCGATCGGCGAATTCTCGCGGAGCTGCTCGTCCACGCCCGCGCCTCGTTCCAGGAAATCGGTTCGGTGGTCGGCCTCTCGGCGCCCGCGGTGAAGCGACGGGTGGACAAGATGGTCGCGAGCGGGCAGATCACCGGGTTCACCGCCCAGGTCAACCCGGCCGCGCTCGGCTGGAAGACCGAGGCGTATGTCGAGGTCTACTACCGCGACAACATCTCCCCGGCCGAGCTGCGCCGCACCCTGGAACCGATTCCGCAGGTCGTCGGAGTGTGGACGATCGCGGGCGAGGCCGACGCGCTCGTACACGTGATGGCCACCGATATGGCCGAGATCGAGGTGACGGTCGAACGGATCAGGGAGAACGCGCGCGTCGGGCGCACCCGTAGCTCGCTGGTGATGTCACGCATTCTCGAACGCCCCCGCACCTGAGCCGCCGGACACCACGTCAGACCCAGGTTCTAGGGTTACCGGCATGTCCGATGTGCGTGCCAGCTACCTCACCGACGGGGCCGAGATCTATCGGCGCTCGTTCGCGACGATCCGCGCCGAGGCCGATCTCGCCGGATTCCCCGCCGATGTCGAGCGGGTAGCGGTGCGAATGATCCACGGCTGCGGGCAGGTCGACCTGGCCCCCGATATCGCCTACTCCCCCGGCGTGGTCGCCGCCGCGCGCGCCGCGCTGCACGCCGGTAAGCCGATCATCTGCGACGCCAATATGGTCGCCTCGGGGGTGACCCGCAAGCGCCTACCCGCCGACAACGCGGTGCTGTGCAACCTCACCGATCCTCGGGTGCCCGCACTCGCCGCGCGACTGGACAACACCCGCTCGGTGGCGGCGCTGGAACTCCTGCGCGACCAACTCGACGGTGCGGTGGTGGCCATCGGCAACGCACCGACCGCCCTGTTCCACCTGCTCGACATGCTCGACGCCGGTGCGCCGCGACCCGCCGCGATCATCGGCATTCCGGTCGGGTTCATCGGGGCCGCCGAATCCAAGCAGGCGCTGATCGACTTCGGCGGGATCGAATATCTGACTGTGCGCGGTAGGCGGGGCGGCAGCGCGATCACCGCATCGGCACTGAATGCGATTGCGAGCGAACAGGAGTGAGTGAGATCAGCACCGGCAAATTGTGGGGTATCGGCCTCGGCCCCGGCGATCCCGAACTGGTGACGGTGAAGGCCGCCCGGCTCATCGCCGAAGCCGATGTGGTCGCGTTCCACAGCGCCAAGCACGGGCGCAGCATCTCCCGCGCCATCGCGGCGCCGTACCTGCGCGCGGGGCAGATCGAGGAGCACCTCGTCTACCCGGTGACGGTGGAGACCACCGATCATCCCGGTGGGTATCAGGGCGCGATCGACGAGTTCTACGAGCAGGCCGCCGCGCGGCTGGCCACCCACCTGGACGCGGGGCGCACCGTCGCGCTGCTCGCCGCCGGTGATCCGCTGTTCTACTCCTCCTATATGCACATGCACCGGCGGCTGGCCGATCGGTTCGATGCCGAGATCGTTCCCGGCATCACCTCGGTCAGCGCGGCGTCGGCGGCGCTGGGCACTCCCCTCGTGGAGGGCGAGCAGGTGCTCACGGTGCTGCCCGGCACCATGCCCGTCGACGAGCTGACCGAGCGCCTGCGCGAGACCGACGCCGCCGCGATCATGAAGCTGGGTCGCACGTTTCCCGGTGTGCGCCAGGCGCTGTCGGATTCCGGTCGGCTGAAGGACGCCTACTACGTCGAACGCGCGAGCAGCACCCGTCAGCGGGTACTCGCCGCGGCCGACGTCGACGAGGCGGACGTGCCGTACTTCTCGATCACCCTCGTCCCCGGTCCCACACCCACCACTCCGATTCCCGCTCGCGGCGCGACTTCCCACGAGCGGCCCGCCGCCCACGATGCGGCCGTGGCGTCCAGTGGCGCGACGACCGCGCCCGATGTCGAACCCGGCGAAGTGGTGGTGGTCGGTCTCGGTCCTGGTGCTGCGGACTGGACGACGCCGCAGGTCAGCGCCGCGTTGGCCGCGGCGACAGACCTCGTCGGGTACACCACCTACATCAATCGGGTGCCCGAGCGGGCCGGTCAGCGCAGGCACGCCAGCGACAACAAGGTCGAATCCGAGCGGGCCACGATGGCGCTCGACCTCGCCAAGCGCGGCGCTCGCGTCGCGGTCGTCTCCTCCGGCGACCCCGGCGTGTTCGCCATGGCGGCGGCCGTGCTCGAGGTGTCGGCCGAACCACAGTTCAAGGACGTTCCCGTGCGGGTGCTGCCCGGACTGACAGCCGCCAACGCGGTGGCGAGCCGCGTCGGCGCCCCCCTCGGGCACGACTACGCGATGATCTCGCTGTCGGACCGACTCAAGCCGTGGGATGTTGTCGCACAACGCCTTTCGGCGGTGGCCGCGGCCGACATGGCCATCGCGATCTACAACCCGGCCTCCTCGCAACGACGCTGGCAGGTCGCGGCCATGCGCGAAGTGCTGCTCGAACATCGCCCACCGCAGACGCCGGTGGTCCTCGGCCGCGATGTCGGCGGGCCGACCGAATCGGTCCGGGTGACCACCCTGGGCGAGCTCGAGCCGGACGAGGTGGACATGCGCACCTTGCTGATCATCGGATCGTCGACCACCACCACCTTCGACACGCCGGAGGGCACCCGCGTTTTCACCTCGCGCAGATACGGGTCGGCGGACAGCCGGTAGTCCGCACCGGACAATCAGCAAACCGCACGGTCGGTACCCGCACCGAGCGGCCGTCGAATCCACACGGCGGTCGCTCCGGCGACCTTACGGCCGACCGCAACCACCGCGATCCCCGGCGACCCGCGTGGTCTGCGCGGCCAGACGAGACCCACGTGCGATGGCACACTGGTTCCGCGGGCTTGCCCGCGTGCACAACAGTGTGACTGCTCGTTTCCTGGTTCGATTCCCCAACGCGTCCCCCGTGGACGATGAAAGGATTCACCACGATGAGAGTTCAGCACCACGCACAGAACGCCCTCGGTACCCGATTACGGCGCGGCGTGACGGTCGGCCTGATCGCCGCCGCCATGGCGGTTCCCGTCGCCGGGATCGCATCGGCCCAGCCGGCCCCACCGGCCCCGCCCGCGGCACCCGCGGCACCCGCCGCTCCCGAAGCGCCGGCCGCACCTGCGGCACCCGCCGCCCCCGCGGCACCCGGCCTGCCGAGCTTGCCCGGGCTTCCCCTCGCCGAGAACGCGACCAGCATCACTTTGACGGTCAACGGCTTGGACGGCGAGCCCATCGCGGTCGATGTCGACACCACGGCGACCGTCAAGGACCTGAAGGCCCTCATCCAGGAGCAGACCGGCGTTCCGGCGGCCGAGCAGCAGCTCGTCACCGAGAGCGAGGTCAAGCTCGAGGACTCCAATACCCTGGCGTCCTACGAACTGGCCGACGGTGACGTCGTGAACCTCGCATTGGCCTGAGCCTGACGGGTCGATCACCGCGGCGGTGGTGCTCAGCGCGCGAGCACCACCGCCGCACCCCGGTCCGGCGAACACACCGCAACACCGGCACTATTGGTGGACCGCCGACTCAGGCGTAACATTCCACTTAGGAATGTAGTTCGAAAGGGAGTTGACCGTTGACCGATATCGCGACACGACGCCGCCCGCTGAACTCCACCGCGGCCTCGCTACTCGGGTTCCTGCACGAGGGCCCGAAGTCGGGCTGGGATCTCGCCACACAGGCCCAGCAACGCATCGGCGACTTCTGGACCATCACACAGAGCCAGGTCTACCGCGAACTGTCCACGATGGACGCCGCGGGCTTGGTGACCAAGGGCGAACGCGGCGCCAGGGAGCGCACGCCGTACCGGATCACCGATATCGGGCGCGACGCGTTCGCCGAGTGGATCGGGCGCGACCCGGGCGCCGAGACCATCCGGGTGCCGCTGCTGCTCACGCTGTCCTTCGGCGAGCACCTGGATCCGGCTCATCGCGATCAGATCATCGCCGCCAACAAGAACATTCATCAAGATCGCCTCGACCGCTACCTCGACGAGGACGAAACCGCCCTGGCGCCGCACCAGCGAGCAACCCTCGAGTTCGGCATCGCCTACGAGCGAGCGGTTCTGCACTGGTTCGACCAGTTGCCGACGATCTTCACACCGCCACAGCCCCACTGACCGAGTTCAGCGCACCCGGTGCGAGGTGGACTCGCGCAACCACTCGACGGCGTCGCCGACCTCGGCCACGGTGACCGCGCCCGTGGGCAGCGGCGGCCGGTCGACCATGATCACCGGTAGACCCGCGGTACGGGCGGCGAAGATCTTCGCCTCGGTCTGCTCACCGCCACTGTTCTTGGTGACCAGCACATCGATGCGATGACGCGACATCAGCACGAGTTCTTCGTCGAAAGTGAACGGCCCACGCGCCAGCAGCAGTTTCGAGCGCGGCGGCAGCGGGACTTCGGGGGCGTCGATGGAGCGGATGACGAAGCCGTGCCCCGTGCACCCGACGAACGCGCCGACCCCCTGGCGGCCGATGGTCAGCAGCACCTGTTCGTCGCGGGCGGTCAGAGCCGCGGCCGCCGACGCGAGATCGGGCACTCTGGTCCACAGGTCGCCGCGCCGCTGCACCCACTCCGGGCGGCGCAGATGCAGCGCGGGGATGTCCAGGTCGGCCGCGGCCGTGGCCGCGTGCGCGCTCACTTTCGCGGCGAAGGGATGGGTGGCGTCCACGACAGCGTCGATCGCGTTCTCGCGTAGCCACGTTCGGAGGCCCTCGACACCACCGAACCCACCCACGCGGACCGCTCCGACCGGCAGCCGCGGGTTGGCGACCCGACCCGCGAGGGAGGACACTATGTCGAGTCCACGCTCGCCGGACGCTCTGCGCGCCAACTCCCTGGCTTCACCGGTGCCGCCGAGGATCAGAACTCTCAGGACAACCCTCCGAAATCATCGGCACCAGCATCGCCATCGAACTTCGAGTACTTCATGTAACTCTCCATCGTGGAAAAACGAACCGGGGGGATTACCCGGAACGGCAACGACCCTACCCCCGAGCCCTCGGTTCTACACGTTCGGTCCGAAACTTTTCCGGCGCGCGAACCCTGCGACGACGGATTCATCGTGATCTGCGCGTGATCTGATCGTGATCGGGCTTATTGGTCCATACTCCGGCGACCAGCGGGTTTTCGGACAATCCACTGGGCGACCGGCAGGTGCGGTCGCCAGGCGGTGAACCCGCCGAGCGGTTCGCCTCGATAGATCTGGAATTTGCGCAGGGTCCCGCCGAAGCCGGCAGACCAGTCGAGCAGCAGCGCTTCCGATTCCGCGGTGACCGCGTTGGCGACGAGGCGGCCGCCGGGGCGCAGGCGTTGCCAGCACCGCTCGAACATGCCGTCCTGGGTGAGGCCGCCACCGAGAAAGATGGCGTCGGGCGCCGTGATCGTTTCTTCGGCTAACTCTGAGCGCACTTCGCCGCGGATCGTTATTCCCGGCACCCCGAGCGCGTCGATATTGGTCGCGATTTGTTCGCGACGAGCGGGCAGCCGTTCGAACGTGACAGCGCGGCACAGCGGATGGGTGCGGCACCATTCGATGGCGATGCTGCCCGAGCCGCCGCCGATATCCCACAGCATTTCCCCCGGTGCGGGGGCGAGAGCGGTGACGGTGAGCGCGCGGACCTCGGCTTTGGTGAGCTGGCCGTCACCGGCGAAGGCGGTGTCGGCCAAGCCGGGCAGGCGCGTGTCGCGGCGTGTGTCGGGATCGGCACGGCAGTCGATGGCGACGATGTTGAGCGGGTCGCCACCGGGGTGCGGCCACGCCGCCGCGGGACCGGCGCGCAGGTGTTCGGCGGGGCCGCCGAGTTGTTCGAGGACGGTCAAGATCGAGCCGCCGAACCCGTTGTCGCGCAGTAATTCCGCGATTCTGCTCGGCGTTGTCTCGTCTTCGCTGAGAACGAGAATCCTTCGACCTTCGGACAATTCAGGCAGGACGGTGGGCAATGGCCGGGCAACCACGCTCACCACCGGAGTTTCCGCCAGTGGCCACCCGAGCCGGGCGCACGCCAGCGATGCAGAGGAGGGCTGCGGGAACACCCGCAGTGCCGCCGGGCCGAACCGGCGGGCCAGGGTGACGCCGATGCCGTAGAACATGGGATCACCGCTGGCCAGGACGCCGATGCGTCGATCGGCGTTGCGCGCGAACAACTCCGGCAGCGCGGGCAACAGGGGCGTCGGCCACGGCACGCGTTCGCTATCGCTCGCCGGGAGCAGCGCCAGTTGACGCGGGGATCCGAACACCACGTCGCAGTCGCTGACCGCCTGTCGGGCCGTCTGCCCCAGCCCGGACCAGCCATCGGCGCCGATGCCGGCCACGATGATCGGCTCGCCGGTCCAGCCGGCGGCTTCCGTCTCGGTCACCGTGGCATCCGGCGCCAGACGGATTGCGGGATCAGGCCCATCACGAAGAACGCCAGCGACAGCCGACCGGGAACCACCACTCGGGTCGCGCCCTTGCCGAGGCCGCGGACGACGGCGTCGGCGACCTGGCCGGGGGTACTGGACATGGGGGCCGGGTCCATACCGGTGGTCATTCGGCCGATCACGAAGCCCGAGCGCACCAGCAGCAGCTGCACGCCGGTGCCGTGCAGGGCGTCGCCGAGGCCGCTGGCGAAGCCGTGCAGGCCCGCTTTGGCCGAACCGTAGACATAGTTCGCCCGGCGCACGCGGACGCCCGCGATGGAGCCGAAGACGACGATCTGGCCGGAGCCCTGCGCGCGCATCAGGTCGGCGAGGGTGGTCAGGACACTGACCTGGGCGACGTAGTCGGTGTGCACGACGGCCACCGCGTGCGCCGGGTCGTGTTCGGCACGGTCCTGATCGCCGAGGACTCCGAACGCGAGCACCGCGGTCGCGATGCCGCCGTGCTCGGCCGCGAGCTTGTCGAGCAGCGGCGCGTGGGTGGCCGTCTCGTCGGCGTCGAATTCCACGGTGTGTACGGCGGTCGCGCCCGCCGCGCGCACCTGCTCGGACTCGGCGTCCAACGCGTCGGCGCGACGGGCCGCCAGGATCACCACCCGTCCGGGTGCCAGCCTGGTCGCCACCTCGAGGCCGATCTCACTGCGCCCGCCCAGGACCAGGACCGGCCCGTCGTTCTGCTGCATTCCCATGGCGCCAGTCTGTCATCCGGCCGAGGTGGTCGGATTCGGCCCGCCCCGAAACCCGAGGGGGTCACCGCTGGTCGGCCCGGCTACCGTTTCCGGTATGCCGACCACCACCGCACAGCTGTCCCCCACCGCACTCGAGTTCGTCACCGAGCGGCACCTGGCCACGCTCACCACGCTGCGCGCCAACGGCACCCCCCACGTGGTCGCGGTGGGATTCACCTGGGATCCCGAGAGCGGGATCGCCCGCGTGATCACCGACGGCGCGTCGGTGAAGGCGCGCAATGCCGCACGCGGCGGCTACGCGGCGGTGAGCCAGGTCGAAGGGCCGCGCTGGCTCACCCTCGAAGGACCGGCCACGGTGCTCGACGACAGCGCCGACGTCGCCGAGGCCGTCCGCCGCTACACCGAGCGCTACCGGGTGCCGCGCGAGAATCCGACACGGGTCGTCGTCGCGATCCAGGTGCGCCGAGTGCTCTCGTCGAGCACGCTGAAATAGCCTGTGCCGCTTACAACACCGTCAGACCGTGCGGCCGGTTGTTCATCGACTCCCCACCGTTGTCGGTGACGACCACGATGTCCTCGATCCGCGCGCCCCATTCGCCGCGGAAATAGATGCCGGGTTCGATGCTGAACGCCATGCCCGGTTCGAGCACCAGGTCGTTGCCCGCCACGATGTAGGGCTCCTCGTGCACCGACAGGCCGATGCCGTGGCCGGTGCGGTGGATGAACGCCTCGCCGAGGCCCGCGTCGGTGAGCACGGCGCGGGCGGCGGCGTCGATGGACTCCGCGCTCACCCCTGGCCGCACCGCTGCCACCGCGGCGGCCTGGGCGGCCTCGAGGACCGCCACCTGTTCGACGATCTGCGGGCTCGGGGTTCCGAGCACGTAGGTGCGGGTCGAGTCGGAGTAGTAGCCGGGCTCGACCGGGCCGCCGATATCGATGACGACCACGTCGCCCTGTTCGATGACGCGATCGGATACCTCGTGGTGCGGGTCGGCGCCGTGCGGGCCACTGCCGACGATGACGAACGCCGCCTCGGTATGGCCTTCCTCGACGATCGCGGCGGTGATATCGGCGCTCACCTCGGCCTCGGTGCGACCCGCCCGCAGGAATTCGCCCATCCGCGCGTGCACGCGGTCGATGGCAGCGCCCGCTCGGCGCAACGCGTCGATCTCGGCGTCGTCCTTGATCATTCGCGACTCACGCAGCACCGGTGTGGCCGAGGCGGGCAGCCCGGTGGTCGATTCGGCGAGCGGGATCAGGTGCAGGGCGGGCATGGCGTCGGCGACCGCGATACGGGAACCGGCATGCAGGATCGAGCGAACCAGTTGGTACGGATCGACGCCGTCGACCCAGTCCAGCACCCGCAGGCCGAGTTCGCCCGCCGCGGAATCACTGAGGGAGGCCAACTCGAGTTTCGGGATCACTACCGCCGGCGTCGAGCCGTCGGCCGGGATCACCAGGCAGGTGAGCCGCTCGTAGGAGTCCGCGGCCGAACCGATCAGGTAGCGCAGGTCGGGGCCCGGAGTGATCAGCAGGGCGTCCAGATGCGCCGCCCGCATCAACTCGACCGCCCGTTCCAGACGCTGACCGTAGACCTTCGCCGCGAACCTGGCATCCGTGTGCGCGCTCATAGGATCCGACGTTACCCGCCCCGAGCCGACGCCAGCCACCGAAGCCCGTCGGCACGGCCACGGGCACGGTGTCGGTGGCTCGGGGCACAATCAGCGGGTGACCGCTGACGAGAGCACCCGTGGACCCCTGTTGATCCTCGACGGCGCCAGCCTCTGGTTCCGCGCCTATTACGCCATCCCCGACAAGCTCAGGGGCGCGGACGGCCGCTCGGTGAACGCGTTGCGCGGATTCACCGACATGGTGGCCTCGCTGGTCACCAAGCATCGCCCGAGCAGGCTCGTCGTCGGTCTCGATCTCGATTGGCGCCCGCCGTTCCGGGTGGCCCTCGTGCCCTCGTACAAGGCGCATCGGCTCGACACGAGCACCAGTGCGGCGCCCGGCGCGGAGGAGGTGCCCGACACCCTCACCCCGCAGGTCGAGATGATCCTCGAGGTGCTGGCCGCGGCGGGCATCGCCACCGGCGGCGCGGAAGGCCTCGAGGCCGACGATGTGCTCGGCACCCTCGCGAGCAGGGAGCGCACCGATCCGGTTGTCGTCGTCAGCGGTGACCGCGACCTGCTGCAGTTGGTGCGCGACGAGCCCGCCCCACCGGTCCGGGTGCTCTACGTCGGCCGTGGCCTGGCCAAGGCCGAACTGTTCGGGCCCGCGGAGCTGTCGGCGAAATACGGTGTGCCCGAACAGAATGCGGGCCCGGCCTACGCCGACATGGCGACGCTGCGCGGCGACGCCTCCGACGGCCTGCCCGGTGTGGCGGGCATCGGCGACAAGTCCGCTGCCCAGCTGATCACGAAGTTCGGCTCGCTCGACGCGCTCATGGACGCCGTCGCCGATCCGGGTGCCGATATCGCCAAGGGTGTGCGCGCGAAACTCGTTGCCGCGCAGGACTATCTGAAGGTCGCCGCACCGGTGGTACGGGTGGTCCGCGACGCCGAGGTCATCCTGTCGCGTCCGGATGTGTTGCCCGCCACCCCCGTCGACCCCGACCGGCTGCTCGCGTTGGCTACCGCGTACAACGCCGAGAGCCCGATCACCCGCCTGGTCACCGCCTTGACCGCGGCACACGCCGACTGACCCGACCGAGGCGAGCCACCGCCGCCCCGGAAACGACACCGGGCCGCCCGCGTAGTCGCGGACGGCCCGGAAAACGTAGTGCGAGCGCCTAGTTGGGGCGGCCGACCTCGTAGGTGCCATCGTCCTTGGTGATCTTGACGGTGACCTTCTTCGCCTCACCGCTGACCTTCAGGTCGCAGGTGAAGGTCGCATCGACCTCGACGGCCTGACCGGACGGGCAGCTGACATCGGAGACGTCGGCGATGCCGTAGGAGTCCTTCAGCACGCGCGAGACACCGTCCTGCACGGCCACGTTGTCGAGTTCGTCGGAGGAGAACACGACCAGGAGCAGGCCGATGACCGCGGCGACCACGAGCACGCCCGCGATGACGAGCCCGATGATCAGACCCTTGCTCTTGCCGCCGGAGGACTGCTGCGGCTGCTGGCCCCACTGCTGCTGCGGCGCGGGCTGCTGCCCCCACTGCTGCTGCGGCGGGGGCTGCTGGCCCCATTGCTGCTGTGCGTTGGCGGCCTGGTTGTTCCAGTCCTGCGGAGGCGGCTGGGTCTGACCCCACTGCTGCTGCGGTCCGGTCGGTTGCTGCGGCGGCACGCCACCCTGCTGCGGCTGCTGCCCCCATGGCTGCTGCGGCTGCTGGGGCTGTTGTCCCCACTGCTGCTGCGGCTGCTGGTTCGGATCGCCCCACTGCTGGGTGGGCTGGGCGCCCTGTTGCGGCGGCTGCTGCGCGCCGCCCCAGTGCTGGGTGGGACCGGCGCCACCGGCCCCCTGCTGACCCCCCCAGTGCTGGGTGGGATCGTTATTCCCCTCCCCGGGGTTGTTCGGTCCGTAAGGGCCGCTCATCCACTCGCCTCCACTCGCATTATTAGTCCATACGGTAGCCCCCCGCGCCGGGCCTGCCGCATTCGCACGACATCCGCCTCACGGTCGGTACGCGAAGAAATCAAATCACAGACGTCCCGACTACGCGGCGTCCACCGCGACGACACCCCGCCGGACGGCGCGCACCGCCTTGGCCGCGGTGGACGCGACCTCGGGGTCGTCGGCGGTGTTGTGGATCTGATCGAGCAGGTCGATCACCTGCCTGCACCACCGCACGAAATCGCCCGCCGACATCGTGGTGCCCTGGTCGCCACTGGCCAGCAACGCCTCGGCCAACGCGTCACCGCGCGCCCATTTGTACACCCCGGTGACGAACCCGAGATCGGGTTCGCGGGTGGGCGGAAGTTTGTGCCGCGCCTCGTCGGAGCGCAGGTCCGACCACACTTCGATGGTGGCCGCGATCGCCCGGCGGATCGGATCGGTCGGCCCCGCAGGCGTCAGCAGGCCGGTCTCCTGGCGCGATTCGTAGACCAGCGTCGATACCACCGCGGCGAGCTCGGCGGGCCCGAGCCCGCGCCACAGACCCTGACGCAAGGCCTCGGCGACCACGAGATCGCTTTCGGCATAGATCCGGGCCAGTCGTCTGCCGTCGGCGGTCACCTCACCGTGGGCGACGAACCCGCGTTCCTCGAGCAGTCCGACGATCCGGTCGAAGGTGCGCGCCAGCGAGTTCGTGGTCGCGGCAACCTTCTGGCGCATCGTCTCGGTCTCGCGGGCGAGCCGCGAATACCGCTCGCCGGTGCGGCTCAGTTGCTCGCGATCGGGACGATCGTGCGCGGGATGGGATCGCAGGCTGCGCCGCAGCGTCGAGAGTTGACGATCTTCGCCGCCGCGAACACGGTCGTTGCGCTTGCCCCTGCGCGGAGCCGAGATCCCGGTACCGCGCAACGCCGAGGCCAGATCGCGGCGAATGCGCGCGGTGCGGTGGTCGACCCGGCGCGGCAGATCCATCCGCCCGAGCGCTTCGGCGGGCTCCGGGAAATCGGCCGCGGACACGCGCCCGGCCCAGTGGTCCTCGGTCAGCACCAGCGGACGCGGGTCGCCGGGTGTCTGGTCGGGTTCGAGGATCACCGCGAGCCCGGAACGTTTGCCCACCGGGATCGACACCACGTCGCCGCGACGCAAGCCGATCAGCGCTTTCACCGCTGCGCCGCGCCGATCGGCTCGGCCCTGCTGCTGGATATCGCGCTCACGCTGCTTGATCCGGTCGCGCAGCGACAGGTACTCCATGAAATCGCCGCCGACGCCACCGAGCTGACTCTCCAGCTTGCGCAGCGCGCCCTCGTTGCGTTCGATGCCACGGACCAGCCCCACCACCGACCGGTCGGCCTGGAACTGGGCGAACGACCGTTCGAGCAGGGTTCGAGCCTCCTGGGCGCCCATGCGGTCGATCAGGTTGATCGACATGTTGTAGCCGGGCCGGAACGAGCTGCGCAGCGGATAGGTGCGGGTGGAGGCGAGACCCGCGACCGCACTGGTGTCGACCTCGGGCTGCCACAGCACCACCGCGTGACCCTCGACGTCGATGCCGCGCCTGCCCGCGCGACCGGTGAGCTGGGTGTATTCGCCGGGGGTGAGCTCGGCGTGGGTTTCACCGTTGAACTTCACCAGGCGCTCGAGGACCACGGTGCGGGCGGGCATATTGATGCCGAGCGCCAGGGTTTCGGTGGCGAACACCGCGCGCACCAGCCCCTTGACGAACAGTTCCTCGACGGTGTGCCGGAACGCGGGCAGCATGCCCGCGTGATGGGCGGCGAGGCCGCGGTGCAGCGCCTCGCGCCACTCCCAGAAGCCGAGTACCTCCAGATCGCCCTTGGGCAGATCACCGGTGTGCTTCTCGATGATCTCGTCGATCTGCTCGGTCTCACCGCGCCGACTCAGATCGAGCCGGGCGCGCAGGCACTGGGCCAGCGCGCCGTCACAGCCCGCGCGGCTGAAGATGAATGTGATCGCGGGCAGCAGGTTTTCCTCGTCGAGGCGAGCGAGGACGTCCGGTCGGGGCAACGGACGGAAGTTGCCACCGCGACCGCCACGACCGCGCGGCCCGCCGTAGCCGTGCATCCGGTCGGCGCTCTCGCGCTGACGGATGAACCGTACGAGGTCTTCGTCGACGACGACCTTGCGATCGCTGGACTTGGTGTCGAACAGGTCGAACATCCGCCGACCGACCATCACGTGCTGCCACAGCGGCACCGGCCTGGTCTCGTCGACCACCACCGCGGTGTCGCCGCGCACGGTTTCCATCCACGCGCCGAATTCCTCGGCGTTGGACACCGTCGCCGACAGGCTCACCAGTCGCACATCCGGCGGCAGGTGCAGGATCACTTCCTCCCACACCGCGCCACGGAATCGGTCGGCCAGGTAGTGCACCTCGTCCATCACCACATAGGACAGTCCGTGCAGCGAGTCCGAAGACGCGTAGAGCATGTTGCGCAGCACCTCGGTGGTCATCACGACCACCGGCGCGCCGGGGTTGATCGACTGGTCACCGGTGAGCAGGCCGACACTGTCGCGGCCGTAGCGGGCGGTGAGATCGGCGAACTTCTGATTCGACAGCGCCTTGATCGGCGTGGTGTAGAAGCACTTTCCGCCCGAGGCGAGCGCCATGTGCACGGCGAACTCGCCGACGATCGTCTTGCCCGCACCGGTGGGGGCGCACACGAGCACGCTGTGCCCGTCTTCCAACGCCGCGCACGCGGTGCTCTGGAAGGGGTCCAGATCGAACGAGATTTCACCGGCGAATTTCGCCAGTTCGCTGGGCAGCCCCGGAGTGTCGGTCACCCCTCAGAGCGTATCGGAGTAGTCCGACACCGGGCGCGTGGTTTTCTCCGCCTCGCCCACCGGATCGGTGGCCGCCACGGGTTCGGGGTTGTCCAGCGGTGAGGCTTGTTCGTCGTCGAGCGGGCCCCAGCCCTCCTTCGCCTCCCGGCGCGCCTTGCGGGCGTCGCTGAACCGCGCGAACTGCACCGCGAACTCGAACAGCACGGTCAGCGCGATCGCCAGCGCGAGCATGGAGAACGGGTCCTGCGGGGTGACGATCGCGGCGAAGACGAACAGGCCGAAGATCATGCCGCGTCGCCAGGCCTTGAGCTTGGTGTAGGGCAGCACCCCGACCAGGTTCAGCCCGATGATGATCAGCGGCGTCTCGAAACTGACGCCGAAGATGATCAGCAACTGGATGATGAACCCGAAGTATTGATTACCGCTGAGCGCGGTGATCTGGACGTTGTCGCCGATGGTCATCAGGAACGACAAGGCGTGCGAGACAACCACGTAGGCCAGCACAGCGCCCGACACGAACAGCACCGAGCCCGTGACCACGAACCCGACCGCGTACCTGCGCTCCTTGGCGTACAGCCCCGGGGTGATGAACGCCCACAGCTGATACAGCCAGAACGGCGTCGCGATCACCACACCGGCGGTGAACCCGACCTTCAACCGGAGCATGAACTGGTCGAATGGTCCGGTAGCGAGCAATCGACAGGCGCCGTCGGGAGTCAGGCTCGCCCGCGCCGATGCCGGCAGCGCGCAGTAGGGGCCACGCAAGATTTCGCCCAGGCTCTCCATTCCGAAGAGGGTGTGCGCGTACCAGAAGAAGCCGATCAGGGTGGTCACCGCGATCGCGGCCAGCGCGAGCAGCAGCCGTGTGCGCAGTTCCTGCAGGTGCTCGACCAACGACATGGTGCCGTCGGGATTCGTCCTGCGCTTGGTGCGCCGGGGATCGAACGGGATGCGCATGGTGGGTGGTGGCCTCTAACCCTCGGTTCGGCGGATGCTCGGCGGCAACTTGTGACCAGACAGCACTTCGCCCCGGGGCGGTGGCATCCGTCCCGGGGTGATGGCCGAGGTCAGAGGGTTTTGTGGCCCTGCTGCGGTTCGACGATCGGGGTCTGCGCCTGCGGGGCGGACGCGGACAACTGCTGCGGCGGCGCGGGGGTGGACGTGGTGGTCTGCGGTGCGTCGGACGTCGCCGACTCCGCCTGCATCTGTCCGACCTCGCTCTTGAAGATGCGCAGCGAGCGGCCCAGACCGCGTGCCGCGTCGGGAAGCCGCTTCGCGCCGAAGAGCAGAACGAACAGCAACGCGATGATCAGCAGGTGCGTCCAGCTGAACGTGCCCATTATCAGATACCTCCAAAGACTGTGGTGATTACCGATGCTACCTGTGTTCGGACCGTGGCGGACGCCCAGCCGCATCGGTGTTCGCCACGCGTTCAATCCGCGACAGCGACCGCCGCCCCGGTCAGCTCGGCGAGCAACCGGCTTCCGGTGAACCGTGCGGTATCGCCGGACTCGGCGATCCTGATCAGTTCCGTCAACTTCCGGTTGACCGGCGTGGGATGTCCCACCATCTCGCCGAGGCGCACGATTTCCCCACACAGCCATGCGATTTCGGTGCGCCGGCCGAGTGCCAGGTCATCGGCCATCGACGAGCGCGCGAGCGGGTCGATGGCGAGCACCCGGCCGAACACCCGCCGGAAGACGGCGTCGGGAACACGCAGTAGATGCACCATCAGCTCGGGCGGAACGGGGGTGAGCTGCGCGGGCCGAATTCGCGCAGTGTTCATCACGGCGAGGGCTTCGGACTGAGTGAGGGCGAGGCAGCGGCGGTAGTCGCGTTCGGCGAGCTCCTCGCGCAATGGCCTGCCCGACAGCGCGTTGATCGGATTGTTCAGGTTGAGCAGCAGCTTCGCCCATTGCACCGGACGCAGGTCGCGGTGGCGGCGCAGCGGCAGTCCCGCCGCCCGGAAACCGTCGGCGAAGCGGTCGACGACCTTGTCGTCCTGGATCGCGAGGTCGCCATCGCTGGCGCGGTGGAAGCACCCGCGACCGCTGTGCACCACGTTGAACATCACCATTCCGGCCAGCGCGATGCTGGTCGGCAGGATCTCTCTGATCACGCTGGCGTTGCCGATGCCGTTCTGCAGGCTCACCACCGGCGTGCCGGGGCGTAATCGGCCCGCGACGGCACGAACGGCGGCGGCGGTGTCGGCCGATTTCACCGTCACAAGGACCAGGTCGGCCAACTCGGGTTCGTCCGGTTCGAGCGCGAGGCCGAACCGGTCGGGCGCGACCTCGGTCGAACCGCCGTCCAGATCGGTCAGGCGCAGGCCGTGCTCGGCGATGTCGTCGAGGATCCGCTGACGGCCGACGAAGATCACTTCCATGCCCGCGGCGGCCAGATGACCGCCGATGAATACCCCGACGCTGCCCGCACCGAGGACAAGTACTCGCTGACTCACGCGGGTTCGGTCTCCCCCACCAGTCCGGCGGCCGCGTAGGCGGCCAGGGCGGCGTCGGCGCGCGAGCGCACGGCCGCCACCAGTTCCGACGGCCCGAGGACGGTGACGCCGGTCCCGAAGCCGAGCAGCAGCCGGGCCATCCAGTCCGGCGAGGCGAAGCGCATACCCGCCTCGATGCTGCCGTCGGCGCGTGACTCGATGCGGTGCATCGGGTACTGGTCGAGCACCCACGCGTAATCGGCGCGGATCCGCAGCCGGGCCAGCGGCACGTCGGGGTCGTCCTGGAACAGGTCGAGTGCGGCCGCGTCGGTGGCGGCGTGGCTCGGCGCGTGGGCCGGCTCGTCGAGTTCGGTGGCATCCTCGATCCGATCGAACCGGAACAGGCGAACGCCTTCGGCCTGCCTGCACCAGGCCTGCAGGTAGCTGTTGTTGTCGACCAGCACCACCCGAATCGGGTCGACGATGCGCTCGGACACCTCGTCGCGGCTGGCGGAGTAATAGACCAGGCGCAGGGCCCGCGCGTCGGCCAGCGCGGCGCGCACGGTCGCGACCACCGGCTTCTCGATAGGGACCTCGACCGGTTTGCCCGCGACCACCGCATCGGTGCTGGCGATCGCCGATTCGATCTTGGCGATGGCGGCGTGCGCGGCGGTCGGGTCGACCATGCCCGGCATCTCCACGATCGAGCGAAGCGCCACCAGCAGCGCGGTGGCCTCGGTGGAGGTCAACCGCAGCGGCCGTTCGATCCCGGCCGAGAAGGTGACCTCGATGCTCTCCTCGGAGAACGACAGGTCGATCAGATCGCCGGGGCCGTAGCCCGGCAAACCGCACATCCACAGCTGGTTGAGGTCGCTCATCAGCTGTTTGGTGGTGACACCGAGTTCCGCGGCGGCCTCGGCCGCGCTGATACCCGGGTGCGCGAGTAAGTACGGCACCATGTTCAGCAGGCGCGAAAGTCGTAGGGAAAGACGCGAACTCACGACGTGACCTCCGTGTGGTCGAGTACCGACCGTAGCCGGTCCATCACATCGGCGCGCAGTTCCGGTGGTTCGAGAACGAGGACGTCGGGGCCCAGGCCGGTGATCAACCGGGCGACCCAGTCCCTGGATCGGACCGGTACCTCGAGCACCGAGCCGGGGCGACCGCCCAGATCGCGGGTCTCGACTTCGGTGCCGATGCGGCGCAATTCACGCCCACGGCCCTTGGCGACCCACACGGTGGCCGACCCGGTGACGGGAGCATCGCCGGTGACCCGGTCGACGATCGCGCGCAGATCGGTGTGCGCGGGCTTGTGCACCGCGTCGACCGGACCGTACGGCCGCACCTGGCCGCCGATCCGCGACAGCCGGAACGTGCGAACGGCGTCACGTTCGCGGTCGTGCCCGACGAGGTACCAGCGCCCGTGCCGAGTCACCACGCCCCACGGTTCGACATCGCGGGTCACGAACGGATCGGTGACGGCACTGTGGTGGCCGAAACGCACGGCCTGTCCCGCATCGATCGCGGCGAGCAGTTCCCGCAACACCGGCTCCGACCCGCGGGTGCGCGCGGGCACCGCGGGAACCGACACCCCGACGTTGTCGGTCTCGACGGTGACACCGGCCGCGCGCAACTTCAACAGCGCGCCCTCGGCCGCCCCCGCCAATTCCGGTGAGGCCCACATCTGCACCGCGACGGCGACCGCTGCGGCTTCCTCGCTGGACAGGTCGATATCGGGCAGTTCGTAGGCGTCCCGGTTGATCCGATACCCCTCGAGTGTCGAGAACCTTCCCACCGGACCGACTTCCAAGGGGATGCCCAGATCACGCAGTTCGTTCTTGTCGCGCTCGAACATCCGGCTGAACGCCTCGTCGGTCGCGGAGTCCTCGTAACCGGCCACACTGGCGCGAATACGTTCCGCGCTCAGGAACTGCCTGGTCGACAGCAGCGCGATGACCAGATTCATCAGCCGCTCGACCTTGGATATCGCCACCCGATAGAGGGTAATGGTCGCGCCCTCTCCCCCGCGCGTCGGCGCACAGTTGTGCCGCGGCCGGGGACCATGGACAGCGCCCCCAGCGAAAGGACCCACGATGCTCGTTGCCTTCTCCGTCGCCCCCAGCGGTGCCGCCCACGCCGACGGCTCGGTCGGCGAAGCTGTCGCCGCGGCCGTTCGCGTGGTCCGTGATTCCGGCCTCCCGAATCACACCGACGCGATGTTCACCACCATCGAAGGCGAGTGGGACGAGGTGATGGCGGTGATCAAGGCCGCCACCGACGCCATCCTCGCCACCGCCCCGCGCTGCAGTCTGGTCCTCAAGGCCGACCTCCGCCCCGGCGTCACCGACGCTCTGAACACCAAGGTCGAAACCGTCGAGCGCCTACTCGCCGAGGGCTAGTTCCGGTCGGTGGATGAGACACTGTGACGGTGGACCTACGTCTGACATGCCGTGCCGCGGGCATCGGCGTGGTGGCGCTCAGCGAGCACGTCGGTCGCGCTCGTCCCCATCGCGCCGTTCCCACGCTGTCCGCGCGGTTGGTCGTCAGCCTCGGTGCCCCGATCGAGGTCGACTACGACGGACGGACCCTCAACGCCCAGGCTGTGGTGGCCGGATTGATGCGGCCCGGGATCGCGACGCCGGTCACGACCCTGCTACCGGGGCAGCCGACGGCCTATGTCGAGTTGTCGGCCGCGGCCTTGCGCAGGCTGATCGGCATGCCGATCAGCGAAGTGGACGCGGGCGGTGTCATCGCCGATGCTGTTGTGCCGTGGGTGAACTCGCTGTGCGAGGAGTTGGCGGACCGTCCCGTCGGTCACCGCGAGACGCTGCTGCGAATTCGGCTCCTCGACCAGCTGTACCGGGCAGATCCCGACACCCGAGCCGACGACGCCTACCGAGCGCTGGACCTGATCCGAGCCGGTAGCGGGACGGCTTCGATCGACGATCTCGCGCACGAGGTGCACCTGAGCCCCCGGCGATTGCGATACGTGATGCGACGCTCGCTGGGGATCACCCCGAAGTTCGCCTCCCGCGTGGCCCGTATGGAGTCCGCGGTGCGCCGTGCGGGTACAGGCGCTGCCACCTGGGCGCAGGTGGCAGCCGATTCGGGCTACCACGACCAGAGCCACCTCGTGCACGACTTCCGCGACCTCATGAACACCACGCCCACCGAGTGGCTCGACGAAGAGGGCCGAAATCTACAAGGCCGACAACGCCCCGCCCGGTGAGCATGGAGGGATGAACAACCACCTGGTCCCGAAGCTGCTGGTCTCCGATGCGCAGGCAGCGATCACCTTCTACACCGAGGCGCTCGGAGCCGAGGTGCGTCTTCGAGTCGCCGATGACCACGGCGTGGTGAACCATGCCGAACTCTCGCTCGGCGCTGTCGTGTTCGCCCTGGCGCAGAGTGTCGAGGAGTGGGGGTGGTCCGATCCCCGATCGCTGGGCGGCTCGCCCGTCCTGCTCGAGCTCACCGTTGCCGACCCGGACTCCGTAGCGCACCGGATGGTGCGCTACGGCGCCGAGTTGGTGATCCCTGTCGAGAACCGCCCCTACGGCAAGCGCCAGGGCCGGGTGGAGGACCCGTTCGGCCACCTCTGGGTCATCAGCGGAGAACTCCGCTAGTCACAGGAGGAAGCGGGCGATGGAATCGGCCACACACGCCGGGCGGGGGGCGTTCTCGAGTTCGACGGTGACGTGGCGATGGATTTGGACGCCGCCGGGAACTTCGGTGACCTCGGCGAGGGTGAGATGGGCGCGGATGCGGCTGTCGACGGGGACAGGCGTGAGGAAACGAACTCGGTCGAAGCCGTAGTTGATGCCCACATTCGCAGCGCTGACGCTCATGATCTGTTGGGTCATCGGCACGATCAGCGACAGGGTGAGCAGCCCGTGGGCGATGGTGGTGCCGTACGCGCCCGCGGCGGCGCGTACGGCGTCGACGTGGATCCACTGGTGGTCGCCGGTGGCTTCGGCGAACAGGTCGATGCGGCGCTGGTCGATAGTGACCCACTCGCTGGGGCCCAGTTCGGTTCCGACCGCGGCGCGCACGGCGTCGAAATCGGCGAAATCCGTTGTCATGCCGCTCCTCCGAAACGTTGGCGCAGTTCGCGCTTGAGAACCTTGTGGGTGGGACCGAGCGGTAGCTCGGTGACGAATTCGACGCGGCGCGGGTACTTGTACTTCGCGACCTGCGCCTTGGCGAAGTCGATCACATCCTGCTCGGTCAGCGCGCCGTCCGGCACGACGACCGCCACGACCTCCTCACCGTAATGCGGGTCGGGCACGCCGATCACCGCGACCTGCGCGATGTGCGGGTGCCGCATGAGGGCCGCTTCCACCTCGGTCGGATAGACGTTGAAACCACCGCGCAGGATCATCTCCTTGATCCGGTCGACGATGCGTACCCGGCCGGTTTCGTCGCGGGTACCGAGATCGCCGGTCCGGAACCAGCCGTCGATCACGGCCGCCGCGGTCGCCTCCGGCCTACCGGTGTAGCCGCTGAACACGTTGTGCCCGCGCACCACCACCTCCCCCACGGCGCCGATGGGCAGCAATTCGATGCGATCGGCAATCGCGGGATCGGCGATCTCCACGTCGACTCCCCACACCGGATGTCCCACGGTGCCCGCTTCGGTGCCGAAGGACGGCTGGTTCACCGCGGCGGTCGGTGAGGTCTCCGACAGGCCGTATCCCTCGAGCACCGGCGCGTGGAAAACGCGCTCGAATTCCTCGAGCACGGCCACGGGCAGTGCGGCGCCACCGCTGATGCACAGTTTCAGCTCCGGCAATCGCGGTGCCGATGCCGCCGCCTCGATCAGCGACAGATACATGGTGGGCACACCGTGGAACAGGTTGACCCGCTCGGCCGCCATCAGCGAAATAGCCGCGGCCGCATCGAATCTCGGCATCAGCACCAAGGTGCCGCCGACCCGCCAGTGCGAGTTCATCGACACCGTCTGCCCGAACACGTGGAACAGCGGCAGCGCGCCGAGTGCGATGTCGTCGCGGTGGATCTCATTGGCGTCGAAGGTGTTCACCGTCGCGCACATCACCATGTTGAGATGGCTGAGTTCGGCTCCCTTGGGCGTTCCGGTGGTGCCGCTGGTGTAGAAGACGACAGCGGTATCGAGGGGACCACGGGAGACGAAGTTCGGAATCGCCTCGCCGACCAGCTCTTCGGGCGCCACCACATCGATGCCCGCGTTGCGAGCGGCTTCGGCACCCGTGGCCGCGACCATCGGATGACAGATCAGCGACGAGGCGCCGCTGTCGCGCAGCACGTACTCCATCTCCGGCGCGGTGAGCAGCAGATGCACGGGCACCACCGTCGCGCCCGCGGCCAGGATGGCGAAGTAGGCGCGCGGGAAGTCGGCGGTGTTCGGACACAGCAGCCCGACCCGGTCACCGGGCTTCACTCCACGCGCGATCAGGGCGCCTGCTTGTTCGCGGGCCTGGCGCCACAGATCAGCGAAGGTGATGCGGGTGTCGCCTTCGATCAGGGCGAGGTGGTTCGGTCGGCGACGGGCTGGTTCGGCGAGGATGCTCGCCAGAGACAGAGTGGCGTTCACGGTGTTCCTAGTGTTCGAAGCGATGGAGGTGGACAGCGAGGCCTTGTCCCACGCCGACGCACAGGGTGGCGATCGCATGGCGCGCGTCGCGTTCGACGAGTTCGAGTGCCGCGGTGAGCGCCAGCCGCGCACCGCTGGCACCGAGCGGATGTCCGAGCGCGATCGCACCGCCGTTGGGATTGACGTGCTCGGCGTCGTCGGGCAGGCCGAGCCCGCGCAACACCGCGAGGGCCTGCGCGGCGAAGGCTTCGTTGAGCTCGATGACGTCGATCTCACCGATTTCCAACCCTGTTCGGGCGAGGAGTTTTTCGACGGCGGGCACCGGCCCGATACCCATGGTTCGCGGCGCGACACCGGCCGCGGCCACCGCCCCGACCCGTGCCAGCGGGGTGAGACCGTACCGACGAACAGCGTCCTCGGAAGCAAGTAGTAGAGCGGCGGCGCCGTCATTGATCCCCGAGGAATTGCCCGCGGTGATCGATCCGCCGGGCACCACCGCCCGCAACGCCGCCAGCGACTCCGCGCTGGTCTCGCGCGGATGTTCGTCCCGATCGACGAGCACCGGTTCACCGCGCCGCCGCGGCACCGGCACCGCCGTGATCTCGCGCGCCAGCCTGCCCCGGTCGATCGCCAGCGCCGCCCGCTGCTGCGAGCGCAACGCGAACGCGTCCTGATCGGCACGCGCGATGCCGTACTCGTCGGCGATGTTCTGCGCGGTCTCGGGCATCGTGTCCGTGCCGTACCGTTCGCGCATCCGCGGATTGACGAACCGCCAGCCGATCGTGGTGTCGGCCAGTTGCGCGGAACGATCCCAAGGCGCACCGCTTTTCGGTAGCACATACGGCGACCGGGTCATCGACTCCACCCCACCGGCGATCACCAGGTCCGCGTCACCGGACCGGATCGCTCTGGCCGCGGAGCCCACGGCGTCCAGACCGGACGAGCACAGCCGGTTCACGGTGAGACCGGGCACGGTCACCGGCAACCCGGCCAGCAGGGCCGCCATCCGCGCGACATTGCGATTGTCCTCGCCGGCCTGGTTCACGCAGCCGAACACCACATCGTCGACGGCGCCGAAATCCACACTCGGCAGGCGCGCTACCAGCGCGGCGATCGCGTGCGCGGCAAGGTCGTCGGGGCGCACGTCGGCCAACGCGCCCCCGTACCGGCCGAACGGCGTCCGCACGCCGTCGACCAGATACGCGGCGCCCGTCACAAGCCCATGTCCTTGGCGATGATCATCTTCATCACCTCGCTGGTGCCGCCGTAGATCCGGTTGACCCGGTTGTCGGCGTACAGGCGGGCCACCGGGTACTCGTTGATGTAGCCGTAGCCACCGTGCAACTGCAGGCAGCGGTCGATCACCCGCGAGGCCACCTCGGAGCAGAACAGTTTGGCCGAGGCCGCGTCGGCGGCGGTGAGCTCATCGCGGTCGAGGGCCTCCAGCGCCCGGTCGACGACCGCCTCGACCGCATCGACCTCGGCCTGACAGGCGGCCAGTTCGAACTTGGTGTTCTGGAACTGCGCGACCGGCTGACCGAAAACGTTGCGGCCCCTCGTGTATTCGAGGGTGAACCGAATCGCCGCCTTGGCCTGGGCATAGGCGCCGAGCGCGATCGAGAGACGTTCCTGGGGCAGATTCTGGCCCAGGTAGCTGAAACCCTGGTTCGCCTCGCCCAGCAGATCCGAGACCGGCACCCGCACGTCGGTGAACGACAGCTCGGCCGTGTCGGACACCTTCAGACCCAGCTTGTCCAGCTTGCGGCCCACCGCGTATCCCGGCGAGTTCGTATCGACGACGAGCAGTGAGATCCCGTGGCGCCGATCGGTTTCCGAGGCCGGGGCGGTCCGCGCGCACACGATCACCCGATCGGCGTGCACACCACCGGTGATGAACGTCTTGGAACCGTTGAGCACGTAGTGCGTGCCGTCCTCGGAAAGCTGCGCGGTGGTCCGCATTCCGGCGAGGTCGGAGCCGGTGCCTGGCTCGGTCATCGCGATCGCGAACATGATCTCGCCCGAGACGAACCCCGGCAGCCAGCGCTGCTTCTGTTCTTCGGTCGCGAGATTCTTCAGATACGGCAGGCACAGGCCCACGTGCACGCCCGAACCACCGAAAGACACACCGGCGCGAGTGGTTTCCTCCAGCAGAATCGCCTGGAATTTGAACGACTCGATGCCGGCGCCGCCGTATTCCTCCGGCACCTCGATCCCGAACACACCGAGATCGGCCAGCTTGCCGTAGAACTCGCGCGGCACGATGCCCGCCTCGTACCACTGGTCGTAGACCGGTGCGACCTGCGATTCGATGAACGCGCGCACGGTCTTGCGGAATGCCTCGTGCTCGTCGTTGAAAACTGTTCTCTGCATGATGGTTCTCCGAAATCTAGAGACGACGTCCGCCGTCGACATACACGGTCTGTCCGGTGACGAACCCGGCATTGTCGGAGGCGAGGAAGGCGACCACATTCGCGATGTCGGCAGGCAGGCCGACCCGGCGCAGCGGGGTGATCTCGGCGGTCTTCGCCTGCAGCTCCTCGGCGCTCATGCCCCTGCGCGCCGCGGTGGCCGCGGTCATCTCGGTGGCGATGAAGCCGGGTGCCACAGCGTTGACGCGAATCCCGAACGGGCCGAGTTCCATGGCCAGCGTGCGGGTCAGGCCCTGGATGCCTGCTTTCGCCGCCGCGTAGTTGGCCTGACCACGGGTGCCGAGCGCCGAGACGCTCGAGGTGTTGACGATGGCGCCGCCGCCGTTGTCCACCATGTGTTTCTGCGCGGCCTTGCAGCACAGGAACGCACCGCGCAGGTGCACCGCCATGACGGTGTCCCAGTCCTCGACCGACATCTTGAACAGCAGGTTGTCGCGCAGCACGCCCGCGTTGTTCACCAGGACGTCGAGCGAGCCGAAGTCCGCCACGGTGCGCGCGACGGCGGCGGCTACCTGCGCCTCGTCGGCGACGTCGCAGCCGATGCCGATCGCGGTGCCGCCCGCCGCGTTGATCTGCCCGGCGGCCAGTACCGCGGCATCGGCGTCGAGATCGACGACGGCCACGGCGAATCCGTCGTCGGCCAAGCGGGCTGCGGTCGCCGCGCCGATGCCGCGGGCCGCCCCGGTGACGAGGGCTGTTCGGTGGATCATGGGTCGTACTCCTGTATCAGACAATGGCATTCACGCCGGTGAGGGCGCGCCCGATGAGCAGCTTCTGGATCTGGGTGGTGCCCTCGTAGAGGGTCAGCACGCGGGCGTCGCGCAGGTACTTGGCGACGGGGTATTCATCGATGTAGCCGTAGCCGCCGAACACCTGGATCGCGTTGTTGGCGGCGGAGACCGCCGCCTCGGAGGCGAACAACTTCGCCATCGACGCGGCGGTGCCGAAAGGTTCGCCGCGGTCGGCGAGATCGGCGGCGCGCCAAGCGAGTAGCCGTGCGGCGTCGGTGTCGACGGCGATATCGGACAGGAGTTCTTGCACCAGCTGGTAGCCGGCGATCGGCTTGCCGAACTGTTCACGCTCACCGGCGTAACGCACCGCGGCTTCGAGGCAGGCACGCGCCAGCCCGACGCACCCGGACGCGACCCCGATACGGCCCTTGTCGAGCGCGGACATCGCGATCCGGAAGCCCTGCCCTTCCTCGCCGAGGCGCAGCGCGTCGGGCACCCGAACCCCGTCGAGGACGAGTTCGGCGGTGGCCTGGCCGCGCAGACCGAGCTTGCCCTTGATCTCGGTCCGGCCGAAACCCGGTGCGTCCGTCGGCACCACGAACGCCGTGACGCCCTTGGGCCCCGGACCGCCGGTCCGCGCGAAGACCAGCGCGTGATCGGCCCAGGTGCCGTTGGTGATGAAGATCTTGGTCCCGGACAGGACCCAGTCCGAACCGTCACGTGTCGCACGGGTGTCGAGGTTCGCCGCGTCCGAGCCGGTGCCGGGTTCGGTCAGCGCGAAACACCCGAGCTGCTCACCCGCGCAGATCCCCGGCAGGAACCGCTGCTTCTGCTCCTCGGTGCCGTACGCGGCGATCGATTTGCCGAACAGGCCGAGCGAGACCGACACGATGCCGCGCACCGCGCTGTCACCGCGCCCGAGCTCCTCGAGCAGCAGGCAGTAGTCGAAGGTGTCGCCGCCGGAGCCACCGTATTCCTCGGCGATCCCGATGCCGAGGAAGCCCAGCGCACCGAGCTTGCCGACGATCTTCGGATCCACCGATTCGTCGCGATCCCACTGGGCGGCATACGGCACGACTTCCTTGTCCACCCACGTGCGGGCGAGTTCGCGCAGGTCGGACTGCGCGGGGGTGAGCTGGAAATCCACGGAACCACTCCTGAACCAAACGGCGTTAGGTTTACTGGGGCACCGTATCCTAACGCCGTTCGGTTAATCAAGAGTCGTTTTCGGCATCGGTGATACCGTTCGATTCCCCGACGAGAGATGGAGGAGCACATGGCGAGGCCGCGCGTACCGCTGTTGAGCCGCGAGCGAATTCGCGACGCCGCGCTGGTCCTGATCGACCGCGACGGACTCGCCGAGGTCTCCATGCGCAAGCTGGGCGCCGAACTCGGCGTGCAGGCCGCCTCGCTCTACGGCCACTACCCGAACAAGGACGAGCTGTTCGACGACATCGCCACCGGCATCATGAGCCTGGTCGATACCTCGACCTTCGACACGGTGAGCTGGGATCGAGCACTCGCTGACTGGGCACGCAGCTATCGCGCGGCACTGGCCACCCACCCGAATTTCGTGCCGTACCTGGCAACGGGCCCGGGGCGCCGCGCCGAGAATCTCCGCGCGGCCGACGCCGTGCACGGCGGTCTGGTCGGTGCGGGCTGGCCACCGCGCTACGCGACCATGATCGGCGCGGCCACCCGCTACCTGGTCATGGGTTCGACGGTCGGCTCGTTCGCCGGCGGGTTCGCCGACGACGTGCAGGTGTACCGCGACCGGTACCCGCACCTGAACCAGGCCCATCTGCTGCGCGCGATCGCCGACGAAATCGATGACGACAGTTTCGAATTGGCGCTCACCGCGTTCATCGCCGGGCTCAACGCCACGTACGCGACGGTCGTCACCGCGGACTGAGCCGCCCTACACACGAGGGAACCGGTGGCGCCTACGCAATCGCTCCCATGCGCCACCGGTTCCGTCGTGGTCCCCCCGCCTGAGGGGTTCGCCTACATCGAGGCGATCAGCCGGTCGACGCGCTCGTCGACCGATCGGAACGGATCCTTGCACAGCACCGTGCGCTGCGCCTGATCGTTCAGCTTGAGGTGCACCCAGTCGACGGTGAAATCGCGGCCCGCCTCCTGCGCGGCGGTGATGAAGTCACCGCGCAGTTTGGCCCGCGTGGTCTGCGGCGGGGTGTCCACGGCGGCGTCGACAGCGTCGTCCTCGGTGATCCGCTTGGCCAGACCCTTGCGCTGGAGCAGGTCGAACACACCGCGACCACGCTTGATGTCGTGATAGGCCAGATCCAGCTGGGCGATCTTGGGATCCGACATCTCCATGCTGTATCGGTCCTGATAGCGCTGGAACAGCTTGCGCTTGATCACCCAGTCGATCTCGGTGTCGACCTTGGCGAAGTCCTGCGCCTCGACCGCGTCGAGGGTACGACCCCACAGATCCACCACCGCGTCGACCTGCGGATCGCGGTCACGGTTGCGCAGGTGCTCGACGGCGCGGGCGTAGTACTCGCGCTGGATCTCGAGGGCGCTGGCCTGACGCCCGCCGGCCAGGCGCACGGGACGACGGCCGGTGAGATCGTGGCTGACCTCGCGAATGGCCCGTATCGGGTTGTCGAGGGCGAAATCGCGGAACGACACCCCCGCCTCGATCATCTCCAGCACCAGCGAGGCCGTACCCACCTTGAGCATGGTGGTCGGTTCGGCCATGTTGGAGTCGCCGACGATCACATGCAGACGCCGGTACTTCTCGGCGTCGGCATGCGGCTCGTCGCGGGTATTGATGATCGGGCGCGAGCGAGTGGTCGCCGAGGAGACGCCCTCCCAGATGTGCTCGGCACGCTGCGACAGGCAGAACGTGGCCGCCTTGGGCGTCTGCAGTACCTTGCCCGCCCCGCAGATGAGCTGGCGGGTGACCAGGAACGGAAGCAACACATCGGAGATCCGGGAGAACTCGCCCGCGCGGACCACGAGGAAGTTCTCGTGGCAGCCGTAGGAGTTGCCCGCGGAGTCGGTGTTGTTCTTGAACAGGTAGATGTCGCCGCCGATGCCTTCCTCGGCGAGGCGCTGTTCGGCGTCTATGAGCAGGTCTTCCAGTACCCGCTCGCCTGCCCGGTCGTGGGTGACCAACTGCACCAGGCTGTCGCATTCGGCGGTGGCGTACTCGGGATGCGATCCGACGTCGAGGTACAACCTGGCACCGTTGCGAAGGAAGACATTGGAGCTACGGCCCCAGGACACCACCCGGCGGAACAAGTACCGGGCTACCTCGTCGGGGGACAGCCGACGGTGACCGTGGAAGGTGCATGTCACACCGAACTCGGTCTCGATCCCCATGATTCGTCGCTGCACACTATCGACACTACAGCCATGACCAGTGCCCGCGCGGCGCTCCTGACATCCCATTCGCATACGTGTTCACAACGATTCGGACAGCGAACGACCGCCGCGCACACGACGAGATCGGGCCTGCGAACCGGAGTGATTCGCAGGCCCGATCATGATCGTGACGGTGGGTTATTTCCCCGCGTCGTCGTCGGGTTCTGGCAGCTTCGCCTCTTTCACCGGCTTGGGCTTGGACTTGGACGCGGCGAGCGCCGCCTCCAAGGCCGGGCCCTGCAGCCTACGGAACGCCCGCCGCGGCCGCTGCTGCTCGAGCGTGGCCACCTCGAGGGAGGCCTCACCGAGCGAACGCTTGTCCCTGTCGGCTTCGGGCTGACCGGCCAGCAGTGCGCCGATCGCCACCTTCAACGCGTCGTCCAGCGACAGACCCGGCTTGTAGGTGGCTTTGAGCTGGGTCAGGATCGGCTCGGTGGTGCCGCCCATGACGACGTACTCGCGTTCGTCGACGATGGACCCGTCGAAGGTGATCCGGTACAGCACCGAAGTCGGTGACTGTTCGGGATACCCCACCTCGGCGACGCAGATCTCCACCTCGTAGGGCTTGAGCTGATCGGTGAAGATCGACCCGAGGGTCTGCGCGTACAGGTTGGCCAGCCCACGCCCGGTGACATCGCGCCGGTCGTACTGGTAACCCTTGAGGTCGGCCTGCAGGATGCCGCCACGGCGCAGGGCCTCGAACTCGTTGTACTTACCGACCGCGGAGAATCCGACGCGGTCGTAGAGCTCGCTCACCTTGTGCAACGTCGCCGAGGGGTTCTCGGCGACGAACAGCACGCCGTCGGCGTAGACCAGCACGATCACGCTGCGACCGCGACCGATGCCCTTACGGGCGAGCTCGGTCTTGTCGCGCATGATCTGCTCGGCCGAGGCGTAATACGGCAGCGTCATCGGACGGCGCCCCCTTCTTCCGCGGCTTCCCGATCGGCGATCACACCGCGGGCGATCTCGGCGAGACGATCCTCGCCGATCTCGTCCGCACCGTCGGCGTCGATCACCACCGCTGTCGGGAAGATCCCGCGCAGCATGTCGGGACCACCGGTGGCGGTGTCGTCGTCGGCGGCGTCGAACAGCGATTCCACCGCGATCCGCAGGGCCCGATCCTGATCGATGCCGCGCTGGTAGAGCTTCTTCAGCGACGACTTCGCGAACATCGAGCCGGAGCCGACGGCGGTGTAGCCGAACCGTTCCTCGCTGCGCCCGCCGACCACGTCGTAGGACACGATGCGACCGGACCGGTCCGGGTCGAGGATCTGGTCGTCGAAACCGACCAGCAGCGGGATCGCGGCCAAACCCTGCATCGCGGCAGGCAGATTGTCGCGAACCATCTTCGACAGCTTGTTGGCTTTACCGTCGAAGGTGAGCGGCACGCCTTCGATCTTCTCGTAGTACTCCAGCTCCACCGCGAACAGCCGAACCATCTCGATCGCGATACCCGCGGTGCCCGCGATGCCAGCCGCCGAGAAAGTGTCGGTGATGTACACCTTCTCGGTGTCGCGGCTGGCGAGCAGGTTGCCCATGGTCGCCCTGCGGTCGCCCGCGATCAGTACGCCGCCACGGTAGGTGACCGCGACGATGGTGGTGCCGTGCGGCGCCAGGTCCTTCGTCGCGGTCAGATCCGAGGCCGGAAACCTGTTGGCGGGCAACAGGTCCGGAGCGTGCATGCGGAGATGTTCGGTGAACGAGGAGAGAGCCCGCCCCGCGTGGAGGCGCAAGGGGTCACCTGGGGTCACTGGCCGCCCTTCTGCACATATGCCCGCACGAAGTCTTCGGCGTTCTCTTCGAGCACGTCATCGATTTCATCGAGCAAGTCGTCGGTTTCCTCCGCGAGCTTTTCGCGGCGTTCCTGCCCTGCCGCGTCGACGCCCTCGGGGCCCTCGTCCTCGTCGCCACCCCCGGCGCGCTTGGTCTGCTCTTGTGCCATGGCAGCCGACCTCCTCTTCCTCATCACGATGATCGTGTGTGTCCCACAACCCTACCGAGCCGATCCGACAAGGTGGTCGATAGCGATCGTATTGTCGCGCGGTCGTGCCCCGCAACGCATCAGTGGGTGAGCTGCTCGACCAGTTCCGCGGCGGTGCGCGAGGCGTCGAGCAGCTTTCCTACGTGCGCTTTCGTGCCCCGGCGGGGTTCCAGCGTCGGAATCCGCACCAGCGAATCACCACCGAGATCGAAGATCACCGAATCCCAACTGGCGGCGGCGATATCGGCGCCGAACCGGCGTAGACACTCACCGCGGAAGTAGGCGCGGGTGTCGGTGGGCGGATTGGTCATCGCGTCGAGCACCTGCTGCTCGCTGACGAGCCGCTTCATCGACCCGCGCGCGACCAGTCGGTTGTAGAGCCCCTTGTCCAGGCGCACATCGGAGTACTGCAGGTCCATCAGGTGCAGCTTCGGCGCGGCCCAGCCCAGCCCTTCCCGGGTGCGCATACCCTTGAGCAGGCGCAGTTTGGCCGGCCAGTCGAGCAGGTGCGCGGCCTCCATCGGATCGCGCTCGAGCAGGTCCAGGACCATCGCCCAGTTGTCGAGGATGTCGAGCACGCGCGGGTCGTCGTTGCCTTCGCGGTGGACGAATTTGGCGGCCCGCTCGTGGTAGAGCCGTTGCAGCGCAAGGCCGGTCAGCTCGCGGCCGTCGGCGAGGGCGACGGTGGCGCGCAGCGTCGGGTCGTGGCTGATCTGGTGCACGGCGGTGACCGGGCGGGCCAGCTGGAACTCCGAGAGGTCCTCGCCGCCCTCGATCATGTCGAGCACCAGCGCGGTGGTGCCGACCTTGAGGTAGGTCGACATCTCGGCGAGGTTGGCGTCGCCGATGATCACGTGCAGTCGCCGGTACTTGTCGGCGTCGGCGTGCGGCTCGTCGCGGGTGTTGATGATGCCGCGCTTGAGCGTGGTCTCGAGGCCGACCTCGACCTCGATGTAGTCGGCGCGCTGGGACAGCTGGAAACCGGCGTGGTCGCCGGACTGGCCGATGCCGACCCGGCCCGCGCCACAGATCACCTGGCGGGAGACGAAGAACGGCGTCAGGCCCGCGATGATGTGGCTGAACGGGGTGTCGCGGCTCATCAGGTAGTTCTCGTGGGTGCCGTAGGAAGCGCCCTTGCCGTCGACGTTGTTCTTGTACAGCTGCAGCCGGGGGGCGCCTGGCACGCTCGAGGCGTGCCGGGCGGCCGCCTCCATCACTCGCTCGCCCGCTTTGTCCCAGATGACCGCGTCGAGCGGATCCACGACCTCGGGTGCGGAGTACTCCGGGTGGGCGTGGTCGACGTAGAGCCGGGCGCCGTTGGTGAGGATCATGTTCGCCGCGCCGACCTCGTCGGCGTCGATGATCGGGGCGGGCCCGCTCATCCGGCTCAGGTCGAATCCACGCGCGTCACGCAGCGGGGATTCCACCTCGTAGTCCCACCGGGTCCGCTTGGCTCGCGGCAATCCCGCGGCGGCGGCATAGGCGAGAACGGCCTGCGTGGAGGTGAGGATCGGGTTGGCCGTCGGCTCCGTGGGGGTCGAGATGCCGTATTCGACCTCGATTCCGATGATGCGCTGCATGCAGACGAGCCTAGGCGACGGGCCCGACCCGCACCCGCATCTCCGCCCAGCGGGGCCGTGGGAGGCCGGGAACGTCCCCCAAGAGGGGGACCATGGAATCGTCCTCGTGAGCGATCCGCTGGGCCGGTGGTCGCGCTGATACTCGGTGCATGACCGACGCCGTCGCACCCGCCGCCGAAGCGCCCGCCGCGCCCGGGCCCGCTCGCATGATCGCGCTGGATGTGCTGCGCGGCATCGCGATCCTGGGCACTCTCGGTACCAATATCTGGATCTTCACCGATTCGGCGGGCATGGTCGGCTACCTCGACGAGCTCGGCGCGACCCCCGAGAACGCCTGGATGTGGTCCGAACGGGTGCTCCAGCAGCTCGCGCAGGGCAAATTCCTCGGCCTGCTCACGGTGATGTTCGGGATCGGGCTCGCCATCCAGCAGGGGTCGGCGCGGCGGGGAGGGCGACCATGGCCCGGCAAATACCCCTACCGCGCGGGACTGCTGTTCCTCGACGGCCTGCTGAACTTTCTGTTCGTCGCGGAGTTCGACGTACTGATGGGTTACGCGCTGACCGGCCTCGCCGTGGCCTACATCCTCGCGACAAGCGAACGGGCACAACGTCGATGGGTGATCATCGCCGCATCGGTCCACGTGACGATGTTGACGTCGATCGCGGCGGCGTTCGCCTTCGCGCCACAGTACGAAGAGGCCGACTCGGCACCGCTGGACCCGAATCCCTATGCGGACGGCTCCTTCTGGGATCTGGTGCTGTTCCGTATCGACCACGCCCTGCTCTTCCGGCTCGAGACGATCTTCGTGTTCCCGATGTCGATCGCGCTGTTCCTGGTCGGCGCGCGGCTGTTCCGCGCGGGCGTCTTCCGGCCCGAAGGCGCGCGAATTCGCCGCGGGATCATGGTGATCGGGTTCGCGGTCGCCGCGCCGCTGGACCTGGGAGTCGGCATCGTGGGCGGTGGCGACTTCATCTTCTTCACGCGATACGGGACGGCGCCGTTCGTCGCCCTCGCGATCTTGGCGGCGGTCGCCGAGTTCTACCTGCGCAGGCCCCGCGTCGGATTCGCGGGCACCCGCTTGAGCGAGGTCGGCCGCACCGCCCTCAGCTGCTACATCCTGCAGAACCTGATCGCCGGAATACTGTGCTACGGCTGGGGTTTCGGCCTTGCGGCACGGGTGTCCGACTCGGCGAGGGTGCCGTTCACCGTGGCGATCTACCTGCTCGTCGCCGCCGCGATCATCACCTTCGCCCACCTGTGGTTGCGCCGATTCGAGCGCGGCCCCGTGGAGTGGCTGTGGAATCGAACCTATCGCGCGCTGGCCGGTTGAGTCAGCGCAGTCGCTCGCCGGGGGGCGGGGCCGCGTCCGGTGCGATGAGCAGGTCGGCGATGAGCGAATCCCGTTGCAGCGGAACACCGAGACTGCGCGCATTGCCCTCGAACAGCGACAGCACCGACTCGGTCAGAATGCCCTGCACCTGCTCGGTGGTGAGGACCGGTTCCGATTCCGCGCGCCAACTCGCCACCACGCCGTCGACGAGCCCGACCATGCCGAATGCCATCGGCCGACCGCGCGCCGGGTCGATGCCGAACCGGGCCAGGGTGGCCGCGAAGATATCGGCGAGCTGTCCGCCCACCGCGCGGCCCGCGCCGCTCAGACTCGGCGCGCCCTGCGGTGCCGCGTCGCCGAGGAAGCGGTGCAGATTCGGGTGGCGTTCGATCCAGCCGAGATAGGTACCGATGGCGCCGCGTACGGCTTCTTTGAGCGAGCCCTCGGACTGCAGAGCGGGCAGCAGCTCCGCGAGCAGCAGTTCCAGGATCCGCTGCCGCGACAGCGCGTCTAGTTCGGCCCGGCCACCGACATGGCGGTAGACCACCGGTCGAGGCAGTGCCAGATGTTCGGCGATCAACTGCACCGAGATCTCGAGACCGTGTTCCTCGATCACCTCGATGGCGGCGTCGATCATCTCCGCGCGGCGGCGCTCTTTGTGGCCGTGCCAGCGGGTGGCGCGACCGTCGGCGGCGGTCTGATCGGCGTGCGCGGATGGTGCAGTCACAGTGCCAACGATACCCGTGCGGATATTGACCGTGACATGGCGTTCCACTAACCTTGGTGATACACGCTGTAACACCTAGCGTGGCACGTTCCGCCGAGAGTGAGCCCGCGATGCCCCACGCTACCGCCTCCCCGCGCGATTCCTTCGCCCAGCGCCTGCTGATCGGCTCGGTGCGAAAATCCTATGACCCGGTGGTCGACATCGACTGGGCCGAACCTCTCGACCCGGCGAAGCTGTTCCTGCCCCCGCGCGTCATCTCCCTCTACGGCACCGATCTGTGGGACGCGATGACACCCGACCAGCAGCGCGAGCTCTCCCGCCAGGAACTGGCCAATGTGCTCTCGGTCGGCATCTGGTTCGAGAACCTGCTCAATCGACTGCTGCTGCGCGAACTGCTCCGCGGCGACCCCACCTCCGCGACCTCGCACTACACCCTCACCGAGATGGCCGACGAGTGCAGGCACATGATGATGTTCGGCAAGCTCATCGAGCGCGTCGAGGCCCGTCCGTACTGGCCGCGTCCGGCGGCGCGGCTCGCGATCACCGCACTGCCCGCCGTGCTGCACGGCCCGATGGTGTGGGTGGCGGCGCTGGTCGGTGAGGAGATCTTCGACGCGCTGCAGCGGCGGATGCTCGACGATCCGCAGTTGCAGCCGATCGTCGCGCGGGCCATGCGCGTCCACGTCACCGAGGAGGCCCGCCACATCGGCTTCGCCAGGGACGCGCTGTCTCGGCGAGTGCCCGCGATGTCGGCGGTTGAGCGGGCCTATATCCGCTTGTGCGTGGCGGTGGCCGGACCGCTGTTCGTCTCGCTGGTCACCAACCGGCATCTGTACATTCGCGCCGGGCTCGACGGTCGACAGGCACGCAGAGCCGCACTGGGTAATCCGAGGGCGCGCGAATCCAGGGCGGCCGGGGCGGCGGATCTGGTGACGTTCCTGGGTCAGCACGGGCTGATCGGAGCGGCCGGACGCAGGCGGTGGCGGGCGGTGGGTCTGCTGTGAACGTCGCCGTCATCGGCGCCGAATCCGGGGCGATCGTGCGCGCGCTGCGGGCGGTCGGTATCGCCGAAGTATGTGTCTACGAACCGGTTCCAGCAGGTGATCGGTCGCGATCTCCGGTCGGCCGACAGCGCCGAACACCGTGGACGTCGCGGCACAGATGGCTGTCTCGCGAGGATCGGCCGGTCCCCCGGCGTCTGGTCGATGTCGACGAACTCGTTTTCGACGAGGACGAGGACCGCTGGCTGATCCACCTGGTCGGAGACGAGCCCGCCCAGGCGAGGGTGGTGATTCTGACCGCCGACACCACCAGACGACTCCGCGCCGACTTCGCACCGAAAGCCGCAGACCGTTTCGTCGGCGTCCGACTGCCGGTCACGGGACGCGAGGCCCGCACACTCGACGCGGCGTGGTCGCCCGCTCCGGTCACCTTTCGCGGCATCGCGACCCATGGCTTTCCGAACCTGTTCTTCGTCGGCGGTGCCGAACCCGCCGTCCAGGAACCGTCGGTCGCCCAGTCGGTCCGAGTCGATCTCGTCGCCACCTGGGTCCGCGCTCTTCAGCGGCAATCGGGCACTCGAATCGAAGTGCGGGCCAGCACCCAGCACGAATACCACCGTCGGCTCGACCCGACGCCGAGCATGCGTCGCCATGGCCGCCCGAAGCCCCACCATTTCGACATCACCGTCGCCGCCGACCGGCATCCGGATCACGACTACGCCGGACCGGCCGTCCTCGATCTACCCGGAGCCGAATACTCCGTCCTCGCCACCCTCACCGGCCACCTCGACCCGATCGACGGCCGCTACCACTGGTACGGCCGCCTCGATCCCACCGAGACCACCACCCTGCCCGAACCGACGCGAGCATCCGCCTTCCTCGTCCTGCCCGGCCGCGAACCCGCGGCGGCACACCTCACCGAACGCGACCCGTGGGGCAATCTCCGCGTCACCGGCATCGGCACCCCACCCTTCGCGCTCGAGGCATAGCAGCGACCCTCGCCCCATCCGTCGGTATGCTCGGTGACATGCAGGCACGGGCGATGATGATGGCGTACGCGGTTCTCGCGTGCGTGCTGCCCGCCTTCGTGCTCATCTCCACGCCCGGCGGTGAGGCCACGCGCATGCTCGCGTTCGGCGCTGTCGCCGCCGCGATGGTGTGCGCGCTGGTCGCGGTCACCGGCCGCAGTCGGCTACCGGTTCGAGTCGCGTGCGCGGGCCCGCCGCGGTCGGCACAGCGCCGGTTGCGCGGTTCCTTTCTGCGACAGAGCAATCCGGATGCCGCCGGTCGTCCACGTCCACGAGCACCGGGGATCGATCACCACTGACAGGTGCCGCGCCGTCGGCGCCGCCTGTCGGATTTCGTGATCCCACTCCCCCTTTTCGTGCGTTCGCGCACGCTTCACGGACAGGTCGTCCCGTCATGCTCGATGTCGTCTATTTTCCCGTGTCCGCGGTCCTATGGTGCTGGCACCAACTCTTCGCGATTCCGCTCGGCCCGGCCAGTGGTCTCGCGTGGCTACTCGCCGTGGTCGCGCTGGTCGTCACCGTCCGCGCGCTGCTCGTGCGCACCGCGCTCCGGCAAGCCCGGTCCCAGCGAGTCCTGCGTTCCCTCCAACCGCAGATGGACGCCATCCGCCGCACCCATCGCGACGACCCGCGCGCCCAGGCCGAGAAGATCCGGTTGCTCCATCGCGAACACGGCGTCGGCATGTTCGCCGGATTCGTCCCGCTGATCGCCCAGGGACTGGTCTTCCTCGGCCTGTTCCATGTATTGCGCTCGTTCGATCGGACCGGCACCTACGCGGTCGGCCCGTTCAGTTCGACGGACAGCCCACTTCCGGTGGAGCTCAACAGAGCCACCGCGAACTACCTGTTCGGCGCACCCGAAGTCCGCGCGTTCCTCGATGCCAGGCTGTTCGGCGCACCACTGTCGGCGACCCTCAGCGGCGCGGGCGAGGTTTTCGTCGCGGTGGCCGTCCTCGCTGTCCCGTTGGTGCTGATCGCTGCCCTAGCCACGCACTTCACGGCCCGGCTCACCCCGGCGGTCGGGGACAACAGCACGGCCGCGATCATGCGCAACCTGTCGCTGTGGGTGTTCCCGGCGGGTGCGCTGATCGGCGGTGCCGTCCTGCCGGTCGTCGTGCTCACCTATTTCGCCACCAACGCCCTGTGGACCTGCGGCCAGCAGTATCTGATCCGGCGCACCCTCGCCGCCGAGGAATCCGAGAAGAAGGCGCTGGTCACCACGGCGGCCCGCGCCGCCGCGCCGCGACCGGGGGTGAAGCCACAGCGCCGGAAACGGTGAATCGCGGGATGGACACTCGTGGCGGTTACCCTCGGGCGGGTGTCAGCGAATCCGGAGGCCGAACTGCTCGCCGTCTACGATGCCGAGGGGCTGGTGATCGGCGAGGCCGATCGAGGCACCGTCTACCGTGAGGGACTCTGGCACGCCAGCGCGGGCGTGCTGGTCCGGTCTGCCGACGGCGACCGGGTGTATGTCCATCGGCGTACCGACACCAAACTCGTCTTCGCCGGCATGCACGACTGCCTCGCGGGCGGCGTGGTCGACGCGGGCGAGCACCCGTCCGACACCGCGATCCGCGAACTGCGCGAGGAACTGGGCATCGTTGTCCCCGCGGGCACGGTACTTCCGTTGCGCGCCACCGCGTCCTGGGACGGCGACTGGGCGGGCCGCGCACTGCGCTGCCACCTGTTCGCGTACGAGTACCGCTACGACGGTCCGATCGTCCACCAGCCGTCCGAGATCGTGGACGGCTGGTGGTGGACCGATGCCGAACTGCGTGCGCACCTGCGTGATCCGGCGTGGCCCTTCGTTCCCGACACGCGAGTCGTCCTGGACGGCCTGCTCACCGCAGGCGACGGCCCCCCGCCGCTGACTCGATAGACGACCACCAAGCCTTCCGAACGGCAGGCCACCGGTCGCCGAGGTCAGTCCAGCGTGCGCAGGGATTCCTCGTCGCGAGCAACCACCGCGCCACCGTCGGCGGTGAGCACGATCGGGCGCTGGATCAGCTTCGGATGCTGGGCCAGCGCGGTCAGCCACTGCTCCCGATCCGCCTCGGCGCGACCCCATTGCGCCATCCCGAGATCCTTGGCGATCTGCTCGCCGGTGCGCGTGATGTCCCACGGCTCGGCGCCGAGGCGCGCCAGCACCGCCCGCAACTCCTCGACCGTCGGCGGATCGTCGAGGTAGCGGCGCACGGTGTACTCCACCCCCGCCGCGTCGAGGTGCGCGGTGGCATTGCGGCTCTTCGTGCAGCGCGGGTTGTGCCAGATCTCGGTCTGCCCAGATGTCATATCGGCAGCGTAGTCACGTGCCGTGCGGGCGCGGCCGCACGTGGCGATACTGGAAACCATGAGCGACACCGCACCCCCCGAGAACCCTTACGGCACACCGACGACCACCGGTCCTGAACCTCTCCGCTCCTATCAGAACAAGCTCAATACCCTCATCCGCAGCCTGCTGAAGGTGCCGGTACTGTCCGGCGTCGTCGGCAAGCGGCTGGCCACCCTGCACGTGGTCGGCCGCAAATCCGGCGCCGTCTACGACGTCCCGATCGCCTACACCGTGCACGACGGCGCCTTGCTGATCGGCACCGCGCTGCGCCCCTGGGTGAAGAATCTGCGGGGCGGCGCACAAGTGCGGGTGTCGCGTGGCGGCGCGCCCGAAACCTTCACCGCCACTGTCTACACCGACGAGAGCGACGTCATCGAACTGTTCGCGGTGATCGCGCGCGACAACAAGCAGAACGCGAAATTCAACGGCATCGGCTATCTCGCCGACGGCGAACCGTCCAAGGCCGACATTTACCAGACCTGGCAGCAGGGTGGCGTGGTCATCGGACTGACCCCGCAGTGAGCACACCGCGAGGCTACTTACCGCCCTCGGTCGGGGTGACCTGAGCAGGCTGGTAACTCGCGCCCGTGACGTCGACGCCCGCGGCTTTCAACTGATCGAGAGCCTTGGTGACGTAGTCGGTGGAATAGGCGTCGGCGTCGGGGTCCTTGGTGAGAACCGTTGCGCCCTCGGCGTTCTTGGTGTTCTTCGCGATCGAGACCGTGCGATCCCACGCGGTCTTGTCGATGGCGCCGATGCCCGCGGGAGCGGGCCAGATCAGCTTGTTCACCTCGTTGATCTGCCACTGCTGGTGTCCCGCGCCGAGCGTGGCGCCCGCGGCGACGGTGATGTCGCGACACTTGTCGAGGTTGTCACGGCAGAACGCCCAACCCTTCAGCGAGGCGACCAGGAACTTGACCGTCCGATCCTGGTACTCGCTGCCCTTCAGCTTCTCGGTGTTGGCCCACAGGGCGTCCTGCAGCATGGCCACGCCCTCGTCGTTCCAGTCGATGGTGGTGAAATCGTCTGCGGTGTAGAGCTTTCCGGTCGCGGGGTTCTCGGTTTCGAGCAGCTGGGCGTACTCGTTGTAGGACATGGCCTGGGCGGCGGCGATGTCCTTGGCGAGGAAGGCGTTCATGTCGAACTGCTGCTGGACCAGTTTCACATCCCTGGCCGGATCGATGCCTGCCTTGGTCATCCCGGCGAAGAGCTCGAATTCGTTGCCGTAGCCCCAGTTTCCGACGGTCTTGCCGCGCAGCGCGGCGGGCCCGGCGATATTCTCGGACTTGAACGAGACCTGTTTGGTGCCCGATTTCTGAAAGACCTGCGCGATTTCGGTGATCCCGGCGCCCGCCTCCCGCGATGCGAGGGCCTTGGGCACCCAGGCGACCGCGTAGTCGGCCTGACCCTGGGCCAGCACCGTCTGCGGGACGATGTCGGTGCCGCCGTCGAGGATCTCGACCGACAGGCCCTGTTCCTTGTAGAACCCCTGGTCGACGGCGGCCAGGTAGCCGGCGAACTGCCCCTGTTTGAACCATTGCAGCTGCAAGGTCACCTTGGTGAGGCCGTCGGCGGTGGTCTCGGAACCACTGTCGGTGGTACTACAGCCGGTCAGCGCGGCGGCGGCCACGGCGGCCAGCGCCACCGCGGTACGCAACCGGAGTGCGGTCTTGCTCATGGACGGATCTCCCTCATCGGATCGTGGACAGCAGTGGGGTTCGGGGTCGGCGGGTGAGGTGTTCGAGCAGCAGGACGGCGGCCAGGAACACGAGGCCGACGCACATCGCACCGACGACGTAGGCCCACGCCCGCGGATAGGCGGTGTTGGCGGCGGCGGAGGTGATCCGGCTACCGAGCCCGTTCTGCAGGCCGCCGAAGTATTCGGCGATGATGGCCGCGATGACCGCGCCGGGCGCGGCGATCCGCAAACCCGTGAACAGGTGTGGCAGCGCGGCGGGCACCCGCACGGTGCGGGTGATCTGCCAGCCCGACGCGGCGTAGGAGCTCATCAGGTCGGCCTGCACCTTCGGCACCTGACGCAACCCGCGCGCGGTGCTGACGAAGACCGGGAAGAACACCACGATGGTGACGACGAGCCGTCGCGGTGTCTCGGTGGTCGTGGAGTACATCGAGTTCAGCAGGGGTGCCAGCGCTACGATCGGCACCGCGGCGGCGGCTGCGGCCAACGGCGTGAGCAGCCCGTCGATCAGCCCGAAGCGCACCGCGAGGACGGCGGCGGCCAGGCCGAGGATCGTGCCCGCGACGAACCCGATCAGCGCGTTCGTGCCGGTGGCCAGGGAAGCATCCAGGATGCGGCCCGCGTTCTCGGCGAACTGTGCGGCGATCGCGCTTGGCGCGGGCAATAGGAACGACGGCACGCCCGCCGCCACGGTGAGCACCTGCCACAACGCCAGGACGACAACGCCGACTACTAGTGGTGGCAGCCAGGTCTTCATCGCAGATCCTGTCCATCGGCGGTCGTGTCGCCGCGCAGTGCCGCGCGCACCGCGGCGACAGCGGCGAAGAACTCACCGGACGCGCGAACATCGTTGCCCGCCTGTCGATCCCAGCCACCGGTGGACACGATGTCGCTGATCCGGCCTGGTCGTGCGGACAGCACAACCACCCGGTCCGACAGGTACACCGCCTCGGGAATCGAGTGGGTGACGAACACGACGGCGGCGCCGGTCTCCCCGGCGATGCGCAGCAGCTCGCCCTGCATGTGTTCTCTGGTCATCTCGTCGAGCGCGCCGAACGGTTCGTCCATCAGCAGCAGCGACGGTGTGCGGGCCAGCGCGCGGGCGATGGCGACGCGCTGCTGCATGCCGCCGGACAGTTCGGCCGGGTACCGGTCGGCGAATTCGCTGAGCCCGGCCATGGCGAGCAGTTCGGCACTGCGTGCCTTGCGTTGCGCTTTGGCTACCCGGTGCAGTTCGAGGGGCAGTTCGACATTGGCTGCGACAGTGCGCCATTCCAGCAGGCCGGCCTGCTGGAACGCGATGCCGTAGTCCTGGTCGATCCGGGCCTGGCGCGCGGACTTGCCGTGCACGGTGACAACACCGCTGCTCGGCGTCTCGAGGTCGGCGATGATCCGCAGCAGGGTGGACTTGCCGCAGCCCGAAGGCCCGATGAGCGAGACGAATTCGCCCGCCGAGACAGTGAGCGAGACGTCGGACAGCGCTGTCACGGCACCCGCCGCGAAGGTCTTGCCGAGGTCGCTCAGTTCGACTGCGGCAGCGACCGGTGACACCGGAGAGCCGGGATCGGTGCCCGAGGCGGTCATGGGTGCTTCACTCATCAGTCCTCGCTCGATGTGCTGGTGCCGGGCGGGTGGCTGTAGCGGCGCAGTGCCAGCTCCACCAGTCCGACCAGGGCGGTGAGGACGACGCCGAGCAGCGCGGCGGCCAGGACAGCGGCGTAGAGCCGGGCCGAGTCGCCGGTGGCCTGCTGGGAGAACACGATGATCTGTCGCCCGATCCCGCCCGCGGTACCGGTCGAGATCTCGGCGACGACCGCGCCGATCACCGCCGCCGCGGCGGCCAGCCGTAGCGCCGGAATCACCGAGGGAACCGAGGCGGGAAACCGCAAGCGCGTCAACGTCGCCCACCAACCGGCCGAGCAGCTGCGCATCAATTCGACCGAAGCCGCCGACGGCGTCTGTAGCCCGCGCAGCATCCCGATAACGATCGGGAAGAAGGCGAGGTAGGCCGCGATCACCACGATGCTCATCCACGGCCGCCACGGCTCACCGCCGATGGACAGTTTGCCGCCCCACGCCACCACCAGCGGCGCGAGCGCGATCAGCGGAACCGTCTGCGAGAGCACCACATACGGCAGCAGGCCACGCTCGAGCCAGCCGAACCGCTGCATCGCGACCGCCAGTGCCACACCGACCACAGCACCGAGCAACAGCGCCAGCAAGGACAGACCCAGCGTGAACATCGCTGTGCGCAACAGTGTTTCACCGACGGTGCCCTTGCCGTCCGGGTCGCCGAGCACGGTGAACACCGCCCAGACGTGTGGGAGCGCGCCGTCGCTGGTGCGAGGGAGTACGCGGGTGCCCGCGATGCTCACGCCGTCGGCGGGCACCAGCATCTTCACCAGCTCCCAGATCGCCGCCACGAGGACGAACGCGCTCACCGCGTAGGCCGCGCGCAGCAACCGGGTCCGACCAGGTGTGGAGGCTCGGATCTTGTGTGGAACAACAGCTGTCGCCGGATCGAAGGTCGCCGTGCTCACCGACGCACTCCCACCGGCCATCGTCCGGCGATACCGTGCGCGCCGGTGTTCGACGCCCACACCGGGGTGCGATCGGCGATCACGACAGACCGGCCGCTTCGATCGCGGTGACCTGCTGATTCAGCCGCGGCAGCACCTGCTCGCCATAGGCCTCGAGCGTGGACGTTTTGGCGTCGTGCTGCAGATACACCGCGAATTGGCCGACGCCGAGCTTCTCGAGCTCCCACAACCGGGCGAGCTGCTCGTCGGGGGTCCCGATCAGGCAGAACCGGTCCACGATCTCGTCGGGTACGAATGCGGCCTGGGTATTGCCCGCGCGCCCGTGCTGGTTGTAGTCGTAGCCCTGCCTGCCCGCGATGTAGTCGGTCAGCGCCGTCGGAACATCGCCGCCCGTACCGTATTTCGCGACGATGTCGGCGACGTGGTTGCCGACCATGCCGCCGAACCAGCGACACTGGTCGCGGGCGTGTTCCAGGCCGGCCTGCGATCCATCGGTGACATAGGCGGGCGCGGCGACACAGATCTTCACCGACAGCGGATCTCGGCCTGCCGCCGCCGCCGCGGCACGCACCTTGCCGACGGTCCATGCGGTGATGTCGGGGTCGGCGAGTTGCAGGATGAATCCGTCGGCGACCTGACCGGTGAGCGCGAGGGCCTTCGGTCCGTATCCGGCCACCCACACCTCGAGCCGCGAATCGGCGGCCCACGGGAACCGCACGTCCAGGTCACCGACGCGGGCGCTGCGGCCGTTGCCGAGTTCCCTGATCACCTCGACCGATTCGCGCAGGGTGGCCAACGTCGTCGGCTTGTCCCCGAGTGTGCGGACCGCCGAGTCGCCGCGCCCGATGCCGCAGATCGTGCGGTTGCCGTACATCTCGTTGAGCGTGGCGAAGACGGACGCGGTCACCGTCTGGTCCCGGGTGGCCGGATTGGTGACCATGGGACCGACGATCACCTTGCGGGTGGCGGCCAGGATCTGGCTGTAGATCACGTAGGGCTCCTGCCAGAGCAGGTGCGAGTCGAAGGTCCACACATGCGAGAACCCGTGGGTCTCGGCCACTCTGGCCAGTTCGATCACCCGCGACGAGGGTGGTGTGCACTGCAGGACGACTCCGATGTCCATCGGCACTCTCCGTTTCGGCAGTTGGTTTCTACAGCAGGTTCTGCGACAGGCCGCGACGGACGAACCGGCCGTGCCCGGCGCGACCGTGATAGGCGCCGTCGTCGACGATCACCCGGCCGCGGGACAGGACCGTGTCGACGTGTCCGTCGATCTCGAAGCCCTCCCACGCGGAGTGATCCATGTTCATGTGGTGGGTCTTGCCGAGCCCGATGCTGGTGTGACCGTGGGGGTCGTAGATCACCACATCGGCGTCGGCACCCGGGCTGATCACGCCCTTGCGGGGATACATGCCGAACATCCGGGCCGGGTTGGTGCAGCAGACCTCCACCCACCGTTCGAGCGAGATCCGCCCGTCCTTGACGCCCTGGAACAGCAGATCCATCCGGTGCTCGACCCCGCCGATGCCGTTCGGGATCTTGCTGAAATCGCCCACGCCGAGCTCTTTCTGGTCCTTCATGCAGAACGGGCAGTGGTCGGTGCTCACCGCGGTGACATCACCGGTGCGGATGAACCGCCACAGCTCGTCCTGATGCCCCTCCGCGCGCGAGCGCAACGGGGTGGAGCAGACCCATTTGGCGCCCTCGAAACCCGGTGCGCCCAACTGTTCTTCGAGCGAGAGGTACAGGTACTGCGGACAGGTCTCGGCGAATACGTTCTGGCCCTTGTCGCGCGCCGTCGCGATCTGTTCCATCGCCTGCTTGGCAGATACGTGCACCACATACAGCGGGGCGCCGGTCAACTGCGCCAGCATGATCGCGCGATGGGTGGCTTCCTCTTCCATCTGCCACGGGCGGCTGGTGCCGTGGAAGTAGGGCGAGGTGTTCCCGCGGGCGAGAGACTGTTCGACGAGGACATCGATGGCGATGCCGTTCTCCGCGTGCATCATCATCAGCGCACCGAGGTCACCCGCGGTCTGCATGGCGCGCAGGATCTGGCCGTCGTCGGAGTAGAAGACGCCCGGGTAGGCCATGAACAGTTTGAAGCTGGTGACGCCTTCGTCGACGAGTTCGCTCATCCCTTTGAGAGATTCGTCGTTGACATCGCCGATGATCTGATGGAACCCGTAGTCGATCGCGCACTGTCCGGCGGCCTTGCCGTGCCATTCGGCGAGGGTGTCCTGCACCCGCTGGCCCGGTTTCTGCACGGCGAAGTCGACGATCGTGGTGGTGCCGCCCCATGCCGCGGCCCTTGTCCCGGTTTCGAAGGTGTCGCTGGCCTCGGTGCCGCCGAACGGCAGCTGCATGTGTGTGTGCCCGTCGACGCCACCGGGGATCACGTACTTGCCGGTCGCGTCGATCACCGTCTCGGCGTCGGCGGCCGGATCGGCGCCGAGCGCGGTCGAACCCGGTTGCAGGACAGCGACAATCGTCTCGTCTTCGATCAGCACGTCGAGCAGCTGGGACCCGGTGGCGCTCACCACCGTCCCGCCGTGGATGAAAGTGCGCATCAGGGGTTCACCAACGGTCCGTAGGCATCGGGGCGACGATCGCGATAGAACGCCCATCTCTCGCGAACGATCTTGATCAGATCCATATCGAGATCACGAACAACCAATTCCGGCGAAGTATCGGAGGCGACCTCGCCGACGAACTTCCCCTCGGGGTCGACGAAATAGCTCGTCCCGTAGAAGTCGTTGTCGCCGTATTCGCTCTCGATACCGACGCGGTTGATCGCGCCGATGTAATACTCGTTGGCCACCGCCGAGGCGGGCTGCTCGAGTTTCCAGAGATAACTGGAAAGCCCTCGCGACGTCGCCGACGGATTGAACACGATTTCCGCGCCCGCGAGGCCGAGCGCCCGCCAGCCTTCCGGGAAATGGCGGTCGTAACAGATGTAGACGCCGACCTTGCCGACCGCGGTGTCGAACACCGGCCACCCGAGGTTGCCCGGGCGGAAGTAGAACTTCTCCCAGAAGCCGGTCACCTGCGGTATGTGGTGTTTGCGGTATTTGCCCAGATAGGAACCATCGGCGTCGATCACCACCGCGGTGTTGTAGAGCAGCCCGTCCATCTCGCGCTCGTACACCGGCGCCACGATCACCAAGTTCAATTCGGCGGCCAGGGCGGCGATTCGATCGGTGGTCGGGCCCGGCACCGATTCAGCGTATTCGTAGAACTTGGCGTCCTGTAGCTGACAGAAATACGGGCCGTAGAACAACTCCTGGAAGCAGATCACCTGCGCCCCCTGCGCCGCCGCCTCCCGTGCGTAGTCCTCGTGAACTTTGACCATTGATTCTTTGTCACCAGTCCAGCTGGTCTGGACGAGCGCCGCTCTGACGATTCCCATGCTTTGTTATACTGCACCTTCAACTGATTCTGTTGTGTTACAACTGCGCGGAAACAGTTTCGGTGCCGTAAACGTTGGCGGTGCGCCCCGGATCGGTCGCGTACGGCCCGCAGAATGAGCCGATGACCGAAGCCTCGCCGACCGCACTGCCCGCGGACTTCGCCGGGGACCTCGACGAGCGAACCGCCGCCGGAATCGCCGCCGCCCTCGGCCGCCGCATCCGCTCCGGCGACCTCGCACCGGGCACCCGACTGCCCACGGTGCGTGCGGTGGCCCGCGAACTCCGGGTCTCCCCTGCCACCGTCAGTCAGGCGTGGCGGGCGCTGGCCGCGACCGGCGCGATCACCGCGCGCGGTCGGGCGGGCACCTTCGTCGGGGAGAAGCGGGAGGCGCCGATCGGCCGGTATCAGCGCCTGCACTCGCCCTCCGACAAGGCCTTTCGTGTCGACCTGTCCCGTGGCACCCCTGACCCGGCGCTGCTGCCCGACCTCGCCGCCGCGTTGCGCGCGCTCTCGCGCGATACCGCGCCGGGCGACCTGTCGGCCCACTATCTCGGCGAGGCGGTGCTGCCCGCGCTCGCCGACACGCTGCGCGCGGACTGGCCGTGGCCGTGCGAACGGCTGACCGTCCTCGACGGCGCCCTCGATGCCGTGGACCGGCTGCTCGCTGCCCACGTGCGTTTCGGCGATCCGGTGATCGTCGAGGACCCGTGTTTCCCGCCGTTCCTCGATCTTCTCGCCCGCCTCGGCGCGCGCCCGGTCGCGGTCCGTCTCGACGAATCCGGTTTCCGGCCGGAGGAATTCGCCCGCGCCTTCGACGGCCCCGCACCGCGCGCGGTGATCCTGCAGCCGCGCGCCAACAACCCGACCGGCGCCTCCCTCGGCGCCGCCAGAGTGCGCGAGCTGACCGCTCTACTCGGCCCGCAGCAGGCGCTGATCATCGAGGACGACCACTCGGCGGGCATCGCCACCACCACGCTGCGTTCGCTGGCCGCGCACTTCCCCGATCGCGGTGTCTACATCCGCTCCTACTCCAAGTCGCACGGCGCCGATCTGCGACTGGCCGTCGCGGGCGGGCCGGCGGCACTGCTCGATCCGGTGGTCGAACGCCGGATGCTCGGGCCGGGGTGGTCCAGCCGATTACTCCAGCGCGTGCTGTCGACGATGCTCCAGGATCCCGATGCCAGCGCCACCGTCGAGAGTGCGCGACTCGAATACCGCAGGCGCGCTACCGATTTGCGTCGCGCGCTGGCCCGGCACGAGGTGATCGTGGCGGCGGGCGACGGCATCAATGTCTGGCTCCCGGTCTCCGACGAGAACGCCGCCATGATCAGCCTCGCCGCAGCGGGCATCAAGGCCGCGCCCGGCGGACCGTTCGAAGCGGGCGAGCGGCCCGCCACCGACCATCTGCGGCTGACGCTGGGCGGCCTCGGCGATACCGACATCGCATGGCTGGCCGCCGAACTCGCCGCCGCGGCCGCCGCCACCCCGACCTATCGGCGCATTCGCCGATCCTGACCCGTCATCGCGCACTACATCGTGCGTAGGTCGAGCCACAGCTGCGACCAGGGTCGAACCGGTTGTTCGCACCGCCAGATCGTCACGTCACGGGTGGCGCCCTCGTAGCCGAGCCGGGCGTCGGATCGCCCGATCGGCGTCACCGTCCCGAAGCTCTCGCGCAGTTCCTCGAGCTCGCCGCCGACGTAGAGAATCGTCGTCGCCGAGTCCGGCGGTGTGCCGAGGTAGCCGTACCCGCGACTCGGGCTGTACACCGCCGGCCAGCCGTACTGCGGCCGATAGGTGTCGAGAGCCCCTGCCTGCCAATAGGATTGGGCGACGATCACCACACGTGCCCGCTCGTCCTCGGGCAGCGCCCGGTAGGCGAGATCGGTCGACGCGGCCAGGTCGGACCAGCCGAACTTGCCGTGCAGCAGCAGATCCACCCCACCGGTACTCGGCGGGATCGAGGATTCCGGCTGCCACGGCAGCGACAACGCCGCGAGGACCACCGACAGTCCGATCACCGGAACCGCGGCGATCCGCTGCCAGGTGACTCTGGCCTCGACCAGCCCGACAGCCCCGGCCGCCATCGCGACCGGATAGATGCCGACGGCGTAGTACGAGCGCCCACCGGTCGCCACGAACGCGACCACGAGCAACACGACAACCAGACCGAAGAACCGGTAGGGTCGCAGCGATTCGGCGCGGAACAACCGCACCGTGCCGTAGACCAGCAGGATCGCGCCGAGCAGCCCGGCCGCGAGCAGGGCAAGGGGCACGAAGGCCAACCGGCCACCGATCGCCTCCTGCTCCGCACTCACCACCGCTCCCATCTCGAGCTGCGGCCACCCGTTCGCCGCCTGCCACAGCAGGCTGGGCACCATCGCGACCGTGGTGATCGCGGCGCCGACCCACAGTGCGGGCCTGCGCAGCAGATCGCGGGGTCCGTAGACGAGCACGCTGATCCCGACACAGATCCAGAAGAAGGGAATCAGCCATTTGACCTGCATGTCTATCGCGGTGACGACGCCGGCCATGATCAGCAGCACATCGGCGCGCGTCCGGACCCAGCGCACGAGCAGCCAGGTGATGAGCACCCACAGCGGCCCGTCGATCGCATTGGTGGAGAGCTGGCTGCCCTGCACGAACAGAAACGGTGACGTCGCGTAGGCGGCCGCGCTGATCAGCTGCGCGCCACGGCCGCCGCCGAATTCCCGTGCGATCGCCGCGGCGAGCACGATGCCCGCCACCGTGACCAGCAGGGCCGGAACACGCAGCGCCACCAGCGAACCGGGTGCGATCGAATCCATCAGCGCAGCGATCAGCGGCAGTAGCGGGCCCTGGTCGGCGTAGCTGACGGCCAGGTGGTGCCCGCCCGCCGCGAGAAAGTACAGCTCGTCACCGAAGTAGCCGTACTGCCCGAGCACGGCGAACAACCCGATCGCGGCCACCACCGCGATCGCGCCGACACCGAGCACCGCGAACGGCGGAACCTCGCGTGTCGCACCGGGTTCGGTCGATTCCGTCGTCGTTGTCATCGGTCGTCGTCCTTCCTCGTCACCGCGTCGTACATCCGGATGAGATGCGAGCGGTACCGGCGCACATCGAAATCGGGTTGCCGCACCGCCCGGTTCGCGATGCCGTCGATCGAGTCCCGGATCAGACGCGCGAGCACGGTCGGGTCGAAGTCGCCGAATTCGCCGGCGCGCTGGCCTTCTGCCAGGGCCGAGACCAGCGGCGCGATCATCTCCCGGTCGCCGTCGGGGGTGTCGAAGCGCAGCGAACCGTCCGGGCCGCGCAGATTGACCACGATGTCGCCGACGGCGGCGACGTAGCTCTTGTTGTCGTCGATGAATTGCAGATTCGACGACAGGTAGGCGTGCAGGGCGGCGCGGTAGCCGTCGGCGATCGCCGCGGTGACGAACGGCGACATGAACTCGGCGCCGGAGACGAACAGCTGCGTCACGACCTGTGACATCAGCTCGTCCTTGCCGTCGAAATGGTAGGAGATCACGCCCTTGGAGATCCCCGCGTGCTCGGCGATCCGGGCCAGGGACGCGTTGTTGTACCCGACCTCGGAGATCACTTCGACGGTGGAGGCGATGATCTGCCGCCGTCGCGCCTCCTCGATGAACGAGCGCTGCTGTCCATCCGGCTTATTTTCTGGCCGCATGGTCAGAATTTAGCACGTACGGCCTGGAGCCGCGCCCTAGATGACGTCAGCCTGGGCCGATACGGCACAATGAGGGGCTCCTCCCCCGGAAAGGCAGCAGTGGTGACGCTCGACATGGCACTCGGCGACGCAGTCGCGCGCGTTTCGACGCCGTAGCGACGGACCGAGAATCGGCGTCGCGTCCGACGTCGGCGTAGTCGAGTCACCAGTACCGTCGATCACCGGGAGCAGCCCGTGTCCACCATCACATGGACCGAAGACCACAGTCAGTACACCGCCGTCTGGCATTCGGAGAACGGCGCGACCGCACCGCGCCTCGTCACCACGGCCGACGACCGGCTCTCGGCCGATCACGCGTATCGCCGCATCAGGGCGGGTGAGGCGCTGCTGTGGCAGGGCGATTACAACAATGGTCGTCAACTGTTACAAGCGCTGGGCCGACGCGCCGATCGCAAGCCGGCGAAGAAGCCCGCTACCGGCGATCTCGGCGCGCTCTACGAGCACGAACGGATCAGAAGGCGGACGCGGGCGGGCATTCTCGGCAGTCTCCTGATCCGGCTCGGCCCGGGCTACGACCTCGACCTGCGCCGGGCTCCCGATGTGGCGGCGGCGTGTGCGGCGGCATACGGCCCGGCGGACGCCGAACGCGTGGTCACCTTCACCGAACTGCTCGGTGTGGTGAGCGCGTATCGCTGGCAACAGCAGGGTGTCGACGTGCCCGCGCTCGGCGCGCGCGTGTACCCCGGCTACGGCGTATTCTCGCCCACCCGAAGCGAATACGTCGATCTCGTCGCCGACGCGCCACTCGATCCCGAGATCCGCACCGCGTTCGATCTCGGCACCGGCACCGGTGTACTGGCCGCGCTGCTCGCCTCCCGCGGCGTCCCCGAGATCGTCGCCACCGATATCAACCCGCGGGCGTTGCGGTGCGCGAAGGACAACGCCGAACGGCTCGGCTTCGGCCGGACGATCGCCGTGACCGGGCCCGCACTGTACCCGCCCGGCCGCGCAGATCTCGTGGTGTGCAATCCGCCCTGGCTGCCCGGCATGCCGACCTCGGACCTGGAACGTGGTGTCTACGACCAGGATCAGTCGATGCTCACCGAGTTCGCCCGCGATCTGCGCGCGCACCTCACCCCCCACGGCGAAGGCTGGCTGGTGCTGTCCGACCTCGCCGAACTACTCGGCCTGCGCCCGGCCGACCACATACCGCGCCTGCTCGACGACTCGGGTCTCTATGTGCTCGGAAAGCTCACCACGCGTCCGCGTCATCCCCGCGCGACCGATCGCGACGACCCCCTCGCCGCGGCTCGCACCGCCGAGACGACCACACTGTGGCGATTGCGGGCCCGCTAGCGAACTCCCGATCGCCCGCCGAGCGGCCCGAAAGCACAGAATTCTGTGTCGATCACACGACGAGCGGACCGGATCCGGTGGTCTCTCCCCACGCGGGCCGGTGCGGCTGGCAGGATGCGCGGTACATCGTCCGGTAGCACCCGCTCTCGAGGAGATCCCGCCAAGGTGACCAGCATTTCGCAGGACCGACCCTTCATTCGCGCGCTCTTCGGTATCGGCATCGCCGCGGCCGCTCTGGTGGCACTGGCCCCCGCCGCGCAGCCCGTACCGAATCACCAGGCCGTGATCCCCGGCTGCGCCCCTGCCGCGGCGGGTCAGGCCAACGGCAAGCAGTGGCCCACCGAACCGGCGCTCACCATCGACACCGCCGCGAGCCACACCGCCACCCTCGAGACCACCTGCGGCACCGTCACGATCGCGCTCGACGCCGCCGCCGCTCCGCGCACGGTGAACTCGTTCGCCTTCCTCGCGAGCGAGGGCTACTTCGACCACACCCGCTGCCACCGGCTCACCACCCAGGGCATCTTCGTGCTCCAGTGCGGCGACCCCACCGCCACCGGCATGGGCGGGCCCGGCTACAAGTTCAGCGACGAGAACCTCGCGGGCGCGGTCTACCCGGCGGGCACCGTCGCGATGGCCAACGCGGGCCCCGCCACCAATGGCAGCCAGTTCTTCCTGGTCTACCGCGACACCCAGTTGCCCCCGAACTACACGCCCTTCGGCACGATCACCGAGGGTCTGGACGCGCTGACCACTGTCGCCGACGCGGGCGTCGCGGGTGGCGGCGCCGACGGCACCCCCGTGGCCGATGTGGTCTTCAATGCCGTGACCACCACACAGGGCTGATCAACGACCGAGGGCCGCGTCTCCGGGTTCGGGAGACGCGGCCCTCGTCGTGGGGCTGGTCGATCAGCCGGCGCTGATCGAACTGAACAGGTTCTGGATGGTCTGCAGGATGATCTCGGTCAGCAATTCAGCGGCGGAACCGGCCATGTCAACGCTCCTCGTATGTCCTCATCAGGTGAAACGAACAAGTGAAGCGTGCCCTATTCACTTGTTGTCGCGCAGCGTTTCGGCGAAAAAAGTGAACAGAAACGCGAAAACCGCGCCCCACCGGGACGCGGCCTTCGCAGATCGTGACTACAGGTACTGACCGGTGTTGGACTCGGTGTCGATCGCCCGGCTGGCCGAGGCGTTCTTGCCCGTGACGAGCGTGCGGATGTAGACGATCCGCTCACCCTTCTTGCCCGAGATCCGGGCCCAGTCATCCGGATTGGTGGTGTTGGGCAGGTCCTCGTTCTCGGCGAACTCGTCGACGATCGAGTCGAACAGGTGCTGGATCCGCAGACCCGGGTTACCCGTGTCGAGCACCGACTTGATCGCGTACTTCTTCGCCCGGTCCACGATGTTCTGGATCATCGCGCCGGAGTTGAAGTCCTTGAAGTACAGGACCTCCTTGTCACCGTTGGCGTAGGTGACCTCCAGGAACCGGTTGTCGTCGCTCTCGGCGTACATCCGCTCGACGACCTTCTCGATCATCGCCTCGACGCACGCCTGCTTGTCGCCGTCGAACTCGCGCAGATCGCTCTCGTGCAGCGGCAGCGTCTCGGTGAGGTACTTCGAGAAGATGTCCTGCGCCGATTCCGCGTCGGGACGCTCGATCTTGATCTTCACATCGAGACGGCCCGGCCGCAGGATCGCGGGGTCGATCATGTCCTCGCGGTTGGACGCGCCGATCACGATGACGTTCTCGAGCCCCTCCACACCGTCGATCTCCGAAAGCAGCTGCGGCACAACGGTGGTCTCCACATCGGAGGAGACACCGGAACCGCGGGTGCGGAAGATCGAGTCCATCTCGTCGAAGAACACGATCACCGGGGTGCCCTCGGAGGCCTTCTCGCGCGCCCGCTGGAAGATGATCCGAATGTGGCGCTCGGTCTCGCCGACGAACTTGTTGAGCAGCTCGGGGCCCTTGATGTTGAGGAAGAACGACTTGGCTTCCTTGGCATCCTGACCACGCGATTCGGCGATCTTCTTGGCGAGGGAGTTGGCCACCGCCTTGGCGATCAGCGTCTTACCGCACCCGGGCGGACCGTAGAGCAGCACACCCTTGGGCGGGCGGAGCGCGTACTCGCGGAACAGATCCTTGTGCAGAAACGGCAGTTCCACCGCGTCGCGGATCTGCTCGATCTGACGGCCGAGACCACCGATGTCGGTGTAGTCGACGTCGGGAACCTCTTCCAGCACAAGGTCTTCGACCTCGGCCTTGGGAACCCGCTCGAACGCGAAGCCCGCTTTGGTATCGACCAGCAGCGAATCACCTGGCCGCAGTTTGCGAATCGGCGAATCGGGGTCGGCCATGTCGTCGTATTCGGCGATCTTGGACAACGGACCCGACAGCCACACCACCCGCTCTTCGTCGGCGTGACCGACCACGAGGGCGCGCCTGCCGTCGTCGAGAATCTCACGCAGCGTACCGATTTCGCCGATGGCGTCGAAATTCCCGGCCTCGACGACGGTGAGCGCCTCGTTGAGGCGCACGGTCTGGCCGTATTCCAGCGCGTCGGCGTCGATGTTGGGCGAGCAGGTGAGGCGCATCTTGCGACCGGAGGTGAAGACGTCGACCGTCTGATCCTCGTAGGCGTGGATGATGATGCCGTATCCGCTCGGCGGTTGGCCGAGGCGATCGACTTCCTCGCGCAACGCGATCAGCTGTTGGCGCGCTTCTTTGAGCGTGTCCATCAACTTGCCGTTGCGGATGGTCAGCGAATCGATCCTGGCTTCCAATTCGCGTGCGCGATCCGGCGAATCGGCGAGTTGCCTGCGAAGAGCAGCCGACTCGGCGCGTACCGCCTCGAGCTCTCGCCAGGCCGCCGAATCCGAATTCTCGTTGGGGCTCATGATGCTGCTCCTCCCAGTCCCGGTCTATCAACGCTACCGGGCGCGGTCCGTTCTCGCTTTCCGACATGGTTTCGTCGTGATCACATCTTGTACGGTCGGTACGACATCAACCACACATTTGCACCTGTTAGGCTCCCCTAACACCCCGTACGGGGCACTCGCCATCGAGTCGAAAGGTTGCCGAACATGCTCCTTCCTCCCCGCACGATCCGGGTCGCCGTCGCCACCGCCGCAGCGGCGCTCGCCGTCACCGTCGGACTGACCGGTTGCGGCGACTCCGACGATTCCTCGACGAATGCCACCACGAGCAGTACCAGTATCGCCGCCGCTCCGTCCAGCGTTTCGGCAACTCCGGCACCTTCGGGTGACAACGCCGCCGCACCCACCGCCGATTCCCTGAAGGCGACGCTGCTCGAGTTCGCCGACCCCGCGGTATCCACCGACGACAAGGCGAAACTGATCGTCAACGGCGATTCGCACAAGTCCAACATCGATCAGATGAACGGCATGCTGGCCGGCTACACCCTGACTTTCGCCGTCGACAACGTCGCGACCAGCGGCGACACCGCCACCGCCGATGTGACGATCACCTCTCCCCACGGCACGGCCCCCGCGTTCCCGGTCACCTGGCAGAAGGAAGGCGGCACCTGGAAGCTGTCCGACGCCAGCGGCTGCTTGCTGCTCGGCTTCGCGCAGGCTCCCTGCACGCCCGCCTGATCGATCGGCACGACCGGATGACGGCGAAGCACCTTTGCGACAGCGCGGACGCCCTGCGAGCCGAGTAGGCCACCGAGATCACTCACGGTGAATGTCCTGTGGGTAGGACTTGCTAGCGGCGCGACGTGCGGGCGCACGCTCGAGTAGTTCCACCCGACGAACGGGTAGTTCCGCGCTGTGCCCGCGGGTGGTTTCCTGCGATCGTCGTGCCATGAGTGTTGTCCCCAGCGTCGCGGTGGTCGCCGCGAACACCCCGGCCGATCGTGATCGGTTCCTGGACCTGCTGCGCATTTCGTCGCTGGTGGTGGTCGTCGTCGGCCATTGCCTGATGCTGACCGTGACGGTGTCGGGCACCGAGGTGCATTTCGGCAACGTGCTCGCCGACCTGCCGATGCTGCAGCCGCTCACCTGGGTTCTGCAGGTACTTCCGCTGTTCTTCTTCGCGGGGGTCGCCGCGGGTGCGCGCGGCCTCGGGCCCGGGACATCGTGGGGCGCTTGGCTTTTCCGGCGCGCCCAGCGGCTGGTGCGACCGCTCGGATACTTCGTCGGCGCCTCGGCGATGCTGCTGGTGGCGGCCGATCCGGTGCTCGCGCCGGGATGGCAGCGTCCGCTCGCGGTGACGAGCGTGCAGCTGCTGTGGTTTCTCGGGATGTATCTGGCGGTACTGGCGTGTGTTCCGTTGCTCGCGGCGCGGGTCACCAGTGGTCGCCGGATGTTCGCTGTGGTCGCGGTGATCGTGGTGATCACGGCGGCCGTCGACGCGGTGCGGCTCACCGGTGGGCCGATGGAACTCGGCTACCTGAATCTGATCGTCTGGCTGGTGCCCGCGGTGCTCGGGATCGGCTATCTGCGCGATCTCCTGTCCCGGCGGACCGCGGCGGTGCTGGCCTGCGTGGCGCTGGCAGCCGATGTGCTGTTGGTGGCGCTCGGCCCGTACGAGACGAGCCTGGTCACCGTGCCGGGCCAGCGACTGTCGAATCTGGCGCCGCCGTCACTGCTGCTGGCCGGGCACGCGGTGGTGCTGTGCTGCGCCGCCGTCGCGGTAGCGCCCTGGTTGCGCCGTCTCGCCGCGCGCCCTCGGGTCTGGTGGGCGACGGTCATCGGCAACACCGGGGCTATGACGCTCTATCTGTGGCACATGCCCGCCCTGCTCACCGTGCTTGTGCTCAGTCATCTGGCGGGCGTTCACCGCACCGCACCGACCGAGTCCGGGTTCTGGCTGCTCACGACGGTGCAACTCACCGCGACCGCCGCGCTCACCGGCGCCTTGTTCCTCGCTTTGCGCGGCCTGGAGAACACTCCCCTGCGCTGGTGGGACGGGCCGGTTGCCGTGGTGCGTGGTGTCCGCTCGGCCGCCACCGTGTTCGCCGTGATCGCGGCCGGGCTAGCGATCCTGCAGGCCACCCGATGGGGCCTCACCGTGGACGGTGGGATCTGGTTCGCAGGCGCGGCGGCAGCGTTGCTGGCCGCGCGCCTGCTCACCCGTGCGTGATCAGCCCTTGGACGGGCGCCGCTGCGGCTTGGGCGTGACAGTGCCCTCGGCCAGGCGTCGCGCGCTCACCAGGAACGCGGTGTGACCCTGCATGCGATGCTCAGGCCGCACGGCCAGACCGACGACGTGCCAGCCACGCACCATCGACTCCCACGAGCGCGGTTCGGTCCAGCATTCCTGCTCACGCAGCGCCTCGACCACCTTGGACAGCTGGGTGACGGTGGCGACGTAGACCACGAGCACACCGCCGGGAACCAGCGCCTTCGACACCGCGGGCAACGCGTCCCACGGCGCGAGCATGTCGAGCACCACACGGTCTACCTGGGGGCCCTCGTACTCGGCCACGTCGGCGATGGTGATCGACCAGTTCGACGGGCGCTCACCGAAGAAGGTCTCCACATTGCGCACGGCGTGTTCGGCGTGGTCGTCGCGGATCTCGTAGGAGATCACCTCGCCCTCGGGCCCGACCGCGCGCAACAGCGAGCAGGTCAGCGCACCCGAACCGGCGCCGGCTTCCAGCACTCGCGCACCCGGGAACACATCACCCTCGTGCACGATCTGGGCGGCGTCCTTGGGATAGATGACAGCGGCGCCGCGCGGCATCGACAGGACGTAGTCGGTGAGCAGCGGGCGAAGGGCCAGATAAGGGGTGCCGTTGACCGACTTCACGACGGTGCCCTCGTCGTTGCCGATGAGGTCGTCGTGCTTGATGCCGCCGCGATGGGTATGGAATTCCTTACCCTCTTCGAGCACCACCGTGAAGAGGCGACCCTTGCCGTCGGTCAGCTGCACGCGGTCCCCGATAGCGAATGGGCCCGTTCGTCTGGCCGTCAATGTATCTCCGTTCTCCGTTGGAGTAACCAGCCTGCCAGGTCCGACGACCCCGACCCGAACAGGGTGACGGCTCCGAGCTACTTCGCGGCAGCCAGAACCCGCTGCTGCTCGCGTGCCGCCGCGTGAGTCTCGTCCTGGGTCTTGCCCCAGACCTCCGCGACGTAGCGTCCACCGGTCACCACGCAGACCCTGGTCCTCGGCGAACAACAGGGCGCCGTGCTGCCGATAGGCGCCCCGGCCGGAACTGTTGTCGCCGACCGACAGCTCGAAGATCGCGTCCGGGTCGTAGGGCAGTGTCGCCAGCTCGCGCTCCGGGGTCGGGGTGAACGAATCCAGCAGTGGCCGTTGCTGTTCCAGCGCCTTGACGATCGTCCGTTCGATATCGGGCCGACCACCCGCGCGCACCTTGGTGAACACGACGAACTCGCCCTGCGGCGTGAACCCCATCCCGGTGAGCCTGCCACGGTCCTCGAGCAGGACGAGCCGTGTGGAAGGCGAGCCGGGAAGTGTGGCGGGAGTCCACTCTCCGGATCGCAGCAGGCCGCGTTCCTCGGTGGCGGCGACCGCGAAACCGCATCACACCGTGGGTGAGCCAGTCGGTGTCGGCGGTCCCGCTGCCCCGTTGGACCGCTCGGAGACGAACCCGGTGATCAGACCGTGCCGGTCGGCAACTGCGGCGATCGCGTTGTGGTGCCCGGCCGAGACCTTCAATCGCGCGGAGTGGAGCACACTCGAGTTGCCGTGGCGACGGTAGGCGGGATCGATGTCGGCGGGCAGCGCCAACACCAGTTGCATGCCGCGATCCTGGCAGAACCAGCCCACGACCGCCGAATCCCGAGTCCGCCACCGCGCCTGAGCCGGATCGGGCAATCCTGTCAGTGGCTGCCGTTAACCTGCGAAATATGTCAGCGCCCTTGTCCGTGCCCCTTACCGATGTCACCGCCGCCGCGCCGGTACATCGGTCGCGTCCGGCGTTGTCGCCCTCGCGGGCAAGCGATTTCAAGCAGTGCCCGCTGAAGTACCGGTTGCGGGCGATCGATCGGGTACCGGAACCGCCGTCGCGCGCGGCGGTGCGCGGGACCGTGGTGCACGCGGTCCTCGAGGATCTGTTCGGGTTGCCCGCGGCCGAGCGTCAGCCGGAGCGCGCCGCGGAGCTGGTTCCCGACGCGTGGGAGCGGGTGCGCGCGGAGCGAGACGGGGTGGACGAGCTCGTCGCCGAAGGTGGGCCGCAGGCGCTGTTCGACGAGGTCCGCAAGCTGGTCGCGAGCTACTACGAGCTCGAGGACCCGCGGCGATTCGAGCCACACGCGCTGGAGGAGCGGGTCGAGGTCGACCTCGACGGCGATATTCCACTGCGCGGTTTCGTCGACCGGATCGATGTGGCGCCCAACGGCCTGCTGCGGGTGGTCGACTACAAGACCGGTCGCTCGCCCGGACCGATGCACGAAGCGCGCGCGCTGTTCCAGCTCAAGTTCTACGCACTGATGATCCTGCGCACTCGCGACATCGTCCCGGCCCAACTGCGCCTGATCTACCTGGCCGACAAGAACATCCTCACCTACACGCCCGAGCGCGAGGAATTGGATCGTTTCCAGCGCATTCTCACCGCTCTCTGGCAAGCCATCATCGACGCGGGCAAGACCGGGGACTTCCCGCCCACGCGCAATTCGATGTGCAAGTTCTGCGACTTCAAACCCCTGTGCCCCGAGTACGGCGGCACCCCGCCGCCGTATCCGGGTTGGCCGGTCCAGACCCCGATCCCCGCCGACCTGGTGACAGAACGCCTCCCCGAAGACGTGTGAGCGCGATCGGCCGCATCGGCTCGGGTCGTCCGGGTTAAGCTGCGAACACCCTATGCAACTCGTTGAATATGAGGTGAGCTGACAGATGCATCCTTTCCGCGCGGCGGTCGAAGCACGAGACGTTGCGGCCATCGAGGCACTGCTGGCCGAGAATGTGGTCTTCACCAGCCCCGTCGCCTTCCAGCCCTATCCCGGCAAGGCCATCACCGCGGCCATCTTGCGCGCCGTGATCCGCGTGTTCGAAGACTTCCGCTACGTGCGCGAGATCGGTGAGGGGCGCGATCACGCCCTGGTGTTCGAGGCGACCGTGGACGGCAAGCAACTCACCGGATGCGATTTCGTCCACCTCGACGAGGACGGCAAGATCGACGAATTGATGGTGATGGTCCGGCCGCTGTCAGCCGCGAACGCCCTGGCCGCGCGGATGGGCGCGCAGTTCGAACAGATCAAGGCCGAGGCGACCGCGAGCAGCCGGGCTGATTCCTGAGGCTGCCCGCGGCCGCCACTCAGACCGCGAAGTCGCGGAACAGCAGCACCGAAAGACCGAGGCCGACAGCGAGATTCACGATCGCCGCCGATCCGAAGACCACGATCGGCCGCCAGCCGGCTTCACGCAGCCCACGCAGCGAGAACTCCAGGCCGATGGAGACGAAGGCCAGGATCAGGAACCAGGTGCGCAGGTCGTTGATAATGGCGATGTGCGCGGCGCCGGTCAACTTGTCGACCGACTGCAGATACAGCGTGCCGATGATCGAGGCGGCGATGAACCCGAGCACGAATTTCGGGAACCTGGCCCAGAATTCGCCGATGCTCGGACGAGCGGCGCCCTCGGTGCGATCCACGCGGAACGCGAACCAGGCGGTGAGCGCGATCGCCACGAGACCGATGAGTGCGTTCTGAGTGGTCTTGACGATCGTCGCGATCTGCAACGACTGCTCACCCGCCAGCGCACCCGCGGCAGCCACCGCGGCCGTGGTGTCGATATTGCCACCGATCCACGCGCCTGCCACCGCATCGGAGAGCCCGAAAACATCAGCGAGCCAAGGCAACAGGAAGATCGACGGCAGCGCGAAGATGATCACCAGCGACGCCGCGTAGGCGATCTGCTCGCGCCGCGCCTGCACCGCCCCCGCCGCCGCGATGGCCGCGCTCACCCCACAGATCGACACCGCCGACGACAGCAGCGCCCGCAGCTTGTCGTCGAGCCCGAGCACCCCGCCGAACCACCAGGTGAATCCGAAGACGATGGTGATCAACGCCAACGCCTGCACGATCGACGGAGCGGCGGCGGTCACCAGGATCTTCAGATTGATCGACGCGCCGAGCAGCACCACGCCGGTCTTGATGAAGAACTCGGTGCGGAACCCGGCCGAAAGCCGTTCTCGCAGCCCCAGTTTGCTCGATACCACATTGCCGATCAAGCCGATCACGATCGCGTAGACCGGGTACTCGACCGTCTTCGCGACCCGCTTGAACGGCGTATCCGCCGCCCACTGCGGAACATGGGTGTCGAAGAACCGCGTCAACGCGCCCAGCACGAGCACGAGCGCGATCCCCGCCACGATATCGGCTACCGCGGGCCGCGAATTCCCCTGCAACGCCGCAGTTTCCGACGTCGTTCGTGTCTCCCCCATCACGGCACCAGCCAATCCGGGATCGCACCGACCAGCACGAGGCCGATCAGAACGAGCCCGACGACGGTAGCCAACCAGTCTTCGTTCCAGCTGAATGCGCTGCCCGGCCGCGGCTCGGGCTCTGTCTGCGACACGCCTGACTCCTTGCGTTCCTGTCGAGAAACGCAAGGTAGCAACGGGATAGCGCGAATACACCGATTGCACTCGCGCTGAATCAATCGTCGAGATCGCGACGGAGGCGCCGCGCGGAATCTACCGCAGTCGACGTTCCTCTTCGGCCTCCAGCCGGCGCCGCTCCTGTTCGCGCTCGACCTGCTCCTGCTCGATCTTTTCCTCGTGCTCGTCCTTGTTCGACATGTTCGCCCCGATCATGGATTGTCCGGACAAATCTGCCGTCCAGCCTACTCGCGGCAGTCTGCCCGGCCGCGGCGTCGACCGGCACACACTGTGGCGGCCACCTGCCCCGATATTCCGGGTCTCCCGGTAGCACCTCGCCCCCCGTAAAATGCAGGTCGCGGGCCTACAGCGAATCCCGCACGGCGAGGAGAACTGATGAACCGCAGCCTGTCCCGGACCGTCGCAGCCGCCGGAATCGCGCTGGCGATGGCAACCTTTCCAGCTGTCGCTTCCGCGAGCTCGGCCACAGCGCCGACCGTCGCCCAGCCCATCGTCAACGGTGCGCCGACACCACCGTTCGACCCGATCTGCCCGTTGTGTTTCGTGCGTGAGGCGCTCGAGAGTCTCTCGGCGCAGTAAGTTCAGGCACCGACAACACGAAACCCCTCACCGGAGTGAACACAGGTGAGGGGTTTCGGCGGTAACGGCTCAGAAGGCTCGGCAGGAGCGGATGTCGGTGGCGAGGATGGCCTTGGCGCCGAGGTCGGCCAGCTGGTCCATCAGTTCGTTGCCCTGCTTGCGCGGAACGAGCGCACGCACAGCCACCCAGTCGGGGTCGGTGAGGGGCGAAACGGTCGGCGACTCGAGGCCCGGGGTGATCGCGACGGCCTGGTCGAACAGCGACTTGGGGCAGTCGTAGTCGAGCATCAGGTACTGCTGGGCGAAGACGACGCCCTGGATGCGGTTGATGAGCTGGTTGCGGGCGCGGTCGTCGCGGTCGGAACCGGTGCGTTCGATCAAGACACCCTCGGAGTCGCACAAGGACTCGCCGAACGCGATCAGGTTGTGCTGACGCAGGGTGCGGCCGGAGCCGACCACATCGGCGATGGCGTCGGCGACGCCGAGCTGGATCGAGATCTCGACCGCGCCGTCGAGGCGGATCACCTCGGCCTCGATGCCGAAGCGGGCGAGGTCGGCGCGCACCAGGTTCGGGTAGGAGGTGGCGATGCGCTTGCCCGCCAGATCCTCGACCTTCCAGTCCTCGCCGGCCGGGGCCGCGTAGCGGAAGCTGGAGCGGCCGAAACCGAGCGAGAGCCGCTCGCTGACCGGGGAGCCGGAGTCCAGGGCCAGGTCGCGACCGGTGATGCCGAGGTCGAGCTCACCGGAGCCGACGTAGATGGCGATGTCCTTGGGACGCAGGAAGAAGAATTCGACCTGATTCGTGAGGTCGAGGACGGTGAGATCACGGGAATCGGTCCGCTTGCGGTATCCGGCCTCGCTCAGGATGGAGGTGGCGGATTCCGAGAGCGAGCCTTTGTTGGGAACGGCGACGCGCAACATGGGATGGGGGTCCTTTCGGGGGGAAGTGGAGGAAGTGTCGATCAGGACGGATCAGCCGTCACAGATGTCGGTACACGTCCTCGAGCTTCAGCCCACGACCCAGCATCATCACCTGGACCCAGTAGAGCAGCTGGGAGATCTCCTCGGCGAGCGCCTCATCACTCTCGTGCTCGGCGGCCAGCCAGATCTCGCCTGCCTCCTCCAGGACCTTCTTGCCCTGGAAATGAACGCCTGCGTCCAGCGCGGCCACGGTGCCGGACCCCTCGGGACGGGTCTGGGCACGCTCGGTCAGCTCGGCGAACAGGGATTCGAAGTTCTTCACGAGTAGAGATTGTTTCATACCCGACCCAGCGGTTTTCCCGGCGCACCGCGAGGTGCGGCACGCCGGGAAACGATCACACCGGTTCGGCGAGCAGTTGGCGCAGGTCGGCTACTGCCGTGCGGAGGTGGTCGGCGAAGGCGTACATCTGGTCGGCCACCGACTTCGGCGTGGCCAGGTAGATGTTCCACCGATCCGGCAGCAGCACGTAGGCGATGCCGATGCAACGCGGACTGGTCGAGCCGAAACCGAAGTAGCGGATGTACTTCGACGGCGCCGAGCTGGTCGAGAGGTAGTCGTCGCGCATGGTCGTCCAGCCGGGGCTGTCGAACAGCGCGATCCGCTCATCGGCGACCCCGAGCTGTTCGCCGCGACGACGCTGGATCCACTCCAGTTCCCACAGGTGCTGCTCGGGCGCCTGCCCGGCCTGGCATTCCTTCGCCCGCGCGACGTGGGCGGACGCGGCGGTGCGCGCCGCGGCCAGCTTGGTCGCGGTGTCGGCCTCCGCGGACACCATCGCGTCGACGAACGACACCATCTCCGGGGTCACCACGCGCATGGCCTCGGTGCGACCGTTGCGGAACTGCCGGGTGGCGATGGATTCGTAGGTCGCGCCGGTCAGGCCCTTGCTGCGCCGGTGGGCGAGCTGGTAGCTGAGCTGAGCGAAGGCATCGGGTGAGATGCCCAGCTTCTTGGCCTCGCCGGTGCCGAAGTCGTCGAACGACACCAGCGAGGTGGCGGTGTCGGCGGCGAAGCGGGCGAAGTCGGCGCCCGCCGCGGCGATGTCGGCGCGGGCGGCCGAGTCGAGCACGAACTCGATCGGCTCCACCGAGGGCAGCCCCTGCGATTGCGCCCCGCTGGTCGCCGCGTGGTCCTGGGTGGTCCGCTCGAGCAGCGCGTCGACGAACGACAGCACGGTGGTGCCGTCGAGCCCGCAGTGCTCGACGTTGATGCCGGCCTGACCGTCGGCGAAGACGATGAACGACACCGACTTGTCGAAGTAGCGGTTGCCGCTGTCGCCGTGCAGGAGCTGATCGCTGGCGTGCAGTTCGTCGCGGGGCGCGAAGTCCTCCAGGCACACCGAGAACAGCGCCGTCTCCACCGCATCGAACGCCACGACATTGGCGGGCTCGGTGCGCAGCACTTCCCGGCTGCGCGCCCATGCCGCACGGGCTTTCGTGGTGAGATGCCCGACCGAGGTGTCGGTCGCGGCGGGCTTGGTGCCGCCCTTGATCACCGCGCGCAGCCCGTCGACCACGTCGTCGAACGCGTACGGCGTACCGTCGGGTCCGACAACATCCATCCGGAAGATGTTGCCGCGGTAGAAGACCGCGATATGGCGCGCGTCCGAGGGACCCGGCCATTCCGGGCTGTAGGGCTTGCGGACGCTGTCCTGGATCTCGCCCGGAATCCGGGTTTCGGAGAACAGGTACTTGTTCTGCCACATCGACAGTGCCTGGCCGCGCTGGGTCACCGGCGGGATCTTCTCCGCGTCCAGCGCCAGCTTGTAATCGACAGCCGCGCCGATGATCGCGGCTGCCCGCTCGGCCTGCCCGGCGACGGTCGACGCCGCGAGGGGGGTGTCGTCCCGGAACAGGAACACGAAGTTGGCGTTGATCGCGATCCGGTCCCGACGGCCCAGATACCGTGACGGCCAGAATTCGTCGAGCCAGCTGCCGACGCCGGGGGTGGCGTCGTATTCGGCCAGTGCGGCATGCAGGGCGCGCCCCGCCCCACCGGGGCGCAGCAGCTCGGCTACCGCGCCCTCGGTGGTGGCGTATTCCTCGGCGCCGAGCAGTGGCTGACACCACTGCAGGAACCGCGCGCAACTGTCATCCAGTGTCGGCAGCGGTACCCGGGGCAGCGTGTCTTCGGCGGCGAACGTGGGTTGGTTCAATCCAAGTCCTCAGGTCTCGATGGGATGCGGGCGGGACAGGAACAGGTTGGCGTAGAGCCAGCCTTCGGCTTCGTGGTCGGTGGTGTCGATTCCCTTGGCCGCCAACGCATCCAGCACCTGTTCGCGTTCCTGTGCCGAGGCGAACCTCCGCTGCTGGAACATACCGGGACGCTGCTCGCTGCGATAGCCGAGCGCGGCCAGTTCCTCGGCGATGGGACCGAAATCGAACATCCGCAACACGAAATGTGCCATCCACGGTCGCTTGCGCGGATCGGCTTGGGCGACCCTGGACAGGGTTTTCTCGGTGATGTAGCCGACGCATCCGGTGGAGATCACCAGATCGGCGGAGGCCAGCACACGCCGCTGCGCCTCGGTGGGCTCGGTGGCCTCGAGGTCGGCGTGCACGTAGTCGTGCAGGAGTCCGGCGGCGTGGGCGTAGGTCAGCGCCGGGCGTGCGGCGTCCATCCCGATGAAGCGTACGTCGGGCATGAGATCGCCGCGCAACCGCTCCCGGTCCGCCGCGATCAGCCCGATCTTGTCGGTGTCGGCGTGATCGCGGTAGTGCCCGGCCAATTCGTCGACGGTGGTGTCGCTGCGCAGCAGTGCCGCGTTCACCCCGTAGGAACACCCGAGGTCGAGGACGGTCGGAATCCGGTCCGGCCGTGCGGCCCGCAGCTGACGCAGCTGTTCGGCGAAGTGCGGCTTTGCCAGTTCCGGGATCCGGTAGTCCAGATCGTTCATCCGCTCGAAATATGCTCGCGGATCTGGACTTTCGTAGATGTCGTCGAAGGATGCTTTGCCGGTGGTGTGCAACGGAACGGACATGGGCGGTTCCTCTCAGTCGAGCAGTCGGTCACCTCGGACGGCGTCGGCCGCGGCGGCCACATGGTCGGGCAGGACACGGCCGAACAACTGTCTGGTGCGTTCGACCGTGCCGATCACCCCTGGTCGGTCCGTGTAGGCGAAAATCGCCGAATGTCGTTGCCCCGCACCGGCTACCTCGGTGACTCGATGCAGGGAGAAGCGGCCCTTGAACAGCTGCAGGTCGCCGGGGCGCAGTTCCAGCGAGCGGATGAGCCGGGCGCCGTCACCGGTGAGCACGGCACGGACGTCGTCGAGATGCTCGGCGTAGGGATCGCGGATATTGGGGCAGTACTCGAACACGCCGCCGGCTTCGGGCTTGCGCGTGAGCATGCTGACGGTGAATTCGTTGGTGTCGAAATGCCACGGATGCGACATCCCCGGCTCGACGACGTTCAGGCACAAACCGGCCAGGGGGTCGGCGAATTCGTGCAGATCGTCGAGTTCGAAGCAGTCGGCGACGAACCGCTGGAACACCGGATCGGTGTAGAGACGCTGGATCAGCGCCTCGGCGGGAATGCGGTCGCGGGCCACGAAGGCATTGCCGCGGTCGAGCACGATCCGCGCCGGATGGTCGGCGGGCAGGTCGGCGTCGAGGGGAATGTTGTAGGCGTTGACCCGCTCCACTTTGTAGTGAGCGTGCGGTGCGATCGCCTCCCCCTCGGTGCGCAGCGTCTCCAGCAGCTGCGGCCGGATGAACTCACGCAGGACCGTGCAGCCGTCCTCGGCCAGCTCGGCACGAGCCGCCTCGATGGCCGCCTGCCTGCCCGAACCACCGAGATCGGTGAGTGGATACCGTGCGATGTCGACGATTTCGTCAAGCCCCCGCGTGCCCGTCATGTACTCAGTTTGCGGGAATATTCGGGCGCGCGCTCGCGGTTTCGACAAATCGGGCATATCCCGGGAAGATCACAATCGTGCGAATTCAACTGTGCGGCAACAGTTTTCGCAGATTCTACCCAGGTTTCGGTCTTATCACGGTAGACTATTACGCCCTATCACGGTGAGCCCTCATCTTTTTCAGACGCGGGCGTCGAGTGCGGCGCGCAGATCCGCTACCGACAGGCCCACCAGCGACTCCCGAAATACCCGCCCCGGCGCCTCGGGAACCGCGATCTCGCACGGAATCACGATCAGACCGCAGCCCGCGCCCTGCGCGGCGAGCGAACCGGTCGGCGAATCCTCGATCGCGACACAGTCACTCGGGTCGACCCCCAGCAGTTGCGCGGCGCGGCGGTAGATGGCCGGATCGGGCTTGCCGTGCGCCACCTCGTCGCCGCACACCGAGGTGTCGAAGTAGTCGCGGCCGAGGGTGTCGAGGCCGTATTCGGTGAGCGAGCGCTTGGTGTTGGTCACCAACGCGCACCGCATACCCGCCTCGCGCACCATCGCCAGCGCGTCCTTGGCGCCGGGACGCCACGGGATCGGGCCGAGCATCAACTCGGTGACCCGGCGCTCGAGGAACTCCCCCGCCTCGACGATCGTCTCCGGCGTCGGCACCACGCCGATACCGTCGAAGAGCATGCGCAGCGCGTTCGGCCCGGAGGCGCCGATCAGGGCGTGGCGAACCTCGTCGGTCAGCTCACGGCCGTGCTCGCGGGCCAGTTCACGAACCGCTATGTCCCACAGCTTCTCCGAATCGAGCAGCGTGCCGTCCATGTCCCACAGCACCGCGGCCGGTCGCGCGCTCACCTGTTCACTCGCCTCGTTCTCATCACATGTCACCCGGTGACCGGCAGTCGCCGAGCCCCGTTCAGCGTAACGGGTTCGCCTCAGACGCCCGATCCGGCGATCTGCAGGTTGCCCGCGTCGCCTGCGACCTGGATCCAGCGGTTCTCCGAGGTCACGGTGCCATTGGCGAGCTGGTAGGTGAGGGTGACCACCGCGCGGTTGGGCCCGCTGGGGGTGATCGAGCCGACAGTCACCGACCGCACCGACGACCAGAACGACGAGTACTGCCCGAACCCGCCGGTCTGCGCCTGGTACCCGGGAGCGAGCTGCGCCCACGCCCCGCCGATATTGCCGGGCAGCATGCCGTAGTACCCGGCGATGAACTGGTTGATCCGGTCCGGGGTGGGCGGGCCGAACGGTGTGGTGGTGACGGTCGTGCTGGTCGGTTTCGGCGTGGTGGGGGTGGGCTTTGCCGAGGTGCTGGTCGGGGTCGCGCCGGTGGTCGTCGCGCCGCCGGGCACGGCGGCGGGCGGAGCCGACACGGTGATCGTTTCCTGCTCCGGCACGATGACGACGGTGCTCACCTTGCCGTCGACCATCGTCGTGACGGTGACCGGCGATGCCGGGGCCTGTGCCTGCTGATCGGGCTCGCGGCCCCGGTCGCGGGTGACCACCAGCACGACGAGCATGACCGTGAAGGCAGCGACGGCCGCAGCCAACAGCAGGACGGCACGACTGTTGTTCGCGCGGTCGGTGCGCGACGGTGGGATGGGGAACGCCGGATGCAGGCCGGAACCGTCCGTCGGCCCGGCTGCCGCCTTGGCGCGCAACTGCGCCTGGGCACCGGCACGTTCGACACCGTCCGCGGCCGAGGACGCGGCGTCACGCGGCCGAACGAGGCCGGGATCGCCTGCCGCTGCCTGCCGCACCGCGCCTGCCTGCCCGACCCCGCCTGCCTCCGCTCGGCCGATTGCTCCGTCCGGTCGGCCCGCTACGTTGACGACCGCGCCCGATGCCGGGGTTCCGCTCGCGTCCGATGCCTGCGGCGCACCCGAGGACGCGCCGGTCGAATTTCGGCCCGAGATGGCCGAGCGGGCAGCCTTGGCCCTTGCGAGACCGCTGCCGAACAACGCGGCCGCACCCGACTTCGCCGCCGCTCCCCCGTTCGCGGGGGCGCCGGGCTGCGGAATCACGGTCGTCGCCGCCTCACCCACCGGCAGGATCTTCGTCGCGGAGGCAGGCAGTGCCGGAACCCGGCCCGCGGCAACGTCTTCCAGCGCGATGCGGGCCTGCGCCATCGTCGGCCGGTCATCGGCCGACGCGGTCAGCAGCCACATCAGGACCGGGGCCAGCGGGCCCGCGTTCTTCGGCGCGGGCACCACGCCGCGCGCGACGGCGTGCAGCACGGCCAGGGGGTTGTCGCCCTCACCGAACGGCGGGGCGCCTTCGGAGGCCGCGTACAGCGTCGAGCCGAGGGCGAACACATCGGCGGCGGGCTTCGGGCTGTCGCCGCGGGCGATCTCGGGCGCCAGGTAGGCAGGGGTGCCCGCGAGGAACCCCGTGGCGGTGACGGTGACGTCCCCGGTCGCGTGCGAGATCCCGAAGTCGGTGAGCTTGACCGTGCCGTCGTCGCCGACGAGCAGGTTGGCCGGTTTCACGTCGCGGTGCATGATCCCGGCGTCGTGGGCCGCCGACAGCGCCGCGGCGGCCTGGGCGCCGATCCCCGCCACCTCGATCGGGGGCAGCGTCACTCCGCCTGCCAGCTTCGCCGCTAGGCTCGGCGCGTTCATATACTCCATGACCAGCCACGGTTGGCCGTCCTCTTCGGCGACATCGAAGACGGTGATGGCGTTCGGGTGGTGCAGGCGGGCAGCGATCCGGCCCTCGCGCATCGCGCGCAGTTTGCCTTCCAGCGCTTGCGTACCGGTGAGACCGGGCGCGAGCAGAACCTGCTTCACCGCGACGGTGCGCCGCAGCCGGACGTCGGTGGCGCGCCACACGACCCCCATCGCGCCCGTGCCGATCGGGTCGGTGAGTCGATAGCGTCCCGCGATCAACCGATCCGATGTCATATCTGTGCCCCTCCTGCTTACCGCTGAGTCGTCTCGCCCTCCGCGCCACAGCGGGATGAAACTTTTCGAGAATTCTACGTGCTGAACTGCTTCGATCCTGTTGCGAGACAGCCCGGCCCGTGGACCCGGCGCCCCATCGTGACCATACTCACAAGCGCCACAACGACAAACGGACCGGCCCGCGGGACCGATCCGATCTGCCGACGCCTCTATCTCGTGCCTGCAGTGTGTCAGGCGTTGAAGTATTTCGCCTCCGGATGCAGCAGCACGAACGCGTCCGTCGACTGCTCGGGATGCAACTGCAGCTCTTCCGAGAGCGTCACCCCGACCCGGCCCGCGTCGAGCAGGTCGACCAGCTTGGCACGATCCTCCAGGTCAGGGCAGGCGCCGTAACCGAAGGAGTAGCGCGCGCCCCGGTAGCCGAGCTTGAAGTAGTCCTGCACGTCTGCGGGATCCTCGGCCGCCACGGACTTGCCGTCGACGGTCAGCTCTTCGCGCACCCGGCGATGCCAGTACTCGGCCAGCGCCTCGGTGAGCTGCACACCGACACCGTGCACCTCGAGATAGTCGCGGTAGTTGTCGGCGGCGAACAGCGCGTTCGCGAAGTCGGCGATCGGCTGACCCATGGTGACCAGCTGGAACGGCAGCACGTCGACCTGTCCGGTCTCACGGGCCTTCTCCCGCGAGCGGATGAAGTCCGAGATGCACAGGAACCGGTCGCGCTGCTGACGCGGGAAGGTGAACCGATACCGTTGTGGCGCATCGGGATTCGGCTCGGTCAACACGATGACCTCGTCGCCCTCGGACACCGCGGGGAAGTACCCGTAGACCAGGGCCGCGTGCTGGAGCACTCCCTCGGTGGCGAGTCGCTCGAGCCAGGCACGCAATCGCGGACGACCCTCGGTCTCCACCAGGTCCTCATAGGTCGGCCCTTCGCCGGCCTTCTGACCACGCAGACCCCACTGGCCCAGGAACAGCGCCCGCTCGTCGAGCAGACCCGAATACTCCGCCAGCGGCAGACCCTTCACCACCCGTGTGCCCCAGAACGGCGGCGTCGGCACCGGCAGGTCCGCGGCGACGTCGGAACGCTCGGGCACCACGATCGGCACCTCGGCGGCCTTGCGCTCGGCCGCGATCCGCTTGGACCGTTCGTGGCGGGCCTTGCGCTCGGCGGCCTTCTCCTTGGCCGCGATCGCCGCGGGGCTGTCGGGATCGAGGCCACCGCCGCGCTTGACGGTCATGATCTCGTCCATCAACCGCAGGCCCTCGAACGCGTCGCGGGCGTAGTACACGTCGCCGTCGTAGACCTCGGTCAGGTCGTTCTCCACGTAGGAACGGGTCAGCGCGGCGCCGCCGAGCAGCACCGGGAACTGTTCGGCGACACCCTTGGTGTTGAGTTCGCCGAGGTTCTCCTTCATCACCACCGTCGACTTCACCAGCAGCCCGGACATGCCGATCACGTCGGCCTTCTTGTCCTGGGCGGCGTCGAGGATGGTCGCGATCGGCTGCTTGATGCCCAGGTTCACGACCTCGTAGCCGTTGTTGGACAAGATGATGTCGACCAGGTTCTTGCCGATGTCGTGGACATCGCCCTTCACCGTCGCCAGCACGATGCGGCCCTTGCCCGCGTCGTCGGTGGCTTCCATGTGCGGTTCCAGGTGCGCGACAGCGGTTTTCATCACCTCGGCCGACTGCAGCACGAACGGCAGCTGCATCTGCCCCGAACCGAACAGCTCACCGACGGTCTTCATGCCCGACAGCAGCGTCTCGTTGATGATCTGCAGCGGCGGCACCGTCTGCATCGCCTCGTCCAGATCATCGCCCAGACCGTTGCGCTCACCGTCGACGATGCGCCGCTCGAGACGCTCGAACAACGGCAGCAGAGCCATCTCCTCCGCACGCGAGGCCCGCGACGATGCCGTCGAGACACCCTCGAACAGCGCCATCAGCTTCTGCAGCGGGTCGTAGTCCTCGCCGCGGCGGTCATAGATCAGGTCGAGGGCGACCTGCTGGTGCTCCTCGGGGATCCGGCTCATCGGCAGGATCTTCGAGGCGTGCACGATCGCCGAGTCCAGACCCGCCTGCACACATTCGTGCATGAACACCGAGTTCAGCACCTGCCGGGCGGCCGGGTTCAGACCGAAGGAGATATTCGACAGGCCAAGGGTGGTCTGCACCTGCGGGCGGCGGCGCTTGAGCTCGCGGATGGCCTTGATCGTCTCCTCACCATCCTTGCGCGACTCCTCCTGTCCGGTGCCGAGGGTGAAGGTCAGGGTGTCGATGATGATGTCGGACTCGGCCAGGCCCCAGTTGCCGGTGATGTCGTCGATGAGCCGCTCGGCGATCGCGACCTTGTGATCGGCGGTGCGCGCCTGACCCTCTTCGTCGATGGTCAACGCGACGACCGCGGCGCCGTGCTCGGAGACCAGGCGCATGATCTGCTGGAACCGCGAATCCGGGCCCGCGCCGTCCTCGTAGTTCACCGAGTTCACCGCGCACCGACCGCCCAGATGCTGCAGACCGGCCTGCAACACCGGCACTTCGGTGGAGTCGAGCATGATCGGCAACGTCGAGGCGGTCGCCAGCCGCGAAGCCAGCTCGTTCATGTCCTCGGCGCCGTCACGGCCCACGTAATCGACGCACAGGTCGAGCATGTGCGCGCCGTCGCGGGTCTGGTCCTTGGCGATCTCGAGGCAGCGCTGCCAGTCTGCGGCCAGCATCGCGTCACGGAAAGCCTTGGAGCCGTTGGCATTCGTACGCTCACCGATCATCATGATCGACGCGTCCTGCTCGAACGGGACAGCGGTGTACATGCTCGACACGGCAGGCTCGTGCTCGGGGTGGCGGCGATCCGCGATCGGGGGCAGCGTCTTCTCGACCTCGCGCACCGCCTCGGCGACCTGCCGGATGTGCTCGGGGGTGGTGCCACAGCAACCACCGACCAGCGACAGCCCGAACTCGGAGACGAACCCGCTCAGCGCGACGGCGAGCTCTTCGGGGTCGAGCGGGTACTCCGCGCCGTTGGCCCCGAGCACCGGCAGACCCGCGTTCGGCATCACCGACACCGGGATGTTCGCGTGCCGCGACAGGTGCCGCAGGTGCTCGCTCATCTCCGCGGGCCCGGTCGCGCAGTTCAGACCGATCATGTCGATACCGAGGGGTTCCAGCGCGGTCAGCGCCGCGCCGATCTCACTGCCGACCAGCATCGTGCCGGTGGTCTCCACGGTGACGTGGGTGATGATCGGGATCCGGCGACCGGCGGCGATCATCGCCCGGCGGCTGCCGGTGATCGCGGCCTTGACCTGCAGCAGGTCCTGGCAGGTCTCGATGAGGATGGCGTCGGCGCCGCCGTCGAGCATGCCGAGCGCCGCTTCGGTGTAGGCATCACGCAGCGACACGAACGGCGCGTGACCCAGGGTCGGCAGCTTGGTTCCCGGGCCCATCGAGCCCAGGACATAACGCGCAGTACCGTCGGCCGAGGGACCCATCTCGTCGGCGACATCGCGGGCGATGCGGGTGCCGCGCTCGGCCAGATCCCGAATCCGGTCCTGGATGTCGTAGTCGGCGAGGTTGGGCAGGTTGCAGCCGAAGGTGTTGGTCTCCACCGCGTCCGCGCCTGCGGCGAAGTAGGCACGGTGGATCTCGGCGAGCACATCAGGGCGGGTGTCGTTGAGGATCTCGTTGCAACCCTCGAGGCCACGGAAGTCGTCGAGCGACAGATCCGCGGCCTGCAACATCGTGCCCATCGCGCCGTCGCCGATGACGACACGCCGCCGCAGCGTGTCGAGGAGCGTGGTATCGAACCCGGTGGGCAAGGACGCAGACATGATTCAAGACTAGAGGGCGCCCCCGACGAACAAGACCACTGTGGGTGAATCAAGTGGCCTGCGCCACTGTCCGCGGCGGAAACACGCAACACCGTCGGTCACCGCAAAACAATTCGCACGAGACACTAGGCTGACCGGGTGGATGCCAGTGAGACCCCCGAGACGGAACTGCCGACCTTGCGCAATCCCGTCATGGTTGCCGCCTTCGAGGGCTGGAACGACGCCGGCGATGCCGCCAGTGGCGCCATCGAGCATCTGGAGTTGATCTGGGATGCCGAGCCGCTGGCCGAGCTCGATTCCGAGGATTACTACGACTACCAGGTGAACCGGCCCACGGTTCGCCAGGTCGACGGCGTGACCAGGGAGATCCAGTGGCCCTCGACGATGCTGTCGGTGTGTTCCCCGCCCGGCAGCGACCGTGACGTGGTGCTGCTGCGCGGCATCGAACCGAATATGAAATGGCGCAGCTTCTGCGACGACCTGCTCGAGTTCATCGAGCAACTGGGTGTGGAGACCGTGGTCATCCTCGGCGCGCTGCTGGCCGATACCCCGCATACCCGGCCGGTGCCGGTGACCGGTTCGGCCTACAGTCCCGAGGCCGCCGAGCGGTTCAGTCTGGAACAGACCAGGTACGAGGGCCCGACCGGGATCACCGGTGTGTTGCAGGACCAGTGTGTGAAGGCCGGTGTGCCCGCGGTGTCGTTCTGGGCCGCGGTCCCGCACTACGTGTCGCAACCGCCGAACCCGAAGGCGACCATCGCGCTGCTGCACCGGGTCGAAGACGTCCTCGATATCGAGGTCCCGCTCGGCGAGCTGCCGAAACAGGCCGAGGAGTGGGAAGCCGCGGTCAACGAGATGACCCTCGGCGACGAGGAGATCAGTGAGTACGTGCGCTCGCTCGAGGAGCGCGGTGACGCGGCGATCGACCTCAACGAGACCATGTCCAAGATCGACGGCGACGCCATCGCGGCGGAATTCGAGAAATACCTGCGCAGGCGCGGTCCGGGTAGCTTCGGCCTGTAGCCCTCGTACACCGGGAGTTCGTCGGAGCCCGCAGTTGTTCGTGATGGTCGGCCGCACCGAGGCTGCCGCCCGAATGGCCTACCTACCATCGAAATAGGCGGCCGAGTACTCTCACGGCAGCGAAATCCCCATTCCGGGCGGGCATTTCACCCTGACACCGCCGCGACGACAGCGCGGCACCCGGCTCATAGCGGCGACACTCCCCGATCGACATCGATTGCGATATCGATCGGGTGCACGCCGCGACGGCAGCGCGGCGGAACGCCGAGGTGTCGGTTCTGCCTGCCGGGCATCTCGGCAGGCCTGCCCGGCCGCTACCGAGATGGCGGATCGGCGCATGCGTCGGATCCCATGGCTAACGCTCCAGGGTCAGTACCTGAGCGGCCGCCTCGTGCGCCAGCTTCGCGATCAGCAGGTCACGCGGAATCGTCTGGCCCGCAAGGTGATCGAGTGACGGCACCACCACGTGGTGGGCATCGGCCCGCTTCAGTTCCTGGGTGAGTTCGGCGAACGCCGCACCGTCACCCGCGGGTGCTTCGTGGAACGTCGCGGCGAAGCACATGCCCGCGGTGCGCGCGAGGCTGCGTAGCGCATCCTCCAATTGGTCGCTCTGGCCATCGGCCAAATCGTCCCGCAAGTATCCATAGATCAACGCTTCCACCCGAACCTCCGTTGGATTGGGATCGCTGTTCTGTTGTCGGACCTGTTGTTTACCGGTCCCCCCGCGTCGCGCGGTGCGCCACGCGGGGGTACTGCGTTGCCCTGCAAGCTCTCCTGCACAGCGGGAACCCGGTTGTCATGCCGAGCACCTGCTTACATCATGAACACTCGCGGCCCCCGGCAGCAGATGTCAATCCGATGACATCTACATGCCCTATCCGGGACGCCGAACGTTAACTGGTGGAATACTACCGCCGTGACCGCAACTGATGATCGACCCGTATGGGCTGTTCGGATGCGCTCGGAACGTGACGCGAGGGGGTGGTCGCAAGGCGATGCCGTTCGCGCGATGCGTGCCAAGTCCTCCCACAACCTGCCGACGGACAGTACCTTGCTGCGCAACTGGCGCCGCTGGGAATCCGGGGAATCGCGACCTGACGAGTTCTACGCGCCGATCATCGCGGCCGCGTTCGACACCGTCCCCGCCGCGTTCTTCCCGAAGTCCCGTCCCAACCGCGATGACGAGCTGTTATCGGCAACCGGTATGGACACTTTGGAGTTCATCGGACGACTCAGGATGTCCGACGTCAACAGCGCCACACTGGACGCGGTGCGGATCACCGCCGAACGGTTGTGCTGTGAATACGCCTATGCCGACCCACATGCGCTGCATACCGAGGGGACCGCGTGGCTGCGCCGGATCACCTCGCTGCTCGACGGCAGACTGACGCTGAGCCAGCATCGAGAGATCCTCGTGCTGGCGGGCTGGGTGGCGTTGCTGGTCGGTTGCGTCGACTACGACCTCGGCCGCAGAGGCGGTGCCGAAGCCACCCGCCGGGCCGCCGATTCCCTCGGTCGGGAAGCGGGCAATCCGGAGATCGTCGGGTGGGCCGCGGAGATGTCGGCGTGGTTCGCGTTGACACAGGGCAACTTTCGTGGCGCGATCGATGTCTCGGAGAAGGCGATGGCCGGTACCACGTCGTCGAGTGTCGGGGTGCAGTTGGCCGCGCAGCGCGCCAAGGGCTGGGCTCGACTCGGTGACCGTCGCGCGATGCAGACCGCGCTCGACGAGGGCAAGGCGATTCTGTCGCGGATGGGTCACCCGGCCGATCTGGACAACCACTTCGTCGTCGACGCCACCAAATTCGACTTCTACGCGATGGACTGCTGCCGGGTGGCCGGCCAGGATCGACTGGCCGAACGCTACGCCCGGCAGGTGATCAGCGATTCGACCCGACCGGACGGTTCGGTCCGCAACCCCATGCGGGTCTCCGAGGCCCGGCTGACCCTGGCTGTCGTCGCGGTGCGCGACCGCGATCTCGAGCGCGCGGTCGAGGAGGGCGTCGCGGCGTTCTCCGCGGGTCGCAAGTCGCTGCCGTCGCTGGCGTGGATCGCGGGCGAGGCGGCCAGGGAGATCATCGAACGCTACCCAGGAGATCAGCGCACCCAATCGTTCCTCGAGCAGCTGCGATCGCTCAATGTCGGATGAGCTCGCCGGGCGATGCCACGCCGATCGGAGACGGGTCCGGCGGAGCACGGGAAGGCCACCACTAACCTGTCTACGGTGACCGACTCCGCCGACGGCCTGCCCAGCGCCGTACCCGCCCTGTGGGACGAACGTCTGCGGTTGTTCTCGTTCGCGACCGCCGAGAAACGCGCCGACTACCTGCGGGTGCTGCGCGCCTTCGACAGCGCTCGTGCCGCCTACGTGGTGTTGTTGCACGCCGACGACGTCGCGGAGTGGATTTCCCGGGTCGAGGCGGGCGGCCGGGTCGAGGCGGCCGCGGGTGTCCCACTGCCCGCGGTCGAGATCGGCCCCCTGCTCGAGCAGTTGCATCGCTGGGGCGTGCTCGAACGCAGCTACGACGGCACCCGGGCGGCGACGCTGGCCGAGTACCGCAACCGGCACTACGTCTACCAGTTCGCGCAGGCCGGTTTCCAGGCCTACCGAGCGGTGGCCGGGGTGCTCGCGGCCCGCATGGAGGACGCGTCGCTGTCGCGGCTCGTGCTCCCCGAGTTGCTCGCCGACCTGCGCACGCTCGCCGCCGCCAACCGCGACGGCGATGCCGAGCGGGTCTACACCACCCTGCGCAGGCTCGACGCCGCGCTCACCGACATGGCCGCACGGGCCGCGCATTTCTACCTGTCACTGGGCGATCTGGTACGCACGACCGAGATCACCCCGGAATCCTTTCTCGCGCACAAGGACGCGTTGCTGGCGCACATGCGGGAGTTCAGCATGGATCTGGCGCGGTTCGCGCCGCGGCTGGCCGCGGCGATCGGCGAGGTCGAGGAGACCGGAGTCGAGCAGTTGATCGGTCGCGCGGCCGGGTGTGACGAGCGGGTGTTGCTGAGCCTGGCCGAGCGCGAAGCGGATTGGCGTTCGCGGTGGGACGGGTTGCGCACCTGGTTCGTCGCCGCGGGCACCGAGTCGGCGGAAACGTGTGAAGCCGACCGGCTGCGCGAGGCGACGATGAGCGCGATCGCGGCGGTGCTGTCGCTGTTGCGCCGGGTCACCGAGACCCGCCGCGGCGGCATCAGTCGGGAATCGGCGTTGCGGCACCTGGCCGAATGGTTCGTCGCCACTCCCACCGCGGGCGGTGCGCACGCGCTCTACGACGCGGTGTTCGGGCTCGGCAAGCCGCGTCATCTGTCGCTGGAACATCCCGATGCGGAGCTGATCCCGACCAGCCGTTCCTGGTGGGACGCACCGCCGTTGGAGATCTCGCGCACCCTGGCCGAGACCGGGCGCGCACCCACCGCGGGCGCGCCCGCCCGGATCGCGCGCAACGACGCGGGCGTGCGGCGGTTGCGTGAGGCCCAACTGGCGGCGCAGCGGGACCGGGCCGCGGCCGCCGCCTCGCTGTCGAAGGGCAATGTGCACGAGCGGGTGCTCGATCAGCGTGAGACCGAGGTGCTGTTGCGCCTGCTCGACGCGGCTTCCACCGCCTGGGTGCCGGTGAGCGGAAACGTCGACGGCACAACAGGTTCCGACAACGGTGTGACGTTGACGGTGCGGCCGTGCGACGGGTCGACGGTGATCCGCACCGCGGTGGGACTGCTGCATCTGAACAATCGCCGCCTCGAGGTACGCAGTGGTTCGGCGCGACGGGGGGTTGCGCGATGAAGCGGCAACGGATCGACGCGCTGGCACTGGACAGCTATCAGCGGGCGGCGCGGGTGATGCTGGCCAATCACCTGGTCACCCGCGTCTACCCCGATCGGATCGCATTGCCGTTGATCCGCCGCTGGGCGACCGAGCTCCGCGAGGACCTGGCCGAATTGTTCGGCTACCGACTGGAAGTCACCGAGACCACGGCCCGGCTCTACCCGGTCCACGATCGACTCGACGATGCCCGGCCCGCTCGCAGCGTCAACGACCGCGTCTTCGACCGCCGCCGCTATGCCTACCTGTCGTTGGCGCTGGCCGCCCTCGGCCGGGCGGGCGACCAGATCACCCTCTCGGAATTGGCCGAGCACGTCGCCGATTACGCGAGCCGGATCGAGGGCATCGACCTGTCGACCGAGCGGGCCGCCGATCGCGACGCCTTCGTCGACGCCGTCGGCTGGCTCGGCGCACGTGGCGCGCTGACGTTGGCCGACGGCGACGCGGGGGGCTGGGCCAGCGACCCGGAGGCGGGCGAGGCGCTCTACGACATCGACCGACCGGTGGTGTTCGCCCTGTTCCGGCCGCCGCGAGCACTCCAACACCTGCACAGCGTGCGCGGTTTGCTGGCCGATGACGCCGACCAGGCATCGCCCGATCAGGCCCGCCGGGTTCGCCGGGCACTGGTCGAGCGCCCGGTCGTCTATCTCGACGAACTGTCGGACGCCGAGCGGGCGCTGCTGGGCCAGGACCGGCTGGTCGGCGAGGTCGAATACTGCACCGGCCTGCGGGCCGAACGCCGGGCCGAGGGTGTGGCGTTGATCGACACCTCGGGTCGGCTGTCCGATACCCGCTTCCCCGGCACCGGCACCCTGGCACAGGTGGCGCTGCTACTGATCGGTGAGATCGCCGACGCGGTTCTCGACATCGACAACCCGGTCGCCCGCCGTCCCGGAGCGCTCGCCCCTGACAACACGTTGCTCGAGCAACTCGATGCGTCCATCCCCACCGCGGGCGTGTTCGCTCCGCTCGCCGACGACATCGAAATAAATACTGCCGCAACAGATTTCGATGACGATGAGACCGATTCTCCCGAACCGGTTACCTATCCGTTCCTGGACGACGCCTGGGTGCGCGCCACGGTCGTCGCGCTCACCGACCGCTACGGCGCGACCTTCGCCGCGCAATGGCAGGCCGATGTCGGCGGGCTCACCACCGAGGTGCTCGCGCTGCTCGCCAAGCTGCGGCTGATCCGGCCGGTCGTCGACGGGCTGCTGGTATTGCCCGCACTGGCCAGATATCGGGGCGCGGTGGTCACCGTGCGAGTGCGCAAGGCCGAGGAATTGTTCGTCACCGCCGCCGATACCGACGGCAGCACCGGAGAGGCAGGGGTCTGAGCATGTCACTCATTCACGGCGGAGTGCGGTTCGTCCCGACCCGGGCGGGCATCGTCAATCTGTGGGACTACCGCGATCAGGAGTTCAGTTTCGCCGACGGCCGTCTGGTGCTGCGCGGACCCAACGGTTCCGGTAAGACCAAGGCGCTGGAGGTGCTGTTCCCGTTCGTGCTGGACGGGCGGATCGAACCGCGCAGGCTGAACCCGTTCGCCGGTGAAGAACGCACCATGAAGTCGAATCTGCTGTACCGCAAGCAGGAGTCGGCCTACTCGTATGTGTGGATGGAGTTCGCGCGCGGCAGCTGGGACGATCCCGAAACCGTCACCGTCGGTATCGGCATGCGCGCCACCCGCTCCTCGGACAAGGTGACCCGCTGGTACTTCGTCGCCGACGGCCGCGCCGGGGTGGACTTCTCCCTCATCGGCCCCGACGACCGTCCGCTCACCCGTAAGCAACTGGCCGAGCAGATCGGCAGCGACGCCATCGTCGACCGTCCCGTCGAGTACCGCGCGGCGATCGACGCGCGCATGTTCGGGCTCGGCGTGCAGCGCTACGACCAGCTGATCAACCTGATTCTCACCCTGCGAAGGCCCCAGCTCGCCAAGAACCTCGACCCACGTGGGCTCTCCCAGGCCCTCACCGACGGCCTTCGCCCTCTCGACGAGCAGTTGATCCTCGATGCCGCTCGCTCGTTCAGCGATATGGAAGAGGTGGGCCGGACCCTCGACGGCCTCGTCCAGGCCGACACCGCTACCCGCCGTTTCGTCGACGTGTACCGCAAATACCTCGCGGTACAGGCGAAAACCGATGTCGACCAGCTCCGCACCCGCCTCGACGCCGTCACCAACGCCTCCACCGCGCTCTTCGCCGCGACGGCCCTGCGGACCCGTCGCGAAACCGACCGCACCGAAGCCGAGACCAGAGCCGAAAACGCCGATCACGCCTACGAACAGGCCATCGCCGACCGCGAGAACCTCCAACGCTCCAGCGCCTACGAGGGCAAACAGCAACTCGACGACCTGGCCGACGCTGTCCGCCGCCTCGAAACCTCCGCCGCGGCCCACCGCGACAAGGCCGCCGAAGCCGCACATACTCTGCAACGCCGCGCCGAAGAAGCTTCCCGGGCCACCGAAGGGGTGCGCACCGCGGCAGCCGCCCTCGTCCGCGGCGAAGACGCGGTCCGCGCCGCCGCCGAAGAAGCAGGCATCGAATGGACTCCGCCCAGCGCCGAAGGCCGGGGCGACCAGTTCACCGCGGCGGTCCGCGGCCACGCCGAAGAACGCGACGCCGATGTCCGCGCCGTACGAAAGGCACTGGGCAAGTGGGAAACCGCCGCAGCGGACCGCACCCGTTCCGAGCGCCTCGCCGAACGCACGATCGAACTGCGTGACTCCGCCGCCGCGGAAGTTGCCCACGCCGAAGCGGCGGTTGCCCTGGCCCGCGGCGAATCCGCGGCTGCCCTGCGCACCTGGTGGAACACCAACACCGAGGTTTTCACACCGGTCACCGAACTCGAAGGTGTGCCCTTGGAAGCCTCCGGAAGCGCGCCGCACACCAGCGGGCCGGTCGACGCCGCGGCCGACCGAGGTCGTGCCGAGGGCTTGTTCGAGGCGCTCGACGCTGCCTTGGCCGGCGCGGGAGTGGCCGACATTCCCTCGGCATCAGAGGTTTTGGCCGAACGATGCGAGCCACTGCAGGAACAGATTCGCACCCGACGCCAGGAAGCCCGGTCCCACGCGAACGCTGCCGCTGCGCGCCGCGACGCGCTGACTGCCGAACGTAAACAGATCGCCGCCCAGCGCGACGACGCTCCCCCACCGCATCCCATCAGAACCGTTGCCCGAGAAGAACTTCCGGGTGCTCCGCTCTGGCAGCTGGTGCGGTTCGCCGACTCGGTGTCCGCTCAGGACGCGGCCGGCATCGAAGCGGCGCTGCAGTCCGGCGGCCTGCTCGACAGCTGGATTTGCGGCCCGACCCTGCCCGCCGACATCGACTCCGACCACTTCCTGCTCCCCTTGCCGGTAGACCAGCGGCCACCCGGCCGCACGCTCGCCGATGTCCTTGTCGTCGAAGAGGATTCCGCCGCGCTCACGGTTCCCACCGAGACGGTCGCCGCCGTGCTGGCCTCCATCGCTGTCCACGACGCCGGCCCGGACTCGACGACGCGCGCCACCGCGACCCCCGGCGCAGCGTCGTGCACCGGGGCAGCGCTCACCGCGCTGACCACCACCGACACCCCGCACGTCGTGGTCGGCCTCGCCGGATCCTTCCGACAGGGCGTTCTCGTCGGCCACCACCACAAGCCCGAGGCCGAGTTCATCGGGACGACCGCGCGAGCCCGCAGGCGTGAGTCCCGCCTCGCCGAGATCGAAGCGGCGATCGAGGCCGCCGCTGCCGAGCACGACGCCGCGCGGGCCGAAGACGCTTCGGCCACTGCGCAATTGGCCGCGTTGTCGGCAGCTGCCAAGGCTCTGCCGCGCCCGTCGGCGGTGACCTCCGCCTTGCGGGCCGTAGCCGAGACCGCCGGTCTGATGCGTTCACGGGTGGAGGCCGCGACGCAGGCCGAGCGCGAACTCGACCAGGCCGTCGCCGAAGTCGCGGCCCTGGACAAGAAGGTTCGCGCCGCCGCCGCGGCACACCGAACCCCCCGCGAGGCGCGCGAACTCGACGCGCTGGCCGCCGCTATCCGGCATTTCGAGAACACCGGCACCGGACTGCTCCGCCTGCGCGCCGAGCACGAGCGGGAACGCGAACGCGAACGCGAGGGCGCCGACCGGCACGACGAAGCGCGGGCCCTGGCCGAGGCGTTCGCCGAAGAGGCCGAGGCGGCCCGGCTCGGCTATACCGAACAGCAACGCAAACTCGAAACGCTGCGAGAGGCGTTGGGCGCCAGTGCTGCCGACATCGACCGCGACCTCGAGCTGGCCCGTGGCGCCATCGAGGCAGCCAAGGCCGAACAGCGGGCCGCGCGCAAGGCCGCCAATGCCGCCATCGAGGCGGTCGGCGACGCCGAGGCCGCCTATCGCACCGCCAACGAAGCGCTCGCCACCGCGCTCACCGAGGTGCTCGGCGAGGTGCGTTCGCTGGCCCCCTACGCCCGCCCCGACCTGCTGAGCCTGCTCGGCGCCTCGGTCGAACACCGTTGGCCCAGCAGCGATGCCGCGTGGTCCACCCCGGAACAGCTGCAGTACCGCATCGTCGCCGCAGGCCCGGAAACCGACCCGGTCGTCCTGCCCGACGAGGTGGCGGCCCTGTTCGCCGACCTCGACACCGCCACCAGCCAGGTGCGCGCCACCGAAGCCGGTCGCAAGTCCACCCGGTCCGCGGTGACCAGCGCACTCCAGGAGTTCGATGCCGCGCTCACTGCATCCGGTCGTGACTACCGTCTGAACTGGGACGCCGCCGACGGGCTCACCGTCGTCGCCGTCCACGACGAGAACGGCCAGGCCGCCCTCGCCGACTTCGCCGCCCGCATCGACGCCGCCCGCCGTGACCAGGAACTACTGCTCACCGACGCCGAACGCCGCATCCTCGAAGACGCGCTGCTCACGGGCCTGGCCCAGCAGATCCACGAACGCACCACCGACGCTCGCGAACTCATCTCCCGCATGGGCGCGGAGATGAAGCAGCGGCGGATGTCGTCGGGCAACACCATCGGCGTACACTGGATCCTCGCCGACGGACTGTCGGAGTCCGCGCGCTCGATATGCAAACTCCTCGACCGCGACACCACCGCCCTCAGTTCGGAAGACCTCGGCTCGGTCCGCGCCCATTTCGCGGCCGAGATCCGCGCCGCCCGCACCGCGCACCCGGAACGCTCGTACCCCGAAATCCTCGCCGCCACCCTCGATTACCGCACCTGGCGAGTCTTCTCGTTCACCCTCATCTCCGGCGACGGCACCGAGGACAAACTCACCGTCGCCCGCCACAGCGCCCTCTCCGGCGGCGAACAGTCGGTCTCGCTGCACCTTCCCCTCTTCGCCGCCGCCCACGTGATGCTCGACTCGGCCGATCCGCAGGCTCCGCGCCTGCTGGCCCTCGACGAAGCCTTCGCCGGCGTCGACGACAACGGTCGCAGCGAATTGCTCAGCCTCAGCGTGCAATTCGACCTCGACCTGTTCATGACCGGTTACGACCTGTGGATCACCTACGCCCACGTCCCCGGCTGCGCGCATTACGACCTGGCTCATTCCACCGCCGAGAATACTGTCAGCGCGACACTTCTCGTCTGGGACAGCGGTGAGCTCCTCGCCGAACACGACGGCGGCGACCTCACCACGGCACTGGGCTCCCCCAACCGCCGTCGCGTTGCCAACACCATCGAGGGCGGGTTGACGCTGGAGGGCATGCCCGGCGAACCGGCATCGGTGGGCTGAACTCGCGGGTCCCTGCGGCCCATCAACTGCCGGATGACGTTTCGTAGCACGTGGCGAGCGCGGCGGCTCGCTTGCGCAGGGAAGTGCGCAACCACGGTGGGGTCAGCACCTCCGCGTCAGTGGCGAGCTGCCACATCGCCCACTCGGCATGTCTGGAATCCTGGAAGGTGACCTCCAGCCGCAGCACGCCATCGTGGTCCGCTTCCTCGCTGTGGACGGCCAGCGCGGTGCCGACCAGTTCCTCGCGCCGCGTCGGGTTCACCCGAACCTGCACGGTGACCAGATCGCCACCGGCGCGGAACTGCTCGCTGCGTTGCTGCCATGCCTGATCCAGATCGACCCGGTCCGGTCGCTGTGCGGGTTCGTCGAGCTCCTCGGCGGCCACGATCCGCGACAGTCGGTAGGTGCGGTCCGCGCCGGATCTCGTCGCGAGCAAATAGCCCTGGCGTCGGACGGTGACCAGGCCGATCGGGTCCACCGTGCGCCATTCGGCGCCATGGCCGACGGCCTCGTAGTTGATGCGCAGCTTGTGTCCGGCGAGCACCGCGCGCCGGACCTCGGTCACGATCGTGTCGGACAGGTCCTCGGTGTCCAGCCGCCGCGACAGGAGGTCGGTCTCCGGGTCGATGAGCAATCGCTCGGCCGCGTCGCTCGCGATCTCCCGATAGTTCTCGGGCAGCGCGTCGACCACCTTGAGCATGGCCGACGCGAGCGCCGAGCCGAGCCCGAACGCCTGTGCGCCACGCCGTGATCCAGCGATCAGCAACGCCAGTGCCTCGTCGTGATTCAGCCCGGTGAGCTCGGTCCGGAACCCGGGCAACAACGCGAACCCGCCGTGCCTGCCGCGTTCGGCGTAGACAGGCACGCCGGCGGTGGACAGCGCCTCGATGTCGCGCAGCACGGTGCGGGTGGACACCTCCAGCTCGCGCGCGAGGGTTTCGGCCGACAGCCGACCGTGGCGACGCAGCAGGAGCACCAGGGAGACCAACCGGTCAGCTCGCATAGGAAAAACTATGCCAGGAATACACGACACAGGATGTCGTGTATTCCTGGCAGGTTCATCGGCATGACGAACACCGAGCACGCACCCCGCCCGACCCACACCGTCGTCAACCCCGACGGCCTACACGATCCGATTCCCTTCGGCTACAGCCACACCGCCGTCGTCCCCGCGGGAACGGAGCTGGTTCTCGTCTCGGGTCAGTACGGCTCCCGACCCGACGGCGCGGTCGTCTCCCCGGACTTCACCGACCAGGTCGACCAGACCTTCCGCAACATCGCCACCGCACTGGCCGCCCACGGCCTCGACCTCGGCCACGTCGTCCAGCTCCGGACCTACGTCGTGCATCACGACGTCACCAAACTCGGCCCCATCGCGGCCGCGGTACAGGCGAACTGGGGCACGACCCCACCCACTCAGACCCTCATCGGCGTCGCGAGCCTCGCCACTCCCGATGTGCTGTTCGAGGTCGAAGCCCTCGCCGCCCGCCCCTGACCCGGCTCGGGTGCCGTAGCGCGGGGAGCGCGTCACCGGACACCCGGGGTCGTTCGATCAGGAGTCGCCTCGTAGGCACACGGCCGCTTACGAGGCGCGGGCGACTGGTCGAGCCCACCCGAGGACATCGTGGATCTCGACGAGCAAGTCGAGCAGGTCGAGATCCACGGTCCGGTCGAATGCCGCGGTCACAGCTTCCATGGCAGACCCATCGCTGAGCCAGCCGACCAGTTCGTCGTACGCGACCCAGCCGCGGTCCCAGTAGGAGTTCGTCGGAATCACCCTGCTGTCCGCGAGCCGGCATCCGTGCACGACGAACTCGTGCAGATTCCGCACCGACAGCGCAGAATCGAGCAGCTCCCACTCCGCGAGCCGCGCGGCGATCGTGGACTCAGCCGCACCCAGTGCGCAGAGGACGACAGCGATGCCCGTTCGTGGATGCGCAGTGGTGAACATGCTGTGCCACCACGCGTCCAGCACCTCGGCGATCGCGTCGGCCTGTGGCCACGATTGCCAGCCGACGCTGCCGAGTTTGCAATACACGACCTCCATATCGGGCATGTGCGGATCGTCGGTGTGGAGCAGTTGCAGGATGCGACCGGTCAAGTAACGCAGATCCGCCTCCGACCCCACCGTGCCCAACACACGAAAGGCATAGACGCCCAGCTCGGTTCCGGTGAGCTGATGGCGCGGCTTGTTCAGCAGTACCGCGTAGTCCGCCGGATTCCGGCAGCACGAGCAAGCCTCGATAGCGGTCGGCGGACCTAGTGCTGCGAACGCGTCATCGAGTGCGAGCAGCGCTCCTGCGAGCGCGCGATCGACCCCGATGTAAGTCGACCTGCACGGCACTCGCGAGTCATCGACCACCCGCCTCACACTACAAGCGGTTCGGATTGGCCCCCGCTGATCTGGGCCGGCTGAGAGCTCGCTGGACAGCGGCGGCCGCAACGACTCAGGCGAGAGTGTCCTCGATGGTCGACGCGGTAAGAATCTGGTCGGCCCAGCGATGCAGATCGCCGGGGCTCGCCGCCCTGACCTGACGAATGGTCGATTCGGACAGTTCACCGAACTTACGCCCGAGCAGTCGGATCAGAAGGTTGGCTTCACCCTTGGCTTCGCCTTCAGCGCGAAGCATCTCCCCGGAAGTCACAATGACCTCCTTCGCCCGCTACCCGCCATAGCCATAACCTACTCTGCGGCCGGCTCGGCGAGGGCGCGATGGTGGCCGGGTTACCCGGTCGGCAAGGCGGCGGTCAGGCGGTGCACGAGGGTGCGCATACTCGCGGCCAGTTCTGGCGAATTGCGTACGTGGAAGGGGACACCGAGGGTGGTCAGCTGGGTGGCGAGCCACGCGGGGTCGTCGTCTCGGGTGGCGGTGAGACGGCACGTGGCGTCGCTGACGGGGTGCAGGGTGTTCGGTTCTTCGCCGAGGCGGCCCGCGATGCGACCGTGTGGTGCTTCGATGGTGACGTCGACGTGGTATTCGGGTGTGGCCCAGTCGGTTCGGCGGCCTGCGACGTAGTCGGCCGGATCAGCGGCGGGGAGGTCGCGGGGGGTGATGCGGGCGCCGGTGGGGTGGGGGGTTTCGATGCGGTCGGCGCGGTAGCTGCGCCAGGCGTCGCGGTCGAGATCGTAGGCGACGAGGTACCAGCGGCGGCCCGCTGCGACGACACCGGCGGGCTCGGTGTGGCGGCGGGATTCGGCGCCGGTGGCGTCACGGTAGGTGAAGCGCAGGCGTTCTCGGTTGGTGACAGCGGCGGCGAGGGTGGTGAGGACCTCGGGGTCGACGGTCGGGCCCTCGCCCGCGCGGACCGCGACCGCCGAACCGACCACGCGCACCCGTCTGCGCAGTTTCGCCGGCAGGACTTGCTCGAGTTTGGTCAAGGCCCGCACCGAGGCGTCCTCGATGCCCGCGACCGCTTGTCCCGCAGCGACTCTCAGCCCGACAGCCACCGCGACCGCCTCGTCCGCGTCGAGGATCAACGGCGGCAACGCCGAACCCGCGGTGAGCCGGTACCCACCGGCGGCACCCATCGCCGCGACCACCGGGTACCCCAGCTCCCGCAGCCGGTCGACGTCGCGTCGCACGGTCCGGTCGGTGACGCCGAGCCGATCGGCCAGTTCGCTGCCCGGCCACTCCCGTGGCATCTGCAACAGGGAGAGCAAACGGAGCAGGCGGGCGGCGGTGTCGGTCATGTTCTCGATTCTGCCGGATATCTAGGACCGAAGCTGTCCTAGATGGTTCGTAACGTCGGAATCACACCGACACCGAGGAGTTCCGATGAGCACCATTCGCCCGTTCCGCATCGACATCCCCCAGTCCGAGATCGACGACCTGCACGACCGGCTGAGCAGGGCGCGCTGGGCGGCTCAACTGCCGGGCGAAGGCTGGGAGCGCGGCATCCCCGCCGAGTACCTGCGCGAGCTCGCCCAGTACTGGGTGCACGAATTCGATTGGCGGGCACAAGAAGCCGCGCTGAATGCGTTTCCCCAGTTCCTCACCGAGATCGACGGCCTCGACGTCCATTTCGTGCACGTTCGCTCCCCCGAGCCCGACGCGGTGCCGCTGCTGCTGACCCACGGCTGGCCCAACTCGTTCGTGGAGTTCACCCGCACCATCGGCCCACTCACCGATCCGCGCGCCCATGGCCTCGACCCCGCGCTCGCCTTCGACGTGGTGATCCCGTCCGTCCCCGGCTTCGCCTTCTCGGCGGCGCCGCGCGAACCCGGAATGACCACCGCACGGGTCGCCGCGATGTGGGCCACTCTGATGGACCGCCTCGGCTATGACCGCTACGGCACGCAGGGCGGTGACCTCGGCGCCTACATCGCGCCGGAGATGGCGCTCGCCGCCCCGGAACACGTGATCGGCGTGCATCTCGACGGCGGGATCGGCATGCCGACCGAGGCAGACGTGCCCGCGATGTCGGCCGAGGATCGCGCGCAGTGGGCGGAAATGCAGCAGTGGATGACCGGCGGCGTCGACCACCACGCCCTGTTGCGGGCGGCGCCGCAAACCTTCGCCCTCGGCTGGAACGATTCGCCGGTCGCACTGCTGGCATGGATGATGCAGAAGTTCCAGGAGTTCGCCTACATGGCCGACCGCGCCGAAGACGTGATCGAGCGCGACCACCTGCTGACCAACATCGCCCTGTACTGGTTCACCCAGACCACCGGCACCTCGTCCTGGCCGATGTACGACGGACTGCGCGACGGTGGCGGATTCAGTTGGCCCACCGACCAGAACCTGGTGCCGACCGGCGTCTACGGCGGCGGTTCACCGCTCATGCGCACCCTCGCCGACCGGGGCAACAAGATCACCCACTGGCCGTCGGGAAATCCGGGCAACCATTTCGTCGCGATGGAGGAACCCGTCGCCCACGTCGCCGACATCCGGACATTCTTCGCCGCGCTGCGCTGAACTGGTTCCGCTCTAGCGTTGGCTCGCGTCCGGTACCCGAGGCGGACACGGTGTGCCGGGCGCGGTGACCAACTCGAAATGCCACCACTCGTTGTCGAAGGTGCGGCACAACCCCCACCGGTTGCCGTTGTTCTCGAGCCACTGCGCCCCCACCTGCGGGCCGACATCGACGGCGCGACCGGAGACATGGGTGGATTCCTCCGGCGGCAGCACCCAGCGGCGCGCTTCCTCGGGGCTGCCGTAGGTGGCGAGGCCGTCCTGCCAGAGCCATTGCTGCTGCTCGTAGGTGCGATGGCCGGAGGTGATCGACAGCGGCACATCCTCGGCATGGGCCTGCTTCTCGGCGAGGGTGTAGGCGGCGGCGAGCGGTGGGTCGAGGCCTTCGGTGCCCGCGGCCGATTGGAACTGTTCGCGCGGCTCGGGCTGGGCGCCGACGGTGCCGATGCCGACGGCGGTCACTGCGGCGGCGGCCGTCATCGTCACCAGGATCCGGTCGGCCGCGCGGCCGAGCACAGTTTTCATAGGCGGATTCTATCGACCCGCCCGGTCGCCGAGACCGAGGCGCCACTGCTGGATCACCCGGCCGGTTTCGGTCTGCGGAGGTTCGTCGTAGAGCCATTCGCGGGCGAGCTGATGCCAGTTGGCGGTGGCGCGCAGCTGACCGAGGGTGGCGAAGGTGAACAGGTCGGCGCGACGGGAGAACACGTGTTCGGGCGGCAACAGCTGTTTGTGCATGCCCTGGAAGTCCGACGAGCGCGGATCGATGGCGAGAAGCAGTGCGCCGGTCGCCAATTCGGGGGTGATCGTGACGGCCTCGTCGAGCAGGTGCCAGCCGGTGGCGGCCCAGACGTAGGCCAGACTCTCCTCCGCGGTGACCTCGGAATCGGGGTCGATGATCCCCCTACCCACCCACGCCGCGAACAGATCCTCGCCCCGGCCTTCCGCGGCTGCCCGCAGGACATCACGTTCGAATTCGACGTGATCGGGGTCCATCTCCTTGTAGAGACCGAAGTCGACGAAGGCGAGCTTGCCGTCGGCGGCCAGCAGCACATTGCCCGGATGCGGATCGCCACAGAACTCGTTGTCGGCGAACAGACCGGCGATATAGAAGCGATAGATCAGTTCACCGAGCCGGTCACGTTCGGCGGCGGGCAGGGTCTGGATATGCGAAAAGGGATGCCCCTCGACGAATTCGGTGACCAGCACGTTGTGCGTACAGAATTCCTCGATGCTGTCGGGCACGGTGATGAACGGATGGCCACGATAGCGCTGCGCGACCCGATGCTGAGTTCGAGCCTCGCGCTCGTAGTCGAGTTCGCTGCGCAGATTGCTGGCGACCTCCTCCAGCACGCCCGTATCGGCCAAGCTCGGCAGCGCCGTTCTCGCCATCTTGGCGAGGAACTCGAGATTGCTGATATCGGCGTGGACGGCGCGCTCGACCCCGGGATACTTCACCTTGACCGCGACGACACGCCCGTCGTGCAGACGTGCCCGGTGCACCTGGCCGATCGACGCCGCCGCGATCGCTGTCTCACCGAACTCGACGAAGGTCCGCGACAAGGGACCGAGATCGTCCTCGATCACCTGCCGCATCGTCGAGAACGGCATCGCGGGCGCCCGGTCCTGCAGGGCCGCGAGCTGGGCACGGAACTGCTCTCGATGGGCTTCGGGCACGAAGTCGAGATCGAGCACCGACCCCATCTGCCCGAGTTTCATCGCCGAGCCCTTCATGCTCCCCAGGACCGCGACGATCTGCTGGGCCTTCATCATCGCCGACCTCTCGGCCAGTACCTCCCGCGCCTCGTCGGTGCGGCCTATCATCGACAGCCGCCGCCCGACTTCCCGCATGGCCTGACCGGCGGCGAACTGCCCCAACTTCGCGCTGCGCGTCACCCGCCCCCTCGGCACTGAACCGCTCACCAATCCGCACCCCTGTCAGGCCCTGTCCGCCGTATGTCGGGCGTCACATTACACCGGGTGACGGGCACCGCCGAGCTCGCGAAACAGACGAAACCCCGGCACCCGCCGCAGCGGATACCGGGGTATCGGAGCCGGATGACTACACGCGTTCCTTGGAACGGGTGCGCACGCGCAGGGCGATGGGCTTGGAGGTCTCGGCGAAGAAGTCGTTGCCCTTGTCGTCGACGACGATGAACGCGGGGAAGTCTTCGACGTCGATCTTCCACACGGCTTCCATGCCGAGTTCGGCGTATTCCAGGACCTCGACGTTCTTGATGCAGTCGAGGGCGAGGCGGGCGGCGGGGCCGCCGATGGAACCGAGGTAGAAGCCGCCGTGTTCGTGGCATGCCTTGGTGACCTGGGCCGAGCGGTTGCCCTTGGCGAGCATGACCATGGAGCCGCCCGCGGCCTGGAACTGGTCGACGTAGGAGTCCATCCGCCCGGCGGTGGTGGGACCGAAGGAGCCCGAGGCATAGCCCTCGGGGGTCTTGGCCGGACCCGCGTAGTAGACGGCCATGTCGCGCAGGTACTGCGGCATGGGTTCGCCCGCGTCGAGGCGTTCCTTGATCTTGGCGTGGGCGATGTCGCGGGCCACGACCAAGGGACCGGTCAGCGAAAGACGGGTCTTCACCGGGTATTTCGACAACTCGGCGCGGATCTCGTCCATCGGGCGATTGAGATCGATCTTCACCACGTCGCCACCGAGGATGTCGGCGGTCTGCTCCGGAAGGTACTGGGCCGGTTCGGTTTCCAGCTGCTCCAGGAAGATGCCGTCCTTGGTGATCTTGGCCAGTGCCTGGCGATCGGCCGAGCAGGACACGGCGATCGCGACGGGGCAGGACGCGCCGTGGCGGGGCAGGCGGACCACGCGCACGTCGTGGCAGAAGTACTTGCCGCCGAACTGCGCGCCGATGCCGAACTCACGGGTGAGCTGAAAGACCTCTTCTTCGAGCTCGACGTCACGGAACGCGTGACCGGTGATGGAGCCCTCGGTGGGCAGGTTGTCCAGGTAGTGCGCCGAGGCGTATTTCGCTGTCTTCAAGGCGAATTCGGCGCTGGTACCGCCGATGACCACCGCGAGGTGGTACGGCGGGCAGGCCGCGGTGCCCAGCGAGCGGATCTTCTCGTCGAGGAACTCGAGCATGCGCTCGGGGTTCAGGACGGCCTTGGTCTCCTGGTACAGGAACGACTTGTTGGCCGAGCCGCCGCCCTTGGCCATGAACAGGAACTTGTACACCGGGTTGTCGGCGTCGCCCTCGGTCGAATACAGCTCGATCTGGGCGGGCAGGTTGGTGCCGGTGTTCTTCTCGTCCCACATGGTGATCGGAGCGAGCTGGGAGTAGCGCAGGTTCAGCTTGGTGTAGGCGTCGAAGATGCCGCGGCTGAGCCATTCGGCGTCGTCGACACCGGTGAGCACGCCCTCGCTCTTCTTGCCCATCACGATCGCGGTGCCGGTGTCCTGACACATCGGCAGCACGCCGCCGGCGGAGATGTTGAGGTTCTTGAGCAGGTCGAGCGCGACGAAACGGTCGTTGCCCGAGGACTCGGGGTCGTCGATGATCTTGCGCAGCTGGCGCAGGTGCGCGGGCCGCAGGTAGTGGCTGATGTCGTGGATCGCTGTCTCGGTCAGCAGCCGCAACGCCTCGGGCTCGACCTGCAAGAAGGTGCGCCCGTTGTGCTCGAAGGTACTGACCCCCTCGCTGGTGAGCAGGCGATAGGGCGTCTCGTCGGCGCCGATCGGAAGCAGATCGGAATAGCGGAACTCCGGCGCGGTCACGGATCGCACTCCTTCGGGCAGGGCGGGCACCGCAACACTGCGGAGCACCAGGCAGGGCTGGTCACAAAGCAATCCGCAGCCTAACGACCACCCACACCCGCACGGCGGTTAGGCAACCCTATGTGAGGTTCCTGACTGACCCTAACTAATATCGAGGTTGCACGTTCAACCCAAACGGTGCTACCCATTCTCCGGGCGGTGGCGGGAGTGCACCGTTCAATCCGAAGCCTGCACCTTCAGAATCTGGAGCTCGATCGTGACCGATCCACAGTGGCTCGATGATGTCGAAATGCGTGCCTGGCTGGGCTATGTCCGGACCCGCGACCTGATCGCCGCGGCGATCGGACGTGACGCAGGCAGGGCAGCCAACCTGAGCTATGTCGAGTATTCCGTCATGGTCTACCTAGCCGACGCACCGGGCCAGCGGCTCACCTTCGCCGATCTGGCCTGCGCGCTCGAATGGTCGCAGAGCAGGCTCTCGCACCAGATCACCCGCATGCAGAAGCGCGGCCTGGTCTCACGCGAGACGATGCCGCACGACCAACGCCGCACCGTGGCCAAGCTGACCCCGACCGGCGGACAACTGCTCACCACGGCCGCGCCCGCGCACGTGCGCAGCGTGCGCAAACACATGATCGACGTGTTGGATCGCGACCAGCTCGCCACCCTGGCGGAGATCTACGACGTGCTCGTCGACCATCATCGCGGCGCGAAGGCCGACGACCCGGTCGGTCGCCTGCAAACCGCCGCGCCCGGCGAGGACTAGGACCCGGCGCTGCCGCCGCCCCCGCCGGAGGAATCGGGGCGGGTCTTGCCCAGACCACCGCGCGCGACGGTGCCGCCCTTGGTCGGTGCGCCGCGATCGAAGATCTCACCGCTGGTCGGGCGCAGGAAACTGCCCGCCGCCAGCGCGACCGCGACGCCGATCGCCGGGTACACGAAGGTATCGGTGTGCTGGTACCAGAAGCGCGAGTACCTGGTGCCCGCGGTGTCGCACTGATCGTCGGCCACCCGGACGTCGGTCGTCGTGTCCACACAGACACCGACGGACGCCGGTTGGGCGGCGGCCGCGGTCGTGGTGGCCGTCCGGGAAGTCGTCGTCGGGGGCTTCGAGGTGGTCGTGAGCGTGGCCGACGCCGCGCGCGGTGCCGGTTTCGGGGTGGCGGTGCCACATCCGGCCGAGACCAGTGCCACCGCCACCACGGCGGGCAGCGTGTAGGACACGCTGCGCGACATCATGATTCGCCGACGCGAACCCTCGATATCCGAAACCACACTCACGAAATCCCCCTCCGGCGGTGCTGCCCAACCGCCGATACTAACGAGGCGCGGCGCCGCTGACGACCGTTGCGTCGGTCGTGAAATCCCGGTTGCCGGAATCGTTTTGCCCCGAACCCACCCCCAACGCGCGCTCGAAACCGGCCGGGATCACGATGTCGTCGCGCGTCAGGTCGGTGATCGAAGTCTTGCGCAGACCCAACAGCGCGGAATCGATGCCGCCACGCAGGACGTCGAGAACGTTCTCGACACCGGCCTGACCGTTGGCCGCCAGACCCCAGAGGTACGCGCGCCCGATCAGTACGGCACGCGCACCGAGCGCCACCGCCTTCACGACATCGCTGCCGCGCCGGATGCCGCCGTCGAGGAGCACCTCGATCTGGTCGCCCACCGCGTCGGCGAGCACCGGCAGCGCGCGGATGGCGGCGGGGGTCCCGTCGAGGTTGTTGCCGCCGTGGTTGGACACCGAGATGCCTGCGACGCCCGCGTCGACGGCGCGCAAGGCGTCGTCCACCCGCATCACGCCCTTGAGCAGCACAGGACCGTCCCATTGCGCGCAGATCCAGGCGACATCGTCCCAGTCGGGCGCCGGTGTCTGCATCCATTCGCCGTAGGCGCCGAAGAACCCGGGCGCCGCGCCGCCGCCGACCGCCATATTGGGTGCGGTGAGGTCGGGGATGCTGCCCGAGCGCAGGTAGGTCGCGAGCCAGCGCGGGCGCGCGAGGGTCTGCGGCGCGAATTTCATCATCGTGCGCAGGTTCAGCGATTCCGGGATCACCGGGCTGCCCCAGTCACGGCCGTGCGAGAACGACCAGTCCAGGGTGAGGATCAGGCCCACCGCGCCCGCCTTCTTCGCCCTGGCCATCCGCTCGAGGATCTGGTCTCTGTTGCCACACCAGTACAGCTGGAACAGGGTCGACGGGTTGGCGGCGATGACCTCCTCGACGGGCTTGCTCGCGAAAGAGCTGAGCCCCATGGCGATTCCGCGTGCCGCCGCGGCGCGCGCGACGGCGACCTCACCATCGGGATGCACCGCCTGCACGCCGGTCGGCGAGATCAGCACCGGCATGGAGACCTGCTGGCCCAGCACCGTGGTCGATTGGTCGCGTTCACCGATCGGGCCCGCGCAGTGCGGGGCGAAACCGAGTTCGGTGAACGCGGTCTGATTGTCTTCGATGGTCTGTCCGCGTTCCGAACCCGCGATCAGCGCGCCGTACACCGATTTCGGCAGGCGCTTGCGGGCGCGCCGTTGCGCCTCGGCAACGGTCTCGAACCAGGGATTCATCGGGGTCCTTCCTCATGATCCTGCGGCCACCATCGGCGCAGGTCTTCCAGCAATGCGGTCGTGGCGACCCGCAACAGATCGGCGCCTTCGTCGGCACTCGATCCGGTGGGGTCGCCGAGGATTCCATTGGGGCTGGCTGCCCGCACTCCGCCCGCGCGCAGCAGCGGCAGCAGTTCGGCCAGCGGGCGGCAGTCCCCCGGCTCGGCCAGTTCGGTGCGCACCAGTTCGGGACTCAGCGCGAGCTGGATCGAGGTTTCGGTGCGCCCGGCGTGCGGGTCGCCGCCGTAGCCGGGTGAGAACACCCGCACGTCGCGCGACTCCGACCGCAGCAAGGCGACGGCTCGGCGCAGTGTTTCCACATTGCCGCCGTGCCCGTTGACCAGCACGATTCGTGAGAAGGTGTCCGTCGCGGAGCGACACAGTTCGACGACGAGCAGTTCCAGCGCCGCCTGCCCGATCGACAAGGTGCCCGCGAACCCCGCGTGCTCGCCGCTTGCCCCGTAGGTCACGGCAGGCGCGATGAGCACGTCGGAACGCTCGGCGGCGGCCCGTCGGCACACCGCCGAGGCGATATCGCTGTCGGTCGACAGGGGCAGATGCGGGCCGTGCTGCTCGGTCGCACCGAGCGGAATGACCAGGATCACTCCCTCGGCGGCGCGCACACCTGCCTCGGGCGATGTGAGGTGCGCCACGAACATGGCGCCAACATTAACGTCAGTCACTGACATAATCAATAGCTCGTGCAGGTCGAAAGCTCGCGGAGTCCCTATCCTGTATCCATGTCCGCCCCGCCGCCGCGCGCACCGATGTCGATTCCGAAGCCGTCGGGGCATCGCGGGCGTCCGCCGCGCACCACCCGTCGCGAGCTGGAGGTGATCGCGATGAAGCTGTTCGCCGAACACGGGTTCGACGACGTCACCGTCGAACGCATCGCCGCCGAGGCCGGGGTGAGCGAGCGCACCTTCTTCCGCTACTTCCCCACCAAGGCCGAGGTGCTGTGGCACCAGTTCGACAACGAGGTCGACGACCTTCGCGCCGCGTTCGCCGCCGTCCCGGCCGACGAGCCGATGATGGCGGCGGTCCGTCGAATCGTGGTGGCGGCCAACAGGTATCGCGCCGAGGACATCCCCGAGTTGCGCACCAGGATGCGGCTGGTGTCCGGGGTCCCCGCGCTTTCGGCGGGCGCGGGGGCGCACTACGACGCGTGGGAACACGCCGTCGGCGAGTTCGCCGCGAGCCGCCTCGGGGCGGGTGCGGGCGACCTGATACCCCTCGCCATCGGGCGCACCACCCTGGCCGCCGCGCGTGCCGCGTTCGACGCGTGGCTCGAGCGCGGTGATACCGATCTCACCGTGTATCTGGATCAGGCGCTGCGCGCACTGGAACGCGGGTTCGCCCCGGAATAGCCGGGCGCGCCACGTTTGGGCAGCACCAGGAAGGGGGTATGAGTAGGCTCAGGCTCAACGCGCACTGTGCGCACCGAAAACGTCCGTCGTCGAAAGGGGCAGGGGTTTCCATGTCCGAGGTGTCCACGAGTCTTTCGGCGGATTCGCTGCCGGCGCAACCGCTCGACAACCTGCTGCCGCAGTTGGTCGAGCATCTGCGGCAGAACCGCACCGGGCTGCGGGAAGAGTGGGCACGGCGTATCACCGAGGCCGAACTGCTGACCGCGATGACCCCGGAGGAGATCTTCTCCGAGGCGACGTCGATGTACGACAACTACGTCGAGGTGCTCGTCACCGGTAGCGTCGAGGCACTGCAGGCCTATGCCCGCGACCTGTCCGAGCGCATCATTCCGCGAGGCGTCGAGACCGACGAGGTCATCGGCATCGTGCTGCTGCTGCGCGATGTGCTGGCGCGCAGCCTCTTCGAGAAGTACCAGTCCAACTTCGAGCTGCTCAACCGCGTGCTCGACGCCTACGAACCAGCCGCCAACCGCATCGCCAACACCGTGGCCGTGTCGTTCGTGCAGGAGCGCGAGCGCGTCATCAGCCGCCAGCAAGAGGCCATCCGCGAGCTGTCCACCCCGGTGCTGCAGGTGCGCGAGCAGCTGCTCATCCTGCCGATCATCGGTGTGCTCGACTCCCAGCGTGCCCGCCAGCTCACCGAACAGCTGCTGCGCGCCATCCGCGCCAATCGCGCCAAGGTGGTCGTCATCGACATCACCGGTGTGCCCGCGATCGACTCCGTGGTGGCCAACCACCTCGTGCAGACCGTCGACGCGTCCGGCCTGATGGGCGCCAGCGTGATCATCACCGGCCTGTCCTCGGAGATCGCGCTGACCCTGGTCACCATCGGCCTCGATCTGTCCAAGATGAATGCCGTCGGCGACCTGCAGGGCGGTATCGAAGAGGCCGAGCGTCTACTCGGGTACGAGGTCTCCCGGGTCACCGAACGCTTGAGCGAGCGGGACGGGCGCTGACCAAGCCACCATGCCGGTACCTATTCTCAAGCAGGGCACGTACCTGATCGCGTCCGTGCAGTCGGCGTTGACCGATGCCGACACCGAGCGGTTACAGGACGACCTGATGAAGCAGGTCAGTCGCTACCGCGCGACCGGCATCATCGTCGACGTCACCGCCATCGACGTGATGGATTCCTTCGCCGCGCGCTCGTTGCGCACCATCGCGCACATGACCCAGTTGCGCGGCGCGGAAACCGTCATCGTCGGGTTGCAGCCCGAGGTGGCCTTCGCCATGGTGCAACTGGGCCTTACATTCGAAGACATGCACACCGCGCTGGATCTCGAGGAAGGCCTCTCCTGGCTGAATCGGCACCCGCGGCGACGAGACGGTCGCGACAGTGGCCGCTGAGCAGGTGGCGATCGCGGTCAAGGTGTCCGAGGACATCGTCACCGCCCGGCAGGCCGGGAGCGAGTTGGCCGGTGACCTCGGTTTCACCCTCACCGACCGCACGATGATCTCCACCGCCATCTCCGAGATCGCCCGCAACATCACCAGTTACGCGGGCAGCGGCGAGATCAGGTTGCTCATCGACTTGCGCGAGGGTCGCCGCGCGCTCGTCATCCAAGCCGAGGACCAGGGCCCCGGCATCCGTGACATTCCCCGCGCGCTGGAAGACGGCTATTCCACCGGCCGCGGACTCGGACTCGGGCTGCCCGGCGCGCGCAGACTGATGGACCGCCTCACCATCGATTCCGCCCCGGGCCGCGGGACGTTGATCGAGATGTGGAAGTGGGTACCCGACGTTGCATGAGGACGGGATCATCGGGCGCATGGAGTGGTCGACGGCCGGCCGGGCTCTGCCCGGCCAGGACGTCTCCGGCGACCGCGCGCTCGTGCTCGACACCGGCGCCGGCGTGCTGTTCGCGGTGCTCGACGGGCTCGGTCACGGTGCTCCCGCGGCCGAGGCCGCCGATCGCGCGATGGCCATCCTCACCGAGAACTGCGGCGAACCGCTGGACGTGCTGATGGTGCTCTGCCATCGCGCGATGGTCGAAACCCGTGGCGCCGCAGTGTCATTGGCGCTGATCGAGCCGGGCGAGACGTTGCAATGGCTCGGCGTGGGCAACGTCGATTCGCGATTGCTCACTCTCGGCCCGGCCGGTCCGGAGCTGCGGGCGACGATGCTGCTCACCGGCGGCATCGTCGGGTACCGGTTGCCCTCGCACCTGCAGCCGCAGACCCTGCCGATCCGCCCCGGCGATCTGTTGCTGATGGCGACCGACGGGATCGTCGCGGTCGGCCCGGAATCGCTCGACCTGGCCAAAACCGCCACTGCCATCGCGGGCGATCTGCTCGCTCGCGATGCGAAGGACACCGACGACGCACTGGTGCTCGCGGCACGTTTCCGCGGGCCGTGCCCGTGAGGCCCCGACATCGCACCACTGCGTGCGCCCCTGTTCCGTGGACCTCTTTCCCGAGGCCACGACACCGCGGCCTGTTCCCCCGAACCGGGCCGATGAGAGGTTGCCGATGAGCGCGGTCCTGGTCGCATTTCTCGACGACTATTCGGCGGCGATGCGCCGCCACGTCGCCGCGCCAGGCCAGGCCGGCCTCTCGGAGGGATACGACCTCGGCAGACGGGCCCTCGTCGAAGGCATCAGCCTGCTCGATCTCACCGAGCATCACTTCCGCGCTGTTGCCAAGGACAGCGAAACGCAGGCCGATCCGCGCCGCGCCGAGGTAGCACTGGAATTCCTGCTGCAGACCATGGCGGCACTGGACATCGCCACCCGCGGTTACCTCGACGGCACCCGCCGCTACGAGCAACAGCGTTCCCGCGCCGAGGATCTCGAAGGCCGCGACGCCTTTCGCACCGCACTGGTCGAATCGTTGCAGGACGGGTTCTTCGTCGCCGACGACGACGGCACCATCGTCGAGGTGAACTCCGCGTTCGGGGTGCTCACCGGATACGGCGCCACCGAGGTGCCGTTCCGGCTGCCCCATCCGTGGGCACTGACCGATCGCGCCGGATACCCCCAGATCGGCACGGAGGCTTCACGATTCGTGATGCCGGTGCGTCATCGCGACGGCCGCGAACGCTGGCTGGCGGTGAGCGCCAGCTCGCTGGTGAAGCAGGAGAACGACGAACGGATCTTCGTCGGCACCGTGCGCGATGTGACCGCCGAACACGACGCGCAGGCCCGCGACCAGGCCGCCTCCCGCCTGGCCACCGCCGTCGGCGCGGCGACGAGCATGGTGGAGGTCCTCGCGGTCGGACTCGACGAACTGCGCCGGACCATGGGTGCCGAGACCGCGCTGGTCGCGATCTGGCCGAGCCGGACCGGACGCCCCGATGTCTACTCCTGTGGCGTGACACCGTCGAGCAAAGAAGCGGAGCCGACACCCGAAACCATCGGTATCGCATCACAATTCACCGTGGCGCCGATGCGGCAGAGCGGCCCGCGCGCCGACGGCCCCGTCGTGCTCGACGACGACACCCAGGCCCTGCTCGACCGCTCACGCAGGCAGTCCGCCCGTGGGCTCTCGGCCATCACCGGTGACGAGGGCGGGGTCGACGCGGTCGTCGCACCGCTCGGCGAGACCGGAGACGCGGCGCTGTGGGTGCGCTTCGGTGCGCCACGCGCGGTCAGCGCCGCCGACTGGGCTCTGTACTCACTGCTCGTCGGTCATCTCAGCGTCGCGCTCCAGCGCGCCCGCAACTTCGACCAGGCCCGCGCCACCTCGCTCACCCTGCAGCGGGCGATGCTCGGGCCGATCGAACTGCCGCCCCGGTTCTCGGTGCACTACGAACCCGCCTTGCCGCCGCTCGAGATCGGCGGCGACTGGTACGACGTGGTGCCGTTGCGCGACGGCACCATCGGCGTCGTCGTCGGTGACTGCGTCGGTCGTGGTCTGTCGGCCGCCGTGGTGATGGGCCAATTGCGTACCGCGGCAAGGGCTCTGCTGCTGCGTGGCGCCGGACCGGCACAGTTGCTCGCCGAACTCGACGCCGTGGCCTCCCGGATCCCCGGCGCCATGTGTACGACGGTGTGCGCGGCCGTGCTCGACCCCGAGCGCGGGATGGTGCGCTACTCGAACGCGGGCCACATGCCGCCCGTCCTCGCACCGCCCGGCGGACCGGGCCGCATCCTCGAAGGCGGACGCGCGGTCCCCCTGGCCACCTTCGATACCCCACGCAGGCCGGAAGCCACCACGGCGCTCCCACCGGGCGCCACCCTGGTGCTGTTCACCGACGGCCTCGTCGAACAGCGCGGGTACGACATCGCCGAGGGCTTCGTCAAGATCGCCGACGTGCTCAGCGAAACCGGTGCCGCACTCCCCCGCGATGTCGCCGACGCGGTGCTGTCGCGGCTGTGCCCGCCCGCGGGCTACGACGACGACGTCGCCATGGTCGTCTACCGGCAGCCCCCGGAGCCGCTGAGCCTCGACTTTCCCGCTGCCGCAACCGAACTGGCCGGTGTGCGCCGTGGTCTCTACCGCTGGTTCGCCACCGCCGCGGTCCCGCACGATCTGGCCGCCGACCTCGTCGCCGCGGCCAACGAGGCCTGCAGCAACAGCGTCGAACACGCCTACCGCGACACCGAACCCGGCCGCGTCGGTCTCACGGCCCGCTGCGACGGCGACCGGGTGGTCCTGGAGATCGCCGACCACGGCAGCTGGATCCCCACTCCCACCGACCCCGGCTACCGCGGTCGCGGCGTGGAGATGATGAGGGTACTCACCGAGGATCTCACCTTCGACCACGATGAGACCGGCACCCGGGTGCGCATGTGGGTGACCCTGCCCTCGATCACCTTCCCCACCGCGAACCCGCTGCGGGCCTCCTCGCGGCCGCCGACCGTCAGCTCGCGGCAGAATTCATTCTGACCGGGTCGTCTCGTAGGCCTCGACGTCGAAGGTCTTCAGCATCCGATGGAACCGGTAGCTGAAATCCGGCCACAGGGTGGCGTTATGGCCGTTCTCGTCGACGAACCAGCTGGTGCATTCGCCCGTGTTCCAGACGGTGCCGTCGAATTTCTTCTGCAGGTCCCGGTTGTAGGCGGCCTGCACGTCCTCGCGGACCTCGACGCTGCGCAGGCCACCGGTCGTCATCGTCGTGACGGCGTCGATGATGTAGTTGATCTGGGATTCGATGGTGAACACCGCCGAGGTGTAGCTCAACGCGGAGTTCGGGCCGATCATCACGAACAGATTCGGGAAGTTCGCGATGGTCGTGCCCTTGTACCCGCTGATGCCCTCGGCGCCGAATACCTCAGACAGGGTGCGCCCGTCACGCCCGCTGATCAGGTCGTAGGTCGGCGAGTCGGTGATCCGGAAGCCCGTGGCCAGCACGACGGCGTCGACTTCGCGTTCGGTGCCGTCGTCGGCGACGATCGAGTGTTCGCGGATCTCGGCGATGCCGTCGACGACGACCTCGACATTGTCGCGGGCCAGCGCGGGGTAGTAGACGTTCGAGATCAGCATGCGCTTGCACCCGAGACGGTAGCCGGGGGTGAGCTTGCGGCGCAGCTCCCGATCCCGGATCACCGACCACATCTTGATCCGCGCACCGAACGAGAAGAAGTCGGCGAGCGGTGGGTACTTGGACTGCCAGAGCACGAAAGACTCACGCACCCAGTACACCCCGAGCCGGGCCAGCCGCTGCGCACCCGGAACTCGCCGGTAGTACAGCCGCTCCAGCCAGGTGTACTTGCGGCCCATCCGCGGCAGCACCCACGGCGCGCTGCGCTGATAGAGGTCGAGCCGGGCGACCTCGCCCGCGATCGACGGCACGATCTGGATCGCGGACGCGCCGGTACCGATGACCGCGACGCGCTTTTCCGCGAGCTCGAACTCGTGATCCCAGCGCGCGGAGTGGAAGATCGGACCACGAAAAGTGTTGATGCCCTTGATATCGGGCAGATTCGGGGCACTCAGCGGGCCGGCCGCCGACACCATGATCTCGGCGGTGTAGGCGCCGTCGCCGGTCTGGATCTCCCACCGCGCGGTGGCGTCGTTCCACCGCGCGTCGGTGACCTCGCACTCGAGGACGACCGCATCGCGGACCCCGTGCCGGTCGACCACGTCCTGGATGTACTGCTGGATCTGCGGCTGTGTCGAGAACGAGTGCGTCCAGTCCGGATTGGGGGCGAACGAATACGAATACAGCTGCGAGGGCACATCGCACCCGGCGCCGGGATAGGTGTTGTCACGCCACGTACCGCCGACATCACTGCCGCGTTCGAAGACGACGAAGTCGGTGATACCCAACTGGCGCAAGCGAATAGCCACACCCAACCCGGCGAACCCGGCACCGATGATCGCGACGCGGGTGTGGCGCCCCTGCGATGCGGTCACAGTGTCTTCGTGGTGGTGTCGTAGGCGTCGATGTCGAACTTCCGCACCATGCGCCGATATTTGAAGCTGAAGTCCGGCCACAGCGCGGAGTTGTTGCCGTGGTTGTCGAGGAACCAGCTGGTGCAGCCGCCGTTGACCCACACGGTGCGGGCCATCTTCGGCTGGAGCTTGTTGTTGTATTCGACCTGTGCGTCCAGGCGGACCTCGAAGGACTGCAGGTTGCGCTGCTCCATCGTGGTGATCGCGTCGACGATGTAGTTGATCTGGGATTCGATGATGTAGATCAGCGAGGTGTAGTTCAACCCGGAGTTGGCGCCGAGCATGAAGAAGATGTTCGGGAAATTCGAGACGGTCGTGCCCTTGTACATCTGGTAGCCCTCGGCATCGGCCGCCTCAGACACGGTCCGGCCGTCGCGGCCGGTGTACAGGTTGAACGTCGGCGAATCGGCAACGTGGAAACCGGTGGCGAGCACGATGGCGTCCACCTCCCGCTCCGTGCCGTCCTCGGACACGATCGACCCGCTGCGAACCTCGGCGATGCCGTCGGTGACGACGTCGACGTTGTCGCGATCGAGCGCGCCGTAGAACTTGTTCGACACGAGCATGCGCTTACAGCCGATCCGGTGCTGGGGCAGCACTTTTCGCCGCAACTCCGGGTCCCGGATCTCGAAGCGCATCTTGAATCGCCCGACCGTTTCCAGCACGATGCCGGTCCACGGGTACTTCACCTGCGTGATCACGAACAGCTCACGCGTGATGTAGATCAGCGCCCGGATCAACCGTTGCAGACCCGGAATCCGCTTGAAGGCGAATCGTTCCAGCCCCAGGTACGGCCGCGAGATCTGCGGCATCACCCAGGTGGCGGTGCGCTGGTACACGTCCAGGTGCTCCACCTCGGGCGCGATCGACGGGACGATCTGCACCGCCGAGGATCCGGTGCCGATGACGGCGACCTTCTTGCCGGCCAGAGTAGCGTCGTGGTTCCAGCGCGCGGAGTGGAAGACCTCGCCCTCGAAGCTCGAGATGCCCTTGATATCCGGAAGCTTCGGCTCGGCGAGCACGCCCGCCGCCGAGACGATGAAGTCGGCGGTGAAGGTGCCCTTGCTGGTCTCGATATCCCACCGGCGGTCGGCATCGTTCCAGCGGGCCGCGGTCAGCGCGCAGTCGAAGATGTGCTTGTCGCGAACGCCGTAGCGTTCGGACACGGTGCGCAGGTACTGCTCGATCTCCGGCTGGGGCGAGAACGACCGGGACCAATCAGGATTGAGCGCGAACGAATACGAGTACAGGTGCGAGGGCACATCGCAGCCCGCACCCGGATAGGTGTTGTCGCGCCAGGTCCCGCCGACATCGGGGCCGCGTTCGATGACCACGAAGTCGGACAGGCCACGCTGGCTCAGCCGGATGGCGGTGCCGAGGCCGGACAGCCCACTGCCCACGATCATGACCTGGACGTGGCGTGTGTCGTTACTGCTCATGGGGCGACCTCAGCGGGATTCGTAGATGCGTTTGTGACCGGAGACGGCGGCGAGCCGGTACGGGCGGCGAGTCTCCTCGACCATGGCGTGGTAGGCGCCGTCGCTGGGCGAGGTGGCCTCGTGCAGGTCCCGGTAGCGCTCGTACCCGAGCAGCTCACGCGAGCTGATCGTCGCCAGGTTCGCCTCTGTCCGCAGGTGCGCGCGGTAGCCGGGCTGCACGGTGCCACTGAAGAATTCGGCGACGCTGCCCGACCCGTAGCTGATCATGGCCAGCGCCTTGTCGGTGAGGTCGTCGGCGTGGTCGAGCAGCGAGGCCAAGCCCAGATAGAGCGAGGCGGTGTAGCTGTTGCCGACCGTGCGGTTGTAGGTGGTCGTGGCGCCGATCGCGGCCTCGATGGCCTCGGCATCGGCGGTGTGGCCCTGGCTCTCGAGCAGGTGCCGGTGTGCCTTGTAGGCCATCTTGGTGAAGGGCTGGTGGTAGCAGAACGCGGCGAACTCACCGAGTTCACGACCGCCCTGGCGGCGGTAGTCGGTCCACGCCTCCTGGGCGGCCTTCTGGTAGGCGTTGACCGAGGTCTTGCCGTCCACGATGGCTTCGGTGCGGTAGTTCGGGCGCCAGAAGTCCATGATGTCGGCGCTGTAGAGCCCCGAGATCGGGTCGAGTGCCAGGATCGCCGGGTCCGCGGTGACCAGCATCGCGACGGCGGCGGCGCCCTGGGTCGGCTCACCCGGGGTGTCGAGTTCGTACTTGGCGATGTCGGCGGCGATGACCAGCACCCGCTGCGACGGGTCGCGGGCGATCAGGCCCGCCGCGAACTGCAGCCCGGCGGTGCCGCCGTAGCAGGCCTGCTTGAGCTCGACGACACGGGCGGCGTTGGGCAGCCCGATCAGCGAATGCAGGTACAGCGCGGCGGCTTTGGACTGGTCGACACCGGTCTCGGTAGCCAGCAGCACGGTGCGGATGTTGTCGGTGCCGTGCCGCTCCAGAATCGGCTTGGCGGCAGCCGCGGCGATGGTGACGATGTCCTCGTCGGCGGCGGCGACGCTCATCTTCTCCTGGCCGATGCCGAGGTAGAACTTGTCGCGATCCACGCCGAGTCGCTCGGCGAGGACGGCGTGATCGAGAGCGTAATGGGTGGTGGCGAACGAAAGGTCGTGGATACCGACCGGCGTAGTTGTCATCGTGAGATTCCGTTGCTCGTGGTGGACCGCTCGAATTGGGTATGGGCACGCATCAATTCACCGCGATTGGTCTGTGCCGCCATCAGCGACAGCTCCCCGCACAGCACGGTGGCCGCTCCGATCACCGCGAGGCGTCGGGCGTTCTCGCCGGGCTGCCGGTCTTCGCGGCAGCCGAGGCGTTCCAGGTTCTCGTCGACGAAACTCGCGTGCTTGCCGTTGCCGACCGTGCCCACGATCAGGTTGGGCAGGGTGCACGAGAAGTAGAGGTCGCCGTCGCGATCCTCGGCATGGGTGATGCCCTGGGATCCTTCGACGATATTGGCGGCGTCCTGACCGGTGGCCAGATAGAACGCGAGCAGCATGTTGGCGTAATGCGCGTTGGCGGAACGGATTCCACCCGCCAGCAGGGTGCCGATCAGGTTCTTGCGGATATTGAGCTGCACCACCTGCGCCGCGGTGGTGTGCAGCCGCTGCTCGACCACCTCGCGTGGGATGAGCAGTTCGGTGATCACGTTCTTACCGCGACCCAGGATGCCGTTGACCGCGGTGGCCTTCTTGTCGGTGCAATAGTTGCCCGAGATCGAGCCGTAGCGCACACCGGGCATGGTCGACAGGATGTGATCCATCAGGTGATCGCTGGCCAGGGTCGCCATGTTGTGGCCCGACGCGTCACCGGTGGTGAATTCGAAGCGCAGAAACAGTAGGTTGCCGGTGATCTGATGGTGCAGGTCGATGAGCCGGGCGAAACGACTACTGCCCGAGACCACCTCCTGGAGCTCGGCCATGCGGCCTTCTAACTGCTGGACCGTGGTGTAGGCGGTGTACGCGTCGTCGGCCTCCAACAGGATCGAGCGCGTCATCCGCTCGTCGATCAGCGTCGCGACGATGCCCTTCTCCGCCAGGGTGCTGATCCGCGCGCCGCGTCCGACCGAAGGCCACAGCGGGGTCTCGTAGGTGGCGAGAGGAACGTCGACGGCATCGTCGACGACATTTCCGGTAATGCGCACAGGTCCCACCCACTGCATCGGCACCGCCGCGTACGACATGTCATTCATGGGTGACTCCCTCTCGATGTTCGGATTCACGCCACCAGGGGCTCCGGTGGGCAAGTGCCGCGGCGTCGATACCGCGAAGTTGGCAGAAGCTCGCGACCTCGCCGGTGATGAGCAGGTCGGCGCCGACCAGATCCGCCGGCGTGCGGGCGCCGAGCACGGTGAGGATGGTGCGCAGTTGGTCGAGCCAGATCCCGATCTTGTCGACCAGGGCGGCGGTGTCGTGGCTCACCAGGGTTTCCAGGAACGCGCCCGCGACACCGGTCGCGTCGGCGCCCAACGCGAGTGCGCGCGCGATGTCCAGTGGCGAGCGGATGCCGCCGGACGCGGCGATATCGATGCCGGGGAGGTCGGCGCAGTCGAGCAGGCAGTTCGGGGTGGACTGGCCCCAGCTCTCGATGAACCCGAAGTCGCCGCCTACTCGCCGATCGTTCTCGATGCGCGCGAAATTGGTACCGCCGCGCCCACCCACGTCGGCCACGGCCACGCCCGCGTCGCGCAACCAGCTGACGGTCTGCCTGCTCAGTCCGAACCCGACTTCTTTGACGAAGACCGGCACGGCGGTAGCGGCGACGATTTCCTCGATCCGACGCGGCCACGACCCGAACGAGCGGTCACCCTCGGGCATGACCACTTCCTGCACGGCGTTGAGATGGATCTGCAACGCATCGGCTTCGAGGAGATCGACGGCGCTGCGCACCTGGTCGACGGTCGCGTTCGCATTCACATTGGCCATCACGAATCCGTGCGGATTCTCCTGCCGCAGCACGCGATAGGTGCCCGCGACCGACGGATCACGGAAGTAGGCGCTCATCGATCCGGAGGCGATCGGGATGCCGGTCTCGCGGGCGGCGATGGCGAGCTGGCGATTGATCTCGCCGGTCTTGGTACTGCCACCGGTCATCGCGTTGACGAACAGTGGTGTGGCCCACTGCTTTCCAGCGACGTCTACCGCGAGGGAGACCTCGTCGGCGTCGATGCCCGCGAGTGCGTGGTGAACGAAAGTGACGGAGTCGAAGTCACTGCTACCGGTGGCCTGGCGTTGGTGGTTCACCGCGTGGCGGACGTGGTCGTCCTTGCGATCGGCGATCATCGATGGTCCCCTTCGACTGGGTGGGTTCGCAGGGGCAGCGGACGGATTCCGGCGGTGATCCAACGGCCGGTGAGTTCGGCGATCGCGGCGGGACGGGTGCGCTCGATGAGCGCGATTCCGCAGTCCCCACCACCGGCACCCGAGGGTTTCGCGGCAGCGCCGACCGCGGCTCCCGCATCACACAACGCGTGCAGCCGAGGCGTCATGATGCCCAGGCCCGACATCGCGTCGAGGTCGACGAGCAGTGTTCGCGCGCTGTCGATTTCGAGGCGCACAGCCTGGGAGTCGTCGGCCTCGATGGCGGCGACGAGTCGTTCGACGCACTCGTTGCTGTGCGACCGGAAGGCGGTGCGGTCACCGTCGAGTCCGGCGACCAGGGCAGGCGTGGAGGCCGGGTTTCCGGTCCAGCCGACCTGCAGGGTGAGCTCGGTGGGGGTGGGCAGCGGGCGAACCGACAGGCCTGGCCACGGTGCGCGCAGGGTGGCCTCGACGCCGTCGCGGGCCAGTGACGCCGCCACCTGCGCGCGGTCCGGGGACCGGTAGGCGAGCCAGCCGCCCCAGGTGCTCACGGCGATGTCGCCGCCCGAGGCGCGGGGATTGACCGCGATGGTGGCGAGCATGGCCAACCGGTAGCGATCCATCGCATCGAGGCCGAGAGCGAAGTGTTGCCCGAGGGCGGCGACGGTGGCCACCGTGACGGCCGCGCTGGAACCCAAGCCGAACTTGCGACCGTCGGCGTCGCCGAGGTCGGCGGTGACGCTCAGGTGGAAAGACGATACGAGGATCGCACGCTCCACGAGCAGACGGTGCACTACCGAAGCCGCCGCGAAAACGTAGGAGAATTCCTCTGGCACCACAGCATCGGGAGTGGGTATCAACTCGTCACCGTGACGACGGCAGGACAGGGCGATCCCGCCGTCCAGATCCGAATACAGGGTGATGTCCTGGTCGGAATCCACTCCGGTCACCGTGGCGGTGGCATAACGATCGACCGCCGTGAGCACCGCGAGGTGTCCCGGCTCGACCACGGCGTATTCACCGGCGATGAAGAGCTTGCCGGGAGCGCGACAACTGGTCATCGATCACCACCCGTACCGGGCACCGTCAGGGATGCGCCGGGACCGATGTGCGCGGTCCGGGTGGTGACGAAGTCGCCGAGGCCGTCCAATACGGCGTCGACCCGTGGCGCGTCGGCACGGGTGCACAGCACTTTGACGTTCGGGCCCGCATCGATCGTGGCGTACGCCATGATCCCGTCGGCACGCAGTGCGAGCACCGCGTCGAGGATGGCGATCGAATGCGGTGACAGGTAACGGATTCCGGGCCGGGCGGTGAGCATGGTGGCGTGCATGCCGAGGGCATTGCGCTCGGCGATCTCCCCGATCGCGGGAAGATCCTGCCGCGCGACGGCCTTGCGCATCTCCGCCAGATCCAGCACCGACGATTCCGCCCATGGGCGATAGAACGGTGACGTGGCGGTGGTCTGCCGCATCGCGACACGGCTCGAGACCGCCTTCGCGCCCTGATTCACCACGGCGACCACCAGGGCCGGATCCAGCTCGTCGCCGCCGATGGGCTCCGCGTACGAACTCAGGTCCCCCGCTTCGCCCTCCCCCTCGCCGGCATGCCAGACGACGAATCCACCGAAGATCGAGCGCGAGGCGGAACCGGAACCGCGTCGGGCCAGTCGCGACAGGGCGCGCGGGTCGGCGTCGAGCGCGTAGGCGGCCGCCGCGGCGGTGGCCAGCGCCGCGAACCCGCTCGCCGAGGAGGCCAGACCGGCGCCGGTCGGCCCGGCGTTGGCGGTGACCACCATCGCACGGTCGTCACGATTTGCCTTGGCCCGCACCAGATCCAGGAACGATTCGATGCGGACGCGTGCGGCGCCGGTCGCCGTGACACCGTTGAACTCGACGACATCGGCCGGTCCGTCGATCAGCCGCACCGAGGTGGTGGTCGGGAAGATGTCGAGGGTCATCGACAGGCTGCCCGTGACGGGCAGGAACAGCTCTTCGTCCCGCTTACCCCAGTACTTCACCAGGGCGATATTCGGATACGCGACCGCGACAGCCTCGGCGGACGGCCCGGTCACGGCGCCACGTTCGGTAGCCGCGGGTGATGCGGGAGTGAAAGTCATGGGTTGGCACCGTGTTCCGATGTCGAGGCGGATAGGGACTGCGCGCCGGACCGCAGGCTGCGGGTGGGGACCGTCCAGGTCTGTACCGCGCCCGCGCGGCGCAATGCGGCGCTGACGGTGCGGGCGTCACCGGTCTCGGTGAGCGCGAGGACACAGCCGCCGAGGCCGGCGCCGGTGAGTTTGGCGCCGTACGCGCCCGCGTCGAGCGCCGCGGCGACGAGGGTATCGATGTGCGGAGTGCTGACGCCGAGTTCGGCGAGCAGGTCCTGGAAGTCGAGCATCACTCGCCCCAGCGAGTCGGCGTGCCCGGCCGAGAGGTCTGCCGCGGCACCGCTGATCAGCTCGTCCGCCCTCGCCAGGAGTCGGCGTGCGGAGCACGGATCGCGCTCGAGCGTGCGGCGTACTCCCCCGACCGCGTGCTGAGTGGACCCGGGCACCCCGGTATCGGCGATCACCAGGGCGGCGTCGAGACCGATGTCGAGCGCGGTAGCGGTTCCTTCGTGGAACCGGATCGGGCCGTCGGCCAGCACCGCGCTCGCGTCGATACCGCTGGCCCTGCCGTGCGCGACCTGTTCACCGCACTGCACGAGTTCGTAGAGCGTGACGGAATCGACGGTCCGGCCGTGCAGGTCGGCGACCGCGCGCACCGCCGCACCCGCGCAGGCCGCACTCGATCCGAGCCCACGAGCGAGTGGAATATCGCACTCCATCACCACATGGGCGATGTGACCGGTCAGGCCCCAGCGCCGCAACGCCTCCTCGACCGCGACGCGCGGACCGGACAGCGAGTTCTCCACGGCGTTCGGGTTGCCTGCGACGAACCCGAAATGTCCTTCGGGAACCTCGATGACAGAACCCGGCGTGCCGGGACGCGCGATCGCCCGCACCGACAGGGTCGGCAGCGGGAACGCGATGGCGGGCGTGCCGTGTACCACGGTGTGCTCGCCCAGCAGGATCGCCTTGGCGTGGGCCCGACCCACGCCACGGACCGGGCCGGTCGCTGTGGAGCTGTGTTCAGTACGTTCTCGAACGGGACTGTTCACGACGATTCCTCTCCAGACTCGGCCCGGCCGTGCCGGTTACCGAGACGATCGGCCGAAAATGGCGCGCACGGACGGGAAGAACGCGGGTACCTGCGCGGCGTAGGCACGATAGGACGCACCGAACCGAGCAATGAGATCGCGCTCCTCGAGGTAGGTTCCGAGCAGGATGTACCCGGTCAGCCCGAGAGCCCACACCAGATGCCCGACGGTGAACTCACTGGCGAACCAGAACGACACCAGCAATCCGGTCATCAGCGGATGACGAACCAGTTTGTAGACGCCGTTCACCTGCAGGCGGTCGACCGTCGCGTCCGGTACCTGGATCACGTACTGGCGGTAGGCCTGGCTGATGCCGAGCAGGTGAAAGTGGTTCAGCAACAGGGTAGCCGCGTAGACCAGCACGAAACCGATCCAGAATCCGGTGTCGAGTGCCACCCCGACCGCACCGTCGGCCGACCACAGCACCTGCGGCACCGGCTGCCACGCCAGCATGATCACCCACATCACCAGGCACACGCCGATGATGTAGACGGTCCGCTCGAGCGCCTCGGGCACCCAGCGGGTGATGAAGGCCTTGAACGAGGGCCGAGCCATCCCCGAGTGCTGCAGCGCGAACAGCGCGAGCAGCACGAGGTCGATCGCGATCGCCGAAACCGTGGACAGGTGCGGTCCCTTGTCCACCGTCTTCGGCAACCACCAGCCGCCGGCGAACAGCAGCATCAACGGCACCGTGATTCCGGCGACACCGTAGACGGCGAAGGAGAACAGGAACGGGACGAGCCGCGAGGGGGTTTTCACCACGCCCCGAACCTGTTGCGGTGTCATCAGATCCATGCGAACCACGGCAGGAAACGCGAACGAACGGTGCCCGCCTCCAAACGCGTCTCCAGACGCGCCTTCCACTTGTTGCCGTAGCCCTCGTTGAGGAAGCCGCCGGGCACGACCAGACGCCAACCCGACTGCGCCACCATCCAATACGGCACGATGACGCCGGGGTTCACGTCGCGCATGTAGTCGAGCTTGTCGGGGATCTGGCTCCAGTGGATGCCGGGGTAGCGGTGGTGCACGCTGTGGTAGCCCTGGTTGAAGATCAGGAAGTTGAGGATGTTGCCCGCGTTGTTCAGCGAGGTGCTCGGCTCATCGGTGAATCCACGCGCAGGAGCGTGGCTCAGCCAGGCGAAGTAGCCTGCGTTGACCTGGGTGATGAGGAACGGCACCCAGTAGAAGAGCACGAACTTCTCGAAGCCCGCGACGTACCAGACCGAACCGATCACGACCGCGTACACGGCCAGGTCGAAGATGAACTGGTGGCGCGTCTTCCGGCGACGCGGCGCCGGGTTCGCGGCGAAAACCGTACGCACCGTGTGGATCTTGACGACCATGCCGTAGCGGACCCAGTACCAGAGGGCACCGATGCCCTTGTCCAGACCGGTGGTCGCGGTGACATCACCCGGGCCGTCGTTGAACCGGTGATGGTTGAGGACATGCACCTCGCGCATCTCGGCCGCGGTCAGGTTGCCGGGCAGGCAGCACAGGATGTCGACCACCCGATTGGGGAACTTGGACACGAACAGCGGGCGATGGGTGTGCATGTGCATCACGCCGATGGTCAGCGAGAGGTTCAGCAGCGAGAGCACGATGATCAGTGGCACCGCGAGGTACCAGGCCGAGGTGCCTGGAATGAACAGCGCGGCCGAGGTCATGCCCATCCACAACGCGATGTGGAGCAGCGGGCCGACGTTGGATGCGTGCTCGAGTTTGAACACGCGCCGGCTGAACGGCGGTTTCTCTGTGGGCGCGACGGGCGTTCCGGTGCTCATAGGAGAGCTCCTTCGCTAGTAGTGACGATCATCGAGGAGGTGTTCCTCGATTACTGGTGGCTGCTGTTGTCGAGAGCGGCGAGCTGCAGCCGTGTGGCCAGCGCCCGGATCGCGTCGGGTTCGTGGTTCGGTACCCGCTCCATGGCACCGAAGGCGAGGTGATCGGCGATCATCATGGTGCGGATCGCCGAATCGGAGAGTTCGCCGGTCAAGCGACCTTCGGGCAGCGTGTGTACCAGCGCGAAGGTGGTGTCGACGATCAGCGGCATCAACGAGGTTTCCGTCGAGGCGAGGTCGCCCGCACCGAGCACCTGCGACGCCGAAGCCGAGCCGGTGGTGAAATCCGGTGAGGCATCCAGCATTTGATGGATCGCGGCGTCGCCGCTGCGGCGTACCCGCTCGAGCATCTTCGTCCAGTACACCGGTGAGGCGGCGGCCAGCGCGGCCGCGGCGACCGGGCGCCGGAAGGCAGGCGGCGCGTCGACGGCACGGCACAGGAATGCCGAGGTCGTGATCGTCATGTACGCCATCGCCGCTCGCGCGCCCACACTCGGCGTGCCGGGACCGAGCTTGGCCAGTAGCGCGAAGCCGCCGAGGGCGGGGGTGAGCTGGCGCAGCATCACCATCCGCGTGAGTTCGTCGCGGTCGGCGGCGCCGTAGATCGCGAGCTCGTTGTCGCGCAGGTCGTTGGCCGACTGGGCGATCACGGCGACGCAGCCGGTGAGCTCGCGCAGATCCGCTTCGGGCAGCACATCTTCGGCGACCAGGGCGCACGCGTAGTGGGTGATCCGGCCGAGCACGCCCTCGCTGTAGGCGACGCGGGTCAGCGGTGCGTCGATATTGCGGGCCATCACCCGGCCGACATCGGTGAGCACGTGGCCGACACGCTCACGGCCACGCTCGGACAATGCCGTGAGCAGTGCCCTGATGTCGGCGATGCGCTCGGCGAGTACCCGGTCGACGGCTTCGCTGTCGCGGATCTCGCCCTCGAGCGCGGGTAGCGGCGTCGGGAGGGTGTCGCTGACACCGTTGAGGTAATCCGCCGCCGCCAGCACGGCACCGCTGGCCACCGCACGGTCGCTGAGGTCTTCGAAAGCGTCGAGCACGCGACAGGCGAGCAGCGCGGCGGTGGCTTCGTCGCGCAACGTCGCGGGCAGCAGGGTGACGGCGATACCGAGGTTGCGCCCCGCCGGGATCAGGGCGAGCGCGGCCAGCTCCCGCGGTGTCCGCGCGGCTCGCAGTGCAGCCAGATCCGGTGCGCGACGCAGGTGCCGCAGGCCGCGGATCAGGAGGGGAAGGCGTGGTGTGTTCATCGGGATATCACCTGCTCGAGGAGCTCGCGCAGGTCGTCGCGCGCGAGGGAAGGCGGGAAGACGTCGAGGGCGCGGGTGGCCTTCTCGGTGGCGTCCATCGCGACCAGGCGGGCGGCTTTGGTCGCACCGCTCTCGACCAGGTCTTCTTGCAGGGTCGCGCTGGAAATCTCCGCGTCCAGCCACATTTCACGGGCTCCGGGTCGCGTGCCGAGCCATTCGATGACTGGCCAGGTCGGCACGCGGCGTTCGAGGTCACCGCCCGCGTCCTTGCCCAGGCCTGGTCCGCCCTCGATGTCGCGGACGTCGTCCATGATCTGGAAGGCGAGCGCGAGCTGGTCGGCGTACTCCATCAGGGCGTGCAGCCGATCGAGATCGACTCCGCCCGCGGTGCCGCCGTAGGCGCAGGACAGCCGGAACAGGGTGCCGGTCTTGGCCCCGGCCACGAGTTCGTAGTGACGGCGCAGCGCGAGCTCGTCGATCGAGGGCGGCAGGGTCTCGATGAGCTGGCCGTAGGACAGGTCGGAGAGCCGATCCGCGTAGGTGATGCCGGGTGCCTCACCGACCCGCGCGAAGGCCTCCGGATTGTCGGTGAGCACCCGCGCGACCACCTGCATCGCGGCGCCTGCCAGGTGAAACCCGGCCCGCGCGCTGGTGCGGACACCGAACGCGGCGGGCACCGACGGCGCGTCACGGCGCAGCAGCGAGCCGTCGCAGATGTCGTCGTGGACCAGCGAGGATTCGTGCAGCATCTCCATCGCGCAGGCGAGGTCGACGGCGTCGCGCAGCGGGGCCGCGGTATCGATGGCATCGGGCAGCAAGCCGGCGCAGGCCAGGACGAGCCGTGCCCGCACGCGTTTGCCGGGCGCGGCCAGGATGTGGGTGTAGATCGCGTCGAAGTCTTCACCGGTGATGAGCAGTTCCCGCAGCCGTTCGGTGACGAGCGCCAGTTGCTCGGCCGGTCCGGCCGGCCTTGGCATGACCACCACTCGGTCGCCTGAGTGCTGGTCACCGGAGTGTTGTGCTGCGGGTAGCGCGGGATTATCCATAGCGCTGAGCTCCTTTGGTGTGATCACGATGCGGAGAGGTTCCCCGGCGACTGCCGGACACGGGTTTACGGACATTTCCGGTGGGGCAGTCGTAGGGAGTCACCTCTCGCAGCCGACGGGGTCGAGCGTCCCGTTCGCTGGCTACCGACGGGTAGTTTTGTGGAGGAAGCTCGAGATGTCAAGCATTCCAACATGTTCCAGGTTTGGATTCGACAATTGTCCTGTACCACAATGGTTTACAAGATTCATGGGTGGGCAACACAGCAGTTGTGGACTGCCGACGTTTACCCCTGTGCGGCGTAATCGCCTGCACGACAAAGGCTTCCGCGTCGTCGCGGGGCATCCTGGCACGAACTCATGGCTCGCCGGGCACCCGAAGGCGAGACACCTCGGGATCGACCGGCTCGCGGTCGCTTCGGAGCCACAACGTCAATGTTGTTGATACACAGCAGATTCAGACCAGATTGACACGAACTGTCAGGTCGTCAACAGCTCCGGCGACGGGGGCAGCTCTGCCTGAACCATACAATCCGAAGTGCCTTCCCGCGAGCCGAGAAGCGATCGGGATGCGACTCGCCGCACGCACGACGATCCGAACTCACGGCGGCTGTCACATTGAAATACGCTGCAGCACTGTTAGTTTCGCTAGCAACGCACCAGGACGCGGAGGCATCGAAGCGAAAAGGCGCGAAAGCCGGCAGTCCGTCACCGACCACACGTAGGATCAGACACCGCGTGTCGCTCGGTCACGCAACTGGAACGGGTCAGCGGGCGGCGGTACTGCCGAGGTTGCCGAGGACCAGTTGGTCCGGCATCGGGTGGTCCACGAGCGGAGCCGTGGAACGAGCCGGGGGGCGCATGATCGTGCAGCGACGAGCCAGCAGAGTGCCGCAGGTTTTGACGGCGGTGGTGATCATGTCTTCGGCCAGGGGAAGGTCGTCTTCGCGGTAGGCGAACACCGAGAAGCGCACCGTGTGCTGATCGTTGAGCGGGTCGGCCTGCTGAACCGCTTCGGCGGGGCAGCTCGACAGGAGCATGACCGCGGCGGCGAGGTCGGCGCAGGGATCACCGCCGACCAGCGAACCCGAGGCGAAGGCGGCGAACAGCGTGCGCAGGCACGGCTGTTCCGGCCGTTGCTGGGAGTCCTGGATCTGCGACCAACGGCGCAGGGCCGGGTGATCGGCGATATCGGGTCTGCCCTGCCAGCGCCGACGGGCGCAGCCGAGCAGGCGGGCGGCGGTCGAGTCCCACAGGTCGGGCGACTCGATCCGGGCGACGATGCGCAGGCGGCGGCATTCGTTCGCAGCGGTGGCTGCGGGCGGTTCGATGAGCGGCGTCGCCGCTTGTCGTTGCGTCTGCATGTGTCGACCTCCTACCGCGCGAGAGAAGAACCGAACGAGTGCTGCCGCGCGGCGGCGGCGGAACCGCGCTGCCACGCGAGGCGGAATGCCCACACCGAAGCCAGTGCCGACATGACGACGACGGTCGCGATGGCCCCGAAGAGCACCCCGCCGGACCAGCCGACACCGTTACTTCGCGCGATCAACGCCAACGCGAGAATCGGCCCCGCCGTGATGAATACGGGAATCAGCAAGATCAACCCGAGAGTCACCAGACCCGACGGCGTCATCGCTGTTTTCGCTGCGGAGAAATCACGTCGGGAGATCATGGTGTGCGGCCCCGACGGCTGCGTGACTGTAGCCATTTCCGCCCTCTCCGTTACCTGAATGGAACCCAGCGAAACTCTCGAGCCCCAAACGTACAGCCCCTATCCGGCATTGCGCGTACATCGTCATGAAACAGTGATAACTCAAAACTGAACCCGATCGAATCATCCGACATACGCCCAGTTCAGACACCATTTTTTGGATAGCTTTCGATTTGCTACAGTCAGATTTCATTCAGATCGGGTAACAATTTCGGAGAACGATTGCGCACCCTCACCGCCTCATCGAGCAGGTCGAATCCCATCGAGAATGAACTCGACAAACGCACGGCTCCTCGACGAGGCCGTTGCCGCCGATAAGTAGCCGGTAATACAACTGCGCAGAGAACAGTTCGACTATCTCCCTGATCGAAATATCATTGCGCAATTACCCAGAGAATCCGGGTATTTCGAGTCTTGAGAATGGAATACCTTGCCGCCCATCATATTCGCGAGTCCTGATCACCGGACGCCTCCGACCACACGAACACCACCTCGGTGCGATGACGCAGTTGGGGCAGACGATGTACGGGCAGATGTGCAGGAAGGCTGACAAGCCCGGACAAGACGAGAGCCCCGGCATCGCCGGGGCTCTTTCCACTTTCACTGTATAGCGCATGTGGGGACTTGCGGCAAGGCCCCGTGGGTGCTGCACAATCATCCGGTCGCAGCCGAAAAAGTACAGTTAGGGGCCTATGTCAGCGCACGGGTACGAAGAGGAACGTCGGTCCGAGCGGAGCTATGTCGCCGGGTTGTACTCGCGCCTCGATGCCGAGCGGGCACGGGTGAAGGGCCGCTACGGCGCGGCCCTGCGCTCCAAGGGCGACTCCCCCATGGAGCGCGACAACGAGGTGCGGGCACTGGGCAAAGAAGTACAGCGCCTCGACGTGGCCGACAACGGACTGTGTTTCGGCCGACTCGACGCGGCATCGGGTGAGCGGTCCTATATCGGCCGGATCGGGCTGTTCGACGAGTCGAACGAGCTCGAACAGCTGCTGCTGGACTGGCGGGCCCCGGCGGCGCGCGCGTTCTACGTCGCTACCGCGGCCACTCCGGAGGGCATGCGCAGGCGTCGCCAGTTCCATACTCGCGGCCGTCAGGTGGTCGATTTCACCGACGAGGTGCTCGGCCGACCGGACGGGAGCGAGGGCGGAGCGGACGCCGCTCTGCTCGCCGCCGTCGACGCGCCCCGCGGGGACGGGATGCGCGATATCGTCGCGACGATCCAGGCCGAACAGGACGAGATCATCCGCCTCGAGCACCCCGGCGTGACCGTGATCGAGGGCGGTCCCGGCACCGGCAAGACCGTGGTGGCCCTGCACCGCGTCGCGTATCTGCTCTACACCCAGCGCAGGCGGATGGAGCGCCAGGGTGTGCTGGTGGTCGGCCCGAACCCGGCCTTCCTGAACCACATCGCCCATGTACTGCCCTCGCTGGGCGAGACGAATGTCGTGTTCGCGACCACCGCCGACCTCGTGCCCGGGTTGCACGCGAGCGCGGAGGACACCCCCGAAGCCGCCCGCCTCAAGGGCTCGCTGCCGATCCTGGACATCCTGGCGGCGACGATCGCGGATCGCCAGCGCCTGCCCGAGGCGCCGCTGACGATCGCGCTCACCGACGTGACGGTGCGGATCGACGCCGCGACCGCGGAGTGGGCCAGGCAGGAAGCGCGAGAGAGCGGCCGTCCGCACAACGAGGCGCGCGCGGTGTTCACCGAGATCATCACCTACGTCCTCACCGAACGCGCGATCGCTCGGATCGGCGAGGGGTGGCTGACTCGTGACGACACCGAGGCGTGGGAACAGCTGCGGGCCGACCTGCTCCGCGAGCTCGCCGAGACCGACGAGTTCACCGCGGCGATCGATCGGTGCTGGCCGGTCCTGCGCCCGGAAACCGTGCTGTCCGAGCTGTATTCGTCGCACGATCGTTTGCGCGCGGCGGGTGCGGACGAGGTGCTGTGGCGGGCCGACGGTGGCGCGTGGACGGTGTCGGACGTGCCGCTGCTCGACGAACTGGTGGACCTGCTCGGCCGCGACAAGGCCGCCGACGACTCCGCCGAGCGCGAACGCAAAGCCGAGGCCGAGTACGCGGCGGGCGTGCTGGACACCCTCATCAGCCGCGAAGACCTGATGGACGACGAAGACCATCTGCTCGCCCAGGACATGCTCTTCGGCGAAGACCTCGCCGAACGCTTCCTCGAGCGCGACACCCGCGAACTCGCCGACCGTGCCGCGGCGGACCGTGATTGGACCTACGGGCACGTGGTGGTCGACGAGGCCCAGGAACTGTCGGCGATGGATTGGCGGGTGCTGATGCGGCGCTGCCCGAGCCGCTCGTTCACGATCGTGGGCGATCTCGCGCAACGCCGGTCGGCGGCGGGCGCGACCTCGTGGGCCACGATGATGGAGCCCTATGTCCCCGGCCGGTGGATCTATCGCTCCCTCACGGTGAACTACCGCACCCCGGCGGAGATCATGGCGGTGGCCGCCGACGTGCTCGCCGAGTTCGCACCCGACGTCCGACCGCCGGATTCCGTGCGGTCCTGCGGTGTCGCACCCTGGTCCCGCCGGATCACCGCCGACGAGTTGCCCACGGCGATCGAGGAATTCGTGCGAAACGAGGCGGGCCGCGAGGGGACGAGCATCGTGATCGGCCCGCCGGGTGTACCCGGCACGGTGCCCGCGTCGGAGACGAAAGGCCTCGAGTTCGACGCCGTGCTCGTCGTGGATCCGCAGCGAATCCTCGCCGACGGACCACGGGGCGCCGCCGAACTCTATGTCGCGCTCACTCGCGCCACCCAGCGTCTCGGCGTCGTGCACCAGAGCCCGTTGCCCGAGTCGATGCGTGGACTCACCGCGGCCCAACCGGCAGAACAGCTGCAGGCGTAGCGATTTCAGCATGTTCGCCTCGTGTGAGAACCGTTGCGGGACAACGGCTCAGAAGTAGCGGATCCAGACGTAGAGCCAGGCGATGAAGCAACTGAGCATCGTGACCGACATGCCGTACTTCGTGAACTGCCAGAAGGTGATCCGCTGCCCAGCGCGAGCGGCGATCCCGAGTGCGACCACATTGGCGCTGGCCGCCACCGCCGTGCCGTTCCCACCGAAGTCGGCGCCCAAAGCGAAGGCCCACCACAGCGATCGGCCGGTAGCCGGATCCGGCGCACCCGCGACGATGTCTTCGACCACCGGCGCCATGGTCGCGGTGTAGGGGATGTTGTCGACGAACGCGCCCAGGATCGCCGAGCCGAAGACCAGGGCTGTCGCGGCCAGGAAGTAGTCGTCACCGACCCACCCGATCGCGGCGTCGCCGATCGTGGCGATCACCCCGGTGTGCACCAGGCCGGCCACCATCACGAACAGGCCCATGAAGAACACCAGCGTGGGCCACTCCACCTCCTGCAGGATGTCGCCGATGTCGAGGCCGGAGACCAGCACCATGATGCCCGCGCCGACCAGCGCGATCACCGACGGCGCGACATGCAGCACACTGTGCAGGCAGAAGCCGACGACCACGCCGGTGAGCACGACCATCGAGCGCACCAGCAGCTTCGGATCACGGATCGCGCGTCGTTCCTGCAACGCCATCACCGTGTCGACCGAGGTGGGATCGGTGCGCAGTGCCGAGCGGAACAACACCCGGGTGAGCGCGACGAACAGCACGAAGGTGATCACCACGATCGGCGCCATGTGCACGAGGAAGTCGTTGAACGTGAGCCCGGCCCGGCTGGCGATGATGATGTTGGGCGGGTCGCCGATCAGCGTCGCCGCGCCGCCGATATTGGACGCGAGCACCTCGGCGATCAGGAACGGTTGCGCGGCGAGGCCGAGGCGTCGGCACACCACCAGCGTCACCGGGGCGACCAGCATGATGATGGTGACGTTGTCGAGAAACGGTGACGCGACCGCGGTGATCAACATCAGCATCACCATCAGGCGATACGGGTTGCCCCGCGAGCGCTTGGCCGACCAGATCGCCAGGTAGTCGAACAGGCCGGTCTGCTTGATGACACCGACGATGATCATCATCCCGAGCAGCAGGAAGATGACATTCCAGTCGATGCCCTCGTGGGCGGAATAGAAGACTTCGTCACCGGGGATCAGGCCGAGCAGGGCCATCGCGCCCGCGGCGATCAGTACGGTCTTGACCTTGTCTGCCTTCTCCGTGGCGATGAAGAAGAAGGCGACCACGAAGATGACGACGGCAAGAGCTGCGGCCATGCGCGGCGTGGCGTTCAGTCGCCGGGGCCGACGACAGCGAGGCTGGTCAGCAACCGTTCCAGGGTGATCGCGCCGCGCAATGTGCGCGAGCGGTCGACCACGGCGATGAGCGGACTGTGCTTGCGCGCCATCAGGATCGCGATTTCCAGCAGGGTCGCGTCGGGCGTGACGGTGACCGGTTTGCTCGCGCCGTCGGGCAGACAGTCGCCGACGGTGAGGCTGCCCGGTTCCTGCCAGAACAGGTCGGCGTGCACCTCGTCGATCGTGCGGACCAGCGTCGGGTCGTCGTGGTAGGAGGCGGGAATCGCCAGGCGCAGCACCTGGGTTCCGGGCAGGACCGCCACCGGCCGGTCCAGCTCGTCGACGACGATCAGACCGGGCAACCGGTTGACGACCATCAGCCGGACCGCGCGGGCGACGGGGTCGCTGATACGGACGGTCGGCAGGTTCATCGCGATATCGCGTGCACGCATGGCATGACTCCGGGGGGATTCGACTGTGCTCACGGGTGTGCCTTCCGTCCGGTCAGGAGGTCGAGGCGTTGTTCGAGGCGAGTGAGCCGGTCGCCGAACGGCCGCGAATGCATGAGCTCGGCGACCTGATCGGCTTCGTCGGGTTCCAGCTCGATGTCGACCGTTGGTTCGTCGCTGCCGCTCGCGTAGGCGAGCAGGCGTCGCGCTCCCGACGAGTGCGTCAGCAGGGCGAAGCGGGTGCCGTGGCGGGTGTGGAAGCTGTGCAGCACACCTGCTCCCGGGATCGTCGTCCGGTCGATATCCATGGCCGGCGGTCCTTCCTCGGCTCGTCGAAAGCGTCTGATCCGAGTCTGGTTCGCGCAGGTCGCGGGCACTATCGGCGGTGACACCCATTTCGTGGACCGGTCCGGCGGGGTAAACGGGTGCGGGATGGGTGCGGGGCACCATGGACAGAAGGTGAAAGCGTCAGCATGCTGGTGTCATGAACCGTCTCGCAACGCTGCGAGCAGGACGCTCGCGGCGAATCCGAACGCCGGTGACGGCGTTGTTCTGGCGGATCTGCTTGCTCAACGGCGTGATCTTCACCCTCGGCACACTGATCCTGGCCTTCTCCCCGGCTACGGTGTCGGCCCGGCTGCGCCTGACCGAGGTACCGGTGCTGGTGATCGGACTCGCGGTGATCCTCACGGCGAACGCCGTGGCCCTTCGCACCTCGCTGGCTCCGCTCGACGAGCTGGTCGCCTCCATGCGCCGCGTCGACCCGCCCCGGCGCGCGGTCCGCCTCGAACGCGGTGCGAGCGGGGACTTCCATCAGCTGATCGAGACCTTCAACGCGATGCTCGACCGCTTGGAAGCCGAACGGTCGGTGGCCGGTGGTACCGCGCTGGCCGCGCAGGAGGGTGAGCGTCGGCGCATCGCCCGCGAACTGCACGACGAGATCGGCCAGAGCCTGACCGTGGCGCTGTTGCGTCTCAAACGCGTCGTCGACCGGGCGCCCGCCGAGCTGCGTGCGGAGGTCGAGGCGGCGCAGGAAACGGTGCGTGGTTGTCTGGACGAGGTCCGTGGGATCGCCTCGCGGCTGCGGCCCGATGTGCTCGAAGACCTCGGTCTGCACAGCGCGATCACCGCGCTGTGTCACGAATTCAGCCGCACGGCAGGCATTTCCGTGCGTCGAGAGGTCGATCCCGCGATCAGTCGCCTCGACCCCGATATCGAACTCGTCTGCTACCGGGTCGCGCAGGAGAGCCTGACGAACGTATTGCGCCACGCGGGCGCCGACGAGGTGACCCTGCTGATCGCGGCACGCGAGAACACCGTGATCCTCGAGGTCACCGACAACGGTCGCGGCGGCGCGGTCGAGGACGGGGCGGGCATCCGTGGAATGCGCGAGCGCGCCATGCTGATCGCCGCGACGCTGACCATCACCTCCCCGATGTCGGGCGGCACGGCGGTCGAGTTGGTCATCCCTGTGCTGTCCCGTGATGAGGTACCTGCATGAACGCGCCCACTCGGATCCTGCTGGCCGACGACCACGCGCTGGTGCGCAGCGGTTTGCGGATGATCCTGGACAACGAGCCGGACCTGCTCGTCGTCGCGGAAGCCGCCAACGGACTCGACGCGGTCACCGCGCTCGCCGACGACAGCATCGACCTGGTGATCCTCGACATCGCCATGCCGCGGATGACCGGCATCCAGGCCGCCCGCGAAATCACCAGGAACAACCATCCGGTACGCATCCTGATGCTGTCGATGTACGACAACGAGCAATACTTCTTCGAGTCGCTCAAGGCCGGCGCCTCCGGCTACGTCCTGAAGTCGGTGGCCGATCGCGACCTCATCGAGGCGTGCCGGGCGACGATGCGTGGTGAATCGTTCCTCTACCCCGGCGCGGTCACCGCCCTCGTGCGCGACTACCTCCAACTCGCCCGGCAGGGCTCGGCGCTGCCGGAAACGATCCTCACCCCCCGTGAGGAGGAAGTGCTCAAGCTGATCGCCGAGGGGCACTCCGCGCGCGAGATCGCCGCCGAGCTGGTGATCAGCGCGAAGACCGTCGACCGGCATCGCGCCAATATCCTGCAGAAACTGGGCCTGCGTGACCGGCTCGACCTGACCAGGTACGCCATTCGCGCCGGACTGATCGAGCCGTGAGAACGCCGAAGGCCCCCGCGAACGATCGCGAGGGCCTCGTCGAGGTCGGTCATTCCGCGAGCGGGTCGACCTGCACACGCTGCTTGCGACCGACCACCAGGCGCATCACCGGTTCCACGATGCGGGCGCCGATCGGGCCGATGATGGCCATCAGGAGCACGTACGTGGTGGCCAGGGCGGCGAATTCGTCGGGTACCGCGCCCGCGGCGACCGCGAGGCCCGCGATGACGATCGAGAATTCACCGCGCGCCACCAAGGCGGTACCGGCGCGAGCCCGGCCCAGTTGCGAGGCCCCCGCGCGCTTGGCCGCCCACCACCCGGTGGCGATCTTGGTGACCGTGGTGACCACCGCCAGCAGCACCGCCCAGCCGAGCACCGGCGGAATACTCGCCGGATCGGTGCTCAAACCGAACAGCACGAAGAACATCGCCGCGAACAGGTCGCGCAGCGGTTCGAGGATCTTGGTGGCGTCGTGCGCGGTCGAATCCGAGATCGCGATACCGAGCAGGAACGCGCCGACCGCCGCCGACACCTGCACCGCCGAGGCGATACCCGCCACCAGCAGCGCCGAACCGAGCAGCTTGAGCAGGAAGATCTCCCGATCCTCACTGGCCACGATCGCCGAGACATATCTGCCGTAACGCAGCGCGACGACGAGCACCACGGTCACCGCGACCAGCGCGATTCCCACGGTGGTCATCCCGGCCACGAACCCGACACCGGCCAGCACCGCGGTGAGCACCGGCAGATACACCGCCATCGCCAGGTCCTCGAACACCAGGATCGACAGAATCGTCGGCGTCTCCCGGTTGCCCAGTCGACCCAGGTCGTTGAGCACCTTGGCGACGATGCCCGACGAGGAGATGTAGGTGACGCCGGCCATCGCGATCGCCCCGGTGGGCCCGAGGCCGAGCATCAGCGCCACGATCACACCGGGTGTCGCGTTGAGCACCAGGTCGAGCAGACCCGCGGGCCACGATTTGCGCATGCCGGTGACCAATTCACCGGCGGTGTATTCCAACCCGAGCAGCAACAGCAGCAGCACGACGCCGATCTCGCTGGCGATGTGGATGAAGTCCTCCACCTCGTGCAGCTCGATCAGCCCGCCGGTACCGAAGACCAAACCCCCGAGCAGGTAGAGCGGGATCGGCGAGAGGCCGATGCGAGCCGCGATGCGCCCGAGTACGCCCAACCCGAAGAACACAGCCCCCAGCTGGATCAGTGCCAGCGCGGTTCCACTGATCTCCACCGGCTCAGCCGTCGGTGAGGATAGAAGCGGCGGCGTCCAACCCGGCATTCGTGCCGACCACGACGACCATATCGCCACTGGCGAACACGAACTCCGGTCCCGGCGAGGCCAGGACCTGCCCCGCGCGCAGGACCGCCACGATCGAGGCGCGCGTCTTGGTTCGCAGCTCGGTATCGCCCAACCGCCGCGACGCGTACGGCGAATTCGGCGGAACCAACATCGATCGCGTGCTCACTCCGTCGAGTTCGCGATGTTCTTCGCGCAGCTGCGCGACCAACTGGGGTGCGCCGAGCAGGCTCGCCAGCGTGCGGGCCTCGACAGCGGACAGTGGAATCTGGACGGTCGAATCGGGGTCGCCGACCTTGGTGAAAATCAGGTCGGTACCACCGTCGCGGTGGTCGACGATGCCGATGCGGCGGTCCACCTTCGACAGTGAAAACTCTTTGCGGACACCGATTCCCGGCAGGGACGTCACTTCTACATTCATGGGATCACCTAACCTCAGCTAGGGATACCTTACCTGCCCTTTACTATCCGTATGGATTCTCAGCCCGCGCCGAGCAGCCTTCCGGCGGCGTCGAGGCCCTCGTCGGTGCCGATCACGACGACCAGGTCACCGGAGACGAAGGTGAAATCGGTCCCCGGTGAAGGAGTTACCTCACCCGCGCGCACCACCGCGACGACCGAGGCCTTGGTGCGTGTGCGCATCTCGGTGTCACGCAGGGGGCGACCGTCGAAGGGGCTGCCGCGGTCGATCGCGAACTGCCTGGTCGACAGCTCGCCCGCGCTGTGGGTCTCCCGCGTCTTCTGCACCACCTGCGGCGCGCCGAGTAACCCGGCGAGCACGCCGATCTCGGTGTCCGACAGGGGAATCGACGTCGTCGAGTCGTAGTCACCGGCGCGCGAGACAACCAGGTCGACGGAGCCGTCACGATGCTCGATCACGCCGATCCGGCGACGCGCCTCCGCCAGCGGAAAGTCCTTGCATACGCCGATTCCCGGTAAAGGCGTCACATCGATGTTCACGCCCTCACAGTACGACGACATCGGAATAACACCAGCCCCTACCCTGCACACCCTCGTACACCGGCCACGTCCCCGACCTGACGCATAGTTAAGGTCAGCGATTGCCGGATCACCCGGCACCTGTCAGGGAACGGAGTTCGGGATGGCCGCGACGGCACCTCGATCACATCGAGACGACATCTCGGTGCTCGCGGCGCTACGCAGCCCGAGACGACTACGGACCGAAGTGCTGGGCGGACTGATCGTCGCGCTGGCCCTGATACCCGAGGCGATCTCGTTCTCGATCATCGCCGGGGTGGATCCGCGAGTGGGGCTGTTCGCCTCGTTCACCATGGCGGTGACGATCGCGTTCACCGGCGGCAGGCCCGCGATGATCTCGGCGGCGACGGGCGCGGTGGCGCTGGTGATCGCGCCGGTGGTGCGCGAGTACGGGATCGACTATCTGATCGCGACGGTGCTGCTGGCAGGGGTGTTCCAGATCGTGCTGAGCGTGGTCGGGGTGGCCAGGTTGATGCGCTTCATTCCGCGCAGCGTGATGGTCGGATTCGTCAACGCGCTGGCCATCTCGGTCTTTCTGACTCAGCTCCCGTACCTGATCGGGGTGCCGTGGCTGGTGTATCCGATGCTGGCGGTGAGCCTGGCGATTCTGGTGTTGCTGCCGAAACTGACCACCGCGGTGCCCGCGCCGCTCGTCGCGATCGTGGCACTCACGGCGGTGACGATGGCGTTGTCCCTGGATGTACCGAATGTCGGTGACGAGGGCGCACTACCGAAGAGTCTGCCCTCGCTCGGGATACCGGACGTGCCGTGGAATCTGGACACACTGCGGATCATCGCGCCGTTCGCGCTCGCGATGGCGCTGGTCGGGCTGCTCGAATCGCTGATGACGGCCAAGCTCGTCGACGACATCACCGATTCGCATTCGGACAAGACCCGCGAGGGCTGGGGCCAGGGCGTGGCCAATCTCGTCACCGGGTTCTTCGGCGGGATGGGCGGGTGCGCGATGATCGGCCAGACCATGATCAACGTCAAGGTCTCCGGAGCGCGGACCCGGATCTCGACGTTCCTGGCCGGTGTCTTCCTGCTCGGGTTGGTCGTCGGACTCGGTGGACTGGTGGCGCAGATACCGATGGCGGTGCTGGTCGCGGTGATGATCATGGTGTCGGTCGGGACCTTCGATTGGCATTCCATCGCACCGAAGACATTGCGGCGCATGCCCGTCGCGGAGACCACGGTGATGCTGGTGACCGTGCTCGTCACCGTCGTCACGCACAATCTGGCCTACGGCGTGATCGTCGGGGTGCTGGCCGCGATGGTGGCGTTCGCGCATCGGGTCGCGCACTTCACCGAGGTCGTGCCGGTGCCCACCGCCGACGACATCCGCGTCTACAAGGTGCGCGGCGAGCTGTTCTTCGCCTCCAGCAACGATCTCGTCTATCAGTTCGACTACGTCGACGATCCGGCGAACATCGTGATCGACCTGTCCGAGAGCCACATCTGGGACGCCTCCACCGTCGCCGCGCTCGACGCCATCACCACCAAATACGCGAGCAAGGGCAAGCAGGTGGAGATCATCGGGCTCAACGCCGCGTCCGAAGCTCGCCACGTTCGCCTGTCCGGCCTCGGCGGCGGCGGGGCCTGAGGACCCGACGCGCCATTTGCCGACGGGGTTCGGGCACCATCGGCGCACGTCCGACCGCGGTTCTGCCCGTAAAGGCGCTGGCCGAGCAGGTCGACGACGGTCGAACACGCGCGGTCGAGTACCTCGGCGCGACCGCGGCCGATCATGGCGATCGAGCGGCGAACACCCCTGTGGCTTGCGTATTCGGGCGAAGTTGTGTGTTGTTGAACAGTGACCAACTCTTCCGGAGACGCGTATCCACTCACGGACACGATGACCACCACGACGGCGGTACACGACGGCGTCACGGTGCTGACGGTGACCGGCGAGGTCGACCTGGCGACCGCACCCGCCCTCGACGCCACCATCGAGGCCATCCTGGCCGATAAACCGGCGGCGCTGGTGATCGACCTGACCGCGGTCGGGTTCCTGGCGTCGGCAGGCATGGCGACGCTGGTCGCCGCGCATCAGCGGGCAGGCGAGACCACCTCGATCGCGGTCGTGGCCGACGGACCTGCCACCAGTCGTCAGCTGAAGATGACGAGCCTTGACCAGGTGTTCGCCATGCACACCACCCTGGACGCCGCGTTGGCGTCGTTCACGTCCTGACACAACACAACGCGCCGCCGCCCGGGAATCTCCGGACGGCGGCGCGTTTGTCGTCGGTGGGTGTCAGCAGAGCGAGCGCAGCTGCTCGATCAGCTTCACCCGGCCTGCCGCGTTCTCGGCGATCGGCGTGACGTTGAGCGTGGTGACGCCCGCCTCGGCCATCGCCGCGATGCGCTCCTTCACGAAGCCCTCCGGACCGATCAGCGACACGTCGCGCACCAGTTCGTCGGGCACGGCCTGGGTGGCCCCCTGCTTGTCACCGGCCAGGTACAGCTCCTGGATGCGGTCGGCGGCTTCGCCGTAGCCGTACTTGGTGGCGAGGGTGTGATAGAAGTTCTTGCCTTTGGCGCCCATGCCGCCGATGTAGAGCGCCAGGTGCGGCTTCACGAACTCGAGCAGCGGAGTGACGTTCTCACCGATCGCCAGTGCGGGACCGGCGAAGATGTCGAGCTCGCCCAGCGCCGGATCACGCTTGGCCTTGCCCGCGGCGAGCGCGTCGCCCCACACGTCGTTCGCCTTCTCCGGCAGGAAGAAGATCGGCTGCCAGCCGTTGGCGACCTCGGCGGCCAGCTCCACGTTCTTCGGGCCGAGCGCGGCCAGCAGCACCGGAATGTCCGCGCGCACCGGGTGATTGATCAGCTTGAGCTCTTTGCCGAGGCCGGTGCCACGCTCGGCGGGCAGCGGGATCTGGTAGTACTTGCCCTGGTAGTTGAGCTTCTCGCGGCGCCACACCGTGCGGCAGATTTCGAGCAGTTCGCGGGTGCGGCCGATCGGGGCGTCGTAGGGAACACCGTGGAAGCCCTCGATGACCTGCGGGCCCGAGGCGCCGATGCCGAGGATGAACCGGCCGTCGGAGACGTAGTCCAGGCCCGCCGCGGTCATCGCGGTGAGGCTGGGGGTCCGGGTGTAGAGCTGCAGGATGCCCGAGGCCAGCTGCACTCGCTCGGTGCGGGCGGCCAGGAAGCCCAGCGCGCTCACCGCGTCGAACGAGTACGCCTCCGGCACGAAGACGATGTCGAGGCCGGCGCGTTCCAGGTCGGCGACCTCGGCCGCCGTCTCCTTGAAACCGTCCGTGTAGTTGATGCTCAATCCGATCCGCATGCACCCAACATAGCCCCGGACGACGCGCCGACCCCGACCGGTCGGTCTGTCGGCACAGGTGCTGGTCGAGCGGGGTGCGTGGGCGGGCACGCGGTAGCGTTGGGAGAAGATTCCACGCAATTCTCGCCGCATCGAAAGGCCACCCCGTCGTGTCGCAGCCCACCGTGTCGCCGCAGCAGATCGCCCCCTCCTTCGGTTCGGTGACCTTGGAGCACTACCTGTCGGAGCTGGCCGCGAAGGTGCCCGCCCCCGGTGGCGGGGCCGTGGCCGCGCTGCATGCCGCGCAGGCCGCCGCACTGGTGGCGATGGTGGCGCGCTACACCACTCGGGCCAAGGACGCGGACAACCGGCCGGTGATCGACCAGATCATCGTGGCCGCCGATGCCGCGGTGGCCAGGTCGCTCGCCCTCGCCGATGCCGACGCGGCCGCGTTCACCGCCGTCGGCGCCGCCTACAAGCTGCCAAAGGACACCGACGCCGAGATCGCCGCCCGCACCGCGGCGATCAACGCCGCCCTCGTCGAAGCCGCGCGCGTACCCGCCGCCGTGGTCGACGAGGCCGACGAGATCCTCTCCCTGGCGGCCGAACTGCTGCCGATCGGCAATCCGAACGTGGTCACCGATATCGGTGCCGCCGCCGACGCCGCCCGCGCCGCGGCGATGAGCTCGCAGCTCAATATCGAGATCAACGTCGGGTCCCTGCCCGCCGACCTCGGCGACCAGTTCGCCGCTGCCCTGCTGCACGTCGAGACCATCGCGGCCCGCGCCGACGCCCTGCACGGCGACGTGCTGCACGCCGTACGGGGCTGAGTCAGCGGTCCGCGGTGAGCACGAGCTTGCCGCGGACCCGGCCGGATTCGCTGCGCCGATGCGCGGCGGCGAGTTCGGTGATCGGCAGGATCTCAGCGATGTCGACGGTCAGCTCGCCGCGGTCGACCGCCGCCGCGAGCTCGTCGAGCGCGGCGGTCGTCGGTTCGACATAGAGCCGATGCACTCGCGAATCCGGATGTGTCGGCGGACCTTCGGCGGCCACCACCCGACCGGTATCGCTCAGCACGGTCAACGACCGGTCCGTGTAGTCGCCGCCGATCAGATCCAGCACCAGGTCGACCTCGCGCACCGCGGTGGTGAAATCGGTGGTCGGGTAATCGATCGGTTCGGTGACGCCGAGTCCACGGAGATAGGCATGGTTGCCGCTGCGCGCGGTGGCCGCGATCCACGTGCCGCGCCGGGCGGCGATCTGCACTGCCAGATGCCCGACCCCGCCGGCCGCAGCGTGCACGAGGACCCGCTCCCCCGACCGCACCGAAGCCAGTGCCTGCCAGGCGGTGACCCCGGCCACCGGAAGCGCGGCCGCGTGGACCGGGTCGATCGAGACGGGGACGCGCGCCAGCCGACTCTCCTGCGCCAGCACGTATTCCGCGTTGGCGCCGCCGAACACCATGCCGTACACGGCTTCTCCCGGCGCGAACAGCGTCGCGTCGTCGCCCACCTCCGCGACCACGCCGGACACATCGAGTCCGAGCACGAGCGGTGGCTCACCCAGGCTCCGGATCAGGCCGCTGCGCACCTTCCAATCCGCGGCGTTGACGCTGGTCGCCACGACCCGCACCACCACCTCCCCCGGACCTGGCGTCGGGCGCGGCGCCTGCACGCGCTCGAAGACGTCGGGTCCGCCGAATGATCTCTGCACGATCTGCCACATACCGTCGAGTCTGCGCCGACCGGTGTCCCAGCGGTAGTAGGCACCTTTCGGATACCGTGGTACCTCATGGATACCGTGGGTGAGCAGAGTTCGGTCGAGGCGTTCCTTCGTGACTGCCCCGCGCGGCAATTGCTGTCGGTACTCGCCGACAAATGGGTCCTACTGGTGCTCGGCAGCCTGCGCGAGGCCGGCGGGCCGGTGCGTTTCAACGAACTGCGCAGACGCCTGGACGGCATCACCCAGAAGGTGCTCACCCGCACACTGCGCGACCTGGAACGTGACGGCCTTGTCCGACGCGAGGTGTTCCCCACCATGCCGCCCCGAGTGGAATACGGCATCACCGCGCTCGGGGCCGATCTGGGGCGGATCAGCCAGGCGATGGGCGCCTGGGTGGTCGAACACCACGCAGAGATCACCGCCGCCAGAGCCGAATTCGATGCCGCGCGCAGCGCCGAACCGGCCCCGGTGCCGCAACCGGGGCGCTCGGCATCACCGATCTCGAAGTGAGAACGTTCCATCGGGGCCCCGACCTGCGCGAACGCAAGACGACACACCGGTGGACCCGACGGCCGTTACCACTTCGATAGGTCGAGTTGATCATGGCGGCCTAGACTTGGAATCCGCCTACGAGTGAGTGAAGGGGTGGCGTTTATGAGGAGCGCATTTCGTTTCCTGTTCGTCGCGATCATGGCGGCAGTATTAGCCGCGTCCTGGTCGGGAGCCGCGTCCGCGGACCTGATCGGAGGCCAGCGCACCCAGTACGGCGGTGGCACGTACGCAGAGGCGAATCTGTCGACGCACACCTTCACGGTGAGCCAGGGTGGACAGGTTGTGCGGGTGATGCCCGCGTCGATGGGCAAGCCCGGTTTCGAGACGCCCACCGGCACCTTCAGCGTGCTCGAGAAGGATCGGGCGGTGGTGTTCGACTCACGCACGATCGGCATTCCGCTCGACGACCCGGAGGGCTACATCGTCGACGGTGAATACGCCGTTCGCCTCACCTGGGGTGGCGTGATGGTGCACTCGGCGCCGTGGTCGGTGGACTCGCAGGGCAACGCCAATGTGAGCCACGGCTGCATCAACCTCGCCCCCGACGACGCCGCCTGGTACTTCGAGAATGTCGGCATCGGCGACGAGGTCTATATCCACTGGTAAACATTTTCCCTCGTGGCATTCGGCGAACGCGCCGTCAGGGCAGTATCGTGCCCGTAACGAAATCGTTGCGGGACATACCCTGACGGCGACGAGCCTGATGAAGGTGGGGCGATGGATCGACCGGATGCGCACAGACCGATCGGGGCTCGACAGCACGACCCGGGATCGGCAGGTGCTCCGCTCGCTGCTGTCACCCCGATTCGGCGCTCACGCGACCTCGGCGCGCCACGGCCTCGTCGGCTGAGCGAGCAGCCGACGAGCGGTGCACGTCATCGCATCGAAGGTGGACCCACGACACCGGCCGGTATTCCGGTCATCTCGGCGGCCGCCATTCGAGAGGCCGAGACCAGCGGGGTCGTTCCGGCGGACGCTACCGTCACCGATCGGCTGCCCGTTGTCGGCGGAAAATTCGATCCCGGTGCGCGTCACCGTCTCCCGGACACCCCGTTCTCGATGAGCGACAACGGACCCGACACCGATCAACTGCCGATCATCACCTCGCCGACCCCGGGGTGGGCGACCCTCGAACATCCCACACCCAGCTACGGCGCTGCGGTGACTCAGCATTCGCGTTCCACACCCGAGGACCGTGGTGCGGACACCTTCCCACCGCGACCGTCGTCCGATTACCGTGGTGCGGACACCTTCCTGCCGCGACCGGCCTCCCCGTACCGTGGCACGAACACCTTCCCACCACGCCCCGCACCCGATTACCCCGACACGGACGCCTTTTCGGCACCCGCCCCTTCCGAGGACCGCGGTGGCGAGAATGAGCCTTCGCGTACCGCACCCGACTACAACGGCAACGACGAAGTCTTCGCGCGGATGATCGATCGCTCCAAGCGACGGCGCGTGCCCCGATGGGTCGCACCGCTGGTCGCCTCGGTGGCAGGCGCCGTCCTTCTCGGCGGCACCTACGTCCAACTGCGCGGGCCCGCACCGGCATCCACGGCGGCGAGCACTCCCCTGGCCCCGAGTTCGGTGAGCCCGGTGACGGCCGAGTGCCCCACCGAACAGATCGGCGCCATGTCCCGGGGCAACGGCGCGGGCGGCACCGAGTCCGGCATCGCGGCGATCCTGGCCTTCCAATACGCCTATTACGTGGCGCGGTCCGGTGATCAGGCTCGGACCCTCGTGGCTTCCGATGCCGTCGCGCCCTCCGCGGCTGCCATCCAGGCCGGGATCGACTCCACCCCGGTGGGCACCACGCACTGCGTGGAGATCACCCCGGGCGCCTTCGCCGATCAATACCTCGTCAAGATCACCGCGTTCCGACCGGATTCGGCGCCGAGCACCTACACACCGCAGCTGGTGGGGACCGCCGAAATCGGCAACAAAACGTTGATCACCTCGTTCGGAGCGGCACCGCGCTAGACCCGGACGAGGGCCCGCCTCACGACGCGGCCTCGGCAGCCGAACCGTCAGCGGTGGGGCGGTACCACAGCTCTCTCGTGAAAAGTGTTCAGGCGCGGGCTTTTTCGGCGGCGACGACCACATGGCGCATGAGCAGCGCGGTGGTCACCGGGCCGACACCACCGGGAACGGGGCTCAGCGCCGCCGCCTTGCCGATGACCGACGCCGCGTCGACATCGCCCACGATGCCGCCGTCTTCGGCTTCGTTGGTGCCCACGTCGATCACCACCGCACCCTCGCCGATGTGCTTGCCGGTGACCAGGCCGATCCGGCCCGCCGCGGCGACAACGATGTCCGCGGGGGTGGTGACCGCGGCCAGGTCGGCGGTGCGTGAGTGCGCGACCGTGACGGTCGCGTTCTCGGCGAGCAGCAGCTGAGCCAGCGGCTTGCCGACGATATTGGAGCGGCCGACCACGGTGACGAGACGCCCCTGCAGCGCGATGCCGTGATGCTTCAGCAGCTCGACGACGGCTTCGGAGGTGGCGGGGACGAAACCGTCGAGGCCGGAGGCGAGCAGGCCGAGCGACAGCGGGCTGACGCCGTCGACGTCCTTGGTCGCGGCGATCGCGGAACTCACGTCGTCGAGGTTCACGCCGGCCGGCAGCGGGGTCTGCAGCATGATCGCGTCGGTGGCCGGGTCGGCGCTGCGCGCGCTCAGTTCGGCGCGAATCGTCTCGGCGCTCGCGTCGGCGCCGAGATCGATGCGCTCGCAGGCGATTCCGAGTCGTTCGGCGGCCTTGCGCAGGGAGTTCACGTACCAGGCGCTCGCCGGGTCGTCGTTGGCGACGATCAGCGCCAGCGTCGGCGCGGTGCCCGCGGCGGTGAGCGCGGCCGCGCGCTCCTTCGAGTCGGCGTTGATGGCGGCGGCGAGTTCCTTGCCGGTCAGCGAAGCGGTATCCACGGTGAGTCACCTTATCCGCCGCCGGGCCGACGGCCTGTCGCCGGGCCGCGACCCGCGCAAGCTGGTCGAGATCCACCGGGCGCCGGACGAACGGCCGTAGGGTGTCGGCAGCTCTGCTCTGCCAGCACGTACCGAACCGTTCGCGGGAAGGGTTGCGACTGACTTGAAGATCTCGAGGAACTGGAAACAACTGGCCGCCGCCGTCCTGGCGACCGCCGCATTGACGGGCGTCACCGTGGGCCCAGCCGCCGCGGAAGCCGATGTGACAGCGCTCTACAACTCGGCGCAACGGCATTTCACCGACGGTGACGACGCCGCCGGACGTGCCGACCTCCGCGCCCTCATCGCCGCCGATCCCCATGATGCCGACGCGCTCGCCCTCCAGGCGATCTGGTCGCACTACGCAGGCGATCCGGCCGCGGTCGGTGACGCACTGACCAGGCTCGGCGGAATCGACGCGGGCATGGCGGCGCGCACCAACCACGTGCTGCACGCGGTGACCGCTGCCGCCGCCACCCTGCCCAACCCGCTGCCCGCGCTGGTCGGTCCGCAGACCGGCATCGTGGTCCTGGGCTACGGCCTGCTGCCCGACGGCGCGCTGCGACCGGAGTTGGAGAACCGGCTCACCGCGGCGTGGATACAGGCGATCGCCGCGCCGTTCTCACCGGTCATCGTGACCGGCGGCAATCCGCAGAACGGCATCTCCGAGGCCGAGGCGATGCGGCGCTGGCTGACCGCGCGCGGGCTGCCAGGCGATCGGATCCATGTGGAGGATCGGGCCGGGTCGACGGTGCAGAACGCGCTGTTCAGCACCCGGCTGCTGCGCGATCTCGGTGCGACCAGCGCGGTGGTGGTGACCTCCCCGAACCACATTCGCCGCGCGGTCGCCGACTTCATCGTGGCGGGAACGCAGGTGGTCGGGGCGATGACCTCGCTCGAACAGCTGGTTTCCCAGTTGCCCCCGCCCGCGCGCAGCGCCCAGCGCGGGATCTACCTCGACGCGACCCGCACCTTCGAACTGGACACTTCGCGCTGAGCCGTCGCGTCGCGACCACCGCCTGCGGTGAAAATTCGTTTGCCAGGTCAGGAACAATCGGCGCATGAGCGGTTCCGGTTTTCCCGAGGTGGTCGTGACGTTGCGGCGTGCGGGATGCGTGTTCGCCGAGGACGAGGCCACGCTGTTGATCGAGGCGGCGGCAGGCGATCCTCGACGGCTGGACGCGTTGGTGGGACAACGGGTCTCGGGGACTCCGCTCGAATATCTGCTCGGCTGGGTGGAATTCCGGGGACTGCGGGTCGGCGTGCGACCGGGGGTTTTCGTGCCGCGTCAGCGCACCGCGTTCCTGGTGGAGCAGGCGGTCGACGGTGTCGCGCCCGGCACGAAGCGAGCCTGTGTGGTCGACCTGTGTTGTGGCTGTGGGGCGCTCGGGCTGAGCGCGGCGACCGAGCTCACCGCGCGGGGGTGCGATGTCGAGCTCGTCGCCGCTGATATCGACCCCGTGGCCGTCGCCTGCGCCCGCGAGAATCTCGCACCGATGAGCGCGCCGGTATTCGGCGGCGATCTGTTCGACGCGCTGCCGGGTGACCTGCGCGGGCGCATCGACGTCCTGCTCGCGAACACACCGTATGTGCCCAGTGCCCGGGTCGCGGACCTGCCGCCGGAGGCACGCGAGCACGAACCGCTCACCGCGCTCGACGGTGGCGAGGACGGGCTCGATATATTCCGGCGGGTCGCCGAGGGTGCGGCCGCATGGCTGGCGCCGGGCGGCACCGTGCTGGTGGAAACCGGTGCGGGACAGGTCGATATCGCGTGCTCGGTGCTCACCGCGCACGGTCTCGTACCCCATGTGGCGGAGTCCGAGGAGTATTACGCCACCGTGGTCATCGGTACCCGAGATCCTCGCTGATCACGACCCCACCACCGCCGCCGCCCGAAAAACGACGATGCCCCCGTCGAACGATCGCCTTGCGACCGGTCGACGCGGGCACCCGCACCGAATGTCTACTTGCGCCCGGTGAACTGATCCATCGAGTGGTACACGCCCACCGCGTTCAGGTAGAAGTCGCGAATCTTGATCGGCAGCAGACCGGTCAGTGCCCGGTTCATCCGCGAGGTCCACGGGAGCACCACCAGGGCGCCGCCCTTCTTCATCTCCGACCACGAGGTGTCGACGACCTCGTGCTGCTCGAGCATCGGCGTGAACAGAATGCCCTTCGCGCCGTCGAACATGCCGGTGTTGATGTAGGTCGGACAGACCGTGGTGACCTTCACGTGGTCGTGGCCCGCCTGCTCGAGCTCGAGGCGCACCGAATCCGACCAGCCCAGCGCCGCCCACTTCGACCCCGCGTAGACGGCCATGCGCGGGTTGGCGACCAGACCGGCCGACGACGCGATATTGAGCACGCGCGCCTGGCCCGCACCGGCGACCATGCCGGCCAGGAACTCCAGGGTGACGTACATCGGGGCCAACGAGTTGATCGCCATCGTCTTGTCGATGTCGGCGCGGTTCTCGGTTTCCCAGAAGTAGGTGTTGCCACGCACGATGCCCGCGTTGTTGACGAGGATGTCGATGCCGCCGACTTCCTTGCGCACCGCCTCGCCAGCTTCGCGGATCGAGTCCTGTGAGGACACATCCACCACATAGTGGTGCACCTTGCCGCCCGCGGCGGTCAGCTGCGCCGCTGTCTCGCGCAGCGCCAGCTCGTTGACATCCCACAGCACGACCGCGTCGGCGCCTTCGGCAACGGCCTTCTCGGCGAACAACTTCCCGAGCCCCATCGCCGCGCCGGTGATGAGAACCCGCTTGCCTGCGACCGTTTCCAACTTCATCTCTCGCTACCTACCCCTGCTCGTGTTCGGCTACTTCTGGCGCAGTGTCTTCATGACACCGAAAACCACCGTCATCGTCTTGGCCCACATCTGCTCGGACATGCCGGGCAGCGGCGCGATCGGCAGCAGCCGCTGGACCGCGATGGTCTGGGTGTCGATGTACTTCAGCAGGCCTTCCGGACCGTGGCGGCGCCCCTGACCGGAGATACCGAGACCACCCGAGGGCGCGTCGACGCTGCCCCAGGCGGCGCTGAAGCCCTCGTTCACGTTCACCGAACCGGCGTTGATCCGGGCGGCGACTTCCTTGCCACGGTTCACGTCCCGGCTCCACACACTGGCGTTGAGGCCGTAGGCGGTGTCGTTGGCTGCCTCGACGGCGGCCTCGTCGGAGTCGACCTTGTACACCGAGACGACCGGGCCGAAGGTCTCCTCGCGGAAGACCGTCATGCCGGGCGCCACGTCCGCGAGCACGGTGGGCTCGTAGAAGTACGGACCGAGATCCGGGCGGGCCCGGCCACCGGCGAGCACCTTGGCGCCCTTGGCGACCGCGTCGTCGACGTGCCCGCTGACGGTGTCGAGCTGACGCTGGAAGGTCAGCGAACCCATGTCCCGGCTGTAGTCGAGTTCGCCGCCGAGCGACATGTTCTTGACGTTGCCGACGAATTCCGCGACGAACTGGTCGTAGACCGAGGCGTCGACGTAGATGCGTTCCATCGACTCGCAGAGCTGACCGGCCGACGAGAAGCACGCGCGCACAGCCAGTTTCGCCGCCTTGGAGACATCGGCGTCGGCCAGCACGAGCAGCGGGTTCTTGCCGCCGAGTTCGAGGGAGTAGCCGATCAGACGTTCACCGGCCTGCTGGGCGATGGTCCGGCCGGTCGCGCTGGAACCGGTGTAGTCGACGTAGTCGGCGCGCGCGATCACGTCGCCGCCGATCTCGCGACCACGGCCGAGCACCGCCTGCCACAGACCGCGCGGCAGCCCGGCCCGCTCGGCGGCGTCGATGGCCCACAGGGCGGTGAGCGCCGTCTGGTTGTCGGGGCGCGCGATGACCGCGTTGCCCGCGAGCAGAGCGGGCAGCGCGTCGGAGGCCGCCAGCGCGAGGGGGTAGTTCCACGGCGAGATGACCGCGACGACGCCCTTGGGCCGATTGTGCACCTCGACCGAGGTGAGCACCGGCAGCACGCCGCGCGGCTTGCGCTCGGCGAGCAGTTTGGGGGCGACTGTGGCGTAGTAGCGCGCGTTCAGCGCCACGTCGGCGATCTCGTCGAAGGCGTGCGGACGGGACTTGCCGGTCTCGGTCTGCACGATGTCGAGGATGGTGTCCTGCTCGGCGAGCACGATGTCGTGGAAGCGGCGCACGATCTCGGCGCGCTGCTTGACGCCCACCTTGGCCCAGTCCCGCTGCGCGTGCCTGGCGACGGCGAAGGCGCGCTCGATATCGGCGACCGAGGACTGCGGCAGGTCGCCGATCTTGTGGCCGGTAGCCGGGGCGAAGACCGGAACCGACGGGGCGCCGCCGGCGACTCCGCGTTCGAACAGGGGCTTGACCAGCGCGGCGGGCAGCGCGGCGGGTTCGGCGGTCAGCTCTGGGGCTGTCGTCATTGTCGGCCCTTCTCCTCAACAGATGGATCGCGCGGAACAGGTCGCGCACGTTCAGGTTATTTACTGAACACTAGTGTTAGATTAATGCCAGCGCCAGGGTTCGTGTCAAGCTTTCAAGGTGTGTTCACCAGCGGTGAGGGAGGTGCGATGACCGAGGAATCGACGGCGGTGCGTCGCGGGCGCCCGCCGCAGACCCAGGAGCAGGCCGAGGAAGTGCGCGCCAGGATCGTCGAGGCGACCGCAGCGGTGTTCGCGCGCACCGGCTCGCGCGGGTTGAGCGTGGCCCAGATCATCGAAGAGGCCGGGCTGGCCAGACCCACTTTCTACCGCTATTTCGGCAACGCGTCCGAGCCGCTGCACGCGGTGCTCGACGCGTCCAACGACGGCCTCGTCGGCGGCATCCGCGAGGCACTCGCCGGGACCGACGAACCGGTTCAGCTGGGCATCCGGCTGATCGACGCGTATGTGGACTGGGCCCGTGGGCACGGCCCGATGCTGCGACCCTTGTTCGCCGAGCTGCACGATCCCGCTTCGGTCGTCTCGGGCTATCGCGAACGCGCGCTCGACGATATCCGCGATCTGGTGCGCAAGACCTTCGGCGACCTCGGCCGCCCGGTACCCGCACCGCTCGACCTGGACGCGGCGCTGCACGTGTGCGAATACATCGTCTACCGGCTCACCGCAGGCAGCGAGCCGGGCAGCGATCCCGATCCGGCGCTGGCGTCCGAGGCCAGGGTGACCATGATCCGGGTCCTGCTGGTCACCCTCGGCACCCGCGACGATCTCGCCTACGCGATGGAACTGCCCGGTCTCTTCCCGGATCCGTAGCGCCTCGGGTTCCGCGGCAGCGGGTGCACTCCACACAGAATCTCCACATTTGGCGTCGCAACCCTCCACACCCGCTCGCTAGGGTCGCACCATGGACAACAGTGGGGGCGGGACAGGACAGGCGGTACGCCGGATCCTGGTGGTCGATGACGAGGTGACGATCGCCGAGTCCGTGGCTGCCAGGTTGCGGGCCGAAGGGTTCACCGTCGACCTGGCACACGACGGGCCCGCCGCGGTGGCGGCGGCCCTCGCGGGGGAACCCGATCTGGTGGTCCTCGACGTGATGTTGCCGGGGTTCGACGGGCTGGAGGTGTGCCGTCGGATTCAGGCCGAGCGCCCGGTGCCCGTCCTCATGCTCACCGCGCGCACCGACGAGACCGATCAGCTCATCGGACTAGGTGTCGGCGCCGACGACTATCTCACCAAGCCGTTCTCGATGCGGGTACTCGCCGCCCGCGTGCACGCGCTGTTGCGGCGCGTGGAACGGGCCGCCGAGCGCGGCGACCACAGCATCATCGTCGGTGATCTGCGCATAGATCTCGCCGAGCGCCGGGTGTGGCGCGGCGACACCGAGGCACGGCTCACCCCACTGGAATTCGACCTGTTGACGCGACTCGCGCAACGTCCGCGGGCGGTACTCGCCAGGGAACGGTTGCTCGAAGACATCTGGGACTGGTCCGACGCGGCGGGCACCCGGGCGGTGGATTCGCATGTGAAAGCGTTGCGACGCAAGCTCGGCGCCGATCTCATCCGTACCGTGCACGGTGTCGGGTATGCCCTGGACGCCCGATGACGGCGCCGGAACGCACCACGGCGTTGATGGATCGGATCGCCGACGTGCTGCCGCGGCCACTGGACCGACTGCGGTCGATCAAGCTCAAACTGGCCGTGTTGATGTTGTGTTCGGGCGGTGTGGCGTTCGGGTACTTCCGGCTGAAGATCGGCTGGCTGCCGCCGCGCACCACCGTGGCCGCGATCGGGATCGCGCTGCTCACCTCCCAGTTCCTCGCGCACGGAATCACCCGGCCACTCCGCGAGATGACCGCAGCAGCGCGGCGGATGGCTCAGGGCGACTACAGCTTTCGCGTGCGGGCAACCTCGCAGGACGAAGTGGGTCAGCTGGCGACGGCGTTCAACCAGATGGCCGCCGACCTGGCCGCCGCTGACCGGCAACGTCGTGACCTCATCGCCAATGTGTCCCATGAGCTGCGCACCCCGGTGACCGCACTGCACGCCGTCCTGGAGAACTTGGTCGACGGCGTGAGCGAACCAGACCCGGCGACGCTGCGCACCGCGCTGGCCCAGACCGAACGCCTCGGTCTGCTCGTCTCCGAACTCCTCGACCTGTCCAGCATCGAAGCGGGGGCGTTCACGCTGGATCGCGAAGTCCTGCCGCTGACTCCGCTGTTGGCGGAGGTGATCGCCGAAGCCGAGGTGATGACCGCCGCGCTCGGCCGCGGTGTCCGGTTCACCACATCGATCGAACCGGCTTGCGCGACCGTGTTCGCCGACCGGGCGCGCCTGCACCAGGTGCTGTTCAACCTGCTCGACAACGCGGCCAGGCACGGTCCGTCCGGCGGTGAGGTCCGCGTCTCGGCGTCGACCGGACCCGAGGGGACCGTCCTCGAGATCCAGGACGACGGCCCCGGCATTCCGGAAGCCGAGCGCGCCACCGTCTTCGACCGTTTCACCCGTGGCGGGCGCACCGACGGCGGCGGCACCGGTCTCGGCCTGGCCATCGCCCGCTGGGTGATCGACCTGCACGGCGGCTCCATCGCCGTCGCCGACCCCGGCTCCCGCATGCGCGTCGTCCTCCCCACGGACTGACTCCTACATCCACATCACCCTCCCGGCACCTCGGTGCCGGGACGAATTCGCACACCTCCAGGAGGGGAAAACCATGTCCGACAAGCCGATAGCCGAGGGACCGATCCCGGCTGACAGCCGAAAAGCCGCAACACAGGCCGTTGCCGGTCAGCACGGCACCGAGACGACCACGACTGTTTCGCCTCCCGGCGCCGTCGAAGGTGGTGCCGTAACAGGCAGCGGCACAACGGGATCCGGAAAGTCGGCAAACGACCCAGCGAACAAGCCGAGCGTGCCCGACTCCGGCGTTCCATCCGATGCCGGGAGCGATCCGCAGGTGGGTGGCGGTGCGACAAGCCTCGGTACCCAGTCGACTGCTGTGCTCACCAAGACCGCGGCGCCGGACGGGACATCACCTGCGACGCAGAGCCCCGCCGACTCGGTGCCGTTCGCGACCCTGCTCGCCGCGAGCCGCGCCACCGTTCATCCGGGGCCCGACGCCGCACGAGCCGCCGCTTGGTCGACTATGTCGCCGGTCATCGCCATGCCACCGCCCATTCCGCCTGTCCCCCCACGCTGGCAGCGCGTAGCGCGCCCACCCGGTGTCCTCCCGGCCGCGGCCATCGCCGGAATCGTCGGGGCCACCGTGATCCCGCTCGATCGTCCCGGCATCGGCTGGCTGATCACGGGTGTCGCCATCACCGGGGCCCTCTGCGCGGTCGACTATCGCGCCCGGTCGCGCGGAACGCCCGAGGAGAGCGCAGCTGATTCGGCTCCGACGGACGGAGGGCTACCTGCGACCGCTCCGCCCGCGATGGTGCCGACCACGACCGAAGGTCCTGGCACGAAACCTGTTGAACCACTGCCACCTTCAGCATCCGATGACCCCGCAGCGCCGAACACCGAGGGGGCCGCGGCAGCCACTGAAGGTACCGAATCAGGCCGCACCGTGGACACCGGCACAGGCGACAGTGCCACGACTGCGAACGCCGCAACGAGCGACGGACGCACGCCCATCGATCGGTCGGCCGATTCCACCGGCGACCGACCCACGGTTGAGGTCGGTGCGGCCGACAATGACACGAAGTCCGCGAAACCCGCTGCGAAGACTGCTGATTCGGTTGCGACCGGCGACGACCCGTCTGCCGCAGCAGCACCTGGCACCGACCGCGCAACGTCGTCGAACGAGGTTGCTTCCCACTCCGTTTCGATCAGTGATCGGGCTTGGTGGGCGACGGCGGCGATTGTGCTGCTCGGCGTGGGGACGGTCCGGGCGGCGGGATGGCTGTTCGTGCTGTGCGTGATCGCGGCGTGTGTCGCCGGGTCGTTGGCGGTGCTGGGACGACGCAGTGTGCGTGGCATCGTGCACGACATGTTCGCGGTGCCGTTGGCCTCGTTCGGCGCTGTGCCGTGGGCGTTCTCGGGGTTGCGGGAGTCGCGGTCGACGGGGACCTCCACTGTCCGTCGGTACGGGGTGTCGGTAGCCGCGACCGCGGCGTTGCTGGTGGTGTTCGTGCCCTTGCTCGGCGGGGCGGACGCGACCTTCGCGAAGCTGTTGAACGGGCTCGTGCCGACCGTGGACGGTCCGGCGGCGTGGCAGTGGATCTTCCTGTTCGCGGTCGTCACGGTGGGCGTGCTGGCGGCGCTGTATCTGCTCGCGGGGCCGCCTGCGCACGCGGCGGATTCGGCGCGGCCGGTGCGGCTGTGGTCGCGCAGTGAGTGGATGCTGCCCGTCGGGGCGTTGACCGTGCTGTTCGCGGTGTTCGTCGGCGCGCAGTTCGTCGCGCTGTTCGGCGGCGATGGTTACGTGCAGCGCACCGCGGGTCTGACCTACGCCGAGTACGCGCGCAGCGGGTTCTGGCAGTTGTCAGCGGTGAGCATTCTGACGCTGGCCGTGATTCTGGCCGTCTTGCACTGGTCGGTGCAGGACACCGCCGCCGACCGCCGGTCGCTGCGCATCCTGTTGAGCGCGGTGAGCGTGCTGGCGCTGGTGATCGTGTGCTCCGCGCTCGGCCGGATGTGGACCTATCAGCAGGCCTACGGGTTCACTGTGCTGCGACTGCTGGTGACGACGTGCGAGCTCTGGGTCGGCCTCGTCTACGTCCTCGTGCTCATCGCCATCGGGCGACTGCGCTGGGGCTGGGTGCCGCGCGCCGCGATCGGCACCGCACTCGGCACCCTCATCGCCTTGGCGCTGCTGAACCCGGAACACCGTGTCGCCGAACGCAATATCGACCGTTGGCAGACCAGCGGCCGCTTGGACGCGGACTACCTGAGCAACCTCTCCCCCGATATCCTCCCCGCCCTCGACCCGCTGCCCGACAACCTCCGCACCCGGATCGAGACCCCCGTCCTCGACGACCTCGACGACGACCAGTGGTGGTCCTGGAACTGGTCGCGCAGCTCAGCACGCTGACCATCGCAGAGTACGGTCCGGTGAGCGACTATTCCTGTGGCGCAACGGTTCTGGACAGGCCGCTCGCGCGCAGAACGCGGCGGCCGATCGCGGCGCGGATGGAGTCCTCGGCGCCGATGATGCGGACGTGGGTACGGGCCCTGGTGATGGCTGTATAGAGGAGTTCCCTGGTCAGCAGCGTGGATTCCGGTTCGGGGAGCACAACCGAGACGGTGTCGTACTGGCTGCCCTGGCTGCGGTGGATGGTCATGGCGAACACCGTGACCACGGCGGGGAATTGAGTCGGGTGAACCAGATAGGGCTCGCTGCCGCGTTGCAGGGCCGCGCGCAGCGAGCCGTCGGGGCGGCGGATGATGACGCCGGTGTCACCGTTGTAGATCCGGGCCTCGTGGTCGTTGGCGGTGACGAGCAGCGGCTGGCCGGGGTACCAGACCGATTGCGGCCCTTCGGGTCCCGCGCCACCGGCCGCGGCCCACTCGGCCGCCATCCGGTCCCAGCGTTCCACGCCGAAGGGGCCCTGGCGATGGGCGCAGAGCAATCGGTGCGACTCCAGCGCGGTCAGCGCCCCGCTCGCGTCGCCTGCCTCGGCGGCGGCCGTGACGGCGAGGGCGGCGGTTGTCACATCCGCCCGGACAGCGCGGGTGTCGTCGGGGGCGCACAGCGACACATCGTCCCCGCCCGCCCGCAGAATGGCCAGCGCCGTGTCCGCGTCGCCCGCGCGAACGGCCACGGCCAGGTCGGCGATGCGCCCGCCGAACCGTCTGCCCCTGGTCAATCGAACGATCCCGCCTTGCAGACGCCGCTGTTCGAGGTCGGTGAGCGAGGGCGCCTGCGCACCGGGCACCGACGCCGCCGACGAACTCGGGTCGACCACCTCGGGCAGCTCCACCTCACCCAGCACCTCACGCAGCGCCTGGTTCGGCGCACCACTGACCGGCCCGGCCACGAGGTCGGCCAGCACCGCACCCGCATCGACCGAGGCGAGCTGGTCGGGATCGCCGACGAGCACCAGGCGGGTATCGGGGCGCAGGGCCGAGAACAGGTGACTCATCATCGTCAGCGACACCATCGAGGTCTCGTCGACCACCACGACGTCGTAGGGCAGGCGGTTGTGTTCGTGGTGGCGGAATCGGGTGGTGCGGCCACGTTGCCAGCCCAGCAGACGGTGCAGGGTCGAGGCGGTGAGTTCGGGCAGGCCGAGGGCGGCGGCTTGTTCGCGCACCGCTTCCTGCAGCCGGGCCGCCGCTTTGCCCGTGGGTGCGGCGAGGGCGATGCGCAGGGCCGGCAACTTCGGCGAGGCGTCGCGGTGGGCGGTGAGCAGGGCGAGGATGCGGGCGATGGTGTGGGTTTTGCCGGTGCCGGGACCACCGGCGACGACGGTGGTCCAGTGGGTCGCGGCAAGAGCCGCGGCCAGGCGTTGCCGGTCGGGACCGTCGCCGAGGGGGTCGGCGAAGAGCCGATCCAGTTGTGCGCGCACGAGTTCGGTATCGATCGCGGGGTGGTCGGCACTGCGTTCGGTGAGCACTCGTCGCAGGGTCTGTTCCTGCTGGTAGTACCGGTCGAGGTAGAGCAGCGCGCCGCCCTGGGCGTCGGCTTCGACGAGCCGCAACGGGCGCAGTGGACCGGACTGCCCGCCACAGATCAGCGGACTGCGACGCAGAGCGGTGAGCACCCGATCGATGTCAGGCCACGGCAGGGTCGCCGGGTCGATTCCCGTGGCGCCGTCACGAGTTTCGTCGGCGTCGATGCCGATCTCACGTATCCGAGCCAGCTCGAGGCACACCGATCCGGAGCGCACCGCGCGCACGGCCAGGGCCGCCACGAACAGCACGTCCTCGCTGTCCTCGCGCCCCATCCGACCCAACCGCACCGCCACGTGCACGTCGGCGGCGGACAGAACGCCCGCTTCGTTGAACACCCGCAGCAGTCCGGTCCCCCGCTGCGCCACCTGAATAGAGGTCATCGCTGCCCCGCGAGCAGATCCGACAGCGCGACAACGAGTCGCGCGGACGGGTACCAATCGAAAACACCGTGGCCCGGCGGTGTCGACGTGCCGATCATGCCGCGCACGAACAGATACCTGGCCCCACCCAGATGGCGGGCAGGATCGTAGTCCGGCAGCCGCCAGCGCAGATAACGGTGCAGCGCAACGGCATACAGCAGCGCCTGCAGCGGATAGTGGGAGCGGATCATCTCCGCGACCATGTGGTCGCGACGGTAGTGCTCGACGGTGAGGTCGCCGGTGCCGAGCCGGTTGGTCTTGTAGTCGACGATGAGATAGCGGAGCCCACCCGTTCCGTCGGGCACCCGCAGGACGGCGTCGATGCTGCCGGTGAGATAGCCACGTAGCACCGTATCGGGCAGTGCGGCAACATGATCGGCGTACCCGGCGAGATCGTCGTCGGCGGGCAGGTGGGTGCGCAGCAACGCGGCGATGGCGTGCATCCCCGCCGAGCGCGCACCGGGGGTATCGCCACCACCGAGCGGCAGTTCGAATTCCAGTTCGTTGAGCCGGTCCCGGGTCGCGACGGCGGCCAGGGAACCGAAATCGGCCGGGGTGCGCAGAACTTCGAGCAACGCTGACGACAGGACCTCGACGTCGAGCTCGGCCATCGTGTGCTCGACCGCCTCGACACACCGTCGGTGGACCTCGGCGGCGAGATCGGGCACCGACGTATCGACCGTTTCGAGGACGCCGTGGACCAGCGTGCCGAACTCGGCGCCATAGGGCAGATCGTTCATCAACGACGGAGCGGCCGTGCTGCCGGTGAGTGCGTCGACCGGCGCCTCGGTCGGCTCGTCGTCCGGACCCGGGCCGTCCTCGGGTTCCTCGTCGTTCACCCCTGGCGCGTCGTGCGCGCCGGCGGTGAGCGCCGAGTACGAGGTGCGCCGCCACTGCTGGTCGAGCGCGCGGGTGAACCCCGCGGCCGCCAGCTCACCGGTCGGCAGCTCGGTGCGCACCCGCCGGGGCGCGACATCCTCGGGGCGATCGACCATCGTCACCGAGATCACGTCCGTAGCCGAGGCCGCCCACTCGGAAATCCTCTGCGCCGCAGCGGTATCGGCCGGTATCTCCGCCCGGCGCGGTACCTGCGCCGAACCCGGCCGCCGGCCCAGCATCATGCGGTGCAGCGGGGCGGCGCCGGTGGTCACCGCGGGCGCCCACCACGCGACGACCTGACACATCGCACGGGTCAGCGCCACATACAGCAGCCGCAGCTCCTCCCCCGATTCCTCGGCCTCGCACCGCAATTGGCGCTCGCCGTAGCCGGGGGCCTCCTTGCCGCCGATATCGAGGACCCTGGTGCCGTTGTCGTCGTGGAACAGCAGCGTCGCGGGATAGGGGTTCTTGGCGCTGTCCCAGGTGAAAGGCAGGTAGACGATGGGGAATTCGAGGCCTTTGCTGGCGTGCACGGTGGCGATCTGCACTGCCGCCGCGTCCCGATCGAGCCTGCGGCTGCGGCCGCTGATACTGCCGGCCTCCGGGTCGCGCACGCGGTCGGCGAGCCAGCGGGTGAGCGCGGTCAGGCCCAGCCCCTCGGCCAGCGCGACCTCGTCGAGCAGCTGCGCGAGATGGCGCAGATCGGTGAGTTCGCGTTCGCCGCTGTCCACCGCGAGCAGGCGCGGCGCGAGATCGGTTTCGGTGGCGAGCTTGTCGAACACGGCGGCGAATCCGGCGCGCGCGAACAACCGGGCGGCGTCGCGCAATTGAGTCGAGACCCGGCCGACGAGATCGGCACCGCCCGAGTCGATCTCGGCAGCGGTCACGCCGAGGATCGGTGTGCACGCGGCCAGGCGCACCCGGTCACCGCGATGCGGCTGTTCCAGAGCCCGCAGCACCCACAACCAGTCGGTCGCGGCGACGGTCGCGAAGACACTGGTGCCACCGGCGAGGACGGAGGCGACCCCGACCCGGTCCAACGCCGCACGCACCACGTCGATCTGGGATCGGGTGCGGACCAGCACCGCGATATCGCCGGGTCCGATCGGCCTGCGCACCCGGCCGTCGCCGACCTCGCTGAGCGAATGATCGCCGCCGCGTAGGGGTTTGGCGTCGATGGCGGTGCCGGATTCGAGCAGGGTGACGATGTCGGCGGCCAGGTCGTCGGCGACCTTGGCGCGCTGCCTGCCCACCGACGGGAACCCCGACCGATTGCGCGGACCGGCCCCGGTCCGAGGCAGCACGCGCAGTCGCAGCGGACTGATCGTCTCGGGTTCACCGTGCAGGCGGGTCGTCGGGCGGGTCGGGGTGACCGGATACACACTGATCTCGGGGTGACCCAATTCCGCACCGCCACACAGGTGGTCGATGGCGCGCAGCAGTCCGGCATCGCTGCGCCAGTTGCGGGTGAGCTCGCTGCGGCGGTCCGCCAGTGCCACGGCGTCGAGGTAGCTGAGCACCTCGGCGCCGCGGAAGGCGTAGATGGCCTGCTTCGGGTCGCCGACCAGCACAAGGGTGGCGTGCTGGTGGAAGGCCAGGCGCAGGATGTCCCACTGCAGGGGATCGGTGTCCTGGAATTCGTCGACCAGCGCCACCCGGTACCGCTGCCTGATCCTGGCGCAGGCGCGTGGGCCGTGGTCCGGGTCGGCCAGCACATCGTGCAGCAGCACGAGCAGATCGTCGAAATCACGCAGTCCCGCACGGCGTTTGCGGCGTTCGGTTTCGGCACGCACGGCGCTCGCGAAGGCCACACGCTCCCCTGCCGCACCGTCGGTGCGCGGCGCGAGGTCGGCGTGGCGGTCGTGCACCGCCGCCAGGGCGAGGGTGTGGGCATCGCGCAATGTGAAGGGGGCGCGGTCGCGGGCGTAGCGGGCCAGATACAGGTCGTCGGCCACGGTGGCGACGAGTTCGTCCACCGATTCGACCAGCCGGGCGCCCGGATCGTGTTCACCGGCCAGACCGAGTTCGTCGAGCATCCGCTGACAGAACGAGTGGGTGGTGGCGATGGTGCCCGCGTCGAAATCGGCGAGTGCGATGAGCAAGCGGTGCCTGCGCAGCCGCACGGTCGCGGGGTCGGCATCGGCCATCGCCCGGACGAGTTCGTCCTGGTGGTGGCGTGCCGTGTCGGGCTCGGCCAGTGCGGTCGCCACCGTGACGAAACGATCCCTGGTGCGTTCACGCAGTTCCTGGGTGGCCGCCCGGCTGAACGTGACCAGGAGCAATTCGGTGATCGCGATACCCGCCTCGGCGACGTAGCGCACCGCGAGCCCGACGATGGCGTGCGTTTTGCCGGTGCCCGCGCTGGCCTCGAGCACGGTGGTGCCCTGGGGCAGCGGACCCGTGGCGTCGAACGCGGTCGGTGCCGATACGGTGCCCGTCACGGCTGTCCCTGACTCTCGGCGGCGAGTAGCGGCGCCCACCATCGGCGCGCGAGGGCTCCGAAGTGGGTGCTCTCCGGCTCACCCGGTCGGCTGGGTTCGGTGGCGAGACCGGCGAATCGGGGTGCGCGGCCCCACACATAGCGCAGGTAGCGGTCGGTGTGGTCACCGAACTTGTCGGGCCCGTTGGGGCCGCCGTCGAAGGAGTGTTCGGCCGCGAGCAGGGCGTCGGCCACGCTGTCACCGCGGAATCGGCGCTCGGCATAGGCGGCGGTGGCGGCGGGCGCGCAGGGCAGCGGTTCGCACAGCCCTTCGTCGCGCAACCGGACCAGGTCACGCAGGATCGCCAGTGCGGCAGGCGCTTCGGGTGCGGTGATCACCGATCTGGCCACCGGCCTGCTGCGGAATTGACCTCGTCCCGTACTGATCGCCTGCCACGAACGGTCTTCGGTGGCGGCGAGGGCCAGCAGCGAAACCCAGGACGCGAGGCGGTGTTTCGGCGCCAGACGCGAGTAGGTGGTGCGCACGAGGGTTTCCCCACGGACCTCGGGCACGGTGCCCGCGAGGGTGCGGCCGTTGCCGAGGTCGATGGCGATGTCGACGGCGCGCGGCGGCGCTTCGTAGTCGGGCAGTGCGGTGCGGACGAGAGTGTCGACGGTGCCCTCCACTTCGTCGAGCACCTTGGCCCCGAAACCGAAGGGGGGCAACGTTCCCCGACGCCATTCGGCGGCGCGCAGCCCCGCCGGGTCGGCGCCGGTGAGGCGGGCGGTCAGCATTCGTTCGCCGAGGTCCCATTTCGCCAGGCCGTCGAGTTCGATCGGGAGCTGATCGGCGATGTCCTCGGATTCCTCGGGCACCCGCAGGCCGAGCCGCTGCCACAGGAACGCGCGCACCGGATGCTCGGCGAACGAGATCAGTTCCGCCAGTGCGACATCCGTGGCGGGAGCGGGCGGCAACGGCGCGGTGAGCAACGGTGGCCGCGGCCGTGACGGGCGGGCGGCGGCGCGCGCACCGGCCAGGGCGACGGTGTCGAAGCTGCGCGGATTCTCGGGGGCGAAATTGCGGCGGTCGAAGGCCTGCAGGGGGTGACGGAGGTGGACCGCGTCCATGGCCGCCGGTCCCACGTGGCAGGCGAGCACGTCGAGGAGTTCGGCGACCGGGACGGCGGGCGGACGCGCGGCGCCGGTGACCGGGTCCGCGCCGGTGTGCAGGACCAGCAGAGTGTCGCCTGCCGCCATCACGGCGTCGAGGAGGAGTTGGCGGTCCTCGCTGCGCGCGTCGCGTTCGCCAACCAGCGGGTCGCGGGCCAGCAGGTCGTCGCCGTCGACACTGCCGGGCCGCGGGAAGACGTCGTCGTCGAGGCCGAGCAGCACCACCACGCGGTGCGGCACCGACCGCATCGGCACGAGGGTGCACACGGTGAGTTCACCGGTGCGGAAGTTCGCGCGGCCGGGGCCGCCTGCCAGACGACTGGTCAGCAGGACCGCCACGTCGGCCAGACGCAGCGGGGTGTCGCCCGCGTGTTCGGTGGCGGCGACGATCTCGCGGCGCGCTTCGGTGCGGATCCACGACTGCGCGTCGGGCACATCGGTGAGCAGTTCGACGGCCCGCAGCAGCACGGCGGTCCACTCGACGGCCGGGCGTGGACCGCGCAGGTCGCGCAGACAGACCGCGAGTCGGTCGATGAATTCGGCGAAGCGGCCCGCGAGGTCGACGTCGTTGGAGTCGACATCATCGAGTGGCAGCGCCAGATCGAGCCAGTCGTCACCGGATTCGTCGGCGGTGACGCCGAGCAGGATGCGGTCCACCGCGGCGTTGAGGGTGTTCTGGGCGAAATCGGCGAGGCCGAACGCCTCGCGTTGACGCTGCCCGATCCCCCACCGCGCGCCCGACTCGGCCGCCCACTCGCGCAGCCGTTCGATGTCGTCGTCGTCGAACCCGCAACGGCGGCGCACGGTTTCGCTCGCCGCCAGGTCGAGCACCTGCGTCACCGTGACGCGACCGTCGGCCAGGTCGAGTAGCTCGATCACCACGGCCAGCATCGGGTTGGTCACCGCCCGCCCGCGATCGGCCAGCCGCACCCGCAACTGGTGCGCCGGATGTTCACCCTCGACCGGCAGGTCCACCCCGGTGCCGCGCTGCCCGAACGCTGCCCGCACCAGCGGCGCGAACGCCTCCACGTCCGGGCACATGATCAGCACGTCGCGCGGCTCGAGCGTCGGATCCGCGGCGAACGTCGTGAGCAGCAGATCCCGCAGCACCTCCACCTGCCGCGCCGGGCCGTGACACGCGTGGACCTCGACGCTCCCGTCCGGCGACGCGCCCGGTTCGGGGGCGCGGTCGGCACGCACGGCAGTCTGCACGGCACCGAGCAGTGAATGCGTGGCCGTCTCACCGGGAAGGTGAGTGTCGCTGTCCGACAACGGATTCAGGCGCTGTTGCAGCTCCCGGACATCTCGGGCCAGTCCTGACAGCAAGGGGTGGGAGACCAGATCGGCGGTGTGGTCGCCGACGCGCGGACGAACCGCACTTCCGACCGTCCCCTCGTTGTTCGCCTCGACGTCGGCGACCGCGCGAGCATCACTGAGCGCGGTCCACATGGCCGGGCTCGGGTGTGCCATCCAGAGGTGGACGTCGCGGTGGGCGGCGAGGGCGGTGATGACAGCCAGTTGGTCGGCGGGGAGTCTGGTCAGGCCGAAAAGGGAGAGTCGCTCGGGCAGGTCGATCGAGTTCGGTTCGGCGCGGAGCCGGGCGCAGGCGTCAGCGAGTCGTTCGGCGGGACTCGGGGCATCGACCGCCGTGCGCAGCGCGCGCCACAGTTGCGGCTGCCACGCGAGATCGTCGGGCACCGGCCCGCCCGCACCGTCGGTGTCCGCGCCCTCGGTCCAGTCGAGCAGCACCTGCGGGCGTTGGGCGGTATAGGAGTCGAACAACGCGGCGAGGTGGGCGGCGGTGGCGTAGCGCCTGCCGACTCGGTGATCGGTCCCCGGAAGGCCGAGATGACGAGCCAGCACCGCGGCCCACGGCTGGTCGGCGACCTCGTCGATCACCCGCAGCAGGGTCCACACCAGTCGCTGCCCGGCCCACGGATCGTCGGCGGGCGCGATCCCGCTCGCACCGGCCAGCACCTCGGCCACCAGCGCGGTAGGCGCGGGAAAGGCGATATTCGCGGCTATCCCGTCACCGACCTGGCCACGCCCGCCATCCACTACACCGAGCACACCCGACAACCGTTGCGCCAACCAGCGCTCCACCCCTTTGGCAGGCACCGCGACCACATCCGCGACGAACGGATCGGCGGGCACCGCCCTCAGCAAACGCCCCAGTCCGTCGGCCAGCGCGTCGGCGCGTTCGGCGCGATGGAGGTGCAACGGCATCCGTTGTTTATACGCCCAGCGACCGACCCGCAATCGCGCGACCCCGCCACCGCCACTGGACCGGGCTAGTGAAATACGCCACACCCCAAGGCGTCCCGGCCACGCCTGCGGCAGCCTCGACGCCGACCGTGGGATCGTTGCCGTTCGGGTGGGACAGTACGGCCGCGGGCGAAAGGCTGGTTTCGTTTCATGATCGCGCAGGTGTTTCCCCTGGTTCCCGGCGGCGGCTTCGTCGTCCGCCGAGTGGGCGCGCGCTGGGAGTTGGTCAATTCCCGGCGCTACGGGCCTGATCAGGTACTGCATTCGTGGCCGCTGGACCGGCACGGCGAAGCGTTCGAGCACTGCCATCGCCTCAACGGCTGCACCATCGCCACACCGCACGCCGCGCATCACTGACACGCAATTCCCGTGCGCCGCAACAGCGCTGTCGCCGAGGGCCGGATTTGGGGTGAAGTAGTGCGCTCGGGCGTTCGGTGTGCGAGTGTGGTCCATCGTGCGTGACCGTTCTCCTTCCCCTCGTGCCGTTTCCCGAGTAGCAGCAACAGCCTGTCTCCTCGCCGCCGCCGCCGTCCTCACTCCGGGCGTCCCCGTACTCGTCACTCCGGCCTATGCCGCGCCACCCGCGCTGACCCAGGTGTCGGTGCCCGGGTTCGACGCCGACATGAGCTCCCGGATCGCGCGGGCCGACGCCTATCTAGCCGGTCGCCCCGGTGCCGTCGGCTATGTGCTGCGCGACCGTAAGACCGGCGGCATCTACGCCAACGAACACGCCGAGAACCAGGTCTGGACCGCTTCCACGATCAAACTGGCCATCGCCGCCGACCTGCTCAACCGGGCCCGCGTCGGCGCCATCGGCCTGTCCCCCGACGACCGCTTCAACATCGAAGCGATGCTGGCCACCTCCAACGACCACGCCACCGACGTGCTGTGGCAGAAGTACATCGGCTTCGACCGGATGGCCTACAACAACGCGTTCCGCGCCTACGGCATGGTCAGCCTGATCCCGCAGCCGACCACGACCGCGGTGTTCCCGGACTGGTCGTTCCAGAAGTGCACGGCCGCCGACCTGGATCGGCTGATGAACACCATCCTCGACACCATGCACCCCGACGATCTCGCCTACCTGCTCGACCGGATGCGCTCGGTCGACTCCAATCAGCACTGGGGCGTGTGGGGCGCGGGTTCGTCGATGCGGCCCGGCCTGAAGAACGGCTGGTCGGCCGAAGCCGATGGTTGGGTGGTCAACTCGGTCGGCGTCGCCGGGGCGGGCGAGCGGTACACGCTCTCGATCATGAACGCACTCGGCGCAGCGGGCGGCTACACCGACGGCGCCGAGACCGACACCCGGGTGGCCGAGCTCCTTCTCGCAGGTCGCTGACTCGGCGCGTCCCGTATCGTCGATCTTGTCTGTGATGAGACGCCGCATCACACGCCGCGATCGAGTTCTTGTTGCGACGTCACATCCGGAGCCGACTACGGTTAACCCTGTCACCACCACCGCGGGGCCCACCCCAGTCTGTCGAGGAGCGCGACGATGAGCACTGAGTCTGTCGAGAAGCGGCACCACGTTGTGGTGATCGGTTCCGGGTTCGGCGGTTTGTTCGGTACCCGGCATCTGCGCCGGGCCGATGTCGACATCACGCTCATCTCCAAGACGTCGACCCACCTGTTCCAGCCGCTGCTCTACCAGGTGGCCACCGGCATCCTCTCGACCGGCGAGATCGCCCCGGCCACGCGCCTGGTGCTGCGCAAGCAGAAGAACGCGCAGGTGCTGCTGGGCGACGTCGTCGACGTGGACCTGGCGAACAAGAAGGTCACCTCGCGACTACTCAACCGCGACACCGTGACCGGCTACGACAGCCTGATCGTCGCCACCGGCGCCCAGCAGTCGTACTTCGGCAACGACCACTTCGCCACCTACGCGCCCGGCATGAAGACCATCGACGACGCGCTCGAATTGCGCGCGCGCATCCTCGGCTCCTTCGAACAGGCCGAGCTGGCGACCACCCAGGAAGAGCGCGACCGGCTGATGACCTTCATCGTCGTCGGCGCGGGTCCCACCGGCGTGGAATTGGCCGGGCAGATCGCCGAACTCGCCGACCGCACCCTCGACGGGACCTTCCGCACCATCGATCCCCGCGACGCGCGCGTCATCCTGCTCGAGGGCGCGGGCGCGGTGCTCGGCCCGATGGGGCCCAAGCTGGGCGCCAAGGCGGCCAAGCGGCTCGAAAAGATGGGCGTGGAGATCCAGCTCAACGCCATGGTGACCGATGTCGACGCGCACGGCGTCATCGTCAAGGACGCCGACGGCAGCACCCGCCGGATCGAGGCCGTGTGCAAGGTGTGGTCGGCGGGCGTGCAGGCCAGCCCGCTGGGCAAGATGATCGCCGAGCGGTCCGAGGGCACCGAGGTCGATCGGGCGGGGCGCGTCATCGTGGAGCCCGACCTCACCGTCAAGGGTCATCCGAACGTGTTCGTGGTCGGCGACCTGATGTCGGTGCCCGGCGTGCCGGGGCAGGCACAGGGCGCCATCCAGGGTTCGGTGTATGCGGCCAAGGCGATCAAGGCCGGGCTGGGTGGTCAGACTCCGGAGGAACGCAAGCCGTTCAAGTACTTCAACAAGGGCTCGATGGCCACGATCTCGCGGTTCGATGCCGTCTGCCAGATCGGCAAGCTCGAGTTCAGCGGGTTCCTGGCCTGGCTCGCCTGGTTGGCCCTGCACCTGTACTACCTGGTCGGCTACCGCAGCCGAATCGTCACGGTGATCGGTTGGTTCGTGTCGTTCCTGGGCCGCAACCGCGGTCAGATGGCGGCGACCGAACAGTGGATCTTCGCGCGGCTCGCGATCGAAGAGGTCAACGCCGATCAGGCCGAGGCCAGGGAGCTCGCGGCCGAGGTGGGTGCGCCGCCCGCCACCGCCGAACCGCTCACCGCCGAACAGCGCAAGATCGGCTGATACAAGCTCGACGTAGGCCGGGTGGTTCCGTCGAACCGCCCGGCCTTCGTCGTGCCGGTCACCTTTCCGCGTACCGATATTTGCGGGTTGCCGACGTTTCGGACCCATCCGACTCGAGCACCGGTCCGAATGTCGGAGGTCATATGTGTGACCAAATCCCCAGGATGAAAGGTGATCTATGGCGACGGGGAAACACAGGGCGCCGAGTATGCAGCGACAGAAGGTAGGTTCGGTCGTCGCAGCCGGAGCGGTACCCCTGGTCATGGCCCTGATCGGCACGGGCACCGCGAATGCCGATCCCGCGCAAGCGGCGGTGACACAGCCCGAGCATCAGGCCGGACCGGAGTTCGACGCGGTGGCACCCAACGCCACCCCCTACGTGGGCCAGCCGATGCCCGCGAACACCCGCAGCGCGCTGCAGTGGTCGCGCACGGGGCCGGAAATGGACTACCTGTCCCCGGTGGGACCGCTGCACGCACCGACCGCGGTCGCGCCGGTGCCGCCGATCCTGCCGCCGCCGGGCCAGTTCCGCTTCGGTGACCAGCAGATTCCGGTACCGGACTTCGTGCCGGTGGACACCTCGATTCACATCAACGACGTCGCGGCCACTACCGAGGCCAACCTGGCGACGTTCCTCGACTCGGTCGGCCTCGAGCGCAGCCGCTCGGACCGGATCGCCGCCGAGACCCTGGGTTCGGCTGCCAGGGGCGCGGCGGTCGGTTCCACCGTGGCGATGCCGTTCGCGATGATGGCCAGCACGGGTGGTGCGTTGGCCGGGCTCGTCGCCGGACTCCCGCTGTTTCCGGTCGGCTTGGTCGCGGGCCCGATCCTGGGTGGCATGGCCGCGTACATGGCCGTGTCGATCCCCATCACCGTGGTCGGCGCCGGTATCGGTGCGGCGGTAGGCGCGGCAAGCGGATTTCTCGCACCGCCGCGTGCGGCGGCCCCCCAGTCCGTCGATACCGAAGCCGAGCTCGTCTCCGCTTGATCGAATTCCCAGCGGTGGGAGTCGGGCCATCGGCTCGGCTCCCACCACCATTTGTGCGGCTAGGCGTCGGCGATCGCGAGCGCGCGCAGTCGGCTGGTCGTCCGGGTGGCGAGTGAACCACCCGCGGCCAGCGGGAGCCGAACCTCGTCCACACTGCCCGACCAGACCGGACGGTCATCCGGATAGACCAGCTCGCTGTCGAGCGCACGCGGTGCGGTGAGCCGATCATCGGTCGACGCACCCGCGCCGAGTTCGAGCCGGTGCCGCAGCAACGGCACATCGCCGACGTCGGCCAGCAGGTCACCGCGCCACCCGCCGCCGTCCTCGCCACTGCGGCCCACCTGCACCCGCTCCCGCAGCCGCAGCCGCGCGTCGGGTGCCACCTGCACCGTGGTCACCGTGTGATGGCGTGCGCCCCCGGCCACGATCGTCGGTTCCGGGTCGAAGTCGAGTTCGGCGCCTTCGCCGATCTCGAAGCGCCAGTGCGCGTTCGACAACATGGTGGCCGCCCCCGGCAGGGCGATCGTCGCCGCCACCGAACGAACCACCAGCCGCGCACCAGGGTGCACGACGATGGTGATGTCGAGTTCGTCGCCACCGAGCGGGGTGGCCGCGGTACCGATCAGGTGCACGGTGTCGACGCCGGTGTGCCGCCCGGCCAGGCCCCCGACCGCATCGATGCGGGGCAGCCTGCCCGGTGCGGCGACAATGCTGAGTTCAGTGCGCAACGCCGGCGGCCGTGTCCTGTTCGGCGGCGACCCGCAGTTGCTCGCGCACCCAGGCCAGGACCGGGGTGGCGGCCGGGTCGTCGGTCAGCGAGACCAGCGCGGTGGGGCGGCCGTCGCGGACCTTGGCGGCGTCGCGCTCCATCACGCCCAGGTCGGCGCCGACCAGCGGGGCGAGGTCGGTCTTGTTCACCACGAGCAGGTCGGAGAAGGTGACGCCGGGGCCGCCCTTGCGCGGCACCTTGTCGCCACCTGCCACGTCGACGACGAAGATCTGCACGTCGATCAGGCCGGAAGAGAATGTGGCCGTGAGGTTGTCGCCGCCGGACTCCACCAGGATCAGATCCAGCGGCGGGTTGGCCGCGACGAGGTCGTCGATGGCGTCGAGGTTGGCGGTGATGTCGTCGCGGATGGCGGTGTGCGGGCAACCACCGGTCTGCACGGCGGTGATCCGCTCGTCGGGCAGCACGGCGTGGCGGCGCAGGAAGTCCGCGTCCTCGGTGGTGTAGATGTCGTTGGTCAGCACCGCGAGGGACAGTTCGTCGCGCAGTTGCCTGCACAGGGCGGCGACCAGCGCGGTCTTGCCGGAGCCGACCGGGCCACCGATGCCGATGCGCAGTGCCTCACCCGCGGCGCGGTCGCGCTTGGGTCGGTCGTGGCTGTGATCGTGCGGTTCGCCATCGATCAGATGGGGAGGCATGGGGGCTCCTTCTCGGGTTCGGGGTCAGGATGCGAACAACGGCATGTCGCGGTGGAGGTGACGTTCGGCGAGCGCGTCCTGCAGTGGATCCGACAGTGCGGCGAGCCCGGCGGCGGCCTCGGCGGCGATCCGGTCGCACAGCGGCGCCAAGCGCAGGGTGCACTCGGCGATGGCGGCGGGATCGAGGGCGAGCAGTCGTTGCGCGGCGGTGGCGGCGCCGGTGAGCGTCGTGTAGACGACGACGCCGGCCAGCTGGTCGGTGCTCGCTCCGCTCGCGGCGCCGACCATGCCGAACACCGTCGACAGATGGGGGCGCGGTCCTACCGCAGCCCAATCATGGTGCGGCCACAGTTGTTTGGCCAGGCGAAGCAGCCCACGGCCCTGCGCGCGCGATGCCGTGCGCGCGGCGGGCGACGGGGTGCGGGCGTCCGCCTCGAGCTCGGCGCGTTCGGGCGTGAGCGACCCGCCACACACCGCGGCGGCCAGCGATGCCGTGACGAGTCCCGACGTCGAGATCCGGCGCCGCAGATACAGCTCCACGCTCGCCTTGTCGCGCAGCAACCCCGACGACACAGCTTCCTCGACGCCGCCGGAGTGCACGTGCCCACCGATGGGCAGGCGCGAATCGGCCAGGGCGAGCAATGTCGCCAGTCCCGCCGCACCCTCGTTTCGCATCCGACGATCCTATGCAACGAACATGGACGTCCGCCCGGTGAGGCCGACCAGCACGGCACACCGTGGCGGCGATCACCCCGACCGGTGGTCGGGTGCGACCCGCCGATCGACCGCCGGACGATTCAGTGTGCCTCGACGGTCGCCGTCTCGGTGCGGGTCGAGCGCCAGGCCAGCACCGCCATCGCGATCAGCAACAGCGCGCCGCAGGTGGTCGCGATGTGCATTCCACTGACGAAGGATTCGCGGGCCGCGTGGATCAGCCCGTCGTCACCGGATGACTGCACAAGGGTGTCGCCCAGGGTCTCGCCGAAGTCCCCGCCGGAGCGGAACACCAACGCGGCCACCGAGCCGAGCAGGGCGAGACCGAGCGCGTTGCCGAGTTCGAAACTCGTTTCGGAGATACCGACCGCCGAACCCGCCCGCTCGACGGGCACCGCCGACACCGCGACATCCGAGACCAGCGTGAACGAGAAGCCGTAACCGATACCGGCGATCACCGAGCCCGCGATATACCAGCCGAGGCCGCCGTCGACACCGACGCCGAGCAGCATCAGGTTGCCGATCGCCGACAGCATCAGCGCGAGGGTGAAGGTGGCTCGCACGCCCAGCCGCATCCCGAGGCGCGCGCCGCTCATCGAGCACACGAACACCGCGATCGCCATCGGAACGCCGAGCAACGCGGCGGCCAACGGATCGCGACCGGTGACCGACTGCAGGTAGATGCTGGTCAGGTAGCTCAGCGCGGCCAGCGACATCATGCCCGCCATGCTCGCCCCGATCGCCACCCGGAACAGCGGCCGCGTGAACAACGACAGGTCGAGCAGCGGTTCGGCGAGATGACGCTGCCTGCGCACGAACAGCACGAGCAGTCCGACGCCGATCACGGCGATCACCGACGACACCGCGTCCAGCCCTTCGGCGGCGATGTGTTTGATCCCGTAGATCAACGGCAGGATGCCGCCTATGGACAGCGCGACGCTGGGCAGATCGATCGGCCCCAGCGCGGCGGAGCGATGTTCGGGCAGCAGGATCGGCCCGAAGATCAGCAGAATCGCCAGCACCGGAATGTTGATCAGGAACACCGAGCCCCACCAGAAGTGGTGCAGCAGTACACCGCCGATGATCGGCCCGACCGCCGAACCACCGGCGAAGAACGCGGTCCAGATGCCGATCGCGGTGGCCCGTTGCCGGGTGTCGGGGAACAGGGTGGAGATCAGCGCCAGGCTCGACGGCAGCAGCGTCGCACCACCGATGCCCATCAGGACTCGGGCCGCGATGAGGACCGGCGCGGTGGGCGCGAACGCGGCGAGCACCGACGCGACGCCGAAGATCGCGGCGCCGACGAGCAGGATATTGCGTCGGCCGATCCGGTCGCCGAGGTTGCCCATCGTGATGAGCAGACCCGCCAGCATGAACCCGTAGATGTCGAGGATCCAGAGCTGCTGGGAGGCAGTGGGGTCCAGGTCGGCCGTGAGGGTCGGCATGGCAAGGAAGAGAACCGAGATGTCCATCGACACCAGCAGCACCGGCAGCAGCAGCACGCCCAATCCGAGCCATGCGCGGCGTCCACCGGCGACTACGGTGGGCACCGCCGGTTCCAGCTTCGTCATTTTCCGACATCCTTCCACGGTGTGCGTACGCCGTACGCGGGAGCTGGGTACAGTGTACGCATGAAGGTTGTATTACGAAAGCGAGTCATGGGATGACCGAGGCGAAGCTCACCCGCACCGCGATCGTCGACGCCGCGATCACCCTCGCCGACGCCGACGGACTCGACGCGGTGTCGATGCGCCGCATCGCCGACCGCCTCGAGGTGGGCACCATGTCGCTGTACCGGCACGTGGCGAACAAGGACGAACTCATCGCGGCCATGACCGACGAGATCGCCGCCCGCCACCCCTATCCCGATCCGGCCGGTCGAGGGTGGACGTGGCGCGACCGGGTGCGCATCGCCGCCGAGGTCGATTGGCAGCTCTACCAGCAGCATCCCTGGGTACTGCTCACCTTCGCGGTCCCCCGCTACAGCTTCGGCCCGCAGGGCCTGACGAGCCTGGCCTGGCTGGTCGAGGGCCTGCGCGAACTCGACGTGACCGCCCGTGAGGCCACCACGATGGGGTTCTCCGTCTGGAACTACATCTCCGGCGCCAGCTTGCCGGTGGTCGGCGGCGCGCTACTCGCCGAAAAACGCACCGCGACCGACGACACCAATGGACTGCGCGACCTCCTCGAGGGCACACCCTCCTTCCCCGTGCCGCCGGCGCTGGCCGAACTGGAAGGCGCGGGGGTGAGCGATCTCACCTCTGAGGACCTGCTGTTCCTCGGCCTCGAGGCGCTCTGCGACGGCTTCGCCGCCCGCGCGGCCCGTCGAGCCCCGGAGTCGCCGAACCGGCCTTGACCTCGAGCACCATTCAGGTTGAAGACTGATTTCATGCATGCGATCCAGCTCCACGAATTCGGTCCCGCCGAGAACCTCCGCCACGAGTCGATCCCCGATCCGGAACCGGGCCCGGGCCAGGTGCGCATCGCGGTAGCGGCCGCGGGTGTCCATCTGGTCGACACCGCGTTGCGCCGCGGTGAGCCCGGCCCGTTCCCGGTGCCCGAGCTGCCGACCGTCCCCGGCCGCGAGGTCGCCGGGGTGGTGGACCGGGTAGGCGAGGGTGTCGACGACAGTCTGCTCGGCGCACGGGTGGTCGCTCATCTGGGAGCTGCCCCGGGCGGCTACGCCGAGCTCGCCGTCACCGAAGCCGAACGGCTGCTCGATATTCCGGAGGGCGTGAGCGTCTCCGCGGCGGTAGCGATGGTCGGCACCGGGCGCACCACGCTCGGCATCCTCCAATTCACCGAACTCGATGCCGACAGCGTCGCGGTGGTGACCGCGGCGGCCGGGGGAATCGGCACGCTGCTGGTCCAGTACGCCGCTGCCGTAGGCGCGACGGTGGTCGGGCTGGCCGGTGGGCCGGACAAGGTGGCGATGGTGCGCGACAACGGCGCCGATATCGCGGTCGACTACACGCTGGCGGATTGGCCGGAGAAGGTACGGGCCCAACTGGGCGGACGGACCGCGACCGTCGTCTTCGACGGCGTCGGCGGCCCGGTCGCCGACGCAGCCGTCGACCTACTCGGCCCCGGCGGCACCCACCTGGTCTTCGGCTGGTCCGCCGGGGCCCCGACGCACGTGGACACCGCCGCTCGCGGCATCACCTCCCCCAGCGTGCTCGGCCCGCCGATGATCGAGCGTGCGGGTGGCGACCTGCGCATCCTGTCCGAACGCGCCCTCGCCGCCGCGGGTACCGGCCTGTTCCGCCCCGCACTGACCGAATTCCCCCTCGCCGAGGCCGCTGCCGCCCACCACGCCCTCGAATCCCGTGCCACCACAGGCAAAGTCGTATTGGTCCCCTGAGGGCTTCGGACTCTGGTGATGCTGACTCGGCCGGAGTTTCCACCACCAGGGCCTAGTGATCAATCGACCAGATCGCTCACCGTCGGGCGAGTCGGGCGAATGTCGGACGACACGGTGGTCATCGGTGGTGAAGACTGGACCTATGACCGACGCGCAGCCGTCCGCCGATCGTCGCCTCGCCGCTCAGGCACTGGCCGCGAACGATCCGACCGGATGGTTCGAACCGCTCTACGCCGAGGCCGCGGCGGGGACCTCGGTCGTCCCGTGGGACCGCGCCGAGCCCAATCCGCTGCTGGTCGACTGGCTGCGTAGCGCCTCCCTCCCCCAGTGCGCGAGGGGCCTGGTGATCGGCTGTGGCTACGGTACCGACGCGGAATTCGTTGCTGCCCAAGGTATCCGAACCACCGCGTTCGACGTCTCTCCGAGTGCGATCCGCGGCGCCCGCGCCCGCTTCCCGAATTCGCCGGTCACCTACAAGGTCGCCGATCTGCTCAACCCACCGACGTCCTGGCGCCACTCCTTCGACCTGGTCATCGAGTCGATCACCGTCCAATCCCTCCCCCTGGACGTGCGAGCCCTCGCCATCACCGGCATCCGGGACCTCCTGGCCCCCGGCGCGACCCTGCTCGTCATCGCCGACATCAGCAAGACCCCCGCCACCGTCGGCCCACCATGGCCGCTCACCCGCGCCGACATCGACTCGTTCACCGCCCCCGACCTGACCCAGGTCGTCGTGGAAACAGTCCCTCGCGCCGACACGTCGGGCCTCAACCGCTGGCGGGCCGAATTCCATCGCCCGGCGCAGGCCGCCGACTGACACTGGCCGACGACGTCCGCCAGGCCGGGACGGTCCAGTACGTCGCCGCCCGCAGCACCCATTCCACCGGCCCGTACGGATGGCGGCTCAGCCACCAGGCGCTGAGCCAGAGCTGGGCGACAAAGGTGACCATGCCGACCGCGATCACCACTGCGGGCGACAGGTCATCGGCGAGGGCAAGGCCATAGCCGGTGTAGACGAGCATCAGCACGATCGACTGGCCGATGTAGTTGGTGGCGGCCATGCGCCCGGCCGGGGCGAGCAGGGCGGTGTAGCGGCCGAGGCGGGCGGACTGTGCTGCCAGCAGGATCGCGGCGACGTAGGCGAACGTCATGGCCGGGTTCACCAGTATCTGGAGGCCGTGGATCACGGCGGGCGCATGCCACCAGGTCATCGTCTCGGCGAAGGTCATCGCCGAGATCGGCAATCCGAGGCCGAAGCCGATCACGAGTGCGCGAAGAGACCAGCGGCGCAGTGTGTCCGGGTCCGCGAACAGGTTTCGTTTGCCCGCCGCCATGCCGATCAGGAACATCGCCAGGCTCGGCACGCCCTGGCTGAACCAGATCAGCAGCAGGAAAACCGGCGCGAGGGCGGTCTGCGCGGAGAACGTCGAGGCGAAGGTGTCGGTGTAGTCGGCGGAGATCGCGGGCAGGTCGACGAAGTCGCCGAACGCGAGAAGACTGTTTTCTCCTGGCAGAAAGCTCCATGCCGACCAGATCACATACAGCACCACTCCGACGATCACCGCCGTTCGCGGTCGCAATTTACGCAGCGCGATGAGGACCAGGCACAAGAACGCGTACAGGGTGAGGATGTCCCCGATCCACAGCAGGTAGACGTGTACGAGACCGATCACCATCAGCGCGGCGCACCGTCGGAGCAACCGCCCTACCGGCGAAGCCCCCGCGCGGTGGGCGGCCGCGATCTGCAGCGTGAACGAGTATCCGAACAGGAAGGCGAACAGCAGATAGAACCGCCCGGTGAACAGGGCGTCGACGGTGGCACGCACCAGCAGATCGACGGTGCCCCCGAAGCGCAGCACGGGGTCCTCGCGAGTGCCGACCACCGACCACAACGAGGTCGCCACGACCACATTGGTGATAAGGATCCCGAACAGGGCGAACCCGCGCAGGATGTCGACCTCGGCGATACGCGATCCGGATCGCACTGCGGGCGAACGTGTTCCGAGTGCGTCTGCCATGAACCGAGCGTACGCACGCCGACCGCCCGCATTCGTCCACCGTACGAGCTATTTTCGCCCCCGTACCGGGGTGATCCGCTGTCAGCCCTGCGGCGTATTGACAGCCGGGCCCGAACGACCACCTGAGCGGCCCATGACCGCCACGGTGCCACAATGGAGCACGATCACGCTCGGCAGGGACTCGCAACCACCACGGAGGCGGACATGCAGGCAGTTGTCATCGATGAATTCGGCGAACCGAAGGACGTGCTCACCGCACAGCAGGTGCCGACCCCCGAACCAGGGGAAGGTGAGGTGCGGATCGCGATGTCGCTGTCGCCGATCCACAACCACGATCTGGCGATCATCCGCGGCGTGTACGGCTACCGGCCGCCGCTGCCCGCGATCCCGGGGACCGAGGCCGCCGGTGTCGTCGAGGCGATCGGCCCCGGCGTCGACACCCTCCAGGTCGGGCAGCGGGTAGCGATCGCGGGCGTGCGTGGGGCCTGGGCGGATTCCTTCGTCGCCCGTGCCGCACAGGCGGTGCCGATGCCGGATTCCGTGCCCGACGAGACCGCCTGCCAGTTACTGGCCATGCCGCTGAGCGCGCTGATGCTGCTCGACGACCTGCAGGTGACGTCCGGTCAGTGGATCGTGGTGAACGCCGCCAACGGCGCGGTCGGTCGACTGCTCAACCTGTTCGCGAAGGAGCGCGGCGTGCGGGTGCTGAGCCTGGTCCGCGGCCAGTCCTCGGTGCAGGCGCTCGAACAACTCGGCTACGGTCCCGTGCTCGATACCGAGTCGGTGGGCTGGCTCGCCACGGGCGCCGACATCACCGGTGGTGAACCGATCGTGCGCGCCGTCGACCAGGTCAGTGGGCCCGCCGCGGGCGATCTGATGGCGTTGCTCGCCCCGCGCGGTGAGCTGATCTCCTTCGGCGCGCTGTCGGGCAAGCCGCTGATCATCGACACCGGCGCCGTCATCTTCAAACAGGCTGTGGTGAAAGGGTTCTGGGGCCAGCAGCGCAGCTCCGACATCGACCGCGCCGATTACGCCCGGTTGATCACCGAACTCGTCACCCTCGCCGCCGACGGCACCCTGCGCCTCGATGTCCAGGCCGATTTCGCGCTCGATCAGGCCGCCCAGGCCGCCGTGGTCTCCGAAACCCCCGGTCGTAACGGCAAAGTGGTCCTGCACGCCGGAACTCGCTGAGCTCTCGGCCGGGCGGTGCGACGAGGTCGCCCCGCCCGGCCGGACTCTTTCCAGACCCCCAACAGCAGGCGAAATCTCCGCGATCGGCTGTTCCCGCGCGGCGTCAGCGGGCAGGATTCGCCGCATGACGAGCAGCGACGGTCCACCGCCCAACCCCGACTTCGCACAGCTGGTTCCCAGCGTGGTGCTGTCCATGCCCGCCGCCGCCCACCTGGGTTTCCACTTCGGCAAGGTCGAGCTCGGCGATGTCGAGATCGTGCAACCCCACCGCCGCGAACTCACCCAGCACGACGGCTTCTTCCAGGGCGGAGTCCTGGGCTCGCTCGCCGATTTCGCCGCCGGTTCGGCCGCGGGAACGCTGTTGCCTGTCGGCTGGGTGAACATGACCATCGACTACACCGTGAAGATCCTCGCGCCCGCGAAAGGCCCGACGGTGGTCGCTCGCGGGCGGGTGATCAAGCCCGGCGCGCTGCTCACCATCGCCGCCGCCGACGTGTTCTCGGTGGAGGAATCCGGCGAAGTCCTCTGTGCCACAGCGCTGGTGACGATGCGCAACGTGCGTCTCGCGGCGGCCTGAGCACCGGGAGCGAGTGATCTCATGCCGATCATCCCCGTCAACGATGTTCCGATCGCCGTCACCGACACCGGCGTTCCCACGGGTCGACCCGATGCCGCCACCGTGGTCTTCGGCCACGGATTGTTGTTCGGCGGCTGGATGTTTCGCGCCCAACTCGAGGTACTGCGACGCGACTATCGATGCGTCACCCTCGACTGGCGCGGTCAGGGCGATACCCCACCCACGGCCGACGGCTACGACATGGACACGCTCACCGCCGACGCGGCGGGTGTGATCCGCGCTCTCGACGTGGGACCCGTGCATTGGGTGGGACTGTCCATGGGCGGCTTCGTCGGTCAGCGACTCGCCGCCAGGCACGGCGACCTGCTGCGGTCGCTGACCCTCCTCGATACCAGCGCGCGAGCCGAGGATCCCACCAAGATCGGCGAATATCACCGCCTCGCGTGGGCGCTGCGCTGGTTCGGCATCCGCCCCATCGCGGGCCAGGTGGCCACTCACCTGTTCGGCCCCTCCTTCCGAGCTTCCGGCACCGGCAAGGAAGTTGTCCGCGAGTGGTCGCGGCGCCTGGCCGGGATCGACCGCGTCGGTCTGCGCCACGCCGTCCACGGTGTCACCGAACGCCGCGCCGTCGACGACGAACTTCCGGCGATCACCGTCCCCACCCAGATCATCGTCGGCGCCGATGACGCGGCCACCCCGGTTCCGCACGCCCACCACATCGCTTCGCTCGTCCCCCACGCCCAGCTCCACACGATCCCCGCGTGTGGGCATTCGAGTTCGCTCGAACAACCACAGGCCGTCACCGACCTGCTCCACAGCTTTCTGGCGTCGATCGAGTCGAACACGTCGACGACGGAGCCGCACAACACCTGACACCCGGCCCGTGCAACGAATTCGCGCTTGCTACAAGGATTTCCGTGCTGTCGTTGTCCAACGTCGATGCGCATCCCGCCCGGCGCGAGTACCGTCGATTCGATGGCCGACCTCACCGCCTCCGCCCCTGTCGAGTCCATCGACGCCGACTTCTTCGACGATCCGCACGCGCAATACCGCCGGTGGCGCGCCGAGGGTCCCGTCCATCGGGTTCGCTTCCCCGACGACGTCGTCCGCTGGGTGGTCGTCGGCTATGCCGAAGCCAAGATCGCGCTCGCCGACCCGCGATTCCGCAAGGATGTCGTCCGGATCGACGCGATCCTGCACAGCAAGCGCGACACCACGGCGACGGACCCGAACATCGTCGCGCTGCTGAGCCATATGCTCGGCACCGATCCACCCGCGCACACCCGCCTGCGCAAGCTCGTGAACAAGGCTTTCACCAGCCGCCAGGTCGCGTTGCTGCGCCCACGCATCGAACAGATCACCGAGTCGCTGCTGGACGCGATGAGCGAGCGCGACGAGGTCGATCTGATGAGCGAGTTCGCCAATCCCCTTCCGGTGACGGTGATCTGCGAGCTGCTCGGCGTCCCGTTCGAAGATCGCGCGGACTTCCAGGCCTGGACGAAGGCTTTGGTCACCGTGGTCGGTGAGGGCGAGGAGGACGAGCGTCCGGCCGCGTCGGCCGCGATGGTCGGCTATCTCGCGAAACTGGTGCGTACCAAGCAGTCCGAGCCCGCCGAGGATCTGCTGTCCCAGCTGGTGCTCGCCGATGACGAGGGCGATCGGCTCACCGATCATGAACTGGTGTCGATGGCGTTCCTGCTGCTGGTCGCCGGCCACGAGACCACCGTGAACCTCATCGGCAACGGGGTGCTCGCCCTGCTCCGCAACCCCGAACAGTGGCAGGCTCTACGCGCCGACAGCACCGGGGTGCCCGCCGCCGTCGAGGAATTCCTGCGCTTCGACGGCCCCGTCGACATGTCCACCGCCCGCTTCACCGCGGAACCGGTCACCCTGGGCGAGGTCGAGATCCCCGAAGGCGAAATCGTCTACGTCGCCCTCTCGGCGGCCAACCGCGACCCCGCCCGCTTCCCCGCCCCCGACACCCTCGCCACCGACACCCCCACCGCGGGCCACCTCGCCTTCGGCCACGGCATCCACTTCTGCGTCGGCGCCCCCTTGGCCCGCGTAGAAGCCGAAATAGCCTTCACCGCCCTCCTCCACCGCTTCCCCCGCCTGACCCTGTCCCCCACCGCCGACCTCCACTGGCAGACCAGCACCCTCATCCGCGGCCTCCTCGAACTACCGGTCCGCCTGCGCTGAAGCAATCCGCGCTGCTGGACAACCAGCACTGACAGTGCCGTTCAGTCGTCTCGGTAGTGCCTAGACGATTGGACCGATCGACGTTCACTATCGCACCGGCGCGCGCGCCGTAGCGGGCTCGACACTGGGCGCATGGCACGACTGCAGATCGAAGCGGTGTCGAAGAAGTTCGATGCCGAGTACGCGGTGCGCGAGGTGAGTCTCGACATCGCCGATGGTGAATTCATGGTGTTGCTCGGCCCGAGTGGCTGCGGCAAATCCACGCTGTTGCGGATGATCGCGGGGCTGGAGGAGCCGAGCGCGGGGCGGATTCTGGTGGGTGGCACCGACGTGACGGACGAGGCGCCGCAGCGGCGGGATCTGGCGATGGTGTTCCAGAGCTACGCGCTGTATCCGCATCTCTCGGTGGCCAAGAACATCGGGTTTCCGTTGCGGGCCAGACGAAGGCCGCGGGCGGAGATCGCGCAACGGGTGGCCGAGGTGTCGACCACGCTGGAGATCTCGGCGCTGCTCGAGCGTCGCCCGGTCGCGCTGTCGGGCGGGCAGCGGCAACGAGTCGCGTTGGCGCGGGCCATGGTTCGCGATCCCGGCGCGTTCCTGATGGACGAACCGCTGTCGAACCTCGACGCGAAACTGCGCAGCGCGACCCGCGCCGAACTGATCGCGCTGCACCAGCGCCTCGGTGCGACATTCCTCTACGTCACCCACGACCAGGTCGAGGCGATGACGATGGCGACGCGCATCGCACTGCTCAACCAGGGCCGCATCGAACAGTGCGGTACCCCCGAGGAGCTCTACGACCGCCCGCGGTCGACCTTCGTCGCCGGCTTCCTCGGTTCGCCCCCGATGAACCTGTTCCCCGCCGTCGTCACCTCGAGCGACGGCCACATGAAGGTGATGGCCGACGGCATCGACGCCGCGCTGGACATCGCCGAGGATTCCGGCGGCGCCACCGCCGTCGTCGCCGGAATCCGTCCGGAACGCCTGCGGATCGACGACACCTCGACCGATGTCCGCGGCCGGGTACGGATGGTGGAGAACCTCGGCAGCGAGGAACTCGTGCACCTCGACTCCGGTCTGTGCGTGCGCGCGGCTCGTCCGGCCGGTGTCCGGGTGGGCGAGGACATCGCCTGCCGCGTCGACCCCGCCGACATCCACCTGTTCGACCCCGACACCGGCCTCCGGCTCACTTGGCAAGCGCCCCAAATCCATTCGGACGCGGCCATCGACGCGGCCGCTGTTCCCGTCCCCTGATTTCGGCACCACCCCGATGAGGAGTTCCATCATGAAACGCACACTGCCCGCACTGGGCGTGGCGATCACCACCGTCCTCGCCCTCACCGGCTGCGGCCTCGGCACCACCGGGTCCACCGAAAGCACGAGCACGGCGCAGATCCCCGAACTGGGTGCCGACCAGCAGGTTTCGATCGTGTTCGAGTCCTACAGCTACGGCGTGGCCGGCGCCTGGACCGACACGTTCAACGCCCTGATCGCCGACTTCAGCGCCAAGCACCCCAATATCAAGGTCACCGCGCAGAAGCCGCAGGGCAACAGCCCCAACCCGGCGACCGACACCGTCTCCAGCATCCAGAACCAGATGGTGGCGGGCACCCCGCCCGATGTCGCCCAGCTCGGCTTCTCCGACCTGGACTTCACCATCAACCAGCTCAAGGCCAAGCCCCTCGACCAGCTGGTCGGCGCGCCGGCGGTGAAGCAGAACTTCGACGGCGCCCGCCACGCGTACGCACCGCGCGCCCGCACGCTCGACGACTGGGACGGCCACACCTACGGCGTTCCGTTCGTGTTCTCCACGCCCGTGCTGTACCTGAACGCCTCGCTGTTCACCGAGGCCGGTCTCGATCCCGCCAAGCCCCCGACCACCTGGGACGAGGTCACCACCGCCGCGAAGGCGATCGCCGACCGCACCGGCAAGGGCGGGGTCTACATCGACTGCCTGACCAAGACCGCCAAGGACTGGTGCTTCCAGTCGCTGGTGCGCTCGAACGGTGGTCGCGTGATCTCCGAAGACCGCAACTCCCTCGCCTTCGCCGACGCGCCCGCCGTCGAGGTCACCAAGATGGCACAGAACCTCGTGAACACCGGCAGCATGCCCAAGCTCAATCAGAAACAGGGCTACGAGGCGTTCGGCCGCGGCGAGATCGGCATGATGCTCGAAACCAGCGCGCTGCAGAGCATTTTCGTCACCGGATCCAAGGGCAAGTGGGACCTGCGTTCGGCGCCGATGCCCGGCTTCGGCACCAAGCAGGCCGTTCCGACCAATTCCGGTGCGGGCCTGCACATCCTGTCCAACGATCCGGCCAAGCAGCGGGCCGCGTGGGAACTGATCAAGCACCTCACCAGCGAGGATTCCTACAAGAAGATCGCGCAGAACATCGGCTACCTGCCGCTGCGGACCGGCCTGCTCGAGGAAGCCGGTGGCCTCAAGGAATGGGCCGATCAGAACCCGCTGCTGCGCCCGAATGTGGCGCAGCTGGCCACCATGGAGCCGTGGGTTTCCATGCCGGGCAACAACTATCTGCAGATGCGTGACGGCATGATGGACGCCGTCGAAGCCGTCGTGTTCCAGGGCGCCGACCCGCAGTCGACGCTCACCGCGGCCCGTACCGCGGGCACCGAACTCATGCCGAAGTCATGAGCGAACTCACGATCGTCCAGATCACCGACACCCACCTGCGGCCCGAGGGCGAACTGCTCCACGGCGTCGACACCGCCGCCAACCTGACGGTGGTGCTCGACCGGCTGCGCGAATTCGGGCAGCACGTCGACGTGCTGATCTTCTCCGGCGATCTCAGCGACAACGGATCACCCGAGGCCTACCGGCGGCTGCGGGCCGCCGTCGAGCCCGTCGCCGCCGAGCTCGGTGCCGAGATCGTCTATGCGATGGGCAATCACGACGAACGCACCGCCTTCGGTGTCGAATTGCTCGACCGCGACACGGTGGACCCGGATCTCCCGCACGACCAGTGTGTCGAGGTCGCGGGAGTGCGGATCGTCGTGCTGGACAGCACCACGCCGTTCCAGCACGACGGCAAGCTCGAGCCGGAGCAACTAACCTGGCTGGCAGGCATTCTGCGCACGCCCGCCCCGCACGGCACCGTGCTGGTGGTGCACCATCCGCCGCTGCGCTCCCCACTGGCCACCCTCGACTTCCTCCGGCTCAAGGATGCCGAACAGCTGGCCGAGGTCGTCGCGGGCACCGATGTCCGGATGATCCTGTGCGGACACAACCACCTCACCGGCGCGTCGGCGCTGGCCGGGATCCCGGTGTGGATCGGTCCCGCGATGGCCTACCGGGTGGACGCGATGGCACCGGCAGGCAGGCACCGTGGATTCGTCGGATTCGGGTACAGCCGCATCGACGTCATGGCGTCAACGGTGCTGGCCACCGCGATCGACGCCGCCCCGGCACCGACGGTCTACGACCGGCCGGAAGCGGAGATGCTCGCGCAGATCGCCGCGATCGTCGCCGCCAGGGCGGCGGTGAAGTAGATGTTCGTCATCGATGCGCCTGCCTCGCCGACACCGCTGGTCGAGGCGAAGCCGGTACGCCGCCCGCTCACCCGACGCCGGGTGGCCCGGTTCGTCGCGCCGTATCTCTACCTGAGTCCGGCGCTGTTCCTGCTGGTCGTGTGGACCTATCAACCGCTGGTGCAGGCCCTGCAACTGTCCACGTACTCGTGGAACCTGCTGCCGACGGCTCCGATGACACCGGTCGGTACCGCGAATTATGAACGGCTACTGGATCTTCCGGCGTTCTGGGGCGCTCTCGGGCGCACCGGGACTCTGATCCTCGGTCTGCTGCCGTTCACGGTGGTCCTGCCGGTCGTCATCGCGATGGCGAGCAGGCGGGTCACCGGCCGGGCGCGCACGGTCTATCAGGCACTGGTGTTCGCGCCGTTCCTGGTCGCGCCGGTCGCGGCGGCCGCGGTGTGGCGCTGGTTGCTGCATCCGGGGACGGGTTTCCTCGCCCAGGTCACCGGATCCGACCGCAACTGGGTGTACGAGACCGCGACCGCGCAGGGTGTGATCATCGCGATCACCGCCTGGCACCTGATCGGCTTCGCGGTCCTCGTGGTGTGGGCGGGGCTGGCCGGAATCAGCGGCGACTACGACGAAGCGGCCAGGGTCGACGGCGCCTCACCCGGTCAGATCCGGCGCTGGATCACGCTGCCGCTGCTCTCGCCCACCGTGCTGTTTCTGGTCCTCACGACCGTATTGCTCAGTCCCACCCTGACTTTCCCGCTCATCGACTCGATGACCCAGGGCGGTCCGGCGCAGGCCACCACCAATATCTACTACCTGCTCTGGGACTACGCCTTCCACAGTTTCGACGCCGGTCTGAGCGCCGCGGCCGGTGTGCTGCTGTTCTTCGGCTTCGGTCTGGTGGCCGCACTGCTGGTCTGGATTTCGGAAAAGGTTGCTGTCCATGACGATTGAACGACTGCGCGGGGTGGGCAGCCATCTGCTGCTCGCCGCGACGGCACTGGTGTGCGTGTTCCCGATCTACTGGCTGTTCGCGACGTCGCTGCGCAGACCCGAAGACGTCACCTCGCTCTCCCCGATCCCGTGGCCGCTGTCGACGGCCAACTACCTCGACGCGGCGCAGAAGGTCGACATCGCCGGTCTGATCGCCAATACGTTCTTCGTCGCGGTGCTCTCGGCGGCGGGCCAGCTCCTCATCGCGCTGCTGGCGTCCTACGCGTTCGCCGTCTACACGTTCCCGCTGCAGAACCTGCTGTATCTGGCGTTCGTCGGGGTGTGGCTGGTGCCGTTCCAGGTGACGATGCTGCCCAACTACATCCTGCTCAACCAGCTGGGCCTGATCAACACCCTGATCGGCGTCGTGCTGCCGACGCTGTGTTCGGCGCTGGCGGTGCTGCTGCTGCGCCAGCACATGTCGGCGTTCCCGAAGGAACTCATCGCGGCCGCGAAGATCGACGGGCGTTCGTCGTGGTCGATCCTGTGGACCGTGGTGGTGCCGAATCTGCGGCCCGCGCTCGCCGCGCTCGGCATCCTGCTGTTCATCAACGCGTGGAACGAGTACTTCTGGCCCGCGGTCGTACTGCGTCAGTCCAACAGTGTCCTGCAGCTCGGGCTGCGCAGTTTCATGGGCTCCGAAGGTGATCAGTGGGGGCCGATGATGGCGCTGGCCGGCCTCGCCTGCCTGCCGGTGCTGCTGCTGTACCTGGTGCTGCAACGCCACATCGTCAACGCGTTCGTGCGGTCGGGATTGAAGTGACCGACGACCTCAGCTCGTCAAGACCTGGTCGTCGTCCAGGGCAGGTGCCGTGGACGCGAGGCAATCCAGAAACATCGCCACCGCCGGATTCTGCTCGTCGGCCCGCCACACCACGTGCAGATCCAGGGTCGGGACCGGATCGACCAGTTTCAGTGCCACCGCGTCGGTGCTCGCGGTACCCATACCCGCCGACACCGCCCGTGGCAGCGAGGCGAACCCGACCAGTGGGCGCACCGACACGATGTGGGCGGTGGCGCCCGGATCATCGGCGATATGGGTGATGTTCAACGAGATCCGGGTCTGCGCCGCCGATCGCAGGATCGTGTCGTACATCGCCGGGCACTGCTCACGCGCGAACAGCACGCACTCCTGATCGCGCAGCTCAGCGAACGGCACATGCGAGCGGTGGGCCCAACGGTGCTGTCGGCCGACCACCGCCACCAGCGGGATCCGGTGCAGCAGCCGGCGGTACCGGAAATCGGCGGTGCTCGGGTGGCCGTAGACCATGGCCAGGTCGAGGGACCCGTCAGCCAGGGCGGCCAGCTGCGGTCCGGTTCGCTTCTCCCACAACGACACCGAGATGCCGGGGTGGCGGTCGGTCAGCTGGGCCAGCGCGTCGGGCAGCACGTGTTTGCTGGCGGGCAGGTTGTAGCCGATGTTCAGGCTGCCCGCGCGCCCGGCGGCGGTGGCCTTCGCCGCCTTGGCGGCCCGGTCGAGCTGGGCGACGATCTGGCGGGCCTGCAGCTCGAACTCCCGGCCCGCGGGCGTCAGGCGCACCTCGTGCGAGTTGCGCGCGACCAGCTGCACTTCCAGGGATTTCTCCAGCTTCTGCAGCTGGGCGCTCAGGCTGGGCTGGGTCAGATGCAGACGTTGCGCCGCGCGCCCGAAATGCAATTCTTCGGCGAGCGCGATGAACGAGACGAGATGACGGATTTCCATGACGGCGGCTCCTGAAGTCGAACACTCCCACGCTAGCGGCAGCGAACAACACCCTCATGAATCCCGGACGCCCGGCAATGACCATCCGCATTGCCGGGCGGTGAAGTTCAGGAATTCGGACCGGTGACCACGGCGTAGGCGAAGCCGTCCCATCCTTTTGCGCCGACGGTCTGGATGACGGTCGCATCGACGCTCGGTTCGGCGGCGAGCAATTCGATCAGGTCGCGGCTGGCCCGCGCGTTCGGGTCCTCGGTCTGCTCGTCGGCCACCGCGCCCGCGCGTACCACGTTGTCGACGATGATCACCGAGCCCGGATGGGTCAGGCGCAGTGCCCACTGGACGTAGTTGGAGTTGTTGACCTTGTCGGCGTCGATGAAGACCAGATCGAACGGCTCGGTCAGATCCTCGGCGACGCCGGGCAAAGTGTCCAGAGCCGCGCCGACCAGGATCTCGACCCGATCGCCCACCCCCGCACGGTCCAGGTTCTCGCGTGCGACCTTCGCGTGACGTGGTTCGAATTCGAGAGTGACGACGAGGCCGCCGTCGCCGACCGCGCGCGCCAGCCACTCGGTGCTGTACCCGCCGAGCGTGCCGATCTCGAGCACCCGGCGTGCTTTCGCGGTGCGGGCCAACAGGTTCAGCAATTTGCCCTGGGGTGGGGAGACATCGATGGCGGGCAGTCCCGCGTCGGCGTTGGCGGTGAGCGCGGGCACGCCCTCGTCACCCACGAGGGTGGTGACGATATAGCTGTCGACATCGGTCCAATCGTTGGTCGTCATATCGGCAGTCTGCCACCGAGCGCGGCCCGACACCGGCAACGCCCGGGCGATGAGCGCCGGGGTGGCCTAGCCCACCCCGGCGCCGGTTCAGAAAAGGAAGTAGCGCTGGGCCATCGGGAGTTCGGTGGCGGGTTGTTCGGCCCAGACTTCGCCGTCGATGCGGACAGTGAAGGTGTCGGGGTCTACTTCGATGCGGGGCATGGCGTCGTTGTGGGGCATGTCGGCCTTGGTGACGCGGCGAGCGTTCTTGACCGGCACCAGCTTTCGGCGCACGTTCAAGCGGTTCGCGAGGCCGTCGTCGATGGCCTGCTCGGAGACGAAGTGCAGCGAGGTGGCCGCGGCGGCGGGGGCCGCGGCGCCGAACATCGGGCGCGGGAGTACCGGCTGCGGGGTGGGGATCGAGGCGTTGGCGTCGCCCATCGCGGCCCAGGCGATCATGCCGCCCTTGAGGACGGCATGCGGGCGGACGCCGAAGAACGCGGGCTCCCACAGCACCAGATCGGCGAGTTTGCCGACTTCGATCGAACCGATCTCGTCGTCGAGCCCGTGCGAAACCGCCGGGCAGATCGTGTATTTGGCGATGTAGCGCTGCACGCGGGCATTGTCGGCCGCGCCGTCGCCGGGCAGGGCGCCACGGCGGCGCTTCATCACGTGGGCGGTCTGCCAGGTGCGCATCACCACCTCGCCGATGCGGCCCATCGCCTGGGAGTCCGAGCCGATCATGGAGATGGCGCCGAGGTCGTGCAGGAGGTCTTCGGCGGCGATGGTGGACGGGCGGATCCGTGATTCGGCGAAGGCCAGGTCCTCGGGGATCGACGGACTCAGGTGGTGACACACCATCAGCATGTCGAGGTGCTCGTCGAGGGTGTTGACGGTGTGTGGCCTGGTGGGGTTGGTGGAGCTGGGCAGCACATTCAGATGTGAAGCGACAGTGATGATGTCGGGTGCGTGGCCGCCGCCCGCACCCTCGGTGTGGTAGGCGTGGATGCCGCGGCCCGCGATGGCGGCGAGGGTGTCCTCGACGAAGCCCGCCTCGTTCAGCGTGTCCGAGTGCAGCGCCACCTGCACGCCCGCCGCATCGGCGACAGTGAGGCAGGCATCGATCGCCGCGGGGGTGGAACCCCAGTCCTCGTGCAGCTTGAAACCCGATGCGCCGCCGCGCAATTGCTCCCACATCGATTCGTGGCTGACCGTGTTGCCCTTGCCGAGCAGCACGATGTTCATCGGCCAGTGATCCAGTGATTCCAGCATCCGCGCCAGATGCCAGGAGCCCGGCGTGACGGTGGTGGCCTTGGAACCCTCGGCGGGGCCGGTGCCGCCGCCGATGAGGGTGGTGATGCCGCCGCCGAGCGCTTCGTCCATCAGCTGCGGGCAGATGAAGTGGACGTGGCAGTCGATGGCGCCCGCCGTGAGAATACGGCCGTTACCCGCGATGATCTCGGTCGACGGACCGACGACCAGATCCCGGTGCACGCCCGACATCGTGTCGGGATTACCGGCTTTGCCGATGCCGCAGATCCGGCCGTCGCGGATGCCCACGTCGGCCTTGATGATGCCCCAGTGGTCGATGATGACGACACCGGTGATGACAGTGTCGGGGGCGCCGTCGGCACGAGTGGCGCGCGACTGACCCATCGACTCGCGCAGTACCTTGCCGCCGCCGAACACCGCTTCCTCACCGGCGAGACCCGGTCCGCCACTGCGGTCTTCGGTGATCTCGATGAGCAGGTCGGTGTCGGCCAGGCGAATACGGTCGCCGGTGGTCGGCCCGAACAGTTCGGCATAGCGGGCGCGGCTCAGTTCGGTCATCGACTCTCTTCCGGACGTCGCGGTGAATCATCTGCATCCAACTGCCCCGGCGGGTTCATGCTGATGCCGTGGACCTCACGGGTTCCGCCGAGCGGAACCAGCGAAATCCGCTGCGGCAGACCGGGTTCGAAACGAACTGCGGTACCTGCCGGAATATCGAGCCGGTGCCCGTAGGCAGCCTCGCGGTCGAACTCCAGCGCGGCGTTGGACTGCGGGAAATGCACATGACTGCCCACCTGAACGGGACGGTCACCGGTATTGACCACCTCGAGCTCGACACGCACCGCGCCCGCGTTCAACTCGATCGTGCCCTCGGCACAGAGATATTCACCGGGAATCATGCGCGTCGCCTATCCGATCGGGTGGTGCACGGTGACGAGCTTGGTCCCATCGGGAAACGTCGCCTCGACCTGCACGTCGTGAATCATCTCGGGCACCCCGTCCATCACGTCCGCACGGGTGAGCACCGACCGCCCCGAAGACATCAGTTCCGCCACGGTCCGCCCGTCCCGCGCCCCCTCGAGCACATGATCGGTGATCAACGCGATCGACTCGGGATGGTTCAGCTTCAGCCCCCGCGCCTGCCTCCGGCGCGCCAGCTCGGCCGCATAACTCAGCAGCAACCGTTCCTGCTCGTGCGGCGACAGGCGCATGCGTTCTCTCCTCGGCGGGTCCGTGGTCGGTGAGCGACATTCTGGCACGTCCCGCGTCCACACGGCGACCGCCGCCGAGCGCGACCGGGGACGACCCCGAGGTGGTTAACGAGATGTTAACGAATGGCCCATCACTCGACCAGGAAGCGGCCGCGTCACCGACCGAGCGGCAATCGCGCCCGCTCCGCCGGACCCACGCCCCCGCGAATATCCGCTGGAACGCACCATCGCGCGCCCGTACCGTCGCATCCATGAACGAATGGACCGGCCTGCTCAACGTGGTCGATGTGGAAGCCACCTGCTGGGCCGGCGACCCACCGGCCGGGCAGACCAACGAGATCATCGAGATCGGGATCACCGTGGTCGATCTCGCCACCCGAACCAGGGTGGGCAAACACGGGATCATCGTGCGGCCGACCCGGTCCACGGTGAGCGAATTCTGCACCGAGCTCACCACGCTCACCCAGGAGCAGGTCGATCAGGGTGTCGAGTTCGGCGAGGCGTGCCGTCTACTGGGGAGCGAGTTCGCGGCGGGCACGCGGCCGTGGGCGAGCTGGGGCGATTACGACCGCAAGCAGTTCCGCACCCAGTGCGCGGCGACCGGCGTCGAGTACCCCTTCGGCCCCGAGCACACCAACGCCAAACAGGTGTTCTCCGAGTCCTACGACCTGCGTCGACGACCGGGCATGGACCACGCGCTGCGAATCGCCGACATCCCCCTCGAAGGCACGCACCACCGTGGCGACGACGACGCGTGGAATATCGGCGCGCTGGTCGTGGATGTCCTCGGCCGTGGTGGGTGGCGGGTCACCACCGTCGACTGACGCGCAGTTCCGCCCTGTCGTGGACTGCGGCCCTCCACGAACGCCGAATCTGCCTTCACAGCCGAGCGAGCAGTCCGGACGTGTCGTCGAAAAGCCTCGCAGCCGCCGCGGTATCGAAGGCGGGTCCGGCGACATCGAGCCGTGCGCCCTGCACGATCGCGGTCAGCGCCTCCGTCGGCGGTTCATCCAGTACGCCCAGGATCGGACCGATCGCCTGGTCGATCGATTGCGCGGTAGCGCGCATCGTCTCGACTCTGGCTGCCATCTCGGCGTCGTAGTCGCCCGACAGCCCGGTATCGACCACGCCTGGATGCAGCAGGACATAGCGAACGCGGGAGGACGATCGGCGCGCGAACTCGATACCCAGGAGATCGTTGAGCTGTCCGCCCTGGGAGAGGGCGCGCAAGCCGTGATAGCCACGCTCGAAACCCCAATCGTCCCAGCGGATCTCGCTCGTCCCACTACCGGGGCCGGCCACGTTCAAGACGACCGGAGTCGCGGCGGAATCGAACAGGTCGAGGAGTTCGTAGCTCAGCACGAACCGACTCAGATAGAACAGGGCGAAGGTGTATTCGAACCCCTCAGCCGTGACCAGTCGTTCGGACCGGTAATGCCGCGCGCACAGCACCAGAGCGTCGATTCGGGTGAAGTAGCCCCGAACGGATTCGATCGCGGTGCGCGTCTCGGCGATCGAGCTCAGATCGGCCCGTACGAAGTGCGCGCGTCGGGCCGCGCCTACGGCCGCCGCAGCGGCAAGCAACTCCGCGCCTTTTGCCGGATCGCGCCCGATAACGATGACGGCATCACCCTTGGCCAGTCGATCCAGCGCGACTGCCCGCCCCAAACCGTCGGTCCCGCCCGCGACTACAACGTGCCTCACGGGAAGGATCCTATCGGCACGATTCACCGATGTCACGATAACGTTCAGTGAATTGAACCAGCGGGTTCACCAAGGATCGCCGGGCTCCCCTTGTTCCACAGAACGCTAGACGGCGAGGTTCTGGAGGCGGACCTGGCCGCGGGCGACAGTGCGACCGTCGGCGTCGGTGATGACGACGACCCAGAGCTGCTGGCTACGGCCGCGGTGGATCGGGGTGGCCTCGCCGGTGAGGACGCCCTCACGGACGGCGCGCAAAAAGTCGGTGTTGTTGTTGACGCCGACGACCGATCCACGCTCGCCGAACCAGACGCCGCCGCCGACGCTGGCGAGGGTTTCGATGATGGTGCAGTAGACGCCGCCGTTCTGGATACCGGCGGGCTGGTGCAGCTCGGGGCGCACTGTCCATTCACCGCGCACCCGATCAGGGGTGACCTCGGTGTAGCGCAGACCGATGAGGTCGGTGAAGGTGCCTTCGCTGGCCTTGGTCATCAACTCGGGGGTGACATCGGCCAGGGACAGGGGCGTTTCGCTCATACGGTCCGGTTTACACCATCCGAAAACGTGCGCGGCAGCCGGTAAGACGTAGCGGCGGGCTCCGCTCGAAAACGGAGCCCGCCGCGGCAGGATGGCGGAGTCGACCGCAGCCCTCGGGACCACCGGCTCATCCGTACGCCGAGATCAGAGTAGGTCAGGCTTACCTAAGTAGTCAAGTTCCTGTCGTTCCGTCTCATTAATGTCTCATAATGTGTCTCATAATTAGTCTTTCAAGTACCGATAAACCGTGGCCCGTGACACGCCGAGGACGGTGGCGATCTCCGTGGCGCTGCGCTGCTCGATCCGGCTCATCCTGCGCGCAGCGGCAACGCCCTCCTCGTCGAGCAGCGCGGGTCGCCCTCGTTGTGCGGCAACAGTATTCAACTCGGCGGGGTACAGCAGATCCACGCCGGCCAGCACTTCCGCGCGCAGAGCGGCCGGCGATTCGTCCGCGAACAACACCACCGGGTCGCTGAGTACGCCCAACGCCTGCACCGCGCGCACACGATCGGACAACGTCGGATTCGGGCCTGCGACGAGCACGTTCGCCGCCAACACCAGGTCGCGGAACCGCTCGAAGATGCTGCCCGACGCGGCCAGCGCGAGATCGTTGACATTGAGGCGCAGCAGGTACCGATGCTCGATGTACACATCGAGAATGCCTTCGAGAGCCCGTCTGCGGGCCACCCGAGGATCCGGATCGACTGCGGCGGCCATGGCGTCGGCGAGCGCGACGAGCAGCGGCTCGGCCAGTCCGGCGAGGATGTCGTACTTACTCGGAAAATGGTAGAGGACACCGGCTTTGGAGATTTCGAGCTGGTCGGCGATCGCCCGCACCGTCGTGCGGTGATAGCCGTGCGCGCTGAACAGATCCATCGCCACGGCAAGGATGCGCTCCCTGGTTCCGACCACCACGTCATCACTCATCGGCGCATTCTATCCCTTGACTGACCAACGGTCAGAGGCCTAGCGTAACTACTGACCAACGGTCAGTCACTGAGGAGTCGTCATGTCGACCAATCCCCGCATTCTCATCTCCGGCGCCAGCATCGCCGGACCCACCCTCGCCTTCTGGCTCGCCCGGCACGGCTGGCGTCCCACCGTCGTCGAGCAAGCTCCGACGCTGCGCGCGGGCGGCAACGGCGTCGATCTGCGCGGTGCGTCGGTCGGCATCGCCGCAGCCATGGGGGTGCTGCCCGCGTTGCGCGAGCGCGCCACCGATATCCGGGCGCTCACGTTCGTCGATGCCGATGGACAACGGGTCGCCTCGATGCCGACCAGCACCTTCGACGAGCCCGGCGACCTCGAGGTGATGCGCGGCGACCTGGCGCGCGTCCTCTACGACGCCACCGCGAACGATGTCGACTACTGCTTCGGGGATTCCGTCGACACGATCACCCAGGACGGCAGCGTGGTCCAGGTCGGTTTCACCGGTGGAACCAGTGCGGAATTCGATCTCGTGATCGGCGCCGACGGATTGCATTCGCGCGTGCGCAATCTCGCGGTGCTGTCCGAAAAGCAGGCGGCGTATCCGCTCGGGCTCGGATTCGCGAGCGCCACCGTCGACGTGGCCTTCGGCGCACCGCGAGCGGTGACCCTGCACAACGCCCCGGGCCGGGTCGCCGGTGTGTACCGATCCGGCAATCACACCGCGGCACAGGCGTTCTTCGCTTTCCGCACGTCGCGCGATGTCGAGTTCCCGCGCGATCGGCCGTCGCAAGTCGACCTGCTGCGCGACCAGTTCACCGGCGCCGGGTGGGAAATCCCCGCCCTTGTGGACGCGGCCACCGCCGACCCGACCTTCTACCTCGACGCGATGACCCAGATCCGCATGCCGACCTGGTCGCGCGGCCGAGTCGGCTTGGTCGGCGATGCCGCCTATTGCCCCACCGCGTTCTCCGGCGCGGGTGCCGCCCTGGCCGTCGAGGGCGCCCACCTCCTCGCCACCCGACTCGTCGCGGGTGATCACGAGGCGGCCTTCGCCCACTACGAGCGCACCTTGCGACCGATCGTCCGAGCTCGCCAGCGCTCGGTCGGCCCGGGCAGTGCCATGCTCGTCCCCGCGACGAACACCCGGATCTGGCTGCGCAACCAGCTCACCCGACTGATGGTGTTGCCGCCGTTGGCCGCCCGGGCGTTCCGGTCGGACCGCGCCGCCACGGCATGAATCGATCCTCGGCATGTGACGCGCCGGTAGCCGCGCCCAGGGCTTGCTCAACACGATCGTAATACTCCATGATCGCTGTACCTCCTATGTTTCCGAGGCTTGTGTCGATGGTGAAAGCTCATGTTCTGGGCGTACGACGACCAGGGGTGGGCGCGGCGAGAGAGGCAAGATTTCGTGAGTAGTAGTCGTATTCCCCGGTGGGCCGTGCAGGCGGCGATGTGTGTGGCCGTGGTCGGGGCCGCGGTCGCAGCACCTGTACAGGCCGAACCACTGTGGCCCGGCGGGCCCGATGTGCCCGGCGTGCCCGCCATCATTCCCGCGCCGCCGCCGGAGCCCGTGGTGGCACCGTGCAGCGAGAAAGCGCGTGCGTGCCTGCAACTGTCGACCAATAACGCGTGGTTGATGGACAACGGCAAGGTCACCTTCGGGCCCAGCCCGATGTCACACGGCCGTCCCGGCTACGAAACGCCCCCCGGAGTGTTCAAGGTGGCGTTCAAGAAGCCGTTCCACTGGAGCACCCTGCACAACGCCCCCATGGAATACGCGGTCTTCTTCAACGGCGACATCGCCTATCACATCGGACCCACCGAGGAGCAGTCCCACGGCTGCATCCGCCTGACCCCGGAAGGCGCGAAGGCGCACTACGAGTGGCTGGAACCGGGCGACATCGTCGAAGTTGTTCCCTGAGTTCTGCTTCGAGCAAGGGGAGGCCGGCCATCGGCCTCCCCTTTTCGCGTCACCGAGGCGGTCAGGGCGTCGAAGAGCCAGAGTTGGGCGGCGCCGGTAGTGACGGCGGAACCGGTGCAAGTTGTTGTCAGATACCAATATCGGCGGATTCGGCGATCTGCTCCCGCGGCGTCGGTGAGGAGTTGGCGGCGGAAGGTCGGGGTGTCGCGGCGGTCGCGGGCGGTGGCGTGGATGCCGACATAGTGGTCGAGTTCCGCACCGGGCTGGGGCGGGCGACCTTCGGCGACGAGGGGCGCGACGGCTACGCAGGCATCGGCTACCTCGAACAGTAGGCGGCGTTCGTCGCGGATTCCGGGGGTACCGCGGTGGCGGATGGTGTCGTACATGGCGGTGGCGACGTCCGGATTCGCTACGGCGGCAATCAGTTCCGCGTAGGCGATGAGCTGTTCGGGGTGAGCGTCGGCGGTCAGTTCCGGGACGTTCATGCTGAGGAATCCGTCGATGGCCGAGGTCGGTAGCGGCGCGAGTTGGCGGCGCCAGAACGCGACGAGCACGTCGTGAGCGGCCCGCGGATCGACCACGGCGGCAAGCAGATTCAAGTGTTCGCTGTGCCTGTCGGGGGCCGCCGATTCGACGGCGCGCAGTAGCGCCCGGCGACGGTTCAGTGCGTCGAGTTCGTCGTCGACGGCGACCCGTTCGGCGGCGATCACCTCCGCGATCGACCGGGTGCCGTCCAGAACGTCGTGGATCGCCGCAAGTCCGATGCCGAAGGAGCGCAACCGGCGCAACAGCACAAGTCGATCGACCGCACCGGGTTCGAACACCCGGTGACCGGTGGGCGAGCGCGCGGCATCCAGCAGGCCCGCGTCGCAGTAGTACCGGACCGTTCGCACCGCGACGCCGGTGCGGGCGGCGAGCTCGCCGATCGTCAGATACGTGATGTGGGTCACTTTTCCTGGCACCTCCACCTCGGTGGAACTCCTACGGTACCGAGGACGCCCACGCGAAGGAGACTCGACGATGACCGGACACGACACGATGAACGACACGATCTGGCAGGCGGTGGCCGAGGAGCGCACCACCCTGGTCGCTTTGCTGCGCGAGCTGCCCGAATCGGCGTGGGACACCGAGACATTGTGCGAGGGGTGGCGCGTCCGCGACGTCGTGGCCCATCTCGTGTTGGCCACCCGGGTCACGATCGCCTCCTTGGTGGTGAACCTGATCCGCGCTCGCGGCAATACCGACCGTCTCATCCACGACACCGCCGTCCGGCTCGCCGATCGAACATCGACCGCGGAGTTGCTCGCCGAACTGCACGCCACGATCGACTCCAGAGTCATCCCGATCGGCACCACACCGATCGACCGGCTGATGGATCTACTGGTACACGGGCAGGACATCGCCGTCCCGCTCGGAATCGAGCGGGTGATGCCGACGGCGGCAGCACAGCTGTCGCTGGAGCGGGTCTGGACGAGGGGTGCACCGTTTCACGCGCGGACTCGACTCACCGGATACGCCCTCGCCGCGACCGATACCGGATGGACGTCCGGTGCGGGTACGACGGTCAGCGGCACGGCCGCAGAACTACTCATGATCGTCACCGGCCGCACCACTCCCGGACGCTAGCGACCACTGAAATGCACTGCGGTACAACCGCACTCGGCAATGCAGTAGGCGATCCGCAGATGGATCCAAGCGCTGCGGCGCCGGGATCTGGTCAGCGGAATTCCGGCCCGTATCCGGTGCAGCCGACCTGAGGAGGATTGACAGCGTCGCGGACCGAATTGCGGAGGTACGTCACTCGGATGCAGAGCGGAAGAGTGAAACATCAGCTTGCCACACTTCCCCGGCGGGAGATAAGTTACCGGCATCACATCCGATACCGCCGGTAATGACCACCCGAACAGGCTCGCAACACGATGAAGAACGTAATGCTCCGCGCGATCATCTCGGCCGTCTGTGCCGTGGCGGTCGCCTCGACGCCCGTCTTCGTAGACGCCACGGCATCGGCCGCCCCCGGCGCGCGGCTGGTGAGCCGGACGCAGACCGACCGGGTCGCCGATATCAGCGTCTACTCCCCCGCGATGGATCGCACGATCGCGTTGCGGGTGCTGCGGCCGAGCGACACCTCGGCGCCCGCACCGACGTTGTATCTGCTCAACGGCGCGGGCGGCGGCGAGGATTCGGCCAATTGGCCGGGTCAGACCGATGCCGGCGGGTTCTTCGCCGACAAGCATGTCAATGTCGTCATCCCGATGGAAGGCGCGTTCAGCTATTACACCGACTGGCGGCGACCGGACGCGGGCCTGGCGAAGAACCTCGACAACAACGGCAACAACATGTGGACGACGTTCCTCACCGAGGAGCTGCCGCCCGTGATCGACGCGGCATTCGGTACGAACGGCGTCAATTCCCTGGCCGGCATCTCGATGGCGGGAACCTCGGTCCTCGACCTCGCGATCCAGGCGCCCGAGCTGTACCGCAGCGTCTCCGCCTACAGCGGCTGCGCGATGACCAGCGATCCGATCGGCCGAGCCTTCGTCTCCCTCGTGGTGCGGATGGGCGGCGGGAACACCGAGAACATGTGGGGTCCGGATAACGACGCCGCATGGCGCGAGCACGATCCCTACGTGCAAGCCCATCGGTTGCCGAATATTCCGATCTACATCTCCGCGGGCAGCGGATTGCCGGGTCCACACGACACGCTGTCGAATCCGCGCGTGCACATCAACGGCAAGAACCCGACGTCGATTCTGACGAATCAGATGCTCGTCGGCGGCGGCATCGAAGCCGCGACGGCGTATTGCACAACGAATCTGGCACAGCGGACGCGAGAACTCGGCCGCACGAACATCACCTACAGCATCCGCCCGACCGGCACTCATTCCTGGGGCTATTGGGAGGACGACCTCCACGCCTCATGGCCGATGATGGCGACAGCCCTCGGCCTACCATGAAACCCTGGTGATCGACTGTCCGAGTAGCGCTCTCGTCAGCGCTGCAGGCAACTGCTGCGGCGAACCGGGAGGCCCCGTTCCTCGAACGCGGCGAGCAGGAGTTGGCCACGCCGCGCCCCCGCGGACACGTCGGCGCGCGCCAGATCGGGGACGTAAGTCGCTGCGCCGATGATGGATTCACCGACCAGGGTCCAGAAACGGCGAGCGGGCAGACCGGAGCAGCGGGTGAGAACCGACTGCAACGGGATCAGCGAGGAGGCACAGCGGTGGGCGAGCCAGACCGCCATGGCGGCTTCGCAGGGGAAAGCGACCGCGCCGGGTTCGGGGTCGCAGTCGACGACGCGAATCCTGGTGTCGGTCAACCCCGCCCAGTCGATGCCGCCGTCGTTGTCGTGGTGGATCCACAGGTTGTCGCGGCCGGGGTCCCAGGCCTGCGCGTCCATGACGAACAGGGCGGTGACCCGACCCGCTACGGCGTGGATGAGCGCGGTGGCCACCACTTCGGCGGCGATCTCGTCATTGATCATTTCCGCGGCGTGACGTCGGTACATCAGTTCGACGCGGCCCTCCGAGAGCCCGTTGGGCACATGCCACCATCGCCGTTTGCCCTGCCCGCTCATCGCCGCGACGGCATACACCCGCGGATGCTCGGGTTGCAGCGATTGCAACCTGGCACAGGCGCGGTCGAACGCGGCGGTGGTGCGGGAAGTGGCGGTGGTGACGGGCTCGGACATCGAACCTCCTCGAACGTTGGTTCCCGTGACGATGATGTCTCGGAACATAGGTTAGGCTTACCAGACTTCACAAGTCATGTCCGGTTTCGAGGCAGGAGAAGTTCGTCGCCGTGATCCACCCTGGCACCGTCAGACGTCGTCGTCTGACCGGGCTTCTGCTGCTCGTTGTCTTGCTCACCGTGGCGGTGGTGGCGAGCATTGCCGTCGGCACCCGCTCGCTCGCACCCACCACGGTGTTCGACGCCGTCACACACGCCCTCGGCTGCGTCGGCGGCCCGTTCCACTGCCCGGCCCGCTCCACCGCCGAGGAAATCGTGCGTGAGCTGCGTCTGCCGCGCACCGCATTGGCCCTGTTCGCCGGAGTGGCGTTGGGCGTCGCGGGCGCGCTCATCCAGGGGTATACCCGGAATCCGCTCGCTGATGCCGGATTGTTAGGACTGAATGCGGGCGCCGGTTTTCTCGCGGCGCTGAGCATCTTCCTGTTCGGGTTCACCGCACCCGCGCAATACATCTGGTTCGCCTTCGCCGGGTCGGCGATCGCGGGGGTGATCGTGTTCGGGGTCTCCTCGATCGGCGGGGGTAAGGCGAGTCCGCTGAGCCTGATCCTGGCCGGCGCGGCGGTGACCGCCTTCCTCCAGGCGATGACGAACGCGATCATCGTGCTCGACAACGCGGCGCTCGACACCTATCGGTTCTGGGTGGTCGGCAATGTGGCCGGGCGCGAAGCGGAAGTGTTCTGGGAGGTGCTGCCGTTTCTGGTGGTCGGCGTCGGCATGGCCGTGGCCGCGGCACCCAGCCTGAATCTGCTGAGCCTCGGTGACGATGTCGCCCGCGGACTCGGCGTGGACGTGACCCGGGCGCGGGCCTTCGGTCTGTTCGCGGTGGTGCTGCTCAGCGGCGGGGCGACCGCGGCGATCGGGCCGATCGCGTTTCTGGGGCTGGTGGTTCCGCATATGGCGCGGACCATCACCGGACCGGACAACAAGTGGCTGATCCCTTATTCCGGGCTGCTCGGCGGCCTGCTGCTGCTCGTCGCCGACGTCGTCGGACGGGTGATCGCACGGCCCGGTGAACTCCAGGTCGGGGTGATGTTGGCCGCGATCGGCGCGCCGTTCTTCATCGCCCTGGTGCGTCGTAAGAAGTTGGTGTCGCTGTGAGTGAAGTGGAGATGGGCAAGGCCGTCGACCGGGTAGCCGCCGAACCCGCGCGCGCCGACCGAACGGATCGAGCGGTGACCGAGCTGCGCAGGGTGCGCCCCGCGCTGCGGGTCGGGCCGGTGTCGTTGGTGCTGCGGCCGGTCGTGTTCGGCATCGTGCTGGCGCTGGTGGTCACGGTGTTCGCACTGTTCTGCCTGGACATCGCGGTAGGCGATACCCATATCCCCCTGGGTCGCGTACTCGACGTGCTCGGCGGCGGCGGCACGCGATCGCAGCGCTTCATCATCATCGAATCGCGATTGCCGCGTGCGCTGACAGCCGTGGTCGTCGGAGCCGCGCTCGGCTTGTCGGGCGCGCTGATGCAGTCGATCCTGCACAACCCGCTGGCCGGGCCGGACGTGCTCGGCATCACCACCGGCGCGAGCGTCGGCGCCGTCGCGGTGCTGGTCGGCAGCGGTGGCGCGACCACCGGACTGCTCGCGACCGTCGGAGCCCCGATCGCCGCGCTCACCGGCGGCCTGCTGACCGCGGTCGTCATCTATCTGCTGGCCTGGGGTCGCGGGGGCAGCGGCGAACACGGCGTCACCGGATTCCGGCTCGTACTCATCGGCATCGGCGTGAACGCGGTCCTGTTGTCGGTGATCAGCTGGCTGCTCACCCGCGCCAGCCTGACCGATGCCGCCCGCGCCCAGCTCTGGCTCACCGGCTCGCTCAACGGAGCCGATATGTCGAGGGTCGTGCCCGCTGTCATCGCCCTGGCGGTGGTGACCGTGGTGTCGCTGGTGTCGGCGCGCACGCTGGCCGCGCTGCGCCTCGGCGAGGACTCGACCCGGGTGCTCGGTGTGCGGATCCAGTCGCAGCAGGCACTGCTCATCGGCGCGTCGGTCGTGGCCGCCTCGGTGGCCACCGCCGCCGTGGGGCCGGTCGGATTCGTCGCCCTCGCCGCACCGCAGATCGCGAGAATGGCGCTGCGGACCGCGGGCGAGCCCCTGATCGCCTCGGCGCTGACGGGCGCCGCCCTGGTCGCGGGCGCCGACGTCGTCTCGCGCGCGCTACTGCCCGTCGACCTGCCGGTCGGTATCGTCACAGCCGCGCTGGGTGGACCGTTCCTGCTCTACCTGCTCGTCCGCATGAATCGGAAGGCCACGCTCTCATGACCAGCCCCGTCCATCGCCTCGCCGCCGACGCCGTGTCCCTCGGCTACGGCGAACGGGTGATCGTCGACGAGCTCAGCCTCGACATCACGCCCGGCGTGGTCACCACCGTCATCGGACCCAACGGCTGCGGCAAGTCGACACTGTTGAAGTCACTGGGCAGGCTGCTTCGCCCGCGCGAGGGCCAGGTGGTGCTCGACGGCAAGGCCATCTCGTCGATGAAGACCAAGGACGTGGCCAGGGTGATCGGCATGCTGCCGCAGACACCGGTCGCGCCCGAGGGGCTCACGGTCGCCGATCTGGTCGCGCGCGGACGTCATCCGCATCAGTCCTGGTTGCGGCAGTGGTCGGCCGACGACGAGACCGAGGTCGCCGCCGCACTGGCCCAAACCGGCATCGGCGACCTGGCCGACCGCACCCTCGACGAACTCTCCGGCGGCCAACGTCAGCGGGCCTGGATCTCCATGGCGCTGGCCCAGGGCACCGATATCCTGCTGCTCGACGAACCCACCACCTACCTCGATCTCGCGCACTCGCTCGAGGTCCTCGACCTCGTCGACCGGCTGCACGCCGAGTACGGGCGCACGGTGGTGATGGTGCTGCACGATCTCAACCTCGCCATCCGCTACAGCGACGAGCTCGTGGTCATGCGCGCGGGCCGGATCGTCGCGCAAGGCAAGCCGGCCGACATCGTCACCGCCGACCTGCTGGCCGAGGTGTTCGGACTCGAGGCCACGGTGCTCACGGACCCGGTCTCGGGGCGGCCGATGGTCGTCCCGATCGGCACCCGACATGTGTACGGCGCGGCCGACTATGACGAATAACACACAGCAAACACTCCGTTACGACAATCTGTAGTACGCATGTTTGTCGTTGAGGCCGTAAAATCGGTGGGATGGCAGGTCTCGGCGAACTCGAAAAAGCGGTCATGGACCAGTTGTGGTCGGCCGATGAGCCACTCACGGTGCGGCAGGTACACGAAGCGCTGGCCGCGCGGCGCGAGCTCGCGTACACCACGGTGATGACGGTGCTCCAACGACTGGCGAAGAAAGATCTCGTCGTGCAGCGACGCGACGATCGCGCCCATCGATACGCACCGGTTCACACCCGCGACGAACTCGTCGCGAGCCTGATGGTCGACGCCTTGCAACAGGCCGACGCCGCAGGTAGTCGGGCTGCGGCGCTGGTGCATTTCGTGGAGCAGGTCGGCAAGGACGAGGCCGATGCCCTGCGCGAGGCACTCGCCAAGCTCGAATCCGACGAAAACAGCGGCTAGACTCCCTGGCGGCTCTCACAATGGAGTGAGCGCCCCTGGCCCCACAACGCAGTGAGCAGAGTCGATGAACGCAACCGCGGCAGTCTTTGCTGGTCTCGCCTTGCTTCTCGCAGGGCCGGTACCAGCGCTGCTCAGTCGCGCTACCTGGGTGCACCGCAGCCCGCGCGCGGCACTGGTGTTGTGGCAGGCGATCGCCTTGGCCGCCGTGCTCAGCGCCTTCGGATCCGGGCTCGCCATCGCCAGCCTGCTGCTCGTACCCGGCCCCGACGGTAGGCCGACCACCTCGCCCACCCAGGAGATCGACGCGCTCGGTCTGCCCCTGTGGACGCTGTATGTGCTGGTCTTCGCGCTGACTTTGATGGTCGGCGCCCGGCTGATGTTCTCTATCGTGCGAGTCGGTGTGCACACCCGACGCCGCCGTTCCCGCCATCGCATGCTGGTCGACCTGCTCGATCAGAGCGGCCCGGTGCGCCGCGCCGCCGATATCCGCGTGCTGGCCGCCACCGAACCCATCGCCTACTGCCTGCCTGGTCTACGCCAGCGGGTCGTGATCAGCGAAGGCACGCTCACCAACCTCGACGACTCCGAGGTCACCGCCATCGTGAGCCATGAGCGCTCGCATCTACGCGCACGCCATGATCTGGTGCTCGAGGCGTTCACGGCCGTCCACGAGGCGTTTCCCCGCGTGGTCCGCAGCAAGGCCGCGCTCGGCCAGGTGAAGCTGCTGATCGAACTACTCGCCGACGACTCCGCTGTGAAGGTGACCGGCCCCAAGCCTCTCGCCCGCGCCCTGATCGCCTGTGCCAAGTCCACCGCTCCGCAGGGCGCGCTCGCCGCGGGCGGACCGAGCACGCTCATCCGCATCCAACGGCTCGCAAGCACCACCGGAGACGTGAGAGTCGCCACCGCTGCCTACCTCGGCTCGGCCGCGATTCTGGTCGTACCGACACTGGCCGTGGCGGTGCCGTGGCTGCAGGAACTCAACCGGCTCTTCCACGGCTGACCTGGCGATCAACCACCACCGCCGCTGCCCGTTCGCGACGCGCCGACCACGCTGTCGGTCGGCGTCTCACAGCGGAACAAAGGTTGCCACAACCGCCGACCTGACCAGCCTGTTTACCCACCCGAGGCCGAACACGCCTATCCTGGGAGACCGGTCCTTCCTGCTGGGCCGCACCCCGCTCACGCCGAGGCGCGTATTCGGGTAATCGGCGCCGACCATCGTTCGGCGCGATTCGCAGCCCAACGAAAGGCCACCTTGACCAACTCTGCCGTGCCCAACGAACCGACCTTCGCCGAACTCGGCCTGCCCGTCGAACTGGTGCAGACCCTGCGCAACGCGGGCATCGACAAGCCCTTCCCCATCCAGGCCGCCACGATCGGCGACGCCCTCTCCGGGCGCGACGTGCTCGGCCGCGGCCCGACCGGCTCGGGCAAGACCCTGGCCTTCGGCCTGCCGATGCTGACCCGCCTGGCCCAGGGTTCGCCCTCCAAGCCGGGCCGCCCGCGCGGTCTCGTGCTGGTGCCGACCCGCGAACTCGCGACCCAGATCGAGAAGGCCCTCGAAGAGGCAGCCCGCGCGCTGGGCCTGCGAGTGGCCTCCGTCGTCGGTGGAGCGCCGATCAAGCGTCAGGCCGATCGGCTGGCACGTGGTGTCGACCTGCTCATCGCGACCCCCGGCCGCCTCGACGACCTGATCAAGCAGCGCAACGCCGACCTGTCGGACGTGTCGATCACCGCGCTCGACGAGGCCGACCACATGGCCGACATGGGCTTCCTGCCCCAGGTCACGCGCCTGCTGGACCGCACCCCCAAGCAGGGCCAGCGACTGCTGTTCTCGGCCACCCTCGACGGTGACGTGGACAAGCTGGTCAAGCGCTACATGCACAACCCGGTGACCCACTCGACCGCGCCCGCCGAGGCGTCGGTCAGCACCATGACCCACCACCTGCTCTACGTGCGCGACAAGAACATCAAGCGCACCGTGGCCACCGAGATCGCCGCGCGTGAGGGCCTGACCATCATGTTCGTGCGCACCAAGCACGGCGCCGACCGCCTGGCCAAGCAGCTGCGCGGCTCCGGAGTCGACGCGGGCTCGCTGCACGGCGGCAAGGCTCAGAACAACCGTGTGCGCACCCTGGCGGCCTTCGCCGACGGGTCGGTGCCGGTACTGGTCACCACCGATGTCGCCGCGCGCGGCATCCACATCGACGGCGTCTCGCTGGTCGTGCACTTCGACCCGCCCGCCGAGCACAAGGCCTACTTGCACCGCGCGGGCCGCACCGCGCGCGCCGGTGAAGACGGCGTCGTGGTCACCCTCGTCACCGACGAGGAGCGCAAGGATGTCGCCGCGATGACCCGCAAAGCGGGCGTGCGGACCGACGGTGTCGACGTGCGCCCCGGCGACCGGAACCTGGTGGAGATCACCGGCGCCCGCAAGCCCAGCGGTATCGCACTGGCTGCCCCGGTCGCACCCGCGCAGCCGACTCGATCGGCGACCGGCGGCGGGCGCACCCGTCGTCCGCGCGCCGGTGGCGCACCTGCCGCCGAGGCGGGACGTGGTGGCGCTCCGCGTCGCGAGCGTCCGGCACACGAGTCGCGTACCCGCAAGCCCGCGGGGGCCGGTGGACACGCCCGCAGTGGCGACACGCCGACGAATTCTCGTCGTCGCGCCGCGCGTCCGGCTTCTCCCGCCGTCTCCCGCAACCGCACGGCAAACTGAGTTATCGCGTGGCCGAACCGATTACGGTTCGGCCACGCGTCTGTTTCCAGGTGCGGCGAACACCGCGACTTCCCGTCGTGGATCAGCGCCCAGAAGGGCCGGATCCCGCACACTGAGCCCGTGACGAACCATGAGATCGCCACCATCGTGTGCGCGCTGATCGCGGCCATGTTGATCGCGGTGGGCGCCGTAGCCCAGCAGCGGGCGGCCGCGGCGGTGCCCGAAGACGCGTCCCTCGTCGGCGGTCTGCTCCGCAGCCCACGCTGGTGGTCCGGAATCGTCGGCGACGTCGGTGGTTACGGCATGCAGGTTCTCGCGCTGACCTTCGGCGCGGTGCTGGTGGTACAACCGATTCTGGTGAGCGCCTTGGTGTTCGCGCTCCCGCTGTCGGCGCGACTGAACGGGCAGCGGATCACCGCGCGTGCCGCCACGATCGCCCTGATCCTCGTCACGGCGCTCGTGCTGTTCCTGATCGTGGGCGATCCGACCGCGGGCGAGGACACCGCGCCCTTCCGAGAGTGGTTGGTGCCCTTGGTGATTCTGCTCGGCGTCGTCGCGGCCGCGACCGTCACCGGGCTGGTGATCAGCAGCCGATCGGGGCAGGCGCTCGCGCTCGGTCTCGCCGGTGGCGCCCTGTTCGGCATGGCCGCCGCACTCACCGACCGTGTGGTCACCCTGTTCGGCGACGGGATCGGCGCGGTGCTCGGCGGGTGGCAGACCTGGACGCTGGTCGCCGCGGGACTGCTCGGCGTATACCTGCAACAGCGCGCGTTCCAAGCCGGACCGCTGTCGGCCTCACTGCCCGCGGCGACCATCGCCGAACCGCTGGCCGCCGCGTTCCTCGGGCTCACTGCCCTCAACGAACACCTGCGCACCAACGGTTTCGGCCTTGTCGTCGTCGGTGTCTGCGTCATCGTGATGTGCGTGGCGACCGTGGCCCTGTGTCAGACCAGGGCGGTCGCCGCCGAGCCCGCGCGCTGACACATCGCCGACATTGCCCACCGCGGTGCTCACAGGGCTACTATCAATCAAGTGCGATTTCTTCCGGGACCCCAGCCGCCGTATGACCTGACCTACGACGACCTGTTCCTGGTCCCGAACCGGACCGAGGTCGCGTCCCGGTTCGATGTGGACCTGGCCAGTGTCGACGGGTCCGGTACTACCATCCCCCTCGTGGTCGCGAACATGACCGCGGTCGCGGGCAAGCGGATGGCCGAGACCGTCGCCCGCCGCGGCGGCATCGTGGTGCTCCCCCAGGACCTGCCGATCCCGGCGGCCGCCGACACCATCGCGTTCGTCAAGAGCCGCTCGCTCACCGCCGACACCCCTGTCACCCTCGATCCCGATCGTTCGGTGTCCGATGCGGTGGCGCTGATGCACAAGCGTGCGCACGGCGCCGTCGTGGTCGTCGAGGGCGGTAAGCCGGTCGGTGTGGTCACCGAGGCCGCCTGCGCCGATGTCGACCGGTTCGCGCGCCTGCGCGAGGTCGCCTTCACCGATGTCGACCGGTTCGCGCGCCTGCGCGAGGTCGCCTTCACCGATTTCGTCCAGGTGCCCGTCGAGGCGTCCCCGCGCGACATCTTCGACCGTCTCGCCGAAGCCCATGCCCAGCTCGCCGTGCTCACCAACCCCGACGGCACGCTCGCCGGCGTGATGACCCGCACCGGCACCGTCCGCGCGGGTATCTACACCCCCGCCGTCGACGAAGCGGGCAAGCTGCGCGTCGCCGCCGCCGTGGGCATCAACGGTGACGTCGCCGCCAAGGCGAAGGCGCTGGCGGAGGCGGGCGCCGACGTGCTCGTGCTCGATACCGCGCACGGCCACCAGACCAAGATGCTCGAATCATTGCGCACCGTCGCCGATCTCGGCCTCGGACTCCCCTTGGTCGCGGGCAACGTGGTCTCTGCCGAAGGCACCCGCGATCTGGCCGAGGCGGGCGCGACCATCATCAAGGTCGGTGTCGGCCCCGGCGCCATGTGCACCACCCGCATGATGACCGGCGTCGGTCGCCCGCAGTTCTCCGCCGTGGCCGAATGTGCTACCGCCGCAAAGGAACTCGGCGTGCACGTCTGGGCCGACGGTGGCGTTCGGCACCCTCGCGACGTGGCCCTCGCGCTGGCCGCGGGTGCGTCGAACGTGATGATCGGTTCCTGGTTCGCCGGCACCTACGAGTCCCCCGGCGACCTGCGCGTCGACCGCGACGGCAACAAGTACAAGGAGAGTTTCGGCATGGCGTCCAAGCGCGCTGTCGCCGCCCGCACCGCCGCCGACAGCAGCTTCGACCGCGCCCGCAAGGCGCTGTTCGAGGAGGGCATCTCCAGCTCGCGGATGCGCCTGGATCCCGAGCGCCCCGGTGTCGAGGACCTCATCGACCACATCTGCTCGGGTGTGCGCAGTTCCTGCACCTACGCCGGTGCTCGCTCACTGCCGGAATTCCACGACAAGGCCGTGCTCGGCGTGCAGTCCGCGGCAGGCTTCGCCGAAGGTCGGCCGCTGCCCAGCGGCTGGTGAACCCCGCGCACGGCGGCCGATCGAACCCTCGATCGGCCGCCGTCGCCGTGTCAGAGGCCGCGCCGCTGACACATCATGGGAGGGCACCGATTACTATGGAGTAGCCGATCACGGCACATGCTCGACTCCCGCCCCGAAAGGATCCAGTTGTCACCCGCGTCTCAGGGCGCCACACAGGAGGGCTCCTCTACGGAGCCGGGTGACAAACCCGGCGTCCTCCTTTCCGCAGCGTCCGTTCGATCTCCCGGTTTCCCTGTCGCGCCCCTCGGGTGGTGCTGAGGATGTCCATCGTTCTGACCGTGCTCAGCCTGCTCGGCTTCGTCGCCCTCACCCTCGGAACGGCCCTGTTCGTCGCCGCCGAGTTCTCCCTCACCGCCCTCGAACGCAGCACCGTCGAAGCGGCCGCCCGCGAAGGTGACACCCAGTCACGGTTGGTGAAACAGGCTCATCACACCCTGTCCTTCCAGCTCTCCGGCGCCCAGCTCGGCATCACCATCACCACCCTGATCACCGGCTACATCGCCGAACCCGTGCTGGCCCGACTGCTCGACCCCCTGCTCGACGGCATCGGATTGAGCGAAAGCGCTGCGCACGGTGTCTCGTTGGCGCTCGCCTTGATCATCGCGACATCGCTGTCGATGATCTACGGCGAATTGGTGCCGAAGAACATCGCGATCGCCGAGCCGATGATGGTGGCCCGGGTCACCGCGGGCCCGATGATCGGGTTCTCCGCCCTGTTCAAATGGCTCATCCGCTTTCTGAACGGCGCCGCCAACTGGGTGGTTCGCAGGCTGGGCATCGAACCCGCCGAGGAACTGCGCTCGGCCCGCTCACCCCAGGAACTCGGTTCGCTGGTACGCACCTCCGCCATGCGCGGCGCGATGGATCAGCGCACCGCGCAGGTGATGGACCGCTCGCTGGAATTCGGTGAGCGCAGTGCCGAGGACCTGATGACGCCACGGGTGAAGGTCGAATCGCTGGACCGCGACGACACCATCGCCGATCTCATCGCCGCCGCCGCGCGCACCGGTTACTCCCGGTTCCCGGTGGTCGACGGCGACCTCGACAACACCCTCGGAGTGGTGCACGTCAAGCAGGCGTTCACCCATCCGGGCGAGCTGCGCAAGCAGATCCCGCTCAGCAAGCTGGCCGTCGCGGTGCCGATCGTGCCCGCCAGCTTGGACGGTGACGAAGTCCTGGAGCGGGTCCGCGCCGACGGCATGCAGGTGGCACTGGTCGTCGACGAATACGGCGGCACCGCGGGCATGGTGACCATGGAGGACCTGATCGAGGAGATCCTCGGCGACGTGCGCGACGAGCACGACGAGGAGGAGCGCGATGTGCGCCGAGTCTCCGACGGCTGGGACTGCTCGGGCCTGATGCGCATCGACGAGGTGTCGCGCGCGACCGGCTACGACGCACCCGAGGGCGAATACGAGACCCTCGGCGGGCTGGTTCTGGCCCAGCTCGGCCGCATCCCGGTGACCGGTGACGACGTGGTACTGCCCGCATCCCGCGGTTCCGGCGGCGGCTGGATCGCCCGCGTGGAACGCATGGACGGACGGCGTATCGACCGTGTTCGGCTGATTCCCGTCGACGCGGCCAACCTCTCGGCACGGGAGAACACTCATGGGTGACCTGTTCGGAATCTTGCTCACCGTCGTACTCCTGGCAGGCAACGCGTTCTTCGTCGCCGCGGAGTTCGCGCTCATCTCGGCCCGCCGTGACCGCCTCGAAGCCCTTGTCGCACAAGGGAAGAAGAAGGCCCAAACAGTGATCGAAGCAGGCGAGAACCTGTCGATCATGCTGGCCGCGGCCCAACTCGGCATCACCATCTGCTCGATCCTGCTCGGCCGAGTGGGCGAACCCGCGATCGCGCACCTGATCGAGCGTCCGTTCGAATTGCTCGGTCTGCCGGAGCAATTGCTGCATCCGGTCGGCTTCACGCTGGCGCTGACCATCGTGGTGATCCTGCACATCCTGCTCGGCGAGATGGTGCCGAAGAACATCGCCCTCGCGGGCCCGGAACGGTCGGCGCTGCTGCTGGTGCCGATCCACCTGATGTGGTTGCGGATCGCCCGGCCGCTGATCGCGCTGTACAACCTCGCCGCGAACATGACGCTGCGAATGCTGCGGATCGAGCCCAAGGACGAGCTCGACGCCACGGTCTCGACGCTGGAACTGGCCGAGATGATCGGCGAATCCCGCTCCGAGGGACTGCTCGACGAGGAAGAACACCGCAGGCTCACCCAGGCCCTCGGTACCTCCGAACAGATCGTCGGCGATGTGATGGTCCCGTTGGCCCAAGCCAGATCGGTACCCCTGATCGGCAACGGAACCACCCTCGGCGAGGTGGAGGCGGCGGTCTCCGAAACCGGCTTCTCCCGCTATCCGGTCGCCGCCTCCGACGGCTCCCTGGTGGGCTACCTGCACATCAAGGATGTCCTCGACGAGGTCGCCGACGACAACGCGGGCCCCGACACCGTCATCCCCCGCACCGACATCCGCCCACTGCCCACCGTGAGCACCGGAACTCCGCTGTACGAAGCGCTGGCCCGGTTGCGCCGCACCAGCAGCCATCTGGGACGGGTGGTCGACAGTCGCGGCAACACCGTCGGCGTGGTCGCGTTGGAGGACCTGATCGAAGAGTTCGTCGGCACCGTACGCGACGGAACCCATCGCATCGCCGATTGAGTTCCGTGCTCGACGCCGCACTCTGACACCGGGCCGCGCGGGCGATCCGGTTCAGAGCCGAGCTTGGGAGCGGCGAACGGTGTCGGGATCGATCTCCTGGATCTGGATGACGACACCGTCGGGGTCGGTGACCCGGATACTGCGGCCGAAGTCTTCCTCGACAAGGGTGTGCTCGTAGCCGCCCGCCACCAGCCGGGCGGCGACCTCCTCGAGCGGCTCGTCGGTGGAGAAGCCGAGCTCGACCGTCCCGGGCGCTTTCCCCTTCGAGACAGCGGCGTCATGGATACCGACCGCGCCGGCGGCCGCGTCGAGCTGTGCCCAGACAGCGACGCTGCCGTCGGCGCGATAGGCGAGCCCCAGTCCTTCGTAGAAGCGGCGCGAAACGGCCACATCGGCAACGTAACGGATAGGCAGAACTGTCAGCACGGGGTCATCTCCTCAAAATCGAGCGGTCCGGCTCGGCCGGGCGACCCGTCGGTGGGCCACGAACTCACTGTGCTTCGTGCGCCGAAGATCGTCGTTCACGCGGCCTCCAGTCGGCGGATATTGCCACTAGATTGACGGCTTGTGGTGGAATCAGTCAGCCTGGACCCCGATGACCGGCGGGTGCTGCACGCGCTACAACTCGGCCCGCGCACATCGTTCGCCCGGATCGGCGCTGTACTCGGACTGTCAGAGCGCAGTGTGTCCCGCCGCTATCACCGGTTGCGTTCCGAGCTGATCCTGCGCGTCGTCGGCCTCACCCGCCACGACCAGCCGGACCAGGCCGACTGGATCCTCCAGATCGCCGCGCCGCCGGCCTCGGTGGATACGGTTGCCCGCACGCTGGCCGCACGCGCTGACACGTCCTGGATCGCCTCGCTGGCCGATACCGGCGGGCTTTTCTGCATCCTGCGGACCACGCAGGCCGACTGCCATCCGCTCGCCCAGCTCCGAAGAATGCCGAACGTCGACGTCGTGACGGCCCAACGGCTGCTCGCTCCTGTCGCCGGTGTCGGCGGGTGGCCGGGACGGCTGCAAGCCCTCACCCAGGAGGAACGGCAGGCACTGCTCGAACACCATCATCGCGACTACCCACAGCCGCTGTCGCCACGCACCGACGGTGACCAGCGCCTGCTGGCACTGCTGGCCATCGACGGCAGGATGAGCGTCGCACGGCTGGCCAGGGCGTCGGGCATCGCCGAATCGACTGTGCGCCGCCGGATCACCGAGCTCACCGCGCACGGTGTTCTGATGTTCGAAGTCGAAGTCGATCCCAAGCTGTACGGCCGCAGCATCGACGTCATCTGTCGGCTCGATGTTCGCCCGGCGTCGCTGCGGGCCGTCACCGACGCCCTCGGCGCACACGCCGAGGTGGCCTTCGCCGCCACCACAACCGGTGAAAGCACTGTGCTGGCGCTTCTCGAACTCACCGACACCGTGGCGCTGCACAACTATCTCGCCGACAGCATCGGCGCACTGTCCGGTGTGCATCGGGTGCACACCGAGATCGTCGCCGACTGGATCAAACGGGCAGGCCCCCTTCCCCTTCCCCGCCGCTGAGACCCGCCGTGCGGGGCTCGACTACGACTGTTCGGCGGGTAGGGGATCGAGGGTTCCGAGGCCGTGGATCAGGATGCTCACGGCGACGTCGATCAGATCGTCGAGCGGCAGCGGTGTGTCGGCCAGCGTCCAGTCCACCATCAGCTCGGTCATGCCGCCGGCGAACAGCATCGCCGCGATCGCCAGCCGCTCGGTGGCGGGAATGTGGAAGTAGGCTTCGGCGAAACCGGCTATCAGCTGGGCGAATTCGTGCATGACCGCGCGGCGGTGTACCTCGAGTGCGGAACTGACGCCGACGACCTCGATGAAGATGACGCGGGCGCGACGAGGGTCCGCGGCCACAGTTCGGACGAAGGCCTCGACACTGGCGTGCGCCTGGGGAGCCAGCTCGGGTTCAGCGCCCGCCAGCGCCGCCAGGGTGGCGGTGCGGACCTGGTCGATCTCACCGTCGTAGACCGCGCTCAGCAATGCCTCGCGATGGGTGAAGGACTCGTAGAAGTACCGTTCGGTCAAACCCGCTCGATCACAGATCTTCTTCACCGAGGACGCCGGGTAGCCGATGGTGCCGAAGAGTTCCAGGCCGGCCGCCAGGAGAGCGGCTCGACGCTCAGCGCTTCGACTCGCCTTGTCCCGCCCGCCGTAACGGCGCGACGCGGTCTCGGTCTCGGTCACAATCCTCCCGCATCCGTCTACCCGACTTCCGGAGCCTCCATCCTATCCAGGCACCCGATTCCGACATGAATCCTTACCAGAATCGGGCGAGGTAGCGAGCACCGCGTCAGACGGTGGCGCGCGGCGGTATCGTGATCGTCCCGTAGTCGAGTCCACCGTGAGTGAAGGTCGGCACGACCGGCCACTGACGCTTCCAGTTCGCGCATTCCGACGACGGAACAACCTGCAGCCAGCGCGAATCGCGCGGCGACCGGGAAGCCATGGTCTTCTCCTTGACCATGGAATCGTACTGATCGAGCGAGTCCTCGAGGGTATTCGCGTTGAGCACGACTTCGCGGCCGTAGAACGCGGCCTGCTGCCGGACCCCGGGAATCTTGGACAATTCCGGTTGCCAGCTGTCGGCCGCCATCCCGTTCTCCGAAGACACCCAGACACCGTCGGGCGTATTCACACACAGCGAGTGATTTCCGTCGGTGTGCCCGGGCGTCCACAACAGGCTGACCCCGACACCCAATTCGACGTCACCGTCGAGGATTTGCAGCCGCTCGGCGGGCACGCCGTCCATGCCGCCGTCGACGTACCAGGCCCACTGCATCGGGTGCACCGATTCCAGCGTGCCGAGTTCCTTGCGCTGCACGAGCATCCGCGCGTTCGGGAACAGCGAGTCACGCGGGCCCGCCTCACCGTCGATCGTCCGGTCGCTCCCCATGATCATGCGGACGTCCTGCACGTGCAGATGGTCGAAGCTGACGTAGTCGACGTCCCCGTCGCGCAAACCGAGTCGGGGCAGCACCGCCTCGGGATCGTTGTAGTACTTGACGAACAGCGAGTCCGCGCGCAGCGTGCGCGAGAGTTTCTGCAGCTTCGCGTAGAACGGGGCCTTGCCCGACCCGGCCGCGACGGTGGGCTCCCAGACCAGTGTCCGCAGCGCGCCGTCGAATCCCTCGAATTGGACCACGAACATCCGGTTGATGATCGAGATCATCGGGTTGGGGCCGATCGAATAGCCCTGGAACGCGAACCGCTGCGGATACGGGGCGGCGGCGATGTCGAAGCTCTTGATCGCGCGCACCTGCCCCTGCTGGAGGAACCGCTCGCGATAGCGGCCTGCGGCCTCACGCACGGCTTCGAGGCGGTCGCCGCGCGGCCACACGTCGTGGACACCGGCGAACTCCGGAATCGGCCGGACGTCGCCGCGTGCATCGGTTGTCGTCATCGTGAATTTCCTGACGTAGGAGTGGAGGCAGGGTCATAGACCCGGTGTTCATAGTCGGACCGGCTCGACGAATCATGAACGGCAGCAACCTGATCCGGCACCATGGCGAGCAGCACACGATCCCGCAGGAAGGCCGGGAGCACGTTGACCGCGCGCAGTAGCGGTCCGACGTAGCCGGGGACGGTCACCTCGAATCGGGGACGTTCGATCGCCCGCACGACCGCGCGAGCGACGTCGGCGGGCTGAAGCAGCGCTACCCCGCCATTGTCGGTGCCCGCCGCCAATTCGGTGTCCACCACCGTCGGCATGATCACCGAGAGGTCGACGCCACTGTCGCGCAATTCGGCGCGCACCCCGGTCAGGTAGCCGAGAATCGCGTGCTTGGTCGCGGCATAGGAAGACTCACCGGGCGGGGCGAGCTTCGACGCGGCCGACGCCACGGTGACGATGTGCCCGGCGCCGCGGGTGCGCATGGCCGGTGCGGCGAGGGTCACCCCGTTGACGACGCCGTGCACATTCACGTCGAACTGTCGCCGCCGCACGGCCTCGGGTTCCCGGTCGAACGGGCCGACCCACATGACCCCGGCATTGTTGACGAGCACATCGAGCGGACCCCACCCCTGCTCGGCCGCGGCCAGAAACGCCGCGAACGACGCCCGGTCGGCGACATCGAGGTCGAATCCCCGCACCTGCGCACCCAGTTCGGCGGCGGTGGCGCGGGCCGCCGATCCGTCGATATCGCCGATCGCCACGCGCGCGCCCGCCCGTGCGAGCTGCGCGGCGATCTCCCTTCCGATCCCGCGGGCACCGCCGGTCACCGCGATGACCCGCCCTGTTATCGGCCGTCGCACGTCAGCGATACCTCCGCGTCCTCGATTTGACATGGTTTCATGTCAGCAACGTACAGGATCGCGGGCAGTTTTGACATGACTTCTTGTCAGTTTCCCGGTTGTCTGCGCATGATGTACGCCATGGACCGATATCTCGACGCGACACCGTCGCGCGCCAGCCGGACCGTGGCCGCGGTCATGGTGCTGACAGTGCGCCGGCTGGGGTCGCTGCTTCCCGCCACTCGGGCAGGCGCCCGCATCGGACGATCGGCGATGCACGGGCTGCGCCTGGTCATGCCGTCGTGGACGGTGGCGCGCTTTCCCGTGCACGAACGGGCAGACACCGATGTCGCGTTGCGCGGCGAGTGGGTGAACGCGCGGCCCGAATCGCGGGAACCGATCGTCTACTACCTGCACGGCAGTGCGTACTTCTCGTGCTCGCCGGGCACCCACCGCGGTCTGATCTCGCGGGTGGGTCGCGCCTGCGGGCGCCCCGTCTTCGCCGTGCGATACCGGCTCGCACCCGAACACCCCTTCCCCGCAGCGCATCAGGACGCGGTGCGGGGCTACCTCTGGCTACTCGACCGCGGACATCGACCCGCCGATATCGTCGTCGCGGGAGATTCCGCGGGCGGACACCTGGCGCTGGCCCTCGTCGGCGAGCTCGCCCGGCGGGGACTTCCACAACCGTCGGGACTGGTGCTGTTCTCGCCGTTGGCCGACCTCACCATGGGACTGGCCGCCACGAAGGAACCGGCCCTGCGCGACCCGTACGCCTCGGCCACCACCGCCCACCGGCTGATCGGCATGTATCTCGCCGGAGCCGATATCACCGATCCCCGCCTGGATGTCGCGGCCGGGATCGTCCCCGGATTTCCGCCGATGCTCATCCAAGTCGGCGGCCTCGAGATCCTGCAGGCCGACGCCGAACACCTCGCGGCGACCGCCCGCCGCGTCGGCGTGCACTGCGACCTGCAGGTCTGGGCCGGCCAAGTGCACGTCTTCCAGGCGGGATACCTGGCCGTCCCGGAAGCTGTCGCCGCCTTGGCGCAGGTGCGCGCGTTCGTCGCCGCGCTCGATCGCGCCGACGGCCCGCCGCATCGGACGCTCGCGTGATCTCGGGGCCCGCCCTTACCCGAGAGTGTTCACCTGCGCGGAAGCGGCTGGGGCACTGTGCATGCCCGCCCGCCGCCCGGAGAAGACGCAGTCGGCCAGCGACAGTCCACTGACGTAGGAGTTCGAGCAGATGCCGACCGCCGCGCGCCCCGCCGCGAAGAGTCCCGGAACGACTCCCCCGGCCTCGCGGCGCACCGCGCCGGTGTCCTCGTCCACCAGCAGACCACCGAGAGTGAGCATCGGCATGGGGTAGGTCAGCCGCGCCTTGAACGAGATGTCGAGCAGGGTGAACGGTCCGGTACGAATCGGACGACGGATGTCGTCGGGCTTGCCGAACGGATCGGGCCGGTCCTGCTCGATAGCCCGGTTGTGCGCGTCGAGGGTTTCACGCAGCGCGGACTGGTCGATCCCGGCACGTGCGGCCACCTCCTCCACGGTGCTGCCGGAGACGCGCCCGAGCCGGAGCAAACGCTCGGTCTGCATGCGCTGGAACCACACCGACTGCGTGCCGATCTGCCTGCGAGCCTCGGCCTCGAGGTCGGAGTCGATGAGCAACCAGGCGCGGTGGCCCGGACTGGCGGCGATGGCCGCGCCCAGCGCCGCGCCGTAGCGGGACTCGTCGATCATGCGCCTGCCGAGGGAGTTCACCGCGACAGCGCCGAAGAAGGCGCTGGGCGGGGCGATGAAACGCCACGTCGACAGCGCGTCCATCTTGCCGCTCGCCGCGCCGATGTCGAGCGCCATGGTGATGCCGCTGCCGTCGTCGCCCGCGCTACCCAGCGGCAGTCCTTGCGACCACGGATATTCGGGAGCGTGCCGAGCGACCATCTCGCCATTGGCGATGAACCCACCCGTGGTGAGCACGACACCGGATCTCGCCTGGATCCTGACCGGCCGTCCGTACTTGCGCTCGATCCGGGCCAGCAGCACTTCCACCGCCCGGCGCAAACCCTGGTGGTACACACCGGGTTTCGCCGAGATGCGAGCGAGCGCGGCGAATCGGCGCCGTACCGCCGCGGGCGCACCGTCGATCGTGACGGCCTCGACGCCGGTCACCCGACCCTCCTCGACGACGAGCCGGGCCACCCTGGTGCCGGTCCGGACACGGACGTCATGCGCGGCCGCCGATTCGGCCAACGGTCCGAACAGCGCTTTGCCCGACACACCGGGACCGTGGACGCGGTGACCGCGCTGGCGCGGCTTCGCGAGATCCCGGTAGCGGCCGGAGTTTTCGCTGCCCGAGTAGTACAGGTAGTAGTCATCGGTGGGGTACGACGTCTTGTACGGGCACACCGACGCCTGGAAGGGCACGCCGTGCTCGGTCAGCCAGTCGATCATCGCCACGGACTGTTCGCAGAATCGGCGCAACGTCGAGGCGCTCACCGCGTCGCCGACCTCGGCCTCCAGGTACGCGAGCATGTTGTCGACGTCGTCATCGATGCCCGCTTCGCGCTGCACCCACGTACCGCCGCCCGCGTACACGATGCCACCCGACAGCGTCGTCGCGCCGCCGCCCAGATACCGGTCCAGGGCCAGGACCTCGGCGCCGGATTCCCGCGCGGCCAGCGCCGCGACCGCTCCCGCACCGCCGTATCCGACGACCACGACATCGGCTGCATCGTCCCAGGCCCGCACTTGTCTCACCTTCCGAGCAGAGGCCGACCGCATCGCCGCCGCCTATAACGTGTTCTAGAAGACGAACTATAACGTGTTCTAGATTGTGGCGCGGCGAGTCACCGGTCCGAGCCCCGCTACATCAGTCCGCGGCCGGTGGTGAGGGGAAGATCGGTGGCGGTCAGCAGGCCGGGGCGGGCTTCGACCACGGCGGCGACGGCGCTGACCAGGCGGGCGGCGGTACCGACCACGCCGGCGAGCGCGTGGTCGCCGTTGCTGGAGAGCTGTAGGTCCAGCTGATAATCCGGTTCGCCCTGGATCTCGACCCGGTAGCAACCCGTTCCAGTGGGCTGTGGCCAATCCGGAGCCAGGTCGGGGTGCAGGCGAGTGACGTGCTCGAGAGTCAGGACCTCGCGATCGGCACGGATGCCATGTACCTGGAAGCGCAGCGCCGCGGCGGCGCCCTGCGCGATGGTGCGGTTGCCCACGGTGAGTTCTTCGGTGGCCGGCAGCCGTTCGAAATGTTGTGTCACGGCGTCGAGTTCGATATCGAGGGCGGCGGCGAGCTGTCGGACGACACTGCCCCAGGCAAGGGTGAGGACGCCGGGTTGCAGCAGCATGGGCAGGGCGTCGAGATCGCTGCCGAAACCCATGATGTCGAAGACGACCTTGGGATTGTCGTAGGTGGAGTAGTCCATGATCTCCGAGCAGATGATGCGGTCGATCCGCTCGGAGCCGCTGGAGAGCAGCAGCGGAAGCCAGTCGTTGGCCCAGCCGGGATCGATGCCGTTGACCCACAGGGACGCGCCGCCCTCCTCGGCGGCCGCGATGATCGGGGCGATCGCCTCGTCAGGGAGGGTTCCGTACGGGTACTGCAGGAAGACTGGGCTGCTGGAGACCACGTTGATCCCGGCGCGCAGGAACCGTTTCAGGTCCTCGACCGATTCCATCAGCCGGTCGTCGGCCATGGCGGTGTGCACGATGCAGTCGGGTTTCATCGCCACCAGGGCATCGGCATCGGTGGTGGCGGTAATGCCGGTTTCGACAGACAGACCGGCGAGTTCGCCCGCGTCCTTACCCGCTTTGGCGGAGCTCGATACCCAGACGCCGACGAGTTCCAGTTCGGGCCGGGCGATGATGGAACGCAATGCTCGCGCACCGACATTTCCGGTGCTCCATTGGATGACGCGGTAGGTCATGTCAGATCCTTTGTGTGGGCGGGGATCACAGATCGGGCAGGCCGAGTTCGAAATTGGGGCTTTCGATGCCGCCGTCGATCTCCAGAATCTTGCCGGTGATGTAGCCGCCGGCGCGTGAACTGAGGTAGACGATGGCAGCCCCGATTTCCCAGGGTTCGCCGAGTCGACCCAGCGGGGTCGCGCCTTCCATGGCCGCCTTGATTTCCGGTTGCCGCGCCACGACATCCAGCGCGGAGGTGAGTACCGAACCGACCGCGATGGCATTGACGCGGATGCGTGGGGACAGGTCCGTGGCGGCCAGCCGGGTCCAATGCGCGAGGGCGGCTTTGGCGGTGCCGTAGGCGAGGAAACCACGGCCGGCGGTGCGCCCCATCATCGAGGAGATGTTGACGACCGATGCGCCGTCCGACTCCAGCAGGTACGGCACCGCCGCCTGGGTGAGGGCATGCGCGGTGGACACATTGAAGCGGAAGGCCTCCTCCAGAAACTCCGGGGAGGTGGTCATGAAGGTATTGGGCATGGTGCCGCCGACATTGTTGACCACGATGTCGATGCGGCCGAGTTCGGCGGCGGCAGTGTCGGCGAAGGCTTTCACCGCGGCCAGGTCGGACAGGTCCGCCGACACGGTGAGGGCTCGGCGGCCCAGGGCGCGGATCTTCCCGGCGACCTCGTCGAGTTGCTCGGTGGTGCGGGCGGCGATGGCGACGTCGGCGCCGGCTTCGGCCAGCGCGAGCGCGGTGGCCGCGCCGATTCCGCGGCCCGCTCCGGTGACGATGGCAACGCGACCGTCGAGCCGGAAGGTATCCAGGATCATGTCGAAAAGCTCCTCTCCGATATGGCCGCGTGTGGTCGCGGTCACAGGAATCTTTAAGAACTGGCGCTTAATTGTCAAGTACAAGTTCTCATACCTGCTGGTGAGCGACTATTGTGCGGACTGTGGCAGGGACAGCAGCGCGGGAACGCATCATCGTCGCGGCGGAGCGTCTGATCGCGGAACACGGACGGTCGGTACCGCTGCGCGATATCGCCGCTGCCGCAGGTCAGCGGAACAATTCAGCGATCCAGTATCACTTCGGCTCCCGCGACGGGCTGATCGAAGCGGTGGTCGAGTTCCGGCTGGCGACGCTGGAGGTGCGGCGGCTGGAACTACTCGCCGAACAAGCGGGGTCGGGTCGCCCGCCAGGGTTGCACGGGCTACTCGAAGCCCTGGTGGTGCCGATGTTCGAGCTCGGTGAGCGGCACGGGATTCGGCATTACGCGCGATTCCTCGAGCAGATCCACCCGCATCCCGCGGTCTCCGATGCGACCAATCTCGATAGTGCGCAACGCACTTCGGTGCGCGTCATCATGCAGGGCCTCGACCGGGAGCTCACCACCTTGCCACCACGGTTGCGGGTGCGGCGGTTGCGGGCGCTGACCACCATGCTTTTCGCGCTCCTGGCCGATCACGAACGCGCGGCGGAGGTCGGGGATGCGCGGGCGGGCGACGCGCGGGCATGGGGCGAGATCATCGACATGCTCGCCGGATCACTCGCCGCTCCCGTCAGCGCGCCCGGTGTGGTGTCGCGTGGAAGTAGCGGCGTCGAATCATGGCAGAGGACTTGACCGTGACTCGGGCGCTGGTGATTCCCGCGTCCGAGTTACGGGAGCGGTTCTCGCGGTCGTCGGGTCCGGGAGGCCAGCACGTCAACACCACCGACAGCCGAGTAGAGCTGTCGTTCGACCTCGCGAACTCGCCCTCGGTGCCGGAGTGGCTGCGCACCCGGATGCTCGAGCGCCTGGCCACCCGCCTGGTCAACGGGGTGCTCACGATCGCCGCGTCGGAACAACGCGCACAGCTGCAGAACCGCGCCGCCGCCCGCGAACGCCTGGTCTCGTTACTGCGTGACGCCGCAGCCGCCCCGCCACCCGTTCGCCGCGCTACCAAGCCCTCGCGCGGCGCGAAGGAGCGTCGCATCTCCGCGAAGAAGCGGCGCGGCGTCACCAAACGCAACCGCCGCGCCTCCCCCGACGACTGACCAGCGACCAGGCGTCGCCGGTACGACAGCGGCGCGATCAGACCTCTGTCGCGTAACGGCGGATCGTGATCGGGACCGCGACGGCGAACAGCACGGCGATCCAGGCGGTCGCCGCCGCGACCGGATGCTGCATGGGCCAGGCGCCACCGGCCGCGTCGGGCAGGTCGGCGCCGAGCAGCTCGCGCAGCGCGGCGACGATGGCGCTCACCGGATTCCACTCCGCGATCGCCGCCACCACCGGCGGCATGGTCGCGGTCGGGACGAAGACATTCGAGAACATGATCGTGCCGAAGATCAGCGGCGCCGTCTGCTGGAGCATCTGCTCGTCACGGATCGCCGCGCCCAGCGCGATGCCCAGCCACGACAGCGCGCAGCGGAAAGCGAGCAGCAGCGCGATCGCCACCGCCACATCACCGAGCGTGGCGTCGACCCGCCAGCCGAGCAGGTATCCGATGCCCGACATCAGCGCCAGCGCGACGACGCCGATCACCGTTTCGGCCATGGCGAATCCGGCCGGTGCGGCCGCGGGTGGGAGCGGCAACGCGCGAAGGCGATCGGTGAATCCGCTGTGCAGGTCGGCATTCGCGGTCGACGCGGTCGAGGTCAGGCCCATGGCCGCGACCAGGACCAGCACGCCGGGCACCAGGTAGGCGCGGTAGGCGGTGGCATCGCTGCCGCCGGCGAGCGCGCCACCGAAGACGAAACCGAACAGCAGCATCATGCCCAGCGGCGCGGCCAAGGTGATCGCGAACAGGCCGGGCGAGTTGCGGTAGTTCTGGAGCACGCGGCCGAACAGCACCGCCGCACCGGTGAACACGGACACCGATCGGGTGTCGACGGCACTCATGCCCGCACCTCCCGGTCACGACCGGTGAGCGCGAGGAAGGCATCGTCGAGAGTCGTCGCGCGGGTGCCGATATCGCGCACGGCGATATCGGCGGCCTCGAGTGCGCGCAGCACCGCGAGCAGGCCGGGGGCGTCCCCGGCGAAGGTGAACGACAGCTCCATCGGCGAAAGCCGCTGTGCCGGTGGGGAATCCGAGGGCGAGCCGCCGAATCCGGCCAGCACCGCGGCGACCTCGTCGTAGCGAAGCGGATCGTCGACGACCAGGTCGAGCCCGGCGGGCACGACCGCCAGGATCTGTTCGGGCGTGCCCGCCGCGACGACCCGACCCGCTTCCAGGATCGTGATCGCGTCGGCCAGGCGCTGCGCCTCGTCGAGATATTGGGTGGTGAGTAGCACGGTGGTCCCCTTGTCGACGAAATCGCGGATGTAGCTGTAGATCTCGTTGCGGCTGTGCGGGTCGAGTGCGGTCGTCGGCTCGTCGAGGAACAGCACGGCGGGGCGCACGATCATGCCCGCGACGATGTCGAGCCTGCGCCGCATACCGCCGGAGTAGGTGCGGACCACACGATCGGCGGCGTCGGCCAGGTCGAACCGGTCTAGCAGCTCACCCGCGTGCCGCCGGGCCTCGGCGGTGCGAAAGCCGTTGAGACGGGCCAGCAACACCAGATTCTGCCGTCCGGTCAGCCGCGGGTCGACGGCGTGGAACTGACCGACCAGGCCGAGCTGACGCTTCGCGCTGTCGGCCTGGCGGACGGTGTCGAAACCGCGGATCGCGGCGCGGCCCGAGGTGGGCCGCGCCAGGGTCGCCAACATGCGCACGGTGGTGGTCTTGCCCGAGCCGTTCGGGCCGAGCAAGGCGTGTACCTGACCGGGCGGAACCAGCAGGTCCACCCCGTCCACCACGGTGTTCTTGCCATAGGTCCTGGTCAGTGCAGCGGCTTCGATGGCATGCACGGCAATCTCCCTTCATTGAGAACAGTGTTCGCAATTACACGATACGCATCTGCTAACACTGTTCGCAACTAGGCAGGTGGGGCATGCTGGCAGGTATGACGCACACCGGATCCTCGTTGTGGTCGCGCGGCACGACGACGCGGCCGGGACCGCGCCCGGCCTACACGCTCGATCAGCTCGCTGACGCCTGTGTGCGGCGCGCCGATGCGGGTGGACTGCGCGCCGTGTCGATGCGCGGGGTGGCCGACGACCTCGGCACCGCAGCCGCCTCGCTGTATCGCTATGTCGACGGCAAGGACGACCTGATCGCCCTCATGGTCGACCGGGTCGCGGGGGAATACCGGTATCCGGAACCGACCGGCGACGTCCGCGCCGACGTCCTCGCGCTGGCGCAGCAGTCCCGCGCGCTACACCGCAGGCACCCGTGGCTGGTCGCGGCAACACCGTCGAGCATGGGCCCGAATTCGGTGCGCTACATGGACCGCATGGCGGGCGCGCTGGCGCCTGCCGGACTCGACGCGCGCGCCGTCATGATGGGTGTGGCGATGCTCTCGGGCTGGGGCGCGAGCTTCGCCGCCCAGGAAACCGCGGGCCTGTCCGCCGGCGATCTCGGAGGCGCACTGGTGGCCTCGACCAGCGATCCGGCGCGCGACTATCCGAACCTGACCACGCTGTTCGGTGCGGCTCCCGCTGGGGCGAGCGTCTCGGTCGACAACGACGCGGTGTTCGTCGCGGGCATCGATGCGCTGCTGTTCGGCATCCTGCCGCGCGCGTAATCGCCTCACAGGCCGCGAACACCCCAAGGCCCGATTCGGGGCGAATCCGTCACCTTCTGTAGCCCCTTAATCGAGATAGGCTTCGGCGATAGCCGAGGTGGTCATCGCAAGCACCTCGAGCATCCACTCGACCCCGCTCGCCAGGTTCGAGCTGTCGCTGATCGTCCAACCGCCGATGATTACGCTCGCGCCGGATTCGAATCCTTCGTGCACAGCGGCCATGACATTGTCGATCGGTACGCCTTCTCGCGCCCACTCCAAAGCTGCCCTGCGAATTCGCTGCGTCATTTCCGCAGCATCCCCGCCATCGATCATGCTTGTGACCAGCTCGCGGCAGATGTGGGCTATCTCGACCGGGTCGCTAGGTGGATGAGCGGGAAGAGATCCGCATGGAGCGCTGTTCCGAACCGAGCGTTTGAGGCGTTGCTCAGCAATGCTGAGCACATTTTCCCTCGGGTCCGACTTCGTTCCATCAGATACCGTCAGCGTCGGTCCGACCAGTTCGAGGTCTGCCGGCGGATCATTGCGTACGTCTTCGGTGTTCACCATGTAGGACGACTCATTTCATGGATATCCCGGTCTGACCAGGTGGCCGGTCTCGGCCCGTGGCAGGACTTCGATGCCGTCGACTCGACCCCGCTCGGTGTCCTCATCTCGGGTTGCGTGATTTGAGGTGGCGTGCGAGGTCAGCGGTCATGGCCGCGAACTGGCGCGTGAGTTCAGGTGTTGACAAGGCATCGAGGAGCAGCTGACGCACAACGCTGGTGTAATGCGGCACCGCGTCGGTAAATGCGTCGAGACCGGCGTCGGTAAGCTCGACGTACCTGCCGGTATCGTTGCCGCGGGTTACCAGTCCAGCACGTTCGAGTTTGGCGACGACGTGCGACATTCGCGAGATCGACGCATCGGTTGCTTCTGCTAACAGGATCATGCGCTGGCGTCGTCCAGGTCGGGCGTACAGCAGTTCCAGAACACGATATTGGAAGTGGTTGAGTCCGCACTTTCGTCGCAGCCGCGTTTCGAGCTCAGGTGCCATCAATGCCACTACGCTGGCCAAGGAATTCCAGGCGTCGACTTCGTCGTCTGTGAGGCGCTGGCTCATCGCAGCGCGATCTCGAAGCGAACGGCAACCCTGTCCAACATGTCTTCCGCTCCAGCCGAACTGCGGGGCTGCCAGGATCCGCGATGCCCTTTGAGGTGACGCCGGGCATGCCGAGTGGATGCCTGACGCCGATTCCCTGCAGGTTCGACGAGCCTCACGAGAACACCTGGCACCACTGCACGGAAACCGTCATGAATCAGCCGATTCGCGACGGTGGAGGACAAACGGCGCGCCGCTGGACGGGCCACCCGGGATTCCGAATGTCAGACCCAGCAGACCGCGGGAGCTGAAAGGACGGAGTTCGTCGGTGACGCGGTTCCAGGGAAACCGTGCGGTCGCCGGATAGCTGACGATCAACGCTGGCTCACCGTCGACGCGTGAGGCGCCGATCTGCGCGGTGATCGGGATCGATGGCTCGATGGTGCCGCGACGGCGTACGAGGTTTACGCCGCGCAGGTAGGCGTCGGAATCGTCCGGTTCGGTGAAGGACTTACCGCACCAGCCTCGCATTCCGGTCACCGCTACGGTCAACGGTCCGCAACCGCGCAACCAGAGCGGTCCGGCGAATCGTCCTTCGTGATCGCCGACAAGGTCGGACAGCTTTGGTTCGGGGGCGGCGCGGAACGCGGCATACACAGTGCGCAGTTTGCCGCGGGCGTTCACATCGGGGGACGTAGACATCAGTTCTGCTCCTGGTGACAAGGGGATTTGCCGCCGACTGCGGTGATGGGCAGCCGCAGCGCGGCGGGCGAATTCGCCGGCACGGTCGCAGCGGTGGGGGTCACCGCGGCGACCCGCCGGTAAGGCGAGCCGAGGTGCGGGCGGCTGTCGGTCTCGCCTCTGTTGGGCCACAACGACATCGCGCGTTCGGCCTGTGCGGTGATGGTCAATGACGGATTGACGCCGATGTTCGCCGATACCGCCGCGCCGTCCACCACATGCAGACCGGGATGGCCGTAGACGCGGTGGTAGGGGTCGATGACGCCGACTTCGGGAGACTCGCCGATGACACAGCCGCCGAGAAAATGGGCCGTGAGTGGAACGTCGAAGATCTCACCGACCGTGCCCATCGGAAACCCGTCGATCTTTTCGGCCGCGCGTCGCATCACTTCGTTGGCGACCGGAATCCAGGTCGGGTTCGGTTCGCCGTGGCCCTGGCGCGACGTTACCCGGGTCCGCCCGAAGCGCTTTTTGGTGTAGAGCGTCAGAGAGTTGTCGTGGGTCTGCATGACGAGCGCGATGATCGAGCGTTCCGACATGTGGCGGATCCCGAGATAGAGCGAGGCGAGGTGGCCTGGGTGACGCAGGACCTGTCCGATCCAGGTCACCCAGCGGGGGAATCGGCCTCCTCCGTCGGTCATCACTGTCGCCATCAATCCCATGGCGTTGGAGCCTTTGGCGTAGCGATTGGGTTCGATGTGGGTGTGCTCGTCCGGGTGGATGGACGAGGTGATCGTGACGCCTCGGGTGAAGTCGTACTTCTTCCGATTGCGCATTTTGGTCGTCACACCGACGAGCGCTTCGGAATTGGTACGGGTCAGAGTGCCCAGTCGATCCGAGATGCCCGGCAGCGTTCCATCGGCCTTGAGTCGGTGCAGCAATTGTTGTGTGCCCCAGGTGCCCGCGGCGAAGATCACCTGATCCGCGGTGAACGTGATGGCAGTGCGATCGGAAAACCACGCACCGGTTTCCACGGCGGTCACTTCATAGCCGCCCTGGGGCAAGGGCTTTACACGGGTCACGGTCCGTTCCGCGTACACCGCGGCCCCAGCTCGCTCGGCGAGGTAGAGATAATTCTTGACGAGGGTGTTCTTGGCGCCGTAGCGGCACCCGGTGAGGCAGCCTCCGCATTCGATACAGCCGGTTCGAGCGGGTCCGGCACCGCCGAAATACGGATCCGCGACCGTCACCGATGGTTCTTTCGCGTCACCGCGACCGAAGAACACCCCGAGCGGTGCCATGGAGAAGGTATCGCCGACGCCCATGTCGTCGGCGACCTCTCGCATCAGCTCGTCGGCGGGTGTGAGCGTGGGATTCGGCCGGACGCCGAGCATGCGCTCGGCCTGGTCGTAATAGGGGGCGAGTTCCGCGCGCCAGTCGGTGATGTGCGCCCACTGGAGGTCATCGTAGAAGTTGCTCGACTTGGGCTCGTAGAGGGTGTTCGCGTAGACGAGCGAACCACCGCCGACACCGGACCCGGCCAAAACGACGACATCGGGCAGCACATGGACACGTTGGATCCCTTTACACCCGAGCTTGGGCGCCCACAGAAATTTGCGGATATCCCACGATGTCCGAGGGAAATCCTCGTCGGCGAATCGGCGTCCCGCCTCGAGTACCGCGACCCGGTATCCCTTCTCGGTCAACCTCAGCGCCGAGACACTGCCACCGAAACCACTGCCGATGACAACGACGTCGTAGTCGGAACTCATGTGATGGAAGGCTCCTGCCGTGATATGCGCGAGCTCACCACGTTACGAAGGCAGTTTCGTCGACGACAGCGCTATCGCCGCCATGTGGTTGTCATTTTCTGCCACCTGTGGGTAGGTTCGCCGCGTGGCGAGTTTCGAGTTCGATCAGCACCTGCCGATCAGTGCGGCCAGTGTTCAGCTGATGGTCCAACTCGCCGCGCGTCGTGGATGGTCCGCGGATGGGTGCCTCGCCGGTTCGGGCATCGACCCCGGTGTGCTCGATGATCCGTTCGCTGAGATCACCGCCCGTCAAGAATTCGACGTGATGCGCAATCTCGACGAGTTACGTTGCGGCGAGCCCGGATTCTGGGTCGAGGTGGGGACGAACTATCACGCGGGGATGCACGGCTCGTGGGGAATGGCACTGCTCACCAGCCGGTCGCTGCGGGATGTCATCGAGTTGACCGCGGAGTTCGTCGAACTCGCCTGGGTGTTCACCACGATCACCGTCACCGAATATGTGGACACCGACGAGGTCGGCATCTTCATCGACGACGGCGACCTACCACCGGATATCGCTTCTATTCTCGTGGAACGGATTTCTGCGGCGATCACTTCGATCCTGCGCGACCTGACGAACACCGACGTGCCGGCGTCCTCGGTGCGCTTCCGTCACTCCGCGCCATCGAACACCGGCCGCTACGTCGACGCGTTCGGAACAGAACCGGATTTCGATGCCGATCGCAACGAGTTGGTCGGCGACTCGGCCTGGCTCGATACTCCCTTGCCGCAGGCCAATGACCTGGTCCGGCGTGGCTATGAGGCCGCGTGTCGCGACCTGCTCGGCAAGCGCCGTGCCCGAACCGGTTTCGCCGGTGCGGTGCGCGATGTCCTGACGCGCGAACCCGGCCGGATCCCCCCACTCGCCGAGGTGGCCGCTGTACTGAATGTGAGTCCACGCACGCTTGCACGGCGCCTCGCCGACGAAGGCGCGTCGTATCGCGCACTGGTCGATGAGCTGCGTCAGGCGTTGGCCGAGGAAATGCTGCGGAACTCACCGCTGACCACAGCCCAGATCGCGAATCGTCTCGGGTACACGGATTCGGCGAACTTCATCCGGGCGTTCAAGCGATGGCGAGATATGACACCGCGATCGTTTCGGTCGACGTCCCCTACGCGATGCTGAAAAGCGCTTGTCGACCCAGGTGGAGTGGCCACCGTAACACCCGATCGAGGGCGAATCCACCGAGCAAAACCGGTGCGCGAGAATAGCTGGGTGAGCGCGCGCGACAATCTCGACCACGCTCTCGACCTGCGGGTATTGTCGTCGGTCGAGTGGCGGGCCGCCGCGCGCGCACACCGTGATCGGCTCGATCGGCTGGTCGGTCCCTATCTCGAACGCCGTGCGGCAGGAACCACCCATCCGGTCGTGGATTTTCTCTTCACGTACTACGGCAACAAGCCTGCGCAGTTGCGGCGGTGGCATCCGGGGTTCGGGATAGCGCTGCGTGATGCGGGCGATTACCGGGGTGCGCGGGGATACCACGAGGTTGCGCACGATCGGGGCGTGTTCACGGCCGATCCGGCCTATCTGGCCAAGCGTCGGGACACGATCGAGTTCGTTTCGAAACTGCTCACCGCGACCGCGCGGCGCCCGGCGCACTTGTCGTGCTTCGGACTGCACGAGTGGGCCATGGTCTATCGCACCGACGAGGTGCGCCACCAGCAGATTCCGCTGCGTCTGGGCCACGCGGGCACCGACGAAGTGGTGGAGTCGATGTCGTTGCGGTGCACGCATTTCGACGCGTTCCGGTTCTTCACCCCGGAGGCGGTGGGTCGCAATGCCGAACCGCTCACCCGGGCGGACCAGGTGGAACGCGAACAGCCCGGTTGCCTGCACGCCAACATGGATTTGTACAAGTGGGGTTTCAAACTCGCCCCACTGATCTCCTCTGAACTACTGCTCGACTGCTTCGAACTCGCCTGCACCGCGCGCGAACTCGACATGCGAGCCAGTCCCTACGACCTCTCCGATTTCGGCTATGAGCCGGTCCGCATCGAAACCCCCACCGGCCGAGCCGAATACGTTCGCGCCCAGGCCGCGATCGCCGAATCCGCCGACGCACTGCGGGGCCGCATGGAACTGGCCTGCGCCGAGTTGTCCTCGGCGCAGGCCAGATCAGACGCTACGGCCTAGCCTCGATCGTCGGAGACGATGCGACGCTCGTTCTTGTCGAGGGCCGAAGGCTCGTCCACCGCCGGTTCGGTGACCAGCGCGAAATCGCCTTCGTGCAGTTCGGTGCCCTGGTCGACGGCGCCCTCGACCAGTTCGATGCCACGGTCCATCCGCAGAATCAGCGGGTCATCGCTCAGGTCCTTGTACAGCGACACGCACATCGCCACCATCACCACCAGGAACGGCAGTGACACCACCGTGGTCAAGGCTTGCAGGCCCGTGAGCGCTCCGCCGAGATTGTCGGAATCGGCGATGGCCAGCATGATCGCGGCGACAGCGCCGGTAGCCGCACCCCAGAAGATGACGACCCACTTCGACGGTTCGATACTGCCGCGTTCGGACAGGGTGCCCATCACGATGGAGGCCGCGTCGGCGCCGGAGACGAAGAAGATCGCGACGAGGATCATCACGACGACCGTGGTCACCGAGGTGATCGGGTACTGGTCGAGCAGGTGGAACAGGGCGAAATTGGAGTCGACCGAGCCGTCGGGTTCGGTGAGGTCACCGTTCTCCGTCTGCTCGAAGATGCCCGCTCCTCCGAAGATCGCGAACCACACCAGGCTGACCACGCTCGGCACCAGCAGCACGCCGGTGACGAACTGACGGATGGTGCGACCGCGGCTGATCCGCGCGATGAACATGCCGACGAACGGCGTCCACGAGATCCACCAGGCCCAGTAGAAGATCGTCCAGCTCGACAGCCACGCCTGCATCGCCTCGTCGCCCGCACCGGTACGCGAAGCCATGGTCGGCAGGGCCTCGATGTAGTCACCGATCGAGGTCGGCAGCATATTGAGGATGAACAGCGTCGGGCCTGCGATGAACACGAACGCCGCGATAGCCAGGGCCAGCACCATATTGATGTTGGACAGCCACTGGATGCCGCGTGCTACCCCGGAGACCGCCGACAGGACGAAGGCGACGGTCAGAGCCGAGATGATCGCCACCAGACCGAGCTTGCCGATCCCGTCGATCCATCCGTTGAACTCCATGCCCGCGCCGATCTGCAGGGCGCCAAGGCCGAGGGAGGCGGCGGAACCGAACAGGGTCGCGAAGATCGCCATCATGTCGATGACGCGACCACCGATTCCGTCGGCATGGTGGCCGAGCAGCGGCCGGAACACCGCGGAGATCAACTGCGAGCGGCCTTTTCGGAACGTGCCGTAGGCGATGGCCAGGCCGGTGACGGCGTAGATCGCCCACGGGTGCAGTGTCCAGTGGAACAGTGTGGTGGCCATGGCGAGCTCGGCGGCCGCCGGTGAGCCGGGCGCCGCAGTGTGCGGCGGCGGATTCACGAAGTGCGACAGCGGTTCCGCCACACCCCAGAACATCAGACCGATACCCATGCCCGCGCTGAACATCATCGCGATCCATGACACGGTGCGGAATTCGGGTTTCTCGTCGTCGGCGCCCAGCGGGATCCGGCCGAAGCGGCTGATTGCCAGCCAGATCACGAAGACGACGAACGCTGTCGCGGTGAGCACGAACAACCAGCCGGTATTGGTGATGACCCACTTCTGTGCGGTGCTCGCCGCGGAGGCGAGGCCCTCGTCGTCGAGGACACCCCAGGCGACGAAGGCGAGTGCGCCGATCGCGGTGGCGAAGAAGATGAGCAGATCCAGCCTGGGCTTGCCCGGCGATCCACCGGCTACCTCTCCGCCGGGCGGCGGTGCGGCGCCGGAACTTCCTACGACATCGTTCGACATGGATCCGAGTCCTCTCCGATCGCGGAAACTCCCCGCCTTTACAGACGCGCTTGTCGTGCAGAGCAACCGTACAGCGTATCGGCGGCGGCCCGAGGGAAGCACGAGCCCCGCCCAAACCCCTGTTCCCCGAAATACCCTTCGGCAACCATTCGTACGGCCTACTATTCGTGATGCGGCACAACTGTCTGAGCCAGTTGTGTTGTCCGCATCATTGATTCGGGAGGGCAACGATGCCACCAGGTCCGCACACCGACCCACGACCACACGCCGAGCCCGCGTCCGGGCAGAGCGATACCGGGACGGGTCCGCCGCACTCGATTCACCGGCGCCATTCGCCGATGCGGTACGTGGCGGCGGCCGCGATCACCGCACTCGTGGCGCTCGGACTGCCGTCGGGTGCGTCAGCGGATTTCGGCGCCGACCTGACCGGCACGGTGCAGGAATTCCTCGATGTGGGTCGAACGGCGGTGCCGCGCGCCGACTGTGGGCCCGGTTCGCTGCCGGAAACCGGATTGCAGGGCGATGTGCCCGCCGGTGACCGAGACAGTGGGCGCAGCACGCAGGGCTACCGCTGCAATATGTCGATGATCGGGGGCTACGCCGGCCGCGGAGCGGGCATCACCTCCACCAGTTTCGAACACTGCGCCTACATGGGCACGTTCTTCCCCGGCAACATGCTGAGCGAACACCCGGGCGTTCAGGTGCTCGATGTCTCCGATCCGGCGAATCCGCGACTGACCGCGACCCTCGCCGAACCCGCGATGCTGGCCGGGACCTGGGAGACGTTGAAGGTCAACACCACTCGCAAACTGCTCGTCGGGACGGGTGTGCCGGTGGGCATCGGGGCCGGATACCTGTCGGTGTACGACATCTCCGATTGCGCGCATCCACGTCTGCTCAATCCGGGAACCGGCTCGAATCTGCTGATGCCGCTGCCGATCACGACCCACGAGGGCGGCTTCTCCCCCGACGGTCGCACGTATTGGGCCTCGGGCCTGGTGCCCGGTTTCCTCAGTGCGATCGATCTCACCGATCCGGCGAATCCGCGGGTGATCTGGCAGGGGCTGACGGGAATCGAGGCACACGGACTCGGTGTGAGTCCCGACGGCGACCGGCTCTACATCTCCGCGCTCAGTGGATTCACCGTGCTCGATGTGAGCGCGGTGCAGCGGCGCGACCCGAATCCGCAGGTGCCGCATCTCGGCCGGACGTTCTGGACCGACGGCTGGGCCACCCAGCACAGCGTGCCCGTGACCTATGACGGCGTGCCCCATCTGTTCACCGTCGACGAGGGCGGTTCCGGCGGAGTGAAACTCATCGACGTGTCCGACGACAGCGCGCCGCGCATCACCGCGAAGATCAAACTCGAGATCAACCTGCCCGACAATATCGACGCGGGTGTCGGTTCCGCCATGGGTGGTTCGGCGTTCTCCTACGAATCGCACTACTGCGCCGCCGACCGTCCCGACAACCCGACCGCGCTGGCCTGCGGCTGGGTCTCCTCCGGAATCCGGGTGTTCGATGTCCGCGATCCCGGCGAGATCCGCGAGATCGCCTACTTCAATCCGCCTGCCCGCACCGGCCGCAACCTCGAGATCTGGAACTCGCCCCACGCCCTGGCCTCGATCATCGGAATTCCGGTGATGAGCGCTCCGGCGGCGCTGCGGTCGATGGCCGAGGGCCTGTTCGATCCGGCGCAGGTGCTCACCGCTCGGGCCGGCGACATCGCGTTCGGTGACCTGTCCACGGACTGGTGTCTCTCCCCGCCGGAGTGGCGGGGCGATCAGCTCTATGTCACCTGCTCCGACAACGGGTTCATGGTGTTGCAGCTCGACAACGAGGTGTACACACCGCCCGCGAATCAGCAGTCCACGGTCGGGTCGTGACCGTGGGTCGGGTGATCAGGCTGGCGTTCGCCGGTGCGGCCGCGCTGTTCCTGCTGGCACTGGGCGCGGCACTGCGACCGCTCTTCGTCACCGAGACAGCAACGCCCGCACCGGTTCTCACCACGACGGAGCTGGGTTTCGTCCAGGACATGACCGCCCACCACCAGCAGGCGCTCATCATCACCGAGCGCCTCGACCCGGCCGCCGATCCCACCGTGCGCAGACTGGCCGACCAGATCGCCGACACACAGCGCGTGGAAATCGGCACCCTGCTCGGCTGGACCCAACTCGCCGGCGCGGCCCCCACCGCCGACGTCCCGATGAGCTGGATGGCGCGAACCCACCACCACTCGACCACCGGGCCGGCCACGATGCCCGGCATGGCCACCACCGCCGACCTCGACACCCTCGCTGCGGCGCGCGCGGCCGACGCCGAAACCCTCTTCCTGCAACTGATGTACCGCCACCACGCGGGCGGCATCACGATGGCCCGCGCCGCCGACACCCTGCTCGCCTCGGGCCCCGTGAAACAGGCCGCCCGCGCGATGGCCCAGTCCCAGAGCCAGGAACTGGGCTACCTCGGCATGCTCCTCGACCTCCGAGGCGCCCGACCCACCTCCTGATCGAGATCACCGAGCGCGAACGAACGGCGCGTTCACCCGGCGCGGTCGGCGAAATGGGTGTTGAGAGCCGATTGGCTGAGTTGGGTGTCGCCGTAGGTGAAAGTGCCGTGTTCGGCGAGCTCGGTCGCCGCGTCGAGGAGGTGGCGGTAGAGCAGGCGGGCGATGCTGCCGCCAACCGTGACCCGGCGTACGCCGAGGTCGGCGAGCTCGGCCATCGACAGCGCACCACCGGTCAGTCCCATCACGACATTGAGTGGGCCGTCGAGCGCTTCGACCAGGGTGGCGATAGTGGCGGCGTCGGCGGCCCCGGGGACGAAGGCGCAGTCGGCACCCGCGGCGAGGTAGGAGTTGGCGCGGCGAATCGCCTCGTCGAGACCCGCGTCCACGAGCAGCGCGTCGGTGCGACCGACGAGTACGAACGGCTCGCCGCTGGCAGCCACCGCCGCGCGCGCCGCGCGGACCCGGTCCACCGCGTGCACCTCGTCGAACAGCGGGGTGGTGCGGTCGCCGGTGAAGTCCTCGATATTGCCGCCCGCCGCACCGGCGTCGATCGCGAGGGAGATCGTGGTCGCCACTTCCTGCGCGTCCGGCCCGTACCCCTCCTCGAGGTCGGCGCTGACCGGCACCCGCACGGCACCGGTGATCTCGTGGATCCGCCGCATCATCGTCGAGCGATCCACGCGCCCGTGCGCACCGTGCTCGGTGAAGAAGTCGTGATCAGGACGACCGAAGGAGAACGCGACCCCCGCGCTGGTGGTGGCGATCGCCGGAAATCCCACCGACTCGAGCATCCGCGCGCTGCCCGCGTCCCAGGCATTCGGCAACAGGAAGCAACCCGCGCGGTGTAGATCGACAAAAGACTGCGCGCGCGTCCGCTGTTCGCTGTCCACGAGAGCTCCTGGTGCGAGTCGGGGTGTCCGTACCGGGTCCATTCTGCCCCGAGACACACCCCTAGCGGTCGCCCAGGCGGCGGACCGCGTCGTCCATGTGTTCCACGAGAAGGGCGCGCGCACGCTCGGGTGAACCGGTGCCGATCGCCTCGTGGAGTTCGACGTGTTCGCGGGCTTGTTCGCGCAGGTCGGGGTAGGTGGTCTGGAGGGCGCCGAGGCACATGCGGGTTTCGATGAGCAGGGTGCGGGCGGCCCGGACGAGGCGTGGGCTGTTCGCGGCGGTGACGAGGGCTTCGTGGAAGGCCTGGTCGGCGTCGGAGACACCGGGTGCGTCACCCACTTCGGCGGCGAGTCGCATGGCGGCGACGCTGGATTGCAGTGCGGCATAGGCGATCTCGCGGCGACCGTCGAGGATGAGGTCGAGCGCGCCGCCTTCCAGCGCGGTGCGGGCGCGGTAGATGTCGACGACGTCGTCGGTGGTGAGTTCGATGACGAAGATGCCGCGGTTGCGGATGCTGAACAGCAGGCCCTCCTGGACGAGGCGCTGCATGGCCTCGCGCACGGGTCCGCGGGAGACGCCGAAACTGGTCGCCAGATCGGCCTCACCGAGTTGGGCGCCGGGGCCGAGCGCACCGCGCATGATCGCCTCGCGCAGCCGGTCGGCGATCATCTCCGCGGTGGACTGCTGGTTGACCGGCTCGAAATCAATGATCGACATGCCGACCCCCCTGCGCGAATAACGCGCCGAGCGCGGGGACGAACGGGGTGGCCCCGGCCAGTCGCAACCCTTCCCAGATGGTGACCTGGTTCGCCGTCAGCACCGGCTTGCCGAGCGCGGCTTCGAGTGTCGGAAGCACCTCGAGAGTATGCATGGCCGTATCCGGGATGAGCAGTGCCTGGGCGTCGGGATGGTCGTTGGTGACGGCCAGGGTCAAGACCTGGTCCGGTGTGAGGGTGCCGACCTCCGCGGCGGTGTCGATGCCCGCACTCGACATCGACACCACCTCGATCCCCGCGTCGGCGAGGAACTCGACGAACAACTTCGCCACGTCCTCGGGGTAACTCGCGACGACGGCCACTCGCCGCACACCGAGCGCCCGCGCCGCTTCGACGAACGCGAAACTCGTACTGGAGGCGGGCACTCCGGCCGCCTCGGCAAGGCGCTCGACCTGACCGCGAGCACCTTCGGGCCCGTAGACGAAACTGCCCGAGGTGCAGGCCCAGACGACGACGGCCGGCGCCTCGGGGGCGAGCAACGCGGCACCGTGGCTCAGCTTCTCCGGGCTGCCCAGGTCGAGCAGTTCGGGGACGGCGTGCAGGTCGGTGCCGTAGATGTGGGCCACCGGCAAGGCGGCGTCGAGCAGAGCCGCCGCGCGGGGGTAGTCGTCTTCGGCGGCGTGGTCGGGGTAGATGAATCCGATTGTCGGCGTGCGCATCTCGCTCCGTTCAGAAGACATTGACGAGCCATTTTCCTGGCCCCATCATGGGCAGTTTCATCCGGCCGAGGCAGGCCCACATGGTCAGTTGATTGGCGGTGAGGACGGGTTTGCCGAGTGCCTGTTCGAGTGGCTCGATCACGTCGTAGGTCGGCAGGTTGGTGCAGCTGACGAAGATCGCTTCGGAGCGGGGGTCGTCGGCGCCGAGAATCCGCTCGGCGATGGTGCGGTAGTTGACCTTCCAGATACCGCCGCCGAGCCCGAGGTGATCGGACTTGATCGTCGCGCAACCCGCTTCGTCGAGGAACTCGTGCAGTTTGCCGGTGAGGATCTCGTCGTAGGGCGTGATCACCGACATGCGGGTGATGTTGAGGTGCTTGATCGCTTCCACCAGGGCGCCGGAGGTGGTCACCGCGTCGGGTGCGCCCGCCAGGCAGATCGCTTCCCGCAGGGACCGTTCGTAGGCCAGGCCGTTGATGAAGCTGCCCGACGTACACAGGTAGGCCACGACTTCCGGCTCCACGTGCAGCACGTCGTGCGTCGCCGCGGTGAGGTGCAGCGGATTGGACACCAGTTCGGCCATGGCCAGCGACACCGGTACCGGTTCATAGGGGGTGCGGGCCAGGTGCAGACTCACCTCCAGGGGAGCCCACCGCCATAATTCCCGTTCGAGGGCAAGGTCGAACGGCGCGATCACGCCGATGCCTCGTTGGGCAACCGGCCCCTCGATGTCCGGGAAGCTGAACTCCACTGCGGCCCCTCTCGCGCTCAGCCGGGCAGACCTCCGAACACGATCGGATTGTTGACAATCATACGATCTGATCGTACGGTGTCAATGTGGAAAACGGGCCGATTGTCACCGTCCTACATCGTGACAGCGTGCCCGAATCGGACCTCATGGCCCCCGTTGCCGAGCGCGCCGACGTGCGCTACACCGAGGCCGACGGGCTCGCCGATGCGCTGCGCGGCGCCGATGTGCTGTTCGTCTACGACTTCCAGACTCGCGCCGTACCCGGTGCGTGGCACAGCGCCGATCGCCTGCGCTGGCTGCACATGGGCGGGGTCGGCGTGGACCCGGTGATGTTCCCGCAACTGCGCGCCTCCGATGTGGTGGTCACCAATACCCGCAATGTCTTCGACACCGCGATCGCCGAATACGTTCTCGGACAGATCATCTCGTTCGCCAAGGATCTCCCCGGATCGATCCGTCTGCAGCAGCGGCACGAGTGGCGCCACCGCGAATCCGAACGCGTGGCCGGGGCGACGGCGCTGATCGTCGGCACCGGCTCGATCGGCCGGACCATCGCGCGATTGCTGCGCGCCACCGGGATGACGGTGCGCGCGGTAGGACGTCGCGCCCGCACCGGCGACCCGGATTTCGGCACTGTCAGCGACGATCTGCATGCCGAACTGCCCGGAGCCGATTACGTGATCGCGATCGCGCCACTCACCGCCGAGACCAGACACATGTTCGACGCCGCCGCGTTCGCGGCGATGAAACCGCATGCGAGGTTTGTCAATGTCGGGCGCGGGGAACTAGTGGTTACCGACGATCTCGTCGCCGCGCTCGGCAACGGTTCGATCGCCGCGGCCGCACTGGACGTGGTGGACCCGGAGCCGCTACCTGCCGGTCATCCGCTGTGGGATCTGCCGAACGTGGTGCTCACGCCACACAATTCGGGCGATTTCCACGGCTGGCGCACCGAGATCGTCCGCGCATTCACCGACAATTTCGGCAGGTGGGCAGCCGGTCTGCCGCTGGACAACGTTGTCGACAAGACGCTCGGGTACGTGCCCGGCTGAAGGAGCCCCGCCATGACGCAGCCCGACCCCGGTCTTCCCACCGATCCCACCGCGATGACCGCGGTGCAGCTGGTCTCGGCCTACGCGGCCAGGCAGCTCTCCCCCGTCGAGGCCACGCAAGCCTGCTTGGACGCCATCGCCGCCCGCGACGGCGCGCTCAACGCCTTCTGCCTGGTCGATCCGGATCGGGCGTTGGTGCAGGCCAAGGACTCCGAGGCACGCTGGCAGTCCGGCAATCCGCGCGGGTTACTCGACGGCGTGCCGATATCCATCAAGGACATCTTTCTGACCGAGGGGTGGCCGACCCTGCGCGGTTCCACCTGTATCGACGCGAGCGGGCCGTGGTCGGTGGACAGTCCGGTCGCCGCGCGGCTGCGCGAGGACGGGATGGTGTTCGTCGGGAAGACGACCACGCCGGAGATCGCCTGGAAGGGTGTCACCGACAGTCCGCTGACCGGAATCACCCGCAATCCCGCCGATCCCACGACGACGGCGGGCGGGTCGTCGGGGGGCAGTGCGGCAGCGGTCGCGGGCGGGATGACGCCGGTGTCGGTCGGTACCGACGGGGGAGGCAGCATCCGGATTCCGGCGTCGTTCTGCGGGATCGTCGGTTTCAAACCGACGCACGGGCGGATTCCGCTCTACCCGGCCAGTCCGTTCGGCCCCCTCGCGCACGCCGGGCCGATGACGCACACCGTCGAGGACGCGGCGTTGCTGATGGACATCCTCTCGCTGCCCGATCCGCGGGACCCGACGGCGCTGGCGCCGACCCTCACGACCTTCCGCAGTCAGATGCAGCGGGATGTGCGTGGGCTGTCGGTCGGCTATTCCGCCACGCTCGGGTACGCCCAGGTCGATCCCGAGGTCGCCGAGATCGTCGAAGCCGCGGTCGCGCGGCTGGCCGAGGCCGATCTGACCATCGACGCGGTCGATCCCGGATTCGCCGACCCGCGTGCGGCTTTCGAAACGCTGTGGGCCGCGGGGGCGGCGACCATGCTGTCGAAGTTCCCGGCCGGCTCCCGCGAGAAGGTGGATGCCGGTTTGGGTGCGGCGTGGGCGCGTGGTGAATCCGTCAGCGCCGTCGATTATCTCGACGCCCGCCACGTCGCCGCCGAGGTCGGCATCACGATGGGCACCTTCCACATGTCCTACGACGTGCTGATCACCCCGACCATGCCGATCACCGCGTTCGAAGCCGGACACGACGTTCCGCCGGGCAGCGGGCTCGACGGCTGGCCCGACTGGACCCCGTTCACCTACCCGTTCAACATGACGCAGCAGCCCGCCATCAGCATTCCGGTCGGCACGACTCGCGCCGGGATGCCGGTGGGCATGCAGATCGTCGGACCACGGCACTCCGACGATTTGATCCTCGCGGTCGCCAGGCACGCCGAGTTCGTGCTGAACTCCTGAATCAGGTAGTCGCCGCCGCGACGCCGCCGGATCGTGCCGACGGCGTCGCGGCGACTATGCCGGATGGTCGTGCCGAACACGACCCCGGTGTCTGTTCATGCGCGGGCGAAAGCCAACGTCTCGCCCTCGACGCCGCGCAACCACAGCCCGTTGCAGGCTGCCGCCAAGTCCGCGAGGCCGTCCTCGATGGAGGCGAAGACGCTACCGGGCACCCACCCGAGGTCGCCGTTGATCAGCAGGTTGTTGCGGCCGTAGAACAGGGCAAGGTCGGTGGCGCCCTGGGCATGGTGGGCGGCGGAGCCGGGTTCGTAGCCGTAGGCGGGGTTGCCGATTTCCCACGGTTCGAAGTCGAAGAGGCAGACGTCGCCGGGAATCGGAGTGACAGTGGGGTTCTCGCGATGTGGCGCCGCGGTGATGCGCGGCACCAGCGTGTAGACCTCGTTGCGGGCGTACTTGGCGTGGAAGGCGTCGCCCTCCTGGGGCAGCGCATCCCAGACGGCGGCGCACGTGAGCGGGGCTTCGTCGTCGAGGAGGCGAGCACGGCAGGTGACGCCGGCTTTGGTGAGGGTGATGCTCATGTAGCGGGCCATCGGTCCTGCTTCCTGTGCGGTGCGAGCGGAGCTGCGTCGGTGCGTGGTCCCGCTCGAAACCCGAGCGGGACCACGGCGGACTACAGCTCGGCGAGGACCTCCGACCAGATGGCCAGGGCGTCCTCGACTTGACTGTCGGTGACGATCAGCGGCGGGATCATGCGCACGACATTCATGTGCGCGCCACAGGTGAGCAGCAGCAGGCCCTTGCCCACGGCCGACTTCTGCGCGGCAGTCGCGGTCGCGGTATCGGGTTCACCTGTCGCCGTGGTGAATTCGGCGCCGACGAGCAGGCCGAGACCGCGGACATCACCGATCGCCTTGGTGGCGAGCCCCCGGACACCGGCGAGCAACTGCGTGCCGCGCATAGCGGCGTTGTCGACCAGCCCCTCGGTCTGGATGACCTCGAGAGTCGCCACGGCGGCGGCACAGGCCACCGCGTTTCCGCCGTATGTCCCGCCCTGGGACCCCGGCCAGGCCTTCGCCATCAATTCCCGCGACGCCGCGATGCCCGACAGCGGGAAGCCGCTGGCCAGACCCTTGGCGATGGTGATCACGTCGGGGCGCACGTCGAAGTGCTGGTGGCCGAAGAACTTTCCGGTCCGGCCGAACCCGGTTTGGATCTCGTCGAAGACCAGCAGGATCCCGTGCCGGTCGGCGCGCTCGCGCAGGCCCTGGAAGAACCGGGTGTTGCCGGGGATGTAGCCGCCCTCGCCGAGCACCGGTTCGACGATGAACGCGGCGGTTTCCACGGGCGAGGTGAGGGTGGCGAGCAGATAGTCGAGCTCACGCAGGGCGAAGTCGGTGGCTTCCTCCTCGCTCCAGCCGTAGCGGAAAGCGGTCGGGAACGGGGCCACGTGCACACCCGACATCAGCGGGCTGAAGCCCGCCGAGAACCGGGTCCCCGAGGTCGTCATGGTCGCGGCGGCGACAGTACGGCCGTGAAATCCGCCGTGGAAGACGATCACGTTCGGGCGTCCGGTGGCCTGGCGGACCAGGCGCAGCGCCGCCTCGACCGCCTCGCTGCCGGAGTTGGCGAAGAACAGCGCGTCCAGGCCCTCGGGCAGCACGGCGCCGAGGCGCTCGGTGAGTTCCAGCAGCGGACGGTGCAGCACCGTCGTGTACTGCCCGTGGATCAGCTTGGCGACCTGGGCTTGCGCGGCCGCCACCACGGTGGGATGGCAGTGCCCGGTGCTGGTGACGCCGATCCCGGCGGTGAAATCCAGGTAGCGGCGACCGTCGGTGTCGTAGAGGTAGCAGCCTGCGCCGTGATCGACGTGAACGGGCGTGGCCTGCTTCAGGACGGGAGACAGCTCGGTCATCAAGGACTCCCCAGATTGTCTATTGTCGGATTGTTGACAATATGCATAACATGGCGGCAGGGGTCACAGCAATGGTTGATCCACCGCGTCGGGAGGCAGGGCAGGCGAATGAGCGAGGAACGAGGGCTCCTTACACACGAGTCCGGGGGCAGCGCACAGCTGCTCGACAACCTGAGCGCCGCCGAACGCGCCGCGATCGACAGCGTCCCGAAAGGGCTGTTCATCGGCGGCGGATGGCGCGACTCCCCCGCCACGCTGCCCGTCCTCGATCCCTCGACCGGCGTGCGGCTGTGCGCGGTGGCCGACGCGACCCCGGCCGACGGACTCGACGCGCTCACCGCCGCGGCCGAGGCGCAGGCGGACTGGGCGAACACCCCGGCACGCACCCGCAGCGACATCCTGATGCGCGCGCACCGCGCACTTCTCGCCGACGCCGAACGCCTCGCCCTGATCATGACTCTCGAGATGGGCAAGCCGGTGACAGAGGCGCGCGGCGAAGTCGCCTACGCCGCGGAGTTCTTCCGCTGGTTCGCCGAGGAAGCCGTCCGCCTCGACGGCGGGTACATGCCCGCGCCGACCGGGGGCTCACGGTTCCTGGTGACGAAACAGCCGGTGGGGCCGAGCCTGCTCATCACGCCGTGGAACTTCCCGATGGCCATGGGTGCCCGAAAGATCGCGCCCGCCTTGGCCGCCGGATGCACCTGCGTCGTGAAACCCGCCGAACAGACGCCTCTGTCGATGCTGGCGCTCGCGGCGATTCTGTCCGACGCGGGTGTGCCCGCCGGTGTGGTCAATGTGGTGACCACCGCCGACCCCGGCGCGGTGATGACACCGATCATCGCCGATCCCCGCTCCCGCAAACTCTCCTTCACCGGCTCGACCACCATCGGGAAACTCCTGCTGGAACAGTGCGCCCGCACCGTCATGCGCACCTCCATGGAACTCGGCGGCAACGCACCGCTGCTGGTGTTCGACGATGCCGATCTCGACGAAGCGGTCGAAGGCGCGCTGGCGGCCAAGATGCGCAATATCGGCCAGGCCTGTACGGCCGCGAACCGCATTCTGGTGCAGCGCGGCATCGCTGACGAGTTCGCCGAACGACTGGCCGCACGGATGGCGGCGTTGCCGATGGGCCGCGGCACCGAGCCGGGCGTTGTCGTGGGGCCGCTCATCGACGCCGACGCCGTCGCCAAGGTCGAGCATCTCGTGGCCGACGCACGCCGCCGCGGCGCGAAGGTGCTGCTGGGTGGCACGGCGATCGACGGACCGGGCACGTTCTACCCGGCGACCGTGCTCACCGACGTCCCCGACGACGCGGAGTTGTGCCACACCGAGATCTTCGGTCCGGTCGCCGCGATCGGCGTCTTCGACACCGAGGACGAAGCGATCACCCGTGCCAACGACACCCCCTACGGGCTGGTCGCGTACGTGTTCACCGAGAACCTGCGGCGCGGACTGCGCGTCTGCGAAGCTCTCGAGACGGGGATGGTCGGCCTGAATCAGGGCGTGGTCTCCAATCCGGCCGCACCGTTCGGCGGGGTGAAGGAATCGGGGCTCGGGCGCGAGGGCGGGTCCACCGGGATCGACGAATTCCTCGAGACCAAATACATCGGCGTCAAGGTTTAGGGAGACAGCGTGCGCACATACCGGATCGCGACCATTCCGGGTGACGGAATCGGCGTCGACGTGACCATCGAGGCGGTGAAGGTACTCGACCGGGTCCTGCCGGGGATCAGCTGGACCGAGTTCGACTGGTCCTGTGAGAACTATCTGCGGACCGGGGCGATGATGCCGCCCGATGGGCCCGAGCAGCTCGCGCAGTTCGATGCGATCCTGTTGGGCGCCGTCGGATTCCCCGGGGTGCCCGACCATATCTCGCTGTGGGGCTTGCTGATTCCGCTGCGGCGCGCCTTCGCTCAGTACGTCAACCTGCGGCCGGTGCGGCTGCTGCCCGGCACGGAATCGGCCCTGCGCGACCGTACTGCCGAGGACCTCGACATTCTCATCGTGCGGGAGAACTCCGAGGGCGAGTACTCCGAGATCGGCGGCATCCACAACCCGGGCAGGCCGGACGAATTCGTCCTGCAGGAATCGGTGTTCACCCGGACCGGCTGCGAACGGATCATCCGCTACGCCTTCGACCGTGCTGCCGAACGCTCGGGAAAGCTCTGCTCGGCGACGAAGTCGAACGGCCTGATCCACTCGATGCCCTACTGGGACAGCGTTTTCGAGCGCATCGCGGCCGAGTATCCGACGGTGCGTACGCGACAGATGCACGTCGACGCACTCGCCGCCGAAATCGTGCTCCACCCCGACCGCCTCGACGTGATCGTCGGCTCGAACCTGTTCGGCGACATCCTCTCCGACCTCGCAGCGGCCGTCACCGGCGGACTCGGGCTCGCCCCCTCGGGCAATATCAACCCCGCGGCGGACGCACCGTCGATGTTCGAGGCCGTGCACGGCAGCGCGCCCGACATCGCGGGCCTCGGCATCGCCGACCCGGTGGCCCAGATCCTCGCGGGCGCCATGCTGCTGTCACACCTCGGCGAGCACGCCGCGGCCGCCGCCGTCGACCGGGCGGTCTGCGATGTGCTCGCCGCGGGCACGGTCCGCACACCGGACCTGGGCGGCACCGCGACCACCGCCGAACTGGGCACTGCCATCGCCGACCGTGCCGCCGAACTCGCGAACGCCCTCACCGAGGCGTGACCCGGACACGACCGGCGGCGACGCAGCTGTCCGACACCCGAACGCGCGGGTCGCTTCGGCACCCCGCCGTCTGAGCGCCCAGGACCCCTCCCGCAGGCGACTCGAGACCGGCGGACGGGTACGTGACGCCGAACTACGCACCGAGCGGCCTCCGCTCACGTGAGCACAACGTCATCGCGAGGCAACTGCCCAGAAAATCGCAGGCAATCGCTGGTGCGCACCATGAGGTCGCAGTGTCGGTGTTGGGTCCTCGGAAGGCGAGACGTGGTGACGAGCGCACGGGTGGGCGTAGTTCCGGCAGTGCAGTGTGGGCTGGGTCGGGTGCGCGCGCAGATAGCCGCGGACCTCGAACCGATCGCGGTGCGCGAGCGCCCCGTGGCCGAGGCGGTCGGGGCGACCCTGGCCATGGCCTTGGCCGCGGGCACTCCCCTGCCACGCGTGGACAGCGCCGCCATGGACGGCTACGCGGTCGCGGGCCCGGGACCGTGGTGGCGGCTGCACCAGCAGGTCAGCTACGCCGGACGTGGCTGCTCGGTGGTGCTGGCGCCCGGCGAGGCGGTGCGGATCGCGACCGGCGCCGCCACCCCGCTCGGCACCACGGCGACCCTGCGCGACGAACACATCGTGACCACGACGGTGTCCGGTAAGCCGGTAGTGATGCGAGCGCCCGGTGCGCCGGTGCGCGACGACACCCGCCGCCAGGGCGAACACTGGGGCAGCGGAACCGAATTGGCTCGCGCCGGCGCCCGCGTCTCGGCGGCGCTGGCTTCGGCAGCGCTCAGCGCCGAGGCCGAAACCGTCACCGTACGTGGACCTTTGCGGGCCGACGTGGTGATGACCGGCGACGAGATCCGTGCCGTCGGCCCGCTCGGCCCCGGCGAAACCCGCGACTCGCTCGGCCCCGTGCTGCCGGAGTTCCTGCGCTGCTGCGATATCGAGAGCACCGGACTGTGGCACCTCGCCGACAGCCGTGACCTGATGCGCTCCTGGCTCACCCTGAAATCCCACGCCGACCTGGTCGTGATGGTCGGCGCCACCGGCCGCGGCGCCGCCGACCACCTGCGCACCCTGCTCGCCGACCTCGGCGCCCGCATCATCGTCGAACGCATCGCGATCCGCCCCGGCGGCTCCACGCTCGTCGCCCAACTCCCCGACGGCCGAGTCCTCCTCGGCCTACCCGGCAACCCCTTCGCCGCCGTCGCCGCCCTCTTGGCCGTCGGTCCGGCCATCGTCGACGCCCTCACCCTGCGCTCCCCCGGGCCCACCATGTGGGGCCGCCTCTCCGACGCGGGCGTCATGGAAGGCGAAGCCACCCGCATAGTCGGCGTCCAACAACACCCCGGCGGTGTCTGGCGCAGCACCGGCCCCGCGCACACCCCCCACCTGGCCGGACTCATAGCCTGCCAAGCCCTGGCCATCCTCCCACCCGGCACCGGCCGAGGCACCCTAGTCGAACTCCTCCCACTCCCCCGCTGAACTACAACCGTCACTTTTCACGGAGTCCTGGTCGTCCGATGAGCCGCCGGGGCACGCGAACCATCTCGGCGCGGCATGCGGTCAGTCACCCACAGCACGAGGTGGTACGCCAGCACAGTCGGCACCATAATCAGCAGCACGATGCGCAGTGACACCGTCAACGTCGCGACAATCGAGAAGCCGAGACCGACGCCGTCGGGCGAACCGAACCCCTGTCGGGCAGATATGACCGCCAAGACCCATCGCAGGGAGAAGTAGACCGCGATAAAGATTGTCGGCACACGGACAAGTCGCCAGACAGCGAACAGCCGGGCTGTGCTCATCGGGCCAGTTCCGGGCCGGAGGTGAGGAAGGCGAGCAGTAGGGCATTGCCGACCACCCCGCCGGTGGCGAAACGCAAGCGGGTCCCGCTGCGGAGCGACAGACCGAAGAGCTCCGTGGTGCGGAACAGGCGTGTGAAGCTGCCGCGATGACCGAAGGCGCGGGCCGGGGCGAGTGCGAAACCGGTGGCCGACACCGATATTCCGAGGATCAGGGGTCCACTGTCCATGTCGCCGACGCCGTCGTAGCCGTCGCCGTACTCCTCGATCGCACCGAAGCCGAGTACACGGCGCTCCTGCCGGAACAGCGCCGCCGCCAACTCCTCGGCGAGCGACCGGTCGGCGAAACCGGCGAAGTAGGCAGCCAATCCGGTTCCCGATGCGCGCGGAGCGTCGTGGGCCCGCCCGTCGACACCCATCCGTTGGATCACCAGCCCGGTGCCAGGATCGATCTGCACCGCACGTACCCGCTGTGCCCAGTGCGCGATCACCGCCGTGTGGTCGGCGCCGGTGACCCGCCCGTGGACCGCTATCGCCGCCGCGACCGCCGCCACATCGGTCGGGTAGGCCCGGCCGGGAAAGGTCTCGAGCAGCCCGGTCTGCGAGGCGAGCAGCCGCCGCGCGAAGGCGGCGATCAGCGCATCGTGCTGGACCGCGAGGTCGGCGGGAAACGCGGGATCGACCAAGCGCGCCATGCCGAGCGCGAGCGCGGGGTAGGAGAGGTAAGCGTGTCCGTCCGGACTGTCGAGATCCGCCAGTCCGTCCCTGTCGTGCCAGGCGGAGGTGAATTCGGCGCGCAACTGAGGCAACAGACTCTTGGTCGCCGCGCGGGTGACTACCGGCGCGTACCGTTCGCGCCACTCAGGATGCTCCAGCACGACCTGCGCCAATCCCAGCGCGGTCATCTGGTGCGCGAGCAGCCCCCACATCCCGACCAGCCGATCCCGCCCGCCGGTGGAACGCCACTGATCGTCGTCGGCTTCGAAAGCCACCACTTCCTCGGCGAGACCGCGTGCCCGTCCCGGATCACCTCGATACCACTCGTCGGCATCGCGGCCACACCACCACCGTGGCAGCGAGCCCGCGACCGTAACCGCCACCACGATCGCGATCACTATCGCGAACGGACGGCGAAACCCACGCAATCGCCGCGCTGTCGAGCTCCTCATCAACCGAAGATACCTGCAGGGCACGCGACGCCACCGGGCCGAAGGCCTTGGCGGACCGATATTTTCGGGATTCGGAGGGCGACAGAAACGGCCCCGACGCAGCCTTCGCGTCGGGGCCGTTCACTGGTTCGGATCGACAGGATCAGCCGTGATGGGGCGGCTGCCAGGGGCGACCGTACGGGTCGTCGGGGCGAGGCGCCGGCTGTTCCTGCGGGGCGATCGGGGGTGGGGTCGGCAGCTCCGGGTCGGCGGACTTGGCCACCGAGGTCTTCGGGCGCGGCACCGGTGTATCGAAACCTTCGACGGGGGTGCGCGCGGTGGCTTCCGCGGCGCGGACGGCCTCGGCGATCTTCGGGTCGGAGGCGGTTTCGAACCAGTCGGCTACGTCGGAGTCGTCCTCGATCTTCACCGGGGCTTCGTCGGTGGACGGCTCGTAGCGGAAGACACCGTCCTCGCCCTTGGTGGCGAAGTTCTGGGCGAAACCCTCCAGGGCCTTGCCGAAATCGCTGGGGACCAGCCAGACCTTGTTCGCGTCGCCCTTGGCCACCATCGGCAGGGTCTGCATGTATTGGTAGGCAAGCAGTTCCGGCGTCGGCTTGCCGTTCTTGATCGCGGCGAAGACCTTCTCGATCGCCTTCGCCTGACCCTGCGCCTGCAGGTAGGAGGCGGCGCGTTCACCCTGCGCGCGCAGGATGCGGCTCTGGCGTTCGCCCTCGGCCGACAGGATCGAGGACTGCTTACCGCCCTCGGCGGTCAGGATCGCCGCCTGCTTGGCGCCCTCGGCGGTCTTGATCTGCGCTTCACGATTGCCTTCGGCGGTGAGGATCGTCGCGCGCTTCTCGCGATCGGCCTTCATCTGCTTCTCCATCGATTCCTGGATCGACGGCGGCGGATCGATGGACTTGAGCTCCACCCGGGCCACCCGAAGGCCCCAGCGGCCGGTGGCCTCGTCGAGCACGCCGCGCAGCTGGTTGTTGATCTGATCGCGCGAGGTCAGCGTCTCTTCGAGGGTCATGCCACCGACCACGTTGCGCAGGGTGGTGACGGTGAGCTGCTCGACCGCGGCGATGTAGTTGCTGATCTCGTAGACAGCGGCCTGCGGGCTGGTGACCTGGAAATACACCACCGAGTCGATCTGCAGGGTGAGGTTGTCCTGGGTGATCACCGGCTGCGGCGGGAACGACACGACCCGCTCACGCAGGTCGACCTTCGCGCGGACGCGATCGGCGAACGGGACGAGGAACGTCAGCTGACCGGACACGGTGCGCGAATACCGCCCGAGCCGTTCGATCACCGCCGCCTCGGCCTGTGGGACGAGCGCGATCGATTTGAAAACCACCACCACGACCAACAGGACGAGGACGGCGGCCACGATCAAGGCAACCATGTTCTAGGGACCCTTCCAGACGACGGCTGTCGCGCCATCGATCTTCATCACATAGACAGTCACACCGGCTTCGTACACGTCACTCGGGTCGAGCGGACGCGCGGTCCAGACCTCGCCACCGAGCTTGACCTGCCCCGAATATTCCGCGACCTGCTCGAGCACCAGGGCCGACTTGCCCGGCAGCGCATCGGCGTTCGTCGGAGTGGGTGGCGGGGTACCGAACTTGCGGCGCAGTAGCGGGCGCACCCCGACGAACAGCACACCGGCCATCGCGGCGAACACCAGCGCGTCGCCCCACACGGGTAGGTCGGTGGCGGCGCTCACGCCCGCCGTGCCGAGTGCGGCCACGCCCAGTGTGAGCAGCGTGAGATCCCCGGTGAGCATTTCCGCCGCCGCGAGAACGATGCCCGCGATCAGCCAGACTATTGCGGCCACATTGCCAGCCTAGCCCCGATGACCGGTTTGCGGGCGGCCTCGCGTGATCGCTTCGACCGGTGCGGCGGTGCAGCGCACTACGTTGCGAGCGCGGTAGTTTCGGGGCGTGAGCGCAGGAGACAGTTACGGCGATATCTATTCCGGACACGATCGGACCAAGAAGAAGCCGGTGCCGACAGTGCGGGCCGAGCGCGACCTGGTGGTGGAGGACGCGGCGAGCGGATTCTGCGGTGCCGTAGTCGGTTTCGATCGCAGCTACGACGGCGAGTTCGTGAAGCTGGAGGACGCGCGCGGTGCGGTGCGGTTGTTCGCGATGCGGGAAGCGGCCTTCCTGATCGACGGCAAACCGGTGACGCTGACCAAGCCCACCGCCGCCGCCGCCGCGCCGAAACAGCCCACCCGGTCGGCGTCGGGTTCCACCCGCGTCGACGGCCTGCGCGCGCGGGTCGCGCGGACCAGCCGGATCTGGGTGGAGGGCGTGCACGACGCGGCGCTCGTGGAACGGGTGTGGGGCCACGATCTGCGGGTAGAGGGCGTGGTCGTCGAGCACCTGGAGGGTCTCGACAATCTCGGCGCCCGGCTCACCGAATTCGAACCGGGTCCCGGCGCGCGGGTGGGGGTGCTGGTCGACCACCTGGTGACCGGTTCCAAGGAGACGCACCTGACCACCGGGCTCGGACCGCATGTACTGGTGACCGGCCATCCGTATATCGATGTCTGGCAGGCGGTCCGTCCCGCCGCACTGGGCATCGACGCCTGGCCGACGGTGCCGCGCGGCGAGGATTGGAAGACCGGAATCTGCGCGCGCCTGGGCTGGGGAACACCCCAGCAGGGGTGGCGCCGTGTCTACGATGCGGTCGACTCGTTCCGGGATCTGGAAGCCCCGCTCATCGGGGCCGTCGAACGGCTCATCGACTTCGTGACCGAGCCCGAGTGAACGCACAGCAGGTCAGGCGGGTCCTCGCGCCGAATACCGCGACCTGCGTAGGCAACATCGACGAGCTCGGTGCGCGCACGCGATTGTCGCGGAACCTTTATGCTCGATGATTATGTGCTCTCCCAGTGCCACGCTGACGCTGTGGGCCGGCTCCTGGCTGGCCGGTACCAGCGCGCCCGACGACGTGCTGGAGGCACTGCATGCCTGGGCGCCGCGCCACACCATCGCGGCGGGCGACCCGGTCACCGGCGGACGCACCGATCTGCCGTGGACCTCACGCGGCGAAGCGGGCACCGGCGCCATGCCGTTGCTCAAGGTGATCCGCGAGGCGATGGCGCCGGCCGGGGCGCACTTGCGCCTTGTCCTGCCCGCGGCGGGTGATGTGCGCGGGCTGCCGGTCGGCACCGCGTTCGCGGCCGACGCGATCGACGCCGAGGAAGGCCTGCTGCTCGGTGTTCCCGGCGAGCCGGGCACCGGCCTGATCCCACAGTGGGACGACGACGAAACCCTGCAGTGGACCGTCTACGGCGTCGACCTCCCCCGCATCGTGGGTCACGACATGTCGCTCGGCGAGGCCGAGTACACGATGCGCGAATCGGTCCGCGACGCCGCCGACGCCCTCATGCAACTGCACACCACCTCGGTCGGCAACGGCGACGACGATCCGCGCGAGCAGATCGAAGCTCAGCTCGCGGCCTACTCACGTCACGCCTATCCCGACTCGATCCCGCTGCGCGCCAAGCGGATTCTCGATACTGCCGATCACGTGGCCGCGATTCTCACCGTCGCCCAGCACGAACCGGCGTCCTCGCCCACCTCGGCCACCGCGATCGGCGCGCACGAATCCCTGCTGCGCCCGCTGTGGAACACGATCCGTGAGGCCCGCCTCGTCGCGGTCCACGCCGCCGCCCGCCGCGACGGCTAGACCTACCGCGTTCGCCGACGTCCGGGGGCGCCCGCCGGACCCCGATTCGTCAGCGACGGTACGGCTGCTGGTACTGCGGCTGCTGGGGGTACGGCATCTGCTGGGGGTACGGGTACGCCTGCTGCTGTGGGTACGGCATCGGCTGCTGTTGCGGATACGGCTGGGGGTAGTGACCCTGCGGATACTGCGGCGGGTACTGGGCCTGCGGGTAGCCGGGGCCGGACAGGTGCTGCTGCGGGTAGGGCTGCTGATACTGGGCCGGATACGGCTGGGGCGCCATCTGCTGCGGTGGCGGCATCTGGTGTGGCGCAGCCTGATTCGAGGAACCACTGAACGCGCGGATCACCACGATCAAGACGATGAGCACGACCGCGGCGATGATCAGATACCAGACCCACTCCGGGACCCCGCCGCCGCCGACGCTCACGCTGCTACCGCCGCCACGACGGGCCAGCACCGCCTCCGCATCGCCCGCGCGGACGCGATCGCCTGTGAGAAGACCGCCTCCCCGCGATAGTGCGGTCACCGTCATCTCGGCATAGTTCATCGGACCCTCCCCGTAGCGTCACGCAGACCTCCGGGCGAAGGTCTGCGGGCGATGCTAACGCAGAGCCGACGCGAAGTGGGAAGTGCCAGTTCAGAATCCGCCGAGGGCGACCTTCAGATCGGGGACATCGAGCGACTCCAGCGTGGCGTCGCGCACCTGCGGACAGGTGCGGATGGTGACGGTGTCGACGATGCGGCGGTTGTAGGCGATGGCGGCATTGGCCACGGTGTCGTTCACTGTCCACAACCTCACCGCGCCGGTGAACGCCACCCGCGCGACCGGCGGGCCCAGTGCCTTCCACGTGCCCTTCTGTCCATCGAGAATGCCGCAGAGATCCTGCACCGAGGCCTGCGAAATCAAGGGTTCGGTGGGCTGTGGGGGCTGGGTTTGATAGCCGGAGTCGTTGCCACACCCGGTCAGGCCGAGCGCGGCGGCGGTCAGCACCAGGGCTAGCCCGGCGGCGCGGCGCGGCGGTGTCGAAATCATCGGAAATCCTCCGATCAGTCGAGCGCAACTGTGAAAAGGCTACTCCTCGAACCGGGGGCTACCGGTGAATGGTTATCCGGTTGTGTTCAGCGACGAGCCGGGCGCGCGGGCAGTTCGCAGCAACCGGGCGCGCACAGGGCACCGTCGACGGTACAGCCGTAACCCGGGACTTCGCCGAGTTCGCGCACCGGACCGCCGCTCACCCGTTCGGCGATCAGTTCGACGATCATCCGGGAGAACCGTGGGTCGGTGCCGGGAGTCCCCGCGCGGGCGAAAGCCATCCCGAGTTCGTCGGCCCTGGCCGACGCTTCGTTGTCGAGGTCCCAGATCACTTCGAGGTGATCGGAGACGAAACCGACCGGGCACACCACCACCGCGTCGATGCCCTTACCGTGCAGCACATCCAGGTGGTCGACGATGTCGGGTTCGAGCCACGGCACCTGCGGTGGGCCCGAACGCGATTGCCACACCACGTCGTACTCGGCGAAACCGGTTGCCGCGGCACACAATCGGGCGGCTTCGGCGACCTGCCTGCTGTAGAGGCGGCCACCGTCGGCGGGTGGGCCCGCCGTGGTGTCGGCGGAGACGGGAATGGAGTGCGCGGTGAAAACCAGGCGCGTGCCGCTGCGGCGATCGGCCGGAATCTGTTGCACCGCAGCGGCGATCGCGTCGGCGAAGGACTCGATCAGCAGCGGGTGGTCGAAGTACTGGCGCAGTTTCACCAACTCCGGGGCACCGGCACCGACGGCCGCGCGGGCCCGGGTGATGTCCTCGTCGTACTGGCGGCAACCGGAATACCCGCCCCACGCGGAGGTGGTGAAGACCAGCGCCGAGCGCACGCCGTCGGCGGTCATCCGCGCGACGGTGTCCTCGACCATGGGATGCCAGTTGCGATTGCCGAAGTAGACCGGCAGATCCAGCCCGGCATCGGCGAGGTCGGCCTCGAGCGCGGTGATGATCTGCCGATTCAACGCGTTGATCGGCGAGATCCCGCCGAAATGCAGGTAGTGCTGCGCGACCTCGGCGAGGCGTTCCGGAGGCACCCCGCGGCCCCGAGTGACGTTCTCCAGGAAGGGGATCACGTCCTCGGGACCTTCGGGGCCACCGAAGGACAGCAGCAGCAGGGCGTCCGGCATCAGCTCAGCGACATGTTCTCCGGGAACCACATGTTGTGGCTGGCGCCGCCGTCGACGTAGATGATCGAGCCGGTGGTGGCGGGCAGCCAATCCGAGAGCAGCGCCACGATCGACTTGCCGACCGCGCGCGGGTCGTTGCCGTCCCAGCCGATCGGCGACGCGCCGTCCCAGTACTCGTCGAGCTGGACGAGCTGCTTGGCATCGTCGGTGGCGGTACCCGCGATGGCCTTGGCGGCGAGGGTCTTGATCGGGCCCGCGGCGATCAGGTTGGAACGGATCTTCTTGGCGGCACCCACCTCGCGCGCCACGTAACGGTTCACCGACTCGAGCGCGGCCTTGGACACGCCCATCCAGTTGTAGTACGGCATGGCCACGCGCGGATCGAAGTCCATGCCGACGATCGAGCCACCCTCGTTCATCACGGGGAGCACGGCGCGAGCCAGCGAGGCGTAGCTCCAGGCCGAGATCTCGAACGACTTGGAGACGTCGGGGCCGGGGCCCTCGAGGAACGGCAGCGCGCCGGGGCCCATGATCGAACGGGGCGCGAACGCGATCGAGTGCAGCACGCCGTCGACGCCCTCGGGCGCGATCTCACGCAGCTTCTCGGTGAGTGCGGCCAGGTCCTCTTCGTTGGTCACGTCGAGGCCGATGGCAGGCGGCACTTCCTGCGGCAGCCGCTTGGCGATGCGGTCGATGAGCCGCAGGCGGTCGGGAATACCGGTGATGATCACCCTCGCGCCCTGCTCCTGCGCGATCGCGGCCGCGTGGAACGCGATCGACGAGTCGGTGATGATGCCGGTGACCAGGATGGTCTTGCCTTCGAGCAGTCCGCCCATGAGTTTTCGGTTCTCCTGAAATCAGTGTGGGTTGCTGCCACCTTGTCGGTGGCGCGGTGCGGTCTGTTAGCGGATCAGTGACCCATGCAATAGCGACCGTCGACGTGGACAACAGCGCCTTGTCGGATCAGTGACCCATGCAATAGCGACCGTCGACGTGGACAACAGCGCCATGTCGGATCAGTGACCCATGCCCATGCCGCCGTCGACCGGGATGACCGCACCGGAGACATAGCGAGAGTCCTCAGAAGCGAGGAAGCTGACCACAGCGGCGATGTCTTCCGGCTGGCCGAGACGCTGCAGCGGAATGTACTTCTTCGCCATGGTCTTCAGATCTTCGGGCAGGTCCGCGGTCATATCGGTCTCGATGAAGCCCGGGGCGACCACGTTGGAGGTGATCGAACGCGAGCCCAGCTCCCGAGTGAGCGACCGCGCCATACCGATGACGCCGGCCTTGGACGCGGCGTAGTTGAGCTGACCGGCCTGGCCGGCCATTCCGACCACCGAGCCGAGGAAGATCAGCCGGCCCCAGCGACCCTTGAGCATGGCTCGATTGGCCCGCTTGGCACAGCGGAACGCGCCGGTGAGGTTGGCGTCGATGACCCGTTCGAACTGGTCCTCGGTCATGCGCATCAGCAGGGTGTCGTCGGTGATGCCCGCATTGGCGACCAGCACCTCGACCGGACCCTGGTGCTCCTCGACTTCGGTGAACGCACGATCGACCGAATCACTGTCGGTGACATCGCACTTCACACCGAAAAGACCCTCGGGAACCCCCGATCCGCGATGGGTGACGGCGACCTTGTGGCCGTCGGCCTGCAGGCGCTGCGCGACAGCGAGACCGATACCGCGGTTACCGCCGGTGACCAGGACCGACCGGGATGTGACGTTCGACATAGGGTTCAACCTATCTGTTCCGATTCGTGCGCCCCGCGTCAGGGTCGCGCCGTTGCGACAGCTCACAACGCGGGGGCGGTGGGAGCTAGGGCAGACGTTGACGATAGAGCAAACTGACCACGACTCCCGCCGCGACGGCCAGCATGCCGAGCAGCAGCCACGGCCTGCTCGCATCGCCGCGCGTGGTCTCGTAGCCGATCTGTTCCTCGAGGGTGTCGTAGACCGCGGTGAGTTCGGCCAGCGACGAGGCGGTGTAGAAGTCACCGCCCGACAGCTCGGCGATCTCGCGCAACGAGTCGTTGTCCACGGGCACCTTCACCCGCTGCGAACCCTTGCCGTCGGAGTCCGGGATCTCGACCGTGCCCCACTCGGTGCCGAAGGAGATCGTCGAGACCGGGATGCCCTTGTTCTTGGCCAGGCGCGCGGCGGTGAAACCGTGCCGCGGGTTGTCGACGTCCTTGTCGTCGGGCACGGTCTGCTTACCGTCCGACATCAGCACCACGCGCGCGGGCGGGGGCGTCTCGGCGCCACCGAGCACGGCGGCGAGGGTGTCGATCGACTGCAGCGCGGTGAGGACGCCCTCGCCGGTGGCGGTGCGCTCGGCCAGCTTGATGTTGTCGATCGAGTGCTTGACCGCCTCGCGGTTGGTCGTCGGCGACACCATCACCGAGGCCGTGCCCGCGAACGTGACGAAACCCAGGTTGATGCCCGGCGTCAGACCGTCGACGAAATCCTTACCGGCCTTCTGCGCGACCTGCAGCCGGTTCGGCGGCACGTCGGTGGCCTCCATCGACAGCGAAACATCCATCACCAGAACAACTGTCGCGCGGTTGCGCGGCACCTTCTGCACGGCGGTGGGGCCCGCGGCGGCGATGGTCAGCAGCACCAGGCCGACCAGGATGAGCGCGATCGGCGCATGGCGCATCGGACTCGGGCGCGAGGGCGCGACCCGCTCCAGGATGGCCATGTTGCCGAACTGCAGCATCCGCTTGTGCCTGGCGCGCTGCACCAGCACGTAGCCGAGCACGAGCAGGGCGACGACCGCGAGGAAACCGAGCCAGACGACGGCCGTGAAATGCGAAATACTCACTGGCGAGGCACCCGCCCGCTCGGGGCGCCGAGGCTGTGGCGCCGGGTGGACACGAACCGGACCACGTCGGCGATCCAGTCCCGATCGGTCTGCAGGGTGAGCACCGGCGCGCCGCAGCTGCGCAGCGCCTGCGCCACCTGCTCACGCTGGGCTCCGGCCGCGGCCGCGAAATCGGCACGCAACGTGGGGGTCACGCTGAACTCGCGGGTGCGGCCCGATTCGGGATCGTGCAGCACCACGTCGCCGCCGTCGGGCAGCGCGATGTCCAGGGGATCGAGCACTTCCACGGCCAGCAGGTCGTGGCGGGCGGAGATCGCGCGCAGGGAGCGCTGCCAGTCGACATCACCGAGGAAATCGCTGATCACCACGGCCAGACCGCGTTTGCGTTGCGGACGGCGCAGCGACTCGATCCCGGCCTTGAGATCACCGCGCACGCCGTCGCGGGCGTGCGGGGTGGTCGCGATGCCGCGCAACAGCGTCTGGGCGTGCATGCGTCCGCTGCGCGCGGGGATGCGAACCAGGTCCTGACCGGTCGCCACGACGGCGCCGATCCGGTTGCCGCCGCCCGAGGTGAGGTGGGTGATCGCCGCGGCCGCCGCGATCGCGAGATCGCGCTTGTGCACCCGCCCGGTACCGAAGTCCAGGCTCGACGACAGGTCGACGACGAGCCAGGTCTCCAGCTCGCGGTCGGCGATCATCTGCCGCACGTGCGGATGGGTGGTGCGGGCGGTGACCGACCAATCCATCTGTCGCACATCGTCACCCGGCTGGTACAGCCGCGCCTCCCCCGGTTCCGAACCCGGACCGGGGATCAGCCCCTGGTGATCACCGTGCAGCACGCCGTCGAGGCGGCGCCGCACGGTCAACTCGAGGGTCTTGAGCGCGGCCGACAGCTTCGGGTCGGTCAGTTCACCGGCACGGAACGACGGCGGGGCGTGAGACGAGGTGGGCACGCGGACAACGGGTTCCGGCGCACTCACTGGGGCGCGACGGAGCCGGCGGGCTGGGACTGCTGCCCGTTCACCGCCTGCGGCACAGGCTGGGGCTGGGGCGGCTGGGGCACCGGCGGCTGCTGCGGGGCAGCCTGACCGTTGGCCTGCGGGGCGACCTGCGGCAGGCCGACGGTCTGCAGCACGCGCTTGATGACGTCCTCGGGCGAAACCTCGTCGGCCAGCGCGTCGTACGACAGCACCAGACGGTGGCGCAGCACGTCCGGGATCACCTCGACGACGTCCTGGGGCACCACGTAGTCACGGCCACGGATCAGTGCGACCGAGCGGGCCGCGGCGATGATGCCGAGGCTCGCGCGCGGGGACGCGCCGTAGGAGATCCAGCTCGCCACATCGTCCATGCCGAAGTCGGCGGGCGTGCGGGTCGCGGTGATCACGCGGACCACGTAGTCGACGAGCGCGTGGTGCACGAAGACGTTGGCGGCCACCTTCTGCAGGCGGATGATGTCTTCGGGGTCGAGAATCTGGTTCGGCTCTGGCGCGCTCACACCCATCCGGTAGATGATCTCGCGCTCTTCCTCGACCGAGGGGTAGTCCACGACGACCTTGAACAGGAAGCGGTCGCGCTGTGCCTCCGGCAGCGGGTACACGCCTTCGCTCTCGATCGGGTTCTGGGTCGCCATGACCAGGAACGGATCGGGCATCGGGTAGGTCTTGCCGCCGATCGACAGCTTGCGCTCGGCCATCACCTCGAGCAGTGCCGACTGCACCTTGGCCGGTGCGCGGTTGATCTCGTCGGCGAGCACGAAGTTCGCGACCACCGGGCCGAGCTCGGTGTCGAACTCTTCGCGGCCCTGCCGGTAGATGCGGGTACCGATGAGGTCAGTGGGCACGAGGTCCGGGGTGAACTGCACCCGGGAGAACGAGCCGCCGATGACCTTGGCGAAGGTTTCCACCGCAAGAGTCTTCGCGACGCCCGGCACACCTTCGAGCAGCACGTGTCCGCGTGCCAGCACGGCGACGAGCAAACGCTCGACCAGCCGGTCCTGACCGACGATAACCCGCTTGACCTCGTAGATCGCCTTCTCGAGAGTCTGGACGTCACGCTCCAGGGTGCTCGGCGTGGCCGTACCGGCGTCCTTCGCCAGCTTCGGCCCGCTCACACCTTCCGTCGAAGTCACCAACATCCCCGCTTTCGCTTTGGTCCTGTGCGTGCGGCACCAACTATTCCATTGAATCGCCCGGTGCGCCGCAACCGGCCAGTACTAGACGGGGATTCGTCATCCTCGTGACGGCACTCACGTGCGGCGGTCGGTGTGGCGCACGCCGCACCGATTTCGCCCCTACCAGCGGCGATACGCAATCAGTCGGTGACGATGCGCACCGCGTACGGCATGATGCCGTCTTCACGGACCGGGGAAATCTTCACGACATCCCCGGATTCAGGAGCCTCGATCATCTTGCCGTTGCCCAGATACATCGCCACGTGCACGCTGCCGCCGGGGCCCCAGAACAGCATGTCGCCGCGTTCGCGGTCCTCGACGTCGACCCGGGTGCCCGCGTTGTACTGGTAGCCGCTGTAGTGCGGCAGCGAGACGCCGATACCGGCGAAGGCGTAGAGCATCAGGCCGGAGCAGTCGAAGCCGACCTTCTCGAAGTCGCCGTGGGCGTCACCGGTGCCGCCGTCACGGATGCCGAGGGTGGGTCCGTCCTCGTCGCCGCCGCCCCAGGCGTAGGTGACGCCGAGCTGCGACATCGCGCGGTCGACCACGGTTTCGATCGCCGCCGAACCGGTGACCTGTGGTTGTGACGGGCGCGGCTTGGTTTTGCGTGGCGAGGCCGGGGTCGACTCGAGGTCGGCGTGCGGGCGCTGGCCCTCGTTGAGCTGGGCGGCACGGTCGCGGGCGGCCTTGTCGGCCGCGGCGCGGGAGGCGGCGGCGTTGGCCGCGGCCAGCAGGGCGAGCACCTCGGCTTCACGTTGGTCGTCCCAGGTCAGGAAGATCTCGCGTTGGCTCTGGAGCCCGGCGACGGTCGAGCGGGCTACGTCGAGGGCGGATTGGGCGGCGCTGCGATCGCGGCTCAGGGTGTCGCGGGCCACGGCCTGGGTGTCGAACTCGGATTTCGCGATGTTCACCGCGTGCTGGGCGGCGTCGCGCTTCTGTTCCGCGCCCGCCGCGGCGGTATCGGCATCGGCCTTGGCCTGGCGCGCGGCGGAATTCTGATTGGCCTGGGCGACCTGGGCGCGGCGCAGACCGTCGAGCACCTGTCGCTGGTTCTTCGACACCATGCCGAGCACCTGCGCGCGGTCCATCGCGGCATCGGGGGTCGAGGAGGCCAGGTAGGTGACGACCGAACTGTTGGCGGGACGCACGTAGGCCTGGGTGGCGACCTGATCGAAATCCTGGCGTGCCACATCGACTTTCACGCCCGCGTCGGCCAGTTGGGTCTGGCTGTCGGAGACGGCGGCCGCGGCCGCGTCGGCCGCGTCGCGTGCGGTCTGCAGGTCGACGAGCGCCTGGTTGACCGCTTCGCGTTTGCCCGCGAGTTGGTCGTCGAGTGCGCGCAACTGCTGATCGGCCGCGGCGACGCGATTGATCAGCACGCCGATCTCGCTGACCCGCGCGTCGACCTGGGCGCCCGCGCCTGCGATCTCACCGTCGGACGGATTAGGTGGAGGGGGTGGTACAGCAGCGACCGGTCCCGCGGTGAGCAGCACTGCCACCACCGCCAGCAAACCGATCGCTATTCGTAATAGACCTGGTTCGTCCCGCCTGCCCGCACTGCGCACGGTACCTCCGAGCATCTCGACTCGACATACGCCACCGGCGCATCAGCCGAAACACCGACCACAAGAGTCGACCAATGCCCCCTGTACCACTGCATTCACGATCGCGTTCATCGCAACCGTACGACACATGGTTCCCAAAGGAAACATCCGTCACAGTGGCGCGCGGCAACAATTCATCGATTGCTCGGAATTTGCGCGACGCGGGACAGTTTTCTACCCCAGAAAACAGACCGCTGGTCTGGAAATGTGACTGGAGTGAAACCAGTTAGTTGGTGGAACTCGCGTCGACGCGTGGTGGCACGACGGCCGTTGCGTCCGCATCGGGACCGCGGCGGACCTTCACCAGGTACAGCCCGGCGATCACCAGCACCATGAGGCTGATCAACACCGCGGTGATGGCGCCCCAGGAGACGCCCTCCGGCTGCTCGAGCCGGTCGACGAAGGCCTGCACGGCCTCTTCGGGATGGTTGCCCTTGTACTTTGCCGAGTCCTCGGCCCACTCGAGCCGAACCCGGCTGATGGTGTCGCTGTAGGTACCGAGCCAGTCGTCGCTGAAGACCGCGACGGTGCCGTGCGTGCTCTCGCCGACCTCGGTGGCCAGATCACGTAGGCTCGAGTCGTGGCCGGGATTACCGGGAACGACGACGACGCTGAGCGGGATCCCCTCGGATCGCGCCTGCGCGACGATCGCCGCCAGTTTCTCCTGATCCTGACCCTTGGGGGCCGCGACGTGATTGTCGGCGAGGTCGGACGCGACGCTGCTCAGCACGGTGTTCGGCGGCAGCTCGGCCGCCATCGGCGCAAAAGTGGTCATCTTCCATCCGGTCTGTCGAGCCACAGTCGCCGGTGTCGCGACGGGCGTCCAACACTGCCAAGGTGAGCGTCACTGCGTCTTCCCCGACTTCGCTCGTCAGGCACAGTACGCGACGCGGCGCTCGACTACGCCTGCACGGCACCACCGACGGCCCCCGCGTATTTCATAGGACAAGCGTACTGTTAGGCTCGTACGGCGAGGAATTCGGCATCTCACGGCGCCGGATACCCCCTCCGAAGACGCGAGCCGCCGGCACAGCCCCGCCGGCGGCACACCCTCACACATGAGTGGAGCTGACGTGACGAAGATTGATACCTTCGGCGCCAAAGGCACGCTCGAGGTCGGAAGCAACTCCTACGAGATCTTCCGTCTCTCGGCTGTTCCCGGCACCGAGAAGCTGCCCTACGCCCTGAAGGTGCTGGCAGAGAACCTGCTGCGCACCGAGGACGGCGCGAACATCACCGCCGACCACATCCGCGAGATCGCGAACTGGGACCCCTCGGCACAGCCGAGCGTCGAGATCCAGTTCACCCCCGCGCGCGTGATCATGCAGGACTTCACCGGCGTGCCCTGCATCGTCGACCTCGCCACCATGCGTGAGGCCGTCACCGTCCTCGGTGGCGATCCGAGCAAGGTCAACCCGCTCTCGCCCGCCGACATGGTCATCGACCACTCGGTGATCCTCGACGTCTTCGGCCGCGCCGACGCGCTCGAGCGCAACGTCGACCTCGAGTACGAGCGCAACGGCGAGCGTTACCAGTTCCTGCGCTGGGGCCAGGGCGCCTTCGACGACTTCAAGGTCGTCCCCCCGGGCATGGGCATCGTCCACCAGGTCAACATCGAGTACCTGGCCCCCACGGTCATGGTCCGCAACGGCCAGGCCTACCCCGACACCTGTGTCGGCACCGACTCGCACACCACCATGGTCAACGGCCTCGGCGTGCTGGGCTGGGGCGTCGGCGGCATCGAGGCCGAGGCCGCGATGCTCGGCCAGCCCGTCTCCATGCTGATCCCGCGCGTCGTCGGCTTCAAGCTGACCGGTGAGATCAAGCCGGGCGTCACCGCTACCGACGTGGTGCTCACCGTCACCGAGCAGCTGCGTAAGCACGGCGTCGTCGGCAAGTTCGTCGAGTTCTACGGCAAGGGCGTCTCCGAGGTCCCCCTCGCGAACCGCGCCACCCTGGGCAACATGAGCCCCGAGTTCGGTTCCACCGCCGCGATCTTCCCGATCGACGAGGAGACCATCAACTACCTGCGCCTGACCGGCCGCAGCGACGAGCAGCTCGCGCTCGTCGAGGCGTACGCCAAGGAACAGGGCATGTGGCACGACGCCGAGCGCGAGCCGGTGTACTCGGAGTACCTCGAGCTCGATCTGGCCAGCGTCGTGCCCTCGATCGCGGGCCCGAAGCGTCCCCAGGACCGCATCCTGCTCAGCGACTCCAAGAACGCGTTCCGCTCCGACATCGTCAACTACGTCGGCGAAGGTGAGCTCACCGCGCTGGACGAGGGCGTCGACGAGTCCTTCCCGGCCTCGGACTCGACCGCGGTGTCCGCCGCCGCCGCCGACGACACCTACACCCCCGCGCACTCCGCGGCCAACGGTGCCAAGGGTCGGCCCTCCAAGCCGATCGAGGTCGTCGGCGAGGACGGCAACAAGTTCGTCCTCGATCACGGCGCGGTGGTCGTCGCGGGTATCACCTCGTGCACCAACACCTCCAACCCGTCGGTCATGCTCGGCGCCGCCCTGCTCGCCCGCAACGCGGTGGAGAAGGGTCTCGCGACCAAGCCGTGGGTGAAGACCAACATGGCCCCGGGCTCGCAGGTCGTCACCGACTACTACGAGAAGGCCGGCCTGTGGCCCTACCTGGAGAAGCTGGGCTTCTTCGTCGGTGGCTACGGCTGCACCACCTGCATCGGTAACACCGGTCCGCTGCCCGAGGCGATCTCGGCCGCGATCAACGACAACGACCTCTCGGTCACCGCGGTGCTCTCGGGTAACCGCAACTTCGAGGGTCGCATCTCCCCCGACGTGAAGATGAACTACCTGGCCTCCCCGCCGTTGGTCATCGCCTACGCACTCGCGGGCACGATGGACTTCGACTTCGAGACCGACGCGCTCGGCCAGGACACCGACGGCAACGATGTCTTCCTGAAGGACATCTGGCCCTCGGCCCAGGAGATCGACGACACCATCAAGACGTCGATCAGCCAGGACATGTTCCGCAACTCCTACGCCACCATCTTCGACGGTGACAAGCGTTGGCAGGGTCTGGCGACCCCGGAGGGCGACACCTTCGCGTGGGACGAGAAGTCCACCTACGTGCGCAAGGCGCCGTACTTCGACGGCATGTCGATGGATCCCTCCCCCGTCACCGACATCTCCGGCGCTCGCGTGCTGGCGCTGCTGGGCGACTCGGTCACCACCGACCACATCTCCCCGGCGGGCCCGATCAAGCCCGGCACCCCGGCCGCGCAGTACCTCGACGCCAACGGTGTGGCCCGCAAGGACTACAACTCGCTGGGCTCGCGTCGCGGTAACCACGAGGTCATGATCCGTGGCACCTTCGCCAACATCCGGCTGCGCAACCAGCTGCTCGACGACGTCTCGGGTGGTTACACCCGCGACTTCACCCAGGACGGCGGCCCGCAGGCGTTCATCTACGACGCCTCGCAGAACTACCAGGCCGCGGGCATCCCGCTGGTCGTGCTCGGCGGCAAGGAATACGGTTCGGGCTCCTCGCGTGACTGGGCCGCCAAGGGCACCAGCCTGCTGGGCGTGAAGGCCGTCATCACCGAGTCGTTCGAGCGCATCCACCGCTCCAACCTGATCGGCATGGGCGTTGTGCCGCTGCAGTTCCCGGCCGGGCAGTCCGCTGCCTCGCTGGGCCTGACCGGCACCGAGACCTTCGACATCGCGGGGATCACCGCCCTCAACGAGGGTGTCACCCCCGAGACCGTCAAGGTCACCGCCACCGCGGAAGACGGCAAGGTCACCGAGTTCGACGCGGTCGTCCGCATCGACACCCCCGGTGAGGCCGACTACTACCGCAACGGCGGCATCCTGCAGTACGTGCTGCGCAACATGATCCGCGGCTGATTGTTCGACCCGGTGATGCAACGCCGTAAGGTGTTGCGTCACAAGGGCATTCGCTTGCCCCATGAATAATGCGACAGCCCCCGCCTCGGTTCGCCGGGGCGGGGGTCCGTGTATCCGCTAGCTGGAGGAATCATGCCCAAGGTCAGCGACGACCACCTCGCCGCCCGCCGCAGCCAGATCCTCGACGGTGCACGACGCTGCTTCGCCGAATACGGCTACGACGGCGCCACCGTGCGCCGCCTGGAAGAGGCCATCGGCCTGTCCCGCGGCGCGATCTTCCATCATTTCCGCGACAAGGACGCCCTGTTCTTCGCCTTGGCCAAAGACGACGCCGAACGCATGGCCGAAGTCGCCGCCAATCAGGGCCTGGTCCAGGTGATGCGCGATATGCTCGCCCGCCCGGAGGAATTCAACTGGCTGGGCACCCGCCTGGAAATCGCGCGCCGAGTCCGCACCGACCCCGAGTTCCGCGCGGGCTGGACCCAACGCTCGGCCGAACTGACCGCCGCGACCCTGGCCCGCCTCGAGCGCCGCAAAGCAGCGGGCGCCCTCCGAGACGATGTCCCCACCGATGTCCTACTCGGCTACCTCGACTTGGTCCTCGACGGGTTGATCGCCCGCATCGCCTCGGGTCACACCAACGAAAACCTTTCCGCCGTACTGGATCTCGTCGAAGCCTCGGTGCGACGCAAGGAATCCTGAGTCAGGCTCGACGCGGCCATGGAGTAGCCCATGGCCGCCGAGCCCTCGCCGATTGCGCGCGGCGGGAAATTCTCCGGAGGTCATTTCCCCGACCGGGATCGGCGGGTCAGCTCGCCCAACCGCTGAGCAAGGTTCGCGAGATGCGGTCCAGGGCGACACGATCGGCCGGCTTCAGTACCGCCAGCATCGCCGTCTCGTTCTCGGTGTGCGCCACGACCACCGTGTCGACGAGCGCCCTGCCCTGATCGGTGAGCGCCACCCGCACGGCGCGTCGATCCTCGCGATCGGCGACGCGGCGAACCAGGCCTGCCGTTTCGAGTCGGTCGATACGCCCGGTCATCCCCGCCCGCGACAGCATCAAGGTATCGGCGAGCACCGACGGGTTGAGTTCGAAGGGTGCGCCCGAACGACGCAGTGCCGCAAGCACATCGAACTCGCCGCGCTGCAAACCGTGTGCGGTGAACACACTTTCGATCCGCGCCGTGGCGATGTTCATCAGCCTGCCGAGTCTGCCGAAGACCGCCATCGCCTCTAGCTCCAGATCGGGTCGCTCCCGCTGCCACTGCGCCGTGATCGCGTCGACCACATCCGGCTCACGTTCATCCATAGACAGCATTCTATTCGCTGGGATATAGTTCGGTACCGAACTATTAACCGACGAACGGAATGGTCATGACGAACACCCGCGAGATCGCCCTCTGCCTGCCCGAGGACGCCGAGACCCTGGGTACCGAGAATGTGCGCATGCGTCTGCTCACCGACGCGAACGCCAGCGACGGCGCGGTCAGCACGCTCGAAGTCACCATGACCCAGGGCGCCGACGGCGCCGCCCCGCACTTCCACACCCGCTCCGACGAGCTGTTCTACGTCGCCGACGGCGAGCTCCAGGTCATGGCGGGCGACCGCATCCTCACCGTCGGCGCGGGCGGCTCGCTGGTCGTCCCGCGGCAGATGCCGCACGCCTTCGGCGCCACTCCGGACAGCGGCGCGCGCATCCTGATCGCACTGATGCCCGGCGTGCAACGCTTCGAGTACTTCCGCCTGCTCGACCGGCTCCTCCGCGACGACGCCACCCATGACGAATTCGTCGCCGCCCAAGAGGAATTCGACAACCACTTCGTCGACGCGCCCGCCTGGTGGGCCGAGCGCACCGCCCAACGCGGCTGAACCGTCATGCGACCCCCGGTCGCACTGTGGCCGAGATTGCACGCCGATCGGGAACAACGAGTCGGACGTAGCCGGTTATACGCCGTATGACGTTCTCCGTACCGGTCCTCGTCCGCGGCTACGAGCTCGACACCCAGGGCCACCTCAATCACGCCGTCTACCACCAGTACGGCGAGCACGCCCGGTGGGAGCTGATGCGCGCGGCGGGGATCGCGCAGGACAAGTTCATCGCCAGCGGCGTCGGCGCGGTGGTGCTCGAGTCCACCATCAAGTACAAGCGCGAGCTCCGCGGTGGCGACGAGGTCACGGTGACGTGTGCGTTCGACTGGAAGGAAAACGAGAAGGTCTTCCGCTTCCACCACCAGATCATCAAGCTCGACGGTACGGTCGCCGCAGAGATCACCGTCGTGGCGGGCGCGATGGATCTGACGACCCGTCGGCTCGTCGCGAAACCGGCCGAACACTTCCGCGAGCTCGCCGAGAATCCCGAACTGCTCGGACTCTAGAGACCGCACGCGGCGCGGCGGGCGACCTCCGGCACAGACCCGGGGCGCCCGCCGCGTCGTTGTCATATATGTTTGCTGTCGGATTGCCCGTGAGAACACAGTTGCAACATCCGAGTTGTCCGAAATTCTTTCCCGGCAAAGCGATCACGCGCCGCTCGGCGGTTTGCCCGGCGCTCCGCAAATCTCGCGAACCCGCTCGGCATGCCGCCTGTTCACGCTATGATCCGAAGCACCTTTTGGGGTTCTGGCAAATCGCGAGCAGACGAGAAAAGATCGGAGTGAGCGCCCATGACCGACGCCATCCACCTCCCCGCTACCGCGTCGTCCCGAGATCGGGGCCCCGCCTTGCGCGGATTGCTGGTGGCCGAGTCCGATCGCGACATCTCGGTGCGCGTCGACGGCGGAACCTGGACTTTCGACCGCAACGACGTCGTACGACTCACCGAAGACCGCGTGGGCGCGGGTGAACGTCAGGTACGGGTCGATATCCGCCCTGGCGCCACCGCCGATTTCACCCGACGGATGCGCGTCGATCTGGTCGACCGACCGATCACCCTCGCACCGGAACCGTCGGAGGCCCTGGACGACGAGCAGTTGGCCCGCGCCACCCGCAGCTGGGCGACGAAACTGCGCATCGCCGAACGAGGTGGTGCCAGCGGGGCGACGTTCACCTTCCGCGACGGCATCAACTGCGACAGCCTCGACTGAAACGGCGCGGAAGTCATGGAAGGCGCGACCGATGCCGTGCTCATCGTCTCCGAAACCGACGACCTGCACGCCGATGCGCTGGCGTCGACCTTGCGAGAACACCACGGCCTCGACCCGATCCGACTCGACTTGCGCGACTTTCCGTCCGAGACAGGGAGTTTCCGGCTCGACAAAGCGGGCACCAACCGCGCGATGTCGCATATTCACGGTCTCGACGACGTGCGCGCGGTGTGGTGGCGCAGGCCGCACCCGTGCAAAGTTCCCACCGGCGTGCGCGCCGCCGACGACGAGTTCCGCCAGGCCGAGTGCGACGGATTCCTGCAGGGCATGCTGTGGTCGATCCCGGCGTACTGGGTCAACGATCCGGCCGCCGAACGCACCGCCTCGCGCAAGATCGTGCAGCTCGAAACCGCCCAGCGGGCGGGTTTCGCGATCCCGGAGACGCTGATCACCAACGACCCGGACGAGGCGCGCAGTTTCGTCGAATCCCGGTGTGGCCCAGTCGTGTACAAACGCACCGGCACCGGCCGTGGCGAGTTCTCCGAGACGAGGATCATCACCAGTTCCGAGCTGAACCGGCTCGACTCGATCCGTTCGACGCCGACCACGTTCCAGGATTACGTGGAGGCCAGCTGCGATCTGCGGGTGGTGTGGGTCGACGGTGTCGAGTGGAGTGTGCGCATCGATTCACAGTCGGGGGTCGGCCGCATCGATTCCCGTCTCGACACCTCCGTCGCCTTCGCACCGGAACGGCTACCCGCCTCGGTGAGCAAGTCCCTCGCGACCCTGATGGGCGCGCTCGGACTCAGCTTCGGGGTGGTCGACCTCCGCCTCGGCAGCGATGGCGAGTACTACTTCCTCGAGGTGAACCCACAGGGGCAGTTCGCGTACCTCGAGATCAAGACGGGACTGCCGCTGTTCGCCAGCCTGGCGAATCTGCTGGCCCGCGGCGACGGAGCCGTCGCAGGCTGGTAGCGGCTCCGTCGACGACGCCCCGCTCAGTCGGCCGGATTCTTGCGCCGATTGGCGCCGCCGCGCCCACGCAGTTCGACGTGTGACTCGACCAGCACATTGTGGATGAAGCCGTACGAGCGGCCGGTGGACCTGGCCAGGGAGCGAATGGACGCGCCCGCCTCGTACTGCTTCTTCAACTGGGACTGCAACCGGTCGCGGGACTTGCCCGTGACCCGGGTTCCCTTGCCCAATGCGGCCTTGCCGATCGTCGATTTACCCTTGGCCGACCTAGCGGCCTGTCTGGAACTGTCGCTCATGGCTTCCTCCGAGTCGCCGAGCACTTCCTCCAGGCTAGACACTCCACACTCGGTGATCAACGGAAACAGTGATCGAACTCACGCGATCCCCGCGAGTTCCTCCCTGCCACCGCGATTCATGCGCGACACACCGGCCCTGCCGCGCTACCGCCTCCGGGCCCTGACGGATCAAGCGAGATCGATGAGCTCCGCGTACTCCGCCGACCAGTGGTCCTCGGTGCCGTCAGGAAGCAGGATGACCCGCTCCGGGTTGAGCGCCTCGGCCGCGCCGGGATCGTGCGTCACCAGCACCACGGCGCCCGCGTAGGTGCGCAGCGCCTCGAGGACCTGCTCACGCGAGACCGGGTCGAGGTTGTTGGTCGGCTCGTCGAGCAGCAGCACGTTCGCCGCCGAGGACACCAGCCCGGCCAGCGCCAGCCGGGTCTTCTCACCGCCGGACAGCGTGCCGGCCGGCTGGTCGAGCTGCGGACCGGTGAACATGAACGCGCCGAGCAGACTGCGCAGCTCCTGCTCCCCCGCGTCCGGGGAGGCATGGCGGATGTTCTCCCACACCGAGGCCTGGTCGTCGAGAGTGTCGTGCTCCTGGGCGAAGTAGCCGACCTTGAGCCCGCGCCCCTGCTCGACGCCGCCCGCGGTAGGCGTCTCGACACCGGCGAGCAGTTTCAGCATGGTCGTCTTACCGGCGCCGTTGAGCCCGAGCACCACCACGCGACTGCCCTTGTCGACGGCGAAGTTCACGCCGGTGAAGATCTCGAGCGAACCGTAGAGCTTGGTCAGGTCCTTCACCATCAGCGGAGTCTTGCTGCAGGCCGCGGGCTCGGGGAACCGGATGCGGGCGACCTTGTCGCTCACGCGCACGTCGTCGAGGTCGTTGATCAACCGTTCGGCGCGACGCACCATCTGGTGTGCCGCAGCGGCTTTGGTGGCCTTCGCGCCGAGCTTGGCGGCCTGCTGACGCAGCGCACCCGCCTTCTTCTCGGCATTGGCGCGCTCGCGGACGCGGCGCTGCTCGTCGGTGGCGCGCGCGTCGAGGTACTTCTTCCAGCCCATGTTGTAGACGTCGGGCTCACCGCGCACGGCGTCGAGGAACCACACCTTGTTGACCACGTCGCCGAGCAGTTCCACGTCGTGGCTGATCACGATCAGGCCGCCGTCGTGGCTCTGCAGGAACCCGCGCAGCCAGGTGATGGAGTCGGCGTCGAGGTGGTTGGTCGGCTCGTCGAGCAGCAGGATGCGGTCGGAGCGCCCGCCCGAGCCGTCGGAGGCGGAGAACAGGATGCGAGCCAGCTCGATGCGGCGACGCTGACCACCGGAGAGGGTGCGCAGCTGCTGATCGAGGACGCGGTCGGGCAGGCCGAGGCTGTTGCAGATGCGGGCCGCCTCGCTTTCGGCGACGTAGCCACCGAGCGAGGAGAACTGGTCCTCGAGGCGTCCGTACCGGCGAATCGCCTTGTCGCGGGCCGCATCGTCGGCGACCTCGGCCATCTCGACCTGGGCCTTCTCCATATCGCGCAGCAGGATGTCGAGCCCGCGCGCCGAGAGCACCCGGTCTTTGGCGATCACATCGAGATCGCCTTCCTTCGGGTCCTGCGGCAGGTAGCCGATATCGGTGGAACGCGTGATCTTGCCGGCGTATGGCTCACCCTCACCCGCGAGGATGCGCAGGGTGGTGGTCTTCCCGGCACCGTTACGACCGACCAGTCCGATCCGGTCGCCGGACTGCACCCGCAGCGCCGGCCCAGGAGCGGAGAGCAGGGTGCGGACTCCGGCCCGGACCTCCAGGTCGGTCGCCGTGATCACAGAGTTCTCCTCAGAGTAAGACAAACGGGAAAGGCATATCGGCAAGAACCACTTATTTTACCGTCGACACCTCAGGAAGCCGCACCCGGCGCTGCCCGATGTGAGCGTGGTTACTCTCATGCCATGACTACCGATCTCCTTGGCCGTACCGCTCTCGTCACCGGAGCCAGTCGCGGCATCGGCCTCGCGACCGCGGCCGAACTGATGCGCCGGGGCGCGAACGTGCTGATCACCGCGCGTAAACCCGAACCACTGGAGGCAGCCGCCACCGAGCTGCGCGCGCTGGGCCACCAAGGCCAGGTGAGCTTTCTCGCCGGCAACGCGGGCGATGCCGACGCGCGCGCGGAGGCCGTGGAAAGGGCCGTCACCGAGTACGGCTCGCTCGACATCCTGATCAACAACACCGGCATCAACCCCGTCTACGGTCCGCTGATGGACGCCGATCTGGGTGGCGTCAGCAAGATCTTCGATGTGAACGTGGTGGCCTCGCTCGGCTATGTGCAGCAGGCTTACCGCGCGTGGATGGCCGAGCACGGCGGCGCCGTGGTGAACGTGGCCAGCGTCGCGGGTATCCGGTCGTCCGGGGTCATCTCGGCCTACGGCGCGTCGAAGGCGGCGCTGATCCGGCTCACCGAGGAGCTGGCCTGGCAGCTGGGCCCCAAGATCCGTGTCAACGCGGTGGCGCCGGGAGTGGTCAAGACCAAGTTCGCCGACGCGCTGTACTCCGACGACGAGGAGCGTGCCGCGAGCGTGTACCCGATGAAGCGACTCGGCGTGCCCGAGGATGTGGCCCGGCTGATCGCCTTCCTGGTGTCCGACGAGGCCGCGTGGATCACCGGTGATTGCGTGCGGGTCGACGGCGGGTTCCTGTCCACCGGCGGCATCTGACACTCGCAGGGGCGGGCAGCGATTCCGCGTTGCCCGCCCTGCGATGTCTGGTCAGACCGAGGTCTCGCGGCTTCCCGTCGAGACCGAAATACTCTCCTGCGCCCGCGAGTTCTCGCGCGCACCTTCCTCGGCCCGCGCCGCGTCGGCACGCTCGGCCTCGGCTCGGGCCGCTTGCGCCCGCGCCGCCTCCGCCCGCGCGAGTGGATCCGCGACGACGATCTCCTCCGGCCTGGCGGCGAGCGGATCACGCACCACCACTTCACGTTTCGGCGAGCGCGCCGCACCGCTGTCGTCCAGGCCCCACCGGTCGTGCAGGCGACGCAGGAATTCCGGTGCGTACCAGTTCGCGTCGCCGAGCACCTTCATCGTGGCGGGCAGCAGGAACCCGCGCACGAGGGTGGCGTCGACGATCACGGCCAACGGCAGGCCGATGCCGAACGCCTTCATGAAGGTGATGTCGGAGGCCAGGAAGCCGAGGAACACCAGCGAGATGAGGATCGCGGCGGCGGTGACGATGCGCCCGACCCGTTCCAGGCCGAGCGCGACCGCTGTCTCGTTCTTGCCGGTGCGGTCGTATTCCTCCCGAATCCGCGACAGCAGGAACACCTGGTAGTCCATCGCGAGCCCGAAGGCGGCGGCGAACAACATCACCGGGACCGTAGCGGACAGATCCCCGGTGACGGTGAAGCCGAGCACCCCGGACAGGTGCCCGTCCTGGAAGATCCATACCAGCGCACCGAATGTCGCGGTCAGGCTCAGCGCGCTGAGGATCACCGCCAGCACCGGCAGCACCACGCTGCCGGTGAGCGCGAACAGCACGATCAGCATCATGATCGCCACGAAGCCGAGCGCCCACGGCAGTTCGTTCTCGATGGCGGCGACCGAGTCGGCATTGGCCGCGGCCACGCCGCCGACCAGCAGTTCGCTCGGCGTCCGCACCGCGCGCACCTGCTCGACCAGGTCGGCGAGGGCATCGCTGTCGCCGGTGCTCGACACGATCGACAGGTAGACCGCCTTCTCGACCCGGAATCGCGAGTTCGCCGCGGTGGGCTCGAGCAGCAGCCCGCCCTGGGCGTAGCTGCCGGTGGCGGTGTCGACGCGACGGACATTGTCCAGGTCGGACATATCGCGGGCGATGGTGTCGAGTCCCGCGGCGCTGTACGCGCTGTCGGGAAGCACCGCGACGAGTGTGTGCTGGTCGCTCTCGCCGAAGTCGCGCGCGACGATCTCGGTGACCTGACGGGAGTTCATCGATTCCGGCAGCGTGCGTTCGTCCGGGAAACCGAGGTTCACGCCGAGGAACGGCGCGCCGAGCAGGAGCAGCAGCGCGGTGACAGCGAGTCCGATCGAGATCGGCTTACGCATCACGGCGGTGGCGAGCTTGTGCCAGGCGCCCTCCCCCGGCGCGGGGCGCGGGGCACGCAGGAACCACCAGCCGAGCTGACCCTTGTCGATGCGCGTGCCGATCAGCAACAGCGCGGCGGGCAGCACCGTGAGTGAGACCAGCGCGGCCAGCGCCGCGACGACGATGCCCGCGTAGCCCATCGACCGGATCGCCAGCAGCGGGAAGAACAGCAACCCGGCCAGCGCCACCGCGACGGTGAGCGCGGAGAACGCGACGGTGCGACCCGCCGTGCGCAGAGTGGTGGCCACCGCACCGGCCGGGGTGCGGCCTTCGGAGAGTTCGTCGCGGTAGCGGTTGACGATCAACAGGCTGTAATCGATGGCCAGACCGAGGCCGAGCAGCGTCGCCACATTGGTGGCGGTCACCGACAGCGGGGTGAACAGGGTGAGCAACCACAGCGCGCCCATGGTGGTGAGCACGGTGCCGACCGCGACGAGCAGCGGCAGGCTCGCGGCGACCAGACCGCCGAAGACGAACAACAGCGCGATCAGCGTGAGCGGGAAGGCGATGGCCTCACCCTTGGCGATATCGGTCTTGCTCTGCTGCACCGTCTCGTGCATGAGCATGGCGAAGCCGCCCGCCCTGACCTGCAACGATCCCTGTTCGCCCGTCAGCTCTTCGGAGATGGCGGTGACGCGTTCGTCGATCTCGCGTTCGCTGCCGAGCACGCTCGCGACGATCAGGCCCTGCTTGCCGTCGACACTGCGCAGCGCGGGCTGGTGGGAGGTCCAGTACGACATCACCTCGGTGACGCCGGCGCGTTCCTGCAGGTTGGCGACCAATGCCGTTGCCGCCGCGGTGGATTCGGGGTCCTCGACCGAGGACTCGGTCTCCACCAGCAACAGCAGGTTCGGCGGCGCCTGCCCGAACTCCTCGCGCAACACCTCGAGCGCACGGCTGGATTCACTGCCGGAGTCGGTGTATCCGCCGCCCTCCACCCGCTCGAACAGCGTGGCTCCCAGCGCGCCGAGCACCACCGCGAGCACCGCGAAAACGCCGAGCACCCAGCAGCTGCGCCGCCTGGTGAATTCGAACACCGGATTGTCCCCTAACTCGTCACGCCATTGCGCGGCACGCACATCGACGTGTGGGAGCTGGAAATACTTCCGGCCGGTCCGCCTCGTCGGCCCGATCCTGTTGGCGGGTCGGCGCGTTCGCTGAGCGATCGTAGCAACTTCGTGGCGGTACCGCCGGGCCTCCGTCACACCCCTGTTCGTCCCGGTCAGCTACCGGTCTCGGCCACCGCGCCACGACGACGATTCCGATCCCTCCACCGACGGCCGCGGGAGCTGTCCGGGCCGAGCGCGATGAACGCCGAGGAGCCTCTGCCGCACCGTTTCGCGCCGGGGCACCAGCACGCTTCGACTACCGACCGACCGCACCGACGACCGAGGTCATGACAGTGCGGCGCAGAGCCGGAGGCAGGTCGGCGAACAGCGCGCGCATCGCGGCTAGGGTGCCGCGAAGGTCGTCGTGGCCGGACAGATAGCAACGCTGGAGCGGGGCGGGCAAACCGAAGAACACCTCGAAGAACACCGGGACCTCGCCGGGCGGGAGAGCCAGCAGCGCACGCAGTCCCGCGCGACGCAGGGCAGCTACGGCCCGCGCCTGCGGAGTCCACACCGTGCCACCCGTGACCACGGTGTCCGCCGCGGCGAGTGCGGCGGCGACGCTGTATCCGGTCGCGGGATGGATCAGGCCACCGGCGGCACCGAATCGACTACCTCCCGGCTTGCCTCCCTGCACCGGAAAGCGCACTCGCTCAACAGGTTCTGCTCCCGTGAGCGCGATCCCCCGCGCGTGTAACCGATGTTCGAGTCTGCGCCGCAACACCTCCGGCGCGAGCGCTGGCCGGCCCGCGAGGCAGGTCTCCTCGAGGAGCACGGTGTCGGCACCGAGCGGGATGGCGTACAGGAACGACGGCGGGTCGACGGGGTCCGCGCCGTTGTCGAGACGCCAGTCCATGAACAGCGTCGGCTCGAGTCCCGTCCGGGCCACGACTACGCCGTAGGCGGTCTGCTCCGCCCGGCGCGACGACCGAGGCAATCCTCGCGCATCGACCACCTGACCGGTACGGGTCAGCCCACCCGCCGTCCGCACCGATCGCGCCTCCACCTCGACGACCCGGTCCGCGATCACGGTCGCCCCGTCGACCGTCAACGAGGACTGCAGTGCCGCCGTATCGAACACCTGATAGACGCGGTCGATCCGATGCTCGCCCACCGCCCATGCCGTCGGCGCGTCCACCGTCGCCGCCACTACGCCGGGATCGAACCACCCGGGCAATTCATCGGCCCATGCCGCATAGGTCGGCGTCCACACCCGATCCGGATACGGATCGATCACCGTGACATCGCGGCCCGCCGCCAGCGCACGATGAGCAACAGCCCGTCCTGCCGGACCGAGCCCACAGACGATCACTTCCGCACTCACCCGTTGATTGGATCAGACACGACGATTTCAAGCACCGCCGGATCACGGGCCCGCACCTATTCGGGAGCGCTTTCTCACCAGGGCGCTACCTATCGACAATGATGGGTTGCATGAGGTCGATCTGGAAGGGCTCGATCGCTTTCGGGCTGGTGAATGTCCCGGTCAAGGTTTATACCGCGACCGAGGACCACGACATTCGGTTCCATCAGGTCCACGCCAAGGACGGGGGCCGGATCAAATATGACCGGGTCTGTCAGGTGTGCGGCAATTCCGTGCAGTTCGCCGATATCGACAAGGCCTATACCTCGCCGGATGGTGAGCAGGTGGTGCTCACCGACGCCGATTTCTCGAAACTCCCCGCCGCGGAGAAGCACGAGATTCCGGTGCTGGAATTCGTGCCGTCCGATCAGATCGACCCGGTGCTGTTCGAGAAGAGCTACTACCTCGAACCGGATTCCACGACGCCGAAGGCCTATCAGTTGCTGGCGGCGACCCTCGAACGCATCGACAAGACCGCGCTCGTGCATTTCACGCTGCGCCAGAAGACTCGCCTGGCCGCATTGCGCGTGCGTGACGGCGTGCTGGTCCTGCAGACGCTGCTCTGGCCCGACGAGGTGCGCGCCGTGGAATTCCCCTCGCTCGACGAAGCGCCTGCCCCGCGCCCGCAGGAACTGAAGATGGCCGAAACTCTCGTGGAGTCGATGTCGGGCGATTTCGACCCTTCCGAATACACCGACGAATACCAGATCGAACTACAGAAGCTTCTCGACGAGGCCATTGCCAGCGGCACCGGCAAGGTCGAACCCGCCGCCGAAACCGCGCCCGCCGAGCAGGCCGACGCCGAAGTCGTGGATCTGGTCGCCGCGCTGCAACGCAGCCTCGAGGCCAGCGGTCGCCGGGAAGCCGCCCCCGCCGCGCCCGCGAAAAAGGCCGCGAAGAAGGCGGCCAAGAAAGCCGCGCCACGCAAGGCCGCCGCGAGCAAATCCACCGCGTCCAAGACCGCGACCCGCAAGGGCGCGTAGGGCACACTGGCGACCATGGACACCGCCATCGCTGTCGTGCCGATGGGATTGGGACACCTGCGTCAAGTCCTCGACCTCGGCCATCAGGTCTTCGACACCACCATCAAGCCGTACACGTCGTGGTCGCTCACGGCCGTCGCCGAGCACCTCGACAGCCCCGACAACGCCTGCTGGGTGGCCCTGGATTCCGACCGGGTGGTCGGTTTCGTCCTCGGGTCGATGGAGTTCGAGCATCGCGACGACTGGGCGTATCTGGAGTGGATCGCGGTCGCCCCCGATATGCAGGGCCACGGGATCGCGCGGCGGCTGGTGAACGTGTGTTCGGAGGCGCTGTTCGCGCGCGGTGCCCGCCATATCGTCACCGATGTCGAGGACCGCAACAGCGCTTCGGCCGCACTGATGACCAGCAGCGGATTCGTGCCCGCCGCGACCGTCACCCTGCTGGTGCGACCCAACCCCGCCGCCCCGGACGACGACGCCACGCTGCCGCCGATCACCAAACGCGACCTCGTCCGCCGCGGGCGACTCTCGATAGAACGCCCGCTGAGCTGATCCCCGGGGCCGGACACGGCGCAGGATTTGCATTGTCCGCAAGTTAGACGGGCGTCCCACTATTTGCGAGGATTTCGCTCATGGCAAGTCAAACCGTTGTCGGCGGGTCGCGCCGACAGCTTGGATGACCGAGTTCATCTTCTGCGAGCGATTCGGGAGTACAAGTGAAATTCCGTCGGACACTGGCGATCCCAGTGCTGATAGCAACCGCGGCCCTCACCCTGACCGCGTGCGGTTCCGATGACGAGTCGGGCACGGTCGTGCGGATCGGCACCACCGACAAGGACAAGGCTTTCGAGGTCTTCGAACAGAAGGCGAAAGAGCAGGGCATCACGCTGAAGGTCACCAACTTCTCCGATTACAAGCAGCCGAATACGGCGCTGTCGCAGAAACAGATCGACCTCAACCTGTTCCAGCATCTACAGTTCCTCGGCCAGTACAACGTCGCGAGCTCGGATACGCTCACCCCGATCGGCTCGACCTACATCGTTCCGCTGGGTCTGTACTCGAAGAAGCACAAGGCCCTCGCCGACATCCCGGCCGGCAGTGAGATCGCGATCCCCAACGATCCGACCAACCAGGCGCGCGCGCTGTTCGTACTACAAGCCGCCGGCTTGCTGAAGATCACCGGCACCTCGGTCCAGCCGACCCCCGCCGACATCGACAAGGCGGCCTCCAAGGTACGCGTCACCCCGGTCGACGCCGCCCAGACCGCGCTGTCGCTGCCCTCCGTAGACGGCTCGGTGATCAACAACACCTTCCTCGATCGGTCGGGTGTCGACCCGAAATCGGCGCTGTACAAAGATGATCCGAACAATCCGGCGGCGGAGCCGTATATCAATGTGATCGTCAGCCGCGCCGAGGACAAGACGAATCCGACGTATCTGAAGCTGGTCGAGATCTGGAAGGACCCGGCCGTGGCCACCGCCCACGCCGAGGTCACCAAGGGCACCGCGGTCGCGGTGAACCGTCCCGGCGCCGAGCTCGAACAGATCCTGGACCGGGTGCAGCAGGGCATCCGCACGACCAAGTGAGTGGACAACCCGCCGCCGTCGAATTTCGTTCCGTCACCAAGGTTTTCGGCAGCGGCGGCGATCGGCACACCGCACTCGAGAATATCGACCTGCGGATCGAATCGGGTGAGATCTTCGGCGTCATCGGCTATTCCGGGGCGGGCAAGTCCACGCTGGTACGGCTGATCAACGCGCTGGACAAGCCGACTTCGGGCACCGTCACGATTTCCGGCACCCCCATCACCGGGGTGCCGGAGTCGGCGGTGCGCACGCTGCGCCGCGATATCGGCATGGTGTTCCAGCAGTTCAACCTGTTCCGATCACGCACTGCCGCGGGCAATATCGAATATCCGCTGAAGGTGGCGGGCTGGAAGCGAGCCGAGCGCAAGGCGCGGGTGGCCGAGCTGCTCGACTTCGTCGGACTCACCGACAAGGCGCGTGCCTACCCCGATCAGCTCTCCGGCGGGCAGAAGCAGCGTGTCGGAATCGCCAGGGCGCTGGCCACCTCGCCCTCGCTGTTGCTGGCCGACGAGGCCACCTCCGCGCTGGACCCGGAAACCACCGGTGAGGTGCTGCGACTGCTGAAGAAGATCAACGCCGAACTCGGGGTGACCATCGTGGTGATCACCCACGAGATGGATGTGATCCGCGCGGTCGCCGACCGGGTGGCGGTGCTCGCCGAAGGCCGGATCGTCGAATTGGCCGCCACCTTCGATGTCTTCGCCGCACCCCAGGCCGCGCCGACGCGCTCCTTCGTGGCGACGGTGCTGCACAACCGGCCCGACGCGACGGAACTGGATCGCTTGCGGGAGCTGCACGGCGGCCGATTGGTGACCGTCGACATCGACGATCACAGCGGAATCGGGGCGGCACTGGCCGCCGCTACCGCCGCCGACGTGCGTTTCGAGATCGTCTACGGCGGGGTGAGCACGTTGCAGGACAAGACATTCGGCAGCGTCACCCTGGCGCTGCACGGGCCCGATGCCGCGCTGGATCGCGTGGTCGCCGACCTGGAACGGAAGGCGGGCTGATGGAGACCAACTGGGAGAAGTTGCGGCCCACGCTGTTCGAGGCGATCGGGACCACGATCTACCTGGTCGGCGTGACGTTCGTTGTCGCGGGCCTGATCGGACTGATACTCGGGACCGCGCTCTACACCACCCGCAAGGGTGGGCTGCTGGCGAACGCGCCGATCTATTTCGTGCTCAATGTGTTCGTCAATGTGGTGCGCCCGATTCCGTTCATCATCCTGCTGGCCGCGCTCGGCCCGGTCACCCTGGAGGTGGTCGGCACTACGATCGGGTCCGAGGCGGCGCTGTTCGTGATGATCGTCGCGGCCTCGTTCGGGATCGCCCGGATCGTGGAGCAGAACCTGGTGACGGTCGATCCCGGCGTGATCGAGGCCGCGCGTGCGGTCGGTGCGGGACCGCTGCGGATCATTTTCACGCTGCTCATCCCGGAAGCGTTGGGGCCGTTGATCCTCGGCTATACCTTCGTGGTGATCTCGATCGTCGATATCTCGGCGATGGCGGGCACGGTGGGTGGCGGCGGACTCGGTGACTTCGCCATCGTCTACGGGTATCAGCAGTTCCAGTGGCAGGTCACGATCGTGGCGGTGCTGATCATCATCGTCGGCGTGCAGGGTGTGCAGTTCTTCGGCAACTGGCTCGCCAGGAAGGTGCTGCGCCGCTGAAATCAGTAGTGGCACGGACCGGATCGGTCCGTGCCACTGCTTTCGGAGATTTCCTAGATGTTGGCCGTACAGGCCGACAGGATGACGCTCGCCGCACGCGGTGAGGCCGAGCCCGGATCCGGGAACGGCGCCGCGCTGATGCCGAGTACATCCACCGCTGAGCGCTCGGCCGCGGCCAGGGAGTGATCCCACGCCCAGCCGAAGCGGTAGTCCGCGCCCTGCGCCACCGCACCGCAGGCATTGCGGAACTCGACGACGACCTGGCAGTCGCGCACACCGCACTCATCGAGCGCGGCCTGGCTCGCCGCCGCCCAGCTGCCGTAATTCACCGCCGAGGCCACCACGGCCTGGCCCGCCGACAAGGCAAGCGCCCCATAGAGGTCGCCCGCCGCGGCCTGGAAGCCACCATCGCGCGACACCGCCGTGTACCCCGGCACCTCGGCGATCGCCACACCGCTGGCCCCCGCGGAAGCAGCCCCCGCGTTCACCACGGTGAACGCGGCCACCGCGGACATGGCAGCCACACCGAGGGCATATTTGCCCACAACAGACATCAGAGATTCTCCCCGTCGAAATGTCGACTCCGCACCTCGAAGCCGAACCCATCATGAACGGCCCGCCCACTCCCCCGGAAATAGCTTTCCGGCATCGCGACGACAACCATTCGGCGAAACCGGTCATAGCGCCGAAACATAGTCGGCGACAACAGTTCTCGCGTGTCGTGACGCCCGATTCCTCCCGAACCGCTCGTCCGCCACAGCGTAACAACACCCTCCGACAAGTAGCGGCGGGCCGAAACCCCTACTGGCGAACCAACTCCTCCCTCGCCCGCATCAACGCGAATCCGAGCAGGTTGAGCCCCCGCCACCGCAGCGGATCTGTCGCACCCGGATCGTCGGCCGCCAACCCGATCCCCCAGATCCGGTCCACCGGACTGGCTTCGACGAGCACTCGCGATCCGGTACCGACCAGATATCGCCGCAGCGCGTCATCCTGGCCGAACTCGGCCACACTCCCCGCGACCACGATGTCGAACCGCGCGCGCTCCCACACGTTGTCGTCGAAGTTCCGAATCTGCCTGCCGAGCTTCTTCGCCTGACCCAGGCGCTGTCCACTCGGGTGGTCGGGTCAGGCCGTGCGGATGCCGTCCAGGTCGGGGTAGGGGTGAGGGGCGGGGCGGCGGGGGATTCGGGTTTCGGCGACGGTGGATCGGTCGCCGGCGCCGGTGTGGAAGCTGCGGGCGATCATCGAGGAGCGCAGCTGCCACAGGCCCGAGGACTGGGCCGGGTCGAGGCCGGTGAGTTGGGCTACTCGGCGCAGGCGGTAATCGACGGTGTTGGTGTGGATGTGCAGCAGGCGAGCGGTGCGCTGGCGGTTCATGTTGTTGGCGATGTGCACGCGCAGGGTTTCGTAGAGCTCGGGGTGGTTGTCGAGGGGAGCGAGCAGCTCGCCGAGACGGGCGCGGCCGGGGCCGGGGCGAGTGAGCTGGTATTCCAAGGCCAGGTCACCGAAGCGGTAGAGGCCGGGGGTGCTGTCGAGACGCTCCACCATGTCCAGCAGTTCGTGGGCACGCTGTGCCGCGTCGGGGATCTCCTCGGTCGTGGCGGGCACCAGCGCCGCCGTGACGTCGACGTGCGCGGCCCGCGACAGCACCTCGACCAGCGCGTCGAGCTGGTCGTCGACCAACAGATCGGCCGGGATCAGCAGGGTACCGCCGTCGACCGACAGCAGTGACAGCACCTGCTCACCACATCGGTGCGCCAGCGCCGTTTGTACCCGCCGCAGCTTACGCCGCGCCACCACCGCGCCGTTCACCCGCGGATCGCGCTCGTCGGGATGCTGCCCGATCGACAGGGCGAGTACCGAATACGCGTCGGCGACGGTGATGCCGACCTCGCGCGCCATGGTGACGGTCGACTGGCCGGCCAGCAGAGCCGAGGTGAGAGTGTGCACGGCCGTGTGATGCTCACCGACCGCCTCGCGATGCTCGCGGATATAGGAGCGGGTCACGGTGGTACACAGCAGGTCCGAGATCTCGACCACCCGCCGGAAGCCGTGGATCAGGCTCGCCCGGTCGGCGTCGGCTACCTCGTCGTAGACCGCGTCGAAGGAGAGCCGGAAACCCTCGTGGAAGGCGTGCAGGATCGTGTCGATCGGCACGCCTTCGCGCGCCCACCCCGCCGCCGCAACCGCGAGCCGGTTCAGTTTCACTTCCTCGTCGCGGCCGTCCAGCATTCCGCCGACGATTTCCAGACACATCCGGGTGACCGAGGTGACATCGCCGGAGATCACATCGCCGGGTAGCGTCCGGCAGGTCGCGACATTGTCGACGAAGTGGCCCACCAATCGGCTGGTCATCGTCCGCACATCACGCAAGGGTTGCCACAGGGCCGTCTCGTCCAGTGAGATCGTCATCGTCGACTCCTCCTTCTACACCCCGGCGCCGCCGGTAGTGGTTGTGCCTCCGTCGTGTTGGCCCATGTGATGGCCCGCACTTCGGTTTCTCTGTGATCATGACTGTAGGGTGAGCGACAGCTCACCTTCTACTCTTCTTTCCGTCGAGGTCCGAAAATGCCCCCGCAAGCCGATAAGCAGCGTAAACGACCCAAGCAAGACCGTGCGAAGGAAACCAGAACCCGCATTCTCACGGTGTCCGCTCATCTTTTCGGCACCCGCGGGATCGGCAACACATCGACCAATCGGATCGCGACCGAGGCGGGCATGAGCATCGGCACGCTCTACCGGTATTTCAACGATCGCGACGAGATCGTCAAAGAGCTCAACGACAGCCTGTTTCTGCAGGTAGAGGAGCGCTACAGCCAGCTGCTGACCGCTAGCGCGAACCAATCCCCCCGCGATGCCGTGGTCGACCTGATCCGCTCGGCCGTGGACATCCTCGTCGCGAACGGGCCGCTCGTGCGGGCCCTGGTCGCCGATCTACAGTTCCACGGCAGCGGCATCCCCGAATTCGAACCCCGACTGCGGATGCTCATCAAGCTCTACATCCTCCAGATCATCGGCCCGATCAAGCACGTCGACATCGACGTGATGGCCTTCGTCGTACTCAACGCCGGTTTCGCCACCGCGTTGCGTTCGGTCGAGTTGGACGACGTCGAACTCGAGGCCATCATCGCCGGCACTGCCGACATGATCAGCGCCTGGATCGACGCCGTCTCCGCAGCTGAAAACGCCTAGTACACAACGAAACGGGCCCGAACCCTTCGAGAGGATTCAGGCCCGTTCGCTACGCGATTGATCAGCGCGCGTTCACCGTGCAGATCGCGTCGACAACGTGGGCACCGCTCAGGTTCGCCGAGCCGGTGTTGGCCAGCACCGCGGTCGGCGTCCACGTCGACAGCTGGTCGAAGGCCTTGCGCTCGGCCTCTGCCCGATTCGCACCCGACGCCCACGCGAGGGCCTTGTTGCTCTCGACCAGGACGCCACAGCCGTTGGCCCAGGTCAGCACAGCTTGGCAATCCGCCAAGTAGCAGTCGGCGACGGCGGCGGACTCGGCGGACTCGACGTCGGCCTGGTTGACACTGGTGCCATAGATCGCTTGGCCGTCGCTCACAGCGATCGATGCCCACTGGTCGCCCGCCGCGCTTGCCGAACCGGCGCCGAACACCGACCCGGCCGCAAGACCCAGCGCCGCAACGGCGAAGCCGGCCTTACCCATGAAACTCATTCGAAAGATCTCCTCTGACAACAGTTCCGAAAGTCCGGAACCTTCAAGATCATCACTGATCGCCCGGTCATAGCCAACCGAACCGAGAAAGATCACACTGCGACCTGTCGGCGCATGATCACACCGAAACGCCGAGGGCCCGGATCCATCAAGGATCCGGGCCCGAAAAGCGCAGTGCTACACCGTGAAGCCGAGGGCGCGCAGCTGTTCGCGGCCGTCATCGGTGATCTTGTCCGGGCCCCACGGGGGCATCCAGACCCAGTTGATCTTCAGGTCCTCGACCAGACCGCTGCGCACCAGCGCGTTGCGGGACTGGTCCTCGATGACGTCGGTCAGCGGACAGGCCGCCGAGGTGAGCGTCATGTCGAGGGTGCAGATGTTCTCCGCGTCGACCGAAAGGCCGTAGACCAGGCCGAGATCGACGACATTGATGCCGAGTTCGGGGTCGACGACGTCACGCATCGCCTCTTCGAGGTCTTCGACGTGCTGGATCTGTTCGGCCGTCAACTCGACCTCGACAGCCTCGACGGCTTTGTCGACCTCGACTGCCTCGGCGGCTTCCGGGATCTGTGCGGTATCGGTGCTCTCACTCATGTGGCAGACTCCCCATTTCCCATCGGTGCCTTGGTTTCCTCGGCCGAACTGATCTGCACGACAGCGTCTTTGAACGCCATCCACCCGAGCAGCGCGCACTTGACCCGCGCCGGGTATTTGCTGACACCGGCGAGGGCGATGCCGTCGCCGATCATGTCCTCGTCGCCTTCGACGGTGCCGCGGCTGGAGATCATCTCGCTGAACGAGTCGACGACCTTCAGCGCCTGCTGCACCGGCAGCCCGATCACCTGATCGGTGAGGATCGACGTGGCGGCCTGGCTGATCGAGCAGCCCTGGCCGTCGTAGGAGACGTCGGCGACCTCGCCGGCGTCGTCGATCTGCACCCGCATCGTCACTTCGTCACCGCAGGTCGGGTTCACGTGGTGCACCTGCGCACCGAACGGTTCCCGCAGCCCGCGGTGGTGCGGGTGCTTGTAGTGATCCAGGATCACTTCCTGGTACATCTGTTCCATACGCATGATCTAGGCAACTCCGAAGAAGGTCTTGGCCTTCCGCACGGCCGCGACCAGTGCGTCGACCTCATCGAGGGTGTTGTAGACGGCGAACGAGGCACGCGCGGTGGCGGCGACACCGAACTTGCGGTGCAGCGGCCAGGCGCAGTGGTGTCCGACCCGGATGGCGACACCCTGGTCGTCGAGGATCTGGCCCACGTCGTGGGCGTGGATCCCGTCGACCACGAACGACACCGCGCCACCGCGATCGACGTTCTCGACCGGCCCGACGATCCGCACACCGTCGATACCGGACAGACCCTCGAGCGCGGCGCCGGTGAGCGCGTGCTCGTGGGCCGCGATCGCGTCCATGCCGAGTTCCTCGAGATAGCGCACCGCGGCGGCCAGCCCGACGACCTGCGAGGTCATCGGCGTGCCCGCCTCGAAGCGCTGCGGCGGCGGCGCGTAGGTGGTCTTCTCCATGGTGACGGTCTCGATCATCGACCCACCGGTGATGAACGGCGGCGTCTCCTCGAGCAGCGCGCGCCGACCGTACAGTCCGCCCACGCCCATCGGGCCGAGCATCTTGTGACCGGAGAACGCGGCGAAGTCGACACCGAGCTCGTGGAAGTCCACCGCCATGTGCGGCACCGACTGGCAGGCGTCGAGCACGACGAGCGCACCGACAGCCTTCGCCCGGCGGATCAGCTCGTCCACCGGAGCGACGGCGCCGGTCACGTTCGACTGATGACTGAACGCGAGAACCTTTGTCGCGGACGACAGTTCGAGCGAGTCCAGATCGATGCGGCCGTCGTCGGTGATGCCGTACCACGTGAGGGTGGCGCCGGTGCGACGCGCGAGCTCCTGCCACGGAACGAGATTCGCGTGGTGTTCGAGCTCGGTGATGACGATCTCGTCGCCGGGGCCGACCTTGTAGGGGAACCGGTCGTCACCGAACGCGTTGGCCACCAGGTTCAGCGACTCGGTCGCGTTCTTGGTGAACACGATCTCGCCGGGATCCGCGCCGACGAACCGGGCGATATCGGCACGCGCCTGCTCGTAGGAGTCGGTCGCCTCCTCCGCCAGCTGATGCGCACCGCGGTGCACCGCGGAGTTCCGGGTGAGCAAGAACTCGCGCTCGGCGTCCAGCACCTGCAGCGGACGCTGCGAGGTGGCACCGGAATCCAGGTACACCAACGGTTTCCCGTCCCGCACCGTGCGGTGCAGGATCGGGAAGTCGGCCCTGATCCGGGCCACGTCGAGGGCGGGCACCGTAGCGGTCATATCAGGCTCCAGCGGTCGCGGACGTGAAGCGCTCGTACCCGTTCGCGTCGAGTTCGTCGGCCAGCTCGGAGCCACCCTCGGCCACGATCTTGCCGTTGACGAACACATGCACGAAGTCAGGCTTGATGTAGCGCAGGATGCGGGTGTAGTGGGTGATCAGCAGCACGCCGCCGTCCGTACGCTCCTTGTAGCGGTTGACGCCCTCGGAGACGATGCGCAGCGCGTCGACGTCCAGACCGGAGTCGGTCTCGTCGAGGATCGCGATCTTCGGCTTGAGCAGACCCAGCTGCAGGACCTCGTGACGCTTCTTCTCGCCACCGGAGAAGCCCTCGTTCACCGAGCGGTCGGCGAAGGCCGAGTCGATATCGAGCTCCTTCATCGACTCCTTCACCTCCTTGACCCAGGTGCGCAGCTTGGGGGCCTCGCCGCGGACGGCGGTGGCGGCGGTGCGCAGGAAGTTCGACATCGAGACGCCGGGGACCTCGACCGGGTACTGCATGGCCAGGAACAGGCCGGCGCGGGCGCGCTCGTCGACCGACATGTCGAGGACGTTCTCACCGTCGAGGGTGATGGTGCCCTGGGTGACGGTGTACTTCGGGTGGCCCGCGATCACGTAGGACAGCGTGGACTTGCCCGAGCCGTTGGGGCCCATGATGGCGTGCGTCTCGCCCGACTTCACAGTCAGGTCGACGCCGTTGAGGATCTGCTTCGACTCACCCTCGGGGGTGGTGATCTCGGCGTGCAGGTCCTTGATTTCCAAGGTGGTCATCGAATTCGAATCCTTCGTTGCAGTAAGTGGTGTCAGATACCGACAGTGGCGAGCTCGGCCTCGATGGCCGCCTCGAGCCGCTCCCGGACCTCGGGGACCGTGACCTTCTGGATGATCTCGAAGAAGAAGCCACGCACCACCAGGCGGCGGGCGACGTCTTCGGGAATGCCGCGAGCGCGCAGGTAGAACAGCTGCTCGTCGTCGAAACGGCCGGTGGCACTCGCGTGTCCGGCACCGGCGATCTCGCCGGTCTCGATCTCCAGGTTCGGCACCGAGTCGGCGCGCGCGCCGTCGGTGAGCACCAGGTTGCGGTTCGCCTCGTAGGTGTCGGTGCCCTCGGCGGCCGCGCGGATCAGCACATCGCCGATCCAGACCGTGCGAGCGTCGCCCTTGTGCGAGGACGGATCGCCTTGCAGCGCACCCTTGTACAGCACATTGGACTTGCAGTTGGGCTCGGAGTGATCGACCAGCAGACGCTGCTCGAAATGCTGGCCCGCGTCGGCGAAGTACAGACCGAACAGCTCCGCTTCGCCACCGGGACCGGCGTAGCGCACGGTGCCCGACAGCCGAACCAGGTCGCCGCCCAGCGTGGCCGACACGTGGCGCAGGTTCGCGTCACGGCCGAGCTTCAGGTGATGCGCGGTGACGTGCACGGCGTCTTCGTTCCATTCCTGGACCGCGACGACGGTGAGCTTGGCGCTGTCACCGAGCACGAATTCGACGTTCTCGGCGTAGGTTCCGCTGCCGCGCTGGTCGATGACCACGGTGGCGACGGCGAAGTTGTCCAGGCGTACCTGCAGGTGACCGTAGGCAGTCTTGCCCTCACCGGGACCGGTGATGGTGACCGTCACCGGGTCCGACACCTCGGTTTCCGGGCCGACGGTGATCACGGTCGCCTCGGAGAAACCCGAATAGGCCTGAGCGGCGACACGATCGGCGGGGGTACCGGCCTGGCCGAGACGAGAGTCGGTGCGGCCCACCGTTTCCACGGTGACTCCGGCGACCTCGCTCACCTCGACCACTGCCTGACCATCGGCAACGGCGGTGCCGTCGTGCAGGCCGCGCAGCCGACGCAGCGGGGTGAACCGCCACGCCTCGTCGCGACCCGAGGGGATCTCGAACTGGTCGACGTCGAACGAGGTGAAGACCTCGCCCTTGTTGACCGCGGCGCCCGCGCCAGGATTCTGGATCGGCGTCTCGAGCGTCGACATCAGCCCACGGCCCCTTCCATCTGCAGCTCGATGAGCCGGTTCAGTTCCAATGCGTATTCCATCGGCAATTCCTTGGCGATCGGCTCCACGAAGCCACGCACGATCATCGCCATCGCCTCGTCCTCGGTGAGGCCGCGGCTCATCAGGTAGAACAGCTGCTCCTCGGAGACCTTGGAGACGGTCGCCTCGTGACCCATCGTCACGTCGTCCTCGCGGATGTCGACGTAGGGGTAGGTGTCGGAGCGGCTGATGGTGTCGACCAGCAGCGCGTCACACTTCACGGTCGACTTGGAACCGTGGGCGCCCTTGTTGATCTGGACCAGACCGCGGTACGACGCGCGACCGCCGCCACGCGCTACCGACTTCGACACGATGGTCGAGGAGGTGTGCGGGGCCAGGTGCAGCATCTTGGCGCCGGTGTCCTGGTGCTGGCCGGGGCCGGCGAACGCGACGGAGAGGACCTCGCCGTGCGCGTGCTCGCCGGTCATCCAGACCGCCGGGTACTTCATGGTGACCTTGGAGCCGATGTTGCCGTCGACCCACTCCATGGTGGCGCCCGCTTCGGCCTTGGCGCGCTTGGTGACCAGGTTGAACACGTTGTTCGACCAGTTCTGGATGGTCGTGTAGCGGCAGCGGCCGCCCTTCTTCACGATGATCTCGACGACCGCGGAGTGCAGCGAGTCGGACTTGTAGATCGGAGCTGTACAACCCTCGACGTAGTGGACGTAGGCGTCCTCGTCGACGATGATCAGCGTCCGCTCGAACTGGCCCATGTTCTCGGTGTTGATCCGGAAGTAGGCCTGCAGCGGGATGTCGACGTGCACGCCCGGCGGCACGTAGATGAACGAGCCACCCGACCAGACGGCGGTGTTGAGCGCGGAGAACTTGTTGTCACCGGCGGGGATGACCGAACCGAAGTACTTGTGGAAGATCTCCGGGTGCTCCTTCAACGCCGTATCGGTGTCGAGGAAGATGACGCCCTGCTTCTCCAGGTCCTCGCGGATGGAGTGGTAGACGACCTCGGACTCGTACTGCGCCGCGACACCGGAGACCAGACGCTGCTTCTCCGCTTCCGGGATGCCCAGCTTGTCGTAGGTGTTCTTGATGTCCTCGGGCAGGTCTTCCCAGCTCTCGGCCTGCTTCTCGGACGAGCGCACGAAGTACTTGATGTTGTCGAAGTCGATGCCCTCGAGGTTGGAACCCCAGTTCGGCATGGGCTTGCGGTCGAAGATGCGCAGCGCCTTGAGGCGCAGGTCGAGCATCCACTCCTCTTCGCTCTTCTTGGCCGAGATGTCGCGAACGACAGCCTCCGACAGGCCACGTTGGGCGCTGGCGCCTGCCACATCGGAGTCGGACCAGCCGTAACCGTAGGTGCCCAGCGAGGCGATGGTTTCGTCCTGGGTAAGCGGTTGTACCTGGTCGGTCGAGGTCGTCATTCGGCACTCCTTCCGGAGTCGTTCGTTCGTCCCGCCGCGGGCTGTGCGGCGGTTGGGATCTTCGGCACCGCGACCAGCGGTACGTGGGTGGTGCAGGCGCAATCACCGTTGGCGATCGTCGCAAGGCGCTGCACGTGGGTACCGAGCAGGTCGCGGAAAGCGTCCAATTCGGCGGCGCACAACTGCGGGAACTCCTCGGCGACATGGGCCACCGGGCAGTGGTGCTGACAGATCTGCACACCGGCGCCGACCTGACGGGTGGTGGCGGCGAAACCGGCCTCGGCGAACGCTTCCGCGATCTCCTCCACCTTCGCTTCGATCACCGGTGCGGTGTGGTCGGCGACGGGCTCGATGCCGTCGACGATCACGCGAACCCGCTTGCGCGCGAATTCGGCGATCGCGGCGTCGCCACCGATCTCACCGAGCTGACGAATCGCCGCCCCGGCCAGATCGTCGTAGGCGTGACCGAGATTGCCCCGGCCTGCCGCGGTGAGCTGGTACTGCTTGGCCGGCCTGCCGCGCCCCTTCTGCTGCCACGGCGCCGAGCGGCTCGCCCGAGCCTGACCCGCGTCGATGAGCGCGTCGAGGTGCCTGCGCACCCCGGCGGGCGCGAGGCCGAGTTCGGTGCCGATCGCCGTCGCGGTGATGGGCCCCTGCTCGAGCAGCAACTGGACGATGGCCGCCCTGGTCTGCCCTTCGTGCGCGGTCGCCGTGGGGACAGCGGACGACCGAGCGCCGGTCGTCTTACGACCGTCACTTTCCACGCCTGTCCGCAAACCCACGGTTTTCACAACACCAGTGTGGCGGAATTACTTCCTTAAATCTAATAAGGGTCGCCTGACAAAGGGTGCCCTGACCTGCGATGAAGATCATCGGGGAACTCTCCCGCCCGGCAAAACCCCAGGTGCGGCCCCTGTGGACCGATCGACGACGCATGACCAGGTGACCCATCGCACAGGTCTTCGACCGCGATCACCCGCTGCGCACCTGGTGCCGGAGAGTGCTTCACCACGCTCTCACGGCGTTGCTCGACGACGATATTCCCACCACAACCGAAGTGATCGACGGTCCAGGTGCGCTGTGGCGAACGAGGCGGGCGAGCGGCGTGGTCTGGCACGATGACAGGGTGTCGAACCCGCTCACACCCACGTGTGTCCGTCATCCCGATCGGCCTACCGGACTCGCGTGTACGCGATGCGGGCGGCCCGCCTGTCCTGAATGTCTGCGCCCGGCCGCGGTCGGGCAGCACTGCGTCGACTGCGTGCGGCAGGGGCAGCAGGATGTGCGTCCGGTGCGGACCGTCGGTGGGGCGCGTGCGGGCGCGGCGGTTCCGTACGTGACCTACGGGTTGATAGCGGTCAATGTGTTGCTCTATCTCGTCACCGCGGCCCAGGCCGGTAGTCCGATGGACAATTATCGCGGGTCGTCGGTATTCCGCGAGTTCGTCCTGGTGCCGCTGTTGGTCGCCGACGGCGAGTGGTGGCGACTGCTCGGGTCGGGGTTCCTGCACTACGGCGCGATCCATCTGCTGGTCAATATGTTCGCGCTCTATGTCGTGGGGCGCGATCTCGAGCAGGTCCTCGGCCGGGTCAGGTACGGGTGCGTCTATCTGGTCTCCCTGCTGGGCGGATCGGCCGCGGTGATGGCGCTGTCGGACTCGGTGACGGCGACCGCCGGTGCCTCCGGTGCGGTGTACGGCCTGTTCGGCGCCGTCACCGTGACGCTGATCCGATTGCGCCAGAGCCCGACTCCGATGCTGGTGGTCATCGGCGTGAACGTGCTGATCAGCTTCTCGATCCCGGGGATCTCGCTATGGGGTCACCTGGGTGGTCTGGCCGCGGGCACATTGAGCGCGCTCGGCATCCTGTTCGTGCCCGGCTGGCTGTCGGCCCGTGATCAGCGGTCCGCGCAGCGCATCGGCTGGGCGGCGCTCGGCGCGGTCGTGGTGGTCTGCGTGGCCGTGATCATCGCCTCGGTGCTCTCGTTGCGTCAGCAGCCGGTGTTCGTCGGACCACCGGCCGTCACCGCACCGACCCCCGCCGAAGCGCCCAGGTAGTCCACTCCGACATTGCACGACCGGCCGAGGGCCGTTGTAAGCGTTCGGACCGAGTCGTTCGGTGCGGCGGCCTTCTGTAATGATCACGAATGACCAGTGACCGCCTGGTGCTGCCGATATCGCGCGGTGACCTCAACGATCGGGCTCCGATGATAAAAAGAAGCTTCGCCGCAGGTTGCCTAGCGGTCAGTGCGACAGCGTTGGTTGCGTGTACGGGAAACTCCACCGAGGACCGCGCGAACACGGTCGTTTCGGCGACGACCGCACCCACGACCTCCACTTCGGTGCAGGTGCAGGTCCCGCCTGCACCGGTACAGACAGGCGCCATCCAGGTTCGGTTCGACCCCTGTGTCGGCGTGGGCGACGATCTGGTGACCCGGGCGGGATTCGACCCGGCCACTCGCGAAAGAGCTGCGGACGAAACCACATCCAGCCTCTTGACGACAATCGGTTGCCAATTCTGGCGTGAGGAATTCGTCGATGGTGAGAAGTATCCGACCGGCGGGTTAGGGGTGACGTCGAGCGACATGACGCTGGACGAAATCAGGCGCAACCCGGGCCACAGCATTTTCCACTCCGACCTGATCGGCGGGCGCGAGGCCGTGCTGTACCGGACTCCACAGGTCCCCAGCTCATGCACGGCGTCCCTCGAAGCCCCCGATGGCACCTTCACTGTGCGCCTTACCGTGCCTCCCGGTCCGGTTGCCGTGCCAGAGCCGTGTGACCAGATCCGCCAGCTTGCCGAAATCTTCAGCGAAGCCCTCGGCGGCAACTGATTCGGCGGTGTTGACACCCAATAGCCGTGCCCCTACAGTCCGACCACGACCGGAGCGGGAGTCCGGCGGTGGGGAAACGGCATTCGGCTCCGCCTAGTTGAGCAGCGCAGAGTGAGGGCGTAACACGGATGGCTGAAACATTCGCGGCGAATCCCAGCGAGATTGCTGGTCTCGGCAACCTCATCACCTCGATAGCTGAGGATGCCCAGGCGGTCTCAGCCTTCGTAGCGAAGGAGGGCAAGGCTGCTGATTGGCTCCACGGACCGATCATCGACACGCTGGTAAACCCCATCAATGACGCCGCCGATTGGATGTCCAAGCGCCACGGCGTGCTGGCGACTACCACCGCGAGCACCGGTACCGAACTCAACAAGGCCGCCTGGATGTATCACAGCCAGGATCAGAAAACCTACGCAGCGCTGAACGCACACACTGAATCCGGTGTCGCAGTGGGCGACAACGTCGAAGAGACCGGCGCCACGGCCGCCTACGAGGGTGCCGCTACGTACCCGAAGCCGAAGGAAGTCAAACTCGAACCACCATCGGCGAATAAAGATGACGTCATCGGTCTCATCGCAGATATCTTCCCCACGCTCGGCAGCGTGAACGAATCGATCAAGAGCATGACTCGGGCCGCAGGTAACGAACAAGATCCACTGGGCAAATGTTTGTCGCCGATTCCCGGCAACTGGTCCGAGATCCGCAGGCTCGGTGACGTCTACAAATCGGCTGGCAACGGACTCGAAGCATGCGGTGAGAACCTCGAATCCGGAGTCAAGCGAATCGACGGGAACACTGGCAACAGCCCGAACTGGGACGGTCAAGCCTCGGCAACGTTCACGGACTGGGTAACAAAGCAGATCGCCGCGATGAAGTGGGAAGGCCCTGTCGGTCGTGTTGTGAGCGACTGTGCGGGCGTGGTCGCCGATTTGATCAGGGACGGGATCAAAGCGATCATCGAAGGCCTGTGGGGGATGCTCAACAAGTATGTCGATTTCGACGACATCAAAGGTGCTCTAAAATCGGTCGCCAACATCTTGTCCGCGGCCGTCCCGGGGATGGGAGCTGCCCGGATCGCCAAACTCGTCGTTGACATCGCGACCATAGTCACCAACGCCATCAACACGGTTCTCAAGATCAAAGAGCTCGTCGAGGCTTTTCAGAAACTACTCGACTACATCAAGGATCCGGTAGGCAAGTTGACGGACAACGCGAAACAAAAGCTGGAGGATGCGGTCGCACCCGTCACCAAGCGGGTCGACCAGGCGACCCGAGCAACCGCTATCGGACAGGATCTCACGCGCATCGCCAACTACGGCGACACCACAAACCGGCCGACCGAGGGCTATGACACCGGTGCCGCACCGTGGGAGAACGCGAAATGACCCGGCCGCAGTGGGGCAGCATGCGGGAGCCGAACCTCGACGCCGAGGTGGAGGCTTTCGCGCGGAAGGTCATGGACGCGGCAGACGATCTACGCACGGCCACTATCCGCCTGACCAGCATAGATGTCGAAGAACTCTTCGACAGTGCCACCGAGGTGACCGAGGAGTTCATCTCGATGGTCGCCGGGATGGACACAGCGTCACCGGCACTGAAGGCCTACGCCGACAGAGTCGCCGCCGGCGAATGCCGATGGTGTGACATCGAAACACTCGCGCGTCCGGTTCCACCGGAGGTCGCCGAGATGAAAAGCTTGCCACAGGAGTTCACCTGGAAATGGACACCGGAACCCCCGCAAGCGCCGCCACCGCCACCGCCGCCTGCGTGGCCGCCCACCCCGCCGCCCACCGGCCGATTCCGACCAGGGGAGACCGTGGTCGGACCCAGCGACTGGTCGGATGAATTCGAGGATTACCCCGACGATCGGCGTTGGCGCTGAAACGCACCATGCCATTAATTCGTGTTCCGAGGCGCCGCTACCGTTGGCTCTTCAAATTTTTCGCTTGCTCGAGGAGTTCATATGGCGCGGTCGGGGAGACTGGTCAACCCGATGACGCTGGTGTGGATATCGGGTGTGGTGGTGGGTTCGGTGACCTTCCTCGGAGGCGCACTGAATCTCGGTATCGCACTGGCCCGATGGACCGGTTCCGACGTCGCCATGGCGCTGTTCTTTCCAGCGAGCCTGATACTGGGCGTCTGGGGATGGATGGGCGTCCTGGCCGGTGTTTGGCGGGTGCGGCGGGCTTATCTCCAGCGGGTCGGCAGCGAGGTGTCCGCAGTCGTGGTCGAGTCGGATCTGGAATGTGAACGCGGTAGAAGGCTGTTCAACTTCGATTCGTGGCGGCTCCAGATCGAAGCTCAGTTCCCGCACCCGGATTCCGGCGCGGAGGTCCAGGTACAGAAGCAGTTCTTGTACCACCAGTTCCGCGTATCCAAGGCACGAGCAATGAGTGAACGGCTGAGCATAGGGGCCCCGGTTCCCCTCGTCGTTCATAAGAAGTCGGCCTTGATCGACGTTCCGAAGCGGCCCCTGTGGATCGATATCTGGTGATGTGCGGATCGGTGGGGACTGCTCGATGAAACTGTGGTCCACGAGGCGGAGAACGTCCGGTCCGGTTCGCGGATGCCCCGGTCGCTGCCGCGTCGACTCGGTCGCGGCCGCAACGGTCCCGTTCGACCGCCCGAGGGTAATCGTGTCCGCGCACACTAGGCTCTGACTTCGTGGCAGTACTGGAGGGCGCGGCGCGCAAGACACTGGCGTTCGGGCGTAGAGCTCTCGGGCTCGACGTGTCGGCGCCCGATCACACCGTCGCGGTGCTGCATCGCGACGAGACCGAGGTCCCCGGGCTCGACAAGCGCGAACGCGCGCAACTGGACCGGATCCGGCTGATGGGCGCGACCGGTGCGGTGCTCATGGCGATCGCGGCGCTCGGCATCGGCGCCCAGCCGGTGCATCAGAATCCGGTCTCGGGCGTTCGCGTGCTCGGCATCTTCGCGCGCGCGCACACCGGCTCACTGGCAATGTGCATGTTCGGCACCGCGCTGGTGATCGGAGCGTGGCTGCTGCTGGGGCGCTTCGCCATCGGCAGGCTCGCCGGTTCGCCACTACACCGGCTGAGCCGCTCGCAGCTGGATCGCACGCTGCTGCTGTGGATCATTCCGCTGTCCGTGGCGCCGCCCATGTTCAGCAACGACGTCTATTCCTATCTGGCACAAAGCGAGATCGCCGCGCGCGGCATCGACCCCTATTCCGAGGGTCCGGTCGCCGGACTCGGGATCGACAATGTGCTGACCAACAACGTGCCGACGATCTGGCGCGATACGCCCGCGCCGTACGGTCCGCTGTTCCTGTGGATCGGGCGCGGTATCGCGGAGCTGACCGGGGACAACATCATCGCGGGGGTGTGGGTGCACCGGCTACTGGCGCTGGCCGGTGTAGCGCTGATCGTGTGGGCGCTGCCGCGGTTGTCGGTGCGCTGCGGGGTCGCGCCGGTGAGTGCGCTGTGGCTCGGCGCGGCCAATCCGCTGGTGCTGTTCCACCTGGTCGGCGGCGTGCACAACGACGCGCTCATGCTCGGCCTGATGCTGGCCGGTGTGGAGCTCATGCTCCGCGCGGTCTACGGCGAGGGCGGCAGACCCGACCGGCTGACGGCCACGAATCTGCCACCGTTCGATGCCCGCGCCTACGGGCTGCTGATCGGTGGCGCGGTGGTGATCACGCTGTCGTCGTCGATCAAACTCACCTCCATCATCGCGCTCGGGTTCGTCGGGATGGCACTGGCCAGACGCTGGGGCGGCTCGTTCGTCGCCATCGTGAAGGCCGCCGCGCTGCTGGGCGTCATCGCCGTGGCGACAACGCTTTTCATCGGATTCGCCAGTGGTCTCGGCTTCGGCTGGGTCCACACCCTCAGCGTCGCCAACGCCGTCCGGAGTTGGATGTCGCTGCCGACCATCATCGGAATCGTCACCGGATTCGGCGGCGTGCTGCTCGGCCTCGGCGATCACACCACCGCGCTGCTCTCGATCACCCGCCCGATCGCGGGCTTGGTCGCGGTCTTCGTGACCGTCCGCATGCTCGTCGCCACCAGCATGGGCAGGCTGCATCCGGTCGGTGCGATGGGCGTGTCCCTCGCGGCGATCGTGCTGCTGTTTCCGGTGGTCCAGCCCTGGTACCTGCTCTGGGCCATCGTGCCGCTGGCCGCGTGGGCCACCCAGCCGGTGTTCCGCGTGCCCGCTGTCGCGTTCTCGGCGGTGGTCTCGATGTTGGTGATGCCGCGTGGCGCGGAATTCCAGGTCTTCCAGATCATCGGCGCCGCACTCGCCGCCGTCGTGTGCTTCGCGCTGTTCTTCGCGCTCACCCGGCACACGCTGCCATGGCGGGCACAGGCGGGGGTGTCGGCTCCGTCACAGGAGGGCACGGCTTACCGTGTGAGATCGTGACAAGTCGCCCTGGACCCGCCGTTAGCGTCGACGGTGTGGTCAAGCGCTATGGCGAGACCACCGCAGTAGACGGTCTCCGGTTCGACGTGGAGCCCGCCCAGGTGTTCGCTCTGCTCGGCCCCAACGGCGCGGGCAAGACCACCACCGTCGAGATGTGCGAAGGCTTCGTGCGCCCGGACGCGGGCACCGTACGCGTCCTCGGCCTCGACCCGATCGCCGACTCCGAGCAGTTGCGTCCGCGCATCGGCGTAATGCTGCAGGGTGGCGGCGCCTATCCCGGCGCCCGCGCCGGGGAGATGCTCGATCTGGTCGCGGCCTACTCGGCCGATCCCATCGATCCCGATTGGCTGCTGTCGACGCTGGGTCTGCAGGACAACCGCCGCACCCCCTATCGACGCCTGTCCGGTGGTCAGCAACAGCGGCTCGCACTCGCCTGCGCGCTGGTCGGCAGGCCCGAGATCGTCTTCCTCGACGAACCCACCGCCGGTCTGGACGCCCAGGCCAGGCTGATCGTCTGGGAACTGATCGACGCCCTGCGCCGCGACGGCGTGAGCGTCGTGCTCACCACACACATGATGGACGAGGCCGAACAGCTCGCCGATCAGCTCGTCATCATCGATCACGGGCAGATCGTCGCCCAGGGCACTCCCGCCGAGGTCACCGCTCATGGCGCGGCAGGCCAGCTGAGGTTCTGCGCCCCACCGAAACTCGACCTGAACCTGCTGACATCGGCTCTCCCCGAAGGCTTTTCGCCGCGAGAGACGACGCCGGGCACCTATCTCGTCGAGGGCGAGATCAACCCGCAGGTGCTGGCCACCGTCACCGCGTGGTGCGCCAGGATGGACGTGCTGGCCACCGACATCCGCATCGACCAGCGTCGCCTCGAAGACGTCTTCCTCGAACTGACCGGACGGGACCTGCGCGGATGAGCGAGACCACCAGCCGTTTCCGGCCCGGCACCTTCACGCCCGACCCGCATCCGGCCACGCGGGCGGCGATGCTCACGGCGCAGACCGGGCTCGAGCTGAAACTGTTGTTGCGCAACGGCGAACAGCTGCTGCTCACCATGTTCATCCCGATCACCCTGCTCATCGGGCTCACCCTGTTGCCGTTCGGCGACCTCGGCGAGCACCGGGTCGACCGGATCGTGCCGATGGTGATGATGACCGCGGTGATGTCGACCGCGTTCACCGGCCAGGCCATCGCCGTCGGCTTCGACCGCCGCTACGGCGCCCTCAAACGCCTCGGCGCGACACCGCTGCCCCGCTGGGGCGTGATCGCGGGCAAGTGCGCGGCCGTGCTGATCGTGGTGGTGCTGCAGGCGATCCTGCTCGGCGCGATCGGCGTCGCGCTGGGATGGCGGCCCGGTATCGGCGGACTCGCCCTCGGCGCGCTGGTGATCGCCCTCGGCACGGCCGCCTTCGCGGCGATGGGGCTGTTGCTCGGCGGGACGCTCAAGGCCGAGGTCGTGCTCGCGCTGGCCAATATCCTGTGGTTCATCATGCTCGGCATCGCCAGCCTGGTCCTCGTCGGCGACACCCTGCCCACCGCGCTGACCGTGATCGCGCGGCTCATCCCGTCCGGTGCGCTGGCTTTCGCGCTGGACACGGCCTTGACGGGGTCGATCGACTGGTTCGGAGTGGCGGTGCTCGCGGTGTGGGGCGTGGTGTGCGGCTGGCTCGCGACCCGGCTCTTCCGGTTCCACTGACGTGACCAACGACGCACTGTAGTAGCCCTGGTATCAGCGCCGAATCCTCGGCCGGTACCATTCCTGACGTGCTGTATCGCGCCTTCATTGGCCTCGTCGACCGGCTACCGCTCCCCTCGCTGCGGGTGCAGCGGCTCATCGCCGTCGCGGTGATCCTGAGCCAGGCGGGCATCTCGGTGACCGGCGCCATCGTGCGCGTCACCGCTTCCGGCCTCGGCTGCCCGACCTGGCCGCAGTGCTTCCCCGGCAGCTTCACCCCCATCGGGGTGTCGGAAGTGCCGGTCCTGCACCAGACCGTGGAGTTCGGCAACCGGCTGCTCACCTTCGCGGTGACGCTGTGCGCCGCGCTGATCGTGCTGGCCGTCGTCCGGGCGCGCAGGCGCAAGGAAGTTCTGGTCTATGCCTGGCTGATGCCCGGCGGCACCGTCGTGCAGGCCGTGATCGGCGGAATCACCGTGCGCACCGGCCTGCTCTGGTGGACGGTGGCGGTACACCTGCTCGCCTCGATGGCGATGGTGTGGCTCGCGGTGGTGCTGTACGCCAAGATCAGCGAACCCGACGACGGCATCGAGACCGTCCAGGTACCCGCTCCCCTGCGTTGGCTCACCGCGCTGTCCGGCGTGGCGCTCGCGGGTGTGCTCGTCGCGGGCACGCTGGTCACCGCCGCCGGACCACATGCCGGCGACAAGAGCATCGACCGACAGGTCGAGCGACTGGAAGTCGAGATCGTCACGCTGGTGCACCTGCACTCGCAGCTGCTGATCGGCTACCTCGCGCTGCTGATCGGACTCGCCTTCGGCCTGTACGCCGTCGGGATGTCGGCGGCCATCCGCAAGCGGTTGTTCGTGCTGCTCGGGCTGGTGCTGGCGCAGGCGCTCGTCGGCATCGTCCAGTACTTCACCGATGTGCCCGCCGCGCTCGTCGCCATCCACGTCGGTGGGGCCGCGGCCTGCACCGCGGCGACCGCCGCACTGTGGGCGTCACTGCATACGCGCGAGAAGATCGACGCGCCTGCCTTGTCGCAGCCTTCCCCGCGCTGACATCCGACCACCTCGAACAACGAAAAAGCCCGCGTCGCAGTGCGATTCGCGGGCTTTTCTCGTCGGTGGCCGTCAGGCGCCGGCGAGCAGCTTCCAGTTACGCGCCTTCGGGAACTTGGTCTGACGGGCGACCCAGCCGGCCATCTTGGCCCAGTGCGTCGGGGCGGGAGTGACGATCGAGCCGAGCTCACGGCTCCACTCGTCGGTCTCGGCGAGGCCGTCGACGCGCTCGACGAGCGCCTTCGCGATCGCCATATCGCCGACCACCCGGTCGCCGAGGATGCCGTCGGCGCCGACCAGGGTGATCCGCACGCCCTGCTTGCCGAGGTACTGCAGCACGGCCGTTCCCGAACCACCGTGCTGGGCGAGGAACTTCACGATGGACTTCTCGACCTCGGCCGGCACCTTCACGGCCTCGGGGGCGGCGGTTGTACTCATGGCGGTGAGTTTACCGGCAGGTAGTTTCCAGTCCAGCCCCGAGTGGTCCGGAACACGGGGTGTAGAAAGGGGACTCATGCGCGCGATTCAGGTTTCCGAGCACGGTGGTCCCGAGGTCCTGCGGTACGTCGAGGTGCCGGACCCGCAGGCCGGGCCGGGTCAGCTACTGGTCGATACCCAGGGCGTCGGCGTCAACTACATCGACATCTACTTCCGCACCGGCCAGTATCCGCAGGCGACGCCCTACCTTCCCGGCTCGGAGGGCACGGGCATCGTGGTGGCGATCGGCTCGGACGTCACCGAGTTCGCCGTCGGCGACCGAGTCGCCTGGGCGTCGGCGCCCGGCAGCTACGCGGACCTGGTCACCGTCGACGAGGCCGTCGCGGTGAAGGTGCCCGACGACGTCGAACCCGCTGTCGCGGCCGCTGCCCTCCTGCAGGGCATGACCGCCCACTACCTGACCGAATCGGTGTTCTCCCCCGAACCCGGCGACCCAGTACTCGTCCACGCGGGCGCGGGCGGCGTCGGCCTGCTGCTCACCCAGATGGCCGTCGCGAAGGGCGCCAGGGTCATCACCACGGTCTCCACCGACGCCAAGGAAAAGCTCTCGCGCGAAGCGGGCGCCACCGAGGTCCTGCGCTACGACGACGACCTCGCCGCCCGCGTGCGCGACCTCACCGACGGCATCGGCGTCGCCGCGGTCTACGACGGCGTCGGCGCCAGCACGTTCGAAGCCAGCCTCGCCTCGCTCCGCGTCCGCGGCACCCTCGCCCTGTTCGGTGCGGCCAGTGGCGCGGTCCCGCCCTTCGACCCCCAACGCCTCAACGCCGCCGGTTCCCTCTGGCTCACCCGCCCGTCGCTGGGCGCCTACACCCGCGATCGCACCGAATTCCTCTGGCGCGCGACCGAGGTCTTCGACTGGATCGCCGCGGGAACCCTGAACCTCCGCATCGGCGCCACCTATCCGTTGGCCGATGCCGCCCAGGCGCATCGCGACCTGGCCGACCGCAAGACCACCGGCTCGATCGTCCTGCTGCCCTAGCCGACACCGGCCGGGCACTCCGGTGCCCGGCCCTGCGCTCGGTTCAGTAGTCGCGGCCCGTGAGGCCGCGGTAGACGAAGCGGGTGATCGACTCGATCGCCTCCTCGTCGGTGAGGGTCACCGACCCGTCTTCGACCATGCGCAACATCCCGTCGACCGCCGCGAACATCATGGCCAGGCTGGCGTCGACCGTTCCCGGCAGGCGTAGTTCGCGTTCCGGGAAGTCCGCCACGTGATCGGCGATATCGGCGCGCTGCTCCGCGCCGAACCCGGCGATGATCCGGGCGAAGTCCGGGCTGACCAGCGCCGCCTGCCCGATCGCGCGCAGGACCGAGGCGTGTTCGCGGGCGAAAGTCCAGTAGCCGCGCACGTGGTATCGCACTGCCGCCGGATCGGTGAAGTCGCCGTTGTGCTCGGGATCGGCCGCGCGCTCGTCACCCGCGACGGCCATATCGCGCAGAAGCGCTTGCAGCAGTTCCTCTTTGCTCGCGAAGTGGTTGTAGAACGAGCCCGCGGCGCGGCCCGCGGCGGTGGTGATGTCGGTGATCTTCGCGTTCAGGTAGCCGTGTTCGGCGAAAACCTGCCGGGCGGCGTCCTTGAGTGCCTGCTCGGTTTCCGCGGATTTCTCGCGCCTGCTGCCCGCCACCGGACATCACCTCCTTGACAAGCACGGTACCAACACTGAAACTGAATTCATATTCACTGAATGTCGGTTCAGTTCTTGTTTCAGGAGGTATTTCCATGTCAGAACAGGTACTCGTCGCCGGTGCGGGCCCGACCGGTCTCACCCTCGCCATCGACCTCGCTCGGCGCGGCGTGGACGTCCGGATCGTCGACCGGGCCGATTCTCCGTTCCAGGGATCACGCGGGGACGGCCTGCAACCGCGCACCCTGGAGGTGTTCGACGACCTCGGCGTCATCGACGCGGTACTGGCGGCCGGGCGCGAGCTCCCGGTGATGCGCGCCTACTTCGCGGGGGCCTTCGTCGGCGAGCGGCGCATGGCCGAACCGGTCGAGCCGACGCCGGATGTGCCGTATCCGAATGCCTGGGTGCTCGGCCAGTCCGACACCGAGGCGATCCTGCGGGCACGGCTCGCCGAGCTCGGGGTGCGAGTCGAATTCGGCACGGCGCTAGCCGATTTCACTCAGGACGACACCGGTGTCACGGCGACATTGCACCGCGACGGCACACCGGAGACGGTGCGCGCGAGCTACCTGATCGGTGCCGACGGTGGCGCGAGCGCGGTGCGCAAGCGCCTCGGGATCGCGTTCGACGGCAGCACCGACGACTCGATCAAGATGCTGCTCGGCGATGTCCGCGCCGACGCCCTCGACCACGAGTACGGCTACTGGTTCGCCGCCGCGGCCGACCAGCCGATGACCGGCTTCGCCCTGTCTCCACTACCGGGCGCGCGGCGCTTCCAGTTCGCCGCCCCGCTGGCCGACGACCGCTCCCCCGATCTGGCCACACTGCAGGATCTCGCCGACCGCCACGGCCCCGAGGAAGGTCTGGTGCTGAGCGACCTGTCCTGGATCACGGTGTGGCGCCCCAACATTCGACTCGCGCAACGATTCCGCGACGGCCGGGTGCTCCTCGCGGGCGATGCCGCCCACGTCCACCCGCCCACCGGCGGCCAGGGCTTGAACACCGGTGTCCAGGACGCCTACAACCTGGGCTGGAAACTGGCCGCCGCGCTCGGCGGCGACCCCGCCCCGCTCGACACCTACGAATCCGAACGTCGCACGGTCGCGGCCCGGATCCTCGGCCTGAGCACCGAACTCCTCGACAAACTCGTCGACGGCGACGAGGACGCGATGCAGCGCGGCCCCGAAACCCGCCAGCTCGGCATCACCTATCGCTCCCCCACCGAGCACGGCCAGCTCGTCGCGGGCGACCGCGCACCGGACGCCCCGCTACACGACGAATCCGGCCGACCGATCCGCCTGTTCGACCTCTTCCGTGGCCCGCATGCCACCCTGTTGCGTTTCGCCCCGACGCCCGGGCCCGCTGCGACGGACGCCGCAGCCCTCGATGATCCCGACGTCCACACCGTCGAGATCCACCGGTTCGACGCCCCCGGCGACCGATCCACCGACACCGACCGCCCCACGTTCACGACACTCGTCGACACCGACGGCCACGCCTTCACCGCCTACGCGGCCACCTCCGGCACCGCCGTCCTGATCCGACCCGACGGCCACCTCGCACATCGCTGGTGACGTTCACCCGACACCGCCCTTGACCCGACGAGCGTGACCGGGTCCGGAAACGCCAGTGGCCGGGCATCGCTGCCCGGCCACTGTCGCGAAAGAATGTCTTACAGCCCGACGAGGCTGCCCACCGTGTCCCACCCGAGCACCGAGTCGACGGCCAGGCCACAGAACACCACCGCCAGGTAGTTGTTCGACTGCAGGAACAACTTCAGCGGCTTCACCGACTCACCACGGCGCACCCCGGAGTAGAGCTGGTGCGCCATCAGCAGGAACCAGGCGCCGGCCACCAGCGCGACCGCCGCGTAGATGACGCCCGTCGCGGGCACCAACGCCATCGTCGCCAGCACGGTCAACCAGGTGTAGATGACGATCTGCTTGGTCACCACCTGCTCGGTGGCGACCACCGGCAGCATCGGCACACCGGCCGCGCGGTAGTCCTCCTTGTAGCGCATGGCCAGCGCCCAGGTGTGCGGCGGCGTCCAGAAGAAGATCACCGCGAACAGCACCAGTGCGGGCCAGCCGATATCGCCGGTCACCGCGGACCAGCCGACCAGAGCGGGCATGCACCCGGCCGCGCCGCCCCACACCACATTCTGCGAGGTCCGGCGCTTGAGGCCCTTGGTGTAGACGAAGACGTAGAACAGGATCGTCGCGACGACGAGCGCGCCGCTGAGCAGGTTGGCCTGCCACCACAGCCAGGCGAAGGAGATCGCGCCGAGCGCGACGCCGAACACGAGCGCGTGCGAGGTGGGCACCGCATCGCGGGCAAGTGGCCGCCGCGCGGTCCGCTTCATCACCTTGTCGATGTCGGCGTCGGCGACACAGTTGAGGGTGTTGGCACTGGCCGCGCCCATCCAGCCACCGAACAGGGTGACCAGGATGAGTCGGATGTCGACGGTGCCGCGGTCGGCCAACAGCATCGTCGGAATGGTCGCGACGAGCAGCAGCTCGATGACGCGTGGTTTGGTGAGCGCGATATAGGCAAGGGGCTTGCGCACGATTCGCGCGGCCAGACTGTCGCCCGCGAGGCGGTCGGCCAGGGCCGTCGACGAAGTTCCGTGCGCACCGCTACTACCCGGCTCGTGACCGATCCGCACTGTTTCTCCTCGCACGCTGTGCTTCGCTTCGCATCCGGTAATGGAACGAGCAGCGCGCGGCTGCGGCGCGGCCACTACTACAGAGGATGGTAGACCCACTCACCTGCCGCTCCGCGCCAGACCCCCGCCACCGTGGGCGCGGTCACTACTCCTCGCGACCGGGTATCCCGGGCCCACGCGGCGGTGAACCCGTATCGACGCGCAGGTGAACGGCACCGCGACGATCCTCGCGTGCGTCGCGGCGACGGTCGACACCGCACACCGCCGGTACGCGGCGATCCGCACTAGACTCACTGCCAGGGTTCGCGCCGATCCGGTGTCACAGCACCACTAGGGTATTCCTGTACATCGGTACGCACCCCGGCCGCGTGCGACCCGCTTCGATCATCATCGCCGCAGCCAAGCTATCGCCGTCGACGAAACCTAGGTCAGGAGAACCACGGTCGTGCCAGTCACAGACGACATTCGCGCCCTCACTCAGCGGAACTACCCCAGCGACTGGACGGACATCGACACCAAGGCCGTCGACACCGCCCGGGTACTCGCTGCCGACGCCGTGCAGAAGGCGGGCAACGGGCACCCCGGCACCGCGATGAGCCTCGCGCCGGTCGCCTACACCCTCTTCCAGCGCACGATGCGCCACAACCCCGCGGACCCGAGCTGGGTCGGTCGCGACCGGTTCGTGCTGTCCTGTGGGCATTCCAGCCTCACCCTCTACATCGAGCTCTACCTGGCCGGTTTCGGCCTGGAGCTGACCGACCTCGAGCAGCTGCGCCAGTGGGGCTCGCTCACCCCGGGCCACCCCGAGTTCCGCCACACCGACGGCGTCGAGATCACCACCGGCCCGCTGGGTCAGGGTCTGGCTTCCGCGGTCGGCATGGCGATGGCCGCGCGACGTGAGCGCGGGCTGTTCGACCCGAACGCCGCCGAGGGCGCCAGCCCGTTCGACCACTTCATCTACACGATCGCCTCGGACGGCGACCTGCAGGAGGGCGTCACCGCCGAGGCCTCCTCGATCGCGGGCACCCAGCAGCTGGGCAACCTCGTGGTGATCTACGACGACAACGAGATCTCCATCGAGGACGACACCGACATCGCCTTCACCGAAGACGTGGCCAAGCGCTACGAGGCCTACGGCTGGCAGGTACAGATCGTCGAAGGCGGCGAAGACGTGGTGGCCATCGAGAAGGCCCTCGACGCGGCCAAGGCCGAGACGTCCAAGCCCTCGATCATCATCCTGCGCACCATCATCGGCTTCCCGGCCCCGAACAAGATGAACACCGGCGGCGCGCACGGCGCCGCCCTGGGCCCCGACGAGGTCGCCGCGGTGAAGAAGGCGCTCGGCTTCGACCCGGAGAAGTCCTTCCAGGTCGACCCGGCCGTCATCGAGCACACCCGCAAGGCACTGGCCCGCGGCGCGCAGGCACAGGCGCAGTGGCAGCAGGGCTTCGACGAGTGGGCCGAGGCCAACCCGTCGAACAAGGCGCTGTTCGATCGCCTGCAGACCCGCACCCTGCCCAAGGGCTGGACCGAGGCGCTGCCGAGCTTCGAGGTCGACCCCAAGGGCATGGCCACCCGCAAGGCGTCGGGCAAGTTCCTCGCCGCGGTCGCCGACGAGCTGCCCGAGCTGTGGGGCGGTTCGGCCGACCTGGCCGAGTCCAACAACACCACGATGCCCGGCCAGCCGAGCTTCGGCCCCGAGTCGATCTCCACCGGCGCGTGGAAGGCCAACCCGTACGGGCGCACCCTGCACTTCGGTATCCGTGAGCACGCGATGGGCTCGATCCTCAACGGCATCGCGCTGCACGGCCCCACCCGCCCCTACGGCGGCACCTTCCTGGTGTTCAGCGACTACATGCGCCCGGCCGTCCGCCTGGCCGCGCTGATGCGGGTGCCCGCGATCTACGTGTGGACCCACGATTCCATCGGCCTCGGTGAGGACGGCCCGACCCATCAGCCGGTCGAGCACCTGGCCGCGCTGCGCGCGATCCCCGGCCTCAATGTCGTACGCCCTGGCGATGCCAACGAGACCGTCCACGCCTGGCGCACGATCCTCGAGCGTGACTCCGACGAGCACACCTCGCACTTCCCGGTGTACGAGTCGCCGCAGCAGGACGGCCCGTCCGCACTGGCGCTGACTCGCCAGGACGTTCCCACCCTGGAGGGCACCAGCTACGAGGGCGTCAAGAAGGGCGGCTACGTGCTGGCCGAGGCGTCCACCGGCGCCCCGGAAGTGATCCTCATCAGCACCGGCTCCGAGGTCCACCTCGCGGTCGCCGCGCGCACTACCCTGGAGGAGCAGGGCATCCCGACCCGCGTGGTCTCGATGCCGTGTGTGGAGTGGTTCGACGTGCAGGATCAGGGATACCGCGACGAAGTGCTGCCCCCGTCGGTGCGGGCAAGGGTCGCGGTCGAAGCCGGTATCGCGATGCCGTGGTACCGATTCGTCGGTGATGCGGGCGAAATCGTGTCCATCGATCACTTCGGCGCGTCGGCCGACTACAAGACTCTGTACCGCGAATTCGGTATCACCCCCGATGCCGTCGTCCGCGCGGCACTGCGTTCCACCGACAAGGTGAAGGGGTAAAAACCATGGCACAGAACGAGAATCTCGCCGCGCTCTCGGCCGCGGGCGTCTCGGTGTGGCTCGACGATCTCTCGCGTGATCGCATCCAGTCCGGCAACCTCGCCGAACTGGTCGCGACCCGCAGCGTCGTCGGCGTCACCACCAACCCGAGCATCTTCCAAGCCGCGTTGAGTGTCGGCCACGCCTACGAGGGACAGCTCAAAGACCTTGCGTCCCAAGGCGCCGACGCCGACGCGGCGATCCGCACGATGACCACCGACGACGTGCGCGCCGCCTGCGACGTGCTCGCGCCGGTGTTCGAGGCGACCGGTGGCGTGGACGGGCGCGTGTCGATCGAGGTCGACCCGCGCTTCGCCTTCGACGCCGACAAGACCGTCGCCCAGGCGATCGAGCTGTGGAAGATCGTCGACCGCAAGAACCTGTTCATCAAGATCCCGGCCACCGAGGCGGGCCTGCCCGCGATCACCTCGGTGATCGGTGAGGGCATCAGCGTGAACGTGACGCTGATCTTCTCGGTGCCGCGCTACCGCGCGGTGATGGGCGCCTACCTCGACGGTCTGCGCAACGCCAAGATCGTCGGCCACGACCTGGCCAAGATCCACTCGGTCGCTTCGTTCTTCGTCTCCCGCGTGGACACCGAGATCGACAAGCGCCTCGAGGCGATCGGCACCCCGGAGGCCCTCGCGCTGCGCGGCAAGGCCGGTGTGGCCAACGCTCGGCTGGCGTACGCCGAGTACCAGGATGTGTTCGACGGTGGCGCGCATACCTCCACCTACAACCACCTGGCCGCACAGGGCGGCAACCGGCAGCGGCCGCTGTGGGCGTCGACCGGGGTGAAGAACCCGGATTACCCCGACACCCTCTACGTCACCGAACTCGTCGGCCCGAACACAGTCAACACCCTGCCGGAGAAGACCCTGCAGGCGTTCGCCGATCACGGCGAGGTGCTGGGCGACACGCTCAGCGGCCGCGGCGCCGAGGGTGCCCAGGTCTTCGCCGACCTGGCAGCGGTCGGTATCGATCTCGACGATGTGTTCGCGCTGCTCGAGCGCGAAGGCGTCGACAAGTTCGAGAGCGCGTGGGGTGAACTGATCGAGGCGACCACCGGCGCGCTCGGCGTCGCTGCGGAGGGCAACTAACACGATGGCCGGCACAGCATCGACGGATCAGGCGGCGGGGCTGTGGCACAACCCGCTGCGCGACGAACGCGACAAACGGGTTCCCTTCATCGCGGGCCCGTGCTCCATGGTGATCTTCGGCGTCACCGGAGATCTGTCCCGTAAGAAGCTGATGCCGGCCATCTATGACCTGGCGAACCAGGGGTTGCTTCCCCCTGGTTTCGCTCTGGTCGGCTTCGCTCGGCGCAACTACGCCGACGAAGACTTCGCCTCGGTGGTACTCGAGGCGGTGAAGAAGCACGCGCGCACCCCTTTCCGCCAGGAGGTCTGGGACCACCTGGCCGAGGGAGTGCGGTTCGTGCAGGGCAGTTTCGACGACGACGCGGCCTTCGCGACGCTCGCCGACACCTTGAAAAATCTCGACCAGACCCGTGGCACCGGCGGCAATTACGCCTTCTACCTGTCGATTCCGCCGAATATGTTCCCCGTGGTGCTCGATCAGCTCTCCGAGCACAATCTGGCTCAGGCCACCCCGGACCCCGACGGGTACACCCCGTGGCGGCGCGTGGTGATCGAGAAGCCGTTCGGCCACGATCTGACCAGCGCCAAGGAACTCAATGCCCTGGTCAACCGGGTCTTTCCCGAAGAGCAGGTCTTTCGCATCGACCACTACCTCGGCAAGGAAACGGTCCAGAACATTCTGGCGCTGCGCTTCGCCAACGAGTTGTTCGAGCCGATCTGGAACGCCAACTACGTCGACAGCGTGCAGATCACCATGGCCGAGGACATCGGATTGGGCGGTCGCGCAGGCTATTACGACGGGATCGGCGCCGCGCGTGACGTCATCCAGAACCACCTGTTGCAGTTGCTCGCGCTGACCGCGATGGAGGAGCCGACCTCCTTCGAGCCGATGCAGCTCACCACCGAGAAGATCAAGGCCCTCTCGGCCACCAAACTCGTCGCGCCGCTGGACGAGACCACCGCGCGCGGGCAGTACACCGAGGGCTGGCAGGGCAGCGAGCACGTGGTCGGCCTGCATCAAGAAGAAGGCTTCGATCCGCAGTCGCGGACCGAGACCTACGCCGCGCTCACCCTGCACGTGGAGAACCGCCGCTGGGCGGGTGTGCCGTTCTATCTGCGCACCGGAAAACGCCTCGGCCGCAGGGTGACCGAGATCGCGGTGGTGTTCAAGCGCGCGCCGCACCTGCCCTTCGACCAGACCATGACCGAGGAACTCGGCCAGAACGCACTGGTCATCCGGGTGCAGCCGGACGAGGGCATCACCTTGCGCTTCGGCTCCAAAGTCCCTGGCTCCGGCATGGAAGTGCGCGACGTGAACATGGACTTCAGCTACGGCGAGGCGTTCACCGAGTCCTCCCCCGAGGCCTACGAACGGCTGATCCTCGACGTGCTGCTCGGCGTGCCGTCGCTGTTCCCGGTCAACGCGGAGGTCGAATTGTCCTGGCGCATCCTCGATCCCGTGCTCGCGCACTGGGCCGCGGGCGGCAAACCCGAACCCTACGAGGCCGGTACCTGGGGGCCCACCTCGGCCGATGAGATGCTCGCGCGCAGCGGGCGGGAATGGCGGCGTCCGTGATCGTCGACATGCCCGATACCAACACTGTCGATGTCGGCAAGCGGATGGTGCAGTTGCGCGAGACCAACGGCGTGATCACCCAGGGCCGGGTGCTCACCCTGGTGGTGTGCACGCTGGACTCCTCCGAGGCCGAGGACGCGATCGACGCCGCCAACGACGCCAGCCGCGAACATCCATGCCGCGTCATCGTTCTGGCCCGCGGTGACCGCGATGCCGAGACCCGCCTCGACGCTCAGATCCGCGTCGGCGGTGACGCCGGTGCGGCCGAGGTGATCGTGCTGCGCCTGCAGGGCGCGCTGGTGAACCACGAGAGCAGCGTCGTGACCCCGTTCCTGCTGCCCGACACCCCGGTGGTGGCGTGGTGGCCGCGTGGCGCGCCGGACTTCCCGTCGATGGACTCGGTGGGCAAGCTGGCCAAGCGCCGCATCACCGATGCCACCTACGCCCGCGATCCACAGGCCGCGATCAAGAAGCGCCGCTACTCCTACGCGACCGGCGACACCGATCTGGCGTGGAGCCGCATCACCTACTGGCGGGCACTGCTGGCCGCGGCGCTGGACGAGCCGCCGTTCGAACCGGTCATCTCGGTGACCGTGTCCGGCCTGGCCTCCGAACCCGCGCTCGACACCCTGGCCGGTTGGCTGGCGTCCCGTCTGCACTGCCCGGTGATCCGCAAGACCGGGGAGTTGAAGGTGGAAATCCAGCGCGCCACCGATTCGATCGCCATCGAACGCCCGCAACTAGGAAGGACGGCAACGCTGACCCGCACCGGCGAACCCGATCAGCGGATCGCGCTGGCACGCCGGGAAACTCGCGATTGTCTCGCCGAAGAACTGCGTCGGCTCGATGCCGACGAGATCTACGCCGAGGCGCTCGCCGGAATCGAGAAGGTGACCTATGAGTGACCACGTAGACGTGCACGACGACCTCGGTGCCGAATTCCCCGCCAACACGATCGAGATCCACGACGACGCCGACTTTCTCGCCGACGCGGCCGCCGAGCGCTTCATCGATGTGATCGTCACCGCCCAGGCCGAACGCGGCCACGCGTCGGTCTCTCTCACCGGTGGCAGCGACGGCATCCGCCTGCTCGAGCGAGTCCGGCAGTCCCCCGGCGACATCGACTGGTCCACCCTCTACGTCTACTGGGGCGACGAGCGTTTCGTCCCCGACGGCGACAAGGACCGCAACGAACTCCAGGCCCGCGAGGCGCTGCTGGACTTCGTCCCGCTCGACCCGGCGCACGTCTTCCCGATCGCTCCTTCCGACGGCGCCTACGGCTCTCCAGAGGAAGCCGCCGCCGCGTACGCCCAGCTCGTGCACACCGAACTCGACGAGCGCGGCGAGTTCGACCTCACCGTCCTCGGCATGGGCGCCGAAGGCCACATCGACTCCCTGTTCCCGCACTCCCCCGCAGTGCAGGAAACCAAGGAATACGTTGTCGCCGTGCACAATTGCCCGAAGCCTCCGCCGACCAGGATCACGATGACCCTGCCCGCGATCCACCGCTCCCGCCACGTGATGCTCGTGGTCAGCGGCGAGGCCAAGGCCGCCGCGGTGGCCGCCGCCGTCAACGGCGCCTCCCCCGACGACATCCCGTCGGCAGGCGCGGTCGGGATCGAGTCGACCACCTGGGTGATCGACGAACCCGCGGCGACAGGTCTGCTGCTCGACGACGAATAACGCACCTGACGAAGCCGGGCCCGATGATCGCGGCCCGGCTTCGTCGTGTCAGGTGACCGGAGTCAGGGAGCTCGCCCAGAAGTCGGCGTAGCGGCCTGCTCGGTGGAGAAGTTCGTCGTGGGTGCCGTCTTCGGCGATGTGGGCGTTGTCGAGGAAGACGATGCGGTCGGCGCGGCGGACGGTGCGGAGGCGGTGGGCCACCATCACGACGGTTCGCCCGGCCATCAGGCGTTCGATGCCCTCATGGACTGCTGCCTCGTTCAGGGGGTCGAGGGCCGAGGTCACCTCGTCGAGTAAGACGATCGGGGCGTTCTTCAGGAGGGCTCGGGCGATCGAGACTCGTTGGCGCTCACCGCCGGACAGCGCTGTGCCGCCTTCGCCGACGTTCGTTGCCCAGCCGCCGGGGAGTCGGTCGATCACCTCGTCGAGACGGGCCGCACCGGCCGCGGTTCTCACCTCTTCGTCGGTGGCGTCGGGGCGGCCGAGGCGGATGTTGTCTTCGATCGTGCCGTCGAAGAGGTAAACGTCCTGGAAGACGATGGCGAACTGGGCCATCAGCGTGTCGGTGCCGATGGAGCGCACGTCGACGCCGCCGATGCGTACGGTGCCCGCGTCGACGTCGTAGAAGCGGGCGATCAGTTGCAGGAGCGTGGTTTTGCCCGCTCCGGACGGTCCGACCACGGCCAACCGTTGGCCTCGGGGAACCGTCAGCGATACATCGTCGAGCACCGTGCGGCCGCCGTGCCGGAAGGTGACGGCATCGAAGGACAGGTCGTGGGCTTTCGGCTCGAGCGGAGTCGCGGGTTCAGGCAGGGTTTCGGTCCGCAGGAGTGCTTCGAGGCGCACCAGTTCCGATCGGGCGCTGCGGAGTTGGCCGCCGATATCGGCGAGCGACAGGAGCGGGTCGGCGCAGCGGGCGGCGAGGACGAGGATTGCCAAAACTTCTGCGGAACCGATGTTTCCGTCGAGGGCGAGGTAGGTGCCGAGGGCCAGCAGCCCGGTGAACACTGTTTGCACCGCGAGTGAGAGGCCGAGGATTCCGGGCAGCGCTGTGAAGGCGCGACGGCGCGAGGTACGCGCGACTTCCTGGAGCGAATCGTCGAGCAGGTCGAACCGTTGCGCGGTGCGCCCTCCTGCCCGCAGCACCGGCTGCGCCTGGAGATATTCGATGACGCGTTGCGCGGCGTCGTGGTCACGTTCGTGCCGCTGCGCGTCGTCGGCCGCCATCGCGCGCCCCGACCAGACCTGGATCGCCGCCACGATCGGCACAGCGACAGCGGCGGCCGCGCCCATCTGCCAGTTGAACGCGAAGATCACGACGATGATCGTCAACGGGGTCACAGCGGCGGAGATCAGCGGCGCCATCAGGTGTGCGAGCACGCTCAACGCCTGCAGCACACCACGACTGGCGAGCACCGACACCTCACCCACGCGACCCGCTGTGTACCAACCGATGGGCAGGCGGGCCAGATGATCACCGAGCCGGTAGTACACCCCGCGCAGCAGCGTGGTTCCGACGCGGAAGCCGGAGAGGTCGCTGCGGTAGCGCAGCATCGCGTAGACGGCGACAGCGATGCCCATCGCGATCAGCCAGGGGCGCGCGCCGGCGGGATCGTCGCCGAACAGCGACCGCAGCACGGGAACCAGCAGCGCGTAGGACAATCCCTCGGCGACCGCGGTCACGGTCATCAGCGCGACGGTGCGCCGGACCGGTCCGGCGTATTCGGGTCCGAGCACGCGAAACAGCATGCGAATCATCGTGGGTCTCCCTGTAATTCCGCGGTCACCGTTCGGTGCGAGTGCCAGAAGTCGGCGAATTTTCCCTGTTGGGATAGCAGATCGGCGGGTCGGCCGCGTTCGACGATCGTGCCGTTGTCGAGCATCACGACCATGTCGGCATCGGCGATCGTTTCCAGCCGGTGGGCGATCACGAGCAGGGTCCGGTCGCGACCGAGCGATGTCAACGCCTGGCGCACCGCCTGCTCGGTCTGCGGGTCGGCGAAGGCGGTCGCCTCGTCCAGGACCAACACCGGCGCGTCGGCGAGTAAGGCCCGCGCCAGCGAAATCCGCTGCGCCTCACCACCGGACAACGCCGTGTCATCGCCGATCACCGTGTCGTAGCCGTGCGGCAACTCGAGAATACGCTCGTGGATATTCGCCTGGCGGGCGGCGCGAATCACGTTGTCGCGGTCCGTCTGTGGAACGGCGAGGGCGATATTGTCCGCGACCGACGCGCGCAGCAGTCGCACATCCTGGAAGACGAACGAGACCGTCCGATAGAGCTCGCGGCTGCCGAGTTCGCGCAGGTCGACTCCGCCGAGGGAGACGGTGCCCTCGACCGGATCGAAGAACCGCGGCAGCAACTGGACCAGGGTGGATTTGCCGCTGCCCGACGGCCCGACGAGCGCCGTCACGGTGCCGGGTTCGAGCACCAAGTCGATCCCGCGCAGTACTTCGTGTTCGGCGTCGTACCCGAACCGGACCCCGCGCATTTCCACCCGGTGCCCCTGCGGTGCTCTCGGCTGGGTCGGCTCGGGCAGCGGCGCCTCGTCGAGAACGTCGCGAATCCGGCCTGCCGCGCGACCAGCGGCCTGGAGATCGTCGAAACCGTGCCCGAGCGCCGCCACCGGTGCGGTCAGGCCGATGCCGAGTAGCAGGAACGGCAGCAGATCGGCCGAGGCCATCCCACCGTTCGTGATCAGCGCCGTACCGCCGATCAGCACGACCAGCAGCACGAACGGCGGCGACAGCGCCACCTGCATGCCCGCCGCGATTCCGGCCAGACCACGCACCATCCGCAGGAAGATGTCGGCGAAATCGTCGGTGGCGGTGCGGAATCTGCGATGAGCGCGCTCGGACCCGCCGAAGGCCTTCACCACCGCGATGCCCTGGACGAACTCGACGACCGAGCTGGCGATCGCGCCCATCGCGGTGTCGAAATCCTGTTGTTCGCGTAGCCGACTCGGGGTCATCATCAATGGGACCAGCGCGATGGCCAGCACCACCGGGATCCCGGTGATGAGCGTGAGCCGCCAGTCGACGGTGAACAGGTAGATCAGCGAGACCAGCGGCACCACGAACGCCGACACCAATTCGCCGGGCGCGTGAGCGATGAACGGGTGCACAGCGCTCACGTCGTCGCCCACGATCTTGGCCAGCTCACCGGTGCGACGCCGCGCGAACCAGCCGATCGGCACCCGCCCCAGCTGATCGGCCAACTGCCGCCGCAGCGACAGCTGGACTCGATCGTCGAGCAGGTGTCCGATCGCCGAAGAGGCTGCGGTACACAGCAATCGGACGAGCAGGCCCACCGCTCCGGCCAGCACGACGAACCACACGTGAGCGCGGTCGACCTCACCGGGCGACAACAGGGTACGACCCAGCTCGACGACTGCCAGCAAGGGAGCCAGCCCCGCCACGGCGCCGACGACCTGCAGGATCACCACCGCGCCGAAGCTGCCGAGATACGGCCGAAGCAGGCTCGTGAGACGCGTTGTTCGAGTCGGATGTTCGCTGATGGTGGTCATCGGCGCACTCCCGAACGCACAGCCAGGTGGCTTCGCAGATGGTCGAGGATCTCCGTGCGGGCGGGTCCGGCGGCCGGGATCAGGCCCTGCATGCTCAAGAAGCCATGTGTCGCTTCGGGATAGCGGGTCAGCGTGACTTCGACACCGGCCTTTCGTAGACGATCGGCGTAGGCGGGCGATTGATCTTCTAACGGATCCAGTCCAGCGGACAGGATGAGGGTGGGGGCCGAACCGGCGAGGTCGTCGTGGAACATCGGCGATATCGTCCGCGCATCGAAGCCTTCGGGCAGCGCGATACGTTGCACCGCGCGGCAATTGGCCGGTGTCGCGGTGGGACTGTCCGCGTTCTCGGTGAACGAGGGGTACTCGAACACCCCGTCGGTCCAATCGAGTTGCGGGTTGATCAGGACCTGCGTCCGCAGCGCAGGCGTCTCGAAGGCGGTCAACACCGCGAGCGTCGCGCCCGCGCTGCTGCCGAGCAGCGCGAGCCGAGTTCCGTCCGCACCCCACTTTTCCGCCTGGGCGACAAGTTCCGGCACCGCGTCGCGGGCATCCTCGACAGCGGCGGGAATCGGATGCTCCGGCGCGAGCCGATAGTCGACCGAAACGACCACCGCCGGACACTCGGCAGCCAGGTGGCTCAGCAGCCAATCATCTTGCTCGGGAACGCCACTGATGAATCCGCCACCGTGGAACGCGACGATCAGGTGCAGCCCCGAACCCTCGCGGACCGGTCGATGCACCCGAACATTCACGGTACGACCGGGCAGTTCGAGCGTGTGCGTGGTGCTGCGCGCACCCCGGTCCGGCTTACCGGTGATGAACGTCCCGATGGCGGACCGACGCAACTTCTCCTGTGCCCCACGCAGCTCGACGATCTCGGTCGGCGTGATCGAATCCCAATCCGGCCCACTATTGAGCGCGGACAACACTCGCATCCGTAAGGGAACTCTGCCTCGCATGATGTGCCTCCTGGCGCTCGCTCACCACCCGCTCTCGCGGCGGCGTAGAGCAACCCTGGCAGGAAGGCTCACCGGTCCGCTTTCGGAAACATGCGGTTCCCGCCCAGCCGTTTCGCGACAGCGCCTGGTTAAAATGTCGGGCGATCGGTGTGGCGGGGGGACGAGTTGCCAACCGGGAACATCATGGGTTGCCGACCTGTGGTGGTGCCGTGCCCCCGTGCGCTGAGGTAGCGCTTGGGTCGGATGCGAGGTGCCGGCATGGGAAGGGAAAGGGTGATGGGTGGCTTCCACAGGACCGCGGGAGGACGGGAGTTCGGGGTTACCGTTCGGTCCACCACTGGACGTACTCGGGCCTGATCCGGCCGCGATTGTGCCGGGGTACGCGCCGACTTCGTGGCGACCGGCCGATCCGGAGCCGATGATTCCGCCGCCACCCCCGCAGTTCCAGGCGCACAAGAGGATCGAGCCACAGAACACGGGTCGCAGCAGGATCGGCTTCGTCGTTCTGGGTTCGGTGGCAACGATCGTGGTCGGCGTGGCGGCGCTCACCTACGTCGTGGCAGGTCGAGACAGCGAGCCAGAGGAAGCCGTGCTCATCGCCGCCACAAGCCCGCCGACGACCAGGAAGACGGCTGGACCACTGCCCTGCGCCGACGAACAGCGCGGCAGCCTGACCATCGGCCGCGGTCCGGGTGACCACAACTCCGGTCCCGGCGCGATCCTCGGCTTCGAGTACGCGTTCTACAGCGACCGCGATGGTGAAAAGGCGCGGTCGTTTGTGGCGCCCGACGCCGACACCGTCGGTTCGGCCCCGAGCATTCAGCGCGGCATCGACGAGCACGTTCCGCGCGGAACCACCTACTGCGCCCAGATCAACCAGATCGGTCCGGACAACTACGAACTCGACCTCACCGAACGTCGCCCCGGCGGCACGTCGGCAGAAGACCTGCTCTACACCCAACTCATCACCACCGCGGTCCGCGACGGGCGAACGATGATCACGGCGATTGCCGTACGGGGACAGTGAGATTCGGCTCGACCCCCGAGACTGTCAGCCCGAGACCGCGCGCGGATCCGGGAGGTACATGCCGGCCTTACCGCGCACGGTGCTCCACATGGCGAATCCCAGCACGGGAGTGTTCTGAGCGATCATCATCTGACGGTTGCCCAGGTCGATGACGGCGGGCACCACGACAGTGCCGTAGCTCATGGCTTTATTGGTCACGGCGCCGAAACTGGCCGGGTGTACTCGGTCGGAGATCAACGCGGCGACAGCGCACGCGCTACCTTTCACCGCGAAGGCGCTGGGGCGACGGATCGAGCGGGCGAATTCGTCTACCTGCCGGGTGAATCCGGCAACCGTCGCGGGTGAGATCTCACCCGCGTGGCCGACACAGACGGCCAGTTCGATCGGGTTCAGCGAACTCTTGATCACCGCGCCGATACCGATCAGGGAAAGCACCGGACCGATCCAGTTCCGGCTCACCTGGAGGCCGCCCCTAGTCATGTGGTGAGCGACGGCCGCCAGATAAGCCTGCACCGCCGCACTCTCCGGTGGTGCGACCGGACCCGGCGGTTGCTGTGGCGCACCGTAATTCGGTTGCGGAGCACCGAATTGAGCAGGCGCCTGCTGGTACTGCGGTTGCTGCGGCGCAAGATGCGGCTGCCCGTACTGCTGCGGCGGGTACGGCTGCTGCGGATACCCCCACTGACCTCCCGGCCCACCCGGCATAGTCAATGCCCCTCCATCGCCGTCCCACATGAACACCGGACACTACCGCGCACCCGGATCACCCCACACACGAGCTCCATCTACGAGATCGATGTTCGTCGGCGGATAACGCAGTTGCGCGCTTCTGGCGGGAATTGCCCGTCGTTCATCGAGGAGCACAGTAGCTTTCTTGGCATGCCGACGGTTCGGACGTCGACTCGACTGCGGGCGAGGAGTTGTGACGGTGGCACTGGGTTCGCTTGACCTCGATGGGGCGTTTCGGGCCGCGATGGACAGTCTCGCTGTGCCCGACCGGATCGAGCCGATCGCGACCATCGATGCCGCGTTCGGGATCGAATTGTTCGAATCGCAGGTTGCCAGTCGGCATCTCGATCTGGCGGCTCGGCGGTTAGGGGCCGCTCGGCAGGGGTTCTACAGCATCGGGTCCTCGGGGCATGAGGGGAATGCGGCGGTGGCGGCGGCGGCGCGCGTCGATGATCCGGCGTTGTTGCACTATCGGTCGGCGGCCTTTTTCGTCCAGCGATGCAAACAGATTCCGGGGCTGGATCCGATTCGGGACGTGCTACTCGGGGTTGTGGCGGCGGCCGCTGATCCGATTTCCGGTGGTCGGCACAAGGTGATCGGGAGCGCGGCGGCGTCGATCATCCCGCAGACCTCGACCATCGCTTCACATCTGCCGCGTGCGGTGGGGTTGGCCTTCGCGCTGGATCGGGCCGCGAAACAAGGGGTTTCGTGTCCGTGGCCCGCTGACGCGGTGGTCGTGTGCAGTTTCGGTGATGCGTCGGCCAACCATTCGACGGCGGTCGGTGCGATCAATGCCGCCCTGCATGCCGCTCATCAGGGCGTGCCGATGCCGCTGGTGTTCGTCTGCGAGGACAACGGTCTCGGCATCAGCGTGCCGACCGCCCCGGACTGGATCGAACGTGCCTACGGCCCGCGCCCAGGGCTCACCTACCTCGCCGCCGACGGTTGCGACCTGCCCGACGTTCTCGGTGCCGCCGAAGACGCGGTGCACCTGGCGCGGACCTGGCGGATGCCGGTATTCCTGCACCTGCGCACGGTCCGACTCGGTGGGCACGCGGGATCCGATGTCGAGTCCGCCTATCGCGGTCGGTCCGATATCGCCGCCGACCTCGCCCGCGACCCCCTTCTCGGCTCCGCCCGCTATCTGATCGCGGCGGGTGCCGCCGACGCGGGCGATCTCCTCGAGCGCTACGAGCGGATCGGTGCGCGCGTGCGCGAGACCGCCGACGAGGTGGTTCACGAAGCGCGGCTCGATTCCGCCGCGGCCGTGATCGCGCCGCTCGCGCCGACTCATCCCACCGCGATCCGCGACGATGTCACCCGCCTCGGTCCGCCGATGCCCTCTCCACAGTCGGCGGCTGACGAACGGGCTCGTGAAGCGTCGCCCCGGCCTCCCGATTCCTCCGGGACAACCGACCTCCGGATGACGCTGGCGCAGGCGATCAATCACACCCTCGGTGAACTCCTCGCCAAGGATCCCGATGTCCTGGTATTCGGCGAAGACGTCGGACGCAAGGGCGGCGTCTACGGCGTCACGAAAGGACTCAGAAAGCGGTTCGGAGCGCGCCGGGTCTTCGACACCCTCCTCGACGAACAGTCCGTCCTCGGCACCGCGCTCGGTACCGGATTGGCCGGATTCATCCCGATCCCCGAGATCCAGTACCTGGCCTACGTACACAACGCGGCCGATCAGATCCGCGGCGAAGCGGCCACACTGCAGTTCTTCTCGAACGGGCAATACCGCAATCCGATGGTCCTGCGCATCGCCGGCCTCGCCTATCAAAAGGGCTTCGGCGGCCACTTCCACAACGACGATTCCCTGGCGGCGCTGCGCGATATCCCCGGCGTCGTCGTCGCGGTGCCCGCGCGCGCCGACGACGCGGCCGCGATGCTGCGCACCTGCGTGTCAGCGGCTCGAGTCGACGGCCGAGTATGCGTGTTCGTAGAGCCGATTGCGCTGTACCACACCAAAGATCTCCATCCCGGAGACGAAGCCTGGCTGGCCTCCCCCACCAGCGACCACATCCCGATCGGCAGTGCCCGCGCCTACGGCGAAGGCACCGACCTCACCATCGTCACCTTCGGCAACGGCGTCCCGATGAGTCTGCGCACGATGAATCGCCTTGCCGCCCAAGGAATTCACGCACGGGTGCTCGACCTCCGCTGGCTCAATCCCCTACCGGTCGCCGACCTGATCCACCACGCCGAAGCCACCGGAAAGGTGTTGGTCGCCGATGAAACCCGGAGCACCGGTGGAGTTTCCGAATCGGTCTACGCGGCGCTGATCGACTCGGGCTACCGTGGAGCGCTCGCCCGAGTCACCAGCGAGGACAGCTTCATCCCACTCGGTCCCGCCGCGGACACCGTGCTGCTGAGCGAGTCGGCGATCGAGACCGCCGCACGGCGTCTGCTACTGGGCTAGGTCGAGAACCGATACCGGCGCAGCGCCCCTGTAGGTCGCGGAAAAAACCCTACCGACATGCTCTGCGCTGGTCGGTAGGGCAGCACGTAGAGCGAACTCAGGCGAACTTGATCTCGAGGCCGATGCCGAGGATCGCGATGAACCAGACGACGCCGACGAAGATGGTGATGCGGTCGAGGTTCTTCTCGACGACGGTGGAGCCGGACAGGCTCGACTGCACGCCGCCACCGAAGAGGCTGGACAGGCCGCCGCCCTTGGCGCGGTGCAGCAGCACCAGCAGCACCAACAGCAAGCTGGTGATCACAAGGAGGATATCGAGGAACAGCGACATGACGTTCATCCTAGGTGGTGCGGGACCGACTGGTCTAACCAGGCTCGACGGCGACCAGGTGTGAGACCGTCTGGGGGCCCGCGGAGTACTCGACGACGGCCTGTTCTATCTCCCGATCACGGGCGGTCAGACGCACCTGATGCTGGTGCATGTGCTCGGCCCATGACCGCACGACGAAGGCTTCCACGAAACGGTCGACGGTGCCGACATCGCGGTAGAGCCGCCATTCCATCGCGCCCGTACGCTGCCGGGATCGCCCGACCAGCGCCATCGACTCGGTGAAGGCCGCGACGTCGCCGGGTGGCACGTCGTAGCCGCGCATCACCAGGACGGGGCCGTCCGCGGGTTCGGGCTCGACGACGAGTTGCGGCTCGGGCCAGTACGCCGCCGGGGAGAGGTCGATCTCCTCGACGTTGTGCCGGATCGGCCACCACAGGGTGCTCACGGCGCAGCATGCCAGCATCGCCGCCGCGATCAGCAGCGCCGTCACGGCACCGTAGGCACCGGCGACCAGGCCCCAGAGCAGCGACCCGATCGCCTGCCCACCCATGAACACCAGCATGTACACCGACAGACCGCGGGCGCGGACCCAGGCGGGCAGCAGCAACTGCATGGTCGAGTTCAGCGTCGACATCGCCAGCAGCCACGCCAGCCCGGCCCCGACCAGCAGGACGAGGACCAGCACCACGTTCTGGACCAGCGCGGCCGCAACCGCGCCGAGGCCGAACAGGACCGCGGCGAGCGCGAGTCGCTGGGTGGGGGTGAACAGGACCCGCAGGCGCGACAATCCGAGCGCGCCACACACCGCGCCGAGCCCGAGCGCGCCGAGCAGCAGACCGTAGCCGGACGACGACAGTCCGAGGCGGTCGTGCGCGATCACCGGCAGCAGCGACCACACCGCGCTGGCGGGGGCGATGAACAGGCTCGCACGGAACAGCACCCTCCTGATCGCGGGCGCGGCGCGGATGAACCGGGTGCCCGCCTGCAAGGCCGCGAGCGGCCGTTCACTGGGCAACGGGCTCGTTCGCGTCGGCCACTTCGACACCAGCAGCACCACGACGATGCCGATGAACGACACCGTGTTGAACCCGAACACCACGGTAGGCCCCGCTATCGACACGATCACCCCCGCGACCGCGGGTCCGACGGCTCGACCGATATTGACGCTCATACTGCCCAGCGCCGCCACCGACGTGATCTGGTCGCGCGGCACCAGCTCGGGCTGTATCGCCTGCCACGCGGGAGCCGTGAGCGCCTGCCCGCAACCGAGTAGGAACAGCAGGCTGAGCAGGACCGCGGGGGTGGTATGGCCGGTGGCCGTGAACACCGTGAGGGTGAGCGAGGCAAGGGCCATGCCCGCCTGCGCGCCGATCAGCAACCTGCGCCGGTCGACCAGGTCGGCCAGCACTCCGGACGGAATCGACAGCAACATCACCGGCAGGGTGAGGGCGGTCTGCACGAACGACACCAGCGCCGCCGCGTTCGGTTGATCCACGAGAATCCACTGCGCGCCGACCGTCTGCATCCAGGTGCCCAGATTGGACACGAGCTGCGCGATCCACAGCGCCCTGAACACCGGCGAACGCAACGGCGCCCAGGTCGAGATCCGCTCCGCCGCCACAGTGCCCACGCGTCGAGCATATCCCTGGCGACCACCGAGCCCCGGCACGCAGTCTCCGCCGCGACAACGGCGGGCTACCGACACCTCCTTCTGCGACGGATCACCCTGAACCACCAGATGCCTTGTGCTTCAAGCCGATATCCCTGCGATTCTTCGATGCGGTGTTACCTTCTGGCCGCCTTCGAGCGATCAGTACAGAGCTCCCGTGTCGTTCGGAGAGCCCGCACCACACGGAGGAAACCGCATGACTGTCCCACCCGGCCACCCGCAGCAGCCCTATGGCCAGCAACCGCCGTACGGCCAACCACCCGGCGGTGGTTACCCGCAGCAGGGTGGCTACCCGCAGCCGCCGCGCAAGAAGAAGGTGTGGCCGTGGGTGCTCGGTGGTGTCCTGGTGGTCCTGCTACTGATCGTCGGCGGTTGTGTCGCGCTCGTCGGCACCGTCGCCAATGAGATCGAGAACGAGGTCAGCCGGGAGGTCACCGTCTCCTATCAGGCCGGTGGCACCGGGACCTCGACGGTGACCTATTCCGACGGAAGTCTGGATGTCGCACAGGAATCCGATGTGACGCTGCCGTGGTCCAAGGAGGTCACGGTCACCGGGCTGGTGAAGTTCGTTTCGCTGAGCGTGCTCTCCGGGGCCGACGGCGGATCGGTCTCCTGCAAGATCACCGTCGGCGGCACAGTGATCGCCGAGGACCAGGCCAGCGGCCAATTCGCGAGCGCCATCTGCTCGGGCGACGCGGCCGGCTAGGTAACGAGTTCGCGAACCGCCCCGAACACCGCGCCGTGGCGTTCGGGGCGGTCCGTACCATCGGCTCCATGCGGATATCACCTCGTCCTCTGGCTGTTCTGCTCGCGCTGGTCGGCACCGTGGCGGCCGGGTGCGGGTCAGCCGACAAGGAACCGGTGGACGACACCGCCACGCCGACGGACCGCACCTACGTCTCCACCGAGGTCGTCGGCGACCAGATCCCGGGCGGCGGTCCGATGACGCTGACCTTCACCGACGGCCGGATCTCGGCGAACTCCGGCTGCAACTCCGCGGGCGGCACCGTCGACCTGAGCAACCACGTCGTGCACACCTCGCCGCTGGCGAGCACCCTGATGGCGTGCGCCGACGGCCGTGACGGCGCCGACGCCTGGCAGAACACCTTCCTGGAATCCGGCCCCACCTGGCGCCTCGACGGTGATCGGCTGACGCTGACGGGCAAGTCCGTCACCGTCCATCTCACCGACAAGAAGATCGTGAGCCCCGACAAGCCACTGACCGGTACCACCTGGGTGGTCACCACGATGCTCACCCCGGACGCGCAGATCCGCTCGACCACCCTCGACCAGGTGAGCCCGAATCTCACCATCGGTGACGGCGGCACCGTCAACGGCTTCGCGGGGTGCAATCGGATCACCGGAACCGCGGGCGTCGGCCCCGGCGACGCGGTGAACTTCGCCGTCGCCACCACCAGAATGATGTGCCCGCCGGAGGTGATGGAGGTCGAGCAGAACGTGCTGCGCGCGCTGGACGGCCGAACCACCGCCACCATCGACGCGGCCACTCTGACCTTGCGCAACGACAACGGCTACGGCCTCATCCTGCACGCGCAGTAGCCTCGCAGCGCACGACAAGCGAAGGGCCGGAAACCCAACACGTTTCCGGCCCTTCGGCGTTCAGAACCCGATCAGGGCAGCGGTCCGCCCGCGGCGATCGCCGACAGGGTGGCGAACTCGTCACCCTTGAGCGAGGCACCGCCGACCAGCGCGCCGTCGATATCGGGCTGACGGATCAGCTCGCCGATGTTCTTGGCGTTCACCGAGCCGCCGTAGAGCACGCGCACACCGGCGGCGATCTCCGGGGAGGCCAGCTTCTCCAGCTCGCCACGGATCGCGCCGCACACTTCCTGCGCGTCGCCCGCCGAGGCGACCTTGCCGGTGCCGATGGCCCAGACCGGCTCGTAGGCAATGACGACCTGCGAAATCTGTTCCGCCGTCAGACCTTTGAGCGAACCACGCAGCTGCTCGAGGTTGTACTCGACGTGCGTACCCGCCTCGCGGACGCCGAGACCCTCACCGATGCAGACGATCGGGGTGATCTCGTACTTCAGCGCCTGCTTGGCCTTGGCCAGTACAGTCGCGTCGTCCTCGTGGTGGTACTGACGACGCTCCGAGTGCCCGACCACCACGAAGGTGGCGCCCAGCTTCGCCAGCATCGCCGCGCTGATCTCACCGGTGTAGGCGCCGGAGTCGTGCGCCGAGACGTCCTGCGCGCCGTAGGTGATCAACAGTTTGTCGCCGTCGACGATCGACTGCACACTGCGCAGATCGGTGAACGGCGGAATCACCGTCACGTCGACCTTCGCGAAGTACTTCTCCGGCAGCGCGAACGCCACCTTCTGCACCAGGGAGATGGCCTCGAGGTGGTTGAGGTTCATCTTCCAGTTGCCAGCGATGAGCGGTTTCCGTGTTGCCATCGCTCAGCCCTCCAGCACCGAAATACCGGGCAGCTCTTTGCCTTCCAGGTATTCGAGAGAAGCGCCGCCACCGGTGGAGATGTGCGAGAAGCCGTCGTCGGGCAATCCGAGGGAGCGCACGGCGGCAGCCGAGTCCCCACCGCCGACCACGGTGAACGCACCCTTGGAGGTGGCGGTCACGATGGCTTCGGCGACGCCACGGGTACCCGCGGCGAACGCGTCGAACTCGAACACGCCCATCGGGCCGTTCCAGAACACCGTCTTGGCCTCGGTCAGCAGCGCGGAGAACCGCGACACCGACTCGGGGCCGATATCGAGGCCGAGCCAGCCGTCGGGGATCTCGGTCGAGGCGACGGTCTTCGTGTCGGCGTCGGCCGCGAACTTGTCCGCCACCACGATGTCGACCGGCAGGTGCAGCACGTCGCCGAAGCGCTCGAGCAGCGACTTGCAGGTGTCGATCATCTCGGTCTGCAGCAGCGAGCCGCCGACCGGAAGTCCTTGTGCGGCAAGGAAGGTGAAGCACATGCCGCCGCCGATCACCAGGGTGTCGACCTTGGGGGCCAGCGCCTCGATCACCGCGAGCTTGTCCGAAACCTTGGAGCCGCCGAGCACCACCGCGTACGGACGGGCCGGGTCCTCGGTGAGCTTGCGCAGCACCTCGACCTCGGCCGCGACCAGGGTGCCCGCGTAATGCGGCAGCACCTGTGCCACGTCGTAGACCGACGCCTGCTTGCGGTGCACCACGCCGAAACCGTCGGAGACGAACGCGCCGTCGTCGCCGACCAGCTCGACGAACGCCGCGGCCAGCTTGGCCCGCTCCGAGTCGTCCTTGCTGGTCTCGCGCGGGTCGAAGCGCACGTTCTCGAGCAGCAGCACGTCGCCGTCGGTGAGGCCTTCCGAGCGCGAGAGCGCGTCGTAGCCCACCACGTCACCGGCCAGCTGGACGTTGCGGCCCAGCAGCTCGGCCAGCTTCGCCGCCACGGGAGCGAGCGAGAACTTGGCCTCGGGCTCACCCTTGGGACGGCCCAGGTGCGCCATCACGACCACCTTGGCGCCGGCATCGACCAGCGCCTGGATCGTCGGCACCGAGGCGATGATGCGGCCCGGGTCGGTGATCTGGCCGTTGTCGTCGAGGGGAACATTCAGGTCGGAGCGCACGAGCACGCCCCGGCCCTCGACACCCTCGGTCAGGAGATCCTGCAGTGTCTGCACTGTCATCGCGATCAGAGCGACTTGCCGACGAGATCGACCAGGTTGGCCAGGCGGTTGGAGTAGCCCCACTCGTTGTCGTACCAGGAGACGACCTTGACCTGGTTGTCGATGACCTTGGTCAGCGGCGCGTCGTAGATCGACGAGTGCGGGTCGGTGACGATGTCGCTGGAGACGATCGGGTCCTCGTTGTACTTGAGGATGCCCTTCATCGGGCCCTCGGCGGCGGCCTTCATCGCGGCGTTGATCTCCTCGATGGTGGCGGGCTTGGCCAGGGTCGCGGTCAGGTCGGTGACCGAGCCCGTCGGGACCGGAACGCGCAGCGCGTAGCCGTCGAGCTTGCCCTGCAGCTCGGGCAGCACCAGGCCGATGGCCTTGGCGGCGCCGGTGCCGGTGGGCACGATGTTCAGGGCCGCGGCGCGGGCGCGACGCAGGTCCTTGTGCGGCGCGTCCTGCAGGTTCTGGTCCTGGGTGTAGGCGTGAATGGTGGTCATCAGACCGTTAACGATGCCGAACGAGTCGTTGAGCACCTTGGCGATCGGACCGAGGCAGTTCGTGGTGCAGGAGGCGTTGGAGATGATGTTCTGGCTGCCGTCGTACTTGTCGTCGTTGACGCCCATCACGATGGTGATGTCGTCGCCGGTGGCGGGCGCGGAGATGATGACCTTCTTGGCACCGGCGGACAGGTGACCCTTGGCCTTCTCGGCGGCGGTGAAGATGCCGGTCGACTCGACGACCACGTCGACGTTCAGGTCGGCCCACGGCAGCGCCGAGGGGCCTTCCTTGATCGCGAGCGCCTTGATGCGCTGCTCGCCGACCACGATGGTGTCGCCCTCGACGGAGACATCCTGCGGCAGACGACCCAGGATCGAGTCGTACTTCAGCAGGGTAGCGAGGGTGTTGATGTCGGTGAGGTCGTTGACCGCGACGATCTCGATATCGGTCTCGCCGACGGCCTTCAGCGCCTCCACCGCACGGAAGAAATTACGTCCGATACGACCGAAGCCGTTGATACCTACCCGGACAGTCACGTTATCGCTCCTCAGCTTTCAAGCGGATTCATTCCGACGGTAACCACAGTAGTAGCCGCGCCAGCCTTTCACGACAGCCACCTGTGAGTTGTGAGCTCCCCGGCCTCAGGCCTGCGGAGCCCCCAGAATAGAGGGCAGAGCGGTCATCGATGACCGCTCTGCCTTAATCGTCGGATTCGCCACACCTTTCGGCGTGCGGAGTCTGTCGATATTCCTATTACGCGTCGTCGAGCAGTTCCGCCGTCACCGCGGACTCGGTATCGGGGATGCCGAGGTCCTTGGCGCGACGGTCGGCCATCGACAGCAAGCGCCGGATCCGGCCGGCGACAGCGTCTTTGGTCATCGGCGGCTCGGCCAGCTGACCGAGCTCCTCGAGCGAGGCCTGCCGGTGCTGCACCCGCAGCCTGCCCGCCGCGGCGAGATGCTCGGGCACATCGTCGGCGAGGATCTCGAGCGCCCGTTCCACCCGAGCCGCCGCCGCGACGGCCGCACGCGCCGAACGACGCAGGTTCGCATCGTCGAAGTTGGCGAGCCGGTTGGCGGTGGCCCGCACCTCACGGCGCATCCGCCGTTCTTCCCAGGTGAGCCGGGTGTCCTGCGCGCCCATGCGGGTGAGCAGGGCGCCGATCGCCTCGCCGTCGCGCACCACGACCCGATCCGTGCCGCGCACCTCGCGCGCCTTCGCGGTGATGCCGAGCCTGCGCGCCGCGCCGACCAGCGCCAATGCCGCCTCCGGCCCGGGGCAGCTCACCTCGAGCGCCGAGGAACGACCCGGCTCGGTGAGCGAACCGTGCGCGAGAAACGCGCCACGCCATGCCGCTTCGGCGTCACCGATGCTGCCGCCGACCACCTGTGCGGGCAGCCCGCGAACGGGACGTCCGCGCACGTCGAGCAACCCGGTCTGGCGCGCCAGCGCCTCGCCTTCCTTCGACACCCGCACGACGTAGCGGGAGGTCTTACGCAACCCGCCCGCGCCGAGCACATGCACGTCGGAGCCGTATCCGTACAGCTCGAAAATCTCTCTGCGCAGTCGCCGGGCGATGGACCCCATGTCCACCTCGGCTTCCACGATCACCCTTCCCCCCACGATGTGCAGACCGCCCGCAAACCGCAGCAACGCCGACAGTTCCGCTTTGCGCGAGCTGACCTGCGATACCACGAGCCTGCTCAGCTCGTCCTTCACCTCGGCTGTCATCGCCACGAGACGCGCTCCTTTCCCACCGACCCGGAACGCACATCTGAGACACTGTGTCGTCCCTCGACTCGAAGCCCTGCCAGTTGCGACCGCGGCGACCGGATCAGCTGATCCAGTGCGGCGGCAAGTTTTCCGGGATGATGCCGATCCGTTCCCGGCTCGGCGACATCGCAGAACGTTACCCGTGCACGCAACTGTTCGGCGGCTCTTGCCACATGTTCCCGTTGCCGCCCCTCGGGCACCGACGCCGAGTCGACGAGCACATCGTCGACCGCGAAATCCGGTGCGTGCTGGGACAATACATGCAGATGACGTTCCGCGGAAAAGCCGGCGGTCTCGCCGGGCTCGGCCGCCAGATTCAGTACGAGCACTTTGCGTGCCTCGGTGCGTACCAGCGCCGCGTGCAATTGCGGCACGAGGACATGCGGAATGACGCTGGTGAACCACGAACCAGGTCCCAGCACAACAACATCCGCGTCTTCGATGGCCGCGGTCGCCTCGGGACTGGCAGGCGGATCGGACGGAATCAGCCGCACCCGCCGGACCTTACCCGGCGTGGTCGCCACCGCAACCTGACCGCGTACACACCGGCCGATCCGCGGATCCGACTCGAGGCCCGACACTTCGGCCTCGATGTCGAGCGGAATCGGCGACATCGGCAGCACCCGGCCGGTGATCCGCAGCAGGCGGCCCACCTCGTCGAGCGCGGCCACCGGGTCACCGAGGATGTCGGTGAGTCCGGCCAGGATCAGATTGCCCACCGAGTGCCCGGCGAGCGCGCCGGTGCCGCCGAAGCGGTGCTGCACCGTCGTGGTCCATACGTCGCCGGCGTCCTCGGACAGCGCCGCGAGGGCCATCCGCAGATCTCCCGGCGGGAGCATGCCCAGCTCGGCGCGTAGCCGACCGGACGACCCACCGTCGTCGGCGACGGTGACCACGGCGGTGATCCGCCGCGTCAGCCTTCGCACCGCTGTCAATGTCGCGTACAGCCCATGTCCACCGCCCAACGCGACAACGGCTGGGTCGGCTTCGGTTCCACTCATTCGCGCCCCAGATCCCGGTGCACGACGCGAACGACGTCCACCGCCGCGTGTCCGGTATCGGCGCCGATGCGCTCACCCAGTGCCTCGGCGATAGCGACACTGCGATGTTTGCCGCCGGTGCACCCCACTGCCACGGTCATGTATCGCTTCCCCTCTTGGCGGTATCCGGTCGTCGTCAAGTCGACCAGGTGTTTGCCGGTCTGCAGGTAGTCCCGCGCACCGGGCCTGGACAGCACGTAATCGCTGACCACCGACTCCTGTCCTGTGTGTTCCCGCAACTCCGGAATCCAATGCGGGTTGGGTAGGAATCGCACGTCCAACACCATGTCGGCGTCGAGGGGAACACCGTACTTGAAGCCGAATGATTGCACGGTCAGTTGCAGTGCGGCTGGCGCGCCCGCGCCGTATGCCTCCTCCAGCTTGCGGTGCAGCTGGTGGATCGACAGCTCGGTGGTGTCGATGACGAGGTCGGCGGCGCCCTTGACCGGGGCCAGCCTGGCTCGTTCGGCGGTGAGCCCGGCCGAGAGCGTCCCGTCGGGGCTGTCGCTCTGCAGCGGATGACGGCGTCGGGCGAAGCCGAATCGCCGGATCAGCACATCGTCGGACGCCTCGAGAAACAGCACTCTGGTGCGGATGCCCGCGCCGCGCAACTGCTCGGTGACGCCGGACAGCTCACCGGTGAAGAAGCGGCTGCGCACGTCCATGACCAGCGCGAGCCGACGGATCGGCGGGTCGGCGGCGGCGCCTAGTTCGATCATCCGCCCGATCAGTTCGGGCGGTAGGTTGTCGGTCACGTACCAGCCCAGGTCCTCCAGCACGCGCGCGGCAGTGCCGCGGCCCGCGCCGGACAAGCCGGTCACGATGACCACTTCTACTGGTTGCTGTGTGTCGGTGACCGTCCCGGATTGACCGGGTGCCGCCCCCGCATTGCTATTCGATTCGACGCGTGTCATGTCCTACCGGATCCGTTTCTGGGTGCCTTTCGATCATCCCGCACCGGTTCGGGTATCGGGCGCAGACACACAACGTACGGCACACGCAATCTTGCGTCCTGCGATCCCGCCCGTCGCGGTTACGGACTGTTGAGTGCCGCGAGCACTGCTTTCGCCGTCGATACTCCGATTCCGGGCACCGAGGTGATTTCCTCGACGGTCGCGTCCTTGATCCTGGCGACCGAGCCGAAGTGGGTGACCAGGGCCGTTCGCCTCGTCTCGCCGAGGCCCGGCACCGAGTCCAGTGCCGATGCCGTCATCCGACGGGAGCGTTTGCTGCGGTGGAAGGTGATGGCGAAACGGTGAGCCTCGTCGCGCACCCGTTGCAGCAGGAACAGCGCCTCGCTGTTGCGCGGCATGATCACCGGGTCGGCTTCGCCGGGCACCCATACCTCTTCGAGGCGTTTGGCCAGACCGATCACCGCCACGTCGGTGATACCGAGTTCATCGAGGACCTCGGCGGCGGCGGCGACCTGGGGTGCGCCGCCGTCGACGACGTAGAGGTTGGGCGGGTAGGCGAAGCGGCGCGGGCGGCCCGTGGTGGGGTCGATGCCGGGGCGTGAGGCGGGTTCGTCTACCTCGTCGGGTTCGATCTCGACGGGTTGTTCGCGGTCGCGGGCCAGGCGGGCGAAGCGGCGGCGGGTCACCTCGGCGATGCTGCCGACATCGTCGGAGCGGCCGTCGCCCGCGGCCTCCTTGATCGCGTAGTGGCGGTAGTCGGACTTGCGCGCCAGGCCGTCTTCGAAGACCACCAGCGAGGCGACCACGTCGGTGCCCTGCACATGGCTGATGTCGACGCATTCGATCCGCAACGGGGCGCTGTCGAGTTCGAGTGCGTCCTGAATATCTTGCAGCGCTTGCGATCTCGAGGTGAGGTCACCGGCGCGGCGGAGCTTGTGCTGGGCCAGTGCCTCGGCGGCGTTGCGCTGCACCGTCTCGGCGAGCGCCTTCTTGTCGCCGCGTTGCGGGATGCGCAGCGAGACCGCCGAGCCGCGCATCTCGCTGAGCCACTCGCCGATCTCCTCGGCGTCGGCGGGCAGTTCGGGCACCAGCACCTCACGCGGGACGACGATGGCCGCGTCGCCGTTCTGATCGGCCATGGCGGCCTGTTCGCCGTAGAACTGGGTGAGGAACTGTTCGACCAGGGCCGCCATCTCGGTTCCCGATTCCGCGACGTCGAGCGCGTCACCGGATTTGTCGACGACCCAGCCGCGCTGGCCGCGCACGCGTCCGTCGCGGACGTGGAAGATCTGGACCGCGGCTTCGAGTTCGTCGGTGGCGAAGGCGATCACATCGGCGTCGGTGCCGGTGCCGAGCACCACGGCCTGCTTCTCCAGCGCGCGGCGCAGCGCCTGCACGTCGTCACGCAGGCGGGCGGCGTTCTCGAAGTCGAGGTCTTCGGCGGCCTCGTGCATGCGGCGTTCGAGCGCGCGCACCATCTTGTCGGTCTTGCCGGAGAGGAAGTCGCAGAAGTCCTCGACGATCTGGCGGTGCTCGTCGGCGCTGACCCGGCCCACACAGGGCGCCGAGCACTTGTCGATGTAGCCGAGCAGGCAGGGGCGCCCGATCTGGTTGTGCCGCTTGAAGACTCCGTTGGAGCAGGTGCGCGCGGGGAACACCCGCAGCAGCAGATCGAGGGTCTCGCGGATCGCCCAGGCGTGGGCGTAGGGGCCGAAGTACCGCACGCCCTTCTTGCGTGCCCCGCGGTAGACGAACAGCCGCGGATACTCCTCGTTGAGGGTCACCGCGAGCACCGGGTAGGTCTTGTCGTCGCGGTAGCGCACATTGAACCGCGGATCGAATTCCTTGATCCAGTTGTACTCGAGCTGCAGCGCCTCCACCTCGGTGGACACCACCGTCCACTCGACGGCGGCCGCCGTGGTGACCATCTGCTTGGTACGCGGATGCAGCGAGTACACATCGGCGAAGTAGGAATTCAGCCGACTCCGCAGGCTCTTGGCCTTGCCGACATAGATGACCCGCCCGTGCACGTCCCGGAACTTGTACACACCGGGTTCGACGGGGATCGTGCCCGGCGCCGGCCGGTACGTCGCGGGATCTGCCACCCATCCAGCCTAGCGAGGGACTCCGACAGGTCCGCACCGCCGAGGTGCCGACTGGCGCGGGCGACCCTTGACCGACACCGAAACCGTTCTGGCACAATCCTTTCCGCGTCCGAAAACGCCACACGGACTCAGCCCTACCTGAGCGCGACGAAACCGTCCGACCGGCGGCTGGGAGATCAGGACGACGGCTATTGTGGTCGGCGGGTCGACGGCCTTGTGTGGGCTCGGCTCGATGGCGAGTCAGGCACCGCCCGAGTTTGCTCAGGATTGCTGACCAGCGGGGTCGGCGCAAACCTGCTCGCGAGGTCGCCGGGGTGAGCTGTGCGCCCGCCTGTGTAGCGTGAGTGCTCGGATTCTGTGCCCGAAAGGACGTCCGATGAGCAATGCCGCCGCCCTGTCACAAACCGGCGATGACCTGTACGACGACGAGGCGTCCCCGCAGGGAGCCATGCCGGGGACGGTGCGCGGGGCGCGGCTGATCGCCGCGGTAGCGACCGCTGTCGGTGTGGTGCTGATCGCGATCACGGTGGCGCTGGGCGGCTCGCTCGGCGCGCTGCTCGCCGGGTATCTGCCGTCCTTCGCCCTGATTCCGCTGGTGCTGTTGTTCCGGCAGGGTGGCGATCTGGTGCGCAAGGCGGCGATCGGGGTCGCGGTGCTGGCGTGCCTGGTGTCGTCGACGGGCATTCTCACCGGGCTGCCGCCGGGGGTGGTCGGCGTCGTCGCCAATGCCGCGGTCGCGGGGATGCTGCTTCGGCCCTCGGCCCGGGCCTGGTTCACCCGCGAACGCTGACCTGCGCCTCGCGCTGGTCAGCACGGCAGTGCGCGTCCGCGGGCGTCTCGACCGGGGCGTAGGAGTCGGTTGCCGGGCACGACTACCGACCGACGAGTCGCCCGCATACGGTCAGTCGGCAGTTCGGATGCCGTGTTCGGCGAGTGCGTCGATGAGGGCACGGGGGCGATCGATGGTGGGGACCGCGTCGACAAGGACGAAGCGGGCACCGAGGGAGGTGGCGCCGCCGTCGGCTTCGGCGCTGTCGCCGATCATGAGGACACGTTCGGGGTCGACGCCGAGGCGGTCGGTGGCGTCGCGGAAGATCTGGGCGTTCGGTTTGATGGCGCCTACTTCGTAGGACAGGGTCATCGCACCGATCAGGTCCGTCCAGCCGTGCTTCGCGAAGGCGGGGCGGATGTCGAAGGCGATATTGCTGACGATGCCGACCGGGATTCCCTGGGCGGCAAGCGATTTCAGGACAGTGCCGGTATCGGGGTACGGAGTCCAGGTGAGCGGGTCGATGAGGCGTTCGTAGAGGCGCGTCGCCTGGGTATCGGGCAGGCCGGATCCGCGCAGCACCTCCAGATAGGCGTGGCGGTGCAGGGCGGGGTCGAGATCGCGGTTGTCCCAGGCATGTTGGCCCGCGGCGTCGAAGGTCATGAACTGCTCGACCGGGGCCGTCATCCGCCGCAGCACTTCGGCTTTCGCCGCGATGTCGAAGGGTGTGCCGTCGTCGCCGACGAGCTCGTCGGCCCAGGTCCGGTCGTCTTCCAAACGAAAGACCGTGCCCGAGTAGTCGAAGAGCACCGCGTCGATATCCATATCAGCCAGGGTAGCCAGACGGCGAGTACGGCTCCGGCGGAAACCGGCCGGGGAGTCCAGGATTCGCGAACACGTCATCCGGGCGTCGAGATCACCGAGGAGGTCGGCGACCTGCGCCCCGGCGGAAAAAGCTCGAATGGTGTCGGACCGGCGCGTTACGCTGCCTCTATGACGCCAAGGCGACGGACGTGGATCGGGGCCACGACGGCCGCAGTGCTCGCGGTGGGGGTACTGGCCGGATGTTCGACAGATGAGAAGACGGCTGCCGAGTGTACGAGCACGCCCAACGGCACACCGGTGTCCGCGGCGCCCGCGACCGGTGCGGGTGCGCCGACCTCGCAGAACCTCAGCACCAACCCGGAGATCTCGTCGGGATACCGCTCGGACATGACGGCGGTCCGCACCAGCACCTACGCGGTGTCGACCGCCAATCCGGTTGCCACGGAGGCCGCGTGCAGGGTGCTGCGCGCGGGTGGCACCGCCGCCGACGCGCTGGTCACCGCACAGGCGGTGCTCGGGCTGGTCGAACCGCAGGCTTCCGGAATCGGCGGCGGCGCGTTCCTCGTCCACTACGACGCGAAGTCGCGCACGGTCGACACCTACGACGGCCGCGAGACCGCGCCCGCCGCGGCGACCGAGAACTATCTGCGCTGGGTCAGCGATACCGACCGCACCGAACCCGCGCCGAACACCCGCGCCAGCGGTCGCTCGATCGGTGTTCCCGGCGTGCTGCGGATGCTCGAACTCGCGCACCAGGAGCATGGGATGAGCGCCTGGAAGGAACTGTTCGATCCCGCGATCAGTTTGTCCGACAGCGGTTTCGAGATCAGTCCGCGGCTGGCCGGGCAGATCGCAGAGTCCGCCAAGGACCTGGCCGCCGACGAAGCCGCGCGCGGCTACTTCCTCGAGGCCGATGGTTCGCCCAAGAAGTCCGGCACCGTCCTCACCAATCCGGCGCTGGCGAAAACGCTGTCGACGATCGCGACCGACGGCGCGAAAGCCTTCTACAGTGGCGCCATCGCCCAGGACATCGTCGAGGCCGCGGGCAGCACGGCGGGTGGTCGCACCCCGAGCGCGCTGACCACGACCGACCTGGCGAATTACGAGGCCAAGAAGCGCACGGCACTGTGCACCGGGTACCGCAAGTACGAATTGTGCGGCATGCCCGCGCCGTCCTCCGGTGGCAGCACCGTCGCCGCGACGCTGGGCATCCTCGCCAACTTCGACCTCCCCGCGCTGCGTCCCCAGGAGCTCGACGCCAACGGCGGCCGCCCCGACGCGCAGGCCGTGCACCTGATCTCCGAGGCCGAGCGGCTGGCCTACGCCGACCGCAACAAGTACGTCGCCGACCCGGATTTCGTTCCGCTGCCGGGTAATTCGGCCCTCTCCCTGGTCCACCCGCAGTACCTCAAGGAGCGGTCGACGCTGATCGACCCGCAGCGCAGCATGGGGACCGCCAAGCCGGGCAACCTCGGCCCGGTCCCCCTCGGCAACGGCCCACAGCCGCCCGAACACGGCACCAGCCAGATCTCCGTCATCGACAAGTACGGCAACGCCGCCGCGATGACCACGACGGTCGAATCGGCGTTCGGGTCGTTCCATCTCGTCGACGGATTCGTCCTCAACAATCAGCTCACCGACTTCGCCGCCGACCCCGTCGACCCCGACGGCACCCCGGTGGCCAACCGCCTCCAGCCCAACAAGCGCCCGCGCAGTTCGATGGCTCCGACCCTGGTGTTCGATCGTGACGACAAGGGCGACCGTGGCGAACTGAAGCTCGTCACGGGTTCACCGGGCGGTTCGGTGATCATCCAGTTCGTCGTGAAAACGCTGGTCAACGTTCTGGATTGGGGTCTCGACCCGCAACAGGCGGTCTCCGGGGTGTCGTTCGGCGCGGGCAATACGCCGGTCACCGGCGTGGGCGGCGAGCACCCCGACATCGATGCCACCGACAACGGCGCCCACGATCCGCTGGTCGAGAAGCTACGGGCGATGGGCCATCAGGTCTCCGTGGCGCCGCAGTCCAGCGGACTCAGCGCCCTGCAACACAACGGCGAGGACGGCTGGATCGGCGGTGCGGATCCGCGCCGCGAGGGAGCGGTCCTCGGCGACACCCGCTGACGCGTCGGCCTGTGCGTCACCAGGTGGCGCACAGGCCGCTGTCGGCAGACAGCGGCCCCGGGTGACTACGGTCAGCGAAATTCAGTCCTGCGGAGCGTAGCGGGCGCCGAGTTCGCGGACGCGTTCGATGGCGTCGGCAGCGTGGGTCTTGTCGTTGGAACGGATCGCCAACATCGGGACATAATCGTCATCGGCCAGTTCGAGGCGGGCCCACGCCTTGCCGTCCGGGAAGGCCGCGCCGCGGATGTAGGCCCACGGGTACACCTGCTCGCCCAAGATGTTGCGTACCCCGACACCCTGGCTACCCACGCGCACTCGCGGCCGGGTCAGCATCAGTACCGCACCCGCACCGACCACGCCGATCAGGATCATCGCGACCTGATCGGCGACCCGGAAGTTCACCCCGGTCGACCCGGTGCGCAGCAGCACCCCACCCGCGGTGAACGCGACGAGGATGATGATCGCGACCACCACGGCGGTGCGGATCGCCCGGCGCGGACGCACCTCGAACTCCCAGCCCGAGTCGGGCTCGGGAGCACCGCGACGCCACGTCCGCACCACCGGCACGGTCACACCGATCGCAGCGCGCGCAACGTGAGCGCGGCATCGAGGGCAGCGGCACACGCCTGCTCGCCCTTGTCCTCCGACGAACCGGGCAGCCCGGCCCGATCGCGCGCCTGCTCCTCGTCGTTCGTGGTGAGCACGCCGTTGGTGACGGGAGTGGCCGCATCCAGCGACACCCGGGTCAGCCCGGCCGTCACCGCATCACAGACATACTCGAAATGCGGTGTGCCACCACGGATCACGACGCCGAGCGCCACGACAGCGTCATGGGTGCGCGCCAGCTCCTGCGCGACGACCGGCAGCTCCATCGCGCCGGCGCAACGCACCACGGTCACGTGTTCGACGCCGGCGTCCTTGGCCACCCGTTCGGCGTTCGCCACCAGGGTGTCGCAGATCTCGGTGTGCCAACGCGAGGCGACGATGCCGAGCTTGACGTCTTTGGCCTGCGCCAAGGCGAAGGACGGAACACCCGTGCCGCTCATCGTTACTGCCTTTCCGAAGTGGTGATCACTGCGCGGTTTCACCCAGGTCGAGATCGTCGAGGCCGACCAGGTCGTGGCCCATCCGATCGCGCTTGGTGCGCAGGTAGTGCAGGTTCTCGGCATTGGCGCGCAACGGCATCGCAACGCGCTCGGTGATCGCGAGGCCGTAGCCGTCGAGGCCGACTCGCTTGGCCGGATTGTTGGTGAGCAGTCGCATCGAGCGGATACCGAGATCGACCAGGATCTGCGCGCCGGTGCCGTAATCACGAGCGTCGGCGGGCAGGCCGAGATCGAGGTTGGCGTCGACGGTGTCGCGACCGGTGTCCTGCAGCTGGTAGGCCTGCAACTTGTGCATCAGACCGATGCCACGGCCCTCGTGCCCGCGCATGTAGAGCACGACGCCGCGCCCCTCCTGATCGACCATCTCGAGCGCCGCGTCCAGCTGCGGGCCGCAATCGCAGCGAAGCGAACCGAAGACGTCGCCGGTCAGGCACTCCGAGTGCACGCGCACCAGCACGTCCTCGCCGTCGCCGATGTCGCCGCGCACCAGCGCGACGTGCTCGGCGTCGTCGAAGATGCTCTGGTAGCCCACGGCCTTGAAGTCGCCGTGCGCGGTGGGGATCCGGGCCTCGGCCACCCGCACGACATGCTTCTCGTGCTTGCGCCGCCAGGCGATCATGTCGGCGATCGAGATCATCGCCAGGTTGTGCTCGTCGGCGAACACGCGCAGCTCGTCGGTACGGGCCATGTGCCCGTCGTCCTTCTGGCTGACGATCTCGCAGATCACGCCCGCGGGACGCAGTCCGGCCATCCGCGAGAGATCGACCGCGGCCTCGGTGTGGCCGGGCCTGCGCAGCACGCCGCCGTCCTTGGCGCGCAGCGGCACCACGTGGCCAGGGCGGGTGAATTCGTCGGCCTTGGCCTCGGCGCTGGCCAGCAAGCGCATGGTGACGGCCCGGTCGGCGCCGGAGATGCCGGTGGTGATGCCCTCGCGCGCGTCCACCGAGACGGTGTAGGCGGTGCCGTGCTTGTCCTGGTTCATCGCGTACGCGGGCGGCAGGCCGAGGCGGTCGCAGTCGTCGGCGGTCAGCGGCACGCAGATGTAGCCGGAGGTGTAGCGGATCATGAACGCGACCAGCTCCGGGGTGGCCTTCTCGGCCGCGAAGATGAGATCGCCTTCGTTCTCCCGGTCCTCGTCGTCGATGACGACAACAGCCTTGCCGGCCGCGATATCGGCGACCGCGCGCTCGATGCTGTCCAACCTGGTCACGTCTGCTTGCTCCGTATATTTGGCGGCCGGGGCCGCGGGTTTCTCGGCCCGGTGGGCCTCGATCTTCCCTCCCGGCGGGCACTCCTTCGTCGCACCCTCTGGTCAGTCCAGATCGAGGCGGCCGAGAAACTGCCCTGGGATGGCAATGACTTCCTACATTACGACGGTGGCGACGGGGTGTTCTGTGAGGCCCGGCGCAGATCGGTGTCAGCCTCGTTGGGCGAGGCGTTCTACGTACTTCGCGATGACGTCCACCTCGAGGTTGACGGTGGCGCCGACGGGGGCGGTACCGAGGACGGTCAGTGCGAGGGTGGTCGGGATCAGCGAGACCTCGAACCAATCACGGCTTCCGTCGGCACCGGGTTCGTCGTCGATGCCGAGACCCGAGACGGTGAGGGAGACGCCGTCGACCGTGATCGAGCCCTTCTCCACCACATAGCGCGCGATGGAATCCGGCAGCGAGATCCGCACGATCTCCCAGTTCTCCGACGGGCTGCGGCGCAGCACCGTGCCGGTGCCGTCGACGTGGCCCTGCACGAGGTGCCCGCCGAGGCGACTGTTCAGCGCGGCCGCGCGCTCGAGGTTGACCGGCGATCCGGTGACGAGGCCGCCGATGCTCGAACGCTTCAACGTCTCGTCCATGACATCGACGGTGAAGCTGTCGCCGTCGACCACGTCGACCACGGTGAGGCAGACGCCGTTGACGGCGATCGAATCGCCGTGTCCGGCATCGGAAGTCACCAGCTTGCCGCGGATCGTCAACCGGGCGGCGTCGGTCAGCGCTTCGGTGGCCACGACCTCGCCGAGCTCCTCGACGATCCCTGTGAACATGCCTGAACTCCCTTGTCGCGTCATCCGTACCCGTTGGGCCCAACAGCAGGCGGGTGGCCGCTATTCCCACGCGACCGCCCAGCTCGTCGCACAGCCTAGTAGCGCGGCCGGTGAGCCCGGGTCGGGGGCCGAACCCGACCGTGGGCAGCACTCGGCCACCGGAACCGATCGACAGGGCATCGTTTCGGCGGCGAAGGTGTATCGACATGACGTGACACCGCCGTTAATCATCCCGGCGGTTGTCGTTCAATCCAATTTTCAGCGAACCGGTCCCCCGCATTCATCGGGCGGCCTTAATCTGGGAATACCCAGCCATCACGAACTGGAAACACGGTGAGTGGAATGCTTGCGCCCCCCGCACCATTGACGCAATATTGTTACGTCATTGATTCCTGCTGTTCAACCAGATGTCGGGGCCTGGAACTGCGGGTTCTTCCCGACATCATCGCTCGGAGCGCCGCTGCCACCGAGTGTTCGCCCCAGGGATAGTCCACCACTCCAGGAAGACAACACTGTGGGTTACAACAGGTTCGCGATATGTGGGGGTGCCGCATGAGCACATTGATCGATTCGACGCTGGAAATGCGCTGCGTGCGTTATCGGCGCGAGTTGCATCTACCGGCCAAGATAGATTTCGATTCCCGCCGCATTCTGCTCCAGATCGGCGCGCACTACGGCGCGGTGACCATGCCCGGCGACTTGGGCGAGCGAGTGCAGGCCAAGCTGCGCGAGGCCGCTATCGCGGGTCCGGTCGTCGATCACCCCCGTGCCCGGCGTTGGACGTTCCTCACCGGCCCGTGCCGACCCGACTCTCTCACCGCGACCGCCTCGGCCGAACTGTTCCGCCTCTACGCGACCGTCGCCTGCGCGGGCAGCCAGATCGTGCTGCCCTCCCCCGACGACGAGCGCACCGGCTATCGCACCTGGGTGCAGGAACCCGAATCCGGCGACCATCGGCCGCCGGTGCAGGCCGTCATCGACGCGGCGCGAGCGCTGGGCACCCGCAAACTCCGCGCCCTGTAGCTAGGGCAGCCAGACCGCCGCTGCGAGGTTGCGCAGCGTCTGCACAGCGGCACCCGGATCGGCGGTGTTGTAGACCGCCGATCCGGCCACGAAGCAATCGATACCGGCCGCGGCGGCCTGCTCGATGGTGTCGTCGTTGATGCCGCCGTCGATTTCGACGACCAGGTGCAGCTCACCCGAGTCCACCAGGTTGCGCACGATCCGCGCCTTCTCCAGCACGCCGGGAATGAACGACTGCCCGCCGAATCCGGGTTCCACGCTCATCACCAGCAGGGTGTCGAACTCGCGCAGGATTTCCAGGTACGGCTCGATCGGGGTGTTCGGCTTCACCGACAGCCCGGCCCGGCCGCCCGCGGCGCGGATATCGCGCGCCACCGCGATCGGATCATCGGTGGCCTCGGCGTGGATGGTGACGTTGTAGGCGCCCGCCTCGGCGTAGCTCGGCGCCCAGCGGCCCGGATCATCGATCATCAGGTGGCAGTCGAACGGGATATCGGTGGCCTTCAGCAGGCTCTGCACGATCGGCAGACCCAGTGTGAGGTTCGGCACGAAGTGACCGTCCATGACGTCGACGTGGAGCCAATCGCATCCTTCGACAGCCGCGGCCTCGGCTGCCAGGTTCGCGAAGTCCGCGGACAGGATTGACGGGGCGATCATCGGCTTGGACGGACGAGAGAACGTCGGAGTGGACACAGCGCGCCAGTGTAGCGACGGCGATGGTGATTGCCCTGCCGGGATATGGGTAGCCTTCTGAGGGTGACCAATTTTTCGGCGGAACATGGGCCCTTCGGCGCCCCGGTGGAGATTCGTGTGGCAGCACAGCTGACGCAGCTGCCAATCGTGCGCGGACTGGCCGAAACACTGGTACTACTCAGTGATTTCACCCTCGACGAGGTAGCCGACGTGCGCCTGGCGGTGGACGAGGTGTGCTCGACTCTGATTGCGATCGCCGCCCCCGATACGCTACTCACCTGCGAATTCCTCGTCGGTGACACCGAATTGCAGGTCCGCGTCGACGGCGTCGCGGGATCGCAGGGCATGCCGGATCAGCGCAGCTTCGGGTGGCATGTGCTGCGCACGCTGTGCGACGAGGTGACTGCCGAGCAGCAGGATTTCGACGCAGGCGTGTCCGGGTACCCGACGACGGTTCGATTTCGACGGGTCCGGGGGAAGGCGTAGTGCACGGCGAGGACACATCCGACCAGCACAGTCTCAGCGAACCCGACAAAACCGACTCCCCTGCCGCGGAATCGGACAAGGCCGCTGAACCGGACAAGGAAGCCCTCGAGCAGGAATCGCTGGAGGACGAGACCGAAACTCCGGAGCCGGTATCCGGGTACGACGACGTCAGCGCCCTGTTCGAGCGTCTCGCGGCGACCGAGCCGGGCAGCGTGGCGCACGCGGTGGCGCGTGACGCGCTGATCAACCGCTGCATCCCGCTGGCCGACCACATCGCGCGCAAGTTCAGCGGGCGCGGTGAGCCGTTCGACGACCTGTCGCAGGTGGCGCGGGTCGGTCTGGTGCACGCGGTGGATCGGTTCGATCTGAGCCGGGGCTCGAACTTCCTGTCCTTCGCGGTGCCGACCATCATGGGCGAGGTCCGGCGATATTTCCGGGACAACACCTGGGCGATGCGGGTTCCGCGGCGCGTCAAGGAAACCCACCTGCGCATCGGCGCGGCGGTGGATCAGCTCTCGCAGCGACTGGGACGCTCCCCCACCGCCAAGGAGATCGCCGCCGAACTCGATGTCGACCCCGACGAAGTCACCCAGGCGGTCATCGCGGGCAACGCCTATCAGCCGACATCGATCGATGCCGCGTCGATCGGGCGCGACAGCGATGCGTCGCTGCTCGACACCCTCGGCGAGGAGGAATCGCAGTTCGACCGGGTCGAGGAGTACATCGCGGTGCGCCCGCTCCTGGCGGGCCTGCCCGAGCGTGAGCGCCGCATTCTCACCATGCGGTTCTTCGAATCGATGACGCAGACGCAGATCGCCTCGCAGCTGGGGATCTCGCAGATGCACGTATCGCGGATTCTCGCGAAAACCCTTGCACGCCTGCGTGAATTGTCCGAACGGGACTGACGCCAGCGGGACAACGGAGTCCCCCTACGCGCTCTCCCTGGCGCGCCGAAGCTTCGCGGGTGCGCGCAGCCACCAGGCGCTGTCGATCAGCTCGGCGAGCTGTCGCGGGTCGACCGCGGCGAGGTCGACGAGAACGAACGGGTGCCCGTCGTAGTGCGGGGTCGTGTAGAACGCTGGATCGCCGGAGGCGAGCAGGGCTTGCTTCTCCGCGAGCTCGCAGAGCAACGCCAGGCCGCCCTCCGCTTCGACACGTAATCGTGCGAAGCCCTTTCCGCTCACCTTCAGGCCGGGACTGCGCCACCAGGTGCCTTCCTCCACACCCGGCAGCGCCGTCGCCACCGCGACCACCTGCTCCCATGTCATCGCCATACGTCGATTCTGCACCGCGGCGATCGGCACCCGCTTGGACGAATGGAACGGCGCCGCTCCCGGTATGGGAACGGCGCCGTGTGTTCGCGCGGGGCTACTTCTTGCGCAAGGTCGCCAGGAACATGGCGTCGGTACCGTGGCGGTGCGGCCAGAGCTGTGCGGACGGGCCGTCGCCGAGATCGGTGACGCCGGGCAGGAACTCGCGACTGTCGAGTTCCTCGGCGCCGGTGCGACGGACGAAATCGGCGACCACCGACACAGTTTCGGCGAGGTGCGGTGAGCAGGTCGAATACACGACGACACCGCCCGGACGCACCAGATCCCATGCGGCGGTGAGGAGCTCGCGCTGCAAGGTGACCAGTTCGGCCACGTCGGCCGGGGTGCGACGCCAGCGTGCCTCCGGGCGCCGGCGCAGCGCGCCGAGGCCGGTGCACGGCGCGTCGACCAGAACGCGGTCGTAGCCGGGGGTCAGCCCGCTGTCGCGGCCGTCGGCGACGTGCACGGTGACGGGCAGGTTCCTGGTGGATTTGCGGACCAGCTCGGCGCGGTGCTCGGCGGGTTCCACGGCGTCGACGGTGAACAGGTCGATCGCGGCGAGTGCGCCGAGCAAGGCCGCCTTCCCGCCGGGACCGGCGCAGAGGTCGAGCCAGCGACCCTTGTCCTCGCCTTCCAGCGGCGCCCGGGTGAGAGCGAGCGCGACCAACTGGCTGCCCTCGTCCTGGACCGAGGCGATGCCGTCGCGGACCGGTTCCAGCAGGCCGGGATCACCACCGTCGAGATACACGGCGTACGGCGACCAGCGGCCTTCTTCGCCGCCGGTGACCAGCGCCAGTTCTTCGGCGGTGATCTCGCCGGGGCGGGCGACCAGGTGCACGACCGGGCGCTCGTCGTCGGCTGCCAGGAGTTCGTCCAGCTCGCCCGCCTGCGCGCCCAGCGCATCGGCGAAGGACTGGGCAATCCACTTGGGGTGCGCGTGTTCGAAGGCGAGCTTGCCGACCGGGTCCGCCGGGGCCAACTCGGTGATCCACTGCTCGGCGGTCTTCTCCCCCGCTCGACGCAGGACGGCATTGACGAAACCGGCACGGCCCTGGCCGAATTCGGCACTGGCCAGGTCGACGGAGGTGTCGACGGCGGCGTGCGCGCTGGTGCGGGTGCGCAGCAGCTGGTAGACGCCGAGACGCAGGATATCGAGGATGGGGCCGTCGATCTCGTCGACCGGGCGGCCCGCGCAGGCCGAGATCACCGCGTCGAGCTGCCCCTGCGAACGGCTCGCGCCGTAGGTGAGCTCGGTCGCGAACGCGGCGTCACGCCCACTGATCTTGCGCTCGCGCAACAGCTTCGGCAGCGCGAGGTTGGCGTAGGCGTCGCGCTCACGCACTGCCCGCAGTACATCGAGGGCGACCTCGCGCGCCGGGTCCACCGGCTCGCCGCGCCGCTTGCGCGGACTGGGCACGCTGGGATCGGGCCGCTCGGGGCGACGCTGCGTGGCGGCCTCGGCCGCCGGTCCCGCACCAGCATCGCGGCTGCTGCTCCGTGAATCTCCTCGGCGCGCACCGCGGTCGGGACGGGAGGTGCCGCGATCGGCACGTCCCGCGCCGGAACGTCCGGCACGATCACCGCGCTGGTCGGCCGTGTCACGCCCCTGTGCCCGGTCGTTCGCGCCGCCGAAACCGGGACGGTCGTCCTCGCGGCGAGGGGCACCGGAGCGCGGAGCGTCCGCACGTCGACTACCCGCGTCACGGCCTTGCGCCCGGTCGTTCGCGCCGCGGCCGAAACCGGGACGGTCGTCTTCGCGGCGGGGCGCGCCGGAGCGCGGGGCGTCGCCGCGTTGGTTGGCTGCGTCGCGACCTTGCGCGCCGCGGGTGAAACCGGGGCGGTCGTCCGCGCGCCGGGGTGCGCCGGAGCGATAGGCGCCGTCGTCGCGACGGGGTCGATCGGAGCCGCCGCGGTCGTCGCGGCCCGTCCAGCGGTCGCCGTCCGCGCGCGGGGTGGTGGTGCCCTTCGCGGCGCGGGCGGCCCAGCCGCCGTCGACGTTCTTGCCGGTGATCTTGCGGTCGTCGCGGGGGCTGCCGCCCCGCTGCTCACCCGTTTTTCCGGCGGGCTTGCGGTCGTCGCGGGACGTGATGCCCTTCGCCGCGTCGGCGTCGCGACGTCGGCGGCGGTCGGAGGCGCTCATCCGATCACCGTGCCGGGAGCCAGGCGGGCGCCGCGGGCCCAGTCGAGGGCGCTCATCATCTTCTTGCCGGGCGGTTGGACCTGCCCCAGGCGGACCGCTGTGGTCGACGTTCCGACGAAGACGCCGGACTTGCGCACCTCGATCTCGCGTTCGGGCAAGGTTTCCTCCACCATTTCCACCGGGCCGAGTTTGAGGCGCAGCCCGTTCACCTCGGTCCACGCACCGGGCGCCGGGGTAACGGCGCGGATGTGGCGGTGGATGGCCAGGGCAGGTTCGTCGAATCCGATCCGCCCTGCCTCCACGGTCACCTTCGGTGCGTAGGACACGCCGTCGTGGGATTGCGGAATCGCTTGCAGCGAACCGTCTTCCACTCCGTCCAGGGTCTTCTCGAGCAGCACGGCGCCCGCGTCGGCGAGCCGGGCGAGCAGCTCGCCAGCGGTGTCGGTGAGCCCGATCTTCTCGGTCATCACTCCGTACACCGGGCCGGTATCGAGGCCCGCCTCGATCAAAAAGGTCGACGCGCCGGTCATGTCGTCGCCCGCGTCGATGGCCGCCTGCACGGGCGCCGCCCCGCGCCAGGAGGGCAGCAGCGAGAAGTGCAGATTGATCCAGCCGTGCGCGGGGATATCGAGCACCTGTTGCGGCAGCAGCGCACCGTAGGCGACGACCGGGCAACAGTCTGGCGCGAGCTCGGTGAGCGCGGCGACGAATTCGGGCTCGGACGGCTTACGCGGCGTGAACACCGGAATACCGTGTTCGTCGGCGAGCTGTCCCACGGGCGAACGCATGATCTTGCGGCCACGGCCCGCGACGGCGTCGGGCCGGGTGACCACCGCGACGACCTCGTGGCCGGCGCTCTCGATCAGCCTGCGCAGTGAGGGCACCGCGGGTTCGGGCGTGCCCGCGAAAACGAGGCGCATCAGCGACCACCGCCGACGCCGCTGGATTCGCGCACAGTGATTCCGCCGCGGAACCAGTCGGATTCGCGGATGGTGCGCATCGCGTCCTTACGGTCGGCGGGTTCGAGCCGGTTGATGAACAGCACGCCGTCGAGGTGATCGTGTTCGTGCTGTACGCAGCGCGCGAGCAGACCCTCGGCCTCGAATTCCACCGGCGCACCGGTGATGTCGACGCCGGTGACCCGAACGCGCGATGCCCGGCGCACGTCGTAGCGCACGCCGGGAATCGACAGGCAGCCCTCGGGGCCGACCTGTTCGTCGGCCCCGACGGCCGACCATTCCGGGTTCACCACGTGCCCCGCGGCGTCGCCGGTGTCGTAGACGAACACCCGCAGCCCGACCCCGATCTGCGGCGCGGCCATCCCGACCCCGCCGTCGTCGTGCATGGTCTCGGTGAGGTCGGCGACCAAGGTGGCGAGGTCGGGACCGAACTCGGTGACCGCGTCGGCACGCGAGCGCAGGATCGGGTCGCCGAACAGGCGGACGGGCTGAATGGTCACGGTGGCTCCCGGGGAGGACGAATGCGGTCGTCCCAGTCTAGTGACCCCGCCAGGCGCTTCCGTCCAGCCCGGCTGTCAGGAGTTGCCCGCGATGATCACCTCGGGGATGCCGGTGCCGAGCGGGACCGGCGCGCAGACCGGAGCGGGTGCCCGGACGGGGTCGAGGACGCGCTGGAGCAGTTGCTGCACGAAGGGGTCGTAGACCAGGTGGAAGTGGCCGGTCAGGTTGTCGGCGCACAGGTCCTGGAGGACGAGGTTCTCCGCACCCGCGCCGCGCAGGGCGATGTTCGAGAACGGCTGGATCATCTCGTCGACCCGACTGCCGACGGTGACGTAACGGACACCGGGCACGGTGTCGCCGCCCGCGTTGAGCTCCACCATGAGTGGTTCGCCCTGGGCTTGCTGGACCGCGGCCGTCGAGGTGACCTTCGCGAAGACATCCATCATGCCGGGAACGGCCTGCCCCACCGGAACCAGTCCGTACATGACCCCGCCGTAGCTGGGTGAGGCCAGACCGACCCAGGTCCCGACCTTCGGCGCGCCCCCGAGCTTGTTGACGTAGAACCGGCTGACGGTGGCCCCCTGCGAGAATCCGACCAGATCGACCTTGGTCGCCTCGGTCGCGACCAGGACATCGTCGACGAACCCGGCCAGCTGGGCGAAACTGATCCGCATGTCCTCGGTGCCATAGGTGTCGGCGCCCGGCGCCCCGCCGTAGTTCAGCGCGAAGACGCAGTAGCCTGCCGACACCAACTGCGGTCCGATTCCCGCCCAGTCGGAGTACGCACTCGAGTCGGTGCCGTGCACCAACACGATCGGCCGCGGATGCTCGGCGGTGGGTGTACACCCGAAGTTGTTGAGCCCCACCGGAACCGAGTTCGGATGAGCCTTGATGTAGTGGGCTGCGTCCAAGTGATCGGCCTGCGAGGGACCCGCCTCCATCGGAATGACAGCCGGCCGAAAATTCGCCGGTTCAGCGGCGGCGATCGGCGCGACGGACACACCGATCACCGCCGTGCAGGCGAGTGCCGTGACCGACACCGCTCCGCGCAATCGTGATGTTCCCCAACCCCACAACGTTCCCAGTTGTTCCATGCCCCAAACATTTACTCCATGGGATCGACAACCGCACGCCGGGAAGGGCGTTCACGACGCCCTCACTTCTCGGGGGTTGCGTCGCCCTCGGAAACGACATCGTCTTCGGCGAGGATCCGGTACAGCGCCCGACGGGTTTCGGCGAGCACCTCGGCCGCCTTCGCCGCCTGCTGCGCCGTGCCGACCTGGGCCACCTGACCGACCGCGCCCATCACCTGTCCGACCAGACCGCGCAGGTCCAGCGCCTGAGCGCCGACATCCTGCTTGACCTCGGCCCACGGGTCACCGAGATCGTCGCGATGAGTCTCGACATAGGCCTTGCCCTCGTCGGTGAGCTGCGCGGTTTTGCGACCGGCGACCTTCTCGATGAGCACCAGGCCCTCGTCCTCCAGCTGGGCCAATGCCGGGTAGATGGACCCCGGGCTGGGGCGCCAGACATCGTCGCTGCGATCGCGGATCTGCTGGATCAGTTCGTAGCCGTGCATGGGGCGCTCGACGAGCAGCAGCAGCACCGCGGCCCGCACGTCACCGCGCCTGCCACGACCGCCACGGCCGCGTCCACGACCGAAGCCAGGGCCGAAACCGGGCCCGAAACCTGGGCCGAAGCCCGGTCCGAACTCCGGGCCGTGCCCGTGTCGCCCGCCGTGGCGGAACTGCTGCCGGTCGGGACCGAATTCCCGGGGGCCCGGTCCACGACCGCGCCGGAAGTGTCCGAATTCTCGTTGTTCTTGGTTCTGCATGACAGCCTCCTGTGGCTCTCTCGTTTGTCTTGACACTATCGACGATATATCGGCAATGCATCGAATGCAAGGAGTAATCTGAATTCACCACGACGCCGAAGTCCATGCCAGGGTCGGTAGTGTCGACGCCGCCCTGCGAATGTTGCGGTCGCGCAGCGGAACCGAGTTCGATCCCACCCTGGTCGAATGTGCACCCGCGACGACGGGGCACTGCTCGCCGGACTCGACCGCATCGATGCCTGGCAGCAGGTGATCGACGGCTGCGCGGCACTCGACAGACCGATCGCGGACGACGAACTCACCGACCTCCTCACCGTCTTCGCCGACTACTCCGACGCGAAAGCGACCTGGTTCCTCGGTCATTCGCGCGCTGTCGCCGACCTGGCCGCCGCCGCGGCGCGCGAGTCTACGAACGGATGGACTACGCCACGGGTTACTCCCCGACGAGGATCAAACCGCAAAGATCGGGTGATCACCCGATGGTCGACATCCGCGCAGGTCGCAGACTTTTCCCAAGACCACTTCGACCCCGACCCCGCAGACGACCTCCTCGGTCGCCGACCTGTTTCTCGCCGCGCTGATCCAGCGCGACTTCGCCACCATGACGACCTACCTCGCCCCCGAGGTCACGCTGCGCGGCCTGATCCCGCCCGGCCCGTTCACCGCGGTCGGCCTCGATCCGGCGATCGAGCGCTTCCGCGGTTGGTTCGGCGGTCCCGACGATTTCACCGTCGTCGATTCCGGCCGCGAACGCGTCGGCGACAAGCTCGCGCTGCACTGGTTGGTCCGCATGCGACCCGCCAACGGCGCCACCCGCGTCGCCGAGCAGCGCGTCTTCCTCACCACCGACCACGGCGAGATCACCGGCATCGACCTGTTGCGCTCGGGCTGGCAGCCCGGCGATCGCGCCTGAATCCGCCGCGTACCCGAGTCGGGTCTACCGCGCACCCAGCTCGTCGATCCACCGCTCCAGCCGCGCGCCCTCGGTGACCATCAGTTCCGGGTCGCGGAAAGTGTTGGTGAGCAAGGAGATTCCCTGATAGGCAGCCACGAATGCGATCGCGAGCTCGGCGGCATCGGTGCGCCCCAGCTCGGCGAACTGCGTGCGTGCCCAGTCCACGAGCAGGCCCATCACGCGCGCAGGCTCGCCGCGGAAGGCGTCCTCCCGCTTGTCGAGCTCGGCGGCCAACGAGCCGAACGGGCACCCGTATCGCGCCGCCATCTCCCGCTGGTCGACCCAGCTGCGTACCATCGCCTTCAATCGGTCGGCGGGCCCCGGCAGCTCGGCGATCTCGGCGACGGCCCCGGTCAGCACCTGCGCGTGCAGCTCGATGACCGCCGCGACGAACTGATCCTTGGTCTTGAAGTAGTAGTAGACATTGCCGACCGGCACGTCGGCCTCGCGCGCGATCTCGGCGATCGTCGTCTTCTCGATGCCCTGCTGGTAGAACACCCGCATCGCCGCCTGGACCAGCCGTTCCTGCTTCCCGATCTTGGGGCTGACCTGCGCATCCGATTTAGTCATACAACTAACTATAGACAGCCGATGCCCGATGGGATACATTCTGTCCATCAAGTAAGTCAGCTAACTAACTAAGGAATCACATGATCGTCGTCACCGGAGCGACCGGCAACATCGGCAGTACCCTGGTCGGACTACTCGCCGACGCGGGTGAGCAGGTCAGGGCCGTCTCCCGAGGTACTCGTCCCGTCGACCTACCCGCGGGCGTCGAGCACACGGTCGCCGACCTGGGCGATCTCGACAGCCTCTCCCCCGCGCTACATGACGCCGACGCGCTGTTCCTGCTGATCACCGGGGAGCAACTGATGATCGGCCCCGAGCCGGCGCTGCTGCTGAAAACCGCCGCGGACGCCGGCGTGCGCCGAGTCGTCTTCGTGTCCTCGCAAGGCGCGGTGACCCGCCCCCACTCCGACGGCTACGCCCGAACGATCGCCTTCGAACAGGCACTCGCCGAGTCCGGCCTGGAGTGGACGGCGCTGCGACCCGGCGCGTTCTTCTCCAACACCTTCGCGTGGATCGAACCGATCCGCACCCAGCACATCGTCCCGGCGCCCTTCGGCGATGTCGGCCTTCCCTCGGTAGACCCCGCCGATATCGCCGCCGTGGCCGCGGCCGCCCTCCGCGAAGACGGCCACCACGCCCGCGCCTACACCCTGACCGGTCCCGCCGTGGTCACCCCTCGCGACCAAGCCGCGGCACTCGCCGAAGCGATCGACATCCCGATCGCCTTCGTCGAACTCACCTCCGACCAAGCCAAACAGAACATGCTCCGCTTCATGCCCGAGCCGGTCGCCGACCACACCCTGACCATCCTCGGCACACCCACACCGGAAGAGCTGCAGGTCAGCGACGATATCGAGAAGGTTCTCGGTCGACCGGCCACGAGCTACGCGCAGTGGGCGCGGCGTCATCGAGCGATGTACGCCTGACCGGCGTGCCGGACGCCCGGGTCAGCCGATGTCGACAGGGTCGATCTGGACGCGAAGGGGGGCATCGGAGCGGTGGGAGCTGCGAACCGCTTGGGCGGCGGTGAGGGCGCGAGCGAGGGGCGCGCCACCCGAGCGGGGTACGCGCAGGAGCATGCGCTCGACCTCGGCAGGGGAGTCGGCGCCGGAAAAGGGTTTACGGGCCGTCGGCGGCAGGGGGACGGGGCCGAGGACCTCGGTGCCGTCGGGAAGGGTGGTGGCATCGAGTAATTCGGCGATCGAGGCGGTGGTGCCGTCGACTGCGGCGAGGCGGACCGCAGGCGGGAAGCCGACCTCGGCGCGGGCTTCGAGTTCGGCGGCGGCGTGGTTGACGGGGTCCCACCGGACCAGCGCCTGGACGGTGGGCAGGGAGGGTTCGGCCATCACGATGACCTGCCCGCGAGGCCGCACCAGCGCCGCCGCGCCCATCCAGCGGCGCAAGGTGTCCTCGCTCGCGCGCAGGTCGGCGCGGCCGAGCAGCGCCCATCCGTCGAGCAGCAGGGCCACGCCGTAACCGCCCTGCACGAGCGGTTCGGCTCCGACGGTGGCGACGACCACCTGAGCACCCGGTTCGACGGTATCGAGCACTTCCCCGCCCCCCGAGGTGCGGATCGGTACCCCGGCGAAGGCGCGACCGAGTTCTTCGGCGGTCCGGGCCGCGCCGATCACCGTCGCCCGCAGAGCTCGCGCACCGCACGCCTGGCAGCGGAACGCCGCTTCGGTGAGCCCGCACCACTTGCACTGCGGGCTCGCCGCTTCACCATTGGCCGACTGCGGCAGCGCCAACGGGCCGTTGCAGTGCCGACAGCGGGCAGGCGTGCGACATTTCGCGCAGGCCAGCGACGGAACGTATCCACGCCGCGGCACCTGCACCAGCACCGCCACGTTCTCCTTGATCGCGGAGCGCGCGGCCGCGAACGCGACACCGGGCATCCGCACCGACCGCGCCAACGCGTCGCGCTCCAACGCGAAATCGCTGTCACCGGGCGCGCTGATCCGTGGCGTCACCTCGCGCAATACCTGGCGTTCGGCGAGAAGGTCACGTGCCCAACCGGATTCGACCACCGCTTGGATCTCGGCGGTCCGCGCGAAACCGGCGGCGACGAACGCGGCGCCCGTCTCGTGCGCCCGCAGCATCGCCACTTCACGAGCGTGCGGATACGGGGACCTCGGTTCGGCATAGGTGTCGTCGCCGTCGTCCCAGATCGCGATCAGTCCGAGGTCCTGCGCCGGGGCGAACACCGCCGCCCGCGTCCCCACCACGATCCGCGCCTGCCCACGTAATACCGCCAGCCACCGCCGATACCGCGCTGCGGGACCCAACCCCGCCGACAGCCCCACCGCCGAATCACCTACCAGCGCAACACATTCGGCGAGCAAACGATCGAGATCACGCTGATCCGGCACCATCAACACGGCGCTGCGTCCACTGGCCACGACCGTCGCCGCCAACTCCGCCAGCCGCGCCGCCCAGTTCTCCCCCGGCAGTGCCTGCCACGCCGCCCGCGCCCCCTTGCCGTGCGCCAGCGCGTCGACGAAGGCCAGTCCGTGCACATATCGGCCCCATGCCGAAGCATCGACCTCGACGCGCGATTGGGCTACGGACACTTCGGGTGACGACTCGGGCCAAACCTCCGCGGTCGTCGCGTCCGGCTGGTCCGATGTAGCCCCGCCCGCCGATTCGCCAGAGCCGTTCCCACCGGCCTCAGCAACTACATCAGACGGCGCATTTTCTTCGTTATCAACGATTTCCGTGACAGGTGCCGCTTTCGCCGCGGTGCCGGTCTTCTTGGTGCCGCCGGTTTCGGTCCGCGCGTGGCGCGGTGGAATGGCCAGACGCAGGACGTCGGCGCGCGTCCCCGCGTAGCGGGTGGCGACGGCGGTGGCCAGTCGCAGAATTTCCGGGGCGAGCACGCGTTCCGGCGAGACGACCCGTTCGAGCGGCATCATCTTGCCGTTGTGGTCGCTGCGCGGGAGACGTTCCAGCAGGTATCCGTCGACGAGGCGACCGGCGAAACGCACGCGCACGCGCACGCCGGGTAGGGCGATCTCGTCCAGTTCGGCGGGGACGAGGTAGTCGAAGTCGCGGTCGAGGTGGGCAGGCGAAAGCAGCGGGAGCACCCTCGCGATGGGGTGTCCCGCTGCCTTCGATATTTCGTCCGCTGCCACGCGGTCCGTGGGTATTACAGGCCGACGGCCGCGCGCAGCTTGTCGGCGCGGTCCGTGTGCTCCCAGGGCAGGTCGACATCGGTGCGGCCGAAGTGGCCGTAGGCCGCGGTCGGCGCGTAGATCGGGCGCAGCAGGTCGAGATCGCGGATGATCGCGCCCGGACGCAGGTCGAAGACCTCGGAGATGGCGGTGGAGATGCGCGTCGGGTCGACCTTCTCGGTACCGAAGGTCTCGACGAACAGGCCGACCGGGGCCGACTTGCCGATCGCGTACGCGACCTGCACCTCGACGCGATCCGCCAGGCCGGCGGCGACGACGTTCTTGGCGACCCAGCGCATGGCGTAAGCGGCCGAGCGGTCGACCTTCGACGGGTCCTTACCGGAGAACGCGCCGCCACCGTGGCGAGCCATGCCGCCGTAAGTGTCGACGATGATCTTGCGGCCGGTCAGGCCCGCATCACCCATCGGACCACCGAGGACGAACTTGCCGGTGGGGTTGACCAGCAGTCGGATATCGGAGGTGTCGAGGCTGGGCAGGTTCAGATCGCCGATGACGGCGTCGACGACCTTCTCGCGGATATCGGGGGCGAGCAGGTTGTCGAGGTCGATATCGGCGGCGTGCTGGGTGGAGATGACGACCGTGTCGAGACGGACCGGGCGGTCACCGTCGTATTCGATGGTGACCTGGGTCTTGCCGTCGGGGCGCAGGTAGGGCAGCACACCCGACTTGCGGACCTCGGTGAGCTTGCGCGAGAGCCGGTGCGCGAGCGCGATCGGCAGCGGCATCAGCTCGGGCGTGTCGGTGGTCGCGTAACCGAACATCAGGCCCTGGTCGCCGGCGCCCTGACGCTCGATCGCGTCGTCGGAACCGCCGACGCGCGCCTCGTGCGAGGTGTCGACGCCCTGGGCGATATCGGGCGACTGGGCACCGATCGCGATGTTGACACCGCAGGAGTTGCCGTCGAATCCCTTTGCGGAGGAGTCATATCCGATCTCGAGGACCTTCTCGCGAACGATCCGCGGAATGTCGGCGTAGGCGGAGGTGGTGACCTCGCCCGCGACATGAACCTGCCCCGTGGTGACCATGGTTTCCACCGCGACGCGGCTGCCCGGGTCCTCCGCGAGCAATGCGTCGAGGATGGAATCGCTGATCGCGTCACAGATCTTGTCCGGATGCCCCTCGGTCACGGACTCACTGGTGAATAGCCGACTACCTGTCGTACGCACAGTTCTTCCCTCTCCCTCAACGGGTTACTCGTTCGGCTTGTGACGGTAACTTCTCGGTGTTACCGCGCAACCCTTCTCATCAAGACTATTCCAAACCACCGACATGGTGGCGAGTACGCACCAAGCCACGCCGCGAACACCTACTCGAACGGTAGACTGCACGACCCTCGTTGCCGCGCAACTGTTTTCGCGCGAAAGCGACGCGAACTCCCCGGTCAGCGCAGGAGCGGAACCAGTGCGTCGAGCACCCGGCTGGCCAGCAGCGCCTTCGAGCCGTGATCGAGGGCCTGCTCGGTGCCGTCGGCGCCGAGCAACCAGCCGTCGTTGGTGTCGACCTCGAACGCCTTGCCCTCGCCGACCGCGTTGACCACGAGCAGATCGCAGCCCTTGCGTGCCAGTTTCGAGCGCGCGTGGGTGAGCACGTCGCCGTTGTCGTCACCGGTCTCGGCGGCGAAACCGACGATCGCGGTACCGGCGAGCCGTCCCTCGGTGCGAGCGTCGACCAAACCGGCGAGGATGTCCTCGTTCTTGGTCAGCGGGATCACGTCGGGTTCGTCGGCGCCCTTCTTGATCTTCGCAGCGGCCACATGGGTCGGACGGAAATCGGCGACCGCGGCCGCCATGATCACCGCGTCGGCGCCGAGCGCGTGCTTGTCGACCGCGGTCTTGAGCTGGTCGGCGGTGGTGATGTGGACCAGCTCCACCGCGGCGGGCGGCGCGAGCTCGATCGTGTTGCCCGCGATCAGCGTCACCTGGGCGCCACGCTGGGCGGCGACCCTGGCCAGGGCATAGCCCTGCTTGCCGGAGCTGCGGTTGCCGAGGAAGCGCACCGGGTCGAGGGGTTCCCTCGTACCACCGGCGGTGATCACCACGCGGCGACCGGTCAGGTCGCGCGGCAGCGCGTCGTCACGTTCGAGCAGCAGCGAGGCCAGACCGAAGATCTCCTCCGGCTCCGGCAGCCGTCCCGGACCCGTATCGGTGCCGGTGAGCCGGCCCGAGGCGGGTTCCATCACGTTGGCGCCGTGCGCACGCAGCGTCGCGACATTGGCCACCGTCGCCGGATGCTCCCACATCTCGGTGTGCATCGCGGGCGCGAACAGCACCGGACATCGAGCCGTCAGCAAGGTGGCGGTGAGCAGATCGTCGGCGCGCCCCTGTGCGGCGCGCGCCATCAGATCCGCGGTGGCGGGGGCGATGACGACGAGATCGGCCTCCTGGCCGATCCGGACATGCGGCACCTCGGGCACGTCGGCGAACACCGTGGTGTGCACCGGCTGACCGGACAACGCCTCGAAAGTCGCTTTGCCGACGAACTGTAGAGCCGACTCGGTGGGAACGACCCGCACCTGGTGTCCGGTCTCGGTGAAACGGCGAACGAGGGCACACGCCTTGTAGGCGGCGATGCCCCCGCCGACCCCGACGACGATCCGCATGGTCTTCTACGCCTCCGGACTAGAGATTGTCACTCGCCCTCGGTGTGTTCGAGCAGGTCGGAGTGAATTTCGCGCATAGCGACCGACAGCGGCTTCTCCTGCAGACCCGGCTCGACGAGCGGGCCGACGTACTCGAGGATGCCGTCACCGAGCTGGTTGTAGTAATCGTTGATCTGGCGGGCGCGCTTGGCCGCGTAGATCACCAGGGCGTACTTGGAGGACGTGCGCTCGAGCAGCTCGTCGATCGGGGGGTTGGTGAGGCCGATCGGGGTGTCGTACGCGGGTACTGCGGTGATGTCCGTACTCACTAGGGGTGGCTCCTGCGGGTTAGTGGGTCAAGAACTCGAATTTGTGCTAACGAACAACGATACCAACTGCTCACAAGCGGTCGTTACCTCGCTGTTCACGATGACCGTGTCGAACTCGTCACAGGCCGCCAATTCGACCCGGGCCGTCTCGAGCCTTCGCTCGATCACCTCGGGCGTCTCGGTGCCGCGCGAACGCAACCGCGAGACCAGTTCTTCCCAGCTCGGCGGCGCGAGAAACACCAGAAGTGCCTCCGGCATCGCCTGCCGGACCGACCGTGCACCGGCCAGGTCGACTTCGATCAGTACTGAAAGTCCGCTCGCCAGCGCTTCTCGCACCGGGGCGGCGGGGGTGCCCGATCGCTGCAACCCCCCATGGATGTCTGCCCATTCGAGCAGTTCGTCCGCCGCGATCATGGCGTCGAACTCGACTCGGGAAACGAAGCGGTAATCGAGACCGTCGACCTCGCCGGGACGGGGGTCCCGAGTCGTGGCCGACACACTGAAAACCAGTTCGGGCAGGCGTTCCCGCACGCACCGCACGACCGTGGATTTACCCACGGCCGAGGGGCCGACCAGTACTACCAGCCGGCCCTTCCGCGTGTTTTTGTCCACCAGACTTTAGGCGTCGAAGTCGAAGCGGGTGAGCAGCGCGGCGCGCTGCCGGGCACCGAGACCACGGAGACGACGCGTAGGCGCGATCTCCAGCTCGGTCATGATCTCCGCCGCCTTGACCTTGCCCACCTTCGGCAGAGCCTCGAGCAGCGCAGAAACCTTCATCTTGCCGAGAATCTCATCGGACTCGGCATCGGTGAGGACCTGCTTCAGGTTCGTTCCACCGCGCTTCAGGCGCTCCTTGAGCTCTGCCCGAGCGCGGCGAGCGGCAGCCGCCTTCTCCAGAGCAGCGGCGCGCTGCTCATCAGTCAGCTGGGGAAGGGCCACGGGTTCCTCCGTCTCATCGTTCATTGCCAGATCTACCGCCGGTTACCCGGACGGTCTGTGCGACCGTACCCACGGTGCGCGCCGATTGCGAACCCGACCCCCAGGTCAGGGCAGGATTACGAATGCCGTATGGCGCGCGCGGACCCGATGCGGTGACCGCCGATTCCTTGGTCACGATCGTACAGTCGAATTCTTGAAATGTATCCTCACCTGCGGTTATACCGATTTGGGCGATGATAGCCACCAGGTAGCGTGAGGGCCGGGTGCCGCCCTGGCAAACCCGGTGGCGCGCGACCAGGGGGTTTCCTGAAAAAGCCCGCGTGTCGCTCGATTTCGTACAGCGTGTCGTCAAGATCGGGCCCGAAACTGGTCGAGAACCGCACCCGACGCGGTCGCCACGACATCGTCGATCCAGTCCGGAATCGGGGTGGCGCGGGCGATGTAATCGCGCACCAGTCCGTACGGAATCGCCTTCACCGCGGCGCCCGCGATGGCCAGCGATCGGTCGTCGGCGGCCCCGAATTCGGCCACCGCGGCAGTCAGCAGCGCGGCGTTCATCTCGTCGTTGACGCCCGCGATCGCGGACCGCAGATCCTCGGGTCCGATCTCGAGCAGTTCGTCGCGATGGAACATCTTCATCGCCCGCGCCTCGGTCGGGTGCGCGCGGCAATAGCGCGGCAGAAACGTGGCGGCCGACAGCAGCGGCGCGGGCCCGGTCAGTGCCGCGACGAAGCCCTCGTGGAACCGGCGGATCGACCGCAGCCACAGGCGGGCGAGCAGTTCGTCACGTGAGGCGAAACGCACATAGATCGACCCGGAGTGCACGCCGGCGGCGGCGCCGATCGCCGTGATGGCGGGTCGGGCGACGGCGGGATCGGTGAGCAGGTCGCGGGCCGCGTCGAGCACCTGATCGTCGGTGAAAAGGCGGGGTCTTGCCACCGGATCAGCCTAGTGGCACAGTTTATGAATATGGATTCAAAAACTAGTTTCCCGCTCGCCGGTGCGCTGCTCGCCTTCATCGGCACCGTGCATACCGCCCTCGGCGTCGCACTGTTCGTCTTCGCCGATCAAGACGTCGAGCTCACGTTCTGGTTCACCGAGTTCGGCGTGCTCAGCATCGGTTTCGGCATCGCCATGATCGCGCTCGAGCGTGCATCGGGCTACGTGCCCGGAGCGGTGCTGCTGGTGCTCGGCGCGGTCACGGTGTTCGGTCTGGCCTTCATGCCGGTGTCGGGGTTCGTCATGGTGCTGCTGCCCCTCGGAGTCGGCTCCTACGGCTGGTGGCGAACCAGGAACGAGCGGGTCGCGGCCTGAGTGCTCACCCCTGCGCAGCACCCGCCCGCAGGTGCTGCAGGATGGCGAGCACGCGCCGGTTGTGTGCCTCGCCGGCCGGCAGGTCCAGCTTGGTGAAGATCGCGTTGATGTGTTTTTCGACGGCGCTGCGGGTGACGAAGAGCTGTGCGCAGATCGCCGCGTTGCTCAGACCCTGCGCCATGAGTTCGAGCACTTCGCGTTCGCGCTCGGTGAGTCGGTGCAGTGGCGAGTCGGCGCGATTGTGCAGCAGCAACTGGCGGACCACCTCCGGGTCGAAGGCGGTGCCGCCGGCGCCGACCCGGTCGACGGCATCGAGGAACGACCCGATCGCGGCGACTCGGTCCTTGAGCAGATAGCCGATGCCGCCGGTGCCGGTGAGGAACTCCGCCGCGTGCCTGCGCTCGACGTACTGCGACAGCACCAGCACGGCGATCCCCGGCTGGTCGCGGCGGATCTCGAGTGCCGCTCTGATCCCCTCGTCGACGTGGTCGGGCGGCATCCGCACATCGGCGATGACCAGGTCGGGTGGGCGAACCCGCACGGCGGCCAGCAGTTCGATCGCGGTGCCGACGGAGTCCACGATCTCGTGGCCCTCCGCGGTGAGCAGCTGGGCCAAGCTCTCGCGCAGCAGCGCGGAGTCCTCGGCCAGGGTTATCCGCACGGAACCTCCACGGTGATGATCGTCGGGCCGCCCGACGGGCTGTCCACTGTCATGGTGCCGTCCAGCGCGGTGACGCGGGTGGCGATGCCGGTCAGGCCGTGGCCGGTGGCATCGGCGCCGCCATGTCCGTCGTCGTGCACGCGGAGGCGCACTGTCCGGTCGCCGCGCTCCACCGCCACTTCGATGGCCGTGGCCCCGGAATGCTTGATGGCGTTGGTGATCGCCTCGCTCGCGGTGAAATAGCACGCAGATTCGACCGGGCGGGGTGCGCGCTCGTCGAGGTCGACGGTCAGTCGTGTCGGTATCGGGGTGCGGTCGGCGAGGGCTTCGAGGGCGGCGCGCAGGCCGTCGCGGGCGAGCATGGCCGGGTAGATCCGCCAGGAGACCTCGCGCAGCTCGTCGAGGATGTGCCCGGTCTCGGCGATCGCGCGGCGCTGCAGTTCACCGCGCACTTCCTCCTCGGCCGCCCGGTCCATCCGGCCGAGCAGGATCGACAACGCGACCACCCGCTGCTGCACGCCGTCGTGCAGATCGCGCTCGATACGGCGCCGCTCGTCATCGATCACCCCGACCACCTCGGCGCGGGTGGTGGTGAGCTGGGCGACGCGCTGAGCCAGTTCGTCCTGCCCCGGCCGCGTGCTCCGTCGCAGGCACCAGGCTTCGGCACGCACCACCCCGAGCAAACCCTGCACGGCGAGGAAGCAGAGCACCGCGCCGGGAAGGGCGAGCACGGTGGCGGTCGCCCAGCTGACCTGCCCTGGTTCGGTCGCGTCGATGATCGGCACCGCGTCGCCCGTGGACGCGCCATAGACCACGGCCACCGCGACGACGACCCCCAGCCCCGACAGTGCTAGCACCAGCGCACCGAGCACCCCGACGAGCGCGCGGACCGCCAGGTATCCTGCGGCCCGCGCCCCCGTCGGCGCACCGTTCGACCGCACACCGAGTAACCGGGTGAGGCGCCGGTGCTCGCCCTGGGCGATCCGGTCGGTGAGGCCCGCCGCAATCGGCACGGCGAGCACACCGAGCAGGTCCAACGGCACAGTGAGCACGCCGAGCAGGTATCCCGTGACCGCGGCGGCGACGCGTGAGGATCGCGCCGGGGAGGTGCTCATCGCCCAATTCTCGCGTGTGCCTGCCGCTGCCGCACGCGCCGGACGACGAACACGGTCGCGGCTACGAGCACGGCGGCGATCACGGCCTTCTGCAGGATGCCCGCGTAGGTCTCGACGACGTGCCAGTTCTCGCCGAGGAAGAAGCCCGCGAACACGAAGACCGCGTTCCACACCAGGCTTCCCGCCGTGGTCAGCAACGTGAAGCGGGTGAGGGGCATGCGTTCGACGCCCGCCGGGATCGAGATCAGGCTCCGGAAGATCGGGATCATCCGGCCGAAGAAGACCGCCTTGTCGCCGTGGCGGGCGAACCAGTCCTCGGTGCGGTCCAGGTCGGACAGTCGGACCAGGGGTAGCCGGTCGACGATGCGGCGCAGGCGGCCGCGGCCGAGTGCGGCGCCGAGGCCGTAGAGGGCGAGCGCGCCGACCACCGAGCCGAGGGTGGTCCACAGCAGGACCTCGGCCAGGCCGAATCGACCGCGACCGGCGGTGAAGCCGGCCAGTGGCAGGATCACCTCGCTGGGCAGCGGAGGGAAGAGATTCTCGAGTGCGATCGCGAGGCCGGCGCCGAAGCCTCCGAGCTGTTCCATCTGCTGTACCGCCCAGCCCGCGATACCGGTCAGTTCGGTCGAATTCCCTGTCGTTTCCATGTTTTCGACGCTAGGTAGGCGGGAGTTCGCGATCAGTAGCGTCGACCACCCGGTCGGTGCGGTGCGACCACAGGTCCAGGGTGGGGTTTTCCGCACCCCGATTGCGGGGCGCACACCATCGCCGCGGGCCGTACGCGTGCTTAGCGTCGAAAGGTATGCGACAGAAACTGTTTCGGGCCGCCGTGGTCACTGTGGGCACCGTGCTGACAGCAACGCTGGTGGCCGCTGTGGTCCTCGTGACGGCACGATGGCGAGTCGTCGGGGATACGGTGGAGGCCGCGGCGCGCTGGAGCGACACCGATGTGGTGTTGCGCGTCTCCGACGGCGAGCAGCGGCGCGAATGGCACCACGCAGGCAGCGCCGCCGGACAGGAGACCGCGCCAGGACCGCACAGCAGGTTTCGGATCGGCAGTATCACCAAGACCTTCGTCGCCACCGTCGTGCTGCAGCTCGTCGATGAGGGCAGGGTCGCGCTGGACGGTGCGATCGCCGCGCAGCTGCCCGAGACCGTTCCCGGCGGCGACCGGATCACAGTGCGGCAGTTGATGAATCACACCAGCGGGCTCTACGACTATATGAAAGAGCCGGGCATGTCGACGAACCGATGGCGCGGCGACGACCGGTTCCGCGCGCACGCGCCACGCGATCTACTCGCCACCGCGGTGCGCCACGACCCCTATTTCGCGCCGGGCGCCCGATTCCGGTACTCGAACACCAACTACATCGCGCTCGGCCTGCTGATCGAGCACGTGACCGGGCACCGCTACGGCGACGAGATCCGCGACCGCATCCTCACGCCACTGCGCTTGACCGCCACCACCGTGCCCGGCGACGACCCCCGCGTCCCCGCGCCCGCCCTCACCGCGCACCGTGACATCGACGGTGCGGGCCGGGTGGACGTGACCGAGATGAACCCCTCGCTGGACTGGGCTGCGGGCGAGATGATCTCCACCACAGCCGATCTCGACGCATTCTTCACGGCATTGCTAGGTGGGCGTCTGATGAGCCCCGCCGCGCTGGACCGCATGCGGGAGACAGTTCCGATGGGCATGGGTTTCCACTACGGCCTCGGCCTGCAGCGTTTCGAACCACCGTGTGGCGCCGACCTGTGGGGACACGGCGGTGAACTGCTCGGTTACGTCTCCTACGCGTTCCGTTCGACCGACGGCCGCTCGCTGACAATGGTTCTCGGCTCGGCGGCTTCGTCGGACGCACTGTCACTGTTCGCCACGGTCACCGCCACCTACTGTCTCGCGTGATTCCGGCCGTGACCGCCGACGACAACGAGGCCGGGGCAGCATGTCGCTACCCCGGCCCATCGTGGCGTTCATCAACGCTGCAGGAAGGCGAACTCCTCCTGCAACTGAGCCGTAATGTCGCACAGCGCCGTCACCGACGGGCCCGCGTTGAGAACCTCGCGCGACACCGCGGGTACGGCGGCGGCGAAGTTCGCCTCGGTGACCAGGGCGCGGATGGAGTCCGCTCCCCCGCCCTGCGCGCCGACGCCGGGCATCAGGATCGGGCCGTTGAGGGCCGACAGGTCGGGCGCCTCGGTGAGCGTCGCACCGACGACCACGCCGACGGAGCCGAAACCGGACCCGGCATTGCGCGCCGCAGCCTCGTCGACCATCGTCTGGGCGATGGTGCGCCCGTCCGCGGCGGTGATCCGTTGCAGTTGCGCCCCTTCGGGATTCGAGGTCGCCGAGAGCACGAACACCCCACGGTGATTGTCCTTCGCCAGGCTCAGAGCCGGGTCGAGGGAGCCGAAGCCGAGGTACGGCGACACCGTCACAGCGTCCGAACCCAGCGGTCCGTCGCCGAGCCAGGCATGGGCGTAGGCATCCATGGTGGAGCCGATGTCGCCACGCTTGGCATCGGCCAGCACCAAGGTGCCGGAGGCCCGCAGCACCGAGATGGTGCGCTCCAGCACCGCGATGCCGCCGGAACCGTAGGTCTCGAAGAACGCGACCTGCGGCTTCACCAGGGCGACGCGACCGTCGAAGGCCTCGACACAGATCTCGGCGAAAGCCTCAAGCCCGTCGACGTCTTCGGTGAGCCCCCATGCCCGCAGCAGGGCGGGATGGGGGTCGATGCCGACGCACACGGGCCCGAACTGCCGCATGGCCTGCTGCAACCGGTGACCGAATGTCATGTCAGCCACGCAGCTTCGAGTGCAGTTCCTGCAGCGAGCGCACCCCGATGCCACCGTTGATGCCCGCCTCGATGCCCTGCACCGCCGCGGCCGCGCCCTGCACGGTGGTGATGCACGGGATGTTCGCGCCCACCGCGGCGGTGCGGATCTCGTAGCCGTCCACCCGAGGGCCCGAGTTGCCGTAGGGGGTGTTGAACACGATGTCGATCTCGCCGTCGCGGATCTGCTCCACGATCGAGGCCTCCGGCATGCCGGTGGCCGGATCGGTGGATTCCGGATCGGAGTGCTTGCGCGCCTGTTCGCAGGGAATGCCGTTGCGGCGCAGGGTTTCCGCGGTGCCCTCGGTGGCGAGGATGCGGAAGCCCAGGTCGTGCAGGCGCTTGATCGGGAACACCATGGCGCGCTTGTCGCGATTGGCGATCGAGACGAACACGGTGCCCTCGGTCGGCAGCGAGCCGTAGGCGGCGGCCTGGCTCTTGGCGAAGGCGGTGCCGAAGTCGGCGTCGATGCCCATGACCTCACCGGTGGACTTCATCTCCGGCGAGAGCAGCGAGTCGATGCCGGAGCCGTCGGCGCGACGGAACCGGTGGAAGGGCAGCACGGCTTCCTTCACCGCGACCGGCGCGTCCAGCGGCACGTGACCGCCGTCGCCCTCGGGCGGCAGCATGCCTTCCTTGCGCAGGTCGGCGATGGTGGCGCCGAGCATGATCCGCGCGCAGGCCTTGGCCAGCGGTACGGCGGTGGCCTTGGAGACGAACGGAACCGTCCGGCTCGCCCGAGGATTGGCTTCCAGGACGTAGAGCACGTCGTCCTTGAGGGCGTACTGCACATTGAGCAGGCCCTTGACGCCGATGCCCTTGGCCAGCGCGATGGTGGAGCGGCGCACGGCCTCGATGTCGCTGCGGCCCAAGGTGATCGGGGGCAGCGCGCAGGCGGAGTCACCGGAGTGGATACCGGCTTCCTCGATGTGTTCCATCACGCCGCCGAGGTAGACCTCGTCGCCGTCGCACAGCGCGTCGACGTCGATCTCGATCGCGTCTTCGAGGAAGCGGTCGACCAGCACCGGGTGATCGGGGTTCAGTTCGGTGGCACGGGAGATGTAGCCCTCGAGGGAGGTCTCGTCGTAGACGATCTCCATGCCGCGCCCGCCCAGCACGTAGGACGGGCGGACCAGGACCGGGTAGCCGATCTCGTTGGCGATCTTCTTGGCCTGCGCCACCGTGGTGGCGGTGCCGTACTTGGGCGCGGGCAGTCCGGCGGCGATCAGCACGTCACCGAATTCGCCACGGTCCTCGGCCAGGTCGATCGCGGCCGCGGAGGTGCCGACCACCGGCACGCCGGCGTCGGTGAGTCGCTGCGCCAGACCCAGCGGGGTCTGTCCGCCGAGCTGCACGATCACCCCGGCGACGGTGCCCGACTCGGCTTCGGAGTTGTACACCTCGAGGACGTCCTCGAAGGTGAGCGGCTCGAAGTAGAGGCGATCGGCGGTGTCGTAGTCGGTGGAGACGGTCTCGGGGTTGCAGTTGACCATCACGGTCTCGTAACCGGCGGCCGAGAGGGTCTGTGCGGCGTGCACACACGAGTAGTCGAACTCGATGCCCTGACCGATGCGGTTCGGGCCCGAACCCAGGATGATGACCTTCTCGCGCTCACGCTGCGGCGCGACCTCGGACTCCGCACCGGGATCCAGCTCGTAGGTGCTGTAGTGGTACGGGGTCTTGGCCTCGAACTCCGCGGCGCAGGTGTCGACGGTCTTGTAGACCGGGCGCACCTGGAGACGGTGACGCAGCGAGCGCACGCCCGCCTCGCCCGCCAGCTCGGGGCGCAGTGCCGCCAGCTGACGGTCCGACAGGCCGTAGTGCTTGGCGCGACGCAGCAGATCCTCGTCGAGGACGGGCGCGTCGAGGACTTCGGTCCGCAGCTCGACCAGGCCGAGCACCTCGGCGACGAACCACGGGTCCACACCGGAGGCCTTCGCGACCTCCGCGACGCTCGCGCCGTAGCGCAGTGCACGTTCGACCTGGTAGATGCGACCTTCGGTCGGCACGCGCAGGTCGGCGAGGATGGCTTCGATCGCCTCACGCACCGAGGCCGGATCGCTCGGATCCGCCGGGGCCCACTGGCCGTCGTCGGTGGTCCAGAAGCTGGCGGCCTTGGTCTCGAGCGAGCGCAGCACCTTGCCGAGGGCCTCGGAGAAGTTGCGGCCCATCGACATCGCCTCGCCCACCGACTTCATGGTGGTGGTCAGCGTGGCGTCGGCGCCGGGGAACTTCTCGAACGCGAACCGCGGCGCCTTCACCACGACGTAGTCCAGCGTCGGCTCGAACGATGCCGGGGTCTCGCCGGTGATGTCGTTGACGATCTCGTCGAGGGTGTAGCCGATGGCCAGCTTGGCGGCGATCTTGGCGATCGGGAAGCCGGTGGCCTTCGACGCCAGCGCCGAGGAACGCGAGACGCGGGGGTTCATCTCGATGACGATCAGGCGACCGTCGGCCGGATCCACCGCGAACTGGATGTTGCAGCCGCCGGTGTCGACGCCGACCTCGCGCAGGATCGCGATGCCGAGATCGCGCATCTTCTGGTACTCGCGGTCGGTGAGGGTCATCGCGGGGGCGACGGTGACCGAGTCACCGGTGTGCACGCCCATCGGGTCGACGTTCTCGATCGAGCAGACGATGACCACATTGTCGTTGCGGTCGCGCATGAGCTCGAGTTCGAACTCCTTCCAACCGAGGATGGACTCCTCGATCAGAACGTTCGCGGTCGGCGAGGCGGACAGGCCGCCACCGGCGATGCGGTCGAGGTCTTCCTCGTTGTAGGCCATGCCCGAGCCGAGCCCGCCCATGGTGAACGAGGGACGCACGACCACGGGGTAACCGAGGTCGGCGACGGTCTCGCGGACCTCGTCCATGGTGTAACAGACGGCGCTGCGGGCACTCTCGCCGCCGACCTTGGCGACGATGTCCTTGAACTTCTGCCGGTCCTCACCGCGCTGGATGGCGTCGAAGTCGGCGCCGATCAGCTCGACGTTGTACTTCTGCAGCACACCGTTCTCGTGCAGCGCGACGGCGGTGTTGAGCGCGGTCTGCCCACCGAGGGTGGCCAGGATGGCGTCGGGGCGTTCCTTCTCGATGACCTTCTCGACGAACTCCGGGGTGATCGGCTCGACGTAGGTGGCGTCGGCGAACTCCGGGTCGGTCATGATGGTCGCCGGGTTGGAGTTCACCAGCGAAACGCGCAGTCCCTCGGACCGCAGCACCCGGCACGCCTGGGTACCGGAGTAGTCGAATTCGCACGCCTGGCCGATCACGATCGGGCCAGAGCCGATCACCAGGATGTGCTTCAGATCCTCGCGGCGAGGCATCAGGCTCCTTCCATGAGACCGGCGAAACGGTCGAACAGGTATGCGGCGTCGTGCGGGCCTGCGGCGGCCTCGGGGTGGTACTGCACCGAGAAGGCGCGGCCGTCGATCAGCCGGACCCCTTCGACGGTGCCGTCGTTGGCGCAGATGTGGGAGACCTCGGCCTTGCCGAACGGGGTGTCGAACACCTCGCCGCGCTCGCCTTCGAGGGCGAAGCCGTGGTTCTGGGCGGTGATGGACACGCGGCCCGTGCCCTCTTCGATCACCGGGATGTTGATGCCGCGGTGGCCGAACTTCATCTTGTAGGTCTTGCGACCCAATGCCCGGCCCAGGATCTGGTTGCCGAAGCAGATGCCGAACAGCGGGATTCCGCGCTCGAGCACGCCCTGGGTGAGCGCGATGGCGCCGGTCTGGGTGGCCGGGTCGCCGGGACCGTTGGACAGGAACACGCCGTTGGGGTTCAGCGCGAGGATGTCGTCGAGGGAGGTGTTCGACGGCACCACGTGGGTGCGCACGCCGCGCTCGGCGAACATGCGCGGGGTGTTGGTCTTGATGCCCAGGTCGACCGCGACGACGGTGAACTTGTGATCGCCAATCGGTTCGATCGTGTACATCGCGTCGGTGCTGACCTCTTCGGCGAGGTCGGCGCCCAGCATCGAGGCCTGGCCGTTGACCCGCGCGAGGAGCTCCTCGTCGGTGGCCAGCGCGGCGCCGGAGAAGATGCCGGCCTTCATCGAACCGCGGCTGCGCAGGTGGCGGACCACCGCGCGGGTGTCGATGCCCGCGATGCCGACCACGTCCTGGCGGTCGAGCTCGTCGGTCAGCGTGCCGGTGGCGCGCCAGTTGGAGGAGACCCGCGAGGGGTCGCGCACGGCGTAGCCGGCGACCCAGATCTTGGCGGACTCGTCGTCCTCGTCGTTCCAGCCGGTGTTGCCGATCTGCGGGGCCGTGGCCACCACGATCTGGCGGGCGTAGCTGGGGTCGGTGAGGGTTTCCTGGTACCCGGTCATCGCCGTGCAGAACACGGCCTCACCGAGTGTCTGGCCCTGTGCGCCGAAGGCGGTACCGCGGAATACGCGGCCGTCCTCGAGCACCAAGGCTGCCTTCACTGTGCTCATTCATCGTCTCCCGTCGTCACCCTGGTATCCGCAGTCCATGCCGGGTACACCGTCTTGTCGTCGCCCCGGAATCCGGTATCTATCTCGGTTCCGGTCGGCAGTGTCCAGCGAATTACCAGCACACCATTTTCGGTCATCACCTTGCCCGCGTGTCCGCGCTCGGTACGCACGGCTGTCACCGATTCCTGCGGAATCCAGATCACCGTGGCGCCGTCGCGTTCGAGCAGAATTCCGCGTTCGAACCGCGTCAGTTCGGCGGTCGCCCGGAATCCCAGGTCACCGACCGCGATCCGGTCCTGCCAGCTGGGCGCGATGGTGCTGCCCAGGTACATCCCGGTGGTCGGTTCCAGTAGTTGTGCGCCCAGTTCGGCCGGCACCGTCGGCAGTTCGCCGATGCGTGCCTGCTGCCGCGTGGCCTTCTTCTGCCATGCCCGGTACATCAGCCACAGGCACACCACGAAAAATGCCAGCAGTCCGACTACCCACAGCGTTCTTTCCACGTCCTGGCCTCCCTAGATCCCGACCGCCTTGCCCTCGCGGGCAGTTACCCGGCCGCGCAGCACGGTGGCTGTGACCTCGGCCGGGAACGTCATGTCCTCGAACGGTGTGTTGTTCGAGATACTCGCGAGCTCGGCGCCGCGCACCGTCCACTCGGCGTCGGGGTCGATCAGCGTGAGGTTCGCGGGCTCGCCGACCGCGATCGGGCGACCGTGGTCGTCGAGGCCGACGATCGCGGCGGGCTTCTCGCTCATCACCTTCGCGACGCCGCGCCAGTCGAGCAGGCCGGGCTCGACCATCGTCTGCACGATGATCGACAGCGCCGTCTCGAGGCCGAGCATGCCGGGGCGGGCGGCCGCGAATTCGCAGCACTTGTCCTGCTCGGCATGCGGAGCGTGGTCGGTGGCGACGCAGTCGATGATGCCGTCGGCCAGTGCCCGGCGCAGGGCTGCCACGTCGGTGGACTCGCGCAGCGGCGGGTTCACCTTGTTGACCGCGTCGTAGGTTTCCAGGCGCGAGTCGTCGAGCAGCAGGTGGTGCGGGGTGACCTCGGCGGTGATCGAGATGCCCTGGGACTTGGCCCATTTCACCAGTTCGACGGTGCCCGCGGTCGAGGCGTGGCAGATGTGCACCCGGGCGTTCGCGTCGCGGGCCAGCAGTGCGTCCCGCGCGACGATCGACTCCTCGGCGGCGCGCGGCCAGCCGTGCAGTCCGAGGCGCGCGGCGTTGGGGCCTTCGTGTGCGATGGCGTTTACGGTCAGGCGCGGTTCCTCGGCGTGCTGGGCGATGAGCACGCCAAGGGAGTTCGCGTATTCGAGGGCGCGGCGCATGATCAGCGGGTCGTCGACGCAATGGCCGTCGTCGGAGAACATCCTGACCTGGCCGATACCGGCGGCCATGGTGCCCATCTCGGCGAGCTGCTTACCCTGCAGGCCGACCGTCACGGCACCGACCGGGAACACGTCGACGAGGCCGACTTCCTGGCCACGACGCCACACGTGGTCGGTGATGACCACCGAGTCGGCGACCGGGCTGGTGTTGGCCATCGCGAACACCGCGGTGTAGCCGCCCAGTGCGGCTGCGGCGGAACCGGTTTCGATGGTTTCGGTGTCTTCGCGGCCGGGTTCGCGCAGGTGCGTGTGCAGGTCGACGAAGCCGGGCAGCAGGATCTGGCCGTTGCCCTCGATCACCTCGGCGTCGTCGGACGCGGTGAGGCCGGTGCCGATGTCGGCGATGATGGTGCCGCGCACCAGGACGTCGACGGGGTCGCCTTCGCCGTAGGGCTTGACGTTCTTGATCAGCAGCTCACTCATACCGTTTCCTCCTGGCCGACGAGCAGCCGGAACAACACAGCCATCCGCATATGCACACCGTTCGAGACCTGCTGCAGCACAGCCGATTTCGGCGAATCCGCGACCGCAGAGGCGATTTCCATGCCGCGCAGCATCGGGCCAGGGTGCAGGACGACGGCGTCGTCGCCGAGCAGCGCGAGCCTGCGCTCGGACAGTCCGTAGTTGATCGAATATTCGCGGGCCGACGGGAAGAACCCGCCGTTCATCCGCTCCGCCTGCACGCGCAACATCATCACCGCGTCGGCACCGGGCAATTCGGCGTCGAGCGAGCTCGAGACCCGGCAGGGCCAGGCATCCACGCCTACGGGCAGCAGTGTGCGCGGCGCGACCAGCACCACTTCGGCGCCGAGCGTGTCGAGCAGGGAGACATTGGAGCGGGCGACCCGGCTGTGCAGGATGTCGCCGACCAGCACGATCCGCTTGCCCTCGATGTCACCGAGGCGCTGACGCAGGGTGAGTGCGTCGAGCAGGGCCTGGGTGGGGTGCTGGTGGGTGCCGTCGCCGGCGTTGATGATCGACGGGGCGACGCGGTTCTCCTCGCGCGCCCACTGCTCCATCCAGCGCGCGATCTGGTGCGCGGCGCCCGAGGCCGGGTGGCGCACGATCAGCGCGTCGGCGCCCGCCGCGTGCAGGGTGAGCGCGGTGTCGCGCAGCGATTCACCTTTGGAGACAGAAGAACTCGACGCGCTGACGTTGATCACGTCGGCGCTCATCCACTTGCCCGCGACCTCGAAGGACACCCTGGTACGCGTGGAGTTCTCGTAGAACACCGTCATCACGGTGCGGCCGCGCAGGGTCGGCAGCTTCTTCACCTCGCGGCCGAGCAGGGCCTGTTCGAAGCGTTCGGCTTCGTCGAGGAGTTCGGTGGCGGTGCCGCGATCCAGGTCGGCGACCGTCAGCAAATGCTTCACTCTTGACCTTCCTGATGCAGATACACGCCGTCACGGCCGTCGTGCTCGACCATCAGCACCGAGATGTCCTCGGCGCGGGAGGTCGGCACGTTCTTGCCCACGTAGTCGGCGCGGATCGGCAGCTCGCGGTGGCCGCGGTCGATGAGGACCGCCAACTGCACGGCGCGGGGGCGGCCGAGGTCGCGCAGCCCGTCGAGGGCGGAGCGGACCGTCCGGCCCGAGAACAGCACGTCGTCGACGAGGACGACCAGGGAGTTCTCGATGCCGCCGTCGGGTACCGAGGTGCGTTCGAGCGGGCGATGCGGGCGCGAGCGCAGGTCGTCGCGGTACAGCGTGATGTCGAGGGAGCCGAGCGCGGGGCGCACACCGGAGAATTCCTCGATCTTGTCCGCCAGCCGGTTCGCCAGAGTGGTGCCGCGGGTGGGGATTCCCATGAGAACCACCCGCGGTGCGTCGGCGTCGCCGGAATCCAGGGCGGTCTTCTCGATGATCTGGTGCGCGATACGCGCTACGGTCCTGGTCACGTCCGATGGCGACAACAACTCGCGACCGGCTGCCACCCACTCCGGGGTGTGCCGCTGCGACGTTTCGCCCGCGCCGGTTCTGGCCGCCCGTTCGGGCACAGCCATGCCGACCTCCTTCCCCGCCTCACCGGACGGTCCGTTAAAGGATGCCTAACTTGCCCGTCAGCCTATCAGCGCCGCGGGATGCCTTTGACCAGGTAGGCCCACCTGTGAGCGCGACCACGAACAGCCGACTGGTGACCGCTGCCGTGGCGGTGATCACAGGCGCTCCGAAAGTGCAGCGAGCGCACATATTTCACCGCCACGGAGCGAGGCGACGACCACCCGGTGCGAACCGATCCGTGATCGCATTCACGTCGTCGGAACGACCGCGATAACTGCGGCCGCCCCCGCTTGACATTGTTCAGCTTCGGTCACACTCGCTCGGCGAGCACGACGCCGACCTCCGGGTCGTTCACCGCCACGTCTCGACCGAGGGGAACGATCATGTCGTCCCAGGTGCGGAACCGGGTGCGCCAGCCGTGTTCGACCAGCCACTGTTCCCCCGGACGCCCGGCATCCGGAGGTATCGGCGCATCGCTGTCGCCTGCGACGAGTCGACGCAGTTCGGCATAGGGCGGGGCGTCGGGATCGACGGCGAAGCGGCTGAGCCCGAATCGGCTCCCAGGGGCGGACAGGGCCGTCAGCGTCGCCACCACACGGAGGTGGTTTTCGGGAGGGAGGTACGGAAGCGCGCCCTCGTCGATCCAGTGCGTCGGCTGGTCAGGCCGAAACCCCTGCTCCCGCAACGGGTCGGCCCAGTCTGTTCGCAGGTCGATCGGCAGGACGTGCCGGTGCGCCGTCGGTGTGGCGGCCGCGGCTCGCAGCACCGGTTCCTTGAAGGCGAACAGCTCCGGCAGATCGAGTTCGTAGACGGTGACCTCGGCGGGCAGACCCATCCGGTAGGCCCGGGTATCCAGTCCGGCGCCGAGCAGGACGATCTGGCGACATCCGGCGGCGACCGCGTCGGCCACCCGGTCGTCGACCAACCGAACGCCGACGGATCGGCCCGCGAAGAACTGTTCGGCCAACGCCTCGACTCGCTCCCACCGCGCCGCGCCGCCCTCGGTGCGGGCGAAGTCGCGGCGCGCGGCATCGACGAACGCCGTGGCGAGTGGGTCGTCGTAGAGCCGATCCGGCCTGCGCGACTCCTGCTCACGGATCACCGCGACCCCGATCGCTGTCAGTGCCACCCCGGCGGTGGGCGCGTTCACCTGTGTCATCGTGATCCTCCTCGAAACTACCTTGCCGACCGGCTAGTGATCTCGGTCATGATCCGACGGTAGGCTCGCCCTAGCCGGTCGTCAAGCAAAGGAAAGCCCCGTGGACGGACGTCGTAGCGACACCAAGGAACGCATTCGCGCGGTGGCGATGGAACTGTTCTCCGAGCGCGGCTACGAGAAGACCTCGCTACGCGAGATCGCCGAGCGACTCGGCGTCACCAAAGCCGCGCTGTACTACCACTTCCGGACCAAGGAAGACATCGTTGTCAGCCTGTCCGACGATCTGCGTCGCGGCATCGACGACATCGTCACCTGGGCCGAACAGACCCCGCCCGGGCACGAGCGCGCCGAGCAGATCCTGCGCCGCTACAGCGCGCTCCTGCACAGCCTCGGCCGTGACATGGTGCGGTTCTGGCACGAGAACCAGCCCGCGTTCCGTGACCTGGGTTTCGGTGCGGGGCTGCGCTATCAATTCCGCGTCCTCGCCGATCTCATGACCGGCCCCGACGCCGCCCCGCTCGACGTCTATCACGCCCGGCAAGCGCTGCTCGCGATCAGCTGGAGCCTGTCGATGATGGGCGACCTCGAGCTGACCGACGACCAGATGCACACCGCCGCAACGGATATAGCGATCGATATCCTCGCCCGGATCACCTAGCCGAGCACCGGAAATGCGTTGCCACCGCGTCGTGGGGTCCGCCATCATCGGTCATGACCATCGGCAGCAGCGCTCATTCCAGGTCGACGCCCCCGGAACAGATCGATCTGGGCGATCTCCTGGTGCGCCGTTGGCGTCGCAGTGACCTGACTCGCCAGTTCGCCGCGTTGAGCGCCTCGCACACCCACCTGCGCCCGTGGATGTCGTGGGCCGAGCAACCACCCACGCTCGCCGGGCAACGCCGATCCCTACAGACCTCGGCCGCGCACTGGCCTACGCCCGACGGCGGCTACCTGTACGGAATCTTCACCGCGCGGGGCGAGGTGGCGGGCGGCATCGGACTCCACGACAGGATCGACCCCGCCGCCCTGGAGATCGGTTACTGGTGCCATGTCGCCCACACCGGCCGGGGCATCATCACCCGCGCCGTCCACGCCCTGACCGTCGCCGCGCTCGCCCTCCCCCACATCGTTCGGGTCGAAATCCATTGCGACGCGGCCAATGTCCGCAGCGCGGCTGTTCCACAGCGGCTCGGATACGACCTGGTCAGCACTGCCCCGCGCCCGCGGACGGCGCCCGCCGACTCCGGCATCGGAATGGTCTGGGCGACAACGGCGCGGGCCGGAGTCGCGGCGAATGGGGGCCGAGAAGGTCGCTTGTCGCCCGATGACCCACCGACTAGACTGTGACGCGCACCACATCGCGACGGCTGTTCGGTACCGCCGCCCAGAGCAATCGTGATTCGATCGGAGCGCCGGATCGCGGTGTTCGACCGCGACCCGCCACCCCTCGGACCGGGCCCGAAGTCACTCCAACCTCGCTCGACCGTGCAAGGAGATGACCGCCATGACGGTTGCCGTCGAACTCGAATTCACCGGCTCGACTCTCGAACAGTACGACCAGGCCCTCGCGAAGATGGGCTTCGAGCACGGCGGCTCCGGCGGTCCAGGACTCCTGTTCCATCTGGCCAGGAAGACCGACACCGGATTCCACGTCACCGACGTCTGGGAATCCGCCGAGCAATTCCAGAGCTTCGCCGAATCCACCCTCGGCCCCGTCGGCATGGAAGTGGGCATGCCCAACCAGCCCACCATCGAAGTCCACGAAATCTACAACTACCTCGCCCAGGGCAACTGACTCACGACACCGCCGATCACTCGCCGAACCACCTCGACAACGTCGAACACAACAACGCCAGCCCCTCGGCGTCCAACCGTTCGCCACCGGGGCTCGACGAACAAGTAGCCCGGCAACCCCGCGCCCGCACCGAGGACACGGTGGGTGACGACTACGACCTCGTCGGCGAACACGACCGAACCCACCAGCGAACCGCGACCTCGATGCTTGGCGCAGATCAGGCATTCGGGATCGGTGGGGACGACTCCATTCACTCGCTCCGGCACCGAGATGTCGAGCGTTCGGCGCGAGACGATGTGCCGGATCGTGCGTCTGCGGGCGGTGACATCGGGACGCCGGATGATCAGGGCGTGTGGGCGCGGAGCGCTCGGGCGAACCAGGTGAAGATCGGGGCCAGGTCGGGTTGTTCGGGCCAGGCGTTCACGGTGGCGAGTAGGCGCCAATAGCGTTGTACGCGTGGGTCGTCGGCTACTTCGAGGCGTTCCAGAATCCACGCGCGGAGGGCGTTGTCGTCGGGGCGGTTGAAGGTCGTGGCGTAGCGGGTGGTCAGGGCGTCGACGATGGGGGTCGCGGCGGGAGGTTCCGGGGAGATACCTGTGGCGATGGCGTCGGCGACGAGGGTGCGGACGGCTTCGGTGAGGTCGTGGTGCAGGCCGGTGGTGTCGCCTGCGGCGCGTTCACGGGCCTGGTAGTCGGCCATGCGACGGACGGCATCACGGAAGTCGTTGTCCTGCACCAGTTCTGCCAATTCCATCCAGGCTGCCAACTGGTCGGGGGTCGGGTCGTCGGGAAGATCGGGCACGCTCGCGCGGACCAGTTCCACCATGGCGGGGTTGGCGGCATAGCGGCCGAAGGTGTCGTCGACGAAATCCTCGATGAGGCGATGCCTTTCGGCGGCGGACAGGGCGGCGAGTCGGTGCATGAGTTCCATCTCTCGTTGATCGGATTTCCGGGCGGCCACCGCACGCAACACGGCCCGGCGCACACGCAGGGCCCTGATCTCGACGTCGAGCGCGTCCGCGTGCGTGGCGGCGACCGCTGCCATCGAGGTTTCGCGATCGAGTACCTCGCGCACGGTGGTCAGGTCCATGCCGAGCGCGCGCAAGGTGCGGACGAGCTCCAGCTGTGCGATCGCGGCGGTGCCGTAGAGGCGGTGGCCGGCCGGGCTGAGCGTGGTCGGCGCCACGATGCCACGGTCGGCGTAGAAGCGGATGGCTTTGACCGTCAGCGCGGTGCGCGCGGCCGCCTCCCCGATCGTGCAGAGCATGTCGTCGTCCATGGATCTCAGCGTGCCGCCTCCCCTCAGGGGAGATGCAACCCCTGTGCCGCTCACACCGGAATATCGGCGAGTTGATCCTCGAGCCTGATCGGGGCGACCGGTCACAGTGGCGCGGGCGGTTCCGGCGCGGTCTGACGGGTGGGCAGCGCGCTGATCGTCAAGGCCAGCATGACCAGGGCGATGCCCGCGAGTTCGAGCATCGTGGGGCGTTGCGCGAGGGCGATCGCGCCGACGACGGTCGCGGTCGCCGGGAGCAACGCGAGCAGCAAGGCGAAACGCGCGCGGCCCACGGCGGTCAGCACCACCTGGTCCAGCGCGTACGGCACCGCGCTCGACAGCACGCCGACACCGAGACCGAGCAGCCAGGTCCGCGGGTCGGCGAACACCGCGGCATCGATCGCCAGCTGCGGGATCAGCACGAACGGCGCCAGCAGCACGGCGGCGGCCGCCATGCCGACAGCGAGGGAATCCTGGCCGTCACCGGTGTCGGCGACGCGCTTGCCGACCAGGATGTAGGCCGCCCACAGAACGGCCGAGGCGAGCGCGAAACCCACACCGACCGGCTCGACATCGAGTTGCACGCCGGCCAGCAACACCACCCCGATCGCCACCAGCGCCACGGCGAGCAGGTCGCGCGCCCGTCGCGAGCCCAGTGTGGCGACGGCGACCGGACCGAGGAATTCGATGGCAACGGCGGTACCGAGCGGGATGCGCGCGATGGCCTCGTAGAACACGATGTTCATCGACACCGTGACGATTCCGAAGCCCGCCGCCGTCGCGACGCCCCGCCGCGTCCAGCGGGTCCGCCACGGACGGCGCCATGCCAGCAACGCCACTCCCGCCGCGGCGGCGCGCAACCAGGCGACCGTGGCCGGTTCGGTGGTGTCGAAGAGGAATACGCCGAGTGCCGCGCCCACATATTGCGAGGTCGCCGCCACGATGAACACCATCGGCACCGACCAGCCTGGCAACGCGCGCGTCGCCGACCGCTCGGTGGTCGAGATCGAATTCATCCCAGGAGTAATCCACAGACGGGCACGGATTTCAACGCGAACCGGCCCAGGATCGAATGATCCTGGGCCGGTCCGTGATTCACGGTGACATTGCGTCACGTGGCGGTCAGGTTCGCTGTCGGAAACTCAGCGCCGGAAGCCGTAGCCTTCCCGGTGTTCGCGCGATTCCTAGACGCCGAACCACAGGGTCAACGCCGCACGCAGATCAGCTGCGGCGGTGTCCGATGGTTCGTCGATCGTCCCTGCCCAGGCGATATGACCGTCGGGGCGGATCAGCAGAGCGTCGGCCGGGCGATCGAGGGTCTTACCCGAGTGGATCTCGACGCGTGGCGCCCACTCCCCGACGACCTCGCGCAGGTCGGCGCGGTCGGCCAGGTCGAGGAAGACCGGTCGCGCGGTGTGCATGAGTTCGGCGACGCCGGTGGTGCCCTGATCGGTGTGCAGCGTTAGATCGGGTACGAAAGTGCCGGTGAGCGAATGGTTTCCGCTGATCTCGTAGCGCAGATCGGTACCCGCGACGAGGGCTCCCATGCGACGCAACGCGGGTTCGTCGGACAGGAGTTCCTGGAATACCGCCCGCAGTGCCACGGCGGCGGGGTCCTGGCCCTGGCGAAGGGCGGCCTGGGCGCGGGTCTGCAGCAGTGCGCGGCCACCGGCGAAGTGGCGTTCGCAGTGGTAGGTGTCGAGCAGGTCTGCCGGTGCCCAACCTCGGAGATCGGCGGCCAACTTCCAGGCCAGGTTCACCGAATCGGTCATTCCGAGGTTCATCGCGGCACCGGTGGCGGGGAGCAGATGGGCCGCGTCACCGGCCAGGAAAACCCTGCCCACCCGGTAGTTTTCGGCCTGCCGGTCCTGGAATTGGTAGCGCGACAAGCGAGTCGGCGCGCCCAGCGGAACCTCCGCGCCCAGCACGCGTCGCACGCTGTCGCCGAGTTCGGCCATGGTCAGCGGTTCGTCGTTGTCGTATTCGGCATCGTCGTTCTCGGTGGTCTGGAAGAACATCACCCGGTCCTCGGCACTGACCCGTCCCAGCGCGAACACCCCGTTGTCGGTGTGGGTGAATCCCGGATCGATCCGGCCGACACCGGGCACCTCGATCCCGCCGTCGTCGAGCACGGTCACCGACTCGTGCACCGCGACCACTGCCAACCGGTTGACCTCCGGATAGGTGCTGCCGGGGAACCCGATTCCCGCCAATTCGCGGATCCGGCTGCGGCCACCGTCGCAGCCGACCAGATAGCGGGCCCGCACCCGGTAGCGCCCGTCCGGGCCGTTCACCTCCGCGATCACCGCGTCGTCGACCTGGGTCACCGCGACCACCTCGTGTCCGCGCCGGATCTCGGCTCCGAGGTCGACGGCGTCCTCGGCCAGCAGTTCCTCGACCCGTGCCTGCGGAATCGCCATGGCGTGCATCGGCGTTTCGTCGAGCCCGGTGAAGTCCAGGTACACCCCGCCGAAGGGGAAGATCGGCTTCGGACTCGGGTCACCGCTGACCGCGATCATCCGATCGAGCAGTCCCCGATACCGCAGCACATCCAGAATCCGCCCACCGAGACCACTGGCCTTCTGCGCGGTGCCCGGCTGTTCCCGACGCTCGAGCACCAACGGCCGCACCCCCGCCCGACCCAGTTCCCCCGCCAGCATCATTCCGGCAGGTCCAGCGCCGACAACGATCACGTCGGTGGTCATCTCTTGCATCTTCGTCACTCCCGAATGTGGCTGGTCCCTGCGTTGCCCAGCGATTCTGCAGCACCACCGGGGCCTTGCCGCAAGCCCCCGGGTGAGCTATAAGTTAGAAGGGGCAACGAGTGAGCACACCTCGGAAGAGGCCCGATATCGGTCAGTGGGTACCGGTCAGCGCCATACCCGCCCCGACTCCGATGATCATCAGTCCGCCTGTGCTGCCGACAGTTTCGAGGCGACGCGGAGAACGCGCGAACCACGACCGCGCCGTCGCCGCGAGCAGTGCCCAACAACCATCCGACAGCGCCTGGATCGTCAGGAAGATCGCGCCCAGGATCAGCAGTTGCGCGGGCAGCGCACCCTGGGCCGGTACCGCGAACTGCGGAAGGACCGCGCCGAAGAAGACGATCGTCTTGGGGTTGGTGGCACCGACGATGAATCCCTGGCCGAGCACCCGACTTCCACCGACGCTCGGGGCATTCGAGTGCAAGGCCGCCGCCAGCTCCTTGCGCCGCCGGATCGTCGCGACGCCCAGATAGATCAGGTACCCGGCTCCGACCACCTTCACGATCAGGAACAACGTCGCCGAGGCCATCAAGACCGCACCGAGGCCCACCGACACCGCGACCAACGGCACGAACGATCCGGCGACTGCCCCCGCGACCGACAGCACAGCGGACCGGCGCCCCAGCGTCAATGCCCGGCCGATCGCGAACAGCACGTTCGGGCCGGGAATCACGATGATGATCAGGGAGGCGACGGCGAAGGCCGCGGCATGTGACAGCGGAACCATCTGTCGCAGCGTAGCGGCGACCGGCGGACTTCGTGTGACAGTGCAGCTTCCGTGGTAACCGCGAACAACGCGCTCAGGGAACGCGCAGAACCGAACGGACCAGTTCCTCGATCGCCGAGCGCAATCGGTCGACTTCTCCTGCTCTGGCCATGTGCTGAGCGAGTTCCCCGCCGACCGTCGACAACAACAGTGCGCCCACGGTGTCGGCGTCGATATCGGGCCGGACCTCACGTAGGAGCGTGCCGATGTGCTGTGCCCAGAACGTATGGAATTCGGCGCTGCGCGGATGCGGCGGCATCGCCTGATAGGCCGCGATCAGCTCCACGTCGTCGGTGACCAAGCTCGTCATGGCGTCGAAGAAGGCCAGTAGCCGATCGGTCGCCGCCGCGCCGGGCCCCAGGGGTGGTGGGCCGCTCGAGACCGCCGCCATCAGCGCGACGGCGCCCTCGGCGACGAGCTCGTAGAGCAGGCCCGCGCGGCTGCCGAACCGGTGGAAGATGGTGCCCTTCCCGACGCCCGCCGCCGCCGCCACGCGGTCCATCGTCACCCCGGCCGCGCCGTGCTCGGCCAGCAGCGTGGCGGTGGCATCGAGGATCGCTCGACGGTTGCGCGCCGCGTCGGCGCGTTCGGTGGGACGTCGGTCGGTCATCGCACCCGCTTTCTCGGCACCCGCCGATCGTTGACAAGTTGACCGCCGGTCCATATCGTTCGAGATATCTGGACCGGCAGTCAACTTATGGAGTTCTGATGCAGGCAATCGTAATGACAGAGACCGGCGCACCCGAGGTCCTGGTCGCGCGTGAGGTCGGCGAACCTCGTCCGGGCGACGGGCAGGTCGTCGTCCGGACGGAGGTGGTGCCGGTGCTGTACCCGGAGACCAAGGTCCGGGCCGGCGCGTTCCCCTTTCCCGCACCACTGCCCGAGGTCTTCGGATTCCAGGCGGCGGGCACTGTGGTCGATCTGGGCGCGGGCGTTGATCGAGGATTGCTCGGCGCGCGGGTGGTCGCGTCGACCAGCGGGTTCGGCTCCTATGCCGAACTCGTTGTCGCCGAAGCTGATTCGGTGACGGTGATCCCGGACGGTCTGACCACCGAGCACGCCGCCGCGATCCTGATGTCAGGGTCGGTGGCGCTGGCTCTGATGCAGACCGCGGCGGTCGCCGCAGGCGAGACCGTGCTGATCGAAGCAGCGGCAACCGGCGTGGGCGGCTGTCTCGCCCAGCTGTGCGCCGCCGCGGGCGTGCGCGTCATCGGCACCGCGGGCGGGGAACAGAAAGCCCGCCTCGCCCGCGACAACGGTGCGCACGAAGTGCTCGACCACACCGCGCCCGACTGGGCGGACCAACTGGTCGATCTGCTCGCGGGCGGCACGGTAGACGTCGTATTCGATTCCATCGGGGGCGATTCGCTCACCCCACTGCTCGACCGGATCACACCACTGCGCGGCCGGATTCTCAGCTACGGCTGGCTCGACGGCGCACCCGCACAGCTGGGCGTCACCGATCTGATCCTGCGCGGGCTCACGCTCACCGGGTGCGCGGGCAGCGCATGGCTCGGCGAAGTCGCCCGGCAGCGGTCGGCGGCGCTCACGGCTACGGCACAGGGACTACTGACACCCGCGGTGCATTCGGTCCTCCCCCTCGCCGGCGCCGCGGACGCGCACCGAATGCTCGAGGACCGGGTCGCCTTCGGCACCGTTCTGTTGCGGCCGTGACGATCCCGACGGCCCGGATCACCACCTTCACGTGACCGGATTCCTCGAGTGTCTTGCCAACGGCACACAACGATTCGAGATCGACGGTGCGGATTTCGCGGCCGAATTCCTCGAAGCGCAGGGTGTCCGCGATGTGCGCGGCGACATCGTCCGGGACGCCGTCGCCGCGCACACGACCGGCCTCAGCGACTCACCGGTGTACCGACGACGACCCGCCGCCATCTGGATCGCGGTCACCGGCCAGGACTGAGCCGGTAGTCCGTGCGGAACAGTTGCCCATCATGGGTCGCCGGTTTCAGGCGACACCGAACGGATTGTCGATGATGTAGCGCCAGAAGCCGTCGGCGTCGCGACGGGCGACGTCCGTGGCGGTTCCCGATACGTGGACCGGCTCGCCGTCCGGGCCGGTGCCGTCGATCTCCCAGTCGACGATGAGCAATGCGATATCTCCCGCGACGTAGGTGTGGCGCGGGCTGACTCGGATAGGCAGGCCCAGAGCGAGGAACTCGGCATTGGCCGCTCGCAATGCGGGCCCGGTGACCTCGCTGCCCGGTTCCGGCACGAATACGGCGTCGTCGGTGTACACCTCGGCGAGCGAGTCCGAATCGAAGGTGTTGAAGCGGGCCGCGAACACCGCCGGATGTTGCCTCGGGTCGACAGTGAGGGCGACAGTGGGGTTGTGACGAGAACTGGTATGGGTCATAGCGACAGCCAACTCGGCCCGCGCGTAGGCAACCAAACGGTGACCGACACGGGCTGGGACGACGAGCTCGTGCCCGACGACCGCGGGCGAACCCGCGCGCCGGAACCGGACTGCCCGGTCGAGGTCACCCTGGCCGCCATCTCCGGCCGCTGGACAACCCTGGTTTTGCGCGAACTCATGAGTGGGCCGCTCTCGTTCGGCGAGTTGCGGGACCGGCTGCCGTCGCTCAGCGCCAAAGTGCTGACCGACCGTCTCCGCGATCTCGAAGCCCGCGCACTGGTCGAGCGACGGGCGCACCGCGGCTTCCCCGTGCGCACGAGTTACGTCCTCACCGATCGCGGCCGGGCGCTGCGGCCACTTCTCCTCGAGCTCTATCGGACCGGCGACACCTTGGCCGCCTTGCGTCCGCGAGACTCCTGATCGAACACCATCTATCGAACATACATTCGAATACGTTGTAGACTGTCGCTCATGTCGCTGCCCCTGCAAGGTTCACTGTTCGACGGTGATGCGATTGCCCTGGGTTCGATCGAGGCGATCCGGCGCACCCAGCTCGATGCCACGAGCTGGGTCGATGTGATACCCGGCTGGCTCAGCGGCGCGAGTCAGCTGTTCGATCGGCTGGCCGAGCGGGTGCCATGGCATGCCGAACGCAGGCCGATGTACGACCGGGTGGTCGACGTGCCGCGGCTGGTGTCGTTCTTCGGGGAGAACGATCCGCTGCCCGATCACATTCTGGTCGATGCGCGGGCGGCGCTCTCCGCGCACTACGCGGCCGAGCTCGGTGAACCGTTCCTGACGGCCGGGCTGTGCTTCTATCGCGACGGCCGCGACAGCGTCGCCTGGCACGGGGACACGATCGGCCGCGGCGCCACCCACGACACGATGGTCGCGATCGTGTCGGTCGGGGCGCCGCGCTCGCTGCTGCTGCGGCCGCGCGGTGGTGGTGCGAGCGTGCGGTTCACGGCGGGACACGGGGACCTGTTGGTGATGGGTGGTGCGTGTCAGCGCGCCTGGGAGCACGCGGTTCCCAAGACCGCGCGCCCCGTCGGACCCCGCATCAGCATCCAGTTCCGCCCGCGCGGCGTCCGGTGAACACCGAACCCCCGACAGCCGCTACGCGGTGGTCGGCAGGCCACCGCCTCGGGGGTCGGCGAGGGCTCGCGCCGCCACGGTGGGGGCGTAGCCCGCCAGCGCGCGGACGAGGTCCCGGATGCCTTCGCGAGTGGATGCCGACAGGCTCGCATGGCGTGCCACATCGAGCTCGTTGACAATCGTCAGCTCCGCGAAATCGCGTAGGTCAGTCCCCTCGATCGCCCTCGACTCACCGGTGAACCGGTCGATCACGGTCAACGGTCGCTGCCCGAGGTCTCGGTATGTCCGCTCACGATCGCAGGCGCCGTAGAGGTACACCAGCGCCTCCGCATCGGCCCCGATGACGGCGCGCAGACGCCCGCGATCCTCAATGGGAAGCAGGGCATGCGCGAAACCGTCGGTGCCATATGACGCGTGACAGATCGCAGCCAGCTGGGCGCGTGGCGCGGCGTTGCATTCGACCGTGAGGGCGTGCACCCGATGCAGATGCGCGTGCAACGTCCCGCCGGGATGTTCGATGTGTTCGGTCCCGAGAGCGCGTTGGAATTCGAACGCGCCGCGCACGATCGGGTCGGCGGCCAGCCAGCTGGGAACGCAGGCCAACAGAATACGGGCCAGCTCCTCTGGGGCTTCCCGCGCCACGAGGTGGCCGACATCTGACAACTCGGTGACGGTGACCCGAGGGTTCACAGCGCGGAACCGGTCCACATCGGCGGCGCTGAGCGGTGAGCGTTCGGCATGCACGAGCAGGATGGGCAGGTCCGACGCCGCGGCCGTCGCCTGCAGTCGCGGGCCCCACGTCAGAGTGTCTTCGACGAGCTCGGCCCGGCGATCGCCCAGCCCGAGATCACCGAGCCATGCGCGGACCCGATCCGGATCGGGCCATGCCACGACATCCACGAGAACCAGGCCGACGACACGTTGCGCGACAGTCGGTTCGGCGAGGGCGGCGATGGCGGCCAGCCCGCCGATCGAGGCTCCCACCACGACGATCGGCGTCGGCTCGCGCCGCACCATCGCGATCACGTCGTCGCGCAACGCCCGAAGAGTTGTCGCCTGCCCGGTGCTCTCGCCGTGACCACGCAGGTCGTAGGCCACCGTCCGCAACCCAGCTGCGGCAAGCCGTGCCGAGATCGGCGCCCACACACGGCGATCCTCACCACCCGCGTGGAGCAACAGCACCGTCGGTCCCGCGCCGGTGACAGTGGCCCGCACCGTGACATCGCTCAGTGCGACGCTGACATCGGTGTCCATAGACGCTCCTCATTGAATTCCGGTGCTGAGCGCTGAATCGGACGTCCCCGCATTCGCCCGCAACCATCATCGGCGAGACCCGACGAACGGGTCAATCCGCGGTGTCCCATGACCGACCACAGGTCTCAGACTCCTCACCGCGAGCATCGGATCGACCGAACCCGCCATGAGTTCGTCGGGTACAGCCGAATCGGCGTTCACTCCGCCGCTACCGACACCGCGACGCCTCGCACCGGCGTCGAGCAGCGACGCCCGCGGGGGTCGATCATGTGACAGCGGTTCGTCGCCGTGACGGGGCCAGGGACTATGCCCGGGTTGGCGGGTTGTGCGTGACTGAGGGATACGTTGACATGGCGGATTGTCGGTGGCTGGTCGTAGGATTCCGGGCATGGGGAGTTCACTTCTGCCGCACGTGCGGGCGTCGAGTGCATCGGCGGGGCTTGTCCTGGCGGCAGGTCGGGTCCCCGAGCCGCCACGAGAACGGGTTCGGCCGGTCGGCGAGGCATCGGCGGTAGGTCGAAACACGGGGGCGCCGTGGCGAGATCGGTAATCGACATTGCCGAAGGCGTTGCTCAGCAACAGGATTCGGTTTCGATACGGCTAGTGGAGGCCGTATCCTGGTAGAAGTCCGCAGTCAGGTGCACAGGGGGTCGTGGTGATCGTCGTTGTCGCGGACGAGAGCGAACTCGAAGGCGCGGAACAGATCGTCGGCGCGGCCCTCCGTGACCAGGCGTTTCGGGCGGGCGGCGTCGCCGTGTTCCGCTGCCATGTGCCGGAGAGCCGGGGCGGGTCGGTCGAGGTCGACGCCTTGGTGTGCACGCCGCAGAGCGTGACCATCGTGGAGGTGAAGGGTTTCACCGCCCGTCAGGAAGGCACTCTCGCCACCCCACCGAACGGGCCGTGGACCATCGACGGCGAGCCCGCCGCGCTCTATCACGCCGTCCGGGTACCGAATCCGTTCGTCCAGGTGCGCCGACAGGTGTTCGCCGCCAAGAGCTTGCTGCAGCAGTCCGGAATCTTCGGCTGGGTGAACGCGGTGATCGCGCTGGTGTCCCAGCCCGGCACCGAGATCACCATCGAGGAAACTCGAATCGCCGACGGGTACCGTGCGGTGCTGATCGATCGTGATGACGTCGGGGCGCTGCACGACCATTTCCAGGCGGAGAGCGGGCGCACCGTCCGGCTCAGCGTCGATGACGTCACCCGGGTGTTCGCCGCGTTGAACCTGGGCCACCTGTTGCCGTCGCCCGATGAGCTGGTGGCACAGGGTTTTCCGGCCGTTCTCGACCCGGCGACCACGTCCCGACCCGCCGGCCCGACTGCCGTGGAGCTCGGCTCCTCTTCAGGGACAGCAGAGTCCGACACCACATCGAATCCGGCTGCGGCGTCGACCAGTTCGGCACGGGTCACCCAGGCGGCGACACCCGCCTTCCTCGCTGCGATCGACCGGCTCGCCCATCGAGCCCCTACGTCATCTCGCCCCGAGGAGTCCGCGACACCGCTACAGTCCGAGGAGGTGGCGGAATCACCTTCTTCGAGCGAGGAAAGCGTTGCACACGTTGATGATTCGGACAGCGGGGCGGTACCGGCCACCGCGATCGGACGACCGCCATCCGGGCCCGAACCCGCTGATCAGGTGACGAACGAAGCCTCCTCGTCCGAGAAAGACCCGTCTCCGGACGACGCTCCCGAACGCGAGTCAGCCGAAGCGGACACGGCTTCGCACAGCGAAAGCGTCGCACCCACCGCATCTTTCGACGACGACACGAAGAACACGGACTCGCCTGCCCCTGACGAAGTGGCCGAAGCATCGGACAGAGCGTCCGAAAACGTTGTCTCGCTGACCAAGTCGACCGCTGGAACCGAGTCATCCACGATCGACGATCCGTTGGCTGGTGACGGCGACCGTGCTGCGAGCGAAAGTTCGGCGTACCGCCACGAACCCACATCGGACGACAGGGAGGATGCCGCTACGAGCACCCCCGGTCCGACGGTCGGCGTGGGTGCGGCGGTCGGTACGGCTGCCGCCCTTGGCACCGCCGCCGCGGTCGGTTCGGCCGGCTCGACCGGATCGTGGAGCACTCCCTCGCCGTCGCGCGACACCCACGCCGTCGCGCCCGCGTACCGTTCCTCGGAACCGGAAGCACCCCGGCAGAATTCGGAGCACTGGTCGGATTGGGTCGAACACGACCGGACGACGCGGCGACCGACGCTGTCGGACAGGTGGCAGTCATGGCGTCGGGGTAACGGTTCGTCGCTGATCGACCGGTGGCACAATCGCCCCGTTCGGGAGCGGAGTCGGCCGAGGCGAGGACTGCGGGTCGGGCCCGGTGTCGCGTTGCTGCTGTTCATCGCCCTGTTCGGGGCCGGGTTCTTCGCGATCACGGCGGTACAGGCGAGTCGATTCGAGATGTCGGACTACGACCGGATGTGCGGCGCGGACAAGAAGCCGTTTCCTGATGCCGCGCCCTATCAGCGCGACGGCGCACGGCCGATCTACCTGTCCGGTGAACTCACGGCCATGGTCCACCCGGACGATCCGACCGCGTGGAACCCGGACGACCCGTCGACCGTGCAGCTCATCGCCTGCATGAAGCAGCTGGAACTGCGCGATCTCGTCCAGACCTGCCAGTACGGTCCCTCCCCCGGCGCACCGATAGGGCGCACCGTCAACCTCTTCCGCGCCACCTACGAGATCGCCGTCTACGAACTCCACACCGGACGCGAGGTGGCCAAGGCGACCATGCTCGGCGAACGCTATTCCGCCAACCCGTCCAACACTGACCCGGACCGCTGCCGAGCCGCCGCCGACGCCCCCGACTACCTCGGCCGCCGCCTCGGCCAACCCTCGGCGGCCCAGCTCACCGGCTTCCTCGCCCCGTTGGTCCACGCCGACCGCTGAACCCCTTGACCTCGAGCGAACTCGAGGTAGCAAGATCACTTCGTGCCCAGCGCACACCCGACACCGCGCCTACCCAGCGTCGGTCGCGCCTCCGCCGGTTTTCCTCGTACACCCACCGGCGGAGGCCGTCGGGGTTCTCGGTGATGCGTGAGTTCGATTGCGGCAGTGGCAAGCTGGCGGGGTGGAACAGCCGAATATCGCGCAAGGACAACAGCCCTGGCAGGCGCCGGGTCCGGGCGATCAGTGGCGACCGCCCCGCGGTCGTCGCAAGCGACCGGGCTATCGGGAGCAGCAGGCGCGCACTGCGCGCTTGTTCGGTGGCAGACGAAAATGGTTGCTGCTCGCACTGGCCGCCCTCGTGCCGATCAGTGCGGTCGGCTTGGTGGCCTGGGGTCTGCTCTCGCCGCGATCGGATACGGAGCGAACCGGCGATTGCGGGTACTACACAGATCCGGGGCGACGTGGCTGGGACTTCCATCGGCGGGCATGTACCGACCCCGACGCGGTGTTGATCATCACCAGCGCATGGAGTACGCAGAAATGCGCGACGGGAGACCTGGACTTCTCCCGGGATCGCCGAAAGAACACCAGCAGCCCCAGGAAGTACCTGTGCACTCATCTCAATGCGAAAGTCGGTGAGTGTGTCAACGATCCGGGCAACGTCAATTTCTACCTGGTTCGGCTACGCAAAGTTCCCTGTGGCGCAGGGGCATTCGAGGTCGACACCCGCGTCGATGCCGATGATGCCAAGGTCTGCGACGCCTCGCGGAAGCGGTTTCGCGAGACGAAGCCGGTGACGCACACCACGCCCGCGGTCTCGTTCTGCCTGCACAAGATCTGACCCGGCGGATCGGCCGGTGCCGCCCCCGAACAGCAGAACAGCCGCACGTCCACGTCGGACGTGCGGCTGTCTGGAACGGTTCACGCCGAAATGGTGATTTCCCATTCGTGGATCGTCAGGTCCGAGGCACCGGTGGTGTGCAGCGGATCGGAGTGCACCAGTGCTGTTGCGGCAGCATGGCTTTCGGCCAAGACAACGTAGGCGCCGCCGGTGCCGTCGGTGAAGCCGCCGCTTTCCTGGAGTCGACCCGCGGCGAGCAGCTCCTGCAGGAAGGTGCGGTGCGGTTCGATCACCGAGGCGTCGAACTTCGGGGTGCGCTCGGCCATCACGAGGTACTTGCGCGCCACGGTCAGGACTCCGCCTCGCCGCGGGCGGCCTTCGTGGCGGCCGTGGCCGCGGCGGCGGCGCGAACCTGGGGCGCCACCTGCACGACCTGGCCGAGCACGCCGTTCACGAACGACGGGGAGTCGTCGGTGGACAGTTCCTTGGCCAGCTCGACAGCCTCGTCGACCGCGACGACCGGGGGGACGTCGGTGGCGTGGAACAGTTCCCACACCGCGATCCGCAGGATGGCCCGGTCGACGGCGGGCAGCCGCTGCAGGGTCCAGTCCTGGAGGTAGCCCTCGATGGTGCCGTCGACCCGGTCGAGGTCGTCGGCGACGCCCTCGACGAGGGTGGTGGTGTAGGCGTGCACGGGGGCCACGCTCTGGTCGCGGGTCGCGAGGTCAGCGCGATCCGAGAGCAGCACGGAGACGTCGACATCGCGCGCCTCCGCCTCGAACAGCAGGTCCACGGCCCGGCGGCGTGCCTTGTGGCGCGCGCCGAGCTTCTTGAACGAGCCCTTCTTGTCTGCCGGGGAGTCGGTCACGATCAGCCGTTGACGCGGCCGAGGTAGCTGCCGTCGCGCGAGTCGATTTTCAGCTTGTCACCGGTGTTGATGAACAGCGGGACGGCCACCTCGGCGCCGGTTTCCAGGGTGGCGGGCTTGGTGCCGCCGGTGGAGCGGTCGCCCTGCAGACCGATATCGGTGTGCTGCACGACCAGCTCGATGGTGACGGGAAGCTCCACGAACAGCGGCGCCTCCTCGTGCACGGCGACCTGCACGCCCATGTTCTCCAGCAGGAAGCGGGCACCGTCACCGATGGTGGCCTCCGGGATGGAGATCTGGTCGTAGGTGTCACCGTCCATGAAGATGTAGTCGGTGCCGTCGTGGTACAGGTAGGTCATGTCGCGACGGTCGACGGTCGCGGTCTCGACCTTGACACCCGCGTTGAAGGTCTTGTCGACAACCTTTCCGGACACGACGTTCTTCAGCTTGGTCCGCACGAACGCGGGGCCTTTGCCCGGCTTCACGTGCTGGAATTCGATGATCTGCTGGAGCTGACCGTCGATCTTCAGCACAAGGCCGTTCTTGAAGTCGCTGGTGTCCGCCACTGTCCTCGGATCTCCTCGTTCGTAATACTGCGTACTGGGGGTTACTGCGTTCTGCGCGCCGATGTCACTCGACGACGATCAAGTCCTTGCTGGTGCGGGTGAGCAGTTCCGGGCCCGCTTCGCGCACCACGAGCGTGTCCTCGATCCGGACCCCGCCGCGGCCGGGAAGGTATACACCAGGTTCGACGGTCACCGCCACACCAGCCAGAAGTGTACCGGTACTCGTTTTCGCCACTCCGGGTGCTTCATGGATCTGCAGCCCTACCCCGTGACCGAGACCGTGCACGAACTGCGGGCCGTACCCCGCTTCTTCGATGATCGTGCGGGCCGCGGCGTCGACCTCGCTGGTCTGCGCTCCGGGGGTGAGCGCCTCGGTTCCCGCGCGCTGCGACCGGGCGACCAGTTCGTAGATGTCGCGCTGCCAGTCGGCGGGGGTGCCGAGGATCAGGGTGCGGGTCATGTCGGAGTGGTAGCCGTTGACCACCGCGCCGAAATCGAACTTCACGAAGTCGCCCGCGGCGAGGACCGCGCCGGTCGGGCGATGATGCGGGATCGCCGAATTGGCGCCGGCGGCGACGATCGTCTCGAAGGAGATCGCCTCGGCCCCGTGCTCGAACATCGCCCATTCGAGGTCGCGGGCAACCTGTCGTTCGGTACGGCCCGCACGCAGCAGGCCGCGCTCGAGCAGGGTGGCCAGGCCCGCGTCGGCGGCCGCGCACGCCGCGCTCAGTTGGTCCACCTCGTAGGGGTCCTTGACCATGCGCAACTGTTCGACCAGACCCGCGGTGGGAACGAGCTGCAATCCGGTGCGCAGTTCCTGGAACGCGGAGTGCTGATCGACGGTCACCACATGACTTTCGAAGCCGACCCGGCCCAACTGCCATTCCCCCGACAGTTCGAGGATGCGGCGCGCGGTGGCCCGGCAGATCTCGGCCTGTAGGTCGGGAACCTGTTCGGCGACCTGGGCGGAGTAGCGGCCGTCGGTGCCGATGACGGTGCGGTCCTCGGCACCGCGCATATCCCACGAGTGCACCAGGACAACGGCATTGGATCCGGTGAAGCCGGTCAGGTAGCGGATGTTGACCAGATCGGTCACCAGCAACGCGTCCACACCGTTTTCCACGAGCAGGCTCCGCAGGGCACCGCGCCGGGCCGCGTAATCGGGAGCCGTGTAGTCAGCACACATGGGTCAACGCTACCGCCCGACGGGCGACCTGTCGGCACGTGATGCTCCGTATTCCGTGTCGACGGGCGACTGGATACGGCTTTGTTCACATGCGCCGAAGTTGTCCACATTCTCAGGGAGGACCCGCTTTCGGCGGTCGCGGCGCCGCACGATCGATCCATGACCACTGCCGCGTTCTGTTGCCTCATCGCCTGGTGTCTGCTGCTGGGCGTCATCGATGTTCATGCCCGCCGTCTTCCCAACGCGCTGACCGGCGTCGGCGCGGCCGCCGTGTTCCTGTTCGCCGCGTCGACCGGGGAATTGGGGACCGCGGTGATCGGTGCCGCGCTGTTGACGATGCCGTACCTGGTTGCCCACCTACTCTCCCCTGCCGCCCTCGGGGCCGGTGATGTGAAGCTCGCGGTGGCGCTCGGGGCCGCCGCGGCGATCGCCGGGCCACCCGCCTGGGCGTGGGCCGCCGTGGCCGCACCGCTGATCACCGCCGCGGCCGCGGTGGTAATGCTCGGCGGCGATCGGCTGCGAGTGGTACTGGGACGTGATTCACGCGAGGTGCGTGCTGCGCCCTCTCGACGATTGGTTCCGCACGGACCGGCCATGTGCCTGGCCACGGTGACCGCGATGGTGTTGGCATGACCGGTGGTGCGACGCGCCGGGACAATCCCGCTGACGGCGTTGTGTCGGCGGCCCGGAGCAGGCCGGTTCGGCCGGATCAGGGCGGCGGCCGCCACCGCGCGGCCCGCCGCGGCGCCGACGTGCCGCTCGTCACGTCGGCCCGCATTCCCTCCCACACGTGTCGACATGGGAAGATGGTCGGCGTGTTGCGCTGGATAACTGCCGGAGAATCCCATGGTCCCGCTCTCGTCGCCCTCCTGGAAGGGATGGTCGCCGGAGTCGAGGTGACATCGGACGATGTCTCCGCACAGCTCGCCCGCCGCCGGCTCGGTTACGGGCGCGGCGCCCGGATGAAGTTCGAGGCCGACAAGGTCACCCTGGTCGGTGGCGTTCGCCACGGCCGCACCATGGGTGGTCCGATCGCGATCGAGATCGCCAACTCCGAGTGGCCCAAGTGGACCGAGGTGATGTCGGCCGATCCGATCGACGAGACCGAGCTCGCGGGAATGGCGCGCAACGCGCCGCTGACCCGCCCTCGCCCCGGCCACGCCGATTACTCCGGAATGCTCAAGTACGGCTTCGACGACGCCCGTCCGGTGCTCGAACGGGCCAGCGCCCGGGAGACCGCGGCCCGTGTCGCCGCCGGCACCCTCGCGCGCAACTTCCTGCGTCAGGCCTTCGGTGTCGAGGTCATCTCGCATGTGGTGTCGATCGGCGCCGCGGCCAACACCACCGGTGTCACGCCGGGTCCGACCGACCTCGACGCGATCGATGCCAGCCCCGTGCGCGCGTTCGACGCCGAGGCCGAGGCGGCCATGATCGCCGAGATCGAAGCGGCCAAGAAAGACGGCGACACCCTCGGTGGTGTCGTCGAGGTGATCGTGGACGGGCTGCCCATCGGGCTCGGCTCGTTCGTCAGCGGCGAGCAGCGCCTCGACTCGCGCCTGGCCGCCGCCCTCATGGGCATCCAGGCGATCAAGGGTGTCGAGGTGGGCGACGGGTTCGAGACCGCGCGCCGACGCGGCAGCCTGGCCCACGACGAGATGCGTCCCGGCCCCGACGGTGTGCTGCGCTCGACCAACCGTGCGGGTGGGCTCGAAGGCGGCATGACCAACGGCGAAGCACTGCGGGTGCGTGCCGCGATGAAGCCGATCTCGACCGTGCCGCGGGCGCTGTCGACGGTCGACATGTCCAGCGGTGAAGAAGCCGTCGCCATCCATCAGCGCTCCGATGTGTGCGCGGTGCCCGCGGCGGCCGTCGTCGCGGAATCGATGGTGGCACTGGTGCTGGCGCAGGCCGCGCTGGAGAAGTTCGGCGGCGACTCGCTGACCGAGACCGTCGACAACATCAACAGTTACGTCAAGCGGATCGGCAGCCGCCCACACGTGCCCGCGGACAGCCGTATCCCGTGACCGAGCAGGGTCAGGAGGGGACCGCGCCGAAGAGCGACGCGGGCCCCTCACCGGCGAGCGTCGAGCCCGGTGCTCCTGACACCGACGCCGATGACCGGATCGCACCATCGGCGCGGGTGGTGCTGGTCGGGCTGCCCGGCTCGGGGAAGTCGACGATCGGGCGCAAGCTGGCCAGGGAACTCGGGGTGGCGCTCTACGACACCGACGCGGGGATCGAGGACGATACCGGGCGCACCATTCCCGAGATCTTCGCCACCGACGGTGAGGTGGAGTTCCGCCGGATCGAAGAAGAGGTGGTGCGCCGCGCCGTGCTCTCCCACGACGGCGTGGTCTCCCTCGGTGGCGGATCGGTGCTGTCCGAGCGGACCAGGGACCTTTTGCGTGACGCGACGGTGGTCTACCTGGAAATCAGTGTGTCCGAAGGGGTTCGGCGCACCGGCGCCAGCAACACCCGCCCGCTGCTCAACGGAGTCGACCCGGCCGCCAAATACCGGGATCTGATGCGCGAGCGTCGTCCGCTCTACCGCCAGATCGCCACCGTGCGCGTGCGCACCGACGGGCGAAGCCCGGGTCGGGTGGTGCGGATGATCCTGGCCAAGCTCGGCCTGGAATCGGTACGCGCCGATCTCGACGCCGCGCGCTCGACCACCGGAAATGTCACCGCGGCTTCGGGTTCGGTCACCAGCAGACCCGGCGCCGGGAGCAACCGCTCCAAGAACCGGCGACGTGCCAGGGCACGCGCGGCCGCCGCGCGCCGAGGCGGCGCCGAGCAGTCGGGCGTGACGGCCACCGAGCGTCGTGGCGTCGCCGACGACCGGAACCGTCCGGCGCCGACACCATCGGCGGCCGATGGCGCCACGGTCGACGAGACCACCGGTGCGGCTCGCACCGCTGGTACGGCCCAGAACGAGTCGCGCACGGCGGGCAGTCGACGGTCCCGGCGTACCAGGTCGCGCCGAGGAGGCACCCGTATCCGGCCGGCGACCAGCGCTGCCGCCCGCGAGACGGACAACCCGTCAGGTGCGGCGTCCGAGAACTCGGAACGCCGTACGAGCAACGCTGAGAACCAGCCGGGCAACCGGGAGGCCGCCGGGGGTCGTGCGGGCAACCGCAATGCCCCGGGCAGTCGGGCGAGCGGACGCACTGCGGTCGCAGGCGCGAAGACGAGCAGTCGCGGCGTCGGCCGAGGCAGACGCACAGCCAGCCGCGACGCCGGCGCCCCGGGGCGGGTAGGTCACCGTGGTGGCGAGCCCGCGCAACCCTCGGGCTCGGCGACGTCGGACCCGACGAAGGAACCCCGGACCGGGGCGTCGCAGCAGGTTCAGCGGGCCGGGCAACCCGGTGAAGCGGATCGCGGCACCGGTACCAACGAACGCAGGCGACGCGGGCAACCGCGGCGGCGTAGCGGGCGACGTAATAACAATGACCAGAAAGAATCGGAGCAGCGCACGTGACAGAGCCGTCCATCATTGAGGTTCGCACCGCCGACCCGTACCCGGTGATCATCGGCCGGGGGCTGCTCGGCGATCTCGTCGCAGCGGTCAACGCGGGCAATGCCGTGCGGACCGTGGCGATCTTCCATCAGCCGCCGCTGGCCGAGACCGCCGAGGCGGTGCGTAAAGCACTGGCCGACACCGGGATCGACGCGCATCGCATCGAGATCCCCGACGCCGAGGACGGCAAGGAACTGGCCGTGGCCGGGTTCTGCTGGGAGGTGCTCGGCCGGATCGGGCTGACCCGCAACGACGCCATCGTGAGCCTCGGTGGCGGTGCCGCCACCGACCTGGCCGGCTTCGTCGCCGCCACCTGGATGCGCGGGGTGCGCATCGTGCACGTGCCGACCACGCTGCTGGCAATGGTCGACGCGGCGGTCGGCGGCAAGACCGGCATCAACACCGAGGCGGGCAAGAACCTCGTCGGCAGCTTCCACGAACCCAGCGCCGTGCTGGTCGACCTCGTGACGCTGGAAACGGTGCCGCGCAACGAGATCGTGGCGGGCATGGCCGAGATCATCAAGGCCGGTTTCATCGCCGATCCGGTGATCCTCGACCTCATCGAAGCCGACCCCGAGGCCGCCCTCGACCCCACCGGCGACGTGCTGCCCGAACTGATCCGCCGCGCCATCCAGGTCAAGGCCGATGTGGTCGCCGCCGACCTCAAGGAATCGAGCCTGCGCGAGATCCTGAACTACGGCCACACCCTCGGCCATGCCGTGGAACGCCGCGAGCGCTACCGCTGGCGTCACGGCGCCGCGGTCTCCGTCGGCCTGGTGTTCGCCGCCGAACTCGGCCGCCTGGCCGGGCGTCTCGACGACGCCACCGCCGACCGGCACCGCACCATCCTGGAAAGCGTCGGCCTGCCTGTCACCTACGACGGCGACGCGCTCCCCCACCTGATGGACGCCATGCAAACCGACAAGAAGACCCGTTCCGGGGTCCTGCGTTTCGTGGTCCTGGACGGTCTGGCCAAGCCCGGCCGCCTCGAAGGCCCCGACCCGTCTCTACTGGCCGCCGCTTACTCGGCCATCGCGCGCGACACCACCCCGGGCACGTCGCCGATCATGCTCTGAGATCCGAGTCGCCGAACCTGTACGCACCCAGTAGGAGTGCGTACAGGTTCGGCGCGGGTTCCGTTGCCGGAGAAAGCGATTCAGCTCGCGGTAGCGAACGCTGGTTCTGTTGCGGGGGTAGCGGATTCGCTCGAACGTCGCGACCGGATGTGACCGACGGCGACACCCACCATCGCGGGCAGGAAGATCAGCAGCAGGATGAACGATGCCGCGGAGGTCAGCTCGTAGAGCAGGCCGGCGTCGCCGAGTTCGATTCCGGGCACCTGATCGAGGACCCAGCACACTGCCGAGCTGGCCAGTCCCGCGCCGAAACCAGCGGCCAACCAGCGCACGGTGAGGCTGTCGGCACCCGCACGGGCGTCGCGCAAGCCCCAGACGACGACCACCGCGATGATCGCCACCAGGCAGAGCGCGCGCCAGAAGATGCCGTAGGTGGGCCAAGAGGCCATGGCGAGGCCGAGGAGGACGCGCAAAGCGACGACCAGCGCGCCGAGGACGGTGGCTCGTAACACCCAAGCGGTCATGGACAACACCTTAGCGAGATAAAACTAGAACCGGTATCAATTTCGCGGATCGGGCGACAATCTCTTCCGACAGCGCGGGCCTATTCGACGGCAGCGGCCATCGCGGCGCGCGGCGCGGGCTGTCCGGTGAACAGCTCGACCTGACCGTAAGCCTGATTCAGCAACATCTGCAGCCCGCTGACCACCGTGTGCCCGGCGGCCTCGACCGCCGTTGCCAGCGGGGTCGGCCACGGGTTGTAGATGGCGTCGAGCACCACCGGCGCCTCGGCTACGGCCGAGGCGATCACCGCGGCGGCCTCGGCGGGCACCGTACTGACCACCGCACCAGCCGACGCGCACGCCGCACGCACCTGCTCCGCGTCGAGCGGCACGACCGTGGCGGCCATCCCGAGTCGATCGGCCAATTCCAGCGCGCTACGCGCCCGTCCGGCATCGCGGGCGATCACCGTGACTGTCTTCGCCCCGAGTTCCGACAGCGCCAGCAATGCCGGCCTGGCTGTTCCACCGGCACCCAGCACGACGGCCTCGTCGAGCGAAAAGACACCGCCGCCGCGCAGCGCGCCGAGGACGCCGTCGACATCGGTGCAGTCCGCCCGCCATCCGCCCTCGGTGCGCACGAGAGTGTTGGCCGAGCCGACCAGCACCGCGCGTTCGGTGCGCTCGACGGCCACCGCCAGCGCCGCCTCCTTGCCGGGCATGGTCACCGACAACCCGACCCATTCCGGCCCGAGCCCGTCGACGAGGCCCGGCAACTGCTCGGCCGAGCACTCGATGCGTTCGTAGCTCCAGGGCAATCCGAGCGCGCGATAGGCCGCTAGATGCAGTTGTGGCGAACGTGAATGCTCGATCGGCTTGCCGAGCACCGCCGCCTTGCGCGCCTCAGCCACCGTAGGGCCGTGAGCTGTCGAGGATGCCGCTGCGCTGCGCCTGCGTGACCAGCCGCAGATGCTCCGAATAGGAGTCGGTGAACTTGGTCGTGCCCTGTTTGTCGACGGTGACGAAGTACAACCACGCACCCGGCTCCGGATTCTCCATGGCACGCAACGCGCCCACCGACGGCGCGGCGATCGGCGTCTTCGGCAGACCCTCCATCGCGTAGGTGTTCCAGGGCGTCTCCGCGGCCCGGTCGGCGTCGGTGGTGGCCACCTCGGTGGTGTCGAGCGCGTAGTTCACGGTGGAGTCGAACTGCAGCATCTGACCGACCCGCAGCCGGTTCACGATCACCCGTGCCACCTTGCCCATATCCTGGGGTTTCGCCTCCCGTTCGACCAGTGAGGCGGCGACGAGCGTTTCGTACGGCGACAGCTTCGTGTCGGCGCCCGACTGGAGCAGTCCGGTGGCCTCGTAGCTCTTCACGCTCGCGGTCACCATCTGCCGCAGGATCTGTTCCGGTGTCCCGCTCGGATCGAAATCCCAGGTCCCGGCGGCGATGAGGCCTTCCAGCTGCCTGGTTCTATCGGGGGTTTCCCTGACCGCTTGCATGGCCCATGCGGGCACGCCGAGTGCGTTCGGGTCCATACTCGCGCCCGCGGCGTCGAGTTGTTCGTAGGTGACGCACTTGCGCTCGGGGCCGACGCAGCTGGCCTCCGCGATCTTGCGGTAGATGCCGTCGTATCGACCACCGGTGGTCGCGTCGTGCTTGTCGTGCAGCAGCCGCCCCTCGGAGATCGTCACATTGCCCACCCGGGATTTCCCGCCGACCAACGCGGTGACAGCGTCGACGGCCGGGCTCTTCGCGCCGATCGCGTAGAAACCGGGCTGGACGCTGTTCATGGCCGAATTCCGTACGGCCGCTTCGTAGAAGGCTTCGGAGCTGGCGACCACGCCCTTGCCGTGCATCTCGTCGGCGATCTGCGTCGCGGTGTCACCGGAGTGCACCTGGACCACCACGGGCGCACCGGGCGGACCGGCGAAATCCTCGGCCGGGCTGAGGCTGCCCATCAGTTTGTATCCGGCGAAACCCGCCGCCGAGACGACCAGAACGACGAATACCGCGGCCACGGCCCATAAATTGCGACGGCGTCGCTTACGCTCAGCCGCCTTGCGTGAGGCGATCCGCGACCGCTTGCCGCGTCCCGACGGGCGAGCGCGGCCGCGTTCGGGCGCTGCCGCGCGAGCGGACTGCGCCGCGCGCTGCCCGACTCGGCGCGGCGGGGGCGCCGGTTCGGGCTCGGGCTCGGGTTCGGGCTCGTCGTAGATCTCGTCCTCGTAGCGCGGGATGACATCGGTGCCCGCTTCGTCGTCCCACCCGGCAGGTCCGGCCTGCTGCGGCTCGTCGTCGCGCGCCGCACGAGCGTCCAGACCCCAATCGTCGCGTCGGGGATAGCGCCGGTCAGCTTCCCGTGCTCGGTAGCGTTCCTCGGCCCTGGTCCATCGGTCGGTCATGCATCGTCTCCGACCCTCGCCGTATCTGCTGCGTCCTTCAACACCGAACTCCGCTCGTCCAACCATCCTTGCAGAATCGACACGGCTGCCGCCTGATCGATCATCTGCCGCTGGCCACGTGCGCGAACTCCACTGTCGCGCAGCGCACGTGCAGCAGACACCGTAGTCAAACGTTCGTCGGAAAGGCGTATCGGAATCGGGTCGATCACCCGGCGCAACTGCTTGGCAAACTTACGCGCGATGGCAGCCGCGGTGCCGTTTTCGCCGCGCAGGGTGCGTGGCAGGCCGATGACCACCTCCACCGCTTCGTATTCCCGCACAATGTCGGCAATTCTCGCGATGTCGGCGGGTGGACCGCCGGTGCGCCCACCGGACTTGGCGCGGGCGACGGTCTCGACGGGAGTGGCGAGGATGCCATCGGGGTCGCTCGAGGCGACACCGATGCGCACGCTACCGACGTCGATCGCGATCCGACGGCCCCGACCCGGGTCGGTGCCCGGGTCGGGGCGGTCGGCGGATTCCTCGCTGGACGAACCAGGGGTCGTCATCAGCCGGCGAGTTCGGCCACCCGGGCACGGACCGCGGTCAAACCGGTCGGGATACCCGACGGATCCGAGCCCGCGCCCTGTGCCATCTCCGGCTTGCCACCGCCACGCCCGGCGATGCTCGGTCCGAAGGCCGCGACCAGATCGCCCGACTTGAAGCCGAGATCCTGGGCCGCCTTGTTCACGGTCACCACGAACGGCGCCTTGCCCTCGACATTGCCGAGCAGCACCACGACAGCGGCCTCGCTGCCGAGCCGGCCACGGATATCGGTGGCCAGGGTGCGCAGGTCACCGGCCGACACGCCCTCGGGCGCCGCGGCGGCCACCAGACGCACCGCACCGACCCGCTCGGCCTGTTCGGCGAACGTGCCCGCCGAGGACAGCACCGCGGCGATCTTGGTGCGTTCCAGTTCCTTCTCGGCCACCTTGAGCCGCTCCACGAGCTGCTCCACGCGACCGGGCACCTCGTCGGAGGGCACCTTCAGCGAGGAGGCGACACCGGCCAGCAGCGCACGCTCCTTGGCCAGGTACTTGTAGGAGTCCAGGCCGACGAAGGCCTCGACGCGACGCACACCGGAGCCGACCGAGGACTCACCCAGCAGGGTGATCGGGCCGATCTGCGAGGAGTGCTCCACGTGGGTGCCACCGCACAGCTCCATGGAGAACGGACCGCCGATCTCCACGACGCGCACCTCGTCGCCGTAGTTCTCGCCGAACAGCGCCATCGCGCCCATTTCCTTGGCCTTGGGCAGATCGGTGACGAAGGTGTTCACCGGGAAGTCCGAGCCGACAGCGTCATTGGAGACGGCCTCGATATCGGCCTTCTGCTGCTCCGACAGCGCGCCCTGCCAGTTGAAGTCGAAACGCAGGTAGCCGGGCTTGTTCAGCGAACCCGCCTGCACGGCGTTGGGACCGAGGATCTGACGCAGGGCGGCGTGCACCATGTGCGTGCCGGAGTGACCCTGGGTGGCGCCGCGACGCCAGGCCGGATCCGCTTGGGCGAGAACGACATCGCCCTCGGTGATCTGACCCGCCTCGACAGTGGCCTTGTGGACCCAGACCTTCTTGGCGATCTTCTGCACATCGTTGACCTGGAGCTTCAGGCCCGAGGCGGTGATGGTGCCGCGGTCGGCGATCTGACCGCCGGACTCGGCGTACATCGGGCTGCGATCGAGGATGACCTCGATGTCCTGGCCGAGGGTGGCCACCGGGACCCGCACGCCGTCGGCGATCAGGGCCAGCACGTTGGCCTCGGAGGTCAGCTCGTCGAAACCGGTGAACTCGGTGGCGCCGCGGTCGACCAGTTCCTTGTAGACGGTGAGGTCGGCGTGGGCGTGCTTGCGGGCCTGCGCGTCGTCCTTGGCGCGCTTGCGCTGCTCGGCCATGAGCGAGCGGAAACCGTCCTCGTCGACGGAAAGGCCTGCCTCAGCGGCCATTTCGAGGGTGAGGTCGATCGGGAAGCCGTAGGTGTCGTGCAGGGCGAACGCGTCGGAACCGGTGATCTGCTTGCCGCCCTTGGACTTCACCGCGGTGGCGGCGTTGTCGAACAGGGTCTCGCCGGTGTTGAGGGTCTTGAGGAACGCCAGCTCCTCGCCGACCGACACGGTCTCGATCCGCGAGAAGTCGGTGCCCAGTTCAGGATAGGACGGCGACATCAGGTCGGTGACGACCTTGATCAGCTCGGCCATCACCGGCTTCTCGGCGCCGAGCAGGCGCGCCGAACGCACGATGCGGCGCAGCAGGCGGCGCAGCACGTAGCCGCGACCGTCGTTGCCGGGGTTCACGCCGTCGGCGATGAGCATCGCGGCGGTGCGGGCGTGGTCGGCGATCACGCGGAAGCGCACGTCGTCGGTGTGGTCGACGCCGTAGGAGCGGCCGGTGAGTTCCTCGGCCTTGTCGATGATCGGGCGCATCAGGTCGGTCTCGTAGACGTTGTCCACGCCCTGGAGCAGGAACGCGACGCGCTCGACGCCCATGCCGGTGTCGATGTTCTGCTTGGGCAGCGGGCCGAGGATCTCGAAGTTGTCCTTGGAGATGCCCGCACCGCGCTCGTTCTGCATGAACACGAGATTCCAGATCTCGATGTAGCGGTCCTCGTCGGCCTCGGGGCCGCCCTCGACACCGTATTCGGGGCCGCGGTCGTAGTAGATCTCCGAACACGGGCCACACGGGCCTGGGATGCCCATCGACCAGTAGTTGTCGGCCATGCCGCGGCGCTGGATGCGGTCGGCGGGCACGCCCATCTCGAGCCACATCCGCTCGGCCTCGTCGTCGTCGAGGTAGACGGTGACCCAGAGACGCTCGGGATCGAAGCCGTAGCCGCCGTTCTCGACGGTATCGGTGAGCAGCGTCCAGGCGAGGGTGATGGCCTGGCGCTTGAAGTAGTCGCCGAAGCTGAAATTGCCCGCCATCTGGAAGAACGTGTTGTGGCGAGTGGTGATGCCGACGTTCTCGATGTCGAGGGTGCGCACGCACTTCTGCACGCTGGTCGCGGTAGCCCACGGCGGGGTCTGCTGACCCAGGAAATACGGAACGAACTGGACCATGCCTGCGTTGACGAACAACAGGTTGGGGTCGGCCAGGATCAGCGAAGCACTGGGGACCTCGGTGTGTCCGGCACGGACGAAATGGTCCAGGAACCGTCGTCGAATCTCGTGGGTCTGCACAAATACCCAGACTACCGGTGCGGTGCGCGTGGTTTTTCATCGACCGGGGTGGTCCACGCCACGCAGGTAGGGCTATTTTCCGCGGATGATGCGGCGCAGCTTCTCCAGGCGCGGGGCGATCGTGCGTTCGTTGCCGTGGTCGGTGGGCAGGTAGTAGTCGGTGCCGACCAGTTCGTCGGGCGGATACTGCTGGGTGACGACGCCCTCGCGGTACTTGTGCGGGAACTTGTAGCCCTGAGCGTTGCCGAGCAGGGCGGCGCCCGCGTAGTGGCCGTCGCGCAGGTAGGGCGGCACCGCACCGGCCTTGCCGCGGGAGACATCGGCCATGGCCGTGCCGATGGCCGTGGTCACCGCGCCGGATTTGGGGGCGGTGGCGAGGTGAATCGTGGCCTGCGCCAGGGCGAGTTTGCACTCGGGCAGGCCGACCTGTTGGACGACCTGCGCCGCGGCGGTGGCGGTCTGCAGGGCCATCGGGTCGGCCATGCCGATGTCTTCGCTGGCGTGGATCATCAGTCGGCGCGCGATGAATCGAGGATCTTCGCCCGCGGCGAGCATGCGCGCAAGGTAGTGCACGGCGGCGTCGACATCGGAGCCGCGAATGGACTTGATGAAGGCGCTGATCACGTCGTAGTGCTGGTCGCCCGCCCGGTCGTAGCGGACGGCGGCCTTGTCGACGGTGGCCTCGACGGTCTCCAACTCGACGGCGCCGTCGGTCGCGGACTCCGCCGACGCCTCCAGGGCGGTGAGCGCGCGGCGGGCATCGCCACCCGCGATCCGGACGATGTGTTCGATCGCCTCGTCGCTGACGGTGTAGGCGTCGGCGAGACCGCGCGGGTCGGTGATCGCGCGGGCCAGGACCGCGCGGATGTCGTCGGGGGTGAGCGGTTGCAGTTGCAGGACGAGCGAGCGCGACAGCAGCGGAGAGACGACGGAGAACGAGGGGTTCTCGGTGGTCGCGCCGACCAGCAGCACGACCCGGTTCTCGACGGCGGCCAGCAACGCGTCCTGCTGGGTCTTGGAGAAGCGGTGGATCTCGTCGATGAACAGCACGGTCTGCTCGCCCGCGGCGAGTCGGCGTCGGGCGAGGTCGATCACCGCCCGTACCTCCTTGACCCCGGCCGAGAGCGCCGACAGCGCTTCGAACCGTCGACCGGTGGCCTGCGAGAGCAGCGAGGCCAAGGTGGTCTTGCCGGTACCGGGCGGGCCGTAGAGCAGCACCGACGCCGCACCCGACCCTTCGACGAGCCTGCGCAGCGGGGAGCCGGGACCCAGCAGATGCGCCTGACCGATCACCTCGTCCAGGTTCGCGGGGCGCATGCGGACGGCGAGCGGCGCGCCCGAGTCGCGACGGAACACCGCATCGGCGCCGGGTTCGGCGGACGCGTGTTCGCCGGGCACGTCGAAAAGGCTGTCGCTCACGGTGTGCAGGGTACCGAGGCCCTCGGACATGTTCTGCGAAGCTCACCCACCGCGCTCGACCTGCCCTGGAATCCGTCCAGAATCCGCCGCGAAGATGGACAGTTGACCAACAATGCTCGCGCGGACTTGCGCGGAACCGATCCGTGGGCTGTGATCGCTGATCGTGGTCGAAAACAACAGCGCCGTAGCGTCCCAGCCGGTCGGGTTCGCCCGCCGCACCTTGTTCGCCGGTTCGACGGCGGTGGCGGCGGTCGCGGTATTGGGCACCGTCGCGCCCGCGCAGGCCGCCGGCGGCGTCTTCCGGCACGGTGTGGCATCCGGTGATCCGCTGCCGGGCGCGGTCATCCTGTGGACCAGGGTCACCGTCGCCGAGGACGCCACCCCCGGTTCCGGCATCGGCGACGCGGCACCGGTGCGCTGGGAAATCTCCATCGATGCCGACTTCGGCGCGCTCGCCGCGTCCGGCACCGTCACCGCCTCCGCCGATACCGACCACACCGTCAAGGTCGACGCGACCGGCCTCACTCCCGGTCAGGACTACTTCTACCGCTTCATCTCCGGCGGCGAGACCTCCCCGGTCGGTCGCACCAGGACAGCGCCCGCACCGGACAGCGAGGTCGACCGTCTGCGCCTCGGCTTGGTCTCGTGCGCCAACTGGGAAGCGGGCTGGTTCGGCTCCTACCGGCACCTGGCCGCGCGCACCGATCTCGACGCGATCGTGCATCTCGGCGACTATATCTACGAGTACGGGCGCGGGAAGTACACCGGCCGCAACGGCGCGGTCCGCGCGCACGACCCGGCGAACGAGATCGTCACCCTCACCGACTACCGCACCCGCCACGGCCAGTACAAGACCGATCCCGATCTGATGGCCCTGCATGCCACGGTGCCGTTCATCTGCACCTGGGACGACCACGAGTCGGCCGACAACTCCTGGCGCGAGGGCGCGGAGAACCACGACCCGGCCACCGAAGGCCCGTGGGGTGATCGCAAGTCCGCGTCGGCCCGCGCCTACCTGGAGTGGATGCCGGTGCGCGCGACTCGCGCCGACGGCCAGGTGCAGATCTACCGCCGCTTGCGTTTCGGCACGCTGGCGGAGTTGTCGATGCTGGATCTGCGCAGCTACCGCGACGAGGAGGCCGGGCCGGGCGCGGGGTGGCGCCACGCCGACGACCCCTCCCGCACGATCACCGGCCGTGCCCAAATGGAGTGGCTCACCGCCGGGCTCGCCTCCTCGCCCACCCGCTGGAAGCTCATCGGCAACTCGGTGATGGTCGCGCCGCTGCTGTTCCCGCCGCTGGAGGCGGCCACGACCCAGGCGATCACCGAGGCGCTCGGCCTCCCGCAGGGCGGCATCACCGTCAACGGCGACCAGTGGGACGGCTACACCGCCGACCGCAACACCCTGTTCCGGACGATCGTCGACAACGGGGTGAGCGACGTCGTGTTCCTCACCGGTGACATCCACACCTCCTGGGCCGCCGACCTGCCGTTGAACGCCGCGAACTACCCGGGCGGGCCGACGGTCGGCGCGGAGTTCGTGATCCCGTCGGTCACCTCCTCCAGCGTCGGCGATCTGCTGAAGATGCCCGCCCGCACCGCGTCGGTACCGGCGGAAGAGGCCATCAAAGCGGCCAACCACCACCTGCGCTACACCGAACTCGACTCACACGGCTTCGGTGTGCTCGAGGTCACCGCGACGCAAACGCAGATGGACTGGTTCTATGTCGTCGACGTCACCGATCCCGCCACCGGCGTGCGGCACGGCGCGTCGTTCGCCGTCGCGACGGGCGGACGGGTCGAACCGCGGTCTACTCCGGTGCACTGAGCGGGGTTCGTCGCGACGCCGCGGAAATCGGCGCAGAATTCTTCGGACAGGGTTGTCGATTGTGCCCGCGCTCGCTCGTCGAGTGAGTACGGCCACCCGACGAGCGGGCAGCCCCCACCCGAAGGAGCACATCATGAGCCAGTACCTGGTCCTGATCTACGGCGACGAAGCCACCTACGCCGCGTACTCCCCCACCGAGTTCGACGACATGCTCGCCGCCCATCGCACCTTCCAGCAGATCGCCGGTGACGCCAACCTCGGCGGGCAGGCATTGCAGCCCACCGCGACCGCCACCACGATCCGCCACGATGCGGGCGGCGAGGTCGTCATCACCGACGGCCCGTTCGCCGAGGCGAAGGAAGCACTCGGCGGCTACTACCTACTCGAGGCGCCGGACCTGGACGCCGCGATCGCCATCGCCGCACAGGTACCTGCCCCCACCGGTGGCGTCGAGGTGCGCCCGATCCAGGTCTACCCGCAGTCGTGATCACAGCGGCGGCCGCGGCCGTCGAACAGGCGCACCGTCGCGAGTGGGCTTTTGTGCTCGCCGCGACGGTGCGGTCGGTCCGCGATTTCGACCTCGCCGAGGAATGCGTGCAGGACGCCTACGCGACGGCGCTGACCGTCTGGGCGAGCGACGGTGTCCCGGCCCGACCCGGCGCCTGGCTGACGACGGTCGCGCGGCGTCGCGGCCTCGACCTGCTGCGCCGCGACAGCACCTTCCGGCGCGCGCTGCCCCGGCTCGTCGTCGACGAATCGGTGGACGATACCGCCGACCTCGCCCTGGCCGATCTGGACGACCCGGTGATCCCCGACGACCGGCTGCGGCTGATCAGCACCTGCTGTCACCCCGCGCTAGCGCCGCAGGCGCAGGTCGCCCTGACACTGCGGCTGGTCTGCGGCGTCACCACCGCCGAGGTGGCTCGCGCGTTCCTGGTGAGCGAGGCGACCATGGCCGCGCGGATCACCCGCGCCAAGAAGAAGATCGCGGTAGCGGCGATCCCGTATCGAGTGCCCTCGGTGCGCGAGCTGCCGCAGCGGCTCGATTCCATCTGCGCGGTCATCCACCTGCTGTTCACCACCGGCCACACCGCGCCCGCGGGCGAAGTGCTGGTCCGTACCGATCTCGTCGACCGGTCGCTGCAGTTGGCCAGGATGATGCACGCGCTCGTCCCCGACGACCCGTCGGTGACCGGGCTGCTGGCGCTGATCCTGCTCACCGACGCGCGCCGGGCAGCGCGCGTCGACGACGAAGGCACGCTGTGCACGCTCGAACACCAGGACCGCGACCGCTGGGACAGAGCGGCCATCGCCGAGGGCATCGCGCTGGTGAAACACGCGCTGCCACATACCGACCGATATACCTTGCAGGCCGCGATCGCCGCCGTGCACGACGAGGCACCGACCTGGGCCGATACCGACTGGCGGGAGATCATCGGCCTGTACCGGCTGTTGCTGCGCGATGCGCCGTCGCCGGTCGCGCTGCTCAATCACGCCATCGCGGTCGGCTTGGCCGGCGATCCGGCCCAGGCGCTGGCGCTCCTGGATCCGCTCGGCGCGGAACCGGCGCTGGCGACCTACGGCTATCTCGACGCCGCCCGCGCCGCCTTCCTCACCGATCTCGGACGCACCGGCGAAGCGATCGCCGCCTACGAGTCGGCGCTGCTGCTCACCGACAATGCGGTCGAACGTGCCCATCTGCGCGGCAAACTCGCCGCGCTGACCCGCTGAGTACTACTGCGTGATCAGGCGCCCTCGGCTGCCAGCTCGCGCTTCCATTCACGGAAGCCCTCCTCGGTGCGGCCGCGCCGCCAGTATCCCGAGATCGAGAGCCATTTCGGCGCGATGTCGCGTTCCTTGCGCAGGTAAGGGCGCAGCTGACGCATCACGGACTCGGCCTCGCCGTGCACGAACGCCTGCACCTGACCCGGCAACCACTCGGCCGCACGCACCGCCGCCACCAGCGGCGAATGCGCCCCGGCCAGGTCGTCGGTGATCCGGTCCGAGGACACACCGCGATGCACCCAGTGCAGGCGCAGATCAGCGGGAGAAACAAGGGGGATCTCGTCCTCGGTGCCGCCCACCTCGACGAACACGAGCGCGGGCGCGCCGGCCGGCAGTGCTTCGAGGGCGGCCGCGACAGCGGGCAGCGCCGATTCGTCGCCGGCGAGCAGGTACCAGTCGGCCGCCCGGTCGGGTGCGAACGCGCCGCCCGGTCCGTTCAACCAGAACCGCGCGCCCGGCTCCACCGAGCGTGCCCACGGCCCCGCGACGCCCTCGTCGCCGTGCACCACGAAGTCGATGCTGATCTCGCGCGGCTCGGGATCGAAGGATCGCACCGTGTAGGTGCGCAGCACGGGCTGGCTCTCCGGGCCGAGCGTCGCGCGCACCGTGTCGAGATCGAACGGCTCGGGATATTCGACGCCGGGCGCCGGGAAGATCAACTTCACATAGGCGTCGGTGAACGCGTTAGGGGTGAATCCGTCCGACACGGTGCCGACCACGCGCACCAGGTGCGGGGTCAACCACTGCTTGCGGACGACTGTGACGGTGACCGGTATCGGCACGGCTGCTCCCAACTCCTCAGATCCCTGCCGACGGTACCCGCGGCGCGGCGAGAAGTGGGGAGCCAGCTCGCTCCGCTACTCCGACCAGCGTTCCTCGAGCATCGCCGAGACCTGTTCGGCGAAGTCGCCGACCGCGTCGTCGCCGGTCATCCTGGCGTCTTCGGCGAGTGCGGACCACCGGTTGATCAGGGCTTCCGAGCGCGGGACCGACAGCCCGTGTTCGCGGGCGGTGGCGATGCGGGCGTGGTCGGCGGGCAGGAACCAGTAGGTGGACAGCCAGACCCAGATCAGCCGGGCCTCGAGGATCCGTTCGGCGAGAACGGTGTCGTCGGCCAGCGACGGCCAGACGCCGACCACGGCAGAACGCCAGGCCTCGACCATTTCCTTGGCTCGGCTGCGCGAGAGTTCGAAATCGCACAGGCAGCCGGGGTAGGAGACGAGCGCGTAAGTGATGTCGAGGGTGGCGTCGCGGAAACCGCCCCACTCGTAGTCGAGGAACCGCGCACCTTCCTCGTTCATGATCACGTTGTCGGGGCACAGGTCCGACGGGCTGAACGCGCGGTAGCGGCCACCGGTGAACAGACGGTTGCCGTGCACGATGCGTTCGGCGATCTCGCCGGGCACCTCGATGCCGAACTCGGCCGCGAGCAGACCGGGGACCTCGGCGATGGCGGCCTGGGCCTGCTGGGCGATCCCGTCGACGCGGTGCACCGAGTCGACCCGACGCATCAGGGCGACGAAGTCGGGTTCGCGGCCGACGGTCGCGGCGTGCATCCGGCCGAGCGCCTGCGCGAACGCCATCAGCGAGTTGCGGGTACCCGGCTCCACACGTGCCTGCAGCACCGAGGTGAGTAACGCGTTGTCACCGAGGTCGGAGAGCACGAGGAGCCGGTCGGGGACGCTGTGCGCGATCAGGAAGGCACCGGGACGCTGCTCGCGACTCAGCGCGGTGGTGAACTGGTAGGACACCGCCTCGCGGAGGAACGCCGCGTCGATGCTGGCGACGCCGGGCGCCAAGCCACCGGCGCGGCGGTCGGGAGTAGAACCGCGCACCTGCTTGACGATCAGCGTGCGCGGCAACGAAAATGCGTTTTCCGCAACACGCACGCGTAGGACTGTCGTCCTACCACTGCCGCTGAGCTCGATCGGATCACTCAGCTTTACCGGAGCACCCATTCGCTTTGTGAGCAACTGTTGTGCTGCGGACACGACGTCGGCGGCGCGTTCGGCCAATAGTGCGGTCATCGCCTCTCAAGCTACTCGTACCCGGTCACTTCTAGCGAGCGGTTGGACAACCTTTCCGCGTCGTTCGGCGTGTTGGCACCGAGGTTGCGCGTGTGTTCCTGTTGGCTTGACACATCAGCCGGTCGTCGGGTTTTCTCATCGTGAACTGCTGTGCGCCACACCGCAAACCGGTTGAGTCGAAAGGTCTACCACAGTGACCGACACACCGTACGCCGCATCGAGCGATTCACCGGGCGGGTCGCCTGTTCCGGGCGGTGGCGGACAATTCGCCGGACCCGGGGGCAGACACGAGGGAACCGGGCAACCACCGGCTCCCGGTACCGGACCGAGCAGGCACGGAATGGCCGGTGGCGCAGGCTATCCGCAGTTCGAGGGCCCCGGCGCCGCCCAGTACGGGCACGAGCCGGTCGAGCCGCCGCCACCGATTGCCGGCCACGGCGGACAGACGCCGCAGTACGGGCCCACCGGCACGGGTCCCGGTTACGCGGTGCCCCAGTCGAAACCGGAGAATCCGACCTACCCCGCAGCCCCCGCATCCGGCGTGTCAACGGGTGGTGGCGGGCAGACGCCCGGTTACTACCATTCGGGAGCACAGGCCCTCGATATCGGCCGTTCGCTGAGCTACGGCTGGGAGCGATTCCGGGCCAATCCCGGTCCGTGGCTGGGGGTCACCGCGGTGGGGGTATTGATCTATCTCGGCTTCCTCGCCGTCGTCCAGATCGTCGATCCGACATCACCGTTCAGCGTGCTGTTCCTGTTCTTGATGGTGATCGTCGCGCTGTGGCTGCTGCAGGCGGCGATGGTGCGCGGCGCGCTCTACGAAACCGACGGGTATCCACCGGCATTCGGATCGTTCTTCCGATTCGTGAACGCGGGCAATGTCCTGCTGACCTCGCTGCTCGCGTTCACCGTCACCCTGCTGCTGTCGTCGCTGTGCCTGGCTCCGGGGCTGATCGCCGGGTTCCTGTGCATGTTCTCGCTGCACTTCGTGATCGATCAGGACTACGGCCCCGTGGAAGCGATCAAGGCGAGCGCGCAGCTGGTGCTGGCGAATCTGTGGGCGTCGCTGCTGCTGGCCCTCACCGTCATGCTGGTCACCCTCGTCGGCGCGGCGCTGTGCGGGCTGGGCCTGTTCGTCGCGGGGCCGGTGTGCGTCATCGCGGTGACGTACTCCTACCGGATGTTGACGGCGGGACCGGTCGCCCGCGTCTGAGGTCAGCGTTCGAGGGTGGTCCGCATGCCGATGGCCCGCTTGAACCGGCCGATCGGGCCCCTCTCGTCACCCGCCTTGGGCCGCAGCTCGAGCACCACCACTCCGGCGATCACGATGCCAACCAGGTTCACCGCCAGCTGACCGGCCGACTCGAACGCCCGGTGCCACTGTCCGAGCGTCGCCGCCACCACCGCGTACCCGGCGGCGGGCACGGTCGTCACCGAGATGAAGACACCGATCAGGGCCGCTGATTTCGCGGTGACCAGCGACAACATGCCTGCCGATCCAGCGAGCAACGCCACGACCAACGAGAACGGACCGACCTCGTAGATGAAGTCGACGTTGTGCGCGTCGATGATGCCCTCGGTGGTGATCCAACCGAGGTGCTCCCACACGATCGTCGCGCCCAGCGTGACCACCATCGCGATCGGGAATGCCACCGCCAAGGCGATCATCGAGCGCCGCGCCAGCCGCCAGTTGCGGCGCACCAGCGCCACCGACAAAGCCGCCAGGGGACCGAACTCCGGGCCCACCACCATCGCGCCGACGACGGTGACCGGCGAGTCGGTGGCCACTCCGATCGCGGCCAGCAGGCAGGCGATGGTCAGGAACGCGACGAAGGTGGCGTTGAGCGAGGATTCCTCGCGGGTCTCCTTGAGCAGTTGCTCCCAGATCACCGCGTCGCTCGGATCACCGGGCGCCGCCCGGACCGCGCGGTCCGCGGCGTCGGAGAGCACCGCGTCGACCGGGCCGAGGGTGATCCCGCCGTGCTCGACGATACCGAGCGCCTTCACGTCGGCGAGCACCGTGTTGCCCGCCTCTCGCGCCACGTCCGCCTGGACGAGATCGCCCACGGGGTCGAGCGCGACCCCGCGCATCACCGTGAGGTGGGTGACACCGGCGTCGGCTTCGAGGATCCGCACCAATGCATCGGTCTGGTCGGGCGGGCTGATCACTCGAAGATGTAGCACCGGTGTCCTCCTGATCGGTATCGCCGTGGCGATACGGGAACTGACCAGAAGGTACCGGGCTACCTCCGATGACCGCTATTTCTCGGCCGCAACAACTTTCGCCGCGTCGGTGGCCTTGCCCTTGACCTCGGGCTTGGCGTCGATGCCCGCTTCCTTACGCTGCTGCGCGGTGATCTGCGCGGGCGCGTCGGTGAGCGGGTCGACACCGCCGCCGGTCTTCGGGAACGCGATCACCTCGCGGATCGAGTCCTCACCGGCCAGCAGCGCGGTGATGCGGTCCCAGCCGAAGGCGATGCCGCCGTGCGGCGGGGCGCCGTAGGCGAACGCGTCGAGCAGGAAGCCGAACTTGTCCTGGGCTTCGGCATTGTCGATGCCCATCACCGAGAACACGCGTTCCTGCACATCGCGACGGTGGATACGGATGGAACCGCCACCGATCTCGTTGCCGTTGCAGACGATGTCGTAGGCGTAGGCCAGCGCGGAGCCGGGGTCGGTGTCGAAGGTGTCGAGCGACTCGGGCTTGGGCGAGGTGAACGCGTGGTGCACCGCGGTCCAGGCCGAGTGGCCCAGCGCCACGTCACCACTGGCGGTGGCCTCGGCGGCGGGCTCGAACATCGGGGCGTCGACGATCCAGACGAAAGCCCAGGCGTTGGGGTCGATGAGGTCGCACTTGCGGGCGATCTCGCCGCGCGCGGCACCCAGCAGGGCACGGCTCGACTTCACCGCGCCGGCGGCGAAGAACACGCAGTCGCCCGGCTCGGCGCCGACCTGCTTGGCCAGGCCGTCCCGTTCCGCGTCGGTCAGGTTCTTGGCGACCGGGCCGCCCAGGGTGCCGTCTTCGTTGATCAGGATGTAAGCCAGGCCCTTGGCGCCACGCTGCTTAGCCCACTCCTGCCAGGCATCGAGCTGGCGTCGCGGCTGGCTCGCGCCACCGGGCATCACGACCGCGCCCACGTACTCCGACTGGAACACCCGGAAAGTCGTGTCCTTGAAGTAGTCGCTGAGCTCGGTGATCTCGACGCCGAAACGCAGGTCGGGCTTGTCGGAGCCGTAGCGCCGCATCGACTCCGCGTAGGTCATGTGCGGAATCGGGGTGACGATGTCGTGGCCGACCAGCTTCCACAGCGCGGTCAAAATATCCTCGGCCAGCAGGATCACGTCGTCCTGGCGCACGAAGCTCATCTCGATGTCGAGCTGGGTGAACTCGGGCTGACGATCGGCGCGGAAGTCCTCGTCGCGGTAGCAGCGCGCGATCTGGTAGTAGCGCTCGATGCCACCGACCATCAGCAGCTGCTTGAACAGCTGCGGGCTCTGCGGCAGCGCGTAGAAGCTGCCCGGCTGCAGGCGCGCGGGAACCAGGAAGTCGCGAGCGCCCTCCGGGGTGGAGCGGGTGAGCGTGGGGGTCTCGACCTCGACGAAGTCGTGGCTTGCCAGCACCTCGCGGGCGGCGGCGTTGACCTTGGAGCGCAGGCGGATGGCGTGGCCGGGGCCTTCGCGGCGCAGGTCGAGGTAGCGGTACTTGAGGCGGGCCTCGTCGCCGGGGGTCTCGTCGAGCTGGAACGGCAGCGGCGCGCTCTCGTTGAGCACGACCAGTTCCTTGGCGTCGACCTCGATCTGCCCGGTCGGCAGCTCCGGGTTCTCGTTGCCGTCGGGACGCCGTTCCACCACACCGGTGACCTGCACACAGTATTCCGCGCGCAGCTTGTGGGCCTGTTCGGCCGCCTCGCCCTCGCGGAAAACCACCTGCGAGACGCCCGAAGCGTCGCGCAGATCGATGAAGGTCACACCACCGTGGTCACGACGCCTCGCCACCCAGCCGGTGAGGGTGACGGTCTGACCGGCGTGCTCGCCTCGCAGCGAACCAGCCAAGTGGGTGCGCAGCACGGTATTCCTTTCGACAGACTTTCACGGACTTGTCGCACCGGCGCAGATGACCGGGTGCACTGCCATCGTAGTGAGACACGGTGCCCGAGTGAAAACCGATATATTCCCCACCGTGTCAAGCTTGTGACACCTGTCCGCCGTCGCCGCTCCCGCCGACGGTGAATCATGCTGTGAGGCAGCTGGACAACCGAGCGAAGGCGAGTACCGCGATGACCTTCAACGAAGGTATGCAGATCGATCCCGGCCGGGCTTCCTCGGGTGGCGGACCCGGCATGGGCGGCAAGCTCGCTCTCGGCGGCGGCGCTGGCGGTCTGATCCTGTTGGTCATCACGCTGCTCCTCGGTGGCGATCCCGGGACGGTACTCGGCAACTTCACCGGCGCGCAGAGCGGGCAGCAGGCTCAGCCGGGGACCGCGGGAACGCCGGCGCACTGCAAGACCGGCGCCGACGCGAACAAGTACGTCGACTGCCGGGTGGTGGCCACCGCGCAGAGCCTCGACGCGGTGTGGTCGGTGCAGCTGCCGCAACAGACCGGCAAGAACTATGTCGAGCCCGAGCTGGTGCTGTTCACCGGTGCCGTGAATACCGGGTGCGGCAATGCCACCAGCGACGTCGGACCCTTCTACTGCCCGGCCGACCAGACCGCCTACTTCGACACGGCCTTCTTCCAGGAGCTGACCGACCGGTTCGGCGCGAGCGCGGGACCGCTGGCGCAGGAGTACGTGGTCGCGCACGAGGTCGGCCACCATATCCAGAACCAGCTCGGCGATATCGGCAAGGCCCAGCGCGATCCGCAGGGCGCGACCTCCGGCGCGGTGCGCACCGAACTGCAGGCCGACTGCTACGCCGGCATCTGGGCCAACTTCGCCGACAAGCAGCCCTCGCCGGGAGGTGGGCAGCCCTTCCTGAAAACCCTGTCCGACAAAGATATTCGCGACGCGCTGTCGGCCGCGAATGCCGTAGGCGACGACCGCATCCAACGCTCGGCGGGTCGCGGCGTCAATCCCGAGTCGTGGACCCACGGGTCCTCGGATCAGCGGCAGAAGTGGTTCCTCGTCGGCTACCGGACCGGGTCGGTGCAGGCCTGTGACACCTATTCCGCGCGTGACCTGGACAACCCGCCCGGGCTACGCTGACTCCTCGAACGCGATACCCACGCACTGTCTTTCGATCGAGGGGAACCCATGCGCCTGACCATGACCGGACTGCTCGTCTGCGCTCTCGCCCTGCCGGGCGCGAGCGCACTCGCCCATGCCGATCCGGCGCCACTACCGTTGGTGAGCCTGACCACGATCCCCGACGGCTGGTCGCAGCGCACCGACCTGCGCCCGGTCCTGCAGATCTTCGCCGACGGCGAGGCCGTGCACCAGCCCGATGCCGTGAGCAAGGACCGCAAGCCCGAGACCGCCCCCAAGAAGGTGACCGGAAAGGTTGCCTCCGACGTGATTTCGGCCGCGCGCGAGGAGATCAACGCGCTCAAGGAGATCGATTTCGGCATTCCGGCCGGCGATAACAGGGGCACCCAGATCATCGATCTGATGCCCGACGATCCGGCCGACGAAGTCCACCTGGTCGTCTACTCCCCCGAGGCATCCGATGGCCTCGATCCGGCGCAGAAGGACGCCCGCAAACGCTTCACCGACCTCTACAAGAAGCTGGTCGACGCCTTCAAGAGCTGATCGTTCGACGCTGACCCGAAGGGGCTCGCCGGTTTCCACCGGCGAGCCCCTTCGGGTCAGAAGCGGTCCGCGGTCGCGTCCTCGTCGCGTTCGTCCTCGTGGACGGCACCGATGACGTCGGGTGTGGATTCGCCCAGCGGACCGGTGAGATCGTCGTTGCCGGTGCGGCTCTGGTAGGGCTGCACGGTGCGACCGTGTTCTTCCTCGTTGTTGCCACGGCCCGCGCCGCCGCCTGCTCCCGCGCCGCCGCCCATCATGCCGGAGGTACCGCCGGTGCTCGCGGCCGTGGTGGTGCCGGAGCCCATCGCGTTGACGGTGGGCATCACTCGACCGGCGGGGACCGCCGCACCCGGTACGGCCGCGGTGGTCTTCGGCGTACCCGCGCCTGGGGTGCCCGCGGAACTGCCGCCCGCACCACCCCGCGCGGTCCCGAGCGCGCCGAGCGAGGCGCCGGAACCGCCGCCGCTGCCACCGGAACCACCGGAGCCGAGGCTCGACGCTGTCGTCGAGCCGGGAGAGGTGGTGCCCGCGGTGGTGCTCGCCGCGGTGGTGGAGGAGTCGCCGCCGCCGGTGAAGGCTTCCTCTGCCTGGGTGAGCAGCGGTTCGCCGATGTTCTCCGACGCGGCGGAGAGGACTTCCTCGGGCGAGGGCAGGCCGCTCTGACTGGCGAGCTGCCCGACGACGCCGCTGAGTTCACCGGTGTAGCCCATCAACTGCCCACGGGTGACATTGACGACCGACACCGCCTCACCGAGATGCGTGGTGGCCAAGCCGATCAAGGTTGCCTGGGTCGGCGGCAGCATGATCGTCGGCGCGAGCGCGGTGGCCTGGGCCGCGAAGGTGGTGGCGATGGTGGTGAGCTGCGCGTTGCCGGTCTGCACGACAGCGGCCGCCTGCTGGGTGAGCGCGGAGATGTCGATGCCGCGCTGACTGGTGTCCTGCCCCTGGGTCTGCGCCTGCTGGCTGGCTGTGGTCGCCGCGTCGGCGGCCTGGCCTTCCCACACCTGCTGAACGGTCTTCACCCCGCCTTGGGCCAGGCTCATCGCCTGTTCGATCACCGCGGAGGAGTTGCTCAGGATCGTGGTCGGGTCCAGCCCGCTGAAAACACCGGTACCGAAGCTGCTGAGCAGGTCGAGGAACGGCTGGAACAGGGTGTCGACGCCGGGCAGCGCCGGCAGCGACAGTCCGCTCATCAGCGCGGCGACCGGATCTTCGGTCAGTGTCGTCGCGGCGGCGGACGTGCTCGCGCCGGAGGTGTTCGCGGCGCCGGCGCCCGATGTGCCGGTGAGTGCGGACTTGGCCTGGTCGAACGCGGTCAGCGCGGCGGCCGACGCGGGCGCCGCGACCTGAGCCACCGTGCCCTGCAGGCCGCTGAGCGCGGATGAGGCGTCCTCGGCGACGCCGGACAGGATGTCCTGGGGTTGTACGCCGGTGCCGAGCCCGCCGAGCCCGCCCAACCCGGCGGGCGACATGCTGCCGTTCTGGGCTTCGTCGGTGATCTTCTGCGCGAGTGTGAAGACCGCTTCCTCGTCGGCCGCCACATCCTCGGGCACCTGCATCAGCGACACATCCAGAATCGCCTGCGAGTCGAGCGGTACCGCACCCAGCACCGACGCGGTCGCGGCATCGGCAGCGGCCATGGCGGCGTCGGGAGCGATGACTCCGGTGTCCGAACTCAGCGGCTTCACGCTGGGCCCCCGAGCCCAGCAGCCTGACGCGCGAGTTCGGCGGCGTTGTCGATATCGGTCGTCTCGAAGGTCACCGACGACTTGAAGGCCGCGTCCGAGAGCGAGCTGAACTTGGCCGACAGATCGTTGATGTCCTTGGCCTGCAACGCTTGTGCCGCCGCGAACATCGCCAGGTAGTCGGCGCCGATGAGGCCGAACACCGGCGTCGCCGCCGAGACGCTGGCGACCAAGTCGATATTGCCCGCCGCGGCGACCTGTGCCGCCACCCCGCCATTGGTCGCCGCGAACGCGGCGACCTCTCCGGTTTGCACCGAGAGATCGGTCATGCGAATCCCCCCAACTCGTCGTGAAAAGTCTGCACTACAGAAGGCAACGGCGGACGCGAAACTCCCGACGCGACCGCCCAACTGCGATTGGCGCCAAATATAGCCGAATTCGCCGACAGTTTTCGAGTCGTGCCACCTTCGATCTGGGCGATCGACTATCAAAACTAGAACATGTTCTATATCCTCGAGCTCATGAAGGTCGCAGTGACCGGCGCAGCCGGCTACCTCGGTACCAACTTGATCCCTCTGCTCGTCGAGCGCGGCCACGAGGTCGTCGCGATCGACCGCGTGGCCCCGACCACCGCCGATCCGGCCGTGACCTGGGTCGAAGGCGATGTGCTCGACCCCGCGTCGATGCGGACCGTACTGGCGGGCGCCGAGGTGGTCTACCACCTCGTCGCGTTGATCACCCTCGCCGAACGCAACGATCTGGCGTGGCGGGTGAACACCGAAGGCGTGCGCGTCACCGCCGAGGCGGCGCTGGAATCGGGAGTGCGCCGGTTCGTCCACACCAGTTCCATCCACGCCTTCGATCAGTACCGCGCGGGCGGGCACATCGACGAGACCTCCGGCCGCTCCGACGATCCCAGCCTGCCGGTGTACGACCGGTCGAAGTGGTCCGGCGAACTGGCGTTGCGGCCGGTGATCGAACGCGGACTCGACGCGGTGATCGTGAATCCGACCGGCGTCTACGGTCCGGTCGACCACCTGGACCGGCTCTCGCGCATCAACTCCGCCGCCGGCCAGGCGATGCGTGGCCGAGTTCCGGTGATGATCGGCGGCGGCTTCGATCTGGTCGACGTGCGCGATGTCGCCCACGGCCTGATCCTGGCGGGCGAGAAGGGCCGCACCGGCGAGAACTACCTGCTCGGCGGCGAGATGACCACGATGGTCGACCTGTGCCGGATGGCCGCGGCCCGCACCGGCGCCAAGGGTCCACGCTTCGTCATCCCGGCGAAGGCGGTCGGCGCGATGATGCCGGTGCTCGAGCCGATCAGCAGGCGCCTCGGCTCCGACATCATGTCCAAAGCCGCTATGGGCGCGCTGATCTCGGCGCCGACCGTCGATCACGGCAAGGCCGAACGCGAACTCGGCTACCGCCCGCGTCCGACCCTGGAGACCGTCAACGACCTGGTCGACTTCCTGCGGGCGTCGCGTCAGGCTTGACACCTGTTCGAACAAATGTTCGACTCGTGGGGTGCGGTGGCAAGCTCAGACCCTGGACGCCGATGACGGCGCGCTGCCCGGCCTGACCAGGGCCGGGCTGGTTCGCTCCGTCCGCACCCCCGAGTTCGACGGCATCACCTTCCACGAGGTGCTGTGCAAGAGCGCGCTGAACAAGATGCCCGAGGGCTCCGCGCTGCCCTTCCGCTGGACGATCAACCCGATGCGCGGCTGCTCGCACGCCTGCCGCTATTGCTTCGCGCGCGGCAGCCACGAATATCTCGGCCTCGACGCGGGCGAGGATTTCGATTCCGAGATCGTGGTGAAGACCAATATCGCCGCGGTGCTACGCCGTGAGCTCATGCGCCGTTCCTGGCAGCGCGAGGCGGTGGCGCTCGGCACCAACACCGACCCCTATCAACGTGCCGAGGGCCGATACCGCTTGATGCCCGGCATCATCACCGCGCTCTCCGATTCGGGCACCCCGTTCTCCATCCTCACCAAGGGCCCGCTGCTGCGCCGCGACCTCCCGCTACTCACCGAGGCGGCCCGGCGCGTCGAGGTGAGCGTCGCGGTGTCGATCGCCATCCTCGATCCCGATCTGCACCACAGCCTCGAACCGGGAACCCCCGAACCGCGCGCCCGCCTCGACCTGGTCCGCGCACTGGCCGACGCGGGCTTCACCGTCCATGTCATGGCCGCGCCGATCATCCCGTGCCTCACCGACAGCCGAGCACATCTCGAGGCCCTGTTCGCCGCGATCGCCGACGCGGGCGCGTCCAGCGCCATGGCCTTCCCGATGCACCTGCGCGGCCCCACCCGGGACTGGTTCCTCACCTGGCTCGCCACCGAACACCCCGCACTCATCCGCCGCTACCGCCAGCTCTACGCCCGCGGCGGCAACGTCACCCCGCTCTACCGCGACTGGCTACGCGACCGGGTGAACCCCCTGCTGACGCACCACGGCCTCCGTCAGACCCAAGGCCGCACAACGCCAGCCACTCCCCCTGCCACGCCACAGAGCGCACAACTCGCTCTCTTCGGCTGACCGCCGCCAGACCTCCGGCACTCGGATCCGACAACGAGAGGTTCAGCCGAGTGCGGCGACCTCGGAATCGCTGAGGACTACCGGCGAAACACTGTCCTTGCTGCGCACCGACCGCACCGCGCGATACAGCGGGCGTTCCTCGAGACCCGCATCGCGCGCCTCGGCGCGCAGCTGCTGCACCAGCACTTCCGAGATCGCGATCGCGGCGACGAGTTCGCTGGCGGCGAGCGCGTCGGCGAGTTTGCGCAGGCCGAGTAGGTGCAGTTCACGTCCGCTGCCCACATCGGTATACATCGCCAGGGGCACCAGTTGGGTGTCGCCGCCCGCGGTGACCCGCAAGGCGATGCGACTGAGCCGTGCTGGGTACACCAGCAGGTGCACGCCGGTGGCGTCGGCGAGGTCGAGGGTGTGTTCGCCGAACAGGCGATGTGCGCGGATCACGGTGCCGCTCAACCACATTCGGCGACGCTGGAAAGCGAACACGTAGCCGATGGTCGGGACCGCGACGGCCAGTCCGATCAGGATCGCGTACGGCCAGCTCAGCCAGACCGCCGACAGCAGCGTCGCCCCGACGCCGACTCCGAGCGCGGCCAGCGCGAGCCTGCGCAACATCGGCGCGAACACCTCGGGCGCCACCAGGTCGATACCCACCGGTTCCGTCGCCGACGACTGCCCGGATTGCCCGTCCACGATGACCCTCTCCACCCGCCACCGGCCCGCCCGGTGTGGCGCGGTCAGATTACCGCGCCCCACCGACCTCAGCAGCCCGCTACCCGAGCTCCTCGCGCAGCACCGAGACGACTCCGTCGAGCGGGACGGACCGCTGCTCGCCGGTCGCCATCTCCTTGACGCCGATGGTGTTCTCGGCGAGATCGCGGTCACCGAGCACGAGGGTGTATTTCGCCCCCGAACGGTCGGCGCCCTTCATCGCGCCCTTCATCCCGCGTCCGCCATAGGCCAGGTCGACGCTGATGTCGGCGGCGCGCAGCTCACCGGCCAGCGCGACCAGCTTCGCCTTGGCGGCGTCACCGAGCGCGACGCCGTAGACCTGGCAGCGCGCGGGATCGGCCGCCGACTTGCCCTCGGCCGCGAGCGCCAGCACGGTCCGGTCGACGCCGATGCCGAACCCGATGCCCGACAGCGGCTGTCCGCCGAGTTCGGCCATCAGACCGTCGTAGCGCCCACCGCCGCCGATGCCCGACTGCGCGCCGAGCTGATCGTGCACGAATTCGAACGTGGTCTTGGTGTAGTAGTCCAGGCCACGCACCATGCGCGGGTTCACCACATACGGCACGCCGAGCGCGTCCAGGTGGCCGAGAACCTGCTCGAAATGGGCCTTCGCCGACTCCGAGAGGTGGTCGATCATCAACGGCGCGTTCGCGGTCAGCTCTCGCACTTCCGGACGCTTGTCGTCGAGCACGCGCAGCGGGTTGATCTCGGCGCGGCGCTGGGTCTCCTCGTCCAGTGGCAGCCCACGGAGGAACTCCTGCAGTAGTTCGCGGTATTGCGGACGGCACGTCTCGTCGCCGAGCGAGGTGATCTCGAGGCGGAACCCGTCCAGGCCGAGTGAGCGGAACCCGGCGTCGGCGATGGCGATGACCTCCGCGTCGAGGGCGGGATCGTCGATGCCGATCGCCTCGATGCCGACCTGCTGCAACTGCCGGTACCGACCGGCCTGCGGGCGCTCGTACCGGAAGAACGGACCGGCGTAGCAGAGTTTCACCGGCAGCTGACCGCTCTTGTCCAGACCGTGCTGGATCACCGCGCGCATCACGCCCGCGGTGCCTTCGGGACGAAGGGTGAAGCTCTCGCCGTTGCGGTCGGCGAAGGTCCACATCTCCTTGCTGACCACATCGGTCGACTCGCCGACACCCCGTGCGAACAGGGCGGTCTGTTCGAATACCGGCAGCTCGACATGCCCGTACCCCGCCAGTCGGGCGGCATGGATCAAGCCGTCGCGCACGGCGACGAACTCGGCCGAACCGGGCGGCAGGTAGTCGGGGACCCCCTTCGGGGCGGTGAAGCTGCTGGTCTTGGTCACGATGGTCCAGTTTTCCCCACGGGCGCCCTCCGCGTCCAACCGGTTACCCTCTAGACGAACCTGACTAACACGGGAGGAACGCGGTAGTGCCGAGTAACGAACAGCGACGGGCGGCGGCCAAGCGCAAGCTGGAGCGCCAGCTGGCACGACGGGCCGAGCAGGAGAAGAAGCGCAAGCGCTTGACGATCGCGGGCTCGGTACTGGGTGTGATAGTCGTCGCGGCCGCCGCGACCGGCGTGTATTTCCTCACCAGAGGCGACGACAGCGAGTCGGCGAACGCCGAGTCGTCCTCGGCGGTGCCGACGACCCAGTTCGTCAACACCCCCCTCGACATCCCCGGTCCGCCGCCGGCCGCGGCCAAGCCCGCGACCGTCGACTGCAGCTACCCGGTGGACCAAGAGCCCCCCGCGAAGCCCGTCACCGCGCCGGCCACGACATCGGTCGCCACCGACGGTCCCGAGGTCAAGGTCGCGATCGATTCCACGCAGGGCCCGATCGGGTTGTCGCTCAACAGCGCACAGGCACCCTGCACGGTGAACTCGCTGGTGAGCCTGGCCCAGCAGGGCTACTTCGACAAGACCAGCTGCCACCGCATCGTGGCGACGCCGGGCTTCGGCATCCTGCAGTGCGGTGACCCGACGGCGACCGGTAAGGGCGGCCCCGGCTACAGCTTCGACAACGAATACCCGACCGACCTGTTCGCCGCGGGTGACCCGGCGCTCCAGCAGCCGGTGAACTACAAGCGCGGCCTGGTCGCCATGGCAAACGCCGGTACCTCGCCGGAGGGCAAGGGCACCAACGGAAGCCAGTTCTTCCTGGTCTTCGGTGACACGCAGCTGCCGCCGAACTACACCATTTTCGGCACGATCGACGAAGCGGGCTTGGCCACCCTGGACAAGGTCGCGAGCGGCGGCGTCAAGGGCGGCGCCGAGGACGGTGGGCCTGCCATCCCGATCTCGTTCAACACTGTCAAGGTGGGCTGACACCGCCTTTCTCAGCGACACAACGGACCGGACGCGCTCGCGTGTCCGGTCCGTTTCCGCTTTTCGGGCCCCGACGTGCGAAGAAGATCATCAGAGGCTAGGCAACCCTACGATTCATTCGGCCCACGACCCGGTCACCCGCATTTTTTGGGCCACCGGTCGGCCCCGCCGGACATCGCATCGTGTCCTTCGCGCGGTAGGCTCAGATGTCCACTTCCACAGCAGCATCGGGGAGCAGTCATGGCGGAACTCGACGACATCGGCAGCGAAACGGCGTCCATGATGCGCATCATGCTGCAGATGGCCACCCTGGTCGCCCTCAAGTCGCGTGAACACGGTCAGAAAGACGCCGAGTCTCGCGCGAAGGCGATCGAGGCCAAGATGAAGGAAGCGCGGGAGTTGCAGATCCGCGAGGCGCGCGATCTCAAGGCCAAGGATCCGCGCAATATCGAACTCGTGCAGATGATGTCGGTGGGCTCGCGCACGGTGGAATCGCGCGGAGTCGAATCACGCGGCGTCAGCCTCAACAAGGAGTCGGGCTCCCCCTTCGCCGCGAGCGCCGCCGGGCACTCGAGCAGCGCGGGACAGGCAGTCGGCTACGACTCCACCGAGCGGCGCGCGGCGATCGCGGCGCATCTGCAGCGAGCCGGTGTCGCCCCCGAACTGAGCCAGGTCCGAATGCTGGTCGAGATGGGCCACGGAATTTCTCCCGAGGAAGCGATCCGGCTGCGCGACGCGGGCACACGGAACATGCCCGCGCGGGCACGTGGCCTCGAGCGCGGCATCGAACGAGGGATCGAACGCGGACGCTGATCTCGGCGGCGCCGGGGAGCGGCCCCGCCGAGATCGTGCTCGGCTCAGGCGCCGGGAACAGCGCCCTTGTCCCACAGCCCGTTATCGGGCTCGGTCCACTGATCCAGGTCCGGCTTCTCCACCGGCAACGACGTGAGCATCTCTTTGTGCCCGTTGCGCACGCTGCAGTATTTGAACGGCCCACGCGGGTCGAACAGCTTGATCATGTGGGGATCGGCGTGTTCGAGGAACCACACGCTGATACCGGGGCCGCCTTTCATCCGGTAGTGCTCCCACGCCTGCCACAGCGCGTCCAGCCGCACCGCGGCCTCGGGGTGGCGCCACCACTCCGGGCACCACACCGTATCGCTGATATCGGTGACCTGACGACGGTAGAGCTGGCTCAGGTATTCGCGGACGAACTCGCTCACCCCGGCATAGACCCGCTCCTGCCGGTCCGTATCCGAAAAATCGTTGCTCACAGCGGCTTGACCTCCTCGACTTCACCGATCTCTTCCGGCGGACTGGATTTCGCTAGCGATGGTGACCCGAACAAGTCGTCTATCCGGGTTTTGCGAGTCGGATCGTTCTGCTCGATCGACTTCTTGACCGCCTCGGAGTATTCCGATTCCCACCACGGCACCGTTCGCACCAGCACGGCAGGCTGACCGGAGGTGAACACGACGGCACGACCGCGCGGTAGCGTCGCCAGGCCCTGTGGGGTGAAGGTCACCGAGGAGCTCAGCGAGCGCGAGTAGCTCTTGCTGTTGCCCGACTGCGACATCGACGACGAGATCGAGTCGTACTCGCCGATCGCCTCGGATCGGTCGCGCAGGAAGGCCATGTCGTCGACCCCGCTGCCGAGCACTTTGATATTGGCCGCGGACCACAGCGCGCTCATTCCGGCCTCGCCCCAGCAACGCGCGCCCTGCGCCCACGACTGCAACACGGTCATCACCACGATGCCGCGCGACCCGAAGTGGCTGTACTGCTTGGGCAGATCCTTCCAGCGGACCACGTTGGCGGCCTCGTCGAGCACCGCGAGCAGCGGGATCGGCAACCGACCGCCCGACGACCGCGAGGCCTTGCGCATGGCCACATCGATGACGGCCTCGGTGAGCGCGCTGACCAGCGGTGCCGCCGATCCGCGCCCCTCGAGCGACAGGCAGTACAGCGTGCCGTTGCGTTCGATGAACTCCAGCTCGTCGAACTGGGGGCGAACACCGTCGGCCGGCGTGATCCACGGATGCACATTCGACAACTGCAAGCAGCGGATCATTTTCTTGGCGGTACCGAAAATGCCACTCCTGGTGCGCTGGTCGGCGTTGTACTGCATGGCCAGACCGGACGCGGTGAAGTGGTGTTCGGCGCTGCGAAGGTATTCGATCGCCTCGGTGTTCTGCGGGTTGGTCACCCATTCCCACACCTGGGTGATCGGTTTGCCCGCGATCGCGGCGGCGAGGAAGAACGCGGCGAGCAGGTCCTCTGCCTCGGGATCGAAGAAGTTGTCGCCGTCGTCGGCACTGCCGCCGGTCTCCGCGTCGGCGAAGTGACCGGCCAATCGCGCCGCCCGCATCTCGCAGCCTTCGGTGCGGAAGTTGACCCAGGCCAGCGGATCCCAGAACCAGGTCGGTCGTTCACCGGCGACGCCCTGCGGGTCGAAGACGAACGTGCGGCTGCCCTTGTCTTCGCGCACGTCACGAGTCGCGTCGACGACGTCGCGTTTGTTCGATGTCGCCAGCACCGGCCCGATCGCGGACAGGATCGCCGGAATCACCCGCGATGTCGACTTGCCCTGTCGAGGCCCCCAGATATCGAGATGGAGGTCTTCGTAGGAGCCGTAGAGCGGGGTGCCGTCGGCAACCGCGATTCCGATCGGTACCCCGGGCGCGTCGCCGGTCCCGAGCCGCACGCCGAGATCCTTCGCCTTCTCCCTGACTCCGGCCTCGGTGATCGACCCGATCGCGCTGCCGACGCCCATGTAGTCGGCTTTGTCGTCGATTGCCAACCGCCCCACGACCGCACGCTTCTGCAACCGCTTGCGGATCACCACATACGCGATGGCCGACGCGATCACCAACAGCACGATCACCGTCGACGCACGTGGCCAGTGCAGCTTGCCCCGCGCCAGATCGGCGACCACCGCGATCGGGTTGATCGGAATGGACTGCGGTACAACCGCCAGCGCGTTGCCCAGATGCAGGGCGACCGCGAGGGTGATCAGCACCGCGAACCCGAACACGATCATGATCAGCGTCGTGTCGGGTCCGACCGCGGCCGGATCCGTCACCTTCTTCTTCGCCACGGGTGCCTCCTTGTGTGGACGTGGTGGGTGGTCAGCGGAACGCGTCGAGACGCCAGCCTTGCGGCGTCTGCACCACGGTCGCGATGACCGTGCTCGGCGGTAGGGCTTCGGTACGTCCGTTGGGGTAGACGACCGTTTGTTCGATGCCGATCTTGTACTGCGCCACCGTGGGATCGGCGCTCGCGGGCGCCGGCTCCCCCGAGGCGAAGGTGAACGCCTCCACATGTGCCTTCGCCCTCGCCCAGTCCGCCCACTGCAGCGACGGTTTCGGGGTCTCGGTGGCACCGATCGAGCTGTCCAACATACGTATCATGCTGGGCCCCAGCCATTCTCGCGCGCGCTGTAGCGAGGATCCCGGTTGCTCGGTGACGGGGTTCCAGGTGTAGACCTCGCGCAGCGCGACGACCGCGACCCCGTCGGGAGTGGCCGGGTCGACCGCGGCTTCGAGCAACCGGGTGGTGGAGGTGGCCTCAGGGCGCGACGGCTCGGCGTCGCCACCGCAGGCAGGGACCGAGAGCAGGACAACCACGAGCATCACCGCCCCACTTGTGTGGATTCGTGTTCTCTCCCACCAGGTTATCGCTGGTCGCGCCCTCACAACACCCTCCTCGCCCGTGCGTCGCCGGGCACCGCCACCTCGGCGACGCCCCCGCCACCGCGGTTGCTCGTCGGTGGCACCGCCTGGATCAGCCTGCCGTTGCCCGCGTAGATCCCGACCTGGGTCGGTCCCTGCCGTCCGAACCCGCTGAACACCAGATCACCGACCGCCGCCTTCGCGATCGGCACCTCCCGGCCCGCCTCCCACTGCTGTTCCGCGGTGCGCGGCAACGTGACCTTGCCCGAGGACGCGGCGAACACCGCCGCGGCGGTCAGTCCCGGCCCGTCGAATCCGCCGCCGCTCGGCCCTTGCGCGCCGCCGCCACCCCACACGTACGGAGTGCCGAGCCAGTCGTGGGCGGCCTCGACGATCTGTTCGCCGTCGCTCCCCTGCCCCGGGGTGAATCGGCCTTGCGCGCCTGGCGCCCGATACTGCGGCTCCATCGTCAAGATGTTGGTGACGTAGGGCCTGGTCTCGGAATAGTGCGCCGCATACTGATTGGGCATCCCCCCGGAGGCCAGTACCGCGCCCTCACCGGCGTTGTAGCCGGCCAGGGTGAGCGCGGCCAGGTCGCCCGAGACGCGACCGGCGGCCATCCACCCGGCGATCTTGTGGGCGATCGAGCACATGTAGCGGGCTTGGCCGATGATCGCGTCGCCGTCGTCCCACACGCTGGCCGAACCGTTGCCGTCGGCATCGATGATGTAGGGCTGACCGTCCTCGGGATTGATGCTCGCGGCCGTGCCGGGCAGGAACTGGGCCAGGCCCTGGGCACCGGCGGGCGAGGTGAGACCGCGCCGGAATCCCGACTCCTGCTTGGCCTGCGCGGCCAGCAGCGACGACGAGATCTCCGGGCACACGGTTCCCGCGCGGCGATACCAGATCTCGAGCTCGGCGGGCACCTTCCCGTCGGCCAGCGCCCCACCGGCGCTGCCGAATCCGCGCACACAGTTCGGATCGCTCGAAAACGCGCGCGCGCCGCCGACATCCGGGGTGGGCGCGCCGTCGAGCCACGGCATCGGGTCGATCTGACGGCCACCGGTGAACCGGCCGCCGGGCACGATCTCGAAATGCAGGTGCGGGCCGCTGGATTCGCCGGCCGAACCGACCATCCCGATCGGCTGACCCGCGGTCACCGTCTGACCGGTGCGCACCTTGACGCCCGCGTCCCACATATGGCCGTAGACCGCGGAGTAGGCGCGGCCGTTGGTGTCGACGGAATCGACGACGATCCAGTTGCCGAAACCCGAAGCGGGACCGGCGGCGACGACCCTGCCGTCGGATACCGAGTAGATCGTGGTCCCGTCGGTGGCGGCCATATCGATGCCCTTGTGATCGCCCCCGCGCGAACCGAACACATCGGAGACGGTGAAAGTCCCGATCTCGAGCGGCAACGTGCGGCGCAGCGGACCGACACCCGCGGCCAACACCGGCGTGCCGGTGACCGCCGGATTCGATGTCGGTGCGGCAGCACTGGTCGCGCCCGCGCGATTGTCGCCGCCGAGTTGGGGCAGCGTCGGCACCGAGGATCCGACCAGCACATCGCCGGTCTCGCAGGTCTCATCCGAGGACGGCAGCACGATCACCAGCACCAGCGCCACCAACCCGACGACCGAACCGAGCGCCGTCATCATGATCGTGCGGACGTTCACCGGCCGCCTCCCCGCGTTCCGCGGCGGGCGCCGACTTCGGCAACGTCCGCCGCGGCGGAGTTCATGTGCGTCGCCGGGACTCGTTGAGCGTGTCGGCGAGCGTGCGGTTCATCTCCGCGGCGGCGGCCAGCTGTTGTTGCAACAGCGCCACTTTGCGGCGTAGCGCGGTGGCGTCCATCCGGTCCAGGCTCGGGTCCTGGGTCGCGCGGACCCAGTTGCGCACCGAATTGGCGTGCACGCCGATCTGTTCGGCGACCATCCGGCACGCCTCGGATTCGCTGCGCAGCTTGTCGGTCAGCGCGACCACCTGGGCGACGGCGGCATTGCGGACCTCCGGCGAGACCCGGCGATAGGACCGGTGCGGCATCATTGCTCACTCCCGTTCGAGTAGTCCGGCGTGCCACGTGGGTTGTCGCCGAACTCGCTGAAGCGCTGATTCGTGTCGTGGATTCCGCTTTCTCGTTCCGACACCGTGAACTCCATGTGGAAAGGGATACCGGGTCGACGATCCTCGCCGACCTTCAGCAAGAACTTTCCGGTGCCGGGCGGCGAGGGCCGCTGCTGGCCGGGCTTGAGCGCCTCACCGGTGAGGGCCTGCGGCGCCGACCAACTGGTCACCATCTCCTGCTCGGCCGAGGTGAACGGCACCGTGGAGTCGAGCCTGCTGATCTCCTCGGCGGGCAACGCGCCGAAGATCTTGGCGCGCGCGCGTTCCAGGAAGCCGATCGCCTTGGCGATCGCGGCGTCCGAGCCGAGCGCCTGCAGGTCCTTGATGGTGTGGCTGATCATGATCAGCGCGGTGGCCAGGCCGCGCTGCAGACGGGTCAGCTCATCGACGCGGTCGACCATGAAGTCGCCGAGACCGAGCACCTGCCACAGCTCGTCCATCACCACCTGGAAGTAGCGCTGCGGGCCGAGGTCGGCGTCGGCCAGCACGTGCGCGGCCTCGACGGAGGCGAAACCGTCTGCCCAGCAGGCCAACATGACGGCTGCCTTGAGCTTCTTGTCGCCGCTGGGGATGTGCGAGACGTCGATGCACACCGCGACGGCGCTGGTGTCGATGGGAACGCTGGTCTGGCCGTTGAAGATCGCGCCGAACGGGCCCTGGGTGAGCGCGCGCAGCGAACGGCGCAGCCCCTTGATCGCGTTCTGGTATTCGTCGCTGTTGTCGGCGCCCGCGTCGAGCATCATCTCGGCGCCGCCGCCGACGATCACCTCGAGCAGGTTCTCCATGATCGGCGGCTTGTCGGGGGTGAAGCCCCCTGGCTGGTAGAGGATGCGCAGCGCGGTGGCGATCAGCGTTTCCTCGAAGTCGGCCACGCGGGCGCCGCGGACCAGTTCCACCAGGCCCGCGATCAGTGTCACCTGCCTGGCCCGCAGATCCTGCAGCACCTGACGTTGCAGCGCGGGTTTGTCTTCCAGGCGCGGCACGACCGAGCCGAGTACGCCCGCCGCCAGCGGGTTCAGCTTGCCGTGCCCGTAGCCGAGGTCGATCACCTGACCGCCGACGAGTTCGACCATCTTGCGGTAGTCGGGTTTCACGTCGGCCAGGATGAGCGGGGTGATGCCCTGGGCGATGCCCCCGAGCACGATCCGGCGCACGAGCGAGGACTTGCCGAAACCGTTGAGGCCGAGCACGAACAGGCTGGGCGCGGTGATGAAGCTGCCGCGCATGAACCAGTTCATCGGATCGAAGCAGACCGGGGCGCCGGTGTGCAGATGCGAGCCGAGCGGGGTGCCGATCAGCGGCGCGCCGGCACCGACCGACCACGGCCACAGACCCGCGACCTGGGCGGTGGTGGCCCGATACTCCACCGGGCGGCCGACGACGTTCATCTTGCCGCCGCCCGCGCCGGAGTAGCCGCGGTCGGTCAATTCGGCGGTGGTGCGGTCGAATCCGTCCTTGACGACGGCCTCGCTGCGGGCGTGCGCGTTGTTGCGACGCAGGTCGTCGGTGTGGATCCGGAAGGTCGCCCACGCCGCCCGCAGACCCGACTGCTCCCGGGCGATCATCTCGTAGCGGGCGCGGGTGGCGTCGTCGAGCAGCCTCGGACCCGACTGCGAACGCCGGTCCGGCTTGGTCGATTTCGCGGACCGACCCGAACCCATCGCGCGGTCGGCGGCCTCGTCGGGCCGGATCGCGCGCACCGCCTTCGCGGGCCTGGGCTTCTTCTTCGTCAGCTTGGGTTCGGCCTGCTTGGGCCGTCGCCGTGGATCGCCCTGGGGGCGTTGGTGTTCCAGACGTGGGCCGTGGTCCTCGTCGCGCAGCCCACGTTCGGCCCGCGCCCGCGCGGCCCGATCGGCATCGGGATGCGGGCGACGAGTGCGGCGCTCCCCCGCGCCTTCGCGGCCGGGTGCGCGCGGTCCGTCACCGCGACCACGCGTCTCGTCACCACGGGGGCGAAGACGACCGTCCTCGTCCTCCCTCGGCCTGCGTGGTTCCTCGCCACGCGGTCGGGTCGGGCGGACTCGGTCGGCCCGCGGTTCCTCACGCGACCTGCGCTCACCCGGCGGACGTTCTTCGGGCACGCGTGATCCCCGCGTCGAGCTCTCGCGCTCGTCGCGTTCGGTGCGCTCGTCGAGGCCGAGCACGTCGTCGCTCACGCGCGGCGCGCTCCCCGCGGGCCGTGGCTCGCGTTCGCCGCGGATGCGCGGCGGCCGGTGGACCGGACGCAACGCGACATCGTCGCGATCGCGCACCGGGGGTTCGTAGTCGCGTCCCATAATCGCCTCACCCCGCCAATGCCTTCGGAATGGTTGCGTGTTCGGGCAGGATCACGCCGCAACCGAGAGATGCCGCGAACGCCGCGGACTGGTACCGGTAGCAGCGCCGGATCTTGAGCCGCGCCTGCGTGGAGAGGTCACGGGTGATGGCCTCGATGCGTGGCAGGTCACCGCGCAGCGGTTCGGTGATGGTGACCAGCGCGCCGAAACGGGTGACACCGTGTCCGCGTGCCTGTTCCTCGCGCGCCTGCTGGGTGGCGCCGACTCGCAGCGTCGCCGCCGCCGAGACCACACCGCGTTCGCTCTGCTGCGCGACGAGCGCGTTCTTGAAGTCGTCGTCGACGATCTCGGCGGCGTCGGCGGCCGAGTGCGGCCGGTAGACGATCGCGATGCGTTTGCGTGGCACTTCGGGATTGGGCGCGAGCAGCCGCTGCAGTACCCGCTCGTCCACCGCGCCCTCGGGCGCCGCGTCCATCTCCCAGGTCACCGAGCGACCACCGTCGTGGATCAGGTGATCCCACTTCTCGTCGTAGGACACCGGGCCCGCGTCGTCCCAGCCGAGGCCGTGCCCACCGGGATCGGCCGCGGCCACTTCGAGATCGGCCTGCGCGGCCGGGTCGTAGCTGCGGCGGATGAAGGAGATGACCTCCTCGGCCGACATCGGCTGCGCCCGCACACCCGCCTCGGCCAGCGCCGCGCAGATACCGGGCAGCCTGCGCCCGATCTCCACCGCTTCCTCGGCCGGATTCTTGCGCCGCTCGGCGGTGGTCGCCTTGAACGTGATCGCCACCCGCGGCAGCAATTGCACCCGCTCCTGCGGCAATTCGGTGGCCAGCTCGTACATCACCTGCTGGGCCAGCTCGGGAGCTTCGGGGCGGGTGATCGTGGAAACCTCGTTGAGCAAACGGTTTCCGGTCTCGGGCACCGTGTCGATCACCGGCACCACCGCGACGATGTCGCTGGTCTGGCCGACCGAGGCGAGGAAGGTGCCCCAGGCCGCGACCCAGCGATCGATCACCGGCTGGTCCACTGCCTCGTGCCCCTGCGGCCAGGCCCGCAACACCACCGTGTACTGCGCGAACGCGGGCAGGTGGATCATCCCGAAGTGATAGCCGCCGGCGTCGATGCCTTCATAGAGCTTCGACGGAGCGAGCAGCCCTGGCAATTTCGTGACACCACCGGGGATCCGGGAGAACCGGCCGCCGCGATACACGTGCTCGCCGTTGTTGCGCGAGCGCCTCCAGTTGAACATCATCAGTCCCGTCTCATAGCCCGAGCGGCCCCCCGTCCGCCACACCAGGGGCACCATGACCAGCGCACCGAGCCCGCCGACGACGAAGCCCCATTTGAATCCACCGACCATCGCGCAGATCAGTGCCGTGATCACCACGACGAAACCGATCACGGTCTCTTCCCAGCGCAGGCCGAAAAGGCCCGCGCTGCGCGGTTTCTGCCACAGCCCGTACGAGCGGCGCTCGTAGGTGTCGGTCGCCGATGTCGTCATCGCGGAATCGTGCTCCTGCCGAGGTCGGGTGAACGATTCGCCCAGCGGTCACCGGCGACGTCGCCCATCGATTGGTCCGCGCGCCCGGTGGTGTTGGCCGCGGTCCGCGCGGCCGCCACATTGCGGGCCGCGCCCGCGGGCACCGAGCCCGAACTGGTCGTCGCGGGTGCGGGAGCACCTCCGCGCGGTGGTGGCGTCGGCCGTTGCGCGCCGCCACCGCCGCCACCCGCGCCGCCGCCGGGCCCACCGGGCCGCGGACCCGCACCGCCACTACCGAAGTAACCCGCCGAACCGGGTGCCGCCGCGGGCCGGGATGCGACGGCCTTGGTGCCGATCGCACCCAGCGCCATCGCGCCGACTGCCGCACCACCGGCCACCATCAGACCCGAACCACCGGTGCCGACCGTGGCCACCGCGGGTGCGACCAGGCGCATCAGCGCGGGCAGCACGAACGCCACGCTGCACAGCAGCACCAGCGCCACCAGCATCCGCTGCGCGTCCTCGCCGCTGGGCAGTCCGCCGGACTCCGTGGTCTCGTCGACATGGCCCGCGGTGGTGAACGCGATCATGTACACGATCGCGGCCACCGGTTTGAACAGCATGAACGCGATGATCCAGCCGACCAGTTTCTGATACGACTGCTTGCCCGTTCCGGTCGCCGACGCGGCGGCCGCCAGCGGCAACACGCCCGCGGCGACCACGAGCAGACCCTGCCGAACGATGGCGAGCACGATCTGGGCGAGCGCGCCGAGCAATCCGACGATGGCGATGATCAGCACCAGACCCGGCGAAAAAGCCTGCAACTTACTGGTTTTCACCATCAACTCGGCCATGTTCTTGGCATTGCCGCCGGTGGCGTCCTCGATGATCCACTCGGAGAACTTGTCCGAGGCTCGCGTACCCGCGACGATCACCGCGCCCAGCATCCACGAACTGAACACCACTCTGGCAAACAGGCGGAACGATTCGGCGGCCTCGCTCACGGCCGCCCCGCGTCTGGCTTCGGCCAATCTGCCGCCGGTGATGATCACCGAGGCGATCAACAACAATATCTGGATCTGATAGGTGTAGTCGTTGATCTTGGTGAACAGTGCCCCCGAGTCGCTCACCGCCTCGTTGGGCACCTTCATCCAGAAGGTCAACGCCAGGATCAGCGCCTCGCCGAGGCCCTTCATCAGCGAGTCGACCACCTTGCCGAAGGTCGAATCCCACGCCTTGTCCTTGACCGCGGTGGCCGCGTCGCCGGGATGGGAGGCGGCATTGCCCGCCTTACACACCGCCGATGCCGCGTCGCCGAGCGAGACTCCGGGGATCGCGACGCTGTCGAGGGTGTCGTGCAGTTCGTTGCACGCCTCGTCGAAGCCGTAGGTCTGGCCGTAGGCCACCGTCGGCGTCGCGATCATCACGGTGAAGATCACCGCGAAAATGGTGACGATCCGCCTCAGCATAGTTGGCACCCCTCGATGGTCCGCGCGGAATCGATCCGGGCTGTGCTGTACCTCGATCACCATGTCGTCCACCCCGCCAGCGATTCCACGTACTCGGTCTGGGTATTTGCTGTCGTCGATGGTTTGAGCCGCCAGTCACCGGCGTCCCACACCACGATCATCCGCATCGCGGCGTACAACTGCTTGCCGTCGATCACCGGGCCGCGCGAGGCGAGCCGCACGATCGCCAGATCGTCGGCGAAGTCGTCGATCTTGAACGCGTCGGACGCCACGAAGTACTGGGTCACCTTCTTCGGCTGCTGCGCGGGCAGCTTGTCACCCGACAGCGCGGAGTCGTAGGCGGCCAATTGCGCTGTGCTGACCCGCAATTGCGTCACATACAGGTCGCGGTCGCCCGGGCGGGCGTTGAGCCGGTAGGTGATCTGCGCGGCGGCCAGCGCGGCGCCCTGTGGGGTGCGCGCGTAGCCGACGGCGAGTCCGTCTTCGATCCGCGACGGCCCGTCGGAAGTGGAGAACGGCACCGACGCGCCGTAGACACGCTGCCAGCCGTGCGGTTTCGTGGTGCCCCTCGGCGCGCCGATCAGCCAATCCGGGTCCGCGGCGGTACGTTGCGTACCCGGTTCCTGGGCCAGCGGCTGACCCGCCGGGTTGTTCGGGATGTCCACCCGCCTGCCGAGCAGGTCGACATCGGGTTCGGCGAAACCCGTTCCGCCCTCGGCCTGGGCGGGCGGCGGCGCGTTGTCCACGGCGCTGTCGCCGTCGCGACTGAAGTACACGACGGCGCCGACGACCATGATCAAGGCGAGCAGGGCACCGGAGGCGATCATGCCGAAGGACGCGCGGTCGCGCGTGCCCGGCTCCTTCTCGCTCACTGCGGTGCCTCCAATGTCACGATGTCTTGCGGTAATTCGTCGATCGGGTCGACCGGTCGGTCGACCGAGCGCGGATCGGGTAACTGCAGTCGCCAGTCTCCGCCGTACCAGCTGACCGTGGTGTGGTTCACCGCCCGTGACCGGTCGGAGTATTCGGTATAGACGTCGACTGTCGTTCGCTCGTCACGATATTCGGTAATTTTGTAACCCAACAATTTCGGCGCGTACTCCGCCGTAGCGGGTCCGGTGATCGACAGCTGTACTCGGTTGATCGCCCACTCGTCACGTGCCGGTCCGGGGACGAGTTCGGCGTTCACCACCTGGGCCCACTGACTGTCCGGCGCCACCGACAACCGGATGGTGTGGGTCAGCGCCGCCAGCCCGGCCCCGCGCGGGGAATGCTCGAAACCGGTCGCGGCTCCCTGGTCCACCGTTTTCGGGCCCTGGTCGGTGTGCGGCAGGGAGATGCCCTGGTAGTCCTGCCAGCCGATCCCGGTCGGTGCGGCTGTCAGGTCGGGGCCGGTATCACCACCGCCGCCACAGCCGACGGCTGCCGCGAGCAATGCGATACCGACCGCAACCGGTCGTGTCACTGTGGAATTCATGCCGGCAGGAAGGCCAGCGCGATCGCGGACGCGGTACTGGCCACCGAAGCACCGATCAGACTCATCAGGACGCCGTGTGAGGCGTCGTTCACGGCGAGGTCGCTGCGGAACGCGATCCACAATCGACCCGCCGACAGGATCATCCAGGCCAGGCACGACAGCAGGACGAACCAGAGCAGCCAGTTGAGCAACTGCATCATCGGCGCCAACACGTCGGCCGGGATCTGTTTGTAGGCGAGCACGGTGATCACTAACCGATGACCGCACTCATGATCGTGCCCGCGCTGGTCGCGACGACGCCGCCGATCATGGCGCCCGCCACCATCTTCGGCGACTCGAGACCACCACCGGTCCAGCGCTCCCACGCGAACTTGCCGCCCGCGTAGGTGATGCCGCAGATGCCCGACAACAGGACGAACCAGGTGAGGTAACGCACCAGCTGCAGAATCTTCTCCGAGCCGGGCGGAGCTTCCGGAGTCGGATTACCGACCTGGGCCAGCACGGTGCCGTACGTGTCCTGCACGGCGAGGAGGAGCATGCTCATCGGGTGCCTTTCTCCCACTGTAAAGGTGTTGTGCCACAAACACTTCGACGACGACACACGTTTGTACACCACCGACCGGTGAACCGCCCGGCGTTCATGATCGACCCCCGCCCGAGGTGGGCGGGCCGAGACTGGTGCGGATCGCGGCGACCACATCGGTACCGAGGTCACCGATTTCTACCGGCACGTCGTCGAGCGGGTCGGGGCGGCGTTTCTTGACCGCCACCTCGTCGCCCGGCGACCACACCGGAAGCGCGTCGGACTCCACCAGAGTCCATTCCTCGAACCATGGCACCTGCCAGACGTGCCCGGCCAGCGAGCCGACCACCTCCCGGTAGCGCCGGATCTCCGGCGCCATCCGGCCAGGGCGCGCGGCGACGGTGATCAGGCCGAGAACCAGTGCGGGGCCCGCGAGCCCGGCGTGGTGCTGGCGCAGCAGATCGTGCGCGCGGGTGAGTCCGGAGATGGTTTCCCTGGCGACCAGCACGACATAGGGGGACTCCCGGTCGAACACGCCGGGCCAGCGCCCGCGCGCGTCGGCGGCGGGCGCGAGCACGTGCGCCAGGGTGGTCGCGCCTGCGCCTCCGTGCACCCCGAGCAACCACACCAGCGGCGCCCGGCCGACCCCGGGCACCGGTCGCTCCCAGATCTTGGCGCGCAGCGATTCTGGCGGCGCGACTACACCGGCGGGGGCGTCCGGTTCACGACGACGACGAAGATTCATGGCTGCCGTCATGATGCCACCCCCGCGAGCAAGCTCGCATACGCCGAACGCGTCGCCTCGGCGAGCTCGGCGTGGCGGACGAGTTCCCCGCGCGCGAGATGCGGGTCGTAGGGGATCTCGACGACCTCGCGCACCCAGCCGGACAGATGCTCGCGCAAATGCTCCGCTACGCGCGAGTCGTCGTGCGAGTACTGGTGCGAGACGACGATGGTGGTGTCGGCCACTACACCGGCGCCGTCGTCACCGTAGTGGTCGTCGAGCCATTCCAGGGTCACACGCAGCCGGTTGGCGGCGTCGACGCGGGCCGGAATGGCAAGGACGAGTGCGATATCGGCATCGTCGAGCAGGGGGCGCAGTTGCCGTCCGGCAATCGGGTTGCCGCCGTCGTACACCGCCGTGTACCCCCCGGTGTCCAGCGCCCGCGCGACAGTGAGAAATGTCGCGCGCCGACGCAGCGGGGTCGCGTCGCGCCACAGCAGCCCGAAACCGGAGGTGGAACGGGAAAGGCACTCCTCGAGCGGTGCCGGTTCGTCGTCGCCGCGGCCGTATACCCAGGACTGCAGATTCACCGGGTGCAGGTGTTTGTCGGCGCCGCGCAGGGCGATATCGCTGCCCGCGGCGGTCGCGTCGACCGCCACCGTCGTGGCACCCGCGGTGACCAACTCCGCGGCCAGGCCGAGCACGGTCGTTGTCGTACCCGCACCGCCGCAGCCACCGACCACCAGGATCGGCCTGCGGGTACCGTCGCGGCGCTCACCGTTGCGACGCCGCAACCGCACCACCGGAGCCGGATCACGCGCCAGGTCATCGGACGGGTCCCCCTCGGGGGCCTCGTCGAGCCATCGGCTCCAGTCGTCTGTCATCGCCTCTCCTTACCCTGCCGCGATGCCCGTGATGAGCGTGCGATCGCCGACCAGCGCTGTTCGCACCGATTGCTTGGTGTAGGTGGCCGGTGCGCCCGCGGGCCGGAACTCGGTGACCTCCACCGTGTACCGGTCGGCCGCGACAGTGGTGATCCGCACGCAGTGGGTGGTCCCCACCGGGATGGTGTCGATACCGCGCTGGATCACGGCGGCCGGCGAGACGTCGGCGTCGGGGGTGGCCACCGCTCTGGCCTGCTCCCCCGATCGGGTCACGTAGTAGGCGTATTGGAAGGCGAGCACGGCGTCGGGGCCCGAGCCGGTGCCGCCCGCCTCCGCGCTGCGCACCACGATGTCGGTGCGTTCGGTCGGGCACGAGCCCGCGGTGTCGGCGGTCAGGTTGCCCGCGGTGAAATGCAGCGGCGGGGCGGCGTGCCGGGCCTCGTCGCCGTCGCCGCGTCCGAAGAGCAAGAGGAACACACCGGTCGCGGCGAGGACGAGCACCAGCACCGAAACCACGAGAACCACCCAGGCGCGCTGCCGTTTCCGGCTCGCGCGCAGCGCGCCGGAGGGTTCGAGCACGCGGGCGTCGTCGTATTCGTCGGCGGCGGCCTCGGGCCAGGGGAACTGGACGAGTTCGGCGTCGTAGTCGTCATCGGGGCCGGGTGCCGGCTCGGCGACCCAGTCCGACCAGCCGCCGGTGAAGTCGCTGCGACGTCCGGCCAGTTGCGCGGGGGGCGGTGGTATCGGGTCGGGTTCGACCGGGTGGGGCCGCTTTCCGTAGTCGGTCGGAGCGAAGTCGGCGGATTCAGTTGTCGCGTCATCGAACTCGGTGGCTCGATCGAACGGGTCGCCCTTCACGTCCGACAGGTGCTGAACGGGTCGGCGGTCGTCGTCGACATTCGGCTTCGGCTCGACGTTCCAGCCGTCCCGTTCGTCGACGGCGTTCGACCGAGGCTCGGCGTTCCCGCCGTCCGGATCGCCGATTTTCGATTTGGACTCGGTGTTCGAGTCGCGTGGGTCGCTGACAACTTTCGACTGATGTCCCGTGGCCCGGCTGTGCGAGTCACCGGTGGCGTTCGACTGATCGTCGAGGTCGAGGCTGAACGGTTCCGGCTGACGCTCCCCTACCGGCGCGGGTTCCGGCATCGGGGTGGAGTCGGGACTCGTCGAATTTCGGTCGATGCTGTCGTCGTCGCCCGCCACCGGTTCGGTGGTGCCCGGGCGCGCGGGGGCACCGGTATCGGACTCGGGCTCCAGCGCCGAGTACCAGCGCGACAATTCGTTGTACGACTTCAACATTCCCCCCTTTCCACGGCGCCGGGCACAGTTCGCATCGAAGACCTCTCGGTGATCAGTTCACAGAGAACGGACGGGTGGTGGGTGCGGTGGTTACGGGTGTCGCGGCAGGCGGAGTCGTCGCGCCGCCGGATGAGGCGCCATCGGCTCCTGTCCCGAACGGAAATTGTCCCCCACCGGAGGGTTTGGGTGTCGGAGACGCGCCGTTCGGGCTCTGGAATATTCCCATACCACGCGAGTCGGACCCGCCGACCGGTACCGCGCCCTTCCCGGAAGCGCCTGCCGCGTCGCGGGCCAGCGCGGCGAACCACTCGCCCACGTACTGGGTCGGTGTCGCGCCGTTCGCGCCGACGCCCATGCGCGAGTACGCGTCATGGCGTTGCAGCGTGTTCCAGTAGCGCACCCAGGTGGTGACGTCGAGGAGCTCGGCGTTGTCGGTGACGTTCTGCTGGACCGCGGTGAACGCCTCGTTGACCAGCCGCACCCCGGTGGTCGGCGGAACGAGTTGCGGGACCGCGCCTACCAGTTTCGTCCCGAGCAGCGTCAGCCCGGCCAGCGGATTCGACAGTGTGGCCGTGGCCAATTCGCTGATGCTCGCGGGGCTGATCACCGACTTCACCACGGTGGCGACGGCGTTGAGACCGATCATGCCCACCTTCAGCAGCGCCCGGTACGCGGCGTTCATATCGAGCTTGCTGTTCGGGTCCGAGGCGTCGGACAGTCGCTGCGAGATCGACTTCTTCGGCGAGATCGACACATCACCCAGGGTGGTGCCGGAGATGTCCTCCTGGACCACCGCGGTGGCGGTTTTGATGGAGGTGAACGCCAGCGCCTGCGCGATCGAGGTCAACGAGCCGATCGGGTCGCCGCCGGAGAGTTTCGTCTGGCTCATGAGGTTGGTGACGGCCCGCACGATCGGCGCGCCCTGGGGAGCGTCGCACGCGAGATCGCCTGTGGCGCAAAAGCTTGCGACGCGACCGGTGAGTTTGCCGAAGTCGTCGGTCTGCTCGCTCCGCGGAGCGAGTCCGCCGCCGGACGCGAGACCTTGACGCACCTCACCGATGGCGGTCAGCGCCTCGCCGGAGGTTCCGGGCGCGGCCAGCGGCGAGGACCGGTCGGGTGCGCCGGGGAACAGCGGCGCGTTCTCGCCGCGGGTCGGGTCGGCGAACAACGCGACCGCGGCGACCTTGTCCGCGGGCACCGCACCGCCGCCCGCGCCGACCTCCTGGGCGAACAGCGAGGCGACGTGGGCGCCTTGGGAGTACCCGACGACCGCGATCCGGGAGTCCGGGCAGCGGTGGATCACCTGGGTCGCCATCGAGCGGAGTCGCTCCAACCCACCCGCGACCGATTCCGTGTACGGCACCGCCCCGCCCTGGACCGCGCCGCCGAAACCCGCCTCGTAGGGCACATACGCACGATCGACGAGTCCCGCGTCGGGCGCGCCGGCCATCATCGGACGGAACACCGTCGACAGCATCCCGGTATCGGTGCTCGGCGCCGCGTCGGGCGACGACTCGCCCGTGCCCTGAATTCCCAAGGCGTACAGCGCCGGACACGCCGCGATAGATACCTGCGTAGACGGCGTGGTGGGTGTACGGTCTTCCGCACCGGCCACCCCCGCCGTAACCGACAGCGAAGCGACGGTGAACGCTATCAGCGTCCCCGTGAGTCGTGTCGTGCACCGAGCCATATCGATCCGCATCACAGTCCGTTTCGGCTGACCAGTGGAGCGTTGAAACGCACTAAACCGTAACAGATTCCGGGTAACCCAACCGCTGCCCTAATCGGCCCTTTCACTGCCCCCGGCAAACCCGCTGCGGCCGGCAACTTTTCGGCGATCACCTGGACAGACAGCGGCCCGGGCACCCTCGCGAGGCGAGAATGCCCGGGCCGTGGTCGAGGTCAGGCGGCGGAGGTCACCCGATACACGTCGTAGACACCTTCGACGTTGCGCACCACATTGAGCAGATGGCCCAGGTGCTTGGGGTCGCCCATCTCGAAGGTGAACTTGCTGATCGCGACGCGGTCACCGTGCGTGGCCACCGAGGCGGACAGGATGTTGACCTTCTCGTCGGCCAGCACCTTGGTCACATCCGAGAGCAATCGGGTGCGGTCGAGCGCCTCGATCTGGATGGCGACCAGGAACACCGACGAGGGCGAGGGCGCCCATTCGACGTCGATGATCCGCTCCGACTGCTCCTGCAGCGAATCGGCGTTGGTGCAGTCGGTGCGGTGCACACTCACCGAGCCACCACGGGTGACGAAGCCCATGATCTCGTCGCCCGGCACCGGCGTGCAGCACTTGGCCAGCTTGGCGACCGTCCCCGGCGCACCGGGGATGAGCACACCGGCATCACCGGTGACCCGCTGCCTGCTGGGCGTGGTCGACGGCGTCGACCGCTCGGCCAGCTCGTTCTCGACATCGCCGATGCCGCCGAGCTGGGCCATGAGCCGCTGCACCACATGGTGAGCCGACACCTGGTGCTCGCCGACAGCGGTGTAGAGCGTGGAGATGTCGCTGTAGTGCAGCTCGTGCGCGACCGCGGTCATCGCCTCGACGCTCATCAACCGCTGCAGCGGCAGCCCGACGCGGCGGACCTCCTTGGAGATCTGCTCCTTGCCGCTCTCGAGCGCTTCCTCGCGCCGCTCCTTGGCAAACCATTGGCGAATCTTGGCTTTCGCCCGCGGGGAGACCACGAACTTCTGCCAGTCACGGCTCGGTCCGGCGTTCTGCGCCTTGGAGGTGAACACCTCGACGACTTCGCCGTTCTCCAACTGCCGTTCCAGTGCCACGAGGCGCCCGTTCACCCGCGCGCCGATGCACTTGTGCCCGACCTCGGTGTGCACGGCGTAGGCGAAGTCGACCGGGGTCGACTTCTGCGGCAGCGTGATCACGTCGCCCTTGGGCGTGAACACGAAGATCTCCGGCGACTTCAGGTCGAAGCGCAGCGATTCCAGGAACTCCGCGGGGTCGGCCGCCTCACGCTGCCAGTCGAGCAGCTGACGCATCCACGCCATGTCGTCGACCTCGGCGGCGTCACCGGAATGCTTGCCCTTGGTCTCCTTGTACCGCCAGTGCGCGGCGATGCCGAACTCGGCGGTCCGGTGCATGTCCTGGGTGCGGATCTGCACTTCCAGCGGCTTGCCGTCGGGGCCGACCACGGTGGTGTGCAGCGACTGGTAGACCCCGTAGCGCGGCTGCGCGATGTAGTCCTTGAACCGGCCAGCCATGGGCTGCCACAGCGAGTGCACGACCCCGACCGCGGCGTAGCAGTCACGCACTTCCTCGCACAGGATGCGCATGCCGACCAGGTCATGGATGTCATCGAAGTCTTTGCCCTTGACGATCATCTTCTGATAGATCGACCAGTAGTGCTTGGGCCTGCCCTCGACGATCGCGTTGATCCGCGACGCGGCCAGGGTGTTGGTGATCTCGGCGCGCACTTTCGCCAGATAGGTGTCGCGCGAGGGCGCGCGGTCGGCGACCAGGCGCACGATCTCGTCGTACTTCTTGGGGTGCAGGATCGCGAAGGCGAGGTCCTCGAGCTCCCATTTGACGGTCGCCATACCGAGGCGATGCGCCAGCGGCGCGATCACCTCCAGGGTCTCCTTGGCCTTCTTGGCCTGCTTCTCCGGCGGCAGGAAGCGCATGGTGCGCATGTTGTGCAACCGGTCGGCGACCTTGATCACCAGCACGCGCGGGTCACGCGCCATGGCGATGATCATCTTGCGGATGGTCTCGGCTTCGGCCGCCGCGCCCAGGTTGACCTTGTCGAGTTTGGTGACGCCGTCGACGAGGTGGGCGACTTCCTGGCCGAACTCCTCCTTGAGCTGCTCGAGGGAGTAGCCGGTGTCCTCGACGGTGTCGTGCAGCAGGGCCGCGACCAGGGTGGTCGTGTCCATGCCGAGTTCGGCGAGGATGTTGGCGACCGCGAGCGGATGCGTGATGTAGGGGTCGCCGGACTTGCGGAACTGTTTGGCGTGGCGCTCGTCGGCGACGTCGAAGGCGCGCTGGAGCAGGCCGAGGTTGGCCTTGGGGTACAGCTCGCGGTGGACGGTGGCCAGCGGTTCCAGCACCGGCTTGACCGCCGCGATCCCACGTTGACCCGTCATCCGTCGAGCCAGCCGCGCACGGACGCGCCGGGAGGCCGAACTGGGCACCGAGGCTGTCGGGGACTGCTTGGCGGTTTCGGGGGTCTTCGCCGGGGCACCTTCGCTTGGCGTGGCGCCGGTGGATTCCTGCCCGACCTTCGCCTCGCCGAGTTGTCGAGTCATGCCACCACCTCTCACGCTGCATTCGGACCTGTCGGCCGAGTGCTGCAAACCGCCGGGTCCTCAACTTTAGTCCCCGCACCGACCTGGTGTTCGAGTCACCGGGGTCACAGGCCTGCGGCTAATCCGCCACTCCGCGGTTTCTGCCGGTCGTTCCCGGGCAGCGTAGTGAGTTTCCGGGCCTGCCGATAGGTGTTCGACAGGTTTTGGTCGTCCCCGATGAGTTACCCACGTCATAGCGTGATCAGCGGTTTGTTCTGACCCGAGTCGTGGGATCTGTCAGCGCTCGTCGGCGGGGGTCGGGCGGGCGCGGAGGCTGTGGCCGTCCAGGCGGCCCGGTGGGGCGGCGAGGAGGTCGAGGACGGTGGGGGTGAGATCGATCAGCGTGTGGGCGCTGGTCACGGTGCCGGGGGTGAAGTCGGGGCCGCGGGCGACGACGAAGTTGGCGGTTTCGGCGGGGGTCTGGCCCCCGTGGCCGCCGGTCGGGAGGTGTCCGTGGTCGGTGGTGACCAAGACGGTCCACTGCTCGCGGGGAAAGGCTTGCGCGCGCCGGTCGACCGCCGCGACGATCTGGCCGACCAGCGCGTCCACCCGGCGAATCGCGGCCAGGTAGGCGCGGGACGCACCGCCGTGCTGGTGGCCTGCCAGGTCGATCTGGTCGAGGTGGGTGAAGACCAGATCAGGGCCGCAACGCTCGATCGCCGACACCACGTCGGTCGCGGTCGCGGCATCGGTAGCCGATTCGTCGGGGTCGTCGGCGACCGGCACGGTGGTGAGGGCGACGTCGGCGCGCCGGTCACCGGTGGCGGCGATCGTCGCGATCTGGTGCCAGGTGCCGATGGACACGGTGTACCGGGCGGGGTCGGCCCGTTCGATCCGGGTGAACACACTCGGGTGTGCCAGGAACGGACTCGCGTCGAATTCGTTGTCGGTGATCCCGTGCTCGGTGTCCCACACCCCGGTCAGCGCGCTCGCCCACGACGGCCCGGAAATCGTAATGTGCCCCGCGATGTCACCCTGCGAGAGCAGCCCCTGCGCGGCGAGGTGGCGCAACCGCGGCGCCTGCGCCGAATCGGCCTTGTCGAGCATCAGGCCATCGATCCCGATGACGACGACCTTGTTCACCACCTCGCCGACCCCGCGTCGAGGAGCCCCGAACTCGGCGGCCGCGTCGACCGTCGCCCCCACATCGTCGAACGCCGCCACCGACCCCGCCGCCGACCCGACCAGCGGAATCGTCACCAACGCGGTCACCAGCGCGACAAGCACTTCCGCCGGAGCCGACATCTCGCGCATGCCATCACGATGAGGGATCCGTGCCGCCGCGGCGAGACCGACGCGACGGTGTTCATCGACGTTTCATCGCCTTCGCACCCCTTGGACGCTTCGCTGAACAACCGGCGAACCACAGCGTCGAGCCGCGAATTCCGTTGACATCAGCAGCGGTTCGTGGCCCTCCGCACCTACGCCCTCTACGACCTGGAAATCACCGCTGTGCGGTGAGCCGCTCAGTTCTCGTCGACGTCGAACGCCCACACCACGGCGGGTCTGCCGGTGGCTTTCACCCGGCGACGTTCCCCGGTGCGACCGAGTCCGGGAATCGCGGCGAGCGTGCGGTTGAGGTTGGCGGGGTCGGGACGAGCGCCGTGCAGGGAGGTACTGAGATCGACCGCACGGGTAGCGGGAAACTCGGTGCCCGCCAGTGCTCGGGTGAGCGTCGCGTCCTTCCAGAGGAGTCCGGCCAGCAAGCCGCGGCTGGTCTCGACGATGCGGTTGTGGTCGAACGCCAGCGGCGGGACCTCGTCGAAGCCCACCCACTCGGCCGGGCCCTCGTGTTCGGCGACCACCGCCCACATCGCGATGGCCAGCGTCGGGCCGCGCGGGTCTCGATGGGGTTCGTCGAACGTGACGAGCTGGCCGACCGCGCCGATCGCCTCGGTCGGCACCCCGAGTTTGGTGTGGACAGCGCGTCGGGCGGCGTCGACGAGACGTTCGCCGCGGCCGAGCAGCACGCCGGGTAGCGCGAGTCGGCCGGTGAACGGCTCGAACTCGCGGGGGGCGATGCCGAGACGAACGCCGCTGTCGGCGTCCCAGCACCGCAAGGTCACCACATCGATCGACACAACGGATTGCTCCACGTCACCCCATCCTGTCTCGAGCTGCCCTGCTCCGGGCACAGTGCGCCGATACCGCGCTTCACGGTGCGCATGCCCCGATTCTTCCCTGCCTGCCGACATCATCGGGCTGCCCCCTCCGGTCGGCGGGGACAGCCGCGACAGCACGGTCGCGCCGATCCGGACCGTGACCGGTCAGCACCACCGGCACCCGCAACCGCTCGGCCAGCCACGCTGCCGGGTCGTCGTCGACCGGCGCGAGAATCGGTGTCGCGTCCACGAGTTGGTCGGTGAGCCGCTGCTGGTGATCGAGATCACGCCACCGCCCGGGGACGAGTTCGGTCACTACGCCCGCAGGCGTGTCGTATGCCTGTGCGGCACAGACAGTTCCGGGCTGGTCGAGGTGGTTGACGACCAACCCGTCGATCCCGCCACACACCTCGACGGCGTAGCGCAACAGGATCGGATCGAGGTGCCCCTGCCGGAACGCGCCCTGGTAGTGCCCGGTGCCGTTGTGCGGTTCGGGAAATCCGAGGAGCGCCTCGGTCGGCAGCGGACCCGCGCCGTGCCGGGTCATATAGGTGCGGGTGACGCCGAGCACCGCGGCGCTTCCGCCGATTTCGCGGATCATGGCGCGCGCGTTGCGCGGCTCGACCGTCGACCACGTGGTGTGCGGGTGCAGGCCCCGCCACTCGTCGAGCAGCACACCCTGCGCACCCTCGAACACCAATCGCCCCTCGCACGCGGACCGGGCGAGTTCCGCCGCATCGGTGATGCGGACGGCTCGCGCGAAATCGCGGTACATCGCCACCAGGGCGTCGATCGATTCGTATCCGTGCGCGCTGGGCCCGACGAGGCTGTCGTAGTGCGCGGCGAGCCGATCCAGCTTGGCGCGCAGCACGGCAGGCACCCGGCAGTCGGCCACGGTCGGCGCGTCGTGTTCCAGTGCGTACCAGGCTGTTTCACCGATGCCACGACCGCAGGAACCGTGCCGCGAGGCACCCCTCGCGTCTTCGCGCGCACGGTTCGCGGCGATGTGGATCGGCGTGGTCAGCAGGGCGCGACCGTCGACGGCGAGCAGTCCGAGCGGGTCGCGGACACCGAGCGCGGCCAACTGCTCGGATTCGGCGGCGAGCGCGATCGGCTCGACCAGCATGTGCCGCGACAACACGGTCGGCACCCCGGAGAAGGTCCCCGACCCGAACTGCGCGAAGGTGTGGTGGCGACCGTCTGCCACGACATTGTGCGCGGCCTGCGCACCGCCGTTGAACCGCACGACGGCCGACACTCCCAGATCCGCCTCGGCCGAGCACAACCAGTCGACCGTCGCGCCCTTACCGGCATCGCCGAAGCCGAGATCCACGACGACGAGGTGACGTTCACCGAACATCGAACTCATCGCCCCGGCGGCAGCGCGCGCATCGTCGGAGTCGGCTTCGAGCCGAGCGCCCGGCCGACCGCGTCGGCCTCGTCACCCGACCCGACATCGCGCAGATCGGCCAGCCCGGTATCGAGATCGACCCGGTCCTCGCCCAATCCGATGGTCAGCGCGATCAATTCGCAGACCGCGCCGGGGTCGTCGAGTTTCAGGAAATTCTGCCCGAGCAACGCCCGCCAGTGTTCGGCGATCTCCGGATCCCGGTAGTACGACGACTGATTCGGCAGAATGTAGTACACGTGCCAGCGCTGCTCGAGCTCGCGATAGATCGACTCCACGGACACATCGCGGCGCACATGGTCGCCGACCACCGCGCGGATGTGCCGGGCGGCCAGGCGAGGCTTGTTCAACTCGTCGCCGATCAGGAACAGATACCCCTTCTTGCCGCGCTTGTCCCAGGCGTCCGTCGCGACATGCTCGGCCATGAAATAGGCGGCCAGCTCATAGCTTTCGGACTTCTGTCCGCCACCGCCGCCTTCGAGCAGGATCGCCCGCAGCTGTTCGTCCATCCGATTGTCGGATTCGAACTGCCCGACCTGCAACGGCACCCGATCGGTGTCGGCGTCACCGATCGCGCCGAACAGGACCTGCGGATCCTGCGCGTACCCCTTGTTCTTCAGCAGCCCGTGCAGTTTTCCGAGCTTGTCCTGCATGATGCGCGGCACCCGCCCCATCGACCCGGTCACATCGAACAGCACGGCCACCGGCAGCGAGTTCCCGTGCTCGGCCGAGTCCCGGCACTCGCGCTTGCCGACTCCGAACGGATCCAGCAACGGGTGCGCGCACCACGTGTCATACGGCTTCGCCCGCATCTCGGCCGTATAGCCGAAATCATCCACCCCCTGCCGCGCCCGAAACGTCTTCCCCGCCCGGTAGGCGGTGTCGTCCCAATTCCCGTACCCCATCCGAACCACTCCCTCTCGCCTTGATCGTTGTTTTAGTCTATTCCACTAAAACTATGATCGTCAAGGCGCCCCAGCAGATTCGCCCGGACTCCCCGCTAGGGGGAACCGCCGTCCGGCAGCGGCGTCAAGCGCGTGGCGACGAGGGCAACACCCGGACCGGGCTTACCGCCGGGCCCGGGATGCCACGTGACGTTGTCCGAGGCGAGGGGAGCGCCACATTCGCGACAGACGACGACACCCTCGGTCACCCGACCGCAGTCGCGGTGGACCACCGACAGCGGTGGCCCGTCGTCCCCGGCCAGCCAGCGATCGCCCCAGGCCAGCAACATGGTCAGGACCGGGTAGAGATCGCGACCACGGTCGGTGAGGACGTACTCGGTGCGGGTCGGGTTCTCCTGATACACCCGGGTTTCCACGATCTCGTGGTCGCGCAGAGTGCGAAGACGGTCGGTCAGCACGTTCGACGCGATACCGAGATCGCGACGCAGGTCCTCGAAGCGGGTGATGCCGAGGAACAGGTCGCGCAGAATCAGGGGAGTCCACCGCTCCCCCACGATGCCTACGGTGCGCGCGATCGAGCACGCGATATCGGCGAGGTCCGCTTTTGCCATAGCACCGAGGGTAGTCCATTGCTTTTTGCAAGTCATCTGGTTACGGTCAGGAGGCACCTGAACGATTCGCCACAAAGGAAGGTGTAATGCCCATGTCCGATGCCCTCGCCGATCCGGTGTCCATCGATTCGGTGGCCCGATTCCGGCACGCGACCACCACCAACGACATCACCGCCCTGCTCGACACCTTGACCGAGGATGCCGAACTCGTCTCACCGGTGTCGGGACGGCTCGTATTCCGTGGTCGAAACGATCTCGCCCCGTTGCTCACCCTCGTCTATCGAGCTGTCAGCGATCTGCGGTGGACCCATACTCTCGGCACCGGTGACACCCGAGTTCTCTTGGGCGAAGCCAGGTTCGGACCCTTTCGGATGACCGAGGCCATGGTGCTCGACCTCGATACCGACGGCCGCATCCGGCGGATGCGCCCACATCTGCGGCCCTGGCTCGCGCTCACCGCGGTAGCGGTGTGGTTGGGCCCGAATCTGCTCCGGTATCCAGGAGCGATTCGCCGGGCCGCGCGCCCTGCTCGGTAGGCACCCGACCGTCTTCGACCAGGCCGTCCGGGGTGAGCTCGAGCCTGCGGGTCACCCCGATGTCGTCGAGGAAGCGCTCGTCGTGGCTCACCACGATCAACGCGCCCTCGAAGCTCGCCAGCGCCTGGGTGAGGTGAGCGAGGCTGGGGAGGTCGAGGTTGTTGGTGGGTTCGTCGAGCATCAGCAGCTTCGGGGCGGGTTCGGCGAGCAACAGGGTCGCCAGGGCGGCGCGCAGCCGTTCTCCGCCCGAGAGCGCGGCCGCGGCGATGTCGGCGTCGGCGCCGCGGAACAGGAAGCGCGCGAGCTGACCGCGAATCCGTTCCGGTGTCGCGTGCGGCGCGGCGGCGGCCACGTTGTCGAACACCGTCCGCGTTTCGTCGAACACGTCGAGGCGCTGCGGCAGCAACCGCCACGCCACCTTCGGTTCCTCGGCGACGATCCGGCGCAGCAGAGTGGTTTTGCCCGCCCCGTTCCGGCCGGTCAACGCGATCCGCTCCGGTCCGCTCACGCGCAGATCGACCACCGGCCCGTTGGCCAACTCGACCCGCTGGAGGTCGAGCACGTCCTGGCCCGGATACAGCCGGGTGCCGGGGAGCTCGACCCGGATCTCCCGGTCCGCGCGCACCAATTCCTCGGCCTGGCCGAGGGTTTCGCGAGCGGAGTCGAGTTTGTCGATGTGGGAGTTGCGCAGCTTGCCCGCCGACACCTCCGCGGCGTTCTTGCGCAGTCCCGCGACAATTTTCGGGACCCGCTTGTTGTCCTGCATCTTCTGGGCGAAGCGCGCCCGCCGGTCCAGTTTCGTTCGCGCGTCGACGAGTTCGCGCGCCTGCTTGCGCACATCGGAGCGCGCGTCACGAACGGCCGCGCGCGCCGACTCCTGCTCGGCCTCGATGATCCGCTCGTAATCGCTGAAACCACCACCGAAGGAACGGATCTCACCCGCGCGCAGTTCGGCGATGCCGTCCATCCGGTCGAGCAGATCCCGATCGTGGCTGACCACGATCACGGTGCCCGCGAACTGCCGGATCACCTCGTAGAGGCGTCCCCGGGCGACCGCGTCGAGGTTGTTGGTCGGCTCGTCGAGCAACAGCACGTCGGGCTCGCGCAACAGCTCGGCGACCAAGCCGAGCAGTACGGTTTCGCCGCCGGAGAGGGTGTCGAGGGTCCGGTCCAGGTCCTCGACCGACTCGGCGACGTAGTCGAGCCCGAGCTTGCCGAGCAGCGCGAGGGCCTCGTCCTCGACCTGCCAGGCCGTGCCGACGGTGTCGAAGTCCGCGGGCTCACCGGTACCGCTTTCGATGCGGTGCAGTGCGTTGCGCACCTCGGCGATGCCGAGCACGGCGTCGACCCGCTGACCGGTTCGCATGCCCAGGTCCTGACGCAGGTACCCGAGGCTGCCCGGCACGGAGATCGACCCGCGCACCGGCTTCAGCTCGCCGGCCACCAGCCGCAACAGCGTGGATTTTCCGGCGCCGTTGCTGCCGACCAGACCGATCTGCCCAGGTCCGACGACAGCATCGAGCCCGTCGAAGACAGCGGTGCCGTCCGGCCAGTGAAAAGTGAGATCGGAGAAAGAAAGAGAGGTCATGCGGATCCCCTGGAGGTGCGACGGATACACGGTGCGCAGAATGCGGACCGTCCGAGAGCGCTACCTCAAGAAATCAACGCGTGACTCCGATCGCCGGGAACAAGACCCTTCATTGATAACACCCCGACGCCCCGGCGCGCCACCCCTTTTTCCGGACCTGTGAGCCCGCTCATGTCGCGGCTAGTCTGAATTCGAACAGCACAGCCCCCTAGTCGAGGAGTGCGATGTCGGAGACGATTGTGGTGCGAACGGCCGGTCAGAGCGACGTCGACGCGGCGGCGCGGACACTGGCCGAAGCCTTCCAGCACGACCCGGTGATGAGCTGGATCCTGCCGGACCCACACCGGCGCGCGCTCGGTCTGCCCCGATTCTTCGCCACTATGGCGCGCCATATCTTCGTCCCCAGCGGTGCGTCCGAGGTGGCCTTACGCCCGGACGGCACGGTGGGCGGCGCGGCCCTGTGGACCCCGCCGCATACGGCGCAGTCGTCGATGAGCGAACTTCGCACGCTGCCCGGCCTCTGGCGCGCCTTCGGCCGCCGCGTCCCGGCCGCCAAACAAGTCGGCGACCTGCTGAAGAAGAACCACCCCACCGAACCACACTGGTACCTGGGAATGATCGGCACCGCCCCCGATGCCAGAGGCGGCGGCTTCGGCCACGCCCTGCTGCGCACCCGGCTCGAGACCGTCGACGCCGAGGGCGCCCTCGCCTATCTCGAATCCAGCAACCCGGTCAACGTTCCGTACTACGAACGCTTCGGCTTCGCGGTGACAGGCGAACTCCATCTCCCGGACGGCCCGCCGCTCTGGCCGATGCTGCGAACACCGCGCTGAGATCGGGTCAGAGCCTGACGATCGAGGTCACCGGGTAGTCACCCTGGTGCTCGCGGCCCTGCAGGAACTCGAGCTCCATCACCACCGCGGCGGCTACCACCTCGGCGCCGACCTCCTTGAACAGGGCGGCCGCGGCGGCGAGGGTGCCGCCGGTGGCGAGGACGTCGTCGAGCAGCAGGATTCGCTTGCCCGCGAGGTCGACGCCGTCGGCGGGAATCTCCAGTGCGGCGGAACCGTATTCGAGTTCGTACTCGCGCGAGACGACCGGCGGCGGGAGCTTGCCGCCCTTGCGAATGGCGAGCACCCCGGTGCCGAGGGTCGCCGCGACGCCGGCGCCGAGCAGGAAGCCACGCGCGTCGACACCGGCCACGAGGTCGGCGTCGGGGGCGATGGCGGCGAAGCAGTCGATGACCGCGCGGAAACCGGCCGCGTCGGCGAAGACCGGGGTGAGATCGGCGAAACGCACACCCGGCGTGGGGAAGTCGTCGTGCCAGCGAGTCAGCCGAGTGACCGCCTCGGCCGCCTCGGCGGTCCGCTCACTGGCCTGATCCTCGGACTCGACCACCGCGTGCTTGCTCATCAACCCTCTTTCATCACGTCCACTCATCGCTGCAACACCCAGCGATCCATGTTCCACCCGGTACCGGCCTGTGTCGGCCCGGCGATCCCGTTCTGCATCCCGTTGCCGAAAGCGATGACGCGCGGCGTCGCGAACAACGGAATGCTCGGGAGCTGCGCCCACAATAGGTTCTCGGCCTCGGTCAGCAAATTCAGCGTTGCGGTCGAATTGGACTCGCCCGCAAGCTGATCGGTGATCGCATCGTAGCGACCGTTAGCAAAGCCACCGAAATCGAGGCCGCTACCTGCCCGCAACGCGGCGAACGCGACAACACCCTCGCTCGATCCCGCGGGCCCCGGCACCGCACCGGTGCCGCCGAGTACCGCGTCGACGGCGCCTTCGGGCAGTCTGACCGGAGTGAAGTCGGGCGCACCCGCGTCGATCACGGTGATTCCCGCCCCACGGCACGACTCGGCGATCATCGCCACGGTCCGCGCACGGCGGGCGTCGGGCCCCTGGTAACCGATCCGCACCGTCGGCTGCGCCGTGCCCGCGGAGGCCAGGGTCGCGGTGGCCGCGGGGATGTCGGCGCCACGATACCGATCGGCGCCCCCGATCACCGCCGGGTAGTACAGCGAATCCTGCTGTACCACATGGGCATTCAGAACACCCGCGCCGAGACCGTACTTCGGCGGCTCCGTCCCCGCCTTGCCGAGGGTGTCGAACAGCGCCTGCCGGGGCACGCACTGCGCGAACGCCCGGCGCACCTCCACCCGTGAGAACACCCCGCCGGTGGCGAGCACGAGCTGTTCGGCGCCGCGACTCGCGACCGTCTGCTCGTCGAAACCGTCGAGCTTCAGATCCGCGACCGACCCGGCCCCGAGATCGACGACCCCGAGCGCGTTCTCCTTCGCCTTGGCGGCGAAGTCGGTGCCCTTGGGCCACACCACGATCCGCTTCGTCTCGGGCGCGTCACCCCACCACTTCTCATTGGCGACCAGCACCAGACCGTCCTTCGCGCTGAAGGATTCGATCCGATACGGACCCGACGACGGGAACTTCGTCAGGTCGAGCGCCCCGGACTTGACGGTCCAGCCGCTGTTCCAGAAATCGGCGATCCGGCCGATCACCGGACCGTCGCCGGTCTGCAGGGCGTTCACCACATTCGGCACGCCGACCGCCTGCGCCACCACATGCGCCGGCATCACCTCGGTCGCGGTGAACAGCGTCCGCCACGGCAGGTAGTGCTTGCCCGGCCGGAAGACCACGGTGGCGTCCTTGGATCCCGGTTGGCAGTCGATCCGTTCGATCTCGTCGTAGCCCACGGTGCTCGCCGCGTCGAACAGCGAGACGGGACCGCGATCGCCCGGGCGGGTGAACTTGCCCGAGCGCGCCGACCACGCCAGCACCAGGTCGTCGCAGGAGGTCTTCACCCCGTCGGAGTACACCCCGTCCGGGTTGAGCCGGTACTGCACCGTCTGGGTCTCGCCCGGCACTTCCTTGGCCGTGCCGACGTCGGTGTCGGCCACCTGCTGACCGTCGGGTCCGGTGTAGAAGAACCCGGTCAGCACGCGGCCGAACACCGCGGCGGCGCCACTACTGGCACCGAGCGTGCTCGCGCCGTTGTAGCTGGCGATCGAGGCGTCCACGGCGTACCCGATGGAGGGCACCTGGTTCTTCGCCGAGCACCCGGCCACCACGGAGGTGGTCACGGCCGCCGTGGCGAGGGCGGTGATCAGTCGAATCGTGCTGCGTCGCATGATGAGACCCCCTGCTTGTCGGTCGTCAGTGCCTTCTCTTCTGACGCTTTCCGCTCGGACGCGAACCCGGCCGCGGCGCACCACTGTCGGTCGGTCGGGGGCCACGGGCCGCCGAGGCGCTCGCGCCCACCGGAACCCGGGCGCCCGCGCCGACGCCGGCGCGCTTGTCCAGGACCTTCTTGGTGTGCGCGGCCACCGGACCCCAGCGTTCCTTGATCGAGACCAACACCGGCACGGCGAGGAAGATCGAGGAATAGGCGCCGACGATCATGCCGACCAACTGCACCAGCGCGAGGTCCTTGAGGGTGCCGACACCGAGCAGCCACACCGCGATCACCAGCATGCCGATGATCGGCAGGATGCCGATGATCGTGGTGCTGATCGAGCGCATCAGGGTCTGGTTGGCGGCCAGGTTGGCTTGTTCGGCGTAGGTGCGTTTGTTCAGGTGCAGCACGCCTCGGGTGTTCTCCTCGACCTTGTCGAAGACCACCACGTTGTCGTAGAGCACGTAACCCAGAATCGTGAGCAAGCCGATCACCGCGGCCGGTGTCACCTCGAACCCGACCAGCGAATAGATACCCGCCGTCACGAACAGGTTGAAGAACAGCGACACGATCGCCGCGACGGACATGTCGCGTTCGAAGCGGATGGCGATGTACACCATCGTCAACAACACGAACACCGCCAGCGCGATCAACGCCTTCTGGGTGATCTGCCCGCCCCAGGTCTCACTGATCTCGGCGATGCTGATGGCGTTGCGGCTCACCTGCCCGGACGAGTCCTTGGGCTGGAATTCGTCGTAGAGCGCGGTCTGGAGCTGGTCGATCTGTTCCAGACCGAGGGTTTCCGAACGCACCTGGATGGTGGCCGCGTCCCCGGAACCGACCTTCTGCACCGACACCGGTCCGTGGCCCAGCGCCTGCGAGTAGACGTCTTCCACCTCCTGGGTGGTAATGCCCTCGGCCGCGGGGATCTGGATACGCGAGCCGCCCTCGAAGTCGATACCGAGGGTGAAACCGCGCACGCCGATGCTGAGCAGCGAGATCAGCAGCAGTACCGCCGACAGCGTGTAGAACATCTTGCGCCTGCTGACGATGGGGAAGCCGCCGGTGCCGGTGTAGAGACGCTCGAAGAAGCCGTGCTTCGGGCCCTGGGTGGGCTCGTAGGAGTCCAGGTTCACCGATTCCTCGGTGGGTTTGTCGTTGCTCATCGTGACATCTCCTTCGACCTGGCCTGGCCGCGTTCCCTGGCGATCTGCTGAACCGAGCCGAGTCCGTTCACCGACGGCTTGGCCCAGAACGGCGAGCGCGCGGCGAGCATCAGCAACGGTGCGGTGACCAGGTACAGCACGATCACGTCGAGGACCGTGGTGACGCCGAGGGTGAAGGCGAAGCCCTTCACCTGACCGGCGGCGAGCAGGTACAGCACGACCGAGGCGATCAAGCTGACCGTCTTACCGGACAGGTTGGTGCGCTGAGCTCGCTGCCAACCGCGCGGCACCGCCGAGCGGAAGCTGCGTCCTTCGCGCATCTCGTCCTTGATGCGCTCGAAGAACACCACGAACGAGTCGGCCGTCAAACCGATACCGATGATCAGACCGGCGATGCCCGCGAGGTCGAGGGTGAACCCGATCCATCGCCCGAGCAGCACGATGATGCCGTAGACCGCGACACCGGCCGCGATCAGCGAGAACCCGGCCAGCAGGCCGAGCATCCGGTACACGAGCAGGCAGTACAGCAGCACCGCGATCAGGCCGATCGCGCCGGCCAGCAGACCCGCCTTCAGCGAGGACAGGCCCAGCGTCGCCGAGACCGTCTCCGCTTCGGAGGTCTGGAACGACAGCGGCAGCGAACCGTACTTCAGCGTGTTGGCCAGCTCTTCCGCGCTGTCGGCGGTGAAGCTGCCCGAGATCGAGGTACGACCACCCAGCTGCGGGCCCTGCTGCACCTGCGGGGCGCTGACGACCTTCGAGTCGAGCACGAACGCGACTCGCTTGTTGACGTACTCACCGGTCAGCTTCGACCAGGCATCGGCACCGGAGGACTTGAACTCGAGGTTCACCTCGTGCCGGGCCTGCTGGGAGTTCAGGCCGGAGGTCGCGTCGGCGATCTCCTGGCCGTCGATGCGGCTCGGGCCGAGCAGGAACACCTCGGCACCGTCCTGCGAGCAGGTGACCAGCGGAAGGGCCGGATCGTCGTTACCGGTCAGCGGGTCGGGCTTGGTGCAGTCCATGGCGGCCACGGCAACCTGCTGAACCTGCTGATCGGTGCTCTGGCGCAGCGCCTTGGCGTCGGCGATCTCCTTGGCCTGCTGCTGCTGGGTGGTGAGCCCACCGGGCGGCGGAGTCGGCGTCGGCGGTGCCTGCGCGGGGAACACCCGCGACTGCGGAGCCGGGGTCGTCGCGCCCTCGGCGGGCGGGGCCGATTCACCGGGCACCGGCGCCGGAGTCTCCGTGGCCGCGGGGGGCGCGGTGCCACCCGGTGGCGCGGTGCCGGTCGCGGGCGGGGCCGCGCCGCCTGCCTGCGGCTCGGTCGCGAACAGCACCGGGCGGATGTAGAGCTTGGCGGTGGTGGCCAGCGCGCGTGCCTGCTGGCTGTCCTCGCCGGGCACCGTGATGACCAGGTTGTCACCGTCGATGACCACCTCGGAGCCGGAGACGCCGAGACCGTTGACACGGCTCTCGATGATCTCCTGCGCCTTCTTCAGGCTGTCCTGGCTCGGCCTGTTGCCGTCGGGGGTACGCGCGGTCAACGTGACGCGGGTACCGCCCTGCAGGTCGATGCCGAGCTTGGCCGACGGGGAATGGTCACCGGTGAAGAACACCAGCGCGTAGATCACGGCCAGCAGCGCGGCGTAGACGCCGAGCAACCGGAACGGATGCGCCGATCCTTGGGAAGGTGGCACAGCAGGTCATCTCCTAGGCGGAAGTCGAGGCTGAATCGGTAGGCACAACGGTGCCCGGCCCGGAACGCCGTACGCGCCCGGGCGGGAAAAGGGACTGGTCAGTCCTTGGTCAGCCGGGTCTCGGTCTGTTCCACGGCTTCCTCGGCGGGGGCGTCGGTGACCTCAGGGGTCTCCTCGACCGTCTGCTCGTCGACGCGCACCTCGCGGATCGCCTGGCGCAGCCACGTGGTGACCACGTCCTCGGCGATCTCCAGGTCGATGGTGTTCTCGTCGAGGTCGACGATGGTGCCGTACAGACCCGAGGTGGTGACGACAGCGTCACCGACCTTCAAGGCCTCCTGCATCGTCGAGACCTTCTCGGCCTCCCGCTTCTGTTTGCGGATACCGAAGAACATCGGCACGAGCAGGGCCAGGATCAGCAGCGGAAACAGGAAGTCCATCGTCGAAGTCAGTCCCTAGTCAGTGGTGGACGTGCAAGTACGCCTGACAGTCTGCCAGTTCCCCGTCGCGGCGACACACCGGACACCGACGCGCGCGTGAAACAGCTCACGCGATGCTGCCGTAGGTGTAGTCGTCGAGCGGGAAGGTGACTGCCTCGCGGTGCGCCGCGGCGGTGCTGGTCGGGCGCAGCAGCGCCGCTTCACCGTGCTGGTTGAAGTAGTAGCTGCGCGCGGTGGCGCAGTCGCCGCCGTAGAACACCGAGGAACCCAGCTTGTCGGTCATCCGGTCGAGGAATTCCGCATTGGCGTCCTCGGTGACCTCGAAGGTCTGCTCGCCGCGGCGGAACAGCTCGGTGAACAACCTGCCCATGTGCTTCATCTGGGCCTCGATGGTGGTGAAGTACGACAGCCCGCTGTAGGAGTAGGGGCTGTTGAGGCTCAAGAAGTTGGGGAACTTGGGCACGGTGATGCCCTCGTAGGCCTGAAAACGATTGTCGCGCCAGAACTTCCCGAGGTTCACACCGTCGCGCCCGACGATCTCGATGGCCGGGAAGTTCACGTCCCAGAGATTGAAGCCGGTGGCGAGCAGCAGCGTGTCGATCTCGGTCTTGTGGCCGTCGGCGGTGACGATGCCGTCGGGCTCCACATGGTCGATCGAGTTCGTCTCCAGCCGCACGTGCGGCTGGTTGAACGTCTTGAAATAGGTGTTGGAGAACGTCGGGCGCTTGCAGCCGAAGTCGTAGTGCGGGGTGAGTTTGTCCCTGGTCTCGGGGTCACGCACCTGCGCGAACAGGTGCGCCTTGGCCAACGCGGCGGCTGCCCGGTTCAACGGTTTGGCCTGCTTGTAGTGCAGCACGCCGACGACCATCAGCGCCTCGAGCATTCCGGTGTTGACCAGCCGCGCCGCCTTCTGCGTGAGCGGAACCTTGTCGAACAGTTCCCGCACCACCCCCGGAATCGGCGCGTCGACCTTGGGCACCACCCAGATCGGGGTCCGCTGGAACACGGTCAGCGCGTCGACCTTCTTCGCGACCTCGGGCACCAACTGCACCGCGGTGGCGCCGGTGCCGATGATGGCGGCCTTGCGGCCGGTCAGGTCGTAGTCGGCGTCCCAGTCGGTGGTGTGGATGATCTTGCCCGCGAAGGTCTCGATGCCGGGGAACGGCGGAGTGTAGGGCTGGGACAGGAACCCCGTCGCCGCGAGCAGATAGCGCGCGGTCAGCGTCTCACCGCCGGCGATCGTGACCACCCACTGCTGGTTCTCCGCGTCCCAGCGCGCACCGTCGACGACGGTCCCGAACCGCATCCGCCTGCGCAGATCGTATTTGTCGGCCACGTGCTCGGCGTATTTCTTCAGCTCGGCGCCGGGCGCGAACAGCCGGGTCCAGCGCGGGTTCGGCTCGAAGGAGTAGGAGTAGGTCACCGAGGCGATGTCGACCGCCAGGCCCGGATACCTGTTCACATGCCAGGTGCCACCCAGGTCGTCCTCGCGTTCCAGGATGACGAAATCGCGCAGCCCGAGCCGGTCGAGTTCGATACCTGCGCCGATGCCACCGAAACCCGCTCCGACCACCACCGCGTCGAACTGAGGAACCACGTCGAACCTCCACACCGAGATCACGAGAATGACATGTCATTCTGATTACGCCGACTGTAACATCGTCAATGTGACGAAGCCACCCTCGCGAATCGACCAACGCAAAGCCGAATTGCGCAGGGAGATCATCGATACCGCGTTCGACTGCTTCGCCGAGAAGGGCTATCACGCCACCGGCATCGCCGATATCGCCACGCGTCTGGGCATCGGGCACGGCACCTTCTACCGCTATTTCGCGAACAAGCGCGACATCATCGACCACGTCATCGACGAGGTGAGCGGGCGGATCTTCGGCGCGCTCGACAAGAACATGGAGCCCGAGAGCGCCGCGACCATCGACGAATACGCCGCGCTGATCGACCGGATCGGCGACTCGCTCACCCGCGTCCTGCTCGACGATCCACGCACGGCGCACCTGCTGCTGTTCCACGCCACCGGTATCGACGACGAACTCACCGCGCGGGTGTACGGCTTGGTCGACGCCACCGAGATCCTCATGACGCGCTACCTCGAGCACGGTGTGCGCGTCGGTTACCTACGCGCCGATATCGACACCGCCAATACCGCCAAGGCGGCACTGGGCATGATCGTCGCCGGGCTCGTATCGGGCATGCGTACCCCTGATCCGGCATCGATGTCGGTGTACAGTCACGCCGTGCGGCGGCTGTTCATCGATGGCGTGCGCGCCGCTGCCCGATAGCGAAAAGCCGTGGGATAGAAGGGCAATCCTGAGACAATGACCGCTGTGACGCCCGACGATGTGAGCCGCACCCACTTCGCCATGCCGACTCTGGGCCATCGCGGCTACCACGCAGACGAGGTCGACGCCTTTCTGGAACAGGTGTCGGCCACCCTCGACGGGCAGGGCGGGCTCACCGCCGACGACATCCGCCACGTGCACTTCGGCGCACCGCGTTTCGGCGGTCGCGGCTATCAGGCCGACCAGGTCGACGACTTCCTCGACCGCGTGCGGACCGAGCTCGAACACCGGCAGAAGGGTGGCCCGCCCGTTCCGGCGGCGCGTGCCGGCGACGATGTCGCCGAGATACTCACCCCCGACGACGTGCACCGCATGCGTTTCACCCAGTCCGCCGTCGGCAGGCGCGGCTACCACGAGGAAGAGGTCGACGCCTTCCTCGACCTGGTCGCGGCGACCCTGGCCCACAACGGCCCAGGCAGCCTCACCACCTCCGATGTGCGCGGCGTCCGCTTCAACGACACCCGCCTCGGCACCCGCGGCTACGCCCGCGAAGAAGTAGACGCCTTCATCGACCTGGTGATCACCGCACTGGAGCACCCCGAACGCCGTCAATAGTTATGGCGGCTGGCGCCGCTGGGTTTCGGCCTGGGAACCTTGATCTTCCCTCCCTCCGGGCACTCCTTCGTCGCACCCTCCGGTCAGTCCAGATCAAGGCGGCCGAAACCCCCAGCGGCGAACCCGCCCGTTCCTACCCTTGGATGCTGTGGAGTTCGGCTTCGCGCAGGTCGTCGGGGAAGACGTAGCGACGGAAGGCCCAGAAGCGGAACGCCATGGCCAGCAGGACGCCCAGGATCTGTCCCGAGATGAAGTTGGCGACCATCTGTACCGTCGGATCCACGTGCGGCACACGCAGATTCAGCGCATAGAGCGAGATAGCCTGCGGGATCATGGTGACCACGATGCCCAGCGCGCTGACGGCGAAGAACAGGGCCGCTTCATGGCTACGCTGCCTGCCGCCGCGGGCGCGGAAGGACCACTCGCGATTGAGGATGTAGGAGGCGATGGTCGCGATCAGCGCGCCGAGCAGGCGCGCGGTGAGCGGCTTGTCCCCGAGCACCGTCAGTTTCACCGCGTACACGACCCCGGTGTCGATGAACCAGGTGATCGCGCCGACCACGGCGAATTTCAGAAGTTCCCGATGCTTCATGAGCAGGGAACGCAACGGCTCGGGGAGTCGTTGCACCACTTCTAGGACTGCCACCGAATCGACAGTAGACGACGTTGCGGCGCGATGCCCGTCCGGAGGCGGGGTATTTCAGTCCAAGCCCTCGACACTCGGTTGCGGTTCACGCCCACGCACTTCGATGGCGCCGATGACCAGATCGGGCGGCGGCACCAGGCCCAGATGTTCCCAGGCCCCCGCGGTCGCGACCCGGCCTCGGGGCGTGCGGGCGACGAGCCCGGCGCGAACGAGGAACGGTTCACAGACCTCTTCCACGGTGGCCGCCTCCTCGCCGACCGCCACGGCCAGGGTCGACACCCCCACCGGTCCCCCACCGAAGCCACGCACGAGCGCGCCGAGGACAGCGCGGTCGAGCCGGTCGAGGCCGAGCGCGTCGACGTCGTAGACCTCGAGCGCCGCCATCGCGATGGGGTGGGTGATGAACCCGTCGGCTCTGACCTCGGCGTAGTCGCGGACCCGGCGCAGCAGCCGGTTGGCGATTCGTGGGGTACCGCGGGAGCGTCCGGCGACTTCGGCGGCGGCGTCCTGGTCGATCTGCACGCCGAGGATGCGGGCCGAGCGGGTGAGGATCTGCAGCAGTTCGGCGGGGTCGTAGAAGTCCATGTGGCCGGTGAAGCCGAAACGGTCGCGCAGCGGGCCGGTGAGCGCGCCCGAGCGGGTGGTGGCGCCGACCAGGGTGAACGGGGCGATGTCGAGGGGGATCGAGGTCGCGCCGGGGCCCTTGCCGACCACCACGTCGACGCGGAAGTCCTCCATCGCCAGGTACAGCATTTCCTCGGCCGGGCGGGCCATTCGGTGGATCTCGTCGATGAACAGGACATCACCCTCGACCAGGTTGGACAGCATGGCGGCGAGGTCGCCCGCGCGTTCCAGGGCCGGTCCCGAGGTGATGCGAAGGGCGGTGCCCAGTTCGCCCGCGATGATCATCGCCATGCTGGTCTTACCGAGGCCGGGTGGTCCCGACAGCAGGACGTGGTCGGGGGTGGCGCCGCGCTGGCGGGCGCCGCGCAGCACGAGTGCGAGCTGTTCGCGCACGCGGGGCTGGCCGATGAACTCGTCGAGCGAGGTCGGCCGCAGGCCGGTTTCGGCTTCGCCGTCGGTGCTGAGGTACCGCGCGGTGAGGTCGGATTCGTCGGTCTCGTCGATGTCGTCGTCGAACACGGTCTACCTGTTCTTGCCGAGCAGGCCGAGAGCCGCGCGCAATGCCACCGAGGTGGTGGCGGTAGGGGCGTCGGCGAGGACGGTGTCGACAGCCTGTTCGGCCTGTTTCGCGGGGAACCCGAGGCCGACGAGCGCTTCGGAAACCTGTTCGCGCACAGGGGTACTCGGCGTTTCCGCGCCGGGCGGACCGGTGGGAACAGCCACCTGGTTCACCTTGTCGCGCAGCTCGACGACCATCCGCTCGGCGCCACGTTTGCCGATGCCGGGGACCCGGGTGAGGGCGGAGACGTTGCTCTCGGCCAGTGCTTTTCGCAGCGCCTCGGGTTCGAGCACGGCGAGCACCGCCATCGCCAGGCGAGGGCCGACGCCGGAGACGGTCTGCAGCAGCCCGAACAGTTCGCGCGCCTCGGTGTCGGCGAACCCGAACAGGGTCATCGAGTCCTCGCGCACGATCATCGCCGTGTAGAGACGGGTCTGTTCGCCACGGGTGAGCCCGGCGAGGGTGGCCGGGGTGGCATTGAGGCGGTACCCGACACCCGCGGCCTCGATCACCACGTGATCGAGCGCGATCTCGAGTACCTCGCCGCGTACCGACGCGATCACCCGCGCACCACCTTCCGTTGTTCGGCGAGCCGTTGTTCGTAGCGGCGGCGGACCTGCTCCGCCTGCGCCTGCGCGGCCGCCATCCGGTCCATCAGCGGCGCCCGCCAACAATGACAGATCGCGAGCGCGAGCGCGTCGGCGGCATCCGCCGGTTTGGGCGCCACCTGCAACCCGAGAATCCGCGTCACCATGGCGGTCACCTGCGCTTTGTCCGCCGTACCGTTCCCGGTGACAGCGGCTTTCACCTCGCTGGGCGTATGGAAGGCCACCCGGATCCCGCGCCGCGCCGCGGCCAGCGCGATCACCCCACCGGCCTGCGCCGTCCCCATCGCAGTGCGCACATTGTGCTGAGCGAATACCCGCTCGATCGCGACGGCTTCGGGCCGATGGGTGTCCATCCACTCCTCGGCGACATCGGCGACAGCCATCAATCGCAAGGCCAGCTCGGCGTCCGGCGGTGTGCGCACCACCCCCACGTCGAGGGCGACCACCTTCCGGCCCGGGCCGCTGTCCACCATGCTGAGCCCGCACCGGGTAAGCCCCGGATCGACGCCCATCACCCGCACCGGCCACCCCTTCGAAGACACGAACAGTTGTTCGAAAGTCTAGAGCATTCCCGGGTTCGGACCCACCAACGACACGATCTCACGCCGGTCGCGGCGACAGCCCGAGCAGGGCGGGATCGCGGGCGTGCTCGGCCCAGACCCGCGCCGGATCCGCGACCAACCTGCGCGTGCGCAGGTCGAGCAGGCCGCTCACATACGACACCGTCGCGGCAACCTCACCGTCGTCCCTGGTGAGGGTGTGCTCCACCCGATAGGTCTTGCCCTGCCCCCACTCCCACCGACAGTCGACCTCGACGGTGTCGTTCGCGCGCAACTCCCGCAGATAGCGAACGTTCAACTCGAGATTGACCGGTCCTACCCCCGCCGCGAGGAAATCCGGCACCGAGACCCCCGCTTCGGTCACGCAGGCGAACCGCGCGTGGTCGGCGAACTGCTGATACGCCGCGCCGGTGACATGCAGTTGCGGGTCGAGGTCGGACACCCGAATCGGGATCCGAACCCGAAACGGCACACTGGTTTCCGCCATGACCGCGAGCATGCCACCGGGGTCCGACACATTCGCGGACCGTCGCCGACGGCAGCGCTACGGCGTGCTCTTCAGTCCGATCGTCGGGTCGATGAACTTGTTGGTGACGATCGCGTCGGCGGCGAGGCCGTCGGGAACCTCGACGCCACGCTTGCGCAGGATCGGGGTGACGGCGCTGATCACCCGGTCGACGCGGGCGGTATCGAAATCACCGAGGCTGTTGTCGAAGCCGTTGCCGACGATCTTCTGGGCGAGCTGGACTTTCACCGAGTCGGTGTTGCCGCCCGCCGTCATCGGCGGACCGTCGGGAATCGTCTGGGCGATGCGCAGCAGCGCCGCGTTGACCGGTTCCGGATCGCTGATGTAGTCGATCTGGGCCTGCTGCAGCATCGGCACCAGCTTGCTCAGGCAGGGGCTGAGTTTTTCCATCTCCCCGGCGCGCACCGACCAGGCGTGCGGGTAGATCTCGTAGCCGGACTCGTGGATCAGCAACGATTTCACCGGCTTCAGCCACCCCTTCACGTCGTGTTCCCACCGGTAGGGCTCGTTGGAGACGTACCCCTGCTGCATCACCCGGCCGCGTTCGGCGACGAACCGGCTTGGGGTGCCGTCGAAGGAGGCATCGGCCTGGTCGGGTTTCACGTCGCCGTGGGCGATCAGATAGTCCATGAACAGTTTGCCCTCGCTGTAGACCACGGGTGCGCCCGACGCGGGAACGTCCTTCCACGACGTGATCTGCGGGTAGGTCGCCGGATCGAACAGGACGATCTGCGGATTGACGTCGAGCGAGGCGAACACCCCGGTCACCGGGAACTTCGACTGTGCCCGCACGGCGTCGTCGGTCGGCACGAAACCGAGCGTGATGCTCTGGTCCTGATACATCTGGGCAGGCACCGGCTGGCCACCGAGGAACGGGCCGCCGAGGCGCACTTCGACATTCACGCCGGTGTCACCGAGTGCACCGGAGTAGGCGCCCTTCTTCACGTCGACCGTGCCGTTCGGTCCGACCAGCTGATAGGCCGCGGCCCGCTCCGGCGTGGCGAACCAGTCCGTCTGGATGACCACGGTCGACGGGCAGACACCCGCGAGGACACCCTGACCGGTGGGGCCGGGCACCGAGGTCGCGCTGTTGCAGGCGGTCAGCACTGTGGCGCCGGCGAATACGGCCGTGGCGAGGAGAGATTTGCGCACCGGAATCCTTCGGGGTCGAGCGAATGTGAGAGTGAGACAGGGGAAGTCAGCTACTTGCCGCGACGTAGTCCGTGCGCGCGGTCCACACGCCCGGCCAGGAAGTCGAAGAACCAGAACAGGATCAGGCCGACCAGTGAGGACATCAGCAGCGCGGTGAGTAGTTCCTCGGTCGCGAGTTGCTGACGGTAGACATCGATCATCCGGCCGATGCCGGGTTCGCCCTGACGGAAGAAGAAGTCGGCCACGATGGAGCCGATGATGGCCAGGCCGCCGGAGATCTTGAAGCCGGAGATCATCGCCGGAAGGGCGGCGGGCAGTTGCAGTTTCACCAATCGCTGCCACCGCGAGGCGCCGTGCAGCGTGAACAGGTCGTGCTCGGCGGGCGCCACCGATTTGAGGCCGAACAACGTATTGGTGATCACCGGGAACAGCGCCACCATCACGCAGACGATCACCCGGCTGGAGAACTCGTAGCCGAACCAGAAACCGAACAGCGGCACCACCGCGAGGATCGGAATCGTCTGTAGCACCACCGCGTACGGATACAGCGAGTATTCGGCCCAGCGCGCCTGGCTCATGACCACCGCGAAGCCGACGCCGAGCGCGATCGCGATCACCAGCCCGACGAGCGCGACCTGCACCGTCGACCACAGCGCGGTCAGGATCGTCGACCGGGCCAGCGGATCGAGCAACCCCTTGCCGATCACCTGTTCCGGCGCGGGCAGCAGGAACCGGGACTCCTCGGCCAGCAGTTGGTGGCTGACCAGCGACCAGAGTCCGAGGACGGCGACGAACACCAGGACCGGGGCGATGACACGGACCGGGGCGATCCGAAAAGGCCAGCGGTACTTGGGTTTCGCCGCCGATTCCGCGACGACTCCCCCGGCGACGGCGACGGTGGTCATGCGGCGGTCTCCTGTCCACGCAGCGCTGCCGACACCTCGGCGCAGAGGCGGGCAAATTCGGGGGTGTAGCGCAGCTCCGGGGTGCGCGGGAAGTCGAACGGAACCGGAATCTCGGCAGTTACCCGACCCGGCTGACCGGTGAGCACCACCACTCGCGTGGACAGGAACACCGCCTCCCCCACCGAGTGGGTGACGAACACTCCGGCGAACCCGTCACGGCGGAACAGGGTGCTCACCTCCTCGTTCAGCCGCTGCCGGGTGATCTCGTCCAGCGCGCCGAACGGCTCGTCGAACAGGAACAGTTCCGGCCGCGACGTGAGAGCGCGCGCGATGGAGGCGCGCATCCGCATGCCGCCGGACAGCTGGGCGGGTTTGTGCTTCTCGAACCCCGCCAGCCCGACCCGTTCGATGGCGTCCGCGGCGGCGGCGCGACGGGTGGTCTTGTCGATACCTTCCAGCTCGCCGGGGAGTTCCACGTTCTGCCGCACCGATCGCCATGGCAGCAGGGTGGATTCCTGGAAGACGTAGCCGAGGCGGCGAGTGCCGACACCGACAGTGCCCGCCGTGGGTTTCTCGAATCCGGCGGCCAGGCGGAGCAGGGTCGATTTGCCGCAGCCGGAAGGCCCGACCAGCGAGACGAATTCGCCACTGCGAACGGCGATGTCGATGTCGGCGACGGCGGTGGTGCCGTTGCCGAAGGTCAACGTCACGTGATCGAAGGACAGGGCGGGACCGGGCTCGTCGCGTTCAGCAGTCGTATACGAGTCCCGGCCCGATCGTGCGGGTGCGGTGGAAACCGTGGCGCTCATGCACTATTTCTAGTGGCATACCATTGCCGCCAGCGGTCGTCGCGATTACGTCCCTGTTTCGTATACGATCACTTCAGCTGTGCGAAACGCCCGCCCGCGACACGATCCGGCCATGCTTCACCACGAGCTGCCGGGTGGGCAGTTGCACCACCGCGGCGGCGGGCGTCTCGGCCTCCACCACGAACAGATCGGCAGGTGCGCCGACCGCAAGGCCGTAGTCGTCGAGGCCGAGAACCCTTGCGCCGCCATAGGTTCCCGCGACGAGCGCGAGTTCGATCTCCGCGTCGGCGACAAGGCGGTCTCGGTAGGCGACGGTATTGATGCGGCGCAGCATGTCGCCGTCGCCGTAGGGCGTCCACAGGTCGCGGATGCCGTCGTTGCCCAGCGCGAGGGTGGCGCCCGCCTCGTGCATCACGCGGACGGGAACGACCGCCGCCTCACCGACCGCACAGGTCACCATGGCGACACCTGCCTCGGCGAGCGCGTCGGCTATGCGGCGCTGTTCGTCGTCGGATTGCTGGCCCATCGCGTAGGCGTGGCTGATGGTGACCCGACCCGCAAGCCCCGTCGCCTTGGTGCGTTCGATGATCAGACCGAACTCCCAGGCGCCCATGGCTCCACCGTCGTGCAGGTGGATATCGACCTTGGCGCCGAACTTGTCGGCGAGATCGAAGATCACATCGAGCTGGCCGACCGGATCGTTGTCGTAGCCCGCCGGGTCCAGGCCGCCGACGACCTCGACACCGTCGGCCAGCGCCGCCGCCATCAATTCGGCGGTGCCGGGGCGCGTGATCAGCCCGCCCTGCGGGAAGGCGACCAGTTCCACCTCGACCCGCCCCGCGTGGCGTTCGGCGGCGGCCCGCACCTGCTCGACGCCCCGCAACCCGATGTCGGGATCGATGTCGACGTGGCTGCGCACGTGGGACGTACCGTATCCGACCATGGCGCCCAACAGGTTCGCGGCGTATTCGGCGTTCGGAATGCCGAGTTCGGCGCGGCGGCGTTCCCCGTTGGCGATGCGCCCGGCCAGCGTTCGTCCACCCGAGTTGGCCACCCATGGCGCGCTGTACAAGGTCTTGTCCAGGTGACAGTGGGTTTCCACCAGGCCGGGCAGCACCAACGCACCGTCCAGGTCGATGATCTCGGCGTCGGGCGCGGCGAGGCTCGTGCCGATCGCGGCGATCCGGCCGTCGGCGAGGTGGAGGTCAGCGAGCTCCGGTGTGGCGCCGGGTGTCCACGGTCGGCCACCGCGCAGGAGTAGGTCGGTCATCAGGGGTCCTTTCGGTCGCGGGGTGTGGCGGTCGGGTGGGCGCGGTCAGCCGGTGATCAACATGGCGGACCCGGCGCCGACGCCGAAGACGATCACCACGGTCCGGAAGACGGCGGGTCGCAGCCGGTCGGCGAACTTCGCGCCGAGGACACCGCCGAGCAGACAGGTCGGCGCGAGGATCGCGACGACGAGCCAGTCCACCGGTCCGAACAGTGCGACGGCCACCATGGCGGTGGTCGACACGGTCAGCGTGAGCAGGCTTTTCAGCCCGTTGAGCAGTTGCGCGGAGGCATCGAGGCCGAGGGCGAGCGCGGTCAGCAGCACGATGCCCATGCCGCCGTTGAAGTAGGCGCCGTAAACGCTGCCCGCGAAGACCCCGAGGTAGAGGGTGGTGCGCGAATCCGGGTGGCGGGCACCGAGAGTGCGCGAGAGCCATGGTTGCGCGGCGAACACCGCGGTCGCCCCGAGAACGAGGAAAGGCACCAGCGCGGCGAACACCTCGGCCGGCGCGGCGAGCAGCGCGAGCACCCCGAGCACGGCGCCGACGACGCTGATCACGACCAGCCGCGGCAGCAGTGCCCGGTAGTCCTCGGCGCGCTTGCGCAGCGCGGCCGCACCCCCCAGGTAGCCCGGCCAGACCGCGACCGAATTGGTGACAGTGGCGGTCACCGGGGGCAAGCCGAGTGCGAGTAGCGCGGGGAACGAGAGCAGGCTGCCGCCGCCCGCGATGGCGTTGCAGAAACCTGCGCCGAGTCCTGCGGCCAGCAGCAGCGCTAGATGCACGGGGTCCATGAAATCCTTCCGACAGAGCGTCGTGCGATCGTATACGATAATTGTCACCCGTTCGCGCCGAGCGCTGTCGGGGCAGAACCCCCGCCCGGATACCGTAGATTTGGAGCAATTCCTCCGAAAGCCATTCGACCGTTGGGGGCGACGTGAGCAACACCGTTGGGCGCATGACACCGCAGCAGGTGTGCCGCGCGATCCGCGACGACATCATTCGGGGCGAGTTCCGGTCCGGCCAGCGCCTCACCGAGGACACCTTGGCCGAGCGGTACGGCGTCTCCCGCGTCCCGGTCCGAGAGGCGCTGCGCACCCTCGAAGCCGAGGGATTCGCCTGGTCACGCCCCTATGCGGGAACCTTCGTCGCCGAGCTCACCGAGGCGGAGGCGGCCGATCTGCTCGAGATCAGGGCATTGCTGGAACCGATGTGCGCCGGTAGGGCCGCCGTACGCCGCACCCCCGAACAGCTGGGACGACTCAAGGAACTCACCTCCCTCGGCCAGGAAGCGGTGCGCGACGGCAGACTCGGCGAGCTCGCCCGGCTCAACAGCCGCTTCCACGAGGTACTGGCCGAGGCGTCGGGCAGCGCGCTGCTCAGCCAGCTGATCACCCAGCTGAGCTGGAAGATCGCCTGGGTGTACTCGGTCGAACTCCCCCGCCGCGCCGAGGATTCCTGGCACGAGCACGAGGAGATCTGCGCGGCGTTGGAGGCGCGGGATCCCGACCGAGCGAGCACGGTGGTCGCCGAACACATCGCCCACGCCACCTCGGCTTATCGCCTGCGACCACGAGCCGAAGCCGAGCCCGCCCCCGCGTCTGTACCTACGCCCTAGGACGTAACACGGGCGCAGCAATCGCCGTCATCGCCCGAAACCTCAGAGTCGTATACAAACGGGGTCCCGCTCTGCGACTGGAGGTTGTCATGGTCGATCTGCTGCTGCGTCGCGCGTGTATCGCCGATGACGCCAACCTGGTCGATATCGCCGTCACCGACGGCGTCATCACCGCGATCGGGCCCGCGCTACCGGACATCGGGACAACCGAGATCGATTGCGCGACAAGGGTTGTCATTCCCGGACTGATCGAATCCCATGTGCACTTGGACAAGGCGCTGCTCGATCGTCAGCGGAGCGCGCCCGACGGCACTCTCGGGGGCGCGATCGAGGTGACCGGCGAACTCAAACGGGGGTTCACCGCCGACGGGGTGCGCGACCGGGCGCGCCGGGTCCTCGATCAGGCGATCACCCACGGCACCACCGCACTGCGCGCGCACCCGGATGTCGATCCGATCGTCGGGCTGCTCGGTGTCGAGGTGCTGCTGGGTCTGCGCGACGAGTATCGCGATCTGATCGACCTCCAGATCGTGGCCTTTCCGCAGGAGGGAATCCTGCGCGCGCCCGGCACCCTCGACCTGTTGCGCGCGGCGCTTCACCTCGGTGCCGACGTGATCGGCGGGTGCTCCTACAACGAAACCGACGTCACCGACTGCCGCCGGCACGTGGACCTGGTCTTCGAGCTGGCCGCCGAATTCGGTGTCCCCGTCGACATCCACGCCGATTTCGCCGACGATGCCACCGACCCCCGGTTCGCGATGGCCGACTACATCGCCGATGCCACCCAGCGCGCCGGACTCGGCGGCCGGGTCGCCATCGGCCATGTCACCTCCCTGGCCGGCCGTCCCCCGCGCGAGCGACAGGCGACCATGGCCCGCCTCGCCCAGGCCGGCGTCGCCGTGGTTCCGCTGCCTGCCACCGACATGCACCTCGGCGGGCGCGGCGATCAGGCCGCGGTACGTCGAGGCGTCGCGCCGGTCCGCGAGCTGTGGGCAGCCGGTGTGACAACCGCTTACTCCTCCAACAACATTCGCAACGCCTTCACCCCGTACGGCAACGCCGACCTCCTCGACATCGGCCTGTTCCTGGCCCAGACCGGTCATCTGTCGGGCGATGCCGACCTGCGCCGGGTCCTCGACATGGCCACCACCGACGCGGCCAGGGTGCTCGGCATCGCCGACCGCCACGGCCTGCGCGTCGGCGCCCGAGCCGACCTCGTCGTCCTCGGCACACACCGCCTCGCCGACGCCCTACTCGACCGCCCCGACCGCTGCTATGTCATCAAGGCGGGCCGCATCATCGCGCGCACCACACGAGTCACCGAAATCCTCGCCCCTGCGGTCCCCGCACGCTGACGCGGCGCTTCCGCACGATGCCGCACACGGCTCACCGACTTCGCCCGGATCGCGCGACGACGGATCAGGCCGCGCTGTGGTTGCCGCGGTGGACGAGGGCGTCGATGCGCCGTTTATAGGCGTTGAATTCCGGTGTGGTGGAGTCGCGTTCGCCGGGCAGGTCGATCTCGACGATCTCGCGCACGTGGCCCGCGTTGCCGTGGGCCGCGCCACCGGCCATCACCACGACGCGGTCGGCCAGGTAGACCGCCTCGTCGATACTGTGGGTGACGAACACGACGGTCACGGCGGTCTCGTGGTGGATGCGTTTCAGCTCGACCTGCATGTCCGTGCGGGTGAGGGCATCGAGTGCGCCGAACGGTTCGTCCATCAGCAGGACGGCGGGACTGTTCGCCAGCACCCTGGCGATCGCCACGCGCTGCTGCATTCCGCCGGAGAGCTGGTGCGGGAACGACTTCCGTACTCGGGTCAGGCCGACGGTCTCGAGCCAGCGGTCGGTGATCTCGCGGATGTCGGGCCGGGTCATCCTGGCCTGCTTCGGTCCGTAGGCGATGTTCTCGGCGACCGTGAGCCACGGGAACAGCCCGTAGTCCTGGAATACGACACCGCGCTCGGGGCCCGGCCCGCTGACCGGTTCGTCGGCGACGGTGACCGTGCCGGTGGTGGCTGCCTCCAACCCGGCGAGAATCCGCAGCAGCGTGGACTTACCACAGCCGCTGGCGCCGACGACACAGATGAACTCGCCTGCGGCGATGTCGAGTTCGACATGGTCGACGGCGAATCCCGGCGCACGGGAATAGCGCTTACCGACGCTGTCGACGACGATGCGCGCGGGGCGCTGTGGGCGGCGGCGAGTGGAGTAGATCTTCATGAGGGTCCTGTCTGCGCGATCACGGAAGGAGCGGCCTACGGCCCGCGACAAGCTTGACCAGCAGCATCAGCAACCGGTCCGCGACGAATCCGGCCAGCCCGATCACGATCATCACCGCGATGATCAGGTCGGTGCGTGACTGTTCTCTGGCCTGGGTGATCAACGCTCCCAACCCGATTCGGATGCCTACCGTCTCACCGACGACCAGGATCACCCACGACAGGCCGAGCGCGATCCGCAGCCCCGAGACAATGCTCGGCACGGCGGCGGGCAGCACCACCTTGTACAGGGTGTGCGCGGGTGGGGTGCCCAGCATCGCGGCGGCCTCGAGCAGCCGCTTCGGCACCGCGCGCACCCCGGCGATCGTGTTCAGCAGGATCGAGAACACCGCGGCGAGGAACACCAGGAAGATCGTCGAGCGGTCGCCGAAGCCGATGATCAGCAGTGACAGCGGGGCCCACGCGGTCACCGGGATCGGCCGCACCAGGTTGATGGTCGGTTCGAGCATCCGGTAGACCAGCCGGGAGCGACCCATCACGATCCCGAGCGGGATCGCGACGGCGGCCGCGAACAAGAACCCCTGCAGCACCCGCAGCGTGCTGGCGTAGAGGTGCAACCACAGGGTGCCGCTGTAGGTGTCCCCGATGACGCCACCGAACGCGAGGTCGGCCGAGCGCCGCGCCACGTCGTACGGTGTGGGCAGGAACTGCATCTGGATGCCGAAGGGCAGCGTCCACGCGCCTTCGACACCGCGATCCCACAGCAGCCCGAGCAGCAGCGGGACCGGGAGCGCCCACAGCACCGTCAGCGCCCGATCAGGAATCCGCCACCGGCTGTCGGGCGGCGCGTCGGTGGTGCGCACGGCCGGTGGTGCGTCGAGCGCCGTCATCGCCCGATACCCGCGGGGGTCAGGAACCCGGTGTCGAACACCTTCGCCATGTCGGGCGCCTTGGACAGCTGGTCGAAGGCCCGCATCTGCTCGGCAAGGGCGACCACCCGGCCGCGATATTCGTCGTCGAGTTCCCACCGCAACCAGACGTTCTTCGTCGCGGTGTCGACGATCGCGCGGTCCAGACCGAAGGTGGTGACGAGCCCGTCGACCCAGGCGGTGTGATCGCCCTTCATGTACTCGATCGCCTGGACGAAGCTGCGCACCGCCTGCTGCACCCGGTCGCGATCCCGGTCGATCAGCGCGCCCCTGGTACCGAAGACGATGTTCACCGCGCCGATCGCGGTGTCGTACGGCGAAGCGATCGGGTGCGCGCCGACCTGCATGACGATCGACGGCGCGGTCTCGGCGCTCAGGAACGCGTCGATCCGGCCGGACTTGTAGGCGTTGGCCATATCCGAGTAGGAGAGGTTGACCAACTGCACGTCGGTGGCCGGGTCGAGGCCGTGCGCGGTCAAGGTGAGCCGCAGCAGGATCTCCTGCGAGGAGCCCTGCGGGAATCCGATCTTCTTGCCGCGCAAGCCGTTCACCGTGGTGATCTCCGGCTTGCCGACGAGCGCCGACCCACCGTCGGCGGCGGAGGCGACGATCTTCACATCCTGCCCCGCGGCGCTGCCCGCCAGCATCGACGGTGCGCCGAGCACCCCGAAATCGATGGTGCCCGAGGCGATCGCGTTCTTGATATCGGGTGAATTCTCGAACAGCACGATCTCGTACGTAGTGCCCGCGGGCGCGAAACGCTGCATGAAGTAGGGCGCGTAGAGATGCGGCTGCCCACGCAACGTGCCGATCCGCACCGACGCCGGGTCGCTGTCGCCGCCCGGTGTCGACACGCAGGCGGTCAGGCCGGTCGCGATGAGCAATGCCGCGAACAGGGCCGAGAGAACCCGGCCGAGTGGGCGATTCATCGCGGGAGCGGTGGCGGTCCACGGCGTGTCGGAGGCAGGCATTGCGGGTCCATTTCTCATAGGTTCGCCAGTCGGGCGGCGCAGCGTGTCGCGCGGCGGATGAGGGCACGGTCGGTGTTCGCGGCGCCGATCAGGCACAGCCCGGCGGGGAGACCGTCACGGTCGGGCAGCGGCAGGGTGACCGCCGGGAGGCCGGCGATCGACGCCAGGCAGGTCAGTCGCAGGGTCGCGCTACGCACTGCGTCGCGCGTGCGCTGATCGGCCGCGCGCAACGGCGGCGGTCCCGCCGTCGTCGGCAGCACCAGCACGCCGTGGCCGATGGTCCCGCGAATCCGCGCGGCGGCCTCGGCCACGACCTTGCCCGCGGCGGCGGCACCGTCGGCGGTCACGGTTGCGGCCCAGGTGAAACGGTCGCCGACCTCGGGTTCGAGCGCGCCGGGATGCGCTCTGAGCCAGTCACCGTGCCCGGCCCACGCCTCGTACGCCTGCACTGTCCGAAACGCCGCGAACCAGCGGTCGAGTTCGCCACGCAGGGCAATCGGTCGAGCGCCGAGTTCCACGGCCGCCCGCAGACACTGTTCGGCGATCTCGGGCTCCGCTGCCGCCGCAAGGACCGGGTCGATGACGAGTTCCATCCCCTCCATCGAAGATGCGGCGGCGCTCGGCGCACCGGATCTCGATGCCGAGTCCGAGACCGCGCCCTGGTGGGGCACGACGGAATTCGCGTACAGCGCATCGGCCACAGCGAGCAGGGCGCCGGCGTCACGGGCGAGCCAGCCGATGGTGTCGAACGAGGGCGCCAGCGGCAGTAGGCCAGTGGTGTCGAGGCTGTGACGGGTTGCCCTGATGCCCCAGAGCCCCTGATAGGAAGCGGGTACGCGGATGGAACCCGCCGTATCGGTACCCAGGCCGATGCTCGCCTCGCCGCGGGCGACCGCTACAGCGGGCCCGCTCGACGAACCACCCGGAACTCGTTTCGGTGCAGCAGGATTGACCGGCATGCCGGTGCGTCCGTTGCCGCCGGTGATGCTGTAGGCGAACTCGTCGGTCCGGGCGATGCCGGTGATGGTGGCGCCTGCCGCGAGCAGGGCGGCGACGACCGCGGCGTGGCGGGGTTCGGGGGCGCGCTCGGCGAGAAAGTCCTCGACACCCGCGCCGATGGGGTGTCCGGCGACCGCGAACAGGTCTTTCACGGCCACCGTGTGCCCGGCGAGTGGGCCTGCCGATGTCGCCCCCACCAGCGGCGAACCGACCACGCGCCACACCGTGGCGTCGACCCCACGTGACTCGCCGGTGCCGCACCGCGCCATCGCGGTCACCGCGCCCGCCCCAGGATGTAGCGGGCCAGATCGGTGCCGGTGGTATGCGCGAAGTCGGCGACGCGGATCTTGCCGTGTACCCCGCGGGTCAGATCGACGGCCTGCGAGATGGTGAAATCGGCGGCGGCGCTGAGGTAGAGGTAGGCACTGCGCGGATCGGTGTCGAACAGCGCGCCGAGCAGGTCGACAGCGTTGCCCACACACAGCGACAGCGCGGTGTCCAGATCGGGATCGAGCCCGGTCGGGATGACGAGGCCGTGCCCGGCGGCGAACGGCCCTGTGCCCGAACCGATGTCGGTGAGCTGTTCCGCCGGAACGAGGTCCAGGGTCACGGTCGCCCGCAACGGCGCCTCCAGCGCCGTGAGCGCCACCTCCCCGTCGCCCTGCGCGAAATGTGGGTCGCCTACGTAGAACAGCGCGTCGGGCACCTGCACCGGCAGGAACAGGGTGGCGCCGGGGGTGAGCAGTGTGACGTCGATATTGCCGCCGTGCGCGCCCGGTGGCACGGAGTGCGCACGGTTCTCGGTGTCGGTGGCCACGCCCATGATGCCGAGGAACGGGGCGAGCGGGAAGCGCGCCCGGTGCGGGCTGCCCGGGCCGATCGGCATACTGCCGAACCATTCGTCGTCCTGCCCGGTCACCGTGCAGAACTGACCGTAGGAACCGTCGTGTGGTGTTCCGGCCAGCATGCCGCGGCCGTGCCGGGTCGAGATGACGCCGTAGGGCGCGCGCATGGCGAGGTGCTCGATCCGGACGGCGAGCAGATCGCCGGGCCTGGCGCCGTCGACGGCGATCGGACCGGTCACGATGTGCGGCCCGGCTCCTGCCTCGCGAACGCGCCGGGCTACCACGTCGACGGTGTCGTCGAGGATCTGATCGCGGGCCACACCGTGCCCGCGAAAGTAGGCGACCGGGTCCGAGCCCTGATCGTCGAGGATGCCCTCGTGACTGATCGTGTCGATCACCACGCTTGTGCCCGGCGCGACGGTGGTGACCGGCGTATCGCCCCGACGCGGCAGCCTGCCCCACAGCACCTGATCGGGATCGGCGGGCACATAGGTGATCCCCGGCATGATGCCGATCCCCTGCTGCAACACCGGGAATGCGGTGGCGATCTGGTCCTCAGCCAACGAGGTCACAGTGGTTCCTCCGGTCTCCGCGACACTCGGCCGAACATTGGTCCGACCATCTGATGCGGTAACGGTATTCCACTACGAACAGCCCTGCTACCGGGCGAAACGTGCGTAACCGAGGCTTTACACCCCGGCAATATCGGCCTGCGGACCGTGCCTCGATTACACTTGGCCGGACCAATCAGCAGATTTCGAGAGGAGACAGGTGACCGTCGCGCCGATCCCCCCGCTACGCCGCCGCACCGGCAGCGTCAGCGCCGAAGTCGCCGCGCATCTGGAGCGGCTGATCATCGACGGCACCCTGCGCGCGGGCGATCGCCTGCCGCCCGAACGCGAACTCGCGGCGCAGTTGAACGTGTCACGGCCCTCGCTGCGCGAAGCCATGTTCGAGCTGGAATCCAAGAAACTGGTCGACCGCAGACAGGGCCGCGGCAGCACCGTCACCGAGCTCCCCCGCGGCGCCGCCGAACTGCACGGCAACCTCGCCGACCTCGACACCGAACTCGCCTACGCGACCGAACTCCGCGAGCTGGTCGAACCGCGCATCGCCCAGCTCGCCGCCCTCCGCGCGGTCGAATCGAATCTGCTGTCGCTGCACGAGATCATCGACCGCTCCGACGAAGCCCTCAGCCCGGCGGACTCGATGGCGCTCGACATCGAATTCCACACGCTCCTGGCACATTCCGCCCAGAATCCGTTGCTGGTCACCCTCTGCACGATGACCACGGAGTGGACCCGCCACACCCGAGTCCTCTCGCACCGCACTCCGCTCGGTCGCCGCGTCTCCGTCCACGGCCACACCCAGATCCTGCTCGCGGTCGACGACCGAGACGGCCCCGCCGCCGCTGCCGCCATGGAACAACACCTGCGCGAAGTTCGCGAGATCAGCACCCGCTAACGACACCACAGGACAGGCGCCTACCCCACAGCGGCGGCGAAGACCTCGAGCGCTCGATCGTCGAACAGCACGAACCGAACCAGGGTCACGTTGGTCTCGGCCGCGCGTACGGTCTCGACCGCGATCCGCGCGCCGTCATCCATCGGCCAGCCGAAGATGCCGGTGGAGATCGCCGGGAAAGCGACCGTCGACGCTCCCAATTCGTCGGCCACGCGCAGGGATTCGCGGTAACACGAGGCGAGCAGTTCGGAGCGGTCCTCGGTAGCCGACCACACGGGGCCCACCGTGTGGATCACCCAGCGGGCGGGGAGCAGCCCCGCGGTCGTCGCCACCGCCTGCCCGGTTCGCAGACCCTTGCCATAGTGCGAGGCGCGCAGATCACGGCATTCGGACAGGATCTGCGGGCCGCCTGTGCGATGGATCGCCCCGTCGACGCCACCGCCGCCGAGCAGCGAGGAGTTCGCGGCGTTGACCACCGCGTCCACCTGCTGTTCGGTGATGTCGCCCCGGACCGCATCGATTCGCGTCATGATCCCCATTCTGCCGGGGATCGGCCGTCGACCACGGGTACCGTCGAGGAAGTCAGGCATGGTCGGTCCGTCCGAGACGAGGAGAACCCCACATGGCCATACCCACCGGTGACATCGTGCCGACGCCCGACGGGCGGGATCTGGTGATCACCCGGTCGTTGGGGTTGCCGATCGAGGAGGTGTGGGCGCGGTTGACCGACCCGCATCTGACCGCGAGCTGGTACGGCACCTGGGAGGGCGACGCGGGCACCGGCAACACCATCCGGGTGCAGATGCGGTTCGAGGAGGGTGAGCCGTGGTCGTCGATGCGCATCGACGACTGCACCGCGCCGATCCACCTCGGCCTCTCCTCGACCGACCAGATCGGCGTGTGGCGACTCGAGGTGACCCTGCTCGACACCGGCGCGGCCACCGAACTGCGCCTGGTCCACCACCTGACCTCCGAATACCAGCTGGCCGAGATCCCGCAGATCGGTCCGGGCTGGGAGTACTACGCGGACATGTTCGTCGCCGCGAGCACGCACACCGAACGCCCCGATTTCGCCGACTACTACCCGTCGATGTCGAGCTACTACCAGCAGCGCGCGTCCTAGCCCGAACGTGAACCGCCCCGGCCGAATTCACGGCCGGGGCGGTTCGACGGACGGGAGCCCTACTCGTCGTCGAGTTCCGCGGCGACCTCGTCGGAGATGTCGACGTTGGTGTACACGTTCTGCACATCGTCGCTGTCTTCGAGCGCGTCGACCAGCTTGAACACCTTGCGAGCGCCCTCGGCGTCCACCGCGACCGAGACCGACGCCTGGAAACCGGACTCGGCGGAGTCGTAGTCGATGTTCGCGGCCTGCAGGGCCGAACGCACCGCGATCAGATCGCCGGGCTCGGTGATGATCTCGAAGAGATCGCCGTGGTCGTTGACGTCTTCGGCGCCCGCGTCGAGAACCGTCTCGAGGACGTCGTCCTCGGACAGGCCGTTCTTCTCGAGGGTCACCACACCCTTGCGGGCGAACAGGTACGACACCGAACCCGGATCGGCCATGTTGCCGCCGTTGCGGGTCATCGCCAGTCGGACCTCGCCCGCGGCGCGGTTGCGGTTGTCGGTGAGGCACTCGATCAGCACGGCCACACCGTTGGGCCCGTAGCCCTCGTACATGATCGTCTGCCAGTCGGCGCCGCCGGCCTCTTCACCACCGCCGCGCTTGCGGGCGCGCTCGATGTTGTCGTTGGGGACCGATGTCTTCTTCGCCTTCTGGATGGCGTCGAACAGCGTCGGATTGCCCGCAGGGTCACTACCACCAGTGCGGGCCGCCACCTCGATGTTCTTGATCAGCTTGGCGAAGAGTTTGCCGCGCTTGGCGTCGATCCCCGCCTTCTTGTGCTTGGTGGTGGCCCATTTGGAGTGGCCGCTCATGCCCTACTTCCTTCAAGTCGGTTGCGCGTCTGCCCGGGCGGACAAGCTCGATCCAGCCTACTCACCGTCCGCCACGCCCGCCGACGCGGGCTTTAGCGCGCCGCGCGAACCAGGTCGACGAACAGTTCGTGCACCCGAAGATCGCCGGTCACCTCGGGGTGGAACGAGGTCGCCACCACGTTGCCCTGCCTGGCAGCCACGATGCGGCCCTCGGCGGGTCCGTGCGGCACCCGCGCGAGCACCTCGACACCGTCACCCACCCGCTCCACCCACGGGGCGCGAATGAACACCGCGCGCACGGGCGTGTCGAGGCCGGCGAAGTCGAGATCGGTCTCGAAGGAATCTACCTGCCGACCGAACGCGTTGCGCCGCACCGTCATATCGATGCCGGACAGGTGCTGGGCATCGGCCCTGGTGTCGAGGACCTCCGAGGCGAGCAGGATCATGCCCGCGCAGGACCCGAACGCGGGTAGCCCGTCGCGCAGCCGGGCCCGCAACGGTTCGAGCAGGTCGAACGCCTGCAACAGCTTGGAGATCGCGGTCGACTCGCCGCCGGGCAGCACGAGCCCGTCGACGGCGGCCAGCTCCGACTCGCGCCGCACCAGCACCGGATCGGCCCCGCAGTGCTCCAGCGCGGCAACGTGTTCACGCACGTCGCCCTGCAGCGCGAGGACGCCGATGGTCGGCCGGGTGGGGGTCGAGGTTGCGTTCACAGCCGTTGAGCTTACGAGCGCGCCCGATGTGGGCCCGCTCACGCTCACTTCTGGCGCGGCGTGCGGATCAGACCTTCCTGGACGACAGCGGCGACCAGGTTGCCCTCGCGGTCCCAGATCTTGCCGCCGGTCAGCGCGCGACCGAAACCAGCGGAGGGTGAGGACTGGTCGTAGAGCAACCATTCGTCGGCACGGAACGGGCGCAGGAACCACATCGCGTGGTCGAGCGAGGCGTTCTGGGTCGGTTCGTCGGGGTGGATCACCTTCGACGAGCCGAGCAGCGTCATATCGCTCATGTAGGCCAGCGTGCAGACGTGGAACATCGGGTCGTCGGGCAGCGGGTGCCGGTACCGGAACCACACCTGCTGGGGGGAGACGGCGCCGTCGCGCGCGACGACCTGCTCCTGCGGGACCGTGCGGATGTCCCAGTGCTCCCATTCACGCATGGCCCACAGCCGCTCAGGGGTCATGGTCACGCTGGCGTCGGGCAGGTCGTCGGGACCGTCGACCGTGGGCATCACGTCCTGGTGTTGCGGCCCTTCGTCACCGTGATGGAACGAGGCCGACATCGTGAATATCGCCTGCCCGTCCTGCACGCCGGTGACCCGCCTCGTGCAGAACGACCGGCCGTCACGAATGCGTTCCACCAGGTAGACGGTGGGTTCCTCCGGATTGCCCGGTCGCAGGAAGTACCCGTGCAGGGAATGCACCTGGAAGCTGCGGTCGACGGTACGGACCGCCGAGACCAGCGCCTGCCCGGCCACCTGACCGCCGAAGGTGCGCGGTAGCTGAGACTCCGTGGAAGCACCGCGGAAGATGTCGCGCTCCAGTCGCTCGATCGCGAGCGCCTCGTCGATTGTCGCCATGCGCTCGAGATTATCGCCTTGCCGACCGGGCGGTATGTCCGGCTCTGCGCAGCGGCCCGGAATTTGCTGAGATGGTCCGGTGCCGACGTTCACTCCCACCTCACCCGCCGCCCTCGCCCGGCTCGTCGCCGACCGGCTCGTCGAGCTGCCGGGGCGACGGCTGCTCGCGGTGGACGGCGCCGACGCCGCGATGCCGGTCGAACTCGGCCGCCGGATCGCGCAGACGCTCGCGGATCGGGGCCGATCGGCGGCGGTGGTGTCGCTACACGACTACGTGCGCCCCGCGTCGCTGCGCATGGAATACGGGCGCGATGACGAATGGTCTTATCGCACAGCATGGTTCGACTACGAGGCGATACGGCGCGAGATCGTGGACGCGATGCGCACCGAGGGGCGCTGGCTGCCCGCGCTGTGGGACGAGCAGCGAGACAGGTCCGCTCGGGCGGCGATTCGCACGGCGCAGGCCGATCTGGTGCTGGTGCTCGCCGGGCCGATGCTGCTGGGTCGAGGTCTGGATTTCGATCTCGCGGTCCGCTTGGAGCTCAGTGAGCGAGCGGCGCTGCGACGCACGCCCGCCGAGCAGCACTGGACGTTGCCCGCTGTGCGCGATCACACAGCCGACAATCCCGAGGAAGCGACGTGGACCGTTCGCTGGGATCATCCCGATCGGGCGGCGCTGCGCGGCTGAGATCGCGGGCGCCGACGCGAAAGCCCCGTCCGCGACCAGCGAACGGGGCTTCGGCGAGAACGATCAGGCGCAGGCGACCGAGGTCTGACCCAGATTGGTCAGCATGCCGCAGGCCCACGACTTCTGGACCTTCCACTTGCCCTCTTCGGCCACGAACGGCACGTCGACGACATTGGTCTGACCGTTGACGGTGAAGTTGGCCTTGGCGTTGACGCTGTCACCGAAGGAGGTCACCTCGGTGACCTGCACCTGGACGTTGTTGTCCTGCACGGCCTGTGCCAGGCGGTTCGGCAGCTCGGGGTCGGCCTCGATGCCCTGGACGAAGTCCAGCTTCTGGTCGTTGGGGACCGCCGGATCCAGCGCGGTGCCCAGCTGTGCGTTGAGCTGCTCGACCGTCGGCACGGCGGGCAGGTTCGCGGCTGCCGAACCCTGAGCCTTGGCGCTGGTGGTGGTTTTGGCGGCGGGCTTGTCACCCTTGTCGTCACTGCACGCACTCAGTCCGAGGGCGGCGACCACAGCCAGTCCTGCGATCGCGACTCGTCCGGTCCTACGAAACTTCATCCACTCGTCCTTACGTCGGGTCGGAATCTCGCCCTCTGGGCGACGGCGTCGTACCGGCGCCACACAGCGCAGGCCTCGATGCCACGGCCCGGACGCTACCCAGTGATGTTGAGGAAACTCTGAGATACACACAACGTGGGTCTGTGAGAAGGATCCGATTGTGATGCACCACAGCGCTACCCGGCGCGCAGACCCGCCACCGCCTCCACCAGTCGGGCATGGGTCGGCGCGTCCGCTGCCGCGATCAGTCCGTGTGGTGCGGTGTGCAGCGGTTGCCCGGCGAGGCCGGTGACCACGCAGCCCGCCGCCTGGCACACCGCGATCGCGCTGGTGAAATGCACACTGTCACGGAGATCGCCGCCGGTGATGTAGGCGGCGCGCCGTCCCGCCGCGACCCAGACGAGGGCCAGGGAGGTCGACAACACCCGCGGATGGAATTCGCCCGCGAAGCCTTCGGCGTCGAATAGCCGCGCCGGGGTCGACCACGGGAACGGGTGGTCGAGGTCGACATCGACGAGGTGACTTCCCGAGTGCGGCCGTAACGGCTCGTCGCGACCCTCGGCGCGCCGAAACGCACCCTCCCCCGCTGTCCAGAACACTTCCTCGGCGAACGGGTCGGCGGTGGCCGCCGCCGTCACGGTGTCGCCGTCGCGCAGGGCGACATTGACCGCCACGAACGTGGTGTCGACAGCGAAATTCCTTGTGCCACAGAGTGGATCGACAAACCACGTGCGGTCGCTGCGGGCCGGACCGGTGACTCCCGATTCCTCGGCGACGAACCGGTCGTCCGGGCACGCGGTCGCGAGGACATCGAGGATGGCGTTCTCGGCCGCGATATCGGCCTGCGTGGCGAAGTCGTCGCCCTGTTTGGCGTAGCGCGTGAGCGGAGCGTGGAACGCCGACCGAATCACTGCCGAAGCGACCTCTGTTGCGTGGATGGCGATTTCACTATCTGAGTGGTGCACCGTCTCCAGGCTACGGACCGCACCACACCCCAGCAGGCGAACCAACGGCCCCGCGGGGCACAGTCGCGCAACGGTCCCCGACTGCCGCGGGGCCGCCTATCGAGCCAGGTACACGGCGAGACCGAGTCCGCAGATCCCGACCGTCACCCGCAAGACGCTCGGTGGGATCACTTTCACCACCGGTGGACCGCACCAGCCACCCGCCAGCGCACCCGCACCGAGAGCCAGCGCCGCACCCCAGTGCACCGGCCCGAAGGCCGCGAACCCGATCGCGGCGACCAGGTTCGCGATGCCGAGCAGGAAGCTCTTGAGAATCGAGGCGCTCCAGAGGGATTCGGAGGTGCACAGCAGCATCATCGACAGGTAGATCACCCCCGCGCCCGCGCCGAAATACCCGCCGTACACGGACGTGAGCAGGATGCCGACCGGCACGATCCAGGGCGCGCTGAGCTCACCGATGTGGCGGCGCACCAGTGGTTGCACCAGCAGCGCGATCGACGCCATGGCCACCAGGAACGGCACGACCACCTCGAACGCGCCGTCCGGGGCGACCAGCAGGGCGAGCGCACCGAGAAGCCCGCCCAGCGCCGACAACATCGCCCAGCGCACCAGCGTGGATCCGCGTCCGACGAGTTCGCGGCCGGAATTGGCGGTCGCCCCGACGCCGACGGCGACCATGGCGACAGTGTTGGTGACATTGGCCGCGACGGGCGGCAGACCGGCGGCCAGCAGCGCCGGATAGGAAACGATCGAGGCCATCCCGGTGACGAAACCGATCAAGCCGGTAAAGAATCCCGCGACGACCAGCAAGGAGAAGTCGAGCGCGGTCACGGACCGACTGTACGGTACGCCCAGTTGGCAGCAAATCCTGGGCCAACCGACGCCGACATCGCGCAGCGACGCGCCTGCGAGGGCACAGCGCACGGCGCAGACGCGGCCCACATCGCCCACCGGCGCCGGGATCACTCCGACGCGCCGAAGGCCGTGCCAGGATGGCGGGGTGCAGATGACGACTTTCGAGCCGGGCGAACCACCCGTTCGACGTAACCGGCTGGACTCCAACACCGTTGCCCGCCTCGACGACGTCACCACCTTCGCCCAGCTGCTCGACGCGTTAGAGCTCGTCCGCATGGATCATCCCGACGCGCGGATCCTGTGCACACTCGACGATCTCGGCCAGTGCGCGTACACGAGCATGCACGCCACCCTCGGACTCGTGGAAGGCGACGGCGCGGGCCACGACGACCCGGACGATCCCGCCGCCACCCACCACGCCGAGAACGCCACGATCTCCCGGATCGCCGCGCTGCTGGACAATCCGTCCGCGCGTGTCCCGTGGGAATCCCTGCGCGACACCCGCAACGCCTCCGAGGACGAACTCGCCGCGCTCGTCGCCGCCAACCGCTCGCCCGACCGCGTGGTCGACGACGTCGTCCTGATCCAGCGCGTCCCGGTGGACCGCGACGACCTCGCCATCGCCGGCATCCCGAACGGGTACTTCGCCGACGACTGGAGCACCTACGACAACCACACCGTCATCCGCCGCATGACCCTCCACGGCTACCGCCACATCGCCATCGGCGCGTCCCTGCTCGCCTTCGCCCGCCCCACCGCCCCCACCCCCGAACAGGCCGCGGCCCTGGTCACCGATCTGACCCACCTCTACGGCTCCCCCACCGCCATCGCCTGGCACGAGCTGGCCGTTCTGCTGCCCACCCAGCGCCAGCTCATCCTCGGCTACGCCGAGAACTTCGCCGACGCTCTCACCACCGATACCGAAGGCGCGGCGGGTCAGCCGTAGGCCGCGGCCCCGGTAGCGCTAGCGCGCCGGATCGGGTGTCGGCTGCCACGCGCGAGCGGTAGCCGCCGAGTTCACTGTCGCGCTCGACCACACGGCCCAGGCCAGCCACACCATGCCGAATCCGGCCGCGATGTGTCCGACGCGGACCAGCGTCGCCGGGAGCAGGAACGTCAGGCAGAGCACTGACAGGCCCGCGGTGTAGAGGATCGCCGCGCCGCGCGGGACCGCCGCGCTACGCAGCAGCGCTGTGCCGAACAGCAGCGTCCCGCTCAGTGCGAGGACCGCGGTGGCAAGGAAGGCGGATTCGGCCGGGCTGGTGAGCAATTCGTCGACCACCGGTTTGTCCAGATAGACCAGCACGAAATTCATAGCGAAGGCGATACCCGCGAAATAGCCGAAGCCGAGGAATTGCACGACGAAGGCGAGTGCTCCGAAGCGGCCGAGACGCTGGTGCAGCAGTGCGTACAACGCCACCAGCAGACCGATCCCGAAGGGGACGGCCGCCCCGTTGAGAACCTGGGTGATCGGTATCTTGCCCGCGGCGATCAGTTCGATCACGCCCGCCGCAGCGATCGCTCCGCCGCAGACGAAGCCGGAGACGCCGCCCAGTCGCAATAGTGCTCGTGTATCCATGTCGAATCCCTTCTCGATGTCGAGCTCGACGGTAGGAATCCGGTGGTCACGGCGGTAAGTGCCGGGCGACCCATGACCTCCGGCCACAATCGCCGCGCGACCGTGGCCGTGCGACGAATCTGGCCATACGCTCAGCGAATGCATGGACCGCGCGCACTGACCTGGGTCGCGTGCTTCCTCTATGTCTCCGTGCTGGTCGCCGGACTCGCCGTCGCCTCGACCGGGCCTGTCGACCCCGTCCGGTCGAGCGCGTTCGCCGGGGCCCTCGTCCTCGCGGGAGGGCTGGAACTCGCCGCAGGGCGGTTCACCCGGTCGAGGACCCTCGCGATCGCCGGGCTGGTCGTCCGCGCCGTCCTGTACACGGTGATCACCGTGCTCGACAGCAGCGGCAATGCGAAGGTCCTGTTCGTCTTGCTTCCGCTCACTGCCTATTTCACCGTCGGGCATCGTGTCGCCTACGCACTCGCCGGTGGCGGTCTACTCCTCGCCGCGATCATCGTCCTCGGGCGACCGGCGCTGCGGGCGGATCCCGAAGCGCTCTCGGATCTGCTGATGTTCACGATCGGCGTCGTTTTCGCCCTCGCGATCGCGGTGATCGCCGAACGCGAGGAAACCGGGCGGCGTCGCGCCGAAACACTGCTCACCGAACTGTCCGACGCGCACGCCCGGCTCCGGGAATACGCCGACCAGGCGGTCTCCCTCGCCACCGTCGCCGAACGCACCCGGGTGGCCCGCGATATCCATGACAGCGTCGGCCACCATCTCGTGGTAACCGCGATCCAACTGGAGAAATCGGCCGCCTACCGGCCGTTGGACACCGATATCGCCGACCGGGCACTCGCCGAAGGGCGTCATTCCACGCGCCTGGCTCTCGACGAGGTGCGGCGCGCGGTCGGCACCCTGCGCGCCGACGACACGCAGTTCACCCTCGCCACCGCGTTGCGAGCGCTCGCGACCCGGCTCGACGACACCGGCTTCGCAGTGTCCCTCGACCTCACCGGCACCGAGGACACCGTCGGCGAACCGGTCCGTCTCGCCCTGTACCTCGCCGCACAGGAAGCACTCACCAACGCGCGCCGCCACTCCGGCGCCACCGCCGTCGCGGTCCGCGTCGATCTCACCGCGAGCACCGGCGTCCTCGAGATCGCCGACAACGGAACAGGTTTCGCGCCCGGCGCGACGGAAGGGCAGGGGCTGTCCGGAATGCGTGAACGCCTGGACCTGGTCGGTGGCGAGGTGCGCATCACCTCCGGTCCCGACGGAACGCGTCTGCTCGCCACGATCCCCGTGGTGGGGCGATGACCGGACGCGATCCCGAGGTGTCGGGCACTGCCGCGAAGGTCCGCGTGCTGATCGCCGACGACGAGCGCCTGGTTCGTGAAGGGATCGCCGCGTTGCTGGCCCTGCAGCCCGGCATCGAAGTGCTCGGTGCGGCCGAAAGCGGTTCCGAGGCCGTCGAACTCGCGACCGCACTGGAGCCGGATGTGGTGCTGATGGATGTCCGTATGCCGGAAATGGACGGCGTGGAGGCGGCCACCAGGCTGCGCGGGCGGGTCACAGTATTGATGCTCACCACCTTCGACGACGACGGCTACATCGTCGCGGCCCTGCACGCGGGCGCGTCCGGCTACCTGCTCAAGGATCTGCCCGCCGCCGAACTCGCCCAGGCGATCCGCCTCGCACACGCGGGCGTCGACCAGTACTCGGCCGCCGTCACCGCGCGCCTGGCCGCCATGGTGCGCTCCCGCAGCCCACGCCCCACCATCGACCTCACCGGCCGCGAAACCGAGGTCCTCCGCCTACTCGCCGCCGGCGCCGCCAATCGCGAGATCGCCCGGTCCCTCTACCTCAGCGAGGGCACCGTGAAGAACCACGTCTCGAGCATCCTCCAACGCCTCGGCGTCCGCGACCGCACCCAGGCCGCGATCTACGCCCACGAACAGGGAATCCTCTGAGCCACCACGGCGATTGCCGACCCACTCAGGTCAGGGCGTTCACCATGCGGGCCGCGAGCACCCGGGTTCGGTCGAACGGAGCCGCGCTCACGGCGGGCGTGCCGATCACCGAGCGCAGAACCCCGAGGCCGATCAGCAGGGCTCCGATCAGCTCCGCGCGTAGTTGCGGGTCGGGACCGTCGAGTCGGTCGGCGAATTCGCGCAGGTAGCCGTCGCAGAGTTGGGCCCGGAGCTGATCGCGCACGTCGTCGTGGCCTGCCGATCGGAGCATGCCCAGCAGCGGGTGTTCGCCGCCGTACTGCGACCAGACCTGGTACACGACGTCATGGAGCAGGGCGTCGGCGATGCTGACGACCGGCCGGTGCGGATCCGCGGCCACTCCGGTCGGGATCTCCATGTGCATGGCCTCGGCGTAGAGCCGCTTCTTGGAACCGAAGTAGCGCGATACCAAGGCGGGGTCGACGCCGACCTCGGCGGCGATCTCACGCAGGCCGGTGCCGTCGAAACCCTGTGCGGCGAAACGGATGCGCGCGGCGTCGAGCAGCGCGGCGCGGGTGGCCGCGCGATCGCGGCGACGTGGTTCGAGCTTCGGTTCCATGAAGTCATGCTAAGTCATCAGATGTTGACTTGATGGTGTCCCCGTTTCTAGCCTCGACATATCGGCCGATGACACAGTCCAGAGTGATTCGAGGAGAACGGGATTCGATGCGCACATATGTCATCACCGGCGGCACCGACGGCATGGGCAAGGGGCTCGGCCTACATTTCCTGCGGCGCGGCGACCGGGTGATCGCCCTGGCCAGCGGAGCCACCAAAGGCGAGGCGTTCGTCCGGCAGGCCGACGTGATCGGCGCGGGCGAGCGTGCGGTGTTCTTGCGCGCCGACCTGAGCACCCTGGCCGGAATGCGGACAGCACTCGACGAGATCACCGCGCGAACCGAGGTGGTCGACGGCCTGATCTTCGGTGCGCAGCGGTTCCAGCCGCGACGCACCGACACCGAGGACGGCATCGAGTTCACCTTCGCGCTGCACTACCTGAGCCGATTCGTCCTCGGACACGGCTTGATCGCAGCACTGGAACGCACGAGCGCCCCGGTGATCATGAACATCTGCGGCCCCGGCGGCCTCCCCGGCCGAATCCACTGGGACGACCTGACCCTGAGCCGGGGCTACACCGGCACCCGCGCCGCCATGCAGGCCTCGCGCGCCAACGACCTGCTCGGCATCGCCTTTCCCCAGCGATATCCGGACGCACGCACCCGCTACGTGCTCTACAACCCGATGATGGTGCGCACCGCGATGGCCGACCCCCTGCCCGCACCCCAGCGAATCCTGACCAAGGCCGCCGGATTCGTCTTCGGCCGCTCGGTCGACAAGTCGGTGCCGCCGATCGCCCGGCTGCTCGACGAACCACCCGCGGATCCGGTGAGCGCCTTCCGGCTCCGTACCCGACTCCCCTTGACGCGCAAGGACTTCGACCCGGACAACGCGATCCTCCTCGACGCCCTCACCACCGAACTCGTGCGCCGCTGAGCCCTCGCCCGACAATGCCTCGGCGGGCGTCGCGATCATCACGACGCCCGCCGAGGCGAATTATTCAATGTCCGAACGGTATCGGGCCCGTGATCACCAGCCGCGCTCGGCCAGACGGTGCGGCTGCGGGATCTCTTCGACGTTGATGCCGACCATGGCCTCGCCCAGGCCACGCGAGACCTTGGCCAGCACGTCCGGGTCGTCGTAGAAGGTGGTGGCCTTGACGATGGCGGCGGCGCGCTGTTCGGGGTTGCCGGACTTGAAGATGCCCGAGCCGACGAACACGCCTTCGGCGCCGAGCTGCATCATCATGGCGGCGTCGGCCGGGGTGGCGATGCCGCCCGCGGTGAACATCACGACCGGGAGCTTGCCGGTCTGGGCAACCTCACGGACCAGCTCGTACGGGGCCTGCAGTTCCTTGGCGGCCACGAAGAGCTCGTCCTCGGACAGCGAGGTCAGGCGACGGATCTCGCCGCGGATGGTGCGCATGTGGGTGGTGGCGTTGGACACGTCACCGGTGCCCGCCTCGCCCTTCGAGCGGATCATGGCCGCGCCCTCGGTGATGCGGCGTAGCGCCTCACCCAGGTTGGTGGCGCCACAGACGAAGGGGACGGTGTAGTTCCACTTGTCGATGTGGTTGGCGTAGTCGGCGGGGGTGAGGACCTCGGACTCGTCGATGTAGTCCACGCCGAGGCTCTGCAGGATCTGCGCCTCGACGAAGTGACCGATGCGGGCCTTGGCCATGACCGGGATGGAGACGGCGGCGATGATGCCGTCGATCATGTCCGGGTCGCTCATCCGGGACACACCACCCTGGGCGCGGATGTCGGCCGGCACCCGCTCGAGCGCCATCACGGCCACGGCGCCGGCGTCTTCGGCGATCTTGGCCTGCTCGGCGTTGACCACATCCATGATCACGCCACCCTTGAGCATCTCGGCCATGCCGCGCTTCACGCGGGCGGTGCCGACGGTGTTGGTGGTCTCAGGCGTAGTCACGAATGTCTCCTGTGTCATGGGCGCCAATCAAGTCGCTCGGGTTCGGGTCACCGTCGATTCTAGATCTGCCCGAATTCGGCCTTCATAGCCAGTTGAGCACCACTGGCCTTGTCACGACCAGCGGCTATGCGAACTCCGCCCCCAGCTGGCCTGGTCCGAGGGCCCCGCCGGGGTCCGACGTGATTCACCGCACGTCGACTCCGACGTCGTCCGGCGCCGGATGACGCCCGCGGCGACCGACCAACACGATCGCCGCCGCGACGGTGGCCGATGCGGCGCCGCACCACAGCGCGGCGACCGGATCACCGACCCGATCGACGATCACCCCGGCGGTGACGGGACCGAGGACCGCACCGATATTGAGCGCGGTGGTGGCCAACGCACCGGCCGAGCGAGGTGCCACAGGGGTGGCGGACCGCACGATCGTCGCGATCAAGGTCGACCCGACACCGAATGCGACAGCACCGACGACGAACGTCATGATCGCCACCGCGGCGATCGACTGTGCCGTCAGCGCGGCCAGCACCCAGACGCCGACGAGCCCTACCGTCCCGACACCGATGATGCGCTCGCCGTGGCGGTCACTGTGGCGACCGGCCAGCGTGACGCCCGCGAACGAGCCGATCCCGAACACGGCCAGCACGACCGGAACCCACCCGCTGTCCTGTCCCGCGAGCTGCGCGGTGATCGTGCCGAGATAGGTGAAACCGGCGAAAGTGGCGGCATTGACCAGGATCCCGACGACGACAGCCGCACGCACCCGCCGCACGCCGAGCACGGCCCACTCGGACCGCACCGAGGGAATCGACACCGTCGACCGGTCTCGATCGTCGAGCGGGAGCGTGAGCACCATCGCGACGAGCACCCCCGCACCGACCACGGCCACCGCCCAGAACGCCGAGCGCCACCCCCACAGTTGACCGAGCACTGTTCCGGCGGGAACACCCGCGACGCAGGCCACCGTCACCCCCGACACGATGACCGAGGTGGCCCGCCCGATCTGCGCAGCACCGACCAACCGGGGCAGCGCGGCCAGCACGACCGCCAGAAACCCCGCGTTGGCCACCGCGGCGATCACCCGCGTCGCCACCAGCACTCCGAACTCGGCGGTGACGGCGCCGACGACGTGCGCAAGACAGAACAGCGCGAGAAATGTTGTCGCCGAACGCCGTAGCGGCCGGCGACCAGCTGTGGCCGCCATGGTCGGCGCGCCGAGCACCATACCGACGGCGTACAGCGAGGTCAGCAACCCCACGGTCCCGAGCGAGACCCCGAAGTCGGCGGCGGTCCGCGCCACCAGCCCCGACATCATGAATTCCGATGTGCCCTGCGCGAAAACAGCGACAGCCAGCACGAAAACCCCGATGGGCATGAATATCAACTCTCCGGATACCGGGACGCCACACCGCGAGCGCGGCGTCCGAGACGATGGCGAAACCAGGCGAAAAGTGGCCTGGCCGCGAGAAATCGACGATCGTCCGGCGTTGCGGAAGACACGTCGCACCGGTTATCCGGCCGACGACGCGCACCCACACAACGCCGCCCAGCCCGTAGGCCGGACGGCTACCTTCTCGACGCCTCCGGAGAATTCACGCCCTCACCGTAACAACGGCAGGCCGCCAGACGCACGGGGTTATCCGCGTGTGCGTCAGCGGATGGAGCGGACCACGTGCTCGGCATCGTCCTCGGCCGCGGTGACGGCCTCGACGAGCAACTCGTCGAGGTGGTACGGGTACACCGCTTCGCCCGCGGCATCGAGCGCGCGGATGTCGTCGGCGGTGCACCAGCGGTGATCGGTGATCGTGCGACGCTCGAGGGCGGTGAGGTCGGCCGGGCGCCAGTGGAAACCCGGCGAGCGCAGGGTGAAGAACAGTTCCTCGGAGCGGATCAGTTCGCCGTTGAACGGGAACACCGCCACGCGTCGCCACAGCGGGCCGCGCAGCGACGCGGGGTCGACGCGCTGACCGGTTTCCTCGTAGATCTCGCGGACCGCGGCGTCGCGCAGGTTCTCCCCCGGTTCGACCCCGCCGCCGACGGTGAACCAGAAGGCCACCTCGGGGATCATCGGGTCGTGGCCGCGCAGCAGCAGTACCCGGTTCTGCTCGTCGAGCAGCATCACCCGCGCGGAGGTGCGGGTGGTGTGCACGACGAGGCCGGTCGCGGCGGCGGGCGTCGCGCGCTCGGTGATCTCGAAGTAGTGCGGCAGCGGTGCGGTGCCGCCGAGGTGCAGGATGCGCACGGGCCTGCGGGTGCGCAGGGCCAGGGTGTCGCGCACGGCGTCGTTGTGGAAGCGGCGCGCGATGAGCACGCGGGCCTCGGCGTCGGCGAGTTCGGCGACCAGCTGGGGTCGCAGATGGTCGATCTCGACCAGGGACAGCGCGGCGGATAGCTGATTCTCGATCGTTTCCCGGTCACCGCGATCGGCCCGTTCGGCGCGATCGGCCAGTGAGGCGAGCTGCACGGCGCGTTCGGCCCGGCGTGGATCGGCGCTCACCGGACCGGCCTCCGACATGGCCACCGCGCGGGCGACCACGGCACGACGGGCAAGTGCGGCATCGAGTGCCTGCCAGGATTGATCGGAGCGAACGTGCAGGCGGTCCAGGCGGTTCGCGGTGGAGTAGGCCCACACGCCGAGGGCGAGCACGAGCAGGGCGATCAGCCCGAGAACGAGAACGGTGGTCGCGGAGAAGGTGATCATCCGGCGGCCCGCACCCGGGTGTCGCCGACGGTGACGGTCTCGTACACCCGCAGGATCTGTTCGGCCACGACCGGCCAGTCGTAGCCCGCGACCACCTGGGTGGCGGTGCTGACCAGGCGTTCGCGCGTCTCGTCGTCGGTGAGCAGGGTGTCGATGGCGGTGGCGAGCGCGGCGGAGTCACCGATCGGGGTGAGCAGGCCCGCGGTCCCGTCGCGCAGCACCCGACGGAAGGCGTCGAGTTCGCTGGCTACCACCGGGGTGCCCGCGGCCATCGCCTCGATCAGGATGATGCCGAAGCTCTCCCCGCCCAGATTCGGCGCGACGTACACATCGGCGCTGCGCAGCGCGGCGGCCTTCTCCGCGTCGGAGACCTGCCCGAGGAACCGCAGGTGCCCCGCGTGCTCGCCCGCCTCGCGGCGCAGCCGGTCCTCGTCGCCGCGCCCGACGATGAGGATCTCCACGTCGGGATGGTGTTCGATGAGCGCGGGCAGGGCGCCGAGCAGCACATCCATGCCCTTGCGCGGTTCGTCGTAGCGACCGAGGAACAGCACCGTGCGGCCCGCGCGCGGATATCCGTCGAGCGGCTCGCCTAGCGCGAACGCGGACACATCGACACCGTTGGGAATCTCCACCGCGTCGGATCCGAGCGCCTCGACCTGCCAGCGCCTGGCCAGCTCGGAGACGGCGATCCGCCCGCTGATCTTCTCGTGATACGGGCGGAGCACACCCTGAAAAGTGCTGAGCACCAACGACTTCGTGGTCGAGGTGTGGAACGTCGCCACGATCGGGCCCTCGGCGATCTTGAGCGCCAGCATCGACAGGCTCGGGGCGTTGGGTTCGTGGATGTGCAGCACGTCGAAGTCGTTGCTGTCGATCCAGCGGCGGATCCTGGTGTAGGCCATCGGGCCGAACGACAACCGCGCCACCGACCCGTTGTAGGGAATCGCGACCGCGCGACCCGCCGAGACGACGAAATCGGGCAATGGTGTGTCGTCTGAGGCCGGGGCGAGCACGCTCACTTTGTGCCCGCGTTCGATGAACACCCGGGCGAGCTCGACCACATGCGCCTGCACGCCGCCGGGAACGTCGAACGAATACGGGCAGATCATCCCGATCTTCACCGCTGGCCCCCTGTGTCCTGCGCGGTGATCCGCGACAGTCGTTCGGGCGACAGGTCGCCCTCCCAGAGCGGTTGCAGCATGTGCCAATCGGCCGGATGCTCGGCGATATTGGCGGCGAACCGGTCGGCGAGCGCCTGCGTCGCGGCCGCCACGCCACCGGAAACATCCAGTGCCGGTTCGGCTTTCAGGCCCCATCCTTCGGTGCCGTCCTCGTCGACGGTGAACCAGCCGTGCACCGGAACCAGCGCGGCGCCGGTCTCGATGGCCAGTTTCGCGGCGCCGCCGGGCATCCAGGTGCGCTCACCGAGGAAGTCGACCGGCACCCCCTTGCCGGTGAGGTCGCGCTCGCCCATCAGGCACACGATCCGGTTCTGGCGCAGTCGTTCGGCGAGGGCGGCGAACGGCGGCTGCTCGCCGCCGGTCAGCGGGAACACCTCGAATCCGAGGCTCTCGCGGTAGGCGACGAACCGCTCGAACAGCGATTCCGGCTTCAGTCGCTCGGCCACGGTGGTGAAGTTGTCGTAGTGCTGCACCAGCCAGACACCGGCCATGTCCCAGTTGCCCGAGTGCGGGAGCACCAGAATGAGGCCGCGACCCTGTTCCAGCGCGGCGTCGACATTCTCCAGGCCACCGACGTAGTAGTCGATCGCGGTGTGGTCCATCGACGGCAGCCGGAACGCCTCACGCCAGTAGCGGGCATAGGAGCGCATGCTCGCCCGCATCAGGTCGTCGGGCACCTGATCGGCGGGCACACCGAGGACACGGGCGAGGTTACGGCGCAACTGTTGCGGTCCGCCGCCCTTCACCGCACGATCGGCGCCGAGGTCGAAGACCTTGCGCACCAACCCTTCCGGTGCCGAACGCACGAGACCCCAGCCCGCGGCGTAGCCCCAGTCACTCATCCGATCTTTGAGGCTCACGACGCCGATCCCTCTGCCGCGTCCGGCTGCGGCGCCGGTGGAATGACCACCCTGGCGCCCGGCGAATTGCGCACCGCGAGCACCCGCTGGAACACCGTGACGATGCTCAGCACGGCCAGCACCCACATCGCCACGTAGACGGCCCAGGTCAGCCAGTCGATCCCCCAGTGCCCGCCGATGCCGGTGAGTCCGGCGCCGACCAGGACGAGGACCAGGCGGTCCGGGCGTTCGATGAGTCCACCGTCGGCGGACAGGCCACTGGCCTCGGCACGCGCCTTGGCATAGGAGATCACCTGCGAGGTGACCAGCACGATCAAGGTCAGCGCGAACAGGTGCTTGCTGTGCTCGTGATAGACCGCCCACCAGGCGAGTCCGGCGAAGATCGCGCCGTCGGCCACCCGGTCACAGGTGGCGTCGAGGACCGCGCCGTACTTCGTGCCGCCGCCGCGGGCGCGCGCCATCGCCCCGTCGAGCATGTCGAACATGACGAACAGCCAGATGACCATCGTTCCCCAGAACAGGTGTCCCGAGGGGAACAGGGTCACCGCGGCGGCGATGGTCGCCGTGGTACCGATCAGTGTCATCGCGTCCGGGGTGAGCCCCGTCCCGACGAGCGCTTTGCCCAGCGGCGCAGTCGCTTTCGCAAACGTCTGGCGGCCGAAGAAGCTGAGCACGGTCTCTATTCCTCCCATGCCTCCGCCAGCAGCTGCCGCGTCTCGCGCAACAACTGAGGCATCACCTTCACCCCGCCGACCACGGTGATGAAGTTCGCGTCCCCGCCCCAGCGCGGAACGATGTGCTGGTGCAGGTGGTCGGCGAGCGACCCACCGGCCACGCCGCCGAGGTTGAGACCCACGTTGAATCCGGCAGGCCGCGAGACCTGCTTCATCACGCGAATGGCCCGCTGCGTGAAGGCCATCAGTTCCGCGCTCTCGGCGGGCGTGAGGTCCTCCAGGTCGGCTACCCGGCGGTACGGCACCACCATCATGTGCCCTGGGTTGTACGGGTACAAGTTCAGCACGGCGTAGACATTCTCGCCGCGCGCGATGATCAGGCCGTCTTCGTCCGACATCTTCGGGATATCGGTGAACGGATGCCCGGTCGCGTCCTTGGGCTTGACCTCACCGGTGATGTAGGACATCCGGTACGGCGTCCACAACCGCTGGAGGCGGTCGGGCTGGCCCGCCCCGGCGTCGACGATCGAGCCGGCGTCGGGGGCGAGGTTCTCGCTCATGACCCGACCGCCGAGACGACCTCGAACCCCTCGGCGGTGGGTGAGGCGTTCTCGCGGTGGGCGATCCAGGTGGTGATGGTGGCGACCGCGTCGGCGACAGGCACCCCGTTGACCTGGGTGCCGTCGCGGAATCGGAAGCTCACCGCGCCCGCCTCCACGTCGCGTGCGCCCGCCAGCAGCATGAACGGCACCTTCTGCGCGGTCTGGTTGAAGATCTTCTTCTGCATCCGGTCGTCGCTGCGGTCCACCTGGGCCCGCACGCCCGCGTCACGCAACCGCTCGATCACCGAATCCAGGTGCGGGACAAAGTTTTCCGCCACCGGTATGCCGACCACCTGCACCGGCGAGAGCCAGGCGGGGAACGCACCGGCGTAGTGCTCGGTGAGCACGCCGAAGAAGCGTTCGATCGAGCCGAACAGGGCGCGGTGGATCATCACCGGGCGCTGCTTGGTGCCGTCGGAGGCGGTGTACTCGAGGTCGAAACGATCGGGCAGGTTGAAGTCGAGCTGCACGGTCGACATCTGCCAGGTGCGGCCCAGCGCGTCCTTGACCTGCACGGAGATCTTCGGGCCGTAGAACGCGGCGCCGCCGGGGTCGGGCACCAGATCCAGGCCGGAAGCCTCGGCGACCTTCTCGAGGGTCTCGGTGGCCTCGGCCCAGAGCTCGTCCGAACCCACGTACTTCTTGGGGTCCTTGGTCGACAGCTCGAGGTAGAAGTCGTCGAGGCCGTAGTCCTTCAACAGGCCGAGGACGAACTGCAGGGTGCTGGTGAGCTCGCCGTGCATCTGCTCTTTGGTGCAGTAGATGTGCGCGTCGTCCTGGGTCATGCCACGCACGCGGGTCAGGCCGTGGATCACGCCGGACTTCTCGTAGCGGTACACCGAGCCGAACTCGAACATCCGCAGCGGCAGCTCACGGTAGGAACGGCCGCGCGCGCCGAAGATCAGGTTGTGCATCGGGCAGTTCATCGGCTTGACGTAGTAGTCCTGGCCGGGCTTGCGGACGGAGCCGTCCTCGTTGAGCTCGGCGTCCAGGTGCATGGCCGGGAACATGCCGTCCTTGTACCAGTCGAGATGGCCCGAGATCTCGTACAGATGCCCCTTGGTGAGGTGGGGAGTGTTGACGAACTCGTAGCCCGCGTCGACGTGGCGCTGCCGCGAGTACTCCTCCATCTCCTTGCGGATGATGCCGCCCTTGGGGTGGAACACCGGCAGCCCCGAACCGAGCGCGTCGGGGAAGGAGAACAGGTCGAGCTCGAGGCCCAGCTTGCGGTGATCGCGGCGCTCGGCCTCGGCCAGCAGCTCCAGGTAGGCGTCCATCGCCTCGGTGGACTCCCACGCGGTGCCGTACACGCGCTGCAGGTCCTCGCGGTCCTGGTCGCCACGCCAGTAGGCGGCCGAGGAGCGGGTCAGCTTGAAGGCGGGGATGAACTTGGTGGTGGGGATGTGCGGGCCGCGACACAGGTCGCCCCACAGCTTCTCGCCGGTGCGCGGGTCGAGGTTGTCGTAGATGGTCAGCTCGTTGCCGCCGACCTCCATGATCTCGGGATCGTCGATACCGGACTTGTCGCTGATCAGCTCCAGCTTGAACGGCTCGTTCGCCAGTTCGACGCGAGCGTCGTCGATCTCCACGACGCGACGCGAAAAGCGTTGCGCGCCTTTGATGATCTTCTTCATCCGCGATTCCAGCTTGGCCAGATCCTCGGGGGTGAAGGGCTTGTCGACCTGGAAGTCGTAGTAGAAGCCGTCCTTGATCGGCGGGCCGATCCCGAGTTTCGCGTCGGGGAACTCCTGCTGCACCGCCTGGGCGAGCACGTGCGCGGCCGAGTGCCGGATCACGCTGCGCCCGTCCTCGCTGTTCGCGGGAACGGGCTCGACGTCGGCGTCCTCCTCCGGGATCCAGGACAGATCCTTGAGTGCGCCGTCGACATCACGCACGACGACGACCGTGTCCGGGCCCTTCGTGGGCAAGCCCGCTTCCCGCACCGCTGCGCCCGCGGTAGTCCCGGCCGGCACCCGAACGAGAGCGACGGGACTGATGGGTGCAGAGGTGGTCACGGGAATGTTCTCCTTGACGTCGGTGCCGGGTCATCCGGCAGGTCGCACAGCGTCGGTCACGCAGGGGATCCTGCGCCGCCCATGCTATCGGGACCGCCGACGGGGCGTGTCGATGGACCTAGGAGCGAGCGCGCGCGGCGGCGGCCAGCTGTTCGGCTCGATCGGCGGGCGCGCGCTTCGGGCAGCTCGTGCACATCTGTCGACCGGGCGCCTCGTAGACCAGGCAACACGAGGCGCGGCGGACGAAAGTACGGCCCGCCACCGTGACGAACCGTGGTGCGGGCAGGCGCGGGCCCACGTCCGCCGCCAGCCGGGTCGCGGCCTCCGGGGCACCGGCGTCGAGGGCTCGGTTGCCGATGGCATCGGCGACGACCGCCCACAGCGCGGGAATCCCGGCCCCGGAGACCGCCGCGACCTGGGAGATCACGGCGGTCAAGGTGTCACGCAAGGCGGTCGCGACCTCCTCGGCCGCTGCCGCGCCGGTCTCGCCACCCACGTCCGAGCGCACGGAGCGCCCGGCGGCGTCGACCGGCATCCGGTGGAACCGCGCGTGCTCGACGCCGCCGTCCGGACGGACCACACAGTCGAATTCGCCGAGCGCGGCGACCGGAGCGGGCGTGCCCGCCGCGTAGGCGAACGCGATCTGCTCGACCAGGGTCGAGGCGACCATGCACCACCACAGGGTGCCCGCGACCCGGGGCACATCGGTGCCCCAGGTATGGCTCATCGCGTCGATCCGGGCCGCGACCCAGGCGGGGTCGGTGAGGAGCTGGCCGGGAACCGTGCTCACGACATCAGGGGACTGTGCAACCATGGCCAATCGACTCCGATCCACCCTGCGACCATCGAAAATGTACCGAGCAGCCACAACGTCACCAGGACGAGGGCGAAGGTGCCCACCGCGCCGAGTACCTTGATGAACCAACCGCGCGAGGTGTACCAGTCCATGACGATCCGGTATTTTCCGCGCACCCAGTTCAAGGTGTGATGGGCCCAGACGAATTCGGTGGCCAGGATGCCGAATCCCGCGAACACCAGCGCCCAGCCGGGTCCGGGGTACGGGATCGTGACGATCCCGACGATCAGTACCAACCCACCGACCACGCCGACGACGATGCGGTAGCCGAGGTTGAGGGTAGGGCGCTGGGCGATGTGTTCCCGGAAGGCGCGCCAGCGGGCCTTGAACCCGTCCCACCGCCCCGACTCGGCGGCGGCCTCGTTGTCCGCGGAATCGGAGCCGTCGGTGACGCGCTCGGCGGCGGTCGGATCGCTGGTCATGAAGTCCAGACTACGAGTCCGATCGCCGCCGAGTAGCAGCGCGGCTGTTCAGCCACCGGTGACAGCGAGTGCGGCGTGATCGTCGATCGCGCCGACTCCGTCGACGGTGACCTCGAGCACCCGGGCGCCCGCGATGTCGAAGAACAGCCCCGACACCACCAACCCGCGCGCGGCCACCGCACGTCGCACCGCGGGATTGCGTCCCAGCGTCTCGAGCTGTACGGCGACATTGACCATGCTCAGCTGATCCACCTCGCTGTACCCGGCCGCCGCGGCGGCCACGGCGACGGGATGACCGGCGCGGAACCGCTGCAGTGTCGGTTCGGCGTGGCGCAACCAGGAGCCGAGCCCACCGCGGGTGTCGGCGGCGGAGTGCACCGCCTTCATCGCGCCGCACGAGGAATGCCCGCACACCACCACCGAGCGGACCGCGAGCGAGTCCAAGGCGAAAGTCAGCGCCGCTTCGACCGAATCGTCGCCGCTGACCGGGACCAGGTTGCCGACATTGCGCACCGTGAACAGGTCACCCGGGCCGCTGTTGGTGATCACATTGGGCACGATCCGCGAATCCGAGCAGGTGAGGAAGAACGAATCCGGGTCCTGGTGCATGCCGTCCAGGTGCGGGCGCACCACATGCGCGGAGCCGCGATGGAAGGCGGCGATACCGGCCGTCATCGCGTCGCCGCCGGACTTCTGGTGCCGCCACGGACGGAGCATGTCGTCGATCGCGGCGCGACCGAATCCACGCGTCGGCGGCGCGCCCGGGGTGTCGGCCATCCGGGCGTGCCCGATCTCGACGAAATCGATACGGCCACCGCTGCTTTCGTGCTGACGCTGCCAGTCCTCGATCGCCTCAAAGGCGGCGTGGTCGAGGAAGTCGACCGTCATCTCGACCGTCACGTCGACACCGGCGGGCACCTTCGCCAGTTCGCCCGACAGTTTCGGCAAGGCCAGGAAGGTGCACGATCCGTCGATGTGGACCTGCCAGCGCCCGTCGGGCAGCGGCCGCGCCGTCACCTGCACGCGCACGACCCGCCACAGCAGCAGCCCGAAGGCCAGTCCCAACCCGATGACCACGCCTTCGAGCAGATTCGTGAACACCACGCCGAGCACGGTCACCACATAGACCAGCAGGTCGCCGGTGCGCCGAGCCAACCGGATGTGGGCCAGTTTCACCAGTTGGATGCCGATGACGATCAGCAGGCCCGCCAGCGCGGCCTTGGGAATCTGTTCCACCAGACCGACCAGCGCCACCGAGAACAGCAGAATCCAGAGTCCGTGCATGACGGCCGAGGCCCGCGTCCGCGCTCCCGCCTGCACGTTGGTGGCGCTGCGCACGATCACGCCGGTGATCGGCAGGCCGCCGGCCAGGCCCGAGACGACATTCGCCGTGCCCTGGCCGATCAGTTCCCGATCGAATCCGGTGCGCGGACCGGTGTGCATCTTGTCGACCGCGACGGCCGAGAGCAGGCTCTCCACGCTGGCGATCAACGCGATGGTCAGCACCATCATGGCCACGGCCGACCAGTTGCCCGACGGCAGTTCCGGCAGACCGAGCGCGTCGAAGACCGACCCGCTCAGCGCGATGCGCTCGATATCGGGCAGGCCGAGGGAGAGCACGGTGCCGACGAGCACCGCGATCAGCGGGCCCGGTACCGCACGCAGCTTCGGCGGGACGTACTTCCAGCCGAGCATCACCGCGATCACCACGGCGCCGACGAGCGCGTCACCACCGTGCAGCGACAGCAGCTGCCCGGGCAGTTCGGTCAGGTTGCGCAGCGCGGTGCTGTGCGAGGAGCCGCCGAGCAGGACATGGACCTGCTGCAGGGCGATGGTGATGCCGATACCGGCCAACATGGCGTGGACCACCACGGGAGCCACGGCGAGGGCGGCTCGCGCGATCCGGCTGAGCCCGAACAGGATCTGCAGCACGCCCGCGGCGACCACGATGAAACAGGTGACGCGCCAACCGAATTGCGCGATGGACTCAGCGACGACCACGGTCAGACCCGCGGCGGGTCCGCTGACCTGCAGGACCGCCCCACCGAGCAGACCGGCCACCACACCACCGATCACGGCGGCGACGAGACCGGCGGCGATCGGCGCGCCGGAGGCCACCGCGATGCCGAGCGACAGGGGCAGCGCGACCAGGAAAACTACGATCGAAGCGGGTAGATCATGTCGTAGCAGCGTCTGCTGCCACGCGGGGCGGGATGACTCGTCCGCACGGGGCGGAGCAAGGTCGTTCTCGATAGACATGACTCTCCTTCGCCGGCTCCCGGCGCTGGGCCGAGGCCGATCATCACGAGGACGGTGAAGCAAAGGGGCAAGAGCTTTGACGACGCCGGTGCGACGGCGAACCGGGTCCGGGTGGATCCAACCTATTGGTAAAGAATTGGCAAAGCCAGTGTGCCGCACAAACAGTGGGCGTCGCCATAACGGCAGGCAGTCTGTGGTGTGACCCACAACTACCCCGCTTTACACGGGCTCGGCGGCGGCCCGACGGGCGTCGTCGAAGTCGGCGATCCCGTCGGCGGTGATCTCGATGACGCGCGCGGTCGCCAGGTCGAAGAACAGTCCCGACACCGCCACCCCGCGCTCCTGGATGCCGCTTCGCACCGCCGGATAATCGATCAGGGTCTGCACCTGCCTGGCCACGTTCACCATGCCGAGTTGGTCGATCGGGCCGAAGCCCGCCAGCCTGGCGGCCTCGGCGACAGGGTGGCCGCTGTGGAACGCCGTCAGCGTCGGCTGGGCATGGGCGAGCCAGTCGTCGAGGCCTGGCCCGGCCTGCACCTGCCGGTGCAGCGCTTCCATCGCCCCGCAGCCGCTGTGCCCGCACACCACCACCGAGCGCACATCGAGCTTGTCCAGCGCGTAGATCAGCGCCGCCTCCACCGAGACGTCGGAGCCGCCGACCGGCACCAGATTGCCGACATTGCGCACCGTGAACAGGTCGCCGGGGCCGCTGTTGGTGATGACGTTGGGCACGATGCGGGCGTCGGCGCATGTCAGGAAAAAGGTGTCGGCATCGGGCCGGTGTTGCAGTCCGGCCAGATGCGGCCGCATCAGATGCGCGTGCTCGCGATGGTAGGCCGCGATGCCAGCGGCGATCGGGTCGACGCCGCCGCTGCGCCGCCACGGCCGAATCGGGTCGACGACCGCCTTGCGCGCGTGCCCGTGGTCGGGCGGACCGTCGTGGGTGCGGGCCATCCTCGCAGCGCCGAGCTCTACGAAATCGACTCTGCCGCCGGTGGATTCACGGACATCGGCCCATTCCGAGAGCAACTCGCACGCGGCGTGGTCGAGAAAGTCCACGCTCAGTTCGACCGTCACGTCCACCCCCGCGGGCACCTTCGCCAGTTCGGTCGTGAGCCGGGGCGCGGCCAGGAAGGTGCAGGTGCCCGCAATCCGCACCAGCCAGGTTCCATCGGTGCGCGGCGCCGCGGTGATGGTGAACTTCACGACCCGCCACAGCAGCAGCGCGAACGAGGCTAGCAGTCCGATCACCATGCCCTGCAACAGGTTCAGCGCGACGACCGCGATCCCGGTGACCAGGTAGACGTAGATGTCGCCGGTGCGGCGGGCGCGTTTGATATGGGCCAGCTTCACCAACTGCACCCCGATCAGCACCAGCAATCCGGCCAGCGCCGCCGTCGGGATCTGGCGGACCAGGCCGACCAACGCGACCGAGAACACCAGGATCCAGCCGCCGTGCAGCACGGTGGCCGCCCTACTGCGAGCACCCGCGTTGGCGTTGGTGATGCTGCGCACGATGACCGCCGCGATCGGCAGACCGCCCAGCACGCCCGAGACCATGTTCGCCGCGCCCTGACCGAGCAGTTCCCGATCGAAGTCGGTGCGCTGGTCGGGGCGCAGTTTGTCGACCGCGACGGCCGAGAGCAACGTCTCCACACTGGCGATGAGGGCGATGGTGAGCATGGTGAGCACGAGCGGCAGCCACCCGCCGTGCGGCAGCGCGGGCAACCCGATGCCGTCGAGCAGCGAGCCGTCCAGGCGCACCCGTTCCACCGTCATCGGCAGCACCAGCGAGACCACCGTCGCCGCCACCACCGCGACCAGCGGGCCGGGCACCACCCGCACCCGGCGCGGCAGATACTGCCATCCGATCAGCACGGCGATCACCAGCAGTCCGACGAACAAGTCACCCTTCTGCGCCGACATCACCTGACGCGGGAGCGCGACGATGCTGGCCAGAGGCGAGCTGACCGTCGTTCCACCGAGCAGCACGTGCACCTGCTGCAGGGCGATGACCACCCCGATGCCGGCCAGCATCGCGTGCACGACCACCGGCGCGATCCCCAGCGCGGCGCGCGCAACGCGACTGAGCCCGAACAGGATCTGCAGTACACCCGCCCCGACGGTGATGAAACACATGGCAGCCCAACCGAATTGCTGGACCGCCCCCGCCACCACGACGGCCAGACTCGCAGTCGGCCCACTGACCTGAACCTTCGAGCCGCCGAGCAATCCCGCGACCACGCCGCCGACGGCGGCGGCGATGAGCCCGGCGACGACCGGCGCGCCGGAGGCCAGCGCGACCCCGAGCGACAGCGGTAGCGCGACGAGGAAAACCACGAGTGATGCTGGAAGATCTTGCTGGAGAACCGATTTCAGTGAAGCATGCGACAGCGTGCGCGCTGTCGCCGTAGTTGTGGTGCCCGGATCATTGTCGGTCATCATTCTCCTTCGCCGGGGCGGATGGGGCCCCGGTTCATCGGTCGAACATGCACTGGCAATTGATGCTGAGCTGCGAGCGAACGGCGGATCTGCAGCACTGCTCGGAAGAGCTCGGACTCCAGACACAGAGTCCTGACAATAGTAAAGAAGTTCCCAAGCATTAGAAAACGTTCTGGGAAGAATGGGACGAAATCGCCGTCGATCTGTGACCTCAGTCACAGAGCAGGTTGTCGGCCAACTGTCGTTGCGTCGCCTGGTCGAGACCGGCGTCGGTCGCCCACACGGTGGGGCCGCCGTACTCGGCGTCCAGGTGGGCCAGGAACTGGCGCATGGTGTTCGCTTCCGCAGCGAAAACCCAGGCGGGCAGGCGGTCTGCCGGGCCACCCTCCGGTCGAGCGGCGCGTCCCCCTCGGGCTCGTAGCGCCGCGATATTCGGGGTGGTGGCGGCATAGTCGGCGATGATGTCGTCCGCGCGCACCCCGGCGACGGCGAGCAGCAGGGCGATCACCACCCCGGTGCGATCCTTGCCCGCAGCGCAATGGACCAGCGCGGGCAACTGCCCCGGCCCGGCGAGCAGGCGCAGCACCGCGGCGATGTTCTCGCTGCTGTGCTCGAGGTATTCGCAGTACCGGTCGAACATGCTCCCGTCGGGCGAGACCTCGGTGAGGTCCAGGCGCACCCGGTCCGCGCCGTAGACGTGCAGGTTGCGGTAGTCCCCGACGGCGTCGACCACGGCACCTGTTCCGTCTGTGACGATCTCGCTCGGCGCACGCAGGTCGACGATCGTGCGAAGCCCGCATTCGGTGAGCAGGAACGCCACATCCGCGGCGTCCAGCGAGGTCAGCATGTCCGACCGCAGCACCCGCAAGCGGCGCACCTGCCGCCCGTCCATCGTTCGCAACCCACCCAGGTCCCGCGCGTTCACCGCACCGCGCAGCGGCAATTCCCGGCCCATCGAAGAACTCACACCGTTGGTCATCACAATCCCCGTTCTCATTTTCGCAGCACCTACTCGCACCGTTGGTCAACGGTATTCGGTGTCGGATACCGCAAATGTCGAAATTCGCTCTCCCCGAACGATCTTCCGGCTGTTTCCACAGGTCAGAGCACCGACGCCGTCGATTCGATCAGGAAATACGATGGACGGATCGGAATGTTCGATACGAGTCGGCGGCGCCGGATTCCCTCGATACCGTCGGGCTCGAAACTTCCGTGTCGAAAGGTATGTCGAATGCACCTGACAATCGTCGGAAATCGAGCAGGCATGCCCGCCGACGGCGGCGCCAGCTCGGGCTATCTGGTCGAGACCGGCCAGTCGAGAGTTCTGCTCGACTGCGGCCCCGGAATCGCGGTGATGCTCGGCAATTACGTGCACGCGAGCCTGCTCGACGCGGTGGTCATCAGCCACCTGCACCTGGATCACTGCTACGACGTGCTGCCCATCGGCAAGCAGGCGATGCGCAAGGCCGCCGACGCCCCGGACCGCCGGATCAAGCTGTTCGTGCCGAAAGGGGCTCGCGCGAAACTGGATCAGCTCGCCGCGCTGTTCCCGGTGAAGACCTTCCCTGATCTGAACCGGGCGTTCGACCTGGCCTACGAGGTCATCGAATACGAGCGCGGCGGAACCTACGCGCTCACCGACTGCAGCATCGAGCTGGTGCCCATGGTGCACACCGAACCCGCCTGCGGCGTCCGGATCGAAAGCCCCACCGGCAGTCTCGCGTTCACCGGCGACACCGGCTGGAACGACAACCTGGTCGCGCTCGCCGCCGACGTCGACATCTTTCTCGCCGAGTCCACCCTCGCCGAGCCCGATCGCACCCCGCACGGCCACCTTTCGGCCGGCGAGGTCGGGCGGGTCGCCGCCGCCGCGGGCGCGCGCTCAGTGGTGCTGACCCATTTCGGTTCGGCACAGGACCAGTGGCAGCAGGCGCGGCGCGACGAAGTGTCCGCCGAATTCGACGGACCCGTGCACCTGAGCCGACCCGGCATGCGGTTCTCGGTGCCCGCCGAACAGCCGCGCTGAGCGCTACACCGCCACCGTCAGGGTCGCGAGGCCGCGCAGGTTGATCCGACCGTTCCACGTCTGATCGACCACCGCGGCCTCGGGAAAGCGGGTCACGAAGCGCGGGAACACGATCCGGGCCTCCATCCGGACCAGCGCGGCGCCGAGGCAGTGGTGGATGCCGGCGCCGAGCGAGACGTTCTGGTGCGCGTCGGGCCGGTCCAGACGCAGCTGGTCGGCGTCGGCGCCCCAGAATTCGGGGTCCCGGTTGGCGGCGGCCAAGGCGCCGATCACCCAGGAGCCAGCGGGGATCTCGTGGTCACCCACGCGCAACGGCGCGAGGGTGATCCGGCGCATCAGGTGCACCGGGGTGTCGAAACGCATCAGCTCGTCGACGGCGCCTGCCGCCAGCTCGGGCTCGTCCCGCAGCCGCCGCGCCTGGTCCGGATGCCGCAGCAGCGACAGGATTCCGCTGCCGAGGTGGGTCACCGTGGTCTCGTGGCCCGCGATGTAGAGGAACATCACCTGCGAGATCAGCTCGTCCTCGCTGAGCATGTCGCCGTTGTCCTCGGCGCCGATCAGCGCCGTGAGCAGATCGTCACCGGGGTTCGCGCGTTTCCAGCGGATCAGTTCCCGGACCATCCCGAACAGTTCCTGGTTGGCTGCTCGGATCCGGTCCTGGGTCTCGGGGCTCGCGAACGGCTCGAACACCAGCACGACGATCTCGGTGAGCTCGCGCAGCCGGGTGTGCTCGCCCACCGGGATGCCGAGCATCTCCGAGATGATGGTGAAGGGCAGCGGAAAGGCCAGTTCGGCGATGACATCCGCGGTGCCCGCGGCGGCGATGCGGCCCAGCGCCTCCTCGACCAGTTCCTCGACGCGCGGCTGCAGCGAGTCGATGGAGCGGGGCGTGAAGGCCTTCGACACCAGTCGCCGCAGGCGGGTGTGGTCGGGCGGGTCCTGATCCAGCATCGACAGCCCGCCCATCACGCGGCTCTCCTTGCGGACCTCGGCGCTGCCGCTCTTCCACGCGGGCAGATGCCGCAGGTGCTGCTCGTCGACGGAATGCGGGGAGCGCTGGAGGGCGGCCACGTCGGCGTGCCGGGAGATGATCCAGAACCCCATCGGATGCTCCTGCGCGGGTCCCGCGGCGCGCAGCTGGGCGTAGTGCGGATAGGGGTCGTCGGCGAATCCCGGTGCGGTGGGGTCGAAGACGAAGGTCTCGGTGCTCATTGCAGGTATCGCTTCCTTGCCGCTGATCGCATGATTTTTCCGCTGCTCGTCTTCTGCACGGTGCCCGGCGCGGCCAGGACCACCTCCGCGACGGCGACTTCGTGTTCCTGCAGCACCGCCGCGCGGACAGCGCCCGCGATGTCGTCGGTGTCGGCGTCGGCGTCGCGCTCGAGCTCCTGGACGACGACGAGCTTCTCGCCGTCGCGCCCCGGCACCGCGAACGCCGCGCCGCTACCGGGTCGCAGCGCTGAGTGCGCGCGGTGCACGGTGTGCTCGATGTCGTGCGGGTAGTAGTTGCGGCCCCGGAGGATGATGATGTCCTTGAGGCGGCCCACCACATACAGTTCCTCGTCGACGACCACACCGAGGTCGCCCGTGCGCAGGTAGGTGCGCGCGGGATCGTCGGCGATGCGGGCGTGGAAGGTCTCGGCGGTCGCCTCGGGCAGGCCCCAATAGCCCTGGGCGACATGGTCGCCCGCCACCCAGATCTCCCCGGCCAGACCTTCCGGACAGGGGTTGCCCGTCTCCGGGTCGACGATGCGCAGGTCCTCGCCGGGCAGCGCCGGCCCCGAGCCGACGAGCGTGCGACCCCGATCCACCGCGGCCGCGACATACCGTCGATCGGCGAGTGCGTCGATATCGGCGTCGAGCAACCGGGGACCGCGGCCCTTCCCGCTCGCCGACACCAGCAGGGTGGCCTCCGCGAGGCCGTAACACGGGAACACCGCCTGGGCGCCGAACCCCAGTGGCGCGAACGTCTTCGCGAACCGGTCCAGGGTCTCGGCCCGGATCGGCTCGGCGCCGTTGAAGGCGACCTTCCAGCTGCTCAGATCCAGGTCGGGCAGTTCACCGGCGGCGGCGCGGGCGACACAGGCGTCGAAGGCGAAGTTCGGGCCGCCGCTGGTGTGCGCGCGATAGTGCGAGATGGCTTCGAGCCACCGCAACGGCCGCCGGATGAACGTGGTGGGCGACATCATGACGGTCGTCGCGCCGACGTACACCGGTTGCAGCACATTGCCGATCAGGCCCTGGTCGTGGAAGAAGGGCGCCCAGCCGACCACGGTCGATTCCCGGTCGTGGCCGAAACTGTGCCGGATCATCTCCTCGTTGGCCACCAGGTTTCGATGCGTCACCATCACGCCCTTGGGCGCGGAGGTTGACCCGGAGGTGTACTGCAGGAACGCCACGGCATCGGGATCGGCGGCGGTCGCGGTGAAAGACGTTTGCGTCGTGGGCAACTCGTCGACGGCCAGCCACTGCCGTGCGGTACAGAGCGGCTCCAGTGCCGGTCGCAGCGTCTCGAGCAGCCCCGCGATCGTCAGCACAGCCGTGGGCGCGCAGTCGCCGACGATGGAGCGGGTCGCGTCCTGAACCTTGCCGCGACGCGGCGGATTCACCGGCACGGCAACGATATTCGCGTAGAGGCAGCCGAAGTAGGCGGTGATGAATTCGACGCACTGCGGGAACACCAGCAGCGCGCGCTCGCCCGGTTCGCACCGCGCCCGCAGCAGTCGCGCCACCGCCATCGCTTGTTCGTGGAGTTCGCGATAGGTCGTGGTGGTGTGCTCGGCACCGTTGTCGTCGAGGAAGATGTAGGCGATGCGGTCCGGCTCGTCGACGGCGCGACGCGCGAGGATCTCGGGAAGTAGCTGCACGTCGGTCCTCAGGTCAGGGCGGCGGTCATGATCGCCGCGATTGCCGCGCGATGTCGATGGTGGAACAGGTGATCACCGGTGAACTCGTGGGTGGCGAACGGGCCGTCGGTCAACGACCCCCACGCCCACACCTCGTCCGGGTCGGCGATCGGGTCCTCGTCGCCGTAGAACGTCGTGATCGGGCAGGCGAGCCGGGGTCGGGGCCGGTGGGTGTATTCCTCCGACAACTCCAGGTCCGCGCGGGTCAGCGGCAGCGCGTACCGCAGGAAACTCGCGCTGCGGCCCGCCGCGCCCCAGGCGCCCATCGCGTCCAGCGCGGCGGCGAAGTCGTTGTCGGGCAGGCGATGCAGGACCGCGCGGCTCGCCGCCAGGTGTGGTGACCGGCGACCGGACACGAACAGGTGGACCGGCGGTCTGCCCGCGACGGTCAGCGCGCGAGCCAGTTCATAGGCGATCAGCGCGCCCATGCTGTGGCCGTAGAGGGCTACCGGTGCGTCGCCCGATCGCGTGATCTGTCCGGACAATTCGTCGACCGCCTCGCCGACCCGGTGCAGCGGCGGACGCTGCGCGACGTCCTCGCGGCCGGGGAGCTGCACCCGCACGACCCCGATCCCCGGTCCGAACAGGTCGGGCCAGCGATTGAACGACGACGCGCCGGCACCCGCGTGTGGGATACACACCAGCCGCACCCCAGCGGGCGCGGTGTCGCCGCGCAACCAGGACGTGACCAGTCCGGTGCCCGTCATCGTGCCCGCCGCACGTCGACGGGAAGGCTCTTCAGGCCACGCACGATGAAACTGTGGTCCTGCCATTCGAGGTCCGTCTGCCGTAGTTCCAGGTGCTCCGACCGGACGAACAGATACTCGAAGGCGACCTGCGCCTGCAGTTCGGCGAGCAGTCCGCCGAGGCACCCGTGCATACCGTGGCCGAATCCGAGATGCCCACCACCGGTACGGGTGAGGTCGAACTCGTCAGGCCGGGTGAAGACGTCGGGGTCGCGATTGGCCGCGCCGAGACACACCAGGATCTGTTCGCCCGCCGAGATCCTGGCGCCGTCGAGCTGGATGTCGCGGGTGGCGAGGCGCTTGGTCAACTGCAGCGGAGGGTCGTAGCGCAGGGCCTCGGTCACCGCCGCCTCGACCGACTCCGGTCCGCGTCGCAACAGCGCGGCCTGCGCGGGGTGGCGCAGCAGCGCCAGCGTCCCGTTGCCGATCAGCGATTTGGTGGTCTCGTTGCCCGCGACGAAACACATCATGGCGACGAAGACCACTTCCTCGTCGGTCAGCACATCGCCGCCTGCGGTCCGCGCGGCGAGCAATTGGCTGATCAGATCACTGCCGGGCCGGGCACGCCGCTCGGGCAGCACAGCATCGATGGCCGCGGCGAACTCCTCGACCACCACGCGGACCCGTTCGAAATCCCCGGCTTTCATCATGCCGGGCTCGAGCAGGAATCGGATGTCGTGGGTCCACGGCCCGACCCGCGCGCGCAACTCCTCGGGCAGATCCATCCACTCACACAGCACCGCCACCGGCAGCGGCGCGGCCAGGTCGGCGATGACATCCAGGCCGCCGTCACGCCAGGCCCGCTCCATGAGGTCGGCGGCGACCCGGGCCACCAGCGGGCGCAGCGACTCCACCGACCGGGCGGTGAACACCCGGTTCACCAGTCCGCGCAACCGCGCGTGATCGGGATTGTCGGTGAACACCAACGACTTACGCCCGAGACGTTCGATCTGCGCGACGCTGCAGTGCCCGAGCCGCTCGGCCTGTCTGCTCACCAGACTGGGAATCAGACCGGCGCTGAACGAGCGATCGTGCAGCACCCCGCGCACCTCGGCATGCCGGGTGAGCACCCACATGCCGAGCGTCCGGTGCACCGGTTCGGCGTCGCGCAACTGCTGGTAGAGCGGATACGGGTCCTGCCGGAATTCGGTGCTGAACGGGTTGAACCGCACCCGCGGCCTGCTCGGTGCGACGGGTTCGGGCGAATGCGTGGTCATGTCGACCGCACCCGGCGGTCGGCGAAGAATCCGGTGCGGTAGGGCACCAGCACGAGGCGCAGCAGGCCGATCTTGCCCATCCGGAAACCGAGCGCCGACAGTTTCAGGTAGCGCTCGTAGCGGGCCACCACGTCGCTGCCGACGATCTCGGTGGCTTCGGCGCGATGGGCCCGCAGCCTGCGCGCCCACTGCTCGCACGTCCAGGCATAGTCGAGGCGTCCGTTGCTGATCGAGCGCACCTCGAACAGGCCCTCGGCCGCGGCGGTGATCTCGGCCAGCGTCGGCAGGTCGGCGTCGGGGAAGATCTCCTGCTGCATGAAGACGCTGGCTTGTTCGCGAGACATGTTCGCGTAGGCGATGGTCTGCAGCGACAACGTGCCGTCGGGCTCGAGCCAGTCGCGGCACCGCGTGAAGAAGTCCCGGTACACCCCGATCTTCTGGTCCGGTGCGTCGTCGGGAGTCGCGAAGTGTTCGAAGGCGCCGATCGAGATGATGCCGTCGAATCGGGTGTCCGGCTCGTAGTGCAGCCAGTTCTCGGTCCGCACTTCGACGCCGGGGCAGTTGCGCGATCGGACGAACTCGGCTTGCTCGGGACTGAGCGTCAGCCCGACGGACCTGGCGACCCCGGCGTGGGCCAGCCGCTCGAGGACCGCGCCCCACCCGCAGCCGATATCGAGGACGGTGGCGGCGTGCTGCGCGTCGATCGCGTCCAGGTGGAAGCGCAGTTTGCGATCCTGGGCGAGTTCCAGTGTGTCGTCGGGGTTCTCGCGCAGGGCGCAGGAGTAGGACAACGACTCGTCGAGCCAGAGACGATAGAAGTCGTTACCCGCGTCGTAGTGGTGACGGATCGCTGCGGCGGCCGCGGTGGACCGCTCGGTATGGACCGACATCGCTACCCCACACTCCGCCGGCTCTGCTCGTGCAGGTAGGCGGCGACGGCGTCGAGGTTGGGGTTGTCGAACAGGTCCTCGGGCGCCAGATCGACACCGTAGCGGTCCTCGACCTCGATCAGCAGCGCGACGGCCAGGGCCGAGTCGATGCCGAGGCGATCGAAATCGGTAGCCGGATCGATGGTGGCGGCCGGTACCTCGAGCAGACTCGCGAGGTATTCCTGGCACCAGGTGACAATGGCTTCTTTACTTGTATCCACGGGGAGAATTCCTTAGATTCGCTTGGCTGCCATGCGTTCGGCGGACGGCATTTTCAGGTCCCAGGCGAGACCACAGAATGCCAGTGTTCGGATGAGCCAGAAACCGGGATCGAGGCGGTACCAGTCCAATCCGAAGGAAGGCGACTCGGGAAAGGCGTGGTGATTGTTGTGCCACGACTCCCCCAACGTTGCCAGGGCGAATACGCCACCGTTGTGGCTGTTCTCGCGGGATTCGTAGTTTCGAGTTCCGAACATGTGCAGGAACGAATTGATAGCCCAGACGATGTGCTCGAGGACGAAGATGCGCACCAGCCCACCCCAGAGCAGGCCGGCGACCGCGCCGGTCCAGCTCATCGAGACCAGGCCACCGATCACGGTCGGGATCAACAGCCCGAGCCCCACCCAGTAGTAGTAGAGGCGGGCGATGCGGACGAGCCCCCGGTCCTTGATCAAGTCGGGCGCGTAGTGCACGACGTTCGGGTACTCGTGGCGGCGCATCCACAGGAAATGGGAGTGAGCAAGGCCGCGCAGCGCACCGCGCAGGCCGCCACCCGCGAGGTTGGGTGAGTGCGGGTCGCCTTCGCGATCGCTGTATTCGTGGTGGCGCCGGTGCAGGGCGACCCAGGAGATGACCGGGCCCTGGCCCGCCATCGAGCCGAGGATCGCCAGGACCCATGTCACCCACGGCGTGGCTTTGAACGTGCGATGGGTGAACAGCCGGTGATAGCCGACCGTCACGCCGAGTCCGGTGAGCAGCCACATCACGAAGAGCAGGGCGAATTCCAGCACACCGAAGGGCCGGACCAGAAGGAAGGCGAAGGCGACGACCGTGCCGATGATCGGGAGAATATCGAACAGCAGGAAGTGTCGTCGTTGCAGTCGGTGGATATAGGGACTACTGATCGTTTTTCTGCGCGGATCGGGATTCATTGTGCAATTCACCTCAGCGGTATGGAACCGGGCTGAACATTATTTACCGTAGCCAGGCGTTCAGCGGTCGGCGACGGCGTGTGACAATTGCCGATCGTCGGATCGGAATTGTTTATGACGGACCAGCGACAGCGCGACACTGATCGCGCCGAAGCCGGTGGCGAACATCCAGATGTGGTCGGTACCGAGAACCGCGATCACGGCTCCGCCGATCGCCGAGCCGAAGGCGGCCCCGAGATACATCGCCGACCCGTTGAGCGACAACAACATCGGTGCCTGCTCCGGGGTCGCGTCGGCGATCATGCTGTGCTGCTGCGCGGGTAGGAAGGCCCAGCCGACCACACCCCACACCGTGACGAAGGCGAGGGTGGTCGCCAGGGTGTGCGCGGCGATCGGCTGCCAGGCCAGGTTCGCGGTGAAGATCGTCAACGCGCCGAGCAGTACCGGCCGCGCGCCGAATCGGTCGACCAGCACGCTCCCGCCCCACAGGCCGAACATCGCCCCGACGCCGTGCGCCATGATCAGCGCGCCGACGTGATCGGCTCCCACGGCGGAGACCTCGGTATAGATCGGGCCCACATAGGTGAACACCATCAATCCCGCGGTCATGCCCGAGATCGTCACCGCGAGTCCCAGCCACACCGGTGGGTGCCGCAGGGGTGCGAGTCGCTGCCGCAGCGACACCACGGGTGTGCCCTCGCCCGCCGGAACCGTGAGCGCGACACCGACTGTCGTGATCAGTGCCACCGCCGCGACGGCGACGAACGCCATCCGCCACGACGACAGCCCGGCGACCCACACCCCGAGCGGCACACCCGCCACGGTGGCGATCGAGATGCCGCCCAGGATCACCGCCAGTGCCCGACCGCGACGGTCCGCGGTAGCCATGGCGGCCGCCGCCGCGCCGGCGAGCGGCACGTAGATCCCCGCGACGCACCCGGCCGCGATGCGCGCCACTGCCATCACCCACGGTGACCAGGCCACCGCGGCGAGCAGATTCACGACGACGAACAGCGCGATCGCGATGAGCAGCAGTCGCCGTGGCGAGCGCACCCGCAGCATGGTGACCACGACGGGCGCGGCGAGGGCATAGGCCAGGGAGTAACCCGTGACGAACAGCCCCGCGCCGGCGACGGAGACCCGTAGATCGGCCGCCATCGGCGCCAGTACCCCGGCGACGAGGTAGTTGTCGGTCCCGGCACAGAACGCGCCGAGGGCGAGCACCAGCACCGGCAGCCACCGAATCGACGAGGGCGCGGCATCGGCGACGATCACCGGATGCCTGTGCGCCTCACCAGGGTTGGGCGTCGCCATCGCGCAACTCCACGGCGACACCGGTGAGTTCGTAGATCCGCATGGTCGGCTTCCAGACGCTCGCGTCGGCGATCACCCGGATCCGGCCCGGGCGGCGTTCGACGCTCTTGATGTGCACCTCGAGGGTCATCAGTTCGTCGCTCGCCAGGATCTGTCCGCGATAGCGCCACGACAACGCCACGCCGACCGGAACGACGAATTCCGGCGCGACCAGTTCGGCGGCGAGACCGGCGTCGACCGTCCACTCCTGCATCGCCTGGATGACCGCCTCGACGCCGAGGGATCCGGGCATCACCGGGTCGAGGTAGAAGTGGTAGCCGAAGAACCAATCGTCGGCGCGGACCGCACGGGTGGCACGCAGGTAACCGAGCCCGAATTCTCCCGCGCCGTCGACGGTTTCGATGCGGTCGAGCATCGCCAGGTGCCCGACCGCGCACGGCATGCCGGTACCCGAAGCTCGACGCGCGGCCACGTCGATCACGCGAACAGCGGGGCGTCGCTCCTGCCGGTCGAGCCATGTGGGCACGAATTCGCCGTTGTCGAGTCCGTTCTGGTTCGCCAGCGCCGGAGCGTTGAAGAACCCGAACAGCGACTCCCCCGCGTAGAACGGTTCACCGTCCACGGCGAGTTCGTACGAGAACGTCTGCAGCACGACGCCGACCAGGACCGTGGTGTCGATCAACCTGCTGGTCTGCTGAATCGTCTTGTCCCGCAAGTCCACCTCGCGCAGCACCGTCGCGGAGCCGTCGAGATTGCGCAGGCTGAAGTCCTCCTCGGGCGAGGTGAGGGTGGCGCCGAGGAAGTAGCCGAGCAGCAACGCCGACTGCAGCGAGGTCTCCATGTAGACGACGTTGGGCATGGAGGCGTCGGCCGACTCGACGTAGTACCAGGAGTCGGCGGGCGAGTCGTATTCGGTGTGCGCGCTGCCCGCGTCGAGCTGCCCACGTCGCCCATCGACGGCCATGACCCGATCGCAGAGCTGAAGTCCGTGGTTGGGCATGCGCGTGGCCCTGCGACCCGCGTACGCCGAGAACTCCGGGCCGAGCGCGATGCCGAGATCGCCGCGCGCGCTGTGGGTCATATGGAACTCACCGAGCAGAGCCCGCTGACCGAAGACGTTGCGGCGGCCGAGGAATCGGGGAATCTCACCACCGGCATCCGGACCGATCGCCAGACCCTGCTCCTCCCTGATCTCCAGGGCGAGGCCGTGCACTGTTGCCACCACTGCTCCCGCGCAACGGATTTCGGCATTGATCCGAAGCCATGGACGCGGCAGCAGGTCGATCTGGACCACGTCGGCGATCAGCTCGGCGGGTCCGGTCAACGGGGCGGACACCGTCACTTCGAGGGGCTCGCTCGCCTGGAATCGGGCACCGGCCAGGCACAGGTGCAGGCCCGCGCGCACCGCCAAGACCTGGGCGGCCTGCCAGGCGAGTTCGGTCGCCGCGGTGACCGGATCGGGGCCGTCGACGCGGCAGCTCGCCCGCACACGCCCTCTGGCCCAAGGACCTTCGCGTCCGGCGATCTCGAGCACCTCGGTGAGGTTGCCGTGGGCCCCGTCGGTCAGCCGGATGTCGGGGTTGACGCCTTCCTGGTCGTATGCCGGGCCGAAGACGGCAGCCACCTCGCCCCTGCCCAGTGCGGCGAGGGCGCTGCCGTCCAGTGCGGTGATCGGCGTGCGGGCGAGGAACTTGAAAGCATTCATGGTGGTCGCCGGCGGTGGCAGCTCGAAGACCACCGGGTGTCCCGGCGCGGCGGAGACCGACAATCCGGTGGTCGGCGCATAGTCGATCATGACCGCGAAGGTCTGTTCCGCCCAGGTGGTCGGCGCGGGTGCGGGTTCCCGGTCGGACCGGGCACCCCGCTCGTTGCTGCCGAGGGTGTCGAGCGCGCGCCGCTGCAACGCGGTCTGCACGTCCATCGCCGACAGGTGTGCGGTGACGAGCTCGGACCGAACCTCCTGCAGGAGCGCGGCAACGGCGTCGACGGGCCCGGTCACCGCCACCGGCGCGGTGGGTCGTTGAACGGCGGGCACCGGCACGGTGGGCGGCTGCACCGCGGGCACCGACGCGGTGTGCGTCGGGCCCGCCGGTGCGGTGGACGGTGGAGAGGCGGGGCTGGTAGCCGGCTCCAGTGCCAGCGTCCAGGCGAGGACATCGAAGGGCTCACCGTCGAAGTCGAGGGCGTCCAGTGGTGTGGTGGTCATCGGATCTCCGTTCCTGACGTCGACGATGCTCACGCGCGCTGCTCACGTAGGCGCACGGCCTCGGCGAATTTCTCGGTCATCTCCGGCGTGGCGATCACCGCGAGGTCGCTATAGCGCTGCAGGACAGTGCCGTTCGGATCGCACGCGGTGACTGTCACGGTGACCTCCGTGCCGCTCGCGTTGGCGCGCAGATCGTCGACGACGATCACGAACGGACTGTCGTCGGGCAGCGGGGCGAAGTACTCGATCCGCCCGACCGACAGCGGCAGGCAGGCCGAGTTCATGAACCACACCCCGAGCAGCGCACCGGACTGGATCGCGACATCGGCCAGCACCGGGCTGTGCAGTGCCCCGGCGTAATTGCCGGTACCGATCCGGGTGTCGGCGAGCTTGCCCTCGACGACGAGGCGACGCTCCGTCCGCTCCAGAATGCGGCGCACGCCCTGCAGCAGGGGCCCGTGGAACAGATCCGCGCCACGGTAGACGTCGAGGCCGTTCTCCACCCCTTCACCGATCGCGTAGCCCGGCCAGCCGGAAAGTACCGGGGCGGGCCATGTTTCGGCGGCGAGAGCGAACGTCGCGGTGAAGTGCGACGGCGCCAGCGTCTTGCCGGTTTCGTCGCTGCGGATCCAGACCGTGACGCTCAGGCGGTCGTCGACGACCGTTCCCGCCTGTACCTCGAGCCGGTAGGACCGCTCGTCCTTTCCGTCGTACACGATTCCCCGCAGCACCTCGAAACCGGTGCATTCCACCACCCGCAGGCCCGGATTGGCGCGCTCGAGCACGTTGATCGCCCAGCCGAGCCCGGCGGCCGCCGGGAACACCGGGAACTTGCCGACTCGATGGTCGCCGATCACCGGGTCGGCGGCCAGTGCCGCCAGATCACGATGTGTGGTGAAAGGCTTTGTCGGGGTGAGGGTTACGGCCGTGGCCAGCGGAGCCGCGGGACCGACCAGCACCGATACGTCGTCGGCGCGACCGGAGCCGAACTGCTCGGCGAACATCCGCGCACCGGCGTCCATCCCGAGCAGCGCGACACCGCGGGCGAGGAAGACCTCGCGCAGTTGCGGGGTCACCATGCCACCGTCCCAGGCGCCCCAGTTGACGGTGGTGACATGTCCGGCCAGACCCTGTCGTCGCCAGCTCACCGCCGCCCGGTTGAGGGCCTCGTTGGCGACCGCGTAGTCGGCCTGACCCGGATTGCCGTAGACCCCGGCTACCGACCCGAACAGGATGAGATGGCCGAGCGTGGCGTCGCGCAGGGCGCTGACCACGTTGTACAGCCCGTCGAGTTTGGTCGCGAGGACGAGGCGGATGTCGTCGGCCGTTTTGGCGGGGAGCAGCGAGTCTGCCAGTGCGCCCGCACCGTGCACGATGCCGGTGACCCGGCCCGCGTCCTCGGCGAGTGCTCGCTGGGTGGCTTCGATATCGGTGATGTCGACCGCGAGGTAGCGCACCCGTGCGCCGGTCTCGGCCACCGCTTCGACGGTCGCGCGGATCTCACGCTGGGCCAGCAGGTTTCGGGTGAGCCGGTCGACCTGTTTCGGTGTCGGCTGCTCACCCGCGGCGCGCACGGCGGCGATGGCGGCGGCCTTGAGGGCATCGTCGGCGACACCTGCCGCCCAATCCGGTTCGTCGTCGAGTTCGGTGCGTCCGAGCAGGATGAACTCGCACGCCCGGCGAGCGGCCAGTTCGCGAACGCACCGTGCCGTCACTCCCCGTGCGCCACCGGTGACGACGAGAACATCGTCGGTGGTGAGGGTGAGTTCTGCTGCCGCGGCGTCACTGTCGACCGCTTGCGGGCGCAGTGTCCGACGAGTCCGTTCGGCGTCGACCCCGACTTCGCGAGCGTCGGTCGCGGCGTCGTCGAGTTCGGCGAGGAGGGTTTCGACCAGCGCTTCGTCGGTCAGGTGCGGCGAGAGATCGAGTGCCCGGCAGAACAGACCGGGGGCCTCCTGCGCGAGGGTCTTGACCAGACCGCTGACCCCGCCGACAACGGCGGCGGCAGCCGCTCGATCACCTCGGTGGCCGAGCACGCCGTCGATGCGGGTGAGCGTGACGAACGCCGCCCGCGTACCGGCTTCGGCGGTGGCCACCAGGCGGTCGTGCACCAGTGTGGCGGTGTGGATCGTATCGGCGAGCCGATGACCACCCACCAGCCACTGGCTGTCGGCGGGCAGCACGGTCAAACACAGGTCCAGCCGCACAACGTCTTTCAGCGCGGACTCGATCGCTCCCTGCACGGTGGCACCGTCCCAGGCGGCTACTCCGGCGTTGTCGGCGGCCGCGACGGAGGCCGTGTGCACGGTCCATCCCTGCTGCTCGAGGCCACTCGCGAGAGTCGCCGCGGTGTCGTCACCATGGTCGACGATCAAGGCTGTCCGCTGCGCGGCGTAGGGCTCGACGACGCGGTCGATGTCGGGAAGTTCGACCGGCACGATCCGCAGCAGCACCGGATCGTCCTCGATCCCACCACGGTCGGATCCCGGCTGAAGTCCACGATCGCTGTCCGACACGGGGGCCGAACCACTCCCCGTCGCGGGGGCCGTGGGGGCCGCCGACGCGGACGTGGTCGCTGCGGGGGCAGCGGAGCCGGCCACGAATTCGACGATGTCGCTCAGCGTGCGCAACTCCGCGACCTGCTCGGGACCGACAGCGGGCACACCGTCGATGCGCTCACCGACCGCACCCATGATCTGGACCCGCTTGATCGAGTCCACACCCAGATCCGCTTCCAGATCCAGCGACAACGCCAGCATCTCCGGCGGATAACCGGTCTTCTCCGAAACCACCTGCACCAGGACCGACCACACCGCGTCGGCATCGACCACCGCGTCGGTCGCCGGTTCACCAGTCGGTGCGGGAACCGCCGAGGCGGCAACGAAATCGACGATGTCGCTCAGCGTGCGCAACTCCGCGACCTGCTCGGGACCGACAGCGGGCACACCGTCGATACGCTCACCGACCGCACCCATGATCTGCACCCGCTTGATCGAGTCCACGCCGAGGTCGGCTTCCAGGTCCAGCGACAGTGCCAGCATCTCCGGCGGGTAGCCGGTCTTCTCCGAGACGACCTGCGACAGCACCGACCACACCGCGTCGGCATCGAGCGCCGGACCGGTCGTCGAAGGCGCGGCACTCGGCCCCGAAACCACGGATGCGGCGACGAAGTCGACGATGTCGTTCAGGGTTCGCAGTTCTGCGACCTGCTCCGGGCCCACGGCGGGCACACCGTCGATGCGCTCACCGACCGCACCCATGATCTGGACCCGCTTGATCGAGTCCACACCCAGATCCGCTTCCAGATCCAGCGACAACGCCAGCATCTCCGGCGGATAACCGGTCTTCTCCGAAACCACCTGCGACAGCACCGACCACACCGCGTCGGCATCGAGCGCCGGACTCTCGGTCGCTACGACAGGAAGCGCGGATTCGACCGTCCGGCCAGCCGAAGCCGACTCGGCAACGGCATCAGGAACCGACGAATGAGCCGGATTCGGTTGCGGGGCAGCTGATTGCGGGAAACTGTCGGGCACCGTGGGTCGCGCCGCGGTCTGGTGGTCGAGCAGGGCTGCCGCGTGGGGGTGGCTGCCGTTTCCATTGCCGGTGGGCAGCTCGGCGTGGAAGCCGTTCGTCCCGTTCCGGCTCGGAACCTCGACGGTCGGCGCCGGGGACCCGTACTCGAGGCCGGACAACGACGCGAGGATTTCGTTGACCCGGACGTGGGTTCGGCCGATCGCCAGGCTCTGTTCCTTGATGGCGTGCACGGTCGAGTGGAGGCGGTCATCGGCACCGCCGGTCCGCTGCGCGTCGCGCAATACCGAGACCAGCCCTTCGGCGACCTCGAGTTGCCCCTCCGCGTACCGGCTGTGGATGTCGAGGTGCTGCTGGGCGGCCGCGTCGAGTCCCGTCGCGGACCGAGTTCCGACCGTCGACCCTGCCGCCGATCCCGCCCGGACCTGCGTGGGAGCCGGAACTTCGACAGTTACCAGTTCCCTGGTGGCGGTGTGCGTTTCCGCGGCCGCCTGCGCGGCAGCGTAGGACTCGGCCGCGACTCGCTCCTGCGCGGCGGCGTGCGCTTGCGCGACCACCTGCGCCTGTGCCGCGGCATCGGCTTCGGCGTCCAGCCGCGCCTGCGTGACAGCTTCCAACACGACGTGCTCCTCGATTCCCTTGCGGTAGAGCTCCTTACGGGATTCCGGTACGAAATCGCGGCCGTTGAGCCGGACCACCATGCCGGGCGCCTCCGGCACCGCGAACGGTGCGGCGTCGTGGCGGTGGATATCGACGATCGGCGCACCGAGCACCGCCAGCTGCAGCGCGGCCTTCTTTAGCGCCACGTCGCTGTCGCCGGTCGGGCCCTGGTCGGTCGAGAGGGCGATCACCTCGGCGCCGAGAGTCCGGCGCACCAGCGAGGTGAGCGTGGCCTTCGGCCCGAACTCGACGAACACAGTGCAGCCGTCGGCCTGCATGGCCTGCAGACCTGCCACGAACTCGACGGTCTCGAGCAGCTGCTCGGTGAGCACCCGCCGGTTGGTCGCGACCCGCGAACCGTATTCGGCATCCCGGGAATTGGCGTAGATCTTGGCTTTCGGGGCGCGAATGCCGACGTTCTTCACCGCGGCCTTGAACGGCTCGACCGCGTGGGCGACGTAGCGGGTGTGGAACGCGCCGGCCACCGGCAACTCACGCACGGTCAGCCCACGCGCCCGGCCGGCCGCGACGAACTCCGCGACGGCCGCGGTACCGCCGCCGACCACCACCTGGTCGGGTGCGTTGTGATTGCACACGCTCACATCGGGATGATCGGCGAGGATCGCGCTGACCTGTTCACGGTCGGCCTGCACCGCGGCCATCGTGCCCGCGTCGGTGTCGGTGTCGATCGCCATCGCCGCGCCGCGTGCCCTGGCGAGGGTGAAGTAGTCGGCGGTGTCGAGCGAATCCACCGCCCACAGGGCGGTCAGTTCACCGAAGCTGTGGCCCATGAATCCGGCGCAGGTCAGGCCGCGCTCGGAGAGGAACCGGTACTGCCCCACCGACAACGCCGCGATCGCGGGCTGGGCGAATTCGGTCCGCCGCAGCGTCGCCTCCTGGGCGTTGCGCAGCTCGGGGTCGAAGACCGGCGGCGGGAACACGACTGCGGCCGGCGGCCGGGCCGCGTCGGCGAAGACCGCGTTGGCCTCGTCGAAAGCGGTGGCGACGGTGGGGTTGTTCAGGACCGCCGCCAGACCCATGTCCACGTACTGGCTGCCCTGACCGGCGAACAGCGCGCCGATCTTCAGATCGGGCAAGGCCCGTCGACGGAAGACGATGCCGCGCGGATGATTCCACTCCTCGGCGTCACCGGCCAGTTCGGTCACCGCCAGTGCGCGCAGTGCCGAAGCTTCCTGCTCGTCACGCGCCACGAACCCCACGCGAGCGTGCTCGTCCGGAATCCCGGCGTCGCCGTTGGGATCGGCGCCCGAGCTCAGCAGGCTCGCCAGCTCCGCGGTGGACGCGGCGTGCCACAGCCACACTCGCGCGGTGCGGTGCATCGTGCGGGCGCTTGCGCGATCGCCGGTGGCTTCCTCGAGTACCGCGTGAAAGTTGGTGCCGCCGAAGCCCATCGCCGATGCGGCCGCGCGACGCTGCGGCCGGTGCGGATCGCGGATCCACGGCCGGGTCCTGGTGTTGATGTAGAGCGGCGACGAGTCGTCGAGTGCCTTGTTCGGCGCGGTGACATTGATCGTCGGCGGCAGCACCTTGTGATGCAGCGCCAGCGCCAGCTTGATCAGGCTGGCCGCACCGGCGGCGCCCTTGGTGTGGCCGATCTGGGATTTCACGCTGCCGATCGCGGCGTAGCCGGTCTCGTCGGTGGCCTCGCGCAGCACCGCGTTCAACGCGGCGAGCTCGGTCTGATCGCCCACGCGGGTGCCGGTGGCGTGCGCCTCGAACAGGCCGATCGTGGCGGGCGAGCAGTCCGCGTCCTCGTAGGCGCGGTGCAGCGCTGCCTGCTGCCCCTCGGCGCGCGGGGCGTAGATGCTCTTGAAGCGCCCGTCGCTCGAGGATCCGATGCCCTTGATCACGGCGTACACCCGGTCACCGTCGCGCTCGGCGTCGGCGAGGCGCTTGAGGGCGATCATGCCGATGCCCTCGCCCACCAGGGTGCCGTCGGCACTGTCGTCGAGCGGCTTGATCACGCCCGAGCGCGACAGCGCCCCGACCTTGCTGAAGCACAGGTAACCGAAGATCGAGTTCTCGGTGTCACAGCCACCGGTGATCATCATGTCGGCACGACCGGACACCAATTCGCTGATCGCGACGTGCACCGCCGACAGCGAACTCGCGCACGCCGCGTCGACGGTGCAGTTCATACCGCCGAGGTCGAGCCGGTTGGCGACCCGGCCCGCGATCACATTGCCCAGCAGACCGGGGAACGAGTTCTCCTCCCACGACGGGAAGGCGTCCGCGTACTTCTGCGCTATCTGCTCGGCGTCGGCCTGTGTCAGCCCGCAGCTGCGGATGACCTCCTTGAGCACCGGCGTCGACAAGCGGGCGGCCAGTGGGTGCGACAAGGTGGTCGGCCCGGCCACGCCCAGCACCACGCCGGTGCGCTCGGGCCGGTACCAGTCCGACCCGACGGCGCCCGCGTCGGCGAGCACGTCACGGGCGACGAGCAGGCTCAGCAACTGCACGACCGTGGTGACCTCGAGCTGATTGGGCGGCAGCCCGAACTCGGTGACGCTGAACGGCATCTCGGGCACGAAACCGCCACGGCGGCAATAGGTCTTGTCGGGCGCCGTCGGATCGGCGTCGTAGTAGTCGTCGAGGTTCCAGTGCGTGGCCGGCACGTCGGACATGCAGTCCGCGGCGTCGACGACGTTCTGCCAGAAGTCACGGAAGTTGGCGGCCATCGGGAACAGTCCGCTCAGTCCGACGATCGCGATCGGATTGTCGGCTAGTCGCCTCGTCATGGCCGGGTCTTCGGAGTGCCGAAGCTGGTCGTTCATGGTTGCTATCCCTTGTCTTCTGCTCAGAGTTGCGAAACTCGCACAGTCCGGACCTCGTCGATGAGGTCGGCCATCGCCGTGCCGATGAGCTGATGGCCCGCCGGACTCGGATGCATGCCGTCCGGGGACCACATGACCGGGTCCGCGGTGATGGGTGCGTTCACCAAATCGAGTCGCACGAGATCGAACTCGTGGACGAGGTCGTCGAGATAGTCGTTGGCTTGCGCGAATCGCGACCGCAACACCGTGCGGACGGATTCGGGCAGGCCGGGCAGGCGGTCCGGAATACTCGGCCAGTTCGTGGTGAACACCAGCCGACCGGGGCGCGCCAGCCCGGCATAGATCTGACGGAGGTTGCGGCGGAAGCGATCCGGGTCGTAGTCGGTGACCAGGTCGTTTCCGCCGACGATCACGCCGACCAGCGGAGCATCGGCAGCGAGGGCGACCGGCAACTGCCGGTCGATGACATCCTGCGTGGTGGCCCCGTAGGAACCGAGGTTCAGTGTCGCGCCGGAGATTCCGAGCAGGTGCTCGACGTGCGCGACAAATCCCGCGAAGGAGCCGTCGGCGTTGACCGAACCGCCGCGCCCCTCCGCGAAACTGTCGCCGAGCACCATCAGCTCATACGCTGGCACCGAGCAATTTCGCGATGCGAGCCGGTGCGAAGAATTCCTCGCCGGTCATGCCGCCGCCGACCATCGCGAAGAAGTCCTTGGCATATTCTTCGTTGTTTTCCAGCGCACGGAAAACAGCCAGCAATTGCGGGGTCAGCTCGAGCGTGGAAATCGTGCAGGTGAATTCGAAACCCGACTGCGATTTCTCGTCACGCTCGCGCTGGTAATCGGCGAGCGCCTCGGCCATCGGCCGCTGCTCGGTGAGACCCTCGTGCACCCGCTCGGCGAGCAGTGCCGCGTAGTCGAACGCGTCGGAGATCCCGAGTCCGGTGAACGGGTCCTTGTGGTAGCCCGCGTCGCCGACCAGTGCCCAGCCTTCGCCGTGCGACTGGCGGCGGTAATTGTCCGGATACCGCATCGGGTAGAAACGGTCCTCACGCTTGCCCTTGGTGACCAGTTCCTCGGCGAACTCGGGCAGGATCTCGCGCGCGACCTTCACGAAGTTGGCCTCGACATCGGCGCGGAAATCGGCGTAGGTGTCGATCTTGCGCATGACCGCGACGAGGGTCTGGTCGTTGTGGGTCGGCCAGATGCCGATCTGCTGCTTGTCGCCGATGCGGCTGTGGAACTCGGTCTGCGACAGGCCGCTGAAGTAGCTGTAGTAGATGAAGCACTCGGCCGCGACCTTCGTATAGGTCTCGGCGCCGACAGCGTTGGCGACGAACGAGTTGGTGCCGTCCGCGCCGATCACGATGCGGGCCCGCTCCTCGGCGATCTCACCACCGGCTACCGAACCGCGAATACCGACGACGACGCCGTCCTCGATGATCAGCTCGCTGACGGTGTAGCCGGTGCGAACCTCGGCGCCCGCATCCTTGGCGCCCTCGACCAGGATCGCGTCGAGTTCGGTGCGCCGCGGCGCGTAGGTGGCATCGATGCCCTGGATCGGATCGGCGAAGCCCGCGATGACGATGTCGAGGTAGGACACCGTCATGCGCTTGATCGCCGGCACACCGGTGGCGATCAGCTTGTCGAGCAGGCCCCACTGGGCCAGCCGGGCCAGCCCGCGCTGCTGGATGTAGTGCGTCGAGACGGTGTCGCTGGGGAAGGTGGCACGGTCCACCACCAGGACTCGATGTCCCTGCCTCGCCAGCAACATGCCGACCGGTGAACCCGCGCACCGCGCGCCGACAACAATCGCGTCATACATCAGGGTGACTCCTCAGTAAATGAAACGCTTATGGCCCCGGTTGCGATTTTACGGAGATGAACCGCATGATTCGCGCACCGATTTCCAATCGGATTACATGAATAGACGTTCTCGAACAATGGAGTCGATTATTAGCGATCCGGCAGCTCGGATGAATAGTTGAATTCAACTTCCGTTCATCACGAAAAACGTTTTGATATGGGCTAATTGGGGCATGTCAACTGGAAATGAACCGGCCCCCGGAATCGCCGCAGCGCAGGCTCGGCTGACGAATATGACCGGCGCCGCGACGCCGGACTACGAACAGATCCGCAAGACCGTCGACACTCTCGTGCCGTTCGTGAATCTGGTGGGAGTGCGCATGACCGAACTGGGACCCGGCTCGGCGGTGGCCGAAATCCCCGAGGCACCGACGATGAGCAATCACCTGGGTACCGTGCATGCGGGGGCGCTGTTCCTGGCCGCCGAAGTAGCTTGTGCCGGTGCGTTTTCCGGCATCATCGCGCCGCGCATCCTGCATGTGCGGACCTTCGTGCTCCGCGGCACCAAGGCCACCTTCTTCCGACCCGCACGCGGCCGGATCCGCGCCAGCGGCACGGTGAGCTCCCCGATCCTGGCCGACGTGGTCGGGCGCAGGACCGAGGAGCAGTTCGATATCACCGGAAAGGCTCTGCTGCACGACGACAGTGGCGCCTTGCTCGCGAAGGTGGATCTCGAGTACTTCTGCTGGTTGGGCGCGGCCTAGTCCGGATACAGCGAGGCGATGACGGCGTCGAAGTCGGCTTCGATCGCCGCGCGACGCAGCCGCAGCGACGCCGTCAGATGCCCCTTCTCCATCGAGAAGTCCTCGGCGAGAACGGCGAACCGGCGAATCGACTCCGCACGGGAGACGAGCCGGTTCGCCGCCTCGACTCCGGCGGAGAGCTCGGCGAGCAACCGGGCGTCGTCGGTCGGGACGCCGCCGGACAGATCGACGCCCTGCTCCGCGGCCCAACGAGCCAGCACGACGGGATCGACGGTGATCAGAGCGGTCACATACGGCCGGCCTTCACCGACGAGCATGCAGTTGCTCACCAAGGCGTGCAGGCGAACCCGGTCTTCGAGCGGCGCGGGCGCCACGTTCTTGCCACCGCTGGTGACGATGATCTCCTTGCGCCGACCGGTGATGAACAGGAATCCGTCCTCGTCGAGTCGGCCGAGATCGCCGGTGGCCAGCCAGTTCTCGGCCGGGTGCCCGCCGTCGGGCCAGTACCCGGGGAAGACCTGCGGGCCACGGACCAGGATCTCGCCGTCGTCGGCGATCGCGACCGTCGTGCCCGGCACCGGCCGACCGACCGCGCCGGCCCGATTGGCGTGCGGCGCGCTCATACTGACCGTCGACGAGGCTTCGGTCAGGCCGTACGCGCCGATGATCTCCACGCCGATCCCGGTGAAGAAGTCCGCCGTCGACGGTTCCAGCGAAGCGCCGCCCGCGACCATGTGCTCGAGCCGTCCGCCGAGCATGCCGCGCCACTGCTTGCCGATCTCCGCGTCGATCACCGCGCTCGCCGGGGGCTGCTCACCGCGTCGGCGCGCGTGGCCGACCGCGATCGCCGCTGCCTCGGCGGTGTCGTAACGATCACCGCCGAGCGCCTGGCGGGCCGCCTTGCGGATCTTCTCCAGGACGTACGGGACGCCGATCAGGAACGTCGGCCGAAAGATCGGCAGTTCGGCGGGCAGTTGCGCGGGGGTGGCGACCAGACCGGTACGAACCCCGGCCAGCACACAGCCGAACTGCACGACCCGCCCGTACACGTGCGCGAGCGGGAGGAACAGCAGGGTCGACGCGGGATCTGCTGGGGTGCGCCGGAATACGGTGTCGAGGAGTTCGACCACGTTGGCCGCGGCGGCGAAGATGTTGCGGTGCGTCAGCAGGCAGCCCTTGGGGACGCCCGTCGTGCCGCTGGTGTAGACGATCGTCGCGACATCATCGGCGCGCACCCCCCGCCGACGGTCGGTGACCGCCACGTCGGCGATCGCCGCGCCCTGTTCGATCAACGCGGGCAACGACGAGCCGAGCAGCCAGCCCCGCCCACGCAGCGCCTGCCCCGCGGCGGTGGCGATCAGCTCACGCTGGTCGTCCGTCTCCACGAAACACGCGCTGGGGCGGGCATCGGCCACGATGTGGTGGATCTGTTCGGCCGACGACGTCGGATAGACGGGCACGGCGACCGCGCCCACGCTCAGCACGGCGAAGTCCGCCGCCGACCACTCGAAACTGGTCCCGCCGAGGATCAGTACCCGGTCGCCTGCGCTGATGCCGTTGGCCACCAAGCCTTTCGCCAGTCCGAGGACGAGTCGGGCGAACTCGTCGTAGTTGACGTCGAGCCAGCCTTCGGCCGTCTTGCGGCTGAACACCACAGCCGACGGGTCGGCCTCGGCCTTGCGGAACACCACATTGGCCAAGTTGTCGTCGTCGGCCATCGTGACCAGTGGCTCGACCGTGTACTCCTGCACGACTCGGTGGCCCTGCACGGCGCTGCTCATCGTGACTCGATGCTGGTCAGCGGAGCCGGAACGTAGGTCGAGCAGCGACCCGGCAGCCGCACCCCCGCCGCGCGCAACTGACTCACCCGGGTGGCGAACGCCGCGCCGTGCATGATCTGCAGCCCGACCTCGGCGACGTGGCGGTGCGCCGGGGCGGCCAGGTAGGTTCCGGCGACCCAGTCGTTGAACGCGCCCATCGCGGGTCCGCACCAGATCTGATAGTCGAGGGTGCGATCGGGCGTCGCGGCCGTGCTCCAGCCCGACGACCGGCCCAGATACCATCGGAAGATCAGTGCCATCCGGCGTTTCGGGTTCCCCTCGGCGCGCTCGATCTGCTCGGGATCGCGCTCACGGAAGTAGCCGAGGCAGTCGTTCCACACCTCGTCGAACGAGCGGGCCAGGATCTTCTGTTCGATTTCGGCGCGTTCGGCGGTGGGGATCGCGTCGATGCCGTCGTAGCGACGATAGGTGTCGTACAGACGCCGGGCCCGGCTCGCGAACATCGTGCCGCGTTGCAGCACCTGCACGTCGACGCCGAGCTCGAACATGTCCGAGGAGGGCGCCATGGTGGTGTCGGCGACACCCGCCGCGGCCAGCAGCCGCTTCGCCGTCTCGGATTGCGCCGCTTCGACGGTGGCCTGGTTGACCGACCCGGTGACCACGTAGGAGGCACCCATCGCGAACGCCGCCGCGGCGGCGGCCGGAGTACCGATGCCACCGGCAGCGCCGACCCGAACACGCTGGGCGTAGCCGTATTCGCGCTGTATCCGTTCGCGCACCGCCAGCAGCGAGGGCAGCAGCACCACCAGCGGACGACGGTCGGTGTGGCCACCGGAATCCGCCTCGCCGGTGATGTCGTCGGCCATCGGGATCGACGCCGCCAACTCCGCCTGCTCGGCGGTGATCTCCCCCGCGTCGAGCAGTCCGCGCACCAGGTGCTGCGGCGCCGGGCGCAGGAACAGTTCGGCGACCTCGGCGCGAGATACCTTGGCGATCACCCGATTTCGGGCGACCACCTGGCCGTTCGGGTCGCGGTGCAGTCCGGCCAGCCGGTAACGCACCACCTGCGGGGTCAGGTCGAGGAACGCCGACGCCTCGACACAGCGCACCTCGTGCCGCAGACACGCGTCCACGATCGCCCGCTCCAGCGCGTTCTCGCTGGGGCTGTGGATCAGGTTGCAGGCGAAGGGTTTTCCCGGTGCTTCGCGGCCGATCGTGGCCAGGGCCTCGTCGATCCGGGCGGGCAGCACACCGGCGGCGCCGAACGAGGCGAGCAAGCCCGCTCGGGCCATCGCCACCACCATCGCGGCCGAGGCGATCCCGTTGGCCATCGCGCCGGCGTGGTAGGCGTAGCCCACACCGTGTGTCTGCCGGAACTCGTTGTTGCCCAGCGTTTCCGGTCGCAACGCCGGAGCGGCTGCCAGCACTTGCTTGCCGCGAGCGGTACCGGCGTCGGTGGTCACCGCGACGCCGGCATCGTCACGGACCACGAACACCGGCTTGTCCAATTCCGACAGCGCACGGTAGATGGAGTTGTCGTCCCTGGCGAGCGCCGAGGGTGCAAGGGAAGTCGTCACTGTGCCAATCCTTCTGAGAGCCCGAGGGCAGAGGTCGCTAGCGAGAGGTGCCGTAGACGGTCGGCGCCGCGAACGACGCCGTCGTCGCCGAGGAGCGGTCGGGAGTGATCGGGAGTGGTGGGGACCTCGCTACCGGGGCGGTCGGCCTTCGGTGACCCAGTCCGCGACCGCGGGCGCGACCAGACCGCTGTCCTTCACCCAGGACGCGTGGCCGATGTGCGTGAAGCCCGAAGTCCGGTCGATGTGCCAGCGGTGCTGCCGCGCCGCGCCCATCCGCTTGCTCAGGAACCGCACCGTGGACTCGGGGCCGAGCGGGTCGCCGTCGAGCGAGATCAGCAGCACCGGCAGCGTGAGTTCGCGGAGCAACCGATCGTAGTCGCGGGTGCTGCCACTGGGCCGGTAGTGACCGGTCCGCAGGTGACGTGCCCAGTCGAGCATGACGCCCGCGGTCATCGGCCCGATGCCGCGACCGCCGGTCCACCGGCCGCGCAGCCGGGTGATCGCACCGACCGAGAGTCCGCTCGCGAGCACCTCGAGGCGCCTGCGCAGTTCGAACGACCACCAGTACACCGAACCGGTGCCGATCGTCGTGATGCTCGCGACCCGCTCCGGTTCGGCCGCCGCGAACAGCAGCGCGAGCTGTCCGCCGAGGCTGTGGCCGAACAGGTGCAGCGGAGCCTGCGGAAAACGCTCCCGCAGCGCGTCCGCCACGGCGGGCAGATCGACCTCGATCAGCTCGCGATAGCCGAACCCGGGGCCCTCCCCCAATGCGGGCTTGCTCTCGCCCTGCGCCCGGAGATCGAGGACCGCGGCCGTGAGTCCGGCCGCGTGCAAGGCCGTGACCAGCGGCAGGTAGTACTTGGCCTTGATGGCCATGGCGGGCAGGACCAGCACGACGGGTGCGGCCGGATCCGCTTGCGGCAGTAGGCGAACCGACAGGGCGGCGCCGTCGGAAGTCGCGACGGTGGTCGCTTCCAGCCCGGCGATCTCGGTGCGTTGCTCGCTCATCACGCCTCCGCGGCCAGGGTGCAGACGTAGTCGAGCGCGACCTTGCCGACCAGCACGCCCGCCGTGTCGTACATCAGCGCCCGCGCGTCCACGTCCAGTCGCCGGCCGCCCTTGGCCGCCAGCACCGTCGCGACGTCGCTCGGGTCGATGACCCCGATCGCCCGGATCCGGCCGATGGCGGGCTTACGGAACGACAGCCGCGCGTCGCGCAGCACCAACGTGTCGATGGCGGACAACCGTGACGCCAGCGCGCCCACGAAAGCGCACGCGCCGGCGATATCGGCGGCCAGGAATTGCGCACCCGCGTGCACGGTACGCAGATGGTTGAGGATGTAGGGCTCGTCGGGAATCTCCACGATCGCGCGGTGCGGACCGATTTCGGTGATCTCGGTACCCGCGTGGGTACCGAAAGGAACCAACTTGCTCACAATTCGCTGCAGGTGCAAGAAGTCGGGGTTATCCGGATCGATCGCCTCGAATACCGAACCGAGGGTAGCTGAGGTTTTCAGTTCAGGTGCCATGATTTAATTGCACCATCCGCGGCCGCCGATTCGGATTTCCATTGCCGATCTCAATCGACCGAATGGTAATCAACTCGCCAACGGTTCTCCGTACACCTTGCCACTGATCGTGGATTGCAGGAAATTCTTCGTCGAATCGAGGCTGTCCAGGAATACCTGCACCACTTCGTTGGGACTGTCGACGCGCCAGGCGACCTGTAATTCCACCACCGGTTCCGGATCGACGAGTGGCACCACCTTCAATCCCATCGGGCGTGGCTCGTCCATGCTGACGAACGACGCGAAACCCACGTACCGGCGGGCCGCCACGGTGATCCCGGTGGCCACCGAGTCGTTCATGTACTCGGCGACCTTCGGGAAGGCGCCTGCCCGCTCGCCCGCGGTCATGATGGCGTCGTACATCGCCGGGCTCACCTCGCGGTTGAACAGTACGCACGGCGTCTCGGCCAGTTCGCGGATCGAGATCGACGACCGGTCCGCCCATCGGTGCCCCTGCCCGACCAGCGCGCCGATGCGCATCTGCAGCAGACACCGCGACAACACCGACCCGCCGTTGGACGCGCCACCGTAGAGCAACCCGACATCGAGTTCGCCGCGCGTGAGAGCGGTGAGCTGCGGTCCGGAGCGGCCGGAGGTGAGTTTGGTGGTGATGTTGGGATAGTTGGCGTGCAATTGGGCCAGTGACCTGGGCATGATGAGCTGCCCGGCCCGGCCGTTGAACCCGATGTTGATCTTGCCCATGCGTCCGGCCGCGATGTCGCGGACGGTGTTGGTCGCCGAGTGCACCTCTCCGAGAATCCGCCGGGCGTCGGCACGGAACGCTTCACCCGCGGGGGTCAACTGCACCACCCGCGAGGTCCGCGACACCAGTTCGACGCCGAGATGGCGTTCCAGGCGCTTGAGCTGCTGACTCAGTGACGGCTGCGTGAGGTGGAGCCTGGCGGCCGCCCGCCCGAAGTGCAGTTCGTCGGCGATGGCTAAAAATGCCTCGATATGCCGTGTCTCCATAGTGCGCGCCTCGCGTAATCAGTGACGTGACTTGTCCGAGATATGCACCTTGTATAGCGGCAACGCACGTCATCGGGGAACGCGCCCGTGAAGCGCAGGTGAGCAGCGACCGAATTCCTGCCGACTCCACGGCGTGTCTTCCCCGCCTCGCGGTGACCCGCATCGCGAACGGCACCGCGAACACGGTCGATTCGGCAATCGAATCGCTGACCCCGAAAAGCCCGATGATCCCCGTCTTGACACGGCCATCTATTTCGTACCGCAATTGATCAATAATGCGTTCCGCGTTGTCGCCCGCGACATCGGGGTGGAACACTTTTACCCGGTGCAGGCGAAATAATTTCGACGCCGATTTCGAAGGAGCCCAGAAAATGACGACCACGGTTGCCAACCAGCACGACGCTGAGTCGACACTGGCCGAACTGTTCGCTCCCGATACCCGACCCGATCCCTATCCCGTCCACAGCGCGCTGCGCACGAAGTCCCCGTTGGTCACCAAAGGCGGCGACCTCGTGATCATCGCCAACTACGCCGATTGCCAGCAGGTGCTGCGCGACCCGTCGGTGCGCAACGACCCCAAACTGTCCCGACTCGGCAAGGATCACCCGGAGCGTCCGGAGTCCCTGCTGTTCCTCGATCCGCCGGCGCATACCCGCATTCGCCGACTCGTCTCGAAAGCCTTCACTCCCAGGGTTATTCGGGCCTCGCAGCCACAGATCCACTCCATCGTGGACGAACTCGTCGAACAGATCGCGAGTAAGACCGAATTCGACGTGATCTCGGAATTCGCGCTGCCCCTGCCGGTGCGGATCATGTGCGCCCTGCTCGGCATCCCCGTCGAGGAGTTCGGCGACTTCGAGCCCGCAGCCCGACGACTCGGTCGCGTCCTCGACTTCAATCTGGTCGTCCACAACGACGATCTCGATGACGCCGAAGGCGCGCGCAACGAGCTGATGAACTACCTGGTCAACCTGATCTCCCGGCGGCGCGGCAACCTCGGCGACGACCTGCTCTCGCGGCTCATCGAGGTCGAAGAGGAAGGCGAAGTTCTCAGCGAGGGCGAACTGCTCGCCACCTGTGTGCTGCTGATGGTCGCGGGTCACGAGACCACCGCCAACCTCATCGCGAACGGTGTGCTCGCGCTCCTGCAGCACCCGGCGCAGCGTGAGATCCTCGGCGCCGATCCCGGACTGGGGATCAGTGCCGCCGACGAGGTGCTGCGCTACGACGCGCCGATCCAGTTCGTGATGCGCGTCGCCACCCGCGACATGGAGGTGAGCGGCACGACGATCAGCCCCGGCACCGCGATGCTGGTGCTGCTGGCCTCGGCCAATCGCGATCCCGCGCACTACCCCGACGCCGACCGTTTCGACGTCGCCCGCGGCGCGGCCGACCACCTCGCCTTCTCCGCCGGAGCGCACTTCTGCCTCGCCGCGGCGCTGGGCCGGGCCGAGGGCGCCGCGGCCCTGTCCGCCTTCGCCTCGCGCGTGATCGACCCGGTGCTCGTTCCGGGTTCGCTGCAGTACCGACCCAATGTGAACTTGCGTGGCATCCAGGCCATGACCGTCACGCATGGCGGAGTCCGACTCCGTTGACCTCCGATTCGACCACCCCCTCCACAGAAAGCCTGTTATGAACTCGCACCACCACGGCCGTAAGGCCGGATGGGGGATCGTGCTCGTCGCGGTCACCACGCTGCTCGCAGCCTGCGGCCAGAACAGCTCGGCTCCGGCCTCGGCCGACGACCCGGTGACCATCACCTTCCTGTCCTACACCTACGGACAGGCGAACCCGCTGGGCAAGGGCATCGAGAAGTTGATCAACGACTTCCAGACGGCCAACCCGAAGATCACGGTGAAACCGCAGTCGGTTCCGACGGCCGACGCGCTCACCAAACTCCAGAGCGAAGTGGTGGCAGGCAACCCGCCCGACGTCGCGCAGATCGGTTGGAGCAAGGTCGCGCAAGCCTCGCAGACCTTGCCGCTGCGCTCGCTCGAAGAGGTCGCCGGGACCGACGAGTGGAACAAGCACATGGCGGGCTTCGTGCCGTCGGTGCTGAAGGCGACCCCGGTGGCCGGCGCCAAGAAGCCGGTCGCGATGCCGTTCATGATGGCCACCCCGGTGGTCTTCTACAACGCCGACCTGTTCACCGCCGCCGGGCTCGACCCGGCCCAGCCGCCCAAGACGATGGCCCAGCTCAAGCAGGCCGCGCAGGCGATCAAGGACAAGACCGAGGCGCAGGGCGTATACGTCTCCGCGGCCGACCCGGGCAAGTCCGACTACCTGACCCAGTCGTTGGTCAACAGTGCCGGTGGCGCACTGGTGTCGGGCAGCGGTGAAGTCACCGTCGACTCGGCCCCGGTGATCACCGCGCTGTCGACGATCCAGGATCTGACCAAGTCCGGCGTCCAGCCCGCCGTCGACTTCGCCTCCGCGCAAAGCGCTTTCAACTCGGGCAAGCTCGGCATGCTGGTCACCACCGGCGGCGGTCTGCTGACCCTCGACGCGGCTGCCAAGGGCAAGTTCGCCCTGCAAGTGGCGCCGCTGCCCGCCTTCGACAACCTTCCTGCCCGCCCCACCTTCTCCGGCTCCGGCCTGACGATCGTGGCCAAGGACGCTGCCAAGGCGAAGGCGGCGTGGAAGTTCGTGCAGTTCATGACCAATGACGAGAGCTTCAAGCTCATCGCCTCGCAGATGGGGTACCTGCCGCTGCGGACCGCGGCGGAGTCCTCGGCCGACCCGCGCCTCGGCTCGGCCGTCAAGCAGATGGCCGACCTGGCGCCCTACACCGCCTTCCCCGGCAAGCAGTCCAACCAGGGCGTCGTCATCCTCCAGGACGAGGCTGTCGAACCGATCGTCCTGCGCGGCGCCGACCCGGCGGCAACCCTGCGCGCCGCTGCCGCGAAGATCCGCGGACTCAGCTGAGTTCACGCACCATCCGCTGACCACCAACCCCTCGAAGAGAGACACCGTTGTCACACCAGGTATTCGCACACACGCCTCCGAACGGTTCGCCGAACGGCGGCGCGATCCCGAACAAGATCGGCCTGACGGTCAATCCGTGGTCGGGAAAGCAGCTCCTGCGCTCCGATTTCGAGGAGATGCGCGAATTCCTCGATGAGGCCGCGACCGCCGGATTCGGCTATGCCGAACTCGGCGGCTGCGGCCTCGGGGTGGTGATCGGCGGACAGGTGCAGCGCTCCAGGCTGGCGGCGCTGCGCGACGCGCTGGCCGATTGCCGACTCCGGCTGACCCTGCACAGTTCGTGGTATTCGTCCGGGCGTACCGGCAACCTGCTCGACACCGGCACCGCGTCCACGCAGCAGCTCGGGCTGCTGGCGGACCTGGAGGTCGCCGCCGCGATCGGCGCCGAGGTGCTGGTCTACCACGCCGGAGTGCTGCCGAACCTCTACAGCGACGGTGCGGCGCTGACCGCGGGCATGAAAACCGAACGCAGGATGCTGCGCGAGCTCGCCGACGAGTCCGGCGCGCGCGGGGTCATGATCGCGGTCGAGAATCGGGCACCCGGACCCGCGGTGCTCACCCGCCGTTCCTACGGGATGCGCCTGGATATGGTCGCCGAACAGGTACAGCAGATAGACCACCCCGCGGTGACGATGTGCCTCGATGTCGGCCACGCGTACCTGTCGGCCGGCTACCTGAATTACGACTACCTGGCCGCGATTCGCGAGGTCGCCCCGGTCGTCGGCCACGTTCACCTGCACGACAACTTCGGCCGGATGGCCCGTCAGCCCGACGCCAGCCCGTACGAACTCGAGCTCCTCGGGGAAGGCGATCTGCACCTGCCGCCCGGTTGGGGCTCGATCCCGCTGGCCGAGGTCATGGCGACGACCTTCCCCCGCGACCCGGCGATCATCATCGAAATGCGCCACGCGCGCCATTACGCCGAGGCACTGGAGACCACCCTGCGCTTGGTCGACGTGCGGGCCCGATCATGACGCTCACCGAGGTCCCCGAGGCGAAGCCGAAGGTGCGCGACGCGAAGCCGAAGGTGCGCGCGGTCGAGCGTCCCGCCGCGACCGGACTTGCCTGGCTGTACTTCTCCCCGACCATGCTCGCGATCGCCGTGTGGGTCTACGGGCCGCTCGTGTTCACCGCGGTGCTCAGCTTCCTCGACTGGAACCTGGTCTCCCCCGACATCGAGTTCAACGGCTTCGAGAACTACGAAACCCTCATCACCGAACCGGAATTCGGCAACGCGGCCTGGAACACGCTGAAGTACGCGCTGTTCGTGCTGCCGTTCGCGACGGTGGTCCCGTGCGCGCTGGCCATCGCACTGTGGAAGCGCCCCGGCCGGGCCAGCGAGTTCTACCGGATGCTGCTGTTCCTGCCGGTCGTGCTCGCGCCGGTGGCCAACGCGCTGTCGTGGCAGTTCATTCTGGATCCGCTGTACGGGACCCTGAATCAGGTACTCGGGTTCGCCGGTGTGGAACCGATCAACTGGCTCGGCGACCCGGCCACCGCGCTGCCGACCGTCGTCGTGGTGACGGCGCCGAAAGTGGTGGCGCTCAACACCTTGCTGTTCGGTGCGGCACTGGCGAACCTCGATCGCCGCACCATCGACGCCGCGCGCCTGGACGACGCCACCGAGGGTGAGATCACCAGGTCGATCATCCTGCCCCAGCTGCGACGCCCGATCGTGCTGCTCGGACTGCTGTCGATGGTGGTGGTGTGGCCGTGGCTGTTCACCAATATCGGTGTGCTCACCCGAGGTGGACCGAGCAATGCCACCGACAACGTCTACTACCGGCTCTACACCTACGGTTTCACCTTTTTCGACGCGGGCACCGCATCGGCGGCGGCCATCGTGATCGCGCTCGCGTTCGGGCTGCTCCTGACCTTCCACACCCTGCTCTCGAGGAGATTCCGTGCGACGCGGTGACGCGATCGGCAGACACCTGCTACTGATCACAGCCATTGTGCTGATGCTGTTCCCGGTGGCGTTGGCCTTGGCCACCTCGTTCAAGCCGGTGTCGACGATCTTCGATCTGAATCCGCTCCCGTTTCCGGCGAGCATGGAGAACTACGAACTGGCCGTGGGCAAGTTCCCGATCGGCAGGCTGCTGTGGAACACCTTCGTGATGGCCGCGGGCGTCACTGTCGCGACGATGCTCGTCGCCGTGCCCGCCGCGTACGCGCTGGTGCGGTTCGACACGGCGAGAGGGCGAGGCTTCGTCCTTGCCGCCGTGGGTATTTCGCTGTTGATCCCGCCGCAGGCGCTGATCATCCCGCAGTTCCTGATGACCGCGAAGCTCGGTTGGCAGGGTCATACGATCGGGGTGATCATTCCGCAGCTCGGTGTCAGCGCGCTGGCGGTGCTGCTGCTGCGCGACCACATTCGTTCGGTGCCGCAATCGCTGATCGGCGCGGCGGTGCTCGAAGGCGCCACCTCGTGGGAGATCCTGCGCCACGTGGTGCTCGGCGTGCTTCGCCCGGCGCTCGGCGCGGTGGCGATCCTGCTGTTCATCAGTACGTGGAACGAATTCCTGTGGCCGCTGCTGGTGATGCCCGACCCGGAGGACACCACCATCCAGCCGGGTCTGGCGCTGTTCGTCGGCCCCGAGAGCGCGCAGTACGGGCCGATGCTCGCCGCGGCGATGCTGGCATCACTGCCGGTCGTCGTGATCTATGTCCTGGCGTCGCGACGGATCGCGGACGCCTTCCTTCATTCAGGGGTTCGGTAAACGACATGACCAGTCTCAGTGTGAGCGAGCCCCCGGTGCTGACCACCGAGCTCGATCTCTCGGCCGGTGTGGTGCTCGACGGCATCACCAAGCAATACGGCGAGGACCGCCCGGCTCTCGACCTGGACCTACTGCACGTACCGGGACAATCGTTGACCGTGTTGGTCGGCCCGTCCGGCTGCGGTAAATCGACCGCGCTCGGCGTGGTGTCGGGCCTGATCACCCCCACCGCCGGACGGGTGCTCATCGACGGCGCCGACGTCACCGAGGTGTCGCCGGGACGGCGCGGCGTCTCGATGGTGTTCCAGGACTTCGCGTTGTACCCGCACATGACGGTGGAGCGCAATATCTCCTTCGGCCTGCGGCTGGAGGGCAAGCACAACCGCAAGTCGGGGCTGGACCGTACCGAGATCGAGCGGCGGGTGGCCGGTGCGTGCGACAGCCTCGGGCTGAGCGAGCTGCGCCACCGCAGGCCCGCGCAGTTGTCGGGTGGTCAGCGTCAGCGAGTCGGGCTGGCCAGAGCGATCGTTCGGCAGCCGAAGGTGCTGCTGCTCGACGAGCCGCTGTCCGCGCTCGACGCGCAGTTGCGTCAGCAGGCGCGAGTCGAGCTGGTGCGGCTGCATCGCGAGCTCGGCAATACCGTCGTGCTGGTCACCCATGACCAGCTCGAGGCGCTGTCGATGGCCACCCATCTGGTGGTGATGAACGATTCGCGGGTGTTGCAGGTCGGTAGTCCGGCGCAGGTGTACCGGCGGCCGGTCGACCTGTTCGTCGCGACGTTCCTCGGTAGCCCGCCGATGAACCTGGCGACGGTGACCATGAACCAGGCAGGCGACGAGATGACCGGGCCCGGGCTGGAAGCGCTTCTCCCGCAACCTGTCCCCGGCGTGCCTGCCGAACTGACGCTGGGCTGGCGGCCCGGCGACGGCACGCTCCGACGCCACGACAGCCCGGGACTGCTCGTGCACGGTGTGGTGGAGCTGGTCGAGTTCACCGGCGACTCCAAGATCGCGCAGTGCACCGGCGAATCGGGTCGCTGGGCCGTGACGCTGCCCGCGAACGATCCGGCACCGGCCATCGGCGCGCGAATCCAGGTATTCGTCCCGGCGGATCGGCTGCACCTGTTCGACCCCGAAACCGGATCCCGAGTAACGGCTTTCGATGCACCTGCTGATCACCAACGATGACGGATACCGCGCGCCGGGTCTCCTGGCGTTGGCGGAAGCCGTGCGCGCGCTCGGCATCGACGCGACGGTGGTAGCACCGAGCGGGCCGATGTCGGGCGCGAGCCAGTCGCGACGCAGTGGCGTCGCGACGGAGTGGGAGTGGGCGGCCCCGACCGCCGGAATTCCCACGATCCACGTGGGATCGACACCGGCGGCCTGCGTGGTCTTCGCGCTCACTTCCGGGGTCATCGCGCCGGTGGATCTGTGCCTGAGCGGGGTGAACGCGGGCGAGAACATCGGCGCCACCCTGAATGTCAGCGGCACCTACGGTGCGGTGCAGGAAGCGGGAGCGCGCGGTGCGCCCGGCATCGCGCTCTCGCGCGAGTTCGGTGGGCCGTGGGCCGAGCCGCACGCCTGGGACTGGAGCTGGGTACCCGAGGCGACCGCCCGGATACTCACCACGCTGCTGGCAGCGCGGGCGGACTGGTTCACCGCGAACGTCAATCTCTCCGGCACCGACCGGGGCGCCGATCCGGCCTACACCCGGGTCAGCCGCGCGCTGTACTACACCGACGTCTTCGACGTCGCCAGCGGCGCCATCCTCAGCACGATCGGTTACCGTGCCGAGGATCTGGCGCCCGATGACGACATCCACGCCTTCGCCGAGCAGCGGCGAACCAGCATCACCCTCGTCCGGCGGGCTTGAACGGTTCGGACCGCAACGCGGTCTTGACGATCTTCCCGCCGGGGTTGCGCGGCAACGGCGCCGTGCGCACCGAGAAGTACTGGGGCACTTTGAAATCCGCGAGAAGTGCGCGCAGGTAGTCGAGCACGGCGGATTCATCGAACTCGGTGCCCGCCACCGGCACCACCACCGCGCCGACCTTCTCGCCCATCATGTCGTCGGGTACCCCGACGACCGCGGATTCGCCGATGCCAGGGGCCCCGGCGAGCGCGTTCTCCACCTCGACGCAGTACACGTTCTCGCCGCCGCGATTGATCATGTCCTTGGCCCGGTCGGCGATCGACACCAGTCCTCGCTCGTCGATGCGGGCGAGGTCACCGGTGCGCAGCCAGCCGTCTACGAAGGTCGCTGCGGTGGCGGCCGGGTTGTTCCAGTAGCCGGCCACGACATTGGCGCCGCGGATGAGCAGTTCCCCGACGCCGCTGACCGGGTCGGGTGCGTCGATGGCCAGGTCGACGATCGGCGCGGCGAACCCCACCGATTCCGCGTGCTCGGTGGCCCACTCATGGGGCAGGTAGGTCGAGATGGACGAGGTCTCGGTGAGACCGAAACCGTTGGCCAGGCGCGCGTTCGGGAAGTGCTCGGCGATCTCGGCGACCAGCGCGGGCGCGACCGGCGCACCGCCGTAGGCGACCCGGTTCACCCCGCTCAGGTCGAAATCGGCGAAGTTCGGTTGCCGGAACGCGAGGTAGTAGATGGCGGGAGTGTTGGTGAGCGAGGTGATCCGCTCGTCGACGATCGCCCGCAGGAAGTCCTGAATCTTGAACTGCGGCAGGATGATCGTGCTGCCGCCGATGGCGAGCTGCGGAATCAGCTGACTGTTGCACGCGGTGACATGGAACAGCGGCACCGAGACCAGGTTGCGCAGGGTCGGGCCTTCGTCGGCGCCGATGTCGGCGAGTCGACGCACGTTCTCCACCGTGGACAGCAGGTTGCGGTGGGTGGTGATCGCGCCTTTCGGCCGTCCGGTCGTGCCGCTGGTGTAGAAGATCGCGGCCGGATCCTTCGGTGCCGCACCCTCGTAGACATAGGGATCGCCCTGCGGCAGCGTCTCTTTCGGGCCGAAAGTGAACGAGGCGGCGGAATCGGTCAGGACGTACTCGATCTCGGGGGCGGCGAACCGAGTGTTGACCGGCACGGCCACCGCGCCCGCGAGCACGATGCCGAGGAAGCCGACCACCCAATCGGTTCCGGCGTCCAACAGACTGGCGACGCGGTCCCCCGGTTGAATTCCCTGGTCTCGCAGCCCGCCGGCCACCCGGGCGGCCCGATCCCACAGTTGCCGGTACGAGAGTCGCTCGCCGCCGATCTCGACGACGGCTTCCTGGTCGGGCCAGGTCCGCACCGTGTGGCGCAGCATATCCACCAGCGAAGCCGGCAGGTCCGCGTAGTGCGCGACACCGTGTTCGTCGCGAGAGATTCCGGCGGTGTCGAACGGTTGCACGGTCATCGTGCGCCCTGCGGATTCAGCAGCGGGGCGAGGTTGTCCTCGGTGAAGAACTCCCGACCGCTGAGCCCGCCCGCCATCATCCGGAACCACTGCTGCGTATGTTTCGGACTACTCGGCAGCGCCCGCATCACCTCGACATGCTTGTCCGGCAACACCAGTCGCGAGGACTCACAGGTGAACCGGTACATCGGCTTACTCGACCGATCGCGCTGCGCCTGATACTCGGCGAGTGCTTCGTCGAGTGGCCGCGCCGCCGACAGTCCTTCGTGTGCGCGCTCGGCGAGCAGATCGGCGTAGGTGAACGCGTCGCTGATCCCCAGACCGGTGAAGGGGTCCTTGTGATATCCGGCGTCACCGACCAATGCCCAACCGGGGCCGTGCGATTGCCGATAGAAGTTCTCCGGGTAGCGGGCGATGTAGAACCGTTCGTCGCGTTCGCCGGTTTCGAGTAGTTCGGCGAGGTCGGGCGCGGTTTCCTTGAACGCCAACGAGAAATTGCCCTCGACATCGGTACGAAACGGTGCGAACCGGTCGACGTATTGCACACACCACATCAGCGTCTTGCCGTCGTTGGTCGGCCAGCCGCCGACCGCCTGCTTGTCGCCGATGCGCAACTGACTCTGCATAGTCAGACCGGACCAGTACGAGTAGCTGGTGAAGGTCTCCCCCGGGATCACGTCGTACTTCTCGGCGCCGGTGAGCTGGGCCACGGTGGAGGCGTAACCGTCGGCGCCGATGACGAGGCGGGCGTGTTCGACGACCGGTTCGCCGTCGCGGTCACGCCCGACGATGCCGGTGAACTGCTCACCCTCGCGCACCAGATCGAGCACGGTGACGCCCTCGCGCAGATCGACACCGGCCGACCGAGCGGCGTCCTGCAACAGCGTGTCGAGCACGATGCGCCGCGGCGCGTAGGTCTCGGCGATGCCGTCGATGGGGTCGGAGAAGCCGGAGAACTGCGCGTCGGCGTAGGACATCGTGATCGAGTGAATGGGCGTACAGCCCGTGGCCTTCAGTTGTTCCAGCAGGCCCCAATCCCGCAGCCGCGCGAGACCACTCTGCCGCAGCATGTGGGTCGAGACGGCGTCCTTGGGAAACAGGGCCTGGTCGACGCAGAGCACCCGGTAGCCGCGGCGCGCGAGCAGCATCGCGACCGTGGCACCAGCGCAGCGCGCGCCGACAACAATGACATCGTGCACAGTCTTCGACCTTTCAGGCATCGAGCACGAGACGGTCCGTGCGCGCTCGGGAGACGCAGATCATCATGGTTTTGCCCGACTCTTGTTCAGCCGGTGTGAGAACCGAATCACGGTGCTCGACTTCACCTTCGAGCACGGTGGTTTCGCAGGTCGCGCACGTTCCTTCGCGGCACGACCACAGCACGTCGGCACCGGCGCGCTCGAGCGCGTCGAGGACCGACGAGTCGGCCGGAACGTCGATGGTCCGGCCGGAGCGATTGAGAACGACCGTCGTCGGCCGGTCCGGTCCGGTCGACGCGATCTCTTTCGGATGGAAACGCTCGACTCGCAAAGCATCTGACACACAGTGCTGCTCGACCGCGGTGAGCAGCGGCTCGGGGCCACAGCAGTACACGAGCGTGTCCGAGTCCACCGGCGCGAGAATCTCGGCCAGTGGCATCAGCCCGACTTCGTCCTGCGCGTAGCGACGAACCCGCGCACCGTAGCCCGACAGCTCCTCGGCGAAGGCCATCCGCGCGTCGGTGCGGCCGCCGTAGTGCAGTTGCCATGCGGCGGCGCGCTGTTCGAGTTCGCGGATCATCGGCAGCAGCGGGGTGATCCCGATGCCGCCGGCGATCAACAGGTAGCTCGCTGCCGGGGCGAGCGGGAAATTGTTGCGTGGCTCCCGGATCTCCAGCAGCGTGCCCGGCCGTACTTTCTCGTGCATCCACGCCGACCCGCCCCGACCCTGCTCCTCGAGCAGCACCGCGATGCGATAACTGTCCCGATTCGCGGGATCGCCACACAGCGAGTACTGACGAACGACGCCGTCGGGCAGGACGACATCCACGTGCGCACCCGGTGACCACGGCGGCAGTGGCGCGCCGCCGGGGTCGGTGAGCACAAAGGACAGCACGCCCTCTGATTCGTAGGTGATGGACCGAATTCGCACAATCGCGCTGATCACACGACGAGTCTGGCAGGGCTTCGGCGGCCCGAGGGGATTGATACTTTCAACGAATTGCCGGATTGAAAACGGGGCGATCAGCGATCGGTCGGCAGCGGGGAGAAACGGTCAGGAATCGAGAAGTTCCGAGGTCGGCGACGTGGCAGCATTGCTTTTCTACGGATCGACGAAAGGGTTTTCGATGAACATCATCGGAGTTCGGCGAGCTCATCGATGGCTCGCCATCGGCTTTGTCGCGGCAGTACTCATCACGGTGATCGGGTTGTCGCTGAGCGGACCGGAATGGGTTGTCTACCTGCCGCTGATTCCGCTGGCCGGACTGTTCCTGACCGGTTCGGTGATATATGTGCTGGTCTACCGCGGCTCACGAACGGGTCCGGCGGTCGGCGGGCGCGTTCGTCAGGTACATCGCTGGTCGGCCGTCGTGTTCGTAGTCGCCGTTGTCGCCACTGTCATCGCATTGGCGCAGCAAGAGCCGGTGGTGTGGGTGTCGTATCTACCGTTGATTCCACTCGCCGGGCTCTTGTTGTCGGGGTCGGTCATGCTGGTGTCGCCACTACTGCGGGCGCGGCGGGCTGCTTCCGGCGGATAGCCGACCGCGGCTTCAGCCGATCTCGACCACCCGTACCCACGCGGGTGGTCGGTCCGGAACATAATCGGGATTGTTCTCCTGCCATGCATGGTCCCTGCGGAACAGGCCGACCACGGTTCGGCAGGCCGGCTGTTGTGACGGCCAGGGCGTTTGACCGTCCGTCAGGGCCACGAGCACATCGGGGCGGGTGCGCAGGGCCTTGGTGAAACCGGTGCGCAGGTCGGTGCCGCCACCGCCGATGAGCGACATCCCCTCGGCCTGGCACAGCGGGTGAGCGATGCGTGCCGCGGCGTCGCAGGAGAACACGGTGACCAGGTCGCGGCGGCCGCCGACGGCGCGGATGATGGCGGCGACTTCGAGCAGCGCGCTGCCCAATTCGTCGTCGCTGACCGATCCCGAGGTGTCGATGACCACGCTGACCTTGGGTGGAGTGCGACGCAGGCTCGGCAGCACGATGCCGGGGAGTACGGTCGAGCGGCGGGCGGGGCGCCGGTAGGTGTAGTCCTCGCCGACACCGGGGGCCGACGCGGCCGCGCGCAGGGCCGTGCCGAGCAGGTCCCGCCATGGCTGGGAAGGATGCAACGCCTCCTTCGCCCAGCGTCGCCACCCCTGGGGCGCGTCTCCTGGACGGCCGACGATGCCTTGCGCCACGAGGAATCGGACGCCGTCGCGCTGCTGTTCGCTGAGCCCGTCCGCGCCGTCGGGCCCCAGCTCCCACTCGCGGTCCGATCCGTCCGCGCCGCTACCGCAGTCGAGCCACGCCATGCTTTCCGTCAGATGCCCGAGGCTGAACTGACCCAGGTAGTCCTCCATGAGTTGCCCCGGATCCAGCCCCAAGGTGCTCGGCAGTACCGCGCCTTCGGGCCAGACCAACCCGTCGCCGAACGCGTCGTCGTTGATCTCGGCATCCGCGGCGATATTCATTCGCAGCCGCTCGCCGGGGCCGGTCAACTCGTGGGTGTGGGCGTAGCGATCACTGCGCGCGTGATGGTCGCGCAGCAGGTGCGAAACCTCGTGCACCAGTATCGACGCCAGTTCTTCCACCGGCGTGTAGTCGACGAACCGTGGCGACACGTAGCACCGCCAATGTTTGTCCACACCCATCGTCGACACCCCTCGTGACTCGACGATGTTCAGGGCGTACAGGGCAGTCGCCAGATAGGGACGGGCCGAAACCGCTTGCAGCCGTGCGGCATAGAGCTTGTCGAAATCCAGCCCGGTCGTGTCCGCTGTCATCGGCCCGCCTGGACGGCGACGCGGGCCGCGGCGCGATCGGCACTCCGCGACACCGACACCACCCCGGCGAGTTGTTCGATCGCCGCGGGCACCTCCCAATTGTCGCGGCGCAGCGTGGCCAGAGTTGTCGCGGGAACGACCACCAGGTCGGGTGCTCCGGTCTCCACGGCCTTCACCAGCAGCGACCACGCCGCATCCCACCGCGCCCGCTCCGGTCGCTTGCGCACCGCGGCCACCACACCGTCGAGAACGGCCTGGCGCAGGTCGCCCCTGGTCGGCAGTTCAGCGGCGACAGGATCGGCCAGCAATACTTCCGGATCGGGCAGATCCATCCGATCGATGCTGGTCAGCAGTTCGAAACCCGGGCCGTCGCCGACCGTGCCGCGGATCAACTGCGACAGCACATCACGACTCGCATCGGCCGCGGTGGCGAAGGCGATCAGCCGCACGGTCATCTCCCAACTCCGCGGCGACGCCCAGGCACCACCCCGCCGGGTTTCGGTGGTGGGCATCTGATGCACGAGCTTGGGCCGCGCCGCGAGCAAGGTGCAGACCGCACGGCGCGCGAATGTTACTGCCTCCGAGAGACTTTCGGGCGCGAGCTGAGGCAGGGTCGCGCGGGGCCATGTTCCGCCGAGACCACGGACGACGACGTCGTGCTCGTGGGTCCACTGCAGGTGCACGAAGCGGTTCGCCAGCGGCGGACTCAGCTCCCAGCCGTCGGCGGCCGACGAGCGCGGGTTGGCGGCTGCGACGATGCGCACACCCGGCGGCAGTTCCAGTGCGCCGACCCGCCTTTCGAGAACAACGCGCAGCAGCGCCGCCTGCACGGAGGGCGGTGCGGTGGACAGTTCGTCGAGGAACAGCAGGCCGCGCCCGGCCCGCACGAGTCGAACCGCCCAGTCCGGCGGCGCCATCGGCACACCCTGGGTCGCGGGGTCGTCGCCGATGATCGGCAGGCCCGAGAAGTCCGACGGCTCGTGCACACTCGCGATCACCGTGGTCAGCGGCAGGTCGAGCGACTCGGCGAGCTGGGTCAACGCAGCGGTCTTGCCGATGCCCGGCTCACCCCACAGCAGTACCGGCAGGTCGGCAGCCACGGCCAAGGTGAGAGCTTCCAGTTGGGTATTGCGGCGCGGCTCTGTGTGTACTTCGCCCAGCATGGCGAGGAGTTCGCTCGCGACGTCGAGCTGGGAGTCGGCGGCGTGAATCGGGAGCGGCGGGCGGAGGGTGTGAACAGTCATGTGTAAATCACCTTTGGGTTCAGAAGAATTCGATGGATGAGCGCGGACGACAACTCAGCGCAAGGTCAGGCGTCTCGGACGTGCGCGACGACCCTTACGGTCGTACCGGTCGGGAGGGGTGTGGCCGCGACCGGGCGCGGGTAGACCGGCCCGGAACAGGCCATAGGTAATCCGTTGTCGTACAGCAGCTTCGAGTGCGTCGCGAAGTGGTCCGTCGCGCAGCACCGCGTCGGCGCCGAGCTTGCCTTCGACGATGGTGAGGGCGCCGTCGATATCGCCGTGGTCGAGGCGGTCGCAGACGCCGACGAGCCAATCCGGTTGGCGCAGTGACCGGTCGATGGCCTGTAGGCAGGGCATCGGGGTTCCGGTCAGGGCCGCCAGGAGTTCCTCGCGCCGGATTTCGGTGGGGTCGTGATCCAGCGCGGCCAGCACCCCGTTCACCAACCCGATGCGGTGACGTTCGCCCCGGCACTCCACGATTCGATGAGCGGTGTCGATCTCGGAGTTTCCGCTCGGCATGCTGTCGTGGCCCAGCACCGAAGCGACCAATGGATGCAGTTGGTCGGCGGCGATCGCGCCCGCGCGCAGTAACTCCAGGTCGGGGAGCACCCAGGTAGCGGCGTCGGGCAGGACCGGAAGGGCCGAGATTCCGCCGCGCGGGTGGGCCTTCGAAATCCGCACCGCGGGAGCGCTTTCCCCGTCGGCGCGAACGTCCAACACCACCCGCTTCCGTGCACCGCACCGCACCAGCAACAGCCCGGACCGCCGCCCCTCGGCGCGCAGCAGAATTCCCGCCTCATCCGCCCACCGGTCGACGGCACAACCCGGCAGCACCGATCCCGACAGCGTGAGACCAGGATCGGCATCGGGCGTCATGGCCGCGCATCGTCCTGCCCCGGCACGGGTTCGCAACTCCCCCACCCTGCGCGAATCCCACAGGTGACGGTGCAGGTCGAGCCGGTAGCGACTGTTGGGTCGGGGGTGTGGGTGCATGCGCGCACCGGTTCCGGGGCTCGTCCCGTCCCACAGTGCGAGGATTATCCGCTGACCGGCAGCCGCCCATGCCGGTGGCGTCCGCACCACCAGATACACAGAACCCTCACGGGGACACTGTGTTCCGCCCTCGACGTTCGTGATGTCCTCAGCGCCGTAGCGAGCCAGCACCATCGTCAACCCGGGTCGCAGCAGACCGTCCGGCGCGATTCTGGGTAGATGCCAGCGCAACAGGTCCGGTGCCAGGTACCGCAGATCGGCCCGTACTCGGGCAGCGAGTCCTCGCCCGTGGGTCCGCGCCAACCTTCGCAGATCCACATCGCGATCGACGTGCGCCGCGGCGCAGGCCCCTGACCAGTCGCCGACGAGCCGGCGTGCGGTGGCGACTTCGATCATGCCGGGCGGCACAGCGAGTTCGCGCACACGCACCCACAGGGCTAGGCGCGCATCGTCATAGGACGCACGGGAGTACTGCGGATTTTCGGTGAATTCCCCGCGTTCACGCGGGAGAGAAGCCGGTGCGATGACCGGCGTGGGGCTCAACGGCCCGGGCGCAGAACGCCCTTTCGACTCGATGTCATGTCGCCAGTATGCACAACAACGCGCGACCCGACAAGCGGTGAGGTTCGGGTCGCGGGGTCTGCCACCGAGTCGACGAGGCGGGCGGGCCCTGGCCAGCGACCAGATGCCCACCCTGCCGGAGCGTCGCTACCGTGCGTCGGTCAGCTCGCGCGTGTCGGACTGCGCAGCCAGCTGCGGGTAGGTCGGGTATTCGATGCCCGAGATGTACTGCACGGTCCGCACGACCTGGCACGAGTAGCCGAATTCGTTGTCGTACCAGACGTAGAGGATCGCGGTGTCGCCCTCGACGATGGTGGCGTTGGCGTCGATGATCGAGGCCGCGCGCGAGCCGATGAAGTCGCTCGAGACCGCGTCGGTGGCGGCGGTGTAGTCGAGGTTGCGGCTCAACGGGCCCGCCAGGGACACCTGACGCAGGTAGGCGAGGACGTCTTCCTTGGTCGTGTCCTGCTTCAGCTGCAGGTTCAAGATCGCGACCGAGACATCGGGGGTGGGAACGCGGATCGAGTTGCCGGTGATCTTGGCCTTGAAGTCCGGCATCGCCTTGGCCACCGCGGATGCGGCGCCGGTCTCGGTGAGCACCAGGTTGAACGGCGCGGAACGGCCGCGACGGTCGGCCTTGTGGTAGTTGTCGAGCAGGTTCTGGTCGTTGGTGAACGAGTGCACCGTCTCGACGTGTCCGCGAACGATGCCGAATTCGTCGTCCATGGCCTTGAGCGGCGGCACGATCGCGTTGGTCGTGCAGGAGGCACAGGAGAAGATCTGCTGCGACAGGTCCAGGTCGCGGTGGTTCACGCCGTGCACGATGTTGGGCACGTCACCCTTGCCCGGCGCGGTGAGCACCACCTTCGCGATGCCGGGGCGCAGGTGCTGCTCCAGACCGTCGCGGTCACGCCACCGACCGGTGTTGTCGATCAGGATCGCGTTGTCGATGCCGTAGGCGGTGTAGTCGATCGTCGTCGGGTCATCGCTGTAGATGAACTTGATGACGTTGCCGTTCGCGGTGATCGTGTCGTTGTCCGCGTCGACCTTGATGGTGCCGTTGAAGTGCCCGTGCACCGAATCCCGGCGCAGCAGCGACGCCCGCTTGGCGAGGTCGTCGTCACCACCTCGGCGGACCACCACCGCGCGCAGGCTCAGCCCGTTGCCCGACCCTGCCTTCTCGATGAGCAGCCGGGTGACCAGCCGCCCGATCCGCCCGAACCCGTAGAGCACCACATCGCGCGGTCCCTGCGAGACGGCCTTGTTGCTGTCGCTCACCTCGGCCAGCACCGAGGTGGTGTACTCCGCGACCGAGAGCCCACGCCCATCGGCGTGATAGGCCATCACGAGCTGGCCCAGGTCGATCTTGCACGGTCCCAGATCCAACCGGCTGATCACCTGAAGGAACGGCAGCGTCTCGTCCACCGACAGCTCTTCGCCGCCGATCTGGCGCGCGAAGCGATGCGTCCGCAGAATGCTGATCACCGACTTGTTCACCAGCGACCGACTGTGCAGCAGAATCGTCACACCCTTGCTGCGGTACAGCGTCCCGATGATCGGAATCATCGCCTCAGCAGCAGCTTCCTGAGCGTTCCAGCGATCAAGTTGTTCGGTAGTCAACACACGTCCTCTGGTTCATCGATATTTCCGCTGCATCGATGCTAGTGAGGGCGAAATTTTCACCGTAGACCACTCCCCACCGGTGAGATCGGCGTCGCACCCAGCCGGCACGAGCGCCGACGTCACGACGGTTCGCTCAGCGCCCGATATCCCACGTCGGCCGGGACAGATCCGGATGCCCCGATCGTGGAGTGCGACGGCCTGCACCCCGCCGGTGACATCGCCGCACGATCAGCAGGTCGGCGGCGCGGCACCAGCCGTGGGTGGCCTCGAATCAGAACTTGCCTGTGTGGTGTTCGGTCCGGTGGCCCAGCTCGGCGGTGAACTCGGTGATGAACTCGTCGGTCAGGGGCGGCCAGCCCCAGAAGTCGACGGCGAGGGTGCCGAGGGCGAAATCGTCAGCCCATCGCCAAGTGGTGATCGCGCTCGCTGTGGTGCAGGAGGCGCAGGTTGCCGAGCCTTCACCGGATTCGATCCAGGCGTCGATCGCGTCCGAAAATGGTTGCCACACTGCGGGATCGGCTTCCCATTCCTGCGGGTAGTCGATGATCACGGTGGTCGCCTCGCAGTGGGGACAGATCGCGACGGCCGGTTCTATGTCACCCTGGCCCGCGTAGTGGGCGCTTCTGCCGACGATCACCGCGACCGGCGCGGGGATCCAGTCCTCGCCCCAGTTCTGGGTGATCTCAGCCCAATCCGGGCCCGCCACATACCCTTCGTCGACCTGGAGGCTGTACATCGCCTCACGCGAGGTCTCCCGAAGCAGCCATCGCCGCGACACCATCCAGTCGACCATCCGCTCCGCCAACGCGCCCGCGTCCGCGTCCGCCACCTCGAGGTCGACGATCCGTTCGAAGAAATCACCCACCTCCGCATCCTGCCACCGGCGACCGACCTTGTCCCGGGTCTGTCGGCACCCGACGATCGAGGCGGGCACCGCGGTCAGGTCGCGGCAGTCCAGCGGATCTGGGCTGGTTTCACCCTCGCGCACAACGGGTTTCCGGTCGTATCGGTGAGACCGAGTCGAGCCTCGAGCACTCCCGATTCCGTCGCGGCAGCCAGAACCTCGGCAGGCACGTCGGCGAGCATCAGTTTGGCCCGCCGGAACATGGTGACGGTTCCGGCGTCGTCGACGGTGCCCCAGCTGAGGTAGAGGAAGCGCTCCCCTGGTCTGCCTTGGATATAGGGTCCGCGGACGTCGGCGCCGTCGACGGTGCATTCCACAGTCCACGTGACGGAATCCGCGTCGCCACGCTGCAGGTCGAGCAACTCGTGCGGACGATTCTTCCGCTGCACACCCACGTGGATGTTCGAGTACGCCGTCTCGATCCCCGGCGGCCGGCAGGACAACCCTGGCAGTTGCGTCCCCACGATTCGGATGAGCATCCGACCATCCTTGTGCATCTGACCGACAGAAGGACACCGCCCGGTCAGCTCACGTCGGCTGTTTTCCGCGAAGCGCGCGACGCCGCCACAGCCTTCGTCGGCGCTCCCGGCCACCACACCTTGTCGCCGAGCAGCGCGAACAGCGCGGGAACGACCAACGTCCGCACCACGAACGTATCGAGCAGGATGCCGATTCCGACCACGATGCCCAGCTGGGTCAGGGTGATCAACGGCAGCACGCCGAGAACACAGAACACCGCGGCAAGGACTACGCCGGCGCTCGTGATGACGGCCCCCGTGGAGGCGACGGCGCGCACCATCCCCTGGGTGGTGCCGTGGGTACCTGCCTCCTCGCGCGCCCTGGTCACCAGGAAGATCGTGTAGTCCACACCCAGCGCGACCAGGAACAGGAAGCCGAACAGCGGCACGTTGGTGTCCAGCGCGGGAAAGCCGAAGACCGTGCCGCTGATCCAGCTGCCCGCCCCGAGCGCGGCGACCGCGCTGAGTACCGTGACGCCGACGAGCAGCACGGCGGCGGGCACCGCGCGCAGGAGCGCCAGCAACACCAGCAGCACGACGGCGAGAATCAGCGGAATGACCAGCGCCTGGTCTCGGCGGGCCGCGTCGCGGATGTCGAGCGCCTCGGCGTCGGAACCGCCGACGAGGGCCTCGGCTCCGGGAACCGCGCCGACCGCTGTCCTGATCGCCGAGATGGTGGTGAACGCTTCCGCCGAACCCGGTGCGGCGTTCAGAACGACCGACCACCGCGTCGAACCGCCCGCGGACGTGCCGGTGGCGGTGGCGCGCGAAACGCCCTGCACGCCGTCCAGTGCCGCCTGCGTCTGCGCGGAGGTCGCGCTGCGCGCGATCACCACAGCCGGATCCGACGAGCCCGACGGGAAGTGTTCGGCCATCGTCACCAGTCCGTCGACCGACTCGGCCTCGACCCGGAACTGCTCGGTCCGCGAGAGGCCGATATCGGTGGTCGCGAGCCCGGTCGCGAAGACGATCAGCACCGCCGAGGCCGCGCCGGCGACGACTGCCGGGCGTCGCACGACCTGCGTCGCGACACTCGCCCAGATGCCCTGCTCGGCCGTATCGCGACCGTCCGCCAGCGGCACGAACGGCCAGAACACCCGCCGCCCGCACAGTGCCAGCAGGGGCGGCAACGCGGCGAGCACGAAGATCAGCGCGACCACGAGACCGGCCGCGGCGAACGCGCCGAGGCTGCGGGTGTTGGGCAGCAGCGCCAACAGCAGGGTGAGCAGAGCGAGGACAACGGTGACATTGCTGGCGACGATGGCGGGCGCGGCACGACGCACCGCGGCGCGCAACGCCGCGCGATGGTCGGTGTGCCGATGCAGTTCGTCGCGGTATCGCGACACCAACAGCAGCGCGTAATTGGTTCCCGCGCCGAAGACCAGAACGCTGGTGATGCCGGAAGTCGAGCCGTCGAAAGAGAGTCCGGTCACGTCGGCCAACAGCGTGCCGACGCTGGTGGCGACGCGGTCGGCGAAGGCGACCACCGTCAACGGCACCAGCCACAACACCGGCGAGCGATAGGTGACGATGAGCAAGACCATCACCACGATCGCGGTGACGATCAGCAACAGCGAGTTCGCACCGGAGAAGGAGTCGGCGATGTCGGCGCCGAACGCCGGGCCGCCGGTGATCTGCACGCGCAGGGTATCGGGTAGATCGGTGGTGACCTGGGTGCGCAGTTCGTCGATCCGGTCGGTGAGCGCGAACCCGTTGAGCTGCGCGGACACCGGAATCTGGGCGAGCACGGCGCGCCCGTCGGGAGCCGGGATCACCCGGGCGCCGTCGGTCGGCGAGACGCCGACCCGGGTGAGCGCCGCGTTCACCGCCGCGAGGTCACCGGGCGTCAGCGTGCCGTCGTCGGTGCGCGTCGCCACCATGATCGCCGCGGCCGTTCCCGCGTCAGGGAATTTCGCGGCGGCCTCGGCGGCCAAGGCCGATTCCGCCGACTTGGGCAAGGACACCGGCGCCTGGCCCGCGCTGTCGTTGCTGCCCGCCAGCCCCATCACGGCCATGGCGGCCGCGACGACAACCAGTAACACAGCCCACGATCGTCTGCCGGTGACCAGCCCGGCGAAGCGGTCCCATCCGTTTCCTCTGCTCGCTCGCATCACAAGAAAACTATTTCAGAAACTTAAGCAATCGGCAAAGCCCATGGTTGCGGAGGCTAAGCTCTCTGTCGAGCAGAGACAGGAGATCGCGCGTGGATGACGACACCGCCGACACAGAACCAGCCGTCGGCCGGCCGGAGTTGGAGACCGAGATAGCCAGGGATCTGCGTGCCCTGACCGCGATCTCCGAACAGATCGGTCATGTCTTCGCGCGATCGCACGACCTGCGCCCGAACGATTTCCGCGCCCTGATGCATGTCGCGACAGCCGACGCCGAGGGCTCGCCGGTGAGTGCGGGCCAGTTGAGCAGGTTGATGGGCGTCTCCGCACCGGCCGTCACCTACCTGGTCGAGCGCATGATCGAATCCGGGCACCTCGAACGCATGTCCGACCCGACGGACCGTCGGCGAGTAAACCTGAGCTATACCGACCACGGCATGTCGGTCGCGTCCGGATTCTTCGGACCGCTCAGCGCCCGCACCCGCGCCGCGCTGGCCGCGCTGCCCGATGCCGACCTGACGGCAGCCCACCGCGTACTCGTCGGCGTCACCTCCGCGCTCCGCGAGTTCTACGCCGAGCTACCGGCTTCGGGAAATCCTGCCGAATAAGCGCCACGGCCCGAGCTGACGCCGCCGATTCGGCCGACCGCTAACTCCCGCCCGTAACGCGCAGACCGGGTACACACGTCAGCATCTGCGGCAATTGTCCGGCAATCGATTCGATCGATAGGCGACCTCGGTCGAACCGGGGCGTCGCCCTCCTTCGGGTGGCGGACCGTGACACCTCGTGAGCACCGATCTTTACCGACCAACACCCGGTCGCCCGATCGCATTCATCTTTCGCGATTGCGCCGCTTCTTGTTAAAAGGAATCCGCTCCGGTAAACTCTGGGCAACCCACGAATGTGGATACTGCGCCCCTGCAGACCATTTCGTGGGCATGCGATTCTCGATGATGCACCACGACACCGAGCTGACACTCGCGCGCGAAAAAAGAGGGAGCATCACCCTCGTCGTCACTACAACCACCACCGGTGGTCCACTGACAATGGATTCGAACATGTAGAAGTTTCCGACAGGACCTGCATCCATTCAAACGGCGGATCGCTTGGTGTCGAGTGGGCGGTCCTCAGCATCACCGAGGAGTCGACATGACCAGCAACACATCTGCGGTGCACAACGCCACGCCCGAGGCAGAGCCCTTCCAGCGGCAGGCCATCGCCGAGGGGATATCCATCTCGGCCGCGTTCATGCTCGTCATTTTGGCGGCGGTCTCCATTCTGCAGGGGATCTCCGCGATCGCGGACGACCAGCTGTATGTCGCCGGCATCGAATACGTCTACGAATTCGACACCACGACGTGGGGCTGGATTCATGTCGTGCTCGGCGCCCTCGCGCTGATCTGCGGCATCGGCCTTGCGATCGGATCGACGTGGGGTCGATACGGCGCGCTGGGAATCGCCGCGTTGGTCATTGTCGCGAACTTCATGTCGCTGCCCTACTACCCGGCCTGGTCCATCGTGATCATCGCGCTGAGTGTCGTGATCATCTGGGCTGTCTCCACCTGGCGACCCGAACGCTGAGTCCTCGTCGGATGTCTCCCCGATAGCTTGTCCACGGGTGAGCGAGGCGCCGACCAGGAGGAACGATGGCGTCCCTGTCGATCGACCAACGCGATCGGTTGCACCACAACGATGTCGGCGCGTACACCGTCGGCGTCGAGGAAGAGTTCGTGCTGATCGACCCGGCCACCGGATGCCCGTCCCTGACCAACACCACCGTGGCGGCAGCCGAGACCGGGGTCGATGTGCAGCTGGAACTCTCGCAATGCCAGATCGAGACCTGCACCCCCGTCTGCGCGAGTATCGAGGAGGTACACCGCGAGGTTCGACGGGCCAGGGTCGCGATCATCGCCGCCGCGGCTCGGTCCGGTTCGCTTCCGCTGGCGGTGGGGGTGCCGATCTGGGGCCCGCCTACCGGTTCCATCACCGACACGCCGAGATACCGGCGCATGGCCGAACACTTCGGGGCGCCGGCCGAGCAGGTGACCTGCGGTTGCCATGTCCATGTCTGCGTCCCCGAGCGCGACCTCGCGGTGCAGGTCAGCAATCACCTGCGTCAATGGCTGCCCACCCTGCTGGCGTTGACAGCGAATTCGCCGATCGCCGAGGGCATCGATACCGGGCACGCCAGTTGGCGCCACATGGTGTGGGCGCAGTGGCCGAGCGCGGGACCACCACCGTATTTCCGGTCAGCGGCGCACTACGACGACGTCGTCGCCCGACTCGCGCGAGACGGACAGATCCTCGATCCCGCGATGGTCTATTGGGATATTCGATTGTCCGCCCACCTGCCCACCATCGAAATCCGGATCAGCGACGTGCCCGCCACCGTCGTGGAAACCGCCCTGTTGGCGAGTTTCGTGCGGGCCCTTGTCATCACCTCGGTCGCCGCCATCGACCGTGGGCACCTCGCCGTTCCGATCGCCGGCGCGCGCCTGCGCTCAGCGTGCAGCTACGCCGCCCGCGACGGGCTCTCCGGCACGCGATTCCCCACAGCCCTCACCCAACTGCTCTGCCACGTCCGTTGCGCCCTGGAGCAATCCGGTGACTACGAATTCACCCGCGACGCGTTGGCGGCAGTACTCACCAGCGGCAACGGCGCCGTCCGGCAACGCGGTGCCCTGGTGGCCGGCGGCCCGGCCGACGTCGTGGATGTGCTCTCGCGCCTGACCGTCGAAGGGTGCGAAGCCGACGATTCCCAGCGGGCGATATGACCAGACCGGTGAGTCCTGAGCGAGCAGGTGGTGGATGATGCGCGACGACAATGAATCTGTGCAGATCGATCAGGTGATCGAACGCCTGATCGCCCGTTTCCCCGCGGAATCACCGACGGAGATCGAGCTGCTGGTGCGCCGTATCCATGAGCGGTTCGCCGATGCCCGTGTCCGCGATTTCGTTCCGCTGCTGGTCGAGAAGGCCGCTCGGCAAGCTGTCGGCGTCTACCCGATCGAGGTCACCGGCGAGGACCCGCACAGTGTCCCGTCCATGGCTACGATCTAGTTGATTCGCTCACCCTGCTGAAGGGCCCCATCGAGAGAAGGACGGCGAGCTATGGCCGCCACGCACACGGTGCACGCGGGCCCGGTGGCGACCGCCTCCGCCCGCACACGAGTGCGCTGAGGCACCCGACCATGTCGTGGAAGGACCGCGTCACAGCCTTACCCGGGATCGCGACAGCCCGCGGCTATCACCGTGCGTGGTTGCGAGCCGATATCACCGCGGGCCTCGTCCTGACCGCGTTGTTGATCCCCGCCGGTATGGGCTATGCCGAAGCAGCGGGACTTCCCGCGTACGCCGGGCTCTACGCGACCATCGTGCCGCTGCTGGCCTACGCCGTGGTCGGGCCGTCCAGAATCCTGGTGCTCGGCCCGGATTCCTCACTCGCCCCGCTGATCGCGGCCGCGGTGCTACCACTGGCCGCCGTCGACGATCCCGACCGTGCGCTGGCCCTGGCCGGAGTCCTCGCCGTTCTCGTCGGGCTCATTCTGCTCGTCGGTGGATTCCTTCGGCTCGGGTTCGTCACCGAACTGCTGTCCAAGCCCATCCGACTCGGCTACCTGAACGCGATCGCGCTCATCGTCGTCGTCGGACAGCTTCCCAAACTGCTCGGCTTCTCCGTCGATGCCACCGGCGTGCTCGCCGAGATCGCCGAGATCGGGCAGGCCGTGGTCCACAGCGATATCGATCCCGTCGCGGCCGCTATCGGCCTCGGCACGCTCGCTGTCATCGTGGCCTTCCGCTGGTGGCTGCCTGCGATACCGGGGGTGTTGGTCGCGGTGGCGGGCGCTATCGCGATCTCGGCCGCCGCCGGACTCACCGACGACATCGGCATGGTCGGTGCCCTGCCCGAAGGCCTGCCGCTACCTTCCATCGGCGGCATCGGCTGGGACGACATCGGGCATCTGATCGGACCCGCGGCGGGGATCGCGCTGATCGCGTTCGCCGACAGCGGCGTGCTGTCGCGGACCTTCGCTTCCCGGCACGGGGAAGATGTCAACGGCAGCACCGAGATGAAGGCGATCGGGGTCGCCAATGTGGCGGGCGGTCTGTTCGGTGGATTTCCCGTCTCCGCGAGCGGGTCGCGAACTCCGGTCGCCGAACAGAGCGGCGCCCGCACGCAATTGGCGGGCGTCGTCGGCGCGATCGCCGTTCTGCTCTTCGTGCTGCTCGCCCCCGGACTCACCGCGTACCTGCCCGACGCCGCCCTCGGAGCGGTCGTGATCGTCGCGGCCACCGCGTTGATCGATATCCGCGGCATGGTCCGAATGTGGCACATGAGTTCGGTGGAATTCGCCCTCGCGACAGCCGCGTTCGTCGGGGTCGCGTTGGTCGGCGTGCTGCAGGGCATCATCGTCGCGATCGGGCTCTCCTTCGTCGCGGTGGTCGCGCGGGCCTGGCAGCCCTACCGCACCGAACTCGTCCGGACGTCGGACCGCCCCGGCTATCACGACGTCGAGCGCCACCCCGACGGGCAGCGCATCGCGGGCCTGGTGCTGGTGCGGTTCGACGCACCCCTGTTCTTCGCCAACGGACAGATCTTCGACGAATACGTTCGCTCGGTCGTCGCCGATGCACCGTCCCCGACCGAATGGGTCATCATCGCCGCCGAACCCATCACCGATCTCGACACGACGGCCGTAGACGAACTCGTCGATCTCGATAATTACCTCGCGGGCAAAGCAATTCAATTGATCTTCGCCGAGATGAAGGGACCGATCAAAGACAAGCTGATCCGGTTCGGCGTCGGTGATCGATTCGACCGGACGCACTTCTATCCCACCATCGAAGCCGCGGTCGACGCTTTCCACCGTCGAACCGACCGTGCCACGGACAGTTGATCCGCCCGCCACCGCGATTGATCGATCCGCGAACTCAGCCCGGCGAAACGGGCTGGAAATCCACCAATTCGTCCGCCCCGGCCCGCACTATTCCGGCACAGGATTCGGGCACCTCGTTCCACGCGCCGGTAAGATCGCGCAGTGGTTCCGACACTACGAAGCGGGTCTGGTCGCCTAAGCGGCGCAAGACGTCCACCTCTGGATGCAGTGCCCGCAGGTCGGCGATCTTTGTCGAGAAGAACAGCGATCTGGACTGTCGTTCACTCGAGTAACGAAAGACCCACAGTGATTTACCATCGGTCGTCGCGACGGTCATCTGGACCGGATTCTCCACCCGGCGCATGCGACCGACGTCTTCGACGAAGCCGACCGCGCGAGCGACGGCACCGAGGGGATCGTCGGTGAGGCCGAAGGTCAACGCCAGATAGAACAGAGTCTCCGAATCCGTCGATCCTTCGAGGTCGCAGAACAAATCTGGATCGATCGCGGTGATCAGGTCGCGGCGGACCTCGCGGAACCCGCGCAGGGCTCCGTTGTGCATCCACAGCCATCGCCCGTGCCGGAACGGATGGCAATTACTCCGCTGCACCGGTGTCCCGGTCGACGCGCGGATATGAGCGAGGAACATCGACGCCCGGATCTGACCGGCGATCTCACGCAAATTCCGATCGTTCCACGCCGGTTCGATGCTCTTGAACACCGTGGGCTCGTCGCCCTCCCCATACCAGCCGATCCCGAAACCGTCACCGTTGGTCGTTGTTACCCCGAGTCGGGAATGCAAACTCTGGTCTATCAATGAGTGCCGCGGTTTGAACAACAGTTCTTCAGCGAGAATCGGCTCCCCTGAGTAAGCCATCCATCTGCACATACATCTATTCAAACAGACCGGACCGCCGATGTTAAGAAGACTGGATATCAGGCACGCTTTTACGACGTGACCTGCCCGAGCATCATACGCTTCAAATAGGTGTGCGCGACCAGCGTGCAGTAGTGCTGCCCCTTGAACGCCTCCGGGATACCGGGGGTGTCATAGGGGACGTACAACGCCTTGGACGGGATATGCAGGACTCCGCCGGCATCGATGGTCGTGGTGGGAAATTCGGCGACCCACTCCTGACCGGTCGCCGCGACGGTGTCCGGGTCGATGACGATATCGCGAGGCTTGTGCACCAACGCTTTTCGCTCGTCGTTGGTGAGATCCTTGGCGACCTCGCGCACCGTCCGCTCGTTGACCTCCGCGCAGGTGCCTTCCTCGCCCGTGACGCGGGCACCGTATTCGGCGGCGATGTGATCGGCCGATTTCCCCTTGCACCGCACCTGTTTCGGCTGGGTCTTCCCGGCGTCCTCATAGGTTGTGTACCGCGTGGTGGTGAGCGGGCGAAGCTGCGGCTTGGACGTGGCGAAACCGGCCGCGTCCGGATAATCCACATTGTCGAGGGTTCCACCCTCGTGTTCGAACTTGCGCGGGTGCAGATCCGCGGTCTGCGTCTGCGCGCGAATGCACAGGTTGCCGTAGTCGGTCGGGTCCGCCCCCGCGGGCGCGGCCGAGAGCGGGCTCAGCGCCACGGCGGCCAGGGCGAGAGCGAGTGCGGAAGCACGCCGAGTTGATACGAACACGCGATTCTCCATTCCTGGAACAAGCTTTCGTATAGGAAACACCGTTCCGATGAGAGAAACAAGAGCGCTCGCGAGGTCGCGCCACAGGATCAGTGCTCGCGCAGCAGCCTGCCCGCACCCTGCGCACGGTCGTCGAGGCCGTGCTCGCGCAGCGCATGCCACAGCGTGGCGGCATTGATGGCGACAACGGGCTTGCCGAGTTCACGCTCCAACTGGTCGGCGAGCGCGACGAAGGACAGGTTGGTGCCCACCTGGACGATCGCTTGCACATCCGGTCCGTCGATGTCGGCGACGACCTCGCGTAACCGGTCGGCCTCGACGCGGGCGATGTCCGTCGCGGTCGCACAGCGCAGTCCGGTGATCGCGGCGACGTCGAATCCCGCCTCGGTGAAGAACCGGCCGACCTCTCTGTCCGCGATCGGCTGATACGGCGAGAACACCGCGATCCGACGGCAACCGAGTTCATCGAGGGCGGCCCGGCAGGCGCTCGCACCGGTCGTCACGGGTAATCCGGAGCGCTCACGCAGGCGCTGTTCGAAGGCCGCGTTGCCCGCTACCCCACCCCAGAAGGTCTCGGCGGACATGCCCATCACCAGGCGATCGGGTTCGGCGGTCAGCACATCGCGCACCGCGGTATCGATGGAGGTGCGAATCTGACCGAGGAGGGCCTGGAAGTCCTCGTCGTTGCCCATCACCGGGTTCGGGATGTACATCGATCCCGAACGGTAGGTGATGCCGGGCAGCGCGGCCCGCCAATAGTCGTGTTCGACAACAGTGTTCGTGCTCGGCACGATCACACCGAAGACGGCTCGGGTGCCGACAGCGTTGGTCATCTGCTCATTCCTCGGGAGGTCGGGTGGCGCGTCGGGTCGGTAGCCCGCGCCAGTAGGTCGTCGACGGCGCGGTGCGCCCGGCTCCGATCGGCCGCCCGGTCGAGCAGCAGCGCGTCGACGAGCAACGGCGAGACAATCGCCATGGCGGCCTCCTCGACGTCGCACTCGGCGTCGACAGTGAGCGCGCGGACCGCACGATGGATCGGTGCGAGCAAGTCCATGACGTAACGCTGACGCAGCGGCACGCAGTCCGGATCGGTCGACGAGGCGGTGACGAGCGCGCGCAGGAAGGCGGCAACGGGTTTGTCGCGCAGGCGATCACACAGCAGATCGACTTCGGCGTGCAGATCGGCGGCCGGGTCGCCGGACGGTTGCGGACCCGGATGCGGGGCGACGGCGATCAGGGCCGCGAGGAAGTCACGCGGCATCGGCCAGTGCCGGTAGATCGTAGTCCTGGCCACGCCCGTCACCGCGTGCAGGCGTTGCGGCGTCAACGCGGCGCCGCCCTCGGTGAGCAAGAGATCCAAGGCCGCGGAGAGCACGAGCTGTGCGGTCTCGGCGGCGGGACCGGCTGGGCGTCCTGGCTTGCTCACAGGAATAAACGATACATCTTGTCTTGGTTATTAATAACCAGTACATTCTGTAGTGGAATTACCTTTCGCTTCAGGAGGACCCCATGCGTCCACATGTCGAAATCATCGACGAACGCGATCTGATCCAGCACCCCGCCGAGTTCCAGCACGCCACCGGCAGTGCCGAACAACGCAATCTCAGCTACGACGAGGAAGACGGCTCCGCCTCGCTCAAGGTCCGCTTCACCAGCGACTGGTCGCGGCCCGCCGGCGTACACCACGCCGCGACCGAGTGGTACGTGCTGTCCGGCCAGGTCACCATCGGCGATACCGAACTCGGTCCCGACGGCTTCTGGATGGCGCCGATCGGGGTGTGGACACCGGCCGTCACCGTGGCCGCGGGCACCGAGATCCTGCTCTTCCGCGAAGGCGGCGACTGGCACTTCGATATCGCCGACGCGGACCGCGATTTCGTCCGCGAAGACCAGAAACTGGTTGTCCTCGACACCGCGGCGATGCCGTGGATCGATGTCAAGGACGGCAGCCCGATGCGCTTCGACCTGGGCGGCACCCCCGTCCCCGGCCTCTACATCAAGCTGCTGCAGCGCGATGTGACGACCGGCTTCTACACCCGCCTCATCAAGGCCAAGCCCGGATGGCGCGAGGAACCCCTCGCTCATCACCCGTGCAGCGAGGAGGCCTACTGCCTCGACGGCGGTTTCGACTACAACTTCGGAAAAATGTGGCCCGGAACCTATTTCTGGCGACCGGCCCTGATTCGCCACGGCGACTTCACCGCCGACGCCGAACACGGGTGCACCTGGATCGTGCGCTCCGATGCCGATCTCGTCGACTGGTACACCGACAACGCCAAGATCGAGATATCCGGCGACGCGACGAACTGGGGGCCGGACTTCGCGCACAGCCTCGCACCGCGACTGGTCGAGCCGGTCCGCTCCCGTTCCATCGGACAGTGGACCGACCCCACCTACCAGTGACACGACACCGCCGTCGCCCCCGCGGCGCGGTCGGCGGCGGCGGTGATCAGCTGCCGTCCGGCCCGCGCCGCAGGTAGCGGCCGTGCGCAGGCCCCACCAGTTGCCCCTTCCGCACGATGTGGTTTCCGCGCAGGAACACATCGGTGACGCTCGCGGTCATCTCGAAGCCTTCGAAAGGTGTGTATTCCTGCGCGGATTCGGAGTCCGCCGCCCGCACCGTCCATCGTGTGACCGGGTCGACGAGCACGACATCCGCGTCGTATCCCACGTCCAGGTGCCCCTTGCGGCTCAGCCCGTAACGACGGGCGGGGTTGGCCGCGGTGAGTTCGGCGATGCGTTGCAGTGACAGGCCACGCTTACGCCCCTCACCGACCAAGCCGGGAAGCAGATACTCGGCGCCACCGAAGCCGGATTTGGCGAGAAACACATCCTCGCGATCGGCGCCGAACTTCTGTTCGGCCCGGCAGCACGCGTGATCGCTGACCACCCAGTCGATCTCGCCCGCCAGCAGATGCCGCCACAGCGCCTCCACATCGGCGCGCTCACGCAAAGGCGGATTCACTTTGCCGCCGATACTGTGGGCGGTGTCGACATCGGCGAGCAGGTGGCCGATGGTGACCTCGCGACGGAAGTTCACATTTGGGAACGCCTCGGCCATCGTCAGCGCGGCCGCCACGGCCTTCTCCGACGACAGATGCAGAAGATTGATGTTCGCCAGGCCCGTCTCGTGCGCGAGATAGGAAGCCATCGTGATCGCGAGGCCTTCGGAATGCGCTGGGCGCGAGGCACTGTAGGCGCGCAGCCCGGTCTGCGTGCTGTCCTGTTCGACCAGCGCGGTGTAGGCGGCCATGATCTCGGCGGTCTCGCAGTGCAGCGACAGCGAGATGTGGTCGCCGTACTTCTCGCGGGCGCGCTGGATTCCCCGCATCACGAATTCGAAGTGGGCCAGGTCGTAGCGTTCGGTCGGCGGGATCATCAGGAACTCGGCCTGGTCCGATGATCGGCCGTGCAGGCCGTGGCCGCCGTAGAACATGAAGATCTTGAACGAGGCGATACCGAATTCTTCGACGAGATAGGGGATTTCGTCGATGTGCTCGGCGGTCATCGGCGCCAGGTGCAGGCCGTAGTCCACCTGGGATCGCCCGGCCATCCGGTCGAGGACCTCGGGGACGAAATCGCGATAGGAACCACCGCGGTTGAGGTAGTAGCGCCCGGTACGCATGTAGGTCAACGAGGTGGTGACGCCGCCCTGGGCGCAGGCCCGGCTCTCGCTCTCGGTGTCGGCGGCGAGATCGCGGTAGATCCCCCAGTGCTGGTGGGCGTCGACGACGCCGGGGAAAGCGAGCAGGCCGTCGGCATCGATCACCCTCGTCCGGTCATCGACGGGCAGGTTCGGGCCGATCGCATCGATCGAGCCCCCGGAAATCGCGATATCGAGGGGTTCGGGACTCTCCGAAAATGGGCCGTGCGGACGTACTACGCGGGCATTGCGGATCAGCAGTTCGGTCGCGGGCACAGCAACCCTCCAAGTTTCTCTGTGCGAAACAGTATTTCCACTTTGGCGATCATCGCAGTAGCATGCGCTGGTAGTCAATGTCGCGAGCTCCCTCATCGTTTCGGTACGGGAAACGCTCGCGTCGTGAAGGAGTGAGCAATGGTGCAGTCGCTAGCCGGAATCCGGGTGCTCGATGTGGCGACGCTGTTCGCCGGCCCACTGGCGGCCACCCTGCTCGCCGATTTCGGCGCCGACGTCATCAAGATCGAGCATCCCGACGGCGATCCGGTGCGCAGCCACGGCGCCCAGCGCGACGGGGTCGGGCTGTGGTGGAAGATGCTCGGCCGCGGGAAGAAGTCGGTGACGTTGTATCTCGGTTCGCCGCAGGGCCAGGAGATCTTCCGGCGCATGGTCGCCGACGCGGATGTGGTGATCGAGAACTTCCGGCCAGGCACTCTCGAGCGATGGGGACTCGGCTACCCCGAACTGCGTGCCATCAACCCACGCCTGGTGCTGGCACGGGTCACCGCATTCGGCCAGTTCGGACCCTACGCGCGACGGCCCGGCTTCGGCACGCTCGCCGAGGCGATGAGCGGTTTCGCGGCCGTGACCGGTGAACCGGATGGCCCGCCCACCTTGCCACCCTTCGGGCTCGCTGACGGAATCGCTGCCTTGACAACAGCTTTCGCGATCATGACCGCACTTCGTGCCCGCGAGCACGACGGTCACGGCCAGCAGGTCGACCTCGCCATCATCGAACCGATCCTGACCCTGCTCGGCCCACAGATCATCGCCTACGACCAACTCGGCGAGCTACAACCCCGGATGGGCAATCGGTCATCGAACAACGCGCCGCGCAACACCTATCGCACCGGCGACGGAGACTGGGTCGCGGTCTCCACCAGCGCGCAATCGGTCGCCGAACGGGTGGTGCGGTTGGTCGGACGACCCGATTTCATCGACCGCCCCTGGTTCGCCTCCGGCAGCGAAAGGGCCGGGCACGCCGACGAACTGGACGCGGCGGTCGGCGGCTGGATCGCACAGCACAGCACCCAGGAGGTGATACACGCCTTCGACGATGCCGAGGCCGCGGTGGCGCCGATCTATACCGCCGCCGACGTGCTGGCCGACCCGCAGTTCCGGGCACTCGGATCGATCATCTCGCTGCCCGACGACGAGCTGGGCCAGGTGCGCATGCAGAACATCCTGTTCCGACTGTCGGAGACGCCGGGCGAAATACGTTGGACCGGACCGCCTTTGGGCGCGCACACCGACGAGGTACTCGGTCGCTACGGCGTCGACGCGAGCGACATCGCCGAGCTTCGCGCTGCCGGGGTGATCCGATGACAACGACACCACGATCACAGGAGCCCGCCCTGCCCGACGAAGCCGCCATCGATCCGCTGATCGTGGCCGTGCGAGGCGATATCCGGTTGATCGAGTTGGGGCAGCCCTTCTTCACCGGCATGCCGTGCTCGCCGAACCATCCCGGCTTCCGCATGACGTTGGCCCGCAGACACGGTGACATGGTGCGTGCCGACGGCGGCTCGGCCGCCAACGAGATCATCGTGACCGGCGGACATGTCGGCACCCACATCGACGCGCTCAGCCACGTCAGCCACAACGGCGCACTACACGGCGGGGTCGACGCGCAGGAGGCGCAGCGTGGCGGCACGTTCAGCGCGCACGGCGCCGAACATCTGCCCGGCATGCTGCGCCGCGGCGTTCTGCTCGACATCGCTCGGGTGCACGAGACCGGCACCCTCCCCGGTGGCTACGAGATCACGGTGGACGATCTGGAAGCGGCGGCCCGGCAGGCGCGAGTCCAGGTGACGGCGGGCGACGTCGCGCTGATCCGCACAGGATGGTCGCGGCTGTTCGACGAACCCGGCGCCTACCTGGGCCAGGAAACCGGCGTCCCGGGAATCGGCGTCGACGCGGCTCACTGGCTCGCCGATCACGAGGTGTCGGCGACCGGTTCCGACACCACTGCCTACGAGTGCATAGCGCCAGGGGCAGGCCACAGCATCTTGCCGGTGCACCGGGTGCTGCTCGTCGAATCCGGCATCTACATCATGGAGCACCTCGCGCTGGAGGATCTCGCCGATGCCGGGATCAGCGAATTCGCTTTCCTGCTCGCCCCTTTGCGCATTGTGGGCGGCACCGGCTCCCCTATTCGCCCGCTCGCGGCGGTCAGCCGATGAACGACGCCACCATCGTGGCGCGGGTGGCCGCCTTCGCCGCATCGGCGCGCGAGCGTGGCGTCGGGGACGAGCTGCGCGCCGACGCCGCGCAGCGAGTGCTCGATGTGCTGGGCAACAGCATCGCCGCGCTCGGGACGTCACCGGCACACGCCGTGCGCACGGTGATCACGGAGTGGGGCGGCGCACCTCGGGCCACGGCACTCGGCCTGCCGGGTCGCTGGCCCGATGCGAGTGCCGCGCTACTCGGCGGGACACTCGCCCATGCCATGGATTTCGACGACACTCATCTGCCCTCGGTCTTGCATCCCTCGGCGACGGTAGTGCCTGCCGCCCTCGCGGTCGCCGAATCCCGCCATGCCGATGGTGCCGCGCTGCTGGATGCCATCGCCGTCGGGGTCGAAATCGCCGTCCGCGTCGGCATGGCGGGCTACGACGAAGCGCTGGGCAATTCGGTCTTCTTCGAACGTGGCCTGCACGCGACCGCCATCTGCGGCGCCCTCGGTGGCGCCGCGGCCGCCGCGATGCTCTCCGGCGCCGATGCCGACGGCATCGCCCACGCGATCGGCATCGCGGCGAGTATGGGCTCGGGGCTGCTGGAAGCCAACCGCACCGGCGGCACGGTGAAGCGGGTGCACTGTGGGTGGGCCGCACACTCCGCGGTCACCGCCGCCGCCCTCGCGCGCGCCGGGCTGACCGGGCCGCCGACGGTCTTCGAGGGACGATTCGGCCTGCTGCAAGCGTTCTGCGGCGAGCAGAGCAACCCGGCCGCGATCCTCGACTGTCTCGGTACCCGCTGGGAGCTGCCCGGCGTGTTCTTCAAGCCCTACCCCTGCAACCATTTCACCCACGCGGGCATCGACGCGGCCCTGCGGCTGCGCGCCGACGGCATCACCGCCGACGATATCGAGCGCCTCGAACTCGGTGTGCCGACCGCGGTATCGCGCACCATCGGCGAACCCTACGCCGACAAGATCCGCCCGAAATCGGGCTACCACGCCGCCTTCTCCGGCCCGTACACCGTGGCGGCAGCACTCCTCGGCGGTGGCGGCCTCGGCGTGTTCCACCAAGACTTCACCGATGCGGCGGCCGCGGACCCCGCCCGGCTCGCCCTCGCGGCTCGGGTCACCTGTATCGCGGATCCGCGCTGCGACGCGATCTTCCCTCAGCAGTTCCCCGCTGTCCTCACGGCCTGGTTGTACGACGGTCGCGTCCGTACCGAGCGCGTCGACGTGAACCGGGGTGGCCCCGGTAATCCGCTGTCCGCAGACGAACTCGCCACCAAGTTCCGGCTCAACACCGAACGCGCCTTCTCGGGCGATCAGGCCGACGAAATCAGCAAGGCGGTCGCCGATCTGGCGAGTCAGCCCGATCTGAACGCTCTGATGGCACTGCTGCGCGAGGCGCGGTAGCGACGCCCCCGGCGCGCGGGGAGCGCTGCGTGCAGCAGCAACGGTTACGCGTCGACCGGCGCGGATCGGGCCGGTTCCGGGAACAGACCGGCCCGGCCGAGGAGAGCGGGCACCGGCTGCCCGAGCAATTCGCCCAGCCACGAACCGGTTTCGATGACCCGCTCGAGCTGGACGCCGGTCTCGATGCCCATCCGGTCCAGTGCGTACAGCAGGTCCTCGGTGGCGATATTGCCTGTCGCGGCGGGCGCGAAGGGGCAGCCGCCGATGCCACCGGTGCTGGTATCCAGGATGCGGACGCCGGCATTCAGTGCCGCAATCGCATTGGCGTAGCCGGTGTTTCGGGTGTTGTGGAAATGGAACCGCAGGTCCGCATCCGGGGCTATCTTCGCCGCGCCGGTGGCCAGCGCGCTGACTTGATCCGGGATGCCGACGCCGATCGTGTCGGCGAGCGCGATCTCCTCGGGTTGCGCCTCGGCGACTCGGCGTACGAGTTCCAGCACCGCCGATTCGGCGACGTTTCCCTCGAAGGGACAGCCGAACGCCGCGGCGATCGTCACCGTGCGGCGTACCCCCGCCTCTCTCGCCCTCGCCGCCAACCTCACCCAGTGCTCGATCCCCTGCTCGGTCGAGCATCCCTGGTTGCGCTGACTGAACGAATCCGTAGCGACCACCACCACATTGATCTCGTCCACGCCTGCCGCCAGTGCGCGATCCAAGCCACGATCGTTGAATACCAGCCCGGCGTAGGACAGGCCGTCGATCCGCGGCACTCCCGCCATCACGGCCTCCGCATCCGCCATCTGCGGCACCCGCTTCGGGTGGACGAAGCTGACCGCCTCGATCCGGCGCAGTCCGGCGTCGACGCTGCGTCGGATCAGCTGAATCTTGTCTTCGACCGCGATGACGACCGGCTCGTTCTGCAGGCCGTCCCTCGGCGCGACCTCGACCAACGTGACGTTCACAGATCCTCCAGATTGCTGTCGACCCAACGCTCCCGTCGCGGGGCAGCCGGGCCATCTTGCCCGTCTGTTCCGCTACGGGATACATTGTATCCAAGCTGGCGGTTCGCGATATGTCCACCGCGACATCGACGCAGGCATCACGGAATGGAGACGACCACATGGCAGTCGAGGCGACAACACCGACGGGTCCGCTGGCCGACCTGCGGGTAGTGGAGATGGGTCAGCTGCTCGCCGGACCGTTCGCCGGCCAGCTGCTCGGCGATCTCGGCGCCGAGGTGATCAAGCTGGAATCCCCCGGCACCGGCGATCCGATGCGGCAGTGGGGCCGGGAGCAGTCGGCGGGCAAGTCGCTGTGGTGGCCGGTGGTGGCCAGGAACAAGAAGTCGGTGACCTGCAACCTTCGCGATCCCGGCGGGCAGCAGCTGGCACGGCAGCTGATCGAGCGCGCCGATATCGTGATCGAGAACTTCCGGCCCGGCACCATGGAACGCTGGGGCCTCGGATTCGACCGGCTCCGCGAGCACAATCCCGGGCTGATCATGGTGCGTGTCACCGGATACGGCCAGTCCGGGCCGTACTCGCCGCGCGCCGGATACGGCTCCATCGGGGAGGCCATGGGCGGAATTCGCTATGTGACCGGCGATCCCGACCATGCCCCGGCCCGAGCGGGCATCTCGCTCGGCGACTCGCTCGCCGCGGTCTTCGCCACTATCGGCACCCTCGCGGCGGTGCACCACCGCGCGAATACCGGGCGCGGCCAGATGGTGGATTCGGCCATCTACGAGGCGGTGCTCGCGATGATGGAGTCACTTCTCCCCGAATTCGCGGTCACCGGGTATCAGCGCGAGCGCACCGGATCGGTGCTGCCGAATGTCGCACCCAGCAATATCTACCCCACCCTCGGTGGCGAGATGATCCTGGTCGCCGCGAACCAGGACACCGTCTTCGCCCGCCTCGTCAAGGCCATGGGCCGCCCCGAACTCGCGACCGACGAACGGTATTCGACACACAACGCCCGCGGTGCCCGGATGACCGAGTTGGACGACCTGATCGCCGCGTGGACCGCGACCTTCGAGACCGAGGAGCTGCTCGCGCAGTTGCACGCGGCGGGCGTACCAGCGGGCCGGATCTTCACCGCGCGAGATATGTTCACCGACCCGCACTTCGCCGCGCGCGAGGCCATCGTGCGACTCGCGCATCCGGAATTCGGCGAACTGCCGATGCAGAACGTCTTCCCGAAACTGAGCGAGACCCCGGGATCGGTGCGCCATCCCGGCCCGGAGCTCGGCGAACACAACCAGGATGTCTACGGCGGCCTGCTCGGTCTCGACGAGAAAGCCATCGGCCGACTCGCCGCCGACGGCGTCATCTGAGAAGGAGGCCGCCATGACCGATCGTGCGGGCGAATACCGTCGCTCCGGCTACAGCGCGCGCCTCGGCGCGGGCAACTCCCCCGCCGTGCTGGTGGTCGACATCTGCGCCGCCTACGTCACCGACGGCTCACCGCTGCGCGCACCGGTGGAGCACGCGGTGCGCGCCGCCGCCGCCGTGGTCGCGCAGGCACGAGAATCCGGGCTGCCGGTGATCTTCACCCGGGTCCGCTTCGAGCCGAATGGCCCCGACGGCGGGCTGTTCCGTCGCAAGGTGCCCGTGCTTCGGGTCTTCGAGCAGGGCAATCCGCTCGGCGACTTTCTCGACGACCCGGCACCGGCCCCCGGTGACGTGATCATCACCAAGCAGTACCCGAGCGCTTTCCACGCAACTCCGCTGGCGGCGACGCTGGCCGCCCAGCGCGTCGACACCCTCGTCATCGTCGGTCTCACCACCAGCGGTTGCGTGCGCGCCTCCGCGACCGATGCGATGCAGCACGGTTTCCGACCACTGGTCGTCGCCGACGCCTGCGGCGATCGTGACGCCGCCCTGCACGAGGCCAACCTCACCGACCTCGACATCAAGTACGCCGATGTCCTCGGCCTCGAGGAAGCCCTCGCGGTACTGCGCTGAACCGCAGCCCTCGGATCGGCCACCCGGCTGACGATTCCGCCGCCGAACTCGGCGACGGAATCGTCAGCGCCGCACGGTGTTTCAGCGCAATTCGACGGTCACCGCGGGGTCGGATCCCGCGGCGGCGCGATCGATGCTCGCGCGCGCCTCGGCATCACCGAGCTGGGCACGGAACCACAGCGCGGTCCACCGCGCGGCGGCGTACACCGACTGATCACGAGGCATGGTCGCCTCGTGCAGGTCGGGTACGGCGCCGGGCGGGTTGTTCTGATCGACGAGGCCGAAATGGTTCGCCCCGACAAGTCTCACGAAGGCAGCGGCCGGTGCACCGGTCAATCGGGTGAAGGTGTCGTAGGCCTCGACGGGTTCGGAGACACCGTCGAGTGTGCCGTTGATCAGCATCGTCGGAATGTCGTTCACCCGCACCGGATCCACGCTTGCGCCGATCGTGGTGTTGGTGCCGTGACCGACGATCGCGCGCAGTTCGCGCGGGTGCCGATACGACACACCGAAGCAGAACGGCAGCTGGCATCGGTTCGCGGCGGCGTAGAGGGCAGTCGCGCCACCGAAGGAATGCCCTGCGGCCACCAGGGTTTCCGGGTCGATGACGGTTCGCACCGGCGAGGACGGGTCCCCCGGTTGAGCGTGCGCCCACGCCGCGATATCGGTGAGCGAGTATTCACTGGCCAGGGTGCGGTCGACGAACGGCAGCGGGTAGTGCTCGGGAATCACCACCACGAAGCCGTATCCGGCGAGTTCGGTGACGAACCGACCGTAGTACTCGCGCTTGACGTCAGCGCCGGGCAGCACCGCCGCCACCGGTAGTGCGCGATCGGCGCCCAGCGGATACCAGACCGTGGTCGCGTCACCGGCGACGCGGGTCTCGAAGTGGGCGACGCCGAGCTCGGCGGAGGCGGGTGCTGGTGTTGTCACAGTCACCGAGAGCAGACAGAAGGCGGTCAGGAAGAAGGCACGCATGGAGCCCCCCGTTTCGGTTGCAGAAACAGCGTTTCGGTATGAAACTATGGCGGAACGGTACTTGGAAACACTGTTTCCCGAAAGTCGAGGACGAGGATTCCCATGGGCCAACATCCGCACGGTTGGTGGATCGTGCTGCACCTGACGCTGTTCGTGTTCTGGCTCGGCGGCGATCTCGGCGTGTTCTATTCCAGCCGGTCAGTGATCGATCCGGCGCTCAGCCCGCCCGCCCGCGCCACGGCGCTGACGATCATGAGCGGCTTGGATCTGGCGCCGAAGGTCTGCCTGGTCCTGTTCCTACCCAGCGGAATCACGCTGATGGCACTGGAGCCACACGGTGCGAGCCTGTTCGGCATCGCCCTGTTTCCCTGGTGGTCGGTCGCGCTGGTGTGGATCTTCGCCGCGGGCTGGTTGGCGCTGGCGGTACAGGCACATCGCACGCACGGGAAAGTCGCCTCGATCCGTCGCGCCGACCTCACCATCCGGATCGCGGTGATCGCGGCCATGGCCGGAGCAGGCGGCTACGCCCTGCTGGCGAGCGAGCCGTTCGGCGTCACGACCAACCCACGCTGGCTCGGCGCGAAGATTCTGCTGTACACCCTGGCGATCGCCGCAGGGCTCGGCATCCGAATGACCTTGCGCCCCTTCGGTGCGGCCTTCGGCACCCTGATGACCGAGGGTTCGAGCGAGGCCGTCGAGCGCACCTTACGGCGCAGCGTCGACGGTTGCCTCCCCTATGTGTGGCTGATCTGGGGCAGCGTGCTCGCGGCGGCGACACTCGGCGTCGTCAAGCCCGGTGCGCAGCTGTGAGACGTGGCTACACCGTGTAGCCCAATTGGGCCGAGATCGCCCCGGCCGCCTTCAGCAGCATCGGAACACAGTCGGCCATGCGCGGCTGGAAGCGCGAGAGCGGACCGCACACACTGATCGCGGCCACGACCCCACCGTCGTGGTCGAGGATCGGCGCGGCGATGGAAGCCGCCCCGATCTGGCGCTCTCCCATCGAGATCGCATGACCACGCTTCTTCGTGGCGTTCAGTTCCGTGCGCAACTTGCGGGCCGTGGTGATCGTCGCGTCGGTGAACGCGGTCAACTCGTGCCTGCTCAGATATTCGTCGATCTCCTCCTTGCGCAGGAACGCCAGGATCACCTTGGAGGAACTGCCCGCGTAGAGCGGGTACGGCACACCGAGCACGACCTCCATCCGCAATTCCTGATCCGGCACCACCTGATCCACGTACAACCTGGTGTCGCCGCGGCGAATCGACAGGGTGGCGGTCTCACCGGTCACCGACGCCAGCCTGCGCAGCTCCGGCGCGGCCATCACCCGAAGATCGGTGCGCGCCAGATACGCCCGGCCGAGCGCGATGGCGGCATGCCCGAGTGCGTAACGCCGCGTGGCCGGTTCGAGGGTGATGAGGTCACGATTGCGCAGCGCGGTGAGAATCCGGTGCACCGCGGCCTTGGTGATACCGAGTTCGGTGGCGATCTCGGTGACGCCGAGGTCGGGCCGGCCGCTACGGCCGAACAGCAGCAGCACATCCATGGCGCGCTCGACCGCGGCGATCGACCGGCTCTGGTTGTCGGATTCGATTTCGGACACAACGACAGTCTAAGTGGTCGATTTCCCGATGGGAAACACCATCCCCATCGTGCTCACGCTTGCGCCGAGTCGGTATCGAGCGTTACCGTGAGTGGAACAATGTTTCCACTATCGAAACGGGTGTCCAGGTGGAGCCGAACATTCTCCGCGCGGTCCTGGCCCAATGGGCCAGTGGCGTCGTGGTCGTCACCACCGCCAGGGCCGACGGCGGCCGACACGGCATGACGGCCAGTTCGTTCACCAGCGTGTCCCTCGACCCGCCGCTCATCTCGATCTGCCTCGCTTCCACGAGCACGACCTGCCGAATGATCCGCGAGAGCGGCATTTTCGCGGTCAACGTCCTCGGGCACGATCACGAGGCCATCGGCAGACGCTTCGCGTCCATCGCCGGGTCCGCACCAGCGGGTCGCTTCGCCACCGGGCATTGGGACACCGCGCGCACCGGCGCGGCGGTATTGACCGACGCCGTCGCGTGGCTCGATTGCGCTCTCACCGACTGCCACACCGCGGGCGACCACACCATCGTCGTCGGGTCCGTGCAGGATGCCGCGACGCCCCGGCCCGCCGCGCCACTCATCTACCACGACCGTAACTACCACGAGGGGATCATCCGATGATCGGTGCACGACTCGTCGAGGACATGACCGACGCCGAACGCGCACGCGCACAACGGGTCGACGACGTGCTGCCCGCCCTGCGCGCGGCCGCCGAGGAAGCCGATCGGCTCGGCACTTTCCCACCCGGCCACGTCGAACTGTTGCGCGCGGCCGGGCTGCTCGGGCTGGTGGTACCGGAGAAGTACGGCGGACTCGGCGGCACCCTGCGCGATCTGGCCGCCGCCACCTTCGCGATGGGCACCGCTTGCCCTTCCACCGCGCTGGCGTTCTTCTTCCACAACACGAGCGCCTCCCGCGGCCTGCTCCCGCTGGAGGCCATCGACGCCGGACTGTTCGCCGACGACGAGATCCCCGTCGTGCGGGCCTTCGCCGAGAAGGTCCTCACCCGCATGGCCGAAGGCACATGGCTCGCGAACTTCGCCTCCGAGGCGATCAAGACCGCCGCCGCCAACATCACGATCGCCACCACCGCCCGCAAGGTCGAGGGCGGCTGGATTCTGCAGGGCGAGAAGTCATTCGGCTGTGCGACCGGAGTGGCCGACTACTACCTGACCTCGGCCAAGCTCGAGGGATACGACACCGCCGAGGGGCTGGCGACCTTCTTCGTGCCCCGCGACGCGCCGGGGGTGAGCGTGCGGGCGCCCTGGGACGGGCTCGGCATGCGGGCCACCGCCAACAACGGCATTCGACTCGACGAGGTCTTCGTCCCCGAGGACGAAGCCTTGGCGGTGCCCGGCGCGTTCGCGAAGATGCTCACTATGAGCAGAGGCAGTTTCGTCGGCAACCAGCTCGCCATCGCGGCGGCCTACACCGGCTGCGCGCAGAATGTCTACGACGAGATGCTCGCGGCGACGACCACGAAGACCTTCGCCGATACCGGCGAACCGATCGCCTCCTCCCCCGTGCACCAGGTCCTCATCGGTGAGATGACACGGCACTTGCAGACCGCCTACCTCTGGTTGCGCTATCAGCTGACCGTGGAAACCGCGGAGCCACCGTTCAAACCGAAGTCGGAGGTGTTCACCCAGTGGCGTCTCGGCAAGGGCGCGGTGACCGAAGCCTGCTTCCAGGTCGCGCTCGGCGCGTTCAAGGCGGGCGGCACCTCGGCGGCGGGGATGAGCGGGGTGGCCGGGCGCGCATTGCGCGATCTGGCCATGGGATTGGTGATGACCTTCCCGGCCGAGCGCGGCATGCTCGAGGTCGCCCGCATCGTGACCGACGCCAAGGCGAACGAATTGTTCGCCACCGCACCGACGAAGGTGGACCGATGACAGCCGAACTCCCCGATATCGCCGACCTGATCGATGGGGAATGGGGCACCCCGGCCGTGGATCTCGGAGTGGCGCTGGAAGATCCGGCCACCGGGAGATCCATCTGCAGGGCGGTCGCGACGGCGACCGAGCGCGTCGAACGGGCCATCGCGGTCGCCGACACGGCGGCGGGACGGATCACCCCCGACATGCTCGACGCGATCGCCACCGGCTTGGACAAGCAGCTGCCCTCGATCGCGGAACTGGATACGCGCGCGACCGGCGTCCCGATCGCCCAGACCTCGCTGCTCGGTGCGATCGTTTCCGGATCGTTTCGGCTCGCGGCCGAGCAGCTGCGCACCGGAGCACTGCGCCAGGACCGCGACGGGGTCGAGGTACATCGGCTGCCACTCGGCCCTGCCCTGTGCCTGGTGCCGTGGAACGCCCCCGCGCCCATGGCCGCCCATAAAGTCGCCAACGCGCTCGCCGCCGGTTGCCCGGTGATCCTCAAGGTCAGCGAACTAGCTCCCTACAGCTCGATGGCACTGGCGGAGGCGATCGCCGAACATGTGCCCGCCGGCATGTTCCAGCTGGTGCAGGGTGGTGCGGAGGTGGGCGCACAACTCGTCGGCGCGCCCGAGATCAAGGCGGTCTCGTTCACCGGCGGTCTCGGCGGCGGACGTTCGGTCGCCACCGCGTCCGCCGGGATGTTTCGCCCGTGCCAGCTCGAGCTCGGCGGCAACAATCCGCTCGTGGTGCTGCCCGACGCCGATCTACCTACCGCCGCGCGGATGGCCGCCGAACTGCTGACCACCCTGAACGGCCAATGGTGCCGGGCGCTGGGCAGATTGATCCTGCCCGCCGACCGGGCCGAGGAATTGGTCGACGCGATCGGTCGACACCTCGCCGGACTCCGGGTCGGTGACCCCCTTGATCCGTTGACCGAGTTCGGGCCGCTCCTGCATTCGAAACATGTTCAGACCGTGCGTCGATCGTTCGTCGACCGCGAAGTCCGCACCTTCGGCGCGGTGCCGGAAGCCGGAAACTTCCTCGCCCCCGCACTACTCGACGGTGATCTGCCGGATGAGGTCTTCGGACCGGTAGCCGGTGTCCTCACCTATCACCGGGTCGAAGAGGCGGTAGCGCTGGCCAATGCCGTGCCCTATGGCCTGGAGGGCTACGTCTGCGGTGCGGACGAACAACACGCGCTCGGGATCGCTCGACAGATCCGCGCCGGTGAGGTGAAGGTGAACGGCTCGTCCATCATGAGCCTGCACCTGATGACGCCGCGTCCCGCGTGGGGGCTGTCCGGACTCGGCGAGGAGGGCACGGCGGAGACGCTGCGGTTCTTCACCGGCGCTCGCGTCGTCGGCGTCGAAGGTCGCTTCGCCCTGCACACCTCATGAGCAAGCCCACCGTTGTCGTCGTCGGCGCCGGGCCGGTCGGGCTCACCGCGGCGCTCACGCTCGCCCGCCGGGGTTTCCCGGTCACCGTGCTCGAACAGGGCGACGAGCTGGCCACCGAGTCGCGCGCCTCCACCTTTCATCCACCGACCCTCGAGATGCTGCGAGACCTCGGTGTCCTCGATGCGTTGTTAGGCAAGGGCATCCGCGCGTCGACCTTCCAGTACCGGGAGCGCGGCGGCGGCGAGATCGCCACCCTGGATCTCGACGTGCTGGCCGAGGACACCCCCTTTCCGTTCCGCGTGCAGTGCGAACAGAGCACACTCACGCCGATCCTGCTCGATGCCCTCGGCGCCGTAGCCGATGTCCGGTTCGGCCACCCGGTGAACGGGTTGCTCAGCACCGCCGATTCGGTGGTGCTGCGTACCGCGAAGGGGCCGGTCCGCGCGGATTGGGTGATCGGCGCAGACGGTGCGCATTCCGCTGTCCGGCGCGGCCTCGGCGTCGAATTCGGTGGCAGCACCTACCCGGAACGGTTCCTGGTCGCCTCGGTCGATGAGGACCTGGCCGCCGCACTACCGGGTATCGCGCCGATCAACTATGTCTTCGACCCGGACGAGTGGCTGGTGCTGCTGCGCACCCCGCGACACTGGCGAGTGCTGTTGCCGACTCCGGTCGACACCGATGACGAGGACGAATTGCGGCGGCTGCCGGAGCGACTGGCGGCGGTCGTCGACCTCGGCAGACCGTGGCGGCTGGCCCATGCCTCGCTCTACCGGGTGCATCAGCGGGTCACCGACCGATTCCGATACGGCAAGGTCCTGCTGATGGGCGACGCGGCCCATGTCAACAACCCACTCGGCGGGATGGGCATGAACAGCGGAATCCACGATGCGGTCCAGCTGGCGTCCGCGCTGTCCGATGTCCTCGAGGGCGGGCCGGATACCCAGCTCGACGAGGTGGCGGCGCACCGTCGAAACGTTGCCGTCGACCATGTTCAGCGCATCAGTCACAACAACTGGAACCGGATGCGCGAACGCGACGCCGACTACCGCGAGCACCTGCGCGAACTGGCCGCCGATCCGGTCGCCGCGCGCGCCTATCTTCGGCGGGCCTGCCTGCTCGACTCGCTGGAGATCCGGCCGTGAGAATCGATCGCGAGAATCCGGCCCACCCGCGCGAGATCGTCGGCACCGTGACCTCGACCGCACCGGACGCCGTCGAGGCCGTGGTACGCGCGGCACATTCCACGTTTCGCGAATGGTCGCGATGTCCGCCCGAGACCCGCTTCGCCGCGCTCGGGACCGCCGCGGACGCACTCGACGACCGCGGAACCGACCTGGCAATCCTGCTGGCGCGCGAGACCGGTAAACCCGTGACCGATTGCCGGGGCGAAATCGGCTTCGCCGCACACTATCTGCGCTGGGTGCGCGACCACGCGGCCGAGGTCGTGCGCACGCGCACAACCGACGACGCGCACGGACGAATCACCACGTTCGCGAGACCTTTCGGAGTGGTCGCCGCCATCACCCCCTGGAACGCCCCGATCATTCTCTCGATGCTCAAGCTGGGTCCCGCACTCGCCGCGGGCAATGCGGTCGTGCTCAAACCCTCGCCGCTGGCACCGCTCACCGTCACCGCCGCGGCCGAACTACTGCCCGCCACGACAGTGATCCACGGTGGCCCGGATACCGTGCACGCGCTGATCGCGCACCCGCTGGTGCGCAAGGTCGCCTTCACCGGCGGCGAGGACGCCGGGCGCGCGATCGCCGCCGCCGCCGGACGCGCGATCAAGCCGGTGACGCTGGAGCTCGGCGGCAACGACCCGGCAGTGTTCCTGGACGACTTCGCCCTGTCCCCAGCGGATTTCGAACGCCTGGTCCTCGCCTCCTTCGCCACGGCGGGCCAGGTGTGCATGGCCGCCAAACGGCTGTACGTTCCGCAGACTCGGCTGGCCGAATTCGTCGAGTCCTATATCGCTGCCGCACAGCGCATCCTGACCGTCGGTGATCCGTTGGACGACGATGTCACCATGGGCCCGGTAGCCACCACGGCGGCCGCCGAGCGCGTACGCGGACTCGTCGCCGACGCCAGGAATCGGGGCGCCGACATCGTCACGCTCGCCACCGCACCGACCTCGGAGGGCTATTTCCTCGACCCGATTCTCGCGCTCGGGGTCCCCGACGATGCCGACCTCGTCCGCTTGGAGCAGTTCGGCCCGGCCGTCCCGCTGCTCACCTATCGTGACGAAGCCGAAGTCTTGGCCAGGGCAAACGATTCCGACCTCGGCCTGGCCGCCTCGGTATGGTCGGCCGACGAAGACCGCGCCTGCGCGTTCGCCGCTCGCATCGAGGCAGGCTTCACCTTCATCAACACCCACAACCGCACCGGCATGTCCCTGCGGGCCCCGTTCGGCGGTATCAAGAACAGCGGCTTCGGCCGCGAGTACGCCGAAGAGGGCCTGCGCGAGTACGTCCAGAAGACCGTCACGCACGCTCCGGGCGCCTTCCGCGCCGACGGCGCCGGACTGCCCGCGGGGGCCTATCCCACCACGGCGCGCCCGTAGCGAAACATCCCTGAGGGACCGCCGTCGGAGCGCGGGTTACCTCCGATAGTCCACGACGGCTCGACCGGCCAGCCGGGGCACGAGCCATCGGGCGACCTCCCGGTGCGCCGGATGCTGTTGGTAGGCAGCCAATTCCGCTTCGGAGGTGTGCGTGGTGGTCAGGCACAGGTCATAGGAGACCGGCGTATCGAGCTCGTCGAGGACGACGGTGAGCGAACGGATGTGTGGGACAGTGCCGTCGAGGGCCGACAGCAGAGCGCTTGCCTGGCGCGCATCGGCTCGATGCTGGAACTTCATCAGCACGATATGGGTCAGTACCTGGTCGCTGGTCGGCATCGGGATCCTCCGTTCGCGGATCGGCCGGACGGCACGGCGGCGACAAGCCTCCGTGCCGTCCGGGGATTCAGTTGTTTCGGCCGCGCCTGCGTACTACAACGGCTACGGCGACCGCGGCGATCACCACCACGCCTGCGGCGATGCCGATCATCATGGTGGTATTGCTGTCGGCGTCATCGGACTCGGCCTCGGCCGTATCGGTCGCGGTCACCGGCGTTTGGGCGGCGGGGCCGAAGGTCAACGGCACCGAGGCGAGGATCTCGGTCGCGTTAGTCAGGCTGGTGACGCTGATCGTGCAGGCGCCGGGCGCTGAAGCGCAGTCGGTGGTGCCGACGGTGGCTACCAGGGTGATCGCCTCTTTGCCGGGGTTGGGTTGCCACCGCCCCTGCCCGTCGGCGGCGCCGAGCATCGAGCCGGCGAGATGACAGTCCGCGGGACCGGTGATCTGCGGTTTGCACTGCCCGACCGCCACCGCGGGCATATTCGCGGGGAGTCCGTCCAGCGTCACGGTGACGGTCTGCCCGGCCGCCAGTCCGGCGGACTGACTCACCTGCAAGGTAGGTGCGGCGGTCGCCGGGGTCGCACTCCAGATCGCGGCGACCGCGACGGCCCCGAGAATCCCGAGCGGGGTACCGATGCGTTTCATATCTTCCTCCTGATGGATTTCACAATCGCCGCCGATCGGCGAGGGCACTACCGGCGACGATCACCAGCAAGCCCGCGGTCACCGCCCACAGCACGGTGGACGGGCCTTCGGTATCGGAGTCGGACCGCAGCGCGGCAGCCGGGGCGGGAGCCGGGGCGGGAGCCGGGGCGGGAGCCGATGGCGTCGGCGGGCCGGAACCCGCGAAAGTTACCGATACCGCAGCCGAATTGGCTGCGATGACCGCGGGTGGTTCGGTGCCCGGCAGCGGTGCGGCCGCGATCACGCACTGCTGCTGGGTGCAGTCGATGGCGTGGAACGTGGGGTGCGCGGTCAACGTCAACGGGCCGAAGGTGCCGTCCCCGCCGATATTGACGAAGGTCGCGCCGCCGTCGAGATCACAGTCCTTCAGCCCGTTGGTGAACCCCTGTTTACACATGCCCACCGCGACGGCCGCCAGACCGGCTCGAAAGCCGCTGCCGCTGACAGTGATTCGCTGTCCGTCGGCCAGGTCGGCGCTCGCGCTGACCTGTATCGCGGCGGGCTCCTGCGCGAATGCCGCTGCCGGAAAGCCGATCAGACATCCGCCGAGCACTGCGGCCGCGGCCATTCGGGTCATCGTGGCGAAACCATTCACGGCGCGCCTCCTTCGTTGTGTGAGCTGAGCACGCCCTGCGGAGGTGATGCGGCGTCGTCGCGCCTGCCGCAGAGCCGGGCCGCGACGAGTACGCAGGCCGCCAGCACGGTCAGCGCCGATCCGGTACCGATGACCCGACCGAGCAGATCGACGAGTCCCAGCCCGGCGAAACCCGCGATCGCCGTGACAACGGCGGTAGCGGCGGCCCGATCGGCGTGGGGCACGCGCAGGCACACCTCCTCGTCGAGGGCCGCCATCGCACGGGCGGCCGCCGTCAGGGTCACAGCCAGCCCGACCGTCAGCGACGCTGGCCCCGATGCGGTCGCCACGAGTACCGGCCCGCCTGCCGCCAGGATCAACAGCACGGGCACGGCGGCCGGTCGACGCCCCGGCAGCGCGAGCACGAATACCGCGGGTGCGGCAGCGAACGTCAGCCAGGTGAGCTGCTCGGCGCCGAATTCGTTCCAGCGGAACAACAGCAGATGCAGCGCGGGCAGCACGGTGCCCCCGACCACGAGTCCTACGGCGACATATCCCGACAGCGCGGGACGTGGTACCGCGCCGATTGTGGCCGTGCGGCGCGACATCGGCGCTTCGGCGAGGCGTGCTCGCAGGAGTCCAGTGCTCGCACCGAGAACGGCGGTCAGCGTCCCTGCGGCGATCACACCGGTGCCGGGATTCTCGTAGTACCGGCCGGCCAGCCACGCGGCGAGGGCCAGTCCCGCTGTCGCCGTTGCGTGCATAACGACAAAACTCTGGCGTCCGAGATCGGCTGCGAGAGTGCGGCCGGCGACCAGCAGCGGCCCGGTGAGGGTACCGGCCACCAGCACCGCGACGGCGAACACCGCGACGGTATCCGCGGCGCCCGCCACCAGAACGGCGGCGCCCGCGAGAACACCACACACACTGGCCATTTCGACCGATGAGCGCACACGCCACAGACACAGCAACGCGGCGAACAGACCCAGCACCGCACCGGTGAGCACGATGTAGCCGACCACTGCGCCGGGCACTCCGACCACACCGCCCAGGGGTTTGGCGAGCAGCACCAGCTGCCCTCCGGCGACCGGTCCGGCAGCGACTGCGCAGAGGGCGGCCGACACGGATGCGCGATGTCTCGTCATCCTCAACCTCCACTCATGTTCCGCTGAGCGAAACACAGTTTCACGATTGCCACATTGAACCCGCGGTGCCGACCACTGTCAAGACAGACCAGAAGAAGCGGGATTTCAACGAATTACGGGCGCGTGAAATGTCGAACCACCCCTGGACAGATCCTTCACAGGGGTACAGAATCAGGGCACTGTTGGAAACAGCGTTTCGTTGTACGAAACGCTGAACGAGTGAGAGGGTCCGAGTTCATGACCCGAGTCGCGGCCGCACAACTCGCCGCGGGAACCGACGTCGCGGTCAACCTCGACGCCTGCCTCCGCATGATCGACGCCGCGGCCGCCGCGGGCGCCGAACTGGTGGTTCTTCCCGAATTCTGTAACCACCTATCTTGGTACGAGGACCGTGCGCACGCGCGCCGAATGGCCTGCACACCCGGCGACACATTCTGTGGTTCGATCGCGCAGCGGGCGCGCCGACATCGGCTGTTCGTGAAGATCGGCGTCACCCTGGCCCGGGCCGACGGCCGCACCACCGGCACCAGCCTGCTGTTCGGCCCCGACGGCGAACTGCTCGGCGAATCCGACAAGCAGATCCTGATGGGCGCCGAGAACGACTATCTCGATCCGGGCCTGACCGAATCGCCGGTGCTCGAGACTCCCCTGGGCCGGATCGGTATGTACGCCTGCATGGAGGGCGTCATCAACGAGGTCACCCGGTCGCTGGCACTGCGCGGGGCTCAACTGTTGCTCAACAGCCTCAACTCCTTCGCCGTCGACGAAGCGAGCCTGCACATTCCGGTACGAGCCGCCGAGAACAAGGTCTGGGTGGTGGCCGCCAACAAGGTCGGCCCACTGCTGCCCGCCGACCAGCTGCCCTCGATCGCGGACCGCCTCGGGGTGCCCCAGGATCGGCTGCACGGCGCGGGCGAGAGTCAGATCGTCGGCCCCGACGGCGTTCCGGTCGCGGTAGCGCCTGCCACCGGTGAGGCGATCGTCGTCGCCGATATCGACGTGTCACTGGCCGATGACAAACGGCGACCGGACGGCACCGACATCCTCGCCGCGCGCAGGCCCGAGCTCTACGCCCCACTCACCACCGCACCGCGCGGGCGACGCGCGACGGCCGGGGCCGATTCGCTGAGCACCGCGCTCGCGGTCGCCGACCCGGGGCTGCTGGCCCGACTCGCCGCCGACGGAGTCGAGTTGATCGTGCTCCCCGAGCTCGCGGCGATATCGATACCGGAAGTCGTCGACGCACTGGACGGCACAGCGGCACACGTGGTGCTGAGTGCGCGCGTCGGCGGTGCGCACCACGGTGTGCTGGTCACCGCCGACGGAGTGCTCGGCCGTCAAGCTCAATTGCATCCGATCAAACGCCTTCCGTGGCTGACGGAGCCGGGCACCGAATTGACCGTCTTCGACGTGCCATGGGGCCGACTGGCCATCGTGGTCGGCGACGACGCGCTCTTCCCCGAGACCTTCCGGCTGGCCGCGCTCCAGGACGCCGACGTCGTGGCAGTGCCCTGCTCGCCGACCGAACCGTGGGAATTGGCACTCGGTCTGTCCGAACGCGCGGCGGAGAACCGGCTCAATGTGGTGGCCGCCGGGAGCGACGAACACGGCGGACTGCTCGGCGCGGTGTACGCGCTCAGCCCCGACTTCACGCTGTGGACCGCGTGGAGCGGCCCGTTCACCGGTGTGATCAGCCACCCGATCGTGACCGGCGCACCGCCCGACGCAGCCGAGGTCCGGGCGACCGTGCGGCCGGCGCAAGCCGTGAACCGCACCGTATCCAAAGGCACCGACCTGGTAGACGGTCGCCCTCGGTGGCCACTGGACGCCATGACCAGGCACGCGCAGTGACGACAGAACCGGAGCAACGATGAGTGAAACCGTGCAACACGTCGAGCAGATGGTCGACACCACCGCCAGAATCGACGTCACCGAGACGTTCCAGGAATGGCGAGAGCTGTTGAGCGGGCTGAAATCCCGGATCGCCGAGCGCTTCGAGCTGACCAGGGATCCCTCGACCGAGGCCCTGGAGAACTACGGCGACGCGGCGACCGGACCATCGGGGAGCCTGGCCGCCTATACCGGCCCGGAGATCGACTGGCTGGTGCACTCCTGGATCGGCGACCCCCGCACCGGTTTCGTCAATCTGCATCTCACCGCGTGGCTCGGACCACAGATCCAGGTCCCACATCTGGGCGTCGCGCTGCTGCTGTGGCCGCAGGGTTGGTTCTATGTCGATGCGGTACCACGCGGCGACCTGGTCGGCGACGGCGATTATTTCGACAGCTACTACGCCGACAACGACGCGCCGTGGTTGGCCTTCAAGGAAGAACATCCCGATTTCACCTGGTTCACCAGCCGCACCGGCTTCATCCGGTCCAGCCTGTCCCCCACCGCGTATTGCTACTCCTTCCCACCGAATCAGGCCAATCGCGAAACGGTCGCCGAGATTCTCACGGCGCGGGTCGAGCAGTGGCTCGGGTGGGTGGACGCGGCGAGTCCGGTGCCCGTCGGTGAGCGGGCCCGGTTGGCGGAGCGAGACCTGGCAATCCGTCGCAATATCGCCGAACGCGATCCCGCGAATGCCATGGGCGAGCGGATGTTCGGCGCGGATCTGACCCAGCGTCTGGTGCGTGGCCTGTGGGGCGGCGACCGAGTTCTGCCGAGGCCCGTCGGATGAGTGCGCACCCGATCCGCCCACACCACGTCGACGAGGTGCCCGCGTGAGACTTGTTCGTTCACTCTGGTGGTCGGCTCGCACCGCGGGAACCGCGCCGTTCGATACCGCCCATCTGAAGGTCTACTACCCCGCGATCGCCACCGGCGACGATGCCGAACGACTGACGGGCGTCTTCGCACCCGAACCTGCGGCGGTGCCGTATCCGGTGGTCGTGTTCGTGTCCGGTGTCAATGTCGGCCAGGACTCCTACCGCCGCTTCGCCACCGCGATCGCCGACAGCGGTTTCGTCGTCGTGACTTTCGACCGGGTGGCCGAATTGTTCGGCGGTCAGCGCGGTCTGACGTGCGGCGTCGACCTGGCCGCCGCCCGCCCTGATACCTACGGCACCCGCCCGACCTGCCCGACCATCGGCGCGGTCATCGACGCTCTCGCCGAGTTGAACGCGCAGGGCCCGCTACGTGGGGCACTCGACCTGAACCGGATCGCGCTGGGCGGACACTCGGCGGGCGGCACCGTGGTCTTGCAGTCGGCACGCTTCTTCGATTCCGTCGCGGCGGTGTTCGCGTGGGGCGCGCACACCATGGTGGCGACCATGCTCGGCTGGCCCGCGGGCACCGTGCTGCCCGCGCAGGTCGAGTGCCCGGTCCTGCTCGGCGTCGGCACCAATGACGGTGTCATCGCAGGCAGTGCCGACCGCTACGGCGAGGACGGCCAGACCCGCCCCGATCCGGTGGCCCGCACCTTTTACGAGGCGCTGCCACCCGGCGAGCACCTGCTGGCTGTCATCGAAGGGGCCAATCATTTCGGCATCGCCGACGCCGATCCGACCGCCGCCCGCGCCTTCCTCGACGGCGGCGACGACGCGGATGCGCTGACCCCGTTCGCGCGCCTGACCTCCGCGTTCTTGCGCGCCCACCTGTGCGACTCGGGCACAGCACGAACCGAACTCGCCGAGTTCGTCGCCGCGGATGTTCTGCGGCCCCACCTACCGGAGCGAGAACAATGCTGAAGAACTTCTGGTACGCACTGGAATTCGCCGACAAGGTCGGCCGCACGCCGAAGAAGGTGACCTGTCTCGGCCAGGACTTCGTGCTGTACCGCACCACAGCCGGGTCGGTGGTGTGCCTGTCGGATCTGTGCGTGCACCGCGGTGGCGCCCTGTCGATGGGGACCGTCACCGACGACTGCATCGCCTGTCCGTACCACGGCTGGCAGTACAACGCCGACGGCGCCTGCGTGCGGATCCCGGCCAATGCAGAGGATCGGATCATCCCGAAGAAGGCCCGCGTCGACGCCTACCCCACCCAGGAGCGCTACGGCATGGTGTGGGCCTTTCTCGGCGATCTGCCCGAGGATCAACGTCCGCCGATTCCGGAGATCCCGGTGCACGATGATCCGAGTTTCCGGGTCGTGCAGTTCGAGATGGAGGTCGAGGCGAACTACGAGCGGACCTTCGAGAACGTCGTCGACGCCTCGCACACGCCCTTCGTGCACGGCACCAGGTTCGGCAATCCGGACAAGCCCGAGATTCCGAGTTTTTCCATTCGCCAGGATGATTGGTCCGCGGAGGCCGATATCCAGCTCAGCCCGCCGCCGCCCGGCGGGCTGTGGGGGCTGCTGTTCCGCAACAAGCCCCGGCCCGAGTTCGTGACGGTCACCAACGGCTGGTACCTGCCCAACGTGGTGAAACTGCACATCAGGCTGCCCATCGGCGATCTGCTGCTCTACGACTTCAATATTCCGCTGTCGCAGGACCGCACCCTGATCAAGATCCTCGGCTACCGGAACTTCTTCACCGGTAAATGGGCCGACGCCGACACCCGCAGAAGAATCAAAGCGATCCTGCTGCAGGACAAACCGATTGTCGAGGGGCAGCGCCCGGAGTTGCTGCCGTTCGACCTCGCCGACGAATTGCATGTCCGCAGCGACGCGTTGCAAATCGCCTACCGGCGCAGGCGCACTCAACTGATCAAGGACGGCTGGTGGCTGGGCGAGGACGACACCATCACCGGCGACGGACCGCGTCGAACCGCCACCGTGATCGCCTCACCGGCCCGCCGCGACAACCCCGAACTCGCCCAAGCCTGGGTGCACAAAGCCCGCAACGGAGGAACACCGCGATGAGCCTGCCCGCCGCACTCAGCGAACGCACCTTGCAGACACTGAGCACCGCACTCGAACTCACTATCTCCGAGGATATTCCGCTGGTCAGCGCGATGTCGCCGGAACCGGTCGGCAGACTGCGGGTATTGCACGGCGACCGGATCGACAAGCTCGTCGCCGTCGATCTGGTGGTCCCCGCGATCCACCTCGACAGCCATATGCTTTTCGTCTTCACCCCTGCCGACTCCGCGGTCCCGCATTTCACGCTGGACTCGGTGCACGGCGGCGAGTACTACGCCATGCACCTCGATCTCGTTCCGCGTGCCGATCTGGCGGTGAACCTCACCTATCTCGATGCCGCGTTCCTGCCGCTGACCCCGCTACTGGAGGCGGCCTGGCAGCTCGACGGTGTGTCGGCGGCGGCGGTCGGTCCGCGGCAGCGGGCGATGATGTCGCCGTGGATGGTCGTCTGTCGAGCCACCGAAACCGCCTTCCGCGCGCTCGACACCACCGTCGACGACTATCTGCGACATTGGCTCTCCTTGGTGGACAAGGGAGTTCCGGCAGTGGACGCCGATACGGCCGTCCGCGACCGCGTGAATCGGGCGAATCTGTTCAGCCCGGAAGTGGATCCGGTCTGGGCGCAGGTGGCCCGACTGCTCGGTGACGATCAGACCGCGTGCGTGCGTGCGGAGCTACTCGCATGACCGCCGCCGAAGCGCCGAGCCAGTGGCAGCAGCGCATCGCGGGTGAATGGGTCGGCAGGCCGTCGCTGTTCGCCGCCGACGGTGTCTGGCGCGGTTTCGAAGACATCCGCCGCTCATCGGTCTTCGCCGACGGAACGACGACCTACTTCATGGACGGCGGTCTCACCGGCGGCGGCGAACTCGCAGGCCGGTTCGCACTCGGTGCGCCGTTCGCCTTCGGCGTCGTCGACTCCGACAGCGATCGCCTCTACACCGGCCCCGACTTCTACGGTGCCGGTCGACCGTATGGCAGCTTCGTCGACGCGCACTACTACGGCCCCGGTTGGCAGGTGGGTTTGAACACCTGGAACCTGACACTCGGTGACACCCAGGTGTACTCCTCGGTGCTGTACCAGGGACCAGCCATGGTCGGGGTGTTCAACGGGGTCTACACCCGCGATCCGGCGCTCGCCGACCAACTGATCGAGCACGAAACACGCTGCGGAGCTACCCCTTTCGTGCTGCCGACCAAAGACGCTTGCCGCTATGTCGGTGACTGTGAGCTGTGGGGCGCCGACCAGCGACGCCACGGCACCGTAGGCATCACCATCGAGGTGACGCCGTCGAGCCTGTTGACCGCCGAGCACCACGTCACCTGGAGCGGCGCGATCGACCGCGAATACCAGGCGACGGTGCGCCGTGACGGTGTCCGCTCGTTCCACGAGGGGCCCGGCGCCTGGGGCAACGCGACGTCGTACGGCCGGGCCAACTACCCGGTGCTGCACTTCCCCGACGGCGCCAAACTCAACGGACGGGAGTTCATGATGGACGCGGAACCCGGCATGGGCGCGGGCGCCGAGCTCGCCGTGGTCTACGAATTGTTCGAGCACAACAGCCTCAGCGCTGTCCTGCACGGGGTACTGGTGCGCGCATGAGCGGGCCGACGACCAGCACCATCGTGGTGACCGGCGGCACCCGCGGCATCGGACTCGGCATCGCCCGCGCGCTGCTGCGACGCGGCCATCGAGTCGCGGTGTGCGGCACCGATACCGAGCGGATCGACGCACTGCGCGCGGAACTTCCCGACACCGAACTGCTGGTGGTGTCTGCCGATGTCACCGACCGCGAGCAGCTGCAGGCGCTCTGGGACGCGACGGTGGCCCGCTTCGGGGGCGTCGACGTCTGGATCAACAATGCCGGCATCTCGCACACCCGCACACCCGTGTGGGAGCTGCCGGCCGCCGATGCCGCGAAGGTCGTCTCGACCAACCTGCTCGGCGCGATCAACGGCTCCGCCGTCGCGATCGCGGGGATGGCGGCGGCGGACGGCGGACACGTCTGGAATATGGAGGGCCTCGGCAGCGACGGTCGCACGGTGCCCGGACTGTCGGTCTACGGCGCCAGCAAACGGGCAGTGACCTACCTGACCAAGGCCTTGGCGAAGGAGGTCCCCGCCGGGGTGTCCGTCGGCCTGCTCAGCCCGGGCATGGTGGTCACCGACCTGCTGACCCACGGCTATGCCGATCCCGAGGAACTGGCCAAGGCGCGCAAGATATTCAACATCCTCGCCGACCGCGTGGAGACGGTCACACCCTGGCTGGCCGAGCGCGCCCTCACCCACCGACGCAACGGCGCCCACGTCCGCTGGCTCACCACACCGAAGGTGATCGGCCGCTTCGCCACCGCCGGCTTCCGACGACGCGATCTGTTCGCCGAATGAGCACGGCTGCCATCGACTACCCGATCTCGCTGGCGATCGAGGATTTCGCGCCGGTGCTGTTCACCACCGCGGGCGTACTGCTGCTGCGCCGAGTGCTCGGCGGCGGGCCGGCACCGGTAGCGGCCGCGGTGTTCATCGGCGCGGGCGGCCTCGCCAAGGCCGGTGCGAAGCTGATCGCCGCGGCCGACGGGCCTGCCCTGCCGTGGCTGAGCGAGATGCTGTTTCCGTTGCTGACGCTGGGATTCGCCCTGCTGTGCACGGCCGCGGCCCGCACCAAAACGGGAACTTCGCCGCGCTGGCTCCGGTACTTGACCGTCGGGCTCATCGCGGCCTGTGGTCTCGGTGTCCTGCTGGCCCGCGATTCGATCCCGATGCTGGTCAGCACCACGGTGTTCGCGACCATCGCGGGAATCTACTTGATCGGCATCGCCCGCGATCGTGGCGACGCCGTGGCCGCGGGCCTGTTCGGCGTGCAGCTGCTGAGCTTCTACGTCCTCGGTCCGCTCGCCTCCCGCCCGGACCAGACGGTGACGTTGCAGTGGATCGAGCAGTTGTGCAACACCGCGGCCCAAGCCGCGTTCCTGGCCGCCGCCTGGCGGCTGGCGGCCTCCGAGAAAGCCGTAGCAACCGGGAGATGAGTAATGCCTGACGTACTGGGCTGGCGACGCAAGTTCGGCGTCCTCGCCCCCTCGACGAATACCGTGGTCGAACCAGATTTCGGGCGCATGAGCGTGCCAGGGGTCACCGCACATTTCGGCCGCATCCACATCCGCGACCAGAACATGAGCGACGACGCGGGCATGTCCAACCTGCTCGAACAGATCCGCGCCGAAATGGACGAGACCTGTGCGCGGATCATGACCTGCGAACCGGACTACATGGTGATGGGGATGTCGGCCGAAACCTTCTGGGGCGGCGTCGAAGGCAACCGCAAATTCATCCAGCAGATCCACGACGCGACCGGACTGGAGGTCGCCACCGGCGCCGAGGCATGCCGCCGGGCGCTGACGCTCAACGGCGCGAAGCGAATCGGCGTCGTCACGCCCTATCAGCCGATCGGCGACGACAATGTGGTCCGGTTCTTCGGCGAACTCGGCTTCGACGTCGCCGCGATCACCGGGCTGCGCTGCCCCACCGCGGTATCGATCGCCCATGTCACCGAGGACACGCTGCGGGATGCCCTGCGCGAAGTGGACGGCGACGATATCGACGCGCTCGTCCAGTGCGGCACGAACCTGTCCATGGTGAGACTGGCCGACGAGGCCGAACGCTGGCTGGGTAAACCGGTGATCGCCATCAATGCCGCGACCTGGTGGATGGCACTGCGCGACAACGGCGTCAACGACCGGATCGAGGGTGCGGGTTCGCTGCTGCGGGACCACTGAATTCTCGCCGCAGCCACAGACCGGTGCTCACCAATCCGGCGGCGAGTACCAGCTCGCCCGCATTGCCGAGCACCGGCACCACCGGCGTCGCGCCCGCGACCAGGGTCATCGTCGCGGCCGCGACCGCCAGCACCGAGTAGCGACGCCGACGCCATAGGACGAGCCCGGCCGCGAGCACGACCAGCACTGCGATGATCGCGGGCAACGCGCCGAGGGCCGAGCCGTCGGTGTACCCGTAGCGCAGTGTCCCGGCCCACCACTTCGGCTCCAGCACGAGCCCGAGAACGCCGTGCCAGATCCCGATCGCGATCAGCGCCGCGGTCAGCACCATCGCGCCGACCCGGACAGCAGTCCGCCGCGCCGCGGGCACGCCCGCGTGGTCGACCACGGCACGGGCCCACAGCACCAGCAGCGGTGTGAGCACCGCGTGCAAGGCGAAGCGCGGCCAGCTCAACGTTTCGAGCAGTCGCCCGACCCCCACTGTGTTCCCCATGGCGATGACGGAGTTGTCGTAGGCCAGCGCCACGCACAACACCGTCGGGAGCACCAGCATCCGGCCGCCACCGGCACGAATCCCGGACAGACCGAGCCACGCGAGGGCGAGGTGGCCGAGGGCGAGCAGGCCGAACAGGGCCGAAACGATCACGCGAGAACTCCCCGATTATTCGGCATGCCGTGTCAATCCTCCAGTAGGCGTCGCGCTTGCCGGATCACGGCCGCGTCGACCATTTTGCCGCCCTCATCGAGCAGGACGCCACCGGCGGCGGATTCGAATCGGCCCACGAGTACGCGGGCCCGCTCCAGGTCGGCCGCGGCGGGGGTGAACACCTCGTTGACCACGGGTAGTTGCGCGGGATGGATGCAGGCGCGCCCGCGAAACCCCATCCGCGCCAACGCTTTCGTTCGCTCACGCAACCGGTCCAGATCGCGGAAATCGGTGTCGACGGGCCCCAGCGGCGGCGCGATCCCCGCCGCTGCGCTGGCGAGGACCACGTGAGTGCGGATGGCAAGCAGTTCGCGTTCGTCGGAACTGGTTTCGATCCCCAGATCGGCGCGCAGATCCGCCTCCCCGAGTTGCAGCCGCCATACCCGAGGGGCGGTGGCGATCGTCTTTGCGTCGAGCACAGCGGCAGCGCTCTCCAACAGCGGACACACCCGAATCGCGCCTGCGCGCGGTTCGTACTCCCGCAACACCCCGTCCGCCGCCCGAACCTGGTCCGCTGATTCAGTTTTCGCCAGGCATACCGCGGACACCGCAGGCAGTGCCACCGCCCGCAAGTCGTCGCGACACAGCGAACCGGAGTTCACCCGCACCCAGATCCGTTGTCCGGCATCGACGACCGTACGCAGCCACGCGGAGACCTCGGCTCGCGCCGTCTCCTTCTGTCGCAGCGGGACGGCATCTTCCAGATCGAGCAGCACGATGTCGGCGGGACCGGCCAGTGCCTTGTCGAACAGTTCGGGTCGATTGCCGGGGACATACAGCGCCGATCTCACCCGCTCACCGCGCCTCTCGATTTCCGTAACAGCGTTTCACCTATCGAAACGTATCGCGCTCACACCGGCGTCGTCCAGCCCCGATTCACCACCACACGCCACCACTTGACATCCACACCCATGTGGGTGCTAATAGACTATCGCAGTTAAGAAACGCCATTTCGCAGAGCGAAACAGACGTTCGGCGCCGTTGTTGGAGTCACCATGAGTTCTCGAGGTTCGGCCCTGGTCGCCGCAAGCGCCGCCATCATCGCCGCCTGCACCCTTGCCATCTCCGCACCGACCGCCGGAGCGGACGCATCGCGGCTCCCCGGCACGATCGATGTCCCCTGCGCCGCGACCACTCTGCAGCAGAACGCGGACTGGTACCTGCCGACCGGAACCCCCAGGGGCATGGTCTGGATCCAGCACGGCTTCGCCCGCACCAACAGCAACGTCGCACAGCTGGCCACTGCCTTCGCCGACAGCGGCTATCTGGTCTTCGCGCCCGCACTGCCGTTCATGGATCTCGCCGGATGCACGCTGCAGAATCTCGGCGACAACACCGGATTCCTCGACAACGTCGCGACCCTGTTCGGTACCGCCACCGACCCCAACGGCGCACTCGCGCGCAGCCTCACGGCCGCGGCCGCACGCGCGGGCACGGTCGCCCCACAACTGCCCAGCAACTTTGTATTCGTCGGACACTCCGCCGGTGCCGAGGCGGTCGCGTTCGTCGCACATCGCCTCCATGTCGCGCACCCGGAGGTGTTCGTGCACCTGCGTGGTCTGGTGTTGCTGGATCCGGTGAAATCCTTTCTCGGCGACAACAGCGACCGCGCACTCGCCGACCTCGACCCCACTACCCTCCCCATCCTGACGATCGCCGCGGCACCGTCGCTGTGCAACAACCTCGGCAGCGGCACGACGGCAGTCCAGCACCAGCTTCATCGACCGTTCCTCGGCATCAGCGTGAGCGACGGCATGCACACCGATGCCGAGGGCACCAGTTCGGATTCACTGGGAACGCTGCTGTGCGGCACCCCGAGCGTCGCGAACACGACGATGCTCCGCACACTCGCACTCGGCTGGACCGCCGACTTCCTCACAGGCACCGAGACCCCCGCCTATTACCCCGCCACCACCGAAGCGGCAGTCGCCCCCACCGTCGCAGCAGCGCCGATGGCGACGATCCTGCGAGGAAAGTGACCGGGAACCGCCACTCATCTGGGATCCCGGCGACAGAGCCACGGCAGATGCCGTCCCGTCCTATCGCACCGATACCACCCTGATCGCCTCGACGCTGCAGTCCCTATGAGGTCGCCGCAGTCCACGGGAGCACCTCCCGCTCGGCGAGGTCCGCTCGGCGCTGAGGGCTCATCCCCGCTCGCGCGGGGAGCACACGCCCACGACTGAAGAGCCAGCCAAGCCCTTCTTGCCGACCTCGAACAAACCTCAGTCCTGAGCACAGGTCCCCGACCGCCACAATCTATGGGCACTCCGCCAAACCCATAGCGGACCCTAATGGCTCCAGCTCGTACCCGACCCGCCACCCGGATCACGAGTGCAGCAGTCGTGGCGCCGCCAGTGCCGACCTCGGGCCCCTTGTAGCGCAAATCATTGCACTGCTTAACCTGTCGTTGCTCGCGTATACGCGTGGCTCGTGGAATGCCTTGGGAGCTGGAGAATGTTGGCGGTACCCTCGATCGACGGCAGCCCAATAGCTTTGCGGTCCAAGCTCGGGCCGAGCGCGCTGACCACAGCGTCGACCCCGGGGACCGCGGTATCGATCGCGGCGGCGTCCGACATGTGCCCCGTCACGACCCGCACCCGATCATCCCAACGGCCGGGAATCTTGGCCGGATCGAGGCGTAGACGGTGACGGTGTGCCCGGCCGCGAGCAGACGGTCGTGCGACCGCGCTGCCGGGAAGTCACACAGCGGACAAAGGCCGCCCACTCGACGGCGAGCCGCCTCACAACAGGTGTCTCCGTGTCGGACACGACAGGTTTACAGGCGGACATCGGAACGCCATCAGCGCGTCACCACAACATCGAAAATCAAGGCGCACAATAGTTTCCGCACTCGACACCGAATGGACGTCCACACCCCATCACTCGGCGTCGCGTATCCGATCCGAGGCCGTCGCCCAGTGCGTGCATCGGCCACGGGATGCCGCGCGCCTTCCTCGCCGAGCGCACTCAACCCACAGCTCGGAGGTCCCTGTGTTCGAATCATGTTGTTCCCCTCATGAATCCGCCCATCTGCTCCGGGCGCGGTACGGGCTACCCGTAGAACTGTTCGCCGATCGGCTGTACCTGACCACCGGACACAACGTGGAAGCGATCGTCGTACCCAGCGGTCTGAGCGAACAGATCCGCGCCCGCCTCGCCCATCTCCCACAGGCCACACCCGCCATCGTCGACCCCCGCAACCGCTACTGCACCTTCCTGACTGCACCGACGATTCCGTATCACACTGTGCCCCAATCAATTCAGCGCAAATTGGGGTTTCAGGGCGTCACTGTTCCGCAGCCTGGAACCCGTGTCATGCTGCCCCGATCCGACGATCAGTTCGGCTGGCATTGGGCCTGCGAACCCACACCAGGACGACTGCGCCTGCCCCACCGCTCGCTCGTACTGGCCGCCATCCACCTGTCGATATACGAAGGCGCGGACGTTGTCCCGGCCTGAGCACGCGCCAGACGCATAGCGACTGCCTGATCGGCACGAACTGCTGGCGACGATCGGCCGCCGCCGCAGCGAGCAACCCGACGATCACCCGATGCTCCGCTCAGCACGCACGCTGGCAGAACTCCACCACGATCGCCGCGGACAACCCGCCAGAGCCGCCGATACCGATTGCCGTAGAAGCGAACTGACCGGTCAGACTACGCGCACCGATTGCCACCAATGGCGCTCAGGGTGTCGTCGACCGCATGGCCGCCCGCCACAAGGGTCATGAACCCGCCACCGAGATCGTGACGGGTGCCACCAGATGCCATCGTGATAGTGCTGGCGTTCCGCACCATCGACAGCGCGGGGTAACCATGGGGTCTTCCCGGAGTGCTCTGCGGCTTCGCAGCGCACCTCATTCGAACGCCATCGCGGTGGCACCGAATATAGGTGACCTGCCGCGAATCGTCGTCCGATGACATCGGGTGGTCACATCGAGCGACAGATTGCGAACGTCGACGACATGTTGCTGCCAGGACGGCCCGCCGACTGTCCTTCTCGCGTAAATGCTGAGACCAGGTTCAGTTGAAGTGTCGAAGGAGGAGTCAAGCGTGGATTTCAGTCCTGATGAGGTTCAGCGAGAAGTTATCGAGCTGGCCGCGGATGTACTACGGAAGCAATGCGATCCCGGCCAGGACGATCTGGATCCGTCACTCGGATACGACTCACGGGCTTGGGCCGCCCTGGCCAAGGTCGGACTGCTGGCGATCGCGCTACCGGAAGAACTCGGCGGTGACGGCCTCGGGGTTGGCGAGATTTCAGCCGTGCTGTACGAAATCGCCTCTCGTGGCGCGCGAGTCCCCGCCCTCGCCGCACTCGCGCTGGGCATACTGCCGATCACCGGTCATGGCACCGTCGAACAGCAGGCAGAACTGCTGCCGTCCCTCGCTGCAGGCGACAGCCTGGTGACCGGTGCTCCCAGCGAACTCGGAGAACCGCTCACGCTCACACCACGAACGACGGCCGTCCGCACCGAACACTCCTGGAAACTACACGGCCACAAAGTCGCGGTACCTTTCGCAGCACAGTCAGGCCGGGTGTTGGTGCCCGCCAACACGTCCGAAGGGTTGGCGGTGTTCCTGGTCGACCCAGCCGCCGACGGGGTGGAGTTGGTCCTCACCCATACCGCAACCGGGCTGCCGGAGTACACAATGCGCCTTTCCGGCGTACGAGTCGATGATTCGGCGGTGCTGGGCAATGATTTCAGCGGCGCGGCCGTGGCAGCTCTCCGCACCTACGCGCTGGCCGGGGCGGTCACGATCGGCGACGGAGCACTGGCCGGAGCACTCCGTTTGACCACCGAACACGTCAGTCATCGACAGCAATTCGGTAAGCCGTTGGCGACCTTTCAAGCGGTTTCACAGCAGATCGCGGACGTCTATATCGCTTCCCGGACCACACATTTGGCCGCTCTGTCGGGGAATTGGCAGTTGTCCGCCGGCTTGGATTCGGAACAGCATCTCGCCCTCGCGGGTTACTGGCTAACAGCAGAAGCGCTGACGGCCGTACGAATCTGCCACCACCTGCACGGTGGTATCGGCGCCGACATCACCTATCCACTCCACCTGCACTACTCCACACTCAAAGATGCGGTGCGATTTCTCGGCGGATTCGAGCATTCCCTCCACCACCTCGGTATCGATCCGCCCCCGAGTCGGATCCTCGCGGAGTCCTCAACGAGCGAAGAAATGTTCGTCGCGCTCAACGCTTCTCAGCAAGCGTTGCAGGAAGAGTTGCGAACCTACTTTGCCCAACTGATGACCGCTGACGAACGGGCAACGACCACCATCGATCGGCACGGCACCGTCTACCGTGAGATCGTCCGCCGGATGGGTCACGACGGCTGGCTCGGCGTCGGCTGGCCGAAGGAATTCGGCGGGCATGGTTTCGGACCGATCGAACAGCACATCTTCGTCAACGAGGCCGCACGCGCCGACGTGCAATTGCCCTCGGTCACGTTGCAGACAGTCGGACCGACCCTGCAAACCTTCGGGACAGACGAGCAGAAGTCGTTCTTCCTACCCAAGATCCTGTGCGGGGAACTCCATTTCGCCATCGGCTACTCCGAACCAGACAACGGCACCGATCTCGCATCCCTGCGCACCATCGCGGTCCGCGACGGCGACTACTTCATCGTGAATGGCCAGAAGACCTTCACCACTGGCGGGCACTCCGCCGACTACATCTGGCTCGCTGTGCGCACCGATCCAGATGCACCCAAGCACAAGGGCATTTCGATCCTCATCGTCGACACCCGCGATCCGGGATTCAGTTGGACGCCGATCATCACCTGCGACGGTGCACACCATGTCGATGCCACCTACTACTCAGATGTCCGCGTTCCGGCGAATATGCTGGTCGGAGTGGAGAATCAAGGTTGGCGACTGATCACCGCCCAACTCAACCACGAACGCGTGATGCTCGGCCCCTCCGGTCGGATCGGCGGACTGTACGACCACGTGTACACCTGGGCCGCCGCACACGACCTGCTCGATGCCACGGACGTGCGATCCGCATTGATCGAGACTCGTGCGACCGAGGGCATCAACGAACTGCTCAACTGGCAGGTCGCGGCCGCCGAGTCCAGCGCCCCGGTCGACGTCGCCGACGCTTCGGCCACAAAGGTATTCGGATCGGAGCGAATTCAGCGGCTGTACGAACGACTGGAAGAGGTCGTGGGCCGCCACGGCGACCTCGCCGAGCCCGTCACCGCGGAACTGGCAGCCTGGCTCAATATTCAGGCGAAGCGCAATCTGGTTTTGACCTTCGGCGGTGGTGTGAACGAGATCCAGCGCGAATTGATCGCTGTGAACGGACTCGGCCTGCCGCGGGTGCCGCGATGAGCGGGGTCACCCCACACTCCGGAGAGCGTCGTTGCTGCTACTTGTTTCCCGGACAAGGTGCGTATCTGGAGGAGGTCTTCCTGGAGCTGGCGAACAGTTGGCCACAGGTGCGGCAGACCTTCGAAGAGATAGATCTGGCCCTGGCGGTGTTCAGGGCTCCGCAGGGAGTCCCCTTGCTGTTCAATGGATCTCCGCCGCGGTTGAACCACCGTTCGCAGTCGGCGAAGGTGCCGAAATCGTGTATGCCCGATCGCAGTCGCTGCGGATGGCGGCCGACACGGGTGAGATGTTCGCCGCACGCTGCGAAGCGCACCGGGCGAGAGCTCTGGTCGACCTCATGGAGTGCGACGGCCTCGCGGTCGCGAATGGTTCACACCAGACTGTCCTGTCAGGTCCGCTGGAAACACTGTCCCGAGTGGAGACGATTGTCCGCGAGGCCAGTCTATCCGGTATCCGAATCCCCTCTCCATGCCCGTTCCACAGACCCCTGCTCGCATCCGTCGCCGAAGACTTCCGTCAGCGACTGGAGACCAACACCAACCTTTCTCAACGCCCGCTGCGGCGCGCGGTGTACTCACCGATTCTCGGACGGCTCTATAACGACGATGACGAGGTGGCCGAGCTTCTAGCCGGCGACCTCGTACTCCCGGCGTGATTCGGCGCCGCATTGCGACACCTGCACGGCACCGGAGTGGAGGTGTTCGTCGAATATGTTTCCCGGAGCGCACTTTCGGGTATCGTCGGCAAGGTATTGCCAGGAGCGACCACACTACCCACAGCGATCCGTGGTCGCCCTCCGGTTGAATCCATTCAATCCGTCATAAATCGGATCTCAACAACGGCTTCACACCAAGGGAACTCATACTTCGCCGCTAGCCCGCACGGCTAGAAGTGGATCGGGCGACAGTCCGCGGTGGGGCGATATCAGGCCCAGTTCGGTTGCACGGGCTCCAATTTGGAATCTCGTTGTGACACCGAGCCTGGTCATGATGTCGGCGACGTATCGCCGATAGGTACGCAGGGATACGCCTAATCTGCGGGCCGCGGCTTCATCCTTGAGGCCGAGGTCGAGTGCTCGCAGCACCGTCAAGGTCGTTTCGTCGAATTCCCTGCGGCAGAGGCTCAAATAAGTCGAGAACGCAGGCGCCGAGTCCCAGGTGCTCGTGGCGAGTTGGTGAATGACTCGAAGCAGGCCAGGGTCGGCGATCATGAACCCGTACGGTCGCTGTCCACCCGCGCCGCCCCAGATTGCCCCGGCCCGTCTATCGACGATGACCATATTGTGAAAGTCAGCGTTGGTCACCTTGATCTGCGCTTGTAGCGCGACCTGCGGCCCGAGCAACTTGTCGTCACGTCGTGTTTCGGCGAAGTGGGGCGAGTACAGCAGCCTGAACTGTTTGCCCTTCGCCAGGTGGTCCGAGATCAGCTGGGTACCAGTCAGATACCGCGGTTGCATGCGTAGCGGGCTGGACACCGCGAGCACCGCTTCCTTGCGCACCCGCTGCAGCATCTGCGAAAGATTGTGCTCCCAATCGCCATCTGGGCGAAACCGAACGATATCGCCTGTTCGACCGCGATCTCCGCCGCGATGCTCGGCTATCGCACGGTCGAGCAGTCTGCGCGACTCGGCTAGGAGCCCGCCTACATCGTTGACGCTCTCCGCTGCCTGTTCACGCGCCGCCCATACCGGCTCGAGTATGTCGTGTTCGATCATCGCCCACCCCTGGGATCAGTCTTGCCCGAGTACAGATTGCCGGATCCTTCGGTCCCATGCTAGTGCGGAGCCGGATTCTGTGAATCGAGTGGCTTACGGCCACGCCGCCGTTCCGGGCGCACCAACTGGCGATCGGGATTCACAGTCAACGCGTCGAAGGTTAGAAGCATCGTGGCGTAATTATATACGCGCACAAGATAATTCAATTGCCACCCGAGATGCGGCAGGATCCGCGCCGCTCACTTCCAGTTGCCGTTGGCATGTCGATGCCAAATCCGTGACACCTTCCTGCGCACGCGAACCCTTCACCTCGAGTGAAACGCGTTCTAGTTTCACTGTAGTGGCATCTCCGCTGCGCTCGATGGTGGCGGACCGCGGGGCACGTCGACGGAGGAGATCGAGAGACCTATGCACATCAGTTTCACCAATGATCAGGAACGCTTGCGCAAGCAGCTGCGTGCGTATTTCGCCGAGCTCATGACTCCCGAGGTGCGAGAAGCCCTGGCCGGGCCTGGCGGCGAGTACGGCGACGCGAGCGTGTTCAAGGAGGTCGTCCGGAGGCTGGGCCACGACGGGTGGCTGGTCCTGGGCTGGCCGGAGGAGTTCGGCGGCCAGAACCGGCCGATGATCGATCAGCTGATCTTCACTGACGAGGCTGCCTTCGCAGGCGCTCCGGTACCGTTCCTGACGGTGAACACGGTCGGCCCGACGATCATGCGTTTCGGTACCGATGAGCAGAAGGCGTTCTTCCTGCCGAAAATCGCCAAGGGCGAGTTGCACTTCTCCATCGGCTATTCCGAGCCTGAAGCCGGGACCGATCTGGCATCGCTGCGGACGCGGGCGGTGGGCGACGGTGACGATTACGTCATCAATGGTGAGAAGGCCTGGACCAGCCTGATCGAATACGCCGACTACATCTGGCTGGCCGCACGTACCGACCCGGAGGCGAGCAGGCATCGCGGGGTGTCCATCCTGATCGTGCCGACCGCGGCGGAGGGGTTCTCGTGGAGCAAGATCCACACCATGGCGGGGCCCGGCACGAGCGCGACCTTCTACGACAACGTGCGGGTTCCCGCGGCCAACGTCTTCGGCGAATTGAACGGCGGCTGGCCGTTGATCACCAATCAGCTCAATCAAGAACGGGTGGCGCTGACTTCGGCCGCGCCACTTGAGGAGTCATTGCGACAGGTCTGGGAATGGGCGGAGCACACCACGCGCGCGGACGGTACGCGGGTGATCGACGCCGAGTGGGTGCAGATCCATCTCGCGCGGGTACACGCCCACGTCGAGTACCTCAAGCTGCGTAACTGGCGTATCGCCTGGGCGGCCGATTCCGGCGATCTCAAGCCCGCTGATGCCTCGGCCACCAAGGTGTTCGGCACCGAATTGGCGACCGAGGCATACCGATTACTCATGGAGGTGCTTGGCTCCGCAGCGGTCGTACGGAGAAACTCCCCGCAGGCGTTACTCCAGGGCCGAATCGAACGTTTCCATCGTTCGTCGCTGATTCTGACCTTCGGCGGCGGTACGAACGAGGTCCAACGCGACATCATCGCCAAGACCGCACTGGATCTGCCCGTAACCCGCTGATCTATCCGAGGAACTCGATACCCATGGACTTCACCTTCTCCGAAGCGCAGCAAGATCTTTCGGGTCTGGCCCGCGACCTGTTCACCGATTGGACCGATAAGAACGCCCCCGACGACACCGGCTTCGACTCGGCGCTGTGGCAGGCGACGGCCCAGACCGGCCTGCTCGATGCGGCACTGCCCGAACCCGTCGGAGGCGGTTTCGGTCTGCTCGAACAGTGCAGCCTGCTCATCGAGATCGGCCGAACGGTTGCCCCGGTCCCCTATCTGACCAGCATCGCGGTCGCGGCCAGCACCATCGCTCGCTTCGGCGACGAGGCCCAGGTGCGACGCTGGGTCGAACCGGTCGCCAGCGGCGCCGCCACCCTCGCACCGGCACTGGCAACCGAGGACGACGCGTTCACGGCCGAGCGGACCGCGAATGGCTGGCAGGTCAACGGATCCCAAAGCGCGGTTCCCGCCGGCGCTTTCGCGGACGCGTTCCTGGTCGAGGCGATCACCGCGGACGGCTCGATACTGCTGATCATCGACCGCGCGACCGAGGGCGTCCACGTCAATACCCAACATGTCGTCGATGGCACGGACGCCGCGCTGCTCGAACTGGACGGCATCGAGATCGACAACGCGGGCGTGCTGGGCACCCCGGGCGACCGCAGTGCGGCCTGGGCGCACCGCCGCGCCACCGTGGCCGCTTGCGCATACCAGCTCGGCGTGGTCGAACGCTCGCTCGCGCTGACGAGCGAATATGCCAGGGCACGAAAGCAATTCGACAAGCCCATCGGATCGTTCCAGGCCGTGCGTCAGCGCCTGGCCGACGCGTATGTCGACGTCGAAGCGGTTCGCCTGACGCTGTGGCAGGCCGCGTGGCGTGAATCCGAGGATCTCCCCGCGGACGCGGAAATCGCCACCGCCAAGTTCTGGGCCTCGGAAGCCGGTCATCGCGTCGCCCACACCACGATCCATATCCACGCCAGTATCGGGATCTTTCTGGAGTACCCGGTACATCGGTACTTCGTGGCCGCCAAGCGCACCGAGTTCGCCCGCGGCGGAGCCACCTCGCAGCTGCGCAAACTCGCCGGTGCGCTGTCCAGCGCGACGAAACCCTGAACAGTATGGGAATCGTCAGCGCCTACGCCGCCGGTTCGCGGGGCGCGGATCATATCAACGCCGATGTGACGCTGACCCTCTCCTGCCTGCCGATTGGGTACGAGCTCGGGCTGCGCGCCGATGACGCGCTCGCCGCCGACGGCGTCTCCATCGGCACCGCGACCATCTACGACCGCACCGGCCCGCTCGGCACCTGCGTGGTGACCTCGCCGTTCAACGCGGACAAGCTGATCGACTACACCGTGCCGCGGCGGTGATCGGCCCCGATCGTTCTCCGCGCTCCAGTTAACACCGGGCGCGCGCCGGGATATCTTCGGGCAGAACCCGCCGTGCGCCGAACCCGGGAATCCGCCGGACGGGGTCGAATCACTGGAGGCAGTCGTGCCCACTCCACTCGTCCGCAAAACCGCTGTGACGGCCGCACTGGCCCTCGCCCTGCTCTCCCTCACCGCCTGCAACGACAAGGTCGGCACCGCGACACCGGCCAGCACGCCGGCCACCTCCGCGGGCACGCCGGCCGGCGCCCCCGCCGCGGGCCGCGCGGAACAGTCCACCGTGCGCACCGTCGGCAAGACCGGCTGGTACGACGATTTCGCCATCACCGTGGACAAGGCCACCGTGGTGCCGAACGAGTACGGCGGCGCCGAGGTGACCATCGACATCACCTACGCCAATACCGGCCTCGCCGACCGGATGCTGGGGCTGACCCCGACGCTGCTGGTCAACGGCGAGCTCGAGGGCGGCGCGACCTTCGACAGCCCGACCGTCGCCGCGGGCGGCAAGGGCAGGGGCAAGGCCGAGGTCCCGGTGCGCTCGCTCGACGACGCCGAGCACCTGATCGACACCATGACGATCGTCTACGGCACGGCCACCGACAACCAGACCATCATCTCGCTGAAGAAGGACGCGAAGGTCCAAAGCGTGCAGCCGCGCAGCTTCCCGACCTCCGCGAAGCTCACCCAGGGCGAGACGACGGTGACCGTCACCGGCGCGACCCTGCACCCGAGCTACAGCACCGGCGAGCGCGGAAAATCCGATGTGGCGCTGCACATCACGCTCACCGGCGGCTCCGGCATCCCGGCCGGCGGCGCCAACATCTACTACCAGTACTTCAGCGTGCGCACCCCGGACGGCCGCACCGTGCCCGCCGACTTCAAGGGCCCGATCAACGAGTTGCTCGGCGCGCGCCAGACCATCGACAAGCCGGACAACTCCGTGGTCTTCGTGGTCGACTCCCCCGGCACCGGCGCCTACACGCTGGTCTACAACGCGCTCGGCGCCGAGGGCGAAGCCTCCGCGCCGACCGCGGCCTTCACCCTGAACTGAACCGGGGAAAGGCGAACGGCGGTACCGCACCTCGTCGTGCGGTACCGCCGTTCTCGTTCCTGACCACCGTCACTCGGCGGCGGAACCGGTGCCGATCAGGTTGCCGAGACCGGTGAGCAGGTTCGACGAACCGGCGCTCCACCCGTCCAGCCAGGTGTTGGTGTAGCCATCGGCGGTCAGCTTCGGCAGCGGCTGCACGCTGGACGAAGAAATCACCACCTCCTCCGTAGGCCCGCCTTGGCATGAGCGGGGCCGAACCCCTCTGGCCTGGCGAGGGTGGTCAGAACCCATGTCCACGACAGTGCGGACATGACTGTCATCGAAGTTGATCCGGATGGGTGACCCGATCCCTGTGATGGGGCGCTGGCATCACCACAGCGAAACGATCGTCCGCGACTCGGGCATCCCCTACACGATTCTGCGACCTGGCGGCTTGATGACCAACGCCCTCGAGTGGGCACCGATGATCCGCGCCGGCGGCGCCGTCGACGACCCCACCGGTCCCGGCCGCTACACATCGGTCGACCTGGCCGACATTGCCGCAGTGGCTGCGCGCTCACCGAGGACGGCCACGAGGGAAAGGAGTACTACCTCACCGGCGAGAGCAGATGTTCACCATCGCGGAACAGGTAGCGGTCATCGGGGCCACGCTCGGCTGCGACATCGAGATCCACGAGGCCGCGACACCCGAACAGGCCGTCGCATCTCGGTACCCCAACGGTGCCCCTCCGGCTCTCGCCGACGCCATCCTCGAAGGATTCACGCTGATGCGCCAGGACACCACCGGGTTCCGCACCGCAACCGTCGAACAGCTTCTGCACCGCCGCCCGCGCACCTTCGCGGACCGGTGCACACGCAATATCGAGGCGTTCCGCCCCCCCGGGTGTCACACGGAACCCCTGATATCGGTTCACCCGTCCGGCGGCAGAGTCGTATCCTCGCCGTCGGCATGCGCGGATATCGGCGGGACTGCTGCCGGCGGGGAACCAAGGCTGAGACATGGGCAGCAAGCCGCGCCGGGTTCGACGGATCCGGCACGGAGCAGCGCATGCGACATGTCGCCCACGAACCCGCAATAGGTGTCGTCGCCGAATGTTTCGCTGTAGCCGCAGAGCGGCCAGAGCTGGACACCACACACCCAGACAGATGGAGTTCATCATCAGCATGAGCACACTCTTGGCGCCCATCATTCCGCCGTAGAGAACGCCGGACCCGGAGTCATCAACCTGACCAGCGCGGCGCAGGTATCTCCCGAATTCGCATTCGTACCTCATATCCCACGGGATTCCGGCACAGCATCGAGAAGCGCTGTTTCCCCGAACAACCCGCGGCGTTTCGAGTCGATGAATTCAGCGGTCCGGCGATCGGGAGACCACAGTGCGAGCAACCAGTTCCAGCGTCACCGCGACCGCGCACGTCTGCGACAGCATCAACCCGATCAGCACCAGGATCTGCACCGCGCCGGCCTGTGCGGCCGAGCCACTGGTGAGGAGCACGCCGATGAAAGCACCTGGCAGAGTGACCAATCCGACCGTGCGGGCCTGGTCGACGCCTGGGATCAACGCGTCGGTAGCGGCGCCGGTCAGCACCATCATGCGGGCCTGGTGGCCGGTGAAGCCCAGGCTCAGCGCGGCTTCGACCTCGCCCCAGCGTTGGTTGACCGCGTCGAGTCCGCGCCGGGCCGCCAACGAGGTCGCGGTCATGGTGCCGCCGAGCAGGATTCCGCCGATCGACACCAGCGTCAGCCCGTGGATCGGAACGACACCGCTGGCCAACGTCACCGGCATCACCGCGACGATTCCGGCGGCGATGGCCAATCCGAGCCAGATCCCGGATCGCCCGGCCTCGGCTCGGCGCACCGAGGTGAACACCGCGGCCCCGAACATGACCAGCAGGACGAGCGCCGCCGACCAGAGATGACGCACGGCTGCGGCGAGGATCAGGGCGATCGCGCCGAGTTGCAGGACCGCCCGGATCGAGGCTCTGGGCACCACCGATGGCGATCCCAGTCCCGCGAGCCGATAGACCGCCGCCGACGCGATCACCATTACCACACACAGCACGATCAGGGCGATGCTCAGCGTCACCGCCATCGTCGGCTCCTGGTCGCGACGGCTGAACTGCGATACATGGAGCCACATTCTATGTATCTGTCACCTGCTGATGCTGCCGACGCGAGATTTGTCGCAGGCCGTCCACTCGGGCCGGGGCGAACCCAGGACGAGCGTCCGCTCAGCTGTCGAACAGGGCTGACCCCCAATAGGATTGGGAATCCACACCGGGCGGCACCGCGAAAACACCGGACCCGACATGCTTGATGTACTCGTTGAGCGCGTCGTTGCGTGCGAGATTGTTCTGCATCGGCACGAACTGGGTGATCGGGTTGCGGCAGTAGGCGATGAAGAACAATCCGGCGTCGAGGTGGCCGAAGCCGTCCGAACCGTCGGTGAAGTTGTATCCCCGTCGCATGATCTGGATACCGCCGAGCTCCTCGGCCGAGGCCAAGCGGACGTGGGCATCGGTGTCGACCAGCGGCCCCGACGGCCCAGCGGACTGCAAATCCAGCTCATCGAACTCGTCGCGGCCACCCATCGGTGCGCCGGTACCTTTGGTGCGACCGATCACCCGTTCCTGTTCATGCAATGTGGTGCGATCCCACGGCTCGATCAACATGCGAATCCGGCGCGTGACCAGATACGACCCGCCGGCCATCCACGCCTGATCGTCGCCGCGGTCGACCCAGACGAACTTATCGACCAGGTCGCGATCCTCGGCCTTGATATTGCGAGTTCCGTCCTTGAAACCCAACAGGTTTCGCGGTGTCACCTGACTGGTCGACGTCGATGAGGTCCGGCCGAACCCGAGTTGGGACCAGCGGACAGAAACCACGCCGAACCCGGCGCGGGCGAGGTTGCGAATGGCGTGCACAGCGACCTGCGGGTCGTCCGCGCAGGCTTGGACGGCGATGTCACCGCCGCTGCGGGCGAGTTCCAGCGCGTCGCCGGTGAACTTGGGCAGATCGACCAGCGCGGCGGGTTTGCGTGCTGCCAGCCCGAACCGGTCGGTGCCGTCGGCATGGGTGAACAGCGACGGACCGAATCCGATCGTCAACGTCAGCCGCGACGCGTGCAGATCGAGTGCTTCACCGGTATCGGTGGGCGGCGCGTACAGCTGCCCGCCGACAGCACCGTCGGGTGTCGCCTCGTGGCCCGCGGTCATCCGCTCGGCCATCGACGTCCATGTCTGCAGCAGTTCGATCAGCTCGGCCCGCGAGGTGGTCTGCACGTCGAATGTCGCGAAGTGCAGCCGATCCTGCGCGGGAGTGACGATGCCCGCCTGGTGCTCCCCGTGAAACGGCACCGTGGGCGAGATCGTCCCCGCGCCTGCCGGACTCGACAGGCGACCGGCCAGCACTCCGGCACCCGCCGCGGCCACGCCGATACCGGCCGAGCCGATCAGGCCGCGGCGCGAGATCGCGCCGCGGCCTGACCGCTTGTCAGGATCCGGCGACGACACCCTGCACCTGACTCACGACCGCGGACAACGCGTCGATACGGCGGGCGAGCTCGACTCGCTGCTCCTCGGTCACCGTGTCGTAGCTGACCTGGCCGTCACCGCGCCGGTACTTGGCCAGTTCGGCGTCGAGTTCGGTGAAACGACGGTCGATCTGCTTGCCCAGCTCGGCGTTGCGCTCGTCGAGGATCGGTCGCAGGCTCGCGAGGGCAGCCTGGGAGCCGTCGACGTTGGCCTGGAAGTCCCACAGGTCGGTGTGTGAGAAGAGGTCTTCTTCGCCGGTGATCTTGGTGCGCGCGATCTCGTCGAGCAGCGTTTGCGCGCCGCCGGCTACCTGCAGCGGGTCGACAGTGAAGTCGGCGGCGTTGATTCCCGCGACCAGTTCGTCCAGGTCGGCGAGCAGCTGATCGGCGATCTGGTTGGTGTCGGGCTGCAGGCCCTGTGCCCACAGGTCCTTCTCCAGACGGTGGAACCCCGTCCACTTGTCACCGCCGGCGAGATCCGCTTCGCGCAGGTCCAGGCGAGGATCGAGGTCGTCAGGGAAGCTCTCGGCGACCGGTTCGATCCGCTCGTAGTAGGTGCGGGTGCGCGGGTACTGCGCCTTCGCCTCGTCGATCTTGCCGGCCTTGATCGATGCCACGAAGCCCTTCGCGGTGTCCTGCAACGCCGCGGCTTGGCTGGTCAGGTAGCGCTTGTACCCGGCGGCGGCATCGGCGAGTTTGCCTGTCTGGTCGCGGGTCTGCGCCGCACCGGTCACTGTGAAGTTCTGGCGAATGCCGTCGCCGATCATGCCCGGCTTGCATGCGGCCTGGTAGGTACCGGGATCGGACACCGGCACGATCAGCTTCCTGGTCAGCCCCGGCCCGATGTTCTCGACCTCGCCGATCACCCGGTCACCGACGCCATAGACGTAGAACTCGGTCACCTTGGTGCCGTTGTTGGTCACCTGGAAGGTCACGGTGCCGGTTTCGGTGGAGTCACGCGAGAGCGCGCACGTCGAGTCGTCGGCGGTGACCTCGATATCACCGGCATTACTGTCGGACTTGCTGGTGCACGAAGCGAGCAATACCGAGGCCGTCGCGACGACAGCGATCGAGACAAGTGGGTAACGCACGGGGACTTGGCCTTTCGTCATTGCGGGGTAACCGCGGAATCAGTCGGCTCGGGACGACGCCCGCCCGAAGATGTGCGCGGCGCGATCGGCCGCAAGAACAACGTCAGCACCACGACCACATAGGTAGACCAGGCCAGCGCCTGCAGAACGGTCGGTTCGGGACGGAAGTTGAAAATGCCCTGGGCCAGGGTGCCGTACCAACTCGACATGGAGAACCACGACGAGATGTCGAACGCACGCGATGCCAGCCCGGGCAACCAATCCGCGGTCTGCAAGGCCCGGATTCCGTAGGCGAGGATCCCCGCGGCGACCACGATCAGCAGAACCCCGGTGTATTTGAAGAACAGCGCGAAGTTGATCCGCACCGCACCGAAATACATCGCGACCGTCAACACCACCGCGATCGCGAGCCCGAGCAGCAGGCCGATCAGCGGCCACGGACTGCCCGCGGTGTTCTCCGCGTATCCGACCATCAACAGCGCCGTCTCCACCCCTTCACGCCCCACCGCGAAGAACGCCAGCGCGAGCACCGCAGACGGGCCGATGGTCAGCGCCTTCGACATACCCTCCCGAAGTTCACCGGAAATGGACCGCGACGCCGTCCGCATCCACAGCACCATCCAGGTCACGATCACCACCGCGACCAGCGACGCGAGACCCGAGATCAGCTCGGCGGCAACACCCGTCACGGTCGAAGTGCCGAAGCGGACCCCGACGAATATTGCCGCGACCATCACGATCGCGGCGCCCACACCCCCGGCGACCCATTTCAACGACTCACGTCGCTGCGACTTCACCAGAAAGGCCACCAAGATCATGATCACGATCCCGGTCTCGAGGCCCTCCCGCACACCGATCAATCCACTACCGACCAATTGCGCCGCAACCGACGGCGCACTGGATGCAACTACTCGCTCGATCACATCCGCTCCCGGTCGATCCTATGTCCACCCCCACCAATTTGATAAGGCAAGCCTAGTCTTACACACCGCAGGTCGGGGTGGTCACCGGATCCCGAGTCCGATATTGAGTGCATGGATCCCCACGGTGGTGGCGATCTTCAATACCTCGAGGATCTCGCGAGTCGTAACTCCGAAGTCGAGCATCACCTACCACGTGATCGAGGCGATCATCGCGTTGACCGAGGGCGCACGGGTGTCCTCGATCGCGCTGATCGGGTTCGGCCTGGATTCGGTGATCGAGGTTTCGTCGGCAGCAGCGGTGGCCTGGCAGTTCGCTGGCACCATCGAATGCTCGGCCACGACACGTCTCGATCGCATCATCGTCAGCTTTCGAATCGCCACCCGATGTCGGCCAAGTCCGCTTACGCGGGAGCACTTGGGGGTCGGATCGGACTCATCCCCGCTCGCGCGGGGAGCACACTAATTTACCTGCACGTTTGCACGCCAACCACCCTATTTACATTCACTTTCGATCAAGCTGCCACCACCAGACACCAACAGTCCCACCACCTTCCTATGTACCCACGCGTGAAGAGCCAGCCGTCATGCCCGCCCGCGAAGCGGGTAGTACCGGCATAGGTCCTCACCGTCACGGCCTATGGACATACCGCAGAACCCATCGCGGATGCGCGATCGAAAACCATGATCCGACCGAACGCCCCTCACTCGCAATGAGTTCGGGATGTTCGCGCAGCGGTTCATACGCGCTCCGAATCTCAGCGTCGCGCTCCGACCCGATGTCTGCGGAGGTGAATCGTTGCAGTGTTCATGTGCGGACTCCGAACCCGAGCCGCTACGTATCCATCAAGTTCGCCCAAGTTCGCCGCCGAACACGCTGACGTCAGTACCGACACCATCCGAAGGATGATCGCTGATCGACGCAGCGATGTGGCCGATCAACTGACCTCACCCCAACATCGACGCACCGCCCGACAGCGGCAGTCGATCACGATTGTGACGGGTTCCACGCATCGACGGGGCATTCGAACCGCTTCAGTACCCACATCAGGCAGCGTCCGAGCGCCCCGCCGCTGATCGCTATTGCACGTATATTGCACGAAAAGTGCAGGCCATCGCCAATATGGCTTTGACCTGCACTTTTATGGTGGTCCCAGCTGGTTTCGAACCAGCGACCTTCCGCGTGTGAGGCGGACGCTCTCCCGCTGAGCTATGGGACCGAACACTGTGTCGGGCGGGTTTTGAGCCGCTCGAACGAGATGGAACATTAGCACGGAGGGCTGGGATGACACCAAATCGCCTTGTGAAGCGGGGTTTCGGTGAGGCAGAGCCGTGGGAGTCGGTGCTTCGCGCTCGCGCGCGTGCATGCGCGAGCGGGCGGGCGATCTATTGTCCGTGCCGGCATCCTTCGCTCGGTATCATCAATAGATGCGAATATCTATGTTTCACGATGTGACTGGTGCAGGGCCGATGGGGTGGAGATCGGCTCGGGTGGGCGTGGATGACATGCGTGTAATTCACATTTAGGCCGGTTTACCAGGCGATTTGTAGTCTTCGGCGAACGTCGGCTAATGTTCTCATCGCACCGCAGAGAGCAGCAAAGCCGCCAGGCCGAGCCGCTCCCCTAAGTGTGAAGTAAATGCGGATGTGGCGCAGTGGTAGCGCATCACCTTGCCAAGGTGAGGGTCGCGAGTTCGAATCTCGTCATCCGCTCGAGAGGTAGGTAAGGCACTAGCCCCATCCTCCTTTGTACGGTGGAGTGGCCGAGTGGTGAGGCAACGGCCTGCAAAGCCGTGCACACGGGTTCGATTCCCGTCTCCACCTCGCGCGATTAGCTCAGCGGGAGAGCGCTTCCCTGACACGGAAGAGGTCACTGGTTCAATCCCAGTATCGCGCACCACCGTACCGAGTCAGGCCCCCTTTCGAGGGGGCCTGACTTGTTTGCGTTGTGGCTAGATCGGCGGATGCTGGTCGGCGTGCATGATCGCCGTGAAGGTCATCCGGTCGCCGCGATACAGGGATCGACGTTGTTCGATGGGGATGTTGTTCTGGTCATAGGAGACGCGGTTCAGCAGGAACATCGGGGTCCGGGTGTCGACAGTCAGCAAGGCCGACTCGCGGGCGTCGGGGAGCGCGGTCTCGATCGTGTCGACGGTGCGCTCGAAGCTGATTCCGCGGCTGCGGATTTCGGCGTACAGCGAGTCCCGGTAGTCGAAGCTCTCGGACAGGCCGGGGTATCGGCCGGCGGGAAGCCTGGTCGTCTCGAGGCCCACTCGCACGCCATCGGTGGTCAGCACGCGCTCGAGCTGGATGATCGGCGCGCCGATCTCGACATCCAGGATGGCGGCCAACGATTCGTCGGCGATCAGGTCGGTCCAACCGACCAGGATGCGCCCGGCACTCATCCCCTGCGACTTGACGGCCTCGGTGTACGAACCCATCGCGAGCGGCTGCAGGATCTTGGGCCGCGCGACAATCGTGGTGCGACCACGGCGTTCGACCCGGCCTGCCAGTAATAGCTCTCGTAGCGCCTGACGCACGGTTTCGCGCGCGACGTCGTACTTTTCGGCGATCTCGCGCTCGGCGGGAAAAGGGTCACCCACCTGCATGTTGTCGAGCATCCGGTCCAGCTTCGCCCGGACGACTTGATGTTTGAGCACTCGAGGTTCAGCGGGTGCGGTCATTGCTCGAGCGTATCAAATCGTGGTCTAGACCAAGACGTCGATTTCTGTTTACCTGCTGCTTCCCCGACATCCACGTCTTGGTATAGACCAAGGATCACCGTCACTGCCATGAAGATTCGCATGCGCCGTCCCGCCTTGATCGCCGCGACGGTTACCGCCACGCTCTCACTCTCCCTTTCCGGGTGTTCGGGCTCCGATTCCGACGCGGTGAACGCGCAAGGATTCCCGGAGACCCTGACCCTCGCGGCGATCCCCGCAGAGAACTCCACCGATCTCAAGGCCAGCTATGAGCCGCTGATCAAGGTGCTGGAGAAGGAGACCGGCTCGAAGGTCGAATTCGTTCAGGCCTCCGACTACGCGGGTGTGGTGGAAGGCATGATCGCGGGCAATGTCGACCTCGCGTTCTTCGGACCGTTCGCCTATGTCGTGGCCGGCGTCAACGGCGCCGACATCACCCCGGTTGGCGCGGTCATCAAGAAGGAGGGCGCCGCGCCCGGCTATCAGTCCTACGGGCTGGCGCGCTCGGACGCGAGCTCGATCACGGGGCTGAAGGATTTCGCGGGCAAGAAGGTGTGCTTCGTCGACCCCAGCTCGACCTCTGGCTTCCTGTATCCGACGGCAGGGCTGATCGAGGCCGGGGTCATCAAATCCGGTACGGAGGCTGACATCTCGGCCGGGATGTCGCCGATCTACGCGGGCGGACACGACTCCTCGGCGTTGGCCGTCGCCCACGGTGACTGCGACGCCGGGTTCGCCTTCGACACCATGGTCGACAAGACCATGATCGACAAGGGCGACCTGAAGGCAGGCGAACTCAAGACGGTGTGGAAGTCGGAGATGATCGCCGGCTCGGTCTTCGCCGCCAACAACGCCTTGGGCACTGCGGCTGTCGACAAGCTGAAGGCGCTGTTCATCGAGAAGGTGAACGTGGCGAGCCTGCAGGCCGCGGGGTATTGCTCCGGCGACGCGTGCCGCATCACCGACGAGCGGGCCTGGGGTTTTGTCCCCGTCACCGATGCCGATTTCGCCGGCGTCCGCAAGGTCTGCACGGTCACCGGCTCCGAGAAGTGCAAGGGCTGAGACTCGTGACCACTGCCGAACCCGGGCGGGTCGTCGCAGGCGACGATCTCGTCATCAGCGCGGGCCATGTGACCAAGCGATTCGGGAGCACCCTGGCTCTCGACGACGTCTCGCTCGACGTGCACCGCAGCGAATTGCTCGTCCTGCTCGGCCTGTCCGGGTCCGGCAAATCCACCCTGCTGCGCTGCCTCAACGGCCTGCAGCCGGTGAGTTCGGGCACCGTGGAGGTCGGGGGCACGCGCGTGGACCAGGCGTCCGGATCAGAGCTTCGAGCGTTGCGCCGCAATGTCGGCTTCGTGTTCCAGGACTTCAATCTCGTCGGCCGACTGAGCTGTCTGGAGAACGTACTCATCGGCGGTCTGGCCCAATTGCGGCTGCCGCGCTACGGCGCACTGACGTATCCGGCGACGATGCGCGCTCGCGCACGCACCCATCTGGACCGAGTCGGGCTGGCCGACCTCGCCGAGCGGCGCGCCGACACGCTCTCGGGCGGGCAGCAACAGCGCGTCGCCATCGCTCGCACGCTGATGCAGCAACCCGCGCTGGTGCTCGCCGACGAACCGGTCGCCTCGCTGGACCCCGAAAACGCCGCCGTCGTGATGGATCTGCTGTTCCGGGTGTGCATCGAGGAGAAACTGACGGTGGTGTGCACGCTGCACCAGGTCGACCTCGCGCTCGGCTGGGCGCACCGCATCGTCGGCCTGCGCAGCGGACAGAAGGTGCTCGACCGGCCCGCGGTCGGGATGACCCGCGACGACGCGATGAGCATCTATCAGCGCGTAGACCCGGCGGTCATGTCCCGACCGGAACCGTCATGACCACCACGCTCGACAAGCCGCCGACCCGCCCACGGCTCGGTCTACTGCACCTGGTCGCCCTTGCCTTTCTCGCCGCGACACTCGTCTGCGCCTGGTTCATCGACTTCGCGCCCGCCGCCCTGCTCGACGGCGCCGACAACGTGGTGGCGCTGCTGGACAGGATGCTCCCGCCACGGCTGGATAATCCCGGGCGGATCGCCGACCTGGCGGTGCAGACCCTGCTGATGGCCGTCCTCGGCACGGTGCTCGCCGCGATCGCGTCGGTGCCGCTGGCCTTTCTGGCCGCGCGCAACACCAGCCCGCACCCGGCCGTCTACGCGGTGGCCCGCGCGGTCATCACGTTCTGCCGGGCCATGCCCGACCTGCTGTTCGCCGTGTTGTTCGTGCGCGCCCTCGGTATCGGCGTGCTGCCCGGCATTCTCGCACTCGCGCTGCACTCGATCGGCATGCTGGGCAAGCTGTTCGCCGACGCGATCGAGGGGTCCGATCTCGGGCCACGCGAAGCCGTGCGGAGCACCGGTGTCGGGTATTTCCGGGAGATGCTCAATGCCGTTGTTCCGCAGGTGGTTCCGTCGTGGATCGGCACCTTCGTCTATCGGATCGACATCAATCTGCGGATGTCGGTGGTGCTGGGGTTCGTCGGTGCCGGTGGGATCGGATTCGCCCTGCAGGATGCGCTGCGTGGGCTGATCTATCCGCGCGCGCTCGGCATCGTCGGGGTCATTCTGGTCGTCATCACCGCGATGGAACTGCTGTCGATCGCGATCCGGCGCATGCTGCTCGACCCGGCGCACATCGGTCCGCGCCGCGAGCGGGCGGTCCGCTTCGGCTTCAGCGGGCTACTGATCGGCACCACCGTGGCCGCGTTCGTGGTCCTCGATCTGAACCCGGTGTCGCTGTTCACCTGGATCGGTCCCTCGATGGAGATCTTCGGACGGATGATTCCGCCCGATTTCGGCGCGCTGGGGGCCGACCTGTTCGACGCCGCCGCCCAGACGGTGGCGATCGGCGTCGTCGCCACCGCGATCGGCGTGGTGTTCTCGCTGCCCGTCGGTGTTCTCGCCGCGCGCACTGTGACCCCGAATGCCGCGGTGTACTGGGTCGCGCGCGCCTGGATCCTGCTGGTACGCGCGGTGCCCGAACTCATCCTGGCCGTGGTGTTCGTCGCCGCGCTCGGGTTGGGGCCGGTGGCCGGAACCTGTGCGCTGGCCATCGGCTCGATCGGATTCCTCGCCAAGCTGGTCGCCGACGCGATCGAGGAAATCGAGCCGGGGCCCATGGAGGCGGTGCGTTCGATCGGGGGTGGCTGGTGGAAGGTTCTGTTCGCCGCGGTACTGCCGCAGTCGATGCCCGCGATCGTCGGGTCCGGCCTGTACCTGCTCGATGTCAATGTGCGCACCTCGACGATCCTCGGCATCGTCGGGGCAGGCGGTATCGGATTCCTGCTGTTCGAATCCATCCGCACGCTGAACTTCGACGTCGCGGGCGCCATCGTGATCGTCATCTTCGTGATCGTCTACGCCATCGAAAGGTTGTCCGGATGGATCCGGTCTCGTCTCGTCTGACCACAGCCGCGATCTGGGTCGGCGGCGCGGACATCGACCTGCGCTTGGTCGAGATCCCCGAGCTCACCGACGGTGAGATGCTCGTGCGAGTCCAGCTGGCGACCGTGTGCGGCAGTGACCTGCACACTGTCACCGGCCGCCGGGCGGGCGCGTGCCCGTCGATCCTCGGCCATGAAGCCGTGGGTGAGGTGGTCGCGGTCGGCGCGGGCGCGCCCGTGGCAGTCGGGCAGCGCGTGATCTGGTCGGTCACCGTCGCGTGCGGGGACTGCGCGCGCTGCCGGGCGGGGCGCACCGCCAAATGCAGCTCGGTCCGCAAGGTCGGCCATGAGCCCTTCCACGGCGACTGGGCGCTGTCGGGCGGGTTCGCCGGGCACATCGTGCTGCCACGCGGCACGACGACAGCCGTTGTTCCACGGGATCTTCCGGATGCGGTAGCCGCGCCCGCCGCGTGCGCCACCGCGACCGTCATGGCCACCCTCGAGGCTGCGGGTGAGCTGGGAGACCGCCGTGTCCTCGTCGCCGGGGCGGGCATGCTCGGGCTCACCGCCGTGGCCGCGTGCGCGGAGGCCGGTGCCGAGGTCCAGGCGGTCGACATCGATCCGCAACGGCTGGCCATGACCCCTCGGTTCGGCGCCATGGCGGCAGACACCGACCCTGTGCAGATCGCCATCGACTACACCGGGTCACCGAAGGCCATCGACATGGCACTGGCTCGCCTCGACATCGGCGGCGTACTCGTGCTGGCGGGCTCGGTCGCGCCGACGCCGCCGCTGGCGGTGGACCCGGAAATTCTGGTCCGACGCTGGCTCACCATCACCGGCGTGCACAACTACGAGCCGCGACACCTCCATCGAGCCGTCGCCTTCCTACACCGCACCGTGCACAGGTTCCCGTGGCACGAGCTCGTCGCCGAGCCTGTCCCCCTCTCCCAGCTCGGCGGCGCGCTGGACCGGCCGCCTACCGGCATCCTGCGTACCGCCGTAGCCCCTCAGATGTAACCCAGATCACTCTCGGCACGGTTTCAGAGTGAGCTCCCCTAGTATCGGCACACGGAATCGCCGGGCGGGTCCGGTGCGGGACCGGCGGCACGAAGGGGCAATCGAGTGAGGCAGATCCTGTTGTCGGCGGGGATCGCTCTGGTCGTCACCATCACGCTCACGCCCGGGTTGATCCGGGTCTTCGCGCGGCGGGGGTTCGGACAGGAGATCCGCGTCGACGGGCCTGCCAGTCATCAGGCCAAACGCGGAACGCCCACGATGGGCGGGTTGGCCATCGGGGCCGGGGTCTGGGCCGGGTATCTGGGATCGCACCTGATCGGGTTGCTGTGGGACGCGCCGGGACCGAGTGCGTCGGGGGTGCTGGTGCTGCTGCTGGCGTCGGCGCTGGGCGTGGTGGGTTTCCTCGATGACTCGATCAAGCTGCGAAAACACCGAAATCTCGGGCTGACCGCGGCAGGCAAGTACGTCGGGCAGGTCGGAGCCGCGGTGGTGTTCGCCGTACTGGTGCTGCGCTTTCCCGGCGCCACGGGACTGACGCCCGCCGGTCGCAACCTGTCCTATGTCCGCGATATCAGCACCATCACCTTCGCGTCGCTGTTCTTCGTCGCGTTCATCGTGTTGCTGGTGGTCGCGTGGTCGAACGCGGTGAACATCACCGACGGGCTAGACGGGCTGGCCGCGGGTTCGATGAGCCTTACGCTCGGCGCGTACGTGGTGATCACCCTGTGGCAGTACGACAACTCGTGCGAGATCAGCCCCGGACGCGGCTGCTACAACGTGCGCGATCCGCTCGACCTGGCGATGGTCAGTGCCGCGGGTGCGGCCGCGTGCATCGGATTCCTCTGGTGGAACGCGGCGCCGGCCAAGATCTTCATGGGCGACACCGGTTCACTCGGCCTTGGCGGCCTGCTCGCGGGGCTGTCGATCACCAGCCGCACCGAGTTGCTCGCCGTCGTGATCGGGGCGCTGTTCGTCGCCGAGGTCATGTCGGTGGTGCTGCAGATCGTGGTGTTCCGCACGACCCACACCCGACTGTTCCGGATGGCGCCGTTCCATCACCACTTCGAACTCAACAATTGGCCCGAGACCGCGGTGATCATCCGGTTCTGGGTGCTGGCCGGGATCGCGTCGGCGACCGGACTTTGTCTGTTCTACAGCGAGTACCTGACCTCGCTCTAGTTGTCGGGGCCTGCGGCTACGCTGACTCGACCGAGCGAGGGAGGTCGCCGCTGTGAGTGCCGAGATCGTCGTGCCACCGGGTCACGATATCGCCGCCGACGTCTCGTTCGAGCTGGAGGAGCTCGATGAGCTGGTCGGCGAACTCCTCGCCGAGCACGCCGAACGCGCGGCCCGCGACGCGCGCATCGTCGCGTTGCGCCTCGGGATCGGGGGACAGCGCCCGGAAACCCTCACCCGGATCGGCGCACGCTACGACTTGGCCCGCGACCGGGTCCGTCAGCTCTACGCCAAAGCCATCGGGCGGATCGTGCGCGAAGCCGCCCGCTCGCGACACCGGTCGGCGAAGGTGTTCGCACACCGCTATCCGGTCGAGGCGGGTGATCTGCGCCTGGTGCGCATGCTGCTGGCCGAGACCTACGCGACCGATACCGACCTGGTGGCCATGGAATGGTCCTATCTCAAGCTCCGGCTGGCCGGACACGAACAGGGCGACGCCAAGCGGGTCGCCGGATATGTGATGCAGCGAATCCTGGGCTGGCAGAAGAAGACTGCCAGCATCCTGGCCAAGCTGCAGGTGCCAGCGGAAGGCGCCGACGATCTACGGGCACTGCTGGCCGACGTCGAGTGGTCGACCGGGTCGGCCGCGCCGCTGCCGACCGAGTCGGCGCGGGTGGCCGACGGTGACGACGCCGATCGGGGACGGTTCTACTTGGCGAAGGCAGGCCGCGACGTCGCCTACGACTCCGCGATGGCGGCCCGACTGCTCCGAACCCTCGACGCCGACCCGTCGGTGGCGGCGTTCCAGGAAGAACCGACCGCGCTGACCTACCACTTCGGCGGCGAGGACCAGGTCCACTATCCGGCGGTCGCCGCACAGCTCACCGACGGCCGCACCGTTCTGGTCGACGTGGTCCCGTTGGGCCGCATAGCCTTCCACCGTAATCGGATCCAGAGCGAACTCGGCCGCGCCTACGCGCACGAGCACGGCTGGGGCTGGCTCGCCTGGACCGGCAGCGCGCTCGGCACACCCCAGCTCCAGGCCCGCACGATCGACCCCTCGGTCGAGCAACGCCTGGCCACCGACCTCGAACAGGGCCCCTACGATCGCCAGGCGCTGGCTACGGCCAGCGCGGAAACCGGCCTCGATCTCCTCGACCTGGCCGGTCTCGTGCTCCGCAACGACTGGCAGTGGGACCGGTTGCCGATGCGGCTCAGCGCGTCACCATCGCGCCGACCATCACGGTGAGGACCAACAGCATCGCGCAGCAGGTGAGCCACTGCCACTGATTCAGCATGCGATCCATCCGACCGATGCTCGCGCGCAGGCTCGCCGCGGCGCGCTGCTGGGCGACGAGTTCGCTACGCAGTCCGGCCATCGTGATGGCTTCGGCGTCGGCGTTCACCCCGGCTCGATCGATCCGGTTGTGCAGACGGCCGACCAGCCGCTGCTTGTCGCGCACGGCTTGGCGCGAGACCGCCAGCTCCACCCGCTGGTCACGCAACTCCGTGCGCTGGTGCTCGATCATCGCGGCCTGTGCCGCGGTGTGCCGTTCCCAGGTGCCCACGTCGGCCCACCCTCCTGTCTTGAGATCTGCGTGCCCCCAGTGGATTTCGCCGGACACCCAGCCTTCGAGGACATCCCGCAATTCCGTGCTGCCGCGAGCCGGCGCGGCGAAACCGGTCTCGCCCGCGGCGAGCATGCCCTGGGCGACGCGGTAGTCGGCGGCCGCGGGCGCGAAGTCGGCGATGCCGACCGCGGGGACCAGCGGCACCCAGAAACCCTGCGGGCATACCCACAGCACATCGTCGATTCCGGCCGCCTGCAAGCGTTTCCGGTGGGCGCGGGCCGCGGTGATGTCGAGTGGGCCGCTGCGCACCTCGACCACGCAGCGCCGGTCACCTCGGCGCCAGTAGAGGTCGACGGGGATATCGTCGATCCGCGCGTCGACCTCGGCCTCGTCGGCGCCCGCCGCCGTGAGCCTGCCACAGATCCAGTGTTCGAGACGCTGCGTATTCCATTGCATCGCGGCACATTCGGGGCAACCACAGCCATACCCGGTCCGCTCGGTGACGGCGCGGCGGCTACCCTCGGAAATCCCCAGTTCGTCGAGCAGCGCCTGTCGTCCACACGCCACCTGGGTCTCGCTCAGCCGCTTCGTCCTCACACCATCACTCCCTCACCAAGGGACCCGTCGTAGGCTCACGCGCACGTCCTGGACAACAGGTTCCCGCAGCCGCCGGAAAGGCGCCAGCCCCCTTGACCCGCGTTCGGGTGCGTCACCGCCCGGTGATAGATATCACAAACGCGACTCTGCTTGTATATCAAGCCATTTCATTGTGCCAACGTCGCACAAAGACGCCTAGATCTTGATCATTTCGATACAAAGACCTGCCTGTTGCCTGTCCGTTTCATCCTGATTGCGAATCAGTTCGGCGCGTCGCGTAGGCAGTGACGACAACGCGTGCTGTGGCCCCGATGGATATGATCGCTGCGGCCGAGGCGGGCACGCTCGGGCGACCACGGGAAGTAGGGTGTGCATGAACCACGCTGAGCACGACGAATCCATCGGGTCGATGCTGGCGAGCATCGCCACGGCGCTGCGCGAGGTCAGCGACAAGCTCGATATCGTAGCCGCGCGGGTCCAGCTCGATGTACCCACCTTCCCGGTCGACGAGGATCTGCCCGACCACATCCGGATCAGGCGCCTGGAGTCCTGGGCATTCCGTGCGTCACAGGACATTTCACGCCTGAGTTCTCGCCTCGATGCCCTCGACAACGACGGTGAGCCCGATGCGGGCCGTCCGGCCCGGGGCACCCGCAGCCGCCGCGAGGTCCGCGAAGCCGCGGAGGCCGCCGAACGCGCCGCCGATGGACCAGATGACCAGCAGCGGCCTTCCGATCCCCTACCGCCGCATCGGAACCGCGATGACGACGGCTCACGGCCCCCGCTCGAGCGCCGCAACTCCCCCGCCCGGCCGACCACCGACCACCTCGGCGATCCCACCGCCTTGGCCGCGACGCCGGTCCCGCGTACCGAGGCGGCGCCCTTCGGTCAATCGACCTCGTTCGACAGTGATCCGGTCGTCGCGGCGGACGGCAACGGCGCGGGTGGCGAACCGCCGAGTCGGCGGCCTGCGCCCACACGGCTCAGCGGGGCAGTCCCGACCGGCAGCTCGTCCGGCGAGAGGGTCGCGGCCGCCTCGGTCGGCAACAGGACATCGACCAACAGGACCAACGGCGCCGCCCACGGTGTGGCCGATGACATCGCGTCGCCACGCAACGGCACCCCGGTGCCCGCGGTAATCGGAACGGTCTTGACGGCACCGGCAATCGAGCGCACACCCGGACCGAGCGCGCCTGCCTCGACGAGGGCCACCGCAACGGCGCTCGCCGAGGATCGCACGCCCACGTCAGAACCCGATGACGCGAACAACGACACCGAGTCGGGAAGTGACACCGCGGCGATCGCGACCCTGCCGGGGAGCGCGGATGTGAGCACCGTCGTGCGCGAGGGTGACGTGACGATCGGTGGCGCCACCGGGTTCGGCCTCGGTTCCGGTGCGATGAAGCATGTTTCGGGCCCACCGGTCGAAGCACAGTCGGCGCGGACCGAGGCTGGAGACCCGCTGACGGGGGAAATCAGCGCCGATGCCGGTATCGAGCGGGCCCGCCCGGTCAAGAAGCCGACCGAGGGTGAAGCCACCGGAGGCGACCGACTAGGCGTTCCGTCGCCGGACAGACTGTCCAGCAACGGGAATGGTGTCACGTCAGTGCACGGGTCCGGGGGCAACACCGCCAATGGCATCCACTGGTCCTTCACCGAGGAACCCGCGCCCACGCCGGCGGTCCCGGACCGAAACGACCACGCCCGCAACGGCTTCACCACCGGCTCCACACGCCGGGCCGAATCCCTGTTCGACGATTTCACCCCGCACGACCGCCTGACCACCGGCGAGACCCCCGAGCCGCAGATCGTTTCGGGCCCGCCCCCACGTCTCACTCCACCGACTGAACTCACCACCCAGCCGAACCACGTCGCGGTGGATCCGCCGCGCGTCGGTAGCTCCTCACACGTCAACGGCGCACCGGATATCAGCGACAGCCCGGCCTCCCCGAGTCGACCGGCGAACACCGGCGGGCTGCCCGGCCACAACGGCCGGCCGGACCACGCACCGCTCACGAGTCACGCGGCGCCCACGAATCACGATCACCCCGCCGACGACCCGGCCGTCGCCGATCCACCGACCCTCGGCCTGCCGACCGGCCGCGGCCTGTCGACGAGCCCGTCCGATCCCCTCGAACGCCCTGTGGCCGAACCGATTCCGCCGACCGCCACCGACTCGGCCGGGATCACCGTCACCGGCACCTACCGCGCCTTCGACATCGAACGCGCCCACGTCGACAAGCTGCAGGCCATGCTCGACGAGCTGAAACGCTCGGCCGGTCTCCCGCCGGGCCGCCGCGACGTCTTCGGACCGCCGACCCCGGACCTCGGCTGAGCCGACGTCGAGCCACACCAGATCGACGAGAGGTCCGCGACAGCGGGAACTTCCGGCTCGGCCCCGCGCGAACGGCTGACGAGCGCGCCGCGTGCGTCAGGCGGGCTTCGCCAGCGGGACGAGACCCGGGTCCACGTCCGGCTTCGGGGCTTCGTGCGCGACGGCGCCGATGAGGTCGCGCAGGGCGCGATGGCCCGCGTCGGCGGTATTGCGCGGATGCCAGGCCATGGCGACGACGGGGGCCGGTAGCGGCAGCGGGATCTCGAACATCGCCAAACCGAGCGCGGTGCGTGCGGCGCGGGACAGTAGTTCGGGTGCGGGGCAGACCAATTCGGTCGAGGCGAGGGTGAGCAGCGCGGTGGGCAGGTCGGCGACGGTAGCGACCACTCGGCGGGTGCGCCCGTGCAGGGCGAGTCGGTCGTCGATCGGGCCGTGCGTGCGACCGGTGGGGGAAACCTCCAGATGGCGCGCCGAGGCGTAGGCGGCGACGGTGGGACGGTCGGTGGCGAACGGGTGGTCGGGAGCGGCGACGCCGATCCATCGATCGGTGAACAGACGCTTGACCACCGTTTCCGGATCGGTCTGCCCGATCATGCCGACTTCGACGTCGACCCGACCGTCGCGCAGCGCCACCGCGCCGTCGGCGGCGTCGGCCGCGAGCAGCCGCACCGTCACCCCTGGCAGCTGGGCGTGGACCGCTGCCAGCAGTGGACCGGACAGGTGGGCGCCCACCGAATCACCGACGCGGACAACGAAGTCGCGGTGCCTGCCTGGTCCGTGTCCGTCGCGGGCGGTGAGCAACATCCGTCCCTGATCGACCAGGCTCGCCACATCGTGGCGCAGTTCCAGCGCTCGCGGCGTCGGCACCATCTGTCTGCCGGAGCGAACGAGCAGCGGATCGCCGAGCACCTCGCGCAGTCGGGTGAGGGTGCGACTCATCGCCGAGGTCGAGGTGTGCAGTCGCCGGGCCGCCTCGGTCACGCTGTTGGTGTCGAGCAGCGCGTCGAGAGCGAGCAGTAGGTTCAGATCCAGCGCGTCCACGCGAGGATTATCACCAACGCACCGATCGCCGTCGGCGTTGCCGACGGCGATCCGGCGTGTCGGCTACCGCTCGGCTACGGGCGCCGGCGTCGGCGCCGCGGGAGCGGCCACCGCGCGAGTGCGCAGCACCCCGCGGTAGGACGACGGTCGCACGGGTCGCACCCACTGCGCCAGCCTCGACATCAACGGCAGCGGCGTGCCGAGATCGTCGAGCATCTCGTCGATATTGGCCAGCGAGAACGGGACCACCGAGGCACCGTGCGCGTGGTTTCCGTCGCTGCGCTCGCGCGACCACTCCAGGCGCGCGTCGATGTCGTTGTTCATCAGCTCGGCCATCGGCGGCACGAACCTGCCCGTGAGCAGGCCGGCGATCCAGTGCGCGCCCACCTCGGCGCTGAGCGCGCTCACGTGGGAGCTGTTGTAGCCGGCGAAACTCAGGTTGGGGATCTCCACCGGCAGAATGTGGCGGTAGAGCCGGAAATCGCTCGTCTCGTCGGTGAGGGCGCGCCGCACGAACGGGGTGAGGAACGGCACCTCCTGCCGGTACCCGGTGGCGCAGACGACGATCTCGGCCAATTTCAGGCTGCCGTCGGCCAGGCGCACCGCGGGACCGTGCCGCCCACCGATCAGTTCGGTGATCTCGGTGTCGCGGTGCACGCCGATCCGGCCCGCCTCGACCTGCTCGGTGAAGCCTTCGGTGGCCAAGCTCGCGCTGCTGGTGCCGATCTCGGAGATCGGGCCCGTCGGCACCAGATCGAGCTCACGCAGCCGCAGCTTGCGCGTCACCCGCTCTTGCAGCAGGTCCATGTTCGCCTGGCGCAGTGCGAGCCGGTCGAGTAGTCGTTCGGCGCGGTGCGGGAAGCGGGAGGGGAAGTGCGCCTCACCGGCGCGGGTCAGCAGCAGGCGCTCGTAGTCGGCGCCGAAGCCGAGTTTGCGCGGCATCTTCCAGGTGAGTCTGCGCGCCACCACGGTGGTTTCGTCGGCGATATGGCTGACGGCCTCGGCCACGTCACAGGCGGACTTGCCGTAGCCGAGCACGACCACCGAGCGGTCGCGCGCCTGCTCGACATCGTGGAACTCCGAGACGTGGCACAGTCGCCCGCCCGCGGCACGGAAAGCCGCGGCGCCCGGCAGGTCGGGCAGCACCGGGTCGCTGTAGACGCCGTTGGCGACGATCAGGTGATCGCAGGTGGTGCGGTGCCCGCCCATCTGGTCGCGGATCTCGAGCAACCAGCCGCTGTCGACCGGGTCGGCCGCCACCACCTCGGTGCCCAGGCGCAGGTGCGGGCCGAGGCCGAACTCCTGCACGTATCCGGCCAGGTAGGCCTGCATCTGCTGACCGTCGGGCCAGCGGGGGAAATCTTCGGGCATCGGGTGATCGCTGAACGCGTACGTGGACTTGCTGTTCTGCGCGCGAAGTCCTGGATACCGGCGGGTGGCACTCCACACACCGCCGACGTCGGGGGCCCGGTCGAAGACTTCGACCGGGAAACCCGCCTGACTCAATACCTTCGCGCAGGCCAAACCCGCCACTCCCGCACCGACGATCCCGATGCGGCTACCGCTCGTCATGCGCAGGACAGTACTCGGCAAAGTAGGCCCGGTGCCACCGCACTGTATCGGCCCACAGTCCCATCGCAGCTGAGGCGAGCCATGCTGTACTGGAAGGATGACCAACAGTTCCGTCGTCGTCGACCGGGCCGGGCTCTGGGACGCCGAGGCGCTCAGTGATGTCGCCGCCGCGACCTTTCCGCTGGCCTGCCCGCCCGAGGCCACCGCGGCTGACATCGAGATCTTCCTCGAGCAGATGCTCTCCGGCGAGCGCTTCGGCGAATACCTGACCGACCCGGACAGGACAGTGCTCAAGGCCGTGGAGGGTGACGAGATCGTCGGCTACGCCATGCTCGTCGCGGGCAGGCCGAGTGACCCCGAGGTCGCCGCGCGGGTGCACGCCGGGTCGGTGGTCGAGCTGAGCAAGATGTACGTGCTGCCAGGACACCACGGCAGCGGCGTCGCCGGGGCGATGATGGAGGCCGCGGTCGACACCGCGCGGCTGGCCGGCGCGGACGCGGTCTGGCTCGGGGTCAACCAGGCCAACGAACGCGCGCAGAAGTTCTACGCCAAGCACGGCTTTCGGCAGGTGGGCACCAAGACCTTCATGGTCGGCAGCCAGCTGCATTCCGATTTCGTCTTCGAACGCGCGCTGTGACGGCCGACTGAGCGGCGTGGTCGCGACGAGCCGAACAGCTCGGCCCGTCGCGGACGCGCTTACGCGGCAGCGGCCTCGAAACGCGACAGCGCGAGCAGACGCGAGATCGCGCGCAGGTACTTCTTGCGGTAGCCGCCGTCGAGCATCTCCTTGGAGAAGATCTCGTCGAGTTTGACGCCCGAGACCGTCACCGGGATGCTCGCGTCGTAGAGCCGGTCGGCCAGCACGACCACGCGCAGCGCGACGGCCTGATCGGTCACGGTGTGCACGTCGGAGATGAACACCGAGGCCACGCCCTGGATCAGCGCACCGAACTTGGACGGGTGCAGGGTGCTCAGATGCTTGAGCAGCACGTCGAATTCGTCGAGCGTGGACCCCGGGGTGGTCGCGGCACGCTCGACGAGCAACTCGTTCGAGGTGGGTTCCGGGGCGGGCGGCAGGTCGCGGTGGCGGTAGTCGGGCCCGTCGACACGGACCGGATCGAAGATCGAGCCGAGCTTCTTGATCTCGCGCAGGAAGTCCGAGGCCGCGAAACGGCCCTCGCCCAGCTGGCCGGGCAGCGTGTTCGACGTCGCCACGATGGAGACGCCACGGGCCGACAACTCGGTGAGCAGTCGCGAGACCAGCATCGTGTCGCCCGGATCGTCGAGTTCGAACTCGTCGATGCACAGCACGCTGTTGGCGGAGAGCCGTTCGACGGCGTTGTTGAAGCCCAGCGCGCCGACCAGGTTGGTGACCTCGCCGAAGGTGCCGAACGACTTCGGCGCCGGGGAGCTGTGGAAGATCGAGGCGAGCAGGTGGGTCTTGCCCACACCGAAGCCGCCGTCGAGATACAGCCCTGCGCCCGACACGGCCTTCTTCTTGCCGAAGAGACTCTTCTTCGAGGCGGCTTTGTGAATTTTCGCCACCTGACCTGCGAATTCCTCCGCCTTGGCTACCGCGGCCGCTTGGCTCGGTTCCTGGGGGTCGGGGATGTAGGAGGCGAAGCTGACCTCGTCGAACATGGGCGGGGGCACCATCTGCGCGACGAGTTGGTCGGCCGGGACCTCCGGATGGCGATCGACAAGGCGTTCTTGCATGGACAAATGGTACGGACGTGGTTGCATCGATCCCTATGCAGCGTATCCACAATGTGACCCAGCTCGCAGACCTCGACCCAGACGCACTGGCCAGGTGCTATGCCTATCCGCGGCATCTGGACGGTCCCTGGGTGCGGGCGAACTTCGTGAGCAGCATCGACGGCGCGTTCACGGTCGACGGTGTTTCCGAAGGGCTGGGCACCGAAGCGGACAAGACAGTGTTCACGGTCCTGCGCGAGCTGGCCGATGTGGTCGTCATCGGCGCGGGCACACTGCGCGCGGAGAACTACGGCGGCGCGCACACGGACCCGCAACGCCGCATGGCGCACCATCGGCACGGCATCGGCGGTCACCCCGAGGGCACCCCGCCACCGATCGCGGTGGTCACCGCCTCCGCCAAGCTCGATCCCAGCTCGAAATTCTTCACCGACGCCGAGGTGCCACCGCTGATCATCACCACGAGGCATGCGGACCCGGCGCAGGTCAGCGCCCTCGAGGATGCGGGCGCGCAGGTGGTGGTCGCCGGTGAGGCCGCGATCATGCCCGCCGCGCTGATCCGGGTGTTCGCCGAACGTGGTCTGCACCGGGTGCTGTGTGAAGGCGGACCACATCTGTTCGGGCAGCTGGCCGAGGCAGGTCTGGTCGACGAACTGTGCCTGACCACCGCCCCGATGCTGGTCGGGGGCGCAGGCGGGCGAATCTCGCTGTCGGCGAGCTCATTCGACCTGCCGATGGCCCGCAAGCAGTTGGTGCTCGCCGAGGACGGCACCGTCCTGGCCCGCTGGGCCCGTCGATGAAACCTGGCGCCGAACCTGGCAGTGTGTAGCGCATGCGTTGGACTCGGGCCGCGGCAACGGCCGCGACACTGTCGATCATGCTCGCGGGCTGTGGGGCCGGACCGTCTGATCGGCCTGTCGTCGCCGTCGAGCGCCCGGGGGCCGGTGGTGCCCAGACCGAAGCGCCCGCACCGCAGGACCTGGCCAAGGCGGAAGTGCCCAAGACCGATCTGGCCTGGCGTGACTGCACCGCGGCCACCCTGAGCTCGCTCGACTTCGGCGCCGCCCCCGCGGGGCTGATCCTCGACTGCGCCGAGTTCTCGACGCCGATCGACACCGCGGGCACCGTACTCGGCACCTTCCGCGCGGGCGCCCTGCGGGCCCGGCTGCCGCAGACCCCCGCCGACGCCGCCCCGCTGGTACTCACCTCCGGTTCGGACCGTTCGTCGGCGTCGACGCTGGCCGGTCTGGCGATCGGGCCCAACAGCGCGTTGCTGGCCGCGCAACCGATCGTCGCGGTGGACCGGCGTGGCATCGGCGCCTCCCAGCCCATCGACTGCATTCCGGCGCAGCTGCGCGCGGTGATGACCGACCTCGGCCAGACCGGGGTGGGCAACGCCGATCAGGTCGGCGCCGTCGCGGGCTTCAGCCAGGACGCCACCATCGCCTGCCGGGATTTCCTGCAGCCCTACGAGGGCACGTTCGACGCACCGCACGCCGCCGACGACATCGAACAGCTGCGCAAGCAGTGGCAGGTCGACAAGATCAATCTGCTCGGCGCGGGCAACGGCGCCAAGGTGGCCTTGAGCTACGGCCGCCGCTACGGCGACCACCTGGCCCGACTCGTGCTCGACGCCCCCGAGCCGGTCGGCGCCGACGCCACCACCATGGCCGAGGCGCGCGTCACCGGCGCCGAAGCGGCGCTCACCGCGTTCGCGCAGCGCTGCAAGGCCGCCAACTGCGCACTCGGTGCCGATCCGCGTGCGGCGGTCGTGGCGCTGATGAACAAGGCGACCAGCGGCGGGCTCGGCGAGATCTCGGCCGCGGACCTGTCGACCGCGCTCACCGGTTTCCTGTCCAGTCCCCGTGGCGACCAGGCGAATCGGGTCACCGCCCTGGCCGACGTCCTGGCCGCCGCCGACCGTGGCGATCGCGGACCGCTGTCGGCCATGATCGTGCGCGAGGCCGCCGCGATCACCTCCGACGGCGAGTTCGTCAACCGCTGCACCGACAGCCAGCAGCCTCCGACCGCGGACAAGGCCCGTGAACTCTCCCAGACATGGGCGAGCAAATATCCGGTATTCGGGCGCAACGCCGCCATCGGGCTGATGGTCTGCTCGGCCTGGCCGGTCTCCACCGCGGCGCCGCTGCCGACGAAACTCGACTTGCCGGTGCTGGTGTTCGCCGGTGCCGCCGATCCGATCGTCGGCGGGGCCGCCGCCTCGGTGACCGGCGCGCTCGGCTCGGCGGGCGCCCGGCACGCCACGATGACCTGGCAGGGCTGGGGGCATCCGGTCGTCACCCACTCCGGGTGCGCGCAGAAGGCCGTCACCGACTACCTCGCGGAGGCGAAACTGCCTGCCGACGGCGGCGCCTGCCCGGCCTGATCCGGTCGGGGCAACCGCCGGGTTCCGGCGCGTCATCCGGGTCCGGCGACACCATCGCAACCCGATCCGGTGTACCGTGCCCCAGTGTTGTTCCGACAGCTCGAGCCCCGTACCGCTCGCACCTCCGCCGAGGTGATCAAGTTCGCGCTCTGGCCCTTCGCGGTCATGATGGTGCTGAACCGCGTCTTCATCAAGGCGATCAACGGCTTCGTCACCGATGACTACCGGCCTGTGTACAACGCCTCGTTCGAGTTCCTGAACGGCAGGCCGCTGTACACCGCCGACTTCTCGTCGGTCGATCCGCACTATCTCTACTATCCGAGCGGAACGCTGCTGATCGCGCCGGTGGCGATCATCGACTACGAGCTGTCGCGCTGGCTGTTCATCGGGCTCAACGCCGTCGCGATCCTGCTCGCCTGGTACCTGCTGCTCCGCCTGTTCAAGTTCGGCCTCGGCTCCATCGCCGCGCCCGCGTTGCTGCTGGCGATGTTCGCCTCCGAGACGGTGACCAATACGTTGGTCTTCACCAACGTCAACGGCTGCCTGCTGCTGGCCGAGCTGGTGTTCATCACGCTGCTCCTGGCGCGTCGGGATCTCTGGGCCGGTGTGGCGCTCGGTTTGAGCATCTCGGTGAAGCCGACATTGGCGCCGTTGCTGCTGGTGGCGGCCGTTCGCGGCCAGTGGAAGGTGTTCATCACCGCGCTCGGTGTGCCGTTGACGCTCACCGCGATCGCCTGGCCGCTGTCGGCGGACCCCGAGAAGTTCTTCACCCGAGTTGTGCCGTATCTGGCGGAGACGCGCGACTACTTCAACAGTTCGGTCGGCGGCAACGGGCTCTACTACGGATTGCCGCATTGGCTCATTCTGCTGATCCAGGTCGTGATGGCCGCTGTGGTCGCAGTGTCTTTGTGGCTGCTGTGGCGTTACTACCGTCACGACGAACTGTTCTTCGTCACCACGTTCTCCGGCGTGTTGCTCACCGCGTCGTTCCTGCTGCCCTCGCTGGGCCAGATGTACTACTCGATGATGCTTTTCCCGTTCCTGATGACCGTGGTGCTGCGCAATTCCGTGCTGCGCAACTGGCCCGCGTGGCTGGCGATCTTCGGGTTCATGACCTACGACAAGTGGCTCTCCGATCGCTGGCAGGGCGTCGGCCGCAACCTCGAATACCTGCGGGTGACCTTCGGCTGGGGGCTGCTGCTCATCGTCGTGTTCTGTGTGCTCGGCGACCGGTATCTGGCCGCACGTCGCGAGGGCAGGCTGCAGTTCGGGATCGACCCGACCTGGATCGCGAACGCGCCCGATTCACGCGACGGCACCGACGAACCGGCGCCCGTCGCACCGGTCGCACAGGAACCGCCGCACCGCGATGATCCGGTGGCGCCGGTCGAGGACCTCGAGCCCGCGCTCAAGTAGTTATCGGCCGGTGACGCACCGCTCACGGCGCGCACCGGCCGAAACCATTAGCGTGGAGCCATGAGTTCTGATACTTCGTTGCCCACGCCGCGCATCCAGCTGACGCCGCAGCAATGGCGGGCGAAACTGGACCCCGAGGAATACGCCGTTCTGCGCGAGGCCGCCACCGAGCGCCCGTTCATCGGCGAATACACCGACACCAAGACCGAGGGCGTCTACACCTGTCGCGCCTGCGACGCCGAATTGTTCCGCAGCACAGAGAAGTTCGAATCCCACTGCGGGTGGCCGTCGTTCTTCGATCCCGCCGATTCCGACGCGGTGATCCTCAAGCCCGACGACACCCTGGGTATGCGCCGGGTCGAGGTGGTGTGCGCGAACTGCCACAGCCACCTCGGGCACGTGTTCGAGGGCGAGGGCTACCCCACCCCCACCGACCAGCGCTACTGCATCAACTCGATCTCGCTGCGCTTGCGCCCCGCGGAGTAGTCGACCAGCTGAAACGCTGAGAATCAGCTGCGGGTGGTCGCGGTGCGCTCGGGGTAGACACCGTGGCCGACCTGCAAATAGGACAGCCGATCGGCCAGTCGGGTGCTGAGCCGCCGGACAGCGTCGTAGACGTGGGCGTCCTTGCCGATCACGACACGACCCTTACCCTTCGCGGTCGTATCCACGATGCGGCGCGCCACCTGCTCGGGCTGGGCGGAGAATCCCTTGGCGAGCCACTCGGGCGCACCCATCTGCTGGGCTACCTTGCGCACCAGGTCGGTCCAGACCGAACCCGGAAGCACCGTGGTCACCGTGACATTCGAGCGGCCACGCAAATCCTGCGCCAACCCGTAGCTGAACAGGGCGAGCGCGGCCTTCGACGCGCCGTACACCGCTGATCCGGGCACCGGAACGATCGCCGACAGGCTCGAGGTGTTCATGATGACGCCACGGGGGCGTTGCAGCAGGTGCGGTAGGAAGGCCCGCGACATCCACACCGCGCCGAAGAAGTTCACCTGCATCAGCGTCTCGATCCGGGCGTCGCTGAGGTCTGCCACGGTCTGGAGTTCCTGGGCGATTCCCGCGATGTTGAACAGGCCGTCGACTCGCCCGTGGGCGGCGATCACCCGGTCAGGGAACGCGGCCACGGCGGCGCGGTCGCAAATATCGAGCGGGTAGACGGTGAAGCGCTCGCGGTCCGCGACCAGCGCGGCGGTGGCGGCCAACGCCCGCTCGTCACGATCAGCGCCGACCACGATCGCGCCACGGGCGACCAGCTCCGATGCGACGCATCGTCCGATGCCGTTCCCGGCTCCGGTGACGACGAAGACGCCGCCCTCGATCTGCATGCACGATCTCCCAGTTGTTCGCTGTATGGCGGGCACGGTGTGCCTTCTCCGTCGGGTGTGTTCAGCCGAGCGTCAGCTGGATCGGCTCGCGCGACAGGGTAGGGCGGTACACGCAGCGCGTGCCCGAGTAGATGGTGGGCATGCATTCGTTGCAGTGCACGCATGCCGAGCGCGTCGATTCATCGGATTGAATGCGGCGCAACAGATTCGGCTCACGCAGCAGGGCCCGGCCCATGGCGACGAATTCGAAGCCCTCGGTCCTGGCCAGGCGCATGGTGTCGAGATTTGTGATGCCGCCCAACAGGATCAGCGGCATCGACAGTGCGCGCCGGAAGTGGCGGGCCCGCTCGAGCAGGTACGCCTCCTGGTACGGGTACTCCTTCAGGAAGGACTTCCCGACCAGGCGGAACCCCAGGCGGGCCGGGTTGGGCAGGGTTTTCGCGAAGGAGCGGCGCGGGGGTGTGCCGTGGAACAACATCATCGGGTTCAGGAGCGAACTGCCCGCGGTCAATTCGAGGGCATCGAGCGCGCCGTCGGCCTCGAGCCAGGCGGCCACCTGGAGCGATTGGGGGACGGTGAGGCCCCCGGCCTGGCCGTCCTCCATATTGATCTTGGCCGTGACCGCGATCCGATCACCTACGGCATCCTTGACCGCACAGGCGATTTCACGCGCCATTCGAGCACGATTGAGCAGGGATCCGCCGTAGGCGTCCTTGCGCCGGTTCAGCAGCGGGCTCAGGAACGCGCTGGCCAGATAGTTGTGGCCGAGATGAATCTCCACCGCGTCGAATCCGGCCTGCTCGGCCAGGCGCGCGGCATCGGCGTGCGCGGCCACGGTTTCGGCGATCTCGGCGATGGTGGGAGTCTTGGTGAATCTCATGCCGAGCGGGTTGAACATCCGGCTCGGCGCGAGCGCGGGCACTCGATTGGAGGCCGCGTTGGCCACCGGTCCGGCATGACCGATCTGCGCGCTGGCCGCGGCGCCCTCCGCGTGCACGGCATCGGTCAGCTTCCGCAGTCCCGCAACGGCTTCCGGGCGCATCCAGATCTGATGCCGATCGGTGCGACCGCCGGGCGCGACCGCGCAGTACGCGACGGTGGTCATGCCGACACCGCCGGCGGCGACCTCCCGATGGAAGTCGATCAGTTCCTCGGTGACAAGGGCGTCCGGCGTGCGGCCTTCGAAGGTCGCGGCCTTGATCACCCTGTTGCGCAAGGTGATCGGACCCAGCTGGGCCGGTGCGAAGATGTCGTTCATAGCTGTTCTCCCGTCGGCGCGGTCAAACCGGCCACCACGAAATCTCGCAGCGTCTCCAGGTCCGGCTGCGCCATGCCGTGTTCCTCGATTTCGGGGCTGCCGAAACGCATGATGATCAGATCGAAGGCGAGCATCCACCGACGACGGCTCTCCCGGTCACTCACCTCCGGAAGGAGCGTGACCCACGTGCCCATCCGGAACCACGGGCCCCGCCACGTCGTGAGATGGCGTCCGAGCACGAACCTGGACAGCAGTCGAAGGTGCAAGCGGCCCATAGGGTCGCCGGCGAGCTGGACGAAGGGGGCCAGGATCGTGTCGACGACGGCGGGTAGCGAGTCACGTCCGGCGCTCGCGCGGGCAAGACCATCGGCCCACAGTGGTCCCAGCCGGTCTTCGATCAGCGCACCGACCAGGGCTTCCTTCGATCCGAAGTGGTAGTGCACCGCGGCGGCGTTCGCACCGGCGGCAACACAGATGCCGCGCACCGAGACCTCGTCGTACGGCTCGGTCAGCAGCAATGTTTCGGCGGCGATCAGCAGTCGCTGCCGCGTCCCCGTCTTGACCTCATCGACCATACCCAGAAGTGAAACACGTTTCAATCGGTATTTCAATCACTGATTGAAACCATGGCTGGATGGTCAAACGAGACCGCGTACATCCCACACCCATACGCCGTCCACCTGCTCGGACGGGATGCCGAGCAGGTCATCCACGGTGCGACGCAGGGCGTCAGTGCTCTGAGACGGCGGCAGCACCACCACATCGGCGCGCCAGTAACGCAGATCCGAGAGGGCCTGCTCGCGCAGAGCTCGGTCGATGACCGGAGCAGTATCGAACATCCGGACCAGCATGAGCAGAACCGCGGTGGGCCGCGGGTCGGCGCCGTAACCGGCCCCACGGTCCGCGCCGCTCGGGCCGACGAAGTAGCCGCCGACCAGCGGGAAGGCGAAGTCGGCGTCGACCTGCCATCGCAGCGCGATGGCGTCCGCCGAGGTGGGCGGCGGCACGATCACCACCGAGCCGTCCGAGACGTATTGCCGCACAGTGCCGTCGGCGAAGAACGCGGGCGTCGCGGGGCGTTCCTCGACGGGCAGCATGCTCGGCGCGATGGGCAGCAACGCGAAGGTCAGGGCGCCGAACCAGGCCGCGGGCCGCCGCTTCGAGGCGGAGGCACGCCACGATTCGATCGCCCGCTGGGTGCCGATGGCCAGGATTATCGCGATGACCGGAATGGCCGCCATCGCGAACCGTGATTCGATGATCCCGTTCAGTGGCGGGATCCACCCGAAGGCCAGCCATGGCATCGGCACCATGGCGAAGTCGCCGTCGCCGAAGCGCACGACGCCGTCGAAGGACAGCACAATGCCGAGCGACAGCGTCGTGAACACCACGATGACGATCCCAGCGGCCCGCACAATGCGCTCGCGCCGCAGGACGAACACGGCCACGGCGACGAGCAGGAGGAGTGGCCACCCGAAGTAGGCGTTGTCCTCGGTCGGATTGATGCTTACATCGGGGCCGAACGAGAACATGCTGCCCGCCGACTCCGGCGAGAACTGAAACAGCGACAGAATGTCGTTGCCGACCCGGCCGATCCCGATGAATCGGTACGACTGCGGTCCGGCGAACTGCCACCACAGCCCGAAACCGGTGAGCGTCAGTGTGATCAGCGCCGCGAGCAGTACCGACGGGGCCGTCGCGCGCAACGCGAGCACGATGGCGGGCCGGGTGCGCAGGTAGGCCAGGGCGAAGACCGCGAAGCCGAGCGCGAAGATCAGCAGCGGCTCCTCACCCAGCGTGAGCTGCAGAGCGACAAGCAGTCCGAGCACGACGGCGGAGCGCGGTTGCCACACGGGTCGTGCCCCGACGGCGTTCTCCGCGTGGCGCGCCATTTTGATGACCTGCACAGCGATGATCGGAAGCAACACCAGGACAACGAAATTCGCGTGCCCATTGGTGTGCGCGATCATCGCGGGCGCGAAGCCGCAGAACACACCGCCAACGGCCGCGGCGAATTTCGAGGTCACCAGCTCGCGCGAAAATACCCAGTACCAGGCGAACGCCGTGCCGGACAGGCCGAACGTGAGCGCCGACACGAACGTGACGGTCGGCCCGAAAAGCAGGGTGACAGGCGTGAACGGTACCCCCCAGCCGTACATGAGGGTATTGGCCATCATGTTCACGCCGTCGGGATAATTCTGCAGCTGCGTGCTGAGCGGACTCCCCAGGTGGGTGATATTTCGTGCCGTGACGGCATTGAACCACTCGAAAAGCGTCTGGTCCTGATCGCTCTTGCTCAGGTAGCCACTGCGGGGGTTCGACCACAGCCCGGCGAGTACGAAAACCGCGAGTGACAGGTAGCAACCGGCGACGACCAGGTCGGTGCGCGCCGAGCGCAGCCACTGCGCCGGAGTGCGGCGCGACTCAGCCGTTTCCGGTGCGTTTCGATCGATAGCCGCTACAGCGGATCGGTCCTCTTCGGTCCGGTCCGTTCCCCACCCTGGTACCACGCGCGAATCTCTCTCACCCTCATAGCCACAATCGGCCCGCTCACGATACGTGAGCGTGAGACCGCTGCTACATCAGGCCGATGAGAAAGGCCCGCTTGATAATCGGGCCTTCGGTGTCCGCCTTGCTACGGCAGTGCGGTGATCAGCTGCTCGACCTCGACGCGCGGTCCGGTGAAGAACGGCACCTCTTCGCGCACGTGCAGGCGCGCCTCGGTGGCCCGCAGGTCGCGCATCAGATCGACGATCCGGTGCAGCTCGGGGGCCTCGAACGCGAGAAGCCACTCGTAGTCGCCCAGCGCCATGGAAGTAACCGTGTTGGCCCGCACATCCGGGTACCCACGTGCGGCCTTGCCGTGGTCGGCGAGCATCTTGCGCCGCTCCTCGTCGGGGAGCAGGTACCACTCGTAGGACCGCACGAACGGGTACACGCAGATGTAGTTCCCCGCGTCCTCCCCTGCCAGGAACGCCGGAATGTGGCTCTTGTTGAACTCCGCGGGCCGGTGCACTGCCACGTTGCTCCAGACCGGCGCACTCGCCCTGCCCAGCTCGGTGGTCCGCCGGAAGTCGGAGTACGCGGCCTGCAGATCCTCGACCCGCTCGGCATGGGTCCACAGCATGAAATCGGCGTCGGCCCGCAGCCCCGCCACGTCGTAGATCCCGCGCAGCACCACACCCTTGTCGGCGAGTCCGTCGAAGAACGCCTGCGCCTCCTTGATCGCCCCCGCTCGGTCCTCACCGAGCACGCCCGGCTGAATCTGGAACACCGAGAACATCAGGTATCGAATGGAGGAGTTGAGAGCCTGGTAGTCGAGTCGCGCCATGGATCTATGGTGCCACTGCGGCGTTTTCGCCCGCCGCTGGGGCTCAGTCCGCCACCGGCCTACTCGCCCGCCACGGCGAGGACTCGTCACTGCCGAACACCGAGGTCACCGTCGTCACTTCACCGTCGTGAAGTTCGACAGGCCCGAGATCGGGATCGAGGATCAGGCTCCGCGCGCTGCGCTGCTCACCGGCAATGGTCACAGCGGGCGATCATGCAGCATCGCTATCACCGATGTCCGATGACACGCCGCTGGTCAGCCGGGCCATCGACCTGACGACGGGTTTCAGGCCTTCGCGCCGAGTACCGCTAGATCGTCGATCCCACGGAAATGAATGCCGGTCATGCCGAGCGACCGTGCTGCGGCCACGTTCTCCGGCCGGTCGTCGATGAACACACAGCGGTTCGGCGCGACACCGGCTGCTTCGGCGGCGATCTCGTAGATGCGCAGGTCGGGTTTCGCGACGCCGACGGCCGCGCTGCTGATCACGGTGTCGGCGAAACCCGTGAGGAGCATCCGGGCCAGATGGGCGTCGAGGTCGTCCATCGCGTTGGTGACCAGGACCAGCGGCACGCGCGTGCGGACCTGCGCCAGCAGATCCCTGACCTTCTCGTCGACCCAGAAGCTCGACGGCGGCGAAGGCATCGACCGCCCGGACCGCGTCGAGGTGACCGCCGAGCGCCGCGGTGATCGAGGCCAGCCACTGTTCGGCGGTGACCAGCCCGAGAATGACCGGGCGTATCTGTTCAGGAGCGAAGGCGGTGGCCAGCACGGGGAGACCGTAGCGCTCCCTCGATCTCGCGCTGACGGTCGTGGTCGAATTGACGGAGCACGCCGTCCAGATCACACAGCACCGCGTCGAATCTCTGCATCGTTCCAGTGTGCCTGTGCCGCTGAGTGACTCACAACGATCACGCGGCACCACGGTCGCCGGTGGTCGATGACGCGCCGGGGGCCTGGTCGGGAAAGGCGGACCGGAATAGATTGGGGCAACGCACATCCAGTAGTCGCTCGCCGCGTAGGAGGATCGTATGCGTGTCATCAGCGTTATCGCCGACATTCCGGTTGCCGATATCGGAATCGCCCGGAGTTTCTATGCGGACTATCTCGGGCTCGGGGATGAGGAGTTCAATTTGGGATGGGTGGCGCGGTACTCGTCACCAGAGACCGGGGCGAACATCCAACTCGTCACCCAGGACGCGACCGCCCCGGAGAATCCTGTTGTTTCGGTCAAGGTCGACGATGTCGAGGCGGCGCTGGCCGCGGCGCAGCAGCGGGGATACGAGATCGTCTACCCGCTGACCACCGAGCCGTGGGGCATCACCCGATTCTTCGTCCGCGCACCTGATGGAAATGTCTTCAATATCGCCCAGCATCGGGATTAGCGCTGTGTGCTCTCGATATACGCGGTAGCCACGCGTTCCGCGGCGGCGGTGCCCGAGGCGACGCAGGCGGGGACACCCACGCCATGGAGGTAGGCGCCCGCGACCGCGATGCCGTCGAGGGGAGCGATGGCGGATTCGAGTGTCGCGATCCGTTCGGTGTGGCCGGGGGCGTATTGCGGAAGGCCGCCGGGCCAGCGTTGGACGACCGCTTCGAGCGGGGTGATCGGAATGCCGGTGACGGTGGACAGGTCGGCGACCGCCGCTGCGACGAGGTCGTCGTCGGTCCACGACAGCGACTTGTCGTCGCCGAGACGGCCGAAGGAGGCGCGGACCAGGGCGACGTCGCGCTCGGCCAGATGGGGCCATTTGCGGCTGGACAGGGTGAAGGCCTTGGCGCGCAAGGGTTCTCCGGTGGCAACGAGGATGCCGGAGTTGTCCGGCAGTGGCGTGTCGCGCGGGAGGGCCATGGCGACGAGCGCCGAGGAGGACAGCTCGATACCGGCGGCGGCCTGGGCTGCTTCGGGCGCTACGTAGTGCAGGAGTCGGGCAGCGACCGGAGCCGGCGTCGCGATGACCACCGCGTCGACGGCTCCGAGCGGGTCCACCACCCAGCCGCGCGGTGCGCGGGCTACGCGCGTCGCGGCCGTGGTCGTGACGAAACGGGCTCCCGAAGCTTCGGCCAGCGCGGCGAGCAGGGCTCCGTAGCCATCGCGCAGACCACCGAACACCGGGGCCGAACTGGGGGCGGGCATCGCCGCGCGGACGGCCTCGGTGAGACTCGAAGCACCGTCGTCGAGCGCCTCGGCAAGGGTGGGCAGCGCGGCGCGGACGCCGATGGAAGCACTGATCCCCGCATAGACCCCACCCAGCAGGGGATCGACGCTCCGCTCGACGACCTGCCTGCCGAAACGGTCACCCACCAGGGTCTGCACGTCGACGTCCGATCCTGGCTCCCAGTGCAGCGGACGCCGTGCCTCGGCGGCGACCCGATCCAGCGTCGCATCGTCGACCAGCCCGCGCAGTGACTCGGCATCAGACGGAATCCCCATCAGGGTGCGCCCCGGCAGCGGATGCACCGACCCCTGCGCCCAGATCAGCGGCCGTTTTCCGGCAGGTCGCACCAGCTGGTCGGCCAGGCCGAGTTCGTTCATCAACTCGATCACCTCGGGCCTACGTCCCACGAACGCCTCAGCGCCGAGATCGACTGGCTCCCCGGCCAATTCGCGGGTGTGCAGCACCCCGCCGACCCGCCCGCTCTGCTCGAGCACGACGATATCGGCGCTGCCTCCCAACCGCTGCCGCAACCGATAGGCCGCGACGAGCCCGCTGATTCCGCCACCGACGACCGCGATCCTCATGCCACGACCGTAGCCGCGACGTGCCCGCCGACGACGCGCACCCTGACGGACGTCGGCCGGGCACCGACCTCTACAGCGAGTGCACCAGCTCGACCAGCGCCGTCAACACGCCGGGATCGGTATCGGGCAGTACGCCGTGGCCGAGATTGAAGATGTGCCCGGTCGCGCCGAGCGTGATCGCCTCGTCGGCTTCGCGCACGATCCGCCGCGTCTCGGCCTCGACCGCGTCGAATCCGGCGAACAGGATCGCGGGATCCAGGTTGCCCTGTAAGCCTTTTCCGGCGCCGACCCGACGCACCGCGTCGGTGAGCGGCACTCGCCAGTCCACGCCGACCACGTCGGCGCCTGCCTCACCCATGGCGCCGAGCAGCTCGCCCGTGCCGACACCGAAATGGATACGCGGCACTCCGGCGGAGGCGACCTCCGCGAACACCCGCTCCGAATGCGGCAGCACGAACTCACGGTAATCGGCCAGCGACAGCGCGCCCGCCCAGGAATCGAACAGCTGCACCGCGTCGACACCGGCCGACAACTGGGCCTGCAGGAAGGCGATGGTGATGTCGGTGAGGGCGCCGAGGAGGGCATGCCAGGTCTTCGGATCGGCGTGCATCATCGCCTTGGTGCGCTCGTGCTGCTTGCTCGGCCCACCTTCCACCAGGTAGGAGGCGAGGGTGAACGGTGCGCCCGCGAAACCGATGAGCGGGGTGTCGCCGAGCGCCGCGGTGAGCAGTCGCACGCCTTCGGTGACCGCGCCGACCTCTTCGGGGCGCAGTCGCGGCAGCGCACGCACGTCGGCCTCGGTGCGCACCGGCGAGGCGATGACCGGACCGACGCCGGGCACGATGTCGAGGTCGATGCCCGCGGCCTTGAGCGGAACGACGATGTCGGAGAACAGGATTGCCGCGTCGACGCCGTGGCGGCGGATCGGCTGCATGGTGATCTCGCACACCAGCTCCGGGTCGAAGCACGACTCGAGCATGCCGACGCCCTTGCGTAGTTCGCGGTACTCCGGCAGCGATCGACCGGCTTGACGCATGAACCACACCGGGCGCCTGCTGGGCGTCGCGCCGGTGGCGGCGGCCAGGAAAGGGGCATCGGTCAACCGGCGGCGGGTGTAAGTGCTCATCGCCGTTCATCCTAAGCATCGAACCCCGACCAACCGCACGCCCAGTCGAGGTGTGGGACCAACCACACGTTCGGTCCGCCGGATACCCGACACCCACCGGACCCGTTCGCGTCGCACATCGCGCATCACATCGCCGCCGAGAATGCACCCTCCGCAACACGGCCCGCACGCAACGCGCAAGGCGGCGCGCCTCCGACGGCACCGGGCACCCACCGTCTACCGTTCCTCCTCGTGACACCGCTCGACATCCGCGACGGCGCCGCACCGACCGGGGGAACGCCCCGTGAGCCTGCTTCTTTTCGGGCGGCGGTCGATGCGATGGGCACCGCAACAGTGCACCCACAAATCGAGCTGGCGCCTATCCGGCCTCCGCAACGGTTGGCGCCGTTCTCCTATGCGCTCGGAGCGGAGGTCATCCACCCCGAGGGCCCGGTGGTGCCCATCGACTCCGAGGGCGACGCGTTCGGCAGGCTGATCCTGCTACACGACCCCGACGGCGACGAGGCCTGGAACGGCGTGTTCCGGCTCGTCGCCTACATCCAGGCCGATATCGACGCCGCGCTCGCCGCCGACCCGCTCTTACCCGAGGTCGCGTGGAGCTGGCTGGTCGACTCCCTGGAATCGCGCGGCGAACCGTTCACCGCTCTCGGCGGCACGGTCACCGCGACCAGCTCGGTCCGCTACGGCGATATCGCGGGCCCACCACGTGCCCACCAGCTCGAACTGCGCGCGTCGTGGACGGCGACGACCACCGAGATGCGCCGACACGTCGAAGCGTTCTGCGAAGTGCTGGCCTTTGCCGCCGGGCTGCCGCCCGCCGGGATCACCCATTTACGACCGGAGTCCTATACCCGCACCGATCGCCCTTGATCGCCACGTAGAGTTCACGTTTATGTCGGTCGCCGAGGAACCCACCGCAGCAGAGCCCCTGCTCGTCCCTGCCGAGGGCGTTCCACCTGTGCTGGCGACCGCCGACGAGGTCGCCGCGGCCGCCAAAGCCCTCGCCGCGGGCACCGGTCCCCTGGCCGTCGACGCCGAACGCGCGTCCGGTTTCCGCTATTCGGCACGGGCGTACCTGATCCAGCTCCGCCGCGAAGGCGCTGGCTCGTTCCTCATCGACCCGATTCCCGTCACCGACGCGCTGACCCCCCTGGCCGAGGCGATCAACGACCTCGAATGGGTCCTGCACTCCGCCGACCAGGACCTGCCCGGCCTCGCCGAACTGGGTTTGCGTCCCGCCCGCCTGTTCGACACCGAACTCGGCGGCCGCATCGCCGGCTACGAACGCGTCGGCCTGGCCGCGATGGTCGAAAACCTCCTCGGCCGCTCCCTGCGCAAGGGTCACGGCGCCGCCGACTGGTCGAGCCGCCCGCTGCCCGACGAATGGCTCAACTACGCCGCCCTCGACGTGGAACTGCTCCTCGAACTGCGCGACACCGTCGCCGCCGACCTCACCGCCCAGGGCAAACTAGACTGGGCCGCAGAGGAATTCGAGCACGTCCGCACCATGGACCCGCCCTCTCCCAAGGCCGACCGCTGGCGCCGAACCTCCGGCATCCACACCCTGCGCCGCACCCGCCAACTGGCAATCGTGCGCGAACTGTGGACCACCCGCGACGAACTCGCCCGCGCCCGCGACGTCGCCCCCGCCCGCATCCTGCCCGACTCGGCCATCGTCGCCGCCGCCACCGTCGAACCCCGCTCGATCGCGCAACTGCGCACCCTCCCCGTCTTCGGCGGCCCCCGCCAGCGCCGCTACTCGCGCGACTGGCTGGCCGCCGTCGAACGAGGCCGCACCCTCCCCGACAAACAACTCCCCCCACTGACCCTCCCCTTCGACGGCCCACCGCCGGTCAACCGCTGGGAACGCCGCGACCCCGTCGCCGCCGCCCGCCTCACCACCGCCCGCGGCGCCATGGGCGAACTCTCCACCGAACACTCCATCCCGGTCGAGAACCTGCTCTCCCCTGACCTGGTCCGCCGTCTGTGCTGGGATGGACTCCCGGACTACAAAAACGTCGGCACACCCGAAGAGTTGTCCGCGAGGATCGAGGCCTTTCTCCTTGCAGGTGGAGCGCGTCTATGGCAGCGCACCCTCGCCGTCCCCGCGCTGACCAAGGCCCTAACGCCTACGTCCGAATAGGCCGACCACGACGCGCCGTCAGGCGCTCAGAGATCGGTACTCGCCGCCCGTCATGGTGTACGGGTTGCCGAGCGCTTCCGAGAGGTCAAGCAGCACAAAATAGATCGACCCGATGCGTGCTCGACGCTAGCGTTGATTCTCGCCATCACGCCGCCGTCGAAAGGTCATGCCGTGCTCGAAGCCGAAGCGATCGCCGCCAATCGGGCGAATTGGGACGACCGGGCCGACGTGCACGCGCGGTCGCGGATGTACGACGTCGACGCCTTCCTGGCCGATCCGGACGATATTTCCTCGGTGGTGCGCAACGATCTCGCGGTGCTGGCGCCGCATCTCCCGGAATCCGGGATCCAGGGGCGGTCGCTGCTGCATCTGCAGTGTCACATCGGTACCGACACCGTGTCCTGGGCTCGGCTGGGCGCGGTGGAGGTACACGGGCTGGATCTGTCGCCGAACTCGCTGCGGCACGCGGCGCGGATCGGCGAGGCCGACGGTCGCGACATCACCTGGGTGGAGGGGGACGCGCGGTTCGCCTCGGCAGTGCTCGATCGGCGCTTCGATACCATCGTGACCAGTGCGGGCACCATCGTCTGGCTGCCGGAGCTCATCGCGTGGGGGCGGTCGATCCATGACCTGCTCGAACCGGGTGGGGTGTTCGTGATCCGCGACGATCATCCGATTCTGGGTGCGATGCAGTTCGAACCGTGGGAGATCGACGACGATTACCTCGGTGGCGGCGGCGCTCGGAGCTACTCGGACTCGGGTACCTACACCGAGGAGTCGGACGGACAGATCGCCCACACCACCCATCACGAGTGGCGCCACGATCTGGGCGAGATCGTCGGAGCGCTGCTGGGTGCCGGGCTCGTCATCGAAGCGTTGACGGAGCTGCCCTATATGGATTGGCCCGCGTTTTCCGATCTCGTACCCTGCGAGCAAGGGTGGACGCTGCCCGACGGCGCACCACGCATCCCGTTGAACTTCGCGGTAGTCGCTCGGCGGCCTCACCACTGAGCGACCTCGGGCGTCCGAGAACGTCAGGAATCCTCGCAGGGCGTGCAGGATCGTGCGGGTCCTGTCGTCGCGGGCCGTCACGCCCTGCCCCGCCGCGGGGCTGCCCTGAGCGGTACAACACCCGACACGCGGCGGGTGCTGTACCGCCCCGATCAGCGTGATTGCAGCCAGCCGCCGATCCGCTGAGCGATGGCGTCGGGGGTGAGGCCGAGCTCTTCGAGTATCTCGTTGCGGGAGGCGTGGTCCAGGAACTGTTGTGGCACACCGAGATCGCGGGTGGGGACATCGAGGCCCGCGTCGCGCAGGCGCGCGGAGACGGTGGAACCGATCCCGCCGTGCAGGCCGCCGTCTTCGACGGTGACGACGAGGCGGTAGTTCTCGGCGAGCTTGACCAGGGTGTCGGAGACCGGGATGACCCAGCGCGGGTCGACGACGGTGACCGAGATCCCTTGCGGTTCCAGCAGTTCGGCGACCTTCATGGCGGTGTCGGCGAAGGGGCCGACGGCGACGATCAGGACGTCACCGTGCTGGGACTGCGCGGACCCCGCGCTGGGGACGGCCAGTCGCAGCACGTCCAGACCGTCGAGACGTTCTACGGCCGTGATGTCTTCGGCGACACTGCCTTTCGGGAAACGCAACACGGTCGGACCGTCGGAGACGGCGAGCGCTTCGGCCAGTTCCTCACGCAGGGTGGCGCCGTCGCGGGGGGCCGCGACGCGGATGCCGGGGACGATGCCGAGCAGCGAGAGGTCCCACATGCCGTTGTGGCTGGCACCGTCGGGGCCGGTGACGCCCGCGCGGTCCAGCACGACCGTGACGGGCTGCTTGAGCAGCGCCACGTCCATCAAGAGCTGGTCGAACGCACGGTTGAGGAAGGTGGCGTAGATGGCGACCACCGGGTGCATGCCGCCCAACGCCAGACCGGCGGCTGAGGCCATGCCGTGCTGTTCGGCGATGCCGACGTCGAACATGCGCTCGGGGAAGCGTTCACCGAACGCGGCCAGACCGGTCGGGCCCGGCATGGCGGCGGTGATGGCGACGATGTCGTCGCGACGCGCGCCGTGTTCGATGAGCTCCTCGGAGAACACCGCGGTCCAGCCCTTGGCCTTCTTGCCGGCGAGGGGGCGGCCGGTGAGCGGGTCGATCGGGTCGCAAGCGTGCATCTGGTCGGCGACGTGGTTCTCGGCGTGCTCGTAACCGTTGCCCTTGCGGGTGACCACGTGCACCACGACCGGACCACCGAAGTCCTTGGCGCGTCGCATGGCTGCCTCGAGCGCGACGAGATCGTGACCGTCGACCGGGCCCACGTACTTCATGCCCAGATCGGAGAACAGTTCCTGCGGGCTCACCGCGTCTTTGATCCCGGCCTTGAGCGCGTGGACCATCGAATACGCCGAATCCCCCACGGCGGGAATGCTTTTCAGAATGCGTTTCCCGGCGACCAGTGCGTGCTCGTAGGCGGGCTGGGTGCGCAGGGCGGTCAAGCGGTCGGCGAGGCCACCGATCGTGGGGGCATAGGAACGACCGTTGTCGTTGACGACCACCACCACCGGACGATCGGGGGCGCCCGCGATGTTGTTGAGCGCCTCCCAGCACATGCCGCCGGTGAGCGCGCCGTCACCGACGACCGCCACCACGGTGCGGTCCTGGTCGGTGAGCGCGAACGCCTTGGCCAGACCGTCGGCGTAGGACAACGCGGCCGACGCGTGCGAGGACTCGACCCAGTCGTGTTCGCTCTCGGCGCGGCTCGGGTAGCCCGACAGGCCGTCGCGGCTGCGCAGCGAGTCGAAGCGGTCCTTGCGGCCGGTGAGGATCTTGTGCACGTAGGCCTGATGGCCGGTGTCGAAGATCAACGGGTCGGCCGGCGAATCGAAAATCCGGTGCAGGGCGATGGTCAGTTCGACCACCCCTAGATTGGGGCCGAGATGGCCTCCGGTGGCGGCGACCTTCTGCACCAGGAACTCGCGGATCTCGTCCGCCAGATCCCGCAGTTGCGGCACGCTCAGCCGGCGCAGATCTTCGGGTGAATCCACCCGCGACAGCACTCCCACCTGAACTCGCTCCCTCCGGACTACATTGTGATCAGCCCAGTGTATTTGCCCGCGTGACGGGCACAGGCTCGCGGGCCCTACCCAGCACGGGCACAGCGAGGTCTACGGTCGCGACGACGATACCGCCCCATGGCCGCTGAACAGGACGCGCAAGCGGAAATCGGGTTCTACAAAGGCTTACCTCACTGCGTTCTCGGCTGTGAGGACAATCTCCCGCGCGTCCCCGCCCGCACTCGGTGACGGCGCGACCTACAGTGACGCTGTGACCCGAAGCCACGGCGCGACGCGCACGATCGACCCGGGTGTGGTGGCAGGCATGCTCGACGAGGTGTACGCGGCCTGCCGCGAGGACACCTCCGGCGCGCCCGCCGACTACATCCCCGAGCTTGCCGCGGTCGCACCGGATTCGTTCGGCTTGTGCCTGGCCACCGCCGACGGGCTGGTATACGAAGTCGGCGACACCGATATCGGGTTCACCATCCAGTCGATCTCCAAGCCGTTCACCTATGCGTTGGCGCTGGCCGATCGCGGGCTCGACGGGGTGGCCGCGCACATCGATGTGGAGCCGTCCGGTGAGCCGTTCAACGAGATCAGCCTCGAACCGGAGACCCAGCGGCCGAGCAATCCGATGATCAACTCCGGGGCCATCACCGCGGCCTCGCTGATCAACGGCCGCGACGCCGCCGACAAGTTCGAGCGGGTTCGTCGCTGCTACTCCCGCTTCGCCGGGCGCGAGTTGACGATGGACCAGGCGGTCTACGAATCCGAGGCCCGCACCGGGTTCCGCAATCGGGCGATCGGGTACATGCTGCGCTCGGTCGGCATCATCGACGACGACCCCGACGATGCGGTCGACCGCTACTTCCGGCAGTGCTCGATCGAGATCACCTGTGCCGATCTGGCCATGATGGCGGCGACGCTGGCCGACAACGGGGTCAATCCGAAGACACACGAACGGGCGCTGTCGACCTCGCTCACCGAACGGGTGCTCAGCGTGATGACCACCTGCGGCATGTACAACGCCGCCGGTGACTGGGTGACCACGGTCGGGCTGCCGGCCAAGAGCGGGGTCGGCGGCGGGATCATCGCGGTGCTGCCCGGTCAGCTCGGGATCTCGGTGTATTCGCCGAGGCTGGACGGGCACGGCAACAGTGTGCGCGGGGCCGCGGCGTGCCGGGAGCTGTCGCGGCGGCTCGAATTGCACTTCTGTCACGTGACCCGGTCCGCGCGCACCGCGATCAGAGCCGACTACTCGGTGGCGCAGCTGCCGTCGCGATTGCGCCGCACGCCCGAGGACGCCGAGGTGCTGGCCGCCCACGGTGACCGGGCGCGGGTCTACGAGCTGCACGGCGACCTGTTGTTCGCCGGCGCCGAGCGGGCGGTTCGGGCGATCGAGGCCAACGCCGACGAGCTCGACGCGCTGGTGATCGACCTGCGGCGGGTCGGTGAGGTGAGTCAGGTGGCCCGCGGCATGGTCGAGCAGTTGCAGACCGAGCTGGTACGCCGCGGCAGCCGAGTGGCGCTGGTCGATCCCGATGCCAAGCTCGGGCACGAGGCGTCGAGTCTGGATCCCGACGATCCACGCGGGCGGGTGTTCATCGACCGGGATACCGCCACCGAATGGTGCGAGGACATCGTGCTCGACCGGCGTCGACCGGCCGGGACGAGCGCCCGCACGTCGATCGACCTCGCTGAGCATCCGTTGCTGGTGGGGCTGGACGCCGCCGACCGGGACCGGCTGTGCGCGGAGTTCGTCGTCCGCACGTTCGCCCGAGGTGAGGTGATCGCCGAACGCGGTGAACCACGGTCCGGGCTGTATCTGATTCTCGACGGGCGGGTGCGGGGGACGTTCCCCGGTACCGACGGGCGGGTGCACCGGTTGGTGACGTTTTCGGCGGGGATGTCGTTCGGCGAGATCCCGATGTTGATCGGTGAGAGATTCGTCAACGACATCGTCGCCGAGACCGGGGTCCGCGTGGCGGTGATGAGTCCCGCCGTGTTCGACGAGCTCGCCGAGCAGCACCCGCAACTGAAACTCGCTCTGCTGCAACGACTCGCGGCCGGGGCATACGCGCAAATGGACGCAGCTGTACGCACAGTATCGGCGAACTCCGAAAACTACTGACCATTTCCGAACGCAGCTGTACGCACAGTATCGGCGAACTCCGAAAACTACTGACCATTTCCGAACGCAGCTGTACGCACAGTGTCGGCGAACTCCGAGAACTACTGACCCGGGCAGTGGAACTCGGTCCGGACGCGAGACGTTGAGCAGCACAGCAGCCTTCGACCGACAGGAGTACCGCGGTGAGCAAGAAATCCTGGCAGGCGAGCACGACCACCTTCGGGCGCGGCGTGGTGCGCGCGGTCCCCGACCTCATCCGGTTGACGTTGTCGGTGGAATCGCGCGCCGACACCGTCGCCGGGGCCTACGGGCGCGCCGGTGACCAGGTGAGCGCGGTCGTCGCGGCACTGCGGGCTGCCGGAGTGAGTGACGCCGACATGGCGACCAGCGGCTTGAGCGTGCGCACCGAGACCGTCTACACCGACAACGGCCGCACCGAGATCGCCGGATATCTGGCATCCACCGGCCTCAGCGTGTCGCTGCGCGAAGGAACCGGCACCGAGCCCGCCGACACAGTCGCCGCCGCGGTGAACGCGGGCGGCGACGACGTGCGCCTCGGCGGTCTGACCCGAGGCGTCGCCGACCCCGCGCCGCTGCTCGAACAAGCCCGCGACGCGGCATTCGACGACGCGAAGGCCAAGGCCGAGCAGTACGCGGCCCGCGCCGGGGTAAGCCTCGGCGCTGTCCTCCAGATCACCGAGGACACCGCTCCCCCCTCCAGCCGGGCCTACGACATCAGCGCGGAGATGGACTCGTCCCCCATGCTGATGGCACGCGCCGGCTCCCCCGTCCCCGTTGTCCCCGGCGAAACCGAAGTCGGCGCGAGCGTCCGAGTGACCTGGGCCCTCGACTGACTCCGCTGTTGCCCGAAACCAGCCGGGCACCAGCACTCGTCAGCGATCGAGCAACGCCACACACTCCACGTGATGGGTAGCCGGGAACGCATCGAACGCCCGCAACTCCGCGAGGTGATACCCGGCGTCGAGGTACAACCCGAGGTCACGAGCGAAAGCCGCGGGGTCACAACCGATATGAACGATCCGACGCGGATCCGCGTCGGTGACGGCAGCGACGACATCCTTACCGGCACCGGCCCGCGGCGGATCGAGCACCACGACATCCGGCCGACCGGAAGCACTCCGAGCCCACCGCTCGACCCGATCGCTGTGCAATTCCAGCCACGGCAGATCGCCCAACGCCGCCACCCCGTCGACCACCGCCGAACGAGCCGATTCGACACCGGCCACCGCGCCGGTCTGCCCCGTCTGCTCGGCAAGCCGGGCAGCGAAGACACCGACACCGCTGTAGAGATCCCAACCGGACCCACCGGGGGCAAGCCCCGACCATTCAGCGATCAGATCCGAATAACACTGCGCCGCACCACGATGCGCCTGCCAGAACCCCGTCGCCGACAGTTCCCACCGGCGCCCCGCCACATACTCCACAACACGACCCGAACCTTCGACCACGCACTCCTCGCGAGGCGCGTTCATGGCCGACTTACGCGACGCCGCCCGGTCCCGGATCACACCACGCTCATCACCCGCGGGCGGCACCGACTCGCGACGGCGCCCCGGCCGCTGACCACGACCGCGACTGCCGCCACGCGGAGTCTCGGGACGACCGGCCGGGCCCGAGGCCGGAGTCTCGGCCAGTTCCACGATATGACGCACACCGTCACCGTCGATCGCGACGACCAGATCGGCACCCGGGGTCCACAACCGATCCGCGACACCGTCGAGCGCACCGGCGACAGGCTGCGGGCAGCGCAGATCCGCGATCACCTCGGTGCTGCGGTAGCGATGCACACCAGCGTGCCCCGCACCGTCGACGACCAACCGCACCCGCGTGCGCCAACCGCCGGTGTCGGCACCGGAATCACCGGCGATCGGTTCGACCGTCACCGCATGCTCGATCTTGGCCAACCGCCGCAGCTGCTCTTCCACCACCGTGGCTTTGAGCGCACGCTGCGCCGTGGGCGTGGCGAAGGAGAAATCACAGCACCCCGCACCACCGGGTCCCGAGACGGGACAGGTGGCGGGCACCCGGTCCGCGGACGCCTCGATGATCTCGACGGCATCGGCGCGGCAGAACGAACCGCCGCGATCCTCGGTCACCCGAGCGCGCACCAGCTCACCGGGCAGCCCGTGTCGCACGAACACGACCCGGCCCTCGTGGCGAGCGACGATGAATCCGCCGTGCCCCGGCGCCCCGAGACGTACCTCGAATTCTTGTCCGCTCCAATCACTCACGGCCACACCCACTCTCACCCTCGACCGGCGCGCCGCTCATTCGCGACGTCCTGGTCGTTCGAAACCTCGACGCACCGAACCCGGTGCGTTCACTTCGCCTGCCTGCTTGGCCCTGGTAGAGGAACTGAGCTGCCACGGCACGCTCGTCACCATCACACCCGGCTCGAACAGCAATCTGCCCTTCAACCGCAGCGCGGACTGGTTGTGCAGCACCTGCTCCCACCAGTGTCCGACCACATATTCGGGGATGAACACGGTGACCACGTCGCGCGGTGCGTTCTTGCGCACCCGCTTGACGTATTCGAGTACCGGCTTGGTGATCTCGCGGTAGGGCGATTCGATCACCTTCAGCGGCACGTTGATCTCGCTGTTCTCCCATTCGCGTACCAGCTTGCGGGTGTCGGCGTCGTCGACGTTGACCGTCACCGCCTCCAGCGTGTCCGGGCGGGTGGCGCGCGCGAAGGCCAGCGCACGGCGCGTGGGCAGGTGCAGCTTGGAGACCAGGACCAGCGAGTGGGTGCGGCTGGGCAGCACGCCGTCCCAGTCGGATTCGTCGAGTTCGCGCGAGACGGAGTCGTAGTGCTTCCGGATCAGCTTCATCACGACGAAGATCGCCACCATCGTGAGGATCGCGATCCAGGCACCGGCGAAGAACTTGGTGACCAGCACGATCATCAGCACGGCGCCCGTCGCGGTCAAACCGATCGCGTTGATCACCCGGGAACGCATCATCTGCCTGCGCTGCGCCGGGTCGGTCTCGGTGCGCAGCAGGCGCGTCCAGTGCCGCAGCATGCCGGTCTGGCTCAGCACGAACGAGACGAACACACCCACGATGTAGAGCTGGATCAGCTTGGTCACCTCGGCGCCGAAGACCACCACGAACGCGATCGCCGCACCCGAGAGGAAGAGGATGCCGTTGGAGAACGCGAGCCGGTCGCCGCGGGTATGCAGCTGACGGGGCAGGTAGCGGTCCTGGGCCAGAATCGAACCGAGTACGGGGAAACCGTTGAACGCGGTGTTGGCGGCCAGCACCAGGATCAGCGCGGTGACGATGGTGATGAAGAAGAAACCGATCGGGAAGCCGTGGAACACCGCTTCGGCGATCTGCGCGATCAGGGTCTTCTGGTGATAATCGGCGGGCGCGCCGATCAGGTGCGCGGGGTCGTGCGCGTACACGACGCGGATCTTCTGGGCCAGAATGATGATGCCCATCAGCAGCACGATCGCGATGGAACCCAGCAACAGCAGGGTGGTCGCGGCATTGCGCGACTTGGGTTTACGGAACGCGGGGACACCGTTGCTGATGGCCTCGACACCGGTGAGCGCCGCACAGCCGGAGGAGAAGGCGCGCGCGATCAGGAAGGCGAAGGCCAGGCCGTAGAGGTGCTCGTCTTCGGCGTTGAGCCCGAAACCGGCGGACTCGGCCTGGATGTCGTCGCCGAGCACGTAGGTACGGAACAGGCCCCAGGCCAGCATCACGACCATGCCGACGATGAACGCGTAGGTCGGAATCGCGAACGCCGTACCGGATTCGCGCACGCCTCGCAGGTTGATCGCGGTGAGGATCGCGATCGCCACCACCGCGAACAACACCTTGTGTGTGGCCACGAACGGAATGGCGGAACCGATGTTCGACGCCGCCGAGGAGATCGACACCGCGACGGTGAGCACGTAGTCGACCAGCAGCGCGCTGCCGACCGTCAGACCGGCGTTGGGTCCGATGTTCTTGGTCGCGACCTCGTAGTCACCACCGCCCGACGGGTAGGCATGCACGTTCTGCCGGTAGCTGGCGACGACCACCGCCATCACCAGGGCTACGGCAAGACCGACCCACGGCGCGTACACGTAAGCCGAGATGCCCGCCGCCGACAGCACCAGGAAGATTTCCTCCGGGGCATAGGCGACCGACGACATCGCATCGGAGGCGAAGACCGGAAGAGCGATACGCTTGGGCAATAACGTGTGGCCGAGCGAATCGCTACGGAACGGCCTGCCCAGCAGCACACGCTTGGCTGCCGTCGTCAACTTGGACACCGGGCTGAGCATAGAGGAGTTCACCAGCACCTTCGCGCGCACGTTCATCGGCGTCACGGCGATGTCTGGATTGTTTGCCCCGCGTCGGCGCGGGGAAAATGGGCGATGGGAGCATCCGGCGGGTACGGTCCTTGCCGGACGCCACGGGTAGGCAAGGAACGAGGGTGCACGGTGTACGTAGTGATCATGGGGTGCGGGCGTGTCGGCTCGTCACTGGCGCGTGCGCTGACCCGGGTGGGTCACGAGGTCACGGTCATCGACCGCGATCCCACCGCCTTCCGCCGCCTCGGTGAGGGCTTCACCGGGCAGGAGGTGATCGGCGTCGGCTTCGACCGTGAGGTGCTGACCCGCGCGGGGATCGAGCGCGCCGACGCCTTCGCCGCGGTGAGTTCCGGTGACAATTCCAACATCATCTCGGCGCGAGTGGCCAGAGAGATGTTCGGCGTCGAACGTGTCGTCGCTCGCATCTACGACGCCAAGCGCGCCGAGGTGTACGAACGACTCGGGATCCCGACCATCGCGACCGTGCCGTGGACCACCGATCGGTTCCTGCGCACCCTCATCGGCGACAACTCGACCACCACCTGGCGCGACCCCACCGGCGCGGTGGCGGTGACCCAGCTGACCCTGCACGAGGACTGGTCCGGTCGCACCGTGCGCGATCTGGAACGCGACCTGCAGGTGCGGGTGGCGTTCATCCTGCGCTTCGGCCAGGGCCTGCTGCCCGAATCCAAGACGATCGTCCAGGCCGACGACGTCGTCTACGTCGCGGCCACGTCCGGCACAGTCGGCGAGGCGATAGCCCTGGCCGCCAAGGCCCCACTGAGCGAGGACTGAACACATGAAGGTCGCCATCGCCGGAGCGGGCGCGGTCGGGCGCTCGATCGCCAGGGAACTCCTACGCGGCGGACACCGCGTGATGCTGCTCGAACGCCAGCTCGACCACATCGACCCGCCCGCCATCCCCGACGCCGTCTGGGTGCACGCCGACGCCTGTGAGCTGTCGCTGCTGGAGAACGCCGATCTCGAGACCTATGAGGTGGTGATCGCGGCCACCGGCGACGACAAGGCGAACCTCGTGCACGCGCTGCTCGCCAAGACCGAGTTCGGGGTGCGCCGGGTGGTGGCGCGGGTCAACGATCCGCGCAACGAATGGCTGTTCAACGAGTCGTGGGGCGTCGACGTGGCGGTGTCGACGCCGCGGCTGCTCGCCTCACTCGTCGAGGAGGCCGTGTCGGTGGGTGATCTGGTGCGGCTGATGACGTTGCGGCAGGGACAGGCCAACCTGGTGGAGATCACCCTGCCCTCCGACACCCAACTGGCAGGCAAGCCGGTGCGAACATTGACGATGCCGCGCGATACCGCGCTGGTGACGATCCTGCGCGGTGGCCGGGTGATCGTGCCGCAGCCCGACGATCCGTTCGAGGGCGACGACGAACTGCTGTTCGTCACCTCGGTGGAGGCCGAAGAGGATCTGCGGCTGACCCTGGCGACCCACGGCGTGAAGCCCTGAGTCCTTACGCCACTTTCAGTTCCGCGCGCAGCTTGTTGAGCGCGCGGTGCTGCATCACCCGGACGACCCCGGGGCTGGTGCCGATGGCCTCGGCGGTCTGAGCCGCGCTCCAGCCGAGCACGATGCGCATGTGCAGCACCTCGCGGTGATTCGGCGCGAGCACCTTCATCAGTTCATGGGTGGCGGCGCGGCGCTCGAACGCCAGGACCCAGTCCTCCGGACCCGCGGAGGCACTCGCGGTGTCGGGGAGCTCGGCCGTCGGGTAGGCGGTGTGCTTGCCGCGACGGAAGGCGTCGGAGACTTTGTTGGCGGCGATGCCGTAGACGAAGGCCAGAAACGACTTGCCCTGATCGCGGTAGCGCGGGATGGCCGTGACGGTGGCGATGAGGACTTCCTGGGTGACATCGTCGGCGGTGACGGTGAGATGGCCGGTGGAGCCCATGCGTGCCGAGCAGTACCGGCGGACCAGTGGGTGCACCAGGCGCAGGATCTCCGCGACGGCCTCGCGGTCACCGCGGGCGGCCGGGCCGATCAGCGCGTCGAGTTCGGCGCCGATGCGCTTGCTCTCCGACAGGACCGGCGCCGGGGTCTTGGTGGCGTCGCGGCGGGCGGTGGTGGCCGGTCGCTCATTTCGGTGCTCGGTTGCCATCATGGTCGCCGGTCCTCTCACGATCATCGCGTATTTTTCGGTACGCATTGATCGTGCGACGAACGGCCGGTCGCAACCAGATACCCCAGGGTGGGTACTTCCCCACCTCCGGCGCCCCGCTACCCACCCTAAGCGCGCACGGATTCCGTTCCGGCCCCGGACTTGTCGGCTTTCTCGGCGGGCAGGTGCCCGGCGCGGCGCACCGCCCAGACGGTGACGACCAGGGCCACCGCGGTGAGCGGCCAGCCCATGCCGATCCGCGCCACGGCCAGCCAGGTGGTGTGGTCGGTGTCGTAGAGCTGTGACTGCACCAGGTAGCGGGCGCCGAATACGACCACCCAGACAACGGTGGCCAGGTCGTAGAGCTTGCGAATGCGCTTGTCGGTACGCCAGTGGGAACCGTGGCCGTTGAGCGCGCCCCAGATCACCCCGACCAGCGGTCGGCGCAGCAGGATCGACACCGCGAACACGCCCGCGTACACGAGGCTGGTGTAGATCCCGAACAGGAAGAAGCCCTTGGCCTCGCCCACCCGCTGGGCGATGAGCGCGCACAGACCGACGCCGAGGAAACCGGAGACGGCAGGCTGGATGGGACTGCGCTGGACCAGCCGCCAGATGAGGATGGCGGCGGCGACGCCGAGTGCGGCCCAGATGGCCACGGTGAGGCCCGCGAAGGTGTTCACCGGGACGAAGACCAGAACGGGAAGGGTGGAATAGATCAGGCCGCTGAAACCGCCGAGCTGCTCGAGCAAGGTTTGCTCGGCCTTGTCGACCTCGGTGTCGATTTCCGGGTCCACCGTTTCATCGGTGACCACGGGCAACGCCACGGTGGCTTCGGGGTCCGCGGCAGTGCGGTACTCGTCGCTGGAGGGCATACGTCAGCTGTTCCCGCGCAATTCGTAGTAGGGGTTGAAGATCACTTTGCGGCCGTCGCGGTCGCCGACGCGGCCACGGACCAGAATGCGCCTGCCCGGTTCGATCCCGGGAATGCGCCTGCGCCCGATCCACACCAGGGTGATGGCATCGGTGCCGTCGAAGAACTCGGCCTGCACGGTGGCACCCGCGGCCTTCGGACACGCCTCGACACTGCGGAGTCGGCCCAGGATCGTCGCCTCTTCACCACGACAGCAGTCCTTGGCCCGCCGGGCACCGGAGGCTTCGACCGTCTCGGCCAATTCCTCGGCGTCGAGCTGGTCGATATCTGCGGTGAGACGACGACCGAGTCGACGAAAATATCCCGAGTCCGGACCCGATCCCGACTTGTGTCCGCCCGTGGATGACGACATGTCACGCTTCTCCCGCTAGTTGGCCGTACACCGCCACTGTAGATGGGCAAACGCCCGGCCGCTACGCTCGGTCGGTGTTGCGCACCCCACCCCAGGTCACCGTGGTCGCCCTGCCGGGGACCGGCTCCGACGCCGATTTCGCGGCCCGCGCGTTCGGGCCTGCCGCCCATGCGCGCGGACTCGCCTTCCACGCCGTCGAACCGGACCCGCAGGCCGTGATCGGGAGCTGTACCGCGGCTTTGGACGCTGCCGCGGCGCGCGGTCCGGTCCTGGCCGCGGGCATCTCCCTCGGCGCCGCGATCGCGCTCGACTGGGCAGCCGAGCACCCGAACGCGGTAGTCGGTGTCATCACAGCATTACCCGCCTGGACGGGTGCCGAAACCGCCACGTGCCCCGCCGCTTTGAGCGCTTCGGTTACCGCCGAGCAACTGCGAGCCGACGGCCTCGAGGCGGTGATCGAGCGGATGCGGGCGTCGAGTCCGCCATGGTTGGCCGACGCGTTGACCCAGTCGTGGCGCGGGCAGTGGCCCCATCTGCCCGCCGCGCTGGACGAGGCCGCGGGGTACGCGTGGCCGTCACTGGAGCAGTTGGCCGCCATTGATGTGCCGGTCGCGGTGGTCGGCGCGACCGACGACCCGGTCCACCCGATCGCGGTCGCGGAAGAATGGGCGGCAGCCTTGCCGTCGTCCCGACTGCACAGAGTGACGCTCACCGAACTGGGCGCCGACCCGGCAATACTCGGACATGCCGGATTCGCGGAGTTGAGCACGTTGCCCCCAGCGATGCACGGGCAACGAAAAACCTTGCAGGACAACTGATTTCACGGGTACATGGGTAACTCGCCGGGCACCCACGACACAAGACCCGCCACGGACCGCCGGCCCGGCAGCTGACTGAACCGCCTCCCCACGACCGGCAAAAGTCGCGGGGAGGCGGACGAGAACCTAGTTCAGGCCCAGTTGTTGCATGGCCGAACCATCGGCGCCACGGCGGGGCTCGTCGGGCAGTTTCGGCGGGAGGGCCGACGGGGGCGGGGCGGCGGCCGCGGCAGCCTGGGCCTCCAGTGCGTCCTGCTGGGCCTGGATCTGCTGCTGGTGGGCGGCGGCCAGCTGTTCGGCCAGCTCCTGGGGCAGGACCACCGGGAGCGGGTCGCGCACGGGGAGCGGTTCGGTGCCGCGGCGCACCACCGCGTCGGCCAGGACCGCGCGGGCGGCGGTGATCAGTGGACTGCGGTCGTCGACGGCGCCCTTGGGACCGGCGGCGACGAGGCGGATCATCCAGCGCGGGCCGTCGACGCCGATGAAGCGCAGGTCGGCGCCCTCGGTGATCGCCTTGACCTCGCGGCCCCACGGACCCTTCTCGACGGCCACGCTCGCGCCGTCACCGCGCAACGACTCGGCCAGATCCGCGGCGACCGTGCGCCACTGGCCCGCCGACTTCGGCGCGGCATAGGCGGCGACCGTGAGCCTGCCGTGCTCGGTGGCCAGGTGCACCGCCTGCGGGGTGCCGTCGGGGCTCATCTCCACCTGCAACTGCCCGCCCTGGGGCACCGGAATGAGCACCGAGCCGAGGTCGAGGCGCCGCGAGATCGCTTCGTCGGAGACCTCGCTGATGTCGTAGGGCCCTGCGGCGGCATCGGGGGCGTGGTCGAAATTGCCGTAGATGCGCTCGTCGGTCGGCGCGTCGTCGAAGTCCAGGCGCGCGAAGTCGGGGCGCTGGAACTCGTCGGTGTCGTACTCGTCGGAGTCAGCGTCCAGGTCGTAGTCGGCCTCGTCGTACTCGACTTCGTCGTATTCGACGTAGTCGGCCTCGTCGTCGCGCGCGCGCTTCTTCTTTCCGAACAGACCCATCACGCCTCCTTGTCGGCCAGGCTGGCATGCCCGCCGCTCGACCCGTATCCGCCGGTGCCACGGGCGGTGTCGTCGAGATCGTCGACCTCGGCGAAATCGACCAACTCGACCCGCTGCACCAGCAACTGCGCGATGCGGTCACCGCGACGCAGCTCGATGGCGGTGCGCGGGTCGTGATTGATCAGGCACACCTTGATCTCACCGCGGTAGCCCGCGTCGACCGTGCCGGGCGTGTTGACCACCGACAGACCGGCCTTCGCGGCCAAGCCCGAACGAGGGTGGATCAAGCCGACGGTGCCCACCGGCAACGCGATCGCGATCCCGGTGCCGACCAGCACCCGCTCGCCCGGTTCGATGATCACATCCTCGGTGGTACAGAGGTCGACGCCCGCGTCACCCGGATGGGCACGCGTCGGCACAGGGATGCCGGGATCGAGCCGCCGCAGCGGAATCGGTGCAAGTGCGTTCACATCGGTCGAGACTACGCGGTCGAGGCCGGACCTTCTCGTCGCAGCCCTGGTGCGGTGACCTAGTGTTGAGGGGTGCCCGACCAGCCCCATTCCCCGACGACCGCGACCACAGACACCGACCGCCGCGCGCCGAGCGCGCAGGGTCCGTCGCCCTACTCCGAGCGCCTGTGGGTGCCGCTGTGGTGGTGGCCGGTCGGCTTCGCGATCGCGGGCCTGCTCGCGGCCGAGATCCATATGGGCGCGCCGGGACTGCGGGCCTGGCTGCCGTATGTGCTGCTGGCGCCGGTCCCGGTCTGGATTCTTTTGTGGATGAGCAGGCATCGTCTTGATGTCACCGTGGCCGACGATGGTACGGCGGAATTGCGCGTCGACCGGGCCCACCTACCGGTGAGCTTCGTCGCGCGTGGCGCGGCCGTCGCGTCGACGGCCAAGAGCGCGGCGCTGGGCCGACAACTCGACCCCGCCGCCTATGTGCAGCACCGGGCCTGGATCGGCCCGATGGCATTGCTGGTTCTGAACGACCCGGACGACCCGACGCCGTACTGGTTGGTCAGTACGCGTAGGCCGGACCGGGTCTTGACCGCGCTCGGACTCCCGAGCGCGGGCTGACCCTTCCTCGCTGATCCCCTCTGGATCAGTAGTACGCAGTCCGTGCGGATCAACTGTCCACACGGTGATGCGCACTGCCTGCTGCTAGAGCGCGCAGTCCATGCAGATGAGCTGTCCACCCTTCTCCGTGGCCAGTCGGCTGCGGTGATGCACGAGAAAACAGCTCGAGCAGGTGAACTCGTCCGCCTGCTTCGGGACCACCCGAACGCTGAGTACCTCGTCGGACAAGTCCGCGCCGGGAAGCTCGAACGATTCCGCTGTATCGGATTCGTCGATGTCCACGACGGCGGACTGCGCCTCGTTGCGGCGGGCCTTCAGCTCCTCGAGCGAATCCTCCGACACCTCGTCGGATTCGGTGCGCCGCGGTGCGTCATAGTCGGTTGCCATGTCGTCTTCCCCTCAGTCCTTACTCCGTATATCCCGGATCAGTCGATTGCCGTAACCCCGCAGGGGTCCGGCGTTCGTACCGCCCCGCCGGTGGTACACCTCACACGTGCACCGGTCGTCTATCAGGTTCGACCAGCTAGCGATCTACTCCGACAGCGTTCGGTAAACGCAGGACATGCCCTTGTTGTTCCCGCGACCGACCACCGTTTCACCGGTAAATATTCGATCTGGGCGGCCAGACAATAGCGGACCAATGGGCGAAAGTCGCAATCAAACCCCCGCCGAGCCGAAACCGACGACGAATCGTCACCTGCTGGGAAACTCGCCGAGACCTCCCCGACTCGCGCACCGCCGCGGGACTCGTAGAGTGAGCGCGTGGTTTCACTGATCACCGAAGGCAGCGCGACTGATCGCGACGGCAAACCCTTTCCGCGGCGGCGGCCCGAGCTCTGGCTCGCGCTCGTCCTCGTGCTGGCTCTGGTGAGCCTGTTCGTCTGGATTACGGCGTTCCGTACCCGTGACGACAGCAACGAACCGATGGCGTGCAACGCGCCGAGCACGCCGACCGCCACCAACGCCCCGCAGCCCGCGGCATTGGGCTCACGCGTGGGCCCGACACGGCTCGAGGCGGTCGATCCGGCGGCGCTGTCGGAGTCGAAGGTGCGGGTGTTCAACGCCAACGGCAAGAGCGGACAGGCCGGTCACATCGCCTCCGCTCTCGGCGACCTCGGGTTCGCCGGCGCGCCGGGGACACAGGTCGGTAACGATCCGGTCTATGTCAGCGGGGACCTCACCTGCACCGGGCAGATCCGGTTCGGCGTGAACGGCCGACCGGCTGCCGCCTCGGTGCAGCTCGTCGCTCCGTGCGCCGAGCTGATCGAGGACCCGCGCACCGACGACACCGTCGATCTGGTCCTCGGCCAGGCGTTCGGCGAATCGCTGCGCCCCGGCGCCGACGCCGAGGCCGTGCTCCGTTCGCTGAAGAACCTCGCCCCCGGGGCGAGCTCGTCCTCGATCGATCCCGACCTCCTCGACGCCGCGCGCGACGTCAAGTGCTGAGCTGAATTCTCGGCGGCCCCGCCGTCGATGTCAGTCAGGCAGGGCGGTCGGGGCGCCGACGCGGTCGAGCAGGTCGTCGAAGTCCTTCGCGATACCGGGGGCGGCCACGACCGTCAGTTCGCCCGCGGCACCGCCGACGGTGACCGGGGGGACGTGGACGACCGCGCCCGCTTCGGCGGCGATGAGGGCGCCCGCGGCCCAGTCCCAGGCATTGAGGCCGTGCTCGTAGTAGGCCTCCAGCCGACCCGCTGCGACATGACACAGGTCCATGGCGGCGGCGCCGAGGCGGCGGATGTCGCGAATCTGCGGCAGGATCTCGGTGAGCAGCTGCGCCTGACGGGCACGGCGCGCGCTGCCGTAGGCGAATCCGGTGGCTACAAGGGCCACCGAGAGCGAATCCTCGCTACTGCAGCGCAGTGGCACCCGGGTGCCGTCCGGGCGCACAGCGTGCGATCCAGCGCCCAGTGCGGCGCTGTAGGTGGTCGCAGCGGCCACGTCGACCACGGCGCCTGCCACGGGCTTGCCATCGACCACCGCACCCACCGACACGGCGTAGCCGGGCAGCCCGTAGAGGAAGTTCACGGTGCCGTCGATCGGGTCGACGACCCAGGTGACAGTGCCCGGCGCGGTGGCGCCGACATCGCCGCCGCCCTCCTCCCCCAGAATCGCGTCGTCGGGCCTGCGCTCGGCGAGCAGCCCACGGATCAGCTGTTCGGATTCGGTGTCGACGATGGTGACCGGATCGGTGACGTGACCCTTGGTTGCCACCGCTCCCGCCACGGGTCCGCCGTCGGCGAACACCTCGGGCCTGCGGGCACGCACATGTGCGGCGGCCGCTTCGGCGAGCTCGACGGCAAGGCGGCGCAACTGCTCGTACTCGGTGGATGTGATGGGGGCGGTTGGGGTCTCGGGCTCGGTGTATTCGGGCACCGCTCCATCGCATCACATGTCGTGGCGTCTCGCGCGAGGCGTGACTACCGCTACTCTGCTTGCTGGTGTCTGTCAGGCACATCGACCGCGTCAGCAAGGGGTTGAACCATGTCCACTCGGGGGCACGCATTCGGGATCGATATCGGCGGTAGCGGGGTGAAGGGCGCCGAGGTCGATCTGGCCACCGGTCTGCTCGCCCATGACCGCATCAAGATCGCGACACCGCAGCCGTCAACGCCCGCGGCCGTCGCCGCGGCGGTCGCCGAACTGGTGGCCCAGGCAGGGTGGGAGGGTCCGGTCGGCATCACCATGCCGTGCGTGGTGCTCGACGGCCACGCCAGAACCGCGGCCAACATCGACCAGGCATGGATCGGCACCGACGCGCACGCGCTGTTCGCCGAGGCACTGGGTGGGCGAACCGTCACCGTCCTCAACGACGCCGACGCCGCCGGCCTGGCCGAGGACTCCTACGGCACCGCGCGCGACCTCGACGGCCTGACCCTGCTGCTCACCTTCGGCACCGGTATCGGCTCCGCGCTGCTCTACAACGGCGTGCTCGTCCCCAACTCCGAACTCGGCCATCTCAAGATCGAGGGCGTCGACGCCGAGGATCTGGCCGCGGCCTCGGTCAAGGACAACGAGAACCTCACCTACCCCGAGTGGGCGCAGCGGGTGAGTCGCGTGTTGCGCCACATCGAGGATCTGTTCTGGCCGAAGGTGATCGTGGCGGGCGGCGGCATCAGCCGTGATCACGAGCAGTGGATCCCCTTGCTCACCAACCGAACTCCCGTGATTCCGGCCGTATTGAAGAACACCGCGGGTATCGTCGGCGCGGCGATGGCCATCGATGCAGGCATCGCGCCGTAGCCCGGCGCGGCCTGCGACGCAACGCCTGGATGGCATCGTGCCATGAGTACCCTGGTTGGATCGTTACAATGGAACACGTCCGGCGGTGAGCCGGTGAAACCTTCCGGCCGCGGCCGGTCGCGAGAAGGTCGGTGAACGAGCGCCGACTTCACCCGGCCGACGCATCGCCGGTGCAACCCGACCGACCGCTCCGCCGGAAAACCACTCTGGCGTGACGCCGCACGAGACCGTCACGAAAGGGCGTACGTGGTAGCCACGAATACCCGTCAGACCGCCGACTCGGCCTCCGACGCCGATGCCGACGACGCCGTAACCCCGGCCAAGAAAGCGCCGGCCAAGAAGGCCGCCGCCAAAAAGGCGCCGGCGAAGAAGGCCGTAGCCAAGAAGGCGCCGGCGAAGAAGGCTGCCGCCAAGAAGGCTCCGGCCAAGAAAACCGCCGCGAAGAAGGCGACCTCGGGCGAGGGCGGTGAAGAGCAGCTCGACGACGAGTCGGTCGAGGTCGACGATCTCGGTGATCTCGAAGTCGCCGAGGACGAACTCGTCGGCGAGGAGGTCGTCGTCGAAGACGTCGCCGAGGACACCGCCGAAGTCGCCGAGACCGCGGAGCCGTCCGAGAAGGACAAGGCTTCCGGCGATTTCGTCTGGGACGAGGAGGAGTCCGAAGCGCTGCGTCAAGCACGCAAGGACGCCGAACTCACCGCCTCCGCCGACTCGGTCCGCGCCTACCTCAAGCAGATCGGCAAGGTCGCGCTGCTCAACGCGGAAGAGGAGGTCGAACTCGCCAAGCGGATCGAGGCCGGCCTGTTCGCCGCGGAGAAGATGCGCGAGTTCGCCGAGGCGGGCGAGAAGCTCTCGGTGACGACGCGCCGCGACTTCAACTGGATCGTGCGCGACGGCAACCGAGCGAAGAACCATCTGCTCGAGGCCAACCTGCGACTGGTCGTCTCGCTGGCCAAGCGCTACACCGGCCGCGGCATGGCCTTCCTGGATCTCATCCAGGAAGGCAACCTGGGTCTGATCCGCGCGGTCGAGAAGTTCGACTACACCAAGGGTTACAAGTTCTCGACCTACGCGACGTGGTGGATCCGTCAGGCCATCACCCGCGCCATGGCCGATCAGGCCCGCACCATCCGTATTCCGGTGCACATGGTCGAAGTGATCAACAAGCTCGGCCGTATCCAGCGCGAGCTGCTCCAGGATCTGGGCCGTGAGCCCACGCCGGAGGAGCTCGCCAAGGAAATGGACATCACGCCGGAGAAGGTGCTGGAGATCCAGCAGTACGCGCGTGAACCGATCTCGCTCGACCAGACCATCGGCGACGAGGGCGACAGCCAGCTCGGTGACTTCATCGAGGACTCCGAGGCGGTCGTCGCGGTCGACGCGGTGAGCTTCACCCTGCTGCAGGATCAGCTGCAGTCGGTGCTGGAGACGCTGTCCGAGCGTGAGGCGGGCGTGGTGCGGTTGCGCTTCGGCCTCACCGACGGTCAGCCGCGCACCCTCGACGAGATCGGTCAGGTCTACGGCGTCACGCGTGAGCGCATCCGCCAGATCGAATCGAAGACGATGAGCAAGCTGCGCCACCCGAGCCGCTCGCAGGTTCTGCGCGACTACCTCGACTAGCAGTTCTACGAAGAAAGGCCCGCACCACCGATTCGGTGGTGCGGGCCTTTCTTCGTTTCGGCAGCTACATCCCCAGCGGTCTGTTTTATCCAGAAGACCGACCGGTTAATCGTTTCGTGATCAACCCCACACTGATGGATTGCACTGCGGAGGACACGAATTGGCGATCTTCACCGTATGGTCACACTCAGCTTTTCGTTCTACCGCCTCAAGTCTGCGGTATCGGCATTGAGGGTTTTTCGCGCGTGCTCGACATTTATCACTTCAGCTACGGCTGGATCACCCCTGTTCTCGCCTACTTCATGTCCGTCACGGGCTGTTTGCTCGGGCTGCAGTGCGCGGCTCGCGGTCGCAATGCCCCCGAGGGGCGGGCCGGCTGGCTCATCGGCGCCGCGATCGCGATCGGCGGAACCGGCATCTGGGTCATGCATTTCATCGCCATGCTCGGCTTCACCATCCGCGGCGCCGACATTCGCTACGACGTCCCGCTGACACTGTTCAGCGCGCTCACCGCGATGGTGGTGGTCGGGATCGGGCTGTTCATGGTCAACAAGCCGCAGCCGACCCTGCGCTCGTTGCTCGCCGGTGGCACCATCACCGGCCTCGGCGTCGGGACCATGCACTACACCGGCATGTTCGCGATGAAATCCAGCGCGACCGTGCGATACGACCCGGCGATCGTGGCGCTGTCGATGCTGATCGCGGTGGTGGCATCGGTCGTGGCGCTGTGGTTCACGTTGCGCGTCAAGGGTTTTCTCGCCACCGTGGGTGCGGCGCTGATCATGGGTGTGGCCGTGTGCGGCATGCACTACACCGGGATGGCGTCGATGCACGCGCACACCGATCATCAGGCCGCACCCGGCAACGGCGCCCAGGCGATGCAACTGCTGGCTCCACTGATCGGGGTGAGCAGCATTGTCACCATGCTCGTGTTGATCAGTGTGAGCCTCACCGAGATCGAGAACGAGGAAGCGCTGCCGCGCATGTGGCTCACCTCGCGGCACCGCCCGGGACCGCGACCGGCCAAGCCGGCCAGACCCGCGGCACCGGTCGCGCAGTTCGCGCCGCCTGTCCAGCATGAGTACCTCACCGAGGAACTCAGTTATGACGGCGCCGGCGCATGGCCACGCCGCGTCATCGACTGATCAATTCGTCGCGACACCCGTACGGCGCCGGACGAATTCGACCACCGGCTCGACGACCCGCGCCGCGATCGGCCCGAGAATCGCCATCAGCAGGACATAGGCAGAGGCCAACGCGGCCAGTTTCGCGTCGGCCTTGCCGTAAGCGACCGCCAATCCGGCGATGACGATGGAGAATTCGCCGCGCGCCACCAGCGCCGCGCCTGCCCGTGCACGGCCCATCTGCCGGATTCCCTGTTTGCCCGCGGCCCACCAGCCGACCGCGACCTTGGTGCCGGTGGTCACCACCGCCAACGCGACCGCCCAGGCGAACACCGGCGGAATCGCGGCCGGGTCGATCGACAGGCCGAACGCCACGAAGAAGATGGCGGCGAAAAGATCACGCAGCGGCTCCAACAGTTTCACCGCTTCGTGCGCGGTGGAGCCCGAGATGGCGATGCCGAGCAGGAACGCGCCGACCGCGGCCGAGACATTGAGCGCCGAGGCCACACCGGCCACGAGCAGTGCCGCGCCGAGCAGTTGCAGCAGGAACACTTCACGATCGGCGCTGTCGACCACCGCCGAGACCACCCGCCCGAAACGCAGCGCGACCACGAGCACCACCGTGATGGTCGCCAGCGCGATCGCGAGGGAAATCAGTCCGCTCAGCAGGCTCAACCCCGCCAGCATCATGGTCAGGATCGGCAGGTACACCGCCATCGCGAGGTCTTCGAGCACCAGGATCGACAGCACCACCGGGGTCTCGCGGTTACCGAGGCGGCCCAGATCGTCGAGCACTTTGGCCACGATCCCCGACGACGAGATGTAGGTGACCCCGCCGAGCACGACGGCGCCGAGCACGCCCCAGCCCAGGATCAGCGCCACCGCCACGCCGGGGAGCGCGTTGGCCACCAGGTCGAGCACTCCGGCCCCCCAGGAGCGCCGCAGGCCGGTCATCAGCTCGGGAGCCGTGTACTCGAGCCCGAGCAGCAACAGCAGCAGCACGACGCCGATCTCGCTCGCCATGTGCCCGAACTCGGTGGCGGCGCCGAGGTCGATGAACCCGCCGCGACCGAACGCCAGCCCGCCGAGCAGGTACAGCGGGATCGGTGACATCCCGAACCGGCCCGCCACTCTCCCGCAGACCCCCAGCGCGAACAAGATCACGCCGAGCTCGAGCAGTGCCAAGGCCTGCGAGGTCACGGGCGCTCAGCCGTGCACGAGAATCTTCGCGGCCGCTTCCAGGCCGTCCGGGGTTCCGACGACCACGAGCAGATCACCCTCGGTGAAGGTGAAATCCGGGCCGGGTGACGGGTGGAGCTGACCGGCGCGCATGACCGCGACGATCGAGGTCTTGGTGCGGGTGCGCATGCCGGTCTCGCCGAGGGTTCTTCCCGCATAGGGTGACTCGTCGGCGATAGCGAGTTGCCGGGTGGTGATGCCCGGCAGATCGCGGTGGTCGTCGTTGAGTCTGGCGACCAGTTGTGGCGCGCCGAGCAGGTTCGCCAGCACCGACGCCTCGTCGGTGGACAGCGGCACCTGGGCGGCGATGGCGTCCGGGTCGTCGGGTTTGGACACGATCAGGTCGATGTCGCCGTCGCGGTGGGCGACCACCCCGACGCGGCGCCCCGACCTGACTTCGAAATCCTTACGCACTCCGATGCCCGGTAGCGCTGTGACGTCGACGTTCACATAGTCAACAGTAGACGCGCCCGGCCTCGATTGTGGTCTACGCCACTCCCTCCCGGCGCGGTGTGGTGAACACGCCGTCGGAGCCGGGCAGATACGGCTGCGCGGCGAGCACCGCGGCGACCGGCAGCGGGGCATAGAGATGCGGGAACAGCATCGACGACGGGTCGCTCGGGACGCCCGGCTCCCACTTCACCTCACCGGTGAACGCCGTGGGGTCCAGCCACAGCACGAGCATGTCGGCGCGCCCGGCGAAGAGTCGGTTGGCGGGCAGGTGGACCTGTTCCGGGGTGGACAGGTGCACGAAGCCGGCGTCGGCCAGCGACGGCGGCCTGCGCTCGCCCGCGTTACGAGCTTGTGCCCATTCTTGGGAAGAACACAGGTGAACAAGGGTGTGAGTGTCGGATATCACGGGTAATCTCCGGGTAGACAACAGGTTCGGACGGTCAAGACCCTGTCACAACACGACGATGTTCGTCCCGGTTCGGTGGTTGCGCCCCGCGTAACGAGCAACACCGCAGCGAGCGACATATCGGTGCGTAACAGGATCGAGGGGGAGGTGGCATCAGCGCTTCGCGGGTGATCGGTGGGTGCTCGAAACCGACGATCGGTGGATGTTCGCTTTCAGCGAAACCGCAGGTCTGTTATCGAAAACACAAAGATTCACTTCCGGGAACAAAGCCTGAACCCCGAACGTCTGACAGAGTAGTCGTACCACTGCTGGGAAGTAGCGGATGCGAGCCGCGTGGAGTGACCACGAGGCCCACACCTAGGCGAACGGCCACGCAGAGCCGGGAGCCGGGACGGAGGAGTCATGCCAGGAACCCTGACCAGCACCCCACTGACCGCACTCGATCGTTGCGATCGTTGCGGGGCGGCTGCCCGAGTGCGTGCCGTGCTTCCCGCGGGTGGCGAGTTGCTCTTCTGCCAGCACCACGCGAACGAACACATGGACCGCTTGCGCGAACTCGAAGCCGTGATCAACACGGACGAAGCTCCCGCGATCTGACCACTCCTCGCGTCCGAAACAACCACATCTGACAACAGAAAACTCCCGACAGCGGGCGACCCGAACAGGGCGCCCGCTGTTGCTGTATCAAGCGTCGGCGAGCAGACCGTCGACGAGGGTGGCCACCCCGTAGTCGAACGCGCCGTCCGGGTCGGCGGGGGCCTGATAGTGCTCGCCGACAGCGGTGCCGACCCGCCCGGCGAGCGGGAATTCGTCGGCGGGCATCACCCGAGCCAGCAAGGGGCCGTTGACCTCCCACCACTGCGCGTCGCTCAGTTGCGCGGCGGCTCCCGCGGCCGCGACGGCGAGGCGGGCATTGCCGGTGGCGAAGTCGGTGAGGACCGCGATCGCGCGGTCCATGGCCAGATCACCAAGGCCGATGCCGTCGATCGCCGCCAGTTGACGTTCGTAGCGACGCATCCTCCCCGGGCCGAGTACCTGGCGCCACGGGGACACTTCCAGGAGCCAGGGGTGCTCGATCAGATCGGCCCTGATCTGGGTGGCGATGGCGATCATGCGGTCTCTGACCGGCAGGTCGGCCGAGATCGGGATGTCGGCGGCGGCGACGGCGTCGACCATGAGCACGATCAGGGCGTCCTTGCTGGGGACGTAGGTGTAGAGGCTCATGGCGCGTAGGCCGAGTTCGGCGGCGACCGCCCGGATCGTCAGCTTGTCGAGACCGTCGCGGTCGGCCAGGGCGATGCCCGCCGAGACCACGTCGTCGACGGTGAGGCCCGGTTTCGGGCCGCGCGCGCCCGGCTTGGACGGCAGGGCGTGGCGCCACAGCAGTTCGAGGATCTGGGTGGCCTGTGCGATGGATTTCGCATCCTCGGCGGGCACCAGCCCTCCTCTCGGGAACTCGTTCGGGCGTTCGGGAACAAACTCAGTACAGTGTACGTTGTTCGGTTGTTCGTGCTGCCCGATCAGAGGAGATCGTTCTGCCCGCCACTCAGGCCACCTACCTCCCCGACCGTCATCTGTTCGCGTTGTGGACGTGGACCGGGCACGATGCCGGTGCCGCGCCGACGGGAATCGGTGATTTGGAAAAGCTCACCCTCGCGCTACCCGTCGGGGAGCGCGGCGCGATCGAACCCGTCGAGGTGGCGACCGCCGTGGTGACGCCCACCGAACTGGCCGACGTCACCATCGACGACCTCGCTCCGTCCGCGTTGGTCTGGCGCGCATTGCTGACCGGCGAACGGCCCACCGAATTGCCCACCGCCGCACATGCGGTACCCGATGCGGTCGGCACCGCGATCGTCTCCGCCGAGCGCGCCGCGCGGGTGCTGTACGAGACACAGGCGCTCGACGAGGAGCTCGCCGGGGTCCTCGATGCCACGCTGCGGCCCTATCAGGTGCGCGGGGTCGGGTGGTTGCGCGAGACCGTATCGGCGTACGGCGGGGCCGTACTGGCCGACGAGATGGGCCTCGGCAAAACGGTGCAGACGATCGGGTTCCTCCAGGGGCGCGCCGACGGGCCGCAGCTGGTGGTGTGCCCGACCTCGCTGGTGGGCAACTGGGTGCACGAGATCGAGCGGTTCGCGCCGGGGTTGAAGCCGGTGTCGTGGCGTGGCGGTGCGGTGCCCGCCGGAGCGGGGACGGTTGTCGTGACCGGATATCCGACCTTGCGGCTACACGGGGCGGCGCTGACCGGCGAGCAGTGGGCGACCGTGGTGTTCGACGAGGCGCAGGCGCTGAAGAATCCCCGTACACAGGTGTCGCGGGCAGCGCGAGGGTTGACCGCCGACGCGAAGGTCGCGCTGACCGGCACGCCGGTGGAGAACCACCTGGACGAACTGTTCGCCCTGCTCAATCTCACCGTGCCGCGACTGTTCGCGCATCGAACGCAGTTCCGGCGCAGGTTCGTCAAGCCGATCGAGGAGGGTTCGGCCACGGCGGCGGCTCGGCTGCGCGATGCGGTCGAGCCGGTTGTCCTGGGACGCAAGAAGCTTCAGGTGGCGGCGTCGCTACCGGCGAAGATCCACAGCGATCTGCTGTGCGATCTCACCGCCGAGCAGGAACGGGTGTACGACGCGGTCCTCGCCGAAGCCCTGGACGAGGGCTTCGGCTCCGGCCTGCAACGGCAGGGACGAGTACTGGCAGCGCTGACCCACCTCAAGCAGGTGTGCAACCACCCCGGACTGGTCTCCGGCGACCTGGACGAACTCGCGGGCCGCTCCGGAAAACTCGACCTGTGCACCGACATCGTCGCCACCAACCTCGACACCGATGACCCCACCCTGATCTTCACCCAGTACCGCAAGACCGGCGAACTGCTGGTGCGTCACCTGGCCGAACAGTTCGGGGTCGAGGCGCCGTTCTTCCACGGCGGGCTCGACGCCACCCAGCGCGGTGAGCTGGTCACCCGCTTCCAGGCACCGGACGGACCGCCGGTGCTGATCCTGAGCCTGCGCGCCGCCGGCACCGGCCTCACGCTCACCCGCGCGGCCGATGTGATCCATTTCGATCGCTGGTGGAATCCGGCGGTGGAGGCGCAGGCGTCGGACCGGGCACACCGGATCGGGCAGACCCGCACCGTCACCGTCACCACCCTCACCAGCGCGACGACGGTGGAGGAACACATCGCGGCGATGCATACCCGCAAGTCCGCGCTGACGGATCTGTCCGATACCGCGGGCATCGCCGAGCTGGCCCGCCTCGACGACGACGCCCTCGTCGACATCCTGCGCCGGAAGCGAGAGAACTGATGGCCGACAACGAATTCGGTTACACCCTCTGGGGACGGGACTGGGTGCGGCTGGCCGAACCGCTGCGCCAGACCCGCCCGGAGCCACTGCTGCCCCGCGCCCGTAGCATCGCTCGCAACGACGGGGTGGGCATCGAGATCGAGGGGCGCACCGTGCGCGCGCATCTGCATCGCGGCGGTCAGGCCTCGATCGCGCACGTCGAGGTGGCACCGCTGACCCGAGCGGCGGTGACCGCGATCGGTCACACGATCACCGACCCGACCATCCTCACCGACGAGATGCACCGGGCTCTGCTCGACGCGGGTCACTCCCCCGCGCCGAGCCTGGTGAGCACCGACTGTTCCTGCTCGGCGCGGACCGCGCGCTGCGTGCACGTGTTCGCGATGCTGTACACGATCGCGCGCAAGGTCGACGAGAATCCGCGCCTCGCACTGGAATTGCAGGGCTACTTCGACGCCACCACCGACTCCGATCTCCCCGCCCAGGAGCCGCGCTGGACCAGCATCAACAGTCTCGACCCGACCCGGTTCTTCGTACCCGCCTCCTGAGCGGGCGGCTCAGGCGTTGGTGCCGCCGTCCACGGTGAGGATCGCGCCGGTGATCGACCGGCCGGACGGACCGGCGAGGAAGGTGACCAGATCGGCGACGTCGGCGGCGGCGCCGAACCGGCCGAGTGCATTGAACTCTCGTTGGGTCGGGGCGTGATCGCTGTTCGCCGGGTTCATATCGGTATCGGTGGGACCCGGCTGCACGAGGTTGACGGTTATGCCGCGCGGACCCAGTTCACGCGCAAGAGCTTTGGTGAAGCCGTTGAGCGCCGACTTGCTCAGGTTGTACAGCGACAACCCGCCGAAGAGCGCCCGTTCGGACAGGTTGGAGCCGATGGAGATGATCCGGCCGCCGTCGCCGAGGTGCGGTAGGGCGGCCTGGCCCGCGACGAAGGCGGCGCGGGCGTGGATGTTCAGCGCGCGGTCGATCTCGTCGAGGGTGAACTCTTCGTAGGGCTTGGCCGGGAAGATGCCCGCGTTGTTCACGAGCACGTCGAGGCCGCCCAGTTCGCGCGCGGTCTGCTCGACGGCGGCGACGACCTGCGCGGCGTCGGCGCTGTCGGCCCTGATCGACAGCGCCCGCCTGCCCAGCGCCTCGATATCGGCGGCCACCGCCTTCGCGGCGACCTCGTCGCGCTGGTAGGTGAACGCCACATCGGCGCCTGCGGCGGCCAGGGCGCGGGCGATGGCCGCGCCGATCCCACGGCTCGCGCCGGTCACCAGGGCCACTGTGTTGCTGCTCGTCATCAGGCTCGCTCCAATTTTGTAGTGGTCGATACATAAATAGACAAGCGCACGCGCACCCCAGCCGTCAAGGGTTTCTTATCGATCGACACAGAAATCAGGGGCGGGCGGCGAGGCCCTCGCCGCGGGCGGTATATTTACCGATCGGCACAGAAAGGTTTCGCATGGCAGAACGCGGGCGCCCCCGAGGCTTCGACCGTGAGGTCGCGCTGCGCCGTGCCATGGAGGTGTTCTGGGAACGCGGCTACGACGGCGCCTCGATGAGCGACCTCACCACCGCCATGGGCATCAACTCCCCCAGCCTCTACGCCGCCTTCGGCGACAAGGAAGCCCTGTTCCGCGCCGCCGTCGAGCTCTACGGCCGCAGCGAGGGTTCCCACACGGCCAGGGCGCTGCGCGAGCAACCCACCGCCTACGCCGCGATCGAGACGATGCTGCGCGACAACATCCCCCTCTACACCGACCCCGGCCTTCCGCACGGCTGCATGGTGGTCCTCGCCGGCGCGACCTACACCACCCGCAATGCCGCGGTCCGCGAATTCCTGGTCGAAGCCCGCCGCCGCACCACGGCCGACATCCGCGCCAGGCTCGACCGTGGCGTCACCGACGGCGACCTCGCCCCCGACACCGACACCGCTTCGCTCGCCATGCTTTTCAGCACCGTGCTCTACGGCCTGTCGATTCAGGCCAGAGACGGCGTCGGGCCCGACGAACTGAGCATCGCCGTGGACAGCGCCATGCAGACACTGGCGGCCGTGACACGCTAGGCGAGGCCGCATGATCGGCCGGACGGAGAACTACGAGTGTGACCGCAGATGGGATCTCTCAGAGTCGACGCAGCGCCGCGATACGCTCGCCCAATTGATCGACACTGGCCAATGCCGTTGGCGGACCACCGCATTCGCGGCGGAGTTCGCCATGGATCACGCCGTGGGGTTTGCCGGTGCGGTGGTGGTGCATGGCCACCAGGCTGTTGAGTTCGCGGCGCAGTTCGCCCAGTTTGTCGGAGGTGGCGACGCGTTCGGCGACGGCCGCGGGTTGCGGCGCGGATTCCGCGGCGCTCCGGTCGGCGAGCTGGCGGGTCTGCCGGTCGCGTAGCAGTGCGCGCATCTGGTCGGCGTCGAGCAGACCGGGGATGCCGAGGTAGTCGGCCTCTTCGTCGCTGCCCGCGATGGTGGCGGTTCCGAAGGAGGATCCGTCGTAGATCACCTGGTCGAGTTCGGCGTCCGCGGCGAGCGCGACGAAGGACTTCTCGTCCTCACCGGGCTCGTCCTCGGCCTTGTTCGCGTCCATCAGCAGCTCGTCGTCGAGGCCGTCCTTCTCGCGATGCGGCTTGCCGATGACGTGATCGCGCTGCAGCTCGAGCTGCGCGGCCAGATCCAGCAGCACCGGCACCGACGGCAGGAACACGCTCGCCGTCTCCCCCGGCTTGCGGGCACGCACGAAACGCCCGATGGCCTGCGCGAAGTACAGCGGCGTCGACGCACTGGTGGCATACACGCCGACGGCCAACCGGGGCACGTCGACGCCTTCGGACACCATGCGCACCGCCACCATCCACGGCTGGGTGCCCTTGCCGAACTCGCCGATGCGCTGCGAGGACTGCGGGTCGTCGGAGAGCACCACCGTCGGCCGCTCACCGCAGATGTGTTCGAGCAGTTCGGCGTAGTCGCGGGCCCGTTCCTGATCGGTGGCGATCACCAGACCGCCCGCGTCGGGCATGCCGGAGGCGCGCAACTGACGCAGGCGCATGTCGGCCGCGCGCAGCACCGACGAGATCCAGTCGCCCGCCGGGTCGAGCGCGGTGCGCCAGGCCCGCGCGGTGTGCTCGGCGCTGAGCGGTTCGCCGAGCCGGGCGGTGTGCTCCTCGCCCGCGCTGTCGCGCCAGTGCGCGTCGCCGGAGTAGGCCAGGAATACCACCGGACGCACGACGCCGTCGGCGAGCGCGTCGGCGTAGCCGTAGGAATGGTCGGCGCGCGAGCGCGGGAAGCCGCCCTCGTCGGGTTCGTAGGTGACGAACGGGATCTTCGAATCGTCACTGCGGAACGGGGTTCCGGTCAGCGCGAGACGGCGCGTCGCGTCGCCGAACGCCTCTTCGGTGGCCTCACCCCAGGTCTTGGCGTCGCCCGCGTGGTGGATCTCGTCGAGAATCACCAGGGTGCGCCGGTTCTCGGTGCGTACCCGGTGCCGCGTGGGGTGCGCGGCGACCTGGGCATAGGTCACCACCACGCCGTGATAGTCGCCCGAGGTCGCGCCGGTGGAGTTGGAGAACCGCGAATCCAACTGGATTCCGGTCCGCGCGGCCGCGGCCGACCACTGGTGCTTGAGGTGTTCGGTCGGGGCGACGACGGTGATCTGGTCCACCGTGCGATCGGCTAGCAACTCCGCGGCAACCCGCAGCGCGAAGGTGGTCTTACCGGCGCCGGGTGTCGCGACCGCGAGGAAGTCACGCGGCTTGGTGGCCAGGTATTTCGTCAAAGCGCGCCGCTGCCAGGCACGCAGCGAGCCGGACGGGGCACCTCCCGCGGCAGTATCGCCCGGTGTCCCCACTTGCTTCGCCGTAGCGGCACCACCCGACCCAGTCACGCAGACGACCCTAGCCGCCCGATGCGGCGTGTCGCCAAACCGACGCGGGGTGGGCGACAGGCATCACAACCGCGCCCGTGGTCACCGGCCATTTACCTGTTACCCGCCGACACGATGCCTCGCCCGCACCACACAGACCTCCATCGTGCGGGATGCTTGACACTGAGATGAGCAACGACCAGGTTTCGGCTGCCGACGCGGGGCACCCGCCGCAGGCGCTCCCGCCCCGCGACGCGTCCGCGCGCCCCCCGGCCGGCGCGCAGGCAGCCCCGCAACGTCACAGCGATCGCGCGCGCTGGGTGCGCTGGCTGGCCACGGCGTGGCGGCTGGTGGTCCGGGTCGCGGTCAAGTCCTGGGACAACTCGATTTTCGCCAAGTCCGCGGCCGCGGCGTTCTGGCAGACGCTGTCGCTGGCACCGCTGCTGCTCGGCCTACTCGGCAGCCTCGGCTATGTGGGCGGGTTGTTCGGGCCCGACACCGTGTTGATCGTGGAGAGCAAGATCATCGCGTTCAGCCGCGATTTCTTCAGTCCGTCGGTGGTCTCGGATCTGATCGAACCCACCGTCGACGACGTGCTCGGCAAGGGACGCGGCGCGTTGGTATCGGTGGGTTTCGTGCTGTCGCTGTGGGCCGGATCCTCGGCGATGGCCACCTTCGTCGACGCCATCGTGGAGGCGCACGGGCAGCAGGACGCGCGTCATCCGGTCTGGCAGCGGATCTTCGCGCTGCTGCTGTACGTGCAGTTCCTGGTGGCCGCGGTGCTGATCTTGCCGGTGATCGCGCTGGGTCCCACCCGGATCGGGCGGGTGCTGCCCGAGGCGTGGCGTGAACCAGGGTTGCGTCTGATCGACACGTTCTACTACCCGATCGTCGGCGTGCTGCTGATAGTCGGGCTGACCACGCTCTACAAGTTGGCCCTGCACAAATCGCTGCCGTGGCATCGGCTCTTCGGCGGTGCGCTGGTGGCCGGCGTCTTCTTCCTGGCGGCCAGCGATCTGTTGCGCCGGTACCTGTCGTGGATCACCGCCACCGGGGTGAGTTACGGCGCGCTGGCCACCCCGATCGCGTTTCTGCTGTTCACGTACTTCCTCGGCTTCGCGGTGATCCTTGGCGCGGAGTTCAACGCCGCCGTTCAGGAGTTCTGGCCTGCCCGGGCCACCAGGATGGAGCAGGTCAAGGAGTGGATCACCAGCCAGGTACGCGGCGATGACGAAGAGGACGACGAGCACGACGAAGGCGCCGACGCCTCACCCGAGGCACCGGCGTCACCGACCGAGCGCTCCGCTCAGTCGCCGTCCTTGCGCAAGCCCTCGTAGACCTTCTTGCAGTCCGGGCACACGGGCGAGCCGGGCTTGGCCGAACGCGTCACCGGGAAAACCTCGCCGCACAGCGCGACGACCATCGTGCCCATCACGGCACTTTCGGCGATCCGGTCCTTCTTCACATAGTGGAAGAATTTGGGGGTGTCGTCGCTGGTCGTCTCGTCGGTCGTGGTTTCCGGGCGTACCAGAGTGTCTGTACTCACGCCTTCCATGATGCCGCATCCGGCGCCCGCACCGCTGACCAGCCGCGTGTGCGCTCGACGACGCCTAGTGGAAGACTCGGGGTATGCAGTCCTACGGCGATGACCCAGGCGCCGACGAATCGAAGCCGGACCCGGAAGTGACCACGCCCACCGAGCCCAAGTCCTCGCGTGGGTTCTTCCGTCCCGCCCCCGCCGAACATGCCGTGCTGATCACCGAGGCCGCGCCCTCGCTCGACGAGCAGCATCGCGCCAGGGTGCGCCGCTACACCTTCATCATGGCGTTCCGGATCCCGTGCCTGATCCTCGCCGCGATCGCCTACAGCGCGTTCGAGAATCCGCTGCTGTCGATCCTGATCATCGCCGCGTCGGTGCCGCTGCCGTGGATCGCGGTGCTGATCGCCAACGATCGGCCGCCGCGCACCAAGGACGAACCCAGCCGCTGGGACGGCCGCAACAACCAGATCGCCCTCGAATCCCGGCACCACAAGACGCTGGAATAGGCGCCGCGGGATTTTCGGCTACCCGGCCGTCTTCGGCCGGCGGACCAGCATCGACATGACGGCCGCGATGCCACAGAGAGCGCCCGCGAGATACCACGCGAGGTCGTAGGAGCCCTGCAGGTCGCGGATGAGACCGGCACCGGTGGCGGCGATCGCGGCACCGACCTGGTGGGCGGCGAAGACCCAGCCGAATGCGATCGGGCCGTCGGCGCCGAAGAGTTCACGGCACAGCAACACCGTCGGCGGAACCGTGGCGATCCAGTCCAAGCCGTAGAACACGATGAACACCCACATACTCGGCTGGGTGTGCGGGCCGAGCAGTGACGGCAGGATCAGCAGCGACAGACCGCGCAGCGAGTAATAGCCGAGCAACAGGTAGCGCGGGTCGATACGGTCGGAGAGCCAGCCCGAGGCGATGGTGCCTGCCACATCGAAGATGCCGACCAGTGCCAGCAGTCCGGCCGCGGTGGTCGGTGGCATGCCGTGGTCGTGGGCGGCGGTGACGAAATGGGTGCCGACCAGGCCGTTCGTGGAGGCGCCACAGATCGCGAATCCGCCCGCCAGCAGCCAGAATCCGGGCCTGCGCGCGACCGAGGCCAACACCTTCAGCGCCCGATTCGCGCCGCCGGCGATCGGTACCCGCGCTCCCGCGTCCGAACCGGCGGGCGCCCCATAGGCACGCACACCCACATCGCTGGGATAGTCGCGCACGAACAACCACACCAGTGGCACCACCGACAGTGCCACCGCCGCCACGAGCAGTGACGGCAGTCGCCAGCCGTGCTCGGTGGCGAGCATCGACACCAGGGGCAGGAACACCAGCTGACCGGTGGCGCCCGCGGCGGTGAGCACCCCGGTGACCAGGCCACGACTCCGGACGAACCAGCGTCCGGTGATCGTCGCGACGAACGGCATGGACATCGACCCGACGCCGACGCCCACCAGCAGTCCCCACGTCGCCACCAGCTGCCACGCCTGGGTCATGAACACCGTCAGCCCGCTGCCCGCGGCGATCAGCACCAGTGCCGAACACACCACCTTGCGGATGCCGAATCGGTCCATCAGCGCGGCGGCGAACGGCGAGATCAGGCCGTAGAGCAGCATATTCAGCGAGATCGCGGTGGAGATCGTGGCGTGTGACCAGCCGAATTCGGTGTGCAGCGGTTCGATGAGGACGCTGGGCACCGAGCGGAAAGCGGCCGCGCCGAGCAGAGCGACGAATCCGACGCCCGCCACGATCCACGCGGGATGGAGTCGGTGACGATCGTCGGTGACCGATGCCGGTGCGAGGGTGAGATTATCGGCCGGGCTGTCGCCGGTGGGCGGCACAGGCGCACGTAAATCGGTCACTCGGTCAGCGTGCCGGATCAGCGCCGAGCGAGCGAGTGGCCGGTGTGACATGTTTCATCAATATCCTGCCACCGCAGTGTTGGGCAGACGCGCCGCGCGCGAAGCGCCGTGACAGCGGCGCATCTCGAGGCTGTCGACAGCGGAGCCAGGGCCGCCTACCGTTCGGACAGGACCTTCTGCGCGGCCTGACAGGGCAACCGATTTCGGCCGACGGCTTTGCGCGTGTCCTCATATCGAAAGGGAGACAGCATGATTCGCTGGACCTGGGCGTTTCTCGATCGGCCCGTCGATACCTTCGCCGACTGTGCGCGATTCTGGGCGAAGGTCACCGATTCCACTGTGTCGGCGCCGCGTGGCGAGCACGACGAATTCGTCACGCTGCTGCCTGCCACCGGACCCGCGTGGATCAAGGTGCAAGCGGTCCACGGCGACGGTGGGGTCCATCTCGACCTCGACGTCGACAACATCCCCGCGGCGGTAGCGATCGCGACCGGACTCGGCGCCCGCGTCGTTGCCGAGCTGCCCGACTACACCGTGCTGCAATCGCCTGCCGGACAGACGTTCTGCCTCACTCCGGCCGCCGACTCGTCGGATCTCGGGCCCGCACCGGTGACCGTGTCGACCGCACCCGACGGCACAGTGACGCGCCTGGACCAGATCTGTCTCGACCTGTCTCCCCACGACATCGACGGCGATACCGCCTTCTGGCGGGCACTCACCGACTGGACGCACAAGCCCGGCCGCCGCCCGGAGTTCTCCCGCCTCCGCGGCCCCGACCAGCCACTGCACTTTCTGCTCCAACGCCTCGACGACCCCGGACCCGCGGGCGCACACGTCGACCTGGCCTCGTCGAATATCGCCGCCACCGCCGCCTGGCACGAATCCCTCGGCGCCACCCGAATCACCGACGGCGAACACTGGATAGTCCTGCGAGACCCCGGAAACGCCTTGTACTGCGTGACATCCAGAGACCCCTACACCGGCTGAGGCACCCTCACCGGGCGGGCGACCCGGGCTCTGAGCACCGGGCGACACGCAGCGGCAGCTGGTCGTTCTCAGCCTTCGCGCTCCTGGCAGAGTGGGCGAGTGCCTACGAACCCGACGATGACCGACTCCCTGCTCACCGCGCTGTGCCCGGACCTGCGCACCGCGCTGATCCGGGTCGGCTACGACGCCGACACACTGGTGGAGGCGCTGGGACCCGATGTGCATGCGGCGCTGAGCCGTTCGGAGCCGGTGCCGGTGCGCCGGGCCGCGCGGGCGGCGGGCGACCTGGGCACGCTGGTGCGGTTGTTGCTGCTGGGAGACGTATTGCCCGAGCGCGAGGTCGCCGCCGCGCTGGCGCCGGTGCGCATCGACGCGGCGGTGGCGGCGGGTCTGCTCACGCGCGAGGGTGACGAGGTCATGGCCGCGCTGGATCTGCGGCCGCTCGATGCCGGCGCGGGTACGCGATGGATCCTGTCCGATCTCGACGATTCGATGCGCAGGCGCACCCTCACCGAGGATCACGTTCTCGGCGTCGGACACGCGTCGCTGTCGTTGCTGCGAGCTACACCGACCGAACCGGTCGGCACCGTGTTGGATCTGGGTACCGGCTGCGGTGTGCAGGCCGTGCACGCGGCCGGTTACGCGGGTCGGGTCACCGCCACCGACGTCAACGCGCGGGCCTTGTGGCTGGCACAGGCCACAACGGCGCTCAACGAACTCGACATCGAACTGCTCGAAGGGTCCTGGTTCGAGCCGGTGGCCGGGCGGCGCTTCGATCAGGTGGTGGCCAATCCGCCGTTCGTGGTCGGTCCGGCCCGCATCGAGCACACCTATCGCGACTCCGGGCTCGCCCTGGACGGCGCCAGCGAACTGGTGATCGGGCAGGCGCCCGAGCTGCTGGCGCCCGGCGGCACGGCGGCCATGCTCGCGGCCTGGGTGCACGTGGACGGCGAGGACTGGCGGCAACGGGTGTCGAGCTGGTTGCCCTCGCACGGCGTCGACGCGTGGGTCGTGCAGCGCGACGTCGCCGACCCTGCCCTCTACGTCGGCACCTGGCTGCGCGACGCGGGCCTGGACCCCCGTGACCCGGCCGCCCAGGAACAGGCGACGCGGTGGCTCGACGCCTTCGACGCCGCCGACGTCGAAGGCGTCGGGTTCGGCTTCGTCTATCTCCGCGCGATCGACGGCCCCACCGAACTCCTCGCCGAGGACCTCACCCACGGCTTCGACGACCCGCTCGGCACCGAGGTGGCCGGGTACTTCGCGCGGTCGGCGTGGCTGCGCGCCGTGGCCGGCGACGACAGACTCGCGTGGACCTCCCGTTTCGCGCCGAGCCCGGCGACCGCGTTGGAACGGGTGTTCCTGCCCGGTGAGTTCGGCTGGGCCGAGCAGGTGACCCGGCTCCATCGCGGCGACGGACCGCGCTGGCAGCACGAGGTCGACGAGTCGACAGTCGCCCTGGTGGCGGGAATGCGGCCCGATGGGCTGCCGTTGTACGAATTGCTCGAACTACTCGCCCTCGCCGACGGAGCCGAGCAGGTCACGCCGGAATTCGCGGCCCAGGCACTCGGCGTGGTCGCCGGACTCGTCCGCCACGGATTGGTGCGGCCCGTCTGAATCGGCCCGCGGTGGCAGCGAGTTCCGGCTACGGCGCTCTTCTCAGGAACTTCTCAGCCGTTGGGGTGGGAACCAGCAGCTCAGAGCGGTTTATCGACCGCGGGAACGGGAACTTTCTCTACGTCGGGTCCGTTGAACGGAATGAGACACCACCGACAGGAGGCAAGTCATGACAAGCCCCGCCACCACTCGTTTGCGCCCCAGCGAGGCCGATATCGACGCCCAGAGCCCGGCAGCCGATCTGGTACGCGTGTACCTCAACGGAATCGGACGCACGGCACTGCTCACGGCGGCCGACGAGGTCGAATTGGCCAAGCGCATCGAGGCGGGCCTGTATGCCCAGAACCTGCTATCGACCGGTAAGCGGTTGACGGCGGCTCGCAAGCGTGATCTGGCGATCCTGGTCCGCGAGGGCTCCGCCGCCCGCTCGCACCTGCTCGAGGCCAACCTGCGTCTGGTCGTATCCCTGGCCAAGCGCTACACCGGCCGCGGCATGCCGCTGCTGGACCTGATCCAGGAAGGCAACCTCGGACTGATCCGCGCGATGGAGAAGTTCGACTACGCCAAGGGCTTCAAGTTCTCCACCTACGCCACCTGGTGGATCCGCCAGGCCATCACCCGCGGCATGGCCGATCAGAGCCGCACCATCCGGCTGCCCGTGCACCTGGTCGAACAGGTGAACAAGCTCGCCAGGATCAAGCGGGAACTGCACCAGCAGCTGGGCCGCGAGGCCACCGACGCCGAACTCGCCAACGAGTCGGGCATCCCGGTGGAGAAGATCGCCGACCTGCTCGATCACAGCCGCGACCCGGTGAGCCTGGACATGCCCGTCGGCAACGACGAGGAGGCCCCGCTCGGCGACTTCATCGAGGATTCCGAGGCCACCTCCGCCGAGAGCGCCGTCATCGCCGGCCTGCTGCACCACGACGTGCGCAGCGTCCTGGCCACCCTCGACGAGCGCGAGCAGCAGGTCATCCGCCTGCGCTTCGGTCTCGACGACGGCCAGCCGCGCACCCTGGACCAGATCGGCAAGCTGTTCGGCCTGTCCCGTGAGCGGGTGCGCCAGATCGAGCGCGAGGTCATGTCCAAGCTGCGCAAGGGCGACCGCGCCGACCGTTTGCGCGCCTACGCCAGCTGATCCGAGAACTCGACGGCCCCACGGGGTCGTCTGCCGAAACGCCGACCGGCGACCGCGAACTCTCCCCTCCGGGTCGCGAGCCGGTCGGCGTTGTTCGTTCACTCGACCCTGCATCGAATCCCACCTCAGGTAGCGGCAGATCAGGGCCGTCGCACCGTCAGGCCAATCGGCGGGGGCCGGTGTCGAAGCGGCTGGGTTCGGGGCCGATGCGGGCTCGGGCGTAGATGATCTCCGCCGAGGCCGAGGCGGCGAGCACGGGATCGCACGAGAGTTCGCGCATCTGGGGGATGTCGTCGAACAGGGCCGAAATACGTTGGGCCAGTTCGGCGAGAGCCGCCTTGTCGACCCCTGTTCGGCCCGGGCCCTCCGACAGCAGTGGCGCTGCTCGTGGCGCGTCGATGAGCGCGGTCGCCTCGTCCTGGGTCAGCGGTAGTGCGCGGTAGGCGCGGTCGCCGAGCAGGTCGATGATCATGCCGGACAGGCCGAACTGGATGACCGACCCGAACGAGGGGTCGTCGGTGACGCTCAGCACGCAGCCGACCCCCTTGGTCGCCATCTTCTGCACATGTAGGAGCGGATCTCCGCAGATCTCCACCAGGTCGGTGTAGGCCTGACGGACCGTGTCCGGCCCCCACAGGTCCAAGCGCACGCCGATCAGGTCGGGCCGACGCCGCCACAGCTCCCCGGTGGCCTTGGCCGCCACCGGATAGCCCAGTTCCTCGGCCGCGGCGACGGCCTGTTCGGCATCGCGCACCGCCCGGAACTCGACCACGTCGATCCCGTAGCAGTCGAGCAGCAGCACCGCCTCCTCATCGGTGAGCCAGCGGCCGCCCGATTCCGCCAACCAGCCCTCCACGAGTGCCGCCGCGGCCGCGGTATCGATCCCGGGCGGGCGCATGACCGGTGAGATCGGCCGGTCACGCCAGCGCGCGTACCGGTCGACCCTGGCCAGCGCACGCGCGGCCCGTTCCGGGTCCGGGTAAGACGGAATCGATCCGCGCGCCGGGGCACCCGCGGTGGTCCGCACCGCCAACTGTCGCGGGATGCCCGATTCCGCGACGAATGTGGTGAGCACCGGCTTTCCCGGCGCTACCGCGGCAGCCGCCCGCAACGCATCCCCGAAGCCCTCCATCGGCACCGGAACCGGTGGCGCGACCACGACGATCACCGCGTCGACCTCGTCGCTGCGCAGCGCGGCGAGGACCGCTTCCCTGAAGTCGGCGGGCGTGGCCTCCGGACCGAGGTCCACCGGCCCGTCGACCCCCACACCGACTGCCCCCCGCTCGATGGGCTCGGCGGTGTCCGTCTCCCGCGCAGGAGGCTCGACGCTGTCCGCAAATCGACCGGCCCGTCGAGCGCTGCGCGCGCCCCACCCGGTCCGGCCGATACGATCCGACCCCTGCTCCACACGGCCGGAATCCCGTCCGGTCCGCCGCCCACGATCTCCTCCCCGCCCGTCCCTGCCACGATCGGCCTCCCGACCGATTCGTCCGATGCGGTCCGTATCGGGCACTTCCGCCGAATCGCGGTCGATTCGCAGCGAACTGTTCGGACCTCGCTCAGCCGGCGCCACCCCCGCCGAATCCCGCTCGATCGGCAGAGGGCCCTGCAGTCCGCGCTCGGTCGGTCGGGCACCGGGACCTCGGTCGACAGCGGTGACGGGCCGATACACCCGCAACCCTTCGCTGCGGGCGGCGTCGATCGCCAGCCAGTTCAGTGCGGCGCTGTTTCCGACCACGGCGACCCGAGGGCCTTTCGGTAGCGGCTGACAGGCCAGCAGGGCGGCGCAGTCGAACAGTTCGGAGATGGAGTCGACCTGGATGATTCCGGCTTGGCCGAACAGGTCACGGACCACCGTGCGGTCCATGTCGGCGCCGGCGGCGAGGCGACCGCTGCTCACCGCCACGATCGGTTTGCCGCGGGCCACCCGGCGGGCCAGACGAGAGAACTTGCGCGGATTGCCGAAGCTCTCGAGGTACAGCAGGATCACCTCGGTGTCGGCGGCGGTGTCCCAGTACTGGAGCAGATCGTTGCCCGAGACATCGGCTCGGTTGCCGGCCGAGACGAACGTCGACAAGCCGAGATTGCGGGCCGCGGCCTCACCGAGGATCGCCGCACCGAGTGGGCCGGACTGGCAGAAGAACCCGATCCGTCCCCGCTCGGGCAGGACCGGGGCCAGCGTGGCGTTCAGACCGACCGCGGGGTCGGTGTTGGCGATGCCGAGTGCGCTCGGCCCGACCACCCGCATACCGTGCCCGCGTGCTGCGGCGACCAGGTCGTGTTCGGCGGCCAGCCCGGCCGCCCCGGTCTCACCGAAGCCCGCGGTCAGCACGACCAGGCCCTTGACTCCCTTGGCCATGCAGTCGTCCAGGACCGCCCCGATCGCGGCGGGCGGCACCGCCACCACCGCCAGGTCCACCTCGTCGGGGATCTCGCGCACCGTGGCGTAGGCCCGCACGCCGCGCACCGAACGCCGGTGCAGGTTCACCGGGAACACCGGCCCGCTGAAGCCGCCCGCGAGCAGATTCGCGAGCACGGCACCGCCGACGCGGGTCTGTTCCGGTGACGCGCCGATCACCGCGACCGAACCGGGTGCGAGCAGGTTTCCGACGCTACGCGCCTCCGAGGCGGCCTCCCGCGAATCCCGCACGGTGCGCAGCGCTTCGGTGGGGTCGATGGCGAATTCGAGGTGTACTTCGGAACCGTCGCGACTGCGCTGCAGTTGGTAGCCCGCCTCGCGGAAGACTGTGATCATGGCCTCGTTCTCGGCCAGCACCTCGGCGACGAACGCGACCACTTCGTTCTCGGCGGCGGCACCGGCCAGATGCTCGAGCAGCACCGAACCGAGCCCACGTCCCTGGTGCTCGTCGGCGACCACGAAGGCCACCTCGGCCGCGCGTGGGCCCTGCCGGGCGAGCAGCTCGTAGCGGGCCACGGCGATGATGGCCGTGCCGAGTACCGCGACGAGGCCGACCCGATCGCGATAGTCGACGTGGGTGGTGCGGTACATGTCCTTCGGCGAGATCTGCGGGTACGGACCGAAATAGCGCAGATACCGGGTGCGGTCGGACAGACCGGTGTGAAAGGCGGCGAGCGCGTCGGCGTCGGCGGGCACGATCGGACGCACCTGGACCACGCCGCCGTCGGCGGCGAGCACATCGCCGTACCAGTGCTGGGGTGGCGCAGGCGGATTCGCGGGCGTGTCGGAAGTGTCGGGCAGCAGTGGCTCAGTCACGTGGGTCCTCCGGGTCGAGACCGAGCAGGCCGAAACTCGCCCGTCGGGTGGCCGTGATGGCGGTGTCGACCGCTCGCTGCGCGCGGATCTGGCCCGCATCGCCGATCTCGGGCGTGCCACCCGGTCCGTCCCATGGGCGGTAGGCGGTGTCGCCTCCGTCGCCCATGGACGTCGGCGGCTGCACCCGCGGCGCGGACGCTCGCACCTGTTCGATCCAGTCGGCGGGCACCGGCGTGTCGGGGGCCAGCGGGCGGTCGAGTGCCGCCGCGAGCAGGTGGGTCCAGGCTCGCGGCACCACGCGCACCACGCCGTATCCGCCGCCGCCGATCGCCAGCCACCGCCCCTCGGCGTATTCGTCGGCCAGATCCCGCATCGCCAGGAACGCCGCGCGCTGACCGTCGACGGTGAGCTCCAGATCGGCCAGCGGATCTTCGCGGTGGGTGTCGACACCACACTGGCTGACGACGATCTGGGGCCGGAACGCGGCCACCGCCCCGGGTACCACCGCGTGAAATCCCCTCAACCACTGCGCATCTCGTGTTCCGGGCAACAGCGGCAGGTTGATCGAGGTGCCTTCGGCGGTCCCGACCCCGGTCTCCTCCGGCCAACCGGTGTTGGGCCACAACGTCGCCGGATGCTGGTGCAGCGAGACCGTGAGCACGCGCGGATCGGCGTAGAACGCCCGCTGCACCCCGTCGCCGTGATGGACATCGACATCGAGGTAGGCGATGCGATCGAAGCCGTTCTCGAGCAGCCACGAGATAGCGATCGCCGCATCGTTGTAGACGCAGAACCCCGCCGCCGAATCCGGCATGGCGTGGTGCATTCCGCCGCCGATACTCACCGCGCGCCGCGTACGGCCCGCTGCGATCTCCCGCGCGGCGGCGAGGGTGCCGCCGACGATCACCGAGGCCGCCTCGTGCATGTGCGGGAACACCGGATTGTCGGCGGTTCCGAGGCCGTAGACGGCGTCCTCTGGCGTCGGCGGCCCTTGCCCCGCCCGGCGCACCGCCTCGATGTAGGCGCTGCTGTGGACCCGCATCAGATCCGACTCGGTGGCCGCGTCGGGTGCCAGCGGCTCGACACCATCGAGAAGACCTAAGCTTTGGGCGAGCGACATGGTGTATCGCAGGCGTGCCGGCTTCATCGGATGCTCCGGACTCCAGGTGTAACCGAGGAATCGCTCGGTCCATATGACAGTCCCTGCGTGTTCGCTGCTCGGCAACGTGACCATGCTCGCCACGCTAGCCGGAAGCAGCGGACCCCGTGCGGCGTTGACATGCAGTAGAAATAGGGCCGCTGGTCCGACGGGCGGACCGGCGTTCGCGCGTGGGTAGAATTCGTGCTGACGAAGGGGTATCAGGTGAAGGATCTGGTCGACACCACGGAGATGTATCTCCGTACCATCTACGACCTCGAGGAAGAGGGCGTGGTGCCCCTGCGGGCGCGTATCGCCGAACGCCTCGAGCAGAGTGGTCCGACGGTGAGCCAGACGGTCGCGCGGATGGAGCGCGACGGCCTGTTGCTCGTGGCCGGCGATCGCCATCTCGAGCTCACCGACAAAGGTAGGTCCATGGCGGTGTCGGTGATGCGCAAGCACCGGCTCGCCGAGCGGTTGCTGGTCGACATCATCGGATTGGATTGGGAGAACGTGCACGCCGAGGCGTGTCGCTGGGAGCACGTGATGAGCGAGGAGGTGGAGCGGCGCCTGATCGAGGTGCTCAACCACCCGACCACCTCGCCCTACGGCAACCCGATTCCCGGCCTCGACGAACTCGGTCTCGCCGACGCTCCCGCCGCCGAGGAGAAGCTGATCCGGCTCTCCGATCTGCCCAACGGCGCCCTGCACGCGGTGGTCGTGCGCAGGCTGGCCGAGCACATCCAGACCGACCCGGAGGTCATCGGGCGGTTGCGTGAGGCGGGCGTGGTGCCCGACGCTCGCGTTACCGTGGAGACCAAGCCGGGTGCGGTACTGATCACAGTGCCGGGCCACAACGGTTTCGAACTGTCCGAAGAGATGGCGCATGCCGTCCAGGTGAGGCTGGTCTGATTCGTGAAACTTCTTGTCACCGGCGGCGCCGGCTATGTGGGCGGCGGCTGTGCCGCTGTGCTGCTCGAAGAGGGCCACGAGGTAGTCGTCGTCGACGACCTCTCGACCGGTAACGCCGACGGTGTTCCGGCCGGTGCCCGATTCGTCGACGGCGATATCGCCGTCGCCGCCCCCGAACTGCTGCGTGCCGAATCCTTCGACGGCGTCCTGCATTTCGCGGCGCAGTCGCTGGTCGGCGAGTCGGTGGAACAGCCGGAGAAATACTGGCACGGCAATGTCGTAAAGACGCTGACGCTGCTGGAGGCGATCCGCGAGTCCGGCACACCGCGCCTGGTGTTCTCCTCCACGGCCGCGGTGTACGGCGAGCCCGAGCAGGTCCCGATCACCGAGGACTCGCCCACTCGCCCCACCAATCCCTACGGTGCGAGCAAACTGGCCATCGATCACGCCATCACCTCCTACGCGGCGGCGCACGATCTGGCCGCGACCAGCCTGCGCTACTTCAACGTGGCAGGCGCCTATGCCGGGCTCGGTGAGAACCGGGTCGTGGAAACACATCTGATCCCCCTCGTGTTGCAGGTGGCACTGGGTCACCGCAAGGCCATTTCGGTGTACGGCACCGACTGGCCGACGCCGGACGGTACGTGTGTGCGCGACTACATCCACATCCGCGATCTGGCGCAGGCGCACCTGCTCGCGCTGTCGTCGTCGCAGCCGGGCACGCACCGGATCTGCAACCTGGGTTCGGGCACGGGTTTCTCGGTGCGCGAAGTGATCTCGGCGTGCGAGCGGGTCACCGGCCTGCCGATCGAGACGATCGACGCGCCGCGGCGCGCGGGCGATCCGGCCGTCCTGATCGCCTCCAGCGACCGCGCGGTCGCCGAACTGGGCTGGCGACCCGAGCACAACGACCTCGACGAGATCGTCTCCGACGCTTGGGATTTCCTGCGTTCCCTCGGCCAGAACGCCCACAGCGCTCGCTGAAACACCTGCCTCACGGGGCGATCGGGCCGATGTCGACCCCGAGATCGGCGGCGATCTGATGACCACAATGCGCGAGTCTGCGCAGTCGTTCGGGCCGCAACCCGGTCTGCAGCGAAGTCTCCAGCAATGCCGCCATCGTGTGCTCGGCATCGGCCTCCACGGCGGCGGCGATAGCGACACCGGCGAAGGGTCCGTCGCCGCGCAGATAGGCGCTGAAACCGAGCAGGGCCGCTGCTTCGGCGCGGTCGGCACCGGGCGTCGCCCGCGCCAGCTGCGCCCACAGCAGCTCGGCGGCTTCGGCGTGGTCGCCCAGCGCCAGCCCGTACATGGCGTCGCGGATCGGCCGGTCACGCAGGGTCACGGCCAGGCGCGCGAGTTCGCGCTCGGCCCGCGGTGCGCCGGACGCGGTGTCGGCGATCTGCCACAGCACCCATTCCAATGCCCGCCGCTGGTAGGCGACCATGTTCCCGGCGCGCGTCGCCGCCGCCAGCCCACCTCGATAGCGCGCGTGGGCAGCCCCGAGCTGGGCGCGCACTCGCGCGCTCAGCAGGTCGTCGGGAATCATCAGCGCGGTCATCTCACGGCGGGAACCGCGAATCTGCTTGCCTTCCAGCACATGTGACACCGCGACGATCGAGGACGACGGATCGGCGACCAGGCCGGTCCCGACCGTGCCGAAGACACTGGAGTAGCGCTCGCCTGCCGCGATCGCCCGCACCGACCAGGCGCCGCGAACCTCGATTCCGTCCTCGGCCAGCGCATCGATCAAGTCGGCGGCGCGCAGGACTTCCTCCCCCTCGAACTCGGCGCGGTCCTCGACGAAGACGGCGAGTACGCCGGTCGCCTCCTCGCGCAGGCAGATCGATGCCAGGCAGGCGGTGAACTGGTCGAGCAGCCGCATGTCGGTGGCCACGTCGAGATCGAAGCGCACCACCGCCTCGATCGCCTCCGCCGCCCCGCCCGCCACCGCGTGCAGCACCGCGACGACGAGGGATCGTTCGGGCACGAACCCGAGCATCGCGGGCAGGGCGGCGATCAGTTCACCGGGTTCGTCGACCCGCAGTGGTGGGCGCGGCAATCCGCCGGGATAGCGGGGGGTGGATTCGGCACAGCCGAGTGCGCGGGGAAACGGTCCGGTGCGCGTGGCCCGGCGGGTGGGGTTCGTCGATGGCGTCATGGCTCCACCGTGCCCGCCTCCTATCGCGCACCGGCTGTATCGACCTGGGCTTTTATCCGCCCTGTGAGTAGCGCCGGAACTGTGGAGTAACCCCGGTCCCGGCACCGCGACGTCGACGGATCTGTCACCGCCCCGTGGTAGGCGCTTCAGCTGCCGCGCACGGAGGCGACGGTTGTCGCGAACATCTCGTCCACAGCGGCCGTATCCGGTTGTCCCGCACCGAAAGTCATCGATGTCACCGTGATGCGCACATCACCGATCTGCCCGATCGAGGTCTGCATCGTCTGGGTCAGCCCCGCACCACCGATTTCGGGAACCACGGTGCGCCGCAACGCTATCGCATCGTCGGTACCGGCAGGCACGGCTCGGTCGAGCACCGTCGTGACGGTGGAACCCGCACCGGCCCGCCGCACCTGGATCTGTCCGCACTCACGGAGCCGATCACGCAGCCGCGCCACCGGTTCGGCGCTCCGCGACAATTCGACGGTGAGCGTGGCCCGGCTCGCGTCATCGGATCCGACCGCCACCGCCGCGGGTTCCCCACCGGGCTCGGGCTCGGTCGGCATGCATTGTGCCGGGCTGACCGACGCACCCGCGCCGACTCCATCGAGATCACCCGCCGCGGCCGCCGCCGCCTGTGCGGGCAGCACCACCGCCGGGTACCGAGCCGGAAACCGCGATGGTGACGGCAGCAGCTCGGCCAACGAACCCTCGACCTGTCGCACCGCAACGGCGCTCTCGGCGACCGGGGTCCCGCTGACGCTCTGCGCGCACCCGGTGAGCGCGAACGCCACTGCCGCCAACCCCAGCCACCAGCGACGCAGGCCAGGATCACCCGCGCGGATCGGTGTCGCCTGCGCCACGTTCACACCGTCCACTGTGCCCCACCGCGTCGATCGGCCCGGTCCCGCCACGCCGTGTGGAGACGCACAGCACGCCCCCACGACCACCGCCGGTTGCCCCATGGCCACGGCGGTGCGGGAATGCGCGGCGCGTCCATGCTGTTGCCTACCAGGACGAGCCGTCCCCGGCCGTGTGCGACAGCACTGCTCGCGTGGGGGACAATGGAGATCCGCTTCCCCACCCCGCGAGCGATGGTGGACCGCGCAGGAAGGAGAAACGCGATGGATGACCAGTCGCATATGTACGAACTGGAGTTCCCGGCGCCGCAGTTGTCCTCGGACGACGGCGCGGGCCCCGTGCTGGTGCACGGCCTGGAAGGTTTCACCGACGCCGGCCACGCCGTGCGTCTGGCGACGACCCATCTGCGCGAGAGCCTCGAATCGGAACTGGTCGCGTCCTTCGACGTCGACGAGCTGCTCGATTACCGTTCGCGCCGCCCACTGATGACGTTCAAGACCGATCATTTCTCCGAGTACGCCGAGCCGGAACTGAACCTGTGGGCGCTGCGCGACACCGCGGGCACCCCGTTCCTGCTGCTCTCGGGGCTGGAACCGGATCTGCGCTGGGAGAAGTTCACCACCGCGGTGCGGCTGCTGGCCGAACAGCTCGGCGTGCGCCGCACGATCGGCCTCTCGGCGATTCCGATGGCGATCCCGCACACGCGTCCGCTCGGTGTCACCGCGCATTCCTCGGACCGTTCGCTGATCGGCGAGCACCAGCGCTGGCCGGGCGAGTTGCAGGTGCCGGGCAGCGCGTCGTCACTGCTCGAGTACCGGATGGCTCAGCACGGCCACGAATCGCTCGGGTTCTCGGTGCACGTGCCGCACTACCTGGCTCAGACCGATTACCCCGAAGCCGCGCAAACGCTGCTGGAGAACTTCGCCGACAACGCGGGCCTCGACCTGCCGCTCTCGGCGCTGGGTGAGGCCGCCGCGCGGGTGCGCGAGCAGGTCGCCGAGCACATCGCGGGCAACGAGGAGGTGGAGACGGTTGTCACAGCGCTGGAACGCCAATACGACAGCTTCGTCACCGCCCAGGAACGCCAGTCCAGCCTGCTGGCCGCCGACGGTGAACTGCCCAGCGGTGAGGAGCTCGGGGCGGAGTTCGAGCGCTTCCTGGCCGAGCAGGGTGGTTACGACGACACCTCCGACGACGGTAAGGCCTGACCCACCGGACCCACTAGGCGTACCTGCGCCTTCGCTCCGGCCGTGCGCGGCCGACAAGGGCTTCGCCCGCTGCGCAGACTAGGGTTGTCGGAGTGGATCTGACCGACCTACTCGAAATTCCCGGGACCGACGCCGACGCACTCTACGAGTCGTTCTCGGCGTGGGCCGCCGAGCAGGGCACACCCCTGTATCCAGCGCAGGACGAGGCGCTGATGGAGTTGGCTTCGGGGTCCAATGTCATCCTGGCGACGCCGACCGGCTCCGGAAAGTCCCTGGTGGCGGTCGGCGCGCACCTGTTCGCCATGGCCAACGGGCAGCGCAGCTACTACACCGCGCCGATCAAGGCACTGGTCAGCGAGAAATTCTTCGCGCTGTGCGAGGTGTTCGGCGCGGAGAACGTCGGCATGGTGACCGGCGACGCGGCGGTCAACGCCGATGCCCCGATCATCTGCGCCACCGCGGAGATCCTGGCGAACCTCGCGTTACGCGAGGGCGCGGCGGCCGAGGTCGGCCAGATCGTGATGGACGAGTTCCACTTCTACGCCGACCCCGACCGCGGCTGGGCGTGGCAGGTGCCGATCATCGAACTGCCCCGCGCCCAATTCCTGCTGATGTCGGCGACGTTGGGCGAGGTGGACTTCTTCGCCACCGATCTCGAAGCGCGCACCGGCCGCTCGACCACGGTGGTCGCGGGCACCGAACGTCCTGTCCCCCTGACGTTCTCGTACGTGCGCACCCCCATCACCGAAACCCTCGAAGAGCTGGTGACCACCCACCAGGCGCCGGTCTACGTCGTGCACTTCACCCAGGCGGCCGCCCTCGAACGCGCGCAGGCCCTGACGAGCGTGAACTTCGCCTCCCGCGCCGAGAAGGACGCGATCGCCGCCGCCATCGGCGAGTTCCGGTTCGCATCGGGCTTCGGCAAGACCCTGTCGCGGCTGATCCGCCACGGCATCGGCGTGCACCACGCGGGCATGCTGCCCAAATATCGCCGCTTGGTGGAAAAGCTCGCCCAGGACGGCCTGCTGAAAGTGGTGTGCGGCACCGACACCCTCGGCGTCGGCATCAACGTCCCGATCCGCACGGTACTGCTCACCGGCCTCACCAAATACGACGGTGTGCGCACCCGCAGGCTCAAAGCCCGTGAGTTCCACCAGATCGCCGGGCGTGCGGGTCGCGCGGGCTACGACACCATGGGCACCGTGGTGGTGCAGGCCCCCGAGCACGAGGTGGAGAACACCCGCCTGATCGCCAAGGCGGGCGATGATCCGAAGAAGCAGCGAAAAGTGGTGCGCCGCAAACCGCCCGAGGGTTTCGTCTCGTGGAGCGAGGAGACCTTCGACCGTCTCATCGCCGCCCCGCCCGAGCCGATGGTGTCGCGCTTCGCGGTGACCAACTCGATGCTGCTCAATGTGATCGCCCGTCCGGGCAACTGCTTCTCCGCGATGCGCCACCTGCTCGAAGACAACCACGAGCCGCGTCCCGCACAGCGCAAGCACATCCTGCGAGCCCTGCGGCTCTACCGTTCGCTGCGCGATGCCGGTGTGGTGCAACAACTTTCCGAACCCGATGCGAAGGGCCGGATGGCGCGGCTCACCGTCGACCTGCAGCGCGATTTCGCGCTCGACCAACCACTGTCGCCGTTCGCGCTGGCTGCGTTCGACCTCCTCGATCGCGAAAGTCCCACCTACACACTCGATGTCGTCTCCCTGATCGAGGCCACCCTCGAGGACCCGCGCCAGCTGCTGATGGCCCAGCAGCACAAGGCCCGTGGTGTCGCCGTCAACGAGATGAAGGCCGACGGCATCGAATACGAGGAGCGGATGGAGCTCCTGGAGGAAGTCACCTGGCCCAAGCCCCTGGCCGAGCTGATCGATCCGATGTTCGAGACCTACCGGGCCGGGCACCCCTGGGTCTCGGAGTTCGCGCCGTCCCCGAAGTCGGTGGTGCGCGACATGATCGAGCGCGCGATGACCTTCGCCGAACTGATCTCGCACTACGAACTGACCCGCTCCGAGGGCGTGGTGCTGCGCTACCTCGCCGACGCCTACCGCGCCCTGCGCCGCACCGTGCCCGACGCCGCGCGCACCGAGGATCTCGACGATCTCACCGAATGGCTCGGCGAACTGATCCGTCAGGTCGATTCGAGCCTGCTCGACGAGTGGGAACAGCTCACCAACCCGGGCGCGGAGAACGACGCCCAGCAGGTCGCGTTCGGCGCCGAGACGGTGCGCCCGATCACCGCCAACGAACGCGCCTTCCGGATCATGGTCCGCAACGCGATGTTCCGCCGCGTGGAGCTGGCCTCGCGACGCCGCTGGTACGAACTCGACCAGCTCGGCACCGGACCCGACTGGGCCGAGGACTTCGCCCCCTATTTCGACGAGTACGCCACGATCGGCACCGGTCCCGACGCACGCGGCCCCCAGCTGTTCCAGGTGGAGCAGCGGCCCGGTTTCTGGCACGTTCGCCAGGTGCTCGACGACCCGGCAGGCGATCACGGCTGGGCGCTGACGGCGATCGTGGATCTCGAGGAGTCCGACGCCGCGGGCGAGGTCGTGTTCGACGAGGTCACAGTCGCGGCAGGCTGAGTAATACCGACTACCTATGACGAATATGACGAATGTTTGACGGATTCGTTGTTGGGTAGGCGCCGCTGATAGTCTCTCCCGGCCGCCGAGGAGAAAGTTCACTGTGCCCGAATCCCCGTACCTTGTCATCGACCCCGAGCGGGTACGTGCCAACTACCGAACCCTCGATGCCGCCGTCTGCGCAGGTACCCGGATCCGGTACGCGGTCAAAGCGGCCCCGGTGGCCGAACTGATCACGCTGCTCGACGACGAGGGCGCCGAATTCGATGTCGCCAGCATCGGCGAGATCGACCAGTGCCTCGATCTCGGCGTCGCGCCCGAGCGGCTCTGCTACGGCAACCCGATCAAGAAGAGCGCCCACATCGCGCGCGCCTTCGCACTCGGGGTGCGCCGCTACGCCTTCGACACCGAAGACGACCTCGACCGCATCGCCGAGCACGCGCCGGGTTCGGAGGTCGAGTGCCGATTCCTGTCCTCGGCGCCGGAATCACGGACCCCGTTCGGCACCAAGTTCGGGTGCGCGCCCGCCGAAGCCCTGCGGCTGCTGGTGCGCGCCCGCGATCTGGGCCTGACGGTCGGCGGTCCCTATTTCCACGTCGGCTCCCAGCAGCTCGACCCCGCCGCCTGGCGGATCGGTGTCGAGCAGGCCGGTGAGATCGTCAAAGCCTTGGCGGACAAGGACATTCATGTCTCGGCGGTCAATGTGGGCGGCGGTCTGCCGATCTCCTACGCCGACGAGGCCCCCGAACTCGACGCGATCGCGGCCGCCATCACCGGTGCCGCCGCCGAGTTCCTGCCCGCGGCCACCGGCCTGATCGTGGAACCCGGCCGTGCGCTGGTGGGTAACGCGGGCACCGTGCACGCCGAGGTCGTCGGCGTGCGTTTCGCGCCGGACGGCCGGCGCTGGGTGTATCTCGACATCGGCCGATACAACGGTATGGCCGAGACCGAGAACGAGTACATCGCTTACCGCTTCGTCACCGATCGCGACGGCGATCCGGTCGACGAGGCGGTGGTCGCGGGTCCGACCTGCGACGGCGACGATGTACTGTATCAACGCACGAAGGTCCTTCTGCCGACCACGTTGCGAGCCGGTGACCGGATTCGAATCCTGCACACCGGCGCCTATACCGCGAGTTATTCGTCGGTGTCCTTCAATGGTTTTCCGCCCTTGACCGTTCATGTCTCGGGCGCTGAGCGAGAGTGAGTTTGCCCATGACGGCGGAATTCACCGGTTGGCACGTGCTGGCCGAGTTCGGTGGCGTCGACACAGCCCTGTGTGACGATCTCGAACGACTCGAATCGGCGTTGCGTGAGTCTTTGATCGCGGCGGGCGTCACCATCTGCGAAGTCGTACATAAAAAGTTCGATCCGCAGGGGGTGACCGTCCTCGCGCTGTTGTCGGAGTCTCACGCCTCGATTCACACTTATCCGGAGTCCGGCGACATCTTCGTCGACGTCTTCACCTGCGGCAGCATCGGTGCGGGCGCGACGAAAGCCGTCGAACTGCTCCGAGACAAGTTGTCCCCCACCACAGTTCGGATGCAGACGGTCCAGCGTGGCCACGGCGCCGAGAAGATCTACGAACCGGTGGGCGACGGCCTGACCCGGATCTGGGATCTGCACGAGGTGATCGTGGATACGAACACCCCGTTCCAGCACATGGTGATCGCGCGCACCGATCAGGGGATCTCCCTGTTCTCCGACGACGATCGTCAGTCCACCGAGTTCTCTCAGGTCACCTACCACGAGGCCATGATGGTCCCGGCGTTCGTGCTGGCGGAGAAGCTCGATCGGGTGCTGATCATCGGTTCCGGCGAGGGTGTGGCCTCGCAGATGTCGGTGGCGGCCGGGGCGACCCTGGTCGACCACGTCGATATCGATCAGCGCGAAGTGGAGCTGTGCGCCGAGCACCTGCCCTACGGCTACACCACCGCCGAGCTCACCGCCGCGGTGAAGCACGAGGGCCCTGTCCACGTGCACTACGCCGACGGCTGGGATTTCCTGGCGAACGCGCAGGCGGCGGGTACCCGCTACGACGTGATCGTCATCGATCTGCCCGACGAGCGCGTCGAGGACGCCCAGCACAACCGCCTCTACGAGTCGGAGTTCCTGTCCCGATGTAAGGCATTGCTCGCCCCCGGCGGCGTGCTGTCGGCCCAGGCCGGTTGCGCGACGATGTGGCGCAACGAGACGCTGAAGCGGTCGTGGGGCCGTTTCCACGAGCAGTTCGCCACCGTGGTCCCCTACGGCAGCGACGAGCACGAGTGGACCTTCCTGTTCGGCCTGAACGAGAAGATCGACGACCCGGTCCGCGGCATGCGCGACCGCCTCGCCCTGCTCCCCTACCGCGCCGAGACCATCGACGCGCGGGCACTGGAGCGCGGCGCGATCGAGCCGTACGCGTTGCGCGACCAGTAGGAATCCACACCGACAGCGGGCCGGGACGCGTGCTGCGTCCCGGCCCGCTGTCGTGGGTCCGGCGAAACCGGCACCGGCGCGCGCCGCCACTTGGCACCATGCGAGGACCGAGTTTCGACAGAATCGAGTCCGCCCATGAAGCCGACACCGTTGTCCGCGAACGGTCTGATGCCGGTCCGCTACCCGTCCGATCACCGACCCCGCCTCGACGCGCTGTCCGCGGCGGGACTCACCGAATTCCGCCGGTTGTTCGCCGCGGCACCCGATGTGACGGTGGCCGACTTCGCGCGGCTCGACGGTGACGTGACGATGCGCTCGTTCCCCGGATCGGGCGAGCGATTGCTGGGGCCGGCGATGGCTCGACCGTCGTACTTCTGGGTGGCCAAGTCGTTTCGTCACGTGGACGAGGTGGCCGTCGGCCACAATGTCTTTCGCCTTCTCGGCGGCATGCGGGCGTTGAATTTCGTCGCCACGGTGGGCGATTCCGTGATCGACGGGCGCGCGGCGGTGCTTTTCGACTATGACGATCCCCGCGTCGGCTCCCGGCGACCGGCGCGGCGGATCTACGACGAACTACGCGAGATCGAACCGGATCGGTGGCTCGGCCCGAGCTACTTCTCGACGCGCAGCAAGCGAATCTCCATGGGCTGGTTCGCACTCGACGCCTCGGTGCCCCTCGACGGACCCGCCTGAGTCGGTGAGCCGGGCGCGATCCCGGCTCACCGATCAACTCAGCCCTTGGCCGCGCGCTTCGCCCGGTATTCGGCGACGTTCAGCCCACCCACACCCCAATCCGTCAGCGGCACTTCGTCGATCACCACGAAGGTCTGGTCGGGATCCTTCCCGAGCACGTCGAAGAGCAGATCGGTGACGCCCTTGATGAGCTGCGCCTTCTGCTCGGTGGTCACCCCTTCATCGGTGACCTTGATGTTCACGTACGGCATGATCGTGTCCTTTCGATGGTGTTTTTCAGGCTGCTCGGCCGGAAATGAAGCCGCCGTCGACGGGCAGGATGTGGCCGGTGACGAACTCGGCGTCGGCGAGGTACAGCACGGCCGCGGTGGTTTCGGTGACGTCGCCGAGACGGTCCAGGAGGGCGTACCCACCGAACACAGTCTCGTTGGCACTCGCGAGCAGCGGCGTGCGCACGAAGCCGGGGGCGACGGCGTTGACGCGAATACGGTCGGCAGCCAGTTCGGCAGCCAAACTCGTGGTCAACGCGTGGATCGCGCCCTTGCTGGCCAATGGCGCGGAGGCAGGGACATCGGCGATCGCGTGCGTGACGAGCACCGTGCCGATATTGACGATGTTGCCGCCCGCACCCTGCTCACGGAGCCGTCGGACCACCGCCTGCGTGGTGAAGTAGGTGCCTTTCAGGTTGCCGTCGAGGTAGCCGGTCAGCTCGTCGGCGGTGACCTCGGTGAACGGCTTCGCCGCGAAGGTGCCCGCGTTGTTGACCAGCACGTCCACCCCACCGAATCGCTCGACCGCGGCCGCGACCAGCGCCGAACCCGTTGCGGGCGAGCCGATATCGCCGACGACGACCGCCGTGCGCTCGGGCGCGCCCAACTCCTCGGCCACCGCCGCGAGCTTCGCGGCATCACGCCCGTTGAGTACGACATTGTCACCGCGCCGGACGAAGGCACGGGCGACGTCGCGCCCGATTCCGCTGGAGGATCCGGTCACGATGGCCGTCTTGATGGTGGACATGGTGTCTTCCCTTTCATTCGATACGACCGGTCGTCTTGGAATAGACAAGCGGCAACCAGCCGGTCCGCCCGACCCCGATCAGGGCCGGAAGTAGTCGTCCAGCAGACGTTTCAGGCACTTGTGCAGCGGCTCGACCGTGCGCTGCAGCTTCATCCGGATCACGGCGCCCTCCCACGATTCGAGGAGTAGGTCGGCGAGGTCGACCGCGTCGATATCGCCGCGCACCGAGCCGTCGGCCTGTGCGGCACGCAACGCGGCCGCGACACTGTCACGCCAGGCCACCCAGGCACTCGACAGTTCTTCCCGCAGCACGTCACTGCCCTCGAGCTCGGCCGCGAGGTTCGCGAGCAGGCACCCGCCGGTGAAGTCGGTGCGCACGAACTCGGCGGTCTGCCGCGCGAAGAAGACGCGCACGCCGCCGAGGGGATCAGCGGTAGAGCCGAAGGCGTCGGCGAGATTGCGCTGGATGCACAGTGAATGATGCTCGATCACCGCTCGGGCGAACGTCTCTTTGCTGTCGAAGTAGTTGTAGAACGAGCCTTTCGGCACCCCGACCTTGTCGAGCACCTGCTTGATGCCGGTGCCGTGATAGCCGTTGGACAGCAGGTCGGCCGCGCCCTCCTCGATGAGAAGCGCTCTCGTGTCGTCGCTGCGCCGTGGTCGTGCCATGGATGGAACTATACGACCGGTCGTCTAGGAATGGCAAGTGTACGTCCACCCCACACGAGCTCAGTCGTCGTCGACACCGCGTGCGGCCAGCGCCTCACCCATCGCGTCGGCGGTCCGCAATGCCCGCACCAGCACCGGTGTGACCAGCGCGGTCGCCGACCACGACACTCCCCGCGCGCGCCGCGCCTCGCCGACGTCGTGGACGATCTGCGCCAGCAACGGAACGCACCGAATCGCCAGCGCGAGAAGCAGACTCACCCGCTCCGGGTTCACGCCGAAGCGACGCAGCGGACCTAGCGCGCGAGTCAGCGCGTCGAGCATCGCGGTGACCCGCGTGGTCACCGTGACCAGTGCCGCGAGAGCCACCGACACGAGCAATACCCCACACACCACCACGGCTCGCTGCGGCGAGGTGGTGAGTAACTGGAACACCCCGATGATCGCGGTCATCCACAGCACCGGGCGCACCTGAGCGAAGGCCACCCGCCAGGAGACGCGGGCGAGCGCGAACAGGCCGACCACCACCGCCACGGCGACCAGCACGCCGAGCGGGCCACGGACGAACACCGTCATCGCCAGGATCGAGACCAGCAACAGCGCCAGCTTCACTCCGGCGGGCAGCCGGTGCAGCAGCGAGTCGCCAGGGCAATACAGGCCGATCATTCGATCAGTTGCCGATACGCGTCGATCGCTGCCACCGGGGGACCGTCGAAAACCACGCAACCGTTGTCCAGCACCACGACTCGATCGAATCCGTCGAGCAATCCGAGCTGGTGGGTTACCACGATCACCTGCTGGTCGAGGGAGTTCAGCGCCTGCGATACCCGCCGCGCGTTGCGCAGATCGAGCAGCGTGGTCGGTTCGTCGGCCACGATCACCTCGGGCTCGCGGATCAGCGCGGAACCGATGGCCAGCAGCTGTTTCTGCCCGCCGGAGAGCAGGTGCGCCGGGTGGTCGGTGTGCGCGGCTAGGCCGAAGCGGTCGAGCATGCGCTGCACGCGGGCCGCGATCTCGGCCCTGCTCAGACCGCTGCGGCGCAGCGAGAACGCGAGGTCTTCGGCGACCGTCGGCATCACGATCTGGGTATCGGGATCGGTGAACACGAAGCCGACCTTGCGTCGCACCTGCGCGCCCTTGCGGGCGACGTCGAGCCCGTCGACGGTCACCGTGCCGGTGGCCGGCTTCAGCAGTCCGTTGAGCATGCGGGCCAGCGTCGATTTGCCCGAACCGTTGGCGCCGATGAATCCGACCCGACGTTCGGTGATCCGCAGATCGATATCGCGCAGCACGGTCCGATCACCGAAACGGTGACCCACCGCGTCGACGACGATCTCGCTCACGACGCCCGGCGATCAGGCACGGATCAGCCCGGGATAGGCGCGGTGCACACCCTTCGCGACGACCGTGGCGATCACGACCTTGGCCAGATCGCCGGGCACGAAGGCGAAGTTGGTCGACACCGCCGCCCACGGGCTGAGATCGGTGCGCACCAGCAGGCCGACGGTGCCGAACAGGTAGATGATCACGATGCCGCCGAGGGCGTTGATCAGCAGGCCGAGCACGATCGGATACTTCGGCAGGATCATCGCGGTGAGCAGTCCGATCACCAGCGTCGCCGGAATCCAGCCGATCAGATAGCCGGCCGTCGGCGAAGCCAGCGCGGTGAGGCCGGTGCGGCCGCCGGAGAGCAGGGGCAGCCCGATCATGGTCAGCGCGATGAACACCGCCACCGCGGCCGTGCCCTTGCGGGCGCCGAGGATCGCACCGGTGAGGATCACTCCGAGCGTCTGCAGTGTGATCGGCACCCCGCTGAACCCGACGGTGATCGCACCGGGCAGGCCGAGGGCGGCGATCAGGGCCGCGAACACCGCGATCTGCGCCATGTCCCGTGCGGTGAATCCGGTTGCCCGCTTCGGGGATTTCTCGACTTCGGGCACGGCAGACATCCTTCGCTACATCATTGAACGACGTTCAAAATAGCAGGCGACCAGGTCGGTGTCGCACGCGCAGGCACCGAACCGGACCGCCAGGTGGGCCACCTGGTCGAGCGGAAACGCGCTCAGCTGTCCAATCGCGCGTTGAGAATCCGGGCGATCTCGGCGATCGCACCCGGTTGGGTCATATCGAGGTGGGCCACATCGATGTCGAAATTCGACAACTGCCCACGGACCACCCGCGTCCATCCCTCGTGACCCGTGGCGTCGGATCGCCTGTCGCGCGTCGCGGTGAAATAGAGCGCGTCGCTGTCCAAGACCGCGGGATGCCACGCGCCGGCCGCCCGGACCGCCAGGTTGTAGGCATCGGTCAGACGCTGGATCCGTGCGGCGTCGATACCGAGGCTGCTCCCCAGGTGCCGTTCGATCAGGTCGGCGGCCTCCTCGGCACTCGCGTCGGGGCTGACGAAATCGACGCCCATGACCGGGCCGAGATTGCTGATCAGCTCGCCGGCCGTGACGGCGCGCAGCGTCGACTCGTCGACACCGCCCACCTCGGCGTCCAACAGTGCCAGCAGCGCGACCTCTTCCCCGGCGGCGCGCATCTCGACAGCGATGGCGTGGGCGATCGCACCACCCAGTGACCAGCCGAGGAGGTGATAGGGGCCGTGTGGCGCAATCGCGCGAATCTCGTCGAAGTAGCGTGCGGCCATTTCTTCGATCGTTGTCGGACCGGGGGTCTCGCCGCTGAGCTGTGGCGCCTGGATGCCGTAGATCGGTCGATCGTCGGAGAGGTAGCGGTCGAGTGTGCGGTAACACCACGACAGGCCCAAGGCCGGGTGGATACAGAACAGTGGGGCTCGCTCACCGGCGGTCCGGATCGGCAGCAGCGTGTCGAAGCCGGCATCGGTCCCGTCGGCGGCGGGATCGGCGTCGATTCTGGATTCGATCCGCTTGGCCAGGTCGGCGGGGCAGGGATCGGACAGCATCCAGCTGATCGGAACCTCGTAGTCGAGTTCCTTGCGCAACTCGCTCACCACCTGGACCGATTTCAGCGAGTTGCCACCCAATGCGTAGAAGTCGTCGTCCGCGCCCACCCGATCCACGCCGAGTACCGTTCCGAAGGCCCGTGCGACCTCGCCTTCCAGCCACGACGAGGGCTCCCTGAACTCCGCTACCGCGAGCACCGGCTCCGGTAGCCGCAACGGGTCCAGCTTGCCCGATGTGTGCAGGGGCACCGTGTCGAGCACCATCAGCGTGGCGGGCACCATGTAGTCGGGCAGTTTGGTCGCCGCGTGCGCCGAGACCGCCACGGTGTCGACCGTGGCGCCGGCGGCGGGCACGACGTAGGCGACGAGGTGCTCCATCACACCGATGGGGCGCACCACCGCGATCGCCCGCGCGATGCTGGGGTGCTCGGCGAGTACTGCCTCGATCTCACCGAGTTCGATACGCAGGCCGCGCAGCTTCACCTGGAAATCGGTGCGGCCCAGGTACTCCAATTCGCCGGTCCGGCGCCAGCGCACCAGGTCGCCGGTGCGGTACAGGCGCAGGCCGTCACCGTACGGGTCGGGCACGAACCGTTCCGCGGTGAGGCCAGGACGTGACTGGTAGCCGCGGGCGAGCTGGGTGCCCGCCAAGTACAGCTCCCCGGCGACACCGGCCGGTACCGGATGTAACCGGTCGTCGAGTACGTATACCCGCGTGTTCCATACCGGTGAGCCGATCGGCATGTTCCCGCTCTCGGTTTCGGTCACCCGATGCGCGGTCGAGCACACGGTGGCTTCGGTCGGCCCGTACAGATTGTGCAGCTCGACTCCGGGCACGATTCGCCGTGCCGCGGCCACCGTCTCGGGGCCGAATGCCTCACCGCCCACCAGCAGCGTCCGCAACGACTCGAGTGACTCCGCGGGCGCCGTGTCCGCGAGTACCGCCAGCATCGACGGCACGAGGGCGGCGAACGTGACCCGCTGGGCGGCAATGGTTTCGGCGAGATAAGCCGGGTCGGTATGCCCGTAGGCTCGCGCGATCACCAGCCGCGCGCCCACCACCGGTGCCGCGAACAGCTCCCACACCGACATGTCGAACGTGGCCGGGGACTTCTGCAGCACGACGTCATTCGGCGTCAGCCCGTAGGTCTCATCGACCCACCGCATCTGGTTGACCACCGAACAGTGCGATACCGCCACGCCTTTCGGTCGACCGGTCGACCCGGAGGTGAAGATCACGTAGGCGACATTGTGGGATCGCAGCGGTGCGAGCCGATCGGCGTCGGTGACCGGCCCGTCATCGAATCCGGACAGCTCCAGCCCCTCGAGGGACGACAGCTCCAGCACCGGTGCGGCGATGGACAGCATGTAGGCGATGCGATCCGCCGGCAGGTCCGGATCGACCGGCACGTACCCGCCGCCTGCGGCGTGCACCGCGTAGATGGCGACGACCTGGTCCAGTGAACGTCGCATCCGCAGCGCCACCAACGACTCCGGACCCACTCCGCTGGAGATCAACCACCGCGCCAACCGATGGACGCGGGACGCGAATTCCGCATAGGTCAACGTCTGTTCGCCGGCTGTCACCGCGGGCCGGTCCGCGTGCGCCCGCACGGCGTGAGCGAAGACGGAGGCGAGCGTCTCGCCCGGATCCAGATTGTGATCGGTCGAATTCCACTGCGTCAGAATGGTTTCGCGTTCGTCGGCGCCGAGCAGATCCACCTCGCGCACCGGCTGTGCCGAATCGGTCACCAGCGCGTCGAGCACGCGCAGCAGGCGATCGACGATCGCTGTCGCTGTCGCTGCGTCGAAGAGGTCGCTCGCGTAGATCACCGCGCCACTGAGGCCGACCGGGTCACCGGCGGAGTCATAGGAATCCGACATCGTGATCAGCAGATCGAACAACGCGATGTCGGCGTCGGCCGTCATGGCGGACGCCGAGAGCCCCGGAAGTTCGAACTGGGCCCCGGCGACGTTCTGGAATGCCAGCATCACCTGGAACAGCGGATGGTGGGCGTGCGACCGCACCGGGTTCAACTCCTGCACCAGCCGCTCGAACGGAACATCGGCGTGCCCGAACGCGGCCAGATCGGTCCCCCGCTGGTGTTCGAGTAGCTGGGTGAACGTCATCCCCGGCGTCAACCGGGTCCGCAGCACCAGGGTGTTGACGAACATCCCGACCAGATCGTCGAGTTCGGGCTCGCCGCGGCCCGCGAACGGAGTGCCGATCGCGATGTCGTCCGTATCGGCCAGCCGGGCCAGCGTGGCCGCCAGCGCAGCGTGGAAGACCATGAACAGCGTCGTGTTGTGTGCTCGCGCCACCTGCTGGAGTCCCGCATGCAGATCGGCGCCGACGGTCAACGGTACGCTCGCGCCCGCATGGGTCTGTACGGGCGGACGCGGTCGGTCGGTCGGCAGTCCCAGCACCACCGGGAGCTCCGCCAATTCGAGTGTCCAGTAGTCGATCTGGGCACGGAGCAGCGACTCCGGATCGTCTTCGGCACCCAGTACCGTCCGCTGCCAGATCGCGTAGTCGGCGTACTGCACCGGCAGCGGCAGCCGACTCGGCGTCTCCCCGAGCAGGTGAGCCGTGTACGCGGTCATCATGTCCCGCGCCAGCGGGCCGAGCGACGACCCGTCGCAGGCAATGTGGTGTACCACCACGGCCAGGACCCACTCGTCCGGCCCGAGCTCGAACAACCGCACCCGCAACGGGGCCTCGACCGTCACATCGAACACCGTCGAGACGAACGCCGACAACGACTCCTCCAGTTCCGGTTCCGCGACCGAGGTCACGGTGATCGGCGCACACGCCTGCGCGGTGGGAAGGACAACCTGCGACGGCGCGCCCTCGGCATACGGGTATACGGTCCGCAGTACTTCGTGCCGGTTCACCACATCCTCGATCGCCGCGCGTAGCGCGTCGAGATCCAGCCGTCCGGACAGCCGTAGCACGATCGGAATGCTGTAGGCGGCCGAGCCGGGCTCCAGCCGGTTCAGGAACCACATCCGCTGCTGTGCCGACGACAGGGGAATCCGCTCCGGCCGCGGTTGCGCGGTCAGCGCTACCCGACCGGTGTCGGCCTGCGATTCGGCGCGCGCGGCCAACCTCTCGACCGTCGGCGCTTCGAAGATCACCGACACCGGGATGGTCACGTCGAGCGCGGCACCGATCCGCGCGGCTACCCGAGTGGCCACCAGGCTGTTGCCGCCGAGGTCGAAGAAGTCGTCGTCGGCGCCGACGGGACCGTCGATACCGAGGACGTCGGCGAAGACGCCCGCCACGATCTCCTCCGCCGGTGACACCAGGGCCCGGAATCGCTTGGCCTGGACAACGGGTGCGGGCAGGGCCGTGCGGTCGAGCTTGCCGTTCGGCAACAGGGGAATGGCGTCGAGGATCATCACCGCGGCGGGCACCAGGTACGACGGCAGCACCTCGGCCAACGCCGCGCGCAGCTGTTCACCCGAGAGACTCGCCCCGGTTTCGGGCACCGCGTAGGACACCAACTGCGCCGGACCGGTGCCCGCACGCCACGGCACCGTGACCGCGTACGCCACCTCCGCCCGTGCGCTCAGCACCGCGTCGATCTCGCCCAGCTCCACCCGGTAACCACGGATCTTCACCTGGAAATCGTTGCGCCCCAGGAACTCCAGCTCACCGTCGGCATTCCAGCGCACCACGTCACCGGTCCGGTACATGCGGCGTCCCGATTCCCCGAACGGATGCGCGACGAACCGTGCCGCATCGGTAGCCGGCTTGTTCAGGTACCCGCGCGCCAACGCCGGACCCGCCAGATACAACTCTCCGGCCGCCCCCACCGGCACCGGCTGCAGGCGGGCGTCCAGGACCAGCGCTTGCATCCCCGGCAGCGGAGCACCGATCGTCGGCCGATCATCGGGTCGCAGCGCGCGCGTCGCCGTGGCGATCATCGTGGCCTCGGTCGGCCCGTACAGCACCAGGAACTCCCGGACGCCCGTGACATCGGTACCCGCCCATCGGCTCACCAGATCCGTCGGGACCTCCTCACCACCGGACATCACCAGCCGCAAGTCGTCGAGCCCGGCCGGATCGACCGACGCGAGCGCGGCCGGGGTCATGAAGGCATGGGTGACCCGCTGCACGCGCAAGAACTCGGCCAGCTCACCACCGCCGTAGATCCCCGTCGGCGCCACGATCAACGCACCGGCCCGGCTGACCGCCATGAGGATCTCCATCAGTGCGGCGTCGAACGACGGCGACGCGAAATGCAACACCCTGGACGTGTGCTGGAGCCCGCGGTCGGCACGCCGCCCCGAGACGAAGTCGGCGACGCCGGAATGGGTGACGGCCACGCCTTTCGGCACTCCGGTGGATCCGGAGGTGAAGACCACGTAGGCGACATCCGAGACCCGCAGTGGCCGCGTTCGCTCGTCGTCGCCGATCGGGCCGCTCGCCGCCGCGTCGATCCGCGCGGCGACGGCCGGGTCGTCGAGCACGATCCAGTCCACCGAATCGGGCAGTTGGGCCCGCACCGACGACACCGTAATCCCTAGCGTCGCACGAGAATCCGACACCATCTGCTCGATCCGGCTTTCGGGATAGCGTGGGTCCACCGGCACGTACGCCGCACCCGACCGCACCACCGCCCACCACGCGACGACGGACTCCGTCGACCGCGCCGCCGCCACCAGCACCGGATTCTCCGGTCCGGCGCCACGGCGGATCAGCACCCTCGCCAGTCGGTTCGATCGTTCGTCCAGCTGCTTGTACGACAGCGTGGCATCCCCCGCGACGACGGCGATACCGTCGCCGTTGTCCCGGACGGCCGAGGTCAACACCTCCGGCAGCAATGCGGGCGGCTCCAGCGCCGACACGGTGCGCGCCCCGATCCGGGAGGTGAGCGCCGAGCGCTCGTCGGCTTCCAGCCAGTCGATATCCCCGACTACGACGGTCGGATCGTCGGCGACGGCTTCCAGTACCCGCACCAGCCGCCGGACGATCGCCGCCGCGGTCGCCTCGTCGAACAGATCCCGCGCATAGGTCAGCATTCCCGACATACCCTGCGCCGCACCGGCATTGCCGGAGGAATCGGCCAGCACCAGTTGCAGGTCGAACTGGATCGCCCCGGTATCCACATTCGCCCGCGTCACCCGGACGTCGGGCAGCACCACATCGACCGTCGACACGTTCTGAAATGCCAGGGCCACCTGGAACAACGGATGTCGGGCCGCCGATCGCTCCGGGTTCAACTCCTCCACGACCCGCTCGAACGGCACGTCCGCGTGCTCGAACGCCAGCAGGTCCGTCTCCCGCGTGTGCATCAGCAACTCGGCGAACGGCTCGCCCGTATCCACCCGGGTCCGCAATGCCAGCGTGTTCACGAACATCCCCACCAGATCGTCCAGACCGGGCTCGCCCCGCCCCGCGACCGGGGTGCCGATCACGACGTCGTCGCTGCCGCTGAGCCGCCCCAATACCGTTGCCAGTGCGGCGTGCATCACCATGAACAGCGACGACCCCCGCGACCGGGCCAGCGCGACCAGCCGCTCGTGCAGCCTCGCACCGATCTCCACCGGTACCCGGTCTCCCGACAGCGACGCGACGGCCGGGCGTGGGCGGTCCGTCGGTAGTTCCAGCCGGTCCGGTGCACCCGCGAGGGTCGAGCGCCAGAACTCCACCTGCTGCGACATCAACGACGCCGGATCGTCCGCGGCTCCCAGCATCTGCCGTTGCCACCACGCGTAGTCCGCGTACTGCACGGCGAGCGGTTCCCACTCCGGCGCCTGCCCGGCCAGTCGCGCGACGTAGGCCACCATCACGTCACGGGCCAGTGGCCCCATCGACTGACCGTCGCCTGCGATGTGATGGACCACGAGCACCAGCAGGAATTCGCCGGTGTCACTGTCGTGCTCGGCGCCCAGCTCGAACAATCCCACTCGCATCGGCACTCGGGCAGTCACATCGAATCCACCCCGCACGAACTCGCCCACCACCTCCGGGACCGAATCCGCGTGCACGCGCACCGGCCGCACCGGCACCGCGGGCTCGTCGAGAACGACCTGGCGCGGCTCACCGGCGGCTTCCGGATAGATCGTCCGCAATACTTCGTGGCGCGCGACCACATCGGCGAGCGCGGCACCCAGCGCTTCGGTGTCCAGCCGTCCGGACAGCCGCAGCATCACCGGAATGTTGTGCACCGCGGAGTCCGGCTCGAACCGGTTCAGGAACCACATCCGCTGCTGCGCCAGCGACAACGGCACGGAGTCGGGGTGCACTCCCGGCAGCAGGGGCAACCGGCCCCCACCGCTGACCGCCGCGGCCAGCCCGGCCAGTCCGCCGACGGTCGGCGCCTCGAAAACCGACCGCACCGGCACTCGCGCGTCCAGGGCAGCGCCGATGCGCGCCACCACCATCGAGGCGCTCAGCGAATCGCCGCCCAGTGCGAAGAAGTCGTCGTCGACGCCCACCTGGTCCACGTCGAGCACCTGCTCGAAGGTCCGCGCGACCAACTCTTCCAATCCTGGCGACGGCGCCCGGAATTCTCGCGTGACGGCAACCGGCTCGGGCAACCGCTCGCGATCCAGCTTCCCGTTGACGGTCAGCGGCACCTCGTCCAGCACCATCACCGCGGACGGCACCGTGTACCGGGGTAACACCTCAGCCAGTGCCGCACGCAACTCCTCGCCCGAGACCTCCGCCCCCGGCGCGGGCACGACATAGGACACCAGCACCACCGGGCGTCCGCCGTCGCGGCGCGGCACCGTGACCGCGTACACCACATCGGCACGCGCGTCGAGCACCGCGTCGATCTCGCCCAACTCGACCCTGGTGCCGTGCACCTTCACCTGAAAATCGTTGCGCCCCAAGAACTCCAGATCGCCATCGACGCCGCGGCGCACCACGTCACCGGTGCGGTACATGCGCTGCCCCGACTCCGCGAACGGGCATGCGACGAATCGCGCCGCGGTCAACCCCCTCCTGGCGGCGTACCCGTCGGCCAGACCGACGCCGAACAGGTACAGCTCGCCCTCGACACCGTGCGGCACGGGCCGCAGCCAGGTATCGAGGACGACGACCGCCACGGGGCCGACCGGCTTGCCGATCGTGATCGCGGCACCGGGCGTCAGCGCGTCGCTGGCGGTAGCCCAGATAGTGCTTTCGCTCGGCCCATAGAGATTGACCATGGTGCGATGCGGCGCCCACCGATCGACCAGTTCCGGCCCGACCGGCTCACCGGCTGTTGCCAGCACGCGCAGCCCGTCGAGAGCGTCGCACGAGATGGTCGCCAGCGCCGAGGGAGTGATCACCGCATGCGAGATATGTTCGCGCCCGATGAGATCCGCCAGCTCGGGGCCGGCGTAGACATCGGCAGGCGAGACGACCAGTCGACCGCCCGAGCCGTGCGCCATCAACAACTCGAACACCGACGCGTCGAAGCTGGGCGAGGCCACCTGCAGGACCACCGACATCGGGTCGACGCCGAGTATCCGCCGCTGCGCCGCGACGATATCGGCCAGGCCGCGATGGCTGACGAGTACGCCCTTGGGCATACCGGTCGACCCGGAGGTATAGCTCACGTACGCGGTCTGCTCCCGTCGAATCGGCCCGCCGCGTTCGGCGTCGGTGATCGGCCCAGCGGGAACCGAGTCCTCGGCGCCGAGTATCTGTTCCTGGTCGAGGATCAGATACTCGACGCTGTCAGGAAGATGTTCCCTGGCAAACGTGTCGGTCAGCCCGAGCGCGGTCCTCGAGTCCGACAGCAGATATTCGATCCGCTCCGATGGCAGAGTCGGATCTATCGGCAGGAACGCGGCGCCGGTCTTCGCCACGGCCCACAGGGCGAGGGTCGCCGCCAGGGATCGCGGAAGCACAGCGGCGACGACCTGTCCCCGCCGGACACCGTGCCGCAGCAGGAACCGGGCCAGCTGTGCGGATCGCTCGTCGAGTTGCCGGTAGGTCATGGCGGTGTCGCCGCATCGCACGGCGATCGCGTCGGGTTCGGCGGCAGCGCGAGCGGCCAGTATCCGGTCCAGCGTGTCCGGGATCGCCTGCTCCACAACCGAATCCGGCCACGACGGCCCCGGTTCCTCGCCGAGCGGCAGCTCGCCCAGCCGGACGTCGGGGTTGATCGCGATCCGGCCGAGCAACTCGACGAAGCGGTCGAGGATCCGGCGCGCGGCCGCGGTGTCGAATGCGCGGTCGTGGAATCGCAGGGTGATCCGCAGTCCCTGTGCTTCACCGTGCTCGGACTGTTTCGGTTCCACGACCAGGCTCAGCGGGTACGGCGTCGCGTCGACGCCGCTGAGTTCGTCCACCCGCAGGCCCGCCGAATCGATGAGCCGCTGCAGTGCCGTCCGGTCGACAGGGAACGACTGGAAAGTGATGGCGGTATCGAAGAGTTCGGGCAGGCCGACGCTGCGGTGGATCTCGGGTAGCCCGATGTGGTGATGATCCAGCATGCCGGCGTGCCGCGCCTGAATACTGGTCAGCAGCGCGCGCACCGTCATGGTGGGTTCGAGCGGGACTCGCACGGGAATCGTGGTCAGGAACATGCCCAGCGTCTGATCGACCAGCGGCAACTCCGGGGGCCGTCCCGACACCGCGGAGCCGAAGATCACATCGGTCTCCCCGGTCAGCACGCGCAGATTCAGGGCCCAGGCCGCGGCGACCGCTGTATTGAGGGTGACGGCCGCCTCCGCCGCCACTCGACGGAGGTCTCCGAAAAGATCTGCCGCCAGCTCGGCCCCGACCTCAGCGGTGGATACCGAACCCGCCGCACCCACGTCGCGGGACACCCGGGTGGGTGCGTCGACATCCGAAAAGGCTTGCTTCCATGCCGCTTTGGATGCGGAACTGTCCTGCCGCCCCAACCAGGACAGATAGTCGCGGTAGGAGGGAGCAGGTCCGGCGGAGTCGATATGGTCGGGAGACCCGTAGTAGTCGAGTAGTTCCCGCATCAGCAGCGGCATCGACCAGCCGTCCAGGATCACATGGTGATTGGTGACGAGCAGCCGGAAGGACCCCGCGTCGAGGCGGATCAGCGTCAAGCGCAGGAGCGGAGCAGCCGACAGGTCGAAGCCCGCCGCCGCGTCCGCCGCGGCAATCGATTCCGGGTCGGCCGGGGATGCCGCATCGCCGAGATCGATCTCTCGGAAACCGATCTCGGCATGGTCGAGCACGATCTGGCACGGTCCGGCCGCGGTCTCCACGAAGGCGGCCCGCAGGATGTCGTGCCGGTCGACCACGGCCTGAGCGGCACGGCGCAGGCGCTCACCGTCGACCGCGCCGGAGAATCCGATCATCGTCTGGACGGTGTAGTTGTCCCCGGCATCCGGGTCGAACGTCGAGTGGAAGTGCACACCGGATTGCATGGGCGACAACGGCCATACGTCGGACAGGCCGTGGTAATGCTGCTCGAGCCGAGCGAGGTCGGGTTGTGTGAGCGCGACGAGCGGAGAGTCCGGGGCGCGATCCGTCACCGGCACCGGCTCACCGCCGGCCATCGCGGCAAGGGCGGCAACGGTCTTGCCTTCGAACACCTCTCGCGGCGTGAACGTGAGCCCGGCGGATCTCGCCAGCGCCACCAGCCGCATCGAGACGATACTGTCCCCGCCGAGCGCGAAGAAGTTGCTGTCGGCGGACACGGTGTCGAGATGGAGCACCTCGGCGAAGAGTTTCGCCACGACCTGCTCGGTGTGCGTCGACGGCGCTCTGCCGCCTGCGGCGTCGGACTCGAAGGCCCGCTGCCGCAATGCTTTCCGATCGAGTTTCCCGGTAGGCGTGCGCGGCATCTCCTCGAGCTGCACAATCGCCGCGGGATTCATATAGCGCGGTAGCGTGCCCGAGAGATCGTCGCCGAGTGCCGCCACATCTACCGCGGCGCCCGAGGCGGAGACGAAATAGGACACCAGAATCGGTTCGTCGGCAGGCCCCTTCACCACGACGGTGGCCACGCTCGCCACCTCCGGGTGCTGAGCCAGGTGGGCATCGATTTCCCCCGGCTCGATCCGCAGGCCGTGAATCTTGACCTGCTGATCGCCACGGCCCAGATATTCCAGTGCCAATCCGGCGCGTCCGCGGACCCAACGCACGGAATCACCGGTGCGATAGATCCGCTCGCCGCGGGTGGAGCGCGGATCCGCGACGAAGCGTGACGCGGTGACGCCCCGTCGATCGACGTACCCGCGGGCGAGTCCGGGCCCCCCGATATAGAGCTCGCCCACGACACCGACCGGCACCGGCCGCAGCCACGTATCGAGAACTATCGCGGACGCGCCTGGGATCGGGCCGCCGATCGTCACCGGCTCGCCGGGAACGACGTCCGACCCCGTCGCCCAGATGGTGCACTCGGTAGGTCCGTAATGATTCATCAGGCGTCGCCCATGGCCCCACCGGTTCACGGTGTCCGGCTCGGTCGCTTCGCCGACGAGCGCGAGCGATGTCAACGACGGCGTCCGGGACGGATCCATGGTCTTCAGCACCGACGGGGTGATGATCGCGTGCGAAACCCGCTGTGCACGAATCAAATCCTCGAGGTCGGTCCCGGCGTACACCTCCGGCGGCGCCACCACGAGAGCGGCGCCACTGCCGTGCGCCAACAGCAACTCCGACAAGCAGGCGTCGAATCCGGGCGACGCGACCTGCAACACCACCGAATCCGTACCGACGCCGAACGCGTCGACTTGCGCCGCGACGAGATCGGCCAGTCCTCGATGGCTGAGGTGGACCGCCTTCGGTTTGCCCGTCGATCCGGACGTATAGATCACGTATGCCGCGTTGTCGGCCGACAGCCGGTCGGCCCCGGCCGGGGAACCGGACGGACGTCGACCCTCCTGCGCGTCCGAAGCCGAAGCGTCCAGAGTCAACCAGTCGACACTATTCGGAAGCTGTGGCGCGACAGCGCTGGTCGTCACGCCCAGACGGGTCCGGGAGTCCGACAACAACTCCTCGATCCGCGCGGCGGGATTGCCCGGATCCAACGGCAGGAAGGCGGCACCTGTTTTCGCCACCGCCCAGATCGCCACCACCAGTTCGGCCGACCGGGGAACGGCCAACGCGACGATCGACTCCGCGCGAGCACCATGGTCGACCAGCAGGCGAGCGAACCCGTCGGCGCGACGCTCCAGCTCCTGATAGGTCCACGTGGCATCACCGCTGCGGACAGCAACGGCATCCGGATACTTCCGTGCGGTTCCCCATAGGATGTCTCGCAGCACGAGCTCCGCGGCGGGCTCCTCGCTGCCGACCGAAAGCAGTTCCGCCCGTTCGGAATCCCAGCAGGACGAGATCGCGGCGACCTTGCGGGTGGGATACCCGACGATCTGCGTGAGCAGGAGCTCGAAGCGTTCGAGCAGCGTGCGGACCTCGTCCGCATCGAATCGGTCGGCGGCGAATTTCAGTGCCACCGTGTAGGTGCCGGACTGGTCGGCCGCGTTCGGTCCTCGGTCGCCACTCGACCGAGGCGGGGACACTTGTAAACTCAGCGGATACGGCGTGGCATCGTGGGCGTCGATGTCGACGAACCGCAAGCCGGCGTCGGAGAGATTGCGCGCCAACAGTTCCCGGTCGAGCGGATAGGACTCGAGCACCGTCGCGGTGTCGAACATATCGGTGATGCCGGTGGCCCGTTGCAGCTCCGCCAAGCCGACGTACTGGTGATCCAGCATGGCGGCCTGCTCGGATTGCACGCGGACGAGCAGCTCGCCGACGGTTTCGCCGGGTTCGAGGCGGACTCGGACGGGCAGCGTGTTGACCAGAAGCCCGACCATGCGCTCGACATCCGGAATCTGCGGCGGGCGGTGCGCGATCGTATTGCCGAACACCACGTCCGACCGTCCGGTCAGCGCGGCCACCAGCAATGCCCACGCCACCTGCAAGGCCGTGTTGGCGGTGACGCCGTGTGAGCGGCCCAGATCGAGAAGCGCGGCGGTGGTCGCGGCGTCCAGTTCCAGGTCGACCTCACCGACCTGCGCGGTGACGGACCGATCCGGCCTGTCCGTGACCCGTGTCGGACTGTCGATTCCGGCGAGCGTCTCCTGCCACGCGGCGATCGCGGCGTCGCGATCCTGAGCCTGCAGCCACTGCAGATACTCCCGGTACGAACGAGGGGACGCGAGCTCGACGGTATCGCCGTCCGAGATGTACAACGAGAGCAACTCGTGGATCAGCAGCGGCATCGACCAGCCGTCCAGCACGAGATGGTGGTTGGTGACCAGCAACTGGAAGGTATCCACGCCGGTGCGCACGAGGTGGAACCGCACCAGCGGTGGGTGGGCCGGATCGAACGGAGCCGCGGCCGCCGTCGCGAGTCGCCGAAGTGCCCGCGCCTGCCGGTCGGCATCGATGATGTCGGCGATACTCGACTCGCCCCAATCGACCTCGGTGTTGCGCAGAACGATCTGGCGTGGCCCATCGGCACTCTCGACGAAGGCGGTCCGCAGGCTGTCGTTCCGGTCGATGAGCACCTGCGCGGCCCGCCGCATCCGGGGCCCGTCCACCTGCCCGGCGAACGTCAGCGCCACCTGCACGATGTAGCCGTCGTCGCCGTCGCGGTCGTAGACCGTGTGGAACAGCAGCCCGGACTGCAAGGCGGTGAGCGGCCACACATCGATCATCGACGGGTATTCGCCCAGCCAGCGGTCGACATCGTCCTGCGCTACCGCGGTGAGTGGGAAGTCGGAGGGGGTGAACCCGTATCCGGTGTCGGATCGGACGTGCTCGGCAAGCGCCCCCAGGGCGCGAGCCCACAGCCCGGCGAGCTCGTCGACGTCCTCGCGGTCCAGTACCTGCGAGGCGAACTCCCAGGTCACGTCGAGTTCGAGCCCGTCGCGACCTTCCTCGGCGATCGCATTGATATCGAGCAGGGCCGGCAGCGCCATCTCCGGATCGCTCGTCGCGGTCAGTGCGGTGAACTCGGTGGTGGGCGCCCAGGGCACCGAACGTTCGCCGACACCCACCCGCCCGAGGTAGTTGAAACTGATCTGCGGTTCGGGCAGGTCCGCGAGCTCGGCCCTGCCCTGGGAATCGAGATGACGCAGCATCTGGTAGCCGATGCCGTTGCCCGGCACCGCGCGCAACTGCTCCTTCACCTGTTTTATCGCCGTTCCAGCGCCCGTGCCGCCGGCCAGCGCGTCATCGAGGTCGACATCGTCGCACTCGATCCGAACCGGGAAGCGTGTGGTGAACCAGCCCACGGTGCCGCTGAGATCGGCGCCGGGTACGGCTTGCTCCTCGCGGCCGTGTCCCTCCAGCGAGATCAACTCTCCGGCGGCCGCCGCCGTACCGCGCCTGCGCCGCCACTCTCCGAGTGCCAGTACCAGGGCCGCGAGCAGCGGATCGTTGGCGCTGCAGTGGAAACGGTCCGGAATCGTGGTGAGGACCGCCTCGGTGACCGCTGCCGGAATGCGCTGATGTACCCGGCCCGCCGTCGACCCGACGTCACGATCCGGAACCAGACGGCGCGATCCGAGTAGCTGATCACCTCGCGCGAGTACGTCTTTCCACCCGTCGAGCTCCGCCGACCGTCTGCTCGGCGCCCGTTCGACCAGGCCGTGCGCCCATCGCCGGAACGAGGTGGTGATCGGGCCGAAATCCGGTTCGCCGCCGTCGGATACCTGCGACCAGGCCTGCGCGAGGTCGGCGAGGATGATGCGCCACGACACCACGTCGACGGCGAGATGGTGAACCACCAGCCACATCAGGTCGGGTCCCGAGCCGTTGCGATCCTGCATCCAGACGGCTCGAACGAGCACGCCCTCGGCCGGGTCCAATCGATCCGCGGCCTGCTGCAGGTGCCGGTCGACCTCGGCGGCATCTCGCCGATCGAGCCGAACATCGATGAGCGCGGCGTCCGGGTCGACCGCTTCGCGCTCGAGTACCTCGACGTACCGATCACCCGAATCGCCGCGCAACACCGCGCGCAGCAGGTCGTGGCGGTCCAGCAGGGCTCCCAGTGCGCGCACGAGGCCCGCCCGATCGACCCCGTCGGGCAGCTGCACGAGCGCGGCCTGCGCGAATCGGTCGTAATGACCCCGATCGAGCATCGCGTACATGATCGGCGACAACGGCATCGGTCCGACGCCGCCTCCGGGCAACTCGTCCAACTCGGGGGTATCGCGTGCTTGCGTGGCCGTGGCAGCGGCCGCCAAGGCCGCGACGGTCTTGTGCACGAACACATCCTGGGTGGAGAAACTCAGGCCCTCGCCCTTGGCCCGCGCCACCAGCCGGATCGACAGAATGCTGTCGCCGCCCAGGGCGAAGAAGCTGTCGTCCGCCCCGACGAGCGGCACACCGAGCACCTCGGTGAACAGCTTCGCGACCGCCTTCTCCCTGGCGGTGGCCGGCGTACGGCCGACAGGCGCGGTCCCGAATTCCGGCTTCGGCAGAGCGCCGCGATCGAGCTTGCCGAAGGCGTTCACCGGGAGGCTGTCCAACGGCAGGATCACCGCCGGGACCATATGCGGCGCCAGCGAATCCCGGGCGAAGCGCTCGAGTTCGAGAGGTTCGATCCGACGGCCGCTGACCGGGACGACATACGACGCCAGCACCGTCGTGCCCGCGTTGTTGTGCACCGGCACCGTCACGGAAAGATCCACGTCCTCGTGTGTGGTGAGCACGGCGTCGATTTCACCCGGTTCGATCCGGTAGCCACGGATCTTGACCTGGAAGTCGCTGCGCCCCGCCAATTCCAGCGTCATTTCGGCGTTGTCGCCGGTCCAGCGCGCGATGTCGCCGGTGCGGTACATCCGCTCGCCGGGGCCACCGTACGGATCCGCGACGAACCGGGCGGCGGTGGCGGCGAACAGATGACTGTATCCGCGGGCCAGTCCCGGCCCGGCGAGATACAGTTCGCCCGCGGTGCCCTTCGGCACCGGTTGCAGCGTTCGGTCCAGCACCATCGCCGAGACACCACGAATGGGGCCACCGACCAGGTGGGCGTGGTCGGGTGTCAGCATGGCGCCGACGGCGGTCACGGTGGCCTCGGTGGGACCGTATTCGTTGTACATCGACACCGACGGCGCCCACCGCTCGATGACGTGCGGTGGACAGACGTCGCCGCCGACCACGACCACTCGCAAGTCGGTGGCCTCGTGCGGGTCCACGGTTGCCAGCATCGTGGGCGTCAGCGTCAGGTGGGTCACGTGCTCGTCTGCCAGCAGTCGCGTGAGCGGCTCGCCGCCGGTGACCTCGGGCGGCACGATCACCAGCGTGGATCCGCTCGCGAAGCAGGTCAGAAACTGTTCCATGGCGGCGTCGAAGCTGGGCGAGAGGGCATAGGACACCCGAGAGGTCGTGTCGATTCCGTACGTGGCGGCGCGATCGGCGACCAGATTCGCGAGGCCGGTGTGCGTGACCTGGACGCCTTTCGGCGCTCCGGTGGATCCCGAGGTATAGGTGACATAAGCGATATTGGACGGCCGTAGTGGGCGGGTCATGTCGCCGTCGGACATCGGTGCGCTCGTGGCGCTGCCTTCCCCCAGGGTCGCGGGGTCATCGAGAACCACAGAACGCATCGCCGACGGGAGCCGCCCGCGCAAAGCGTCGACCGTGATCGCCACGGCCGCACCGCTGTCGGCGACCATATGTTCCACCCGCTTGCGCGGGTACTCGGGGTCCACCATGACGAACGCGGCCCCACATTTCGCGACCGCCCACGTCGCCACGACGGATTCGACCGAGCGTCGCAGCATGATCGCGACCGCCGTGTCCGGCCCACACCCCAGAGCTCTCAGATGGCGGGCCAGCTGCGAGGATCTGGTATCCAGCTCGCCGTACGTCATTGTCTGCCCGGCCGAGATGATCGCGCACGCAGCAGGATCGCGGCGCGCGCTCTCGGTCAGAATCTCCGGAAGCAGCCGGGGTTCGACCCCGCTCGGCCCCCGCACCCGAGGCAGCGCGGACCGCTCCTGTGCGTCGAGCAGCGACAATCTGCTGACCGGACATCCCGCTCCCCCGGCGAGGAATTCGTGCAGGAACATACGGAAGCGCCGGTGGTGACCAGCGAGCTCGTCCTGGCTGTAGACACTCGGATTTCCCTGGAAGTCGATATGTGTACTGTCTTTGCCCGCACCCGGGTAGATATTGACGAAGAGGTCGGCGGTAGGGCCTGAGGTGAGGACGTTCAGGCGGCCTGTCGTGTTGCCGAGCACAACCTCGTTCTCGATCATCATGAGGTTCACGGCCGGCCCGAAGGATACCGCCTCGTCGCGCGCGATCCCCATATCGTGGAATATGTCTTCCTGGCGGTAGCGCTGGCGCCGCAGTGCGCTCGTCAACTCGCTTTGCACAGCGGCGATCAGTTCGCCGACGCTGCGGCCCGCGACCCGCACCCGCAGCGGGACCACGTTCGCCACCATCCCCCCGGAACGGCGCAGCACGGCAGAGTGCCGACCCGACACCGGCAGGCTCAGCATCACTTCATCGCTTCCGGTCATCCGCGCGAGGTACGCGGCGAACGCCGCGACGATGGTCGGAGCCACGCTCTGACCATGTTCGAGCGCGACGCTTTCCATCAGACTCGCGGTGGCGTCGGGCAACTCTGTGCTGACCAGCGCCGGATGAATGGTGGGCTTGCCGACGCGACCGGCCAGACTGACGGCGGGCGGCGCGCCTTCCAGATGCTCCAGCCAATATCTGCGGTCGTTGTCGAAACGCGTCGAACCCCGGTACGCCAGATCCTGCTCGACGATGACCCCCAGGTCCTGCGCCGCGCACGATGGCGGTTCCTCGCCCTTCACCCAAGCGTTGTACAACTCGGTCATCCGGTGCAACATCGTTACCGCGGCGAATCCGTCGAGCGCGATATGGTGCGCTCGCTGGTACCACAGGAAATGGTCGTCGCCGACCTGGAACACAATGGCTGTCACGAGGTGGTCGTTCAACACGTCCAGCGGAGCGGAATAGTCCTGCACCATCATGCTGTGCGCAGTCGCGACCGGATCGGCGTGGTGGCGCAGGTCCAGGATCGACGCCAGAGCTCCATGCTCCGCGTCGACGAACTGACACGGCTCTCCGTCGACCTCTATCAGTCGCATATGCCCGGATTCGAACTCGCGGCTGGCGGTTCGGCAGGCCTCGGCAAGCAGTTCGGTGTCCAACTCGCCCACGATCTCGACATATTGGGCCACGGAAATCGGTGACGACTCCGCGAGATGCTGGGCAAACCAGATCCCCCGCTGCGCCGCTGTCAGGGGAAAGATATCGAATGAGGGCCCTCCGTTAGTATCGGAGCCAGTGCCGGAACCGTTACCCGAATCCACGTTTCGGGAAGAACGGAATGAGCTGATTTCCGGCCTATCAGACCGGTCCGGACTGCCATCTACGCGACTCTTTCGGCCCATTCCGACCTCCGTTGATACCGCTATCTTCAAGAGGTCGATTATATAGCCGGGAAGTTGCCCCATTCCCTGGAAGAAAGCTTGCAACATGGTCACGAAAACAGCATCGGACAATAAGGGAGGCGCAGCCGGGCCGATCGCCCCTCGACCTCGCCGACGCATACTCAACGTTCTCGCCGGTGGATCGTCCCCGCCATTCGTTCATCGCCGGATCACCACCTGGAGGGGCCCAGGTACCGAATTCGGCACGATTCGGACTCTATTCGCAAATATGTCACATCCCCTTGCCTCGCCACAGAGATGGCTATAAGGTGTCGTGGGCGTTCGAGATTCGGCTACACATTCCTCGAACTAAAGAATGCCGATAGTTAGCTGAAGCAAATATTCCGCTGGTCAGCAGCAGTAGATATATCGTTGTATTGCCGAGTTATTATGGGCCATTAATTTACTCCGCGAAATTCTCGCGCGTGCCGGCACATGGGGGACGTACACCCTGCGAAAACTCATCTGCAACGACGTTGATCAGCCGACTCGCTGCATGCCACTGTTATCACCGTATAGAGATCCGATAAATATTTCTTCGAAGCTCCAGCAAGCATTACAGCGTTCCTCGAATTCGAATGCGTCACACAGTTCCCGCCTGTGAACACTCACCCCGCCGCGGATCGTGCGCGCGACCATGCGCACCGAAAGGCGCGCCCTCAGCGGCACAACGACTTTCGACCCCGGCGCTCTCATCGAGCGTGGCGGCCACACCATCGCGGGTGGGGTCACCGAGCACATGCGCATCGGCTCCGGTGGCGAGCGTGGCCACCGCCGATCCCTCAGCGGCGCGGTGTCGCGGTGCACCGCGATCCCGAATTCGAGCCTGCCCGACAGCTCCGAACAGAGGAGATCAGAAAGGGCGCTTGGCTCGAATGATCGCGGCGAGGTATTCGTAATCCGAGGCCCGCGCGGAGGACCCCCGATAGGCGAGCCCGATCGTGCGGCCAGGAGCGGGAGTCGCGAACCGCGCGATGTCCAGGCTCGCGCGCGCGGTCTCGGCGGCCACGGCCATCTCCGGGATGAGCGTCACGCCGAGCCCGCCGGCCACGCACTGCACGACCGTGGTCAGCGAGGCGGCGCGGGTATCGCCGACCGTCCCGGGTTGCACGTCGGCCGAGCGACACAGGTCAAGGGTCTGATCACGCAGGCAATGGCCCTCATCGAGCAGCAACAGCGGTAGGTCGGCGAGGGCGGGCGCGGCCAGGTCGGTACGGCCGGCGAGCTCGTGGCCGCGCGGCGTGACCAGCACGAATTCCTCACTGTAGAGCGGAATCTCGACCAAGCCGTTCGCTTCGCTCGGCAACGCGAGCACCGCCACGTCGAGCACACCGGTGCGCAGGCCCTCCAGTAGCCGCGCGGTCTGGTCCTCGACCACCTGGGGCAGCACCCCGGGCAGTTTGCGGCGTAACTCGGGCAACAGTTCGGGCAGCACGTAGGGGGCGACGGTCGGAATGATGCCCACGCGCAGCGTGCCGCCGAGGGTGTCGCCGGTCGCCGAGGCCACGAATCGGTCGGCGGCTTCCAGGGTCGCCATGGCCTGCGGCAGCAGCCGCATCCCCGCGGCGGTGACCAGCACGCGGCGGGTGCTGCGCTCGATCAATTGGAGCCCGAGTCCGTTTTCCAGTGATGCCAGTGCCTGCGATAACGTGGGTTGACTCACAGTCAAACGCGCTGCGGCGGTGCCGAAATGCCGGTATTCGGCGACGGCCACGAACGCACGCAGCTGCGACAGGGTTGGCTGATAAGTCTGATCACTCACACCTATCAGTGTACGACCAGCAATCGGCTTTACCTTTCAGTAGGCTGACCATCAACCACACCACCACTGAGGAGACGAAGCATGGCTCTGCTGACCATCGGCGACCAGTTCCCGGCATACAACCTCAAGGCCGTCATCGGAGGCGATCTCTCCAAGGTCGACGCACAGCAGCCCGACGATTACTTCACCCAGATCACCAGCGACGACCACGCGGGCAAGTGGCGCATCGTGTTCTTCTGGCCCAAGGACTTCACCTTCGTGTGCCCGACCGAGATCGCCGCGTTCGGCAAGCTGAACGAGGAGTTCGCCGATCGTGACGCGCAGGTCCTCGGCGCCTCGGTCGACAACGAGTTCGTGCACTTCCAGTGGCGCGCCCAGCACGAGGATCTCAAGACCCTGCCCTTCCCGATCCTGTCCGACCTCAAGCGTGACCTGGCCACCGCCGCCGGTGTTCTCAACGCCGACGGTGTCGCCGACCGCGCCACTTTCATCGTCGACCCGAACAACGAGGTGCAGTTCGTCTCGGTGACCGCCGGTTCGGTCGGTCGCAATGTCGACGAGGTGCTGCGCGTGCTCGACGCCCTGCAGTCCGACGAGCTGTGCGCCTGCAACTGGAAGAAGGGCGACCCGACCATCAACGCGGGCGAGTTGCTCACCGCCAGCGTCTGAACCACTTCCCCACCGAACCACCCTGAAGGAGCCCCACTGTCATGAGCATCGAGAACCTGAAGAACTCTCTTCCCGAGTACGCCAAGGACCTCAAGCTCAATCTGTCCTCGCTGGCCCGCACCACGGTGCTCAACGAGCAGCAGCTGTGGGGCACCCTGCTGGCTTCGGCCGCCGCCACACGCTCGGCCACCACCCTGCGTGAGGTGGCCGAGGAGGCCGCCGATGTGCTCTCGGCCGAGGCCTACGAGGCCGCGCTCGGCGCCGCGTCGATCATGGGCATGAACAACGTGTTCTACCGGGGTAAGGCATTCCTGGACGGTCGTTACGACGACCTGCGCGCGGGTCTGCGGATGAACATCATCGGCAACCCCGGCGTCGACAAGGCTGATTTCGAGCTGTGGTCGTTCGCGGTCTCCTCGATCAACGGCTGCGCGCACTGCCTCGAAGCGCACGAGAAGACGCTGCGCGAGGCGGGTCTGTCGCGCGAGGTGATCTTCGAGTCGCTGCGTGCGGCGGCGATCGTCGCCGGCGTCGGTCAGGCCGTGGCGTCCACCGAGGCGCTGGCCTCGGCCGCCGTCTGAGTCGGTTTCGCGCCTGTTCCCGCAGGTGTCGAGCGGCCCCGATCCGGTTTCCGGGTCGGGGCCGCTGCTGTGTGGAGCGGACACGGCGGGGCGCTCGCGGGTCGATCGGCGCCGCTGAGCGGGCCGGTAGGCTCGCGATCATGAACGCACATGATGTGCCCGATGCCCCGGATATCCAGGTCGAGGTCGTCCGAGTGTTCACCGATCCGGCCGGAAATCTCGGCAACGCGCTCGGCATCGCCCGCGCCGGCGATGTCGTCGCCCTCGACAAGCAGGAGCTGGCGGCGAGGCTGGGGTTCAGCGAGACCACGGTGGTCTCCGATCCGGTCGACGGCGTCGCCGACGTCCGCATCTACACACCCGCCGTCGAGTTGCCCTTCGCCGGGCATCCCACCGTCGGCACCGCGTGGTGGCTCGATGTCCAGCGCACGCCGGTGCACACCTTGCGGGTGCCCGCGGGCCCGGTGGCCGTCACCCGGACAGACGGCCTGACCTGGATCACCGCGCGTGCCGAGTGGGCGCCGAAATTCGTTTTCCGGCAATTGGATTCGGCCGAGGAGCTGGCGGCCTTGTCGCCCGGCGACTTCACCGCAGGCCAGCACTTCTTCTGGGCGTGGACCGACGAGTCGCGTGGCGCGCTGCGGGCCAGGATGTTCGCCCCGGCGATGGGTATCGCCGAGGACGAGGCGACCGGAGCGGCGGCGGTCGCGCTCACCGGGCAGTTGCGTCGCGGGCTGATCATCACGCAGGGGCAGGGCTCACAGCTCTACACCGAATGGGACTCCGACGGCTGGGTGCGCCTGGGTGGGCGCGTCGCCGAAGATCACGTGGTGGTGCTCTGAACCGGCCGCAGCGAAGGCGCGGGTACGCGCCTAGCCCTCCGGTTGACCGCTGAAGCGACGCAGCCAGGGCGGTCTGGCCGTCCAGTGACCGCGCCGTTGCGGTGCGGTGCCCAGGTCGGCGAGGATGCGGGTTTCGAGATTGCGGGGCGGGGTGTGCTGGTCGTCGGCGGCCAGCAGCGCGAGCACTTCGTGCACGCCACGGACGCGGGTGGCGAACTGCGACAGACTGTTCGCGGTGGTGGCGGTGAGCTTGTTCTCGATGTGGTGGTGCTCGAGTTCGGCGACCGCGTCGAGCGCGTAGGCGTCGGCCAGTGACAGGACCGAGCCCGGCGGACACCACGACTGTCTGGCCGTCCACCGGTCGATCCGCTGCTCGGCGAGCCGTTCGATGCTCTCCGCCAGCAGTCTCGTGACCATCGGCACGCGCAGGCCGAGGTCGCGGCCGATGGCACGGTAGGTGCGGCCGCCGTAGTAGGCGAGAACGAAGATTTCGCAGCGGCTGTCGAGTGGGTCGTCGAAGCCGAGTCTGGCCGCGGCCGCGAGCCACGGCATGTCGTCGTCGCCGCGACGGTCCAGTCGCAGCCGCTGGACCGCGAGGCGATGGATCTGGGCCAGTAGCCAGGACTGGTCGGGGGTGAACGCCGGACTGTCGTGGGCAGTGGCCGCGTCGGGGCCCGGACGTTCTGTGTCGATGCCGAACTGCCGGGCATCGGGCCAATACGCGCCGAGGTGACCGAAATCCCAGTGGGCCAGGTCGAGATGGTCCCCCTCGGTGTTGCCGGGGCCGGACCGCCCAGGGCCGGGAGAGGCAACACCGGTGTGGTCCGCGTCGGGATTGCGGGGCCCGCCTCCGTCATCGGCGCCGCCGTGACGAGCCTCCGGATAGTCGGCGCCGAGGTGATCCGGTCCCTCGAAACGAGCGCCGGAGTCGACGTGGTCGACGCCTCCATCGGGCAGACGGGAACTGTCATGGGTGTAGACGACGCCGTGACCGAAGGCGACGTCCATCGAACCCGAGAGGTCAGGGTCCAGATCGGATCGCTGTTCGGTCGCGGCGAATGCCGAACGGCCCCATGGCGTGCCGAGGTCCGGACCCGGCCGCGACGGCGGGCCGACCATCGTGTCGTCGGCGGATTCGGCGGACCGGGAAACAGGTTCCCGGTCGATGTCGTCCTCGTCGAGGATCCACTGCGCCGCTCGCGCACGCCGATATCCCTCACGGACGACATCTTCGGCCGCACCGCGACGGTGCAGCACCCGAAGCGCCAATCCGAACGCGGCGGGGCCGGTGGCGCGGTAGAGCGCGCGCATCTCCTCGCGATCGTCGGCGCCGCGGACGATCGCGGGGACGCGGGTACCGTCACCGCGGACCCCCGACGGCGGTTGGGGACCGCGCTGCCCGCTCATCGTCGAATTCCTGCCCACACTAAGGCAATTCGCAGCGCGAGCGGTTGTGGATCGGTATTCACCGGCCGATCGCGGCGATCAGCATGAACGCGGTCCCGATATCCATCACCACATGGGGCACCAGGGCCGAGGTCAACGGGTGGGAACCGGCGGGATGGACGAAGCGGTGCCAGCGTGACCGGTGACCGACGGTACCGAGGGCGAGCAGCGCGTCGAGGCCGAACAGCACCGCCAGCACCACGGCGGGCCAGCTGGCCCCATCGGTGCCGCCGTGCACCGCCCCGTGCCCGGCCATCGCGTAGAGCATCGCCGCCGCGGCGACCGTGTGATACCCGAGTGCCAGCACGCCGTCGGGTGGCGATCCGGTGCGCCACCCCATGACGCGTTCGGCGAGCAGGATCGCGAACGCGACGGTGAGGGCGGTGAGCAGCCCGCGCATCGCGTGCGGATCGCTGGCGGCGGGGAACACCAGCATGGTCAGCATCACCAAGCACATGAGCAGGTGCGCACTGTCGGATGCGGTATCCACTCGGTGCGCGGGCGGTGTTCGCTTGGTCAACCGGGTCGCCACGATCAGCGACGCCAGCACGAACGCGGCGACCACCGGCCACCGCACGAACGCATACTGCTCCACGAAATCGGCCACACCCCACCACTTTCGAGTCGACACCCGCTCCACCATGCTCGCACCCCGGTCACAGTCCCGGGGTTGTTTCCACGGTCAGGACGCACGGCCCGCGACGCCACCACGTTCGCCGAGCACACACTGGGTAGCTGACCCGGATGGCCGACCGGGTTCATCGACCCGCAAACTGGACTGATGACCGATAACCCGACTACCGCGGTCGCCCGACTCCGGGTGGTGGCCGACGATCTCTCCGGCGCCGCAGTCCGTGCCCTGCTGGCCGCTCACCACCGGGAAATGGCCGACACCACCCCCGCGTGCAGCATGCACGCCCTCGACCTCACCGCCCTGCGCGATCCCGCGGTCACCGTGTGGAGCGCGTGGTCCGGCGACGATCTCGTCGGGTGCGGCGCCCTGAAGGAACTCGATGCCGGGCACGCCGAGATCAAGTCCATGCGCACCGCCGACGGACACACCGGCCGAGGTGTGGCCGCCGCCGTGCTCGCCCACCTGGTCGCGGTAGCCCGAGAACGCGGGTACCGCAGGCTGAGCCTGGAAACCGGCGCCGAGGACTTCTTCGCCCCGGCCCGCCGCCTCTACCTGCGCCACGGGTTCACCGAATGCGGCCCGTTCGGCAGCTACTCCCCCGACCCGCTGAGCCGATTCTTCACCGTGGCGCTCGAACCTTCCTGATTCCGCGCGAGGTGATGTAGACAGCCCTGGCGAGACCGTCGAACTGCGATCGATCATGGGCTGAACCGACCGATGGACGCGAGCGCGGTCGAGAACGTATGGCGGCAAGAGGCGCCGCACGTTCTGGCCGCCCTGCTGCGCCGACACAGCGACCTGAGCGAGTGCGAAGACGCCGCCCAGGAAGCGGCCGCCGCGGCAGCGACCCAGTGGCCCCGGGACGGACTACCGGCCAACCCGCGCGGCTGGCTCGTCACGCGGTCGCTTCGCGGCGACTGATCGACCGCGTCCGAGCCGACCAGGCACGGTGCGGACGCGAGCAGGCCGTCGCACGCGCCCGACCGGCCGATACCTTCCTCGCACCACCAGCCGACGCTTCTGCCGACGACGCCGACGACACCCTGCGACTGCTGCTGCTGTGCTGCTACCCGAGCCTGAGCCGCCCCTCCCAGGTCGCTCTCACCCTGCACGCCGTGGCCGGGCTGAGTACCGCACAGATCGCCGCCGCCTACCTCGTCCTGGAACGGACGATGACCCAGCGGCTGACCAGGGCCAGGGCGACGCTGCGTGCGGCCGGTGCGGTATTCGAGCTGCCCGCGCAGGCCGACCTGCCCGCCCGCATCGCCGCCGTGCTCGATGTGTGCCACCTGCTGTTCGCCGAAGGACACACCCGCTCGGCCGGTGGCACGCTGGTCGACCGGACCATGGCCGACGAGGCCATCCGCCTGACCCGCCAACTCCAAGCGGCGATCGCGGCGGTCCACGCCGAATCTCCCACGTGGGCGAGCACCGACTGGCGCCAGATCAGCATCCTCTACGCCATGCTCGACCGCATCGCGCCCGGCCCGATCGTCACGCTCAATCGCGCGGTCGCCGTCGGCACGGCCTTCGACCCGAGAGACGGTCTGGCCCTTATGGATCCGCTACTCGACGACCCGCTGATGGTCCGCCGTCACCGCACCCACGCGGTGCGCGCCCACCTGCTCGAATTGATCGGCGACCGTCCCGCGGCCCGCGAAAGCTACCGCCGCGCGGCACAACTCACCGCCGGCATTCCCGAGCAGCGCTATCTCAACACCCGCCTCCGCCATCTCACCGACGACGACTGAGTTCCCCGGGGTATCACTGAACCGGCGGACGAATCAGCCGAGGGCGAGGGCGAATCCGGCAGCGAGTTCGGCGACCTGCGCGTCGGTCATGACGAACGAGGGCGAGATCTGCATCGCGCCCGCTCCGGCGGCGCGGCCCGAGATGCCGTGTTCGCGCAGTGTTCTCACCAGGGCCGGGCCTTCGGAGGGGTCGGCGAGTTGGACCGCGGCCACGGCACCGAGACCGCTGCGGACTTCGGCGACGCGGGGGTGATCGGCCAAGGGCGCCAACGCGGTGTGCAGGGTCGATTCGAGGCGGGCGGCCTCGTCGAGCAGACCTTCGCGTTCGACGATCGCGAGGTTGGCCAGGGCCGCGGCGGCCGCACCGGCGTGGCCGCCGTAGGTGTAGCCGTGGCGGAACCAGGTGCCACCGGCGTAGAAGGGCTCGGCCACGTGGGGGGCGATGAAGACCGCGCCCATCGGGAGGTAGCCGGAGGTGAGGCCCTTGGCGGTGGTCATCAGATCGGGCTGCAGATCGAAGCGGGTGGAGGCGAACCAGGAGCCACCGATGCGGCCGAACCCGGTGACGACCTCGTCGGCGACGAACAGGATGTCGTGGTCGCGGCAGATCTGGCGGACCTCGGCCAGGTAGCCCTCGGGCGGTAGGTACACCCCGCCTGCACCGATGATCGGTTCGCAGAAGAACGCGGCGATCTGCTCGGCGCCGACCTCTTCGATCAGGGCGAGCAGCGACTTCGCGTCGTCCCATTCGACCGTGCGGGTGTCGGCGACCAGCACGCCGTAGCCCTCCTTGTTCGGCGTCAGACCGCCGAGCGCGGTGCTCGCGTAGTGCATGCCGTGGTAGGCCAACCGGCGACCGACCAGGATCTTCTTGTCGGCGCGGCCCTGTTCGTGCCAGTAGCGGCGGGCCAGCTTGGCCGCGGTCTCCACCGAATCGGAGCCGCCGGAGGTGAAGAAGATCTTGCTGCCGGGAACGGGCGCGATCGACGCGAGCTTCTCGGCGAGTTCCTGGGTCGGAGCTTCGGTGAGGTCGCCGAAGTTGGAGTAGTGCGCGATGGTGCGCAACTGATCGGCGACGGCGTCGGCGATCTCCCCGCGACCGTGCCCCACGTTGGCGAACCACAGCCCGGCGGTGGCATCGAGGTAGCGCTTGCCCGCGGTGTCGAAGACGTAGGCGCCCTCGCCGCGAGCGACAACGAACGCACCGTCACGATTGACGGCACCCATATCGGCGAATCCATGCCAGAGCGCATTCATGGCTCCACATTTACCCCACCCGGCGCGAACCCGCGCACCGGGCCCGCCGTGGGTCAGACTTCGGACTTGCGTTCACGCCACCGAGCGGGCAGGTCTCCCAGCGACGCCATGGCAACCGCGAGCACGACGAACACCACCAGCAATACCGCGAGCCCGATCGTCAGCGACACATATCCCTGGGTGCGCGGGTCGATGAACGGGTAGGGGTACCAGTCGACGATCGGGCCGCGGATCAGGCTGTAGACGCCGTAGGCCACCGGGAAGATCAGCCACAGGCCGATCAGTTCGGGGCTCGGGCGAAGGCGCGCGGCCATCGCGACGAACAACCAGTCCAGCAGCAGGACCAGCGGCACGATGCGGTGCAGGACATCGTTGATCCACTTGTCGGTGAGCATCACGTCGACGTCGGCCAGCAGGACCGCGTAGACGACCATCGTGATGAGCATGTACAGGGTGACCGCTCCGCGAAACGTCTGCCAGCGCGGGCTCTGCGGGGCGAGAGTGCCCCCGACGACTAGCACGATCACGGTCAAGATGTTGGACTCGATGGTGAAGTAGCTCAGGTAGTTCGTGAGTGAGAAGCTCGCCGAGTCCATGTTCCGCAGCGGAATCCACACCAGGGCGAGGATCCCGAGCAGCCCGAAGGCGATCCGGTAGGCCCTGATCCACCACGCCGTCCGCACCGATGCACTCATGCCACGCCCTCTCCGAATGCTGTGGCGGTCCTGCTGCGCCCATCGACCGCTCGTGCCGGGATCCTCGCATGACGCAGCCTCGCTGACCGGGAGCTCGAGCTCGCACGCCCGTCGCGTCGCGCGTGATCACGGGACGCGCGGACCGCGACGGGCAGACGTCGCGGTGTGTCGTTGGTCTCCGCGAGGGCGCGAGCGGGCAACGCGGGGGAAAACCGGTGGCGGGCTTCGCTAGGCTGGTAGGCGCAATGACCAGGACAGCTAGCACCGGAACCCGCGCGCTGCGCACCCGCCTGGCGGAGGTCTCGCTGCGCGATGAACATCGGCTCCGGCGCAAGCTCGACCGTGCGCGCCCCGACGACCTACCCGCCATCGAGGCCGAGGTCGCCACGGCCGAAACCCGCGTGGCCAATCGCCGCGCGGCGCTTCCGCAGATCACCTACCCCGAACAACTCCCCGTTTCCGCGCGCCGCGACGACATCGCCGCGGCGATCGCCGCCCATCAGGTCGTGATCGTGGCCGGTGAGACCGGTTCCGGCAAGACCACCCAGATCCCGAAGATCTGCCTCGAACTCGGTCGCGGAATTCGCGGCACCATCGGGCACACCCAGCCGCGCAGGCTCGCCGCGCGCACCGTGGCCGAACGCATCGCCGAGGAACTGCGCACCGAACTGGGTGACGTGGTCGGCTACACGGTCCGGTTCACCGATCAGGCGTCGGAGCGCACGCTGGTCAAACTCATGACCGACGGCATCCTGCTCGCCGAGATCCAGCGCGACCGGATGCTGCGCCGCTACGACACGATCATCATCGACGAGGCCCATGAACGCAGCCTCAATATCGACTTCCTGCTCGGATACCTGAAGCAGTTACTGCCGCAGCGACCCGATCTCAAGGTGATCATCACCTCGGCGACGATCGATCCCGAACTGTTCGCCCGTCATTTCGCCGACGCGCAGGGCACTCCCGCGCCGATCGTCGAAGTGTCGGGTCGGTCGTATCCGGTCGAGTTGCGGTACCGGCCGCTGTCGCTGGAACTCCCCGGCACCGACGAGGACGAGGACACCCGCGTCGTCGACCGCGACCCCACCGACGCCATCGCCGACGGGGTCGTCGAACTGTTCGCCGAGGGCGATGGTGACGTGCTGGTGTTCCTGTCGGGCGAACGCGAGATCCGTGACACCGCCGACGCCCTGCGCGATCTGAAACTGCCCCGCACCGAGATCGTGCCGCTGTATGCGCGGCTCTCGGCCGCCGAACAGCACAAAGTCTTCGCCCCGCATACCGGGCGCCGGGTGGTGCTGGCCACCAATGTCGCCGAGACCTCGCTGACGGTGCCGGGCATCCGCTACGTCATCGACCCCGGTACAGCCCGCATTTCGCGCTATTCGATGCGCACCAAGGTACAGCGGCTGCCGATCGAAGAGGTCTCGCAGGCCTCCGCGCGGCAGCGATCGGGTCGCTGCGGCCGCGTGGCGGACGGTATCTGTATCCGGCTGTATTCCGAGGACGACTTCGAGGCGCGGCCCGCGTTCACCGAGCCGGAGATCCTGCGCACCAACCTCGCGGCGGTCATCCTGCAGATGACGGCGCTGGGGCTCGGCGACATCGAGAGTTTCCCGTTCGTGGAGGCCCCCGATCGGCGCGCCATCCGCGACGGCATCGCACTGCTCGAAGAACTGGGCGCGTTGGCGCACGGGAGCACGAAATCTGTTGACGGCGAAGCTGATTCGGGCGGACATCTCACCCTCACGCCGATCGGGCGGGAGATGGCCCAGCTGCCGGTGGACCCGCGGATGGCGCGCATGCTCGTCGAAGCGCAGCGCAACGGGTGCCTCGACGAGGTACTGATCATTGTCGCGGCGCTGTCGATTCAGGATGTGCGCGAACGTCCCGCCGAGCATCAGCAGGCGGCCGACACCCAGCACGCGCGCTTCGTTGTCGAGGGCTCCGATTTCCTGGCCTACCTACGGTTGTGGGACTACCTCACCGAGCAGCGGAAATCGCTGTCGTCCAACCAGTTCCGCCGGATGTGTCGCGACGAGTTCCTGCACTACCTGCGCATCAGGGAGTGGCAGGACCTGCACGGCCAGCTGCGCACGATCGCCCGCGGGATGGGCTGGAACGACGCGGGTGCCGGCCGAGAACAGACGAACGCCGGTTCGAACGCTACCGCCGACCGCGCGGGCACCAAGGCCGACGGCTCGCGTCAAGCGGGCGGGCGGTCACGACGCCGCGGCGGCGGAGCCCCACGTGGGCAGCACGCCGCGCCCGTGAAAGCCGTTGCCGGGTCAGCGGATTCATCCGATGACGACGCGATGCCATGGCCGAGTACGCAGATCCACCAATCGCTGCTGGCGGGCATGCTCTCGCATATCGGTGTGCGCGAGGCGGAGTCGCGGGAGTTCCTCGGGGCGCGCAACGCGAAGTTCATGATCTTCCCCGGGTCGTCGCTGGCCAAGAAGGCGCCGCGCTGGGTGATGGCGGCCGAACTGGTGGAGACCTCGCGACTGTGGGGGCGGATCGCGGCGAAGGTGGAGCCGGAGTGGGCCGAACGGCTCGCCGGCGATCTGGTGAAACGTACCTACTCCGAACCGCATTGGTCGTCCAAGCGTGGCTCGGCGCGGGCCTACGAGCGGGCGACGCTGTACGGCGTGCCGTTGGTGACCGGGCGGCCGGTGGACTTCGGGCGCATCGACCCGGAGCTTTCGCGCGAACTGTTCCTGCGCCATGCCCTGGTACAGGGCGAATGGCAGACGCGGCACGGGTTCTTCGCCCGCAATCGGGCCCTGATCGACGATGTCGCCGACCTCGAACATCGGGCCCGGCGACGCGACATCCTCGTCGACGACGAAGTGCTGTTCGAGTTCTACGACAAGCGCGTCCCCGCCGACATCGTGTCGGTGCGCCATTTCGACAGCTGGTGGCGCAAGACCGAGCGCGATGATCCCGCGCTGCTGGACTTCTCGACCGACACCGTGGTCAATGCCGGTATCGCCACGCTCGACCCGACCGACTTCCCCGACGCCTGGCGCCAGGGCGAGCTCAGCTTCCCGCTGACCTACCAGTTCGAGCCGGGGCGCGACGACGACGGCGTCACCGCGCGGATCCCGGTGGAACAGCTCGCGCACGTGCGGGCGGTCGGCTTCGACTGGCTGGTCCCCGGCATGCGCGAAGAGCTGGCCGCCGCGTTCATCAAAACCCTCCCGAAGACGTTGCGGCGCGCGGTCGTTCCGGCGCCCGACTTCGCGTCGGCGGCCTTGCGCGCGCTGACCCCGCGCGCCGAACCGCTGCGCACCGGGCTCTCCCGGGAATTGTCGCGGCTGGGTTCGGTCACCATCACCACCGACGATCTCTCCCCCACCGCGCTGCCGGATCATCTGCGGATGACCTTCGCCGCGGTCGATCAGAGCGGCAAGGTGCTGGCCAAGAGCAAGAGTCTTCCACAGCTCAAAGCGCAACTGGCCGATCAGGTTTCGGCGTCGGTGGCCCGTGCGACCGCCGGTGCCGAGCGTGCGCCCGCCACGGTGTGGACATCGGAGTCGCTCGGTTCGGTCGCGCCGACCGTGAGCCGCGAGGTCGCGGGCCAGACCGTGACCGGGTATCCGGCCCTCGTCCCCGAGGGCGAGGGCGTCGCGGTGCGCGTCCTGAGCTCGCCCGGCGAGCAGGCGGCCGCGATGCGAGCGGGTGTGCGCACCCTGCTGCTCGCCGCGATCCCGACCTCGACGCGCGCGGTCACCGCCGGATTGCCCGCCCGCGATCGGCTGGCGCTGAGTCAGAACCCCGACGGGTCGCTGGACACACTGGTCGAGGACTGCCGGATCGCCGCCGCCGACGAACTCATCGCCAAGGCGGGCGGCCCGGTTCGTACGCCCGCGGAGTTCGACAAGCTCGTGGCGGCCGTCCGCCCGCAACTGTCCACGGCGGTCGTCGCCCTGATCCGCACCGTCGTGCCGGTCCTGGCGGCCGCCCAGCAGGCGCGAGCTGCGCTGGCCGACACCCTCGAAACCGATATCGCCGATGATGTGCGCCAGCAACTCGACGACCTGCTCTTCCCCGGTTTCGTCGCCGAATGGGGGCGGGTGCGGCTGCGTGAACTCCCGCGCTACCTGCTGGCCGCGGCCCAGCGCCTGGAATCGCTGCCGGGCTCGGCGGTGCGCGACCGTCAGGGGATGGTCGAGGTGGATCGGATGCTCGTCGCCTACGACAAGCTCGTCAGCGCGCTGGCGCCCGGACGCAAGAATGCCCGTGAGGTCACCGAGATCTGGTGGATGATCGAGGAACTGCGGGTCAGTCTCTTCGCTCAGAAGTTGGGCACGCCGTACCCGGTATCGGCCAAGCGCATCGAGAAGGCGATCGGCACGATCCGTCGCTGAAATCGGTGCGGGCGTTGCGGTTTCGCCACGGCGCCACCGAGGTCGCGGCGCGGATCAGTCGGTCGCGGCGACGGCGGCAGCCTCGCGGGCCGCGCGCATCTCGGTGATCTCGCGTTCGAAATCGGCTGCGCTGGTGAAGGATCGGTACACCGAGGCGAAGCGCAGATACGCCACTTCGTCGAGGTCGCGCAGCGGGCCGAGGATGGCCAGACCGACCTCGTGGCTCGGCACCTCGGGAGAACCCTTGGCGCGCACCGCGTCTTCGACCTGCTGGGCGAGCAGGTTCAGGGCGTCGTCATCGACCTCGCGACCCTGGCACGCGCGGCGCACACCGACGATCACCTTCTCGCGGCTGAACGGCTCGGTGACGCCACTGCGCTTGACCACCGACAGGATCGCAGTCTCGACCGTGGTGAATCGGCGCCCACAGCTCGGGCAGGATCGACGGCGACGGATCGCAGTACCTTCCTCGGCTTCCCGCGAGTCGACGACGCGCGAGTCGGGGTGTCGGCAATACGGGCAATGCATCCGAGGGTTCCTTCGTCGATGCGCATTTCTATTCCATGGCTCTTGACAGGATACCGGTCAGGATGGCACAACCTGCCACTGCGTGGTCAGGTCCGCGATGATGTCGGGTAACCGAGCCAGCATCCGGCCCCGGTCGAGCTTGACCGCGAACGGTTCGCGATACACCGTCGCCGCGGCTGCCGCGTCGGTCGCGAGGGCGAGATGGCGTGGCAGCAGGTCGGCGGCGATGTAGTCCCAGCGGGTCTCGCGGTCGGCCCAGTTGAACGCGGGCAGCGGCGTCCGCAGACCCAGCGGCTGCCCCGCGGCGATCGGCGACCACACCGTGACCGGGGCGTACACGCCGGGAGCACGGGTGCCGGGAACGGCGGGCTTGCCCGCGACGGTGGTGACATAGGTGAGTACCCGCCCCATGCCGTCGCGGCCACGCGCGGTCGCATCCCACTGGTCGGCGACGATCTGGTTCTGTTCCCGGTCGGCCATGGCGACCAGCGCGTCGGCGCGACCCGCTTCGGTGCCGCCGTCGATCCCGGTCCAGGCCACCCGCATGCCGTCGTCGAGCAGACCGGCCGCGAACATCTCGTCGATACCCGCCATCCCGTCGGCCAGGTAGGCCTCGTGCATCGGGACCAGGTCGATGAAGATGTGCTTCTGCATGATCGTCAGCCGGGTCTGATACCAGGCGAGGTCGGCGAAGGTCAGCCGCGGACCGAGGACGGCCAGGGCGGTGATGTCGGCCGGTACCCCGGTGAGCAGTTCCGGCGGAGTGGCACGGAGCAGGCCCGCCACCGTGTTACCGAGGTCGTGGATCCCGCCGACGGAGACGACGCCGGCGACGTCGCCGACGTCGAAGAAGCCCGCGGCGAACGACGCGCCCGCGATGCCGGCCATGCCCGCCCAGTAGAGATCGGAGCGGGCGGCGGCGAGGCGGAAGTAGTTCACATACACCTGGCTGAAGGTGGCGGAATTGGCCGCGACACCCCGCTCGGGCGCCCAGGCTTCGAGGTCGATCGCGGCGTTGTCGGTGGCTACGACGAGCCAATACTGGTGCAGCAACGTCGCATACCGTGCCGGGTCGATGCCGTCGGCCCGTGCCCGGGTCAGTGCTTCCCGCAGCGGTGGCTGCGACAGCGGGAGCTCGGGGTGCAGGCCGCCACCGTATTCGCCGTCACCGTTGAGAGCAGGCAGATCGAGGTAGGCGGCGTAGGCGGGAACCGCGTGCGCGGCGGGTGCCAGCAGCGCGCCGAGCACCACAGTGAGCAGTAGAGCGACCGAGCAGCGGCGCACCGAGACCTCGCATCCGGGTTCGATCGAGGCCCCGGCCTCGATGCAGGATGCCCGTCACCGTAGCAACGTGTTCTAGTTTCAGGATGCGATTCGTCGATACCGATGATCTCGCGGGCTGCCGAAACCTCCCCGAAAACGTTTCCGCGCAGCTGTTTCCACTCATCGGCCCGGCTCGAACCGCGCGCCGGACTCGAAGCCCGCCTGCTCCGAGGTTCCGGGAATCGTCGAGTCGACGTGGTCGACGAAACTGCCGGCCCGCACGTGCGCCAGCCCGAGGAAACCCACGACGATCAGCGCGGTCACCAACGCCGTGACAGCCAGTGCGGCGAAGCCCACCTTGGCCTGCTCGACCCGATGCAGCGGATGCATACCTCGGGCACGGCCGGTCCGCACGCGACCGCGGGAGTAGAGCGACAGTTCGCTGCGCGGCGCGCGGAGCTGTGGGCCGCGCTCGACCGACGGGTGAACAACCGCACGGCGTTGCGGCGCACTGCGAGGCACGGTGGCGAAGGCGAGATCGAGTTCGGCGTCGGTGAGTGCGATGCGCCGAGCGGGACGGACGATATCGGCCGGTTCGGCGGCAGGCAGGTTGTTCGCGGGCATGCTCAACACGCCGGATCGGACGATACTGCGCGCGAGGTTCGTGGGCGCCGCGGCGGCTCGACGAGTCGAGACAGAGTCGGCGAGCACCGCGGTCGACGACGCTTCGACCGCGTGCGGTTCGGCGCTGACCGGCTGCGGCATCGCCGGCCGGACCAAGGCGAAAGGTCGTGGGGTGCGGGCGGTCCGGCGTCGGCGGAGCATCGGCTCCGGGGCGGCGGTGGGGCCTGAGGAACGCAGGGCGCTGGTTGCTGTGCTCATCGGAAGAACCTCCGGGGTGGTGTGCTCCGCTGCTGCGAGAAAGTACTGGTGAGGCGGCAATGCCTCCCGCTGTTCGAACACCTGTGCGACGAACTGATGTTCGATTTCTACCAGATCCCCGCGTCCCTGTCAGCACGAAACGCCCGACATGCTCGAACAGATGTTTGATTGTTCGGCGTGGCCCGACTAGCCTCGAGATGGCCAATTCGACAACTCAGAAGGGCGGGACACGGTGACCCACACAGACGACACGGGTGACGAAAGCGGCACCGGCACCGTCACATCGGGATCCGGAACGGATCTCACCGTGCGTCAACGCACGGTCCTCGATGTCATCCGTTCCTCGGTGACCGAACGGGGCTATCCGCCCAGCATCCGCGAGATCGGTGACGCGGTCGGCCTCACCTCCACCTCTTCGGTGGCCCATCAGCTGCGCGCCCTCGAACGCAAGGGCTACCTACGCCGCGACCCGAATCGGCCGCGCGCGGTGAATGTTCGTGGACTCGACGAGGCGGTCCGCTCGGTCACCACGCTGCCCCAGCAGACCGACGAGGTCGATCCGAGTCGCCCGACTCCGACGTTCGTCCCCGTCCTCGGCCGGATCGCCGCCGGTGGCCCGATCCTGGCCGAGCAGGCAGTGGAAGACGTTTTTCCCTTGCCGCGCGAACTCGTCGGCGAGGGTTCGCTGTTCCTGCTCAAGGTGGTCGGCCAGTCGATGATCGACGCGGCGATCTGCGACGGCGACTTCGTCGTGGTGCGTCAGCAGAATGTCGCCGAGGGTGGCGACATCGTCGCCGCGATGATCGACGGCGAGGCCACCGTGAAGACCTTCAAGCGCAGCGGCAAGGACGTGTGGCTGATGCCGCACAACCCGCACTTCGAACCGATCCCCGGCAACGACGCGCAAATTCTGGGCAAGGTCGTCACCGTCATCCGCAAGGTCTAGCGGCGCGCGGTCGCGGTCATCTCCCAGATCAGCAGCTCAGCGGCGGTCACCGCGGTCACGCGGTGGCCGCCTGTCGCTGTCAGGCGTACGGCGTCGCCCTGGTGCAGCGCGCCGTAGCCCTCGTAGTCGACGGCGCCACGGGCGAGGAAGACGTGCCCATAGGGCGCGTCGGGGACCGTGATCGCCTGACCGGGGTCGAGACGCGCGACATGGAAGGCGGCATGACGGTTGCCGATGCCGATCGCCGCCTCGCCGCGATGGCGCGGCATCCCGGACGCCACCGGCACCAGCGTGTTGCGGGCGAGCTCGCCCTCGATGTCGAGTTCCTGGTAGCTCGGCGCGACGCCGGTCTCCTCCGGCGGAATCCACATCTGCACTACGTGCAGGCGCTGCTTCTCGCGGTAGCCCGCCCCATTGCGCTCCGAATGCAGGGTGCCCGCACCCGCGCTCATCCGCTGCGCGAGTCCGGGACGGATCATGCCCGAATGCCCGGCGGAATCCTGGTGCACCACGGTGCCTTCCAGTACCCAGGTGAGGATCTCGGTGTCGCGGTGCTGATGGGTATCGAACCCCTCGCCCGGGTCGACGATGTCCTCGTTGTGCACGAGAAGCAGACCGTGGGCGTAGTCCTCGAGCACGAAATTTCCGGTGACCGGGAACGACTGCCGCGAGTCGAGCCATTCGCTGCGCCAGCGCCTGCGGTCGGCGCCGGGCACGACCTCGACCTGCTCCGTCACGATCATCGTCACCCTTTCGATATCCGGACCCTGGTCCGTATAACTGGGTAACGAGATCGGCGCCGCGGGCATTCCACGCCGTCCGCGTGCGTCTGCCTCGCGGCGCCGATCCGGTGAATCAGGCGGTTCCGGTCACCAGGGCAACGCGTTGCGCAGGCGACCGACCAGGGTCCGGCCGGTATCGCGTTCGCGCTCGTTGAACAGGAACTGCAACTCTTCTTCGAGTCCCTTGCGCACCACATCGCGCAGATCGGCGGCCGCACCGTCGAGGTCGTCGGCTTCCAACCACGGCGCCGGGTCGATGGGGGCGCCCGCGGAGAAGTAGAACCGCTCCGGGCGGGGCAGCGGCGTCGGGCCGACACCCTTGACCAGGGGCGGATTCAGTGCGGGATTGATGCCGAGTAGTCGGCAGGTCCAGCGCAGCGGAGCCATCACCGCATGCTGACCGTCGAAGACGATGTCGTAGGCGTCGTCGACGCCGATCATCGCCAGCGGCACGATCGGCACCCCCGCCTGAATCGCCATCCGCGCGAATCCGGTGCGGCCCTCCCACTTGAGCTCGTACTTCTCGCCCTTGCGGCGGATCGCCTCGCGGCCGCCACCGGGGAACACCACCACCGCTTCCCCGCGCTCGAGCAGCGCCAGGCAGTTCGACCGGGTCCCTCGGACGGTGCCGAAATGGTGCAGGAAATCCCGCACCCCGGGCACCATCAACACGTGTTCGGCCAGGCCACGCACCAGCCTGCCGCGCTCCCGCAGGATCGCCGGCAGGATCAGCGGCGCGTCGATCAAGCCGAGCAGGTTGTGGTTGGCCACGATCAGCACCGGCCCTTCGGCCGGAATGTTGTCCAGACCGTAGAACTTGGGGCTGGTCCACGCCCGCAGCGGCGCGAGCACCGCTTCGAAGGCCCGGATATCCCATTCACTCGGTGTCGGGGCGAGCGGCGCCCCGTCCGAGAGGACAGGGTCGCCCACCGCAACCCTGTCCTGCGTCACATTTCCCATACTTCGATGGTCGTTCGACATAACACCCTCCTGCTGTCGATATTCGACCATAGCGTCCGAAAATGCCTGTGTCGCATCGGCATTTGTCCGCAACCAGCAGGCAAATCAGCGAAAAAGATCAGCTGAGAGCCGGCTCGGCAGGACCCGCATGGGCGTACTCGGACAGGGCCGCGGCCAAGGCGTGCGGCACACGCGCGCGTACCCGAGTACCGCCCTCTTCGTGGTCGGCGGTGACGATTCTACCGTCGGCGTGGATGCGGGCGAGCAGGTCCCCTCGGCTGTAGGGCAGCAGCACACTGATGTCGACATCGAGTCCGCCGAGCACCTCGGAGAGCCGCTCCCGCAACTCCTCCACACCCGCGCCGGTCTGCGCCGAGACGAAGGCCGCCTGCGGCAACATGCCGCGCAACCGGGTGAGCTCGTTCGGGTCGGCGGCGTCGATCTTGTTGACCACCAGCAGTTCCGGCGGTGCCGGTGTGCCCTGTTCCCTGATCACATCGGTGATCACCTCACGCACCGCCCTGATCTGCTCGAGCGGCAGCGGGTCGGCGCCGTCGACGACGTGCAGCAGCAGATCGGCGCCGGTGACCTCTTCCAGCGTCGAGCGGAAAGCCTCGACCAGCTGGGTCGGCAGGTGGCGAACGAAGCCGACGGTGTCGGTGAACACCATCTCGCGACCGTCGTCGAGCGCCGCCCGGCGAGTGGTCGGGTCCAGGGTGGCGAACAGCGCGTCCTGCACGAGCAGTCCCGCGCCGGTGAGCGAGTTCATCAGGCTGGACTTGCCCGCGTTGGTGTAGCCGACGATCGCGATCGAAGGAACGCCGCTCTCGCTGCGGCGCGCGCGCATGGTGTCGCGTGCGGTCTTCATCTCCCGGATCTCGCGGCGGAGTTTGGCCATCCGCTCCCGGATCCGACGACGATCGGTTTCGATCTTGGTCTCACCGGGACCACGGGTGCCGACGCCACCGCCGGCGCCGCCCGCCCGGCCACCGGCCTGACGCGACATCGACTCACCCCAGCCGCGCAGGCGGGGCAGCATGTACTCCATCTGCGCCAGCGCGACCTGGGCCTTGCCCTCGCGAGAGGTGGCGTGCTGGGCGAAGATGTCGAGGATCAGCGCGGTGCGATCGATGACCTTCACCTTGACGACCTTCTCCAGCGCGGTGAGCTGGGCAGGCGTGAGTTCACCGTCGCAGATCACCGTGTCGGCGCCGGTGTCGAGGACGACGGTGCGCAACTCCTCGGCCTTGCCGGAGCCGATGTAGGTGGCAGGGTCGGGCTTGTCGCGACGCTGGATCAGGGCCTCGAGGACCTCCGAGCCCGCTGTCTCGGCGAGCGCGGCCAACTCGACCATGCTCGCGTCGGCCTGGGCGACGCTGCCGGTGGTCCAGACACCGACCAGCACGACGCGCTCGAGGCGCAGCTGGCGGTATTCGACCTCGGTGATATCGGTGAGTTCGGTGGACAGCCCCGCGACGCGGCGCAACGAGCTGCGCTCGTCGAGCTGCATCTCGCCGACCGTCGGATCGCTCGCCCAACCGGGCTGTTTCATGCGGGCCGCGTGGCGGGCCAACGCATCATCGACGTCTCCGCGGTCGGCGGCGACGTCGGGATCGGCCGCGGTGGTGTGCTCGGCCGATGTGGATTCTGTGGGTTCTACTGGTTTCGTCATACGTTCTCCATGCTGCCACGTCCGGGTGACAGCGTGCACGCGGTTATCGGTGCTACTGCGCGTCCCACCAGGACTGCGACAGCGTTCCCGAGGCCAGCAGGACCGAGGGACCGCGCAGCCAGGCGCGTGCTCCGGCGATGCCGACGCGTACCTGTCCGCCGGGAACCCGCACCGTGACCTCGCCGGATTCGGTGCCGATCGACACCCCGGCGGCGGTCAACGCGGCGGCGGCCGCGGCCACTGTCCCGGTCCCACAGGAACGGGTTTCGCCGACTCCGCGTTCGTAGACGCGCATGTCCACGGCGTTGTCGGCGTCGAGCGCGGTGAGGATTTCGACGTTCACACCGTGCGGGAACAGGTCGGGGTCGAAGCCCGGCGACACGCTCAGGTCGAGTTTTGCCAGCGCGTCGACGGTCATACTGTCGTCGACGCAGGCCAGGTGCGGATTGCCGACATCGATGCCGATTCCGGCCAGCGCCCAGCCGGCCAGCGTGGCGGTGGAGGGGCCGAGCTCACGGACAACGCCCATGTCCACGGTGACCTCACCGTCGGTCGGGCCTGCCTCGTGCACGACGACCGGACGGGCGCCCGCACGACTGCCGACGACGTACGCGGTGCGCTGCTCCAGCCCGGTGGCGTTGAGATAGTGCGCGAAGACCCGCACCCCGTTGCCGCACATCTCGGCGATCGAACCGTCGCCGTTGCGGTAGTCCATGAACCAGTCGTCGGCGCCGACGCCCTCCGGCAGGGCTTCCAGGACACCGGCGGCGAGCAGCGCACCGGCCTCGGCCACGCGCAGCACACCGTCGGCGCCGAGGCCGCGCTGCCGGTCGCACAGTGCGGCGACGCGGTCGGCGGTCAGGTCGAGGCGCACCTCGAGGTCGGGCAGCACCACGAAGTCGTTCTGGGTGCCGTGGCCCTTGCTGAATTCGATGTCGGACACGTGCCTCATTCTCCTCTGTGCCGCGACGGGGTCTGTTACCGGGCGAACGTGCGTCGCTGCCGGGCGATCTCGTAGAGGCTGATCGCCCCCGCCGACGGCGCGCCGAGCGAGCTGGCGGTACCGCCCATCGGAATGGTGACCAAGTCGTCGCAGGCCTCGGCCCACGCCGAGCTCATACCGGTGGTCTCGTTGCCGACGACCAGGATCGTCGCCCCGGTGAAGTCGTAGTCGTAGATTGTGCTCGGCGCGCCCTCATCGGTGCCGACGACGCGGGTGGGGATGCCGCGAGCCTGTTGACGGTCACGGAATTCGAGCACCTGGCCGGGGCCCGCCGCGCGCAGCACCGGCATCGCGAACAGCGAACCGGTCGAGGCGCGCACGGCTTGCGGGTCGAACTGGTCGGCGCCGTGGCCGGTGACGATCACCCCGGACGCGCCGAAGGCGTCCGCCGAGCGGATCAGCGTGCCGAGGTTGCCGGGCGAGTTCGGGCGATCGAACACGACCACAACCGGGGCGTCCTCCCCCGGTTCACCGGGTGCGTAGTCGGCCAGGTCCGGATGCCGCGACACCGCGACCGCGACGATCTCGGGCGCGCTCGCCGCCTTCTCCCCCAGCTCGGCCATGAGTTCGGGGACCAGGCCCACCTGCGGCACATCGGCGGTGTCGAGGATCTCGCGCGCCCAACTCGACAGCTCGGGGCCGCCGAGCCGGTAGAGCAATGTTTCCAGCGGCCAGTCGTGGTCGAGTGCCTGGGTGATCGGGCGCACGCCTTGCACGAGGAACCGGCCGTCACGATGACGTTTGGTCCGGTTGTTGAGATATGCCTGCCACACCTGCACCGAGGCGTTGCGGGTACTCACTCGTCGCGTCACTGCGCTGTCCGTCCTATCGGGTCGGTGTTCGAATGTCGTCAGAGCAGGGCCAGCGCGGACGCGGCGAGCTCGGGATCCGCGCCGTCCACCCAGGAGACCCTGGGGTCGCGCCGGAACCACGACCGCTGCCTGCGCACGTATCGACGGGTGCCGATCAGCGTGCGCTCGCGGGCGTGGTCGAGATCGTATTCGCCGTCGAGGTAGGCCAGCACCTGGGCGTAGCCGATGGCACGGCGGGCGGTCTGACCCTCGCGCAGGCCCGCGTCGACCAGTCCCCGAACCTCGTCGACCAGACCTGAATCGAACATCAGGGCGGTGCGGGTCTCGATGCGGGCGTCGAGGGCGGCGGTCTCCCGGTCGACGCCGAGAATCGCGGTGTTCCAGCGCGGGGTGCCGATGGTCGGGGCCGAGGCGGCGAACGGGCGACCGGTCAGTTCCACGACCTCGAGCGCGCGCACCATGCGTCGGCCGTCGGTGGGCAGGATGGTGGCCGCGGCGACCGGGTCGGCCTGCAGCAGCGCCGCGTGCAGTGCCTGTACCCCGCTCTCGTCCAGGAGCGCTTCCCAGCGGGCGCGGACCTCGGGATCGGTGGCCGGGAAATCCCACTCGTCGAGCAGGGCTTGCACGTACATCATCGACCCGCCCACGATGACCGGGGTCCTTCCGCGCGCCATGATGTCCTCGACGACGGCGCGGGCCGCGCTCTGGTAGGCGGCGACGGTCGCGGTCTCGGTGACGTCGAGAACGTCGAGCAGATGGTGCGCGATCCCGCGTCGCTGGTCGGGGGGCAGTTTCGCGGTGCCGACGTCCATCCCGCGATAGAGCTGCATGGCGTCGATGTTGACGATCTCGCCGCCGAGTTCGGTGGCGAGATCCAGGGCGAGGTCGGATTTGCCGGTAGCGGTGGGGCCGACGACCGCGATCGGTCTGCTCGTCACTCGTCGGTACCTTTCTGCCCACTCGGTTGCCACACGCTCACGTCGTAGCCGACGCCATAGGGCGCGCCCTGATAAAGCGTACGCACCCGCGGATCGGTCGAATCGACGGCGAAAAGACCCCCGAGCACCTGGTAGGCGGCGCGTCCGTCGACGAGCAGCGCCGCGCACAGTTCCGGCTCGAGCGCGGCCAACCCGGCGCGCGAACCCGTGCGCAAGGCGGTGTCGAGGTCGTGCTGCACCGCGTGGGCTCGCTCGTCGAGATAGCCGGGTGACTCGACCGTCAACGTCGCGGCGCCGTCGGCGACCACGAGCACCGCGTACGGGTCCGGCTCGCTGTCGAGTTCGGCGCGAATCGCGGCGCCCGCCTCGGCACACCGCGCGGGCGAGGCGTCGGCGGCGAAGAGCCGGGCTCGCACCGAAATCCGCGGCGCGGCCTGCTCCCGCAACCATCCGGCGACCAGTACCGGAAGGGGAAGCTGGGAGTCTGCTGGACCGGGCTCCTCGCCCGCCGGACCGAGTCCGACGGCGACATCGGCGCCGAACCCACGAAACGTTCCCCGGATCGACGAACCGTAGATCCGGTCATGGCTGTCGACCCCGATCACGACCCACCGGTCGGCGGCCGCGGCGAGGGCGGCCGCGGCGTCAAGGGCGGCCGCGCGCAGCACCACGATCGGATCGTCGGGATCGCTGCCGGACACCGGGACTCGCCCACACAGTTCGGGCACCAGCATCGGCGGCGACGGGACCAGGGCCGCTATCGAGAACACGCGGTAACCGTAGCCGCAGCGCGCGCGGGGGCCCGCATCCGGCGCGGTGCGGACGCGCGACGGTCTGCGAGTGTCCGGCGTAGGGATGCCCGCCGAGATTGCTAGTGTTTTCAGGTGCGACTACCCACGTCGTCCGGGACGAAATCCCAGGAAATCCGCTATCCGATCCTCCGGATCGATGGTTTCCGCGGCTCGAACCGGGTTCAATGGGATGTGCTAGGGCGTAACCAGGCAGCCGTGACGCGCGGCAGGGACGGAGAGCAATGACCGACAGCAACGGAACCGCGAAGCCCACCCCAGGTCCGGCCCCGCGACCGTCCGGTACCCCCAAGCCCGGCGGGACTGCTCCGCGTCCGCCGAAACCGCATGCCGTGAAACCGGCGCCGGGCCCCGATCAACCGCACCCGCACGCCGTGATCGTGCCGAGCGCCACCGACCCGAGCAAGTGGGGTCGCGTCGACGAAGACGGCACCGCCTGGGTGCAGACCGCCGAGGGCGAACGGATCGTCGGCTCCTGGCAGGCGGGCGATGTCACCGAGGGCCTTGCCCACTTCGGCCGCCGCTTCGACGATCTCGCCACCGAGGTCGCGCTGCTCGAGGCCAGGCTGGCCGCGGGCGCGGACGCTCGCAAGACCAAGGCCGCCGCGCTGGCGCTGGCCGAGACGCTGCCGACCGCGGCCGTCATCGGCGACATCGACGGCCTCGCGGGCCGGCTACAGGTCATCACCGAACACTCCGAGGAAGCCGCCGCGCACGCCAAGGAGGAGAAGGACCGCGCCCGCCACGAGCACACCGAGCGCAAGGAAGCCCTCGCCGCCGAGGCCGAGCAGATCGCCGCCGAGTCCACCCAGTGGAAGGCCGCGGGCGACCGGCTGCGCGAGATCCTCGACGAGTGGAAGTCGATCCGCGGTGTCGACCGCAAGGTCGACGACGCACTGTGGAAGCGCTACTCCAAGGCTCGCGAGGCGTTCAACCGCCGACGCGGCGCTCACTTCGCCGATCTCGATCGCGAACGCGCCACCGCCAAGACGCGCAAGGAAGAGCTGTGCGTGCGCGCCGAGGAACTGGCCGACTCCACCGACTGGACCGGCACCGCCGCGGTGTTCCGCGACCTGCTCTCCGAATGGAAGGCCGCGGGCCGGGCGCCGCGCGAAGCCGACGAGTCGCTGTGGCGGCGGTTCAAGAGCGCCCAGGATGTGTTCTTCGCCGCCCGCAACGCGGCGGTCTCCGAGCGCGACGCCGAATTCGACCACAACGCCACCGCCAAGCTGGAACTGCTGGCCGCCTACGAGCACATCGACCCGGCCAACGGCGTGGACGCCGCCCGCAATTCGCTGCGCGAGCTGCAGGACAAGTGGGACGCCATCGGCAAGGTTCCCCGCGAGCGCATGCAGGAGCTGGAAGCCAAGCTGCGCGCCATCGAGAAGCGGGTCCGCGACGCCGCCGATCAGCAGTGGCGCCGCTCCGACCCCGAGGCTGTCGCGCGTGCCGCGCAGTTCCGGGAGCGGGTCGCGCAGTTCGAGGAGCAGGCCGCCAAGGCCACCGCGGCGGGCAAGAAGCGCGACGCGGAGAAGGCACTCGAGCAGGCCAAGCAGTGGCGCGAATGGGCCGAAGCCGCAGAAGGCGCCGTCAGCAATCTGTGAGTGAGGCAGAAAGAAACCCCCGACCGATTCGGTCGGGGGTTTTCTTGTCTCGCAGGACTATTCGCCGGTGAGGCGCTTGCGGTCGCGATCCTCGGCTTCGCGAGCCGCGTTGCGACGCTGCTCTTCCGCGGCGAGTTGCACGGCCGTGCGACTCCAGACCACGCGGATCCAGTGGAAGGTGAGCACCATGATCGCGATGGTGCCGAGGATCAGGCCGATACCGGGGCCCGCGCCCTCGTAGTTGCCGAGGCCGGGGGTCTGGCGGTGCCAGATCGAGAGCACACCGAACACGCTGCCCACCGCCGAGCCCGCGCAGGCTATCCAGGCCAGCACCCAGCGACGGGTGGTCAACGCCAGCAGCGAGAAGCCCACACCGAAGACGATGACCAGCCAGACGAAGATTCGTGACGGCAGGCCGATGTGCTCGACGCCCGCGGCGTCGGTGTTCAGCAGCACGTCGAAACCGCGCGCGGTGCCCGCTGTCGGCAACAGCAGAGAGATCAGCAGCGCGAAGACCGCACCCGCCACCACCAGCGCCCGCGCGCCGGGGTCGATCTCACCGGCGACGCGGCGCTCGACAGCGTCGAGCTCACCACGGAATTGTTCGAAGTCCTCGTCGTTGCGCGCCGGGTTCACCGCGTGTCCGCTCCTGTCCAGAGGCTGATCGTTGGTGGGTCCCACTGTGCCATCACCGGACGCACCGTTCGCATCCGACCCACTACGGCCAGTAGTAGATTCCTCGTCGCTCACGACGAGCAGCCCGTCGAACAGCCGCTCTCGACCGTCTCCACCACCGGTGCGCCGATACGGGGCAACCCGAGCCCGACGCCGATCGGGGCGGTCTTCGGGGTGATGCCGCGTTCGTGCGCGTCACCGGCGGTGGTCCGCCGATGCGACTTCACCGCGCTGTCGGCGATGAGGTGGTGCGGGGCGGCCTCGGTGATGTCGACGGTGACGATGTCGCCCGGCCGGATACCCGTCACGTCACCGGGACGGAAGTGCACCAGCCTGCCGTCGCGCGCGCGTCCGCTCATCCGCGCGGTCACCGCGTTCTTCTTGCCCGCGCCGTCGGCGACGAGCAGTTCCACCTCGGTGCCGATCAGCGCCTGGTTGTTCTCCCAGGAGACCTGGTCCTGCAACGCGATCAGCCGTTCGAACCGCTCCTGCACCACCTGCTTGGGCAGCTGATCGGGCAGTTCGGCGGCCGGGGTGCCGGGACGCTTGGAGTACTGGAAGGTGTAAGCGCTGGTGAAGCGGGCGCGACGGACCACGTCGAGGGTCTCGAGGAAGTCCTCCTCGGTCTCGCCGGGGAAGCCGACGATGATGTCGGTGGTGATCGACGCGTGCGGCATCGCGGCGCGCACCTTGTCGATGATGCCGAGAAAGCGTTCCTTGCGGTAGGACCGGCGCATCGCCTTGAGCACCCGGTCAGAGCCCGATTGCAGCGGCATGTGCAGCTGCGGGCAGACGTTGGGAGTGGCCGCCATCGCCTCGATGACGTCGTCGGTGAACTCCGCGGGGTGCGGGGAGGTGAACCGCACGCGTTCCAGGCCCTCGATCTGTCCGGTCGCGCGCAGCAGTTGTGCGAACGCGCCCCGGTCGCGCGGCTGATCGGGATCGACGAAGTTCACGCCGTAGGAGTTCACGTTCTGACCGAGCAGCGTCACCTCGAGCACGCCCTGGTCGACCAGCGCCTGGACCTCGGCGAGCACGTCGCCGGGACGGCGGTCCACTTCCTTACCGCGCAGGGCAGGCACGATGCAGAACGTGCAGGTGTTGTTGCAGCCCACCGAGATCGACACCCAGCCCGCGTAGGCCGACTCGCGCTTGGCGGGCAGCGTCGACGGGAACGCCTCGAGCGATTCGAGGATCTCCACCTGGGCCTGCTCGTTGTGGCGGGCGCGCTCTAGCAGCACCGGCAGTGAGCCGATGTTGTGGGTGCCGAACACCACGTCGACCCACGGCGCCTTGCGCACCACGGTCTCGCGGTCCTTCTGCGCCAGGCAGCCGCCCACGGCGATCTGCATGCCGGGGCGCCCCTGCTTGACGGGAACCAGCTGACCGAGCGTGCCGTAGAGCTTGTTGTCGGCGTTCTCGCGTACCGCGCAGGTGTTGAACACCATCAGATCGGGCGTCTCCCCGCTGGCGGCTTTCGTGTAGCCCGCGTCCTCGAGCAGCCCGGACAAGCGTTCGGAATCGTGCACGTTCATCTGGCAGCCGAATGTACGAACCTCATAGCTGCGTGTAGACGCGCCCTCAGTCGCGTTCTGAACCGTCGAATCCACCTGCCCAGGGTACGGGCAGACCGTACTGTGACGCACATCACGTCGGCAATCGCGGGATAATACGCAAAGGTAACGGGCAGCCAGCGGGTTACCAGCAGGTGTCGTCTCGGCGTGCCGTCACGGCATGTCTTCGAAAGCCGGGCAATTCTCCAGAATGGACATAAGGTTTCTGACCATGACCGACGACGCCGCACCCGCGACCGGGAACGCCGACGCCGCAGCCACCACCGCTGCTCCGCCGATGATCTCGATGCGCAACGTGGACAAACACTTCGGTGAGCTCCACGTCCTGCGCGATATCCACCTCGACGTGCCCCGTGGGCAGGTCGTGATCGTCCTGGGCCCGTCGGGTTCGGGGAAATCGACCCTGTGCCGCACCATCAATCGCCTCGAACCGATCGACTCCGGCGACATCGCCATCGACGGCGTCGCACTGCCCGACGAGGGCAAAGCCCTCGCCGCGCTGCGTGCCGAGGTGGGCATGGTGTTCCAGTCGTTCAACCTGTTCGCGCACAAGACCATCGTCGAGAACGTCATGCTGGCGCCGACGAAGGTCCGCGGAAAGAAGAAAGACGAAGCACGCAAGCACGCGATGGCCCTGCTCGAGCGGGTCGGCATCGCCAACCAGGCCGACAAGTACCCGGCCCAGCTCTCCGGCGGTCAGCAGCAACGCGTCGCGATCGCCCGCTCGCTCGCGATGGACCCCAAGGTCATGCTCTTCGACGAACCGACCTCGGCACTGGACCCGGAGATGGTCAACGAGGTACTCGACGTGATGGTCTCGCTCGCCAAGGAAGGCATGACCATGCTCGTGGTCACCCACGAGATGGGTTTCGCGCGCCGGGCGGGCGACCGCGTGTTGTTCATGGCCGACGGTGAGATCGTCGAAGACACCGCACCCGAAACGTTCTTCACCGCACCGAAATCCGAACGCGCCAGGGACTTCCTCGGCAAAATTCTCAGTCACTGACTCGCAGCACCATTGTCACAAGGAGAAGGAAACCCATGAGGATCAATCGTGCGACGCGCGTCGGAATCGGCGCAGCGGCACTGGTATTGGCAGCCACCGTCACCGCGGCCTGTGGTGGCGGTGACGACAAGTCGGCCCTGGACAACGCCAAGGACGGCAAGCTGACCATCGGTATCAAGTTCGACCAGCCGGGTCTGGGCCTGCGTAATACCGATGGCACCTACAGCGGCTTCGACGTCGACGTGGCCAAGTCCGTCGCCGACAAGCTCGGTGTGAAGCCGGAGAACGTCACCTTCAAGGAAGCGCCGTCGGCCCAGCGCGAGACGCTGATCGAGAACGGCCAGGTCGACTTCGTCGTGGCCACCTACTCGATCAACGACAAGCGTAAGGAGAAGGTCGATTTCGCTGGCCCGTACTACATCGCGGGCCAGGACCTGCTGGTGCCCGCCGCCAACACCGACATCACCGGCCCCGATTCCCTCGCGGGCAAGAAGGTCTGCTCGGTGAAGGGTTCCACCCCGGCCCAGAACATCGAGAAGAACTACCCGCAGGCGCAGTTGCAGACCTATGACACCTACTCGCTGTGCATCGAGGCGATGCGTAGCGGTGCGATCGACGCGGTCACCACCGACAACGTGATCCTCGCCGGTTACGCCGCGCAGTCGCCGGGCACGTTCAAGCTGGTGAACAAGCCCTTCACCACCGAGAAGTACGGCATCGGCCTGAAGAAGGGCGACACCGAGCTGCGCGGCAAGGTCAACGACGCCATCCAGGCGATGATCGATGACGGTACGTGGAAGGCCGCGCAGGAGAAGAACTTCGCGGGTACGGGTATCGCGGTGCCCGCACCGCCGACCGTCGACCGCTACTGATCAACCACTGATCATCGGTGACCCGGGATCTCCCGGGTCACCGATGCGGTGTTGTCCTGCAGGCCTTCACACCGATCGGAGGACGCGCGTCCGTGTTCGACCTGATCTCGAGGTATGACAACCAAATCCTCGATGCGTTCTGGGTAACAATCAAACTCACCTTCTTCTCCGCGATCGGTGCGCTCGTCATCGGTACCGTCGTCGCCGGCATGCGCGTGTCCCCGATTCCGGTCGCGCGCGGGATCGGCGCGGCGTATGTAGCGATCTTCCGCAACACCCCGCTCACCCTGATCCTGGTATTCACCTCGCTCGGCCTGTACAGCACCCTCGGGTGGACACTCGGCAGTGACGAGATCAAGATCATCAACTATCGCTGGGCGATCATCGGGCTGAGCGTCTACACCGCGGCCTTCGTCTGCGAATCGCTGCGCTCGGGCATCAACACCGTCGCGCTCGGCCAGTCCGAAGCGGGCCGCTCGCTGGGCTTCGGATTCGCCCAGAACCTCCGTTTGATCGTGCTGCCCCAAGCCTTCCGGGCCGTCATCGCGCCCCTGGGCAGTGTGCTGATCGCGCTGACCAAGAACTCGACGGTGGCCTCGGTCATCGGCGTCGCCGAAGCCGCGTACCTGATGGGCGAAATGATCGAGAACGAAGCCGCCATTCTCACTATCGGCATGATCTTCGCCCTCGGCTTCGTCGTCCTCACCCTGCCGACCGGGCTGTTCTTCGGCTGGCTGGCCAAGCGATACGAGGTGGCACGATGAGCGGCGCTTCGGTTCTGTTCGACGCTCCCGGGCCCCGCGCGCGGCTGCGTCACAACCTGTACTCGATCCTGGTCGTCGTCGTGCTGGTCGGCGCGGGCTGGTGGCTCTACGACGCCTTCGCCGACAAGGGCCAGTTCACCGCGGCCAAGTGGAAACCGTTCCTCGAGTCCGAGATCTGGGAGACCTACCTCCTTCCCGGCCTGCAGGGCACCCTCACGGCCGCGGCGATCTCGATCGTCGGCTCGGTGTTCTTCGGCATGATCTTCGGGATCCTGCGCCTGTCCGACCATGCGTGGGTGCGCTGGGTGGCGGGCACGATCGTCGAGCTCGCCCGAGCCATCCCCGTGCTGATCCTGATGATCTTCTTGTTCGCGGTGTTCGGCGACTACAACCTGTTCCCGTCCGATCAGCTCGCGCTGGCCGCCGTGGTCATCGCGCTGACCATCTACAACTCCGCGGTCATCGCCGAGATCGTGCGCGCCGGCATCAAGTCCCTGCCCAAGGGACAAACCGAAGCCGCCGTGGCGCTGGGTCTGCGCAAGAACCAGCTCATGCGGCTGATCCTGCTACCGCAGGCCATCACCGTGATGCTGCCCGCGCTGGTGTCACAGATGGTCGTCGTCCTCAAGGACACCGCGCTGGGCTACCAGATCACCTACGTCGAGTTGGTGCGGTCCGGTCAGCAAGAAGGCGCGTCGATGCAGAACACGATCCCCGCGCTGATCGTCGTCGCGCTGATCATGATCTCGCTCAACATGGCGCTGAGCTTCCTGGCCACCACGCTGGAGAAGCGGTTGCGGTCGCGGAAGAAGAGCGGGGGTACGGTGCTGGCCGCCGACTCGATCCTCGCCGACGCCGCGCCCGGCGTGGATATCACCAAGAAGTAGTCGCACACACGACAAGTGGGGCCCGATCCGTCCGGATCGGGCCCCACTTGTTGTTTCCTGGTACATCCGACGCCTCTGTCGGATCCGGAACGGTCGAGTGGGACTATGCGCTGTAGCGGTAGAACCCCTCCCCTGTGGCGGCGCCGAGCTTGCCCTTGTCGATGTAGTTCTCCTTCAGCCAAGCCGCGAGCTTCTTGTGGTCGTCGTCGCCGTTGATCAGGATGTTGTACGGGGTGGTCAGGCCGACGATGTCGAGGATCTGGAACGGGCCCATGGGGGCGCCGGTGGCGATACGCCAGGTCTCGTCGACTGCGGCGGGTTCGGCGTATCCGCCCGCGGCGAGCTCGATTCCGGAGTTCAGGAACGGCACCAGCAGCGAGTTGAGGACGTAACCCGCCTTCTCCTTGTGCAATTCGATCGGCACCATGCCGATCGCCTTCGCGAACTCGGCCACCGCGGCGAACACCGCTGGATCGGTCTGCTCGGTGCCCATCACCTCGGCGGTGTTGAACTTCCAGACATGGTTGGCGAAGTGCAACGCCAGGAAACGATCGGGGCGCCCGGTGTAGGCGACGATGTCGCTGGGCAGCAGCGTCGAGGAGTTCGTCGCGAACACGGTGCGTTCGGGCGCGAGCGCGCCGAGCTTGCCGTAGAGCTCGCGCTTGATCTCGAGTACCTCGGGCACCGCCTCGATGATCAGGTCCGCCTCGGCCGCCGCGGCGGCCAAGTCGGTGGTGAGGGTGATGGCTGCGGCGGTCGCTGTGGTGTTGCTCGCATCGGCGCCTGCCACGTCCTGCTGATACACCGCGGCGAGACCGTCGAATCGGGTGCGTGCGGCGGTGAGCGCCGCGTCGTCGATGTCGTAGGCGGTGACGTCGAACCCGTGGAAGGCGGTCTGGAAGGCGATCTGGGATCCGAGCACCCCTGTCCCGAGGACGGTCACCGTGCGGAATTCGATGGTCATACGTCAGCCTCCCAGTCTGGACGCGAGCACCCCACCGCTGCGCGTCTCGGTATCCGGTTGTCTCTATCGCCGTCCATCATGGCCCGCGAAGCTGAGCCAGCGGTGTGAGCGACGCACACGTTCCGGACATCTCGGACGGACTCCGGTAACAGTTCGGCCAACCTACGCGGTGGATCAGCCCGCGGTGACGAGACCCTCGGCGACCATCCAGTCACGGGCGACGTCGGCGGGCTCGCGGCCCTCGATGTCGACCTGACGGTTGAGTTCGGTGATCACCTCGTTGGTGAGTCGCGCGGAGATCGGGGCCATGACCGTGACGACCTGGGGGTGCGCGTCGGCGAAGTCGCGGTGCATGACCAGCGAGGCGTTGTACTTCGGGAAGAAGGCCTTGTCGTCTTCGAGCAGCACCAGTTCCAGGGCGGGAATGCGGCCGTCGGTGGCGGCGACCGAGCCGAATCGGCACTGTTTCGCGTCGGCGGTGGCCTGGTAGACCAGCGCGTCCTGGACGATCTGGCGTTGGGCCTTGCCGAGATCGATCCCGTAGGCGCCTGCCAGACCGGGATAGCCGTCCGGGCGGACGTTGAACTCGGTGCCGACGCAGGTGGTCGCGGCACCGGGATCTTTCGCGACGAGATTCGCGTAGTCCGACAGCGTGCGAACCCCGGTCTCCTCGGCGTAGCCCTTGCTGGTGACGAGAGCGTAGGTGTTGTTCATCGGCGCCATCGCCGCCCAGACCATGTCGTGTTCGGCGAGATCGGCGTCGCGGACCGCCTCGAACTGGGCCGCCTCGGTCGGGATCGGCTTCTCCTTGCCGAGATAGTTGATCCAGCCGGTGCCGGTGTAGTCGTAGGCGATGTCGATCTGGCCGTTCAGTTGCGCGTCGCGCAGGCTGTTGGAGCCTTGGATATTGGTCAGGTCGCGCACGTTCGCACCTGCGGCCGTCAGCGCGAATTCGATCATGTAACCCAGGATGTTGGCCTCGGTGAAGTCCTTGGAGCCCACCGTGACGGCGACACCGTCGAGTTCGGGTACCGGCGCGATGCCGGCCGGGCCCACAGACAGGGGCACCGAGCCACCCGACTGCAGTCCGCAACTCGCGAGCACCAGCACGCCGAGGACCGGGGCGAGCACGCGCAACCATCCGGCGATCCTCACCGCAACCCCCTCGGCCCGAGGAACTGTTCGGCCAACGCACCGAGCCAGTCGACGAACAGCGCCAGTGCGACAGCGAGTACGGCGCCGAGCGTCAATGTCACGGTGTCGCGCAGTTTGTAGCCGGTGTCGATGAGGATGCCGAGCCCGCCCGCGCTCACCATGAATGACAGGGTGGCAGTACCGACGGCCAGCACCAGCGAGGTTCTCAGGCCCGCGAGGATGTAGGGCACCGCGAGCGGGAATTCGATGCGGCGCAACACCAGTGCGGCCGACATGCCCTGTCCCCTGCCCGCGTCGATCAGTGCGGGATCGACCTGCTGGTAGCCCAGGATCGTATTGCGCAGGACCGGCAGCAGCGAACAGAACGCGATCGGCGCGACACCCACCCAGAACCCGGTGGTACGGGTGACCAGGTAGCACAGCACGATCAGCCCGATGGCCGGCGCGGAGGCTCCGATATTGGCGATGCCGACGAAAAACGGGGCGAGACGGCGGAATCGGTGCCTGGTGAGCACTGTCCCCAGCGGCACGGCCACCGCTACCACGATGAGCACCACCGCCGCCGTGATCAGCACGTGCTGCCAGGTCACCTGGGCGACATTGCTCACGCTGATACTGGCCTGCTGGGTGACGGTGAGATCGCGCCGGAACGCCCAGACGAGCACCCCGACGGTGAGGATCAGCACGATCACCGGCTGAGCGAGCAGGCGGAGGTATTCGGCGCGCCGGTGGGTGGCGGGAGCAGCGGTCGCGGCGGGAACGTCGACGATCGAACGTGAGGGAACCGACACAGTATTCGTCACTGTGGGGCCCTCCGCGCCTGGTGATGGCCCGGTATCGATTCAGGATCTCGAGCGGCTTCGCCCCGCGACACCGCGGGTTCGAGCGTAGTCGCGCCGCGAGGCGGCTCGGTCGTCATGCCGGTGCCGATTCGGTCGCGGCGAGGTGGTCGATGAGGGTGTCGACGGTGACTGTTCCGGCGTAGGCGCCGGTGTTGTCGACGACGACGGCGGAGGCGGTGCGTTCGGTGAGCAGCCCGGCGAGCGCGTCTTGAAGGGTCGCGTCCGCGGGCAGGGTGGCGCCGACCGGGGTACCGACGTCGCGCAGCGAATCCGCGTGGGCGAGTTCGGCTGTCGTCACCCTCCGAAGTGGGCGCCGCTGCTGGTCGAGAACAAGGCCCCAGGTGCGGCCCGCGTCGCGCAGTGCGGTGGTGAGTGCCGCGACGCTGGTGTCCTCGGCGGCGGTGACGCCCTGGTCGAGGTCCATCTCGGCGAGCACGGTGAGACCGAGTCGGTCGATGGTGGCGGTGGCGCCGACGAAACCGGCGACCGTCTCGTCGGCGGGGGCCGCCAGGATCGCGGCAGGGGTGTCGTACTGCAGGATGCGGGAGCGATCGCCGAGAACAGCGATACGGTCGCCGAGCTTCACCGCCTCGCCGAAGTCGTGGGTGACGAAGACGATGGTCTTGCCGAGCTCGCTTTGCAGACGGAGCAATTCGTCCTGCAACAGCGCGCGGGTGATCGGGTCGACCGCACCGAAGGGTTCGTCCATCAGCAGGACCGGCGGGTCGGCGGCCAGAGCCCTCGCGACGCCGACGCGCTGCTGCTGTCCGCCGGAGAGCTGGCGGGGGTAGCGGTTGCGGTAGGTGTCGGGGTCGAGGCCGACAAGGGTGAGCATCTCGTCGGTACGTTCGGCGACGCGGCGGCGGTCCCAGCCGAGCAGGCCCGGCACCGTGGCGATGTTCTTCGCGACGGTCATGTGCGGGAACAGTCCGGCCTGCTGGATGGAATAGCCGATGCCGCGGCGCAATTCGTCGGCGTCGATCGCGCCCGCGTCGAGACCACCGATGGTGACGGTGCCCGAGGTGGGTTCGATCAGGCGGTTGATCATCCGCATGGTGGTGGTCTTGCCGCAACCCGACGGGCCGACCAACACCACGATCTCCCCGGCCGGGATGGTCATGGAGACCTCGTCGACCGCTGGTTCGGGCTGTTCGGGATAGCGTTTGGTGACCCGGTCGAGCACGATCTCGACCCCGGAGACCCCGGAATCCGCGGCCGCCTCGGTGGTTTCGATGTCAGTCACGAATTCCCCTCGGAATAGTGAGCCGTCCGAGCAGAACCAGGACGCCGTCGAGTGCGAGTGCGAGCACGACGATGAGGACGGTGCCGGTGAGTGCCTGCGGCACCGCGTTCGGGCTGCCCAGTCGGGAGAGTCCCGAGAAGATCACATTGCCGAGGCCAGGACCTTTCGCATAGGCCGCCAGGGCCAGGATGCCCATGATCATCTGAGTACTGACCCGCATGCCGGTGAGAATGGACGGCCAGGCAAGGGGCAGTTCGATCTTGGTCAGCAGGCGCAACCGGTTCATCCCGACACCTCGCGCGGCATCGGTCACCGCCGGATCCACCGACGACAACCCGAGCACCGTATTACGCAGGATCGGCAACAGCGCGTAGAGCACCAGGGCCACGATCGTCGGCCCCACACCGAGCCCGAGGAACGGAATCAGCAACCCGAGCAACGCGAACGAGGGCACCGTGAGAATCGCCCCCGCCATCGCGGTCGCGGCAGCGGACCCGAGCGGACTTCGATACACGAGTATCCCGAGCGCCACCGCGATCGCGGTCGCCAGCACCAGCGACTGCACCACGGCCGACACATGGAGGTAAGAATCGACCAGCAACTGCTCCCGCCGGTTCACCACGAACGACCACAACGCGTCCAGGGTCCACCTCCCCGTCGTTCGGCGGCCGCCTACGGCCCTGCTCCCCGGATTTCCCACCCGCATCAGGGTGAAACATCGACGTTCCCGCACGCCACCGCATCACGATGCGACGAATCAGCCTGCGCGAAAACATCTTTCACCAGCGCGATCATCCTACGCGTCACCAACGACCCCTGCGGGAATTTCGAACTCCCGCCTGCTCGAGCCGCTGCCGCCGTGCCGACTCCTCGGCATCAATCGGCGTGTGCGACCCGAGTGCTCAGCTGTCTGCCGCCGCCAGTTCGGCTTTCACCACCGCGAACGCCGTTGCCGCGCTGTAGCCGCGGCGGGCGAGCATGTCGACCAGGCGTCGGGTGGCCTTGGTGCGGTCGAGATCGGCGGGCATGGCGCGGAGTTTGCGACGGACCAGGTCGATAGCGGCTTGTTCGTCGCCGGGCGTCGGTCGGCGTGAGATGTAGCCGGCAGCCGAGTCCGGCTCCGTTGTGTCGCTGGAGGTTTCGCCGGCGATCTCCGCTCGGTCCGTGTCCCCGGCATCGTGCTCCGAAGTCGTCGCGCGGGACGCCCTGACCTCGGCGGACGTGCGATCGAAGCCTGCTTCGTCCAGTTCGGCGGTGACGACGGCGAAGGCGGTGGACTGGCCGTAGCCGCGGCGAGCGAGCATGCCGACGAGGCGGCGCACCGCCTTGTCGCGGTCCAGATCCGCGGGCAGGGTGCGGAGCTTGCGTCGGACCAGATCGGCGGCGCGGGCGTGTTCGGCGTCATCGGTGACCATCGACAGCGCCTGTTCGGCATCGCCGGGGGCGACGCCCTTCTCGCGCAGCTCACGCTGGAGGGCCTTTCTCCCCCGGCCGGAGTAGGTGTGGCGTTCGTGCACCCACTGTTCGGCGAAGGAGGCGTCATTGATCAGACCCACTTCGGCGAACCGTTCCAGGGCGGCCGCTGTCACCTCGGGACGGAACCCCTTCTCGCCGAGGCGTTTCTCCAGCTCGGCGCGGCTGCGAGCACGCACCGAGAGCAATCGCAGGCACACGTCCTTGGCCTGTTCCAGAGTTGCGTCGGGACGGTCGCCCGGGGCGAGCCGGCGTGTGCCGGCCCGCCTGTCGGGCTCTCCCGGCTGGGATCCGGCCGCCACCGGATCCGCCTGCCGTCCGTCGTCACCACCGACGACGGTCGACAGGGAGACTTCGTCGCGCCGCGCGGACCTACGTTCGCGTCGGGCGCCGCGGGGCCGTCGCCGACCCTCACTCCCCCACTCTTCATGATCATCACCAACCCGCGCAGCGAAATGCGGTGGTTTGTCACCATCGATGAATCCGGTCGGGTGCGCGCGCTGCGGATCGCCCGCACCCGACCGAATCCTCTTCGCATCCGAATCGGCTCGCTTGTCGCGAGCCGACCGGACGAGTTCATCGGCCGCACCCCCGCCGCGGCCCGCCACGGGCATCACCGGCTCCGGCTCGACCTCGATTCCGAGGCGAGCCAGCTGCCTGCGCATCTGTTCGACCGGGTCGGCCGAATCGTGGTGGCCGCCGGGGCTCGGCGTGGTCATCGGCTCAGAAGTCGGCGGGCGTGTCGGCCTCGGCGGTCAGGACGGCGCCGATGCCCAGCTTCTCCTTGATCTTCTTCTCGATCTCGTTGCACACGTCCTTGTTCTCCAGCAGGAACTTGCGGGCGTTCTCCTTGCCCTGGCCCAGCTGGTCGCCCTCGTAGGTGTACCAGGAGCCGGACTTGCGGACGAAGCCGTGCTCGACGCCCATGTCGATGAGCGAGCCCTCCTTGGAGATGCCGTGGCCGTAGAGGATGTCGAACTCGGCCTGCTTGAACGGCGGCGCGACCTTGTTCTTGACGACCTTCACGCGGGTGCGGTTACCGACGGCGTCGGTGCCGTCCTTGAGGGTCTCGATGCGGCGCACGTCCAGGCGCACGGAGGCGTAGAACTTCAGCGCCTTACCACCGGTGGTGGTCTCGGGCGAGCCGAACATGACACCGATCTTCTCGCGCAGCTGGTTGATGAAGATGGCGGTGGTGCCGGAGTTGCTGAGCGCACCGGTCATCTTGCGCAGCGCCTGGCTCATGAGGCGGGCCTGCAGGCCGACGTGGCTGTCGCCCATCTCGCCTTCGATTTCCGCGCGCGGCACCAGGGCGGCGACGGAGTCGATGACGAGGATGTCGATGGCGCCGGAGCGCACCAGCATGTCGGCGATCTCCAGGGCCTGCTCACCGGTATCGGGCTGGGAGACCAGCAGTGCGTCGGTGTCGACGCCCAGCTTGCGGGCGTAATCGGGGTCGAGAGCGTGCTCGGCGTCGATGAAGGCGGCGACACCGCCCGCGGCCTGGGCGTTGGCGACGGCGTGCAGCGCAACGGTGGTCTTACCCGAGGATTCCGGGCCGTAGATCTCCACGACGCGTCCGCGCGGCAACCCGCCGATACCGAGCGCGACATCGAGCGCGATGGAGCCGGTGGGGATGACAGCGATCGGCTGACGCGTCTCCTCACCGAGACGCATGACCGCGCCCTTGCCGAAGCTCTTCTCCACCTGCGCCAGTGCCAGTTCCAGCGCTTTGTCGCGATCGTAGGCCTGCGGTGCCATGATGTGTGCCCCTTCTCGAGGTGAGTGTCTCTCTGGTTGGCGCCCACAGTAGAGGCCGGCACCGACAAGTTCTGGCGCCCAGGTTAGTCGAACACCCATTCGAGTCAAGCGACGCGCCCACCAACACGCGAAGCAGCCGCTCCGACCAGCAATCCGGGAGCGAAACCAGCCGTCAGCGCTGTGGCAGCACCGAGTCGTCGCCCTCGGCGCGTGGCCCGAAGATCCGCCGCTGCGACTGGTCGATGCGCACGTCGTCGATGCTGGCCTCGCGCCGAGCCATCCGCCCGTCCGCCGCGAACTCCCACTGCTCGTTGCCGTAGCTGCGCCACCACTGGCCCGACTCGTCGTGCCATTCGTACTGGAAGCGCACGGCGATGCGGTTGTCGTGGAAAGCCCACAGATCCTTGCGCAGCGCGTAGCCGTTCTCGGCCGACCATTTGCGAGTCAGGAACTCCACGATCGCGGCATGGCCGGTGAAGAATTCGTCGCGGTTGCGCCATACCGAATCCTCGGTGTACGCGGCGGCGACTCGTTCGGGGTCTCGGGTATTCCAGGCGTTTTCGGCGGCGAGCACCTTCGCGCGGGCGGAATCGAGGTCGAAGGGCGGCAGGGGTGGTCGCATGGGGAGAGTCCTTTTCGGTGTGATCAAGGGTTGTTCGGGGAGAGTTCGGGTGGTCCCCAGCGCACAGCGAGCGCACCGGGGCGTTCGATTACCTCGTCGACGGTGAAATCGACGGCGCACTGCGCACCGGCGGTGAATGCCGCCGCATCCCAGACTAATTCGGCCCGGCCGGTGAGCTGGAGCAGCGCACCGGTCGACCAGTCGGCGACGAGCAGCCCGCACCGCGGTTGCACCGCGAGGTTGCCCAATGTCATGAACATCGAGTTGCCGCGGTAGTCCGGCCAGCGCAGCCGAGTCGGTGAAATAACCTGCAGGAAACCGGGATTGCCGCCGCGGTGCGAGGCGTCGGCATGCCCGGCACCGTCGGCGGTGGCGACGAAGAAGGTATCGGCGGCACCGATCATCTCGACCGCTGCGGTGGTCAGCGCCGTACCGCGCCGCACCGGGCCGACCGTTCCGACTACGGAGGACTCCCGAATCTGTCTGCGCGAGATGTACTTCGGGCAGTTCGCGTAGACCTGTTCGGTGGTGATCCGTATCCCACCCGCGCGCACCGCCGACCTGCCGTTGACGCGCATCCGCCGCCGACGCTGCGGTTGCAGCGCGATCAACCCGACCTCGACCTCACTCGACAGCGCCACCGCCAGCGGATCAGCGCCCTCGGGCAGCGTGTCGATGTCGATGGTCGCGTCGCCGACCGCGTGCACGAACCCGGCGGGACCGGTGAGTGGACTCGCCCACAGCCGCCCCGCCGGATCCGCGGCGCCCAGCACCACCATCGACTGTTCGGCCAGGAAGGACGCGGCAACCGCCGGGATCCCGGTACGGATCGAGCGGCCGACCCTGGCAGCCGCCTCGGCCTGTCCCATACGGTGCTGCACGGCCAGCTCTCCGGGGTGAAACATCCGCGTCAGAAGAATCCGCAGGTCGGGGCAGGACCGGCCGGTGCGGGTGCGGCGTCGGCGCCCAGCGGGGCGAAGACCTCGAGCCGAATGCCATCGGGATCAGCGAAGAAGATGCCGCCGGAGGACGCCCCCTCACCGTGGGCGACCACACCGTCGTGGAAGAACTCGGCATCGAGCGCACGCAGCGCCGACTCGACGACGCGCACCGTATCGACATCGTCGACCTGGAACGACAGGTGATGCAGCCCCGGTGTGCTGGTGGAGAATTCGCCGCTGCTCTGCTGCCACAGCGTGAGCACCAGCGCGCCGTCCCGGCCGAGGAAAGCCCAGCGCCGCTCGCCGTCGGCGCCGCTGCCGAGCTCTTCGAAGCCGAGTCCGCGGCGGTAGAAGTCGACGGAACGGTCGAGGTCGGCGACGTTGAGTCCGATATGGCCGGTGGTGAGTACAGGCGCGGCAACGGTGGTCATGGTTTCCTCCCGGAATGTTTAACCGTCTATGGATTGTTGAACAGTTAGAACATAGGACGAGCTCACCTACTCCGTCAACCCTTGAAATACTTTTAGACAGTTAGGAGGGTCGTGTTGATAACCTCGGGCATGCGCGATCCCCGTCCGCACACCGGCGAACCCCCTGCTCTCGACCTGCTCAACACTCGGTGGGCGGGCGCCGAGCCGGGCGATCTGCTCGCCGATCTCGACGGGCTGCGCACGTGGCTGGAGATCATCGGGCTCGCCGATCGCGTACCCGTCGACGACCACGCCCTCACCGCGCTGCACACCGCGCGCGGCGCCGTGCACGACGCCGTGACCCGCGCCGATCACACCGCGCTGAACCGGGTTCTCGACCACGGGCGGATCCGCCGCGAACTCACCGACGAGGGCCCCCGCGACATCCCCGAGGTCGACGACCCGGTGTGGTTACCCGGCTGGCTCGCCGCCGACAATCTGCTGCACCTGATCACCGAGGCACCGCAGCGGATCCGTCAGTGCGCGCATCCCGATTGCGTGCTGTTCTTCTACGACACGTCCAAGAACGGCACCCGACGCTGGCATTCCATGGCGACCTGCGGAAATCGCACCAAGGCCGCGCGCCACTACGCCAAGAGCAGTTGAGCAGCGGTTCTCAGAACAGTTCGTCGAGCAGCCGGTAGTAGTCGAGCTTCACACGATCGGGTTGGGTCAGCCCGTACGCGGTGTAGAACGCCGTGACCGCCTCGACGCCGAAGTCCTCGGCCAGGTCGCGCTCAGCCAGGGCCAGGTCGCGATAGCGATCGCCGCGGCCGAGTGCCCCGACATCGATCAGCAGGCCGCCGGTGAGCACATTGCCCGGCGTGAAGTCGCCGTGTGCCACGACGAGATCATCGGTGGCCGGGCGCTGTTCCCGCAGTCGCGCGAGGATGAACGCGGGCGAGAGATGACGGTGATCGTCGTCGAAATCCGCTGCGTCGACAAGGCCTTCGACCACATTGCGGTGGGCCCGCGCCAGGGCGACGTCGAGACCACCGTCGAAGGGGCACTGCGCCACCGGAAGGTCGTGCAACGCACGCAGGGCCTGACCCATCTGCGTGCCGATCGCGGCGGCTTCGACCGAATCAGCTGCTCCGGCAAGCGATCCGACCTCGGCATCGGCGAGCACGAGGACGTCCTCGGCGAACGCGGACACCTCCGGCACCGCGATCCCGTTGTCGCGCAACCAGGTCAGCCGCTCGTACTCGGCTATCGCCCGCGGACCACGCTTGATCCAGTACCCGCCCGACCGGACCAGATTGCCGCCACGACTCTCGTGCTCCGGCGACCACGCGGGCACCGGCCCGAGCAGGGTCTCGATGACCGGCGGGAGCGGCAGGGCCAACTCGTCGAGGTGGTCGAGGGCCGCGCGGGTGGATTCGATGAGTTCGGAATCGCCGTCGACCACCCGCAGCCGCATGGCCTCCTTGAGCAGCTCACGCGCCTCCCGCGGCCGGTGCTGTTCGGCCAGCGATTTGCCCAGGTGGTGGGCGGCGAAGGAGACGAGATCGGGATCGAGTGCGCGACTGGCGTGCAGCGCACGGCGGTACAGGATCTCGGCGTGCGACGGTTCACCCTGGTACCGGTAGACATCGGCCAGATTGATCCAGACGGTGACCCGGCGCTGCTCGGTATCGGCCAGTTCGAGGGCCTGATCGAGCCGGTCGAGGGCCTCGTCGTAGCGACCGAGCAGCATCAACGCGATGCCGAGCCTGCGCAGGCCGGGGAAATCATGGGGGTCGGCGAGGGCCACCCGGGCCGCGAGGTTCTCGGCGTCGACCGGGATCATCCGCAACCGCTCGTCGAACCGATACGGTCGCGTGTCCGAGTTCTGCGTTGTCACGGCCATTGCCTGATCACCACCGGTTCGGGGGGACGTCGAAGTCGGCGCACAACGCTCGCCACACGTCGCGCGGGTCGACACCGTTGTCGATCGCTACCGCCCCCGTGTGCCCCAGTTGGGGTATCACGTGATCGGTCAGCATGGCGTCGGCGCGCGCCACGCCGAACTCGGTGTGCATCAGCTCCTGGAATTCGGTCAATCGCACGTTGCCCAAGATACTCGCGCTGGGCAAGCGCCGACAGGCCCCCGCTCAGCCCAGCGATGTTTGCGACGACCGGTGACTGTCGGCGACCGACTACCGCTTCGCAGCGTCGTGACAGACCTGAACCGGGTCCTCGACCTCAGCCAGACCGGCGGCGGCGTGCCGAGCCGCTGCGGCGTAGGCCGGGTCGTCGAGCACCTGCCGCACCGCGGCGCCGACCGCCTCGGGCGTGAGCGGTCGCACGAGCACCGAACTGCCCTGTCGTACCGCACGATTGGCGAGCTCCCATTGGTCACCGCCGCCGGGGACGGTCACCACCGGCACCCCTGCGGCCAGGGATTTGGCGAGCAGGCCGTGTCCGCCGCCGCCGACGACGACCGCGGCGTGGGTGAGCAATTCGTCTTGGCGGCCGAGACCCGCGGTAGCCCAGTCGGGGAGTTCGTCGGGTGGGGTGTCGAGGGTCGAGATGGCCGCGCGCACGCCGAGTCCGGCCAGACCGGCCAGGACGATGTCGGCCATGTCGGCGACGCCGGTGTGCGCGGTCGAGGGCGCCACCATCACCAGCGGGGCGTCACCCGGGGGCAGTGGAAGTACGGCGTCGGTGGGTTCCCACAGCAGCGGTCCGACGACGTGGGTGTCGGCGGGCCAGTCGGGGCGGTCCATCTCCAGAGCGGGCAGGGTGGCGACCAGACGAGCGGCGGGACCGGGATCCTCGGCGGGCAGGCCGATGGTTTCGCGAGCCGCGGAGCGCTGACGGTGGCCGGTGCGGACCGCACGCGCGGTCATCGTGCGCAGGACACCGTCGCGCACGCGACCACGCACGCCCTCCCCCGGTGCCAGGCCACTGCCGATCGGCGGCAAGGCTTTCGACGGTAGGTAGAGCGGATGTGGTGACAATTCGACCCACGGCAGTCCCAGTCGCTCGGCCGCCATCCCGCCGCCCGCGGTGAGGACGTCGGAGACGACCAGGTCCGGCAGCATCGCGCTGAGTTCTGGCAGGTTCTCGGTGGCGATATGAGCGGCACGATCGTGGATCCGGGCACCCGCGTCGGTGTCGTCGTCCGTCGGGCGCGGCGCGAGGCCCTTGAGCTTGCGCACGCTGATCCCCGCGGAGCGGGCCTGATCGAGCCATCTCGGCCCGGTGAACAACACGGGCTCGTCCCCCGCGGCCAGTAATCGCAGACACAACGCGATCGCGGGAAACGCATGCCCTGGATCGGGCCCGGCCACCACAGCTATTCGCATCCGCCCACCCTGCCATATCCCCAGGCCGCGCCCACCTCGGACAACCGAACTCCGGTTTCTGCGCTACCTTGACCGCCGCACCACAGCGTCGAAACCGGCAGGAGCGATCACGTGCTACCCGACAGTCCCGACTCCACCGCGCCTGACCGGTCGCACCGGCACTACCCCAGCGAATCCGGCAGCGGGGATCGTGTGCGGTCCGGTTCCTTCCCGGTCGAGCCCAGCGGGATCGAGGAAGCCGGGGGCTCCCCCGTCGCCCCGATCGACACCGTCGACGACCTGTTCGAACTCCTCGAGCAGTGCGCCGACGCCTGGGATACCGCGGACCGCACCGGCGATCCCGTCGACATCCTCGATCACGATCGGCAGTGCGCGCAACTGTTGCGCCGCGATCACCCCGCAGACGAAGAGCTCCAGGTCGCGGGCCTGCTCCACGACATCGGCCACGTCCTGGTCCCCGGCGACGACGCCGGCCACGGCAGGCACGGAGCCGAAGCGGTCCGCGGCCTGCTCGGTGCACGCGTGGCACGACTGGTGGAACTCCACGTGGTCGCGAAACGCTTTCTGGCGGCGACGGATTCGACCCACGCCCGCGCATTGTCGGCGTCGAGTCGGCGCACACTCATCGCGCAGGGCGGCCCGATGACGCCCGCCGAGGTCGAAGCCTTCCGCACCGACCCCGATTTCACCGCCGCGCTGGCACTGCGCAGGGCTGACGACGCGGGCAAAGTAGTCGGGTTACGCGTTGCGCCCCTGCGGGATTGGCGCCCGGTCGTCGATCGCGTCGCCGCCCGCTGATCAGCCGCCGAAGGTGAACAGTTCGAAGCCGACGGCGTGTTCGGCGGGGAATCCTTGCTTGGGACCCGTTGCGAAGGTGACGATGTCGCGCACCTGCTCCGCGACCGGCACCGGGCTCAGCACCTGCAGATACCGCCGATGCGCCGACAACGACGCGCGCGCCTGCTCCAGATGAGCGCCCACATCCACCGCGTGCGTGACGACCGGGCCGACCACGGCCGCCCAGCGCGCCGACCACGGTGGCAGGTCGGCGAGTTCGGGGAAGATCCATTCGTTGCCCGCGTCGGAGATCGCGTCCATCGCCGATCGGCCGACAGCCCGGTGATCGGCACTGTTGACCACGCCCGGCGCCCAGGTGTCGCCGAAGTTGAACAGCACCACCATCTCCGGGCGATGTCTGCGCAGCGCGGCGGCCAGTTCCCGGCGCAGGGTGAGACCTTCCTCGATGCGGCCGTCGGGATGGTCGAGGAATTCGACCGTGTGCACGCCGACTTCGCGCGCTCCGGAGATCTCCTCGATCTCCCGCAACGGTGCGGCCTGCGCGGGCGGCATCCCGGCGATCCCCGCTTCGCCCCGCGTGACGAGCAGATAGCGAATGTCCTTGCCCTGCCCGGTCCATCGCGCGACCGCCGCGGCGGCCCCGTATTCGATGTCGTCGGGATGCGCGACGATCACCAGTCCGCGCTGCCAGTCCTCGGGTACCTGTTCCACCCCGCCATGCTATCCACAGACGACTAGCTGATCGGGGTGTTGTCGCTTCCCGAGACCGCCTTGTACAGCAGGTACACACCGGTACCGATCGCTCCGATCACCAGGATGGGCATCAGCGCCTCGATCAGCGCACCCAGAATCCAGAACGCGATCACCGCGACCGCGACGATGCCGATGACTTTCAGAACCATGATGTGACTCCTCGCCAGCTCCGAGACCGCACTCGCGCGATCCGATATCTTCGATGCTGCCACTCGGTGGCCGATAGATCACCAGGTCAGCACCGATATCCGGGTGTAGATCAGGGTTCACCCCGAGACCGGCGCCGCAGCGGTTCCCCGGCTACCGTGTTCGGCATGGACTACTTGGCGTTGCTCTGTGCGAAACTCGCCGCCTTCGGTGAGCTCATCACTGTCGAGACCGATGTCGCCGCGCCGGTGCCGTCCTGCGGCGACTGGACGGTCTACGACCTCGTCGATCACGTCGGGCGCGGCAATCTGTGGGTGGTCACCGCGGTGGCCGAGCTGCGCGGCGATTTCGAGGGCGAGCCTGCACCGAAGGATCCCGCGGCCCTGCGGGAGTGGTACGAGTCGACCGCCGACGCCCTGGTCGCCTCACTGTCCGCGGACGAGGACCAGGAGGCCTGGACCTTCACCCGGTCCATGCCGCGCACCGTCGGTTTCTGGCGTCGGCGCCGCGCCCACGAGACGCTCATGCACCTGTGGGACGGTCAGGATGCCCTCGCCAAGGCCGACCCGTTCGACCCCGATCTCGCGGTCGACGGAATCGACGAGGTCTTCGAGCTGTTCGCGCCACGGATGATCCACCGCGGCCTCGCGGTCGAACCGGAGGTGGCGCTGCGGATCCGGGCCACCGACACCGCCGAGAGCTGGACCTACGGCCCCGGCGAGCCGGTCGCCGAACTCGCGGGCACCGCATCGGACCTGCTCCTGGCCCTGTGGGCCCGCAAGTCCGCCGACCACCCCGAGCTCACCTGGGACGGCGACCGCACGGCGGGCGAGCGAGTGCTGGCCGGGCCACTCGTTCCGTAAGCAAACGACTGACGGCGACCCGGACAAGCGTCCATAATCGGGGATCACTGCGCGTAGGAGGACTTTCATGGAACCCATCGTCACGATCACGAGCGGCGCGATACGCGGCCACGCCGAGGCAGGCGTCACCCGCTTTCTCGGCGTGCCGTTCGCGGCGGCGCCGGTCGGGCCGAAACGATTCCAGCTGCCCGAGGCCGCACCGGCCTGGGAAGGCGTGCGAGAGGCGACCGAGATGGGCGCCACCTGTGCGCAGACGCCGTACCCCGCACCGATCCACGCCCTGCTCGGCAGCGACTACATCCCCGGCGACGAGTACCTCAACGCGAATGTCTGGACGCCCGACCCCGCCGCCTCGGGTCTTCCGGTGCTGGTGTGGATTCACGGCGGCGCGTTCGTCCGTGGATCCAACGCGCGCGTGATCTACGACGGAACCGCGTTCGCCCGCGACGGTGTGGTGATGGTGGGGATCAACTATCGCCTCGGGGTGTCGGGATTCGCCGAGATCGAGGGCGCGCCGTCGAATCGTGGACTGCACGACCAGATCTTCGCCTTGCGCTGGGTGCGCGAGAACATCGCCGCGTTCGGTGGCGATCCCGACAATGTGACGATCTTCGGTGAGTCGGCGGGCGCGATGAGCGTGGCGGCGTTGATCGCCGCACCGCAGACGACCGGACTGTTCCGCCGCGCGATCATGCAGAGCGGCAACGGTGCGGTGGCCGCCGACGCCGAGGACGCGCGCAAGGTGTCCGCCGCGCTGGCCGCCGAACTGGGAATCTCGCCGACCGCACAGGACTTCGGCGCACTCGGCCCCGATGAGCTGCGTACCGCCCAGAACGCCGTCGGGCTGGCCCTGATGACCGATCCCGATCCGCAGCGTTGGGGCCGATCGGTGATCCAACTGGGCGGCGGCATCATGAGCCTGTTCCCGGTGATCGACAACGACATCGTGGAAGGCCCACCGACCGAGGTTCTTCTCGCACACCCGGATCGCGCGGTCCCCCTCATCGCGGGCACCACCGCCGACGAGTTCCGCTTCTTCACCGTTCCCGCAGGGCTCGCCGCCGCCATCACCGCCGACACCCTGCCCTTCGTCCTCACCCGCTACGGCATCGATCCCGCGGTCGCCCAGACGTATTCGACCGAGCGCCCCGATGCCACCCCCGCCGAGATCTTCAACGCCATCCTCACCGACATGAGCTTCCGCGCGGGCACCTACGACTTCGCCGAAGCCGGCGCGGCTACCGTCCCCACCCACGTCTACGAATTCGCCTGGCCCACAAGCCTGCCCGGCCTCGGCGCCTGCCACGTGCTGGAGATCCCGTTCGTCTTCGACACCATCGACGGCGCCCACTCCCTCACCGGCCCCACCCCGCCACAGTCCCTGGCCGACGAAATGCACGCCGCGTGGGTCGCTTTCGCCACCGACGGCACCGCCGACTGGGCCCCGTTCACCGCCGACGAGAAGAACGTCCGCATCTTCGATATCCCCGAATCCGCTACTGTCACCGACCCCCGCGCCGCGGAGCTCGCAGCCTTGCGTCAGGCCGTCGCCCCAGCCTGACCTATCGATCGGCACGCCGGGTCATCGACCGGCGTGCCGATCGATAGGGGTGTCCGTGGGGTCCTAGCGGGAGGAATCCTGTCCGCCGGTGAACAAGTCGGTGCCCTGGTCCGCCATTTCGGTGAGAGCCTGGGCCCAACCGTCGAGGCGGTCGGCGGCTTCGCGAAGGTCGGCGACGATGCCGTTGAACTGGTAGGCGAGAACCGAGTCTTCGGGGACCGCGAGAATGCGGGCCGCGGCGGCGACCAGTTGTTCGTATTCGACCACGCCGGTTTCCAGGCGTGCGAGCACGCCGACGACGGTGGATTTCAGTGCCGCGACGGTGTCGGGGTTCGCGCGGCCGACGGTGTCGGCGGCCTGTTCCATCGCGACCACGTCGGCGGCGAGCGCGTGCAGAGCGCCTGCGCCGGAGCGGGCTGTCTCGAGCAGGTCGCGCAGTTCGTCTTCGGGGAGTCGGCGGGTGCGCGCGATCTGGGCGCCGAGGTCGTAGAGCGCCCGTTCGGCGCGGATCAGGCGCTGGATGGGAGCGCGCGCGGCCGAGCGCAGGCCGGGCGACTTGCGGGCGACGAACGCCGCCTGCGGCAGGGGTTTGCCGCGCAGTTCCAGATACCGGCGCGCGGTGAGCGCGGTTCCGGTGACGAAGGCGACGGCGCCACCGCCGATCACCACGACCGCCCAGGCGGGCGCCGAGATCACGGCCAGCCCGACCGCGCCGACCGTGGTGATGCCGGAAACGGTGCCCAGCTGGAAACTACGCCGGCGCACTCGGCGCCGACGGCGCAACTCACGTTCACGCGGGTCGGCCCAGCGCCGCACCGCGACCAGGGCCTGCTCACCGACCCCACGCAGGGTCGCGGGCACCGAGCCTGACATGGCGGCCTGCGCGATCGCCGTCGGCTCCACGATCTCGGCACGTTGGCGCCGTAGTTTCCCGCTCATCGGTGTCCTTCCCCCGGGTGCCGGTCGTCGCGGAAACCGTTGATGGCGCGGCCACCGGGCGTCACCGCCGGGTTTCCGCGCCCTCGCCGGACTCCACGTACTGCTTACTGCTGGGCCGCTTGGCCCTTGTTGATGTTCGGCGCCGGTGCGGCCTGGGGCTGCGCCGGGTCGATCGCCGCGTTGTTGTTGCCGGTGGGCAACGCGTCACCACGCATGGAGGCGCGGATCTGCTCGAGCTTGCTGTGCCCGGCCATCTGGACGCTGGCCTGCTGCACCTCCATCATGCGACCCTGCACCGTGTTCTGCGCCAGCTCGGCCGAACCGAGCGCGTTGGCGTAGCGACGCTCGATCTTGTCGCGCACGGCGTCCAGGCTGGGCGTGGAGCCCGGCGCGGACAGGGTGGAGTCCATCTGCTGCAGCGAGGCCGAGACCTGCTCCTGCATCTTGGCCTGCTCGAGCTGGCTGAGCAGCTTGGTGCGCTCGGCGACCTTCTGCTGCAACATCATCGCGTTCTGCTCGACCGCCTTCTTGGCCTGTGCGGCGGCCTGCAGGGACTGATCGTGCAACACCTTGAGGTCTTCCACCGACTGCTCGGCGGTGACCAGCTGGGCGGCGAACGCCTCGGCGGCGTTGGTGTACTGGATCGCCTTCTCGGTGTCGCCCGCCGCCTGCGCCTGATCGGCCAGGGTGACGGCCTGACGGGCGTTGGCGTTGAGCTTCTCGACCTCGTCGAGCTGGCGGTTCAGCTTCATCTCCAGCTGACGCTGGTTACCGATCACCGATGCCGCCTGCTGCGACAGCGCCTGATGCTGACGCTGCGCCTCCTCGATAGCCTGCTGAATCTGGACCTTCGGATCCGCATGCTCTTCGATCTTGGAGTCGAAGAGGGCCATCATGTACTTCCAGGCCTTCACGAACGGATTAGCCATCGATTGATCCCGCCTCCATCTGTGCGTCGCTCGTGCGACTGGTGGTACGCGACCGTCACGCACCAGATACGTGCTTATCCTTCACCATGCGGCACCCGAACCGGAATGACCGGACCGATCGACGCCTGATGAGAATCTATCCGTTCTCATCAGCGGTGTGCAGCGTCTCGCGCGCCGGGCGCAGGGTTCGCCGCGTCACATTCCCTTCACCAGTACCAGCATCTCGGCCCTGGGGGCCGGGATGACGATGCGGGTGTCTTCGGCGATGCCGATGCGCGCGCCCTGCTCGGCCGCCGCGCTCGCGGAGGCAGATGCCTCGCCCGCGGCGGGTTCGGGCAGGGTGGCGGGCTCGGCCCCGGTCGGCTCGCGCTCGGCGGCGGGGCCGGTCAGCGCGGGTTCGCGCGGCGCGGAGCCGTCGGCGCCCGCCATCAGGGTGCTCACGTCCCACAGCACGCGCGAGAGCGGCACGTCGAGTGCCTCGCAGATGCTGGCGAGCAGTTCACTGGAGGCTTCCTTGCGGCCGCGCTCCACTTCCGACAGATAGCCGAGGCTCACGCGCGCCGAGGTCGACACCTCGCGCAGCGTTCGATGCTGGGCGAGACGCGCACGCCGCAGACTGTCCCCGATTGCCTCCCGCAGCAGCGTCATCTCGTTCTCCTCCACCTCGTGTCACCGCCGTAGCGGTGCTCACCTCTTTCTGGCACAACGTCGAGCATGGACCGGTGGTTCCCGAACCGACCTACTTCACACTGACACAGCGAAGCAACTCACGCACCGCACTGTGCACCGCACCGAGTCTGATCGTCCACCGGTCACCGTGCAGTTTCAACCGGACCACTTCGCTGTGACGTGGACCGGCCAACCCGAGGTATACCGTGCCGACGGGATGCCCGTCCTGGGAATCGGGTCCGGCGACCCCGGTCAATCCGACACCCCAGTCCGCGCCGCACTGCTCCCGCGCCCCCACGGCCAGTTGTTCGGCGGTCGAGGCGGCTACCGGACCGTCTGTCCGAAGGAGGTCGTCATCGACGCAGGCCAGGCGACCCTTGAGGTCGGTGGCGTAGACGATCAGCCCGCCCCGCAGCACCGCGCTCGCACCGGGAACTCCCGCCACCGTGGCAGCCAGCAGACCCGCGGTGAGCGATTCGGCCGTGGCGACGGTCTGCCCCGCCGCGTTCAGGGCCCTGACCAGTTCGGCGACCGGCGCGCCGTCGACGAGCGGATCACTCACGAGCGCGACCGTCCACCCGCCAGCCACACTCTGGTCGCCTGCCCCACGTAATCCAGGCCGGTGATCACCGTCAGCGCCACGGCCAGATACATCAGCCACATGCCCGCGGTGGCGAACACACCCGACAGGGGCAGCACCAGCAGCGCGATCGCAACCGACTGCACCAGCGTCTTCAGCTTGCCGCCCCGCCCCGCCGGGATCACCCCGCGCCGCACGACCACCAGTCGCAGCAGCGTGATGCCGATTTCGCGGCCGACGACGACCACGGTGATCCACCACGGTAGATCGCCCAGTACCGAGAGCCCGATCAGCGCCGATCCGATCAGCGCCTTGTCCGCGATGGGGTCGGCGAGCTTGCCGAAATCGGTGACCAGCCCGTATTTGCGCGCTAGTTGCCCGTCGAAGCGGTCGGTGATCGCGGCCAGGCCGAAAACCGCCGCGGCGATGACTCGCCAGCGGGTGTCGTGCCCGCCCTCGGCGAACAGCGCCAGCACGAACAGCGGCACCAGCACGATGCGCGCGATGGTCAACACGTTGGCGATATTGAGCAGCGGAACCTGAGTCTCCGGCACCGAGTGCATCGGTGTCGCCGCACTCGACCCACGATCGATCTCTTCGGGTCGCACGCTCATGCCCCGCCCTCTCGGCACTCACCGGCACTGCGCCGAAATCCAACGGTTTCGCGAGCTGTTTGCTCGCACGATCGGCGCCACGCGATCCGGTCGTCGAGCCCGGCGCGATGCGAGGAGCGGAACGACAGGATGTGCGGCACATGTTCAGACTATCGGTAACCGGTCCGACTACTCTGCACCCATGACCTCACGGGGACCCTCGAGCAGTCCGACCAGCGAAGCGCATGCTGTCGCGCCCACTGTGGCGCCTGTTTCCGGCGTGGTCGTGCGACGAGCGCGAACCTCCGATGTCCCCGAGATCAAGCGCCTGGTCGACGAGTACGCAGGCCGCATCCTGCTGGAGAAGAACCTGGTCACGCTGTACGAATCGGTGCAGGAATTCTGGGTCGCCGAGCTCGACGGACAGGTCGTGGGCTGTGGCGCGTTGCACGTGCTGTGGGCCGATCTGGGCGAAGTTCGCACTGTCGCAGTGGATCCCGTCGTCAAGGGCCGCGGCGTCGGCGGCGCGGTGGTCGAGCATCTGGTCACCGTCGCCCGCGAACTGCAGTTGCAGCGTGTGTTCGTGCTCACTTTCGAGGTGGACTTCTTCGGCAGGCACGGGTTCGTCGAGATCGACGGCACGCCCGTCACCGCCGAGGTGTACGCGGAGATGTGCCGCTCCTACGACACCGGTGTCGCCGAATTCCTCGACCTCAGCTTCGTCAAGCCCAACACCCTCGGCAACACCCGCATGCTGCTCACCCTCTAGAGAATCCATCGCGAGAAAGTGATCGACTGTGCCGATCTTCGCTGTCCACTACACCTACTCCGGGTCCACCGCGGCCGACCGCGCGACCAACCGACCCGAGCACCGGGGCTGGTTGAACGCTCTGGTCGACGCGGGCACGGTGCTCAGTAGCGGCCCCTACCCCGACGGTACGGGCGCACTGCTGCTGTTCCGCGCCGAGGACGAGCCCTCGCTGACCGATCTGCTGAGCAACGACCCGTTCGCGAAGCTCGGCCTGATCGATGCCGTCCGCGTGGTCGAGTGGCTGCCGGTGATGGGCGCCTTCGCCGAATAGTCGATGCGCACACAACACTGCCCGGAACCCCAGCGGTTCCGGGCAGTGTCGTTGTGAGTCGTGTCAGGCGTTGGTGTGACGAGTGCGCAGCAAGCTCGCCACCGTCGCGATGACCAGGATTCCGATGATCACGCTCAGCGAGACCGCCGTGGAGATCTCCGGGACGCTCACGTGCTCGCCGCCGTTGATGAACGACAGCGTGTTCTCGTGCAGCGCGTGCAGCACCAGCTTCACGCCGATGAACGCCAGGATCGCGGCCAGGCCGTAGGACAGGTACACCAGGCGGTCGAGCAGCCCACCGATGAGGAAGTACAGCTGACGCAGACCCATCAACGCGAAGGCGTTGGCGGTGAACACCAGGTACGGCTCTTCGGTGAGACCGTAGATCGCCGGAATCGAGTCCAGCGCGAACAGCAGGTCGGCGAAACCGATCGCCAGCAGCGCGAGCAACAGCGGGGTCACTACACGTTTGCCGTCGATCCGGGTGATGAGCTTGTCGCCGTCGTACTCGTCGGTGGTGGGCAGGACCCGTTTGGCCAGCGAGACGATGTAGCTGTCGCGTTTCTGCTCGTGTTCGGCCTCGTGCCCGCTCTCGCGTAGCAGATTGATCGCGGTGTAGATCAGGAACGCGCCGAACAGGTAGAACACCCAGCTGTAGGCGCTGATGGCGGCCGCGCCGACCGCGATGAACACACCGCGCATCGCCAGCGCCAGCACGATGCCGATCAGCAGCACCTTCTGCTGGTAGATCCGGGGCACGGCGAAGGTGCTCATGATGATGAGGAAGATGAACAGGTTGTCGACCGAGAGCGCTTTCTCGGTGACGAAGCCCGCGTAGTACTCCCCCGAGAATGTGCCGCCCCACTTCCAGGCGACGAAGAGGCCGAACAGCAGCGCCAACGTGATGTAGACGGCTGACCAGATGCCCGATTCCTTGAAGGTGGGCTCGTGCGGGGTGCGCACGTGGGCGTAGAAGTCGAAGACGAACAGGCCGAGGATCACCAGCCCGGTGATCACCCACTCGAGCGTGGTCACCTGCATGTGGTGGTCCGATCGATGAAGTTCATGCCGTCCATCATGCCCGAATTGTCCGTTTCAGTTGGCTTGCAGAACGATTGCCCGCCATGATTTCACACACATCGGCGGCCGCGCACATGCCGCGCACACGAAAAAAGCCCTATCGCCCCGTCCGCGCTCGCTGCTACCGTCACCGCATCACCCCGACAACACAGACCCGAGAGGAGCGAGCCGTGACCGAATCCACCGCGCAGATCAAGCGCCGAACCGCGATGCACCGGCTCTGCCCCGGTGTCCTGATGTCGGGTACCCGCCTCGCGCGCGCCCGCTTCACCGCCTGACAAGGCGATCGCCGCCCGATCCACCTCCGGGCATTTCGATGACCACGAGCCGTGCCAGGTCCCTCCTCGTTCGTCGCCGCCTGCTTCCGGCACGGTCAGAGCAAACCGGGAACGGCGTCACTCGTCGTCGGACGCGCCCGGATCGCCGCCACGAATCGACCACAGCAAACCGTCCAGCTCATCGGGCTTGATCAACACGTCGCGCGCCTTGGAGCCCTCGCTGGGACCGACCACACCGCGGGTCTCCATCAGGTCCATCAACCGACCCGCCTTGGCGAAGCCGACCCGCAGCTTGCGTTGCAGCATCGAGGTGGACCCGAACTGCGAGGTGACCACCAGTTCCACGGCCTGCAGCAACACGTCCATGTCGTCGCCGATATCGGGGTCGACGTCCTTGACCTCGCCGGCCTTGGCCGCGGTGACGCCCTCCTGGTACTCGGGTTCGGCCTGGGTCTTGCTGAACTCGACAACGGCCTGGATCTCCTCGTCGGAGATGAACGCGCCCTGCAGACGGGTCGGCTTGCCCTGCCCCATCGGCAGGAACAGCCCGTCGCCCATGCCGATCAGTTTCTCGGCACCCGGCTGGTCCAGGATGACGCGCGAGTCGGTGAGCGAGGAGGTGGCGAACGCCAGCCGCGAGGGCACATTGGTCTTGATCAGACCGGTCACCACGTCCACCGAGGGACGCTGGGTGGCCAGCACCAGGTGGATACCGGCGGCGCGCGCCTTCTGGGTGATCCGCACGATCGCGTCCTCGACATCGCGCGGGGCGGTCATCATCAGGTCGGCGAGCTCGTCGACGATGGCCAGGATGTACGGGTAGGGCCGGTAGACGCGTTCACTGCCCAACGGGGCCGTGATCTTGCCCGATCGCACGTTCTTGTTGAAGTCGTCGATGTGGCGGACCTTGTTGGCCTGCATGTCCTGGTAGCGCTGTTCCATCTCCTCGACCAGCCAGGCCAGCGCGGCGGCGGCCTTCTTCGGCTGGGTGATGATGGGCGTGATCAGGTGCGGAATGCCCTCGTAGGGCGTGAGTTCCACCATCTTCGGGTCGATCAGGATCATCCTGACCTCTTCGGGGGTGGCTCGGTGCAGCAGCGAGACCAGCATCGAGTTCACGAAGCTCGACTTACCCGAGCCGGTGGAACCGGCCACCAACAGGTGCGGCATCTTGGCCAGGTTCGCCGAGACGAACTCGCCCTCGATGTTCTTGCCGAGGCCGATCACCAGCGGATGGTGGTCGTTGCGGGTGTGCGGCGACTTCAGCACGTCGGCCAGGCGCACCAATTCGCGGTCGGCGTTGGGCACCTCGATGCCGACGGCCGATTTGCCGGGGATGGGCGCGAGCAGGCGCACGTTCTCGGTGGCGACGGCGTAGGCCAGGTTGCGGGCCAGTGCGGTGATCTTCTCGACCTTGACGCCAGGACCGAGTTCCACCTCGTAGCGGGTGACCGTCGGGCCGCGCACGAAGCCGGTGACCGCGGCGTCGATCTTGAACTGCACCAGCACCTCGGTGATCGCCTCGATCATCGATTCGTTGGCCGCCGAGCGCTTCTTGGGCGGATCGCCGTCGAGCAGCAGGGTCAGCGGGGGCAGCGTGTAGTCGCCGTCGACGACGCGATCGGTGACGAACTCCGGTGCCGGTGGCGGCGGCGGGGTCTGGTCGACCGGCTTGGCCACCGGACGCTTGCGCGCCGGTTTCGGCGCGGGCGCGGGCGGTTCCTCGATCGGCTTGGCATCGCGCAGCGGCGGTTCGCCCAGCGACTCGGTGACCGCGTCGGAGCCGCCGAACTCGTCGGGCGGGTAGTTGTCGTCGGGGTCGGCGCCACGGCGACGGGTTCGGTTGCGGTGCACCGGGAATCCGTCGGCGTCGTAGTTGGCCGGATCGTAGGGGTCGCTGTCGTCGGCGTATTCGCCGAGACCGAAGTATTCGCGCAGCTTGGTCGGCACCTCGCGCACCGTGGTTCCGGTGAGCAACAACACGCCGAACATCATGGCCAGCAACAGGATCGGCAGCGCGAGCCAGGGCGTGAGGCCCTGGCCGAGCGGTCCACCGATCGCGTATCCCACCGCGCCCGCCGCCGTGGAGCGGCCGTCCGCGTCGGTCGGGGACCCGGCCGCCAGATGCCACACACCCAGCGCGGGCAGCACCACGAGCAGTCCACCGAGGACCAGCCGCGGCCGGATCTCCGGATGCGGTTCGGTGCGCATCAGCACCACTGCGAGCGCGACCAGCAGAATCGGCGCGAGCACGGCCGCCGAACCGGCGATCGCCCGCACGACGTCTTCGAGGAAACGGCCGACCGGTCCGCCCGCCGAGAGCCACATCGCGGCGGCGATGATCGCGCTCAACGCGATGAGCGCCAGGCCGATGCCGTCGCGACGGTGCCCGTGGTCGAGTTCGCCTGCCCGGCTCAGCGTGCGCGTGGTGGCGCCGACCCCGCGCGCCAGCATGGTCCAGCCACTGCCGATGCCGCGGCTGATCACAGCCAGCGGAGCGGTGTCGGAGGCACGTTTGACCGGCCTGCGCACGGGTGTGGTGCGCCGACGTGGAGCCGCCGTCGCTCGCGGGGTCGCCGAACGAGACCGCGCCGCCGGCGTCTGCCCCCTGGTCGATCCCGCCCGCGCACGAGAGGTCGTGGTGCTGCGGGACTTACCTGCCATGACCTCAGGCTAGCCGCTCGAGCACCTCCGAGACCATCCGCAACACTGGTCCCACCCCGCTCGCCGGGGTGATCCAGGGTGGATGCGCAGGTCGCAGCGCCCCGGTCAGCGCGGGGAAATCTCGCCGGGAACCGCGTTTCGCGGGCCCGAACTTACGGAATCCTTGTCGATCGCCATTGATTCGGGCGAGCGCGGGCTCGCTGGTCTAGCGCGGATGCCATAACCCTCGATACGTTGACGGCGCTCTATCGGGTCGTCGACCCGTGCAGATGAAGGGGACGCTACAAGTGAAGAGAATGCTCACCAGCGCGGCCGTGCTCGGTGCCACCGCGGCAGCAGTGTTCGCGGGACACATCGCGCCGGCCCAGGCGCAGTCGGGCAATTACGGCGCCATCGCGGTGTCGGTCAGACCGGGGGTCTACGGGTACGCCACTGATTACAGCAGCTACGCCGATGCCGAGGCGGGCGCCATGGCGGCCTGCCTGCGGGGCGGGGGTGGCGGCGGGTGCGATGTGAAGGTGTCCTACCGCAACGGCTGCGGCGCCATCGCGATCTCGCGCGGTTGGTGGAGCTACGGCTCCGCGTCGACGATCGGCGGCGCCAAACGCGAAGCGCTGAACAACAATCCGGGCAACGCCTCTATCAAGCACTGGAACTGCACCAGCGGCTACCAGCTCTAGCCCGACCCGTTCCGACCATGATCATGGGAGTTGTAGTGAATATCCGTCCAGTGAAAACCGCCGCTGTCCTCGTCGCGATCGTCGCGGCGGTCGGCCTCGGCGCGTGCAGTTCCGACGCGGGCTCGACCGGTACGAGCACGGGAACCACGACGAGCAAGGGCGGCGCCTTCGAAACGGGCGGCGCCAAATCCGGCAAGGAAGAGGGCGGCGAGCCCGCGGCCACCACGGTGCCCAACCTGCCCAAACCGACCGCCGCCGAGCTGAACAGCCGGTTGACCAAGGCTCTCGCGGGCCAGCTGACCGGCGAGGAGAAGAAGACCTACATCGAGGACGCCGACCAGGATCCGATGCTGGTCGACAAGTTCGTGGAGGCGGCGAAGCAGAACAACGTCAAGGTCGCCATCACCACCGTCGGCGACCCCGTCGATGGGAAGCTCAAGGCGAACGCCGATGTCACCATCGACGGGACCCCGGTGAAGGATGCCTTCGTCGACTTCGTCGCCGAGGACGATTCCTGGAAGGTCTCGCACGTGTTCGCGTGCAACATCGTGAAGTCGGCCCAGCTCGACTCCGCGGCCTGCCAGGCCTGAGAACCGGAATCCGTCCGAATATCAAGAAAACCGCTGGGCGACATAGTCGCCCAGCGGTTTTCCGTTGATCTGTTGATCTCTCGATCAGACGGCGACGACCGTCGGGACGATCATCGGACGACGACGGTAGACGTCGGCGACCCAGCGGCCCACCACCCGGCGCACGCCCTGGGCGATGCGATGGGTGTCGGTGATGCCTTCACCTGCCAGACGCAGCAGCTCCGCCTCGACCAGTTCGTTCGCGCCGTCGAGCGCGGTCCGGTCATCGGAGAAGCCGCGCCCGTTGAGCTCGGGCGTGCTGACCGCCTTGCCGGTGGTCGAGTCGATGACGATGGTGATCGAGATGAAACCACCCTCGCCGAGGACCAGGCGGTCCGACAGGGTGGACTCGCCGACGTCACCGACCGAGAGGCCGTCGACGTAGACGTGCCCGACCGGCACACGACCGACGATGGAGGCGATGCCGTCGACCAGGTCGACCACCACGCCGTCCTCGGCCAGCATCACCCGCTCCTCGGGCACACCGGTCGCCACGGCCAGTGCGGCGTTGGCGCGCAGGTGGCGCCATTCGCCGTGCACGGGCATGGCGTTGGTGGGGCGCACCGCGTTGTACAGGTACAGCAGCTCACCGGCGGAGGCGTGCCCGGAGACGTGCACCTTCGCGTTCTGCTGGGTGATCACGGTCGCGCCGAGCCGGGCCAGGCCGTTGACCACGGCGAACACCGAGTTCTCGTTACCGGGGATCAGCGAGGACGCCAGTACCACCAGGTCGTCGGCACGGATGTTGATCTGGCGGTGCTCGCCGCGCGCCATCCGCGACAGCGCCGACAGCGGCTCGCCCTGCGAACCGGTGGAGATCAGCACCAGGCGGTTGCCGGGCAGGTTCGCGGCCTGGTCGAGGGTGACCACGACATTGTCGGGCACCGTCAGATAGCCCAGGTCCTGCGCGATCTCCATGTTGCGCACCATCGAACGGCCGACGAAGCAGACCTTGCGGTTGTACTTCTGCGCGACGTCGACGACCTGCTGGATGCGGTGCACGTGGCTGGCGAACGAGGCCACGATGACGCGATTGGTGGCCTTGCCGATGACATTGTCGAGCACGCCGCCGATCTCGCGCTCGGGAGTCACGAAGCCGGGGACCTCGGCGTTGGTGGAGTCGACCAGGAACAGGTCGACGCCCTCGTCGCCCAGGCGCGAGAAGCCGGCCAGGTCGGTGAGGCGGCCGTCGAGCGGCAGCTGGTCGAGCTTGATGTCACCGGTGTGCAGCACCACGCCCGCGCCGGTGCGGATCGCGACCGCCAGCGCGTCGGGGATCGAGTGGTTGACCGCGAAGTACTCGATCTCGAACGGGCCGTGCACGGTGGTCTCGCCCTCGGCGACCTCGCGCAGCTTGGGCTGCAAGCGGTGCTCGCGAGCCTTCGCCGCCACCAGGGCGAGGGTGAACCTGGCGCCGATCACCGGGATGTCCTGGCGCAGACGCAGCAGGAACGGCACGGCGCCGATGTGGTCCTCGTGGCCGTGGGTGAGCACGATGGCCTCGACGTCGGCCATCCGGTCCTCGATGGGCCCGAAGTCCGGCAGGATCAGGTCAACGCCGGGCTGCTGGTCCTCGGGGAACAGCACACCGCAGTCGACGATCAGCAGCTTGCCGCCGTATTCGAACACGGTCATGTTGCGGCCGATTTCGCCGATACCGCCCAGTGCGAACAGGCGGAGACCGTTCTTCGCCAGCTTCGGCGGCGGGCCCAGCTTATCGTGGGCGGCCTTCTCGCGCGGCTCGGCGACCGGTGCCGCACCGCGACCGCGACCGCCGCCCTGCCTGCCACGACCGCCGCCGCGGGACTCGGCGGCGGGCTTGCTCTTGGCTTCGGCCTGCTTGCCCTTGGCTTCGGTGGCCGGCTTCGTCCTGGCACGGCGCGGCGCGGTCTTCTTCGCGGTGACGCCTTCCTCGGCGACGCCGCGCAGGTCGGTGCCCGCTTCGGCGGAACCCGCCAGGTTCGCCTCGGCGGCGACCTCGGCGATCGGTTCGGCGATAGCCGGAGCTTTCACCGCGGCCTGCACACTCTCCACAGGTATCGGTTCGGGCGCACCGGCGGCACGCGATGCCGAACGGCGACGGGGCTTACGGGCTACGGGTTCGGTCATGCCGACACCCCCGCTGCCTGCAGATCGAGCATCAGTTCCTCCAGTTGTGCCTGCGTCGGCATCAGCTGGGGCAAACGGGGCTCACCTACATCGATGCCGAGCAATCGGAGTCCTCCCTTACACATCGCCACACCTCCCAGGCGGGTCATGGCCGCGTACAGCGGCAGTAGTGTCGCGTTGATCTCTCGCGCCCTGGCCACGTCACCGGTGGTGTAGGCCTGGTGGATCTCGCGCAGTCGTTCCGGCACGAGATGGCCGATGACGCTGATGAATCCGATCGCACCGACCGAGAGCCAGGGCAGATTCAGGCCGTCGTCACCGGAGTAGAAATCCAGATCGGTGGTCGCGATGAGATCGGCTCCGGAGACGAGATCGCCCTTGGCATCCTTCACCGCGACGATGTTGGGATGCTCGGCAAGGCGCCGGATCGTGTCGATGGCGATAGGCACCACCGACCTCGGTGGAATGTCGTAGAGGGTGATCGGCAGCGCGGTGGAGTCGGCGACCGCGGTGAAATGCGCGATCAGGCCCTCCTGTGTGGGCCGCGAGTAATACGGCGTCACGACGAGCAGACCGTGCGCGCCCGCGTTCTCGGCGGCACGCGCCAGTTCGATCGAATGCGCGGTGTCGTAGGTACCCGCCCCGGCGACCACGGTGGCCCGGTCGCCGACGCCGTCGACGACGGCCCGCAGCAGGTCCGCCTTCTCGGTTTCGGTGGTGGTCGGCGACTCGCCGGTGGTACCCGAGATGATCAGCAGGTCGACCCCACGGTCGACCAGGTGTGCCGCCAGTGCGACACCGGCATCGACGTCGAGCTTGCCCGCAGCGCTGAAGGGGGTCACCATCGCGACACCTACCGTGCCGGACGCGCGCAGCTCCGTTGGCGTCGATTCACCGTTCGTCATGGTCAGAAAGGCTACCCGGTCGCCGGATGTGTCTCGACACCCTAGCGGCCGAAGCGGCGGCCGGTGGGCGCTTTCCACCTTGCATGATGTCATAGATGACGTCACACTGATGTCATGGATCTGAATGCTCATACCGCGCGGTTGCGCGAGGAACTGATCGCCGCCGCCGCGCTCGGCGACGAGAAAACGCAGGCCACCGCCGCCGCCCTCGCCGCCGCGGTGGAGAGTTCGAGTCGGCTGGTACTGCTCTCGGCGCTGTCGGAACTGGCCGCCGAGATCAGCACCGAGCTCGGTGACCGCACCGTGCACGTCCGGCTGGAGGGCACCGAGGCGAAGGCCGACGTGCGCAAGAACACCCCGCCCGGGGCGGAGGAACCCCAGACTTTCGAGGAGATGACCGGCGACATCAGCCGGGTGACCCTGCGATTGGTCGAACAGCTCAAGTCGCGCGCGGAGGAGGCGGCCCAGCAGAACGGCCAGTCGCTGAACTCCTGGCTCTCCGGCGCCGTCAGCGGCGCGTTGAAGGATCAGATGCGCGGCTACGGCGGCAAGGGCTGGTAGACGCGGTCGCGATCAGAGCAGCGGGGCGAGATCGCCGCGTTCGCCGATAACGACTTCGTCGAGTTCGAGCCAGTCGGCCATTTCCCGCAGCGCCCCGCGCAATGCCTGGGCCGTCTCGGCGGTGGCGTAGCCGGGCTCGGCGAACGCAGCGGGGGCGAGCAGTCGGCCGGTGGCGCGTTCGGCGCGCAGATCCACCCGGCCGACGAGCTTGCCGTCGACGAGTAGCGGGAAGACGTAATAGCCGTGCACCCGTTTGGGTTCGGGGGTGTAGATCTCGATCCGGTAGTGGAAGTCGAAGACCCGCTGGGTGCGCGGACGGAAGAAGATGAGCGGATCGAACGGGCACAGCAGCGCGGTGCCGGTGATCCGGCGTGGGGTGGCGGCCTCCGGGTGCAGGTAGGCGGGCGCGTCCCAGCCGTCGACGTCGACAGGCAGCAGTTCGCCCGCGTCGACCAGGTCGGCGATCGCCGGGGCGCTCTGTCGACGGGCCAGGCGGTAGTAGTCGCGCAGGTCGGCCTCGGTGCCGATACCGAGGGCGCGGCTGGAGCGACGGATCAGCTCGCGCACGGCGTCTTCCTCGCCGATCTCGCGGCCGAGCACGTCGGCCGGGACGACGCGTTCGGTGAGGTCGTAGTGCCGGGTGAAGCCCACTCGACGCGCGGTGGACAGCTCACCCGCGGCGAAGAGCTGCTCGCAGATCATCTTGGTGTCGCTCAGGTTCCACCACGTTCCTTTCGGGCGCGGCTTGTCCAGTTCCAGATGACGTTCGATCTCCCCCGCGCTCGCCGCGCCCACCTCGGTCACGACATCGAGAATGTCCTTGCCCAGTGTCGGATTGCGTTCGACGACCTTGCGCATCCCCGACCAGCGCCCGTGCCGGTACTGCGCCATCCGCCAGCGCATCAACGGCCAGTCGGCGACCGGGATCAGCGCGGCCTCGTGCGCCCAGTACTCCACCAGCCCCCGCCGAGCCTTCGCGCTGTCGCTCCAGGCGGCGCCGTCGAGCAGGCTGCGATCGTAGGCGCCGATCCGGCTGAACACCGGCGCGTAATGCGCGCGCACCACCGCCGATACCGAATCTATTTGCAGCAGACGGGTTCTGGCGACCACATCGAGGATCGCCCGCCGCTTCGGGTTGGTCGGCTTTCGCTTGCCGAAGCCCTGCGCGGCCAGCGCCGTTCGACGGGCCTGCGCCGCATTCATCCGCTGCATTCCCTCAGCCTGACACAGGGGTCCGACAGGTTTTCGGCGCTCAGGTGGAGACCTGAACCTCGCCCGCGGTGTCGATCTCGGTCCGTCGATCCCCGCCCGGCGCGGCAGCCAGCACGGTCGCCACCCAGCGTCGACCGACCGGGAGGACTCGCACGGTCACCGAGCCCGCTCCCGCCATGTCGAGTTCGTCGACCGCGGCCTCGATCACGTTGTGGCGCACCCACTCCGGTACGCCGAGGAAGCCGCCGTCGTCGAGCAGGGTGACCTCGACCCCGCGCGATCGGGCCGCGCGCGCCGCGGCGCTGAGCCGGTCGGTGACCAGTTGCGGCGCCCGAAGACCGTCGCGCAGTTCGGCTTCGAGCAGCCTGCACTGTTCGCGTTCGGTCTCGGTCAGCTCGATCCCCGCCGCGATGCGGGCGAGCAGCGGCCCGGCCACCCGGTCGAGCGCCCCCAGTTGACGATCACGCTCGGCGTTGGCCGCGGCCAACGCCGCCTCGGTCGCCGCCCGGCGATTGGCCTCGCTGCGCAGTTCCCGCAGCGAACGCTGGGTGGGCCGCACGATCGACATGAACACCGTCACCGCCCCGACCGTGGCCACCGGCGTCAGCGCGCGCACCACGGTTTCGGGATGCCAACTGGTGAACACGCCCATCGTCACCAGCACGGTCGCGGCGGCCGCCACCCCCACCCAGGCCGACAGAATCCGCCCGCGCAGCACCAGCATCGCCAGCAGATACGACGTCGGATAGGCGGTCCACATCTGGTGGGCGAACCCCGAGCCGCTCTCGAGCCACGGCACGGTCAGCGCCATCGCCGCGGGCCCCGCGGACGCCACGAAGATCGTGACGGGCCACGGCAGCGGATCCACCGGGAACACCAGCACCACCAGCGCCGCCACGGTCATCAGCGCCAACGCGGCGAACGCGGCCGCGGGCGGCGCGATATCGAAATTCACCCGCAGATACATCACGATGGTGGCTTCGAAGATCACCACGAACAGCCATGCCGTGCCGTCGCTGAGGCCGAACAAGTCGCGCATCGCGAACGGCAGATCACGCTCGACCATCAACTACCCCACACCAGAGTCACCACGGTTCCCGCGCCGGGCGCCGATTCCACGAACGCCGCGCCGCCGGCGAGCGCGCGCATCCGGCCCAGAATGCTGCCCGCGATCCCCATCCGGTCGGCCGACACCCGCGCCGGGTCGAACCCGGCGCCGTCATCGGAGAACACCACCCGGATGCCCCCGGTCGCGATGGTCACCGACACCCCACGTCGCACCGTCCGACCCGCGACGTCGGCATGGCGCACGCTGTTGCGCACCGCCTCCGAGAGCGCGGCCCCGAGCACCTGGGCGGCCTCGATCGGCAGGCACAGATCCGCCGCGCGGCGCGAGGACACCTGCACCGGAATCTCGGACTCCGCCTCACGCACCGCCTCACGCAGGAATTCGATCGTCGCGGCGGCGTCGAGGTGGTCGATCTCGGGCGCGGTCCGCGACAGTTCGAGCTGCTCGAGGGTGCGCGCGGCCTGATTTCGCAGCACCGACGAGGACTCCTGCGCCCGCGAGGCTTCCAGCAGCGTCGAGAGCACCGCGTCGTGGATGAGCGCCGCGAAGCGCGCGCCCTCGCGTTCCCTGGCCGACGTCGCCGCGACCGCCGCCGCTCGGCTGCGCTGACGGACCGCTTCCTTGTCGACACGTTCGGCGGCGGCGCGCGCGTATACCACGCACCACAGGAACAGCGCCGCCACGCCGAGTCCCCTGGTGATGTCGCCGAACAGCGCCCACATCGAACTACCGGGCACGACAAGGGCATTGGACACACTGGTCGCCACTACGAGCAGGGCGCCGAATCCGGCCGCACCGCGCCGGGGCCACGCCAGCCCGGCGGCCATCACGCCCACTGCCAACCCGCGGTAGGGCCATGACGCGAACGAGCCGTTGTGCACGACCGAATACACCAGCGGCGTCGCCAAGGTCGCCGCGAGATAACACACCGCGGCCACGGCGGCGGTGCGCCGGATCGCCTCGGCGGGGCCGCGCGTGGACACCAGGGCCAGCACCCCGAACATCACATACGCGGCCACCAGATGCAGTTCCGGCCAGATCGACTGGTTGATCGGCTGAACCAGCACCGCGGGCAGTTCCAGCACCATCACGATCGTGGCGCCGGTTCCGATCACCAACCCGAGTCTGCGCAGGATCTGTTCGGTCGCCGCCCGCGAGAATTCGACATCGCCGACCGGTGCGGGCGCCGTCGCGACCGCGAGGTCACTCACGTGCGCTGCTGCCTTTCCGGCACGGGCAACCACCCGTCTTCGACGGCCCGTTTGTACAGATCGGTCTTGGTCGGGGCGGGCCGGCCCGCGTCGGCGTATTTCTGCCGGATGCGGCCGAGGTAGTCGTTGACGGTCTGTTCCGACAGACCGGTCAGCCGAGCCACCCGCGAGGCCTTCTCCCCCGAGGCGTACAGCATCAGCACTTCCTCCTGACGCGGGCTGAGCCCGACGTCGGAGAGCTGGGGATCGCCGTCGATGGCCGCGGCCCAGTCGGTGGTCACCACCTGCTCGCCCGAGGCGGCCCGGCGCACCGCCTCGACCACCGTCGCCACACTCTCCGACTTGCGCAGCACGCCGAGCACACCGGCCTTGGCGGCGGAGCGGACCAGAAACGCGTTGTCGGCGCCGGTGAACACCAGCACCTCGATGCCGCGTTCCCGCAGCGCGGTGACATTGTCCTCGGGCGTCGACCCGTCGGGCAGGCGCAGGTCGAGGACGACGAGATCGAGCTCGGCGGTCTCGGCGAGCAGCCCGGCGACGGATTCGGCCACCGCCACCAGTTCCAGGTCGGGTTCGGGGCCGAGCATGGCCGCCAATCCGATCGCCACGGACTCGTGGTCCTCCACCAGCCCGACCCGTCGCACCGTGCGTGTCTGCTCCAACTCGCTCACCGACCACTCCCCATCTGAAGAACACCCACCGCGGCCAACCCGCAACACGTCGGTCTCGAGTTCTACCGCATCCCGTGCCCGCCTGTCAGCCCACCAATATTCGGGGCGGGCCCGCTCCGGCGGATCGATTACTGCATCAGACCGGCGGCGATGGTCGCGCCGAGTTCCCAGCATTTCTCCAGATCGGCCTTGCTCGGCGGCCCGGAGACGACCACCGCGTCGGCGGCGCGCTGCCAGCCCAGGCCCGTCGTGATCCGCTCCACGCTGCTCTCGGCCCCCTCGGTGCCCTCGTTGCCGTGCAGGTAGACCCCGTAGGGCCGCCCGCGGGTGGAGTCCAGGCAGGGGTAGTAGATCGTGTCGAAGGCGTGTTTGAGCGCACCGCTCATGTACCCGAGGTTGGCCGGGGTGCCGAGCAGGTAGCCGTCGGCTTCGAGCACGTCGACGGCGGTCACCGCCAGCGCGGCCCGGCGCATCACCTCGACCCCCTCGATCTCCGGGTCGCTCGCTCCGGCGAGGACCGCTTCGAACATCGCCTGGGTGTGCGGGGAGGGGGTGTGGTGGATGATCAGCAACCGGGCCATGGGCTCGCTACTCTCCTGGGTCGCGTTCCAGTTTTTCCAGCGCCACCGCGCGACGCATGGTGTCGCGGGCGCGGCCGCGGTCGCCTGCGTAGTCGTAGGCGCGGGCCAGCCGGTAGGAGGAGCGCCAGTTGTCCGGGTCGGCTTCCCATTCGGTCTTGATCCGCGCGAACAGCGCGTCGGCCGCGTCGCGTTCGATCCGGCCGGAGGGTCGGCGCGGCAACTCCGAGGTGTCGACCTCGAGGCCCTCCTCGTGGATACGCCGAGCCAGCCGTTGATGCGCGAAAGCCGCGCTCAACGTCGCCCACAGGATCCAGCTACCGACAACGGGCAGCAGCAGCATGCCGATGCCGATCGCGATACCCGCGAACCCGCCGTCGGCGATGTAGGCGATGGCGAGACCACCGAGCCGGACGAAGTAGAACAGCAGCGCGACGACCAGAAATGCCACGACCGCAACGGTTTTCAGGACCTGCCGATCAGGTCGCCGGTCGGCGGAGTCGCTCACAGATCCAGGAACGGGTCGAGCCCGACGGTCAGACCCGGTCGCCCGGCGATCTCGCGCACCCCGAGCAGCACGCCCGGCGCGAACGAGGACCGGTCGATGGAGTCGTGGCGGATGGTCAGGGTCTCGCCCTGGGTACCGAACAGCACCTCCTGATGGGCGACGAGCCCGGCCAGTCGCACCGAATGGACCCGCACACCGTCCACGTCGGCGCCGCGAGCACCCTCGAGTTCGGTGGTGGTGGCGTCGGGGCTGATCCCGACCCCGGCCTCGGCGCGGGCCGCGGCGATCACCGCGGCGGTGCGGTAGGCGGTGCCGGAGGGGGCATCGGCCTTGTTCGGGTGGTGTAGCTCGATGACCTCGACCGAGTCGAAGAAACGTGCCGCCTGCTCGGCGAAGCGCATCGACAACACCGCGCCGATGGCGAAGTTCGGCGCGATCAGCACGCCCACCTCGGGCCGCTGTGCCAGCTGCCCGCGCACCTCGGCGAGTCGGGCCTCGTCGAAGCCGGTGGTACCGACGACCGAGTGGATGCCGTTCGCGATCAGGAACCTCAGGTTGCCCATCACCACATCGGGGTGGGTGAAATCGACGACCACCTGCGTGCCGCTTTCGGTGAACGCCTCGAGCGCGTCGCCCTTGTCGACCTGCGCCACCAGCTCCAGATCGGGCGCCGCCTCCACCGCCGCGCAGATCGCCTGCCCGACCTTGCCGCGTGCTCCGAGCACTCCGACCCGAATGGTCACCGCATCTCCTCGTCCTCGACTCAGCTTGCTCGGGCAAGCCTATCGAGCAGCCGACGGGGCCGCGGCGCCGACCTCACGCCATCGAGCCGGGCGAGGCGTCAGTCGAAGACGATGACCTGCCGCAGCGCCGCGCCCGCCGCGAGATCGTCCATCGCCTTGTTCACCTGGTCGAGGCCGATGCGGGCCGAGACGAGCCGCTCCAGCGGCAGCTTGCCCGCGCGCCACATCCGCACATATTCGGGAATGTCGCGGGCGGGAACCGCGGAGCCGAGGTAGCTGCCGATGATGGTGCGGCCCTGCGCGACCAACGCCAGCGGCGAGATCGTGGCGGTGGCCGTGGGAGCGGGCAGGCCGACCGTCACGGTGACGCCACCGGGCGCCGTTGCGGCGACGGCGGTTTCGAACGCGCGAACATTGCCCGCCGCTTCGACCACGACCTCGGCCAGCACCCCTTGCTCGGCGACTTCGCCCGGCGTGCACACCACCGTCGCACCGAATTCGCGTGCCAGCGCCAGCTTTTCGGGAACGGTATCGACGGCGATCACCTCACCGAGACCGAGCGAGACCGCGACGAGCACGGCCGCCATCCCCACGCCACCGAGCCCGACCACCATGATCCGATCTCCCGCACCGGGTTTCGCCGCATTGAGCAGCGCGCCGCCGCCGGTGAGCACCGCGCAGCCCAGCACCGCGGCCACTTCGGGCGGCACGTCGTCGTCGACAGGCACCACCGAACGCCGATCCACCACCGCGTGCGTGGCGAAGCCGGAGACGCCGAGGTGGTGCTGGACCTGCTCGCCGTCGCGGGTGAGCCGTCGCCCGCCACCGAGCAGTTCGCCCGCGTTGTTGGCCACACTGCCCGGCCCACACGGCGTGCGCCCGTTGCTCGCGCAGCCCGCGCAGTCACCACAGCGCGGCAGGAACGTCATCACGACCCGCTGCCCGAGCGTCACATCGACGACACCGGCGCCCACCGATTCGACGATGCCCGCGGCTTCGTGGCCGAGCAGCATCGGCACCGGGCGCACCCGATTGCCGTCCACCACCGACAGATCCGAGTGGCACAGTCCGGCCGCTTCGATCCGCACCAGCAATTCGCCCGGTCCCGGTTCGGCCAATTCCAGGTCGCACACGGTGATCGGCTGTGAATCGGCGAACGGCGCCGGGTCGGCGATCCGTTCCAGAACGGCTCCACGAATCTTCATGCTCGCGACGCTACCGCGAGAGCTCTTTACAGGTTCCGGGATCTGTCGCTAACCTCGATCTCGGTGATGGTGCTCCTGTCGGCCGCCTCGTACCGTGCCCAGGGTCGGCGCCATCACGAACAAGGAGAAATCCCCTGTCAGTGCAGTTCAATCACACCATTGTCGGATGTCGCGATAATCGGGAAACCGCCGAGTTCTGGGCGGACATCCTCGGGTTGGACATAGGAAAACAGTGGGGGCCGTTCATTCCGATCGCCCTCGATCACGGAGCGGCCTTCGATTTCGCGAAGGTTCCGCCTTTCATTTCCGAAATCCAGCCACAGCACTACGCGTTCCTGGTCTCGGAGGCCGAGTTCGATGCGGCCTACGCCAAGATCCAGCGCTACAAACTGGACCATTGGGCCGACCCCCAGCAACACGGGGTCAACGAGATCAATCACAACGACGGGGGTCGTGGCGTCTACTTCCTCGACCCCAACGGCCACTTCCTGGAACTGATCACCGTTCCGTACGGCGGTTGGCCCGAGTGACCACGCAGGCCGGTCCCGATTCCCTCGGGACCGGCCTGTGCTCTACGCCGATTTCGCGCCGGCCCGGATCCCGCGCAGACCCAACAGCGCGGCACCGACACAGGCCACCGAAACGATCACGATGAACCACGGGAACACCGTCGCGATCCCCCAGGTCGTCGCCGCCCAGCCCGCCGCCAACGTCGGCAACGCCATCGCGGAGTAGGCCAGCAGGTAGAAGGCCGACATCGTCTCGCCACGGCGATGCGGCGGAACGACTTCGGACAGATGGCGCAGCGATCCACCGAACCCGAGCCCGAAGGTGGCGCCGAGCACCAGTCCCGCGAGCACCACCACCGCGGGCTGTTTGGTGGCCAGCGCCGGGATGGTGGCCAGCAGCGCCGCCGCCATGCCGAGGTCGCCGATCACCGCGGCGCGGCGGGCCGGAACACGGGTGGCGAACAGCTGGACCACGGCGGCGACCAGCGCGGTGCCCGCGACGACGACGCCACCGAAGACCAGGTTGTGCATGCCGGTCTCGGCCGCGGCCAGCGACGGATACAGCGACAGCAGCACGCCGAGCACCGACCAGGCGGCCATCACGCCGATCGCGGAGAACCAGAAGTCGGCCTTGATCTCGTGCGGCACCGAGGGTTTCGCGATGGTGATGCGCGCCTTCACGCGGGTGGTGTGCGGTTCACGCAGGGCGAGGATGCCCGCTCCCGCGGCCAGACACACCACCGCGATCACCACATACGGGGTGCGCAGCGGCGACGGCGCGTACTGCGCGAGGACCGCGGTGCCCAGGACCGCGACCGCGATGCCGACATTGAACGCGACGCCACTGAGTTGCCCGGAACGCGCTCCACGCTCGGGCCGCAGATCCAGCAGTGCCGCGGCGCCCGCGACGACGGTGGCCCCGACGGCCGCCCCGTGTAATGCTCTGGCCAGCAACAGCATCGGCACCGAATCGGCGAGCAGGAACGCGACCAGCCCGAGAATCATGGTGGCGAAGGCGCCGATCATCACCGGCTTGCGGCCGACCACGTCGGAGATCCGGCCGGAGACCAGCACCGCGCCGAGCGCCGCGAAGGCGTACACGGCGAAGACCAGCGTGGTGGTCAGCGGCGACAGATGCCACTCGGTCTCATAGATCCCGTAGAGCGGAGCGGGCGCCCCGGAAACCCCGAGCGCCACCGCGCTCGCGGCCAGGACGAGCCCGTACGCCCAGCGCTGCCCGGCCTCGACCGGCACCATCGTTGTCGCTGCCACAGCAGTCCCCATCAGCAGAGTTTGATCATCATCGAACGAGCCTCACGCTACGCCGAGTATGATGAGTATCAAACCCGCGAGTGAGGTAAATCATGACACAGGCTAAAGATCTTTCCCCGGCGCCGACCATACCCGTCGCCGCGCTCCCCACCGTCCTCGGCGCCCTGCACGACCCCGTCCGCCTGGAAATGGTCCGTCGTCTGAGCAATGCCGCCGCCCCGATTCGCTGCGCGGCCCTCTACGACGCGATCAACAAATCCACCGCGACCCACCACTTCAAGATCCTGCGCGAGGCGGGCCTGATCGAGCGCCTGACCATCGACGGCCAGACCTACCAGAACCTGCGCACCGAGGCCGTCGAGCACGCCGTCCCCGGCCTGCTCGGCTCGATCGTCGACGCCGCGAACCGCGCCGGCACGCACTCGGCGTGAGCTAGCGCGGCTCCCCGCTACTCGGTAGCGGCCTGATCGGCGTCTGCAGCAATCGGCTCGGGATCGTGGGGAGCGGGCGACGCGTAGTCGTCGGCGTCGGCGGCACCACCACCGATTCCCGCCCGCGCACCTCTCCGCCGACGATCTCGCCGCCACCCCACCGCACCGCCAGGCCGGCCCCGGCCAGCAGCACCAGGACGCACAGCGCGAGCACCCCGATCCCCCAGGTGTGGCGGAACGCGCGCCGGTCGAGCCAGACCGTGATCCCGGCCTCGATCAGCAGGGTGACCAGCACGACGCCGAGCACCGCGACCAGCGCACCGAACACCGCGGGCTGCCGCGCCCACCCCCGCACGAACGCCGCGACGACAACCAACGGGACCACGAACATGCCGAGTACGACGATCTGGGTCAGTGTGAAGTCCAGACCGTCGTCGGGATCGGGATCATCGAGACCACGCCGCATCCACGCCGTGAACAGCAGCAGATGCCCGAAGGCGGCACCGAAGGCGCCGAGCACCAGCAGTACGCACCCCAGCCGTACCAGTCCGGCGAATTCCGACCGCGTCGCGATCGCACCCAGATCCACGAGCAAGCCCGATACCGCCACCGCGGCGAGCGCCAGCAGCACCCGTGGTCGTCGCGCCACCCTGGCCCGCAGATAACCCGGTGGTAGTTGCTTGCGCACCTTGCGAAACACCCCGTACCAGGCGAGTGGCAGGGCCGCGAACATCATCGGGGAGACCACTCGCAACACGATCGGCGGCGCCCACATCGCCACGGCCGCACAGCAACCCGCGAAAGCCCAGACCCACGCCGCCAGTCGGAGCAGTGCCCGCCAGTGCACTTCGGCGAGGAGCCGCCGCGCCGCGGTATCGGTCGGCGCGTCGGCCAGGAGGCCGCGCAGGGTCGCGATGGCGGCCTCGCGACCACCGTCGAAACCACCGATTTCGAATTCGGCTCGCGCCTGCATCCGCAGCAGGTCGACGTGCAGCGGGTCGATTGCCAGCCCGGCCGTGATGTGGCGCCGAACCCCGTCGAGGTCGACGAGCCGCTGGTAGGTCTCGGCCGCCGAACAGTGGACGAAGGCGTCGTCGGGCGCCAGCGCGACCGCGTCGACCACCGCCGCGCGCGCCCGGTCCGGGTCCTTGCGTGGGCCGTTGCTGTACAACCACGCCAGCAACAGCAGAGTTCCCGCATCGTGTGGCCGCAGGCGGGCGGCCGTGTGGCCGTGCTCCAGCGCGAGGTCCCACTCCTCGCGCATCGGGTAGGCCATCGCCACCAGCTGGTGCGCGCGGGCGAAATCGGGATCGGCGTGCAGCGCCTGTCCGGCGAAGCGCACGGTGTCGTCGAACTCGTCGAGGTCGTAGGCGATGTCCGCCAGCCCGACCAGCACGCGCGGGTCGTCGGGCGCGTCCGCCAGCGCCGTCCCGAGAATCCGCCGCGCCTCCTCGATCCGCCCGATCTCCTGGGCCACGCGCGCCCGCTCGAGCGCCACCTGCACCGGCATGACCGATCCCCTCCCCCCTGTCGTTCGGCTCCCCGAGCCGAATCGCTCAGCGCTCGACGAGCTTTCGCACCGAGGCGGGCAGGTCGCGGGTGCGCTGGTACGGCCCCGATACCGCCGCACCGTAGGGGCGGGCGAGCAGGGTGGCGGCGATGTCGCTGACTTCCTCGGTGGTCACGGCGTCGATGCGGGCCAGGGTGGCCGAGACGCTGCGGTGATTGCCGTAGCTGAGTTCGCTGCGGCCGATGCGGTTCATCCGCGATGCCGAGTCCTCGAGACCGAGTACCAGTCCGCCGCGCAAAGAGCCCTTGGCCCTGGCGCATTCGGCGTCGGTGACACCGTTGGCCGCGATGTCGTCGAGCACATCGCGCGCCAATGTCGTCACCTGGCCGAGGTTTTCGGGCTGGCAGCCCAGCGAGACCGAGAACGAGCCGGTGTCGGCGAAGGTGTCCACGCTCGAGTACACCGAGTACGCCAGGCCGCGTTCTTCCCGGATGCGTTGGAACAGACGCGAACTCAGGCCCCCGCCGACGATCGTGTTGAGGATCGACAGCGGCCAGCGCTGCTGGCCTTCGTGCCTGCCGAAAGCCCGCACGCCGAAGGCGAGGTGGGTCTGTTCACTGTCGCGATTGATCCTGATCAGTCCAGGGGCACTCTGGGCGCGGAACTTCCCCTCGCGACGCGGCGCGGGTTCGGCGGCGGTGTCGAGATGGGGTCCGAACGCGCGGTGCACCAGTTCCACGACGCGATCGTGAGAGACGTTGCCCGCCACCGCGACCACCATGCGCTCGGGTCGGTAGCGACGCTGGTGGAAGCCGCGCAGCTGTGCGGCCTGCATGTTCTCGATGGATTCGACGCTGCCGATCACCGGGCGGCCGATGGGGTGGTCGCCGAACATGGCGGTGAGGAAGGAATCGGCCACCAGGTCTTCGGGGTCGTCGTCGCGCATCGCGATCTCTTCCAGGACCACCTGGCGCTCCACGTCGACGTCGATCGCGCGGCACAACCCGTTGAGCACCACGTCGGAGACCAGGTCGACCGCCAGCGGCAGGTCCTCGTCGATGACGTGGGCGTAGTAGCAGGTCTGTTCCTTGGCGGTGAACGCATTGAGTTCGCCGCCGACCGCGTCCATGGACTGCGCGATGTCGAGGGCGGTGCGCGTCGGTGTCGCCTTGAACAGCAGGTGTTCGAGGAAGTGCGCGGCGCCTGCCACGGTGGGGCCTTCGTCGCGCGAACCGACGCCTACCCACACCCCGATGGAGGCCGAACGCACACCCGGCACGTGCTCGGTGACCACGCGCAGGCCACCGGGCAGCACGGTGCGGCGCACCCCACCATCGGTGGACACGGCGTCAGCGGATTCGGTACTCGACTCGGTCAACTTCGGCTCTGTCACCCGATCCTCGATAGCGGTGTCCTCATCTGGTTCGGTATCCGACTCGATGTGCTTCGACCTCGTCACCCGATCTCACCGGACGGCTGTTCTGGCATGGGTCCTCAACCTCTCGAACGGGAGCTGGCGACGTGCGCGTATTGCCTCATCGTGCAGGCAGCAGGCACGACGGCCGGCTCCTGGATTCTATGCGCCCATCGCCCCCGCCCGTGCATCGGCCCTCGTCGTGGGGGCCCCGCTCGTACCGGATCCGCTCCCGTCGAGGACGTCGGCGATCCGGGCGAGCGCGGCCTCGCCCGCCATCGCCCAGTGCGTGACGTCGATGCCGTGCCGGTGGACGGCGCCCTCGACGGCGTCTGTCCAACTGGCCGCGCCGCGCGACCCGCTGGGGTCGTCGACAGTGGCGGCGAAGTAGACGAGGTCGCCGTCGAAGCGGCGCGGACGGTAGTCGTCGACCATCCGCATCGAGGCGGTGGCCGCGTCGATGATGCGGGCGATGCGGGCGCGGTCGAGGGCGGCCAGTGGTCCGCCGATGTTCGCGGCCGCGTCGGCGAGACCGTCGGTATCGAAGGCGAGATCCTCACCGGCGAGGCCGCCGAGCAGGTCACCGACGGTGGGCATCGGGGTCTGTTCGGGTCCGTCGCCGAGCCAGCTGTCCATCATCGCCAGCTGTGCCACCTGCGCACCGTCGGCTTGCAAGCCTGTGGCGACGGCGTGGGCCAGCAGCCCACCCAGCGACCAGCCGAGCAGGTGGTAGGGCCCTTGGGGCTGTACTTCGCGAATGGCCGCGATGTAGCGCTCGGCCCAGTCGTCGATGCTGGCGGGCAGCGGTTCGTCGGCGGTGAGGGCAGGCGACTGCAACCCGTAGATCGGGCGCTGCGGGTCGAGGTGGCGGGTGAGCCCGGCGAACGACCAGGACACACCGCCCACCGGGTGGATGCAGAACAGTGGCGCGCCGGTGCCGCCCGCACGCAGCGGCAGCAGAACCGCGAACGCGTCGTCGGTCGAATCGACTTCGGCGCGTAGCCGTTCCACGACGACAGCGGGTGTGGGATCGGTGAAGAACCACGCCACCGGCACCGCGCCGCCCAGCGCTTCACTCAGTCGTGAGGACAGCTGGACCGCGGTGAGGGAGTTGCCGCCGAGGTCGAAGAAGTTGTCGTCCATGCCGATTCGGTCCAGGTCGAGTACCCGGGCGAACGCGCCCGCCACGAGTTGCTCGGTCTCGGTGATCGGCGCCCGGTAGGTGGCTTGGCGCAGTTCCGGTCGGGGCAGCGCGGCGCGGTCGAGCTTGCCGGACGTGTTGACCGGCAACGCGTCCAGCTCGAGCACCACCGCCGGCACCAGGTAGCCGGGCAATTCCGCGGCCAGCGCCGCACGCAGTGCCACCGCGTCGAAGCCCGAACCATCGTGTGTCGCGCCAACTCCGGCACCGTCGAACTCCTGGCGACGCGCCATGACGACGTAGGCGACCAGCCGGTCTGCGCCGACCCCGGCCACCACAGCGGCCGCGGCCTGCGCGACCCTCGGCAGGCGCTGCATCGCGGCCTCCACCTCGCCGAGTTCGATGCGCTGACCGTTGAGCTTGACCTGGAGATCGTCACGACCCACGTATTCCAGTGCGGGAGTGTCGATTCCACGCAGCCGCACGAGGTCGCCGGTGCGGTACATCCGAGCGCCGGGCGCACCGAACGGATCCGGCACGAACCGCTCCGCGGTGAGCTCGGCAGCCCCGACATACCCGTGCGCGAGCTGCGCGCCGCCGACATAGAGTTCCCCGGTCACCCCGGGCGACACCGGCCGCAGCCGCGCATCGAGCACGTAGAGCCCGGTATTCCACACCGGCGCACCGATCGGCACCGTCACGACGTCGCCGTCTGTCACCACATGCGAACTCACCTGCACCGCGGTCTCGGTGGGCCCGTACAGGTTCACCACCTCCGCGCCGGTCAGCGCCCGCACCTGGTGCGCCAGCGCCGCGGGCAGTGCCTCGCCGCCCGCGAACACCCACCGCAGCGGACCGCCGGCTCGGTCGGTGTCGACCAGGTCGGGGCGGACCTGCAGGTGCGCGGTATAGGCCGCGAGCAGCGTCGGTGCGAACTGCACGGTGTCGATGCGGTGTTCGGTGACGAGTTCGGCCAGGTAGGCCGGATCACCGTGTCCGCCGGGCCGGGCGATGACCGTGCGCGCGCCCACCCGCTGCGGCAGCAGCAGTTCCCAGATCGAGGCATCGAAAGTCGTCGGCGTCTTGTGCAGCACGGTGTCACCGGCCGCGAACCCGAAACGCCGCGCCAACCAGTCGAGTTGATTGACGATCGCGCGATGCGGAACACCGACGCCCTTGGGCAGACCGGTGGACCCGGAGGTGAAGATCACGTACGCCGTGTGCTCCGGGAGCAAGGGCGACACGCGCTCGGCGTCGGCGATCGGCCCGACCGGGAATCCCGCGAGATCGACGGTGTCGAGCGCGACCACATCGTGCCCGCGCACCGGGAGGTCCACAGCATCGCGGCTGGTGGTGAGCACACACACCGGTTGCGCGATCCGCAGGATGCGGGTGATCCGCTCGGCCGGATGATCAGGATCGATCGGCACATAGGTTCCACCCGCCGCCAGTACCGCGTACACACCGACAAGCAGGTCGGCCGAGCGCCGAACTCCTACCGCCACCGCGTGATCCGGTCCCACTCCGTGTTCGATCAGATGACGGGCGAGCCGGTTCACCCGCGCCGCGAACTCGGCGTAGGTGAGAACGGTGTCGCCGTCGACGAGCGCGACAGCCTCCGGCGTCGCGGCGACCTGGCGGTCGAAGGCCGTCGGCAGAATGCCCGCCGCGTCGGCATGCGCGGTGTCGCACCAGCTCTCGAGCATCCGGCGGTCGTCGGCGGTGAGCAGGTCGACATCGCCGACGATGACCTCCGGATTCGCCGTCACCGCGTCGAGCATCCGCACGTAGCCCTCGACGATGCGAGCCGCGGTCGCGGCGTCGAACAGGTCGGTGGCGTAGGTCAGACTCACCGCGCAGCCACCGTCGGCGGTATCGGCGAGTACCAGGTCCAGGTCGAACTTGGCGACGGCGACGTCGGCTTGCAGTCCGGTCACGGTGAGGTCGGGCAGGACCACCTCGACCGGGCTCGCGGCCAGGTTCTGGAAGGCGAGCATCACCTGGAACAACGGGCTGTGCGCGGTCGAGCGGGCCGGGTCGAGCACGTCGACGAGCCGCTCGAACGGCACCTCGGCGTTCTCGAAGGCGTCCAGGTCCACCCGCCTGGCCTCGCGCAGCAGCGCGGTGAACGAGGCGCCGGGATCGACACCGGTTCGCAGCACCAGCGTGTTCACGAACATGCCGACGAGATCGTCGAGTGCCTGCTCACCGCGGCCCGCCACCGGGGTGCCGATCGCGATGTCGCCGGTGCCGCTCAGTCGTGCGAGCAACGCGGCCAGCGCGGCGTGAGCGACCATGAACTCGCTCCCGTCGACGCGACGAGCCACCTGACCCACCCGCTGCCATACCGTCGGCGGCACCACAGTGTCGACGCTCGCGCCGCGATGCGAGGCGACCGCCGGACGCGGCCGGTCGGCGGGGATGTCGAGCAGTTCGGGCAGCCCGGCCAGTTCGCCGCGCCAGAATCGCAGCTGTCGTGCGGCGACCGACTCGGCGTCGTCCTCGCTGCCCAGCACCGCCCGCTGCCACAGCGTGTAGTCGGCGTACTGGACTTCCAGTGGCGCCCAACCGGGTTCGGCGCCCGCGCGGCGGGCGAGGTAGGCGGCGGTGGTGTCGCGCAGCAGCGGCCCGGCGGAGAAACCATCGGCGCTGATGTGATGGATCACCACGACCAGCACCACTTCGTCAGCGGCACAGCGCAGTACGCGCACCCGCACGGGCGGGGCGGCGGTGACATCGAATCCGCGCCCGATCTCGGCCGCGACGATCGCCGGTACCGCGATCGGATCGACCGTCTCCACCACCGGCGTCGGCACGAACTCCCACACCGCCTGATGCCCGATCCCATCGATCGCCGGGTAGGCCGTGCGCAGCACCTCGTGCCGGTCGAGCACATCGGTGACCGCGGCGGCCAGCGCGACGGCATCGACATCGCCGGTGAGCCGCACCGCGATCGGGATGTTGTAGGCGGCGGTGTCGGGATCGAGGCGATTGAGCAGCCACATGCGCTGCTGGGCGGCCGACAGCGGAATCCGCGCGGGCCGCTCACCCGCTGTCAGCGCGATCCCCACGCCACTGCCTGCCCGCACGGCGAGCATGGCCGCCAGGTCGATGACCGTGGTGGCTTCGAACAGGGTCCGCACCGGCACCCGGGTCGACAAGGCCGCGCCGAGTCGGGCGGCGACCCTGGTCGCGATGAGCGAGTTGCCGCCGAGTTCGAAGAAGTCGTCGTCGAGACCGACCTGCTCGCGCCCGAGCACCTCACCGAACACCTCGGCCACCGCGCGCTGGGCCGTCGTGACCGGGGCACGGAACGGCCTCGCCACGAATTCCGGTGTGGGCAGGGCTTTCCGATCGAGCTTGCCGGACGTGTTGAGCGGGAACGCGTCGAGCACGACGATCACCGACGGCACCATGTACGACGGCAACACCGCGCTAACGGCCGACCGCAGCGCGGCCGGATCCAACTCGACGCCCGGCGTCGGCACCACATAGCCGACGAGCCGATCGCCGGTCGCGCTCGCCGAGACCACCGCCGCCGCCTGACCGACCCCGTCCGATCCCCGCAACGCGGTCTCGATCTCCCCGAGCTCGATGCGCTGACCGCGGAACTTCACCTGGAAGTCGATGCGCGCCAGGTAGACGAGCACGCCGTCGCGAGTCCAGCGCACCAGGTCGCCGGTGCGATACATGCGGGCGCCCGCCGTGCCACCGGAGCGTGACCCCGCGCCGGCGAAGGGGTCGGCGACGAAGCGATCCGCCGACAGGTCGGGCCGACCGAGGTAACCGCGAGCCAATTGCGCACCGGCCAGGTACAGCTCACCGGCGACACCCGGAGCCACCGGCCGCAACCGCTCGTCGAGCACATAGACCCTGGTGTTCCACGCGGGCACACCGATCGGCACGGTCTGTCCGGTCGCGCCGTCGGCGGGCCAAGCGGTGACCGAGACCGCCGCTTCGGTGGGCCCGTACAGGTTGTGCACGGTGGCAGACGATTTCGCACGCAGCGCGCCGACCGCCTCCGGGGTGAGCGCCTCACCGATCGCGAAGACCAGCCGCAGACTCGCCAGCTGGTCGGCGGCGGCGTGGGCGGCGAACATCGCCAGCATCGACGGCACGAAGTCGACGACGGTGATCCGCTGCGCGGCGACGAGTTCGGCGAGATAGATCGGGTCGCGGTGCCCCTCGGGGGTGGCGAGCACCAGGGTCGCGCCCGCGGCGAGTGGGGCGAAGAACCCCCAGACCGACAGGTCGAACCCGGCCGCCGACTTCTGCAGGTACACGTCGTCACCGTCGAGCTGGTATTGCTCGATCAGCCACGCGATCTGGTTGTGGATCGCGGCATGGCTCATCGCCACGCCCTTCGGCCTTCCGGTCGAGCCGGAGGTGAACAGTACGTAGGCCGCGTTCGAATCCCGCAGCGGCGCACGGCGTTCGCCGTCCGTCACCGGGCGGCCGGGGTACCTGCCGGTGTCGATCTCGTCCACCGTGACAATTCGCTGGTCCGAGGAATCGCCGAACTCGTCCCCGCTGGTGGTCAGCACGAGCCGGGGGCGCGCGGTGTCGAGGATCTGGGCGATGCGGTCGGCCGGATGGTCGGGATCGACGGGCACATAGGCGCCGCCTGTGGTGAGCACCGCGTAGATGGCGACGACGAGGTCGATCGAGCGCCGCATCGCCAGGGCGACGAGGACCTCGGGGCCGACGCCTTCGGCGATCAGGTGACGGGCCAACCGGTTCACCCGGTCGTCGAACGCCGCGTAGGTCAGTTCCGTGCCGTCGAAGACCAGCGCCGGAGCAGCGGGATGCGCCGACACCTGGGCCCGGAAGGGCGTGAGCAGCGTTGCGGTGCGGTCGATTTCGTGCGCGGTGGCATTCCAGTCGTCCAGAATGCGGTGCCGCTCGGCGGGCTCGAGCACATCCAGGGAATCCAGCGGCGTGCGCGGGGTGGCGGCGACGGCGGCGAGCAGCCGCTCCAGGCGGGCACCGATCGTGATGGCCGTCTCGGCGTCGAAGACGTCGTGCGCGTAGGTGAGCACGCCCGTGACGCCGGCGGCGGTCCCGTCGGCCGCGTACTCGTCGCTGACGATGAGATGCAGATCGAACTGCGACAGCTCGTTCTCGGTGTCGAGCCCCGACACGGTGATCCCCGGCAGCGCCAGTTCGGCACGCTCGAAGTTCTGGAACGAGAAGCCGACCTGGAACAGCGGATGCCGAGCGGTGGAGCGGGTCGGATCGAGCACCTCGACGAGGCGCTCGAACGGCACCTCGGCATTCGCGTACACCGCTACATCGGTGGCGCGCTGGCGAATCAGCAACTCCTCGAAGGACTCTCCCGCGCGCAGGCGGGTACGGAAGACCAGCGTGTTGACGAACATGCCGATCAGGTCTTCGAGCGCGGCCTCACCACGCCCGGCGACCGGCGTACCGACCGTGATGTCGGCACTGCCCGAGAGCCGTCCGAGCAGCGCGGCGAACGCGGTGTGCACGACCATGAACAGCGTGGCTCCGGCATCCCTGGCCAGTGCGCCGAGTCGAGCGTGGGTGTCGGCGTCCAGGGTCACCGGCACGGTGCCGCCGGCGAGGCTCCGCACGGCCGGGCGCGGCCGATCCAGCGGCAGCGCCAGCTCGTCGGGGAGGTCGGCGAGTTCGCCGCGCCAGAAGTCGAGCTGGCGGGCGGCCACCGAGCCGGGATCGGCTTCGTCGCCGAGCACGGCCCGTTGCCACAGCGCGTAGTCGGCGTACTGCACCGGCAGTGGCGTCCACCGCGGTGCCACACCGTCGCGGCGTGCGAGGTAGGCCGTCATGAGGTCACGCACCAGCGGCGGCACCGACGAGCCGTCGGCACTGATGTGGTGCACCACCATGGCCAGCACTGCCTCGTCGGCGCTGATCCGGTACAGCACCACCTGCCACGGCACACCCGCGGTGACATCGAAGGTGGTGGCGGCCAGCGCCGTCACCGCCCCCACGATCTCGGCCGCGTCGATATCGCGAATCCGCAGTGCGACACCGGCTTCGCCGACAGGCAGGATCCGCTGTTCCGGCCCGTCGGCGGTCTCGGGGTAGTAGGTCCGCAGTACTTCGTGCCGACCGACGAGGTCATCCACCGCGGTGGCGAGCGCGTCCAGGTCGAGCACGCCACCGAGTCGTACCGCGATCGGCACGTTGTACCCGGCCGAATCCGGATCGAACCGATTGAGGAACCACATGCGTTGCTGGGCGGGCGAGAGCGGAATCGAAGCAGGCCGCTCCCCCGCCGCCAGTGCCAGTCGGGCCGCGCCGCCGTCGGCATCGAGCGCGGCGGCCAACGCGGCCACTCTCGGCGCCTCGAAGATCCGCGCCACCGGCACCTGCCGGTTCAACGCCGCTCCGAGCCGTGCCGCGACCCGGGTCGCGATCAGCGAGTTGCCGCCGAGATCGAAGAAGTCGTCGTCGGCGCCCACCAGTTCGACACCGAGCACCTCGGCGACGACTCCGGCCACCAGCTGCTCCGACGGCGTCGACGGCGCACGGAATGCACGAGCGACCGACTCCGGCGCGGGCAGCGCCCGCCGATCGAGCTTGCCGGAGGCATTGATCGGTAACGCACCGAGGACGACGAACGCACTCGGCACCATGTAGGCCGGAAGTGCCTTCTGCAGAGACGCTTTCACCACATCCAGGTCGATCGCCGCGATACCGGCCGCGAGATCATCGCCGACAGCGGCACCGATCGCGTCGACGCCGTCCCCGATCTGTTGCGCGGGGACGAGGTAGGCGGTGAGGTACTCGCCCGTGCCGTCGTCGCGGACGGTGACCACGGCGCGGTCGACGGTCTCGAGCCCGGCGAGGACAGCCTCGATCTCGCCGAGTTCGATGCGCAGACCGCGGAGCTTCACCTGGAAGTCGGTGCGGCCCAGGTAATTCAGTTCACCCGAGCGGGTACGGACCACGAGGTCGCCCGTGCGGTACATGCGCTCACCGGGGGCGCCGAGGGGGTTGGCGACGAAGCGGTCGGCGGACAGGTCGGGGCGGCCGAGATAGCCGCGCGCCAGTTGGACGCCGGCCAGGTACAGCTCGCCGGGCATGCCGACGGGAACGGGTCGCAGGCGCGGGTCGAGCACGTGCAGGGCGGTGTTGGCGACCGGGGCGCCGATCGGCACCGTCACGGTGTCGGCGTCGGTGACCTCGTGGAAGCTGACGTCGACGGCGGCCTCGGTGGGCCCGTACAGGTTGTGGACGGCGACACCGGGGATCAGCGCGCGCAGGCGCTGGGCATCCACGGCAGGCAGCGCCTCGCCGGAAGCGAACACCTGCCGCAGCGAAACACAGTCGGCGGCGAGCGGTTCGGCGAGGAAGGCCGCCAGCATCGACGGCACGAAGTGTGCCACGTCGACTCCGGTACGGGTGATGAGCTCGGCCAGATACACCGGATCACGGTGCCCGTCCGGGCGGGCGATCACCAAGCTGGCGCCGATCTGCAAGGGCCAGAACAGCTCCCACACCGAGACGTCGAAGGTGATCGGCGTCTTCTGCAACACGGTGCCCGCGGCATCGAGCCGGTAGGCGTCCTGCATCCAGACCAGGCGGTTGACGATCGCGGTGTGGGTCACCGCGACGCCCTTGGGCTTACCGGTCGAGCCGGAGGTGAACAGCACGTAGGCCAGGTCAGCGCCACGCAGGGGCCGGAGCCGATCGGCATCGGTCACCGGGCCGGTAGCGAACCCGGACAGGTCGAGCGCGGCGGGCTCGACCACGCGCGTGCCGGTGTCGGGGAAGTCGGCAGCTGCCAGCACACAGACCGGTGCCGCGGTCGCAAGAACATCGGCGATCCGGTCGGCCGGATGATCGGGGTCCAGCGGCAGATACGCGGCGCCCGCGGCCTGCACGGCATAGATCGCCACCAGCAGATCGATGCCGCGCCGCAGCCCGACACCGACAACGGCACCGGGTCCTACCTGCTCGGTGATCAACCACCGCGCCAAGCGGGCGACGCGAACAGCGAACTCGCCGTAGGTGATCGGCGTCCCTTCGAATTCGAGCGCGACCGCGTCGGGAGTACGCACGGCTTGCGCGGCGAACAGCGAGACGAGTGTCGCGTCGGCGTCCAGCGGAGCGACGGTGTCGTTCCACGCCGCGAGTTGAGCGGTCTGTGCCGCATCCATGAGATCGATCTCGCCGACCGCCGTGCTGTCATCGGCGACGACCGCGCTCAGCACCCGCACGAAACGCGCGCCGAACTCGGCGACCGTGTCGTGATCGAACAGGTCGGTGGCATAGCGCAGCCATCCGCGCATCCCGGGTTCGCCTGCGGCGCCGACGATCTCGTTGATCGCCAGCGACAGATCGAACTGGGTGGTCGCCGCGGGCAGCGCGAACTCGTCGATCCGCAGCCCGGGCAGTTCGATGACGGTGTCCTCGCGATACTCGAACGCCAGCATCACCTGCACGATCGGCGAATACGACGTGGAGCGCACCGGATTCAGCTCGTCGACGAGCCGCTCGAACGGTAGGTCCGCGTTCGCGAAGGCCCGCAGATCGGCCGCCCGCACCTCGGCGAGCAACTCGGCGAACCCGGCACCGGCGTCGACCGTCGTCCGCAGCACGAGGGTGTTGACGAACATGCCGACGAGGTCGTCGAGCGCGGCATCGGCCCGCCCGGCGACCGGCGTGCCGACGAGAACATCCGCGCCGGCGCCCTGACGCGACAGCAGCACCGTGAACGCCGCGTGCACCACCATGAAGGTGGACACCCCGTGGCGACGCGCCGTTGCCTCGATCCCGGCGACCACCTCGGCGGGCACATCGAACCCGACCGCGCCACCCGCACCGCCGCGCACGGCGGGCCGTGGCCGATCGGTCGCCAATTCGAGAGCCGGTGCGACCCCGGCCAATTCGTCGCGCCAATGCGCCAGCTGCCGCGCCAGCCGCGACTGCGGCTCGGCGGCATCGCCGAGCACGGCGTGCTGCCAGAGGGTGAAGTCCGGATACTGCACCGGCAACGGCTCCCATCCGGGAGCTGTCCCCGCGACGCGCGCGGCATAGGCGGTGATCAGGTCGCGGGCCAGCGGCGTGGTCGACACACCATCGGCCGCAATGTGATGCACAGCGAGCACCAGCACGTGCTCGACCGCGTGATCGACCGCAGCGGGGCGTGTCACCACGTCACCCGATCGGCTGCTCGCAGGTTCGATGTGCGCAGCGCGACGCAGCAGCGCGGCGCGCAACGGGGGCTGGGTGGTCAGGTCGTAACCCTCGCCGATGATGGTGCGCACCGTCTCGGCCAGATCGGCCTCGGTGATCTCTCGCACGACAGTGGCGGGCAGCACCGCGTCGACGGGCAGAACCACCTGGGTCGGACCGTCGGCGTCTTCCGGGAAAATGGTGCGCAGTGATTCGTGCCGGTCGAGGACATCGGCGAGTGCCGCCCACAGGGCATCGGTGTCGAGGTCGCCGGTCAGGCGCAGCGCGATCGGCAGGGTGTAGACGGCCGAGTCGGGATCGATCCGGTTCAGCAACCACAGGCGAGTCTGCGCCAGCGACAGCGGGATCCGATCCGGGCGCGGTCGTACGACGGTCAGCGGGGGCGACTGCTCGCGGCCGGTGCCCGCACGCTCGGCGAGTCCGGCGACGGTCGGTGCGTCGAACACATCGCGCACGTCCAGCGCGCTGCCGAGGGCCGCATTGGCTCGGGCCACCAGTCGCATCGCGAGCAGCGAGTTGCCGCCGACGGCGAAGAAGTCGTCGTTGGCACCCACGCGCGCCACCCCGAGCAACTCGCCGATCACACCGGCGAGCGCGGTCTGCGCACCCGGTCGCGGCGCCACGTATTCGGTGGTGGTGGACAGGTCGGCGGCGGGCAGGGCGGCGCGATCGAGCTTGCCCGCGGAGTTGAGCGGCACGGTATCGAGCACCACCAGGTGCGAGGGCACCATGTAGGCGGGCACCCGGCCGGCGACGTGCGCGCGCACCGCCACGATGTCGACATCGCCCGCGACGTACCCGACCAGGCACTGGCGGCCCGCGTCGTCGGTGGCCGGCAGCACGGTCGCGTGGGTGACGCCGGGCGCGTCGCCGAGTGCGGCCTCGATCTCGCCCAGCTCGATCCGCAGTCCGCGGAGCTTCACCTGGAAGTCGTTGCGGCCCAGGTAGACCAGCGCGCCGTCGCGATCGCGGCGCACGAGGTCGCCGGTGCGATACATGCGGGCACCGTCGACCCCGAACGGATCGGCGACGAAGCGGTCGGCGGTCAGGTCGGGCCTGCCGAGGTAGCCGCGAGCCAGCTGATCGCCCGCGAGGTAGAGCTCGCCCGCGACGCCGCCGGGCACCAGGTGCAACCGTTCGTCGAGCACGTAGGCGCGCACATTCCAGGTCGGCCTGCCGATGGGCATCTCGGTCTGCTCGACCGGCGCGGTGATCTGCTGGAACGTGCTGGTGATCGCCACTTCGGTGGGGCCGTAGGTGTTGTGCAGCTCGCCGGGGATCGCGGCGAGCACGGTCGCCGCGAGCGGGGCGGGCAGTTCCTCGCCACCCACGTGCAGCATCCGCAGTCCGCTCAGCGCATCGCCGAGCGCTTCGGCCAGCATCGCGGCCAGCACCGACGGCACGATCTCCATGATGGTGACGGCCTGTTCACGGATCACGCGCGCCTGATACGCCAAGTCGAGGTGTCCGCCGGGCCGCAACAGCACCAGCGGGGCGCCGAGCAGGGCGGGGGCCAGCAGCTCCCAGAGCGAGACGTCGAAGGTGAGTGGCGCGCGCTGCAGGAAGCGGTCCGCCGCTGTCATGCCGTATTCGCCACGCAGCCAGCAGATTTCGTTGACTACGGCGCGATGCGAGATCAGCACGCCCTTCGGCGTACCGGTGGAGCCGGAGGTGAACAGCACGTAGGCCGGATGCTCGGGGTGCAGCGGCGCAAGGCGTTCGGCATCGGTGAGCGGTGTTCCCGCGTCGGCGCCCGGCACCGATTCCTCGAGCTGTGCGACGGTCAGCACCGGGAACCCGGAACGCGACGCGGCAGCGAAATGCACCGAGGCCGTGGCGGATCGGATCCCGCTGTCCACATGGTCGAGGTCACCGGCGGACGCGACGACGACGAGTCGCGGGGTCGCTGTCGCCAGCACGTGCCCGATGCGATCGGCGGGCAGGGTCGCATCGATCGGCACGTATACGCCACCGGCGGCGAGCACACCGTGCAGCACCACCAGCAGTTCGATGCCGCGCGGAACAGCCACGGCCACGGGTGTTTCCGGGCCGACTCCGCAATCGATCAGTCTGCGGGCGAAGCGGTTGGCCCTGGCGGCGAGCGCACCGTAGGTGATCTCGGCGCCTTCGAAGACCGCCGCGACGGCCTGCGGATCACGCGCGGCCGCCGCGTCGAGCAGGTGCGCGGCCAGCGGGGCGCGCACGCCCAGCTCGGCCAGTGCGCCGTCGAGGGCGACCACGTCGCCGTGCGGACCCGTCGGCAGCGTGATCTCGTCGGTGTCCGCGAGCAGGGCGAGGTCACCGACAGCGGTGGCGGGTGCCGTGACCGCGCCTCGCAGTAGGCGCTCGAGCATGCCCACCATCGTCACGATGGTGTCGGCGTCGAAAAGGTCGGTGGCGTAGCGCAGTTCGAGGTCGAGGCCGTCGGGCGCGCCGTCCGGGGCGAAGCGGTCGACGAAGGTGAAGTCCAGGTCCACTTCGATCGGCGCGTCCGGCAGGGTCAGCCCCGACAGCGTGAGGCCGGGCAGTTCGAACGCGGTCCTGCGCTGGTTCTGCAAGGCGAGCGAGATCTGATACAGCGGTGAGTAGCCCTGTGAGCGAGCCGGATTCAGCGCGTCGACCAGGCTCTCGAACGGCACATCGGCATTGTCGAAGGCATCGAGGTCGCCCGCGCGTACCTCGTCGAGCAGATCGCCGAAGCGGGTATCGGCGTCGACCCGCGCACGCAGCACGAGCGTGTTGACGAACATGCCGACGATGTCGTCGAGCTCGCGATGACCGCGACCGGCCACGGGTGTGCCGACGACGATGTCGCCACCGGCAGAGAGCCGTGCCAGCAGGACCGACAGTCCCGCGTGCAGCACCATGAACGGGCTGGCGCGGTGTGCGCGAGCCAGTTCCTCGATGCCGCGATGCAGGTCCGCGTCGAGGGTCGTGGTGAAGGTGGCGCCCCGGTTGGAGGCGATCAGCGGCCTGCGCCGGTCGGCGGGCAGCGTCAGGACATCGGGCAGGCCCGCGAGCCGGTGTGTCCAGTAGTCGAGCTGGCGGGCCAGCGGTGCGTCCGGATCGTCGGCGCTGCCGAGGCCCTCGGTCTGCCACAGCGCGTAGTCGGCGTAGTGCACGGCCAGCGCGGGCAGCTGCGGTTGCGCACCCGCCGCGCGGGCGGCGTAGGCGGTCACCAGATCGCGGGTGAGTGGGCCCATCGACCAACCGTCGGCCGCGATGTGGTGCACGACGAGCACCAACACGTGCTCCGTCGCCGCCACCCGAAGCAGGGCGGCGCGCACCGGCACCTCGGTGGTGATCTCGAAACCACCGGCGAGGACGTCGGCCACCGCCGCGGGGACGTCTTCGGCCTCGACCTCGGCGACAGCGAGGTCGGGCACGAACGCCGGTCCGACGAGCTGCGTTGCCTGCCCGTCGAATTCGGGATAGGTGGTGCGCAACGTCTCGTGCCGGGCGATCAGGTCGCCCAGCGCGCCACGCAGCGCAGTGGTGTCGAGTTCGCCGCTGAGACGGATCGCGACCGGAATGTGGTACGCGGCGGAGTCCGGATCGAAGCGGTGCAGGAACCACATCCGCTGCTGGGCGGGCGAGAGCGGAATCCGCTGCGGCCGTTGGCCCGCCACGGGTCCCCGCCTGCTTCCCGTCCCGCGCAGCGCGTCCAGCCGCACGGCGAGTCCGTCGACGGTGCTCGCCTCGAACAGCTCCCGCACGGGCACCCGGGCGTCGAGCGCGGCACCGAGCCGCGCCGCCACCTGGGTCGCCAGCAGAGAGTTACCCCCGAGGGCGAAGAAGTCGTCGCCCGCACCGACGCGATCGAGATCGAGCACCCCGGCGAACGTCGCGGCGACGATCCGCTCGGTCGCGGTAGCCGGCTCGCGGTAATCGAGCTGCCCCGATTCCGGCGCGGGCAGTGCCCGACGATCGAGCTTGCCGGACGCGGTGACGGGCAACTCGTCGAGGAAGACGTAGGCACCCGGGACCATATAGGAGGGCAGGGTCGCGGCGATCGCGGCGTCGAGTTCGGCGGTGGTGGGCAGTGCCGAAGAGTCGACGCCCACGACGTAGGCGACGAGCTGATCGGGCCTGCCTTCGTGCGAGCGGACCAGGACGGCGACCCGACCGACGCCCGGAACCGAGGCGATCGCCGCTTCGATCTCGGCGGGCTCGATGCGCAGGCCGCGCAGTTTCACCTGGAAGTCGGTGCGGCCCAGGTAGTGCAGCGCCGGGCCGTCGGGACCGGTGCGCCAGGTGACCAGGTCGCCGGTGCGGTACAGGCGTTCGCCGGTGCCGTGGGGGTCGGCGACGAAGCGTTCCGCGGTGAGGTCGGGGCGGCCGTGGTAACCGTCGGCGAGCTGCGAGCCCGCCACATACAGCTCGCCCGGGACACCGGCCGGGACGGGGTGCAGGCGCGAATCCAGCACGTACACGCGGGTATCGGCGACCGGTGCGCCGATCGGCACCACGGCACTCTGCTCGTCACCGGCCTCGTGTGTGGTGACCTGGATGGCGGTCTCGGTGGGTCCGTACAGGTTGACCACGGTCGCGCCGGTGCTCGTGCGCACCCGTCGCGCCAGGTCGGTCGGCAGCGCCTCACCACCCGCGAAGACCAGTCGCAGCGAATCCGCCTGCGCGCAAGCCGGTTCCGCCGCCACGGCGGCGAGCACGGACGGCACATACTGGACGACGCTCACCCCATGGCGCACGGTGGCCGCGGCCAGGTACCCCGGATCACGATGCCCGTCGGCGGTGGCGAGCACCAGCCGCGCCCCGACGTGCAAGGGCCACAGCAGTTCCCACACCGACGCGTCGAAGGTGAAGGGCGTCTTCTGCAGCACCACATCGTCCGCGCCGAGCGGGTAGGCACGCTGCAACCACCGCAACTGGTTCACGACGGCCTTGTGCGGTACTGCCACACCCTTCGGCCTGCCGGTGGAACCCGAGGTGAACAGCACGTAGGCGAGGTGCTCGGGACGCAGCGGTACCACTCGCTGGTCATCGGTGATCGGATCGCCGGACAGTCCCGACAGGTCGAGCGCATCGACCTCCAGCACCGACTCCCCCACAGCCACACCGCTTCCGTCAACGGTCAGCACACAGACCGGTGCCGTCTGCGCCAGCACATACGCGGTCCGCTCGGCCGGATGATCCGGATCCACCGGCACGTACCCGGCACCGGCCGCGAGGACAGCGTGCACGGCGACCAACTGCTCCGCGCCACGGCGCATCGCGACCGCGACCAGCGAGCCGGGGCCCGCCCCGACCCCGATCAGATGACGGGCCAGTCGTGCGACTCGTTCACCGAACTCCGCGTACGAAAGCTCTACTGCGGTAAGGGAATCACCAACGGAGTGCAGCGACACCTCTGGCGACGCACCCCCTGCGCGGTGCGCGGCGATGGCATCGACTGCCGCGTGTTCGAGCCGGGAGATCGCGCTCGAGGACACCTCGCTTCCGAGGGGCGCGCCGTCCGCGGCCACCCGAGCAGCGAGCACGTGCGTCGCTGTCGGTACGTCATCGGCCGCGGTGGGTTCCGTGTCGACGACCACGGCGATCGCGTGGGGCGTTGCGGCAGCTTGCTCAGCGAGAAGCGAGGCGAGCGTCGCGTCGTGGTCGGTCTCGGTGGCGGTGTCGTTCAATGTGGTCAGGAGTTGGGCCTGCTCGACCGCGTCGAGGAAGTCTAGGTCGCCGACAGGGCGGGCCGGGTCGGCGAGGACCGCGGTGAGAACACGGAGCAGACGGGTGGCGAAACCGGCGACGGTGGTGGCGTCGAACAGGTCGGTGGCGTACAGGAACGCGCCGGAAATGCCTGTGGGAGTGCCGTTCTCGTCGCGGTGCTCGGTGAGGGTGAGCTCGAGGTCGAACTTGGCGACGCCGGTGGGCAGGTCGAAGCCTGCGACAGTGAGGCCGGGGAGAGCGAGTGCGCTCGGGGTCTCCTCGTTGAGCGACAGCATCACCTGGAACAGCGGGTTGCGGGCGGTGGAGCGGACCGGATCGAGGATCTCGACGAGGCGTTCGAACGGCACGTCGGCATGGCCGAAGGCGGCGAGGTCGGTTTCGCGGACCTGGGCGATCAGCTCGGTGAACGAGGTCGCGGGCGCCACGTCGGCGCGCAGGACGAGGGTGTTGACGAACATGCCGACCAGATCGTCGAGCGCGCGTTCACCACGCCCCGACACCGGCGTGCCGATCGCGATATCGGTCGTCGCCGACAACCGCGCCAGCAGCACCGCGAACACCGCGTGCGCCGCCATGAAGACCGTGATGCCCTGCGCCCGAGCGAATTCGGCCAGTGCGCGATGGGTTTCGCCATCGATCTCGACGCTGTGCATCGCACCACGCCGGGAGGCGATCGCGGGCCGGGTCCGGTCGGTGGGCAGGTCCAGCTGCTCCGGCACGCCGGCCAGCGCGTCACGCCAGAACGAGAGTTGCTTCGCCACAAGAGATTCCGGGTCGGCCGCGTCGCCGAGCACCGCGTGCTGCCACACGGCGTAGTCGGCGTATTGCACGTCCAACGGCGCCCAGCTCGGGTGCTCACCGATGGCTCGCGCACCGTAGGCCGTGAGCACGTCCCGGATCAGCGGTCCGAACGAGAAACCGTCGGCCGCGATGTGATGCAACACGATGACCAGCGCATACTCCGCACCAGCGGAGCCCGCCACACGGTCGACGTCGGGTTCCGACGAATCCGCCTGCGCTGCCGCAGTGTTCGCTGCCACACGGAGCAGGCTCGCGCGAATCGGGGCGTCGACGGTGAGGTCGAAGCCGATGGACGCGAAGGTGCGTACGGCGTCGGACACCTCGGCCGCGCCCACGATTCGGGGGTGAACCTCGGGAACGAGCCCGACCGCCGGAAGGATCTCGGCGACGGCGTTGCCGTCGAGTTCCGGATAGCGGGTGCGCAGGACCTCGTGCCGATCCAGCACGTCGACGATCGCCGCCTGGAGTGCGGCGATGTCGAGCGCACCGGTGAGCCGGACAGCCATCGGGATGTTGTCGGTGGCCGAGCCGGGGTCGAAGCGATTGAGGAACCACATGCGCTGCTGGGCAGGCGAGAGCGGCACGGGATCGGGGCGCGGTCCTGCCACCAGCACGGGGCCGGTGCCGGTGCCACGCAGACGGTCGGCCGCCGCGGCCAACGCCAGCACCGTCGTGGTGTCGAAGAGCTGGCGGATCGGGATACGGATGTCGAGGTCGGTACCGATGCGGGCCATCAGTCGGGTGGCGAGTAGCGAATTGCCGCCCAGATCGAAGAAGTCGTCATCGCGGCCGACCCGGTCCAGCCCGAGCACCTCGGCGAACGCGGCGGCCACCACCTGCTCGGCCACGGTTTCCGGCGCCCGGTAGGCGGCGGTTTCGAAGACCGGCGCGGGCAGCGCGGCCCGGTCGAGCTTGCCGACCGGGGTCAGCGGCACGGCGTCGAGGGCGACGATCGCGGCGGGCACCATGTGCGCGGGCAGGTGTGCGGCGGTATGCGCGAGGAGGGTCGCGGTATCGATCGTGGCGCCGGCGACGGGCACCACGTGGGACACGAGCAGGGTCGCGCCCGCGTCGGTCCGGTGGCCGATGGTGGCGGCGAAGTCCACCGAGGGATGGCGGGCGAGAACCGCGTCGATCTCGCCGAGCTCGATCCGGAAACCGCGCACCTTCACCTGGAAGTCGTTGCGGCCCAGGTACTCCAGATCGAACGAGTCCTCGCGCCGCACCCAGCGCACGGTGTCACCGGTGCGGTACATCCGCTCACCGGGAGCGCCGAAGGGATTGGTGACGAACCGTCCGGCGGTCAGCGCGGGCCTGCGGTGGTACCCGCGCGCCAGCTGCGCACCGGCGATGTACAGCTCGCCGACCACCCCGGCCGGCACCGGTCGCAGCCGGTCGTCGAGCACCAGTTCGGTCGTGCCCTCCACCGGCGCGCCGAGGGTGACCGGCGTTGTCGCACCGAGGGGTTCGCTGATATTGGTGACGATGGTCGTCTCGGTCGGACCGTAACCGTTGCGGAAGATCAGACCCGGGATCGCGGCAGTCCAGCGTGCCACCAGTTCCACGGGGCACGCCTCACCACCGACCACCACCACGCGCAGCTCGTCGAGCCCGTCCGGGTTCACCGTCGCCAACGCCGAAGGCGTGATGACCACATGGGTCACCCGCTCGACCCGCAACAGTTCTCCCAGCTCGGCCCCACCGAACACCCCGGCGGGCGCGACAACCATCGTCGACCCCTCGGTCACCGTCAGCAGCAGCTCGGCCACGGAGATATCGAACGACGGCGACGCCACATGCAACACGCGCGCATCGGCGGAGGCCAAGTAGCGCCCGGCCTGCACGGGCAGATACGCCGCGACCGCGCCGTGCGGAATCACCACGCCCTTGGGCAGACCGGTGGTGCCGGAGGTGTAGATGACGTAGGCGGGATCCAGCGGATCCACCGCGCGACCGGGTGCGGCGCCACCGGTCGTCGCCGCGGCGGAACCGAGACCATCGAGCGCGAGCCAGTTCACGGTGGTGGGCAAGTCCGCCGACACGGCCTCGATCGTGATGCCCGCCGCCGCACCGGAATCGGAGAGCATGTGCGCGATGCGATCGGCAGGATAGTTCGGGTCCACCGGGAGGAAGCCCGCACCGGACTTCACGACGGACCAGATCGCGGTGACCGAGTCGGCGGAACGCGGAATGCTCACGGCGACAACATCGCCCGCACCGATACCGAGATCGGTGAGCCGGGCGGCCAGGCGGGTGGATGCGGCGTCGAGCTCGCCGTAGGTCAGGGTGCGGGCGCCGTCGCGGATGGCGATCGCGGTGGGGTCGGCGGCGGCGCGGGCGAGCACCTGTGGCAGCAGCGGGGCGGGGGTGGACGGGCCGCCGGAGCGAGCGGTGAGCTCGGCGAGTTCGGTGTCGATCAGCAGGGGCAGATCGGCGACGGGGGTCTGCGGGGCGGCGGCGATCGCGGTGAGCAGTCCGGTGAAGCGCGACATCATGCGCGTGACGGTCGGCTCATCGAACAGATCTGTGGCGTAGGAGAATTCGCCGGACAGACCCATGGTCGGGGAATCACGCAGGGTCAGCGAGAGATCGAACTTCTCGATGTCGTAAGGCATTTCGACGGCGGCAGCGCGCAGACCGGGCAGTTCGAAGGTCGTCGGCGGCAGGTTCTGCAGCGACAGCGCCACCTGGAACAGCGGATGGCGACCGGCCGAACGCGACGGCGCGAGCACCTCCACGAGCCGCTCGAACGGCAGAGTGGTGTGGTCGAAGGCGGCGAGGTCCCCGGTGCGAACACGGCCGAGCAGCTCGGCGAACGGTTCGGCGCCACGCACCTGAGTGCGCAGCACGGCCGTGTTGACGAACATGCCGATGACGTCGTCGAGTTCGGCGGCGCCGCGTCCGGCGACCGGCGTGCCGATCGCCACATCCGCAGTGCCCGACAGGCGTGCGATCAGCACCGACAACGCCGCGTGCAGCACCATGAACAGGGTCGCGCCCTGTTCTGCGGCAACAGCATTCAGCGCCGCGACCACCTCGGCATCGAGCTCGAAGAAGACCCGGCGCCCGTGCATCGATGCCACGGCGGGGCGCGGCCGATCGGTCGGCAGGCTCGACTCGTCCGGCAGCCCGGCCAGCGAGTCCCGCCAGAACGCGATCTCACGCCCGGCTCGGGAGTCGGCAGCGGTTTCCTCGCCGAGGAGCGCACGTTGCCACAGGGTGTAGTCGGCGTACTGCACCGGCAACGGAGCCCACTGCGGCGCCGTGCCTTCGGTACGCGCGTAGTAGGCAGCCATCGTGTCGCGCACCAACGGACCGGCCGACCAGCCGTCGGAGGCGATGTGGTGTACCACCAGCACCAACACGTGATCGCCGTCGACCTCGAACAGCCGCACGCGCACGGGGGGCGCGGCGACGACATCGAATCCACGCAGGATCACCTCGGCCAAGACGCCGGGCAGTTCCCCAGCGCTGATGCCGACGGGGTCGAGCAGTTCGGCGGCGAGCGATGCGAGCGCCTCGGCGACAGGGAGGACGACCTGCGTCCCCACCCCGTCGACCTCGGGATACACCGTGCGCAGCACCTCGTGCCGCACGATCAGATCACCGACCGCCGCCCGCAGCGCGTCCTGATCCAGCACACCCGACAACCGCACCGCGATCGGGATGTTGTACGCACCGGTCTCCGGATCGAACCGGTTCAGGAACCACATCCGCTGCTGCGCGGGCGAGAGCGGCACCACCGCCGGACGCGGCCCCGCGACGAGCGCGGGCCGGTCGTCGGCCACGCCGTCCTCGACCAATGTCGCCAGCACCGCGACGGTCGGGCTGTCGAAGAAGTCGCGAACATTCACCCGCACACCGAAATTCGCCTGCAACCGGCCGATCGCACGGGTGGCGATCAGCGAGTTGCCGCCGAGGCGGAAGAAGTCGTCGTCCAACCCGACGGTCTCCACATCGAGCAACTCGGCGAACAACGCGGCGACAGCACGTTCAGCCGTGGTACGGGGCTCCCGGAACTCAGCGGCGGAAACCCGGAAATCGGGCTCCGGCAGCGCTTTCCGATCCAGCTTGCCGCTGGCATTGGTCGGCATCGCGTCCAGCTGCACCAGTAGCGAGGGCACCATGTACTCGGGCATCGACGACTTGGCGTGCGCGAGCAACTCGGCCTCGTCGAGTGCCGCCCCGTCGACGCTCACCACATAGCCGACCAGCGCCTCACCGGCGGCATGCCGATGCAGTAGCACCGCGGCATTGCCGACCCGAGGATGCGTGGCCAGCACGGCCTCGATCTCCCCCAGCTCGATCCGCAAGCCACGCAGTTTCACCTGGAAGTCGGTGCGCCCCAGGTATTCCAGCTCACCGCGCGACTCCCGCACCAGGTCACCGGTGCGATACATGCGCTCACCGGCCACGTCGTACGGGTTCGCCACGAAACGATCCGCGGTCAGTCCGGGCCGCGCGACATAGCCGCGAGCCAGCTGGATACCGGAGAGGTACAGCTCGCCGACGACGCCGACCGGCACCCGATCGAGATTCTCGTCGAGCACCAGCAGCCCGGTGTGATCGGCCGGACCCCCGATCGGCACCGACACCTCGTCCGCCGCGGTCACCTCGTGCGCGGTGACATCGACTGCCGCCTCGGTGGGCCCGTACAGGTTGTGCAGCGCGGTCGACGAGAGCGTGCGCAGCCGCGCGGCGGTGGCGGCGGGCAGCGCCTCGCCCGAGGCGAACACCATCCGCAACGACGACAGATCCACGTCGGGGCCCAATTCACCGACGAACGCGGCCAGCATCGACGGCACGAAGTGCGTCACCGTGGCCCGGTGCTGAGCGATCAACGCCGCCAGATACGCGGGATCACCGTGGCGACCCGGCTCGACGATAACGAGCCGAGCACCCACCTGCAGAGGCCAGAACAGCTCCCACAGCGACACATCGAAGGTGTAGGGCGTCTTCTGCAACACCACATCGGTATCGGTCATGCCGTAGCGGCGCTGCCGCCACACCAGGTTCGCCACGATCGCGCCGTGGGTCACGGCCACACCCTTCGGGCGGCCGGTGGAACCCGAAGTGAAGATGACGTAGGCCGTATTGCCGGCTCGCACCCCGGACACGACCTCACCGGGCACCGCGTCCCAGTCGATGTCATCGGTGCGCAGCGACGGTGCGCCGTTCAGATCCGGCTCATCGCCGACTCTCGTCACGACCACCACCGGCCGCGCCACCTCGAGCACATAGTGCAACCGGTCCACCGGATGATCGGGGTCGAGCGGCACATACGCGCCGCCCGCGTGCACGATCGCGTGCACGGCGACGATCAACTCCACGCTGCGTCGCAGCGCCACCCCGACCAGCGTCTCCGGCCCGACACCCAACTCGACCAGCCGCGCCGCCAGCACCCGCACCCTGGCATCGAATTCCGCATAGGTCAGCACCTCGTCACCGAACTGCACCGCGACCCGATCAGGCGTGCGAGCGACCTGCGCGGTGAACCGATCGACAAGCGTCGCGGCGGCCGACGGTTCCATCCCCAGCGCTGCCATCGCATCGCCCGCGAGCGCATCGAACAGTGCGCCGAAGGCCCCGTCGGCGGCATCGACCACGCCGGGGAACAATTCGGCGAGCACCACCTGCACGAGCGTGTCCGCGTCCAGGGCCCCACCGGTGAGCTCGGCCATCAGTGTGAGCTGGGCATCGAGATCGGCATAGGACACCGCGGCGCCATCGAACTCGACCGCGATCCGCGCCGGATCCATCGCCGCGACCGTCGCCACCAGCGCTGCCAGCTGTTCTGTTTCCGCGCGCGCCGGAGTGGGGTTGGTCATCGCACACTGCCTTCCATTACCGACCGCGGGCAACGCCACACGGCCGCACAAACTCTCGGAACTCCCCGGCTCACACGGGGTGAGGTGGATCGGCGCGGGGGCGGCCAACCTCGGGCACCCTGCCCGAAATCCACCCACTCACACCGGATTCAGTGCGATCGGCTATGACACGATCGCGGCAATCCGGCTCGCCACCACGCAACCAGCAATGACTCGGTTATCTCCCGACCTCCATCGTCGACCCCGACACCTGAACCACGCGTCCGAACACGAGCAGAAGCGTATTCGTTTCAGTAATAAACCGGACCGGATTCAGTCAAAATCACGCCTGGGAGACTCACTTTTCGACGCCGAGAACGGTCCAGCGATCCGACCGCGTACGCCGAGCCGACAGCGGTCGGACGCGCTGCTCGATGAGTGGCGTCACGGCTGTCGACACAGGTTCTTACTGTGTCCAGACACACTAGGCGAGACAACGTTGCATCACCGTTGCATCGTCGTGATCCAGATCACGGGCACGATTCGGCGCCCGAAAACGACAAAACCCCCGCCGTACAACGGCGGGGGTTTCGGTCAGACGGTGCGACGCTTACTCGGCGTCGACGGTCTCCTCGACAGCGGCCGGCTCAGCGGCCGCGGCAGCCTCGTCCTCGACCGGGACGAGCGAGATCTTGCCGCGGTTGTCGATATCGGCGATCTCCACGCGCAGCTTGTCGCCGACGTTGACCACGTCTTCGACCTTGGCCACGCGCTTGCCGTTGCCCAGCTTGGAGATGTGCACCAGACCGTCGCGGCCCGGCAGGAGCGACACGAACGCACCGAAGGCGGTGGTCTTGACGACCGTGCCCAGGAAGCGCTCGCCGACCTTGGGCAGCTGCGGGTTGGCGATGGCGTTGATCATGTCGATCGCGGCCTGGGCCGACGGCCCATCGGTCGCACCGACGAACACGGTGCCGTCATCTTCGATGGAGATGTTGGCGCCGGTTTCCTCGGTGATCTGGTTGATCATCTTGCCCTTGGGCCCGATGACCTCGCCGATCTTGTCGACCGGGATCTTGATGGCGGTCACGCGCGGGGCGTAGGGGCTCATCTCGTCGGGGTCGGTGATGGCCTCGGCCATCACGTCCAGGATGGTGGTGCGGGCGTCGTGCGCCTGGTTCAGCGCACCGGCCAGCACCTGCGAGGGGATGCCGTCGAGCTTGGTGTCGAGCTGCAGGGCGGTGACGAAGTCACGGGTACCGGCAACCTTGAAGTCCATGTCGCCGAAGGCATCCTCGGCGCCGAGGATGTCGGTGAGCGCGACGTAGCGGACCTCGTCCTCACCCTTGTCGTTGGTGATGGTGTCGGAGACCAGGCCCATGGCGATACCCGCGACCGGCGCCTTCAGCGGCACACCGGCGTTGAGCAGCGACAGGGTCGAGGCACAGACCGAGCCCATCGAGGTGGAGCCGTTGGAGCTCAGCGCCTCCGAGACCTGACGGATGGCGTAGGGGAACTCCTCCTGCGAGGGCAGCACCGGCATCAGCGCACGCTCGGCGAGCGCGCCGTGGCCGATCTCGCGACGCTTCGGCGAACCGACGCGACCGGTCTCGCCGGTGGAGAACGGCGGGAAGTTGTAGTGGTGCATGTAGCGCTTGGAGGTCTCCGGGCCGAGCGAGTCGACCTGCTGCGCCATCTTCACCATGTCCAGCGTGGTGACACCCATGATCTGGGTCTCGCCGCGCTCGAACAGCGCCGAACCGTGGGCGCGCGGGATCACGTCGACCTCGGCGGAGAGCTGACGGATGTCCGCCAGGCCACGGCCGTCGATGCGGAAACCGTCGGTGAGGATGCGCTGACGCACCAGCTTCTTGGTGACCGAGCGGAACGCGGCACCCAGTTCCTTCTCGCGACCGGTGAAGTCCTCACCCAGACGCGAGAGCACCTCGGCCTTGATCTCGTCGATGCGGGCTTCGCGGGCCTGCTTGTCGGCGATGCTCAGCGCCTGGTTCAGCTCGACCTTCGAGGTGCCCTCGACAGCCTCGAACACGTCGGGGCCGTACGGCGGGAAGAGCGGGAACTCCTGGGTCGGCTTGGCAGCCAGCGCGGCCAGGTCGGCCTGGGCGCGGACCAGGCGCGCGATGAACGGCTTGGCGGCTTCCAGACCCTGGGCGACCACGGCCTCGGTCGGCGCCTGCGCACCGTCTTCGATCAGCGCGATGACCTTGTCGGTGGCCTCGGCCTCGACCATCATGATGGCGACGTCGCCGGTGTCGGTGACGCGGCCGGCGACGACCATGTCGAACACGGCGCCTTCGAGCTCCTCGACGGTCGGGAACGCGACCCACTGCTCACCGATGAGGGCGACGCGGACGCCACCGATCGGGCCGGAGAACGGGATGCCCGAGAGCTGAGTCGACGCCGAAGCGGCGTTGATGGCCACCACGTCGTACAGGTCCTTGGGGTCAAGGCTCAGCACGGTGACGACGACCTGGATCTCGTTGCGCAGACCGTCGATGAAGGTCGGGCGCAGCGGCCGGTCGATCAGGCGGCAGGTCAGGATCGCGTCGGTGGAGGGGCGGCCCTCGCGACGGAAGAACGAGCCGGGGATGCGACCCGCGGCGTACATGCGCTCTTCGACGTCGACCGTCAGCGGGAAGAAGTCGAACTGGTCCTTGGGGTACTTGCCGGCGGTGGTCGCCGACAGCAGCATGGTCTCGTCGTCCAGGTAGGCGGCGACGGAGCCGGCGGCCTGCTTGGCCAGACGGCCGGTCTCGAAGCGGATGGTGCGGGTGCCGAAGCTACCGTTGTCGATCAGCGCGACCGACTCGAAAACACCGGGCTCGACCTCGACCGCAGTCGAAGTACGTTCAGTTGTCTGCGTCATATTTTCTTCTCTCGACCTCTCGTCTCGCTGGTCGCGCTGCCGTTTCCATGCGTACTTTTCCCATGGTGGGCGCGAACCCAGCTGTCGTCAGCCGTACCGGACACGGACACGTGGAAACCCTCCTGGCTGCCACGCGCAGCACCCGGCCGTATCCCCTTGGAAGCGGCGACGCGGAGGCGGTCATCGATCGAAGCCCGACGGCGGCGAGAAAAAACGCCTGCCGAAAGGCCACTACCGAAGACCGACGCCACGCGGACGGATGCACACGGCTGTCACATGTTGTAATGCAGCCGGGAACCCGATGGTCCCCGAATACACGAATAGCCAACGAGAAGAAGTGTACTTCTTCCCGTTGGCCAGGTGTCGACCGCCTCGACGAGGAGGCGTGTCCGATTCAGATCAGCGACGCAGACCCAAGCGCTCGATGAGCGAGCGGTAGCGGTTGATGTCGTTGGCCTGCAGGTACTTCGACAGGCGACGACGACGACCGATCAGGGCCAGCAGGCCGTGACGGGTGTGGTGATCGTGCTTGTGCTGCTTCAGGTGCTCGGTCAGGTCCGAGATCCGCTTCGACAGCAGCGCGATCTGCGCCTCCGGCGAGCCGGTGTCGGTGGGGTGCAGGCCGTACTCGGCGAGAATTGCCGACTTCTGCTCAGTGGTCAGCGCCATGTGGCTCGACTCCTATTTTTCAGTTCCGCGCTCGAAGGTCCGGTTACCCGGGATGGGCGCCACCGCGGACCGCAGCAAACCCGAGGAGCCACTTTACTCGACCCTTGACGAGAAGTTGAAACCGGGATCAAGCGTCGGCGGCGGTGAGGACTTTGCGCGCTTCCTCGACATCGCGGCCCATGGCCTCGACCAGATCGTCGATGGAGTCGAATTTGCGCATCCCGCGCAGTTGTTCGACGAAATCGACACCGACGTGCTGGCCGTAGAGGTCGGCCTCGCCGTCGAGGACGAACGCTTCGACAGTCCGCGCGCGGCCCGAGAACGTGGGGTTGGTGCCCACCGAGATCGCGGCCATCGCACGCTCGCCCGGTGCGGCGCCACCGATGGTCGGGCCCGACCCGAGCACGGTGAACCAGCCCGCGTACACCCCGTCGGCGGGGATCGCGGCATGCATCGGCGGGGCGACGTTGGCGGTCGGGAACCCGAGCCCGCGGCCACGACCGTCGCCGTGCACGACGACGCCCTCGACGCGATGCGGGCGTCCGAGCGCCTCGGCCGCCGCGCCCATATCGCCCGCGTCGACGCAGGCACGAATGTAGGTGGAGGAGAAAGTGACGGCGTGTTCGCCGAGCAGGGTCACCCCGTCGACCTCGAAACCGAACCGCTCACCGAGTTCGCGCATCGTGTCGACGGTGCCCGCGGCCTTCTTGCCGAAGGTGAAGTTGTCGCCGACCACGACCTCGGTGACGTGCAACCGTTCGACCAGCAGATCGTGCACGTACTCGGACGGAGTGAGTTTCATGAAGTCCTGGGTGAACGGCATCACGCAGAACACATCGATCCCGAGCTCGGAAGCCAACTCCGCGCGGCGGGTCAGCGTGGTCAGCTGTGCGGGATGCGAACCGGGTCGCACAACCTCCATCGGGTGCGGATCGAAGGTCATCAGAACCGAGGGAACGCCACGCTTGCCCGCCGCGGCGACCGCGCGGCTGATCAGCTGCGCGTGCCCCCGATGTACCCCGTCGAACACGCCGATCGTGAGAACGCAACGCCCCCAGTCCGCGGGCACGTCGTCGAGACTTCGCCATCTCTGCACAGAGCGAAGCCTACGCAAAGCGGTGCGCGAACTGAATTCCGGTGTGACCGGATCACCGATACACGGCGTGCCGGTTCGCCGATGTGTTATTCGGGGCAGGGATGCCTAACATTGGTGATGTGCCAGCTAAACGAGATGTCGCGACCCGGAGCGCGCTGACGCAGCCCGCCGAGCAGGCCGAACTCGCCGCCACGATCGCGCCCGACCTCTCGGCGGTGGCACAGGACTATCTGAAGGTCATCTGGACCGCCCAGGAGTGGTCGCAGGAGAAGGTGTCGACCAAGCTGCTGGCCGAGCGGATCGGCGTGTCTGCCTCGACCGTGTCGGAGGCGGTGCGCAAGCTCACCGATCAGGGCCTGGTCGAGCACGCCCGCTACGGCGCGATCACCCTGACCGAGCACGGCCGTCGCGCCGCGGTCGCGATGGTGCGCCGACACCGTCTGATCGAGACCTTCCTGGTGAACGAACTCGGCTACGGCTGGGACGAGGTGCACGACGAGGCCGAAGTACTCGAACACGCCGTCTCGGACCTGCTCATGTCCCGCATCGACGCGAAACTCGGCCACCCCGACCGCGACCCCCACGGCGACCCCATCCCCTCCACCGACGGCGCCGTACCCACTCCCCCCGCCCGTCAACTCAGCGACTTCGCCGCGGGTGAATCCGGCCGGGTCGCCCGTATCTCCGACTCCGACCCCGCCATGCTGCGCTATTTCGACTCCGTCGGCATCGCCCTCGACACCACCATCGAAGTAGCGGAACGCCGCGATTTCGCCGGCACCATCGCCGTGCACATCGCCTCGTCCGAGAATCCCACCGAGCTGGGAACCCTTGCCGCCGAAGCGATCTGGCTCACCGCCTGATCTGTAGAGCGGTCCGGTCGCGCCGGATCAGCAGTTGAAATAGGTGCGCAGGCGAGCCGGTACGCCGTCGGCCGTGGCGGTGGTCCAGCAGGTGTCGTGGGGGAACCTGACGTAAGTGGTCCAGGTTCCCGACGCGCGGGTGATGAGGCGCTGGTTGTCGCCGGGGGTATCCCAGCGGATGACACCCCACTGTCCGTCGCAGTCGGGAATGGTGGCGGCGGGTCCCGGATCGACGCCGAGTTCGGATTCGATGATGGATTCGGCGCAGGCGGGGGCGGGTTCGGGCGGGGTGTCCTGGAAGCGCAGGTCGCCGGTGGCCGTGCCGCCCGGGGTGACCAGGAACAGCGTGTGCATGCCTTCAGGGACCGGGTTCGTTCCCGACGGGGCGGTCATCCCGAAGTAATAGCAACCGATCTCGGTGGTGAACGCCGCCCGGCCTTGTTCGTCGGTGACACCGTCGCGGCGCACTGCTTCCACCGTCTCACCGAGGGGGATGTCGTTGTTCGACGGATCACACGGCTGCTGCAGCGAAAGGTGCACCGGCACACCGCGAACGGGCACTCCGGACAGGGTCACGGTGCGCAGGACGACGGTGCCGGTCGCGGCCGCTGGCGGCGTGGCGGTCATCGCCGGAGCGGTGGGCGCGCCCACCGACTTCGATGGGCCGCCCTCTCTGGCCGCAGGCGCGGGCCCGCCGGGGATCACGGCGGGAGCGGCGCTGGGAGTGGCGATCGGTATCGACGCGGTGACCGTGATCGTCGAGCGCACCGAGGTCGATCCGGGCCCCTGCGGATCACCGCTCCCACACGCCGTGAGCAACACCGTCACACCGGCGAGAACACCGATCCAGGTCTTCCCGATCGCAGTCATGGTCTGCCCCTCCGCCGCGAAAGCTATTCATCCTCGCTATCGCCGGTATCGGACAGGACGTTAGCGAGGAGTCCAGTGCCGCTGACAGCCGAGGCCACCGGAATGGCCCGGCTCTGTCAGCGCGACAGGAAATCCAGGAGCACGCGGAATTCGGTGAGCGAGAGGTATCCGTCGCCGTCCTGGTCGGCGGCCGCGAGCAGGTCGGCGGCCGGTTCGTCGATGTGGCCCGCGCCGACGTGGCGAATCAGCGATTCCAGCTCGGTGACCGAGATCCGGCCGTCACCGTTGATGTCGAAGACCCGGAAGGCCGCGTCGGCGTCGGTGACCTCGATGCGCCCCGCGACGACGGCGGCATCGAATTCGGCACGGGAGACGAGGAAATCGCCGTTGGTGTCCGCGGCGGCGACCATCCGCTCGATGGCCTCCCGGTCGACGTCGATTCCCGCGGAACGGATTCCGTCGGCGATATCGTCCACCGACACCAGCCCGTCACCGTCGCGATCCCACAGCGTGAACGTGTCGACCGACTCTGCACTCATCTCACGAATCCCTCTTCCGCGGCCACCACCGGCCGGTCACGCCACTCTACGGATTCCTGGGAGTGGGTGCGGCGCACAACGAGTGGGCGACTCTCAGCTCGCCTGGCCGTCTAGCACGCGCAGTGTGACCGAATCGGCCGCCGGTTGCCGGTATTCGGTGAACAGGGCCGCGACGAGTTCACCGCGACTGGTGACGCCTGTCTTGTCGAAGACGGACTTCACGTGGTCGCGCACCGTGTGGGCCGATACCAGCAGGTGCCGGGCGATGGCGGCGGTGGACAGTCCCGCCGCGACGAGTTCGGTGACTTCGAGTTCGCGGCGGGTCAGTTCATAGGCCGCGGCCACGAGTGCGGCCACCTCCGACGGCGTCGCGTGTTCGATCACCAGCGCTGTCGTAGTCGGTTCGCCGTGCGCATCGCGCAGACACGAGGCGTGGCAGACGAGCCACCGGCCGGCCAGCGTGCGAATACGGATGCGGGCGCTGTCGCCGGTGAGACGCGCACGCCCCGCCGTGCTGAGAATCCAGACGGGCAACGGCAATTCGAGGCCGGAGTCGGTGGTCGTGGACGGGCCGGGCGGCATCTGCGCGAGCAACCCACGGGCTTCGTCGTTCACCGAGAGCAGGGCGCCGTCGGCGCCGAACAGCAGCAGGCCGGGCGCGTGGACGCCGTCCCAGCCCGTGGTCGCCGGTCGTGCGAAGCTGCGCAAGCGCCGTGCCATCGGGGCCGATAACGCTTGCAGCACCGCGATATCGGCGGCGGCGAAGGCCTGCCTGCCACGGTCCCTGAACAAGCTCACCTGTCCCCAACCCTGGCCGTCGACGCGCAGTACAGCCCGCAATTCGTCGCCGAATCCGCGGGGTCGCAGAAAACTTCGATACAGCGGGCTCAGCGTCGGCCGGTCGCCGGTGACCGCACGCAAACCGGCCACCGGCACCTGTGCCACCGCCAGATCGCGGAACAGGTTGACGTGCTCAGCGAAAATCTCTGACTCCCAGTAGGTTCCGCAGCCGCCCTCGTGCAGGTTCTCCACCCGCACCGGCGCGGTGGTCAGCCCGTTGACCGGATCGGTGGCCACCCACACCGCGGCATCGAACCCCACGGATCGGCGCAAGCGGGTGGATGTCCGCTCGAACAACTCGTGCGCATCCGGTGCCGCGGCGATCCCACTGAGCAGAGCGGACAGGGAAGGCGAAGCCGAGGCGGTCATGTGCCCATTGTCGTCGCGTTCAGTGCTCGCCGACCATCCCGCAAACGCGGGATTTCGCAGCGGCTCCGGCGCGACCACGCTGATCACGGAGCGGGCACGACGCCGTGCCCGCCATCGAATGAGAGTGCGCGGCAACGCCCTCCGACGACAGGAGTCGATATGCGAATCGGGATCATCGGTGCGGGAGTGGCCGCGGTCGGGTTGCTCGACGCGCTCGCGCGGGCGGAAGGGACACCGGGCACGATCACCGTGTTCGAAGGGTCCGCGGCGCTGTGGCGTGGACGGGCCTATCAGCGCGATGTGCCCGCGGTGCGCGTGAACGCCCCACCTGCGTTGATGTCCGCGCGGGCGAGCGATCGTGGGCACTTCCAGGATTGGCTCGCACAGCGACCGGATGTGGTGCGCTTCCTCGACCCCGGGTTGGGGCAGCCGATCGTGCCGCGCGCGATGTACGGCGAGTACCTGGAACACTCGGCACGGGCGTCGATCGACCGGTTACGTCGCGACGGATGGCAGGTCAGCGTGGTGAACGACCGGGTCACCGACATCGCGCGGGAACAGCCGGTGGTACTGCGCACCGAGGGCGGCGTGTTGTATCCGGTGGACCGCGTGGTGCTCTGCGTCGGCAGCGGCCGTCCCCGCGACCAGTACGGACTGACCGGCTCACCCGGCTACCTCGACGAGCCGTATCCGCTGGCGCGCACGCTCACCGAGGTGGATCCCGAGGCGCACGTCGCGGTGATCGGCAGCGGCCTGACCGCCGTCGACATCACGGCGGCGTTGACCGAGCACGGCCATCGAGGTCCGATCACGCTGCTCTCGCGCAGCGGGATCCTGCCGTTCGTCCAGCAACGTCCACGACCATTGGCGCCGCGACACCTCACCCCGGCCGCCGCACTGGACCTGGCCGCGGGCGGCCCGGTCGAGTTCACCGCGGTGGTCGCGCTGCTGCGTGCCGAATTGGCTGACCTGGGTGAGGATTTCGACGAGTTCGCCGCCGAGATCCGCGCGACCGGTGCCGAGGACCCGGTGCTTCGCCTGCGCCGTCAGCTCGCCGATGTCGACTCCGCCCTGCTGGGTCGGCGCCTGCTCACGATGGCGATTCGCACGATGGGCCCGATCCTGTGGCCCGCCATGACCGACGCCGAACGGAGGATGCTGCGTACCGATCACTACCGCACGATCAGCAGCCTCAGCTCACCGATGGTCCCGCACAACGCGGAAATCCTGCTGCGCCTGCTGGACTCGGGTCAGGTCCGATTGCGCACCGGACTCACCGCGATCGCGGCGGACGACATCGGGTTCACGATGACGGACGAATCCGTGTGGACGGCCGACATCGTGATCAACGCCGTGAACCCACCCGCTTATGTCACCCCGCAGGATACCGAGGCACTGATGGCACGCCTACTCGGCAGCGGCACCGCTGAATTCGCACCCACGGGTGGTCTCCGCGCGGAACCACGTACCCGTGCGCTGCATGCCGGCACCTGGCATGTCCTCGGCAACCTGGCGGCGGATTCGATGTTCATCGCCACCAACCCGCCCGGCCTCGCCGCCGAAGCGGCACTGCTGGCCGAGCACCTGACGAAGGAATCCGGCCTACCCGTGGGCATCTGACTCGGCGGGCGGGTTCGACAGCCCGGACACCGATCTCGCCGGTGGCCGGACAGTGAGCATCGCCCGTCGAAGCATCGCCCGACAACCGCTCGTCAGTCGCCGATTCCTCTGGGGCGCACCACCATCACCGATCCCGCGCGTTTTCCGCTCTCCTCCAGGAGCGCGATGGCCCTGCCCCGTGGGTCGATGGCGGCGTAGACGCCCTTGATACCGACAGGTTCGAGCCAGCGGCCGGTGCGCAGGTCGGTGGCCTGCGATTCGTCGATGTCGCGGAGCGGGAAGGCGGTACGGACGGCGGCGTCGATGTCGAGGCTGAGCAGGGGCTGCTCGGCGTCGGCGGCGGTCGCGAGTTCTTCGAGGGTGCGGGCATGTTCGAGGGTGAAAGGGCCGACTCTGGTGCGGCGCAAGGCGGTCAGGTGACCGCCCACACCGAGGGCCGCGCCGAGGTCGCGGGCCAGGGCGCGGATGTAGGTGCCGGAGGTGCATTCGACCGCGACGTCGAGATCCACGAATTCACCGTCGGCCACGTCGCGCCGGCCCAGGATGTCGAAGCGCGACACCGTGACCGGGCGCGCGGCCAGTTGCACCTCTTCGCCCGCGCGCACGCGCGCGTAGGCCCGTTCACCGTCGACCTTGATGGCGCTCACCGTGGCGGGGACCTGCTCGATGTCACCGGTCAGCACCGCGACACCGGCCGCGATCTCGTCGTCGGTGACGTGCAGCGCGGGAGTGGTCGCGGTGATCTCACCCTCGGCGTCGTCGGTGTTCGTAGCCTGGCCGAGCCGGATCGTCGCGGTGTAGGCCTTGGTGGTGAGGAGCAGTTGGCCCAGCAGTTTCGTGGCCCGCTCCACCCCGAGCACCAGCACGCCGGTGGCCATCGGGTCGAGGGTGCCCGCGTGGCCGACCTTCTTGGTCTGCAACAGTTTTCGACTGCGCGCCACGACATCGTGGCTGGTGAGCCCGCTGTCCTTGTCGACGATCACGAGACCGCCGAGCTCGCCCACCCGCGACACCCGTGCTGCCATCAGCCGTGCGCGATCGCGGTCAGGATCAGCCCGTCGGCGATCAACCAGTTGCCGTCGAACTCGGTCAGCGCGGCGCCGCCGTCGTTCGTCAACCCGGGCACGAGCAGCTTCGTGTGGAAGGTACCCGAGCCCGCATCGTCTGTGCGGGAGTCGATCTCGAAGGTGATGTGCGCGTCCTCGAAACCGAGCCAGCGCAGCGTCAGCGGGAACCACGCCTTGTAGGTGGCCTCTTTGGCACAGAACAGCAGCCGATCCAGGTGCAGGCCCTCGCCCGGCGTGTCCGACAGCCACTCGCGTTCGGCAGGCAGACTGACCGAATCGAGCACGCCGTCGGGCAGGGTGTCGTGCGGTTCGGCATCGATGCCGACCGAACGGAAACGCAGTGAATGCGCCGTCGCCGCGGCCCGGTAACCGTCGCAATGGGTGAGGCTGCCGACGATGCCGCGCGGGAACAGCGGCATTCCGCGTTCGCCCTTGCCGATCGCGACAGGCTGCTCACCGAGCTGCTCGAGGGCCAGACGCGCGCAGTGCCGGGCGCCGATGAAATCCCGGCGACGCTTCTCCACGGATTTGGCGATGAGGTGCTCTTCGGCGGGATGCGCCTTCAAGTCCTCCGGAAACACCAGCAGCTCCGCCGAAGCCACACTCCTCGGCAAAATCCTCTCCAGCACTGCTGTTCCGCCTCTCCGCGTATTCAAGCCAGATCTAGGCGCTGGTCGGGCAGCGTTGGCGTCTGGCGGTACCGGGGGTGGGCGGGTTTGCTCGTGCCCGGTGAGTTACCGATGTCCTTACGAAATCAGGCGGCTCGTCTTCTTGCAAATTCGCTGATCAGATGCCTCGCCGGCGCTCGGCCTTTTCGCGCATCTCGGCGGCTGCGGCTTCCATCTCCGGGGTGACCTTGAAGTGGCCGCCCCAGGAGTTCAGGTCACCGTCGGCGTAGACCGGTTCGGGCAGGATCTGGCGCAGCAGCGGTTCCGGCATGCCTCGGCGTTTCCATTCGCGGGGGTAGCCGAGGGAGACCTCTTCGAAGCGGACGCCGTCGTAGTAGGTGGTTCGGGGGATGTGGAGGTGGCCGTAGACCGAGCAGACCACGTTGTAGCTGGTGTGCCAGTCGGCGGTCAGGTCGGTGCCGCACCACAGCGAGAACTCCGGGTAGAACAGGATGTCGGTGGGCTGGCGGACCAGGGGGAAGTGGTTGATCATCACCAGCGGGGTTTCCGCGGGCAGCGCGTCGAGGCGGCGCTGGGTGTACTGGACACGAGCGTGGCACCAGGCATCGCGGGTGAGGTACGGGTCGGGGGTCAGCAGGAACTCGTCGGTGGCGACGACATTGCGTTCGCGCGCCAGCGCCAATCCCTCCGCCTTGGTGTTCGTGCCCGCCGGTCGCCACGAGTAGTCGTAGAGCAGGAACATCGGCGCCAGGGTGACCCGGCCGCCGTACTTCTCGGCGCCCGAGCCCGTCCACGCCGGGAACGGGTCCTCCGGGGTGACCACATCGAGGTCACGACACATCGCGACGAGATAGTCGTAGCGAGCGGCGCCGTGCATCTGCACCGGATCCTTCGGCGTGGTCCACAGCTCGTGGTTGCCCGGCACCCAGATCACCTTGGCGAAGCGGCCGCGCAACAACTCCAGCGCCCACCGCACCTCCTCGGCCTTCTCCCCCACATCACCGGCGACGATCAGCCAGTCCTCGGGCGAATCGGGAACGATCTGCTCCACCACAGGCTTGTTGCCCTGATGCCCCACATGCACATCGCTGACCGCCATCAACTTCGGAATCACCTGTCCACAGTGGCACACTCCGGGCCGACAGCACCGGCGGGTTCACCCCTGCGCGTCGGAGGCCTCGGCGACGAGCAGCTCGAGCAGCCCGGGAAACCGCGCGTCGAGATCGGCCCGTCGCAGGACGACGGTGCTGCGATTGCCGTAATTCACCTGCCGGACCAGCCCCGCCTCGCGCAGCACCCGGAAGTGGTGGGTGCGGGTCGCCTTGGTCACCGGCAATTCGAACGACGAGCAGCTGCGGTCCCCATCGGCGGGATCCAGCGCGAGCAGGGTGATCACGCGACGCCGCAGCGGATCGGCCAGCGCGCCGAGTACCGCTCCCAGTTCGAGCTTCTCCTCCACCCATCCACCTCCACATAGGTACGACTTGCGTCATACCTAACCGCCGCCTACCGTCCTCAGGTACGTAGAACATCGTACCTAAGGAGCATCATGCCGGGCACCTACGCCCTGGTGGGATTCGCCCACCCGAAACCCGAACGCCGCGACGACCTGCGCGAACTATTGCTCTCGTTCGTCGAACCGACCCGCGCCGAAGAGGGCTGCCTCGAATACCACTTCCACGTCGACAGCGACGACCCGTCGGTCTTCGTCTTCTACGAGGTCTGGCGCAGCAAAGCCGACCTCGACCGGCACCTGGCCCTGCCCCACATGCAGGAGTTCTGGAACTCCCGCCTGGAGTACCTGACCCGCGATCTGGACATCCGCTGGATCGACATGCTCAGCCCCTACCCGCGCTGAGTCACGCCGCCCCGCTCGGTATGTCGGCGCCCACCCTGGCCCAGCGGCCCGACTTCGCCCGGGCGAGGACCGCGACCAACCGCAGCAGCATGAAGGCGACCAGGCCCGACCAGATTCCCGCGACGCCCCAGTCGAAGATCAGCGACAGCCAGATCAAGGGAAGGAAGCCGGTCAGGGCGGCGACGAGGGTCGCGGTGCGCAGGAACGCGGCGTCGCCCGCGCCGAGCAGGACGCCGTCGAGGGCGAACACCGCACCGGCGACCGGAATCATGGCGACGAAGAACCACCAGATGACGTGGGCGCGGTCGAGGACCTGGGGGTCGTCGGTGAACAGCAGGGGGATCACGGTCACGCCCGCGGCGAAAACGGCGGCCAGGAGCAGGGCGAAGATCTCGGACCAGACCGTGACCCTGCGGGCGATGCCCTTGGCGCCGTGCGCGTTTCCCGCGCCGAGGGCCGCGCCGACCAGGGTCTGAGCGGCGATGGCCAGTGAATCCAGGGTAAGGGCGAGGAAATTCCAGAGTTGCAGGACCAGCTGGTGAGCGGCGACGGACGCGGCGCCGAAACGGGCGGCCACCGCGGCGGCGGAGACGAAGCAGACCTGGAACGACAGGCTGCGCACGATGAGGTCGCGGCCGAGAACGAGTTGGGCGCGCATCACCGCGAGTTGTGGCCGCAGCGAAACCCGTTCGCGCAGCAGGGCATAGGCGAACAGGATGCCGGAGACCGATTGACCGACGAGGTTCGCCACCGCGGAACCGGCCAGTTCCATCCGCGGCGCACCGAGCAGTCCGTACACCAGGACCGGACATAGCACAGCCGAGAGCGCCAGTCCCACCACCACATACGTCAGCGGCCGTCGCACGTCCTGCACGCCACGCATCCACCCGTTGCCCGCCATCGACAGCAGGATCAGCGGCACGCCGAACAACGCGATCCGCACCCAGATCAGCGCCTCGTCGGCGATCTCCCCACCTCCGGACAGCACCGAACACAACGGCTCCGCGAAGAGCTGGATCACCACCACGATCACCAGACCTACCGCCGCACCCACCCAACTGGCCTGCACGCCTTCCTCGACCGCTCCCGTCCGGTCCCCCGCACCGTGTCTGCGGGCCGCGCGCGCGGTCGTTCCATAGGACAGGAACGTCAACTGGGTGCTCACCGACCCGAGGATCACCGCGCCGACGGCCAGCCCGGCCAGCGCCAGCGCCCCCAACCTGCCGACCACCGCGATGTCGAAGAGCAGATACAGCGGCTCGGCGACCAACACTCCCAGCGTGGGCACGGCGATGCCGAGAATGCGCCGTGGCCCCGCCCGGTCGACCTCGCCGCCGGACACGGCTTCCTCCATCGACTCAGCGGACTCCACACCGACCTCCCACAGCACTACGAACCCTTGGCGCGAATGCCGCCGACCCGCCGATGGTGACACATGGCACCGACAACACCGATCAGCACGACATCGCAGCTACGAAGTGTGGACGGCGAGCAGGATGGACAGCGATACTGGTCGTTCGCCCAGCTCGGGCGGATGACGTCACACCGCGGACGCCCGGTTCGCCCGAACAACTCAGGATCGACGATGGTGTTTGTGCAGCGATGGCGGGTGATCACGGCATTCGCTCTGGTCGGCGCGGCGACACAGCTGGTGTGGCTCACCTACGCGCCGGTGACGACCGTGACCGCCGAGTACTTCGGGGTGTCCGAGTCCGCGGTCGGGTGGCTGGCCAATATGTTCCCGCTGCTCTACGTCGTCCTGGCCGTTCCCGCCGGAATCGCGCTGGATCGCTGGTTCCGGCCCAGCTTGATCGCCGGAGCGGCACTCACCGCGATCGGTGCGGCGCTGCGCCTGCTCGACGGCGGTTTCGCGATCGTGCTCATCGGTCAGACCGTCGTCGCGATCGCCCAACCGCTGGTGCTCAACGCCATCACCGGAATCGCCGGACACTATCTGGAGGAGAAGGACCGGCCGACCGGCATCGCGGTCGGCACCGCGAGCACCTTCGCCGGTATGGCGGCGGCGTTCGTCCTGGGCGCGGCGCTGCCCGCCGAAAGCCAGCTCATCACCCTCACCGCCATCGGCACGATCTTCGCCGCCCTGGCCGCGATCGCGCTGACCGTCGAGTTGCTGCGCGCGGGCACCGGACCCGCGGCGAGCACCTCGACCTCGCTCAGCACCCTGCGAGCGACCATCAGCGACCGATATGTGCGCCGGCTCTGCGTCGCCGTGTTCTTCCCGTTCGGCACGTTCGTCGCGCTGGCGACCTATGGCCAGGCACTGCTGGAGCCGTCCGGCGTGAGCGCCGACGCGGCCAGCGTCGTCCTGCTGGTGAATGTCCTCGCCGGTGTCGTCGGCTGCGCGGTGATACCGGTCGCGGTCCTGCACCGCGGCATCGAACTACCCGCCGTGCTGGTCGGCCTCACCGCCAGCGCCGCCGCCTGCCTGCTCGTGGCCGTGGCCCCCGGCCTGGCGACAGGTTTCCTGGCGTTCGTCCTCATCGGCCTGACACTGTTGCCCGCCCTCCCGATCGTCCTGTCCATGGCCGAACGCCACACCGGCGCCGCGGAAGGCACCGCCGCAGGCCTCATCTGGATGACCGGCAACCTCGGCGGCCTCGTCATAGCAGCCCTGACCGGCCTCCTCGTAGACCAGCCCGCCCTGGCCTTCACCCTCTGCGCCACCGCAACGATCCTCGGCGTCCCGCTGACGCTGCGCCTACGACGCGACGAGACGGTCGCCGCGACCTAGGGTCAGCCCAGCGCGGCGATCAATGCGCGCACAACGTCTTCGGCGTTGCCGTAGGTGGTGTAGCCCGCGGCGAAGCGGTGGCCGCCGCCGCCGAAAACGCCGGCGACCGCGGCGACGTCGACGCCGTCGGTGCGACCGGGGGCGGAGTCGCGGGAGCGCAGCGAGACGGTCCAGCGGTCGTTGTGGCCGCGGGCCTCCTTGAAGACGGCGGCGATGCCCGCTTCGGCGGTGGTGCGGATGACGTCGATGACGCTTTCGACCTCTTCGGGGCCGACGTCGTGGGTGTCGGCGGCGCGGACCAGCGCGTAGACCAGGCCGACACCGGCGGCGGACGGCACGACCACCGCCGTCGACAGCACCTTCGACAGCATCGGGAGCCAGGCGTAGGGGTGGGTGTCGAGCAGGACACGGGTGATCTCGGTGCCGTCGATGCCGGTGGCGAGCAACCGCTCGGCCATGGCGTGGCTGCCGGAACGAGCCCAGCGGAAGGAGCCGGTGTCGGTGACCAGGCCCGCGAACAGGCAGTGCGCGATATCGGCGTCGATCTCCACACCCCAGGCGTCGAGAAGCCGGGTCACCAGTTCGGTGGTCGAGGCCGCGGATTCGTCGATCAGGTCGACGGTGCCGAAGCCGTCGTTGGCGCGATGGTGATCGATCACCAATGTCATTGTCGCGCCGGGTAATCGGTCGGCCAGCGCACCGAGACGACTGCGCGCGCCACAGTCGACGACGATCAACAGGTCGACCTCGCGCGGCACCTGCGCCGGTGGCACGACCAATTGCACCCCGGGCAGGGTGCGCAGCGAGGCGGGCAGCTCAGCGGGCTCGGCGAAGGACACGCACACCGGTATATCGCGCCGGTGCAGCGCCATGGCCAGCGCGAGCCCGCTCCCGACGGTGTCGGCATCGGGCTGCACATGGCACAGGATGGTCACCGAACGCGCCGCCGCCAATGCGGCGACGGCCGCGCCCAGTTCGGTCCCGTCGCGGACGCTGGTCATCCGGCGTCCACGCAGGCCACCGGTCCACGGCCGGACAAGGCGGCGCCTGCCGAACAGGACGCGACGCCCTGCGTGGTCACTCGAGCTACCGCCCCCGGGCGATGACCGGACATGCCTGCCTACTCGTCTTCGTCGTCGCGATCGACCTTGTACGGGTCGGCGTCACCCGCGTGCTTGGCGTTGGCGGCGACCTTGGCCACCTCGTCGTCGATGGCGCGAGCCCTGGCGAGCAACTCTTCCATCTCGCGGGCCACCTCGGGCACCTTGTCCAGCGTGAAGGACAGGATCGGGGTGAACTTCACTCCGGTACCGGCGCCCACCTTGGACCGCAACACGCCCTTGGCCGCGTCGAGCCCGGCGGCGGCTTCGGCATAGTCGGGTTCGGCGTCGATGGTCTCACCCATCACCGTGTAATAGATATTCGCCTCGCGCAGATCGCCGGTCACCTTGGCATCGGTGACGGTGACGAACCGCAGCCGCGGATCTTTGATCTCGTATTCGATCGCGGTGGCCACAATCGCGGAAATCCGCTTGGCGAGCCGGCGTGCCCTGGCTTGATCAACCATGGCTGAGCTCCTCTCTTCGGCGGCGCGGGTGGGGCCCTACGCAGGCTTGCGCCTGGCGGACCCGTGACACCCGTGCCGCAGCCTAGTCTTCGGGTCCGAAGATCCGGCGGCGTACTGCCAGCAACTCTATCTCCGGACGCGCGGCAACGTGCCGCTCACACTTGTCGAGCACCTCGTTCAGGTGTCCCGTTTCCGCACTGACCATGGCCACACCGAGCAGGGCCCGGCGGTGCAGGTCTTGATCTCCGGCTTCGGCGGCATTCACGCCGAAGCGCTTCTGTAGCTCGGCGAGGATCGGCCGGATCACCGACCGCTTCTCCTTGAGCGAATGCACGTCACCGAGCAGTAGATCGAATTCGAGCGCACCGATGAACAGCGGTGCTCACCTCCTGGTAGATGGGGATCCCGCAAGACCCCACGCCGCACCCGAAGAATCGGATGCGGCGTGGGTCGAACGGTATTGCGTTGATCAGTCGCGCGGCTTTTCACGAAGCTCGTAAGCCTCGATGATGTCGCCGTCCTTGATGTCGCTGTAGGTGACGGTCATACCGCACTCGAAACCTTCGCGAACCTCAGGAGCGTCGTCCTTCTCCCGCTTGAGCGAGGAGATGGTCATCGTCTCCGCGACCACTCGACCGTCACGGATCAGGCGCGCCTTGGCGTTGCGCTTGACCGAGCCGGAGGTGACCATGCAACCGGCGATGTTGCCGATCTTCGACGAACGGAAGATCGCGCGGATCTCGGCGCGGCCCAGCTCGACCTCTTCGTAGATCGGCTTGAGCATGCCCTTGAGGGCCTTCTCGATCTCGTCGATCGCCTGGTAGATGACCGAGTAGTACCGGATGTCGACGCCTTCGCGGTTGGCCAGCTCAGTGGCCTTGCCCTCCGCGCGGACGTTGAAGCCGATGATGATCGCGTTGGAGGCCGACGCCAGGTTGACGTTGGTCTCGGTGACGCCACCGACACCGCGGTCGATGACGCGCAGACGCACCTCGTCGTCGATCTCGATACCGAGAAGGGCCTCTTCGAGGGCCTCGACGGTACCGGAGTTGTCGCCCTTGAGGATCAGGTTGAGCTCCGAAGTCTCCTTCAGAGCGGCATCCAGATCTTCCAGGCTGATCCGCTTGCGGCTGCGAGCGGCCAGCGCATTGCGCTTACGCGCATTGCGGCGATCGGCGATCTGACGGGCGATGCGGTCTTCCTCGACCACGATCAGGTTGTCACCAGCGCCGGGGACGGAGGTGAAACCGATGACCTGGACCGGACGTGACGGGGTCGCCGCGTGGACGTCCGCGCCGTGCTCGTCGACCATGCGACGGACGCGACCGTAGGCGTCGCCCGCCACGATCGAGTCACCGACGCGCAGGGTGCCGCGCTGGATGAGCACAGTGGCAACGGGGCCACGGCCGCGGTCGAGGTGCGCCTCGATGGCGACACCCTGGGCGTCCATGTCCGGGTTGGCCCGCAGGTCGAGCGAGGCATCCGCGGTCAGCAGCACTGCTTCGAGCAGCTGATCGATGTTGGTGCCCTGCTTGGCCGAGATGTTGACGAACATGGTGTCGCCGCCGTACTCCTCGGTGACCAGGCCGTACTCGGTGAGCTGCTGCTTGATCTTGTCCGGGTTCGCACCCTCTTTGTCGATCTTGTTGATCGCGACGACGATCGGCACATCCGCGGCCTGGGCGTGGTTGATCGCTTCCACCGTCTGCGGCATGACGCCGTCGTCGGCCGCGACCACGAGGATCGCGATATCGGTGGCCTTCGCACCACGAGCACGCATGGCGGTGAACGCCTCGTGACCCGGGGTGTCGATGAAGGTGATCAAGCGCTCTTCGTCGTTGAGGTTGGTGAGCACCTGGTAGGCACCGATGTGCTGGGTGATGCCACCGGCCTCGCCCTCAGCGACGTTGGCCTTACGGATCGTGTCGAGCAGTCGGGTCTTACCGTGGTCGACGTGACCCATGACGGTCACGACCGGCGGACGGTGCTCGAGGTCGTCCTCGCCGCCGGCGTCTTCGCCGTAGGTGAGGTCGAACGACTGCAGCAGTTCGCGATCTTCGTCCTCGGGGCTGACCACGTGGACGACGTAGTTCATCTCGCCGCCGAGCAGCTCGAGGGTCTCGTCGTTCACCGACTGGGTCGCGGTGACCATCTCGCCGAGGTTGAACAGTGCCTGCACGAGAGCAGCGGGGTTCGCGTCGATCTTCTCGGCGAAGTCCGACAGCGACGCGCCACGGGCGAGGCGGATGACCTCACCGTTGCCGCGGGGCAGCCGCACGCCACCGACGGCGGGAGCCTGCATGTTCTCGTACTCGGCGCGCTTCGCCCGCTTCGACTTACGGCCACGGCGAACCGCGCCACCGGGACGACCGAAGGCGCCCGCGGCGCCACCACGGCCACCGGGACCACCGGGACGACCGCCGCCGCCACCGGGACGACCACGGAAACCACCGGCCGCGGGAGCACCCGCACCCGGAGCACCGGGGGCACCGCCACCGCCACCGCGGTAACCGCCACCGCCGCCACCACCACCGGGACGGCCTGCGCCGCCACCGCCGGGAGCGCCACCGGGACGACCGCCGCCACCGGGACGACCCGCACCACCGGGAGCAGGACGTGCCGAACGTGCGGGCATGGCACCGGGGTTCGGACGCGGAGGCATCGAACCCGGGTTGGGACGGGGACCACCGGGACGCGGGGCACCGCCCTGCGCGGCGGCCGGACGCTGACCCTGGCCGCCACCCTGACCGGGGCGGGGACCGCCCTGACCGGGAGCCGGACGCGGGCCACCCTGACCGGGAGCCGGACGGGGACCGCCCTGACCCGGAGTCGGACGCGGGCCACCCTGCGGGGCGGGACGCGGTGCCGGACGCTCACGATCGGGCGCCGAGCTGAACGGGTTGTTGCCGACGCGCGGAGCCTTGGGCCCCGGCTTCGGGCCCGGACCTGCCGGACGCGGACCCGGTGCGGCCGCACCGGGTGTGGTCTGACCCGGACGGGTCTGACCCGCGGCGGGAGCCTGCTCCGGACGCGGCGCGGCGGGAGCCGGACGCGGGCCGGGCGCGGGGGCGCCTGCGGGCTTGGTGGCCGGAGCCTGCTGCGCGGCGGCCGGAGCGGGGCTCGCGGGTGCCGGAGTAGCGGGCTTGGCCTCGACCGGAGCGGCCGGTTCCGGCTTCGGCGCGGCCGGCGCGGCAGCAGCAGCTGCCGGGGCGGGAGCGGCCGGGGCCGGACGCGGACCGGGGCGAGGGCCACCGGGGGTGGGCTTGGCAGCCGGACGGGCTGCTGCTGCCGACGACGGGCCCGGACGGGCCGCCGACTTGGCATCGGCCGCCGGAGCGGACTTCGATGCGACAGATTCACGCAGACGACGTGCGACGGGTGCTTCCACCGTCGAGGACGCCGACTTCACGAACTCGCCTTGCTCCTTGAGCTTTGCGAGTAGTTCCTTGCTTGTGACACCGAGCTCTTTAGCCAACTCGTGCACGCGGGCCTTGCCTGCCACTGCTCTCCTCACTGAGAGGTCGAGCAGTGACGCCGCCTAGGTAAGGCGGGCCCGCACGACCTCGGGTTATCTCCGACGGACGTTCATCGTTGGTGCTTCACGGTGTGCTCATGAGTGCTCGTGCCTGTTCTCGAGGTACTGCTCCAGGGCTGAGATATCCAGATTTCCGGACACTCGTAGGGCTCTGCCGAATGCTCGGCGCCGCTCTGCGGAACGCAAACAAACTGAAACGGGGTGCAACCAGGCACCCCGTCCGGGAAGTCTGCGCCGCGGATCGGGAACAATCGCGACATCGGTGTTCCGATGCTGCGCCACGATCCGCAACAGGTCGGCAGACGGCTCGCGCTGACGGCATCCGATACAGGTGCGAACGGATTGCGCGGGCCGGTCCTGTACCCACTCTACCGGTGACCCGGTCATAACGACGAACCCCTCCCCTCCGGAAGTTACGAACATGTCATCCGCAGGCAGGGATTCGACGCGCCTGGAATCAACTACGGTGCGCTTCCGGCCGGACGGAGTCGTCCGGTTCCGGAGCCGCGTCGCTGCGGATATCGATGCGCCAACCCGTCAGACGGGCGGCCAGGCGGGCGTTCTGGCCCTCCTTGCCGATCGCCAGCGAGAGCTGGAAGTCGGGCACGATCACCCGTGCCGCCCTGGCGTCGGGATCGACGACCGTGACCGATACCACCTTCGACGGAGACAGCGCATTGCCGACGAAGGTCGCCGGATCCTCTGCGTAGTCGATGATATCGATCTTCTCGCCCGCCAGTTCGCTCATCACGTTGCGCACGCGCTGGCCCATCGGACCGATGCACGCGCCCTTGGCGTTCACGCCGGGCACAGTGGACTGCACGGCGATCTTGGAACGGTGTCCCGACTCGCGGGCCACCGCGACGATCTCGACGGAACCGTCGGCGATCTCGGGCACCTCGAGCGAGAACAGCCGCCGCACCAGATTCGGGTGGGTGCGCGAGAGCTGGATCTGCGGGCCACGCGGGCCACGCGAGACGCCGTAGACGTAGCACTTGATGCGATCGCCGTGCTCGTAGGTCTCCCCCGGCACCTGTTCGGCGGGCGGGATGAGCCCCTCGGCGCCGTTGGCCTCGCTGCCGATGCGAACCACCACGATGCCGCGGGCGTTGGCCCTGGCGTCGCGCTGGACCACACCGCCGACGATCTCGCCCTCGTGGGTGGCGAAATCGCCGAAGGACTTCTCGTTCTCGGCGTCACGCAGCCGCTGCAGCACCACCTGGCGGGCGGTGGTCGCGGCGATGCGGCCGAACCCCTCCGGGGTGTCGTCCCATTCGGAGACGAGGTTGCCGTCGGCGTCGAGTTCACGCGCCATCACCCGCACCACACCGGTCTTCTGGTTGATGTCGATGCGCGCGTTGGCCTCGTGGCCGTCGGTGTGCCGGTAAGCGGTGAGCAGCGCCGACTCGATCGCCGAGATCACGGTCTCGATCGAGATGCCTTTGTCGGCGACAATCGCCCGCAAGGCTTCGATTTCAATATTCATTCCGCAACCCCTTCGGTGGGAGTGTCAAGGTGTTGTCCTGGCGCGGCTAGGTCGGCGGGCTCTTCGCCCGGTACCGGGCGGCCCGGCGCGATGCCGCCGGCGAGTTCGAGTTCGGCGGCGCCAGGTGCGTTGAATTCGACCTGGACGACAGCCTCGGCGATATCGGCGACGGGGACGTGAACGCGATGTGGCTTGGTCTTGCCGCCGATGACGAGTGCGATGGTGGCGCCGCCGGTCGCGGCGTCGTCGGCGAGTTGGCCGACGCGCGCGTCGAAACGGGCCTTGCCCTCGATCCGCTCGACACCGTCGGCCAGCTTCACGCGGACCTTGCGGCCCTGCGCGCGCCGCCAGTGCCGTTCGGTGGTGAGCGGGCGCTCCACGCCGGGCGTGCTCACTTCGAGCAGGTAGGCCGAATCGCCGAAATCGCCTGCGGCATCGAGAAGTTCGGACATCTCGCGGCTGATCGCGGCGATGGCGTCCAGGTTCGCGGGGCCGTCGCTGTCGACGGTGACCTTCACCCGAACCGGAGCCAACTCGCCGTTGCCCGCAGCCACGATCGCGACGCCCTCGAGGTCGAAACCCCGGCGTGCGACGAGCTCAGCGACTAGCTGGCTCACCCTTTCCTCGGTGGGCATCGGCATATGGGCGGCTCCTGGTTCAGTTGTGACGCGATCGGAAATATCTACGCCGAAGGTCTAGCGTAACGCGCTCAGAGAGTGTAAAGGACCAGGCGCTGGGCACCACGCACCGGTCCGACTCGGGCGTGCCCGAGGCGTGCCATCTGGCACGATGGTGTTCGTGCCCCACCGCCATACCGTCCCGCCGAGAGCCGGGCGACCTTCCGGCATGCGCTCCGACCGGCACGACCCCCCGCAGTCGCGGGTCGAGCCTGCCACCACGCGCCTGGCCGGGTCGACCCCGGCTCCTACCGGCGTGAACTCGTCGCACCCACCCGTCGCAGTGCCGCATCCCACACCGGTGCAGCAGCTTTCACCCTCCACGCCCGCGCGAGCCGACACACGCTCCGCCTGGCGCCGCCGCACGCTGTTCCGTCTGGTCGGAGCGAGCGCGATCGGCATTCCCGCGGTGGCCGTGCTAGCCGCCTGTGCCGAGGACGATACCGTGCACGCGCCGGATCCTCTTGCCGCGCAAGAGATCATGGCCAGAGCCGATGCCGCCGCCGCGACGGCCGCGATCGCGTTGGCGCCGCAGTCGAACGCCGCGCTGAGCACGATCGCCACCGAGCGCACCGCGCACGCCGAGGCGCTGCGCACCGAAATCGACCGCGTACTCGGCGTTTACGGCGACGGCACCACCCCGGTGCATCGCACGGGCGTGCTGACCGTGCCCGGCCCCGACGGCTCCCCCGTGTCCGCTTCGGAGGTCGAGACCGCGGCCGCGCAGCCGACCACCGTCGCACAGTTGCGTGATCAGCTGGTTCGCTCCCAACAGGCCGCCGCCACCCTGGCCCGCACCGAATCCGGTTATCGCGCCGGACTTCTCGCGTCGATCAGTGCGGCCTGCGCCACCCAGGCAGGAGTCCTGCTGACATGACCGAACAGCGAAAGACCCTCCAGAACGCGCTCGACGCCGAGTACGCCGCCGTGTACTCCTACGGCCTGATCGCCGCGTACGCCAACGCCGACCGGTCCCGCATGGTCGCCGAGTTCGGCGCCGCGCATCGAGCCCGCCGCGACGCCACGATCGAGCTACTCGAAGCCGACGGCACGGCACCGGACGCCCCCGGCGCCGCCTATACCCCGCCCGCCCCGGTCGACAATCCGATCCCGGCGGCGCATCTGGCGGTGAGCGTCGAATCCGATTGCGCCGCAGCGTGGTACGCGGTCGTCGAAAACGCGACCGACGAAACGGTGCGCGCCACCGCGACGGAGGCGCTCACCGAAGCCGCCGTTCGCCGCGCTCGCTGGCAGGTGATTCTGGGATCGGTGCCGATCACCGTCACCTTCCCCGGGCGAGCGTAGGCAAGATCGGTTCCGGGTAGATCGGCGACCCACCCGGAACCGAGGGCCCGACTACGGGCGCATCGCGTACGCGCCGTCGTAGGCCTCCACCTGCTGCCACACCCGACCGAACCGCTCGGCGTCGGCAACCGGGCTGCGCAGGGCCCCGATCGCCCAGGCTCGTTGAGCCTCGGTGACCGACGGCTTGCCGAGCAGCGCCGCTGCCTGGGTGTTGAAGTCGCGGATCTGGAAGTCGAAGATCTGATCGAGCACATCGCGGTCGAGCCCGGTGAGCTCGGCCTGCTCGAGAATCAGCTGCCCGTAGACCACCGTGGAGAACAGGTGGCCGATGGTCAGCATGAAGTCCAGGTCCTTCTGCTGGTCCGCGTCGGGCGCCGCGGTGAGCAGCAGGCTGCGCAGCGCCTGGGCCTGCTCGTAGAACCGGCCGACATTCGGGACCTCGGATGCCTGCTCGTAGGCGGGGGTCCAGTCGGCGAACTGCACCTTGCCCGCGCCGCGCGCCGGACCCTGCTGCCAGAAGAACGGCTGGTCGCCGGGGGCGAGGTCGGTGCCGATCGCCGGGTATTCCTTCGGGTTGAGCAGGTAGTTCGGCATGAACTTCAGGATCTGCCCCACGTTCACGTGCACGGTGCCCTCGAGGCGCGGCAGGTGGTTGATGTAGCGCGAGGCCTGTGCGAAGTAGGTGGCCTTCTCGAATCCCTTGGCCGCCAGCACATCCAGCAGCAGGGTCATCGCGACCTCGGCCTCGGAGGTGACCTTGGACTTGGTCATCGGGTTGAACAGCAGGTAGCGGCGGTCCTCGAGCGAGGCGCTGCGGAAGTAGTCCACGGCGCGGTCGCTGAACAGCTTCATCGCGATCAGCCGCGCGTAGGCGTCGACGAAATTGCCGCGCACGTGGGCGAAGTCGGTGACGGGGTTGCCGTAGAGGATGCGGTTGTTGGCGTGGGTGATGGCCTCGAAGAACGAGTGCTCGACCATGCCGATGCCGCCGTGGCAGAGGTTGAACTTGCCGACGTTGACGGTGTTGAGCGCGGCCGAGAAGGCCTCCGGCCCTTCGTGGAGCAGGTCGGCGGCGGTCACCGGGTAGTTCTCCAGCCGGAAGTGGCTGACATACATCTGACCGTGGATGACGCTCTCGATCAGGTGGTAGTCGTCGTGGCGGCTGTCGGCGGCGAACCAGATGTAGCCCGCCGGACCCTCGACGTCGGCGCGGCGCGAGAACACCGACACCATCGAGGCGACGTTGCCGTTGCCGATGTAGTACTTCTCGCCGCTCGCCCGGAACAGGATGCCCGCCTCGGCATCGGCACTGCCCGGCTCGCTCGGGGTGAGGATCAGGTCGGTGTTGTAGATGTCGGCGCCGTGGTCGCGCTCGGACAGCGCGAACGCCATCACCTGGCCGTCGTCGAGGTCGGCGGCGGCCTTGCGCTTGGCGATCTCGTTATCGCTCTGCCAGATCGGGCCGAGGCCGAGGATGGTGACCTGCTCGGCGTACCAGTACGCCAGTCCGTAGAACCCGAAGATCTCCGCCAGCGCCGCGTTGCGTGCCGCGTCCCAGCGCTTGTTCGGGTCGCCGTCGGCGTAGGCGGCCGGGGTCAGGAAGGTCGCGAAGAGCTTCTCCTTGCCGACGAACTCGAGGAACTCCGAGGTCCACACCGCGTCGCGATCCTCGACCAGCAGCTGCGCCTTGCCCTTGGACTCGAACCACTCGATGGTGGCCTTCAACAGCCGACGTGTCTCGGCGTCGAAGTGCTGCGGGTCGTAGGTGGCCGGGTTGAAAAGCAGGCTGGGCGAACTCGTCATGCCCGTTAACTTAGCAGCGCCACCCACTCGCCACGCCGCCCCCGCAACTCCCTCACCTGCACTTTCGCCTACGTAGCCGTAAGTTCGAATGCCATAGACAGCAATCGCGCTGCCCCACATCCAGTGGGACAGCGCGATTCGTGCGATGACACTCAGCCGCGAACCTTGGCGGTTACCGCGCTCACGGCGTCTTCGGCCGGGATCTCCTCGGCTTCGCCGGTGAAGCGGTTGCGCAGCTCCACCTTGCCCTCGGCCCAGCCGCGGCCGATGACCAGGATCCAGGGCATACCGAGCAGTTCGGCGTCCTTGAACTTCACGCCGGGCGAGGCGGTGCGGTCGTCGAAGAGGACCTCGAGGCCCTCGGCGTCCAGGCCCGCCACGACGTGTTCGGCGCCGTCGCGGGCGGCGGCGTCCTTGTTGGCGATCACCACGTGCACGTCGAACGGGGCGACCTCGGCGGGCCAGCGCAGGCCCTTCTCGTCGTGCTGCTGTTCGGCGATCACCGCGACCATGCGGGAGATGCCGATGCCGTAGGAGCCCATCGTGAGGCGCACCGGCTTGCCGTTCTCGCCGAGCACGTCGACATCGAAGGCGTCGGTGTACTTACGGCCGAGCTGGAAGATGTGGCCGATCTCGATGCCGCGCGCGGACACCAGCGGGCCCGCGCCGTCGGGCGAGGGATCGCCGTCGCGGACCTCGGCGGCCTCGATGGTGCCGTCGGGGGTGAAGTCGCGGCCCGCGACCAGGCCGACAACGTGCTTGCCCTTGACGTCGGCGCCGGTGATCCACGCGGTGCCCTCGGCGACGCGGGGATCGACGAGGTAACGAACACCGTTGGCGGCCAAGCTCTTCGGGCCGATGTAGCCCTTCACGAGGAACGGGTTGGCGGCGAAGTCGGCCTCGGTGAGCAGCTCCACCTCGGCGGGCTCGACGGCGGCGCCGAGACGCTTGTCGTCGACCTCGCGGTCACCGGGGACGCCGATGCCGAGGATCTCGGTCTTGCCGTCGGGGTGGCGCAGCTTCACCATCACGTTCTTCAACGTGTCGGCGGCGGTCACCGTGCGGTCGAGGACCTTCGCCTCGTTGGCCCAGTCGACGAGCGTCGCGATGGTGGGGGTGTTCGGAGTGTCGTACTCGACCGCGGCGGCCTGACCCTCGATGGGCAGCGGCGCGGGCGCGGGCGTGACCACGGCTTCCACGTTCGCCGCGTAGCCGGACTCGACACAGCGCACGTAGGTGTCCTCGCCGACAGGACTGGCGGCGAGGAACTCCTCGGACGCGCTGCCGCCCATGGCGCCGGAGGTGGCGGCCACGATCACGTACTCGACGCGGAGCCGTTCGAAGATCGCCTGGTAGGCCTTGCGATGGGTGGCGTAGCTGTTGGTCAGCCCGTCGTCGTCGATGTCGAAGGAGTAGGAATCCTTCATCACGAACTCGCGGCCGCGCAGGATGCCCGCACGGGGACGTTCCTCGTCGCGGTACTTGGTCTGGATCTGGTACAGGGTGACCGGCAGATCCTTGTAGGAGTTGTACTCACCCTTCACGGTGAGCGCGAACAGTTCCTCATGGGTGGGCCCGAGCAGGTAGTCGCCGCCCTTGCGGTCCTTGAGCCGGAACAGGCCGGGGCCGTACTCGGTCCACCGATTGGTGGTCTCGTAGGGCTCGCGCGGCAGCAGCGTCGGCAGCGAGATCTCCTGGGCGCCGGTGGCGTCCATCTCCTGGCGCACGACGTCCTCGATCTTGCGCAGCGTGCGCAGACCGAGCGGCAGCCACGAGTACATGCCGGGGGCGACCCGACGGACGTAGCCGGCGCGAACGAGCAGTTTGTGGCTGGGCACCTCGGCGTCGGCGGGATCGTCTCGCAGGGTGCGCAGGAACAGGCGGGAGAGGCGGGTGATCACGGATGCACAGGGTAGTCCCTGGTCCGGGCGGGGCGACAGCCGATTACCACCTGAGCGCTCCCGACACCCCGAAAACCGGTCCGAACATATAAGCGCCTGTCAGGTTACCCAATAGAATTCTGTTTCAATCATCAGATAACAACCTGATAACGTAACTGCATCTGACAATTGTTTGGTGACTACATTTTCCCCATAAGTCAATTACGTACTTACAACAGAAAATTGGTGGCGGTAACGCTGCCCTTGGGAGGTCACAATGGCTGAGACGAAATCCATGTCGAAGCGCTGTACAGCGGTGTTCACCGGTGCCGCGTTGGTGGCCGCGGCCCTCGCCGGATGCACCAAGACCGAGACCACCGAGAGCGGTCAGCTCCTGCAGTCACTGAAGGACAAGGGCACGATCACCGTGGGTTTCGCCGGTGAAGCGCCCTATTCGTTCGAGGACGGCGGCCAGCTCACCGGCGCCACCGTGGCACTGCACAAAGAGATCTTCGCCAACCTCGGCATCAAGACCGTCGACGGTGTGCAGACCGAGTTCGGCGCACTGATTCCCGGCCTGCAGGCCAATCGTTTCGATGCGGTCAGTGCCGGTATGTCGATCTTGCCGAAACGCTGTGAACAGGCATCTTTCAGCGAACCGGAATTCATGTACACCACGGCGCTGATGGTGAAACCCGGTAATCCGATGAATTTGACCGATATGCAGTCGATCAAGGCCAGTGGCGCGAAGATGACCGCGATGACCGGCGCCATCGAATCCGATTACGCCAGCTCGCTCGGCATCGACGCCACCCAGGTCGCCACCCCGCAGGACGGGATGGACGCGGTCACCTCCGGGCGCGCCGACGTGTTCGCGCTCACCGCGATCTCGCTGAACTGGCTCAAGAGCCACACACCGAACGCCGCCGTCGACGTGACGCCGTCGTTCGTGGCCGTCATCGACGGCAAGCCGCAGGTGGGCGCCGGTGGCACCGTGTTCCGCACCACCGATCCCGACCTGCTCGCCGCCTACAACGCCGAGCTGGCCAAGATCACCGGCGACAAGGACAAGTACCTGTCGATCGTCGGCAAGTTCGGGTTCACCGAGCGCGAGCTCCCTGATCCGAAGTACACGACGGCCAAGCTGTGCAAGGGCGAAATCTGATCCACCCATGAGCAATGTCGATGCGGTACGCGATGCCCTTCCCGCGCTGTGGCAGGGCATCGTCGTCACGCTGGAGCTGACCATCGGCGGCGCGCTCCTCGCGTTCGTCCTCGCCCTCGCCCTCGGTACCACCGCCCGCGTACGCAATCTCGCGGCGCGCGGCAGTGCCCGCGTGATGATCGAATTCTTCCGCGGCACGTCACTTCTGGTGCAGATCTTCTGGCTGTTCTATGTGCTGCCGCTGCTCGGCTACAAGCTCGACCCGCTCTTCTGCGGCATCCTGGCGCTCGGCCTGAACTACGGCGCCTACGGTGCCGAGGTGGTGCGTGGGGCGCTCAACGCGGTGCCGCGCGCGCAGTTCGAAGCGGCGGTCGCGCTGAATTTCAGTCCGTGGCAGCGGATGCGCAGAGTGCTGTTCCCGCAGGCATGGGCGCTGATGCTGCCCTCGTTGACCAATCTGCTGGTCCACCTGCTCAAAGGCACCGCCGTGGCGTCCTACATCACGCTGCACGACCTGACCTACGAGATCGGCGACCTGCGCAAGACCACCAGCGACACCCTGTTCTCCTTCGGTGTCGGCCTGCTCATCTACTTCGTCCTCGGCTACGTACTCACCCTGGGCATGAACCTGCTCGAGACCCGCGCCAAGACCAAGCTGGGCCGCGGGGCCACGCTCAAGGAAGTGCTGAGCCTGGCGCCCGATGACACGAAGGTGGCGCCATGAGAGCGGAATGGAGTTGGGAGCGCGCCCGCGAGGCCCTGCCGGTGCTGTGGGACGGCTTCCAGATCACCCTGCTGGCAACGGTGCTCGGCTTCGCGCTGGCCGCGGTGCTCGGGCTGGCGATCGCGATGATCCGGCGCACGATGCCGCGCCCGATCGCCGCGCCGGTGCACGCGGTGAGCGAGTTCGTCCGCCTCACCCCGCTGGTCGTGCAATTGCTGTTCGCCTACACGCTGTTCACGCAGTTCTCGGCGTTGCAGATCGGCATCGTCGTGCTCGGCATCCACTATTCGAGTTACCTGGCCGAGGTGTATCGGGCCGGGATCGAGGCGGTGCCGAAGGGGCAGTGGGAGGCGGCGCGCGCGCTGTCGTTACCGCCGGTGCGCACCTGGGGCGCGGTGGTGCTGCCGCAGGCGATCCGGGCGAGCCTGCCCGCGCTCGGCACCAACGCCGTGTCGATGTTCAAGGACACACCGTTCTTGTTCGCCATCTCGGTCGTCGAATTGGTGACCGCCGCACAGCAATTCGGAGCGCGCAACTTCGCGTATCTGGAGTCGATCACGATGGCCGGGGTGTTCTTCCTCCTCGCCAGCTACCCGACGTCTGTGCTGATCAGAAGACTGGAGAAGCGCCTTGCCTACTACTGACGAGATGATTCGATTCGATCAGGTGGTCAAACGCTTCGGCGAGCTCACCGTGCTCGACCAGCTCGATTTCAGTGTCCGCCGCGGGGAGAAGGTCACCCTGATCGGGCCGTCGGGGTCGGGCAAGACCACCATCCTGCGGCTGCTGATGACGCTGGAAACGATCAGCGACGGCGTGATCTGGGTCGACGGTGAACCACTCACCCATACCGAACGCGGCGGAAAGCTGGTGCCCGCCAAGGAGAAACACCTGCGCGCGGTGCGTACCAAGATCGGCATGGTGTTCCAGCAGTTCAACCTGTTCCCGAACATGACGGTACTGGAGAACATCACCGAGGCGCCGATCCACGTGCTCGGCAAGTCGAAAGACGAGGCGCGCGAACGCGCTCGGCACCTGCTCGAGGTCGTCGGTCTGTCGGACAAGGCCGACGCGCATCCCTCGCAGCTGTCGGGCGGGCAGCAGCAGCGGGTCGCGATCGCGCGTTGTTGCGCGATGGATCCGAAGGTGATGCTGCTCGACGAGGTGACCTCGGCCCTGGACCCGGAACTGGTCGGCGATGTCCTCGACGTGCTGCGCACGATCGCCGAAACCACCGATATCACCATGCTGATCGTCACCCACGAGATGCGCTTCGCCCGCGAGGTATCGGACCGGGTACTGATGTTCGACTCCGGTCGCATCGTCGAACAGGGTCCGCCCGAGCAGATCTTCGAGGCACCGACCAATGAGCGCACGCGCAAGTTCCTCGAAGCCGTGCGCTGAACTCGCGGACGGGGCGGGGCGCGGTGGCGGTTTCGACGGCGATTAACGTTGACGATCGTGCTGGTGCTGCTGCCTCCCTCCGAAACCAAGTCCGACGGCGGATCGGGCGCGCCGCTGGACCTCGACGTCCTGGCGATGCCGCAGCTCAGCGCGGTTCGCGACAAACTGATCACCGAGGTGGTGCAGCTGGCGGCCGACCCCGCCGCCTCCGCCGGGGTACTCGGCCTCGGTAAAGGCGCGGATGCGGAGATAGCCCGCAACGCGAGCCTGCGCACGTCGGCGACCCGCCCCGCCCTGGAGCGCTACACCGGGGTCCTCTACGACGCACTGGACGCGACGTCGTTCACCAAGGTGCAGCGCGCCAAGGCCTACGCCCGCCTTGGCATCGGCTCGGCCCTGTTCGGCGCGGTCCGCGCAGCCGACCCCATCCCCGCCTACCGCCTCTCGGGCGGCACCAAACTTCCAGGGCTGCCGACACTTTCGGCGGTGTGGCGCGATGTTCTGCCCGACGCCCTCTACACCGAGGCCGCGGGCGAACTCGTCATCGACCTACGCTCGGGCACCTACCAGCAGCTGGGCCGGGTCCCCGACGCCATCACCGCCAATGTCCTCACCGAGCACCCCGACGGCTCGCGCACCGTCGTCAGCCACTTCAACAAACATCACAAAGGCTTGCTCGCCCGCGCCCTCGTTCTCACCCGCGCCGATCCCACCGACATCCGCGCCGTCGCCCGGGTGGCCACCACAGCCGGACTGCGCGCCGAAATCGCCTCCCCCACCGAACTTCTCATCATTACCCAGTAGTGGGGGCCATGAGCTGGATGAGATTGCCGCAGGTGTCGTCGAAGACCGCGGTGCTGAACGCGCCCATGGCCGCCGGCGCCTGGGTGAAGAAGACGCCGCGGTCGAGCAGGCGGCGGTATTCGGCGTCGAGATCGTCGACGGTGAAGACGATCACGGGGATACCCTCGGCGCTCAGCGCCGTTTTGTAGGCCTTGGCCGCCGGGTGCTGATCGGGCTCGAGCAGCAGCTGGATGCCGTCGACGTCGGCGGGCGAGACGAGGGTGAGCCAGTCGAATTCGCCGAGGGACACCTTGTCTTTGACCTGGAAGCCGAGCACGTCGGTGTAGAAGACCTCGGCCTTGGCTTGGTCGTCGACGAAGACGCTCGTCACTCCGATGCGAATCATGTGTCCTCCTGAGGGATGGGCCATCGCACCGAAACCGCTCGCAGCGGCGTGAAATCGGCGTGATGGAACTTGTAGCGGCCTTGCCGACGGGTGTGGACGAGACCGACGTCCTCGAGCACGCCGAGGTGCTGGGTGATCGCCTGGCGCGACGAGCTGATGTCGTGCTTGCTCACGAGCCGGGCGCACAGTTCGAACAGGGTCTGCCCGTCACGATCGGCCAGTTCATCGAGAAGTGCACGTCGTGTCGAATCCGCCAACGCGGTGAAGATGTCGGTCACTCCGCACGCTCCGTTCGCTCCCTTCGAACCATAGGCAAGTGCGCACTTGCATGTCAAGGGCAAGTGTCCAGTTGCCTATTCGGCACCGCATCCCGCCCGCCATCCTCGCGCCGCCTCGACCAGCCGGGCGCGAACCAGGTCGACATGCGGTCGCGAGGGCGCGCCGACCCGGCGCGCCAGGAATCCGGTGTTGATCGGCGGATCGGCGGGATCGAGCAGCGTGACCAGGGTTCCGTCGGCCCGTTCCCGGCCGCACAGGTAGTGCGGAAGCACGCTGATCCCCGCCCCCGCGATGACCGCGGCGAGTACCGCGCGCAGGTCACCAACGATCAGCGCCGGTTCGACTTCCAGCCGGGTCTCGAACACGTGGCGCCAGTATCGGCGCAAGATCGGCAGATCGGCGGCGTAGCTGACGAGCGGGATACCCTCCAGCGCGATCGGACCTTCGGCGCGCAGGCGGGCGGTGTCGATGCGGTCGGCCATCTCGGGGGCCGCGACGAGGAGGAATTCCTCGTCGACGAGCGGTTCGGCCAGCACGGTACGCCCACGCGGTCGGGTAGTGGCGAAGACCAGGTCCAGTGCGCCCGAATGCAATCGGGCCAGCAGGTCGTCGGTGATCCCGGTGCTGACAGTGAGCCGCACGCCGTCGGCGACCAGCGGTGCGAGCGCGGGCACCACCTTGGCGGCGAGCATCTCCGCCGGTCCGCCGAGGAGCACCGGCGGTTCGGGCGGCGCCGCACGATCGGTCACCGCCCCGCTCACGACCGCCTCCAGCGCCTCCAGTGGGCTACTCACCCGCGCCGCGAGCTCGTGACCGGCGGCGGTCGGCGTCACCCCACGGGGCAGTCGTTCGAACAGCGGCCTGCCGAGGTGTCGCTCGAGCGCCTGGATCTGGGTGGTCACGGTCGGCTGGGACAGTCCCACCTGGGCCGCGCCCGCGGTGAGCGAACCGGTGCGGAAGACGGCCAGAAAGGTCCGCAGCTGCACCAGATCCATCGACCCATCGGCTGTCCTATGTCTCATATAGACAATCCTATTGGTCAGGGGATGCCATCGACCTTAGCGTTGATCCCATGGCACACATCCTGTTCGTTCTCACCGGCACCGATCATTGGACACTGGCCGACGGCACCGAACATCCCACCGGCTACTGGGCCGAGGAATTCACCGCGCCCTACGCGGCCTTCACCGGCGCGGGCCACACCGTCACCGTGGCAACCCCGAACGGCGTGATCGCGACCGTCGACCAGGCCAGCATGGCCCCCGAGGTCAACGGCGGCGCCGAAGGTGCGGCGGCGGTCGCCGAAACCCTCTCCGGCGCGACCGCGTTGCGGAGTCCGATCGCCCTCGACAAGGTCGATCTCGCCGACTACGACGCCGTCTTCTACCCTGGCGGTCACGGCCCGATGCAAGACCTCGCCGTCGACCCTGTCTCCGGCACTCTGCTCACCGACGCGCTCGCCTCCGGCAAGCCGCTCGGCATCGTCTGCCACGCCCCCGCCGCGCTCCTGGCCACCGCCGAGTCGGGCAGTTCCCCCTTTGCCGGCTACCGCCTCACCGCGTTCAGCAATGCCGAGGAAACCCAGGCGGGCTTCGCCGACAAGGCGAAGTGGTTGCTCCAGAATCGCTTGGTCGCGCTCGGTGCCGACTACCGCGAAGGCGACCCGTGGGCGCCGCACATCGAGGTGGACCGCAACCTCTACACCGGACAGAACCCCGCCTCCGCGGGCCCGCTGGCCGCCGAGATACTCACCGCCCTCTAGCCGGGCAACAGGCCGCCGGTCACGTCAGCCGATGTCGGCGGTGAGCTCGGCGAGTTCGGCCGTGAGGTTGGCCCGGGCGATCGCCTCGTAGCGGTCGTGGGCGAGGTCGGTGCGGAACAGGCGGGGCTGATCGGCCAGATTACGAAGGACCGAGGCGCGGCCCGCGCGGAACAGGTCGTCGGGGACGTGGGCGTATTCCGCGCGGATCGCGGCGGTGTAGGCGGCGTATTCCTCGGGTGTGCCACCGAGCACGACGAGGTCGGCATCGCAGAGGACCGCGCCGTTCGCATCACCGGGCTGCGGCTTGTGTCCGCGGGTCAGCACCACGAGCCGCACCACCTCCTCGACCAGTTCCGGTGCGGCGCCCAGTGATTCGAGAATGTCGCGGCCCAGGTCGGCGCTGCGCTCCTCGTTGTCGGCCCGCGCGACGGCGTAGATCGCGTCGTGGAAGAACGCCGCGTATCGTACGGCTTCGATATCGGCTGCGGCACCGGCGAATTCGTCGATCGCCGCGAGCATCACCGCCAGGTGGGTGCCGGTGTGGTAACGGCGATGCGGTTCGCTGTAGCGTCCCACCACCCCGGCGCCGATTTGCTCGGCCTCGACCCCGGCCAAGGCGATCCACCGGTCAAGCAGGTTCTGCGACAGCGCACTCATACAACAAGTTTCGTCGTCGGCACCGACACCCACAACCCCCCGATCCTGCCTGTCACCGCCGCTGCGCGCCATCGCCCCGAACAGGCGTTGGTCGTCCGGCCGCGGACAGCCGAACGACGCCCAACAGTCAGACCTCGGCGGCGGCGAGGGCCGCACGCACCTCCTCGGCGCCGGCGGGCTTGGGGGCGGGCGGCCAGTTGTCGTCGGCGGCATAGGGGCGCACGTAGACCGGGGTATCTCGTTGGGAGCGGCGGCTTTCGGCGAGGGACCCACCGTCGACTACGTCATAGCCGATGGCGTCGATGAGGTCGGTGGCGAGCTTCTTGGCGTCGGGGTCGTCGCCGAAGATGGGAAGGGCGGACCGGTCCGCGGCACCGGCGGGGCGGGCGAGTTCGGCGAGGTTGGCGTAGGCGATGTTGTTGAACGCCTTGACCACCTTCGATTCGGGGAGGTGGCGTTGCAACAGTTCACTGGTCGTGGTCTGGTCGGCGTCGAGTTCGGGAATGGCGCTGTCGCGGTCGGGATAGTAGTTGTTCGTGTCGAACACGACCTTGCCCGCGAGCGGTGCGACCGGTACGTCCCGATACGCCTTCAACGGCACGGTGACCACCACATAGTCGCCTGCTCCGGCCGCCTCGGCCGGGGTAGCCGCCCGAGCCCGCGGACCCAGCTCGGCGACCAGATCCGCCAGGGTCTCGGGGCCGCGCGAGTTGCTGAGCACCACGTCATAGCCCGCGTCCACCGCCAACCGCGCCACGGTGGAGCCGATGTGTCCGCTGCCGATCAATCCGAGTGTCGTCATGCGCGGAACAACCTCCACCAGGGCATGGTTGTTCCCCACACTGCCGTCATTGTCCCCGCTTCAGCCGCCGGATAGCGTAAAGCGATGGTGTCTTCGGCTCATCTCGTTTCCTTCGCGGGCTTGGCGTTTCTGCTGGTGATCGTGCCCGGCCCCAGCGTCTTGTTCACTATCGGCCGCGCGCTCACCGCGGGCCGGCGATCGGCGCTGATGACGGTGCTCGGCAATGCGATCGGGGTGTACGGGCAGGTTGTCGCTGTCGCGTTCGGGTTGGGCGCGGTGGTGGCGGCGTCGGCGGCGGTGTTCACGGCGATCAAACTCGTCGGTGCCGCCTATCTGGTCTATCTCGGCATACAGGCGATTCGACATCGCGACGCGCTGCGGACGGCCTTCCACGCCGAGCAGACCGTGGACGCGCACCGTCCAGCGCCGGCATTGCGGGACGGGCTGATCGTCGGGATCACCAACCCGAAGAACATCGTCTTCCTGGCGGCGCTGCTGCCGCAGTTCGTGGATACCACGCACGCGGTGCCACAACAGATGCTGATCCTCGGGCTCTGCATCCCGGTGTTCGGCCTGATCTTCGACTCGCTCTGGGCGCTCGTGGCGGGGTCGGCCCGGTCCTGGTTCGCGCGGTCGCCGCGTCGTCTCGCCGCCGTCGGCGGCACCAGCGGCCTGGTCATGATCGGGCTCGGCACGTCACTGGCTCTCACCGGCCGCAAAGACTGAACCACGACCGTCGGGATCGCCGCCCGCGGTCACGTCGCGCACGAGCAGCGCGGCGTGCAGGGAGGTGCGCGATTCACCGTCGTCGAGGTCGACGGCGAGAATGCGTTCGATGCGGGCGAGGCGGTCGTAGAGAGTGGGTCGGCTGATCGCGAGCGCCTTGGCGAGTTCGGTCTTGTTGCCTGCCAGGTCGAGGAAGCGGCGCAGGGTGCCGGTGAGGTCGGCGGCGTGGCGGATGTCGTAGCGCAGGAGCGCGCCGAGTTCGGCCTCGGCGAAGCTCTGCACGCCGGGTTCGTCGCGGATCAGCGAGAGCAGACCGCGTAGGCGAATATCCGCGCTGCGGAAGAACATTCGGCTCGGGGTCGTCGTCATCGACCGGGCCACCTCGGCCACGCCCGTCGCATGCGCGAGGCCGCCCGCGGCGTCGAGCAGAGAATCGGAGTCGGCGCCGACGCCGATGACCGCGCGACGCACGCCCTCGACCCGGCGGGTCTCGGCCAGGACCGCGGTGCACACCGGCGCCAAGTGGTCATCGACATCGCCGCCACGAGTCACCGCCAGGATCACGGCGACCTGTTCGCCGTCGGTCCCACCGCGCGTTCGCCGGTGCGCCGCCGCGCTGAGCGCCGAGGCGTCGACCAAGCCGAGGGCATGCGTCACGGCTTCGACGATCGACTCACTCCGTCGTTGGGCCGCGACTGGATCCGTCGTCGACTCGGTGTCGATTTCGATCACCAGCGGCACATAGCGGGCGCGCCGGCGCAGACCGAGCGCCGCGGCGCGCGCCTGTGCGTCGCGCTCGTCGGAGACCCGCCCGTCCACCAGGTCGGCGATCAGGCCGGTTTGGGCCTGCCGGTGCAGCCCGAAGCGGTCCTTGTCGATCATCCGGTGCAGGGTGATGGTTTGCGCGGCGCGTTCGAGCACCATGGCGACCCGCGCGGTATGGGTTCGGTCGGTGCGCAGGATCAGCCTGCCCCAGCGCTGCGTGTGCGGTCCGACGCCGACCACGCCGGATCCGTCGGGCAGCATCCGCGAAACGGCCTCCCACTCCTCCAGCAGCGCAGCCGAAGTGGCGTGCCGGGCGGTGGCCGCCAGCACTCGATGTGAGAGGTCTTCCAGCACCACCGACGCGTCGAGCATGCTCGCGGCGGTCTGCACGATCTCGGCCAGCGCGGCACGGCGCACACTCAGGTCGGTGAACGTCTCGTGCACGGTGCGCGCGAACTCCAGCTCGGCGTACTGGTCGGCGACGATCGCCCGGTGGACCGCTTCGGTGATCTCCACGAAGCGGGTCACCCGATGCAGCACGATCACCGGCAGCTCGAGTTCGGCGGCCGTGGCGGCGACGACGGGACCGAGTTCGCTCACGTAGCTGCCGAGTTCCACGACCAGGCCCGCGACCCCGGCGGCGGACAGCGATCGCAGGTAGGCGATCCGTGCCTGCTCAGGAGCGGCGAGTGCCTGCCCGGTGGTCAGGATCAACTCCGAGCCGACCAGAACATCGGCGACGTCGGCCTGGTCGCTGACATGCACCCAGCGCACCGGTCGGTCCAGGTTCGCGGCACAGATGACCTCGGGTTGCCCGGCCTGCATCACCGGGGTCGCGAGCACATCGGCCACCGTCAACAGCACTGACAGATCGTAATACGAATGCCGCAAATGTGTACACATCGTCGGCCCTTTCCGGGCTCCGGATGGACCAGGGTGGAGGCACGACACCACTCGGCGAATCGAGGCATTCATGCAGTCCATCGGCCATTGGATCGACGGCAAATCGGTGAGCGGTACCAGCGAGACGACAGCACCGGTGACCAATCCCGCCACCGGCGTCGTCACCGGGGAGCTGGCGCTGGCGAACGTGGCCGATACCCGCGCCGCGATCGACGCCGCGACGGTGGCCTTCGCGTCCTGGCGTGACGCCTCGCTCACCCGCCGCACCCAGGTGCTGTTCCGCTTCCGCGAGCTGCTCGCCGAACGCAGAACGGAACTGGCCGCGATCATCACGGCCGAACACGGCAAGGTGGCCGCCGATGCGCTCGGCGAGGTGACCCGTGGTCTCGAGGTCGTCGAATTCGCCTGTGGCATTCCGCATCTGCTCAAGGGCGGGTTCACCGAGAACGCCTCGACCGAGGTCGACATCTACTCGATCCGTCAGCCGCTCGGCCCGGTCGCGATCATCGCACCGTTCAATTTCCCCGCCATGGTGCCGATGTGGTTCTTCCCCCTCGCCATCGGCGCGGGCAACACGGTGGTGCTCAAGCCGAGTGAGAAGGATCCGTCGGCGGCGCTGTGGCTGGCGCGGCTGTGGCAGGAAGCGGGGCTGCCCGACGGTGTGTTCAACGTCGTGCAGGGCGACAAGGTCGCCGTCGACGAACTGCTGGACAACCCGGCGATCAAGGCGGTGTCGTTCGTCGGCTCCACCCCGATCGCCAAGTACGTCTATCAGCGCGGCACCGTGGCGGGCAAGCGGGTACAGGCGCTCGGCGGTGCGAAGAACCACATGGTGGTGCTGCCCGACGCCGATCTGGACCTGGCCGCCGACGCCGCCGTGAACGCCGGTTTCGGGTCGGCGGGTGAGCGGTGCATGGCGATCAGCGTGGTCGTCGCGGTCGGCGGGGTGGCCGACGACCTGGTCGCCAAGATCAGCGAGCGGGCCGCGAGCATCGTCACCGGCGACGGCGCAAGCGGGGCGGAGATGGGCCCGCTGATCACCCGCGCGCACCGCGACCGAGTGGCCGAGTACATCGACGCGGGCGAAAACGCCGGTGCCCGTGTGGTTCTCGACGGTCGCGATCTCACCGTCGACGGCGCGCCGGACGGATTCTGGCTCGGCCCGACGATTCTCGACGAGGTGACGCCCACCATGAGCGTCTATACCGACGAGATCTTCGGCCCCGTGCTGTCGGTCGTGCGGGTCGACACCTACGAGGAGGCGGTGGCGCTGATCAACGCGAACCGCTACGGCAACGGCACCGCCATCTTCACCAACGACGGCGGCGCCGGACGCCGGTTCCAGCACGAGGTGGAGGTGGGTATGGTCGGCGTCAACGTCCCGATCCCGGTGCCGATGGCCTATTTCAGTTTCGGCGGCTGGAAGAACTCGCTGTTCGGCGACTCGCACGCGCACGGCACCGACGGCGTGCACTTCTTCACCCGCACCAAGGCGGTCACCGCCCGCTGGCTCGATCCGAGCCACGGTGGGCTGGAACTCGGCTTCCCGCAGAACAAGTAACCCGAGGGAGACTCGACATGACGCTTTCCGAAGAGGCCGCTCGCGCCTACGAACTCGACCGCCGCCACGTCTTCCATTCCTGGTCCGCGCAAGCAGCTCTCACGCCAACGGTGCTCACCGCCGCCGAAGGCTGCTACGTGTGGGACGGCGAGGGCAATCGCCTGCTCGACTTCTCCTCGATGATGGTGAACACCAATATCGGCCACCAGCATCCGAAGGTCGTCGCCGCGATCCAGGAGCAGGCGGCCAAACTCTGCACTGTCGCACCGTCATTCGCCAATGATGCCCGTTCGGAGGCGGCCCGCCTGATCAGCGAACGCACGCCCGGCGATCTCGACACGATCTTCTTCACCAACGGTGGCGCCGACGCGGTCGAACACGCCGTCCGGATGGCGCGCCTGCACACCGGCCGCTACAAGGTGCTCTCGCGCTACCGCTCCTACCACGGCGGCACGGAGACAGCGGTGAACCTCACCGGCGACCCGCGCCGCTGGCCCAATGACCACGGCAACACCGGAACCGTGCACTTCTTCGGCCCGTTCCTGTACCGCTCGGAATTCCACGCCACCGACGAGGCGCAGGAGACCGAGCGGGCGCTGGCCCATCTCGAGCGCACCATCGAGATGGAGGGCCCGGCCACCATCGCCGCGATCGCCCTGGAGTCGGTGCCGGGCACCGCGGGCATCATGGTGCCGACCACGGAGTACATGCGCGGGGTCCGCGAACTGTGCGACAAGCACGGCATCGTGTTCATCGCCGACGAGGTGATGGCGGGCTTCGGGCGGACCGGAAAGTGGTTCGCCATCGACAATTTCGAGGTCGTGCCCGATCTGATCACCTTCGCCAAGGGGGTCAACTCCGGTTATGTCCCGCTCGGCGGCGTGGCGATCAGCGCGGCCATCGCGGCGACCTTCGCCGACCGGCCCTATCCCGGCGGGCTCACCTACTCGGGTCATCCCCTCGCGGCAGCCGCGGCCGTCGCGACGATCAACGCGATGGCCGACGAGCGCATCGTCGAGAACGCCGCCGACATCGGCGCGAAGGTCATCGGTCCGGGCCTTCGCGAACTGGCGCAACGGCATCCGAGCATCGGGGAAGTCCGCGGGCTCGGCGTTTTCTGGGCACTCGAGCTGGTCCGCGACCGGGTCACCCGCGAACCCCTCGCCCCCTACGGCGGCACCAGCCCCGCGATGAACGAACTGGTCGCGGCCTGCCGCGCCGGCGGGGTGCTGCCGTTCGTCAATTTCAATCGCCTGCACGTGGTCCCGCCGTGCGTGATCACCGAGGCCGAGGCCAAGGAAGGGCTGGCCATCCTCGATCAGGCGCTCACCGTCGCCGACGCGCACACCGTCTGACCCGCCACGCGGCGGGCGGAATGCGCCCGCCGCGTTCGGCGTTCTCTCGAAGCGTGACTGATACCGCCGTACTTTCCGATGAGCTGAAAACGTATCTCGACGAGGAGAAGGTCTACGCGACCGTCGCCACGGTCGGGCCCAACGGGCATCCGCACCTGACCGTGGTCTGGATCAAACGCGAGGGTGACGAGCTGCTGTTCTCCACCACCGTCTCCCGACAGCAGGCCAAGAACCTGGTGCGCGACCCGAGGATCACCGTGATGGTGAACCCGCCCGAGCGGCCGTTCCTCTACGCCGAGGTCCGCGGAACCGCCACCACCACACCGGATCCCGAACGGGCGCTGCCCGACGAGATGTCGCTCAAATACACCGGCAAGCCGTATCGCGAGTTCAACCCGGCATCGGTGGACGATGCCGAACGCGTCGTCATCCGCGTCAGCCCGACCAAGGTCACCGGACGCTTGTGAGCAGCGGGCCCGGCGGAGTCAGCTCCGCTGGGCCTCTTCCTGCGCCTGCTGTGCCTGCACCAATTGTTGCGGGGTGAACCGCAAGGTCAAGGCGACCAGGGCGGCCAGCACCGCCAGGATCGCGCAGACGAAGAGGACCAGCGTGTATCCGCTGTTCAGAGCGTCGATCTGGGTCGGCGACATGTCCGCGGCACGGCCGTCGGTGCCGCCGAGCGAGAGGGTGCGCGACGCCGCGATCGGGCTCAACAGGCCGATCGCGATCGGTGTCGCCAGGTTCATGAACATCTGGCCGACCGCCGCCAGCGGACCGATATTCGACTGCGACACTCCGACGAGCACACACAGCGGGGCCAGCACCATGGCGACGCCGACGCCGAAGCCGATCACCACGAGCAGCACCAGCAACGTCGGCAGGTAGTGCACGTGCCGATCCAGCGTCGAGCCGAAGAGCAGACCGACGGCCAGCACGAGTGAGGCCGAGGCCAGCAGCCAGCGCGGCGAGACGACCAGCGCCGCCTTCGACGCCACGGCGCCGCCGAGCCCGATGCCGATGGTGAACGGGATCGAGGCGACACCGGCCTGCAGCGGGCTGTACCCGAGCACATTCTGGAGCAACTGGGCGACGAAGAAGGTCATCGCGCCGAGAATCGCACCGGCGAGAAAGATCAGTGCGAAGGTGGCGACCCGGTCGCGGCTGTCGAACAGCGACCAGGGCAGCAGTGGATCGGCTTCCCGGCGTTCGGTCACCACGAAGATCACCAGCAGCGCGAACCCGCCGATCAGCGAGGCGAGGATGACCGGGCTCGTCCAACCCATCGCCGGACCCTCTGTCGCGCCGAACACGATCGTCGCGCAGGCCAGCGTCCCCAGGATCGCGCCCTTGATATCCAGCGGCGTGCGATGGTGCTCGGTGTCGGACAGCTTGTACACCGCACCCGCCACGATGAGCGCGCCGATCGGCACATTGATCAGGAAGATCCACCGCCACGAGAACTCCGTGAGCGCACCACCGACGACGAGACCGCCGACCGACCCGATACCGGCCATCGAACCGACGATCGCGATGGCTTGATTGCGGGCAGGACCCGGCGCGAAAGTGGTTGCGACCAGTGCGAAGGCCGTCGGCGCCGCGATCGCCGCGCCGGCGCCCTGGAAGGCGCGCGAGATCAGCAGCATGGCCTCGCCAGTGGCCAGACCGCAGGCCAGCGAGGCCGCGGTGAACACCCCGACCCCGATGATCAGCATCCGTTTACGCCCGAACGCGTCGCCGAGCCTGCCACCGAGCAGCATCAGTCCGGCGAAGGTCAGGCCGTAGGCGGTCACCGTCCAGGCACTGCCCGAACTGGACAGCCCCATCTCCTCCTGCAGCCGCGGCAGCGCGAAGATCACGACAGTGCCGTCGAGCACGACCATGAACTGCAGGCCGCTCAGTACGAGGATGGCGAGACCGAAGGCCCGCCCCGTCACCGGATACTGCATCGTCGCAGCGGGTTTATCGAGCACAACGAGGCAGTGTAATTGGCGCGACGGCAGCCCGAGGGCGCGCGGCCCGCGAAGCTAGTCCAGGCCGAAGCCCGCCGTGGGGCCGATGACGATGATCGCGGGCGGCCGGATGCCCTCTTCCTTCACCCGGTCGGCGACCGTGGCGAGGTCGGCGCGCACCACCCGCTGGGTGCGCAGAGTGCCCTCCTGGATGACCGCGGCCGGGGTATCGGACGGGCGCCCGCCGTCCAGCAGCGCGGCGGCGAACTTGTCGATCCGCTCGACCGCCATCATCAGCACGATGGTGCCGCGCAGCTTGGCCAGCGCCGACCAGTCGACCAGCGAATCGGGGTGCTCGGGGGCGACGTGTCCGCTCACGACGACGAACTCGTGGGTCACCCCGCGATGGGTCACCGGGATGCCGGCCGCGCCGGGCACCGAGATCGGACTGGTCACGCCGGGCACCACCGTCACCGGGATACCGGCCGCGGTGCACGCCTCGAGTTCCTCGTACCCACGGCCGAACACATACGGGTCGCCGCCCTTGAGCCGCACCACGAACTTGCCCGCCTTGAAACCCTCGACCAAGGCGAGGTTGATCGCTTCCTGCGCCATCGACCGGCCGTACGGGATCTTCGCGGCGTCGATCACCTCGACGTGCGGGCCCAGTTCGGCGAGCAGTTCCGGCGGGGCGAGCCGGTCGGCGACGACCAGATCGGCGCGGGCGAGGAGCCTGCGACCACGCACGGTGATCAGGTCGGGGTCGCCGGGGCCGCCGCCGACGAGCGCGACGCCGGGGGTCACCGGTTCCGAATCGTCGGTCACCACACCGGATTGCAGTGCTTCGAGCAGGCCGTTGCGCACCGCGGCCGAGCGCCGGTGTTCACCACCGGCGAGCACGCCGAGCGACAGTCCGTCGTAGCGGGCGGTCGCGGGGGTGACCGCGGTGCCGTCACGGGCGATGTCGGCGCGGACGCAGAAGATGCGTTTGGCGGTGGCTTCGGCGACCACGGCGGCATTGGTCTCGGGTTCGTCGGTGCAGGCCATCGCGTACCAGGCGCCGTCGAGATCGCCGTCGGCGTAGGCGCGCAGTTCCACGGCGATTTGCCCCGCCGTAGCCATCCCCTCGACAGCCGGGGTGACCACTCGGCTGATCACGTGCACATCCGCACCCGAGGCCACGAGCAGCCCCAGTCTGCGCTGGGCAACGGTTCCGCCGCCGACGACGACTACTCTGCGGCCACGCAGATCGAGCCCGACCAGGTAGTTCGGGTCGCCTGCGGGCGGGGTCGATGCGGTGTCAGCGGTGTTCGGCACAGTGTCGGAGCCTAGTTCCTGGCTCGGTGCGGCCCGAACGCACCCGCCGACAGGCGCACCGCCGATCCACGATCTTCGCCTCGCGGCCGGTCTCGACGAAAGATCTCCCGCGTTCGCCGCTCTCGATCGGCGTTCCGCGTTGCCCACCCGGCGAGCAGGCAGGACAGTGGAGACCATGACCCAACCGGAGGTACTCCTCGACATCGCCTACGACGAAGCCCTCCAGGGTCTGGCCGAGGGCGGCATCCCGATCGGCGCGGCCCTGTTCGACGCCGACGGCACCCTGCTCGGCCGCGGCCACAACCGCCGCGTACAGAACGACGATCCGAGCGTCCACGCCGAAACCGACGCGTTCCGCGCCGCGGGCCGTCGCCGCGACTACCGCCCGACGATCATGGTCACCACCTTGTCCCCGTGCTGGTACTGCAGCGGCTTGGTGCGCCAGTTCGGCATCGGCACCGTGGTCATCGGCGAGGCGCGGACCTTCCACGGCGGCCACGACTGGCTCGCCGAACACGGAGTCCGGGTGCTCGTGCTCGACGATCCGCGCTGTGTGTCGCTGATGAGCGAGTTCGTCGCCGACCGCCCCGATCTGTGGTTCGAGGACATCGGCGCGGTCTAGCCGGTCGATCTCAGCCGAAATTCGGCTGGTTCTGCACCCAGCGGAAGTTCGGGCCGCGCAACGGGAATCGCTTGAGGTCGACGCGATCGAGAGTGACCGTCGCGGGTCGGCCGTCGAGTTCACCGCGCAGGGTCAGTGTGTCGGCCGAGGGATGGTCGACGGTGAATGTCGCGTACGGCGCGGGGGTCCGGTCCGGGCCGGCGGGTGCGGCGGCGAGCGTCATCGTGTGCGCCGCCAGGTCGGTCGTGGCCAGCACCGGCACGATCGTGTCGTCCATCCGCTGGTAGCCCGCCGTGCCGATGTCGATGACGAGGCGTTGCCAGCGCACCGGATCGGTGGTGAGCGGCGGGACCGGGGCGCCCTCGATGCTGAACTCGCTGACTTCCCAGATGCCGTAGAGCTCGGGTTTCGGTGCGCCGCCGCCGTATTCACGCCAGCTCTCCACGCCGGCGTAGATCATCCCCACGGTGATCCACAGCCCGACCGCGACCTGTACCACGGTGGCCCACCGATTCGCACGCTCGGACCTGAACAGCGGTGGTTGCACGACCGGCTCCGAGTCTCGTTCCAGTACGAGGAAATTCATCATTCGCCGGGCCTGCGGGGCCAGCAGTACCAGCCCCATCAGCAGCAGATGCCCGGACAGCATCTTCACCGGGACGTCGTAGGTGAGGTTGAGCAGGAACACCTGCGCCATGCTGATCACGCTCAGCATGGCGCCCAGCGTCGCCGTGCGCGGCCAGAACAGCAGCAGCCCGGCGAGCACTTCGGCCGTACCCAACGCGATCTCGTAGGCGGGCGAGGATCCCACTTGCGTCCACAACATCGCCATCGGCGTCAGATCACCGACGCGAGTGAGCAAGGCGATCAGCGAGGGTTCCGGCATCTGCGTCGGGATCAGCTTCGCGAAGCCGTAGAACAGCATCTGCCCGCCCACGAACAACCGCAACGCGGTGAGGAACCAGCTCAGCAGCCGTGGATACGCGCGCCTGCGCCGATCGAGCACCGACCACACGAGGGTGATCAGCACCGCGGCTATCAGCACAAGGCCGCATTGGATCCAGATCGCCGCCTGGTCACCGCTGCCGGTCATGGCCAGCTCGGCCTCGACCCCGAACACGTGCTCACCGATCCAGGCGCTCACCGGCTCGAGCGCGAGCATCTGCCAGAGCATGCCCTCCTCGGGCAACGACAGCGCGAAGACGCCCAGGAAAACGAAGGTGACCTGAGCCATCCACAGACAGAACAAACCGAGATAGGCGACACTGAACCGGAACGCGAGCCGGGTGACCGGATGCCAGCTCGGAGTAGAGGGTGGCGCGCTCGCGACTTCCTCGTGCGTACGCTCCGTGGTCACTACAGACACCCGTACCTCCCCGTCGAGATCCTTTGTTACCGAAGCTAATCGGCATCCCCCACCGAGCGCGTCCGGGAAAACCCTGATCTTTACCCTGTCAACCCTGAATCTCACTCACCGACGCCGGACTTACATTTCGGATAGTCTTCGGGTACCCAGAAGTGACACACGTTACAGTTTTGCCGACAGGGGAGCCAGCACAGATGTCCGAAGATCAGGATCCCGCCGCTCAGATGTCGCTCACGGTCAACGAGCGTGATCTGGACGAGCTCGCCGGACAGCTGACGCGATGGCTGACCGACAAGGTCGGCGGCGACGTGGCGGTCAGCAATTTGAGCAAGCCGTCCAGCGGCGGCATGTCCAGCACCACCATCTTGTTCGACGCCGAGTGGTCGGCGGGCGGCGGCACCGAACAGGGCTCCTTCGTCATCCGGATGGCGCCGGAGGACAGCTCGTTCCCGGTGTTCGAGTCGTACGACCTGGCCATGCAGTACCAGGTGATGGCCGGTGTCGCCGCAGCCTCCGAGGTCGCCGTCCCACCACTGCGCTGGCTCGAACTCGATGACTCCGTGTTCGGCTCGCCCTTCCTCGTGATGGAGCGGGTCGAGGGCAGGGCGCCGTCGGACAATCCGCCCTACGTGTTCTTCGGCTGGCTGTTCGACGCCACCGCCGCCGAGCGCGAGCTGATAGCGGACGCGACCGTCGAGGTGATCGCGCAGGTACACGCCATCGACGAGGTAACCCAGCGCTTCCCGTTGCTCGATGGCGAGGGAACCGCGCTGCGCAGGCATTTCGAGGCCCAGCGCGCCTGGTACAAGTGGGCACTGACCGACCACGACGTCGAGGTGCCGCTGATCGAGCGAACGTTCGACTGGCTCGAGGCCAACTGGCCGACCGATCCCGGTCCCGAGGTGCTGAACTGGGGCGACGCCCGCCCCGGCAACATCCTGTTCGACGGCTTCACCCCGACGGCGGTGCTCGACTGGGAGATGGCGACCTTGGCGCCACGTGAACTCGATCTGGGCTGGACCATCTTCATCCACAGGTTCTTCCAGGACATCGCGACCCGCTTCGACCAACCCGGACTCGCGGACTTCCTTCGCCGCGACGCGGTGGTGGCGAAATACGAGAAACTGACCGGACATTCGGTCCGTGATCTGGACTTCTACATCGTCTACGCCGCGCTGCGGCACGCGATCGTGATGGCCAGGATCAAGTGCCGGATGATCCATTTCGGCGAGGACACCGTGCCCGCCGAACTCGACGACTACGTGATGCATCGCCTCAGCCTCGAGGCGCTGCTCGACGGCACCTACGAATGGGACTGACTATGCGCGCGATCATGCCCGTCCCCCTGGACGAATACCCGGTCCATCAGACCCCGCTGTCGCTGGCCAGGGTGGCCACCAGCGACCGGAACTTCTACGACCGCTACTACTTCAACGCCTTCGACCCCTCGGGCGACGCGATGCTGATCACCGGATTCGGTGTGTACCCGAACCTCGGTGTGGTCGACGCTTTCGCGACAGTGCGCCACGGTGACGCCCAGCGCAGCGTGCGTTTCTCCGACGCGCTCACCTCGCGCGATCTGAACACCGCCGTCGGTGGCTACCGAATCGAGGTGATCGAGCCGTTGCAGAAGCTGCGCGTGGTGTGTGAGCACGACGATCTCGCTTTCGATCTGACCTGGACCGGCGCGCAGCCCGCCGTGCAAGAGCAGCCGCACCTGATCCTGTCCGGCACCAAGCCGATGATCGAGGCCTCCCGCTTCGCCCAATCGGGTTCGTGGGCAGGCACTCTCGCCGTCGACGGCATCGACTACACCGTCGATCCCGCGGTGTGGACCGGCAGCCGCGACCGATCCTGGGGCATCCGGCCCTCCGGTGAGCCGGAACCCGCCGGTCGACCCACCGGCATGGACGGTTTCTGGTGGCTGTACGCGCCGCTGCGGTTCCAGGACTTCTCGATCGTGGTGATCGTCCAGGAGGAACCGGACGGCACCCGCACGCTCAACAACGCGGTCCGGATCTGGAACGACGGCCGCAAGGAACAGCTGGGCTGGCCCCGCATGCACTGGACCTACGAGCCCGGCACCCGGCACCCGAAGTCGGTGCGGCTGGACATGACCACGCCCGACGGCAAACCGCTCGAGGTCGAGGTCGAATCGCGCCCCGGCATCGCCCTGCACGTGGGCTGTGGCTACGGCGCCGACCCCGACTGGACCCACGGCCGATGGATGGGCGAGAACTGGTCGCTGTCGAGCGCCTACGACCTCACCGACCCCGCGATCAAGGCCCGCACCCCCTACGGCGTGATCGACCACATCGGCTATGCCCGCTGCGGTGACGCCGAAGGCTGGGGCCTGTTCGAACACGCCTCCATGGGCCGCCACGACCCGACAGGTTTCGCCGATTGGTCCTCCGTCGCCCCTTGACGGAACCCTTCGCGCGAGAAGAAAAGGCGCCGCCGCGACAACGAGGTCGCGGCGGCTCCGATTTCTTATGCGGCCGTGGCGAAGTCGGCCAGTAGCGACGGCACCGCGGCATCGAATCCGGCGACGTCGAGCATGCCCGCGTCCGCCGGATCGGCGATGCTGAAGTTCGTCGCGGTCATGCCGACGACCACGAGCTTGGCCCGCGGGTTCACCTCGCGGCGGTACCGGGCCAGCGCCTGGTGCGGGTGCACCGAACCCGCCCATGTCTCGTTGTCGGTGTAGATCGAGAACACGTCGACCTCGATGCCCTTGTCCAACGCGTGCAGGATGGGCAGCGAGCAATCGGTGCCGCCGAACGGCAATCCCGACACCGCCCCCACCGCGTCGTCGAGACGCTGCCGCGGCGAGATCGACAGCTGGGACAGGTCGCGCGCACCCTGCCACCCCTTGCCGCCCGAGGTGAACCCCACGATCTGGTGCTGCGGCTCGGTGCGTGCGGTGACCAGGGCGAGCGCGGCCGAGGCCTCACGCGCCGAGATCGGCAGTCCCCCTATCCCACTCATCATCGAACCCGAGACGTCCAGTGCCAGCAGGTGCCGCAGGCCGGTCGGCCGCACGGACTCGAAGGCCGCGTAGAACGCGGTATCGAGAGCGTCGACGACCGGAGCCGACGGCGTCCAGGTGCCCGCACCGCGCGCCGAACGTCCGGAAGCGTAGGTGCGCAACGCGATCAGTACCGACACCGGGTGCACCCGAGCCTTGCGCAGCCGCGCCGGGTCGGCGAGCTGCGCGCAGATCGCGGCGGTACGCGGTCCGAGCGGATCGAGCAGGCCGAGGCGCGTCAGGCGTGGCAACTGACGGAGCAGTGCGGTCTGCGGAATACCGTTGTCCAGCAACGCTTCCCACACCGGCGCGGTGTTCAGCGCGGCATCGGGCAGCATCTCCCAGCTGAGCCGGTACTCGCGCACCAGCTCCGGCACCTGCGCAACCGGTGCGTTCTGTGCTCGCTGGAAACCGTCGAGAAGGGCCACACCGTCGAGTTCCGGTGCGCGGCCGCAGATCCAGTCGAACAACCTGCGTCGCTCGTCGTCGGTGGTCGCCGGGTGCGACAGGCGCAGCAGGTCGCGGTGCGACCAGCCCTCACGCTGCCGGTACTTCACCACCTGGAAGGCCAGTGCGTCGACCGGCTTGTCCAGGTACCAGTTCGCGACGGCCCGCTGTAGACCACGACCCCAGCCGCGGAACTGCTCGGCGTAGCCGGCGAACAGGAACAGGTGCGCGCCGGTCCGCGCCACGAGCGGCAGTGCGGCGAGAGCGGCGCGGCGACCGTCGACATCACCGAGTGACGCGGCGGCGGCCAGCGCGAACAGGGCCGGGTTCGGGCGCGGGGCGCGCCCCGAAGTGGAGATCTCGACGATCTCGCGAACGAGGTCGGCGGTGTGCTGGGCGGCGTACTCGGCGATGAATTCGACATTGTCGGCCGTCAACGCCTTCGCGTTGACGTAAAAAGTTCCCGATTCCGTTCCGAGCGTGAGAAAGCGGCGCGCCCGCGCCTGCGGGGTGATCTCGAAGACGTAGCCGCCCGCATTGTCGACCACCTGCCGGGTATCGGCGGGCAGGGTCTGCGGCGTGCTGCGACGAGAAATGCGCGACAAGATATTCATTGTTCCCCCTCCGATACGTATACCGGCGTCGATGATTCGGTCCCGGACCCATCGGGACATGTGGTGACGTGATGAGCGGACGGACGTGTGGTTACGGCCGAACAACGGAAATCGCTTTCCGCCACGGGGTTCGAACCCGCTGGACCCTGAGGTCGTGCCAGATAACCGACCGAATCCGGTCCGTCCTGCTCATTACATGGGCAGTTGCTCGGCGGACGTGTGTGTCCCGACCGGTATAGGCGCTCTACCAGGCTGAACTACCGCCACCTTGTGATGGCGGGCAGGATTCGAACCTGCGACATCCCCAATCCGAATGGTAACCGATCAGATCCGGTCCGCCTCGCAACTGCTGAATCAGACGTTACTGCCCATGATCGAACTTTCCCACTGAATTAATTCGGCACTCACGGCCGCGACGGTGCCGACGCTGCGGCGATCACTATTCCGTCGACAATTGTTCTGCCGCACACGAGTTCGCCGTGGCCCGCGAGCAGAGCCGCGGCTTCCGCGACGCTGGGGGTGCCGACGGCCGCCGACGCGTGATCCGAACGGTGCGGCACATCGACCTCGGCCAGTTGCTCGGCGGTGAACGCCACCACGACCACGCGCAGCGTCGCCGCTGCGGCCAGGACACCGGGTTCGGTCGCACGCCGGTCGAGGGTCGCCAAGCAACTGATGGCGGTGTCGCCGACCACCGCCCGCACCGCGCGAACGATCCGCCCCCCATCGGTACCCGGCCGGACGCCGATCCCGACAACCACCACCGAACCCGACGGTGCAACACCGGTCGTCGCCGGTTGTCCCTCGCCGTCGGAGGTCGTCATCGCCGTATGCCGTTGCGCGCCATCAGCGGTCGAATCGTCGTGCGGCGCTGACGAATCGAGCGATAGCGTCAGGATTTCCCGCCGGATGGGTGTGCAGGTAAGAGGCGTGCACCTGACGGACCACGGCACCTTCGGCCACCGAACCCGTTGTCCGCCAACCCCAGGCGGCGTTCTCCGCGCCGGTGCGCGCCAGCCGGGTGCGGTGGAATTCGTGGCCACGTACCCGGGCCCCTGCTCGCCACAGCGCGGAGTCGTGCAGGGCGACGGCGTCGCGGTAGCCGAGTGTCAGGCGAGGGCCGAATTCGGCGTCGGCGTCGATGACGCCCGCCATCTGATGGCCGTCGAGAGAGCGGGTGAGGTAGAGCAGTCCGGCGCACTCGGCGTGGATCGGCAGGCCCCTCGCCGCCCCTTCGGCCACTGCGGTGCGGAGGCGCTCGTTGGCGGAGAGCTGCCCGGCATGCTCCTCGGGGAAGCCGCCGGGAAGGACCAATCCCGCTGTGCCGACGGGGAGTTCGTCGGAGAGTGGATCGAAAACCACCACCCGGGCACCGGCCGCTACCAGGAGTTCCCGGTGCTCGGCATAGCCGAAGGTGAAAGCCGGACCGCCCGCCATCGCGATCAACGGATCCCGGTTCGAGATGTCGAGCTCGGCTGCGGCATACTCCGAACTTGTTCCGCCCGAGGGACTTTCAGTCGCAGCGGTCAGTTCGACCCGCGGATCCCACGCGGCACCCGCTACCGAGCCGCCCGCCAGCGCGACGATCGCGCGCAGGTCCACGTGTGCCGCGACGAGTTCGGTCATCGCGTCGACCGCGGCGGTGGCGGCGGCGCCGTGTTCGACGGCCGGGATGAGGCCGAGATGGCGTGAGGGGACCTCCAGTTCGGCCATCCGGGGTAGGGCGCCGAGGACCGGGAGGCCGACGCGGTCGCAGGCCGCGCGCAGGACTTGTTCGTGGCGTTCGCTGCCGACCCGGTTGAGGATCACGCCGCCGAGGCGGACCGAGGAGTCGAAGGTGGCGAACCCGTGGAGCAGGGCGGCCAGGCTCTGGGAATGGCCGCGCGCGTCGACCACCAGGACGACCGGCGCCCCGAGCAGCCCGGCTACTTGCGCGGTGGACCCCTCGGCGACCGCATCCGCGCGGTTCTCGTCGATCCGGCCGTCGAACAGGCCCATCACGCCCTCGACGATCGCGATATCGCAGCCCTGCGCGCCGTGCCGATACAGCGGCACCACCCGATCCTCACCGACGAGAACGGGATCCAGATTGCGCCCCGGTCGCCCGGCCGCGAGCCCGTGATAGCCGGGGTCGATGTAATCGGGCCCGACCTTGAACGGCGCCACTCGGTGCCCGACCCGTCGCAGCGCACCGATCAGCCCGGTGGCCAGCGTGGTCTTGCCGCTCCCCGATGCCGGGGCGGCGATCACCACGGCGGGGGCGCTCACCATTCGATACCGCGCTGGCCCTTGCGGCCCGCGTCCATCGGGTGCTTGACCTTTGTCATCTCGGTGACGAGGTCGGCGACCTCGATCAGCGCCGCGGGTGCGTCGCGGCCGGTGACGACCACGTGCTGGTTGCCGGGGCGGTTGGCGAGGGTGTCGACGACTTCGTCGATGTCGACCCAGCCCCATTTGAGGGGGTAGGTGAACTCGTCGAGGACGTAGAAGCGGTGTTGTTCGGCGGCCAGGCGGCGGGAGATCTCCTGCCAGCCGGACAGGGCGGCGGCCGCGTGGTCTTCTTCGGTGCCGTGCTTGCGGGTCCAGGACCAGCCTTCGCCCATCTTGTGCCACTCCACCGCGCCACCGGCGCCGGTCTCCTCGTGCAGGGTGCCGAGGGTTCGGAACGCGGCCTCCTCGCCGACCTTCCACTTCGCGCTCTTCACGAACTGGAAGACCGCTACGTCGAAACCCTGGTTCCAGGCCCGCAACGCCATCCCGAACGCCGCGGTGGACTTGCCCTTGCCCGGTCCGGTGTGCACCGCCAACACCGCTTGGTTGCGCCGCTGACGGGTCGTCAGGCCGTCCTCGGGCACACTCTCGGGAACACCTTTGGGCACTGGTCACTCCTCGTCATCTGTCGCACTGACGCGCGTGTTCGCGGCACACGGTGGCCCGCGAGGCCAGCTCGTCACCATTTCTATCAGGGCACGCCCGGGGCCTCCGGGGGCGTGGCGGCTTTACGCCGCGCGGGCGGGCGAGCCGGTGGCGCGGACCACGTCGGCGACGGTCTCACCGGTGAGTTCGTTCAAGCGCAGGTAGCGGGCGCGCAGGTCGCGCGCCAGTTCGGCGGCAAGGCCGAGGCGGATCATGCCGCGTTCACAGTCGATGACCATGGCGGTGTGGCCTTCGGCGGCCAGCACCCTGGCAGCGGTGCGGGCGCGCGGGAGGGGGTCGGTGCCGCCGGTGGCGCGGCCGTCGGTGAGCAGCACCAGCATGGGGCGTCGGCGCGGATCACGGACGTGTTCGCGGGCGATCACCTCGCGGGCCTTCAGCAGCCCTGCGGCGAGTGGCGTTTTGCCGCCGGTGCGCATCCCGGCCAAGCGGCGGACCGCGATGTCGACCGAGGAGGTGGGCGGCAGGACGAGTTCGGCTTCGCTGCCGCGGACGCTGATCACGGCCACCTTGTCGCGGCGCTGGTAGGCGTCACGCAGCAGGGTGACGATGGCGCCGGTCACGGCGGTGAGGCGGTCGCGCGCGGCCATCGAGCCGGACGCGTCGACGACGAAAACGACCAGATTGCCTTCTCGGCCTTCGCGATACGCGCCGCGCAGGTCTTCGGCTTCCAGGGCGAGCGGGCCTTGGAGCCTGCCGCGTTCGACCTGTTTCGGCGCGGCCGCGAAGACCGTGCCGAGCAGGTGCAGGCCGGTCGAGGGGTCGACGTCGGGACGAACAGTCCGGCCGGTTCGGGTCCTGGCGCGTGAACGTCGACCGGGGGCACCTTCGCCGATACCGGGGACCTCCCAGCGCGGCGCGGGCTTCGCCGCCGAAGTCGGTGTGCCCGACAGCTTTTCGGGCCCGGGTCGCGAGCCGTTGCCTGGATCGTCCTGGCTGGAGCTGTCCGACCGGTCGCCGCCGGAACCACCACCGCTCGGTCCGCCGTCAGGCCCCTGATCGTGGGGACCACCACCGCCGGGACCCCCGTCGTCCGGGCCACCGTCATCGGGACCATCGTCGGGACCGCCTTCGCGACCGGTGCCCCGCGACCGCTCGTCGTCCTGAGGGTCGACACCCTCCGGGCGAGCCGAGTCACCACCGTCAGCCTGGAGTTCGTCCTCGCCGCCGTCGCCCGATCCGCGCGGACCGTCGAATTCCTCTTCCCCCGATGCCTTTTCGACTTCAGCCGCCGCCGCCTCCATCGCGTCGTCGAGCTGCTGCTCGCTGATCCCCGGCTCGTCGAACGGATCCCGCCGACGACGATGCGGCAACGCGAGTTCCGCGGCGATCCGCACATCGTCCTCGGTGACCCGATCTCGGCCGCGCCACGCCGCGTGCGCGGTCGCGGTCCTGGCGACCACCAGGTCGGCGCGCATCCCGTCGACATCGAACGACGCGCACAGCGCCGCGATCCGCCGCAGCTCGGAATTGTCCAGCGTGACCTCGGGCAACCGATCCCGCGCGGTCAGAATGCGTTCGGCCACAACCTGATCGGCGTCGACATAGCGGGCGGCGAACCCGGCGGGGTCGGCCTCGTAATCCAGGCGACGGCGCACCACCGCCATCCGCACGTCGACCTCGCGCGAGGCCGCCACGTCGACAGTGAGCCCGAACCGGTCGAGCAGCTGTGGCCGCAACTCCCCCTCTTCGGGGTTCATCGTCCCGACGAGAACGAATCGCGCCTCGTGCGAGTGCGAGACACCGTCACGCTCGACGTGCACCCGGCCCATCGCCGCCGCGTCGAGCAGCACGTCCACCAGATGGTCGTGCAGCAGGTTCACTTCGTCCACGTAGAGCACGCCGTGGTGGGCCGCGGCCAGCAACCCGGGCCGGAACGCCTGTTCCCCGTCCCGCAGCACTCGCTCGAGATCCAGCGAGCCGACCACCCGGTCCTCGGTGGCGCCCACCGGCAACTCCACCAGCCGCGCGGGCCGCGCTCCGGTCTCGTCGACCACAGGCGGCAGCAACTGCGCCAGCGCGCGCACCACGGTCGACTTCGCGGTGCCCTTCTCGCCGCGCACGAGCACCCCACCGATTCCGGGGTGCACGGCCGACAAGATCAACGCCAGCTGCAGCCGCTCCTGCCCCACCACAGCGGAGAACGGGAACCCCGCCTCACCCGCCACGCGCGCGGCGGTATGCGGACCAGCGGCAACATCAGCAAAACCAGGCACGCCCCAACTCTATGCGCGCGGCGATCCCGGCAGCCCCCCGGGCATCGACGGGCCGGGGAGCCGAAGCCCGACGCCACCGTCGACCTGCTCGAAACCGGCGAAATCCGAGGACGCCACGGGTGAACCGCGTCAGCCGCGCCGCATCGGCACGTGCAGAATCCCGTCCTCGTCGTATTCCGGCCCGTCGACGGCGAAACCGAACTTCGCGTACATGCCGACCAGGTGCGCCTGAGCATCCAATCGCACAGTGGCCGAACCGGTTTCAGCCAGCGCGGCCTGCATCAGACGGGTGGTGTACCCGTGTTTGCGCGCAGACGGCGCGACGCACACCCGGCCGATGCGATAGCTCCGCACCCCGTCGACGAACTCCTCGAGCAGGCGCAGGGTGCCGAGCACGGAGCCGTCATCGAGCCACAGATGCCGGGTGGTCGGCAGCAGGTCGCGACCGTCCAGCTCCGGATAGGCGCATTCCTGCTCGACGACGAAAACGTCCACGCGAAGTCGCAACAGCCGGTAGAGGGTGGCGGCGTCGAGATCCGCCGCCCACGACCGTCTCAGCTCGACGTTCACACCTGCGCGAAGCTCACGACGTGCTCCTGCGTAGGCGCGTTGGTGCGGTCCAGCTTCAGCGACTTGCTGGTCCAGTCCCACACTTCCTGGAACAGGGCCTGGTTCTCCGACAGCTTCTGTCCGAGCGAGGGGATCATCTGCTGCAGCTGCGGCGTCCAGCCCGTGTACTGCTCCGGGAAGCAACGCTGCATCACGTCGAGCATGGCGGTGACGCAGGTCGACGCACCCGGCGACGCGCCGAGCAGACCGGCGATGGAGCCGTCCTCGGCCGAGATGACGGCGGTGCCGAACTCGAGCACACCACCGACGCCCTTCCGGCGGATGACCTGCACACGCTGACCGGCGGTGATCAGCTCCCAGTCGCGGCCCTGCGCGCGCGGCAGGAACTCGCCGAGCACGCCGATCTTGCCGTTCTGCGACTTGAGCAGCTCCTCGACCAGGTACTTGGTCAGGCCCAGCTCGGTGAGACCGACGCCCACTAGCGAGCCGATGTTGTTGGGCTTGATCGACTTGAACAGGTCGGCGTTGGAGCCGTCCTTGAGGAACTTGGGGGTCCAGCCGGCGTAGGGGCCGAACAGCAGGCCCTTCTGGCCGTTGATGACGCGGGTGTCGAGGTGCGGCACCGACATGGGCGGGGCGCCGACGGCGGCCTTGCCGTAGACCTTGGCCTCGTGCTCGGCGATCAGCTCGGGGTTGGTGGAGCGCAGGAACTGGCCGCTGATCGGGAAGCCACCGAAGCCCTTGGCTTCCTTGATGCCTGCCTTCTGCAGCAGCGGCAGCGCGGCACCACCGGCGCCGACGAAGACGAACTTCGCGTTGATGGTGCGCGACTGGTAGGTGCGCAGGTTGCGGACGGTGACGTTCCAGGAACCGTCGGACTGCTTGTCGAGGTTGCGGACCTCGGTGCCGAAGGCGATCTCGCCGCCGGAGTAGCCGATGTAGGCGAGCAGCTGCTTGGTGAGCGCGCCGAAGTCGATATCGGTGCCGCCGTCGGACCAGTTCAGCGCGATCGGGTCGCTGAAATCGCGACCCTTGGCCATCAGCGGCAGGCGCGCGGCGAACTCGTCGGGGGCGTCGATGAACTCCATGCCGCGGAACAGCGGGTGCGGCGACAGCGCCTCGTGGCGCTTGCGCAGGTACTCGACGTTGTCGGCGCCGTGCACGAAGCTGACGTGCGGGATGGGGTTGATGAAGCCCGCGGGGTCGTCCAGCACGCCGGTGTCGACGGCGGAGGCCCAGAACTGGCGCGAGACCTGGAAGCGCTCGTTGATGTCGACGGCCTTGCTCACGTCGACCGAGCCGTCGGCGTTCTGCGGGCTGTAGTTGAGCTCGCACAGCGCCGAGTGGCCGGTACCCGCGTTGTTCCACGGGTCGCTGCTCTCCGCGGCGGCGGCGTCGAGCCGCTCGAACACCGAGATCGTCCAATCCGGCTGCAGCTGCCGCAGCAGCGCGCCCAGCGTGGCACTCATGATGCCTGCGCCGATGAGAACTACATCGGTCTTTTCACTCTTCGCAGCGTTCGGCACGGGTAGATCGACTTCCTTGTCCTTCTCAGCTACCCACCGGCGGGTGAGTTCGCTTGGCGCGGGCGCTTTGGCGGTGTTGATGCGACTCGCGGTGAATCGCCGGGAGGTAGGTTACCCGTCGTTCACCTTCTGCCAATTGTGCACCTCACCTGAGCACAGTTCTGCAACGGACCTCACGAATGTGATGAAAACCAAGCCTGCACGTCACCATGACCGCGCGATAGATTGAGCAGTGTGACGAACGAAACCCTCGCCGATCGCACCGACGAGCAGTGGCAACCCGATGTTCTCGGCACCGCCTATCAACAGCGGACCCTTCCGCTCGGGATCGACCCCGACGGTGAGGGCGAAGTGGTGGCCACGCTCGTGCGCTACCAGCCCGATGCCGCGGCGCCGGCGGTCGAGCCGACCGTGCTCTACGTGCACGGGTTCACCGACTACTTCTTCCAAGAGCACTTGGCCGAGCACTTCGCGGCCCGCGGACACCGCTTCTATGCTCTGGACCTGCGCAAATGTGGTCGGTCGCGGCGAGAGGGACAGAGCGCGCACTACATCAGCGACCTGGCGTTCTACGACGACGAGCTCAACGAGGCGCTGCGGATCGCGCGCGAGGAGACCGGCAACGATGTGCTGATCGTCGCGCATTCGACCGGCGGATTGATCGTGCCGCTGTGGCTGGATCGGCTCGAGGCGGCCGGTGGCAGCGCGGCGGCGGGTGTTGTCGGCGTCGTGCTCAACAGTCCCTGGTTCGACCTGCAGGGGCCGTCCTTCTACCGCACGATCGGCACTCCGGTGATCAACACGGTCGGCCGGTTCCGTGCCTTCGCCCAGCTGCCCGCGGGCATCAACACCGCTTACGGTGACAGCCTGCACACCAGCCGCTCGGGCGAGTGGGATTACAACCTGGACTGGAAGCCACTCAGTGGTGAACCGGTGCGGCTGGGTTGGCTGCGGGCCGTCCGCCGAGGACACGCGCGGCTGCATCAAGGCTTGACCATCGGCGTACCCGCGCTCATCCTGCGCTCGCGGATCACCAAGTTCGCCCGCGAGCACTCCCCCGCCGTCGACGTGGCCGATGCCGTGCTCGATGTGAAGCAGATCCAGCGCTGGGCGGGCTGCCTGGGCGAACGCACCTCGATCGTCCCGATCGACGGCGCTCGCCACGACGTGTTCCTGTCCTCGGAAGCTGTGCGCGCCAACGCATTCCAGGAAACCGACAACTGGCTCGACTGGTTGGCGGCCTACCGCAAGTCCTGATCCGGACCGACACCGGGCTCTGACGCACCACGTCAGAGCCCGGTGATCTCGGTCGGCGCCTACCAGAGGCTGGTGCGCAGGACGATTTCGGTGGCGAATTCGTGGCCGGCTTCGGTGGCGATGTTGTGGACTTCCAGTGGGACGACCCGGAATTCGCCGTAGACATAGCGGCCGGAGGCGTCGGCGGTGGCCCGGGGCAGGCTCTTGGTGACCAGCATGGTGACGGGCAGCTCCAGCGGCGGACAGGACGCGTCGGGGACGCGGCCGTCGGCGTCGGGAACAGCCGGGTGTCCGTGATCGGCGACTACCAGGCTCATGAACCGCCCGAACCGGCCTGCGCACACCCGCCAGGCCAACTCCGCGCCCGACCCACGCCCCGCGACGTTCACGTAGGGCAGGTCGAGTTCGTCGAGAATCGTGAGCACGCCCGCCGGGTCGAGCCCCTCGGTCGACTCGACGACGATGGTCTGCAAATCGGACTCGTGCAGCCGCGTGCACACCGTGTCGAACACGTCGGCAGGGTCGTCCGCATCGGGAAGCAGCAGCACATTGTGCCGCGAGGAGGGTCCGTCGACCCGCACCGTCCTGGCCTTGTCACCGACCGTGATCTGCCGAGATTTCATGCCGGGTTACGGTACACGGCCGGGCTGAACTACGCCGACGGTTCCGACGCTCCCTGCCGATCGCCACACCCCCGTGTACTGGGCTTTCACTGTCCGCGATGCCGAAATTGCCAAACCTGTCACAACGCCGACCCCACCGCTGTGAGGAGACCGGCCGCACAGCGGGTGATCCGCGCGAGCACGCGTCACCCGGACGCCTCGCTTCCGATGTGCGCCTGACCACGCGCGACCTCGGTGGCCCACCGGTAGTCGGCTTTGCCGGCAGGGGTTCGCTTGATCTCGACGACGGTCTTCATCGCGCGCGGCAGTTTGTATCCCGCCAACGACGTTCGGCAGTGCTGCTGGACGTCGTCCAGCGTCAGTGTCGGCGCGTCCGGGTAGGTGGCGATGACAGCGGCCACCTTCTGCCCCATGCGCTCGTCGGGTACCGGGACGACGAGCGCGTCAGCGATCGACGGGTGGGCGTGTAGCACCGCCTCGACCTCTTCGGCGAATACCTTCTCGCCGCCGGTATTGATGCATTGCGAACCACGCCCGAGGAACACGATGGTGCCGTCGGCTTCGACGCGCCCCATGTCACCGAGGATCGACATCCGCGTGCCGTCGACGCGGGTGCGGAAGGTGCGGGCGGACTTGTCCTCGTCCTTGTAGTAGCCGAGCGGAACGTTGCCGACGCGGGCGATGTACCCGATCTGGTCGCTGCCCGGCGCGATGTCGGCGAGGTCCTCGTCGACGAGCAGCATCGTCGATGACGACGGCATGCGCAGGTTGCCCTGCTCGTCGACGGTGAAGGCGCCGTCGTTGCCGGATTCGGAGGCACCGAAGTTGTCCCGCAGCAGCAGATCCGGCTTGACCGCCAACATCCGTTCGCGCACCCCGACCGACCAGATCGCGCCACCGGAGGTGATCGAGAACAGCGAGCTCAGGTCGATCTGGCCCTGACGGCGTTCCATCTCGTCGACCAGCGGTAGCCCCATGCCATCGCCGACGATGAGGATCACTTGGATCCGCTCCCGCTCGATCGCCTCGACAACGCGTTGCGAGTCGAAGTCGCGCATGAGCACCACGCGGGCGCCGAGAGTGAAGAACGTGAACAGCGAATACAGGGCCGCTCCGTGCATGAGCGGCGCGGCTACCAAGAAGGACAGCTCCGGAAACTCCTTCGCGGCGGCGGCGATCTCGGCGAGGTCGGCGCGCGGGTCGGTGCCGTAGGGATTTCCGCCGGAGAGCGGCTTGCGGAAGAAGTCGTCGTGGCGCCACATCACGCCCTTCGGGTATCCGGTGGTGCCACCGGTGTAGAGCACGTACAGCTCGTCTCCCGTACGAGGCGTGAACTCCACTGCGGCAGAGAGCGTTTCGTGCTCAGCGAAGGAAAACACGGCGACGGATCGAGCGGCCGCCGCGGCGCGCAGCTCGTCGTCGAGCTCACCGATCACGATCACCGTGCGGACCAGCGGGCATGCCGCGAGGAGCTCCGCCAGCGTTCGCTGGTGCTCCGGCAGTTCGACGAGGACGGCGACCGAGTCCGAATTCGTGAAGATGTACTCGAGTTCGGCGGGCGTGTAGCGGTAGTTGACGTTGATCGGCACCGCGCGGATCTTGATCAGGCCGAGGAGGGAATGGACGTGCTCGACGCTGTTCTTGAGGAACAACGAGACATGGTCGCCCTCCCCGATGCCCGCCTGCGACAGCATCGCCGCCACCTTGTTCGCCTCGCCGTCGAGCTGGGCGTAGGTGACGTTCTCACCCTCATAGGTCAGCGCGACACGGTCGGGAACGGCCGCGGCCACCGTTTCGAAGACATCCGCCAGATTGAACTGCACAATCACTCCCGTAGACCATCGGCATCGACTACACCACCGTGAACACGTTCTACTTCCTGGCCGAAGCTGACATAATCAGTCCTGCATGAGCTCGTCCTGGACTCCAGCAATCGGTGCCGCCAATGGTAGAACAGGTTACAAAACAGTGGTGCCGTATCGGCATACCCGGCACGACGGCGCCGCGTCCGCAGCTACCGGCGCCAGGATCACCGGGAGGTTCGGATGACCGGGATGCCGGCCGGGGCGCCGTCGCGGATCAGCCGATCCAGCGCCGCGAGGTCGACGTGTTGCTCGACGAGGTCGGCGAGAAGGTCGAGTTGCGCGGACCTGACGGCCGCCACCGAGGTGTCGGGGGCGACGGTGAAGCCGGTGCGTCCGGCTCGGGCGGCGACTTCGGTGAGCCAGGTGCGACGGAACCCGTCGGATTCGAGGAGTCCGTGGACGTGGGTGCCCCAGATCGCTGCTCGCGCGCTGCCTTCATCGTCGCCCTCGATGGTCAGCCAGGCGGGGTCGGCGGTGTGGGTCACCCTGCCGTGATGGATCTCGTAGCCGTGCACGGGAATCGAGCCCGCCGCGCCGGTCACCTGACGGGCGATCTTGGGGTCCGCGAATTCGATGTCGAGTTCGAGAAGGCCGAGGCCGTCCGCGACCGTTGGCCGCCTGGTCGCCAGGGATTCAATACCGATGTGATCGGGTGTCGCCGTGGGCGCCGGTGATTGCGCGGCCCTGTGCTCGACGCCGTCGACGATGCGTCGGCCGAGCATCTGGTAGCCGCCGCAGATGCCGAGGATGGGACGACCCGCCGCGGCGCGGGACCGGAGGGCTTCACCTATCCCGTTGGCGCGCAACCACTCCAGATCCGAGATGGTCGCCTTCGAACCCGGCACGACGACAAGGTCGGCGGTGGCCAGTTGGTGGGGACTGTCAGCCCAGCGAACAGCTACGCCGGGTTCACAGGCGAGGGCTTCGATGTCGGTGGAGTTGGAGATGCGAGGCAGGCGGATGGCGGCCACGGTGAGCCAATCGGCGCCGTGGGGCGGGCCGGGTCGGCCCACCGGGGCACCGGAGATGGTGCCGAGGGAGTCTTCGGCGTCGAGCCAGAGGTCCTCGGCGAACGGGAGGACGCCGAGGGTGGGGCGGCCGGTCAGGGTGGCGAGCTGGTCCAAGCCGGGTTGCAGCAGGGACACGTCGCCGCGGAACTTGTTGATGATGAAGCCCGAGATCAGTTGCTGGTCTTCGGGTTCCAGGACCGCGACGGTGCCGAACAGGTGAGCGAGGACGCCGCCGCGATCGATATCGCCGACCACCAGGACCGGGATCTCGGCGGCGCGCGCCAATCCCATGTTCGCGAGATCGGTGGCCCGGAGATTGATTTCGGCCGGTGAGCCCGCCCCCTCACAGATCACCACGTCGAATTCGTCACGTAACGAGGCCAATTCGGCCGCGACGACTTCGCGCAACTCCTGCCGTCGAGTGAAGTAGTCACGCGCGCCGACAGTGCCGACAGCCTTGCCGCGAACCACCAACTGCGAACGGCGATCACTACCGGGCTTCAACAGCACCGGATTGAACCGCACGCTCGGCTCCAGCCCACACGCCCGCGCCTGCAACGCCTGCGCACGCCCGATCTCTCCGCCGTCGAGCGTGACGACCGAGTTGTTCGACATGTTCTGCGCCTTGAACGGCGCCACCCGCACCCCACGCCGGGCCAGCATGCGGCAGATACCCGCCACCACAACGCTTTTCCCGGCGTCGGAGGTGGTACCCGCGATGAGCAGCGCCCCGCGCGGCGCTACGCCGGCCTCGTCAGCGCGAGCGCCCGCCGGAGTCACGGCAGGGTCAGGATTTCCGCGCCTGTCTCGGTGACGACCAGTGTGTGCTCGAACTGAGCGGTCCACTTGCGGTCCTGGGTGACCACGGTCCAGCCGTCGTCCCAGATGTCGTAGTCGATGCCGCCGAGGTTGATCATCGGCTCGATCGTGAAGGTCATGCCGGGCTCGATCACCGACTCGATGTTGGGCTGGTCGTAGTGCAGCACCACCAGGCCGCTGTGGAAGGTGGGGCCGACGCCGTGGCCGGTGAAGTCGCGCACCACGCCGTAGCCGAAGCGGTTGGCGTAGGCCTCGATGACGCGGCCGACCACATTCAGGGCGCGACCCGGCTTGACCGCCTTGATCGCCCGGTTGGTGGCCTCTTCGGTGCGCTCCACGAGCAGGCGCACCTCCTCGTCGACATCGCCGGCCAGGAAGGTCTTGTTGGTGTCGCCGTGCACGCCGTGGATGAAGGCGGTGACGTCGATATTGACGATGTCACCGTCTTCGACCACCGTGGAATCGGGGATGCCGTGGCAGATGACCTCGTTGAGCGAGGTGCAGCAGGACTTGGGAAAACCCTTGTAGCCCAGCGTGGAGGGGTAGGCGCCGTGGTCGCACATGTACTCGTGGGCGATCCGGTCGAGCTCGTCGGTGGTGACGCCGGGCACCACGGCCTTGCCCGCCTCTTCGAGCGCCTGCGCCGCGATCTTGCCCGCGATCCGCATCTTCTCGATGGTCTCGGCGGTCTGCACCCAGGGCTCGTTGCCCTCGTTCGCGGTCTTCTTCCAGACGTATTCGGGCCGCTCGATGGAGCGGGGAACTTCCCGGATCGGCGACTGGGTGCCGGGAACTAGTGGCTGGCGGGTACGCACGGACATAAGGGCAGTGTATCTATGCCCGCAGATCTCCGTGCGTCACCGCCCGTGCACTCGGCGGGCATTCCGCGACGCCGGGGATGCGCTGTGCGTCAGGCCACAGGCTCCAACCGGACGATGATGCCCTTCGACGTCGGCGTGTTGCTGACGTCGGCCACGCTGTCGAGCGGAACCAGCACATTGGTCTCCGGGTAGTAGGCGGCCGCCGAACCACGACTGGCCGGATATCCCACGGCGACGAATTTCTCCGCCCGCCGCTCGGTGCCGTCGTGCCAGATGCTCACGATGTCGACCAGCGCACCGTCGGCGATCCCCCGCTCGGCGAGGTCGTCGGGGTTGACCATCACCACCCGTCGGGCGTTGTGGATGCCCCGGTAGCGATCGTTGCCCGCGTACGGAATGGTGTTCCACTGATCGTGGGACCGCAGTGATTGCAGCACAAGGTATCCCGGCGGCGCGTCGATCATGTCGAAGTCGTTGCGGGTGAACTCGGCCTTACCGCTCGCGGTGCGGTAGATGCCCTTGTTGACCGGATTGACCAGCAGCATCCCGCCCGGCGCGGTGACCCGTTCGTCGAAGTTCTCGAAGCCGGGCACGACCCGCGAGATTCGGTCGCGCACGGTGCTGTAGTCGGCGACGAATTCCTCCCACGGAATCGTGGACTCCGCCCCCAGCGTGCTGCGCGCCAGCCGGGAGATGATCGCGACCTCGCTCAGCAGGTCCGGTGCGGCCGGGTCGAGCCGCCCCCGCGACGTGCGCACCTGGCTCATCGAATCCTCGACCGTGCAGAACTGCTCGCCGGTGGCCTGGATATCGCGATCGCTGCGGCCCAGCGTGGGCAGGATCAGTGCGGTCTCGCCGCAGACCGTGTGGGAGCGGTTGAGTTTGGTGGAGATCTGCACGGTCAGCGAGCACTGCCGAAGGGCCGCCTCGGTGACCGTGCTGTCGGGCGTAGCCCGCACGAAATTGCCTGCGACACCGACGAATACCTTCGCTTTGCCGTCGCGCATGGCACGGATGGAACCGACCGCGTCCAGCCCGTGGGCCGTGGTCGGGGTGAAGTCGAACTCCTTGCCGAGCGCGTCCAGGAACGACTGCGGCATCCGCTCCCAGATGCCCATGGTGCGGTCGCCCTGAACATTGCTGTGCCCACGGACCGGACACACCCCCGCCCCCGGACGCCCGAGGTTGCCCCGCAGCAGCTGGAAGTCGACGATCTCGCGGATGGTCGGCACGCCGTGCTTGTGCTGGGTCAGACCCATCGCCCAGCACACGATGATCTTCTTGCTGGCGAGCACCTGCTGGTGGACGGCTTCGATCTCCGCGCGCGCCAGTCCGGTCGCGGTGAGCGCGTGCTCCCAGCTCAGCGTCCTCGCGTGCTCGGCGAAGGCGTCGAAGCCGGTGGTGTGCGCGGCGATGAACTCGTGGTCGAGCACCGTGCCCGGCGCCGCGTCCTCGGCATCGAGGAGCAGTTTGTTCAGCATCTGGAACAGGGCGAGGTCGCCGCCGGGGCGGATCTTGAGGAAGATGTCGGCGATCTCGGTGCCGCGTCCGATCACCCCGCGCGCCTTCTGCGGGTTCTTGAACCGGATAAGCCCGGCCTCGGGCAGCGGGTTCACCGCCACGATCTTGCCGCCGTTGCGCTTGGTCTGTTCCAACGCCGTCAGCATGCGCGGATGGTTCGTGCCGGGGTTCTGGCCGACGACGAAGATCAGGTCGGCTTCGTAGATGTCGTCGAGCGACACAGTGCCCTTGCCGACGCCGATGGTCTGGTTCAGCGCGGAACCGCTCGACTCGTGGCACAGGTTCGAGCAGTCGGGCAGGTTGTTGGTGCCGTAGGAGCGGGCGAACAGTTGCAGCAGGAACGCGGCCTCGTTGTTGAGTCGCCCCGAGGTGTAGAACAGGGCCTCGTCGGGGGTGGTGAGGCCGCGCAGCTCGCGTGCCATCAGGTCGAAGGCGTCGTCCCAGTCGATGGGCTCGTAGTGGGTGGCGCCGGGACGCTTCACCATCGGCTCGGTGAGCCTGCCCTGCTGGTTGAGCCAGTAATCGGACATGGTGTCGAGCTCGGCGACGGGATGCTCGGCGAAGAACTGCCTGGTGACCCGGCGCGTGGTGGCCTCGTCGTTGATGTGCTTGGCACCGTTTTCGCAGTACTCGTTGCGGTGCCGGTGTTTCGGCTCGGGCCACGCACAACCGGGACAGTCGAAGCCGTCGGTCTGATTGATGTTCAGCAAGGTGAGCGCGGTGCGAACCGGGGAGTTCTGCGACAGCGAGTACTCGATCGCGTGCGCCACCGCCGGAACGCCGACCGCCCAGGTCTTGGGCGGGGTCACGCTCAGATCATCTTCCGGGTCCTCGATCGAGGTCATGTGTCAGCTTCTTTTCAGGTCTGCGGCACCGCGCGTTCGGCATATCCGACAAAAGGCTTCTCACATTGTCCACCCTTGTCAAAGCGGAAAGCCCGATCACCTGATAGACCTCGGTGATCGGGCTTTCCGCCGCGCGTGTGACTCAGTCCTGTGCCGGCTCGAAGACGCTGCTGCCGTAGACGTCCTCGGCGGTGAGCGTGATGAGGTCGGACTTGCCCAGTGGCCGGTCGAGCGCGACCAGCCTGCGAGCCTGCCGCAGCCGGCAGCGTTCGATCGCGTTGCGCACGCTGCGCGCGTTGGAGAACCGGGGCTGCTCCATGCGCAGCGTGAGGTACTCGGCGAACGCCTTGTGCGCGTCGTCGTCGAAGGCGAATCCTTCCGACTCCACCATCAGGCCCGCGATCTGGGTCAGCTCCGCGTGGTCGTAGTCGGCGAACGTGAGATGGTGCGGCACCCGGGAACTCAGGCCCGGATTGGCGGCGAAGAACGTCGCCATCCGGTCGGGGTAGCCGGCGAAGATCACCACCAGATCGCCGCGCTCGTTCTCCATCTCGGTGAGCAGGATCTCGATGACCTCCTGCCCGTAGTCGCGCTCGTTCTCCGGCCGGAACAGGTAGTAGGCCTCGTCGATGAACAGCACTCCCCCGGCCGCGCGGGCGATGGCCTCCTTGGTCTTGGGCGCGGTGTGGCCGATGAACTGGCCGACCAGGTCGTCGCGGGTGACGGTGTGCACGCGCGGCGCCCTGATGTAGTCGAGCGCGTGCAGGATCGCCGCCATCCGCAGCGCGACCGTGGTCTTGCCGGTGCCGGGACCGCCGGTGAAGCTCATGTGCAACGTGGGTCGCGTGGTGGTGAGCCCGAACCGGCGGCGCGCCCGGTCGACCTGGAGCAGCGAGGCGATCTCGCGGACCCGGCGCTTGACCGCGGCCAAGCCGACCAGCTCGGCGTCGAGTGCGGCCAGGGTATCGCTCACCCTGGCCGCGGCCTCGTCGGCCGAGAGATCGAGCACCTCGTCGTCGCCCAGAATCGCAGGCTCGTGCGTCTGGTCCTCGACTGCCGTGGTCTGCGCCGAACCGCCTGCCGACGGCCGGTGGAACCCGAATCCCTTTGGTGTGTCCATCAGTTCACTCGCCCGCGTACCGATCGCCGGACGGACGGGCGGTGGCGTAGGACTTCACCGAATACCGCTGGGTGCGGTCGGGGCCCTCGACGCGTTCGAGCAGGAAGCCGGGCTCGTGCGCCGGTCGCTGGACGAGGAACGACATCGCGGTGGACTGCCTGCCCAGGGCCGCGTCGTAGGCCAGCAGCCGGATGTAGTGCTGCGGGAAGGTGGCCCGGCAATCCGCGAGCTGGGCGAGCACGCCGTCGGGTTCGGCCAGGTCGAACATCGGCAGCCCCCACATCTCCCAGTACACATTGCGGGGGTGCGGGTCGTCGGTGTACTCCAGCGAGACCGGCCAGCCGTGATCGAGGGCGTACTTCACCTGGGCCGCGATCTCGTCGTCGGTGAGGTCGGGCAGGTAGGAGAAGGTTCCGTAGCGCAGTTTCATCAGGTGCTCCTTGTCAGATCGAGGGCACCGGAGTCGCCGCCACATCGGGCGCGTCGGTGCTGGTGTAGTCGAAGGTGATGTCGCCCCAGGTATCGAGCGCGGCCTGCAGCGGCGCACAGTGCTTGGCGGCGTTGCGCAGCACGCCGGGCCCCTCGAGCAGCAGATCGCGACCTTCGTTGCGCGCCTTGACCATGGCCTCGAGCGCGACCCGGTTGGCCTCGGCGCCCGCGGCGATGCCGTAGGGGTGTCCGATGGTGCCGCCACCGAACTGCAGGATCACGTCGTCGCCGAACAGGTCGAGGAGCTGGTGCATCTGGCCGGCGTGGATGCCGCCGGAGGCAACCGGCATGACGCCGGGCATCGAGATCCAGTCCTGATCGAAGAAGATCCCGTTGCCGAGATTGCGGGGAACATCGTTGTCGCGCAACGTGTCGTAGAAGCCACGGGTGGTGGCCGGGTCGCCCTCGAGCTTGCCGACGACAGTGCCCGCGTGGACGTGGTCCACGCCCATCAGCCGCGACCACTTCGCGATCACCCGGAAACTCACGCCGTGGGTCTTCTGCCGCGTGTAGGTGGAGTGCCCGGCCCGGTGCAGGTGCAGCAGCAGCCCGTTCTCGCGGGCCCAGTGCGCCATGGACTGGATGGCGGTATAGCCGATGGTGAGGTCGATCATCACCACCACGCTGCCGATCTCTTTGGCGAAGTTGGCCCGCCGGTACATCTCCTCCATGGTTCCGGCGGTGACATTGAGGTAATGGCCCTTGATCTCGCCGGTTTCGGCCATCGCCCGGTTCACCCCCTCCATCGCGTAGAGGAAGCGGTCACGCCAGCGCATGAAGGGCTGGGAGTTGATGTTCTCGTCGTCCTTGGTGAAGTCGAGGCCGCCGCGACAGGCCTCGTAGACCACGCGCCCGTAGTTGCGGGCCGACAGGCCCAGCTTGGGCTTGATGGTGGCGCCGAGCAGCGGACGACCGTACTTGTTGAGCATCTCCCGTTCCATGACGATGCCATGGGCAGGGCCCTGGAAGGTCTTGGTGTAGGCGACAGGGATGCGCATGTCTTCCAGGCGCAGGGCCTTGAGCGGCTTGAATCCGAAGACGTTGCCGATGATCGAGGAGGTCAGGTTCGCGATGGAGCCTTCCTCGAAAAGGTCGATGTCGTAGGCGATGTAGGCGAAGTACTCGCCGGGCCTGCCGGGAACTTCGTCGACCTGGTACGCCTTGGCCTGGTAGTGGCTGTTGGCCGTGAGACGGTCGGTCCACACGACAGTCCAGGTGGCGGTGGACGATTCGCCCGCGACGGCGGCCGCGGCCTCGATGGGGTCGACGCCGTCCTGCGGGGTGACGCGGAAGACGGCGAGAACGTCGGTGTCCTTGGGAACGTAATCGGGGTTCCAGTAACCCATTCCGGCGTAACTCTGTACACCCGGATCCCAACGCTCTTTCGTCGCCGGGCCCTCGTTCTCGATCATCGTCATCGCCGGTCCTCTCGGGTCACGCCTACGAAGCTCTCTCAGTGTGTGGCGAGGACTGTTCAACGACAATGGAATCTTTGCTGACCATTGTTAAGACATAATTGAACGATGTTCGCCAGCCCCGACCTGCCCGCCGCCGCCACCTGGGGTCGGCTGCGCACCTTTCTGGCCGTGTACGAGACCGGCAGCGTGCGCGCCGCGGCCGAGACGTTGCACGTGACGCCACCGGCGGTGTCGGCCGCGATCGCCGCGCTGGAAGACGCGTTGGGCACCAGGCTGTTCGGGAAGTCCGGCCGTGGCATCGTGGCGACGGATTCGGGCGAGATCTTCGCCGGATATGTGCGCAGATTGCTCGGGCTGCTCGCCGAAGCGGCGGGGGCGGTGCACGATGCCGACCGTGGGCGGGTGCGCATCGGTGCCGTCGCGACGGCCAGTGAGTACGTGCTCCCGGTGCTGATGGCCACGTTCGCCCGAGCCCATCCGCATGTCGAGCTGTCGCTGTCGGTGCTCACGCGCGGCGAGCTGTTCGCCCGCGCCGCCGACCACGTCTTCGATATCGCCCTGGCCGGTCGGCCGCCGCGTGGGTCCGGGCTGGTCACCGCCGCCCAGCGTTCGAACCGACTGCTCGTGGTCGGACGGCCCGGCCTGGTCGGCGACCCGCTCACCACGCCCTGGTTGCTCACCGGGATCGGCTCGGGCACCCGCGATACCGCACTGTCGTTGCTGAGCCGGTTGCAGGCCGCGCCGCCGCTGCTCACCCTCGGCACCTCGGGCGCCGCGGTAGCCGCCGCGAGGGAAGGGCTCGGGGTCACGCTGGTGCACGAGGAAGCGGCGCGCGAGCAACTGGCGTCGGGGGAACTGGTCTCCTACGGCGTGGCGGGAACACCTCTCGATCGGCCGTGGCACGTTTGCACGACCCCGGAACCGACCTCGGCGACCCGGTTGTTCGTGGCCCATCTGTGCGATCCGGAGCAGGTGGGCGCGGCCGCATTTCACACCCGGTCTCGCCCGAAGGGGTGAGGACGGCGGGTGCGGGGCGCCCCCATGCTGTTGGTCATGACGACACTCCCCGCCACCGCCCTCGCCGACGTCGCCCAGCAGCTCATCAGCGGCGGCCGTGGCATTCTCGCCGCCGACGAGTCGATCAAAACCATGTCATCGCGCCTGGAACAGGAGGGTGTTCCCGCGAGCGCGACCGCCCGTCGCGACTATCGTGAACTGCTGCTCACCACCGAGGGCCTGTCGGAGTCGATCAGCGGAATCATTTTGTGCGACGAGACATTCGGCCAGGATCTCGCCGACGGGCGCCCGTTCCCGATCGCGGCGCGCGAACTCGGCGTCCTGCCCGGCATCAAAGTCGACACCGGCCCCACCGCACTGCCCGGTCACGGTGGTGCGCTGATCACCGAAGGGCTCGACGGACTCGGCGCGCGGCTGGCCTCCTACGCCGATCGCGGGGCCGCGTTCGCCAAGTGGCGGGCAGTGTTCGACGTGTACACGATCACCCCCTACTCCGCCGGCGCCAACGGGCACGCGCTGGCCCGCTACGCCGCGCTGTGTCAGCAGCACGGCATCGTCCCGATCGTCGAGCCCGAGGTGCTGTGCACCGGTGACCACGACCTCGCAGCCGCGGAGAAGGCGACTCGCCTCGCCCTGAGCGCGGTGTTCACCGAACTCGTCGACGCCGGGGTGGATCTGACCGGCATCGTGCTCAAGCCGAACTTCGTCACCCCCGGCCTGGACGCCGCACCCGTCCCGCCCGCCGAGGTCGCAGCCGCCACCTGCGCGGTGTTGCGCGAGCTGGTGCCCGCCGACGTGGCGGGAATCGCCTTCCTGTCCGGTGGGCATCCGACCGCGCGAGTGTGTGAGTTCCTGAGCGAACTCGCCGCCCTCGACGAACGGGCGTGGCCTGTGACATTCTCCTTCGGACGCGCGCTCGTGAGCGCGGCCCTGCACACTTGGGGTGGATCAGTGACCGAAGTTGGCGCAGCACAACAGGTTCTGCTCGAAAACTGCCGCGACGCCGCCGAGGCCACTGGGCACGCCAGGTAGGTGGGCTTGCCGAGCACTCGGTGCGCGCGGCCGCAACGCGCAGCGGCGGCGCCGCCCCTCGGGCACCGCTGCTGCGTCCGTTGACTACTTCAGCGGTAGTTCCACCAGCAAGGTGGTTCCGCGCCCCTGCATCGACTCCACGCGCAGCGAAGCTTCGATGATGGCGCAGCGCTCGGCGATCGAGGTCAGGCCGAAGTGCTGTTCACCGTCGGTGTCGGCGGCGCGGTTGGCGCGGCGCTGCGCCGGGTCGAAACCCTCACCGTCATCGGAACATCCGAGGATGACAGAGTCGCCCACCCGGCGAAGCGAGAGCACGATCCGCTGCGCCCCGGCATGTTTCACGGCGTTGGCGAGGGATTCCTGCGCGATCCGGTACAGCGTGGCGGCGGCGTAGTCGGGGATGTCGTCGATCGCGGCGGCGTGGTCGACGAGGAACTCGATCGTCGGGGGCCCGTCGCTGCTCGCCGCGCGCACCAGCGATTCGATCGCGGCGACCAAGCCGAGGTCGTCGAGGACGAGGCTGTGCAGGCCCGAGATCGCCGCCCTGGTCTCGTTGTAGGCGAAATCGGCCAGCTCACGAGCGCTGACGAGTTCGGCGCGGGCTCTGGCGAGGTCGCGCAGGCTGGCCTCGTCGGCGACATCGACATGGCCGAGGAGTTCGGAGACGGTGAGGTCGGCGGCCGACAGGTGGAACGACATCGAGGCCAGGGCGGTGGTGACGCCGTCGTGCAGGTCGAAGGCGATACGCCGACGCTCGGCTTCCTGAGCGGTGATCGCCTGCTCGACCAGGCGATCCCGCTCGCTACGTTGCCGATTGACGGTGCGGAAAAGCCGCTGCGCGTGCAACCACAGGCCGAGCACGGCGGCGTACTGTTGCGCGGCGTCGAGGTCTTGCTGCCCGAACGGGTTACGCGGCCCACGGTGCACGGCCAGCACGCCGACCACATCACCTTCCAGACCCGGCAGCGGCAGGCACATCCGCGCCACCGTTTGCTGAGGTTCCAGGCGTAACAGCCTGCGGTGCAGGGCATTACGTGGCGAGTCGCTGTCGAGCAGCACCGGTTTGCGGGTGCGGGCTACCAACCCGGTCACCCCGAATCCCACCTGCAGTCGCAAAGAACTCGCCGAGGGATGAGCGGGCCACATATCGACGATGCTCAGGTCCTGGCCGTCGACGGCGTAGAGCAGCACACCTTCGGCGCCGAGCCGTGGGGCCAGCTCCGCCGCCGTGGGGACCGCGCCGCCCGCATTGCTCACCGGAACAGCCCCTCCCGCAACGCGACCGCGATCGCGCCGCTGCGATCGGACACGCCCAGCTTGCGATACAGACCCCGAATATGGGTCTTCACGGTGTCCTCGCTGACCACCAGCTTGCTCGCTACCGCCCGATTGGAATGACCGGATACCAACAGCCCCAACACTTCTGATTCACGCTGGGTCAGCCCGAGGTGCGCGCCGGACCAGAACTGGCCCGCACTGAGCCTGGCCGCGGCCAGCGCCACCCGCCCGGCCAGTGCGGCGTCGACCACCGTCTCGCCCTCACGGACCCGGCACAACTGGGCGACGAGTTCGCGCCCGTCGACGCGCTTGAGAATGTAACCGGAAGCCCCCACCCGCAGGGCCTGATACAGGTAGTGCTCGTCGTCGTAGACGGTGAGCAGCACGACCTTGGTGTCGGGGTATTGCAGGGTGATCTGGCGGCACAGGTCGAGGCCGCTGGCCTTGCCGATGCGCACATCGCACAGGACGATATCGGGCCGATGCTCGGCCACCATCCCCAAAGCGGCGGTGTCGGTGGTGGTTTGGCCGACGATCACGACCTCGTCGGGAAAGTGGCCGAGCATGGCGTCGAGCCCGTGCAGCACCATCTCGTGATCGTCGACGAGCACAAGCTTCAACGGGGTCGGAGGTAACTCCGGCATTCCCCCACCCTACGGCGACCGACATCGCGGTTACCGGCATTGACGAGATCTCACCCGGGTGCCCACCCCCGAGGGGGAGTGCCCGACCGCGCCGATGCGGTCCGATGAACTGACCCGATCAGAAAGGCCGCGCCATGCCGGAGTCCTCAGTTCGTCGGCCACTCATAGTGCCGTCGGTATTGCCCGCCGATTTCGCCTGTCTCGGCGAGGAAGTGGGTGATCTGTGCGCGGCGGGCGTCGACCGGATCCAGTGGGACGTGATGGACGGGGTGTTCGTCCCCAATCTCACCTTCGGTCCCGATGTCATCGCGTCGGCGCGTTCGCACAGCACCGTCGCCTTCGAAGCGCACCTCATGGTGGTGAATCCCGATGAGCTGCTCACCGAATACATCGACGCGGGGTGCGAGCTGATCATCGTGCACGCCGAAGCCTGTACGCACCTGCATCGGACCCTCGCCCGAATCCGCGATCTCGGGGTGCGCAGCGGTGTCGCACTCAATCCGCACACCCCCGCCGAGGTCGTCGCGCACGTGCTGGCCGAGACCGACCTGATCCTCGCCATGACGGTGAATCCGGGCTTCGGGGGGCAGGCGTACATCCCGGCCGTCGAACCGAAGATCGCGCGGTTGCGGCGGATGATCGAGGAGTCCGGTCGGCCCATCGAGCTCGAAGTGGACGGCGGGATCACGGCCGACACGATCGGGGGCGCTGCCGCGGCGGGCGCCGATGTCTTCATCTCCGGCTCGTGGATGTACGGCTATCCCGAAGGCAAAGCGGCCGCGGTCAAGCGGCTCCGCGAAGCGGCGACCTGCGCGAGCGAGGCAGTTCGATGACCGACATCGCACCACCGACCTTCGCGCCTTCGGTGCGCACCGATCTGCTCGCCGTCGATACCCTGCGATTCCTCGCGGCCGACATGGTGGAGGCCGCCCAGTCGGGCCATCCCGGCATGCCGATGGGGGCGGCGCCGATGGCGTGGACGCTGTGGAGCCGACATCTTCGCCATGACCCGGCCGACCCCGAGTGGGCTGATCGGGACCGGTTCGTACTCTCGGCTGGGCACGGCTCCGCGCTGTTGTACGGGCTGTTGCACCTGTTCGGGTACGACCTGCCCGTCGAGGAACTGCGGCGGTTCCGCCAGTTGGGGTCGCGGACTCCGGGTCATCCCGAGTTCGGTGATACCCCTGGTGTGGAGTGCACCACCGGGCCGTTGGGTCAGGGGCTGGCGATGGCGGTGGGGATGGCCCTCGCCGAGCGGATGACCGCCGCCAGGTATCCGGAGATCACTGGACATCGCACGTACGCGATCGTTGGCGACGGGTGCTTGATGGAGGGTGTCAGTCACGAAGTCTCCTCGTTCGCAGGGCATGTGGGGCTCGGCGGGTTGATCGTGCTCTGGGACGACAACGAGATCACCATCGACGGTGCGGTCGGGCGTTCGTGCAGCGACGATCAGGTGGCACGGTTCACGGCCTACGGGTGGCATACCGAGGTGGTGGCCGATGGGACCGATATCGAGGCGATAGACGCCGCTCTGCACCGCGCGAAGAGCGATCCGCGGCCGAGCTTCCTCGCGGTGCGCACGGTGATCGGCCATGGTGCGCCCGGTGTCGCAGGCACCTCCAAGGCACATGGTTCCCCACTGGGAGCGCGGCGATTGGCACAGGCCAAAGAGCTTGCGGGATGGACTCTTCCGCCGTTCGCGGTGCCGGAGCAAGTGGGCGCGATGTGTGCCGTGCTCGCGGCGATCGGCGGCGAGGAACATGCGACCTGGCTCGAGGAATTCGCGGCGTTCGACGCTGCCGCGCCGGAGCGTGCGGCCGAGTTCCGACGTGCCCTTGCGCGTCTGCTGCCCGCGGGGTTGCCGGCTGCGCTGGAAGCCGTGGCGGCGGACGCGCCGCGCGCCACCAGGCAGTCCTCGCAGGCGTGTTTGCACGCGGCGCTGTCGACGATGCCGGAATTGGTGGGCGGTTCGGCCGACCTGGCCGGGTCGACCGGCACGGAGTGCGGCGACGTGGTCAGTCGCGGCGACTTCACCGCCGGTGCCATCGCTTTCGGCATTCGCGAGTTCGGGATGGCGGCCGTGCTGAACGGGATGAGCCTGCACGGTGGGTTCCGGGTCTTCGGCAGTACCTTCCTGGTGTTCGCCGACTACCTGCGGCCCGCGCTGCGGTTGTCGGCGTTGATGGGCCAGCCGGTGATCTATGTGCTGACCCACGATTCGATCGCGGTCGGTGAGGACGGGCCGACGCACCAGCCCGTCGAGCACATCGAGTCGCTGCGGCTGATTCCCGGGGTGCAGGTGTTGCGGCCTGCGAACGATGCGGAGACCGCTCTAGCCTGGGAACTCGCGCTCTCGCGCGTCGACGGACCTACCGCGCTGATCCTTTCCCGCCAGTCCTTGCCCCAGCTCGACACCGCTGGGGCCGTGCCACGAATTGTCGACGGTGCCGAAGTCATCGGCGAGGCAGCCGAACCGGAGGTCGCCACCGCGCGCGGGATCGAAATCGTCGCTACCGGTTCGGAAGTCGCACTGGCTGCGGCGGTCGCCGATCGGCTACGGACCGACGGACACGACGTGCGGGTGGTGTCTGCGCTGGATCGGTCCCGCTTCACCCCTGATGCCTCAGCGCACACGATCAGTATCGAGGCAGGCAGTACCGCGGGCTGGGCGGGGCTGGTGGACCTGACGATCGGCATCGACGAGTTCGGACACAGCGGACCCGGAGACGAGGTGCTGGCCCACCACGGGTTCACCGTGGAGTCCGTCCTCGACCGAGTCCGCGAATACCTCGACGGCGCACCATGACTCAGCTGCGCGCGGTGATCTTCGATGTCGACGGCACCCTGGTCGACAGCGAACGAGACGGCCACCGGGTGGCCTTCAACACGGCATTCGCCGAGGCGGGGCTTCCCGACCGCTGGGATGTCGAGGAGTACGGGAAGCTGCTGAAGGTCGCCGGTGGCGCGCAGCGGCTGGCGTTCTGGTTCGAACAGCACGCCATGCCGACCGAGCAGGCGCGCGAGCTCGCGCACAAGGTGCACCGCACCAAGACCCGCGTCATGCGGCAGATGGCCTCGGACGGGCAGATTCGGGCCCGGTCGGGAGCGCGGGAGCTGATCGAGCGGCTCCGGTCGCGTGGCGTTCGGTTGCATGTGGCGACCACCGGCACCCGCGCGTGGGTCGAGCCCCTGCTGAAACACGCTTTCGGTGAGCCGTTCGACACCGTGACCACCGGAACCGAAGTGCCCGTGCTGAAACCGAGCCCCGCGGTGTATCTGGATGTGCTGATCCAGACCGGCCTGTCCGCCGAGCACGTAGTGGCCGTGGAAGATTCGGCGAACGGCGTGCGGTCCGCGGTGGCGGCGGGGCTGCGGTGCGTGGCCGCGCAGAACGCGTACACGCGCACCGACGACCTCTCGGCAGCGGTGCTCGTCGCCGATGGGCTCGACGACCCGGAGCTGGTGACCTGGTTCGACGACCACCTCGCGTGAGGTGGTCGTCGACTGCGGCTCAGCGGGTGCGGCCGCGACGTTCCATGAGCCGCAACAGCATCGGTGTGAAGATCAGCTGCATCGCCAGGTCCATCTTCCCGCCCGGACACACGATCGTGTTCGAGCGGGACATGAACGAGTCGTGCAGCATCGAGAGCAGATACGGGAAGTCGATGCCGTGCGGATCGGCGAACCGGATCACCAACATCGATTCATCGGGAGTCGGAATCGTGCGGGCGACAAACGGATTCGAGGTATCCACCACGGGAACCCGCTGGAAGTTCACGTGGGTGCGGGAGAACTGCGGGCACATGAAGTTCACGTAGTCGTGCATGCGGCGCAGGATCGTCTCGGTCACCGCCTCGGTGGAGTAGCCGCGCTTGTCCTTGTCTCGGTGCAACTTCTGAGTCCACTCGAGGTTGATCACGGGTACCACCCCGATGAGCAGGTCGGCGTACTGCGCGACATCGACCTGCTCGTCGGCCACCGCACCGTGCAGGCCCTCGTAGAACAGCAAGTCGGTGTCGGGGCGGATCTCCTCCCACGGGGTGAACGTGCCCGGCTCCTGGTTGTAAGGCGCGGCTTCTTCCTTGTCGTGCAGGTACTTTCGCACCCGACCAGTGCCGGACTCACTGTAGCCACGGAACAACTTCTCCAGTTCTTCGAACAGGTTCGCCTCGGGACCGAAGTGACTGAAGGTGTGGTCGCCGTCGGACAATGCCCGCGCCAGTTCCTCCTTCATGCCTACCCGGTCGAACTTGTGGAAGCTGTCGCCCTCGACGTACGCGGCATCGATGCCCTCCCTGCGGAAGATCTGATCGAATGTGCGCATCACCGACGTTGTTCCGGCTCCGGATGATCCGGTGATGGCGACGACGGGGTGCTTGGCGGACATGAATCTCCTCCTCAGGTGGTGGAACGGTAGAGACCGCGTAGACCGAACAGCGGGCTCCACTGGCCGTCGGGCTCCTCGGCCGCTTCGGCGTGGTAACTCACGATGCGGGCTACCTCGTCGCGGGAACCGAAAATGAACGCGATCCGCTGGTGCAGCTCGGTGGGGACGACCTCGAGGATCCGGTCACGGCCGGTCGAGGCGAGACCGCCGGCCTGCTCGATCAGGAAAGCGATGGGAGCGGCCTCGTAGAGCAGGCGCAACCTGCCCTCCTTGGACGGGTCCTTCGAGTCGCGCGGGTACAGGAACACCCCGCCCCGGGTCAGGATGCGGTGCGTTTCGACCACCAGCGACGCCACCCAGCGCATGTTGAAGTCCTTCTCGCGCGGGCCGGTCGCGCCCGCCAGGCACTCATCGATGTAGCGGCGCACGGCCGGTTCCCAGAAGCGGCGATTGGAACTGTTGACCGCGTACTCCGACGTGGACTCCGACAGGCGCAGATTCTGTCCGGTCAGGAAGAACTCGCCGAGCTCGGGATCGAGGGTGAAGGCATGCACGCCGGTTCCGACGGTGAGCACGAGTTGCGTCGCGGGACCGTAGATCGCATAGCCCGCGGCGACCTGCTCGGTGCCGGGCTGCAGGAAGTCCTGCCTCGTCGCGTCCACGCCGGGGGTCGGTGCGCGCAGAATCGAAAAGATGCTGCCCACCGCGACATTCACGTCGATATTGGACGATCCGTCGAGTGGATCGAAGGCGAGGAGGTATTTGCCGCGCGGATAGTCGGGTGGGATCGGGTACGGGTCGTCGAGTTCCTCCGACACCATGCCGGCCAGGTGGCCGCCCCACTCGCACGCGTGCAGCAAGAGGTCGTTGGCGACCACGTCGAGCTTCTGCTGCTGCTCACCCTGCACGTTCACCACCCCGGCGCCGCCGAGGACACCGGTGAGCGCACCCGAGGCGATGCGCTTGGAGATCGCCTTGCAGGCCAGTGCGACGTCGAGGATCAGGGAATTGAGTTCACCGCTGGAACCGGGATGGCGGCGGCGCTCTTCGATGAGGAATTGGGTCAACGTCGTGCGATCGGTCAGCATCCTTCGAGGACACCACCGATCCCCTCGGGTGGACATCCACCCGGGGGGTGAACCACAGGGGTGGTTCCCGGCGATCCGTCACCTCAGAAGGCAGGAACAGCCTCGGCGACCGGCTTCACTTCGGCGCTGTCCCGCTTGCGCAGGACGGTGGCGCTGATGACGAGCGCGGCGGCGAGCAGACCGGCCGCGACCGTGAACCCCAGCCGGTAACCGCTGGTCAGGGCTGCGGCGTCGGAGGCGCCGGCCACCAGTTCGGTGCCGGTCCGCGCGGCGGCCAGGGTGGACAGCACCGCGACGCCGATCGCCATGCCGACCTGCTGTGTGGTGTTGAACAACCCCGAGGCCAGGCCCGCGTCGTCGGCTTCGGCGCCCGACATCCCCAGCGCGGTGAGTGCGGGCAGCACCAGTCCGCCACCGGCGACGGCCACCATCACCGGCAGCACGTCGGTGAGGTAACCGGCGTCGACGGGCAGCCGTGTCAGCCACGACATCCCGGCCAGCAGCAGCACCAGACCGGCGATGAGCACAGTCCGTTCCCCGAAGCGGGTGATCAGGCGGGCAGAGGCGAACAGCGACACCCCGCCGATGGCGACGGCGGCAGGCAGCATGGCAAGGCCGGTCTGCAATGCGTTGTAGCCCAACACCTTCTGCAGGTAGAGCGCCACGATGATCTGGAAGGCGAACATGGCTGCCAGGGTCAGCATCTGGACAACATTGGCGCCGGAGACCCTGCGGGAACGGAAGATTCGCAGCGGCAGCAGCGGGTTGACCGCGGTGGCCTGACGGACGACGAAAGCGGCGAGCAGTGCGGCGGCCAGCGCGCCGAGGCCGAGGGTGTGGGCCGAGATCCAGCCGTAGCGTTCGACCTCGACGACGGTGTAGATGCCGAGCATCAGACCGGCGGTGACCAGGGCGGCGCCGAGCACATCGGCACCGGCGGACCAGCCGAGACCACGGTCGGCGGGCAGTGCCTTCACTGCCACCAGCACCGTCAGCGCGCCGATCGGCACATTGATCAGGAAGATCCAGTGCCAGTTCAGCGCATCGGTGAGCACGCCGCCCAGCACCTGACCGATCGAGGCGCCCGCCGCGCCGGTGAAGCTGAAAACACCGATGGCCGTTGCCCGTTGGCGCGGCTCGGTGAAAATCGTCACCAGGATGCCGAGCACCACCGACGCGGCGATCGCGCTGCCGACGCCCTGCAGGAATCGGGCCGCGATCAGCACGGCGGGAGTGGTCGCCACGCCCGCCAGCACCGACGCAGCGGTGAAGACGACAGTGCCGGTGACGAACATCGTCTTGCGGCCGATCAGGTCACCGAGGCGCCCGGCCAGCAGGAGCAGACCACCGAAGGCGATCAGGTAGGCGTTCACGGTCCAGCTCAGACCCGCGGGCGAGAAGCCGAGGTCCTCCTGGATCGCCGGCATGGCGACGGTGACGATGCTGCCGTCGAGGATGGTCATCAGCATCGCGGCCGACAGCACCGCGAGGGCGGTGCGCTGGGACTTTGTCATGGGTCATCTCCTGCTGGAAGCCAACAAGAGAGACCGTACTAGATAGTTTCGTAATAGACAATCTATAACGGACTATTGCCTGGCTCGGCGCGCGGGAGCAGCCTCGACCACCGCCGACAAATGCCCCTCCACCAGGTGATTCAGTGCCCGCACCAGGGATTCACGCTCAGCCTTCGGCAGCGAACCGAGCGCGCCCTGGTGGACGCCGTCGACGATTTCGGTGCTGCGCGCGGCGAGCTCCGCACCCGCGGGCGTCACGGAGATGATGCGAGCGCGGCGGTCGGTGCTCGACGGTTTACGTTCGGCCAGACCGGCCTTTTCCAGCGCGTCGACGGTGACCACCATGGTCGTCTTGTCCATGTCGCCGAGCTCGGCCAGCTGAGCCTGCGTGCGTTCGGCCTCCAGCGCGTGGACCAGCACGCAGTGCATGCGGGCCGTGAGCCCGATTTCAGCCAGCGCCGCCGCCATCTGCGTGCGCAGGACGTGACTGGTGCGGTCGAGCAGGAAGGACAGGTCGGGTTCGGTGCGCGCGGTCGCCAGGGCGGTCATACCGCCCACTATAGTTTCGTCATAGATAATCCGCATTCATCCATAATTCGGCGAGGAATGTTATCGGACTACGGTCCGTTTACAAGAGGACCGCATCCCGAAGAGAGGGTTCACATGGAACTGGGGCTCACCACCTTCGCCGAGCTGTACCCCACCGCCGACCGGCCCGCGCCGACCGCCGCCGAGCGGCTGCGTCAGGTGGTCGACGAGGCTGTGGCGACCGAGGCCGCAGGACTCGATGTGTACGGCGTGGGCGAGCATCATCGCCGGGATTTCGCCGCGTCCTCCCCCGCCGTAGTCTTGGCCGCCGCTGCCGCCCGGACCGAGCGCATCCAGTTGACCAGCGCCGTCACCGTGCTCAGCTCCGATGATCCGGTGCGCGTGTACCAGGACTTCGCGACGCTGGACGGACTGTCGAACGGGCGCGCCGAGCTGATGGCGGGGCGCGGATCTTTCACGGAGTCGTTCCCGTTGTTCGGGTACGACCTGGCCGACTACGACGCACTGTTCGAGGAGAAGCTGGCCCTGCTGCTGCGCGTGCGCGAGGAAGGCCCCGTCACCTGGACGGGCCGATTCCGGGCGCCGCTGCACGACGCGACGGTGTATCCGCGCACCGACGATCGTCCCCTGCCGGTATGGATCGCGGTCGGCGGCAGTCCCGAGTCGGTGATTCGCGCCGGACTGCTCGGACTGCCTCTCGCCATCGCGATCATCGGCGGTGAGCCCGCACGGTTCAAGCCGCTGGTCGAGCTGTATCACCGCGCGCTCGCCGAGGGCGGACACGAGAAGCAACCGGTGGCGGTACACGCGCACGGCTATGTCGCCGATACCGACGCGCAGGCCCTTGCGCAGTTCTACGAGCCCTACGCATTGGCCATGTCGACCATCGGCCGCGAGCGCGGCTGGGGTCCGATGACGCGTGCGCAGTTCGACGTCCTGCGCTCGCAGAACGGTTCGCTGTTCGTCGGCACCCCCGACTATGTGGCGAGCAAGATCGCCGAGGTCCGCGACACCCTCGGCCTCGATCGCTTCATGCTGCACACCAGCGTGGGGACCCTGCCGCCCGAGCAGGTGCTGCACAGCATCGACCTGCTCGGCACGAAAGTGGCGCCGCAGGTGCGGTGAGTGTCGCCGCGCTATTCGAGGGCCGAGTCGACGCCGCTGTTCCGCGCGGCTCGGCGTTCTCGTCTGCGTCGGAGATAGCGGCTGATTCGGCTGGCGCACAAGTAGACCACCGATAGGCCGATCACCAGCAGGACAGCCGCGATCACCGCGGCCAGCACCGGGAAGAACACCGCCAGGGTGAGGACACCGCCGACCGTGAAGTCCTCGGCGGTGCTCATCACGACATTGGTCACCGGTTCCGGGGAGGTATTGATCGCCATCCGGGTGCCCGCTTTGACGATATGACTGAGCAAGGCAGTGGTACCACCGACTGCCGCCGCGAACATAGTGGGTAGCGAATCGTCCTGCCCCGCAATCAGGGCCGAGACGACCGCGCCCGAAGCGGGCCGAACCACGGTATGCACCGCGTCCCAGAACGAATCGAGGTACGGAATCTTGTCCGCCACCGCCTCGATCACGAACAGCACAGCGGCGGCAACGAGCACATCGGTGCGCTGCAACCCCGGCGGCACGTCACCGGCCCACCCGATCCGCCCGAACAACCCCAGCAGAAACACCACCGCGTACGCGTTGATCCCGCTGGCCCAGCCCGCGGTGAAGATCAGAGGGAGTACCGACACAAGGCCAGCGTAAGCCCGTCCACCGACACAACCCGTCAACCGCCGCCTCACCGCGGCGGGCAGGACGCAGGGCGGATCAGTGTAGGGACGGACGTACGAGCGGGTCGACGGCTGCGAGTGCGGAACCAGCGGTCCACAGTTCGGCGGCGGTATCGAGGTCGGCCATATGCGCATGCGGCGTTTCCCGATGGGGTCGGCCACGGAGACCGAAGACCCTTGGCCCCCAGAGTTGCCCGCCGGATATCCCGTCGTCCAGAACGGTTCGGACAACGGTCGTGGCGGCCGCGTGTTTGCCGTGCAGCGCGATGCCTGCGGGGAGTCCGCGCAGGCGCTGGGCGGTGGTGCGGACGAACAGCGGTGGCCGCGACGGGGTCAGTGAGTCCAAGGCACCGCCGGGATGGACGACAATGCTGGCGGTGTCGGCACCGTGCGCGCGCAGACGGCGATCCAGTTCGAACCCGAACAGCATCTGGGCCAGCTTCGATCGTCCGTAGCTGCGCTTGGGCCGATAGTCCCGCTCGGATTGCAGATCACTGAGATCGAGTCGCTCCGACCGTGCGGCGAAGCTGCCCACCGTGATCACCCGACTGTTCGATGTCGCGGTCAGTATCGGCATCAGATATGCGACCAGCGCGAAGTGCCCGAGATGGTTTGTGGCGAACATCAATTCGTGCCCCTGAGCGCTGGTGCGGCGTTCGGGACCAGACAGATAGGCCCCGGCATTGAGTACGACCGCGTCCAGGCTGTCGACGTCGAGGGCGTCCACTGTCGCAGGCAGTGCGGACAGATCCGCCAGATCCATACGCACGCAACGCAATCGAGCATCAGGAACCCGTGCACGGATCGCCCGCACTGCGAGCTCGCCCTTGGCGGTGTCACGGCAGCCCAGCACCACGGTGGCACCGGTGGCCGCGAGTTGCTCGGCGGTGAAGTACCCGATGCCCGCGTTGGCGCCGGTAACCAGCATGGTCTTTCTCTCGGCCTGTCGGCCGTTGTGCCACGTCATGTCATCGACTCTTACCGCGGCTTCTTGCACCGCCCTTACACGCCACTGGCGCGCAGCTCGGACACCGACTCGGAGTACCTGCTCAGCCCCACCGCGCCGGATCTACGGATCCCCGAACAGCGGCTTTCCGGACGTTCGACAGGTCGATGATCGCGATAGGCTGACTGTTTATCGCGACTGCGACGGGGAGGGTTGATCGTGGTGATGCGCGGCAGCGAGGTGATATCCCGCGACGCGACGGCGACCCGTGACATGTCGCTCCCGAAGCGCCTGCGCGTCCACGGCGCCGTCTCCACCGCCCTGGCACTGCACAGCGATCATGCGTTGCGCGAACTCGTGGATGCGGCCGAGCCGATCGGTGCCGGTATCGGCGGGAAGTCAGCGCTAGTGGAGATCGCCGGCACTCCGGTTTTCGTGAAGCGAGTTCCCCTCTCCGACCTGGAACGGCAGCCGGAACACGTCCGGTCCACGGCGAACCTGTTCGATGTGCCGCTGTTCTACCACTACGACGTCGGCCTCATCGGCGGAGCGGGCTTCGGAGCCTGGCGTGAGCTCGCCGTGCACACCATGACGACGAATTGGGTGCTCGCCGCCGAACACGAGGGCTTCCCGCTGATGTACCACTGGCGGGTGCTCCCGGATACGACGCCGCTGCCTGCCGAGCTCGCCGACATCGATCGCACCGTCGCCTACTGGGACGACCGACCCCAGATACGCCACCGGATCGAGGCCCTGCGTGACTCTTCGGCGAGCATCGCGCTGTTCCTGGAGTACATCCCGAACACCCTCCACGACTGGCTGAACACCCAGATCGAGGCGGGCGACGAGACCACCGACCGGGCCTGCGCCATGGTAGAGCGGGAACTGACCGCGGGCACCGCGTTCATGAACAGCCGTGGGCTCCTGCACCTGGACGCGCACTTCCAGAACATCCTGACCGACGGTCGACGCCTCTACTTCGCCGACTACGGCCTCGCACTCTCCTCCGGGTTCGACCTCTCGCCGCAGGAAGCTGCGTTCTTCGACCAGCACCAGAGCTATGACCGCGGTTTCACCGCCACCTACCTGTCGAACTGGCTGCTCACCGCCCTGTACGGGCTCCGACGGGAAGACCGGGAGACGCGCGCCGCGATGGTGCGCGCCATCGCCGAGGGCAAGCCTCCCCATGGCATCCCCGAGGGAGCCGCCGCGCTCCTCACTCGGCATGCGCCGGTCGCGACGGCAATGTCCGGATTCATGCGTGCGTTCCAGCAGGCGAGCCGAAGCACCCCGTATCCGGACGAGGAGATCCGCCGCCTGCTGGACGACCAGGCCTCGGTGTTCGTTCAGCCGAGGTGACGAACCCGGAAGCGGGCGGGCTCGGCGAGATACCCGGCCGACGACCTGGACGGGCTGCGGTCTGCGGGCGGCATGGGTGGATATTCGGTGTGACTGCAATGCAGCGATGGGACATTGGCGATGCTGGTGCGGTCAGATCAGCTCTGGCGGAAGTGCCAACGACGGGACGAGTGTTGCCAAGTCGACCAGCTCGATATGTCGGCCGTGCACACGAGCGAAATCCGCGACGGTGAAATCGGTTGCAGGTCCGAAGCGTTGCTCGAACCGGGCTCTGGTGTGCGGAGACGATCGGCCGAGCGCCCATGCGATCGTCGACTTGGATGCCGTAAGAAACCTGACAGGCAGCGCACCGACCACGAAAAGCTGGGCACGCCGACCGCTTTCATCGAGCGCCAAATGAACCAAGTCGGAGACGACACCTCGCTTGCGCATGGTGTCGGCACCCTTCCACTGTGCGACTTTGAACTCGGCGATCCGACGATCTGTTTCCAGATCGAACGGTCGCGACGGATCATTTCCCGCTCCTAGAGAGGGCCGTCGGCTGACAACCTCTCCTTCTTCCAAGATGGCGGGTAGCACACGCGCGATGACGGTCGCATGAATGACGTCGTTGAGGCGCCCGACGCGTGCGCGCACAGCCAGCGCGGCGTCGAGGAGGTCGTCGCTGAATCCGTACCTGGCGATCACCTCACGACTCGCTGCAGATCCAGCATGCTGGAAATCAGCCTCCGCGGCGGCGAGGTGCGCTGTCAGATCGTGCTCGGTGAGAAACCGCGACAACGTCGCGAATGACTCAGCCAATCCATCGACGCCACCGGATCCGCCGGAGGCTTCGGCCCTGTCAGCATCTGCCCGCGGCGGCGTGTAGACGCTGGTGGACAGCCCCAATCGACGCAACTCGGCGAGGGCACGATGCGATGTAAACGCCGAGCGCGGCAATCCGGTGATCAGCTGATACACCTGCTTAGGTGGATAGCGCTTGTTCGCGACAACCACCCAATGCTCGCGGATCGGCTCAGGTTCAACGCTTCTGATCGCTTCGAACACCAAAGGCTCGATCGCTTCTACCATTCCCGAGAGGTTCCACCACCACAGGCGGGCACGGCAACCATTGACGTTGGATTGCTCGCGCCAGACGCACAACCAGAGCCGGGCGTGCGCGCCGAACAGGGTCTCACTCGGTCCCAACTGGGGAAGGTTTCCGCGTGCGCATCGTCCTTCGTTCAACGGACGAGATAACGCACACGCTGTGCTGCGGCTCAGTGTTGTGAACGTAAGGATCAAGAACGTGCCTCCGCCCCCTCGTAGTCGCCGTCTGCCCACGCAGGATCGAGCCGAGGCGACGCGGAACCAGATCTTCGACGCTGCGGCGGACCTGTTCGGAGAGCGCGGGATCACCGAGACCTCGACCGATCGGATCGCTGCGCCTCGGCTCTCGATGTCGACGGCCGCGAGCGCCGTGAACTTATCGCGGCCACCGCTGAGATGGTCGCGATCTGGTTCGGGGAGCACCGGGTCCCCGACCGTGATCTCACCTGGTAGCGCGGTGTGGCTACTTCGAGCTTGTCGGCCCGAAGGTGAATTCCGAGGGTTGGAGAATGACGAACCCCTCGCCGACGAATCGCACCTGCGCTACCTCGCCCGACCCGCCGCGCAGCATCGATCCGAAACTCTGGGTGCGCACGATGGAGGTCTGTAGGCCCGAGGACCAGCCGATCAGGGCATCGGAATCGGCGAACACCGGTTGCTGGTGGCTGACGGGCACGACGATCGGCTGACCGTGGCTCGTGATCGCCAGCCGACCCTGCCCCTGGAACACACAGTTGAACAGACCGCCGCCGACGAAAGCACCGGCGCCGGACACCATCTGGATGTCGTAGCCGAGGGTGGGCTCGTAGACGAGGATGTGTTTGCCGTTGATCGACAGTGAATCCCCGGGATCGAGGTCGATCAGAAAGCAATCCGAGGCATGGTGGGCGAACCAGACCTCGCCCTGCCCACGGCAGCTCATCAACGGCACCCCCTCCCCCGTTGCGAACCGCTTGACCAGGTTGCCCAGACCCTGACTCTTGACCTCGAACGCGAACTGCCCGCGATAGCCGATCATGGCGCCCTGGCGGGCATACACCTCGCCGTTGACACACGCCTTCACACACTTCGAGTGCTGCAGCGTGAGGCCGAGCTGAGTGGCCTGCTGGGCCATATTGTTCGCGTGGAAGATATCGCTACGCATACGGGTCGGTGCTCCTGAAAGATTGCGGGCGAAGCCTGTTCGGACCCGGGACTTGTGCTCAGTCCTCTACTGCCGAGCGCCAACCCACGATACCGACCCTCCGGATCGATGACCACGGGTGGACAATCGGCCTCGCCAACAAGCGATCAAGTCGCGCCGTTGATTTCGGACCTGCCAGATGGCCGGTTCGGCCAGTGCGTTCCCACCGCAGACCGCTCGTCCGGCACACCATGGTGACTGCGAGGTTCGGTAATGCGGCGTCGGATTTGTCGTCTGGCGCCGCAGCTCGACTCAGGGGGCGGCAATTTCGATGACAAAGATCGAATTGCCGTCCGGATCGGTGAACGGTACTTTTCTGCCCGCCGCGCCGCCGGGCCCGACGAGGATGAACGGTCCGGGATCGAGATCTCGCGAGGCGATTTCGGCAACGGCGTCGTTCAGGTCGGACACGGCGATGTTCACCAGAGCCTGACCGGCGTGCTCGGGATCGACCACGATGTAAAGGAAGGCGGTGTCGTTCAGTTGCCACATCGCCTCGGCTCCCGGTACCACCACGAAGTCGGCCGCACGCCCGAACAAGCGGCTGTACCAGCTGTCTGCCGCCGCGAAATCGGTCACGGCCAGACCGAAGAACAAGGAGTTGATATCCATACCAGTATGGACTACTCGATATCGGCACATTCATCGCTGACCTCGGCTCGAGAATCCAGACGTTTCGTTTGCCCAGGGTGATCACGTCGACCATCGCGACGCGTATTGTCTGCTTTCGTGCCGACTGGCGGTAGCAAACAGGTTCGTGCCGCGCGCAAGCGCAAGAAGCGGATGGCGCAGGTCATCCACGACCTCACCGATGCGCAGTGGGACGCACTCAAGGCGTCGTGGGGCGGGTGTGCGTACTGTCGCTCCCCCGCTACCTCGCTACAGAAGGACTGCGTGCAGGCCATCTCGCGTGGCGGTCGCTACACGCTCGGCAACGTCGTGCCCGCGTGTGGGTCGTGCAACGCCAGCAAGTGCAACGCGGAAGTGACCAGCTGGCTGCGACGCAAGAAGCTCGACGAACGCTCGTTCCTCGTGCGCCACTACGAGATCGCGACCGAGCTCACTACGCGGTTCGCCTAGAGGCGTGAGTACGAGTTCGCGGCAGGCGTTTAGACCGCACACCGAGGTGGTCTCGGATCCCAACTCTCGCCATCCGTCGTCCAGACGGACACCTATGACGGACGAGGTCCCGCGGGCGGGGAGTACGCGGAGGGTGACAGTCGCATTGCCCTTACCCAGGCCGATACGTAGCACCGAATCGCCACCTTCTGTTGGCGTCTGGTGCCAGGCCGACAGTTGCGGAATCTGGATTGTGAACGGCACATCAACCCGATCATGATGTCCGCCCAGACCCCGGCCGCCGATCGGGACACGTACCGACCCGATTTCGACACGTTCGTCAACGGGCTGGAAGTTGTGGTGCGAGGCAGGTCCTGAGACGGCGTCTCACGTCGTAGTGATTCGTTTGTAGCGTGTCGGAGGTGGTTGTGTCGCAGACCCTGGTGCGTCGCCGCGATCAGTGAATGACACTGACTCCTCTTGGCACAGGTGCGACATCATCAACGGGTAGCGCACGAGGCGCGCACTGCTGAAGTCGATGTCACGGACGTGGGTGAAGTCCGACCACAGGAGCCTGCCGCCCCTCAGCAGCCGCATCGGGCGAACCCGGCGTCGGACTTGTTCCAGCTCTGCCTCGGACGCGAGACGGCGAGCCCCTGCTGTTCCGTACAGCCGGACCCCAGGCGCGCCGATGAAGCGGCCGCGTAGTAGCGAACGGAACCAGAACAACGATCCGCGATCGACCGATATCAGACACAGGTGCGGGTTGGTATCGAGATTTCGGGCCAGGGCCGACGTGTACTGGTCGAAGTAGAAACCGGTGCAATCATCGCGGAAGAAGACCGTACCCACCGGCGTGATATTCGGAATGCCAGCGCTGTCCACCGAGGCGATCCCGAAGTGCCCGGTTGATTTGCGCCCGCGGTCCAAGATCTCGCGAACGTAGCGCCAGCGCGCATCATTGCCATTCATCGCACACGCCCTGAGCTGCTGAAAGCTACGTTGGCGCACCATAGATAGACACTCCACCCCGTCATGATTTGAGGCTAACAGCCGCCCTGCTGTCGGTGCGGAATCACCGGACGTCGGCTCCCCGGTGCGCTGAGATCGGCAGGCAGTAGCGGACATCCGAGTCGAGACGACCGTGCGGCAATCTGGGATCGTGTACGGCCCAGTTCGGTGTCGCGAGCGTCTTCGAATCGGATAGACCCGGCACACCGGAAGGGAGCGGTAGCCGACACCCCAGTTGTTGCCGTGGGGGCACCGCTTGATCGACAGTTGGCTGCCGCACCGTGCTGTGGGCCCAGGTGTGGCGACCCCACCCGTATTATTCTCTGATCGGGAAAAAAGTTTGTCGAAAGCGTGCGTGACGGGTGCGGGGAGTGCGAGTATGGGCCCCACAAGCAGCGACACATGAAGGGGTAGAACGGCATTCGTCCTACCTCGCGGTTCGGTGCGCGGCAATCGGCCGGGCCCGGACAATGCGCGCGCTGAACACTGAATGAGGTTCCGATGTCATCGACCAAGTATCGGGTTGTCCAGTGGACGACCGGCAACGTCGGGAAGAGTTCCGCCCGGGCGCTTGCCGCGCATCCCGAGTTCGAACTGGTGGGTTGTTTCGCCTGGGCGGGAAGCAAGATCGGCAGCGACGTCGGCGAGCTGCTCGGTGGTGACCCGATCGGCATCCTGGCCACCGATGACGCCGACGCGCTACTGGCGCTGAAACCTGATTGCGTGGTCTACAACCCGATGTGGTTCGACGTCGACGAGGTGGTCCGCATCCTGTCCGCGGGCGTGAACGTCGTGACCACGGCATCGTTCATCACCGGCCACAATCTCGGCGTTGATCGGGCGGAAATCGACGAGGCTTGCCGCCAGGGCGGATCGAGCATCTTCGGTTCCGGGGTGAGCCCCGGCTTCGCCGAGTTGCTCGCCATCGTGGCGGGCAGTGCCTGCGACCGCATCGACAAGGTCACCATCGCCGAGTCCGCCGACACCACCTTCTACGACTCCCCGGCCACCGAGCGACCGGTGGGCTTCGGCACGCCGATCGATGACCCGAAGCTGGCGGGCATGGCCGCGCGGGGCACGGCCATCTTCGCCGAGGCCGTCCGTTTGGTCGCCGATGCCCTCGGGCTCGAACTCGACGACGTCCGGTGCGTGGCCGAATATGCCCAGACCACAGCGGATCTGGACCTCGGGTCATGGACGATCCGGAAGGGCTGCGTCGCCGGTGTGCACGCGAGCTGGCAGGGCCGGATCGGGGACCGGACGGTCATCGACATCAATGTCCGCTGGCGTAAGGGGCAGACCCTGGATCCGGATTGGAAGCTGGACGGGGACGGCTGGAAGATCACGGTCGACGGACGACCCACGGTGAACATGACCGTCGGTTTCCACCCGCCGCCGGACTTCCAGGCCGAAACCATCGCGGACTTCATGGTGCTCGGACACATCATGACCGCCATGCCCCCCGTGCACGCGATCCCGGCGGTGGTCGCTGCCGCACCGGGCATTCTCACCTATACCGATCTGCCGCTGATCGTGCCGCGCGGCGTCGTCCGGCCGGTCTGAAGCCCTCGATCACACTCGGAAGCCGGGGCTCACCGAGTTCGCAGCTGTTCCAGGCCGACCAGGAGCACGGTCAACGCGAACTCGAGCTGATCACCGGCCGGTCCACCCGCGACCACTTCGCGCAGCAGAGGGAGTTCCTCCTCGCCTGCGGCCTGCAAGGCGCTGATCACCCCTGGCACGTCGGGATGCACCGGGTTCTTCGCCGACCGCACGGCGCTCAGACCTGCGGAGAAGGCCGTGTCGGTGATCAGGGTGAGTCCGCGACCCGCATCATCGGTCGAGAAGCCCGCACCGACAAGCGCACGGAGTACACACTCCACTGGCCGTAGCGTGCCGAGTCCGTTGTCGCCCGGCAGCCGGATGGAGGTTGCCAGGGGGCCGAGCCGGACGACCGCGTCACGCAGCGCCATCGCATACGAGCGGACCACCGCTTGCCAGTCGCGGCCGACCGGCAGCGTGACCCGGGCCAATTCGGTCTCGAAGACGTCCAACGCCACCAACTCGCGCAAGCCCTCTCGATCTCCCACGTGGTAGTTCAGGGCTTTGGGATCGACGCCGAGCACATCCGCGACGGCCTGCATCGTCAACGCTTCCGGGGCGAGTTCCCTGGCGGCACACATGATCAGTTCCCTGCTGATCCGGGCCGGACGGCCGCGCCGCCGCCGTTTGCCCGCACCGTCGACCGCCTCGGGCGTCCCGGACGTTTCCCCACTCACCATCCCAGCCTATTGCCCGACAGATGCTCGGCGGTTGCCGGGATCGTGCCGCGAGCGATCGGTACCACCTGGATACCGGGATCGCCATCGGCGACGATGGGGGGATGAGCGAAGTGGTCGACACGCGCTCGGTGCGGACCGAGCGCCGAGCCCAACTCAGTGCGTTCCTGAAATCGCGTCGCGCCAGGATCACCCCGGGCGATGTGGGCCTACTGCCGGGCTTACGTCGGCGCACGCCCGGTCTGCGCCGCGAAGAAGTGGCGCAGCTGTCGGGGGTCGGGGTCTCTTGGTACACGTGGCTCGAGCAGGGGCGGGAGATCACTGTGTCGGGTGAGGTGCTCGACGCGGTGGCGGGGGTGTTGCGGTTGAGTGAGCCGGAGCGGCGGCATCTGTATCTGCTCGCGGGGCTCAATCCGCCGCCTGCGGGCGGGTCGGCGACCGAGGTGAGTGTGGAGATGCGGGCGGTGGTCGACGGGTGGGAGCGGGGGCCTGCCATCGTGCGTGATCGGTACTGGAACATCTTGGCGTTCAACGTGCTCGCGGGGCGCGTGTTCGGCTGTGTGGACGGCGAACCGCACAATTGTCTGGTCACGTTCTTCACCAGTCCCCGGTACCGGGGACTGCCCGAACCGTGGGCCGAAGCCGCTCCCGGCGTGGTCGCCGCCTATCGCGCGGATGCGGCGCTGGTTCCCCACGACAGCGAATTCCAGCGTGTCGCAGACGAACTCGCTGCTGCCGTGCCCGAGTTCGCCGAACTCTGGGAACACCACGAGGTCGGCGCGCCGATCCAAGCGGTGAACGCGCTGCATCACCCCGACGTCGGTGATCTCTACTTCGATGCCACCACGCTCACCGTCGCCGACCACCCGAACTGGTCATTGGTGCTCTACAACCCGAAACCGAATACCGATACGGCAGAACGTTTGGCCGGACTCCCGCGACTGCGCCTCTCCGAATCGGCGTGACCGTCTGCCACGCGCGAGCCTGCGGTTCACTTAGGGGTCGGGGCGGATCCTGGTGGTGATACACCCCTGATAACTGCGCACTGTCTATTCGCTCGACCACCGCCCACGCTGAATCCATGACGCACAACGGTTCTCGATTCGATGGCAAGACCGCGCTGATCACCGGCGGAAGTAGTGGGATGGGGTTGGCTACCGCGCATCGGCTGATCGAGGAGGGGGCCCGCGTCGTGGTTACCGGGCGGGACGAGAAACGCCTCGATGCGGCCGTCGCCGAGCTCGGTGGTCAGGCGCACGGAATCGCCGGTGACGCGACCGATCTCGGCGATCTCGACACTCTCGCGGCGGCGGTGTCCGACCGTTTCGGACACGTGGATCTGCTGTTCGCCAACGCGGGCATCGGCTCGTTCCAGCCGATCGACCAGGTCACCGGCGCGCTCTTCGATGAGGTGATCGGCAGCAACCTCAAAGGGGCCTTCTTCACCATCCAGAAGGTCTTGCCGCTGCTTTCCGACCATGCCGCGATCGTCATCAACGCGTCCTTCGCGCTCCATCGGGGCGTCCCCGGGGCTGCCCTCTACTCGGCGAGCAAGGCCGCTGTCCACAACCTGACCCGCACTCTCGCAGCCGAATTGGCGCCCCGTCGCATCCGAGTGAACTCGGTCAGCCCCGGTTACATCGACACCCCGGCCTTCCGTGCCGAGCTCTCCGAAGCCGCCAAGGCCGGGGTTGCCGCGCTGTCACCTGCGGGCCGAGTGGGCACCTCCGAGGATGTGGCGGCCGCCGTCGCCTTCCTGGCGTCAGCGGATGCCGCGTTCGTCAACGGGCACGATCTCCGAGTCGACGGCGGACTCACCGCGGTCGATGCCGCGGCACTGCTGTGAACGAATCCGAGGCTGGTCCGGACCGGAGGGCCCGCCTGGCCCGATCAGCGCAGGGCCGCGCGACCGCGTACTCGACCGAGGACGACCAGCACTACCAAGGTGACCACGACGAGGACGGTGGTGCCTGCCGCGGCGTCGAACACTTCACCGCGATCGGTCTGGGCGAAGATGCTGACCGGCAACGTCTTCCAGGTGGCGGGGTAGACCATGATCGTGGCGCCGAGTTCGCCCATCGACAGTGCGACGGCCAAGCCCGCAGCGGCGCCGAGCGCGGGCAACAGCAGCGGCAAGGTGATCTGGCACAGAACTCGGACCGGTCCGGCGCCGAGGGATTCGGCGGCCTGGCGGTAAGCCGGATCGAGGCGGTCGAGGGCGGCGGAGACCGCGCTGAAGGCGTAGGCCAGGACCAGCACCGTGTGGGCGACGATGACGATCCACTTGGTGCCCCCGAGCAGGAGCGGGCGTTCGTTGAAAGCGATGAGGACGCCGAGACCGACCGCCACCGAGGGAACAGCGACGGGGAGGTGGAAAACAGCGTCGGTCAGGCGGCGCAACCAGGAGGGCGCTTCGCGCGAAGCGAGCGCTGCCCAGGTGCCGAGGACGAGGGAGATCGCGCCGGCGAGCAGGGCGGTTTGCAGGCTCACAGAGAGGCTGGCCGCCTGCTCGCCGCTGAGCGCGTTGCCGATATTGGTGAAGCCGAGGTCGGAGGGAAGCGGGCCGGTCCAGCTGCCCGCCAACGCCGCGGCGATCACCGTGGCGATCGGGGCGACGAAGACCACCGCCACGACCAGCGCGAAAGCACCTAGTACCAGCGTTTTTCCGCGCGGAGTCCAGACGAGCACGATCAGTCCCCCTTCGGGCGGGCGATGAAACGGGCGAATACGAACCGGTAGACGAGGTAGAGGCTCAGCGAGAGCACCACCTGCACCGCGGCCAGTACCGCCGCACCGGGCAGGTCGAAGGTGACGATGCCGCGGGTGTAGATCAGCGCGGGCAGGGTGATGACGCCCTTCGCACCGGTGAACAACACGATGCCGAACTCGTTGAGCGTGAGCAGCAGCACCAGGCTGCCGCCCGCCGCGAGCGCGGGCCACGCTTCTGGCAGCACCACCTGACGCAGCACCCGCCACGGTGAAGCTCCGAGACTCGCCGCCACATCGAGCTGTTCGCGTGGCATCTGCGCGAACGCGGCCAGAACGGGACGCACCACGAAGGGGGTGAAGTAGGTGATCTCGGCCAGGATCACGCCCAGCGGGGTGGTGAGGAAGTCGATGACCGGTGTGGTGGCGCCGGTCAATTCGGAGATCAGGGCATTCACCGCGCCCGCTGTGCCGTAGAGGAAGGTGAAGGCGAGGGTGATCAGGAACGACGGCAGCGTCAGGATCGTGTCGATCAGTCGGCCGACCAGTCCGGAGCCGGGAAATGGCACGAACGCGAGCACAACCGCCAGGAACGTACCCAGCACCAAGCAGCCCGCGGTGGCACAGACCGCGATGGAGACGGTGCGCCACAACGCTTCCCGGAACGCCTCCGATCCGAGCACCGAAGTCCATACCTCGGTGCCACGCCCGGTCGGGGTCTGCGTCGATTCGGTGAGTACCCGCAGAATCGGATAACCCGCGATTCCGAGCACCACCAGCACGGGCGGCAGCGTCCACAGAATCGGCAACCACAACCTGCGTGGTGTGGAGTCCTTCACTGGCGCAGATACTTCCGGATGATCGAGAAGGGCGGCGCTCACCGCAGCGCTCCCCTGGTGTCGAGCGAGCCGCTGAGGGCTGGAACCCGCGCGTTCACCGTGCGCTCTCCTTGTCCGAACCGATTACCTCAGTGGAACTCTCACCGATCGCGCGCGGAATCAGAACGCCCGCCGGGTCCGGCAACCGCACACCGACAACGGATCCGACTTCGGTGGTGAAGTGGCCCGACACGTCGGCGGCGATGTCGCCGGGAAGTCCGTCGACGGACAGTTCCACGCGGGTCGACGCCCCACGCCAGACCGCGGTGAGCACGGTGGCGCGCAGGGTGTCCCGCTCGCCGGGCTTACCGAGGGTGATCGTGTGCGGGCGGACGCAGAGCAGAGCGTCGTCGCCGGGGGCCCAATCCGTTAGTGCCACAACGGGTTGCGGCGCCTGTGCCCGCAGCGTCCTAGCGCCCGCGGTGACCAGGGCGGCGGTGCCGCTGACGTGGTCGACCGTGCAGGGCACCAGGTTCGCGCCGCCGAGGAAAGCGGCGGTGAAATCGGTGGGTGGGCGCTGCCAGAGGTTTTCGGCGGTGTCGATGTCGACGAGCCGGGAATCGCGCATCACCGCGATCCGGTCCGCCAGCGCCAGCGCCTCGGCTTGATCGTGGGTCACGTAGAGCATCGCGGTGTCGGGCAATGCTTTTCGCAGTGCCTGCAGTTCACCGAGCATCGAATGGCGCAGTTGCGCGTCGAGCGCGGCGAGTGGCTCGTCGAGCAGCAGCACGCTGGGCTTGATGGCCAGCGCGCGGGCGATCGCCACCCGTTGCTGCTGACCGCCGGACAATTCGCGCGGGAGTCGCTGCGCGTAGCCGGCCATGCCGACCATGTCGAGCGCCTCGGCGACGCGTGTGGAGATCTCCGCACGCGGCACCCGATGCGATTTCAAGCCGAACGCCACGTTGCTGTGCACGTTCATATGCGGGAACAGCGCGTAAGACTGCACGACGACACCGATCCCCCGCTTGGCGGGCGAGAGATCGGTGACGTCGCGGCCCGCCAGGCGGACCGCGCCCGAGGTGGGCCGGACGAAACCGGCCAGCGCCTTGAGCGCGGTCGACTTGCCCGACCCACTCGGGCCGAGGAGCGCGACGGTCTCGCCGACGGCGACGCGCAGGGTGAAATCGGCCAGCGCGACGGCGGCCTTGCGGCCCCTGCCATAGCTGACCCCGACCCGGTCGAACACGATCGCGGGTTCGTTGGTTGCCGCCACCGAGATGGCGGATTTCATCTGGAGGTCACCGTCGGACATTGTCAACTCCCTTGGATCACAGCCGCATTCAGCTGCCGGTTGCCTTCTGGTACGCCGCGACATCGGCGTCCAGCTCGGTGAGCACCTTGTTCCAGTCGACCGGAACCACCTCGACACCCTTCAACGCGGCGGCGGGACCACCATCGGCCGGGGCGGGCACATCGGTGCGGGGCGACACGGCGAAAGCCTCGGGACCGAGCTTCGCCTGCGCGGCCGGGGCCATCAGGAAGCTCATCAGCTTGGTGGCATCGTCCTTGTGCGGCGCACCCTTGGCCAGACCCATCATGTACGGGACAGCCACGGTGGACCGCTTGCCGCCTGCGGCCGGGAAGAAGACGTTGAACTTGGAGCCCTTCTCCTTCACAGTGGTCAGGTTCATCTGCACGTCGCCGTTGGCGATGAGCAGCTCACCCTTGTCGACCTTGGCCTGCAGCTTGCCGGTCGAGGACGACGGGCCGACGTTGTTGGCCTGCAGCGCGGCCAGATAGTCGAGGGCGCCCTGCTTGCCGCGCAGCTGCTGCAACAGCACCAGTACCGCGGTGCCGTCACCGGCTTGGCCGGGGGTGGAGTACTGCAGCTTGCCCTTGTACTCCGGCTTCAGCAGGTCTTCCCAGGTGAGCGCCGAGGCGTCGACCGCGGGGTTGGCGATGAAACACAGGAAGTTGTCGGCCAGGGTCACGTAGCTGCCCTCGGCGTCCTTGGCCGCGGCCGGAACAGCGGCGGTGTCGATGCCGCTGGGCTGCAGCAGTCCCGACTGCTTGGCCTTCTGGATGAACGGCGGCAGGGTGACGACGATGTCGGCCTGCGGGTTGGACTGCTCCTTGTCGACCCGGTTCACCACCTCGCCGGAACCCGCCTCCACCAGGTTGACCGCGATGCCGGTCTCCTTGGTGAACGCGTCGAACTGGGACTTGTACCAGCCACCGACACCGTCGGCGGAGTACACAGTGACGGTCTTGCCGTCCGCGGATTCGGTACCGGTGCCACCGCAGGCGCCGGTGAACGCGACGGCGGTGACGCCGACCAGCAGCAGCGCGGCCTTGGACAGGCGGCGCGCGGTGAGTGGAGTACGCACGATTACAGCAACTTTCGTTCAGATGTCGGGGGAATCGCAGGGACGGGTTGATCGGAGGGCGACGCCGCGGCGATTACCGCGACGGCAAGCTTCAGTGGGCGAGCACCAGCGCCGGGAACGCGGCGACGGAGTCGATGACGTAGGTGGCGCCTGCGGCACGCAACTGATCGGCGGTGTGCGCGCCGGTGAGGGTGCCCGCGACGATGCCCGCGCCTGCGGCGAGACCGGTGGCGATATCGCTGGTGGTGTCACCGAGAACGGCGATCCGGTCGACGGCGTCGACACCGAGGCGCAGCGCGGCGGCCAGCACCATGTCGGGGTACGGGCGTCCGCGTCCGGCATCGGACGGCGCGAGGGTGAGGTCGACCAGGTCGGCCCAGCCCAGCGCGGCGAGGAGCTTGTCCTGTGTGCCGCGGCTGAATCCGGTGGTCAGCGCAACCCGGACACCGGCGTCACGCAGCGCGGTGATCGCTTCCACCGCACCGGGTATGGGCGCGATATCGACTTCGTCGACCAGGGCGTCGTAGGCGGCCTCGAACGCACGGTTGGCATGGTGGGCAGCGACCTCGTCGCCGTCGAGCAGCGCACGGAAGACCTCGATCTTGGACTGACCCATGGTGTCGAGCACGTAGCGGCGAGCCTGTTCACGACGCGGGCCCTCGGTCTCGATCCCGGCGGTGGTGGCGGCGCTCTCGAAGGCGCGCAGCACCAGTCCGCCGTCGGCGACGGTAGTACCTGCCATGTCGAGGGCGGCGAGCTGAATCTTGTTGTTCGACATAGGTGTTCCTCACAGTCCGATCTGGTCGGCGGTTTGTTCGCCGATGGCGGGGCCGAGCGTCATACCACGACCACCGGGGCCGGTGACGACCCAGACGTTGGTATCGGCTCGCACCCGGGTGACGACGGCGCCGGGGTCGACGCTCTGGCTGTAGACGCCCGCCCAGCGCCGCACGATCGGCGGCAGCGTGCGGCCGAGCAATTCCTCGGTCACCTCGGTGAGGTGGTCGTAGGGCGCTTCGTCGACGTCGAAGGCGAACGGTTCGGCGTACTCGTGGGTGTCGCCGATGGTCAGGCCGCCGTGCAGGCGCTGCACGCACAGCAGCTGCATCTTGTGCTCGGCGGCGGTGGCGGTCTGGGACTGCTCGGCGGCCAGCGAATCCACTTGCGGGCCCGCGAAACCCGGGTAGTAGCGGAAGCTGTCACCGTCGGCGATCGCGGTGGTGAGGGTTTCGCCCAGCGGGGCGGTCTGCATCATCTGCAGCCGCACGCGGCGAACCGGCAGTTCGCCCGCCAACTCGCGAGTGAGTCCCGAGTGGGCGGCGCCGGGGCAGTGGATGACGAGGTCGGCCTCGTGGCGGCGACCGTGATCGTCGATCACCACCGCGCCGGAACCGGTGTCGAGCACCGAGCGTGCCTCGGTGCCCTCGTAGAAGGTATAGCGACCGGTCGCGGCCATGTGGGCGCGCAGCGCGGGCAGCGCTTGGCGCGACTCCACCGCGGCATCGGTCGAGCAGTGCAGGCCCGCCAGGTATTTACCGCGCACGACCGGGTTGATCGCGCGCACCTGGTCGGGGTCGAGCAGGGCGAACCCGCGGGCATCGGCGGTGTCACCGGCGGCCGCGGCCTCGGCGACGGCGAGTTCGGCGGGAGTGCGCACGAGCGTGATCGAGCCAGCGGGCCGGAAGCCGACGCCGGCGACCCGGCCGCCGATCTCCTCCCACAGCTCGCGCGAACGCAACGTCAGCTCGAGCTCGTTCGCCGACCGGCCCGATACCCAGACCAGGCCGAAGTTGCGGACCGTCGCGCCACGGGCCTCGCGTTCACGTTCGAGGTGGCTGACCTCGTGTCCGCGGGCTGTCGCCGCCCAGGCATGTGCGGTGCCGAGGATCCCTCCACCGATGATGACCAATCGCATGGCACCGATAGTGGCAAATGGTCTAGACCGATAGGTGTGGGCCGTGAGAACGGCAAGTTAATTTTTGGTATAGACCAATCCGGGTAGGCTTGGTGCATGGATTCGCCGCAGACGACCCGAGTTCCGAAGGTGTTCCTGGTTCGCACCGAAATCGATCTGCTCCTGGCCGATCTCACCGAGGGCGACCCGGTGCCCTCCGAACGCGACCTAGCCACCCGCTTCGGCGTCGCCCGCGAGACCGTGCGACAGGCACTGCGAGAGCTGTTGGTGGAGGGCAGGATTCGGCGCCAGGGCCGTGGAACGGTGATCTCCCGGCCCAAGCTCACGCAGCCGCTGTCGCTGCGCTCCTATACCGAGGGCGCGATCAGCCTCGGCCGCACCCCCGGCCGCATCCTGGTCGCATGGGAAGACGTCGCCGCCGACGCGGCGACAGCCACCGACCTCGAGGTGGAGCTGGGCACCGAAGTGATGCACCTGGAGCGGGTACTACTCGCCGACGGTGAACGCGTCGGACTGGAGAGCACCTACCTACCGCTGCACCGCTTCGCCGCCCTGCGCGGCACCTATGACCCCACCACTTCGCTGTACGCCGCGATCCGCGCCACCGGCGTCGAACTCGCCGGTGCGCGCGAACGCATCGAAACCGTACTCGCCGCCCCGCGCGAGGCGGGTCTGCTCGAATGCACCACCGCACTACCCATGTTGCTGCTGCACCGGCGCAGTGTCGACGCCGACGGCGCACCCATCGAACGGGTGCGCTCGCTCTACCGTGGTGACCGCATCGCCTTCGAGGCGAGGTTGTCACCGGAGCCTGCGTAGCCCCTTACTGCTCGGGCAGCCGCCGCCGTCCGCCTGCCACATCGGTGACCAGATCCGTGTAGCCATCCACAAGCTCGGCGAGGTGGTACCAGTGCTTGTGGGTGTTGTCGCTTCGCGCGCCATCGATGTCGATGGCCTGGTTGGCATCCACCCAGCTACGTGCCATCCGGTCGACGACCGCACCGAGACTTTCGGTGTGCAGCGAGGCGCCGTGGCGATGCAACGGGATCTCCTGGACACACCAGTCATTGATGTCGTCGACGAGTTCACTTCGACGGCAATCTATCTCGGCGATCAATGCCGTGTCACGCACCTGCCCCCGCCGTTCGTGCAGTTCGGCGAGCGCGTGCGCTGATCTCAACAATTCGCGATCTTGAAATCGCCGCCCCTGAAATGCACACAACAATTGCGGAGCGGTCGGAAGTATCCCCATCACCGGCGCGCTCATCGCAAGGCCCCGAATTCACCCGACACCCAAGATTTGTCTACCAACATGATTGGCTCTCGATTCGGTTGTCCCGGTCATCTGTTCGGATTGTTCGCAACCAGGCTAACTGGATCATGCTCGTTCAGAAGACGAAACGCAAGATTGCGTTATCACTCCTGCAGTAAAGCCACCCTGACAGAACCGGGGGTCACATCGGCAGTGCGGCACGGGCTTCCGGCGTGCCTCGCGGACTCGCCGAACACTATGACAGTACCTACGTCGCTGTCTTCGCCGAACGCGTGACATCGCGACCGCACAGCGCAATAATGCGATTCATGGCAGGCAAGCGAACGACACTGACCGTCCGGCTTCGCCGACTCGCGGCCATGTTGCGCGAGTTAAGGGAAAGCGCTCAGCTGAGCAAGGAAGACGTCAGCGCGCGAACCGGTATCAACGTCACCACGCTGTACCGGATCGAAATGGCTCAGGCGCGCCCGCAACGCCGCACTCTCGGCGCCATGCTCGACCTGTATCAGGTCGACGACAAAATGCGCGAGGAAGCACTCAGCCTGCTGACCGACGCGTTGAAACCCGGCATGTCGCGCCCTTACGAAGGCGCGGTGTCGGAGGTGTATGCGAATTACATCAACTTCGAGGCGGAAGCATTGTCGGCCAGGCAGTACCAGACTTCGACGGTGCCCGGCCTGCTGCAGACCTTCGAGTACGCGGCCGCGGTCATCGACACCTCCATGCCGCGCCTCGACGCCTCGGTGATGGAGAGCAGGGCGCAGGCGCGCATGGATCGCGCCACCAACCTGACCAAGGACGACCCGCTGGAATTGTGGGTGGTGATGGACGAGGCGGCGATCCGCAGGGTGGTCGGCGGGCCCGCGACCATGGCAGGCCAGCTCGACCGGCTGCTCGACGAGACCAAGCGCAAGAACGTGATCCTGCAGGTCCTTCCGTTCGACGCGGGCGCGCATCCCGGCATGGCAGGCTCGTTCACCCTGCTCGACTTCCGCAATCCGGTCGACCCCGAACTGGTGTACGTGGAGAGCATGTCGGTGCACGACCTGGTCGAGGGACACTCCGAGATCCGCCGGTTCGGCGTGATCTTCGATCAGCTGCGGGCGATGGCGCTGAGCCCTCGCGACTCGGCGAAGCTGATCACCGAAGCGCGCGACGCGATCACCCAGTCCCCGACCGCTCAGTGACGACTGGCCCTGCGGAACCCGATCGCGGCCGGTAGGGCGAAAACCACGATCGCGCCGAGCGACCAGGCCAGGGTTGCCAGCAGTGGGCCGCGCACCGGACCGCCGAGCGAGAGTCCACGCATGGTGTCGATGGCGTGGGTGAGTGGGTTGTGCTCCACGATCGGGCGCGCCCAGCCGGGGTAGGCGGCGAGCGGGACGAACCCGGTACTGAAGAACATCAGCATCGACGAACCCAGCGAGACGACCTCCACCAGCGCGGCTTTCGCGGTGTACACGGCCAGTGCGGTGACCATGGTCGCGAAACCGAGGCCGTACAGCACCGGAATGGTGAACAGCGCGATCGCCGCGAGCGGACCCTGGGTGAAGCGAAATCCGAGTGCGACGCCGACGGCGAAGATCACCACGGTGCACAGCAGGATGCGCACGCTTTCGGCGACGATTCGCGACAGCAGGCCCGAGGCGCGGTGGACCGGCAGGACCCAGAATCGCGACAGCAGTCCGACATCGCGTTCGCGGCCGAGGGTGACGGCTCCGGCCAGGGAGCCCGACATCACCCCGACCAACGAGACCATCGGAACCGAGCCATAGAGGGCGTCGGCACCGGCGAAGGACGAGACCTGCTTGCCCAGCACGGCATTGAGCATCACCAGCAGCAGCGCGGGGAAGAACAGGGCCTGCATCATGGTCAACGGGTCCCTGGCCCAGCGTGTCAGCAGTCGCTTGGTCTGGATCATGCTCTGCGGCAGCAGCATCCGCAGCGACTCGGTGCGACGGGTGACCGTGGGCAGCGCGATGACCGTCATGCCACCCGCCGTGCGGCGTGTCGCCAGGCCAGGCCGCCGCAGACCACCAGGATGCCGATCGCCCACGCCAGGCCGGGGCCGAGCGTCGCGATGTCGACCGCGCCCGCGTTGCCGGTCGAATCACCGGCCAGCGCGCGCAGGCCGTCGACGAACTGGGAGACGGGCTGGTTGCGAACGAAACCCTGGAGCCAGCTGGGAAACTGACTGGCAGGGGCGAATCCGGTGGACACCATGCCGAAGATCAGCTGGGGCAGTACCAGGATCTGGGTGGTGGCCTCGGGGCTGGCGGACATGCTGCCGAGCAGGTCGGCGCCGCAGCACAGGGCGGTCGCGATCAGCAGGGAGAAGGCGATGAACCCCGCGGTGTGCCACCAGCTTCCGTAGAAGCGGAAGCCTATGACGGCGCCGCAGACGAGCGCGGCGCCGACCGCGATCACCGCGCGATGGGCGGCCGCGGTGATCCTGGCGGCGAAGGGGACCCCGCGCGGCATCGGCATGGTGGCGAAACGGATGTCGAGGCCCTCGCGGGCATCGGTGGCGGAACGGAACGCGGCGGCGATGGCGCAGAACGAGACCGCCTGCATGATGATCATCGGCATCAGGAACTGGGCGTAGCTGCTCAGTCCGTGCCCGTAGACGGTCATCACGAGGTTGAGCGGGACGTAGAAGCCGATGGTGAACACCGCGGGAGCGAGCAGGGCGGTGAAGATCTCGCCGGTCCGCCAGGCCGGGCGGATCAACCGTCGCGCGAGCACCCACCACTGGGTGAGCGCCGCCGTCGGCGATCGGTCGGCAACAGGCTCGTCGGTGGTCCGCACGTCCCCATCGTGGTCGATGTGGCCTGTGGTGCCGGGGAACTCGGTCAGCATGTCGTGCGCGCCGAGGTGGGGGTAGTCGCCAGTATCCGGGCGATCTCGGGAAGAAGGTCGGGTGCGGCGAGTTCGTCAGGGGTCGAGTCGAGGACGTAGCCGGTGATCGCGCCCTCCACGTAGGGGCGCCAATGGCGAACCGTGGCACCGGGGTCGAGGCGGTCGGCGCCGTCGGGTCCGCGGCCCGCCACGCATACGGTGAGGTCACCGGGCAGCCACGAGGGTCGGTGGCCGGTCACCATGGCCGTGGCCGCGAGGCTCACGTCGGTGATGTGGTCGAGGTCGGTACCGGTGAGGTCGAGCGTTCCCGCCGTGGCGGCATTGATCGCCGCGGCGGCTGCGTCAGGGGTCGAGGTTCTCGCGCCCGAGGCGGCAGATAGGTCGAAGGCTGGGATGTCGATATCGGCGCCGAACTGTGCCGCGAATCGGTCGGCGGACAGCGGCGCCGGCGCGGGGGCCGCGGGGTCGGTGGCCAGCAGGACTACGCGGACGTGTTCGCCCGCCGCACGGAGTCGGACAGCGACTTCGTGGGCTACGAAACCGCCTGCGGACCAACCGAGAAGCTGGTACGGGCCGTGCGGAGCGAGGCGGCGAATCTCGGCGAGGTAGCGGGTGGCGTAGTCGCGGATGGTGCGCGGTTCGGTGCACGCCTGCAGGCCGTAGATCGGGACGCGGGCGTCGAGGTGGGCGACGAGGTCCACATAGTTCCAGGCCAGGACTGCTTCACCGGCAAGACAGAACAGTGGCGCGCCGTCGACGGAGGCGGTGCGCGGGCGGATCGGCAGTACGAGGGCCGTCGCCGCCGACTCGGCGCGCCCGTCGACGGCGGGTTCCGCCGAACAGGAATCGGGGCGATCGGCCATCGACCGGCAGGGCGTAACAGCCGGATCATCGCGAGGGCTCACAACAAATGATATGTCGTGCGAAAACCCCAGCGGCCCAATACTTTCAGGGGCATTCACACCTGACCGAACGCGCATCCGAACCTCCTTCACCGACCCGACGACAGATGGTGTGCGTTCCACTGTCGCGCAGGATGGCCCCGACCCCAACCAACCCAGGGGCCCGGTCACGCCCACCCAGGTGGCGGTGAAACCACCCAAGGGTGTCGAGCTGCGGAGGCCGCGGGGATCAGTAGGTAGTCACAGGCAGGCTGCGGACACCGGACCACAGGTCCTCGATCAGTCGTTCGTAGCTGTCGGCTAGGTCGTCGAGACGGACCCACTCGTCGTAGAAGACCGATTCGGGGGCACCTGCCAAGGCGACGAAAGTCAGGAAGCAGTGTTTGGCGAGGCGATCGACCAGATAGCCGAGGGTTTCGGGGTGCTCGTCGGCCGCGGCGGGCGGCACGGGAGCGGCCAGGATGACCCAGCGGTCGATCGCCCGCATCAACTGGGCGCGGCGGCGGTCGATGCGCTCGGACTCGCTCAGCGGGGTTCGCTCGCGCAACTGGTGCAGCAGCGCGAGCTCACCCGCGGCGTCGAGGATGGGGTGGTCATCATGTGGCAAACCGCGGAAGGCCGCCAGGAGGACGTCCCGGCCCGGCAGCATCGCCCCTCGTCCCGAATGGCGCATTTCACCGCTCCCCCGCCGAGCCGACGACGTCAACGCGTGAAACATTCATCTGGCACACCTCCGACTCGGGCACGACACCCCGGCGGGGATGCCATAGCGTGCGGGTGGAGCACGGCGAGCCCGCGCGAATCGCGCACACCCGGCAACTATTCCGCCACAACTGTCCCCGACAACGTCGTCGGCGCGAGACGTTTTCCGCCGGACACTCACATTGTCCGGTGCGCCTCCCTTGTCCGTCCGCACTGATCTCGCAGCCACATGGGCGACGCGCCGGGTACCAGCTACTGCAGGCGGAGGCTGCCGAAGAGGCCGTCCTTCTCGTCTCTGGGGCCTGCGGTGAAGTACAGGGCGTTCGCGTCGCCCAGGCTTTCACCGTTGCCGAACTTCAGCGCCCACAGGCCCGCGATCTCCACCGGCTTCGCCTCACCGTCGCGCAGGTAGTCGACGAAGGTGCCGGTGGTGTCGTCGTAGGCGAGGACGCGGCCGAGGCCACCGGAGTTGCCGATCAGCAGCTTGCCCGAGAGTGCCCCGAAGTTCGACGGCGCGATCGCCACGCCCCACGGCGCGTTGAGCCTGCCGCCGTCGTCGATGATGCGCACCAACTTGCCCGTGCTGTCGAACTCGGCGACCTTGCCCTTGTCGGGCTTGCCGTGGGAGTCCTTGTCCTTGTCGGCGTCGAGCGAGGCTTCTTCGGCCTTGTCGAAGACCTTCGGGTCGTCCCCGTCGGGCCGAGTCATGGCGTAGGAGACGAACACTCGACTACCGAGGGTGGTGATGTTGAACGGCGCCGGGTCACCGGGCGCGGCCTTCTTGCCCTTCTCGGGCGAGGAGGCGTCGATCACCTCACCGGTGGCGAACGGGTTGGCGAAACCGGTGGCCGCGACCGGCTGCCAGTTCTTGTCGAAGGTGCGGACCTGCGGGTCGGCGCCGAAATCGGCGGCCAGCAGCTTGTCACCCGAGGGCGAAAGCGCGATACCGAAGAAGGCCATGCCCTGCGTGGAACCGTCGAACACCTGATTCGCGCCGCCGTCACGCCGCACGATCGCGCCGTCGGGGGCCTGCTCGGTCCACGCCGAGATCTTGCCCGAGTCGGTGGCGGAGATGAAGCGCGCGGAACCGCCGAGCGGGATCGGCATACCGTCAACATCGACCCACTGGTCGCGCACCACGAACAGATCCGAGGTGATCGGCGCCGGATTGAACACGACGCCGGTGGCCTTGCCGATGCTCTTGTCGGAGGTGTCGGCATCGGCGCCGGGGATGCCGACGAGCTTGAGCTGGTCCTGGGTCAGCTTCTGCAACTTGGGATCCGAGGAGGACTGCACATCGCCGAGGAACTGGAACGACTTGCCGCCCGCGCCGACCCAGAAATGCCCGCCCGCGCCCTTGGGCCGATCGGCCAGGCCCCAGGCATTGACCATGCCGGGCAGCGTGAACTGGGCGTGATAGGAGTCCTTGTCGGCGGCCAGGTTGGTCTGGCTGTAGCGGTTGCCGTCCACTGCGGCCACGTCGTCGGTCGAGGGCTCGGTGTTCGAGCACGCCGCGGCGAGCAACACTGCCGCACCGAGTACCGCGCCGCGCACCAGCCCGGACCGCACCCCGCGGGCGCCCCTCACATGTCCGTTCACGATCTTTTTCCTTTCGACCTTCCGCCGGACGGCGTTCAGGCGAGGCTGACCTTATCGTGGGTGATCCGGTGGTGTGCCGTGACCGTGGCAGGAAGCGCAGGGCTACGCTGTCGGCCGTGGTCGAACCTTCCCCCAACATCGCCCCGCATCCCGACATCGCCGCCCTGGCACCACTACTCGGTACCTGGCGCGGTCGGGGCAGAGGCGAATACCCGACCATCGAATCCTTCGACTATGTCGAGGAGATCACCTTCGGGCACCAGGGCAAACCGTTCCTCACCTACCAGCAGCGGACCAAGGCCGGCTCCGACGGCAGGCCGCTGCACGCCGAGACCGGCTACCTGCGCAGTCCGGCGCCCGGCCGGGTCGAGCTCATACTCGCCCATCCGACCGGAATCACCGAGATCTGCGAAGGCACGATCACCGAAACGGTTGACGGAATTCGCCTGGAATTGAACTCCACGAATATCGGCCTGAGCGAATCGGCGAAACCGGTTACCGCGGTGGGCCGCTCATTCCATGTCACCGGCGACACCATCGAGTACACGGTGCGGATGGCGGCGGTCGGCGAATCTTTGCAGCATCACTTAGCGGCAACTCTGCAACGCGGCTGAGTCGCGTGCAATTCGGGAAGTCACCCGTACACAACCTCTGAACAGTGCCTTTGCGCAATCGAAACCGATAATTCACCTTTTCATCACGGCTCGGTAGCGGTTGTGTTCGAACACGCCCGCACATAGGGCAACAATTGTGTGTCGCTTGCTGACGTCGCCTGTTGCCGAAGTAACGGCCGTTCTACGGTGGTCTATCAGCTAATCCTCAGACAATCGAACTGCTGCCCCGCGAACACGTCGAAACCCTGAATGTGGGAGACGAATTATGAGGCGTTCTACTCTGATCTTGACCACTGCGGGGATGATCCTCGGCGGCGCGGCCGCCATCGATATCCTCGACAGCGCGGCCATGGGGGCCGCACCCGAGCCCGTTGTCAGCTACAACGTGCTGCACGACACGGCGTTATCGCACGCCGACAGCACGTCGCTCGCAGTAGTGCGGGGCCTGACGACTCAGTAGCCGGCGGGCAGTGCGGCGAACATATCCCGGGTGACGGCGACCGCGTTGTCGGAACTGCCGCCCTTGACCAACAGTGTCGCGAAGGCGATATCCCCGCGATAGCCGATGAACCACGAGTGCGATCCACCGTCGACTTCGGCTTCGCCGGTTTTGCCGTAGACCTCGCCCTGATCCCTGATGCGTTCGGCCGTGCCGCCGGTGACCACCATGCGCATCATCGAACGCAGCCCCTCGACCACCTCCGGCGCGATCGCGGGCCGATCACCGGTGACCTCGGTCGGCCTGCCCGTGATCAGATACGGCACCGGTGCGGCCCCGTGAGCGACAGTCGCGGCCATCACCGCCATCCCGAAGGGGCTCACCACCACTCGCCCCTGCCCGATGCCGTCCTCGGCGCGCTGCACGAGCCCGTCGGCTTTCGGTACCGAACCGGACATGGTCGGCAGTCCTTCGACCCGATAGTCCTGGCCGACGCCGAGGCGTGCCGCCGCCTGCGTGAGCGCGTCGGGTTCGAGTTTGCTGGCCAGCCTGGCGAAAGTCGTGTTGCACGACCGCTCGTAGGCCGTCGCCATCGGCACGTCACCGACGGAGAACATGTTGTAGTTGGGGATGGTGCGTTCGCCGATGATGGTGCTGCTCGGACAGGGCAGCACGGTCTCGGGCGTGGCCAGCCCGGAAGCCATCGCCGCCGAGGCAGTGACCGTCTTGAAGATCGACCCCGGTGGATACTGTCCGCTGGTGGCCACCGGACCGTCACGGTCGGCGGCCTTGTTCTGGGCCACCGCGAGGATCGCCCCCGTCGACGGTCGGAGCACCACCATCATGGTCTGCTCGGTGCGCAGGTCCACGGCGTGCTGGGCGGAGTTCTGCACGAACCGGTCGATGCTCAGCGCGAACGACGGTGCGGGTTCGGCCGCTTCCTCGTGCAGCACATCGAGATCGGCGCCGTCGGCATTGCGGGTGACCACGCTCCAGCCCGCCTTCCCGTCGACCTCGGCGATCACCGTCTTGCGGACCTGGGTGAGCAGGTCGGGCGCGAATTTGCGGTCGGTGGGCACCATGTCCCACTCCTGGGTCAGGGTGACGCCGGGCAGGCCGATCAGTTCGCCGCCGATGGTCTCGGCCTCGTATTCGTTGAGCAGCACCACAGTGTGCGCACCGTCGGTCTTGCGCGCCGAGGTGAGGATGGTCTGCGGGGTGTAGGCGACCGGGTCGATGCGGCTCAGCGCCGCGGCGAGCGCACCGGCGACACGGCTGGGGTCGGGGGCGTCGGCCACGGTGAACTTCACGCGGGAGACCTTGCCGGGAACCAGCACGTCGCTGCCTGCCGCCTCGTTGACCCTGGCACGCGGCGCGGGGCGGGTGCGCAATTCCATGCTCTGGGTGTCACCGAGTTTGGGGTGGATGTCGGCGGAACTCCAGCGGACCAGCCAACGTCCGTCGCTGCGGCCCATCTGTAGTTCGCCGGAATAGGTCCACTGGCGACCTTTGGGCAGAGTCCACTCGTAGGTGTAGTCGACCGTCGCGGTGTCACCGTTGACGCGCGCGTCGCCGGTGCGGATCGACAACTTCTCCGCCTGCAACGCCTGCCATGTCGAAGTCAGTGCCGCCGTGGCCTTCTCGGGCGCGGTGGTGAACGCCGCCGCCGCGGCGAGATCGTGTTCGGCGAACGCCGCGGCGAAGGCGTCGGCAGCGGGCACCGGCCCCTGGGCGCCGGAAGAACAGGCGGTCGCCGCAACGGCGAGGGCGGCCACCGCGCACGTGGTGAGCATCCGTGTCCTCATCGGCACCGATGGTAGCGGCGAAGAGCCCGCTGACCTCGACGCCACGCGCCGAAGTTTCAGTCCACCAATACAGTTGCGAAGGTAGCGATCTGGCGGAAGCCCACTCGGCTGTAGGCGCGGCGGGCGATCCGGTTGTAGTCGTTGACGTAGAGGCTGGCCGTACGGCCTGTCGCCACAACGGCATTGGCGACAGAAGCGGTGCCCGCGGTGCCCACCCCCGCGCCCCGGTAGTCGGGATGTACCCACACGCCCTGGATCTGGCCGGTGCGTCGCGACAGTGCGCCGATCTCGGCCTTGTAGACGACCTCGCCGTCTTCGAAACGTGCCCAGGCCCTGCCGGATTCGATGAGACTCTTGATCCGACGCCGGTAGCCGCGACCGCCGTCACCGGCGCGCGGGTCGATGCCGACCTCCTCGATGAACATCGCGATCGCGGCGGTCAGGTAGCGGTCGATCTCGTCGGGTCGCACGCGGCGCACTCCCCCGTCGGCGCGCGCGGCGGCGGGCCTGGCCATCGCCAACAGGGGTTGATCGGCACGCAACTCCCTCGCCGGCCCCCAGGACGGGAGCAGCATTTCCCACAGCGGCAGGGCGAGCTCCTGCCTGCCGACCACGGAGGAACACACTCGTGGCCAGCGGCCTGCCCGATCGGCGAACGCACGTAGGGCCTGCTGGTCACCGCGCAGCGGAACCAGATTGGCGCCGGAGAAACACAGGGAGTCGGCCGGTCCGCCGCGGCTCCACAGCTCACCGGCGCCGGTTCGAGAGTCGAGACCGAATTCCTGCACGCGGGCGGCGATCATGCACGAGGCCACCGGATCGGTATCGAGGACACGCAGCACTTCAGCCAGGTCTCGCACGGCCACCGGACGCGCGGGAGCGGTTTTGGACCGTCGCGTCGGCTCCAGCAGACTCCGCACGGCACCAGCCTGCCACGAAAGCACGCCGAGCGGTACGGGTCCGCCGAATCCGTCGTAGGACTGTGAGAGGAGCGGGATTCAGCTGACGGAGACAACGGGCTCGGCGCCCGGCTGCTCGCCCATCTCCTCGGCGATGCGCATCGCCTCTTCGATCAGGGTCTCCACGATCAGATGCTCGGGCACGGTCTTGATGACCTCGCCCTTGACGAAGATCTGACCCTTGCCGTTACCGGAGGCCACGCCGAGGTCGGCCTCGCGCGCCTCGCCCGGTCCGTTCACGACACAGCCCATCACCGCGACGCGCAACGGCACTTCCAGGCCGTCCAGACCGGCGGCGACCGCGTCGGCCAGGGTGTACACGTCCACCTGTGCGCGACCGCACGACGGGCAGGACACGATCTCGAGCTTGCGCGGGCGCAGGTTCAGCGACTGAAGGATCTGGCTGCCGACCTTGATCTCCTCGGCGGGCGGCGCCGAGAGCGAGACGCGGATCGTGTCGCCGATGCCCTCGCTGAGCAGCGCGCCGAAGGCCACCGCCGACTTGATCGTGCCTTGGAACGCCGGCCCCGCCTCCGTGACGCCGAGGTGCAGCGGGTAATCGCTCTGCGCGGCGAGCTGGCGGTAGGCCTCCACCATGATCACCGGGTCGTTGTGCTTGACCGAGATCTTGATGTCGCCGAAGCCGTGTTCCTCGAACAGGCTCGCCTCCCACAGCGCCGACTCCACCAGCGCCTCGGGCGTCGCCTTGCCGTACTTCTCCAGCATCCGCTTGTCCAGTGAACCCGCGTTGACGCCGATGCGGATCGGGATGCCCGCGGCGCCCGCGGCTTTGGCGACCTCGCCGACGCGGCCGTCGAATTCCTTGATGTTGCCCGGGTTGACACGGACGGCGGCGCAGCCCGCGTCGATCGCGGCGAAGATGTAGCGCGGCTGGAAGTGGATGTCGGCGATCACCGGGATCTGCGACTTTCTCGCGATCGTGGCGAGCGCGTCGGCGTCTTCCTGACGCGGACAGGCCACCCGCACGATGTCGCAGCCCGAGGCGGTGAGCTCGGCGATCTGCTGCAGGGTGGCGTTGATGTCGTGGGTCTTGGTGGTGGTCATCGACTGCACCGAGATCGGCGAATCGCTACCGACGCCGACATTGCCGACCATCAGCTGGCGGGTCTTGCGCCGGGGTGCGAGAACAGCAGCGGGGGCGGCGGGCATCCCCAATCCGATTGTGCTGGTCACGTTCGGCTGCCTTCTTTCGTACGGATCGACCTGGGTTGTTGTTGCCGAGCTTAGTCGCGCAGGGTAACCGGGCGCCCTGTGAGGGGCACGACACCGGTCATCTCGCTGTTACGGCAGTCGGATCGGGTTGACGATGTCGGCGGCCAGGGTCAGCAGCATGAACGCACCACCGATCACTACCGCCACGTAGGTCACCGGGAGCAGCTTGAGGTAATCGACGGGACCGCCGGGGGCCTTACCGAGCCAGCCACGGATCGTGTTGCGGATCTTCTCGTAGAGCACCACCGCGATATGCCCACCGTCCAGCGGCAGCAAGGGCAGCAGGTTGAACGCGCCGAGGAAGAAGTTCAGGCTGGCCAGGACCAGGATGAACATGCCCCACAGGCCACGCTCCGCGGTCTCGCCACCGATGCGGCTGGCACCGTAGACGCTGACCGGGGTCTCCGGGTCGCGCTCGCCGCCGGTGACCGCTTCCCACAGCGCCGACACCTTCTGCGGCATCTTCGCCAGCGACTTCACCGTCTCGACGAAGAAATCACCGGTGAACGAGACAGTGGCCGGGATCGCGGCGATCGGGCCGTACTGCTTGGGCTCGGCGTAGTCGGGGCCGACACCGACCGCGCTCACCTCTCGGCTCGGGCCGTCCTTGGGCGAGCGCACGACCCGCTCCGGGGTGACCGACACCGTCAGTGTGTTGCCGCCGCGTTCGACCTTGTAGGTGAACGTGCCGGTCTGCTTCTGGGTTTCGGCCTGGAACTGTGCCCACGTGGTCACCTCGACGCCGTTCACGGCCTTCACCACATCACCACGCTGCAATCCGGCGCGCTGAGCGGGTCCGTCGCCGGTGCAGGGGGCCAGGGTCTTCTCCGGGGTCTCCTGCGCGACGCAGCTCATGGTCCCCAGCGCCGTGGCCGGTGGCTGCGCGAGCTGCGGTAGACCCCAGCCGATCGCCAGGACCACCAGCAGGATGAACCCGAGCAGGAAGTTCATGCCGATGCCGCCGAACATCACGACCAGGCGCTTCCAGGTCGACTGGCGATACATCGCCCGGTCGACTTCCTCCGGCTCCAGCTCGTCGAGTGCGGTCATGCCCGCGATATCGCAGAAGCCGCCCAGCGGCAGCGCCTTGAGCCCGTATTCGGTCTCACCGCGACGGAACGAGAACACCTTCGGCCCGAAACCGATGAAGTACCGGCGCACCTTCATGCCGGTGGCCTGCGCGGCCCACATGTGCCCGCACTCGTGCAGCGCGATCGAAATCGTGATGCCGAGAGCGAACAGTGCGAACCCGAGCGCGAAAACCATGTGACTCCTGTGTTCCTGGCGGCTGGCGCCGCGGGTTTTCGGCCTCGTAACCCCGGATCCGAGGGGCGGATCTCCGCCTTCGGCGTTCCGTCTCGCCCCTCGGATCCGGGGCGGCCGAAAACGTGGTGGTGTCGTTGTAGTCGTTAGGTCAGGTCGTTTCGCCGTCGATGGTCTTCGCGGCGTACTCCCTTGCCCAGCGGTCGGCCGCGAGGACGTCGTCCAGGGTATCGGGTTCGGCGTGCCAACGGTCGGCGGCCTCTACCGCGCGAGTGACGGTGCGCACGATAGCGGGGAAGGTGATCTTGCCGTCGAGGAATGCTTGGACGGCGACCTCGTTGGCGGCGTTGTAGACCGCGGTCACGCTGCCGCCCGCTTCACCCGCCTGCCGGGCCAGGCGGACCGCGGGAAAGACCTCGTCGTCGACCGGCTCGAAGGTCCAGGTGGAGGCGGTGCCGAAATCGCAGGCCGCGGCCGCGCCGGGGATGCGGTCGGGCCAGCCGAGCGCCAGGGCGATGGGCAGTTTCATGTCAGGGGGGCTGGCCTGGGCGAGGGTCGAACCGTCGACGAAGGTGACCATCGAGTGGATGATCGACTGGGGGTGGACGGTGACGTCGATGCGGTCGTAGGGCACGCCGAAGAGCAGGTGCGTCTCGATGAGCTCCAGGCCCTTGTTGACCAGTGAGGCGGAGTTCAGGGTGTTCATCGGGCCCATCGACCAGGTCGGGTGGGTTTTCGCCTCGGCGGGGTTCACCGATTCGAGCATCTCGGTGGTCCAGCCACGAAACGGTCCGCCCGATGCGGTGAGAACGAGGCGGTCGACCTCTTCGGCGCGACCGCCGCGCAAGCACTGGGCCAGCGCCGAGTGCTCGGAGTCGACGGGCACGATCTGGCCGGGTGCGGCCGCGCGCGTCACCAGCGAGCCGCCCGCCACCAGGGATTCCTTGTTCGCCAAAGCGAGACGGGTCCCCGCCTGCAGCGTGGCCAGGGTCGGTTCGAGCCCCAGCGAACCGACCAGGGCGTTGAGCACGACGTCGGCGTCGGTGCGGCGGACCAGTTCGGTCACCGCGTCCGGGCCGCCGAGCTCGAGATCGAGCGCCTGAGCGGCGGCGGGATCGGCGACGGCGACATTGCGGGTGCCGGTGGCCGCCATCTGCTCGGCGAGCAGGGCGGGATTACCGCCGCGCGCCGCCAGACCGACCACCTCGAAGCGGTCGGGATTGGCGGCGATCACCTCGAGCGCCTGAGTACCGATCGACCCGGTACTGCCGAGAAGCAGCACCTTCACCCGATCGGTGGACGGGGAACTGTCGTGCGCGGCACGTGTTGTGGGGTGGGACACGGGCCCATTGTGGCAGGGCTGCTGGCTACGACGGACGGTCGTATGCCACGATATGCTCACTCGCCCAACCAGAACTCGAGCCCTTAGGAGCGATCGTGGCAGCCACGGACCTCGATAAAGCCAGCACCGAGCGTGCCGTCGCCACCAGCGTCGACCCCGCCGAGGTGCCCTCGGCAGCATGGGGCTGGAGCGGTGAGTCGCGCAAGACCTTCCGCATCGCGGCGTGGGTGGTCATCGTGGCCCTGCTCGGCATGACCATCGGTAACCACCAGGGCCACGTCGAGGACATCTTCCTCGTCGGCCTGGCCGCGCTGATGGCGCTCATCCTGGTCGCCGACTCGCTCACCCGGCGTATGCCGAGGTAGCTCCTCGCCCGACAACGTCCACGCCTGCGGCAAGCACTCTGCGCCGCAGGCGTTTTCGTGTGTCAGCGGCCGCGGCGGGCAGGCTTGCGACCGCGCGCGACAGGCTTCTTCGGTGCCGGTTTCTTGGCGGCGGGTTTCTTCGCCGCCGGTGTGCGAGCGGGAGCCGCGCCGCGCTGCTCCGGTTCCGCCACGCCGCCGCGCGAGCTGTTGGCCGACCGACCGCGCACGATGCCGACGAACTCCTCGAGCAGATCGCTGTCGGTCCCGGCGGGCCAGGCCAGGGCGATCTCGGTGAACTCGGTGTCGCTGATCGGGCGGTACACGAGGTCGCGACGATTGTGCAGGCGAGCGATCGACTGCGGCATGATCGCCGCGCCACCGACGGCGGCGACCATGGCGAGGGTGTCGACGGCCTGATCGAGATCGGCGCTGTCCTGAATCGTCTCGTCGACCAGATCTGCCGGGCTGATCGACTCGAGCAGCGACAGCGCGTCCTCCTTCCGCACGACCGCGACCGGCGTCTCCTGCCACAGCGGAATCGCGTTCGTGACGGTCCGGTCGATGGGCAACCGGACGAAGCACAGATCGATGCGGCCCTCGCGCAGCGCCGATTCCTGCTCACCCTGCGCGACGCCGACGACCTCGAGCGGATGGTCCGGCAGGCGTTCACCCCAGATCCGCGCCCACTTCGACACCGTCACCCCCGGCACGAACCCCACCCGCAGGCTCACGGGCGCGTCGGGCTTCTGCTCCCGATCGGCCTGCTCCTGCACGCGGATCAGGTCTCTGGCGCGGGCGAGCAGAGCGTTGCCGTCGTCGGTGAGCTGAGTGGGCGAGGCGCCGGGCACGAACACGCGGGTACCGAGTTCTTCCTCCAGCTCGATCACGGTGGCGCTCAGTGCCTGCCGCGGGATCCGCAGGGCTTTGGCCGCACGCGCGAAGTGCAACTCCTCGGCGACGGCGACGAAACGACGCAACCGGTCGAGGTCGATGGAGTCGGCGGCGGTGACGTCGAAGTCGCTCATTCTGACCAGAATATGGCACCCGCCGATCCGCCCGGCGGGCCGATCAGAGGTTTGCCAGCAGCGCGATCACTCCGGCGACCACGATGATCACGACCAGGATGAGCGCATAGGTGCCAAGGGCCGATCCCCAGCCACCTCGTTGCGGCGGCGGATTCGGAATCCGGGCCGGTTGCTGCTGCCAATACTGCGGCGCGGGCGCGTACTGCGGCTGCGGCGCCCGCGCGGGCATCGGCGCGGGGTTGTACTGCGGGATGGGCGTGCCCGTCGAACTCACCGGGCGCATGGGCTGCATGCCGACGAACGGCTGAGCGTGCGAACCCGAGGTCGGGCGGGCGAGCGGGCGGGCACCGGTGGTTCCGGTGCGCACTGCCCGCTGAGCGGCCTCGACGAACTCCTCGCAGGAGGTGAACCGGTCGGCGGGTCGCTTGGCCAGCGCGCGAGCCATCACCGCGTCGAGCACCTGCGGCAGACCCGCGCGACGTGGACTCACCGGGGGTGGAGGCGCTTGCAGGTGACCGGTGATCACCGCGGCCGGACTGGTCGATTCGTAGGGTGCGCTGCCGGTCAGCAGTGTGTACAGCGTGCAGGCGAGGGAGTACTGGTCGGCGCGGTGATCGAGGGCGGCGCCGGTGAGCTGCTCGGGCGCGGCGTAGGCCAGCGTGGCGGTGAACGAGCCGGTCTCGGTCAGGTGACCCGAATCGTCGCGTAGACGCGCGATGCCGAAGTCGGTGAGATACACCCGCTCCTGGCTGCTCGAACGCGCCAGCAGGATATTGGCGGGCTTCACGTCGCGGTGCAGTACACCCGCGCGGTGCGCGTAGTCGAGCGCGGCGGCGGTCTCACCGATGATCTGGAGCGCCCGGTCCGGCGGCAGCGTGTGCGGATCCAGCGAGGAGGCGTCGATCCCGTCGATGTACTGCATGCTGATCCACAGCTGGTCACCCTCGACCCCGCGATCGAACACGGTCACGATATTGGGATGATCGAGCTGGGCGACCAGATCGGCTTCCCGCTCGAACCTGGCCCGGATCTCTTTGTCGGAGAACAACTCCCGATTCAGCAGCTTCAGCGCCGTCCACCGAGGCAGACGCGGATGCCTGGCCAGATAGACCGACCCCATCCCACCCTGACCCAGCTGCCGGTCGATCGTGTAGCCGGCGAACACCGTCCCGTCAGAAACCACTCTGACCCCCGAATCTCGCTCTTCGTCCGACGGCTGGACCCTACCAAAGCGCCGTTCGCGACGTCGCGGGCATCGGTGCGGCGGAAGTGGGCGCGAACTCAGCCCAGCAGAAAGCTCGCGACGTCGGCGACAAGGATCGGCATGTTCGTCTCCACCGTGTGGCCGGGAAACGGCGTGACGCCGGAACCACGGTAGAACAGCAGCACCCAGCGGGCGCGTGCCGGTTCGGAGAATGTCGAGATAATCGCGGAGCCGTTGTACTGGCCATCGGCGGATTGTTCCCTGCGGTCATCGGTGCGAGTACCGGTCGACGTCTGGCCATGGTCCTTCGTTTCCTGACGGAACCGTGCGACAACCGCGGCGGCGGCCTCGGCAGTCGGGTACGTGTAGAACGTGTAGTGGGTATCGACCATCTTCTCGGCGCCGCAGCTACGACTCGCCGCGTAGCCGTCGAACGTCTTCGTCCACGGATAGCCGTAACTCAGCGGCTTTACTGTGGCCGAGCAGTTTCGACCCCCGAAACCGTGCCCGTTGCCGTAGCCCGCGGGCATCATCTGCGGGAAGGAATCGTGTAGGGCGTCCAGGTCCCTGTGCCCCTGTGATCGCTGCAGCAAGTCGGCGAGAGCGGAGTGCTCGTCCTGCCACACCCAATACCCGGCCCCGAGTACCGATGCCATCACCAGCAAGAGGACGATCGGCATCCGACTACGTCGCCGAACCGGCATCGGATGGCCTGGATTCGGCTGCGCGGGCATAGCGAACGGGGACTGCGCATACCCCGAATACGGTTGGGGCACAGCTGCGTGTGACGCCTGAGGATGTCGAGCGAGGTGGCTCTGCTGCGGGACTCGGGGCATCGAGCGCCCGGCGAACACAGTGGGTTGCGAACCGGTGTCGCTGAGCGCACGCCGCGCCGCGGCCGCGAACTCCGCACACGAGTCGAATCGGTCGGTAGCGCGTTTGGCCAGGGCGCGGGCAAGGACGGCGTCCAGTCCCGCGGGTAGATCTGGTCGACGGGCGCGCAGGGACGGCGGCGGGGTCTGGAGGTGTCCCTGGATGACCATGACGGGGTTGGTCGCATCGAACGGGGAGACGCCGGTCAGCAACGAGTACAGGGTGCAGGCGAGTGCGTACTGGTCGGCGCGATGGTCGAGATGGGCGCCGGTGAGCTGTTCGGGGGCCGCGTAGGCGAGGGTGGCGGTGAACGAACCCGTCTGGGTGAGGTGGTGGACGTCGTCGCGCGGGCGGGCGATGCCGAAGTCGGTGAGCAGGACGCGTTCATTGCCGTCGACATCAGCGAGCAGGATGTTGGCGGGTTTCACGTCGCGGTGCAGGACGCCGTTGCGGTGCGCGTGGTCGAGCGCCGCCGCAGTGGCCTCGATGATATGCAGGGCACGCTCGGCAGCGACGGGGTGCTCGACGGTCGCCGCGTCGACGCCGTCGACGAACTGCATGCTGATCCAGAGGCGCCCGTCATCGATGCCACGGTCGTAGACCGTGACGATGTTCGGGTGCTCCAGTTGCGCGGCGAGGTCGGCCTCGCGCTCGAACCTGGCACGAATCTCGGTGTCGGCGTACAACTCCGGGTTCAGTAGTTTCAGCGCGGTCTGCCGTGGGAGGCGCGGATGCCTGGCCAGATACACCGACCCCATCCCGCCGCGCCCCAACTGCCGCTCGATCGCGTACCCGGCGAAGACGTCCCCCGTCGTAAGCATGGTCCCCCGTTTTCCGCTGAATCAGTTCCCCGGCCGCCGACGGGATATCCGCGCAGACGACCGGCACCAACCCTAACGGCGCGAGTACCGAGGACCGCCATCATGGCCTCCGCTCACTCCTCGACCCGCACGCCCATCGACCGCGCGGTGCCTGCGACGATGCGCATCGCCGCCTCCACATCGGTCGTATTCAGGTCGGGCAGTTTGCGGATCGCTATGCGGCGCAATTGGTCCCGGCTGAGCGCGCCGACCGGTTTGTGGCCGGGCCGCGGTGAGCCCGGTTGGCCGAGCGCCTTTCGGATCAAGGATGCCGTCGGTGGGGTTTTCAGGCGCATCGTCCAGCGTTTGCGGGCGTCGATCGTGATGACAGCGGGAATGATCTCGCCGCGCCGGTCCGCTGTCGCGGCGTCGTATCGTCGTTTGACCTCGAAGGGTGGGACGCCGGTCGGACCGAGCATCTTGCCGAGGATCATCAGTGAGGCGTTCCCGGCTTCGAGCTCGAGAGTGACTGTGACAGAGGCTGTTTCGCGCACCATAGTCAACGATCTCGGACGCACGCGTCGATCCGGTCCCGCGACGATAACGCCTGGGCCGCAACCCGCTCGAGCGGTTCGGTTCGCCTGATTCCGATTCGCCTGTCAGTCTGTGGGCGTGAAACGTGATGTTTCCGCTCGCCTCGAGGTCGCGGTCCATGCCGATTCGGTGCTGCAGTGTCAGATCGCTGTCGCCCGCCAGCCCGGGCTCGATCTGATCGAGTCCATGACGTGCTCGCTCAACGGCGAGTTCCTCACGCCGCGCGAAGTGGTGGGCGCGCACGGTTCCCGGATCCACGTCCTCGACGTGCGGGCGGGCACCCTCCGCATCGACTATCAGGCGACCGTCCTCGGCACCGCCGTTCTCGAGCCGCCCTCCGACTACGACCTCGCGCTGTACCGACGACCCAGCCGCTACGCCGAGTCGGACAAGCTACTCGGCTTCGCGGCGGCCGAATTCGGTTACGGCATCGCCGATCCCGAGGTGGCCAACCGCGTCTCGTCGTGGATCGGCCGACGGATCACCTACGTCTCGGGCAGCAGCACGCCCATCGACGGCGCGGTGGAGACGCTGTTGTCCGGCACCGGCGTCTGCCGCGACTTCTCGCACCTGATGGTCGCGCTGCTTCGCGCCGTCGGCGTCCCCGCCAGGGTCGCCGCGGTCTACGCGCCGGGCTGCGTACCGATGGACTTCCACGCCGTCTGCGAGGCCTACATAGACGGCGAGTGGCGCACCTACGACCCGACGGGCCTCGCGCCGCGCTCGAGCCTGGTGCGCATCGCCACCGGCCGCGACGCCTCCGACATCGCCTTCCTGGACAACCACGGCGGCGACATCACCCTGAACTTCATGTCGGTCAACGCCTTCGTCGCGGGCCCACTCCCCTACGACGACTTCGTCGCGCCGACCAGCATCGTCTGATGGGCGCCGCGCCTAGCCCTCGGCGGCGAGCTGACCGCAGGCGGCGGCGATCTCCTGGCCGCGGGTATCGCGCACCGTGCACGACACGCCCTGGGCGATCACGCGACGCACGAACTCCTTCTCGACCGGCTTGGGGCTGGCATCCCACTCGCTGCCCGGTGTCGGGTTGAGCGGGATCAGGTTCACGTGCACGAGCGGGCCGAGCGCCTTGTGCAGCTTCTTGCCGAGCAGGTCCGCCCGCCACGGCTGATCGTTGATATCGCGGATCAACGCGTACTCGATCGACACGCGACGCCCGGACTTGTCGGCGTAATAGCGTGCGGCGTCGAGCACTTCGGCGATGGACCAGCGGTTGTTCACCGGCACCAAGGTGTCACGCAGTTCGTCGTCGGGGGTGTGCAGCGACACCGCGAGGCGCACCGACATGTCCTCGTCGGCCAACTTGCGGATCGCGGGCGCGAGGCCGACGGTCGACACGGTCACCGATCGCTGCGAAATGCCGAGCCCGTCGGGAGCGGGCGAGGTGATCCTGCGCACCGCGTTCACCACCCGCTTGTAGTTGGCCAGCGGCTCGCCCATCCCCATGAACACGATGTTGGACAGCCGGCCCGGACCACCGTGCACCGCACCGTCGCGCAAATCGGCCGCGGCCGCGCGCACCTGGTCGACGATCTCCGCGGTCGACAGGTTACGGGTGAGCCCCGCCTGCCCGGTCGCGCAGAACGGACACGCCATACCGCACCCGGCCTGGCTGGAAATGCACAGCGTATTGCGGTCGGGGTAGCGCATGAGCACGCTCTCCAACAGCGTCCCGTCGTGCGCCTTCCACAGCGTCTTGCGGGTATCGCCCTCGTCGCAGGCGATATTGCGCACCACCGACAGCAGCGGCGGGAACAGCGTCTCGCCGACCTTCGCGCGCACATCGGCGGGCAGGTCGGTCATCAGCGCCGGATCGGACTGCAGGCGACCGTAGTACTGGCGGGCCAGCTGGTCGGCCCGGAACTTCGGCAATCCCAGCTCCTGCACCGCGGCCTTGCGTTCGTCCGAGTCGAGATCGGCGAGGTGGCGCGGCGGCATGCCGCGGCGCGGGGCATCGAACACGAGGGGCAGGGAGATGGCCATAGTTTCACCATTGTCCCAAACGCACCGTCGTGGCCACCACGCCGGGCAACGTTATCGACAAGATGCGTGCACGAGCCATAGCAGTCGGCAATGATCGAACTATGAGTACACACGCAGAATCCGGTGCGTCACCGGCCGAACACGACCCGCCGCCGACCGATCTCACCGGCAAACACAGCAAGCCCGTCGAACCGGCGAAGCCCGCGACCAAACCGGCCCCGCGCGACGCCGTGCACGGATCGCGCACCGGCTACACCTGGATCGCGTTGCTGGCCGCGGCCCTGCTCGGCATCGTCTTGTTGATCTTCATCATCCAGAATCTCGACAAGGTCCGGACCAACCTGCTGTTCTGGCACTTCGACCTGCCGCTCGGCGTCACCGTGTTGCTGTCGGTGATCGCGGGCGCGCTGGTGATGGGCTTGGTCGGCGGGGTCCGCATCCTGCAACTGCGGCACGCCGCCAAGAGGTCGTGACGCTCAGATCAGCGCGCTGAGAACCAGCCAGGAGACGAACGCCGAGGGCAGCATCGAGTCGAGGCGATCCATGATGCCGCCGTGCCCCGGCAGCAGCGTCCCCATGTCCTTGATGCCGAGTTCCCGCTTGATCTGCGATTCGATCAGGTCACCGATGGTCGCCACGGCCACCAGGCCGACACCGAGCACCACACCGATCATCGAGTTGGCCTCGAGCAGCAGGGTGACAGTGAGCAGACCGCCGATCACGCTGAACACCAGCGAACCGCAGAACCCCTCCCACGACTTCTTCGGGCTGATCGCGGGCACCATCGGATGCCTGCCGAACAGCACACCGGCGACATAGCCGCCGACATCGGAGCACACCACCAGGATCATGAACGTGAGGACCCGCAGGTTGCCGTCGGGTTCGAGCAGCAGCAACGTCGAGAACGCGGCCAGCAGGGGGATCCAGGTGAGGGTGAACACGGCGATCGCGGTGTCGCGAAGGAAGTTCTTCGGCGCGGTACTGAGTCCATGATCGAACAGGCGCCACACCATGCACACCAGCGCGGTGGCGGCGAACGCGCCCAGCACCCCGCTCGCCCCCCACGGCCAGCCGAGCCAGAACACCGCCTGACCGCCCACCAGCAGCGGAATCCGCGGCACCAGCACGTCTGCTTCGCGCAGCCGCTTGGTGACCTCCCAGGTCGCGACTCCCACGCCGAGCCCCGCGACCGCGATGAACACCTTCGGGACGAACAGCAGGATCGCGATCAGCGACAGCCCGAGCGTCAGACCGACGGCCAGCGCCGCGGGCAGGTTGCGCCCGGCCCGTGACGTCGGGGCAGGCGGCTGCCCGTCCTGCGGCGTGGCCGCGGTCGCCGTCTCCTCGACCTTGTCCGGCATGGGATCCGGTGCCGCCCCGGTGGCGGCGGCGTCTTCGGCCACGATTGTCCCGTCGCTCAACTCGTCGTTCCGTTCATCCCCCGCACGAGCGGGACTGGCGAGATCTGGCGCTCAGACCTCGAGCAGTTCGGCTTCCTTGTGCTTGACCAGCTCGTCGACCTGGGTCACATACTTGGCGGTGGTCTTGTCGAGCTCCTTCTCGGCGCGCCCGACCTCGTCCTCACCCGCTTCGCCATCCTTCTGGATGCGGCTCAGTTCGTCCATCGCCTTGCGGCGGACGTTGCGAATCGAGACCTTGGCGTCCTCGCCCTTGCTCTTGGCCATCTTCACCATCTCGCGGCGACGTTCCTCGGTGAGCTGCGGCACCGAGATGCGCAGGATGTCACCGTTGTTGGTCGGGTTCACGCCGAGGTCGGAGTTGCGGATGGCGTTCTCGATCAGGCCGAGCGAGCTCTGCTCGTAGGGCTTGATCACGACCATGCGCGGCTCGGGCACGGTGATGCTCGAGACCTGGGTGATCGGCGTCAGCGAGCCGTAGTACTCGATCAGCACGCGGGTGAACATGCCCGGGTTGGCGCGACCGGTGCGAATGCTGCCCAGGTCGTCCTTCGCCACCGTGACGGCCTTGTCCATCTTCTCTTCGGCATCGAAGAGCGCTTCATCAATCACGACCGAATCCTCCACAGCGTCGTCATCGTCATCGTCCGCGGGTGCGGGGTCACGACCGAACCAGGGTGCCGATGGGTTCACCGGCGACCGCGCGGGCAATATTGCCCTTGATCAACAAATTGAACACCAGCATCGGCATCTGGTTGTCCATGCAGAGACTGAACGCGGTGGCATCAGCCACCTTCAGGCCCTTTTCGATCACTTCCTTGTGGGTGATCTCGGTGAACATGCTCGCGTTCGGGTCGACACGCGGATCTGCGTCGAACACGCCGTCGACCGCCTTGGCCATCAGCACCACATCGGCGCCGATCTCCAGCGCGCGCTGGGCGGCGGTGGTGTCGGTGGAGAAGTAGGGCATGCCCATGCCTGCGCCGAAGATCACGACGCGGCCCTTCTCGAGGTGGCGCTTGGCGCGCAGCGGCAGATAGGGCTCGGCGACCTGGCCCATCGTGATGGCGGTCTGCACACGGGTGTCCACACCCTGCTGCTGTAGGAAATCCTGGAGGGCAAGGCTGTTCATCACGGTGCCGAGCATGCCCATATAGTCGGAACGGGCCCGCTCCATGCCGCGTTCCTCCAGCTCGGCGCCGCGGAAGAAGTTGCCGCCGCCGATCACCACGGCCACCTGCACACCGGTCTCGACGATCTCGGCGATCTGCTCGGCCACCGTCTGCACGACGTCGGGGTCAAGGCCCACCCCACCGCCACCGAACATCTCCCCACCCAGCTTGAGCAGCACCCGGTGGTATCCAGGGCGGTCGTTACCCGGGTCGGTCATGGGTGTCGGTCTCCTTCGGCGAGGTCGAGAGCGGGGCGAGCAGGCGGCATCCATCCTGCCCTATCAGGTTGCGGTCACCCAGAAGTGGGGTCGGTCGATCGACGAGGAAAGCCCCTCCAGCGCGGGATCACACCGCGCCGAAGAGGCTTTTCGTGGAATTCAGGCGGATCAGGCCTGGCCGACCTCGAAACGAGCGAAACGCTTCACGTTCACGCCCGCCTCTTCCAGAAGCGCCTTGACGGTCTTCTTGGAGTCGGTGACGGCGGACTGCTCGAGCAGCACGACGTCCTTGAAGAAGCCGTTCACACGGCCTTCGGTGATCTTCGCCAGCGCGGCTTCGGGCTTGCCCTCTTCGCGCGCGGTCTCCTCGGCGATGCGACGCTCGGCGTCGACGACATCGGCGGGCACCTCCTCGCGGGTCAGGTACTTCGCCTTGAGCGCGGCGACCTGCATGCCCGCGGCACGCGCGGCGTCGGCGGCGCCGTCGCCGGTGCCCTCGTACTCCACCAGCACGCCGACGGCGGGCGGCAGGTCCGAAGCACGCTTGTGCAGGTAGGTGGCGACCGGGCCGTCGAAGGACACGACGCGACGCAGTTCCAGCTTCTCGCCGATCTTGGCCGACAGCGCCTGCACGGCGTCGTCAACGGTGCCGTCGGTCAGCTTGAGCGCCTTGAGGGCGTCCAGGTCGGCCGGCTTGCCCGCGGCGGCCGCGGTGACGATCGCGTCGGCCAGCTGCTGGAACTCGGCGTTCTTGGCGACGAAGTCGGTCTCGCAGTTGATCTCGACCATGACGCCGTCCTTGGCGATGACCAGACCCTCGGCGGTCGCACGCTCGGCACGCTTGCCGACGTCCTTGGCGCCCTTGATGCGCAGCACCTCGACAGCCTTGTCGAAATCGCCGTCGGAGTCGGCCAGCGCGTTCTTGCAGTCCATCATGCCGGAGCCGGTGAGCTCCCGGAGCCGCTTCACATCAGCAGCGGTGTAGTTCGCCATCGGGGGCGAGCCTCCTGTAATTTTTGGCGGCTGGCGCCGCGGATTCTCGGCCTGGGAACCTCGATCTTCCCTCCCGCCGGGCACTCCTTCGTCGCACCCTCTGGTCAGTCCGGATCGAGGCGGCCGAGAATCAAGAAAAGGGAACTCTCGGCCATAGGCCATGCAGTTTTCGTTCGGTATTACGCCACCTTGCCGACCGCATCTGAATTCAGACGGGCCGGCAAGGTGAACAGTGTGCTACCGGTCAGCTCAGAAGTCGGCCGGGGTGTGCTGTGCCGGGTCGGCCTTGACCTCGGCCTCGGCCTCGGCCGGGGTCTCGACGGCCGGGGCCTCGGTCGCGGCAGCGACATCGGCTTCGGCAGCCGGGGTCGCCGAGGACAGGAGCTCCTGCTCCCACTCGGCCAGCGGCTCGCCTGCGCCGGCTTCGGGCTTCGCGTCGCCGGAAGCCTGGCCCGCGCGGGCCTGCACGCCCTCGGCCACCGCGGAGGCGACGACCTTGGTGAGCAGTGCGGCGGAACGGATCGCGTCGTCGTTACCCGGGATCGGGTAGTCGACCAGGTCGGGGTCGCAGTTGGTATCCAGGATCGCGATGACCGGGATGTTCAGCTTGCGCGCCTCGCCGACGGCGATGTGCTCCTTGTTGGTATCGACGATCCAGATGGCCGAGGGAACCTTGGCCATGTCACGGATACCACCGAGGGTGCGGTCCAGCTTGGTCATCTCACGCGTGAGCATGAGGATTTCCTTCTTGGTACGACCCTCGAAGCCACCGGTCTGCTCCATCGCCTCGAGTTCTTTGAGGCGCTGCAGGCGCTTGTGCACGGTGGAGAAGTTGGTGAGCATGCCACCCAGCCAACGCTGGTTGACGTAGGGCATTCCGACGCGCAGCGCCTCGGAAGCGATCGACTCCTGGGCCTGCTTCTTGGTACCGACGAAGAGGACGGTGCCGCCGTGGGCGACAGTCTCCTTGACGAACTCGTAGGCCTTGTCGATGAAGGTCAGCGTCTGCTGCAGGTCGATGATGTAGATGCCGTTGCGGTCGGTGAAGATGAACCGCTTCATCTTCGGGTTCCACCGACGAGTCTGGTGGCCGAAGTGCGCGCCGCTGTCGAGCAGCTGCTTCATAGTTACGACAGGCATAGCCTTCGTATCTCTCTTTCGTTGCCGGTTGTCGCGGTCGATCGGCGATCGACTGCCCTGGCGCCACCGAAACCGCCGGACCCGATTCGAAGAATCCGGGACCAGCCGACGATTTCCCTGTTCATCCGATGGAGAACTCGCGCTGACATGCCCTCGCGGACCGTCTGCTTTGCGAGCGACGACCGGATGGACGAGCACGGGTGGCGCGCGAAGTCGGTCCGTGCTGTGCACACGCAATGGCTGCTGAGCACAAACCGCTTGTTCAGTCTACGCGGACCAGGGCCAGCTCCGAAATCGCCCCTGGGCAACGGCCGCCCATTCGTGGATGAAGTGGGCGATATCCACAAGCGGGAAGGTTGTCCACAATCCCGAAATCGTTGTCCCGGCGGGGTTGTCCAGCGCTCAGAGTTGGGGCATGAACACGTTGACACGCACCCTGATCAGTACGTTTCCGCTGCTCTGCGCGGCTGGTGTCGCTGCCGCGCCTGCGGCTGCGCATCCCGATACAGGCGCTCCGCCGGCCGCTCGACCTACGGTCGGTCCCGACCATCCGCGATGCGCCGGAGACAGTCCGAGGGGACCCGTTGTGCTCGCCCGGCCACCCGAGCGGATCGGTCGGCCGATTCTCCCACCGCGGCGTGCGGCAGTGCCCGGCACGGTTCCGGTAGCGCCGCAGCTCCAGAGCGGACCGACCTCGACAAACACCCGACTCGAAGCGGAGGGCCTCCCATCGAACACCGGGGCGGCGGGCCCCTGTGGTCGAGCGACGACCGTGGTGCCCGTGATCGTCGTGCCACGGCGAGAGCTTGTGCCCGCGCCGGTTCCGGTACAGGTGACAGTGCATGATCTCGGCTCCACTCCCGCCCGGGCACAAGGTACCGAACCGAGCGCGGGGGCCCGGTCGGAGATCGAGATCGTGGTACGGGCCGGGGGTGGCAGTGGGTCGGCGGCCGAAGTGCCCACGGTTCTGCGGGAGATGTTGCGGGTGCTGGCGGCGCAGCAACGTGTGCCGACGCCGCGGCCGCATCGCTGAGGTCGTGGCGGCGATGTTCGAGAAGCTCGATGCCCGGCCGAAGGTGCCGACTCACCTTCACCATCTCGATCGAGCGCGGGCCGGCATTTCGGTTCGCCTCGAGGTGACCGACTGCGGCATGAAGCCCGATCGTGGGCGGAATGTACCGACGCGCGTTCACCGGCCCCATCGGTTCCCGCCTTCAGTGCGGTCCAACGTGCCCGACTCCGACGAGTGGCCTCGCAGACCCGGGAAAGTGCGTCGTGCCGCGCGCCTGGTGCGGTCGGTCCTCGGACGGGTCCTTGGCGTCGTCTGTCTGGTGGCGATTGTTCTCAGTGGTGCGGTACCCGCCGATGCCGCCGAATCCGGGCAGTTCGGTTGGCCTTTGCGGCCGCGGCCCACGGTGGAACGCAAGTTCGACAAACCGGAGCGGAATTGGTTGCCGGGGCACCGTGGCGTCGATCTGGCGGGCGCCGTCGGGCAGATCGTGCTGGCGGCGGGCGAGGGCATCGTGGTGTTCGCGGGGGACGTGGCAGGCAAATCGGTGGTGTCCATCGATCATCCGGGCGGGTTGCGCACCACCTATGAACCGGTTCGCGCGCAGGTGAGCGTGGGAAGCCGAGTGAGCAGAGGTGCACCTATCGGCACGCTGGTGGCCGGACACGAGGGGTGTCCGGCCACTGCCTGCCTGCACTGGGGTGCCCGCCGTGAGTCCGGTGCCCACAATCGGCGTGAATACGTCGACCCGCTCGGACTCCTGCACGAGGTGCCGGTCCGCCTGAAACCGTTGGGGCCGTGACGTGACGAACCACTCCACCAGCCGGGCCCTACGCCGACATTCCGGAGACGACAATCGAGACGTGCCCAAGGAACCAGCGCCCTTCACCTACCCCGAGATCGGTGCCACCCGCGCCACCATGCCCGACGGATACCACCGGTTCCGGCATCGGCGCCCGATCGGCCACGGTCGCGACCTGTTCGACCGCGCGGCCACCCACATCCTCGACTTCGGGATACAGAAGGGCGTTGACATCTTTCGCGGCGCCGACACCGAAACCGCGCGGCCCGGAACCGAATTGACGGTCGTCCTCCGAATCTGGCCACTGAGCTTCAGCGCGCCCTGCCGTGTGGTCTACGTCCTCGACGAACCCGACCGCCGAGGCTTCGCCTACGGCACCCTGCCCGGTCATCCGGAGGTCGGCGAGGAATTGTTCGCCGTCGAATACGACGCCACCGACGACACCGTCTACGGCCTGGTCGCCGCCTTCTCCAAGCCCGGCGCCTGGTACGTCCGCCTCGGCGGCCCCGTGGTCCGCCTGATCCAGCGCTGGTTCGCCCACCGCTACGTGAATACCTTGCCCACCAACAACTGACGCGTCACGGGCTCAGCCCTTCCGCTCGATGCCGCAGGCCGAGGTGGTGGCGCTGGACGCCTGACGGGTCTCGAGGTGCAGCCGACTCCGGCACCGTTGATATCGACCGTGCCTAACCCGCCTGATGGCTGATCCGGCGGGCACTGGAAGGCGAGCGGCGCGTGGCCGGTCCGCTACCGGCTATCGGGGCGCCGCCCGCGACCTGCGGCCCGGCCCGCGACCTCGGCGCCGTGTCGGCGCTGCGTTCGGCACCCGGTGCAGCGCTCGCCGACCGAGTTCTGCGTCGGCGGGGTCGCACGCCATGCTCGGAAGCTGCCCGATGACCCCGCGTGTCGCGCGCCGCATTCCCTCGGTGTCCAACCGCAAATCGTTCTGCGCGTCATGTGGTTGCGCTACTCCCTTACGCCAGGTTGCCAAGCTGGCAGACGCCCCGGCGAGTTGCCCCAACGGCTGACGAGTGCGGCGAGTCGGCACGATCCGACCATCGGTTGCGCAGAACACCCAACGTGGGAGCCGAGCCGGTCGCGCTAGCCGTTGAGCAGCACCGCGATCGCGGCGATCAGGGATACCGTCGCGACGGCGAGAGCGGTGGTCCCGACGAATCGGTGACCAGCGCCCACCCGCCCGCGGTCGAGTGCGCGGCCGCGAAACCAACCCACGACCGCCAGGATCAGCGCGACCACGGCGGCCGCGAGTGGGAGCACCCACGTCGGCCGACCGTCGGTAGTTGCTTCGTGGACAAGGAGCAGGGCGCAGGCGGCCGCACCGAGGGACGTGCGCCGCCAGGCCAAGGCCGTGCGCTCCATCGCCAGGGTCGGTGCGGTCACGACAGCGCTACCGCCACGCAGGCGAGTGCGGCGACCACCGCGACGCCGACCGAGAGCACGGGAACCAGGGCCGTTCCCGGCAACGGTCCCCCGGCGCGCATCGCGAGGTTCACCCGGCGCCAGTGCCGGAAGGCGGCGAGCGCGACGGTCAACGCCATGATCAGGCAGATCATCGAGATCACACCGGCGAAACCGGCCAACCGAGTCGGCTGGACCAGGGCGTGCACCGCGACACCGCCGGCAAGCAGACCGAGCGCAGTCCTGATCCACGCCAGGAACGTGCGTTCATTGGCGAGGGTGAACCGGTAGTCGACCTCTTCCTCACCGTCCCCGGATTCGGCCCCGACCTCGGGCAACGTCACTACCACCACCTCCTGTCCCCATCATGCGCTACCGCGATCCCTACGCTCGTGAGCGTTGCGAGCGGAGCGTCCACCATGTCGCCGCCGATCTATTCGCCACTATGCCGCCCACCTTCGGTCGTTCGGCCGCTCGATGATGCCGCGGCTACGCCCCCGTTGCCGTTCTGCTCACAGGCGCGGCACAATCGCACACCGGACTCGTTCGTTCCCAGGGCGCGGTCTCCAAGCGGGCACAGCACAGGGCCTGCCGATGATCCTCGCTCGGCGCGATCGGCTTGGCCCCAGCGCGGTCAGCCACCAACGCCTACGCCCTGCGCGGACTGCTATGTCTCGGCATCGAGCACGTTTCGCGACGGTCAGGCTCGGGGGTGAGCTTGGTCGTGGACTCGTTTGAGGCGTTCGACGGAGACGTGGGTGTAGAGCTGGGTCGTGGCCATGCTGGCGTGGCCGAGGAGTTCCTGAACGACGCGGAGGTCGGCGCCGCCTTCCAGGAGGTGGGTGGCAGCGGTGTGGCGCAGGCCGTGCGGGCCCATGTCGGGGGCGCCCGGGATCGCGGCGATGACCTCGTGGACGACGGAGCGGGCTTGGCGTTGGTCGAGTCGGCGGCCGCGTTGACCGAGCAGCAAGGCGCGGCCGGAGTGGTCGTTGGCCAGGGACGGGCGACCGGCGCGGAGCCAGGCGTCGAGCGAGGTGTCGGCGGGACCACCGAACGGCACCGAGCGTTCCTTGTTGCCCTTGCCGAGCACACGAACCAGGCGGCGCTCCCGATCTATGTCATCGACATCGAGGCCGCACAGCTCGCTGACACGAATTCCGGTGGCGTACAACATCTCCACGATCAGGCGATCCCGCAGCGCCATCGGATCCTGCTGCGCCGCTCCGGATTCCGCCGCACCCATCGCCTGTTCGGCTTGATTGCGGCCGAGAACCGCGGGCAGCACGCGATGGGCTCTCGGGGCCTGCAGGCGCAAGCCCGGATCGACACCGAGCCGACCGGTTTCGGTCAGCCACGCGGTGAACGTTCTAGCCGCCGAAGCACGTCGAGCCAGGGTCGTCCGCGCCACTCCCGCCGCAGCGAGCTCGGCCAGCCACGATCGCAACAACGGCAGATCCAGCTCTCGCACCGCCGAATCCGCCGACCGCGCGTATAGATGCTCGAGCAGCGACCGCACATCTCCCAGGTACGCCCGCACCGTGTGCGCCGACCGATTCCGCCCCAACCGCAGATGCCGCCCGAACTCGGTGAGCAACGCGGTCAGATCATCAGGCAGCACATCCATGACCCCACCGTCACCCTTCCCCGCTCCCCACGCAACCCACCACGCCGCCTGCCGGGTGCCGCCGTCAGCTCGCCCGTCGACTGGATGTCCGAAACCATCCACCGGAGTCGCAGCCGACCAATTCGGCGAGTTCCAGGCTCGGCAGGACCGCCCGGACTGTGGCCAGGTCCAGGCCGCATTGTTGAGCCAGTTCACGGGGAACGCGCGAGCCGATGGCGGGGAGCGCCGCATAGATTTCGGCTTCGGCGCCGCGGAGGTGGGCGACGGGATCCACCGGGTTGCCTTCGGCGACCGGGAGGCGAAGCGGGCCCGCTTCGTCGATGATGTCCTCGGCGCGGGTTACCAGGAGGGCTTCGCCCTCTCTGATCATTCGATGGCAACCTGCCGAGGAGGCCGAGCCGACGGGTCCCGGGACAGCCATGGCCGGTCGGCCCAGCCTGCGGGCCCACTTCACGGTGTTGCGGGCACCGCTGCGAAGGCCTGCTTCGACCACCAGGACACCGTCCCCGAGCGTGGCGATCAACCGGTTCCGGGCGAGGAACTGGTGTTTCTGGGCCGAGATGCCCGGCGGGTATTCGCTGACGACGAGACCGCTCTCGGCGATCGCAGCGAGCAGGCGGTCGTGTTGAGCCGGATATGGCCGATCGACCCCACAGGCGAGCACCGCCACGGTTGTCCCGCCGACAGCCAAGGCCGCGCGATGCGCCGCCGCATCGATGCCGAAGGCCGCGCCGGAAACGATCGTCCACCCCCGACCGGCCAGGTCGCACGCGATCTCACTCGCTACCTGCAATCCGTATCCGCTGCTACACCGCGAACCGACCACCGCGACAGCACGTTCGGACGCGGTATGCAGCGAGAGGGGCCCGCGCGCCCACAGCACCAGCGGGACGGCGGCCTCACGATCACGTTCGGTGTCGAGTTGATCGAGTCCGAGCATCCGCCAGCCGGGCCATTCCTCGTCATCAGGGGTGATGACCCGTCCGCCCAGGCGCGCGATGGTCTCCAAATCTTTTTCCGCCGCGTCGATCTCGCGCCGCATGGCGGTAGGGCCACGCAAAGCCGCGGGCAACTCGTGCTCGCGGACCGCACGGGCGGCCTCGCACACCCCCACCGAGGCGATCAATGCCGACAGCGGTGCGCACGGCCCCTGCACCACCCGCGACAGGTACACCCAGGCGAGCCGGCGTTCGTCCGGATCACCGTCCAGATCCACCACGTCACCGACCGCACGCAACCCACTCATTGCGCACCCCGCTGCCGGAAGTTCAACGACGACATCACATCCTGCACGGTGGGTAGATCACCGTCGCGCAGATCACAGACCGTCCAGGCGACCCGGATCGCCCGGTCGGCGCCACGAGCCGACATTCGCCCCAGACGTAAAGCCGCCTCGATCGGCGCGATCGATTCCCGTGGCAACTTGAATCGCTTGCGCAGGACATGGCCCGGCACTTCGGCATTGGTCGTCCACCCGTCCGCACTCCACCGCTGCGCGGCGCGGGCTCTTGCTCCGGCAACGCGCGCGGCCACCGTGGCGCTGCTCTCGGTCTGCTCGTCGCCGAACGTCGCGCCCGCCTGCCCGTGCATCTGGACCCAGATATCGATGCGATCGAGTAGCGGTCCCGACAGTTTGCCCAGGTAGCGGCGACGAGCCAACGGCGCACAGATGCAGTCGACATCGCGCGCCGGCGCACACGGACAGGGATTGGCCGCGAGTACGAGTTGAAATCGCGCCGGGTACCGGGCGACACCGTCGCGACGGGCGATGCGCACCTCGCCCTCTTCGAGTGGAGTCCGCAGTGCTTCCAGTACTTTCGTGCCGATCTCGGCGCATTCGTCCAGGAACAGCACCCCGCGATGCGCGCGGCTCACCGCACCGGGACGGGCCATGCCCGAACCGCCGCCGATCATCGCGGTCACCGACGTCGAATGATGCGGCGCGACAAAGGGAGCCAGCGTGAGCAGCGGCTGCTCGGCCGAGAGCGATCCCGCCATCGAGTGGATCGCGGTCACCTCCAAGGATTCCGCTTCCGACAACGGCGGCAGAAGTCCCGGAAGACGTTGCGCCAGCATCGTTTTGCCGATACCGGGCGGTCCGGTGAGCAACAGGTGGTGTCCGCCTGCCGCCGCGACCTCCAACGCCCACCGCGCCTCGTCCTGACCGACCACATCACTGAGGTCACCACACGGCGTCTGCGCTCCCGGCACCACACCGTCGGGTTCGAGTAGCTTGCCCTCCCCGCGCAGCCAAGCCACGACCGCCCGCAGGCTCGTCGCCCCGAGTACCTCGATCCCTTCGACCAACCCCGCTTCCGCCACCGCCTCGGCAGGCACGACAACCGTGGGCAGCCCGGCTGCCCGCGCCGCGATCACCGCGGGCAGCACCCCACGCACCCGACGAACCCGCCCGTCCAGCGCCAGCTCCCCCAGCAGCACCGTCTTCACCAGCCGATCACCGGGCACCGCACCGGAGGCATCGAGCACGGAAACGGCCAGTGCGAGGTCGTAAACACTGCCCACCTTCGGCAGCGTCGCGGGCGAGAGCGCCAGGATCACGCGACCGTCCGGCCACTTCTCCCCCGTATTCGCCACCGCCGAACGCACCCGATTGCGTGATTCCTGCAGTGCGGTATCGGGCAGACCGACGAGATTCACCGAGGGCAGACCCTGACCGATATCGGCCTCGATCTCCACCAATTGTCCGTCGACCCCGGTCACCGCCACCGACAACGCCCGCCCGAGTGCCATCAGAAGGCCGCGGTGAGGTGATCGATGACCGGCCCGCGCCCGCGCGCGACCAGCACCGAGACGACGTCGAAGCGAATCCGCCGCCACGGCCCGTCCTGCTCGGCCAGCCACAGCAGCGCCAGCCGCCGAATCCGCTGCTGCTTACTGAAGGTGACCGCCTCGGCGGGAGTACCGAACCCCAGCCCCGACCTCGTCTTCACCTCGACGAATACGGTGACCGACGGGTCCTGGACGATCAGATCCAGCTCACCGTATCGACACCGCCAGTTGCGGGCGACGATCTCCATCCCGGTCTCGCAGAGATAGTTCGCCGCCAGCTTCTCCCCGTATGCGCCGAGCGCCTGTTTGTGTGCCATGAGCGAAAGCATGGCCACAAGCCCTCGCGAGGCTGACCCCCGCGAGCTGGGCAAACAGAAAACCTGTGGACAACCGCGCCCCTGTGGACAACTACTCCGGCAGGCGCAGGTCCGGCTTCTCCAACTCCTCGATGTTCACGTCCTTGAACGTGATCACCCGAACGTGCTTGACGAACCTGGCCGGGCGGTACATATCCCATACCCACGCATCGCTCATCCGCACTTCGAAATACACCTCGCCGTCGGCGTTCTGCGGTCGCAGTTCGACAGAATTGGCCAGGTAGAAGCGCCGTTCGGTCTCCACCACGTACGAGAACTGGCCGACGATGTCCTTGTACTCGCGGTACAACGACAGTTCCATCTCGGTTTCGTACTTCTCGAGGTCCTCAGCACTCATCGGGTGGGACGTCCTCCTGCTAGCAGCGCCGCGTTCATTGCTGACATCATCGCGCATGTGCGGCCCGAGTAGCCACTCGGCTACCTCCGGGCACCTCGAGCTCGCGCACATTCCGCCAGGAACGACGGTGTTCGGTGCTCGGTCCGAGCTGCCGCAGGGCCGCGGTGTGCTCGGGCGTGTTGTAGCCCTTGTGCGCGGCGAAACCGTAGCCGGGCAGCTGTGCGTCGAGCTCGACCATCATTCGGTCCCTGGTCACTTTCGCCAGGATGCTCGCGGCCGCGATGCAGGCCGCGGTGCCGTCACCGCCGATCACCGGCAGCGACGGAGCGGGCAGGCCGGGCACCTTGAATCCGTCGGTCAGGATGTAGCCGGGAGTGCGTTCGAGGCCGACGACGGCTCGGCGCATGCCCTCGATATTGGCCACGTGGATGCCGATCGAGTCGATTTCCCACGCGGGCACCACGACGACGCTCCAGGCCAGCGACAATCTCTGAACCACCGGGAACAGCTCCTCACGAGCCGCCTCCGTGAGTTTCTTCGAGTCGTCGAGCCCGGCCAGCTTGTCATAGGCCTTGGGCGCCAGCAGGCACGCGGCGACCACCAGCGGGCCCGCGCAGGGTCCGCGCCCCGCCTCGTCGACACCGGCCACCGGCGCGAGGCCACCGCGCACGAGCGCCGCCTCGAGCGTGCGTAGTCCGCTCGCCCGGCGCATCACCATTCGCGGCGGCCAACTGGTCCGATCCTGCCCCACAGTTCGATTGTCCCGTCGCGTCAGTTCCGCTGGGCGTCGCGGGTACGCACTCGACCCGCGACGCCCGTCCTCACCGTGTCAGTTCTCTTGTGCGTTCTGGGTCTTGACCGGACCTATACGGTTCGGCGGCCAGATCTTGAACACCGTCTTACCTCGGACGTTGTCCACCGGCACCGTGCCCTGCAGATCGTCGCTGACGTGGGCGCGCGAATCAGCCGACTCGTTGCGGTTGTCACCCATCACCCACAGATTGCCCTCCGGCACCTTCACGGGGCCGAACACCCGACCCGCCGGGTACACGGCGTTGGGACGGTCGGTGTACCAGGGGTAATCCTTTTTGATGTACGGCTCGTCGAGCGGTTTGCCGTCGACCATGACGCGGCCTTGCTGATCGCAGCACTGCACGGTCTGCCCGCCGACCGCGATGACGCGCTTGACCAGATCGTTCTCGTCCGGCGGCACCAGCCCGAAGTAGGACAGGAAGTTCTGCAGTCCGCGCACGACGGAGTTGTCGGAGCGCACCGACTTGTAGTGCCCGTTCCACGACGGCGGTCCGACGAAGACCACCACCTCGCCCGGCTCGGGTTCGGAGCCGTAGTAGCTGATCTTCTGGACGTAGATGCGATCACCGATCAGCAGCGTGTTCTCCATCGACTGCGAGGGGATCACATACGGCCGACCGACGAAAGTCACCATGAGCGCGGCGATCACAGCCGCGATCACGACCAGTATCGGCAGCTCCTGCCAGAACGGGCGCTGCTTCTTGTCGTCGCGCTTTTTTCTGCGCCGTCCACCTTCGTCACCCGAATCGGACACCGACACCGACCCACTTTCGTCTGCCACGCCGAACAGAGTAGCCCGGCACCCTGACGTGAGTCGGGTACCGGGCTACCTGAAGAATTCTGGTACTGCGAAGTGCTACTGCGAGATCAGCGCTTTTCCTTGATCTTGGCAGCCTTACCGCGCAGATCGCGCAGGTAGTACAGCTTGGCGCGACGCACGTCACCGCGGGTCACGACATCGATGTGGTCGATGTTGGGGCTGTGCACGGGGAAGGTGCGCTCGACACCGACGCCGAAGGACACCTTGCGGACCGTGAAGGTCTCGCCGATGCCGCCGCCATGACGCCGGATCACGACGCCCTTGAAGACCTGGATGCGCTCCTTCGAGCCTTCGATGACCTTCACGTGCACGTTCAGGGTGTCGCCCGGACGGAAGTTGGGGACATCGCTACGCAGCGACTTCTCGTCGACGAAATCAAGGGTGTTCATTTTCCACCTTTTCGGATTCTTTGCGTGAACAGAGGAACCTGGCGGCACTCGCGCGCTCGACCGGTTCATGCCCAGAACAGGAGTGCTCTCGGACATGACTCGTCCAAGGCAACCGGTTCATTGTGCCAGACCAGGTAGCCGCGATCGAAATCGGGCCTCACTGCTCGTCGGCTGGGTCGGCTCGGCGGCGTGGCAGCAGGTGCGGGTGCGGCGCCGGGGCCGACGGCGCCGGGACGACGGTACGCGCCAACTCCACCTCGGCGGCCTTGCGGGCGTGCTCGACGTCGGGCTTGCCCGCGATCAGGTCCTGGATGAAGATCTTCGCGCGGATGACCGGGCGGCGATACCGACGTTCCCGCTCGATCGCCCGGTTCATGGTCTTTGGCCGGTGCCCGTAGCGCCAACGCGCCCACGGCGCGCCCGGCCTACTCAACCGCACCGCGCCGATCAGCAGCAGCGGGGTGAAGAACATGCCGAACAGCCCGGTCCAGATCTTGCCCTTGCCGATCACCACCCCGGCGAGCAACAGATTCACCGCGATCGTGATGGCCACGCCGACCCGCACCCCGATACCGCTCGATGCCCGGAAGTCGTCGTAGTCCAGAAACGTCGCCGGTTGCACGCCGAGCAACAGCAGACCGGTCACCGCGAGCGCGACGAATACCGCGTCCACCGAGGTGCGGCCCTGTTCGGACCAGTAGACGTCACGCAGATAGAAGATCAGCGCGAATTCGTCGAGCACCAGCGCGGCACCGATCCCGAACACGGCGGCCAGCACGCTCGAGGTGACCTGGGTGGAGTCCTCGGCGGTGGCGATCAGCCCGATGCCGGACAGCAGCACGGTGATCACGCCGAACACCATGTGATGGATGTGGGTGTCGCCGGCTTTCACATTGCCCGGCCACCAGCGCACCTGCGCCCGGATCATCCGCACGCTGACCCGGATCACCACGAAGCCGAGGATGAACCCCAGCAGGAAACAGAGCAGGGGCAGGCGGCCGTGCGCGATCACCTCGTCCTCGAGCCACCGTCGCATGCCGCCCGCCCTGTCTTCGAGTTCCTACCTACTTGTTGCCGAAGCCTGCCGCGCGCAGCGCGTCGGCCATCGATCCGGTCGGTGCGGCGGCCTGCTTGCGCTGATTGCCACCGCCGTTGCCCTGCCTGGCCTGTCCCTGATTACGGGCAGGAGCAGGACCACGACCGCCTTGCTGTCCACGACCCTGACCACGCGGCGCACCGCCACCACGATTGTCCCCCTGCGCGGGCTTGCCCGGCTCGTCATCGAGACGCAAGGTGAGTCCGATCCGCTGACGCGCGACATCGACCTCGAGGACCTTCACCTTCACCACGTCGCCGGACTTCACCACTTCGCGCGGATCCTTGACGAAGGTGTGCGACAGCGCCGACACGTGCACGAGCCCGTCCTGATGGACGCCGACATCGACGAACGCGCCGAACGCGGCCACATTCGTCACGACGCCTTCGAGCACCATCCCGGGCTTCAGGTCGGCGACCTTCTCGATGCCCGCGGCGAATTCGGCGGTCTTGAATTCCGGACGCGGGTCGAGGCCCGGCTTCTCCAGCTCGGCGATGATGTCGCTGACGGTGGGCACACCGAACTTCTCGTCGGTGAAGTCGCCGGGCTTCAGCGCACGCAGGGTGCTGGTGTTGCCGATGACCTCGGCCATCTCCCTGCCGGTGTGTTCGAGAATGCGGCGCACCACCGGGTAGGCCTCCGGGTGCACGGCGGAGGTGTCCAGCGGGTCGACACCGCCGCGGATGCGCAGGAAGCCCGCGCACTGTTCGAAAGCCTTCGGCCCCAGGCGCGGAACCTCGAGCAGAGCCTTGCGGCTGTTGAAGGGCCCGTTCTGATCACGGTGGGCCACAATGCTTTCCGCCACCGACGAGGAAACGCCCGACACGCGCGAGAGCAGCGGCACCGAGGCCGTGTTCACGTCGACACCGACCGCGTTCACCGCGTCTTCGACGACCGCGCCCAGCGAGCGCGCCAGCAGCGTCTCGGACACGTCGTGCTGGTACTGGCCGACGCCGATCGACTTGGGATCGATCTTCACCAGTTCGGCGAGCGGGTCCTGCAGACGCCGGGCGATGGAGACCGCGCCGCGCAGCGACACGTCCATGTCGGGCAGTTCGGCCGAGGCGTAGGCCGAGGCGGAGTACACCGAGGCGCCCGCCTCCGACACCACGATCTTGGTCGGCTTGTTCTCCGGGATGCGCGAGATCAGTTCCACCGCAAGCGCATCGGTCTCGCGGGAGGCGGTGCCGTTGCCGATCGCGATGAGCTCCACGCCGAAGCGGGCGACGAGCGCGGCCAGCACGGCCAGCGATTTCTCGGTCTGCCCCTGCGGCTTGTGCGGGTAGATGACCTCGGTCGCGACGGCCTTACCGGTGGCGTCGACGACGGCGACCTTCACCCCGGTGCGGTAGCCCGGGTCGAGGCCCATGGTGGTGCGGGTGCCCGCGGGCGCGGCGAGCAGCAGGTCGCGCAGATTCGCGGCGAACACGTCGACCGCGTCCTTCTCCGCCGCCTGACGCAACCGCATCCTGGTGTCGATCCCCAGACTCACCTGCAGTTTGGTGCGCCAGGCCCAGCGAACGGTGTCGAGCAGCCAGGAATCGGCCGGGCGGCCCTTGTCGGCGATGCCGAATGCGACCGCGATGCGGCCCTCGTAGATCGTGCGCTCGCCGGGCGCGGGCTCGTCGATGTCGGCGTCGAGATGCAGCGTGAGCATCTCCTCCTTCTCCCCGCGCAGCAGCGCCAGGATCCGGTGCGAGGGCAGTTTGTGGAAGGGCTCGCTGAACTCGAAGTAGTCGGAGAACTTGGCCCCGGCCTCTTCTTTGCCCGCGCGCACCGTCGAGGTGACCTGGCCGCGATTCCACATCAGCTCGCGTAGCTCACCGACCAGGTCGGCGTCTTCGGCGAAGCGTTCGACCAGGATCGAGCGGGCGCCGTCGAGCTGTTCGGCGGTGTAGGCGGCCGGATCGGTGCTCGGGTCGCCGATCAGCGCGTCGGCCACCGGCTCGTGTCCGGCTTCGCGCGCGATCTGAGCCTTGGTGCGGCGCTTGGGTTTGTAGGGCAGGTAGATGTCTTCCAGACGCGCCTTGGTCTCGGCGAGCATGAGCTGCGAGTGCAGGGCGGGATCGAGTTTGCCCTGGCCGCGAATGGATTCGATGATCGCGCCGCGGCGCTCGTCGAGCTCACGCAGATAGCCGAGTCGTTCCTCGAGCTGGCGCAACTGGGCATCGTCGAGCCCGTCGGTGACCTCCTTGCGGTACCGCGCGATGAACGGAACCGTCGAACCGCCGTCGAGCAGTTCGACGGCGGCGCGGACCTGGGTCTCGCGCACCCCCAGTTCATCGGCGATCCGCCTGCCTACGCTGGCGATGGTGGTCGTGCTGTCGGCGATCTCAGGCGCTGTCGTCACAGCCGCAGAGACTACAGCTCATGACCGACACCCCGCTGGCACCCAGGTCAGCGGATTGTCGTCACTGCCCACTGCCAGAACGCATCGAGTGAGGGGTCGGCATCACCGACTTGCTCGATCTGGCTGCTGGTCAACACCGACGTCGGCCGGTCGACACCCAGCGCGAGCGTGCGTGATGGATCGAATCGTGGTGCGCCGCAGCCACTCAGCCGAGGATCTCCCTGGCGAGTTCGCGCATCTCGGCCTTGCGGACCTTGCCGGTGACCGTCATCGGGAACTCGTCGACCACATGCACGTAGCGCGGGATCTTGTAGTGGGCGAGGCGCCCGGTGCAGAAGGCTCGCACGGCGGCGGCATCGAGGACTTCCGCGCCCTCGCGCAGGCGGATCCAGACCATGAGTTCCTCCCCGTATCTGTCGTCGGGGACGCCGATGACCTGGGCATCGACGATGTCGGGATGGGTATAGAGGAACTCCTCGATCTCGCGGGGGTAGACGTTCTCACCACCGCGGATGACCATGTCCTTGATCCGGCCGGTGACCGAGAGGTAGCCGTCGTCGTCCATGACGCCGATGTCGCCGGTGTGCATCCAGCGGGCGGCGTCGATCGCCTCGGCGGTCTTGTCGGGCTGGTCCCAGTAGCCGAGCATCACCGAGTAGCCGCGGGTGCACAGTTCACCCGGTTCGCCGCGTGGCACGGTGCGCCCGGTCGCCGGGTCGACCACCTTGACCTCGAGGTGTGGGCCGACCCGGCCGACGGTGGCGGTGCGGCAGTCGATGCTGTCGTCGCGACGGGTCTGCGTGGAGACCGGCGAGGTCTCGGTCATGCCGTAGCAGATCGCGACCTCGGCCATGCCGAGCCGGTCGATCACTCGTTTCATCACTTCCACCGGGCACGGCGAGCCCGCCATGATGCCGGTGCGCAGGCTGGACAGCTCCGGTGCGGCGCCGCTGCCGAGTTCGGACAGCATCGCGATGAACATCGTCGGCACACCATAGAGCGAGGTGCAGCGTTCGGCGGCGACGGCGGCCAGCGTCGCGGCCGGGTCGAACGACGGCGCCGGAATCACCACGGCCGCACCGTGCGAGGTGACCGCGAGATTGCCCATCACCATGCCGAAGCAGTGGTAGTACGGAACCGGGATGCAGACCCGGTCGGCTTCGGTGTATCCGCACAGTTCGCCCACGAAGAACCCGTTGTTGAGGATGTTGTGGTGGCTCAAGGTCGCGCCCTTCGGGAAACCCGTTGTTCCCGAGGTGTATTGGATATTGATCGGATCGTCGGCCGACAGCGTCTCGGCGATCGCGGCCAACCGTTCGGCGTCGGGCACCGTCTCGACCACCTGCCGCCACTGCTCGGTGCCCACAATCAGCACCTGCTCCAGGGCGGGACAGTTCGGGCGGACCTGCTCGATCATCGCGACATAGTCCGAGGTCTTGAACTTCGGTGCGGCGATCAGCAGGCACACCCCGGCCTGGTTGAGGACGTAGTCCAGTTCGCTGGTGCGGTAGGCGGGATTGATAGTGACCAGAATCGCGCCGATCTTCGCCGTGGCGTACTGCACGAGCAGCCATTCCGCGCAGTTGGGCGCCCAGATCCCGACCCGGTCGCCAGGGCCGATGCCGTGCGCGATGAGACCGGTCGCGACGGCATCGACAGCGACGCCCAGCTCGCGGTAGGTCCAGCGGCGTCCCGTCGGACAGTCGATGAGCGCCTCGCGCGTGGGGTGGGCCGCGACGGTGCGGTCGAGGTTCGCGCCGATGGTGTCACCGAGCAGCGGGGTGTCGGCCGGACCGCAGGTGTAACTGAGTTCGGACATCAGCGAATCTCCTTGCCGCGCAGCAGGAATCGCTGCACTTTGCCACTCGGCGTCTTGGGCAGACTGTCCACGAAGTGGACTTTCCTCGGATAGGCGTGAGCGGCGAACCCGTCCTTGACGAGTTGCTGCAGTTCGGCGGTCAGCTCGGCGCTGCCCTCGGTGCCGGTGCGGGTCACCACGAAGGCCTCCAGTACCTCGCCGCGCAGTTCGTCGGGCATCCCGACGACGGCGGCCTCGGCGACCTGGTCGTGCAGGACCAGCACGCTCTCGACCTCGAACGGGCCGATCCGGTAGCCGGCCATGATGATCACGTCGTCGTCGCGGGCGCTGAAGTGGAAGCAGCCATCGGCGTCGCGCGCGCCGACGTCACCGGTCAGATACCAGCGTCCGTCGGCGCTGAATCGGGTCGCGGTGCGTTCCGGATCGTCGAGGTAGCCGAGGAACCAGAGCAGCGGGCTGTGGTCGGTATCGATAGCGACCCGGCCGAACTCGCCGGGGGCCGCCTCGACGTCGGCGTCTTCGGCCAGGACCGCACAGGACCACCCGGGCAGCTGTCGGCCCATCGAACCGAGCGGGGCGGCGGCATCGAGGGCGGGGTGCCACGCGTGGCAGATGACCATGCCGTGCTCGGTCTGGCCGTAGTGATCGCGCACCGCCACACCGAGGGCCCGCTGCGACCACGCCACCACGTCCGGGGTCAACGGCTCGCCCGCCGACGACGCTCTGCGCAGGGCGAATCCGTCCGGAGCCGACGCGCTGTCGGCGCGCAATGCTCGGTAGACAGTCGGCGCCGCCGCGAAGTTGGTGACGCCGAAGCGTCGCAGCACGTCCCAGGTGAGCGACGCCGAGAAGCCCGCGTGCAGCAGCAGGCTGCGCGCGCCGGTAGCCAGCGGTCCCAGGATCGCGTAGTAGAGGCCGTATGCCCAGCCCGGGTCGGCCGCGTTCCAGAAGACGTCCTCGGGGCGCACGTCGAGGGCGAATTCCTGGTAGGCGTGAAACGATGCCAGCGCGCGGACCGGGATCGGTACGCCCTTAGGGGTTCCGGTGGTGCCGCTGGTGAACAACTGGACCAGCAGACCGTCGCCGCCGACCGCCACCGGCCTCGCGCGCGGATCGTCGGACCGGTGCCGGGCCAGCAGCTCATCGAACAGCAGCGCGCCGGGGATCTCGGCGTCGCCGACGATGATCGTCCGGTAGTCGGCCGTGGCGAGCTTCGGCGCCTGGTCGGCGTCGGCGACAGCGACCTTCGTGTGGCTAGCGCTCAGCCGGAACTCGATGGCGGGTGTCGCGAAGGCGGTGAACAACGGGACGTGCACCGCGCCACGGCGCCAGATGCCGAGCAGCGCCACCACGAGCTCGGCGGACTTTCCCATCAGCGTCGCGACCCGGTCGCCGGGCTCGACGCCGAGTTCGGCCAGCGCGGCGGCGAACCGAGCCGAGCGTTCCCGCAGCTCGCCGTAGGTCAACTCGTGCGCGCTCAGATCGGCTTCGACCACGGTGAACGCGATCTGCGTGGCCGGATGCCGATCGCAGAGCAGTTCGGCCGCGCAGGCCTCCGGTCCGTCGTAGTGGTCGAGCAGGTCGCGCACCCGCGCGTCCAGGTCGGTAGTCATCGCAGCTTCTCCTCAACGCCCGGGCAACGGCCGCCCGGGTGTGACCTAGAATGTGGCATAGCTCACGCCGACCACTACCCCCGAAAAGGGGTGATCCATGACTTCCCTGTTGCGCCCACGCGACGGTGACGCGCTGCGCGCCGAGATCCGCTGGGTGGCGCGCCGGGCGAGCGTCCCGGTGGTGTTCGGCGGCGCGGTAGACGAGGACACCCTGCTGCTCACCGAGTTCGCGGGCACCGTCACCACGGGCCTGCGCGGGCTGTCGGTGCTACGCACCTCCGGGCTCGGCGGGCAGGCCATGGAGTACCGCAGACCCGCGTCGGTGGCCGACTATCGGGGCGCCTCCACCATCACCCACCACTACGACGCCGCGGTGGTCGGCGAGGGGCTGCGGTCGGTGATGGCCGTGCCGGTCCTGGTCGCCGACCGGCCTCGCGCGGTGCTCTACGCGGCCACCCGTGGCGCGACCCCGCTCGGCGACCGCACCGCCGAGGTGATCCTGCAGGCGGGCAGAAGGCTGGCCGCCGAGATCGCGGTCCGCGACGAAGTGGACCGGAGGGTCCGACTGCTCGACCTCGCGACGCCGCCGTCCGCGTCCACGCCCGCGGTGACCGAGGAGCTGCGCGAGATCCACGCCGAACTTCGCGCCCTCGCGACCGCGACCGGCGATCCCGCACTGCGCGAACAGCTTTCCGGGGTGTGCGACCGATTGACCGGGGTGCTGACCGGCGGGCCCGGCGCCGAGACGCCGCGGCTGTCGCGGCGCGAGCTCGATGTGCTGGCCCAGATCGCCCTCGGCTGCACGAATCAGGAAGCGGCGCTTCGGCTCTCGCTCGGGGCCGAAACCGTCAAGAGCTATCTGCGGCAGGCGATGAGCAAGCTCGATGCCAGCACTCGCCACGAAGCTGTATCGCTGGCACGTCGACACGGCTTGCTGCCCTGAACCGCCGCCGCACCGGCCCCTTCACCCGCTGTCCGGTATGTGCGATATATCACTTTCATTCGGGCGACACAAATGTTTCGACACCCGGCAACGGCCACCCGGGCGGACTCGATCGCCCGCGGCGGCGCGAACCACCGATATCGAACATCGCGCCACACGCGCGTCGGCAACGGCCGATCGTCCACGGATGCAATGCTTGTACTGGGAACATCGCCGCACCGCCCGTTCGGATCCACCGCACCGGACACGATCGCGCCGAAAGACGCAGGGGCCGAACCCATTCCGGATGGAACCAGCAATCCTCACTTTGGACGTTCACACAACGAATGACCTCGATGGATACCCAAATGTCTTTGCGACAAAACAATCTCGGGGCGCATCCGGCCCGGTACCGTCGGTCCGATGACGGAGCCTTTTCAACTGGCCGGCCTCTCACTGGACTGTGACGACCCCGAGTCCCTCGCCCGCTTCTACCTCGGGCTGCTCGGTGGCCGTGTCCTGTGGAACGACGCGCACAGCGTCGGGATCCGCATCCCGTCGGGATTGACCATCGCCGCACAGCACGTAGCGGACTACTACCCGCCGCAGTGGCCGGGCACCGCCGCGGTACACCTCGACCTGGCCGCCGATGCCGATCTGGATCTGTGCGAACAGCACGCTCTCGCGATCGGCGCGAAACCCGCACCGGTGCAACCGGATCCACGCTGGCGGGTGTTGCTGGACCCGGCCGGCCATCCGTTCTGTATCACCACCCGCGTGATCGCGGGATAGGTCAGGGCAGCAGATCGGGCCGACGCCGCGCGGTGCGTTCCAGTGACTGTTCGTGGCGCCACGCGGCTACCTTGGCGTGGTCGCCCGAGAGCAGGATCGGGGGTACGTCGAGGCCGCGCCACGACACCGGCCGCGTGTAGCTGGGACCTTCGAGGAGTCCGTCGGAGAACGAATCCTCTTGGTGGGACTGCTGATTGCCGAGCACGCCGGGAATCAGCCGCACCACGGCCTCGGTCATCACGAGCACCGCGGCCTCGCCGCCGATGAGGACGTAGTCGCCGATGCTCACCTCTTCGACGCGGACGCGGCGGGCGGCGTCGTCGAACACGCGCTGATCGATGCCCTCGTAGCGCCCGCAGGCGAAGACGAGGTGTTTCTCGGTGGCCCAGCGCTGCGCGGTGGCCTGGGTGAACGGCACACCGGCCGGAGTGGGGACGACGAGCAGGGCGTCGTCGGGGCACACCTCGTCCAGGGCGTCGCCCCAGACGGTGGGCTTCATGACCATCCCGGGACCACCGCCGTAGGGCGAGTCGTCGACCGACTTGTGCACGTCATGGGTCCAGTTGCGCAAGTCGTGTACACCGACCGAGATCAGACCTTTGTCGACGGCCTTACCGAGCAGCGCGGTGCGCAGCGGCTCCAGATACTCCGGGAAGATCGTGACGACGTCGAGTTGCACGAATTACTCCGGATCGAGCAGGCCCTCGGGCGGTGTGATGACCACCAGTCCATCGGCGAGCGAAACCGTCGGCACGATGGCGGTGACAAAGGGAATGAGAATTTCGCGACCGTCCTCGGCGGCACGCACCGACAGCAGTTCGCCCGCGGCCGAATGCAGCACCTCGGTGACCGTACCGACGAGGGTGCCGTCGGCGAACTCGACCCGAAGACCTTCGAGTTCGTGGTCGTAGAAGGCGTCGTCATCCTCCGACGGCGGCAGCGAATCGCTGTCGACGACGAACAACGTGCCGCGCAGGGCGTCGGCGGCGGTGCGGTCGTCGATACCGTCGACGTACACCAGAAGTCGGCCCGAGTGCTCTCGGGCCGACTTCACGGTGTAGTCACGGGTCGCCGAGGACTTCGGCATCCTGCCGCGCAACGTGACGCCCGGTGCGAACCGGACGTCCGGCTCGTCGGTGCGCACATCGACGACGAGTTCGCCGCGCACGCCGTGCGACTTGGCGACCCGACCTACGACGAGTTCCATCTAGGCGTCGGTATCGACCACGTCGACCCGGATCCCACGGCCGCCGATGCCGGCGACCAGGGTGCGCAGCGCGGTCGCGGTACGACCACCGCGCCCGATCACCTTGCCCAGGTCTTCAGGATGGACGTGTACCTCGACGGTGCGTCCACGACGGCCGGTGAGCAGCTCGACACGGACGTCGTCAGGGTTGGCGACGATGCCGCGAACCAGATGTTCGACGGCATCGGCAACAACAGCAGTCATTACTCGGCAGCCTCGGTGGCGGCTTCCTCAGCGGCAGCCTCGTCCTTCTTGGCGGCCTTCTTCTTCGGGGTGACGGCCTCGGTGGTGGGCGCGTTGTCGGCGGCGGCGAGCGCGGCGTTGAACAGGTCCAGCTTGGAGGCCTTTTCGGCCTTGACCTTCAGGGTGCCCTCGGTGCCCGGCAGGCCCTTGAACTTCTGCCAGTCGCCGGTGATCTCCAGCAGACGCTGCACCGACTCGGTCGGCTGCGCGCCGACGGACAGCCAGTACGCGACGCGCTCGGCGTCGATCTGGATCAGCGAAGGCTCTTCCTTCGGGTGGTACAGGCCGATGGACTCGATGGCCCGGCCGTCACGACGGGTGCGGGCGTCGGCGATGACGACGCGGTACTGCGGGTTGCGGATCTTGCCCAGGCGGGTGAGCTTGATGCGAACAGCCATGCTGGCTTGCCTCTTTCGATAGTTTGGTCACCACGCGATTCAGCGACCCACATGGTCTGCGGGTCCGGTTTCGCGCATGTGTGCGTGACCGCCGCGCGGTACGTAACCGGAGACGGGCTGACACTGTCCAGGAAGGACGAGGGTTCATTCTGCCAGACGACCCGCGACGGCCGGAAATCGCCTCCGCTAACGCCGCGCAACGCCGATTCAGCGGTGCCCGGTGACCGGATCGGGGGTCTTCACCACCAGGCCACGCAGGACAACCCATTGTGGGTCGGTGAGCGACTGGGGGTTCACGCGGGGGTCGTCGGCGTAGACGACGAAGTCGGCCGGGGCGCCCTCTTCGATGCCGGGGCGGCCGAGCCAGGTGCGGGCGTTCCAGGAGGCGGCGCCGAGGGCCTCGTGGGGTGACAGGCCCGCGCCGGACAGAGCGGTGATCTCGTCGGCGATGCGGCCGTGCCGGATGGAACCGCCCGCGTCGGTGCCCGCGTAGATCGGCACGCCCGCCTCGTGGGCTTTGCCGACGGTGTCGCGGACGCGGCGGTGCAGATCGCGCATGTGGGCGGCGTAGACCGGGAACTTCGTGGCGCTGTCGGCGATGCCGGGGAAGGTGTCGATATTGATCAGGGTGGGGACGAGGGCGGTGCCGTTGGACACCATTAGCTCGATGGTGTCGTCGGTGATGCCGGTGCCGTGTTCGAGGCAGTCGATGCCCGCGTTGATCAGGCCGGGCAGCGCGTCCTCACCGAACACGTGCGCGGTGACCCTGGCTCCGTTCGCGTGGGCCGCGTCGATGGCCTGCTTCAGGATGTCGTCACTCCACAGCGGCCGCAGGTCGCCTACGGTTCGGTCGATCCAGTCCCCCACGATCTTGACCCAGCCGTCACCGAAGCGGGCCTGCTCGGCGACGATCTCGGGCAGGTCGCGTTCGTCGTCGAGCTCGATGCCGAGTTCGCGGATGTAGCGCTTGGGCCGGGCGATGTGGCGGCCCGCGCGGATGATCCGCGGCAGCTCGGCGTGCTCGTCGATGAATCGGGTGTCGATCGGCGAGCCCGCGTCGCGCAGGAGCAGCGCGCCCACGTCACGTTCGGTCTCGGCCTGCTCGATCGCGCCCTCGCGGGTCTCGTCGCCGCCGCCGTAGCGGATCCCGACATGACAGTGGGCGTCGACCAGGCCCGGCACGATCCACCCTGCGTTGCACAGGGTTTCGGCACCGCGCATCGGCTCGAACGTCACTACGCCGTCGACGACCCAGAGGTCGCGCTCCCGGTCGTCGGGGAGCACCACACCACGCAGATGCACACGAACCTCCAGTCATCGGCCTGAGACCGAACCTACCGCGCACGATCAGCACCCGCACACGCTCCGAGGCACCGCGGCAGAACCGGGCGAGTGGTCAGTCGTTCGAAGGATCGCCGTCGAGAAAGACCCGCACTGCGGTGATACGCGGCCGGTCCGGCGCGAAATCGACGAACGCCACGCCTCGCGACGCACCGACTCTCACGCTCACACTGACGGTGCGACCCGCGGCGATCATCTTGTCCCACTCCATGCCTCGCGCGCGGTCGGCGAATTCCGCCACCGAGATCGGGTGCCCGACGGGCAGCTCGATCACCGTCCGCTCATCGAGCAGCGCCCGCACGCCACCCGAGTCGCCGGATGCGGCCGCGGCGAACAGTCTGCGGACCAGGCGCTTGCCCGACCCGCCCACACCGCGCAGCGCTCGCATCATTCCCATCGCACCGCCGATTCCGAGCTCGGCGACGAGTTGCGGTCCGAGCTTCGCGCCCGCGAGCACTCCGGACGGCCCCGTGCGCAGCAGTCGCGCGATCATCACCCCCAGCTCCCAGTGCGCGGCGAGCCGGGCGATCCGCCAGCCGCCGTCGGTGCCGACCAGGTCGTAGCGCAGATGCATCGGCACGGTGACGGTGGCGCCGGTCGACATCGTGGTCTCGATGTGCAGGTCACGCACCACCGTGTACCCGGCGACGAGGTCGCGGTCGATACGGAAGGCGATGGAGTTCGGCGCGATGAAGACATTGTAGAAGCGCGAGATCGCGTCGGGACCGATGTGCTCACGCGAGCCGTACGGGTCGTGCACCGCGGCCTGCTCGGCGAACAGCCCGACCCAGGCGGTCTTGTCGTGCGCGGCCACGGCACGCGGTGATGCCTGCACAGCCGCGAGCAGGTCCTCGGCGGTCCGATCCAACGGCATGTACGTCCTCCATACTCGCGCTTCCCCTGCGCGATCCATGATAGAACGTGTTCTAGTTTTGCGTCGGCGATCGTGCCCGGCGCCTGTTGGACAAGAGGATCTCGATGGACTGGTACACCGGGAACACCACCTACGACACCGTGCTGGCCATCGCCTTCGGCTTCGCCGCGTTCGTGATCGTCGGCGGACTGTTCGCGCAGAGCCCCTACGGCCGCTTCGCCTCGAACAAGGTCGGCTTCAATCTCAACCCCAAGCTGGGCTGGTGGCTGATGGAACTGCCCGCGACCGTCGTGTTCGCGGTGTTCTATCTCAGCGGCCCCGATCGCTTCGAACCCGTTCCGCTGGTGCTGGCCGCCATCTGGTTGCTGCACTACGGCAACCGTGGCTGGTTCTTCCCGCTCTCCATTCGGCAGGTGCCGGGCAAGACGAGCAGTTTCAATGTCTCGGTGGTCGCGGCGGGCGTGTTCGTGACGGCGCTGCACGGCTATCTCAACGGCGCGTTCTTCAGCAACGACTACAACAACCAGTACGGCACCGCCTGGCTCACCGATCCGCGCTTTCTGATCGGGCTGGTCGTGTACCTGTGCGGCTTCGGACTGCTGGTGCGGTCCGAAGCGATCGTGCGCAATCTGCGGGACAAGAACAACCCCGGCGCCGCCGAGTACCAGGTTCCGCACGGCGCGGGCTTCCGCTTCGTCAGCAGCCCGGCCTACCTCGGTGAACTGATCGCCTGGGCCGGATTCGCCCTGCTCACCTGGTCACTGGCCGGCGTCGCGATCTTCTTGATCACCGCGGGGAACCTGGTGCCACGTGCCTTCGCCACCCACCGGTGGTACCGCGAGAAGTTCGCCGACTACCCCACCACCCGCAAAGCGTTGATCCCCGGCGTGATCTGAGCCGATGAGAAAGCCGTGGTAGGTGATCACTCACCTACCACGGCTTTTCAGTACGAACGACTCAATTTTTGGGGAACTTCAGCTGGGACAGATCGATCCCCTCCAGGCCGGGCGGCAGCTGATCGAGACCGGGCGGCATGTTCGACAGGTCCATGCCCGGCGGCAAGCCCGGCATCCCGGCGGGCATTCCGGGGAACCCACCGCGCATCTTCGGCTGAGTGGGCCCACGCCCGCCCTTCTTGCCCTTCTTACCGCCCTTTTTGTTGTTGCCGCGGCGAGCTCCCGGCATCCCCATCTGCCGACCCATCATCGCCATCATCTTCTTGGCTTCGAAGAACCGGTCGACGAGCTGGTTGACCTCGGAGACCTGCACCCCGGAACCGTTGGCGATGCGCAGGCGCCGCGAGGCGTTGATGATCTTCGGGTTGTCCCGCTCGGCGCGGGTCATGCCCCGGATGATCGCCTGCACCCGGTCGAGCTGCTTGTCGTCGACCGCGGCCAGCGCGTCCTTCATCTGACCGGCGCCCGGCAGCATCCCGAGCAGATTGCCGATCGGGCCCATCTTGCGGATGGCCAGCATCTGGTCGAGGAAGTCCTCGAGGGTGAGTTCGCCGCTGCCGATCTTGCGCGCGGTCTCCTCGGCCTGCTCGGCGTCGTAGACCTGTTCGGCCTGCTCGATGAGGGTGAGCACATCGCCCATGCCGAGGATGCGCGAGGCCATCCGGTCGGGATGGAAGACGTCGAAATCCTCGAGCTTCTCGCCGGTGGAGGCGAACATGATCGGCGCACCGGTGACATTGCGCACCGACAGCGCCGCACCACCGCGAGCGTCACCGTCGAGCTTGGTGAGCACGACGCCGGTGAACCCGACCCCGTCGCGGAAGGCTTCGGCGGTGCTGACCGCGTCCTGACCGATCATCGCGTCGAGCACGAACAGGGTCTCGTCCGGCTGCACGGCATCGCGGATGCCAGCGGCCTGGCGCATCAGCTCGGCGTCGATACCGAGGCGACCGGCGGTATCGACGATCACCACGTCGTACTGCTTGGCCTTGGCCTCTTCGATACCGGCCGCGGCGACGGCGACCGGGTCGGCCGCGGTGATCCCGAGCGGGTTCTCACCGCCACCGATGGAGGTGCCGCCGTGCGGGGCGAACACGGGCACGCCCGCCCGCTCACCGACTACCTGCAGCTGGGTGACCGCGCCGGGACGCTGGAGGTCACAGGCCACCAGCAACGGCTGGTGCCCCTGACCCTTGAGCCATTTGGCCAGCTTGCCCGCGAGCGTGGTCTTACCCGCACCCTGCAGACCGGCCAGCATGATGACCGTCGGCGGGTTCTTGGCGAGGTTGAGGCGACGGGTCTCGCCACCGAGGATCGCGACGAGTTCCTCGTTGACGATCTTGACGACCTGCTGCGCGGGATTGAGCGCGCCGGAGACCTCCGCGCCCTTGGCGCGTTCTTTGACGTTGGCGATGAAGCCGCGCACCACGGGCAGCGCGACGTCGGCCTCGAGGAGTGCGAGGCGGATCTCGCGCGCGGTGGCGTCGATGTCGGCCGGTGACAGACGCCCCTTACCGCGCAGATCCTGCAGTGCACCGGTAAGCCGGTCGGACAGGGATTCGAACACCGATCGCGCTCCTGATCTGAAAGGGTCTCAGGTCGTCTGACCGAAGTCGGACGTCTATTGCCCTCCCAGGGTAATGGAGGTTATTCGGTATGTTGCACGTGCGGTGGCGCGGTGCGGCGCAACTCGTGCGATTCGATGTCCACCAGGTACACCGCTTCTCTGCCGGTGAGGCCGAGTTCCCGGGACAGCGCCTCGATCCGAAGCCATTCGGAATCGGCACTGTCGACGTGGTGGGCGCCGGTCGAGGCGATGGTCATCGCGGCCAATGCCTGCGCACCACTGAGGGTGCGACCCGGCAACCACGAAACCACCCACAGGTCACCACCGACGCACCGCGCGATGTGCGCGGTCGCGTCGCTGGTCATCATTGACGCGGAAACGACTTCGATAGCCACGGATCAGCTCCCCTCGTACGAGTGACAGCCGGACCAGGGGAATGCTATAGGTCCCATATCGACTTATCGGGCCGCCAGGACGTCGTGTAGCAACCTGATAGCAATCAGTGAGTAAACCGTGTCCTTGCGGTGTCAGTCGGCCTCGGTTGTCGCGGTCGGCGGCGGGGCGGGAGCAGGCTGCGGAACCACCTCGAGGACTGCCTTCTCGATGCGGTCGCGCAGGGCCGGGCTGTCGGCGTCGCCCAGATCGAGGCAGAAGGCGTCGACCACGGCCGAGCCCATCGTGACCACTTTGGCCCACCTGACGTTGGCTCCCGTCGCGGCGAAAGCACCGGCCAGTCTGCTCAGCAAACCGATCCGGTCGTCGGCTCGCAGCTCGAGGATCACCTGTCCGGGAGTGCTGATCGGTGACCAGATCAGGCGCGGCGCGGCGCGCGCGTACCGGCCGGGCCCGGTCCCGACAGCGTCGGTTTCGCGTTTGGCCAGCACCGCGGGCAGGTCGAGCGCGCCGGTGGTGGCCCGGATCAGTTCCTGACGCAGCAGGCCCGCGTCCGGCGGATCGCCGAATTTCGGCATCACCACGAAGGTGTTGATCGCCGAATCCCCGGCGCTGCCCAGCGAGGCCGAGAGCACCCGCAACGCGTGTAGTGCCAGAACACCGGCGGCGTCGGAGAGCAGGCCCGGCTCGTCGGGGGCGATCACCGTCACCACGAAGGTGTGCTTGCCGTCGCCGGGCGCGAGGGTGACGTGTACGCCGCCTGCCCTGGCCTTGTCCAGCAGCTCCGGGTCGATCGGTTCCGGTTGCGGCAGTGGCTCGCCCGCCATGACGAGTCGGCAGCGACGCACCAGTTCCCCGATCAGCGAGGCCTTCCAGTCGCCCCAGACACCGGGGCCGGTGGCCATCGAGTCGGCCTCGGCCAGCGCGTGCAGCAGTTCGAGTAGGCCGACGTCTCCACCGAGCGCGTCGGCGACGTGCTGCACGGTGGCCGGGTCGTCGAGGTCGCGCCGGGTCGCGGTGTCGGGTAGGAGCAGGTGGTGGCGCACGATCGCGCTGAGGGTGCGCACGTCCGATGGCCACATTCCGAGCCTGCGGCCGATATGCGTGGCGAGTTCGGCGCCGACAATGCTGTGGTCGCCCTGTCGCCCCTTGCCGATGTCGTGCAGCAACGCGCCGAGCGCGAGCAGGTCGGGCCGGGCGACCCTGGTGCTCAGGCTGCTCGCGAAGGCGACGGTCTCCATCAGGTGCCGATCGACGGTCCAGGTGTGCATCGCATCGCGCGGCGGCAGATCGCGGACCGCGCCCCATTCGGGAAAGAGTCTGCCCCACAATCCGGTTCGATCGAGCGCCTCGACCGCGTCGATGCTGCCTCGGCCCGCGCCGAGCAGCACGAGCAGATCGTTGAGCGCGTCCTTGGGCCACGGTTCGCGCAGTTCGGGCGCGTCCTCGGACAGGCGGTTGAGCGTGGTCGCCGACATCGGCAGGCCGGTCTGCGCCGACGCCGCGGCCACCCGCAGGATCAGCCCTGGATCGCGTTGGGGGCGGGCGTCTCTGGCCAGCACCACCTCGCCGGAGTGCTCGACCACCCCCTCATCGAGTGGTCGGCGCACCGGCATGCGGCGCAATCTGGCCAGGCCGCGCCGCGGGAGCGCGTTGGCGGCCGTACGCAGACCGACGTCGCACGAATAGCTCACCGTACGCGCCGAATCGGTCAATGTCCGGGCGAGATCGAAACGGTCACCGATGCGTAGCGCGGCGCCGATCTCGTCGGCGTCCTGGGCGCGCAGCTGATCGCGGGCCCGGCCGGCGACCCGGTGCAGTTCGGTGCGCACGTCGAGCAATCGCCGGTGTGCCTGTTTCAGGCCGCCGCCGGGGACCTCGGGGCCCAAACCCGGCATGGCGTCGGTCAACTGGGCGATCGCGAGCGCGTCGAGCAGCTGGATATCGCGCAGCCCGCCGCGACCGTTCTTGAGATCGGGTTCGGCGCGGTGGGCGATCTCGCCGCTGCGCTGCCAGCGTGCGGTGGCCTGGGCGATGAGATCGTCGAAGCGCGACCTGATGCCGGTGCGCCATTCCCGGCGCACGCCGCCGATGAGCAGATTGCTGAGGTCTTGGTCGCCGACGATGTGACGAGCTTCCAGCAGGCCGAGCCCGGCGATCATGTCGTCGGCGGCCACCCGCAACGCCTGCGGCACGGTGCGCACGCTGTGGTCGAGCTTGATGTGGGCGTCCCACAGGGGATACCAGAGGTGATCGGCGACCTCGGAGACCACCTTCGGGTCGACGTCGTCGTGCAGCAGCACGAGGTCGAGATCGGAGTATGGCAGCATCTCACGGCGGCCGAGTCCGCCGACCGCCACGACCGACAGGCCGCTGTCGGCGGTGATGCCGAGTTCGTTGCCCTTGCTGGTGAGCCACAGTTCGAACAGGTCGACCAGGGCCTCGCGCAACGATTCCGGATCGAGCCGCGGATTGCGGGTGCCCGCTCCGTCGAGCAGCTGCGCCCTGGCCTTGACCAGATCCGCCGCTCCGTTGTTCTGAATACCGCCGTTCCGCTGTGCCACAGCCCACACCACCATTTCATGCGGGCGGCCCCGCCCCGACCGGAGAGTTCTCACCGGTGGGAGCGGGGCCGCCGCTCGATCGATTCCTCGTGCGTGACTGACCGAATTACAGTGCGTCGGTTCCGCGTTCGCCGGTACGGACGCGGATGATGGTGTCCACCGGGGTCACCCACACCTTGCCGTCACCGATCTTGCCGGTCCGCGAGGCCTCCACGATCACCTCGACGACCTTCTCGACCGACGCATCGTCCACGACGACCTCGACCCGGACCTTGGGAACGAAATCCACCGAGTACTCAGCACCGCGGTACACCTCGGTGTGGCCCTTCTGCCGGCCGTATCCCTGGACTTCGCTGACGGTCATGCCGAGCACGCCTGCCTGTTCCAGCCCGGACTTCACATCTTCGAGCGTGAACGGTTTGACGATTGCCGTAACCAGTTTCATGTTCGTCATGCCTCCTTGACGAGCGTGCGTGCCGTGCCACCCACAGCAGCGAAATCGTATGCGGTTTCCGCGTGCTCGGCTTCGTCGAGGCCCGCAGCCTCGGACTCTTCACTGGCGCGCAGGCCGATCGTGAACTTGATCGCGTACGCGATGATGGCCGTGGCGACCAGCGAGTAGGCGAGAACGGCGAAGGCACCGACAGCCTGCAGCTTCAACTGCTCGACTCCACCACCGTAGAACAGTCCATCGACACCCGCGGGAGCTTCGCTGGTAGCGACGAGTCCGACGATCAGCGTGCCGACCAGACCACCGACGAGGTGGACGCCGACGACGTCGAGCGAGTCGTCGAAGCCGAAGCGGAACTTCAGGCCGACGGCCAGGGCGCACAGCGCACCGGAGACGACACCGACAGCCAGGGCGCCGACCACGTTGACCGAGGAACAGGCCGGGGTGATCGCGACGAGACCGGCGACGATGCCCGAGGCAGCGCCGAGCGAGGTCGGGTGACCGTCGCGGACCTTCTCCACGAGCAGCCAGGCCAGCATCGCGGCGGCGGTGGCGATCGTGGTGGTGAGGAAGGTGGCACCCGCGACACCGTTGGCGCTCAGCGCCGAACCCGCGTTGAAGCCGTACCAGCCGAACCACAGCAGACCGGCGCCGAGCATCACGAACGGCAGGTTGTGCGGACGGAACGGCGTCTTCGGCCAGCCCTTGCGCTTGCCGAGGATCAGGCAGAGCACCAGACCGGCGGCGCCGGCGTTGATGTGGACCGCGGTACCACCGGCGAAGTCGATCGCCTTGAGGTTGTTGGCGATCCAGCCGCCGTTCTCACCGGTGTAGCCGCTGAAGGCGAACACCCAGTGCGCGACGGGGAAGTAGACGACCGTGGCCCAGATTCCGGCAAATACGAGCCACGACCCGAACTTCAAGCGGTCGGCGACCGCGCCCGAGATGAGTGCGACCGTGATGATCGCGAACATGAGCTGGAAGGCGACGAACACCGAGAGCGGGATCGTGCCGAACAGCGGGATGGCGGCGGGGGCCGCGGGGTCGGTAGTCGCTAGATAGTCGCCGCCCAGGACGCCCTTGAGGCCGAAGTACTGGAACGGATCACCGACCAGCTTGCCCTTGTCCTCGCCGAACGCCATCGAGAAGCCGTATAGACACCACAGGATGGTGATCAGGCCCATCGCGGAGACGCTCATCATGATCATGTTCAGCACGTTCTTGCCACGGACCATACCGCCGTAGAAGAACGCCAGACCCGGCGTCATCAACAGCACCAGGGCCGCCGACGCCAGCATCCAGGCGGTGTCACCGGCGTCCGGTGCGCCGATCAGTGGAAATGCCACCTTGTGTTCCTCCTCATCTCGGGCCCTGCCGATGACGGCAAAAGGACCTGTACAGAAGGGTCGCCACTCGGTGTTTCATCCGTTGAGCTGTGGTGTTTCACCTGAGTGAACGGATAGCGCTGTTGTGTTGCATCCACGTTTCGTGTGGTCGGCATGAGCCTGTCAGCTCACGGTGAGATCGGTACGGATGTGCGATTCGCCGCGAGTTCGCGCGGCGATTCGCCGCGACGCCGTTGCCCGGAAACCGTGATGTCAGCCCCTGAAAGCAGCGATGCCCGCCCGATCGCTGGATCGGACGGGCATCGACGAAACCGCTACGCGGTGCCCCCGAGCAGGGCGTCGACGAACGCGCCTGGCTCGAACGGCGCCAGGTCGTCGGCGCCCTCGCCGAGGCCGACGAGTTTCACCGGCACACCGAGTTCGTGCTGCACCTGGAACACGATGCCGCCCTTGGCGGTGCCGTCGAGCTTGGTGAGCACCACGCCGGAGATATCGACGACGTCGGCGAACACCCGCGCCTGCATCAGGCCGTTCTGGCCGACGGTCGCGTCGAGGACCAACAGCACCTCGTCGACCTCCCCCTTCTTCTCCACGACCCGCTTGACCTTGCCCAGCTCGTCCATCAGGCCGGTCTTGGTGTGCAGGCGGCCCGCGGTGTCGATGAGGACAGCGTCGACGCCGCGGTCGATGCCCGCGGTGACCGCGTCGAAGGCGACGGCGGCCGGGTCGGCGGCCTCTTTACCGCGCACGGTCTCGGCGCCCACCCGTTCGCCCCAGGTCTGCAGCTGATCGGCGGCGGCGGCGCGGAAGGTGTCGGCGGCGCCGAGCAGCACGCGGCGGCCGTCGGCGACGAGCACGCGGGCCAGCTTGCCGGTGGTGGTGGTCTTACCGGTGCCGTTGACGCCGACCACGAGCAGGATCGCGGGCTTGTCGCCGTGCGGGAGGGCGTGGATGGAACGGTCGAGCTCGGGGCGCAGCGCCTCGACGAGCACGTCACGCAGGGCGACGCGGGCCTGTTCGGGAGTGCGCACGCTGCGTGAGGCCATCTCTTCGCGCAGGCGTTCGACGATCTTCGCGGTACTCGCGGTGCCGATATCGGCCAGCACCAGGGTGTCTTCGATCTCCTCCCACGAATCCTCGTCGAGGTCGCCGCCGCCGAGCAGGCCGAGCAGGCTCTTGCCGACGGCGTTCTGGGAGCGAGACAAACGGCCGCGCAGGCGGACGAGACGGCCCGTGGTGGGGTCGATCTCTTCGATCGCGGTGGTGACCGGGTCGACCTCGGCCGGGGCCGGTGCGGAAGGAGTCTCGGTCGGCGCGGTATCGGTGGGCGCTTCCCGCGTGGGGGCAGCGTCAGAAGGCGCGGTCTCGGCGTCGGGCTCGGCCGGTGCGGCGGTGTCGAGGGCGGACGCGTCGTCGGGGACGACCACGGTCTCGTCGAGGACGACATCGCCCTCGGGCAGCGGAACATCGGTGATGCCGCGGCGCGGGGCGTCACGCGGGATCGCGGCGTCGTCGCCGACGTGCGGTTGACCGTCGGTATCGGTGCGCTCCGGGACGGGTTCGGGCTCGGTCACGGTCGCCGTCGAGCCGCCCTGGCTGAAGTTGAACCCCCCGGACGCGGTGTAACCACCGGAGCGGTCCGTCAACTCCTTGTCCGGCTCGGGCGGGGCCAGCGAAATCTGGCGTCGCTTGTACAGGACGAAACCCGCGACGAGCGCCACCAACAGGACGGCGGCGATCGCGGCGATCAGGATCCACGCTTGCGAACTCACCCGGCGAGTCTATTCGTGCGGGGAGTTGCCGCACGTCGGCGGCGTCTGCGCAGCAGGTCGAGGAGGCGTATCCGGGCGCGTCGCGGTATGGCGGAAACACTACAGATTCGTTGTCCTGCGGAACTTCTGGCGCTTGCCCCATAGGATCGGCGGAGTGACCGATCGAAACGTGCTTGGGGGGCCGCTTGAAGAGTGCGGCGCCGATCCTCTCACGGGCTTCTACCGGGACGGCTGCTGCAGCACCGGTCCGGAGGATCTCGGCAGCCACACCGTGTGCACCGTCGTGACGGCGGAATTCCTGGAGCATCAGGCCTCCATCGGCAACGACCTCAGCACCCCCCGCCCAGAGAACAATTTTCCCGGCCTGCAACCGGGCGACCGCTGGTGCGTGGTGGCGGTCCGCTGGTTGCACGCCCACGAGGACGGCGTAGCCGCACCCGTGGTCCTGGCCGCAACCCACGAGAACGCGCTGGAGGTCATCTCCATGGATATCCTGCGAAAATACGCAGTCGACGTCCCCGACGACGTCAGCGATCTGCTCTAGCTCCCCCGCCGCCCCGGGTGTTTCGCAGATCGCGTCGGCGGTGCGCCTTCTGACGGCAGGCCGGGGAGCAGTAGCGGGCCGGCCTACCGATCCCCGGGCGGCGGACGGGCGCGCCACAGATGGGGCAGGGAGCCGAGGTTTCGTTACTTTCAGCCCTTTCGTTACGGTCGATTTTCGCGAGTTCCGTTACGGGTGCCGGGCGCGTCCGCAGCGCGTCGAGGATGAGGACGACGGCCGGGGCGAGTGGATCCTCGGCCCGTCGATGTCGTTGGATCGCAACGCATCCGGTGAAGATGTCCAAGACATCGGTGATCACCACATCGCGCCGGACCGCGCCCTGACGTTGAGCCGAGGCGAGTAGAGCGCCCAGTGCCCGGTGGAAGCGATTGCCCGCGTCGCGAAGTAGGGCGCGGGGCCAGCCGTCGTCGGATTGCACCAGGTCGCACAGGTCCTTGTTGCCGGGCGTCGTCACGATCACGTGGGTGCACAGGGCGAAGAAGGCCGCACCCGGGTCCGGATCGGTGAGGTGTTCGGCCGCCAACGCCGCCAGTCGATCGACGCGCTGTTGCATAACCGCTTCCAGCAGATCGGTTTTCGTGGGGAAATGCCGATGGACGGTGCCCGCGCCGACACCCGCGCGGCGAGCCACTTCCGCCAGTGAGACCGTGGTGCCGCGTTCGGCGAGCGCCCGCTGGGCGGCGGCCAGGATCAGCGCGCGGTTGCGACGCGCGTCGGATCGGATCGCCGGTTCCGCGCCGTGGTCGACCGTCATTTCGTTACGCCTTCCCTGCACCGGACCTGGCCAACCGGGTGTGCCCACCCGTACCGTCCGGAATACGGGTCGACCGACCCGATTGTAGGCACACGATCGATCACGAAACGGAGCTCCTCCGCAATGACATCAGTACTTCCCGTTCTGGTCACCGGCGCGACGGGCAAGCAGGGCGGCGCGACTGCCTACCGATTGCTCAGCCGGGGACACGAGGTTCGCGCTCTGGTCCGCGACCCCGACTCCCCCGCCGCCCGCGCACTGGCCGTCGCGGGTGCCGAACTGACGGTCGGCGACTTCGACGACTCGGCATCCCTGCATGTCGCGGCAACCGGAACACGAGCCGTATTCCTGGTCCCCCCAGCCGATTACAGGGTGAAAGGGTGGGGCGAGGACACCGAGGGCCGCCGCGGCATCGCCATGATCGACGCGGCCCGCGCCGCCGACGTCGAGCAGATCGTGTTCACCGGCGTCGCCACGATGGGCGACGCGCAATCGTGGGGTCAGCGGGGCAAACAAGAGATCGAGCGAGCCCTGGCGGCGTCCGGCCTGCGCTACACCGTGTTGCGGCCGGTGCGCTTCATGGAGAACTACCTCCTCCATGGCTCGCCCGTCGACGGCATCCGCGAAGGCGGCGAACACGCCCACCTGTTCCCCGCCGATCGCCCGCTCCAGATGATCGCCATCGACGACATCGGCGCCTTCGCCGCCCTGGCCTTCGCCGACCCCGAAACCTGGCACGCCCGCACCCTCGAACTGGCGGGTGACGCCGTCACCCCGGTCGACGCGGCCGCCACCATCAGCGCCGCCATCGGCCACCCCGTCCACTACCGTGAGATCGGCGAGGAGGAAGCCGACGCGACCGGCCCCCAGCTCGGCAACACCTGGCGCCTGATCCGCGAAACCGGCGGCTGGCACGCCGACATCCCCGCCCTACGCGCCCTGTACCCGGAGCTGACCTCCCTGCGCGACTGGCTCGCACGCGGCGGCACCCAACGGATCCTCGACCGGATCGACGCCACGGCCCCGGCGAGCGGGCTCCACTGAGACTCTGCTCGCCGCCCCGGCGTCAGGCGGAGGCCGACACCGGGTCGGGGTCGGTGACCTCGGCCCGGTTCAGGCGTTGCGAGATGACCTGGGTGATGCCGTCGCCCCGCATGCTCACGCCGTAGAGGGCGTCGGCGATCTCCATGGTGGGCTTCTGGTGGGTGATGACGATCAGCTGACTCTTCTCCCGCAGCTGTTCGAACAGGCCGATCAGGCGCCGCAGGTTGGTGTCGTCCAGCGCCGCCTCGACCTCGTCCATCACGTAGAACGGTGAGGGGCGGGCGCGGAAGATCGCCACGAGCAATGCCACTGCGGTGAGCGACTTCTCGCCGCCGGAGAGCAACGACAGGCGCTTGACCTTCTTGCCGGGCGGACGGGCCTCGACCTCGATGCCGGTGGTGAGCATGTCCGACGGATCGGTGAGCACCAGCCTGCCCTCGCCGCCGGGGAACAGTTTCCCGAAGACGCCGACGAATTCGCGTTCCACATCGGCGTAGGCCTCGGTGAACACCTGCAGGATGCGGGCGTCGACCTCGGCGACCACGTCGAGCAGGTCCTTGCGCGCGTTCTTCACGTCTTCGAGCTGGGTGGCGAGGAAGGTGTAGCGCTCCTCGAGGGCCGCGAACTCCTCCAGCGCAAGGGGATTGACCTTGCCGAGCGTGGTGAGGTCCTTCTCGGCCCGTTTGGCGCGGCGCTCCTGCGTCGGCCGGTCGTAGGGCATCGGCTGCGGCGCGCTGACCTGTTCGCCGCGCTCCTTGGCCTGCTCGTACTCGTGCATCTCCAGCGCCGAGGGCGGCAGCACCACGTCGGGTCCGTATTCGGCGACGAGGTCGGCGAGCGCGATGCCGAACTGTTCGGAGATGGTCGTCTCGAGCTGTTCGATGCGCAGTGCCGCTTGGGCTTTGGCGACTTCGTCGCGGTGCACGGCGTCGGTGAGCTGGGCCAGCTGGGTGTTCAGCGCGCGTGCGCGTTCCTTCACCTGTTCCAGCGCCGCGGCGCATTCGCCACGGCGACGGACCAATTCGTCACGTCGGGCCGCGGCGGTGGCCACGACCTGCTCGAGTTCGTGTTTGATCTTGCTACCCGATTCGGCGACCGCCGCGGCTACGGCGGCCGCTTGGCGCCGAGCGGCCTGGGCGCGTTCGGCGCGGGCCCTGGCCTCCCGCTCGCCACGGGCGGCCCTGCGCAGCGAATCCGCTTTGCCGCGCACCGATTCCGCGCGTTCCTCCGAGGTGCGCACGGACAGTCGAGCCTCGACCTCCATGGTCCGGGCCTCGGCGAGCGCGGCGGCGGCTTCTTCCCTGGCGTACCCCGCGGTCTCGGTGCTCGCGGCGCCGAAACTGTCGTCGCTGCCGTCGTGTTCGATCTCGGCGTGACGCAACCGGTCCTCGAGTTCGGCGAGGGACGCGAGTGACTTCTCCCGCGCCGCTTCGGCTTCCGCGCGCTGGGTGGCCAGCCGCTCCCCCTCGGTCTGCGCCGCGCGCGCACTCTGCCCCACCCGGGCCAGTCGGTCGTAGATCGCCAGCAGCGCCTGATCGGATTCGTGCAGCGCCATCAGCGCGTGGTCGGCGGCGTCCTTGCGGTCGGTCTGTTCGGCGAGCGCACCGGCCAGTGCCGCCTCCAACTCCTCGGCCCGCCGTTGCGCCGCCGCCAGTTCCGCGGTGGCGGCGTCGATATCGGCTTGGACCTCGAGCTGGCTCGGCATCCGTTCGGAGCCGCCGACGACCCAGCCCGCACCGGCCAGGTCACCGTCACGGGTCACCACCCGCAGTTCCGGGCGCAGGGCGACGAGCTCGGTGGCGGTCGCCAGATCGTCGACGACCACGACATCGGCGGTGAGCGCGGCCAGCGCGGGTCGCACCTGCTCGTCGCCTTCGAGCACGTCGGCGAGCCACTGCGCGCCGGCGGGCAACGCGGAACGCTCGGCAGGTATCGCCCGGTCGGTGGCGAAGACGAACGCCACCCGACCGCCGTCACCGGTGCGCAGTTCCCGCACCGCCGAGTCGGCGGTGGTCGCGGTATCGGCGGTGATGGCATCGGCCAGCGGACCGAGCAGCGCGGCCACGGCGGCCTCGAAGCCGGACTGCACGCGCAACAGGCCCGACAGCCGCCCGCCGAGCCCGCTCACGCCGTGTTCGAGCAGCCAGGCCGCGCCGTCCTTGCGGGCCAGGTTCATGGCGAGCGCTTCGATGCGGGCGCCGAGCCGGGCGACGAGCTTGCTCGCCTCCCGGTCGAGTTCCCGCAGTTCCCGCACGCGCTCGTCGGCCAGGCCCTGGGCGGCGACGGCATGTTCGTGCTGGGCGTCCAGGCCCTTCTCGCCCGCGTCGAGTTCACCGAGTTCGTCCTGCACCGAGTCGTATTCGACCTGCGCGGTCTCACCGCGGTGCCGGGCGTCGGCGATGGCCACGGACAGGCGCGCGATCTCGGCGTCCACGGACTGGGCGCGGGTGCGCAACGTGTCGACCTGGCCCGACAGCCGGGCCAGCCCTTCGCGGCGATCGGCGATCGCGCGCACTGCGGCCAGGTGCGCCTGCTCGGCGGCCTTGGCGGCGTGCTCCCGCTCGGCGAGGGCTTCGCGCGCGGCCTCGAGGGTCTCGGTGGCCATCTCGACCGCGTATCGCAGTTCGGCCTCTTCGGCTTCGATCCGCTCGGCCTCGGCCTCGAGCTGCTCCGGGTCGCGGCCGGTGCCGACCGGCGCCTCGGTGTGCAGGTGCCTGGCCCGGTCGCTGGCGATGCGGATGGTGGCGTTCACCCGTTCGGCCAGTGCCGAGAGCTGGAACCAGGTCTGCGCGGCGGCCTCGGCGCTGGGGCTGAGCCGCGACAGCTGGAACTCCTGCTGCGCGAGTGCGGCATTGGCGGCGTCGAGTTCGGTCTGCACGTTGATCTGCTGTTCGCGGGCGTAGGCCTCTTTGCTGAGCTGGGACTCCAACTCGCCACGGCGGGTCACCAGGTCGTCGGCGGCCAGTCGCAGCCGCGCGTCGCGCAGGTCGGCCTGCACGGTCTGCGCGCGGCGGGCGACCTCGGCCTGGCGGCTGAGCGGCTTGAGCTGGCGACGCAGTTCGGTGGTGAGGTCGGTGAGCCGGGCGAGGTTGGCCTGCATCGCATCGAGCTTGCGGACCGCCTTCTCCTTGCGCCTGCGGTGTTTGAGCACGCCCGCGGCCTCTTCGACGAACGCGCGCCGATCCTCCGGCCGCGATTCCAGGATCGCCGACAGCCTGCCCTGACCCACGATGACGTGCATCTCGCGCCCGATACCGGAGTCGGACAGCAGTTCCTGCACATCCATCAACCGGCACGTGCTGCCGTTGATCTCGTACTCGCCCGCGCCGTCGCGGAACATGCGCCGGGTGATCGACACCTCGGCGTAGTCGATGGGCAGCGCGCCGTCGGAGTTGTCGATGGTCAGCGTCACCTCGGCACGACCCAGCGGTGCCCGCCCCACGGTCCCGGCGAAGATGACGTCCTGCATCTTCCCGCCCCGCAACGCTTTGGCACCCTGCTCGCCCATCACCCAGGAGAGCGCGTCCACGACATTGGATTTGCCGGACCCGTTCGGCCCGACGACGCAGGTGATGCCCGGTTCGAAGCGCAAAGTGGTCGCAGACGCGAAGGACTTGAAACCCTTCAACGTCAAGCTCTTCAGATGCAAGAGAACTCGTCCGCCTCTCCGCGACTCAGGCCAGACCTAGGTGCGTGCAGGCATCGCACGCGGCCAGCGGTGATGGGGGTGACTCGGGCAGCCGGTTCCCGACGAGTTACCCATGTGCTCGCGAAAGCCTAGCGGACGTAGCGGCAGGTTTGCGGTCAGTGCGGGTTGATGTGCTTCATCTGCTTCTGCAGCTGACGGATATGGGTTGCGGTACCAGGGCTCGCTTCCCAGCCGGTGATCACGCGGAAGACCAGGACCGCGCCCCACGGGCCGATCACCCACATCGGCCAGAAGTAGGTGAGCTCGCCCGCGGTGAGCGAGATCAGACCCCAGATGACCAGCACGATCACGCTGACGCCGAGCCAGCTGCCCGCCTCGATGCGTTGCCAGATCGGGAATCGCGCACCGGGCTTGCGTTCGACCGGCGCGGCCGCTTGCTGCTGTTTCGTCAGCTCGGGCAGATCGGACAGGACGACGGCGAGTTCGTCACGCGTGGCGGTCGCGTAGACCTTGGCCACCCGCAGATCGTATTCGCCCAGGTCGAGCCTGCCGTCGGCCAGATGCGTGCCCAACTGGGCGACGATCGCGTTGCGTTCGGCGTCGGACGCGCGCGTACCCGGGGTGATATCCATGCCGACGTCCTCTCGGTCACATCCACGGTGGAGTGCTGGTTTCCAGCGTCCACCCTCCACAGTGCGATGTCAACCGATCGTTCCGGCTCAGAGAATGGCGAAGGCCACCACGAGACCCAGCGCGAAGTGCGCGGCGGCGACGACGAGGACCTCGGGGGTGTAGGTCTCGGCGTGCAAGGTGCGGCCGATGTCGATGCCGGTGACCTTCTCGATCACCCGCACCGAGATCACCTGCGCGATGATGCCCACCAGGCCGTAGATGATCGCCGCGATCAGACCTTCCGACAGCTTGCCGCTGCCGCCGGTGGCCAGCACCGCGAACACGACGATGAACGCCATGCTGATCATTCCGGCCGCCGAGACGATGATCGCGTTCGGCTTGCCCGCGACCACCAGGTCGCGCAGCTTGCCGGGCGTGGTCAGGTCGATGGCGAAAAAGCCGATCAGCATCAGCGCGAGGCCGATCAGGCAGTACAGGATGATGGCGCCGACGCCTTCACCGAGCGCACTCCAATAACCCGATTCCAGGGCGAGGGCGGTCATCGTGGTCCTTTCGAACAATGTTGTGAGGTCAGTGGTTTCAGTCGACGATGCGGTGCGGGACGAACGCGGCGCCGTCATCGGTGATCAGGCCCGCGGTCTCGCGGATGCCGAGCCCGGCCGCGGTGTCACCCACGACCCAGGCGCCGAGCACCGGCCGCATTCCGTCGAATTCCGGTAGCGGGTCGAGCAATTGGTAGACGAAACCCTCGGCGCCGTAGACGCCGCCGGTCGCGGTCTCCATCCCGGGGCCGACGATGGTCATGTTCGCGCCCTCGCGGCCGAGCTTGGGTTTGCGAATGTATTCGGTGAGCTCGTGCGGGTCGTCGAGATAGGCGGGCAACAGGTTGGGGTGACCGGGATACATCTCCCACAGGATCGCCAGGATCGCCTTGTTGCTCAGCAGCGTGGTCCACAGCGGTTCGATCCACGCGGTCGCGGGCAGGCTGCCGACCACGCGCTTACCGAAGTCGTCGTCGAGGATCCACTCCCACGGATACAGCTTGAAGATCGCCTCGATCGGCGCCTCGGCCAGATCGACGAACCGGTTCAGCTCGGTATCGAAACCGACTTCCTCGATCGGCAGCGCGACGGTGTCGAACCCGGCTTCGGCCGCTGTCTCCTGCATGTAGGCGGTGGTGACGTTGTCCTCGCCGGTCGCGTCGGCGCCCGACCAGGTGAAGTGCAGTTCGGTACCGGGCAGCACGCCGCGCAGTTCGGTCCAGCGCTCCACCAGCTTCTCGTGCAGCGAATTCCATTGGTCGCCACCGGGATACACCTGCTGGAGCCAGTGCCACTGGATGATCGCGGCCTCGAGCAACGAGGTCGGAGTGTCGGCGTTGTACTCGAGCAGCTTGGCCGGGCGACGCGCGTCGTAGCGCAGATCGAAGCGGCCGTACACGTAAGGGTCACTGCGACGCCATGATTGCGCGATCGGGGCCCACGTCCATTCCGGCAGACCGAAATCGGCGAAACGCTCGGTGAGTACCACGTGTTCGACCGCGTGCAGGCACATCGACTGGAGCAGTTCCACATCGGCTTCCAGCGCCAGGATCTCGTCCATCGAGAACTCGTAGTGCACCGACTCGTCCCAGTACGGCCGTGGCTGACCGCTGGCGTCGCGCCCCGGCGCACCGTAGACGAGGCCCTGCTTTTCGACGATCTGCTGCCAGTCCCGGCGTGGGGCGCTCTTGTTGCGCCGCATCTACGACCCACTCCCGCCGGTCGACTTGCTGCCGAGTCCGCCGCGCTGCACCGTGGTGCCGCTCTTGGTCGTGATCTGGGCATTGCGCGGTTTCACCGAGGTGCCGCCCGTCGGCGGCTTGCCGATCGTCGGTGTGCCGCCGTAGTGGTAGCGGTACTGCGGCCAGCCCAGAATCAGCAGCCCGGCGCCGTGACCGCCGGAGCCCTCACTACGGAAATTGGTCTTGCCGTCGCCGCAGTTCTCGTCGGGGACAACGACTTCCTGCCCGTTCTGGTCGATCTGCACGCACGAGGCCGTCACCTGGTCGGGTGCGGTGATCGCCCGGTAGGCGAGGTAGCCGCCGCCGACGAGCGCGGCGACGCCGACGATGGCGACACCGCCGATCATCACGCGTTTGCGGTTGCGCCGCTTCTCCTCCGCCGCCGCGGCCGCCGCGCGCTCGGCCTCTTCGGCTTGCCTACGGGCCTTGTCTCGGGCGCGCGCCTCGCCGACGGTCGGCGGACGCGGCTGGGTGACGCCGGGTTCCTGCCGCGCCATCCGGCCGGGTTGCGGCTGGCCGACGGGATGCCCGCCGGTGCCGAAAGCGGGCGGCGTCGACCCCGCGTCGGGTTCGGACGGCGTCGAACTCCCCTCCGGTGCGGACCATCCCGCGCCGGGATCGGGTGGCGTCCACGGGGACCTGCCCGGCTCGCCGTTCGAGGGTTGTTCCGGTCGATCGGGCGGTCCGGGGTTCTGTGTGCTCACCGCTGCCGCCCCCTAGCCCCCGAAGTCACCACTAGCGCTCCTCGAATCCGGTCATGTCGCCCCGCGCGGGCTCCCAGCTTTCCACAACCAGGTCTACCCGCCCAGGAGCACGCCCGGACAGACCATGTGTCGCGTGCCCGACGGCTCGAGAGCTATCGGGCGCTTCGCCGGACCGTAGCAGTTCCAGCAATTTCTCGCCCGCCGTTCGTGGTCCTTCGGCGACAACGTGGACGCGACCGTCGCGATGGTTGCGCGCGTAGCCGACCAGCCCGAGTTCCAGTGCGCGCGACCGAGTCCACCACCGAAAACCCACGCCCTGCACGTACCCGTGCACCCACGCACTCAGCCGAACCGGCTCCCCGCTCATGCGTCGATGTCGAAGGTCAACGTCACCTTCGTGCCCGCTTTGAGGGTGCGGCCGACGGTGCACACCTTGTCGACGGCACGCTGCACGGTGACCAGTAGTCGTTCGCGGGCGGCCTCGTCGAGTTCGGACAGATCCAGTTCGAGGACCTCGTCGAGCTGCGGGTAGAGCTCGTTCTCACGGTCGGCATCGCCCGAGACGCGGATGGTGGCGTCGAACTCGTCGCCGAGGCGACGCGACAACGGCAGGTCCGAGCTGAGCCCGGTGCACCCGGCCAGCGCGATCTTGAGCAGCTCACCGGGCGTGAAGGCACCGGGGACACCCTGGGAGGCGATCAAGACCTCCGCGCCACGGTTGCTGCGCCCGGTGTAGGCACGGGTTCCGGTGCGCTCGACCCACAGTTCGGTGGGGGCGTTGTTCACGGGTGCGGTCTGCTCAGCCATGCCTAGATCCTGCCATTCGCTCGAGGACGATCCACGCCTGGGAACGTCCATGCCACTCCCGGCATTCCGGGCACGTGACCGGGCGCACGCTCATTCCTGGAAGCGGTATCCCATCCCAGCCTCCGTCAGCAGATGGCGCGGGTTGGCCGGATCGTCCTCGAGTTTGCGCCGCAACTGCGCGAGGTAGACGCGCAGGTAGTGGGTCTCGGTCGCATAGGCCGGCCCCCACACCTCACGCAGTAATTCCTTGCGCCCCACCAGCTTTCCGCGATTGCGCACCAGCATCTCGAGCATGCCCCACTCGGTGGGCGTCAGGTGCACCGGCGCACCCCGCTTGGTGACCTTCTTGGCGACGAGGTCGACGGTGAACGAGTCGGTGACCACCACCGGGTCGACAGCGTCGGTCGCGCTGGCCCCACGCCGAACCGCGGCCCGCAGCCGAGCCAGCAGTTCGTCCATCCCGAACGGCTTGGTGACATAGTCGTCGGCGCCGGCGTCGAGCGCCTCCACCTTGTCGGCCGAATCCGTCCGCGCCGACAGCACGATCACCGGCGCGGAGGTCCACCCGCGCAGCCCTGCCAGCACCTCGATCCCGTCCAGGTCCGGCAGGCCCAGATCGAGAATGACGACGTCGGGATGCTTCTCGGCGGCGGCCCGCAAGGCGGCGGCCCCGTTGCCCGCGGTGATCACCTCGTACCCGCGCACCGACAGATTGATCCGCAGAGCACGCACGATTTGCGGCTCGTCATCGACCACCAGCACTTTGATCGGCGGAGCCTGCCCGCCTCCCCGCGTCGGCGAGCCGGTCTCACTCGCGTCGTCATGCGACGTCGGCGACCGGCGGTCGTGGGCGCCGGCAGGTGCGCCGGTCCCCGGTGGGTTACCCATGTGCTCACTTTCCTCGGGCGTCGACTGGGGGGTCCACCGCGGGTGTTCCCGATGGCAGGTCGACGAGCATGGTCAGGCCGCCGCCCGGGGTCGGCTCGGCGTGGACGGTGCCGCCCATCGCCTCCACGAAACCACGCACGACCGAGAGGCCGAGGCCGACGCCGGTGGTGTTGTCGCGGTCGCCGAGGCGTTGGAAGGGTTCGAACAGTTGCTCCTCGGTGCCCGACGGGACGCCGGGGCCGATGTCGACGACGGCGATCGACACTCGGTCGCCGTCGTGTTCGGCCGTGACCCGCACCGGCGACTCGCGGCCCGAATGCCGCAGGGCGTTGTCGATCAGGTTGGCCAGTACGCGTTCGAGCAGGCCGCTGTCGGCCAGCACGGAAACCTCACCGACCTCGACCTTCACCCGCTCCATCGCCGCCCGGCGCAGCCCACGGGTGCCCATGCCGACGCTCACCAGCGCGCGATGCGCCGCCTCGTCCATGTACACCTGCCGCAACTGCGGCGTCACGACGCCGACCGCCAGCCGCGAGGAGTCGAGCAGATTGCCCACCAGCGCGGTCAACTGGTCGACGGACTCCTCGATCGCTTCCAGCAGTTCACCGGTGTCCTCGGCCGAGAATTCGATGTCGTCGCTGCGCAGGCTGGACACGGCCGCTTTCGCCCCCGCCAACGGCGTGCGCAGGTCGTGGCTGACCGCCGACAGCAGCGCGCGGCGCAGCCGGTCGGCTTCCAAGAGCGCCGCCGCCGCACTGGCTTCCTCCGCCAGCCGAGCCTGACGCACCAGCCCGACCGCCTGGTTGGCGACGGCGTTGAGCACCGGTCGATCCGTGGAGTCGATCGCCCGCCCGGCCAGCAGCAAATGGCTCTGCGCGTCGCCCGCTTCGATGACGGTCTCGGCTTCGGACGGTCGCGTCGGCGGCTCGGCGCCGACCGCGGCGACGATCTGGTCCCCGCACTGCACGCTCACCGCGCGCTGGCCATAGGTTTCGCGAACCTGCTCGAGCAGGTTGGGCAGGTCGGCGCCGTGCAGCACGGATCCGGCGAACATCGTCAGCAGCTCCGCTTCCCGAGATGCCTTGCGCGCCTGCACTGTTCGCTTGGCCGCGACGTCGACCAGCGCCGCCACGGCCACCGCGACGATCAGCAGCACCACCACGGTGACGAAGTTGTCCGGCTCGGCGATGGTGAAGCTGAAGCGCGGGTCGGTGAAGTACCAGTTCAGCAGCAACCCCGACAGCAACGCCGACAAACCGGCGGGGACGACACCGCCGAACAGCGCGACCGCGACCACCCCGACGAAGAACATCGCGCTGAGCCCGCCCAGCTGCAACCACCCATCGAGGAACACCCCGCAGATCACGCTCACCAGGACCGGCACGACCACGGCCGCAAGCCACGCGCTCACCGGCCGCCCGGGACGCAGCCAGTGCCTGCGCACCCCGCGATTGGCCTCCTCGTGGGTCACCATGTGCACATCGATCTTGCCCGAGCGCTGCACCACCGTCGAGCCGATGCCCTCGTCGAGCATCCGCGCCCAGCGCGAGCGTCGCGAGGTGCCGAGCACCAACTGGGTGGCGTTGACCTCGCGCGCGAAGTCGAGCAGCGCGGACGGCACGTCGTCGCCGGTCACCGTGTGCAGCGAGGCGCCGAGACCTGCGGCGAGATCGCGCAGCTTGGTCATCCGCTCGGTCGATATCCCGACCAGCCCGTCACCACGCACCACGTGGAGCACGACCAGATCGGCACTGGACTTGGACGCGATCCGCCCGGCCCGGCGCACCACCGTCTCCGACTCGGGACCACCGGTGACCGCGACGACGACGCGTTCGCGCGCCTCCCACAGCTCGGTGATCTTGTGGTCGGCCCGGTACCGGGCCAGCGCCGCGTCCACCTGGTCGGCCAGCCACAGCAGCGCGAGTTCACGCAGCGCGGTGAGATTGCCGGGCCGGAAGTAGTTGCGCAGCGCCGCGTCGACCTTGTCGGCGGCGTAGACATTGCCGTGGGAAAGCCTGCGCCGCAACGCTTCCGGTGTCAGATCGACCAGTTCCACCTGATCGGCGCCGCGCACAACCGCATCGGGCACGGTCTCGCGCTGCTCGATACCGGTGATCTGGGCGACCACATCGTTGAGGCTCTCGAGGTGCTGCACGTTCACCGTGGAGATCACGTCGATACCCGCGGCCAGGATTTGCTCCACGTCCTGCCAGCGCTTCTCGTGCACGCTGCCCGGTGCGTTCGTGTGCGCCAGTTCGTCGACCAGCACCACCGTGGGCTTGCGCGTGAGCACCGCGTCGACATCGAGTTCGGGCAGCTCGGTCCCTCGATAGGAGATCGTCTTCAGCGGAATCCGCTCGATGCCGTCCAGGAGTTCGGCGGTCTTCTTGCGCCCGTGCGTCTCCACGACGGCCGCGACCACATCCCGGCCGCGTTCCAGGCGCCGATGCGCCTCGCCGAGCATGGCGTAGGTCTTGCCCACGCCCGGCGCGGCACCGAGGTAGATGCGCAGCTGTCCGCGTTTCACCTGTCCATCATCGCGTGCCGACGAGCCGGAGCCGGACGGCGCACCGGCAGGACGCCGACCGTCATCATCGGCGCGTGCGAGGCGTTCAACCGACCGAGTACGCGGATCAGCAGCAGCGACCCGACGAAACCGAAGATCACCGCAAGGGTCACAACAGACACCGCGATCTCACTTTCCATGAACAAGGGACCCGGGCGCCCTTCGCCTCCCGGTGCACCAATTTCTACCGCGCGATATGCGGGTTGATCTCGATCTTTACGGTGTGTTGACGGCTATCGGCCCGGCCTTGACGACATCCTCACATCAGCTGGTCGCCCGCGCGTCAACATTCCGCAAAGGCCGGGCCGCCGGGCGCTAAGGAGTCGTAAGGAAACCACGCCGAGCCGCCATCCGGCGTTTCACTCACTGAGTTGCTCCACCTCGGAGCACAAGGAGGTTGGAAATGTCTGTCGTGGTGTTCACGGTGCTCACCGTGGCGATCTTCGCGCTGCTGGGCTTGATCCAGCGGGGGGTGGAGAAGCTGTGATCGCGAACCTTGTCGGTCTGGTCCTGGCCGTTCTCGTCGCCGTGTACATGGTCGCGGCGTTGCTCTTCCCCGAGAGGTTCTAGGTGAACACGACAACCGCGGGGATCGCCTTCGTGGCGGCCCTGGTGATCACGCTGGCCCTGGTGCACGTACCGCTCGGCGACTACATGTTCCGGGTCTACAACGGCGACAAGCACTCTCGCGTCGAGCGGCTGATCTACCGTGCCATCGGCGCGAAACCCGAGGTCGAGCAGACCTGGCCGATCTACGCCCGCAGTGTGCTGGCGTTCTCGGCCGTCGGCATCCTGTTCCTGTTCTTCTTCCAGCTGGTCCAGGGCGCGTTGCCGCTGCATCTCAACGATCCCGGCACCGAGATGACCCCGGCGCTGGCGTGGAACACCGCGGTCAGCTTCGTCACCAACACCAACTGGCAGAACTACTCCGGCGAGTCCACCCAGGGGCACCTGGTGCAGATGGCCGGTCTGGCGGTGCAGAACTTCGTCTCGGCGGCCGTCGGCATGGCGGTGGCGGTGGCCCTGGTGCGCGGTTTCGCCCGCCGCCACACCGGTGAGCTCGGCAACTTCTGGGTCGACCTGGTGCGCGGCACCCTGCGCATCCTGCTGCCGATCGCGTTCGTCTTCGCGATCGTGCTGGTCGCCGGTGGGGTCATCCAGAACTTCCACCTGCACGATCAGGTCGCGCAGACCGTCGGCGGCGCGCAGCAGACCCTGACCGGTGGTCCGGTCGCGAGCCAGGAGGTCATCAAGGAGCTGGGCACCAACGGTGGCGGCTTCTACAACGCCAACTCCGCGCACCCGTTCGAGAACGCGAGCACATGGACGAACTTCCTGGAGATCTTCCTGCTCCTGGTGATCGCGTTCTCGTTGCCGCGCACGTTCGGGCGGATGGTCGGCAGCACCAAGCAGGGCTACGCGATCGTGGCGGTGATGGGAACGATCGCCCTGACCAGCATCATGCTGACCAACTTCTTCCAGCTGCGAGCCCACGGCACGGTGCCGACCGCGATCGGCGCGTCGATGGAAGGCGTGGAAACCCGTTTCGGCGTGGCCGATTCGGCCACCTTCGCCGGTGCGACCACCCTCACCTCGACCGGTGCGGTGAACTCGTTCCACGATTCCTACACCAGCCTCGGCGGCATGATGACGATGTTCAACATGCAGCTGGGCGAGGTGGCGCCCGGCGGCGTTGGCTCCGGCCTCTACGGCATGCTCATCCTCGCGGTGATCACGGTGTTCGTGGCCGGCCTGATGGTCGGTCGCACGCCCGAGTACCTCGGCAAGAAGATCACCCCGCGCGAGATCAAGCTGGCCGCATCCTATTTCCTGGTGAGCCCGCTGATCGTGCTGATCGGCACGTCCGTCGCGATGGCACTGCCCGGCCAACGGGCGAGCATGCTCAACAGCGGCCCGCACGGACTCTCGGAAGTGCTGTACGCCTTCACCTCCGCGGCCAACAACAACGGTTCGGCCTTCGCCGGTCTCACCGGCAACACCGAGTGGTTCAACACCGCGCTCGGGCTGGCGATGGTGTTCGGGCGGTTCCTGCCGATCATCTTCGTGCTGGCGCTGGCCGGATCACTGGCAAGCCAGGGCACCACTCCCGCGTCGATCGGCACGCTGCCGACGCACCGGCCGCAGTTCGTCGGCATGGTCGTCGGCGTGACGGTGATCCTGGTCGCGCTCACCTTCCTGCCCGCTCTCGCGCTCGGGCCGCTCGCCGAAGGACTTCACTGACATGACAACTCCCACCATTCGATCCACGGTCACGCCGCGGACCAAGGGCGTGCGCCAGGGCGTCCTCGACCCGAAACTGCTGCTCACCTCACTTCCCGACGCGGTCCGCAAGCTCGACCCACGCACCCTGTGGAAGAACCCGGTCATGCTGATCGTGGAGATCGGCGCGGTGTGGTCGACGATCCTGGCGATCGGCGACCCGACCTTCTTCGCCTGGGCCATCGTCGTCTGGCTGTGGCTCACCGTCGTATTCGCCAATCTGGCCGAGGCCGTCGCCGAAGGGCGCGGCAAAGCCCAGGCCGACACGCTACGCAAAGCCAAGACCGACACCGTCGCTCGTCGTCTGGCGGACTGGACCCCCGGCGGACGGATCATCGAAGAGCGCGTCGCCGCAACGGAACTGCGGCGCGGCGACTTCGTGGTCGTGGAGGCCGGTCAGGTCGTCCCCGGCGACGGTGACGTCGTCGAAGGCATCGCGTCCGTGGACGAATCGGCCATCACCGGCGAGTCCGCGCCGGTGATCCGCGAGTCCGGCGGCGACCGCTGCGCGGTCACCGGCGGCACCACGGTGCTCTCGGACCGGATCGTCGTCGAGATCACCCAGGAGCCGGGCGCCAGCTTCATCGACAAGATGATCGCGCTCGTCGAGGGTGCGAGCAGGCAGAAGACACCCAACGAGATCGCGCTCAACATCCTGCTGGCGGCGCTCACGATCATCTTCGTGTTCGCGGTGGCGACCCTGCAACCACTGGCGATCTTCGCCAAGTCGAACAACCCCGGTGTGCCGGATACTTCGGCGCTGGACGCGCACGGCATCACCGGCATCGTGATGGTCTCGTTGCTGGTCTGCCTCATCCCGACCACCATCGGCGCGCTGCTCTCGGCCATCGGCATCGCCGGGATGGACCGACTCGTGCAGCGCAATGTGCTGGCCATGTCCGGTCGCGCGGTCGAAGCGGCGGGCGATGTGAACACCCTGCTGCTCGACAAGACCGGCACCATCACCCTCGGCAACCGGCAAGCCGCCGAATTCATCCCGGTGCCCGGCATTCTCGACGACGAGCTGGCCGACGCGGCACAGCTGTCGAGTCTCGCCGACGAAACACCGGAGGGCCGCTCGATCGTCGTGTTCGCCAAGGAGGTGTTCAACAAGCGCGAACGCAGTGCGGGCGAACTACCGGGCGCTTCCTGGGTGGAGTTCACGGCGCAGACCCGCATGTCCGGTGTCGACCTCGCCGATGGGCACCAGCTGCGCAAGGGCGCGGCCGGCGCTGTCACCGAATGGGTTCGCGCCCAGGGTGGTTCGATTCCGAGCGAGGCGGCCGCGATCGTCGACGGCGTCTCCGCCTCCGGCGGCACCCCGCTGATGGTCGGTGAACTCCGCGACGGCACACCACGACTGCTCGGGGTGATCCACCTCAAAGACGTGGTCAAACAAGGCATGCGGGAACGCTTCGACGAGATGCGCCGCATGGGCATCCGCACCGTGATGATCACCGGCGACAACCCGTTGACCGCCAAGGCGATCGCCGAGGAGGCGGGCGTGGACGACTTCCTCGCCGAAGCCACGCCGGAGGACAAACTCGCCCTGATCAAGTCCGAACAGGACGGCGGACGCCTGGTCGCGATGACCGGCGACGGCACCAACGACGCCCCCGCTCTCGCCCAGGCCGACGTGGGCGTGGCCATGAACACCGGTACCTCGGCCGCCAAAGAGGCGGGCAACATGGTCGATCTGGACTCCGACCCGACCAAGTTGATCGAGATCGTGGAGATAGGCAAGCAGTTGCTGATCACCCGTGGCGCACTCACCACCTTCTCCATCGCCAACGACATCGCCAAGTACTTCGCGATCATTCCCGCGCTGTTCGTGGCGCTGTTCCCCGGCCTGGACGCACTCAACATCATGCGCCTGGCCAGCCCACAGTCGGCGATCCTGTCCGCGGTCATCTTCAACGCGATCGTCATCGTGGCGCTCATCCCGCTGGCGCTGCGCGGTGTGAACTATCGGGCGAGCAATGCCTCGGCGCTGCTGAGCCGCAACCTGACGATCTACGGTCTCGGCGGCATCATCGCGCCGTTCGTCGGGATCAAGCTCATCGACCTCCTCGTCCAACTTCTCCCCGGGATGGCCTGAAATGCGCATGTCGACCTGGATCCGGCAGCACCTGGCCGCGTTGCGCGCCCTGCTCGTGCTGACCGTGATCACCGGAATCGTCTATCCCGTCGCCGTTTTCGCGATCGGCCAACTGCCGGGGCTCAACGAGAACGCCGAAGGCTCGCTCCTCGAGCGGGACGGAAAACTGGTGGGCTCCAGCCTGATCGGACAGTCCTTCACCGATGCCGAGGGCAACGCGATGACGCAGTATTTCCAGAGCCGTCCCTCGGCCGCAGGCGACGGCTACGACCCACTGTCCACCGGCGCGAGCAATCTCGGCCCGGAGGACATCGTCGACACCGCCGACCGCACCAGTCTGCTCACCACCGTGTGCGCGCGCTCGAAGGAGGTCGGCGACCGTGAGGGGGTCGACGGCGCCCGACAGTTCTGCACGAAAGACGGTGTGGGTGCGGTGCTCTCGGTGATCGGTCCGCGCGATGCCGACGGCGATGTGTCTCGGCCGTTGCAGGTGGTCAGCGTCAACGAACTCTGCCCCGCGCAGCCGTTCCTACCCACGTTCCGCGGTGTCGCCGTCGAGTGCGCGAAGGAGGGCGAGGACTACTCCGTCGGCCGGATCATCCCGATCCTCGGTGACGCACCGGCCGAGGCCGCGGTCCCCGCCGACGCGGTCACCGCGAGCGGCAGCGGACTCGACCCGCACATCTCCCCCGCGTACGCGGCCATCCAGGTCGAGCGGGTGGCGAAGGCACGCGGCATCACCACCACCCAGGTGCGCGAACTGCTCGACGCGCACACCGATGGGCGCACGCTCGGATTCCTCGGCGAGCCGCGGGTGAACGTCGTCGAACTCAACCTCGATCTCGACGCCCGCTACCCGTTCCGGGGCTGAACACAGCGATCGGGGCCGGATCTGGACAGATCCGGCCCCGATTCGCTTGTCGCGCTAGTCCTCGTCTGTCACCAATGCCCAACCATCCGGCAGACCGGTCACGGTCACCGCGGACCCACACACTTCGAGATCCACCGTCACCCCCTCGCCCAGCCGGAACTCCGACATCCGCACGCACCCCCAGGCCGGGGGCACCTGCGGCCGCAACGTCAACGTCTTGGCCGGCACATCGGGATCGAGCCCGAGGAACGATCGAACCAGCAGCAACGGCGCCGCACTCGCCCACGCCTGCGGCGAACACGAGGTCGGATACGGCACGGGTGCCGCGAATCTCGACCGAGGGAAACCACAGAACAACTCGGGCAGTCGACCGTCGAACGCGGCGGCGGCATCGAGCAGCCCACCCGACAGCTTCGTGGCCAGTTCCACCGCGCCCGGCACATGCTGGTATCGCATCAACCCGGCGACAGCGATCGCGGTGTCATGCGGCCAGATCGACCCGCTGTGGTAACTCATCGGGTTGTAGGCACCCATATCCGAAGCCAAGGTCCGCAGGCCGAATCCCGAATCCATCTCTGCCCGAGCCAGATTCCGGATCAGGATCTCGGCGTGTTCGTCGGTCGCGATGCCCGACCACAGACAGTGCGCCGCGTTGCTGGTCAGCGCGTCGACCTGACGCTTGCGGCCATCCAAGGCCACCGCGTACCAGCCGTAATGGGGTAGCCAGAACTGTTCGGCGAACTTGGTGCGCAACTCGTCGGCCCGCTCCCGCATCCGCACGGCCAGATCGGGGTCGTCGAATTGGTCGGCCAATTCCGCGCGGGCCAGGAACGCCGCGTACACATACCCCTGCACCTCGGCCAAGGCGATCGGCGCTTCGGCGATATGTCCTGCGGCATCGTTGATTCCGTCGAAGCTGTCCTTCCAGCCCTGATTGATCAGGCCGCGGTCGGTGGCCCGCACGTACTCGACGAAACCGTCGTCGTCGCGGTCGCCGAAATCGGTGATCCAGCTGATCGCGGCGTCGGCCGCGGGCAGCAGAGTGGCGATCGATCCCGGATCCGCGCCCCACCGTAGACATTCGGCGAGCAGCATCACGAACAGCGGTGTGGCGTCGACAGTCCCGTAATAGATCTGCCCGCCGAGCACCTGACCCACCGAGGGGCCGCGCCGCATCTCGTGCATGATCCGGCCCGGCTCCTCCTCCACGAGCGGGTCGATCGTTTGGCCCTGCAACTCGGCCAGCTGCTGCAAAGTACCCAGTGCCAGATCGGTTTCCAGCGGCAACGACATCCATGCTGTGAGCAGCGAGTCGCGGCCGAACAGCGTCATGAACCACGGCGCGCCCGCCGCCACGAAGGGCCGGTTGGTGCCCGAATCGGTGTGGATCTGCAACGCGCCCAGATCGCTTTCACTGCGGCGCAGGATCTGGTTGAGCAGACCCGAATCGGCGGAGATATCGGTGGCGGTGGCCCGCCACGCCTGGATCTTGCGCACCGGCTCGCTCGCCCGGTAGCGCTCGCCCGGCGTGCCGCTGGTCTGCGGGCGCTGCGCGGCGCCCGCCGGTTGCGCGGTGATCTCGGTCTGCCAGCGCCCGCCCGCAGGGACCACCACCCGCCAGATCATGGTGCCGGGCAACACCATCGGCTCGATCGTCGAGGTGAGCGCGAGCCCACGCGACAGATCGGCACGGTCGTGGAGCAGCAGTTCACCGTCGGTGGTCGTCATCTCCGCGCGGCGTCCGTGCGTGCGGCCTTCCTTCACCGCGAACAGATCGACGAAATCGGCGTCGACGTGCAGCTCCAGAACCACCGCCGTCGCCTCGCGGCTCATGTTCTCCAGCGTGATCAGCTCGTGCATGCCCTCGGCGACGAGCCGATCACGCACCACGAGCAGGGTGCTGTCGGCCCGCCCCTGCTGCGGAGGCCTGCGCAGCACGAACCGTGCCGCGAAGGCCTCCGGGCTCAGCACCGACAGCGCCTCGGGCCGTTTCCCGTCGATCATCAGCTCCCAGCGCGAAATCACCCTGGCGTCACGAAAGAACAGGCCCTGCGGCTTACCCGGCTCGATATCGCCGAGTCGGTCGGACAGGCAGAACGTGCCGCCTTCGACAAGGGTGATGTTGCCGCCACCGCCACCGAGCCCCGCGGGTTCCCCCGCGTTGAAGGGGCTCGGCGCCGAGGCGCTGTCCGTGCTCATGCGCGACCGTTGGCCGCCACCCCGATGGGCAACGGCATCGCATACGCGGTGTCGTAACCGATCGTGGTGCGGGCGAGCAGTTCCCGGTACACCTGTTCGTAGCCGCGACCGAGGGTGTCGGCGCTGAAGTTGTCGACCACGTGCTTCCGGCACAGGGCCGGATCGTAGGTCTGGACTTCGGCGATGGCGGCGGGCAGTTCGGAGGGATCGTCACAGATCCGCCCCGTCACCCCGTCGACCACCACTTCGCTCACCGCACCGCCGCGCAACGCGACCACCGGCGTTCCGCAGATCATCGCCTCGATCATCACCATGCCGAACGGCTCCTCCCATCGAATGGGGAACAGCAGACACTTTGCTCCGGACAGGAGTTTACGCTTGGCGGCCGCGTCGGCGAGACCGAACATCTGATCCTGGTCGGTCATCCGCGGGCGCACGAACTCCTCGAAGTAGGCCTTTTCGGGCGACTCACTGCATTTACCCGCCAAGATCAGCGGCATGCCGACGGCGTGGGCGGCGTCGAGCGCCAGATGCGGACCCTTGTCGTCGCTGAAACGGCCGAGGAACAGCGCGTAGTCCTGCTTCTCGGTCTCGAACGGCCACTGATCGGGCCGCAGCGCGTTGTGCACCCGTCCTGCCCACGGCAGATCGGGCGCCAGCGCGCGCTGGCGGTCGCTGATCGCGACGAGCGAACACTCCTGGCCCAGTTCCTTGTAATAGCGGTAGCAGTCGTCCTGCACCGGGCCGTGCACGGTGACCACCGTCGGCAACCCGAGATTGGCGTAGGCGGGCGCGTTCAGCGGGCCCGCGAAAGTGTGGTCGTGGACCAGGTCGATGCCTTCGGTATCGGCCAGCCGCTCGATGGCGCGGCGCACCCGCAGCGCGTGCACGATTTCCGGGAACGGATCGCCCAAACGTTCAGGCTGAATCCGGTCCCACAGCGGAACGAAGTTCGCTTGGGTACCATCTATACCCGCACCGAACAGTGTGACGTGATGGCCGCGCTCACACAGTGAGTCGACCAGATCGGCGACTACGGCCTCGACGCCGCCGTAGGCCTTGGGTGGGACATCGAAATAGGGTGGGACAACCATCGCGATCCGCAGTGGACCACCGTGGTGATCGATCGAATAGAGATCGGACGCGGACAAACCGACCGGCGACATTGCCGACGTGTCTGTACTCATGACCTTCCTTCCAGGGACGCAACCTCGCAACACTTGCGCGAACAAGAGATGGCCGCCTCGGCGGAGGTGGAGACGAGAGCTTCACCGCCGTCCATGGGGCATGGTTGGCCTGGCCAGACGCAATGCGCACCGTTTCGGGTGCCCGCCTGAACAGAGGGGCCGTCAAGGAACGTACCCCGCTACCGCAGAGTAAACCAGCGTGTTGCTGGAAATGTTCGGTCTCGATTCCTACAGCCTGACAGGAGATTACGCGGTCAGATACGGTCTACGACGTACAGACGGCGGGCTCTACGGGATCTACACACGGAATATTTCCGAACTCGATCATGGTGAGCCTGGCCTTACCGTGGGTCAGATAGTCGATGAACTGGGCAACCAGCGAATCACCGGCGACCGGGCCGTGGGTGTAGGCGTACTCGACTCCGCTGAACGGGTAGCGACCCGCACGCACCGCGTCCGGCGAAGCGCTCACCCCGTCGATCGACGTGGCCCCGATCTCCGTGGTGACCGCCGAGGTCTCCAGGTATCCCACCGCTCCAGGGATTTTGGCAACAAACGTTGCCACTTCTTCGGTGAGGTCGACCTCGCACTGTTCGCCACCTGCCGCCATGCCGAAACAGCTGGTGTAGCGGAACACCTTGCGGTTGTCCTCGAGCAGACGCGACTCCAGCGCACGCCGCGTCCCCGAGCCCGCCGTCCGGTCGATGAGCACCACCGGGAGGTCGGGGCCGCCGAGTTGGCTCCAGTTCTTCACATTTCCGCGATACAGGTCGCGGATCTGCTGGGTCGTGAGGTCTCTCAGTCCGACGCCGGGGTGCAGCACCATCGAAAACGAGCCGACTGCCAGCGGGCGACCGACCAACCCCTCGAAGGTGTTGCCCTTGAAGCCGTCACCGATGGCGAGCATGTCCGGGGTCTGTCCGGCGCGAGCCAGCGTGCGAAGGCCGGGATCGGTGCCGGTGAAGTCGAAGGCGAAACTCGCTTCGGTGCAGGTCTTCTCATAGCTCTGCGCGGCCCGACGGATCATCGGCGCCATGGCGGTGGACCCGACAATGGTGAGTCGACCACCGGCACAGTCCTTCGGCGGCGGATCCGGTTGCACGACAGCGTAGATCAGCTGGATGACGAACACGACGGCCAGGAACAGGCTGAAACCCAACAGCAGCGGCTCACGCCGAGACCGCGTGGTGGTCATGTGGATGCTGCCGCCCTTGAGGTTGCCACCGTGGACCACGATCTCGCGGTCGTCGGTGATCGGGTCAGCACCCTGTGCCTGCAGCAAGGCCAGCACCTTGTAGTGCTCGCCGCGCTGCAGGATCTCTTTCGGTAGCACGATCCGGCCCTGCCCCTGGGCAGTGGTGCTGGTCTCGATGGCGCGCAGCTCGCTGCTGAAGTGATCGTGCGCCCGGCGCTCGCCGGACCTGGTGACCCGTTCGGTCACCTCGGTCGCCTGCACGCTGTGCCCCGGGAAGATCAAGCTCGGGCGATCGGCCGGTCGGTAGTCGTCGTCATCGATGACTGTGCCGCCGTCGTTTTCGATCCGGATCAGCACCATCGTCATGTCCGACCCGTTGGGCACCATCAGCGGAATCCGGCTCACCGGCGTGTTCATCTGCACGCGATAGCCCAGATGCTTGCGTCCGACGAAGACGAACTCCCGTAGGAAGGCCGCTACCGCCACCGCGATGCCGATCACCGACAGCACGATGTCGATCGGAATTTCGCTCACCAGTCCCCCCGCTCACCGCCCCGTATCGCGAGTTGATTTATACCAGGCGAGGGCGACGAGTCAGTGGCTCGAATCAGTTGTTGGACAAGACTTCACCCGGCGGACCCACCGCACCAGGCCAGCAGCTCCTCGACCGGCCAGGTGTCGATCACCTTCTCGGCGGTGACCCCGTGGGCCAGTGCCCGCTCACATCCGTAACCCTGCCAAGCCAGTTGGCCCGGTGCGTGGGCGTCGGTGTCGATGCTGAACAGGCAGTCCATCTCGACGGCCAGTTCGATCAAACGCCCAGGTGGATCACGGCGTTCGGGGCGGCTGTTGATTTCGACGGCGGTGCCGTAGCGGCGACAGGCTTCGAAGACGAGTTCGGCGTCGAACGACGACTCGGGCCGGGTGCCTCTGGCCCCTTCCACGAGGCGGCCGGTGCAGTGGCCGAGGATATCGACGTTGGGGTTCGCGACCGCGTAGACCATGCGCTCGGTCATGGTGTCGCTGTCGTCGCGCAGGTGCCAATGCACGCTGGCGACAACGACATCCAGGCGTTCGAGGAGATCGGCCCGCTGGTCGAGGGTGCCGTCGTCGAGGATGTCGACCTCGATGCCGGTGAGGATGCGAAACGGCGCCATCTGCTCGTTGAGTTCGGCGATCACGTCGAGTTGGCGCAGGAGCCGGTCGGCGGACAGGCCGTTGGCGACCTTGAGTCGGGGCGAATGGTCTGTCAGCGCACAGTATTCGTGGCCGAGCGCGGCCGCGACACCCATCATCTCCGCGATCGGACTTCCACCATCGGACCAGTCCGAGTGGGTGTGCAGATCCCCACGGAGCGCGGCGCGCAACTCCTCGCCCGCCGGTGCGATCGGCTTCGCCTCCTTGCGGAGCTCGGCCAGATAGTCGGGAACCTCACCGGCACAGGCTTGTTCGATGATGGCCGCCGTCTTCGGCCCGATTCCGGCGAGCTCGCGCCAGCTGTGTTCGCTCGCGCGAGTGGCGAACTCGGCGTCGGCGAGTCCGGCGACGACATCGGCGGCGCGGCGGTAGGCCTTCACCCGGTGTGTTTCGGCACGACTGCGTTCGAGCCAGAACCCGACCTCACGCAGCGCCGCCACCGGACCCGGACTCGCCGCCGATGTCATCGCGACTACTTGATCCGGCCGTACTTGAGGAACGCGACCCCATCGGCGTACACCCGACTGGTGATCACCCGGAACCGCTCCGGCGCGGGCAGTTTCGCCCCGCCGCCGAACAGCGGCCTTCCGGTGCCGAGCACCACCGGGTGCAGCTTCAGGAACACCTGGTCGATCTCGGGCAGCAGCGTCTGCGCCAGTTCACCGCCACCGCAGAGCCAGATTCCCAGTCCGTCCTCACGTTTGAGTTCGCGCACCGCGGCGGTCGGGTCCTCGGCGATCAGTTCCACGCCCGGCGCCGGCGCTTCGGGCAGCGTCGTGGACACCACATATTGGCGCAGGTGCTCATACGGGCTCGCGGTGCCGGTGCGGACGCCGAAATCGTGGGTCTTGCGGCCCATGATCACGGTGTCGAAGTAGATGTTGCCCGCCGCGATCCCGCGCGCCTCGCGCACCTTGGTCGGCAGGGTTTCCGGATACTGCGAGATGATGGCGGGACCGTGGTCACCGCCTACCGGAAAGAAGTCCAGCGTTCCGTCCTCGGCGGCGATGAAGCCGTCGATTGTCGATGCCACGAAATAGGTCAGCTTGCGCATAACGTCCTCCCTGCACGGACCCGGTCTGTCACGACCTGTCAGGAGAAACGTTAGCGTGCCCGGATCAGCGGCGGCGCGGCTTCCGTTGACACTTGGGACAGGAAAACGACGACCGATTCATGAATTGTTCCCGAACCAGCAGCGTCGCGCACCGATCGCACGGTTCGTCCTCGCGTCCGTAGGCGGCCAGCGACCGAGAAAAATAGCCGGACTCGCCGTTCACATTCACATACAGGGCGTCGAAGGAGGTGCCGCCGACGGCCAGCGCCTCGGTCATGACCGCGGCGACCCCGTCGAGCAGGGTGCGCAGGACCGGGCGGGTGAGATCGGCGGCGACGCGGGTGCCGTGCAGACCGGCCCGCCACAGCGCCTCGTCGGCGTAGATGTTGCCGATGCCCGAGATCACCGTCTGATCGAGCAGCACGCGTTTGATCTCGGTGTTCTTGGCGCGGATGGCCGCGACCACAGCTTCGCGGTCGAAGAGTGGGTCGAGTGGATCGCGCGCGATGTGGGCCACGGAATCGGGCACCACGGTCCCGTTCACCTCGACGAGGTCGGCCAGCGCCCAACCACCGAAGGTGCGCTGGTCGACGAATCGCAATTCGGCGCCGTCACCGAGCACGGCCCGGATGTGCGCGTGTTTTTCGACGGGCGCGTCGGCGGGTTGCACGAGCATCTGACCGCTCATGCCCAGATGCACGACCAGCGCGGTATCGGGCTCGTCGAAGGTGAGCCAGAGATATTTCCCGCGCCGCTGCGCGGAGTCGATCCGCAGTCCGGTGAGCCGTGCCGCCAGATCAGCACCACCCGCGACGTGCCTGCGCACGGCACGCGGGTGGGTGACGGTGACCGTCTCGATCGCCCGGCCGACCGCATGATCGGCGAGTCCGCGCCGAACGACCTCGACCTCGGGCAATTCGGGCACGGATCAGGCTTCGGTCGTGGATACGTCGGTCAGAGCCTTGTAGGCCGTACCGGCTGCCTTCTGCTCGGCTTCCTTCTTGGAACGGCCGATGCCCGAACCGTACGCATGACCGGCGATCACCGTGGTGGCGGTGAACTCCTTGTTGTGGTCGGGTCCGGTGGAGGTGATCTCGTAGGCGGGCACGCCGAGACCGCGTTCGGCGGTGAGCTCCTGCAGGCTGGTCTTCCAGTCGAGGCCGGCGCCCATACGGGGGCCACGCTCGAGCAGGTCGGCGAACAGCCGCAGCACCACACCACGCGCGGTTTCGATGCCGTGCTCGAGGTGCACCGCACCGAGCAGCGACTCCATGCCGTCGGCGAGGATGCTCGGCTTGTCACGGCCGCCGGTGAGCTCTTCGCCCTTACCGAGCAGCAGATACTGGCCGAGTCCGCCGTCGCCGAGGCCACGCGCCACCTCGGCGAGCGCGTGCATGTTCACCACGCTGGCGCGCAGTTTCGCGAGTTCACCCTCGGACTTCTCCGGATGCTCGGTATACAGGCGCTCGGTGATGCTGAGGCCGAGTACCGAGTCGCCGAGGAACTCCAGGCGCTCGTTGGTCGGCAAACCGCCGTTCTCGTACGCGTACGACCGGTGCGTCAGCGCTAGGCGCAGAAGCTCCGGTCGTACGTCGACACCGAGGGCGGTGAGAAGGCTGGCGTGATCCGCCGCGCCTACATTGTCTTTACTGGCTGTCACGTTGCTAGGAATGATCTACAACGATCAGACTGCAGAGGTGACCTGGCGGCCCTTGTAGGTGCCGCAGGACGGGCACGCGATGTGCGGGAGGGTCTTCTCACCACACGCGCGGTTCGGGCAGGTGACCAGGGTCGGCGCGGTGGCCTTCCACTGGCTGCGCCGCGACCGGGTGTTGGAACGCGACATCCGACGCTTGGGAACAGCCACGGCTACTTCTCCTCTTGGTTTTCGCTGACTACACCGGCATCAGATGCCGCGGCAGCGGTTTGGTCTTGGTGGTGGAACCCTCAGGCGGGGTCGCCGGCACCGGGCTCTTCAGTGGCGAAATTCGCCAACTTCGCCCAGCGAGGGTCCAGTATCTCATGCCCATGATCAGGACCCGCAATCGCCATCCGCACACCGCACTCGGGGCACAGGCCCGCGCAGTCCGGCGAGCACAGCGGCTGCAGCGGAAGCTCCAGCCCGATGGCATCGAGAATCACCGGTTCGAGGTCGACGAGGTCGTCTTCCATGCGGTAGACCTCGGCATCCTCGGTCGTCTGCTCGGTGGTGCTGTCCGGATAGGCGAACAACTCCGTCAGACGAATCTCCACCTGGTCGTCGAACGGTTCGAGGCAGCGCGAGCACTCCCCGGCCGTCGGTCCGGATGCCGTGCCGGTGACCAGCACGCCCTCCGAGACGGCCTGCAGTTGCAGGTCGAGTTCCACCTCGGCGTCGGCCGGGATGGCGATCAGGTCGAGACCCAGCCGCTCGTGGTCGGTGACCGTGCGATGCAGCTCCCGCATGGTTCCCGGCCGACGGCCGAGATTGCGGACGTCCAGCACGAAACCCGCCTCCGACACAGGACCATTGGTCTTGCGTGGACGCGCGGACGAACCGGAACCGGCGGACATCACTGACTCACTTACCGTCGAGGGGATAATGGGCAACCACTCCACAGTACGGCAGGACCCCGCCGGAATTCAAAACGCGCACTCGGCTCAGCGGCGGTGCTCAGCAGCGTATTCGGGGTATTCGGCGGCCGGTCCGCCGCGCATCTGCTGACGACCACGAGTGATCGAGCGCCGGGTGGTGTTGAGCGTCTCTTCCATGGCGGCGAGCCTGTTGCCGAAATCGGCCATCTGCTCGTCGACATAGTCGTCGCATTCGGTGCGCACCCGGTCGGACTCGGCCTGCGCCTCGTCGATCAGGCGGGCGGATTCGGCGTGCGCCACCCGCACCACCTCGGTCTGCGCGACCAGGCGAGCCTGTTCGGCCTTGCCGTCGGCGACCGAGCGCTCGTAGGAGGCCTTGCCCGATTCGATGGCCCGGTCGGCGTCGATCTGGGCGCGGCCGGTGAGTTCGTCGTATTCGGCGTTGCCGTCGGCCACGACCTGATCGGCCTCGGCCTGGGCCGAAGTCACCAGGCGGTCGGCGTGGGCGGTGGCCTCGGCGACCATGCGGTCGGCGTGGTCCTTGGCGTCGGCGAGGATGCGATCGGCCTCGGCCCTCGCGGAGTCGATGGTGACGCGCGCCTGCTCGTTGGCCGTGGTGACCGTCGTCTCGGCGCCGCTGCGGGCGTCACCGACGATCTTGTCGCGGTGATCGAGCACGTCCTGGGCGTCGTCGAGTTCACCGGGCAGCGCGTCGCGAACATCGTCGAGAAGTTCGAGGACGTCACCGCGCGGCACGATGCAGCTGCGGGTCGGCGGGATGCCGCGCGCCTCTTCGACGATGGCGACCAGTTCGTCGAGTGCTTCGAATACGCGATACATGCTCACTACCCTCCTGCGGACTCACGGCGAAACCACTACCGCCGACGCCCAGTGTGCCTGCCGAGGGCGGCTGTGCCGAATGTCGACGCGGTGTGTCGCGACAGTGTCCAAGATCGCACAGATATCAAGTGGAGTGCAGCCCTCCACTTCGGCTACCATCAGTGAGCACGACAACGCCGTCCGCCGGGAAGCACCGCAACCTCTTCGCTGTTGTACTCCTCGACGTCTGTTCATGTGGGATCGGAGTCGAACATGACCCTCCTGGAAACTCCTAGGAGTCCGGTGTCGCACGTCGCGGGCATGTTCACTCCCTGGACCGGCCCGTTCCCCGTGGTGACGCCGAGTGAAGTCGCACCCGCGCTGCGCCCGCAGTTCGAGGGCGCGCTCACCTATCTGCGCGGCGACCGGGCGCTGCCCCAGCTCTTCCGATTCGCCCTCGTCGGCGGATCGAGCAATATCGCTTACGTCCTGCTGTTCTTCGCGATGCACAGCATCGGCCCGCTGGTCGCCAATGTGGCCGGATCGGTGGTCAGCACGATCATCGCCAATGAATTCCACCGCCAGCTCACGTTCCACGCCACGGACCGGGTCACCTGGTTCACCGCGCAGTGGGAAGGCGGCGGGATCGCGTTGATCGGCCTCGCGATCACGACCGCGAGCTTGGCCGGGTTGGATTTCTGGGCGCCCAGCCTGGGTGACATCACCCAAGCACTGACGGTCCTGGCCATCACCGCCGCCGTCGGCGGGCTGCGATTCCTGGCCTTGCGAGGGCTCTTCCGTCTCCCCGCGACTGCCGGCTAGCCCCGGCGTTCGGCCAAGCGGTCCAGCAGGCGCTTGTGCACCGCAGGCGGGAGCATGTCACTGACGTCGCCGCCGTAGGCCGCCACTTCTTTCACCAGCGAGCTGGACAGGAAGCTCAGTGACGGGTTGGTGGCGATGAAGAAGGTGTCGACGCCTGCCAGCTTGTGGTTCATCTGGGCCATCTGGAGTTCGTAGCCGAAGTCGCCCGCGTCGCGCAGACCCTTGACGATCGCACTGATGCCTTCCTGCTTGGCGAAATCGACCGTCAGCCCCTGCCAGGACGCGACGCGCACGTTCGGCAGGTGGGCGACCGATTCACGCAGGAGTTCCATGCGCTCTTCGACGGTGAACATGCCCTGTTTCTTGGGATTCACGTTCACCGTGACGATCACTTCGTCGAACTGTGCGGCCGCGCGGGCGAACACGTCGAGGTGACCATTGGTGACCGGGTCGAAGGAGCCGGGGCACAGTGCTGCAGCCATACCTCAGACGCTAGCACCGAACTCGGCGAGCTCGACCCTGGTCTCCCCGTACTTGCGCACCTTCAACGCCACATAGCCTGTGGGCCACGTGATTTCGGGGGAACGGCTGGACCGCTCCACCGCCACCAGCGCGTCGGGCGCGAGCCAGCCGTTGTTCGCAAGGGCGGCGAGGTCGGCGATCACGTCCTCGGTGCTCACGTCGTACGGCGGATCCGAGAACACCACGTCGTAGGCCCTCGGCGCGGTCTGCTTCAGCACCGAGGAGACCGTGCCGAGCCGCAGTTCCGCACCGGGCAGACCGAGCTCGGCGATATTGGCGCGCACCACCTCGGCCGCCTTGCGGTCGGACTCGACCAGCAACGCCTGTTCGGCCCCGCGCGAGAGCGCTTCCAGACCCAGTGCGCCCGAGCCCGCGTACAGGTCGAGGACCAGCGTGCCGTCCAGATCGAGGCGGGCATCGATCGCGCTGAAGAGGGCTTCGCGCACCCGATCGGAAGTGGGTCGGGTGCCCGCGGGCGGCACCTTCAAGCGCCGCCCGCCCGCCACGCCCGCGACGATGCGTGTCATTCCGACTCGCGTGCGACCAGTTCCACCAGCAGGTCGCCGCCCTCGACCTGCTGCACCTTGGCGGTCGCGATCCGGCCGACAACGCCGCCGCGCGGCGCGGTGATGGCGGCTTCCATCTTCATCGCCTCGATGGTGCCGACGGTGTCACCGGCGTGGATCTCGTCGCCTTCGGACACCGCCAGGGTCACCACACCGGCGAACGGCGCCGCGATGTGGCCTGCGTTGTTCTTGTCGGCCTTCTCGGAGGCGGGCACCTCGGAGGCGACGGACCTGTCCCGCACCGCGACCGGGCGCAACTGCCCGTTCATGATGCACATGACCGTGCGCATGCCCTTCTCGTCGGGCTCGGAGATCGCCTCGAGGCCGATGAGCAGGGTGACGCCCTTCTCCAGCTGCACGCGGTGCTCTTCGCCGCGGCGCAGGCCGTAGAAGAACTGGTTCTCCGACAGCCCGGTGGTGTCGCCGTACTTCTCGCGGTGGGTGTTGAACTCGGCGGTCGGGCCGGGGAACAGCAGCCGGTTCAGCGTGGCGCGGCGCTCGTCGGAGGAGCCGTCGAGCGCCTTCTGGTCGGCTGGGCTCAGCGGGGTCTCGGGCTTGGGTTCGTTGCGCCCGGCCAGCGCCTTGCTGCGGAACGGCTCGGGCCAGCCGCCCGCGGGGGTGCCGAGCTCGCCGCGCAGGAAGCCGATCACCGAGTCGGGGATGTCGTAGCGGCCCGGGTCGGCGGCGAAGTCCTCGATATCGACGCCGGTACCGACCAGCGCCAGCGCGAGGTCACCGACCACCTTCGACGACGGGGTCACCTTGATCAGACGACCCAGCAGCCGGTCGGCGGCCGCGTACTTGGCCTCGACCTCTTCGAACCGGTCGCCCAGGCCGAGCGCGATGGCCTGCTGACGCAGGTTCGACAGCTGACCACCCGGGATCTCGTGGGTGTACACGCGCCCGGTCGGCGCGGGCAGGCCCGACTCGAACGGCGCGTAGACCTTGCGCAGCGCCTCCCAGTACGGCTCGAGATCGCACACGTTCTGCAGATTCAGGCCGGTGTCGTGCTCGGTGTGCGCGGTGGCGGCCACGATCGCCGACAGCGCGGGCTGGCTCGTGGTGCCCGCCATCGCCGCGGACGCGCCGTCGACCGCGTCGGCTCCGGCCTGCCACGCCGCCAGGTAGGTGGCCAGCTGTCCACCGGGGGTGTCGTGGGTGTGCACGTGCACCGGCAGATCGAAGTTGCTGCGCAGCGCGGTCACGAGTTTCGCGGCCGCGGGGGCGCGCAGCAGACCGGCCATGTCCTTGATCGCGAGGACGTGCGCGCCCGCGTCGACGATCTGCTCGGCCAGCTTCAGGTAGTAGTCGAGGGTGTAGAGCGACTCGTTCGGGTCGAGCAGGTCGCCGGTGTAGCTCAGCGCGACTTCGGCGACGGCGGTACCGGTTTCGCGGACCGCATCGATCGCCGGACGCATCTGGTCGACGTTGTTGAGCGCGTCGAAGATGCGGAAGATGTCGATACCGGTCGTGGCGGCTTCGGAAACGAACGCGCGCGTGACCTGTTCGGGGTAGGGCGTGTAGCCGACGGTGTTGCGACCGCGCAACAGCATCTGCAGGCAGATGTTGGGCACGGCTTCGCGCAGGGCCGCCAAGCGCTCCCACGGGTCCTCGTGCAGGAACCGCAGTGCCACATCGTAAGTCGCGCCGCCCCACGCCTCGATGGAGAGCAGCTCGGGGGTCAGTCGCGCGACGTGTCCCGCCACACCGAGCAGACCGTTGGTGCGCACGCGGGTGGCCAGCAGGGACTGATGCGCGTCCCGGAAGGTGGTGTCGGTGACGCCGAGCGCCTTCTGCTCGCGCAGGGCGCGGGCGAAACCCTCCGGCCCGAGGGCGATCAGTCGCTGGCGCGAGCCGTCCGGCGGCGGCAGCGTCAGGTCGACGGCGGGCAGCTTGTCGTAGGGGTACACCGTGGTCGGGCGGTCGCCGTTGGGCTTGTTGACGGTGACGTCGGCCAGATAGGTCAGGATCTTGGTGCCACGGTCGGCTGACCCGCGCGAAGTGAGCAGCTCGGGACGCTCGTCGATGAACGAGGTGGTCACCCGGCCCGCCTGGAAATCGGGATCGTCGAGCACCGACAACAGGAACGGGATGTTGGTCGTCACGCCGCGAATACGGAATTCGGCCAGCGCGCGACGAGCGCGTGCCGCGGCGGCGGGCAGGTCACGACCACGGCAGGTGAGCTTGACCAGCATCGAGTCGAAGTAGGCGCCGATCTCGGCGCCCAGGTTCGCGCCACCGTCGAGGCGGATGCCCGCGCCGCCCGGCGTGCGGTAGGCGGTGATGCGGCCGGTGTCGGGGCGGAACCCGTTGGCCGGGTCCTCGGTGGTGATGCGGCACTGCAGCGCGGCGCCGCGGATCTGCACCGTCTCCTGACTCAGGCCCAGGTCTGCGAGGGATTCCCCCGCCGCGATCCGCAGCTGCGACTGCACCAGGTCGACGTCGGTGATCTCCTCGGTGACCGTGTGCTCCACCTGGATGCGCGGGTTCATCTCGATGAACACGTGGTTGCCACGCTCGTCGAGCAGGAACTCCACGGTGCCCGCGTTGATGTAGCCGATCTGGCGGGCGAAGGCCACCGCGTCGGCGCAGATCCGTTCGCGCAGTTCGGGAGACAGGTTCGGAGCGGGCGCGAGCTCGATCACCTTCTGGTGGCGACGCTGCAGCGAACAGTCGCGTTCGAACAGGTGCATCACATTGCCGTGCTGGTCGGCCAGGATCTGTACCTCGATGTGGCGCGGATTCACCACGGCCTGCTCGAGGAACACCGTCGGATCACCGAACGCCGACTCCGCTTCCCGCGACGCCGCTTCGATCGACTCACGCAAGAGCTCGGGCGTGGCGACCCGGCGCATGCCGCGACCACCACCACCGGCGACCGCCTTGACGAAGATCGGGTATTCGAGTTCGGCTGAGGCGGTGAGCAATTCGTCGATATCGGCCGAGGGCGCGCTGGACTTCAGCGTCGGCAGCCCGGCCGCCTTGGCCGCTTCGATGGCCGTGGCCTTGTTGCCCGCCATCTCGAGGATCGCGGCGGTGGGGCCGATGAAGGTGATGCCCTCGGCGGCACAGGCCGCGGCGAGGTCGGGGTTCTCCGACAGGAAGCCGTAGCCGGGGTAGATCGCGTCGGCGCCCGCGCTCTTGGCGGCCTCGATGATCGCCTCGATCGACAGATACGCGCGAACCGGATGGCCCTCTTCGCCGATCTGGTAGGACTCGGCCGCCTTGAGGCGATGCACCGAGTTGCGATCCTCGTACGGGAACACCGCGACCGTTCCGATGCCGAGTTCGTAGGCCGCGCGGAAGGCACGGATAGCGATCTCACCACGATTTGCGACCAAGACTTTCGAGAACATTTGCTTACGGTACCCGGCCGTGAGGCGGCGTCGGACACGCAAGGTGGCTTCGCAGCAATCTTCACACCGCACACCCGCCCACCTGCGAAGTTGCGTTCATCAGGCCGTCACATCTCACCGTGCGGAGCCGCTCGCGGTGCGCGCGGTCGACCTCGGCGCAACCGCAGGTCACGGCCCTGTTGGCCACGGGGCGGTGTCCCGCGCCCCCCAATGTGGGCCTATGCTGAGGGCGCAGCTGGTTCGCCCGCGCGGTGGAAGAGTCGGAGCCCCGACCTCCCGCGTAGGCGTCGAAACCCGGGTGCGGATCATGTTCCGCACCGGGTGAGAGGGAACCCGGTGAGAATCCGGGACTGTCCCGCAGCGGTGAGCAGGAACGACCGCCGTCATCAGCACTGGGCAGCATGCCTGGGAAGCGACGGCCAGTAGGTCGGTCGATCACACGACCGGTGCCCGCGAGTCCGAAGACCTGCCGACTGTGCCGGATACGCCGTATCCGGCGGCCACCGCCTCGTGGATCGGGCGCGCGGACCACCGATGCCGACCTGTCGTACCTGTCGCGACGTGTCCGGTCCTGTGGCGTGCGCCCGCGGAAAGGCGACGGCTCTCCCTGCACGACACTGGAGAATCTCCGTGACTGTTTCGCACACCCCTTTCACCGCAACGGTTCTCGGCCTACCGCGAGTGGGCCCGAACCGGGAACTCAAGCGCGCCACCGAGTCCTACTGGGCGGGCCGCGCCGATGCCGCTCACCTGCACGCGGTCGGTCGGCAGCTCCGTCGAGCCCAGCTCACCGAACTGGCCGCGGCGGGACTCGATTCGGTGCCGGTGGGCACCTTCTCCTACTACGACCAGATGCTCGACACCGCCGAACTGCTCGGCGCGCTACCGCCGCGCGTCGCCGGAATCGCCGATCCGCTCGACCGCTATTTCGCGGCCGCGCGCGGCACCGACACGGTCGCTCCGCTCGAGATGACCAAGTGGTTCGACACCAACTACCACTACCTGGTGCCCGAGATCGACGCGGCCACTACTTTTTCCCTGCATCCCGGCAAGCTGCTGACCGAACTCGACGAGGCGATCGAGCTCGGCGTCCCCGCGCGTCCGGTGGTGATCGGTCCGATCACCTTCCTGAAGCTGGCCAAGGCCGCCGGCGGTGCCGCGCTGGAGCGTCTGCCCGAGCTGGTGCCGCTGTACCTCGACCTGCTGGCCCAGCTGGCGGACGCGGGCGCGCAGTGGGTACAAATCGATGAGCCGGTGCTGGTCACCGACCTGACCGAGGCGGAGATCGCCTTGGTCGGCCAGACCTACAGCGCGCTGTCAGCCGCGCAGAACCGGCCCGCGATCCTGGTCGCCACCTACTTCGGACACCCCGATGCCGCCCTGGCGGTGCTGGCCGAGACCGAGATCGAAGGTGTCGCTCTCGATTTCACCGCGGGCGCCGATCTCTCGACGGTCGCGGCGCTGCCCGCCCTCGCTCGCAAACTGCTGGTGGCAGGCGTGGTCGACGGCCGCAATATCTGGCGCGCTGACCTCGACGCGGTCCTCGGCACCCTGGGCACGCTGCTCGGCAGCGCCGACGCGGTGGCGGTGTCGAGTTCGTGCTCGCTGCTGCACGTGCCGTATTCGCTGGCCCCCGAGACCGGACTGGACGAGCGGCTGCGCTCATGGCTGGCCTTCGGCGCAGAGAAGGTCGACGAGGTGCGCGTCCTGGCCACCGCGCTCACCGCGGGTGTCGACACCGTCGCCGACGAACTGGCCGCGGCCCGCGCCGCCGCCGACTCACGCCGGACCGACCCGCGGCTGCACAACGAGCAGGTCAGGGCCCGGTTGGCCGCGCTCGACGAGAACGACCTGACCCGCTCCCCCGCCGACGATCGTCGCGCCCTGCAGCGTGATCACCTCGACCTGCCGGTGCTGCCGACCACCACCATCGGCTCCTACCCGCAGACCTCCGCCATCCGGCTGGCCCGCGCCGCGCTGCGCAAGGGCGAGATCGACCAGGCCGAGTACGTCCAGCGGATGCGGGCCGAGATCGCCGACGTGATCACCCTGCAGGAAAAGCTCGGTCTCGACGTGCTGGTGCACGGCGAACCCGAACGCAACGACATGGTGCAGTACTTCGCCGAACTGCTCGACGGTTTCGCCGTCACCGACGCGGGCTGGGTGCAGTCCTACGGCACTCGCTGCGTGCGCCCGCCGATCCTGTTCGGCGATGTGACCCGGCCCGAGGCGATGACGCTGTCCTGGATCGGGTATGCCCAGTCGTTGACCACCAAGCCGGTCAAGGGCATGCTCACCGGCCCGGTGACCATCCTGGCGTGGTCGTTCGTCCGCGACGACCAGCCGCTGGGTGAGTCGGCCCGCCAGGTCGCGCTCGCCATCCGGGACGAGACCGTCGACCTGGAAGCCCAGGGCACACGGATCATCCAGGTCGACGAGCCGGCCCTGCGCGAGCTGCTGCCGCTGCGTGCCGCCGAACAGCCCGCGTACCTGCAGTGGTCGGTGGATTCGTTCCGTCTGGCTACCGCCGGGGTCGCCGACACCACCCAGGTACACACCCACCTGTGCTACTCGGAGTTCGGCGAGGTCATCTCGGCGATCGCGGGCCTCGACGCCGATGTCACCTCGATCGAGGCGGCGCGCTCGCACATGGAGGTCCTCGACGATCTGAACGCGGCCGGTTTCGCGCTCGGCGTCGGGCCGGGCGTCTACGACATCCACTCGCCGCGGGTGCCGTCGGTCGAGGAGATCACGGCCTCGCTGTCGGCGGCATTGAAAGCTGTTCCGGCCGAGCGCCTCTGGGTGAACCCGGACTGCGGACTGAAGACTCGCGGACCGGTGGAGGTCGAAGCGTCGCTGCGAAATCTGGTGACGGCAGCCGCGGCACTGCGCTGACCGACCGGATCAGTCCATAGACCACACTGCCCCGGACGAAGATCTCCGTCCGGGGCAGTGTGGTCGGCGACTCAGCTCGCCCGGGCGCCCGGAACCGGGCGCTGCGCCACGCCGCGATACTCCGACAGCGGCCGGATCAGCGCGTTGGCGGCCGACTGCTCGGCGATATGCGCGGTCCAGCCCGTGATCCGGCTCATCACGAAGATGGGCGTGAACATCTCGATATCGAAGCCCATCAGGTAGTAGGCCGGTCCCGCGGGGAAGTCGAGATTCGGCGCGATGCCGGTCTTGTCGTCCATCGCGGCGGCGAGTTCGTCGTACATCCGAACCCACCGCTGGCCACCGGTCACCGCCGCGACTTCGTCGAGGGCGGCCTTCATGGTCGGCACCCTGGAGTCACCGTTGCGATACACGCGATGCCCGAAGCCCATCACTTTGCGCTTGGCGGTGAGTGTTTCGGCGACCCAGACCTTCGCGAGCGCGGGATCAGCGATCTCCAGCATCGTATGCATCACCGCCTCGTTGGCGCCGCCGTGCAGGCGACCCTTCAGAGCGCCGATCGCCGCGGTGATCGCGCTGTACATATCCGAGCCGGTGGAGGTCACCACGCGCGCGGCGAAGGTCGAGGCATTGAACCCGTGCTCGGCGTAGAGGATCAGGGAGATCTCGAACGCGCGCACGATCCGCGGTTCCGGAACCGCGCCGAAGCACATGTACAGGAAGTTCTCGGCGAAGCCGAGCTGGGAGTGCGGTGCGATCGGGTCGAGCCCGCGCCGCCTGCGCATCGCCGTCGCGATCACCGTCGGCAGCAGAGCGGTCAATCGCAGTGCGGCGTCCAGTCTTTCGCGCTCACTCTCACTTTCCGAGGCGGCGTCCTCGGTGCCCAGGTAGCTCACGACCGTGCGGACCGCGTCCATCGGGTGGCAGGTGTCGGGCATCTTCTCCAGCAGCGCGAGCACCGACCGGTCGATCCGGCGCTGGGCGCGTTCTCGCTGGCAGAGCAGTTGCAGCTGGCCGTCGTCAGGGAGTTCGCCGTGCCACAGCAGGTAGGCGACCTCCTCGAAACCGCACCGCGCGGCCAGGTCCTGCACCGGGTAGCCGCGGTAGGTCAGCGAGTTGGTCACGGCGACCACCTTGGAGATGCTCGTCGTGTCGACCACCACCCCGGCCAGGCCCTTGGCGATGACGGAGGGCGTTGCTTGTCCACTGGTCATGCTCACTCACTCACCGTGAAATCGAAAATGCCGGAGTCGAATTCGTTGTAGTGCCGGTAGCCGAGCAGTTCATAGAGCCGCGACCGGTGCTGCATGCGGTCCAGCAGCGCCGATTGCGTTCCAGCCGTCGCTATCTCGCGCAGCCCGTCCTCGATCGCGCCCATCGCCAGTCGCAACGTGGTGACCGGGTAGATCACCGCGTTGTAGCCGAGATCGGTCAGTGTCCGCGCGCTCAGCAGCGGGGTCTTGCCGAATTCGGTCATGTTCGCGAGCAGCGGGATATCTACCGCGGCCCGGAACTTCGCGAACTCGGCTTCTTCGGCCAGCGCCTCGGTGAAGATCAGATCCGCGCCCGCGTCGGCATAGGCCCTGGCCCGCTCGATCGCCGCGTCGAGACCCTCGATCGCGCGCGCGTCGGTACGGGCGCAGATCACGAAATCCGGATCGCGACGCACCGCCACGGCTGCCCGGATGCGGCGCACCATCTCGGCGGTGTCGACGACGGCCTTGCCGTCGAGGTGTCCGCATCGTTTCGGATTGACCTGATCCTCGAGATGACATCCGGCCAGGCCGGCGTCTTCGAGCAGGGTCACCGTGCGGGCCGCGTTCATCGGTTCACCGAAGCCGGTGTCGGCATCGATGAGAACGGGCAGATCGGTGGCGCGCGCGATCTGTCGGCCACGTTCGACGACCTCGGTGAGCGTGGTCAGACCGATATCGGGCAGGGCGAGCTCGGCCGAGATCACCGCGCCCGACACATAGACGCCCTCGAACCCGATCTCCTGGCTCAGCTTGGCCACCAGCGGGTTCACCGCTCCGGGCAGCCGTTGCAGCCGACCGGAAGCCAGCCCGGTACGGAAGGTCGCGCGCTTCTGCGCGGCGGTGGTGTGCGCGGCGAGCAGTCCCGAAACAGTCATCAGAACAGCCCTTCCCGCGCGGCGGGCAGCCGGTCGAACAGCGCGGGGTCGACCGCGAAGCTCAGCCGATCGAGCTCACCGGCGCCGAGTTCCGGTGTGCGCTGGGCGGCATCGAGGAAGCGGTCCTGTTCGGCGGGCGTGACCACACCGTCGGCGAGGACGCGGAACTTCTCGAGGTACTGCTCGCGCGCGAACGGCCGCGCGCCCAGCGGATGCGCGTCGGCGACCGCCAGTTCGTCGACGATCACCTCACCGTCGTCCAGGGTCACCACCGCGCGGGCGCCGAAGGCCTTCTCGGCCGGATCGGTCGCGTGATAGCGGCGCGTCCACTCGGGATCCTCGACCGTGGCGATCTTGCGCCACAGCGCCACGGTGTCGGGCCGCTGGGCACGCTCTGGCGCGTAGGAGCGCTCGTGGTGCCAGGTGCCGTCCTGCAAGGCGACCGCGAAGATATAGGGCAGCGAGTGGTCGAGGGTCTCGCGGCTGGCGTGCGGATCGAACTTCTGCGGGTCGCCGGATCCGGTGCCGATCACGGAGTGCGTGTGATGGCTGGTGTGCAGCACGATCGAGGCGATGCGGGCGGTATCGGTGATCCGGTCGCGCAGTCGACGCGCGAGATCGATCGGGGCCTGGCTCTGGTACTCGGCCGAGTGCTCCTTGGTGTAGCTGTCCAGGATGGCGCGCTTGGCCTCGCCCGGACTCGGCAGCGGCACCTGGTACTCGGCGTCCGTGCCGCCGAGCAGCCATGCGATCACTCCGTCGGCGCCCTCCCAGATGGGCGCGGGCGCACCTTCACCGCGCATCGCCCGGTCGACCGCCTCGACGGCCATCTTCCCGGCGAACGCGGGCGCGTACGCCTTCCAGCTGGAGATCTCACCCTTGCGTGACTGCCGGGTCGCGGTCGTGGTGTGCAGCGCCTGGCCGACGGCGTGATAGATGGTTTCGGGATCGAGCCCGAGCACGGTACCGATGCCCCCGGCGGCCGACGGGCCGAGGTGAGCGACGTGGTCGATCTTGTGTTCGTGCAGGCAGATGGCGCGCACCAGGTCGATCTGGATCTCGTAGCCGGTAGCGAGACCGCGGATCAGCTCGGCGCCGCCGCACCCCGCGTGCTGGGCGACGGCCAGAATCGGCGCGATGTTGTCGCCCGGATGTGAGTACTCCGCCGCGAGAAAGGTGTCGTGGAAGTCGAGCTCGCGCACCGCGACCCCGTTCGCCCATGCCGCCCACTCGGGCGAAACACGCTGCGCGCCGGGCAGTCCGAACACGGTGGCGCCGTGGCGTGACGAGGCGGCGGACAGCGGATGCGCCGAAGCCTGCGCGCGGGCGGTGCGGACCGGACCGCGCAGCACCGACGCCGCGGCCACCGCGGCGTTGTCGATGATTCGGTTCACGATCATCTCGGTGACCTCGCCGGCGACCGCCACCGGATCGGCAGCTACCTCCGCGATCAACATGGCCAGATGCTGCGACCGCGGGAAGTCCTCGGCGGCCCCGACGCTGCGCACGATATGGGTTTTCATTGATCCTCCGATTCCAGCCGGTCGATCCCAGCCATGATTCGCACGCTACGCATCGGAGCAACCACCGGATATAGGCTGAACAAGCGTATTTTTGTGTGCGATGGACGACAGATCAGCAACTATTGCGAAGATTTTCGATCAGCCTCGAATCAGTGATACCGAAGCGCTATGGTGATTTTCTCCCGGCAAACACGCGGGACCGCACAGTCGCCGCAGGCGATGATTCCGTCGTCGCGAGCGAAACTTTCTCATGCCCCCGCCTACTCCTTCGCATGTTACGCACGGGTAGTCACAGGTAAAATCCCTTGCAGCACTGGACTTCTCCCGAGGCATTCGCCACTTTCAGCAAACATTGCGAACAGCTCGCGTTAGGATCTGCGACGTGCGGAAGATGTACGCGGGGGCCAGGCTACGAAGGCTGCGCGAAGAACGGCGGATGACCCAGGCAGCGCTCGCGAAATCGCTGGACCTCTCACCCAGCTATCTCAATCAGCTAGAGCGTGATCAGCGTCCGCTGACCATTCCCGTTCTGCTGAAACTCAACTCGACCTTCGACCTCGACGTGCAGTTCTTCGCCGCCGACTCCGATGCGCGGCTGGTCTCGGACCTGCACGAGGTGCTGGTCGAAGCCGCAGGCGGCGGCGATACCGCACCGATCACCGAGGTCGAGGAACTGGCGACCAGGCTGCCCGAGGTGGCGCGCATCGTGATCGCGATGCACCGGCGCTTGCGCGCGGCCACCGACCAGCTCGACCTGCTGTCCTCGCGCGTCGACACGCCCGCGGGCGCGCCGGGCACCCCCATGCCGTACGAGGACGTGCGCGACTTCTTCTACGACCATCGCAACCACATCTCGACCCTCGACCACGCCGCCGAGCAACTGTTCGAGGAATCCGGGCTGAGCATCGGCTCGCTGGATCGTCAGCTGGCCAGGATCGCCGAGGAACGCGCGGGCGTCACGGTGCTGGTACGTGGCGACGGCGCCGACCCGGCCATCCCGAAACGCCACTACGACCCCGATACCCGCACCCTCACGCTGGCCAGGCGACTGCGCCCGGGGCAGCGTGCCTTCCAGATCGCGACCACTCTCGGTCTGCTGCTCTACGGCCGCGAGATCGACAACGTGCTCGCCGAATCCCGAGCGCTCACCGGCGAATCCCGCACGCTGGCCAGGGTCGGGCTGGCCAACTACTTCGCCGGGGCGTTGATCCTGCCCTACGGGCGGTTCCTGCGCTCGGCCGAGGAACTGCGCTACGACGTGGACCTGCTCGCGCTGCGCTTCGAGGTCGGTTTCGAGACGGTCTGCCATCGGCTCAGCACCCTGCAGCGGCAGGGTCAGCGCGGGGTGCCGTTCTTCCTGGTGCGCACCGATCGGGCGGGCAATATCTCGAAACGGCAGTCCGCCACCGCGTTCCACTTCTCCCGGGTGGGCGGCAGTTGCCCGCTGTGGGTCACCCACGAGGCCTTCGCACACCCCGGCCGCATCCTCACCCAGGTCTCGGAGATGCCCGACGGGCGCCGGTATCTGTGGATCGCGCGCACCACCCCCGCCGCCGCGCAGGGGTTCGGGGCGGCGTCGAAGAACTTCGTCATCGGGCTCGGCTGCGATATCGAATACGCCGACCGGCTGGTGTATTCACAGGGGCTGCAGTTGGACGATCCACACGTGGCGGTGCCGATCGGGGCCGGGTGCAAGGTGTGTGAGCGGCCCGCGTGCCCTCAGCGCGCGTTCCCGCAGATCGGACGTCCGCTGGCCGTGACCGAACACACCAGCACCGACCTGCCGTACCCGCGCGTACCTCGCTGACCTCGCCTAGGACTTGGCGAGGTATTCGATGCGTTCGCCGTCGACGGCGGCGGACATCATGCCCGCCAAGCCCGGGTGGTTCACCAGACCTGGGTCCTCGGCGACGACCTGGCGAGCGAGTTCCTGTGCGGCGGTGATCACCTCGAGGTCGTCGAGCAGCGAGAGCAGGCGCAGCGACCGGGCGGTCCCGGACTGCGCCGAGCCGAGGACATCACCTTCGCGGCGCTGGCGCAGATCGAGCACCGAGAGTTCGAAGCCGTCGGTGGTCGCCGCCACCGCCTCTAGCCGCGCCATCGCCGTCCCGCCGGGCGCGGCATCGGTGACCAGCAGGCACAGGCCGGGATGCTTGCCACGGCCGATGCGACCGCGCAACTGGTGCAGCTGACTCACGCCGAAGCGGTCGGCGTCGACGATCACCATCACGGTCGCGTTCGGCACGTCGACACCGACCTCGACGACGGTGGTGCAGACCAGGACGTCGATCGCGCCGTCGTTGAATTGGCGCATCACGTGGTCTTTTTCGTCGGAGGGCAGCCTGCCGTGCAACAGGCCCACGCGCACACCGGCGAGCGGGCCGGCGCCCAGCGTCTCGTACATCTCCACAGCGGCCGCGGTGGTGGGTCCTTCCTTCTCCGCCTTCTTGCCCTTGGCCGGTGGCGCGTCCGGGTCCTCGCCGATGCGCGAGCACACGACATAGGCCTGTCGGCCCTGGCCGACCTCCTCGACGATGCGTTCCCAGGCGCGATCCACCCACCCCGGATGCAGTTTGCGCGGAACGACTTTCGACACGATCGGCGAGCGACCTTTGGGAAGCTGGGTGAGAGTAGAGGTTTCGAGGTCGCCGAGGGTGGTCATGGCGATGGTGCGTGGGATCGGCGTCGCCGTCATCACCAGCAGATGCGGGCTGATGCCGTCTTTCGCTTTGGCGCGCAACGCATCTCGCTGCTCGACGCCGAAGCGGTGCTGTTCGTCGACCACCACGAGGCCGAGGTCGTAGAACTCGACGGCGTCCTGGATGAGCGCGTGGGTGCCGATGACGATGCCCGCCTCACCGGTCATCGCGTCCAGCAGCGCCGCCTTCTTCGCGGCCGTCGACATCGATCCGGTGAGCAGGACGACCTTGGTCGAGTTCTCGGCGGCGCCGAGTTCGCCCGCGTTGCCGAGGTCACCGAGCATGGCGCGCAGCGACCGATAGTGCTGCGCGGCGAGGACTTCGGTCGGTGCGAGCAGCGCGCACTGGCGGCCCGAGTCCACTACCTGCAGCATGGCGTTCAGCGCCACGATCGTCTTGCCCGAGCCCACCTCGCCCTGGAGCAGCCGGTGCATGGGGCGGGTACGCGACAGGTCTCGCGAGATCTCCGCGAGCACCTGCTGCTGACCTTCGGTGAGCTCGAAGGGCAACCGTTCGTCGAAGGCGGCGGCGATTCCCTCGGTCGACGGCGGACAGGCCGGGGCGGTGCGGCCCTCCACCTCGTGACGGCGCTCGGCCAGCACGAGCTGCAGGGCGAGCGCCTCGTCGAAACGGAGCCGGTCCCTTGCCTTCTCGATGTCCACCTTGTGCTCGGGAAGGTGGATCAGGCGCAGCGCTTCCGACAACGGGAGGAATTGGCGTTCCTCGCGCAGGTCGGCGGGCAGCGGGTCCTCGATGGGGTCGAGCTGGTCGAGCACCTGGCGGATGCAGGCCAACAGGTCCCAGCTCTGGACCTTGGCGGTCGCCGGATACACGGGTACGAATTCGCGTTCGAAGAACGAGGCATCCACTCCCCCCGCGCCTTTCGCGCTCTGCGCGAGGCCGCGCAGCGCACCGCTGCCACGCACGGACGTGAGTTCCTCCACGCCGGCTTCCGGCTTGTCGGGCAGGATCAGGTAGTCGGGGTGCGAGAGGTTCCAGCGGTCGGGGCGCCACCAGTGCACGGTGCCCGACATCATCGCTCGCACACCCTCTTTCACCAGATAGCGCACCTTGTCACCATTGAAGAAGGTGGCCTCGAGCGGACGCTGGGCGCCGGTGTCGAGCTGCACCTTCAACAGCGAGCCACGGCGGTTCTTCATCGGGCGCAGTTCGGTTTTCGCGATGCGGCCGATGACGGTGATGTGCGCGCCCTCTTCGGGTTCCTCCTCGGTGAGGGGCTGGCCCTGGGTCGCGTAGCGCACCGGATAGTGGCGCAACAGATCCTCGACGGTGGTCATGTCGAACGCCTCGGTCAGCCGGTCGGCCGCCTTGACGCCGAGCACGTGGTCGAGCCGGTCACTCAACGTCGCCATCTACTCGACCCCTATCTGCACCAGATCCGCCTGCTGTCCACCGGAATACACGACCACCTCGACACCGGGGAAACCGGCTCGCACGTGATCGGCGAGCACCTGCGCCAACTCGGGCCCCGCGTCGGCACCCATCAGCAATGTCACCAATTCCCCACCGAGACCGAGCATTCGGTCCAGCAGGATGCTTCCCGCGCCGACCACATCGGGGTCGATCACCACCACATCGTGGCCGACCAGACCCAATCCGTCACCCGGAGAACACATTCCGACCATCGTCAGCGCCCGCACCCGCGCCGCGCGCAGCGCACCCCACCGTGTGGTCGCCGCCGCCTCCGACATCGCGAACGCGTCGTCGACCGCGATCCGCCCGCGATCGTGCACGGCCAAGGCCGCGAGGCCCTGCACCATCGACGCGCTCGGCAGCAACAACACATCACGCGACCCGTCACGCGCGGCCGCACCGACCGCGACGAGTTCCTGCGCGGGCAGGGCCCCGTTGGGCAGGACCAGCACCTCACGATTGGGCATACCGCGGATCGCCCGCAGCAGGGTGTTCGTGTCGAGCTGCCGATCCCCTCGCAACACCACCGCGCCCGCGTCCTCGAACAGGCGCGCGGCGGCGGCACCGCCCACCACCGCCAGCACGCCGCGGTCCGCGTCGGGGGTGGCGAGGTCTCGGTCCACGAGACCGGGTGGCCGGTCGCCGTCGTGGTGCGTGCGCGGCTCGATCGTCACTGTGTCGACGTGCGTGTGGTGGGTGAGGCCGAGCGCGTCGGCGCCGTGCCCGTGGTTGCCGCTGTGGGGCGCGGTCACCGCGAAACTCTCGATCCGGATGCCCGTCACGGTGCCCACCGCGAGGCCAGCCTCGATGGCGGCCCCCGCGTCGCGGCAGTGCACATGAGCCGACCAGGTGGTCGCACCGTCGCCGACCACCACCACGGAGTCACCGAGCACCGCGAGTCGATCCCGCAGCCCGCTCGCGGCCGTGTCGTCGGTCCCGGAGATCACGTACATGACCTCGAAGTGCGGATCGGCGTCCTGATCCCGGTGATCGTTGTCGACGCGGGCATCGGCGGTCCGGCGCTCGTGACCGTCCGACATCGCGCGTCGACTGTCCGCTTCGTCGTCGTGACCGATCTCACCGGGGTCGCTCTCGTCGTGTCCGTCGACCGGTCGCCGATGCGGCCCGTGGTCGGGTCGTTCGCCCCGCGTGTACCTGACCCGGTCGGTCGGTTCACCGCAGACTTCAGCCACGAGACAGTCCAGCAGCACGAGCAGTCCCCGCGCCCCGGCGTCGACCACCCCGGCCGCGCGAAGCACACCCAGCTGGGCCGGCGTCTCGCTCAACGCGCGCGCGGCACCGTCGGCGGCGCGGCGGGCGACGGTCACGAGCGACTGATCGGCCGACTCGGCCGCGGCGACCGCGGCACGCTCGAGCACGGTCAGGATGGTCCCCTCGACCGGGGCACTCAGCCCGGTGCGGACGAGCACCGCCGAGCGCCGCAGCGCCACCTGCAGACGTTCACCGGTCAGCGGACCGGCGGTGACGGCCTCGGCGATGCCCCGCAGGACCTGGGACAGGATGATCCCCGAGTTTCCCCGCGCGCCCGTCGTCGCGCCGCGGGCCAAGCCCTGCGCGATCAGATGAGCGGAAGGCGCGTCGTCGGTGATCTGATCGGCCGTCGCGACGGCCGCTCGCATGGTGGCGAGCAGATTGGTACCGGTGTCGGCGTCGGCGATGGGGAACACGTTGAGCGCGTCGATCTCGGCGCGGCGTAGCTCCAGGTCGGTGCGGCAACCGCGAGCCCAGACCAGCAGATCGGGGCCGTCGAGAGACTCCCGCACGTGCGACACCGCCACCTCGCTTCCCCGTTCTGCGTGCTCGCGCGCCGAGCACGCACGCCAGGTTAGCGCCAGCGACCGACAGCGCTATGCTGACCTCGGAAGGGCCCTCATCCGGGCTACGCTCGGCCTGTCGACCGGGATACCCCGGTTTGGAAGTTCGAGGCCCGGCCCGCTAGTCTTGCAGGGTTGCCTCGTGCGGCCCACGTGGGTCTGCGCTGGCCGACATCAGTCGGCAAGGCATTTGACGACATCAGTTTCCGGTTCAGCGGGCATACGTGCGCCGCTGTCCGCTTATGACATGAAGGAGCTCGCGACATGGCTGCCGTTTGCGACGTCTGCGCCAAGGGCCCCGGTTTCGGGAAGTCGGTCTCGCACTCGCACCGGCGCACCAACCGTCGCTGGAACCCGAACATCCAGACCGTGCGTGCGCAGGTTGCCCCTGGCAACACCCGCCGGATGAACGTGTGCACCTCCTGCCTGAAGGCGGGCAAGGTCGCCCGCGGCTGATTTTCAGCCCGTACATTCTGCCGACAGTGCCCCGGCACCCCTCGCGGGTGATCCGGGGCTTTGTCGTACAGCGACCGAGCGTCGAACGGGCCGGCCGTGGCTGACTGGCGTATCGCGCCGCTGACGGCGACCAGGGTCACCGAACTCGCCGCCTGCCACATCGCCAGCTGGCGCGAGGCCTACGGAACGCTCGTCCCCGCTCACATCCTCGACGGCTTCGACCTCGAACGCTCCGCGCTCACCTGGGAACGTCGTCGCGCCGACGGCATCCACCAGTTGCCGGTCGCGCTGGTCGGCGACCAGCTGATCGGCTTCGCCTCCGGGACGAATTCGTCCGTACTCGGTCGACAGCCGGGCCGGTCGGCGTCCGCCGAGGAGGCCGAACTCGAAGCGCTCTACGTACGCAGCGCCTGGCACGGCACCGGTATCGCCGACTCCCTGATCGAAGCCGCCGCCCCCGCGTCACCGTGCACCCTGTGGGTCTTCGCCGACTATCCGCGCGCCCACGCCTTCTACCGCAGGCACGGCTTCACCGACACCGGCATCCGCCGAACCGATCCGTTCACCCTGCTGCCCGAACAATTGTGGCGCCGCGACTGAGAAACGCTGCCGCCGCCGCACCGGGGGCGTACCTCCGGCCGTGCGCAAAGGCTGCGGAACGCCGCGCACGCGGGCCCGATTAAGGTGACGCCCATGAGTACCACCGAACCGGTCCTTGCCGCCGAGGTCATCGACGGCGTCCTGCAGCTGACCATCGCCACCGCCGCCGCAGGCACCTCGATGGATTTCGACCTGATCAACGCGGGCACCGCAGCCCTGCGCGCACTCGACCCGTCGGTCGGCGCCGTGCTGCTCACCGGCGCGGGCGCGAACTTCTGCGCGGGCGGCAATGTCCGCAATTTCGCCGCCTCCGATGACCGCGGCGCCTACCTGCACGAGCTGGCCGACCAACTCCACGATTTCGTCCGCGCGCTCGCGGCCGCCCCCGTCCCCGTGATCGCCGCCGTGCAGGGCTGGGCGGCGGGTGCGGGCATGAGCCTGGTCTGCGCCGCCGACATCGCGATCGGTGGCCCCTCGACGAAACTGCGTCCGGCGTACCCCGGCATCGGCCTGTCCCCCGACGGCGGCATGTCCTGGTCGCTTCCCCGCATCGTCGGCCGGAGCCGGGCGACCGAGATCCTGCTCACCGACGCCGTACTCGACGCCGAAGAGGCCGTGCGCCTCGGCGTCCTGAGCCGCACGGTCGCGGACGAGGACATCCGCGCCGAAGCGTTCCGTGTGGCGCAGACCTTCGTCACCGGCCCCCGCCCCACCTACACGGCCATGAAAAAGCTGCTGGCCCAGTCACCGACGGCAACATTGGACCAGCAGCTGGACGCCGAACGCGACAGCATTTCGGCCGCCGCAAACAGCGACACCGGCCGTGAAGGCGTCGACGCCTTCGTCGGCAAGCGCAAGCCGAACTACGTGGGACTCACTTAGAACTCACCAACTCCCGCGACTGAGCTGACCAACCCCGGCGCGACCAACGCCACGCCGGGACTCAGCCACCACGGGTTTTCGGCCGCCTCGCATCCGAAGGGCGAGACGGAACGCCGAAGGCGCAGTATCGCCCTTCGGATGCGAGGCCCGCAGGGCCGAAAACCCCCGCGGCGCCAGCCGCTAATAACTCAGCACGCAGCGCCGAGGGCGCTGAAGGTGTTCTGCAGCAGGCAGGTCACCTTCGCGTTCACGCCGGACGAGATGGTGGAGGTGCCGGTGGAGGTCCATTCCTCGCCGACCTGGGTGGTGGCCACCGGGGCGGCCTGCTCGTCGTAGGGCTCGAGCTGCAGGCCTGCGGCGGTGGCCGAGCCTGCGCCCGCGGTGATGGCGGCGGCCACGGCGGCGGTCGCGAGGGCAGCGCGAACGGTGGAGATGTGCATCGGGTTGTGCTCCTTCATCATTCTCTTCTGGTGCGGGCGACGCCCCGGGTCAGGGCAGCCGCCAGTCGACAGGATCGGCGCCGAGTTCGTCGAGCAGTTCGTTGACCCGGGAGAAGGGTCGTGAACCGAAGAACCCGCGCGAGGCGGAAAGCGGTGAGGGGTGCGCCGATTCGACGTAGGGCACCTCGGCGGCGACGAGGGTGGGCTTCAGCGAGCGAGCGTCGTTGCCCCACAGCACGGCTACGAGCGGCTCGTCGCGGGCGACCAGTGCCCCGATCGCCTGCTCGGTGACCGCTTCCCAGCCTTTGCCGCGATGGGAGGCGGGCGCGCCGGGGGCGACGGTGAGTACGCGGTTCAGCAGCAGCACACCCTGATCCGACCAGGGGCTCAGGTCACCACAGGTCGGGGTATCGAAGCCGAGGTCTTTGCTGTATTCGGCGAAGATGTTGGACAGGCTGCGCGGCACCGGCGAAACCTGTGGCGTGACAGAGAAACTCAGTCCCATCGCGTGGCCGGGCGTGGGGTACGGGTCCTGGCCGACGATGAGCACGCGCACCGCGTCGAACGGACGCTGGAAGGCGCGCAGTACGTTCTCCCCTTCGGGGAGGTAGCCGCGGCCCGCCGCGTTCTCTTCACGTAAGAATTCGCCCATTTCACTGATGCGGTCGGTGACCGGCTCCAGTGCCCGGGCCCAGCCCGGATCGATGATCTCCGACAGTGGTTTCGCACCCATGACCGCACAACCTATCGTTCGTCGTCGGTGGGCGTGGCGTCCACCCCACGGAACGATTCCCAGCCGGTGCCACCGGTGGGCGCCACGCCGTCGACGGTGACGCCACTGCCTGCGGTTACTACGCCGATCGGCCGCCAGCCCGCGGGAACCGAGACTCCGGCGGGCCAGGTTCCGACGAAGGCGTGGTCTTCGCCGCCGGCCAGAATCCATTGCGCCGCATCGGCATCGAGCAATTTCGCGACAGCGTCCAGGTCGGGGTCGGTCAGTGCCGCGCGGTGGACGTCGATGGCGACGTTCGAGGCGGCGGCGAGGTGGCCGAGGTCGGCGAGCAAGCCGTCGGAGACATCGGTGAGCGCGGTCGGGGTGTGCGTGCCGAAGGCGTCGAGGACCGCGGCATAGGGCGGTTGCGGAACACGATGGGTCGCAAGGGCATAGGTGAAGTCCGGATCGGATGTGTCCGCGCCACCGGTCAATACGGCCAGCCCGGCACCGGACCAGCCGAGTTCGCCTGCCACCGCGACGATATCGCCGACGGCAGCGCCGGATCGAGTGATCGCGTTCTGCCCACCGAGGTCGCCGAACGCGGTCACCGAGACGACCAGTTGTTCGCTGCGCACCAGATCGCCGCCCGCGATGGAACCGCCGGCGCGGCTCGCCTCGATCCACATCCCGTCGGCGATCCCTTCGATCACCGACACGGGGGTGTCGGCGGGGCAGCCGAGCGCGACCACGAACGCCGTCGGCCGCGCGCCCATCGCCACCACGTCGGCGGCGTTCTGCGCGATGGCCTTGCGGCCGATGTCGACGGGCGAGGACCAGTCGAGCCGGAAGTGCCTGCCTTCGACGAGCATGTCGGTGCTCACCACGAACCGACCGTCGGGCGCGGCGACCAGCGCGGCATCGTCACCGGGTCCGATCAGTACGTGCGCGGCCTGCTCCCGACCGGCGTTGATCCGGTCGATCAGGGCGAATTCGCCCAGCTCACGCACCGTCTGCGGACGGCTGTCCTCGCTGATGACCGACCCCTTCCCGCTGTGCTGGTGACCGACGAAATCGCCCCGACGGTACCCTTTCGAAGGCGATCGGGCACCACCGACGACGCAGGCGAACCCGCGAATGGAAGGACCACACAGCTATGGCGGACTCGACACCGGAGGATCGCGACGAGGCGAGCACCCCCGACGACACCGCCACTGCCGACGCGGCATCGTCGGGCGACGAGCCGACGTCCGCCACCACCGCGCGATCAGCCGACACGACCGCCGAGGATTCCGCCCCGGCCGACGACGGCTCGGACGCGGATTCCGACGCCGCGTCCGGCCCCGATGCCGAGCCGGACGCGGACTCCGACGATGACGACTTCGAGTCGCATCACTCCCCCGCGCTCATCGCCACCGCGGTCGCCCTGCCCGTCGTGTTGATCGTCGCTGTGCTGGTCGCCGCCTTCATCGCCCTGCGCGCCCCCGTCGAACGCGAACCCCTCGCCCTCGGACCTGTGCCTGCCCCCGCCGCCGACGGTCCTGCCTGCCAGGCTCTGCTCCCCGCCCTGCCCGCCGAACTCGGCGACTACACCAAGGCCACCCTCGTCGAACCCAGCCCGCCCGCCACCCGCGCCTGGCAGCTCCCCGACGGCGGCGACCCGATCACGCTGCGCTGTGGCCTGGACCGTCCCCTCGAATTCAACCGCGCGTCCCCGCTGACGGTGATCGACGGCGTGAAGTGGTTCCAGGTCCGCGACGAGGTCGGCAAGACCGGCACCTGGTTCGCCGTCGACCGCGAGACCTACATCGCCCTGACCGTCCCCGACGGCTCCGGAACCAGCGCCGTGCAGAACGTGTCCGACATCATCACTGCGAATCTGCCTGCCCGCGAACCGACTCCGGGCGAACTCTGAGCTAACAAGCTGGCGCCGCAGGGCTTTCGAGCACGACCCCGCCGAAAGCCCTGCGGCCGAACAGAACTCCTACCGCAAACCGGTTCCGCGAGCGACCGCCGTCTCGATCAGCGTCGACACCAGCGTCGGGTAGTCGATGCCGGTGGCTTCCCACATCCGCGGGTACTGCGAGATCGGCGTGAAGCCGGGCATCGTGTTGATCTCGTTGATCACCGGACCGTTCTCGGTGACGAAGAAGTCGACGCGCGCCAGCCCCTGGCAGTCCAGCGCGCGGAACGCGCGCACCGACAGCTCACGGATCTCGTCGGCGACATCGTCGTCGAGCTTGGCGGGCACATCGAATTCGCACACGTCATCGAGGTATTTGGTGGCGAAGTCGTAGAACTCGGGCGCGGCGGCGTCGGCATCGGGCATCCGGATCTCGGAGACGACGCTGCCTCGCACCTCGCCGTCGGCGAATTCCAGTACGCCGCACTCGACTTCGCGTCCGACGATGCCCGCTTCGATGATCACCTTGGGGTCGTGCGCACGGGCGACGGCGATGGCCGCATCGAGGTCGGCCCAGTCGGTGATCTTGGTGATGCCGATCGAGGAACCACCGCGCGCGGGCTTCACGAAGGCGGGCAGACCGATCCGGGTCCGGTCGGTCTCGGCCAGCGTTTCGACGCCGGGACGCAGCACAACCTGCACGCCGACGGGCAACGATTCGGCCGCCAGCAACTTTTTGGTGAACTCCTTGTCCATGCCCGCCGCGCTGGCAAGCACGCCCGCGCCGACATAGGGAATCCCGGCAAGTTCGAGCATCCCCTGCAACGTGCCGTCCTCCCCGAAGGGACCGTGCAGGATCGGGAACACGACATCGACGTTGCCGAGCACGGCGCTCGAGTCGAGCGCAACCAGCGCGCCGGAGCGACCAGGGTCAGCGGCCAGCGTGAGGGCGGTTCCCGACGCGTCGACCTGCGGTTGCACACCGTGACTCAGCGCCAAATCGCCGATCCCGTCGGCCAGCACCCAGCCGCCGGTGGGGGTGATGCCGATCGGCACCACCTCGTAGCGCGTCGGATCGAGGTTTCGCAGCACGCTGCTCGCCGACACACACGAGACGGCGTGCTCGCTGCTGCGCCCGCCGAACACCACAGCCACCCTGATCCGTTCCGTCATGAACGTCACCGTAGTAGGTTCTCGCCGCCATGGCGCTATCGCCCTTATTCGGGCTTGATCCGCCTACCGAGCAGGCTGCCGACCGCCTCGCTCACCGATAGCCCCTCATGGCACACCCTGTGCACCGCATCGGTGAGCGGCATCTCCACCCCGTGCTCTGCGGCAAGGGCCCGCACCGATGTGCACGACTTCACACCTTCGGCCACCTGCCCATTGGTCGCTTCCTGCGCGGCGGTCATCGTGCCACCGGCGCCGAGCGCGTACCCGAAGGACCGGTTGCGCGACAACGGCGAAGTACAGGTAGCCACCAGATCGCCGACGCCCGCTAGCCCGGCTAGCGTCACCGGTTGCGCCCCGAGCGCCACACCGAGCCGGATCACCTCGGCTAGCCCGCGCGTGATGAGGCTGGCCACCGTGTTGTCGCCCAGCCCCATTCCCGAAGCGATGCCGCACGCGAGCGCGATGACGTTCTTGCACGCACCGCCGATCTCGCAGCCGATCACATCGGTGTTGGTGTACGGCCGGAAATATCCGGTGGCACACGCCCGCTGCGCGACTCCGGCTCGCTCGGTATCGGTGCAGGCGATCACCGTCGCCGCGGGCTGACGTTCGACGATCTCGTGCGCCAGGTTCGGACCCGACAACACCGCGATGCGCCCCGGCTCGGCCCCGGTGACCTCCGCGATCACCTGACTCATCCGCAGCAGTGTCCCGGTCTCGATCCCCTTGGCCAGACTCAGCAGGGTGGCGTCTGATCCGATATCGCCCTTCCACAGATCCAGATTCGCCCGCAGCGACTGCGACGGAACCGCGAGCACCACCAGGTCGGCCCCGTCGAGAGCGACCCGGTGATCATCGGTTCCCCGCACCGGCGGCAGCTGAACGCCGGGTAGGTAGAACGGATTGCGGTGCTCGGTATCGAGCGCCCGCGCCACCTCGTCGCGCCGGGCCCAGATCGTCACGTCGGTCCCTGCTTCGGCCAACACCTTCGCGAACGCCGTACCCCACGACCCCGCACCCATAACCGCCGCCCTCGTCATCAGCCCAATATGCCATGCAAGGATCGAAGCCATGCACACCGTGCACGCCGTGATGGCGGTCAAACACATCGGCCGGGCCAAGAGCAGGCTGGCGAGCCTGCTGAGCACCGAGCAGCGCGCCCAGCTCGTGCTGGCCATGTTCACCGACACTGTCGTGGCCGCTTCCGCCGTGCCCGAGCTGTCGTCGCTGACCGTGGTCACCCCCGATCCCCTGGTCGCCGACCGTGCCCGTGAGCTCGGCGCGCACGTGATCGACGAACCCGCGGCCGGTGCCGATCCGCTCAATATCGCGCTCGCCGCCGGCGCCGCCGACGTGCGCGATCGCTACGGCCCCACCCACCTGCTCGCCCTGCAGGCCGACCTGCCCGCCCTTCGCCCGTCCGAGCTGGCCGACGTGCTCAGCGTCGCCGTCGCCGCTCGATCGGTGGTGATAGATCACACGGGCACCGGCACCGCCGCATTGCTGGTCCGCGATACCGCCGCGTTGCTGTCGCCCCGCTTCGGCGCCGATTCCGCCCGCGCACACCGCGACGGCGGCGCCGTGCCGCTGTCCGGGCACTGGCCAGGCCTGCGCTGCGATGTCGACACCCCCGAGGATCTGGAGATCGTCCGCGCGCTCGGCGTCGGTGAATTCACCACCTCGACGCTGCGCGAGATCGGATTCTCGCCGCACAGAAGTGATCCCGTTCGCAGTGTGTGCTAGCTGATCGCCACGTTCGGACCGAGCGGAACGATCCGTGCGATGTCGTGATGCGCGGCGGCCCTTCCTCGAGGGATGATTGATCTCGTGAGCGATACGGAAACCATCAAGCAGCTGCCCCCGATTTCCCCGCCACCTGCGGCCGCCCTCGCCTCGGGCGGTGACGCGAGCACGCAGCGGTTGCCGCGAGATCGCTACCTCAACCGCGAGCTGAGCTGGCTCGACTTCAATGCCCGCGTCCTGGCGCTGGCCGAGGACGCCTCGCTGCCGTTGCTGGAGCGGGCCAAGTTCCTCGCGATCTTCGCGTCCAACCTCGACGAGTTCTACATGGTGCGCGTCGCCGGTTTGAAACGCCGGGCCGAAACCGGCCTGTCGGTGCGCTCGGCCGACGGTCGCTCACCGTCGGAGCAACTGGAGATGATCACCGCCCGCGCCCAAGAGCTCGCCGAGCGGCACGCCAACGTCTTCATCCACGAGGTGAACCCGGCACTCGCCGCCGAGGGCATCGACATCATCGGCTGGAGCGATCTCGACGACGATGAGCGCCAACGCCTTTCCAACTACTTCACCGACCAGGTGTTCCCGGTACTCACACCGCTCGCCGTCGACCCGGCGCACCCGTTCCCCTACATCTCCGGCCTGAGCCTCAATCTCGCCGTGACCGTGCGCGACACCGGCACCGGCGGCGAGCACTTCGCCCGCGTGAAGGTGCCCGACAACGTCGACCGCTTCGTGCGTGTGCGCCGCACCGGCGCGCCGTCGGCGATCGCGGCGTTCCTGCCGATGGAAGACCTCATCGCCGCCCACCTCGACCTGTTGTTCCCCGGTCTGACCGTGGTGGAGACGCATTCGTTCCGGATCACCCGCAACGCCGATTTCGAGGTCGACGAGGATCGCGACGAAGACCTGCTGCAGGCGATGGAGCGCGAACTCGCCCGCCGCCGCTTCGGCAAGCCGGTGCGCCTCGAGGTCTCCGACGACATGACCGAGCACATGCTGGAGCTTCTATTACGTGAGCTCGAGGTCGACCCCGCCGATGTCATCCAGGTGCCCGGACTGCTCGACCTGTCCTGCCTGTGGCAGGTCTACGGCGTCGACCGACCCGAGCTCAAGGACGCGCCGTATGTGCCCGCCACCCCGGCGGCCTTCGGCGAGCGCGAGACCCCGCGCAATGTCTTCGCCGCACTGCGCGAGGGCGACGTACTGGTGCACCACCCCTACGACTCCTTCTCCACCAGCGTGCAGCGCTTCATCGAACAGGCCGCCGCCGACCCGCAGGTGCTCGCGATCAAGCAGACGCTCTACCGCACCTCCGGCGACTCCCCCATCATCAATTCGCTGATCGAGGCCGCCGAGGCGGGCAAGCAGGTCGTCGCGCTGGTCGAGATCAAGGCCCGCTTCGACGAGCAGGCCAACATCAAATGGGCGCGCGAACTGGAACAGGCCGGCGTGCACGTGGTCTACGGCCTGGTCGGCCTCAAGACCCACTGCAAGACCTGCCTGGTGGTGCGTCGCGAGGGTTCGACGATCCGGCGCTACTGCCACATCGGCACCGGCAACTACAACCCCAAGACCGCACGCCTCTACGAAGACGTCGGTCTGTTCACCGCCGCACCGGAGATCGGCGCCGATCTCACCGACCTGTTCAATTCGCTGACCGGATACTCCCGCAAGGAGGACTACCGCAACCTGATGGTGGCGCCGCTCGGCGTGCGCGCGGGCATCATCGAGCGGATCGATCGCGAAATCGAGCTGGCCGGTCAAGGTTCGGCCGCCCGGATCCGGATCAAGGCCAACGCGATCGTCGACGAGCAGATCATCGACGCGCTCTACCGCGCCTCGCTGGCGGGGGTGCCGGTGCAGATCGTGGTGCGCGGCATCTGCGGCCTGCGCGCCGGTGTGCCCGGCCTGAGCGAGAACATCGAGGTGCGCTCGATCCTCGGCCGGTTCCTCGAACATTCCCGGGTGATGGAATTCGGCGCGCAGGAACAGACGTGGATCGGCAGCGCCGACATGATGCACCGCAATCTCGACCGCCGGGTCGAAGTGATGGTGCAGGTGAAAGATCCCAAGCTGGTCGACCAACTCGGGAAGGTGTTCGATTCCGCGCTCGATCCGGCCACTCGCTGCTGGATCCTGCTCCCGGACGGGACCTGGCAGGCCAGTCCGACCGATGTCGAAGCCGACCAGGTACGTGACCACCAAGCCTTCCTCATGCGTTTGCGTCGCCCCGACCAGCCATGAGCGCGCAGAGCAAGGACGCGTCGTTGCGAGACCCGCGGGTAAGGCCCAATATTCACGCGGCAGGAGCGGTCCTGTGGCGTGCGGGCGCTGACGGCCCGGAGATCGGCGTCATCCACCGGCCGAAGTACGGTGACTGGTCGCTGCCGAAGGGCAAGCTCGATCCCGGCGAGACCCCGGTGGTCGCGGCCGTGCGCGAGGTAGGCGAGGAAACCGGTCTACCGGCCACGCTGGGGCGCTATCTCGGCCATGTCACCTATCCGATCCCGGGCCACCGTCAGCTCAAGCGGGTCGACTACTGGGCCGCCGAGGCCGCCGACGGCGACTTCGCCGTCAACAACGAAGTCGACCAGATGCGGTGGTTCCCCCTCGCCGAGGTGATGGACCAGTTGTCGTATCCGATGGATCGCCAGATCGTCCGGATCTTCGCTCGGCTGCCCGCCCGCACCAACACGGTGCTGCTGGTGCGCCACGCGAAGGCGGGCAAGCGCAACCGCTTCGACGGACCCGACGAGTTGCGTCCGCTCGAAGCCTCCGGGGAACAGCAGGCGAAGGGATTGACGCCGAATCTGTTGGCGTTCGGCGCATCCGAGATCTATTCCGCCGATCCACTGCGCTGCGTCCAAACCGTGACCCCGTTGGCGGAACAGCTCGATGCCGAAATCAATTGCGAGCCAATGTTTTCCGAGCAAGGTTACGATTCAGCGAAAAGCGCCGCGCGGCAACGATTTCTGTCGTTGGTAACCGATCGAGGCGTGCCGGTGGTATGTAGTCAGGGCGGGGTGATTCCCGATCTGACACAGTGGCTGGCCGAGCAGGGCGGGCTCACGCTGCCCTCGGCACGCAATCGCAAGGGCAGCGTCTGGGCATTGTCGTTCGTCGGGGACCGATTGGTCGCCGCGAACCATATGGACCGTTCGCTGTCGACGGCAATCGTCACCACCTGAGTCCATCGGACGGGCTCGAAACAGCCGAAACGGCCCCGGGATTCCCGGGGCCGTTCTCGGTCCAGTGGTGGGTGATGCGGCCTACGTGCACATTCCCCGACCTGATCCCGCTGCGGCAGGATCAACGAGCACGACGGGCGGCAGTCTTCTTAGCAGCAGTCTTCTTAGCGGGAGCCTTCTTCGCAGCAGTGGTCTTCTTGACCGCCGTGGTCTTGGCGGCTGTGACCTTCTTGGCGGGCGCCTTCTTGGCCGCCGTCACCTTCTTGGCGGGCGCCTTCTTGGCCGCCGTCACTTTCTTTGCCGCCGTGGTCTTCTTGGCGGCAGGTGCCTTGGTGGCGGCTTTGCGGGCCGTGGTCTTCGCGGGACCCTTCGACGGCGTCGCCTTCTTGGCCGCGGTCTTCTTCGCCGCGGTCTTCTTGGCTGCCGCCTTCTTCGCCGCCACCGGGGCATTCACGCCTCGCTTGACGGCAGGCCCGGACGAGGCCAGCTTCTGCTTACCCGCGATGACCGCCTTGAACTGTGCGCCCGGTCGGAAGGCAGGCACCGAAGTGGCCTTCACCTTCACGGTTTCACCGGTACGGGGGTTACGGGCAACCCGGGGAGCACGCTTGCGCTGTTCGAACACACCGAATCCGGTGATGGTGACGCTTTGACCCTTGTGCACGGCACGGACGATGGTGTCGACAACATTCTCGACAGCCGCAGTAGCCGTCCGCCTGTCCGTACCCAACTTTTCGGTCAGAACGTCGATCAGTTCCGCCTTGTTCATTGAATCCTCCGCAGACTAATGGCCCGTCGTCGGACCGACTAGGTACCACGGTAAACCCAGTTTGAGCAAGAGTCTATGTGCCACGCCAAAATTCATGTGGTTTAGCACACGTCCAGCTACCGCCGCCCGGGAAGCCCGCCTAAGCGCCCCAGCTGATTACGCCCGTGAAATAGGCTCCGGCAGCGTCACGGGTTTCCATGACGGCCTTCCCTTTTCGAACTCGCCGATGACGTCGGCCTGTCGCAGCGTGAGGCCGATGTCGTCCAAACCCTCCAGCAGACGCCAGCGGGTGTAGTCGTCAATATCGAACGGCAACACGACGGTTCCCGCTGTGACGGTGCGAGCGGACAGGTCGACAACCAATTCGATGCCGGGCTGTTCCTCGATCAGCTTCCAGAGCATTTCGACATCGTTCTGTGACATCTGTGCGGCCAACAACCCGCCCTTACCCGCATTTCCACGGAAGATGTCTGCGAAACGAGACGAGATGACCACCCGAAAGCCGTAGTCCGACAGCGCCCACACAGCGTGCTCTCGCGAAGAGCCGGTGCCGAAATCCGGGCCCGCCACCAGCACGCTGCCGCGGTTGAACGGCTCGTTGTTGAGAATGAACTCCGGATCGGTACGCCAACCGGCGAACAAGCCGTCCTCGAAACCCGTACGGGTCACGCGCTTCAGGTAAACGGCGGGGATGATCTGATCGGTGTCGACATTGGACCTGCGCAGCGGCACACCGATGCCTTTGTGAACGGTGAAGGCTTCCATAACGATTCCCTTTCGATCTGTGGTGATCGGTGGCTCAGGCCAGATCAGCAGGCGAGGACAGGGTTCCACGGACCGCCGTGGCGGCCGCGACCAGCGGTGAGACCAGGTGCGTGCGACCGCCCTTGCCCTGCCTGCCCTCGAAATTGCGGTTCGAGGTCGAGGCGCAGCGCTGGCCCGGTTCGAGCTGATCGGGATTCATCCCCAGGCACATCGAGCAGCCCGCCTGACGCCATTCCGCGCCCGCGGCGGTGAAAATCTCGCCGAGTCCTTCTTTTTCCGCCTGCGCGCGCACCCGCATCGAGCCCGGCACAACCAGCATTCGCACGCCGTCGGCGACCTGGCGGCCCTTCAAAACATCGGCGACGGCGCGCAGGTCCTCGATCCGGCCGTTGGTGCAGGAGCCGACGAATACGGTGTCCACGCTCACCTCACGCAGCGGCATTCCCGGCGTCAGGTCCATGTAGCGCAACGCCTTCTCGGCGGATTCACGCTCGTTCTCGTCGGTGATCTGGGCCGGGTCGGGCACATTCGCGCCCAGCGGCAGGCCCTGGCCGGGATTGGTGCCCCACGTGACGAACGGGGTCAGCGTGTTCGCGTCGATGTGGACCTCGGCGTCGAACTCCGCGCCCTCCTCGGTGACCAGTGCGTCCCAGGAGGCCACTGCGGCATCCCAGTCGGCTCCCTGCGGAGCGTGCGGGCGGCCCTTCAGGAATTCGTAGGTCACCTCGTCGGGGCCGATCATGCCGGCGCGAGCACCCGCTTCGATGGACATGTTGCAGATCGTCATCCGCGCCTCCATCGACAGCTTGCGAATCGCCTCGCCGCGGTACTCCAGCACATAGCCCTGACCGCCGCCGGTGCCGATCTCGGCGATCACGGCCAGGATCAGGTCCTTGCTCGTGACGCCGGGCGCCAATTCGCCGTCGACGGTGATGGCCATCGTCTTGAACGGGCGCAGCGACAACGTCTGGGTGGCGAGCACGTGCTCGACCTCACTGGTGCCGATGCCCATCGCCAGTGCGCCGAACGCGCCGTGGGTGGAGGTATGGCTGTCGCCACAGACGACGGTCATGCCGGGCTGGGTGAGGCCCAGCTGCGGGCCGACGACGTGCACGATGCCCTGCTCCACATCGCCCATCGAGTGCAGGCGCACGCCGAATTCGGCACAGTTGCGGCGCAGCGTGTCCACCTGGGTGCGCGAGATCGGGTCGGCGATCGGCTTGTCGATATCGGCGGTGGGGACGTTGTGGTCCTCGGTGGCGATGGTGAGATCGGTTCGGCGCACCGGACGGCCTGCCGCGCGTAGCCCGTCGAAGGCCTGCGGGCTGGTCACCTCGTGCACGAGGTGCAGATCGATGTAGATCAGGTCCGGTTCACGGGAGGAACCATCGCCTTCGCCTTTGGCGACGACGTGCTGTTCCCACACCTTCTCGGCCAGTGTGCGAGCGCGCTCGGCCATTGCTTGATCACCTTTCGACGGGCATACTTGGTATCTCAGCATTTGAGACGTTAGTATCGTTCTATGAGACAGCATAGCGGTATCGGTGTTCTCGACAAAGCCGTGGCGGTGCTCTACGCCGTCGCCGACGAGCCCTGCGGTCTCAATGACCTGTGCACCCGCACCGGCCTGCCCCGTGCCACCGCGCACCGGCTGGCGGTCGGGCTGGAAACGCATCGGCTGCTGGCGCGCGACGGCAACGGATTGTGGCGGCCGGGGCCCGCGCTCACCGAGTTGTCGGCGGGGGCGGCCGATCCACTGGTGGAGGCCGCCGCTGCCATTCTGCCCCGTCTGCGCGAGATCACCGGCGAAAGCGTCCAGCTGTACTGCCGCGACGGACACGCACGCGTCTGCGTCGCGGCGCTGGAGCCGCCGGTCGGCCTGCGCGACACCGTGCCGATCGGTTCGCGGCTACCGCTCACCGCGGGTTCGGCGGCGAAGGTGTTGCTGGCGTGGGCCGATCCCGAGTTGCAGCGCACGGTCCTCGCCGACGCGGTGTTCGGCGACCGGGCACTGGCCGAGGTACGTAAGCGGGGCTGGGCGCAGAGCGCCGCCGAGCGCGCGCAGGGCGTGGCGAGTGTGTCGGCGCCGGTGCGCGATGCCGGCGGGGTGATCGTGGCCGCCGTGTCGGTATCGGGACCGATCGATCGAATGGGCCGCAGGCCGGGCGCGCGCTGGGCCGCCGATCTGGTCGCGGCCGCCGAGGCATTGCACAAGCGATTGTAGAAACGAAGAAGGCCCCCGGTCGGATTCGACCGGGAGCCTTACTTTGCTTTGTAGCCCCGACGGGATTCGAACCCGCGCTACCGCCTTGAGAGGGCGGCGTCCTAGGCCGCTAGACGACGGGGCCAGGACGATCTCACAGTGTGAAACCTTGCTGGGGTACCAGGACTCGAACCTAGAATGGCTGTACCAGAAACAGCTGTGTTGCCAATTACACCATACCCCAAAGACCGAAACGCCCGACCTTGCAATCTCCACCGAGTGGTTGTCGGTGTTGCGAGGCCGTGTTCCGCGGCGATGAGAAGATTACCAAACACTAGGGGGTAAACTACAAATCGCCTGGTCAGAACCCACTTTTCGGCTGTTTTCGCACCCTCGGGAGCGGATGCGGCGCAGTGGCCGCACCCGCTCCGCACAGCTACTGCGCGGCAGGAGCCCAACCACGCGCGGCACGCAGCCGGTCGAGCGAGGCCTCGCGGCCGAGCAATTCCATCGACTCGTACAGCGGCGGACTGATGTGCGAGCCCGTCACCGCGACCCGCACCGGCGCGAATGCTTTGCGCGGCTTGAGCCCCAGATCGTCGATCAGCGCCTTTTTCAGCGCCTCCTCCAGTGCCTGGGTGGTCCACTCGCCCAGTGGCTCCACAGCGGCGATCGCGGCGTCGAGCACCGGGTCGGCCTCGGCGCCGAGGTTCTTGGTGCCCGCCGCCTGGTCGATCGCGAACTCCTCGGGCGCGACGAACAGGAATTTCAGCAGGTCCCACGCGTCACCGAGCACCACGATGCGGGTCTGCACGAGTTCGGCGGCGACCAGGAAGGTCTTCTCGTCGATTTCGGCGCCGATGTGGCCCTGCGCGGTGAGGAACTCGCGCAAACGGTGACCGAAATCGCCGGGCTCGAGAAGTCGAATCTGCTCGGCGTTGATCGCGTCGGCCTTCTTCTGATCGAAGCGGGCCGGATTCGAATTCACCGAGGAAATATCGAAAGCCGCGACCATTTCCAGCATGGAGAACACATCGCGGTCCTCGCCGATGCTCCAGCCGAGCAGGGCGAGGTAATTCAGCAAACCCTCGGGGATGAATCCGCGGTCGCGGTGCAGAAACAGATTCGATTCCGGGTCGCGCTTGGACAGTTTCTTGTTGCCCTGGCCCATCACGAACGGCAGATGCCCGAACTCGGGCGTGAACTCGGCAACCCCGATACGCTGCAGCGCGGCATACAGCGCGAGCTGACGCGGCGTCGAGGAGAGCAGATCCTCGCCCCGCAACACATGGGTGATCCGCATCATCGCGTCGTCGACCGGATTAACCAATGTGTAGAGCGGGTCGCCGTTGCCACGGGTGAGAGCGAAATCGGGAACGGTACCGGCTTTGAAGGTGGTTTCCCCGCGAACGAGATCGTTCCATCCGAGATCTTCGTCGGGCATCCGCAGTCGGACCACGGCGGGGCGACCCTCGGCTTTGTACGCCGCGATCTGCTCGGCGCTGAGATCGCGATCGAAATTGTCGTAACCAAGTTTCGGATCGCGACCGACCGCCCGGTGCCGGGCCTCGACCTCCTCCGGCGTCGAGAACGCTTCATACGCCTCGCCCGCCTCGAGCAGCTTGCGCACCACGTCGAGGTGCTGATCGCGGCGCAGCGACTGCCGGTAGGGCTCGTAGGGTCCGCCGACCTCGGGGCCCTCGTCCCAGATGAGCCCGAGCCAGCGCAGCGCGTCGAGCAGCGCGCGGTAGGAATCCTCGGAATCGCGTGCGGCGTCGGTGTCTTCGATGCGGAACACGAACTTGCCGCCGTGGTGGCGCGCGTACGCCCAGTTGAACAGCGCCGTGCGCACCAGGCCGACGTGCGGCGTGCCGGTCGGCGACGGGCAGAAACGAACCCGGACTTCAGTCATGACTCTCTTCTCCGCTGTATCAGCGCTTGGTGGCAACAGGATTGGTGAGGGTGCCGATGCCCTCGACGGTGACCGACACGTTCTGCCCGGCCTGCAGCGGACCGACGCCTTCCGGTGTGCCGGTGAGGATCACGTCACCGGGCAGCAGGGTCATCACCGAGCTGATCCATTCGATGATCTTCGGAATATCGTGCAGGAACAGCGAAGTGCGGCTGCGCTGGCGGACCTCACCGTCGACTTCGGTGGTGATCTCCAGATCGCTTGGATCCAGCGCGGTTTCGATCCACGGGCCGAGCGGGCAGAACGTGTCGTAGCCCTTGGCCCTGGTCCACTGGCCGTCGTGGCGCTGCTGATCACGAGCGGTGACATCGTTGGCGACGGTGTAGCCGAGGATTACCTCGGATGCCTTCGCCGCCGAGACGTCCTTGCACGGACGGCCGATCACCACGGCCAGCTCGCCCTCGAAATCGACCTGGGAAGAGCTGGGCGGCAGGATGATCGATGCGTTCGGGCCGATGATCGAGGTGTTCGGCTTGATGAAGATCACCGGGTCGACCGGCGCCTCGCCGCCCATCTCGGCCGCGTGGGCAGCGTAGTTCTTGCCGATGCAGATCACTTTGCTCGCCAGGATCGGCGCCAGCAGGCGGATATCGGCCAGCGGCCAGCTCCGCCCGGTGAACGTCGGCGAGCCGAACGGATGTTCGGCGATCTCCTTGGCGACGGCATCGCTTCCGTCGCCCTCGATGCTCACGAAAGCAACTCCATCGGGACTGGCAACTCGACCTAAGCGCATGCCCGGAGTCTATCGAGACGGGGCTACCTGCCCGAACGCGCCCGTGATGCGACCGGAGCCGTTCGATAGCGGTTCGGGAAAAGTGTGGACAAGCTCACACCGATGTGATTCGAAGCCGCTGCCCGCGTGCGGGATTCGCGCATGCCGTGATGTGACCCGTCAGACACCTCTTCGGTGGGCAACATCCACGGGTCACAGGTGTAGCGTGATCATCAATGTTCAAGCAATGAGACATCAATCTCAGATAGTGAGATGCAATCGTGCAATCCGGCGAGGTGAAAATCGTGACAGACGCGCGGCCGACGTCCGAAGTAACGCAGATCGGTGACGGCCGACGCTGGTTGATGCTTGCCCTCGGCGTCTTCGCGCAGACCTCGAGTTCGATCTTCATCCACGGCACCCCGTTCCTGCTGCCCGCGCTCACCGCTCGTGGCGATTCGCTCGCGTCCGCCGGCGCGCTGGTGGCACTACCGACCGTAGGTCTGGTCTGCACCCTGATCGCGTGGGGGTACGTGGTCGACCGGATCGGCGAACGCATCGTGCTGGTAGCGGGAACGCTACTGATGTTCGCGGCAGGCGTCGGCGCGGCCGTGGTGGACAACCCGGTCGCGTTCGGCGTGCTGCTGTTCGTGGGCGGTATCGGCGCCGCCAGCTCCAACGGCGCCAGTGGCCGGGTGATCGTCGGCTGGTTCCCGCCGGATCGGCGTGGTCTGGCCATGGGTATCCGCCAGACCGCGCAACCGCTGGGTGTCGGCATCGGTGCGCTCACCATCCCGTGGGTGGCCGCGCACCACGGCATCCCCGCGGCCCTGTTGGTGCCCGCGCTGATGGCCGGTGTCGCCGCGATCGGCTGCCTGGTCGGCATCGTCGACCCACCGCGACCGGCGGCGAAGGCAGCCGACCGCGCCAACCCCTATCGCGGGGACTCCACCCTGTGGCGCATCCACGGCGTCTCGATCCTGCTGGTCGTCCCCCAGGCCACCCTGTGGACCTTCGGCCTGCTGTGGCTGCACGTCGACCTGGGCTGGTCACTGGCCGCCGCGGGCGCGCTGATGACCGCCACCCAGTTCCTGGGCGCCGCGGGAAGAATCGGCGCGGGAGCCTGGTCGGACCGCGTCGGCTCCCGCCTCGGCCCCCTGCGCCAGGTGGCCGTCGCCGCCGCGGTCGCCATGGCCGCCCTGACGATCACGGCCTGGACCGACTGGTGGTGGGCCGCCGTCCCGTTGATGGTCGCGGCTTCGGTGGTCTCGGTGTCCGACAACGGCTTGGCCTTCACCGCCGTGGCCGAAATCGCGGGCCCGTTCTGGAGCGGCCGAGGTCTCGGCGTCCAGAACACCGGCCAGAACCTCGCAATAGCGGCCGTCCCACCACTTTTCGGCGCCGTCATCACAGCAACCGGCTTCCCCGTGGTGTACGCCTTGGCGGCGATCGCCGCTCTGGCAGCGGTGCCCTTGGTACCCCGAGGATCCCGAAAGTAACGGCACAACAGTCTGGTTCATCGCGCCACGGCACCAGCGGCCCTGCTCGCAATGTCCGCGCGAATCGCGTGCCGGGACAGTCGAGTAGCCGTATCACCCACCCATCGGCCACAATTCGATCCGCGTCACCTACGACAAAGGCTCGCTCCGGGTTTCAGTCGGAGCGAGCCTTTGCCGCCGAGCAGTCAGAACTCGATCAGCTGTTCGGGATCGAAGGACACTCGAACATCGCTGTCCCCCTGCAACACTACGTCGAACACCGAGCCGGATCCGACCGCCGGATCGGCACGATAGGTGCCTGCGCTCGCATCGAGCAACAGCCGGATGACTCGAATGCCGGGACGATGCTCCACAATCCAATATTCGGGAATCCCGAGCGCCGCATACTCACCGACCTTTCGCACCCGATCGGTCCGTTCACTTCCGCTGCCCGGCGAGACCACCTCGGCAACAAGCAAGACGTCGAGTCCTGGAAGCATTTTCGGCACCTCGTCCACGATCACCGATCGCGCGACGTCACGAGGAACGATGAGAACGTCAGGCTTCCGTACACCTGAAGGGGTGCTGATCTCCCACTCACCCCCGTCGAAAACCACCAGTGAGTCGTTAGGCAGTGCGCCTCGCACCATGTGAGCCAGCCGGTGCGCGATCCAGTTGTGCCGAGCCCCCGCAGCCACCTCGACCAACCACCCGTCCTCGAGTTCGAACCCTTTGCCGTCCTCCGACAGATCGTGCAGATCGAGCACAGTGTAAGGGCCGAAGCCGCTGTCACCGACAGCACGGTCAACCGTCATCTCGCCTCCCGATCTGGGGTCTTCCACCCTCCATCTGCCTGTCCGCCCGACTGGACACGCCACGATGTGATCAGTCTAATCACCACGGTCCGGGATAGACACCACCGTCTGAGCCGCGTACCCATTCAGCGAACCAGCGCACACATTTCCACCGATACTGCCTACCCGAAATCCAGGAAGGGCCTGCACCATCGAGCACCGGCGCAGGCCCTCCCCGTCGAGTTGTCCTAGACGATGGCCGCGATGCGGTCGCCGACCTCCACGGTGGAGGCGGTACCGGTACGCGAGGCAAGGTCCTTGGCCACAGCGGATTCGATACGGGCCGCGCCCTCGGTGTTGCCGAGGTGGTTGAGCAGCAGCGACACCGAGAGGATGGCGGCGGTCGGGTCGGCCTTGGACTGGCCCGCGATGTCGGGGGCACTGCCGTGGACCGGCTCGAACATCGACGGGTTGACGCCCGAGGCGTCGATGTTGCCCGAGGCGGCCAGGCCGATGCCACCGCTGACGGCGGCGGCGAGGTCGGTGATGATGTCGCCGAACAGGTTGTCGGTGACGATCACGTCGAAACGGCCCGGGTCGGTCACCATGTGGATGGTGGCAGCGTCGATGTGCTGGTAAGCCGTGGTCACCTCGGGGAATTCGACGGCGACCTCGTCGACGGTGCGCTGCCACAGCGAGCCGGCGAAGGTGAGCACATTGTTCTTGTGCACCAGGGTGAGGTGCTTGCGGCGGGCCTGCGCGGTGGCGAAGGCGTAGCGCACCACCCGCTCGATGCCGAAGCGGGTGTTGTTGGAGACCTCGGTCGCCACCTCGTGCGGCGTGCCGACGCGGATCGCGCCGCCGGTGCCGGTGTACGGACCCTCGGTGCCCTCCCGCACGACCACGAAGTCGATATCCGGGTTGCCCGACAGCGGGCTGGTGACACCGACGTGCAGCTTCGACGGACGCAGGTTCACGTGGTGATCCAGGGCGAAACGAGTCTTGAGCAGCAGCCCACGCTCGAGCACACCGCTGGGCACCGATGGATCGCCGATCGCGCCGAGCAGGATCGCGTCGTGCTGCTTGAGCTCGGGCAGCACCGACTCCGGCAGGATCTCCCCGGTGCGGTGGTAGCGCGCGGCGCCCAGGTCGTATTCGGTCTTCTCGACCCCTGGCACCACCACGTCGAGCACCTTGAGCGCCTCGGCGATGACCTCGGGACCGATGCCGTCACCGGCGATAACTGCGAGTTTCATGAAGTCCAGCTCCCGTTCAGAGAATCGGCGGTCGCCACGACCAACCGTAAGCGGTGCCGTTACGCACCGACCCAGCCCCGTCGAGGCCGACCCCGAGGAGGCTTGCCCGCGCAGCGGGCGTCGCGGCCGTCTCGACGAAATGCGGGGCGAGACAATGCGCCGAAGGCGCGAGTATCGCCCCGCATTTCGTCGGGACCGGCGGGGCCGCGACTCGAGCGCGCCAGCGCTCCGATAAATCAGACCAGGTCTACGAGGACGACCTTCGAGGCGCCGACGGCCTCGGCGATCGCGGTCTGCACCTCGGCGGGAACCTCGGCGTTGACGCGCAGCACCACGGTGGCGCCTTCGGCATCCACGTCCTGGCTCAGCTGCGCGGCCAGGATGTCGATCTCGGCCTCGCCGAGCAGGGTGCCGATCTTGCCCAGCGCGCCCGGCTTGTCGCTGTAGTTCAGCACGGCCAGGTTCAGGCCCTCGGCGCGCATGTCGTAGTTGCGGCCGTTGATGTTGACGATCTTCTCGACCAGGTTCGGCTCGGTCAGCGTGCCTGCCACGTTCAGCGTCGAACCGTCGCCGAACACGGCGCGCAGGTCGACGACGCTGCGGTGGGTCGGGCTCTCCGAAGCGGTGGTGACGGTGGCGGTGATGCCACGCTCCTTGGCCAGCGCCGGGGCGTTGACGAAGGTGACCTGGTCCTCGACCAGCGCCGAGAACACCCCGCGCAGCGCGGACAGTTCCAGCACGGCGACGTCCTGCGCGGACAGCTCGCCACGGACCTGCACCTCGACGCTGACGGGCAGCTCGCTGGCGATGGCGCCCAGCAGCGCGCCCTGCTTGCGGACGACGTCGAGCCAGGGGGCGACCTCGTCGTTCACGGCGCCACCGGTGACATTCACCGCGCCCGGCACGAACTCACCGGCCAGCGACAGCAGCACCGACTTGGCGACATCGGTACCCGCGCGGTCCTGGGCTTCCGAGGTGGAAGCGCCGAGGTGCGGCGTCACGACGACCTGCGGGAGGTCGAACAGCGGCGAGTCGGTGCACGGCTCGGTCTCGAACACATCCAGACCGGCGGCCCGCACGTGGCCGGACTTGATGGCGTCGGCGAGCGCCTGCTCGTCGATCAGCCCACCACGGGCGGCGTTGACGATGATGACGCCCGGCTTGGTCTTGGCCAGCGTCTCGGCGTTGAGCATGCCCTTGGTCTCGGGCGTCTTGGGCAGGTGGATGGAGATGAAGTCGGCGCGCTCGAGCACCTCCTCCAGGCTCAGCAGCTCGATGCCGAGCTGGGCGGCGCGAGCGGGCGAGGTGTAGGGGTCGTAGGCGACGATCTTGGTCTCGAAAGCGGCCAGACGCTGTGCGAACAGCTGACCGATGCGGCCGAGGCCGATCACGCCGACGGTCTTGCCGAAGATCTCGACGCCGTTGAACTTGCTGCGCGCCCAGGTCTTCTCCCGCAGGGTCGCGTCGGCGGCCGGGATCTGGCGCGCGGCCGAGAGCAGCAGCGTGACGGCGTGCTCGGCGGCGGTGTGGATGTTGGAGGTCGGCGCGTTGACGACCATCACGCCACGCTCGGTGGCGGCGGGCACGTCGACATTGTCGAGGCCGACACCGGCCCGGGCGACGATCTGGAGCTTCTTGCCCGCGTCGAGCACCTCGGCGTCGACAGTGGTGGCCGAGCGCACGAGCAGCGCGTCTGCCTCGGGGACCGCGGCGAGCAGCGCCGGGCGGTCGGGTCCGTCGACCCAGCGAACCTCGACACCGTCACCGAGTGCGTCGACGGTCGACTGGGCGAGCTTGTCGGCGATCAGAACTACAGGACGGCCTGCTTGGCTCACTGTGGGGTACTCCTGGGGAAGAATGGGGGTCGGCAGTTACCGCCGCCCAGAATAGTCGCCCGAACTTCGGCTGCCCTTACCCCCCTGCCCGAAAACCGGGTGAACCCTGGGCGCCGCCCCCTCTACCATCACCGCATGTCCTTGCGCACCGTCCCCGAATCGATGGACCCGGCGGTGGTGGCCGCCGTCGACACCGAGCTCGATCGGGTGGCGGCCGAGCACAATGTGTCCATCCGGCTCGCCATCGAAAGCGGCAGCCGTGCTTGGGGTTTCCCCTCGCCGGACTCCGACTACGACTGCCGTTTCGTGTATGTGGCCGGCCTGGACACCTACCTGTCCCCGTGGCGCACCCGCGATGTGATCGAAACACCGCTGGTCGGCCTGCTCGACGTGAACGGCTGGGATCTGGCGAAGGCGCTTCGCCTGTTGGTGGCGGGCAACGCGGTGCTCGTCGAATGGTTGATGTCGCCGATCGTCTACCGCGGCGACGAGGCGTTTCGCACCCGACTGCGCGAGGTGGCCACGGAGGTCGCCGATCGCGACCGGATCGCCCGGCACTACCTGCACCTGGGCGCGCGCCAGTGGGCGCTGTTCGAGCGTAACGGCGGCTTGAAGAAGGTGTTCTACGCGCTGCGGCCCGCGATGGCGCTGCGGTGGTTGCGCGAGCACCCCGGTGCCGCGGTGGCGCCGATGCACCTGCCGACGCTGATCGCCGAGTGCGCGCTGCCGACCGACCTCGTGTCGGCGATCACCGAGCTGACAGATCTCAAGTCGAAGACGCGAGAGATGGGTTCGGCGGCCCCGCCCGCGCTGATCACGGCGTTCATCGACGCCGAATTCGAGACAGCCAGAGTGGAATTCGCCGCGCGCGGACCACGCGATCTCACCACGTCGATGGCCGTCACCGGTGAGTTCTTCCGCGCCGAAGCGCTGCGGTGACTACCCCCTGAATAGCAGAAACTCCGCACCATCCGGTGCGGAGCTTCACATTCGTACGCTGGTCAGCGCAGAATCAGATGGCGCGAACGTCCTGCGCCTGCGGGCCCTTCTGACCCTGACCAACTTCGAACTCCACGCGCTGGCCCTCTTCGAGGGACTTGAAGCCGGAGCCGCCGATCGCGGAGTAATGAACGAAGACGTCCGGGCCGCCTCCGTCTTGGGCGATGAAGCCGAAGCCCTTTTCGCCGTTGAACCACTTAACAACACCCTGTGCCATTTCAAAAACCTTCTGTAGATGAGCTAGGTCCTAATAGTCCGGCCCTGGTCTCGGTGTCCACCATGCCATGATCCGACGAATTCGGCCACATCGCACAGTGCGAAGTGTGCGAACTGTGAGGAACGCAACCCTCGGATGCCGCCGGCCGGCGCTGTCACGGACGTGACGCAGCCCGCTTTTTCGGGCGGATGCTCAGCGTATGCCGAGGTAGTTGCTCCACGGATGCCGGATCCGCTGTGGACACACGTACCGAACCGACTGGAACGCTTCACCATCGAGCACCCTACGCATTTGTGACGAGACACCGTCAGCAACCCTTTACATTTTCGATAAACCCAGTACGGCAAATTCTCTACCAGCGTATTTTCCGAGTCCGTGAGGGCTCGCACGCCTCGCCGAGAAATCACGCAAGGAGTAGACGGTGCTGGATATCAACCATTTCACTTACGGCTGGGTGACCCCCCTGCTGGCCTATGTCATGTCGGTCGTCGGGTCGATGCTGGCGCTGCGTTGCATGGTTCGCTCGCGCGCATCAGGCATGCACGGCGGCTGGCTCACCGCAGCCGCGATCGCACTCGGTGGTACCGGTATCTGGGTCATGCATTTCATCGCGATGCTCGGTTTTTCGGTGCACGGCGTGACCATCCGCTACAACGTCCCCATCACCTTGTTCAGCGCCGCCGTGGCCATGGGTGTGGTGTGGCTCGGATTGTCGATCGTGGTGCGCCGCAGCTGGGACAGCGTCGCGTTACCGGTCGGCGGCACGATCACCGGACTCGGCGTCGGGGCCATGCACTACGCGGGCATGTACGCGATGAAGACCGACGCCGAGATCATCTACGACCCCGTCGTGGTCGCCGCGTCGCTCGCCATCGCGGTGATCGCCTCGATCGCGGCGCTGTGGTTCGCCCTGCACATCCACGGCTTCCTCGCCACCATCGGCGCCGCCCTGCTGATGGGCGTGGCCGTCACCGGCATGCACTACACCGGCATGTTCTCGATGAGCGCGCACACCAGCGCCCACGTCGCCCACGCCGCGGGCGCCAGCGCCGCTCAGCTGCTCACGCCGCTGATCATCGGTATCAGCATGGTGACCATGATCCTGCTGATGCAGGTCGGCATCACCGAGGCCGAGGATCCCAACCTCACCCGCCCGGTCCACGGTCAGCGCGCGAGCCGCTTCTGGCCGAGCGGCCAGAACTGACACTCTCGTCTGATCACCCGGCCCGCACATCGTGCGCTTCGGGTCCGCGCCGAGTCTCGGTGACGGTGTATTCCACCCGCTGACCGTCGCGCAGCGTGCGCCATCCCCCGCCGGCCAGCTCGGTGTACTCGACGAACACGTCTGGTCCACCGGCGTCGGGAGTGATGAACCCGAAACCCTTGCCGCTGTCGAACCAGGTCACAACCCCGCTTGGCATCATCGGCCTCCGACTCCTGTGCCTGCCAACCTGATTCGTCAATCGTCGCATGCCGGCGCCCGCGACACGAACGGCATTCGATTCGAGGAGCCGATCGCCCGGTGACGAAATGGCTATGCTCCGGACACGGTCCGCCCGGATCGGGTCAGCCGCGAGAACGGGGATTCGGTGCAGCCTTCAACCGTTCGCCGCGCGGCCGAAACCGTCACGATCTTCGTCGCCACCTCGGTCGCGGCGCTCGCGATCATGCTGCCGATCAGTTTCTCGTCGTTGGCGGCATCACTGCATGTCGACCTGCTGGTGTTCAACGTTCCGCGGGCGATGACCGGAGCGGCGTTCATCGCGGTGATCACCGCCGCCGTCACGGTGGCCATCGGCAGCCCGCGAACGGCCCGCTGGACCGCGCTGACCGCGCTGGTCGGCATCTTGGTGAACCATCTCGCGTTGATTCCGGACAGCGCCGACGGTCACCTCGACGTCCTGTCGCTGCCCACCTTGAAGTTCATCGACGCGCTGCTCGCGGGTGTTGTCATCGGCGCGCTCGCGATCGCGGTCTGGAACGAACCACTGCTGCGAACCGTCTACCTGTTCGGCACGCTCGGCGGCACCATCCTCGGCGACCTGACCCAGTCGCCCACCGACCCGAACTCCGACGGTTTCAGCAGCGCGCTCGGCGGCACACTGCCCCTGTGGTTCATCGCGGCCAGCGTGCTCGCCCTCGCCTACTTCGCGCTCACCACCGCGGCCTCGCCCCGCTGGAGCACCGAAACCGCCATCCCCCTGGCTCCCGTGTTCGCCGCCGTAGTCGCCTACACGGCGACCATCATCACCTCGCTCGCCGTGGCATCCCACAAGACCAGCGCCCCCTATCTGATCATCGCCTCGATCGCCGCCATCGCGACCGCGGTCGCCGCCGCGCTGATCCTGCCGGGACGCGACGGCCTTCTGGTCCTGCTGATGAGCAGTTTCTCCGTCGCGGGCAGCCTCGTCATCACGCTGCCCCGCTCCGGCTGGATCGACCTCGCCACGCTGGCAGCCACCGCCGCCGGCCTCCTCATCGGCATGCGCACACCACGTCCGCTGGTAGCCGCCGTGAGCGTGCTCGCCCTGGCCTGCTTCGTCCTCGCCGCCGACGTCTTCGCCCCACCCGCCACTCTCACCGCCGCTTTCGGCTGCCTCGCCCTCGGCTCGGTCGCCGGATACTGCCTCGGCACGTCGGTTCCGCAGAGCCCCCCGTCCGCGACCGTCGGCCTGGCAATCCTGTTCGTGCCCTCGGTCGGAGTCGCCCTGAGCGATAGCAATTTCGGCCACCTCGCCTATTCGTCATCCTGGTACCGCACTGCGGACGTCGACCGAGGTGCCGGTCCCGGCGTGGTCGCGATCGTCGTGGCCCTCGGCTGCGCGATCGCGGTCCTGGCCCTGATGCGCCGCCGCGCCGCGACCCCGACCGTCAGCCCGTAGTCGATTCCCACCCGTATTCCGAAAACGCCTGCCCCGCCACCACCTTGCCGATGCCCACCCGGCAGTAGTCGACGATCTCGCCGGGCAAGCCCGCGGGATCGAACCATGCGAGTTCCGAACACTTCTCGGGCTCGCGATTGGTGACCGGACCCGTCCAGCGCCGCACGGTGAAGAACATCTGCACCCGCTCGTCACTGAGCAACACATGCGCGAATTCCACATCGCGAGCATCGATGTCGATGCCCACCTCCTCGCGCGCCTCCCTGATCAGCCCGGCCACCGCCGACTCCCCCGCCTCCAGATGCCCCGCGGGCACATGGAACAACCCGTCCCCGAACCCTGTATTCGCCCTGCGCCCCAACAACACCCGCCCCGCCACATCGACCAACACCAGATGAACCCCCACCAGCACCCGATACTTGTCCACCGTCACCCCTCCTTGATCGAATTCCCCACCCGAGAACTTCGAGACCGCGACTGCCACAGTAGTTTCGGGGTATACCCACATCATGAGTTTCCCGGTGTCCTTCGGGTTGGCGCAGGTCGGTCTCCTGGCCATGATCGCCCTCGCCGTCGTCCTGCTGATCACGGCCGCACTGGCCGCCACCCGCCGTCGCGGACCCAGAGCCGTTCTCGGCCGCGCGGTCCCCGGCGCCGCCATCCTCGTGGTCGCGGTCCTCCTACTCTGGATCGCCACTCTCCTACAGACCTACCTCGGCCTCACCGGCGAAATCAAAGCCGCCCACGTAGTCGCCAAACCCGTTGCCGGCCAAGAACACCAACTCGACCTCGTCCTCACCCAGTTCGACGAAGACGGAAACCCGGGTGAGCCGACAACCCATCGCATCGAGGGCGACATGTTCGCCCTACAGTCCAACATCGTCGAACTCGAACCATGGGTCAACGCCCTCGGCTTCCACTCCGGCTACAAGCTCAGCCGCCTGTACGGCCAACGCCTAGACGGCAAATCCCCCGCCCAAGACCAGACTTTCCTCAACGGCGGCGACCGCGACTTCTTCGAAGACATGAACGAAAACCGCTGGTACACAAACCCCTTCGTCCGCTCTGCCTACGGCAACGCCACCATAGCCACCCCCGGCGAATACGACGTCTACATCTCCCGAGACGCCATCAAGGTCCGCCAGACGGACGGCTAGAGCGCCCCGAGGTACTGGATCCATCGTGACCCGGCGCACCGAATCCCGCCCCGGCAACCGCAACGCCCCTAGACCCGCCGAAGGCGTCACCCACGCGGCCAAGTATCAAGCACCCGTCTGCGGGTCTCCGCCAGTTCCCAACAGCACGTTCTGCGGCAACCATGCCCCGTCTCCTGCCGGAAGTTCCCCGCTGTTGACTCCAAGATCCCTGCGAGCGCACTCATAGAAGTCATTCCGCCTGAGACCCGCCGCTTCGAATGCGCAAACATAGTCCTCGTGGCTCATATCCCTCCCCAACGCAACAAGGCTGAGCTCCCACACAGCCTTGTTCCACAGCCGCCCCGCTGCAACAGCTTCCACTGAACCGAGCAACAGCACCATCTCCCACTTCAGAGTCTTCTCAGAAGCAGCTTCAGCCAGCATCTGCTCACCGTCCCCGGCTGAAATCGGCTGCCCAGTATTCGGGTACCCCCGCCCCGCCGCCATCCGCATCGACACCTCCGCGAAGCGCTTGAGCGCGTTCGCGAACTCGCTGTACGCGACGAGCCGCCGATCATCCCACCGACTGCGCTGCGTCCGCCGCCACTTCGCCCGCTCGGTCAACGCCGCCCCCGCAAACGTCGCCCCCGCCCCGAGGAGGACTCCGACAACGGTAATCATTTGCTGTACAACAGCATTCATAGGTCCAGTGTGTAGGCGATACCGTCAGTACACCAGCAATCCGGTAACGCGCTCGAGGGTCTGGAGACGCTCACGTATGGATTTGGGCGAATGAACGATGTTCTGCCTCGTCTCGCGCCGATGTAATTGGTCTATGACTGAACGCGATGTGGCCATGATGTACGCAGCACACGATGCGTTCCGGCGCGATCTCCGAGCGCTTGCCGCCACCCCGGATCGTGAGCGCTGGAGGCAGTTTCGTACCCAACTGTCCGTCCACCACACTGCGGAGGACGTCGTGCTCTGGCCGAGCCTGCGCCGCCGCGGCGTGGACGCGCAGTTGGTCGAGCAGATGGCCGCTGAACACGACCGGATCGATCCCCTACTGGCGCAAGTGAATCGGGCATTCGATACTGCGGGGCCGGACGCCGCGCGACCGACGCTTGTGGCACTGTCCGAGCTGTTGCACAACCACTTGCGACACGAAGAGCAAGAAACTCTGCCTTTGATCAACGACCGAGAATGGTCGCAGCTCGACCGAGAGATGCGCCGCCGCATCGGACTCCGCGGTATTCGGTCCTACTACTCGTGGCTGCTGCGGGACATTGAGGGTGAACGCCGCCGCAAGGTGCTGACCACGATTCCCCGCCCACTACGCCTGGTGATCTCGTAGACGAATAGTTGCGTCGCCCAGAAGTTGCGCACCCCAACGGTTCATGGTTGATACCTCGGTATCGGTGATGTCGCCGATGGGCTCGGATGCTTCACTGCCGAAACGGATTTCGGCGCAGCAGGTTCGGGCAGTGTGCGCAACAGCAGTCAGCTCAGGGCGGGCATCAGAATTAGTGGGGTCAGCGCGGTTCGGAGGGACGTTGCGTCGGCGATGCTGCCGATAACGGGCGTGGCCAAGCCGCCGATACTGACGGTCAGCCCGAGGGTGATGCCGCTGGCGGTGCCCACGCGTGTAGGCAGGTAGTCCTGGGCGAGGGTCACTTGCAGGGAGAACGGGATATATAGGCCGACAGAGGTCAGCGCGACGAAAAGGTACATCGCCGGTCCGGAAACGAACACGATCCCGGCGATGGCGGCGACGGTCAGCAGATAGGACCAGCGGGCGACGGTGACCCGTTCCCATCGGTCGGCCAGCGCGCCGCCCAGCACCGAGCCCACCGCGCCACCGAGGTAGGGCACAAACAGCGCCCGGTACCCGCCGCCACGTCCCCGCCCATACGTTGCTGGGCGTGGTCGCCGATCTCGACTCGATGGCCGAAATCCTCGTCACCATCGGACTGAGGGAGGTCCGCTACCAGGAAAACTATCGCGCAGAGTGGCGCGCTGGCGACGTCATCTTCGACCTGGATACCTGGTCTACCTGCCCACCCTTCTCGAAATCGAGGGACCCGACGAGTCTGCGGTCCGCCAGACGGCAGCAGACCTCGGACTCGACTACAGCCAGGCGAAGTTCGGCAGCGTCGACACCAGCTACCGAACCGAGACCGACCGCGACATCCTTGCTGAGCCGACCCTGCTGTTCAACGACTTCGCCGAGTAGCACGTCCCGCTCATTTACCCGATTCCGGTCGTATGGCCGTGACACACTTCAGTTGTGGACCTTGGGGATGAGCACACGTTTCGTTCGAAGATTTTTCAAGCGCTGAGGCAGTTGGTAGATGAGCGAGGTGGCTTCGTAACCCGGGCCGATCTGTGGGACTTCAAGGTCGGGGACGAACCGATTCAGCTTGTCGATCGCAATCGCGGGATCCGGAACCCCCAAGGCTTCGCGTCGACTCTGTCGATCATGTCCAAGCCTGGCAGTCCCTATGAGGATGAGGTCGTCGGGGATTCTCTGTTCACCTACGACTATCGCGAGGGTCCCATCGATGTCGGCGACAACATCAAGCTCAGGAAGTCGGCGGAGACCGAACTGCCGCTCATTCTGCTTCGTTGGATGAAAGTCGGTGCCGACATTCGGTACCTGCCCATCTTTCCGGTTTATGTCGTCGCCGACGATCCGACCAATCGCCGGGTGCTGCTCGCGATCGATGAATCATTGCGCGGCGTCAGCGATCCGCAGCACTTGTCCGCCACCGAACGTCGCTACGTCCAACGGATGACCAATCAGCGTCTACACCAGCCACAGTTCCGCAGCCGGGTATTGATGGCCTATGGAAACCGATGCGCGGTATGCAGGCTCGCCCGTCCGCAGCTGCTCGAAGCTGCGCACATCATCTCCGACGGCAAAGAGCACGGTATTGCCGACATCCCGAATGGCCTGAGCCTCTGTAAGATTCACCATTCTGCGTATGACCGGAATCTGATGGGAATCTCCAGCGACTACCGGGTTCACATCGGGTCGGTGCTGGCGAAGGCCGACGATGAAGGTCCGATTCTAAAATTCGGGCTCCAAGACATGGACGACGTCCAACTGACGCTGCCCACCAAGAAGGTGTTCTATCCCGCGCCTGAACGGCTTGCTGAGCGCTTCAGCGAGTTCATGAACGGGGACAAGGCGTTCCGAGTCGGCAGGGTCGACTTCCAGCGAATCGAACCGGTAATCGCCGGATCAGGTCTCGGGACAGTATGAATCGGATCGGTGGACTCACCGTCCACCGATCCGCTCGGGCTATTCCCCGGTACCGCAATCGATAATCGGTGCGGCAGTGCCCGAATCTCTTGTCGTGAAGCGAACGACCCGGTCTTCTCTTCCATACGCGGAGGCCGGCGCGACAAAACCGAACGTCAGGACCAACTTGCCAGGATCAATCATGCCATCAGGGTCCACACTCGCGACATGATGCGGTTCGACGACCGCGTGGATCAGGATGGCACCAGTACGTTCGCCGACAAACCTTTCCGTATTTGGATCCTTCGAATCACCGATAGCCCCTGCGATTCGAAGCGCGATGCTGCGGTGACGGCTCGTGCTGATCGAACCGAAGAGGGGATCACGTCGTCGCACACGGTCCCATCGCGTGATCAGCCTGCCACCCACCCGAACTTGCTGATTGCCCTTCTCACGCTGCGGTGCGAGAACAACCCACTCGTCCACCGCGCGGCGGGCTCCATGTGTGATCGAGCGCAGGTACTCGAGGTGTGGCCCGAATTCACCGGGTGCCCGCCATTTCGTTTGTTCGGCGAGATCCAGAAATTCTTCGGGTGACAGTCGGCCGCTCAAAGCTGTCAGGTAGTGAACCGTCGGTGCGGAGTCCTTGGCGTGCCTACCATTCTGAGCGGGAAAATGATACGCGAAACGTGTTGTCTCCGTGGATAATCCGCCGAATGTCGGCGTCCAAAGACCAGTATTGTGCCGGAGCTGCGGAGCGGAGGTCGGATACGCAGTCGGCTCCAACCACTGGCCCGGTGAGCGCACCTCGACCAACTGCGCGTTGTACATCTTGTTCGGGCTGGTCGGCTTCAACTGGGGCAGATGCTGCGAAACCAACGGCGGCACTTGGGCTGGGGTCACCTGGGGCACTCCGTCGACGAGGACCGAGTACTGCTGCAACTCGCGACGGAACGCGTCCTCGTCGCGGCACACTGCCTCGAACGCACGCAGCAGGTCGACACCCTTCACCCCCGTTCCAGGCTGCTCCCGCCCGATGTAGAGGCGCACCAGATCGCGGTAACCGGGTCGGAACCCGAACCAGCGGCCCATCTGCATCAACGCCGACATGTTCGATGCTCGCCGCAAGAAGTACGAGACCGTAAGTCCCTCAACAGTGAAGCCGCGGGAGAGCTTCTGCCCACCGATCAGAATCTTCCAGATCTGCCGCTTGTCGAAGTCCGCTTCGCCGGTCTCGAGGTCCTTGTCGCTGTTGACGACGATAATGGGCTTCTGGTCGCCACCGATCCGGAATACAGCAGCTCCGACATACGGCTGCAGCTCCGCAAAACTTGCCGGCACGGCATGTCCATCCGCGCGTACGGCCGAAACCTCTGCCAGATCGTCGTCGAATAGAGCCCGCAACCGGTCATGCCCGCCCGGCCCCGAGTAGTCGGCGTCCCACCACAATTTCGTGATGCGCCCCAGCAGTTCTCGGTGGTCGATGGTCCAGCCCGACTCGTGGATCAGCATCGTGTGGTGTTGGAAGTAGCCGTCACCGAGCGCGCCCCGTTCCTCGCGATACAGTTTCATCGCGGCGGTGAGGACGAACATGTCGATCGCTTGCCGCAGCGTCGCGGTGTCAGCTTCATCGAGCCCCTCGACCTGAACACTGCGCACATGAGCCTTCTCGTTCGAGTTGGCAAATGTCCGTTCGTCTTCGGGGATGTCGTCGTCGAGGTCGTGAAAATCTCGTGCACCCATATAGGTGTGGGGCCGCTCGAGTGAGACGATGAAGTCCTTCGGGAAGATGTCGGCGGCATCACTAGGATCAATAAAGACGTTGGCGTACGGCGTAGCCGTGTATCCGACGTACTGTGCCCGCGGCAGCATGGTCAGCAACTCGGAAATCTTCTTGTTAATGGCAGTTCGCTCGGCGTCGGGCTTCTGCCGTGCAGTGTTGACCGACGCCTCGTCGGACTCGTCGTCGATGATCAAAACAGGAATCTCGGCGAGCGGAGTCTTGATCTTGTTCAGATCCTGAACAAGTTTGCCGAGGACGGTCTTGTTCTTTTTGACCACCATCAGGCGCGCTGACGAGCGATGCAGGTTGACCGGGTCGTACAGCGGCAAGGCTGGCTGTTGCTTTTCGAACTCGAGCGCGACGATCCCCTGCCGAAGGCTCTTGTAGTCGTCATCGCGGGTCGTCATCCGAACGATGTCGAATGCGCCCAATGCTGCAGGCTGACTACCGAATTCGATGAACCTGCCCTGTATCCACGCCGGGTCGTCGGCATAGTCCGACTCGAACTCACTGGCACCGCGGAGAATATTCTCCCTGCCCACCAATTCCATGTCGAGCCGCCGCTGTGTCTGCGCGCGAAGCAGATTCAATGTGCCGCCGAGCACGATGACCAGCCGGTATCCCGCGTCCACCGCCTTAGCGATAACGCCGGTAAAGTTTGCCGTTTTGCCCGACTGGACGTAGCCGACGACAAGACCTTTCGACTGGAACGCCTCGAGGCGAGACGGGTCCGACAGTCGCTCCACCACACTGTCCGTCGCCATGTCCAATCCGGCCACCGCGTCGTCCGACCAGCCTTTGGAGGACAACAGACTCCGGTAGGCAGGCCAGTACCACTCGCGGCCGTACTTCGTGGTGGTGCGGTACCAGGGCTCGAATTGCTCGCTGATCACCACTGGTGGCAGGGTCTTCATGACCGGCGCACAAGCTTCCAACAGCTTTCGCGTACCCGACTCCAGGTCGAGAAGGTCATAGATATCGCTGCGCCGCTGGTCAGTTCGTGGACCAGCCGCGGACCAGACCGGTCGCTCTGCGAAATCCCACTGTGTCAGCTGTTTCCGCCACATGTCGACCAGTTGATCGCTCGGGCCGGCGGAGAGTAGAGCGGTCCGAAAGTCCTCTTCATCTGCCGACGACTGCGCACCGGGCAGGTCGTAGGCCTGGTATTTCATCGCACGAGCCAGGCTTTTCGGTTTGCTGCCCGCCAGGTCGGCAAGCACCGCGCGGTGCAGATCGAGTCGCATCGAATCATGTTGGGGCATAGGCGCTTGTATCACCGTTTACAGTCCTGCCTGGTCTCGCTCGACGCGGGCAGCCGAGATGAGCACCGACTGCCACAGTGCAAGGTTGTCCTTGATTCGCGGCCCATTGTGTTCCTTACCGAACACTTCGTGGAGCAGAAAGAACATGAGCGCCTTGAGCATCGGCGCATCGTTGAGGCTACCGTTGCGCCCACCCAGCACGGCGGACCGAAAACGCTTGTTGAGCAGAATCGTTCGTGTATCGCGGTCGATATCGAAGAACGCGTCGTCGGGCAGTTGCCGCCACTCGATTCCGATAGGATCCTCTCCCGGAATATTCGGCAGTTCATCGTTGATTGTCTCTTTGACCGCGGGAGCGAATCCACGCCCCGGCGGGATCACCGCCTTGCGCGTCGCGCCAGACCGTTGCCGTGCCTCCCGATAGACCGTCTGAGCGTCGTTGATGTAATCAACGAACGTACGGCCGGAATCGTCGGTAGCGGTCTCGATTGCCGAGACGAACTCGGGTGAGACCTCGACTCCTTCTTTCTTGACGGTCAGCCGGAACACGTCGCCGAAGACGGCCGGGAGGTCGACGTCGACCCGTGCCAGCGACAGGTGCTGTTCGGGTTGCCGATAGTTGTTCCATCCACCTGCCTGAACGACGCGCCCATGGCGGTAGAAGTAGAAGCCCTGGCGATCGAGCACGCTCCCGACCGCTTTGTACTCGCTCACTGAGGAACGGGGGGTCCAGATATGTGCGGTGAGCTGGACCTTCCCGATCGAATCGAGGTCAGCGACGAAGGCCCGCGGGTAGTCGCGGTGACCCGTGACCGGATACCCGAACGGATTCAGGCCGACGACGCCGAGGTTGGTGTAGACCGTGCCGGTACGCACGTCCTCCACCGCGATCGTGATGTTGAAGTCGTCCCGCGCGAGGAAGCGGTGCAACTGCAACCCGAGATGCGCCCCGAGCCGGTTGATCATTCGATCGAGATAGCGGCCGGTCTGTGCGCTACCGACGCTGCGGGGGAAGTCCTTCACACCGTCCCACCGCACGACAGTGCCGTGCCATTCGATCGGGCACTGGTGGTAGCGGTCGATCAGCGACTGGGCATAGCGAGTTTCGACGATGTCGCATTGGAACCCGTCGCGTGCCCGCTCCATGACCCACTGCAATCCAGCAGGCCGGGTCTTCTTGGTCCGGCTGACCACCGTGACAGCCGAGGCCTGACTCAACGACGCGGACTTGAGGCCGGTGCCGAACATACCGAGGGAATCCTCGGCGTAGTTGCGCCGACCACCCACCGTCATCGCCACTTCGAGTTCGTCCTCGGTCATACCGACGCCGTCATCGATGATGAGCAGGCTCAACAAGTCGTCACCGTCCCGAAGGAAGTGGATGACCACGTCCTTCGCGCCGGCATCGATCGAATTGTCCACAAGGTCGGCAACAGCGGCTTCGAACCCGTAGCCCTGACTGGTTAGCGCCTCCATGTACCGAGCATCCGGCGGTAGGTACTTCCGCCCCGCCGTAGGCACATCGAACTGCCAGTCTGCCGTCATCGCCACCCCAAGTCACCAGCACCGTTGTTGTCGAAAGCTCTCCGGATTGATCAGTAGCGGAGTGTGCTCTGTTACATGCGGATCCGAGGACGGCGCGGGGAGGACGGCGGCTACTCCGCATGCGGCGTCGAGACCCGGAAGGGGCGCCCGCTGGTTCCGCGTTCGCCCAGGTGCCTCAGTCCGTGCGCCAACAAGGTGGTACGTCGGTTTACATGTACCTGGGCTGGGGTTTTCGTTGTGATGCACAGTGATTCGGCGAAGTTGTAGCGCGCGACAGCGGAAGAGGGGACCCTCGGAGTAGAGATCGCGTTACCCAGGAGCCGCATGACTGTCAGAAGTGACCGTGAAGGTGGCTTGCCGGAGACACTGCCCGCGTTGGAGCAGCTGCCGGCGGATGAGGCTCGGGATCTGTTCGAGTTGATGAGGGCCGCGAGTACGTTCGAGGCGGCCGCGTTGGACAAGTCCATCGATTCGATGGTCTCCGCGTTGCCTCGGCCGTTGCGCCGGGTGACGAAGAAGATCATGTTCGGCGGCAGATGACCGACCTGATCACTCGGGCGCAGTTGATTCTGTTGGCTCGCACGTTGCATGTCCATCCTCAGCGGTTGGATCACCTGCGGTATCTCGGGGCCGATCGGTTGCATGCGCTGAATCAGCAGATTTCGGGGGTGTTGTTCGATCAGCACACGGAGACGTTTCGGCGGATCAGCGCGTTGGTGCCGTTCATTCCGTTGACGATCTCGATTCCGTTGGTGCAGAAGCTGGTTCCGCCGATGATGACGGGGCGGGCAGCGGGGTCGGTGGGGCTGGATCATCCGGGCAAGGCCGCTGAGACGTTGATGCTGCTCGATGCGGGGTATGCGGCCGATTGTGCGCCCTATCTCGATCCACGGGCCATCGAGCAGTTGGTCGATCGGATGGCGCCGGGGCCGATCGTCGGGATCCTCAACGAGTTGCTGCGGCGACGCGATTACGTCACGGTCGGTCCGTTCTTGGCCTGTGCCACACCGGAAGTGCTCGCCGCTGTCGAGGTGGGGGTGCGCGATGATGCCGGGCTGATCTTCTCGGCGGCGTTTTCCTATGACGTGGACGTACTGAGTGCGGTTATTCGTCAGCTGCTCGATGGGCCACATAAGCGGGTTCCGCGGATGGCGCAGACGGTGTTGTCGGGTTCTTCCGACCTGCAACACGCTGCGCTGTCGGTGTTTTCGCGGTGCGCGCCCGATGTGATCCGCCGGGTGGGCGACATCCTGTTCGGGAATGCGCAGCCCGGCGATGTCGCCCGGCTGGTGCGCAACGCGCTCGCCCTCGGCGCGGTGCCCGAATTCCTCACGCTGGCCGGGTATCTCACGCCGCTGGGGCTGTGGACGTTGGTCGGCAATCCGGTGTTCAACGATCCGGATGTGGGGGTCGATCTGGTCGCGCCGATGGACGGGCGTGAGGATGCGGAGAGTTGGCGTGGGCTGTTCACGCTGATGTCTCGGATGGACGACGATGTCAGGAGCGCTGTGGGGTACGCGCTGGCTTTGCTCTCGGAGTCGGCGGTGGCGGAGTTGCCCGCGCGCGCGACCGAAACCGGTTGCTGGCCTGCGTTACTCGATCTCGTCGCGGTTTCCGGGGAGCGGGGGCAGGCGCGGTTCGGGGCGATCTGGGCGCAGTTGGGGCCGGAGCGGCGGGCTTATCTGCATCGGTGCATCACCGAGCTCCGGTACGACACCAGGTTGGCCGAGATCACGGCTTTGGTCGAGCCGGTGGAGGTGGATCTGCTGTTCTATCAGCGGCGGCAGAAGGGGCGGTATCGCGGCTGACCCGGGTCAGCCCTGCCACCGGCCCCAATCCCGTTGAGCGTGCAGCACAGCGGGGTCGACGACACCCCAGATGCGGATCTCGAACCGATATTCACCGGGCTGAGGCTCGAGGAGACCTTCCACCGCGTGCACCCCGGGGGTCGGAGAGAACACCCGGCGTAGTCCGAGGACGTTGGCCCATTGATCGACCACCCGGCCCGGGTGTTGCGAAAGATGGCTACCGGCTTGACCTTCGACGGACAGGACGGCCTCCATGCTGTCGTCGCTGGTCACCGATGGCGCGACGAACCAGGTCAAGGGCAGCAATCCGACGGCTTTGCCGAGTTCGTTGAGATGTTGGGCGACAGCCGCCTCGATCGCCGAGCTCAGCTGGGACAGATTCATGGGTTAGGTATAGCGCGCCGAGGCAGACAGGGCGAACTCATGGCTGAGTGCGGGTGAAGCGGTTCCCCCACTCCCGCAGCTGCGTAACCAGTTCCGGTGGGCCGAGGACGCGGAAATCCGCTTCTACCTTGCCCAGCAACAGAATCGGCCAGTCGAGGCTGTCTACGGTCAATTCTATGTGGGTGCGGTCGTCGGGGAGGGCGGTGATGGTGCACCAGCGGCCTACCCGGGTGTGGACGTCGGTGGCGGGGGCTTCTATTTCGGCGGTGACGGTGTAGCCGGAGCGGCGGGCGCCGACGGCGTTTCGGACGAAGGTGGCGGCGTCGGGGGCCGGGAGGGTGCGGGGGCGGAAGCGGGCGCCGGTGGTCGCGGAGGCGGTGAGGCGGTCGACGCGGAAAGTGCGCCAGTCGTGGCGGGTGAGGTCGTAGGCGACGAGGTACCAGCGGCGGCCGAGGGAGACGAGGCGGTGGGGTTCCACTTCTCGGGTGCTGGTTCGGCCGTCCGCGGCGGTGTAGGTGAAGGTGAGGCGTTCTTCGCGGCGGCAGGTGAGGGCCAGGTCGGTGAGGACGGCGGGGTCGACGTCGGAGAGGGGCACGGCGGTCCAGGCCGAGGATTCGGTCATGGCGCGCAGGGCGTCGACGCGGCTCCGTAGGCGGGTGGGTAGGACGGTGACCAATTTGCCGAGTGCGCGGATGGAGGGTTCCGCCAAGCCGTCGCCCGCACCCTGGGAGCCTGCTTGTAGGCAGACGGTGATGGCTACGGCCTCGTCGTCGTCGAGGACCAGCGGTGGCAGGGCGGCGCCCGCGGCCAGTTGATAGCCGCCGTCGACACCGGGGCGGGCGTCGACCGGGTAGCCGAGTTCACGAAGGCGGTCGATGTCGCGGCGCAGGGTGCGGGCCGAAACACGAAGGCGCTCAGTGAGTTCCGTGCCGGACCAATAGCGATGGGTCTGCAGCAGCGACAGCAGTCGAAGGGTGCGTGCGCTCGTATCGGCCATATTCCGATTATCTCGCAATTGCGGTCATAAACTGGCCGCAATGGGTCCTACCTTGGGTTTCACAACACCGACAAGCAAAGGATCCGGACATGACCACGAGCACCCAGATCGATACCGAGCGCACCGACATCCTCGAGATGCTCGCCAAGCACCGGCACTTCCTGCGCTACACCGTCCGCGACCTCACCGACGAGCAGGCGGGTCTGCGCACGACGGCCAGCGAGCTGTGCCTGGGTGGACTGATCAAGCATGTGGCCGCGGTGGAAGCGAATTGGGCGGGTTTCATACTCGACGGGCCCGCGAAAGCCCCCGACTTCGACTCGATGACCGAGGAGCAGATCGCGCAGTGGAGCGATATCTTCCGGATGCTGCCCGGCGACACGCTCGAGGGTGTGTTGGCCGAATACGAGCAGGTGGCCGCACGCACCGATGAGCTCGTGCGCACCCTCCCGGATCTGAACGTGAGTCAGCCCCTGCCGGAGGCGCCGTGGTTCGAGCCCGGGGGACGCTGGACCGCGCGCCGCACGCTGATGCACATCATGACCGAGACCGCCCAGCACTCCGGCCACGCCGACATCATCCGGGAGTCGCTGGATGGAGCGAAGTCGATGGGGTGATGTCGGCGAAGAGGGACTCGGCCGCCGCGCGGTGTTCGGTGGCGGCGGCCGGGTCGGTGGCGTCGAGGACGTCGGCGATGCCCTGGTGGGCTGTCGCCTCCTCGAAGCGGTAGCCCAGTTCCGGTGCCAGGGTGAGGGTTTGGCGATAGAGGTCGAGAGCCTCGTCGGGTAGTCCTGCGAGACGGCAGGTTTCGGCGTAGCTGTTGAGGAAGTGGATCTTCCAGTGGTCTTCGAAGAGGGCGTCCAACAGGGCGAAGGCTTCTCGGTGGCCGGCGAGTGCTTCTTCGTAGCGACCCATTTCACGGAGGGCGACACCTCGGCAGTTCAGGCACCAGGCTTCGTTGTGTTTGTGGCCGTCTTCGCGGGCGAGGGCGAGGGCGCGGTCCAGGTGGCCGAGGGCCTCTTCGGGTTCGTCGGCCGCGATCGCCACGCCGAGGGTGATCTGGGCCTGGAGCGAGGGGTTGACGGTAGGGACGGCGAGGGCTTCGCGAGCCAGGTGGGCGGCCCGGTCGCGCTGCCCCAGTTGGAGCATGGCCCAAGCTTCGCCGGCGATGGCTTCGGCGGCGCTGGTCGGGCAACCGCCGGTGGTGTAGAGGTCGCGGGCTTGCCGGAACAGTTCCAGCGGTTCTTCGATACTGCCTTCGTCCCAGCGTAATTGGGCGCAGCGCATCGTCAGTTCGGCGCGGGGCAGCGGGTCACCCACGTCGACGACCAGGGGCGCGGCGGCGGCGTAGGCGGCGGCCGCTTCGGTCATGCGGCCCGCGTTGTAGCGGGCGAAACCCAGATCGCTGTGCGCTTCGGCGAGTTGCCGTGGATCACCGAGATTCTGTGCGGCGGTGAGGGATTGCTCGAACAGCGCGTTGAGATGCGTGGTCCCACAACGGCGGGCGAAGAAGGCGCGCATGAAGCGGGGCAGTTCGCACACGTGGGTGTCGGCGCCGGCTTCGACGGCGGCGTAGAACACAGCCATCAGGTTGGTGTACTCGGAGACGAACCAGAAGAACGCGGCGTCACGACCGGGGAAATGCGGGAGTTCGGCGGGCGGCGAACCGGCGGAGACGGGGCGGGTCGGCGACAGGAACGGCATGGCGGCGTCGGCGGCGGCCGCGGTGTGTACGTAGTAGTCGAGGACGCGGTGCAGGGCTCGTTCGCGGTCGGCGGGGGTGTCGTGCTCGAAGGTCGCGGTGCGGGCGTGTTGGCGGACCAGGTCGTGGAGGCGGTAGCGGCCGTCGGCGGGTTGCTGGACGAGATGCGCGTCGAGGAGGTCCTCGAGCATGGCGCGGGCGCTGCGCAGCGAGACGTCGGCCACCGCGGCGGCGACGTAATCGGTGAACGTGGAGCCGGGGATCAGGCCGAGCAGCTGGAACAGGCGGCGCTGGTCGCGGTTGAGTTGACGCACCGACATGCCGAAAGCGGTGTCGAATTCGCTGGCGCCCTCGGCCATTCGCTCCACGAGGATGCCGACCGACCAGCCCGGGCGATGCCGGAGACGAGCGGCCGCCAAGCGCAGCGCCAGGGGTAGGTTGCCGCACAGGCGCAGCACCTCGGCGGCTTGCTCGGGCTCCTTGGCCAGCCGTCCGACGCGAGCGTCGCCGCTGGCCCGCACCAGCAGTTCGGCGCTCTCCTCCGGCGTGAGCACGTCGAGGGTCACCGGTGGGACCTCGTCGAGTTCGAGCAACCGGTTGCGACTGGTGATGATGGCCACCGACTCGCCCGCGCCCGGCAACAGGTGGCTGACCTGCGCGGCATCGGCGACATTGTCGAGCACGACGACAGCGCGCAAGCGAGCGAGCTCCGAACGCCAACAGGCCGCTCGCAGTTCGACTTCCCCGTCCTGGGGCACCTTCTCCGAGGGCACCTGCAAGGCGGCCAGCAGCGCACGAAGGGCGGCGTCGGGGTCGAGCGGCTGTCGTCCGTCGGTGAAGCCGTGCAGGTCCAGATACAGCTGGGCGTCAGGATATTCGGCGGTGAGTCGATGCGCGGCGTGCACGGCGAGGGAGGTTTTCCCGACGCCTGCCATGCCGTCGATGGCGACCACGCGGTCGGCACGGACGGCGGCGAGCACGTCGGCGAGTGCCTGCTCGCGGCCGGTGAAGTCGGGCACGTCGCGGGGCAGGTCGTTGCGTGGCGGGGGTGGGGCGTCGGCCGGTGGGCTCGGCGGGGCGGGCTGACGGCTGGTCTTCGGTGGGGCGGGCAGGGGGTTGTTGGCACGCTCCCACAGCGGGCGCAGCGGGCGCGGGTCGCGTTTGACCAGGCGGCACAGCTCGAGGACCGCGGGCCACGGCGGGACCGTCTGGCCGCTGAGGTAGCGCGAGAGCGAGGACGAGCTCAGGCCGGTGTCGCGGGCCAGGGCGCGCACCCCGCGACCGGAGAGTTCCTGGATCAGTCGCAGGCGCGAAGCGAGCTCGTCCTGCGGGTATGCCCGTGCCGTCTGCTGTTGCGCAACCACCGTGTTCCACTCCTGTTGTCCCGGCCGGGACCAGAAATCTCGAGACCGACAAGCCGGTGGTCAGGGCCGTTTTTCGCTGTCCCACAGTGTCCCACAGCCATTCTGTTCCAGCGTCGCACGGGCTGTTATCGAGACACACCGCAAGCAGCGGACAAGCAACCAGCAAGGAGAACGACATGCAGTCTCGGATGAAGAACCCGGCCATGGTCCTCACCGACGCGATGGGCCCGATCCAGCAGGTGCTCAAGGCCGTGGAGACCGGTGGCGTGGACAGCGAGATCCTGGAGCTGGTGCACCTGCGGGTGAGCCAGATCAACGGCTGCAGCGCCTGCGTTCTCGGTGGCACCACCACCGCGCGCAAAGCGGGCGTCAGCGAAGACCGCCTCGCCACCGTGGTGGCCTGGCGCGAGACCCCGTTCTTCTCCGAGGAGGAGCGCGCCGCCCTCGAACTCGCCGAGGCCGCCACCCGGATGGCCGACCGTGCCGACGCGGTCACCGACGAGATCTGGGACAGCGCCGCCAGCTACTTCGACGAGAAGCAGCTCGCTTCGATCGTGCTGATGATCGGCGTCACCAACATGTTCAACCGGCTCAATGCCAGCACCCGTCAGATCGCCGGCGCCTGGGGCTGAGCCTCCCCCTCCCTGTGAAAGGAACTGTCACCATGTCTTCGAATCAGCAAGCGAGCACGAGCAACTCACACAGCGGATTCTCTCGCTGGATGCAGCACAGGATGAACGCGCGGATGAACCGCAAGATCCGTCGCGGCAAAGGCACCTTCATGGGGATGGATGTGCTGATCCTGCACACGGTCGGCCGCCGCAGCGGTCAGCCGCGCGACACCCCGATCTCCTGGTTCCCCGGCGAGGACGAATCGTGGCTGCTCGTCGCCTCCGGCGGCAAGGACGGCCACCCCGACTGGTTCCTCAACCTGATGGGTCACCCCGATCAGGCGACCGTCCAGCTACCGGACAGCGACACGGTCGCCGTCACGCCCCGGGTACTCGAAGGAGCCGAGCGGGCGGCGGCATGGGAGCACATCACCGCCGCGCAGCCCCGCTACGACACGTACCAGGCCAAGGCGGGCCGGGAGTATGCGGTCGTCCAGTTGGCGGCCACTGCTACGAAGCACCGCTGAATCAGGCGGGCAGTAGTCTGCCGATCACCTCGGCGAGCTGGGCGACGTTGCGGCATTCGTGCATGGTGACGATCTCGGTGTAGCCTTCGGCGGCCGAGTCACCGGTCGACCAGGAGCGCGACGGCTCCGGGTTGAGCCAGTAGACCGCCTTCGCGCGCTCGGTGATCGCTTGCAGCGCGGCGAGATTCGGGTCGGTGCGGTTGGTGCGGGCATCGCCGAGGATCAGCACGCAGGTACGTGGGCCGACCGCGTCGAGGTAATGGTCGACGAAACCCTGGAGGACCTCGCCGTAATTGCTGGATCCGAACCGGGCGACGCCGCCTTCGCGCACGATGTTCTGCGCGAAGCCCGGCGGTGGCGGTTCGCCGGGGGTGAAGTACTGGGTGATCTCGGCGCAGGTGTCGACGAAGCCGAAGCTGCGGACCTTGCTGAACTGGTCCTGCAGGGCCTGCACCAGTTGCAGGGTGAATTCGGCGAAACCACTGACCGAGCCCGAAACATCGGCCAGCACAACGAGATCGGGGCGACCGCGTTTGCGCGCGCGCAGTACCGGATCGACCGGGACACCACCGGTGGCCATGGAATGACGCAGGGTGCGGCGCAGATCGATCTGGCCGCGGACCGCCTTCTTGCGGCGCACTGCCAGTCGGGTGGCGAGCTTGCGGGCCAGTGGGTGCACGAGGCGGCGCATCTCGGCGAGGTCCTGCTCGCGGGCACCGAGGAAATCCGTGCGGTCCGCGGAGTTCTCGACGCCGCGGCGGGCGATGTAGTCGGTGCCGCGCAATTCGGCCGAGCGCAGGCGCGCCTCGGTTTGCACATCGGTACGGAACCGGTCGACGCGGCGACGGGCCTCGATGGTGCGCACCGCCGTGTCGAACTGCCCTGTGCCACCCATGGTTTGAGCAAGCTCCTCGGAGATCTCATCCGGGCGTAGCGATTTCATGGTCAGGTACGAGGACCAACCCGCACCGGAGGCCTGAGTGACTCGGCCCGCGCTCTCCCCCGCACCGCCGTAGGCGCCGAAGGTGTTGAGTGCTTCGCGGGCCAGTTCGGCGGTGTCCTCACCCTGGACGAGGGTGGCGATCAGACGTTCGCGCAGGTCTTCGGCGTTCCCGCTCGGGCGCGCGGACGGCAGCGAGACGCCGAGGAAGTACAGGTCGAAGAGTTGGTCGAAGACTTTGCGTTGGCCGTTGCGGCGGAGCAGGCAGGCGGCCAGACCCGCGCGCAGGACGCGGGGGTCGGCGTCACCGAGGGCTACGATCGCGGCTGCCGCGTCGATGGTTTCGCTGGGACCCGCGTGAATGTTGTGCTCGCGCAGCAGGGTGACGAAATCGACGAGCCGAGCGCTCGTGGGAACGACGCGCGAAGGGCTCATCACCGCACGCTGCCGTCTGCCTGGTCGTCGAGACCGAGCCGATCGATGGCGATGCGATGGTCAGACTGGTACTTCAGCAGCACCCCGAGCGTCGAGCGGACCACACCGCCGGTCAGTGTCCGCGTTCCCAACGCAACCAAAGTCCTAGCCCAGTCCACGGTTTCGGCGATCGAGGGCGCCTTGCGCAGGGAGAGCTGCCGGAGCGCGCTCACCGTCGCCACCACCGGTTCGGCCAGCGCGGCGTCGAGCTCGGGAACTTTGAGCGCGACGATCGCCTTCTCCAATTCCGCTGTCGGATAGTCGATATGGAGATACAGACAGCGACGCTTCAGCGCTTCGGACAGGTCGCGGTGGGCGTTGGAGGTGAGGATGACGAACGGCTTGCGGACGGCGGTGACGGTGCCGAGTTCGGGAATGCTCACCTGGAAGTCGCCGAGGACTTCCAGCAGCAGACCCTCGAGTTCCACGTCGGCCTTGTCGAGTTCGTCGATGAGCAGGACCGTGGGGTCGGGGTTGCGGATGGCTGCCAGCAGCGGGCGCGCGAGCAGGAACTCCTCGGTGAAGACATGGTCGCGGGTGCTGTCCCAGTCCTCGCCGGAGGTGGCGGTGATCCGGAGCAGCTGCTTGGCGTGGTTCCACTCGTACAGGGCACGGGCCTCGTCCACGCCCTCGTAGCACTGCAGACGGATGAGCTCGGCGCGCACCGCGGCGGCGACAGCCTTGGCGAGCTCGGTCTTACCGACGCCCGCCGGCCCCTCGATCAGCAAGGGTTTGCCGAGGCGGTCGGCGAGGAAGACCGCGGTCGCGATATCGAGGGACGGCAGGTAACCGGCGGCTGTCAGCCGGTCGGTTACCTGGTCCACCGAGGAAAAGAAGTTACTCATCGGTAATGAGTGTATCCACTGCAGCCGACGCGGTGGCGACGCGAGTCCCGGTGACTACGACCGCGGCTTTTCGGCCGTGGCGACCGCGGCGGCGACGCCGTCCAGGATGAGGTCGAGACCGAAGGCGAAATCGCCCGCTGAGCGTCGCTGTGCTCACGGCGACCGTCGACGGGCTCACCATGCTGTGGTTGTTCGCGATCGGGATCGCGCTGTTTCGGTCGAGCCCGAACCGGGCCGATCAGTACGGGTTGTCGGCCACTTCCACCTGACCGTCCTTGATAGCGGCCAGCAGCAGGCGGTAGTCGGCCAAGCTCTGATCCGAATACGACATCGCGAAATCGCTCAGAGCCGTGTCGAACTTCTCGCTGCCGCCGATATAGGTGTCGATCGCCAGCGGATCGCCGGAGCGGCAGTGGGCGCGAGCCAGCACGCCGCCGCAGGCGGCGCCGTAGTTGGCCAGTTGCCCGTGGGTGAGATTGTCGATCTCGACGGAGCCCTTCATGTCGCGGAACTGACGCCAGTAGTAGTGCACGCCCGCGGGCCCGGTGGCCCAGCCGAGGAAGATATCGCTCGACGCCTGCATCAAGCGCTGACCGGCGACGACGCGATGGCCCTGGTGCTTGTATCGGCTCGCCTTCTGATATGGCGCCAGCACCGAGATGTCGGCCTCCTTCAACTGCAGGAACAGCGGAGTGCCGGACTCCTTGTCCATCAGCAGCGCGATGAAGCATCGGGTACCGACGCTGCCGACGCCGACGACCTTCACGGCGGCCTCGACGAAGGCGTAGCGGTTGAGCAGCACGCGCATGTGGTCGGGCAGCGTGCGCCGGTATTCGGCGAACAGCGACTTCACGGTCGCCGCGTCGGGGGAGGTGATGGGTACCAGCAGCGGCGGCTGATTCTTGATCCGCGGAATGCCGTCGGCATCGGGTTCGGTGAGTTTGTCCAGTGCTTGCAGACTGGTGCGCTTCTTGGCCGAGGCGATCGTCTTCTCGGCCAGCTTGCGGCCCTTCTTCTTCTGGACCAGCTCGAGAACCTTGTCGGAGTCGACCCGGTCATACCAGATCTCCAGGCTGTCCTGCTCTGTCATCGTCTCGATGCCCTCGCGATAGCCGCGGGCGGTCGCCTCCGCCGCCGATGCCGCGTCCTCATCGGAACAGCCGTTGTTGAGCGCCGCGACCGCGACACTGGCGACCAGGCGTTTGACGTCCCACTCGAACGGGCCGGGCAGCGTCTCATCGAAGTCGTTCACATCGAATACGAGATTGCGTTCAGGAGTGCCGAAGAGCCCGAAGTTCGACAGATGCGCGTCGCCGCACAGTTGCGTGATGAGCCCCGTATCCGGACCGCTCCCCAGGTCACTGGCCAGGACCGCCGCGGCACCGCGCAGAAAGGTGAACGGCGACAACGCCATTCGCGCCATCCGGATCGGCACCAGCGACGGCACCCGGCTCTCGTTCTGTTTCAACAGAATCGCCACCGGGTCCTCCCGCCCCGGACCCGGCTTCCACTCCCCCAACGCGGTACGAGAAACCCGCTTCCGCGCCGCTTTGCCGATCTCCGCCGCCTGCCGATCGAAATCCTCAACCGTCGTCATCGAGCAAGTCTCGCGCTACCGGGCCGTTACGGCAAGGACCAGCGGATAACCATGCGGTGACAGAGTGCGCCACCACCCAGCTATCGACTGCCGACAGCAAGGGGTGGCGCTACGAACCGAGCCGCCTGCGCCACTCGTCGACTCGGCGAACGAGCTCCTGCCACCAGGTCCGTTGCGGGTCCGGTGGTGGTGTCGGCCGAGGATCGGGCGTCGGCTGGGGCTCCGGGGTCGGTTCGGGGTCGGGTACCGGGACCAACACCTTCCGGCGAATCCCGGTGCAGGTGAATTGGGTCGCCCGATAGGGATTCCCGTTCTGCGCCCACTCGGAGACGATGAGGGTGAACTTGCCGTCCTCGAGCCTGCTGTAGGGGTGTATGTAGCCGCCGTACAGGCGCGGGACCGTGTCGACACCGCGCGGCATCCCGGTGATCGGCCGGTGGGTGTGGGTCGTGATCCAGTTCGTGTTGTCGATCCGGTCGCCGACCTTGACGAAGATCGAGTAGTCCCCCGCGTCGAATCCGGAGATCACGGCCCTGTTCTCGACATAGCGCAGGCAGATCTCGCCGAACTGCCAACCGGGCAGGATCGGCGTCGGCTCACGGTTCCAGGCCCAGTTGTCGCCGTCCCAGCCCCAGCCCTGCCAGGCGTGCGGATCGGACAGGCCGTCGGCCGTCGCGCGCCACAGCAGCATGTCCTTGTTCCTGGCCAGGCCGCCGGTGGAGATGATGTGCACCCAGTCGCTGTGCGGGTCCTTGGCCCAGGAGATCATGACCCGCTTGCCGGCGAAGGCGCCGCACCAGAACTTCGAACCGCTACGGGCCCAGGTGATGCCGCTGTCGTCGGATGTCCAGACCTCGCACCACTTCTCGTTGCCCAGGCCCTTGGTGTACATGACCCACAGGTAGATCCGGCCGTCGACGGTCATCGCGTCGCACGGCAGGACGGTGGAGTATTCGGCGTTGTCGTGCTGGTAGTCCCACAGCTGGCGGCCGTCGGTGCTCGGCGAGGTGGCCATGACGATCGGCTCGGCGGGGTCGCGCTGAGATGTGCGCGTGATGATGGGGGAACGCCAGTTCCCGATGCCGTCCATCGGTGGGCCGTACGGGCCGTCCCCGGAGAACGAGTCGCCCCAGATGAAGCCGACATCGCCGTTGGGCAGCTCGAACGGAATCGCGAGATCGCCACCGCCGAGGTCAGCCGAAGGCACAGGGTTCAGATCCGTGACGCGGATGACACACCCACCCTGGTCGGCTCGAGCCGAAGTCGTTGGGCCGGTGTTGGTTCCGTCACGCCACCAGGTTACGTCAGCATGCCGAAAGGCCCGCTCGCACGTGGCGAACGGGCCTTTCCAGACGCGGTGAAACCTTACGCGGTTTCGGTGATCGGGCGGTCGACCCAGCTCATCAGGCCGCGCAGCTTGGCACCGGTGACCTCGATGGGGTGCTCGGCGTTCTCCTTGCGCAGACCCTCGAGCTCCTTGTTGCCGCCTTCGACGTTGGCGACGAGGCGCTTGACGAAGGTGCCGTCCTGGATGTCGGTCAGGATCGCCTTCATGCGCTCCTTGGTGCCGGCGTCGATGACGCGCGGGCCCGACAGGTAGCCACCGAACTCGGCGGTGTCGGAGACCGAGTAGTTCATGCGGGCGATGCCGCCCTCGTACATCAGGTCGACGATCAGCTTGAGCTCGTGCAGGACCTCGAAGTAGGCCATCTCGGGGGCGTAGCCCGCCTCGACCATGACCTCGAAACCGATCTTGACCAGTTCCTCGGTGCCACCGCAGAGCACGGCCTGCTCACCGAAGAGGTCGGTCTCGGTCTCTTCCTTGAAGGTGGTCTTGATGACGCCCGCGCGGGTGCCGCCGATCGTCTGCACCCATACCTGCCCCGTGATAATCTTCACAATTCCTGATTACCGCATCCAAGCAATTGAGCGATTAATCACAGACTAGGGGAGACTTAAATGCGAATTACCAGCTTGAACGTGAATCATTTTCGGAGCATTAATAATCTCGCAATAGAAAACTTCAGCGAGTTCAACGTCCTAATAGGAAAGAATAACTCAGGCAAGTCTAACATATTGACTTCGATTGATCTGCTGTTCAAATTTCTCAATCGACAGGAGCTTGCCAGCAAACAGACAACAATTCGGAGCAGCGTAGATTCGCATAACAGGACAGATTCGTCGCCGATTCAGATTTCGTGCACGCTTGATATCGGGGAGTCATCCATAGAATCAATACTTACCAAACTTTCACAGGAATACCCACAAATTCAGAATACACTGCCACAAGAATACTCCAACCTCAATCTCAACATACAGGTCGACATCCGCCGTATAGGGGATCAGGATGTCCAATACATATCGTCTGTCAGTCTTGTTGACAAGAAGTCCATCGACGTAAGCCGCACAGTCGATGCGGTTCGAGTTTCCCTACTTACCATTTGCGAAACCTCAGCAAACGAGATCGCTGAGTACTCTATGATCGAAAGTCGCCTGCGCCTTAAAAGTAAGGCACTAGACAAACTGGACGAGAATTGGGATCAACTCTGGGAAACCGACACCCCGGATAGACGGCCGAGAATGCGCCCGATCAGCATCACAAGATATGTTGGGCGCACTGACGCTGCGGAGGAGGTCGCGTCCTACTTCTCGATGCTAACGAAAGAGACGAGCAGCATTTCAGATCTGAGGACGAAATTCGATGCCTACCGTCTATCGATTTTAGAAGAACTAGACTCAGTGATGGACAGAACACTGACCTCGCCTATAACGGGATACGCTGGCGATTCCGAAAGTATCCCCTACTATGTCAAACACATCCTGGAAATAGTATCGTCAACGAACGTACTATATCTTGAAGATCGCCGTGAACCAATTGGTGAAAGCGAAGCTGAGCGCCTTCTCGAATTGAAGATGACACGTGGAATGGATTCGACCCTAAAGAGTATTCAACAGACGGTCCGAACGCTCCTTGGAGTTGAAATTGATGCTTTTCAGAGCCAGCTGGTATCCAGCCCGCGAGACCGCTTGGGGTCTCGTGTGACGACACGTAGATTGGCCGAACTCGATGTCGATAATTTTCTAGTTCAGGCAAATGGATCCGGCGTCCGAGAAGCCCTACGTGTTGTGCTGGATGTGGCGTTCGAAACCCCCGATATTCTACTTGTCGAAGAACCAGAGGTGCATCTTCACCCTGCGTTCGAGACAGCAATGCTGCAGCATCTAAAGACACTAAGTAGCAATTCTCAAGTTTTTCTCACTACACACTCGACAAGCTTCGTAGACTCCGGAGAGTTGAGCAGTATATATATTACGAGAAATGAGAAGTCTACATCCGTGCAGCATGTAGATATCTCGACAGCCGGAGATGAACTCCCGAAAGAGTTGGGGATTAGACTCAGCTCAATATTCATGTTCGACAGACTGGTTTTCGTTGAGGGTCAGACCGACGAAGCAATTCTTAGAAAGTTTGCTGCAAAGCTTGATATAAACTTAAGCAACGCGAATGTTGGCTTCGTCACGATGGGCGGTTCTCGAAATTTCGCCCATTACGCCGCTAGCTCAACCCTGTCACTCCTTACAAGACGGCGAGTACGCTCACTTTTCGTAATCGATCGCGACGAACAAGACGAGAATAGAATCGAAAAACTGACTAAACAACTTGGAGACCTTGGCACCCTACATGTTTTGAGCAGACGCGAAATTGAAAACTATCTAATCGACCCGGAGGCACTCGCTCAGTATTTGTCGGGCCGATGCCATGGCGAAGAAGTCACGGCGCATCAAATCCAAACTGAACTGCACAGCCTTGCTGATGAACTCAAAGATCTAACTATTGCGAAACGCGTTGCAGCACTGTCAATTTCAACCCATCGTCCCGATCGCACGACAATCCTACGAGGTTGGGAGTCGAAGGGGCTTGCCAATGCAGTCGAAGAGGCTCTTTCTGACACCGAGAAGTCATTGACAGAAGTCCGAAATAGTCTATCAACCACAATCGCCGATACATCCAGCCAGATCGCCGATCAATGGGAATCGAACAAGCTCGTACGCGTCCCCGGAGAAGAATTGCTCGCGAATCTATTTCGAAAGCATGGCCTACGATACAAGAAGGACCGAGATGGGATCGGGATTGTGCAGCAAATGAATAAGTCAAGAATCCCAGAGGAAATCGTCGAACTCCTTCGAAAAATTTGCTCATAAGTGCTGGCCTGACCCCCGTGGATGAGACCACCCGGTTTTAGAGTCTTGTTGGCCTCGACACGGGCTGGAAGGGACACTGAGAGTCATGGCTGGTCGGAAGCGGCATTCCGCGGAGGACATCGTGCGCAAACTGCGCCGTGCGGACGAGTTGACCGCGGAAGGCAAAACGGGCGAGCAGATCGCCGCTGAGCTGGGTGTATACGCGGCGACCCTCTACAACTGGCGCCGCCAGTACTCGGGCATGGACACCGACGCCGCCAAAGAGCTCAAAGAGCTGCGCGAGCAGAACGCCCGGCTCAAGCGACTACTCGCCGATGCCGAGCTGGAGAAAGACGCGTTGCGTGAGGTCGCGAAGGGAAAATTCTGAGCCCAGCCGCTAAACGCCGCGCCGTGGACATGCTCAAACGCACGTTGAGCATGTCGGAATGGTTGGCGTGCAAGGCTGTTGGGCTTGCTCGTTCCACGTATCGACGCGTGCCGCTGGCGCAGACTCCCGCCGATCCGGATGCCGATCTGCGGGCCTGGTTACGCGTCTACGCCATCAAACATCCAGGCCACGGGTTCCGGCGCGCATGGGTAGCTCTGCGCCATGACGAGGGGCGGGAGGTGAACAAGAAGAAGGTCCACCGGCTTTGGCGTGAGGAAGGCCTGCAGATCCGCGCGCATTCGCCACGCAAACGAGCCGGGTCCTCGTCGGTACCCCAGGTCGATGCTGACGCCCCGAAAGTGGTGTGGGCGTTGGATTTCCAGTTCGATTCCACCGTCGATGGCAAGGCGGTGAAGATCGCGTCGATGATCGACGAACACACCAGAGAATCGCTGCTGCACCTGGTCGAGCGGTCGATCACCGCCGACAGGTTGGTCACCGAGCTGGGCAAAATCTTCGACGCGACCGGCGGCCCGCCGAAGGTGTTGCGGATGGACAACGGGCCGGAGTTCATTTCTATTGCGTTGCAACAGTTCTGCGCGGGCAGGGTCGGGTTGTCTTATATTCCGCCGGGCACGCTGTGGAACAACGGTCATATCGAATCGTTCAACCGCCGGTTGCGGGTGGAATGTCTCAACCGCAACCACTGGACGAGCTTGCTCGAAGCACGGGTGGTGATCGGCGACTTCAAAACCGAGCACAACTTACGGCACCGCCACTCGGCGCTGGGTTATCTGACCCCGGCCGAGTACGCTGCCCGCTGCAGCCACCGTCACCATCCGGTGGCGTGCGGCATCAACTGATACGGATCGAACACAACCCGGGCTCTACTACCGGGTGGACTCGACATCGGGGGCCCGCCAGTTCCCGCTCGCCATTTTTAACACGTCGCCCGCCGTCGAGCAGTCTCCCCCGCTACCTGACCACACAGCAAGAACCAGCACATCACCATGCGGTGACAGCACGCGTCGACTACCTGCCAAGCACGAAAGGCCCCGTCCTGAACGGAAGGTGCCTTTCGACACAACTTGGCGCTGATGACCTCGTTGGGGTGGCCTCTTCAGAATGCGAGAAGGGCATTGAGACTCGACACCAGGTCGCGGTCTCGATTGAAGCCGCGGTCGGCTATCAAACACACAGCCGAACGAGCTATCGAGATGTCGCCCTCGGTGGCGACGCTCAGCAACTCACGCAGATCGGCGAGATCTTGCGGACGCGTCGCGTCATCACGAGAGAGCAGTTTGAGAGCGATCAAGTGCCCGGTCGTCGCCACCGGCAGACTGAGGTCGGGGACGATCTCGATCTCGTCGGCAGCGGCGGCTATCTCGTGCTCGATTCCTGAACTCGCGAAGAGCAGATCGACCAGAACGGGGACACCGTCGACGTTTCTTCGCAGGCGTATCGTGGCGAGTCGTCCGTTGTCGTGTTCGACGGACGCGTACATGATGTAGCCCGCATCGAACATGCTGCGCACCAGTGCTTCCGCGTCGCCATCATCGGCTACGGCGACCGCGAGGTCGATGTCATGGGTGAATCGGGGAATCGAGCGGGCCGAGACCGCGAAGCCACCGACGAGGGCCCAGCGGTAGCCCAGCTTGTCGATGTCGGCTCGCGCACGCCGCAGCGCTGATTCGAGGGCGTTCACGCAAACCTGGCGGACGGCCGACCAGCTGCGTCTTCAACGCCTGACCGGGACAGGAGCCAGGATGCGACTTTGTCCGCGATCTCGGTCGAGGACGCATTCGGGTACATCCGGCGCATCCGTGTGCGGTACATCTGCACGCCGAATTCCGACATCTCCAGAGCGAGCCGAAGTCGCTGAGCTGGCGTTGCTTCCGTCACGCCACCAGGTTACGTCAGCATGCCGAAAGGCCCGCTCGCACGTGGCGAACGGGCCTTTCCAGACGCGGTGAAACCTTAGGCGGTTTCGGTGATCGGGCGGTCGACCCAGCTCATCAGGCCGCGCAGCTTGGCGCCGGTGACCTCGATGGGGTGCTCGGCGTTCTCCTTGCGCAGACCCTCGAGCTCCTTGTTGCCGCCTTCGACGTTGGCGACGAGGCGCTTGACGAAGGTGCCGTCCTGGATGTCGGTCAGGATCGCCTTCATGCGCTCCTTGGTGCCGGCGTCGATGACGCGCGGGCCCGACAGGTAGCCACCGAACTCGGCGGTGTCGGAGACCGAGTAGTTCATGCGGGCGATGCCGCCCTCGTACATCAGGTCGACGATCAGCTTGAGCTCGTGCAGGACCTCGAAGTAGGCCATCTCGGGGGCGTAGCCCGCCTCGACCATGACCTCGAAACCGATCTTGACCAGTTCCTCGGTGCCACCGCAGAGCACGGCCTGCTCACCGAAGAGGTCGGTCTCGGTCTCTTCCTTGAAGGTGGTCTTGATGACGCCCGCGCGGGTGCCGCCGATGCCCTTGGCGTAGGACAGCGCCAGGGCCTGACCCTCGCCGGTCGGGTCCTGATCGACGGCGATCAGAGCCGGAACGCCCTTGCCGTCGACGAACTGACGACGCACCAGGTGGCCGGGGCCCTTGGGGGCGACCATCGCGACGGTGACGCCGGCCGGAGCCTTGACGAGACCGAAGTGGATGTTGAGGCCGTGGCCGAAGAACAGCGCGTCGCCGTCCTTCAGGTTGGGCTCGATGTCGTTGGTGAAGATCGACGCCTGAGCGGTGTCGGGCGCCAGCACCATGATCACGTCGGCCCACGCGGAGACCTCGGCGGGGGTGCCGACGGTCAGACCGGCCTCTTCGGCCTTCGGGCGAGACTTCGAACCCTCGGCCAGGCCGACGCGGACGTCGACGCCGGAGTCGCGCAGGCTCAGCGAGTGCGCGTGGCCCTGGCTGCCGTAACCGATCACGGCGACCTTGCGGCCCTGGATGATCGACAGGTCAGCGTCGTCGTCGTAGAACATCTCGACTGCCACTTTGGTTGGTCCCTTCTCGAATGCGGTTAGGAAAAGTTATCGCGGAGGTTGCTGAGGGAGATTCAGCGGGTCGCGGTGATCGACTTGGGGCCACGGCCGACGGCCACGACACCGGACTGCACGATCTCGCGGATGCCATAGGGCTCGACCATGCGCAGCAGCGCGTCGAGCTTGGAACGGGTGCCGGTGGCCTCGATGGTCAGCGCGTCGGGCGAGACGTCGATCACCTTGGCGCGGAACAACTGCACGGCCTCGATCACCTGCGTGCGCACCGACGCGTCGGCCCGCACCTTCACCAGGATCAGTTCGCGGGCCACCGAGGCGTCGGCGTCCTGCTCCACGATCTTGATGACGTTGATCAGCTTGTTGAGCTGCTTGGTGACCTGCTCGAGCGGCAGATCATCGACGGTGACGACGATCGTCATGCGCGAGATCTCGGGGATCTCGGTGCCACCGACGGCGAGGGATTCGATGTTGAAGCCACGGCGCGAGAACAGGCTCGCGACTCGCGCCAGCACGCCCGGCTTGTCCTCGACAAGGACGCTCAGGGTGTGGGTGGTGCTCATTCGTCGTCGCCCTTCTCGAATGTGGCCTGCTCGCGTTCCATCGCCTCGTGGATAACGGCCGGTTCGGACACCGACTCGTCCTCGTCGAAGAGCGGACGGATACCGCGGGCGAACATGATCTCGTCGTTGCTGGTGCCCGAAGCGACCATCGGCCAGACCTGGGCGTCCTTGCCGACGATGAAGTCGATCACGACCGGGCGGTCGGTGATGGCCTGGGCCTGCCGGATCGCGTCCTCGACCTCGGACTCCTTCTCCACCCGGATGCCGACGCAGCCCAGCGCCTCGGCCAGCTTCACGAAGTCGGGGATGCGCAGCGAGTGCGTGCCGAGATCGGTGTTGGAGTAGCGCTTTTCGTAGAACAGGGTCTGCCACTGGCGGACCATGCCCAGGTTGCCGTTGTTGATCAGGGCGACCTTGATCGGCACGCCCTCGATCGCACAGGTGGCCAGTTCCTGGTTGGTCATCTGGAAGCAGCCGTCACCGTCGACTGCCCAGACCTCTTTCTCCGGCGCGCCCATCTTGGCGCCCATGGCCGCGGGAACCGCGTATCCCATGGTGCCGAGGCCGCCCGAGTTGAGCCAGGTGCGCGGGTTCTCGTACTTGATGAACTGCGCGGCCCACATCTGGTGCTGGCCGACGCCTGCGCAGTAGACGGCCTCGGGGCCCGCGAGGCGACCGAGGGTCTCGATGACGTACTCCGGCGAGACCGAGCCGTCGCTGGGGGTCTTCCAGCCGAGCGGGTAGTTCTCGCGGATGCCGCTGAGGTAGGCCCACCATTCGGTGAGGGTCAGCAGCGGTGCGGCACCGGACTGCGGATCGGCCTTGAGGGTCTCGATCAGCTCGACGATGACCTCACGCGCGTCGCCCACGATCGGGACGTCGGCGTGGCGGTTCTTGCCGATCTCGGCCGGGTCGATGTCGGCGTGGATGACCTTCGCGTCGGGGGCGAAGGAGTCCAGCTGACCGGTGACGCGGTCGTCGAAACGAGCACCGAGGGTGATCAGCAGATCGGACTTCTGCAGCGCGGCCACCGCGCCGACGGTGCCGTGCATGCCGGGCATGCCCATGTTGAGGGTGTGGCTGTCGGGGAACGCGCCCCGCGCCATCAGGGTGGTGACCACCGGGATGCCGGTGAGTTCGGCCAGCTCGAGCAGTTCGGCCGAGGCGTCGGACTTGATGACGCCGCCACCGACGTAGAGCACCGGCTGCTTGGACTCCAGGATCATCCTGGCGGCCTCGCGCACCTGCTTGCCGTGCGGCTTGGTGACCGGGCGGTAGCCGGGCAGACGCATCTCCGGCGGCCACGAGAACGTGGTCTGGGCCTGCAGGGCGTCCTTGGTGATGTCGACCAGGACGGCGCCGGGGCGACCGGAGGCGGCGAGGTAGAACGCCTCGGCCAGGGTGCGCGGGATGTCGGCGGCGTCCTTGACGAGGAAGTTGTGCTTGGTGATCGGCATGGTGATGCCGGAGATGTCGGCTTCCTGGAACGCGTCGGTGCCGACCAGGCTCGACGGCACCTGACCGGTGATCGCCACGATCGGGACCGAGTCCATCTGGGCATCCGCCAGCGGGGTCACCAGGTTGGTGGCGCCGGGGCCGGATGTGGCCATACACACACCGACCTTGCCCGAGGCCTGCGCGTAACCGGTCGCCGCGTGACCGGCGCCCTGCTCGTGGCGCACCAGGACGTGGCGGACCTTCTTCGAGTCGAACAGCGGGTCGTAGACAGGAAGGACCGCGCCGCCGGGAATGCCGAATACCGTGTCGACGTCGAGCTCTTCGAGGGACCGAACCACCGACTGGGCGCCGGTCACGCGCTCGGGCGCGACCTGACGACGGGCGGGGTCGGTAGCCGGACTACCGGGGGTAGCTGAAGGCGCTGACCTGCGGGCCGATGGCCCGGGTCGTGCGGTTGGTGCACTCACCGTCTTGGTTCCTCACTGTCTCGTTCTGACTCGGACTGGCCCGGAAGGGCCGCTGGCATTCGCCCGAACACAAAAAAGCCCCCGCCCAGCACATGGCTGTTCGAGGGTGGCGCGTCGCAAACGCGAGCTGACGTATTGACTAGACAGTCAGGCTCGACGCTGGACGCGCCGGCCGATTACGAGCTCGTTTCGAATCACACGTACGACGTTAGGCGCGCGTACTGCGTCGAGTCAAACAGGCTTTCCGCTCCGGTCCCATTCTGTGGGACTCGAGTGGTTGCGTGGGTCCGTGTACCAAGATGCGAGGATAGGTGGGTGTCATCACCGCATCAGTCCGTGCCACCGGCTAAATCGTCCCACACCACCGACGAGGGAACCGATACGGGTCGCCCGTCGCGACCCGGCGGCCTGCGCGCGGCCGGCCCGGGGCGGCTCGCGGCGATCGGAGCAGTGGTACTCGCGTACCTGATCTTCGTCGTCGTCGGGACCTTGCAGGACTGGTCGCTGGGGGTGCGGGTCGGGTTGATCGTGCCCGTCGCCGTGATCGTCTGGCTGCTGGTTCCGCGCACGACGAACACGCCGACCCCCGGTGTGCACGTGATCGGCGTTCCCCGGTTGGCCTATATCGGCGTGCTGGTGCTGGCGTTCTGCGTGTTCTTCCCGTTCGTCGGGTGGCCGGTGGCGCTGTGGCCGCTGCTGTTGGCCCCGGTCATCGCGGTGTGGTGGGTCGTGCGCACGCATACTACCGTGTCCGAGGCCGGGCTGGATCTGAGTTCGATGATCGGCAAGGAGAAGCACCTCGACTGGGCGCGGGTCAAGGGGATCAGCATTCCCAAGCGCGGATATGTGCGAGCCCGGCTCGACGACGACTCCGAGGTGAAGTTGCCCGCGGTCGGGTACGACCGGCTGCGTGAGCTGATCGAGGCGTCCGGGGGTCGGCTGCCCGATGTGTTCGCCGCCGCCGAGGCGGCCGAGGCCGAACGCCTTGCCGCCGAGCGGGCTACGGCGAAGGCGGAATCCGACGCGAAGGCCGAACCGGACGCGGAGCCGAAGTCCGAGCAGTGACCGTGGGCACTGCGGGAATCAGCTCGACGGCGTCGGCCGTTGTAGCGGTAAGCTGACGGCGACCGGGCAACCCCGCGCCGACGGCACCACCGCGGCGACACCTCACGGAGCGACACTCCCGCCTCGAGCCCCGGTTCCATCATCCGCGGACCTACCACCGGCGCGACGCGACCATCGCTCGCCGGAGTAACGTTGCGGCTTGCCGGACGCACCGCGTACACGCACGTGCCACGCAGGTCAGCCCCCTGCTCGCACGCCTGCCACGCACCCAGCGACACTACGAGGACTTCAATGCCACCGCTTCGTTCACGCACCACCACCATCGGCCGCAATGCCGCGGGCGCGCGCTCGCTCTGGCGCGCGACCGGCATGACCGATTCCGACTTCGGCAAGCCGATCATCGCGATCGCGAACTCGTACACGCAGTTCGTTCCGGGTCACGTGCACCTCAAGAACATGGGCGAGATCGTCGCCGAGGCGGTAGCCGCCGCCGGTGGCATCGCGCGCGAGTTCCACACCATCGCCGTCGACGACGGCATCGCCATGGGTCACGGCGGCATGCTCTACTCGCTGCCCTCGCGCGAGATCATCGCCGACTCCGTGGAGTACATGGCCAACGCCCACACCGCCGACGCGCTGGTGTGTATCTCCAACTGCGACAAGATCACTCCCGGCATGCTCAACGCCGCGATGCGCCTCAACATCCCCGCCGTGTTCGTCTCCGGTGGACCGATGGAGGCGGGCAAGGCCGTGATCGTCGACGGTGTCGCCCAGGCGCCGACCGACCTGATCACCGCGATCTCCGCGAGCGCGAGTCAGGCCGTGTCCGACGAAGGACTGGACGAGGTCGAACGGTCCGCGTGCCCGACCTGTGGTTCGTGTTCGGGCATGTTCACCGCGAACTCGATGAACTGCCTGACCGAGGCGCTCGGACTCGCGCTGCCCGGCAACGGTTCCACCCTGGCCACCCACTCCGCGCGGCGTGCGCTGTTCGAGCGGGCGGGCACGGTGATCGTCGATATCGCCAAGCGCTGGTACCAGGACGACGACGCCTCGGTGCTGCCGCGAAACGTGGCCAACGCCAAGGCTTTCCGCAACGCGATGGCGCTCGACGTCGCCATGGGCGGCTCGACCAACACCGTGCTGCACACCCTCGCCGCCGCGCAGGAGGGCGAGATCGACTTCGATCTGCAGAGCATCGACGAGATCAGCCGCCGGGTGCCGTGCCTGGCGAAGGTGTCGCCGAACTCCGATTACCACATGGAAGATGTGCACCGCGCCGGTGGCATCCCCGCCATCCTCGGTGAGCTGCGTCGTGGCGGGCTGCTGGAGACCGACGTCACCACCGTGCACACCACCTCGTTCGAGGAGTACCTCGACACCTGGGATGTGCGCTCGGGCAAGGCCTCCGAGGAGGCCGTCGAGCTCTTCCACGCGGCCCCCGGTGGCGTGCGCACGGTGGAGCCCTTCTCCACCAGCAACCGCTGGTCCTCGCTCGACACCGATGCCGCGGGCGGCTGCATCCGTGACATCGAGAACGCCTACACCGTCGAGGGCGGGCTGTGCGTGCTGCGCGGCAATATCGCCCCCGACGGCGCGATCCTCAAGACCGCAGGCATCGACGAAGACCTGTTCACCTTCGAAGGCCCGGCCGTGGTGGTCGAGTCGCAGGAGGAGGCGGTGTCGATGATCCTTGGCAAGAAGATCCAGCCCGGTGACGTGGTCGTCGTCCGCTACGAGGGCCCCGCGGGCGGTCCGGGTATGCAGGAGATGCTGCACCCGACGTCGTTCCTCAAGGGCCTCGGCCTCGGCAAGGTCTGCGCGCTGATCACCGACGGACGCTTCTCCGGTGGCACCTCGGGTCTGTCGATCGGGCACGTCTCGCCCGAGGCCGCGTCCGGTGGCGTGATCGGCCTGGTCGAGAACGGTGACCGCATCCGCATCGATGTGCACACCCGCGCACTGGAAGTCCTTGTCTCCGAAGAGGTCCTGGCCGAACGCCGCGCGAAGATGGAAGCCTCGGAGCGCCCGTGGCAGCCGCTCAACCGCGAGCGCACGGTCACCACCGCCCTGCGCGCCTACGCGGCGCTCGCCACCTCCGCCGACAAGGGCGCGGTCCGGCACGTGCCTTAGCCGCCTCTCCGCGTATTCAAGCCAGACCCAGGTGCGCCGCCGGTCGTCGATGCGACCGGCGGCGCGCTGGTTGTCGGGTCAGCTCGTTCCCGGTGAGTTACCAATGTGCTCACCAAAACTGTCGCCGCTGGTCACGGTGCCGTGACTACTGTGTGGGCGGTGGCCACTTGCCATCCAATTGTCATAAATCCGCCCGACGTGCATTGATGGTGCCTGATGGGTGGCGTCGCCCATGGGCCCCGCTGTGGTGAGCAGCGGGTGTCGCAGCGTCGTCAGCGGTTTGGGTTGGTGTCGCGTCCAACCTCTATGTACTGCACCACTTGATCCGATCCGTCAATCGCCTGTTCATGGTCGCCAGCCGAGCTCCGGCATGGCGGTCCGTCTGGCTCCGAGGTCACCGGGTCGGTTGAATCACCGGCGGCTCCCACGAATTCGTGAACTACTACACCGCCCGCCGCCTGCAGATTCCCAAGGCTGGGGTTTCAGCTGTGGAGTGGGAAGTTGGCTCGGATGGTGTTGTGCGGATCGCGGGCGGTTTTGACCTGTCGTAGCCGCGCCAGGGTTTCCGGGTCGAAGGCTACCGACGCTGCCTCGCCGGGGGCGAGGAAGGTGTAGGGCTTGGAGCCGGTGATGTGGGGGCCGAGGGCGTCGAGGACATCGGCGAACCTGGTCTGGATGTCGTCGAGCAGGTGCGGAAGGCCGAGACCCAGCATGTAGAGCGCATACGGCTCGGTGACGGGCCCGCGGGCGCCACCCTCGGGGTGGGGCTCGGCGAGGGCACCGCCGAGGCCGCGGATCTGGATATTGAGCAGCGGTGCGACCGGGGCCTCGATCAGGGTCTTCACCACTGCGTCATCGAGGTCGGTGAGCAGTTCACCGCGCGACAGCGAGGGGCTGGGGTCGGTCGGTTCGGCGGTGATCCGGCCGATCTGAGCGGGGGACAAGGCGCCTCGGGTGTCGGCCAGGATTCCCTCGATGCTGTCGAGTCGGCTGGTCAGCGCGCGGCCTTCGTCCGGCTCACCGAGGTAGGCGAAGTCGATGGCGACGGTCGGTGCGGCGCCGGGGATCTGGTAGCGCTGCAACCAGACCGACAGTTCGGGTGGTGCGTTCCTGGTGAGTTCGGTGAAGAGGTCGAAGACGGCTCGGGTGCGGTCGGCAGGCCACATCACGCGGCCGCCGTACAGACGTGGCAGCGGGAACAGGTCGAACTCGATCTCGGTGACGATCGCGAAATCACCGCCGCCGCCGCGCAGTGCCCAGAACAGTTCCGGATCGGAATCGGCGGTGATCCGACCCCACCGGCCGTCGGCGTCGACGATCTCGAAGGCGCGCACTGCGTCCGCGGCCCAGCCGTATTTGCGTGCGAACCAACCGAATCCGCCGCCGAGGGTGTAGCCGGTGACGCCGACAACGGGATTGCTACCGGCTAGCCCGGTCAGCCCGTGCGTGGCTGCGGCGGCTTGGACGGCACCCCATTGCACGCCAGTACCGACCCGCACCGTCCGGCGCTCGGCGTCGATCTCGAGACGGTCCAGGGCGCCGGTGCGGAGGAGGATCGCGTCCTCGATACCGCCGGTCGCGCCGTGACCGGTTGTCTGCGTGACCACTTGCCTGTTCGTGTTGCGCGCGAATTTCACCACGTCGGCGGCGTCCTGGGCGTCGGCGACCGCGACGACGACCGAAACCGGTTGCGCCACTGCCAGATTCCACGGCTGCACCGCCTGGTCGAATCCCGCGTCACCGGGCAGCAGCACACGTCCACGGACCGCGCTACGCAATTCCTCGATACCCATTGCTATTTCCTCGCTCGCTGTTATTGCTGTGTTTGAGGTTGCTGCCTGGTTGACGATGTAAGGCAGAAGAGTGTGACATGCGGTGAAATCGGACTTCGTCCTTGGGTTTCAGCCTGCGGAAGTCTCGATGACAGCAGGTCATCGGCGCAGGCGGTGTTGGTGGTGTGCGGGATAGTCGCCGAGGCCGATGGTTTGCAGCCACACGGTCAGGTCCAACGCAAGTTCGACCACCGACAACCAGATCTGTTTCGCGGCAGAGGATTTGAAGGGCAAGTTCCGAGCACCGGTGTCTTTCGCCGACCGGATTCCGTCTTCGCATCGAGCTCGACGCCGGTGCCGTAACTCCAGGTCGGGGAGCCGACCTCGACCGCGGGCGACCTGAACACCGCTACTCGGAACGACCGAAGGTCGCCTCGGGATGTCGGCCTAACGGTGCCGGGTGCTATTCGACTCGGGGGCGAGGGTAGGGCGGACGTGAGCGAGGAGGAGTGCGAGGAAGCGGTCTGGCCGACGGAAGGCAGCGAAATGGCTCGCGTTCTCGATGAGCGCGAATTCCTTGATCGGGGCCGTGACGTCGTCGAAGAATCGTTTGGCCGATTCCGGCGGGGTGATGACGTCGCTGTCGCCTTGGAAGAGGAAGAACGGGAGTGTGAAGGTGGTGCCTTCGTCCCATTCGTCGATCGTGACAGATTGGGGTGCGAGGACTTCGGAGAAGCTCATGGCCTGCATGTAGGTGCGAACCTCACGCAGCGAGTGCAGCGGTGAGGTCAGCAGCGAGCCCATGACAACCTTTTTGACGGTGTCGAAGGTGAGCGGATCGGAGCTGACCGTGTGTTTGTTGAACTGCGACCAGTCATCCTGGGTCCAGGCCGAGCGGTCTGCGGTCATCGCGGTGACGGCGGCGAGATCCTTGCTCTTGCCTGCCTTTTCGAGCCGGGCCAGCAGTCCGGTGTAGGCGGTGCGGTCGCGACCGCCTGCGTTGATGTTCTGGTCGGTGCCGACGTAGGCGGAAAACAACTCCGGGTGGCTGCGGACGATGCGGAGTGCGACGAACGAGCCGAAGGAGCAGCCCAGAAGAACGACCTTGTCGACGCCGAGCCGGGTCCGCAGATGCTCGGTAACCTCCAGAGCGTCGTGCTCGAGCTGGCGCAGGCTCATCTCGCCCTGTCCGTCCGCACCGGTGTGGCCGAAGGTTTTGCCCGCACCGCGCATATCCCAGCGCACCACGGTGAAGTGACGTTCCCAGTCCCGGGTGCGGGAAGCGTAGATGAGGCTGGAAGCTCCGGGACCGCCGTGGATTTCGAACAGCACCGGGTTGTCGAGATCCTCGCCGCGGATCGAGATCCACTGGTCGATACCACCGATGCGGACGAATCCGGCTTCATCGATGCCGTTAGCGGTGGTGATGCGCAGCCGCTGAGCGTGCTTCGAACCGGGGATCCGCATGATGACTCCTCAAACTGTTTGTACCGTAAACAACGATGTTTAAGGTATAAACATGAAGAGCGTTCTGTCAACCCCCGACCCTGGAGGGCATCCCCGTGGCCCGCAAAACCGACGCCAAGCCCCGCGATCTACACACGGGCGCCGCACTGCTGTGGAGCGCATATGAAGAGCCGACGCACAGCCCCAAATCCGGCCTGACCATCACCGGTATCACCACGGCGGCGGTCGCTCGCGCCGATGCTGACGGGCTGGAAGCCGTGTCGATGAACAAGGTCGCCGCCGAATTCGGCGTCTCCGGGATGGCCCTCTACCGCCACATCCCCGGCAAGACAGAGCTCATCGAATTGATGGTCGAAGCCGTCCTCACCGTGAAGCCCGAGTTACCCGAATCCGAGGCGGGGTGGCGTGCACAACTACTGGTCTGGGCACGCCAACTGCTCGCTATCTACCGAGCGCACCCGTGGCTGCTGGCCGCCACCGCCATGCGCCGTCAGCTCATGGGCCCGCATCAACTCCACTGGATGGACGCGGCACTGGCGGCGCTGGAATCGACCGGGCTGCAGGCCGCCGAGCGCCACCAGATCTTCCTGCTCATCGCCGGACACGTGCGCAACCTCGCCCAACAGCACGCCGACTTCGACGCCGACCACGAGCGCGAATGGCAGCAGCTCACCGTCGAACTCGTCGACCGCCACGCCGAACACTTTCCCGCACTGGCGAAAACACTCACCGACACCACCACGCCGATCGACCCCCTCACCTTCGGCCTTGACCGCATCTTCGACGGAGTCCAAACCCTCATCGACCATGCTGACGCAGCCCTGACCTGAGGACCGCACCCTACGCGGCTGGTCCGGCGTGTTCGAGGCTGCGTGGGCCGGAGATCGTGAACGGCATGCCCTGCCAGTCGGCGACCCCGTCACGCTGGGCAACATGGAGTTACCCATGTTCTTGCGAGATCAGTGGTTCTTTTCGCCAATCACAGTGGGTCTGGCCCCGTCCATATGTGCGACGGGGCCAGATCTCTTGGTGTCAGACGAGGGCGGGTTGTGTTGTCGACGTGGACGACTCGTCGTCGCGGCCGGTTCGGGAGGGAATCAGGGCAGTGGCGACGAGGCCGATCAGGACGAAACCCGCGGCCAGGTAGGCGCCGAGGTTGACGCCGGCGGTCATAGCGGATCGGCCGGCGGTGGCTACCTCTTGCGTATCCGGTTGGGCGGCGAAACCTTCGATCGCCGCGCCCGCGCTGCCGGTGATGGCGTGGGCGTATTGCTGGGCCTGGGCCGGTGGCGTGCCCGCGGCGGTGAGGTCGTCATCGACATTCGAGCTCAGCGTGGTGAAGAAGATGGTGGTGAGCAGGGCGATGCCGAGGGCGGAACCCAGTTGGCGGAACGCGCTCTGGATGCCGGACGCCTGGCCGTTGTCGGCTTCGGGGATGTCGGCCAGGACGACATTGGTCACCTGGGCCGTGGCGAAACCGACGCCGATGCCGTACACGCACAGGACCAGCGCGATCGACCACCACGAGCTGTCGGTGGCGGCGAAGAAGCCGAGCGCCGCCAGACCGACCACCTCGAGTCCGAGGCCGAGGCGGACCATGTTCAGCGGCGACGCCTTGCCCGCCATGCCGAAGCTGGCGCCGCTGGCGATGAAGCTGCCGATAGCGATCGGCACCAGGGCGAGACCGGCCTGCAGGGCGCTGTAACCGAGGGTGAACTGCAACCACAGCGGCAGCACCGCGACGATGCCGAACTCGCCGAGACCGATGATCAGCGTGGCGATATTGCCGTTGCGGAACGAGGCGAGCGAGAACAGGCTCAGGTCCATCAGGGCCTTGTCGGCATTGCCGCCGCGACGCAGCAGCACCTGCCGGACGACGAAACCGCCCAACGCGAGCACGCTCAGTACGAGCGCGACCAAGACCGGCGAAGGCCCACTCCCCCAGGTGAATCCGGCGATCCCCAACGGATGAATGGTGGTGATCCAGCCGTAGGTACGTCCCTCGACCAGCCCGAAGGCGAGCAGCCCGAGACCGAGCACCGACAGGATCGACCCGAGCACATCGAGTCGGCCCGCGACCTTCGGCGACGGCGCGATGCAGGCCAGCACACCGACCACGATCAACACGGCCAGCGGCACATTAATACCGAACGCCCAGCGCCACGACACGTGTTCGGCCAGCCACCCACCGAGCAGCGGACCGAGCGCGGCGGCCGCGCCGATCGTGGAACCCCACACCGCGAAGGCTTGACCACGGGCTTTGCCGGTGAAATTGGCATTGAGCAGGGCCAGGGAGGTCGGCAGGATCATCGCCGCGCCCGCTCCCTGCAGGAATCGGGCGATGACGAGCAGTCCCCCGTCCGGGGCGAGCCCGGCCAGGATGCTGGTCGCGCCGAACACCACGACACCGGTGACGAACACCCGGCGCGCCCCGACCATGTCGGCGATCCGGCCGACCACCAACAGCAGGGCCGCGAAGACGATCGCGTAGGACTCCTGAATCCATTGCGCCTCGGTGGAACCCGTCTCCAGGTCACTGATGATCGACGGGATGATCACGTTCACGATCGTGGTGTCGACCACGATCAGCGCCACGCCGAGGGCGATGGCGATCAAGCCGAGCCATCGGCGGATGGACGACTCTTGACTCATCGCACACTCCTAGTTCCATGGTGGAATATTTCCATGGTCAAAGTATCTTCGGAGCAATAGGATGTCAAACGATGCGAAAGGAACCTATGAGCCAGTCGGACGCTCGGGCCCAGCACGAACGGCTCGACGAAGGCCTGCGTGCCTACGGCGCGAACTACCGGGAGTACACCCGCCGGTTCGCGACCTGGCTCGGGTTGCACTCCACCGACGCCGAGGCGCTGATCGAGATTCTCACCGCGGAAGAACGCGGGAGCACGCTCTCACCGGCACGTCTCAGTGAACGGATCGCGTTGTCCAACAGCGCGACCACCGCGCTGCTGAACCGGCTCGAACAAGCCGGTCACATCGTGCGCAGCAGAGAGCACGACGACCGTCGCGTCATCACACTGCGCAGCACACCACGCATCCACACCCTCGCCGACGAATTCTTCGGTCCGCTCGGCACGAAAGTCGACACGGTCATGGGCAACTACTCCCCCGAGGAACTGCGGCGGTTCGAGGCATTCGTGACCGAGCTACAAGCCACGATGACCGCCCACCTGACCGAACCGGCCCCGCCGCAGCCACAGCTCAGTTGAACGGGCCGATACCCTTCAGGGGGTTGCCGCCGTGGAGGAACCAGAAGGTGAGGATGGCGGCGGCGACGGCGAGTAGGACCACCACGAAGGAACCGTAGGACGGGCGGGTGGCCCAGCCTCGGGTGCGGTCGAAGGACCAGCGGCCGGGGCCGGTGAGGATGATCGCCAGGGCGGAACCGGCCAGGACGGAGTCGAGTTCGACGCCGGTGGGGGTGCCCGCGTTGTACTGGAAGCCCGGGACCATCCCTTGCTTCCACATCCACGCGTTCAAGATCGTGGCCAGAACGGCGCCCGCGGCGAGCGGGGTGGCCAGGCCGATCACCAGCAGGATGCCGCCGCCGAGTTCACCGGCGATCACCAGCGCGGTCGACAGTGACGGGTAGTCCCAGCCGCCGCTTTCCATCATGGCTTCGGTGCCGTCGAGGCCGGGGCCGTGGAACCAGCCGGTCAGCTTCTGCAGGCCGTGGTAGATGAAGGTGTAGCCGACCACCAGGCGCAGCACGAACAGGCCGAGATCCAGGGTGCCGCGGCGGGCCTCACGGTTGCGGCGCTGCAAACGGACGGTGGCCGCCGAGGCCGCGGACGCGGGCGGAATCGTCGCGTACCCGTTTGCGTCGTCGCCGCCACCAGGACCGGTTTTGGCGGTGCTCGCGCCGGGAACCTCGTCACCGGGGTCGAGACCGAGGTCCTCGTCGGTGCGTGGAACGTCCTTCGGATCCGGCTTGCGCATCTGCGTCGTCGGCGAATCGAACGGGCTGGTCACCGGGCGACCCGCCGCCGACGCGCCCTGCCCGGCCGGTGCCGAACCTTCGGCCTTCGGAGTGTCATTCGACTTGTCGGTCACCGACTCACCTTATGACGTGTGATCGCGGTGTGCCGCCCTTCCTGGCAACGGGCGTGTCAGCCCCGCTCGACTACCGGTGACAGATGCATCCGGACGCTACGGGCGCGTCAGGCCCGCACCGGTGCCGGTAACGTCTGACCTATGAGTTCGGGAATCGCGGGCCGCGTGGCAGTCGGGGTGGCACTCAGCACCGTTTTGCTAGCCGGGTGCGCCCGTTTCGACGAGTCGGCCTCGAGTCCGTTCACCACCGAACCGCAGCTGGGCGGGTCCGGTGCGGAGCCGAAGAAGCCGCAGGACGAGCCGTCACAGCCGCCGCGTCCGACCGGGCCGTGTATCGATCCCGATCCCAACGTCATCGCGACCTGCATGGAATCGGGCGCCGGGCTGATCACGGTGGGCGAGGGCGCCTTCGTCGCGGAGCGCAAGACCGGGCGGATCCTGCAGGTGAAGCCGGTCGACGCGAGCACACCACAGGAGACGCCGGTGGAGATCGCCAGCGTGCCCGTCGACGGGTCGACCGACGGCGGCATCTCCGATATCGCGCTCTCCCCCACCTTCGGTGAGGACGGGCTGATGTACGCCTACATCACCACCGGTAGTGACAATCGGGTCGTCCGACTGTCCAAGGGCGGGGCTGCCAAGCCGATCCTCACCGGAATTCCCAAGGGTGCCGGCGGAAATCGCGGCGCGCTAGAATGGGCGACGCCGACACAGCTGATGATCCTCACCGGCGACGCCGGAAACCCCGGCGCCGCAGCCGATCCCGGATCGCTCGGCGGCAAACTGCTTCGCTTGGAATCGCCGTCGTCGGGCGCGAACAAACCGCAGGTGGTGGCGTCGGGCATCGGCTCGGCCGGTGATATCTGCCGCGACGGCAAAGACGGCATGTGGGTCACCGACCGCACCGCCGCCGAGGACCGCCTCCAACACCTGGGCGCCGACGGCACTCTCAGCGTCTCCTGGACCTGGCCCGACCACCCCGGCGTCGGCGGCTGCACGGCCACCGGCGACGGGGTCGGCATCGCCCTGAACGAAGGTAAGGCGCTGGCCGCCGTCGCCGCCGACCCCACCACCTTCGCCGTCACCACCGCCCCCACCCTGATCGCCCAGGACAAGTACGGCAAGCTCCTCGGCGCCACCGCCAGCGCCGACGGCAGCATCTGGGTCACCACCACCAACAAAACCGACGGCGAGCCAGGCGAATTCGACGACCGCGTCGTCCGCATCCCACCGCCGCAGGGCGGAGCAGGCGGCCCCGACTAGGAAACGAAGCGGCCGCCCGTCCTGCGAACGCAGGGCGGGCGGCCGTTTACATTCTCAGCCGCAGGCCGCGATGACCAGGTCGCGGACGCGGGCGGCGTCGGCCTGGCCGCGGGTGGCCTTCATGACGTCGCCGACGATCTTGCCCGCGGCGGCGACCTTGCCCGAGCGGATCTTCTCGGCGATGTCGGGGTTCGCGGCGAGGGCCTTCTCGACTTCGGCCTGGAGGGCCGAGTCGTCGCTGACCATGCCGAGGCCCTTGGCTTCGACGATGGCGGCGGGTTCGCCTTCACCGGCGAGGACGAAGTCGACGACCTGCTTGGCGACCTTGTTGTTGACGGTCTTGGCCTCCACCAGCGCGATCACCGCGGCGACCTGGGCGGGGGTGATGGGCAGGTCGGCGAGCGCGATGTCGCGTTCCTTGGCCTTCTCGGTCAGGTAGGCGACCCACCAGGAGCGCGCCTCGTTGGCGGGCGCGCCCGCCTCGACGGTGGCGATGATGAGGTCGAGGGCGCCTGCGTTGACGAGGTCGCGCATGACCTCGTCGGACAGGCCCCAGTCGGCCTGGATGCGAGCGCGCACCAGCCACGGGTACTCGGGGATGGTGGAGCGCAGTTCCTCGACCCACTCGGCCGCCGGGGCGACGGGCTCGAGGTCGGGCTCGGGGAAGTAGCGGTAGTCCTCGGCGGTCTCCTTGCGGCGACCGGCCGCGGTGGAACCGTCGGCCTCCTGGAAGTGGCGGGTCTCCTGGATGATCTCGCCGCCCGCGGTGAGCACGGCGGCCTGGCGGCGCATCTCGTAGCGCACCGCGACCTCGACGCTCTTGAGCGAGTTCACGTTCTTGGTTTCGGTACGGGTGCCGAATTCCTTGGCGCCGATCGGCATCAGCGACACGTTGGCGTCGCAGCGCAGCGAACCCTGTTCCATCTTCACATCGGAGACGTCGAGCGAACGCAGCACCTCGCGCAGCGCGGTGACATAGGCGCGAGCGACCTCGGGGGCGCGCTCACCGGCACCGGTGATCGTCTTGGTGACGATCTCGATCAGCGGCACACCCGCGCGGTTGAAGTCGAGCAGCGAGTGGCTGGCGCCGTGGATACGACCGGTCGCGCCGCCGACGTGCAGGGACTTGCCGGTGTCTTCCTCCATGTGCGCGCGCTCGATCTCGACGCGGAAGATGGACCCGTCGTCGAGGGTCACGTCGAGGTAGCCCTCGGTGGCGATCGGCTCGTCGTACTGGCTGATCTGGTAGTTCTTCGGCTGGTCGGGGTAGAAGTAGTTCTTGCGCGCGAACCGGCCCCACGGGGTGATCGAACAGTTCAGCGCGAGCCCGATGCGGATAGCCGATTCGATGGCCTTCTCGTTCACCACGGGCAGCGAGCCGGGCAGACCGAGGCACACCGGGCACACCTGGGTATTGGGTTCGGCGCCGAACTCGGTGGGGCAACCGCAGAACATCTTGGTCGCCGTGGACAACTCGACGTGGACCTCCATGCCGAGCACCGGCTCGTACCGGGAGATGACATCGGCGTAATCCATCAACTCGACCGTGGGTGCGCTCATACGAGCAGTCTAGGTAAGCCCGCCGACGCACTCGGCCGGTGGTCCTAGCGAGGCGGAACGCGCTGGGTGAGCCAGCCGGTGACGTAGGTGAGCACGGCGGGGTCGACGGTCGTCTCGATGGTGGAGTATTCGCTGGGTTTGCCGGTCGCGGTGGGCTGCATCAGGTGGTTGAGGCCGGGGAAGGTGTGCACGGTCGCGTCGGGGGCGCCGGCGAGGTTCTCCCGCATCGGGCCCTCGTTCTGGGTGGCGAGGACCTGCTGGTCCTTGTCGCCGAAGAACGCCAGCACCGGCACGCGCAACGCCTGCAACGTCGGCTTCGGGTCGTGGGTGATGAACGAGGTCATGTACGGAGTGTTGAACCCGTCGACGACTTGCTGTGGCGCGCGTTCGGCCTCCGGCAGGGAGTCGTTGTGCCGCTGGGTGAAGGCCTTCGCGCCCTCGATGTCGCCCGCGCGCAGCAGCGTCGACCAGGTGGTGACGTAGGCGACCTGCTGGTCGATCTGGTCCTGCGGTGCGCCCGACGAGGCCATGATCGCTTTGTTCTGCTCGATCAGCACGTCGGCGCCCGGCACCGACGGGCCCGCCATCAGGACCGCGAACGCGATATCGGTGCCGGGCAGCGCGGCGACCATCGGCGCGAGGTAGCCGCCTTCACTGTGCCCGAACAGACCGACCCGAGCCGGATCGATCTCGGCGCGGGTGCGCAGGAACGCGACGCCCGCGGCCGCGTCGGCGGCGAGTTCGGGGTAGGTGGCGTCGTCGAGGGTGCCGCCGGTGCCGCCGACGCCACGGTCGTCGGCGCGCAACACGGCGTAGCCCGCGCGGGTGAAGGTGTCGGCCAGCAGTTGGAACGGGCGGTGGCCCATCAGCTCTTCGTTGCGGTCCTGCGGGCCGCTGCCGGTGACGAGCAGCATCGCCGGGAACGGGCCGGCGCCTTCGGGTTCGGTGAGGGTGCCCGCGATGGTGATGTCGCCGTTGCGATAGGTGACGTCCTCGCTGCGGTACGGGTACGGCGGTGTCGGGTCCTGGGGGCGGGCGGGGCCCTCGATCTTGCCGCGCTGCAGCGTGACCGGCGCTTTCTCCTCGAACTGGATCCAGTCGCCGGTGAGCCGGTCACCGTCGAGCGTGCCGCGGAAACCCGGCTCGCCCGGCACGTCGGGCAAATCGAACTCCACCCGGTCTGGTTCGGTGCGAACGTCTTTCAACGGCGCCTCGCGCACACCCTGGACCGGGATGTCGATGGTGGCCGACCCGTCCTCGGCGAAATTCACCCCGATCGCGATCGGCTGCCCCGGCACCTCGATGTCACCGTGCCAGCTGCCGTACACCGTGGGGGCCGCCGCGTCGTCCGAGGACTGCGAGCACCCCGCGACCAGTGCGGCGACGACGAACAGGACCGAAACGACCACTCGACCGGTGCGCATACACCCACCGTACCGACTGTGCGAGAACCGAGCCGCGCTCAGCCGAAGAAGGCCGATGCCTCCCTGAGCCGTTCCGGCGGAACGCGTTTGAGCTGCTTGGTCGCCTCCGACAGCGGAACCAGCCCGATATTGGTGCCGTGCAGCGCCACCATCTGACCGAAATGCCCCGCGTGTACCGCCTCGGCCGCATGCACTCCGAACCGCGTGGCCAGGATCCGGTCGTAGGGCGTCGGGCTGCCGCCGCGCTGGATGTGGCCCAGCACCGTCGTGCGGACCTCCTTGCCGATGCGGCGCTCGATCTCCGAGCCCAGCTGCTGGGCGACCCCGGTGAACCGCTCGTGCCCGAACTCGTCGATCCCGCCCTCGCGCAACGCGAATCCGGAATCCGGCGCGGGATGCGCGCCCTCGGCGACCACGCAGATGAAGCTCTTGTCACCGCGCTGGAAGCGGGCCTTGATCATCGCGCACACCTGGGACACGTCGAACGGTTCCTCGGGCACCAGGGTGAGATGGGCGCCGGCGGCGATACCGGAATTCAGCGCGATCCAGCCGGCGTGGCGGCCCATCACCTCGACCAGCATCACCCGCTGGTGGGATTCGGCGGTGGTGTGCAGGCGGTCGATCGCCTCGGTGGCGATCGAGAGCGCGGTGTCGTGGCCGAATGTGACGTCGGTGCAGTCGATGTCGTTGTCGATGGTCTTGGGCACGCCGACCACCGGCACGCCCTCGTCGGCGAGCCAACTCGCGGCGGTGAGGGTGCCTTCGCCCCCGATGGGGATCAGCGCTTCGATGCCGTTGTCGTCGAGGGTCTGCTGGATCCGAGGCAGGCCCGCGCGCAGCATGTCGGGGTTGGTCCGTGCGGTGCCGAGCATGGTGCCGCCCTTGGTGAGCAGGCGGTCGGTGCGATCGTCGTTGTGGATGCGGATCTTTCGATCCTCGAGTAGGCCGCGCCAGCCGTCCTCGAAACCGACGACGGCATCGCCGTAGCGTCCGTTCGCGGTGCGGACCACAGCCCGGATCACCGCGTTCAGACCTGGACAGTCCCCGCCTCCGGTCAAGACTCCGATGCGCATGCTGTTCATCTTGCCGCACCGGCGCCGATCAGGAGCAGTGACCTCCGGCGAGCTCGCTCAGGTGCCCCGAGATGAGCGTCGCCATCTTGTCGAGCATGGCCGTTCCGTCGCTGAAACCACCCGAATCCGGTTGCGCGGCGAAGGCGATCGCGATCCGGCCGGTGGGCGAATCGATCAGGCCGAACTGGCGGACCAGGTACTTGCCCGCCGGGTCGGGACCCCACCCGCCCTTGAACTCGGCGCTGCCGAACGCGCCGAGACCCCAGTGGTGGCTCGCGATGATCTGCTGCATCAGCCCGACCACGCGCTCGCTCTGCGGTATGCACGGCAGTTGCGAGGCGAAGCGCACCTGATCGGCCAGGGTCCATTCGGCCTGGCCGTAGATCGACGCGTCGGCACGGGTGCGGGTCGGCGGCACGGTGGTACGGACGTCGCCGCCTTCGCGCAGCACATTCTGCACCGCCTGGGCCGCGGCGCCGCCGCCGCCGAGTGAGTCCCAGAGGGTGTCGGCGGCGCCGTTGTCCGACGCGGTGATGGCAGCGGAGGCATAGGTGGCGTAGGAGGCGCTGTTGCGCAGGGCCGCGATGGCGAGCGGCACCTTGATCGTCGACCAGGCCGGACCGGAGGACCAGTTGCCGAAGGTCACCATTTTCTTGCCGCCCACCGGCATGATCGCCAACCCCGCGCTACCGCGGAATCCTTGCTGGAGTTCGGTGAAATCGGCGGCCAGGCTGCCCGGCACCGCGACGGAAATAGCTCCGCTGTCGACGCCGGGATCGGGTACGGCGACAGTCGTCGTCACGCTCGGTCGAGCGGCTTTCGGCTCACTACCGCAACCCGCGGTAACGAGCGCGACCGCGCCCAGCAACGCGGACAGCGCCACCCGGACGCGGTGGCGTCGTTCATTGTTCATTATCTGAAGCATTTTCTTTTGTAAACTCCCCCGGGGCGTTCGGTGCTGGCGACCCGTACCGTTACCGTACTGCGACATATGCCGATCGCCCACTTCGAGCACCGAACCTCAGGTCAGACGGTGTTCGCCCGTATAGATATTCATCGTTTCGCCGCGAAGGAAGCCGACCAGTGTGAGGTCGGACTCGGCTGCCAGGTCGACGGCGAGCGAGCTGGGCGCCGACACCGCGGCCAGGATCGGGATCCCGGCCATCACTGCCTTCTGCGCCAGTTCGAACGACGCCCGACTGCTCACGACCAGCACCAGATCGTGCGCGGGCACGCGGTTCTCGCGCACCGCCCAGCCGATCACCTTGTCGACGGCGTTATGTCTGCCGATGTCCTCGCGCAGGGCGAGCAGAGTGCCGTCGGCGGTGAACAGACCCGCCGCGTGCAGTCCACCGGTAGCGTCGAACAACTTCTGCCCGGCGCGCAGCTGTTTCGGCAGCTCGCCGAGGGTGCCGGTGCCGATCGACACGGACTCGTGCGGGATCGGGAAGCGGCTGTGGGTGCGCACTTCGTCCAGGGCGCTCTTGCCACAGAGCCCGCACGCGCCGGTGGTGAGGAATTTGCGCGGGTGGATCGGCACCGGGTTACGGAGGCGCAGGTCGAGGACGTTGTAAGTGTTGCGGCCTTCGCTGTCGGTGCCCGCGCAATATCGGGCAGTGACGATGTCGTCGGCCGAACCGATGATGTCCTCACCGAACAGGAAGCCGTGAACGAGGTCGATGTCGTTGCCGGGGGTGCGCATCGTGACGGTGAGCGATCGCCCGTCGACCCGGATTTCGAGTGGTTCCTCGACGGCGAGCGTGTCGGGTCGCTCGATCCGCCCGGCCGGGGAAAGGCGGGTCGTCTTGCGCCGTGCGGTGACTCTGCTCATCCCATGACTCTGCTCACTGTGTGGGTCAGTCGTCCTGGTCGTCGGCCGCTTTGTTGCGCGCCTTCGCGATCTCGAGCGCCTTCTCCGCGGTGGCCTGGTCCGGGTAGGGGCCCATGCGGTCGCCGTACCAGCAGGCCTTGCCCTGTTCGGCCTTGTGGTGCTTGAGGCAGTAGTACCACTCGTTGTCGTCAGCCATGCCGACAGTATGCAACGTTTCGCATACCGACGTCTCGAAGGTGGGTACCTGAGCCTTTTCGTGATCTCGGCGGTAGAGAATCCAAGCGAGGCACTGGACAGAGCTCATCTTTCTCGACCCGCATACACGCGAAGGGAAGATTTGTCATGGCTGACGGTCCGTACACCACCTGGGATCCTGATCGAGGTCCGAGCGGAGAAGCCGACCGGGCGGCCGTGCCGAAAGCCAAGCCCTACCGTCATCCCGCTGCTGGCTGGGGCGCGGCGATCGCGGTCGGGAAATTCATGGTCGGCAAGGAGCACGAGCCGTTCATCGGCACCAAGGCCATCCTGAAGATGAACCATCAGGAGCGCGGCTTCGACTGCCCCGGCTGCGCGTGGCCCGACGCGACCGACGGTCTGGTCCTCGATGTGTGCGAGAACGGCATCAAGCACGTCACCTGGGAGATGACGCACAAGCGCTGCTCTGCCGAGTTCTTCGCCCAGCACACCGTGACCGAGCTGGCCACCTGGAGTTCCTTCGATCTCGAAGACCAGGGCAGGCTCACCGAGCCGATGGTCTACGACCCCGAGACCGACCATTATGTGCCGATCAGCTGGGCCGACGCGTTCGAGATGACGGGCAAGGCGCTGCGCGAGCTCGCGGACCCGAACGAGGCCGCGTTCTACACCTCCGGCCGACTCGCGAACGAGGCCACCTTCCTCTACCAGTTGATGGTGCGCGAGTACGGCACCAACAATCTGCCCGACTGTTCCAACATGTGCCACGAAGCCAGTGGCCGCGCGCTACAGGCCGCGCTCGGCACCGGCAAGGGCACCTGCGACCTCGAGGACTGGGCCAAGGCCGACGCCCTGTTCGTCATGGGCCTCAATGTCGCCTCGAACGCGCCACGCATGCTGACCTCGCTCGCCGAGGCCTATCAGCGCGGCGCCCAGGTGGTGCACGTCAATCCGCTGATCGAAGCGGGCTCGCGCAACACGATCATCCCGCACGACTTCCTCGCGATGGCCACCTTCCACCCCACCAAGACCGGCACGCTCAACCTGCAGGTGCGCATCGGCGGCGACTTCGCGCTGATCCGCGGCATGGCCAAAGCCGTCCTCGAAGAGTCCGCGACCGACCACAAGGCCCTCGATCACGAGTTCATCGAGCGCTACACCGTGGGCTTCGACGAGTACGTGCGCGAGGTGGAGGCGACCACCTGGGCCGATATCCAGACCGAGTCGGGACTCGGTGAAGCCGAGGTCCGCAAGGCCGCCCGCATCTACTGCGACTCCGACCGCAGCATCATCAGCTGGTGTCTCGGCGTCACCCAGCACGAGCACGGTGTGGAGACGATCCGCGAGATCGTCAATCTGCTTCTCCTGCGCGGCAACCTCGGTCGCGAGGGCGCGGGCCCGTCGCCGGTGCGCGGACACAGCAATGTGCAGGGCAACCGCACCTGCGGCATCGACAACAATCCGCCCGCCGAATTCCTCGACCGGCTGGCCGCGGTGTGCGGGATCGACGTGCCGCGCGCCAACGGCTACGACGTGGTCGGCGCCATCGAGGCGATGCACAGGGGCAAGCTCAAGTTCTTCATGAGCATGGGCGGCAACCTCGTCCAGGCCGCACCCGACAGCGCCTACACCTTCGAGGCGTTCCAGAAGGCCGACTTCACCGTCATGGTCTCCACCAAGCTCAACCGCAGCCACGTCGTGCACGGCAAGCGGGCGCTGATTCTGCCCTGCCTCGCGCGCACCGAATACGACGAGCAACGCAGTGGCCCGCAGGTGGTCTCGATGGAGAACGGCATGGCCGTGGTGCACCTGTCCAAGGGCATGAAGAAGCCCGCGTCGCCCCATCTGTTGTCGGAGCCCGCGATTCTGGCCGGTATCGCCAAAGCCGCACTGCCGCGGACGACGACGCCGTGGGAGTACTACGTCGAGGACTACGACCGCATCCGCGACACCATGTCGAAGGTCCTCGACGGTTTCGAGGACTACAACCGGCGGGTGCGGCTCGGGCTCGGATTCCGGATCCGCCAGCCCGCGCGTGAGCTGATCTTCCTCACCCCGTCGAGCAAGGCGGAGTTCTCCGCGGCGAGGCTGCCCGACACGACCAACCCGGCCGGGGTGCTCACCCTGGCGACGCAGCGTTCGCACGACCAGTGGAACACCACCATCTACTCCACCAACGATCGCTATCGCGGAGTGAAGAACCTGCGCACGCTGGTCTTCATGAACTCTCGCGACATGCACGACCGCGGCTTGACCGAGTTCGACGAGGTCGACATCACCAGCACCGCCCGTGACGGATCGACGCGGTCGCTCTACAAGTACAAGGTCGTCACCTACGACATTCCGCCGGGATGCGCCGCCGGGTATATGCCGGAGATGAACGTGCTGTGTGCGATCGGCGATTACAGCACCGAGAGCGATCAGCCGATGATGAAAAGCGTGAAAGTGACTGTCACACCGTCGAAGGACAACTGATGGCATATCTGCTCGCACTAGTCGCCGAACCCGGCGAGAACTCCACCGTGCACCAGTTGGCGAGCGAGACCCAGCGGGTCGCGATCCGCAACAACGTCGACGTGGTGAGCCTGGCCGAGCTCGACACCCTGCCGACCTACCGTCCCGCGATCGATACCGAGGACGAGCGACCGCCGATCGCGAACCAGCTGCGCCGCTCCGCCCTGGAAGCCGACGGTGTGCTGCTGTTCGCGGCCGAGGGCGCGAGCGTGCCGCCGCTGGCCGCGAATGTGATCGCCTGGCTGGCCAATCCCCAGTCAGCGTCGACTGTCGCGGGCAAACCGGTCGCGGTGATCACGGTGGGACCCGGCGAGGCGGTCAATCAGGACCTGGCAGACGAGTTGCGCGAGGCAGGCGCCGAGGTGGTGGCCGACGGTGTGTCGATCACCGGGTCGTGGAGTGATCCGGACACGGTGAGTCTGCTCGGGGACACGGTGGTCGCGGTCGCTTCGGCGAGCTGAGATCGTTGTCGGCCGCGGCCCCGATTCGGGGCCGCGGCCGTTGGGTGTCAGTAGACGTAGACCACGGCGTTCTCGCCACCGGTGCAGGTGACGAGCTTGCCCTCCGGGGCGCACGTCATCGTGTAGGTGCGTCCGGTCACCGGGCTCGTCGCCACCACGGACCGCGCTCCCGAGCCGCCACCGGCGTAGGCCTCCCGGACCGCCTCGGCGAAACCGCAACTGGTGACCCCGCTGCCGACCGCGACCTTGCTGTAAGAGCCTGTGCCGGAACCTGATTCACAGAGCTGCGCGCCCGCAGGCAGGGTGACCGGTCCCGCCGAGGTGGTGGGAGCGGCGGTGGTTGCGCGGGGGGTGGTGCCCGCGGGTTGGCCGGAACCACCCGGCGCCTGCGAAGTCGCTGCCGCGGTAGAGGTCTGGTCGGGCTCGACGGCCGACATCATGCGCCAGCCGATCGCACCGGCGACCGCCAGTACCACCACGCCGAGGACGCCGGCCAGTACCGGCAGCAGGACCGATCGTCGGCGACCCGAATCCTCGTGCGCCCAGGCCGGATCGGGACCATACGCCGGGTCGGGGCCATAGGCGGGATCGGGACCGTATCCGGGATCGTAGGCCTGGTCGCGGTAGGCGTGATCACCGTAGGCGCTGGGCGGTTCGTCGTAGTTGGAGTACGCGTTCTCCTGACCCACGTACTGCCGGGTCGCGGCCGAGCGCGCCGGATCGTCGAACTCCGGCGGGCCCTGATGCGCGGCGAAAGGTGCCGCGCCGCCACGGTATCGGTGCGTCGGCTGCGAGCGCTGCGGATCCGGTTCGTCGACGCCGTAATGCTGGGTCGGCGCCGATCGTTGCATCTCAGCGGGGTCGTACTGTTCGGTCGGCGGACTGAACTGCCCGGGCTGGCCGCCGAACCGGTCCTCGGAGTAATCGTCGAAATGCTCGGCGGGACCGCCGAATCGGTCGTGTGGATCGTCGAGGTCGGCACCGAATTTCTGCGTCGGCGGCACGAAGCCCGCCGGCGGATTCGGCGCGGGGGCGGTGAATTGCTCGGTCGGCGGGCCGAACGGCGCCGGGGCGGGGAACCGAGGGTCGGGGTTCGAGGCCGGGGCGTTGTATTGCTCGGTCGGCGGGGTGTACGCGGCGGGGAGGGGCTGTTCGGCGGAGTAGCGCTGAGTAGGGGCTGCCCGGTGGGGCTCCTGGCCGACATGCTGAGGCGGGAGGCGGTGCGGGCCGGTGGGCGCCGGGTAGGGGGTGGCCCCGGTGGGCCGCGGTGGTTGCAGGAGGGGGGCCGACGTTTCGCCCGGCTGCGCACCGTCGTAGAGGTGCGCGTCCGGGAACGGGCGCATCCGTGGGAGGCCCTGGTCGGGTGTGTAGGCCGGGGGCGGCTCGGGAGCTTCCGGCTCATCGGCCGACGGGAGGGGGGTGAAGTGGGTGTCGGCGGGCCGGATTTCGGCGGGGCCCGTCGGCTGGATCACCGCGGGAATCGAGATCTCGCCCGTGCCCTCGGCGGGAATGCGGCGGAAACCGGTGGTGTCGTGTGCCCCGGGACGTGTCTCGGCGGGTGGGCGGATGATCAACGTCGGCTGAGCGCCGGTCGCGGCCGACTGACTGCGCGAGGTCTCCACGCCACCGGTCGCGGTCACCGCGCCGATCACCCGGAACTCCCCCGTCGGCGTCGGCACCTGTTCGACGTTGTGCGGCTCGTCCGAGTCGGGCGTTGCTTTGCGGGCGCCACTCGCGGAACCGATGGGCACAGCACGCGCCGGACCGGTCGCGGAGGGGACGCCACGCTCGGCGCCAGGGACACCGGGCGGCGATCCGGCGGCACCACGTCCCACACCGGCGGCGAACCCGGCCGCGGCGGCGAACCCGCGTCCGGCCCCGGGCGCGGAGCCTGAACCAGCGGGCGCTCGGCCCGGAGCACCAGCGGGCCCACGGAGTGTGGGCCCTTGCGCAGAATCCGGAGTCACATCATGCCCACCGGGGACTCGGCGGGCCCCGGCGTACGACGCGAAAGCACCCGACGGCGCGGGCGCGGACGCGCCACCGTCGCGCACGGCCGAAGCCAGCGCTCGGCGAGCGGCGACAGCCAGCTCACCGGCCGACGCATACCGATCGGCCGGGTCCTTGGCCATGCCGGTCGCGATGACGTCGTCGAGTGCGCTGGGTATACCGTGGAGCAACTCACTCGGCCGCGGCGGCGCCTCGGACAGGTGCGCGCGAACCAGCACGCTCATGCTCGCGGCGGGGAAAGGCGAAGCGCCGGTGAGGCATTCGTGCAGCACGCAGGCCAGCGAGTACACGTCGGCGCGATGCGAGATCGGGCCGACGTCGAAGCGTTCGGGCGCCATGTAGATATAGGAGCCGACCGCCATCCCAGCCTGGGTCACCGCGCTGTCACCCTCGGTGTGCGCGATGCCGAAGTCGGCGAGGTAGGCGAAATCGGCGGGCGTCACCAGGATGTTGGCGGGCTTCACATCGCGATGCACCAGGCCGCCGGCGTGGGCGGCGTCCAGCGCCGCGGCGATCTGCTCGACGACAGCGACCGCGCGGTCCGGGCTCATCGGCCCGCCCCCGCGCAGCACGGTCCGCAGGTCGTTGCCGGGCACCAAGCGCATGTCGATGAAGAGGACCCCGTCGATCACACCCCAGTCGTGGATCGGGATGACATGCGGTTCGGCCAGCTTGGCCGCGGCTTGGGATTCGCGGCGGAACCGGACCTGATAGGCCGGGTCCTGCGCGAGCTCCTGCGACAGCAACTTCAGAGCGACCACTCGATCTTTGCCGGTGTCGTAGGCCTCGTAGACCTCGCCCATCCCGCCCTTGCCCAGCATCGACCGCAACTCGTACGGACCGAATCTGGTCCCCGCCCGTGACCCAGGTGCTTGCACCAGCGTCCGCCTCCCACTTCTGGCAGGTCCGCCGGGCCTGCTTCTCAGTAGGAAGATTCTCCCGGTGTCACTACGCCGTGGTCAAACGCGAACACGATCGCGGCGGCCCGGTCGCGTAGGTCCAACTTGCCGAATATGTGTCCGACGTGGCTTTTCACGGTGACTTCCGAGATCCCGAGTTCGGCGGCGATCTCGCTGTTGACCCGGCCCGAGGCGATCAATTCGAGCACTTCGTACTCGCGGGCGGTGAGTTCGCCGAGTCGGCGGTCGGTTCGGGTACCGACCGGTTTCACTGTTCTGTAGGCCGTGAGCACCCGTCCGGTCACCGAGGGATCGAGCCACGCGCCCCCGCCTGCCACGGTGCGGACCGCGCGGATCAGATCCTCCGCGGGCGAGTCCTTGAGCAGGAATCCCGCGGCGCCCGCGCGCAAGGCACCCGAGAGCAGCTGATCGTCGTCGAAGGTGGTGAGCACGAGGACCGGCGGAGCGTCGGGACGGGCGCGCAGCAACCGGGTCGCATCGATGCCGCCGACCCGCTTCATGCGCAGATCCATCAGCACCACATCGGGCCGCTGGGTGGCGACGGCGGCAGCGACCTCGTCGCCGTCGGCGCACTCGTTGATGGTGAAACCGTCGCGGCGGCGCAGGATGCGGCGCAATCCACCGCGCACGAGTTCCTGATCGTCGACCACGAGCACTGTCACCAACTGCTCGATCGGCGAAGCGGTCGTCACGTGTCCTCCTGGGGTTTGTTCCAGAGCTTGCCCGGCAGCATGGTCGAGATGGCGGTGCACGCGCCCGATCGCAGCGGGAAGCCGACTCGCACCGTCCAGCGGTCGTCGCCGTTTCCCGCGGTGATCTTCCCACCGAGCAGTTCGGTGCGTTTGCGCATGCCGCGCAGTCCCATCCCGGTGTCGCGGCGCGGCGCTGGCCCGAGCGGAAGCGGATTCGACACGACCAGCACCGCCGCGTCGGCGGTGACATCGAGGCGGACCGTGGCGGCGGTGCCCGGCGCGTGTTTGGTGACGTTGGCCAGCGATTCCTGGCCGATCCGGTAGAGCGCGTGGCCGATGGCGCCGGTGACGGTGGCCAGCTCACCGGTGCGCGCGTAGTCGACGGTGAGCCCGGCGCGGCGGAAGTCGCCGACGAGTTCGTCGATATCGGCGGCGCCCGGCTCGGGGGCCATCTGCGCCGGGCCCGCGTCGAGCATGCCGACGGTGCGCCGGATGTCGGCCATCGCCTGGCGGCCGAGGCGTTCGGCCTCGACGAGCGCTTCCACGGCCTCGGTGGGGTCGTCGTCGGTCTGTAGTGCGCGCCGGGCGGCGGTCAGGTGCAGCAGGGTGATCGAGAGCGAATGCGCGATCACATCGTGGACTTCGCGAGCGATCCGGCGCCGTTCCTCGTCGGCGGCCTTGCCGGAGCGAATGGCTTGATTCTCCCGTTCCTGGTACAGAAATCGCCGCTGATACTGCAGCAGCACCCCGACGAACATGCCGAGCAGGATGCCGATGACGTACATCGGCAGCCCTTGTAGCCGCTGCCCCGACTCACCCCATTGCACATGTCCGACGAGGTCGAAGGCGACCAGTTCGAGGATCGCGAGCAGGGTGAATCCCACCGTCATCCCTCGTGAGGCGACCGCGGCCACCTCACCGGCGACGATCATCAGCACGAACGGCGCGAAGTCGGCGTTGACCGGCTGCAAGAGGAACAAGCCGCACGACAGCAGCGCGCTCGACTTCAACAGGAAGGGATGCGGGTTCACGCCGAAGATCGCGAACAGGGGGATCGGCAGGAACGCGGCGGCCATCGCCAGCAACGGCAGCGGGCTCGGGAAGTAGGAATGTCGCTGGATCACGGCCGCGCCGGTGACCACCAGCAGTGCGAGGTCGGCGCCGACGATCACCGCGGGCGGATAGTCGTAGGGCAACGATTCGATGCGTTCGCGGACGGTGGTGAACAGACGTGACGCCTCGGCCTTGGCCACGAACCGCTGCCGCAGGCTCGCACGGCCCGGCGCCTTTGCGGGGATGGCGTGGCTCACATCCATGATCTCAGGCTAGTCGCCACCGACCGGGCGTAGCATCGTCCCGCGAACGGTACCGATCTCCTACCGCAGTAGGAGAAGAAGTCGGGTCCCCGGCACGACGATTCGACCTCGCACCGCCCGTAGCGTTCGGTTCACCCGCTCACGGAAGGTGAAGCCCATGACCTGGACCGATCTGCACCACCGCACCGAGATCGTGCACACCGTGCTCGCCAGGGCCACGATCGACCCGAACGACCCGGCGCTGTTCGCCGACATCGCCGAACTGGACACACTCTTCGGCGGCGTCGACGGACTACTGCAAGCCCTGGCCAACCGCTGGGACAACCATCTGCGCGTCAAGCTCGAACTGGCCGAGATCGACGGCCGCACCCCGATGGAGGCCTATCTCGAGCTGGCCGCCGAACAACCGGCGCTGCGTGCGCTTCTCGACGCACGCACGGCGATCGGGCAGACTACCCGCGACCGCGCACTCGCACGCTGAAATCCGAAACTCCCTGGGGGACAAGATATGCCCGACATCGAATCGCCGCAGCAGCCGATGCTGGAGTTGACCCGGGTGGTCAAGCAGTACCGGGTCGGCGATCAGGAGGTGCGCGCGCTCGACGAGGTGAGCATGCGCATCGAAGCAGGCCAGTTCACCTCGATCATCGGGCCTTCGGGTTCCGGTAAGAGCACCCTGCTGCACCTGCTCGGCGCGCTCGACCGCCCCGACGAGGGCTCGATCCGCTTCCGCGGCGCCGAGATCGGCGATCTCGACGAGGACAAGCAGGCCGCGTTCCGGCTCGAACAGGTCGGCTTCGTCTTCCAGTTCTTCAACCTGCTGCCGACCCTGTCGGCGTGGGAGAACGTGGCCGTCCCGAAGTTGTTGGACGGCACCGGATTACGCAAGGCCAAGCCGCGCGCACTAGAGCTCCTCGACCTCGTCGGCCTCGGCGATCGGGCACAGCATCGGCCGGGGGAACTGTCCGGTGGGCAGATGCAGCGGGTGGCGGTGGCCCGGGCGTTGATCATGGATCCGCCGCTGATTCTGGCCGACGAGCCGACCGGCAACCTCGACTCCAAGACCGGCGCCGCGATCCTCGCCCTGCTCGGTGACATCACGGCGCAAGGCAATTCGGTGGTGATGGTGACCCACGACATGAGTTCGATCGACTATTGCGACCGGGTGATCACGTTGCGCGACGGCCGGATCGGCGCCGACGAGCTGTCCACCGCGCGGGTCGACGCATGATCGGCGCAGCATGGGATCGGCTGCGGCTGTTCAACTTCGGTGAACTGATCCGCCATCCCGGCCGCACCCTCATGTCCGGGGCGGTGATGGGGGTATCGGCGGCGTTGATCGTGGCGGTGCTGAGTATTTCCGGCTCGGTCACCGGATCGGTCGACAAACTCACCAAAGGTCTGGCAGGCACCGCCGAGCTCGAGGTCACCGGTATCACCGACGCGGGATTCGAACAGTCACTGCTCCCCCGGATCGCGGCGACGCCCGGGGTGGCGACAGCGGTGCCGATGCTGCGCGGGACGCTGGGCGCCGGCCCCGATCGAGCACTGCTGATCGGGGCCGATCAGACGATGGGCGCGCTCGGCAGCGATCTGGCCGGGCCGATGTCGCAGTACACCACCAAGCTGCTCAGCACAGAGCGCGGCGTGTTGGTGGGCGCGGCCATGGGCCTGCGCGAGGGTGACCCGGTGCGGATCGGGGCAGGCACGGCCAAGGTGGCCGCCGTCCTCGACTCCGAGGCGACCGACCGGCTCAACAGCGGCCACGTGGTGGCCGGGCCGCTGCCGCTGATCCAGATCCTCACCGACCGGGTCGGCAAGCTCGATTCGGTGCAGATCGTCGTGCGGCCCGGCACCGACGTGGAGGCCCTGCGTACCGCGCTCACCGAAGCGGTGGACGGGCGTGCCGTGGTGGCCGAGCCGAGTCTGCGCACCGCGCAGGCCGGTGGCGCGATCCAGATCATGCGGTATTCCACGCTGATGTCCTCGGCGGCGGCACTGATCGTGTCGGCCTTCCTGATCTACAACGCGATGAGTATGGCGGTGGCGCAACGCAGGCCGACGCTGTCGCTGCTGCGCGCGATCGGCGGCAAGCGTGCGCCGATGGTGCGCGATCTGCTCGTCGAAGCGGCGCTGCTCGGGCTGATCGGTGGGGCGATCGGCGCCGGGATCGGTGCGCTGATGGGCCGGTTCGCGATCGGCAGGCTGCCCGCCGCGATCGTCCAATCGGTCGAGGCGCGCACCGAATTCCAGGTGCCGAATTACGCGATACCCGTGGCGATCGCGGCGTGTGTGGTGGCGACGGTACTGGCGGCGTCGATCGCGGCCAGGCAGGTGTACAAGGTGGCGCCGGTCGAGGCACTGGCCCCCGTCGAGGCCAGCGATGCCGCCGCCACCGGTGCGACGCTGCGCTGGGTAGGGCTGGCCACCGGGCTGCTCCTCGGCGCCGGGGCGATTGTCGTCGCGTTCCTCGATCTCGGGCGGCTCTCACTGGCCGCGATCACGATGTCGTTCACCGCGACGGTGTTTCTGTGTTTCGCCGCGACGGGGCCGATCGTGCGTGGGTCCGCGGCGATCGCCCGCTGGTTCGGTGCGCCGGGCGCGCTCGGGGCGACAACGCTGGAACGCGCGCCCCGCCGCGTGTGGGCGACCGCGATGACGGTGATGATCGGGGTCGCGGCGGTGGTCGCGCTCGGTGGAGCGTCGGGCAACATGGTGAAGTCGGCGACCGATTCGTTCCAGAGTCTCGGCGACACCGACCTCTACGTGAGCCCGAGCCCCGTCGAACAGTTTCCGACCGGTCCCGTGCTGCCCGACGGTTTGGCCGACCGGGTGGCGGCCGTGCCCGGTGTCGAGCGGGTGAGCCCCGCCCAGATGGCCTTCGCGACCATCGGCAGCGGTCGGGTGATGCTGCAGGGTTATCCGCCGAGCACGGCCGACACTCGCCTCGGCGCGGTGGACCGGGCGGTGATCGATCGGATGGAGCGGCGCGAAGGCGTTGTCATCACCCGCGACGTGGCACGCTCGCTCTCACTCGCCGTCGGCGACGAGATCACCATGCCCACTCCTTCCGGCGAGCGTAAAACGTCGGTGCTGCAGGTGATTCCGTATTTCACCGCGGTCTCCGGCGTGGTGATGATGAACCTCGACCAGATGCGGGAGTGGTACCAGCGCCCCGGCGAGACGATCCTGTCGATCCACTACGCGCCCGGCGCCGACCCCGATACGGTGCACGCCGCGGTCCGCGCGATGGTGCCCCAGGAAATCCATGTCGACACCGGCGCGGACATGGTCGACGCGATCTCGTCGAGCGTCCAGCAGGGTGCGGCGATGAGCAACATGATCCTGTGGATCGTCGTGCTGGTGGCGACGGTGGCGTTGCTGAACACCCTGATGCTGTCGGTGCTGGAGCGACGTCGAGAGTTGGGGGTGCTGCGGGCCATGGGCACCAACCGCAAGTTCCTGCTGCGCTCGGTGCTGGCCGAAGCCGCCGGCATCGGATTCATCGGCGCGGCAATCGGTCTCGTCGTCGGCGTCGCGGTGCAGTATCTGGCCACCGTGGCGATCGGCCACGCGATGACCATCGACATCGTCTACCGCCCGAGCCCGCTGATCGCGGTCTACGGTGCGGTCGCGCTGGTGCTGGCACTGCTGGGATCGATCCCGCCTGCCTTGCGCGCGGCCAGGATGCCGATCGTTGCCGCCTTGGCCGTCGACTGAGGTCGGTCGCTGCGGCGTCGGGCAGGTCTGCCCGGCGCCGCAGCGACCGGTGCGGTAGATCAGAGGGGCACTTCGTCCCACCACGCGACGACTTCGTCCTGTGCGGAGGGGCGCGGGGCTCCGCCGGTGCCGCTGCTGCCCCGGCGACTCACCACGACAAGATAATTCGTGCGGACCGAGTCGTCGGGGAAGCTCAGCACCTGGTGCGCGGTCTGCGTGCGGGTGCTCGCCGGATCCTGAACCACCCACCGCTGCAACGAGAACGGCACGCCGTCCTTGTCCCCCGCGTACCGGACCGTCGAGGGCAGCGCCTCCAACACCGACCGTGCCTGGCTCGTGTTCGCGTACTCCAGCACCAGGTAGCTCACCGCACCCACCTGATTGTCGGGGCGCTCGCACTGCCACCCGGTCGTGATCGGAGTCCATTGCAGCCCAGGCTCTTTCCACGCCAACTCACTGACGGTGCGCACCCCCACGCACCGCGCCCCCCGATACCCCACACCGTCGCTCATCTCCCCCTGCGGAACCAAGGTCGGAAAGACCCGCCGACTCTCCGCGAACGAATCCGCGACCTCCGCCACCGAATTCGACGGCCCGTTCGCGCCACCCTCCGCGTCGAGATCGTCGCCGTCGCCCCCCGGTAAGACCACCACAACCAGCGCGACGACCAACGCCACCAGCACCAGTACCAGCGCCACCAACAACACCCACCCAAACCGCTGTATCCCCGACACCCGCCGAGGCACCGGCCAATACCCCCGATGCGGCACCATCCAAGGCCCTCGCTGACCGGGTCGCGCCACACCCGGCTGCGGACCCGGGCCCCCCGGCACAACCGCCCCACCGGGCTGCCCCGCCGCAACCAGCCGGCCGCCCTCACCATGTGAGCCCGCACCGCCCGGCTGACCCGCACCGCTTGGCTGCCCCGCGCCACCCTGCTGACCCGCGCCACCTGACTGAGCTGGACCACCCAGCTGAGCGGCACTGCCTGGCTGCCCCGCACCGCCCGGCTGGCCCGGATGGGCCTGTGGTGCACTGCCCGGCTGGTTTGCCTGGCTGGACTGCCCTGCCGCTGCGTCCGGCGCCGCGGGCCCCGCCGAGGCCGCGTTGGATGCCCCGACGATCGACGTCACCTCGGTCATGGCCGCCGCGTTCGCCGCGTCCAACTCGCCCGCATCGCGCATGGACACCACATCGGTTGCCGCGGTGGCTGAGACCTCGTCGGCGGACGCCTCCCCGCTGTCCGATCGAGCCACTTCGACAGGCCGCTTGTCGAGAGACACTGGGCTGGAGGGTATTCCGGAATCTTCCCCCGGCACCGGAGTCGCTTCGGCGGCCACCGGGGCAGACTGTGCGGCAACGGGACCCGCCACCGCACGCTGGACCACCGGAGGCACCTCTCCAGGCGGCACCGCGGGGCCGGGCGCGGCCGGGCGCTGGACGACCGGCGGGACGGCCCCGAACGGCCGGGAGGGCGGTTGCCAATGAGGTTGTGGCGCAGGCGGCATCGGCGGAGCTTGGTAGCCGGGCTGCGCCATGCCTGGCTGAGCGAAAGGCGCGACAGGCGCCTGCTGTGGAACCGGCGGGTAATAGCCGGGCGCAGGGTTGGCGGGCGGGCGCGGCAGGACCGGTGGCGTCGTGGAAGTCAGCGCTTGGCGGGCCGCCTTGGCGAACGACGCGCAGGAATCGAATCGGGCCGCAGGATGTTTCGCCATCGCGGCGGCGAGAACAGCGTCCATGATCGGCGGTAGACCCGCACGGCGCAGCGCGAGGGGCGGCGGCGCGGCATAGAGGGTTCCGCGGATGATCTCGTTCGGGTCGGCGGAGTCGAAGGGCGCCGACCCGGTGAACAACCAGTACAGCGAACACGCGAGCGAGTACTGGTCGGAGCGGTGGTCGAGGTCGGCGCCGGTCATCTGTTCCGGCGACGCGTACGCCAGTGTCGCGGTGAACATTCCCTGCTGCGTGAGGTGAGTGGAGTCGGCGCGCAGGCGGGCGATGCCGAAATCGGTGAGGAAGACGCGTTCGCCCTGGCCACTGGTGGAGCGGGCCAGCAAGATGTTGGCGGGCTTCACATCGCGGTGCAGCACTCCCCTGCCGTGCGCGTAATCCAGCGCGTCGGCGACCCCCTCGATGATCTGCACAGCCCGTTCGGGCGGCAACGCCATCGGGTCGACGGTCGCGGCGTCGATCCCGTCGACGTACTGCATGCTGATCCAGAGTTGTTCGCCCTCGGTCCCCCGGTCGTAGACGGTGACGATGCCGGGATGGTCGAGCTGGGCGGCGAGGTCGGCCTCCCGTTCGAACCGCGCGCGAACTCGTTCGTCGGCGAACAGATCCCGGTTGAGCAGCTTGAGCGCGGTCAGCCGATCCAGGCGCGGATGCCGGGCCAGATACACCGTGCCCATGCCGCCCTGGCCCAACATCGCCTCGATGGTGAACCCGGCGAACACCTCACCGATGTCGTGCATGTGACCCCCTTCCGACCGTGTGACCACGCTCATTCGAATTCTCGCCGAAAATCGGTGAAACTTGCTAACAGTCGTCCGGTAGCGTCCGGACGCGCTCGACGAGAAGTTTGCACCGCCGAAGCACGCGCACTGGGTGGTGGGGAGGATTCGGTGGTGAAGTCGACCGGAAAGGCGGCTGCCTGTCGCAGGCTGCTGCTCTGTGGGGCGCTGGCAACGGCCGCGCTGGCCACCTCGTGTGCCACGCCCGGCACCCCGACGGCAGTGAGCGCGCCCACGGTCACCGTCAACAGCGAGGACGCCTGGAATCCGGGACTGTCCATCGTGCTGCCCGATTCGCTGGCCGCCGAGTTCACCCAGCTGCAATCGACGCTCCCCGGACAGGTGGGCATGGCCTTGATGCCGGTCGGTGGCGGCCGGATGACGATCTACGGCGACTGGACCACCGGCATCGCCTGGTCCACCATCAAGATCCCGCTCGCGGTCGCCGCGTTGCGCCACGATCAGGACCAGTCGATCTTCGAGATGGCGCAGGCCGCGATCACGGTGTCGGACAACGACGCGGCCGAGGGTCTGTGGGAATCCCTGGGTGACGCACCGGAGGCCGCCGACGCCGTGCAGCAGATCCTCGACGAAGCGGGCGACGCGGCCACCGGGAAGACGGGCACCCGCACCGAACTCGACGGCACCTCCTTCGGTGGCACCGAGTGGTCGCTGGCCAACCAGGTGCGGTTCGCGTCGCGACTGCCGTGCCTGCCGCACGCCGAGGTCGTCACCACGATGATGGGCGAGATCACCGAAGAACAGGGCTGGGGTCTCGGTCTGCTCGACGACACCGAGTTCAAAGGCGGCTGGGGCCCCGACGACATCACCGGAATCTACACCGTGCGCCAGTTCGGACTGGTGCCCGTCGGCAGCGGTCAGCTCGCGGTAGCCCTTGCCGCGCAAGCTGATTCGGGATCGTTCGACGACACCACCGCGCTGCTCGACCGGCTGGCGCTGCTGCTGGCCCGGCACCTGCCGGAACTGCGCGGCGGGGTCTGCCCGCGCTGAGCGCGCCGGCTCAGCCGGGAACGACCAGGCCGGATTCATAGGCCAGGACCACGGCCTGGGCGCGGTCGCGCAGCCCGAGCTTCGAGAACACCTTGGAGACATGGGTTTTCACGGTCTGCTCGGCCACGAACAGCGCCGCGGCGATCTCGGTGTTCGACAACCCCTTGGCCACCAGTTCGAGCACCTCGCGTTCGCGCGGGGTCAGCGTGCCGAGCGCGGGCGCCGGGGCGGCGCGTACCGAATTGCGCCTGCGGGTGACGTCGGCGATGAGCCTGCGGGTGATGGTGGGCGCGAGCAGCGCCTCACCGTCGGCGACCACCCGCACCGCGCGCACCAATTCCTCGGCGGGCGCGTCCTTGAGCAGGAATCCGCTCGCGCCGATGCTGAGCGCCTCGTAGACGTAGTCGTCGATGTCGAAGGTGGTGAGCATGAGCACCCGCACCGGCGGATCGAAATTCGCGGTCAGGATCGCACGGGCGGCGTCGAGACCGTTCATCTGCGGCATCCGCACATCCATCAGCACCACATCGGGACGCAGCCGCTTTGCCTCGGCCACCGCCACTTTGCCGTCGGGTGCGTCGCCGACGACGCTGATATCGGTCTGCGCGCCCAGCAGGGCGCCGAAACCCTGGCGAACCATCGCCTGGTCGTCGGCGATCAACACGGTAATAGCCACCCAACCACCTTAGTGGGTGGGCAGTTTCACGGAGACCTCGAATCCGCCGGTGAGGGTGGGCGCCGCGTGGAGTTCACCGCCGACCGCGACAACGCGGGTGCGCATGCCGTCGATGCCGTGACCACCGCCCGCGCCGGGCTGCGGCACCGTGGCGGTGGCGGCGTTGTGCACGGTCACGCTCACCACGCCGGGCTCGACCGCCACCGCGACCTGCACCGCCGCGCCCGGTGCGTGCCGCGCGCAGTTGGCCATCGACTCCTGCACCACGCGATAGACGACCAGCCCGGTCGTCTCCGGCACCGAATCCAGATCCCCGGTCACCGTCCAGTCGACCGGCAGACCTGCGCGCAGCGCCGACGCGCACAGGGCGAGCACGTCGGAGGCACGCGGCTGCGGCGCGTGTTCGGGCAACTGGCCATCGCTGCGCAACACCCCGAGCAGGCCACGGATCTCGTTGAGCGCGGTGCGGGCGGTCGCGCCGATGGATTCGAATTCGGCCCGCGAGGCCTGGTCGAGGTCGGTGATCCGGTACGGCGCTGTTTGCGCCTGCACCACCACCATGGACATGTGGTGGGCGACCACATCGTGCAGGTCGCGAGCGATGCGCGCCTTCTCCTCGAGGATCGCCCGACGCGCGCGCTCGAGTTCGGTGACCTCTTCCTGCCGCTCCAGCTTGCGCCGCGAGGCCAGCAGGATCCGCACGAGATAGCCGAACAGCGCCAGCGCGCCGAACCCCATCGCCCAGCCCCAGAGCGGACCGCTCTGCGACCCGGGCATGGTCGTGGCGAACAGCATCGAGGTGGCCGCCCAGGCGACGACCACGATCGGCACCGAGGCTCGCAACGCCACCGCGAACAGCAGCACGAACAGCACGATGACGTGGACGACCTGGAAGGGCAGGTCGTTGTCCGCGCTCGGCTGCATGCCGATCGAGAACAGCAGCGCGGCCCCCGCGGAGATCGCCCAGCCCATCGCCGGGTTGACCCGCACGAACAGGATCGGCAAGGCCGCCAGTGCCGACAGCAGTGGCGCCACAACCGGCGAGACCTCGTGGGTCACGAACAGCGTCGGCCACGCGATGCTGTACAAAATCAGCGCTACCAGCACCGTTGCGAAGTCGAACCAGGTGCGCGCGGGTATTCCTCGCGCGGCGGAGCGTGGTGGTGCGGACATGACAGTCAGCCTACGAACAGTCCGGTCACCGGACCTCATACCCACGAACCGAATACGACCCCCTACCCTGGTGTGACCCCGGCGCCGGGCATGCCACCCGCGCGCCCCGATAAACCGGTCCGCAGCGGGATACCCGCGGCGAGACCCGCTCCTTACTGTCGGAGGCCATGAACACCCCGCTTCGCCCGGTACCCGCCGCCGCTCGGGCCCGTACCGCAGATTCCGCCGCCTCCGCGCCGTCCCCCGCTCCCTCGCAGCACCGCCGTCGTAGCGGTGTCGCGCTGTGCACGGCCGGGCTGGCCATGGCCGCCGCCGTGGTCATGTCGGCGCCGGGCGCCATGGGCACCACCCCGGGCGGCACCGAGAACGTCGCGGCCGCCGCGGCGGTACGCGCGCTCATCGACGACAGCCCGGACGCCACCTCGCTCATCCCCCGCGATTTCGGCTACAAGTTCGGCTACGACCCCGCGCCGCTGGACGGTCTGCTGGTGAACCCGAACGGCGGCTGTTCCTCGCCGGTGACGCTGCCCGCCGAGTTCGAGTCGGCGTGCAAGGCTCACGACCTGGGCTACGACGTGCTGCGCTACGCCGAGCGGGTCGACCAACCCCTCGGTGGATGGGCGCGCCGCTCGGTGGACGCGGCGCTGAACCGGCGCATCCACGCCTCCTGCCAGCAGCGCGACGACGAGTTCTCCCGGGCCCGCTGCGGCGTGATGGCCGACATCGCGTTCACCGCCGTGGACGTGAACTCACGACGCCAGGAGTACGGCGCACCGGTGGTGGAGAACGTCTTCGCCCAGACCGACCCGGCCGACCGGCCCAACCTCTGGCCGCTTGCCCGCACGGTCCTCGGTTTGTTCGCGGTGACGGCGGCCTCGGCCGTGATCATCGACGGGATGCGCAAACTGCGCCGTCGGTTCGCGTGATGCAGTTGCCGAAAACTAGAACATGTCCTAGTTTTCACGCATGTCTCTAGTCATCGACGAAACGATCGAGATCGACGCCCCCGCCGCGAAGGTGTGGGAGGTGCTCACGGATTTCGAGCGCTACGGCGAATGGAACACCTTCTGCTACGAGGCGTCGAGCACGCTGGAACCGGGCTCGGCCATCGACATGCAGGTCAAGCTGGGCAACAACCGCCGGCCACAGCGGGAATGGATTCGCACCCATACCCCGGGCGTCGAGTTCAGCTACACGATGAAGCCGGTGCCGCTGGGCGCACTGCACAGCCTGCGCTCGCACACCGTTGTGCCGCTCGGCCCCGACCGGTGCCGCTACGAGTCCCGATTCACCCTCGCGGGCTGGTTGAGCCCCGTCGTCACGTTGGCGCTCGGCAAGGATCTGCGGGCCGGTTTCACCGCGATGACGGCGGGCGTGGGCAAGCGCGCGGTGGCGTAGGCGCCCATCACCGACAGGCAACCGACAAACAAGCGGGGCGCGCCGGATTCTCTCGAATCGGCGCGCCCCGCTTGTGCGACTTCTCTCAGACAGCGCTCGGGATCGGCAGCGCGCCGCGCGCCACCTCGTAGGCCGCGCCCACCCGGTACAGTCGGTCATCGGCCAGCGCGGGCGCCATGATCTGCAGACCCACCGGCAGGTTGTCGTCGGCCGACAGACCCGACGGCACCGACATGCCGGGGTGGCCCGCCAGGTTGGTCGGCAGGGTGCACAGGTCCGACAGGTACATGGCCAGCGGGTCGTCGACCTTCTCGCCCAGCTTCCACGGCGTGAACGGGCTGGTCGGCGAGACGAGCACGTCGACCTGCTCGTAGGCGGCGTCGAAGTCGCGCGCGATCATCGTGCGGACCTTGAGGGCCTGGCCGTAGTAGGCGTCGTAGTAGCCCGCCGACAGCGCGTAGGTGCCGATCATGATGCGGCGCTTGACCTCCGGGCCGAAACCGGCCTCACGGGTCAGCGACATCACCTGGTCGGCGCTGTGGCTGCCGTCGTCACCGACGCGCAGGCCGTAGCGCATGGCATCGAAGCGCGCCAGGTTCGACGACACCTCCGATGGCATCACCAGGTAGTACGAGGACAGCGCGTACTCGAAGCTCGGGCACGACACCTCGATCACCTCGGCGCCCAATTCCTTCAGCACCGCGACCGCGGCGTCGAAGGAGGCGAGCACGCCGGATTGGTAACTGTCGGAGTGCAATTCGCGCACCACACCGATGCGCACGCCGGTCAGGTCACCGTTGGCGCCCTGTTTGGCGGCCTCGACGACGGGCGCCACCGCGACGTTGCGCGAGGTGGAGTCACGCGGGTCGTACCCGGCGATCACCTCGTGCAGCAGCGCGGTGTCGAGCACGGTGCGACCACACGGGCCACCCTGATCCAGCGACGAGGCGCAGGCGACCAGGCCGTATCGGGAGACGGTGCCGTAGGTCGGCTTCACGCCGACCGTCGCGGTGACCGCGGCGGGCTGACGAATCGAGCCACCGGTATCGGTGCCGATGGCCAACGGCGCCTGGAACGAGGCCAGGGCCGCCGCCGAACCGCCGCCGGAACCGCCGGGGATGCGGGTGGTGTCCCAGGGGTTGCGGGTGGGGCCGTAGGCGGAGTTCTCGGTGGAGGAGCCCATCGCGAACTCGTCCATGTTGGTCTTGCCGAGAATCGGGATGCCCGCGGCGCGCAGCCGGGAGGTGACCGTCGCGTCGTACGGCGACATCCAGCCCTCGAGGATCTTCGAGGCACAGGTGGTCGGCATGTCGGTGGTGGTGAAAACGTCCTTGAGCGCCAACGGAACTCCCGCCAGCGACGAGGCAGGAGAATCGCCCGCGGCGAGCGCGGCGTCGACCACAGCGGCCGCGGCCAGTGCCTCCTCACCCGCGACGTGCAGGAAGGCGTTGAGCTCACCGTCGACCTTGCCGATGCGATCCAGATGCGCCTGGGTGACCTCGGTGGAGGACACCTCGCCGCCGTGGATCTTGCTCGCCAGCTCCGCAGCCGACAGCTGGGTCAACTCCGTCATTCGCCCTCTCCCAGGATCTGCGGGACCAGGAAACGCTGTTCTTCCACCGCGGGCGCCTGGTCCAGCGCCTGGTCGGGGGTGAGGCCGGTGACGACCACATCGGGCCTGGTCACATTGGTCGTCGGGTTCGGCGACGCGGTGGCGGGGACATCGGCGGCGACCTCGGTGATGGTCTGCACGTGGCTGAGGATCGAATCCAGCTGACCGGCGAACTGGTCGAGTTCGGCGTCGGTCAACGCCAGCCGGGACAGCCGGGCGAGGTGAGCGACCTCGTCGCGGGAGATTGCGGGCACCGCGGGACCCCTTTCGGCTTCGGTGGGCAGTATCGGTACAGCCTAATTCACACGGTTGCGGAGCAATCCACAGCCTGCGCGTGGCCGGAGCGCAGGCGGAGGTACGCCTCATCGGCGGGTCCTCGAGGTTTTTACGCGCCCGTCCCCGCACGTCGGACGCACCCGCTCACACGAAAGTTCGCGCATGTCGCGCCGATGGGGTCATACTTCGGGTCGAGAACCCGCGTTCAGGGGTGTAAGTATTGCTTCACCGGGTATTCGTCTCGAACAACCCCGGCCGTTATGGAAAGGAACGCACGTGTCATACCTGCTCCGCGTGCAACTTCCGGATCGACCGGGAAGCCTCGGCTCCCTCGCACTCGCCCTCGGCGGGGTCGGCGCGGATATCCTCTCGCTCGATGTCGTGGAACGCGGCGCCGGCTTCGCGATCGACGATCTCGTCGTCGAAGTGCCCACCGGCGCACTGCCCGACACCCTCATCACCGCCGCGGAATCGGTGCGCGATGTGAGCGTCGACTCCATTCGCCCGTACTCCGGCGTCCTCGACACCCACCGCGAACTCGAGCTGATCGACCAGGTCGCCAGCGCCCGTGACGACCGCCTCCAGGTTCTCGTCGACGGCTGCCCCCGCGTGCTGCGCGTCGGTTGGTCCACGATCATCGGCTTGGGCCCCGCGGGCGCCTACCGCATCGTCGGCAGCCCGAGTGCCCCTGAGACACAAGCGGGTTCGGCCCCGTGGATGCCCATCGAGAAGCCGATGTGGCTCGACGGCGAGGCCGACTGGGTGCCGGAGATCTGGCGCGACATGGACACCAAACTCGCCGCCGCTCCGCTGGGCAACACCGGCAGATCGCTGTTGCTCGGCCGCCCCGGCGGACCCGACTTCCGGCCGTCGGAAGTGGCTCGGCTCGGCTACCTCGCCGGCATCGTCGCCACCGTGCTGAACTGATCGCTCAGCGCAGCGCGAGCCGCATCACGAACAGCTGCAGTCCGTCGTGGGTGGCCCAATCGCGTTCGGGGACACCGACAAAGCCGAGCCGCTCGTAGATTCGGTGGGCGTCGACCATCGAGAACATGGTGGTGAGCGCGACCGCTTCGAAGCCGCTCGATTTCGCCTCGTCGATGACGGCGCGAACCAGCGCGGTGCCGACACCGAGCCCGCGCGCCTGCTTCGACACCGCGAGCATGCGGAACTCGAGTTCACCGGGCTGGGCGATCTCCGCGTACCGCGAGCCGGGCTTCGCGACAGTGAGCGAGCCGACGACCAGGCCCTCGTGCACGGCGACGAGTACCTCGGACTCGGTCGCCCGGCGCGCGACGTCCGCGAGTTCACGCACGTAGTCGTCGCGCTCGGTGACATAGCCGTCCCCCACGTACACATCGACGGTCAGCGCGGCGACCGCGTCGTACTCGTCGGGGTGAGCGGGGCGGATCAGGAGTCCGGTGGTCTGGTCGTCGGTACCGTGCATCCCGAAATGATCCCACCTGGACGTTTGTGAGCTCCAACTCACCCACATCGGGAGAGGCCGGTGAGGTCGCTCAGGAGCCGAGGTAGGGGCGAAGACCGGGGTGCTCAGCGTGCCAGTCGTCGGGGTTGTGGGGCGGGTAGGCGATGGCGAGGTGGTCGCCGGGGGCGGGCCAGTGGGCGGCGTCCCAGGCGAAGCGGCGGTAGACGACCTTGCCGGTGATCGACGGGCCGGTGACGGTGCCGGTGATCGTCACGTAGTGCTCGCCGGTCATCGCGGGCAGCGGGCTGACACCGGTCACATACAGCGACCCGTGTTCGAGGTTCGCCCTCCCCCGGCCGGTCCGTCCGGCGACGACGGCGCCGATTGTCACCACCAGCATCGTCACCAGCGCTGCCGCCATCACCACTTCGAGCATGCGCCCATGCTAGGCCCCCCCTCCTACAGGGGTGTGAGCTCGCTGACCCCCTGCTCGCGACGCACCTGCCACACGGCGGTGCGGGTGCGCTGGGAGCGTCCGTTGCCGCGGTCGATCAGCGCGCGATCGGCGGTGGTGTAGATCAGTTGTGCGCCACGGGCATTGGTCTCCGCGTTCTGGAACAACTGGACGAGCCTGTCGGTCTCCTCGACCGGCAGGCCAACGCCCAGATCATCGACCGCGAGCACCTGACCGGCGTCGAGGGCTTCCAACATGGCGGGCAGCACACGCAGCAGCGAACGCGTCGCGGTGGATTCGTCGGCCAGCTCGAACGGGACGTCGATGCCTTCGTGCACCAGGCTCAGTCCCGCGCCGCGACGGTCGACCATCCGCCGGTACAGCGCGTCGCGCGCCGCACGGAGGGTGCTCAGTTCGCGGTCGACCAGAATCTGCTCGGGGTGGTCGAGATGACCTGCCAGCGCGCCGATTTCGGCATCCAGATCCCGCAGGTAGTCCGCGTACATCGGATCGTGTTCGGCGACGAGCAGATCTTCGATCCCGAGATCGGCCGTGCGCAGCAGCATCAACAGACGCGCCGCGTTGTCGGGCGAGCGGGAGATGTGGCTGCCGAGGTCGTGCGCGAGCGCGTCGGTGTCGACATCACCCTGCTGCACAGCCAGATTCGCCGCGAACCACCGATACGCGGGCACCAGCGCCTCGGCGTACAGCTGCCCCGCCAGACTCAACAGCAGGGCGTTCGGCCGCAACAACGGCACCAGCGCCGCCACACCGTAGCGAGCCGCCTCGAACATCGGCCCGATCTTCACCTCGTCGCCGATGCGTTCGAACACGATCCGCTTGCGCGACCGAGGATGGGTATACAACCACTCCGCGACCACATCGGCGTTGTCGAGCCGGAACCCATAGGTATAAGGCACACCTTCGGCAACGAACCCCGCGACGAATTCCGTTGGGCTATCGGCGAACCCGAGATGCGGTCGGCGCACCGGGCCCGCGTACGGGTCCCACCCGCTCACCGAGTTCAGCACCGCATCCCGCATCTGCCCGAGCGCGTCGATCAAGCTCGTCTTCCCCGCGGCGGCCACTCCGTGCACCGCAGTCACCGGCACCGCCAACGGGCCACCCGCGCCTTTGGTCAGCCGCAATTGCTGAGCTCGAGCCAGCGATCCGTGGTTCGTCACCTGAAAACTGCGCAGCAAGGGTCCGCCTCTCCGAGATTCTTGGAAAGACTAGGCGACGCGGGGTCTCGCCGACGCGGCCGAGTCAGCATGTCTGTGCACTACTTGCCGCGCCACGAAGTCGCCCGGTCCCGTAGGCTGACCAAAATTCGCGGAGAGGCAGGGCAGTGTGATGGCCGTTCGAGTTGTGGTTCGCGGGGTTGTCGTTGCGGCAGTGACGGCGGGAGCGCTGGTTCCGGCCGCGCTGCTCAGCGCGCCGAGTGCGATGGCCGATCCGTGCCCGACCGGAACCGCACGGGTGTTCCTGGGTAACTCGACCAACTCCTGTCAGGGTGCGGGGACGGTGTCCTACACCGAGGCGCCGGTGTCGAAGGTGTGCTCGATGACCAGCACCGACGTGACGGTCGAGATCCAGACCAACATCAAGAAGCGCCCCCTGCGCACCCAGGAGCTCAGCAACGGGCAGTGCGCGTCGTTCGATATGAAGACCCAGATCGGCAACACCGTCACGGTGACGCCGAACTGAGCTGTTCGCGGCGGCGTGACCGGCTAGTCCTCGACGCCCGAATCCTCGACCGGGTCGATCCTGACCGCGTCGGGACCGCCGTCGAGCAGCAGTCGGAAGCCGTCTTCGTCCAGGATCCGGACGCCGAGTTCCTCGGCCTTGGCCGCTTTCGAACCGGGCGCCTCGCCGATCACGACGAACGCGGTCTTCTTCGAGACCGAGCCTGCCGCCTTGCCGCCGCGGACGAGGATCGCTTCCTTCGCGCCGTCGCGGGTAAAGGTCTGTAGGGAACCGGTGACGACGATCGACAGGCCGTCGAGGTTGCGTTCGATGGATTGATCGCGCTCGTCCTCCATCCGCACCCCGGCCGCGCGCCACTTGTCCACGATCGCGCGATGCCAGTCGACGGTGAACCATTCCAGCACCGCCGCGGCGATGGTGGGGCCGACGCCGTCGGTGGCTGACAGTTCTTCTCCTGTCGCGGATTCGATGCGCTCGAGGCTGGCGAACTCGGCGGCCAACGCGCGGGCCGCGGTCGGACCGACGTGGCGAATGGACAGCGCGACGAGCACCCGCCACAGCGGAGTGTCCTTGGCGGCGTTCAGGTTGTCGAGCAGGCGGGCGCCGTTGGCCGAGAGGGTGCCGTCCTGTTTGGTGAACAGCGGCACGCCGAGCAGATCCTGCGCGTCGAGGGCGAACAGGTCGCCTTCGTCGGTGATCGCGCCCGAGGTGAGCAGGGCGTTGGCGGCTTCGTAGCCGAGGGCTTCGATATCGAAGGCGCCGCGACCGGCCAGGTGGAAGACGCGTTCACGCAGCTGGGCGGGGCAGTGCCGCTGGTTGGGGCAGCGGATGTCGGCGTCGCCCTCCTTGGCGGGGGCGAGTTCGGTGGCGCACTCGGGGCAGTGCGTCGGCATGACGAATTCGCGTTCGGCGCCGGTTCGCGCGTCGACGACGGGCCCGAGGACCTCGGGAATCACATCACCGGCCTTGCGGATGGTGACAGTGTCGCCGATCAGCACGCCTTTGCGCTTCACCTCGGAGGCGTTGTGCAAGGTGGCCATCGAGACGGTCGAACCGGCGATCGAGACCGGCGCCATCACCGCGAACGGGGTGACCCGACCGGTGCGGCCGACGTTCACCGCGATGTCGAGCAGCGTGGTGGTGGCCTCTTCCGGCGGGTACTTGTAGGCGATGGCCCAGCGTGGGGCGCGTGAGGTGGAGCCGAGGCGGCGTTGCAGGGCCGTCTCGTCGACCTTGATCACCTGACCGTCGATCTCGTGCTCGATGTCGTGGCGGTGTTCGCCCCAGTAGGCGACCCGCTCGACCACCGCGTCGATGCCCTCGACCAGGCGGGTGTGCGCCGAGACCGGCAGGCCCCACGCGGCGAGCGCCTGGTACGCCTCGTGCTGGGAAAACGGGCGGTAGCCCTCGATGCGGCCGAAGCCGTGGCAGATCATCCGCAGCCTGCGCTGCGCGGTGATCGCGGGGTTCTTCTGACGCAGCGAACCGGCGGCGGTATTGCGCGGATTCGCGTACGGCGGTTTGCCTTCGGCGACGATCTGGGCGTTCAACGTCTCGAAATCCTCGAGCCGGAAATACACCTCGCCGCGTACTTCGAGCAGCTGCGGGATCGGGAATTCCTCGGTCGGCGTGAGCTCGGCGGGGATGTCTTCGATGGTGCGCGCGTTGAGGGTGACGTCCTCCCCCGTTCGCCCGTCGCCGCGCGTCGCGCCGCGCACCAACTTGCCGTTCTCGTACACGAGGTTCAACGCGACGCCATCGATCTTGACTTCGCACAGATAGTGCGGCGCGGACCCGGTCTCGGCTTCCACCCTGCTCGCCCAGGCGCGCAGCTCGTCGTAGTCGAACACATTGTCCAGCGACAGCATCCGCTCGAGATGATCGACCGCGGTGAACTCGGTCGCGAAGCCGCCGCCGACCAGCTGGGTGGGCGAATCGGGAGTCCGCAGATCCGGCTGCGCGTCCTCGAGGGCCTGCAACTCACGCAGGAGGGCATCGAATTCACCGTCGGTGATGATCGGCGCGTCCCGCAGGTAGTAGCGGAACTGATGCCCACGCACCTCGTCGGCCAACTGCTGCCACCGCACCCGCTGCTCGGGCGTAGCCGCTTCGGCACTCACAGAAACCACGCTGTCGCTGTCACTCACCTACTAGAGGTTAGTCGAGCCCACCGACACATCCGCCGAACGTTCCCGCACGTCGCAGCCGTGCGGGAACGGATTTTCGTCCCCAGCGGCCGCGCACGCGTCACCGATGATTACGACCCGACCGCGACTGTTCCGCGCGCTCGACGGTGAGCGACTCCGGGTCTTCGGCGAACGCGCGGGCAACGTCGGCGGCCAGCGCGAGGGCCTTGCGAGACCAGGCGAGCGGGGCGCCCGCCAGGCCGCAGGTGGGGGTAACGAGAACCTGGGTGAGAGCCGAACGTGGGAAGCCGAGGTCGTCCACGAGTCGGACCGCGGGTTCGGCGACAGCGCGCCAGGTGAGCGGGCTCGTGGGCGGTTCGGTGGGGACGAGGCCGAGAGCCAGCTTCTTGCCCGAGTCCACGGCCTCGCCGATGTCGTCGAAATCGGCGGTGGTGATGGTGGCCGCGTCGAAGGACAGGGCGGTGGCCGCGGTGCGGCGCAGGGTGGCCAAGGCGGGGCGGGAGGCGCAGGTGTGCAGGATGACCGGGCCAGGCAGGGCGTCGATCACGACGTCGAGGAAGTGGATCGCCTCGGGGCCGGGCAGCGCGCGGACGGTGTTGAGGACGCTCGGGCCGGTCAGGGACCCATCGAGCACCGTCGTCAGCTGCGGTTCATCCAGTTGCACAACCACTTTCGCTCCGAGTCGTTTACCGATCTCGGCAGCGTGCAGGGCCAAGCCCTCGGCCAGCGAGTCCACGAGGTCGCGCAGCGCACCGCGATCGGTGAGGATGCGATGACCGCCGGGCAGTTCGACTTCGGCGGCGAGGGTGAGCGGTCCGACCGACTGGATCTTGATCGCTCGACCGGAGCCGACGAGACCCGCTGTCTCCCAGGCTTCCTCGATCGCATCGAGATCCACCCGCACGAAGTCACGGGCCTTGCGAGAGATCGAACCCGGTCGGTCGGCGAGCCGGTAGCCGCGGGTGGTCGCGTCGAAACGCAGGTCGACCAGGAGCGCGGAGGCGCGGCCGATCATGTCGGCGCCGATCCCGCGTTCGGGAAGTTCGACGAGGTGGGGCAGTTCCGGCAGTTCACCGATGATGGTGGTCGCCGCTTCGAGTGGGTCGGTGCCCGGCCAGGAACCGATGCCGGTGGCGAACGCCCCGGCGAGCAGGTCGACCGGCTCCGCTGCGGCCGGGTCGTCGGACTGCTCGCTGCCACGCCACAACGTCACGCGCTCAACACCTTTCGTGTCGTATGGGTCGGTGGTCATCCTGCCGTGTGCCCCGCAGTTCGGCGCACCCGCCACGACGCGATCAGGCCGAGGCCGCCGACGAATCGGACGCGATGCCCGCGGTGCGGTCGGTGCCGTTGATGGTGCCGCTGCCGATCACGGTGTCGCCGCCCTCGTCATCGGGCAGGTACAGCACGATGGCCTGGCCCTTCGCGACGCCGGTGAGCGGCTCGCCCAGCCTGGCTACGAAGCCGTCACCCTCGGGTTCGACGACGGCGGGCGCGGTCCCACCGTGCGCGCGAACCTGCACGACGCATTCGACCGACGCGGTGGGGCGAACGCCGGAGGTCCAGATCGCGCGGTCGGCGGTGATGACGTCGACCTGCAGATCCTCGACCGAACCGACCTTGACGGTGCCCGAATCTGGGTCGATCCCGGTGACGTAGCGGGGCTTGCCGTCGGCGGCGGTGTGGCTCAGGCCGAGGCCCTTGCGCTGGCCGACGGTGAATCCGTGCACACCCTCGTGATTGCCGAGCACCGTGCCGTCGGAATCGACCAGAGCGCCGGGCCGGATGCCGATCTTGGCGCCGAGGAACGCGCGGGTATCGCCGGAGGGGATGAAGCAGATGTCGTGGCTGTCGGGCTTGTTGGCCACTGCCAGCCCGCGCTCGGCGGCTTCCTCGCGGATCCGCGGCTTCGGGGTGTCACCGACCGGGAACATCGCCCGCGCGAGCTGCTCGGCGGTGAGCACCGCCAGCACGTAGGACTGATCCTTGTCGGCGTCGACGGCGCGACGCAGCACGCCCTCGTCGAGCCGGGCGTAGTGGCCGGTGACCACCGCATCGAAGCCGAGGGCCTGCGCGCGGTCGGCCAGCGCGGAGAACTTGATCTTCTCGTTGCAGCGCAGGCACGGGTTCGGGGTCTCCCCCGCGGCGTAGGCGGCGACGAAATCGTCGATCACGTCTTCCTTGAAGCGGTCGGCGAAATCCCAGACGTAGAACGGGATTCCGAGCACGTCGGCGGCGCGTCGCGCGTCACCGGCGTCCTCCTTGGAGCAACAACCGCGCGACCCGGTACGCAGCGTGCCCGGGTTCGCCGACAGCGCCAGATGCACCCCGACCACCTCGTGGCCCGCGTCCACGGCCCGCGCCGCGGCCACCGCCGAATCGACACCACCACTCATCGCGGCGAGAACTCTCATCTGACACCTCCTCTAGCGCCGGCCAGGCCCGCGGCCCTGGCTCGATCGATGACCTGCGGCAGCACGGTCAACAGTGTTTCGACATCGGCCTCGGTCGACGTGTGACCGAGGGTGAAGCGCAGCGAACTGCGCGCCTGCCACGGTTGCACACCCATCGCGATCAGCACGTGACTGGGCGAGGCGACCCCCGCGTTGCAGGCCGAACCGGTCGAGCACTCGATACCGGCGGCGTCGAGCAGCATCAGCAGCGAGTCACCCTCGCAACCGGGGAACGTGAAGTGGGCGTTACCGGGCAGTCGTTCGGCCGGACCGTTGAGCACGGCGTCGGCCACAGCCTCCTGGACACCGGTGATCAACTTGTCGCGCAGCACCCGCAACCGCTCGGTGCGCGCGGGCAGCTCACCGACGGCATCGCGCAGCGCGGCGGCCATCCCGATCGCCGCGGCCACATCGGAGGTACCCGAGCGCAGGTCGCGTTCGTGTCCGCCGCCGTGGACCAGCGGCACACACGGCACACTGCGGCCCAGCAGCAGCACACCGATTCCGTGCGGACCGCCGACCTTGTGCCCGGCCACGCTGAGCGCGGCCAACCCGCCGGCGGCGAAGTCGACCGGGATCTGGGTCACCGCCTGAATGGCGTCGCTGTGCATCGGGATATCGAATTCCTGTGCGACAGCGGCCAATTCGGTTATCGGCTCGATGGTGCCGACTTCGTTGTTGGCCCACATCACACTGACCAGCGCCACCTCGTCGGCATGCGCGGCGAGCACCTCGCGCAGCACCTGCGGCGAGACGACCCCCTCGGCGTCGACCGGCAGCCAGCTGACCTGCGCGCCCTCGTGCTTCTCCAGCCACTCGACGGCATCGAGCACCGCGTGATGCTCGACCGAGCTGGTGACGATCCTGGTGCGCCGAGGATCAGCCGCCCGACGCCCCCAGAAGATCCCCTTGACGGCAAGATTGTCGCTCTCGGTGCCCCCGGAAGTGAAGATCACTTCGGACGGTCGAGCACCCAGATCAGCAGCGATGGACTCGCGCGCCTCTTCCAACGACCGCCGAGCCGCCCGCCCCGACCCGTGCAGCGACGACGCGTTGCCGACCGCCCCGAGGGCAGCCGTCATCGCCTCGACGGCGGCGGGCAACATCGGAGTGGTCGCCGCGTGATCGAGGTAGACCGTCTTGGGCGCACCGTTGACCGGACCCGAATAAGCCGACTTCATGACCGACAAAGCCTATACCACCGCTGACCTGGTCATCTTCGGGGTCCACCCTCGCTTTCTACGATTTTTCTACGATTTACCCTCGATCCACAACACGAGTGACGGTGTCGAATATTCCCCCGATGCGGTCCACCAGGGGCTACGACCAGGCAAGAACAGGCACGGAGTTCCTGCATCGGAACCGCCATTCCACCTCGGCGTGACCCGTGCGAGCTGTCACCTCAGACCGGATGATCCGCACGGAATCGACGACAGCAACCTGCCACCACATCTGACTCCACTCGCTGCGCTACGGGGTGATCCGTCCGGATCCGACACCGGGGGGCCGCCTGGAGATCTCAGCGCATTGCAGCGCCAGCCAGGGCTGATTTTTCGGGTATCAGATGGCGGCATCATCCACGGATTCAGCGGTTCTTGCTGCAGTCGGAACTCTTCGTCGAGATCGGTGCCCGCCGCGCTGTCTGTGGAGAGGTTGGTTGTATCGCGACCGGTGGTCGCGGGGGCCATGGCGGTGGCGTGACCTAGGCTTTTGCGGTGCCTAAGCTCATGTTGTCCAACCCTCACTCAGACAAGACACTCGTGGTTTGGCTCGAACCGCAGGGCGAGGACTACTGGATGAACCCGGGCGATGAACTCACCTTTGATTTCGCAGATGCCGACTACTCCGAAAGCGTGATCGGCAAGGACAACGGGCACTTCCTTGTGTCGTGGCTGGACGAGGGCTTCGTCGTATGGCCAGCAGCCCGCTACGGCAGCACTGTCCGCGATCGATCACGCACCGAGCTCGATTGCGGTCACCAACGCCCACCACACGTCGATCTTGCTTGGAGAGAAGCCCGAAGCCTCAGGACACGCAACCATGGCCAGTAGCCCGTCATCTATGCAATGTGTTCAAGCGAGAAGCCCCAGGTGAATTGCTGAACGGAATCGCAATGAAGAGGCCGACGTGCAGCTGTGGCTCTGTTGTCGGTGGGTCAGGGAAGGATCCGGTGGGTGAGCTATGACACGAGGACCGGGGAAGGCGAACGGCCGAGTGATGCCGCGCATCTCGATGAGGTACTTCTCCGCACGGGCGATCTCGTGGACGGGCGATACCTCCGTGGCGAAGATCCCGACCGCCGAGGCCCAAGATCGCTGAGTTCATCCCCGCGCTTCGACGTCGTTGGCCGGACGTCGAAGAGGAGGGCAGTCCTTGGTCGAGTTCCAGCACTGGGTACGCGGACGGCCCGACTCTGACAATTCATATCCAATGGGGACGCGAGGGGAGGTGTCGGAGTTCGTGGCCGGACTGGCAATGGTGTACGGCCTGGTGTGTTACGACTGCCAGCCGGGACGGGGCTTACGGCCCTGATGTGAAGCGGCAGCAGGACCCAGCAACGCGATCTACCGCGAGATACGCTCACCCGGCACGGGAGACTACCGGGGAGGGTGAAAGTTCCATGATTCCAGCAACATTGGCTGCCATTGCAGGCGTCCTAGGCATCGTGATCGGTCGTTTCTGGGATTCCCACGCCGAGTCCACAAGGTGGCGTCGAGATCAGAAGACCGCCAGCTATCAACGATACGCGGAAGAGTTCCAGTCCTCATACGGGCTGATCCGTGCCATCGCTCTCGCCGACCGCGCGAGTGAAACCTTCACGGAGACTCTCGCCCGAGCGAAGGCCGATGGATTTCAAGCGTCTGACGCTGCCTTCATCACTGTGTGGATGCATGGGTCGGCATCGGTTGTCGAAGCTGCGACGAGAGTCGAGCACGCGATGACGGACCTATACGAACGAGCACAAGAACACACCGTGTCCGTCGACGGTTGGCGACAAATGGCCGACCCCACCCGCCGCGCGTTCGAGGGGTTTCTCCACACGATGCGAAACGAACTGGCCCTGCCAGCTGTTACTTCGGCCTTCTTCCGGGATCGGAGTCAACCAGCCGGGGCCTCCCCTCCCGAATAAAGTCGATCATGGTGCGCCCGAACCGAGCGGGGCCTGCGGCCGATCGCTGTCGGGCGCTCACGCACACGTCTTGTCCCGCACGGAGTCCGGATCATCTAGGTAGCGGATGACTTCGGCGTCGATGCAGTCGTTCTCGTCGCCGAAGACGACGACGTGACCGTCGCCCTCACGAACGAGCAGGGGGCTGGTCATGTACTCGGCCATCCGTTCGGCATTCCCGAGCGGGGTTGTCGGGTCGTGGCGGGTCCCGACGAACAGCAGCCGTGCCGCGGAGTCCGCCCTCGCCGGCACCACAGGGAGGAGCTCGCCAGGAATGACTTTGCCTTCGAACGGCCATAAGTCGCAGTCTTCCAACGGAAACTCGGTCGGACGAGGTTCGTAGTTGTCATAGGTCGCCGCGTCGTATCTTGCTGCCGCGTCGTGCTGTCTGGCCGCGCGATCGGTGGTCGGGTCCGCAGTGTCGGTGCATGTGATGGCGGTGATCGCGTTGGTGCCTTCGCTGTCCTGAAAATCAGCCAAGCGGCGCACCGCAGTGCCGTCACCGAGCCGAAACGCCTGCAGCGCAGCCAGATACGGCTTCCATGCTGACGGCCACAGCAACCCGGTATAGCTTGCGTCGAGAACGTCGATGGCCGTCACCGGCGAGCCCCCGCGCACGTGTGCGGGGCGCGCGTCGGCGTCGCGCAGCAGCTGCTGGAAGGTCGCCTCGGCGGTTGCCGGATCGATACCCAGCGGGCACTCGGCGCCGCCCCGCCGATATTCGCCGGCGCAGAACGCGGCCAGTCGGGTGAACGTGGCCTGATAGCCGCGTTCCTGCCCCAGGCGCATATCGTTCGGCCGTTCTGCGATGTCGACAACGCCGTCCAGGATCGCGGTGCGATAGTTGCCAGGAAAGCGCAGCGCGTACATCGCCGCGATCTGGGTGCCGTAGGAGTAGGCGAGCAAGTTGATTCGCTCCTCCCCCAGCACTGCACGCAGGAGATCGACATCGTTGGTCGCCTCGTCGGAACCGGTGTGGCGCAGCACATCGAGGCCTGTGTCGGCCATGCAGGCCTCGACCTCGGTGCGCTCGGCTGCCTCGACCGCCTCGGTGTCCGCTGCGCTGAGGTCGAGGTCGGGGTCCAATCCGCCGGCGCACTGAATCAGTGGCGTTGACCGGCCTACTCCTCGCGGGTCATAGGCGACGACGTCGAAGTGGGCGAGCACTTCTGGCGGGTAGGCGGCCTCGATCAAATCCAATCCGGTCCCGCCGGGGCCGCCGCTGATCACGAGCAGCGTGCCGGTCTTGTCCTGGGTGGCGGGGCGGCGGGCCACCGCGAGACGTACGGTTTGGTCACCGGAAGACCAATGTTGCTGCACGTTTCGGTAGTCCAGTGGTGCACTCACCTGCCCACATTCCACGCCGGCCCAAGTGTCGGCGAACCACTCGCCGGTTCTTCCGTCCCCGCAGGGGACCCAATCAACGGATTGCCCGTAGTACGCGTCCAAGCCCAACACAGTGCCTGCAGCACGGGACGCCGACTGAAAAGCAGCACAACCACTGACACACAACACGACGGCCACGCTCACGGCCACCGCGCACGCCACCTTCCACGCCGCCAAACCGACCGAACGGTACATTTCACCCACCGAGAGACGGTAGCAGCGCTCAACACAATCGGGTCACCACCCGGCAGTTCCTCCGCCCCCTCATCCGGCGCGAACCCTCATAGCTGCGCGGATCTCCGGAGATGCGGACGTTCACGACCGCGCGATATGCGGCATCGAGTGCGTTTGCTTGTTGGTGGCCGACAGCCGCAATACTGGTCGGATGAGGTGGATTCGCGACTTCTACGCAGATGAGGGCATCTGGCTCCTGATCGAACTCGATGACGATGGCTGGCCGAACCGGCACGTCGATCTGCGAGGCGCTGACGGTGAGCCGGTCACGGCCGCGTCGCTCGCGGAGGTGACATATGCACGAGACCACGGCGGACTCGCTGCGGTTCAGGTGTACGAACGCAAATACGGTGTGCTCGCGGAGGGTAGCGCCGACGATTGGGATATCGAGGCCAGTGCCCTCGAACAAATAACGGCCGAGGAATTCGAAAAGGCCTGGACGACGGCTCGTCACGCGATCGAGCACCGGTTTCCTGCAGATAGCTGAGCGGATCGCCTGGGCGACAACCCGCTCGGTCATCGGCAGATGCGAACGTTCGTGACCGCGCGTCCAGCGGCAATTGAGTATGTTCGCCAGAGTTAGTATCGTGGCATCATGTTCGACATGATCTCCAGACGAAAGGCCAATGCCGCGTAACCGCCCATGCGAGGTCCGGGCCGCCGCTGCGTTGAAGCCCCGACCTCAGGGTGCCGCCTCCGCTATCGACGGACTGTCGTCGTCAGCGAGTTACGAGATCGCTCGCCTCGAGCGCACCCGGAACTACCTGCGGACAGGGGATGTCGGCAAGGCAGTTCGTTTGTGGAAGAACCACGTTCGCCGTCCGACCCGCGAGCTGCGGCATTACTACGAGTTCGGGGATGTGCACGACTTCTGTTGTGGCAGTCCGGTGGAGGCCCGCGACCTGCTCGACATCGTGATCTCAGCGATGTCACCCCGCAGCGCGCGCGAGCTTCGCGCGATCATCGCTCGACTCGATGCCCAGTTGGAATTCTGACCGCCCACGGGCTCATGCCATTCGGCGGTTGCAGGCGTCGGCCGGTCGTCGGCCCGGCTGCTTGCCCTTCCGTGGCTCCGCGCTGGCCGGGTCGGTCAGCACCGTATGCGGCAGATGCGGATGTTCTTCTCAGAGTCCTCGGTCCAATTCCGACCTTTCTGATGCTGCTCTACCCGGCCCTGGTCTGCTTGCCGAACACCTGCGGCATCAGGACCACGAGCCAACCGTCCGGATCGGCGAACAGCACCGCGCCGCCTCGTGCCCAATATGGATTTGCGGGTGCGACCGGTTGGTGACCGCGTCCGGCTAGCCGATCTACCACAGCCCGTAGTGCCTGCTCCCCTGGCAAATACAGCACCAGTTGGTTCTCCGGATGAGGCGGTGGAATCACTGGCGGTGCCCCATGTTGGGTAATCTCCAGTTGCACCCCCGCCCCTGGCAGTCCGAACACAACCCCGTCGTACCCGTCGTGGTCATACCACTGCACCAGCACCGCCAATCCCAGATCCTCGCGGTAGAACGCGATCACATCATCGAGCCGTGCCGTGGGCCGCGCAAACCGCACCGCCCCTACGCTCAAATGTTCCGCCCACACCTCTACCTCAACACCACAATTCAACTAATCCATACCGATCATGGATCGGCTCCGGCGACACCATGATGCGCGGTAGTCGGCAGAAGCGGACGTTCCCGACCGCGCGATATGCGGCATTTCAGGATGTTGGGTCCCGTGCTCATCGCTGGCTTGAATCGGTGTCTTCCTCGTCCGGGCTAAGGTCGAACTCGTCGACGTCGAAACTGGTTGCGGTCAAGGATAAAAACTCCAGGGTCGGTACCGACAAATGCCATCCCAGTGGGCGGGGCCATTCGCTTACCTGATCGCTCGGTGTGCCAGCGGGGGCGTAGTGCACCCCGTCGGGATCGTGGTAGTACCGCACCACCTGCATGCGTGACCAGATATCGGCATCGCTTGCCAGTGCTATCAATTGGGTGCGGCCGGGCTCGAGCCTGTCGATCAGCCGCTCAAGCTGCTCGTCGACCGCACCCTCGCGATCGTCGCTGATTCGCCAGGTATGAAGCCTACGAACCCGACCTGGTGCGTTCGTAGTTCCCTTGACCTCGAGATGATCCGGCTCGACTCCCAAGCAGATTGTCAGTTCGGCTGCCGACACGATAGTGCTGGCCAACTCGAAGTAGGAGTACTGCCAGATCTTCATCACCCTGGGATTGCATCATGCCAGAAGACCGGGATGTACATCGGCTACACCGATCTGCGCGGAGAAGTCACCTACATCGAGGGCTACGACACGGCGTCGCGCCGGTGCGGGCACAGATCAACCACATCGCCTTCCCGGACTGGGACTTGCGGGGACTCCTACCACCGAACAGCAGACACACGTCCTCACCGTGCTGTTCGATCTACTCGGTACCTTCCTCGCCGAACGCAAATCCGCGCGGACGTAGAGCCGACCCCGACTGTCCATTACCTCCTGGTCGACACTCCTTTTCCGAGGAGTAGACCTGACTGACGTCGAGCATCGCCGGGCGGTCAGAATCAACAGGTGCAACTGATGATCGACCCCGAACGTAATATCGACAGCGCTGTCTGCGAATGCTGCGACACTCCCTACGACCGCGTGAACGGGTTCATCAACACCGAAAACGGCGCCTACGCGATCTATTACGCCTCGTGCCTGCACCACCATGGCACCCACGAGGCCTACATCGACGTCATCTTCGACAACTGCTGGGACCCGGACGATCCGGTGAACAATCCCAGCTCGGACCGGGTGACGTTCGGTTGCCGCGTCGGCCCCGCCGAAGGCCATACCAGCAATACCTGCTCGTTGGTCCCCGCAGCGTCCGTCGCGCCGAACACCGCGTTCTACGGCCAGAAGCTCGAACCCGACCAAGCCCGCCAGCACCCATGGCTTTCGCTGTACTGGGACACCATCGACCACATCCTCGAACACGACGCCACAGTCTCGGCGCACCTACACAGGTCCTGACAACTCATCCAAAACCTCGCCCAACCGAACCGAGGCCACGACGACTGCGGCTGGACATCGCCGGTGAGCAAACAGTTCCTTGAGCACGTGCCGATGGCGGGTGTTCGGAAAACGACCGTTTGTCAACACCTGCGGCCTCCTGTGGTCAGTCGTGTGGCTGTGCGGACTCGCGTTCGGCGAGGAAGGCGTCAAGCAGTTCGAACAGGACCGCGAGGACGTGTTCCTCCTGATCCGTACCGAGTGGCGTCGTGAAGTCCCAGTCGGGCAGCGCGATCTGCTTGATCTGCGCCCACCAGACCAGGTTCGAACCGACCCTGTGGTGGTGATCCATCAGCCATTCGCGCCACCCGTCGAGGCACCGTCCGCCATTTCGGCGGGACGCCATGTCGTAGCCCTCGATGTAGGTAACGACTCCACGCAGATCGGTGTAACCGATGTACATCCCCGGCCTCTTGGCGAACAACGCAAAGAACTCACGATCGGTTTGGTCGATCAGGTCCTTCACTGGCGAGTTGCGTGCAGCTCCGTAGGCTTTCTCCACTCGTCGATCTTGCCGTAGTCCGGCCATCGACCGCTTAGTGGAGCGGTTGCTCAGTGTGCTCGGCGTCGGTTGAGGGATCGGGACCTTCTGAACCGGAACGATCGTGTCCTGCGCCCCTCAGACGCAGAACGCCCGTGCCTGGCTGAGCTGTCGCGGCCGGTGGTGACTTCACCCACCACCCGCTTGCCAAGAGATTGCCGGTGTGACAGCTTGGCAATGAGCCCGAACAGAGCTCCCGGACGAGGGTAGCCGTACCCGGAACGCGACAAGACGGCCACAGGAGGCTCGTCATGTCATGGATTCTGCTCGTCATCTCCGGTGTGCTGGAAGCAGTGTGGGCCACCGCGCTGGGTCGGACCGAAGGGTTCACCCGAATCGTCCCGACCGTGGTGTTCGGTGTTGCCCTGGCAGCCAGCATGGCCGGGCTGGCGCTGGCCATGCGCGATCTCCCCCTCGGCACCGCGTACGCGGTCTGGGTGGGGATCGGCGCGGTCCTGACCGTCACCTATGCCATGGTCACCGGTGCGGAGGCGTTCTCGGTAGTGAAGGCCGTGTTCCTGGTGATGATCGTTGCCGGTGTGGTCGGGCTCAAAATGGCGCACTGACGCGAGCCCCGCGCAGTTGTGCGACGATCGCTTGTCAGTCTTGAAGGTCGCCCGCCTCTGATCAGTTTGCGGGACAACGAGATTGCGAATCCACGAGGATTACGTCAGGGGAGATGCCGTGCCGGAAGTACATCGGATCACAGCGGCGTCGGGCGTGGAACTATGGGCCGAAGTCACCGGGGAAGGCCCACCGCATGTCCTAGTACCCGGAGCGGGGGGAGATCATTCGACTTGGGACCCGCTGTGGCCACAGCTCACGGCGACACACCACTGCGTGCGGTATGACCTCCGCGGCTGTGGCGCATCAGAGGACCGAACTACCGCAGAGTTTCGTCATGCCGACGACTTGGCCGCACTGCTCGACGGACTGGGCATCGAGCGGACCTCGCTGACCGGTGCCTCCATGGGGGGCAGGATCGCTGTCGACTTCGCACTCACCTATCCGGATCGGGTCGATCGCCTGGTGCTGATCAGTCCAGGACTTGCCGACTGGGACTGGTCGGACAGGTGGCGGGCGCACTGGCTCGAGTTGAGCCGGGCTGCCCGCACTGGAGACCTCGAACGTGTCAGGGACATGTGGTTCCACCACCCGTTGTTCACCACTACCCGCCGCGATCCGGGGATGGCCGCCCAACTGCGGGCCACCATCGCCACGGATGCCTGCCGCGTCTGGGTGGACGCCGATCGAGAGATACCACTGGCGCGACCCCACATCGAGTGCTTGCCAGATCTGGCCATGCCGGTGCTACTGATCACCGGCGCCGACGATGTGGAGGACTTTCGCGTCATCGCCGAGATCGTCGCGGCGATGGTTCCCGACGTTCGCCGCGTAGACCTACCCGATACCGGGCATCTGGTACACCTCGAACGTCCGGCAGAGACAGCAGCGGAAATCAGCGCCTTCCTCGCCTAGGGAACACCCGCGAGTCCAGCGCACCGGGCTATGGAGACGGTTGCGGACTATCCTCCGACTGCGGCTCAGCGCCCTGTCACGGGTCAGGTTGTCGCAGAGTGTGCCGACGGGACGACTCCGAGTTGCTGCATCATCCCGAGCGTGTCCCAGGTCGCCCAACTCTCGACGATCTTGCCGTCGCGGAAACGATTGATCGTAATTCCTTGAACGACTGCCGATTTGCCGGTGGCGGGCATACCCATCATTTCGCCGTCATTGGTTCCTGTTCCCGTCCAGCGGGTAGTGACGAAGTCGCCTTCGGCGATTTGTTCGTTGACAAGGAATCGTTGATCCGAGAAAGCGGCGAGGTACATCTGCACGAGCCGTTTGATGCCGTCGGGACCATGGACCTCGGCGAACGGATTCTGCGGATCGTGGTCGATGGCGTCGGCGGACATCAGCTCGTCGAATACATCGAGGTCTCGCTCGTTCCACGCGTCGAAAATGCGCTTGGCTGTAGCTTTGTTCTCCTCTGACATGGCGTTTCCCAACTAGTAGTCACGCCGAGCCGGCGGAGGGGGCTCGCATTCGCTACAGGCAGCCTTCGCCGCGCCCGGCGTTCAGCATGGTGTGACGCTCGGGGGGCGATGCAGTAGAACACTGCCATCACGGAGGATGCACGCCCCGATGGTGCCCGGCAGGCATTCAGTGCCCACCGGTCGCAAACCTTGAAGCCGGTATACGCACATCATTCTGCGCCTTTTTCGCCGACAAGGTAAGGGCCGGCGCCGGCCGCGCGACGCAATCTCGTCGCGAGGCGATCGAAGGCAATGGCGAGTTCGTCTCCGTCGATCACCTCGATGTCGACGTCGAGCTGTGTCAGCCACAGCGCGAGCCGGTCCGGGTCGTCGGAACCCAGCTCGACACGGCACGTGGACTCGTCGACCGCCTCGATATCGACCGGGATGGTGATCGTCGCGGCGACCTCGGCGGCGGGAGCGTGCACGAGTACCCGGGCGCGGTACTTCCAGCCCGCTTTGCTGACGCGTCCGACGACGTAGGCGACGACATCGTCGGCCGGGATCACCCGCGGCGGGAACCGCGCACCCGTCGGTGCGCGCGGAACCATGCGGTCGACACGGAAGACCCGCCAGTCGTCCCGGTCGATATCCCACGCGAGCAGGTACCAGAACGGCCCCCAGCTCACCAGCCGTTGCGGTTCGGTGTGGCGGGCGCCTTCGCCGCCCCCGTACTTGGTATATCCGAACCGGAGCCGTTCGTGGCCGCGGATCGCGGCGGCGACCGCGCCGAGAACCGAGAGATCGAGCGGCGGCTCAGCCCCTGGCACGACGCTCGTCGCCTCGCGGACCGCCTCGACGCGCCGACGCAGGCGCGAGGGCAGCACTTGTTCCAGCTTCGCGAGCGCGGTGAGCGAGGTCTCCTCGACTCCGAGCCGCTGGGTCGCGACCGCACCAAGTCCGACCGCCACGGCAACCGCCTCGTCGTCGTCGAGAAGGAGCGGGGGCATCGCCGTGCCGGCGGCCAGCCGGTATCCGCCGGCGACGCCGGGGCGCGCGTTCACGGGATAGCCGAGCGAGCGCAATTTGCCGATATCGGCGCGCACGGTCCTGGTGCTCACATCGAGCCGACCGGCGAGCTCGGAGCTCGTCCAGTCGCGTTTGAGCTGGAGCAACGACAGCAGTTCGAGCAGGCGGGCCGAGGTCTCCAACATGTTCTCGATCATTTCAGCAATTGCGGAAGCTAACCTGCCGCATTACCCGGGAACGTGGATGTCATGACCGAGAACAACGCACTCACACCGTTCCGCATCGACATCCCGCAGGCCGACGTCGACGACCTGCGCGACCGGCTGGCACGCACGCGCTGGCCGATCCCCGTGCCGGGCCGTGACGATCGCACCGACTTCAGCAGGGGCATTCCGCTGGGGTATCTGCAGGAGCTCGCCGAGTACTGGCGCGACGGGTTCGACTGGCGTGCGCAGGAAGCGAAGCTCAACGAGTACGAACAGTTCACGACAGTCGTCGACGGCCAGACGTTCCACGTCGTCCACGCGCGATCGGCAAACCCGCAGGCCACCCCGCTGATCCTGAACCACGGCTGGCCGGGCTCGTTCGTCGAGTACCAGCGACTCGTCCCGCTGCTGACCGACGAGTTCCACGTGGTAATCCCGGCGCTGCCCGGCTTCGGGTTCTCCACTCCGCTGTCCGGGACCGGCTGGGAGCTGGCGCGGACGACGGAGGCCTATGCCGAGATCATGACGCGTCTGGGCTACGAGAGGTTCGCGGCCCACGGCACCGATATCGGTTCGGGCACCACCGGTCGCCTCGCGGCGCTCTACCCGGAGCGCGTCATCGGCACGCACATCGGGGCCGACCCCCGATGGCTCGGGTTGGTCGGCGACAAGTTCCCTTACCCCGAGGATCTGTCCGAGGACGAGATCGCCCAGATCGAGGCAGTGCGCACCGAGGACGCGGCCGAGCGCGGATACCTCGAGATGCAGAACCACCGGCCCGACACGATCGGCGCGGCGCTGACCGACTCGCCGGTCGGTCAGCTCGCGTGGATCGCCGAGAAGTTCAAGACCGGGACCGGCGGCGCCTTCCGGACGCCGGACGAGTCGGTCGACCGCGACCAGCTCCTCACCAACATCAGCCTGTACTGGTTCACCCGCAGCGGTGCGTCGAGCGCGCAGTTCTACTACGAGGGCGAGCACTCCGGACTCGACTGGGTCATGGCCTCCGGCGTGCCGTCCGGATGGGCCGTGTTCGACACCCACCCGCTCATGCGCCGTGCGTTGGACCCATGGAAGGCGGTCGACCACTGGAGCGAGTTCACCGAGGGCGGTCACTTCCCCGCGATGGAGGAGGCAGAACTGCTCGCCGACGACATCCGCACATTCTTCCGCGGCATTTCCCGACCCCGTCGGCGGTCAGTGGAAGCTGAGTAGAGGTTCGGCGCCGTCCCGGTCTGCGTGGTCGGGCAGCTCGGCAGCACCGCGGGCGGCGCGGATGGCCGCGTACTGCTCGGCCGGGGTCGGCACACCGAATTCGGCGCGCGCCTGCTCCGGGGTCCGCACGACCGGGTTCTTCGGCGCCACATCACACAGGATCGGGTTCACCACCGGTGCGGTGTGCGGGCTGTTGGTCGCGACGATGAATCGTTGCGCGGAGACGCTGCGGTCGAGTGCACCGAAACAGCACCCGGTTGACCTCAGCGAGCGGGCACATTCCCCGACGCCGCGGCACCATCAGCCTGGCCCCGTCGAGGAGATGGTCCACATGCTCCTGGGTCACGACCCGCGCGGCCAGAACCGGCTTCATGCGTGCGTAGTAGGCGCGCATCTATATCGGGGCGGTTCAAGACCGCGCCGGTATCGGCGACCGAGGCCATCAGGAACGGTTCGAACATCTCTGTCACCGCGGTGCGCTGGAACGCCACCGACAGTGTGGTCGGGTACCGGAACACTCTCCAGGCCACCGAATCCGGGCCGAAGAATCCGTAGTCCTGGTGGGGTACCACGTCGTTGTGGTTGCTCATCGGGATCGTTCCTCTCACTGCCGAGCCGCTGCGTCGGGCCCGAAGATCATGGGGATCAGGGTGCGGCGCGCGTACGCGCGCACCGATTCGTCGGTGCGCAGATCGACACCGTGCTTGGTCGGCAGCACCACGCACGCGGCGAACAGCATCGCGACGGTGCGCCCGGCCTCGTCGGGATCCAGATGTGTTGCCAGCCCGTCGGATCGGGCCGCGCGTAACTGTTCGGCGACGACCGCACCGCCCAGCGACAGCAACGCCGCGTCGTCGGCCAGCCCCGCCTCGATCAGCGCCTGCGGCTCGAGTGCGGCGACCCGCGCGATCACCGGATGCTCCCGCGCCATCCGCAGACACGCCACGAACGCCTCCACCGCACGCTCACGGTGATCGGTGCGACCGGCCACGGCCTCGGCCACCGTCGCGGCCATGCGGCGACCTTCACGCATGGTCACCGCCTCGATCAAGCCGTCGAGGTCACCGAAACGGCGATAGATCGTCGCCCGGTTCACCCCCGCTCGACGGGCGACCGGGTCGATCTTGAGCTTGCCCATCCCCGACGCGGCGATCTCCGAGACCGCGGCGTCGAGAACCCGCTGTGCGGTCCGGTCGTCGTGTTCGTCGGCACCAAAGCAACGCAAGCAACAGTATGTGTTCCCAGTGTTGCATTCACAGGTCAGTGGTCAGCGTCGGCGAACTCTCCGATCAATCGCGCGACTTGGCCGGGCGTCTCCAGCTGGGGTGAGTGGCCGGCTCGGTCGATGACCTCGACCCGCGCACCGGAGACCGCGCGGTAGCGGCGGACGGACGTCTCCGAATTCCACATGCGATCGCGCGCCCCGAAGATCACCAGCGTCGTCAACCCGAGCATCCGAAGGCGCTGGTCCAGGGGGCAGGTCGCGGTGTACGACTCCTTTCCGAGCTGGCAGTGGCGAAACGCGGCGAACTCCACGGCTCGGTCGTCGTGGAGAATTTGATCGGGGTCCGCGAAGGCGGTGCGCTGACCGAATCCTGGGGCGAACGCGCGGGAATATCCGAGCCGGACCGCGGACGCGGGTGGGTGTCGGCGTAGTGCGTGGCCGAGCACCGGAACACGTAGCAGTCTCGTCGCCCTCCCCGGCAAGAACGTGCTGTAGTCGGGGCCCTCGCCGATGACGACCACGCGGCGGACCAGCGCGGAGCTTTCCGCCAGAGCGATGGCGACATCGGCGCCCATGGAGTGCCCGACAACCGTAATGTCCTCGCCGATTCCGAGCCGGTCGATGACCTGGGCCACCGCGCGCGCATGGTCGCTGGGATGGTAGCCAGCAGCCGGCTTCGCCGACCTGCCGTGGCCGAGCAAGTCCATGCTGACGACGCGGAATCGGTCGGCGAGCAGCGGGGTTATCGCGTCCCACCAGCGTAGCGACGACCCGAATCCGTGCAGCAGCACCAGAGTTGACGCGTGTTCAGACCCGGCGATTCCGACGTGGAGGGGACCCGAGTCGGTGTCGAGCAAAAAGGCGCCATGCAACGGTTCCGTGGAGGAGTGGGACGGAAGCCGCGGAGCGGGTCGGCGCACGCTCAGACCGATTTTCGGGCGAGTGCGCGACCGGCCGCGCGGCCGGAGAAGATGCATCCGCCCAGGAACGTGCCTTCGAGTGCGTTGTAACCGTGGACACCGCCCCCGCCGAAGCCCGCTACCTCGCCGGCGGCGTAGAGCCCTGTCAGTGGCGTGCCGTCGGGGCGGAGCACCTGGCTGTCGAGGTCGGTTTCGATACCGCCCAGGGTCTTTCGGGTCAGGATATTGAGGCGGACAGCGATGAGCGGGCCGTGCGCCGGGTCCAGAATCCGATGCGGTGCGGCGACCCGTGCCAGTCGGTCGCTGCGTGATCGGCGGGCGTTCTCGATCGCCATCAGTTGAAGGTCTTTGCTGAAGGGATTGTCCAGTTCGCGATCGCGGGCCACGATCTGACGTTCTATGTCGGCAGCGTCCAGTTGCGGCCCTCGGGCCAACTTGTTCATGCCTTCGACGAGTTCGGCGAGGGTATCGGCCACCACGAAGTCCTGCCCGTTCTGCTTGAACTTCTCCACCGGTCCCGGCGCGCCCTTGGCGAGACGATTGCTGAGGACTTGGCGAATGCTCTTGCCGGTGATGTCGGGGTTCTGTTCGGATCCCGACAGCGCGAACTCTTTTTCGATGATGGTTTGGGTGAGCACGAACCAGGAGTAGTCGTGCCCCGTCGCCAGGATCTGCTTCATCGTGGCGAGGCTGTCGAAACCGGGGAAATGTGGTGCGGGCATGCGCTGTCCGGTCGCGTCGAACCACAACGACGACGGACCGGGGATGATCCGGATCGCGTGGTCGGGCCAGACCGGATCCCAGTTGTGGATGCCTTCGGTGTAGGCCCACAGACGGTCGCGATTGACGATGCTTGCCCCGGCCTGCTCACTGATCGCGAGCATCCGTCCGTCCACATGCGCGGGGACCCCCGAGATCAGGTGCTTCGGCGCGGCGCCGAGCCGATCGGTCGGCCAGTTCTTCCGAATCAGGTCGTGGTTGTGGCCGATACCCCCGGAGGTGACGATGACGGCCGGTGCGCGGTATTCGAAAGATCCGGCCTCGGATCGCGACGATGCGACGCCGCGTGCCGTGGCGCTGCTTTCCAGGATGGCGCCACGGACGCCGACGCAGGCTTCACCCTCGACGAGGAGCTCGTCGACCTGATGCCGAAAGGCGAAACGAACGAGCCCGGCCTGCTCGGCGCGTTCGACGGGTTCGCGAAACACCCGAACGACCTCCGGACCGGTCCCCCAGGTGAGGTGGAACCGAGGCACCGAGTTGCCGTGACCGGTGGCCGACCCGGAGCCTCGCTCCGCCCACCCCACCAACGGCACCAACCGCAGCCCGAGGTCGTGCAGGTATCGACGCTTCTCGGTCGCCGCGAAACGGACATACGCCTCCGCCCACCGGCGCGGCCAGATGTCCTCGCCGTCGAGCCGGTCGAAGGCCGCCGAACCCAGCCAATCCTGTAGTGCGAGTTCGTAGGAATCCTTGATGCCCATGCGGCGTTGCTCGGGGCTGTCGACCAGGAACAGTCCACCGAGAGACCAGAACGCCTGCCCGCCCAAGTTGTCGCGGTTCTCCTGGTCGAGGACCAGCACCCGGCGCCCCGCGGCGGCCAGCTCGTGGGTGGCGACCAGGCCGGCCAGGCCGGCGCCGACCACGATGACATCGGGTTCGAAGGTGTCGGTCATGAACGGATCTCCCTGGTGTGGTGCTCGACGAGCAGGACGAACAGATCGGTCCGACGGGCTCGCGCGGCGTCGGTATCGGAATCGATGAGGCATTGCACGGTCGTGCCGTCGTGCACGGCGACCAAGGCGGAACCGAACGCCGCGGCGTCGGTGATTTCGCGCCCCAACTGCGCGACGAGCAGCTCGAGCAGGGGCATCAGCGTCGCGAGGATGGTCTCCTCACGTGCGGCCACCACCCGCTTGAGCGACGGGTTGCGCAGGGCGTGAGCGGTGAATTCGGCCGTGAGGCGATACCACTTGTCGTCGACGGGAATCGTTTCGAGCACCTGCTCGACGACGTCGCGCGTCGATGAGACCCGTGCGCACACCCGATCGGCGACCAACGCCTCGACAGCGGCCAGCATCTGCGCCGAGCGCTGTTCCCACGCGGCGAGGAACAGTTCGTCCAACGCCGCGAAGTTGGAGTAGAAGGCGCCCTTGGTGAACTGGGCTCGTTCGCACACCTGATCCACCGTGCTGCTGCCGAAGCCGCGTTCAGCGAAGACGTCGAGCGCGGCGTCGATCAGTCGCCGACGGGTCTCTTGGCGACGGCGGCTGATCGGAGGGGACTTCTCTACCATGTGGATACTATAAGGTATCGAATACTATTTAGTATCCGACCGAAGGCCGGTGCCCGTTTCCGACAGCTGTCAGGATGACCACGTGTCAGAGTTCTCACACAGTCCGCGCCCCCTCGCCCGGCGCACTCTCCTCGGCGGCGCGATCGCCGCCGGGCTGGTCGCGACAGCGGGCCGGGCCCTCGCGGATCCGGGCGAGCGCATGATCGCCGCGCGCACCCGCTTCTTCGGCGCTGACAACGTCGATCCGGCGACCGGCGCGGTCCGCGGCGATCGAGTGATCCTGTCCTGGTTCGGATGCACGAGTTTCGCCGCGGCACTGGGCGGGACCGTGGTCCTGCTCGACGCGTGGGTTCCCCGTGGCGCCCACAGCGGATACGTCCCGACCACCGTGGCGCAGGTGGCCGAGCTTCGCCCTGAGGCGATCTTCCTCGGACACGGGCACTTCGACCACGCCGGTGACGCGGCAGCTCTGGCGCAGGCCTCCGGCGCGGTGCTGTTCGGCACGGCCGAGCACTGTGCCCAGGTCCAGCGCCAGGTCGGGGCGACGGCCCTGCGCACCGTAGTGCTCGGTGACGCTACGTCGGCGCTCGGCCAGACCTATCACCATTCGGTCGGACCGGTCGAGGTGACAGCGGTCCGGCATGTGCACTCGGGACCGAAACCTCCCGACCGCAGCGGCGAGGGTTCCGCGCCGTTCTTTCCGGTCCCCGACATTCGTGATTCGATCGCGAACCCGCCGCAACTGTGCGATCTCGTCGCACTCGGGTCCTCGCTGTCCGATCAGGAAGGCGGCAGTCTGCTCTACCAGTTCCGGGTGGGTGGCTTCACCCTCACCTGGCACGACTCCGCCGGGCCGCTCACAGAGGCCGCACCCGAGGTGTTCGACGTTCTGAGAGCACTGCCCGGCAGTGACGTGCAACTGGGCGCCATCCAGGGTTTCAACCAGCCGCTCAACGGTTTACGGGATGTGCGCCAGTACATCGAGGCGATCAGACCGGCGATGTTCGTGCCCAGCCATCACGACAACTGGCTTCCCGGCTTCACCGCGCGTGGCGACACCTATGAGCACACGTTGCGCGGCGAGCTGGAACGCATTCCCGCGCAGGGGCGCCCGACCTTGCGTTTCCTCTCCGATCCCGGCGACTACCTTCGACCGGACACCCTGACGTTCGCCCTCTGAGCGACGGCGGTTTCAGCGGAGGAGATCGGCTGCCCTCTCACCGATTACCACCGACGGCGCGTGGGTGTGGCCGCGGATGATGGTCGGCATCACCGAGGCGTCGGCCACGCGCAGACCATCGAGGCCGCGGATCTTCAGGTCAGGGGTGACGACACTGGCTGCGTCGGTACCCATCCGACAAGTGCTGGCGGGGTGGTAAAGAGTGTGAGATTGCCAAGTCAGGGCCTCCTCGAGGGTTTCCGCGAGCGTCGACTGCTCGCGTCTGGGCCGGAGGAATCCGCCGATTCGGGAGCCCAGTGGCTCGGCGGTCGCGATGCGGTGGGAGATCCGCAGGCCGGCGAGCAGCGCGGCGCGGTCGGCGCCGTCGGGGTCGGACAGGTACCTGGGGTCGATGAGCGCCTTGGCCGTCGGGTCGGCAGAGGCCAGGGTCACCGTGCCGCGGCTGCGCGGCTGGAGCAGGATCGGGCCCACCGCGATCCCGTGGCCGGGCGCGACGCCGATCCCCTCGTCGTAGAACGGTGCGGGCCCGAAGATGATCTCGAGATCCGGCAGTTCGAGTTCGGGGCTGCTGCGCACGAAGCCGTACGCCTCACCGACATTGGACGTGAGCATGCCCTTGCGGCGGGCGAGGTAGTTGAGCAACTCCCACGGCTTCTCCGCGTCGAACAGCGTGTCGGAGTCGACGGCGAAGCCGAGCAGCGAGATGAGGTGATCGGTGAGGTTGCGGCCGACCTCGGGCAGGTGGTGCACCACCGGAATGCCGTGGCGGCCGAGCTCTTCCCGGTCACCGACACCGGAGAGCTGCAGCAGCTGCGGGCTGTTGATCGCCCCACCACACAGCACCACTTCCTTACTCGCGCGCACGATCTGGGTGATGCCGTCCTTGCGGTATTCGACGCCGACAGCCCGGGTGCCCTCGAACAGGATCCGCGTCGCCTGCGCGCCGGTGAGCACGGTCAGATTCGAACGCTTGCGCGCCGGCTTCAGATAGGCATCCGCGGTGCTCCACCGGGCGCCGCGTTTCTGACTCACCATGGTTTGCGTGAAACCTTCGGGCTGGGGCAGATTCGCGCGCTCCCGCTTGAAACCGGCGTGCTCGGCCGCGGCGAGGAAGTCGTCGGTCCACCGGCGCGCGCTGCGCTGGTGCGAGATCCGCAGCGGTCCGGAGCGACCCTCGTCGGGTTCGGTGGCGTCCTCGACGGACTCGATGCGCCGGAAGTACTCGACCACGTTCGCGAACGACCAGTCCGGCCCGGCGGCGCGCGCCCACTCGTCGTAGTCGGCCGCGAAACCGCGGACCCACATCATCGCGTTCATCGACGAGGACCCACCGAGCATCTTGCCGCGCGGCCAGAAGATCTGGCGCTCACCGAGTTCGGACTGCGGGGTGGTCAGGTAGTTCCAGTCGAGGTCGGTCTGGAACAGCTTGGAGAACGCCGCCGGAATGTGGACGGCCTGATTCTTGTCCTCGGGACCGGCTTCCAGGGCGATGACGCTGGTGGCCGAGCGCTCGCTGAGCCGTGCGGCGAGCACCGCGCCCGAGGAACCGGTGCCGACGACGACGTAGTCGGCGATGCTGTTGTTCATCTGATTCTCCAAGGAAGTCGGGCTCAGCCGCGCAGGGCGGAAGCGAAGATCTGGGGCAGGCGCAGCCAGCCGGGGTCGGCGCCGAACCCGGCGAGCAATCTGCCCGTACTCGCGGCGGTCTTGTTGCCCACGAACCACGGCGGCTTCGGCGAGATCGCGAGTTCGCCGCGCAGCAGCGACCGCGGCGCGGGACGGAACGGGCCGCGCACGACGGTGCGTTCCACCCGGTCGATCAACCACGCGTTGTGGACGACGCCGATGCCGCTCTGCACGTCGTCGACGGTGTGGCCGGGGAAGGCGCCCCACGACGCGGTCGGCGTCAGGTAGCCGACGCCGGTCCACGCGTTGATCGCCACCGTGCCGTAGCGCAGATCCTCGATCATTTCGTCGAAGGCCGTACCGAGCTCGGAGATCGTGGCGGGCGCGGCGATCACGTTGACGCCGAGCGTGCCGACGAACGCCTCGTTCGCGGCGCGAGCCGCCGCGTAGGTGAATTCCGCGCCGGTTCCGGGCAATTCGACCACGCCGAGTACCGGCGCGAAGTATTCCTCGGCCAGCAGCGGCTCGACCGGCGACGGCGCGACCCCGGTGACCAGCAGCCGCTCACCGCTCGGTCCGAGCCGCTCGGCCCCGGGATAGGACTCGAAGGCCCGCGCCACGCGATCGTCGCTGCCCGGGTAGTACGCGCGACGGGCGGGCGCCTTCGCGAGCGCGTCGCGCAGCGCGGCGAGGAACTGGTCCTTCTGCGCCCAATCGGCGGAGATGATCAGAGCCTGGGCGGCGACGCAGTTGTAGCCGCCGTTGTGCAGGCGCTGGGTGGCGACGTGCTCGGCCTGGTAGCCGATATCGGCCGCGCTCCAGTCGCCCGGCAGCACGATCGTCGGCGACACGCCGCCGAGCTCGCTGGTGACCGGCTTGTCGAGCTTCGGTCTGCCCGCCAGCCTCCGCTCGGCCGCCTCGGCATCGGCGCCCCAGACGATCGCGTCGTGGGTGCGCGCGCTGCCGGTCATGTGCACGTGGTCGACGAGATCGTTGTCGACCAGATAGCCGCCCACCTCGGCGCCACCGGTGAGCAGCCGCACCGCGCCGAGCTCGATCAGCGGGGCCAGGATCTTGGTGAACACCGGCAGCATCGGATCGGTGATCGGATTGAGCTTGAGCGCGACCACCCGGTTGTGCGCGATGAGTTCGTAGAGGACGTCCAACGGCGCGATCGAGGTGATGTTGCCCGCGCCGAGCACCGCGCCGATCCCCTGCGTTCGGCTCGGGTCCAATTGGGCCAGACCGGCATTCGCCTTCGCGGCGGCACTGCTGACGCCGCGCTGCAACCACACCTCGGCGCTGAATCCGTTGAGCAGCAGCGCGTCGAACGGGCTCGCGGGCAGCACATCGACGGTGGTCCGGTCGCCCGCGCTACCGAAAGAGGCGTTGTGGAGCGGGCTTTCGCCGCGAGCGAGGACATCGAGCGTCTTCGCCAGCGCGCCGAGTGCGGCGGCCATCACATACGGTCCCGAGATCCACTCCTCACCGACCAACGGCGAGGAGGCGTCGAGACCCTTGATGCCGACGGCGGCGTCGACCCACTCCTGACCGTGCCGCCCGGTGAGCTCACGCACCCGATCCAGCAGTGCGCGCCTGCCGGGCAGCGAGGTGGCCGCCCACTTCTTCTCGCCTTCGGCGAGTTCGGACAACGCGATATCCACCGCGGCACGGGCGGACTCTGCCTTCTTGGTGACCACTGACGATCCTCCACAACTGTTCGGTACGGTCCACGGCGCAGCGGACGAGATGGATCGATTCTCTCGCCGCCGACCCGGCGCGCACCATGTGCGCTCGTTGCGGATCGACCCCCGCCTCGGTTGTGCGCGGGCACAACGACGACGTGATGCGACTCATGTCGAGGTCCGCGCGCTCTGGCCATCGATCCCGAGTACGGCCGCTGTCGACTCCGCTGGTCGATTCACTTGATGTGCCCGTGCACAAATCTATGGTGGCGTGGATCATGTCGTGTCACCTAACATCGAGGGGTGACCGCACCACCGCCGACCACCGCCACGTCGACCTTCGAGCCGGCCGCACAGCTGCTCGACTCGGTCGAGCAGCTGGCCGAGGAGTTGGTGGGTCGCATCGCCGCCGCGGACCGTTCCTACGCCGATCCGGGGCTGCTCACGGCCGAGGAACTCCAGCAGGCGTGCCTGGACAACCTCACGGCGATCATCACCGCCCTGTCCGGAGACCAGCCGACGCGGCTGCACACCGCGCGCGCGGTCGGGCGACTCAAGGCCGAGCGCGGGGTCCCGATCGCCGCGCTGCTGCACGCCTTCCGGCTCGGCGGTCGATTGCTCTGGGAGGAACTCACGGCCCGGTCCACCGGTCCGGGCGATCCGCGCCTGCACGACCTCGCCACCGCACTGTGGGAACTGATCGACTCGTTCTCCGACGCGGCGGTCGAGGCCTACCGCGAGACCGAGATCATGCTCGCGCATGTCGACGCGCAATCCCAGAACCGTTTGGTCCGCACGCTTTTCGACGACCACTCCGACAATCCCGCGCACACCCTGACCGCGCTGCGCACCTTGGGCCTGTCCGAGAGCGGCACGTTCGCTGTCGTGTCGATCGAGACCACCGACCCCGGCGCCACCCTCCCCGGCAGCCTGGTCGGTGCGTTGCGAGATCTCGGCGCCAGATCCGTGTGGGATTCGCAGATCGACTCACACACCGGGCTGCTGTCCTCGGCGATGCCGGTGGCCGTCGAACGGGCCGCCATCGCGCTGGCCCAGCTCGTCGACGGGCGGATCGGCCTCAGCGCGGCCTTCACCAGCCCGACCGCCATTCCCGGCGCACTGACCGAGGCGCGCCTCGCCGCCCGCAGCGCGCGACCCGGCGCGCACACCGTCGTCCGGTTCGGCAGCGAGCCCGTGGCCCACCTGCTCGTCACGGTGCCCGAGGCGAGTCGGCGTGCCACGACCCAGATCCTCGGACCGGTACTTCGACTGCCCGCAGCCGAACGCGACGATCTGATCGGGGCGCTCGACGCCTGGTATCACTGCCGCGGATCGACCGCCGCCGCCGCCGAACAGCTGCACTGTCACCGCAATACGGTGCGCTACCGCCTGCGCAAGATTCGCGACCTCACCGGCCGCGACACCGCCGACCCGGTGCAGTCGGCGGAGCTGCATCTGGCGCTGCAAGCGGTCGCCCTCCTCGGGCCGTCGTGACCCGATCGGCCGGGGAACGCGGCATCCGGCGATGAGTTTGCCCGGGTGAGCTCGTCTGCATCGATACAACCCGCAGACGATCAGGAGAACCCGATGGCGACCACTTACACCTTCGATGTCTTTTCCAGCCTCGACGGCTTCGGCAGCTACAACGGTCATGGTGACTGGGGTGGGTACTGGGGCAAGCAAGGCCCCGAATTGCTCGACCACCGCCTCGCCCAGTTCGAGGTGGAGCAACGAATGATCTTCGGGCCCAACACCTATCGGGCGTTCGCGGACATGCTGGCCGCCGGCGACGTGGACGAGGTGCGCGACCCCTGGGTCACCCGGATGCGCGATCTCCCGGCGACGGTGGTGTCGAACACCCTCGAGGGGCCACTCGACTGGCCGGACGGAACCCTCGTGCGCGGCGACGCGGTCGACGTCGTCGCCCGGCTGAAGGAGGAGTCCGCGGTGCCGTTGCGCTCCCACGGCAGTTTGTCGATGAACCGGGCGCTGATGGCCGCGGGGCTCGTCGACCGAGTCCAGGTGACGCTGTTCCCGGTGATCACCGGACAGACCGGTGACGACCCGATCTTCCGGGGCGCGGCCGACTTCGACCTCGAACTGCTCGAGCACCGCACGCTCGACGGCGACATCCAGGAACTCGTCTACCGACCGACCCTGCACGGCTGACTCCGGTGTGAAGTCAGCCGGTTCGCGGCGTGTCAGAATGCGCCCATGACCATCAAGTTCGACGCACTCGATGCCGCGTTGCTGGCCGAACTGGCCCGTGATCCGCGGGCGCCGATCCTCGAGCTGGCGCAACGGCTCGGGGTCGCCCGCAATACCGTGCAGGCGCGGATGCGCAGGCTCGAAGCCTCGGGCGCCGTGCGGGGGTATCCGCCCGATATCGATGTGCAGGCGATCGGGTTCGCGGTGCACGCGTTCCTCGGCATCGAACTCGACCAGAACAAGATGGATCCGATCATCGAGACGCTGCGCGGGTTCCCGCACGTGCTCGAGGTGCACGCCACCACGGGCCGCGCCGATCTGCTGGTCCGCATCGCCGCGCGATCCCAGCAGGACCTGCTGGAGATCATCCAGCGGGTCCACGCCATCGAGGGCGTGAAACACACGGAGACGATGCTCGCGCTGGCCACCCCGATCGGGTACCGGAGCCTGCCCCTGGTCGAGCATCTGACGAACACCCGCGATGTGACCTAGGTCTCGCGGCTCGAGCAGATTGACGCATTCGAGTCAGTGGCGCAGATCACTTTTGAGCAGTCTGATCAACTTCTTGACCGACTGTTGACACAGATCACCCATCACCGGCACATTTCGCTGCACCGATAGCAAGTTCCTTCGCGCAGTGAGGTGATCATGACCAGCGTCGTCTGTTCCACCGCCCGACCGCTGGCCGACCCGGCCGCACCCTACGACCTCGCCGATCGCTACCGCTCCGGCGCGGGCCCGGTGCTGCTGACCGGGGTCCAGGCCATCGCCCGACTGATGGTGGAACAGCACGTGCGCGATATCCGCGCCGGTCGTCGCGTCGCCACCTTCGTCTCCGGCTACCAGGGCAGCCCGCTGGGCGGGGTGGACAAGATGCTGCTCGGCATGCCGGAGGTGCTCACCGAGCACGACATCACCTTCGTGCCCGGATTCAACGAGGAACTGGCGGCCACCTCGGTCTGGGGTAGCCAGGCCGAGCTGCCCGCCGGACGGCCGACCCACGACGGCGTGGTCGGCGTCTGGTACGGCAAGGGCCCCGGCGTCGACCGCGCGACCGACGCCATCCGGCACGCCAACATGTACGGGGTGAACCCGCGCGGCGGCGTGCTGCTGCTGGTGGGCGACGATCCGGCCTCGAAGTCGTCGACCGTGCCCGCGGTGAGCGAACGCTCGCTGGCCGCCATGGGCGTTCCGGTGCTGTTCCCGCGCAATGCCGAGGAGATCATCACCCTGGGCATGCAGGGCATCGCGCTGTCGCGGGCGTCGGGCTGCGTGGTGGCGCTGAAGATCGTCGCCGATGTCGCCGACGGCGCCTGGACAGTCGACGCGGGCGTCGCCGATCTGGCCGTGACGGTGCCCGAAGTGCAGTGGGAGGGAAGGCCTTTCGTGTACCGGCAGCGGCCGATGGCGGCGCCGACCGACAGCGTGCTCGCCGAGGCGGACCTGTACGGACCGCGCTGGGCGACGGTGCACGCCTACGGCGCGGCCAACGCCCTCGACGTGATCGAGGTGGACCCGGCCGAGGCAGCGGTGGGGATCGCGGCCACCGGCACCACCTTCGACGCCGTCCGCCAGGCCCTGCTGGATCTGGGTGTCGACGACGCGACCATGCACCGGGCCGGAATCCGGTTGCTGCGCATCGGCATGCCGTATCCGCTCGGCTCGGCCGCGCTCACCGAGTTCGCCCGCGGGCTCGAGCAACTGATCGTCGTCGAGGACAAGACCGCGTTCATCGAAACCCAGGTCCGCGAGATCCTCTACGGCGCCCCGGGCGCGCCGCGGGTGCTCGGCAAGCAGGACGAGCGCGGCGCGCGCCTGATGCCGGTCGACGGCGAACTCACCGCGGGACGTCTACTGGCCCCGCTGCGCCGGGTGCTGCGCGGGCGGGTCGAGCTGAAAAGAGCGGCGCCGCCGGCACTTCCGCTCGAAGTCCTCTCCGCCAAGCGCACCCCCTACTTCTGCAGCGGGTGCCCGCACAACCGCTCCACCGCGCTGCCCGACGGCTCGATCGGCGGCGGCGGCATCGGCTGCCACACGCTGGTCACCATGTCCGGGCGCACCGACAGCGCGGTCACCGGGCTGACCCAGATGGGCGGTGAGGGCAGCCAGTGGATCGGGCAGGCGCCGTTCACCGACGTCCCGCATCTGTTCCAGAACATCGGCGACGGCACCTTCTTCCATTCCGGCCAGCTGGCCGTGCAGGCGTGCGTGGCGGCCAAGGTGAACATCACCTACAAGCTGCTCTGGAACGAGGTCGTCGCGATGACCGGCGCCCAGGACGTGGAGGGCGGGATCACCATCGCCCAGCTCACCCACAAGCTCACCACCGAGGGTGTCGGCCAGATCATCATCTGCGCCGATGATCCCAAGCGTCACCGCAAGCGGGCACTGGCCAAGGGCACGCTGCTGTGGCATCGCGACCGGCTCGACGACGCGCAGCGGATGCTGCGCGAGATCGAGGGCGTCACCGTGCTGATCTACGACCAGCACTGCGCCGCCGACGCCCGCAGGCAGCGCAAACGCGGAACGCTGCCGGTTCGCAACACCAGGGTGGTGATCAACGAGGCCGTCTGTGAGGGCTGCGGCGACTGCGGCGCCAAGTCGAACTGCCTGTCCGTGCAGCCGGTCGAGACGGAATTCGGGCGCAAGACCCGCATCGACCAGACCTCGTGCAACACCGATTACAGCTGCCTGGACGGCGATTGCCCGTCGTTCGTGACGGTGGAAGTGGTTCCGGACAAGCGCAAGGCGCAGCGCCGCGAGATCGCGGAGCCGCCGGTGGTGGCCGATCCAGGCACGGGCGCGCCGACCCGCACGCAGAACGTGCTGATCGCCGGCATCGGCGGCACCGGCATCGTGACGGTGAACCAGGTGCTGGCCACCGCCGCCCTGCGCGCCGGATACGAGGTGGAGAGCCTGGACCAGATCGGCCTGAGCCAGAAGGCCGGTCCGGTGCTCTCCCACCTGCGTTTCTCCACAACGGAATTGGAGCCGGCCAACCGGCTCACCCCCGGCAGCGCCGACTGCCTGCTCGCCGTCGACCTGCTGACCGCCACCGACCCCCGCTACCTCCAGTACGGCGATGCGGCGAGCACCGTGGCGGTCGCGTCGACGAGCCAGACCCCGACCGGTGAGATGGTCTTCGACAAGTCGGTGGCCTACCCCGCGACGGACACGCTGCTGGATCGGCTTGCCACGGCAACGAATTCGATCAGTCACTTCGATGCGCTCGCGGCGGCACTGACCCTGTTCGGGAACACGGCGGCGGCGAACTTCCTGATCGTGGGCGCGGCCGTCCAGAGCGGCGGACTGCGCCTGCCGGTCGCGGCGATCGAGGAGGCCATCGGGATCAACGGTGTCGCGGTGAACGCCACCATCGCGGCGTTCCGGTGGGGGCGAGTCGCCGTCGCCGATCCGGCGGCGTTCGCGGCGGCGGTCGAAACAGGTCGGCCGCGGCACACCCAGCCGGTGGCGCCCGCGGAGTTGCTGGCACACACCAGCTTCGAGGGCGAGGTGCGCCGGCTCGTGGAACTGCGAGCAGCGCAGCTGATCGGCTACCAGAACGCGAAGGTGGCGCGCCGATACCTCGAGGCGGTCGAATCAGTTTGGGCGGCAGAACGTTCCGTCACCGAGCGCACCGAGTTCACTGAGGCGGTCGCGCGCGGGCTGTTCAAGTTCACGGCGTACAAGGACGAGTACGAGGTGGCCCGACTGCTCGTGGACCCGGACTTCCTCGCCGACGTGCAAGCCCAGGTGCCAGGTGGCGAGAAGCTCACCTACAAGCTGCACCCGCCGATGTTGCGCGCACTGGGTCGGGACAAGAAGATCGGACTCACGCCGAAGTCGCATGTGGCGCTGAAGGTTCTGGCCAAGGGGAAGTTCCTGCGCGGCACCAAGCTCGACCCCTTCGGCTACGCCCACGTCCGCAAGGTCGAACGCGAACTGCTGGCCCACTACACCGACATGGTGCGACGACTGGCTGATGGCCTGACCACCGAGAACTACGACACGGCCGTCGCGGCCGCCGCACTGCCCGATGTGGTGCGCGGCTACGAGGACATCAAGCTCGGCAATGTCGAGCTGTACCGCGCCGGACTGCGCGATCTCGGCATCGAGGACTGAAACCCCCGGACACCCTGTGGTGCAACCACACCGCCGCACACCCGCGGCACCACAACACCGTCGCACGCCGGGCACGATCCGCGGTGCGCGGTAACAAGAAAGGAAATCGACAGTGACCGTTGCGCACACCGAAGCAGGAGTCTTCGGCCGATCGCACGAGCTCAGCGCCCGCGCCCACGAGCAGGTCGTGTTCTGCGAGGACGACAGGTCCGGGCTGAAGGCGATCATCGCCATCCACTCGACCGCGCTCGGCCCCGCCCTCGGCGGTACCCGCTTCTACCCCTACGCCGACGAATCCGCCGCGTTGCAGGACGTCCTGCGACTGTCGTGGGGCATGACCTACAAGGCCGCTGCGGCGGGCGTCGACCTCGGTGGCGGCAAAGCGGTGATCATCGGCGATCCGGCCACGCTGAAGAGTGCGGACCTGCTCGCCGCCTACGCGCGTTTCGTCGAAACCCTCGGCGGGCGCTACATCACCGCCGGTGACGTGGGCACCAACACCGACGATCTCGATGTCATCGGTCGGCACACCCGCCACGTCACCGGCCGCAGCGTCGGCGCGGGCGGCAGCGGCGACAGTGCCAGGCTGACCGCGCTCGGCGTCTTCCACTCGATGCGCGCCGGAGCCGAATTCGTCTGGGGTGCACCGACACTGGCCGGTCGTACGGTCGGCGTCGAGGGCGTCGGCAAGGTCGGGCGCGAACTCACCGCCCTGCTGCTCGCCGACGGCGCCGAGGTCTGCGTGACCGATGTGAACGAGGCGGCGCTGCGGCGCATCACCGACGAACTGCCCGCCGTCCGGTTGCTGTCGACAGTGTCCACCGCGCCGGTCGACGTGTACGCCCCCTGCGCGATGGGCGCCACCCTCACCGCGGCGAGCGCCGCGACGATCGAGGCGAAGCTCATCTGCGGCGCGGCGAACAACCAACTCGCGACACCCGAGGTCGAGCAGGCGCTCACCGACCGCGGCATCACCTGGGTACCCGATTTCGTGGCCAATGCCGGTGGCCTCATCCAGGTGGCCGGTGAACTGCGCGCCGCCGCACCGGCCGAGGTCGAAGCCGAGGTCGCCGACATCTACCCGCGCTGCCGCGAGATCATCGCCGCCGCCATCACCGAGGGGATCGGGACCGGCGCCGCCGCCAACCGATTCGCCGAGCGCCGCCTCGATGCCATTCCGAGGTCGCTCTGATGATGAACAAGAGCAGCCTGTTCCGCACCAAGTCGGTCGAGCAGTCGATCCGTGACACCGACGATCCGGATGCCAAGCTCCGCAAGGATCTGACGGCGAAGGACCTGACGGTCTTCGGCGTCGCGGTGGTGATCGGCGCGGGCATCTTCACCCTCACCGCGCGCACCGCGGGCACGGTGGCGGGACCGGCGGTGTCGCTGGCCTTCGTCTTCGCCGCGATCGCGTGCGGGCTCACCGCCCTGTGCTACGCGGAGTTCGCCTCCACCGTGCCGGTGGCGGGCAGTGCGTACACCTTCGCCTACGCCACCTTCGGCGAGGTGATCGCCTGGATCATCGGCTGGGACCTGATCCTGGAGTTCGCGCTCGCGGTGTCGGTGGTCGCCAAGGGCTGGTCGCAATACCTCGGCGAAGTGCTCGGGTCGTCGGCGCCGGTGGTCCACCTCGGATCGGTGACCTTCGATTGGGGCGCGGTGCTGATCATCGCGGTGGTCGGCGTGCTGCTGGCGACCGGGACCAAGTTGTCGTCGCGGGTCTCGGCCGTCGCCGTCGCGATCAAACTGGGTGTGATCGCGCTGGTGCTGGTCGTCGGCGCGACCTACTTCAAGCCGTCGAACCTGACGCCCTACATCCCGCCCGCGCAACCGTCGCAGAAGGCCGAGGGTATGCACCAGTCGCTGTTCGCCTTCCTCACCGGATCCGGTGGCACCAGCTACGGCTGGTACGGATTGCTCGCCGCGGCCAGCCTGGTGTTCTTCGCCTTCATCGGCTTCGACGTGGTGGCCACCACCGCCGAGGAGACGCGCAACCCACAGCGCGACATCCCGCGCGGCATCCTGGCGTCGCTGGCGATCGTGACGGTGCTCTACATCGCGGTCTCGGTGGTCCTCACCGGCATGGTGTCCTACACCGAACTCGCCGACGGCAACGCCACGCTCGCCACCGCCTTCGCCATCCAGGGCGCGACCTGGGTGAAGAACATCATCGCCATCGGCGCGCTGGCCGGGCTGTCGACCGTGGTGATGGTGATGTTCCTCGGGCAGACCCGGGTGTTGTTCGCCATGGCCCGTGACGGTCTGCTCCCCCGAGGTCTGGCCAAGACCGGGAAGAAGGGCACGCCGGTTCGGCTGACCGTGCTCGTCGGTGTGGTGTGCGCGCTGCTGGCCGGCTTCGTCGAGTTCGGCACGCTGGAGGAAATGGTCAATATCGGCACGCTGGTCGCCTTCGTGCTGGTGTCGATCGGGGTGCTGGTGCTGCGCCGGACCCGTCCGGATCTGCCGCGCGGATTCCGCGTCCCGTTCGTACCGGTGGTTCCCATCCTGGGCGCCCTGGCCTGCCTGTGGCTGATGGTCAACCTCTCGATCGAGACCTGGCTGCGCTTCGTGATCTGGATGGCACTCGGTGTCATCGTCTACTTCGCGTACGGTCGCAGGCACTCGATCCTCGGACGCGGACAACCAGAATCCGCGGAGCCGGAGTTGACGCCGGTCAGATAACCGAAACCGCTGCACGCTCATCGGGGTCGGCGCTCCCACCGGATCGCCGACCCCCGAACGTTCCGGAAACCGTTCGGTCAGAACGCGTTCCGGGCATCGCTGTCGAACCGAGGGCTGAAGGATTCGCGCCCCGCGATCGACGCGACATCACCGACGGTTGTCGCGACCGTGGTGCACCGCACCAGCATCTCGGGGATGCTCACCTCATCGATATGGCGTTGGTACCAGCTCACCAGTGCCGACAGGATGCCCAGCCACACGTCGGCGAGGATCTCGCGGTCGGTCGGATCCACCGGGCCCCGAGGACCGAGCAACGCGAAGGTTCCGTCCATCGCGAGCGCGCGGATCGACGCGCGGTAGGTCAGCGCTGCCCGCCCGCCGGCCGTGGTCTCCAGCACCGTCGTGTCGTGGAGCAGTTCCCAGTCGTATCGCCGGTCACGCAGTGATTCGAAGATGCACCGGAGGGTGTCGGAAGCCATGTATTCGGCCGGACTGGTGGCGAGCACTCCGGTGATCGCGGTGACCAGCACCTCACCAGCCTCCTGCACGCACCGCAGATGCAGGGCGTCCTTGCTGCCGAACAAGCTCAAGATCAGCGCCTTGGAGATGTCGGTCTCCGCGGCGACAGCCTCCAACGAGGTTCGCCGATATCCGTCGGTGCCGAAACGGAGCGTGGCAGCGGCCAGTATTCGTCGCTCCCGTTCCTGACGCGGCACCCCTTTGGTCCCCGAGCCGGTTGCCTGACGCACCGTCCCAGCTTACAGTCGAGCCATTGATATGACCGCGTGGTCACATCGGTGGCGAGAACAAGAATTGATCGAAAGGCGCAACCCGGTGACGTATACGGCGCAACCGCGACCCAGTTATTTCGAACGGGTCGGTGCGCACAGCTTCGTGCCGACGGTTCACGCGAGAGGGGCCTGGGCTGTCGATGAGCAGCACTTCAGCCCGCTCGGCGGGCTGCTGGTCCACGAGATCGAACGAGTGCGAGCCGACGAAGGACGAACCGAGCTACTGATCAGCCGGTTGGGCTTCGATATCCTCGGCCGAAACACGTTCGAGCAGTTCGATATTCATGTCGAAACCATCCGTCCGGGTCGGACGATCGAACTCGTCGAGGCGACGGTCACCATCGCGGGTCGTGCCACGGTGTCGGCGCGCGCCTGGCTGATGACGGCCGAGGACACCTGCGCCGTCGCGGGCGGCGAGCCGGACCGACTCCCCGCGCCGGAATCGCTGTCGCCGTGGCCGCTCGGTTCCGTGTGGCCCGGCGGGTATGTCGCTTCACTGGAGACTCGGCCGGTCGGTATCCCCCAGCCCGGACGCACCACGGCGTGGCTGTCCACGCCTCTCGATCTGGTCGCGGGCGAAAAGGCGAGCGCCCTGGCGTCGTATGTAGCCCTGGTCGACACGGCCAACGGCATCGCGGTCCGCCAAGAACCCACCAAATGGATGTTCCCCAACCTGGATCTGACCATTCACCTGTACCGGCAACCCGAGGCGGGGTGGACGGGCCTCGACACCACTGTCACCTTCGGCCACACCGGCCAAGGCATCACGAGCACCGTCTTGCACGACATCCGCGGTCCCGTCGGGCGCGCCGAGCAGATCCTCACCGTTCGACCACAGCCGGACAGCGAGAAATAGCGCCGCTGTCACAGCGTCAGCCGGTCGGCGGAGGACGTGAGCAGGTCGATGAGGTCGCGGTCGTGCACGGGCAGACGGCCGGTCTTGCCGATCGCCGCCAGGGCGCCGGTGATGGTGCCGTCGGCGGTGCGGATCGGAACGGCGACGGCGCTGCGGCCGAGGCGGCATTCGTTCACCTCGACAGCAACGGCGTTCGCGGCGACTCGGCGAAGTTCGGCGGCGAGGTAGGCAGCTTCGGTGATGGTGAAGGTGGTGACCTTGCGCAGGGTTGCCTCGGCAGCGAATTCGGGGTGCCGCACCATCAGTATCTTGCCGATCGCGGAGGCGTGCGGATAGTTGACCAGCACCTTCTCCCCACTCAGCTCGTGGTCGGGGTCCTTGTCGATCATCCTGATCCGGCCGTCGGCGAAGGAGGCGAGATGGATGCCGAAGCGCAGCTGGGCGCGTAGTTCGCCGAGGATGCGGGAATTGCCAGAGGCAGGCTCCGGCGCGGCCGCCCCGGCGAGTTCACGGGTACGGCGGCCGAGGGCGAAGCCGGACAGGTCCTCGATTCGCACCAGATAGCCGTCGGCGACAAGGAGATTCAGCAGGCGGTACGCGGTCGCGGGGGCGATGCCGGTCTGCGCGGCGATGTCTTTCGCGGTGGCGCCCGAGCCGAGTTGCGCCACCGCTTCGAGCAGGGCCAGTGCCTTCTGGACAGCCCTCGGCTCGTGCCCGGTCGGGCCGTCGCGGCGGGTCGTCGTTGTCACTGTTGGCCGCGGTCCGCCCCCACCAGGGCCATCGCGCCGCGGGCGTTGACGGCGAACGCCCCGGCACCGGGCAGCACGTCAGCGGATTCGGGACTGTCGAAAACACCGATGGCCGTGAGCGTTCGGGGACGGGCGTCGCGCAGATACCGGTACCAGGCGGCACCGACCACCAGCACCGCGAGCACGGTCGCGGGCGCGACCACCACACCGTCGCTCGCATCCGACACCGTCAGACAGGCCAGCACCGCGGCGAGTACGCCACTGCCGATCCACCCGGCGAAACGGTCGACCCGGCTCAGCTCGCGAATACGGCCGAGGAACAGCACAGCGCCCACCGCGACGAGGATGTAGGACAGCGCCAGCGCCGTGCGCATGACGGTCTTGGCTACGGCGGGCACACCGTCGAGCGCGACGAAGCCCGAACCGACCGTCGCTACGATTCCGATGATCACCACCAGCGCCACGTGCGGGGTCCGCAATCGTGTCCCTACCCGGCTGAAAAGCCGTGGCAACACGCCCTCCACGCTCATCGAATACACCAGTCGCGACGCCGCGTTGGACGAGGCCATCGACGATCCGAGCCACGAGCACGTCAGCCCCGCGTCGAGCAGGATCACCACGAGCAGACTCGACCCACTCGCCGTCCCGTGCAGATACGCGTTGACCACCGCTCCCGCATGCCCGGACCAGGCCGCCCACGACGCGAAGATGAACAGTGCCCCGCACAGGACCGGGGTGAGCAGCACGGTACGGGTGACGGTGACCAGCGGACGCCGCGTCTCCGGTGCGAAGAAGGTGGCGCTCTCGAAGCCCGCGAGCGCGAACAGCGCCGACATCGCGATGGCCAGCACCGCGGGAACATTCGGTGCGGTCGGCGTGATCGCGACGGCGGGCCCCGATACCAGCATGAGGCCGATGATGAAGGCCAGCGAACACGCCTCGACCGCCAGAATCGCGATCGCGGCGAACCGCACGCCGCGCACGAGCACCGCCCCGACCAGCACCGCGATGCCGAGGTAGACCGCCCCGATCTGCCAGCCGCGCAGCGTGATTCCCAGTTGTGCCGCCAACGCGAGCGCGGTCTGCGACCCGTGATACATCGTCAAAGACGCACTGCCCAGATACTTCACGAGCATGCCGACACCACACGTCAGCGCCGCACGCGGTCCCGCACCATGGCTGACGAAGGTGTACAGGCCGCCCGCCGCGGACAGACGCCGGGTGAACTGTGCGACGCAGAACGCGATCAGGGTGACGACCAGAGTGGCCACGATGATCGTCACCGCCCCGGGCAGCAGCGTGTCGTGGGTGAGCATGGTGACCGGCAACAGCACCATCGACGCGGCGGGCGCGGTGGTGGCCACCGACTGACCGAGCAGCGCCACCCCGGACAGTTGCCTGCGCCCGAGCGCGCGCAACGGCGACACCGCAGGTCGCTCGGGTTCTCCCGCCGCGAACGACCGCGCGACCGCGTCGGCCAGTGCCGTCACCACACACCTCCCAGTTGTCGGTGCGGGCGAGATTAGCCAGAGCTGGTTTCAGGGGTATTGCGGGCGCGAGTCAACCGATGGACACCGAGCGAGAAAGTGCCGACGCCGATCTCACTCACCGATCGGTGAACGTTTTCCACGGCGTAGCGGCACCGACCCACCCTCGACGGACGCTGTCGCAGAACGGATATCGCGGCGGACGGAGCTTCCCATGGCAGTCACCAGAAGATCATTCATGCAGAGTCTCGGCCTCACCGGTGGTGCCGGTCTCGCCTACGGCGCGATGTCGACCCTCGGCCTCGCACCCGCGACGGCGCAGGTGTCGTTCCGCTCGCCCGCCATGGGCGACCTCATCGGCAAGGCCGACGGTGGCGCGAAGGTGGCGATCCTCGGCGGCGGGCCCTCGGGGTTGTGCGCGGCCTACGAACTGGGCAAAGCCGGCTACGACGTGACCGTGCTCGAAGCCAGGAAGCGAGCGGGCGGGCGGGTGTGGTCGGTGCGCAACGGCACCACCGAAACCGATCTCAACGGCGAGACCCAGAGTTGCACCTTCGCCGAAGGGCACTACTTCAACCTGGGCGCCACGCGAATCCCACAGAGCCACATCACCCTCGATTACTGTCGCGAACTCGGTGTCGAGATCCAGCCGTTCGGCAATCAGAACGCCAACACCCTGGTGAACTATCAGAGCGGCACCTCGATCTCCGGGCAGTCGGTGCAGTACCGCGCGGCCAAGGCCGATATGTACGGCTACATGTCCGAGCTGCTGCAAAAGGCCGCGTCGCGGGGCGCACTCGACGACGTGCTCTCCGGCGCCGACAAGGAGGCGCTGTCTTCGTTCCTGCGCGATTTCGGCGACCTCTCCAGTGACGGCCGCTACCTCGGCTCGACCCGGCGCGGCTACACCGCCGAGCCCGGTGGCGGTCTGAACTTCGGCGAACACCCGGGACCGTTCCCGATGTCGGACACGATCCGCAGCGGTCTCGGCCGCAATTTCAGCTTCGAATTCGGCTACGACCAGGCCATGATGATGATGACCCCGGTCGGCGGCATGGACCGTATCTACGCCGCCTTCCAGCGCGAGATCGGCACGCAGCGAATCCATTTCGGCGCCGAGGTGTCGGCGATGAACAACACCCCCGACGGTGTGCGGATCGAATACACCCAGGACGGCGCGCGGAAGTCCCTCGACGCCGACTACTGCATCTGCACGCTGCCGCCATATCTCGTCGGTCGCCTGGCCAACAACCTGCCCGCCGACGTGCTCACCGCGCTGAAGGCGGCGATCCCGGTGTCGTCCGGCAAGCTCGGCATCGAGTACTCGCGCCGCTGGTGGGAGCTCGACGACCGGATCTACGGCGGCGCGAGCAATACCGACAAAGACATTTCCCAGATCATGTTCCCGTACGACCACTACAACGGCGACCGCGGCGTGGTGGTCGGCTACTACAACACCGGCAAACGCCATCAAGCCTTCGAATCACTCACGCACCGGCAGCGTCTGGCGAAAGCCGTCGACGAGGGCGCGGCGATGCACGGCGACAAGTATCGACGCGACATCGCCTCGTCGTTCTCCGGCAGCTGGCGGCGAACCAAGTACTCCGAGGGCGCGTGGGTCGGTTGGTCGGGCAGCAATTCCCACGGCGGTGAGGCCACCCCCGAATACACGAAACTCCTTGCCCCCGTGGAGCGCATCTACTTCGCCGGCGACCACCTGTCCAACGCGATCGCCTGGCAGCACGGCGCCTTCACCTCCGCCCGCGACGTGGTGACCGCCCTGCACGCCCGCGTTGCCGCCTGAATCTCTCACCCCGACAAGGAGTATCAACCATGAAGACGACGATCACCCTGGCCGTGACGACCCTCGCGGCGCTCGCCCTCACCTCCTGTTCCGCCGACCCGGTCGAGTCGAAGCCGACCGGTGCGCCGAGTACGTCGGTTCTCGAAGCGGGACAGGCGAATCCGATGATCGCCCAGGGCGTGACGATCGCCGCCGACGCCGCCGTCTACAAGACCAGCGGCCTAGGCCCCACTGCCACCAACAAAGCCGCCCCCACCGGCAGCCCCGAATCCTTCATCGACACCCAGCAGTTCGCCGACGCGAAGCTGCCCGCCGGTGTCACCGTCACCGAAGCACAGGGCATGTCGGTGCTGGCCAGAATCCGGGAGAACCTCGAAGCCCAGGGCCTGACCCTGGACAACGTGATCACCATGCGCGTGTTCCTCGACAACGCCCCCGGCACCGACCGCGCCGACTACGCCGGCTGGAACCGCGCCTACCGGCAGTTCTTCGCCAATACGAATCTCACCACCGGCGACACCGAGCTGGTCCCCCTCGGCACCGCGGCACCGGCCGCGCCCCTGGTCCGCAACGCGGCACGGCCGAGCCGCTTCGCCCTGGAAGTAGCGAGCCTGCCGGTGGCGGGATGGCTGGTCGAAGTCGAAGTCGACGCGGTGTACCCAGCGGGTAAGTGAAGCGGCCCGCCCGACGAATTCCCTGTTCAGGGGCATGTGCGGCCCGTGCGATAGCTCACGTTCCGACAGCCTGTGGCACTGAGTGCCAGCCCGGGTGAAATAATCCCCGGGACAACCAGGGCAATGCGATGTTGGGAGTTCGGCAATGGAGTTGATCGGTGTAATCGGCGGCGGCACGATGGGTGCGGGTATCGCGGAGGTGTGCGCCAAGGCGGGCAGCTCGGTGCTCGTGCTCGAGACGAAGCAGGAGTTCGCCGAGGCGGCGCAGAACCGGATCGCCACCTCGATCGCCCGCGGCGTCGCCAAGGGCAAGATCACCCAGGACGAGGCCGACGCTGTGCTCGCGCGGGTGCGCGTGACCCTGGACATGAACGAGTTCGCCGATCGCGACCTGGTGATCGAGGCGGCGCCGGAGATCGAGGCGCTCAAGTACGAGATCTTCGGCAAGCTGGACAAGATCGTCAAGCCCGAGGGCATCCTGGCCACCAACACCTCCTCGATCCCCGTGATCAAGGTGGCGGGCGCGACCGAGCGCCCCGAGCGGGTCGTCGGCGTGCACTTCTTCAACCCCGTGCCGGTGATGCCGCTGGTCGAGATCATCTCGACCCTGGTGACCGCTCCGGAAGCGGCCGCGGCCGTCACCGACTACGTGAAGAACACCCTCGGCAAGATGGCCGTGCAGGCCGGTGACCGCTCCGGGTTCATCGTCAACGCGCTGCTCATCCCCTACCTCTGTTCCGCGATTCGGATGCTCGAGTCGGGCTACGCCACCGCCGAGGACATCGACGCGGCGATGAAGGGCGGCTGTGGCTACCCGATGGGCCCGCTGACGCTGCTCGACACCGTCGGCCTCGACATCGCCCTCGCGGCGTCGGAGTCGCTGTACGCGGAGTTCGCCGAGCCGCACCTCGCGCCGCCCGCACTGCTGCGCCGGATGGTGGACGCGGGCCGACTGGGCCGCAAGACCGGGCGTGGGTTCTACGACTACGCGAAGTGATCCGCTGTCCCGCAGGAGCTCGTGCTCCTGCGGGACGCCTCCGCCACAGCAGTGGTCCTGGATTCAGGCCCGCGCCAGGTTCTCGGCATCGGGCGCGGGGAAGAAGCCGATGTCGATGTAGTGGTCGAAGTAGCGGGCGATGACCTCGGCGTCGACCGCGGGGAACTCGATCGGCAGGCCGCGGAAGGGCTCGACCGGGGCCGATTCCACCTCACTCAGCACCGCCACCGGGTTTGCCTTGGCGAGAGCGGCCGCGTAGTTGCCGCTCAGCGCGGAGGCCCGAGCCAGGATGGGGTCCGCGTCGGGGCGTTCGGCGGCAGTGGAGAGCTGCAGGCCGAATTCCATCGGGTCGATGAAGTCGAAACGGTAACCACGGCTGCGGATTTCCTCGTAGACGACCTGCAGCGGCACCTGCGCGCCAGCGGCCCGGAAGATATTGCCGATGGCCGCCGCCTGGCGGGATCGGCTGACGATCCCCGCCGCGACATGGTCGACCGGGGCCATCTCGATGGCGATCGCCCGCACATCGACAGCCACCCCGAGCACCAGCATGGACCGCAACATCGTCCACCAGGCGTCTTCGGCAGGGGCCACGCCCGTGCGGGAGTCGCCGGTGATCAAGCCGGGGCGGTAGACGGCGATGGGAACGCCACGCTCGATCGCGGTGTGCACGAGCTGCTCGGCGACCCACTTGGTCATCGCGTAACCGGGCAGACCGGCGGGAACGCCGTTGTCCTGCGGGACCCCCGCCAGCACCGACAGGGTCGACACATAGTGGATCGGCTTGACCCGGGTGGTGGTGGCCAGGCGCAACACCTCGGTGGTGCCGCCGACGTTGGCCGCCCGCATCCGCGCATACGGTTCGAGGTGGTTCACCAGTGCGCCGTTGTGATAGATCGCGTCGGCCCTCGCGGCGAGTTCGGCGAAGCGCAGCGGGTCCATGCCGAGGTTCGGTTGCGCGAGATCGCCGGGTACGCCGACGATTCGGTCGACGTAGGGCGTCAGGTCGATGCGGTACTTCGCGGCGGTCGAGACGATGCGATCCACCGCGCCCGCGTCATCGGTGGCGCGGACCAGACAGTGGATGGTCGCGGAGGTCTGCTCCAGGAGTTCGCGCAGGAGAAAGCTGCCGAGGAATCCGGTGGCGCCGGTGAGCAGCAGCGTGGCCGGTGCGCCGATGCGCTGTGGTGCGCAGCCGGTGAGGTCGATCGACGGGTCGAGGATCGCGTCGACGGCCGGGTCGGGCCCGGCGGCCGAGGCCGAGGACTCGTCGCGCAGGGCCAGTGCCAGGTCGCTGACCAGCGGATAGCTGAACAGCAGGCGCAGCGGCACCTCGATGCCCAGTTGCTCGGCGAGGGTGGCGCGCACCCGGATCGCCGCGAGGGAGGTGCCGCCGAGCACGAAGAAGTCGTCGTCGCGGCCGACCCGTTCGAGGTCGAGAACCTCGGCGATCGCCGTCGCGACGATCTGCTCGTCGGCGGTGGCAGGCGCCTGGTATTCGCGGATCTCCACGGCGGGCGCGGGCAGCGCCTTGCGGTCGAGCTTGCCGGTGGCACCGAGCGGGAACTCGTCGAGCACCAGCAGGCGGTGCGGAATCATGTACGGGGGCAACAGGGTTCGGATGGTGGCCAGCACCTCGGCGGTGTCCACCGCGGCATCGAGGGGCGTCACGTAGCCGACCAGCTGCTCGTGGTGCACCGCGACCGCCGCACCCGCGACCGCCGGATGCGTGCGCAGCGCCGCCTCGATCTCACCGGGTTCGATGCGCAGGCCGTGCAGTTTGAGCTGAACGTCGGTGCGGCCCAGGTAGGTCAGGTCACCGGACGGCAGCCTGCGCACCAGGTCGCCGGTGCGGTACATGCGTTCGCCGACCGGACCGTACGGGTCGGCGACGAATCGTTCCATCGTCTTGTCGGGGCTGCCGAGGTAGCCGCGGGCCAGTTGCGCACCGGCCAGATACAGCTCGCCGGGCGTGCCGACGGGCACCGGCCGCAGCCGCGCGTCGAGTACGTAGGCGCGGGAGTTCCAGTGCGGCACGCCGATCGGAACGATGCCGTCACCCACCTCGGTCACGTCGGCGCCGGTGATCGACACGGTGGCCTCGGTGGGACCGTACAGGTTGTGCAGACGCCCCGCGGTGACGGTGGTGAAGCGTTCGATGGTGGCATTCGGCAGTGCTTCACCGCCGACCCATACCGCGCGCACCGATCGCAGGGTGCCGGTCGGTGCGGAATCCAGGAGCATCTGGAGCACCGAGGGCACGATGGTGGTGCCGGTGACACGGTGGCGGGCAATGAGTTCGGCGAGATAGGCCGGATCGGTGAGCCCCTGCGAGGCGGCCACGATCATGTGCGCGCCCGCGCGCAACGGGGTGGCGAAACCGATCATCGAGGCGTCGAAGGTGAACGGAATCGACTGCAGGACAGTGTCGGACTCCCCCACGCCGTACTCGCCGACCATGAACGCGGCCTGGTTGACGATCGCCGAATGCGGTACGCCGACGCCCTTGGGCTTGCCCGTCGAGCCGGACGTGAAGATCACATACGCCAGGTCGAGGGTGCGCAGCGGGCGCAGGCGATCGGCATCGGTCAGCCAGGTGTCGGAGAAGGCAGACAGCGCCACCCGATCCACCGACACGACCGGCAGGCCGTCGGCTTCGATCGCGTCGGCCGTCGTGGTCAGCAGGCACACCGGCTGCGCGGCGGCGAGGATATCGGCGCGCCGTTCGGCGGGTGAATCGGGATCGAGCGGCACGTAGGCGCCACCGGCCGCGAAGACCGCGTACATGGCCACGACGAGATCGATCGACGGCCGAATCGCCACGCCCACAGTGCTTCCGGGGCCGACGCCGTCGGCGACGAGCAGCCGGGCCAGTTGGTTGACGCGACGGGCCAGCTCGCCGTAGCTGAGCGTGACCTCGCCGAAGGTGACCGCGGGTGCGTCCGGACGATGCTGGGCACGGGCCCGGAATTCGTCGAGCAACGTCGAGTCCGCGACGGGGCGGAGTTCGCCCGAGGGCTCGGTCAGCTCGTCCGCCGTCAGCAACGGCAGGTCGCCGACGGGCCGGTGCGGAGCGGCGACGGCCGCGGCGAGCAGCCCGGCCAGGCGGGTGCCGAGCGTCTCCATGGTCGAGGCGTCGAACAGGTCGGTGGCGTAGCGCCAGGAGCAGCGCAGACCGGCGGGTCCGTCGCTGTCCTCGAGCGGAACGACGGTGAGCTGCAGGTCCACCGGCGCGGCGTCCTCGCCCAGATCGACTGCCGACACCGTCAACTCGGGCAGCTCGAGGCGGGTGGCGCCGAAGTTCTGGAACGACAGCGCCACCTGGTACAGCGGGTGGTGGGCCTGGGTGCGCGGCGGATCCAGTTCGGCGACAAGCCGTTCGAAGGGCACATCGGCATGGGCGAAGGCGGCCAGGTCGATATCGCGGACCCGATCGAGCAGGGCCGCGAAGGATTCGGCGGCGTCGATGCGGGTGCGCAGGACGACGGTGTTGACGAACATGCCGACGAGATCGTCGAGCTCGGGTTCACCACGGCCCGCGACGGGAGCGCCGACGGTGACGTCATCCGTACCGGCGACCCGCGCCAGCAGCACCGACAGCGCGGCACGTACCACCATGAACAGCGAGGCGTTGTGTTCGCGCGCAAGGGTTTCCAGTGCGATATGCACCTGCGCGGGAACAGCGAAGTCCTGTGCGGCACCGCGGGTGCCCGCGACCGGTGGACGCGGGCGGTCGGTGGGCAGCTCGAGCAGAGCGGGGGCACCGGCGAGCGCGGTGCGCCAGAACCCTAGCTGCGCGGCCAGCAGTGAGCTGGAATCGTCTGCCGCGCCGAGCATTTCCTGCTGCCACAGCGTGTAGTCGGCGTACTGCACGGGCAACGGCTCCCAGCCCGGCGCGACGCCGCCGGCACGGGCGGCGTAGGCGGTCATCAGGTCGCGCGTCAGCGGGCCGAGCGAGAAGCCGTCGGTGGCGATGTGGTGCACGACGACGGCCAGCACGTGGTCGGTCGCGGAGAGCTGGAACACGGCCGCGCGCACGGGAACTCGACGGCACACATCGAACCCGCCGAAGGTCAGCCGGGCCAGTTCGCTCGGCAGGTCGGATTCCGCGATCGGGTCGACCAGCACGTCGAGACCGGCCTGGGCCAGGGGCAGCACCTGCTGGAAGCCCGCGCCCTCGTGCTCGGGGTACACCGTGCGCAGCACCTCGTGCCGTTCGAGCACGTCGTCGAGCGCGGCGGTGAGCGCGGCGGTGTCGAGTCGGCCGGACAGGCGAAGCGCGACCGGGATGTTGTAGGCGCTGGATTCGGGATCCAATCGCGCCAGGAACCACATGCGCTGCTGGGCGAGCGACAGCGGGACGTGCGCTCCGCGGTCACGCCGGGTCAGCGGCACGCGTACCGACGCGTCACCGACCAGCGCGTCGAGTGCGGTCGCCAGCTCGGCCACCGTGCCGTGTTCGAAAACGGTGCGGGCCGGTACTCGCACACCGACGGCGGCACCGAGGCGACCAGCCAGCTGGGTGGCGAGCAGTGAATTGCCACCGAGGGCGAAGAAATCGTCGCCGCTCCCGATCGGGTCCGTGCCGAGCAACTCGGCGAAGACCGCCGCCACGGTGCGTTCGGTGGCGCCACGCGGCTCCACGAACTCGCGCGCGACGAGTTCCGGTGCGGGCAGCGCCCGGTGATCGAGTTTGCCGACCGGCGTCAGCGGAACCTCGTCGAGCACCACGATCGCGGCGGGCACCGCGTGCTGGGGCAGGTGCTGCTCGGCCAACCTGGTCAGCGCCACCGTGTCGATGGTGGCGCCCGCGGCCGCGACGAGATAGGAGACGAGAGCGCTCTCCCCGCTGGGCAGCGTTCGGATGAGGGTGGCGCAGAAGCGCACCGTGTCGTCGGCGGCGAACAACGCGTCGATCTCGCCGAGTTCGATGCGGAAGCCTCGCAGTTTCACCTGCGCGTCGGTGCGACCGAGGAATTTCAGGCCGACCCCACCGGGCACCGGAACCCATTGCACCAGGTCGCCGGTGCGATAGAGCCTGCCGCGACCGAGCGGGTCTGCCACGAACCGGCTCGCGGTGAGCCCGGCCCGGTCGTGATAGCCGCGGGCCAGACCTTCGCCCGCGAGGTAGAGCTCACCGGGCACACGGTCTGGAACCGGACGCAAGCGGCCGTCGAGGACCAGTGCCGTCATTCCCGGGATCGTGTCGCCCATGGTGATCACGTCGTCGGCGGTCAGTCGATCGCTCATCGCGCAGACGATGGTGGTCTCGGTCGGGCCGTACACATTGAAGAACGCGCGGCCCGGTGCCCACTGTGCGATCAACTCGGGCGGATACGCCTCGCCGCCGACGGCGAGCGCGGTCAGTTCCGGCAGCGCCGCCGCGTCGAGCCCGGCCAGGGCCGCGGGGGTGATGAAGGCATGGGTCACGCGTTCGGCGCGCAGTAGTTCGGTCAGTTCGTCGCCGCCGTAGACATCGGGCGGTGCGATCACCATCGTCGCGCTCGCCCCGATCGCCAGGAGCATCTCCAACATGCTGGCGTCGAAGCTGGGCGAGGCGAAGTGCAGGGTGCGCGAGTCGCCGGTGATACCGAAGCGCCGGACCTGCTCGGCGCACAGCCCCGCCAGACCGGTGTGGGTGACCGCGACGCCCTTGGGGACGCCGGTCGAGCCGGAGGTGTAGATGATGTAGGCGAGATCGTCCGGGGAGAGCCTGCGCAGGCGTTCGCCCGCGCTCACCGGTTGGTCCGACATCGCGGCCGACTCGGCGTGGAACTCGTCGGAATCGATGGAGAGCCACTGGATTCCCGCGTCGAGACGTGCCGCGTCCGCCGCCTTCGCCAGCCCGAACCCGGCACCGGAATCAGTGAGCATGTGGGCGACTCGTTCGGCCGGGTACCGCGGATCGACCGGCACGAAGGTGGCCCCGGTCTTGGCCGCCGCCCACACCGCGACCACGGACTCGATCGAGCGGGTCAGCGCGAGGACGAAGCGGTCGCCGGGCCCGAGGCCGCGCGCGATCAGCACCCTGGCCAGGCGCGAGGACCACTGGTCGAGTTCGGTGTAGGTGAGGGTCTGCCCGTCGAACCGCAGCGCGGGCGCTTCCGGGGCTCGCTCGACGGCGGCCAGCAGCAGCCGCGGCAGCGTGGACGACACCGGCGCACGGCGAACCCGGCGCGTGGCTCGTCGGCGGACGCCAGGAGCTTGCTCAGTCACCGGAAACGCTTCCCTTCACCATGGATCGAGCATGCGATCGCACATCTCTCACGTCGCCTGGATTTTCGGCTACACGGGGGTATCGGAAAAATCCTGCGTGACGGTACCGCAAATATCTCATCAATTTTGATGTCGTGGCAATTTGGTCGTTTCAACTCACAAATCGCTGGGTATAGCCGACTGAACAGTTTGTTACACAGCTCATACGCAGGTCATACGCAGGGCGAAGGACATTCGAGCGGACGCGAGATTTTCACATTCCGCCGAGGCGGCGCCTCACCATGGACCTGGCTATCTGTGACGATTCGCCCGCCACAAACGACAAAACCGGAGACCGCGCACACGGCCTCCGGCAGTCGATGAATGCGACCGGAAATGGTTACCAGGCAGTAGCCCTTACCGGTCGGCGAATCTGCTCCTGCTCCGCCATCGAGGGGTCCTGCACGCGGGTGTTGCCCGCTTCGATCCACTGGGTATCGGCTACGCCGTGGCGGGAACGGTCGGTGCCGCGCACCGCCGTCTCGCAACGCCGGGCCAGGTCCCGGCGGTCGACTCCGGGATGTTCGAGCGGCTCGAGCACGATCTCGACGACCATGCCCTTGCTGCGCAGTACTCGCTTCGCGGAATCGGCGAAGGTATCGCTGCCCACGAACCCCGGTACGGTGCAGGGCATTCCGTCGCTGTCCAGGTAGCGCAGACGCACCGGCTGGACCGGGGTGGTGGTGTCGACGGCGGCCTGGAACATGGCCGGCCGCATCGAGCCGTAGGCCCGGCCACACCACGTAGTGCCCTCGGGGAACACCACGATCCGGTTACCGGAGGCCAGCCGATCCGCTACCTGCGCGACCACACCGGGCAGCTCACGCAGACGTGCCCGCTCGATCGGGATGACGCGGGTGAGCTCGGCCAGCTTGCCCAGCAGCGGCCATTCGACCATGTCGGCACGGGCGACGAAGCTGACCGGCTGGACCGCGGCCAGCGCCACCACATCCGCCCAGCCGATGTGCCCGGCCACGATCATCACCGCGGTGCCGGTATCGGCGAAGCCCTCCGCTGACGCGCCCTGCTCGGGCGCACGGTTGTCGATGATGCGCAGCCGCATCCCGAGGCAACCCAGCGCCGCCCTGGCGTAGCGACGCTGCACCTGTTCGCGGCGCGACTTCGGGGTGGCCAGGGTCAACACCGGGAAGCTGAGCACCAGCCCGGCGATTCCGGCCAGGCGGGCGAACATCCTGGCGGTGCCGACCTCGTCGATCGGCTCGATGCAGCCGGAACCACAGGGGCTCGACGGCATCCACGAATGAGAGTGCGTTGCGGGCGGCGCGTCGAACACCATGGTTTTACTTCCCGTCGAAATTGGCGGCCGCGCTCTGCAGCCGCTCCAGATACCGGGTGTTGATGGTTTCCATGCCGAGCAGCGCGACGAAGTCGGCGACGGCGAAATCGGGATCGTGTGCCGGTTCGCCGCAGATCTCGGCGCCGAGGCGTAAGTAGCCGCGCAACAGCGGCGGCACTTTGGGCCGACTCGGCGGGATCATCTGGTCGAGCGAGAGTCCGTCGACGATCACCGGGTTGTACGGGTGCACGCGACGCTCGGGGTCGCAGGCGTGGCGGCCGAGCAGCTGGTCGCGCACGCCGCGCACGTTCGCCCCGGCCGGATCGGTGGGCGAATCCTGCATCGGCACCGACACGCAGCCCATCACCCAGTCGTAGCCGGTGAGCTGGATGTAGTGCAGGATGCCCGCCCACATGAGGGTGAGCACCGAGCCGTTGCGGTGATCGGGCACCACACAGGCCCGGCCCATCTCCACGATCCGGTTGCCCGTGGGATCGAGCTGGGTCAGATCGAACTCGGTGGCGGTGTAGTACCCGCCCGCCGCGTCGACCTTGTCCGGCGGCAGCATGCGGTAGCAGCCGACGAACTGTTCGGAGAACTCGTCCCGAACCAGCAGGTGGTCACAGTGCTCGTCGAACCTGTCGGCATCGAGGCCGGTGCTGTTCTCCGGCATCTGGAAACCTGGTTCGGAGGCGAACACCTGGTAGCGCAGTCGCTGCGCGGCTTCCCGGTGCTCGGCATCAGACGCGACGACCAAGGAGTACCGAGATTTCCCCACCCCGGAGTCCGGCGCCGGGGCGGTCAACACGGACGAAATTGTCATACTGCTGATGAAGCCAGCCCGAGCTGGCATCGGAGCGACACCTCAGTGTCGTGCCGATGCCCGTTCGGTGAACGAGATGGGGGTCACACCGGGCGTTTACCGACCCGCTGCCCATCGTTCGCCCACCTGCGGGTTTCTAGCCGAACACGACCGATTTCGGCGCTGGACCCGGTGCGCGATCGGGTATTTCGAGGGTCGCGCGACGACAACAGCCCGCCGATTCCTCGGCGGGCTGTTTCGTGGGCCGGGTCAGACGTGCACCCGCTCCTTGTCGGTCACCTCGGCGGCGTCATCCGTGCGATCGGCCTTCGTCGGCGCAGCCTTCACGGGCTCGACCTTCGTACGATCGACCTCCGCGCGCTCGATCTCGTCGAAGCCCGGGCGCGCTGTTCCGATGAACGCGACCAGCCAGCCCGCCACCGCCGCGAAGCGGTTGCGGAAGCCGACCAGGTACATCAGATGCACGGCCAGCCACATCGCCCAGGCGATGGTGCCCTTGAACGTGACGCGCTCGTTGAGCTTCACCACCGCGCTGAAGCGGCTGATCACGGCCATGCTGCCCTTGTCCCAGTAGACGAACGGCGTGCCCGCGTCCTTCTTGCGACGGATGATGTCGGCGGCGTGGCGACCTTCCTGCATGGCGACCGGCGACTGGCCGGGGTAGCCGTTGAGCGAGGTCATGTCGCCGATGGCGTAGATGTCGGCGTGGCCGCCGACGGTCAGGTCGGGGTTGATCAGGATGCGGCCCGCGCGGTCGGTCTCGGCGCCGGTGGCCTCGGCCAGCAGGGTCGCGAAGCCGCCGACCTGCACGCCCGCCGACCACACCACGGTCTCGGCGGCGATCCGGCGCTCCATGCCCTCCTTGTCCTTGACCGTCACCTTGCCCTCGTCGATATCGGTGACGAAGGTGCCGAGCAGCACCTCCACGCCGCTGTCGGTGAGCGAGCGCTTCGCGTATTCCGAGAGCCCTCCGCCGAAGGGCGGCAGCACCGCGTCGGCGCCCTCGACCAGCGTTACCGAAACCTGCTGGTGGAAGTGCCTTTTCGCGAGTTCCTTGATCTGGCCCGCCACCTCGACGCCGGTCGCGCCCGCGCCGACCACCACGAAGCTGAGCAGCCGGTGCCTGGTCACCTCGTCGGCGTTCTCGGCCAGGGCGAACACGTGGGCGATCTGGTCACGCAGGCGCTGAGCGTCGTCGATGGTCTTGAGCGAGTAGGTCTTCTCGGCGAAGTCGTCGCGGCCGAAGTAGCTCTGGCTGGCGCCGGTGGCGGCGATCATCGAGGCGTAGGCGATCTGCCGGGGGCCGTCGGCGGTCTCGTAGGTGAGGACCGCGTTGTCGGCGTCGATGCCGGTGACCTTGCCGAGGCGGACGTCGATCTCGGGGTGGCGGCGCAGTACGTTCTTGATCGGCGGCGCGATCTCCTCGGGTGCGAGCACACCGGTCGCCACCTGATAGAGCAGCGGCTGGAACAGGTGCTCGGGCGTGCTCGAGATCAGCACGACACCGACTCGTGACTTGGCCAGTTGCTTGGCTGCGGCCAGGCCTCCGAAGCCCGAGCCGACGATGACGACATCTGTGTGTTCCATGATCACTCGCTCCAAGATCGCGTTCCAGATCGGTAATAAATCCTTTCCTATGAGTAAACGCGATGCGGAACGAAGATGTTTCCACTGCCTGGGCGCATAATAGAGATGACTCTTATCTGCATAACTAATCAATGGGAGGTACCTGGTGGAACTTCGACAGTTGGCCTACTTCGTGGCCGTCTGCGAGGAGCTCAGTTTCAGCCGCGCGGCCAACCGGTGCTTCATCTCCCAGTCCGCGATCAGCCATCAGATCGCGAGACTGGAACGTGACCTCGGCGCGCAACTGTTCGAGCGCACCACCCGCGCCGTGGTCCCCACCGACGCGACCCTGCGGCTGCTGCCGCTGGCCAAGCAGATGCTGAGTCTGGAATCGGCGATCCGGGCCGCCGTGCGCACCACGGGACCGCGCATTCGCCTGGCCGCGAACATGTCTTTCGCCGCGCCGTCGCTGTCGGCGATCGCCACCGCGCGGGCCGCGCACCCCGACGCCGAGATCGAGTACGTGATCAAACCGTTCCGTCAGCGGATCACGGCGGTGTCCGACGGTGACTGCGATCTGGCGCTGATCCGCGGCAGCGTCGACCAGCCCGGTCTCGCGGTGGAGCAGCTGTGGGTCGAGGACCTGGTGATCGCCATCTCGAGCAGTCATCCGCTGGCCGAGCGCGGCGCGGTCACCCTCGCCGATCTGAGCCCCTATCCCCTGCTGCTCCCGCCCGAGCAGGAACAGGTGTTGTTGCACACACTGATCCGCTCGGCGTTCGCCGACCTGCCGACCGGCCCCACCTTCGGCCCGCCGATCCCGCCCGACCACACCGCCACGATGGAACTGCTCAACCGTCCCGAATCCTGGACGATCCTCTACGAGGGCCCGACGAAGGGTTTGCTCACCCTCGACCTCACCGACCACCGCCTGCGCATCCCGGTGTCGGCTGTCCTGCGCGAGGAGGCCAGGGAGAATCCGATCGTGCAGACCCTGCTGGACGCTCTGCACCGACCGTGAGCGACCTCGAGTGTGGTCCGGCCGTTCAGGTCGGGTCGCCGGATCGTCGGCCAGCGCCGTCGCGACCGCCAGGTGCAGTGGCAGAGTTTCGTCGTCGCCGTCCTCGACCGACCAGACGATCTCCTCGATCGTACGCAGGAAGGCCCAGCCGCCCGCGCGGTCGACCGGGACACCGAGGTGCCGCGCGGTCGTGGCGACAACGGCGCCCGCGTGCTCAGCGGTCGGTGTGGACTGCACCTGGATCATGATCAGGAAGCCCGCGTCGAAGGCGGCTTCGCCGAGACAGGGTTTCGGATCGATGAGCAGCCACGGTTCCCGTTCGGCGGCAACGATATTGCCGAGATGGGTGTCGCGGTTGACGATCAGCAGGTCGCCGGTCGGCTCACTCAATTCGGCACACCAGTGCGCTACCCGCTCTCTGAGCAGCGGTGAGATGTGTTCGGCCAGTGCGGGTTCCGGATCGGCCAGGCGTGCGCGGAGACCTGCCACGATGTCGGTGACCTCTGGTAGTTCCGGGAAGCCGACAGGAGTCGCGGTCGGGGGTCGCCGCAGTCGGCGATACAGCCCACAGGCGAACGCCACCTTGTCGGCGTTCTCCGGTCGACCCTCCAGGCTGGGGAACCCCGGCTGCGTGAGCAATTCCGTTCCCGGCCGCGCCCATTCGAGCAGCAGCGCACCACTGTCCGGATCGAAATCGAGCAGCCGGACCGCACCGTCGCCGTCATAGCTGTGCAGGGCGGTGGCCTCGGCGAGGTTCTCCTCGTCGACCATCGGCACCTTCAACACCACCCACGCGCCGTCCTCGCGCCGCGCGGACGCGACATAGGCATGCGTTCCGCCACCGAACGGCGCGGAGAACTCCGTCAGCCCCCACCGAGCCGCCAACCCCGCCACGACACCGGGCAACTCATCGATCCATCGTGCCCCGGCAGCCCCGAACACCGCGCGAACCGTGTCCTCGACCGAGGACGGCAACACCACCGGCAGACGCCCCAACGACATCAACCCACCCTACTGACCACCGCGCACGCCGCTTCCCCTCATCGCCACCGACTTTCGCGCACCGCCTTGCGGTACCGGATCCAGCGCCCGGTCGACGATGACGCAGCGAAACCGACCAACGCCGCCGCGAGCACGAACACCGCGGCGGCGGCTGCGGTCGCGGCATAGACCTCGCCGATTGCGGACCCGATGACCCCGAAGAGGGCGAAGAGCCCGACGAGCACCGCCGAGATGATCGACATGACACGACCGGCGGTGCGCGCGCAGAGCAGCAGGACGGCGCCACTGCCGGTGAACGCGACGACGACCGTGAGAATCGCGATCGCCATGAAGGATCCGCTCGGATCCTTGCCCTCGTCGATCTCCTCGAGTGTCTCGGTGATGCCGTAGACCAGGAAGGCGGCGATCGCCAGACTGAACAGCAGTGTCACGATGCCGACGAAGAACGCGGTGGCCTTCGACGGCTCCGGGCCACCGACCGGCGTCGGGTACCACTGAGGGCCCGCCGCCATCTGGTACATCCGCGGATCACCCACCGGTGCACCGTATTCCGCAGGCCCCCAGCCCGGTTGCAGGTGCCCACCGGAGCCCTGCGCCTGTGGACTGTGTTGCCGTACATCGTGACCATGCGCCGGGAGGGCTGACTGCCGCGGATGTCCGCCGGAGCCGTGCCACTGTTGGGCGGGATCGGTCCACGGTCGCTGCGCGTGTTCACCGGATCCGGGGACCTGGTGCGCGGGGGCGGTCCACGGCTGACGCAGGGTCGGCGCGGCGACATGTTTGCCCTCGAGAGCATCCCGGATGGCATCGGTGAATTCCGTTGCGCTACTGAACCGCTCGTCACGCCGCTTGGCCATCGCGCGGGCGATGACATCATCGACCGCGGGCGGCAGATCGGTTCGGACCGTGGTGAGTCGCGGCACCGGGTGCGACAGGTGTCCCGCTACCACCTGGCCGGGGTTGGTCGCGGTGTAGGGCGGATGCCCGGCATACATCGCGAACAGGGTGCAGGCCAGCGAGTACTGGTCGCTGCGGTGGTCGACGAGCTCGCCGGAGAGTTGTTCGGGTGAGGCGTAGGCGAGGGTGGCGGTGAAGGTTCCGGTGGCGGTGAGTTGGGTGTTGGCGGTGGCAACCCGAGCGATCCCGAAATCGGTGAGTACCGCACGGATTTCGCGGCCGTGCTCGGCCTCGGCGATCAGGATATTGCCCGGCTTGACGTCGCGGTGCAGCACTCCGTGCTGGTTGGCGTAGTCGAGCGCCGACGCCGTCTCGCCGATCAGGCGTGCGGTGACCCCGGGCTCGTGCGCACGCGAATCCCACGTGGCGGCATCGGTTCCGCGAATGAACTGCATCGCGATCCACAGATACCCGTCGTCGCGGCCGCGGTCGTACACCCCCACGATGCTCGGATGATCCAGCTGCGCGACAACATCGGCCTCCCGCTCGAACCGCCGCTGCAATTCCTGATCGGCCGAGAACTCCCGATTCAACAATTTCAGCGCGACACTGCGCGGCAACCGAGGATGCTCGGCCAGATAGACCGTCCCCATCCCCCCTCGCCCGAGCACCCGCTCCAAGCGATATCCAGCGAAGCCCGCCCCCGATTCCAACACGACTCGCACGCTACCCGCCGACGGCGAGGTCCACCGAAGTACCTGCGCCACACGCATTCGCGACAGTGGCGGACTTCGGCACAGTCACCGCTCGATGTTCCGAAGTCGACCACTCAGAAGGCCAGTGCGGTCCAAGGGATCTCGAGCGAGAAGGGGTACGGGAAGGAAATGCCCGCGCAGGAATCGGGGGTCCATTGGCCTGCCAATAGATAGTTCGCGTTGCGGAGCGGGCGTACGCCGGGTGGGAGTTCGGCGTGACCGACCTCGAGGACGTACACGCGAAGGGCTCCGATACCGGTCAGATCCGGCGTCAGGTCGACTTCCCAATACGACGGGATTCCGGCACCCGCATATCGAGCCTTCTTCGCTTCCATTTCGGCAGGGGTGTTCGACGGCGACAGCACCTCGCCGACCAGAACCGTGTCGGCGGCACGAATGTCGGCGCCGACCGGAAGGGACCGGTGCACGACGAAGTCCGGGGTGACGAAGTCGGATTTCCCGGTACTGCCGAAGAAGACGTTTGTCTCGAGGTTTGCCCGCCAACACCATTGCGGATGCGCAGACATCTCATCACGAGCGCATCGTTCGATCTCATTGGTCAGGCGACGCATCGCGGTCTGATGCTCACCTGGCCCCCGGCGCACCCAGACAACTCGCCCTTCCCACAGTTCGATCTGATCGGCGAGTTCCTCGGGAAGCCGCTCCAGCTCCTCCCAAGTCATGTATTCCGGCAGGTCAGCACGCTCGACATCGGGCGGGGACATACGCATATGCTAGTCCACCGCACACGACAACGGCCCGCGAAACCGGGCTGCGCTGGCGCAGCAACAGGTTTCGCGGGCCGAGGTCAACTCAACCGGACGGTGGTCAGCCCTTGTGGGACTTGACCGCTTCGGTCAGCTGCGGGGAGACGTTGAACAGGTCGCCCACGATGCCGTAGTCGGCGATCTCGAAGATGGGTGCTTCCTCGTCCTTGTTGACAGCGACGATGGTCTTCGAGGTCTGCATGCCGGCGCGGTGCTGGATGGCGCCGGAGATGCCGAGTGCGATGTAGAGCTGGGGGGAGACCGTCTTGCCGGTCTGACCCACCTGGAACTGGCCCGGGTAGTAGCCCGAGTCGACGGCGGCACGCGAGGCGCCGACAGCGGCACCCAGCGAGTCGGCCAGCGCCTCGACGACCGAGAAGTTCTCGGCGGAACCGACACCGCGGCCACCGGAGACCACGATGCTCGCCTCGGCGAGATCGGGGCGGTCGCCACCGACGATCGGGTCACGCGAGATGACCTTCACGACGCCGTCTTCCTGCGCCGGAACCTCGACGACGACCTGCTCGCCCGCGCCGGCCTGCGGAGCGGACTCGATGGCGCCCGGACGGATCGAGATCACCGGCACGTCGCCGGTGGCCTTGGCCTCCACGGTGAACGCGCCACCGAAGATGGAGTGCACGGCAGTGCCGTCGGCGTTGACGCCGATGACGTCGACGAGCAGACCGGAGCCGATGCGCGCGGCAAGGCGGCCCGACACCTCCTTGCCCTCGGCGGAAGCGGCGACCAGCACGGCGGCGGGCGCGGCGGAATCGACCAGGCCGGCCAGGACGTCGACCTTCGGGGTGACCAGGAAGCCCTCGATGTCGTCGGACTCGGCGACATAGATCTTCTCGGCGCCACCGGCGGCCAGCGCGGCGGCCAGCTTGTCGGCGGTACCGGCGGGGCCGGTCACGACGGCGCTGGGCTCGCCCAGCGCACGGGCGGCGGTGAGCAGTTCGGTGCTGACCTTCTTCACGGCACCGTCGGCGTGCTCGATGAGCACAAGTACTTCAGCCATTAGTTCTTTCTCCTTAGAAGTCTCGGACGGCGCCGGATCAGATGATCTTCTGACCGATGAGGTAGGACGCGATCTGGTTGCCGCCCTCGCCCTCGTCCGCGATCTTCTCGCCCGCGGTGCGAGCCGGCTTCGGGGTGGCACCGGTGACCTTGGTGCCCGCGTTGGCGACACCGACGGTCTCCGGGTCGACGCCCAGGTCGGCCAGGGTGAAGACCAGAACTTCCTTCTTCTTCGCGGCCATGATGCCCTTGAAGGAGGGGAAGCGGGGCTCGTTGATCTTCTCGGTGACCGAGACGATCGCGGGCAGGGACGCCTCGAGCTTGAAGACACCCTCGTCGGTCTCCCGCTCGCCGGTGATCTTGTCGCCGTCGACGGTGAGCTTGCGCAGGTGCGTCAGCTGCGGGATGCCGATGTACTCCGCGATGATCGCGGGCACGGCACCTGCGCGGCCGTCGGTGGCCTCGTTACCGGCGATGACCAGCTCGACACCCTCGACCTGGCCGAGCGCGGCGGCCAGCACGTAGGCGGTCTGCACGGCGTCGGAGCCGTGGATCGCCGGGTCGTTGATGTGGATGGCCTTGTCGGCGCCCATGGACAGCGCCTTGCGGATGGCCTCGTTGGCGCGGTCGGGACCGGCGGCCAGCACGGTGACCTCACCGCCCTGAGCCTCCTTGATCAGCAGCGCTTCCTCGACGGCGCGCTCGTTGATCTCGTCGAGCACCGCGTCGGCGGCCTCGCGATCGAGGGTGTAGTCACCATCGGTCAGCTTGCGCTCGGACCAGGTGTCGGGGACCTGCTTGATGAGTACGACGATGTTCGGCATCGGTCTTCGTCGACCTCCTTCTGGGGACACGTGTGTGGTGGGGCCGCACGAGCTCAGCCGTACGTCCGTGTGAGATATCTAGCTCAGATCGGAACACTACCCTACGCTAAGTTACTCATGGGTAACCTACCTGCGCAAGAGGTCCCTGACTCCTGCGTGAACCGGCGGTACCAGTAACCTCGGACCAATGAGCGAGGCTGTGATCCCTGCCGCACCCGTGGCCGCAACACATGAACCACTGCCGTTGACCGGCGAGCGGACGGTGCCCGGCATCGCCGAGGAGAACTACTGGTTCCGTCGGCACGAGATCGCCTATGCCCGGCTGCTCGACCGCTGCACCGACAAGATCGTGCTCGAGGCGGGCTCGGGCGAGGGCTACGGCGCCGACATGATCGCGGGCGTGGCCCAGCGCGTCACGGGTCTGGACTACGACGAGAGCGCCGTCGCGCACGTCCGCGCGCGCTACCCGCGCGTGGAGATGATCCAGGGCAACCTGGCCGCGCTGCCCCTCGACGACGAATCCGTCGACGTCGTGGTGAATTTCCAAGTCATCGAACACCTCTGGGACCAGGGACAGTTCCTGCGCGAATGCCTGCGCGTGCTCCGCCCCGGCGGCGTGCTGCTGATCAGCACCCCGAATCGGATCACCTTCTCCCCCGGTCGCGACACCCCGCTCAACCCGTTCCACACCCGCGAACTCAGTGCCGCCGAGCTGACCGAACTGCTCGTCGAGACCGGGTTCACCGTCTCCGACATGCTGGGCGTGCACCACGGCGCGAGCCTGAAAGCCTTGGACGCCAAGCACGGTGGGTCGTTCATCGACGCCCAGATCGAGCGTGCGCTGGCCGGTGAGCCGTGGCCCGCCGACCTCACCGCCGACGTCGCCGCCGTCACCATCGACGATTTCGACCTGCGCGAAGGCGACATCGACGCGAGCCTGGATCTGGTCGCGATCGCCGCAAAGGCAGAGGTCGGGCAGGCAAGAAATTGACCGATTCCCGCTCCGCCGTGCCGGGTCAGTTCACGCTGGTCCTGCACTCCCACTTGCCCTGGCTCGCCCATCACGGGCGCTGGCCGGTCGGCGAGGAATGGCTCTACCAGTCCTGGGCCGCGTCGTATCTGCCGCTGGTTCGGGCGCTGAAAACTCTTGCCGCCGAAGGGCGTTCGCATCTGCTCAGCCTCGGCATCACGCCGGTGCTCGCCGCGCAGCTCGACGATCCGCACTGCCTCGCGGGCATGCACCATTGGCTGGGTAACTGGCAGTTGCGCGCCGACGAGGCGTCGATGTCGGGCAACGTGGCGCTGGGTCGTCACGAACATCGGCTCGCCGCGACAGCGCTGGCCGATTTCGAACAGAACTGGAAGCACGGCGGTTCGCCGGTATGGCGTTCGCTGATCGACGCCGACGCGATCGAGCTGCTCGGCGGGCCCCTCGCGCACCCGTTCCAGCCGCTGCTCGACCCGCGCCTGCGCCAGTTCCAGCTCACCGAGGGCCTGGCCGACGCGCGACTGCGCTGGGGCACCACGCCGACGGGCATCTGGGCGCCGGAATGCGGCTACACCCCCGGCATGGAACGCGGTTACGACGCCGCGGGCATCACCCACTTCATGGTCGACGGTCCGTCGCTGCGCGGTGACACCTCGCTCGGCAGGCCGGTCCGCGATTCCGAGGTCCTCGCCTTCGGGCGCGACCTGGCCGTGAGTTACCGGGTCTGGTCGCCGAAACAGGGCTACCCCGGTCAGAGCGCCTACCGCGATTTCCATCACTACGACCACGCGACCGGGCTCAAACCCTCCCGCGTCACCGGCAAGACCGTCGACGGTCCTGACAAGGCCCCTTACGATCCCGAACTGGCGGCCGAAGCGGTCACCCGCGACGTCGCCGACTTCGTCGAGACCGTCCGCGCGCGGCTGATCGAGGAGTCCGCGCGGATCGGCAGGCCCGCCCTCGTGGTGGCCGCTTTCGACACCGAACTGTTCGGGCACTGGTGGCACGAGGGGCCGCAATGGCTCGAGCAGGTGCTGCGCGCGCTGCCCGAAGCGGGCGTGCGGGTCGGCACCCTCGCCGATGCCCGCGAGAACGGCTTCGTCGGCGAACCCGTGCAGCTCAACGACTCCTCGTGGGGTTCAGGCAAGGACTGGCGGGTGTGGGCGGGCGACCAGGTGGCCGACCTCGTCGAGCTCAACGCCGACATCGTTCGCCTGGCGCTGGACACCCTCGACAAGGTGCGTCGCGACGGCTCCCTGCGCGACCCGGTCGCCGATCAGTTGCTGCGTGAGGCGATTCTCACCGTGTCCAGCGACTGGGCGTTCATGGTCAGCAAGGACTCCGCCGCCGGGTACGCCCGCGACCGGGCGCATGAACACGCGCACGCCGTCCGCGAGCTCGCCGAGGCGATCGGCGCCGGACAGTTCGCCAAAGCGACCCGTCTCGCGGCAGGATGGGCGATGGCCGACGGATTCTTCCCTGGTCTGGACGCGCGGCGGTTGCCGACCGCTGTCCCGTCGGCCGCCGTTGAAGGATCCGCATGAAGATTTTGATGGTGTCGTGGGAGTACCCGCCGGTCGTGGTCGGCGGGCTCGGTCGGCATGTGCATCACCTGGCCGTCGAGCTGGCCGCGGCCGGTCACGAGGTCGTCGTCCTGGCCCGCCGGCCGACGGGCACCGACTCGGTCACCCATCCCACGCACTCCTACATCGCCGACGGCGTGCTCGTCGTCGCGGTGGCCGAGGACCCGCCGTGCTTCGACTTCGGCGAGGACATGCTCGCCTGGACGCTGGCGATGGGGCACGCGATGGTGCGTGCCGGAGTGGCACTGGGCAAGCCCGGTGTGGGCGAGGGCTGGACGCCCGATGTGGTGCACGCGCACGACTGGCTCGTCGCGCACCCCTCGATCGCGCTCGCCGAGTACTACGACGTGCCGCTCGTCTCGACGATCCATGCCACCGAGGCCGGGCGGCACAGCGGCTGGGTCTCGGGCCGGGTCAACAAGCAGGTCCACTCGGTCGAGTGGTGGCTGACCAACGAATCCGATCAGCTCATCACCTGCTCGACCTCCATGCAGGACGAGGTCGACCGCCTCTACGGACCCGAACTTCCCCCGATCACGGTGATCCGCAACGGTATCGACGTCGGCTCGTGGACCTTTCGTCCTCGCGCGCCACGCTCCGGTCCGCCGCGTCTGCTCTACGTCGGCCGCCTCGAGTACGAGAAGGGCGTGCAGGACGCGATCGCCGCGCTCCCCCGCATCCGCCGCGCCCACCCCGGCACCACGCTCACCATCGCCGGCATCGGCACCCAGTTCGAGTGGCTGCGTGAACGCGCCCGCGTGCACCGCGTCGCCCGCGCCGTCCACTTCGTCGGCAGCCTCGGCCACGAAGAACTGCTCGGCTGGCTGCACGGCGCCGACGCCATCGTCCTGCCGAGCCGCTACGAACCCTTCGGCATCGTCGCCCTGGAAGCCGCCGCCGCGGGCGTGCCGCTGATCGCCTCCACCGCGGGCGGCCTCGGCGAAGCCGTGATCGACGGCGTCACCGGCGCCTCCTTCGCCCCCGCCGACATCGACGGCCTGGTAGACGCCACCCGCGCCGTCCTCGACGACCCGGCCACCGCCCAGGCCCGCGCCCGCACGGCCCGAGCACGCCTCACCGCCGACTTCGCCTGGGACGTAGTAGCCGCCGAAACCGCCCAGGTCTACTCCGCCGCCAAACGCCGAGTCCGCACCTCCCTCGGCCGCCCCGACATCGTGGAACGCCCACTCCCGGAACGAGATCCGAAGTAAGCCTGATTACCATTCGCCGGATACTTCAAACGTGATCCGTGTAACACAGTAGGTTTCACCGCCGACAACCCTCGGCACCGCCCGGAATCGCGGTGTGCGGCAAGGGGGTCAGCGAGCGGGTCGGCTGCATCAGCCTTGCGCTGACTGCCGACCATCGAAGGGTGAACCGCCGCTGTGACGTCTCCGCTGCTGTCCAAGGGCCAGAACATTCCGCTTCCCGGGGATGTCGACCGCATCGACATCGTGATCGGCTGGCCGGAACCCGAGCTCGAGGTCGACGCCTCCGCGCTGCTACTCGGCGCCGATCGGCGCGTCGGATCCGACGCTGATTTCGTCTTCTACAACCAGACCGAATCATCCGACGGCTCAGTGCGTTTCCTCGGGACGAGCGCGACCGAGGAAGGAAAACAGGCCAGGATCTCGATCGAGCTGTCAGCGGTTCCCGCACACGTGCACACCATCGCGCTGGCGGGCAGCGTCGGCGAGGGCACTTTCGGGGCGCTGGGCAAACTCGCGTTCCACGTCATGGATCCCGCCGGGCACTCGCTGGCCGAATATCTCACCGCCGACGCGGATACAGAGTCGGCGTTCGTATTCGGCGAGATATATCGACGGGACGGCAACTGGAAGGTGCGCGCCGTCGGGCAGGGATGGGACTCGGGATTGTGCGGGCTCGCCACCGATTTCGGTGTCGCGGTCGAGAACCCCGAACCTGCGGCCGTCGAGACAGCGGAGCCGGAAGTCGTTGCTCCCGAGCCACGGGCGGTTCAGGCACCGGCTCGTGGCGTGGTCACCACCAGGCGCGTGGTGCGCAAAACCAAACCGATCGAATTCCGGCAGGCCGAATCCGACGCCTGGCAACCCGCTCGTTTGTTCTCGGTCATCGGGGTGGGAGCGGGTGAGGAACAGGAGCGGCGCACAACCTCCGCGCTCATCGCCACCATGCAGGCCGTCCGGCCTTTCGCCCGCGCCATCTGCGCCCGGATGGGCGCGCCCGCAGGGGCTTTCGAGGGCTACTTCGAAGTGCAGTACGAAACGGGCGACACCAAGGTCATCCCGGATGCGGTACTGAAGGTGAGTCGCGGCGCCAAGCAGTGGACCGGTCTGCTGGAAGTGAAGACAGGCAACGGCAAGCTCCGGCGGGACCAGTTGGAGAGTTACCTCGATGTCGCGCGGCGAAAGAAGTACGACGCCGTCGTCAGCCTGTCCAACGACATCCCCGCCGGGCCGGGCGAACTGCCTGTCCAAGTGGACCGCCGCAAGCTGACGAAGGTCGCACTGCGCCATCTGTCGTGGGCCGAAGTGGCCCACGAGGCGCGCATGCTCGCCACGCACGGTGGCATCGACGACGCGCTGCAAGCGTGGATTCTCGCCGAGTTCCTGCGATTCCTCGACCATCCCCGTTCGGGCGCAGCCGAGTTCGTCGACATGGGCAGGCACTGGGTCACCGTCCGCGACTCCGTCACCCAGGGCACCCTGCGGGCGGGGGATGCGAAAGCTCTGACGGTCGCCGACACCTGGGTATCGCTGTGCAGGCACCTCGCGTTGCGACTCACGGCCGAGCTCGGCGTCGAGGTCAAGCATGTTCTCGCCCGCAAGTTCCAGTCCGATCCGACCGCGCGCGCCGCCGCCGTGGCCGACCGGTTGGCCACCGACGGTTCGTTCGAAGCCGTCCTCCGCATCCCCGAAACCGCCGGCGACCTCACCGTCATCGCTGATGTACGTACCAACAAGGTCCGCTGCCGCACCACCATCGCCGCACCTGACGAAGGCACCCAGGCTCGGCGGGTGTCCTGGCTGACCAAGCAACTCACCGACGCATCGGGCCGCGTCCAGGTCGAAGCCGTCTTCGCCGAACGTGGCAACGAAACCTGCGAATTCCTCGACACCGTCCGCACCACCCCCAAGTCACTCATCGACGGCCGCACCAGCCCGATCGTCTCGTTCACCCTCGAACAGACCTTCCCGATGGGCAGCAAACGTTCCGGCACCGCGGCCAGCTTCATCGCCAGCGTCACGACCGCCACCGACGCCTTCTACGGATCGGTGGTGCAACCTCTGCGCGAGTGGGTTCCCGCGGCCCCCAAACAGGCCGAGGTCACTGCGACGGAGCCGGTCGAGTAGTTCTACGACCGCTCAGCGGATGTGCGAGATCCTGGGCCGTTCACCTGCGGGGCGGCTCAGGAAGGGGTGGAGGCAAGGCCGCCGCCGTGGTAGCGGGTGGCGGCGTTCCAGAGGAAGAAGCTGTCTATGCCCGCGTCTCGGGTGGCGTCGATCTGGGCGCGGAGTTCGGCGTCGCCGTAGGTGACGCCGAGGCTGAAGTCTTGGAGCCAGGGGGCTACTTTCGCGCTGGTGCCCGCGGTGGCCGCTCGGAAGTCTTGTAGCGAGCGGAAGACGATGTCGTAGGGCTGGGCGTTGGGGTTCGCGACGCCGTATTCGCCGGGGCCCCAATGCGATGGGTAGATCATGGGCGCCACGAAGTCGACGCTGCGCGACATCAGGGGGATATCCTGGGCGATCTCGTCGGGGCGGGTGGAGGCGATTCCGTAGACCGCGGCGCCCAGGTGCGCGCCCGCCAGGTGCACAGGGTAGCGGCTCTCGGCGAGGAAGCCCGCGACCGCAGTGGCGGGTGTGGTGGCGAGTCCGGCGAAATTCATGCTGGTCAGGCTGCCGTCCGGGCGGCGGACGTAGTCGTACATGATGCCGTCGAAGCCGAGCTGTGCGGCTTCCACCGCGAGAGCGATGTTGTATTGCCGCACTTCAGGATTGGCGAAATTGGTGAACGCGACCGGGCCGTAGTGGCTGGAATAGGGTTGCCCGGACGGATTCTGGACAACCCAGTCGGGCCGTCCGTTGTGCCAGGCCCAGCTCGCGAGAGTCGGATCGCGGAACGCGACGATGCGGCCGACCACCTGCAGGCCCATGTCGTGCAATTGCCGCAGAGCGGCCGGGGCATCGTAAATTGCTGCGGTGGCGCCGGATTCGACGGCCAGTGGTACCTGGGAGGCGTAGCCGACCACGCCGTCCTCGTCTTTGATATCGAGCTGCACGGTATCGATACGGCCTTCGCGTGCGAGGTCGAGGACAGCTTCGCGCAGGCCCTCGTGCGACCAAGCGTGGGCGGTGACGTGCACCGCGCGTATCCTCGGCAGCGTGCTCTGCGTGACCAGGGTGCTGCCGGCCTGATTGCCCTGGGCGTCCACCGCGACGACCTCGAAAGCCGGGGCCCATCGCACCGAGAGCTCGAATGTCCCGTCGGCGGCGGGGACCACCGAATCCGGTCCGATGGATACGCGCACCGCGTCGACGGCGGTGCCGCGCACCACGACCGGCGCACGATAGGAGCTCACGGGCTCGGGCGGCGTCACCCGGAGCGTCGGCGGCACGGTGTCCGCGGACGGCAACTCGGCCGATCTACTCAGTGCGAATCCGGCCACCAGGGAGACGACCAGCGCCGCGAGACCGACACCGATCACCGGGGCCATCCATCGCCGTCGATCGGCCCATCGGAGCTGCAATCCCAACGTCAACACCGCCTTCCAAAAACATTGACGCGCCAACTATTTCGCAGTTCCGACAGGGTGTACTCGGTATCGATAGATCGACTGTAATCCGTCGCCGCGGCGTAATATCGCATTGATGATGGGCGGTTCGAACACAATGTCGTGGCTCGCGTCGGCGGTCACGCTGGCCGCCGCACTCACGGCCTGCGCCGGGGTGGACAACGAAGCGGTGTCGACGGGTCAACCGGCCGCGCCCGTGACGACAGCGAAACCCGCACCACCGAATCCGGCCGAGATCGCCGCCAACGAACTGGGATTCGTTCCGGTGCTGATGTATCACCAGATCGCACCGAACCCGGCAGGCGAATACGACCAGACCCCGGCGGAGTTCCGCGACGAACTGGAACGGCTGTACCGCGAGAACTATCGCCCGGTGACCGCGGCGCACTACATCGCGGGCGACCTCGACCTGCCCGCCGGCACCCACCCGGTGGTGCTGACCTTCGACGATTCCACCAGCAGCCAAGTCAGTTTCACCGATTCCGGCGCGGTGGCCCCGGACAGTGCCGCGGGCATCCTCGCCGAATTCGGCGCCCGATACCCGGACTTCCGGCCGGTGGCCACCTTCTACGTCAACAACGACTCCTTCGGCGACGACCCGCGCGCGCTGCCATGGCTGATCGCCAACGGCCACGAAATAGGCGCGCACACCGCCGATCACGCCAACCTCGCGAGCCTGGACGCCGACCATGTGCAACGCGAACTCGTGCAGAATGTGCGCGCGGTGACCACGGCCGCGCCGGGCGTCACCGTACGCACCATGGCGCTACCGCTCGGCGTCTTTCCCCGCGATCACGCGCTGGCCACGGCGGGCGCCTGGGACGGCACCCCCTACCGCTTCGACGCCGTGATGCTGGTGGGCTCCAACCCCGCCCCGGCCCCGTACGGCGCGGTCGACCCCGGCGCGGTGCCGCGCATCCGATCGGGCCGGGGTGCCGTCCCGTTCGATTCGGTCTATTGGCTGGACTGGCTCGCCGCGAACCCGGACCAGCGCTACACCGCCGACGGCGACCCCACGCGCATCTCCTTCACCCGGCAGCGCGCGACAGAACTCGACGCGCGCTGGCAGGACCGAGCCAACCCGTACTGAGGTGAGCCCGGTCAGGCGTCCGGTGTGAAGGCGAAGATCTCGCCGAGGCGGGTGGCGACGACGACTTCGCCTTCGGGGCCGATGGAGGTGCCCGTGGTGGTGCCGGTGGCCGCCGGAAGCGGGTCGGAGTCGACGGTGTTGCCGGTGCCGGTGTCGAAGGTGATGAGATTGAGGCCCGCGCCGATGGCGGCGACGGTGTAGCCGATGTCGCCCGCGGTTTGCGCCGGCGTGCCGCGGAGGGTGAGATCCTTGCGCTCCCAGACGATCTCGGCCTTGTCACCGTTGTCGCGCAGTGCGGTCAGGTAGCCGTCGTCGCCCGCCGGGATGATCAGATCGCCCGCGACGGAGATGCCACCGCGAGGGGCCCACGGCAGGGGCTGAACCCAGCGGGTGGCGCCGTCGGCGGTGTCGAGGGCGATCAGGCGCTTGCTGTTGTCGCCGATGTAGACGGTGTCACCGTCGGCGGACAGGGTCGGGCTGGTCGCGCTGCCACCGGTGAGGATCTCGGCGCTCCACTCCTGGGTCACGGTGCCGTTGCCGTAGCGCATCGCGCGCAGGGCGGCGGCCTGCTTGCCCGGCTCCCAGACGGTGACGAAGAAACGGCCGGTCGACGGGTCGACGGCGGTGGTATTCGCGACGGCGCAGCGGGGGCCGCCGACCTGGCAGTCGTCGAGGCCGTCGCCGGAGGCGGGGCGGGTGAGGCCCGGGTATTTCAGGAAGTCGGGTTCGCCGAGCAGCTGCACCGTGGGCACCTCACGACCGCCGGTCTGACGGCTGAGGACGTCGACCTGGCCGGACTGGGTCACCGTCAGCAGCTTGCCGTCGCCGGTGAACTGGATGGCCACCGGGACGCCCGCGACGGGGGTGCGCCAGCGCGGCTGGCCGAGGTAGTTGAACGAATTCACCGCACCGTCGTCACCGACGTAGACATTGCTGACCCCGTCGAGCACGGTCGGCGCTTCGATCGTCGACGGCCCGAGCGGGTTGCAGAAGCGTTTGCGGCCGGTGAGCATCTGGAAGGAGAAGATCGCGCAGTTGCCGGTGCTCGTGGTGACGAACATCTGACCGTCGGCGCCGATCGTCAACGGCTGGGCGATCGGGCCACCCACCGGACGTGACCAGCTCAGCGACACCGACTCCGCACCCGACACCGGACTGCTGCTCGCATTGCCGCCGTCGTGATGCGTTGCGGGCCAACCCTTTCCGGCACCGACGGTGATGTCGTCCACATCCGTACCGCACCCGGCCAGCGCCACCACACCGGCGGCAGCGAGCGAGGCAACGACGCGAGTCCGAGTTCGCACTGCTGATCTCCCTGTGTATTGACGTCCTCCCGCGGATGGCACCGGGGGATTCCAACCGCTTTCAAGCGGCAGTTGGAGCGGTAGTCCCTCGCGGGATGTCCGCCTTGGATTCCTGCTTCATAGACCGACTAGCGCTGAGGTCTCCACAAGCTGTGACCGCACGCCCTGCGGCCAGAATATTTCGTGCGGCATTCACATCCGCGTTCAGGGTGTGACCGCAATGGGCACACCGGAACAGCGCTTGGCTCTTGCGCGATTCCGGATCCACTACTCCACATGCCGAACACATCTGCGACGTGAAAGCTGCAGGTACCACCACGATCCATGTACCCGTGTATCGAGCTTGGCTGGCCAGCGCAAGCTGCAACCTACGCCACCCCTTCGCAAGGATCGCCCTGTTCAGACCAGCCTTCTGGCGCACATTCACACCCGGAACCAACGCCGTGCCTCGCGCACTGCGGGTCATGTTCGTGATTTTCAAGTCCTCCACTGCCACCAGCGAATTCGCTGTCGCGAGTCGATGCGCAGTCTGTTCACAGAAGTCGGTGCGGCGATCCCGCTCCCGCGCACGGACAATACGCATCCGTGACAGGGTCTTGCCCCGGTTGGCGGAGCCCTTCTTTTGCCGCGCCAACTGCTGCTGTAACCGCCTGTAGCGTTTCGTTTCCCCAGCTGTGGCGAATACCCGGTCGAACATGACGCCGTCAGAACACGCCACGGCGACCTTCACGCCGCGATCCACGCCCACTGCGGAATCAGGTGCAGAATGCTGCTGCGGGGTCACCAGTCCATCCTCAACGATGAACGACACCATCCATCTGCCACCATCCCGCGACACCGTCGCGTTACGGACCTTTCCACCAACTGCCCGTGACATGCGGAACCGCACCCATCCGAGTTTGGGCAGCTTCACCCGACCCCACCGTTTGTTCAGCCTTTCGACGACCATCTTGCCGCCCTCCGGGAACCGGAACGATGGAACCCACCGTCGCGCCGAACGAAACCGCACTTTCCATGTCCCGTGCTCGCGACACGCCTTATCCAGATCCATCAGGGTCTGCTGCAAACAATGCCCCGGCGCGGCTTTCAACCACGTGTGGTCGACCTTCGCCGACGCGAGCTCGCCCGCTTGCCGGTGGTAGTCGATCCAACCATTGCGACGCCGGTAATCGCGCCGCTGCTCCAAACCGGTATTCCACACAGCCCGGCACACCGCAGCGAACCGCTCAGCGCAAACTTGCTGCTCAGCAGTGAGTTCGAGGCGGTACCGTCGACCGGTCAACATGCCGTCGATACACCGTTGCTGCAGCTCGACATCCGAACGCCCTATCTGCTCGCGTCGTTGATCGGGGTATGGCACGGTAAGTGTGCCCTGCGAAAGTACTCTGTGTACCCGACGACCGAATCCCCGGGGCAGGCCCGGCGGATCATGACGGGAGAGTAGTTCGTGACGAGCATGTGGGGCGCGCCGCTGAGCGCGCGCTGGCGTGGATCACGCCGCCGCGATCCGCAGCAGGCCCGATTTCTGACCAGGGATTCGCTGCGCTGGGTGCTCGCCAACCGCGCCTACACCCCCTGGTACCTGGTGCGTTATTACCGCCTCGCCAAGTTCCGCCTGGCCAACCCGCATATCGTGCTGCGCGGAATGGTCTTCCTCGGCCGCAATGTGGAGATCCACGCGACCCCGGAATTCGCGCGCATGGAGATCGGCCGCTGGGTGCACATCGGTGACGGCAACGCTCTGCGCTGCCACGAGGGTTCGCTGCGCATCGGCGACAAGGTGGTGTTCGGCAAGGACAACGTCGTCAACACCTACCTCGACATCGAGATCGGTGAGTCGACCCTGGTCGCCGACTGGTGCTACATCTGCGACTTCGACCATCGCATGGACGACATCAACATGCCCATCAAGGACCAGGGCATCGTGAAGAGCCCCGTGCGCATCGGTCCCGACACCTGGATCGCGGCCAAGGTGACCGTTCTGCGCGATACCAGGGTGGGGCGTGGGTGTGTGCTCGGCGCGCACGCGGTGGTGCGTGGGGACGTCCCCGACTTCAGCATCGCCGTCGGCGCTCCCGCCAAGGTCGTGAAGAACCGCAAGGTCGCCTGGGATGCGAGCGCCGAGGAGCGCGAGGCCTTCATGGCGGCGCTGGCCGATATCGAGCGCAAGAAGAACGCCGCGGCCAAGACCTAGCATTTCGCGGACACGGGAATCGGAAGCGAAGTGTCTGTCGGTGGGGGTCGGTACGGTCAGCACCGTGGAGAGTTATGCGGCGTTGCTGCGGGGGATCATGCCGACCAACCCGAATATGCGCAACGAGAAATTGCGCGGGGTGTTCGAGGGGCTGGGCTTCGAGAAGGTCGCCTCGGTGCTCACGAGCGGCAATGTCGTCTTCCGCACCGCTGACGACCCCGCCGACCTGGAAGACCGCATTCAGCAGGCACTCAACGCCGAACTCGGCATCCCCGGCGGCACCATCATCCGCAGTCATTCCGAACTGCGCGCGCTCCTCGACCGCGACCCCTTCGAAGGCCTCCCCCACGAACGCGGCTCCTATCTCACCGTCACCTTCTTCAAGGCGAAGATGCGCGAAGCCGATACCAAAGCCTTCGACGACGACCCCCTCACCCGCGTCATCGGCTACGACCGCAAGGCCCGCGCCTTCCTCACCGTCCTCGACAACAGCACCGGCGCAACCCCCGACTTCATGGCCCGGCTGGAGAAGACCTACGGCAAGGACATCACCACCCGCACCTGGCTCACGGTGCAGCGCGTGGTGAAGAAGATGGAAGCCTGACCAGCACCTCAGTCGGCGAAGGCGAGCCCACGGGCCGCCAGTTCCTCGCCGAGGATGCGGATGGACTTGGGTCCGACGCCGTGGATGGCGAGCAGTTCTTTCGCACTGATCTGGGTGAGCTGTGCGTAGCTGGTATAGCCGTGCGCGGCCAACTCTCGCGTCGCTACCTTGCCGATCCCCCGGGGGAATTCTGTCTCGGCCACCGCATCCGCCATCGTGCGCACCTTTCGTGTCCGGCTGTCTCTGACGACAGACTAGGTGCGGGCACCGACACGTGAGCTGTCAGTGGGTGGGCGCGACTGCTCGGCAGAGGAACACGACGCCGGCTCGGCCGATACGGGTGATCACCAGGGTGTACGGCGTCGAGCCCCGCTGCTTGAGCTTCTTGCGCAGGGCATCGGGATCGACGTCCACGCCGCGGATGAGGATTTCCAGAGAGCCGCAGTCGCGGCGGGCGAGCTCCTGGCGCAGGGTCTTCTCGCGGAGTTCGAAGCGGCCTTCGATGCGAAAGCCGCGCATGCCCGTGGGGACCGTGTCGCCGGTGAGGTAGGCGATCTGTGGGTCCAGTTGCCAGAGGCCGTGTTTCGCGGCGTAGTGGCGAACGAGACCGGCGCGGACGACAGCGCCGTCGGGGTCGATGATCCACTCGCCGGGAGCCCGATCGGGGATGTCGTCGGGGGCGGCATCGGTGAGAGTTGTCGCGCCGCCACGGGAGTCCAGGACGGTGGCGCGGCGGGTGACGCCGGACTCGGTGAGGCCGGGTGACCAGAGGCAGGCTTCGCGCACGGCGCCGTCGAGGGAGACGACCTCCACTTCGCCATCCCAGCCGAGGCGATCGAAATCCAGGCCGGGAGCCGACTTCACGGCGATATCGCGGCCCGCGTAGGCGGCGAGCAGATCCGGCAGCGGGGGTTGGAGCTTCGCGGGATCGTAGGTCCGGCGACCGTCGGCTCGACGAGCCGGATCGGCGATGATCACGGTGTCGCGAGTGGTCGGGACGAGGGCATCGGCCTTGGCCAACACAATGTTTCGACCGACGGCTGCGAGATTGTGGGCGGCCATGGCCAAGCGGACATCGTCGAGATCGCTGCCGACCACCGCCGGACAGGCCGCCGCCAGCTCGGACAGTTCCGCACCGATCGAGCAGGTCACGTCGTGGACCGCGCGACCGGCCAATCGAGCGGCCCGACGCCGGGCCACCAGCGCGGGTGTCGCCTGTTGCAGCGAGTCGTCGGTGAACAACCACTCGCCCGCCGCGGGCAGCTTCACCACGGCCTTGCGACGCAATCGCACGGTCTCGATCAGCGCGGGCGCCGAGTCGCCGTGCGAACGACGCACCTGCTCGATATCGCGCAGGTGCGTCGCGGGGGTCAGCTCCAGCCGGTCGACCTCGGCGAGCGCGGCACGGCCTGCCGCACTGCCGAGATAGGCGACATCGTCGCGGCCGAAGCGGTAGCCCACCTACTTCTGCGCCGCGCCCGGCTTCACGCCGGTGATCATCGCGTTGTAGAAGAACTCGCGCGGCACGACCTTGCGCAGCACGTTCTCGTCCAGCCAGCTCAGGCCCAGCCACGCGCGGTACTGCGCCAGGCGGTACGGCATGGTCAGCTTCTCGTCGGGGACGGCGGCCTCGAAGGTGCGCACCGGCCAGCCCCACAGGGCGGCGGCGAGTTCCTCGGTGGTGGCCTTCACATCGACGGCACCCGCGGACTTCGCCTTCTTCTCGAGATCGCTCGGGTCGAAGGTGTGCAGGTCGACGACGGCCTCGAGCGCGGCGGCGCGAGAGGACTCGTCCAGCTCGGTCTGCGGACGACGCCAGCCGGACAGGAACGGCAGCTTGGTGATCTCGGTGGTCACCTTCCAGGTGGCCTGGCCGAGGCGACGGGCGTAGATGTTGCCGATGGTGGTCGGCTCACCGGCGAACACGAAGCGTCCGCCCGGCTTGAGCACGCGCAGGCACTCCTTGAGCGCCAGCTCCACGTCGGGGATGTGGTGCAGCACGGCGTGGCCGCAGACCAGATCGAAGGTGTCGTCGTCGTACGGGATGGTCTCGGCGTCGGCGACGCGACCGTCGACATCCAGACCGAGGTGTTCGGCGTTGCGCAGCGCGACCTTCACCATGCCGGGCGAGAGGTCGGTGACCGAACCGGACTTGGCGACGCCGCCCTGCATCAGGTTGAGGAGGAAGAATCCGGTGCCACAGCCCAGCTCGAGCGCGCGCTCGTACGGCAGCGGAGCCGGGCCGACGGCGAGGTCGAACCGGCCGCGCGCATACGCGATACAGCGTTCGTCATAGGAGATCGACCACTTGTCGTCGTAGGTCTCCGCTTCCCAGTCGTGGTACAGGACCTGGGCGAGTTTGGTGTCTTTGCGCGCTGCTTCGACCTGGGCCGCGGTGGCGTGGGGGTTCGGCGCCGGGTCGTCGGGATGGACCGTCATAGAGGCCAGCCTAATATGTGTGTCTCGGCACGCCGCTGCTGGGACGAGGGACGGCCCTTTCACTCGACCGGTCGGCCCGGAACGGGTATTAACTTATCGGTAAGTTGCTACTTTCCGGTGAAGGTAGCGCTGTTCGGACCGTCGGCCGCGAACGTGCGCGTGCCGAGGCGGGCGTCGTCGGTGTCGAACAGGGCAGACCATTCGGTGACGGCGGTGGAGTGGCCGTGCGGCCCGGATTCGAAGACCGCCTTGGCAGCGGCGAGGGCGCGCGGGGCGGCGGTGACGAACTGGGCAGCCCAGGCGCGGGCGGCGGTGAGAACGTCGTCGGGGGCCACGACCTCGTCGACCAGCCCGATCTTCGCGGCTTCCTCGGCATCCACGAAACGGCCGGTATAGACGATGTCCTTGGCGCGGCTGGCGCCGATGAGAAGTGAGAGCCTGCGGATGCCGGAGAGCGGGATCAGGCCTGCTTTGATCTGCGGAAGACCCAGTTTCACGTTGTCGCCGATGATCCGATGGTCGGCGCCGAGCGCGAGTTCGAGACCGGCGCCGAGGCAGTAGCCGGTGATCGCGGCGACCGTCGGCTGCGGAACCCGCGAGAGACAACCGAGCGCGGCCTGGAGATCGGCGGCCATGGCGGCGGCCTGACCGGCGTCGAGCGCGGCCAGCTCCGACATCTCGTCGCCCGCGCTGAACACCCGCTCGTCGCCGTAGACGATCAGGGCAGAGACCCCGGGATGCTGGGCCACCGTGGCCGCCGCGGCCGCCACCTCACGGGCCAGCTGGGCGTCGACGAGGTTCAGCGGCGGACGATCGATGCGCAACAGCGCGACGCCACGGGTGGTCGGCTCGGCGGGCAGCTCGAGGGTCACGAATTCGGCCATGGGCCACAACCTACCGGCCGCCGAATGCACCCAACTGCGGCAGCTCGTCGAAATACCGTTCACTGTCGGGGAAGTCCGACAGCGGACGACCGCCCGCTCCCGGCGAGTACTTCGGCATGATCGACTCGATGACGCGTTCGGCGGCCAGCACGGCCGCGGTGTCGGCGAACCCGCACAGCGCGTCGAGCTGCGACCACGTCGGTGGCATCAGCACGTGTTCGCCCTCACGCCAGCTCGCCAGGGCGTCCTGCGGGGTCCGCCAGATCACCTGGGAGGCCTCGGAGGTGGCGCCGTCGGCGATCTGGCCCTGCGGGAGCACCGCGACGAAGAAGCGCGTGTCGTAGCGGCGGGGTTCGGCCTCGGGAGTGATCCAGTTCGACCACGGCCGCAGCAGATCGGCGCGCAACACCAGGCCCTCGCTCGCGAGGAAATCGGCGAGCGACAGTTCGCGGCGCTCGAGCTTGCCGCGCGCCTCGCGATAGCGCGCCGAGTCGTCGACGACAGTGTCCGCGGTCGGACCGGCGAGCAGCACTCCGCATTCCTCGAACGTTTCCCGCACGGCAGCGGCGACGAGCGCCTGCGCGGTCTGTTCGTCGGTGGCGAAACGCTTCGCCCACCACGCGGGTTCGGGGCCCGTCCAGGCGATATCGGCTGTTCCGTCGGCAGCGTCGACACCACCGCCGGGGAACACTGTCACCCCCGCGGCGAACGCCATCGCCTTGACTCGACGCTGCAGGAACACCTCGATCCCGGCCTCGCCGTCACGCACCAGCATCACGGTCGACGCGTCCCGCGCGGGGACCCCGGACTCACTCATACCGTTCCTCTCCACCACCGAACCGACTGCTCGGCGACCGACACCGCGGCCTCCCGGCCGCACTCGGCTGACTCCTGCGAGCGCAGCCGACCTCTCAGCACCCTAACGCCCGCTTGGTCGGCGGTGCGGAGAGATTCCCCTCAGCGGTCAGTTCCGGCGCCGATGCCCGCCCGAACGGCGCGCCCGCCGCGCGAACCAGCGACCGTCGATCCGGTCGAGGGCGATCGACTGGCTGAAGGCTCTGCTCAGATTCTCGGCGGTGACCACGTCGCCCAGGAGCCCCTGGCCGACCACCTCACCCTCCTTGAGGAGCAGCGCATGGGTGAAGCCGGGCGGGATCTCCTCGACGTGATGGGTCACCAACACCATCGCGGGCGCGTCGGGGTCGGCGGCGAGATCGCCGAGACGCTCGACGAGTTCCTCGCGCCCACCCAGGTCGAGGCCAGCGGCCGGTTCGTCGAGCAGCAGCAGTTCCGGATCGGTCATCAGTGCGCGCGCGATCAGCACCCGCTTGCGTTCGCCTTCGGACAGGGTGCCGTAGGTGCGGTCGGAAAGATGTTCGGCGCCCAGGGTTTCCAGCATGTCGACGGCGCGTTCGGTATCGATGTCCTCGTAGCGCTCGCGCCAGCGGCCGAGCACCGCGTAGCCGGCCGAGACCACGAGGTCGCTGACCTTCTCGTCCACCGGGATCCGGCTGGCCACCGCCGCCGAGGACAAGCCGATGCGTGGTCGCAGTTCGCTGACGTCGACGCGACCGAGCGTCTCCCCCAACAGATTCGCGTTACCAGAGGTCGGGTGGAGTTCGGCGGCGGCCATTCTCAACAGCGAGGTCTTGCCCGCGCCGTTCGGGCCGAGCACCACCCAGCGTTCGTCGAGCTCTACTTGCCAAGAGACAGGGCCGACCAGGGTTCGGCCCGAGCGGCGGATGGTCACGTCGGAGAAGTCGATGAGCAAATCGGGATCGGGTTGCGACACGCGCTCCATCTTGGCCCACGCGGGCTCTCAGCGCAGCGACCGCCCCGTACGAGATTCGTCCATCCTGGTCGTCAACGGGTCATTCGCAGTGCGAACTTCGCTACGCAACATCCGCGCGGCGACAAAAGAGACAGGCACCGACAGCGCGACCCAGACGATCAGGATCACCACAATTGTCGTCATCATCGCGGAACCTCCCTGTACCTCGACGTGCCAAGCTGTCCGTTACGTATACCCCCGGGGCACCCACGCCACACCGCGTTGTCGCGGCGAGTCGCGAAAACCGCAACGTAGCTGTCGGATTCGTCTGGTGTTCCTGTGCGATCACTCCCGTGAGGGCACCCCGATCACCGTCATCGAGCCCGGCGCCACCTCGGTGAAACCGGCGTCGCGCACAGCCACCGCACGACCCGCCGCCACCTCGGCCACCAAGCCCACCCACTGCTGTTCGTCCGCGTCGCGCACAGCGCACCGGAACCCGCGCCCTGCCCACGCGGCCGCCTCGTCCAGCGGCAACGCACCCGCCAGCAACATGCTCGCATGCCCGACCTGCGCGGCCGCCTTGCCCACCGACATCGTCAACCCCGCGTTCACCCACAGCACCGGCAACGTCGGATCCACCGGGCCGGGCTCGTCGTGTTCGAGATCGGTTCCGCCGATCTGGAGTTTGCGGACACGCTGATCGATCTCCCCGACCGGACCGGGGACGAACGCACGGGCCTGCGCGCCGTCGACATCGACAGTCACCCCGTCGACGTCACCCGCGGCCACCCACTGGGCGCCACGCGCACGCCGGGCGACCTTCCTGATCCGCGACCGCTTCCACGCGAGATACCGCGGCTCCCACTCCCCACCCGGCCCCGAACGTGGGTCGAGGCACACCGCGACGGCCGCGGCGGCGGCGGCTTCCAGCAGTGCGCTGCGGGCGGGCGGATCGATCTTGGGAATGTGCAACACCATCTGCATCGCCTGCACCATCGCCGGGTCGTCGGGGTCGCCGATGCCACCGTAGCCCTGTGCCAATTCCGCATGCGCAGCGGCGAATTCGGCCGCCTCGTCGCGAACCGTCGCCTCGGCCTGCTCCTCGGTTTCCAACCCACTACTCATGCCACAACACCCGTTCGATCGACACCGGTCCGCCCGCCAGCCTAATCGCGCGGGCGCGTGGCCTTACCGCGTTCAGCTCACCCGGACATCCACCATGAAGGTCGGCTCGGGGCCGATCGACGGTTCGTTGGACGGCCCGTAGGTGAACTGCAGCGCGGTCACGCCCCGCTCGATCGCCCGGAACGGCCACACCGTGGCGTTGCCCTCACTGGTCGGCCCACCGTCGGCGATCAGGATGCCCTTCTCGGCGTTGACCAGGCCCCATTCGCCGGTCGACGCGGGATCTCGCGGCAGACGCACCAGCAGGCGCTGGCCCACCGTGGCCACGACCGTGCTGCCGTTGGCGGCCAGCTCGATCGTCAGCGGTTCGGCCGCGGACTGCGGAACGGCGGTCGGCTGGAGGGTGACGTCATAGGGTTCGGTCTCGTCGCCACCGCATCCGGCCGTCAATCCGCCGAGACCCGCCAGGGCGACCAGGACGAGAAATGACCTGCGCACAACAACCTCCCGATGACGAGCGGTGACGACGTGCCTGTGCGGTCACTCTACGTCGATGAGGTCGCGATTCCGCGTGACGCTACCGGCCGAGCAGCGGAACCCGGCGTACGCCACCGTCACGCGCGTCGGCCGCTTCCACCTCGTCGCGGGTGACGCCGAGGATGAACAGCACCGCGTCCAGGTACGGATGCGACAGCGCCGTGTCGGCCACCTCGCGCAGCGCGGGCTTGGCGTTGAACGCCACGCCCAGCCCGGCCGCGTTGAGCATGTCGATGTCGTTGGCGCCGTCACCGACCGCGACGGTCTGCTCCATCGGCACCCCCGCCTCGGCGGCGAACTTGCGTAGCGCGGTCGCCTTGAACGCCCGGTCGACGATCTCGCCGACGACCCGCCCGGTGAGCTTGCCGTCGATGATCTCCAGGGTGTTGGCCTGCACGAAATCGAGTTCCAGCTCGTGCGCGAGCGGCTCGATCACCTGCCGGAACCCACCGGAGACCACGCCGCAGCGGAAGCCGAGCCTGCGCAGGGTGCGAATCGTGGTGCGCGCGCCCGGGGTGAGCTCGATCCGGTCGGCGACCTCCTCGATCACCGACTCGTCGAGACCTTCGAGGGTGGCCACTCGCTGACGCAGCGATTCGGCGAAGTCGAGCTCGCCGCGCATCGCGGCTTCGGTGACCTCGCGGACCTGGTCCTCCACACCGGCGTGCGCGGCCAGCATCTCGATCACTTCGCCCGTGATCAGGGTGGAGTCGACGTCGAACACGATGAGGCGCTTGGCCCGGCGGGCCAGCCCCGCCCGTTCCACCGCGATGTCGACCCGCTCGGCGACCGCGACCTCGGCCAGGGCCGTGCGCAGCCGCGCGTCGCCTTCGTCGCTGGTGTCGGTCGCGGTGACCATGAGTTCCATACCGGTCACCGGGTAGTCGGCGATGCCACGGATGGAGTCGATATTGGCGCCGCCGGTGGCCAGTTCCCGCGAGATCGCGCTGAAGGCCTTCGCGGTGACCGGGGCGCCGAGCACCACGACCGCGTGGGTCGACATCGGCGGCTTGCCGATCTGCGCGTCCACGGACACGTCGACCTGCATGCCGACGGTGTTCATCGCCTCTTCGAGCTCGTCCTGCAACGCCTCGGGGTCGTTGGGGCACGACACCAGCACCCCGAGGGTGAGCCGTCCCCTGATGACCACCTGCTCCACGTCCAGCAAGCTCACCTGGTGCCGGGACAACGTCGCCAGCAGCACCGACGTGACGCCCGGTCGGTCGGGGCCGGTGACGGTCACGAGAACTGTGGTGTCGGCCAAGTCGATCTGCTCCGTTCGATTACCCACAAAAAGAGTGTGCACCCGCTGGTCACCCAGCAGGTGCACACCCTGTCGTTCGGTGGTGTCCTACTTCTTCGCGAGCGCGCCTTCGGACACGTGCGTGCTGTGCTTACCCGAGCCCCAGCCGACGTGCGCCTCGGCCTTCATACGCTCGACCATGTGCGGGTAGTGCAGCTCGAACGCGGGACGCTCGGACCGGATACGCGGCAGCTCGTAGAAGTTGTGGCGCGGCGGCGGGCAGGTGGTTGCCCACTCGAGGGAGTTGCCGTAGCCCCACGGATCGTCGACCGTGACGACCTCGCCGTAGCGGAAGCTCTTGAAGACGTTCCAGATGAACGGCAGCATCGACGAGCCCAGGATGAACGCACCGATCGTGGAGATCGTGTTCAGCGTGGTGAAACCGTCGGACGGCAGGTAGTCGGCGTAGCGACGCGGCATGCCCTCAGCGCCCAGCCAGTGCTGGACCAGGAAGGTGGTGTGGAAGCCGACGAAGGTGGTCCAGAAGTGCCACTTGCCCAGACGCTCGTCCATCATGCGGCCGGTGATCTTCGGGAACCAGAAGTAGATACCCGCGAAGGTCGCGAACACGATGGTGCCGAAGAGCACGTAGTGGAAGTGCGCGACGACGAAGTACGAGTCGGTGACCTGGAAGTCCAGCGGCGGCGAGGCCAGGATGACGCCCGACAGACCACCGAAGAGGAAGGTCACCAGGAAGCCGATCGACCACAGCATCGGTGTCTCGAACGTCAACTGACCGCGCCACATGGTGCCGATCCAGTTGAAGAACTTCACACCGGTCGGGACCGCGATGAGGAAGGTCATGAAGGAGAAGTACGGCAGCAGCACCGCGCCGGTGGCGTACATGTGGTGCGCCCACACCGCGATCGACAGCGCCGCGATACCCAGCGTCGCGTAGACCAGCGTGGTGTAACCGAAGATCGGCTTACGGCTGAACACCGGGAAGATCTCCGACACGATGCCGAAGAACGGCAGCGCGATGATGTAGACCTCGGGGTGGCCGAAGAACCAGAACAGGTGCTGGTAGAGCAGGATGCCGCCGGTGGCCGGGTCGTAGATGTGACCACCCAGGTGGCGGTCGTAGGCCAGACCGAACAGCGCCGCGGTGAGCAGCGGGAACGCGAGCAGCACCAGCACGGAGGTGACCGCGATGTTCCAGGTGAAGATCGGCATGCGGAACATGGTCATACCGGGTGCGCGCAGGCAGACCACGGTGGTGAGCATGTTGACGCCACCGAGGATGGTGCCCAGACCCGACACGGCCAGACCCAGGATCCACAGGTCGGTGCCGACACCGGGCGAGTGCAGGATGTCGGTGAGCGGCACGTAGGCCGTCCAGCCGAAGTCCGCCGCACCGCCGGGGGTCACGAAGCCCGCGGTCGCCATGGAGGCGCCGAACAGGTACAGCCAGTAGCTGAACGCGTTCAGTCGCGGGAAGGCGACGTCGGGAGCGCCGATCTGCAGCGGCAGGACGATGTTGGCGAAGCCGAACACGATCGCCGTCGCGTAGAACAGCAGCATGATCGTGCCGTGCATGGTGAACAGCTGGTTGAACTGTTCGGGCGAGAGGAACTGCAGACCCGGACGTGCGAGCTCACCACGCATGAGCAGCGCCATGAGGCCGCCGATCATGAAGAAGCTGATCGCCGTCACCAGGTACATGGTGCCGAGCACCTTGGGGTCGGTGGTGGTGACCGCCTTGTAGAGGAACGAGCCCTTCGGCCCGGTCCGGGCCGGATACGGTCGAGTCGCTTCCAACTGAGGGACTGGCCTGGGCTCTACCGCAGTCACTGATCCTCCTGAAGATGCCTGTACGTCACTCGCAGCGTCGGCCGCGCCGGAAAGGACGGACAGCAGCAGACATGCGTTGGAGTGAATCGTAAACCGTGCTGCCGCAGCATTCCGCGCGGGTCCTACTCTGTGTCGTATTCGGCGCGCCGTAGTTCGCGATCCCGATCTTCCTCCGCAGGTCGCGTGGGTGCAATGGTTGTCGGCGATGACTTTTCGGCGGTCGGCGCGTCATGATCGATGCCGACACACGAACGTGCCAGCGTCTCGATCGAGCTCCCCCTTCAGCCGAGGAGAAGTCATGTCGTTGACCCCGAAACCCGGTGATCCCACCTGGGTCGATCTCTACACCACCGATCTCGACCGGGCGATCGCCTTCTACGGCGAACTGTTCGGTTGGACCGCCGATCGCGGCGGCGAGGAATTCGGCGGCTACACCACCCTGCGCAAGGACGGTCGGGCGGTGGCGGGCGCGATGGGCCGCCACGACGATCCCGGCGACCCCTACCCCGACCGCTGGACCGTCTATCTGAACTCCCCCGATGCGCTGGCGACGACGGCGAAGACGAGCGCGGCGGGCGGCAACGTGATCGTCGAGCCGATGGCGGTCGCCGATCTCGGATCGATGGCGGTGCTCGCCGATGTCGGCGGCATCGGTGTCGGGGTCTGGCAGGCCGACACCTTCGCCGGCTTCGAAGCGGTCGGCATCGTCGCCGACGGCACCTGGACCGACCATGTCGGCGTCCCGTCCTGGTTCGAGCTGATGACCCGCGCCTACGACGAGTCCCTGGTCTTCTACCGCGACGTCTTCGGCTGGGCCGACACCCTGACGATCGCCGACACCGCGGACTTCCGCTACACCACCATTCACGCCGTCCCGCCCATGGGCGGCGGCGTCCTCGACGCGGGCGGCCACCTCGCCGAGGGCATCCCCGGCTCGTGGACGGTCTATTTCGGCGCCGACGACGTCGACAAGTCCGCCGAGCACGCGGTGGCCCTCGGCGGCACCGTCGCCTTCGAACCCATGAACACCCCCTACGGCCGCCTCGCCGGCCTGATCGACCCCACGGGCGCGCATTTCAGCATCGGCGGAAACGCCCACTGACCGAGGTTCGACCCCCTAGGGGTGGTAATCGATCCCCCTGGGAGTCGGCCCACCAACGCTGGGGTTGCTGTCGGGTTCCCCTCTCGAAGACGAGATTAGAGGTGTAGCAAAAAACACCCGCCGACAAGCCTTCAAGGGGAATCCGATGAGCACCGTGGTCACCGCACCCGCCGACAACGTCATCCAGATGCGTCGCCGTTCCGACGCGCCGATCGTCGCGGGGCAGCTCGCCGACGCCGATCTGGATCGTTGGGCGAACCGCCTGGCCCGCGTGCTGCTCGGTCGCGGCGCCGAGGCGGGCGACCGGATCGCCGTCGCGGTCGATCCCCGGATCGAGGCGGTCGTCGCCGAGGCCGCGGTGCGCAAGATCGGTGCGATCCCGGTGTCGCCTGCCCAGGGCGCCGCGACCGGTTTCGGAATCACCACCAAGGCCGATCGGGCCCAGTTCGCCGACAGCGGCAACTGGCTGGTGCTCGACGATCGCTCGACCCTGCAGCGCTATCTGGTCAGTTCCGACGCGCCGCTGGCGGCCACCGAACTGGCCGCAGTCTCCTGAACCCATTCCGATGTGGTCCGCGCTGGTTCAGAATGAACATAGAGCGCAGTACGCAACGGCGAGTACTACCACCCAGGTAGCTACGCGACGGTCGGGACACATCGTGAACACCGAGCTCGAGACATGAGAACGCAGGTTCGCTCATGATCGCACCAGAAGGCCCCTTTCCGCTGTCCGCCGCCCAGCGCGGCATCTGGTTCGCCCAGCACATCGCGGGCGATACGCCCATCTCCATCGCCCAATACGTCGAACTGTCCGGCGAGATCGACCACACGCTGCTCACCGAGGCGGTCCGGCAGACCGGCCGTGAGTTCGGCACCGGCTACCTGCGGCTGGTCGACGTCGACGGTCGGCCGCATCAGGTCGTCGATCTGTCCCTCGACGACGAGATCGCCCGAGTGGATCTGCGTGACCGCCCCGACCCGGAAGCCGCCGCGCACGCCTGGATGCGGGCCGAGTACACCGCACCACTGGACGTGATGCGCGACCGATTGGTCCGCCTCGCCATGCTGCGGGTCGCCGAGGACCGCTGGTTCTGGTACGCGCGCATGCATCACATCGTGTTGGACGGGATGGGCGCGCTCGCCCTCGTCCAGCGCACCGGCGAGCTCTACAACGCCGCCTTCGACGGCCGCGAGCCGCCGCCGACCAAGGCCGAGCCGTTGCAGAAGATCGTCGAGGCCGATCTGGCCTACCGGACCTCGACCCGCTTCGAGACCGACCGCGAGTACTGGCGCGATCACCTGGCCGAGCTCGCCGATCCGGTCACCCTCGCCGGCCGTGACGCCGAGGTCGACGGCCACCCCAACCGGGTCTCCGGCGCCCTGCCCGCGGAGACGACAGCCCTGCTGGATTCCGTTGCCGCCGCCGTGAACTCGGGCGTCGCGCCCACGGTGGTCGCCGCGTTCGGCGCCTATCTCGCCGCGATGACCGGCGCACCGGAGGTGGTCTTGAGCCTGCCGGTGTCCGCGCGGACCTCGGCGACCCTGCGCCGTTCGGGCGGCATGCTCGCCAATGTCGTGCCGCTGCGGGTCACCCTCGATCCCACGACGACCGTCGGCGCGGCGATCCTGGCTGTGCAGGCCGAGCTGACCGGCGCGTTGCGACGTCAGCGCTATCGCCAGGAGGACATCGTCCGCGATCTCGGCTGGGCGATGGACGAGGCGGCGTCGTTCGGTCCTGCCGTGAATCTGATGATGGTGGACACCAGGATCGCGCTCGGTCCGGTGGTCGGACGGCTCAATGTGCTCACCTCGGGCCTGATCGACGACCTGTTCGTCAACCTGTACCCCGGCGTGGGCGGCGAGAGCACCCACATCGATCTGCAGGGCAACGGCAACCTCTACAGCGACGCCGAGCTGGCGGCCCACCACGCTCGCTTCCTGATGTTCCTGCACCGATTCCTCGTCGCCGGACCCGATGCCCCACTGTCGACGGTGCCGGTCCTCTCGGCCGCCGAACAGGCGGCCTCGGTGCCCGCGCGTGGTCCGGCCGGAGTCGAGCCGAAGACCCTGCCCGAGATCCTCGCCACGGGCGCCGCAATCGATCCGGACGCGGCGGCCCTGCGCTGGGGTACCGACGACACCCTGAGCTACCGCGAAGTCGACGACTACACGAATCGGCTGGCCCGCCTGCTGATCGCCGCGGGAGCCGGACCCGAACACGGTGTGGCGCTGTCTATTCCACGCTCCGCGGAATCGGTGCTCGCCACGATCGCGGTGGCCAAGACAGGCGCGCCGTTCGTCCCGATCGATCCGACCTATCCCGATGACCGGATCGAGCACATGATCGACGACAGCGGCGTCGTCACCGGCTTGACCGTCACCCAGGTCCGTAAGTCCTTGCCCGACAAGGTCGATTGGCTCGCCCTCGACACCGAATCCACGGTCGCGCACCTCGCCGCGCAGGACGCCGCCCCGATCACCGATGCCGAGCGAATTGCCGCGACGGGGCTCGATCAGGTCGCCTACATCATCTACACCTCCGGGTCGACCGGACTACCCAAGGGCGTTCTGGTCTCCCACCGCGGCCTGGCGAATCTCGCCGCGAGTTCGGGGGCCGGATTCGGCGTCGACGCCGGCTCTGTCGTCGCCCACGCGGTGTCGCCGAGCTTCGATATCTCCGTCGAGGAGATCCTGGTGACCCTGGCGGCCGGCGCCACCCTCGCGGTGGTCCCGCCGTCGGCGTACGCGGGCGAGGACATGGCGCAGGTGTTGCGCACGCATCGCGTCACCCATCTCAATGTCACCCCGGCCGTGGTCGGGTCCCTCGACCCGGCGACCCTGCCCGACCTGCGCACGATCGTTGTCGGCGGCGACGCCTGTCCGCCGGAGCTGGTGTCGAAGTGGGCCGGGCGCGCGCTGATCAACGGCTACGGGCCCACAGAAACCACCGTCACCACGACCCTGACCGAACCGCTGGTTCCGGGCGCCCCGGTGACGATCGGCAGCCTCGTGGGCGGCGTGTCGGGCCTGGTGCTCGACTCCTGGCTGCGACCGGTCCCCGCGGGCACCGTGGGCGAGCTGTATCTCGCCGGACCGGGCGTCGCGCGTGGCTACCACCGGCGCAGCGGCTTGACCGCGAGCCGGTTCGTCGCGAATCCGCACGCACCCGGCGAGCGGATGTATCGCACCGGCGATCTGGTGCGCTGGACCGACCGCGACAAACGATTCACCCTGGAATACCAGGGACGCAGTGACTTCCAGGTGAAGGTGCGCGGCTACCGGATCGAGCTGGGCGAGATCGATGCCGCGTTGCAGCGGCTTCCCGAGATCGATTTCGCGATCACCCTCGGCGTCGAGACCGCCGCCGGCGCGACCGCGCTCGTGTCCTACGTCACGACCGAGCCGGGTGCCGAGGTCCATCCTGAGGCGGTGAAAGCCGCTGTCGGTGAACGTCTTCCGGCCTACATGGTGCCCGCCGTGGTGATGGTGCTCGATGAGGTTCCGCTCACCCCACTCGGCAAGGTGGACCGAAAGGCTTTGCCCGCACCGGATTTCACCGCCCGCACCGTCACGAGCCGCGCACCGTCCACGCCGCGCGAGCAGACCCTGGCCGCCCTGTTCGGCGAAGTACTCGGACTCGACACCGTCGGGGTCGACGAGAGCTTCTTCGCTCTCGGTGGCGACAGCATCGTTTCCATCCAGCTGGTCTCGCGCGCGAAGGCCGCCGGTATCTCGTTCAGCGCCCGCGATGTCTTCGAACGCAAGACGGTCGCCGCGCTGGCCGCGGTCGCGGACGAGACCGAGGTCGTGGTGGTGGACGAACTGCCCGGTGGCGGCGTCGGCGCGGTGGAGCTCACCCCGATCGTGCACGCGATGGTCGAGCACGGCGACACCTGGGGTCGCTACGGGCAGGCCGTGCTCATCGGGCTGCCCGCCGACTTCGACCGCCCGAGGCTCGCCGCGGCGCTACAGGTCCTGCTCGAACACCACGATCTGCTCCGTTCGTCGCTGCGCCGAACCCAGGACGGCTGGGAATGGATTGTCGCCGAACGTGGTTCGGTCGACGCCACGACGCTGATCGACGTGGTCCGAGCCGACACCGACGACGCGGTCGACCGGGCCCTACAGGATGCCGCGGATCGCCTGGATCCCACCGTGGGCGCTGTTGCCCGGTTCGTCATGATCGAACGCGCCGACACCGACCCACTGTGCTGGCTGGTCCTGCACCACCTGGTCACCGATGGCGTCTCGTGGCGAATCCTGCTGCCGGACTTGGCCACCGCGGCCTTCGGCGGCGCACTCGACCCCGTCGGCACTTCCTTCCGCCGCTGGGCGCACGGTCAGGTCGAGAACGCCGCCTCGCGCATCGACGAACTGCCGATCTGGCAGCGAATCCTGGCCACACCCGATCCGTCCTTCGCCCTCGCCTCACAGCCCGCCACCTTCGATCCGGCCGTCGACGTGGTCACCACCATGGCGCAATGGCAGACGACGGTGCCCGCCGACCTCGCGCACACCGTGCTGCACGCGGTGCCCGAGCAATTCCATTGCGGAGCGGACGAAGTACTACTCGCGGCGCTCGCCATGGCCGTGTGCCGGTGGCGCGAACGCACCGGCGCCCTGCTGACGCTGGAGGGCCACGGCCGCAGTGAATCCCTGCTGCCCGGCGCCGATGTCGCGCGCACCGTCGGCTGGTTCACCAGCGTGTATCCGGTCGCGCTCGACCTGACCGAGATCGATCTCGGCGACGCTTTCGCCGGTGGACGCGCGGCGGGTTCGGCGATCAAGGCGACCAAGGAGCAGTTGCGGTCGGTCCCCGATCGCGGTGTCGGCTTCGGCCTGCTGCGCTATCTGGACGACGAGACCGCCGCGGCGCTGGCGGACGCGCCGACACCCCAGCTGAGCTTCAACTATCTCGGTAGGGCGGTGACCGGCTGCGATCCCTGGGTTCCGCAACGCTTCGCCGCGACCAACGACGACCGCGCGCCACTGGCCGCTGTCGTCGATATCAACGCGGTGCTCACCGATGCCGGATTGGAGGTCACCTGGGCCTACGCGAGCAGGTTGCTCGATGAGGCCGAGGTGCGCGAGTTGGCCGAGCTGTGGTCGCAGGCTTTGCGCGCGCTGGTCACTCACGCCGAATCCGGCAACGCGGGTGGCCGGACACCCTCGGACTTCGAGCTCGTCACAGTCGATCAGCTTCAGATCGAACGCTGGGAGCACGCCTACCCGAAGCTCACCGATGTCTGGCCGCTCTCGCCGCTGCAGTACGGCCTGCTCTTCCACGCGCTCTACGACTCCGACACCGCCGACGGTTACACGGTCCAATCGCTGCTCACCCTGGCGGGCACGGTCGACGCCACCCGGCTGCGCGGCGCGGCACAGGCGCTGATCGATCGGCACGAGAATCTGCGCGTGGCCTTCGTCGAGACCGACGACGGACCCCGCCAACTGGTCCTGTCGTCGGCCGAGATCCGCTGGCACGACATCGATCTCACCGAGATCGCCGACGACGAGCAGCGAGCGCGCGAACTCGACCGGGTGATCGAACTCGACGCGCTGACCCGCTTCGACCTGACCAATCCCCCGCTGCTGCGCTTCACGCTGATCAGGACCGCCCCGGAGCACTTCCGGCTCGTGATGACCAATCACCATCTGGTGCTCGACGGTTGGTCGACACCGCTGCTGGTTCGGGAACTGCTCACGCTGTACGTCACCGCGGGCGACGCGTCGATGTTGCCGCCCGCCCGGTCCTACCGCGAATTCCTGTCCTGGCTCGGAGACCAGGACGCCCAAGCCTCGCTGGACGCGTGGAAACTGGCCCTGTCCGGGATCGACACGCCGAGCCGAGCCGTCCCCACGCTCGCGGGGATCGAGTCGACCGAGACCGGGATGCTCTCGCACGATCTGTCCGCCGACACGGTCGCGGTACTCGAGTCGGCCGCCAGGGCAGCGGGTGCGACCGTGAACACCCTGGTCCAGGCCGGGTGGTCGATGCTGCTGGCCATGCTCACCGGCCGCACCGATGTGGTGTTCGGCGCCACGGTGTCCGGTCGGCCGCCGGAACTGCCCGGGGTCGAGGAGATGGTCGGGCTGTTCATCAACACCGTGCCGGTGCGGGTGACGCTGGATCCGTCGGAGCGGGTTTCCGACCTGCTCGCCCGCGTGCAGGCCGAACAGGCTCGGCTCATGGATCATCAGCACGTCGGCCTCGCCGCCATCCACCGCGCCGTCGGTCTGGCCGAATTGTTCGACACCCTCACTGTTTTCGAGTCCTACCCCATCGATCGCGAGGCGCTGTCCCAGGCCCTGGATATCGCGGGCATGCGGGTGCTCGACATCGAGGGCACCGACGCGACGCCGTACCCGTTGAACCTCATGGTGATTCCGCTGCGCGGCGAGGCCGGGGCCGGCGATGCCCTGCGCATCACGGTGAAGTTCATGGCCGATCAGCTGGAACACACAGCGGCGCAGTCACTCCTCGACCGCTTCATCCGACTCCTCGCCCAACTCGGCGAGAACCCACATGCGATGGTGTCGCAGCTGCGGTACTGCAGCGATGCCGAAATGGCCGCGCTCGCACCGGTTCACGGCCCACCGCCGCTGCCGATGCGCACGCTGGCCGACGTTCTCACGGCGGGCGCGCGCATCGATCCCGACGCGATCGCGGTCAGCGCCGGCGAGCTGCGGATGAGTTACGGCGAACTCGACGCCTGGTCCAATCGGTTCGCCCGGGTCCTGCTCCGTCGCGGGATCGGCCCCGAGGTGTTCGTGGTGCTCGCGCTGACCCGGTCGCTGGAATCGGTAGTCGCCGTGTGGGCGCTGGCCAAGACCGGTGCGGCTTTCGTTCCGCTGGATCCGAGCTATCCGGTGGAACGGATCGAGCACATGCTCACCGATTCGAAGGCCCCGATCGGCGTCACAGTGACGGCCACCGGCGACGACCTGCCCGGGTCCATCGACTGGCTGCTGCTCGACGACCTGAACACTATGCGCCGCGCCATGCTGGTCTCCGACGCGCCGATCACCGATGACGAACGCGGCGGCGCAATCGATATCGATCACACCGCCTACCTGATCTACACCTCCGGTTCCACCGGCAAACCCAAGGCGGTGTTGCTCAGCCACCGTGGCATCGCGAATCTCGTCACCGCCCAGCGCGAGACCTTGGCACTCGACCCGTCGGCCAGTGCGTTGCAGGTCGCCTCCCCCAGTTTCGACGCCTCCGTCTTCGAAATGCTGACCGCGCACGCGGCGGGTGGACGCCTGGTCGTGTCGCCGCCGGAGGTCTACGGCGGCGCCGAACTCGAGACGCTGCTGCGCGCCGAGCGGGTCACCCACGCGGTGATCACCCCGTCGGCGCTGGCAACGATGGAACCCACCGATCTCACCGATCTGCGGGTGCTGTCGGTGGCCGGCGAGGCGGCCACCCCCGAGCTCATCGAGAAGTGGGCCGCGGGCAGGCGGATGGTGAACCTGTACGGCCCCACCGAGTTCAGCATCTGGGCGACCGGCCCCGCCGAGCTGGTCGCGGGCGAGCCGGTGACCATCGGCGGACCGATTCGCGGCGCGGCGCTGGCGGTCCTGGACAGCTGGCTGCGGCCGGTGCCGATCGGCATCGCGGGCGAGCTGTATCTGGCCGGTCCCGCGCTGGCGCGTGGCTACTTCAACCGGTTCGAGATGACCGCGAGCCGGTTCGTCGCCAACCCCTTCGGCATCGCCGGGGAACGCATGTACCGGACCGGTGACATGGTGCGCTGGGTCGCGGGCGAGAACGCCGCGCTCACCTTGGAATACCTGGGCCGCAGCGACTTCCAGGTCAAGATTCGCGGCCTGCGCATCGAACTCGGCGAGATCGACGCGGTGCTCTCGCGCGTCGCCGAGGTGGACTACGCGGTGACGATCGGGCGCGAAGGACCGGCGGGCGCCACCGTGCTCGTGTCCTACGTGCTTCCCGTGCCGACTGTCGAACTCGACACCGAGCGACTGCGCGCGCAGGTGGCGGCGGAACTGCCCGGGTACATGGTGCCCGCCTATGTCGTGGTCCTGGACGACATCCCGCTCACCCCCGTCGGCAAGCTGGACCGCAAAGCCCTTCCGATACCGGACTTCTCGGTGACCCAGCAGTCCTATCTCGCGCCGCGCACGCCGATCGAACAGGCCGTCGCCGAGGTGTTCGCCGAGGTACTCGGCAGCGAGCGGGTGAGCGTCGACCAGTCCTTCTTCGAGCTCGGCGGCAACTCGCTGAGTGCGACAAAGGTGGTGGCCCGGGTCAATTCGGCACTCGGGTCCGGCATCGCCCTGCGTGATCTGTTCGACGCACCGACCGTTGCCCAGCTGTCCTCGCGGGTCGTCCCCGCCGCCGAAGGCAGTGCGGGTCGCCCTGCCCTCGCCCCGCGCCATCGCCCCGACCGCGTCCCGCTGTCCCCCGCCCAGCAGCGCATGTGGGTGCTCAACCAGCTCGACCCGGAGTCGTCGGCCTACAACATCGCGATCGCCCTTCGCCTCACCGGATCACTGGACGTGGAGGCCATGCGCCGCGCACTCGCCGACGTGGTCGAACGCCAGGAAAGCCTGCGCACGCGCTATCCCGCCGACGCCGAAGGCCCACGCCAGGTCGTCGTCGGCATCGACGGCTCCGCCCCCGCGATGCCACTGGTCAATACCGAAGACGGTGCGCCACTGCGGGATCGGATCAACGAACTGGCGGGAACCGGATTCGATCTCACCCGTGAGCCCCCGTTGCGGGTCGGCCTGTACCGCCTCGCCGGTGCGGAGTCCGCCGGCTCCACCAACGGATCCCATGCCGCCCAGCAGCATGTTGTCGTCCTCGTGGTGCACCACATCAGCGCCGACGGCGCGTCGATGGCGCCGTTGGCCACCGACCTGGTGGCCGCGTACTCGGCGCGGGTGTCGGGCGCGGCACCCAGCCGACCTGCGCTCGCCGTGCAGTACGCCGACTTCGCCCTGTGGCATCGCGAACTGCTCGGCGCGGGCACGGAGGCAGACTCCGTCGCCGCACAGCAGATCCAGTATTGGCGCGAGAATCTCGCCGACGCCCCGGATGCCCTGGAACTGCCCAGCGATCGCCCCCGCCCCGCGGTGCAGTCGATGCGCAGCGACGACGTCGACTTCACCGTCGACGCACAGACCCATCGCGTGTTGATCGACTTCGCCGCCACGAACAACGTCAGCGTGTTCATGGTGGTCCACGCCGCACTCGCGGTCCTGCTGGCACGACTCGGCGGCACCGGCGATGTCATCATCGGCACCCCGATCGCGGGTCGCGGCGAAGCCGCCCTCGACGACCTCGTCGGCATGTTCGTGAACACTCTGGCCCTGCGCACGCCGGTCGATCCCGGCACCGGCTTCCGGCAGCTGCTCGCGACGGTCCGCTCCACCGATCTCGACGCCTTCGCCCACGCCGACGTGCCGTTCGAGCAGCTCGTCGGGGCACTCGACCCCACCCGGTCGACCGCCCACCACCCGCTGTTCCAGGTATCGCTGTCGCTGCAGAACTTCATCGAGCCGGTGCTCGAACTGCCCGGACTCCGCTTCGAAGTCGAGGACTTCGACCGCCGCTCCTCGGCCTTCGACCTCACCCTCGACCTGCGCGAACGGTTCGGCGAAACAGGACCCGAAGGCATCGACGGCGTCCTGACCTACGCGACGGACCTGTTCGACGCGAGCACGGTCACCGCGTTCGCGACCCGATGGCGGCAGGTCCTGTCCACCGTCCTTGCCGACATCGACATCCGCCTCGCCGATATCGACATCCTCGACGAAGCCGAACGCGCGGAGCTGATTCCGGTCCGCGGTCCCGCCACCGCGGGAACGACCACCCTGGCCGAGCTGCTCACCGCCACCGCCACCGCCTTCCCCGACCGGCCCGCGCTGGTCACCGACACCACCGCGCGGATACCCGGCACCACCACCTACCGCGCGCTGCACGCCCGGTCGAACCAGCTGGCCAGGCTGCTGATCGAGGCGGGGGCCCATACCGAAACCGTGGTGGCGCTTGGCCTGCCCCGCTGCGCCGAGCTGCACACCGGCATCTGGGCGGCGGCGAAGGTGGGCGCGGCCTTCCTGCCGGTCGACCCGAAGCATCCGGCGGACCGCATCGACCACATGCTCACCGATTCCGGCGCCCAGGTCGGGATCACCCTCGCCGAATACCGACCACAACTTTCCGACACCACCCGCTGGTTGATCCTCGACGACGCCGAGTTCGCCGCGCGCCTGGACGCCACCGATGACGCCGACCTCACCGCCGAGGAACTGCCGGTCCCGATCAGAGTCGAGAACCCGGCCTGGATGATCTACACCTCCGGCTCCACCGGCACCCCCAAGGGCGTCACCGTCACCCATCGCGGCCTGGCCGACCTGATCGCCGCCCAGCGTGCCGACCTCACCCTCGACGAACACGCCCGGGTATTGCAGGTCGCCTCACCGAGTTTCGACGCGTCGATCTTCGAGGCGCTCATGGCATTCGGCGGCGGTGGTGCCTCGGTGATCGCCCCACCGGAGGTCTTCGGCGGCGCACCGCTCGCGGAACTGATCGCCGCCGAGTCGGTCACCCACATGGTGATCACGCCGTCGGCACTGGCCACCATCGATCCCGCCGAGGTGTCGAGCCTTCGGGTCCTCGCGGTCGCGGGTGAGGCGGTCGGCCCCGATCTGGTCGCCCGCTGGTGCGACGCAGGCGGTCGCACGATGGTCAACCTGTACGGCCCGACCGAATACACCATCTGGGCAACAGGATCCGAGCCGCTCTCGGCCACCGCACCGGTCACCATCGGCACTCCCGTTCGCGGTGCGGCGGTGCTGGTCCTCGACGACCGACTGCGCCCCGTACCGGTCGGCGTCGCGGGCGAGCTGTACCTCGCGGGCACCGCCCTCGCGCGGTGCTACCACGCCCGGCCGAGCCTGACGGCAGCGCGATTCGTCGCCGATCCGTTCGGCGGCTCCGGTGAACTCCTCTATCGCACAGGCGATCTGGTGCGGTGGACGCGTACGCCCGCCGGATTGGCGCTCGAATACCTCGGTCGCACCGACTTCCAGGTGAAGGTACGTGGACAGCGCATCGAACTCGGCGAGATCGACGCGGTGCTCGGCGCCATCGATGGTGTCGATCTCGCTGTGACACTGGGTGTTCCGGGTCCGACCGGTGCCACCGCCCTCGCCGCCTACCTGGTGCGGATGCCCGGCGCCGAGCTCGATATCGCGCACATCCGTGCCACGGCGGCCGACGCCCTGCCCGCCTATATGCTCCCCGCCGCCTTTGTCGTCCTGGACGAGATCCCCATCAACGCGGTCGGCAAGCTCGATCGAAAAGCACTGCCGGAACCGGTGTTCGTCACCGACGACACCCCGTACCGCGCCCCGGAGACGCCGACCGAACTGGTGCTCGCCGAGGTCTTCGCCGAACTGCTCGGCCGCGCGCAGGTCGGCATCGACGACTCCTTCTTCGCCCTCGGCGGCGACAGCATCCTCGCCATCCAGCTGGTCACCCAGGCGAAGTTGCGCGGGGTGCACTGCACACCGCTGCAGGTGTTCGAACACCGCACGGTCGCGGCGCTGGGCGCGGTTGTCGATGCCGCCGAGACGTTCGAGGCACTCGAGGAACTGCCCGGCGGCGGCACCGGCGACCTGCCACTCACCCCGATCGTCCGGTACATGATCGAACGCGGCGGCGATTTCGACCGGTTCGCCCAAACAGCGGTCTTGGAGCTGCCGGTCGGCATCGACCGCGCGCAACTCGTCACCACCCTCACCGCCGCGATCGACCGACACGACATGCTGCGAGCGCGACTGTGGGCAGACGACGACGGCTGGCGGCTGCGAGTGGCCGACCCCGGCGCGGTGGACGTCGACGCACTGGTGCACCGCACGGCCTTCGACGCCACCGACTCGATCGACCTGCGCGAATACGCGCAGACCGAACTCGACTCCGCGATGAACCGCCTGCATCCCGCCGACGGCGTCGTACTCCAATTCGTCTGGCTCGATCCCGTCGGCGATGCCGGTTCGCACACTCGACCGGGACGCCTGATCGTCGTCGCACACCACCTCGCGATCGACAGCGTGTCCTGGCGCATTCTGGTGCAGGACTTGATCACCGCCTGGGCGCAGGTAGCAGCGGGCGCCACCCCGGCGCTGCCCGAGATCGGCACCTCGATGCGGCGCTGGTCGCATGCGCTGACCGAGCAGGCCCGGTCCGAGGGGCGCCTGGCCGAACTCCCGTACTGGCAACAGGTGGTGAACGGCCCCGACCCGCTGCTCGGCGCCCGCCACCTCGATCCGGCCATCGACCAGGGGCGGACGGTCCGCCGCCTCGACATCGAGGTCGACGAGAACACCACCACAGCTCTGCTCACCACCCTGCCCCGTTTGTTCCACGGCAGCGTCACCGACGCGCTGTTCGCCACCCTGGCCCTGGCGCTGGTGCGATGGCGTGCCCGCCGAGGCGTGGACGAGCCCTCGGCGCTGCTGCGCCTGGAAGGCCATGGCAGGCAGGAGGAAGTGGTGCCCGGCGCCGATCTGTCACGAACCATCGGCTGGTTCACGAATCTGTACCCGGTACGGCTCGACCTCGCCGACATCGACGTCGAGGACGCCCTGTCCGGCGGACCCGCCATGGGCACGGCCATCCGCCGAGCCAAGCACGACCTCGCCGCGGTCCCGGACAAAGGCATCGGTTTCGGTCTGCTGCGCTATCTGAATCCCGAAGCAGCCGAACAACTCCCGGCGCGGCTCCCCGGTCAGATCTGCGTGAACTATCTCGGCAGACACACCTCGGTCGACACACCCGCCGGCCTGGAAGGCTTGGGTTGGCTACCCACCGACGCGCTCGGCGATCTCGAGGCGGCCGAGCATCCAGAGGTACCGATCATGTCGGCGATCGATATCAACGCGATGGTGGTCGGCGACCGCCTCCAGGCCGACTTCGGTTACGCGGCTCGGCTTTTGGCCCGCGAAGATGTCGCCGAACTCGCGAATCTGTGGGTCGAGGCGCTCGACGCGGCAGCACGATTCGCCGAAACCCCCGCTGCCCAGGCCGCTTCAGCCGACGAAGCCGCCGCCATGACCGCGCAGACGGCGGCGATCGCGGAGCCGGGGCCGAGCGGCCTCGGCCTCGATGTGCTGCTTCCGATCCGCCCCGGCGGGGATCGACCCGCACTGTTCTGCGTCCACTCCTCCTCCGGAATGTCGTGGAGCTACCTGGGATTGGCCGAACAGCTACGGCCGGGGCGACCGATCTACGGACTCCAGGCCCCCGACCTCAGCGGTCGCGAGCCGTCGGCACGCTCGATCGAGGAATTCGCCGAACGCTACGTGCGCGAGATCCGCGCGGTGCAGCCGAGGGGCCCCTATCACCTGCTCGGTTGGTCGTTCGGTGGTCTCATCGCCCAGGCGATGGCGGTGGAACTGTCCGCCGCGGGCGAGCAGGTGGGGGTCGTCGCGCTCCTGGACACCGACACCGCCGATATCGACGGCGACACCATCGAGCGGTTGTCGGCGGGCGCGTTCATCAACACCTTCGGCGCCGTCTTCGGCATCGACGACGTGCCCGCCGAATCGAGCGCCGAGGAGGCGGCCGAGCTCATCACCGCCCGGCTCGGCGGGGTCGAGCTCGTCGACGCGGCGACGATCGAGCGAATGGCGGGCTCCTACAACGCCTCCGCGGGCACGCGGACCGGATATCAGCGACCGGTCTACCACGGTGACGTCGTCTATTTCAGCGCCACGGTGGACCCGGCCGAATGGATGGGGCCCGACGGTTGGCGGGCCTACGTCACCGGCGACATCACCAACCACGACGTCGATGTGACCCACGACGAACTGACCAATCCCTATGCACTGTCGGTGATCTCGCCATTGCTCGACGACCACTTGGAAGCAGGAGACCGGATATGAGCGTCGAAAACACTCTCGTGCAGAGCAACCCGCGCACCGGTGGTGTCGTGGTCGAAGGGATCGAGAAGTCCTTCGGCGACGTCCACGCCCTACGCGGTATCGATTTCGAGGCCGCCCCCGGTGAGGTGCTCGGCATCCTCGGTCCCAACGGCGCGGGCAAGACGACCATGGTGAACATCCTGTCCACCCTCGTCACTCCCGATCGCGGGCGGGCGGTGGTGGCCGGCCACGATGTCGTCGACGACCCGGCCGCGGTCCGCAAACGCATCATGCTGACCGGGCAGTACGCCGCGCTCGACGACATGCTCAGCGGCTACGAGAACCTGGTCATGTTCGGCAGGCTGATGGGGCTGCGCAAACCGGCGGCGCAGGCCAGGGCCAGAGAACTGCTCGGCGAATTCGATCTGGAGAAGGCGGCGAACCGGCGCGTCGGCACCTATTCGGGCGGCATGCGCCGCCGCATCGACATCGCTTGCGGGCTGGTGGTGCGACCCGATGTCGTCTTCCTCGACGAGCCGACCACCGGACTCGACCCCCGCAGCAGGCAGGGCGTCTGGGACCTGGTGCGCGGCTTCAAGACCGCGGGCATCACCACCCTGCTCACCACCCAGTACCTGGAGGAAGCCGATGCGCTCAGCGATCAGATCATCGTGATCGATCACGGCGTGGTGATCGCCTCCGGCACCGCGGACGAGCTGAAACATCGCACCGGCGGCAGCTACTGCGAGATCGTGCCGCTGGATCTGGAAGGGTTGCCGACCATCGTCGCCGCGCTGGGCTCGCTGCTTCCCGCGGAGAACCTGGCCGCGCTCACTCCCGAATCGGACCGCATCACCATCCCCGCGCCCGACGGCGCCAAAACACTCGCCGAGGCACTGCGCCGACTCGACAACGCCTCGGTCGAACTCGTCGACATCGCCCTGCGCAGGCCCTCGCTCGACGATGTGTTCCTGCAGCTCACCGGTCACCTGGCCTCGAACGAGGACGAATCGAAGGCCACGGCATGACCGCCGCCACCTGGAACACCTCCGCGCGCGCGACACCGGAGACAGTGCAGCAGTGGTGGGTCCTGAGCACCCGGCTGATCGTGCCCTCGATCAAATCCGGCGAGTTCCTCGCCTCGGTACTCGCACCCGCGGCCTTCACGGCCAGCTTCTACATCCCGCTGAAAACCGTGATGACGTTCTCCGGCAACGGTTTCAGCAGCTACGCCCAGTACATGATGCCGCTGGTGATCCTGCAGGCCGCCGCGTTCACCGCCATCTCGGCGGCGTTCCGTTCGGCCACCGATTCCGTGGCCGGCCTCAACCGCCGCTTCGGCGCGATGCCGCTGCGCCCGCTGGTCCCGGTCGCGGCGCGGATGTCGGCCAACCTGTTCCGGCTGCTCATCTCGTTGGCCGCGGGGATCGCCGCGGGCTATGTGATCGGTTTCCGGTTCCGGCTCGACGCCATGCACACTCTCGGGTATCTGGCGTTCTCGGTCCTCATCGGACTCGCGTTCACCCTCGGCGCGGATGTGATCGGCACGCTGTCCAAGAGCCCTGAAGCCACCTCGCAGGCACTGCTGCTACCCCCGCTGATCTTCGGCATGCTCTCGACCGGTCTCGCCCCCGCCAGCCAGTTCCCGGAGTGGATCCAGTGGTTCGTCCGCAATCAACCGGTCTCCCAGTTCGCGATCGTGTTGCGCGCGCTGGCCGGTGACACCCTGGGCAATGCCGGGACGGTGACCTGGTCGCTGGTGACCCCGTCGCTGCTCTGGCTTGCCGGGATGCTGGCGATCTGCACGCCGGTGGCCATCCGGCTGAGTTCGAGGAGGGCCTGATGGCAGAACAACTCGAGACCTCGGCGGCGTCGCTGCTGCGGCACACGCTGATCCAGACCGAACGGCTGCTGGTGCGCTGGGCACGCAACCCGGTCACGCTACTGGAGACCCTGTTCATCCCGTGTCTGCTGCTGATGATGCTCAACATCGTGGTGGGCGGTCAGATCGAGAAGTTCACCGGCGACGATGCCCTCTACGGCTCGGTGCCGATGGTCGCCCTCGTCGGCGCGCTGTCCGGCGCCGTGGCCAGTGGCGTGTTGCTCGGCCGGGAACGCGACGCCGGCCTGCTGGCCAAATTCTGGGTGCTGCCCGTGCATCGTGCCTCCGGCCTGATCTCGCGCATCCTCGCCGAGGGCTGCCGCATTCTGCTCGGCACCGTGACGGTGCTGATCGTCGGCTACCTGCTCGGCTTCCGCTTCCACCACGGTCCACTGGCCGCCTTGGCATTCCTGGCGATCCCCGTGGTGTTCGGACTCGCCTTCGCCACCATGGTCACCGCCGTCGCCGTCTACAGCGCGAAGGCCTCACTGGTCGAGGGCATCACGATCCTCGCCTCGCTGATGATGTTCTTCAGCACCGGATTCGTGCCGCTCGTCGCCTTCCCGACCTGGATTCAGCCGGTGGTCGCCAACCAGCCGATGTCGGTTGCCGTCGACGCGATGCGCGGCCTGGCCGATGAGGGTCCCATCGCCCGGCCCCTGCTGCTCACCCTCGCCTGGTCCGGCGCCGCCCTGCTGTTGTTCGCCGTGCCCGCGGCCATCGGCTTCCGGCGCGCGAGCCGCCGGTAGTCCGGCCCGCGAACCCGCGGCACTCGCACCTGGAGCAACGCAGTACCCTCGTGCGCATGCCGGTGAGCGCCCGAGACCGCACCCGATTGAGTCGCACCGCCGAGGCTGTCCGCTCGCGCGGTGTCGTCGCGGCTGCCGCGTTGCTGTGTGCCGCACTGCTCGCCACGGGGTGCGCGGACAAGCACGACGACGCGAGCACGATCATCCGCACCACCACGAATATCGCGGGTGCGGGGGTGGTCGGCACCGATCGCGACACCGCGACCGCGTGCCCGCTGCCCAGCGCGCCCGATGCGGGCTCCGGCGCGACCCGCACGGTCACCCACACCGCCGGTGTCTCGCATGTTCCCGCCGACCCGAAGCGCATCGTCGTCCTCACCACCTCGGCACTCGACGCGGCCTGCGCGCTTGGCCTGTGGGAGCGGGTCGCGGGCGCGGTCACCCTCGACGGCGATCGTTCGCAGCCGATGTACCTGGGGTACGGCGTGGTGAAGGTGCCGAGCGTCGGCCCGATCGGTCAGCCCGATCCGGCACGGATCGCCGAACTGAAGCCCGACCTGATCCTCGGCGACGTCGCCCCGGCCGCCGGCGGTTACGAGGCGCTGAGCAAGATCGCCCCCACCGTTCTGATCGGCGCGGGCGGTAGCTGGCAGTCCGATTTCGCCGCCTACTCCGCGGGCATGAACCGCGACGACGCCGCCGACACCGCCCTGCGGAACTACCTCACCGAGGCCCACGACCTCGGCCCCGCCCTCAACGCGACCCAGTCGCAGGCCTCGGTGCTGCGCTTCACCGCCGACGCCACCCAGGTCCAGGGTTCGGAAACCTTTGCCGCCCAGGTCCTTTCCGATGTCGGGGTGCAACGCCCGACCGCTCAGCGCGGCCGGTCCTTCGACATCACCGAAGCCGACCTCGCCACCAAAGCCGAAGGCGATGTCATCTACGTGATGTTCGACGGCCCCGACGGCGAGGAGCACGGCAAACAGGTCCTGCGCTCGACTCCCTTCGAGGAACTCAGCGCTTCCACCGACAAGCGTGTCTTCGCGGTGGACAACAACGTCTGGCACACGACAGGCCTCACCGCGGCCCGCGCGGTCCTCACCGACCTCCGCAACAGCCTCAACGGCTACGTCACCGATTGACTCGCAGCTAACTCCCAGCGTATTCGCAGTCGCGGCGCAGTCCACGTACTTAGCGTGGTCGGCAACACGACAGCGGCGAAGGAGCAGCGATGGGTGAGCACGATCTGGGACTCGGGCACGATCTCCGAGTGATGTCACGTCGGCGGGCGCTGAGTTTTCTCGGCGTCGCCGGGGTCGCGGCAGCGGCGGCGGGCTGCGCGACCTCAACGGACAGCAAGGACTCGAGCTCGGCCGAGGCCACCACCTCCGCGTCAGCGGAAGCCCCCGCGGCGGCGCCGCAGGAAACGGCAGGCCCCTATCCCGGTGACGGTTCCAACGGACCCAATATCCTGATCGAATCCGGCGTGGTGCGCTCCGACATCACCACCAGCTTCGGCACGTATTCCGGTACCGCCCAGGGTGTTCCGATAACGCTCACCCTGAACCTGCGCGACCTCGTGAAGAACGCGGCAGGCGCCGGAATGGCGGTCTACGTGTGGCATTGCGACCGTGAGGGCCGCTATTCCCTCTACACCGAGGGCGCCACCGAACAGAACTACCTGCGCGGCGTCCAAGTGGCCGACGACAACGGCACCGTACGTTTCACCTCGATCTTCCCCGCCTGCTACGCCGGCCGCTGGCCTCACATCCACTTCGAGGTCTACGACTCCCTTTCCACCGCGGTCGCCGGCGACAACGCCCGCCTCACCTCCCAGATCGCCCTCCCCCAGGACGCGTGCACCGCGGTCTTCGACGCCGACCCCGGCTACGTGAACAGCACCCGCAACCTGTCCGGCGTCACCCTGTCCTCCGACGGCGTCTTCGGCGACGGCTGGGACGCCGAACTGGCCGCGGTCACCGGCACACCCACCACCACCATGTCCGTCTCGCTCACCGTCGGCGTAGCAGCGAAATCCCAGAACACCCAGTCCGACAACGGTTTCCCGGGCTCGCCGCCCTCCGGCAACGGCGCACCGGCCGGCCCACCCCCCGGCGGACCAGCACCCCGCTGAAGAGTCCGCGGGTACCGACTCCCGAACGAGTCGGTAGCCGTGCTCCCGCTATCCTCAGGACGCGACTCTGTCGCGCCATCGCTGGGGAGGGTCGATGAACAACAGCCGGACTACGTCTTTGCCACGGCTACCGGACTATTCGCGGCTGGCAACGATTACCGCAGCCCTCGGTACCGCGGTACTGGTGGGTGGTGTCGCTCTCGGCCTCTACAGTCGGTTCCTCGCCGCCGCGAACCCGGTCACGCCAGGAGACGATGCTCGAGCCGAGCTACCCGATGCCCTGGGAATGTCCGCCATCGTGGTCGGCGTCATGGCACTGCTCATCATTGCTGCCGTTCTGCTGTCGGCGCGACGACTGCGCGCAGCGGGTTTCGGCAACCCCGGCATGACGATATATCTGGTCCTGGCCGCCGCCATCGTGCGCACGATCCAACTACACGTCCCGTCCGTCGCTGAGCAGATATTCGAGCACTACGCGGCCTTTCCCCAGCTGCCCACCGCGCTCGCCGCCTGGGTTCTCGTGTGCCTCGGCATCCTTGTCGTCAGCTATCCCCTCACCGCCGCACCACGTTTCACACCGACGGCACGCACGATCGCGGTGCCTGCCACGACCGGCCTGCTGCTGTGCACGCTTACCACCGGTGGAGCACTGTGGGTCGGTGACGACGACCGGTTCATCGACCATCGCACCGCCGCTTCGGTAGTCGCGCCGCCGATCCCGAATCGACTCGGGCAGGAGCGATTTCGCATCGCTCTACCAAAAGAGAGCACGGTGGTCGTCGGTGGACCCGGCTTCATCATCGGCACGCCGACCGGCATCACCGCCTACGACGGAGCAACCGGCAGCGCCCGCTGGCACTACCTACGACCGGACGCAGCCGAAGACGGCGTGCACCACGAGGGAAGCAACTTGCTCTCCATCCCCTCCGAGAACGCCGTCCTCACCAGCTGGAACCACCTCGGGTGGATCGCATTCGACGCCACCACTGGCGAAAAGCTCTGGACCGAATCCGAATTCGCCGACGACAGCAGATCTGCGATGCGAGTCGCAAGCGGCTTCGGCGCCTCGAGCGAACCGATGCTGGCCTTGGTCGACGACGAACTCTTCGGCGGTTCGTACGGCAACTTCGCCCGGTATGACGCGCGCACCGGGCGACACATGTGGTCCGAGCCCGCCACACCGGATGGCTGCGACAACATGAAGTCGCGGATCGCCATCACCTCGCTTGCGGTTTACCAGGTGCGGGTATGCCGAAATGAGCTGTCCGCGTGGACTACCGTCCTCGCGCTCGATCCAGCCACGGGCGTGGAGACGGCGAAGCGTGATCTCCCTAATCCCGACCCCGATCGCGCACCGAAGGTTTCTGTACAGGAGGACGCGCTGTCGGTTGACTGGGCCTACCGGAACGCACCACTCGACCACCTGGTCGTCTCGGCTCCGGGACTGCTCGGTACTGCCCCCGTCGCAGCCGACTATGTCGAGGTGATCGCCAACGATCCGGCGACCGGCACCCTCGTCACCAACTCCTGGAGTACTGGGATCACGCTGTCGCAGGGCGCAGCGCCAGACCGGTCGCTCACCGACCCCGATGCCGGGCTGGGCGGTGTCTCACCGTTCGACTCGATACTGCTCACCGACGAACTGATCGCTGTCGGTGATGCGCAATTGCGTACGTGGCGACGCGCCGACCTCGTCGAGAACACGCCCCCGGTACCCCTCGGATCCGGACAGGCCTCCCAGATCATCGCCGCTCCCGGCATCATCCTGATCCCTTTCGACGACAAATCCGCAGGCCCACAGCTCATCGGATTCGCACCCTGATCGAACGCCAGCTAGCCCGCTGAGCGAGCTCCCGCGGCGGCCAATCCCAGGTGCACGATTTCGATGAAAGCAGTGAGGTCTCTGATCAGCACGTCGATGTCGCCTGTCGCACCGGCGTCGGTGTGGAGCCAGTCGGCGACGGTTTCGAACAGGCCGCCGATCGCGGAGACGGCCAGCGCGTGCAGGTCGACGCCGATGCCCTCGGGGGGAACGAATCCGTATTCGCGCCACAGGGTTTCGAGGAACTGGGCGGCCCAGCGGCGGTTGGCTCGGCGCTGCTGTTCGACTTTGGCCGAAATGCCGCTGGCTTCGCCGAAAGTCACCTTCGCCACGCGGGGGTCGTCGACCATCGAGTGGGCGAAGGCGCCGATGACGGCGGCGACCACGTCGTCGCGGGCGCCCGAGGAAGCCGACAGCGCGGCGGCGACCCTGTCCTTGGAGAGTTCGCTCTGCTGCTGCAGCAGCGCCAGGTAGCAGTCTTCTTTGCTCTCGAAGAGTTCGTAGAAGGCCTTGTTGCCGACGAAGGCGGTCTGGCAGATCTGCTCGATCGCGGTGTTGACATAACCGTCGGCGGCGATCAGGTCGAAGGCGGCGGCCAGGATCTGTTCACGCCTGCGCGCACGGCGCTGCTCGGCGTCCAGTCCCTGGATGCGCCGGGAGCGGACTTGGCTCTTGTCGGTCGACGTCACGCAGCTCAGCCTACAGATTGCCAAATAAAAACAAGGACTCTTGTTCTTAACAAGGCATCATGCTGTAATCAGGATCACCTATCGAAGGAGATGCCATGCAGCGCAGCACGGCCACCTGCCGGTCGCCCCGGCTCACACGGCTCGGCGCCCGAGCCCTGCCTCTGCTGGCGATAACAGCGCTGGTGGCAGCGGGGCCCGCGGGTGCCGAGGATTTCGAACTGCCCCCACTGCCGAACGAGGCGCAGGTGTATCCGGCGGTCGTGCCGATCCCCACCCCGCAGCACGACCCCTGGTACGCCGATCCGGCCGATCTGACCGGTTATGCCAACGGCGAGGTGATTCGCAGCCGGGTCGTGCAGACCCACGTGCTCGGCATTCCCGCCCCGATGCACACCACGCAATTGCTGCTGCGCACCTCCGACGTGCACGACAACCCGATCGCGACCGCGACCACCGTGCTGATACCGGGCATCCCGTGGCTGGGCCCCGGTGCGCGCCCGCTGATTTCGTATCAGGAGGCGATCGACAGCCTCGGCCAGCAGTGCAATCCGTCCTACACCCTGCGCGCGGGAATCCAGAAGGAGGTGGCCATCATGGGCCAGTTCCTTTCCGCGGGCGCCGCGGTGGTGATCACCGATTTCGACGGTAAAGAGAACACGATCATGTCGCCCAGCGAGGGCCGGATGGTGCTCGACGGCATCCGCGCGGCCAAGCGCGGCGGACTCGGGCTCGAGGCCGCACCGGTGGGATTGTGGGGCTATTCCGGTGGCGGCAATGCGTCGGCGTCGGCTGCCGAGCAACGTCGCCACTACGCTCCCGAACTCGAGATCAAGGGCAGTGTGCAGGGCGGCATCCCGGGCGACAAGGTCGCCATCGCACCGTTCGCGATCTCGGGCCAGCAGCCGCAAGCCAACTTCACCGGCTGGCTGGCTGTGCTCGGACTGGCCCGCGAATACCCCGAGTTCGAGCGACAACTGCAGCAGTATCTGACTCCGGAAGGCCGCCGAGTAGCCGATGACCTGCGGGAACGCTGTCTCTACACCTCCGTGGCAACCACCCTGCTCCGCCCGATGGCGGAATACCTGACCGACCCCGACGCCGCACTGGCCGCCGCGCTACCCGCCCTGTCCGCCGCGAGTTTCGGCGCACCGGAGAACACCCCCGATATGCCGCTGCTGATGTGGCATTCGACCACCGACCAGCTGTTGCCCGCCGAACTGGCGATCGACAAGATCTCCGCCGACTACTGCGCGCGCGGCGTGAACATGCGGATGGTCCGAGTGCCGTTCTCGGAGCACATCAGCGCCGAGATCGTCCCCGAACTGGGCACTGTCGCCTGGTTGCTCGCGGTCGCCGCGGGCGCCGACCCGGGGCCGCGAGTATGTTGAGCGCCGCCACGACCTCCCTGCGCCAGATCCGCGCCTTGGCGAGGGCCGGGATCATCGATCCGCGAAACCCCGCACAGATCGTGCGCACCGCCCGCACCATGCGCGCGTTCGGCCCGATCGCCGGTGGGATCCGATCCTCGGCACAGCGCACACCCGACCGCATCGCGCTGATCTGCGGCGACGAGCGGATCACCTACCGCGAGCTGGACCAACGCACCGACGCGCTCGCCGCCACCTGGCACGCCGACGGCCTCGGCGCGGACGACACGATCGGCGTGCTCTGCCCCGATGGGGCGCGACTCGTCGAATCCATGGCTGCCACAGCGAAACTCGGTGCTCGGCTGGTGTTGCTCAATACCGGGTTCGGTGCGGCACAGCTACGTGACGTGCTGGAACGCGAGGGCGTCAGGGCTCTCGTGCTCGACCCGGCCTCGGCCGTGGTCGCCGAGGATCTGCCCGAACGGATCAAGCTGCTGGACAACACGATTCGACCCGGCGCCGCACCGCTACGTCCGCCCGTACAGCAGGGTGGCTTCGTCCTGCTCACCGGCGGAACGACGGGCACACCCAAGGGCGCACCGCGACGAGTGGAATCTCCCTTGGCCGCTGCGCAATTCGTGGACCGGGTGCCCTTGCGACGCGGGCAGACAGCGCTGCTGTGCGCGCCACTGTTCCACGGCACCGCGCTGTCCCAGTTCATCCTCTCGCTGAACCTGGGATCGACGATCGTGCTGCACGGCCGGTTCGACGCCGCCCGCGCGCTCGCCCAGGTCGCCGAGCATCGCGCCGACATGGTGGTGCTGGTGCCCACCATGCTGCGTCGCATCCTCGATCTGGACCCGACGTTGTTGTCCGCCAATGACACCAGCTCCCTGCGGATCGTGTTCACCGCCGGGGCGGCGTTGCCCTCGTCGTTGGGCACCAAGGCGATCGAGACCTTCGGCCCGGTCGTCTACAACTTCTACGGCTGCACCGAAACCGGCACAGCCACCATCGCCACCCCACAGGACTGGATCGCCGCCCCCGGCACCGTGGGTAAGGCGCCGGTCGGGATCACCGTCGCGCTCTACGACACCGACGGCGCCCGGATCAGCGAGCCCGGCGCGGTCGGCACCGTCTATGTGGGCAACACCATCGCCTTCGACGGCTACTCCGGCGGCGGGTCGAAGCAGATCCGTGGTGGCCTGATGAGCACCGGCGACCTCGGTCACTTCGATTCCGGTGGAAGGCTTTTCATCGACGGACGCGATGACGACATGATCGTCTCCGGTGGGGAGAACGTCTTCCCCGGCGAGATCGAGGACCTGCTCTACCAGCACCCGTCGATCACCGAAGCGGCCGTGATCGGTGTGCCCGACGAGGAATTCGGCCAGCGGCTCGCCGCGTTCGTCGTCGCCGCGGGCGACATGGACGCGGACACTGTCCGCACCTACGTGAAAACCCACCTCGCCCGTTTCAAAGCCCCACGCGATGTGTTGTTCGTCGACGAACTACCGCGCACCCCGACCGGCAAGATCGACCGCCGCGGCCTGGCCGCGCTCGGCTGACCGAACTCGGCGGCGCCGACGAGGGGTCGGCGCCGCCCGCTCCGCCGAGAAACCGCGCCGACCCGTCGCCGCGGGCGCCCTGGGATCTCTGACTAGCGCAGTCCGCGGAAGAACGCGCGGATGTCGTCGACCAGCAGGTCCGGCACTTCCATCGCCGCGAAGTGGCCACCCCGGTCGAACTCCGACCAGTGCACGATGTCGGTGTCCGCGGAGGCGTAGCGCCGGATCGCGATGTCCTCGGCGAAGACCGCGACGCCGGTGGGCGTGGTGAGCGGCGTGGTCTCCCAGGAGCGGACGTGGGTGGCCTCGTAGTACAGCGCGGCCGACGAACCCGCGGTGCCGGTGAGCCAGTAGAGCATTACGTTGGTCAGGAGCCGATCCCGATCCACAGCGTCCTCCGGCAGGCCGGCGGCAGGGAACGTCCACTCCTTGAACTTCTCCACGATCCACGCGAGCTGGCCGATCGGGGAATCGTGCAGGCCGTAGGCCACGGTCTGCGGGCGGGACGCCTGGATCCGGAAGTAGCCGTTGCCCTCGCTCTTGAACTGCGCGAGGCGATCGAGCCGGGCCAGTTCGGGCGCGGTCATCGTCGCCTTCTCCTCGTCGGAGACCGGGCCGAACGGGATGTACCCGAAGGTCGCGGCGTTGATGTGCACGCCGATCACTTTGTCGCCGCCCGCGCGTCCCACTTCGGGCGTGACGAACGCACCCCAGTCACCGCCCTGCGCACCGTAGCTGTCGTAGCCGAGCCTGCTCATCAACTCGACCCAGGCCTTGCCGATGCGGGCCGGATCCCAGCCCTCCTCGGTGACCGGTCCGGAGAAGCCGAAGCCGGGCAGCGACGGAATCACCAGGTGGAAGGCGTCGGCCGGATCACCGCCGTAGGCCGCGGGGTCGGTGAGCGGGCCGATCACATCGAGGAACTCGACGACCGAACCCGGCCAGCCGTGCGTCAGGATCAGCGGCGTGGCATCGGGATTCGCCGATCGGACGTGCAGGAAGTGGATGCGCTGGCCGTCGATCTCGGTGGTGAACTGCGCGAACTTGTTCAGCTCCGCCTCTGCGACGCGCCAGTCGTAGGAGGTCCGCCAGTATTCGGCCAACTCGCGCAGATACGCGACCGGCACCCCGCGACTCCACTCGGCGCCCGGCTGCTCGGCGGGCCAGCGGGCGTCGGTCAGCCGGGCCTGGAGGTAGTCCAGCTCGGACTGCGGGATCTCGATCTGGAACGGGGTGATCTCGTTGCTCATAAGAACAACACTATGAGCACAAGCGGACACCTTCTGTCCTATAGAACTGGCAGAGTCGAATTCGTGAAAGAAACTTCGGCGCGGCTACTTCGGCTGCTCGCACTGCTGCAAACCCGGCGCGAATGGTCCGGCGACGAGCTCGCCGAGCGCCTGGAGGTCAGCACCCGCACGGTGCGCCGCGATGTCGACAAACTGCGCGCGCTGGACTACCCGGTGCGCGCGGTGAAGGGCATCGACGGCGGCTACCACCTCGAGGCGGGCGCGCAGCTGCCGCCGTTGCAACTCGACGACGAGGAAGCCGTCGCGATGGCGATCGCCCTGCGCACGGCCTCGATCAGCGGGGTGAGCGGTATCGGCGAGACCGCGCTCAGCGCCCTGGTCAAACTCGAGCAGGTGCTGCCTGCCCGGTTGCGGCATCGCGTGCACGCCATGCAGGTCTCGACCGTCCAGACCCCCGGCCGGGCCCGCGTCGATGTCGATCCGGCGGTGTTGTCCGCCATCGCGGCCGCGTGCCGCGACCGTCAACGCCTGCGATTCGACTATCGCAGCGGTGGGCGCGAATCCCGTCGCGAGACCGAACCGCACGAACTCGTCACCTGGGGCCCGCGCTGGTATCTCGTCGCCTGGGATATCGACCGCGACGACTGGCGCACATTCCGCGTGGACCGGATGCAGCCCAGAATTCCCGTGGGCCCACGCTTTTCGCCGCGCGAGATCCCGGGTGGCGACGCCGCGGCGCACGTGGCGAACGGTGTCGCCCAGCTGTGGCCCTACCGCGCCGTTGTGCGACTACACGTGCCCGCCGACTCCGAACCGGCCCGCTCCGCGGCCACCTACGGCACCGTCGAACCGATCGACGCCGACGCCTGCCGCCTGGAGATCGGCGCCGACAACCCGCGCGGCCTGACCTTCCTGCTCGGCGCCCTCGACACCGATTTCGAGATCGAACACGGCCCCGAACTGGTCGAGCACCTGCGCCTGCTCGCCGCGCGATTCACCCGCGCGACCACCCCGGAACAGCAGAACGGCGGCGGATAACGCTCCGCCGCCGTTCCAGTCGAGTTCGCTCAGAACTCCCAGTCCTCGTCCTCGGTGTTGATCGCCTTGCCGATGACGTAGCTCGAGCCCGAGCCGGAGAAGAAGTCGTGGTTCTCGTCGGCGTTGGGCGACAGCGCCGACAGGATGGCCGGGTTCACCTCGCACTCGTCCTTCGGGAACAGGCCCTCGTAGCCGAGGTTCATCAGCGCCTTGTTGGCGTTGTAGCGCAGGAACTTCTTGACGTCCTCGGTGAGGCCGACCTCGTCGTAGAGGTCCTGGGTGTAGTCGACCTCGTTGTCGTAGAGCTCGAAGAGCAGCTCGAAGGTGTAGTTCTTCAGCTCGTCGCGCTCGGCCTGGGAGACCAGCTCCAGGCCCTTCTGGTACTTGTATCCGATGTAGTACCCGTGCACGGCCTCGTCGCGAATGATCAGGCGGATCATGTCGGCGGTGTTGGTGAGCTTGGCCCGCGAGGACCAGTGCATCGGCAGGTAGAAGCCGGAGTAGAACAGGAAGCTCTCCAGCAGCGTGGAGGCGACCTTGCGCTTGAGCGGGTCGTCACCGTTGTAGTAGCCCAGGACGATCTCGGCCTTGCGCTGCAGGTTGCGGTTCTCCTCCGACCAGCGGAACGCCTCGTCGATCTCCTTGGTGGAGCACAGGGTGGAGAAGATCGAGCTGTAGCTCTTGGCGTGCACCGACTCCATGAACGCGATGTTGGTGTACACCGCCTGCTCGTGCGGGGTGATCGCGTCGGGGATCAGCGAGACCGCGCCGACGGTGCCCTGGATGGTGTCGAGCAGCGTCAGGCCGGTGAAGACCCGCATGGTGAGCTGCTTCTCGTCCGGGGTGAGGGTGTTCCAGGACGGGATATCGTTGGACACCGGGACCTTCTCGGGCAACCAGAAGTTGCCGGTCAGCCGATCCCAGACCTCGGCATCCTTCTCATCGGGCACCCGATTCCAATTGATGGCCGACGCCCGATCGATGAGCTTCATTCCGCCTCCACACCTTTCCGCCAGACCTGTTGACCCGCACCCGCCGCCGTGCGCGAAGCCCTTCACCCACGAACACTACTCGTAGTGGGTGACAACCTCGGGGAGCACTACAGCTTGTGTTGCGGCGCGGAGAACTCGACCCGACCGGCCGAACACCCACACCACACACGCGGCCCCCATTGTGCGGCACGATCGCGATCTCACCACCATCGCATCGCCAGTGATTCGCCACATGTGTGCCGACTCCCACTTCGCCGGTGAGCGTCGCCACTGCCCGGCACGCCCGGGCCCGGTGCGGGTGCGGGGCGCCAATTCCGGCACACTGGCATTCGAAGCGGGTCTGTAGGAGCGGGAACTGTCTCGCGCGAGCGCGAGGGGGATTTCCGATGCGATTGCGTGGACTGGACAAGGAGAACCCCTGTGCGACACCTCATCCTGCTCTCCGCCGCAGTGCTGACGATGGTCGCCTGCGGGAGCGAACCCGCACCGGACACCATGCCCAAGGGTGGTTTCTGGTCCACCGCAGCGGTTTCCGATCAGGAGAGGCTCGCGACACTGCGCAAGGTCAGGGCGATCGATGTGTGCGCCCTGCTCCCCCGCGCGGCGCTGGGCGCCCTCGGCACCGTGCGCGATATCGAGAACGTGCATCCGAATCAGTGCCGACTCAGCATCTCCGTACCGGGTCACCTCACCGGCATCGACGCGACCTGGAGTACCGGGGTGATGTTCGAGGGTGAGCCGAGCATGGACGGGCCGGTCGACGAGGAGTCCATGGGGGACGTGCGGGTGCAGTTCAACGACGAGCCGGCGGCGTCGGCTGATCCACAGGTGCGCGGGGCTTGCCAGGCGTGGGCGCGGTTCGTGGCGGGGGCCGATCTGTCGTTCAGCGTGCGGGCGCCGCAGGACGCTTGCACGTCGGCGAGGACGCTGGTGCGGATCGCGTTGACCGAGTGGCGCAAGGAGCCCGCGCAGGGTACCTCGCCGGATTCGGACCGGGCGGTGGTCACCGGGGCCGATCCGTGCGCGGTCGCGCCGCTGCTCGGTGTCCGGGTGCCGGTGGCCGATCAGGGTGTCACCACCTGCAAATTGACTGTCGACGGGCGCGATGCGATCGTCACCTACGACTACAACGAGGAACGCTCGATCATCGACGACACCCCGGCCTTCACCGTGGGTTCCCGCCAGGTGTACCGATTCGACACGGCCCAGGCCGACATGGCGTCGCTGTCGGCCGTCGTCGGCCCCGGCCTCGCGCCAGGGCCGACCGACGCGCTGCTCGGTCGGCGCGTGCCGACGGTTTCGGTCACGGCCCATTCGGCGATCGCGGAGAAGGTCATGCGCGAAACCCTGCCGCTGGTGCGCTGACGACAACGTTCTGAGAACGACCCGGCACGATGTTTGCACGAATGTTGCCGTCGCGGGCAGACTCGGTGGTCGGGCGCGAGTCCGGGCCCGGATCTGTCGAGGACAGGGGTGCCGATGTATCGCAGGATGGCGCTGGCCGCTGCCGCGTTGCTCGTGTGCGCCGCATGTGGGAGTGACGACGCGGGCAAACCCCCCGACTACGGGGAACTGCCGCCGCTGCCCGCACCGGTGATTCCCGCCCAGCCCCCCGAGTTCTGGTCGAAGGTTCCTCAGGATCCGAACCAGCGCGCCGAGGTAGCCCAGGCGACCCGCCAGGTCGACGTCTGCGCGCTGCTACCGCGTGACGTCCTGGCGAAGCTCGGCGAGGTCAAGAGCGTGACCGTCGGATTGGATTCGTGCCGGGCCCTTCTCGGCAGCGACAAAGCCGGTGAGGGCTCGACCCTGACCTGGCACGCCACCCTGCTGAGCAGTGTGTCCACGAGCGGCCGAGGCATCATGAGGCAGATAGGCGGGGCGACCGTCCGCACGGTTCCCGACCGCGAGACCGGCGAACCACGCGCCTGCGGCGCGACCGCCCAGTTCCCGTCCAGCGCGGCCTTCTACCTCGGCCTTTCCACCCCGGGCAAGAACCCCTGCATCGTCGCCGACGAACTGATGCCAGGCATGGTCGACCGCTGGCGGCAATCACCGCCGCAGGGCACCTCCCCCGACACCGCACCGACCGTGCTGCTCGGCGCCGATCCGTGCACGGTCCGGGGCAAACTGGCCGGCGCCGTCCCGGACGACGAACTGCGACTCACCCAGTGCCTGTTCAATTATCGCGGCGAGAAGATCACCGTGAGCTACGAGTACCGCGTGCCCGAATATCTGGCCGCCAACAGCACCGAGGACCGAATCGACGGCCGCACGGTGCACCGCTCGGTCTCGGTGTACGACAGCTCGATCCCGATCTACACCGCGGCTGTCGGCCCGGAACTGCCCGCCGAATCCACCGCGTTCGGCAGGCGTATTCCGGTTGTCGAGGTGGTCGCCGCCACCGACGACGTCGCCAAGGACGTCATGGCGCAGACGCTCACGCTCTTCCCGCAGCGCTAGATTCCCAGCACCAGCTTCGCGGTGGTGAAGTAGATGATCAGCCCGGTCGCATCGACCAGCGTGGTCACCATCGGCGCGGACACCACCGCGGGGTCGATCCGGAACTTCTTGGCCAGCAACGGCATCGTGCCGCCGATGGTCGCCGCCCAGCCGCAGATCACCACCAGGGTGATGGCCACGACGATGGCGATCTTCGGCCCGACGAACACCGTGCCGATCAGCAGGCCCGCCGCGGCCAGCATGGTGCCGAGCACCAGCCCGACCCGGCATTCGCGCCAGATCACCTTGAACAGATCCGAGACGCGCACCTCGCCGACCGCCAGCGCGCGCACGCACGCCGTCGCCGCTTGCGCACCGGCATTGCCGCCCGCCCCGATCAACAACGGGATGAACAGCGCCAGACTCGCGGCCTGTTCGAGGGTCGAGGCGAACATGTCGGTGACGCTCACGGTCAGCGTGGCCGCGAACAGCAGCAGCGTCAGCCACAGCGCCCGGTAGCGCGCCAGCTGGAACACCTTGGCGGCCATGTAATGGCCTTCCCACGGCGCCGAACCGGCCTGCTTGGCGACGTCCTCGCTGTCGGCGGCCTCGAGCACCTCCATCGCGTCGTCGATGGTGAGCAGCCCGACCACTCGATCCTCGCTGTCGACGACCACCAGGTTGATGAGGTTGGTGGAACTCATCAGCCGGGCGGCCTTCTCCGCGGCATCGGTGGCCCGCACGAACGGCGGCTCGGTGACGACGAGTTCGGACACCATCGCGTCCGGGGAGTGCAGCACCAGCTCGCGCAGTTCGACGATGCCGGTGAGACGACGGCCGCGATCGACCACGGGCAGCGTGTACACCGTCTCGGCGTTGCCGCCCTTGGCACGCACACAACCCAGCGCCTGCGCGACGGTCAGATTATCCGGCAGCGCAACGACTTCCGGCGTCATGTACAGCCCGACCGAGCCCTCGGGATAGCCGAGCAGCGTGGCCGTCATCCGGCGCTCGCGCGGACTCAGTCCGGCGAGGACCTTCTTGGCGACCTTGGCGGGCGCTTCGTGCAGCATGCGGGCGCGGTCGTCGGGGTCCATCGCCTCGACGAGATCGCGAAAGCTCTTCTCGCGCAGTCCCTGCAGGATCTGCTGCTGGTCGACCGGCTCGAGCTCCTCGAACACACTGAGCGCGCGCTCCTTGTCGAGCAACCGGAACACGACACCGGCCTGCACGGCGTCCATGCGCGCCAGCGCGTCGGCGATGACGTGCGGCGGACGGTTGTCGAGCCAGTCGAGGCCGTGACAGACCCGGTGGGTCGCGACGATGTCGCGCACCGACTCGGACAGGATTTCGAGCGCCTCGGTGACCGCATGGTCTTCGACGGCCCTGCGGCGCGGCGAAATCACTTCGGGCACAACGGTTTCGGCGGGTACATGACGGGCGGTAACGAGATCGACGTTCGACATGATCGAGTCCTCTGGCGTGACAGCGCACACGCCTGCGGCACAGCTACAGGATGTGCGAGAAGTGGAACGAGTGACGGTGGTGCACACCGCGGGGCGTCCACCGCCGAGGCCGACACGCACAGACCGGACCGAACAGGTCAGGATGTGTGGTGCAAGGACGAAGGGGCGACGCCGCGCGGCCTTCGACTGGGAGGTTCGTTGCGCATAGCAACCCCACCTCCTCGCAGTCGCCGCGGGTGATCTCTCCGCGAATCGCCTTGGAGTACCCACACGGGCACACCCTTCCACCCACGAGACTACATGCGGGCCCCACTTGTTTCACCTTCAGCTTGCGTACCACTGGTCACAGTGACACCGATCACATTGCCCGCGGCAGTCCCGCGATGACGGTGTCGACGGCCTGTTCGGCGAGCGGCCACAGCTCGGCGCGGTCCAGGTGTCGCAACGGCCCGCGCAACGCCAGTTCCGCGAATCCGTGCACGGTGGACCAGCAACTCCAGGTCGCGCCGGGGCGCGCCACGGGAGCGAGGTCGCCGACGTGCACCATCATGTCGAGCGCGTCGGCGAGGGCGAGGTAGGCGGGCGAGTCGACCACCGACTCCGGCGAGATGTCACCGGCGCCGAAGAACGCGACCGTGAACCAGCCCGGTTCGAGCAGCGCGAAGCCGATATAGCGGAGCCCGACCGCGCGCAGACTCGCACGCGGCGCCGCCGGACTGCGCTCCATACCCTCGGCCATCCTGGACTCGATCGCGGCCGAGACGGCGCGCAGCAGCGCTTGCCGGTCGGGAAAATGCCGGTAGGCGGCATTCGGCGTGACGCCGACCCGGCGGGTGACTTCGCGGATCGTCAGCGCGTCGGGACCGCCGGACCGGGTGAGCTCCAGCCCGGCCTCGACCAATGCCGCCGCGAGGTCACCGTGGTGATAGGCCAACCCTTGAACTCCCTTTCGATGAAGTATACGGTGTGAACATATCAAATGTGCACGCCGTACACATCGAAGGGTGGCCCATCATGACAGCATTGCCCACCATCGTCGATCACGACGCCTGGCAGGCCGAACTCGACCAGCTCAGGATTCGGGAGAAGGCGGCGACGCGCGAACTCGACGCCGTCGCCGCCCAGCGCCGCCGCATGCCCGCCGTCCGGCTGCCCGACTACACACTGACAGCCGAAGACGGCAGCGATGTCTCACTCGCCGAGGTCTTCGACGGACACTCGCAGCTGATCACCTATCACCACATGTGGACGCCGGGGAACACCTGGCAGTGCCCCGGCTGCACCGGCCTCACCGCGCAGTACGCACGACTGGATTTCCTCGACGGCTACGACGCGCGCTTCGTCATCGTGACCCAGGGGCCGATGGACGAGGTGCTCACCTACAAGAAGCGCGTCGGCAACGCGATGACCTGGTATTCGACCGCCGACAGTCCGTTCGGCGCCGACATGGGCGCCGGCCCCGACGCGGGCTTCGCCGTGAACACCTTCCTGCGCGACGGCGACACCGTCTACCGCAGCTGGCACACCGACGGCCGTGGCACCGAACAACTCGCCTACAGCTTCGGACTCATCGACGCACTCCCCTACGGCCGCCAGGAGGAATGGCAGGACAGCCCCGAAGGCTGGCCGCAGTCGCCCACCTACAGCCGCTGGCCGAGCAGCAAGGACATCGCCGCCTCCTACGGTGACCCGAGCGCCTGACCCGCGAGATCCGCACCGATCGCACGTTCGACCGCGGGCCAGTCGGGCGTGTGGGTCACCCAGTCCGGGACCGGCCCGGCCTGCGCGCCGAACAGGTACCGCCGGGGCACCAGATCGCGCAGGATCGTGTGCACATCGAGCCGGTCGTCGATCATGTGCGTGATGCCGAGTTCGGCGCAATGCGGGGCCTTGTCGGCGCGAGTTCTACAGAAGCGCAAGTGTTCTCGGGGTATTCCGGTGCGAGCGGCGAAGTCGTGATGGTCGAGCCATTGCCGGGTACGTTGCTCGATCCGCGGACCACACTTCGAGATCACCCAGACATTGCCGTCGAAGCGGGTGACCAGCCGATCGAGTACTTCGAACGCGTCACGACTCGGCGGAGTACGCATCGCTTCGTCGAAGCCGCCCGAGAGGAATACGGTGTCCGCGGCGCCCGGTGTGAGCGCGGCCCCTTGGATCACTCGGCCGAAGTCGACGCCGAGGCGGGGTGGGGAAATATTGTTCATACAGCTGCCAGCATGCCCGGGTCAGCGCCGCGTGCCAAATGATTTTCGGTGCATAACGGCCGGTCCAGGGTTCAGCGCGGTGCGCGCACAATAGTTGCCTGAGCGCGCAGAAGTGGAACAGTGGTTCTCGACACCCGCGGCGTGTGGCGCCGCTCGAGTTCTACTCAATCCAGGAGAAAACCTGTGCGCTTCGGCATCTTCGTTCCCCAGGGCTGGCGGCTGGATCTGGTCGGTATAGAACCGGCCGACCAGTGGTCGGTGATGCGCGAGTTGGCCCAGCGGTTCGACACCGGCACCGACTGGGAGTCGATCTGGGTCTACGACCACTTCCACACCACGCCCGTTCCCACCGACGAGGCCACCCATGAGGCGTGGTCGTTGATGGCGGCGTTCGCGGCCACCACCTCGCGCGTGCGGCTGGGGCAGATGTGTACTGCCATGAGCTACCGCAACCCCGCCTACCTCGCCAAGGTAGCCGCGACCGTCGACCTCATCTCGGGCGGCCGGGTGGAAATGGGCATCGGCGGCGGCTGGTACGAACACGAGTGGCGCGCTTACGGTTACGGCTTCCCCTCTGCCGGTGAGCGACTAGGCCGCCTCGACGAAGGCGTGCAGATCTTCCGCCAGGCGTGGCAGACCGGCCGGGCAACGTTGAACGGCAAGTACTACGAGGTCGATGACGCCATCGTGCACCCACGACCGTTGCAGGAGAACGGCATCCCGATCTGGATCGCCGGTGGCGGCGAGAAGAAGACCCTGCGCATCGCCGCGAAATACGCCGACTACACCAACTTCAGCGGCGACCCCGACGAATTCGCCCGCAAGTCCGACATCCTGCGCCAGCACTGCGAAGAGGTCGGCACCGATTTCTCCGCCATCACCCGCAGCTCGAACTTCAACGCCATCGTCGGTACCACCGAAACCGAAGTGCAGGAACGCCTCTCGACGATCGTCGATCGCTTCACTCCCTTCCTCGGCGCCGATGTGGCCAAAGCCCGTGTGCACGAACAGTTCGCCACCAGCGCGGCCGTCGGCACCCCGGAGCAGATCGTCGAACGCCTCACGAAGGTCAAGGATCTGGGCCTCGCCTACACCATCGTCAACTTCCCCGAAGCCGCCTACGACACCTCCGGCATCGAACTCTTCGAACGCGAGGTGATCCCGGCATTGGCGTGATGAGCGACCCGGTGACCCGACTTCCCGCTGGTTCAGGCGGGAAAGTTCGGGACGATCGACTCACCCATCTGGCGCAGAGTCGCGCAGGCGTCGTCGCCCTGGTGGGCGGGGTTGTTCACTACGACCATGCGGATTACGCCCTGATCAGCGGAGAAGAGGACGTCGCAGGAGCCGGAAGTGGGAGCGCCACCGAGGCGACGGCCCGTGCGGCCTGCGACGGTGTAGTCGGCGAAAGCTGTTTCGCCCGATTCGGATTCGAATTCCCCGAGGGTTCGCGAGGTGGAGAACACTCGCAGGTAGGCGGTGCTGCCGGTCCACTCGCAGGTCTGCCAGCCTGCAGCCACCGCGCCGGCAGCGACTTTCGTCGCGGGGTCGACGCCGGCCTTGTGTAGAGCGTCCGCGGTTACTCCGGCGCACGGTTCGAACAACGCTGTCGTTGCCGATGACTCCTGCCCGTCGCTGGAACATCCGACGAGCGCCGCCAACGCCAATCCCCCGGTCGCCACCGCCATGAGCGCGCGCTTCATCCGTGTTCCCTCTCACCGTGCATCGCAAAACGCGGCCACGGTAACAAGGTTCGCGGCCGCCCCGAGCCGTCGTTCGCCAAGCCTGGGCCGATCACCACAACCCCGCCCCCGATGCTGTGACGAACTCGCACGGTGCGCTCGGTCTGCGTCCTAGGTGCACGCCCGTTCGTTTGTGGCGCGCTCCGGCAGCGGGTCCGCGATGTCCCAGCCTTCGGCCAGCAGCGCGTCGACAGCGGCCACGGCGGTGGCGAGGCGCTGTTCGGGTGGACCGGTCAGCATCGTGAATCGTCGGCCGGTGCGGGTGAGTTCGGTGCGGAAACGCTCGGTCATCCACGGCCGCAGGTGCTCGCCGTCGCGCACACCGTCGTCTTCGAACGCGACGCCGACATGGTCGGTGAGCAGCCACAGGTGCTGGCGGCGCTCGGCGACCATGCTGGGATGGGCGTAGCCGAGATAGCGCTCGTGCCAGATGGTCGTGGCGAAGGCATCGGTATCGCAGACGAGTACCGGGCCGGTGTCGCGGGCCGCGCGATCCTCGCCCGCCTGCTGGTGCGCGGCGATCAGCGGGAATTCCGGCGAGGTGAAGTCGATATCGGACCAGTGCCCGCCGGGACCGAGTGCGGCCAGCTTTCGTTCGCTGTATTCGCGGCCGTACTCGGGGACGTAGCGGGCGCCGTAGTGCGCGGCGAGCGCGTGCGAGACGGTCGTGGTTCCGGTCGATTCCGCACCGAGCACCACCACCCGCTTGGTCATCGCGGCGCGAACCGGCGGGGACAGGAAGTCCCAGTGCGCGAGGGGATTTCGGCGGATCTCGGTCGCCGAGATCGGGTGGCGCAGTCGCCTCGGGTCGACGCAGATCGCGTCGGCGCCGAAGCGACGGCCCAGCTCGTCGCCGTAAGCCTCCGAGGTGAAGACCGCGTCGACGGGGTCTGCGACAGCGGCGAAGAACACCGCCATGTGGGCGTCCCAGATGGCGGAGTCGGTGATGTCCATCGGCACGTCGTCAACGGCGCCGACGACGGAAATTGCTGGATCAGAATGCATTTCGCGCATCCAGGCCACGCGGTCGGCGAGCGGCATCGACTCCACCGACGACGCGCAGACCAGCACGGTCAGCCGCTCACAGCGGGCGGCGGCGGTACGAACCAGGTGGTGATGACCCGCGTGCGGCGGATAGAACTTGCCGAGAACCAGCCCGTGCCCATACCGCGTCATGCCGCGACCGCCACCGGGGCCTCGACCACATCACGACGCCAAGCGATCAACCCACGAACGCACAGCGCGAGGAATCCGAGGTACAACAGCGCCGTCAGGTACAGCCCCTTGTAGGCATACAGCGGGATGTAGACGAGGTCGGCCGCGATCCACAACCACCACGACTCCAGCCGTTTACGGCACTGCCCGTAGGTCGCCATCAGCGACAGCGCGGTGGTGAGCGCGTCCCAGAACGGCACGGTGGACTCGGTGGCCGTGTCGAGCAGCACGGTGATCGCGGCGGTACCGAGTACTCCGAACGCCGCGAGCCACAGCCATTCGACCCGCGTCGTCCGACGCACCGGCAGCGGCTCGGTGCGCGAGGACCCGTGCACCCACGTCCACCACCCGTACCCGGCCAGCGCGATGAACACCACCTGCAACCCCGCGTCGGCGAAAAGCCCCGCCTGGGTGAACAACAGAATGAAGAACACATTGTTGGCGATGCCGATCGGCCAGTTCGCGATGTGCTGGCGAGCGACCAACCACACACACAGCGCCCCACTGCCGAACCCGAGCACCTCGGTCCAACTCACGGCCGTCCCGAGCACCGTGAACAACGGCTGCTGCAGTGCGGCAACCAGATCCAGCAGGTCCATCTCCCACCCTCACTATTAGTCATATCGACCATAATTCATGCGAGGCCCCGCCGCAAGAGACCCGGTGAACAGGTCGACAAGGTCGGCAGCGGGTACTTGTTAAGCGGTGTCGACCACGCTGAGCCCCATGAGCAACGCAGCACCGCCCCGGCACGCGGCGAGGAACAGCGGATACGCCCGTGGCGCCGACGCGCAGCCGTCGCGCATCGCTCCCGAGACACGTCGGCGCCCGACGGACGAATTCCCGCTCACCGGAAGCACTTCCAGCGGCGACGAGACCGGCGTGATACCCGCGTTCCTCATCGATATGGCATTGCACGCCGCGATCGGCGCCACCGCCTGGTACATCGCATCCGGCACGACGGCCGTTCTGTACGGCATCCTCGCCTGGCTCGGCGCGTCCTTCCTGCACCGCACGATCGTCCAACGGCTCACCCGGACGACGATCGGCAAGTGCTCATACGGACTCCGACTGCGTCACCCCGACGGCACCTACCCGTCGACCTGGCAGCTGATCGGCCAGTGGTTCCGCGGCGGCTGGTCCTGCTTCGACCTCTTCGACAGTGCCCCATAACTCGAAAGGGCAGGTTCAGCTATCGGCTCCAGGTATGGGATCGTTCCGTTTCGTCAGGTCCTCGACGCAGTACGCGCAAGACTGTTTGACCATGCCCTTGTTCGTGTGGTAGCGCGTGTGCGCATTACGCGTGCTTGATGGCATGGGCCACCCCTTGCGCACAGCGGACATTTTTGCCCGAGTCTCCGCGCTGGCCGTCCGTCCGTAGTTCGGGTTTCCCGCGCCGGTCCTCATCTCCGAAAGACGCCGACGCGATTCCTCCGACATCAAATGGCCGAATCCGGGGTGCTCTGGCCCGAACTTTCCAAATTTGGGATTGGCTTCCCCTTGGTATGAGCCTTTGCGTTCGGCCGACCATTTCATTCGCTGTGCAGGCGAGTGCGTACGCCCGTGAAACGGATTCTCTTCGCCGAACCGGCTCGAACCCGGACGGCCGGTCGACCGGATCCGCGCAGCCTCCCGCATTTCCGCAGTCCAGTCCACACCAACAGGTCCGAGTCCGCCATCAGCGAGGTTGAGTAATGGCTGGCCTTCCTTCCGAAGATACGCGATCCAATCGATCTCGGCCCGGCCGAGCTTCTTGAGGCCGTATACCCAATCCAGGACATCCGCGATCACATCATCGCAATCCTGCTTGCGCAGCCAGTCATAGAACGGGGTCTTTCGACCTGCGCTGGCAGCCTTGAAATGCTGACGGAGCCGCACATGCTCCGACTTTGTCGTCAGCCCTATATAGCGATAATCAAACTCAGCGCGGAGACGAATCCCGTAGATCACACCACAAGCCGCCTTGCCCATCGGACCTCCGCGCCGAGTTTGCTACTGAAGAACTACAACATGCACGAGACGCAATTCTCTATTTCAGTCCCTTGCAAGGCCATTTGGCGCAAACGGATATAGTACAGAGTCTTGATTCCCTTGCGCCAGGCGTAGATCTGGGCCTTGTTGATGTCGCGGGTAGTCGCGGTGTCTTTGAAGAACAGGGTCAAAGACAGGCCCTGATCCACGTGCTGGGTGGCAGCAGCGTAGGTGTCGATGATCTTCTCGTAACCGATTGCGTAGGCGTCGTCGTAGTACTCGAGATTGTCGTTGTCCAGGTAAGGGGCCGGGTAGTAGACGCGGCCGATCTTGCCTTCCTTGCGGATCTCGATCTTCGACGCCACCGGGTGGATCGAGCTGGTGGAGTGGTTGATGTAGGAGATCGAACCCGTCGGCGGCACGGCCTGCAGGTTCTGGTTGTAGATGCCGTATTCCTGCACCGAGGCCTTCAGCAGACGCCAGTCGTCCTGGGTGGGGATGCGCACGCCGGCCTCGGCGAACATCTGCGCCACCTTGTCGGTCTTGGGCACCCACGCCTGCTCGGTGTACTTGTCGAAGTACTCGCCGCTGGCGTACTTGGATTCGGCGAACCCACCGAACGAGGAGCCGCGCTCCTTGGCGATCAGGTTCGAGGACCGAATCGCGTGGTAGACCACGGTATAGAAGTAGATGTTGGTGAAATCCACACCTTCTTCGGAGCCGTAGTGGACCCGCTCACGCGCCAGGTATCCGTGCAGGTTCATCTGCCCGAGGCCGATGGCGTGGGACTCGTTGTTGCCCTGCTCGATCGAGGGCACCGAGAAGATGTGGGTCTGATCCGAGACAGCGGTGAGCGCGCGGATCGAGGTCTCGATGGTCTGACCGAAGTCGGGCGAGTCCATCGCCTTGGCGATGTTGAGCGAACCGAGGTTGCACGAAATGTCCTTGCCCACCTTGGAATAGGACAGATCGTCGTTGAATTCCGAGGGGGTGGAGACCTGGAGGATCTCCGAGCACAGGTTCGAGTGGGTGATCTTGCCCTTGATCGGGTTGGCCCGGTTCACCGTGTCCTCGAACATGATGTAGGGGTAGCCCGACTCGAACTGCAGCTCGGCGATGGTCTGGAAGAACTCGCGCGCCTTGATCTTCGACTTACGGATGCGCTTGTCGTCGACCATCTCGTAGTACTTCTCGGTGACGTTCACATCGGCGAACGGCACACCGTAGATGCGCTCGACGTCGTACGGCGAGAACAGGTACATGTCCTCGTTCTTCTTCGCCAGCTCGAAGGTGATGTCGGGGATCACCACACCCAGCGACAGCGTCTTGATGCGGATCTTCTCGTCGGCGTTCTCGCGCTTGGTGTCGAGGAAGCGGTAGATGTCGGGGTGGTGCGCGTGCAGGTACACCGCGCCCGCGCCCTGACGCGCACCCAACTGGTTGGCGTAGGAGAACGAGTCCTCGAGCAGCTTCATGATCGGGATGACACCCGAGCTCTGGTTCTCGATCTTCTTGATCGGGGCGCCGTGCTCACGAATGTTGCTCAGCAGCAGGGCGACGCCGCCGCCGCGCTTGGACAGCTGCAGCGCGGAGTTGATGGAGCGCCCGATGGACTCCATGTTGTCCTCGATGCGCAGCAGGAAGCAGGACACGGGCTCGCCGCGCTGCTTCTTGCCGGAGTTGAGGAAGGTGGGGGTGGCGGGCTGGAAGCGGCCGTCGATGATCTCGTCGACCAGGTTGCTCGCGAGCACCTCGTCACCGGCGGCCAGCGTCAGCGCGACCATGCAGACGCGATCTTCGAACCGCTCCAGGTAGCGCTTACCGTCGAAGGTCTTGAGCGTGTACGAGGTGTAGTACTTGAACGCGCCGAGGAAGGTCGGGAACCGGAACTTCTTGGCATAGGCCTGCTGGAACAGCTGCTTGACGAAGGGGCGACCGTACTGGTCGAGCACCTCGGTCTCGTAGTAGTTCTCCTTGACCAGGTAATCCAGCTTCTCGTCCAGGTTGTGGAAGAAGACCGTGTTCTGGTTCACGTGCTGGAGGAAGTACTGGTTCGCGGCCTCTCGATCCTTGTCGAACTGGATCTCACCGTTGGGGCCGTACAGGTTCAACATCGCGTTGAGGGCGTGGTAGTCGAGCACCTCGCCCGCCTCGCCGCGCACCGCCGACTTCTCTAGGCGTGCTGACTTGCCTGCCGGTGCTGTGGTTGCTGTTGCCAAAACAATCCCAATCCCTCTCGGACGCGCGCGACGTCCTCAGCGGTTCCCATGAGTTCGAAGCGATACAGATACGGCACCCCGCATTTTTGCGAGATGATGTCTCCTGCAACGCAATAGGTATCGCCGAAGTTCGTGTTGCCGGCCGCGATCACCCCGCGCAGCAGCGCGCGGTTGTGTGGGTCGTTGAGGAACTTGGCGACTTGCCGCGGAACGAGGTCCTTGTCGGGACGCTGTCCACCCATGACGTGCCGACCACCGCCATAGGTGGGGGTGATCAGCACGTAGGGTTCGTCGATCCGCGGCGGATCAGATGATGTGTGCAGTGGAAGTCGAGTAGCCGGGAGACCGAGCTTCTCGACGAAACGATGGGTGTTCTCCGAGGCGCTGGAGAAGTAGACCAGCCCGCCCGGAGACATCTGCTCGGGCATGGCGCCTCCTTACCGGCGAACCGGCGCGAACTAGGCAGCCGCGACGGCGAGCGACTTGATGCGGTCGGGACGGAAGCCCGACCAGTGATCCTCACCCGCGACGACGACCGGCGCCTGCAGGTAGCCCAGTGCCATGACGAAATCACGCGCCTCGTCGTTCTCCGAGATGTCGATGACGTCGTAGTCCACCCCGACCTTGTCGAGCGCCTTGTAGGTGGCGTTGCACTGCACGCAAGCGGGCTTGGTGTACACGGTGATGGTCATGATGGAAGTCCCTCTCTCCTATGCCTGATCCACAGCCTGTGATCCGTATGCAATGCACGAACGGGTGATGCTGCGCAAACTCCTGGATCTAGCGAAGAAAGCCCTGCTCGCAACCCCTTCCCTTGGGCCCGATCAGTGGTGGCTTCACACCGTCTTCCAGTACGACAGACACTACACCTAGTGTCCGACAGATGGGAACAACACAAGGTGTTGCGAGTCGCACGGATGTAATTCCCACGCGGTAAGTCCCAGGACGGGCTACCGGCCAGCAGGGAAAACAGTGGTTCAGATCACGATTTCATCTACCGGCGAGTCTTCAGCAAACCCCGTGGACAGCCGAAGGGCGTCGCATCCGTGACGGATGCGACGCCCTGCCGAACGCTCAGCTTACGCCGAGACCAAAGTGCCGTTCACCGCGGCGACCAACTCGTGGACGGTCGCGCCGAGCTGGGTCAGCGCCTCGGCGTCCTCGGTCGGATGAGTCTGCGCGAAACGCTCGCCGATGGTCGCGAACTGCGCGTGCGCCGACTCGACGACGACGCCGCCCGCCACGCCCACGGACTTGACGGTGTCGCCGTGCGCCCACGCCGCGGCGTTCGGGCTGATCGACGCGCTCACCACGGCGACCGGCTTACCCTTGATCGAGCCGGCGCCGTACGGACGCGAGGCCCAGTCGATGGCGTTCTTCAGCACGGCGGGCAGGGTGCCGTTGTATTCGGGAGTGACCAGCAGGACGGCATCGGCCGCGGCGACGGCGGCACGCAGCGCGGCGGCCTGCGCGGGCACGGCGTCGGGCACATCGAGGTCTTCGTTGTAGAACGGGATCTCGCCGAGACCCTCGTAGATGGTGATGTCGACGTCGGCGGGCGCGGTCTGCACGGCAGCCTCGGCCAGGCGGCGATTGATGGAGCCCGCGCGCAGGCTTCCGACGAGAGTAAGGATGCGGGTCTCGCTCATTGCGACTCCTGGTGTACTCAGTGGAATGATCCAAGTTTCATCCGACAATAACCGGACCTCGGTCCGATTACTTCCCGCGGAGGACGTGTGAGCGGCGTGAGCTACGGCACACCCAGATCCGACGAGCCGCCCCTGCTGGGGATCGGACAGCCGCTGCCCGGCAGCGCGGAACCCGTCGAACGTGCCGATGCCGCGCGCAATCGCGCGCTACTGCTCGACGCGGCCCAGCAGTTGGTGCGTGAGCACGGCGTCGACGGTCTGACGATGGACGCGCTGGCCAAGCGCGCGGGAGTGGGCAAGGGCACGGTCTTTCGCCGATTCGGCAATCGCACCGGGCTGATGCTGGCGCTGCTGGATCATTCCGAGCAGAAGTTCCAGGCCGCGTTCATGTTCGGCCCGGCACCGCTCGGCCCCGAGGCGAACCCGGTCGAGCGGCTGATCGCGTTCGGGCGGACTCGGCTGCTCGATGTCGAGGTCGAGGGCGATCTGCATCGGGCCGCCGAGGAGAACGGGCGTTTCGGCGGCGGGCCGTACGCCCTGCACAAGGCGCACGTCACGCTGCTGCTGCGCGCGGCCGGGGTCGACGGTGAAGTCGCGCTGATCGCCGACTCGCTGCTGTCCACGCTGTCGGCGGCGCTGATCATCCACCAGGTCGAGGTGCTGGGCTACTCGCGCGAGCAGATCGGCGACAACTGGGAATGGCTGGTTCGCCGGGTCATTTCCCCTGCCCCACAAGTAGAGTGAGACGGCATGGGGACACTGCGTGAACAGATCATTGCCGAATTGGGTGTACAGCCCGAGATCGAGCCGAAGCAGGAGGTCCGGCAGCGCGTCGACTTCCTGAAGGACTACCTGGCCACCACCCCGGCCAAAGGGTTCGCCCTAGGGATCAGTGGCGGACAGGACAGCGCGCTGGCCGGTCGGCTGTGCCAGCTCGCCGTCGAGGAGCTGCGGGCCGAGGGCGTCGAGGCGAAATTCCTGGCGGTGCGGCTGCCCTACGGCATGCAGGCCGACGAGCACGACGCGCAGATCGCGTTGAACTTCGTCGACCCCGATCGCACGGTCGTGGTGAACATCCGCCCCAGCGCCGACGCCGTTGGCATCGAGGTCGCGGGCGCGCTGGATCACGAGCGGTTGCGCGACTTCGTGCGCGGCAACATCAAGGCGCGCGAGCGGATGGTCGCCCAGTACGCCCTCGCGGGCCAGGAAAGCCTGCTGGTGGTCGGCACCGATCACGCGGCCGAAGCGGTCACCGGATTCTTCACCAAGTTCGGCGACGGCGGTGTCGACCTGACCCCCCTCACCGGTCTCACCAAGCGTCAGGGCGCGGCCCTGCTGCAAGAACTGGGCGCCCCGTCGAGCATCTGGTCAAAGGTCCCCACCGCCGACCTCGAGGACGACCGTCCCGCCCTCGCCGACGAAGACGCACTCGGCCTGCGCTACACCGAGATCGACGACTATCTCGAAGGCAAGGACGTCACCCCCGAGGTGGCCACGCGCGTGGAGTCGATCTTCACCAACACCCGCCACAAGCGCACCGTCCCGGTCACCCCGCTCGACACCTGGTGGCGCTAGCCCCCGGCGAACGGGGGCAGTACGTCGACGCGGTCGCGGAGCATGGCCGACGGGTCACGCGTGAGTTCGTCACCGATGAGGAAGGCGCAGACGCCGACCAGGCCGTCGACGTCGGAACCGTAGGTGGCGGCGAGGGTCGCCCGTAGGTCGGCGACGGTGGCGCCGTCGGGTAGGTCGAGGGATTCGGTGTTCTTGCCGACCGCGTCGGCGATGGCGGCGAAATAGCGGACCTCAACCACCGATGGCTCCCATCGTGCGTTCCGGGGGGACGAAACCGGCGGCGTCGATACCGTGACCGGCCCATTTCTGCCACATCGCGCCACGCCACAGCTCGGCGACCTCGTCGTCGTCGGCGCCTGCCCGCAGCGCGGACCGCACGTCGAACTCCTGGTCGCTGAACAGGCACGAGCGCAACATGCCATCGGCGGTGAGCCGGGTCCGGTCGCAGCTGTCGCAGAACTTGCGGGTGACCGTAGCGATGATGCCGACGGTCGCCGGTCCGCCGTCGACCAGCCATTTCTCGGCCGGAGCCGAGGGGTCGGCGCGGGTGGTGGGAGTCAGGGTGAAGCGCTCGCCGAGGACATCGAGGAGGTCGGCGGCGGTCACCATGTGATCGCGGGCCCACTCGTGGTCGGCGTCGAGGGGCATTTCCTCGATGAAGCGCAGCTCGCACTGTTCGGCCAGGCACCACGCGAGCAGGTCGGCCGCGCCCGCCAGATTCTGGCGCATCAGCACGGCGTTGACCTTCACCGGCGCCATGCCCGCGTCGCGCGCGGCACGGATGCCGTTGAGCACCGATTCCAGGCGGTCGCGGCGGGTGAGACGGGTGAAATCCTCCCGGTCGACGGTGTCGAGGGAGACATTGACTCTGGTCAAGCCTGCCGCGGCGAGCTTGTGGATGCGGTGTTCGAGGCCGACGCCGTTGGTGGTCATGGCCAGCGGGGTGCCGGGCACCGCCGCGTGACAGCCCGCGATGATCTGTTCCAGCTCACGACGCATCAGCGGTTCGCCGCCGGTGAACCGCACCTCCCGCACACCCAGCTCGCGCACGGCCAGCGACACCAGCCGCACGATCTCGTCGGCGGTGAGCAGTTCCTGGCGCGGAATCGGCGGCAGGCCCTCCTCCGGCATGCAATAGGTGCAGCGCAGCGAGCATTTCTCGGTGATGGACACGCGTAGGTCACGAGCGATCCGGCCGAAACGGTCGACGAGGAACGGCGTCTCGGGCCTGCCGTCCAGGGACGGCCGCTCCGATCGCACGGCGGGTATCCCCATCTCGACCAGCGTCATCTCTACAGTATGACCCGTAAGGCCCGTCACATTCCCTGCGCCGGGCCGATTCTTCGCGAACTCGTCAGCTCACCACAGGCAAGCCCCCACCGTGAGCAATGCGACCCCGACCGGCCCGGACGGCGGAGATTAAGCTGGCAGCATGACTCCCCGGCCCGCTACCGCGTCGGCACGCAGCGTCGACGAGTACCGCGACACCGTCGCCGCGCTGCTGGCCCCGCTCGCCGACCGCCACGACGAACAGGTGGCGGTGCCCGACGCGCTCGGCCGCACGCTGTCGGCCGATGTGGTGTCACCGATCGACCTGCCGGTGTTCCGCAACTCGGCGATGGACGGATACGCGGTGCGCGCGGCCGATGTGGCCGTCACGCCGGTCACGCTGCCCGTTGTCGGCGTGGTGGCGGCGGGTAAGCCGGGCACCGATGCGCTGCCCGTCGGCTCGGCGGTGAAGGTGATGACCGGTGCGCCGATGCCGCCCGGGGCCGATTGTGTGGTGCCGGTCGAGGATGTGCAGGCCGGCGACGGTCGGATCGTGGTCGAACGTGGACGTGGGCGCGGCGAATTCGTGCGCGAAGCAGGAACCGATGTGCGGACCGGTGAGCTCGTCGCGCGGGCGGGCACGGTGCTCGCCCCCCGCCATATCGCGGCGCTGGCCGCTGTCGGCCTGCCTGCCGTGTCGGTGCTGAGTCGATTACGCGCGGTCTGCATCACGACCGGTGACGAACTCCAGCCCGCGGGCAGCGTGTTGGCGCCGGGACAGATCTACAACTCGAACGGCATCGCCCTGGCCGCGGCACTGCGGGCCGACGGTGTCGAGGTGGTCGAGGTCGCGCACAGCACCGACGACCCCGCGGTGTTCACCTCGGTGCTGAACGCCGCGATCGCCGCCGCCGACGTGGTCTTCACCTCCGGTGGCGTGTCCAAGGGCGACTTCGAGGTCGTCAAGGATGTGCTGGGTCCGCTCGGCGGGACGTTCGGCTCGGTCGCGGTGCAACCCGGCGGACCACAGGGCTACACGGTGGTCGACGAGGTCCCCGTGCTCAGCTTCCCCGGCAATCCGGTGAGCACGATGGTGTCGTACGCGGTGTTCGCGCGCCCCGCCGTGCGCGCGCTGGCCGGACTGCCGGAACTCGTGAGCGGCGAAACGACCCTGCGCACGCCGCTGCGCTCCCCGGCCGGTCGTCGCCAATACCTGCGCGGCCTGTTGACCGAGGACGGGGTCGAAGTGATCTCGGGGCCCGGCTCACATCTCATCGCGGCGATGGCCTGGGCCGATGTGCTCGTCGATGTTCCCGCCGAGGTCACCTCGCTGGCCGCCGGTGTCCCTGTGCGAATCTTGTCGCTATGAGCGAGTTGTCCCACGTCGACCGCGAGGGTCGCGCGCGCATGGTCGATGTCAGCGCGAAAGCCGACACCACCCGAATCGCCGTCGCCGCAGGCGAATTGCAGACCACCGCCGAGGTGATCGCGTTGGTGCGGGCCGAGGGCATGCCGAAGGCCGACGTGTTGTCTACTGCGCGGTTGGCCGGAATCGCCGGTGCGAAAAAGACTTCCGAGCTGATCCCGCTGTGTCATCAGCTGGCGCTGTCGTCGGTGAAGGTGGAGTTCGGATTCACCGAGACGACCATCACCGTCGAGGCGACCGCCAAGACGAAGGGTCCGACCGGCGTCGAGATGGAAGCGCTGACGGCGGTGGCCGTCGCTGGGCTCACCTTGCACGACATGGTGAAAGCGGTAGACCCCGCCGCGGTGATGAACGGGGTCCGGCTGGTCACCAAAGAGGGTGGAAAGCACGGGCATTGGGTGCGACCGGAGAGTCGGCCCGACACCGGCGCACCGGCGCTCGACCGGTTGGCGCAGGTGAACGCGGGTGCCGGTGTCGAGACCCCGATGTCGACGCCCAGGGCGACGGAATCAGCTGACGCCCAGACCTTTTCACGGACAGCAGTCGTGGTCGTCGCGTCCACCGGCACCGCGGCGGGAACCCGCACCGACACGACCGGTCCCGTACTCGTCGATTGGCTGACCACACAAGGGTTTTCGGTCCGTGGGCCGCTGGTCTACGCCGATGCGGAGATCGCCGCCGGGCTGGCCGACGCACTGAGCGCGGCGCCCGCGCTGGTGGTGACCACCGGTGGCACCGGCGCCTCCCCCACCGATGCGACGCCCGAGGCCACCCGCGCCGTGCTCGATCGTGAGCTGCCGGGTGTCGCCGATGCGATCCGGCAGCGTGGGACCGCGAAGTTCCCCCTGGCCGCACTGAGTCGCGGCGTCGCCGGGCTGGCCGGTCGCACCGTTGTCGTGAACCTGCCCGGTTCGCCCGGCGGGGTGAAAGACGGGATCGCGGTGCTGGAACCGCTGTTGGATCATCTGCTCGCGCAAGTAGCCGGAGGCGGCAACCATGAGTGACTTCGGTGCTGTTCGGCTGGCGACCATCAGCGATCAGGACCTCGACCCTCTCACCGTCGAAAACGCTGTCGACGGACCGGAATTCGGCGCGGTGGTGGTGTTCACCGGGAAGGTGCGCAACCACGACGGTGGGCAGGCGGTGACGTCGCTGGAGTACTCCGCACACCCCCAGGCCGAGCGCTTCCTCCACGCGATCTGCGCGGAAGTGGCGCAGGCGAGCGGACTTCCGGTCGCGGCGACACATCGGATCGGGTCGCTCACGATCGGCGGGTTGGCGATCGTCGTCGCGGTGGCCGCGCCGCATCGGGCCGAGGCGTTCACGGTGTGCGCCGAGCTCGTCGATCGGATCAAGCACGAGGTGCCGATCTGGAAGCGGCAGTTGTTCGCCGACGGGCTTTCGGAGTGGGTCAACGCCTGCGGCTGACGGTCACTGCACGGTGTAACGCCACACGCCGAGCATCTCCTGCTCGTCCAAGAGTGTCTCACCGTCGAACACGGTGTCGTGCAATCGTTTCAGCGCCCCGTCCGCGTCGAGCCCCGCGCCGATCAGTACCAGGTTCGAGACGCGCTGCTCGCCACGCGCCCAGCTGCCGGGGGTGAAGACCACGTGTCTGCCGACCAGGTGGACTTCGAACTTGCGTCGCTCGCCCGCCACCGCGAACGTCACATACCCCTTGGCACGGAACAGACCTGGCGGCGGATCCTCCAGAAAGCCCACCAGCGCACGGGGATTCAAGGCGCGGTCGGTCGTGAACGACACCGAGACGTAGTCATCGTGGAGGTGGCGGTGCTCGGGATCATCGTGGTCGTGCTCGTCGAGCAGTGTGTCGAAACTCAGCTGCTCTGCCACCCTCAGCTGATCGGGCGCCCGATCGTCGAACAGCAGGCCCGGATCGATACGGCCGTGCGTCGTCGCATAGACCGGCACCTGCCCGACCCAGTCGGCCAACTGCGCCCGCAGACCGGCCAGCGCCTCGGCTCCGACGCGGTCCGCCTTGTTCACCAGCACCAGATCCGCCATCCGCAGATGGGTCACCAGCTCCGGATGCTGCGTGCTGGTGGCGGTGAACTGCTCGGCATCGACCACTTCGACCAATCCGCCGTAGGCGATACGCGGGTTCGGGTTGGCGATCACCATGCGGATCAGGTTGCGCGGCTCGGCCAGCCCGCTCGCCTCCACCACGATCACATCCACCGCACTGCGCGGTTGCGCCAGCTGCGCGAACAGATCGTCGAGTTCGGACACGTCCACCGCGCAGCACACGCACCCGTTGCCGAGCGACACCATCGCGTCGACCTGCCCCGCCACCAGCATCGCGTCGATGTTCACGGCCCCGAAGTCGTTGACCACCACCCCGATCCGGGTTCCCCGATTGTTGCGCAGCAGGTAGTTGAGCAGGGTCGTCTTCCCCGAACCGAGAAACCCAGCAACGATCACGACAGGAATCACCGCACCCATGGTGCCACCTACCCCCGGCCACACAGCACGCCGCCCACCCCTGGATCAGGAGTGGGCAGCGTGGGTGCGATGAACTGTCAGGATGGACCGAAAACCATGCCCACCAGGGTGTACACCAGATTTATCAGCTGGCCGGGAATGGTTGATTCGTCCATGCCGAGGGCCTGGGCCAAAGGCATGAGCAGCGTCATGACGGTGGTGATCGGGCCGCCGAGGGTGCTCAGATCGAGCTCGGGCTCTTCGGGCGCCGCCTCGGTTTTGGGCGTGGTGCCGCGCTTCTTCGGAGCGGGTGCGGCGGGCGCCTGGGGTGACGTCGTGCGGGGCGGGTCGCCGGGGGCCGCGGTGCGGACGGGGGCCACCGGAACCGGATCGGCGATCGGGGCTCGAGCGGGGATCGGTGCGCCGGTCGCGGGACCGTTGGCGTCGGCGGGGGCCGGATCCTCGGTCGGCGCCGTCTGGTCGCTCGCGCCACCGGGCAGCGCGGGCGGATCAGCCGGTGCCTGCTCGGGTGCGGGAACCTGCGCCGGAGCGACCGCGCGGGGTGCCGCTGTCGTCGAGGTCGGAGCCGGCGTCTGGGACTCCGGGCTCGACGCGGTGGTCCCTCCGGGCTTCTTCGAGGGCTGTGAGGAGTCAGCCGGGGCGGTGGTGGGCGCCGAAGCCCCATTCGTGCCCTCGGCGGGCGTTCCGGCACCGCTGGGGTCCTCGGCCGGTACGGAAGCGCCGTTCCGGTTCGCGGCCGGCGGCGACGCGGGCGCGTCAGCGGTCGGCGCGGGGGTCCCTGTCGGATCGGCAGCGGGTGCGCGCTTGGGAGTCTGTGTGGTAGTCGCGACCGGCACCCGACCCGGTGCGGCGGCGTAGGCGGGGATCGGCTTGTTCAGCAGGAACCCCACGACGCCGGTCGCGATGGCGACCGCGTGCTCGAGCTGACCTTCGCGCGATTCCAGCCGAGCGGCGTCGCCGGCATGGGCGCCGTTGCCCATCTCGACGAACACCAGCGGCACCTGTGTCAGCGCCGGGCCTGCCACATCCTCGCGGGTCTGCAGACCCCCTTTGACGCCCGCGTAGTTCGCGGGCGAGAAGCCGGCTGCCAGGTAGGCGTCACGGACCGCGCTCGACACGAGCCGCCCGCCGCCGGACTGCGCCTTGTCGGCGATCGAGTCGGGGATGGGGAGCTGCGGCACGATGATGTGGAATCCGTGCTGGTCGGGGCCCGCGCTGTCGGCGTGAATGCTCACCGCCACGTCGGCGCCGGACTGGTTGGCGGCGCGGGCGCGATCGTCGACGCAGCCGCCCCACCCGGTGTCGTCGGCACGACTCAGCACCACGTCGGCGCCCAGCGCCTCCAGGGACGCCCGCACGAGCTGGGCGACATCCCAGTTGATGGTGTGCTCGGGGATGCCGTTGAGTGAGGTCATGCCGGTGGTCTGGCAGTCTTTGGTGCCGCCGCGGCCGTTGTCGACCTGGCGGCTCAGGTCCTCCGAATGCGCCGACCCCTGGTGACCGGGGTCGAGGAAGATCGTCTTACCGGCGAGCTGCGCGCTGGTCGCCGGTTCAGGAGCGGCGTGGGCGGTCACGGGGATCAATCCCGACAGCGACACCACCACCGCGGCGGAGACGGTAGAGCAGATTCCGGCCTTGATGATGTTTGGTTGCATGTTCGGTCGGTGCTCCGGGACCGGAGCACCCCTCCCTTCCCATTGGTAACACCTGGTAACACCAAACCCAGTGGTTCACTCTTGCAACGTTGGCAACCACAGGGCAAGCACAGTTACCGAAATGTAACTGGATGGAAGTATGAAAAAGCGCTGTTCGGATGCCCAGATGAGCCCTCAGAGACGCCTCTCAGGCAACTTCTGGCAATTGCCGCAGGGACCGCAACGCGTAGTGCACCCGGGTCTTCACAGTGCCGACCGGAACACCGAAATCCGCGGCGACCTCCCGGTACCCGCGGTCGTGCAGAATCACCTCGGTCACCGCCGCGCGCTGCGGCTCCGGGAGCCTGGCCAGCAGGTCGTCGACGAGCAGCCCGTCGACCAGTCCGTCGGCGAAATCCGGTCTGCCACAGACCGATACCTCGGTGATGTCGTCCCAGCCCACATCACCGGGCCGAATGGCTCGGGCCCGCAGGATGTCGATGACGACGTTGCGTTCGATCGCCAGCAGCCAGGTTCGCACGCTGCCTTTGCGATCGTCGAAGTCCTGACAGGAACGCCAGCCGCGCAGCAGGGTCTCCTGCACCGCGTGCTCGGCCAGGCCCGCATCGCCGAGACTGCGCACAGCCCGCCAGTGCAGCAGACCGCGATCGGTGGCAAGCACCTCGGCCAGCCCGTCCCTGGTACACAGGCGCGCACAGTGCGCACCGCAGGAGTTGTCCTTCATATGGGGATATCGCGGTGGACCGCGTCGATGACAACGCCGCGCGTTAAGCGACTCTTCAGGATCCTGCTGGGCCGGTACCGGAGAGTAGTTCTTGCGAGCCCGGCAGGGCCTGCTCCAGGAGGGGGGAGCAGGGACGCCGGGCTCGTTCTATGTCCGGGCTCGCGCATTCGAGCGAAGTCGAGCACGATCGCACCAGGGCGACGACAATCGCCACGAGGAGCGAACAACGTGGACATCCATGCATATCCGACCGACGCGCAGACGCCGGTCGACCGAGCCGAGGCCAGCCGCCTCGCGGCCGAACACCTCCCCGCCGAGCAACCGGGGCACGATCGGCAGATCGTCGAATTCGCGGACGGATTCACCGTTTTCGCGATCGCGCCGTTGCACGCGCCCTCGGATCGGCCGATCCCGATCGGCGGCTCGGTGTATGTCATCGACAAGGCGACCGGGGCGGTGTCGTTCTGGCCGACTTATCCGTCCGGAGTGGTCGCCGAGTACTACGCGCTGATCCTGGCGGCGGGCAAGTTGGTCGTCGCCGATACCTGGCCCGATCAGGACTGATCGACCGATTAATGAGGCCTCGGTTGAGCGACCGGACGACGGAGGGCAGCGAGTCCACCGGCCACGGCGAGCATGATCGACAATCCTGCGAACCAGTCGCCCCAGCGAACGTAAGGCGTGCGATCCCCGGCGGTGCGGATGTCGGCGAGCGCCATGCGGGTTTCGGTGAGGTCGGTGCGGACCGACGCCTGCACGGTGCCCTGTGCGTCGACGGCGACCAGTTCGCCGAGCTGGGCGGGGCGCGCGATGGCGATGCCTGATTCGGCGGCTCGTAGCACTGCCATTCGGCTGTGTAACCAGTGGTCGACGGTGAAATCCAGTGCGGGAGCGAGGATCAGCGTCGCGCCCTCGGTGCGGTTCTGGCGGACGAGGGCAGGGCGATCGAGGTCGAAGCAGATCGCCAGCGCCCAGGAACGACCAGGAATCCGGACCGAGGTCGTTCCTGGCTGGAGCGAGGATTCGAGGCCGGGGACGAGAAAGCGCTTCGCATAGACAGTTTCGCCTGGATAGGCGATGGCGGCGTTGACAGTGCCGTTGGGTTGTTCGAGTTCCAGACCTACGACCACATCGACGCCACGGCGAACAGCAACGGCGCTGAGTGGGTCGCGCAACAACCAGAGCTCGGATTGTCTCGCATGCCAAGCCTTCTCGGTGAAGACGATGACTTCGGCGCCCTGGTCGGCGAGCTGGTCGACGGCGGCGACCGCTTCGGTGATCATCCGCGCACCATCGGGCGTGGCGACCGGAACGTACATCGGCGGCTGCGCGAGGGCGACCAACCCCACCCTCGTCACCGGGCCGCCGCTTGCCGCCTCGGAACACCACTGACCTGCACCGATGGCGACGATCACCGCTCCCGCCGCCGCACCGACCACCGTCAACCCGCGTGCCGTCCGGATTCCGGGGGCCATCAGCGCGGCAACGGCGCTGGGCACCGCAAGGAGCAGGAAGCTGATCCCCCACACGCCGGTGATCGATGCGACGCGCACGATCGCCGCCACCTCGGCCTGGGAGTACGCGATGCTCCACCACGCGCCGATCCCGCCGACCATGCTGACCAGGAACTCCACCGAGGTCCACAGGGCGGGCAGGGCGAGCACGGCCCATCCAAACCTGCCCTGCATCAGCAGCTTTCGAAAGAGGACGATGCACGCCCCGAAGGTCAGTGCACCGCCGACAAGCAGAATTACAGGGATCGTCGCGGGTTGGTCCAGGGTATCGATGAAGTAGGACCAGTACCTCGCGTTACCGCCGAACCACGACAGCGCCGCTGCCGCGTACACCGCCGGCGCGGATTGCCGCGGGGCCAGCCACAACACCGGAAGTGGGGCGAGCAGGGCGATTCCGGGACTCGGATGCAGGCCGGTGCCGATACTCCACAACACCGCTGAGCCGATGGTGGCGATCAACCAGATCGTCGACGGCCCGAGCCATCGACGATCGATTCGCCCGGAGAACCTTTCGCGCACAGCCTCTTCAGTAGATGTCACCCCTTGATCGTCGCGGTGGGGGCGGCTTCAGCACATCGCCCATACGAGCGGACCCACCTCCCTCACGCGAGTGAGATCACCTCGCGCCGCCCGGCAATTGGTTGTCCCCCCGAGCCACCATCCCGGATTCATAGGCGAAGACCACCGCTTGGGCCCGATCGCGGAGACCCAGCTTCGAAAGAACAGAACTGACATGGGTTTTCACGGTGTGTTCGGTGACGACCAGCCGGGCCGCGAGTTCGGTATTCGAGCGGCCCGCGGCGAGTTCTCGCAGGATGTCGCGTTCCCGCGGGGTCAGCATGGCCAACTGCGCGGATGCTTCCGGATGCGGACACGCGCGCGCGGCGACCTCGGCGATCAGCCGCCGCGTCACCGAGGGGGCAAGCAGCGCGTCACCGGCGGCGACAACCCTGACCCCGCCGATCAATTCGGCCCTGCGCGCGTCCTTGAGCAGGAATCCGCTCGCACCCGCCCGCAGTGCGGCGTACACGTACTCATCGACGTCGAACATGGTGAGTACCAGCACCTTTGCCGCCGTCTCCGCGCAGATCCTCGCGGTGGCCCCCACTCCGTCCAGCCGCGGCATCCGCACGTCCATCACCACCACATCGGGGGTGAGCCGCCGGGCCGCCGTCACCGCTTCCACACCATCGCAAGCCTCCCCCACCACCTCGATGTCGGGTTCGGATTCCAGGATGAGCCGAAACCCGGTGCGGAACAGTTCCTGGTCGTCGACGACGAGCACTCGCATCGTCAACTCCCCTGTGTCAGCGGCAGATCGGCGGATACCACGAACCCCGAATGCGTGGGCTCCACCCGCAACACGCCACCGCACGCGTGCACCCGTTCTCGCATCCCGACCAAACCGAAGCCCGTCGGGTCGCCGTCACCCACCCGACCGCCTTCCACCGCGGTGCCGTCGTCGGCGATTCGTACCCCGAGCCGACCCGATGACCAGCTCAGCGCCACGTCGACCCGCGTCGCCTTCGCATGCTTGCCCGTATTGGTCAGCGCCTCCTGCACGATCCGATACGCGGCGGCGTCGGCTTGCGGTGAGATCGGCACGCGGGCTCCGTGTTCGGTGAAACGGGCGGCCAGACCCCGATGTTCGGCGAGCGCGACAAGATCGGCGATGGCGGCCACCCCTGGTTGATGCGGCGGATCGTCCTCGCGCAGCGCACCGATACTGTGGCGCAGTTCCCGCAGGGCAGCACGCCCACCGTCGGCGATCGCCGCGAACGCCGCGTCGGCATCGGCCCGATCGAGCAGCGGACCGGTCTCGGCGCGCACGATCATCGCACCGACCGTGTGGGCGAGCCCGTCGTGCATATCCCGGGCGATCCGCAACCGCTCGCGAACCACGGCGGCCTCGCGTTCGTCGTCGAGGCGTCGCGTCCGTTCGGCGAGTGCGTCGATCTGCGCCTGCTTGGCACGGACCCCCGACCCGAGTGCCCATGCCGTCATGAACGACATCGCGGCATAGGCGTACGAGTCGGCGGTCTCGCGTGGCACCAGTAGCGACACCAGAATTCCCACCACGACCAGCACAAAGGTCGTACGTCGTTGCCGCGCGGAACAGTACGCCGCGATCGTGTACACACAGACGACCGTGCCGAACGGCAGGATCGGCAACGCGTGCACACAGCCGAGCGCGGTGATCGCCGGACCGACCACGAACAGCACACCCACCGGAGCCCGACGCCGCCACAACACCGGCACCGACGCGAGGACCGACAGCCCGACGATCCACCACGAGGCTGCGCCAGCGAGCGCGGGCACCACCGTCGCGGCCGTCACCATGGCGGCGATCAACGCGTCGAGCGGTGATGGATGTTCCCGAGGTAGTCCCACGACATGCCAGTCTGTCCGGAAACAGTCCGTCGCACCTCACTCTCGAGAGTGATTCGGCGCGCGTTACCGCGCCCGTACGCTCAGGCATAGGCTGGAATCGGACGCGGCGACATCCGGTGACCAGCGACGATCACCCCCGACCAAGAACGAATTGCATACATAGCGATGTGTGCATATGATTGCGACCGATCGAACCGCAGAAGAGGGGAACGTGATGGGCGCAGGGCACGGGCACGACCACGGGGTATCGGCCGACAGCGATCGACGCTGGCTGGCGGGCGCCCTGGCGGTGATCGTCACCTTCTTGATCGGCGAGGTGATCGTCGGCATCATCGCCGATTCGCTCGCACTGCTCTCCGACGCGGCGCATATGACCACCGATGCCGCCTCGATCGCGCTGGCGCTGTGGGCCATTCGGCTCGCGGCGCGACCGGCGAGCGGGCGGATGACCTTCGGCTGGAAGCGGGCCGAGATCCTGTCGGCCCAGGCCAACGGTCTGACGCTGCTGCTGCTGGCACTCTGGCTCGGCTACGAGGCGATCCGCCGACTGTTCGAGCCGCCGGAGGTGCAGGGCTGGCTGGTGCTGATCACCGCACTGGTCGGCATCGTCGTGAACGTGCTCGCCACCTGGATGATCAGCCGCGCCGATCGCACCAGCCTCAATGTCGAAGGCGCCTACCAGCACATCCTCAACGACCTGTTCGCGTTCATCGCCACCGCCGTGGCCGGTCTGATCATCGTCCTCACCGGCTGGGTCCAGGCCGACGTGGTCGCCACGCTGATCGTGGTCGTGCTGATGATCAAGGCCGGAATCGGCCTGATCAAGGCGTCGAGCCGGATCTTCCTCGAGGCCGCGCCCGAAAACCTCGACCCCGCGCAGATCGGCCGCGACATGGCCGCGCGCGAGGGCGTCACCGAGGTTCACGACCTGCACATCTGGGAAATCACCTCCGGCTCCCCCGCCCTGTCGGCCCATGTTCTCGTGCAGCCCGGTCGCGATTGCCACGCGGTCCGCGAGGACATCGCGCACATGCTCGACCACGACCACCACATCGAGCACGTCACCCTGCAGGTCGACCACGCCAGCCCGGAACTCCTCGACATCGGCAACCGCGACTCCCACCCGTGCGCCGACTCGCACGGCCCGAAGCATGTGCCCGAACGGGCCCCCCACACCCACTGACGAGGGAAGGCCCCACACCGTCAGGTGCGAGGCCTTCTCGTCGGTCACGCGCTAGCGAGGACCAGGTCGTTTCATCGACCTATGGGGCTGTATCAGCCGCCGAAGGAACCGGTCCACAGGGTGTCGACCAGCCCCTGCAGTGCTGCGCCGAAGGTATTGAAGAGGCCGCCGAGGGCAGCGCTACCGGTGTCGATGATAACGGGGATCATAGTAATTCCTCTGTTTCTCGCATAGGCCCAGCCGGAGCTGGCTTACAAATGGCATATCGACGCCCGAACATCGCGGGTTACGGATTTCTCGATTTAGTGACACTGGTAACAGTTCGGCCACAACGCCGCCCCCAACTGGCATTTTCGCGCGATACCCACCGTTTCTTAATTAATTCTGAGAACTCGATGAGAATTGTATTGCGGCATCCGATAAGGCCACATTTCCGTTGCCCCAAGAAATAGGGGCACCGCTACATACTGTCACAGACAAATGCGAAACCGCCGGTAGAGCTGTTATGGATCAGCGTGCGGGGCAGGTGTTCACATAGGCGTGGCCGGGAAGGGCGTCTGCCCATTCCTCGCGGGTGATCGGGGTGGTGCCGCTGGCACAGATCCGGTCGGCCTCGACGGCGGCGTCGGTGCGCCATCGACGCAGGGTGCCGTCGACGGCGGATTCGGTGAGGACGGCCCCGTTCGCGGCGAATGCCAGCATCGTGGGTTGGCGGTGGCGTTGACCGCGAGTGACGGTGGCGTAAGCGGTGGGGTTCGCGGGGTCGCTGTAGTCCCAGAGCAGAATGGTGCCGCTGAGGATGTCGTCGACGGCGAGCCGGGTTCCGTCCGGATCGAAGGCCACCGAACCCGCCGAGCCGTTGGCGCCGACGGGGACGGTGAGAGCGCGCGGCGGACGACCCGGCTTGCCGATCTCGTAGACGAACGCGCCGGTAAGAGTGCCCACAGCGAGGGTGTTGCGCGCGCTCAGGGCCAGCGACATGGTCTGGCCCGGGGTTCGCAGATCGGACAGCTCCGCGATCGGCGGCACATCGGATGTGGTCGCGAAGACGCTGACGTTGCCGGTGCGGTGGCTGCCGACGGCGAGCATGCTGCCGTCCGGACTGAAGGCGAGCGAGGTCGGGTAGCCGCGGCCGAATCGGATACTCGACAGCACTCGGGGTTCGCCGGAGACATCGAGGACCTCGACGGTCTGAGTCATGCTGCGACCGATGGCCAGGGCACCGTCAGGGCTGAACGTGATGGCGCGGATGTCGACGCCTGCCGCGCTGAGCGGCGCGCCGACGCGGCGCGGATTCACCGGGTCGGCGATGTCCCAGACCTGGATCGTGGATTCGGTTCTGGTCACCGCCCTTGTCCCGTCCGGGGCGATCGCGACGACGTCGATCAGCCCGGCGGGGTCGCCGTCGAGCAACGTTCGATCGGTGGCGAAGGGCGTTCTGGCCAGCATTCGCAGGTGCGGGAACAGTTCCTGCGGCAGGACGGGCTGGTCGAGCGGAAACCGGAACAGCGTGAGCGGGCTGGTCGGCACGACCGGACCCGGCAGTGCGAAAACGTGCACGGCATGGTCGAAACTCGTTGTCACCAGCGATTTTCCACCGCGCAGGAAGCGAGCGTGCGCGACCATATCGATCGGGAGCGTGACCAGCTCCACGCCCGTGTCCAGGTCGCGGATGCGGGCCCGGGAGTCCCCGCCGACGATCACGGCCGACCGACCGTCTTCGGTCAGCGACACGTCGAGGTATTCGTTGGCGCCCCGCATCACGGCGGGCATCGGCTCGAAGGTGCTCGCGCCGACGCGCCAGCGCGCGACCTCACCCGGATTGAGAGCGACGGCCAGCACGGCGCCGTCGCCGGTGAACTCGACCGACCTCGCCTCCGCGCCGCCGGGCCGTTCGAGGCGACGGTCGAACACCGGTGTCTGATCGTGGTCGAGGGTCTCGGTGTTCCAGCCGCGCACCGTGGTCGTCCAGACGCCGCCGAACAACGACGGCACCGCCGCGACCAGCGTGCGATCGCTCAGGGCGACCTCGGCACGCTGGCCCGAGACCGACTGCGTCGGTAGGGCGACCGGGTGCGCGGGATCGTCGCCGAGTCGCCAGGTCGACACCGTCGCACTGTGGGTGCCGATGGCGACGAACGCGAGGTCGGGACTCAGCGCGACCGACGAGGGCAACCGACCGGCGAGGGGGAACTGGGTCACCAGACGCGGTGCGCCGGGGTCGGCGATATTCCACAACGCCGATCGCAGATCGCCCGCGACCACCAGCCATTCGTGGTCCGCGCTGATCGCGACGCCGCGGATGTGGCCGCTGTCGGTGGCGAACCGTGGCCAGCGGTCGACGCCGGACTCGGTCACCCGCACCAATTCCACCGAACCGTCGCCTTCACCGATCGCGATCACGTCGCCCTGCGGGGTGGTCGCGATGCGCGGCGCGTCGGGATCGAAGACCACGCCGCGGCCGAGCACGACACCCGGGCTGATTCGGATGGGCGCGTCCGTGGCGGAGTTCTCCAACAGTGCCGATCGCGCTTCCTCGGTCGGAGCGGTTCGATAGGCGGCCAGCGCGATCTGTTGGGACAGTGCGGGATTGAGGTTTCCTCCGCCGCGCGCGACACCGGCGAACAGGCGCGAATTCGATTCCGCTCGCGCGGCCGCGTTCTCGATGCGCAGCTGGGCCAGCTCGGTCACCGACCCCACCGCCAGCAGCACAGCCAGCCCGGCCGCGACAGAAACCATCCACAGCGCGAGGTTCGCCCGGGTGCGGGTCCTCGCGATCGCTTCGGACACCGTGCGGGCGGCCGAGATGCGGTCGGCGTAGTTCTGTGGCGCCTCGTCGGCGGCTGCCTGGTAGGCCTCCGACGCGACCACCACGCGAAGCGACGAGCGTTGCGCGGCAGTCAGTTTGCCCGCGTAGCCGCCGACGGCCGTCAGGTTCGCGCCGGACAGCCCCGCGGTGACCGCGCACTCGGGGTCGAGCCGGCGGGGCCGCAGGCGACGCAGCAGCGCGTGCCGCGGGGCAAGGTCGTCGAGGGCGACCGCGAACGCCGCGCCCATCGACGCGCCGTTCATGTCGTTGGCCGGCGAGCTGCCGTGCGTCGAGACCGACCACCGCACACACGCGTCGGTGCCGGCCAATCTGCTGATTCGCCACGCTCTTTCGAGGCTGTCGGTGAATTCGCGATCGGCCTGCAGGAAGCCCATCCGCGCCGGGTCGGGATGCAGGCCGCTCGGTCCGCCACGAACCTCGTCGAGGCGCAGCACGCCCACCTCGCCACCACCGCCGAAGCTCGAGAACAGCACGCTGATCCGGCTGCTGCGCACGACCGCGAGGGTGTGCCCGGCCAGCTCGAGCGCGGCCATGATGGCGTATCCGCGCCCCGCCCGACCGCCCTGCCCGAGCAGATGGCGCACGATCTCGCCTAGCGGGGCATTCGCGGTGGTGATCGGAATACCCGCGGGCAGTAATTGGGTACCGACCGAGACCAACCCGGCGCGTTCGGCGTGATCGAGGAAGGTCTCACACGCGTCGTCGGTGTCGATCGAACCGGTCAGCGCCTGCGCCAGCACCGCCATCGCGCGGGCCGCCGACAGATCCGCGGTGATCCGGCGGTCTTGCGCGTCGGGATCCTCGGACTCCTCCTCCAGCAGATCCTCGTCCGCCGCGAGATCCTTCCACCGGGCCAGCGACTGCCGGGCCAGCACACCGGTCTCCCGCCGGTGCTCCAGTAGCCGGCGCGCGGCATCCGGCCCGGCGGCAACGGCATCGCGACACAGGGCCAGCCACCGTTGCGGCGCACCGGTCAGCTCGATCAGCACCGCGTCATCGGTCGACAGCGCGCCCGACTGATCCGTCGATTCGACCGCCATGTCTCCCCCGTCTCCCCGCCGGACGTCACCCGACCCTCCCGAGAACGCCCCGATACGATTGAATTCCAGCACACCATCGATCGACCCGAGGGACCACGTTGCCGAGACGACACAGCGCCGGACGCACCACGACCGTCGCGGCCCTGCTCGCCGTGATCGCGGTATCGGCGGGCTGTTCGGCCGCCGAGGACGCCACCACCGAGCCGGCGAAAGTCGTAGCGCGCGAGATCTCCGCACCACCGCCGCTACCGAGTGCCGACGAGGTCGGGGCACTGATGCAGCGACTGCTCGACCCGGCGGTGTCCAACGCCGAGAAGATCGAACTCATCCAGGGCATCGAGAGCGACCCCGAACTGCCGAACCGAGTCGCCGACGCTCCCCGACAGGGCGGCGCCACCATCGCGATCACCATCGCGGGCACCAGAACCGCACCACCCGGCATGCTCGCCGACGGCGCCGCGTCGATCAACGGCAGTCCGCCGTACCCGCTCATCGTCAACTTCGTCGCCGAGGACGGGAAGTGGAAGGTCGAAAAGGCCTGGTACTGCCAGATCGCGTTCTCGTTCATGGTCGCCTCCCCGGCCTGCCCGGCCTGATCGCGCGGGTCTGGGCGTCGGTGACGCGAACCGCTCGGGGCGGCAACCGCATCTGTGTAGGAGCCGATCGACCCGACAGGAGGCTCCGCGATGGGACATGTTCGATCCCACACCGCGCTCCGCTGTCTCCGGTCGGCCCGGCCTGCGGCGCAGGTAGCATCGACGGCGACGAGAAAACGAGCCGTGGTGTGCCCGTCGCCGGCCGAGTGGGGGTATCAGTTGAGTTCTGAGCCCTTGGATCAGTGGCTCGGCGCCGCGTGGAGCGAGGTCCCCGAACGCCTGCGTCCCGCTGTCGTCGACCACATCTTCGGCGCCGATCTGGTCACCATGTCGAGCTATGCGGCGACCAAGGCGCGCTACGTCCTGGATCGGCTCGACCCGGATATGCGCAGCGACTTCGAAGATGTCGCCCAGGACACGATGGTCGAGCTCACCGCGACGCTGCCCACCGAGCGGATTCGGCACTGGAAAGCGTTGGTGCTCAAGAAGCTTCAGTGGCAGGTGCTGCAGGACCGGCGCAGTCGCACGGCCGAGAAACGTCACCCGGGTCACCGGGTCGACTACGAGTCGACCGTGCTGGTACTCGAGGATCATCGATGCGGCGATGCCGAGAACCGGCTCGCCGACCGCGCGATCCTGCGGGACGCGCTGGACTCGATCGCGCACGCGGAGACCGCGGCCGTGCTCCGGGCGACCTTCGTGATCGCCACGGACGGCAGCTATTCCGATGTGCAGACCACCGGTGAGGTGGCCCGAGACCTGCAGTTCAGCCAGGAGAAGGTCAAGCGTTTACGCGCGGCGGGCGCCAAGATGCTGCGTGCGGCAGTGCGCGCGCAACTCGACGCCAGGGACAACGAGGAGACATCCTGATGGCGCCCGATCATGACGCGGACCGCCTGAGTCTGCCTGTCGATATCGATGTGCTGATCGCCTTCGCCGAGGCCGACAGCCCGGAGGTCGACGCGGAGTCGGCCGCCGCGGGGGCACGGATCGCGGCGCGACTGTTACGCGGCGGTTCGGCCGCCGTCGGCGACCTCGACGCGCGCCGCGCCGCGATGGCGGTGCCGGGCTGGACCGTGCACCCGCTCGCCGCGTCGTCCGAGGGTGAGACGACGGCGACCCGCGCGGTGCAGAAACAACTCGACCGGGAGTTGGGTATCGAGTTCACCCGCTCGCCCGCGGGCGCGGAGCAGACGCGAATCTCGGTGCACTCGTTCGGCGCTCGGGCCGCGGCGGGCGACATCGTGCGAGTGGCGGTGAGCCTCGGCGCCGAGCGCACCGAACTGCTCGTCGTCCTCTACGCCGATGCCGACGGCACGCTCACCGGTCAGGTTGTCACCAGGGCGCTCACCATGTCCGAGGATCTCGAGATCTCGCTGCTGCCGGGTGCCGCGCTCGGCAGCACGCATACATCGGCGGTCACCGACGCGGTGCGCTGCTCGCTCACGGCTGGACGCAACGCGTGGCGCAGGGTGGCCAAGGGGCTGCCCGCCGGCGATCCGGTGCGGGCGGCGATCGTCGCCGGCTTGAGCTGATCGTCACTGTCGCGGCACGGAATACGAACCCGATTACCGGAAACGTTCGTCCGGCAATCGGGTTCGGATGCGCCCTGGGAGGGCGCACCACCGACCCCCGTGGAACCCCCCTGCGGCTCCACTCGGCGAGCGGCGGCGCGGCCGTCACCCCCAGCGGCAGCAGTACTTCACCGACGCCGCCGCGGTGAGGCGACGACGTCGGTGAAACCCCTCATCGACACTGATGCCGTACGAGGGACGAACGGTTCGCGGCGAACCATTCTCGGGTCGTGGCGCATCTATGTTCTCGACGACCGGTAGTGAGGAACGCGGGGATGACACCTTCGAGAAGCGACGCATCGCGCAGGCTCACTGTCGCCGCGGCGATGGTGTTCCAGGTGAGCGCGCATGCCAGGACGGGGCTGCGGACTACGGCCGAGTCTTTCGAAGCCCAGGCGCGACTGCTGCTCGCCGATGGTGAGGCGAAGCATCACGACAGCGTGCGAGACGCCTGCGCCCGGGCCGAGGAGCTCGCCGCGACAGCCGAGGCCGAAACGGCTCGGCGACAACGCGACAGCGAGGTCGACGGGGCGGATCGGCGACGACACTCCCTGATCGCCGCCATCGCCCGTCATCGACTCGACGAGGACGCCCGCAACCGCCGCCGCGCCACAGCGATCGACAAGCAGGAGCGGGCCGCGGAACGCATGCTGATCGAGGCGAACCGCGGCAACCTGTGCGCCTACCGGCCGACCGTGACGTCGCCCGCCGGTGTGACGATCGACGAACTGGTGGCCGCACAGGAATTGGCCGTGCACGAGCTGCGACGCCGCCTCGACGTCTACCTCGCCGCGGTCGAAGCGCACCCCGAAGACGACAGATACGTGGCAGACCTGTGAGCTCGACCGATGAGTTCACCGCCGACACCACCGCTGCCGTGGCACCACGACCGATCACCCACCTCCGCGAGAGCACGGACTCATCACCGGACGGCGATCGAGGCATCATCGACAACGTGCGAATGTTCGGAGTCGCCGCCACCCAAGCGGGGTCGTTCAGGTGACGCCCCCGCCTCGGCCCCGCCGATCGGCATTCCGCCGAGCATGCGCAGCACCGTCCGCACGAACGCGAGATGTGTACGTAGGGCTCGCGGCGAACGCGCGACGGAGGCGACGGTGCACGTCCCGGTCGGCGCGGGATCGCCGGCGAATCTGTCGGTGAGCCAGTCGAGAATCGCGGGCACGATGAGGAATTCGAGTGACAGGTGCGAGCCGCGGCGCACGCGCAGATAGCGCACCGTCGCCCCGGCCCGCTGATAACGGCGCACGTGCGCGTCGATATCGGCGACCGCGATCACCTCGTCGTTCACCCCCTGGACGATGAGCAACGGTGCCGCGGGCGCGCGAGTGCCGGGTTCGATGTCGGCGAGAATGCGGCGCAGGACGGGTTCGGCGAGCAACTCCGCCATCCCGCCGCGCAGATGCCCGGTGACATCGCGACGCGCGAACCGCAGCAACAGCGCGAAGGTGCTGCGTTCCTCGGCTTCACCGAGCAGACCGCGGTATCGCGCGTCGAGATGATCGTGCAGCACCGCACCGAGTTCAGGATAGGCCTGCCGCAATCCCGCGATGAACGCCGCGGGGAACCCGGCGAACCACCCGCCGTTGAGCCGCTCGAAGGCGGCGGCCGGGTCGCCCACCGGTGAACCCGCCGCCGCACCAACGATATTCAGCTCCGGCGCGTACTCGGCGGCCAATTCCGCGGCCCACGCCGTGGCCAGCCCGCCGCCCGAATAGCCCCACAGGGCAACAGAAGTGGTCGGCGTCAATGCCATCGGGGCGAAGTCGAGGGCGGCCCGAATCCCGTCCAGCGCACGGTATCCGGGCTCACGCGCCGCCCCGAAACGACCACCCAGGCCCTCGTGATCGGGCACCGACACCGCCCAACCCCGCTCCAATGCCATCGCGATGATCGGCAGTTCGAGCGGCGCGATCGAACCGATGGTCCACGCGCCGCGCCGTAACACATACGACGGAAAGCATTGCGGGGCAACGGCATCGATCGCGCATTGGAACGACACCAGCGGTCGGGGCCGCGCCGAGGCACCCCACGGCAGCAGCACCGTCGTCACCGAGACTTCCGGCGCACCGTCGAGATCGCAGGTGCGATACAGCAATTGCCACGCGGTGATCCGCTGCCGGATCACCCCGAACAGCGCGAGATCCACCGGCCGCGACCGCACCACCGTCCCCGGCGCGAGCGCGGCGATGCCGAGCGGGGTGTCATAGAACGGGTCGTCGGGCGGCAGCACAGGCGCGTCGTGCCGGGTCGCTGCCGGAGCGTCGACGGTCATAGGCTGCCGCCGCCACCGAAGAACCAGGGGTTGAACGTACAGGCCAAGGTGGGACTGCCTTCCGGATCGAGAGCACGCAGCGCGATCGAGGTGGCACGCGGCGAATACATCATGGTGAGGTGGTCGGAGACGTCCTGCTCACAGCCGTTCTGCAGGGTGATGTTGTCGACGGTCGCGTCCGGCCCGGCCCGCAGGAAGACGAGGTCGAGGGGGTTCATCACCTCGTCGTAGCGGGAACCGACGGCGGTGTAGGCGACGCCGGGCACCGTGTCACCGGTGGCGTTGAGGGTGGTGTAGAACGGTGAGCCGATGGCCTGTTCGACATTGGCCGCGCCGATGATCGGCCGGTAGAAGCCCAGGATGTCGATGCCCGCGTTGTTGATCATGCGACCGAGCGTGGCGATCCCGAGCAGCGAGGTGCCGTGGTGGGTGGCGCCGAAACTGACCAGTTTGCCGACCTTGCCCTGACCGCCCTCGAACTTCAGATAGTGATTGGCGATGGTGCCGCCCTGGGAGTGGCCGACGATGTCGACCTGGTCCGAGCCGGTCGCCGCGCGTACCCGCTCGATGAAGGCGGCGACCTGGCGCGAGGAGTCGACCATCGGGCCGACCCCGTAGCGGCCAGGCAGCACGGCGCCGAGTCCACCGGCCTCGAGCAGCCCGGATTTGCCGAAGTTCAGGGCGAATACGCAGTATCCGGCCTTCGCCAGCTGCGGCGAGAGGTAGGAGAAGGTGTCGTAGGCGTTGAGCCAGGTGCCGTGCAGCAGTACCACCGGGCGCGGGTGCTGGGCGGAGGGCTTGCAGTCCCAGCGGTTGGCGCCGGGCGGCGCCGCGTCGGGGTGGAGCAGGCCGTAGGCGAAGGCGGGCAGGTACGCCGACATCTCGGGACCCTCGCCGACGGCGTCGGAGGCGCGGCTGCCCGCCGAACCCGAACTGCTACCGGAGGCGCTGCCGGTGTCGGCGATGGCGGTGGGGGTGCGGCCGTCGGCGGCGGGCACCGTGCCCGCGTTCACGTACTCGGCCAATGAGGCGATCGTCGGCTCCAGCACGGGCTCCGCGGTGGCCGGGCCGGATGCCGCGGTCAACACCGCGGCGATGCCGATTCCGCACAGCGCGCGGCGAAGGGAATGCGTCGTTGCAATCATGGTTTCACTTCCGTAGATCCGCGTCGACGAACAGGTAGCTCGGACGCGCTCTGCGAATCTATGACCCAGGACACAGTGATGTCACTGCACCGGGCAACGAGAAACTCTGGACGTGATTGGCGCGGGAGCCAAGTTCTGTTCGTTCTCGACCGGATCGTCCTGCACCGGCCTGTCGTCGGACACAATCGAGTCATGCTCGCTGAACACCCCATCTCCGAACTTCCCGCCCTGCCCGCGCTGACCGCACGTCTGTTGACGCGATGGCCACAGATTTCCGAGCGCATGCTCGCCGCCGGTCTCGGCGCCAACGCGCCCGCCGAACTTCCCGACGGCCACTTCACCGCGGAGGTGCTGCCGACCATCTACGCGTGCGGGCGGGCCGTGCTCGAGGCGATCGGCGCCGACCGGGAGTTCACCTACGCCGAGGTCGCGGCGTTCGTCGCCCCGGTCGCCGAGCGCCACGCGGAGGACCGGCTGCCGTTGCCGATGCTGATCGGCGCGATCCACGGGTCGGCGCAGTCGGTGTTCGCGGAGGCGTTGTCGCTGGCTCTGCCCACCGAGACCGCGGAGATGGCACGGGTCGGCAACCGCCTGCTCGATCTGCTGCGCCACATCAATATGACGGTCGTGGAGACCTACACCGAGGTCGAGCAGTCGATCTACCACGCCGAACGCGAGGCGCGCCGGGAGCTGTGTTCGGCGCTGGTCCGCGGCCTGCCCGCCGAGGAACTCGCGGCCCGCGCCGACACGATCCTCGCCGACCAGTACACGGTGCTGGCGGTTCACCTGAGCGAGCCGCCCCGCGTCGGCACCGCGGCCAACCTGGTGACCAGGCGACGGATCCGCGTGCTGCAACGCGCGTTGGACGAACTCACCGGCACCACCACCCCCGCCACCTTCGACGGCACCCACGGCATCGCGCTGCTGAGTCACAGTTCCGAAACCGACATCCTGGAAGCGGCGAAGTTCGACCAACTCGCCGACCGACTGCGCACTCAGTTCGGCGTCCCGGTGTATCTGGCCGAATTCTCCGGCATCAGCCGCGACGCGATTCCGGCCGCGGCCGAAGACGCGACCGAACTGACCGAACTGGCGCGACTACGCGGCAAGCCCGGTGGCTGCTACCGACTCGACGATCTGCTGCTCGAATACCAACTCACCCGGCCGGGTCCGGCCCGAGAACGCCTGGCGCAGCGGGTGATTCCGCTCCTGAGCAGTCCGCATCTGATCGACGCGCTGGAAGCGCATCTCGTCCACGGCGGCGACCGCAAAACAGCGTCACGTTTGATTCACGTACACCCGAATACATTTACCTATCGGCTGCGCAGAATTGCCGAGCTCACCGGCCTCGACCCATCCGATCCGTCGGATTCACGCATGCTCGCGGCATCGCTCACGGTATATCGATTGGATTCTCCGGACAACGAAAAAACCCGCTATTCGACGTGTGCTTCGAATAGCGGGTAATTCGTTTCCCGACAAGGAAAGTCTTACTTGTCAGCGCTCTTTACAGGTAGGCGCTGCACACGGGCCAGGCGCCGGGGCCCTGCGCGGCCAGCACGTTCTCGGCCACGCGGATCTGCTCTTCACGGCTGGCGTTGCTGGCGCTGCCCGCGCCACCGTAGGCTTCCCAGGTGCTCTGCGAGAACTGCAGGCCGCCGTAGTAGCCGTTACCGGTGTTGATGTTCCAGTTGCCCGTGCTCTCGCACTGCGCCACGGCGTCCCAGTTGTTCGCCGAGGCGGTTGCGGTGGTCAGACCGGCCGGAACGGCGATCATCGCGCCGGCAACAGCGGCAAGACCAAGGGCACGGGTGGTGAACTTGCGATTCAAAGACATAAAGTATTTCCTGCCTGCGTCCACCGACTCGGTGATGGAAACTACCGCGTCCCTGCCCCTCAGTCATGTCGGGGATCCTCGAATCACGGGGCAGGCTTTCCGGCGTTCTGCGATTCGATTCGGCTCGGGTTGTTGTTCAAGCCGTGACCGAATGTAGCCGGAATGCGCGCAGAGATCACGTACCGATCACGGACGTGTTTGTAGCGGATATTGTCCAAAGGAACACTGTTCACCGCTGGTCGGCCGTAATAAATCCGTAATCACATTACTGTCGTTATAGTGCCGTAATGTGACTGGGCTCATAGGGATTCCGAGACCCCGGTCACGTTTTCTTTCCGGCAATTCGGGCAGTCAGCCCGGGTCTGGACGGGGGAAGATGGGTGAAAAGGAGGCGCAATGAGCACTCGCCGGACCCTGTTCACCGTCATCGCCGTCGGCTTGGTCGCGGCCGTGACCGTGGGCCTCTACCTGTTCCAGCCGTGGCGACTGTTCACCACGGTGACCGTCGACGAGGCGCCGATCGCCGCGGTGGACGGCGCGCCACCGCCGGTGATCGCCGAAGGCGCCTTCCTCTCCCATGAGCACGACACCTCCGGCACCGCGCAGCTCCAGCGCACGTCAGAGGGCACCATCGTGCTGCGGATCGTCGACCTGAACACCTCCGACGGGCCTGCCCTGCACGTCTGGCTCACCGATCAGCCGGTGATCGTCGACGATTGGCACAACTTCGACGACGGCAGCTATATCGACCTCGGCTCACTGAAGGGAAACGAGGGCAGCCAGAACTATGAGCTGCCCGCGGGCACCGATCTGTCGACGGTGAAGTCGGTCAGCATCTGGTGCGAGCGCTTCCGTGTATCCTTCGGCGCCGCCACCCTGGCGCCCGCTTAGGACCGCCAGACGGCTCAGGCGAGCAAGCGCCGCTCGGTTGCCACCGCGACCGCCGCCGCGCGGGTGTCGACGTCGAGTTTGTCGTAGATGCGGCCCAGGTGGGTTTTCACCGTCGCCTCGCTGATGTGCAAAGCGCGGGCGATCTCCCGGTTGCCGAGGCCGTGGGCGAGTTGGCCGAGGATGTCACGCTCGCGGGCGGTGAGCGTGGGGCCGGGATTGCGCATCTTGGCCATCACCTTGGCGGCGACCGGCGCGGACAAGGCGGTCTGCCCGCTCGCTGCGGCGTGGATCGCGGAGAACAGTTCCTCCGGCCGTTCGGCCTTGAGGAGATAACCGGTGGCGCCCGCCTCGATCGCGCGGGTGATGTCGGCGTCGGTGTCGTAGGTGGTCAGCACCAGGACATGCGGGGTCGGCGCGGGTTGGGCGGTGATCCGGCGGGTCGCTTCGACACCGTCCATGTCCTTGCCGAGCTGCAGATCCATCAGCACCACGTCGGGGCGCAGACTCGCGGCCAGCGTCACCGCGGTCGGTCCGTCGGCGGCCTCCCCGATGACCTCGATATCGGGCGCGCTCGACAGCAGCGCGTGCAGTCCGGCGCGGACGACAGCGTGATCGTCGCAGATCAACAGGCGCACGGTGGTGGTCACAGGTGCCGATGGTAGTGCGGCTATGTCGGGCCGGTGGCGAGCGGAACGGCGGCGGAGAGCACGGTGCCGTCGCCGGGCGCGGACTCCACGGTGCAGGTGCCGCCGAGTTGGCGAACCCGCGCCCGGATCGCGGGCAGACCGTGGCCGCGATGTCGCGCGGGGTCGGCCCGTGCGTCGGGGTCGAAGCCGCGGCCGTCGTCGGCGACGTCGAGCACGATCTGGTCGTCGAGGCTGGTCAGAGTGATCGTCGCGGTGGTGGCCGCCGCGTGTTCGCGCACATTGGCCAGCGCGCCCTGGGCGATGCGCAGCAGGGTGGCCTCCACCCGCTGGGGCAACCGGCCCGGCGTTCCTTCTATATGGAGACGCACGGTCAGGGAGTCGCTCGTCTCCCGTTCGGCGAGTGCGGCCAGCGCGGCGGGCAGCGATCCGCCCTCGGCGAGGTCGGCCGGAGCCAGGTCGTGGACGAACCGGCGCGCCTCGGTCAGGTCGTGTTCGGCGATGGCGGCCGCCGAGCGCAGATGCGTGTGCGCGAGATCCGGGTCGCTGTCCCACACCAGGTCGGCGGCTTGGAGCAGCATGCGCTGGCTCGACAGCCCTTGGGCCAGGGTGTCGTGGATTTCCATGGCCAGCCGTTGCCGTTCGGCCAGGGTGCCCGCCCTGCGTTCGGTGGCCGCCAGTTCCTGTCTGGTCCGCACCAGGTCGTCGATGAGCGCGGCCTGACGTTCCGCCTGACGGCGCATACCGACGAACAGTGCCGTGGTCACCGCGGCCACCGCGGGCGGGGCCAGCACCAGATTCGGATCCAGCCATCCGGCGATGCGCACCTGACTCGACACCACCAACACGGTGAGCGCCACGACCAGAATCACCGCCACGCGCTCCGACAGAATCCGCAGTCCCGTGTACACCAGCGGCACCGCGCACCAGGCGAAGCTCGGTGCGAGCACCACCAGCACCGACCAGGTCACCACCAGCAGCGCGAACCATTCCAGCCGATGCGACTGTCGCAGTTCACTCAGCGCGTACAGCACCGCGAGGAGCAGGGCGAGCACGACGATCAACGGTGTCGAGCGGGTCTCGCTGTGCCGGATCAGCCATCGCATCAACGAAGCGGCCAGCAGGACATAGAAGGCACTGTGGACGATGACAGCAAGCAGTCGCGTGTCGTCTCGCTGCTGCCCGAGTAGCTGAGTCACAGGAACCACCTCTGTTCTGCGGACGGTGGCGTCGCTGCGCCAACGAAGATCAGTTCTCGGCCGCCTCGATCTGGACTGACCGGAGGGTGCGACGAAGGAGTGCCCGGAGGGAGGGAAGATCGAGGTTAATAGGCCGAGGACACGCGGCGCCAGCCGCCAAGAATACGGGTCATCCGATCGGTTGACCCGGGTGTCGGCCGATCCGTCCCCGGAGTGCAGCCGGTACGCCGATCCGCGCGAGCCACTGCGCGAACAGGATGGATATCACCAGGCCACGGCAGACCGCCGGACGGCCGAGATCCACGCAGGAGCAGTCATGACCGCCAAGTCCACCACCCGCAATCGCCTCATCATCGCCGGCGCCACCGCCGGTGTCGTCGCCGCCGGTGTGGTCGGCGTCGTGACCGTCCAGGCGCAGGATCAGGACCCGGCGGCCCGTACCCCCGTGGTCGTCGACGCCGCCGATGCCAACCTGGCCCAGTCCACCCACCTGTCGATCGCCGCCGCCACCAAGGCCGCGCAGACCGCCCTCGACGCTGCCGCAAAGGAGAACCAGCGTGTGAGCGTCGCGGTAGTCGACCGCAACGGCAATGTCATCGTCACCCTGCGCGGTGACGGCGCGGGCCCGCAGTCCTACGACGCCGCCCAGCAGAAGGCCTTCACCGCCGTCTCCTGGAACGCCCCCACCACCGAACTGGCCAAGCGCCTCGAGTCGGCCCCGCACCTGGCCGACATCGACGGCACCCTCTTCCTCGGTGGCGGCGCCCCGGTGAAGGCGAACAACGCCCCGATCGCGGGCATCGGCGTGGCAGGCGCTCCGAGCGGCGACCTCGACGAGAAGTTCGCCCAGGCGGGCGTCGCGTCGCTCGGCGGCTGATCAACCTCTGGCAGTGCTCATTCGGCGCGGCGGGCGCGGGCCCGGCGTTTGCCCTCGTGCATGGCCTGGACTCGGGCGATCGGGATGGTGTGGCCTTCGGCGATCAGGTCAGCCGGGAGTGCTTGCGGTGCGGGCATTTCCGTGGCCCACGGGTCGGTATCGCCGAGCAGATCCGGGGCGGTGCGCAGGGTGAAGTCGGCGGGGGTCACCGACTCGATGTCGTTCCAGCGCAAGGGAAAAGACACCGGGACTCCCGGTCGGATCCGCGGGCTGTATGCCGCGATCACCGTCGCGCCGCCCGCTCGGGTGGAGTCGAGGAAAACCTTTCCCGCTCGGTCCTCGCGAATGAACGCGGTGGTTCCGACGGTGGGATCGATGCGCTCGGCTCTGGCCGCGACGGCCCGGGTCGCCGCCGCGGCGTCCTCGATCGCGACGCCGGGCTCGATCGGCACGTAGACGTGTAATCCCTTGGCGCCGCTGGTCTTCACCGCACCGGCGAGCCCGTCGGCTTCCAGCGCGGCCCGGATCAGCTGCGCGCCCGCCGCCGCATCGCGAAACGTCTGCCCCGGTGAGGGATCCAGATCGAGCACCAGGTGCGTCGGCCCCGCACTGTGGTCGACCGGCAACAGCAGCGGGTGGTACTCCACCGCGCGCTGGTTGCCGAACCACAGCAGCGTGCGCACGTCGTCACCGAGCGCGTAGGTGACCTCGCGATGTGAGCTCTCCGCCCACACCGTCGCGCGCGGCACCCATTCCGGGGTGTATTTCGGCAGATTCTTCTGCATGAACGGCGGCTGTCCCGGCCGGACCCGCACCACCGACAGCACTCGCCCCCGCAACACCCGAACGAGCCGCTCCCCCACGAACTCGAGGTAGTCGACCAGATCCCGCTTGGTCGCCTCGGCCCCGTCGAACAGCGGCTGATCGAGATTGCTCATCTCCACCCCGCCGCGCAGCTCTTTGCTGGTCATGGCCCCACTGTGCCCCGCCGCCAAGGGGCGGTCAACCGGGGCGACCACCCGTTTTGGTCGATCACCAGGTCGTCGGCTATCGTATGTTCCGCGCGGCTCACCCCGGTGAGCTGTTGTTCTGGCCCCGTCGTCTAGCGGCCTAGGACGCCGCCCTCTCAAGGCGGTAGCGCGGGTTCGAATCCCGTCGGGGCTACAACGAGAACTCCTCGGTCATGGTGACCGGGGAGTTTTTTCGTGCCCGTTCTTGTGCCCGGAGTGCAACATATTGACAGACGTTGCACAGTTCATACACTGTAGGAAACGGTGCATGGAGGTGACGTGATCGAGCAGACGGCCCTGGAGAAAAGACGCCAGGACGCGGCGGCGCGCCCCGATGCCGTGAGCGCGTTCCGCGCCGCCAGGGCCGTATTCCTGGCCGGGCACCGACTGGAGATGAAGGAACTCGCCGTCGCGCTCGGGGTGAACCGGGCAACGCTGTTCCGATGGGTCGGCGGGCGCGACGAACTGCTCGCCGAGGTCATCTGGTCGGTCGCCGAGCCCACCTTGCGTCGCGCGGCCGCCGCGGCTCCCGGTCACGGCGCGTACCGCATCGCGACCATCCTCGGCGATTTCGCCCAGGCCACCAACACCTCCCACGCCTTCCGCCAATTCCTGTTGCGCGAACCCGAACGGTCGCTGCGACTGCTCACCACCCGCGCGGGAACGGTGCAGCATCGCATCGTCGCGATCGTGGAAGAACTACTCGCCGAAGAGATTTCGGCCGATGCTCTCGATCCGCTGCTGCCGGTGCCCGAGTTGGCGCTGCTGCTGGTGCGGATCACCGAGACCTTCATCTACACCGATGTGATCAGCGGTGAGGAACCCGACGCGGCCAGAGTTGTCCGGGCGTCTTTGGTTCTGCTGGGCGAACGGCCCGAACAGTAAGTCAGCGAAAGGACACCATGAAGCGCTCCATCTTTACCGAGGACCACGATGCCTTCCGCGCGTCGGTCGCCGAGTTCGTCAAGCGCTCGATCGCGCCGAATGCCGAACGCTTCGTCGAAGAACGGGCGATCGACCGCGAAACCTGGCTCGCGGCAGGTGAACTGGGTTACCTCGGCCTCGGCGTGCCCGAGGAGTTCGGTGGCAGCGACGCGGGCGACTACCGGTTCAACGCGGTGTTCGGCGAGGAACTGTCGAAGGCGAGCGCCGCGATCGCGTCGTCGTTCGGCATCCACTACGACGTGTGCGCGCCCTACATGGTCGAGCTCACCAACGATGAGCAGAAGCAGCGCTGGCTCCCGAAGTTCTGCACCGGTGAGATCATCACGGCCATCGGCATGACCGAGCCGTCGGGCGGTTCCGACCTGGCCGCGCTGAAGACCACCGCCGTGCGTGACGGCGACGACTGGATCATCAACGGCTCGAAGACGTTCATCACCAACGGTTTCAACGCCGACCTCGTGATCGTCGCCGCCCGCACCAGCCCGGAGAAGAAGGCCAAGGGCATCACGCTGTTCGTCATCGAGACCGGGATGGACGGCTTCACACGCGGGCGCAAGCTCGACAAGGTCGGTCAGCCCGAATCCGATACCGCCGAACTGTTCTTCGACACTGTGCGTGTCCCCGACGCCAACCGGCTCGGCGAGGTCGACCGTGGCTTCATCGCCATGATGGAGCGGCTGCCGCAGGAACGCATCGGCGCGGCGATCTCCAACCTCGCCCATGCCTCGGCGATCCTGGACGAGACGCTGCAGTATGCCAAGGAGCGCAAGGCATTCGGGCAGCAGATCGGCAGCTTCCAGTACAACAAGTTCCTGTTCGCCGAGCTGGTCACCAAAATCGAAGTGACACAGGCGTTCGTCGATCAGGGCATCGTCGCCCATGCTGCCGGTGAGCTGTCCGCGGTCGACGCGGCGAAGGCCAAGTGGTGGTCGGCGCAGGTGCAGAACGATGTGCTCGACGCGTGTGTGCAGTTGCACGGCGGCTACGGCTACATGCGTGAATACCGGGTCGCGCGGGCGTGGATGGACGCCAGGGTCACCAAGATCTGGGCGGGCTCCAACGAGATCATGAAGGAACTGATCGGCCGCGATCTGGGTCTGTAGCGCACGGATAGCGTCGCGCCCGGCGTAGGAACCACCGGGCGCGACGCGTCGCCGGTCAGCTCAGGATGATCGGCAGCGCGGCCAGATCGTTCTGCGTGAGCACCGGCAGGTTGCCGATCTCACTGTCGGGCACGGCAAGGCGCAGCTTCGGGAAGCGGGCGAACAGCGCGGGCAGCGCGATCGCGGCTTCCAGACGCGACAGCGCGGCGCCGGGGCAGATGTGCGGGCCGTAGCCGAAGGCCAAGTGGCGGTTGGCGGTCGAGCGCGTCACGTCGAACTCGTCGGCGGTCTCGCCGTGTACCGCGGTGTCGCGGCCGACGGCACGGTAGGACATCACCACGCCCTCGCCCTTGGCGATCACGGTGTCGCCGACAACGATGTCCTCGGTGGCGAAGCGCATCAGCAGGTGCGAGACCGGGCCGTCCCAGCGCAGCGATTCCTCGATGACCTGCTTCCACTCCACATCCCCGGCAAGGACTTTCGCCAGCTGCTCGGGTTCGGCGAGCAGCGCGCGCACGGTGTTGATGATCAGGCTGACGGTGGTCTCGTGGCCTGCGGCGACGAGGGCCTTGATGTTGCCGATCGCCTCTTCCTCGGTGAGCGGCTCGCCGCCCTCGTCGGCGGTGACGAACGCCGAGGTCAGATCATCAGCCGGGTCCGCGATCTTCTGCCGGACCAGGTCGGTGAAGTACACATCGAGGCCGCTCATCACCTCGAGGCGCTCGTCCTGCGGGGTCATCACCGAGAAGAACTTCTTGTACCAGTCGAGCAGCTGCGCGTGGTCTTCGCGCGCGACGCCCATCAGGTCGCCGACCACGCGCATCGGCAGCGGATAGGCGAAAACCTCCTTGAGGTCCACCGCAGCGCCATCGGCGCCGGCGGCCTCGAGGTCGTCGAGCAGGTCGGCGGTCAGCTGTTCGATCACCGGGCGCAGCTCCTCCAGCCGCCGCGGGGCCAGTGCCTGGGCTGTCTTGAGCCGCAACCGGCGGTGTTCGGCGCCGTCGACGCTGAACATCGAACGGTCGACGAGGACCATCCCGATCAGCGGCCACTGAGTGGTCACCACACCGTCGGCATACAGCGACCACGCGTTGATGTCCTTGACCAGCCGGGTGTCGGTGGTCAGTTGACGTGCGACGGCGTGATCGGTGACGGTCCAGGCGGGCACACCGAGCAGGTCGATCCGGGTGATCGGACCGAGTGCTCGAAGGCGGGCGGTTTCCCCGTTGAGGTCACCGACCATGGGGTCGATGGCGAAAGGGCATGGCGAGCTCACGAAAAACCTCCGACGGGTCGAACTGGTGTGAAACGAACGGGCAGTGCGGTCATGCCCCGAAGGAAAGCCGAAGGTCGCCGGGTGAGCTGGTCGGCGGGCACCCCGAGATCGACATCGGGAAGCCGGTCGAGCAGCACCTCGATCCCGGTCCTGGCGATGATCTCCGCGATCTGCTGCGCCGGGAAAGGGCAGCGGTATTCGCCGTAGCTGAACGCGAAATGGGCGCTGTTGCCGGTGGGTACGGAGCCACCGTCGGTAAACGATTGGCGCACATGCGGATCGAGATTGGCGGCCGCGAGACCGAGCAGCAGGAGGTCACCCGCCCGAATCGTCTTGTCGGCGAGACGGGTGTCGCGCGCTGCCCACCGGCCCGCCAGAATCGAGGTGGGCCCCTCTTCCCAGAGCACCTCGTTCATGGCCTCGCCGACACTGCGCCTGCCGCCGCCGAGCGCGTTCGCGAATCGGTCGTCGGTGAGCATCAGCCGCATCGAACTGCCGAGCCAGTCCGCGGTGGTGAGGTGACCCGCGGCGGCGATCGCCATCAGGTCGTTCATGTATTCCTCGTCGGTGAACGGCTCGGGGTCGGCCAGCATCATCGATGCCAGATCCCCAGCGGGACGAGCCCTCTTCACCGCGACCAGCCGCGCCATGTGTTCGGCGAAGCGGGCGTGCCCGGACTGGGCGTCGGCGCCACCGTCGGCGAGCTGCTTCATCGTCAGGGCGAGGTCTGCCGCATCGTTGTCGGGCAGACCGAGGATGCGCGCCAGGGCGAGAGCGGGCAGCGGCACCGCGAACTCGGCGATCAGGTCGGCGCTGCCGCGACCGCAGAACCCGTCGACGAGGCGGTCGGCGAGTTCCTCACAGGCCCTGCGCAATTCGAAGTGGTCGACCGCGTCCAGGGCCGGTTCCACCATCGCCAGGTGCCTGCGATGTTCGGCGCCCGCGGTGAAGTAGATCGAGGGCATCGGTTGCCCGATCATCGGCAGCAGCGGCCAGTCCTCCGGCACCCGTCCCCACTGATTCCACAGCGACACGTCACGCGGGAAGAGCAGCGGATCACTGGTCACCTGGTGCAGTTCGCGGTAACCGATGATCAGCCACGCCGGGAACCCGCCGGGCAACTCGACCTGCACGACGGGACCGTGATCGCGGCGCATCCGCCGATAGACCTCGTGCGGTTCGATGTGGAACTCGGGACCGCTCAACGGCACCGCGCCGGTGATCGGGCACGCGCCGGTCGGTGTGCTCATGAAACGGTTTCTCCCTGTGGGACAGCGGAATACAGGTGTTCGACCAGTGCGATCAGCACCTGCTTGCTCGATTCGCGCGAGCGCGCGTCACACATCACCAGCGGCACAGCCGGATCGAGATCGAGTGCGTCACGCACCGCGCCCGCCGAATGGGAGTCACCGAAGTCGTTGCAGGCCACCACGAACGGGGTGCCCTGGTGTTCGAGGCGGTCGATCGCGTACCAGGAGTCACTGATCCGACGCTGGTCGACCAGCACGATCGCGCCGAGCGCACCCGTGAACAGCCGGTCCCACAGGAACCAGAACCGTTGCTGCCCAGGAGCTCCGAACAGGTAGAGCACGTGTTCGTCGTCGAGCGTGATACGGCCGAAGTCGAAGGCGACGGTGGTGGTCGACTTGCCGGGCACACCGGTGGTGTCGTCGACGCCTGTCCCGACATCGGTCATGGTGGCCTCGGTGTCGAGTGGCCGGATCTCGCTCACCGACCGCACCAATGTCGTTTTGCCGACACCGAATCCGCCGATGACCACGATCTTCAACCCGTGCATTGCCGTGCTGTGCAGCGGCGCTTTCGCCCGCTCGGGCACGTTCTCAGAGCTTGCGAAGTCCAACGAGCACCTTCTCGAGGGTGGAAGCATCCAGCGACATCGCCGCCGACAGCGGTGGGCGCACCGTGATCTTGCCCGCGGCCAGCAGATCCGACAGGACAACCGTGGTGACACCGACGGGCAGCCGCAGCTCGGCCGCGATCTCCACCACCGCGGTGGGCGCCCGGCAGATGTCGAGGACCGCGACCTGTTCCGAGGACATCCCCGGGGTGGCCGCCGACTCGCTGACCACCAGGGTGACCAGGTCGAAGTCCTCGGTGACGGGAGCTCGGCCGCCGGTCAGGGTATAGAAGCGGTCGGGATCGTCGTCGCGACCGGCCCTGGTCAATCGATCGCTCCGCGTCTGGGCTGGGCTGCCATATGCTCGCCGAGCTGTTCGACCAACTCGTGCATCGTGTGCCCGACCAGACCGGCATCGGCGTCCTCGGCGGCGACCACCGCCAGGTGCGCGCCGCGCCCCGCCTCGACCACGAACAGGATGCCGCCGTAGAACTCGGTCATCGACTGGCGAACTCCGCCACGCCCGTCACCGAACTCGACGGAAGCCCCGTGCGACAGGCTCTGGAACCCCGCGGCGATGGCGGCCAATTGATCAGCGCGGTCGACGTCGAGTTCTGGTGTATGGCAGATCTTCAACCCGTCACCAGACAGGAGCAGGGCGTGCCTGGCACGCGGGGTGCGGGCGAGCAGCTTCTCGAGCAGCCAGCCGAGGTTCGCGGGGGCGGTGGTGGTCATCGGTCCTCCAGTGGGTCGGGAGCCGCAGCGGCGCTGCCCGGATCGTGGCTTGCAATGGTGCGGCCCGGCGCGGAACGCTGGAAGGCACCGAGGGCGGTGGGTTTGGCCGGTGGCGCCTTGGCGGCGGGCGTGGCGGCGAGGCCTTCGGGGTGGACCTGCGCCAGCGTGTCGCCCCTGCGACGTTTCGGCAGCATGGGCGAGGAGGACGCGGTCTCTGGTTGCGCGTGTTCGCCGGCAGGCTCGCTGAAATCCATGGTGCCGGTGTCGGTTCTGCGCGGAATCGGGCTGTCGAACTGGCTCAGTGTGGCCGGCTCGGCGAAGCGCGGCGGGGCCACCACATTGCGACTGCGACGTTCGGCGCGCGCGGTGAGCTCTCGCGGAACGACGACGACGACCGCGGTGCCGCCGATCGCCGACGGCCGATACGAGACGGTGAGTTCGTGTTTGCGCGCCAGGTACCCGACCACGGCGAGCCCGAGCCTGGTCCCCGACAACGAGGCCAGGTCGGCGCCCTTGCCCTTGTGATCGCGTCCGGACACGGCGGCTTCGGCGCGGCGCAGCGCGGAATCGCTCATGATCAGGCCGCTGTCCTCGATCGTGATCACCACGCCCGCGGGCACTTCCGCGGCGTAGACGTGCACCTCGGTGGTGGGCGGCGAGAAGTTGCAGGCATTGTCGAGGAGTTCGGCGAGCGTGTGCATCACGCCTTCGGCGGCATGCCCGGCGACACCGACCTCGGCGATCGCCCGCAGTCGCACGCGCTGATACCCGGCGACGCGACCCATCGCGCCGCGCAGAATCGATTCCATCGCAATGGGTTTCGCCCATCGACGGCCCGTGCGCGCGCCGGACAGCACCGCGATGCTGTCGGCGAGGCGCCCCGCCTGGGCAGTGCGGTGGTCGATGTGGAGCAGGTCGGTGAGCACCCGGGGGTCGGCGTGGCGGTGTTCCATCTCCCGCAGCTCGGCCAGCATCGAGGTGGTCATCGCCTGGATGCGGCCCGCGGCGCCGGCGAACGCGGCCAGTGCCGCCGCGCCCCGCCGCGAATTCTCCTGGGCTTCCCAAGCGTAGGCGGCGGTGTGCTCGTCGGCCTGGGTCAGGCGTGCGCTCGCCTCGGCCACGGTGGCGGCCAGTTGCTGTTCGGCCCGCTGGGCGGCGGCCAGACTCGCGCGCGCCTGCGCGCGCTGACGCAGCGCGAACCACACCGCGGGGCAGCCGATCAATGCCGCGGCGACAGCGGCGGTGAGCACCGGGATACCGACGGCCTGCGGCGCGAACACCGCGGTCACGGCGGCGATCGCCACCACCGCCACGCCGGCGCCGAGCACCACAGATCCAGCGCTGTCACCGGACGCCTTCGGCGCAGCTACTGTCTGTGCCATCGGCAGTACGTCCGCAGTACTCACAGGCCCCCTGCCATCAGTGGTCGATCAAACACGCAGCAAGGCAGCCTGTTTCGAAGTCGGAGTCGAGCATATCGAGCCCCCGCCCTACCTGCCAGTCGACGGATCAGGGTTCACCGACCGTTGGGCTACGGGTCAGCATCCGGCCTGGTCACGACGGGTGGGGCGAGACGGCGATCACGCGGCGAGAGCGGGCGCGATGACCGTGGCCATGGCCCGATAGCCGGAATCATTGGGATGCAGGTGATCACCGCTGTCGAAGCCGTCGGCGAGACGGGTGCGATCACCGGGAGTGGCCAACGCCTGTTCGAGATCGACCACCTTGTCGAAGGCACCCGAATCCCGAATCCAAGTGTTCACCTCGGTGCGCAACCGCTCCCGCTCGGGCGAGTAGTACGCCGACCCGGCGAACGGCAGAATGGTCGCGCCGACGATGCGCACACCCGCCGCGCGCGCCTGCGCGATCAACGCGCGATATCCGGTGATGAGCTGGTCGGCCGAAACCGGTGGGAAGACAGCCCCGTCCGGGCCCACGCTGTCCGACAGACCGATGTCGTTGATCCCGATCAGTACGACGGCGGTGCCGACGCCCGGTTGGTCGAGAACATCGCGACGGAACCGGGCCAGCGCGCTGTCGCCCAGCACGGTCGAGTCGGTGAGCAGCCGGTTGCCGCTGATTCCGGCATTGACCACCGGACCGTGGTGGCCAACCGCCGCGAGCTGGTCGGGATAGCGCAGGTCGGCGTCGGGGGTGGAGCGGTAGCCATCGGTGATCGAATCGCCGAAGGCCACGGTGACGTCGCCGCTGCTCGACCGCAGCGTCTCGATGCCTGCCACGTAGTACCAGGACTGCGAGGTGTCGGTGAACGGTGCCGCCGACGGGTCGTCCGCGTGATCGCCCTGTGCTCGGTAGCTGGTGGCCAGCGACTGCCCGTGCTGGGTCGCGGGGCCGGTGGGTCGGTCGAAATAGAGAGTGACCGCGATCGATGCCCCCACGGTGCGCACCGCGTCGCTGATCACCTCGGCCCCCGGCGCGATCACGAAGGTGGACTGCCCACCGACGCTCAACCCCCGCACCGATTCCGGGGCTATCGCCGCGCCCCCCGCACTGGCGGCCACCGTCGCCGCCGACACCGGCAGGGGGTACTCGCCAAAGCGATTCGATAACCGAATCCTGACCTCCGGCCCTTCCTGCGACAAGCGAAACACCTGTCGCACAGTCTGATCAGCGAAACCCATGGCGGACCAGTTCTGGTAGACCGGGTACTGCACCGCGGCCGTCCAGGCACTCGACCATGTGGTTTCGGTGTCGCGGACACCGAACGCCACCAGGACCAGCGCGGCCACGGCAGCGACGGGGGCGGCGATCCACCGTAGGCGCACCGTCAACGCAGCGACCATGTCATGCCGAACGGCGCGAGAGCGTCGAGGAATTCGACCGGATCGAACAGCTCCGCGGGTGACTGCGCACCCGGCTTGCCCGCACCCGTCGCGATGCGCGTCGCGACCTCGACCGCCAGTTGGGCGCTGTTGCGGTAGGCGTCGGGACCGCTGCCGATGCCACGCAAGGTCCGGCCGTCGCGGTGGATGTCCACGACCATCGAGTACGCCGCCGGGACCGACGGCGTTTCGGGCGCGGCGTCCAGATCGGCCTCGGTGACCGTGCCGACGATCTCGAAGATCGACTTCGCGAGTACGCCCTCCACCGAGCTCACCGTGGTATGGCGCGGAATCGTCACCACGGAGGGTTGCGGAAACTTCATCACGGCAATGGGTTCCGTCTCGTCAGGAAGTAGGAAGGTGGTCCGGCGGGGCTGGGGACCGGTGTGGAATTCGCCGTCGGACCACGACAGGCCGCCGCTGGTGAAGACATCTAGATTCTGGAAGACGGTGCGCATACTTCCGCGCGAGCCCTCGCCGCCGGGCGTGGCGACATGGCTCAGGACGATCTCGTCGGCGCCGCCGAGTCGCTCGGCGCCGAGGTGGGCGAGCAGGTCACCGAAGATCCCCGCTTCGGTGGTCGCGGTCGAGAGCGTCACCCCGGCTTCGGCCGCACGCGGGCCGAATTCGGCGAAGACCCTCTCGACGAAGAGCTGTTCGCCCGCGACGTCGACGTAATGGACGCCGGCGGCGATGGCGGCGCGCAGCACCCCCTCGCCACGACCGGTGTAGTCCGGCAGCGTACTGATCACGGCGTCGACGTCGGCGAACGCGGCGACGAGCGCGGAGTGATCGTCGGCCTCGGCAACGCGGACCTCGGCGTCGAATCCGGCGAGCCGCGCGGCGTTGCGGCCGACGACCACGGTCTCGATACCGCGCTCGCGCAGTTCCCGCACCGCGAATGTTCCGACGTGGCCACTGGCTCCGTAGACGGCGATCTTCATGTCGTGCTCCTTGTTCTCATCGGGCTGATGAACACAGCGTATGAGCCATCCATGAGACAAGAAATCATCCACAATCTTGTCTAGATATCTGATCGTCTCTGCAAGTATCGTTTCGAACATGGATCTGCTGAGCGATGTCCTGGCCACCGCGAAGACCGGCAGCCCGGCCTCCGGGATGTTCGTGCGGCACGCGCCGTGGGGTCGGTCGTATCCGCGCATCGAGAGCGCGGGCTTCCATGTGGTTCTGCAGGGTTCGTGCTGGCTGACGCGACCCGATGCGGAGCCGCTGGCATTGGGCGCCGGTGACGCGGTCTTCATGCCGCGCGGGATCGCCCACGATCTGCTCGACCAGCTCGAGAGCTCGGTGACCGAAACCGCGGGCCCCGACGATGTCCGGATCGTGGCGGGACCGGGCGCTCCCGCGACCCTGCTGTGCGGTTCCTACCAGCTCGCCGCCGACCGAACCCATCCGCTGCTGGCGGAACTGCCCGAGGTGGTGCACGTTCCGGCCCGGCTCGGCACGCACCCGTCGCTGCGCGCCGCGGTCGACCTGCTGGCCGACGAGCTCACCGACACCCACCCCGGCGCCGACGCGGCGATACCCCCACTGCTGGACCTGCTGCTGCTCTATCTCCTGCGCGCACGGCTCGCGGACTCCGCCGAGACGACCGGCTGGGCCGCCGCGGTCGCCGACCCGGACATCTCCCGCTCCCTGCGCGCCGTCCACGACGACCCCGCCCACGGCTGGACGGTCGAATCACTGGGCGCCCGAGCAGGTCTCAGCCGCGCCGCCTTCGCCAAACGCTTCACGACACTGGTCGGCGAACCCCCACTGACCTACCTCACCCGCTGGCGCATGCTCACCGCCGCCCGCCTGCTCCGCGACACCGACCACCCACTCTCGACTGTCGCGCGACACACGGGATACGGCTCCGAGTACGCCTTCAGCAAGGCCTTCAAACGCGAATTCGGCACGGCCCCGGGCCGCTACCGCTCGACGCCGACCGAGGTCCTGATGGTGGGCGCGCGGTAGTCCTCAGTCGAGCACGGCCGTAGCCTCCACCTCGACGAGCAGATCCGGCTCACCGAGCGCGGCCACCCCGATCAATGTGATCGGCTTGACCGGATCCACACCGAGCTTCGCCGCCGCCCTGGCGACACCTTCACCGAGCAGCGGATACTTCTCCGCACTCCAGTCGACGACATAGATCGTCAGCTTCGCGACATCGTCGAACGAGCCACCGATCGCCGCCAGCGCGGTACCGATATTGAGGTACGCCTGCTCCACCTGCGCCGCGAAGTCCCCGGCGCCGACCGGATTCCCCGCACCGTCCCGAGCGACCTGCCCCGCCAGAAAGACCAGCCGCGACCCGGTCGCGATCGAGAGTTGCCGATACACCTCGGGCTTGGGCAGCCCGTCCGGATTCACCAGTTCCACCGTCATGCCAACCCCATCGTTCGAATGCCCGTTCGAACTACTGTAGGCGATCAAATGTATACATGCCATCTGTATACTCAGGGCATGAAAGAGCTCCGGTGGGTCGGCGACGCGCTGGACCGGCTGCGCGAGTTGCCACAGCCGGTCCAGCGTGGCCTCGGCTACGGCCTACACCGGGTACAGACCGGCCAAACGCCATTGGATTTCAAACCGATGCCGACTGTCGGGTCCGGCGCATTCGAACTTCGATTCCGCGACCGGACCGGCGCTTACCGCATGTTCTACGTCGCGAGATTCGGCGATGTCGTTTACGTGCTCCACACCTTTACCAAGAAGACACAGAAGACCGCGCCCGGCGACTTGTCCGTCGGCCGCGACCGCTATCGCGCGGCGGAAGCGGATGCACGGAAAGGATAGGAAGCCATGAGAATTCAGCGAACGTCCGATGTATGGGAAGCGATCACGGACTCCCCTGAAGAGGCGGAACGGCTTCGGGTTTGGGCCGACGCGCTGGACGCCGTGCTCGCACGGATCGATGAGTTGGAACTCACGCCTGCCCAGGCTGCTGAGCGACTCGGTGTTTCCAGGTCGCGGATCTATGAGATGCGCGCCGGCAAGCAGGGGGTGTACAGCCTGGAGCGATTGATCGGGTTCGGCGCGCGCCTCGGCTTGCATACGCACCTCAGCATGCGAAAGACCGCGTGACAGGTCCGCTCCTCGACACGCGCGATCAGTTGAGCTGGGCTACCGCGGTTTTCGTTGCCTCCGCGACGAGGTCGTTGGAAGGTTCAGCGTTCTGATCCGGCTTGGTGGTGAGGACGGCGAGGACGAGCGGGGCCCGGTTGGGGGGCCAGGCGATCGCTACGTCGAGGGCGGAGCCGTAGGCGGGGCTGCCGGTTTTGTCGCCGACGATCCAGTCCGTGGGCAGACCTGCCTTGATGCGTTTGGCGCCGGTCTTGCTCGCCTTCAGCCACGTGGCGAGTTGGTCGCGTTCGGGTTCGGGGAGGGCGGTGCCGACGACTAGGGCGCGGTAGTTCGCCACCAGAGCGGCGGCGGTGGTGGTGTCGCGTTCGTCGCCGGGGATCGCGGTGTTGAGCTCGGGCTCCCAGCGATCGAGACGGGACACGGTGTCGCCCAGGGTGCGCAGGAAGGCGGTGAAACCTTCTGGGCCGCCGAGCAATCGGAGCAGCATGTTGCCCGCGGTGTTGTCGGACTGGGTGATCGCCGCGTCGCAGAGCGCGGTGACGGTCATGCCGGTGTCGACGTGTTTCTCCGTCTCCGGCGAGTTCACGACGATGTCGGCCGCGGTGTACCGGATCACCTGGTCGAAATAGCCGGTGGGCAGCGGATGCGCTTGCAGGAGAGCGCCGCAGGCCAGACCCTTGAAAGTCGAGGCCATCGGGAAGCGCTCGCCTTCCCGGTAGTCGACGGTCGCTCCGCTTGCGGTGTCGACCACCGAGAGTCCGAGCCGGGCACCGTATTTCGTCTCCATATCGGCGAACGTCGCGGTGGCCGGCACGGTGGCCGATGTACTCGATGCCGGTTCGGCGTCGTTGCTCGAGCAGGCGGTGAACGTCACGGCCGAGATCGCCAGCGCTACGGCGGCGATCCGGGTGCGGAGGCGGGGCGTCAGTGTGGAGGAAGTCACCGGTGCACGCAATCATCGCGGACCGGTTCGAAGCCAATATCGGACAGCGGGCTGGACGAGTCGCACCCGATATCACCGCAGGTGGACAGCGGTAAGGCGACAGGGAAGACCGATACCGACCAGCTCGTCACCGCAGATCGCCCGAGTCGCGGCAAGAGCGCTGGTTCAATGGCCGATATGGATCTGATCCGCCACCTCCGGTTCTTCGTCTCTGTCGCGGACGAGGGCCACTTCGGGCGGGCAGCAGCGGCACTCGACATGACCCAACCTCCCCTGTCGCAGGGGTTGCGGCGCCTCGAACAGCATCTCGACGTCGAGCTCATCCGCCGCACCACCCAGGGTGCGCTGCTCACCACCGCGGGCAGGCACCTGCTGCCGAGGGCCCGGCTGCTCGTCGACGACGCCGACCGGTTGCTCGCCGAATCACAGCGGATCGCCCAGCTCAGCGGGACCGTGCGGTTCGCGGCGACCAGTGCGCTGCCCGACCGGCTGGTCACCGCGTGTGTCACTGGTCTGCGCGCAGCGGGCGGCAGCGTGGCGACGACCCTGGGCACGACCGTCGATCTCGTCGGCGAGGTGCGGGCGGGTGTGTGCGATGTGGCGGTGATCGAACATCCGGCGCTGGTCGACGGTGTCAAGGCCGGACCGGTGGTGAAGTTGCCGCGCTGGTTGGTGGTGCCCCTCGATCACCGCACCACCACCGCCGAGCGGCCGACCTTCCCGATGCTCGCCGGGCTGAACTTCGCGTATCCGCCCCGCGCCGCGAACCCGCCCGCCTTCGACAGCATCGTGGATCTGCTGCGGGAACGTGGGCTGGACGCGGCGCCGCTCGCCGCGCCCGACGATCGCGCGGTGCTGGCCGCCGTCGCCGCGGGCACCAGTTTCGGCGTCACCGCCACACCGCCGACACCGACGCCGGGGGTGGCCTGGCTGACGTTGGCGCCGCAGTCGATTGCCGTACGAGTCAGGATTATCCGCCGGGCCGACGCCGACGCCCATGCCGAGGCGTTGGATCGGGTGCTCTACCGGGAGCGACTGCGATGAGCGGGTTCGAGATCGGCCTGCCCGAGGCGAGCCGGGATGGTCACGTCGAGGGCGGTTCCGGCGTGCCGGGCGTCGCGGAATCGGCGACCGCCAGGATTCGCGCCGTGTTCGCCGATGCGGGCTGTGCCGGTTGGTTGCACGCCCGGCGTTGCGACGGCTCCCCCGGCGAGGTCTCTGTCGGTGGGGGCGACCGCGTGGTGATCGCGTCGGTCTACAAACTGCTGCTGTTGGCCGCGTTCTTGCGACAGGTCGATCACGGGCTGATCGACCCCGCCGGGCTACTCACCATCGATCCCGCCGACTGCACTCCAGGGCCTACCGGCCTTGCGGCACTGCATGATCCGGTTACGCTGAGCCGCCGCGATCTGGCGACCTCGATGATGACGGTGTCCGACAATGCCGCCGCCGACGTGTTGCTCGGCGAGGTCGGCCTCGCCGCGGTGGGCGAGCTCCTGCGAGAACTCGACCTCACGGATACCCGCATCGTCGGCGGTACGGCCGACCAGCACCGCAGCCTGGTCCGCGACACCGATACCCACAGCACCGCAGAGGCTTTCGCGGCGCTGGCCGACAACGACGAGGCATGGACTGTCTCTGCCTACGACCCCTCCTACGCCAGCGCGACCACGCCCGAGGAGATGACCCGGTTCCTGTGGAAGCTGTGGTCGGGCGACATATTGTCCACGGCCAGTACAGCATTCGCGCGTACGGTGATGGGCAAGCAGATCTGGCCACACCGCATCGCCGCCGGGTTCCCCCATCGCGGAGTCCTGGTCGCGGGGAAGACCGGCACCATCGGGGTGATCCGCAACGAGGTCGCCGTCATCGAGTTCCCGGGTGAAACACCGGTAGCGGTTGCGGTTTTCACCCGTGCCGCCCGCGCGGATCCGACGCTGCCGGTGGTCGACGCCGCGATCGGTGAGGCGGCTCGGATCGCCGTCACTGAACTGCGCCGCCCACGGGGCTAGCATCGTCGTTTGTGGGTGGAGATTCTTCCGGCTTCGGCCGAGTACAGAAAATCGGGATCGCGGCGGGGGCGCTGGGTGTGGTGCTGGCGGTGGCGACTCCGCTACTGCCGGTTCAGCAGCAGCGCGCGAGTCTGGATTGGCCGCAGCCGCAGTCGATGCAACTCAGCGCGCCGCTCGTGGACTATGTGCCGCTGTCGCTCGATGTGAGCATTCCGTGCACGGCCTTGCGCGACATGACCGGCGGGACAGTCCTGTCCACGGTTCCCGCCCAGGCGCCGCGAGCAGGGTCGAAAGGCTTGGTCGCGCGAATCGAGGACCGGCCGGGATCGGGGCGCACGTTGTCGGTGGTGCTGCGCGACAAGCTGCTGTTGAGCGCGCCGATCGCGGATATCGCTCCCGCGAAAGAGGGCTCGGTCGCCGACGATCGCAATGGCGCCCAACCTCCGCCTACCGACGCGAACCGGCCACCTGTCCCCGCTGGCGCACAATCTCCCGACAGCACTCCCCCCAACGGCGCACCGTCCCCCGGAGGCGCTCCCCCTTCGGGCGCGGTTCCGCCGAACGGGCCGAGCGGCGCACCACCACCGGCCGCGAAGCCACCGACCGGTGCGAATGGCGGGCCCGGCGGGCCGGGAGCAGCCGCTCCCGAGAGTGCACCGAATGTTCGATGCGGTGCGTTGACGGTGGTGTCCACGGCGACGAGCACGACCGCCGAGCTCACCGGCATGACCCGGGCCGACGGGTCGGCGATGAAGACGACCGTCGACACTGATGTGCGCCCGCAAGTGGTCGGGGTCTTCACCGAATTGGATCGCGGACGGATGGGAGACGCGCGGCTGCATGCCGAGATCGATGCACGGTTCTCGTCGAGTCCGACCGGCTGGAAGCTGGCCGCGATCATCGGGGCGGTGTTGTGTGCGCTGCTCGCGTTGATCTGCTTGCACCGCAGCGACACTCGTGACGGCCGCCGTACGCGTCGCATCCTGCCCGCGCGCTGGTGGCGGTTCACCGGTCTCGACGCGGTGGTCGCGGGCACGTTGGTCGTGTGGCATGTGATCGGCGCCAACAGCTCTGACGACGGCTACATCCTCACGATGGCGCGTGCGTCGAAGGAAGCCGGCTACACCGCCAACTACTACCGGTGGTTCCAGGTCGCCGAGGCCCCGTTCGGGTGGCCCTACGAGGTACTCGCCCAGATGACCCGGGTCAGCGAGACCGGGCTGTGGATGCGATTGCCCGCCTTGCTCGCCGGGTTCGTGTGCTGGCTGGTACTCAGCCGGGAAGTGTTGCCGCGCCTGGGTTCCGGCGTCAGTTCGAGTCGAACGGCGCGCTGGACAGCGGCGCTGATGTTCCTGTCGATCTGGCTGCCCTTCAACAACGGCCTGCGACCCGAACCCCTGATCGCGGTCGGCGCGCTGCTCACCTGGTGCTCGATGGAACGGGCGATCGCCACCCGCCGCCTGCTGCCCGCCGCCGTCGCGGTATTGATCGCCGCGTTCTCCCTCGCGGCCGGCCCCACCGGACTGATCTGCGTGGCAGCACTATTGGCCGGTTCGCGACCGGTGATCCAGACACTCATCGCGCGCGCCACACCGGATCCGGGCGCCAGTCGAGGAGCCGTCTTCCTCCGATACACCGCGCTCGTGGCCCCGATCCTTGCCGCGGGCACTCTCGTGCTGGTCGTCGTGTTCGCCGACCAGACCTTCTCGACCGTCCTCGAAGCCACCCGCGTGCGCCAACTGGTCGGTCCCGACATGTCCTGGTTCGAGGAGCGCACCCGCTGGGATTCCCTGCTGTCGGTCAACCCCGACGGCTCCCTGGCCCGTCGCTTCGGCGTCCTCGCCATGCTCCTGTGTCTCGCGGTCGGCATCGTCGCGACCTTGCGCCGCAGTCGCATCCCGGCGACCGCCCGTGGTCCGGTGACCCGAATCCTCGCCGTCGTCTTCATGGCCCTGCTGCTGATGATGTTCACCCCCACCAAGTGGACCCACCACTTCGGTGTCTACGCGGGCTTGGCCGCCGCACTCGCCGCGATCACGGCGGTGGCTCTGGTCCGCCTCGGCCAGAACTATCTCCGAACCCTGTTCGCGGCCGCAGTGCTGTTCCTGCTCGCCGTGAGCTTCACCGGCTCCAACGGTTGGTGGTACGTCTCCGGCTACGGAGTCCCCTGGCCCGACCGCGCACCCACCCTCGGCGGCATCGAGGTGTCGACACTCTTCCTCGCCGCAACGGCCGCAACCCTGCTCGCGGCGCTGTTCCAGTACTACCGCGCAGGCATCGAAGCCCCGGCGGTAAACGACGGTGCCGATGACCTCCGAGACCCGAGCGCTGACGACGGTGGAATCGGCGATGACGGAACCGATAACGATGCCGCAGGTCCAGCCGGTTCCGACACGAGTCACGTACTCGAACGCGCCAGCGGCGGACAGCTGAAGTCCGGTGGCTATCGCGCTCGGCGCAGCCGGCCCGATCGCACATTCCCGGCTGTCGCGCCGCTGACCGTTGCCGCAGCGGCCATGGTCCTGTTCGAGGTGGGATCGCTTGCCGTGGCGGCTGTTTCGCAGTACCCGGGGTACTCGGTCGGGCTGTCGAATCTGCGGGCGCTGACGGGTGACCAGTGCGCGATGGCCGATGACGTTCTCGTCGAGACGAATACCGCGGACTCCTTGCTCACCCCCTACAGCGGCACCGTCGCCGACGGGCTGGCCGCCGAGAACACCGGCTTCACCCCGAACGGTGTCGGCAGCCTCGCACCCGATCCCGGACCCGGCCAATCCTCGGCCCCACCGTCAGGTTCGGGACCTGGCCCCGGCGGACCAGGCCCCGGTGGAGGTGCCCCCGGGGGCTCGGGTCCCGGTGGAGGCGCACCCGGCGGCTCCGGCCCCGGTGGTGCAGGGCCCGGCGGCGCGGCACCAACTGGGGGCGCTACTCCTGGTGGCACGACCGGCTCCGCACCAGGTGGTTCTACCGGGGCACCGCCGAGCGGTCCGAACGCGGGACCGCCGGGAGCGCCTGGTGCGTCCGGCCCCGCCGTGGCCGGTGTGAACGGGAGCACGGCGGCATTGCCGTTCGGGCTTGCCCCGGAACGGACGCCGGTGCTCGGCAGCTATTCGACTGGCGAGCCCCAGCGCACGCAGCTGACCACGCAGTGGTATCGGATGGATCTCGCTGCCGCACAGCAGAACCCGGCGTACAGAGTGCTGATCCTGACAGTGGCCGGACGAATCGAGTCGACCGCGCCCGATGGTTCGCGCATGCCGGGTCAGCGGTTGCGGGTGGAGTTCGCGCGTCGCGACGGCGACGGAACCATCACTGCCCTGGGCGATTCGACCCCGCCATCAGTCGGCGGCGCTCCGGGCTGGCGCAGCATCCCGGTCGACTTGAACCGAATTCCCACAGGCACCAACGCCATTCGACTGGTCGTCGACGCAGCCGAGCCCGACCCCATGCAGTGGCTCGCGATCACCCCACCCCGCCTGCCGAAACTGTCGAGCCTGAACACCGTGGTCGGCAGCACCGACCCGGTACTCGCGGATTGGCATGTAGGACTGGCCTTCCCGTGCCAGCGCCCGTTCGACCACCACAACGGCGTCGCGGAGATGCCGATCTGGCGAATCCAACCCGACAAACTCAACGCCCAGGTCTCCGAAACCTGGCAGGGCGACACCGGCGGCGGCCCCCTCGGCTGGACCGGCATGCTCATGCAGTCACGCACCATCCCCGCCTACCTGGCCGACGACTGGACCCGCGATTGGGGCGAACTCCAACGCCTCACCCGCATCGTCGCCGCACCACCCGCCGAGATCGGCCACCGTTCGAGCACCGCATGGGGCTGGTCGAACGAGAGTCCGATCAGAACGAACTGATCATCGCAACACCGACTGACCGAGCTAAGAGAGCGCGAAACCGCCGCTATCCGAATGTGGGTAGCGGCGGTTTCGTTGGTGTCAGAGGCTACTTCGGCGGCTCGCCGCCCGCGGGCGGACCACCGGCCGGGGGTCCGCCGGCGGGCGGTGCACCACCGGCGGGCGGCGTGGCGCCCGCGGGCAAGGGCTTGCCGATATTGCGTGCCATGTCCGGCATCAGGCGGATGGCGACCTGTTCCCAGGTGCCCCAGTTGTGGATGCCGATGTCAGGGAAGTCGTAGCTGACATTCTCGTAACCCAGTGCGGTCACGCGCTTTTCGAACGAGCGGGTGTTGGCCAGGGCGATCGCTTCCAATGGCATGCCCTGGGTGATCGCGTCGACCGAGGACAGGTCCTGATCGGCGGGCTTGGCGCTACCGGCGGAGACATAGAGGCGGGTGTTGTTGGCGATCAGCTTCTCGACGAACCCGTACGGGTCCATCCGCTTCCACTTCTCGCTGCCAGCGGGCGCCATCGCCTCGATGTTGTATCCACCGCTGGCGATCATCGCCCCGCCGAGCGCCTCACGCATGCCTGGCATCGACATGTGCAGGTAGCCCGACAGCGAGCCCGCGTAGGTGAACTGCTCCGGGTAGTAGGCCGCCATCAACAGCGCCGCGCTACCACCACTGGACAGGCCGACCACACCGTTGCGGGTCGTGCTGAAGCCGAGCCGGGACTTCATGGCGTCCGGCAGGGTCTTGGTGATGAAGGTTTCCCACTGATAGGTATTGGTTTTGCCCCGGGTGTCCTCCCAGCCGCCGATCGCCGAACCGGAGTCCGCGCTCGGCAGCAGCGACCCGTCGGGGTTGGCGCCGAAGAAGTTGCTCGGCTGCTCCCAGTCGGCGTAGAAGCTGGACTGCCCGCCGACCGGCATCACGACATTGATGTTGAACTTCGCGATCTGCGCCGGGATGGTGGTGTGCTTTTCCCAGCCGTTCAGGTCGTCCTCGGCGCGTTCGCCGTCGAGCAGGTAGACCACCCGATCGGTGTTGCCGTCGGCCGCGCGGATGATCCTGGTGTTGATCTCCCCCATCGACGTCTCCACCCGGAAGTCGATCGCGGACGGGTCGGCATCGGCGGCCGCGGGCGCGACCGACGCGCCGAACGGCAGCACCGCCACCACGGCGCCTGCCATGACCCCCCGAAAAAGCTTGTTTACCCCACGCATGATCGGTGTACTGACCTTCCCGTTGTGCGGCCACGCCGCTTCCCCACTCGACCCGCCGCGGTGCGAAACCTGCGCGCGGGGCCCTGCCGGGCAGCATAGCGCGCCCTCGATCCCCGGGGAACATCGAATTATGAAGTGGGGCAGCCCGCTTCGCACGTATGCCCGGAACTGCGGATTCTCGGCGAAGGGGGCGCCCGGCCGGAGGGCTACCCTGGGAGGTCGACTCGTGGCCGCGCCGGCCGCCCCCTGCCGAGAACGGACCGCTGTGAAGATCGCTGTACGCCTGATGATGTTGTCGCTGGTCCTCGCCTTGCTGTTCGGGGTGCCCTGGTGGACGTTGGTCTCGTCGCCGACCGGCGGCAGCGGGACGCTGTTCTGGATCGGGACGGCCGTCTGTGTGGCCGCCCTCGTGTGCCTGCCCCTCACGATGTTCCTCGGGCACGGGCCAGCGCAGTCCGATCCGGCGGTGATCGTCGGCGACACCCTGCTCGGGGTCCTGTGGGTGGTCTTCTCCTGGTCGGTGATCGGGTTGTTCGTGCGTGGCGCGCTGGCCGTCGGTGGGGTCGACAGTGCGCGCATCGTGGCGGCGGGGGTACTGGTCACCTCGGCCGTGCTGGTCGGCTGGGGTGTGTACGAGGCGCGTCGGGTGCCGCGGGTGCGCACGGTCGATGTCGCGATCCGTGGGCTGGCGCAGGGGCTCGACGGGCTGCGCGTCGTGGTCGTCACCGACACCCACTACGCGGCGCTGAATCGGCTGCGCTGGTCGGAGCGTGTGGTCGAGGTGGTCAATGCCCAGCGGCCCGATATCGCTTGTCACGCCGGTGATCTCGCCGACGGTTCGGTCGCGAAACGCCAGGCGCAGGTCGATCCGCTCGGCAAGGTCGAGGCGCCGCTGGGCCGGTTCTACATCACCGGCAATCACGAGTACTTCGGGGACGCCCAGGGCTGGATCGACTACATGGCCTCGCTCGGCTGGCAGCCGCTGCACAACCAGCACAGCGTGCTCACCCGCGACGGCGACCGGCTCGTCATCGCAGGCATCGACGACCCGACCGGCGTCGGCCTGCCAGGTCACGGCCCCGATCTGCCCGCCGCGCTCGCGGGCGCCGACCCCTCGCTGCCGGTCGTTCTGCTGGCCCACCAGCCCAAACAGATCGCCGACAGCGCCGCGGCGGGCGTCGCGCTACAAATCTCGGGCCACACCCACGGCGGCCAGATCTGGCCGTTCCACTACCTCGTCCGGCTCGACCAGCCCGTGGTCGCGGGCCTGAGCAGGCACGCGAACAACACCCAGCTCTACACCAGCCGTGGCACCGGCTTCTGGGGTCCGCAACTTCGGGTCTTCGCACCCAGCGAGATCACCGTGTTGGTGCTACACCCACACAACTGAACCCCCAGCTGCCCGGCGCACAGGGCATCCGAGATCGGATCAGCGGTGTGGCTGGGTGACTTCGGTCGGCAGCGTGCCGCCCATCACCACCTTCGAACCGTTCCACGAATAGGTGATCGTCGCGGGGCCGCCCTGGGGTGCGGCAAAGGGTTCGTCACCGGCGAGCCAACGGTAGTCGACGGTGACCGCGTTGTTGCTCGACCCGACGACGGTGGTGAAGGCATACGGCTCGGAAGTGCCTGTGCCCAGGTACTTTCCATTGCGGAAGAACAGGATGTGGATCGGCGCGCCCGCGGAGTTGCCGCCGATAGCGCGCACATACAACAGCTGACCACAGCTACCCGGTTGATCAGTGGAAGCCTGTCCGGCGACCCAGTTTCCCTCGAGGCTCGCGAGGGCGTTCTGCACACCGGTCGAGGCCGGGTCTACGCACCGACCGGGTCCACTGATGTTGTCAGCGGGGGCGGGAGCGGTGGTGTCGGGCGCCGGGATCAGCGTGGGAGCTTGTGTGACCGGCGGTGTTTCAGGCTCCGGCTCGGTGGTGGCGCCGGGCTGGGGTGCGGCCGTCTGCTCGGGCGCGGTCGCCCCTGGAGCCTGGGTGCCTGGCGCGGGCGCGCGCGTCGTCGACGAGGCGGCCGTCGCGCGGGAAGTGGAAGTGGTCGTCCCTGAACCACTCTCGTCAGTGCAGCCTGCGACCAACGCCGCGGCGACGGCGATCAGCGCACCCATCCGAACTGCGTTCTTCATGGTTCCTCGATTCTGTGTCCCCTACGCGCTGTAGCGCGTATCTGCAGACTTCATCGGGGCCCTCCACACGGTCGTTAGGCGATTCAACGAAATCCTCACCCCAGGGTGCGACATTCACCCCCATATACCTAGATCTGCTAGGTTATGACATAGATCTTCTAGGTATAGGAGTGCCATGCGGATAGACAAAGACCTGGTGGCAGCCTCGGCGACGCCGCTGGTGCTCGGAATTCTGGCCGAGGGCGAGTCGTACGGATACGCCATCCTCGAGCAGGTCAACCAGCTCTCACGCGGACGGATGCAGTGGACCGACGGGATGCTGTATCCGCTGCTGCACCGACTGGAACGGCTCGGGCACGTGTCGTCGACATGGCGGGTGTCCGAAGGCGGACGTCGGCGCAAGCACTACTTGATCACCGATTCCGGCCGAGCCGCGCTCGCCGAACGACAAGCCCAATGGAGCGTGGTCGCCGAGGCACTCGACCAGGTCTGGCGCAGCGCCACCGGACCGGTCGAGAAGGGATGGGCGTGATGGAGACCGAGCTGCAAGCCCATATCGATCAGTGGCGCGGGTACGTCCAGCGCCATCGTGCGATTTCGGTCGCCGATGTCGACGAGATGGAAGACCATCTGCGCGAACAGATCTCCACCCTGCGGGCCGGTGGTCTGTCCGGCGACGAGGCCTTTCTCGTCGCGGTGAAACGGATGGGCAGCATGGACGCTATCTCGCGCGAGTTCGCGCTCGAGCATTCCGAAAGACTCTGGAAGCAGCTCGTTCTGGTCCCGGAGGAGTCCGAGGGTGGTGCGGGTAATCGTGAGCTGATGGTGGTTCTCGCCCTCGCCGTAGGAGCGGCGCTCACGGTGAAGGCCGGCCTCACCTGGCTGGACGGCCCCGCGCTCGGCCGCAACCTCAGCCTGCTCGTATTACCCTTCCTCGCCGCATATTTCGCGTGGAAGCGCCAGGTTTCCGCACGGGTGGCCGCCGTGCTGCTCGTGCCGTTCGCACTCACCGCGCTGGTCCTGAACCTCTCTCCGTTCGAGCCCGAAGGGGCGACCGAGATCATCGCCGCCATCCACGCGCCGATCCTGCTGTGGTTGGCGGTCGGCCTCGCCTACGCCGGCGGTGACTGGCGATCCGGGCGGCGGCGGATGGATTTCATCCGGTTCACCGGGGAATGGTTCGTCTACCTGACATTGCTGGCGCTCGGCGGCGGCGTGCTGATCGGACTGACGGTCGGCGCGTTCGGAACCCTCGACTTCGATATCGAGCCGGTGATCGAGGACTGGGTGCTGCCCTTCGGCATCGCGGGCGCGGTGATCGTCGCCGCCTGGCTGGTCGAGGCCAAGCAGAACGTCGTGGAGAACATCGCGCCGGTGCTCACGAGGGTCTTCACCCCGCTCACCATCATCATGCTCTTCGCGCTGCTCGCCGCCCTCGCGACCACCCACAGCCTGACCGCGATCGACCGTGACCTGCTCATCCTGATGGACCTGATCCTCGTGCTGGTCCTGGGCCTGCTCCTCTACACGATCTCCGCCCGCGATCCGCTGACCCCACCCGCCTTCTTCGACCGCCTGCAACTACTCCTCGTCGTGACCGCACTGGTCGTCGACGTCGTGATGCTGGCCGCCATGCTCACCCGGATCGCCGAATTCGGTTCCACTCCGAACAAGGTGGTCGCGCTCGGACTGAACGTGGTGCTGCTGGTGAACCTCATCTGGTCGGGCCACCTCGGTTTCGGGTTCGTGCGCGGCACGAAGACCTTCGCCGCTCTCGAACGCTGGCAGACCGACTACCTGCCCGTGTACGGCGTGTGGGCGGCTGCCACGATCGTCGCCATCCCCCCGTCGTTCGATTTCCGATGATCTGACAACACAGCGAAAACCGCTGGCGGGGCGTGACAGGATCATCAAGTGCTCTTGACGATCTCCACGACTCACACGCCGGCGACCGACCTCGGATACCTCGTGGTCAAACATCCCGACCGCGTGCAGTCGTTCACGACCACCGGCGGCACGGCACACGTCTTCTATCCACAGGCCGATGTGGACCGCTGCACCGTGGCGTTGCTGCTGGAGGTCGACCCGGTGGAGCTGGCGCGCCCGGCCAAGGGGCACAACGGGTCCGCACTCGGGCGCTATGTGAACGATCGGCCGTACGTGGCGTCGAGTCTGCTGTCGGTGGCGCTGGGCAAGGTGTTCCGGTCGGCGCTGAACGGCACGAGCCGGGACCGTAAAGAGTTGGCGGAGCAGGCGATTCCGTTGGAGATCGAGGTGCCGGCCGTGCCGTGCCGGGGCGGGACCGAGATCGTCGAGAGGCTGTTCGCGCCGCTGGGCTGGACGGTGTCGACCACATCGGTGCCGCTCGATCCGGAATTCCCGGAATGGGGCCCTTCGCCCTACACCCACCTCCGCTTGACCGGGACCCTGCGGCTGGCAGAGGCACTGAACCACCTCTATGTGCTGTTGCCGGTGCTCGACGACGCCAAGCATTACTGGGTCGACGCCGACGAGGTCGACAAGCTGTTGCGCGCGGGCGAGTGCTGGCTCGGTGGCCACCCCGACCGCGAGCTGATCGCCCGACGCTATCTGGCCGGGCGACGGACACTGATGCTGTCGGCGTTGGAACGTCTGCGCTCGGTGGACGAGGTGGTCGACGATGCCGAAATCCCCGAGGACGCGGTCGAACGCGTCGAAGCCACCGAACGCCGCACGCCGCTGGTGAGGCTCCGCAAGGAAGCGGTGCTCGCCGCACTGGCCGAGACCGGAGCATCGCGGGTCCTCGATCTCGGTTGTGGCCCGGGCGCTCTGCTGCTCGAGTTGCAAGCCGAGGCGCGGTTCACCGAAATCGTCGGGGCCGATGTCTCCAGCGCGGCGCTGACGATGGCGGAGCGGCGCTTGAAGTTCGATCGGATGTCGGATCGGCAGCGGGCCAGGATCACGCTGATCCAGTCGGCCCTGACCTATCACGACAACCGGCTGCGAGGTTTCGACGCGGCGGTGCTCATGGAGGTGATCGAACACGTCGACGAGTCCCGGTTGCCCGCACTCGAACGCGCCGTCTTCGGACACGCCGCACCCGGCGCGGTGATCGTGACGACGCCGAACGTGGAATACAACGTGCACTACGAAACCCTCGACGGCCACCGCCACGACGATCACCGATTCGAGTGGACCCGTGCGGAATTCGCCGCCTGGAGCGCCCGCGTCGCCGAGAAGTTCGGCTACATCGTCGACATCCGCCCGGTCGGCGACCTCGACCCGCAGACCGGCTCGCCCACCCAGCTCGCGCTTTTCCGGAAGGCCGCGTAAATGAACATCGACCTCCCCGAACTGTCGCTCATCGCCCTCGTCGGCATCTCCGGTTCCGGCAAATCCACCTTCGCCCGTGAGCACTTCAAGCCCACCGAGGTGCTGTCGTCGGACTTCTTCCGCGGTCTGGTCGCCGATGACGAGAACGACCAGTCCGCGACGAAGGACGCCTTCGACGCGCTCGGCCACATCGCCGGACTCCGGCTGCGCGCCGGTCGGCGGGTCGTCATCGACGCGACCAATGTGCAGAAGCACGCGCGGGCCGAATTGGTCGCTTTGGCCAGGTCTTTCGATGTGCTGCCGGTCGCGATCGTGATCGATACACCCGAAGCTGTCGCGTGGGAGCGTACTCAGGGCCGCTCCGATCGCGACTTCGGGCGCACTGTGCTCAAGCGGCAGAGTCAGGACCTGCGGCGTTCGCTGCGCGAGCTCGGCCGCGAGGGTTTTCGCAAGGTGCACGTCGTCAGTGATCCGTCCGAGGTGACGATCACCTACGAGAAGGCGTGGAACGACCGGCGCGAACTCACCGGGCCGTTCGACATCATCGGCGATGTGCACGGTTGCCGGGCCGAATTGGAAACGCTGCTGGGCGAACTCGGGTGGACGCTGGTTCGCGACGAGGCGGGCCGTCCGGTCGATGCCACCCATTCGCAGGGGCGTCAGGCGGTGTTCGTCGGTGACCTCGTCGACCGTGGCCCCGATTCGCCGGGCGTGCTGCGATTGGTGATGGGGATGACCGCGAGCGGCAATGCGCTGTGCGTACCGGGCAATCACGAGCAGAAGCTGCTCAAGAAGTTGCGTGGCAAGAACGTCACGGTGTCGCACGGCCTCGCGGAGACGCTCGAGCAATTGGAACGCGAGACACCGGCATTCATCGATTCCGCGGCGCAGTGGATCCATGACCTCGTGAGCCACCTGCGACTGGACGGTGGGCGGCTCGTCGTCGCACACGCCGGACTCAAAGAGGCGTACCACGGTCGCGCGTCCGGGCGGGTTCGCGACTTCTGCCTGTACGGCGAATCCACGCGGGAGACAGACGAATACGGCTTGCCGGTGCGCTATCCGTGGGCGCGAGACTATCGCGGTGCGGCGACGGTCGTCTACGGGCACGTGCCGACGCCGAAGGTGGAGTGGATCAACAACACCGTCTGCCTCGACACCGGCGCGGTGTTCGGCGGCGAGCTGACGGCGATGCGCTATCCCGAGAAGACGTTCGTCGCGGTGCAGGCCGAGCGGATGTACTACGAGCCGATCCGCCCGCTCGCCGACGCGGAATCCGCGTGCGACAATGAGACTCTCGACCTCGCCGACGTCACCGGGCGCAGGCACATCCGCACCGATTACGGCACGGTGATCGTCGATGCCGAGAACTCGGCGGCCGCGCTCGAGGTGATGAGCCGGTTCGCGATCGACCCTCGGCTGTTGCTGTGGTTGCCGCCGACCATGTCCCCGCCGTCGACCTCGACTGTCGGGGGCTATCTCGAATACCCGACGGAGGCATTCGCCGACTACCGCGCGGCGGGTGTGGAGAAGGTGGTGTGCGAGGAGAAGCACATGGGGTCGCGGGCCGTGGTGCTCGTGTGCCGTGACGGGGCAGCGGCTCGGTTCGGGGTCGAGGGCTCCGGTGCGATCTACACCCGCACCGGGCGGTCGTTCTTCAACGATTCTGTCCTGACCGAAACGCTCCTCGAACGCGTACGAGCTGCCGCTGCACCACTTTTCGACGAACTGGATTCGGACTGGCTGCTCCTGGACTGCGAACTGCTGCCCTGGTCGGCCAAGGCTGCCGGACTGATTCGCACCCAGTACGCAGCTGCCGGTGCGGCCGCGCGGTCCGCACTTCCGTCCGCCGTCGCGGCACTCGACGCCGGTCTGTCCCGTGGGCTCGACCTCGGCACACTGCGTGAGCGCACGGTTGCCCGCGCCGAGAACGCAGACAAGTTCACCACGGCCTACCGTCAATACTGCTGGCCGACAACCGGACTCGACGGCGTACAGATCGCCCCGTTCGCCCTCCTCGCCTCCGAAGGCGCCACCTACGCCGACCGCGACCACGGCTGGCACCTCGACATCAGCGACCGACTGGTGGCGGCCGACCCCGTGACCTTCCGTCCCACCGGCCGCCGAATCGTCGACCTGTCCGACCCCACCGCCGAAGCCGAAGCCACCGCCTGGTGGCTCGAGATGACCGCGGCGGGCGGCGAAGGAATGGTCATCAAGCCCTTTGCCGGTCTCGCTCACCGCGCCAAAGGCAAACTCGCCCAACCGGGTATCAAATGCCGAGGCCGCGAATACCTGCGCATCATCTACGGCCCCGACTACACCACCCCGGATCACCTCGCCCGCCTTCGCGACCGCACCCTGAGCCGCAAACGCACCCTCGCCATCCGCGAACACACCCTCGGCCTGGCTGCCCTGGATGCCGTCGCTACCGGCGAGCCGCTGTGGCGAGTCCACGAATTGGTTTTCGCGATCCTCGCCATGGAATCGGTGCCTACGGACCCACGCCTGTGAGGATCTCCGCGTCAACTAGTGTCGTGTCCGGCATGCGCCTCGTCTTGCTCGCCAGAACTGTTGAGAGAATAGAGAATTGACCCAGCTCGTCCCATTTCCCTTGCCCTTTCGTGTCGCTTATCTGGTGGCTGTCGCGCCGGTCCGGACGGTGCGCGAGCTGGAGATGATGCGATTGAGTGCCGCGATCCGGGCGAAGTTCCAGTGGCATCAGAAGATCAACGACGCCGACATCGTCGCCCGGTGGACTCGGGAAGCCGCCGAGCTCGGACTGACGGAGGCCCAGATCCGCTATGTGCTCGATGAACTCGCGTACTACGCCGGGCTGCGCGACGAGACGGCCGGGATCGAGGTATCCGCTGTCGATGGGGTGTGGCAGTCGGACACGCTGATCGACGAGGCGTTGCGTGCTCGACTGGGCGAGGCGGCGCGGGTACTGGAAGATGTCCCCGCGGCCGAACAGGATTGGCATCCCGGTTCGAACGGTCAGGTGCGCAATCTCGTCCACCCGTCGTTGTATTGCCTGGTCCGCGGCGTCAGCCGTCCCGCCGACGCACCGTGGCCCAGCCCGGCGACCAACGATGCCAAGTACGCGTACTCGAAGAAGTTCCAATGGCTGCCCACCGACGTCGACGTCACAGACGGTGGCGACGTTGCCTTCCGTTCCTACGTCAACAACGTCGACCCGGCTCGCCATCACGCACTCGAATCCGTACTGCCGGAACTCTTCGCGCGCATGCTCCCCCTGCTGGCGAATGTACTCACCGACCTTCGGCAACCACGGCCTGTTCGCATCGACGTGAACCCGTTCACCTGGTACGACGACAGCGAACCCACCCAGCCGACCGAGGAGAGCGACGAAGCCGAGGAAGCTTACGAAGAGGCCTGGAACCACTGGTGGGAGAACCGCCGACCGGCCATCCCCGACGCCCCCGTCTTCGAGCCGCCGACGCCCGCCGACGACACCGTCCGAGTCGACCTCAACGGCCGCCGGTTGCAGGTCATCGTCAAACTCGCCAACATTCACCTCACACCCGAGAAGCCGGAATACCCCGGCGGTTCGTGGCACGTCGAAGCAATGCTCAACGAGCGCATCGTCGCCACCGGAATCTACTACTGGGACAACGAGAACATCACCGACAGCGTGCTCGGTTTCCGCGCCGCCGTCGACGACCCGGAGTACCAGCAGAACGACGAGACCGGGATGCGCGAGGTCTTCGGTCTCGCCGACGAGGACATCCTCAACCAGGACTTGGGATCAGTCCAGGCCACCGCAGGTCGCTGCGTGGCCTTCCCGAACATCCTCCAACATCGCGTCGCCCCGTTCCGACTCCAGGACCCGACCCGAAACGGCCACCGCAAAATCCTGGCCTTCTTCCTGGTAGACCCGTCGATCACCATCGTCTCGACCTCCGACATCCCGCCCCAACAACCGTGGTCACCCACGTCGACGATGACGCCAGCCCAGGCCGAGGAATTCCGCGAAGAACTGATGCGAGAGCGGAAGTTCTTCATCGACGAACACAACGACGAGCTGTACGAACGAGAGTTCTCCCTCTGCGAGCATTGACAGATTCTTGGACGGAATCACCAGTCGTAGTAGGAGATCACCGAGGGTTGGCCGGTATAGCCAGGTCCTGCCGTCGGGTCGGCGCCGAGGTAGGTGGCGGTGAACTCAGGGCGGCCGTGGCCGTGGATCCGGTGGCGGTTGTAGGTCAGGCCTGCCGCTCGCAGGGTTTCGATGACGGCCTCGGCGGCCGGTGAGCCGTTGGGGTGGCGGATTTCGGCGGGGTCGAAGTCGGCGGCGAAGAGGCCGGTGGGGGCGAGCCAGTTCGTCATCGCCTCGATGAGGGCCAGCTTGTCGCCGATGTAGTGCAAGCCGTGTACGCAGGTCGCGAGGTCGGCCTTGCTGGGTGGGGTCCAGGTTGTTGCCGAGGTGGCGATCAGGTGCAGACGGCGGGTGCGGGGTTTGTTCAGGAAGAAGTCGACGAGGTCTAGGCCGATGATGGTCACGTCGGCGGTCGGGAATTCTCGGTCGAATCGCTCCTCTGCCTCGAGCAGCGCGCGCCCCGAACCGCAGCAGACGTCGACCCACGTGACCCGAGCCGTGGGGTCGGCGCGCAGGCATTCGGCGAGTATCTCGTAGGGGTCGAAACCGAGTTCTCGGGTGTAGCTGTTGACGCCGGACAGTCCTCGGCCGCGATTCATCGCGTTGTTCGCGACTACCGAGGACTGTTCCAGCGTCAGGTTGTCGAGCAGCACGGGATCTGTTGGCACCACGCTATTATCGCTGCCGCGCAGGTCAGACGGTACTTATCGGCGCCAGAAGAAGTGGTGTACCACTCCGCTGGGGCTGGGGATCTGCTCGTGGTGGAAGCGGTCGTCGTATTCGTTCGAGCTTTCCCACAGTCGTTCGCCCGCACCGATTTTCACCGGTGCGACGGCGATGTGCATCGCGTCGATGAGATCGGCGGCGAGGAACTCGCGGACCGTGGCGACGCCGCCGCCGATGCGAACGTCCTTGCCGTCGGCGGCGTCGAGAGCCTGGGCCAGTGCGTCCTTCGGGGTGGCGTCGATGAAGTGGAAAGTGGTGTCGGCCAGGGTGAATGACGGACGCTCGTGGTGGGTGAGAACGAAGACCGGTGTGTGGAACGGCGGGGTGTCGCCCCACCAGCCCTGCCAGTCGTAGTTCTCCCATGGGCCACGGAACGGCCCGAACTTGTTGCGGCCCATGATTTCCGCGCCGATGTTGAAGGCGAAGTCGCGCGTGATGTAGTCGTCGAGGCCATAGGTGCCGCCGGGATCGGTGCGGTTGGGCCAGTGCGCGGTGGCGCCCGCCCAGGACATGAAGTCAGCGGGGTCGGCGTGCCCGAAGGGACGGTCGAGACTCTGCCCCTCCCCCGCGCCGTACCCATCGCTGGAAATGCTGAAGTTCTGAACGCGAACCATCTGAGCCATCGAGGTGCCCTTTCTGATTGCACTGTGCAAGCAGTGACGAACGTATCCTAGACTGATCCTATGCCGCAACCAGTTGCCCAAGAAAAGTTGCCCGTACCGCCGGGCAAGTCGGGCTGCCCGATCAATCTGACGGTCGAGCTGCTCGGCGACCGCTGGAGCCTGATCATCGTGCGCGACATCATGTTCGGTGGGCAGACGCACTTCCGGGAATTGCTCACCGGGTCCGTCGAGGGCATCGCCTCGAACATCCTGGCCGCGCGCCTGACCAAACTCGTCGCCGCGGGTCTGCTCACTCGCGACGACGACCCGAGCCATCGACAGAAGGTCGAATATCACCTCACCGAGGCCGCGATTCAGCTCGTTCCGGTGCTGGCCGCACTGGGTGCGTGGGGTGCGCGGTGGTTGCACACGACCCCGGAGCTGACCGTTCGCGCGGAGTTGCTCGCCGCGGGCGGGGCCCCGATGTGGGACCGATTCATGGATGAACTGCGCGCCACCCACCTGCGTGGCGCGCCGCTTCCCGACGACGGGGTGCTCGCCGAACTCACCGCCGCCTACAACGAGGCGGTCGGCCAGTAGGCGTTACCGCACAGTCTGGCGGCCGACCTCGTTCAGGTGGGCCATCGCCTGGCGGTAGGACTCGAACAGGCCGGTCTCGCAGTAGGGGACGTCGATCTCCGCGCAGAACTGGGCAACCATCGGCTGGGCGAGGCGCAGGTTGGCACGGGGCATCGACGGGAACAGGTGGTGCTCGATCTGGTAGTTCAGGCCGCCCATCGCGGTGTCGACGAGGAAGCTGCCGCGCACATTGCGTGAGGTGAGCACCTGCCTGCGCAGGAAGTCGGTGTTGTCGCCTTCGGGCAGAACTTCCATGCCCTTGTGGTTCGGGGCGAAGGTGGAGCCCATGTACAGACCGAACAGGCCCTGCTGAACCGCGATGAACACCAACGCTTTACCCGGCGACAGCACCAGGAACGCCGCCGAGAGCACGCCGATGAAGTGGGCAGCGAGCAGCACGCCCTCCCAGATGCGGTTCGGGATCGGCCAGCGGAACACCGCGACGATGCTCTTCCAGTGCAGGCTGCCGCCTTCGAGCAGCAGCAGCGGGAAGAACAGCCACGCCTGGTAGCGGAAAATGAATCGGCGCCAGCCAGTTCCGGCCCGCGCGCGGTCACCGGAGAACGCGAGCACGCCCATCGCATCCGGGTCCATGCCCTCGGTATTGGGGTGGGCGTGATGGCGGTTGTGGTTGCTGGTCCACCACCCGATGCTCAGCCCGATGGCGAGATTGCCCGCGATGAGCCCGTACAGGTAGTTGGCCCGACGCCCGGCGAAGATCTGCTTGTGCCCGGCATCGTGGCCGAGGAACGCGATCTGCGAGAACACCGCCGCCAGGAACACCCCGACCACCAGCGTCCACCACGAGTCACCGATAGCGAAAAATGCCGCCCAACCAGCAACGAAGGCGGTCGCGGTCAGCGCGCTCTTCCACCCGTAGTACCCCACTTGCCGGTCGAGCAGGTCCGCCTCCCGGACACGGCGCAACAGGACCGAGTACTCACTGCCACGCACGGGGACGACATCAGACGCGATAACCACAGGACAAGCATGGCGCATGCAGGCCACGGGTGGGTGAACGGGTTGCAGATCCGCGATATCCACCTCTGGGTGGTCGTGGAGCGTAGCGGGAGTTCGCTACCGTCGAGCCGACGATCCCCTCCCGGTGCTCCCCATCGTGCTGAAGCATCCGTCGTGGTGGCGGCGCTGGTTGGTATCGGGCGCGGCGCGCCCTTGGCGGACCGGCCATCGGATCGACGATTACCGAACTCTGACCGAGGGCCTATGACGACCTGACTGCGGTATATGCCGTGGTCGGGATGGGCTCGGCAACTCCGATCTGACCGAGCCGGGCGATATTCTTCGTTCTCCACCGAGTGCTACTCCTCTCGGTCGCGGCGAACGATCAGGCGATGAGAGTAGTGGCAGAACCGGCAGCGAAAGGGTCCGAGTTGAACGGCGATTCGTTGAACGAGGCAATGCCGGGTTCCGAGCGCGGCGCGACGTCCTCCATAGGCCGCCGCGTGTCGAGGCTGTCGACACCGCTTCGCGTTGCGATCGGAACCGCGGCCGTCGCGGTGGGTGCGCTGCTGGTCCTCGTCCCGATGCGGGTGCAGACCGTCGCCCTAGTCACCGGTATCGGCTTCGCACTCGTGGGAATTGCTGCCGCATTGATCCCCCACGTCGCAGAAGGTGGGGAGTCGAGGCCGGGCGCCGTTCCGCTCCATGCGCGGGCGCTCGGTGGCGTTCTCGTCGTCTTGGGCGTGGCGATGGCGGTCTGGCCGAGCGTCGGCGCACCGGGACTCGCCTTCCTGATCGGTGCGGCGCTCATCGTGCACGGGCTGCTCGCCGTGTGGCAGGTGGTGCGCGGTGACGAAGCGGGCGAAGCGGCTCGTCCCGGCGGTATCGATCGGCGGATCACCGCGGGCCTCACCGCGCTCGCGAGTATCACCGTCGGCGTGGTCGCGTTCTCCTGGCCTGTCCTCACCGTCGTGCTGTTCCGGTTCGGGCTCGCGGCGTGGTTCGTATTCCTCGGGTTGCAGCTGCTCTTCACCGCACTTCTCGGGTTCCGAGCACACTCCGACGCGCATCGACACCGGCGCGGCTGGACCCGCACTGTCGCCGCCGTTTCGGCACTCGCGATCGCGTTGCTGCTCGCCTACGGCAGCGTTCGTCTTCTCTCAGGCGTGCCACTGCCCGAACCCGGCCCCTTCTATACGGCGCCGACGAATACGCCTGCCCAACCGGGCCGACTACTACGCACCGAGCCCCTCGACGAGGGCGTTCCCGATGGTGCGCGTGGGTGGCGAATCCTTTATACGACAACGCATCCCGATGGCACGGCTGCCGTGTCCAGTGGCACGATCCTCGCCCCTGAGAAACCGTCGGCCGATCCGTATCCGCTGCTGACCGTCGCCCACGGCACGACCGGTATCGAGCCGAAATGCGCGCCGTCGCTCGCCGCCGCGCCGTTCGACGACGGCGCCGGAACCGCACTCAGGGAGATGGTGACCCAGCACGGCTGGGTCGCGGTGACCTCGGATTACATCGGGCTCGGGACGCAGGGCAGCCACCCGTACCTGGTCGGGGAGGCCGAGGCGCGCAACGTGCTCGACGCCTCGCGGGCGGCGCGGGAATTCGACGAGATCTCGACGACCACCGACACGGTGGTATGGGGGCACTCGCAGGGTGGCCAAGCAGCTCTGTGGACCGGGCAGATCGCGCGCAGTTACGCCCCCGAGTTGGACGTGAAAGGCGTCGCAGCCTTCGCCCCGGCCGCAGACCTCTTCGGCCTCGCGGAGTCCGACAAGACCGAGGTCGGCGGCAAGACCATCTCGGCATATATCGCGAATACCTGGAATCGCCTCTACCCCGAACTGCGGCTCAGCGAGCACCTGACCCCGGGTTCGGAGCGCGGGGTCGAGAAGATCCGAAACCTGTGCTTCAACGGCAGAGACGCCCTTTCTGCGCTCCTGCGCGGCTCACAGATACCGATTCAGGTCTTCCCGGATAGCCTGCTCGAGGGCGAATTCGGTACGAAGCTGAAGCGCCAGACTCCCGTCGGCCCCTTCCCCTCCCCGGTGCTGGTAGCGCAGGGACTCGCCGACCCACTCGTCAAGCCCGCGCTGCAACAGAATTGGATCGATGCGCGCTGTACAGCGGGCGAACCGATCGACTACCGCACCTTCCCCGGCCTCAGCCACATGAGCCTCGTGGCGGCCGACTCACCGCTGACCCCACAGATCATCCAGTGGACGCTCGACCGCTGGAGCAACGTCGCCCCGACCCCGACCTGCAACGCCGGATAATTTTCAGCGCGAGAGTAATGAATACGCGGAGTACGCCGCTGCGGGAACCCAGGGTCAAGCCCTGGGTTTTCGGGGTACCGGCCCCGCGGAAACTGTGGAACGCTACCGCTTCACGCGGTTCCCGGTCGAGCGCCGGGGCTGACCACACCGATGCAAGGACCACCGAACCATGCGAATCGCAGGACTGACCGCTCTCGCGGCGGGCGCACTGATCCTCCCGGCCACCCTGGCTCCCGCGGCCTCGGCGGAGGTGGAGGACATCACCATCTCCGCCTGGGGAAATAGCGGAATGCCCGTCGCCTGCGATTATGTAGGCGCGAACTGCAGTGTCATGGCCCGGATGTTCGGCTCCGACTACGCATTGCCCGCCACCGTGACAATCAACGGCCGCGAGCTCAGTTCGCCCGAGCGCCTGGACTATCCGGACCGGCAGCGCAGCGCGATCCGCGGCACCTGGCACCCACCGGCCAAGGGTACATACACGATCGTGGCCACCCAGGGCTCCTCCACCAAGACCCTCGTCGTCGAGATCACCGGAGACGCCCAGCTCGGCAGCGGCTCGGCGGGACTGCTGCCCAGCGGTTCCAGCTAGGAGTCACGGCGGCGCAGCGCCATCCGGGGTTCCTCACGCCTCCGGCCGGTCAGCGAGAGAAGTGCCCGGGCATCGTCGTCGGCGAATCTGTTTCGGCGCCTGCCCACCTGTCGGGCGCGGTGATTTCGCTGGCGCTGCTGGGAACTTCTGACGCATCGGATATCGCTGTGCGCCAATCGAACCAGCTGGAGAATCCCGCAACGAGACCGGGCTCGCCGTGTATGCGGAAACTGCCCGCGCGGAAAGCGTCATCGAGGCTGGAGGTCCCGGCCACCAAGCAGTGCAACTCACGGAGTTCGGTGGTAACCCACAGATCGGTGTCGTACCCAGGGTGGCGCAAGCAGGCGCTGACATCGTGCTGAGCGAGTACCAGCCAGCCGTGTTCCTCGGCCCCACTGGGACTGTCGAGGATGAACTCGATCGAAACACGCTGGGCAGGAATGTATTCGGTGCGGACGAACTGCCGCAGTCGCCACAGTGCCCACCCGGGGTCGAGTTGCTCGGGCCGAGGGTCCCCGAAATGCCATCGGCGCGCCCAATCACCGAGCTGCCATATCAAGGGTTCGAGCGCGGCTCCGGCCTGGGTGAGCCGATACTCGGGTCGCCCGTCGGCATCGGCCATCCGGGATGCCAGCCCGATGCCCTGCAACCGACGCAGCCGCGCAGACAGCAGGGTGCGGCTGATGCCATGCAGCCCGCGATGAATGTCGTTGAACCGATGCGACCCGAGCAACAGCTCGCGCACCAGCGGCAGGGTCCATCGAGCTCAGACCACATCGACCCCTGCCGATACCGGGCAATATTCGGGTCCGCGTCCCATACACACCTCGGTCCATTTCTTGTACCGGCCATGAGGTTACCGCCACGGCAGGGTGATGCCATGACTACCGCTGCCGACCACTACGACCAGCTACTCGCCGAGCATTACACCTGGATGTCGGGTGGTGATATCGACGCGACCGCGGCGGCGCAGGCCGATCTCCTGCGTCGGCTGGGGTTGCAGGTCGCCGGCGACAGTCCGTCGGTAGCAGTGGACCTGGGCTGCGGCATTTGTGATTCGCTCGATCAGTGCGACAAGTTGATTGCGCTGGTCGAGCACCATGCGGAATTCTTCGACCGGGGTGGGGCCCCGGTCTGGGGCGTGCCAGGCGAGATGAACACCGTCGTGCCGGGATCGACGAGGCGGGGCAGGGCATCGCGGAAGTCGGCGTGGACGGTGCGGATGGCGTGGCCCTCGCCGTGGCGGCTGGCGTGGTCTCGCAGCTCGTTCAGGAGTGCGGCGCTGGTATCCGATGGCGGTCACCGACGTGTAGCCGAGTCGGAGCAGGCCCAGAGTCTGCGGTCCGGGGAGAGTCGAACCTGATCAGGCCAGAACACCACCCGCGAAGCCGATCGAGGTCAACACACTGCCCGGACAAAGATAATCTCGGTCGCGCCTCCGCTCGAATGTGCGACCCATCGAGTCTGAGATACACCGCCTTCATCGGCGTATTCAGCGTGCCCCGATTCAAGGGCTGGGAAATTCTTTGTGTTACGCCAGTAATCCTTCGAATACTCCGGTACACCGGGGGTGAATCGGTCGATACTCGATCCTGCCTTGAATTCATTGAATTCATTGGCAGGAACTTTGACGACCGCGACCATGGTCTCGTCCCCGAAGGATGTTCGAACTTCATACTCAGCCAGTTCAGCTCCCGCTGGGAACCGAAAGGAACCGCACGACTCAAGTGCGCGCAGATCTGAACGTTGACTCGCACAGCCCACCATCACGAATGCCGCCGAAACGACCGACACAGCCAGAGCAACCCCACCGAACTTTCGCTTCACAGCTTCTGAACCCATGTTTGGATGGTGTCGGACTCCCCGCGCGCCACATAACTTCGCGCCCATCCGATCTCTTCGAGATCACGCATGTGAGCACCGATTTCATTTGCGGTATTTCTCTTCACGTTGCCGAATGGGATCCAGTTCTTCGCTTCAAAATTATAGTAGTCCCAAACATACACCTTGTAGCGCACTTCAGCCTGAAGACCATCATCCGCAGAGCGGACAACCGTGTCGCTTCCAACAGCGACGTCGAAATGGCCGATCCCGAATTCGACATCCTGGTTCTCCGTCGGACCGGCACCTATCCAGTTGGATGTGAGCTCACGAACAACCCCGACCTGCGGATCCGCCCTTGCCTGTTCAATGATGCTGTCGAGGCACCGCGCTACGACGCCTTTGACATCCGCGGTATCCACCGTCTTCTGAAAGAACTCCGGCTTGATCGTGAAATCCGAGTTCGGACCAGGGTTGGACAGGTAGAACTTGAGGAGGTCCGCCGAAAATGGGTATCCGCCATTCACGAAGAACTGCATCGCAATAAAGGAGTCAATAGTCTTATAGGTTCTGGCCTCGATCTTGTCGGCGATGCCCGTACGTGAACCCCAGGCGGCCTGGTTCTTCTTCGGCGGATCAGGCGGCGGATGCAAGGCTGTTCTCCCACCATATGTTGTTGCTGTATCCGTAGCGCCGCGTTCCCATGTCCGCGACGGCGCGGGCTGGTGCGATGAAATCGCTGGACGAAAATACAGGAGTTACGCGACCTGGCGAGTATTCCAATGCCTGGGAGACCTGCCCGATCGCTGTCCGGATTTGGTCCTGGCGAGACTTGGCGGCCGAGAGGAGGGTATTTAGTTCGGATGAGATCTTCGATCGCAGCGACTCCTCGATCGGCTCAGCCAGTGCTTGAGCCCAAATCCCCAAGGGAAACGTGAAATCGAGCAGGGTGATCGACGTAGCCAGACCCCCGCTGAGTTCTGCGGCTTGATTGCATACGAGACGCTCCAGCAGGGCAGCAGCTGCTTCGATTATCTGGCCGACGGCCTCCATGTCGTTGCTGCGCTCGGACAACGACTTCGAGGAGGCACTCGCACTCGTCTCGAACGCCTGGGCAGCATCGCCAGACCAGTCAGTCCGGAGCCACCTCGTACCGCCGGATAGGTTCTCGGATGCGACATAGTCGTTAATCCCGAGGAGTCGCACTTGCTTGCCCACAGCCTTCAACGACTCCCAGTCGGCTTCGAGCGGAGTCAGGTAGTCAGCTGCGGGCTTGACGCCGACTGCAGCCATGATCGCATCGTCATAGCACGAGATCGAATCAATGGCCGCAGTTACCGCTTGACGGACCGAGTACTGAACAGGTTCGGTGTTGGTGAGCACCGGCAGCTGCAGTGAGGTATACCGAACGGGTTCGACGTCGGCAGACTGACCAACGGGGCGGGCTTGCCCTCCGACGTCAGCCAGATCGTTGGCGTTTTCCCGGTCTGTCGTTTGATATCCAGATGCCGCTGTCGACAGCCCATCAGCGAGAGCTTGGATCGCAGTAAGGTCTGCACGCTGCCCCGCCTCGACCGAGGAATGAAATCTTGCCAGTGGTGGCGCGAGCTCAGCGAGAAGTCCCGATGTTCCGTCTGGCAATCTGATCTCGGGCATCAGACGCGAGGCATTGGAGGACAGGTTCGCTCCGACATCCAGTAGATCCAACCTGAACCCGGACAGCCGAGCCGCCTCGACCGAGAGTTCGGTCACGACCGGTCCCGCTCAGTGATTGCTTGGAAAGTCTTACGCCGCCCCAGAAGTCGCAATATTCCCATTCGAAGTCAAATCCCCTTGGTAGAGCAACTGCCCGCTGGGCGGTACATCAGCCAGGCAGCGAGCGTGATGAGCTGTCGCTGTGCGGCTCGCGGTCGTAGCGGATGCGGATCGCTCGTCCGATCGCCGAGATTACGATCAGACAGTACCGGATCGACCGAGAATCCACCACGTCCCGAGCAGACTTCTTGCTGGCTTGACTGCCGTAAACAGCAGCACACCAACATGTTTCGGTACACGCAGCGGTGGACACGGCACCTTGCGGGTGTCCAGAAGATCACAGGGTCCGGCAGATGCTGCTCTCGGGATCCCCTGTGTGTTAATGACAGTTCAGCGTTCACGAACGACAGTCGCTGCCAGCGAGTAGGTGACGCTGTCACCGGATCGTGCAGCAGTCCCAGTAACTCCTCAAATACCACGAGCGCACGCTCAACTTGTCGCCAGACCTCAATCTTTCATCGGACGATCAGCAGAAGGTGGCTGACCAGATCGCGTGGGTGAAGACCCGGCAAGCCATCCTCGCCACTACTCGGACCTCCTCGTTGAAGGTGGTGATGGCTGACGTACTGCGAGATGTCGGCCCAGAGATATCCCTAGCGACGCTCCGCGCAGGGCTACGACTGGCATGGAACGATTCCACGCAGTAGTTCGGGCTTCGCCGCTCAGCCGACCGGACGAACCGTCGGACGTTCCTTCCCGTCTTCGATATGCCTCGCCGTGATCACATCGAAGACGGGTGCACGAACCAGTCAGTATTTGCGGGTCCAGGATCGTATAGGAAGCCGCGATGACCAGGTGTTCTCCAGTTGCCCATGTTTTGCGTACCCTGCCGGGGCACGAACCTGCGACAACGGCCACCACAACAGGTGCGACCGCACCGGTCAATCGGAATTCAGGATCAAAACGGGGGTAAACGCGGGGCCAGACACAAATAACAGGTCAGGCCCGGTCTGAGACCGGGCCTGACCTGTTATTTCTGTGGAGCTAAGGGGACTCGAACCCCTGACCCCCACACTGCCAGTGTGGTGCGCTACCAGCTGCGCCATAGCCCCGTGTTCAGTTGTTTCAGCGGCTCTCGCTGCTGCCTGAATGAAGTTACACCATGCGTCTGAGAGAGAACAAATCGGCTGGTAGACGGCGAAAATGTGGGGTTACGGGCGGGGGTGCAGTGGCCCGTGGGGCGGGAAGGATCGGCTGGTCAGGGGTGGGATGTGCCGAACCTCACGCGGGGGCTCATGGGGCCGTGTTCACTACCCAGTTCTCGTCTTGCCAGTCGATCTTGGTGGTGCCGTCGTAGATCGCGGGGGTGGCGGCCTTGTTGTCGGTGCGGGCGTCGAGATCGGCGAGGTTCTTCGCGGCGGCGGACTTGGCGGCTTCGGACTGGGTGCCGTTGTTGATGCAGGCGGCCACGGATTCGGGGGCGCCGGATTCTGTGGCGATGGTGGCCAGCGCCGGGTTGCTCAGATCGGAGCCGCCTTCGTCGGGCTGCTTCTTGGTGAACAGGGTCTCGTGGAATTTGCTGTAGGTGGGGCCCGAACCCGCTTGGGCGACACAGAGATTCGCGGCTGTCGCGCGGGTGGAGTAGTCCTTGCTCTTGGACTGGGGGTCGAGGAAGGTGACGAGGTGGTAGTTCACCGCGAGCTTGCCTTCGTCGATCTTCTGGGCCAGTTCCTGGCCGTAGGCGGTTTCCATCGCGCCGCAGGCGGGGCAGATGGGGTCTTCGAAGATGTCGACGGTCTTGGGTGCGTCGGGGCGGCCGAGGCGGATGACACCTTCGGGGGTGGTGGTGACCTGCACGGCGGCCTCGCGGACCGGGCCGTAGCCGTCGTTGCGTACGGCGGGCGGCGGTTCCGCGCTCCACTTGTAGGCGGCGAACACGATCAACCCGATGAGGACGACCGCCACCGCGGCCAGCGCGTAGGTGGTGTTGCTGGAAACGGGGCGCGGATTGTGCGAAGAACCGGCTGTGCTCACCCGTCCACTCTGCCTCGAGTCGCGGGCGGCTCGCCGCCCGGGCACGCCGAAATGACGCTGACCTGCTACGGGGGCCTGTGGTAGTCGCTGGGTCGACCAGCGGGAACCATGCCGTCACGCACCACCGGCTTTCCGTCGGGGCTGCCATCGCAGGCGCATTGCGGGTCGATGCCGTCACCCGCGTGATCGGGGCGCTCCGGATCGTCGGGGTGCTCGATCTGCGAGGGATCGGGCGTGAACACCCACACTGCCGCCGACACGGCCAGCACCGCACCGGTCACGGCCATAGCCACCCCGAACGACGTGCGTTCGGCCAACCAGCCGATGACGATCGGGCCGAGCACGGTGCCCAGATCAGCCGACATCTGGAACGCGGCCAGTACCGGACCGCCGCGGGCGCGCGACCCGATCACATCCGCCAATGCCGCCTGCTGCACGGGACTGAACATTCCCGATCCGAGGCCCGCGACGAACGAAGCGACCAGGAACCACTGGATGGTCGGTGCGAAGCCGAGCGCGCCGGTGCCGAGCGCGCAGATGGCAGACCCGGCGATCAGGAACGGTTTGCGACCGAACCGGTCCGAGAGCCGCCCCGACAGGAACAGCACTGCCGCATTGCCCGCGGCGAACACCGTGAGCGCCACGCCCGCCATGCCGATTTCCTGATGCAGGGTCTCGACCACCAGCAGGGGCACGAACGCCATGCGCACACCGAATACCGCGATGCCACCCGCGAAACTCGACAGCAGCACCGCCCGATAAGCGGGTTCGGCCCACCCTTGCCGGAAGGTGAATTCGATCGGCTTCGCCCCGCTCTCGGGCGCGAGCACCGGCGATTCACGCAACCCGGCGAACACGATCACACACACCACCAGCAGCGCGGCCATATAGATCAGGAACGGCGCGCGCAGCCCGAACCCGGCCAAACTACTTCCGACCAGGGGACCGAGCAGCGAACCGATCAGAAAACTCGTCGAGTAGACGCCGGAGATTCGACCACGCGCGGCAGGCGGCGATACCCGGATGATCAGCGCCATCGAAGACACTGTGAACATCGTGGACCCGATGCCGCCCAGTGAACGCAGCACCAGCAGTTGCCAATACGTCTGCGCCAGCGCGCACGCCCCGGTCGACACCGCCACGATCACGATGCCGGCCAGATACACCCGCCGCTCGCCCAACTTCTGCACGAGCCGCCCACTGGCGGGCGCGAACAACAACCGCATCAACGCGAACGCGCTCACGATCGCCGACGCGGCGGCGATGCCGACCCCGAATTCGCGCGCGTACTGCGGCAGCACGGGTGCGACGAGGCCGAACCCGAGAGCGATCACGAAAGCGGCCGCGATCAGTACCCAGATCTCGGCGGGTAGCCGGACTTTGGCCGGAGCGCTCACTCGCCCAGCGCCTGGTTGACCATCTCCTCGGCCGCAGCCTGCACCTGGGTGAGATGTTCAGGGCCGAGGAACGACTCGGCGTAGATCTTGTATTTGTCCTCGGTGCCCGAGGGACGTGCGGCGAACCAGGCGTTCTCCGTGGTCACCTTCAACCCGCCCAGCGGCGCTCCGTTGCCGCGCGCGGTGGTGAGGATGCCGGTGATCTCCTCGCCCGCGATCTCGGTGCCGGTGACAGCCTCGGGAGTCAGGCGCGCGAGCTTGGCCTTCTGGTCACTGGTGGCGGCGGCGTCGATCCGCGCGTAGGCGGGGCTACCGTACTGGCGTTCCAGTTCGCCGTACCTGGCCGAGGGGGTCTGGCCGGTGACGGCGGCGATCTCGGCGGCGAGCAGGGCGAGCAGGATGCCGTCCTTGTCGGTGGTCCACACGGTGCCGTCCATCCGCAGGAACGACGCGCCCGCGCTCTCCTCGCCGCCGAAAGCCAAACTGCCACTGAACAATCCGGGCACGAACCACTTGAACCCGACCGGCACCTCGTACACGTCGCGCCCGAGCACGCCGACCACACGGTCGACCATCGACGAGGTGACAACGGTCTTGCCGATCTTGGTGAGCGCGTCCCACCACATCCGGTTCGCGACGAGGTATTCGATCGCGACGGCCAGGAAGTGATTGGGGTTCATCAGGCCACCGTCGGGAGTGACGATGCCGTGCCGGTCGGCGTCGGCGTCGTTGCCGGTGGAGATGTCGTAGTCGTCCTTGATGCCGACCAGGGCCGCCATGGCGTGGCGCGAGGACGGATCCATCCGGATCTGGCCGTCGCTGTCGAGGGTCATGAAACGCCAGGTGGGGTCGACGAACGGGTTGACCACCTCGAGCTCGAGATCGAAGCGTTGCCCGATCTCCTCCCAGTAGTCCACGCTCGCGCCACCCATCGGGTCGGCGCCCATCCGGATGCCCGCGCCGCGAATCGCGTCCAGGTTCAACGCGTTCGGCAGGTCGGAGACGTACTGGTCGAGATAGTCGTAGCGCTGCACGTGGGTGCTCATCGCCTGATCGAGCGAGACCCGTTTGACCTCGGCCAGGCCGCCGCGCAGCAGTTCGTTGGCGCGGGCGGCGATGGCGTCGGTGGCCTTGGTGTCGGCGGGGCCGCCGTGCGGTGGGTTGTATTTGAAGCCGCCGTCGCGCGGTGGATTGTGCGAGGGGGTGACCACGATGCCGTCGGCCTGGTGCTTGGTGCCGCCGCGATTGTGGTTCAGCACGGCATGACTCAGCGCGGGCGTGGGGGTGTAGCGGCCACGCGCGTCGATCACAGCCGTGACGTCGTTGCCGGCCAGGACCTCGAGCGCGGTGGTCCAGGCAGGTTCGGACAGGGCATGGGTGTCGCGCGCGAGGTAGACCGGGCCGGTGATGTCACGGGTGGCGCGGTATTCGACGATCGCCTGCGTGATCGCCATGATGTGGGCCTCGTTGAACGCGCCGTCCTCGCTGGACCCACGGTGACCCGAGGTGCCGAACACCACCTGCTGGCTCGGCTCCTCCGGATCGGGGACGAGGCTGTAGTACGCGGTGACCAGGTGAGCGATGTCCACCAGGTCGGTCGGGCGGGCGGGCCGTCCGGCGCGATCGTGGGCCATGGTGGGTGTTCCCTTCCGTGTCGGCTGCGCGCGGCTGGTCATGAGAATCATGCGCACAACCACTGGGTCAGGGACGCAGCGGCGTATACCGCGGCCAGGCTCGCCGAGACGCTGATCACGACGTTGCCCACGGCATACACGTAGGCGCCCTCGGTTACCAGACGGATCGTCTCGTACCCGAACGTGCTGAACGTGGTCAGCGCACCACAGAAGCCGGTTGCCGCGAATGCCAGCAGCGCACTGCCCGCACTCGCGCCGATCAAACCCCCGAGCAACGCCGAACCGACAATGTTAACGGTTAGCGTCCCCCACGGCAGCCCAGTCGGAAACCGCGCCGACATCCGCCGGTCGATCAGGTACCGGGCGGGCGCGCCGAGCATGCCACCGGCCAGCACCAGCGCCACCGTCATGGCGCGCCTCCCGCTGTGGGAGCCCACATCTCGACCATCGGATGGCCCCCTTCCGTTGTCGAATTCATGTGAACCCCCGCCGCGCGACCCACCGGGTCGCGATCATGGCAATTGCCACGGCACCGAGTGCCGCGAGCACCGACAGGCCGAGATAGGCGACCGCCGTACCCGTCTCACCGATGCCGATGAGTCTACGAATCTCGAGGCTATAGGTGGAGAAAGTCGTGAAGCCCCCCAGCACACCGATTCCCAGGAACGGTCGCACGAGTTTCGGTGCATCCCACAGTTCGGTGACCACGACCATCAGCACCCCGATCGCGAAGCACCCGAGCACATTCACCGTGAACGTCGACCACGGGAATCGGCCGGGGAGCACCGGCCACCAGTGTCCGACGCCGAAACGAGCAGTGGCGCCGAGCCCGCCGCCCACCGAGATCGCCGCGAGGACGGCCGGATCGAGCGCCGGAGGCCGCGATGTCATGCGTTCGCCTCCCGTTGGCCGATCCGTGTGGTGGTCGTTGCTCATGGTATCGAGACCCACCGACACTCGGGCGAGCGGTGCGCACCGTGGCAAACTTTCAGCAGCCGACACGGACGAACGACGATGGCCCGAACCGATTGTCGGTTCGGGCCATCGTCGGGCGATTGTTCCGGATCAGTGCGCCAGCACCGGCTCGCCTTCGGCCGGGGCGGGCACGGTGTTCGGCATGAGCACCGCGATCACGATCGCGCCGAGCACGAAAGTGGCCGTCGCCCACCAGAAGCTGGTGGTGTAACTCTCGATCGCGCCCTGCGCCACGGTGAGCGGGCCCGGCTGATGCGTCGACACGTAGTCGGTCATCGCCGAGGCCGCGATGGTGCTGAGCAGCGCGGTACCGATGGAACCACCGACCTGCTGGCTGGTGTTGACCATCGCCGAGGCGACGCCCGCGTCCTCGTGCTGCACACCCGCCGTCGAACCCTGGAACGCGACCGACATCGCACCACCGAGGCCGAGGCCCAGCAGTACCAGCGCGGGCAGGATATGGGTGACGTAGCTCGAATCCAGACCGATCTGGGTGAGCCACAGCATGCCCGCCGCGGCGATCAGGAATCCGCCACTGATGACGACCTTGGGTCCGACCTTCGGCAGCAACAGCGACGGCGCGGTGGTCGAGGAGGCCACCATGCCCGCCACCATCGGCAGGAACGCCAGACCGGTCACGATCGGCGTGTACGCCAGGGTCAGCTGCATGTAGTAGGTGAGGAACAAGAAGATCGCGAACATGCCGATGCCCATGACGAACACGGTCAGGTACGACGCGCCACGGGTGCGGTCGGCGACGATGCGCAACGGCAGCAAGGGGTGGGCGACCTTGGTCTCGATCCACACGAAGACCGCGAGCAGCACGGCGCCACCGAGCAGGAAGACCAGCGTGGTCGGGTCGCTCCAGCCGTTGGACTCGGCGTGGGAGAAGCCGTAGACGATGCTGAACAGCGCGACGGTGACGGCGACGGTGCCGGTCCAATCGAGCTTGGGGCGCGAGGTCGCGACATGCTTGGCGAGCAGCAGCACGGCGCCGACGAGCGCGACGGCGGCGAAGATCAGGTTCACATACATCGCCCAGCGCCACGACGCCCATTCGGTGAGCACACCACCGAGAAGTAGACCGATCGCGCCGCCGGTACCGGCCACGGCGCCGAAGATGCCGAATGCCTTGGCCCGTTCCTTGGGTTCGGTGAAGGTGACCGTGAGCAGAGAGAGGGCGGCCGGCGCGAGCAGCGCACCGAACACACCCTGGCCGACACGGGCCGCGACCAGCATCTCGAAGGTGGTGGCCGCGCCGCCGATGGCCGAGGTCACCGCGAAGCCGACCAAGCCGATGATGAAGGTGTTGCGACGACCGAACAGGTCGCTGAGCCTGCCGCCGAGCAGCAACAGGCTGCCGAAGGCGAGTGCGTAACCGGTGATGACCCACTGGCGGTCACCGTCGCCGAAACCGAGGTCGGCCTGGGCCGCGGGCAGAGCGATATTGACGATCGTCGCATCGAGCACGACCATCAGTTGGGCGATGCCGAGTACGGCAAGCACCCACCAGCGCAGGGCGTGCGAGCCGCGGCGACCGGTATCCGCGGGGCTCTTGGGCCCGGTGTCGAGTGTGGTGGTCATAACTCCCCTAGTAGGTCTGCGGATGGTTTCTGGTGGCATAATCGGAGATACCGCCTCCGCTTCATTCGAAGCTACCAGAGTAACGGAGAAACGACCTCCACTTAATCCCCGGATTGATAGGATGTACTTGTGAATCACGCCACGACGACTGCCACACCACCCCGCAGGCTGCGCGCCGACGCCGCGCGCAACCAGCAACGCATCGTCGCGGCCGCCCGTGAGCTATTCGCCGATCACGGCCTCGAGATCACCCTCGACGACGTCGCCGAGCGCGCGGGCGTCGGCGTCGGCACCGTGTACCGACGCTTCGCCAACAAGAAGGAACTCATCGCCGAGGTCTTCGACCAGCACGTCAAAGACTTCGCCGACGCGGCCGAGGCGGCCCTCGGCAACACGGACGCCTGGCTCGGGCTCGTCGAATTCTTCGAGAGCGCGTGCAAACACCTGGCGACCAACCGCGGTTTCGGCGAGGTGATGCTCGAACTCGAGGAAGATCCGGCCCGTTTCGCCGAACTGCGCAACCGGATCCATCCGTCGGTCACGGCGATCATCGACCGCGCGCGCAACGCCGGGGCGATCGATCCCGACGTCACCACCACGGACTTCTTCGCCCTGATCCATATGGTCAACGCACTCGCCGAGTTCGCCGGTCCGGTGAATTCCGAAGTGTGGCAACGGTATATGGCCATCACGCTCAACGGCGTCCGCACCGACGCGGTGCCGCGCAGGCCACTGCTGGTCTCGCCGATGACCGACGAAGAGGTCGAGCGGGCCAAGGCCGCCGGCTGCCTCGGCCGTCGTCGCTGAGCCGAAACCTGTCCGACCAGTAGCGCGCGTCACAACGCATCCTCTACTGTTGGACACATGACCAAGAACACCTGGGTGAACTGGGCAGGCCAGCAACGCTGCACACCCGCCGTCGTCGCCGCGCCGCGTGACGTCGAGGAGCTGGCCGCGACCGTGACCGATGCGGCCGCCGCGGGCCGGACCGTGCGCGTGGCCGGGTCGGGGCACTCGTTCACCGACGCCGTACTCACCGACGGCACGCTGGTCGATCTCAGTGGTCTGAACAAGGTCCTCGATGTCGACGTCGACGCCGGCCAGGTGCGCGTGGAGGCCGGAATCTCGCTGCACGCGGCGAGCCCACTGCTGCACGCGCACGGACTGGCCTTTCCCAATCTCGGCGACATCGACACCCAGAGCCTCGCGGGCGCGACCGCGACCGCCACCCACGGCACCGGCGCCCGGCTGCGCAATATCTCCGCGGCCCTGCACTCGGTGGAGGTGCTGCGGGCCGACGGCACCCTGGTGGAGCTCAACGAGCAGACCGATCCCGACGGCTGGAAGGCGGCGCGGGTCAGTGTCGGCGCGCTCGGCGTCGTCACCGCGGCCACCTTGCAGCTCGAACCGTCGTTCGTGCTGGAGTGCGTCGAGCGGCCGGTACCACTGAACGAGGTGCTCGCCGATATCGACGAATTCGCCGACGGCAGTGATCATTTCGAGTTCTTCGCCTTCCCGCACAGCGACACGGCGATGACCAAGGCCATCGACCGAACCGAAGCGCCGGAACAACCGCGCGGCACGGTGAGCGAGTGGCTCAACGACATCCTGATCGCCAATCATGTCTACGACGGCCTGTGCAGACTGGGTCGGCGCATTCCGGCCGCCATCCCCATGATTCACCGCGCGGCCACCCTGGCAGGCAGCAACAACCGGCAGGTCGACCGCTCCTACCGGGTGTTCTCCACGCCGCGGTTGGTGAAGTTCAACGAGATGGAATACGCGATCCCGCGCGCGCACGCCGCCGAGGCGATTCGCGAAATCCTGGCACTGGGACGGCGGTTCGGCACACCGATGCCGATCGAGGTGCGCTGGGTCGCCCCCGACGACGCCTTCCTGTCCCCCGCAGGCGGACGCGAGACCTGCTACATCGCGGTGCACCAGTATCAGGGCATGGTGTGGGAACCGTACTTCCGCGCGTGCGAGGCGGTGTTCGATGCCTACGACGGCAGGCCGCACTGGGGCAAACGCCACTTCCAGACCGCCGAGACACTGCGCCCGCGCTACCCCGAATGGGACCGCTTCACCGCGGTTCGACGGCGTTTCGACCCCACCGGGGTGTTCGCCAACGATTACGTGCACCGGGTGCTCGGCTCACTGGACTGAGCGTCACGGCGCGGACACTGCTCGGACAACAGTATCGCCGGATAGCCCGCACCCTGCCCCGCCGCCGCGCCCTGGTGGAATGATGACGGTGATACCCGAAGCGCCACAAGCACTTCGCCCCTGCGCCGAAAGGGCGACCATGGCCCACACTCCCAGCGTGTTGTTCGTCTGTGTGCACAATGCGGGCCGATCACAGATGGCGGCGGGTCTGCTGCGCGCCAAGGCCGGTGACCGGATCGAGGTGCGCACCGCAGGCAGCGAACCGGCGGCAGTGCTCGACCCCGCCGCGGTGGCGGTCATGGCCGAGATCGGGATCGACATCTCCGGCGAACGGCCGACACCGCTCACCGATGATGTCGTCGGGATCTCGGATGTAGTGGTCACGGTGGGAGGCGGCGAGGTGTGTCCGTACTTTCCCGGAATCAGCTACCGCGACTGGGTGCTGCCGGATCCGGCCGGGCAGCCCATCGAGGTGGTGCGCGGCATCCGCGACCACCTGCAGATCCTGATCGGGAATCTGCTCGGCGAACTGGTGCCGGTACCCGCGCGCTGACGTCCGATTCGTTCAAGACCGCACCCCACTCGGGTGCCTAAGCTGCGAATATGACTCCACAGCTCGATGTAGTGTCCGTTGTTGTTTCCGATATGGCCGCTTCGGTGGCCTTCTACCGCAGGCTGGGCCTGGTTTTCCCGGACGGCGCCGAATCCGAGGGCCATGCCGAGGCCGTGATCGGCGGTGGTCTGCGGCTGGCGCTGGACACCGAGGCCACGATCGCCTCCTTCACGCCCGGCTGGCAGCCGCCGACCGGTCCCGGCCGCAGCAGTCTGGCGTTCCGATGCGCCGATCCGGCCGAGGTCGACAAGCTCTACGCCGAACTCGTCGACGCCGGCCATCACGGCGAACTCGCACCGTGGGATGCCTTCTGGGGCCAGCGTTACGCCTCGCTCACCGACCCCGACGGGCACGGAATCGACCTCTACGCGCCGTTGCCCGCCGAATAGGCCGACCAGTCGTGGGGGTCGCGCTGACGCCGCTGGTAGCGGCCGAGCATCTCGCGGACCTCATCGCTCACCGGGGGTTCTCCGGTGAGCCTCGTCCACAGGTGCGCGTCGTGGTCGGTGAGCGTCACCGGTCCCGACGCGGCCACGTCGACGACGAAGGTGAACTGCCTGGTGCGGGCGCCTTCGCCGGTCAGGTAGTCGAACTCGCCGAGATAGTCGCTGACGCCGGTGACCTGCAGCCCGGTTTCCTCCGCGACTTCGCGGGCCAGCGCTTCGTCGAGTGCCTCACCCGGCTCGACGACGCCGCTGGGCAACTCCCACCGTCCACCGAGGAAATCCGATCGTCGACGGCGCAGGATGAGCACTCGATGATGACGGTCGACGACCGCGCCGACGACAAGCCGACGGATTTCGTCTCGTTCTGCCTCGATACGGAGCGTGGAGTACACGGATTCATCGATCATCAGGTCACATCCTCTCGTCGGTGTTCGGACTGAGCACTTGCGACGGGGCGTGCACTATTGAGCCTAAACCTTCCGTCACGCTGTGCCGAATGAGACTTTCCGGGCGGCTGGACGCCCGGTCAGCGGGTTTGCAAGGTGCGCACCGAGCATCCCGCCAGGTCACGGACCTCCCGAGACAGGTGTGCCTGGTCGGCGAAACCGGTCACCGCGGCGATGTGCGCGGCGGAAGTTCCGGTGCGAAGCCCCGCCAACGCACGTTGAAAACGCAGAATACGGGCCAACATCTTGGGTCCGTAGCCGAAGGCGAACAGGGAACGCCGGTGCAACATCCGGGCCGACATCCCCGTCTGAGCGGCGGTTTCGGCAACCGTCGCGCCGACCGACAGCGAATCGACGACGGCGGTGAGCGCCGGATCGGCCGCACCGTTATCGGCAGCGAATCGTAATGCGACCGCCTCCAAGGCAGCTACGCGGTCGGGCGCGTTGTCGATGCGGTCGACGAGTTCCCTTGCGGTGCGCGAGGGTGCTATCTCGGCCAGGTCGACCCGCTGATTCAGCAGCTCCACCGCGGGAATCCCGAGCAACGTGGGCGCGGTGCCCGGCGCGAACCTGATGCCGACGAACTCGCTCGCCCGCGCGCTCGGCGCGAGGAACGCGCGACTGTCCGGGCCCGCCACCATCAGCGTGCCCTCGGTCCAGATCAGATCCATGCAGCCGTCGGGGAACACCGTGACGGGACCGGTGTGGGCGGGCATGGTTCGCGACCAGACCACCGCTCGGTCCAGCCTCGATTCGCGTTCCCGGTATTCCGCCACACTTCCGACGGTAGCCCTCCCCACCGACAGGCAGTTGCCGCACCGCACACACCAGGTACGTAAGATTCGACGCCACGACGTTCGGCTCGGCAGAGGGGTGCCAATGCAACCGACAGCATCAGTGCAGGGTGGACGGCCACGGGTCGCGGGGTTTCCCGGAGCGGATATAGATATCGAGCCGGACGTGTGGTCCGGGGCGAGGATCGACGACGACCGGATCAGGGCTTTGGCCGTCGGTGCGTATTACGGGCGCAGTTGGGGCGCGCAGTGCGACGGCGTCGCGTTCCTGCCGGAGGAGCCCGACAGCACCTCGACGCGTCGGGAGACCGCGATCGAAGGACTGCACGAGTCGTGGGGTGTCGACAACGCCGAGGACGCGCACGACACCGTGCGGCGGTTGCTGGCCGGAATGCACGCGCCGCTGTTCGAACTCGTCCATCCGCTCGCCGTCATGGCCGCGAGCGATACCGGCCGGGTGGACCGGTCCGGGTTGGCCGACGAACACCGCGAATTCCTGCACACGCTGTCGAGTTTCCGCGGCTATCGCGGGCCCGCCGGCATCGATCGCGACTACGACGCGTGGCTGCAAGCCATCAAGCTCGGCATCACCGACAGCCTGCCGACGCCGCTGCAGATCGACGCCACCGCATGGGATCTGGCGCGGCTGGTGTTCATCGCCCGCGCCGCCTGCACGGCGGGGTATCTGACCGAGGACGAGGCGTGGGAGCACATGCTGACCGGGCTGGATCGGGCGCGTCAGCACTATCGCAACTGGCGGCAGTTCGGCGACGGGTTCCTCACGGGAGCGATCTTCTGGGCGGCCACGCAGGACCTGTCGGCCGCGAAAAGCCAAGTGGCCGAACGTAGGCGGATGATCGCGGGGCTGCACCTGCGGCCGTCGAGTCCGTGGCGGCGGGTGGCCCTGCATCCGGGTGCGCCGGTGTTCAGCCCGGCATCGTCAGCATGATGCCCACGGCTTGACGGCGGAACGGGTCGTCGTCGACCATTCCCAGTTTGCGGCGTTCCACCAGCAGTTGCCATTCACCGAAGAGGTCGGCCGAGCAGGGCATGGACTGGGTGATGGATCCGTCGACATGCTCGATTTCGCAGGCCAAGCGGACGGCCTCGGTGATGCGGGTGAAGTCGGCGGGTTCCCAGTCGACGAAGTCCAGCTCGGTGCCCGCGCCCGAAATCCGCAGGGTGGCAACCTGCCCGGGGGTCGTGCGCACTTCGGCATCGGTGAGGACCGATACCGGGAATTCGTAGACCGCCCACGCGGAGACGAAGAGCAGGCGCAGGGTTGTGATCGCGACCAGACCCGGCGCACCTTCGTGCCCGGCTTGGGCTAGCTCGAGGACGTACTCGTCGGTGCGGGCGCAGCTGTGCAGGATGTCTATCTCGCGTAAGGAGTTGCCCGCGTGGCGCATTCGGTGTGCTGCCGCGGTGACATCGGGACGTCTTCGACCGTTCGAACCCTGAACGGATTGCGGTGGAACGAGATTGGGTCGGGGCGGAAACACCCTGCGTAGGCTGACCAAGTCGCGTTCGACGGCTCTGATCAGGGCCTGCGCCTGCGCACGTAGGTCGGTTTCGAGGAACACCGGCACCGGGTGCCGATCCGTCGGCGCACCGTTGACCACGAACTGCGCCGACCGGAAGAACAGCAGCAGCGCCATCTGCCCGTCCTCGGTGTTCGCGAGCGCGATCCTGGCCAGTTCGGCCACACCGACGTCGAGCGCGATCTCGTTGTCGGCGCGCAGCGGCGTCGTCACCAGTCGCCCGTCCGCATACCGGACCGCGACTCGCGCACCCCATACTTCGATCAAAGCCACGTCCCTCCTGGCCTGCCCCGCATCGGTGGATCCTACCGAGGGGCCGTCGCGGGCAGGTCGATGGTCCTGCCGATGGTGTGCGAACGTGCGCTGAGGTGGCAGGCTGTAGGGATGCCCGATGAACAGGAAGTCTCCGCCGAACAGTCCGCGGACGCGATCGAAACTCCGGAGGAGGCGACGAAGCGGAGGTTCCGCGAGGCGCTCGAGCGGAAGAACGGCCACTCCTCCGCGGGTGGGGCCGCCCAGAATTCCGCCAAAGTGCGTGGGACGCATGCGCAGGCGGGTGGGAAGCGCACCTTCCGCCGTCGCGCGGGCGGATAGTTCCGCGCCGGGCGGCTTCTCCCTTCTGTGAGCAGCCCTGCGCCGTCGGTGCTCACCTTGCGGCGCAGGGCTTTTCGGTGAATCGGGAGCTACTGCAAGCGGGAGGTATCGGCGTCCGCTTCGGTTCGAACGGCGTTCTCGAAGGTGGTGCCGCTGTCCGCTTCGCTGAAGACCAGCCAACATCCCCGGATGGCGCCGAGCAGGTCTTCGAGGAGATCGATCGCGGGGCGGGTGGGGTCGAGGCGGCAGATACGGTAGCCGTCGGTCCAGTCGTCGGGATCGTCGTCGTCGTCGCGTTCCTCGATTTCCTGCGCGGCCTCGATGATGCCGTCCAGGTCGCGAACCTTGCCTTCGGAAACGGCGATGGCATCGGCGATCAGGTCGACCACCACCTGGGTCGGCGTCTCCCCCGCGCCGAGCCGTTCCAAGACCACGGTCGGCGTTTCCACCTGGAGTGCTTCGATGTCGTCCGCCTCGGCGACCACGTCCACCGGCTCGAGGCCCGTGACCTCCCCGGCCACCGTCGCCGCGGCCCGCAGCCAGTGTGCGGCGGCGACCGATGCGGCGGCGGGGTCCAATTCGGTGAACAGGTCGATCGTGCCCAACGGGTTGGCCCGCAGCAGGCTGTCCGCCGCGTGCACCTGCACCGGGGAGATCTCCGGGCGGGTGAGTTCGACGGCCTGCCTGGCCCGGCCCGCCAGATCGCCCAGTTCCGCGGCGATGATCGCCGCCTGCTCGGTGAGCACCTCGTTCACCACACGGTCCACCAGGCTCGCGTCACCGATCGCGTGGAGCACGCGACCCACGTGATGCGCGGATTCCTCGATGGGGCTGTAGAAAACCAGCATGCACCCGTCCTCGTCGGGCAGATTCGGGGTGCGCAGCGCGGCTTCGACCTTCTCGAAGCGATTGCGCTCCTCCGCCCGCCGCCACGCCTCCCCGTTCTCGATATCGGGATCCCCGGCAGCGGTGGCCGGATGGGTGTAGGTCCGCCACTGGAACCGCGCCAGACTCGCCAGCGCCGCCGCCAGCTCCACCCCGTGCTCCGTCCCCGGCACCTCGGCGATCGTCTCGGCGAGATCACCCCGACCGGTCCCCCAGGTAGCGACCAGCGTTCCCGCCCCCGAGTCGTATGCATACCGCGTCATTCGCTCAGTTCTACGTGGCCCACCCACACCGCCCTCCACCAGGGTCTACCGGATCAGAGCGGCGCCCGTCCGAGGCCGGGGACGAACCGTCCCGTCGTCGCGAGGTAGGCGCGGTAGTTCGCGCCGTGAACCCGTGTCAGATAGGGCTCTTCGACGGCCCGCACCTGGAGCTCGACGGTCACCAGCAACAGTGCGAACGCGATGATCGCGACAGCGTTCGGAATGATCAGCGTGACACCGCCCGCGAAGACGAGCATCGCGGTGAAGATCGGGTTGCGAACCAGATCGAACACACCGGTATCGACCAAAGCCGTCGTCTCAGTGGGATCTACTCCGATACGCCACGATTCGCCCATCTCGATCTGCGCGTACAGCGTGGCCGCGATACCCGCGACGGCGAGGACGAATCCGGCGGTCTGAATCGGTATCGCGGACAGCGCCCCGATCGGGGCTACGACACCGGCCAGCTGAAGCAACGATGACGCCGTTCCGACCACGATCGCGGCGACGAAACCGACGCCGGCGAGCCATTCGAGCGAGCCGGGTCGCCCGCTGATGCCGTGGAAACCGGTCGACCCCGTCGCCTGATACTGGCGCCAACTGCGCCAGCCGAAGCCCAGCAGGCCGAACACCAGATACAGAACGAGCGCGCAGATCGCCATCACGTGTTTCCTCGATCGTCGTTGTCACAGCAGCCGCGAGGGGCGACATCGGTAGATGTCGTCGCACAGCAGGTTTCGCCCTGCCAGGCGTTGATTCCTTCTTTGACCGCGATCACCGCGATCACCAGCGCCGTGAGCGGATCGGCCCACGACCAACCGAACAGGCTGTTGAGCAGCAGGCCGACCAGCAGCACGGCCGAGAGATAGGTGCACAACAGGGTTTGCTTGGAATCGGCCACGACGGAGGCGGACCCGAGTTCGCGCCCGGCCCTGCGTTGCGCGGCGGACAACACCGGCATGATCACCAGACTCGCGGCCGCCAGCCCGATCCCGACCATCGAATGCCGCGCCTCACCGACCCCGAGCAACGAACGGACGGCATCCACAGCGATATAGGCGGCCAGCGCGAAGAACGAGAACGCGATCACCCGCAGCGCCACCTTCTCCCGCGCCGCCGGATCGCGCCCGGCGAACTGCCACGCCACCGCTGCCGCCGAGGACACCTCGATCACCGAGTCCAGCCCGAACCCGATCAACGCCGACGAGGACACCCGCGCGCCTTCGGTCAGCGCGACGACCGCCTCGACCACGTTGTAGCTGATCGTCCCCGCGACCAACCACCGAATCCGGCTCGCCAAGACCGCCTTGCGCACCGAACTCGGCGCCACCGGCATCCCGATCGCATTCATCAGCAGCAACCATCCGATTCCGCCGCCGGGCAGCAGGCCGGATCAACAGCAAGCACCAGTCCGACCAGATCGTCCAACGCCCGCCCGATCCGCGGATCGGCCAGCTCATAGCGGCTGCGCCGTCCCTCGGGAACAGCGACGACCAGGCCACATCCACGCAGGCAGGCCAGATGATTGGACAGAATCTGACGCGAGACACCGATCGCCTCGGCAAGCTCCGACGGATAGCCCGGTTTCTTGCGCAGACTGAGCAGGATCTTGGTTCTGGTCGAGTCCGAGAGGGCGTACCCGAACCGGGAGAGCGCGTCGGTCTGCACCGTGGATTCCATGGTCTGATAGTACATCTAAATCTGTATTCAGAATATTATGTACTAATTGCGTCGCTGAGTGAACATGAAAAAGCCCCTCACCTGCGTGTCAGGTGAGGGGCTCTGAGTGGAGCTGCCGGGAATCGAACCCGGGTCCTCCGCCGCGTCTTCAGGGCTTCTCCGTGTGCAGTTCGCTATGTCTCTGCTTGGATCTCCAAGTCTCGCGAACAAGCCTGGATGACGATCCCAGTCGCTGTTCGATGTCCCCTTCGACTCCGCGACCGAGCCGAACGGTAATTCCCTCTAGCTGATGCCAGTACCCGGGTCGAGGGACGAACCCGGACTGACAGAGACGACCTGGCTACTTAGGCAGCGAGGGCGTACTCGCGCTGATTGGAATCGGCGCTTAATTGGTTGCAGCGACGCTTACGGTGGTCTCTTGCCTGCACCGACACGCTTCCCCTGAATCAACGTACGCAGTCGAAACCGTTCAGCCCCGTACGTGCCCGCACCGTGCGGGCTAGTCATATTAACACCGGCGCGGCATCGGTTCTTCCCATTATTTCTGCCAGCTCGCGGTGTCGTCGAAGTGATCTTGTAGCGAACCCTGCCAGATAGCCTCGGCGAATCCGGGTGGGACCGCCGGTACAGGCGGGTACTGTTCTCGATCGGCCGCCCCGGAACTGTGAAATGTACTGGGCGACTGGAGCAAGGAGTTATCTCATGGCATTCACCAGTCAGCGTGGACTGCGCCGATTCGCGGCGATCCCGGCTGTTGCGAGTCTCGTGCTGGCCGCGGCCTGCTCGTCGGGCGAGTCCACCGCGGCGCCGGGCGTCACCAGCACGCCTTGCCCCGGTTCGGTGAACACCGATCGCGGTTGCATCTACCTCGGGGTGCTCGCGGATCTGGAGAACGGGCCGTTCACCCCGCTCGGTGCCTCGATGAACGACGGTCAGGTGGCGTTCTGGAAGCAGGTGAACGCGGCGGGCGGCATCGGCGGCTACGACATCGACATCAGCACCTATACCCGCAACACCTCCTACGATCCGCGCACCCATCGCAGCGCGTACGAGGAGATCGAGCCGAACGTGCTCGCGTTGTCGATGAGTTTCGGGACCGCGCAGACCGTGGCGATGCTGAATCAGATGGACGCCGACGACATGGTGAGCACCGCGGCCACCCAATGGTCGGGCTGGAACTATCGCAGCGCCGACCGCAATCTGGTGCTCAGCGCGGGCTACTCCTACTGCACAGAAGCGGTCACCGGGCTCGACTGGTTCGCCGAAACCCATTACACGCCACGCAACATCGCCGTCGTCGCCTATCGCGGCAACTACGGCGGCGACTACGCCAGTGGTGCGCTGAAGTGGGCGCTGGCCAACGACGCGACCATCGCCGATCGCATCGATACCGGGCCCAATGCCGAGGTCGGCAATCAGGACGGGCCGGTGGCGGAGATCCTCGAGGCGGCACCGGATCTGGTGATGCTGGCCACCGGGCCCGCCGAGACCGCGGAGATCGTGGGCAAGCTCGTGAAGTCGGGTTTCACCGGCCGGTTCCTCGGCTCGCTGCCCACCTGGAACGCGGCCCTGCTGCAATCGGCGGCCGCGCCCGCGTTGACCGCGCTCTACAACTACACGACCCCGGTCGACAGCTGGTCCGGCAACAGCGTAGGCGCCAAGCACGCCCGCGAGGCGATCACCGGTGAACCCGCCAACTTCGGTTACTCGCTGGGCTGGGCGATCACCTATCCGCTCAAAGCCCTGCTCACGACCGCGGCGGCCAACGGCGAACTCACCAGGGCCGGCCTGCGGCGCAGCGTGGGATCGATGAAACCCGATGGTGAGGGCATGGTCGTGATCCATCCGGCCGGTGCGGCCGAACCCGATCTGGAAACGGAATGGTCGGCGGTGTTCGAACCGGACAAGACGGAACCGATGGGAGCCAGGGCCGTGAGCGTCGGCTATCAAGGCAAGACGCTGGCCCGACTGGGCCTGCACGAGCCATGCACCCGGCTGTAGGGAGTCAGTTCACGGCGATCATGGCGACCGCCGTGAGCGCGAGCACCATGCCGACTTTCTGGGTGGCGCTGATGCGCTCGCCGAGCAGAACCATCGCCAGCAGCACCGTCGCCGCCGGATACAGCGAGCCGATCACACTGACCACCGAGAGCATCGCACCGTGGAATGCGTAGAGCAGTGCGGCGTTGGCGATCACATCGAGCACGCCGACCGCCAGCGCCAAGCGCAACGGTTCGCCGTGTAGGCCACGGAATTCGCCTGCTGCCAGGGCCGAGGTCCACACGACCGCTGTCGCCGCGGCGCGCTGGGCGAGCAGGGGCCACAGACCCGCACTCGCGTCGGTTTCGTGCAGAAAGTAGAACGCGAAACCGAAGGCCGCGCCCGAACCGACGGTGAGAAGCGCGACTCGGCGGGTGAACCGCAGTGGCCTTCCGCCGGTGATCTCCTCGGTGGTTTCGTCGGGTGCCTCGCGGCTGACGAGCACCACCGCGACCAGAGCTACGGCGATGCCCGCGATCGCGACCGACCCGGGCCGCTCACCGAGAAAGAATCCGGCGAGGACCGGGATGCCCGCGACCAGCACCGCGGTGAGCGGCGAGACCACCGACATGGGTCCGTCGGCGAGCGCGGCGTAGAACCACCACACCGCCAAACCGCTGGCCACGCCCGCGGCCAGGCCCCACAGCATCGACGCGGTGTCGGCGTGCCCGCCGACCAGCGGCGCGATCAACAAGACCAACAGCACCGAGAACGGGTACGACACCACGACCACCCGCAATGCGGTGACCCTGCGCGCCGCGATCCCGCCGAAGAAATCGCTGACTCCGTAACCCGCCGCCGCGACTAGGGCGAGCACGACGGACAGCACTAACGCATGCCCTTGACCCGCCGACCTACTTCGCGGGTGACCTCGCGCTCGGCCTGCTTGCGAGCCAGATCTTGACGCTTGTCGTAGTCCTGCTTGCCCTTGGCGAGCGCGAGCTCCACCTTCACCTTGCCGTCGGAGAAGTACATCGACAGCGGCACCAGCGTCTGGTTGCCCTCGCGGGACTTGCCGACCAGGTGCTCGATCTCCCGCTTGTGCAGCAGCAGCTTGCGGGTGCGGCGCGGCGAGTGGTTGGTCCAGGTGCCGTGGCTGAACTCCGGGATGTGCAGCCCGCGCAGCCAGACCTCACCGTGGTCGACGGTCGCGAAGGCATCGACCAGGGAGGCCTTGCCTTCGCGCAGGCTCTTCACCTCGGTGCCGACCAGCGCGATCCCCGCCTCATAGACGTCGAGGATCGTGTAGTTGTGCCGCGCCCGGCGGTTGGTCGCGATGACCTTGCGCCCCTTTTCCCTCATAACGGTCAACTGTAAGTGACGGCGCCAGCGCTTTATTCCATGGCTGACTCAGACCCGCGCGGCCGCCCTGGCCAGTGCGCGGTCGCGCTGCTCCTCGAAACGGGCCGCCTTGACCTCGAGGTCGAGCAGGTAGGTGTGCAGCTCTTCGCGCGCGAGCTCGCCTTCTGGGCCGAAATCGGTGCGCTCGAAGACTCGCCAGGTGCGCAGGGTCGGACGCAGGACGACGTCGAGGTGCTGGCGCAGGTCGTAGACGCCGTGTTTGGCCAGCATGACCGCGTTGCGGCGGAAGTTGGGCTGGTTGAGACCGGGCATCTGGAAACGCAGGATCACGTCGGTGATCGCCTGCATGGCCGCGTCGGGGGTGAGGTCGAGGGCCGCGGCACAGAGCTTGCGGTAGAAGACCATGTGCAGGTTCTCGTCGGCGGCGATGCGGGCAAGCATGCGGTCGGCGACCGCGTCGTTGCACAGCGCGCCGGTGTTGCGGTGGCTGATTCTGGTCGCGAGTTCCTGCAGGGTGACGTAGGCGACGCCTTTGAGGAATTGCGAGCCCTTCTCGGGCTTGGCGATCCCCGCGGTCATGTGCGCCATCCTGGCCTCTTCGAGCGCGACCGGGTCGACGGCGCGCGTCACCACGAGATAGTCACGCAAGACGATGCCGTGACGGTTCTCCTCGGCGGTCCACCGGCCGACCCAGGTGCCCCAGGCGTTGTCGAAGCCGAAGGTGTCGGCGAGTTCGCGGTGGTAGGAGGGCAGGTTGTCCTCGGTGAGCAGGTTGGTGATCATCGCCGCCTTGGCGACCTCGCTCAGTCGCGACTGCTCGGGGTCCCAGTCGTCGCCGCCCATAGCCGCGAAGTTGCGACCCTCGTCCCACGGCACGTAGTCGTGGGGGTGCCACATCTTGGCCTTGGACAGGTGGTCGTTGAGGTTGGCTTCGGCCGTCGGCTCGAGCTCGGCGAGGATGTCGCTGTCGGACAGGTGGAGCGTCATGGGTCGACGTTACGAGGCCGGAGGTCGGTTCTCTGCGTGATTGCCGAGATTTCCGCGACTACTCATCATGCGGTCGACACCGCGGCGATGATCGGTCACAGCTTCCCCTGATGGGGGCCGAAGCCACCGACGTGCAGCGGCACCGATTCCCACTGGGCGCGGTCGGGGGTGAGGTCGCCGACGACGAGCACGCCCGCGTCGAAGAAGGCGCCTCTGGCTCGGGCGATGTGGTCCTCCGACGTGACAAGGACGACCGAGCGCAAACCCCTTTCGGCCAGCATCGATGCCGTGTTGCGGGCATTGGCCACCGTCGACTCGGCCTCGGATTCGCGCAGGATCCGGCTCTGGTCGATGCCTGCGGCCACCAGCCAGTCGGCCATGGCGTCGGCTTCGGACAGACCAGCTTGTGGATTACCACCGGTGACGATGATCGGCGACCAGGGTGCGAAGACGGCCTGGGCCAAGCCGGCGCGCAGTCGTCGGACCAGTTCCTCGCGCATCGTGCCCTCCGGTGTCAGGCCGTAGCCGAGCACCACCACCGCGGTATCGGGGCCGTAGATGCCGGGCAGGACGGGCGTGCCCAAAACCCGCGCCAAGTCGAGACCGGGCGGGGCCGGTAGGTCGGCACCGGCGGGGACCGGCACGAAGGCCAGTCCGGTTACCGCTATCGCGGCGCACACCACACGCTTACTCCAAGTCCACCGCACCATTGCCGTCGCCTCCTCGAGCTCGGGCCGATCTACAGTGATCGGTCCCGCTCGGCAACGGTGCACCGGGGAGGCATCAGCAGGTATCCCTTTGACCTGCGGCTACGACAACTCACATGCGCATGTCGGCCGATTCTGGTGCAGGGCATCGCAAAATTTCCGGAATCGGATGCCGGGTCGAGGTAGCGCACGATCGAACGGCAGGCACCGCTGCGATCAGCGGAGTACGACCATCAGTGAGGCAGCACTGAATCCGACAGCGGCGCATGGGAAATTGTCTGAACGCGGGCGATCGGTCGGTTGGCCGCGGACATCAGCCCGGGCTCAGCACGAGGTAGAGGACCAAGGCGGTGGTGAAGATCGCGATCAGCGCGATGGTCGACCAGCGTGGCCTGCCGCGGTGGATCACGCCGTGGTGGGCGCCGAGCAGGCTGGGCGCGACGACCGGGTCGATGTGGCGGTGCGGCATGGGAGGTGTCGGGGCATCGGCGCCCGGACTCGGGCTGCTGCCCGACGTATCGTCGTCCGAGCCTTCACCATTCGCCATGACTCGACAGTAACTCGGGGTCGTCCGATTCGCTGCGGGTTCCTTTCCGCCGCGCGTGTACACCCTTGTGGGCGGCGCGGGGCGACAGCGGAGGTGCGCCCTACTCCTCGCCCAGCGTCGTCAGCACCCCCTCCCCGTAGCGGGCCAATTTGTTCTCGCCGACGCCGGCGACGGTGCCGAGTGCGGCGAGGTCGGCGGGCTTGCGCGCGGCGATCTCGCGCAGGGTGGCGTCGTGGAAGACCACGTAGGCGGGCACGCCCTGTTCCTTGGCGGTGGCGGCACGCCAGGCCCGCAGCCGCTCGAACAGTCCGACGTCCGCAGCGGGCAGGTCGACGGTCGCCTTGGCCGATCGCGAGCTGCGTGCGGGCCGGGCGGCGCGTTCGGGCTCACGCCGCATCAGCACCTTCCTGCCCTCGAACAGCACCTCGTTGCTCTCGTCGGTGAGTGCGAGGACTCCGTATTCGCCCTGTACCGCGAGCAGGCCGCCCGCGAGCAGCTGCCGGACCACACCGCGCCATTCGGTATCGCGCAGATCGGTGCCGATGCCGAACACCGAGAGCTCGTTGTGGCGATGCTGGGTGATCTTCTGGTTGGTCTTGCCGAGCAGGATGTCGACGAGGTGGCCCGCGCCGAAGGATTGCCCGCGTTCGCGTTTGAGCCGCAGCACCGTGGACAGCAGCTTCTGGGCTGGCACCGTGCCGTCCCAGGTTTCGGGTGGGTTCAGGCACACATCGCAATTGCCGCAGGTGCCACCGGTCTGGCCGAAGTAGTTGAGCAGCCGCGCGCGACGGCAACCGACCGTTTCGCACAGGGCGAGCATGGCGTCGAGGTGTAGTTGCAGCTGCCTGCGATGCGCGGCGTCGCCCTCGCTGGAATCGATCATCTTGCGTTGCTGCACAACATCATTGAGGCCGTAGACCATCCAGGCCGTCGACGGCAGACCGTCGCGGCCCGCGCGGCCGGTCTCCTGGTAGTAGCCCTCGACCGATTTGGGCAGGTCGAGGTGGGCGACGAAACGCACGTCGGGCTTGTCGATACCCATGCCGAAGGCGATGGTGGCCACCACGATCAGGCCGTCTTCGCGCAGGAATCTGGACTGGTTGTCGGCACGGGTCCGAAAGTCCAGGCCCGCGTGATAAGGCACCGCGCGGATGCCGTTCTCGTTGAGCATGGCCGCGGTCTTCTCGACCGAGTTGCGTGAGAGGCAGTAGACGATGCCCGCGTCGCCGGGGTGCTCGGCGCGGATGAAGTCGAGCAGCTGACGGTCGGCGCGGTTCTTCGATTCGATCCGGTATTGGATATTGGGTCGGTCGAAGCTGGAGATGAACTGCTTCGCGGCGCCCAGATCGAGCCGTTCGACGATCTCAGCGGCGGTCTTCTCGGTGGCGGTCGCGGTGAGCGCGATGCGCGGGACATCGGGCCAGCGCTCGTGCACCAGCGACAGCGCGAGGTAGTCGGGCCGGAAGTCGTGGCCCCACTGCGACACACAGTGCGCCTCGTCGATCGCGAACAGCGCGATCTTTCCTCGGTCGAGTAGCCGCAGCGTCGCTTCCAGTCGTAGGCGTTCCGGCGCCAGATACAGCAGGTCCAGATCGCCTGACACGAACTGCGCCTCCACGGTCCGCCGCTGATCCGGCGACTGGGTGGAGTTGAGGAACCCGGCCCGCACGCCGAGCGCGCTCAGCGCGTCGACCTGGTCCTGCATGAGCGCGATCAGCGGAGAGACGACGACGCCGACGCCATCGCGCACCAGCGAAGGGACCTGGTAGCAGAGGGATTTGCCACCGCCGGTCGGCATCAGCACCAGCGCGTCGCCACCGCCGACGACCTGTTCGACGATGGCCGCCTGGTCGCCACGGAAGCTGTCGTAGCCGAAGACGCGGCGTAGTACTTCGTCGGCGGTCTCACCGCGGTCGGGAGCCGCGACCCGGCCGGGGGTGGCCGGGGCGAGATCGTCGAAGTGGAAGCCGCCGGTATCGGCGAAGTCGTGCTCGGAGACGTAACCGCCATCGGACGGATACGCGTCGTCGGGTGGGAAGTCTTCGGGCGGGAAGTCGTCGACATCGGGGGCTGTGGCGCCGGAATTGCTCACCGGGCCATCCTACGAGCGAGCGCCGGTACCGCAGCCCGTCGACCGGAGCCGACGGCGGCGGATGCGGAAGTTGCTCACCTGTGGATAACTCGATTCATCCACGCAAACGGGGCAGGACCTCGTCGTGGAGCAGCCCGTTCGTCGCCACGGCGTCGCCGCCGTGCGGACCGGAGCGCCCGTCCAGGGAGGTGAACGTGCCGCCCGCCTCACGGACCAGGATGTCGAGGGCTGCCAGATCCCACAGGGAGACCTCCGGCTCGGCGGCGATGTCCACCGCACCCTCCGCGACCAGGCAATAGTTGAAGAAATCGCCGTAGCCGCGAACCCGCCAGACCTCGTCTGTGAGGTCGATGAGCTTCTCGCGCAGGCCGCGCTCGTGCCAGCCGGACAAACTCGAGATGGCCAGGCTCGCGGCGTCGAGGTCGGCGACCGCGGACACCGAGATCGGCTTGGGCGCCCCCGGGTGGACCTGCACCCACGCGCCCGACCCGGCGGCGGCCCACCAGCGCCGACCCAGTGCGGGCGCACTCACCACGCCGACCACCGGAACACCGTCGTCGAGCAGGGAGATCAGGCTGGCCCACACCGGCACGCCGCGGACGAAGTTCTTGGTGCCGTCGATCGGGTCGACTACCCACTGCCTACCGCTGAACTCGGCGTCTCCACCGAATTCCTCGCCGAGAACGGCGTCGCCGGGGCGCTCCTCGGCGAGTACGCGGCGGATCAGCTGTTCTACCGCGAGATCGGCATCGGAGACCGGGGTGAGGTCGGGCTTGGAGTCGACTTTCAGGTCGACGGCGCCGAAGCGCTCCTGTGAGATGGCGTCGGCCTGGTCGGCCAGTCGCAGGGCAAGGTCCAGGTCAGCGGAGTAGGCAGCCACGCGGAGAGTGTATTCGCCGAGCTGTGCGAGAACGGTGGTCAGGCCACGACGTCGGCTGTTTTCGCCGCGACCAGGGCGCCTGTCCACCAGTGCAACTGATCGAGCAGCGCCGCGGCGGCGCCTTCGGGCTCCTGCGGGTCCCGGAGCCTGCCGTTCTCGTCGAAGAGCATGTAGTAGCGCGGGAACGAGACGTAGTTGCGCACGGTGTGGGCGTTGAGTTCGTTGAAGACCTGGCGCAGGTGCTCGATCGCCAGGAGTCCACCGGAGCCGCCGCTGTAACCGACGAAGCCGATCGCCTTGGCGTCCCACTGGGTGAAGTGCCAGTCGATGGCCGCTTTGAGAGCTGCCGGGTAGCTGCGGTTGTAGTCGGGGGTGACGATCACGTAGGCGTCGGCAGCGGCCAGGCGGTCGGTGAGGTCGCGCATGTCGGCCGGGCGCACGGGGTCGGGGTCCAGCGCGGGCGGCACGGCGGGCAAGGCTGGCAGCGCGGTGTCGGCGAGGTCGATGATGTCGACCTCGAAGCGGTCGTCGACCTGCTCGGCGAACCAGTTCGCGACCACGGGGCCGAATCGGCCTTCGCGGACACTGCCGATGATGATCGCGAGCTTCAGTGTGGACACGATGTTCTCCTCGTCGTCGAACCGGCCCGATCGGCCGGTGCGACCAAATCTCGCGGATCGCGAGCCTCGCAGGGAGACCACGCTGAGAGTGGTAGTGGCACGGCCACTCTCCGGTGCGCCGAGCTGGGTACCGTCGATGAGGTGAGCGACAACGAACTCGGGCTGTTCCTGCGGACCCGCCGCGAGGCGGTCTCCCCCGCCGAGGTCGGACTGCCGGTCGGCCAGCGCAGGCGCACGCCGGGTCTGCGCCGCGCGGAGGTCGCGATGCTCGCGGGAGTGAGATGTTGGTTACACACTCTCTAGTCAAGTAATCGAGCAGATGGCTGAGTGCTGCTGCGCAGGTGGGGCACTCACCTGGTCAGGTTCATGGCATGTGGAAATGAACCTTGCAGGATACAAAGGAGCACGAAAGTGACCGACAACGAGTTGGGCCTGTTCCTACGCAGCCGACGCGAGGCGGTCTCCCCTGCCCATGTCGGTTTGCCTGCCGGGCCGCGACGCCGCACGCCCGGTTTGCGTCGTGCCGAACTCGCCACCCTGGCTGGGGTTAGCGTCGAGTACCTCATTCGTCTCGAGCAAGGCCGTGACCGTCGCCCGTCCCCGCCAGTGCTCTCAGCCATCGCCAACGCACTACATCTCGCGCCGAGCGAACGCATTCACTTGTACCGACTGACCAAATCGGCTGACGCGGGCTTCAGCTGCATGGGCACCGCAAGACCGGCCCGGACCGTTCGTCCCACGGTCCGCGCCATCCTCGACCATCTGGAACCAGCGGTCGCGGTGGTCGTGAACCGCCTCAGCGATGTCCTGGCCTATACCGAGGGCTATCACCGCCTGATGGCACCGACCGGTGTGCTCGACGATCCGACCACAGCCAACCTCGCCCTCTTCATCTTCGGCGACCCCCGGGCTCACGACTTCTACCCCGATTGGGAACACATCGCCGACCTACAGGTCGCCACCCTCAAACAAGGCCCCTTCCGCAAAGATCCGGCGACCGCCGCCCTGGCTGATCAACTCGAGATCGTGGCCGGTGAGCAATTCAAGCGCCGTGTCGCTACCGTCCCCAGCCTCCCCGCCGCGACCGGCACCACCCGAGTCGAACACCCCGAGGCCGGTCCGCTACGCCTCGTCTACGAAACCCTCGATCTCCCGGCAGATGACGACCAACAGTTGTTCATCTATCTCCCGGCCGATGAAGCCACCGCGACCGCATTGGACAAGATCGCGGGCCGCCGCCCCGGCGCTCTGCGTGCGATCTCAATCTGAATCAGGCCAGGCACACACCTTTCGCAGCAAGGAACGACTAGGTGTTGCGGGTCAGAACGAGCGCGGGAAGGGCGATCGCGGCTACTGCCATACGGAGTGCGGAGGTGGCATGCCTCACCCAGGTGAGAAATTACTGGACATTTTGCCGGGGTTGGATCGACGGCACAAAGGTCGACTTCACCAGCAGCGCCTTCGCCCCGCAGCCGTTGCTCTCCCACCGCAGCTGCTGGAAGACACATTCAGGGAGTGACGATCGGGAAAGCCGGATCGAACTCGTCGAGCAACGAACCATAGGTGTCGAGCACCGTCGTGTCGCCATCCAGCGTGATCTTGACGCCTTCGGCCAGTTTCGCCGCCGAATCAGGGTCGAGCAGCACCGAGACCAGGAACGGCTTCGGCCCAGCCACCGTCAGTTGCGCCTGGCCGGATTTGCCGCGCCGGGCGTTGAGTACACCGCGGCGGATCCACATCGTCCATTGCTCGGCGGCATCGGTGAAGTCCAGGTCGATCCGCAGATCCACGTGCGCCGCCTTCTCGCCGATGATGTGCACCGAGACGAAGTCGAACAGGATATCGATCGGCATCGCCAGAATGCTGTCCTGGCTGGCCGTCACATACGGGGGTGGCTGGGCGCCCTCGCGTAGTTCCAGTGCCGCGGACAGGAAGATGCCGCGCCATTGTGGGCCTTCGGCCTGGTATCCCATCTGTTCGTAGGCGTCGGCCTGTAAATCCTTGGCGCGCTGGTTGTCCGGTTGCGCGAAGACCAGTTTGTGCAGGATCTCCGTGGCCCATCGGTAGTCGGCGGCGTCGATAGCGCGCTGACCTTCGGCGAGAATCTTGTCGGCACCGGCGAACTCGACGAACCGCGCCGCGGCCTCGACCGGCGGGTGCGGGTGCAGTGAGACCGGGTCGCCGTCCCACATACCGAGCTCTTTCGTGTACACCGCGCGCACGTCGTGATGCAGGGTGCCGTGATAGCCGCGGTTGGCCCAGTTACGTCCCAATTCTTCCGGCAGCTCGATCACCTCGGCCGCCTCGAGCGGGGTGTAGCCCTTGTTGGCCAGGCGCAGCGCCTGGTCGTGAATGTATTTGTAGGTGTCACGTTGGGATTCGAGGAAACCGGTGACATTGTCGTTGCCCCACACCGGCCAGGTATGCGGACCGTAGTGCACCTCGGCCTCGTCACCCCAGCGTTGCAGGGTCTCGTCGAGGTAGCGGGCGAAATTACGGGCGTCGCGGGTGCGGGCGCCGCGCAGCGTCTGGATGTTGTGCAGCGAATGGTTCGCGTTCTCCGCGCAGGTGAGGGCCTTGAGCTGTGGAATCCAGATGTGCATCTCCTCGGGCGCCTCGGTGTCGGGCGCGTAGAGGAATTCGAACTCGATACCGGCGATCTCACGGCGTGTGCCGGTTTCGGTGATCAGGTCGGTCGGCGAGATATAGGAGATCTGCGGGCCGTGCGTGGAGGCGATACCGATACCGCAGGTGACAAACCCTTGTGGACCAGGCGGCAGCAGGGAGCCGAAGGCGTAGAAACTGCGGCGCGCCATCGCATTTCCGGCGATGACGTTCTCCCCGATGGCGTACTTGTCGAACTGCATACCCGGCGCGATGATCGGCACTTTGCCCGAAGCTACATCCTCCGCTGACACCACACCTTTCACACCGCCGTAGTGATCGATATGGGTGTGGGTGTAGATGATCGCCTTCACCGGTTTGTCGGTGACGTGTTCACGGATGAGCGCCATTGCCTGCCTGGCGGATTCGACTCCGGCCATGCAGTCGATGACGACGATCCCGTCCTCACCCTCGACCACGGTCAGGTTGGCGATATCGTTGTTGCGGGCCTGGTACACGCCTTTGGTCACCTCGTACAGTCCGCCGAGGCTGATCAGCTTCGACTGTCGCCACAGGCTGGGATTCACCGAGTCCGGGGTCGGTGGGTCACCGCGCAGGTAGTCGAACTCGGCGGGATCGAAGACCACCTGGGAGCTGTCGACGTCGGAGTACACCGGAGCGGGCAGCGCAGCGATCAGGCCACGTTGCGCGTCGATGAAGTCGTCCCGGTTATCCATGTCATAGCTCTGCGTCGCCGCACGGTTGATAGCAGCGGTAGCCGAACTGGCAGGTTTGGGAACCTGGCACATGCGCGCTCCTGTGAACTCGGGTGGACTGTCTCCCGACAATCACCCCGCGCGCGCCACCGCGCATCACCCGTCCGGGGTGACTTCGACCCGCTGGGCCGCGCACCGCCACAACTCTGAGGCGCCATGACGGATGAGCGCAGCACCCACCCATCACCAAGTCGGTATAAGCATCCCGAAATGCCGATTTCAGGATGCTTGCGGTACCTCGAGGAGTCCGTCGGTCAATCCAGCCGCATGAGCCGAACACCTATGCTCCTCGGTCAGCGCGCGGCAATGACCCTGACCGCATTTCATCCCCTGTGGGTGAGGACTCCGGCCGCGGCCGAAGGTTGTGTGGTCAGCGAACGGACTTTCTGGAACGGAGGAGCCCGAGCGTGGACCATTATGATGAGCTCGCCAACGCCGCGTTCCAGGGCGGTTTCCCGACTGCGCAGACCACCCGGAGCTTGCGTGACGAACTGCTCTTCCAGCGTGCGGTCCAGAGCTACCTGTGGGCCCTTCCCGCCATCAATATCTGGGCGATGAAAGAAGCCTCGGAGGCTACCTTCGGCGGCGGCTACAATGTTCTGCCCATCTGGCAAGACCGCATCGACGCCAAAACCTTGGTGACCACACCGAACTTCGACGTCGTCTACGCCATGGGATACCTCGATCTCGGCGAATACGGTCCTTTGGTGGTCGAAGCCCCCGCCGGAGTACAGGGCATGTTCGACGACTTCTGGCAGCGCCCGATCGTCGGCCCGACAATCGACGGGCACACCTGGAAAGGCGATGTCGGCCTGGCCGGGCCGGACCGAGGGGCCGGTGGCACCTATGTCCTGCTGCCGCCCGGCTATCAAGGTCCGCAACCGGAAGACGGCTACGTCTACCGCTCGCGGACCAACAACGTCTTCCTGTTCTGGCGTGCCTTCTTCACCGACCCTGCCGATCTGTCGGACGCCGTGACCCGCATCGAGCAGACTGTCGTCTACCCCCTCGGCGCTCGCGACGACGCGCAACCGATGCGGTTCCCGCACGCCTCGGGTGTCGCCTGCGACATGCTGTTCCCCAGCGACGGAACGTATTTCGAGCTGCTCGATCGCTACATTCAGCAGGAGGCCGTCGATCCCTACGACTTGGACCTGCGCGGGTTCCTGCACACACTGGGAATCGAGAAGGGGCGAAAGTTCGCACCGACTCCGCCCGACCGTGAACTTTTGGACAAGGCGGCTCGCACCGCGTTCAAACTCTCGAAGGTGACGGTGACGAGTCTGTTGCCGCTCGAGCCCGGTGGGACCTACTATCCCGGGCAGCCATGGGTCAACACCTTCGCCGGGCAGAACACCGAATTCCAGTCCAGCGCAACGTTCACCAACCTCGAACAGCGCAGCGCGTTCTTCACAGCCGCGTACTCCGACTCACCTGGGATGGTCGTCGACCTGGTCGGCAAGGGCGCGAAGTATCCGGCGACCATGAAAGACGCCAATGGCGACTGGCTCGACGGTGGCCGCGCCTACGTCCTGCGCTTGCCGCCGGACATCCCGGCCGCGTTGTTCTGGTCGATCGCGGTCTATGACAGCGTTACTGCCTCCGGCCTCGACAACGGTCAGCGTTTCCCCTCGATCAACGCCATGGACAAGCCGATCGCGAATCCCGACGGCTCCCACGACATCTACTTCGGCCCGGACAAACCCGCGGCAGCCGATGACAGCAACTGGCTACGCACGGTGCCCGGCAAGGGATACTTCGCGATCCTGCGCCTGTACGGACCTGGACAAGAGTTCTTCGACCAGACGTGGAAGCCCGGTGATCTGCAACCGATCCAGTAGCGCTTCCCCCAAGACGACGGACCTCAGCTGCTCTCACGCCACCGCTGGCCAGTCCCCTAGCACAGCAGCTCGGCCAACAGCCCAACCCGCGACAATGCCACCTACCTCGCGACTGGCCGGCCTCTCCGACACTTGCAATGCCGCCTGCGCGCAGGTCTTGATCAGCTGACGGGGTCGGTGGTGGAACTGAGCGAGGAATTCGGAGGTGTCTTTGCGCAGCTCAGGCGACCTGAAGTACATAGTGCGCACATCTGGCGGGGGTCAGTGTCGAATACCTGATCCGGCTCGAGCAGGGCCGCGACAGTCATCCATCCGCCCAGGTGTTGTCCGCGCTCGCCGAGACGCTGCGGCTGAGTCCTCGCGAACGCGTCCACCTGCACCAACTCACCAAAGGCGCGTCCGGTTTCAGTTGCGGCGCCGCCGAGCAGGGGCCGAACCGCACGGTGCGCCCCACGATTCTGGCCGTCCTCGCCCAGCTCGAACCCGCACCGGCCGCGATCACCAACCGCTTCACCGAGATCCTGGCCTGTACCGAGGGCTATCGGAAGCTGATGGCGCCCAGCGGGCTGTTCGAGCAGGGCGAACCCGCCAATGTCGCCCGATTCGTGTTCACTCATCCGGGCGCCCGCGAGCTGTACCCGGAATGGGACGCCGCCGCCGACAAGCTGGTCGCCTCGCTCAAGCAGGGCCCGTTCCGCGCCGACCCGATGGTCGCCGCCCTGGTCGACGAACTCACCGTCACCGCGGGCAGCGCCTTCACCGATCGCCTCGCGACCCTGCCCGGCCTCCCGCCTTCGGGTGGGATCAACCGGCTCAGCCATCCCGAGGCGGGCAAGCTGCGGCTGGCCTACGAATCGCTGGATCTGTCCATCGACGACGACCAGTCGCTCTACGTCCTGCTCCCCGCCGACGAGGCCAGCGCGACCGCCCTCGACCAGCTGGTCGGACGCCGCCCCGGCGGCCTACGGTCCATCGCAAGCTGAGCCGATTGGGCGCGGTGTCGGAGGCGACCGGTAGCCTAGGAAATCGTGCATCCTGACGTTATCGCCGACCTCGCAGAACTCGACACCACGCTCAAGACGGTCGAGTCGGTCCTCGATGTCGAGGAGCTACGCCGCCGCATCGACGAACTCGAGCACCAGGCCGCCGATCCCGAGCTGTGGAACAACCAGGAACACGCCCAGCAGGTGACCAGTGAGCTGTCACACGCGCAGAGCGAACTGCGCCGCGTGGAGGACCTACGCCAGCGCTTAGAGGATCTGCCGGTGCTGTACGAACTGGCCGAGGCCGAAGAAGACGCGGCCGCCGTCGAAGCCACCGCCGATGCCGATGCCGAGCGCGCCGCACTGCGCGTCGACGTCGAGGCGATGGAGGTGCGCACCCTGCTCTCGGGCGAGTACGACAAGCGCGACGCGCTGGTCAACATCCGTTCCGGCGCCGGCGGCGTCGACGCCGCCGACTGGGCGATGATGCTGATGCGCATGTACATCCGCTGGGCCGAGCGGCACAAGTTCCCCGTCGAGGTCTACGACACCTCCTACGCCGAAGAGGCGGGCCTCAAGAGCGCCACCTTCGCGGTGAAGGCGCCCTACGCCTACGGCACCCTGTCGGTGGAGATGGGCACGCACCGCCTGGTCCGGATCAGCCCGTTCGACAACCAGGGCCGCCGCCAGACCTCCTTCGCCGAGGTCGAGGTCCTGCCCGTCGTGGAGACGACCGACCACATCGAGATCCCCGAGGGCGAGATCCGGGTCGACGTGTACCGCTCGTCGGGCCCCGGCGGCCAGTCGGTCAATACCACCGACTCCGCGGTGCGCCTGACCCACATCCCCACCGGCATCGTCGTCACCTGCCAGAACGAGAAGTCGCAGCTGCAGAACAAGATCTCGGCCATGCGCGTGCTGCAGGCCAAGCTGCTCGAGCGCAAGCGCCAGGAGGAGCGCGCCACGATGGACGCGCTCAAGACCAACGAGGGCGCCTCGTGGGGCAACCAGATGCGCTCGTACGTGCTGCACCCGTACCAGATGGTCAAGGACCTGCGCACCAACCACGAAGTCAACAACCCCACCGCGGTGCTCGACGGTGACATCGACGGGTTCATCGAATCCGGAATCCGTTGGCGGATGCGCGATCAGGACGACGCGTAGCCAGCGATTCGCTCACAAACCGTGCGCTTCAGCACGTTTGACCGCACGCCGTGACCGACCTGTAACCTTTCTGGTGTGCGTTCGACCGAACCGAAACTGTGCCTGTGCAGGTCCATGAAGGAGACGCGATGACCGACGTCCTCGCGGCCAGCAGCGGACCCGAGATCAGCGACTGGATGCGTTCCAGCGGACTCGAAATCGTTCTGCTGATCGTCGGCGCGATGCTGTTCGGCAGATTCGCGGCGTTCCTACGCGACCGGGTGACCACCAAGATCGACTCGGGCTTCCAGACCAGCGATGCCCTGGTGCGCACCGAAGCGGCCAAGCATCGCCACGCGCTGGCCCAGGTGGTCACGTGGGTGGTGCTGACCATCGTGTACGTGCTGGTCGGTATGGAGGTGCTACGCAGGCTGGGCTTCGCGGTGACCGGACTGGTCGCGCCCGCGGCGGTGCTCGGTGCCGCGCTCGGTTTCGGCGCGCAGCGCATCGTCCAGGACATCCTGGCCGGGTTCTTCCTGATCACCGAGCGCCAGTACGGCTTCGGTGACGTGGTGCAGATCTCGGTCACCGGCTCCGCCGAGGTGGCCGAGGGCACCGTCGAGGACGTGACCCTGCGCATCACCACGCTGCGTAATTCCGACGGCGAGGTGATCATCGTCCCCAACGGGCAGATCGTGAAAGTCACCAACCTGTCCAAGGACTGGGCGCGCGCCGCGATCGACGTCCCGGTATCCGCGCAGGCCGACATCACCAAGATCAACGAGATCCTGCACGCGGTCTGCACCAAGGCCTACGAGGATCGTCGCCTCAAACCGCTTCTGCTCGACGAGCCGTCGGTGATGGGTGTCGAGGATCTCTCGCTCGAGGTGATGAACATCCGGATGGTTGCCCGCACATTGCCAGGCAAACAATTCGAAGTGGGTCGCGAACTGCGCGTACGCGTCGCCGCGGCCCTGCGTAAGGAAGGAATCAGTGAAACCAGTGAAACCACGTAAGTCCACAGCGATCCTGATGGCGGCGTGGCTGTCGACGTTCGTCGTGTATCTGTTCGTCAAGCCCACCGATACCACGGCCGAGGGCCCGACGACGTTCCTCAATGCCGTCCCGACCTGGGTGAATTCCGAACCCGAGCGCTGATCGGCGCGTCGCGTCCGGCCGGGACGCCCCCATCGCTGGTTACACTGGCTCCCCGTGATCACCATGCGCAACGTCAGCAAGTCGTACCCGACCTCGACGCGACCGGCGCTGGACAATGTTTCCGTCGATGTGGAAAAAGGCGAGTTCGTCTTCCTCATCGGCCCGTCCGGTTCGGGCAAGTCGACTTTCATGCGACTGCTGCTCAAGGAAGAGGCGCCGACATCGGGCGAGATCCGGGTCGCCGACTTCCGGGTCGACAAGTTGCCGGGGCGCAAGGTGCCCAAGTTGCGGCAGCGGATCGGCTGCGTGTTCCAGGATTTCCGGCTGCTGCAGCAGAAGACCGTGGAACAGAACGTCGCGTTCGCGCTGGAGGTGATCGGCAAGCGACGTCAGTTCATCGAACGGACGGTGCCCGAGGTGCTCGACATGGTCGGGCTCGGCGGTAAGGGGCAGCGCTTGCCCTCGGAGCTGTCCGGCGGTGAGCAGCAGCGGGTCGCGATCGCTCGCGCGTTCGTCAACCGGCCGCTGGTCCTGCTCGCCGACGAGCCGACCGGCAACCTCGACCCCGACACCAGCGCCGACATCATGGCCCTGCTGGAACGGATCAATCGCGTCGGCACCACGGTGCTGATGGCCACCCACGACAACCACATCGTCGACGCCATGCGAAGGCGGGTGGTCGAACTGGACCACGGCAGACTCGTGCGTGACGAAGCGACCGGCGTCTACGGGGTGGGTCGATAATGCGACTGAGTTTCCTGTTCACCGAAATCGTCGACGGCCTGCGCCGCAATCTCACGATGACCATCGCGATGATCCTGACCACGGCGGTGTCGCTGATGATGCTCGGCGGCGGCATGCTGTCGGTGCGGATGGCCGACAAGACCGAGAACTTCTTCATCGGCCGCCTCGAGGTGCGCTTCTACCTCGACGACGCGGTCTCCGACACCGATCCCGACTGCGCCGCCGACCCGTGCAAGTCGCTGCTCGCCGACCTCAAGCAGACCTCGGGCGTGGAGAGCGTGCAGTTCCTCAACCGCGCCGACGCCTTGGAAGAGGCGAAGAAGCTGTTCGCGGACCAGCCCGAGATGGTGCAGTACATCTCCGACTCACCGCTGCCCGCCTCGTTGCGGGTGAAGATGACCGACGCCGATCAGTACCAGCACATCTACGACAGCTTCGCGACCCGGCCGGGTGTGCGAATCGTGGCCAATGACAAGGAGTTCGTCGACCGGCTGACCAGCCTGTTCGACGGATTACGCAATGCCGCGTTCGGTTTGGCGCTGGTGATGGCGCTGGCCGCGATGCTGCTGGTGTTGAACATGGTGCAGATCGCCGCGTTCACGCGACGCACGGAGGTCGGCATCATGCGACTGGTCGGCGCGACCCGCTGGTATACCCAGCTACCGTTCCTCCTCGAAGCGGTCGCGGCCGCCTTCGTCGGCTCGGTACTCGCGGTTCTCGGCCTGGTCATCGCCCGGCCGCTGGTGATCGACCGGGCGCTGGGGCCGCTGTTCGACAGCAATGTCTTCCCGCGCATCACCGGCGACGACATCGCGGTGGTGGCCTTGACGATCGCCCCCGTCGGCATCGTGTTCGCCGCCGTCACCGCCTACCTCACTCTGCGCTACTACGTGCGCGAATAGAGCCTGTGCGCGGGACGGCCGATGCGCGGGTGCTACGTCAGGTCCGGCAGCGGCTGTCCCCCCGCATGGGCGAGGCTCGCGCCGAGTTGAGCGGCGAGTTCGGATCTCTGGCGGTCCAGGTCGGCGATGCGCCGTTCCAGTTCGGCGGTTCGCTCGGCCATGATTCGCACCGACATCTCACAGGCTTGCACCGGCCCCGCCTCCTCGGCGCACGGCATGAGCAGGGCGATGTCATCGGTGTTCAGTCCCGCGGCCAGCAGTTCCCTGATCCGGGCGACCGTGGCCACCGCCGACGCGGGGTAGCTGCGGTACCCGTTGCCGTCGCGGCGAGGGTGCAGCAGACCTTGCTCCTCGTAGTAGCGCAGCAGCCGGGTGGCAACCCCGGTGCGTCGCGCCAATTCACCGATCAGCATGTGATCACCGGCATCTTCGGCTTGACCTTCACACCCATGTCAATCCCTAACGTCGCTGCCATGAACACGATTCCCCTGCACACCACCGTCCACGGCTCCGGTCCCGGCATCGTCCTCGCGCACGGCGCGGGCGGCGGAATCGAGAGCAATTTCGGCACCGTGATTCCCACGCTCGCCGCGGCGCACACCGTGGTCGCGTCGGACTACCCGGGCGACGAAACCCCGTTGGATCTCGACGGCCTCGCCGATGCCCTGGTGGCGGCAGCCGTCGACGCGGGTGTCGAGACCTTCACTATCGTCGGTTTCTCGCTCGGCACCGCGGTGGCCGTGCGCGCCGCCGCGCGCCACCCCGACCGCGTCACCGGCCTGCTGCTCACCGCGGGCCTGGCCGCTCCCGACAATCGCGCCCGGCTGGCCGTGCGGGCCTGGCAGGACCTGCTCGAGCGCGGCGACCACGAATCCTTCGCCCGGCTCACCGTGCTCACCGGCTTTTCCACCGGCTTTGTCAACAATCTGCCCGCGGCCACCGTCGACGACATCGTTCGTCAGACCGCCGCCTCGATTCCCGGCGGCACCCGCCAGCAGGCGGTGCTGGTCGAGTCGGTCGACACCACCGCCGACCTCGCCGCCATCGCGGTGCCCACCCTTGTCGTGGCCACCACCGCCGACCTGCTGGTCGATCCGGCGAACTCGCGGACGCTGGCCGCCGCGATCCCCGGCGCCGAATACGCGGAGATCGACGCCGGCCATGTCGTCATGGTCGAGCGCCCCGACGAATGGGAGAAACTCCTGACCGGTTTCCTCGACCGGCACGGTCTCTAGATCTCCGCGACGACCAGGACCGGACGCTCCCGCACACACACGACGACGGTGGCCGCGGCGACGGCAGGCAATCTCATGACACATAACGAATCGGGATCGACCGCAGCCATGAGTCTGGCCAGAAACGGCGACAACGGCGGCTGATCAGGGTAAGACCAGTCCAGACGCCGACCCGCGTGACAGAAACCGGCATTTCCACCTCGGGTCGGCACACTTCTTACTCCAGAGTAAGATAGTCTTACCGAAGAGTAAGATGGTGGGGTCGAAGGCACCCCGACAGCCGAGGAAATCAGGTGATGATGAGCACTCGAGACAGCGCGACGAAGCGACGTCCGAACGACACGTCCGCGGTCGGCCTCAGCCAGCCCAAACGGGACTGGATGGGCGCCGCGATGCGCGCTTTGACGACCATTACCGGGTCGGAGCTCGCGGAGAAGTACAACCTGCGCAAGCCGATCGAGCGAGTCACCTACGAGGGCACCAAGACCGGGTTCCGCACCCTGGGCGCGGCCACTCGGACCTTCGCGAAGGTGGCGGGCAGCGGTGAGCCCAAGCGTCTGGTCGACAACGAGGCCAAGACCAAGGGCTACTTCGATCTCACCCCGACCGACGAGCAGCAGATGATCGTCGAGACGGTGCGTGACTTCGCGGGCGAGATCCTGCGCCCCGCGGCCTACGACGCCGACAATGCCGCCAAGGCCCCGCGCGACCTGCTCGAGCGCGCCGCCGAACTCGGCATCACCCTGATCAACGTCCCCGAGGAGTTGGAAGGCGCGGCTTCCGAGCGCGGCGCCGTCACCAACTCCCTGGTGGCCGAGGCTCTCGCGCACGGCGACATGGGTCTGGCGCTGCCGATTCTGGCGCCCAGCGGCGTCACCGTCGCGCTCTCGCAGTGGGGCACCGACGCGCAGCAGCAGACCTACCTGCCCGCCTTCACCGGCGACGCGGTGCCGCAGGCGTCCGTGGTGATCAACGAGCCGCGCGCGCTGTTCGACCCCTTCGCCCTCCAGACCAAGGCCGTTCGCTCCCCCAGCGGCTACAAGCTCACCGGCGTGAAGAGCCTGGTCCCGGCCGCCGCCGATGCCGAGCTGTTCATCGTGGCGGCCGAACTCGACGGGCGCCCCGCGCTGTTCATCGTCGAGTCCGACACCGCCGGGCTGTCCGTGGAAGCCGATCCGAGCATGGGCCTGCGCGCCGCGGGCCTGGGTCGACTGATCCTGGACAACGTGGCCGTCGGCGCCGATGCCGTGCTCGGCGACAGTGACGCCAAGACCCGCGCCGCCGAATACGGCGACGCGGTGCAGCTCGCCCGGCTGGGTTGGGCCTCGCTGGCCATCGGCACCGGTCAGGCCGTGCTCGACTACGTGATCCCGTATGTGAACGAGCGCGAAGCGTTCGGCGAGCCGATCTCGCACCGTCAGGCGGTGGCCTTCATGGTCGCCAACATGGCGATCGAGCTCGACGGACTGCGTCTGGTGACCCTGCGTGGCGCCTCGCGCGCGGAACAGGGCCTGTCGTTCGCCCGTGAGGCGGCGCTGGCGCGCAAGCTGGCCACCGACAAGGGCATGCAGATCGGCCTGGACGGCGTGCAGCTGCTCGGCGGTCACGGCTTCACCAAGGAACACCCGGTCGAGCGGTGGTACCGCGACCTTCGTTCCGTCGGTGTCGCCGAAGGCATCGTGCTGGTCTAGGCCCGTTTCTCACCTTCCAGGAGCCCCCCAATGATCAATCTCGAACTCCCCAAGAAGCTGAAGGCGAGCGCCAACCAGGCCCACCAGGTCGCCTCGCAGATCTTCCGTCCCATTTCCCGCAAGTACGACCTCGCCGAGCACGAGTACCCGGTCGAGCTCGACACGATGGCCGCCATGATCGAAGGGCTCGCCGACTCCGGCACCCAGAAGATCGGTGGCGCCGCGGGCGGCCGTAACGACGAGGCCGACGCGGATCTGACCGCGAATGCCAACGGCGGCAACATGTCCGCGCTGCTCAACTCGCTCGAGACCTCGTGGGGCGATGTCGGCCTGATGCTCACCATCCCCTACCAGGGACTGGGCAATGCCGCGATCGCTGCGGTGGCGACCGACGAGCAGCTCTCGCGTTTCGGCAAGGTGTGGGCCGCGATGGCGATCACTGAGCCGTCCTTCGGTTCCGACTCCGCCGCCGTCACCACCACCGCTGTGCTCGACGGCGACGAGTGGGTGCTCAACGGCGAGAAGATCTTCGTGACCTGCGGTCAGCGCGCCACCCACATCGTGGTGTGGGCCTCGGTCGACAAGAGCCTCGGTCGCGCCGCGATCAAGTCCTTCGTCGTCCCGCGTGACGCTCCGGGTCTGTCGGTGGCGCGGCTCGAGCACAAGCTCGGCATCAAGGCCTCCGACACCGCGGTGCTGCTGCTGCAGGACTGCCGCATCCCCGCCGACAACATTCTCGGGTCGCCGGAAGTCAACGTGGAGAAGGGTTTCGCCGGGGTCATGCAGACCTTCGACAACACCCGTCCCCTCGTGGCGGCGATGGCCGTCGGCGTCACCCGCGCAGCGCTCGAGGAACTCCGTAGCGTCCTCACCGAGGCGGGTGTCGAGATCTCCTACGACACTCCCGCGATGAACCAGTCCGCCGCGGCCGCCGAATTCCTGCGCATGGAAGCCGACTACGAAGCGGCCTACCTGCTCTCCCTGCGCGCCGCCTGGATGGCCGACAACAAGAAGCCGAACTCGCTCGAGGCCTCGATGTCCAAGGCCAAGGCGGGGCGCACCGGCACCGATGTCACCCTCAAGGCAGTGGAACTGGCCGGCTCCATCGGCTACTCCCAGCGCACCCTGCTCGAGAAGTGGGCCCGCGACTCGAAGATCCTCGACATCTTCGAAGGCACCCAGCAGATCCAGCAACTGATCGTGGCTCGCCGCGTGCTCGGAAAGACCAGCTCCGAGCTGAAGTGACCTGGTAGACAACGGAATCCGGTGCGAGTCGACTTGCTGACTCGCACCGGATTTCTGTTTTCCGGAAGCCTTCCGATTCGGGCTCATGGTCTCTCAGGCCGCTTCCAGGCCGTTCTCGGTGGGTAGCTCCCAGATGTGGGCCGACTCGTCGACGGCCTGGCGGGCGCGCTCGTGGCTGGACGAGAGCAGGTGCGTGTACACCCGAAGCGTGAAGCCGCGGTCTTCGTGGCCGAGGTAGTCGGCGAGCTCCTTGACCGAGACACCGCGCGAGAGCAGTTTCGAGGCGTAGAGGTGACGCAAGCCCGAGTGCATCCCGTCCGCACGGTTCACGTACTCGAGGTCCGCTTTGCCGAACGCAGGCTTCCACACGATCTTGCTGAACAGATCGCCGCTCATCGCCTCCCCCTTGTCGTTGGTGGTCAGCAATGGCACCGTCACCATCTCGCCATCGGCAGTGCCCCATGGCAACGTGACCGGCTGGGCGGGAAAGGTCTTCAGGTGGTCGTCGATCGCCTCGAGCAGAGCCGTGGACAGTGGCACGTAACGGGTCTTCTCTCGCTTCGGAAGCGCGAACATGAGCGCGCACCTTTGACGTACTTCACCTGACGCTGGACATGCACCGTCATGGCTTCCCGGTCGATATCGGCCGGCGACAGACCCAACAGCTCGCCCTGTCGAAGACCCAGCCCGACCCCGATCGGGATCACGATGGAATAGCGCTCGTCGATCTTCGCCCGTCCCGAGCACACCTGTGAAACGCGATCATTTTGCCAGACAACGACTTTCGGACTCCTGCGTACCGGCCGACGAATCGTCTTGGCATGGCAGGGGCTGGTCCGGATCAGTCGGTCATCGACCGCGGTGTCCAGCACGCCGACGACGATGTCGAACAACACTGCCTATCCGCCATCCAAGGACTCGCTCGAGCGAATCGTCGATGCCGACGGTGGGCGGGACGAAGCAGAGAATTCGTACTACGAAGCGTGTGCTGACCCTGACTACGTTCGTCAGGAGACGATGCAGCGTCGGTTCCGCGGCCACATGGAGAAAACCGACCTGTTCGGCCGGGGGATGCGCTACCGCGCTCGCTATGTGGACCCTGATGGTGCGGAGTCGGGGAACGTGACGATCCAATTGGTCTTCGATGCTTCGTCGTCCGCCACTTGATCAGTATGGCGGCACTGGCACTGGTGGCATTCTGGACCACCCGTCACCGGCATGACAGCGCCTCCGCCGCAGCGTCGGCCTGGGCCGCGCCGCCGAGCGCTCAGCGGCATTGCCGGATGTCTCGGGCCGCAGCACATTCCGCACCGCGCAGTTGCGTGCCCAGCGGCAATCGCGGGACCTCCTGAACCCCAGATGGTTTCACTCGTACGTGGGAAGTCGTGGTTCCGCGTCGGGTGAGAGCCGTTCGATACCGGGAGCGTCGATCGGCCCGGGGCGAGTGATGACCAAACGGCCGATGGCGTCCAGCCACGCGTCTTCGGGTGAAAGCGGTTCGCTGCCGGGAGGATAGATCGGCTCCGGGCGAGTTCCGAACAAGTAGTCGCGGAAGGCTCGCAGGTACTCGTCCAAGTCCCGCTGATCGGCGAACCTGGTTTCGGTCGGGTCGAACCACTCGTCCGGTGTCGGGTGCCACGCGATCACAAAGTCGAGCGCTTCGCGCACCAGGTCCCCATAGGTCGAATCCTTGGCGCATACCTCGCGCAACGCCGGGGCGCTCGAACGCATTTCGCGGCCGTGCTCTGCCCGGTGCATGTTCACCAGCGGCCACAGCAGGTCCTCGATATGCGGGATTTCGTCCCACCACGTGGCATCAGAACCCAGGGTCTCACTAGCGCGCTTCGGGGGCGATGGTGTGACAGGTGTCGGATAGTCGCGGGGCGCACCTCTTCGGTCGATGCTGCGGGTCGGTCCGGTCTCGAGGTTCGCGGGTGGATACCACACACCGCGCCACACCGAGACGCCGAGATAGCGGCGACTCACCGGAAGTGGCTCGGCCAGTGAAATGTCCACGGTAATTCGGCGCACGGGCGGCAACGGTCGGTCGCGGTCCAGATCCGCCACCATCGACAAGCAATCCCGCACATCGAAACCGGACACACCGACGCGCTGCCAGAACCAACTGTCGGACCCCTCCTGCGCGTCGAATTCGATCCAGAACCGCCGCAAAGTGGTCATCTGCGGGCTCCTCTCACCGGCACCGATGTCGAACGCCGACCCCGATGATCCCAAAGCTGATCAGCATCCACCACTCGATATTCGGCAGTTGAGTACATCTCGTCGGGTGGTGCCGCAGCCCTCGGGATCGCGCGGGTCGCGGCATGAGCGGACATTCGGTGCAGTAGGCCAGTCCACCTCGCGCGGTCCCTATGATGGCGTCGTGTTCATCGCAGGCATCGGACCGTTCACAGCTCGACCAGGGCCCGAAGGCGAGAGCATCTGGTCTCCACCGGCCGCGATCAGCAGCAGCCTGTTCGACGATCCGGTCGAGGTGAATGTACTTCTCCCAGAGGGGCGGTCCGCCGATTCGGCGCTCATCGCGACGGTGCTGGGCGACATGGACCACTACCTGCTAGTCGGCCTGCGATTCCTTCACACCGAGCTGATCGCCGACCCCGCGTCCTTCGGTTCGACACCCGCGGGCGTGCGTCGATTCGAGCGGTTCGATCCCACGACATTCCCGGTCGACCGCCCCCAGCTCAACTTTTACGACGGAATCGAATGGCTCCTGCGCTTCGCCGAGGGCGGGTTGCCGATCTGCGAACCCTACGGCGTGGCAGTGGTTTTCGTGAACCATGAACCTGTCCGGGTCGAGGATCTGCGCGACTCGACACCGATCTGAGCGGTTGCCATAGTCCGCCGCTGCGCTCACACGCCCGCTTCGAGGTCGCCGTTCACCTTTGCGCATGCGCACGAAGACGCCCCTGTGTCATGAAGGTTGCGCTGTGCCGTCAAGGCGCTGACATCGGCATGAGCTGACGTTCGATTGCCTGACGCTGCCGTCCGCGTGGCGTCGCCTACCCCACGCGGACGGCAGTGCACCAATCCGCCAGCTACTGCTCCTCGGCGTCGTCGACCTCGTCCAGGCCGTGGGTAGGCCGTCGGAGGTCAGAAACGGCCCAGTATTGGCGAGAACTAGCAAGCACATAAGGAACAGCTCAGAGCCACTTTTCAGGGTGTTTCGCCAGAGCGCCGGATTCACCCCGCAAGATCTCGACATCTTCGAAGGCACCCAGCAGATCCAGCAGCTGATCGTGGCTCGCCGCGTGCTCGGAAAAACCAGCTCCGAGCTGAAGTGACCTGGTAGACAACAACAAATCCGGTGCGAGTCGACAGCTGACCCGCACCGAATTTTCTGTTTTCGACGCATTCGCTTGCCCGGCAGCAGATCTCGTCGCATGCAACTTCTCTTCATGGTGTTTGAACCTCACGGTGCGGGCATTACCGCAGGGGAAGAGATAGGGAACATCATGAGCGTATTTCGCAGTGCGAACAGATATCGGCGACGTGATCGGGTCCGAACCGACCGGCGCGGATGGCGGTCGGGCCGGAACCGGGGCTGGGGCCGCCGGTCCTATGAACGGGCGCCGCGCAGGTCCGCCAGTTCCGGCGGAGTGGAAGCAGTCGCCCGTTTCGGTTTCGTAGCGCGTGGCGTCGCCTACGTCGTGATCGGCATTCTCGCTTTCATGCTGGCGATCGGAACGGCCGAGCACGAGCCGGATGCCGGTGGGGCGCTGGCCGCGATCGCCGCGAAGCCGCTGGGTTACCTGCTGCTGTGGATTCTCGTGTTCGGCTTCGCCGCGCTGGCCGTGTGGCGCGCGGTGCAGGTGGCCGGTGCGGGGCGGACCTATTCGGGCGGACACCGCGCCTATGCCGTGATCTCCGGGATCGTCTATGCCCTGGCCTTCTGGGGCACCCTGCGGTTCGTGATGCACGGGCGCACGCCGACGCCGAGCGACGCGGTCGCCCGCGATCTGACCGGGCGCATCCTGAGCTGGGACGGCGGCCAGGTGGTCGTGCTGCTGATCGGCATCGCCATCCTGGCCTTCGGTATCTGGCAGACGGTGCGCGGTCTGCGCCTCGACTTCGCCGAGGACCTTCGGATGGGCTGGATGACGCACGGTATGCGGGAGGCCGCGATCTGGCTGGGCCGGATCGGCTATCTCGCTCGGGGCGCGATCGTGATCAGCATCGGTTTCGCCGCCATGGTCGCAGCGGTCAACTACGACGCCGCGGCCGCCAAGGGTATCGACGCGGTACTGCACGATTTCGCCGGAAATCCCTTCGGCCCTTGGCTGCTCATGCTGATCGCGCTCGGCCTCATCGCCTTCGGTGGGCTGTCCTTTCTCGAGGCCAAGCACCGCAGGACCTACGGCGGCGTCCCGGTCTGACCCGCGGACCCGTTCGAATCCCATCCTCGGCGTTTGCCGGATCAGCCCGGATCGGCTCTGTGCAGCGATACGGTGATGGTCGAATCGTCGCGCGCTGTCACCGACTCCGCGCGACGGCAGACGACGGTGATGGGATTCGTGCGTTTTGAAGATCGACACAACGCTGACCGGCGGGCTCGCCACGATGGGCAAGGACGCCGCCGCCGCGGAGGCCGCGGGCTACGCGGGCATCTGGACGTTCGAAGGGGCCCACGACCCGTTCCTGCCGCTACTGCTCGCCGCCGAGCACACGGAGCGGGTCGAGCTGGGCACCTCGATCGCGGTGGCGTTCGCCCGCAATCCACTGTTGCTGGCCACCATCGCCTGGGATCTGCAGGCCTACTCCCGCGGCCGGTTCGTTCTCGGCCTCGGCAGCCAGATCCGCGCGCACATCACCCGGCGCTACTCGATGCCGTGGAGCCGACCGGCCGACCGGATGCGCGACATGGTGATGGCGGTGCGCGCGATCTGGGCGAGCTGGGAGCAGGGCGGGCGACTCGATTACCAGGGAGAGTTCTATCAGCACACCCTGATGCCGCCGCTGTTCCGCCCCGCGGCGGCCGAGGTCGCCGGGTTCGGCCCGCCGCCGATCTATCTCGCGGGCGTGGGACCGGGGATGACCGCCGTCGCGGGAGAGGTCGCCGACGGATTCATGTCGCACCCGTTCTGCACGCCGAGATTTCTGCGTGAGGTGACCCTGCCCGCCCTGGAGCGGGGCGCGGAGCGCGCGCGGAAACCCGCAGACGACATCGTGATCCACCATTCGGCGATGGTCGCGGCGGGCCGGTCCGCGAGCGAACTCACTGCGGCGAGGCAGGCCATCCGAAAGCAGCTCGCCTTCTACGGATCGACACCGGCCTACTGGCCGATTCTCGAACTCCACGATCGGGCCGAACTCGGACCCCGGCTCACAGAGATGTCCAAGAGCGGGGAATGGGATCGGATGGCCGAGCTCATCGACGACGATTTCCTCGACGCCGTCGCGATCACGGCCACCGACCCCGCCCGCGCGGCGGCGCAACTGCACGAGCGCTACGACGGAATCGTCGGGCGGCTCGGCTTCAATACGCCCTATCGGGTCGACCCCACGTTGCTGACCGAACTGTTGCGGGAGTTCTGATTTCGCGCCGACCCTGTGCTCAGAACTCGGTCGTGTCGGCGAGGTGGAGTCGGCGGTCGAGGCGGTGCGGGTCGACTTCTAGGTGGGGCCGGTCCCAGTCGGCCAGATCCGCGGCGGCGGCGTAGGTGGTCTCGAGGAAGTTCAGGAGGGTGGCGTCGGGGTCGGCGGAAGTTCGGACCGATTCGTAGGGGAGGACGAATTCGCCGAGGGTGGTGTCCCAGCTGGCGCCGTCAGGGCCTGCGGGACGGGCGGCGTAGCCGTCGGGAGCGGGGTAGGAATAGGCGTAGAAGGTGCCCTCGGTGCCGCCGGGCCAAAAGCCTGCGCTGGCGCATTCGCGGGAGTACGCCTCTTCCATCACCCAATCGGCGCAGTTCGGGGCGCCGCCGGGGTGCGTGGGCGCGAGACGCCCTGAGAAGCGGGTGCAGGCCAGGTCGAAGGAACCCCAGAAGAATTGCACCGGACTGGATTTCCCGGCGAAACCGGCACGCCAGAGCTGGAATACCCGCTCGATCTGGACGAGCTGTTGCCAGAACAGGTGGACGGCGTCCGCGTCGTAGGACTGGTGGTCGGTGTCCTCGGCGAACGGGATGGCCGGATCCACCTCGTTCGGCGACGCCTCGATGTCGACCACGACGTCGAGCCGACCGAGCACGTGGCCGAGCTCGGCGTAGAAGTCGGCGACCGTGCGCGGGCGCAGGGCGATCGCGGCGCGGCGGCCGTCGCTGCTGCGCAGCACGAGTTCGTGGTCGACGAAGTCGAATTCGATATCGAGCAGGCGACCGTCGACGGGAATCGCACCGGTCGCCATTCCGCGCGCGCTCACCGCGAACGTGACATTCCACCAGTGATTGACCAGCGGTGTCCCCGCCATTTTCAGCTTGCCGATGATCTGCGACCACATGTGCAGGGTGTCGCGGGTATCGGACCAGGAATCGACGAGCAGAGTCGGCCAGACGGCCTCGGCGGGAGTGGAAGGAGCCATCGGATTCCTCGCTCTCTCGGTGCGCGACCGACAGGGTCGCGCCCATTCACAGCCAGGTGCGCTGGCTGACCGGTCAACCGTGTCCTGCGACGTTTCATCCTACGTCGGCGCAGGTAGATCGTGTCGCAAGGACGAACCCGACCGGCGGCGGGGTTGTGTGGGACTCCGAGTCTCATATAACGTAGGGGTGCGCCACACCGAAGGAGACACCGCTGATGCTGTCGACAATCAAGAACACCACCACCGATCCCGAGTACCACGAGATCCTGCGCAACCTGTCCGAAGGTTCGGTCAACCGGCACTTCGACCCCTACGTCGACATCGACTGGGAATCGCCCGAGTTCGCCGTGCACAGCGACGACCCGCGCTGGATCATGCCCGACGAGGACCCGCTCGGCCGTCACCCCTGGTACAAGGCCCAGCCGATCGAGAAGCAGATCGCCATCGGCATGTGGCGCCAGGCCGGTATCGCCAAGGTCGGCCTGGATTTCGAGCAGTTGCTGATCCGTGGGCTGATGCAGTACCTGGTGTCGGTCCCCAACGGTGACCCCGAATTCCGGTACATCACGCACGAGGCTGCCGAAGAGTGCAACCACACGATGATGTTCCAGGAAATGATCAACCGCATCGGCTATCGCGACGTGGTCGGCATGGGCACCATCGATCGCAAGCTGACGATGGCCATCTGGCCCGCGGTGAAGTACTTCCCCGAGCTGTTCTTCACGATGATCCTCGGCGGCGAGGAGCCGATCGACCACCTGCAGAAGTCGCTGCTGCGCGCGGGCGTCGACCTGCATCCGATGGTCCAGCGGGTGATGCAGATCCACGTGGCCGAGGAAGCCCGGCACATCTCGTTCGCCCACGAATACCTGCGCCGGAACGTGCCCGGCATGAACCCGATCACGAAATCGGTGCTCTCCGTGGCTTTCCCGATCGCCATGCGAGTGATGCTCGACATGATCATGACGCCGCCGAAGGAATTCGTCGAGAAGTTCGACATTCCGGCGGAGGTCATGCGGGAGGCGTACTGGAGCAGCAAGGAATCGCAGACCACGATGCGCAATATCTTCGGTGACGTGCGCGCCCTCGCGACCAACAGCGGCCTGATGAACCCGGTCGCCAAGCTCACCTGGCGCCTGCTCGGCATCGACGGCCCGGTGACCCGCTACCGCAGCGAACCGGCTCGCAAAGTCGCCTGAGTGATCGAGTGAGTACGACGGCCCCTTGCGGCGAAATCATCGATCGGCTGTACACCGCCATGTACAGTTGACTATGGCCGATTACGATAGCGTGCCCCTGACCGAGTTACGTGGTCAGCTGGGCAGTGTTTTCGACGGGGTGTCCGCGAGCGGACGGCCGGTGATCGTGACGCGGGAGGGGAAAGAATTGGTCGCGGTGGTACCTGCTGGGGTGTTGCGGCACGGGGCGTTGCCCCCCGCGTACTTCAACGATGATCTCCGCGAACAGATCCTGGGCAAGCTCGACGCCAGGATCACCCAGCATTCCGCGGAGGACATCGCCGAGGCACAAGCCAAACTGAGCAAGCTGATGGGCGCGCTGGACAGTCAGCAGTGAGCGTCGCCGATCACACCGCGCTCACCTCGCTGGCCTTGTCGCCGCTGTTCGGGCAGGTGATCATGCGCCAGTTCACCCAGCAGCGCCGAATCCTGGTGGTGCCCACCGTGAGCCTGATGGCCGCGATGCGCGCCGTCGACAACATCGACGAACTCGGGCGCCTGCTCGACAATCGCGTCGCCGTGCGCTGGGCCGAGCTCGACGCGCCCACCGCCATTCGCATCGGCACCACGGTGCCGATCGTCGACGACCACCTCGACTGGCCGCTGATCGCGCCCGTGGTGTTCACCGCGCAGAATCTGGACATGCCGATCCTCACCGCGAAACCCGAGCTGTATCGCGGTTACAAAGTAGAGATCGCGAACATGCCATAGCCCATTCCAGAGGTCCTGAATTCAGCTTTCCCGGGGTAGTGACGGAGCCCACACCCGCTGTCGGTACGGTGCACAGCGGACGAATTACCAGGGAAAGCTGCACCAGAACACTCGAGGAGAGCTGGTTATGCATCATCTGAGTTTCATGCGTCGCTTCACCACCGCGGTAGCCGTCACGTCGGCCGCCGTCGCCGTCGTCTTCGCGGGCCCCGCGGTCGCGGAACCGAAGCCACAGACTGTCGATGTGGCCTCGGCCGTCTCGCAGCTGCGCACCTCGGTGGCGAACAATCCGGGCGCACTCGCCGCCCTCGACCAGCTCACCGCAAAGGGCAAGGTCGACGTCGCACTGCCCGCGCAGCCGTTCCAGATTCCCGCGACCTCCGATGTCGGCCAGAACGGCAGCGGACCCGGGGTGTACGGCTCGGGCATCGCCCTCGATATCGACGGCTTCCGCTTCGGCTTCTTCGGCGGGCCGGGCACCATCTCGCCCAATCAGGGTGCCGCCAAGCTCGAGGTCATGTGGCTGAATCTGTCCAACGGGCAGAGCGGCACCGCGGTCCTGACCGAACACCAGGACGTGCCAGTAGACACCACCATCCGCACCGCACCGCTGAACACCGGCGGCGGGCTCATCGTGGCCGCGGTCTACGGCAACCTGTGGCACCGCTGGCCCGTGCCCGTCGACGAGGCGCACCCGGACGGGTTCGCCTACCAGCTCGGCACGATCCAGCAGCCCTCGTTCGGCGCTGTCACGCGTTGACTCTGGTCCACTCGCACCCCGGGCCCACTCGGTCCCGGGGTGCGTTGTCGTTTCGATGATGCAGCGCAACAGCTTCGGTGTGGCGTAGGTTGACCGACGTGGAGGATCTGGTCGACCGACTCGAAGAACTGGAACGCCGTGTTGCCGCGCTGGAGAGCGTGCGGCCCGAGGACGCGCAGCTGCCGTGGGCGGTGGCACGCCTGCGGCAGGAATTCGCCGATGCGGGCAAACGCACCGGCGGTGTGCTGCTGGCGGGTGCTCTGCAACTGCCAACCGGCGAGCGATTCGATTGGCAAGCGCAGTACCCCACCGACGCCATCGTCGGTGACGTCTGGACCATCGAGGCGGCCAATTGCCTTGCCGCACTTGCCGATCCGGTTCGATTGCGGCTGCTTCAGGAAATCGTCTACGGACGCAGAACCGCCGCCGATCTCGCCGCCATCGCGGAATTGGGCACTTCGCCCGAGATCTACCAGCACCTGCGCCAGCTGGCCGCCGTCGGCTGGTTGCAGACCGCGGGCTTGGGCCGTTTCGAGGTGCCGGAGGGCAGGCTCGTCCCGCTCCTCGCGGTGCTGGCGGCGGCCCAGCGCTGATCTTGTGGAGATGTCCCAATTGCCCGGTTAGACTACTGTGACGCAAGGCACATCGACTGCTACGGTGAGCGTCGAGTGATCACATCAGCGGAGGTAGTCGAGTGAACGTGTCACATCTGCTCGAAAGCGTGAAGGCGCTCGGCGTGCTGCGCGCGCGGGGGGTCTCCGACCCCAAGACGCCGCTCGAGACACTGCGGACGATGAAGGAATCCAAGATCTACGGCCCGCAGGCCACCCTCGTGCGCCATTCGGCCCGGATCGCCCCCGATCAGGTGGCCCTCGTGGACGAGCGCGGTGAGCTCACCTACCGCGAACTCGACCAGCAGTCCACCGCCATCGCCCGCGGCCTGCGCGAAAAGGGCATCAGCGAGGGCACGGTCATCGCCGTGCTGGCCCGCGACCACCGCGGCCTGATCATGTCGATGATCGCGGCGGGCAAGCTGGGTGCGCGGATCGCGCTGATGAACACCGGCTTCGCCAAGCCGCAGTTCGCCGAGGTATGCGAACGCGAGAACGTGCGTGCGGTGCTGCACGACAGCGAGTTCCTCGGCCTGCTCGACGCCTTACCCGACGATCTACCGCGCTATCTCACCTGGGTCGACGAAGGCACCGAGCTTCCTTCTGGTGCGACGACATTCGACGACCTCATCGCAGGAAATTCCACCGATGATCTGCCCGCGCCGAGCAAGCCGGGCGGCTTCATCATCCTCACCAGCGGCACGACCGGCCTGCCGAAGGGCGCACCGCGCACCAAGGTCACGCCGATGGCCACCGCCCAGTTCGTCGACCGCATACCCTTCCCCCGGCGGGGCACGGCGATGATCGTGTCGCCGATCTTCCACAGCACGGGCCTGGGCACCTGGCTGGTCAACACGATCCTGTCGAACAAGATCGTCATGCGCCGTCGATTCGACGCCGAGGCCACCCTCGCCGCGATCGCCGAGCACAAGGTCGAGATGCTCGTCTGCGTGCCGACGATGCTGCACCGGATGACCGAGCTGCCGCCGGAGGTCCACGCGAAATACGATCTGTCGTCGCTGAAGGTGATCCTGTTCGCCGGTTCCGCGCTCACCCCCGAGCTGTGTATCCGCGCCACCGAGGTCTTCGGACCGGTGCTCTACAACCTCTACGGGTCGACCGAGGTGGCTATCGCGACCATCGCGAACCCGGCCGAGCTGGCGGAAGCGCCGGGCACGGTCGGCCGGTCGCCGATCACCTGCGAGGTCCGCCTCTACGACGATCAGGACCAGCCGGTCCGCACACCCGGCACCCGCGCCCGGATCTTCGTGCGCAGTGGCGCGCCGTTCGAGGGCTACACCGACGGCAGGCACAAGCAGATCATCGACGGTTTCATGTCCAGCGGCGACATGGGCCATTTCACCGACTCCGGGCTGCTCATGGTCGACGGCCGCGACGACGACATGATCGTCTCCGGTGGCGAGAACGTGTACCCGCAGGAAGTCGAGAACCTGCTGGTCGAGCGGCCCGAGATCTTCGATGTGGCGGTGGTCGGCGTCGACGACCCGGAATTCGGAAAACGCTTGCGCGCCTTCGTCGTTCTCGAAGAAGGTCACACCGTCGAGGCAGCCGAACTCCAGGCGCACGTCAAGGCGAACCTGGCCAGGTTCAAGGTGCCGCGCGAGGTGGTCTTCCTCGACGAACTGCCCCGCAACGCCACCGGCAAGATCGTGCGCCGCACGCTCATCGACTATGAGGTCTCACAGGGATAGGCCCGCGCTACCACGGAGTAGACAGCACGGCCGGATCGCTTGCTAGTGTTAGCGACAGCACTGGATCTCGAAGACGCGGTCCGGCCTGCGGTTCTGCGTGGGCTCGGTCTGCCGGAAGGCTGTTCGATGTCTCTGTCTCTGCCCGCGCTAGGTTCCTCCGCCCGACGTGCCGGTGACTTCGCGCTCGGCGTCAAGGTCATGGTGGATCGCAAGCTGTTCAACCCGCTGCGCCTCGACCACGCCGCCCGTTCGTTCCGCAATGTCTCGAAGTTCGGCCCGTTCGCCGGCGTCGTCATGCATGCCGCGCAGAGCAGGCCGCAGGCGGGCGCGATCGTCGACGAACTGGGTGAGATCACCTTCGGCGAACTCGACGCACAGTCCAACGCTTTCGCCCGCGGCCTGCGCGCGAGCGGGATCAGCGAGGGCGACGTGATCGCCGTGCTGGCCCGCGACCATCGCGGCATGGTGTTGAGCCTGCTCGCGGCGGGCAAGCTCGGCGTGCGCGCGGTGCTGATGAACACCGGGTTCGCCAAGCCGCAGTTCGCCGACGTGGCCGCCCGCGAGAAGGTCAAGGCGGTGCTGCACGACAGCGAGTTCCTCGACCTGATGAGCGCCATCCCCACCGAGATCCCGCGCGTACTCACCTGGGTCGACGAAGCGCACGGCGCCGACCCGTCGATCCCGACCGTGGCCTCGCTGTCGGCGGACCGTTCGACGGCCGCGATCACCGCGCCGAGCAAGCCCGGCGGCATGGTGATCCTGACCAGCGGCACCACCGGCACCCCCAAGGGCGCACCGCGCGACAAGGTGAGCCCGTTCGCCTCGGCGCAGTTCGTGGATCGGGTGCCGCTGCCCAACAACGGCACCATGATCATGGCGGCCCCGATCTTCCACGGCACCGGCCTGTCGCAGTTCACCCTCGGGCTCGCCCTGGGTAACCGGGTCATCTTCCAGCAGCGCCGGTTCGATCCGGAGCAGACCCTGGCCAATGTGGTGAAGTACAAGGCGGATTCGCTGGTCGTGGTGCCCACGATGCTGCAGCGCATCCTCGATCTGGACGAGCAGGTCCTGGCGAAGTACGACCCGTCGACGATGAAGGTCATCTTCGCCGCGGGCTCGGCGATCGCGCCCGACGTGGTGACCCGCACACTCGACTACTTCGGTGATTCGCTCTACAACCTCTACGGCTCCACCGAATGCGCCGTGATGACCGTGGCCACCCCGGAGGATCTGCGCAAGGCGCCGACCACCGCGGGCAAGGCGCCGGTCGGCATCCGGATCGTGTTGCTCGACGAGAACCGCAAGCCGATCACCGCGCCGAATGTCACCGGCACGATCTTCGTCGACAACGGTTTCGCCTTCACCGGCTACACCGACGGGCGGACCAAGGAGATGGTCGACGGGATGATGTCCAGCGGCGACGTGGGTCATTTCGACGCCGACGGCCTGCTCTACATCGACGGCCGCGACGACGACATGATCGTTTCCGGCGGCGAGAACGTCTTCCCCCTCGAGGTGGAGAACCTCATCGCGGGTCGCGCCGACGTCTTCGAGGCGGCAGTGGTCGGCGTCGACGACCACGACTACGGCAAACGCCTGCGCGCGATCGTGGTGCCCGGCCCGGATTCCAAGCGTGACGCCAAGGAGATCAAGGACTACGTCCGCGAGAACCTGGCCCGCTACAAGGTGCCGCGCGAGGTGATCTTCGTCGACGAACTGCCCCGCAACGCGACCGGCAAGCTGCTGCGCAAGCCGCTCACCGACATGGCAGTCGACGCCGACTGAACTCGTTTCGACCGTCTGACCTGGGCCGGGTATCCCGGTCGACTACTATCAGCGCGTGATCATCGGGTTCGAGCGGGCGTCCGCGCCGTCGCGTGCTTTCGGCGCGCGGCTGCGCGGTGCCTGCGCGGGCTCGATGTCGGGTGCGCTGTCGCTGGCGGCGCACGGGGTTGCCGCCGGTGGGGCGCTGCCGGGTAGCACGGCGATCGTGTTGCTGGCGGCGGCCTCGGCGGTGGTCGGCGCGCTCGTCGCCGGGGTCGGGCCGCTGCGCGACGGTGCGCTCGGTCTGGCGGCGGTGTTGTTGGGCGGTCAGCTGATCGGCCACACCACGATGAGCTGGTCCGGGCACTCGCACTCGGCCGACGATTCCCTCGGCCTCGGCATGCTCACCGCCCACACCGTCGCGGCGCTGCTCGCCGCCGTCGTCATCGTCGGCGCCGAGGCCGCGTACCGGATCGGCAGTGCCGCCCTCGCGCGCATTCTGCCGCTGCGCTACCGCACTCCCCGCATCCCCGACCCGGCGCCGTTGCGCCTGGCCCACCGCGATCGCGTCGTCCTGCGAATCTTCGCCACGACCTCGCTGCGCACCCGCGCTCCCCCGCTCGCGATTCCTTTCTGACCTTTCCCTCACCCGGTGCACGCACTCGTCGTGCGCTGTCCGCGTATCGAACACGCGCCTCGTTGTCGACCCGATGTGCCGACGTCACCCGCTGAGCCAGATCTCTGGAGATGAGCGAAGCGGTCGACGTGCGGCGTCGGTCGGCCGCGTTCGCCCCGATCCGCGCGCACCGGATTCCAGTACTCCAGAAATGAATCAGCATGAGCATCACGGACACTCGTCCGGTCGAGGAGAATTCCCCCTCGGCACCACCGATCTCCGGTGACAGTCCGCGCTCCGGCGCACGCCGGGGCCGCCACCTCTATCCGCTGGCCATGCGCCTGCACTTCTACGCGGGGATCTTCGTCGCCCCGTTCATCCTGATCGCCGCGCTCACCGGCGCGCTGTACGCGATCGCGCCGACGATCGAAGGGTTCGTCTCGCGTGACCTGTTGACGGTCGAGACGACCGGTCCCGATCAGGCGCTGTCCGCCCAGGTCGGCGCGGCTGTCGCGGCCCGCCCTGACCTCACGCTGGTCGCCGTCGCTCCCGCCCCGAACGCGGGCGAGACCACTCGCGTCCTGTTCAACGATCCGACGCTCGGCGATTCCGAGCGGCTGTCGGTGTTCGTCGACCCGCACACCGCACAGCCGGTCGGCGAGTCCGTGGTCTACGGAAGCGGTGGCGCGCTGCCGCTGCGCACCTGGCTCAGCGAGTTCCATCGCAGCCTGCACCTGGGCGAACCCGGCAGGCTCTACAGCGAACTGGCCGCGTCGTGGCTGTGGGTGATCGCGCTGTTCGGGCTGGTGCTGTGGGTGCATCGGGTCCGTAAGCGGCGCGAGCGCGGATCCGCGCAGTGGTTGCTCAAGCCGGACCTTTCCCAGCCGAAGCGTCGAAAGATGAACTGGCACGGCGCGATCGGGGTCTGGATCCTGCCCGTGGCACTGCTGCTCTCCGCCACCGGCATGACCTGGTCGACCTATGCGGGCGAGAACGTCACGAAGCTGCGCGAAGAACTCAGCTGGACCACGCCCGCGGTGAGCGTCGCCCTGCCGGGCGCCGAGTCCGGTGCCGTGCCCGCGCCGAGCGAACATCACAGCGCTGGCCACACCGCACCCGCACCGGTCGACCCCGCGACTCAGATCGCACAACTCGACCGCGTCTACGAGGCGGCACGCGCCAACGGCATCACCCAGGGCGCCGAAATCGCCGTCCCGGCGACGCCCGCGAAGGCGTTCGGCGTCAAGGAACTGCGCCTGCCCGGCACCTATACGGTCGATTCGCTCGCCGTCGACGGGTCGACCGGCACGGTCACCGATCGACTGGCGTTCGCCGACTGGCCGCTGATGGCCAAACTCACCAACTGGGGCATCGCCTTTCACATGGGTCTGCTGCTCGGCGTGGCCAACCAACTGCTGCTGCTCGCGATCATGGGTGGCCTCGTCACCGTGATCGTGCTCGGCTACCGCATGTGGTGGCAGCGCCGACCCACCCGAAGGGCCGCCCTGCCCGTCCCGCCACGACGTGGAGTGCTGCGCCGCACGTCGCTGTGGATCACCGTTCCGCTGGCCGGCGTCGCGGTCGCCGTCGCGTGGTTCATCCCGCTCATCGGGGTGAGTCTGCTCGTCTTCGGGCTCATCGATATCGCCTTGGGGCTCGCCGCTCGCGCGGACAAGGTGTAACGCATGGCTAACTATCGAGGAAACATCCCATGTAACCCATGACACTCGATGATCGGAGCTCGTCTATGAGAACCTCAGCTCGCGCAGTGGCGATGTGCCTGGCCGCTCCCGCCGTCGCGATCGCCTTGTCCGGCGTCGCCGCGGGTACAGCCGCCGCTGATTCCGGCTGCCAGGGGTCGATGAACGGCCCGTGGGCGTTCAACGGTGGGTGTTACGGCGGCGAGGGCACCTACCGGCTCGAGGTCGATTGCATCGGATACAACATCGCGCCCTTCGCCGTCGGGCCGTACACGATCCGTCAGGACCTGCCCGTCGGTCAGGCAGGCACGGTGGCGTGCTTCGGACCGAACTGGTCCAGCGCGGGCTGGGCGGTGGGTTCGCGGATCTTCCGGCTCTGACACCGCACCGTTCGGACGGGGCACCTAGGATCCGATGATGCCGCTGTCCCGTCGACAACTCCTGCGCACCGGCGTGGCCGGATCGGTCGCGGCGCTGGTGGGGGTGTCGGCGGTGAGCAGCGCGAGGTTCGCCGCGCCACGGTGGCTCGGCGAACCGTTCTCCCTCGGGGTAGCTTCCGGCGAACCGACTCCGGACGGGGTGGTGTTGTGGACACGCCTGGCCCCCGATCCGCTCGCACCCGATGGGTACGGCGGGATGACGGTCGACCCGGTGACCGTCGACTACGAGGTCGCCGAGGACGAACAGTTCACCAATATCGTGGTCCGGGGTTCGGCGGTGGCCACCCGCGCACTGGGCCACAGCGTGCATCCCGAGGTTGCCGGGCTGGCGCCGGATCGCTGGTACTACTACCGATTCCGGGCCGGCTCGGCGATCTCCCCGATCGGCCGCACCCGCACCTCCCCGCCACCGAACAGCCGGACCGAGCGGCTCCGGTTCGCTTTCGCGTCGTGCCAGTCGTGGAGTTCGGGCTACTACACCGCCTATGAACACCTCAGCGCCGAAGATCTCGACCTCGTCGTCCATCTCGGCGACTACATCTACGAATCCTCCTGGGTACTGGCCCGGCGCGGTGCGCACATGCCGCCGCAACTCGCCGGCGAGGCAGTGGATCTGGCCGGCTACCGATTGCGCTACGCCCAAGCCAAAGGCGAAGCGCCGCTGCAGGCCGCGCACGCGGCGTTCCCCTGGCTGGTCACCCTCGACGATCACGAACTCGACAACAACTGGGCCGGTGACAGTCCCGGCCTCGGACTCGACGTGTACCGCGTCCCGGCGCTGTTCCGACGCCGCAAAGCCGCCGCCTTCCACGCCATGTACGAGCACCAGCCGATGCGCCTGGCCCAGCTCCCCTCCGGCCCGTCGATGCACCTGCACCGCCGCTACCGGTTCGGCGATCTGGCCGAGTTCACCATGATCGACACCCGGCAGTACCGAACCCCCCAGGCCTGCGGCGACGGCTCCGCGGTGATCGGCTGCGCCGAGCGGTTCGACACCGACCGCACCCTTCTCGGTGCGGCCCAACGTGATTGGCTCGTCGACGGCTTCGCCACCTCGACCGCGCGCTGGCAGGTACTCGGCAACCAGGTCGCCATGGCCCAGTCCGACTACGACCCCGGCCCCGACCTGCTCCTCGGCACGGATGCGTGGGACGGTTATGTCGCCGACCGCAATACCGTCCTGGCCGCGGCGGCTGACCACGCGGTCGACAATCTGGTCGTGATCACCGGCGACCGCCACGAGAACTACGTCGCCGACCTACGCCGTGACTACGCCGATCCCGAATCACCGGTCGTAGCAACCGAGTTCACCGGAACCTCGATCAGCACCGGCAGCGACGGCGCCGACCTCACCGACGGGGGGCGCGCGCTGCTCGCCGGCAATCCGGACCTGAAGTTCTACAACCGCCAGCGCGGCTATGTCCGCGTCGACCTCGATCATCGGCAGTGGCGCAACGACTTCCGCGTTGTCCCGTATGTCAGCCGACCGGGCGCGCCGATCAGCACGCGCGCGAGTTTCGTCGTCGAGAACGCCGTCCCCGGCGCGACCCCAGCGTGAGATCCGACGCACACGCGTCATGGATCCGGGGTGAATTCCTCCATGGTCATCGCCGTCACCTCGGGGACCTGCACCGGGCGCAGCAGCGCCCAGCCGATGAACACGACAGCGACCCCGAGCATGCCGAGGCCCGCCCACAGGTTCACATCGATCCCGCCGGTCTTGGCTTCCTGGGCCGCGCTGTCCTGCACCAGCGAGGTGATCACCAGGACCGCGCCGTAGCTGCCGAGTAGCGCACCGATGATGGTGCGGATATCGAAAAGCATTGTGCTGGCTCCTTATCCGACGATGATGTTGAGCGCGATCACCAGGACGAGCGCGATCCCGGCGAGCAGGACCGGCCGCTGATACCAGGGCAGCGAGTCGGCATCGGCATCGGTGAGAATCGCCTTCGGCGTCTCGGAATACACCAGGCCCACCAGTTCGGCGGCCGGTTTCGGCTGGGTCACCACGGTGACCGCGACGCTGACGACGATGTCGACCACGAACGCGGCGCCCGCGGCGACGAAGCTGGCGCCCTGCCCGGACAGGTTGGTCACCCCGGTCTCGTTGAGCAGGAACACGAACACGGCGGCGAGGGTGCCGCTGACCAGGCCGACCCACCCCGCGGTCGGCGTCATCCGCTTCCACATCATGCCGAGGATGAACGTCGCGAACAGCGGCGCGTTGAAGAAGCTGAACAGGGTCTGCAGGTAGTCCATCATGTTGCTGAACCCGCCCGCGATGAACGCGGTGAAGATCGCCGCCACCGTCGCACCGACCGTGGCCAGCCTGCCCACCTTCAGGTAGTACCCGTCGGGACGACCCTTGCGGATGTACTGCTGCCACAGATCGAAGCTGAACACGGTATTGAACGCCGAGACATTGGCCGCCATACCCGCCATGAACGCCGCGAGCAGACCCGCGAGCCCGACTCCGAGAAGTCCGTTGGGCAGCACTTCTTTCATCAAGAACAACAGCGCCTGGTTGTAGGTGACATCGCCCTCGAAATCGGGGTTCGCGGTGACCTGCTGTTTGTACTCGATCATCTGCGGCACCAGGACCGCGCTGATCATGCCGGGAATCACCACGATCAGCGGGATGAACATCTTCGGATAGGCGCCGATGATGGGTGTGCGCTGCGCGGCTGAGATCGAGTGAGTCGCCAACGCGCGCTGCACTTCTACGAAATTGGTGGTCCAATAGCCGAAGGACAGCACGAAGCCGAGACCGAACACGATGCCCATGATCGAGGCGAAGTTGTCGGTGAACCCGCTCATCGCGTTGCCCGGCCAGGTCTGCAACTGGTCGGCACCACCCGGCGAGGCGGATACCTTGTCCTGCAAGCCCTCCCAGCCTCCGACGCGGTGCAGACCGACCAGGGTGAGCGGCAGCAGCGCGGCGACGATCACGAAGAACTGCAGCACCTCGTTGTAGATCGCGGCCGAGAGCCCGCCGAGGGTGACGTAGGACAGCACGATCACCGCGGCCGCGACCACCGAGATCCACAGCGGCCAGCCGAGCAGCACGTTCACGATGGTGCCGAGCAGGTAGAGGTTCACCCCCGCGATCAGCACCTGAGCCACCGCGAAACTCAACGCGTTCACCAGGTGGGCGCCGGTTCCGAAACGCCTGCGCATGAATTCGGGCACCGAACGCACTTTGGAGCCGTAGTAGAACGGCATCATCACCACGCCGAGGAACAGCATCGCGGGTACGGCGCCGATCCAGAAGTAGTTGAACGTGGGGAAACCGTATTGGGCGCCGTTGGCCGACATTCCCATGATCTCCACCGCGCCGAGGTTGGCGGAGATGAACGCCAGACCCGTGACCCACGCGGGAAGCGAACGCCCGGACAGGAAGAAGTCGACACTCGATGACACCCGGCGCCTGGCGATCAGGCCGATGCCGAGGACGAAGACGAAATACAGGGCGACCAGCGCGTAGTCGACCGGCGCGGCGTCGAGTCTCAGGGTCGATGAGGCCTCGTGCGTGACAGACGAAAAGGCAAGCGGCACAGCATGTCCCTCCTGACCTGGAGCCGGACGGCACACGAGCCTCGTTCACACGGCGCGAAATGCGTCGTCCGTCGAACTGTTTCGGGTGCTTCCACTGTGCGCGTCGTCGCCGTGCCTCACAGCGAAATCGCGCTGAACAAAATTCACTCCAGTTTGTGCGCACCCGCGGCGGGCTCGACGGCGAAGACGCGGGGCGGGGCGAAACCTGATGCGGCGAAACGGTCCGTGATGACCCCGGCGACCTCCGCGTCCCGGTCGACCAAGGCGATAACGCTGCCGCCGAAGCCGCCGCCGACCATTCGCGCACCGTGCGCACCCGCGTCGAGGGCCGCTTCGACCGCGAGATCCAGTGTGGGCGCTGACACTTCGAAGTCTTGTCGCAGCGAACGATGTGAGGCGGTGAGCAGCTCACCGATCGTCCGCGGGTCCGCACCGGCGCGTAGCCGGTCGACGACAGCGAGTACTCGCGCGTTCTCGGTGACTACGTGGGTCGCGCGGCGTCGAAGCAGCGGATCCTTCAGGCGTAGAAGGTCTTCGGAGGTGGCGTCGCGTAGAGCAGGCAGGCTCAGCGCATCGGCGGCGGCTTCGCATTGCGCTCTGCGCTCGGCGTATCCGCCGTCGGCCAGGTCGTGCGGGCTACCGGTGTCGGCGACGAGCAGGGCCAGTCCGGCGGCATCGAGATCGAACGGAATCTGTTCGGCGGCAGTTGGTTCCGCGCCGGTGAAGGCGCGGATGTCGAGGAACAGGGCATGGCCTTCGGTGCACAGGATCGAGGCCGACTGATCGAGCAGGCCGGTCGGCACTCCGGCGAAACCGTTCTCCGCCGCCCTGGCGATCTCGACCATGTTCCGATCGGTGAGTTCGGGCGCGAACAGATCGCGCAGCGCGATCGTCACCGCGCAGCACAGGGCCGCCGACGAGGACAGCCCGGCCCCGATCGGCACCGCACCGTCGAGTTCGAGGGTCACGCCGTCGACTCCATGACCCCCGCGGACGAACTCGTCGACGACGCCGAGCGGATAGCGCGCCCAGCCCGGCAACCGATCCCGTTGCGCCACAAGCTCATCGATCCGCACCTCGACGACCTCGCCCGGCCGCTGCGCCGAGATGAGCCGCACCAGCCCGTAGCCGCGCGGCGCGGCCCCGCAGACCACACCGAGCGACAGCGCGATCGGGAGCACGAACCCGTCGTTGTAGTCGGTGTGCTCGCCGATGATGTTGACCCGGCCCGGCGCGATCCACTTGTCCACCCGTTCTTCCCTTCCGCTTCCTGCGACGATGCCATCACCGAACACCGCGGCGGGCGATCGTGCGACACCGGGTGCCGAATCGGTATCCGGCAATGCTCACAACGCATCGACAGCAGGGCCGTGGACGTGTCATGATCGACTGGGTTGTAAAGGTTTTGAGCGTCGGCGCCTGCCGGCCGGGGATAGTGCTCGAACAACAACACTCGGTGCTCTCGGCCGATACTTCGAGTGATTCACCGGCCTCCCATTCGATCGACGCTCGTCGCGTGCGCAGCAAGATCGAGGGGGGCTGATGACCATCAGCGAGACACGCTACGGGAGCCTGCGACGATGCGTGGTGCTGATCGGGGCGGCGGGGGCCGTGCTGATCGCGCCGTTGGCGGGTGGCCGGGCGCTGCCGTTTCTGCTGCTCATCGTGATCGTCGCCGGCTCGCTGGCGATGATCGGGTACGGCATGTACAGCCACCGACCCGCGCACCGGCTGCCGTGGTACCTGCTGGCAGCCTCGGTTCCACTGTTCGCCGCGGGCACCGCGATACGCGCGCTCGGAGTGCACCCGAGCTGGCACCCGGTCGACGATCTGTGCACCTTGGCGGCGTACCTGTGTCTCGGCCTCGCCGCCGTCGGCTGGCTACAGCCGCGCAGACTCCGCCACGCCCGTGACCTGTGGCTGGACTCGACGCTCATCGGACTCAGCGCGCTGCTGGCCTCGTGGACCTTCCTGATCTCGCCGATTCTGCGACACTGCACCGGGTTCGTCGATACCGCGTTGGCCGCGAGCTATCCGGTGATCCACGCCTTGCTGGCGACCGTGCTCGCGCATTCGCTGGCGACAGTGGTTCGCTCGGAGACCTCACTGCGGTTGTTGCAAGCGGCGCTGATCACTGTGCTCTTCGGCGGATTGATCGAAAGCCTTACTGCCGCAGGCACGTTCACGATAGATCCCGAGTTCGCGTTGGTGCCACAGCAGTGGGCGTATCTGCTGGCCGGGCTGGCCGCGGTACAGCCGACGATGGGGGCGCTGCGTGACGCCGAGGATGTGGGACCGCATCGTTCGCGGCAGCGGGCCGGAATGATCGCGGTGGCACTGGTGGCGGCCTCGCTGGTCAGCGTGCTGGGCGCCGATCTCGCGGTCGTCGACCGGGTGGTGATCTGTTCGCTGCTCACGCTGCTGCTGGTCGGCGTGCTGGTGCGCAGCGAACGCGCCATCACCCGCAGCATGCGCAGCGAACGCCGAGCCCAATACCAAGCCGACCACGACCTGCTCACCGGCCTGTTCAACCGCGCCGCCCTACTGCGCGCACCGCACCGCTACCGCGAGCAGTGGGCCGGAAAACCGATGTGCCTGCTGTTCATCGACCTCGACGGCTTCAAGATGGTCAACGACAGCTACGGACACGCCGTCGGCGACGAACTCATCGCCAACGCCGCCTCCCGCATCCGCCGCACCACCACCAGCGCCGACCTGACCGCCCGCTATGGAGGCGACGAGTTCGTGGTGCTGGCGCCCCGCACCCGCACCGAAGCCGCGGTCCTGGCCGAACATATCCTCGGCGCGTTCATCCGCCCCTTCGAACTGAGCTGTGGCGAAATCCCCATCACCGCCAGCATCGGCGTCGCCTGCCTGACCACCTGCCCCACGGAGAAGACGATCTACGACCTCATCCGCACCGCCGACGCCGCGATGTATCACGCCAAGGAATACCGCCTCGGCCTCACCTTTCACGATGAATTGAGTAAGCCCTCGATCCGTCGCCTGAGCTCCGCCGCCCCGCGAATTCAGCGAGTCGCGCGGTAGCTCGACGGTTCGCTCAATCCCCCAACTCCTCCAACAGCTTTCGAGCGGCCTCCAGCTCGGCCTGCAACTGCGCGACCTTCGCCTGCTGAACGCCCCGGGCAGCCTCCAGAATCCCGGCCACCACTTCCTCCACCTCGGGATGCAGGATCTTCGCCGCCTGGGCAACAGCCGCGCTACTGACGGCCATCCCTTTCACACTGCGCTTCTTGCCGTTGACCACATCGACGGTCCACTCCCCGTCGGCGGTACCGGTGAGCGTGACGGTTACCTCGGGAGCCTTCGCCTTGCGCGCCGCAGCGGTTTTCGCGGGCCGCGGTGCGGCCGGAGCGGTCTTGGCGGCGTCATCGGATACCGGGGCGAGCGACCTCGGCGCGGGCGTAGCAGCGCTCGGCAGGGTCGACGGCTGGGTCACAGTGTTGTCCTTTCGGTTGCTCGGGGCGGGGGTACTTTCCGGGCGGGTCTTCGCGGAACCACCCGGCGTTACGGTAGTCCCGCGGGCCGGCTTGGTGAGCGTCACCTCGCTCGGGCCGAACGAGAGCACATCTTTGGAACCGGTCGGCCGCACCTGCAGGAAGTCGCCGGCGGACGGATCGTCGAGCGCGACTACCTTGCCCGACTTCCCCTCGGCGACGCCGACAGCGGCGGCGGTGAACCACACCATCGGCGGTTTGCCCTCGGCGAGCTCGCCTGCGATTCGCGCGAGCTCGGCGTCGGACAGTACCGGCGGTGCTGATCGGCGGGATGCGGACTTGGTGCTCGGCGAGGACATCGTGGACTCCGGGGGTTGGTGCTACAGCGTGGTCTGTGGCACCGATGATGCCCCACAGCACCGACAAGTTCTCCCCCGAGCCGCCCACACGGCCCGAAAACCCCTCCCGCACGGGTATTCCGGACCGCGATACGATCAGCCGCGAGTGGCGTTGCCGCGCGTCGTGGGCCGAATGTTCTCGCGCACCGCGGCCACATCCCGATAGCCGTTGACCGCCATCAACAGGTCCGCTTCGGCGGCGTAGCTGCGCAGCAGATGCACCAGACCGCGCACCCCGCCCAGTGCGAGCGCGTACACATAGGGCCTACCGAGCCCGACCATCGTCGCCCCGAGTCCGAGCGCCTTCACCACATCGGCGCCCGAGCGCACCCCGGAGTCGAACAACACCGGCACCCGGTCATCACAGGCGGCCACGACCGCGGGCAAGGTCTCCAGCGCGCTCAGACCACCGTTGGCCTGGCGCCCACCGTGATTGGAGCAGTAGATGCCGTCGGCGCCGAGGTCGATCGCCTTGCGCGCGTCGTCGGGGTGGGAGATGCCCTTGAGGATGAGCGGCAGGTCGGTGATCGAGCGCAACCAGCCGAGGTCGTCCCAGGTCAGCGAATTGCCGAAGGTCGCGATCCAGTGCAGGACAATCATTTTGGGGTCGTCGGAGCCCACCATCTGCTGGAAGACCGGGTCGCTGGTGTAGTTCTTCAGCACATGCCCACGCAACTGTGGAAAGTTGCCACTGGCCAGGTCGCGCGGCCGCCAACCGGGTACCCAGGTGTCGAGGGTGACGGTGATGCCCGCGTAGCCGGCGGCCTCGGCGCGGTGCACCAGGCTCTCGGCGAGTTCCCGGTTCTTCGGCGTGTACAGCTGGAAGAAGGAGGGCGTATCGCCCGCGTGCGGACGCACGTCTTCGAGCGGATCCTCCATCAGCGTGGAGTACATCGCGGGCACACCGGTCTGCGCCGACGCCTCGGCCACCGCGATGTCACCGTGGCCCTTCTCGCCGACCAGACCGATCACGCCCACCGGCGCGAGGAACAGCGGGCTGGCGAAGGTGTGGCCGAACGCGGTGACGGTGAGGTCGCGCTCGGTGGCGCCGACCAGCATCCGCGGCACCAGACCCCAGTCGGCGAAGGCTTCGGCGTTGCGCCGCTGTGTGAGCTCGTCGCCCGCCCCGCCTGCTATATAGTTCAGCAACGAATCCGGCAGTGCCGCAGTGGCTTTGCGCTCGAGGGTCGCGTAATCCATGGGAAATTCGGGCTGGATCCCACCGAGCGCGGCCAGGTAGATCTCGTTCTGATAGTCGGCGAACTGACTCATTGCTGCACTTTCGCACGCCGACCGGCGTTCACCGACCGCAGGGGGGATGTAAGGTGCGTCATACTCGAAAATACGAGATTGTGAGTGCCCCTGTCGTGACCGTCGTCGAACACTCGGCTGCGTCCGCCGATCCGGACGCCCTAATCGCCGACCGCGTCCATTGCGATGCCATCCGTCACTTGACCCGCCTCGCGCTCGGGCTCTCCCAGGATTCGATGGATCTGCTGACCTCGGTCACCGATCGACTGCGGGCCGCCGAGGGCGCCCTGCGCGATCCACTCACCAGCGACCTCGGCTACGACTGAAGCTCGTCACCGCCGCCGCGCGGTGAGCGCCGCCAGATCGGCGAGCCGATGCGCGCGGGCGATCTCCGCGGGTGTGAACGGTTCGTCCGGGCGCACGAAACCCCAGCGACGGTCGTCGCGGTCCAATTCCAGCAGGGTGCCCTCGCCCGGTTCGGCCACCTCCGCCGTGCCCGGCGCGAGGTAGCGCGCACCGAGTAGTTCGGCGACGGCCAGGGGCAATTCGTCCGGATCGCCGACGATGCGGGCGGCGATCGCGAGCGCTTTGGTCTGCCCGTCGATCAGCGACAGCACCGTCGCAGGCCACACCCGGACCCCCGAACCTCCCGCGTGCTCCACGGCGACGGTGATCGCCTGCGCGGTGATCTCGGCGGGCGCGGCGACGACGAGTTCGTCGAGTACCGCGTCCTCGAGTTGGTGCACGTGCACAGTGAGAATGTTGGCGTCGCGGTGGGCGAGATGCTTGGCCAGCGTCTCGAGCGCGCCGGGTCGGTCGGCCAGGCGCACACGGATCCGCCAGAGCGCGGGCGCGGCGTCGATGCGGTCACGCGTGCGGAGCTCCGGGCTGTGCAGCCAGCCGCCGAGCATCCGCATCGCCGACGGTTCCACCACCCAGATCACCAGGATCGTGGTGGTGATCGTCAGCAACGTGACAGTGAGCAGGTACGGCGGGTGCAGGTGGACCACCAGCGCGTGCAGCGCCAGTTCCACCGGGAACACCGCGGCGAGTTTGGCGAGGGTGAGCCTGGTTCGCCCCGGATGCGGCAGTCTGCCGCAGACCTCGCAGGCCAGGACCGTGACACGGGGACGCACTGCGAATCGCCTCATGTGGGTCAGCGTCTCCGGCATTCGTGTCGATCTTGGACGACGTGCGTAACGGCGATGTGAAAGCCGACGCGAAAACTGTTGACCTGCAAAGACTTCCCCGGTGATACCGAACACCCGCGAGTCTCGACTGTGACCGTCAGCACCCTTTACTCGATAGTCCGCGGCAACGATTGTGACTCGCATCACCAGAAATCATTGACAAACCAACACAAACGGGCATAAAACAACATAAGTACAGATTCGCTGAGACCGGAGGAAACCATGTACGCCGAGGAACGGCAGCAGGCGATCGCGACCCTCATCGGGCATCGCGGGCGCGTCTCCGTCGCCGAACTCGCCGACCAGTACGGAGTCACCACCGAAACCGTGCGCCGCGATCTCGCGGTGCTGGAGCGGCTCGGGGTGATCCGGCGGGTACACGGCGGCGCGGTGGGTTCCGGCGCGCTCACCACGTTCGAACCGGGGACCGCCGAGCGCGAGAGCACCCGCGCCGCGGAGAAGGACCGGATCGCCGAATTCGCGCAGCGGTACCTGCCGAGCTCCGGGGGCAGCGTGCTGTTCGACGCGGGCACGACCACCGTGCGAGTGGCCGCGGCCATGGCGATCGACATCGATCTGGTCACCGTCACCAACTCGCTGCCGGTCGCCGCGCGGCTCACCGGGTTCGCCGGTGTGCGGTTGCATCTGCTCGGCGGACGGGTGCGTGGAATCACCCAGGCCGCCGTCGGCGCCGAGACCCTGCGGCTGCTCGGCGAATTGCGGGTCGACGTCGCGTTTCTCGGTACCAACGCGCTGACGGTGCGGCATGGGCTGTCCACCCCCGATCCCGAGGAGGCGGCCGTCAAACGCGCGATGATCGCCGCCGCCGATCGGGTGGTCGTGGTCGCCGACGCGAGCAAGATCGGGCGCGAGGACTTCGTGCGCTTCGGCGATGCCGCCGATATCGACGTCCTGGTCACCGATGCCGACATCCCGGCCACCGCGCACGCGGAACTGGTCGCCGCGGGAATCGAGGTGGTGCTCGCATGATCGTCACACTGACCGCGAATCCGAGTGTCGACCGCACGGTCACCCTCACCGAGCCGTTGCGGCGCGGGCAGGTACATCGCGCGGCGAGCGTCACGTCGCATCCCGGCGGTAAAGGGGTCAACGTCGCACGGGTGGTGGCCCGAGGCGGGGCGCCGGTGCTGGCTGTATTACCAGGGTCCGACGACGACCCCGTGGTACACGGATTGCGCACGGCGGGAATCGCATTCCGCACGGTGCCGGTGGCGGGCGGGCCGAGGGTGAATCTGACCATCGCCGAAGCCGACGGCACCACGACCAAGATCAACGAGCCCGGTCATCCGTTGACCGCGCACGATCTGGCCGCGCTCACGGCGCTGCTCGTCGAGTCGGCCGCGGGAGCGGAGTGGATCGTGCTGTCCGGGTCGCTGCCGCCGGGGGTGCCCGTCGGCTGGTACGCGGAGCTCGTCGCGACGGTGTCATCCAGCCGAACTGGGCGTACCCGCGTCGCCGTCGACACCTCGGATGCTCCCCTGCTCGCCCTGTTCGACGAATCAGTAGGCGCCGCACCGGATCTGATCAAACCGAATTCCGAGGAACTGGCCCAGCTCACCGGCCTGGGCCCGGTCGACCTCGAAAACCCCACGGCCGCGGCCGAAGCCGCCGCGACTCTGATCGACAGCGGCGTCGGCGCGGTCTTGGCCACCCTCGGTGCGGCGGGCGCGGTGCTGGTCACCGCCGATGGCGCGTGGTTCGCCGCGGCCCCGCCGATCGTCCCGCGCAGCACCGTCGGTGCGGGTGACTCGGCGCTGGCCGGCTACCTGCTCGCCGATCTCGCGGGCGCCTCCCCCGCGGATCGACTCCGCACCGCCGTCGCCTACGGCAGCGCCGCCACCGCGTTGCCCGGCACCGAACTACCAGGCCCCGCCGACGTCGTCCTCGAGGCCGTGACGGCCCACCCACTCACCGCCTCCGAACACCCCGCGCCATAAACACCGCCCCAGCCTGCTCCACCCCCACTCCGGAAAGACACGACGATGGCCGATTCGATCATCACTCCCACCTTGATCGCACTGGACGCCGACCTCGGCGCCGACAAGAGCGCGGTGATCACCGCGCTCGCGGGCCGACTCGCCGCCGCGGACCGCGCCACCGATGCCGCCGCGGTCGCGGAGGCCGCCTCGGCCAGGGAGTCGCAGTCGGCCACCGGCCTCCCCGGCGGCATCGCGATCCCCCACTGTCGATCGGCCGCCGTCTCTACGGCGTCGCTGGCCTTCGCCCGCCTCGCCCCCGCCGTCGACTTCGGCGCCCCCGACGGGCCCGCCGACCTGGTCTTCCTGATCGCCGCCCCGGACGGTGCGGGGGCCGAACACATGAAACTGCTGTCCTCCCTGGCTCGTGCGCTGGTCCGGCCCGCGTTCGTCGCCGACCTGCGTGCCGCCGCGACCCCGGCAGAGGTGGTCGCCCTCGTCGACGGCGTCATCAATCCCCCACCGGCCGGATCCCCCGCCGCCGCGGGTTCGGCGAGTCCTGCTGGGTCTACGGTTGGGTCCGGTTCGACCGCAGACGGCGCAGGGTCGTCCGCCGCTACCAGCGAGCCCGGCGGGGCTCCCGCCGAGGATGGCGTCAGTGCGGCAACCGTCGCCGGTGTGGCAACCGGTGTGGCCGTTTCCGGCGCAAAGGCCGGTGATGGCACGGCTGCGCCCCTCGGGGACGCGGGCGGAGCCGACAGTTCGGCGTCAGCCGGGGGCGCCGCCAGCGGTGCGTCGGCAGACAACGCGCCGAAGAAGATCGTCGCCGTGACCGCCTGCCCCACCGGTATCGCCCACACCTACATGGCCGCCGACTCGCTGGTCGCCGCGGGCGAACGCGCCGGAGTCGACGTGGCAGTGGAAACCCAGGGGTCGAGCGGCGGCGACACACTCGACCCGTCGACGATCGCCGCCGCCGACGCCGTCATCTTCGCCACCGATGTCGGGGTGAAGGATCGCGGTCGGTTCGCGGGCAAGCCCGTGATCGAGTCCGGCGTCAAACGCGCCATCAGCGAGCCCGATCAGATGATCGCGGAAGCCGTCGCGGCGAGCGCCACCGCCGGCGCTGCCACGGTAGGCGGTACCGTGCCCGCGGCCTCGCGGACAGCGGCCAAGGGCATCGGCTGGGGTACCCGCCTGCGCCAGATCCTGCTCACCGGCGTCAGCTACATGATCCCGTTCGTCGCCGCGGGCGGTCTGCTGATCGCGCTGAGCTTCCTGCTCGGCGGCTACGAGATCTCCGACAGCGCGAAAACGATCGTGCTCGACAACTCGATCACCGACCTGCCCGACGGTGGTCTGGCCACCTATTTCGGTGCGGTGCTCTTCCAGATCGGCTCACTCGCCTTCAGCTTCCTCGTTCCGGCACTGGCCGGATACATCGCGTTCGCGATCGCCGACCGTCCCGGTCTGGCACCGGGGTTCACGGCAGGCGCGATCGCGATCTTCGTCGGCGCGGGCTTCCTCGGCGGCCTGGTCGGCGGTCTGGTCGCCGGATTCGCGGCCCTGTGGGTGAGCAAGCTGCCGGTCCCGACGTGGGCTCGCGGGCTGATGCCGGTGGTGGTCATCCCGCTGCTGGCCTCGGCGATCGTCGGCATCTTGATGTTGGTCCTGCTCGGCAAGCCCCTCGCCGCCGTGACCAACGGGCTCACCGACTGGCTCAACGGCCTGTCCGGCAGCTCCGCTGTCGCGCTGGGTGTCATCCTGGGCGTGATGATGTGCTTCGACCTCGGTGGTCCGGTCAACAAGGCCGCCTACGCGTTCGCCGCGGCGGGCCTGTCGGTGACCGACACCGCCACCCTGCGGATCATGGCCGCGGTGATGGCCGCGGGCATGGTCCCGCCGCTGGCGATGGCACTGTCGACCGTCCTGCGCCCTGGCCTCTATACCGAGGCCGAACGCGAGAACGGCAAGGCCGCCTGGCTACTCGGCGCCTCGTTCATCTCCGAGGGCGCGATCCCGTTCGCCGCAGCCGACCCGCTGCGCGTGCTGCCGTCGATGATGGTCGGCGGCGCGGTGACCGGCGGGCTGATCATGGCCACCGACGTCACCCTGAGCGCGCCGCACGGCGGCATCTTCGTGTTCTTCGCGATCGGGCACCTCGGCTGGTTCCTGGTGTCGCTGGTCGCGGGCACCCTCGTCGCCGCGGCCTGCGTCACCCTCGCCAAGCAGTTCACCCGCAAGCAGTCCGTCGCCCCTGTTCTCACCACCGCGTAATCCGTTCGCACACAAGGAGATATCCCATGGCAAGCACCACCGTCACCGTCGGCTCCTCGGTCGGCCTGCACGCCCGCCCCGCGGCCCTGATCGCCGAAGCGGTCGGCGCAGCAGGTGTTCCCGTCACCATCGCGGTCACGGGCGGCGACCCGGTAGACGCCGGCTCAGCGCTCATGATCATGACCCTCGGCGCAGGCCAGGGCGCGGAAGTCGTGATCAGCAGCGACGACCAGCCGACCCTGGACAAGATCGCCGAACTCGTCGCCAGCGACCTCGACGCCTAGTCTCGAATAACGCGAAAGGCCCGGAACCACTGGTTCCGGGCCTTTCGTTTTGTAGCGGGGACAGGATTTGAACCTGCGACCTCTGGGTTATGAGCCCAGCGAGCTACCGAGCTGCTCCACCCCGCGTCGGTGTGAACACAACATTACACACAGGTGCGCGCAGGCGCCAAATCGTGAGGTCAGCATGCGTTTTCCGGCAGATTCGCGCAATCCGCGCCGAGTAATGCCACAGTTCGAGGCCATCGAATGTGGCAGCCATCACACACTTCGGCAACCGCACGCGTCGGGGCCGAGTTTCGGTGAGCGGCGTCACTATCACCTCGTGATCCCGAACACATAACGGTGCAATTACAGACCGCACGGAATCTAGGTATTCCCACTGGTTATGCGGCGTAAACATCGAAAAGACAGCTATTCCATTCATAGAATCTGCCCGTTATCAAGATGTGATCGGCATCGATTCATTGGTTAGCGTCTCCTCCATGACTGAGACCCGGAAATTCAGCACCCGCGCCCTTGGCGTCGCCGCCATCGCCGGCGCCCTTGTTGCCGTTCCGTTCGGCCTCGCCACCGGTACCGCCTCTGCCGCCGCCTACAACTGGGACGGCGTCGCCCAGTGCGAGAGCGGCGGCAACTGGGGCATCAACACCGGCAACGGCTACTACGGCGGGCTGCAGTTCTCGCAGAGCACCTGGGCTGCCAACGGCGGCCAGGGTTCGGCGCACAACGCCAGCAAGGACGAGCAGATCCGCGTCGCGGAGAACGTGCTCGCCAGCCAGGGCGTCGGCGCGTGGCCGCACTGCGGCAAATTCCTCCAGTCGGGCGCGTCCGAGCCCGAGGTTGTCGAGGAGCCCGCCGTCGAACTGCCGGTCGAGCTGCCCGCCGAGGCGAAGACCGATGTCCAGGCTGCCGTCGACCAGGCTAAGGCCGCGGGCCAGGCCCTGGCCGACCAGTACGGTGTCGCCGGTCAGTACCAGGACCTGCTCACCGCCAATGCTCCGCTGATCGCCTCGATCGGCGGCTGATCCACCGTTCCCCCTGCACAAGAAAGGCCCCGTCATCCAGACGGGGCCTTTCTTGCTGCTGCGCGGATCGGCTAGCGGCCGCCTGCGTCCTGATACGCCTTCACCGCGGCGTCCAGTTCTTCCAGCGCCTTACCGAAATCGGTGAAGTTGCCCGTCCGCATCGCCGTGCGCACCGCCTCGATCTTGCGGCTGAGTTCGGCAGCCGCGGCCTCCCCGCCGGTCGATCCCACGGGGGGTGTCGTCCCCGGCTGCGGCGTCGTGCCACCGCCGGGCGGAGTGACCGTGCCCGGGTCGACCGGTGGGGTCGCTCCTGGTTTCGGCTTCACCGACGGATCGCCACCGAACGGTGTCGCCAGCGAACCCGCACCCGGCATCACCTGGTTCAGGGCTTCGGCCAGCGTCGGCGCGTACCCGACCTTCACACTGCCCGCCGCGTCGCGGTAGCTCACCAGCACGCGCAACAGCTGCGGGAAGGTCGACGAACCGGTATTGCGTTCGTTGTAGAACGGTTCGACGTAGAGGATGCCGCCGTCGGCCACCGGCAGGGTGAGCAGGTTGCCGTAGCGGATCTTGTTCGAGTTCGACAGCAGGGTCTTCTCTCGCGACACCGCGTCGGCGGTCGTCATCGAGTTCTGTGTCTGTTGCGGACCCTGGGTCTGGGAGTCGGTCGGCAACTGCAACACGGTGAACTTGCCGTAGTTCTCGGGATCCGAGCGGACCGAGATATAGGCCGAGAGGAACTGCCGGTTGTAGCCGACCATCGCCGAGGTCAGGTTGAAGACCGGTTTGGTGGTCTTCGGATCACCGAGCAGCACGTAGTACGGCGGCTGGTTGAACGTGCCGCCCTCGATCGTCGGATCACTGGGCACCGACCAGAACGCGTTGTTGGTGAAGAACTCGCGCGGGTTGTCCACGTGGTACTTCGTGAGCATGTCGCGCTGGACCTTGAACAGGTCCTCCGGGTAGCGGAAGTGCGCGCGCAGCTCGGGCGAGATCTCGCTCTGCGGCTTCACCGCGTCGGGGAACACCCCACGCCAGGCCTTGAGCACCGGGTCGACGGTGTCGGTCTCGTACAGGGTGACGGTGCCGTCATAGGCGTCGACGGTGGCCTTCACCGAGTTACGGATGTAGCTGACCTCCTTGCGCGGGATCACGCGCCCGGTCTTCTTGTCGATGCTGTCCTCGACCGCGCCGTCGAGCGAGGTCGGCTGGGCGTAGGGGTACTTGTCGAGCGTGGTGTAGGCATCGACGATCCACTTGACGCGACCATCGATCACCGCCGGGTAGGCGTTGCCGTCGGTCGTCAGCCACGGCGCGACCTTCTGCACCCGATCACGCGGACCGCGGTTGAACAGGATCTTGGAGTCCTCGCTGATCGCGGAGGAGAACAAGATATTGCGCTCGGCGTACTTGGCCGCGAAAGCGAGCCGGTTGAACCAGTTCCCGATCGGCACGCCGCCGCTGCCGTCGTAGGTGAACTGCGCCTCGTCGGAGTCGTACTCGCGCGGGGCCTGACCCTCGGCGGTACCGACGATGGCGTAGTCGGGGTCGGTCTGGGAAATCAGCTCGCCGTAGTAGATGCGCGGCTGGTCGACCTTGATCTGCTGGTCCTCGACCTTGGTGAACAGGTCGCTCACCATGAACAGCGGATAACCCGAATCGCTGCCGCCCGCCGCGCTCTGCGCCTCGGACTGCGGCTTGTTCACCCGGTTGGCGGGCGCGGCGACGAAACCGTTGCCGTGGGTATAGACGGTGTGCTGGTTGATCCAGTCCTTCTGGTTGCCCGACAGCGCCTGGGGATGCAGCTCGCGCGCGGCGACGATGTAGTCCTGCAGGTCACCGTTGAGGTTGTAGCGGTCGATGTCCAGCGACTCCGGGAAGCCGTAGAAGTTCTTGCGCTGCTGCAGCTGGGTGAAGGTGGGCGAGAGGATATTCGGGTCGAGCAGGCGGGCGTTGCCGATGGTCGCCGCGTCCGCGGGGACCTCGAGCGGGCTCTTGGTCGAGCTGCCCCGGTAGTTCTGATACTCGACCTTGTCGTCGGTGATCCCGTACGCTTCGCGCGTGGCCATGATGTTGCGCTCGATATAGGGGCTCTCCTTCTCGGCCGCGTTGGGGCGCACCGAGAACTGCTCGACCACCATCGGCCACACCGCACCGACCAGGATCGACGACAGCACGAGCAGCGCGGCCGCCATCGCGGGAACCCGCAGATCACGCAGCACGATCCCGGCGAAGAACGCCACCGCGCAGATCACCGCGATCGACAGCAGGATCAGCTTGGCGGGCAGCACCGCGTTGATGTCGGTGAACGACGGACCGCCGAAGGTCGGCTCCTTGCGCGTACTCGACAACAGGTCGTACCGGTCGAACCAGTACGCCACCGCCTTGAGCAGCACGAAGATTCCGGCGATCACCGCGAGCTGCACGCGCGCGGCCCTGGTGAGCGTGCCCTCACGCCCGGCCAGCCGCAGGCCGCCGAACACGTAATGGGTAACCAGGTTCGCGAAGAACGCGATCACCACCGCGACGAACAGCCAGTTCAGTACCATCCGGTAGAACGGCAGGTCGAAGGTGTAGAAACCGATGTCGAGGTGGAACTGCGGGTCTTGCTGACCGAACTCGCCACCGTGCAGGAACAGCTGCACCGTCGCCCAGTTCGACTGCGCGACCAGTCCCGACAGCACGCCGAGCAGCACCGGGATGCCGACGCCGAACAGCCGCAGCTTGCTCATCACGGTCGTGCGGTAGCGCGCGATCGGATCGTTGGGCCCGGCGACCGGCACGAAGACCGGACGCGACCGGTAGGCCAGCAGCAGCGCCGCCCAGACCACGAGACCGACGAGCAACGCGACGACCACGAACAGGATCAGACGCGTGCGCAAGACGCCGAGATACACACTGCGATATCCGACCTCGCCGAACCACAACCAATTGGTATAGGCATCGGTGAAGCGGGGCCCGAGCAGCAGCAACGCCGCGAGGACGACTGCTGTCACCAGCAGCACACGGCTGCGTCGGGACAGCGAAGGTAAGCCGGTGGGGGGCCGCATGCCCACGGTGCCACTCTCCATGTTCCGGCGGTTCCACACCGTGATCGGCGCAGTCACCGCAGTCCGAATGTTGCGGGTGATCCGTTACCGGACCGTTGGCGCCCACTCTACGGAAATCGGACACCGTGCAGGCGTCTGGGCCGAAAATGATTGGATGTGCGGGTGACCGAAGACGAGCACGCCGAAGTTCTCCTCGCCCGCTGTGTGCGCGAGGTCGTCGAGTTCGCCGACGCCGAGGGCTGGGGAAACCCGCCGCAGATGTTCGCGTTGGTGCCGACCGCCGACCTGGCCGCAGCCGAACCCGACCTGCAGGATCAGCTCGACGACGGCAGCGAGCTGACCCCTGTTGCCCAGGAGGCATTTCCCGACGACATCACCGGCGGGTCTATGGCGCTCGACGAGTTCCTGGCCACCACCACCTGGCCGCCCGCGGTCGAGGGCTGCGTGCTGGTGCAGGAGATCGTGGTGCTGCCGCCCGACGCCGAGAGCGATCTCGACGAAGCGTTGGTTCCGCTACTCGCCGACGATGAAGCCGCCGACGCGGCCGGGCGTGCCGCCGCGCACGCGCATCCGGGTCGCCGCGACGCGCGACTCATCGCGGGCGTCCTGCGCCAGGGCGCCACCTTGTGCCTGCTACAGATCCGCCCCGAGGACGACGACGGCTTCGGCGATCTCGATCTGCGCACCTACCCCAACCTGGCGCCGGGCCTGATCGAGGCCCTGCACCACACGCTGGAGTGAGCTACCCGCAGCCGATCGCCTCGCGGCCGGCGTTGATGTCGGCCAGCCCGGTGATCGCGCTGTCGAGGGTGTCGACCTTCACCAGGCGAAGGCCCTCGGGCGCCCGCTGACCGGCCTCGTTGCAGTTGTCGGCGGGAACGAGGAACGTTTCCGCGCCTGCCTCGCGCGCGGCGATCATCTTGTACTGGATGCCACCGATCGGGCCGACCTTGCCGTCCTGGTCGATGGTTCCGGTGCCCGCGACGAACTTGCCGCCGTTGAGTTCGCCCGGCGAGAGCTTGTCGATCAGCGAGAGGCTGAACATCAGTCCGGCCGACGGTCCGCCGATATCGGCGAGGTTGAACTCGACCTGCAGCGGCGGACGCCCACCTTCACCGGGGGTGATGCCGAGGTAGCCCTTGGCCTCGTCGCCGGGACGTGGCGCGAGGGTGATCTGGCTGGTCTGCTCCGCGTCGCCGCGGCGGTAGACCACGGTGATGGTGTCGCCGGGAGCCTTGGTGCCGACGATGTCGATCACATCCTTGGGCGTGGTGATCGGGGTGCCGTCGATGCTGATCAGCTCGTCGCCGACTTCGAGCACGCCCTTGGCCGGACCCTCGTCACCGAGTCCGCGCACCAGCACGACGGTCGGCATCTTCAGGTAGTGCAGCGCGGCGACCTCGGCATCGCTCTCGGAGTCCTTGAAGTCCTGCTGATTGGACTTGTCCACCTCCTCGCGCGACACGCCAGGCGGGTACACCTCGGCGCGCGGCACGAGGCCGTGCTCACCGCTGACCCAGAACCCGAATGCCTCGAACAGGTTCAGCCCGTCGCGCACCGACACGGTCGTCATATTGAGGTGCCCGCTCGTGGGATCCAGTGGCGCGCCGGTGACATCGACCACCTGTTTGCCCTCGACCTGGCCGAGGGTGTCGAAGGTGGGGCCGGGGCCGAGGGCGACGAACGGCACGGTGACCACGCTGCCGGCCACGCCGAGCACGAGTACGGGAACGAGGGCGACGATCAGGGTGAGGATCCGACGATTCACTCGGACCACAGTAGTGATCAGCGACCGGGACCGACGGTAGTGGCACGCTTTTGCGGCGTGGCCGTTGTCGCGCGATTTCGCGATGCGCGAACACCGTGGGCCCGGGGGTCCCGCGTAACGTAAGAAGTATGAGCGATCTCCCCTTCGGCTTCTCGACCGGCGACGACGACGATTCCGGCAAGCGTCGCGACGAGGGCAACGGACCTGGCGGAAACGATCCGTTCGGGTTCGGAGCGGGCGGCGTCGGCGGCGCGGGCGGCTTCGATCCGTCGCAGCTGGGCCAGATGCTGAGCCAGCTCGGGCAGATGATCAGCGGCATGGGCCAGGGCATGGGTCCCGGCGGCGCGCAGTCCGGCCCGGTCAACTACGACGTCGCCAAGCGACTGGCCCGCCAGCAGCTCGGCTCCACCATCGCTCCGATCGCCGCTGGCACCACCACCGCGGTGACCGACGCGGCACATCTGGCCGAGCTGTGGCTCGACGGCGCCACGGTGCTGCCCGCGGGCGCCACCAAGACGGTCACGTGGACCCCGAACGACTGGATCGAAGAGACCCTGCCCACCTGGAAGCGCCTGTGCGACCCGGTGGCAGAGCAGATCTCGGGCATGTGGACCGCGCAGTTGCCCGAGGAGGCCAAGCAGTTCGCCGGGCCGATGGTCGGCATGCTCGGCCAGATGGGCGGGCTGGCGTTCGGTTCTCAGCTCGGTCAGGCGCTCGGCCAGCTGGCCAAGGAGGTGCTGACCTCCACCGATATCGGCCTGCCGCTCGGCCCGGCCGGTACCGCGGCGCTGCTGCCGACCGCGATCGCGGCGTTCAGCGAGGGGCTCGAGCAGCCCGAGAGCGAGATCATCGTCTTCCTGGCGGCACGCGAGGCCGCCCACCAGCGACTTTTCGCACATGTGCCGTGGCTGCGTCAGCAAGTGCTCGGTGCCGTCGAAGACTACGCGCGCGGTATCAAGATGGACTTCTCCGCGATCGAGGAAGCCGCGCAGGGCATCGACCCGATGTCGCTGAGCGACCCGTCCAAGCTGGAGGAACTGCTCTCCCAGGGCACGTTCGAGCCGCAGACCACGCCGGAACAGAAGCAGGCGCTGGAGCGACTCGAGACCCTGCTGGCGCTGATCGAGGGCTGGGTCGATGTCGTGGTCACCGATGCGGTGGGTGAGCGCCTGCCGGGCGCGGGCGCGCTGTCGGAGACGCTGCGTCGCCGCCGGGCGACGGGTGGGCCCGCCGAGCAGACGTTCGCGACGCTCGTCGGACTGGAGTTGCGTCCGCGCAAGGTTCGTGAGGCGTCGGCGCTGTGGCGGCGGCTGACCACCGATGCGGGGATGGAGCGGCGCGACAAGGTGTGGGAACACCCCGATCTGCTGCCCGATTCCACCGATCTCGACTCGCCCGCCGGTTTCATCGACTCCATTATCGGCGGCGGCACAGGCGCTTTCGACGATCCGCTGGCGCAGTTGGCCGAGACCGAGGCGCGCGAACGCGACGCGGCCGATCGCGACAAGGCCAAGGCTGACGAGTCCGACGAAACCCCGCGCGACGAGGGCGATGCCGACCCCGATTCCGGCGCGGGCAAGTCCTGATCCGCACCGCCATCGAGGTCGGGGAGAAATCTTCCGATCTCGGTGGCGCGACACGGTCGCGTGGCGCGCGTTCGTCGGAAAATGCCGTGACGACCCGCGGTACATCGGCTGTTCACAATTCGTAATTCTCGAACCGACACGCCGAAACCCTGTGGATAACTGCACTTTCGGCGCACGCTGAGCCGCTGCCGAGTGCCGATACTTCAGCCATGACGACCACCTCCCCACTGCGCGGCCCGATGCTCCACCCGCGAGTGACCACCCTGGTTCGCCCGTCCGGCACGGTGCAACTCGGCTGGGACCCCGAACGCGCGCTGCTGCTCCACACCACCGATCACGACACCGGTACCGTGCTCGCCTTCCTGCGCCTGCTCGACGGCTTGCAATCACGACCCCAGATCATTTGGCGTGCGGGCGAATTCGGTATCAGTCCCGACCGCACCATGGGCATGCTCGCCGCGATCGAGCGTGCGGGTCTGCTGCTCGAACCCGAATCCGAACCCGCTCTCGGCAAGATCCGCGCCATCACCGTGCACGGCCTCGGGCCGCTCTCCGATGCCGTGGCGATCGGATTGCGGCGCATGGGTTTTCGGCCGACCCGCTCGCGCGAGTACCGACCGGACACGCCGGTCGGCACCGGCTCGGACGATCTGGTGGTGCTCACCGACGCGTTGATGATCGACCCGGCACTGTCGGTGGATCTGATGTTGCGCCGGGTGCCACACCTGCAGGTGCGGGTCCGCGACGGGGTCGGCGTGGTCGGCCCGCTCGTCCTGCCCGGCGAGACCAGCTGCCTTCGCTGTGCCGATCTGACCCGGGCCGGATTCGATGTCGAGTGGCCGCACCTGGCCGCCCAGCTACTCGGCCGCACCGGACACGCCTCCCCGGCGGGCATCGCGGCGACGACCGCGCTGGCGCTCGGCGAACTCGAGGCGATCATCGCCTGTTCCCCGCGGCGGGAACCGCGCACGTTCGACGCCACCGTGGAATTGGACCTCGACACCCATGAGATCCAGCGTCGGCCGTGGCTGCCGCATCAGGAATGCGGGTGCCGGAACATGGCCGCACACACGTCGGGAACCTCGCGGTGACGGGCGTCGCACCGGCCGGTGTGAGCATTCTTATGGCACACACCCCGCAGGTTCGGCCATGATGGGTACCGTGTCCGAGATCGTGCGCCGCAGTTCCAGCCGCAATGCCAAGATGGCCAAGATTCCCCTTGGCATCGCCGGACGAGCCGCTGTCGGGTTCGGTAAGAAGCTCGTCGGCGGTGACAAGAAGCAGATCAACGCCAATCTGAATCAGAAAGCCGCCGAGCAGCTGTTCACCGTGCTCGGTGAGCTCAAGGGCGGCGCGATGAAGTTCGGGCAGGCGCTGAGTGTGATGGAGGCCGCCGTTCCGGAGGAGTTCGGTGAGCACTATCGCGAGGCGCTGACCAAGCTGCAGGCCGCGGCGCCGCCGATGGCAGCGGAGACGGTGCACCGCGTGCTCGACCAGCAGCTGGGCACCAAATGGCGGGACCGCTTCGAATCCTTCGATGACACCCCCGCCGCCTCGGCCAGCATCGGCCAGGTGCACCGCGCGGTGTGGTCCGACGGACGCGCGGTGGCGGTGAAGGTGCAGTATCCCGGCGCCGACGACGCGCTGCGCGCCGACCTCAAGACCCTGTCCCGGATGACCGGACTGCTCTCGTCGGTGATCCCCGGCGCCGATGTGAAGCCGCTGCTCGCCGAGATCACCGAACGCACCGAGGAAGAACTCGACTACCGCATCGAGGCCGCCAACCAGCGCCGATTCGCGGCCGCGTTCGAGGGCCATCCCACCATCTCGGTCCCGAAGGTGGTGGCCGGATCCCCAAAGGTGATCGTCACCGAATGGCTCGACGGCACCCCGGTATCGGCACTGATCAAGGCGGGCGCCGAGGATCCCGAGGGCACCCTGGCCCAGCGCAACCGGATCGCCGAGCTGATGGGGACCTTCCATTTCAGCTCGCCCGAACTGGTCGGCCTGCTGCACGGCGACCCGCATCCCGGCAATTTCCTGGTGCGCGACGACGGCACCCTGGCCGTGCTCGACTTCGGCGCCTGTGCGCCGATGCCGGACGGCTTCCCGGAGATCCTGGGCCGCATGCTGGCCCTCGCTGTCGCCGACGAGCACGCGGCGCTCACCGAACTGCTCTACGAGCACGGCTGGGTCATTCCGGGACGTGTGGTGACCCACGAGGAGATCGAGGCGTACCTGCGCCCGTTCAGCGACCCGATTCGCACCGACACCTTCCACTTCACCCGCTCGTGGATGCAGCGGGTGGCGGGCAAGGCGTCCGAGTTCTCCAGCCCGGAGATGAAAACCGCTCGCGCCCTACAACTTCCGGCCGAGTACCTCACCGTTTTCCGGGTGCTCGGTGGTTCGGTCGGCATCCTGGCCCAACTCGACGCGGAACTCGGCTTCATGGACCTGGTACGCACCTGGGTGCCGGGCTTCCGCGCCGAACAGGCCTCGTAAGCACAAAGCAAAACGAACCGCTCACCATGACGAGGTGAGCGGTTCGCTTGCGGTACAACCCTTTTCCCGGGTTCATGCCATGATCGCGACCTTGCGCGGACGACCGCGGGGGCGCTTGCGGGCGATCACGACACCCTGGTCGAAGATCTCACCGCCCCATACGCCCCACGGCTCGGCGCGATCGATGGCCGCGGTCAGGCAGCCCTTGCGGATCGGGCAGGCCGCGCACAGTTCCTTGGCCTGCTCGAGATCGGTGGGGCTCTCGGCGAACCACAGATCGGGGTTTCCGCCCCTACAGGGCAGAGTCTTGGTGACCTCACGGACGCGAGGGGTCTGCGCCACGGTTCGGCATGTCACGTCAGTAGTGGCCGTCGGCCAGTCCTGGGCGGTGAACACGTCGTTCTCCTTCAGCTCGTTTGCAGCGGTGGAATGTTCGGTGTGCGAACCCGGTGCCTACGGCTGAGGAGCCGATATAAAGATGGCCACGGATTTCGCTTCTCGCGATCCGTGGCCAGGAGGTCTGGGAGGTGTTCCCTACCTAGTTCGACATTTCTGTCGAGACCTGATCACGGTCGCTGGGTGGACGCGGAGGCGGATTGCGCCGATGAACTCCGGTGCGTAACCGGCTTCATCGGCGATTGCTGCCGGTGCCGCAACAGCGGTCGGCTGCCAACCCACGTTGGGCTTGTCCTGGAGACGAATCGGAGTGGGCTGATGGACGACAGTCATCGGCACAGCTTTGACATCGACGCCGGACAGGCCGGTCCCCTGCAGAGCGAGGACCCCCCGGGAGGCGGACATGACAAATGCGTTCACCAGGACGCGATTGCTCATCGCATCGAACGTGGTGTTCGTGTTCGTGTTCATGTGTCTGCCTCCCTCCTGAACTCGTGTGTGAACAATTACCGCGCACCGGGATCACTCTCGGTGCGTGTTCTCCACCATAGGCAATGATCGAGAACCGAACAACTTATTTTCTACCTGGGGTTTTGTGCCGTTGTCTTCACACGTGATGCGACGATCGCGAGCACGTCGGCACCGTACTGTTCGATCTTCTTCGCACCGATGCCCGCGATGGCCGCCAGCGCGGCGTCGTCGGCGGGCAGTTGCTCGGCGATGGCGGTGAGGGTGGTGTCGGTGAAGACCACGAAGTCGCGCCGCTGCAGGGCCTCGGCCTTCTCGGCTCGCCATTCCTTCAGCGCCTCGAGCAACTGGGGGTCGACTTCGCCCGGGCAGCGCCGGCAGCGGCCGAGCATGGTGGCATGGGTGCCGATCAACGGCTTGAGACACACCCGACACAGCGGACGTGGGGCCTCGGCCCGGGCCTCGACGGCGATCCGCGAGGCCGAGGAACTGTCCGGAATCAGCCCGTTGAGGAATCGCGACCTGGTCACCGGCCGGTAGTCCCCGCCTGCTTGCAGCCGCCGCTGGGTCCACGACAGGCTCAGATGTTCGCGTGCCCGCGTGACACCGACGTAGAGCAGCCGTCGTTCCTCTTCCAGTCCCGCTTCGTCGACAGCCGTGTTCTTCTTGCCGAGCACGTGGAAGATCGGCAGCGTGCCGTCGGTGAGCCCGGCCAGGAACACCGCGTCCCATTCCAGGCCCTTCGCCGCGTGCAGCGAGGCCAGGGTGACACCGTCGACGGTCGGCGGATGCTTGGCCTCGGCACGGGTCGCGAGCTCGCGCAGCAGCGCCGTGAGGTCCATCTCGTCGTCGTGGCTGACCAGTTCCTCGGTGAGCTGCACCAGGGCCAGCAGCGAGGACCACCGTTCCTTCGCCTGCGCACCGGCCGGTTCCTCCGCGGTGAGACCGACCGGCGCCAGCGCGGCCCGTACCAACGTGATCAGCGACGATCCGCTGCGCGCCGCATCGGGCAGGTCGTCGCGCGCGTCGACCTGACGCAACGCCGACACCGCCTGCCGCACCTCCTGGCGGTGGAAGAACCCCTCGCCACCGCGCACCTGGAACGGAATCTCGCGGGCGCCGAGCACCTGTTCGAACGGTTCGGACAGCGCGTTGGTCCGGTACAGCACCGCGATCTCGGACGCCGGCGTCCCGGCGGCGATCAGTTTCTGGATCTGTGTGGCGACGGCGACGGCCTCGGCCTGCGCATCGGCGTACTCGGCGAACTCCGGTTCCGGACCGGCGGGCCGCTGACCGATCAGGGCGAGGCGGGTGCCCGCGATGCGTCCGCGCGCTGCCCCGATCACCTGGTTGGCCAGCGACACCACCTGGGGAGTCGACCGGTAGTCGCGTTCGAGCCGGACCACCGTGGCGTCGGGGAAGCGCCGGGAGAAATCGAGCAGGTAGGACGGGGTGGCGCCGGTGAACGAGTAGATGGTCTGGTTCGCGTCACCCACGACGGTGAGGTCGTCACGTTCGCCCAGCCACGCGTCGAGCACCCGCTGCTGCAGCGGCGTGACGTCCTGGTATTCGTCGACGACGAAACTGCGATAGCGACCGCGGAACTCGTCGGCGACGGCCGGATAGTCCTCGAGCGCGGCCGCGGTGTGCAGGAGCAGATCGTCGAAGTCGAGCAGCAGACCGTCGGCGGAGGCTTTCGCGGATTCGTAGCCCTGGTACACCTCGGCGACCTTGGCCACGTCGACCGGCGCGTCACGATGATGCCGGGCAGCGGCGGCCGGATAGTCCTCCGGCGCGATCAGCGAGGCCTTGGCCCATTCGATTTCGCTGAGCAGGTCACGCACCATTTCGGTGGAGGCCCGCAGCCCCGCCCGCTGCGCGGCCTGCGAGACGATGGGGAACTTGCTGTCGATCAGTCGCCACGGCACATCCCCCACCACCTGCGGCCAGAAATACCGCAACTGCCGCAGCGCCGCGGCGTGGAAGGTGCGCGCCTGCACCTGTCCGGCGTCGCCGCCGAGCCCCATCGTGCGCAACCGATTGCGCATCTCCCCCGCGGCCCGTGCCGTGAAGGTCACCGCCAGCACCTGGTCGGCCTTCACATGCCCACCCGCGATCAGGTGCGCGATCCGATGCGTGATCGTCCTGGTCTTCCCGGTGCCCGCACCGGCGAGTACACAGACCGGCCCCCTCGGTGCCCGCACCGCGGCGGCCTGTTCCGGGTCGAGGGCGGTGAGATCGAGTGCTGGCACGCGCACCATCATGACAGCGCCCCCCGACAACTTGCCGCGACGCCCGCCGATCCCACGGCCACGATCGCGCGATCGAGCACCGTCACCCATCGGTCCAGGATCGGGCAAGGAACACCGAGCCGCGTCGCGACGTTGCACATCGCGTGACTGAAGCAACGGCAGATCTGACGATGTACTCGACCACCTGGTGCGGCTATTGCCGACGCCTGCGGACCCAGCTCGACGAGGCGGGCATCACCTACACGGTGATCGATATCGAAGACGATCCCGCGTCGGCCGAGTTCGTCGGCAGCGTCAACAACGGCAACCACGTCGTGCCGACGATCAAGTACCGCGACGGCTCCACCGCGACCAACCCGTCGTTGGCTGCGGTCAAGCAGGCGTTGGCCGCCCAGCAGGCCTGATCCGCCGAGTCAGTCCGCCCAGGACTCGATGATCGATCGCGCGATCGAGATGGATCCGGGGACGAGCAGCCGTGCGCCGGGTTCGCGCGCCGACCAGTCGCCGACCTGCAAAGCGGCGCGAACCTCTTCGCGGGTGAACCAATGCGCTTCGGCGATCTCGCCATCGGAGAACACGAGTTCCTGGGCGGGGTCGCCGACCGCGGCGAAGCCGACCATCAGCGAGCGCGGGAACGGCCACGGCTGGCTGCCGAGGTAGTGGATATCGCGCAGGTCGACGCCCACCTCCTCGCGGACCTCCCGTTCCACACAGTGCTCCAGCGATTCGCCCACTTCCACGAAGCCGGCCAGCAGCGAGAACATCGTCTCCGGCCAGCTCTGCTGGCGGGCGAGCAGCACGCGATCGGCACCGTCGTGGACCAGGCAGATCACCGCGGGGTCGATCCGCGGGAATTCTTCCTCCCCCGTGGCGGTGAGCCGCGACCAACCGCCGCGCGCCGACGTGGTGGCCGTGCCGTCGCCGCCGTGGTATCCGGCCCGATCGTGCCAGTTGAGCAGCGCGTACGCGGTGGACAGCAGCTCAGCGGTGAAGTCGTCGACGGCCCCGAGCGTGCGCAGATCCCTCAGCGTGCCGTCGAGGTCGGTCGCCCGCATCGCCCACAGGTGGCTGCCGTCGACGACACCGAGGAACACCGTCCCGTCACCGGGCTCCGCGGCCACCGAAACAGCCGCGTCGAGGACGATCTTGTCGCCCTCGACCCGCACTTTTCCGCGCGGGTCGATACGCAGAATCTTGGCTTTGCCCCACCCTTCGCGCAGGGCGCCGGGATCGAGCCGGGCGTGCTCGGCCCGGTCGATGGTGGAACGTGACAGCAGCGGAACGTCTTTCAGCCGGAATGACACGTTGCCGAGCATAGGCCGCGCACGGCTGCGGCGAATGCGGAGGTACGCCTTGGTCGGGCGGGTGACTACTTTCCGGCGCGACGGATGTAGAGCAGTTTGTCGCCCGCGTCGAGGGCGTCGACCTCGGGTTCGCCGACCCGGATCAGTGCCCCGTTGCGCACCACACCGAGCACGATGTCGCTGAGATGGCGCGGCGATCCGCCCACTTCGCCCTCCTCCACCTCGCGTTCGGCGACGGCGAAGCCCTGCTCGGGCGTGAGCAGATCCTCCATCATCTCCACGACCGTGGGTGTGGTGGTGGCGATACCGAGCAGTCGACCCGCGGTCTCCGAGGACACCACCACCGAGTCGGCGCCGGACTGGCGGACCAAGTGGGTGTTCTCCGCTTCACGGATGGCCACGGAGATCTTGGCCGTCTTGTTCAGTTCGCGGGCGGTGAGCGTCACCAGTACGGCGGTGTCGTCGCGATTGGTGGCGACGACGACCGCGGCGGCACGCTGCACGCCGGTCAGCCGCAGGACATCGGATTTGGTCGCCGAACCGTGCACGGTTACCAGACCCGCCGCGGCGGCGGCCTCCAGCGCGATGGGGTCGGTATCGACCACCACGATGTCGGACACCTGGATCCCGTCACCGACCATCGCATCGATCGCCGTGCGGCCCTTGGTGCCGTAGCCGACGACGACGGTGTGATTACGCACGGTGTGCCTCCATCGCTGAATCTTGAATGCCTGCCGCGACCGTTCGGTCAGCACGCCGAGAGTGGTACCGACCAACACGATGAGGAACAGGACGCGCAGTGGGGTGATGACGATGATGTTCACCAGCCGTGCCGTTGGGGTCACCGGGGCGATATCGCCGTAGCCGGTGGTAGACAACGACACCGTGGCGTAGTACATCGCGTCCAGGAACGACAGCTCGTCGCCGGTGTTGTCGCTATAGCCGTCGCGGCCGACATAGACCACTGTCGCAGCGGTGAACAGCAGCGCGATCGCGAACAGCACGCGGCGGGTGAGCGAGACCCACGGGCTGGACTGCGCCGCCGGGATCCGCAACAGACCGACCAGGGCGTAGTCGGGACTGCTGCTCAACCCGACCGGGTTGCGCGTGTCACCGAACATGCCTGCTCCTGTATCTATGGCGGCTGGCGCCGCGTGTTTTCGGCCTGGGAACCTTGATCTTCCCTCCCGCCGGGTACTCCTTCGTCGCACCCTCTGGTCAGTCCAGATCAAGGCGGCCGAAAACCGGCGGCTGCGCCGCCGGGTTGACGGCCCTGTTCGCCTCGAGCTTTCCTCGGCGAGCGCAACACTATCGGCTCAGTGGGCCTCGTGTGGATCGGTGTCGGCGTTTTCCGGTGCGGCGTCGTGGATGAGGCGCGCCAGTTCGGCTGGGCCCGCCAATTGCTCGGGGGCGATGGTGCGACCGGAGCGGATGTAATGGAATGCGGCGCCGACTCGTTGGAGCATCCGGTCCTCGGTCTCGCCGGTGCGGGCGGCCATCAGGCGGGCCCAGGCGAGGCGGTAGACGGCCAGCTGCATGGCGACGGCGGGCTCGTCGGCGGGGCCGGGTTCGGCGCCGGTCTTCCAGTCGACCACGATCCAGCGCCCACCGGGTTCGGCGAACACGGCGTCCATGCGGCCACGGATCACCGTGCCCGCGATGCTGGTTTCGAACGGCACCTCCACGTCGACAGGATTGCGGTGCGCCCACGGTGACCGGCGGAAGGCCGACTGCATGGCGGCGAGTTCCTGATCGGCGCGGCCCATCTCGGTGGTGCTATCGGCGGCGCCGGGTAGCTCGTCGAGGCCGAGCAGCTGTTCGGTGCCGAACCATGACTGCACCCAGGCGTGAAAAGCGGTGCCACGCCTGGCCATCGGGTTCGGGGGGTACGGAAGGGGGCGGCGCAGACGTGCGGCCAGGCGAGTCGGGTCGGCGCGGAGTTCGACCAGGGCGGTGGCAGGGAGTTGGCCCGGAAGTTCCACCTGCTGTTCGGCGAGTTCGGCGGCGGTGAATTCGGCGAGGAGCGCGTCGACGTCGTTGACCCACCCTTCCGGGTCGTCCTCGACGACCTCGGCCGACTCGAGTTGATCACCCGCTGCACGGCTGGAAACCGTTGTGCCGCTGCGCAAGGTGTCGAGAGCCTCGCGAACCAGCGCGGCGCCCTGTTCGATGGGGTCGCGACGGTTGCCGAGTGGGTCACGCGGCCACTGGGCGGTCGGTGGGTTGTCGGCGAAGGGGTTCACGGCGTCCGGTGCGGGCTTGTCGTCCCAGCGGGCGATGGTGGCGACGCCGTAGGCCGCGCTGTCCGGGTTCTCGTTCGCCTCCTTGAGCTCGAGCAGGAACTCCGACGGGCCCTTCTGCGAACTGCCCGTCTCGGGCCAGTAGTAGGCCGAAACAAGGAGCACCCGTTCGGTTCTGGTGAGCGCTACGTAGAACAGGCGACGTTCTTCGTCGAGGCGGCGACTCTTGAGCGCGTCCTTGTGGTGGGCGATCGCGTGTTCGAGTTCGGAGCGGTCCCCCACGGCGCTCAGGTCGAGCACGGGCACGCCTTCGGACGCGTCCGGCTGGGCGCGGTCACCGCGCAGGGTGGTGGGGAGTTCGGTGAGTGCGCCGAGCCAGGTGCTCAACGCGGTCGTCGACGGGAACACCGTGGCACTCACATGCGGCACGGCGACGACTTCCCATTCGAGGCCCTTGGCGGCGTGCACGGTGAGAATCTGCACGCGGTCGCGCGCGACCTCGACTTCGCCGGGCTCCAAACCGTTTTCGACCGATTCGGCCGCGGTGAAGAAGGCGAGCAGGCCGCTCAGCGATGCCCTGGAGTCGGCCGCGTATCCGGCGACCACCTCGGCGAAGGCGTCGAGATGCTCGCGACCCGCACCGCCACCGGCGATAGCGCGCCTGGCCTGGGTCTCGACGCCGACCCCGATGGTGCGTTCGACATCAGCGACGAGTTCGACCAGCGGTTGTCCGCTGCGCTCGCGTAGCGCGGCCAGCTCCTCACTCAAGGCGGCGATCCGCGCGAACCCGGGCTCCGAATACTGTTCCGCCGCACCGGGATCGGCGATGGCATCGGCCAGCCCGGCCTGCTCGGTCGGTTCGGGCGCCACCTCACGCAGCGCCGTCGCCAGCCCGGCGGCATCGGTGATCGCGTTCGCGTCGCCACCGGACACACTGCTGATGGACAACATCCGCGCGCGTCGCGCCAGGGCGGCGAGGTCAGCCACCCCGATCCGCCACCGGGCCCCCGTGAGAATCCGAACCGCCGCGCTCCCGGTCCCCGGTTCGGCGATCAACCGCAGTGTGGCGACGATATCGGCGACCTCCGGGGTCGCCAGCAACCCGCCGAGCCCGACGATCTCTACCGGCAGCCCCTGCTCACGCAGCGCCTCGGCCAGCGGCGCGGCATCGGCATTGCGTCGCACCAGCACCGCCGAGGTGGGCGGCGGCGCTTCGTTCTCCCGTGCGCTCGCCCACTCTCGCGCGATCCGCTCGGCGATCCAGTCGCGCTCCTGCGCAATGGTTTCGGTGAGCCCGAACTCGACTACCCCCGCATGCGATTGCGGCTTGGCCCGCAACGCGTCCACCGTCGCGCCGCCGGCGGCCCGTGCCACCATCCGCAACGGGTCGGCCACCAGATTCGCCAACGCCAACGCCTCGGGCGGATTCCGCCAACTGGTCAGCAGTGGCAGCACCGGTGCGGGAACCCCTGGCGCAGCGGGGAAGTCGGTGGCGAACCGCGGCAGATTGGCCGCCGAAGCGCCACGCCACCCGTAGATGGATTGCATCGGGTCGCCCACCGCCGTCACCGCGAGGGCCTGCGATGGTCCGGGTACGTCACCGACAGAGTCACCACGGAGCGACAGGTTGCCCACGTGTCCAGGTCCGTCGCCGCGCACCTGCGGAGATGCCGGGTCCTGATCGTCCACCCCGAACAAGGTGTCGGCCGCGTGCGCACGAGTCGGCTGCGCGTCACCCCGAATCCGAACCGCTTGCCTCGGCCGATCCTGTCGCACCGCCTCGGCATTGCCGAACAGCGCCGAGAGCAGGACGCGCTGCGCGTGCCCGGTGTCCTGGTATTCGTCGAGCAGGACCAGTTTGAATCGAGCGCGTTCGGCGGCGGCGACTTCCGGGTGGTCGACGGCGAGCTGCGCGGCCAGCGACATCTGGGAGCCGAAATCCAGTGCGCCGCGACGGTTCAGGGCTTCGGCGAGCTGGCCGACCAGCGGCAACAGGGCGACGCGCTCACGCTGCGCGGTCACGACACCGATCAGCGCCTGACTCGGCCCGCCGCGTTGACGTGGACCGGCGGGCAGCGTGTAGACGAGTTTCTCCAGCTCCGCGTGCGCCTCGGCCAATTGCTCCGGCTCCACCAGGTGCTCGGCGAGCTGCCCGGACAGGGCGAGCACCGCCTCGGTCACCGAGACCGGGGTGCGGTCGGTGTCGAGGTCGCCGTCCCAGGACCGCACCACCTCGTGCGCGAGCTGCCACAGCTGGGTCTGGGTGAGCAGGGCCGCCGAGGGCTCCACCGGCAGCAACAGCCCGTGCGCGGTGAGCAACCTGCCCGCGTACGAGTGGTAGGTACTGATCTCCGGCTCGGCCCCGGCGACGATCGTGCGCAGCGCGCCACTGGGGTCGATCTCGCGCAGGAGCGGCGCGCCCGCCAACCGGGCCAGCCGCGTACGGATACGAGAGGTCAACTGCTGGGCGGCTTTTCGGGTGAAGGTCAGCCCGAGCACCTCGTCCGGGGCGACCAACTGGTTGGCCACCATCCACACCACCCGCGCGGCCATCGTCTCGGTCTTGCCGGCGCCCGCGCCCGCGACGACCAACGTGGGCCCTGGTGGCGCGGCGATCACCGCCGCCTGCTCATCGGTCGGTGGTGGCAGGCCGAGCGCGTCGGCCAACCGCTGCGGGGTGACGCGCACGCCGCTCACTCGTCGGTCACCTGCCGTCCGGTGTCCTGCACCGGGCAACTGCCCGCGACCGGGCAGTGTCTGCACCCGTCGTTGCGCACCGCCAGATATCCGGGACCGCGCGTCGCGTCGGCCGCATCGTGAATGGTGGTGCGCCACTGGTCGAGTCCGTCGCTGTCGAGCGCGTTCTGTGTGCGTTCGGCCGCGCCGGTCTTGCGGTTCGGTTTGGCGACATAGACCAGCCGCGCGCCACCGGGATCGACCACCGGGGTCGGCTCCTCGGACTCCTCCTCGTCCAGCGCGCCGTGCGCGGCCGCCACCTGGTAGGTCGCCAGCTGGGCGTGATCGGCCACCGCCTTCTCACTGACCGGCGTCTTGCCCGTCTTCACGTCGACGATGACGAAGCGCCCCTGCGCATCTCGTTCGAGCCGATCGATGCGCCCCCGAATCCGCACGGCCCGTGCGCCTTCCGTGCGCGCGGGCAACACGCAGTCCACCGGTACCTCCACCCCGGCCTGGGTGAGCTCACCGCGCGTGGTGCGGACCCAGGAGAGGAAGGTCTCCAGCATCGTCTCGGTGCGGCGCAGTTCCTGTCGCGAATGCCAGCCGTCGGCCGGGTCGACCGTTTTCCACGCCTGGTCCAGTGCCGCGCGCACCTGCGCCTCGGGGACATCGCCCGCCAGCGCCTGCACGAGCGTGTGCACGAGATTGCCCTTCACGGCGTGCGGGTTGTCGCCGTCGGTACCGCCGTGCCGTTCCAGCGCCCACCGCAGCGGACAGGTGCGCAACAGCTCGACCGTCGACGGTGACAGCCCGATCGGCGAATCGTCGTCGTCCCAGAGTTCGCGCTGCGAGCTGAGTTCGGCGGTGCCGTACCAGTCGCCGGGGTCGGTGCCGGGCACGCCCGCGTCGGCCAGCCGGGCCAGCTGACGTGCCGCCCGATCACGACGTTCGGGGTCGCCCCCGGGATCACACACCACCCCGCGCAATTCGGCGACCAGCGCGTGCATGACCAGCGCGCGTCCGGGATCGGCGACCGGCAGCGCGCCGGGTTCGCCGCTGTCGTCGTCACCGACGAGTTCGGTGAGAAACCGCGACGGCACCAGATCCTGGTCTCCCGCAGCGGATTCGACAGCGGTGACCAGCAGTGACTGCCGAGCCCGACTGCACGCCACGAGCAACAGCCTGCGTTCCTCGGCCAGGATCGGTGCGGCCCGGCTCACGGTCGCACTCGGATCGACTCCGCCGACCAGGTCGACGAGATCCTCGGTGTGGAGCAACGTGCCCCGCGAGCGCGGGTTCGGCCAGATGCCCTCCTGCACGGCGGCCACCGCCACCACGTCCCATTCCCGGCCCGCGGCAGCGTGCGCGCTGAGCAGGGTCACCGCCTCGCCTTCCGCGGTCAGCGGCCTACCCTGCTGTGGAAGTTGCTGGTGCAGAAGGTATTCGACGAACCCGTCGATGCTCGCCTTCGGCAGCCGGTCGACGTAAGCGGCTGCGGCATCGAACAATTCGACGGCGGCATCGAGATCACGATCGGCCTGCATGCCCGAGGCCCCGCCGCGCCGTGACTGCCGGAACCAACGCCGCTCCAGCCGGGAATTCGTCCACAGCGTCCACAGCACGTCTTCGAGACCCTGTCCTCTGGCCTGCGTCTCCTTGGCCTTCGCCACCGCACGCAACACCCGACGCAGCGGCGCGGCTTCGACTTCGGTGAGCCCGTCGAGCAACCGCTGTTCGCCGACGCCGACGATCAGGTCGCGCAGGACCTCGGCGGAGGATTGGTCGATCAGCGCCACCGCGGGCGCTTCGGGGCGTACGACTTCCACGACGGTGTTCGCGGCAGGCGGGTTCTCGACATCGAGGAGGTCGATATCATCGGGTAGTCGCTCGGCGATATCCCAGTCCGGTTCGGGTTCCGGGCGCAGCGGGTCGTCCGGGTCCGGTGGCGGGAGCCATTCGTCGTCGACCGGATCCGGTTCGGGCTCCGGCATTTCCGGCGCGGGCGCGGCCTCCTCCCAGAGCAGGAACTGGTCGGCGCCGTCGACGAAGGGCTCGGCGAGCGCACCCGTGCGTTCCAGGTCGAGCACGCTGCGTCGCACACCCCGGCGCAGTCGGCGCAGCGCGATCTGGTCGGCCCCGCCGAGCGGCCCGGACAGCAGATCCATCGCATCGTCGGGCGAGAACATCGCGTCGATCGCCCGCCGCGAGCCCGGCCGCGACGGATCCCCCGCCAACAGCACCCGCAGCGCGAGCACCATCCACGCCGCTCCACGCCGCCGCGCCAACGGCTCGGCCACCGCGGGCCTGCGCACCGGCACCCCCGCCGCCAGCAATGCCCGCCGCAACGGCGCCAGCGACAACGGCACCGAGCGCACGATCACGGCCATTGCCGACCACGGCACCCCATCGGTGAGGTGCGCGCGGCGGAGGTGATCAGCGATCAGCGCCGCTTCCTTGGCCGGCGTCGACAGCACCCGCACCCGCACACTCGACTCGTCGACGGGATGCGAATCCTCCGGGGCCGCCCACTCGTCATCGGGCGGCGGCTCGTCATCGGGCGGCAGATGCCCCGGCCAGACGTCCGGTTCATCGGGCATGTCCTCGAATGCCGCCGAATCGGGGCGCGCGGATTCCGCGCTGACGTCGCGGTCTACTGTCGCGGCCCGCTGCCGGCCTGGTCCCTCGGGTAGGTCGGCGTGCGCGAACAGATCGACGTCCTCGAGTCCATGCTCCTGACCTGCTACGGGCTCGGGTGGTTCGTTTTCCTGCCCCGGCAGCACCCGGTGCCGGGCACTGCCCGGCAACCTCGCCGCGATGCGCGCGTTCGCCAATCGAATCGGCGCACCACTGCGATGGTTGTGCCGCAAGATGATTCGACGCGACGCGGCGGTGTCGAGGTCGGTGAGGAAGTGCGAATCCGCGCCGCGGAAGGTGAAGACCGCCTGGTCCGGGTCGCCGGTGACGACGGTGCTCGCGCTGCCGCTGCCGATGGCGCGCACGAGCGTCGCGGCCTGCGGGTCGAGGTGCTGCGCGTCGTCGACGAGCAGGTAGCGAATCCGATCTCGTTCGGCGGCAAGCAGATTCCGGTCACCGGCCAGGGCGTCGAGCGCCGCACCGACCAGTTCCGCGGCGTCGAGGGCGGGCGCGGTGGCCTCCGGCGCGGCGACACCGACCGACCAGCGCAGCATCGACGCCTGTTCGTAGCGCTGGAAGAACCGCCCGGCCGCCACCCACGCGTCGTTGTCGTGTTCACGACCGAGGGCCATCAGGTCCTCCGGCCCGAGTCCGCGCTCGGTGGCGCGCAACATCAGATCGCGCAGTTGCTCGGCGAACCCACCCAGTGCGAGCGCGGGCTGCAGGCGCGGCGGCCACAACCCCCCGGCCCCGGCTTCGATGTCGGCGAGATCGCCGCGCAGCATCTCCCGGAGCACCGCGTCCTGTTCGGCACCGGTGAGCAGTCGCGGCGGCGGATTGCCGTGCAGCTCCGCATGCCGACGCAGTACCGAGAACGCGTAGGAGTGCAGCGTGCGCACCATCGGTTCCCGGCTGGCGCCCGGAATGCCACCCGCGGCAGGCCCCAGCTGATGGGTGATCGCATCGCGCAACGCGGCCGCGGCGTGCTTGGTATGGGTGAGGACGAGCACCGAGGCCGGGTCGGCGCCGTCGACGATCCGCGCGGTCACCAGGTCGATCAGCAGCGAGGTCTTACCCGTCCCCGGCCCGCCCATCACCTGCCACGGCCGCCACCCCGGACGTGGCGGCGCGGGCTGGGCCTGCTCGGTGAACAGCGCGCGAACGGACGCACCCCAGGCCCGCGGCCGGGGCGCCCGCGTTGTCCGGCGCACGAGTCGCACCGAGCTATCCGATCGCACCACATCGGCTATTGCAACAGACCAGTCCGACACTCCGGCGTACCCCTACCGGAGGGACACGCTGCGAGACTGTGCGCGACCGGCCAGAATGGGTGTCGTGTCGTCGCTTCATGTGCACCGATTCGGCCCCGCCGACGGTCCCGTCGTCCTCGCCCTGCACGGTCTCACCGGCCACGGCAACCGGTGGGAAACCCTGGCCGCCGAGCACCTGCCCGAGGCCAGGATCGTCGCCCCCGACCTGCGTGGACACGGCCGCTCCACCTCGCTGCCGCCGTGGGATTTCGAAACGATCGTCGCCGATCTCGCGGAGCTGCTTCGTGCCGAGACCGACGGACCCGTCGTCGTGGTCGGCCACTCGTTCGGCGGCGCTACCGGCATCCATCTGGCCCGGCAGCACCCCGACCTCGTGCGCGCGCTGGTCCTGCTCGATCCCGCCATCGGCATCGACGCGAAACTGATCGAGCAGATCGCCCTGGCCAATCTCGCCTCCCCGGATTACACCGATCTCGCCGAAGCCCGCTCCGACAAGCAGGTCAGCGCGTGGGGACCCGACGAAGTCGATCCCGAGACCCTGGAACGGGAGTTGGCCGAGCACCTCGTGCCGACCGAGGGTGGCCGCGTGGGTTGGCGCATTTTCCAGCCCGCGATCACCTCGTACTGGGGTCAGCTGGCGCGAGGGTTCGTGCTGCCGCCCGCCGACCTGCCGACGGTGCTGGTCCGCGCCGGCAAGGTGCAGCCGCCCTATGTCACCGAGGAGTTCCTGGCCGCCCTCACCGCCCACCTCGACGACTTCACCGCCGAGGTCTGGGACTGCGACCACATGGTCGCCCAGGCCCGCCCCGCCGACACCGCCGCGCTGATCGCCGAGGTCCTGTAGCCCGTGGCTGTCACGACGGAGGAGCAGGTGGAGAAGGTCCGTGAACTCGTCGCCGCCATCCCACCGGGTCGCGTCTCGACCTACGGCGATATCGCCGCCGCGGCCGGGCTGTCCTCGGCTCGCACCGTCGGCTGGATCATGCGCACCGACTCCGCGGATCTGCCGTGGCACCGTGTCATCGGCGCCAGCGGCCGTCCCGCCGCGCACCTGGCCACCCGCCAGCTGCGGCTGCTCACCGAAGAAGGTGTTCCGGTCGTCGACGGTCGTGTCGTTCTGCGCACCGCGCGACTCTGAGCGACCGCCACCCTCGAGCACGCGGGCAGCTCGAGCACCGGCAGCACGCCTACTAGCATGACTTTCGTGCCGTTTACCCGATTCAGGATCAGCCGATGACCGCCGTCGATGCCATCGTGCTCGCGGGTGGACGCGCCAGTCGGATGGGTGGGGTCGACAAACCGGCGATCGTGATCGGTGGGCGATCGATGCTCGACGCCGCGCTGGATTCGGTGCGCGACTGCGCCGAGGTGGTGGTGGTCGGCCCGTACCGCCCCGCACTCGATGCGCGGTTCCGGCAGGTTCGTGAGGTGCCGCCGGGTTCCGGGCCCGTCGCGGCGATCGGCACCGGCCTGAGCGCACTCGACACCACGGCCCCGTGGATTGTCGTGCTGGCCGCCGACATGCCGTTCCTCACCGATGCCACCGTCCACGAATTGCTGCGCAGGGCAACCGATTCCACCGCTGATGCCGTTTTCGCGATCGACGCCTCCGGTCGCCCGCAATACCTCGTCGGCGTCTGGCGGCGCAGCGCGCTGGTGGCGGCGGTGGCGGGACTGGGTTCACTGGTGAACCAGCCGATGAAGGCCATCGTGCCCGCCGAGACCGTCTTGGTCGAGCTCCCCGATATCGCCGACTGCGATACCGAGGAAGAGGTCCGCCGCGCCCGTGAATCCTTGGCCACCGACCGCGCGTCGGCCCGCCTCGACCTCACCGAAGCGCGCGAACGCCTCGGCACCGGCCTGACTCCCCTGGTCGCCTACGAGGCCGCGCTGAGCGAAGTCCCCGGTGCCGCACTGGCGGCAGCACTCACCGCGGCGGGCCCACTGCCCCGCTTCGACGTCTCCGCCATGGATGGCTACGCCGTCTGCGGCGACGGTCCGTGGCAGTTGCGGCGCGACGTCGGCTTCGCGGGCGGCGCGCGGCCGGAGGGCCTGCGCTCGGGCGAGGCGGTACGCATCGCCACCGGCGCCCACGTTCCGGACGGCACCACCTCGGTAGTGCGCGACGAATTCGCCACCATCACCGGCGACGAGCTGGCCCGACTCCCCGACACCCCGTTTCGCGGCGATGTCCGAAAGAGCGGCGAGGACAGGAAGATCGGCGATCTCGTCGCCCCGGCGGGCACTCGGATCACCGCCGCCCTCCGTTCGGCCGCGGCCTCGGTCGAGGTCATCACGGGCACCGTCCGTGGACCCGTTCGCGCGCGAATTGTCATGACCGGCGACGAAATTCGCAGCACCGGCCCGCTTCAGTCCGGCCAGACCCGTGACTCGATCGGGCCTGTCCTGCCAGATCTCCTCGCGGGCTGCGGTATTCGCGTCGTCGACCGCGTCCACCTGCGCGACACCGCGCACGGATTCGACGACATGCTCACCGACACCTCCGATTTCGACCTGCTCGTCGTAGTCGGCGCCACCGGCGGCGGCGCGGCCGACCAACTCCGTACCGCCATCGCCCGAGCCGAAGCCCGCGTCCTGGTCCCCCGACTCGCCCTGCGCCCAGGCGGTTCCACCGTTGTCGCCGAACTCCCCACGGGCCCTACGGTTCTCGGCCTCCCCGGCAACCCCTTCGCCGCCATCGCCGTCCTCCTCTCCCTCACCCCCGCGATCGTCGCCGCCCGCACCGGCGCCCCCCTCCCCCGAAAGATCCTGGGCCCACTCCACAACGCCGCCGAGATCACCGCCCCGGTCCAACGCATCACCCCCGCCCGCTACGCCCCCGAAGGCGGCTGGCTCGGCGACCCGGTGGTCCGCACCGCCCACCTGGCCGGCCTGATAGACCGCGACGGCTTGGTCATCGTTCCCCCGAACGCCACCGACGGAGCAACCGTCGAATTCATCCCCCTCCCTTCCTGACCGAGTTATCGACAATGATCGAGATCGAATCCCCCGTTCTCGCCGCAATTCTCGCAATGTCACAGAATGGCGAAGCCGGGAATAGGTGGTCCACTGGGTCCGTTCCGGTAATGGGGAATGGATCAAGGACTGACACGCCGAATTTTCCAAGGTCAGAAACCTATTTTCCGCGCAGGTCTACCCTCACGCCGTAATGGTGCTTATTGTTGGTCGAGTCAGGCGTGGGACGCCCCGCACGCGAGGTGGATTGCGTCGGACAGTGCGTTGAAGGCTTAATCACTTATCCCTCGGAAAGGACCGTGTGGAGATGGCTGACAAGTCTAAAAAAGCACCGAAGAAGATGCCCAAGCAGATGCCGCGCCAGCAGCAGGAGCAGCGGCAGGAGCAGGGGCAGGACTCGCAAGGTATGACGCGAGCAGGCCAGGACGATCGGCGTGAGCAGCGCCGCCCCGGCCATCACTGATATACGTGTGTCGACGAGCCGCCGGTATCGCTACCGGCGGCTCGTCCACGTCATGCCCCGATGCGCACTGGCGCGCCTGCCGCGGATCCGCCCAGCCCACGCCGAGCCGTGGCCGGATCGGGGACGGGCACCGCGTCGACCAGGCGGCGGGTGTACTCCTGAGCCGGTGCGGCGAATACCGCGCGCACCTCGCCGGTTTCGACGATCCGGCCCTGCCGCAGCACCACTACCCGGTCGGCGACCTGGTGCACCACGGCCAGATCGTGACTGATGAACAGGCTGGCGAAGCCGTATTCGGCGCGTAGGTCGGCGAAGAGGTCGAGCACCTGCGCCTGCACCGATACGTCCAGCGCGCTGGTCGGCTCGTCGGCTACCAGCAGTCGCGGCGCCAAGGCCAGCGCGCGCGCCAACGCCACTCGCTGACGCTGCCCGCCGGACAACTCCCCGGGCCTGCGCTGCGCGTAATCCTTCGGCAGCCGAACCGATTCGAGCAAGTTCGCGACCTTGGCTCGCAGCAGCGTGCCCGACGCTGCCCGATGCACCTGCAAGGGCTCGCCGATCGAGTCGGCGACGGTGCGCCGTGGATCGAGTGAGGCACTCACATCCTGATGCACCAGCGCGACGTGCTTGCGCAGTCCGCGCAGTTCGCGGCGCGACAATCCAGCCAGCACGACACCTTGTAGCTCGACGCGTCCCGAGGTGGCGGGAACGAGCCCGAGCGCGGTGCGCCCCAGCGTGCTCTTGCCCGACCCGGATTCACCGACGAGCCCGAGAACTTCACGTGGACCGAGTGTGAGCGAAACATCCTGCAGTGCCGGGAAAGGCGCAGCGCCGTGGCGGCCCGGGTAGACGACCGAGAGATCGTCGATCCGCAGCACGTCGCGGTATTCGGATTCGCCTCGCCCCCCGCCCTTTTCGGCGACAACAGCGGGCCCACGCACCACTACCCGGCGCAGAATCCGGCGAACGCTCCGGTCCGAGGGTTCCGCCGGGACGTCATCCGAATCGTCGATGAGGTCCGCCGACTCGTCGTCGCCGCCGTCGGACGCGTCGACCTCACCGGCTTCGTCCTCGTGCCGCACCGTCGTCGGGTCGTCATCCGTTGCCTCAGTGGCGAGCGCGTCCTCGGCACCACCCGGGCTGACGGCATCCACTTCGGCGACAGGTGCAGGCTCTTCGCCCCGCGACGACACCGCGGGCAATCGCGGCACCGCGGCCAGCAACGTCCGGGTGTATTCCTCGCCCGGTTCGGCGAACAACCCGAACACCGTCTGCTCCTCGACCACCCGCCCCTCGCGCATCACCACGACCCGGTCGGCGATCTCCGCGACCACGCCGAGGTTGTGGGTGATGAACAGGATCGCCGTGCCGCGCTGGCGTTGCAGGGAGCGCAGTAGATCGAGGATCTCGGCCTGCACGGTGACATCGAGCGCGGTGGTCGGCTCGTCGGCGATGAGCAGTTCGGGCTCGCCGGACAGGGCGAGTGCGATCACCACGCGCTGCTTCTGTCCGCCGGAGAGTTGATGCGGGTACCAGTCGAGGCGCTTGTCCGGTTCCGGAATATCCACCGCCGTCAGCAGATCTATCGCGCGGGTTCGAGCGAGGGCCTTGTCGGTCACGCCGTGCGCACGCAGCGCCTGCGCGATCTGGGTGCCGATCTTCTGCACCGGATTCAGCGCGGTCTGCGGCTCCTGAAAGACCATGGCGGCCTTGGTACCGCGCAGATCCCGCAACGCGGATTCGGCGGCACCGACGACCTGCGTGCCCCCGAGCCGGATCGACCCGCCTGCCCGCGCGGTCTCCGGCAGCAGCCCGAGCACCGATCGCGCGGTGAGCGATTTCCCCGAGCCGGACTCACCGACCAGGGCGACGACTTCACCCCGGCCCACCCGCAAGCTCACCCCATCGACGACGATCTTGTCCCCGAAACCCACCGTCAACTCGTCGATCTCGAGCACGGGGTCGAGCGGATCAGATGGTGCGCTCATGCCAATCTCCTTGCCCGGCCCAGTGCTTGGGCGATCAACAGGAATCCCAGGGTCAACGCGGCCACCACGACCAACGGTCCGATCGCGATCCACGGATTCGCGTCCAGGTTGGCGATCGAGGCAGCGATCAGCGATCCCAGCGAGGGCTGCGGCGGCAGTACGCCGATGCCGATGAAACTCATCGCGCCCTCGATGAACACCGCCACCGACAGCGACAGCGCGAACTGCACGCCGAGCGGCTCGATCACATTGGGCAGCACATGCTTGCGCAAGGTCCACCAGGTGTCGGCGCCGATCACCTCCGAGGCTTCGACGAACGGCTGTTCGCGCACGGCCAGTACCGCCGTGCGGATCTGGCGACCGAAGATCGGGATCTCGGCGGCGACGATCACGATGACCACCGCGTGCCAGCCGGGCCCGGTGATCGCGGCGAGCGTGATGCCCAAGATCAGGGTGGGGAAGGCCAGAATCAGGTCGAACACCCGCTGGACGGTCACGTCCGCGACGGGGTGGACGGTGGCGGCCAGCCCGATCAGCGCACCGATCACGGCGCCGATCGGCACCGCGAGCAGCGCGATCAGCAGGTCGATTCGGATACCGGCCAGTACTCGCGCGGCCACATCACGGTTGAGATGGTCGGTGCCGAGCCAGTGTTGCGCGCTCGGCCCAAGCAGGTTCGCGCCGGGGATCTGGGTGAGCGGATCGTAGGAGCTGAGCAGGCCGGCGAACACCCCGGCCAGCGCCACCAGGACGACCAGCAGCACCCCGGCCAGTCCCTGTCCACGGCGCAGCGCCCACAGCGGACCTTCGCGGCGCGGTGAATCATTCGCTGTGACACCAGGTTTCTCGGATGTCGTCGTCATGACCGTCCTCCGATCCGAATCCGCGGGTCCAGCCACGCGTGCGCGACATCGGTGATCAGCTGGATCACCACGAACACCGCCACCGACAGCAGCAACAGCACCTGCACGAGCGGATAGTCGCGACGACTGATGCCCTGTTCGATGAGCTGCCCGATCCCCGGCCACACGAAGGCCGCCTCGACCAGCACCGCGCCACCGAGCAATTGCCCGGTCTGGATGCCGAGCACGGTGAGCATGGTCGGCAGCGCGTTGCGCAGGGCGCCACGGGTGACGATCTCGCGATAGCCGACACCGAGGGAACGTGCCGTCAGCACATACTGTTTCGCGAGTTCGGTGCGCAGCGCTTCGGTGAGGAACCGGGTCAGCGCCGCCGACACCGGCAGTGCGAGGCAGATCGCGGGCAGCAGCAGATACTGCACCGCGATATCGGGTCGCGCGATGAATCCGTCCGGCGGCACCCCGCCGGCGGGCAGCACCGGAATCGCGACGGCGAACACCAGCACCAGCAACGGGCCGACCACGAAGGTCGGCAACGCGACCGCGGCCGTATTCGCCGCGGCGACAACCGTATTCAACCAGCGGCTCGGCCACAGCACCGACGCCACCGACACGATCAGACTCACCAGCACCGCCAGCAGCAGCGCGGTCACGGTGAGCACCAGCGTATTGGTGAGCCCACGGCCGACCAGGTCGGTGATCTCACCGCCGATGATGTAGGAGCGACCGAGGTCGAGGGTGAACACCTCGCCCAGCCACTGCAGGTACTGCACCGGGATCGACCGGTCGAGGCCGAGCTGATGACGGATCACCTCGATGGTCTGCGGTGTCGCGTCGTTGCCGGCCAGGATGGTGGCCGGGTCGCCGGGGACGAGCCGCAGCAGCAGGAAGATCAGCACCGAGGCCCCGAACAGCACCAGCAGCGCCGACGGAAGGCGGTGCAGCAGGTAGCGCGTCATGACAGGAAGGTGTCGGTGAGAACCGGTTCGCGTCGCTTGGTCCAGGCGAAACCGTGCACCTTGTTGACGGTGGAGTACTGCTGGAAGCGCACGCCGATCTCGATCAGGAACAGTCCTTCCAGCAGCTGATCGGTGACGGCCTGGTAGGCGCGCACCGCATCGGGCCCGGTGCCCTGCGCCAGCTGCCATGCCGTGTCGGCGGCCGCGGTGTAGGCGGGTGATTCGTAGCGCGAGGCATTGCGGCGGGCGTTGAAGGGGTAGGCGCTCACCGTGAGCGTCGACGGGACGAACTGCGCCCACGAATGGTCGGTGACCCACAGGCCACGGAATTGCTGGCCGGTGAGCTGTTTGACGAAGGTGGCGGCGTCGACCGGGTCGAGGTCGACCTCGATGCCCACGTCGGCGAGGTTGGCCTGCACGATCTGGGCGACCTCGCCGTACCCGGGGGCGAAGGTCAGCGGCAGCTTCGGCGGCTTGGCCGCCTGGCCGAGGAGTTGCTTGGCCTTGTCGATGTCACGCTTGTACTTGGCGTTGCGGGATTCGTCGAAGGCGGGCGAGTTCTTGGGCCACGGCACGTTCAGCGGATATCCCGCGCCCCGGAACACCTCGTTGATGATGCGTTCGCGGTCGAGCGAGAAGGCGATGGCCTGGCGGACTCGGACATCGGCCAGCGACGGCTCGGTCACATTGACGCCGACATAGGCTTGCAGCTCGGCGCCCTCGAGATCGTGCACCGTGAATCCGCCGCTCTTGCCGAGGTTTTCGGCATCGCGGTAGCCGAGTTCGCGCGCCGCGGCGATCTGACCGGACTTCAACGCGTTGAGCAGCGCGTTCGGGTCGGGGATGATCGAGACCTCGACCCGGTCGAGGTACGGGCGCTCTGGCACCCAGTAGTTCGGGTTCTTCTCGAAGATCAACTGCGAGTTCGGCACGCGCTGTACGTATTTGAAGGGGCCGGTGCCGATATAGGTGTCGCCGGTGCCGAGCTTGTCGGCGGTTTCGCTGTCCAGGATCGGCACGGTGTCGAGCAGGTCGTAGATGTTGCTCAGTGGGTGGGCGAGCTGCAACACGATCCGCGTCGGCGAGACGATGTCGAACCCGGTGACGGCCGCCGCCGAGCTACGCAGCTGCGCTGACCATTTGGCGTCGGCGTAGGTGCGCAGCGAGAACTCCACGTCCTTGGCGGTGAAGGGGCGCCCGCTGTGGAACTTCACGTCGTCGCGCAGGTCCAGGCTCAGCGAACGACCGTCGGCGGCGAGCTGCCACGACTTGGCCAGCAACGGCTGCGGTTCCAGGGTGTCGTTCGGATAGCGGATCAGCGATTCGTAGACCAGGCCGATCACGACCGGGGTCGCCGCGGTGTTGGTGAGCAGGTTCGCGGGCACCAGGTCCTCACGGATACCGACCTTCAGGGTGCCGCCGCGCACCGGCGTCGCGTCGTCCCCGCCCGCCTTCTGTTCCGAGACCGCCGAGGTGCAGGCCGCCAGTGCGGCGCCGCCGAAGATGGCCGCGGCGGCGATGCCGCTGGTGCGCAAGAAATTTCGGCGGCCGAAGCCACTCGCCGTTGAACTCATCGTGAAGATCCTCGAAGACGCATCGGCCCGCGCGGCGGGCCGAGGAGGGTGCGCACAGCGCACCGCAGGAAAGGGAACACATCGGCTCGGCCGCGAACGTCGTATGCGTTCGTCAGCCGCGCAGGACGCGACACGAACAGCAGCAGGGTGGCTGATTCGTGGGCACGGCAGTGACGCTAACAAGTTGCGGCGTACCGGTCACCGATTCCACGCACACTGCACATAACCCTGGTGACCAGCGGATACGTCGCCTTTACTGCCAGAATGCCTGTTCCACCCCATGCTCGCGGTTACGCATCTTTCGGCGGCTCGGCCGGTCGCACGTCCGCGGAGTCGACTCCCGATTGGACCTACCCGCCCACTGCTCCGGCGGGCTCGCCGAACATCGTCGTCGTCCTCGTCGACGACATGGGTTACAGCGATATCGGCCCGTTCGGTTCGGAGATCGAGACACCGACACTGGACCGTCTCGCGGCCGAGGGTGTACGGCTGTCGAACTATCACACGACGCCACTGTGCTCGCCCTCGCGCGCGGCACTGCTCACCGGAATCAATTCCCACCGTGCGGGTTTCGGGTTCGTCGCCAACGCCGACCCCGGCTATCCCGGCCTGCGGCTGGAGTTGGCCGACGACGTGCTCACGCTGCCGGAGATTCTGCGCGACAACGGTTACGCCACCTACGCGGTGGGTAAATGGCATCTGGTGCGCGACGCCACGATGAACCCGTCCGCGCATCGGGACTCCTGGCCGACCCGGCGCGGATTCGACCGCTACTACGGGTCGCTGGAGGGGCTGAACTCCTTCTACTACCCCAATCAGCTGGTGTCGGACAGCTCGGTGGTCGATGTCGAGGAATATCCGGAGGGCTATTACCTCACCGACGATCTCACCGACAAGGCGCTGTCCTACATCAAGGATCTGCGCGCGCACGACACGGACAAGCCCTTCTTCCTGTACTTCGCACACGTGGCGATGCACGGACCGCTGCAGGCCAAGGCAGAGGACCAGGCCAAGTATCGCGGTCGCTACGCCGAGGGCTGGGACGAACTGCGTAGGCGCCGCTTCGCCGAGCAGCTGGCCCAGGGGTTGTTCCCGCCGGGTACCGAGCAGAAGCCGCGCAACACCGAGCCGGGTTACGAAGCGGCGGAGTGGGATTCGCTGTCTGTCGACGAGCAGCGGCGCTACGCCAAGTACATGGAGGTGTACGCGGGCATGGTCGACAGCATCGACCAGAGCCTGGGACGCATCGTCGACCTGCTCGACGACCTCGGCGAACTCGACAACACCATCATCGTGTTCACCTCCGACAACGGCGGCACCGCGGAGGGCGGACCGGAGGGCACCCGCTCCTACTTCGCCGAATTCGCCCACGTCGACGACCCCGACTGGGTGGGCGACGTCCCCCACGACGAAGACCTGATCGGCACCGCGAAGCTGGGCGTGCACTACCCGCGCGGCTGGGGTCAGGCGTCCAACACACCGTTCCGGTTCTACAAGGGCCAGACGTTCGCCGGTGGTGTGCGGGTGCCGCTGGTCGTGTCGTGGCCGAAGGGGTTGCCCCGCACCGATACCGATTCCGGCATCCGCCACGAATACGCCTACGTCACCGATCTGGCGCCGACGCTGCTCGAGCTGGCGGGCCTGGACCGTCCTTCTGTACGTAACGGCCTGCCCGCCAAAGACTTCGACGGCGTCTCCGCGGCCGAGCTGCTGCGCGATCAGGCAGCCCCGACGCGGCACACCGAGCAGTACTCGGAGATGACCGGTCACCGCGGCTTCTACCGTGACGGCTGGAAACTGCTGTCGCTGCACGATGCCGACGCCGACATCGACGCGCCGAACTGGCAACTGTTCGATGTCCGCGCCGACCCCACGGAGCTGCATGATCTTTCGGCGCAGTACCCGGACAAGGCCGCCGAACTGGCCGCCGCCTGGGACGAATCAGCGTGGGCCAACACCGTGTTCCCGCTCCTGACCCGCGCCGACCTGTTCCGCCGTCGCCCGGAGGAGGCGCGTTTCGCCGCTCCGGTGCGGCTGCTGCCCGGTACCCCCACCCTGGAGCGCTACCGCTCCCAACGCCTCATCGCCTTCCGCGACTTCACGATCACCGCCGACTTGACCGGCACGGCGTCGGCACGCGGTACGGCGGTACCCGATGAGCAGGTGGTCGACGGCTATCAGCCCGGCGACGAAGGAGTGCTCGTCGCACACGGTGACCCGCTCGGCGGGTACCTGCTCTACATCGAGGACGGCGAAGTAGTGCTCGGCGTGAACAGCTACGGGCGGTACGCGTCAGTCGGCGTGCCCCTGCCCATCGGGACGCGCGAGATCACCGTGCGAGCCACCGTCGAGCCGCGTCTGCGCTGGGACTTCACCATCCAGGTCGACGGCACGACGCTCGCGGAGCTCACCGACCAGGTGCAACTGGTCGGCATGGCGCCGTGGACCGGGATCTCCGTCGGCGTCGACGCGCGCGGTCCGGTCTCGTGGGAGCTGCGCGAGCGTCGCGGACCGTTCCGCTATTCCGGCGGCCTGCGCGCGATCACCTACACACCCGGTCCCGTGCAGGTCCCACAGCGCACGATCGACGCGGTGGAGCGGGAGGCCGAGTACGCCGCGGAGTGATCGACCGGCCCCGCGGATCGAGTCGCGACCAGGTCGGATACCGTTTACCAGCCAGAAAATGCCACGCAGACAGGACGCCGGAGATGGACGACAGTTCCCTGATCTGGGACGACGGTGCCCTCGTCACCATCGACCAGCGCGGACTGCCGCACGAGGTGCGAGAACTTCGCCTGCGCACCGTCGACGAGGTCATCGAGGCGATCACCACCCTCGCCATTCGCGGCGCTCCGGCGATCGGGATCGCGGGCGCGTTCGGCGTGGTCATCGCGACAAAGGCGCACACTCACGACGGCGTGCCCGGCGAGGCGGGTGACTCGACCGACGGCATACCCGATAACGGGGGCAGCCCAGTTCAGAGCCTGCCCGGCGAAACCGAGATCCGCACTCGCCGCGTGGTCGATGTAGCTGCCGTCCAGGCCGAAGCCGATCGCATCGCCGCAGCGCGCCCCACGGCAGTCAATCTGGCGTGGGCAGTTGACCGGGTGCGTGGCAGGGTCGCCGATGGTGCCGACGCGGTGCTCGCCGAGACCCTCGAGATGCTCGCCGAGGACGGGCGGGTCAACCTGGCCGCCGCCACCCATGCAGCTGACCTGGTGCAACATCTGTGCGGTGCGCGGCCGCTCCGACTGCTCACCCACTGCAACACCGGACGCCTGGCCACCAGCGCGGTGGGGACCGCGATCGGTGCGTTGCGGGTGCTGCACGAACGCGGCGTCGTCGAGGACGTGATCGTCGACGAGACCCGCCCGCTGTTGCAGGGCGCGCGGCTCACCGCGTGGGAGCTGGCCGAGGCGGGCATCCCGCATCGGCTGACCATCGATTCCGCCGCCGCCTGGGCGATGGCGACCGGACAGGTCGACGCCGTGCTGGTCGGCGCCGACCGGATCACCGCCAACGGCGACGTCGCCAACAAGATCGGCACCTTCACCCTGGCCCTGGCCGCCCGCCACCACGGCATCCCGTTCATCGTGGTCGCCCCGGAATCCACCCGAGATACCGCGATGGCCACCGGCGCGCAGATCGTGGTGGAACAGCGGGCCGCTGCCGAGGTGACCGGCTTCGGCGGCGTCGACACCGCACCGGCGGGCACCGCGGTGTTCAACCCGGCCTTCGATGTGACGCCGACCGATCTGGTCACCGCCGTCGTCACGGAAAACGGTGTGGTCTACCGGAACTCGGATACCTATGACGAGCACGGCCGTGCGCCGGCGGCCACCGTCGAGAACACCGACAGGCCCCTCGCCGCGCGGGGACAGGCGATCGCCGCTACCGCACGCCAGCTCTACGAGCGGGGCTGGATGCCGGGCACCGCGGGCAATATCTCGGTGCGGGTCGACCCCGATGATGCCCTCGTCACCGCCAGCGGCCTGTCCAAAGGCGAACTCGGCGAGGACGACACGGTGCTCGTCGCGATCGCCGACACCATCGCGCGCCCAGGTCAGAGCCGAAAGCCGTCCGCGGAGACCAGCATTCACACCGCCGTCTACCGCACCCGGCCCGCCGGCGCGGTCGTGCACGTGCACTCCCCGTTCGCCACCGCGCTGGCGACTACTTCCGCACGGCCCGGCGGCGCGGTGACTCCGCTGCGGATCAGCGGTTTCGAACTGCTCAAGGGATTCGGCCTCACCGACCCGTCGACGGTCGTGATCCCGGTCTTCCCGAACTGGCCGGCGGTGGCGCGCATCGGCGCCGACATCGACACCTACCTCCGCGAAAACCCCGACGCCCCACCGATTCTGTTCATCACCGGGCACGGGATCACCACCTGGGGTGACACTCTTGCCCAGGCGCGCGATCGCGCCGAATGCCTGGAAGCCCTGTGCGAGTTGATCGCCCGCACGGGACGTACCGACGCCATGCCTCTCGAGATCGGACCGACATGACCCTGTTGCAAGTGATGGCCGCCGACAACGCCGCCGACGTCCGGGTGCGCACCACCGACCCCACCGAGATCGGCGCCGAGCTGGCACAGCACGGCATCGCCTACTCGCACTGGGCCGTGCTCGCCGAGGCCGCCGCGACCGACTCCGACACCCTGCTCGCCCACTACGGCCCGCAGATCGCCGAACTCAACGCCTCGGGCCGCTACGAGCACATCGACGTCGCCCGCATCCATCCCGACGCCGACAACCCGGAGTGGCCTGCCACCGCCGCCGGTGCGCGCGCGAAGTTTCTCGACGAGCACCGCCACGCCGAGGACGAGGTGCGCTTCTTCGCCGCCGGCCGCGGCTGCTTCTACCTGCACGTGGGCGACGCCGTGCTGGCGACGGTCTGCGAAGCGGGCGACCTGCTCTCGGTCCCGGCGGGCACCCTGCACTGGTTCGACATGGGCACCACCCCCGACTTCATCGCCATCCGCTTCTTCGAGGAGGCCGACGGCTGGGTCGGCGACTTCACCGGCGACAAGATCAGCGCGGGCTTCCCGACCCTCGACGAACTGCTCGCGTGACCCGCGCGATCGTCCTCGACATCGAGGGCACCACCAGCCCCACCGAGGCGGTCCGCACCGACCTCTACGGCTACACCGAACAGCACCTGCCCGCCTGGCTGGCCGACAATGCCTCCGGCCCCGCGGAAGCGGTGATCGCGCGGACCCGCGAACTGGCCGGAGAACCCACCGCGGACACCGACCGAGTCGCCGCGATCCTCATCGCCTGGCTGCATTCCGACGTGAAGGCCGAGCCCCTCAAAGCCGCCCAGGGCGCGATCTGCGCCGAGGGCTTCCGCGCAGGCGCACTATACGGACGCTTCTTCGACGATGTGGTACCCGCGCTGAAGACGTGGCAGGCCGAGGGCTACCGACTGTTCGTCTATTCCTCGGGTTCCGAACGCAACCAACGAGATTGGTTCACCTTCGCCGAGGCAGGCGACCTGTCCACCGTGATCACCGATTACTTCGACCTGATCAGCGCGGGCGCCAAACGGGAGGCGGGTTCCTATGAGCTCATCGCCGACCGGATCGGCATCCCGGCGCACGACATCCTGTTCCTGTCCGACCATGCCGACGAACTCGATGCCGCGGTGGCCGCGGGTTGGCAGGCAGTCGGCGTGCACCGCCACGGCGAACCGAATCCACCACGGCCACCGCATCGTTGGGTGAGTTCGTTCGCCGAGGTCGAGGTCGCCGAATACTGAGGTGGCGCGCTCTCAGCCGACGTGCGCCCTGACCGCGCCGAGCGGTCCCCGCTGGACTGTCCCGAACACCCGTCGTGCGTGGATGGCGACCGGGCTCGTCGACCACGGCGCCAGCGTGGTGGTGAACATCAGTTCGCACCAGGACAGGGCGGGGATCTCGCCTGCGGCGAGCGTGGCGATGAGGGAGAGTTCGGTGTCGTGGCCGAGCCAGGCCGCTACCAGCCAGGAGGCGTCGAGGCGGCCGAGGAATTCCTCGGCGTCCTCGGGCGGGCCGTGTGGTGTGTCGACGGCGAGGTGGACGACGGCGGCGATGGCGTGGCGCATCTTCGCGTCCATGCCGATGGCGTCGTGCAGCAGCAGACTTTCCAGTGCGGAGCGCAATTCCATCGAGGGGTCGAGTGCTAGTTCGTGCATGTCGAGCCTTTCCTGTGGTTCGGACTGCTGATCGAGACCGCCGGTGATCGCCCGCAGCGTCGGGATCGTCTGTGGAACTTCCGGATCGACGAGGCCGGTCAACGGGCCCGACGTCCAGTCGAGCCTGCCGAACGCCTGGCACCAGTCCAGTGCCGGATTGTCATCGGAGACAACCAGATCGAGGGCCAGCCCGGCCATCGACGCGGTGCAGGCCAGGGTGATGGCGTCGAGTCCGTCCTCGCTGACTGTCAGGTGCAGTGTCACCTTCTCGACCCCGGTGTCCTCGCGGGCTCGGCCCGCGAGCCAGATCGCGCGGCCCGCGGCGCCCATCGCGGCCGCGAGCTGGTCACCGCGGGGATGGTCGGCGTCGGCGTCGATGAACGGGCCGTACCAGATCGCCCTGCCCTCCGCGTCGCAGACCGCGAAGGTCGCCGAGACGCTGTCACCCGCGGCGGCCAAACTTATGTGGGCATCCTGCCCCTGCTCCGTCACCCTCATCAATATCCCCGTTTTCCGATTCGAGCCGACTGTCACCGACATCCCTATCCAATCGGCCACAAACGGACATGTCCACAGGGCGCGCACAAATAGACGGCCCCAGTTAGGTATATACACTCGCCAGTGAATTCACAGAACCGGCCGTGCACCCATCAGGCGGTGCCGCATTCGGTCCGCAACCGGGCGAAATCGACCGCGCCGCTTGTATGTTTCGACCATGCCCTTCGTGCACTCCGATTCTGTCAATGTCCATTTCCGCACCGACGCGGTCCAAGGTCCGACGCTGCTGCTCGCCCACGGATTCCTCATGGACGAATCCATGTTCGACCCGATCCGGAAGGTCTTGGCGCACACCGATATCAATGTCGTCGCCTGGGACGCTCGCGGTCACGGCCGCACCGGATACGGCGACGACCCGCGCTTCGACTATTGGGATCTGGCCACCGACGGCCTGCGGGTGCTCGACGCACTCGGCATCGAGAGCGCGATTGTCGGCGGCATGAGCCAGGGTGGTTACGCGGCACTGCGGATGGCATTGCTCGCCCCCGAACGCGTCACCGGATTGGCACTGCTCGATACCGAAGCCGACGCGTGCACCAGGAGCGACGAAACCTATTACGAGAACTTCTTCGACGAATGGTGCGGCAGCGGCGATTTGCGGCCACTGGCCGAAGAACTCGCGCCGCTATTGATCGGCGGCACCGACCCGCGGATCTGGCAGACCTGGATCGCCCGCTGGCTCGATGCCGATCGCACCGCGATCCGCCCGGCGGCCGAGTGCCTGATCGGGCGCGATTCGGTCCGTGGGCGACTCGACGAAATAGGCGTGCCCGCTCTCGTTCTCCGCGGCGAACACGACCACAGCAGTACCGCGGCCAAGTGCGCGCGCTTGGCGGAGGAACTGCCGGGCGCGAATGGGGTACGCACGGTGGCGGGCGCGGGCCACGGCTGCGTGCTGACCCATCCCGAACAGGTTGCCGCCGCGCTGGCCGCGCTGGTGACGGCCTGCACCCCGTATGCCGTTGACCCGGTGGCGGTCGCCGGTATCTAGCGGTCGGGCCCGCGAACGCCCTGGTAGTACTGGATGCGACCGGGATAGGCGACGGAATCGAGCCGGAACAGCTGGACCTCGACGGTGTAGTTCTCGCCGGTGTGCAGATCACACAGCCGCATGGCGGTGTGCTCGCGACCGTACACGGTGTCGCCGTCGTCCCAGATGCGGCGGAAGTCGCGATATTGCGCCAATTCGTCGAGCAGGTCGGAGGCCCAGTCGCCGCCGACCTGCTGGCCGATCAGGCCGCGTAGCCAGTGCACGGTGAGGGTGGACTCCTTCTCCCATTCCACCATTACTTTGCGCGAGAGCGGGTTACCGAAGAACCAGCGCAGAATATTGACATCCTCGACCAGTCCCGGGAACGCGCGATCATAGGAATGGTTGCCCGCGAGCACGTTCCAGCGGGTGTCGACATAGGCCGCCAGATCGGGTTCCCGCAGCGACAGAGTCCGGCGCATCTCGGTGCTGATCTCGGCTCGCAGATCCTCGACCGTCGGATTGTCGACCGGCGCGATGCCGGCCAGATCGAATAGATGTCTGCGCTCGATATCGGTCACCGGCGCGATCCGGTCGAGGTAGCGCACGAGCGCCTCGATCACCGCGCGCGTCGGCCGGTCCCGATCCCCGCTCTCCAAATGCGTGATGTAACTCGAACTGACCCCCGCCGCGAAGGCGAGTTTTTCCCTCGAAATCCGCCGATCGTCGCGAAGTCGCCGCAGCAACCCGCCGAGCGTCGGCGGTTTCGGCGGCCCGTCTGGTCCGTCGAACGATGGCTTCGGTATCACGACTACCCTTCCTGTCTGCACGGGCCAATCCTGGATGACTATTCAACCTCGAACCATCCGCCAACCGGAAAAGATGCCGTTTCTTTATATTAGCGCCACTTCGTTTGGGTAGTTAACCTGCGGCAACTGTGCTCGCGGTCACGAAATACGGCGTACTGAATCGAATTAAAAGGATTCGAAATCGTTCCGTTCAGCAGTGCTCTAGGATTGCCCACCGCGCGACCCCGCGCGCCCCGACCGTGACGGTCTGCACCCCCGCTCGACACCTGCCACCGACTACGAAGCACTCCCGCCGCGCGCGGCGACCCTCCGGCGTCGCCATGTCCGCGCGGCCGTTCCCGCTGTCCCGCAGACCGTCTCGACGCGACCATAGCTGTGCGTGGCGTCACATCAGCGCTGTTCAGCGGGCACACCGGGTGTGTAAACAAATGTAAACCGCGGGAGAACCAGTCGTTTCCGAAGCATCACCGTCGGCCCGCCGACGGACCCGTCGATCACCACGTTCTGCCAGCTCGCGGCTCAATTCACCCTGGTGAGCCCCCGATCGCGGATGCTGACGAGCCCCTCCCCCGTGACCACGACATTTCGCCGACCTCACAGCTCACCGAGGGCCGAATACGGATGTGAAAAGTTCGTTTTGCCGAAGGGGTCCGCCTCCTTACAGTTCCCTCAACAGCCCGATTTCACAGCTCGAAGGGGGCGTCGTGGTTAATTCGCGCACGCAAGGTCCGTCGCCCGCCGATTTCGGCGACACACTGCTGAACCTCGGCAAGTATTTCCAGCGGGGCGAGGTCTCGCCCGACAACCGGTCCGTATACAAGGTCGGCGGCCGCGATGCCGACGAGTTCTACCGCGACCGCTGGTCGCACGACAAGGTGGTGCGCTCCACCCACGGCGTGAACTGCACCGGCTCGTGCTCCTGGAAGATCTACGTCAAGGACGGCGTGATCACCTGGGAGTCCCAGCAGACCGACTACCCGTCGGTGGGCTCGGACAAGCCCGAGTACGAACCGCGCGGCTGCCCGCGTGGCGCCTCCTTCTCCTGGTACACCTACTCTCCGGCCCGCGTGCGCTACCCGTATGTGCGTGGCACGCTGCTCGATCTCTACCGCAAGGCCAAGGCCGAGCTCAAGGACCCGGTGCTGGCGTGGGAGTCCATCGTCGAGGACCCGGTCAAGGCCAAGGCCTACAAGACCGCGCGCGGTAAGGGCGGTTTCGTCCGCGCCGAGTGGTGGGAAGCCGCCGAGATCGCCGCTGCCGCGCACGTGTACACGATCAAGCAGTACGGCCCCGACCGCGTGGCCGGCTTCTCGCCGATCCCGGCGATGTCGATGGTCAGCCATGCCACCGGCGCGCGCTTCGTGTCATTGATCGGCGGCTACATGCTGTCGTTCTACGACTGGTACGCCGACCTGCCGGTGGCCTCGCCGCAGGTATTCGGCGACCAGACCGACGTGCCGGAGTCCGCCGACTGGTTCGACGCGGGCTACCTCATCATGTGGGGCTCCAACGTCCCGGTGACCCGAACCCCGGACGCGCACTACATGACCGAGGCGCGCTACCGCGGCCAGAAGGTCGTGGTGGTCTCCCCCGACTACGCCGACAACACCAAGTTCGCCGACGAATGGGTGGCCGCGCGCCCCGGTACCGATGCCGCGCTGGCGATGTCGATGGGCCATGTGGTGCTCAAGGAGTTCTTCATCGAGAAGCAGACTCCGATGTTCACCGACTACATCAAGTCCTTCACCGATCTGCCGTACCTGATCTGCCTCGACGAGGCGGCGGATCAGGACGGCGCTCTGCCGGGCAAGTTCCTCACCGCCGCGGATCTCGGCCACACCGGCGAAAGCGTCGAGCACAAGCCGGTGCTGCTCGACCAGGCGGGCAACCCCGTCGTGCCCAACGGCTCGCTGGGCCATCGCTTCGGCGAGGGCGACGCGGGCAAGTGGAACCTCGACCTCGAGGGTGTCGACCCGCTGCTCACCCTGCTCGGCCATTCCGACGACGCACCGGCCACGATCGCGCTGCCGCGTTTCGACACCGACGTCGCCGGGTCGATCATCCGTGGTGTTCCGACGAAAATCGTTGCGGGCAAGCGGGTTACCACCGTGTTCGACCTGCTGCTGGCCCAGTACGGTGTCGGCCGCGAAGGGCTCCCGGGCGAGTGGGCGAAGGGCTATGACGACGCCGAGTCGCCATATACCCCAGCGTGGCAGGAGGCCATCACCGGCGTGCCCGCCGTTCAGGCGGCGCGCATCGGACGCGAATTCGCCGACAACGCGGAACGTTCCGGCGGTCGCTCGATGATCCTGATGGGCGCGGGCACCAACCACTGGTTCCACTCCGATCAGATCTACCGCGCCTTCTTCACCCTGACGCTGCTCACCGGCTGTCAAGGCAAGAACGGTGGCGGCTGGGCCCATTACGTCGGCCAGGAGAAGTGCCGTCCGGTCACCGGCTGGGCCACACTGGCTTCGGCATCGGACTGGCAGCGCCCGCCGCGTCAGATGCAGGGCACCGTGTTCTGGTACCTCACCAACGACCAGTGGCGCTATGACCCCTTCACCTCGGACTCGTTCGCATCGCCGCTGGGCAAGGGCAAGTTCGCCGGTCGCACCGCCGCCGACAACATCGCCCTGGCGAGTCGCCTCGGCTGGATGCCCAGCTACCCGACGTTCAACCGCAACCCGCTCGACCTCGCCGACGAGGCCGCCGAAGCGGGCAAGACCCCCGCCGAGCACGTCGTCGACGGGTTGAAATCCGGCGACCTGCGCTTCGCCTGCGAAGACCCCGACGCACCGGAGAACTTCCCGCGCGTGCTCACCGTGTGGCGCGCGAACCTGCTCGGCTCCTCGGGCAAGGGCAACGAGTACTTCCAGAAGCATCTGCTCGGCTGCGGCTCCAATCTGCAGACCACCGACGCGACCGGCGTGCGACCGCAGGAACTGGAATGGCGCGAGGAAGGAGCCGAGGGCAAACTCGATCTGTTGCTCGCGCTGGACTTCCGCATGACCAGCACCACGCTGTTCGCCGACATCGTGCTCCCCGCCGCCACCTGGTACGAGAAGCACGACCTGTCCTCCACCGATATGCACCCCTTCGTGCACGCCTTCTCCCCCGCCATCTCCCCGCCGTGGGAGGCCAAGACCGACTTCGAGGCGTTCCACCGGATCGCGCGTGGTTTCTCCTGGCTGGCCGAGAAGCACCTCGGCACCCGCAAGGACATCGTCGCGGTGCCGTTGCAGCACGATTCCCCCGATGCGCTCGCGCAGGCCGGCGGCAAGGTGCTGGACTGGAAAGCCGGTGAGTGCGAACCGATTCCGGGCAAGACCATGCCCAAGATCGTGGAGGTCGAACGCGACTACACCAAGATCGCGGAGAAGCTGGCCGCGCTGGGGCCGCTGGTGGAGAAGCTCGGTCTCACGACCAAGGGCGTCACCACCTTCCCCGAGGAGGAAGTGGCGTACCTGGCCGGACAGAACGGCACCATCGTTTCCGGCATCGCCGCGGGCAGGCCGTCGCTGGCCAAGGACACCCACGCCGCCGAGGCCATCCTGTCGCTGTCGGGCACCACCAACGGCCGCCTGGCGGTCGAAGGGTTCGAGGCGTTGGAGCGGCGGACCGGTACCGAACTCGTCGATCTCGCGAAAGAGGCCGAGGGCAAACGGATCACCTTCGCCGACACCCAGGCTCGCCCGGTGCCGGTGATCACCTCGGCGGAATGGTCGGGCTCGGAATCCGGTGGTCGCCGGTACTCGCCGTTCACCATCAACGTCGAGCGGCTCAAGCCGTGGCACACCCTCACCGGTCGCCAGCACTTCTACCTCGACCACGACTGGATGATCGAACTCGGCGAGCAATTGCCGATCTTCCGTCCACCCCTCGATATGTCGGCGCTGTTCGCGGAGCCGAGCATCGGCAATGTGAGCGGCAACGGTCTCACCGTGCGTTACCTGACCCCGCACTCCAAGTGGTCGATCCACTCGGCCTACCAGGACAACCTGCACATGCTGACGCTCTCGCGCGGCGGTCAGACGATCTGGATGTCGGACGTCGATGCCAAGAAGATCGGGGTGGCCGACAACGATTGGATCGAGGCGATCAACCGCAACGGTGTGGTCGTCGCCCGCGCGATCGTCTCGCACCGCATGCCGGAGGGCACCGTCTTCATGTACCACGCCCAGGACCGCGCGGTCGACGTGCCGCGCATCGAGGGCGCCGAGGACACAACCAAGGAAGCCAAGGGCAAGCGCGGCGGTATCCACAACGCGCTCACCCGGGTGCTGATCAAGCCCTCGCATCTGATCGGCGGCTACGCCCAGCAGTCCTTCGCCCTGAACTACCACGGCCCCACCGGAAACCAGCGTGACGAGGTCACGACTATCCGTCGCCGCAACCAGAACGTGGAGTACTGACATGCGCGTAATGGCTCAGCTCGCCATGGTCATGAACCTGGACAAGTGCATCGGCTGCCACACCTGCTCGGTCACCTGCAAGCAGGCGTGGACCAACCGCGGCGGCACCGAGTACGTGTGGTTCAACAACGTGGAAACCCGTCCGGGACAGGGCTATCCGCGCCAGTACGAGGACCAGGAGAAGTGGAAGGGTGGCTGGACGCTCAACAAGCGCGGCAAGCTGACCCTCAAGTCCGGCTCGCGGTTCAAGCGCCTGATGAACATCTTCGCCAACCCCGACCTGCCCACGGTCGCCGACTACTACGAGCCGTGGAGCTACGACTACGACAACCTGCTGTCGTCGCCGCCCATGGACACCACCCCGGTGGCGCGGCCCAAGTCGCTGATCACCGGTGAGGACACCAAGGTCACCTGGGGTGCGAACTGGGACGACGACCTGGGTTCGGGTCCCGAGCAGGTCGGCAAGGACCCCATCCTCGGCAAGCTCGAAACCAAGGTGAAACTGGAGTTCGAAGAGACCTTCATGTTCTACCTGCCGCGCATCTGCGAGCACTGCCTGAACCCCTCCTGCGCCGCGTCGTGCCCTTCCGGCGCGATCTACAAGCGCGAGGAAGACGGCATCGTGCTCGTCGACCAGGACAAATGCCGTGGTTGGCGCCAGTGCATCACCGGCTGCCCGTACAAGAAGATCTACTTCAACCACAAGACGGGCAAGGCGGAGAAATGTACTTTCTGCTACCCCCGTGTCGAGGTCGGCATCCCGACGGTGTGCTCGGAGACCTGCGTCGGGCGGCTGCGCTACATCGGCGTGATGCTCTACGACGCCGACGCGGTGCTCGAAGCGGCCCAGGTCACCGATCCGCAGGACCTCTACACCTCGCAGCTCGGCGTGTTCCTCAACCCGCACGATGAGCGCGTGATCGCCGAGGCCGAGAAGGCCGGGATCTCGCCGGAATGGATTCAGGCCGCCCAGGATTCACCGGTCTACAAGCTGATCGTCGACTATCAGCTGGCTCTGCCGCTGCACCCGGAATACCGCACGATGCCGATGGTGTGGTACGTGCCGCCGCTGTCGCCGGTGGTGGATGTACTCGCCGAGACCGGTCACGACGGCGAGGACGTGCGCAACCTGTTCGGCGCCATCGACGCGCTGCGCATCCCGCTCGAATACCTCGCCGAGTTGTTCACCGCCGGGGAGATCGGGCCGGTGCGGTCCTCGTTGCAACGCCTGGCCGGGATGCGGGCGTTCATGCGTTCGGTCAACCTGGGCGAGGAGCCCGAAGCCCATATCGCGCCGTCGATCGGGCTCGAGCCCGAAGAGATCGAGGCGATGTACCGGCTGCTGGCGATCGCCAAATACGAACACCGGTACGTGATCCCGATGGGCGCGACGTCCAAGGCGCACGAACTGGATTCGCTGGCCACCGGGTGCAGTCTCGACACCGACGGCGGACCCGGCATGACCGCGTTCGATCAGGTCGTCGAGAAGTTCTCGCTCTCCGATGTCAATCAGGCTGCGCCGGAGGAGAAGTCGGGCCGGATCAACCTGCTCAATTGGGACGGGCGCAGCACCAGTGGACTCCTGCCGAGCGCGAACGGCAACGAGAAGACCGGCAACGGCGCCGGTAACGGCAACGGCAGCAACGGCGCTGCCGTCGCCGACTCCCCCGCGAGCGGTGTCGCGCCATGAGTCTGCTCTCGATTCGTAAACGGCCCCAACCGGTTACCGAGATGGCCGAGCACGACCGCCTGGTCGTGTGGCGGTTGGCGGCGTTCCTGCTCGACTACCCCGGCGAGCAGACCCTGGCCATGCTCGACCAGTTGTCCGACGCCGCGGCGCAATTGCCCGAAGAGGTGCAGGCGCACTTCGCCGAGATCTTCGCCTACCTGCGCGATACCCCGGCGATCGAAGTGGCGCAGAGCTACGTCGAGACCTTCGACATGCGCCGTCGCGCCAGCCTGCACCTGACGTTCTACGCCTTCGGCGACACCCGCAAGCGCGGTATGGCACTGCTGCGTTTCAAGCACGCCTACCGCCAGGCGGGGGTCGAACTCGGCGACGAGGAACTGCCCGACCATCTGCCGGTGCTGCTGGAATTCGCCGCCACCATCGATCCGATCGGCGGCGAGCGCCTGCTCGGCGAGCACGTGCCGGTGATGGAGCTGTTGCGACTGTCGCTGGGCGACAACAACTCTCCCTACAGCGGCGTCCTCGGCGCGGTCCTCACCACCTTGCCCCCGGTCACCACCGCCGACCGCAGGCGCATCGCCGAACTCGCCGCCCAGGGGCCGCCAGAGGAAGAGGTCGGCCTCGAACCGTACGCCATGGACCCCGCCCTCTTCGAAGCAACAGAAGGCCGCCGTTAACGGTTCCCCCGCAAGTTCAGCGAGGGATTTCAAGCTCAGACCGCACTCACCACCGCCCCGAAGGAGGGCTGCAAGTGTCCTACGTCGTCAACGCTTGTGTGGCCCCGCTCTGCCACAGCCAGAATTACTCCGGCAGCATTTCGGTCGCGCCCAGCGGAATACCCACAGGACGCACACCGGAAGGTTCGGTCAGCGAGTTCGAGCCGCTGCTTGGCTCTCGCGAAGCAACTCGAACACGTCATCGTCGTGTACGCGGGCACAACCATCACCACCTTCCGGCCGGCCCGCGAGCCACGGTCGATCAACTCACGCTTCGCGGCGCCGATCGCCGCATCGGCTGCCTTGCGCGCCATCGTGGATCGGGTCAGGAACTTCATTGTGAAGTCCTCGATCGCGATCGTCTGATGTTCGTTGACTACCCGGCGCGCTCATACACGCGCAGCATGGGTGTTCTGCCGGGCGGCCTTCTTGTGCAATCGGGCGGCGGCGCGGCGCGCGACTCGGTACCCGTTGGACGGGGCTTGTCCGCGTGGGCGACGCCTGCGCGCCACTTTTCGTTGCGCCCGAGCCAACTCAGCCGCACACCTGGCCCGGAAACCCTGGTAGGGCAGGTCGAAGCCAGGGTTTGTCGTAGTGGCGGTGGTCGCAATACCCCAATCGATGCCGATGCCATCGGATGTCGCAGGCATCGTCGCTACTTCTCGGCGGACCACGAACGAGGCATACCAGTGTCCGAGAGAATCCCTGTAGATACGAACCGAACTCGGTTCCGACGGCAGTTCGCGCGACCACACAACCGGAATCTCGACGCCCTTCGGCAATCGCAAGCGGCCGTCTGTGATCGAGAATCCATTGCGGGTGTACTCCAACGACGGCAGACAGTTCTTGCGCCGTTTGATCGTCGGCCGACCATGGCCTTTCCTGGTGAACGATTGATGCCTGGCACTGACATAGGAACGAAGCATCTGCTGTTGGGGGACTTGGGAACCGCTGCGAAGCCAGGAGCTTTGCCGACGCGCAGCGGTCAAGAGCTTTCCAAGTTTGGTGAGCGTGGGCCTGCCACCGATGCGCTGCTGGTGGACCGCCTCGTTCCACAGAAACCGGCACCGATGCCACTCGGACTCGAGTCCGCGCACAGCCTGCACTCCGGGGCGCTGGCGATAGGTGTACCGCACGGTCTCGACCATACGTTCGAATGTGCAGCAGATATTTCACAGCCAGGAAAAGGCAGCAAATTTGTCGCCATCAATGGCGGCGCAAGCACGGAGGTCCGTCGATGAATGCCACTATCCCGCTGCCCGAAGGCCTGTGGCTGATCCTGCCCTACATCGCGGCGACCTCCTTTGTGCTCGGCCATGTCTGGCGCTACCGCTTCGACCAGTTCGGCTGGACCACCCGCTCCTCGCAGATCTACGAGTCCAAGCTGCTGCAGCTGGGCAGTCCGCTGTTCCACTTCGGCATGCTCGGGGTGTTCGGCGGTCACGTGATGGGTCTGCTGATCCCCGAGTCCTGGACCTCGGCGATCGGTATCTCCGAGCACGCCTATCACATCATCGCGGTCGGTGCGGGTTCCGTCGCCGGACTCATGGTCGTGCTCGGGGTGGCCATCCTGTGCTACCGCCGCATCGCCATTCCCGCCGTGCGTAAGAACACCAGCCGCAACGACGTCATGATGTACACGCTGCTGACCCTGGCCCTGGTCACCGGCCTGCTCAACACCTGGGGTTCCAACCTGCTGTGGGGCACCTACAACTACCGCGAAACCGTCTCCCCCTGGTTCCGCAGCCTCTTCTCGATCAATCCCGAACCGGGTCTGATGGTCGGCGTCCCCTGGACCTTCCAACTCCACGGCCTGGTCGTCCTCGCCCTGGTCGCGGCCTGGCCCTACACCCGCCTGGTCCACATGTTCAGCGCCCCCATCGGCTACCTCACCCGCCCCTACATCGTCTACCGCCGCAAGGAAGTGGACACCAAGGACAAGACCCGCTTCGCCAAGGCCTGGGACGCACCGGTCACCCCCGACCGCTGGTAGTTACCGCCGGGCGCCGAACAGCTCTGCGTCACGACGCGGGGCCGAGGGCTTTGCGGACCGTGTCGAACCAGGCCTGGGTGTCGACGAGACCCTTTTCGTTGTCCTTGCGGCCGCCGACGAAGCCGAACAGGTCGGCGGCGAAACGGCTCAGGACCGTTCCCTCGTTCTCCTCGAGTTCGGCGAGGACTTCGGCGTCGCCCAGCACGTAGGCGACGACAGACACCTGGCCCGCAGGCCACTCGGTGCGGTAGTTCGCCCAGCCGTCGGCGCGCACGGCACGGGCCTTGGCGAGCAGGTCCGCACGCAGGGCGTCGCGGTCGGCGTCGGTGGGCTGACGTGGTTTGCCCCAGGTGATCCGTTTCGCGTCCGACATGTCGAGTCCTCTCGCTGATGGGCGGTGTTCGGGCGGCGGTCGACCGGTTCGGGTCGACCACCGCCCGCTCATCAGGTCAGGGTCGCAGATCCTACTCGGCTCGCAGGAACTCCCCCACCCGTTCGGTGCCGAGCGCGGGATCGGCTTCGCCCTCACCGAAGACATACCGGCCGTTGACGAAGACCGCGGTGACGGTCTCGTCGTTGCGGTTGACCATGCGGGAGAGATTGCCGAACACCGCGATCGGGTCCTCGGCGTAGGCGTCGAGGGTCTCGTCGAGGTGGGCGGGGTCGATCACGATGGCGTCGGCGCGGGCGCCCAAGCGCAGGTGACCGGTGTCGAGGCCGTACCAGTCGGCGAGTTCGCCGGTGAGCCGGTGTACCGCGTGCTCGACGGTCATGAACGGCTTCTCGCTGGTCGCGGCGTCGTTGACGCGGCGAAGCAGGCGAAGGCCGAAGTTGTAGAAGGCCATATTGCGCAGATGCGCGCCCGCGTCGGAGAAGCCGAGCTGGACCGACGGATCGGCGGCCAGGACATCGGCCACCTCGGGACGGTGGTTGGAAATGGTGGTGCGCCAGCGCAATTTGTCACCGTGTTCGACGACGAGGTCGAGGAACGCGTCGACCGGGTGCAGGCCGCCGCGGTCGACACCGACCTCGCCGAAGGTCTTGCCGATGACGGTCTCGTCGGGGCAGTCGACGATATCGGCGTCGAAGAAGTCACGGTGCCACGCGCGGGGGCCGTATTTGTTGTCGTAGTCCTTGCGGAACGAGCGGCGGTACTCCTCGTCCTGCATGAGGTGACGCTGCTCGTCGATGTGATCGGCCAGGTGCAAAGCGGCGGCGCCGGAACCGAATTCCTCGAACACCGGCAGCGAGATGCCGTCGGAGTACACCTCGAACGGCACCGGCAGGTGCTGCCAGCGGAAGTCGCCGTCGAGCCCGTTGATGATCTTGCCGACGGCCGGGAACATCTTGGACGCGGCGGGCAACGCCTTCACATCGGCCGCCGACAACAGGCTCACCTTGAGCGGGTCACGCCAGAGGCCGATGCTCGACACCGCCATCGACACCAGGCTCTTGGGGTTGGCGATATCGGGGCCACCCTGCAACGCGCGACCACGCTTGCGCAGGATCGTGTTGAGCCGGTGGCGTTCCTTGCTCTTGGCATAGGTGGACGGCAACGTCCGCGAACGGCAGGTCTCCCCGTCGAGCTTGTCGAAAAGCAGCTGCTGCGAGGACATTCCGACGAAGCCGACGTCGAGCGCGTCGACGAGCATGCGCTCGATCTCGGCCAGCTCGTCCTTGGACGGTTTCACCTCCTTGCGGGTGGAGCGGTCGAGCCCCATCACCGCCGCGCGGATGTCGGAGTGGCCGATGAAGCCGGCCAGGTTCGTCCCGAGCGGCAGCCGCTCGAGTGCTTCGACGTATTCGCCTGCGGTACTCCAGGTCTGGACGTCGTTCATCGCGCCGACCACGTATTGGCGCGGGATGGCCTCGACCCGACCGAACAGGTCGCCCGCGGTCTCACCGTCGACGTGCACGGTCGAGAGCGAACACGAACCGAGCAGCACGGTGGTGACGCCGTGGCGCACCGACTCCGACAGCGACGGGTCGAGCAGGACCTCCACGTCGTAGTGGGTGTGGATGTCGATCATGCCGGGCATGACCCACTTGCCGGTCGCGTCGACGACCCGGGGGCAACCGGTTTCGTCGAGCGGGGTCTGCGAGATCGCGGCGACCTTACCCGCTGTGATGCCGAGGTGGCGGACCGTGGACGGGGCACCGGTGCCGTCGAAGAACCGGCCACCTTTGATGATGCTGTCGAACATTTCTGACCCCTTCAGATCGCGAGCTCGCGCCTGGTGACTTTACCGGTCGCGTTGCGCGGCAGCGCGTCCGAAGTGATCCGCCATCGGACGGGCACCTTGAAATAAGCGAGGCGGTCGGCGACGAAGGCGCGCAACTCCTCCGGGTCCACCGCCCCCGGTTCGGCGACGACGACGGCCGCCACTTCCTGGCCGAGATCGGGATGGGCAACGCCGAAGACCGCGCAATCACTGACGGCCGGGTGTTCGACGAGCACGTTCTCGATCTCGGTGGGATACACGTTCTCGCCGCCGCGCAGGATCAGGTCGGTGCGCCTGCCCGACACGGTGAGCCTGCCGTTGTGCATCGTGCCGAAATCGCCGGAGCGCAGCCAGCGTTGGTCGTCGATCGCGGCGGCTGTCGCCGCGTCGTCGTCCCAGTAGCCGAGCATCACGTAGGGGCTGCGGATGCAGATCTCGCCCTCTTCACCTTCACCGACCGCCTTGCCCTCGGCGTCGCGGATCTCCACCGCGACACCGATGATCGGTCTGCCGACCGAGGCGTCGTCGGCGGCCAGGTCGAGCGGGGTGGCGACCGTCGCCGCGGTACCGCTCTCGGTGAGGCCATAGCTGGTGGTCAGCGAGAATTGCAGGGCCGAGGTCTTCTCGCGCAGGCTCGCCAGCAGCGCGGGCGAGGACGGCGCCGAGTTCAGCGAGAGCGCGCTCAGTGAGGACAGATCGTGCTGGGCCACATCGTGTTCCAGCAGTCGCGACGCCATGGTCGGCACCGCGGCCCAGTTGGTGACCTTCTCGCGCTCGACCAGGCTCAGAACGCGGCCGATCTCGAAGGCGCCGTGAGGGAACACCGCCGCCGCGCCGGTCAGCAGGCGCGGGATGACGAGGTTGTGCAGGCTGGCGATATGGAACAGCGGCGCGGTGACCAGGTAGCGGCGATCACTGGGAGCATCGCCGGGCTCCTGACCCATGAACGCGGCCATCATGGCGTCGGTGAAACGGTGGTAATCGCTGATCGCCACCATGTTTCGCTGCGAATGGACAACACCCTTCGGCCTGCCGCTGGTCCCGCTGGTGTAGAGGATCACAGCCGGATCGTCTTCGGCGACCGGCACGCTGGGGATCTCGCCACCGCCGAACTCGGCGATCAGCGCGGGCAGATCCTCCTCCATGGTCAAGACGGGCAGGTCCGTGCCTGTCTCGGTCAGGTGCGCAGCCCTTTTCGCGTCGGCGATGACGACCGTCGGCGTGGTGTGGCCCAGCCCGTAGGCGATCTCCGGCGGCGCCCACCAGGCGTTGTAGCCGACCGGGATCGCGCCGAGACACTGTGCGGCCCAGAACGCGATCACCCAGTCCGGGCCGTTGGCGGCCAGGATGCCGACGCGATCACCCTTGCCCACGCCGTACCTGGCCGCCAGCGCGGTGGCCAACGCGCCCGCCGCCGCGGCGTGCTCGGCGAAGGAGATCCGGCGGTCCTCGGTGACGAGGTAGTCGCGCTCGCCCCACTTCAGCGAATGCTCCAGCAGTTCGCGCAGGTTGGCACGGCGCTGCGCGAAGACCGGAATCGGCACGCCGAGAACGGGTTCGACGGTCATCTCGAACGGCGCGCCCGGCGCGGTCAGGCCCGCCGCCACCTTGGCCACGAATTCCTGTGGGTCTACAGCGTTGGTCATGTTCTTCTCCATCAGGGAATCAGGACGGCGCGGCCGCGGATCGCGCCGGAGTCGAGTCGGTCGAAGGCGGTTCGGGCATCGGCCAGGTCGAACCGCTCGATCTGGGCGCGGAGCTTGCCCGCAGCGGCCAGAGCCACGGAATCGATGAGGTCGGACCTGGTGCCGCCGTATGACTTTCGTACCGTGGCACCCCAGGGCAGTCCGGGTCCGCCCGCTGGTCCCGAGTCGATGCCGGTAGCCCCGCCGCCGAGACCCACCAGCCGGACAGCGCCGTTGGGGGCTACGGATTCGACGGCGAGCTTGACGGTGGGATCGGTACCGACGAAGTCGAACACCGCCTCCGCGCCGCGTCCGCCGGTGAGCTCCAAGATCGTGGCCGCGGTGTTCTCGTCGGCCTTGAGCACGATGTCGGCGCCGCATTCGGTGGCAAGGGCGAGCTTGTCCGCGTCCACGTCGACCGCGATCACGGTGGTCTCGGTGAGCGCCTTCAGCAACTGCACCGCCACGTGGCCGAGTCCGCCTATGCCGATGGCGACCGCGGTGGCGCCGGGCCAGAGCTGGTCCATGGCGCCGCGAATGGCGTGCATCGGCGTCAGGGCCGCGTCAGCGAGAGGCGCGGCGTGGGCGAAGTCGAGTTCGTCGGCGATCGGAACGAACGAGCGCACCGGGATGCGGACGTACTCGGCCATGCCGCCGTCGGGACCGAGACCGGGACACGGCGGCATCGCGGTGCGACCGGCGGCCAGGCAGACATTCTCGTTGCCGCGCAGGCACTCCCGGCATTCGCCGCACGACCAGCACAGGTACACGATCCCGCGTTCGCCGACGCTACGACCTTCCACCGCCGAGCCGACGGCCTCGATCGTGCCCGCGATCTCGTGGCCCAACGTCAGGGGCTTCTCGCTCATCGGGAACGGCAGGCTCAGCACGAACGAATCCGAATGGCAGATCCCCGCCGCGCCGACCCGCAGCAGCAGATCGTCGGGTCCGAGTTCCGGTACGGGCACCGTGCGCAATTCGAGGGTGCCCGGGGCAGTCAACTGCATCGCACGCATGCTCATCGGGCATCTCCTACCGCGTCGAACGTGGCTTTCAGATAGCTGTCGCACCGATCGGAGCCGATCAGTCCGGTCGCCATGCGATTCATGGTGTAGGCGAAGGTGATTCGGCGATCAAGGTCGTTGACCACCATCGAACCGCCGTACCCGGCCCACCAGCAGACCCGGCCGTCCGGAATATGCGGGAAAGTCTCCGGTCGGGGCAACCCGAAGCCGATGCCGAAGCGCAGCGGGGCGAGCAGTGCCAGGTCGATGCCGTCGGCCTGCTCGCGGAAGATCAGCTCGATCGTCGCGGGCGAGAGGAACCGCGTGCCGCTCAGCTCGCCGCCGTTGGCGATCAGCGACTGGACGCGGGCCACCGAGCGCGCGTTGCCGTGCCCGTTGGTGCCGCCGATCTCGGCCGCGCGCCAGGCCGGCGTCGCGGTTTCGGAGACCTCCAGCCAGGGGCTGGTGAGCGTCTTGATCAGCACGCTGTTCTGGTCCAGGGTCGACAGGTCGTAGTCGGGCATTTCCGGCGGGATCAGGGTGGCGATCCGGTCGGCGTGCTCGGGACCGGTACCGATGTGGAAATCGGCGCCCAAGGGCCCGGCCAGTTCGTCAGCGAAGAACGTGCCCAGCGAGCGGCCGGTGATGCGGCGCACCAGTTCGCCGATGAGATGCCCGTAGTTGATGGCGTGATAACCCGAGGCGGTGCCCGGCTCCCACCAGGGCGCCTGCGTCGCCAGGCGGGCGGCGGCGGCATCGGTGTCGTAGATATCGGACAGCGCGATCGGCTTGTCCCAGCCCGAGACGCCCGAGGTATGCGAGAGCAGGTGGCGGACTTCGATGTCGGCCTTGCCGTTGGCCGCGAATTCGGGCCAGTAGTGGGCAACCCGCTGATCGACGTCGAGCTCGCCGCGGTCGACGAGCAGCAGGGCGCACAGCGCCGTCATCGTCTTGGTGACCGAGAAGACGTTGACCAGAGTGTCCGCGCCCCAGGCGGTCTGCTGCTCAGGATCCGCGTAGCCGCCCCACAGGTCGAGGACCGGATCGCCGTCGACAGTGACGCACAGCGCGGCGCCGAGTTCGGCCCCGGAGCTGAGGTGTTCATCGAATGCCGCACGCACACCGGCGAATTCGTCGCGACAGAAGCCGGAAGAGGTACTCATCGCGCCACCTCGGCCGTCACCCGAGCGGGCACCGGCAGAGCATTGCCCGCGGCAGTGGCACGTTTGGCGCCGCGCTCCATCTCCTTGGTCATCGAGCGCACGTACGGCTCGAATTCGGTCTGGATGGTGTGTCGGGGCGAATCGTAATAGCGACCGGAACGTTTGGCTTCCTGCGCCCCGAGCACCTCGTCGATCTCCGCGCGCGGAGGCAGGTGATAACGACCGGTCAGGTAGGCGACTACGAGCTTGCTCTGCTGCTCGGCGAAGTTCACCAGCGTCGGCATCGGCTGGGCCAGACCGAGATAGAACAGGTTGTCCACACCGGGCTTCATCATCATCTGGAACAGCGGGAACCGGTTGTCCGCGTCGGGCGCCAACTCGGTATCGGTGAAGAACGGAAAGCTGATGTGGTAGCCGGTGGCACAGACGATCACGTCGATCTGTTCGCTGCTGCCGTCGGCGAAATGCACCGTGTCGCCGGCCAATCGGGTGATCGCGGGCTTGCACTCCACGTCGCCGCAGCCGGCCCGGTGCAGGAATTCCTCACTCGCCGACGGATGGGCCTCGAACGGCTCGTGATCGGGTGTCGGCAGACCGTAGGTCGACATCTCGCCGCGGTTCTTGCGGACGAAGCGTTGCTTGAGCTTGAGCGCGATCTTGGCGGGAATCCACGCGGGCATCGACGCCCGGTCCCCCACCTGACCGTTCACATATTTGGGCAACACCCACACGCCCCGACGGGCGGAAACGAACAGCTTCGAGGCGAGGAAGCGCTGGGACAGTTCCGAGGCGATGTCGAGGCCCGAGTTCCCCATGCCGACCACCACGATCCGCTTGCCGCGCATATCGATCGGGTCGAACGGGTCGTTGTAGGCGTGGCTGTGCATGAGCACACCGTCGAACTCGCCCGGGTAGTCCGGGAATCGAGGATTCCAGTGATGTCCGTTGCAGACGATCAGCGCGTCGTAGACCTCGGTCTCGCCTGCCGCCGTCGTCACCCGCCACAGACCCGCGTCGTCGCGCTCGGCGGCGGTGACCAGGCTGTTGAACCGGATCCGATCCCGCAACCCGAAGTGGTCGACGTAGTCCTTGAAGTACTGCAGCAATTGGGAATGGTGCGGGAAGTGCGGCCAATCCGCCGGTGCCGGAAAGTCCTCGAATTGCAGGCGGTACTTCGAGGTGTCGATGTGCAGGCTCTGATAGCACGCCGACATGCCATTGGGGTTCTTGAAGTACCAGTTGCCGCCGACCTCGTCGGAGGCTTCGTAGCAGTCGAACGGAATTCCGTTCTCGGCAAGCCTCTTGGCGGCGGTGATACCCGAAGGTCCGGCGCCGATGACGCATACCTTGGGTAATTGACCTGTATCCATGCGCAACTCCTGAGCGGCCTCGGTCCTCGACGACCATGCCGGGTGACGTGAAACACACGATAGCGTCTCACTGGACACTATGTCTAGTGAATGAGCGGATCGTCTAAGATGGGCCCATGACGACCGAACCCGCCCGCCGTGGATCGCTGCGCGAGGAACAGAAGCGTCTGACGAAGGCCAGGATCGTCGAGACCTCGCGCACCCTGTTCGAGACGCAGGGCTACTCCGATGTCCGCGTCGACGACATCGCCGCCGCTGTCGGCTGTAGCCGGGCGACCTTCTACCTGCACTTCACCAGCAAGGGCGAGGTGCTGCGGGCCATCGCGCAGGAAGGCACCCTCGCCAGCGTGCGGGATTTCTACGCCGACCTCGACCGGGTGCTCACCGTCGGGTCCCGAGAGTCGTTCGCGGACTGGATGACTCGCGCGATCGACTGGTTCTTCACGAACAAGGACATGCTCCCGGCCTGGGACGAGGCGACCGCGCTCGAACCGGAATTCCGCGCGGTGGCGCGCGAGGGCATCATGACCCTGGCCGACACCATGCCCGCCTACCTCGCCCGCTGGCCCGAACACCGCCGCGACGAGGCCCGGCTGCGGATCGAACTGCTCGTCGCCCAGCTCGAGCGGTTCTTCACCCGCTGGGCGATGCAGGGCACCATCGACGTCTCGGCCACACAGGCCGCGGCGGTACTCACCGATGTCTGGTTTCCGGCCCTCCAAGCGCCGGACTGAGCTCAGAGCAGGCCGAGCACCCGGGCCTGGGCGATCGCCTCGGCCCGGGCGTTGACGGCGAGTTTCTGGTAGATCCCGCGCAGGTGCGTCTTGACGGTGTTCACCGAGACACCGAGATCGGCGGCGATATTGCCGGCCGTCATGCCGGAGGGAAGTTGGCGAAGCACCACCAATTCGGTGTCGGTGAGTTGTGGCGCGCCCGCGGTGGCGCCCCGATAGGCACGGATTCGGTCGACCAGAGCCGCGTAGTGACCGAAGCGCGCGCCGATGCGGGAGAGCAGCTCGTCGGCCGCGGGGACATCGAGGAACGGGCGAGCCAACTGCTCGGTGGCCGCGTGGGCGAGGGCCTGCTCGCAGGCGTCGTCGACCTTGCGGGGGCGATCGAGGCGGTCGGCGGCGACCGCGACCAGCAACCACGCCGTGACCAGTGATCGCGAGGACAACCGCGCGGTGGCGAGCAGCGGTTCCAGCAACGTCAGCACGACGGCGGGGCGATGGGCGTAGAGCGCCAGTCCCGCTTCGGCGACGACCATGTCCGGGGTCCGGCCGAGCGCCCGCGTCGCGTGGTCGATCAGTTGCTGCGCGTCCGCCCTGGCCTGTACGCGCAGCAGCAGCCACAGCACATCGGTGACCAGTCCGCCGGTGCCGTGCAGCGTGGGCGATTCGTCGAGCAGGCGATGCAGTCGCTTGCTCAGCGCGACCGCCGCGGCCGAGCGATCCGTGGCGTCGCCGAACATCAGCACGCCGGTCATGATCGCGGCCAGGCGCACCGGCGCGGGGACCACCGTCTCGTCGGCTGCGGCCGAGGGCAGACTCGGCAACGGCCGCTCGAAATCCAGGCCCTGTTCATACGCGCCGTAGGCCGCGAGCGCCCTCGCCGCGGCGGCATCGCCCGAACCGGCGAGGTCGTAGCGCTCGGCGCACTCGATCGCCTGGGCCGCCAGCGCTCGAAGCTCGCCGACCCGGCCCGCCATCCCGGCCGCCACGGCCGTCGCGGTTCTGGCACGGACCGCGACGCGACCCAGCCCGGCCTGCTCGGAGTGCACGATCGCGTGGCGCACAGAGGTCGCGCCGCTGTCGATCGCCCCGCCGTAGATCTCGGCGATGCCACAGTGCAGCGCGGCGTAGCAGTCGAGGTCGGGTTGTCCGGTCACCGGCGGCAGCGGCCATGACATCGAGGCCGAATCACCTACCAGGACGGCGACTCCCGCGCTCACGGCATGATCGAGAGCGGCCACCCACTCGGTGGGCACCATCGGCGCCGCCGAATCCGGGCCGACGTGGGCGGCTTCGAGATAGACCTCGGCGGCGGCGATGTCACCCGACTCCACCGCGACGGCCGCGCGCAGCAGGCGAACGAAAGTGTCGTGCTCGGAAAGGTTGTCGACGGCGGCGAGCAGGGTGTGGCCCGTTCCTTCCAGCACCATGCGCAGCCCCCAGTCGCGCAGGAAGGGCACCAGCCCTGGCGCGCCGGGCTCAGCCACGATGTGCTCGAGCGCGGGACCCGGCATCGCGGCCGCGGTGAACCAGGCCGCCACCCGGCGATGGCAATCGGGCAGGCGATCCGGCCTGGTGTAGGCGGCCTCGGCGAGCAGGTATGCCCGTAGGAGCGGGTGGTAGGTGTGCCAGAGTTCGCCCGCGTGGGCGACGGTGTGCAAGGGAAAGTTGGCGCGCAGCAGTTCGTCGAGGATGCGGGCGGCGTCGCCACCCACCAGATCTTCGGCCATCGGCAGGCTGAATTGCGCGGGAACCGCTGTGGCGAGCAAGAATTCGAGAGTCGGCGCCGGTAGCGAGGCGAGCAGTTCGGCGACCAGGAAGTCGGCGACCGCGTGCGAGGGGCGGGCCAGCGCGGCGAGGGCCGTGTCGCGGTCGGTCCCGGTGGCCGACAGGCAGATCGCCGCGATGCGAACCAGTGCGGCCCAGCCACGGGTCAGGTTCTGGACCACGGCGAGCTCGGCATCGTCGAGTCGGCAGCCGTGCTGGGCGAGCAGTTGGGCGACCCGATCCGGGGCGAGCGCGAGTTCGGGCACGCCGATCCGGGTGAGCCTGCCCGCCAGGTCGAGGGCGTGCCAGCGCAGTGGCGGATCGAAACGGCTCGCGATCAACACGGTGAGCTGGGCGGGCAGGTGCGTGAGCAGGTATTCGAGCCCGGCGAGTTGCAGCGGGTCGGTGAGCAGGTGGGCGTTGTCGATCACCAGCACCGTCGGCTCGACATCGACCAGGCCTGCGAGGAGATTCACGGCACGGTCCATCGGCGTCTGCAGCACGCCGGTCGGCACGAAATCCGGTGTGGGATCGAGAGTTCGGGCGATCTCGGCCAACAGGTCGGTGCCCCGATATTCGGCCACGGTCAACCACGTGACACGGGCCGAGCACCTGCGGCGTACCCAGTCGACCAGCACGACGGTCTTCCCACTGCCCGCCGGTCCGCACAGCAGCACGGTGTGCCCGGTGGCCGCCTGTGCCCGATCCAAACGGGCGAAGGCCTCGTTGCAGCGAACCGGAGCGAAGGACAGCTCAGGGAGACCGTCACACGGACCGGCCACAGCTATCACCGAGCCGCCGCTATGAACTTCCAGAGAACCCGACGACGAAGCCATCTTCACCCTCCTGAACACGCTTTTCATCGCGTGGCGGCCGACCTCCGCCGAGATCGACGGTAGGCCAAGTGGAGGCTGTGCGGTTGCTGGCGAGGTGAAGTGGGGCCGCTCGTTATCAGATCGACGTCGACTCGTCGGCGAACGCTCAGTCGGGCAACTGGGACATGCTCAGCAGGGTGAGGCCGAGGGTGTCGATGCGGGCCATCACCCCGCGCATGGCCGTGCTGTCGGCGACGAGGCCGAACAGGGTGGTCGTCCCGGTCGGCGAATGCGAGCTGGGGCGCAGCTCGGGAAAGGCCGCGAGGACACGCTCGGACAGCTCGCCCTCGACGACGAACTGGTAGCGGAGCGGTCCGGGCTTCGACATGGCCCCAGTGTCGCGGCCGGTCGCCGCGGCTGCCTCATCCGCTCCGGGTGAATTCGCTCGCCACCTGCGGAGCAACGGGCTCCAACACTTTTAAACATTGTTATTTCAGTTTCCGGGACGCGGGCCGGATCCGCTGGCTAATGTCGCGCTCATCAACAGCGCGAACAGGAGAACATCATGAAGATCTACCAGGCGCGGCGTGCCGGTTTCGGACTTACGGCTTTCACCGCGGTGGCCGCGGCCGCCGTGCTGGCGGCACCGCAGGCTTCGGCGCTCGTGCAGGGGATCGCGGTGAGCGGTAGCACCCACTATGTCGATACCGCCTACACCGTCACCGCCGATGTCACGTCCACCTCGTTCCTGTTCAAGGTGACCTTCACCGACAACGGCACCCAGATCGGTGAGCCGGTCTCGGTATCGGACGGCAAGGCCACCATCACCTGGACGCCGAAGACCACCGGCGCGCACGAGATCAAGGCGGTGCAGGAGCTCGTCAGCTCCAAGACCGTCACCATCACCGTCGCGCCGAAGCCCACCTCACCCGGTGGTGGGACGAGTACCGGTTCCGCTGACCTGGGTGGGCTGCTGTCGGGCTCGGCCGGCTAGCCCACTCGAACAGTCCGGCCGCCGCGAACCTCTCCCCGCGGCGGCCGTTCTGCGTTCAGACCTGGTCGTAGGCCTGTTGCAGGGCGGCGATGTCGAGCTTGGACATCGAGCGCAGCGCCGTGCCGACGGCGATGACACGATCGACCTCACCACCCATCAGTTTGGTCAGCACGGCAGGCACGACCTGCCAGGACACCCCGAACCGGTCGGTGAGCCAGCCGCACGGGCCGGGGGTTCCGCCGTCCCGCGACAGCGCGTCCCAGAGGCTGTCGATCTCGTCCTGGGTATCCACGACCACCTGCAGCGACGCGGCATCGCTGTGCGGGTGACCCGGGCCGCCGTTCATCAAGGTGACAGCCTGACCGTCGAGGTCGAGGGTGACGATGAAGGCCGAGCCGTCCCCCTGGCGGGTGACCTCGACGATGCGCGAGTTCGGGACGGACGCGGCATAGAGTTCGGCCGCCGCTTCGGCGTCGGCGTCGAACCAGAGGAAAGTGTTGACGGACATGATGTGCTCCTTGGGGTGAGTGGCTCTGCTTCACTCCCTGGTCGGAGCCGATCATCACCCTTCGACACATCCGCCGAACTTTTATTTTCGCGGCAAGGTCGCGGCGAACCGCACCCCGCGTTCGACCCATTTCCGCAGGACGGTGTCGTCGTCGACCGTTTCCGGGGCTACTCGCAGCCAGCCGTGCAGCTCGCGCCCGCCCATCACCATCGGCGTGATCGCCGGCCCGTCGAGCAGACCATCGCCTTCGGCCGGGGCCACCCGCACCAGCAGCCCACCCTTGCCGCTGGCGGCCACGGCCATATTGCCGCCGATCAGGAAGGCGAGACCGCCGAACATCTTCCGCTCGGTGAGGTCACGGCGCGGGTAGGCGATCTCCCGGATCCGCTCGGCGAGTTCCTCGTCATATGCCATCAGCTCAGTGTGCGCCGAGCCACCGACACCGAACTCAGATGCCGAGGGCCGCGGCGAACATGGGCCAGGAATCGTGGACGTCGTCCTGCCAGTAAGGCCAGGCGTGGGTGCCCGCGGCGCGGAAGCGGATGTCGGCGGGGATGCCGAGTTGGGCAAGGCGGCCCGCGAGCGGACTCGAACAGCTGCCGACGACGGCTTCCATGGTGCCGCCGACCAGCAGGCGATCGACCAGCACGCCGACATTGCCCGCGATGCTCGGGTCGTTGAACGCCTCGTACGGGCCGGGAGCGCCGTTACCCGAGGACAGATAGATGGCGGTGCCGCGCAGACGGTCGGCGTGCAGGGTCGGGTCGTTGGCCGCCCATGCCGGGTCGCCGGGACCTCCCCACATATTGGTGGCGTCGGCGCCGAAGGTGGCCAGTTGGGCGCGAACCAGCGTCTCCGCGAGCGGGTTGCCGGTCTGGGTGCACCCGCTGAAGGCGCCGACCGCGCGGTACAGGCCGGGTGCGGCGATCGCCATGTTCAACGCCGAGGTGGCCGACATCGAAAGGCCCGCAATGCCGTTGGCGCCGGTCATGCCGAATCGTTCGTTGAGCAGCGGGGGAAGTTCGTTCGTCAGGAAGGTGGACCACTTGTTGCGGCCCAACGCGCCGTCGTCGCGCTGCCAGTCGGTGTACATGCTGGCGCGGCCGCCGATCGGGACGATCACATTCACCGGCTTGTCGGCGAAGAAGTCGACCACATCGGTGCGCCGCATCCACGGCCCGCCGCCCTCGCCGCCGTCGATCGCGTTCAGCAGGTACAGCGCCGGCGCGCCGGACCCCGGATGCGACATCCAGAGGGTGATCGGGCGATTCATCGCCGCGGAATACACGACCACCTCGAATTGCCTGCCGCCGAGCGGGCGGACATCGAGGATCCCGGATTCCGCCGACGCCATGGGCGAGACGACGAAACCACAGCCGAGCAGGACGAGCAGACAGCACACAAGCCGACGCATGCGACGTAGTGTGCCGCACGACCCCGCTAATGTCCGGCATTGGGCGGTTCGTGTCCCTATTGTGCGTGTTCATCCGGAAAATGTGCGCACAGTTCGGTGATCGAGGCCGGTCCCGCGTCGGGCACGTGCATCCGATCCGCAATCGTGGCGCGCAGCTTGCGCGGGAGCCCTGGCGCGTGCCGGGCGAGGTAGGCCGAAAGCCACTCCGGTTCGCCGACGAGGAACGGAAAATCGGTGTTCATCATCGGGCGGATCACCAGCATCGGCAGCGGGGCGTGCAGCGGGCGGTAGTCACGGTTCCACAGGCCCGCGACCGGACAGCCGGGGTAGAACTGGCCGAGCATCGCACCCGCGCGGACGATGTCGCTCTTGCGGGCGGCGTGCGCGGCGTCGATGCGGGCGGTGTCCGCGAGCTCGGGGAAGACGGTGAGGACCGCTGGGGTGTGGTCGAGAGTGCGGTAGAGCTCGAAGGCGTCGTCGACGGCCGCGGCGATCTCGCCGGTGTCCGTCAGTTCGGCGATCCACAGGGTGTGTTGTGCCACAGCGGGTTTGACGAACGGGCACACCGGGCCGGGTCGGCCCTGGGCGGGATCGGGGCGCATGAGAGTGTTCGCGAACCAATCGATCAGGGGTGCTGTTCGTGGGTGCTCGGCGGACCAGCGGGCGGGGTCGTCGTAGACGCACCACCAGGTGGCGTCGGTACGTCGACCTCTCATCGAGCGCAGAGTGGTCATGTCGTGGCCGTCGCGATCTCGACTTCGCGCAGGTGACGGTCGAGGATCGGGCCGATGCGGGCGACGACGTCGGCGTTGGTGAGTTGGGCGTGGGTGGTGTCGACGGGGTGTTCGATGAGACGGCCGGTGACGAAAGGGCGCCAGATCTGGGCGTCGAGGAACGCGGTCATGCCCTGGGTGGCGCAGAAGTAGAGGAGGTCGCCGTCGAACAGGTCGGGGCGGTAACCGTGGGAGAGGCGGACACCGTCGGCGTAGGCCTCGTGCAGCCTGGTGAGTTGTTCGACGGTGAGGCCGGACCCGAGACTCGCTCCGGCTCCGGCCAATTCGGCTGCGGCTTCCTCGGCGGAGAGGTCGGCAAGTGTGTCGGCGTCGTCGGGTTCGTCGCCGAGCAAGTGGGTGAGGAGGTCGCGCATGCGGGGGCGCGGGGGTGGGTCGGCGTAATCGGGGACGACGACGCTGTCGAGCATGGCGAGGGTGGCGACGTCGCGACCTTCGGCCCGCAGGCGGACAGCGGTGGCGTGGGCGAGTTGGCCGCCGAGGGACCAGCCGAGCAGGTGGATGGGGCCCTCGGGTTGCAGGCGGGTGATCTCGGTGGCGTAGGTGGCGGCGAGGAAGTCGACGGTCAGGTCGTCGAGTTGCGGATCTGCCGCCGACAAGGTCGGTGCTTGCAATCCGTAGACAGGACGGTCGGTGATGTGGCGCGCCAGGCCGGTGTAGCACCAGGCGAGCGGGACGGCGGAGTGGACACAGAACAAGGGTGGGTGAGTCCCGCCGGTGCGCAAAGGCAGCACGGTGGCGAGGGCGTCGGCGCCTGGGTCGGCGTCGGCACGGTAGGTCTCGATGCGGTGGGCGAGCGCGGCGACCGTGGGTGCGGTGTAGAGCCAGCGGACGGTGATCGGGGTGTTCGTCGACGCGGCCAGTTCCGCTGAAACACGCACGCCGGTCAGAGAATTGCCGCCGATGGCGAAGAAGTCGTCGTCGGCGCCGACCGCGTCCAGGTGACAGGCGATGGCGAAGGTGGTGGCGACCACGAGTTGTAGCGGTGTCCGTGGCGGACGGTAGGGGGTGGCGGGCGGTGGGGGAAGTGCCGCACGGTCGAGTTTTCCGTTGGCTGTCAGCGGGAGGCGGTCGAGGGTGATCAACGCGGCGGGGACCAGGGCCGTGGGCAGGACAGTGCGGAGGCGGGCGAGGGATGCGGCGGCATCGAAGCCGGTGTCCGATGCGGACGGATGCTCCGATCCGGGGCGGCCGAGGGACGAGCCGCTGTCGGAGGTGGTGTCCGGTGTGGAGGGTTGCGGACCGGGAGCTCGGGTAGGGACGACGTAGCCGATGAGACGCGCTGCGGGCGTGCCCGCGTCGGCGATGTCGACTGCGGCGTGGGCGATGGTGGGGTCGGCGAGCAGGGCCGTTTCGACTTCGGCAGGTTCGATGCGGCGGCCGCGCACGGCCAGTTGGGTATCGATGCGGCCGAGGAACTCGTAGCCGCCGTCGGCGCGCGGGCCGACGAGATCGCCGGTGCGGTAGACGCGTTCGCCGTTGCCTCGGGGATCTGCCACGAACCGTGCCGCCGTGCTCGCGGGATCGCCGAGATAACCCTGCGCCACACACGGTCCGCCGAGATACAGCTCGGCGCGGGCACCGGTGGGGACAGCTCGAAGGTGTGGATCCAGTAGCAGCGCGGACACTTCCGGTAGCGGCGAGCCGATGGTCACCGGCTCCCCCGGCACCAGCGGCATCGACTGGGTGGTCATCACCGTGGCCTCGGTCGGGCCGTAGCCGTTGTGCAAGCGGACTCGGGATGCCCAGGCGGCGACCAGTTCCGGCGGGCAGGCCTCGCCGCCGACGACCACCACCGCCAGAGTCGGCACTTCCTCGGGGCGCAGGGTCGCCAACACGGCGGGAGTGGTGAGCAGATGAGTGACTCGATGCTCGGTGATCAGTCCGGTCAGTTCCGCGCCTGCGACGACCGTTGGCGGTTCGACTACCAGGCGTGAACCCGCCGCGAACGCGGCGAGGAGTTCGAGCAGATGCGCGTCGAACGCCGGTGAATGGGCATGCAGCACTACCGAATCCGGTGTCGTTCGGTAGCGGTCGAGCAAGTGGCTGGTCAAGGGAGCGAGGCCGCGGTGGGTGACCGTGACGCCTTTGGGCGTCCCGGTGGTTCCCGAGGTGTGGATGAGGTAGGCCAGGTGTGCGGGTGTCAGCCGTCCGCGGCGGTCCGCGTCGGCGACCGGCTCCGACGGCTGATCGGCGACGTGTGCCAGGGTTCGCTCGTCATCGAGCAGCAGCCATGTGACCTCGGAGGATTCCCCGGGGTTCGCTGCCCGTGTCGTCAGCCCGAGTACCGCACCGGATCCGGCGATGATCCGGTCGACCCGCTCGCTCGGATCGCCCACATCGATCGGCGTCAGGCAGGCACCGGCGGCCGCGATGGCGCGCACCGCCAGCACGGACTCGAGCGACCTCGGAATCGCGGTGAGCACCGGACTTCCCGGCGTGGCGCCATGCGCGATGAGCACCCTGGCCCACCGCGTCGCCGACTCACCGAGCTCCCGGTAGGTCATCGACCTGGCACCGTCCACCACGGCGACGCGGTCCGACTGGTCGAACCCGCTGAGCAGGTCGCTCAACGTCGAAGTTGTTGCCGCACAGTCGCGTACCACTTGGATCCCGTTGCGGCGATACCTACCGACAGGTGCGTCGGCCCGTTCAACACTCTCCGCGGCGGACGACCGCACATCGTGCACGGGGGTCAGGTCGCGGATCGACTGGGTCGGCTCGGCGGCCAGGAAGGTGGCGAACCAGTCGAGGAACAGGCGGTGATACCAGGCCAGGGTGGCGGCGTCGTAGCGGGCCGGGTTGGCTTGGAAGTCGATGGTCGCGGAGGTGTTGTCGGGGCCGAGTTGGTAGCCGTTGACGAGGAGGTCTTCGACGGGGCCGAGGCTCAGGAGATGGGCGTGGCCGGTCACGGGGCCGAGGGTCAACGGGGCGGTGAAGCCGAGGAGGTTGATCACCGGGCCGAATCCGCCTCGGGCGATATGGGTTTCGCCACGGTCGCGTTGGATGTCCTCGTAGCGGTAGCACTGGTGGCGCAGGGCACCGATCACCCGCAGCCGCACCTGGCCGATCAGGTCTTCGACTGACGTCGTGGTGAGGTCGCGCAGGCGCAGGGGCACGACATTGGAGACCGAACCCGCCGAGCGGCGTAGGGCAGCGGTGGGCCGAGCGGCCACGGGCAGCGATAAGACGACCTGGTCGGCGCTCGACATTCTCGCCAGGAAGGCGGCGAAGGCAGCGGCGGTCAACTCCGGAAAGCTCGCCGCGTAGCGCTGTCTCGCGAGGGTCAGCAGGTGCGCGGTCCGCTCGTCGAGACGGGCCGACACCCGATGTGGCTCTGCCGACGCGGGCGCGGCGATTCCGGCGAGCCCTACCGGATCAGGCAGCCCGGCAACCTCTTCGGCCCAGAATGCCCGATCCGCGACCGCGCGGGCGGAGTCGCGATAACTCCGATCCGCGTCGACCAAGTCCGCGACCGACAGCACACCTGCCTGGTCGAGATCTGTTGCCTTCGAGTAATTCTCGGCCGCGAGTCGCAATACCGCCGCCGCACCGACTCCATCGAGCACCAGGTGGTGGCTGCGCAGGTAGAGAAAGCACCGTTCGGGACCCACGCGGTACAACACGGCGACGGTGATCGCGTCCGCGCACAGATCCAGCCGAGCTCGGCGATCGGCGTCCATCCGCGACAGCGCTTCGGCCATCCCGGAGCAGCCCGAGTCCTGACTCGGTTCCAACGTGTCGCCGGTGAGGTCGATGTCGGTGAGTTCGCCGAACAAGGTCGGGTCGAGGTACTGGTGGGGCCGACCGTCGATGAGACGGAGGCGCACATGGGGTGATTGCAGTCGCGCCGCCGCCGCGCGCATCGCCGTGCCGAGGCGCGCGATGTCCAGTGGCCCACGTAGATCCAGATACAGGGCGATGGTGGCGGGCACGTCGGGTGCCAGCTGATGAGCTACCCACCAGCGTAATTGCCCGGCCGACAAGGGAATCGGCGCAGCCTCGGCCGTCACCACGGCAGCTACCGCGCCGATACCACCCTCACCTTGCCGCACCGGGCCTCCCGGGATTCGGAGCAACCGTTGACTGGTTCTCCGGCAAACCTACGGCATCTACCCCGCGTAGGGCACGGTTACGCGCGCGGCCGCGTCGGCGGTGACCACCTCGGCGAGCACCTCGTCCAGTGTCGACGCGGCGCAATCGAAGGTGGTCCGCATCGCCGAATCGTCGACGACGAACTCACGATGGGACATGTGTTTCGTCTCGAACAGTTCGGCCCAGAACGGGCCCTGCTGGGCGAGTTCGGTGATCTCCGCGTCGGTGAGCACCGCCAGTTCCGGTGTCGCGGCGCCTGCCAGCGCGGCGAGCCTGGTCGCGGCCGCACGCACGGTCGTGGTGATCACCGGGGCGTGCCAGGCCCTCCCCCACGACCGGTCGTCGCGCGCGAGGGTGACCAGTGCGGCCGCGGCGTCGCCGATCGCGGTGAACGAGTGCGCGAGGTCGAGTTCCTGCGGCACCCGGGCCGGGGTGTTCGCCAGCACCGCGGACTGAACGAGCAGGGAGAAGACCGAGACAGCACCCGCGCCGAGGAATTGACCCGCGCGCAGTTCGGTGACACGCAACCGGCCTGCCTCGTGCGCGGCGAGGGCATCGGTCCACATCCTGGCTCTCACCGCGCCTTTGCTCCCCGTCGCGGCGAGCGGGGTGTGTTCGCTGACGACGCCGTCGACCGGGCCGTAGCCGTACAGATTTCCCAGCATGACCAGGTCGGCCCCGACGCTCTCCGTCGCCGACAGGATCGAACCGAACAGGGGCGGAACCGTTTCCGGCCAGGTGTGATACGCGGGCATCGCCAGATTGAAGACGGCGTCCGCACCGGTCGCGACCTCGGTCAGTGCGGTGGTGTCGAGTGCGTCGAGTGCGATCGGTTCCACGCCCGGATGGTCGGGGCCCAGCCCGCTCCGGCTCACCATCCGCACGCGATCTCCGGCCTCGGCGAGCAACAACGCGGTGGCGGTCGCGGTACCACCTCGGCCGACAACTACCTGAGTTGGCATATGAATTCCCTTTCACGACAACAGCTTTCGGTGGAGCTGCGAGGTTCTGCCCGCACCTTCAACGATGCCGTTGCCGCGAGGACTAGACTAGTGGCCGGAATGCCAGCTATCCCAAGGATCAGGCCATGAAGACGATTGCCGTGGTTGCCGTGCCGCCGGTGAAGTCCTTCGATCTGTCGATGCCGCAAACCCTGATGGGCTCGGTCATGATCGACAGCGAACCCGGCTATCGGGTGGTGGTCTGCACGGCCGAGCCGGGGGTGCTGCCGTCGACTCCCGGCGGATTCGACGTCGTGATCCGGCACGGGCTCGATGTTCTCGACTACGCCGACGCGGTGATCGTGCCGAGTACGGGCAGCCGCACCGACGCGGATCCGGTGACCCTGCGGGCGCTGCGCGCGGCCGTCGACCGCGGCATCCTGGTCACCTCGATCTGCAGCGGCGCGTTCGTACTCGCCCAGGCCGGTCTCCTCGACGGCCGCACCGCGACCACGCACTGGGGCCTGGCCGACGAACTGGCCCGCGACCATCCCCTCGTCCGGGTGCGCTCCGACGCACTGTTCATCGAAGACGGGCCGGTGACCACCGCGGCAGGCGCGGCGGCCGGAATCGACCTGTGCCTGCATCTGATTCGAGCCGACTACGGCGCCACCGTCGCCAATGCCGCCGCACGAGCGGCGGTGGTCACTCCCGTGCGGGCCGGCGGCCAAGCCCAGTTCGTCGACACCCCACTCCCCGCCGACGACGATCTCTCGCTCTCCGCCACCCGGGCCTGGGCGCTGGAGCGCCTCGACACTCCCCTGTCGCTGCGCGAACTGGCCGAGCACGCGCGAACCAGCGTGCGCACCCTCACCCGCCGATTCCACGAGGAAACCGGCCAGAGCCCACAGAAATGGCTACTGAGTCAGCGCATCCACCGAGCCCGGGAACTGCTGGAATCGACCTCGTTGCCGATCGAGCGGGTCGCACGGCACAGCGGGATCGGGTCGGCGGAGTCGTTGCGCCAGCACATGGTTCGCCTGCTCGGCGTTCCCCCGAGTGTCTACCGGGCGAACTTCACCTACGGCGCGACGGGCGGATAGCCAGGGTAGGGCTGGTAGCCCGGTGGAGTCCGAGGCGCGAAGTAGGGACCGGACATGCCGTTCCACAACAGGATCACCGCGGCCAGCCCGACAGCCAGCGTGACGGTGCTGAACACCAGCGCGAGACCGGCCGTCGAGGTGACCATCACCATCACCGTGCCGACGACATAGAACAGCGCGTTGAGCCCGAAGAACACCGTGCCCGTGATCCGTCCCCAGTTCTTGCCCGCCCGGCAGACGAAGGCCATCCACACCCACAACCCCGCCGTGATCAGTGAACTCGCGATGCTCCCCCCGATGGTCGCGTACACGAGTAGATCGAGGTCGTCTCCCCGCAGCACGCCACCTGACGCGTCGAGCGCATTGCTGCGCGCCTCGTCGAGCATGGTGAGCGAGTAGGCCATGGCGAGCAGCGTGACCACCGCCCCGGCCAGCATCACGTAGAACGCGATCTGCACACTCTGCGGCACCACCCGCGGCGCGGCGTCCACCGGCGGATAGGGGCCTGCCGGCACGGGATACGGAGCGCTCGGCCCATAGGGCTGAGGCGTCGGCGCGTAGGGTGGCGGCGATCCCAGCGCACCCGGCACCGGTCCATACGGCGGCTGCGGTATGGCCTGGCTCGGCGCCTGCGGATAGGCCGCGGGAACCACCGGGTTCACGGGGCCGCGCGCTGCCGACTCGTCCGGATACGCCGTCAGCCCGTCATCCTGCGACGGATAACCCTGACCTGCGGACGAATCTGACATCGAGCTGTGCCCCCTTGTTGTGAAGTCGGGGCCAACTCTAGTCGCCGCCGCCGACACCGGCTGACTGCGCGCGATCGGCGTCAGCGAACGCCGACCAGCTCCCGAGCCGCGCTCCGATACCGATCGACGATCAATCGAACAACCCCGGGATGCACACCGATCGGATCGGCCACACCATCGGCGCCCGCATCGTGCAACCGCTGGTGAAAGAGGCCGTGCGCCAACAGATAGGACGCGATGAACACCCGCTCGGCACCCGACTCACGAAGCGAGGCAACAACTTCGGGCACCCGAGGTGTCCCGGTCGCCACGTAGGCGATCTTCACCGGCGCATCCAGCTGCTCGGCCAGCATCCCCGCGGCACGCCGAACATCCTGTCGCGCACGCGAATCCGAAGAACCGGCAGCCGCGAAAACGACCGCGTCGCCCGGCTTCCACCCGGCAGCACGCAAGCGCACCGCCATGATCCGCGTCAATGCCGGATCCGGTCCCATCGCCGCCGTCACGGCGACCGCGCTATGCCCACTCTCCGCAACCTCACGCGGAACGTCCTGATACACGTGATACCCCGAGGCGAGAAACGCCGGAACCACCACAGCGGGCCCGTCGAGATCGCGCAGAACCTCCGAGGGCGAGGGCCCGAGCACGTCGACGAAAGCGGTCCGCAGCGAGGCATTCGGCGCCGAGGACACCGCGACGCCGAGCTCGGCGGCCACCGCCTCGGCGAGCGCGGCGATCATTTCCACCCCGCGCGCACTGCGAGTTCCGTGCGCGACCAACACCAGTGCCGGATCACCCGGCAGCCCGGCGCTCACCACACCCCGATCGCTTGGGCGGGCCGGGGCGAGCGAGCGGGCGTTCCGATCCCCGCGGCGTGCGGTGTCTGGACAGCCGCTCGCGCGGGAGGAGGAGTATCGGAGCAGTCGGCCGCGTCCAACGCCAGCCGGTACCCACGCTTCACCACAGTCTGAATCGCTTTGGGGGTCCCCAGACCGGCCCGCAGTCGCGCGATCGCCGTCTCCACCGCATGGGTGTCGTCGCCACCGCCCGGCAGCGCGGCCAGCAGGTCTTCGCGCGAGACGACCCGACCCGGCTGACGAGCCAGCGACCGCATCAACGCCATCGGGGCGGGCGCCAGCTGACGCACCTCACCGTCGACGACGACGCATCCACCACGCACGCTGATCAGATGACCGGCCGCGTAGATCCGGCTGGCGCGGCGCGGAAGTTCTTCTGCCACATGGCGAGCCAGCGCACCCAACCGGGCCCGGCCCGGCATCGTGGTCGGCACGCCGAGCTCTTCGAGCGGAGCCGCGGTGATCGGTCCGACACAGGCAGCGAGCACCCGGCCACGGAACGCGTGCAGCACCGACTCCAAGAGCCCGGTTTCCTTGGCGCGCATCAACATCGACGCCACGGCGGGCGCGCTGGTGAAGGTGACGCAGTCCAGGCTGCCGGAGACGATCGCATCGATCATCGTGTCCATCGGCCCACGATCGGCAGGCGGTTCCCACCGGTACACCGGCACCGGGACCACGTCGGCACCCGCGCAGCGCAGCACCTCACAGAAGTCGGGAACCGGCTCCCATTCGGTGGTCGCGCCGTGCAGCTGCACCGCGATGCGGACGCCTTCGACGCCCTCGGCGAGCAGATGATCGAGGACCTCGGCCGAGGACTCCGAGGCGGGTGACCATTCCTCGCGCAGCTCGGCCGCGCGGATCGCGCCCTTGGCCTTGGGGCCGCGGGCCAGCATCCGGGTCGAGGCGAGGGTGTCGCGCAGGACCTCGGCCAGACCCCAGCCCTCGGCCGCTTCCATCCAGCCGCGGAAACCGATGCCGGTGGTGGCGACGGTGATCTGCGGCGGATCGGTGATCAGCAGTTCGGTGACGCGTTCGAGCTCGGTGTCATCGGCCAGCGGGATGATGCGAATAGCAGGTGCTGACGTGACGGTCGCGCCCTTGCGGGTGAGCAGGGTGCTGAATTCCTCGGCGCGGCGAGCCGCGGTGACGCCGATGGTGAAGCCGGCAAGGCACGGGCCAGTGTCGGTGGGAGAGGTCATGGGGTCGGCACCGGCTCGTTCGAGACCGCGACGACGCCGCCGTCGAGTTGGACCGCGTACACCGGCAGGGACTGGGACTCGTCGTCGAGACAACGGCCGTCGATCAACGAGAAAGCCTGCTTGAGCAGCGGCGACGCGACGACGGGAACGCCGCCGCGATCACCGATGATGCCGCGCGACATCACCGCGGCCCGGCCGAACGGGTCGATATTGCCGACGGCGGCGAGCGTGCCGTCGGTGAGTAGGAACAGTGCCGCCTGACGGCCGCCCTTCAGCAGGACAGCAACGCCGCGCCCCGGAATCAGGAAATCGAGCCTGCACGCCTGGGTCCAGGTCGCGGTCTCAGTGGTGATGGTGGGTGTGTCGATAACGGTCATCGGTTCCTCCTCCGAACGCCTTACCTATTGGTACAGGCGCCCTGTTTCCGCAGCGTTAAGTACTTATTTCCCGGCCGGTGCTGTGTCCGAAGCAACACCGACGGGCATGCCGGGAAGACCGAGGAGCACTGGTACCTTGCGTTCGCCGCTGTCGTCGAACGAGATCGTCGGGTCGGCTTCGTCAGGGGCATTGACGAAGGAGACGAAGCGCGAGAGCTTGTTCTCGTCCTCGAGCACGGCGGCCCACTCGTCCTTGTAGCCCTCGACGTGCTTGGCCATGGCGGCCTCGAGGTCGGCGGCGATGCCGAGGCTGTCGTCACAGACGACGGCCTTGAGGTAGTCGAAGCCACCCTCGAGGGCCTCCTGCCACGGCGCGGTGCGCTGCAGACGGTCGGCGGTGCGGATGTAGAACATCAGGTAGCGGTCGATGTAGCTGATCAGGGTCTCGTCGTCGAGGTCACCGGCCAGCAGCACCGCGTGCTTGGGGGTCAGGCCGCCGTTGCCGCCGACGTAGAGGTTCCAGCCGTGCTCGGTGGCGATCACGCCGACGTCTTTGCCGCGGGCCTCGGCGCACTCGCGCGCGCAACCCGAGACGGCCAGCTTGATCTTGTGCGGCGAACGAAGGCCGCGGTAGCGCTTCTCCAGCAACACGGCCATGCCGACCGAGTCCTGCTGGCCGTAGCGGCACCAGGTGGAACCGACGCAGCTCTTCACGGTGCGCAGCGACTTGCCGTAGGCGTGGCCGGACTCCATGCCGACGTCGACCAGGCGCTTCCAGATCAGCGGCAGCTGCTCCACGCGGGCGCCGAACAGGTCGATGCGCTGACCACCGGTGACCTTGACGTAGAGGCCGAACTCCTTGGCTACCTCGCCGATCACGATCAGCTGGTCGGCGGTGACCTCGCCACCGGGCATCCGGGGGACGACCGAGTAGGTGCCGTTCTTCTGCAGGTTGGCCAGGAAATGGTCGTTGGTGTCCTGCAGCGCGGCCTGCTCGCCCTCGAGGATGTGCTCGCTCGAGGTCGACGCCAGGATCGAGGCGACGGTCGGCTTGCAGATATCGCAGCCCGAGCCCTTGCCGTGCTTGGCGATCAGTTCGGAGAAGGTGCGGATGCCGGTGACGGCGACCACGTCGTAGAGCTCGGCACGCGACTGGGTGAAGTGCTCGCACAGCGACTTCGACAGCGCAACGCCGGACTGCTCGAGCAGCTTCTTGATCATCGGCACACAGCCACCGCAGGAGGTACCCGCGTTGGTGCAGCTCTTGACGGCCGGGATATCGCAGGCGCCCTCGGCGATCGCGCCGCAGATGGCGCCCTTGCTGACGTTGTTGCAGGAGCAGATCTGGGCGTCGTCGGGCAGCGCGTCGGCACCGAGTTCGGCGCCTGCCGGGGAGATCAGCGCGGCGGCGTCGGCGGGCAGCGGGCGCCCGACCAGCGGGCGAAGGGCCGCGTACTGGCTGGCGTCGCCGACCAGGATGCCGCCGAGCAGGGTCTGCGCGTCGTCGGAGACGACCAGCTTGGCGTAGGTGCCCTTGGCCGCGTCGTGCAGCACGACCTCGAGGGCGCCTTCGGTGGTGCCGTGCGCGTCACCGAAGGAGGCCACGTCGACGCCCATCAGCTTCAGCTTGGTGGACATATCGGCACCGGGGAACTCGCCCGCGCCGCCGAGCAGGCGGTCGGCGACGATCTCGGCGGTGGTGTAACCGGGGGCGACCAGGCCGTAGCAGACGCCCTCGATCGCGGCGCATTCACCGATCGCGTAGACGCTCGGGTCGGAGGTCTGCAGGGTGAGGTCGGTGAGGATGCCGCCGCGGGCGCCGGTCTCGAGGCCCGAGGCCTTGGCCAGCGCGTCCTGCGGGCGCACACCGGCGGAGAACACCACCAGCGACGCCCTGATCTCGGCGTCGTCGGACAGGTGCACCGTGACTCCGCGGCCTGCTGCGGCGCCCTCCGCTGTGTCCGTTTCGAGCGAGACGATCTTGGCGGTGCCGACCCCGGTGTGCACATTGAGGCCGATATCGGTGACGAGCTTCTCCAGGATCGCGCCACCACCGGCGTCGACCTGGGCGGGCATCAGGCGACCGTTGTACTCGATGACGTGCGGGGTCATCCCGAGCAGGCGCAGCGCGTTGGCCGCTTCCAGTCCGAGCAGACCGCCGCCGACGACGACACCGTGCGCGCCGGGACCGGCCGCTTCGGCGGCGGCGCGGATGCCGTCGAGGTCGTCGATGGTGCGGTAGACGAAGCACTCGGGCAGGTCGTGGCCGGGGACCGGCGGCACGAACGGGTAGGAGCCGGTCGCCATGACCAGCGCGTCGTAGGCGATGACGTCGCCGCTGGTGCTGGTGACGGTCTTGGCGTCGAGGTCGATGGACTCGCCCCGCTGGCCGAGTCGCAGGTCGACCAGTTCGTCGCCGTCGTACATGTTGCCGGGCAGCGCCAGGTCATCGGCGTTCCAGTTGCCGACGTAGTAGGACAGGCCGACGCGGTCGTACGCGGGCAGCTTCTCCTCCGACAGGATGATGACCTGCCACTGGCCTGCCTCGTCGCGCGAGCGAAGGGCTTCGACGAAACGGTGCCCGACCATGCCGTGGCCGACCACGACCGCTGTTTTGCGAGTGCTGTTCATGAGAGTGACCTCCTTGGTAGTGGTCGGTTGTCAGCGAGCCGACGAATTGGCCGACGAAGCGTTGGTTTCGGCCTCGAGGACCAGGGACTCGGCCTCGACCACGACAGCGGCGTCGGAGGAAAGGCGCGGACGGCGCAGGAACACCGTCCAGGTAACGGCGGCGCAGACCACGTAGAAGGCCAGGAAGACCCAGAACGCGGTGGTGGCCGAGGCGGTGCTGGAGTACGAGCTGCGCAGCACCATGTTGATGCCGACCCCGCCGAGGGCGCCGATCGCGCCGACGAAGCCGATCAGGGCGCCGGAGGTGTTCTGCGACCAGGCCGCCTGCTCGACCCGCGAGACCGGCAGGCTCTTGGACTTGGCCTCGAACACCGACGGGATGATCTTGGTGACGGCGCCGTTGCCGAAACCGGACAGGACGAACAGGGCGATGAAGCCCGCGACCAGCATGGTCATGGTGGCGCCGGTGGCGATGCCCTTGTTGCCGTCGGCCATCGTCGAGGCGGTGACCACGAGCAGCGCGGCGAGCATCATGGCGCCGAAGGTGGCGATGGTGACCTTGCTGCCACCGATCCGGTCGGCCATCTTGCCGCCGTAGGGGCGGGCCAGCGAACCGAGCAGCGGGCCGATGAAGGCGATCGAGGCGGCGTGGATGGCGGCCTGGGCGGCGGTGTCGCCCCCGGCCTTGAAGCTGATCTGCAGGATCTGGGCGAAGGCGAAGCTGTAGCCGATGAACGAGCCGAAGGTGCCGATGTAGAGGAAGGCGATCGCCCAGGACTGCGGCACCCGCAGGGCCTTGACCATGTAGGACAGGTCGGCCTGCTGGTTGGTCAGGTTGTCCATGTAGAAGGCGGCCCCGACGGCGGTGATACCGACCAGGACCAGGTAGACCGCGCAGATCACCGAGGCGTAGTCGCCACCGAGGGTGACCAGCACCAGCAGGCCGAGCAGCTGGATCACCGGGACGCCGATGTTGCCGCCGCCGGCGTTCATGCCGAGGGCCCAGCCCTTGAGGCGCTGTGGGTAGAAGGCGTTGATGTTGGTCATCGACGACGCGAAGTTGCCGCCACCGAAGCCGGCGAACGCGGCCACGACCAGGAACGTGGTGTAGGACGTGCCGGGCTGGTTGACGAAGTACAGCGTCAGCAGCAGCGGGATCAGCAGCAGGAACGCGGAGAAGATCGTCCAGTTGCGGCCGCCGAAGCGGGCGGTGGCGACGGTGTAGGGAATGCGAAGGAACGCGCCGACCAGCGTGGGCATGGCGACGAGGAAGAACTTGCCCGCCGCGTCGATGCCGTACTTGTCGGTGGGCATGAACAGCACCATCACCGACCAGATCGACCACACCGAGAATCCGATGTGCTCGGCGATCACAGACCAGATCAGGTTGCGCTTGGCTACGTCCTTGCCGCCGGCCTCCCAGGCCGCGACATCTTCGGCATCCCAGTGCGCGATGTCGTGGTTCCGCTTCAGCGTGCTCAAGATTGGGCCTCCCAAAAGTGCGATGGCCCAACGGTAGGAAATGGGTATTGCCGAAATGCTGCGGGAAATGTCGCGCGAATCAACGGTTTCTCACCTTCACCCGGTCAGGAAGGTGAGATCAGCCCTTTTGTTTCGGGCATGTGTCGCAACGATTTCCGCAGGTAAGGAAGCGGCAAGAAATCAGCGGAAACGCTGGTGAGGGTGTGAGCTACGCCTCGTCACTGCGATTTTAGGCCAGAGTCACGCGGACCGCACTTCGACAGGCGACCAACTGTGAGAAGTTCGTTTATCAGTCGGCAATTACCAAGAATCTTCGAGCATGCGCGGTTTGCAGGCTTGCCACGCACCCGCGAGGAGCACGCCGAGCGCGACGAACAGCATGGCGAACGGGACGAGCCACCCACCGGTCCACGTGTGCAGCATGCCGAACAGCAGCGGGCCGAGGCAGGCGACCGCGTAACCGACGCCCTGGGTGAAGCCCGACAGCGCCGCGGAGCCCTGGGGCGTGCGGGTGCGCAGGTTGATCAGGGTGAGGGCCATCGGGAAAGTGGACGGGCCGAGACCCAGCAGCACCACCCACAGCAGAGTGGCGTGCATCGGCGCTACCAGCAGGCCGACGAAAGCGGTCGCGAACAGCACCATGCAGCCGACGACGACGGGGAACGGATTGCGCATCCGCGAGACCACGGTCGGCGCGCCCAGTGCCGGGATCAGCCCCATCAGCGCGAACAGCCCGACCATGCTGCCGCCGAAGCCGGCGCTCGCGCCCGCGTCGGACAGGATCTTGGGCAGCCAGGCGAACATCGCGTAGGTGGTCAGCGAGGTCATGCCGAACATGCCCGCCATCCCCCATGCCACCGGCGAACGCCAGACTTTGCCGGTCTCGGGCGCTTCGGCAGGCAGCCCGGTGGTGTCGACCGTGTCGCGACCACGCCGGTCACGCAGCACCACGAACCACGGAATCGCGGCCGCGAAACCGACCAGCGCCCACACGCCCATCGAGATCCGCCAGCCGTGCGCCTCGGCCACCGGCACCGCGATGAACGCCGGGATGACAGTACTGAGCTGCACCATCACGATGTAGAGCGAGCTGATCACCGCAAGGTGATCGCCGAAATACCGCTTCACCAGCGGCGGAATCACCACATTGCCGATGCCCATGCCGAGCAGCGCCACCCCGGAGAACGCCAGCAACGCGCCCGTCCCGGTGGCGAACACCCGCACCAGCGACCCCGCGCCGGCCAGCAGCATCGCCACGAACACCGTCCGTTCGAGCCCGCACCGGCGCACGAACAGCGGCGCGACGAGCCCGGCGAGACCGAACATGGCGGTCGGCAACATGCCGAACACCCCGACGATCCCCGTCCCGTACCCGACCTCGGCGCCGATCTTCTCCGCCAGCGGACTGAACGCGGTGACAGCGGCGCGCAAAGTCAGCGCCGACATGACGATGGCCGCCAGCACGAGCAGCCGACCTTCGATCAGCGACCGCCTGGTGATCTCGGGAGACGGGTCGACGCGACCACGCCGGTCGTCCACAAGGGTCGACTCGGCGCCAGAAGCCGGCTGGAAATCGCGGAGTGGCGGCACCCGGAAATCATAGGATGACCCGATGACTACTGCCAAGCGACTGTGAGCGATCTCCCGAACGCGAGGTCGCACCAGTACCCTTGCTGACGTGCAACCCGTCCGGCGTACCAGCCTCATCGCCCAGGTCACCGAACAGCTTCGGGCCGAGATCCGTTCCGGCCGTTGGCCGGTAGGTCAACGGATCCCCACCGAACCCGAACTCACCGAGCTCACCGGGACCGGCCGCAATACCGTCCGCGAGGCCGTCCAGGCGCTCGTGCACGCGGGCATGCTCGAACGCCGCCAGGGCTCTGGCACCTATGTGATCGCCACCTCCGAGGTCGGCGGCACCCTGGGCAAGTACTTCGCCGACGCGCACGAACGCGACATCCTCGAACTGCGCCAAGCCCTCGACACCACCGCGGCGGGCCTGGCCGCGCGCCGCCGCGACGATGCCGATATCGCCACCCTCCAGCGCTTGCTCGCCGAACGCAGCAACCGGAGTTGGGCCGAAGCCGACCCGGTGGCCATCGCCGCCGACGTCGAATTGCACCGCGCGATCGTCGTCGCCAGCCACAACGCGGTATACCTGGAGTTCTACGATTCGCTGCTGCCGATCATCGAGCAGGTGATCCACGCGCGGACCGCGAAATCCGACGACGCGTACGACACCGAACACGCCGAGCTCGTGCAGGCCGTCATCGACGGTGACGCCGAGCGAGCCGTGCAGGCCGCCAACTGCTTCCTCGGCTCGCTCATCGCCGAATACCCGGATCGCTGAGCTGGCAATAGGTTCGGTTCCTAATTCCAGGTAACCAGACTGTCACCAGCGGCGAATTCGCGCGGTGAGCCGTAGTTGCCGGGAACGTCACCTGAGGCCATTGTCACGCAACAACCGGCTCCTACCTTTATCTCGACACCGCACACGCGCTCGATCGAGAGGAAGCCGATGACCGCAATCGCCGCCACCGGCCAGGCGACGGAATCCCCGTCGTTCGAACACCAGAAGAAGGGCCGCTGGATTTCCCACTGGGACCCCGACAACGCGAGGTTCTGGGAATCCGGCGGCGCGAAGACCGCCAAGAAGAATCTGTACTTCTCCGTATTCGCCGAGAATCTCGGCTTCAGCATGTGGGTCATCTGGGGCTCCATCGTCACCGCGATGGGCCCGGCCGGCTTCAGCTTCCTCGAGGGCCTCGGCAAGGGCAACGCGGTCGCCGTGAGCAACGCGCTGCTGCTCACCTCGATCCCGACCCTGGTCGGCGCGGCCCTGCGAGTTCCGTACACCTTCGCGGTACCGCGGTTCGGTGGGCGCGCGTTCACCGCCTTCAGCGCCGCGATGCTGTTCCTGCCCGCGCTCGGCATCATCTACTTCGTCAACCAGCCGAGCACACCCATGTGGGTGTTCCTGGTGCTGGCCGCCCTCGCCGGTGTCGGTGGCGGCAACTTCTCCTCGTCGATGTCGAACATCTCGTTCTTCTTCCCCGAGGGCAAGAAGGGCGCCGCGCTCGGCCTCAACGCCGCAGGCGGCAACCTCGGTGTCGCGCAGACCCAGCTGATCGTGCCGCTGCTGATCACCTTCGGTACCCACATCATGGCCAAGGACGCGGCCGGCTACCGCTTCGGTATCACCCTCGCCGTGCTCTTCTGGCTGCCGTTCATCGCGGTAGCGACCATCGGCGCGCTGTACTTCATGGACTCGCTGTCCGAGGCCAGGTCCGACGGCAAGTCCTACAAGCTCGCGCTGACCAACCGGCACACCTGGATCATGTCGTTCCTCTACATCGGCACGTTCGGCTCGTTCATCGGCTTCTCGTTCGCCTTCCCGACGCTGATCAAGGCCACCTTCCCCGACCTCGCCAAGATCGGCTGGATCACCACCCTGGGCAACCTGGCCTTCCTCGGCGCCCTGGTCGGTTCCTTCAGCCGCCCGTTCGGTGGATGGGTCTCCGACAAGATCGGCGGCGGCGCCAAGATCACCGTGTTCGTCTTCGGTGGTATGTCGATCGCGGTGGCAGGCATCGTGGCCGCTGTCGAGCTGAAGAGCTTCCCGCTCTACCTGACCGCCTTCCTCGTGCTGTTCGTCCTGGCCGGTATCGGTAACGGCTCCACCTACCGGATGATCCCGTCGATCTTCAACGCCACCGCCAAGAAGTACGCCTCCGAGCACGGCATGGACCTGACCGAGGCGACCACCTCCGCCAAGCGTCAAGCCGGTGCCGCGATCGGTGTCATCGGCGCGGTCGGCGCCGCGGGTGGCTTCGTCGTCCAGCAGGCCCTCCGTCTGTCCAACGTCCACCTGAAGACCATGGCCCCCGCCTTCTGGGCCTACGCCGCCGTCTTCCTCGTCATGGCCGCCGTCACCTGGTGGTTCTACCTGCGCACCTCCTTCGCCACCGACAAGGTTCCCTCCCTGGCCTACGCCAGCGTCTGACCCGTCCACTCCATCCCGGAAGCCGCGTTCGGTCCCTCCCGAACGCGGCTTTCGGCTGTGTGGCCGACGAGCCGACAGCGTCGACAGATTTCCAGCTATCGTGTGGCGAACCCGGAACGGAGGCCCGAATGGGAACACACGCACAAGCCGAATCTGTGTCCTCGGCAGAGGTTTTCGATCCAGGCGATCGGTGGGTACCGGTGGATCGCCGCTGGTGGGGCATGGATCGGCGCACCCTGCTGCCCGCGCTGGTAGTGCTCGCACTGGCCTTCCTGCAAGGCGTCGTGCTGCCGCGGATCGATGACGCAATTCCGGTCGCGGACGTCACCACCGCTGGTGACGTGATCGCCCTGAAGGGAGGCTTCACCTTCACGGCGGACGGTGGCTGGTCGCTGGTGGAGGGCGAGCTCGTCGGCGATGAACCGACCGGGCGCGGGTACCCCGACGCGGCCGTACTGACCCGCGGCGGCACCCAATTCACCGTACGGACCGGCACATTCGCCGGTGACTCGGCGGCTCTGCTGGATCAGATCGAACAGACCCAACGGCAATTGGGAAGCGCACTCACCGCGACCGGGGACCCGGTGGCGGTGACCACCCTCAGCGGCGAGTCCGGAGTCATGACCAGATACGCGGCGCCGCAGATGGACGGCGTGCTGGCCGCGTTCGTCATCGACGGGACCGGTGTCGAGATCATCGCGCTCGGCCCGGAGCAAGCCGGTCAGGACATCCTCACCGACGTCGGCGCGATGATCGCCACCCTCACCCACACCGGAAAGGAGTCGTCATGACCACGTCCACCTCCGAGCTCGCCGACGCCAGGTTCCTGGCCATCGAGGATTCCGGCTGGGGCCGCTCGTTCACCTTCTACCAGCCGCGCAACCTCGCGTTCTGGGTCTATCTGGTTCTTGTCGGGTCCGGTGCGCTGCTGTTCGCCGCCATGATCGGACGCACCTACGGCGCCTACAGTCGGGCGATCCTGGTCAGCGCGGTGGTCTTCGGGATCTACGGTGCGATCTTCTGGTGGTTCGCCCAGCATTTCGACCGCTATGCCCGTCAGCCGGTGAAACTGCTCGTGGTCGCGTTCGCCTGGGGCGGTTTCGCCGCGACCTGGGCCATGGCGTCCTACGCCAACACCGCCCTGATCAGCATCTACGGCAAGCTTTTCGGCTACGCCTGGGCACAGGACTGGGGTCCGGCGCTGGCCGCGCCGTTCACCGAGGAGACCGCCAAGGGTTTCGGGCTGCTGCTGCTGATCGCGTTGGCACCGCGGCTGGTGCGCACCGCTTTCGACGGATTCGTCCTCGGCGCGTTCCTCGGCCTCGGATTCGAGATCCTCGAAGACATCTCCTACGGCCTGAATTCCGGGGCGTCCCAGTTCGGCGCCAATCAGGTCGATGCCTCGCTCGGGACAGTGGTCATGCGAGTGGTGACCGGCGCCACCGGCCACATGGTCTACACGGCGGTCTTCTGCGCGGGGTTGGTGTATCTGCTGGGCAGGCCCGCCGAGCCGCGCCGCGTCGGGCGCGGATTGCTCCTGATGGCGACGGCGATGCTGCTGCACGGAATATGGGACGGTCAGGGCAACTTCAACAACGGCAGCAATATCGCCGCGCTCGGCCTCATCGCACTTCTCATGGTGGTCGTGCTGGTCGTCGCGGTGCTGGTGTTCCGGCTCACCGTCGCGCGGGAGCGCGAATTCCTGGCCGCGATCCTCGCGCCGGAGGTGGCAGCCGACACGGTGACCGTGGCCGAATGCGCCGCCGCCTGCGGAAATGCCAAGCAGCGGCGGGCATTCCGGCGCACCGGCGGGGATCGTAAAACGCGGACCCGTCACGGATTCGTGCTGGACGCGGTCTCGGATCTGGCCGATGCCCTGGCCACCGATCACGGCGCGCAGACACCACGGGTGAACTTCGCGCGCTCGGAGGTTGCCCGGCTACGAGACGGACGCCCACCGGCCCCGGAGTAAACCCGACAACGCGGTAGCCGACCACCGGAAGCCACACTCGGAAATTCCTCCCCGGGTGTGGCTTTCGACTGTGAGCCAACGGCTTTCATCAATGTTTGTAGCCCGGTTACCGACCCTGCCTTTACTCTGGAAAGCGAACCTTGCGGCTGCGCAACGGAGGTGGGGCGGTAGTTGGACATCTCGAGCGGGTTGACCGATCCAGTGTTCCGGTCGGCCGTCGTCGAGGACCTCCCCGCGATCGCGGAGCTCGAATCCAGCGAGTTCATGCAGCTGGCCTACCCGTATTTCGCGCTGCGCCAATTGTTCGACGTGCACGGATCACATTGGGTGGTCGCTGAAATCGCCGACTCGATCTGCGGCTATGCCATGGTCGCCGTCGCGCCGGAAGGCACCGCGTGGCTCGTCGGATTGGCTGTCGCTCCGCTACACCAGGGCCGAGGTCTGGGCAGATCTCTGTTGGAGCGCGCGATCGACCGTTGTCGCGCCGACGGCATCGGCGCGGTCTTCATCACCGTTCGCCCGTCGAATGTGCCCGCGGCGAACCTGTACAAGGAATCCGGCTTCACGTGGGCCGGATACGAGGACCAGTACTTCGGGGCAGGTGAACCCCGCGAGCTGCTGGTGCGCTGGATCGAGCCTGTCGAGAGCCGTTGGCCGCCCCTGGACCGCACGGATCCACGATGGCGCAAAGGCGGTCACGCGCCACCGGGCAGATGACGGCCGCGACCGATTCGGGGGGACCCATGGAACACACCGAACAGAGAAATCTCAGCGACTTCGTCGCGGCGAAGACGGATTTGATCCAACGTCACGCGGATGCCTTCGCGGCGGAGATCGGCGACTTCCGGCGCGGCGACGGCGCGGCCGACGAATACGTTCTGCTCGACGACTTCAACCATCGAGTCGAGCGGGTTCTGCTGAGCTACACCCCGCCGACGACCCGCCGATCAGGCGACAGCCTGGTGTTCGCGCATCTGTACCGCGACGCGGACCCCGTCCGGCTCCGAACGGCCGGCGACGACCTGGTGTTGATCACCGCGCTCAGCGCGCTGCTCGCGGCGGAAGTGGAAATGCGTGGACCGCTGCGACTGAGCCGCACCCAGGACAGACTGTTGGCCGAGGTCTACGAAGATCTCGGCGAACACCTGCGCCACGCTCGGCTGCCCGCGCACGCCGCCCTGGCCTACCGCCAGGGCATCCGGCTGTACACGGTGACAGAGGACACTCGCGGTCAGGATCGCTGCGGCCTGAACCAGGCACGCGCGAGGACCGTCGCCAACCGCACCCGGCTTGGCCGCTTCCTCGGCCGGAGCTCGGATCTGCTGTGTGGCTACGGGTACCGGCCGTTCCGGCTGCTGGCATGGATCGCTGGTCAGATCGCGCTGTTCACCCTCGCCGTGGCCCTGACCTCGACGACCAGTGTCGGCCGCTCCGTGTACCTCGGATTCGTCAGCTTCCTCAACCCACTGGGTTACCAGGATGTCGAGTACGCCGGGACGACCGCACGGGTGCTTCTCATCGTCGAGTCCTACGCCGGGATCGTCTCGATCTCGGTGTTCTTCGCGTTGCTGGTTCGCCAACTGTTCCGCTTGTGATCACCACACCGTGGTGGAGCGGTTCAGCGCGGCCAATGTGGCGACGGCGAGCCTGTCGCGCAACTGCCCCACCCGCGCGTTCCACTGCCGACTGAATCCGGGGTCGGCCTCGAGCACATCCCAGAGTCCGCGTACCACCGGCGGGGTCGTCGCCCCCGGCATCCACAGGTAGACCAGGTGCTCGAGCAGCGGGCTGATCACCTTCTCCACCGGGGTCCGCGACAGTTCCGACATCTCGGCTTCGTCGATCACCTCGGTGAGCACCGTCAGCAGCCAGTCATGCAGCGCGATGTCATCGCACAGTGCCTGTACCGCGGTCAACTGCGCGATGTCGCCGACGACGAATTCGGCGGTGCGCAGTTCGTCGGGGTACATCGTCAACGTCATCGCGGCCTCGGCGCCATCGACGACGCGCGCGGCCCACCGCAGCTGTGTCGTCGGAGTGTGCAGTGGCGGGCGCTGATCGAGCATCGGATTGCGTCGAACACGAACAGCCAACCGGGCCGCGACGGCACCGGGGTCGAAGGTGTCGGTGGCGCCCTCGCGCACCGCGAGGAAACCCGAGGCGAGATCGGCGCCGAGGTTCGCCTGCGCGCGCGTGAGCACTTCGACGACGCCGGGCCGGTGCAGATAGTGCACCCACTTCTGTCGCCGATCCGACTGCGCGGGCACCACCGCGCTGCGTGCCGAACTCTGCATGATCCGGCCACCGACCACCGCGGCTCGGGCCGCGACAGTGCCGACGGCCCTGACACGACGCTGATCGGGAGTGGCGAGCCTGCAGTCGATGCCTTCGAGCACGACCGGCGATTGTGCCCACGTGACCGGCCGTTCCCTCGACGGCACCGGATGGCCGTGCACGAGTGCCATGAGTTCGGCCGCGGAATCGCGCGACAACGCGGCTGCCGCGGGGAGCAAGCCGGTGCGGACTTCGCCGAGCACCGCCGATACCGGGGGGCGCAGATCCATCGTTGCAGCGTACGCCCTCACCGCGGTTCAGTCGGCGCCGAGAAAGATGTGCGAGAGCCGATCGCTGAGATGCTCGGTAGCGACGATCCGATTCTCTTGCGCGCGTTGGGCATACACCTCGTTGACCCCTGCGTCGATGTCGAGGTGATCCATGATCTGCTGCACCGAATGTTCGATCCCCAGATAGCGTTTCGGCAGGATCGAGACCGAGCGGAACGCCGCGAACGGCGCCGCGTCGTGCAACTGCATGATCGAGGGCAACACGCCCCAGCTTTCCGCCCACTCCTGAGTGGCCCAGTCGCGACAGTCGACGGGCTCGGCGACGCGCCTGCCTTCGGCACGAACCATGCCGAGCCGCAACAACTGCCAGACGGTAGCGAGAAACGGGCACGACCAGTACGGGTCCTCGCGCTCGCGATCACGACGCCACATCTCGACATCGAGGTAGATCGAATGATTGCGCCTGCTCAGTTCCAGCGGCGGCTCGTAGTCGCGCAGGTCCATGGCATCGCGGCGTTGGTCGTCGCTGGATGGTCGTCCGTTGCTCAACCACCCGAGTTCGGTGGTCGGTGGCCTGCGACCGGAATAGCCTTCCAGCGGCTCGGCGACCACCATGTCGGCGACGATCTGGGCGAGTTTGGTCGGTGCTCCGCTGCTGTCCTTCTTCGGCACCACGGCGCAACCGGCCTCCCGGCCGAGATAGTCGACGCGGATCCCCGATTCTGCCGCTGATCGCAGGAATCCGGGCAGGATCGCCCGCGGATCGGTGGTACCGCGGAAATAGTCGTCGATGAGGAAACACGTGCTCACCCTGACCCGGGAACGACCACCGGCTCGCTCGGCGAACTCGTCGCGCGCCATCTCTGTGAATGCGCGCACCAACGGCGCGACCCGCTCGAATTGGGCGCGCACCGCGTCTGGTCGATTGGCGAGTTCGTCCATCGAGAAATGGCCGACCTCGAGGGATACGTGCGACATGGCAACGGATTCCACACGAGTCGCCGCAGTCGCTTCCTGGAACAATGAGTCCACGAAACAGGGAGCCTAACGAGTTTTTCGTCGCGGTCCACACCGACCCTCAGATCGGTACCCAGGTGTCCTCGGCGATCAGCTTCCTGGCGAGGTCTTCGAACGCGTCGACGGTTTCTCGATTGGCGATACCCGCGGCGACATCGGCGTCGAGGATGATCTGTTCACGCCACTGCAGCACGGGCTCCACCGGGGTGCGCCCGAGCAGGGATCCGGCGCCGAGACGATATTCGGCGGCCAGCGACCGCAGCGCGGCATCCTGACGCAGCAACCACGCGGCCTGTGGACCGCTCACGATCTCGGGCTGTTCTCCTGGGCGCGGCACCGCGGTGCGCACGAAGCGGATACGCCGCCGCAACTCTCGCTCGCTGTACAGCGGCTGACGGCCGATTTCGGCGGTGCCGGTCTGGATCAGGCCCTTCGGGCCGTTGACCAAGCCGTGGGCCGCCATGATGTGCTGGCGGGTCCAACGGTGGAACAGCAACCAGTAGACCTCTTTGTCGGGCATGTTCTTCGGCGCCGTGGCCTCCAGCGCGATCTGCATCGCCACCGACCGGCCCGCACTGAGGTCGACGATGACCACCTTGAACGACGCGTCGAGCTCGAGCAGGAGATCGATGCAGCGCCGCACCACCTGCGGGTCCTCCGCCGCCATCGCCTCACCACCGCCCTCGTCGCCGGGCAGCAGGAACAGCTTGCCGCCGCGGGAACGCCTGCTGCGCAAGGCTTCGCGATCGGTTGCCGCTCGCACGTCGAGCCGCTGCGGATCGGTGATCTCGCCGCGCAGATACGAGTGCAATCCGTGGCCCGGCTCTGCGCCCTTGTCGACTTTGCTGATCTCGAACAGCGCACCCGCCGTCGGCGAGCCGAAGTCGAAGTCCACGTAGGCGGTGCTGGTTCCACGCAGCCCGAGTCGATAGGCGAGGTTGCAGCTGGTGACCGACCTCCCGGTCCCGCCCTTGTCGGAGGTGGCGAACACGATCATCGGATCAGGTGCTCCTCATCGCATTGGAACGCGCGTAGGCAAGGTCGTCGAGTTCCTTCAGCGCCGTCGAGGCCAACGTGAAGGACGTGGCGGGCTGGGTGTTGATCAGTGCGCGCGCCCGCCCGAGTTTGCGTTCGATCTCGTCGAGTGACACCCGGTTGGCCGAGGTGTCGAAGATGCTCACCTCGAGCATCGCCTGGTTGAGCAGATGTTCTGCCTCGTTCAGGATTTCGACGGCACGGCTGACCATCGCCGTCGAACGCAGTGGTGTCTCCCGGTATGTTCGGTCGGCGGCGACCAGGCACTCGACCATCCGCTCGGTCAGGTACCAGGAGGGATGCTGCTGATGTTTCCCGCCGAAGACACCGGCCGGATCGTCCCACAGCCCGGTCGCCATGCCGTCGGCGATCACGCGGCGGTCCAGATGGTCCATCACGTTCTTGGCCAGTTCCATCAGCTGATCGCGGGCGCCGATATTGCTCGACAACTGCGCCGCCTGTAGTGCCCGCTTCAGCAGCACGGTCGCGAAATCGGACACGATCCAGGTCAGCTGGGGACCGCCGCCGTCGACCTTCTCCGTGCCCGCCAGCACCATTCGCACGCCAGGGTCGTGCAGGGCGACCGCCGAGTCGGCCTTGGTCGGTCGCCGGGTGATGCGGCCGCGTCGGGACAGTTCGTCGAAGATCGCGACCGCGCGGGTGAGATCGTCATCGGAGGCGGTGCGGGCGATCAGTTCCTGGATCAGTACCGCCGACACGATCAAACTGAAGTAGTCGGACTCCTCGCCGTCGGAGGTGCGCCACGGAATGTCCTCCAGCGGCCACCGCCCTGCGCCGAACCGGGCGACGGTCGACCAGTACCGCTGCGTCAGATCCCAGCGCACACGCAGCGCGTCGGCCAGTCGCTGCTGTTCCTTGTTGAGCAGGTCGAGCTCTCTGGTCCGTTGCGAGAGAATATCGTTGATGCCGTCGAGAGCGACGACGGTGAAGTACAGATAGGGCCGTGGATCGGCGATACCGACAGTCTGCGCGACCTCCCGATCGTCGAACTCGACCGGATCCGCCTCCTGCACAACCCCCCAACTCCAGCCACATTCGAACAGCTGATCGTCTTCTTCGAAGTCGGTGTGCGGTGTCCGGCCCAGCTTCACATCGGTGCGCAGGCGGGCCCGCACGCGATCCAGATTGTCGCGGACCGCCTCGACCACCGAATTCTCCGGGGCGCCGGACTGATTGAGCATCGCGAGCATCGCCTTGCCCGACGGCGAGCGAACCGACACTGTATTGACGACGAAACTGCGGATCAATCCGGTCATCGCGATCGTGAGCCGATCGCTCATCGCGGCTCTGAGATCGGCGATCCGGATTCTGATGTCCTCGCGGTTCTCCGCGTTCGCCCACCGATCGAAGACGCGAGCGAACCCGAGACCGGCCAGGCACAGCGTCACCGACATCGAATAGCTGTCGACCACTTCGATCGCGAGTTGTTCCCGAGTGGGTTCCTGGCCCGCGTTCGCGCGCAGATAACTGCCCGCGTCGAAGCGCGGCGTCCCGTCGGCACCGGTATTGCGCCGCAGGTATTGCTCCATCAGTCCGATCATGGCGATACCGATTCTGGTCGGCCCACCGAACGCGCTGAGGGCGACCTGAACGTCGTCGGCCATCAGTTCCGGCCTATCCAGCGAGAAACTCTCGATTTCCGTCGCCGGATACAACAGGCACAGCAGCTGTTCGGAATCGCTGATCGAATTGGCGCCGAGGACGCCGTCCCAATGCCACTTCTCGTCCCGGTAGCAGGCCGAGAGCATGGCGCTCCAAATGTCCAGAATCTGTTGTCTGGGCTGGATTCTCACCCGTAGCAATCCTCACCGCTCGTGACGGGCCGCAGTGGGTCCCCCGGGTCCAGGGCAGGACACATGGCGGCGATGCTCGATGAAGATAGCATGGGCAGCCATAGGAAACGTTGAGTCTCAACGGATTTGAGATCACATCCGACCCATCGGTCACGATGCGCGCAATTCGCCCTTACAGCGCCAAACGGACCATGTCCGCGGTGCGAGCCAAGCCGGGGAAGGCTTCGGGGGTGGAGCGGGGGTGCAGGGCGTGGACGGCGAGGCGGAACATCAAGGCGCGTAACAGCATCTGGGGCCATTCGGGCAGGGTGGCCCAGCGGTCGAGCAGGCCGTCGTCGCCACCGCCCCAGGCAAGTGCGTCGACGACAACGACCCCGGCGGCCCAGGTGGCGGGGCGCCAGTAGGGGGTGATGTCGGTGAGTCCGGGGGTGTGGGCGCCGGTGAACAGGACGGTGCCGAAGAGGTCGCCGTGGACGAGTTGGTCAGGGCTGCGCACGGGTTTGCGCAGCGTGGAGAGTTGGCCGATCAGTTCCAGGGAGCGCTGGCCGTCGGGGGTGGCGGCGATGGGGACACCGCCCGCGCGCAGGGTGCGCAGCGGGATCGATTCCCAGGCGGCGCGGTCGGCGGCGACGAACACGTCCACGTCGACCCAGGGCGCGACGGGGGGCTGGACCAGGAAGCGGGGGCGTTCCAGTTCCGCCGTCGCCTTGTGCAGGCGCAGCGAGACGGAGACGACCTCGTCGTGGCGGGGCTCGGGGGCGCCGTCGACGAAGGTGTCGGCGCGCCAACCGGAGACAACATAGCGACCGTCGGTGGCGCGGACGGGGCGGGCGACGCGCAGTCCGTCGACCGCGAGGTGTTCGCGTACTTTCGCCGACCACGCGGCCCGCGCGTGATCGGCGACGGGGCTGAGTACCACGTCACCCATGCGCCAGCCACCGTCCCAGTCCCCTAAGGAAACCGGCGTCACTTCGCGAAGCCCGAATGTGGCTCGCACATGCTCGGGAGGTTCGACTGAGGTCACGGGCCGTACCGTAACCCCGCAATCACCGGAGGCGTCCCAAGGCACGCTGTGATAGCCCACTTTGCGACCTCACCGCAATATACGAGGAGGTCGCAAACCGGCAGCTATCGGGTCAGTAGACCGGAAGCGACGGATCGACCTGCTTGGCCCAGGCCACCACGCCGCCCTGCAGATGTGTCGCGTCGGCGAAACCGGCGCGCTTCAACGCGGCCAGCGCCTCCGCGGAACGGATGCCGGTCTTGCAATGCAGCACGATCGGCTTGTTCTGCGGCAGTTCCGACAGCGCCTCGCCGGACAGGATGCGGTCCTTGGGGATCAGGGTCGCGCCCGCGATGTGGACGATGTCCCACTCCACCGGCTCGCGCACGTCGATCAGCTCGATCTTGTCGGCGTCGAGGAGGTCCTTGAGCTCGGCGGCGGTGATGGTCGACCCGGCTGCGGCTGCGGTGCCTTCCTCCGACACCACACCGCAGAACGCGTCGTAGTCGATCAGTTCGGTGATCGGCTCACGTTGCGGATCGCGGCGCAGCTTGATGGTGCGGTAGTTCATATCCAGTGCGTCGTAGACCATCAGGCGGCCGAGCAGCGTCTCGCCGATGCCGGTGATCAGCTTGATCGCCTCGGTCACCATCACCGATCCGATCGACGCGCACAGCACGCCGAGCACGCCGCCCTCGGCGCAGGAGGGGACCATTCCCGGCGGCGGAGCCTCCGGGTACAGGTCGCGGTAGTTGATGCCGCGACCGTCCGGGGCGTCTTCCCAGAACACCGAGACCTGGCCCTCGAAGCGGTAGATCGAGCCCCACACGTAGGGCTTGCCCGCGAGGACGGCGGCGTCGTTGACGAGGTAGCGGGTGGCGAAGTTGTCGGTGCCGTCGACGATCAGGTCGTACTCGGCGAACAGCTCGACCGCGTTCTCCGGTTCCAGACGGATCTTGTGCAGCCGCACGTCGATCCCGGAGTTGATCTCCAGGATGGAATCGCGGGCGCTGTCGGCCTTGGGACGGCCGATATCGGATTCGCCGTGGATGATCTGGCGCTGCAGGTTGGAGGCGTCGACCTCGTCGAACTCGACGATGCCGAGCGTGCCGACACCGGCGGCGGCCAGATAGAGCAGGGCGGGCGAGCCGAGGCCGCCCGCGCCGATCACGAGGACCTTGGCGTTCTTCAATCGCTTCTGACCGTCGACACCGAGATCGGGGATGATCAGGTGCCTGCTGTAGCGAGCGATTTCGTCCTTGGTCAGTTCCGCGGCCGGCTCGACGAGCGGCGGCAACGTCCCATTGAGAGACACGTGAGAACTCCTGTATCTGTGGCGTCGGCGCGACCGCTTACCGGTGGTCGCTCTGCTGACTACAACCAAACCTGCCGCGCTGTTCTTCCCCGTTCATGTTCCCGCATGGGCGAGGCGACTATCCGCGCGGGTACGGCCAGGGGTTGAAGCGGCAGGTCTTGCCGTCGGCGGGGACCACGCCGTGGGGGTCGAGCAGTGCGATGTCGTTGTTTCTGGTGCCGAAGGTCTGCTGCATCATGATCGGGGCGAGGCCGCCGTCGGTCTCGCACGGCTGATGGCCGTGGTAGCCGATGGCGTGGCCGACCTCGTGGTTGATCTGGTACTGGCGGTAGGAGCCGATGTCGCCGTCGAAGGCCAGCGCGCCGCGCACCCAGCGGACCTCGGAGAGCACGACGCGGTCGAGGTCGGCGTTGTAGCACGACGAGTCGATCGGGATCTCGAATCCGCAAGCGGCACGGGTGCTCTCGCGAGAGGTGAGCGAGAGGCGGAAGTCGGCCGGGCCCGCGTCGATGCGCTGGAAGCCGAACTTGGGGTCGTTGGTCCAACTCTTCGGGTTGGCCAGGGTGGTCTCCACCATCTTGGCCACGGCGCCGTCGCCACCGAACGGTGAGGTGTCGATGCCGTCCTCGACTTCGACGGTGTAGCGGAACACGCGCTCGGTGCCCGCGCCGACCTGAGCGCTGGTGCCCGGCACGATGTGCCAGGTACCTGCCGCGCGTTCGACGTATTCGCCGCCCTCCGGCAGCGCGCCGAGGGGCAGATCGGCGGGGAACTTGCCGTCGCCGGGAGGCGCGCCGATGATGCCGGACTGCGCCACCTTGGGACTGAGCGCGCCGAAGCCGGGATCGCTGGGCAGCGGCATCGGTCCGGTGCGCACCGCGTCGACGACGACGAGCACGGTGATGGCGAGCAGCACCGGCAACGCGTAGGCCCGCCAGCCGTACGCGGAGACGAATCGGCCGAGGGCGCTCTGCTTCTTCGCATCACGCTGTGGGCTGCGGGCGCGGCCGTTGTCGTTGTCGGTGGGATCCCAGCGGGCACGTAGGGGCTGGCGGGATCGGTCGGCGGGCTGATAGAGCCCGAGCGGGTCATAGACCTGCAGTTCCCGCCCCTCCGGCGCCGACGTGACAGCACCGGACTCGGAGGGGTGCGTGGAGCGAGCGATATCGCGCCCGCCGTCGGCATGGTCATCCGTCCGGTCGGTCACCCCATCAGATTCTCACAGTAGGCAAATCCGCCGTGCGGGCGGCCGGAAGAGATCGCCCGGTTACGGCCCGGCGAACTCCGCGGACTGGTACTACATTTCCAGGGCGAGACGCAGGGTGAACACCGTGCGAGTATCGTCTTTGGGATACCCGGACCGCACACCTCCGGCCGGGGGAATCGACTATCTATAGAGAGCCGAGATGACTGACCTCGTGGACCGCATGCCCTCGCGCCGATCGGTGCCGGAGACGGTCCCGGCCAAGCGCGGTACCCGCCTGCCTCGTGACGAGCGCCGCCAGCAGTTGCTGCTCGCCGCCAGCGAGGTCTTCGTCCAGCGCGGCTATCACGCGGCGGGCATGGACGAGATCTCCCAGGTGGCCGGGGTCAGCAAGCCGGTGCTGTACCAGCACTTCGCCAGCAAGCTCGAGCTGTACCTGGCGGTGCTGCAGAACTACGTCGACATCCTGGTGTCGAGCGTGCGCCAGGCGCTGCGCTCCACCACCGACAATAAGCAGCGTGTGCGGGCCGCGGTCGCCGCGTACTTCGATTTCGTCGACAACGAGATGCAGGGCTTCCGCCTGGTCTTCGAATCCGACCTCACCAGCGAACCGCAGGTGCAGCGCCGGGTCGAGCAGGCCACCGAGGCATGTGTCGACGCGGTCTTCGATCTGGTGGCCCACGATTCGGGTCTCGATCCCTACCGCGCCCGCATCCTGGCCGTCGGTCTCGTCGGTGCGAGCCAGTTCTCGGCGCGCTACTGGCTCGAAGCCGATCGCCCGGTCCCCAAGGACGAAGCGGTCGACACCACGGTCTCGCTGGCGTGGGGCGGCCTCAAGCACGTGCCGCTGACCGCCGCTCAGCGTGCGTATTCGCAGGACCTCTGACCTACGAGAAATGCCCCGTCATCTCGAAGATGACGGGGCATTGTCGTGTTCGCGGCTCAGACGGTGGCGAATCCCACGCGACCGGTGGCCGGGGAACCGATTTCCACGTAGGCGACCTTCGTGGCCTGGATCAGGAACTTGCGGCCCTTCTCGTCGGTGAGCGACACGACGCCGGCGGAGCCGCTCAGCGCATCGGACACCAGCGCCTCGATCTCTTCAGGGCTCTGTGCACTGTTGATGACGAGCTCTCGCGGGCTATCCGAAATACCGATCTTGACCTCCACGGCCAACCTCCGAACGTAAGAGTCCTGTGTTGTCAGGTCCCAGGCTAGTGCAGCCCGAACACCACCGCTCCCACACCTGGTGCGCTGTCAGCGAACGAGGTCAGGCCGGCTCGATCAGCTGGATCTCCAATTCGATCTTCACGGTGTCCGAGAGCATGCCCGGCAGGGCGACGCCGACGCCGAAATCGGTGCGCTTGATGGCACCGGTGGCGGAGAAACCGGCGTGACGGGTGCCGTCGGGAAAGTCGGCGATGCCGCCCCATTCGACGTCGAGGGTCAGCGGCTGGGTGATCGCGCCGAGGGTGGCCTCGCCGGTGACGGTGAAGGTCTCGGCGACCCGAACCGGCTGGGTGGAACGGAAACTGAGGGTCGGGCGGTTGGCGACGTCGAGGAAGTCGGCCTGGCGGATATGGGCGTCGCGGTCGGCGTTGCTGGTGTCGAAGGAATCGAGTTCGATGGTGGCGCCGAGGGCGGCCGCGCCCGTTTCGTCGACGACGAACTCGGTCAGGAAGCGGGTGAAGCCGCCGCGCACCTTGGCGATTCCGAGGTGGCGAATGGTGAACGCGACCGAGGAATGGGCGGCATCGAGGGCCCAGGATCCGGTCTTCAACTGCTGGGTCTGTGTCGAGGAAGTCATGTCTCCACCCTGACCGGACTGCGGTCCGCTAACCAGACCGCAGTTATCCTGGTCCTGGCAGGGCGTGGCTGAAAACCCCATGACCGGGCACCATCGAGACATGGTAGGCGCAGATATGGCAGATCATCCGGGCGCTCGTTCGGCATTCGCGGAACTTCTCGTCGCCCGTCGGGCCGAGCTGAATCCGGCCGACGTCGGCCTGCCCGGTGGCGGCAGGCGGCGCACCCCTGGACTTCGTCGGGAAGAGGTCGCGGTGTTGGCCGGCGTCAGCGCCGATTATCTGGCCCGGCTCGAACAGGGCCGCGACACCAACCCCTCGATGGCAGTGGTCGACGCACTCGCCACCGCCCTGCGGTTCAACGACACCGAGCGGGGCCATTTCGCCTGGTTGGCCCTGACCACCAGCAGCGACGCCCGTTGCCCGAGTACCGCTTTCGATCCCGCCCTCGATCAGGTGTCCCCCGCACTTCGCGGCGTGCTCGACTCGCTCGACCCCACCCCGGCGTTCGCGCTCGGCACCCGTGCCACCGTGCTCGCCTGGAACAACGCGTGGTCGGAACTGGCCGCCCCGCTCGGCCTGCTCGACAATCCCGACTTGGTCAACCTGGCCCTGTGGACCTTCCGCCATCCGCTCGCCCGCGCCACGGTCACCGACTGGGCCCAGTTCGCCGACCAACTCGCCGACCAGCTCGCCAGAACACGGCTGCGTCGCCCCGATGACGAACGCGTCGCCGAACTCATCGCCGACCTGTGCACGGAACCCGAGTTCGCCCGCCGCTGGCAACCCCACCGCCTCGCGGAGGACCAACCCACCCTCCTCGGCTTCGAACACCCCACGCGAGGCACCGTCACCTACACGGTGCAGACGCTGGCCGCCGACAACGATCAACAGGTCGTGATCTGGCTACCGCGCGAAACCGCTTCCCGCACACCGGAATTGCGCCTGGTGCAGCACCGCGCGATCGGTGGATGACGACTGATCGCCCCGCGACCCAGAACTACAGACCCAGTTCCGCCATGCGGGCCGCGTGCCGTTCCTGCATTCGGTCGAACAGGGTCGCGATGCCGTTGAGGTCGCCGGTGGCGGCGAGGACCAGTTCGGCCAGTTCGTCGCGCTGGGCCATCACGAACTGTGCCTGCGTGATGGCCTCGCCGAGCAGCCTGCGCCCCCACAGCGTGAGGCGGTCGCGCTCGGAGCGGCTGGCCGCTACCGCGCCGCGGACCTCGTCGACCACGAACTGCGAGTGCCCGGTCTCGGCGAGTACGTCGCGCACCACATCGGAGACCTCGGTGGGCAGCGCGCCCGCGATCTCGGTGTAGAAGTCGGCGGCCAGGCCGTCGGCGACGTAGAACTTCACCATCGATTCGAGCCAGGTCGACGGGTCGGTGGAGGCGTGATAAGAGTCCAGCGCCCCCTGGTACTGCGCCATCGCGGCCTCGGCGTCGGCACCGCGATCAGTGAGTGCGGCTTCCAGAGTCTCGAAGTGCGCGAGTTCGGCGGCCGCCATCTTGGCGACACCGATCCGGCCCCGTAGCGACGGCGCCTGCTTCGCCTCCTCGGCAAGCCGATAGAACGCGGACAGTTCGCCGTAGGCGAGGACCGCGAACAGCTCCGTCACCCCCGCGTGGTCCGCGGCGAGCGGCTCGGTCGAGAAGAATTCCGGCGCGGCAGAGGTCTGGGCTCCCATGACCGTCAACAATAGTCCCGATCGATGGTCAGTCGCGTTCGGCCAGGAATTTGTCGAGGTGGGCCCAGGTGGTTTCGCGGGCCTCTGGTCCGGTGAGAATGCCGAGGTGGCTGCCCGGTACGACCTCGTAGGTGACCGATGACGAGCCCGACAGCGTGCGCAAACCGGCCTCGACAGCGGCCTTGGGCGTGATCACGTCGGACTCGCCGCCGATCAGTAGCACGGGCACGCGCACATCGGCGAGTTCGATGGTCCGGTCGGCCAGTTCGAGCCTGCCGTTGCCGATGTCGTTGGCCAGCATCATCCGACCCCACAGCTGGTTGTAGAAACGGCCGGGGTAGCCGGGCATGGCGGCCTGGAAACGGTCGATCGATTCCATTTTGGCCAGGGTCGCGGCATCGGTGATATTCCTGGCGATGAACCGCGGGCGCGCCAGTTCACGGTCGTACGCGGCGAGGCGGTAGGCGAGCTTGGTGAGCGGCGCCGGAATGCCGCCCGCGGCCCGGACGAGCGCGGTGGCGCCCCAGCCGCCGGTGAGGTTCGCCACGGCGCGCAACTGCGGAATGCCGAGCATCTTGTCGTAGTCGAGCGGCGGGCCGACGCCGGTGACCGAGCGGATCGGCAGCTCCGGGTTCGCGGCGGCGGTGAGCAGCGAGAACATGCCGCCGACGGACCAGCCGATGAGATCGACCGGCGCACCGCCGCGATCGGCGCTCACGCGCAGGATCGCCTCGGGCAGGATGTCGGTGACCCAGTCCTCGAAGCCCATCCGACGATCGGCGAAGGAGATCTCGCCGTAGTCGACCAGGTAGGGCGCGCGGCCGGTCTCCACCAGATACCGCGCCAGGCTCTGATCACGACGCAGGTCGAAGCAGGTGGCGGGCGCGGCCAGCGGCGGCACCAGCAACACCGCGGAATCGCTTGCCGCAGACTGGAATTCGGTATCGTAGCGACGCAGCAGGCGGTGCGGCTCGTCCCACAGCACGGTCGAAGGCGCCGGGTCGACGGGCTCGATACCCGCGCCGAAGCTCAGGGCCCACGCGTGGCGCGCGGCGGTGGTGACGGTGTCGGTGATACTCACGACTAGAAATGTCTCACAGGTGGTACCACCGGTACCAGTGAGCTCGATTACACCTGCGGACACGCGCGAAATCCGGCGCTCATGAATTGCGCTGCGACACACCACCCGCGCTGAGGAAGTCCAGTGGCGAGCCTGTATTCGCGCGGCATTCAACCACGTCGAAATTCGGATTGCGCAGATTATCACGCTACAATCTCCGTGGACAACGCTAATTTCGGCGCCCGGACATAGTCCGCGGCCTGGCACTCCACCGGCGCACAGCGCGGGCGGACAGCGGCGATGTCCACAGACAGCAATGTCGAGAAAATGTGCGCGCAACGAATCCGCATCACCGCAGCGCCGCGCCGATGACACCGTCTCGACGGCCACGCATAATGCCTGGTCGGCGATGGTTATCCGGCGCCGGCCCGGTGAGTATCACAGGCGGGTAAGTGGTCGTCGCGGGCCGACCGGCCCGCCCCACCTCGTGCGTGCGAGATGCAATGACGAGGAAGGCACGAACACTGAGCAAGATCACTGTCGAACAGGAACCCGGTTTGGCCGACACACTCCTGACGGCCGAGCTGGACAACACTCACATCCCGCCGAGTTTCGCCGAATTGGGCGTGCGCGAAGAAATCGTGCGCGCACTCGGTGAGATCGGGATCGAGCGCACCTTCGCGATTCAGGAACTGACCCTGCCGCTGGCTCTGGCCGGCGATGACCTCATCGGCCAGGCCCGTACCGGCATGGGCAAGACCTTCGGTTTCGGTGTGCCGCTGCTGCACCGCATCGCCACCGCCGACACCGGCACCACCCCGCTCGACGGCACCCCGCGCGCGCTGGTGATCGTGCCGACGCGCGAGCTGTGCATCCAGGTCACCAAGGACCTGGAGAACGCGAGCAAGTACCTCACCAACCACCAGGGTTCGCTGAAGGTCGCCGCCATCTACGGTGGGCGCCCCTACGACACCCAGATCGCCGCACTGCGCGACGGCGTCGACGTGGTCGTCGGCACCCCGGGTCGTCTGCTGGATCTGGCGAACCAGAACCACCTGATCCTCGGCAAGATCGGCGTACTCGTTCTCGACGAGGCCGACGAGATGCTCGACCTCGGCTTCCTGCCCGATATCGAGCGCATCCTGTCGATGGTGCCCGACAAGCGGCAGACGATGCTGTTCTCGGCCACCATGCCGGGCCCGATCATCACCCTGGCCCGCACCTTCCTGACCAAGCCGACGCACATCCGCGCCGAGCTGGCCAACGATTCGGCGGTGCACGACCGCACCGCGCAGTTCGTCTACCGGGCCCACGCGATGGACAAGGCCGAACTGGTCGCGCGCGTGCTGCAGGCGGAATCCCGCGGCGCGACGATGATCTTCACCCGCACCAAGCGCACCGCGCAGAAGGTGGCCGACGATCTCGCCGAGCGCGGCTTCAATGTCGGCGCCGTGCACGGTGACCTCGGTCAGATCGCCCGCGAGAAGGCGCTGACCAAGTTCCGCAAGGGCACCATCGACGTGCTCGTCGCCACCGATGTCGCCGCGCGCGGTATCGACATCGACGACGTCACCCACGTCATCAACTACCAGTGCCCCGAGGACGAGAAGACCTACGTGCACCGGATCGGCCGCACCGGCCGCGCCGGCCGCACCGGTGTCGCGATCACCCTCATCGACTGGGACGAGCTGCACCGCTGGGAGTCGATCAACAAGGCACTCGGCCTGAACATGGCCGATCCGGCCGAGACCTACTCCCGTTCGCCGCACCTCTACAGCGATCTCGGCATCCCCGAGGGCATCACCGGTGTGATCCGCAAACCCGCGGCCCCCACCCGTGACGACGACGCCGTGGTCGAGGAGCGCACCGAGCGCCCCAAGTCCTCGCGCAGCCGTCGCCGCACCCGCGGCGGCACCCCCATCGTCGAGGGCAGCGAATCGGGCACGACCACCGAGTCGAGCACCGATTCCGCGGACGACACCACCGAAGGCGACAAGCCCGCCCGACGCAGGCGCCGCCGCCGCAAGCCCGCCGAAGCAGGCGAAGCGGAAACCCCCGAGTCGAGCACCAGCGAAGCCACCGACGCACCCGAATCGGCTCCGGCCGAGGGCGACGACGCAGCCAAGCCCGCCCGACGCAGGCGCCGCCGCAAGCCCGCGGAAGCCACCGCGTCCGACGCAGCGGAAACCGTAGACGCCTGAGCGCCAGCTGGGGAGACAGGCAAAGCCCCTCCCCAGCTGCTCCGCCATGACCGCACTCCCAGCTACCACCCGCGACCCCTAGGGAGCGGCGGCCACGAAGTGGCCGGTCCGCGGCCGGGTCGCCGGTTAGACGTCGTTGCGTACGCGACGAAGGAGCAAGCAACGGCGTCTAACCGGCGGCCCTCAGGGCCGCGGACACGAGTGCGCCAGCACTCCAATCAACACTGCTAGTGTCGCTGGCGTGCTCGCACCCGAACGGCGGACGCGCGCCGACATCTTTGTAGCAATCGCGATCGCCGTCACTCTCGTAGTGGCGGCGTTCGTCGTCTGGGCGCGTGCCGATGCCACCGGGACCGATTCGGTCACCGCGTCCTCCCCCGCTCCCACCGTCACCGCGGCTACCCAACTGCCCACCACCTTGCGCGAGCAGTGGCATGCCGCCGACGAGTCGAGCAGGCGGGCGCTCACGTCGGGCAATGTGGTGGTGACCGGCGACCACGGCACCGTGAGCGGGCGCGATCCGGTCACCGGCACGCAGCTGTGGTGGTATCGCCGGGATATGCCGCTGTGCGGGGTCGAGTCGCAGTTCGGCACCGTGATCGCCACCTATCGCGATCAGCGTGGGTGCAGTCAGTCGGTGATGCTGGAGGCCGATACCGGTGAGCGCCGGGTCGCGCGCAGCAGCTACATGGACGACGAGATCCGCGTCACCGGTGACGGCACCTACCTGCTGGCGCTCGGCGCGAACCGGCTGGAGATGTGGCGCTCGGACCTGGTGCGCACCCTCGAGTACGGCTACGTCGACGCGCCGGTGAATCCGAATACCCAGCCGCGCAACGGATGTACGCTGCGCTCGGCCGCGTCGAGTTCCTCGCGCCTCGCGGTGCTCGAACGCTGTCCCGGCGACACGACCGACCGGCTGACAGTGCTCAACCCGGCGCCGAAGGAATCGACCGCCCCCGAGGAATACGGCTCACGGGTACTCACCGCACCGGGCGCCGACTCCCCCGAGATGCGGGTAATCGCGGTGTCGGACAACAAGATCGCCGTCTACTACCCCCCGACCCCGCCCACCGCCACCGGCCTCGGACTGCCCGCCAGGATCGTGGTGCACGACGGCACCGGCAACGAGATCGCGACCCATCAGCTCGCCGCCCCGTGGGACGCGCGCGCCGCGGTGACCCGCCTCGGCTCGGCCATCTACGTCTTCACCGGCAACAGCCTCATCGCCTTGAGCTCGAGCACATTACAGCCGGTCTGGACGGTTCGCGACGCTCTCGGCACGCCCGCGCTGATGGCGGGCAGGCTGCTGGTCCCGGTCTCCGACGGGCAGCTCGCGGTGGACAGCGGCAACGGTGCGACCGTCGCGCAGATCCCGGTCGAGCGCACCGACTACCGCGGCGACACCATCGCCACCGCCGTCCTGGGCAACACCGTGTTCGAACACCGCGGCGGACAGCTGTACGCGCTCGGCTGAACCCGCACTGCCATGATGGACTCATGTCCACACCCGACGCCCGCCTGGTCCTGCTGCGCCACGGCGAAACCGAGTGGTCGAGTCAGCGCAAGCACACCAGCTTCACCGACCTGCCGCTGACCGAGCAGGGCGAGGCCCAGGCCGTCGCGGCCGGACTGGTGGTGAAATCGCTCGACCTGCGCGATCCGCTCTGCTTCACCAGTCCGCGCCTGCGGGCACGCCGGACCGCCGAACTGGCCGGACTGTCCCCGATCCAGCTCGACGAGGACCTGGTCGAGTGGAACTACGGCGAGTACGAGGGCATCACGACCGCGAAGATCCGCGAAACCGTGCCCGGCTGGACCGTGTGGACCGCGCCGGTCCCCGGCGGCGAGACGGCCGAGCAAGTGGGTGAGCGGGCCGACCGGGTACTCGCCCGGGTCGAGCCGGAACTGCCACAGCGCGACGTGGTCCTGGTCGGTCACGGACATTTCTCGCGGGTGCTGATCGCGCGCTGGGCGGAGTTCGCGGTGCGCGAGGGCCGCCGGTTCGCGATGTCCACCGGGGCGGTGAGCGTGCTCGGCTTCGACCACGACGCCCGCTCCATCTGGGGTCACAACCTGACGACCCGCACCGAACCGATCGAAGGAGTCTCGCGATGAGCGCACTGGTCCGCCGGGCCACCCCCGCCGATGTGCCCGCGATGGTCGGGCTCGTCCACGATCTGGCCGAGTACGAGAAGGCGCCCACCGAGTGCACGCTCACTTCGGAGCAGTTGCGGTCCGCGCTGTTCGGGCCGACGCCCGCGCTCTTCGCTCACGTCGCCGAGAACGACGGCGAGGTCAACGGCTGTGCGATCTGGTTCCTGAACTACTCCACCTGGGACGGCGTGCACGGTATCTACCTCGAGGACCTGTACGTGCGCCCGGAGACCCGCGGCACGGGGCTCGGCCGCGCACTGGTGGCGGCGCTGGCCGCCGAGGCGGTCGAACACGGCTACAGCAGGGTGTCGTGGTCGGTGCTCACCTGGAACACACCGTCGATCGAGTTCTACCGATCACTCGGCGCCGCACCGCAGGACGAATGGATCGGCTACCGCCTCGCCGGTGCGGAACTGACGGCGCTGGCCGCGACCGTGAGCTGAGCCGTATGCGTATCGCGTTACCCCACGATTGGCCGCGCACACCCGAGGAGGCGATCGCACTCCAGGACGAACTCCGCCCCCTGGTGTCGACGGAAAACGTTGCGCCGCCACAATTTTCGACGGCAGCTGGAATCGATTCGGCCTATGCCGAAGACGGCACCGTCGCGACGGCCGCGGTAATTATCGACATCGCCACCATGGAAACGGTGGAAACGGCAGTCGCACAGGGGATTTCGAAATTCCCTTATGTGCCGGGACTACTCGCGTTCCGGGAACTTCCCGCGACGGTCGCGGCATTGGAAAAACTCACCACCACACCGGATCTACTCGTGTGCGATGCACAGGGATCGGCGCATCCGCGACGGTTCGGATTGGCGTGCCATGTCGGGTTGCTCACCGGCATTCCGACCATCGGTGTCGCCAAATCGGTGTGGGGCGAATACTCCGCGCCCGGCCCTCATCGCGGTGATGTCAGCGATGTGACCATCGACGGCGAAGTCGTCGGCCGGGCACTGCGCACCCGCGATGACGTGAAACCGCTCTTCGTCTCGGTCGGCCATCTCATCGACCTCGATACCGCCTGCGCGCAGGTGCTCGCCCTCACCCAGGGATTCCGGCAACCCGAGACCACCCGCCGAGCCGACCACCTGTGCCGAGAGGCGCTACGCGCGGCAACGGCCTGACTAGAGGCGATCTTCTCCGGGGATCTCGCCGTAGTCCTGCCCGACAAAGGTCAGACTACGAATCGTCTTCGGGGATCTCGCCGTAGTCCTGAGCCATGAAGCGACTGGTGGCCGGCGCGAACAGGGTGACCAATCCGGCGACCGCCACCAGCCCCAGCAGGCTCCCCCACAACGGCTGATGTGAGTCCGTCAGCAACGACCAAGCCACCGGCACCAGCAACACGTTCGCGATGACCGCGATGGCCCGTCCCCAGCGTTTGCCGCGCAGCAGCCCGATGCCCGCGGCGAGCACTCCGCCGAACAGCACCCCGAACCAGATCGCGGTGCCGACCCCGCTGGCCGCCGACTGATCGTGCCCGGTCAGCGCCCGCACGATCAGCACGATCGCGGTCGCCACCCCGGCCAGGCCCTCCAGCGAAACCAGCCCACCGGCCAGCCGCACCGTCATCGGAATGCCGGTCGACACCTGTTCGCCGCCCTCGCGCTGGTCACCGTCTGTCACGTCCTGCTCTGCCACGTGCCCCAGCCTACGACGACGTGTCGTGGCGCCCGGCGCGCGTCGGCTGTTCGCCCGCGCGCACTACCCTCGGCACTGTGCGGACGCTGCTCATTGTCAATCCCAATGCCACCTCGACGACCCCGGCCACCCGGGATCTGCTCGCTCACGCCTTGGAGAGCCGAACACAGCTGACCGTTGCGCACACCCAGCATCGCGGCCACGCGGCCGAACTGGCCCAGTGGGCATCGACGCAGGAAATGGACCTGATCGTCGTGCACGGTGGCGATGGGACGGTCAACGAGACCATCAACGGCTTCCTTCCGGTGCCCCAGGTCGGCGACGACCAGGTGTGGCGCCCGCGCCTCGGGATCATCCCGGGCGGCTCGGCGAACGTCTTCGCCCGCGCGCTCGGCATCTCCCCCGATCCCGTGACAGCTACCAACCAGCTCATCGATCTGCTGGCGCGCGACGCCGACCGCCGGATCGGACTCGGCCTCGCCGACGACCGGTGGTTCACCTTCAGCGCGGGCGTCGGCCTCGACGCCGATGTGTGCGAGGCGATCGACACCGCCCGCGCCAAGGGCCGTAAGGCGACGCCCGCGCGATATCTGCGAACCACGGTGCGTCAGTTCTTCCGGGCCCGGCGTCAGGATCCGAGCGTCACCGTCGAGGTCACGGGAAGGGATCCATTGGAGGAGGTCTATTACGCCTTCGTCACGAATTCGAGCCCGTGGACCTATCTCGAGGACCGTCCGATTCGCACGAATCCCACCACCACCTTCGAATCGGGTCTCGGTGTGTTCGCGGTCAAGTCGATGAGTGTGACCCGAACCCTGTTGCTTGCGCGGCAGTTGCTGGCCGAGAATGGAAACCCCAAGTCGCCCATGCTTTTCCGCGCCGATGATGTGCCGTCCGTGCGAATCGAGACGGACACGGAGATCGGCCTGCAAATCGATGGCGACTTCATCGAAAAACGCAAGATGGTGCATTTCACATCTGTCCCCAGCGTGCTGGACGTGGTGGCCCCCAAGCCGTCCTGACACTGGACCGTCAAGAAAAATCTCCTGGTTGCGCTGCGAAAACCTGCAGACGCGAGTACAAAGGACCGGGCAGGTTCCCCTTGTGGGGGCCCAGAGCGTGATCTCCCCCACGGTGCGCCGGAGACCTATTGACATCTACGGTGATCGTGAAAGCATTCACAAGCAACCGTGCGGAAACATTCGAGTCGCACAAGTGAACGATCCACTAACTACAGGCGCCCTTTGTGGCGCCCTCGCAAAGGAGCAGAGGAATGGACTGGCGCCACAAGGCCATCTGTCGCGATGAGGACCCCGAACTGTTCTTCCCGGTGGGTAACAGTGGTCCTGCGCTCGCGCAGATTGCCGATGCCAAGCTGGTCTGCGCCCGCTGCCCCGTCACTGCCGATTGCCTGTCATGGGCCCTGAAGTCCGGACAGGATGCCGGCGTGTGGGGTGGAATGAGCGAAGACGAGCGGCGCGCGCTCAAGCGGCGCAACGCACGCACCCGTACGCGTACCTCCGTCTAAGTCGACGGACCTGGCGTTGCCGGGCCATCAGCCCCCCGGCCCGGTAACGCATGTGTGAGAACCCGGCACCTTACGGTGCCGGGTTTATTGTTGCCCACCAGCTGTTTTCAGTAGTTTCAGCGCCCGGAACGACGTCCGAGCGGAACCCGCAACACCGCGTCGGTGCCCACATCGGCGCCAGGATGCAAGCCGATCGAGCCGCCCAGTTCCGACGTCACCAGGGTGCGCACGATCTGCAGACCCAACCGGTCGGAACCTTCCAGGCTGAACCCTGACGGCAGGCCACGGCCGTCGTCGGAGATGATCACGTCGAGCCAGCGCGCCGACCGTTCCGAGCGAATTGTCACGGTACCGTTCTCGCCCGCGTCGAAGGCGTGCTCGATCGCGTTCTGCACCAGTTCCGTCAACACCATCACCAGCGGTGTCGCCCGCTCCGCGGAGAACACCCCGAGTGAGCCCGCCCGGCGCACCTTGATCCGCGCGGTGTGCACCGTCGCCACATCCGCCATGATCGGCAGCAGCCGGTCGATGACCTCGTCGAGGTCGACTTCCTCGTCCACCGACATCGACAGCATCTCGTGCACCGAGGCGATGGATGTGACCCGGCGCACCGATTCCGTCAGCGCCACTTGGGCTTCCGGGTTCTCCGTGCGGCGGGCTTGCAGCCGCAGCAGCGCCGCCACGGTCTGCAGGTTGTTCTTCACCCGGTGGTGGATCTCGCGGATCGTGGCGTCCTTGCTCAGCAACGCGCGGTCGCGCCGCTTCACCTCGGTGACATCGCGCACCAGCACCGCGGGCCCGGCCAGTTCCCCACCCGGACGCAGCACCAGCGTGCGCAACAACACCGTCGCCCCGCGGGCCTCGACTTCCATCCGGCGCCCGGTGCGACCGGCGAGCGCGGCCTGGATATCGGCCACCACTTCCTGCGCGTCGAACGGATCGGTGATCAACGAGCGCGTGGTCACCGCGAGATCCTGACCGACGAGATCGGCCTGCATACCCATCCGGTGATAGGCCGACAGCGCGTTCGGGCTCGCGTAGACGACGAGGCCCTCGGTGTCGAGGCGGATGAAACCGTCGCCCGCGCGGGGGCTGGAGTGCGTGGCCGCCCGGTCCTCCGGCACCGGGAAGCTGCCGTCGGCGATCATCTGGCACAGGTCGTCGGCGCAGGACACATAGGCCGTTTCGAGGGTGCTGCGAACCCGCGAACGCGCCAGGTCGGAATCACGGCTGAGCACGGCGATCACGTCGTCGCCGCAGCGCACCGGAATCGCTTCGCGCACCGCGTGTACCGGACTCGGGTGATAGACCCCACTCACCTCGACCTCGGCGTCGGTGCGCACGGTGTTCCCGCTCAGCAGGGCGTCGAAGACCTGCGGGAAATCGGTGCGTGAGGCGGTGGTGTCGACCTTGTCCTCGAGATGCACGGTGGGTGCGGTCGTCGGCCGGATCTGGGCCACACACACCACATCGGAGCCGTCGACGACCGGGCCCGCGCCCACCCACAGCAGCAGATCGGAGAACGAGAGATCGGCGAGCAACTGCCAATCGCCCACCACCCGTTGCAGATGGTCCACGGCGATGCCGGGGAGGTCGGTGTGTTCGGCCAGGAGCTCGCTCAGTGTTGCCACGCTGGATCTACCGCTTCGTTTTCGTTGGACCTACGCGATGGTGGCGATGAGGTCGCCCGCCTGTAGAACCTGGCCCGGTGTGACGTCGACCGTGGTGACGTCGCCCTCGACCTCGGTGAGAACCGGGATCTCCATCTTCATCGATTCGAGCAGCACCAGTGTCTGGTCGACCCGGACGTGTTCGCCCACGGTGACCTCGACAGCGAGCACGGTCGAGACCATCTCCGCGCGCACTTCTTCAGGCATGGCACCCCGTTCAATAGTCGTGTGGCCCCCGCGATGCGACGGTGGCCGGTATCGCCGAAGCTACAGCCATTGACTTCCTCCCGGCCCCGAGGGGCCAGGATTGCCTGCCTCACGACAGGATGTTCCTGTTTCATCGACAGTTGCCTCCCCGCATCAACCGCGGGACGGTCTCACACCATCTCCACAGGCGAGCACCGCCAGCCCGACGGCACGTATGTTCTTCGCAGCGTTGACATCCCGATCGTGGACCACGCCACACCGACACTGCCACTCACGAATGTTCAGCGGCAACTTGTCCACGATCGATCCACACACCGAACACGACCTGGACGACGGATAGAACCGGTCGACCGCAACCACGGTCCGCCCGTACCAATCCGCCTTGTACTCGAGCATCGCCCGAAACTGTGACCAGCTGGCATCCGCAATCGATCGCGCCAGACGGCGATTGCGGACCATGTTGCGCACACTCAGATCCTCGATGGCGATCACTTGGTTTTCGCGCACCAATCGAGTAGAGAGCTTGTGCAAATGATCTCGCCGACGGTCGGCGATCCGGGCATGAATTCTGGCCACCCGCAGCCGGGCTCTCGCGCGATTGCTTGACCCCTTCTGCTTGCGCACCAGCACACGCTGGGCCTTGGCCAACCGCTCCCGATCTCGCTTCTCGTACCGGGGATTGGATACCTTCTCCCCTGTCGAGAACGTGTACAGGCTGCTGATCCCGGCATCCACTCCGATCGTTTCCGAGGAGTCCGGATGGTCGGCTACGAGCTCCTCCACCAGAATCGACACGTGGTAACGACCTGCGACATCCTTCGACACCGTAATCTGCGACGGTCTGGCCCCCTCCGGCAGTGGGCGAGACCACACCACGGCTAAAGGGTCGACCTGTTTTGCCAGCTTGATGCGCCCATCGCGGTAGGTGAAGCAGTTCGAGAAGTAGGTGGCCGAATCTCTAGATCGTCCCTTCTTCTTGAACTTCGGGTAGCCGGTCTGCTTGCGCCAGAACTTGTCGAACGCGCCTTGCAGATTCTGCAACGCAGCCTGTAATGGCCCCTTCGAAGGCTCGGCAAGCCACTCGGTTTCCGGATCACGTTTCCAGGCGGTGAGCATCTTGCTCGTATCCGCATAGTTGACGCGACGCTGCTCCTGCATCCACGCGCGAGAGCGTTCCGCAAGCGCCCGGTTGTAGACGTAGCGGACGCAGCCGAAGGTACGGGCAAGCTGCTGCTCTTGCTCACGGGTGGGATAGAAGCGGTACTTGTAAGCCCGCTTCACGGCTGCCGAAGCCACGAGTGAGACAGTAACATCCTAGTTTCTCACCTGCCTAGGCTCAGCCTCCACAGTGAACGCGTGGTCTGCGCGATGTCCCGCAGATGCCACATGAAACAATGGCTGTCGACCAGACATAGAAGGGAGCTCCCATGGGTAAGCGTGGACGTAAGAAGCGCAGCCGCAAGGGCAACGCCGCAAACCACGGCAAGCGTCCTAACGCTTGAGTCGTGCCGCTGCGCACAGACGACAACAGCACGCTCTCGATGAGAGCGTGCTGTTGTCGTTTCGAGGGGCGATCAGCCCTCGGTGGTCTCGATCCTGGTGACGGTGATCGTCCGGTGGATCTCGAGCTTGAGTCGCTCGCGCAGACCTTCGGGGGCGTGCTCACCACCGCATTTGCGACTGAGCAGACCCTTGATCTTCTCCTCGATGCCATAGGCCTCGATGCAGGGGCTGCAGTGATCCATGTGCTCCTGCAGGCGCTGCCGAGTGGCGTTGTCGCACTCGTTGTCGAGCATGAGCCACACATCCGCGAGGACCGCGGTGCAGTCCATATCGAGATCGGGATCGTCACTCACTTGACTACCTCCTGGCGTTCCCCACGGTCGAATCCACGTTCGCGCGCCACGTCGGCGAGCAGGCCCTTGAGCTGCTTGCGTCCACGGTGCAGCCGAGACATCACGGTACCGATGGGGGTGCCCATGATGTCGGCGATTTCCTTGTACGGGAAGCCTTCGACGTCGGCGTAGTACACCGCCATCCGGAATTCCTCCGGTAGCTGCTGTAGCGCGGACTTGATCTGGTCGTCGGGCAGCGCGTCCAGCGCCTCCACCTCGGCCGAGCGCAGGCCCACCGAGGAGTGCTCGGCGGTGGCCGCCAGCTGCCAGTCGGTGATCTCGTCGGTCGGGTACTGCGCGGGCTGACGCTGCTTCTTGCGGTAGGAGTTGATGTAGGTGTTGGTCAGGATCCGGTACAGCCAGGCGCGCAGATTGGTGCCCTCCCGGAAGGACTTGAACCCCTGGAACGCCTTGACGAACGTCTCCTGCACCAGGTCCTCGGCATCGGCCGGATTCCGGGTCATGCGCAGGGCTGCGCCGTAGAGCTGATCGATCATCGGGAGCGCATCGCGCTCGAACCGGGCCGCCAGCTCGGCTTCGTCGACTTCTGTGCCGGACGCACCGTCGGAGACCACGTCGTCGTCGCTCGTCACACCAATCCCTTCGATCGCCGTAGTAGCCGAATCTACCGGCACGACGGAATCGACTGGCAATCGCGCACCCCGTGGCAGGAGAGGACGCTCCTCGAGCAGCACTGTCACTATCTCTCCTTCACGTCGTCTCGGCTGGGTGGCTTGTCACTTGTGTGCAACATGCACTCCGGCATTCGTGTTCCCATACCGCGGGAAATGTGGTTGCCGAGCTGGGTGTGGTGCCGATTAGGGTGATCGCCTATGTCGACTCCCGCGATCAAGGCCCTCGGCGGTATCGCGCATCGGGTGCACTCCTATTCCCACGATCCGCGGGCGGAGTCCTATGGCGACGAGGCCGTCGACGCACTCGGCGAGGAGCTGGGAGTGCGGGCCGCGCAGATCTTCAAGACGCTGGTGATCGAACTCTCATCCGGTGCGCTGGCGGTCGCTGTCGTGCCGGTGCCCGCGCGGTTGTCGTTGAAGGCCGCGGCCGCCGCGCTCGGCGCGTCGAAGGCGAACATGGCCGACAAGACCAAGGCCGAGCGCACCACCGGCTATGTCCTCGGCGGGGTTTCGCCGCTCGGCCAGCGCAAGAAGTTGCCCACTGTTGTCGACGCTTCCGCGCTCGACTGGGATCGGGTGCTGTGCAGCGCGGGCAAACGCGGGCTCGAAATCGAGCTGGCGCCCGCCGATCTGGTGCGGGCGTGCGCGGCCGTCACCGCCCCGATCACCAGCTGAGGCAATCCGGTCGGCGCCTCGTTCCGAATCACTTCGACGCATTCTGCGCCCGGTACGACCGATTCGACCCGAGGATGTGATGTGAAAATGTCCGCACGTTCGACGATCGCCGCCCTATCCGGTGCCCTGGTAATCACTTTCGGCGCTGCCGCGGTAGCCCCCGCCATCGCGGCTCCGCAGGTGGTTCCGCCGTCGCACGCCGAACCCGGCGACTATCCGCTCAACGGCCAGGGCACCACACCGAAGAATTCGCCGAAGACCGCACCGGAAACCGACGAGAGAGCCGAGAAGTCGGAGAAGCTCGGCGGTGGGGTCGCTACCGAGGTGATCGATCTGATCACCGGAATCATCAAGTGCGGGCTGAACATCGCCACCGATTCGGTGCCCTGCTCGCTCTGACGACTCACGCGCGGCCGGACGGAGGCGTACACCACGCTCCGCTCGGCCGCGTTGTCGTTCGCGACCATCGCCGCGCTCAGTGCGTGATGTCGCTGGTCCCGTCGGGCACCAATAGTTCCGGCCCGTTGTTGCGCACGTTGTTGACCAGGGTCGAGACCGGACGCGTCACGATCGTCGCCAACTCCGCCTGCGAGGGTGGGAGCAACAGTTCGGCGGGTGCCGGGTGATCCGGGTCCAACCACGCGTCCCAGTGCTCGCGCGGCATCGGCAACGGCATCCGGTCGTGGATATCGGCCAGTTCGCCGCTCGCGTCGGTGGTGAGGATCGTGCACGACATGAGCGGTTCGGAATCGGGCTGACTGCGATCACGCCACACCGACCACAGTCCGGCCATGTAGAGCAGGGAACCGTCGCTGTGTGACATATAGAAGGGCCGCTTCACCGCCTTGCCCTTGCCGGTCGGCGCGGGCTCGACCAGCCATTCGTACCAGCCGTCCATCGGCACCAGACAGCGCTTGTGTTCGACCGCGTCGCGGAACGACGGCGCGGTGGCGGCCTTGTCGGCCCGCGCGTTGAACAGCGGTTTGCCCTTGGCCGGGACGCCGGGCTCGGCCGCTTTGGTCCAGTGCGGGATCAGGCCCCAGCGCATCCGCCGGATCCGCAGACGCGGATCGCCGTCGGGGTCGCCGTGTTCGTGCCGCTCCACGACGGTGAGCACCTGGGTGGTCGGCGCGACGTTGTAGCTGACGGCGGCATCCGGCTCGTCGAGCCCCGTTTCGTCGACAGCGTCCAGTTCCGCCGCCAACCGGCCCGGATTCGTGGTCGTCGCATATCGTCCACACATAAAGGTCAAGATACGCGCGGGGACCGACATCAGGCCCCGCCGACGACACCACCCCACGCCGAAAAGCGCACCACCGATGCGTCCGAACCGCACATAAGCCAAGATGGAGACGTGAGTTTCTGGCCTGCGCCCCATATCGAGGTCCCCGTCCACGCGACCGTGACCCTGCCCGGTTCGAAGTCCATCACCAACCGTGCGCTCATCCTGGCCGCACTGGCCGATGGGCCGTCTACGCTCACCGGTGCCCTGCGCAGCCGCGACACCGACCTCATGATCGGTGCCCTGCGCGCCCTCGGCACCGAGATCGTCGGCGACGCCGAGACGCTCGAGGTCACCCCGGCTCCGCTGCGCAGCGCCGCGGTCGACTGCGGCCTCGCCGGCACCATCATGCGATTCCTGCCGCCCGCCGCCGCACTGGCCACCGGCGACGTCGCGTTCTTCGGCGACGAACAGGCGAAGCTGCGCCCGCTGTCCACCATTCTCGACGCCCTGCGCAAGCTCGGTCTCGATGTCGACGGTGACGCGCTGCCGTTCGTCGTGCACGGCACCGGCGCGCTGCGCGGCGGCACCGTCACCATCGATGCCTCGGGTTCCTCGCAGTTCGTATCGGGGCTGCTGCTCTCGGCCGCCCGCTTCGACGAGGGCATCACCGTCCACCACGACGGCAAGGCCCTGCCGTCGATGCCGCACATCGAGATGACCATCGAAATGCTGCGTCGCGCCGACGTGGCCGTGCAGACCCCCGCCGATTCCGGCAACGCCCAGACCTGGACCGTGGCGCCCGGCCCGATCCGCGCGGTCGACTGGGACATCGAGCCCGATCTGTCCAACGCCACGTCGTTCCTGGCGGCGGCCGCGGTCACCGGCGGCGAGGTGAGCATCCCGATGTGGCCGCGCGGCACCACCCAGCCCGGTGACGTGATCCGCGAGATCCTCGTCCGGATGGGCGCCGAGGCACGCATCTTCGACGGCGTTCTCACCGTGCACGGCCCGGAGCGCCTGGCCGGCATCGACATCGACCTGCACGACGTCGGCGAACTCACCCCCACCGTCGCCGCACTGGCCGCCCTCGCGGATTCACCCTCGCGGCTGCGTGGCATCGCGCACCTGCGCGGACACGAAACCGACCGTCTCGCAGCACTTTCCGCCGAGATCAATCGCCTCGGTGGCAATGTCACCGAGACCGAGGACGGCCTCGAGATCGTGCCCACCCCCCTGCACGGCGGTCAGTGGCATTCCTACGCCGATCACCGAATGGCCACCGCGGGCGCGATTCTCGGCCTGCGGGTGCCCGGCGTGGAGATCGAGGACATCGGCACCACCGCCAAGACCCTGCCGACCTTCGTCACGCTGTGGGAACAGATGCTGGCACCCGCGTTATCCGGCGAGGGGGTGGCGCGCTGAGCCGCCAGGGGCGATCCTCAGCCAGCTACGACGAATCCGATGTCCGGGTACGCCCGGGTAAGGCCTCGTCGCGTCCCCGCACCAAGACCCGTCCGCAGCACGCCGACGCCGAGGCCGCCATGGTGGTGGCCGTCGACCGCGGCCGCTGGGGGTGCGTGCTCGACGGTGACGCCGACCGGCGCATCGTCGCCATGCGCGCCCGCGAGCTCGGCCGCACCCCGATCGTCGTGGGCGATCAGGTCGACGTCGTGGGCGACCTCACCGGCAGGCCCGACAGCCTGGCCAGGATCGTGCGGGTGAGCGCGCGCAGCACGGTGTTGCGCCGCACCGCCGACGACACCGATCCGTTCGAACGCATCGTCGTCGCCAATGCCCAGCAGCTGTTCATCGTTGTCGCGCTGGCCGATCCGCCGCCGCGCACCGGTTTCGTCGAGCGGGCGATGGTGGCCGCGTATGCCGGCGGGCTGGAACCGATTCTGGTGCTCACCAAGCGCGACCTCGTCGCGGAATCCGAATTCGCTTCCGCCTTCGACGGTCTTGATCTCAAGATCCTCTACGCAGGCATCGACGACCCGATGGAGCCGGTGCTCGAGATCGCGAACGACCGGCTCACCGCGCTGATCGGACACTCCGGCGTCGGCAAGTCGACGATGGTGAATCGTCTTGTGCCCGATGCCTATCGGGCCGTCGGCGTGGTGTCGGGTGTCGGCAAGGGCAAGCACACCTCCACCCAGTCGGTGGCATTGCCGCTGCCCGAGGGCGGCTGGGTGATCGACACTCCCGGCGTGCGCTCGTTCGGCCTCGCCCACATCACCCCCGACGATGTGATCGCCTCGTTCACCGACCTCGCAGGCGCCATCGAGGACTGTCCACGCGGCTGCACCCATCTCGGGCCGCCCGCCGATCCGGAATGCGCGCTCGATCAGCTGCCCGGCACGGAACGGCGGGTTGCCGCGATCCGCACGCTGCTGACGGCCCTGATCGCCAACGACGCTTGGTAGCAACCGGATTCCGTGCCGGACCGACTCTCAGAAGCTGAACGACCCGGTATTCACGCCGCCATCGCCACCGCCACCGTCGGTCGGCAACTCGGCCACGGTGACCGTCTTGGTGGTCGACGAACTCGCCACACCGCTGCGCCCGGAGAAGGCCGCGCCGATGTTGTAGGAGCCCGCGGCACCCGGCGTCCAGACGATGCTCGCCTTGCCGTTCGCGCCAACCGGGATGTCGCCGAGCACGTTGTCGCCCGCCTTGAACTGGATCGTGCCGCCCGCGGCCGCCGGGGTCACGCTCGCCTCCAGCGTGACGGCCTTGCCGACCTGCGCACCCGATACCTCGGTGATCGTCGTGCTGGACACGGCGTCGCCGGACACCGTGATGGCCGGACCCTTGCCCTGATAGATACCGTCGCCGAGCGACCCGCCGTAGTGCATCGACGTCGGCAGCGGGGTATCGCGGGCGCAGTTCACGCCGACCTTGTACTGGATCTCGAAGGTCTGCGACTTCGGCGAGATATTCGGGTACACCGGGTATTTGGTGATGCCGAACTCCGCACGGACCCAGTCCGAGGAGGACGTGTCGATCGACACGGCGTCACCCGACATCTTCGCCGAGCCCGCGACCGGGGTCAAGCACGCCGGGTGCAGGTCCTTGACCGAGTAGATGTATTCCACCGGAATGCCGGTGCGCTCGAACTTCGTCGTCACGGTAACGGTGTCGCCGACCACCGGGTTGGTGTTCGACACCGTCCGGGTGAAGTGACTGTTGCCGTCATCCCACGCGATGCTCGCCGGAGCGGCCGCCGCCGATCCCGGAAACGCCGTCATCGCCAGCCCCGCCGCGGCCGCGAACGTGGCCACGCGCTGCACTCTTCTGTCCACCATCATCTGTCTCCAAGTACGCCGGACGCCCTCGACGTCGTCGAGGCGCTGATTCGCCCGAGTGGCGAGCAGTAGATCACGCCCTGGTGCCCGACGGATCCAAATCCGAAATAGATCTCGTTCAGATTTCGAATTCGACTCGCGTCGGCTCGCGTTCACAACCTCGACACTGGCCGCCGGTACCGTCATGCCCATGAAGCCACCGGCGATCGGTTACCTGCGCCGCGACATCTCAGGTGTCGCCCAGTCCTGGGACGAAACGCAGATCCGTTCCCTAGCCGAGCGTCTGGGCTACCGCTTCACCAAGACCGTCGTCTTCAGCGACCGCACCGCCGACCCGATCGGCCGCCTGCTCGACGTGGTCACCACCACCGAAGCCGCCGCGATCGTCACCCCCAGCCTCACCCACCTCGGCTCCGACCTGCCCCACCGCATCGTCGCCGCCTGCGACATCATCACGGTCTCCCCCGAGGTCACCCACACGAGAACCCTCCCCGCCCTCCCCGCCTAGGCCAGCGCGGGGTCCGCGAACTCGCTGGGCCCGAATCTCTTTCGGTGGGACACGGCGGAGATACCTCCCGGAACACGACGGTTGGGGTCTCGTGCGGGAAAATGGGGTGGTGACCTCCGAGAACGAACGTCCTGGACCGCCGACTATGAGCCCGAGCATCCTGGTGATCACGATGTCGCGGCGGGTCGAGGCAGCGTTGGGGGTGGAGTTGGGGGTGCTGGATCTGACGGTGGCTCGGCTGGGGTTGCTCGGGCACATCAATGGGGTGCCGGGGGCCTCGTTCAGCGAGTTGGCGCGGATGTCGGGGACGAGTGTGCAGAGTGTGCACACCGCGGTGAAGGGGCTGGTCGGGGCGGGGCTGGTGCAGGATCGGACGGCGCGGGCGGGGTCGGCGTCGGCGATCGAGTTGACCGAGGCGGGGGCGGGACTGCTCGCGCAGGCGCGAGAGGCGGTGGCGCGGGTGGACATCGCGCTGTTCGGGGCCGAAGCGGATCCGATTCTGCGGCGCGTGGGCGCAGCGATCGTCGACGCGTTCAGCGGGGAAGTCCCTCGACCCCAGGCGTGACGAATCCAACCTTCAATATGACTGAAGCTCGAGCTAGGCTTCAAGCGTATTGAAGGTCGGAGGGAGTCGGTAGTTGGAACACATCCTGTTGTCCGTGCATGTGCTCGCGGGCATTGTCTTCGTCGGCGGCTCGGCGGTCGCCACCAGTCTTTTCCCCAGGTACGCACCGGTAGCGGGTGGGCCCGATCCCGAGTCGGTCCGCAGCAGGTCGGTCGCGGCCGCGATGCACCGGATCACCGGCAACTACGCGAAACTCGCGATAATCGTGCCGGTGATCGGCATCGTGCTGGCCGCGATCCAGGGCCGGATGAACGAAATCTGGATCACCACCGCGATGGTGACCACCGCTGTGGCGGGCGGGCTGCTCGCCGTGCAGATCGTGCCGATGCAACGCGAAGCCCTCGACCAGCCCGACGACGGCAAGCGCCTGCGCGTGCTATCGATGCTCGCGGGGATCTACAACCTGCTGTGGGCGGCCGTGGTCGTTCTCATGATCGTCCGTCCCGGATCTGCCACCTGAACGAACAGGAGCTCCACACGTCCGATCAGGTTGTCGCCGAATTCTGTTGAGCGGCAGGTGTTCACAGAGCGTCGAGCACCGCCGCGGCCAGCGGACCGGCCGAGGCGGGGTTCTGCCCCGTGTGCAGATTGCGGTCGGCTTGCAGGAAGGGCACGAACGGTTCGCCGCTGTGATACTGCGCGCCGAGTTCGATCAGCCGGTCTTCTAGTAGCCATTTGGCCTGATCCGCTAGACCGCCCATACGTTCTTCCGCATCACTGAAGGCGGTGAGGCGATACCCGGCGAAGGGAGATGGCCCGTCAGCTGCGGTTGCCAGGATGGCCGCGGGGCCGTGGCAGACCAGCGCCAGCGGCTTGCCGGAATGCAGGGCTTCGACCAACAGCACCGCCGAATCCTTGTTCACCGCCAGGTCTTCCATCGGCCCGTGCCCGCCCGGATAGAACACCGCGTCGTAGTCGTTCAGACGGACATCGCCCAGTGACACCGGATCATCCAGCGGCGCCGCACTTTTGATGATCTCGGCGACCTTGCGCGCACCCTCCTCGCCACCGTTGGGCACCGGCGCCAGGCTCCCCAGATCCACCGGCGCCTTCACCCCGCCGGGCGTGGCTACGACGACTTCGTGCCCGGCCTCGGTGAATGCCCGGTAGGGCGTGGCGAATTCGTCGGCCCAGTATCCGGTGTGGCGTTTGACATTGCGGGACAACGTCCACTGATCGGCACCGGTCATTACGAACAGGATCTTCGCCATCATCGCCTCCGAGGAGTGGACTGTCGACGTCAGTGCTTGGCGCCGATGGTGTGGAGAATTTCGTGGATGATCGGGTCGGTGAGCCGGTTGGTGACCGAACGCCCTTCACGGCTCGAGGTGACGCAACCCTCGTGGCGCAGGACGCGCAGGGCCTGCGAGATCGCGTTCTCGTTGCGGCCGATCGCGGCGGCCAGCTCGCCGACGCTGATGCCCGGCGAGCGGTGCAGGCACAGCAGAATCTCGAGACGACCCGGATCCGACAGCAGATCGAAGCGCTGAGCCCATTCCCGGATCTCGACGTCGCCGATCGCGCGCCGGCCGCGTTCGACCGGCGACCCGTGCAGTGTGCGTGGCTCTCCCATGGCGATGCCCAGCTTAATCGCCGAGTGGACAGGACGGCACCGTCCACGACTATTATCTGTCCATCTGTTCAGATAAACATGAGAAGTGTAGGGATGATCGATGCGCGCTCGGCCGCTGTTCGCTGTGGGGGCCGCGCTGGCGGTCGCGCTGACATCCTGCGGTGCGCCCGAGAGCGGGTCCCCCGACTCGCTCGTCCTCGCCGATGCGTATGAACTGGGCGGATACAACCCCGTCGCCGGATACGGCGCGGCAGGCGAGGCCAAGGTCTATGACGGATTGCTGCGGCTGACCGGCGGCACCGGGGTGCCCGACTTTGCCCCGGCCCTGGCGACTCGACTGCCGATCCCCGACGCCGACGCGACCGTGTGGACGGCACCGCTGCGGCCCGGGGTGCGGTTCAGTGACGGGTCGGCGTTCGACGCCGCCGATGTGGTGGCGACCTATCGGGCGATTCTGGATCCGGCGTCGGCCTCGGAGGTGCGGTCGTCGTTGTCGATGATCGAGCGGGTCGACGCCGTCGATCCGCTGTCGGTGCGGTTCACCCTGCGTCATCCCTATGCCGCGTTCCCGACCAAGCTGCTGATCGGGATCGTTCCGTCGGAGGCCGTCGCGATGCCCGGACCCGCGACCGCATCGCCGCTCAATACCGCGCCGATCGGCACCGGACCCTATCGACTCACCGCGCTGGAGCCGACTCGGGCGGTCTTCGAAGCGAACGAAAGCTATTGGGGTGGAGCACCTTCGGTCAAGCGACTGACAGTGCTCCAGGTGCCGGACGACAACACCCGCGCGCAACGGATGGCCAGCGGCGAACTCGACGGGACCTCGCTACCGCCGTTGTTGGCCGCCACCTTCGCGCAGCGGATGTCGGTGCAGGCCAATACTTCCGCCGATTGGCGCGGCGTATCGATGCCCGAGAGCGATCCGGTCGCCGGGGACCCGGCCGTCCGCCTGGCCCTGAACTTCGCCGTGGACCGCCAGGCGATGATCGACAATATCCTCGGCGGTTACGGCCGTCCGGCCTACACACCCTTCGCCGATGTTTACGGCGAATCCCACAACCCAGCCGTCTCTTTCGCCTTCGATCGCGCCCGCGCCGAGCAGATCCTCGATGGTGCGGGCTGGCGGACCGGCACCGATGGTGTGCGCGCGAAAGATGGTGTGCGCGCGCGATTCACCGTGATGTACAACTCCACCGACACACTGCGGCGCGACCTCGCACTGGCTTTCGGCTCCGACGCACGCCGAGTCGGCATCGAGGTCGATCTCGAGGCGCTCTCCTGGGATCGAATCGAACCACGCATCACGCAGGCCGGAATCCTGCTCGGCGGCGGTAGCGAACCCTACGACCCCGACACCCAGGCCTACAACACCCTGCACTCGCCGCCACTCGATCCGAGCGCGGGCAGCCCGTACGACAACGCGAGCCGTCACGCAGACCCCGCGATCGACGCGCAACTCGACATTGCCAGGCGCAGCACCGATCCCGCCGTGCGGGCCGCCGCGTATCGGGAGGTGCAGAGCCGGTACGCCCAGGATCCGAGCCACGTGTTCCTGGTGCACCTCGACCACACCTATGTGGTGAAGGATTCGTCCTGGAAGATGTCGGGGCCGATTCTCGAGCCACACGCGCACGGCATCACCTGGGGACCGTGGTGGTCGCTACAGACTTGGACCCGCTGATGGGGCGTAGTCGTGTTCGTGGACGCGGCCTCCGGGCGGTGGTCGGGTGGCGATTGGTGACGTTGATCCCGGTGCTCGCCGCCGTGTCGGCCGCACTGTTCGCCGCGGCGGCGGTGTCGCCGTTCGACCCGCTGGTCGGGTATCTCGGCGCACGCTACGAGACGACGAGCGCGTCGGATCGGGAGCTGCTCACGAATCGACTCGGGCTCGACGCGTCGTGGTACCAGCTGTACGGACGCTGGCTCGGTGATCTGTTCAGCGGCGATCTGGGCATTTCGCGCGGTTTCGCGCAGCCGGTGAGCACCCTTCTTGCCCAACGGATTCCGTGGACGGTGCTGCTGGTCGTCGTCGCGATGAGTGTGGCGATCGCGGTGGCGCTCGGCGCGGGAGTCTGGGCGGGGATGCATCGCGGTGGGTCGATCGACCGGTTGGTCACCGCGTCGTGCGTGGTGATGCAGGGGCTGCCGCCGTTCGTGGTGTCGCTGGCCGCGATCGCCTTGTTCGCGGTCGGACTCGGCTGGTTGCCGCCCGCGGGGCTCACCGATGCCGGGGCCGAGGTCGGATTCGGCCAGGTGGTGCGACATCTCGTGCTGCCCGCCGCCGCGTTGGCTGTCTCGCAGGTGCCGTGGCTGCTCCTGGCCGTACGGGAATCCGTGTCAGGCAATCGCGGCGAGGACTTCGTGGTCGGGGCGGCCACGCGCGGCATCGATACCGCGACGATCACCCGTGGGCACATCCTGCCGACCTCGCTGGCCCCGTTCGTGACGATCCTCGGCGCCCGACTGCCGGAAGTCGTGGTCGGCGCGGTGCTGGTGGAGGAGATCTTCTCGTGGCCGGGGATCGCGGGTGCGTTCGTCCAGTCGGCGAAGGACCTGGATATGGCTCTGTTGGCCGTGCTCACGGTAGGCACGACCTGTGCGGTGATGCTCGGGTCGCTGCTCGCCGATATCGCGGTGGTGCTGCTCGATCCGCGGGTGCGCGCCGATGGGTGAGCGGTGGCGTGGGCGCACGCACGGGGCTGCTGAGCGACAGTTGTACGTCGCGCTATCGGTCCTGGTCGCGGTCGTGCTGTATGCGGTGACCGTGCCATGGGTGGGCGGAATCGACGATCGGCTGACCGATTTCGCCAGTGCGCGGCAGGCGCCGTCGGGGCAGTGGTGGTTCGGGACCGACTCGGCCGGGCGGTCGCTGTTCGTGCGGATCGCGGCGGCGCTGCGAACCTCGCTGATCGTCGCGGCGTGCGCGGCGGCGGTGTCGACGGTGATCGGCGTGCTCGTCGGTGCGGCGTCGGCGCTGGCAGGCGGATGGGTGGACCGGGTGGTGATGCGGATCGCCGACACCGCCAACGCGCTGCCGCATCTGCTGCTCGGGATCGTGATCGTGGCGCTGTTCCGGGGGAACGCGCTGGCGGTGGTGTTGTCGATCGGACTCACACACTGGGTGCAGGTGGCGCGGATCGTGCGGTCGGAGAGCTCGAGTCTGCGCGAGCGCGAGTACGTGTCCGCGGCGGTGCTCGCGGGTGCGAGCCGTACTCACCTGCTGATCAGGCATCTTTTGCCCGCGGTCGCCCCGCAGGCGTTGATCGCGGTGGTTCTGCTTCTGCCCCATGCGATTTGGCACGAGTCGACCTTGTCGTTCCTCGGATTCGGACTGCCGCCGCACGAACCGAGCCTGGGCACTCTGCTGGAGGAAGCGCGCACTTCGCTGCTGCTGGGCGGGTGGTGGACGCTGGCGTTCCCCGCCGGATTCCTGGTGCTGACGACGGTGGCGGTCGCTGTCGCGGGGTCGTCGCTGCGGGGACTTCTCGCCCCACCGAAACCGTCGAGGATGCCCCGATGACAGGACCCTCCCTCCCCCAGGAGACAACGGGCGCACTGATGGACATCGACCGTGGACGTCGGGGCACCGGCTTGTCGATCGATGCGCTGACCGTGCGAATTCCGGTCGGCCGTGGCGATGTGGTGCATGCGGTGACCGAGCTGTCGCTCGACGTCGAAGCGGGCAGCATCACCGCGCTCGTCGGCGAATCCGGGTGCGGGAAGTCGATTGTCGGCGGTGCGGTGATGGGCGTACTGCCCCCCGCTGCCGTCACGACCGGGTCCATCCACCTGCAGGTGGACGATCCGGCGAACTCCACCGCCGGACCGGTCGACATCCTCGCCGGCGAGCACTCCTATCGCGGCCGCCATATCGCGCTGGTGCCCCAATCCCCGGGCACCTCTTTCACTCCCGTGCGGACCGTCGGCTCCCAACTCCAGGAGGCGATCGTCGCCCTCGGCACCGCACACACCCCCGCTGACCTCGTCGATCGCGCGGGGCTCGCCCGCACGGCGCTCGACCTGTACCCGCACGAACTCTCCGGCGGGATGGCCCAACGAGCGGCCGTTGCGGCGGCGCTGGCAGGCGATCCCGAGGTGATCATCGCCGACGAACCCACTTCCGGGCTCGATCGCGCACGCACTGACCAGGTCGGAAAACTGTTGCGCGAGTGCGCCGATGACGGCGCCGCGGTCCTGCTGATCACGCACGATCTCGGGCACCTGATCCGCGCCGGCATCGCCGACACCATCGCGGTGATGTACGCGTCACGCCTGATGGAAGTCGGCCCCGGCGCGCACGTGCTCGACGATCCGTGGCACGACTACACGCGCGACCTGCTCGCCGCCATGCCCGAACGCGGCCTGCACCCGCTGCCTCATCCCCCGCGAGCGCTGACGAACCTGTCCGAGATCTGCCCCTACGCGGGCGGCCCGACACAGTTGATTCCCCAGCAGCAGCGCATGATTCGCCGACCGAGGTCTCGATGCTGATCGCCGACTCCATCACCGCGGGTTACGGCCCACAACCCGTCATCCGCGGGGTCGACCTGCGGATCAGCCCGGGAGAGATCGTCGGGATCACCGGCGATTCGGGATCAGGGAAGACCACGCTCGCCCGGACAATGGCCGGGCTACTGACGCCCACCTCCGGCACGGTCACCATCGACGGACAGACACCCCGACAGGCCCGCGGCACCGTCGCCATGGTCTTCCAATCCCCCCGTGCCGCAACCAATCCCCACTTCACCCTCGCCCAGATCATCGCCGAGCCCGCCCGCATCCGCCGCGTCACAGTCCCCGATCTCACGGCACTGACCACCGCCGTCGGCCTCACCCCAGACCTGCACGACCGCCGCCCGCACGCTCTCAGCGACGGCCAACTCCAACGCGCCTGCCTGGCCCGCGCACTCGCCCAGAACCCCCGCTACCTCATCCTCGACGAAGCCACCGCCATGCTCGACGCGGCCACCACCGCCACCATCATCCGCCTGGTCATGACCCGAGCCGCCGACAACTTCGGCGTCCTCGTGATCAGCCACGACGAAGCCCTGCTCGGGGCCGCCTGCACCCGCATCGCGACGATGCACGAGGGCACGCTCACCACTGCGCGGGCATCTCCGCAATAAACGCACGATTACCTCAGGTTGCCCACAGGAACCCGTTTTAGCGTGAGCCCCTGTGACATTCACGCAGGGTAAACCAGTCAGCGCGTGCCGCAGTCTCAGTGGTTGGGCGCGCACCGCACCGACCGTCGCCGAAGTGCTGCGCACGCCCGACATCGCGGTGATCGCCGAACGAGTGCGGACCGCCGGCCCGCGCGGAGTGATCGCGCGTGGACTCGGGCGCAGTTACGGCGATCCGGCGCAGAACGCGGGTGGGCTGGTCGTCGACATGACCGCGCTGGACCGCATCCACAGCATCGATCCCGACAGCGGGATCGTCGAGGTCGAGGCGGGCGTCAGCCTGGACGCGCTCATGCGGGCCGCGCTGCCGTTCGGGCTGTGGATTCCGGTGCTGCCGGGGACGAGGCAGGTGACGGTCGGTGGGGCGATCGGCGCGGACATCCATGGGAAGAACCATCATTCGCAGGGCAGCTTCGGCAATCACGTGGTGTCGATGGACCTGCTGACCGCCGACGGCTCGGTGCGCACGTTGACGCCGGAGGGGGCCGACTCGGAGTTGTTCTGGGCGACGGTGGGCGGGATGGGACTCACCGGCATCATCGTCGGCGCGCGAGTCCGGTTGAAGCACACCGAGACCGCGTACTTCCTCGTCGACAACGACCGCACGCGCGATCTCGACGAGACGATGGAATTGCTGACCGGCGGTTCCGATGACGGGTACGACTACTCGATGGCGGTGCCGGACACCATTTCCACCGGGGCGAAACTCGGTCGGGCCGGATTCAGTCGGGGGTCACTGGCCACCGTCGACCAGTTGCCGGTGAGATTGCGTAGCAAACCCTTGAATTTCGATGCGCCGCAATTGTTCACAGTGCCCGATATCTTTCCGAACGGGATGGTCAATTCGGTGACAACCCGCATTGCCGCCGAGGCTGCTCATCGCCTGTTTCCCCGGCGGGCGCGCGGACGTATCCAGAATCTGACGCAGTTCTATCACCCCCTCGATCTGCTCGGTGAATGGAATCGCGCCTATGGCAAGCGGGGGTTCCTGCAGTATCAGTTCTCGATGCCGTTCGGGGCCGAGCAGCAGTTGGCCGACACGGTGCGAGCCATCGCCGAGTCGGGGCACCACTCGTTCCTCAATGTGTTCAAGCGGATGGGGACGAGCAACCCGGCGCCGCTGTCGTGGCCACATCCCGGATACATGCTGAGCTTGGACTTCGGGCTGTCGAGCGGGCTCGACCGATTCTGCGTCGACCTCGACGAACGGGTGCTGGCAGCCGGCGGACGCCTGTACCTCGCGAAGGAATCACGGACCACGCCCGAGATGATCGCGATGATGTACCCGAGGCTCGACGAATGGCGTCGGATCCGGGAGCGAGTCGACCCGGAACGAGTGTTCGCCTCCGACCTCTCGAGGCGGTTGCGACTGGTCGCAGGACTTCGACATAACTGTGCTCCAGATCACGACCTATGACTAGTGAATGAAAGTCGTTAACAGCACATCGAATTCACCGAGGATGACGCACGTCACTGTCCGTTTTGAACTCTTACGACTTTTTAAGTTACATTTCAGCAACAAACAGTTGGACACTTGATCATGGGTGCTCGATCGAGGGCCTGCGCTCCCCAGGGAGCATCGCCATTGAGGGAAAGACTGCATTCATGAACATCAGCAAGGTTGCCGCAACCTCCGCACTCGTCATTGCCGCGCTCGGCGTTGCCACCGGCACGTCGCACGCCGCTCCGGCGCCTGCGCCCGTCCCGGCCTTCCTCGACGGCGTGAACCAGGGCGTGAACCAGGTGCTGCCCGGTATCAACTGGAAGACCGGCATCGAGGGCGACGCTGTGGTCGTCGAGACCGACGCGGGCTCGCTCACCACCGCGAACAATCAGTTCCAGGTGCGCGACAACCAGGGCAACATCGTCGCCGCTCTGCCGCTCGCCTACACGATCGACGACCTCGAGTACCCGATCGATGCCGTCGTCGACGGCACCCGCGCCACCTTGACCCCGCGCACCGACGCGGCCTCGGCCCGCCCGTCGACCCTGCTGAAGGACGTCGTTCGCCAGGACGCCTTCGATGACGCCGTCAGCGCCGCTGCCACCCAGTTCGGCATCATCACCGCCATCGGCACCCTCGTCGGCACCCTCACCGGCGGCGTCGCGGGCTGCGCCATCGGCGGCGCAGGCGGCATCCTCCTCGGCATCCCGGTGCTCGCCCTCGGTGGCGCCACCGGCGTCGCGGGCTGCCTCGCCGGTGCCGCCGTCGGCATCCCGCTGGGTGCGGCCGCGGGCCTGGTGCTGACCGGCGTCCCCGCCGCGATCGCCGTCGGCATCGGCTTCAACAACCGGATCAACGCGCCGGAAAACCAGTAGCACTCGCACACATCAGCCCCGTTCCGCCACTGGGCGGGACGGGGCTGTTGCGTGCACCCGCCCACGTTCTCAGGATGGTTGCTGAGTCGCGAATCTGGAACCGAATTCATTAGTGGCGCATAGCAATTACTAGATTCTGAATGTTTGCGGCGTGTCCGAAAACGATCAGTAACGTGTCGGATCCTCGCGGGGATGTGCTCAGCGATACCCGACGCGAGCACTTCGGTGCGCGCCTGCGAAGGGGGCGAGAGCCTGCCCGACGACACCACCGCCTCACCGCTCGACGCGTTTCGCGACGGTGAGCCGCCACCACGGCGCACCAATGCCGACGGCCCGGTGATCTGGAGCGCCAGCAGCGTGCCGACCACGAGACCGGCCAAGGGTCCGAGCGTCGCACCGCCCAGACCACGTCGGCCGCCGATGTCCAGGCCCACGTCGGCACGAACCACGCCGGCCGCCGCCGTCCCCGACGACGTCGCCTCGGCGATTCGACGGGCACGCGGCCCCGCACCACTGCCCGCCGCCCAGCGCGCGAAGTTGCGTCGACGCGCGCGGCTGGCCAACGGCACGATGCACGGACACGGCGTCGGCGGCTTCCTGACCGACCTGGTGCTGTGGGCAGTGGTCTGCAATGTGTCCTACCTGCTGGTCTGGCTGTGGCGATTCGATGTTCAGCTCGAGTGGGTCCTGCGCGACAACTACTTCGAGCACGGCGGCTGGTTGGCGATCGCCTGTTCCGTCGTGGTCGCCGTGCTTTTCCGTAATCGCAATACCTGTGCGTTGTTCGCCGTGGCCTACGGCCCGATCGTGTACGGCGCGCGCGAGGTGTCGCTGCGGGCCGACGGCGAGTGGGGCACTTGGGCGCCGTGGCTGGTGCTGGCTGGTAGCGCTGTGCTCGCCCGCCTGCTGACGGCGTGGTTCGAGTCGGTCGCCACCGACCGACTCGCCTACCGCAGGCACGTATGGCAGCAGGCCGCGAACGAACGGAGACGCCATTGATCGACCGACGGCCCTATCGCCCGACGGACCGCCGTCGTGCGGTCACCAGGGAACCGTTCCGGCCCGAAGCACGTCGCGACGCCGGCGAACCGATGCGACTGACCGAGGTCAGGGCATACTGCGCCGACGGCGGCCTCTTTCCCACCGCGGCAGCGCATTTCGCCACCCACCGGGTCGACCGAGACGAGGCGCGGCGGCGCCTGGTCATCAATCTGAGCGCGGCGTTCCTGGCAGCCGTGGTGATGGTGATCGTGCTGGCAGCGGTGTCGCTGGTGAGTCGCGGTGCCTATCGCGTCGTCTTCGACACCGACCGCTCGCTCGTGCGCCTCGACACCGGAACGCCCATTACCTCGAGCCTGCTGCTGATCCTGGCAGGCGGTGCGTTCGCCGTCATGTTCCGTGCCGCGTCACTGCGCAGGCAGATGCCGCGGTGTGCGTACCCGGCGATCTATCGCCAGTTCGCGATCGGCTTCGGCGCGGGCAGCGCGGTCCTGGTGCTGCGCCTGCTGTTGTTCGCTCCCGGACACCTGGACGTGCTGTGGGGTCCGGTGTTCGGTTGCCTCGCCGCGTATGCCTTCGTCCGCACCCATTTCCCCCTCGAGATCGGAACGAAATGACCTATCGCACAGCCTCTTCCACTCAGATGACCGTCCTCGTACCGTCGCCGATGCGCGGCAGCGGCTGGGATGAGGTCGACCGCACCATCGAGGCCATGGAGAATGGCGAACAGGCCAAACACGTCTACGCCGGTCCGGGCGGACAGATCATCGTCGCCGACCCCGCCGACGTCTCCGGCGGGCGACTCGGCGGCACCCCGGTCACCGTGCTGCCCAGCGGACGGATGGCATGACGACGATGGACGACTACAACGTCAGATCTACCGATATCGCCGTACTCAAGCGGCTCGACCCGAACAACGTCGGCAAGTGGGCCGTGGTCACCGCGCCGTGGCTGACCGGCCGCAGCGCACTGTCGTTCGTGTTCGACCCGCCCTACGGCGGCCACGCATACCAGTTCCTCACCTTCCGCGACGCGAACCAGTACGGACGTTGGCAGATCTCGCCGGTCTGGCCCAACCGCGACGAACTGCGCGGACACCGGCCGCACATGATCGACGTCCTGGTCGGCGACGTGCGAGTGCCGATGATCTGCGGCAGCAATGCCGCCGAGGGCTACGCCACCATCGAGGACGTGTGTGGCGCGACGGCCAAGTGGAGCGTCTATACCTCGATGTTGCTGTCCGGGCGAGACCCGTCGTTCTCGGTCTGAGCCACCACACCGCGAAGGGCGAATCCATGGAACCCGAGACCGCATGGCTCAAATACGACCGCGACATGCTCGCCGAGGTCGACCCGGACAACCGCTGGAAATGGCGGCCGGTCGACCTCGGCTACGAGGAGCTCAAAGGGTGGCAGTGCACGATCGAGACCACCGATCCCGACCTGCAGTTCAGTTTCGTCCTCTTCCGCAACTTCGCCATCGATAACAGCGGCAACACCTGGGACATCGCACCCCAGCGACCGACCCCGGAAGCCTTCGCCGAGCACTTCGAACTGGCCACCGTCACCTTCACCGAGGGCGGATCCCTGGTCGCCTTCGATCCGCCCGTCACCGCACCCACCGTCGTCGAGGTGCGCGAGCACATCCTGAGCCTGGTCGACCGAGCCTTGAGGAGCGCAGTCCGATGACTCCAGCACCACCGCCACCTGCCGACCGCCGAATTCCGTCTTCGAACGGCCCGGCTCATATCCGGATCCTCGACACCGTGGTCTCCGCCATCCGCGAGAACATCGCCGACTACGCCCCCGAACGCGGCGCGGCGCTGGTGGGTTACGGCTCGCTGATCGTTGCCGCGATTCCTGATACCTCCGGCGCCTACACCTCGGTGTCCTGGGACATCAGCACCGATCTGGGCGCGGTGATCGGACAGCTGGAAACCGCCGGTTCGGCCCGGTTCCTCGGGACGGTGCACAGCCACCCGACCGGCGTGGTGAACCCATCCGGTCAGGACGTCGCGTCCACCACTCAGCAATTGCAGGCCAACGCGCACATCGCTTCCCTGGTGGTCGCCATCGTCACCGCCGGTGGGGTCGAACAGTTCAACCAGATCGCGGTGGGCGATCGGCACCGGATGACCTTCCACGTGATGTCGCTGTCGCGCTCTGGTCAGGGGCTGATGGCTCCGGTCGAGGCGAAGGTCGTCCCGATCGCCGGTCTCGTCGCGGCGACCGGATTCGGTGGCGATTCGTCGTTCTGTATTCCGGTGTCGCGCTGGCTCGGTCAGCGCGACGAGGTCGAGCGGTCGATGCCCCGCTTCGTCGACAACCAGTACCTCACCGGGTTCAGCTACCCGATGCCCGCCGCTCGCAACGGCTGGCGCCGAGAGATCGTGATCCCGGTCGGCTATCCCGTCGCGGGGCCGGTGGCCTACGCGTTCGGACCCGACGGTGCCGAGGTACCGACGCCGTTCGCCTGGGACCCCGCGGAGAACCCGAAGCACCGATCGTCGATGTTGGGAGCGCTGACCCGGATCCCTTTCGACGAAGCCCCGAGCGGGGAGACCGAACATCGGCTGGATCGGGTCACGACGATCACCGGCCCGCTCGACGACAAGCACGTACTGGTCGCCGGCGCTGGTTCGGTCGGCAGCGCGATCGCCGAACGCCTCGCCCGGTCGGGGGTGCGAACGTTCACGTTGATCGACCCGGATCTGGTGTCCCCGCCGAACCTGGCGAGATCCGCGTACTCCACCCGTGATCTCGGCACCGCGAAAGTGACCGCGCTGCAGACGATCCTGACCGGGATCGGCACCGACATCACGGTGCGCACGTATCAACGTTCGCTCTACGACGTCCCGGTAGGCGCACTGCTGCCGGAGGTCGACCTGGTCGTCGGGGCCACCGATGACATGACCCAGCAAACCTGGCTCACCGACCTCGCCTACCACGCGGGTGTGCCCGTCGTCTGTTCGGCGATGTACGCCGGACTGCGCGGTGGCGAAGTGATCCTCAGCGTCCCCGCCGCCCACACACCGTGCGTCAAATGTTCGCTCGGCGGCAGCGCGAACGCCGAGAAGGCGCCCAAGGACTACGGCCAGGCCGGGCGGCTGGTCGCCGAACCCGGGCTCGGTGCCGCCATCGATCTGGTGTCGGCGACGGCTTCGCTCATGGCGATCGGCCTGCTCGCCGGGCGCGACCGGCCTGCGGGCGCCCACGTCCTCGAATCGCTGCGCACGGGTCGCGTGCTCGGTCTCATCGCCACCACCTCGCAGTGGGAGGTCACCGACAGCATCGCCGAAGCGCTACTCGGCAAGGAATCGCACTCGGCGCACCTGTCGTCTCAGCTGTTACCGCAGAGCATCTGGCTGCGCACGCAGAGCATCGAGGGGTGCAACGTCTGCAGCGCGTAGCCTGTCAGCGCGCGAGGCGGATGCGCAGCTTTTCGTAGGTGGGGATGAAAACCTTTCTGCGGTAACGACGTTCGACGATCTCCCACGGGAGACCGGCGGCGGTGAGCGCTTCGAGTAGCGCGGTGAGTTCGGAGTGGACGAGTTGGGCGCCCAGGCACAGATGGCGGCCGCCGCCGAACCAGAGCTGGCGGGTTTCGGGGTTGTAGCCGCGGTCGACGCGGAACTCGCCCGCGGCGTTGTTGATGGTCCAGGTGAGGATTTTGACGTGTTCGCCCGCGCGTAGGTCGCGGTCGGCGATGCGGACATCCGCCGTCACCGAACGGCCGACGAGATAGGCCGGGCTGGTGACGCGCAGGGTCTCGCGGACCGCGTCGGGGAGTCGGTCGGGCGCGGCGAGCAGCGCGCGATGCTCGCCGGTGTCGTGCATGATCGCGACCATTCTCGTCATGGCGCTGGCGAGGGTGTCGGTGCCTGCCACGGCCATCAGGATCGCCAGGCCGCCCGCGTGCTCCACGTCCAATCCCAGTTCGCGGCAGCGGCCGAGAGTGGTGTCGGGGTCGGCGCGGGCGTAGGCGTCGGGGACATTCACGGCGAGCTGGGTGGCCAGCTCACGGGCGCGGTCCAGTGCCACGGGATCGAGTGTGGTCGAAGCCATGGTGCCGAAACCCAGGTTGACCAGCTCTTCGACATGATGGAACAGGCGCAGGAACAGGGCGTCTTGGTCGTCGATGTAATCGCCGCCGATGGCCGCGGCGATGTCTTCGGGGCGCATACCGACCAGGTCGGAGACGCTGCGGCCGACCAGGATCTGCGCCCGGGCGGCGATGTCGACGGTCTCCCCCGCCGCGAGCCGTTCGCGCAGGTCACGCAGGTCGGGGCCGATCACCCGTTCGACCAGGGCATCGGTATGGGTGAGGGTGAACAGGTCGCGCACCTTGGTCCGCAGGTCGGTGTGGCCCGGCCCTTCGAACAGATCCTCGACCCAGTCGCCGATGACCTGCGCCCACCAGTGCCCGGCCGCACCCTCGGACACGATGCTGAAATGTGTGCTGTCGTTGTAGATCTGGCGGGCCACCAGCGGATCGGCGACGAACCAGCCGAGTTCGGGGACCTTGCGGATCGGCCGCGCGAACCGCCCCAGCAGCAATAATCCAGGCAACCAGGGTTGACCTGCGGCGAGTAGGGTTAGTTCATGACGTCGGGCGGAGCTCCACACCCCGGCAGAATCTAATCGAGCCGGCCCGATTAGTGAAGATGTGTGGCTAGGATCGGCGAGATGCGCTGGTGGTGAACTGTGCATCACGCGATATCTGGAAGTGAACAAGCATGGTGAGATCGACAATCGAAGCCGTCGGCGCGTATCTGCCGGCCAGGGAAGTGACCACGGCGGAGTTGCTGACGCAGCTGGCCGTCGACGCGCCGCTGGATCTGGAGAAGGTCAGCGGGGTCAGGGCGCGAAGAGTCCGCGACGAATCCGAGGACTCCTTCACCATCGCCCTCGCCGCGGCCCGCAGCGCACTGGACAATTCCCGCTACGCCGCCGCCGATCTGGACGTGATCATCTCCTGCTCGATCACCCGGACCCGCGGCGAGGACTTCTGCCTCGAGCCGTCGTTCGCGCTGATGCTGCGCACCGTGCTCGGGGCGAACAGGGCGATCCACTTCGACGTGTCCAATGCGTGCGCCGGGATGATGACCGGTGTTCTGTTGCTGGACAGGATGATTCGATCCGGCGCGGTGCGTCGCGGCATGGTGGTCTCGGGAGAATGCATCACGCCGATCTCCGATACCGCGGTGCGCGAGATCTCGCAGAAGTACGACCCACAGTTCGCCTCGCTCACCGTCGGTGACGCCGGAGCGGCCGTGGTGCTCGACGGCACCGAGGGGCCGGGGCTCGACTACGTGGAGCTCAACACCAGCGCCGCGTTCGCGAAGCTGTGCCTGGGGATGCCCAGCGATCAGGGGCCGGGCGTCGCGCTCTACACCGACAATCGCTCGATGCACAACGAGTCCCGGTACCTGCTGTGGACCTCGCGGCAGCTGGAGTTCCTCGCTGCCCGTGGATCCAGCTTCGCCGAGGAAGGGTACGACTACCTGATCCATCACCAATTCAGCGGCCCTGCCGTGGAATTGATCAACAAGATCGCCGAGCGCGAATTCGACGCGGCGATGCCGCCCGGACTCGCGGTGCTAGACCGATACGGCAACACCGCGTCGACCTCGCATTTCGTGGTGCTGCACGACGCGTTGCGGCAGGGGCTGATCGCGCCGGGATCGAAAGTACTACTGGTACCGGCGGCTTCCGGGGTGGTCGCCGGATTCTTGTCGGTGACAATCGGCGATCTGCGGGTATAGGACAGTATGGGAATCATCATTTCTTCGGCAGTGACGCGCAGCGGCGGCGTCAGCTCGGTGGGACAGGCGGCCGAGGCCGCGCGCGAGGCGTTGGCGGGGGCCGGTTGTCAGCCCGAACAGGTCGACGCGCTGATCAACGTGGGGGTCTATCGCGATGCGAACCTCGTGGAACCGGCGGTCGCGGCGCTGATTCAGCAGGCGGCGGGGATCGGGTTGGACTATCGGCGCGGTGACGTGCCGTGCCTGTCGTTCGATCTGATGAACGGGGCTTGCGGGGTGGTGAACGCGGTCGGGGTGGCCGCGTCGCTGCTGGCCGATCTGCCCGCCGGGCATGTGGTCGTGGTGTCCGGGGACGCGCACCCGTCGCAGCGAGCCGATGCCGATTTCGCGTTCGAGCCGGTGGGGGCGGCGTTCGTGCTCGAGAACGACCAGGACGCTGTCGGTTTCGGTGGGGTTCACGTGAGCGCGGGTGACGTGCTGCCCGATCCGCAGGGATACGTGAAGCTCTCGGCGATGGGGGCCGAGGGGCGGTCCTCGTTGACGGTGGAATTACTCACCGGGACAGCCGAACTCGTCGAACACGCCGCCGTCGCGGCGCGCGAAGCGTTGACGGCCGACGGTATCGACGCGGGACAGGTGGTACTGCTGTGCGGCAAGCCGACGCCCGACTTCGCCGCCGGATTGGCCGCCGAACTCGGCGTGGCCGCGGTGGTGACCGATGAATTCGGCGGGGACGTGCACACTTCCGCGCTGACCGCCGCGTTCGTGGTGGCCCGTGACGCGGGGCTGGCCGATCGGCCGTTGTTGTTCGTTGCCGCCGATGGCGGACCCACCGCGGCAGCGGTGACCTATCGAGGGGTTGGTGTGCGGTGACGCGCTCGCGTTCGTTGCATGTTGTTCCGGATCCGGTGAGCGAGGCAGGCGGTCGACACCGGGCGCCGACAGTCGCGGCATCGGGACCGAGCCGGGAAGCCGTGCTGGCGCTGCGGTCGATTCCGGTGCTCGGCTGGGCATTTCTGATCGTCGGGCTGGTGCGGCCGTTCCGTAGTCGGCTGTTGCGCATCGCCTTCTGGATCGATGTGGTCCTGAGCGTCGGAGTGCACGCCGCGCAGATTCCGGCGGCGCGGAAAGTGGCCGCCGAACGGGGGATCTCGTCCGGCCGGGCCGCGGCGATGACCATGCTGTTCGGGGCTACCTGGTGGAAGACGTTGGGCAAGGGCGAGCGGTGATCGATGCGCCGGGCCCGCATACGATCGGGCGGCGGCGGTACGGCACTGCGGCTCTGGGCTGCTGCGACTCGTGTCGACGGTATAGCGTGGCGCGATGACTGTGCTGGTGACGGGCGCGACGGGGTTCGTCGGTGGGGCGATCGTGCGCGGGTTGGTGGCCCGAGGAGTGCCGGTTCGGGCGATGGTCCGGGATGCGGCGGCGGCACCGGAGGGTGTCGAGGTAGCGGTTGCCGATCTCGGGGACAGCGGCGCGCTGGCGCGTGCGGTGACCGGGGTGCGGGCGGTGGTGCACGCGGCTGCCCTGCTCGGTGAATTCGGTCGACCCGCGGAGTACTTCGCGGTGAATGTGGCGGGGACCGATCGGCTGGTGCAGGAAGCCGCGGCGGCCGGGGCGCGGCGGTTCGTGTTCATCGGGAGTCCGAGTGCGTTGATGGCGCCCGACGGTGGGGATCAGGTGGGGATCGATGAGACGATGCCCTATCCCGAGCGGTTTCTGAACAGCTATTGCGAAACCAAGGCTGTCGCCGAGCAATTGGTGCTCGCGGCGAACGCGCCGGGGTTCACGACGTGTTCTCTGCGGCCCCGGGCGGTGTGGGGACCAGGGGATCGGCGCGGACCGATCGTGCAGATTCTGGCGAAGTTGCGCGCGGGACGGTTGCCGGATCTGTCCGGCGGGCGCGATGTTCGGGCCTCGCTGTGCTACATCGACCATCTCGTCGATGCCGTGGGTCTCGCTCTCGAGGCCGAGAATGTCGGCGGGCGAGCGTATTTCGTCGCCGACGCGGAACCGGTGTCGGTGTGGCCGACCCTGGATGCCGTGGCCGAACGGTTCGCCTTGACCGGGCCGAGTCTCACGGTGCCCGCGCCCGTACTCAGCGCAGCGCTGGCGGCGATCGAAACGCTGTGGCGGATGCCGGCGGTCGCGCAACGGTGGACTCCCCCGCTGTCGCGGTACGCGGTCGCGCTCGTCACCCGATCCGCGACCTACGACCTCTCGCGAGCCGAGCGTGAACTGGGCTACCGGCCGGACGTACCGTTCGCGACGGGACTGGACAACTTCCACCGCTGGGTCGCCCAGGTCGGCGGGCTCGATCGGCTGTTGGAGGACCTGTGAGTACTGGTGAACCGGGCGCGCTGTGGGTGGTGGTTCCCGCCTTCGACGAGGAACGAGGCATCGGCAAGACCCTGGATGCCATTGCCGCGCAACAGGACACGGACTTCACGGTGGTTGTGGTCGACAACAATTCGACCGATGGCACCGTCGAGCTGGTCCGCGCGTTCGCTTCGGCGCATCCGGCGCCGCGCATCGTGGTGATCCACGAGCAGCAGAAGGGGACCGGAGCTGCCGCCGATACCGGGATGCGTTACGCGATTTCGCACGGCGCGACCTACCTCGCGCGCACCGATGCCGACTGCCTGCCCGCGCCCGACTGGACAGCGCGGATCAAGGCAGGGTTCGGCTCGGGGCTGCGCCTGGTCAGCGGTCAGCTGATTCCGCGCACCGATGAGGGCGTTTCCTGGATCGACCGCACGATCATTCGGGTGGCCCTGGAAGTGGCGTCGACCTTCGGCAAGGTGCGCTCGGGCAACCGGGACCCGAAATATCTCGGACCCTACGTGATGACACCGGGATGCAATATGGCGATAACCGCCGAATTGTATGTTGCCGCAGGAGGGTTCCCGCGGACCGCGATCGAGGATCTGCACGAGGATCGGGCGCTGGTCAACGCGGTGCGCACGATCACCACCGACTACGGGTTGCGTCGGGATGTGCGGGTGTTCGGCTCGAATCGGCGGGTGCGTGCCTGGGGAATACGTAAGACGCTCGCCTGGTACGCCGACCACCGGTATCGGCCCGAAGTGGTCGATATTCGGTGAGCGTCGCGCCCGCCATGCCCGCACGCCGTGCACGACTACCGAGGGGGACCACCGATGACCGACTTTCTCGAACGGCTTGCCACGCGAGCTGAACGGATTCCGGACGCCTCGGCGCTCGGGACGGTCGGCAAGCGTGCGTTCACCTACCGGGAACTGGTGGACTCCATCGGCCGGGTGTCGAACAACCTCGGCGAGGCGGGGTTCTCGGCGGGCGATCGGATGCTGTTCTCGATCCGGCCGAGTGTGTCGTCGGTGCTGTTGATCTTCGGGGTGATCGCGGCGGGCGGGACCATCGTGTTCGTCGACCCCGGTGTGGGTCCGGAACTGTTCGCCAGACGAATCGGCATGGTCGAACCCACTTGGGCGGCAACGGAATCACTGCTGTATGCCGTGAGCGGCCCGCTGGCCGGGTTCGGGCGCAAGAAGGGCTTGGAGCTGCCACGGTTCGGCGCGCTCGATGTTCGACATATCCACAGTGGGGTGTGGGTGCCGGGAACACCGTTCGGGTCGACTCCGTTGCGGCGCTTCACCGGTGACGCGCGCCGAACCACCGTGCCCGCCGCCGATCCCGAAGCGGCGGCGTTGATCGTGTTCACCTCCGGGACCACCGATGACCCCAAAGCCGTGGTGCACACTCGCGCTTCGCTGAGCGCCGGACTCGCCGCGATGGGTGGGAAGACCAGCCTCGCGCCCGGCGCCTTCCTGCACACCGAGCAGCTCATGATGGGCCTGCCCGCGTTGATGGCGGGGGCACGATGGGCGATGCCGCGGTATCCGCGGTTCGGTACACACATCGACCCGGTCCGGTTCACCCGGAATCTGCGCAGCGCGACGCACGCGTTCTATACCCCGGCCGATCTCGCTGTCGCTCTCGACGCGGTGGAAGCCGGCGACCTCGTGGCGCCGCCACATCTGCGTCAGGTGGCTCTCGGCGGCGCGCCGGTCACCTCCGCGCTTCTTCGTCGGGCGCAGAAGTCGTTGCCCGACACCGAGTTTCTCGCGATCTACGGGATGACCGAGATCTTGCCGGTGGCGGTCGCGACCGGCGCCGCCAAGCTCGCACACGACGGGGATCTGCTCGGGGCACCGGTGCGGGGCGTGGAGGCGCGGATCGCCGACGACGGCGAACTGGTGTTGTCCGGGCCGAACCTGTGTCGTGGATATCTGGGCGCGGAGCCCCTCACCGAGATCGCGACCGGCGACCTCGCCCGCTGGGACGACAAGGAACTGGTCCTCACCGGACGCAAGAAGGACATGATGATCCGGGGCAAGACCAACATCTACCCGGGGTTGTACGAGCCGGTGATCACCGCGATCAGCGGCGTGCGGGAAGCGATCATGGTCGGCCTACCGGACGAGATCGGCGACGAGCGCATCGTGCTCGCCGTGGTCGCCGATCCGGAATCCGAGGACATCGCGGCGCTCCTTCGCGAACGACTACCCCAGGTCATCGACACCACAGCCGTCCCCGATGACATCGTGGTGGTAGACAGAATTCCGGTCAGCGGACGGACGAACAAACCGGACCGGGCAGCACTGCGGGAGATGGTGCGCGAACTGCTCGCCTAGGCATGCACTCGCGCCCCTGTAGCATTCTGTACATAGCGTAGCGCTCGCGCGTACAGTTGAATCCATGAAGCAAATTCAGCAACGCGACCTCCGCAATGACAGCGGAAAGGTGCTCGCGGCGGTCGAGGCCGGCGAAAGCTTCATCATCACTCGCAACGGCACCCCCGTGGCCAAGCTCGAGCCGCTCGTTCGACGGACCTTCGTACCGGTCGCCGAGCTGGCGCAGACAAGTGCCAGACTGCCGCGCGTCGACTACCAGCAATGGCGTGCCGACCTGGACGCGATGATCGACCCGGAAATGCCCGACGGTGAGTGATTTCGCCGAGCCACTCCACATCCTCCTCGACACGTCGGTCCTCATCGACTACAGCGACGTTCAGTCGAGCTTGCCCGCGGCCGCGGATGCCGCAATCAGCGCCGTCAGCGTGGCCGAACTCGCGGCAGGGATCCACGCCGCCAAGGATCCGGTGCACCAGGCACAACGCCAACTGAGGTTTCAATGGGTTGTCCGATCGTTCGATCCGCTGCCGTTCGACGTCGACACTGCCCACGTATACGGATCGCTGGCATTGCTGGTCGAACAGCTCGGCCGTAAACCCCGCCGCCGAGTCGCCGATCTGCAGATCGCGGCCACAGCCGTCCAGCATGCGCTGCCGCTCTTCACCCGAAATCCCGACGACTTCAAGGGACTCGGGCCACTACTCAACATCGTCGCCGTGTAGCTGCGGACTCAGCGAGTGATCGAGCGGATGGTGCGGTCGGCCATGGCTTCGATGGTTGTGCGCTCGAGCATGGTGTCGACGTAGCAGAAGGTGATCGACATCGTGGGGCCGAGGGTGGCTACGGCGACTGTCAGTGCGCTGGCGCAGGAGTTCGTGCCCGCCACTGTCAGGTCGGTGATGTGCAGCGGCTCAGGGGTTTCGGGGGGATACAGTCTGCCCAGGTTGCTGAGGGTGACGTTCCAGGGGGCTCGGCGGTCGATGAGTTCGATGGTGCGCCTGCCGGATTCGAGTGATCGGGGGCAGCCGTAGCGGATGGCGGCCAGGGCGGTGAGGTCGCTGTTGTTCGCCAGTCTTTGGGCGAGTTGGGATTTCGCCGCGCGGGCCGCTTCCCAGAGGGAGTGCGTCGGGCCGTAGGGGACGAAGGTGGGGACTACCGCGGTGAACATGCCCGGCTCGTCGTCGGCCGGGGGTGGGTCGAGGCGGGAGCGGACGTCTACCGGGATGCCGATGCCGGCGACGCCGGACGGTCGGGGGGCGAGTTCGCCGAGTGCGTCGGCCAGGGCGGCGGTCAAGGCGGCATTGACGGTGACGTCGTGCTGATGGCAGCGGGTGCGCAGGTCGGCGAGGGCTTGCCCCTCGATGGTGCGGATCACGGTGCGGGTGCGGCGAATCGGTAGCGGTGGCGCGATGCCGGGGAGGCTGCTCGGGCGGCGGGCCATAGCGGTGAGTTGGCCGGTGATGTTGGTGCGCAGGCAGCGCAGGAGGCGGGTGTGCGCGGGTGGGATGAGATCGTCCGGGGCCGGAATCGGCGGGCGGGAGACGATGGGAATAGAGGCTCCGAAGGCGTAGGCGAGGATTCGCCAGCCCAGTGACGTCATCGAGCGGCCGTCGAGCAGGACGTGGGACAGGACGAGAATCAGGTCGTGGTATTCCTCGGAAGTGCCGGGGCGCCAAGCTAAATCGATGAGGCGTCCGGGCGAGGTCGCGAGGTCGATGGGCTCGGCCAGTTGTTCGTCGAAGATCGTGCGCCACTCGTCGGGGTCTTCGACCACGCGGTGCAACACCGGTAGGTGCGGGTCGACGGACGGGGCGAAACAAGGGCCGTCGACAACCGTCGTTCGCAGCAACGGGAATTCCGCGAGCAGTGCGTCGGTGGCTTCTTCGAGGCGGTAGGCGCCGATCGGGCCGCGCACCCGCAAGCGGACGACGCAATTGGCCGGCGACAACTGATCGACGAGCCAGAACCACCGTTCCGAGGCCGACAGCGGGCGAATCACCTCACCGTTGCGCACCCGCGCGGCCTCCTTCATCGATGAACCCGGTCATCGTGAGCGTAGCGAACCGATGCGCTCGATACTCAGCGCTTTCACATGGCGTTACTACATGCGTATTATGGACCTATGGGTTTCGAGTGGCCTGATTGGGCGATCGCTCACCTGATCGGCATCGAACCCAGCGAGGTTCGGCAGGTCCTCGCAGCGTCACGACGGTGGCCACGCCCGGCCTTCGACGGCCAGGTGACCGTATTGACGGTGTGGGGGCGCACCACAGCCGGCCGCCCGCTGATCGTGGTGATGCGACAGCGGGAGGACTGGACGTGGGTGATCATCGGCGCACGCACGATGCGCGCCGAGGAACTGGCGCAATTCGAGCAGTGGGAAAGTGAGACCCGATCATGAGCGAGCAGGGACTTCCGTCCAGCAAAGAAGAACTCGCCGACTTCATGGATCGGCTGAGTTTCTCCGACGAGCCCACCGACGCCCCACCACGTCTTCCCGTCAACGAAGACATCATGGTGACCACGTCGATCCGCCTCCCCCTCGGCCTACACAGCCGCCTGAAATCCCTCGCCGACGAACGCCGCGTAGGCGTGTCGACCCTGCTCCGAGAATGGGCCGAAGCAGCCGTCGCCGATATCGACGACGAAGACCAGATGATCTCCCTGGCCGAAGCCAAACGCGCCCTCTCCCGAGTCCACCCGATCCACCGCGCCAGTTGAAGAACGAACCCGCCATTCGGGCCGGGTAGTTGTCTATCGCGGCGAAGCACCCGCCGGGGCTGCCAGAACACGCACCGTGCAGTTGATCCCCGGCGCGTTCGCCAATCGCACATCAGTGGTGAGCAGGTCGCACCCGTAGGCCTCCGCCGCGGCGACATAGGCGGCATCGTAGGCGGTTAGGTTGTCGTGGAGCTCCCAGATCCTGGGCACGAGAACGCGGGTGACAGGGACTTCTGGGTCGAGCTTTTCCAGGGCGGTTACCGCTCGGGCCGCTTGCTCGGTGCCGATGGTGCCCGCACGAACGAAGCGTCGGATCACCGAAAGAACCTCGACGGTCCAGTGCTGGGGCGCGATCCAGCGGTTGTCGGCCTCCAGTGCGACGCGACAGCTGTCGCCGAGGGGAGCGGGATTCAGGAGAGCATGGGCAAAGACCGAAGCATCGACCACGATCACTCGAGGACCTCCGGCCCACCGAGCATCGAATCACGCTCGGCGCGTTCAGCATCCAGCGCCACCACCACTTCCCGCGCAGTGAAGGCAACGTCCCACGTCGCGGGACTGAACTGTTTGAGTACCGCGATGTTGTCCTGACGCCGGGCTTCGTCACGAACAAGGTCGAAGAGAAAGGCCTGCAGCGACTGCCCCCGCCGCTGTGCCAGCGCGACCAGCTGATCACGGAGAGGCTCGGGAACGTCGCGGATCTGCAAGGCAACCATGCATGCAATAGTACATGCACTCTCGGGCGGCGGCCAGGTGGAAGGAGAAACCGCTGGCTATGAGTACCGACCGAAGAATCTAGGGCCGGACCAACAGGTAGCAAGCAAACGAGGGCCCCAAGGCATGAAACCTGGGAGCCCTCGATTGTCAGATAACCGAATTCAGCGGCGGCGCTTGCCCTTCGAGTCGGTGCGAGCCGCGACGCGGCGTTCGCGGCGGGTGCCGGACTGCTGCTGGCCGCCGTATTCCTGGGCATCGGAATGGGATTCGGCGTGGCCGTCTTCGGCGGGGCCCGAGTAGTTCATGGCCCGGGGGGCCTGATCGGTGATTCCCTTGGCACGCAGGGCTGGTGGGGCTTGGTTTTCCGCGGGGGTGTCCTGGGGACGGGCACCGACCGGGGAGCGCAGGCCCTTGTCGATCGAGACGCCTTCGGGCTGGGGCTGCTGGACCTCGACCTGCAGGTTGAAGAGGAAGCCGACGGACTCCTCCTTCAGGCCCTCCAGCATGGCGGCGAACATGTCGAAGCCCTCACGCTGGTATTCGACCAAAGGGTCGCGCTGGGCCATGGCGCGCAGGCCGATACCCTCCTTGAGGTAGTCCATCTCGTAGAGGTGTTCGCGCCACTTGCGGTCGAGGACCGAGAGCAGGACCTGACGTTCCAGGTTGCGCATCGCGCCTTCGCCCGCGAGGCCGTCGATCTCCTGCTCGCGCTTCTCGTAGGCGGTGTGGGCGTCTTCGAGGAGGACCTCGCGGAGTTCGTCGCGGGTGAGTTCGCCCGCGTCGCCGGTGGCGGTCTCGCCGGTGAGTTCCTTGTGATCCAGGCTCACCGGGTACAGCGTCTTGAGCGCGGTCCAGAGCTTGTCCAGATCCCAGTCCTCGACGTAACCCTCGGCGGTGGCGCCGTCGACGTAGGCGGTGGTCACGTCGGTGATCATGTTCTGAACCTGACCCTCCATGTCCTCGCCACGCAGGATCTGGTTGCGCTCGCCGTAGATCACGGTGCGCTGCTGGTTCATGACCTCGTCGTACTTCAGAACGTTCTTGCGGATCTCGAAGTTCTGCTGCTCGACCTGGGTCTGCGCGCTCTTGATGGCCTTGGAGACCATCTTCGCCTCGATCGGCACATCGTCGGGCAGGTTCAGCCGGGTCATGATCGACTCGAGCGCGGCGCCGTTGAAGCGGCGCATCAGCTCGTCACCCAGCGAGAGGTAGAAGCGGGACTCGCCCGGGTCGCCCTGACGGCCGGAACGACCACGCAGCTGGTTGTCGATACGGCGCGACTCGTGGCGCTCGGTGCCGAGCACGTAGAGACCGCCGGCCTCGCGGACCGTCTCGGCGTCGTCCTCGGTCTGCTTCTTGACCTGCTCGAGCGCGGAGTGCCACGCGGCCTCGTACTCGTCAGGGGTGTTCACCGGGTCGAGGCCCTGTTTGCGCAGCAGGATGTCGGCGATGATGTCGGCGTTGCCGCCGAGCACGATGTCGGTACCACGACCGGCCATGTTGGTGGCCACGGTGACCGCGCCGGGGCGACCGGCCTCGGCGATGATCTGGGCTTCCTGCTCGTGGAACTTCGCGTTCAGCACCGAGTGCGCCACACCACGCTTGGTGAACTGCTTGGACAGGTACTCCGAGCGCTCCACGCTGGTGGTACCGATCAGGACCGGCTGGCCCTTCTCGTGCCGCTCGGTCACGTCGTCGACGACGGCGGCGAACTTGGCCTCTTCCGACTTGTAGATCAGGTCGGCCTGGTCCTTGCGGACCATCGGCTTGTTCGTCGGGATCGGGACCACGCCGAGGTTGTAGATCGAGTGCAGCTCGGCGGCCTCGGTCTCGGCGGTACCGGTCATGCCCGACAGCCTGCTGTAGAGGCGGAAGTAGTTCTGCAGGGTGATCGTGGCCAGGGTCTGGTTCTCCGGCTGGATCTCGACCTTCTCCTTGGCCTCGATCGCCTGGTGCATGCCCTCGTTGTAGCGGCGGCCGACCAGGATACGGCCGGTGAACTCGTCGACGATGATCACTTCGCCGTCGCGGACGATGTAGTCCTTGTCGCGCTGGTAGAGCTCCTTGGCCTTGATGGCGTTGTTCAGGTAGCTCACCAAGGGCGAGTTCGCGGCCTCGTAGAGGTTGTCGATGCCGAGCTGATCCTCGACGAACTCCACGCCCTGCTCGTGCACGCCGATGGTGCGCTTCTTGATGTCGACTTCGTAGTGGACATCCTTCTTCAGCAGCGGCGCGATGCGCGCGAATTCGGCGTACCACTTCGACGACGCGTCGGCCGGGCCCGAGATGATCAGCGGGGTGCGGGCCTCGTCGATGAGGATCGAGTCGACCTCGTCGACCACGGCGAAGTTGTGACCACGCTGGACGAGATCGTCCAGGGAGTGAGTCATGTTGTCGCGCAGGTAATCGAAGCCGAACTCGTTGTTCGTGCCGTAGGTGATGTCGGCGGCGTAGGCCACCCGACGCTCGGCGGGGGTCATCCCGCCCAGGATCACGCCGACCTCGAAGCCGAGGAAACGGTGCACACGGCCCATCCACTCGGCGTCACGCTTGGCCAGGTAGTCGTTGACCGTGACCACGTGCACGCCGTCGCCGGAGATGGCGTTGAGGTAGGCGGGGAGCACACAGGTCAGGGTCTTGCCCTCACCGGTCTTCATCTCCGAGATATTGCCGAGGTGCAGCGAGGCGCCGCCCATGATCTGAACCTTGTAGTGCTTCTGGTTCAGCACCCGCCACGACGCCTCACGCGCCACGGCGAACGCCTCGAGCAGCAGGTCGTCGAGGGTTTCCCCGTCGGCGTAGCGCTGGCGGAATTCGTCGGTCTTGGCGCGCAGCTCGTCGTCGGTCAACGCTTCGATCTCGTCGCCGTACGCGATGACCTCATCGGCGAGGTTCGAGAGCCGCTTGACCATGCGACCTTCACCAATCCGTAGCAACCTCGTCAGTGTCAGCGCAGGCACGGGTCTCGTCAGTCCTCTGGTCGGAGTTGTGTTCAACGGCGATGGTAGTCCGCAGACCACCGTACCCGGCGGCGCGGACCCGTGCCCGATGTACCGGTGCAGTCATTACCCCAGGTCACGACGCCCGGCGAGCCTCGTTGCCCGGCACTGTTATTCACCTGCCGTGACGTAGGATGTACCGCGTGCCCGATCAGCGCCGTACGGCACCGGAAGGAGCTTCGGAGCGCGTGATCACGAGATTGACGCCGCAGGACGCGTCGTTCTATCGGCTCGAGTCGAGCAGCAACCCGATCCATATCGGCTCTCTCGCGATCCTGAACAACTCCTCCCCGGACACCGAAGGCCAGGTACTCGACTACGAACGCCTCGTCGACCTGGTCGAATCCCGGCTGCCGATGGTGCCGCGCTACCGCCGCAAGGTGCGCGAGATCCCCCTGGCCCTGGGTCGGCCGGTCTGGGTCGAGGACAGCCGTTTCGACATCAGCTATCACATCCGCCGCTCCGCGCTGCCGGGTCCGGGCAGCGACTCCCAGCTCTACGATCTCGTCGCCCGGCTCGCCTCGCGTCCGCTGGATCAGGGGCGACCGCTGTGGGAGATGTATCTCATCGAGGGGCTCGCCGACGGGCGCGCCGCGGTGTTCACCAAGTCGCACTCGGCGCTCGTCGACGGTGATACCGCCCTCGAGATCGGTCACGTGATCCTCGACAACTCCCCACTGCCGCGCGAACTGGCCGACGACGCGTGGCGCGCGCCGCGCGAACCCACCGATGTGGAATTGCTGGCCGGGGCGCTGTCGCAGCTGGCCGCCCAGCCGCGCGAGGCCTACAGCGTGATGCGCGACGCGGGATCGAACGCCTTCGGCGTGGTGCGCGGCACGCGGATGGCGGTGAAGGCCGCGGCCAACGTGGTGCGCGCGGCGACCGCGAGCGCGGCGCCGGACAGCCCGCTCAACGCCCGCACCTCGCGCAGCCGCCGCTTCGATGTGGTGCGCACAGACCTCGACGACTACCGCACCATCCGCAGACATTTCGACTGCTCGATCAACGACGCGGTGCTCGCGGTGGTCACCGGGGCGCTGCGCAACTGGTTGCTCTCGCGCAACGAGGCGCTGATCGAGTCGACCAATCTGCGCGCGGTGGTGCCGATGTCGGTCTACGTCGACGGCGACAATCAGCTGACCCCGGCCAGCGAAGTGTCCTCGTTCCTCATCGATCTGCCTGTGGGCGAACCGAATCCGACGATGCGCCTGTCGCACATCTCCCATGCCACCGAGGCCGCGGGCAGGCAGCGTCGCGGGGTGCGGGCGCGCACCCTCGTGCACCTGGCCGGGTTCGCGCCCGCGAGCCTGCACGCGATGAGTGTGCGGGCGGCGAGTACCTTCGCCGACAACAGTTTCAATCTGGTGATCACCAACGCGCCGGGACCACAGACCGCGATGTACATCGGCGGGGCACGCATGCTGGAGATGTATCCGGTGTCGCCGCTGCTGCGCAATCAGACATTGAGTTTCGGACTCACCTCGTACGACGGTCAGGTCTTCTACGGACTCAACGCCGACCGCGACGCCATGGCCGACATCGATGTCCTCGCGGCCTCGGTGCACGAATCGATGGAGGAGTTGCTCGGTGCCTGTCTCTGAGAACGACACGATGCGCGTCTACATCCCGGCGACGATTCCGATCCTGCGCCAACTCGTCGACGAGCAGCAGTTGCTCCCGCTCGGCGCGACCGCGTTCGCCGTGACGCCCGCCCTGCGCGAGGCGTACGCCGCGGGCGACGACGAGGAACTCGCCGAGGTGGCGATGCAGGAAGCCGCACGGGCCTCCATGCGATTGATCGGCGCCGAGCGCGACGGCCTCGACGATCTGGACGACGACGCGGCAGCCGAAGCGACGACGTCCGCCCCGGGGAGCCCGGTGTATCGGCGCGCGGTGATCGCGGCGGATGTGCCGGGGGCCAAGCTGCGGCCCGATCTCGACGATGCTGTGGTGAAGCTGTCGGGGCCGATCAGCTTCAAGCAGGTCGCCGCGGTGCATGTCGACCTGGCCGAGGCCGAGCCGCAGGTCGCCAAGGCCGTGGACGTCATCGACGCGGCCGACCTCGGTGATACCGACGCGGAATTCGTGCTCGGCGACGCCGAGGACCATCAGCTTGCCTGGTACGCGCCCCAGGAGCTGCCGTTCCTGCTCGAACTGTTGTAGTTTTCGGCGGCCGGCGCCCCGGTTGCCGAATGTTCACAACTAGCGCTCAACCTACGATGCCGTAACCTTGCTGCGAGCGAGTCACCCCACGGTGGCGCGGATGTATGACAGGGAGTAACGGCACAGATGGTCCTGAACAAGTTCCGGGAATGGCTCGAAGCACCGGCGGCGCAGGTCGCCGATCGGGGCGGCAAGCTGAACGTGTTGCGTGGCGCGGTCGCCCGGGTGACCACTCCCCTACTGCCCGACGACTATCTACACCTGGCCAACCCGCTGTGGTCGGCGCGCGAGCTGCGCGGCCGCATCGTGGAGGTGCAGAAGGAGACCGCCGACTCGGCGACCCTGGTGATCAAGCCGGGCTGGGGCTTCGATTTCAAGTACCGCCCCGGGCAGTACATCGGCATCGGCATCCTGATCGACGGCCGGTGGAACTGGCGTTCCTACTCGCTGACCTGTCCCCCGGACTGGACCGGCGAGGGCGGCAAACGACTCATCTCCATCGCGGTGAAGGCGATGCCGGAGGGCAAGTTGTCCAGCCACCTTGTCAACGGGGTGGCCGCGGGCACCATCGTGCGGCTGGCCGCGCCGCAGGGCGGGTTCGTGCTGCCGGAGCCGCCGCCGGCGAAGGTGCTGTTCATCACCGCGGGCAGCGGTATCACCCCGGTGATGTCGATGTTGCGCACGATGGACCGCCGCGACGGGGTCAACGACGTGGTGCACGTGCACTCCGCGCCCACCGACGCCGACGTGATGTTCGGCGCCGAGCTGCGCGCCCTGCACGACAAGCACCCCAGCTTCGTCTCCCACCTGCAACTCACCGACGAGCAGGGCCTGTTCTCCCTGGCCCGGCTCGACGAGCTCTACCCCGACTGGCGCGAACGCGAGACCTGGGCCTGTGGACCGGCCCCGATGCTCGACGCGATCGAAACCCATTGGAAGAACGCGGGTGTGGCAGAGCAGCTGCACATCGAACGCTTCGAGGTGGAACGCTCAGCGATCGGCGAGGGCGGCACCGTGACCTTCGGCACCACCGGGCGCACCCTCACCGTCGACGGCGCGACCAGCCTGCTCGAAGCCGGGGAATCCGTCGGCGTGCAGTTGCCCTTCGGCTGCCGGATGGGTATCTGCCAGACCTGCGTGGTGACCCTGTCCGCCGGACACGCCCGTGATCTGCGCAACGGCGACGAACGTCAACCCGGCGACAAGGTGCAAACCTGCATTTCCGCCGCCGCGGGCGACTGCACGCTGGACATCTAGCCGGTTGCCGGACCGCTGAGCGGGTACCCTCGGGGTATGCGTCGGTCATAACCCGTGACCGACGGCAATCGCTGAGGCCCCTCACTTCGATCCATGCCCGAGGGCGCGACTTAGGATCACTCACAGGTCGAACAGCATCGAGGGCGAGGACCCGAGGCGCGCAGCGCCCGGTTCTCGGCCGCCTCGATCTGGACTCGCCGAACGGGTGCGACTACGGAGCGCCCTCGGCGAGGGAAGATCGAGGTTCCCAGGCCGAGAACCCGCGGCACCTGCCGCTGATAAACAACAGGAGGACCCCCGGTGGCCATCACCGATATCCAGGCCTTCGCCCATCTGACGGCGGCCGACATCGAGACCCTGGGGAAAGAACTCGATTCGATCCGCCGCTCGGTGGAGACCTCCCGCGGCGAACGCGACGCCAAGTACATCCGTCGCACCATCGCGGCCCAGCGCGCCCTCGAGGTAGCCGGGCGAGCGGTGCTGTTCGGCAGCCGTAACCGCTGGGCCTGGCTCGGCGGTACCGCGATGCTCTCGGTGGCCAAGATCATCGAGAACATGGAGCTGGGCCACAATGTGAGCCACGGCCAGTGGGATTGGATGAACGATCCCGAGATCCACTCCACCAGTTGGGAGTGGGACATGACGGGCACCTCGTCGCAGTGGCGGCGCGCGCACAACTACTCGCACCACACCTACACCAACGTCCTCGGCAAGGACGAGGATCTCGGTTTCGGCATCCTGCGGATGACGCGCGACGAGCAGTGGCGCCCACTGCATTTGGCTCAGCCCGCCGCCAACCTGCTGCTGGCCGCGACCTTCGAGTGGGGTATCGCCCTGCACGATCTCGGCATCGAGAAGGAGCTGGCCGGGATTCCGATGAGCGCGCACACCTCGGCGCCCGACATCGAGTTCTACCGCAAGGCGGGCCGTCAGGTCGCCAAGGATTTCGTGCTGTATCCGGCGCTGACCGGACCGGCGTGGAAGTCGACGCTGAAGGCCAACGCCACCGCGAATCTGGTGCGCAACCTGTGGTCCTATGCCGTCATCTTCTGCGGCCACTTCCCCGACGGCGCACAGAAGTTCACCGCCGAACAGCTCGACGGGGAAACCCAGGGCGAGTGGTACCTGCGCCAGATGCTGGGCAGCGCCAACTTCAAGGCCGGCCCGGTGATGGCGTTCATGAGCGGCAACCTCTGCTACCAGATCGAACATCACCTGTTCCCCGATCTGCCGAGCAACCGGTACTCCGAGGTCGCGGTGCACGTGCGCGAACTGTGCGACAAGTACGACCTGCCCTATACCACCGGCTCGCTGGGCAAGCAGTACCTGCTGGCCTTCCGCACCATCCACAAGCTGGCGCTGCCGGATCGTTTCCTCAAGCGCACCGCCGACGACGCGCCCGAGACGTCGTCGGAGCGCAAGTTCGCCGGAATCTCACTGCCCGAGAGCCTGCGGGTCGACCCGGAGACCGGTAAGCGCTTCGGTCTGCGTTCGGCGCTGCACGACGCTAAGGTCGCCCTCGAGATCAAGGCACGGCACGAGAAGGAAGTGCTGCGCGAGGCGAAGGTGGCGCTCAAGGCGCGAGCACGGCAGGAGAAGCTGGCGTTGCGCGAGGCCAAGCGCGCACTGGGCGAACGCGCTGTGCACGAGCGGGGTGTGTTGCGCGACAAGGCAGCTCGCCGCATGGCCCGACACGCCTGATAACATTTCCATCTCGACGGCGCAATAGGACTTATCACACATTTCGTCGCCGAAATCGCCAACCTACGCTCTCGTAACTTACGGTACTGTAGCCGCCATGGCGATCTCGGATGTCAAGGAATACGCGCACCTCACCGCAGCGGATGTCGAAGCTCTAGGCGCGGAGTTCGATGCGATCCGCCGGGAAATCGAATCCTCGCGCGGAGCGGCGGACGCGCGCTATATCCGCAATGTCATCCGGCTACAGCGCGCGCTCGAGATCAGCGGCCGCACGGTCCTGTTCGCCAGCTTCCTGCCCCCGGCCTGGTTGGCCGGTGTCGCCCTGCTCGGCTCCGCCAAGATCATCGAGAACATGGAGATCGGGCACAACGTCATGCACGGGCAGTGGGACTGGATGAACGATCCGGAAGTCCACTCCACCTCGTGGGAATGGGACAACGCGGGCCCGTCGGCGCACTGGAAGATCACCCACAACTTCCTGCACCACAAGTACACCAACGTGCTCGGCATGGACGACGACATCGGCTACGGCCTGCTTCGCGTCACCCGTGACCAGCGCTGGATGCCGTTCTACCTCGGCAACCCCATCTACAACTTCCTGCTGCAGGCGCTGTTCGAGTACGGCGTGGCGATCCAGCACCTCGAGCTGGGCAAGGTCGCCAAGAAGAAGTGGGACAAGGACTCGCCCGAGTGGAAGCAGTTCGAGGCCGACCGCACGCTGGTGCTGAAGAAGATCGGCAAGCAGGCCGCCAAGGACTACGTGGTCTTCCCGCTGCTCACCGGACCGTCGTTCCTCACCACGCTCACCGCCAATATCGCCGCCAACGTGGTGCGCAATGTGTGGACCAACGCGATCATCTTCTGCGGGCACTTCCCCGACGGCGCCGAGAAGTTCACCAAGGCCGACATCGAGGGCGAGACCAAGGGCGAGTGGTACCTGCGCCAGATGCTGGGTAGCGCCAACATCAGCGGTGGACCGCTGCTGCACTTCATGAGCGGCAACCTCAGCCACCAGATCGAGCACCACCTGTTCCCCGACCTGCCGAGCAACCGCTACGCCGCCATCGCGGTACGGGTGCGTGAGCTGGCCGAGAAGTACGACCTGCCCTACACCACCGGCTCGCTGCCGGTGCAGTACTTCAAGTCGTGGCGCACCATCCTCAAGCTCTCGCTGCCGAACAAGTACCTGCGCCACACCGCCGACGACGCGCCCGAGACCAAGTCCGAGCGCCTGTTCGCCGGCAACACCACCCCCTCGATCGACCCGGTGACCGGGCGTCGTCAGGGCTTGCGCACCGCGCTGGCCGCCGGTCGCAAGCTGGCCCGCCGGACGGTGGGCTGACCGGCTGCGGTTGTATGGTCGGCGTGAGTACCGACCAGCTCGGCGTCTACGACGCGATCCGTCTGCGTCGTGACGTGCGCGCCGAATTCACCGGCGAGCCCGTCGACGACGACACCCTGTTGCGAATTCTCGACGCCGCGCATCGCGCGCCCAGCGTCGGGAACTCACAGCCGTGGGATTTCGTCGTGGTGCGTCGAGCCGAGACGCTGCGCCGTTTCGCCGAGCACGTGGCGGACAAGCGCGCGGAGTTCGGTGCGTCGCTGCCCGCCGACCGAGCGACGACGTTCGCGCCGATCAAGATCGACGGGATCGTCGAGAGCGGCACGGGTGTTGTTGTCACGCACGATGATTCGCGCGGCGGGCCGCAGGTACTCGGCCGGGCGAGCGTGCCGGAGACAGGCGTGTACTCGACCGTGCTGGCCATCCAGAACCTGTGGCTCGCGGCGACCGCGGAGCAGGTAGGGGTGGGCTGGGTGTCGTTCTACGAGCCGGAATTCCTGCGCGAACTCGTCGGTCTACCCGCGCAGATCAAGCCGGTGGCCTGGCTGTGCGTAGGACCGGTCAGCGCGTTCCAGCAGGTGCCGGACCTGGAACGTTTCGGATGGCGGTCGGGACGGTCGCTGACCGAGGCCGTGCATCACGAAACCTTCGGCAATTGAACAAAATCCGGACACCCGCGAAGCGCGGATGCCCGGATCGGTCGTGGTTCTAGGCCAGCTTGATCAGGCCGTAGTCGAAGGCGTGTCTGCGGTAGACCACCGACGGGCGGTCGGTCTCGCTGTCGTGGAATAGGAAGAAGTCGTGGCCGACCAATTCCATCTGATAGAGGGCGTCATCTACCGACATCGGTGTCGCGGTGTGCACCTTGGTGCGCACGATGTGGCCGGGGCCTGCCTCGTCGACGGTCTCGTCGTGGTCGTGGGCAGCGGAACCGTCCGGCGGGGCGAACAGCGAGTCGTCGACCAGTGTCGCGGTGGCTTGCGCGACCGAGACCGGCGTCTTGTCGCCGTAATGCACGACGCGCCGCTTGTCCTTGGTCCGGCGCAGTCTGCTCTCGATCTTCTGGGTGGCCGATTCGAGCGCGGCATAGAAACTGTCGGCGCATGCTTCGGCGCGCACGATCGGTCCACGGCCACGCGCGGTGATCTCCACACGCTGGCAAGCCTTGCGTTGACGACGATTGCGTTCGTGGAACAGTTCCACATCGAAGAGGAAGATCGACGGGTCGAAGCGCTCTAACCGAGACAGCTTCTCCGCCACGTAGATTCGATAGTGGTCAGGGACTTCGACATTTCGACCGGAGACCACCACTTCGGCGTTCGGGCTCTCGGAATCGATTGTCTCGGTGGCACCGTTCTGTAGTGCCGTGGGTTCAGCATCTTGCACTGATGCCCGTGAAGAAGTCGTCACGCGTACCTCCCGGATATGGCCGCACAACTACGAACGTAGGGCGGCGGGATTGAGCTGTGCCGATCGGGAATCGCCCGGCACCTGTATCCGCGGCACCACCTCCCAAACTTGTGGTTCGGTGTGTGCTCGCGACGCTAGTCCGCCATCGGCAAGTCCGCCACTGTTCACGCGAACTTTCCTCCGTCAAGCCGCGCAGGTAACCAAAACCGCTCGCGGAACTATGCCGATCCGGCTAAGAACACGTGTCGATTCGCAGGCGGTGGCGCCGGTGGTCAGCACATCGTCGACCAGCACTACCTGGGCTTTCGCACCGATGGCGACCCACTCGGCCGGATCGGCGACGGTCATGATCTTGCCGCGCAGATTGTGTCTGCGCTCATGCGTCGTCAAGCCCACCGAATCCCGAACACCGCGACCCATCCGCAGCAGAGGCGCGGTTCGGCAATCGATCAGCCACCGTGCGGCGACCACGGCCGAGCGGGCCACCGGGTCACCGCCGCGGCGACGCGCTGCCCCGGTTCTGGTCGGCGCGGGCACGAGCAGCAGTGGGCGGTCGGGGGCGCGTAAGCGGGCCAACGCGTGGGCGAGCGCCAGCCCGAGCGGGGCGGCTAGGTCGCGGCGGCCCTGCTCCTTGGCCGCCAGCACCGCCCGCCTGCCCACACCGGTGTAGGGGCCGAGCGCCCAACACGGAATACCGGGGTCGGCGCGCGGCCGCACCCGGATGGGAGCGCGGCCGAGTTCAGCGGCGCACTCCGCGCACCAATTCTCGCCCAGCGATCCGCAGCCACCGCACCGGTCGGGCAGGATCAGATCCAGCAGCGCCTTCATAGCGAGCGAGTATGGCAGTGGGTACCGACATGCTCAGCTCGGTAGGACCGGTACAACCTGTTCTCCGGTCAAACCGGGTACCTCGCGCCAGAAACGGTCATTGCGGGTCGGATCGGCGGTCTGCAGCTGCAACACGGCCCGGGAATCGGCCACGTACTGCGTGGCCGGGGCCGCTGTCACCACCCGGACCGGCGGGGTGAGATTCTGCGAGGTCACCGAGCTGAATTGGGAGCCATCGATGGAGACGGTGAAGACCGGGTCGACATTGCCTTCGCGGGCGACCATGACGGTGTCGCCGGTGGCCCAGCTCAGTGAGACCGCGCGCGAGCTCAGACCGAGCGCCAGCGGCAGCGGGGAGGTGAGCGCGTACTTGCCGTCGGGACGCCGTTGGACCACCGCGACGTAGACCTTGCCGTCGGCGATCAGCGCCGCGCGCACGCCGGTGCGCGAGATCACCACCTCGCTGATCGGCGGTCGGGGGGCGCCGGCGCCTTCGTAGAGGGCCGTGATGTCGACGTCCTCGGTGGACACATTGCCGGTGGCGCGATCGGTGACCGCCCGGATGACCCGTTCACCGTCGATCACCGTCCACGCGGCGCCGCCGTCGCTGGTCCAGGACGGGCGGGCGATGCTGCTGCCCTCGGCGACCGCGAATGCCTTGGCGCCGTAGTTGCCGATGAGCAGGGTGTGGGCGGGCTCGGGCATCGGCTTGCCCGAGGCGGCGACCGCGGCGACGAACTGGCCGTCGGCCGAGATGCCGACCGACTGCAGATTGGTCGCCTCGCCGAAGGAACCACTCGGCGTGACGATCCCGTCCGGGGTGACCTGTACCAGGGTGCCGTTGCGCAGCGCGTGCAGGCCGATCCGGTTCTGGCCGGGCGCCGAGGCGCTGTACTGGTCGACATCGGCGACCGACCAGCCATTGACGTACCGATCATCGAGCGGCTTGCCGTCGGCGAGCAGCACGTAGGGGCCGAGGATATCGGCGCCGGCCAGGGTGAGCACCACCTGCGCGGCGAGGAGCTCGCGGTCGCGCTGTCCGAGCCCGCTGATCCCGGCGAAGTCGATACGCACTCCCCCGATGCCGACACCGACATCACCCGGCTCGTTGTTGGCCTTGGTGATCGGTCCGCGCAGCGCGACCGGCTGCGCCAACTGGTTACGCACCACCGGGGCGATCGCGGACTGCGGGCCCTCGGCGAGCATGCCGATCAATCGCTCGGTGAGCTGGGCGCGCGGCACCGAGATCCAGCGCGGATCCGGGACGAGCAGCGAATTGCCCGGGTCGATGTAGTGCAGGACGTAGCGATGGTAGGAGTTGACGAAGGCGTCGTTGTCCATCACGACGCCCGGCGGCAGCTCGGTGATCCGCCACTCGCCGTCGATCTTGCTCATCTCGATCTTGTTCTCGAGGGTGCCCTCGGTGGCGCGATAGCCGCCGTCGCGGGCGAGCTCACCGACCTTACGGGCGCGCAGCACGTAGCTGGCCCTGTCGCCCGAACGCGACTCGCGCAGGGTGTCGGGGCGATCGTCGACGATGGTGGTGCTCGCCTCGTCGTTCCAACTGCCCGCTGTCTCCGGCGCCATGTACTGGCGGGCCGCGGCGTGCTTGTTGGTGGGATCGGCGCTGGCGGTGAGGAAGTCGCCGAGCAGCAGGTCGGGGTCGCGGCCGGAGATCGGCGGGGTCGGCCCCTCCGACGTGGGGGCGGGGTTGATCGTGCCGAGTGCCTGGGGTGCGGAGGACTCCGGCAGGCTCGCGCAGCCGGTGAGCACCATCAGCCCGGCCAGAACCGCCGCGACCAGTGCGGCGCCGTGCCGATCCCGACGATCACCACGCGCGCTGGTCATGACTTCCCGTCTCTGGTCTCGGTAGACATCGGCTCGTCGAGGTCGGCTGGGGCAGCGCCGCGACCGTTGGTAGTCGGGTGCGCATCCGTGGCGGGCCGGTCGATGCCGGGGTCCTCCGCCGATAGGTCGGTGTCTTGCGGTTCGACCGCTCCCGGCTCCGCGACGGTCGAATCGTCGGCAGTCGGAAAGCCGGACTCTGTCGGAGCGACCGCGGTCGACTCGGCAGGTTCGGCTTCGACGACCGTCGGCTCGGGTTCTACTTCCGGCAGCGCGGGGACCTTGCGCAGCATCGGTTCCAGCGCGAGCGGGCTCTGACCGAGTTTGCGACCGCGCACCATCGGCAGCAGCAGCCGGAAGCTCGCACCGACACCCGGATCGCCCCACGCCTCGAGCCTGCCCTCGTGCAGATTCGCGTCCTCGACACTGATCGACAGGCCGAGCCCGGTGCCACCCGAGCGACGCACCCGCGACGGGTCCGAGCGCCAGAACCGGTTGAACACCAGCTTCTCCTCGCCCGGCCGCAGCCCCACGCCCTGATCGCGCACCACCGTCGCGACGGCATTGGCCTCGGCGTCGCCGCGCATGCGGATCAGCACCGGCTTGCCCTCGGAGTGGTCGATCGCGTTGGCGAGCAGGTTGCGCAGCACGCGCTCGACGCGGCGCGGATCGACCTCGGCGATCACCGGCTCCTCCGGCAGGTCGATCACCACCTCGATCTCGGCGTCGCGGGCCAGGTGGCGCACCGTGGAGATCGCGGCCCGCGCGCACATCCGCACATCCAGCGATTCGACCTGCAGTTCGGCCACACCCGCGTCATGGCGGGAGATCTCGAGCAGGTCGTTGAGCAGGCCCTCGAACCGGTCGAGCTCGTTGACGAGCAGTTCGGAGCTGCGCGCGAGGGCGGGATCGAGATCGTCGCTGGAGCCGTGGATGAGGTCGGCGGCCATGCGCACCGTGGTGAGCGGGGTGCGCAGTTCGTGGCTGACGTCGGAGGTGAAGCGGCGCTGCAGATTGCCGAATTCTTCGAGCTGGGTGATCTGGTTCGACAGGCTCTCGGCCATCTCGTTGAACGCCTGCGCCAGCCGCGCCATGTCGTCCTCGCCGCGCACCAGCATGCGTTCTTTGAGCCTGCCGTCGGCGAATCGGCCCGCGATTCGCGCCGCCGACCGGATCGGCAGCACCACCTGCCGGGTGACCAGCGCGGTGATCGCGGCGAGCAACACCAGCAGGACCACCCCACCGATGAGCATCGTGCCGCGCATCAGCGACAGGCTCGATTCCTCGCTCGCCAGCGGGAAGATCAGGTAGATCTCCAACGTCGCGACCTCGGCACTCGGGCTGCCGATGACCAGCGCACGCCCTCGGTAACCGTCGGGGTCGGCGACGGTGGTGAACTGGTAGGAGACCTGGTTGCGCTGGACGAATCGGCGCAGTTCCTGCGGGACCTCCGAGATCGAACTGGTGGCGATCTCGTGCGGCGGTGTTCCGCCGACCATCGCCAACGCCGAGTCGAAACTCCCCGCGGCGCCGCTGGACTGACCGGTGCCGCCACGGCTGGACAGCGCTGCTCGCGCGTCGTCGAGTTGCTGCTCCTGGCTGTTGCCGGATTGGACGCCCGACATCTTGTTCTCGATCGTGCTGCGGGCACGATCCATCTCCTCGACAGCCGCGTTGATCTTGGCTTCGAGGAGCCGGTCGGTGATCTGACCGGTCAGCACGACCCCGAGGATCGTGATCACGATGAGCGAAAGGGTCAACGTCGAAACGATGACTCGCAGCTGCAACGACCGGCGCCACAGGTGGCCGAGTGCGGTCCCGACGGCCTGGAACCAGGCCATGATCGGGCTCGCCCACCGCCGCAGCTGCGCCACTGGACCAGTGGTCACAGCGGCGCCTCGCAGTGACCGATCACGGCGGTCCGGCCTTGTAACCGACACCGCGCACGGTCAACACGATCTCCGGGTTCTCCGGATCCTTCTCGACCTTGGCGCGCAGCCGCTGTACGTGCACGTTCACCAGACGGGTGTCGGCGGCGTGCCGGTAACCCCACACCTGCTCGAGCAGTACCTCGCGGGTGAACACCTGACGAGGCTTGCGCGCGAGCGCGACCAGCAGGTCGAACTCCAGCGGGGTGAGCGAGATCTGCCCCGGGCCGCGAGTCACCTTGTGCGCGGGCACGTCGATGACGATGTCGGCGATCGAGAGCAACTCGGCGGGCTCGTCCTCGGTGCGGCGCAGGCGCGCTCGTACGCGGGCGACGAGTTCCTTCGGCTTGAAGGGTTTGACGATGTAGTCGTCGGCGCCGGACTCCAGGCCGAGGACCACATCGACCGTATCGGTCTTGGCGGTGAGCATGACGATCGGAACGCCGGAATCGGCCCGCAGCACCCGGCATACATCGATGCCGTTCATGCCGGGCAGCATCAGGTCGAGCAGAACCAGATCGGGGCGGATCTCCCGCACCGCTGACAGGGCCTGTGTGCCGTCGCCCACCACATGCGGGTCGAACCCTTCCCCGCGCAAGACGATGGTCAGCATCTCAGCGAGTGCCATATCGTCGTCGACGACCAGAATCTTGGGCTTCATAGTCCTATGTTGTCATCTCCCAGGCCAGGATCGGGCCGCCACGCCATTAATGGTGCGAACCCGTCGCGTATCCAACCTCATCCGGAAAAGATTTCCGAACAGAGGGTGAGTAACGCAGGCCTATCGTCATCGGATCGGTATGTCCACCACCGGCCGAACCAGTCGCGGTCGGCGAGTTCACGATAGACCTCGCCGGTGCGCTGCTGCAGACCGCCGTCCCGTTCATAGGCATCGAGGGCGCGCGTGTCGTCGAGTTCGCCACGCAGCCGGGCCCGTTCGACCGCCACCTCGGTGGGCACGTCGAGCAGGACGGTGAGATCCGGCGCGGGCAATGCGAGCCTGCCGAACTCCAGATCGCCCACCCACGACACGATTTCGCCGTCGGCGTCCTGGTGCGCGCGCGCGGCCGAGTAGGCGGCGTTGGAGGCCACCCACCGGTCCAGGATCACGATGTCGTTGCCGCCCAGCAGGTCCGACAATTCCGCCTGCGCGGCGGACCGATCGAGCGCGAACATGATCGCCATGCCGTTGATCGACCCGGCCAGGTCGCCATTGCCGCCACGCAGCGCTTCCGCCGCGAGATCGGCATGGATCGAATGCCCGTACTGCGGAAAGGCCAGACTGTCCGCCCGCAAGCCCTTCGCGGACAATTCGGCGATCAGCCCATCGATCAAAGTCCGTTTACCGGCACCATCGAGCCCCTCGACCGCAATCAGTACGCCCATGTGCAGCAGATTACCCGCACAGCCCCCAGAACTCCGGGCTGGTCATCGCCGACGCCGCCGAACAGAGTGATCCCCACCGCACCGGAAGTAACCGGGCGCCCGGAATCGGAGCACCATTGAAGATGATCGTTCGCACCACTGCCGCCACCCTCGCCATCACCGCCGCGCTGACCTGCGGCACCGCCGCCGCGGAGACCGGCGACCATGCTGTGGCGCCGGATTCCGGAAGCGCGCTGCTGGCTCCGTCGAGCTTTCTGGCCGGCCTCCTCCAAGCGGGCCGGTGCGGCTCGCGCTGTGGCGCCGACCCGACCGCCGCAGCACAAGAAGTGGTCGGATCCTCCGAGGTCATGGATTCACTGAACAGGCTGCTCACCAGCGTGGTGACGACCGGCTCGGGCCCCGCCGTGATGACAGGGAGCAACGAAGCCGCCACCTCGACCGGCTCCAGCGAACTCGCCGGCGTCCTACTCTGCGGACTTGGCAGCCTGAGCAGCAACGGTCGCCCCTCGATCTGCGCCACCGGGCCGGTCGGGTGAGGTGACGACGGTGGCCCGCCGACCGAGGGTCGACGGGCCACCGTGGCGTACAGAACTCAGTAGCGGTAGTGGTCCGGCTTGTACGGGCCTTCCACGTCCACGTTGATGTACTCGGCCTGATCCTTGGTGAGCTTGGTCAGGGTGCCGCCGAGGGCCTCGACGTGGATCTTGGCGACCTTCTCATCGAGGTGCTTGGGCAGGCGGTAGACCTCGTTGTCGTACTCTTCCGGCTTGGTCCACAGCTCGACCTGCGCGATGACCTGGTTGGAGAAGCTGTTCGACATCACGAACGACGGGTGACCGGTCGCGTTGCCGAGGTTGAGCAGACGACCCTCCGACAGCAGGATGATCGCCTTGCCGGACTCCTTGAAGGTCCACTCGTCGACCTGCGGCTTGATGTTGATCCGGGTCGCGCCCGAACGCTCCAGCGCCGCGATATCGATCTCGTTGTCGAAGTGGCCGATGTTGCCCAGGATCGAGTGATCCTTCATCGCCTTCATGTGGTCGAGGGTGATGATGTCCTTGTTGCCGGTCGAGGTGATGACGATGTCGGCATCGCCGATCGCCTGCTCGACGGTAACCACGTCGTAGCCGTCCATCAGCGCCTGCAGCGCGTTGATCGGGTCGATCTCGGTGACCTGCACGCGCGCGCCCTGGCCGGCCAGCGACTCCGCGCAGCCCTTGCCGACATCGCCGTAACCGCAGATCAGCACCTTCTTGCCGCCGATGAGCACGTCGGTGCCGCGGTTGATGCCGTCGATCAGCGAGTGGCGGGTGCCGTACTTGTTGTCGAACTTGGACTTGGTGACCGAGTCGTTGACGTTGATCGCCGGGAACACCAGCTCACCCGCGGCGGCGAACTGGTACAGGCGCAGCACGCCGGTGGTGGTCTCCTCGGTGACGCCCTTGACCGAGTCGGCGATGACGCTCCACTTGGTCTTGTCGGCCTCGAGGCTCCCGCGCAGCAGGTCGAGGAACACCGTGTACTCGGCGGAGTGGTCGGCGTCGGCGGGCGGAACCACACCGGCCTTCTCGAACTGCGCACCGCGCAGCACGAGCATGGTCGCGTCGCCACCGTCGTCGAGGATCATGTTGGCCGGCTCGCCGGGCCAGGTGAGCATCTGCTCGGCGGCCCACCAGTACTCCTCCAGCGTCTCGCCCTTCCAGGCGAACACGGGGATGCCTGCGGGCTCGTCGACGGTGCCGTTCGGGCCGATCACGATGGCGGCGGCGGCGTGGTCCTGGGTGGAGAAGATGTTGCACGAGGCCCAGCGCACATCGGCGCCGAGGGCAACGAGGGTTTCGATCAGGACGGCGGTCTGGACCGTCATATGCAGCGATCCGGAGATTCGCGCGCCCTTCAGCGGCTGGACGTCGTGATATTCACGACGCAGCGCCATCAGGCCCGGCATCTCGTGCTCGGCGAGGCGGATCTCCTTGCGGCCGAATTCGGCCAGCGAGAGGTCTGCCACCTTGTAGTCGATGCCGTTGCGGACGTCAGGAGTGAGCTCGGTGCGCGCGGGGAGTTCTGAGGTCGTCACGTTGGTTAGGTTACCGTCTGGGGCCGCGCGCGTTCCCGGGTCCGTCGAGGTGGGTTCTCAGGCCGCGGCGCGGTATCGGGCCAGCAACCGTCGCGGCTTCTCTGGCGCGACGTTGGCCAGGCGCAGGTCGCCGCCGTAGTGCGCCGCGACCCGGTGGTCCATCACCGCACGCCACAGCGGCGGGACGGCGGCCAACACGATCATGGTGGCGTAGCCGGCGGGCAGCTGAGGCGCCTCTTCGGTGCTGCGCAGGGTCTGATAGCGGCGACCGGGGTTGGCGTGGTGGTCGCTGTGGCGCTGCAGATGGAACAGGAAGATGTTGGTGACCAGGCGATCGGAGTTCCAGCTGTCGCGCGGGGAGCACCGCTCGTAGCGGCCGTTGGGCTTGCGCGCACGCAGCAGCCCGTAGTGCTCGACGTAGTTGACGGTCTCGAGCAGCCCGAAGCCGATCACGGCCTGGATGATCAGCCACGGCACGATCGCCGGGCCGAAGACCAGCGTCAGCGAACCGAACAGCACCGCCGTCATCGCCCAGGCTTGCAGGATGTTGTTCTCGACGCTCCACCAGCCCCTGCCCTTCCGGTACAGGCGCGCGCGCTCGAGTTGCAGGGCCGACCGGAAACCACCGATCACACTGCGCGGCAAGAACTCCCACAGCGATTCACCCAGCCGGGCACTGGCCGGGTCCTCGGGGGTGGCCACGCGGGCGTGGTGTCCGCGATTGTGCTCGACGAAGAAGTGTCCGTACCCCGACTGGGCCAGCGCGACCTTCGACAGCAATTTTTCAGCGCGCTCCACCCGGTGGCCCAATTCGTGGGCGGCGTTGATGCCGATGCCGCTGACGAAGCCGACCGTGGCGGCCAAACCGAGCTTGTCGACGAGCGCCAACTCGGGGCTCGTCCACATGAAACAGGCCACGCCGAGGCTGACCAACTGGATCGGCAGGAACAGGTAGGTGCACCACCGGTAGTACCGGTCGGCGGAGAGCGCCGCGTAGTCCTCGTCACGGGGATTGTTGCCGTCTTCACCGACGATCCAGTCCAGCACGGGGATAGCGATCAGCACGATGACTGGTCCGATCCACCAGAACACTTCAGCCTTGGTATGGAACACCAGCTGGGAGGGCAACAGCGCGCACGCCGGGGCGATCAGCCCTAAAGCCCAGAGATACCGTTTGGGATCACGAAAACCCCCCGGTTTGCCAACCGTTTGCACACCCGCTCCGCTACAAAAAAAGACCATCGCTGACCGATGTGAATACTGACAGACCATAGGCGCGTTACACACCGCCAGATCCTCAAACGTGGTGATGGTTACACAAGAGCGAATCAGAGCTCGTGACTTCTCTCAGTGATCTACGTCATCCGATGGGACGCGCATTCCTCGCACCTGCACGATTGCCTCGACATACGGACCGAGCAGGGTACTCATCTCGGCGGGGGCGTCGCGCTCGGGCACGGGCGGATTCGGGATGTAGCTCAGCGCGATGCGGACCAGCGCGTGCGCGAGCACATCGGCCTCGGCGTGCGTCGCGTCCACCCAGCTGTGCATGAAGACCTCCGTCAGGCGCGCGGTGGCGTGCCCGAGCAGTGGGGCCGCGTCGAGCGTGATGAGCCGCAGCAGATCCGGCTTCATCTCCCCGCTCAACAGCGAACGGACCAGCGGGTCGCCCGCGGCGGAGAGGAAGAACCCGGACATCCCGACCCGGATCGCCGCGCGCGCGTCACCGACATTGGCGTCGAGCGCCTCGCGCACATGGTCGACGAGATCATCGGCCAGACGCAGCGCGTAGGCCTGCGAGAGCCCCGAGCGCGAACCGAACTCGTTGTAGAGCGTCTGCCTGCTCACCCCGGCCCTGGCCGCGACATCACCGAGCGTGACCTTGGACCAGTCACGCTCGGTGAGCAGTTCGCGCATCCCGTCGAGGACCGAGGTGCGCAGCAGTTCGCGCGCGGCCTCCTGATACGGGATGCGCGAACCGGTGCGCGGGGTACCCGCGACGCTCACGAACGTTCGATCTCGACCATGAAGAAGTCGGACTTGCGGGCTCCGCAGTCCGGGCAGGTCCAGTCGTCGGCGATGTCGTCCCAGCGGGTGCCGGGCGCGATGCCGTCGTCGGGCCAGCCCTCGGCCTCGTCGTACTCGAAACCGCACTGGACACACTGGTAGAGCTTGTACTCGGTCACTGCGATACTCCTACCGCTTCGAAGTCGATCTTCTCCCGCACCCCACAGTCCGGACAGCACCAGTCGTCGGGAACGGCAGTCCACAGTGTGCCAGGCGGAAATCCTTCGCGTGGCGCGCCTTTGGCTTCATCGAAGACGAAATCACAGACCGGACATTTGTAGGCACTCATGACTCGACCTCGGTTCCGTACTTTTCCAGCACCTGCTCGCGGCGCTTGGGTTCGATATTGGCGAGGCTGACGTCCCCGCCGTAGTGCGCGAGCACGCGCTTGTCCATCACCTTGCGCCAGATCGGCGGGAAGTAGCCGATCAGGATCATGCTGGCGTAGCCGCTGGGCAGGTTCGGCGCTCCGTCCCAACTGCGCAGCGTCTGATAGCGCCGGGTCGGATAGGCGTGATGGTCGCTGTGGCGCTGCAGGTGGTACAGGAAGATATTGGTGACGATGTGGTCGCTGTTCCAGCTGTGCTCGGGCGCCGGTCGTTCATAGCGTCCGCTCGCGGTCTTCTGCCGGACCAGGCCGTAGTGCTCGAGGTAGTTCACCGACTCGAGCAGACTGAAACCGACCACGGCCTGCAGGATCAGATACGGCAGCACCTCGACGCCGAAGACTGCGATCACACCGAGCCACAACACCACCGACATGGCCCAGGCGTTGAGCACATCGTTGCGCAGCGTCCACGGGCTCTTGTCGAGTCGGCCGAGACGTTCCTTCTCGAGGTGCCAGGCCGAGCGCAGGCTGCCCCAGACCGTGCGCGGCCAGAAGGCCCAGAAGGACTCACCGAGACGCGAACTCGCGGGGTCCTCCGGGGTGGCGACCCGCACGTGGTGACCCCGATTGTGCTCGATGTAGAAGTGCCCGTAGAACGACTGGGCCAGCGCGATGCGCGCGAGCCAGCGCTCCAGTTCGACCTTCTTGTGACCGAGCTCATGCGCGGTGTTGATGCCGATGCCGCCGATCATCCCGACGCTGATCGCGATACCGATCTTGTCGACCACATTGGCGCCGCCGGGGAAGCCGAGCCAGTGCAGATTCGGCGCGGTGATGATGTAGCAGGCGAAGATCAGTGAGGCGTACTGGAACGGCAGGTACAGGTAGGTGAGGTAGCGGTAGTACTTGTCGTTCTCCAGGTACTCCATCACCTCGTCGGGCGGGTTGTCGCCGTCCGGCCCGAAGAACAGATCGGCCAGCGGGATCACGATGTAGACCAGCACCGGCCCCAGCCAGAACGGGATCTCGGCGATGCGGTGCCAGCCGAGCTGGTTGAGACCCCAGATCAGCGGGATCGCGATCGTGAACAGGCCGGTCGGGGCGAACAGGCCCCACAGCCACAAATATCGTTTGGAATCTCGCCATTGCGGCGGCGCGACCCGCTGCTCGGACGCGTTGGCATCAGTCGACATCATCGTCTCCAGTTCCGAGGCACATCTCACATCTGTGATGTGCGTAACTCTCTGTCACAGACGATAGGTGTGGACATGTCGGATGTCTAGACAAATTTCACTATTTGTAAAGAAGACCCGGTCGAACAACGAAAACGACGGCCGTGCCCAACTGGGCACGGCCGTCGTCGTTACAGGTCAGAGACCTTTTCAGGGGCCTTTACATCACCCCTCTGACCGAAACAGAACGTCGGCGCCGGCAGGTAGCCCGTCGACCGGCCACCACCGCAGATCGGTCGATTCGGAGCTGCGAACCGGTACCGCGCCCGGGGGCGCCACGACCTCGAAGAGCAGGTCGAGATGTCGCGTCGGCACTCCGAGCGAGCAGGTGATCGGGTGGGCCTGCGCGCCGTAGAGACCCGGCGTGAGGATCAGGTCGGCGATGCCGGATTCCTCCACCGCCTCCCGCAGCGCCGCGTCCTGCACGGTCTTGTCATCGGGTTCGCAGTGACCGCCGAGCTGAATCCAGCGACCCACGCGTGGGTGCAGGGTGAGCAGGATGTCGCGACGATCGTGGGACAGCACGATGGCCGACGCGGTGATGTGGCCGGGGGCGTGTTCACGCAGGCAGCCACGCGGCGCCGAGCCGAGGAACGCCAGAATCGCTTCGCGCAGTGAGTGATCCGCGCCGGTGCCGGGCTCCCACCGGGTGAGCAACTCGGTCGCCGAGGCGTGCAGCGATTCCGCGCTCATCGGGCCGACTCCGCGATCGCTGTCGGGTTCACAGCTCCACCAATCCCGCACCGGCCGAGCCGACGGCGCGTGGTGTGGGCTCCTCCAGTGGATACCCGATCGCGATGGCGCCCAACGGCATCCAGTCCTCGTCCAGATCGAGGACCTCGCGGACGATCTCGGGCGCGAAGATGGTCGAGCCGATCCAGCAGCTGCCGAGACCGTCGGCGGCCAACGCGACGAGCAGGCCCTGCACGGCAGCGCCGACGGCCACCGTGAACATCGTCTGCTCGGCGGCCTGGCGACGAGCGTCGGGATAGTCATGCGCGCCGTCGGGCACGCAGAACGGGATGATCACCTCCGGCGCGTCGAAAAGGATGCGACCGCGCGCGATTCGACGCTCCACGCGGTCGGGGGCGAGCCCGTCGGCGGTGAGGTCGGCGCGCCACTTCTCGGTCATGGCCTCGAGCAACCGCGCCCGCAGGGCCGCCTCGCGCAGCCAGACGAAGCGCACCGGACGGGTGTGGTGCGGTGCGGGCGCGGTGAGTCCGACCGCGACGGCGGCACGGATCCGTTCCGGGTCGACGGGTTCGCCGGTGAACGCGCGGACCGAACGACGCAGCGGCACAGCCTCTTTGCGGCCCTGCTCGAGCGCCTCGGCAGTGCCGAGCCAGAACAGGTCGTCGATGCCACCGCGCAGCAGCGCCGCCGCGGTCGAACCGTCGTCCTCGGTGTTCAGCCCACGCACCACCGCTACCGGAACACCGCCGAGCTTGCCCTTGACCAGATCGGCGGCCGCGGCGAGCTCATCGGCGATGGCCACCTGCGTGACGTGCAGTTCGTTGCCCTGTTTGTCCACGGCGCCGTCGTAGTCGTGCAGCACCCGCAGGCCGGCTGACCCGATGGCCGCGTCGATCTGCCCGTTGCGCCAGGCCCGGCCCATCGTGTCGGTGACGACCACGGCCACGTCGACGCCGAGCCGCTGGGCGAGCGCGGTGCGCAGGGCTTTCGCGCTGCCGTCGGGATCGACAGGCAGCAGCACCAATTCGCCCTCGGCCACATTGGAGCCGTCGACGCCGGAGGCCGCCTGCACGATGCCGAGCCGGTTCTCCGTGATGAGGGTGCGGCCCTTGCGCGCGAGCACCCGAACGGCTTCGTCCTCGACGAGCTTGCGACGGGCGGTGTCGCGCTCCTCGGGGTCGAGGGGTGCGGCGACGATGCGCCCCTCGGCCTTCGACACGATCTTGCTGGTGACCACGAGGATGTCACCGTCGGCAAGCCAGGGTGCTTGTGCCGCAAGGTGTTCGGCGAGATCGTCACCCGGCCGGAACTCCGGCAGACCGGTCACCGGAAGGATCCGCAGCTCGTCGGCGGCATGGTCGGGCAACACGTCGACCCGGCCGTTCTCCGGCCGGATCGAGTCAGCCGCCTCCTGCGCGCTCATATCTTCACTCCCGCCAATTCCAGTGCGGCGCGCGCCATTTCAGCGGTCGCCTCGGGGTCGCTCATCAACAGCGGCACGCTGCGCACCTCGACGCCCGCGACATCGGCGGTATCGGTGGAGTGCACCAGCCATCCGTCGAGGATGCCGGTGGCCGAGCGGGCGCCGTAGTGGCGGCCGATCGCCTCGGCGGTGGACTCGACGCCGATCGCCGTGAGGCACTCATCCGCCATGCCGCGCAACGGCTTTCCGTCGATCACCGGCGACAGGCCGATCACCTTGGCCTCGCTGGTGCGCAACGCGCCTCTGATCCCGGGCACGGCGAGGATCGCGCCGATGCTCACCACGGGGTTCGACGGGGCCAATAACACGGCGTCGGCAGTGGCTATGATTTCTGTCACATTTGGTGCCGGAGCGGCTTGCTCGGCGCCGATCGAGGCAAATCCGTGTGTCGGAAGCGCCGCGCGGTACCGCACCCACCATTCCTGGAAGTGGATCGCGCGACGTTCGCCAGCATTGTCGGGATCGCTGACCACGACGTGAGTTTCGCAGCGATCGTCGGTAGCCGGGATCAGCTTCACGCCCGGTTGCCACCGATTGCACAGCGCTTCGGTGACCGCGGACAGCGGATATCCGGCGCGCAGCATTTCGGTGCGAATGAGATGAGTGGCGATATCGCGATCGCCGAGGCCGAACCAATCGGGCTGAGCGTTGTATTTCGCCAGCTCCTCTTTCGCGTGCCAGGTTTCGTCGGCGTGGCCCCAGCCACGCTCGGTATCGATGCCACCGCCGAGGGTGTACATGCAGGTGTCGAGGTCGGGACAGATGCGAAGGCCATGCATCCAGACGTCGTCGCCGACGTTGACGATGGCGGAGATGTCGGCTTCGGGCAGCAGCTGCCGGACGCCTTGGAGGAACCGGGCACCGCCGACACCGCCGACGAGAACGGCGATCTTGGGCTCGCGCACCGCGTGTTGTGCAGTCACAGGGTCACAGCCTAGTGAGTGACGGTTGCCCGTTGCTTTCGCGCCGAATGACAGTGAAGTTGCTGGTCATTTGCCACGGCACATAACAAGATCAACACGAAAGGCGGGTGTGGAGTGTAACGGAAGGGTGACGGCGGGTTGACCACCGGCAAGTGCGGCGTGTCTAATCACAGACATGTCATTCCGGTCACCGCGAGAAGGCATAGCGCGGGGGCGTTTGCGAGAAGGTTCCAACTCGCCTGAAAAGGCTACTGCGCTAGGAGTTAGCGCAGGGCGCGTTTGCGAGAGGGTTCCAACTCGCCGGAAGGCAGGCTCGGGGAAGCCCGCGAGACTACGTCGCGGTGTTGGGCCGTCGGGGTTGCATCTGATCCGACGGAAAGAATCATTCTGCGCTAACACATAGTGAGGAGGCGGAACGATGACCGAAGATCTGGTCTCGCCGACCGATTCCACAGCAGGCGCAGCTCACGCTGTCTGCGCTGACATGAGCTGGCAGGAACCGGACGTGGTAAGCGAAGTCGCGGCTCCCCGGCTGAGTCTGGTCGTCACGGGCTTCGACGAAATGTTCGAGTCGATCGAAGAGCAGTGGCAGGAACGCGCCCTCTGCGCTCAGACCGACCCCGAGGCGTTCTTCCCCGAGAAGGGCGGCTCGACGCGTGAGGCCAAGCGGATCTGCTTGGGCTGTGAAGTACGTGACCAGTGCCTGGAATACGCACTGGCACATGATGAACGCTTCGGCATCTGGGGCGGTCTCTCGGAACGAGAGCGTCGCAGGCTGAAGCGCGGAATCGGTTAAGTGACTGTTCGAAAGTAGACTCTCTCCAGGCCTGGCCCGGAGCCACGCAGGCGCAGTACGTCGGTGTCTCCGGGCGAACGCCCTTGTTGATCTTCACGGTGCAGGCGAGAGAGGTGAAAGACCCATGGCACGTTCCCGGCGTCATTCTCCGGCACCCACCGCTCGTTCGGTGACCCGCCGCGGCCGCGGAGTCCGAGGCCCCATGCTTCCGCCGACGGTGCCCGCGTGGCGCACCAGGGGCCAGAAATTCGATCGGCTCGTGCTCGAGGCGTTCGCCCCACTCGACACCCGCTGGCACGATCGCCTCACCAAGCTCGATATCGCCGTCGACGATGTACCGAAAATCCGTCCGCTGCATCCCGATTCGGTCACCTGGCCGGACGAGGTGGTCGCCGACGGACCCGTCCCGCTGTCGCGTCTCATCCCGGCGGGGGTCGACCGCCACGGTGCGGCCACCCGCGCCAGGGTGGTGTTGTTCCGCAAGCCGCTGGAATTACGGGCGGCCGATCCCGACGATCTGGTGGAGTTGCTGCGCGAGGTACTCGTCCAGCAGATCGCGACCTACCTCGGCGTGGACCCCGATCTCATCGATCCCGAACCCGAGTAGGCATGCGTGACTACGCCCGTTTAGGGCGTGTCCGTATCCACTTTCGGTGCGCGGAGGGCTAATCTCGACGTCGTGATCCCTATGCGTCGTTGCTGCCGACCCGGCTGCAAGAACCCGGCTGTAGCGACGCTGACTTATGTGTACTCCGACTCGACCGCCGTCGTCGGACCCCTGGCCACCGTCGCCGAACCACATTCCTGGGATCTCTGCGAAACGCACGCCTGCCGCATCACCGCGCCCAAGGGCTGGGAACTGGTCCGCCACGAAGGCGGTTTCTCCTCGAGCACCCCGGACGACGACGACCTCACCGCACTGGCCGAAGCCGTTCGCGAAGCCGGCCTACGCCGACGCCCCGCCGCCGAAGCCGACCAACTGGGCTACCGCGACAACGCCCCCTCGGCCCCGCGCACCGCGCGGACCGGCCGCCGGGGCCATCTTCGGGTTCTGCCGGATCCGTAGCTAGTCCGGCCAGGATCCCGAGGAGTCGGTGCAGCCCGCTAGGGTTAGCCACATGACGACCCTCGCGCGCTCTGGCGAACTCGTGAATGCCGTGATCAAGGCTTATGACGTCCGCGGGGTGGTGGGCGAACAGATCGACGAGGCGTTCGTCAGCGATGTCGGCGCTTCCTTCGCCCGACTCATGCGCGCCGAGGGCGCCCAGCGCGTGGTGATCGGCCACGACATGCGCGAATCCTCCCCCGCGCTGTCCGAGGCATTCGCGCAGGGCGTGCGGGCCCAGGGTCTGGATGTGGTGCACATCGGCCTCGCCTCCACCGACCAGCTCTACTTCGCCTCGGGCAAGCTCGGCTGTCCGGGGGCGATGTTCACCGCCAGCCACAATCCGGCGAAGTACAACGGCATCAAGCTGTGCCGCGCGAACGCGCTGCCCGTCGGCCAGGACACCGGGCTGGCGACCATCGCCGCCGAGGTGATCGAGGGTGTGCCCGCCTACGACAGCACGCCCGGCACCGCCACCAGCACCGATCTGCTCGCCGACTACGCGGACTACCTGCGCGAGCTGGTGAACCTCGACGAGATCCGCCCGCTCACCGTCGCGGTCGACGCGGGCAACGGCATGGGCGGGCACACCGTGCCCGCCGTCCTCGGCGCCCTCGGACCGATCACCATCGTGCCGCTGTACTTCGAACTCGACGGCTCGTTCCCCAACCACGAGGCCAACCCGCTGGATCCGAAGAACCTCGTCGATCTGCAGGCGCTGGTCCGTTCCAGCGGCGCCGACATCGGCCTCGCCTTCGACGGCGACGCCGACCGCTGCTTCGTCGTCGACGAACGCGGCGAGCCGGTGTCCCCCTCGGCGATCACGGCCATCGTGGCCCAGCGTGAGCTGGCCAAGGAGCCGGGCGCCACCGTGATCCACAACCTGATCACCTCGCGCGCGGTGCCCGAGCTGGTCGAGGAGCTGGGCGGCAAGCCGGTGCGCACCAGGGTCGGGCACTCGTTCATCAAGCAGGAGATGGCCTCGACCGGCGCGGTATTCGGTGGCGAGCACTCGGCGCACTACTACTTCCGCGATTTCTGGGGTGCCGACTCGGGCATGCTGGCCGCGCTGCACGTGCTGGCCGCGCTCGGTGAGGGCACGCGTCCGGTCTCGGACCTGATGGCCGCCTACGACGTGTACGCCGCCTCCGGCGAGATCAACTCGACCGTCGCCGACGCCGCCGAACGCACCGCCGCGGTGCTCGCCGCGTTCGCCGACCGCACCGAGTCGGTGGACCGCATGGACGGCGTCACGGTCGATCTCGGCGGCCATGCCTGGTTCAACCTGCGCGCCTCGAACACCGAACCGCTACTCCGACTCAATGTCGAGGCCGGATCGCGCGACGATGTAAACGCACTCGTGACCGAGATCCTGAGCATCGTCCGCGCCTGACTGGGAAGATGAAACCAGTAGCAGTGGAATCACAGGCCCGGTATTCGGCCACGGCGGATTACGAGCATTGCCGGTGTCCGGCTGGAATAGTGGAGTCACGGACGACACAGCGCGATGAGGGGAGGTGGATTCGGCGATGATCGCTGGAACACCGGTATTCGACCTCGACGATGCCGAGTCGCTGGCGGCGGCCGACACCGCCGGCGCCCTGCGCTCGGCCGCATCGGGCGGCGCCCAGGTGCGGGCCACGGCCGCGGCGGTCGCCGAAACCTCGCTCATCGAACGGCTCTCCGATCTGCGCCCGCGCAGCCTGGTGCTGGTCGCCGGCTCGGGTCGGGCCGCGCGCGCGGCCGGGCTGCTGGTCGCCACGCTCGGTGACCGGGCCGGGCTGCCGATCGTGCACGTCACCTCGCTGCCGCCGTGGGTCGGTCCGCTGGACGTGGTCCTGGTGGCCGGTGACGACGCGGGGGATCCGCGACTCATCGATGCCGTCGACCGCGCCCTGCGCCGCAGTGCGGAAGTGGTGATCGCCGCCCCCAACGAGGGTCCGTTGCGTGCGGTCGCCGCCGGTCGCGCGATCGTGCTCGAACCTCGGGTGCCCGTGCTCGACCACAATCGGCTGCTGCGTTTCCTCGCCGTCGGGATCGCGGTGTTGCGCGGTGTCGACGCCCAGCGCAGCGGTCCGGCCACGCCCGATCTCACCGCGCTGGCCGACATGCTCGACGCCGAGGCGCTGCGCGACGGCCCGCACACGGAAGCCTTCCGCAATCCGGCGAAGACCCTCGCCGCCCGCATGCACGGAGTCGGCGTAGTGCTCGCGGGGGACTCGCCCGCCGCCGTCGAACTGGCGGGCCACGGCGCCGAGGTGCTGCTGCAATCGGCGGGCAGGCTCGTCTCCGCCGCTGATCTGTCCGATGCGGTCGCCTCGGTCGGCCGCCTCTCCCAGGCAACCGGCGGCACCGCACCCGGCTTCGATCCGCTGTTCCACGACGAGGAGCTCGACGGACCGGCTCCGGTCGAGCGGGTGCGGGTGCTGGCCTTGAGCGTGCATCCCGATCAGGCTGCCGCCCGGCGCAAGCTGGCGGTCTTCGAAGGCGCAGGCGGCGGCCTGGTCGACGCCGAGCTGGTCCATGCCGATGTCGACGTGCTGCAATCGCAGCTCGCCGACCCCGCCGCCGCGCCCGCGATCGAGCGCACCGCTGCCGCCTCCGCCGCAGGGGGCGGACACGGCAGCGAACTCGAACAGCTCGCGGTGCTGGCGCTGCGGCTGGACATGGCCGCGGCCTATCTTCGGCTGACCCTCGCACGCGGTGCCGCCGCGCCCGAGCCGGATCGATACGACGGGGGACGCTACTAGTGCAGGAACTCGTTGGTGCGCTGCGTTCTTACGCATGGGGGTCGCGCACCGCGCTCGCTCAGCTGTGCGGACGGCCGGTGCCATCGGCCCATCCCGAGGCCGAACTCTGGTTCGGCGCGCACCCGGCCGATCCCGCACACGTCAAGACGGACTCGGGCACACGCTCGCTGCTCGAGGTACTCACCGCCGACCCGGCGAGCGAATTGGGCGCGGTGGCCGACACTTTCGGTGCCCGCCTGCCGTTCCTGCTGAAGATCCTCGCTGCCGAGGAACCGCTGTCGCTGCAGGCCCACCCGAGTTCGGCGCAGGCGCGAGCCGGATTCGAACGGGAGAACCGCACCGGCGTCGCGCTCGATTCGCCGCTGCGCAATTACCGCGACGACAGCCACAAGCCCGAACTCGTTGTCGCGCTGGAGCGTTTCGAGGCGCTGGCCGGGTTCCGCGACCCGCTCCGCACCGTCGAGTTGTTACGCGCGCTCGACGTGCCCGGCCTCAATATCTACGCCGAACTGCTTGCCGCCCAGCCCGATTCGGCCGGCCTGCGGACCTTGTTCACCACCTGGATCACGCTGCCGCCCGCCGCGCTGTCGAAGCTGCTGCCCACGGTGCTCGAGGGCTGTGTGCACTACCTGTCGAGCAAGGGCGCGCGGGCGTTCACCGCCGAGGTACGCACCGCGCTCGAACTGGCCGAGGTCTACCCCGGCGACGCGGGTGTCCTCGCCGCGCTGTTGCTCAACCGGCTGACCCTGGAACCGGGCCAGGCGCTGTTCCTCGCGGCCGGCAATCTGCACGCCTACCTGCGTGGGGTCGGGGTGGAGATCATGGCCAACTCCGACAACGTGTTGCGCGGCGGGCTCACCCCCAAGCACGTCGACGTGCCCGAACTCCTGCGGGTGCTCGACTTCGAACCGATCGACCTGCCGGTGATCGAACCCGCCCCCGGCGACGACGGCGGCATCCGGTACCGCACGCCCGCACCGGAATTCGCCCTGTGCCGCTTCGATCTCGACGCCGAGGACGAGCCGGTCGTGCTCGCCGACGTCGGGCCGGGCATCGTGCTGTGCACCGCGGGCACGCTCGAGCTCTCCGAGAACGGACGCACCCTCGTCGTCGAACGTGGCAGCGCGGCCTGGATCTCCGCCGCCGACACCGACATCAAGGCGCGCGCGTTGCGCGGGCCCGCGCAGCTGTTCAGCGCCTGCGTCGGCGACGGCAACTGATCTGTGCCGTAGGGCGAACCCCCGCCTCGGCTCCCGCTCAGGACGGATGACCGCTCCGCGTCGGTGTCCTATTAGGCTGTGGCGAGTCGTGTTCAGTGAACAGAAGGGCGGGCCGGCATGTCGGCTGGTGGTGGCAAGAAGGCGATCGTCGCGGCGTTGGCGGCCAACGCGGGGATCGCGGTGGCGAAGTTCGTCGGCGCGTTCATCACCGGGTCGGCCTCGATGATGGCCGAGGGCGTGCACTCGGTCGCCGACACCGCGAATCAGGGCCTGCTGCTGTTCGGGCAGCGCGCCGCCGCCAAGGACGCCGACGAGCTGCACCCGTTCGGGTACGGCCGTAACCGCTACTTCTACTCGTTCGTCGTGGCGCTGGTGCTGTTCACCCTCGGCTCGGTGTACGCGATCTACGAAGGCATCCACAAGGTCCAGCATCCCGAGGAGCTGAGTCAGCCGATCGTCGCGATCATCATCCTCGTGATCGCGATCGGCCTCGAGACTTTCAGCTTCCTCACCGCGGTGCGTGAATCCAGGCCGCTCAAGGGCGATGCGACCTGGTGGCGGTTCATCCGCAACTCGCGCAGCCCCGAGCTGCCGGTGGTGTTGCTCGAGGACACCGGCGCATTGATCGGTCTGGTACTGGCCCTCGGCGGCGTCGGCCTGACCATGGTCACCGACGACCCGATCTTCGACGGCATCGGCACCCTGGCCATCGGTGTCCTGCTCGGCATCATCGCGATCGTGCTGATCGTGGAGATGAAGAGCCTGCTCATCGGTGAAGGCGCCACCCCCGAACAGGGTCTGGCCATCCGCGAGAACCTGGTCGACGGCGCCAAGATCACCTCGGTGATCCACCTCAAGACCCAGTACCTGGGCCCGGAGGAAATGCTGATCGCGGCCAAGGTCGCGCTCGCCCCGAACCTGGACGTCGCCGGGGTCGCCGAGGCGATCGACGCGGCCGAAACGCGCGTGCGCGCAGCAGTACCCACCGCCCGCCTGATCTACCTGGAACCCGACCTCTACAGGGTCAAATAGCGGCTGACGGACAGCGACCGTTGTAGCGTTCGTCTATGGCCGAGCAAGGTGGAGAAAGCAAGGTCGCGATCCTCGCGGCGCTCGGGGCGAACGCCGGCATCATGGTCGCGAAGTTCATCGGCGCGTTCATCACCGGGTCGTCGTCGATGCTGGCCGAGGCGGTGCACTCGGTGGCCGATACCGGCAACGAGGCGCTGCTGCTGGTCGGGCAGAACCGAGCCGATCAGCCGCCGGACGCACTGCACCCCTTCGGGTATTCGCGCAATCGGTACTTCTATTCGTTCGTCGTGGCGCTGGTGCTGTTCACGATGGGTTGTTTGTTCGCGATCAACGAAGCGATCCACAAGATCCGCTTCCCCGAGGAGATCCAGTCACCCTGGGTCGCGATCGCCATCCTCGGTGTGTCGATGGTGCTGGAGAGCGCCAGCTTCCTCACCGCCCGCAAGCAGTCGGCGCCGCTGAAGGGCAAGAACACGTGGTGGCACTTCATCCGCACCACCCGCAATCCCGAACTGCCGGTGGTGCTGCTCGAAGACGCAGGCGCCGTCACCGGCCTGCTGTTCGCGCTGGCGGGTGTGAGTCTGTCGATGATCACCGGCAACACGGTGTGGGACGGTGTGGGCACATTGCTCATCGGCATCCTGCTCGGTGTGAACGCGGTGATCCTGATCGTGGAGACCAAGAGCCTGCTGATCGGTGAGGGCGCGACGGCCAAGGACGACACCGCGATTCGGTCGGCGCTGCTCGCCGATCCACGGATCGAGCGCGTCATCCGGATGCAGACCCAGTACCTCGGTCCACAGGACCTGTTGATCAACGCCAAGATCGCGCTGCACGCGGGCCTGGACATCACGCAGGTGTCCGAGGTCATCGACGCCGCCGACGACCGGATTCACGCCGCCGTGCCGAACACCTACACGGTCTACCTCGAGCCTGATGTGTTCAAGCCCGACAAGGTCCACGACCTACCGATGAAGCCGAGCTGATCGGCTACCGGTAGGCGGGCTCCGCGCCGCGCAACAGGTCGAGCGGGTCGGTGACGATGCCGAAACGGTTGCGCAGCAGGTGTTGTGCCGCGTGCAGTCCCGACATCCCGTGCACACCGGGCCCCGGTGGGGTCGACGACGAGCACAGGTAGGTGCCCGGAATCGGGGTGGAATAAGGGTTCCAGCGGGCGAGCGGACGGAACAGGGTCTGGCGCGTGGACATCGCGCCCGCCGAGATATCGCCGCCGATGTAGTTGGCGTTGTGCGCGGGCATGAAAGCCGCCGGTCGCACATGTTTGGCGAGGATCAGATCGCGGAAGCCGGGCGCGAAGCGTTCGACCTGGTCGATCACCTGGTCGCTGATATCGCGATCGGTCCCGTTGGGGACGTGGGCATAGGTGTAGAAGGTGTGCTGTCCCTCGGGTGCTCGGGTGGCGTCGACCACGCCGGGCTGAATGGCCAGCACGAACGGCCGATCGGCGAACGCGCCGGTGGCGACCTGGTGTTCGGCGTGCATGGCTTCGGCTCTGGTACCGACCAGGTGCAGGGTGCCCGCCAGGTCGGCGCCCGGCGCGGCCCACGGCACCGGTCCCGACAGGGCGAAGTCGACCTTGCAGGCGGCGTTGCCGTACTGGAAACGTCCGAGGCCGTTGCGGTATCGCGACGGCAGACGGTCACCGGCGATGCGAAGGAGTTCGGCGGGCGAGGTGTCGAACAGCACCGCGCGGGCGGTGGCGAGTTCGGCGAAATCGTCGACCCGGTGCCCGGTGAGCACCTCCCCACCGAGGCTTTCGATTTCGGCGATCATCGCGTTCGGGATCGCCTGACTGCCGCCGCGCGGGATCACCCAGCCGCCCGCGTGCGCGAGGGTGCCGAGCAGCAGTGCCGCGCCTACCGCGGGGAAGGCGCGCGGTGAGGTGATGGCGTGGGCGGCCACACCGCTGAACATCGCGGGCGCCACGTCATCGCTGAAACGGTTGTCGGACAACGGGGACGCCTGTTCGAGCAGGCGGGTCGCGAACTTGATGCCCGTGCCGAAACGCAGCGGTGGATGTCGCAGATCCGACATGGCCAGCTCGACCACCTCGGGCCAGTGTTCGACCAGCGGCGCGAACAGCTCGCGCCATGCCCGGCCGTCGCGACCGAGGTCGGCGACGGTGGATTCGAGGTTGCGCCAAGCCAATCCGGCGATTCCACCGTCTAGCGGATGAGCGTAGGAGACGGTCGGGGTGAGCAGGTCGACGCCGTGCGCCGCGAGATCGAACGCGCGAAAGAACGGTGACGCCAACGCCATCGGATGCGCACCGGCACAGATGTCGTGATGGAAGCCGGGCAGGGTGAGCTCGGCGGTGCGCGATCCACCGCCTGCCTGCTCCTGCGCTTCGAGGACGCGTACCGACAACCCGGCGCGTGCGGCGATCACCGCCGCGGCAAGACCGTTCGGCCCCGACCCCACTACTACGACTTCCGCCATCCGCCGTCCCTTCGCCCTCGGCCGCTCTGCCGACCTGCGTCGTTACCTCCAACCTACGCGGAGCGGCGAGCCTGTCGCCGTGCGCTCGGTCACCCGGCAGGTTCGACACCGCGACAGCACCGCACCGAGCTACACCGCCGGACCGGTGTGGCGCGAGAGGGTTTCGAACAGCGGCGCCGGTCCCGCTCAGCTCGGGTCGACCGCCGCTTCGCTTGTTCCGTCGACCAGCAGGGTGATGCGCCGTTCGCGCAGTTCGGGGCGCAATCGGCCGTTTCGGTCGAGGGTGGCCAGGCCGTGCAGGGAAGCCCAGGCGACTTCGGTGCGGGCGCCGAGGTCGTCGCCCTCGGAGTAGGGGGCGAACATCGCCTCCAGGCCGCCGAAGGCATCGCGCAGGGGTTGTGGGGCGTCGAGGCCGAAGTTCAGGTCGGTCTTCTGCTGGAAGATGGCGTCGTAGCGGGCCGGGTTGGCGGTGGCGAAGTCGAGGTAGGCGCGCGCGACATTGGCGATCACCTCCGCATGGGTGGTCGCCGCTTCGCGGGCCAGCTTCAGTTGTTCGGCGAGCTCGACGCAACCTTGCAGGGCCACGGCGCCGACAATGGCCGCCTTGTTCGCGAAGTGACTGTAGAGCACGGGCTGGCTGTATTCGATGCGGTCGGCCAGTTTGCGGATGGTGACCGCGTCCCAGCCTTCCGCTTCGGCCATCTCGCGCGCGGTGTCGATGATCCGCTGATGCCGTTCGGCGCGTTCGCGTTCCTTGCGCTGCTGGGTGCTCATGCTCGAAATTCTAGCAGCGCTAGACAAGATAGCGAGGCTCTGGTTATGGTTCTCACAACACCTAGCGCCGCTAGATCTAAGAGCAAGCAACAAGATTCAGGAGCACCTCATGACCACCTCGCGCATCGCCACCGCCCTCTCCCTGCTCGGCGGGATCTTCATCATCTACGTCGGCATCAACTACCTCGTCGCCCCGGAGATGACGGCCGCGGGCTTCGGTCTCCCCGCTGTGCCCGAGGGCGACGCGGTGGCCTTCCTGAACCTCAAGGGCGTCCGCGACGTGGTGAGTGGCCTGGTGATCCTCGGCCTGCTGGCCACCAAGCAGCGCTTCGCGCTCGGCGTCGCCATGCTGGCCACCTCGCTCACGCCGTTCGGGGACATGGCCACCGTCCTGAGCTGGCACGGCTCCACCGCCACCGCGTTGGGCGTCCACGGCTTCACCGCCGTACTCGTCGCGCTCGCCGGCGTGCTGCTGATCCGCGAAAGCCGCGTGAGCGCGACGCAGCGCCCCCTCGTCGCGGCATGACCACACCAGCGATGAATTCCGCCCCACCGCACCGTCTTCACCGATAACGAACACCCATCGAGGAGAAACCACCATGGCGAACGCGCCGCACGGCCCCGCGTCCTACTTCCCCACCATCGAGACCGCGTACGGGCGCACCGTCGACGAATGGTTCACCCTGCTCGACGCGGCCGAGCCGACCGGGCACACGGCCCTGGTCACCTGGCTGAAGTCCGAGCACGGCCTCGGCCACGGTCACGCCACCGCCCTGGTGCAGTTCCACCTCAACCCCGGCAAGTGGTCCAGAATCTAGCCCTCCTGGAACCCGAAGGCCCCGCGATTCCTCATCGCGGGGTCTTCGACCGCCTCAGGACACCTCGACAGGCTGTGCCGGCACAGGTTTCGTGAGTTCGACGGGCTGATCCACTTCGTGGTCGTCGACCATCGTCTCCTCGTCGAACGGCAGTTCACGGTCGAGCACGCGGCGGGTCCGGTCGGCGTCGACGGTCTTGGTCCAGGTGCCGATGAGCAGCGTGGCCACCGCGTTGCCCGAGAAATTGGTCAGCGCACGGGCTTCCGACATGAAGCGGTCGATGCCGACGATCAGGCCGACACCGTCGAGCAGGTCGGGGCGATGGCTCTGCAGGCCGCCGGCGAGGGTGGCCAGGCCGGCGCCGGTGACGCCCGCGGCACCCTTGGACGCGATGATCATGAACAGCAGCAGGCCGATCTGTTCACCGAGCGCGAGCGGCTTGCCCATGGCGTCGGCGATGAAGATCGAGGCCATCGTCAGGTAGATGGCGGTGCCGTCGAGGTTGAACGAATACCCGGTCGGCACAACGACACCCACGGTGGTGCGCTCCACACCCGCGTGCTCCATCTTCGCGATCAGTCGCGGCAGCGCCGATTCCGACGACGAGGTCGCCACGATCAGCAGGTACTCACGCGACAGGTACCGGCACAGCTTCAGGATCGAGACGCCCGAGACCATCCGCAGGATCACGCCGAGCACACCGAACACGAACACCAGACACGTCAGATAGAACGCGATCATCAGTGTCGCCAACTGCACCACCGCCGACCAACCGGTGCGCCCGACCACGTTCGCGATCGCGCCGAACGCGCCGATCGGAGCCAGCCACAGGATCATCGACAGGATGCGGAACACCAGCTTCTGACCCAGCGCGACCGCGCGCAGGATCGGCGCCCCCGCATCGCCCATCGCCTGCACGGCGAACCCGACCAGCAGCGCGACGAACAGGGCCTGCAGCACGCTGCCCGCGGTGAGCGACGACACGAGCGTGGTCGGCACGATGTTCTGGATGAAGTCCCACGTGCCGCCCGCGCTGTGCGCCTGATCGGCGTATTTCGCACCCGCTCCCGAGGCGCTGACATCGAGTCCCTCACCCGGATCGATGAGGTTTCCGACCACGAGCCCGATGCCGAGCGCGACCGTCGACATCAGCAGGAAATAACCGATGGCCAGGCCACCGACCTTGCCCACGGTGGCGGCCGCGCGCACCGAACCGATGCCCAGCACGATCGTGCAGAAGATGACAGGTGCGATCATCATCTTGATCAGGTTCACGAACACGGTGCCCAGCGGCGCCAGTGACTGACCGAATTCCGGGGCCACCCGGCCGACAATGACGCCGGCCACGACGGCGATGATCACCGCGATGTAGAGCCAATGGGTATGGTCGCGTTTCCGTTGTCCGGTGGTTGAGCTCATGTCGACGAGCATGAGCAACTATTGTGACGGCCGTCACTTTGGTCCATAAGTTTCATATCGATGCATAACGTTCGAGAAATTCAGGTCGGAGGCAAGAGGTGCGACGAGGACGACTGTCGCTCGCGGGACAGGCCTTCGTATGGCAGTTGGTGGTGCTGGCGCTGCTGATCGCCGTCGGCACGATCCTGGCCGTGCTCGATGCCAGGCGCGATCATGACCTGGCCGCGGAAATGCAGGTCAGAGACGTGGCGGTGACGGTGGCGCGGTCGCCGTCGACCCTGGCCGCGGTGAACTCGCCCTACCCGAGCGGGCTGCTGCAACCGACCACCGAGCGGATCAGAGCGGCCACCGGCATGGACTTCATCGTCGTGATGGCGCCCGACCGCACCCGCTATACCCACACCAACCCCGACCTGATCGGCAAGCCGTTCGTCGGCAGCATCGATGGCGCGCTGGCAGGCCAGACCCTGACCGAGACGTTCACCGGCACCCTCGGCCCCTCGATCCGCGCGGTCACCCCGGTCTACGACAACGGCCGGGTGGTGGCGCTGGTCTCGGCCGGGGTCACCCGGGCCAAGATCAGCACCCAGGTGGCCTCCCAGCTGCCTCTGATCCTCGGGGTGGCCGCAGTAGGACTCGGGCTGGCCGCGCTGTCGTCGTTCCTGATCAGCCGCAGGTTGCGCCGCCAGACCCACGGTCTGGCGCCCGACGAACTGCGCGCGCTCTACGAACACCACGACGCGGTCCTGCACTCCGTGCACGAGGGGCTGGTGGTATTCGGCGCCCAGGCCGCGGCCGCGGAGGTGGTCAACGATCAGGCACGGACCCTGCTCGACCTGCCCGACGGTCCGGTCTTCCGCACCGACCTGCCCGTCTCGCTGCAACAGATGAGCGGGGGCGTGGTGCGCGACGAGACGCACGTGACCACCGACCGCATCCTGCTGGTCAATCAGGACCTGGTCAGCTGGGAGGGCCGCGACATCGGCACCGTGCTCACCATCCGCGATCAGACCGAACTGCGCTCGGTGCTCGGCGAGCTCGACTCGGTGCGTGGCTTCGCCGAATCGCTGCGCGCCCAGGCACACGAGGCGGCCAACCGGCTGCACACCGTGGTCACCATGGTCGAGCTGGGCCGCCCGGACGAAGCGGTGGCCTTCGCGACCGCGGAATTGCAGCTCTCGCAGGTGCTGATCGACCGTCTGCTGGCCGCCGTCGGCGACGCGGCACTGGCGGCGCTGTTGCTCGGCAAGGTCGACCAGGCCGCCGAACGCGGGGTGGGCCTGGCCATCAGCGAGGACACCGCGCTGGATTCCACCGATCCGCTGTCGGCGCACGAGACCGTCACCCTGGTCGGCAACCTGATCGACAACGCGATCGACGCGGCGGCGGGAACCGTCGACAAGCGCGTCGAGGTGTCGGTGTGTCATCGTGACGGCGCGCTGTGGGTCCAGGTGTCCGACAGCGGACCGGGTATGTCGGCCCAGATGTTCTCCCGGGCCGCCGAACGCGGCTACACCACGAAATCCGACCACGCGGGCCTCGGCCTCGCTCTGGTGCACCGCCTCGTCGACCGACATCGCGGCGCCATCACCACCACGGCCGCACCACACAGCGCGGTCATCGTTCGCATTCCGCTGAAGGAGACACCATGATCCGCGTGCTGATCGTCGAGGACGAGCCGTTGATCGCCCAGGCACATCGGGCCTATCTCGAACGGCTCGACGGTTTCGTCACCGGCGGGGTCGTGCACACCGGACGCGACGCACTGCGGGTGGCGGCCGAGGCGATCGCCGACGGCAATCCGTTCCACCTGGTGCTGATGGACATCGGACTGCCCGATATCAGCGGGCTCGATGTGGCCGCCGCGCTCAACGGACTGCAGCCGCGACCCGATGTCATCGCGATCACCTCGGCACGCGAGCTGAACATGGTGCGCAGCGCGGTGGCGCACGGCGTGGTGTTGTACCTGCTCAAGCCGTTCACCTTCGCCGCGTTCCGGGAGAAGCTGGAACGCTACCGCGGTTTCGACACCGCGCTGCCCGCGGGCGAGGCGGCGCTGTCGCAGTACGACATCGACCGCGCGCTCGGTGCGCTGCGCACCGCCGACCAGAAGGCCGGTGCGCCGAAAGGCGTTGTGCAGCACACCCTGGAGGAGGTGTCGCGGGCGGTGCGCTCGGTCGAATCGGGCATCACGGCCACCGATGCCGCCGCGGCCGTGGGTGTTTCGCGGATCACGGCGTGGCGGTACCTGGAGAAGCTCGCCGACGACGGATTGGCCGAACGCCGTGCCGACTACGGCCGGGCCGGTCGCCCGAAGACCCGCTACCGCTGGCGCACGAGCACGTAACCCGCTCGCACGCAACCGGACTCAGGCCGGACGGGACGCACCCGCCAGGTCTTCGGGCGCCGAGGTTCGCGCCACCGGGCCGAGGTCGATCGGCATGTGTTCGAAACCGTGCAGCGTGAACAGGTTTCGGCGCACCGGCTCGCCGCGCAGCCGCAGGTTCGGGTAGCGGGTGTAGAGCGCGCGCAGGGCGTGCACCGCTTCCATCCTGGCCAGGCTCGCGCCGAGGCAGGCGTGGATACCGCTGCTGAAGGCCACGTGCTCCTTGAGATTGGGCCGGTCGATGTCGAAGCGGTGCGGGTCGGGGAAGACCGCCGGGTCGCGGTTGGCCCCGGCCAGCGACAGGATGACCGTCGTCTCGGCCCGCACCAGGTAGCCCTCGACCTCGACATCCTCGAGCGCCTGGCGCGCGGTGGTCTGTACCGGCGGATCGAACCGCAGCGTCTCCTCCACCACATCGGGCCAGCGATCGGGGTCGTCCTGCGCGAGCGCGAGCTGATCGGGATGGGCCGACAGCGCGGCCACCGCGTTGCCGATCAGGTTGACCGTCGTCTCGAAACCCGCCCCCATCAGCAGACTCGCGCCCGCCTGCAATTCCGTCAGACTCAGATCGCCCGAACGGACCAGGGTGGACAGGATGTCCTCACCCGGCGCGCGGCGCAGCGTGGCGATGTGGTCGGCGAGGTATTCGTCCATGTCCTCGATCGCGCTCATCGCGGCGCGGTAGGTCCGCCATGACGTGCCGATGTCGAGCAGCGGCGTGACCTTGTCGCCCCATTCGAGGAACCTGTCCCGGTCCTGGGGTGGGAAGCCGAGCATCTCGGCGATGATCGCGATCGGCACCTTGGCGGCGAAATCGGTGATCAGGTCGACCGAGCCGTTCGCGGGCATCGCGTCGAGCAGTTCGGCCGTGACCACCTCCACGCGATCGCGCAGCCTGGCGACGGCGCGCGGGGTGAACGCCGAAGCCACCGGCTTGCGCATTCGCGTGTGCTCGGGCGGATTGATGACCAGCATCGACGGTGGCTCGACCGGATTGGGCGGCACCGTGACCCGTTCGGCGAGCTTGCGCCACGGGGCGGGCAGGTCGTTGCCGAGGGCGGGCCGCACCCCGAATCTGGGGTCGCGCAGGATCGCTCGGACCTGCTTGTGGTCGAACGCGGCGAGGGACAACGGCGTCCTGATCACTCCGCCCGACCCGCGCACCTCATCGATCAGCGGATAGGGATCGTGCAGACCCCGCCGGCCGCTGAGCAAGATCGCGAACGGATCGCCGCGACGGGCCTGCCAGCGCAGAATCGCTCGCGGCGCGCCGTGCTCGGCCGACCATCGAACCCAGTATTTAGCAATCATCGCCACCCCTGCCACTCTGCCGAAGTCTTGCTTCCACAGTACGGACGGGATGTGACACGCGACACGTCCCCGAGGTGGACCCGAACCTATACCTGGGTAGGAGTCAACGCCGGACGGTCACCTTCTCGGTGACAACTCGATGTTCGACACCGGCCGGATCGGGATTGACGACCTGCACCAGCGAAGCCCCGGCGAACAACACCGACACGAACCCGTCGACCACTTCCTCCACCGTCTCCCACGGCGTACTCGACAGCACCCGGTCGCCGGTGGAAAACCCTTGCAGCGCGGCGGATTTGCGGGCCATGGTCAGCACTTCGTTCACCGAGAGGCCGTCGAGCGCGGCCCGGAATCCGCCGGGCAGGAACTGATCGCCGTGCACGCGCACCGCGGTCGCGAAATCGGTGACGCCGACCGGCAGCTCACGCACCGGCGTTCCCATCGCGTCCAGCGACAGCACCGCCACCTCGCCGACACCGTCGGCGTCGTCGAGCCGGTCGGGGGTGACCAGCGCGAGGTCGGCATCGGGGTCGGGGGTGAGCACCACTTCGGTTCCGGCCCACCAGCATCCGAGCAGCACCGCGGCGGTCTGCCAGTGCGCGGGCAACAGCACCGCCACCCTGGCGCCGGGGGTGAGCGCGAATTCGTCGCGGATCAGGTTCGCGGTCTTGGCGGCCCAGTTGGCCAACGTCAGCCCGGAGAGTTCGATCCGCGCGCCGGTGGCGTCGTCGTACCAGGTGACGCGGGGTCCGGCGGGGTCGCGTTCGAGGATCGGGTCGAGGAGGGCGTCGGTCAGGGTGGAGTTCGGCTCACGCATGGGTCAATTCACACATTTCGGTCCGTTCTGGCCTGCGTCGATCGGCGGGGCGGGCGGTATCGGTGTCGCGGTCGCCGAGGATGTCGCGTCGAGATCGAACATGCCTGCCGCGGCCGAGCCGGGACCAGAGTAGTCGCTCGCCAATATCACGCTCACCGTATCCGCCGACACTGTCGCATCGGCGACCACCGTCAGGCCACCGAGCGCCTCGGCGACCGCCGCCGCCTTCGGGTCGTCGACATCGGCGACCAGCACGCGACTCGAGCTCACGGTGCCGCCGGTGTAGTTGCCGACCGTGCCTTCTTTGAATCCTTTGCCCGTCAACGCCGCCGACACCTTGCCCGCGAGTCCGGTGGCGCCACCCGCGTTGAGCACGCTCACCGTCACCGTCGAGGTGTCGATCTTCGGCGCGTCCTCTTGCTCCTTCTCCTCCCCCACGAGCCCGGCGACGAAACTCTGCACGGTCTTCGGGTCGACCTTGACCACCGACTCCCCCGCCGAGGTCATGCTGTTGAGGTCGGAGACGGGAATGGTCTCGAATTCCACCTTGCCGCCGGACAGATCCTTGAGCTGCTGCAGAAAGGCCAGCACGTCCCAGTCCTCGTCGAGCACGACGGTGCGCCCGACCGCCTCGCTGATCTCGCTGAGCTTGCCCGGATTGGCGAGGGTCTTGGCATTGAGCAGCTGGCCGACCAGCTGCGCCATGAACACCTGCTGACGCACGATCCGGTCGATGTCGCCGCGCTCGAGATCATGGCGCTGACGCACGAAACTCAAGGCCTCCTGACCGTCGAGGCGCTGGCGCCCGGCCGGGAAGTCCGCGCCCGACATCGGTTCGTCCACCGCCTGATTCAGGCACACCTCGACACCGCCGACCGAGTCGGTGAGCAGCACGAAGCCGAGCAGACTCACCTCGGCGTAGTGGTCGACGGTGATGCCGGTCAGGGTGGCCACCGATTTGATGAGGGCCTGTCGGCCCGCCTTCGTCGACGCGCGTTCGGCCTCGGCCTCGGACTTGCCGTCGGCGAGCAGTTCGGCGCGTTCGGTCTCCTTGGTCGAGCCGTACGCGGAGTTGATCTTGGCCTTGCCCTGGCCGCCGATATCGACGTAGGAGTCGCGCGGAATGGAGATCGCGGTGGCCGAGCGGCCGTCGTTGGGAACGCGGATCAGCACGATGGTGTCGGTATTGGTGCCCACCTCGTCGCCCGCGTGCAGCATGGCGCGTTCGGCGTTGGTGAGCGGGTTGCCGTGCGCGTCGGTGCGGCTGTCGACACCGACGAGCAGGATGTCGACCGCGCCGTCGCGCTCACCGCCGAGGCCGAGGCCGCCGATCCGGTCGATATTGGCGATCAGGTTGTCGACACTGCGCCAAGCGAATCCGGTGAGTGCCAGCACCAGCACGGCCGAGATCGCCACCATCAGTTTGGCCGGACCGAAGGCGCCCGCGGGCGCGCTGACCGGTCTTGTCGACTCTCGCACTCGTGCATCCTCTCGACGAACTCCGCGCCCGGACAGCTGCACCCCCGGCAAACACCGCCTAGTCATCAGCCCGGGCTCGTCCACGGACACCGGCTTGCACAGGCTAACCAACAGTTACCACACTCGGGCCCAACCACAGGTGTCCCGGCGTGCCAGACTGGCCGCGTGAATGCCGATTTCCGCGCCCCCGCTCCGCTGATCGTAACCGGCGCGCGTGGCCTGCTGGGGCGAGAGATCCTGCGCCTGGCGCCCGCTGCGCGTGGCCTCGGGCGGGCCGATCTCGACATCACCGACCGCACCGCCGTCGACGCCGCCCTCACGCCCGGCGCCGTGGTGATCAACTGCGCGGCCTACACCGCGGTGGATGCCGCGGAAACCGATGTCGAGGCCGCCTTCGCCGCCAACGCGACCGGGCCCGCGGTACTCGCCGCCGCCTGCGCCGCGGCGGGCGCGCGGCTGATCCACGTGTCCACCGACTACGTCTTCCCCGGGACCGCGACGACACCGTATGAACCCGGCGACCCGACCGGACCGACCTCGGTCTACGGACAGTCCAAGCTCGCCGGCGAGCGAGCCGTGCTCGAACTGGGCGCCCACGTCGTGCGCACCGCCTGGGTGTACGCCGGTGTCGAGGGGGATTTCGTCGCGACCATGCGCAGGCTGGAGGCCGAACGCGACACCGTCACCGTGGTGAACGACCAGCTCGGCTCCCCCACCAGCGCCGCCGACCTCGCCGCCGCGCTGCTGGAACTGAGCACCCGACCCGACGCACCCACTGTGCTGCACGCCACCAATTCCGGCACCGCCACCTGGTTCGACCTCGCCGCAGCGGTTTTCACCGACCTCGGCGCCGACCCGAACCGGGTACTGCCGTGCGCGTCCAGCGAATTCCCCAGACCCGCACCGCGCCCGGCGTATTCGGTGCTCTCTCCCGCGGCCTGGGACGGAGCCGGCCTCACCCCGCTTCGCTCCTGGCGTATCGCACTCACCGACACACTGAGCCGGTTGTCCGACTAGGCTCCGCAGTCGTGAACGCAGCAGACTCAGCCGATTCTCCAGCCCCCGCCGGCATTGCCGTGGTCACGGTGACCTATTCACCGGGTGAGCACCTCGAGCACTTCATCACCACCCTGGCCGACGCGACCACCGAGAAGCCGCAGGTGATCCTGGCCGACAACGGCTCGACCGACGGCGTCCCCGAACTCGTCGCCGAGGCCAACTCGCACGTGACCCTGCTGCACACCGGCGGCAATATCGGCTACGGCGGCGCCATCAACCGCGCCGTCGCCGAGATCGATCCGTCGATCGAGTTCGTGATCCTGGCCAACCCGGACATCCGCTGGGGCGTCGACTCCATCGACAAGATGCTCGAGGCGGCGAAGCGCTGGCCGCGCGCGGGCGCTTTCGGGCCGATGGTCCGTGAGCCCGACGGCAGTATCTACCCGTCCGCGCGCCGCGTCCCCGGCCTGGCCGACGGCGCGGGCCACGCGATCCTCGGCTCGGTCTGGCCGAAGAACCCCTGGTCGATGCGCTACCGCCAGGAGAACGAGCAGATCTCCGAGCGGGTGGTCGGCTGGCTGTCCGGCTCCTGCCTGCTGGTGCGCCGCGCCGCGTTCGACACCATCGACGGTTTCGACTCGCGCTACTTCATGTATATGGAGGACGTGGACTTCGGCGACCGCATGGGCAAGGCGGGCTGGCACAATGTATTCGTCCCGGACGCCGAGGTGACCCACGCCAAGGGGCACGCCGCGGGCAAGCATCCCGAACTGATGCTGCCCGCCCACCACGCCAGCGCGTACCGCTTCCAGGCGGACCGGCATCCGCACTGGTGGCAGGCGCCGTTGCGGGTCGCGCTGCGGGCCGGACTTGCGGTTCGCTCCCGGATTGCGGTTCGATCGGCGCTGCGCGAGAAAGCGCGAACCGGCGCCTGAGTAGGCGCCGGTCCACTGTGAACAGGGGAAACTCGATGGCAGGCAATGCAGGCACCGACGCGGTCATCCTCGTCGGCGGCCAGGGCACGCGGCTGCGTCCGCTCACCCTCTCGGCGCCCAAGCCCATGCTGCCGACGGCCGGGCTGCCGTTCCTGACCCACCTGCTGGCCAGGATCGCCGAGGCCGGGATCACCCACGTGGTGCTCGGCACCTCCTTCAAGGCCGAGGTCTTCGAAGAGCACTTCGGTGACGGCTCCGAGCTGGGGCTGGACCTGGAGTACGTGACCGAGACCGAACCGCTGGGCACCGGCGGCGGTATCCGCAATGTCCTGCCCAAGCTGCGCGCGGACAACGTGATGGTGTTCAACGGCGACGTCCTCGGCGGCACCGACCTGGGCGCGATCCTCGACACCCACGAGTCGACCAACGCCGACGTCACCCTGCACCTGGTCCGCGTCAGCGACCCGCGCGCCTTCGGCTGCGTGCCGACCGACGACAGCGGCCGGGTCACCGCGTTCCTGGAGAAGACCCAGGATCCGCCGACCGACCAGATCAACGCCGGTTGCTATGTGTTCCGCCGCGAATACATCGAGAAGATCCCCAGCGGTCGTCCGGTCTCGGTGGAGCGCGAGGTCTTCCCCGCGCTGCTGGCCGAGGGCGCCCGCGTGCAGGGCCACGTCGACGCCTCCTACTGGCGCGACATGGGCACCCCGGAGGACTTCGTGCGCGGCTCCGCGGACCTGGTCCGCGGAATCGCTCCCTCCCCCGCGCTCCCCGGCCAGCGTGGTGAGTCCCTCGTCCATCCCGGCGCGGGTGTGGCGCCGGGCGCGCTGCTCATCGGCGGGACCGTGGTCGGTCGCGGCGCGGAAATCGGTGCGGGTGCGCGACTGGACGGCGCGGTGATCTTCGACGGCGCGGTGGTCGAGGCAGGCGCGACGGTCGAACGCTCCATCATCGGCTTCGGGGCACGCATCGGTCCCCGCGCACTGGTGCGCGACGGGGTGATCGGTGACGGCGCCAACGTCGGCGCCCGCTGCGAACTCCTGCGTGGCGCCCGCGTGTGGCCCGGCGTGGTCATCCCCGACGGCGGCATCCGCTTCTCCACCGACGTCTGATCCGTACGACGCCGGGTCCCCGCCGACTTCCCTCGGCCGGTGGCCCGGCGTCGTGCTGTTCACCCGAGCCCGTACGCCTCACGGAAGACAGTGCGCTCCCTGGCTCGACGACCCGGATGAATGCGTCGCTCGGCCGGATGACCGACCGCCATCAGCAGCGCGACCGCGAGATCGTCACGATCGCCGATCCCGATCGTCTTCTTCACCTTCGCTTCGTCCCAGCCGTTCATCGGTGCGGTGGCAAGGCCCAACTCGGTGGCCGCCAGCATCACATAGGTCGCCGCGATCATCGCGTCCTTGACCGCGTATTCACGCAGCAGCCCCCGCCGGGCGAGATCGTCCTGGAACTCGTGTGATGCCGTGGCGAACATCGCGACGAACTCCTCGGACCACGCGCCGTTGCCGCGGGCCTGGTCGTACACGTCGCTGTGGTCCTCGCGCCAGGACTCCGGTTCGGCGACGAAGACCAGCATCAGCGGCGCCTCCAGCGCTTGGGGTTGGCCACCGGTCGCCCAGGCCAGACCGGCCCTACCCGCCTCGCTCGTGACCGCGACAATGGCCCGGTCCTGCAGGTTCCAGCTGGTCGGCGCCTCGATGGCGAGATCGAGCAGCGCCTCGAGATCGGTCGCCGAGACCGGATCCGGACGGTAGTGGCGGACAGTGCGTCGGGTGCGGATCGCTTCGGCGACCGACAAGGTCTTGGATGTCATGCACCAACTATCGGAGAGTCACTCTCTATTGGGAAGTAGGCACTAAATAGTGCGTTACTATCCCTCCATGACGACCTTCGTGGAGTCCTCCGGCCTGCCCGCCGACGCCTACTCGGCGAAGTGCCCGACCCGCCAGGTGCTCGATCACATCGCGGGCAAATGGACGATTCTGGTGGTGGACGCACTCCTCGACGGCACGCAGCGCTACACCGACCTCAGCCGACGGATCGAGGGCGTTTCCCAGAAAATGCTCACCCAGACGCTGCGCGGTCTCGAAGCCGACGGATTCGTCACGCGCACCGTCTATCCCACCATTCCGCCCAGGGTCGAATACGAACTCACCGCGCTGGGTCGCAGCCTCGCCGAACCGATCACCGCGCTGCGGCAGTGGACCGAAACCCACATCAACGAGATCGAACGCGCCCGCGCCGCCGCTAGCTGAAGCCGACGGCTTGGTCGCCCCAGGCGGTGTGCAGGTCGGCGTCCGGGTTGTCCACGATGCGGTCGATGGTGTCGATGAGCAGGGTGGTGCGGGCGGCGGGGCGGTAGTGGGGCCAGTGTTTGGAGCCGTCGAGCGCGGCGGGCACGCTGTGTTCGGCGAAGGCCAACCAGCGGCGCTGCATGCGGCCCGAGACCGCGAGCGAGGCTTTGCGCCCGCCCAGCCAGAAGGTGGGGTCGTGGTTCAGGGTGCCGAAATTGCCGAAGACATAAGGTAATTCGGTGGCGTGACCCGCTCCGACCCTGGCCGCCTTCAACATCGGGGTGGCGTAGTCGAAGCGATACATCCAGGTCGGTGAATGTTGGGCATGTCCCTCGGCTACCCAGGCCGCGGGCATCCGGAACGCCGCGTCAGTAGACATCGCCAGTGCCCCACGGGTTTTGGTGAGGTCGGGGTAGGCCGAGGTGATCTCGGCGATCCGCTCGGGCGCCATCTCCGGATGGGAGGCGGCGACATCGCGCAGCATCGCGTTCACCGCGTCGGGCGTCACCGGCATGATCGGCGAGCGCAGCACCCGGAACAGCGACGCCTCATCGCGATTGGTGCCGATCAGCAACGGCACTCGGTGCGAACGTCCCTGCTGGAATCGGTCGATCGGGTAGCCCGGCAACAGATTTCCGTCGACCACCGGCGCCGCGGCGAGCCTGCCCGGTTCCTTGATCGGCACCTCGTCCAGCAGCACCGCCCCGACCTCGACCAGCCGTTCGATCGGCAACTCCAGCAGCCGATTCGTCTCGCCCGGCCCGAGTTCGAGCAGCTCCAGATAGCGCTGCCCGACGACCGCGGCTCGCTCCTGTCCGAAAACCGTAGTGGCGGGCGGACTCTGGGCAATCGCCTTGTGGAACAGTCCCGCCGCGGCGGGTGAGGTGAGCAGCGCGGTCACGCATCCCGCGCCCGAGGACTCCCCGAAGAGGGTCACATTGCCCGGGTCGCCGCCGAACGCGGCGATATTGTCGCGCACCCACGCCAGCGCGGCGAGCTGATCGTGCAGGCCGAGGTTCGCGGTGAACTGCTCACCGAACGAGGACAGGTCGAGGAAGCCGAGCACTCCGTGTCGATAGTTCACCGACACGACCACCACGTCGCCCGCCTCGGCGAGCTTGCGTCCGTCGTAGATGGTCTGGGCGGCGGTGCCGAGACAGTAGGCGCCGCCGTGCAACCAGACCATCACCGGGCGCGGTTCCTCGTCGCTCGGCTCTGGCCGCGGCGACCAGACATTGACCCACAGGCAGTCCTCGCCCATCTGCAGGTCGGAATCCACCGGCACCATCGCACCCATGGCCTGCGGTGCGATATCGCCGAAGACCACGCACTCGCGCACCCCGTCCCATGGCTTCGGGGGCTCGGGCACGGCGAATCGGGCGGGCCCGGCGGGCGCGGCAGCGTAGGGAATGCTGCGCCATACCGCGACCGGCCCATCCCAGGTTCCACTGACCAGTCCGTAGTCGGTCTGCGCCAGTGGGTCGGCATCGCTGGCCCGCGTGTCCGGATCGAAATCGGGCTGAATGCTCATCGCACACCTCCTAGCCGGCACGACCGCACGGGTACCTGTGTATTTGCTCCCGCTGGTCGCAGCACCTGGTGACTTCCTACGAGAGTACGTGCGAACCGCCCGAACGCGCGCTCTACGCGCCATTTCCGCAGGTAACAGTTACTCCGCGGTACAGCAGAACGCCCCGTTTCGCGGCATCACACGGCGGTCAGGGTGAATTCGGCGACGAATGAGGACCCGTCCGGTCTCCAGGAAAGCCGGGGTCGGCTGCCATCCGGATCTCGCCACACCGGATGACAGCCGACCTCGCGTCGGTTAGCTGGAAATCCGCTGCGCTTCGTCGCCGACGTAGGCGGCCCACAGCCGCCGATACGGGCCGTCGACGCCGACCAGCTCGGCATGGGCGCCGACCTGCACCAGCTTGCCCGCGCCGACCACCGCGATCAGATCGGCGTCGGCGGCGGTGGCGAGCCGATGCGCGACGACGATCGTGGTGCGGCCCGCGGTCAGCACGTCCACCGCGGCGCGCACGCGTGCCTCGGTGGCCAGATCCAGTGAGGCGGTGGCCTCGTCCAGGATGAGGATGTCGGGATCGATCAGCTGTGCCCTGGCCAGCGCGAGCAGCTGACGCTGGCCCGCCGACAGACTGCGCCCGTGCGCCCCGATCGGCTGGTAGTAGCCGTGTTCGAGCGCCGCGATCATCTCGTGCGCCCCGACCGCACGGGCGGCCCACTCGATCTCGGCGGGCTCGGCCTCGGGATTGCCGTAGGCGATGGCCTCGCGCACGGTGTCGCCGAACAGGAACGGCTCCTGCGGGACGACGCCGAGGCGTTTGCGGAAATCGCGCAGCCGGAACCGGCGGATGTCGACCCCGTCGACGAGCACCGCGCCCTCGGTCGGGTCGTAATACCTGGCGAGCAGCTTGACCAGGGTCGACTTGCCCGCGCCGGTCTCACCCACCAGCGCGACCTTCTGGCCCGGCTCGATCCGCAGGTCGAGCCCGTCGAGCACGGTGCGCGCGCGCGACGAGTACCCGAAGCTCACCGCGCGCAGTTCGATCGCCCCCTCGAGGCTGGTCACCGGGAGCGGATCGGCGGCTTCCGGCGTGTCGACCGGAGTGCGCAGCAGCTCACCGATGCGGTCGACACCGACCACCGCCTGCTGATAGCTGTCGAATACCTGCGAGAGCTGCTGGATCGGGGCGAAGAGCAATTCGATGTAGAGCAGGAACGCGATCAGCGTGCCCGCGGTGAGCACGTCGTCGCGGACTTGGTGCACACCCACGGCGAGCACCGCGGCCGTGGCGATCACCGACATCAGTTCGATGCACGGGAAGAACACCGCCATCAGCACCTGCGAGCGCAGCCGCGCGTTGCGGTAGGCCCACGACCGGCTCTCGAACTCGCTCTGGTTCACCGACTCCCGGCGGAACGCCTGGGTGACGGTGATGTTGTCGACGTTCTCCTGCAGGTAGGCGTTGACCGCGCTCACGCGCTCTCTGGCCAGGTTGTACGCGGGCACCGACGCACGCCGGAAGGCCACGGTCGCCACGCCGAGCACCGGCAGCAGCACGAGGACGACCACGGCGAGCCCGGCATCGATCACCAGCAGCGCGGCGACCACGCCCGCGATGGTGACCGTGCTGGTGAGCGCGGTGGCCAGGCCGGTCTGCAGGAACGCCGACAGCCCGTCCACGTCGGTGGTCATCCTGGTCATGATCCGGCCGCCGAGCTCGCGCTCGTAGTACTGCAGACCGAGGCGTTGCAGGTGGGCGAAGGTCTTCACGCGCAACCCGTAGAGCAGTCGCTCGCCGACCCGCCCCGTGACCCGCACCTGGGCGACGCTGATCGCCCAGTCCACCACCACGACCACGATCGCCAGCGCGGCCGCGCCGATCACCACGTCGCGCGCACCGGCCAGCACACCGTGGTCGATGCCGTAGCGCACCAGGAACGGGATCAGCACCTGGGCGATGGCATCGAGTCCGACCAGCCCGAGCCCGGCGAGCAGCGGCCAGGTGAACGGGCGCAGCAGTCGCGGCAGGGAGAAGGCGGTGTCGGGAGTATGGGAGAACGACGGGTCGACCTCGGGTTCCCCGGAGACCGGCGGCAGCCGATCGAGCAGGGCCACGATATCGCCGCTCGGTGGCGCGCTCGCCATCATGCCCCCGCCCACGCCACCGGCCGGACCCGCGGGCGCACCCGCCGATCTGCGCGCGAACGCCTTGGCCAGATGCTCCATGGTGCGGTCGTCGTCGGAGTCGACTTCCGGCGCCACCCAGAGTTCCTCGGTGGCGACGCGGGTGGTGTCGCGGTGTGGATCGGTGCCGATGCCGACGACCTCCGGCGGGGTGAACAGGGCACGGAACAGCTCACCGGACTGCTGTAGTTCACGCAGCGTGCCGAGTTCGGCGACGCGTCCGCCGTCGAGGACAGCGACCCGATCGGCGAGCGAGAGCGTCGAGATCCGGTGCGCGACAACAATGGTTGTGCGCTTGCGCAGCTCGGCGCCGATCCGCTGGTAGATCTGCTCCTCCACCTGGGCATCGATGGCCGAGGTCGCGTCGTCGAGCACCAGCACCGGCGCCTCGGTGAGCAGGGCGCGGGCCAGGGCGATGCGCTGACGCTGCCCGCCCGAGAGTCGTTGTCCCCGTTCACCGATGGTGGTGTCGATGCCCTGCGGCAGCGCGGTGACGAACTCGTCGGCGGCGGCGAGATACAGCGCGTGCCAGACCTGTTCGTCGCTCGCGTCGGGCCTGCCGTAGGCGACATTGGCGCGGATCGAGTCGGCCATCAGGTGCGTGTCCTCGAAGACCATCGCCACCTGAGCGCGCGGGTCGGGCAGCTCGCGCAGATCGACGCCGTCGAAAAGCACCGCGCCGGAATCGGGTTCGAGCAGCGCGGGCAACAGCGACACCAGGATCGTCTTGCCGCTGCCCGCCCCGCCCGCGATGGCGACGGTCTCGCCGGAACCGATCCGCAGATCGAGGCCGTTCAGGATCGGGGTGTCGTCGAAACCGAAACCGACCCCGTCGAATTCGATCGACGGCGGCTCGGCGGCTTCGGCCCCGTCTTGCGCGCCGGCGCCTCGCGTCCCCGCCGCACCAGGCACCGCGCCCGCATCGTCGGGCGCTTCGATCACCTCGCGCACCCGGTCCAGTGACGCCTTGCCCTGCTGACTCACGGTGAGCAACATCGAGAACTGCCGCACCGGACCGACGAACGCGCTCAGATAGGTCATGAACGCGAGAAACGTGCCGAGCGTGATGGATTGACGCAGCGCGAGCAACCCGCCGACGACCAGGATCAACGCCTGCCCCGCCGCGGGCACCGCCTGCACCACCGGGGTGAACCGGCTGGTGATCCGGGCGACCCGCAACCGCGACCGATAGAGCACGCGCGCACGCGCACTCAGCTGCTCCAGTTCGTACTGCTCCTGCCCGAAGCCCTTCACCACCCGCACACCGGCCACCGCGGCCTCGACCTGCATCGCCACCTCGGCGGCCCGCGCCTGCGCGTCCCAGTTCGCGGGGAACAGCTGCCGCTGACTGCGCCGGGTGACGATCCACAGCCCCGGCAGCACGACCAGCGCGATCAGGGACAGCGTCGGTGACATCACCGTCATCAGCACCAGCACCGCGAACAGCAGCGCCACATTGCCCGCGATCATCGGAATGAGCTGCAGGAACATCTGGATCAACGTGACATCGGTGATCGCCCTGCTCACCACCTGCCCGGTGCGCAACTGCGCCTGCTCGCGCCCGTTGAGCCGCAGCAGCGCGGCGAACAGGTCACGGCGCAGGTCGTGTTGCACCCCCAACGACAGTTCCGAGGAGGCCACCCGGCGCGCGTACGACGACCCGAACCTGGCCGCGCCGATCACCAGCAACAGCACCACCCACGGCGTCACCGAGGCCGCGGTGGCGCTGAGCGTGTCGACCACATGCCGCACCACCAGCGGCAGCGCCGCGGTGAGCAGCGCCGCCGCCAACGCACCGGTGTAGCTGATGATCACCAGCCGCCGGTGCTCGAGACAGCGGCGGGTCAGGTAGCGGATCCAATCCGATCTCATCGGGCGGCCACGAGCGCGTCCGCGTCATCGAACTGGTTGGCCGGGCGCGCGAGACCGTAGTGGCCGCGCAGCGTGGTCTCGGTGTACTCGGTGCGGAACAGGCCGCGCTCCTGCAGGATCGGGACAACCTCGTCGACGAAGCGCTCCAGACCCGACGGCAGCACCGCGGGCATGATGTTGAAGCCGTCGGCCGCGCCCTGACGGAACCAGTCCTCGATGGCGTCGGCCACCTGGACCGCGGTGCCCGCGAAGGTGCGGTGCCCACGGCCGCCGCCGAGTCGGGCGATCAGCTCACGCAGGGTGAGTCGTTCGCGCCGAGCCAGATTCACGATCAGCGTGAAGCGGCTCTTCGCGCCCTCGATGTCGTCCTCGGTGGGCAGGTCCTCGGGCAGTTCGCTGTCCAGATCGAGCTCATCGATGGGCAGCTTGAAACGCTCGGCGAGCTGCTTGCGCGCGTACTCCGGCGAGATCAGCCGGGCCAGTTCCTCGTCCAGCTCCCTGGCCTGTTCCTCGGTGTCGCCGATGATCGGGACGATGCCGGGCAGGATCTTGATGGACTCCGGGTCGCGGCCCGCGGCGACGGTGCGGGCCTTGAGATCGGTGTAGAAGGCCTTGGCGTCGTCGAGGGTCTGCTGCGCGGTGAACACGGCCTCGGCGTAGCGGGCGGCGAATTCCTTGCCGTCCTCCGACGATCCGGCCTGCACCAGCAGCGGATAGCCCTGCGGGGAACGCGGCAGGTTCAATGGACCGTCCACCCGGAAGTGCTCGCCGTGGTGCAGGATCTTGCGCACCTTCGAGGCATCGGTGTGGATGCCGAGTTCCTTGTCGGCCAGCACGGCGTCGTCGTCCCAGCTGTCCCACAGTTTCGTTGCCACGTCGACGAATTCGGCCGCCTTCTCATACCGCAGCCGGTGATCCGGGGTGTCGTCGAGACCGAAGTTGCGGGCCGCGTCGGCGCCCGCGGTGGTGACGATGTTCCAGCCTGCCCGGCCGTTGCTCGCCCAGTCCACGGAGGCGAAGCGGCGGGCGAGGTTGAACGGGTCGTTGTAGCTGGTGGACGCCGTGGCGATGAGACCGATCCGGCTGGTCTGCACGGCGACCGCTGTCAGGATGACGGTCGGTTCGAGCTTGCCGCTCGGCCTGCGGCCGGGGTCACCCATCAGCACCGGGCTGTCGGCGAAGAAGATCGAGTCGAGCTTGCCGCGCTCGGCGGTCTGGGCGAGGCGGACGTAGTAGTTGATGTCGGTGTGGGCGTGCGGATCGCTCTCGGGCAGCCGCCAGGCCGCTTCGTGGTGGCCGACCGACATCAGGAAAGCGTTGAGGTGCAGGTGTTTCGACATGTGAAGCGCCTTTCAGGCCGCACGTTCGGCGACGCCGAGCGCGGTGAGCAGAGTGTGACGAATACGCCCGAACGCGGGCAGGCTCGGATCGCGCTCGCCGTTCAACTCGACCGGAATGTCGAGCGAGAGGCGTCCGTCGTCGAGCACGATCACCCGGTCGGCCAAGGCGACAGCCTCGTCGACATCGTGGGTGACCAACAAGACGGTCGGGCGATGCCTGCTGATCAGGTCCCGCAACAGGGCGTGCATCTTGATCCGGGTGAGCGCGTCGAGCGCGCCGAAGGGTTCGTCGGCCAAGAGCAGATCGGGTTCGCCGACCAACGAGCGGGCCAGCGAGACCCGTTGCTGCTCACCACCGGAGAGTTCCCTCGGCCAGGCGCGTTCGCGGCCCGCGAGGCCGACTTCGGCGAGTACCCGCTCGGCTGCGGCGCGGCGCGTTCTCGGCTGTCCGTAGAGCACATTGGGCAGCACCCGCTGCCAGGGCAGCAGCCGCGAATCCTGGAACACCACCGAGGTTTTCGCCGGTATCCGCAGCGTGCCACCACCCTCGACGTCGTAATCGAGTCCGGCCAGTGCCCGCAGCAGCGTGCTCTTGCCCGAGCCGCTGCGTCCGAGCAGGGCGACGAACTGGCCGGGCGCGATGGTCAGGTCGATCGAGTCGAGCACCGTGCGGTCACCGAATTTGCGAGTCAGCGAACGAACCTCGACCCCGGTGACCTCGGTCTCGCTCACCCCGCGATAGTGCGTCGCCATGACAGCACCCTCCGTTCCACCAGACGGATCGCCGAATCCGAAGCCAAGCCGAAGATGGCGTAGACGACCAAGCCGACCAGGATCACATCGGCCTGTCCGTAGTTCTGCGCGTTCGACATCATCTTGCCGAGACCGTCGATGGCGTTGACCGTCTCGACCACGATCAGCACCAGCCAAGCACTGGTGACCGACATCCGCAGCCCGAGGAAGAAGCCGGGCAACGACCCGGGCAGCACCACGCTGCGAATGAACTCCGCGCGCGAAACCCCCTGCACCTCGGAGAGTTCCACCAACTTCTGATCGATCGTGGTGAGCGAGGCGTGGGTCTGGATGTACATGTGCACGACCACGCCCAAGGTGATGAGCACGAGCTTGAATTCCTCGCCGATACCGAGCCACAGGATCATCAGCGGAATCAGACCGAGGGTGGGAATGGCCCGTTTGATCTGGACCGGGCCGTCGATGAGCGATTCACCCCACCGGGAAAGGCCCGCGATCACGGCGAGAGTGGTACCGATGAGCACACCGAGGACCATGCCGATCAACACCCGTTGCAGCGACACCCCCAGGTTGGCCAGCAGCGGTCCATCGACCAGCAACTCCCAACCCGTGTGCAGGACGGTCCACGGCGCCGACAGTTTGCGCGGGTCGATCAGTTCGAGCAGTGAGCCCGCGGCCCAGGCCGCGACCACCAGGATCACGCCGAACAGGCGGGCGGCGGGCACGGCCTTGCGCAGGCCGAGTCGGCGCAAGGCGCGCCGCTCGACGAATCCGTCACCGGACGGTACGGAAACCGGAATCGCGGTGCGAGACAGTGTGATCGTCATTGCTGCCCCTTGGTGCGATACGTCGCCGACACCGCGTCGAACGCGATCTTCTCGAATCGGCGGTCGAACAGTTCTTCAGCGGGGAAGGAATTACCGAAGAAGCCGGCTTCGGTCACCAGATCGATCGTCTCCTGTTCCCAGGTGATCGCCTCGTTCCAATTCTCCGGGAAATACGGCCTTTCCGTCGTGGCGATAATGCGTTTGCCGTCCTCGACCGACACCGTCTGATCCTTGACGTAATACGCGTCGATCCATTCCGTGGGATGCTCCCAGGCCCAGACTTCTCCGCGTGCCCAGAATTTCACGAATTCGGCGACGGCAGCGGCTTTGCTGTCGTCACGCAACACCGAGGTCGGCGCCCACAGGACGGTCAGCGCGTCGACGGCGGGGGTGTCGATCGCGGTGGCGCCGTCGACGCGATACTTGTCGAGATACTTGGTCAGGGTCGGTTCACCGAACGGGGCGACGTCGATTTCCTTGGCCTGCAGGGCGGTGAGGAACTTCGTGCTCGGCAGCTCCACGAGTTGCACCTCGTCGGTGCGGATGCCGGCCGCCTTCAGCGTGCGCAACACCACCAACCCCTGCGCCTGACCCGGCGAGAAGCCGATCTTCTTCCCGCGCAACCCATCGAGGCTGGTGACGTTCGATCCGGGGGCGGTGGCCAGCTTGTACAGCGGGGTCGAGCGCACTTTGATTCCGACGATCTTCGCGTCGAGACCGCTGGCGTGCGCGTGGATCGGCGGAATGCCGGCATTGGTGGCCAGGTCGACCGAACCGCCGCGGAAGGCCTGGATGACATCGGGACCGGCCTGCACGGCGGGCCACGACGACACCGTGAACGGCAGTTTGCCCAGTTCTCCCGACGCGGTCAGCGCCACTTTGGCGGTATTGGCCGCGACCGCGAGCGAGACCCCGGCGGGGACCTCGGTGGGCAGCGGCCTCGTCAGCGCGGCGCCGTCCTGGTCGCCGGTGGCGCAGGAGACCGCGAGCAGCGAAACCGCTGCGGCGAGAAGTGCTATTCGTCGAATATTTTTACGCAAGGTGATTTCCCGGATTTGATCGAATAATTATCGGCGACGGAATTCGAACCGCGACAACACAGCACATCCGACGTAACCCGGGCGACGCCGGACTGCATTTTGTTCATAGTGTCAACTGTCGCGTGCGACGCCGCTTCCGGTCAATATTCGACTGCCTTAAAATAACCACGAATCAAACTGCCTGCGCGACAACCGTGCTCAGTGGATCACTGAACACTTCCTGCAAGACCACCCCGGCGGCCGCCATCACCAGCACCTGACCGGGGAACGTCGACGCGAAGATCACCTCGGTCGGGTCGGCGCCGATCATCGAGTGGGCGCGCACCGCCTCGTCGTAGGCTTCCCGGACGCCGGGCACCGTGCTCAGGCCACGGTCGATCAGCACCAGGGCTTCCGGGTCGATCAGATCGATCAGCGCCGCGGCGACCTCACCCATCACCGTGGCACGCTCGATGAAGTACTCGCGTTCCGGGCCGCCCGCCGCTGCCGCCGCCACCAACTCGGGGAAGCTGTCGAACCGGCGGACAGTCTCGGCCCGCGCCAGCAACGCGTGGTCGCCGAGTGCGTCGAGGGCGAATCTGTTGGTCGTGCCGAGTAATCGAGCGATCGAGCCCGCCCCGAAATGCGGCCCGCAGTGGACGCGACCGTGCACGGCGATGGCGGCGTCGATGACATTGCCGACGAACAGCACGATCGAGCTCGCCGAGCCGCGCAAACGGCCGTAGAGCTGTTCGGCGTGCACCGTCGCGCGGGTATGACTGTCCACGCTGACGGGTAAACCTGTTCGGGCGCTGAGGTATTCGCGCACCGGTACATCACGCCAGCGCAGATAGGAGTGTTCGACGACCGAACCGGTGGCGGTGTCGACGCGACCGCCGATCGCCACCCCGAGCCCGCGGATCCGCACGTGGTCTGCCAGGTTCGCCCCGACCGCGCGCACTCGCTCGAGCACGGTGTCGAGGATGTCGTAGGGGGCATGGGTGCGATGGGGCACCTGCTCGCTGTGCAGCACCGAACCGGCGATGTCGACCACCGCGACGGTGATCTGCACCGCCGCGATATGCACCGCGATCACCACATTGCCCGTGGCGTCCAACGCGATCGGACTGTGCGGCCTGCCCACGCCGCCCGGCCCGGGTGACTCCGGCAGCTCGACGAGCAGTCCCGCCTCGACCAGCGCCCGGCTCTGCCAGGTGACCGTGGCCGGTGAAACCCCGGCGTGCCTGGCCACCACGCTGCGCGGTGCCGACCCGAGGTCGAGCACCGCCCGCAATACCGCCCCCGCGCTACTGTTCGCCATGCGCCACCTCGCCATCACCGCCGTTCGCTCACGGTACGGAGTGCGGGGGCCGGGGCGAAGTCTTCGGCGCACCGTGATCACAAGCCTCGGCCCTTACACTTGGCCGATGCCGAACTACAGCTTCCGGTGTCGTTCCTGCGGCGACACGTTCGACGTCAACCGGCCGATGGCCCAGTCCTCGGACCCCGCCGCGTGCCCCGCGGGCCACGACGACACCGTCAAACTGCTCACCACCTTCGCTGCGGTGGGCCGTGGGTCGGCGCCGACCCCGGCGCCCGCGCCCCGTCCGGCAGGCGGCGGTTGCTGCGGTGGTGGCGGCTGCTGCTGACCTCGTCGACCGGAATGCGCGTCCGCCGCTCGGACGTCAGTCGCGGCGGTCGGAGTGGCCGAGGTCGCGCTCGGGGGCGATCCGGTCGCGGACCCGCTGTTTGAGGACGGCGATGTCAGGAAAGCCGCCGTCGGCCTTGCGTTCCCAGAGCTGTTCGCCGTCGAGGGTGATGCGGAAGATGCCGCCCTGGCCGGGAACCAGCGCCACCTCGCCGAGCTCGGTGGCGAACGTGGTGAGCAGTTCCTGCGCCATCCAGCTCGCTCGCAGCAGCCAGCGGCATTGGGTGCAGTACTCGATCGCGATGCGGGGCACGACAGCAGTATCCCTGGTTCAGGCCTGAAACGTGCCGTCGAGATAGACCCACGCGCCGTCGACCCGGACGAAGGTGCTCAGCTCGTGCATCGCGTCGCGCGTGCCGTCGAGCTTGTAGTGGGCGATGAATTCGACGGTGCCGTTGTCGTCGAACGGGCCGCCGCGCTGAGTGCCGACGATCTCGAGGAACAGCCAGCGCTGGTCCGCGTCGAGTTCGAGGTCGGCCGGGCGGGTGCTGGGATGCCAGGAGCGCAGCAGATAGTCCACATCGCCCACGACGTAGGCGGTGTAGCGCGAGCGCATCAGCGTTTCCGCGGTCGGCGCGGGCTTGCCGGCCAGGATCGGTCCGCAGCAGGCATCGAACGGCTCGCCACGGCGGCACGGACACGGTTTCACTTCACCCATGCCGCACATCCTGCCGGACCCGGCGGCCACCCCGCGCACCCCAGGTCCACCATGACTACCCTTCGCCGATCACCCGAACGGCTGGTGGGCAAGGGGCGCGAGCTCCAACGCTCGCGCCAGCTCAGCGGTCTGATCCCGCCAACGCCGGAGATCGGTGACGCTCGGCGCCATCTCGTAGTCGAGATGATGCGCCGCCCGCGACAGCGCCGCCCACAGCGCACCGACCTGACCAGCGGTCTCGGGCCCCGCGTACACCCGCAGCGCGAGCAACTGAGCCCGCATCGGGCACCGCATCAACTCCGGCGCCACCTGCGCCCACAGCTGATCCACCGCCTGCTCGAGCGCCAACCGCAGAATCCACGCCACCGCCCGCGACCACACCCCGCCGGCATCCGAGACCGACCCGTCCAGCAGATTCTCGGCCGCTTCCAGCCGCTGCGCCACCGACGGCCTCGGGGTGAACTTCGCGCGAGCCGGCCTGCCACGGCGATTCACGACGACCGCACCGCACCGGCGAGGCCACGCGGCGGTCCGGCCGAGCCGCTCACGTTCGCACCGTGTTCGGCTCGTGGGCTCGCAGCCAGGTGATGAATCGTTCGGTGTCGGTGATCAATTCACGCATCGGCCGCTCGATCGGCACATGCGCTCCCGCGGTGGCATCGCGGAGGACGCCGACGAGCCAGCGTCCGCCGACCGCGCTCAGGTGCTTGTTCAGGTCGTCCACGCGAGCGCCGACACCCATGATGGCGAGGGTGATCATGGCGCGGGTGGTGTGCGCGTTGCGCACGCGCCGCTCCACCTCGCCGTGTTCGAGACCGCTCGCCAGCAGTTCCTGGCGGGCCTTCGCCAGCCCGGCCGCCTCGATCGCCGAACGGCAACAGGTCGCGACGAGTTCGTCGGCGATGGCGGCGGGCAGCTGCGGCGTGCGAAGCAGGGATCGGGCGTCGTCGAGGTAGCGGCGGACCGGGTCGCCGGTCACCCTGACCTCGACGATCGAACGCTCGCGACGCTGGACTTCGAGCACGGTCGCGTCGAGCTGCATGCGGCGCACCGCCTCGGCGAGCCGCTCGTCATGGGTGAACACCACCACCTGCCGCGTCCCCGCCACCTCGGCGAGCACCCTGGCCAGCCCGTCGACCTTCGCCGGATCCATCGCCTGCACCGGGTCGTCGATCATCACGAACCGGAAAGGGCTGTGCTCCACCGTGGCTCGCGGCAGGAACAGCGACAGTCCGAGCGCGTGCAGTTCCCCCTGGCTCATCACCCCGAGCGCCGCGCCGTCCACTTCGTCGACGGTGACATCGAGCAGCACCCGCCGCGCCGTCCCCGCGCTGCCCTGCAACCGAATCGCGCCCAGCTCCACATTGCTCTGCTGGCGCAGGGTGCTCCACACCCAGCGCGCCGTGGTCTCCAGCGGCCGCATCCGCTCCTCACGGATCGTCGCCGTCGCCGACTTGAGCCAGTCGGCCGCCTTCTTCACGACCCGCAGTTCACTCGCGTGGTCGGCGACGGCGCGGGCGGGGTCGAGCCAGGCGAGAATGCGTGGGACCAGCGGCGACCACACAGTGTCCAGACGATCCAGCTCGGTCTGCGTATCGCGTTGCAGTGCACGGAGTTCCACGGTGAGCTCGGCGTGGATGGCGCGCAGCCGATCCGGGAGCTGATCCTCGTCGGCGGTGGCGAGCTCGGCCCATTCCGACCAGAGCTGCCCTACGATTTCGCGCCGATTACGCAACGAGTCCGAGGCAACGTACGAATGAGATGGCCCCGCAGGGTGATTCGCTCGGCCTGGTGTTGGTTCGAAGGTCCGCACCGGATTCGAGCGGCCTGCGGTTGCCGAGCCGAGCTCGACCGGCCGCTCTGCCAGCAGGTTGCGGGCCGCCACGAGAGCGGCGTCGAACTCCGCCGTGGCCGCCTGCAGAGCGGCGAGTTCCTCGGTCCGGTAAGCGATTTCGGAATCCGCGGCGGTGATCCAGTCGGCGTCGAGTTCGTCGCGTCCGCAGACCGGGCAGGGGCACGAACCCGACGCGGTGACGTGTTCGCGTGCCCGCGTGAGCAAGGCGAGAACTCGCAGATCGGCATCGGAGTCGACGGTCGCGTGGCGCGCCACGTTCCGGGCCGCTTCGGCGAGCCGATCCGCCGTGGCGGCGACCTGCACGGTATCGGGCAATGTCAGCCGCAGGATCGCGCGCAAACCCTCCGGCCCGTCGATGCCGAGGACCGAGTCGGCCACCGCGCCCGCCACCGCGTCGAGATCGGGGTCCGGGGTGCGCAGCAGGTCGGCCACACCGTGAGCGCGTTCGTCATCGGCCTCGGCGAGCTCGACCAGTAGGTCGGCGTGGGACTGGCGCGAATCCTTCACGGCGCGTTCGAGTTCGAGCTTGCGCAATCTGATCTGTTCGGCCGCAGCGGCCAACTCGTCGAGGCCGAGCAGGCGATGCAGCGCGTCGAACAGGTCGCTCGGCTTCCCGTCGACGAGCGCGCCGAGCTCGCTGTAGGACAGGAACGGCCGGTACAGATCGAGCCGTTGCCGCTGTACGAGCGGGTCCACCGCTGTCGCCGGTTCGGATCCGCGCCGCTCGGTCCACTGCGCGTCGGCCAGTTCCGCACTCTCGTCCCATAGGGTGGCGACGGAGACCTGCGGCTCCTCGCCCGCGGTGAGCAGCTCGACATCGATCCGGGCCGTATCGGGTTCGTGCAGGTTGCGCCAACCCTCCCGCCATGCGGTCGATCGTCCGTCCCAGCGCCGATTTCCACCGGTCAACGCGAATTCGGCGGCCTCGGCGAAACTCGACTTCCCGCTGCCGTTGCGACCGACCACCAGCGTCAGACCCGGTCCCGGATTCAATCGCAGCGTCGCCGCGGGCCCGATCCCACGGAAGCCCTGCACGGTGATCGACCGCAGAAAGACCCCGGTATCACCGGAATCCTGTGCGGCCGAATCACCGTCGACAGTTGTGAGCGCGGCAAGCACGCATTCGGCGACCCGTTCCTCCACTGCCGGGTCGGCGGCGAGCTCGCGCGCGACCACCTCGGCGATCCGATCCGAGCACACTGGCGACATCCCCCTTCGCGTCGGCGCACGACGCCGCGATTCTGACAGAAACGCTACCCGATCGCCGGAAGTTCGCCCAGGGGATGCGCAGGCCCTCAGCGAATCTGCCCGCGGGAGTGGAATGGCCATCGCGGCGCCACGGCGGGACCTCGATGTCCACCCCTCGCCCACCCCGGCGGGCAGCTCGATGAGGTGTTCACACCCGCGTTACGCTGCGTCGAGCAGCGCGGGCGGTCCGGTCGGTGCCGAACAGATCAGAATACGAGACATCTCAGTTCATAGCAAGAGCTGGAGCGCGAAATTGCCACAGCGCCAGCATTTTCCACCGGCTTCGCCACCGGCACCGCTTGTTGTCGGTGGGTTGCGGTAGATATTCGGCGAACAGAGAACGGGGGAATCCGATGACCGAGCAACGCACGCCGTGGACCGAGGACCAGGTCCGTGCGCTGGCGCCCGACGCGAGCTCGCTGGCTGCCGCACGCAAGCTGGCCGGTCGCTGGCGTGAGACCGGCACCGCCGGGAACGCGGTGTGGGGGCTGTGTCAGGGCAGTGGAGCCAAGCCGTATCAGGCGATCGTCGACCTGGACGGGCCCGCGTACAAGTGTTCGTGCCCGAGCCGCAAGTTCCCCTGTAAGCACACGCTGTCGTTGTTGCTCACGTGGTCGAGCGGCCAGGCGCCCGTGCGGGATGCCCCCGCCGATTTCGCGGCCGAGTGGCTGGCGGGGCGGGCCGCGAAGGCGGCCGCGCCACCCAAGGCCAAGGCCGCGAGCACGCCGTCGCAGGCGTCCGTCGAACAGCGACGGACCCGCGTCACCGCCGGGCTCACCGAACTGGAGGTCTGGCTGACCGACCAGATCCGGACCGGACTGGCGCAGACCGACCGTTCGTTCGCCGCGTACGAGTCGATCGCGGCCCGGATGGTCGATGCCCAGGCGCCTCGGATCGCCGAGACCCTGCGCAGGTTGCCCACCGCGGTCGTCACCACCGAGCACTGGCCCGAACTGCTGCTGCGCGAGTACGCCCGCCTGCACCTGCTGGTTCTGGCCCATCGCAGGATCGATGCCCTACCCGAGCCGCTGCAAGCCGGCATTCGCACCCACGTCGGCTACCCGACGTCGGCCGAGGCGGTCCTGACCGAGCCGGCCGTCCGGGATCGCTGGCTGGTACTCGGCATGCGGACCAGCGAGGAAGAACGTCTCCACACCCGTCGTACCTGGCTGCGCGGTCGCGGTAGCGGACGATGGGCCCTGCTCATCGAACACTCCTTCGCCACACCGAATTTCACCGGCGAGGTGCCCGCGCCCGGCAGCGAGGTGGACGCCGAACTGCACTATTACCCCGGCCCGGCATCCTTGCGCGTGCAGTGGGGCACCCGCCACGGCGTACCCGAGCCCTTCACGACCGTGCCCGCTGTCGGAGGCACCACGATCGACGACGCGTTGGACGCCTACGCCGGCGCGTTGAGCGACGATCCGTGGCTGCGCTCGTGGCCCGCCCTGCTCACCGACGTCGTGCCGGTACTCGACGAGAACGGTTGGCAGCTCGTCGCTACCGACGGCACCGCGCTGCCACTGCAGGCCGGCGTCCACCCGTGGCGGCTGATCGCCGTCGCGGGTGGACACCCGGTGACGGTGTGCGGCGAGTGGCGAGCCGACGGCTTCGACCCGATCTCGGTTCTCAGCGCGGGCGAGGTGCACGACCTGGAAACCGAATTCCCCACGGAGACGACCCCCACCCCCGCGCTGGCCGAACTCGTTTCAGTAGCTCTGCTCGGCACCGCCCGCCGCAGTGCCGACGGCGTCCACCTCGACTCCGCGGTCGCCACCGCGGTACCGCAGCACGCGGGTGAACCGGCCACCCGGCTGCTCCACACCGCCGCCTTGCAAGACCTGTACCTGCGCGGTGGACAGCTCCCCCGCACCGCAGCGAAACCCGAACCCGCCGTGGATGATCCACGCCCGCTGCTTCCCCGACCCGCCGCCGACCGTCTCAGCCGCCTACTCGCGGACAAGTCCCCGTTCCTTACCGAATGGTTCGCCTCGGCAGCACCTTTCGACTTCCGGCTCCCCGATGTGCTGTGCGTCCAGGCGCTCTCCGCTGCCTCCGACACCACGGTGCGGGCACCGCTGCTGCGGCTGGCAGGCCGCCGTGGACGCTGGCTCGCCGCCCGCAACCCGGCCTGGGCGAAGCTGGTCGACGAATTCCCTGTCGACGCGTCCACATCTCTTTCGGGCGCCACCCACACCGACCCGAGCACCACTGCCGAGCCGGAAGCGCCTGCTGCTCACGATGTCTGGTTGTTCGGCACCTCCGGCGAACGAAAGGACTGGTTCGCGCGTACGCGCCGGGCGGATCGCGCCGCCGCGCTGACCGTGCTGACCGCAGCGTGGTCGAAGGAGTCGGGGCCGGTCAAGGCGGAACTGCTGGCGTTGCTCGAGGACGGGCTGAGTTCGGCCGACGAAGCACTGCTCGAGCGGGCCCTCGACGATCGTCGCGGCGACGTCCGGCGCGCCGCGACGACGCTGCTGAACAAGCTGCCGGACGCCGCTTTCGGGCGACGGATGGCAGCCCTGGTGGCGTCGTGGATTCGGGTGGACAACGACGGCACCGTCGAAGTGACGGTGCCCGCGGAGCTCGACGCGCAGGCACGGCGCGACGGGATCACCGACGCGACCGATCAGGCGAAACTGCGCTGGGACACTCCAGATTCGACGATCACGACCCTGCACCAGGCGATCGCCGCCACTCCACTCACCGCGTGGGCTCCGATCGTGCGCTCCACCGGCGAGAACACCGCCGCTGCCGCGCTGACCCTGGCACTGCCGCCTCGCTATGCCAAGGCGATCGTGGACGGCTGGGTCGATGCCACGCTCGCCCAGCGCGATACGGCGTGGGCGCGTGCGCTGTTCGCCCACGCGACGCCGACCGAGCAGGCGGTGCTGCGGCGTCGCGAACTGTTCACCCTGCTCGAGGCCGCCGACCGGATAGAGCACGTGCTCGATCTCGACGCGCACCAACTCAACGAACTGCACGCGATCCTGCCCGGCCTCGATCACCCGTGGCCGCAACCCGTGGCCGACCATGTGCTGCGTCTGTTCGGCGAGCGCGCCCGCACCACCGCGCGTCAGCCGCATGCCAGCGCGGGCGTGTACACCGACAGGGCGCTGCTCACCGCGGCGAGCGTCCACCTACCTGTCGAGCTCGCCTCGCGTGTCACCGCGCTCGCCGACACCACCGAAGACCCCGCCTGGCAACAGGCATTCCACCGACTCGCGCACGATCTCACCGATCGCGCCACCATGCTCGAGGAGCTGCGATGACCACCACCGAACCGTCGACCACCCTGCTGCGTCCCCACGCCGAACAGGCCTTCGCCGACGAGTTGGCCGCCCTGAGCCGCGTCGACGACCGCGTGCGTCCGCCGTCCTGGAAACTGTCGCCGTGGGCGGTGGTCACCTACGTCCTCGGTGGCACCCTGGACGACGGCACCGTGATCACGCCCAAGTACGTCGGCCCGCGCAGGCTGATGGAGGTGGCGGTCGCCACCCTCGCCACCGACCGCGCGCTGCTGTTGCTCGGCGTACCCGGCACCGCCAAAACCTGGGTGTCGGAACACCTCGCCGCCGCGATCAGCGGGGAGTCGACGCTGCTCGTGCAGGGCACCTCCGGCACCGCGGAAGAGGCGATCCGCTACGGCTGGAACTACGCCCGCCTGCTCGCCGAGGGACCCAGCGATGCCGCTCTGGTCGCGTCGCCGGTGATGACCGCCATGCGCACCGGCGCCATCGCCCGCATCGAAGAGCTCACCCGCATTCCCTCGGATGTGCAGGACGCGCTGATCACCATCCTGTCCGAGAAGACCCTGCCCGTTCCCGAGCTCGGCGGAGAAGTCCAGGCGGCCAAGGGTTTCAACGTCATCGCCACCGCCAACGACCGCGACCGCGGCGTGAACGATCTTTCCTCCGCGCTGCGCCGCCGCTTCAACACCGTGGTGTTGCCGCTGCCGGCCGACGAGGATTCCGAGGTCGCCATCGTCAGCCGGCGCGTCGAACAGCTGGGCGCCGCACTGGAATTGCCGACCGTGCCCGCCGCCGCCGAGGAAGTCCGCCGCGTGGTGCGGGTCTTCCGTGAACTGCGCTCCGGCATCACCGCCGACGGCCGCACCAAACTCAAATCCCCCTCGGGCACCCTGTCCACCGCCGAGGCGATCTCGGTGATCACCAACGGCCTCGCCCTGTCCGCCCACTTCGGCGACGGCGTCCTGCGCGCCTCCGACATCGCGGGCGCCGTGCTCGGATCGGTGATCAAAGACCCGGTGGCCGACACCGTGATCTGGACCGAATACCTCGAGGCCGTCGTCCGGGAGCGCCCCGACTGGGCCGACTTCTATCGCGCGTGCCGCGAAATCGCCGGCTGAGAACAGACCGAAGGGGAGGACGGAACACACACCACACATGGGGTTTTCGATGAGTCAACGCAACAAGGCGCCCGACCCGGCCACCGGTGACGCCACACCGGGCGATCCGGCGAACCATGCCGGTCTTCGCGAGACCTCCGAGACACGTGACACCACCGAGGCGGAGGCCGGTATCGGTTCAATGGCCGACACGAATTCGAGCGCTGCGGCGACAACGCGGGTATTCGGCATCCGTCACCACGGGCCCGGATCGGCACGCTCGCTGCGCCACGCGCTCGAGGAGTTCCGGCCCGACGCCATTCTCATCGAAGGTCCCGCCGACGCGGATCCACTCGTCGGTTTCGTCGCCGCCGACACGATGAGCCCACCGGTCGCGTTGCTCGCCTACGTCCCGGATTCACCTGCCCGCGCCGCGTTCTGGCCGTTCGCCGTGTTCTCTCCCGAGTGGCAGGCCATGCGCTACGGCGTCGACCACGCCGTACCGGTCCGCTTCTGCGACCTCCCCGCCACGCACGTCCTCGCCGCAGACGATGACGCCCGTGGCGGCTCCGACCCGTTGGCAGCCCTGGCCTCGGCCGCGGGCTACGACGACGCCGAACGCTGGTGGGACGCCGTCGTCGAATCCGTTCCCGACAGCGCGGCTTTCGACGCCATCACCGAAGCGATGACCGCTCTTCGTGAGGACGCCTCGCACTCCGCGACAGGGATCACGCCGCCCGTAGCGGACGCTCCGCCGCAGCTCGGCGCGTCTACGCCAACCGGCACCGACCCGGTGTCGATACCCGGCGCTCCGGAGCTGTCGGAGAACCCCTCGGCGGCAACCGGATTCGTGTCCCCCGCAGCAACGGATCGGCAGGACGCCGCGCTCGCGCCACTGATCGTCGACCATCACACGCTGGTCCGCGAGGCGCATATGCGGCAGGTGATGCGGCAGGTACTCAAGGGCGGCGCGAAACGATTAGCGGTGGTGTGTGGCGCTTGGCACGCGCCCGCGCTGGTCGAACCGCTCGGGCCCGCCGCACCGGATACGCGACTGCTCAAGGGTTTGCCGAAGACGAAGGCCGCGTTGACCTGGGTGCCATGGACGCATTCGCGGCTGGCGGCAGGATCGGGTTACGGCGCAGGCGTCACCTCGCCGGGCTGGTACCACCACCTCTTCACCGAGACCGCGCGGCCGGTGGCACGCTGGCTGACCAAGGTCGCCGGGGTGCTGCGCTCGCACGATCTGCCGGTGTCGAGCGCGCACATCATCGAGGCGGTGCGGCTGGCGGACACACTCGCCGCGTTGCGCGGCAGGCCGCTGCCGGGTTTGTCGGAGGTCACCGAGGCTGTGCGGTCGGTGATGTGCGGTGGCGACGAGACCATGCTGCGTCTTGTCATCGAAGAACTCGTCGTCGGCGAGACGCTCGGCGGTGTCCCCGAGGACACCCCGACAGTCCCCTTGGCCGCCGATCTGCGGGCGCGCTGTAAAACGCTGCGGCTCAAGCAGGAAGCGCTCGCCCGAAATATCGATCTCGACCTGCGGAAGGAACGCGACGTCGAGCGTTCGCATCTGCTGCACCGCCTGCGCCTGCTCGGTATCGGTTGGGGCACTCCGACCACCGGTGAGGTTCGCAGCACGGGCACCTTCCGTGAGACGTGGACGCTGCGCTGGGAACCGGAGTTCGAAGTCCGCATCGTCGAAGCGGCCGTGTGGGGAACGACCCTGCGCACCGCCGCCGAGACCAAAATCCTCGACACCGCGAGCCGCGACGACGTCACCGTCACCGCCCTCGCCCACGCACTGGAAACGGCCCTGCTCGCCGACCTTGGTGGCGCCACCGAAGGGCTGATCACCAGGCTCGAAGCGGCAGCCGCCCTCGACCACGACGTCACCCACCTGCTCGGCGCCCTGCCCGGCCTGACCCGCACGCTGCGCTACGGCGATGTCCGCGGCACCGACACCAAGGCCCTCGCCCACGTCGCCGACGGCCTGCTGGTGCGGATCTGCGCGGGGCTGCCCGGCGCCGTCACCGGCCTCGATACCGATGCCGCCGAGGCCCTGCGCGCCCAGATCGACGCCGCGCACACCGCCATCAGCACCCGCGACGACGAGCACTCCACCACCGAATGGCTGGCCACCCTGCAACGCATCGCCGACCGCGACGACGTGCACGGTGCGATCGGCGGTCGCGCGGTACGCCTGCTGTGCGACGCCGAACGCATCGATGACGCCGACTCCGCCCGTCGACTCGCCGCCGCGTTGTCCATCGGCAACACCCCTGCCGCCAAAGCCGCCTGGGTCGACGGCTTCCTGGGCGGGCGCGGCCTGCTCCTGGTCCACGACCGAGAGCTGTTGCGCCGCATCGACGAATGGCTGCGCGACCTCAACGAAGACCAGTTCGTCGCCACCCTGCCGCTGCTGCGCCGCACCTTCGGCTCCTTCGAATCCGGTGAACGCCGAGCCATCAGTCAGGCCCTGCGAGACACCGGATCAGCGCCGACAACCGCCCGGGGCACCACCGAGGTCGACCCGGTCCGCGGTCAACTCGCACTGCGCGCCGCCACCGCGATCCTCGGCGCCGCCGGATGACCGCCCCTGGCAGTTGGGCGGCCGCCTCGTGCCCGGCGGGTCCGCACGCGCGGCACGCGACACAGCAACCCGATCACTCGCTCGATCACGAGGAGCACTGATGACCGATCCCAACGAAACCCAGTCGCGCCGTTGGCGTCTCGTGCTGGGCACCGCTGCCGAAGAACAGCTCGGCGGCTTGAGCTCCGGTGCCGATCAGGCGATGGACCAGGCACTGTCGGCCCTCTACAACACCGGGGAAGCCGGCGGGTCGACGAAAAGGTCTGGTGGACTCGGCGGTTCGGCGCCCCGAGTTGCGCGCTGGCTCGGCGATATCCGCACATACTTCCCCGCGACCGTGGTGGAGGTGATGCAGCGCGATGCCGTGGACCGACTCAACCTCACCCAGCTGCTGCTGGAGCCCGAGCTGCTGGAATCGGTCGAACCCGATGTTCACCTGGTCGGCACCCTGCTCGGCCTCAACCGGGTGATGCCCGAAACCACCAAGGCCACCGCGCGAATGGTCGTGGAGAAGGTGGTGCGCGAGATCGAGCAGCGCATCGCCGCCAAGACCGTGGCCGCTGTTTCGGGCGCGATCAACCGGGCCGCCCGCACCCATCGCCCGAAACTGCGCGATATCGATTTCAATCGGACGATCCGCAAGAATCTCGCCAACTACCTGCCCGAACACCGCACCATCGTGCCCGAACGGCTCGTCGGTTACGGCCGCAAGTCGCAATCGATCCAGCGCGATGTGGTTCTGGCCATCGATCAATCCGGTTCGATGGCGGCCAGTGTCGTCTACGCCTCGGTCTTCGGTGCGGTCCTCGCCTCCATGCGGTCGCTGAAGACCTCGCTGGTGGTTTTCGACACCGAGATCGTCGACCTCACCGATCAGCTGAGCGACCCGGTCGACGTTCTGTTCGGCACCCAGCTCGGCGGCGGCACCGATATCAATCGCGCCATCGCCTACTCGCAAACGCTGATCACCCGCCCCACCGACAGCCTGTTCGTGCTCATCTCCGACCTCTACGAAGGCGGCGTGCGCAACGAGATGCTGCGCCGCTGCAACGCGATGAAGGAAGCGGGCGTCCAGGTGGTGGTGCTGCTCGCCCTCTCCGACGAAGGCGCACCCGCCTACGACCACGACAACGCGGCAGCACTGGCAGCCCTCGGCATCCCCGCTTTCGCCTGCACCCCCGACAAATTCCCCGACCTGCTCGCCACCGCCCTCGACCGCGGCGACATCACCCGCTGGGCCGACACCAACGCCCCGGCGGTGTAACGCGTGAACCCAGAAGCGCATCGCGTCCGAGCCAACTAGGCTGCGAACGATCGGGTTCGGTGAACGGGGTGAGGCGATGTTGCGGCGCGGGGCGGTGTTCGCCGGTTTCGTCATCGAGCGTGAGCTGGGACGCGGCGGGATGGGCGCGGTGTACGCGGCAAGGGACCGCAGGCTGCCACGGCTGACCGCGTTGAAACTGATGCACCGTGACCTGTTCGCCGACTTCGAGATCCGAGCCAGGTTCGAACGCGAAGCCGACCTCGTGGCCCAGCTCGATCACCCGAACATCATCACCGTCTACGACCGTGGCATCGACGAGGAACGTCTCTGGATATCGATGCAGTTCGTGGACGGTGTCGACGCGTCGGCGGTTCCGGTGCAGCAGTTCGGCAGCGAGCGCATCGCCCAGATCGTCACCCAGACCGCGAGCGCCCTCGACTACGCCCACCGCCAGGGCGTTCTGCACCGGGACGTGAAGCCCGCCAACATCCTGTTGTCCCGAACCGCGGGTGTCGGCGCGGGCTTCGACGAACGAGTCGTGTTGACCGACTTCGGCATCGCGAAACTCCTCGACGACACCGGCGGGCTCACCCGCACCGGCCAGTTCACCGCCACCATCGCCTACGCCTCCCCCGAACAACTCAGCAGCGCCCCGCTCGACGGCCGCGGCGACCAATACTCCCTGGCCTGCACGGTATTCCGCCTCCTCACCGGCACCGGCCCCTTCGACGCACCCAACCCCGCCACCGTCATGCTCGGCCACCTCAACGCCCCGCCACCCGCCGCCAGCACCCGCCGCGCCACCCTCCCCACTGCGGTGGACGCGGTCCTGTCCAAGGCCATGGCCAAGGACCCCGCCCACCGCTTCCCCACCTGCACGGCCTTCGCCACCGCCCTCGCGCAGGCACTCCGTCGCCCCGCACCCGCGCGAACCACTGCCCATCCCACGGTCACCGCATCGGCGATCGAGTCGACGCTGTCCGCTGCACGCTCGCAGACCTCCACCGCCGAGGCCGCACCACGCGAAGGGGCGAGTCAGCTGGGCGCTGCCCGGCGGCACGACCCGACAATTGTTCGCCACAGCTCAGCCGAGCCCGAAAGCCGCTCGCCCCGTGCGACTGGTCACTCGGGCGCAGCGCGCCCCCAGACAGGCACAGTATCGCGAGATCAACGGCGCTCCGCGGTGGGAAACGGCGAGGCAGGGAACACCGGGCGCACAGCAATGGGCGCGTCGACGTGGGTGCAGCGCCTCAACGGTTGTCTTCTCGGAGGCGCGATCGGCGATGCCCTCGGCGCCCCCGTGGAAACCCGTTCGCTGCAACAGATCCGTGCCGAGTACGGTCCCGCCGGTGTGACCGACATCGACCCGCTGCGCATCTCCGAAGAGACCCAGTTGACAGCGTTCACCGTCGAAGCCTTGATCCGAGGCTCGGTACGGGCGAGGGCAAAGGGCATCGGCGGGGCGACGATGGGTCTGCTCCAGCAGGGCCTGCTCGTGTGGTTACGCGGGCAGGTCGCCGAAATGCCCGACCAACCGTCGGCGATGCACAGCTCGCTCAGCGACCACCCCGAGCTGATCGAGCAACGCGGCGTGGCCAATTCGGTCTACACCGCGCTACGCCACGCGGCGCAACGGCGCGAGCCGACCAACCCACTCGGCACCCGCGACCAGCCGATCAATCACTCCAAGGGCAGTGGCGCGGTGATGCGCGCCGCCCCCTGCGGATTCGGTTACGCCGCAGACCGTTCCGGTGCGGCGACCGACGCCGTCTTCGAACTGGGTTGTGACGCTGCCGCACTCACCCACGGCCATCCCAGCGGCTGGCTGCCCGCGGGCACCCTGTCCGCGCTGATCTATCAACTCACGCGCGGCGCCGACCTCGCCACCGCACTCTCCCGCGCGCGAGTCGAGCTCGCGAGCTACCCCGAGCACGAGGAAACCTCGGCCGCGCTCAATGCCGCACACCGGCTGGCCGCGCGCATCGAACGCGAGAGGCGCTATCCCACACCGGAAGACGTCGAAACCCTCGGCCAGGGCTGGATCGGCCCCGAAGCCCTCTCGATCGCTGTCTTCGCCGCCCTCGCCGCCGAAGGTCTCGGCGGCACACCCCACGACATCGTCGGCACCGGACTTCTGCTGTCGGTCAACCATTCCGGCGACAGCGACGCCACCGGTTCGATCGCGGGCAGTCTGCTCGGCGCGCGCTACGGTCGCCCCGCCCTTCCCCATCGCTGGTCGCACACCGTCGATGCTCGCCCTGTGCTCGACCGGCTCGCCACCGACTACTGCACCGAATTCGGCCTCACCCCACCACAAGACGACCACGGGCATCCGACACAGGCCTGGATCGACCGCTACCCCATCGTCTGAACGCGGCCGTGGCCTGGCGCTTGCCTATGGCCGACCGCCATCTACGCACACGATCTCGGCTCGAGGGGAGATCATCGCCTCGGAACGCACTCGGCCCCCGATGGAATATCCACCGGGGGCCGAGAGTGGTTGCGACTCTTACAGATCCGCGATCGCCGCCAACGGCGGCGTCCGCGCGGCCCGCACACCCGGCCACACCGCGGCCAGCACGCCGACCACAGCGGACGCGACCAGCACGATCACCAACTGCGACCAGGGAATGGTGATCTGGTCGATGCCCATATCGCGCAGCGTGCGCAGGAATCCGACGCCGAGCGCGATGCCGAGCACCAGCCCGACGATCGCGCCGAAGATGGCGATCAGCATGGACTCCAGATAGATGGTGCGCCGCACCTGCGCACGCTGGGTGCCCACCGCGCGCAGCATGCCGATCTCCCGGCGACGCTCCACCACCGACAGCGCCAGGGTGTTGATGATGCCGAGCACCGCGATCACCACGGCCAGCGCGAGCAGCCCGTAGAGGATGGCGAGCAGGGTGTTGATCTGCTGGCCCTGCGCCCCCTTGAACTGTTCGTGGTCCTGCACCTGCACCACCACGAACGGTTCGGTGGCCTTCTCCAGATTCGTCCGCATCGCGGTCAGATCGGCGCCCGGCGCGGCCTTGACCAGTACGAAGACATTGGTGCGCAGACTCTGCGGCATCAACTGCTCGTAGATGCCCGGATCGACCACCATGGGGCCGAGCAGCGGTGAGTCGGCGTAGACGCCCGCGATCGTGAGCTCTATCTGCTTCTTGTCGAGGCTGGTGATGGCGACCTTGTCGCCGACCTTCCACCCGCGTTCGCCCGCCTCGGTCTCATCGATGAGCGCGCCACCGGCGGGGATCGTGCTCGTGCCGCTGGTCACGTCGATGTCCATCACCGGGTCGATCGGACCGTCCGGTGAGGTGGCGCCGATCTGATCGCCGTCGATCTCGAACGCGACGATCCGGATCCCGGTGACCTCGCTGACCCCGGGCACCTGGGTGCGCACGGCGTCGACCGCACCGATCGGTACACCGATCATCTGCGGACCGGCGAGCACGTATTCGGCCCGCACGCCCTTGTCGATGAGCACGCCGACACTGGTCTTCGCCGAAGCGCCGAGAATGCCGATTGCCGAGACCAGCATCAGGCCGAGCGTGAGCGCGAACGCGGTGGCCGCCGTGCGACGCGGGTTGCGCGTGGCGTTGTTGCGCGCCATCTGCCCGATCGCGCCGAACGGCCTGGTGAGCACGCCGAGCACGAGCACCATCGGCCGCGACAACGCCGGCGCCGCCAACAGCACCGCCAGAATCAACCCGAGCGCGCCGACACCGACGGTCACCGCCGAGCCCTTGCCGGTGCCCTGCGCACCGACATAGACGAGCACGCCACCGACAACGGCCATGACCGCGCCGATAATCGTCCGCAGCCGCAAAGAGTCACCGGCACTGGCGAATTCGGAACGCATCGCCTCCACCGGCGGTACCTTCGCGGCCCGTCGAGCGGGGGCGTAGGCGCTGGCCACGGTGACGAGCAGGCCGACGAGCAGCGCGACGATCGCGGTACGCGGCAGCACCGTCAGCGAACCGGTGGGCAATCCGAGATCGAAGGCGTTGAGCAATGCCGACAACCCATACGCCAACCCGATACCGGCGGCCAGCCCGAGCAGGCTACCGATCAACCCGATCACGATGGCCTCACCGACCACCGACCGGCCGACCTGCTGACGGCTC